>CAXXVE010000001.1:0-4485787 GCA_963676905.2 Oceanispirochaeta sp.
GAATAAAGAGTGTGAATTCCGGGAACCAGGTCGGTAAACAGCAGAGACCTTTTATTTTCTGTGCTTGACTTCTGCATAACTATACAATAAACCTGTAACTAAGCTGTCTCCATGGCAATTATGCCGTGAAAAAACGACAATCTTGCGATTTTATGGAAAAACTGTACTACTTTTTCGACATGGACTATGAGGATGTGAAACACACACCCGGACTCCCCTTCCGGCTCCTGCTGGAGTCGGTGGGCTATGTGGGGCTTCACTGGCACAGGGATGTGGAGATCGTTCTCATCCTCAAGGGAGAGCTGACAGTCACGAACAGCAGAGGCCGTACCCGACTGAAGGAAGGGGATCTTATGCTGATCAACTCCAACGAAATGCACTGCTATGTCGAGACAGAGGACAGTCTGATGGTTGTCCTCCAGGCCGATCCGGACCTCTTTTCTACCGGAGGGTCAACTCCTGAGACGGTGGAGCTCTTTCTATGGGAGAAAAATCTGATTCCCAGGGAAGCCGATAGAGAGCTGAAAAATCTTTTTGCACGGATGATGCTTGAATACTGGGAGGGTGGCGAAGCTCATGAACTCTTCTGCACCTCCTATCTATACAGAATGGCAGGCATACTCCGCAGGACTCTCCCGAAAGGGAGGGTACCTGCGGAGAACAGAGACAGACGGAGCAGACAGCTGCGCATAAAAAAAGTACTGGACTATCTCCACAGCCACTATATGGACAAAATCAGACTTGCTGACGCCGCCGGGGAGCTGAACCTGAGCCCCCACTACCTCTCCCATATAGTCAAAGAGGGAACAGGCTGGTCCTTTCAGGAAAATCTGAATATGATCCGGGCGGGAAAAGCCGTTGATATGATGCTCAGGAGCTCAAGCAGCCTGCTTGAGATCTCCATAGCTTCAGGTTTTTCCGATCCCAAATACTTCAACAGTTACTTCCGGCGGCTCTTTGGAATGACTCCAAGGGAGCTGAAAAGACAGCCGGACTGGAAGGGAGCCATTCTCAAACACTATAAGAATCAGGGGCTTCCGCCGGAGGACGGGAGGGAGCTGCTTGAGGGCTACCTCCTCGATGACCGGCAGTGAACAGAATCAGTCCCAGTCACCGGGTTTATTGCCCGCTCCGGGCTTGTCCTCCCCGGTTCCGGCTTTTTCCGACTCATGCCAGCGCGCCTTCATCCTCTGCTTGAATTCGTTTTTGAAAGCGTCAAAATCTTCATTACTGTGGCCTCTGTACCGGCCGCCGCGAGGCCCGTGCCCACGTCCTTCTCCTCTTACTGAAGCAGGACGGAACCTGGGATGCCGTCCGTGACCGGCTCCTCCCTTAAAGAGAAGATGGCTCAGGAGTATCAGCCCCCACGCCTGCCAGTACCCGATCAGGGGCAGGCCGAAAATCTCCGGCATCAGCCAGTTCCACAGCAGCATCAGGACCCAGCCCATTATCAGGGCCAGAAGGGCCGCAAAGGCGAGGCCCCCTATTCCAAACAGAAGCCCTCTTGCGATATGCCCCGCTCTATTATACTTATTCATAATGATCCTCCTTCAACAATTGCAGTACTTCCGGTCCACTGCCTGGCATGAAAGGCAATCATCCTTCCGGAACCAGACAGCAGCACCGCTGTAAGCAGCACAAGTGCCGCAACGGTTATATAAATTTTAAAACTTTCACTCTTCATTCATTTCCTCCCAGATTTCACTGAACTCATCCAGCGCTTCGGCCAGAAGCCGCAGAGCTTCTCTCTTTCTGGAGAGAAGGGTCCCCATGGGGATACCCCACTCTTCGGAGAGTTCCCGGAATGTCCGCCCTTCAAGGGCCTGCTCCGTTACAATCAGCCTGAGCTTCTCAGGCAGTTCCTCAACAGCCAGTTCCAGAGCCTCCAGAAGAGTATCCTTAAGCAGATTGTCCTCCAGACTCCCTCCGGGACTGACAAGAAGATCGATCAGCGGGGTCTGTTCGAGGGTCTCGCTGTCCAGGCTCTGCAGGCGGTTCCTGCCCCGCTTTCTGTACCAGTCAATAACCCTGTTATGGGCTGCACGGAAAAGCCAGGCCGTCTGATCTTCTACAGCGGCAAAACTGTCAAGATGACCCAGAACCGATACATAAAGATCCTGCAAAAGGTCCATGGACTCCTGATGGTCATCTGTTTTACTGAGAAACAGCCGGTAAAGTGATTCCTGCTGTCTATGTAGTATGTCTGCCGCTCTCATACCCATAAAGACGATTATACCCCTAAGATTATTTATAATTATTTGAAAAAAATGTATAAATGAGATGACGGACCATTTTTCCGGTATCCGGAGAAGAAGCCCCGCAAAGACAGGAGAGTAAAATGAGCAGTTTTGAAAACGTAACTGTGGATGTTGCTGCCAACATCTATTTTGACGGTAAGGTCACAAGCAGAAAGGTAACCTTTTCCGATGGAAGTTCCAAAACCCTGGGCATTATGATGCCCGGAGAGTATGAGTTCGGCACACAGGCTGAGGAGCTGATGGAGATTACAAGCGGTGAAATGACAATCCTCATTGCAGGTGAAAAGGAGTGGCAGGAGATCAAGGGAGGCATGTCCTTCAAAGTTCCCGCTGATTCATCCTTTAAACTCAAAGTAAACAAGGTAACCGACTACTGCTGTTCCTACGGCTGAACCATTTGAATGCCGCAGCCCGCCGGATTCTGACGACGGGCTGCGGCTCCGTTGAAAAGAGTCATCCCCCCCAGACTGAAAGCTGCTGAATATGATCCTTCTGCTCACGGTGAATCTCACCGCTGTCCTTGTTTATTTTCTCCATAAGAGAGCGGACAAGCCGGGAGTGCTGCTCCGGAAGGTAGCGGCCGCCTGTATGAATGGTCAAAGACGCGTGGTTTCTAATATCTTCAGGTATATTTTTTTCAAAGAGGGCACCATATCCCTCAGTATCAAGGCCGCCCAGTACAAAAGCCAGTTTCTTCTTCAGAAGACTCTGACTGTTCCTCTTAACATAGCGGCGGACCTTTCCCGACAGCATTCCCGCGTGAAATGCACTGCATATAATGACTCCGTCGTACTCTCCGAGATCTGCTTTGCTGCGGGATTTCAGGTTCAGCAGCCCTGCGGAAGACCCGAGCTCACTCTGTACATCCCTGGCGACCTCTTCCATATATCCCTTAGATGAATAATAAACAACAAGTGTCTTCATAACACCCTCCATAGAAGCAGTATAACACCGACTCACTCCGGTTCTGTTACCTGCATGTATATTTTATGCAGGGGATCTTATTTTTGAGGTTTACAGTGTTAAATCACAACTCATTCTTTATATGTATTCTATAAGGTAATCTTCAGGGAGCCCTGCGATCGGCCCCTGTGCTTATCAATGGTCCTCTGCTTTCGAATGGTAGCCATTCTCTCTATTTTCATCTAGTCTGTGTGAAGCAGAGGCATAGGGTTCCCCCGGAGCTGTTCGCCTCTCTTCAAAATCATCAGTATCAGGAGAGGATCCCGTGCTTTTTACAAAAACAAAATATAAACAAGCCCTGAACGCTCTGGCCATGGGAGAGTACTCGAAGGCGGAAGAGATGTTCAAGAAGATCTATAAATCCGCTCCCTCCACACCCGGTGTCGGCCACAATATCGGGGTCTGCCTGATGGCGCAGGAGCGCTATGATGATGCGGAGTCTTTCTTTCTGAAGGAAGTGGAAAATCTAGGGGAGTGTTTCTCAAGGAGCATAGCCCTGGGAGACCTGTATTTTACATGGGGCAGAAGGGAGAGTGCTGAAACATGGTATGGAAAATCTCTTGAAGACTGCCCTACAGCAACAATCAAGCAGTTTCTGAGGAAACGGATTGTCATCTGTAAAAACGAGGAGAAATTCAGCTCGGCCATGGAAGGGTTCCGCTTGATGCAGCAGGGACGGCATGAGGTTGAAAACGGAGAGATAGACAGGGCCATCGCCAGCTTTGAGCTATCCTTTGAAAAGGACCCGACCCAGTATCAGAGCCTTAACGAAGCGGGAGTTCTTCTGATGAATCACAAAAAGGAGTATGCCAGAGCCCGGGACCACTTCAAGGCGGCCCTGAAACGTTCAGATCTCGCGCCCATCAGAAAGAATCTTGAACTTACAGAAGAGATTATCAGCCGGGAGGAGTAGATCCCTTCAATTCAGACCTTATAAGGCGGACCTTCTCCTCAAGAGAGAGTGCAATGTCCAGTGTCAGGGCAGAGCCCGGTTCTTCAAGGTCCCGGAACTGGCTTTTAAGCATATCCGCCTTCTGAAAATGATTCTTCCGCTGCAGCATACGCTGGTGGATCGTTTCGAAGTCTCCCTTCAGATAGACCCAGAATGGAAGCTCTGAAAGACCATCCTCAATAAAGGTCCTATAGGACTCCTTCAATGCGGAACAGCTGAATACGGCGGATACGCCCTGGTTCTGGCAGGCGGCAGCTTCCTTTCTGATAATATCCAGCCAGGGCCAGCGGTCATCGTCGTCCAGAGGAGTTCCGCTGCTCATTTTCTCAATATTGGCCCGGGGATGAAAGCTGTCGGCCTCATAGTACCTGACGTCCAGCGCCCCTGCCAGCAGCTCTCCAAGTGTAGTCTTTCCGCAGCCGCTTACACCCATGATGATAATGATCACTCTTCATCTCCCCTGAAATTACTCTTCAGTGCCCAGAGTCCCAGAGCCGGATTGGCAATAAAATAGATCTCTTCGCCGTCGGGCTGAGTATTCCATCCCTCCTTCAGGTTCCTGTAGTCGTATTTACGGCAGTACTCACTGCAGTCTCCCCATTGATACCCCGCAGACTCTATTTCCTCCCGGGTCAATCCTCCGGTACAGTAGGTAATTTTGAAGCGTCCCTCGGAAGATCCGTGGATAAGATGGGCGGCAACGGAGAGATTCCCTGCCATGTCCCCGTATTTATCAACACAGTCCATAACATAATCAGTGCCTTTGTATCCGTACTTTCTTATAATGCTGTCCATGGTTTCATTTTCACCGAAACAGCGGAGGCCGGGGGCAAGGACAACCAGCTCACCGCCGTCGGAAATAGCCATACGGGTTCTGTAGATACTCTTGTTGCCCAGCCAGGTGCTTCTGAACTCGTCTGGGGAGAGATAGACAACCATCTTGTCCACCGGCCTGTCCAGAAGATTAATATTGAGTGTCCGGGACATGCTCGCCGCGGCTCTGTAGCACTCATCATCGTCTCCAGCAAAGAGTCCGTGGATTCCTGTTTTACCGAGGAGCCCCGGAGCGACAACAGTCTGAATATAGACAATGGGGAGATGGGAACAGAACCGGTCAACGCCTCTGTTGAAGAGTTCCCTTACAGGAGTGGAGGCCCTTCCCATTATTTCCTCCATATTCGAGACCGCACCGAGAAAATGGCTCTTGTCGATGGCTTCCTTCCCGCTTACACCAACAACAATATTCTTTGTATAATTGGCCATACCCGCGACTTCATGGGGCACTACCTGTCCGATGGACAGAATCAGGTCCCAGGGTTCATCAACAAGGATGCGGTTCACCTGTACAGGCCAGTCACAGTCCAGTTTCCCCCGGGAGATCTCCTTCATCTCTTCAGCGGGTATCCGCCCCAGCTCGACCAGTCCCTCCTGCCAGTCATGATCCCTTATAAGATCCAGAGGCAGTTCGCCGAACATTCTTCTTTTCTCTGAGTCAGTCATGGGAAAGTGGGTGCCCAGAGCCGGAACAACTGCTTTGACTCTGCTGCCCAGAAGCTTCCATGCCATCTCGGTAAGAAGCCCCGCACCGGAGTGGAACCGGGTGAAATCCGGAGGTATAATCAGAACCCTCCTGGCATCGGGATACTCTTCAATAACAGATTTGAGAACCTGTCTCATCTCTTTTAATTCAAGGATTTGTCCACCTTTTTCTACCGCGGAATAAAACATGCATCCCCCTCTGGGGCTCCCGAACAATCATCCTGCATGGGAATCAGGCAGCCTCATCTGCCGGTTGATACGGGCCGGTCCCCGGACTATAAATAATAATACAGTATTTGAAATCCATAAAACAGATTTTACCTGTCCATGGTAACGGGCAGCTTGACTATAAAAGTTGTCATCCCGTTATTCTCATCAATATTGATTGTTCCGTTGTGCCTTTTCAGAACTATATCCGAAGCGATGCTCAGTCCCAGGCCGGTCCCCTTTCCTGCAGCTTTTGTTGTAAAAAAGGGTTCAAAAATCTTTTCCCGTATTTCGGGGTCTATGGGTGTTCCTGAGTTCCCTATCTCGCAGTACACATAATGTTCATCGGATCTTGTTTTAATAGAGAGGATTCTCCTGTTTTTTTCACCGGCAGCCGCGGCCTGCAGGGCATTGGTAAGGAGGTTCAGAAATACCTGCTTTATCTCATTTTCATTGCACTCAATCAGAGGTATTTCATTATATTCAAGAACAATGTTCACATCAGGATCAATTGTTCCCTTCAATATTTTGAGTGTGTTTTCAAGCCCCTGATTTATATCGAAGGCTGTATTCCGCTTTTCATCGGTATCCTTTCTTGCAAAAGCAAGCAGATTATTAACAACACTCAGGATTCTCTGTATCCCTTCATCACAATCGGCTAAGACTTCCTGGATCTCGTCAACACACTCTCTGTCATTAAGCAGAGGAGGATCCTTTTCTATCTTTGCAATGAGCTTTTTCAGGTATCTCTGATTACTGTTCAGAAAACTCAGAGGGTTCTTTATCTCATGAGCGATTCCTGCGGAGATCTGTCCGATTGATGCAAGTTTCTCCTTGTGAATCAACTGCATTCTGGTACTGTTAAGCCTCTCAAATGTATCTTCCATGCGCTTTAGCAGCTCAATTTTCTCATCGTATAATCCGACCAGAAGAGAGATGTCATTTATTGAGACAAGTATCCCGTCGGCTGAACTCTGGCTTATGTGTATCGGCTTGATATTAACAACACAGGTCCGGGAGAGTTCCCCTGTTCCGACGAGAGTTTCAAAGGTGCATTTTTTCAGGTTGTAGTGGGATTTAACAGCGTCCCAGAGCGGAGAGACCTCGGCAATATTTCTGCCGATTGCAGTCTTATCTATACCGAAAAGGGAGAGGGCTGACAAGTTGATATCCAGAATCCTGTCCACCCTGTCTATAATGATGACACCCTGCTCCATCCCATCGATAATCTGATTCCTGGCATAGGGAATAATATCCAGAAACCGCCCCCAGAAAATCCCTGTAAAGAACAGAAACCCCGAAACTGCCAGAGCCAGCGCCGTATAATCCTTATGGACAAATATAGGCAAAGGAAGAAAATACATACTATTGGCAATCAGAGGCAGCATTGCTCCCAGAAAGATAAGCAGGACCTGCCCCTTTGCCAGGTATGTGTTAATCCAGATATAGCGGAGTATAAAGAGACTCCCTGCAAGAAGAAGAATATAACAGTGGGCTCCGTACAGCCAGAAAAAGAATTCGTAATTCATATCCAGAGTCGAGAATCCGTAGGCTGAATTGATGATATGGGAGCTGTAAAAAAGCTTGTTAAGAGGATAGGTGGAGACAAGTAGAATGGACAGCACCGGGATGATCAATAGATAGGAAATGGACACTCCGGACCGCCCCCGTGGATTGACCAGATTTTCCGCAAAAACGACCCAGACTACAGGAATCAGAGCAAATACGGAAATCTCAATTTTTGTCCAGATCAGCATCCATCTGTCGCTGGAGGCAACGACTTCCAGAACATTTGCAACAAGAAAGAGGAGGGCAAGGATAAAAAACTGAAAAAGAGCCAGTCCTATTTTCTCATTTCTGTACTTCCAGATAGCTCCCAGTGTAAGAAAAAGAACAGCCACAGCAATTGGTGAACATATCAGAAAAACTATATACTCCACAGATAGATTGACTCCTAAAAATGAATAACATATACTCTCATCATGAAGAAAAATATTAGCGAATACATATGCTTAATTGACGATGAGTACCAGGTAATTAAATCTCTGGTCAGAGAGTTAAAAGAGTACGCTGAAGAGAATAAAATTACAATTAAAATTTATCCTTCACCTGACGAGTGTATGCAGGAACTTGCTTTTATTGCCGAAGAGACTTCAGTCATCATTTCAGATCTCCGAATGCCCGGAATGAACGGCAGTGATTTTTTTCTTTCAGTCAATGAAAAATTCCCCGATATTGAGCTTATCCTTCTGACAGCCTACAATGACATAGACGATATACAGAAAGCTATAAAAGCCAAGATCCGTTCCCTCATTCTCAAACCCTGGAATGAAGAAAATTTGATCAATGAAATTGATAAAGCCAGATCAATTTACCATCTGAAACAGGATAAAAACAGAATTGAAAAGATGCTGGACAAGCAGCTCGAGGTTGCCGGTGAATTTCAGCAGAGGCTGCTGGATACACGCATCCCTGAAATAGATAACGCCAAAATAGAACTTACATATATCCCCTATAAGCCTATGAAGATGGGAGGGGACTATTACGATGTCATAAAACTGGATGACTCCCGCTTTATTGTCAACATCGGAGATGTGGTAGGCCATGGGGTCAAACCCGCCTTTGTTACGGCAATGCTGAAGGTTCTTACAATGTCCATCAACCGCCGGACAAGGAGTGACATATTTACTCCCGGCCGACTTCTGGGTCTGCTGAACACCCAGCTGTGTACAGTACTTGAGAACTCAGCTGAAGTTCTGGTAACCTTTTCAAGCCTCCTTATCGACACCGGGAAGAAGACTCTGACCATGGCCAATGCCGGTCATATGCCCATATTCATTGTCAACAATGAGAGCTGCCGCCCCTACTCCATGGAGGGACCTGCCCTGGGCTTCGGTACTGACATTTCCTACAAAGAGATTGAAATTCCCCTCAATGAGGGAGATATAGTCGTCATGTATACCGACGGTCTTCTTGAATCGGAAAAAGAGCACAGCAGAATACCTGAAGCCGCTGTCGAAAGATTTCTTGTGGATGCAGGAAAAAGCAGCAGCTTCAATGAGACTGTGATACGGGAATCCAGAATCATACGGGACATTGATCACTTTTATGATGACGTGGCCCTCATCTCCGTCAGGATCTGACCCCTGACAGGGATTCCCCCTGATATACAAAACCCTGCCGCCGGTGTTGAATACAATACCGGCATCTCTTTCCCGGGACTCTTTTTTGCAGAATCCAGGCGGGTCATCTAAAATTAAATTCAATGGCACAATACAAGAGGATGATCTCCCTCAGGTTCAAACTCTCAGGCTACTTTTTCCTTTCGGGTCTGGCGATTCTTCTCATAATGAGATGGTCTGCACCTGCCCTGCTGCGCAGGGAATTCATCAACGATGCCAGAGAGAACCACTACAAGATTTATACAGACCTGATTGAGGAATTTATACAGTCAAACGGCCAGTGGGGTACTCCGGAAGCTGCTGAGGCATTTTTTATGGCCCTCAACAGGAACAATCACCCGCAGTTCCTTTCTGAAGGGGAATTCCCTGAAGATCTCCCGCCTTCTGAAAAAGAGCCTGAAGAGCTCAGCAGCCCCCCACTTTACTCCATTGGTTTAAGTGATATGAACGGAAATACTCTGATTCCCTTCAAGGGATATGAACCGGCTGAGAGAGTACCCGACAGAGATCTTTTAAGGGGTGATGTCATATTCATTGACGGCACTCTGATGGCCTATGCCTTTCCCGACGGCACTCCGTCTATAAGGGAAGAGGACAAGCTGATTCTGGACCGCCTGAACTCCATCATTGCCCTGGGATTCAATGCTTCCCTTCTGATAGCCCTCGTCTCCGGACTGATACTGGGCACTCAACTCACAAGCACCATCAGAAAACTTACGGATGCCGCAGAGAGCCTGAAAGCCGGTCTGGACGGGCAGCAGATAACAGGTATCAACTCAAGGGATGAAATTGGAAAACTGGCTGAAGTAATCAATGAGATGAGCCTTGAGCTGGCTGCGTCTCACAACAGGATCAAAGAGCTTGCCATCAGGGATGAACTCACTGGACTCTACAACAGACGTTTCTTCAACCATGAGATGGAAGTCATCACAGCCAATGCAAAGCGCCATAACCATACTCTCTCCATCGTTCTGGGAGATGTAGATTTCTTCAAAAAGGTAAATGACAACTTCTCCCACCAGACGGGAGATGAGGTATTGAGGCAGCTCTCGTCCCTTATGCGGAAAGGAGTCAGAGAGGGAGATATCGTCGCACGCTACGGGGGTGAGGAGATTATCCTGGCCCTCCCTGAAACTGACATGGCCGAAGCCCTCTCAACAATAGAGCGGCTTCGCGTGGCAATAGAACAGTATGACTGGAACTCTGTCGCTCAGGGTCTGAGTATTACAATGAGTTTCGGCATCTGCAGTGAAACGGGTCCCGAAAGCTATGAGGCCATGTCCGCCAGGGCCGATGAGAACCTCTATAAGGCAAAAAAGAACGGTAGAAACCGAAGTGTAGCCACTTCTGCCGACTGAGAAACGGGAGCAGGAGAGAGGTAATCACCTGTTTTAACTGACTATACAGTTAAAAAATTCACAATGACTTGTCTGACATGTTGAGCAAAAGATATCTGGCCGATATACTAGCCCTCAAATCCAATAGATCAGCAGGAAAAATCTCTTGAAGAATACTCAGACAGGAACCAGTCCCCATAGAAAAGATGCCCTGGCCAAAGTTACAGGCCGGGCCAGATATACAGGTGATATGGACATGCGCGGAATGCTGCATGCCCGTATATTCCGCAGCACCATCGCCCACGGCCGGGTCACCCGTCTGGATATCAGCAGGGCTGCCGCCCTGGAAGGCGTCACAGCCGTCTTCACTCCCGACGACTGCAGGGGAATTGTCTTCCCCACCGCAGGCCACCCCTATGCCATTCCCCCCGCAAGGAATGACAAGGCTGACCGGAACCTGCTGACCGACCGGATCAGACTCTATGGAGATGAGATCGCCGCGGTTGTTGCCGAAGATCCCGTCACAGCGGCAAAGGCTCTGGAGCTGATCGAAGTGGAGTACGAGGAGTACCCCTTCTACCTTGACCCCGAAGAGGCTATTGCCGAAGGAGCCCACCCCATCCATGAGGGCGGCAACATCCTGGGGCAGAACAGCATATCCCTGGGAGAAGAGGACCCTGAAGAGGTATTCAAAGAGGCGGAATATATCTTCGAGGATGTCTATGAGAGCCCCCAGGTTCAGCACTGTCATATGGAAAATCACATCTGCTATGCCTACAGGGATGACAGCGAACGGATCGTAGTGGTCTCTTCCACCCAGATTCCCCATATTGCAAGAAGAATAATGGCCCACGCCTTTTCCATGCCCTTCAACAAATTCAGGGTTATAAAACCGGTCATCGGCGGAGGATTCGGAAACAAGCAGGATGTGGTTCTCGAACCCCTGACTGCCTTTCTGACAATGAAATGCGCCGGCCGCCCTGTGATGATTGATATGAGCCGTGAGGAGTGTATGGCCTATACGAGAAGCCGCCACGGCATGCGCCACTACATCAAGACCGGTGTGGACAAGTCAGGAAGGATTATAGCAAAGACCCTCCGCTCCTACGGAACTAACGGTGCCTATGCCTCCCACTGCCACTCGGTTGTCGCAAAACAGGGAGGGGACTTTCTCCGGCACTACCCCGCCTCCAGGGCGTCAACCTACCAGGGGTATACCATCTATACAAACACAGCCACCGCCGGTGCAATGCGGGGTTACGGAATTCCCCAGATCAATTTTGCTGTTGAATCTCATATGGATGACATCGCCCGGGGCATCGGCATGGACCCCGTAGAGTTCAGACGGATAAATGTTATCCCCGAGGGCATGGCCGATCCTGTTGGAAAACTCAGCCTTGAAAGCTACGGCCTTACCCGGTGCATCGATAAAGGGCTTGAGTACATCGGCTGGGAGAAAAAGAGAGAACTCTATAACAACCAGAACGGCGACTACCGCAGGGGTGTCGGTTTTGCCTGCTTCGGCTACGCCACAGGAGTCTGGCCCATAAGCCAGGAGATCGCCGGTGCCAGAATAACAATGAATCAGGATGGAACAGTACAGCTCCAGGTGGGAGCCACAGAGCTGGGACAGGGTTCCACCACTGTATTCTGCCAGATGGCAGCCGAGGTTCTTGGAATATCCTATGACAGCGTCAGCCTCAGCACTGCCACAGACACAGATGTTGACCCCTTTGATACGGGAGCCTACGCCTCCCGCCAGAGCTATGTCACAGGAAACGCCGTTCATGCGGCAGCCCTGGAGCTTAAAGGAAAAGTCCTTGCCCGGGCGGCAGGCCGCCTTGAGAGAGATGCGGCGGAACTGGATATTGCAAATGCAAGGATTGTGGAAGCCGAAAGCGGCGCCGATCTGATCGGACTCAACGAGGTTGCTCTGGAGTCCTACTACCACCTGCCCGACAGCGGCGTTATGACCGCAGATGTAAGCTGCCAGACAAAAGCCAACCCCCAGTCATGGGGGGTAACTGTTGCCGAAGTAGAAGTGGACATGCAGACAGGCAAGGTCAAAGTACTCGATATCTGCAACATCCATGACTGTGGACGGGTTCTGAACCCTCTGCTGGCGGAGGGCCAGGTTCAGGGTGGAATGAGTATGAGCATGGGATTCGGCCTCTCCGAAATAATGCTCTATGACCCGCACACAGGCCGGCCCCTGAACAATAACCTTCTGGACTACAAACTCCCGACTGCAATGGACACCCCCGATCTGGGTGTGGACTTTGCTCCGGTCCATGAGCCATCGGCGGCCTTCGGGAACAAGTCACTGGGCGAACCCCCGGCGATATCCCCTGCATCGGCTCTCAGGAATGCGGTACTCCATGCCACGGGAGTGGGAATAAACTCCCTGCCCTTGAGTCCCCAGTCCCTCTTCGAAGCCTTCAAGAAGGCAGGCGTACAGAATAAGGAAACCATCAATGTATGATATAAGCAGCTATACAGCAGCATCCACAACCGAAGAGGCTATGAATCTTCTTCAGAATAACGAGGATGCCCGAATCATCGCGGGAGGCACAGACCTTCTTATCAGAATTCGCGAGGGAAAGCACAGAGGATCGGCCCTTGTAGACATCAGCGGAATCGAAGACATGAGCCGGGTCTATCTGGATGGAGAGGGAACTCTTCACATCGGTCCCCTTCAGAGCTTTCGTGCCCTTGAAAGGAATGAGCTTATAAAGGACCTTCTTCCGGGCCTTGCCGCGGCGGCCTCGGTTGTTGGCGGCCCCCAGATCAGAGCCGCCGCCACCCTGGGCGGAAACATCTGCAACGGGGCCACCTCGGCAGACAGCGCCTCCACCCTTTTCTGTGCCAATGCAAAGCTTCTTCTGACCTCTGCCGAAGGGGAACGGAGGGTTGAAATTGCCGACTTTTACAAAGGCCCCGGAAAGGTGGATCTGAAAGCCGGAGAACTTTTAACCGACATTATTGTTGAACAGAAGGACTATAGAGGCTTTACAGGGCACTATATGAAGTTCAGCCAGAGGGAGGCCATGGATATTGCCACTCTGGGATGCGCTGTTATGGTCAGAAGTTCAGAAGAGATTCTGGAGGAGGTCCGCATCGCCTACGGAGTGGCAGGGCCTACCCCCAGACGCTGTCCGGAAGCCGAAGAAGCCCTCAGGGGAACCCCGCTGAACCGGGAAAACCTGGATCTCTTTGCAGAACTTGTAAGGAAGGAACTCCTCACAAGAGACTCATGGAGAGGATCAAAAGAGTACCGGGATCATCTGGCGGGAGTACTGGCCAGACGGGGACTTGCAAAACTGACAGGACAGGGAGACTGCGATCATGACACAGAGAATTGAATTTACCCTCAACGGCAGAAAACAGACCGTTGATATCGACATAAAAGAGTCACTTCTGGAGGTGCTCAGGGACAGGCTCCATATGACAAGCGTCAAGCAGGGCTGCTCTGTGGGTGAGTGCGGAGCCTGCGCAGTTCTGATCGACGGAGTAAGCATGAACTCCTGCATCTACCCCGGCCCCAGGGCCCATGGAAAAGAGATAAGAACAACCGAAGGCCTGGCCGACGGCGATGATCTCTCAGTAATGCAGAGAAGCTTTGTAGAAGCCGGTGCAGTACAGTGCGGTTTTTGCACCCCCGGCCTGCTGATGACAGCGACAGAGCTGAAAGAGAGCGGCAGAAACTACAGCCGCGACGAAATCAGGCGGGAGATATCAGGTCATCTATGCCGCTGTACGGGATATCACAAGATTGTGGATGCCGTTGAGAAGGGGCTTCAGGAGTAATTATAAGCCTGCCGGAGCACCGGCAGGCTCATCCCTTACCATTTAAAGGCGACGGAACGCTTGCCCAGAATATAGTCGTCAAAGATCACCTTTCCCTCACGCCCGGCCATGGCTGAACAGACATGGAGGGGCAGAAGGTGCTCCTCCCGGGGATGACAGTACCGGGCATGGGGAGCCTTGTTCCAGGAGGAAAGCCTCTCCCTTCGCTCCTCGGGTGTAATCGGGGAAGCACAGCACTCAATCAGCCAGTCCTGAAACTCATCGTTACCGGCATCCTTATCCTCTGTAGGCTCCCAGCCGAAGGCTGTCATGTTATGGAATGAGAAACCCGAACCTACTATAAGAATATTCTGGTCCATAAGGGGCTTCAGAGCCTCCCCCATGGCAAGATGATCTTCCGGTCTGAGTCCCCGCACAAGGGACAACTGTGTAACGGGAATATCTGCGTCGGGAAAAAGCAGTGTCAGAGGTATAAAAACCCCGTGGTCCAGTCCTCTCTCATCTTCGGAGGCGCTGCCGATGCCCTTATCCTTGAGCAGATCCTGAACCTGCTTAGCCAGCCCGGGATTCCCGTCAGCCGGATACGATATGGAATAGCTCTCTTCAGGAAAGCCGTAATAGTCATAGAGAAGAGGAGGATTGTCTGAGACGATAACCGTCGGAATGACCTCCTCCCAGTGGGCGCTGATTACAAGAATGCCCTCGGGTTTTTCAAGTTCCGGACCAAGACCCTTTAAAAAACTGACCATCTTCCTGTGAGACGGATCATTCAGCAGAGGCATGGGGCCTCCCCCGTGAGAAATATAAATTGCACTACCCATGCGAACCTCCCCGGCCGATATCCAAACGGCCCATAAAGATAGTATAGGATTTCTAATATATTTTTTCTATTCAGAAAGTCAATAAATGGAGATTGGTGACAGAGCTGCCCGAGCCATCTCAGCCATAAGAGTACTTTTCAATTAAATATCCTTATAGGCAGATGCTTTGCTGCGGATCGCCCCATCACAGGCCTTTTCGGCCTCTCTGTACATTTTCTCTTCATCCATGGACAGCATCACACCGTCTTTAAAGACCACCCTGCCATTGATCATGGTCAGATCAACAGGCCCTGTGACTCCGGCCCGGGCCAGAAGGTTTGCAGGGTCGTGGCCGGCACCGGCAAGCTCCATCCGCCTGGAGTTGATCATAAAGAGGTCTGCCCCCTTCCCAGGTTCAAGTGAGCCAAGGTCCTTACGGCCCAGAAGAGCGGCGCTGTCCCTTGTTGCCAGTTTCAGCATTCTGTAGGGAGAGGGACTTCCGCCCCGCTGTTTACTGTGAAAGCACTGCATCAGGTAGGACATACGCAGGGCGTCCAGGAGATTGGCACTGTCGTTTGTGGCAGAACCGTCACATCCAAGCCCGAGGCGGACCCCCCTCCGGTCCAGTTCTGGAATATTGAGAATGGGAAACCCTCCCAGGGTGGCGGGAGAGGGACAGTGGCTGATGCCTGTTCCCGAAGCGGCCATCCTGCTGTACTCCCCGTCTGTAAGCTCCCAGCAGTGGGCATAGAACACATCGGGACCGGCAAATCCGATATCCTCACACCAGTCGAGAGTTCTCATGCCCCAGCGTTCCTTCATTATCTCACTCTCCCCCTCTCCAAGGTGGGTATGGAGAAAGACGCCCTTGTCCCGGGCCAGTTTGACAGACTCCGTAAAGGTCTCTTTATAACAGTTCACAGGCTGACAGGGGGATACAACGACCTGTCTCATGCTGAAGTCGGAAGCGTCATGGTAGCGGTCGATAAGCCGCTCACAGTCCTTTATGAACTCATCTGTGGTCTCACGCATCTCGGGGGGGATGGTGCTTCCCTCTTCACGGGGTAGAGTATTGCATCCGCGGCCCGCATGGTAGCGGAGACCAAGAAGCTCAGCCGCATCGAACTGGCGGTCTACAAGCTCTTTTACTGTGGTGTCGGGAAAGCAGTACTGGTGGTCAAAGGCAGCGGTACAGCCGTGTTTGATCAGATCTGTCATGGCGGTCATGGAAGAGTAGTAGATGGCATCCTCATCGATGAGCTTGAAGATCTCGTAGATGTCATTGAGCCACTCGATGACAGAGATATTGGGGTAGTCGATGGGCATCAGATTTCTTACGAATGTCTGAAAGTAGTGGTTGTGGGTATCCACAAGTCCGGGATAGACGAACATGCCCTCGCCCCGGATGACCTCGGCTCCGGGAGCCTCCAGATCCTTGCCTATCTCTTTGATACGGGAGCCTTCGATCAGAATATCCGTGTCCCTGTAGACCCCGTCTTCCGCATCGCAGCTTACAACGGCTCCGGCATTTTTAATGATTGTCTGTTTCATCTGCTTCATTCCCCTTGTCAGATATTTTAAAGCCTATAGCGGCTGCAGGTTCAAGAGAAATGAGAAAAAAAATGTTATGAATCTTTCCGGGTAAAGAATAAGAGCTGTTTCAGAGTTTGCCTTTAGCTGCAAACTCCTCGGCTTCAAGGCAGAAAACTCTAACGGCCTTCATCATGGCAGCGCCGAAAACAGGCACTCCCTTGAAGCCGTATTTCTTCATAATTAGCTCCAGAGCCCTCTTCTTCTCATTCGAATCGCTGAGCTCGGTTATCCTGCCGCTGCCTGTAAGGCTCCTGTACTTCATGCCCCACTCGCAGGGGTCTTCATCTTTGATAAGAGCGTGATCCATATCAATCTCGAATCCGGCGCGGCCATCCTTTTCAATAAGATCCAGCTTCCTGCCCTGCCGGGCTGAATGAAAGTAGAATTTTAGAGAGTCTTCCCACTCAAAACCGAAATTCAGGGGAACTATGTAGGGGGCTTCACCGGTGTTCAGGGCGATTCTGAAAAGGTCCGCCGATTTGATGATGTCCTCCATCCCGCTGCGGTCCTTTATTTCCCTGTCTTTTTTGCGCATTAATATCCTCCTGACAAGCAGATAGTCCAATAATGATCCTAGCAGATCAATCTGTTTACTGCTACACTTTATGTTATGTTTCAAAATTCTGGATTTCTACAATTGACATACTTGTATGGTAGTGTACAATACAGAGGTCAAATTGAGCCGGCTGCCGGCTCTAAATAAGTAAAGACCTCATATAGTATGGGAGGATTAGAATATGAAAATGAGTTTAAGATGGTTCGGAACGGGCCATGACAGTGTTACACTGAATCAGATCAGACAGATCCCCGGAGTAGAAGGTGTTATCACAACACTCTACGACACAGTTCCCGGTGAAGCCTGGGAGAGCGATCAGATCAAGGCGATCAACAAAGAAGTCAACGATTCAGGACTGAAGATCCTTGGAATCGAATCAGTAAACATTTCCGATGAAATTAAATCTGCCGCCCCCGACAGAGACAGGCACATTGAAAACTACATCACCACACTCAAGAGACTCTCAGCCGAGGGAATCGATATGGTATGCTACAACTTCATGCCTGTATTCGACTGGACCAGATCAGAACTTGCAAAAGTCCGCCCCGACGGCTCTACCGTACTTGCCTACAACCAGGAGAAGGTCGACGCCATCAAACCTTCTGAAATGTTTAAAAACATTGATGATGATTCCAACGGCTTTGTAATGCCCGGCTGGGAACCCGAGAGAATGAAGAAGATCGAGTCCCTCTTTTCCATGTACCAGGGAATTGACAATGATACACTCTTCGCCAACCTCAAGTACTTCCTTGAAGCGATTATGCCCACCTGTGAAAAGTACGGCGTAAAGATGGCCATCCATATTGACGACCCCGTATGGAGCGTTTACGGACTGCCCAGAATCATCAAGAACAAGATGGACCTGAACCGCCTGATTACAGAGGTTCCTTCAGAATACAACGGTATCACCCTCTGCACCGGTTCACTGAGCTCCAATCCCGAAAACAATATTCCCGAAATCATCCGCTCCGTAAAAGGCAGAGTCCACTTTGCCCATGTACGGAACACAAAGCACACAGCCCCCGGAATCTTCGAAGAGTCGGCACACCTCTCTTCAGACGGTTCTCTGGATATGTACGAAATCATGAAGGCCTTCTATGAGACCGGATTCGACGGCCCCGTCCGCCCCGACCACGGCCGTGCCATCTGGGGAGAAGTATCCATGCCCGGTTACGGACTCTACGACAGAGCCCTGGGTGCACAGTATCTTCTGGGACTCCTGGAAGCCATCAAGAAAGGCAGCAAATAAGGGGAAATCATGAATCTGACAGTTCAGAATCTGAAAGAAAAAGACAAATGGACAGGCTACACCCTGCCCGAATTTGAAATTGAGAAAGTATGGAACCAGAGCAAAGAGACTCCCAAATGGATTCACTTCGGTGCCGGAAACATCTTCCGCGCCTTTGTGGCCCTTCTGCAGCAGCGCCTTCTGAATGAAGGCCTTGCGGATACGGGAATCGCCGTGTGTGAAACCTTCGACGGAGAGATTATAGAAAAGGCCTACCGCCCCTTCGACAACCTCTCCCTTGCCGTAACCCTCAAGGGCAGCGGAGATATCCAGAAAGAGGTTGTTGCCAGCCTCAGCGAATCTCTGATCCCCGCCCAGGATTACGGACGGATGAAGGAGATCCTCACCTTTGAGGGTCTCCAGATCCTCAGCCTTACCATAACCGAGAAGGGATATGCCCTTAAAAACGGTGCCGGTGAGTACTTCCCCTGGGTTAAACCCGATTTTGACAGCTTTGATGCACAGCCTGTAAGCACAATCGGCATCATCACAAGACTCCTCCACGAGCGCTTCCTTGCGGGAGCCGCTCCCCTGGCCCTTGTGAGCATGGATAACTGCAGCCACAACGGAACCCTTCTGAAAGCAGCCGTTATGGATTACGCCGAGAGCTGGAAAGCATCAGGCTGGGTGGATCAGGCCTTTGTGGACTACCTGAACAATGAAGAGAAGATCTCCTTCAACTGGAGCATGATCGACAAGATCACTCCCCGCCCCTCGGACATTGTCCTTGCGGATCTGAAGAAGGACGGACTTGAGGGAATGGACCTGATCCAGACCTCAAAGAACAGCTTTGTCGCAGGATTCGTAAATGCCGAAGAGTCACAGTACCTGGCCATCGAAGACAAGTTCCCCAACGGCCGGCCCCCTCTTGAAAAGGCGGGAGTCCTCTTTTCGGACAGAGAGACCATCGACAGAATTGAAAAGATGAAGGTCTGTACCTGCCTCAACCCCCTCCATACGGTTCTGGCTGTCTTCGGATGCCTTATGGGCTATGACTCCATCTCCGGTGAGATGAAAGATCCCCTCCTCAAGGGATTCATCGAAAAGCTTGGATACGGTGAAGGCATGCCTGTTGTTGTTGATCCGGGCATCATGAATGCAGAGGATTTTATCAGAGACAGCATTGAAGTCCGGTTCCCCAACCCCTTTGTTCCCGATACACCCCAGAGAATCGCAACGGACACATCAAAAAAGATCCCTGTGCGCTTCGGTGAGACAATGAAGGCCTATATTGAAAAGGGCGAGAAGGATCTCTCCTTCCTGAACTACATCCCCCTCTTCCTGGCAGGATGGCTCCGCTATCTGATGGCCGTTGATGATGAGGGCAGGAGTTTTGAACCCAGTTCCGACCCCAACCTGGAGATGGCTCAGGCCTATGTCAGTTCCTTCGAACTGGGATACAAAGGTGAGGTTCACGACAAGGTAAAAGAACTTCTTTCCAATAAAGAGATATTCGCAATCGACCTTTACGAGTATAATCTCGGAGAAAAGGTGGAGAGCTACTTCAAAGAACTCATTGCCGGCCCCGGTGCCGTAAAGAGTACACTTGAAAAATATATCTCCTGAGAAAGGACGGACTTGAGATGCGGAAAAGGGGAGACAGCAGTCAGAATAAAACGGCCAGTGAGAAAGTTTACGATATCTTAAGAAAGAATATCATGAACCTGAACCTGGTTCCCGGAACTCCCATGAGTGAAAAGGATATTTCTGAAAAGATGAAGGTCAGCAGGACACCTGTCAGGGAGGCCTTCATCCGTCTCTCCAATGAAGCATTGGTCAGCGTTCTCCCTCAGAAAGGGAGTTTTGTCTCCCGGATTGATCTGGACAGGGTCAAGGAGGAGCGTTTCCTGAGAGAGTCTCTTGAAACCTCCGTCCTGACCCAGCTGATCCAGAGTCCCGAAGAGCTTCCTCTGAGGGATCTGAAACTCAATCTGGAAGATCAGGACAGAGCCCTGACAGAGGAGAATCTGGCAGCTTTCCTGGAGCTGGATGAAGAGTTCCACGCCCTTCTTTTCGATCTGGCGGAAAGTCCTCTGTGCTTCCGTGTTATGAACAACTTTTCAAGCCACTACCGCCGCATCCGCTACCTGTCCATGTATGTCAGCGGCGTCTCCCGTATAAATTATGACCAGCATGTGGAGCTTGTCAGAATGATCGAAGCCAAGGATCTGAGCCGCGCTGTACCCGAAATGCGGGAGCATCTGGGCAAGCTGAGAAGTGAGAAAGAGATCCTTCTAAAACGCTACCCCGACTACTTCCTGAAAGCCCAGGGAGAGATTCATGACCCCTTTGTCGGCGGAATATCCTGAAAAACTGACAGGGCATTTTTACAACTCCGTGGTATAATCCATACCCTGTATGAAGATCGACCGCCTCCTCTCCATTATTGTCTACCTCCTGAATCATGAACTTGTCAGTGCCCGGAGACTGGCAGAGCGCTTCTCGGTGAGTACCCGAACCATAATCAGGGATATGGAGACCATCGACCTGGCGGGAATCCCCGTTATAAGCGTACAGGGCCCCGAAGGGGGCTACGGTATATCTGAAAGCTACAAAATGGACCGCCGCCTGATGTCAGGCAGTGATCTCTGCCACATTATCACGGCTCTCCAGAGCCTCTCGGACTCCATGGGTGTTGCCGAGATGGATGAGACTCTTGAAAAGATGAAGGGACTTCTTCCGCAGCGGGAGAATGAACTTCTGACCCGTCAGAGTGAGCAGATCAGCATGGATTTCTCTCTCCTGGGGGGAGATCCCCGTCACAAAAGAACATTCAGCCTTATCAGAGAGGCCCTCGACAGAAACAGGCTCCTGAAAATCACTTATACAAGCAATAAACTCGAGTCCACAGCCCGGGTTGTGGAGCCCATGACCATCGCCTTTAAATGGCGCTCCTGGTATCTCTTCGCCTGGTGCAGGGAGAGGGAGGACTACCGCCTGTTCCGGCTTTCCCGGATCAAGGATGCTGTAATTCTCGATGAAAGGTTCCGGCGCAGGGAGTTCCGTTTCGAAGAGTACATCAAGGAGTATGAAGAGGCCCGGGGCATCCCCCTGACAGAGATGACTGTCCGCTTTTCAAAGGAGATCCGGGCCCTGGTTGAGGAGTACTGCTCTCCCGAAGACATTACCGAAGAGGCTGACGAAAGCATTACTGTAAAAATCAGGATGCCCGGTGACAGCTGGCTCTATGGATTCATCCTCTCCTACGGCCCCCATGCCACAGTCCTGGAGCCGGAGCACATCCGCCTGAAACTGGGTGAAATGGCAAGGGAAATTTCAAAGAAATACGATAAGTAAAACAACCATGACATACTGATGTCATATACCTCTCGCTAAAATGCAGTAAACCGGAAAATAAAGAGGACTTCCCCGCAGGGCCTCTTCACCGGAAAACAGGCCGACCGGCCGCTGGATTCGAAGGAGAACTGTATGGAAGTAAAAGAGGTAAAAGAGCAGAGCACCCTGCATGTAAGAGAGATAACTCCGGTTTCAAAGCTGTCACAGCTTATGAGCCGGGTTTACCCTGAAATTGCGGCCTATGCCGGCAGAAAGGGGCTGACCCTGACAGGCCCGCCCTATGCCATGTACTACAATATGGATATGGATGCCCTGGATGTGGAAGTCGGTTTTCCAGTTGCCTCCGCCGATGAGGGAGAGGGTCAGCTGAAGAGGGGAACCCTTCCTGCCGGAAAGATCGCCGCCGCCCTCCATAAGGGGAGCTATGACAGCATCGGAGAGACCTACAACAGTTTAACCTCCTTTGTTCAGGATCAGAATCTAACCCCCTCGGGTCTCTGCTATGAGTTCTACCTCAACGATCCGGGTCAGGTGAAGCCTGAAGAACTGAGGACGGAGATCTGTTTTGTACTCAAATAGGAGATAAGACTCCGCAGCCCTTTCGGTGCGGGCTGCCCCCGGGAAGAAGAGAGTCCGCACCATAGAACAGGCAGGTTCATCCCCCTGAATACTGTCCAATAATAAATTTTCTTTTTTTCACCCTTTCTTCAGTTACTGTATTGACTTATATTCCTAAATACACCATCTATTGCTATGCTGTAATATGGTCCGGAAAATACCATCCGGAGACCGTCAGGAGGTTGCATATTTAATGAGTAACGATAGTGTTTGGAACAGCTGGGACGTCCGTAAATCATCAGATCTTTACGGCATTCCTGAATGGGGTGCAGGGTACTACGGCATCAATGAGGGCGGGGAACTCTGCATTCAGACAAAGATTGGAAAAAATACAATCTCCATCCCCTTCAAAGAGATCATTTCAGGCATAAATGACAGGGGAATGGACCTTCCCGTTCTCCTTCGGATTGAGAACTTTCTGGACTCCCAGATATCCCGGCTCAACGAATCTTTCCGGAAAGCCATCAAGAGCCAGAACTACCAGAATGAATACAGGGGAGTCTTCCCCATAAAGGTAAATCAGCAGGAACAGGTAATCCACGAGATAACCCGCTTCGGCGCCGCCTACCACCATGGACTGGAGGCCGGAAGCAAGGCGGAACTGATCGCCGCCCTGGCTGTGATGGAGGACAAGGAGTCCTGCCTTATCTGCAACGGCTACAAGGATGAAGAATTTATCGACCTTGCCCTTCAGTCCACCCGTATGGGATACAAGGTATTCCTCGTTCTTGAAATGCCCGGAGAGCTGGATCTGGTTTTGAAACGCAGTGCAGTCCTGGGCATTGAACCCCTCCTGGGTGTACGGTTCAAGGTGTCCGCCCGGGCCGGAGGCCACTGGAGTGAATCCGGCGGTGACCGCAGCCTCTTCGGCCTCTCCAGTACCCAGATCATTCAGGTTGTGGACCGACTGAAGGAAGCGGGCAAGCTGGACTGTCTGAAGCTGCTCCATTTCCATCTGGGCTCACAGATCCCCAATATCAGAGATATCCGCCAGTCTGTCCTTGAAGCGGCCCGACTCTACGGCGGCCTTGTGAGCGAGGGAGCAGCCATGGGCTATTTCGATATGGGAGGCGGCCTGGCTGTGGATTACGACGGCACCCAGACCAACTACACCCACAGCCGGAACTACTCCATGGACGAGTACACCAACGACATTATCGATGTGCTTCTGTCGGTATTCAACGAGGAGGAGGTACCCCACCCCGTACTTCTCTCCGAGTCAGGCCGTGCCACTGTAGCCTACTACTCGGTGCTTCTTGTAAATGTACTTGATGTAGCCAAATTTGAAGCGGCGCCTGTACCCGAAGCATTTGAAGAGGGCACACCGGAAATGATCCTCAACATGAAGGACATTCTGAAGGATATGACCCAGAAGAACCTGCAGGAGAGCTTCAATGACGCTGTCTTTTACAGAGACCAGATGCGCCAGCTCTTCCAGTACGGCCAGGTGACCCTGCGCCAGAGATCCCTCTGTGAGAATATCTACCTCAGCGTCATCCTCAAGATCAGGGAACAGATGGACCGCCTGAAGAGGCTGCCCCAGGGGCTGGATCAGCTCGATGACAGCCTGACGGACATCTACTATGCCAACTTCAGCCTCTTTCAGTCCCTCCCCGATGTATGGGCCATCGACCAGATTTTTCCGGTTATGCCTCTGACAAGGCTGAATGAGGAGCCCCGGCGGAGAGGGATAATCGCCGATATAACCTGCGACTGTGACGGTCAGATCAACCACTTTATAAGTCAGAAGGACCTGGAGCGGAGCCTTCCCCTTCACGAGCTGAAGGACGATGAGGAGTACTATCTCGGATTCTTTCTTGTGGGTGCCTATCAGGAGACCCTGGGAGACCTGCACAACCTTTTCGGCGATACCAATGTGGTGAGCATCCGTATTCATGACGACGGCAGCTTCGATATAACAAGAGAGCTGGAGGGCGATTCCATAGCCGATGTACTAAGCTATGTAGAGTACGACCCCAAGGTTCTGCTTGAGAAGTTCAGACAGAAGGCGGAGCGGGCCGTAAAGGACGGGCTTATAAGCCCCAAAGAGAGACAACAGATCGTCAAGGGCTTCGATACGGGCCTGAGAGGATATACATATTACGAGAGGGAGAATAATTGATGAGTAAAGTAGTGATCATCGGAGCCGGCGGTGTCGGTTCGGTAGTAGCCCAGAAGTGCGGCCAGCTGCCCGAAGTTTTTACAGAGATTGTCCTGGCAAGCAGGACAAAGAGCAAATGCGATGCCATTGCAAAGCTTATAGGACGTCCCGTTGTTACTGAGCAGGTGGATGCAGACAATGTTCCTGAACTGACAGCCCTGCTGAAGAAACACAAGCCCGACCTTGTGATCAATGTGGCCCTGCCCTACCAGGACCTTCATATTATGGACGCCTGCCTGGAGGCGGGAGTCAACTATCTCGACACCGCAAACTACGAGCCCCTGGACACTGCCAAGTTCGAATACAAGTGGCAGTGGGAGTATCAGGAGCGCTTTAAAGAGAAGGGACTGATGGCCCTTTTAGGCAGCGGATTCGACCCGGGTGTGACCAACGTGTTTACGGCCTACCTGAACAAGCACTACTTTGACGAGATTCAGGAGCTGAACATCATAGATGTGAACGGCGGCGACCACGGTCAGCCCTTCGCCACCAACTTCAACCCCGAAATAAACATCAGGGAGATCACAGCAGAGTGCCGCCACTGGGAGGACGGCAGCTTCGTTGAAACTCCCGCCATGAGCGAGAAGCAGTCTTTCACCTGTCCCGAAGAGGTCGGTACATACAATATCTACAGGATGTACCACGAGGAGCTGGAGTCACTGACCCTCCACTTCCCCACCCTGAAGAAGGCCCAGTTCTGGATGAGCTTCGGCGACTCCTATCTGAAACACCTCGAGGTTCTTCAGAACGTCGGCATGACAAGAATCGACCCTGTCATGTTCGAAGGAAGGGAGATAGTTCCCATCCAGTTTCTGAAGGCCCTTCTTCCCGATCCCGGCAGCCTGGGTCCCCTGACCAAAGGGAATACCTGTATCGGCTGTGTGGTGAAGGGAATCAAGGACGGAAAACCCCTGACAAAGTATGTATACAATATCTGCAGCCATGAGGCCTCCTATGAAGAGGTGAAGAGCCAGGCCATCAGCTACACCACAGGCGTGCCCGCCATGATCGGTGCCAAGATGATGCTTGAAGGAAAGTGGAGCGGTGAGGGTGTTTTCAATATGGAGCAGATGGACCCGGACCCCTTTATGGATGATCTCAATAAATACGGACTGCCATGGAAAACCGTTACCCTTTAGGCCTGGACCTCTCAGGTCTGGACAGCCCCGCCTTTGTTGTCGATGCGGCCCTTCTTGAGAAGAACGCATCCATGATGAAGGAGGTGGGGGATGCCTCGGGGGCACAGGTTCTCCTTGCCCTCAAAGGATTCTCCATGTATGCCTCCTTCCCCCTCCTGAAACCCTACCTGCAGGGGACCTGTGCCAGCGGCATCAACGAAGCCCGCCTGGGCAGGGAGGAGATGGGCCTGCAGGTCCACAGCTACAGCCCCGCCTATAGCGAAAAGACCCTCAGGGCCATGCTTGAGATTTCGGACCACCTGATATTCAACAGCCCCGGCCAGTGGGAGCGTTTTGCGGCCCTCCGTGAAGAGTTCTCAGACCGGGTCTCCTTTGGACTCCGCTTCAACCCCTCCCACTCGGAGACGGAAACGGCCATCTACGACCCATCGGCCCCCAAGTCCCGCCTGGGGACCATAGCCGATGAGCTTCCCGATGGATTTCTGACGGAGCAGAAGGTGGAAGGCCTGCACATCCACAATCTATGCGAAAAGGACTCCCCCTCCCTGCTGCGGACCTGGGAGGCTGTGGAGAGGGTCTTTTCCGGCGCCCGGAGAACCGAACTGGAAGGACTGAAGTGGATCAACCTTGGCGGCGGCCATCATATCACCCGCCCCGGCTATAACAGGGAGCTTCTGATAGATCTGGTGCGCAGGATCAGAAAAGACTACGGCGTGGAAGTCTTCCTCGAACCCGGCGAGGCCTGGGCCCTGAACGCCGGCTACCTTGCGGCCACGGTTCTGGACATCCACAGAAACAGGGGAAACCTTGCTATTCTGGATACCTCAGCCAGCTGTCATATGCCCGATGTGCTGGAGATGCCCTACCGGCCCCACATCCTGGGCTCCGGAGAAGAGGGGGAGAAGGCCCATACCTACCGCCTGGGCGGAGTAACCTGCCTGGCGGGGGATGTCATAGGAGACTACAGCTTCGATGAGCCGCTGCAGGTGGGAGACCGCCTTGTTTTTACGGATATGGCCATCTACTCCATGGTGAAAACGACTACCTTCAACGGCGTAAATCTGCCGTCCATATATCTCTCCGACTCCCGTACGGGAGAACACAAACTTGTCCGACGCTTCGGCTATGAGGACTTCAGGAGCCGTCTATGAACCACTTTCTCTCTTCGGAAATTCCAAACTATGAAAAAGAGAAGGCCCTCTTCCACATCATTCCCGCCCCCATGGAGATGAGCGTCAGCTATGGAAGGGGAACGGCAGACGGCCCCCGGGCCCTTCTTGAAGCTTCTGACCAGCTGGAGATATGGGACGGACAGAGCATCCCCTGCGACGAGGGGATCTGTACATTCCCTGCGGTGAAAGCAGACGACGCCCCCGGTTTCATTAAAGCAATAAGAAACAGAGCGGCGGACTCTCTTGAAGCCGGAGGCATTCCCGTCCTGATCGGCGGGGAACACAGCGTGACCCTGGGCGCTGCGCAGGCGGTATTCGAAAAGTACGGAAAGGATGTGGGACTGATCCATATCGACGCCCACGCCGACCTGAGGGAGGATTATGAGGGAAACCCCTACAGCCACGCCTCGGTAATCCGCAAGGTCCATGAGCTGACCGGCTGGCCCACGGTGCAGATAGGCATCCGTGCATACTGCGAAGAGGAGCATGAATACCAGAGGGAGCAGGGAATCCGCTGTATCACAGGCGCCGAAGCGGCCCGGAAGTCTCTGGAGCACCTTGACCTGCCTGAGGACTTTCCAAAGAAGATCTACCTCAGTTTTGATGCCGACGGCCTGGACAGTTCCATCATGCCCGCCACGGGAACCCCTGTGCCCGGAGGGCTGGGCTGGTATCAGTCCATGAATATTATCGAGTCTGTCTGCTCCCGTCGGAGCATAATCGGTTTTGATTTTGTGGAGCTTGCCCCCGAACCCCACCTCAGGTTCTGCGACTTTACAGCCGCCCAGGCTGTGTACAACATCATGGGGATGATCCAGCGGAGCCGCAAAGCCCTCTCTTTCTGACTGGGCACCAGTGATTTCAGCAGTCATCAGAGAATCAGAGAAACGGAACTCAGAATAAGATTTTTATTCTCCGGGAGAATTGATTTTCACGGCCATATACCTATTATTAAATTATGGTCGAAACAGAATCTCTACTGACAGCCCTTCCCCGCAGGGGCATAACAATCATAAGCGGGTACCGGAACGGACAGATAGACTCCTATGTGGCCCTCTATGATCTGGCCCCCGGCAACTCCCTTACAGTGACCTTTCCCAAGGAGCACCATTTTACCCCTGGACAGGCAGTGACCCTCCATCTGGACAACCGGACAGGAGTGGGAGAGTACGATGCGGAACTCAGGGTCTACAGGGTCTGCTACAAGGGCAGGGTCGGATCGGTTACAGGCAACCAGATTCTGATTACTCCCGAGGAGTTCCAGCTTGTATACTCTGACCGCTGCATTAATAAATTTGTTGATCCCTCCTATAAGTATGAGGAGTTTGACAGCTCTGCCAGCCTGCCGGAATCTGATATCAGGCTGTCGGATCTGAGCTGGAACAACAGAGAGTTTGAAAACAAGCTTGGAGTTCTTATAACCACCCTCCCGTCCAGGCCCCACAGCAGTCTGATGGCTTTTCTTTCAGGCCGCTGTGATGATGTTTTTCTTATATCCATGAAGAACACCTTCAAGGCGCAGGCCCTGCGGTACAACAACTCCTGCTGTTTTGCCATGGACCACCGGGCGGACTTCGTTTTTGAAAAGGCCTACGACTGGAACTACACCATTGTCAGGGCAAAAGCCTTCAAAATATCGCCTGACAACCCGGCCTATGAAGAGATCCAGTACGAATTTGTCAACAAGAACCCCTGGGAAACCTCCTTTTTCACAAGCCCCGAAATTGAGATGTACCACCTGAAACCGGAAGAGATTCTTCTTTCAGACAACCAGTAAAAGGACACCTTTATGCAGATATCACTGAAAGACTACTTTCTCTCACTCTCAAGCCTTCTTGATTTTCTGGAGGTAGAGATACATAACCAGCCGACCAACCACTGTAAAAGGGTTGCCCTGATGGCTCTGAGAATTGGAAAACTCAAGGGGCTGGATGAAGAGGAACTGACGAAACTGGGAGCCCTTGCGCTGCTCCATGATCTGGGCGCTTCACAGGCGGCGCTGATTCAGAAACTTGAAAAACAGGCCCACCCTGATATTGAGGTCTTTCCCGACCACTGCCGGGCGGGTGCGGACCTTGTAAAGAGAATGCCCTTTCTAAGTGATCATTCCGACATCATCCTCTACCACCACGAACGCTATGACGGAAAGGGATTCTATAAGAAGAATGATGGCATACCCCTCCTGTCACAGATCATTACAATCTCCGACAGGGTTGATATGGAGATCTGGAACAAGAGAAAAAACAGGGATGAAACCCTGAGCTTCATAGACAGGGAAAGGGGCCGTTCCTTCTCTCCTGAAATTACAGATGCCGCCCTCAGTGTAATGGAGGCAGGCGGTTTTGAGGGGGAGATGTGCAACACATCCATCGGTTCCATGATAAGAGAGGAGTTTCACGGCAGAACCCTGGAGATGAGTGAGGAGGATGTCACACGGATGACCTCCGCCTTCTCCACCATTGTTGATGCCAAATCCCGGTTTACTAAAAACCACTCTTCCGGTCTGACACAGAAGACAGGGCGGATGTGCCGGTTCTATGGATTTGACAGCACCAAAACCCACAGAATGAAGATCGCCGCCAACCTTCATGATATTGGAAAGCTCTCGGTACCCAACAGAATACTCGACAAGGATGGAAAACTGACGAAAGAAGAGTTTGATGTGATCCGGCTCCACACCTACTATACCAGGCAGGCCCTGGAACAGATTGAAGGCTGGGAGGACATCACGGACTGGGCATCGGACCACCATGAGAAGCTGAATGGAAAGGGTTACCCCATCGGAAAGAGCGCCGCAGACCTTCCCCATGAGTCAAGGCTGATGGGATGCCTTGATATATACCAGGCCCTGATAGAGCCCCGTCCCTACAAGCCGGGATTCTCCAACAAGAAGTCTTTCAGCATTCTGGATGAGTGCGTTGCACTGGGTCAGATTGACGGGGATATCATTGAGGATGTAAAGAAGGTCTTTGCGAACGGTCCGTCGGGAAGCAGAGAGTAAGATATACCCCGGTACCGGAACTCTGCACCGGGGCGGATTTACTGCTACTCAGTCTCGAACTGATCTATGATCTCTTTGTATGAGGCAGGAGTTTTCACTCCGTTCTTGTCAAACCAGAGAGGAGCATTCAGCCCTGAATAGAGAAGAATATTTCCCCAGGGTTCGAATGAACCTGTTCTGATTACATACTTTGCCCTCGGCAGATGTTCGCTCAGTATTTTTTCATGAGATTCTAGGGTGACAGAGCTGTTTTTTACAACCGAACTGATCTTGGAGTAGAGAAGCGGATTATTTTCCTTCTGCTCGGCGGCAACGACCACCCTCTCATAGAGAAACTCTTCAGTAATCAGCTGGAAGACCCTCACAATTTCAGGATAATCCTTCTCAATTGCCAGATCGATGACTGTTGCCGTTTCGGGAACGGGAAGCCCCGCATCGCTGACAACAAGGAGGTCACCATGTCTCAGGTTTCCAAGAGCGTTGACGACCCCTGAGTTCAGTATTCCGGTTTTCTTCATTTCTCCGCTCCTTTTCTGGGTATGGCCAGTTCCATGATGCTCTCCTGGGTTGCATCCCCTTTACAGAGGATACCGTTGACCCGTCCTTCGGACATAACCATGATCCTGTCAGACATAGTCAGGATTTCCGGAAGCTCCGAGGAAATCAGAAGGATTCCGATCCCCTCCTTTGCAAGTGAGTCCATAAGTTCATAGATCTCCGCCTTGGCTCCAACGTCGATGCCGTGGGTGGGTTCATCAAGAATCAGAATCCGGGGATTGTTGGCCAGCCAGCGGGCCAGGATTGCCTTCTGCTGATTTCCGCCGCTTAGAAACTTGATCTTCTGCTCCGGGCCGGGGGTTTTGATCCTGAGCTTTCCGATGTACTCATCCACCAGGCCTTTCTCTCTCTTCTGATCGATCATCAGGCCTCTGCCCCCGGCCAGACTGGCAATGGAGATATTCTCCCTCACTGTCATGTCCTTGAAGATCCCCTGAATTTTACGGCCTTCGGGAATCAGACCGATCCCCAGCCTGACAGCCTCCCCTACATTGCGGATAACGACAGGTTCACCGTCAATGAGGATCTCCCCTTCGGGATGTTCATCCACACCGAAAATGGCCTGTACAAGTTCCGAACGTCCGGCCCCCACAAGCCCTGTCAGCCCGAGAATTTCACCGGAGTGAAGGGTGAAATTGATATCCCGGAAAACGCCGTCAAGGCTCAGGTTGCGGACTTCCATTACAGGGTCATCATCATTGCAGTAGGCCTCATTGGGCCTGTGAAACTGCTTGTCCATACTTCGTCCGACCATAAGGGAGACGATCTCCTTTTCATCGGTTTCAGATGTAATCAGGGTATCGATATACCTGCCGTCCCGCATGATGGTGACACGGTCGGATATATTGAAAACCTCATCCATCCTGTGTGAGATAAAAATTGTGGATACGCCCTTTTTCTTGAGTCCGTTGATGATCTGAAAGAGATAGACAGTTTCGTTGCTTGTAAGAGAGCTTGTGGGCTCGTCCATGATAAGAATGTCCGAATTCAGGGAAACCGCCTTGGCTATCTCGATCAGCTGCTGCTGTGAAATGCTGAGTTCCCTCACCTCGGTCCGGGGATCAAGATCGAGAACCCCGAGCTCATTCATCAGCTCTGCACTTTCACGGATCATCAGTTCTCTGTCTGTGAGTCCGAAACGGTTCTTCTTCAACCTGCCCACAAAGATGTTTTCATAAATGCTGAGGGACGGGGAGAGAGACAGCTCCTGATGGATCATGGCGATCCCCGCATCCTGGGCATCCCGGGGTTCCCTGAAAACGATGTCCTTTCCCTTGAAAATGATATGCCCCTCATTGGGAATATAACTTCCTGAAAGGACATTCATAAGAGTGGATTTTCCGGCTCCGTTCTCTCCTACGATGGCATGCACCTCTCCGGCATTGACTGTAATATTCACACTGTCCAGGGCCAGGACTCCGGGAAACTCTTTTTTAATATTTTTCAGCTGAAGAATTTCTTCACTCATTGACTGCTCCGCACTTTGCTTCCGGGCTGCACCTCGGCGGTACAGCCCGTTTTTTTTATTCGGGATAAATTGTATTTACATTTTCAGGTGTCAGCATTGTGGGTGTCACCTTGATGTTCTTTTCGGGTGTCACACCGCCGACAAGATAGTTGAACAGATACACAGGGGTATCAAATCCGACACCGAAGGGGTCCTGGTCGATTGCTCCGATGACCTCACCGCTGCGGACATAGGATATATTTTCAGGAATATGATCGTAGCATACGACTCCGACCTGTCCTGTCAGTCCCAGATCCTGGATTGCCTTGGCCGCTCCGAAGGGTCCTCCCGCAGTCACATAGATAACTTTGATATCGGGATTGGATGTGATCATGTCCTGGGTCAGAGCATAGGCTTCCTCCGCCTTGTCTCTGTTTTCATAGGTTCCCACAACTTCGATTCCTGAAACACTCTTCAGGTAATCAAGAGCACCGTTCATTCTCTGTTCGTGCTGGGTGGCCCCGAAGAATCCTGTAATAACACCGACCTTGCCGCTGCCGCCGGTATACTTCTCAATAAGCGCACCGCACTGCTGACCGGCGCTGTAGGCATCCTGTCCGATGAAGAAGAGCTCATCACTGGCAATAGAACCTTCTGCGATAAAAGAGGCTACGGGAATGCCAAGATCAACAGCATTGTTGATGGCTATCTCTGTTCCGTCAAAAATAGGAACAACGGCTATGGCATCATACTCCTTGGCAACGGCCACTTCCATGGATGAGATAACCCTGTCAGCCGTAAGGTCATCACCCATTACGATGTAATCAACCTTGGCGTTGAAGCTTTTCAGATACTCTCCTGCCGCCTTGGCTCCATCCCTGATGGGGAACCAGAAGGGGTTGTTCTGGAAAGACAGGAAGGCGATTCTGATCTCCTCATCAGCAGGGCCTACAGCCTCGACATGACCACCAGCCGGAACTACAGCGGATTCGCTTGAAACAGTCTCCTGAGCACCATTGGCAAAGAGACCGGCTGCTGTAATCAGCATCATCAACATAAAAGACACAGATTTCTTTAACATAAGATTTCCTCCATTTATTCAAACCCGTCTACCGGGCTGATTTCATTGTTTTAATGCTGTCTATGGCTACAGCTCCGATGATGACAACTCCGATGGTAACGATCTGCAGATAGGCGGAAATCCCCAGGAGTACAAAGGCATTCCGCAGAACTCCCATAAGTGCCGCACCGATAAGCACTCCCTGGATTGTGCCTTCCCCACCGCTCAAACTGGTACCTCCCAGAATAACGGCGGCGATGACATCCATCTCATACCCCTTGCCTGAGTTTGGATCGGCTGAATTGAGGGTTCCGGCTACAATAATTCCCGCCAGGGCACAGAGGGCTCCTGTGATGGCATATACCATGACCTTCACCTTATGGACCCGAACGCCTGAAAGTTCGGCGGCCCGGTCGTTGTTTCCAACGGCATACACATTTCTGCCGGGAAGTGTTCTGGATGCAAAGATCACACCAAGTACGGCGATCAGGGCCATGATGATGACGGAGAAGGGAATGGGTCCCAGATATCCGCCTCCAAGGAAGTTGATGGAGCTGTCAATATGAATCGGCATGCCCCCGGTAACCAGAAGAGAGAGTCCCCTGGCTATATTCATCATTCCGATGGTGACTATAAAGGGAGTGATATTCATCTTGGTTACAAGAAGACCATTCAGTGATCCCATAAGAATACCGCAGCCTATAATCAGGGCAAAAACAACAACCGGCGGCAGATTCCAGGCCGACAGTACCGCTGTCAGAACTCCCATAAGCCCCAGCATGGAACCGACAGAGAGATCGATGCCTCCGGTTATGATAATCAGAGCCTCTCCCACAGCCATAATGGCTATGGCCGAGATCTGTCTGAGGACACTGAATATATTCCTCTGCTTGAGAAAATAGGGACTGATGACAGAGAGCAGAATGCAGAGTACAACAAGAGCTATAAAGACAGAGGCTTCCCTCCGGGCCAGCAGTTTTTTTACCAGCGATGGTTTCTCTTCCATGTTCAACCTCTTCCTTTGTTAAATTCTTTGACCGTTTCGATCATCGCTACGATATTTTTTACAGGGCTTTCCGCCTGAATATTGTGTATTCCGTTGAATATATAGCCTCCGCCGGGAGCCAGCAGCTCAAGCCTCTGGCGGACTTCATCCCGGACTTCCTTTTCCGAACCGAAGGGAAGGGTCTGCTGAGTATTGATACCGCCTCCCCAGAAGGCGATCCTCCCTCCGAATTTCTTCTTGATGTGAACGGGGTCCATACCGGCTGCGGAAAACTGAAGGGGATTGAGTATATCGAAGCCTGCCTTGATCATGCTGTCGATAAAGGGCTCGATGCCGCCGCAGGAGTGCTTGAAGGTCTTCCACTCAGTATTCTGATGAATCCAGTCATTCACCCGCTTGTAATAGGGAAGATAGAGCTCATCAAAGGTCTCGGGGGCGCAGAAGGGTCCATTCTGTGTGCCGAAGTCAGTACCGCAGATATAGGCCGCTCCGATGGCATTGCCCACAACTCCGTAAATTTTCCTGAGATTCTGAATAGCGATTTCACACTGGGCCTCGAAGACCTGATGGACATAGTCCTGCCGGATGGACGTTGAGATATACCACTCGGTCACGTCCCGTATCCCCTTGGGATTTTTCAGTCCCGGTGCCGGAACACAGGCGATGTCGCCGAATGCGGTCCCTCCCAGGTTGGCGACGATAAAGCGCCCCGAATCCTTCAGTTCCAGAACCCGTGCAGCATAGCTTTCAAGGACATCATCTCCCACAGGGCCGAACTCATCAAGGTTGTCCCGGGGATCAAGATTGTCATCATCAATCTCGGGCTGCCTTACGATGGAATCGAAGAAGTATCCCCCCGACGGCATCACTGCACTGGGAGCCGCTGAGAGGTCCCCCTCGGGATACATCAGAGTATCCCCTTTTCCGTCAACGGTTACGTTGAAGTTTCCTGCAACAAGAACTGTCTGACCCCAGGGAGCCTTCCACTCTTTCCAGTTCTCGTTCTTAAACCCGTAAAAGGTATAGGGGCTCCAGAGGATATCCGTATCGATATCCATTGCCTCTTTGAGATCATCCTCGATATATCCAAGCATCTGGTAGGGTTCGTGGATCAGTACCGGTCTCTTCTCCAGACCGTAATACTCCCGCAGCCCCTCTACAATGGTGCAGTGGATTCCTGTTGTCGGAAATCCTCCGAAATCCACAGGGACAGGGCCGTCCTGAAAATTGAGAGCCCGGGATATTCTCTCTTTGCCGTTCATCTATATACTCCGTTAAGCTGTTAGATCGATTTTTGTACCGTATTTTGGTACGTTCCAATTTACGATATAATTATTAATAGCATCCGCCTGTTCAGCTGTCAAGTTTTATATACAAATTATTTCATTGATAGTAGAATGGGGTGCAAACAACTGTTCAGGGGACTTTCATGCCAACAATAAAAGATGTAGCCAGACTGGCCGGAGTATCACACGGTACTGTTTCCAATGTTCTGAACGGAAAAGTCCATGTAAGCAAGGCCAAGGTTGAGAAGATCCATCAGGCCGTTCAGGAACTGGGATATGTCCCCACGGCGGCGGCCAGGAACCTGAAATCAAGCAAGTCCATGAATATTGCCATAATTCTCCCTTTTGTGACGGACCAGCACTATGCGCTCATTTATAATGGCATAGAACAGATTCTCAGCGAGGCCGGTTATCTTGTCAGCCTCTATATCAGCCATGAGAACCCCAAAAAAGAGTCGGACATAATTGAGATGGTAATGCAGCAGAGGGTTGATGCCATTATAAGCTGCCCCAGTGACCCTGAATCCACACTGAACAAGATCAGGACAATGAGTGATACGATTCCTGTCTGTTTTATAGAAAGGGACATCCCTGTGGATTCTGAAGTATCGGAGTACAAATACAACTTCATCGGTTTTAACCACAGGGAGACCATACGGGAGATTATCCGGATCTACAGAAAGGACGGCGCTGAGAACTTTGCCCTTATCTGCGGACCGGGAGAGTTCTCCTCGGAATCTGACTGTATAGAAGGATTCGCAAGGGAGTGCGGTATCACCGATCCCGAGAGCTCCCCCCATATTATCCATACCGACAACAACAAGGAGAGCGGATTCAGGGGGGCTATAGAGCTCTTTCAATCCTCCTTCATCCCTGAAGTGGTTATCTGCACATCCAGCCCCCTGGCCGCAAGCGCCCGGAAGGCCCTTGAGTTTACAGGCACCTATCTTACTATACAGCCTGAAATTATTGAACTGGGGGACGAATCCTGGATCAACAGGCACAAGGAGAGGATCTATGTATCACGGCAGTCTATCAAGTCGGGGGAAATGGCTGCGGAGATCATACTTGAAAACCTTGAAAATCCTGTCTTTCATGAGACAAGAAAACGGCTCGTAAACAATATCATTACCGAAACAAGAACAGATGAAAAACAGACTGTCCCTCATAACGAGAGCAGGACAGTGCTGAGAGTAGCCATGCTGGAGGGAAATATTTCAAAGGCCCTCATCTCCATAATCAAGGATTTTGAGTACCGTGAAGACTGTCAGGTTGAGATCGTGCAGCACTCCTATGATGAGCTTTATGAGGCCACTTCAGACTTCGGCAGGTCCTCGGAGTTCGACATCCTACAGATTGACCTTCCCTGGATGGAGGAGAATGTTAACAACGGGATTCTTCTGAATCTTGACAACTACATAGATCAGGTTCACGGATTCAAACAGCGTAATATCCCGGGAGCCCTTGAGAGCTATGCCCTCTTCAACAACTCCTACTACGCCATTCCCTTCATCTTCGGCTCGCAGCTCCTCTTCTACAGGAAGGACCTCTTTGAAAACAGAACACTGCAGAACAGTTATTACGAGCAGTACAAGACTCCCCTCCGCCCCCCGCGGAACTGGAGCGAGTTCAATGCGGTGGCCCGGTTCTTCACCAGAAAGTACAATCCCGAATCACCGGTTCTCTATGGAACGACACTGGGAGGACAGGACTCTTCCGGAGCTGTCTGTGAAGTGCTTCCAAGAATATGGGGATTCAAGGGGAATGTATTTGATGAAAGCGGAAAAATAATCCTCGACCATCCCGAAGCCCTTCAGGGAATCAGAAACTACTGCGAGAGCTACAACTATGCGCCTGAAGGCTCCCAGGACTACTGGTGGAACGAACAGGTGGAGACCTTTGCTTCCGGCGAGACCGCCATGATGGTACTCTTTGTGGCCCATGCCACAGGAATCTCCGACCGCCAGCACTCCAGGATTGTCGGGCGGATCGGCTATGAGACACTGCCTGGAGGCGTGTCCCTTATGGGGGGCTGGTCCCTGGGAATACAGACAGAGTCACGCCACAGGAATCTGGCATTCAGTTTTCTCAAATGGATATCCAACAAGGACAATGCGGTTCCCTACATGATTCTGGGAGGATCAAATCCTTCAAACTATCTTTATAACTCTCCGGAACTGAACCTTATCTATCCCTGGCTTGCCAAATCCATAGAGAGTTTCAGGGGAAGCCGCAAACGATTTGTCCCCCGGGGGAAAAACGGAACATTTAAAGAAAGAGAGTTTGAGAGGATAGTGGGACGCCATATCAATGCCTGCATAAAGGGCGGTCTGAGCCCGGAAGAAGCCGTTGAAACCATCTGCCGTGATCTGAAGAAAGAACTGGAAACTTCCCTTTAGACTTTTTGAAGTCCTCTGCAGCAGAACATGAATTCCCCCTTGCTTATGCATTATTATTTGAATCACAGTGCCGGAGCAGTACTCTCTGAGCCGGCGTTGAGGAGGATAATATGGAAATGACCCTGACCACACCTGCCCTGCTCTTCCCTGCAATATCCCTTCTGCTTCTGGCCTACACAAACAGATACCTCACTCTTGCAGGACTTATCAGAGATCTGTGCAACCGCCAGAACCGGGATAACTTTATTTCGGGGCAGATAGAAAACCTGAGAACACGTATCTACCTTATCCGAAACATGCAGATTCTGGGGGTCAGCGCCTTTTTCCTCTGCGTTCTTTCCATGCTGTTCCTCTTTTTTACACTCACCCTTGTGGGAGAAATATGTTTTGCCGCCAGTCTTATAAGCCTCCTTCTCTCTCTGACCCTCTCACTCAGGGAAATAAGCATCTCTGTAGGCGCCCTGAACCTGCAGCTTCACAGCTGCGAAGAGTAGTTAATTCAAAAGAAAGACAGGGACCCCGCTATCAGGGAACACCCGCCCCCTGGCTGCAGAGATTTACAAAATGAAGTTCCCTTCCTGCAGGGCGCTTGACAGTTAATCGAAATCAACATAGCTTCTCCTAACATAAATAGCTCAGTCATCTTTCTGTGCAGCTTTACAGGAAAGGAGACTGAGCAAACCCCTTTTAGGAATGATTGATGACTGTTATTGAATATATAAAGATGGGTGGAGCCATCAACTGGATTCTCTTTGCCGCCTTTCTGACAACCTTTTTCATCGCGTTTGAAAGAATCATCTACTTTGCCGCCACCGCAGGGAAGCGGAATCAGCGCTCCCAGTCCGCCAGAATGCGGCGGATCTCAAGGGAAACAGCCGGGATTCCGGGAGACACCAGAAATGAAATACTTGAAAGACAGGGCACCCTTCTATACGAAGAGATGAAAAAAGGCCTCTGGATTATAAGCTTTCTGTCAGCAGCGTCCCCCTCCCTGGGGCTTCTGGGCACTGTTCTGGGACTGATCAGAGCCTTTCAGGATATGGCCGGCAGCGGTGCCACCGGAAGCATCGAGGAATTTTCCGCCGGGATCTGGATGGCCATGCTTACAACGGCCTGCGGTTTGATTGTCGCTCTTCCAGCTCTCTTCTTCTCCCGCTTCTTCTCGGCTGTAATAGCAGGACGTTCTCTGAGTATCACAATGTCAGTGGATGAGGATCTGAACGGAAAGGAGTACACCAAAGGAGCCCGATGTGCTCAGGTTTCATAGCCCGGAAACTGAAGAGGGGATGAATCTGACTCCTCTCATCGATGTCGTATTTATTCTGCTCATCTTCTTTATAATATCCACCCAGTTCAAGACCCACAGCCTTCCCCTGGACCTGCCGGAGGCGGGGGGCGAAAGCACCACCCCGGTCAACGATCCTCTGCAGATAAGTATCGACAGGGAGGGGCTTCTCTACCTGGAGGGGACTGTCCTGGAGCTTTCTGAGCTGAGTGAAAGGATCTCTGATGCATACAGTAAAGATCCCGGCCTTGTTCTTGTTCTGGACAGTCACAGGGAAACCGTTTTTGAAACAGTACTGATGGTACTTTCGGAGGTTAAGGATGCGGGAATCACGAATATTCATTTCCGGCACGAAGCGCTACGGGATTAGTATTGTACTGACGGCGGCCCTCGGTTTCTCCGCTCTGGGGAGTGTCTCCCCCTCTCCCGAAACCGGGCATACAGAAGCACTGCCCGAGGCGCCCATGGCTGCCGTGCTCCTGAGCCCCCCCGCCGTGACGCCCCGGCTCAAGGAGAGCACAGAGATGCCGCAGACAGAGAATGAGCCCGCTCCGGTCTCCCCTCCGGAAACTGCTCCGGAAACTCCCCCGGAAGTATCAGACAGAACCGATGATATGGAAGTTGAGAACGAGGCTCCGGAAGTTCCGGCTGATCCTGTTCAGACTTCAGATGAGCCTGCCAGTTCAGAAACGGCTCCTCCCTCCATTGACCCGCGGACTGCTGAGATACAGAGCGACTATAACCGCCGGGTCCTTACAGCCATCGCCCGCCGGAAGGTCTATCCGGCGGGAGCCAGACAGAGAGAGGAGGAAGACAGCGTAAAAGTCCGTATTCTTATTGACAGGCGGGGCCGTCTGATAGAGAGCGGAATAGTTGAATCCAGGGGACACAGACTGCTTGAAGAGGCATCCCTCAGGGCTGCTTCCCGGGCAGCCCCCTTTCCCGCGCCCCCGGGGGATTCACACTCCTACGAGCTCATCTTTTATATGGAATACAGACTGGACAGCCGGGGGTAGCCTCCTATCTGCCTGCTATGTCTTCGGGCGGGAAAACTTCCCAGGCGATCAATTAACCATTCAATCATTATTAATACGTATTAACTATTGATTAGAACGGTGATCTCTGCTAAGTTAGCCATGCCTTATTTTATTACATATATCAAACATGGAGAAACAAATGACTCATAGACATATGAAATTGTTTTATCTTGCCGCCCTGCTGGTTCTGGCAAACACAAATTATATATTTTCTGACGAACAGGCTGAAGAAATACCTGTCATCACCATCGATGGAGAGCGGGGAGAAGAGTTCATTCCCCTGCAGTCCACAGCGGGGGCCAAGACCCGGACTCCCATTGAAGAGATTCCCCAGTCCGTATCGGTTCTTGGCAAGGAGGAGATGGAGCAGAGAGGAGTCCAGAAAGTGGATGAAGCTCTCCGCTATACCCCCGGAGTCCTCGCCCAGCCTTTCGGCTCCGACTCTGATACGGACTGGATCTATATAAGAGGCTTCGATGCCACTCAGAATGGAAAATACCTTGATGGACTGCAGCTCTTCTCCTACGGATTTGCAGGATTTATCACTGACACTTATCTGATTGACGAAATAGAGGTTCTCCGCGGTCCCGCTTCTGTATTATATGGAGGAGCCAGTGCCGGAGGTTTGATAAATATAAAATCCAAGCTTGCCAACGGCGAGAACTTCTACAATGTGGATACCGGTGTTAACAGCGATCTCAACGGATACGGAGGCTTTGATATCGGTCACAGGTTTTCTGATTTCAGCCCCTGGAGCTTCAGAGTGACAGGCCTTGTAAAGGGTGGTGAGACAGGAACAGAATATGCAGACAATTTAAGGACGGCCATAGCTCCCAGTCTTCTTTTTGATCCCGATGAGGATACAACCCTGGAGATCTACAGCTCCTTCCAGTATGACAAACAGCGTCATGAAACAGGATTCCTCCCCTATGAGGGAACTGTTGTAGAGGCCCCCTCGGGAGGATACATCCCCAGAGATCTCTACATCAATGAACCCGATGAAGATGTGTTTGAAGGCATGCAGGCCAGTATAGGGTACAAACTGGAACACACTATGAACGACAGGGTGACTCTTGTATCCAATACACGCTGGTTCTATACGGAACGGCAGGAGTACGGCCCCTATATCCTCGGGTGGAATGCAACCCGGGATGCCCTGAGCCGGATCAACTTTGCCCATGATACTGCGGCTCATCTTGCAGAAACCGATAACCAGGCTCTCTTCCGCTTTGATACTGCAGCAGTCGAGCACAATCTGATGACAGGAGTCAACTATCAGTTCTACAGGCTTGATCACTGGCAGGCGACAGGTGATGCACCGGATCTGGACCCCTGGAATCCTGTATATGGAAATCCTCTTCCCGATCTCAATGATCCCTATCTGGACGAAGTCATCACAATGAACAAGGCCGGTATTTATATGCAGGACCAGATGAAGTTCGGAGAGGGCTGGATCATTACAGCCAATGGACGCTACGACAGCTACTGGACCGACCGCCGGGACCGTGCATACGGTGCGGACTACCAGATCCGTGACGGGGCCCTGAGCGGACGAGCAGGACTGGCCTATACCTTTGACAGCGGATTTACACCCTATACAAGCATCTCCCGGTTTTTCGAGCCCCAGATAGGGACCGACGGCGACGGAGACCCTGTGGATGCCCAGAGGGGAGAACAGTATGAGGCGGGAGTAAAATATGTTCCCTCCTACATCGATGCCTTTATCACGCTCTCCTTTTTTGATGTGACACGCCGCAATACACTGCAGCAGAAATTCGTTGACGGCGGATGGGTTACGGACACTCTTGGAGAAGTCCAGTCTCAGGGAATGGAACTGGAAGTCAAGGCGAAGCCTCTGAGCGGCCTGACCCTGGCTGGCGGCCTGACCCTGCAAAAACAGCGCATCACTGACGATGTGGACCCGGGAGTCATTGGAAAACGGCCCTACCTTATCCCCGCTGTAGCCGCCTCATTTACACCCTACTATACCATAGAGAATGGATGGGCGGAGGGGCTCTCCTTCGGCGGTGGAGTCCGCTACCAGGGGAAAACATATGCGGATAATGAAAACGACCTTGAGGTTCCCGCCTACACCGTCCTGGATCTCGGCATCCACTACCGACTTGAACACTGGAACTTCTCCTTCAATGTAAGCAACCTGCTTGATACGGTTTATACCGTCGGCAATGATGGGGCCATGAACTATGGAGAGGGAAGGACAATTCTGCTGAGAGCAGCTACGTCATACTGATACGAAGACTGCTGAAGTCAGGATTTACTGACTTATAGATTATATATCCCCCCGGGGACTGACCTTAAAACGCGGTCCCCGGGGACAGGAGCATGATAATGAATAAACTACTGCTGACGGCCGCAGCGGCTCTGATACTCTCAGGGTGCGGTGCTGACAGGAAAGAGACAGACAGGACCCGGGAGACAAGGACCTACAGTGTTCAAGGAAAAGAGTATGTTGTCCCGGCCCACCCGGTGCGTATTGCCGCAGACTACTATACGGGAGAGCTTCTGAAACTGGGAGCCCCTCTGGTTGGAGCCGACCTCACATACACTTCCTCGGCATGGGAAGATCTCCTGGAGGGTTTAGCCGATACGGGCCAGTCCCTTGAATCCCTGATGGCCCTTCAGCCTGATCTGATCATTACAATCAATTCAGAGAGAGTGGAGCAGTACAGCAGCATTGCTCCCACCGTACTGATTCCCTACGGCCTCTACAATCCCGAAGAGCTTATTATGGAGCTTTCCATACTGACATCCACTGAAGAGAGTGCAGAAACCTGGGTGAATGAGTTTAACGGGAGTATTGAGACCCTGAAGAGCCTTATCCCGGACAACGGAGAGAGCTATACAATTATCGATGCCTGGGGTGGCAGTGCCTACCTTTACGGAGAGCATTACGGAAGAGGCGGCTATATTCTTTACAACAAACTTGGACTGTCAGGCACCCCCGATGCTGAGAATGAGTACATCCGCCGGGCGGATTCATACATGAACCTGACAGTGGAGGCCCTGCCCCGTTTCGCCGGAGATGTGATCCTGCTGATGAGCGCAGGGGCAGAAGAAGGGGATAGTTCGTTTTTTACTGAAAACATCATTTGGGAATCGTTACCTGCGGTTCAGGAGGGAAATGTAATCCGTCTGGACTCTCAGGATTTTCAGTTCTCTGATCCATTCTCCCTCGATCTGCAGGTAGAGATTCTCGAAAGATTCTTCAGGGACAGACAGTGATTACAGCAAAACTCGCAGCCCTGACTCTTGTGCTTCTCTTTTCAATGGCAGTTTCCCTGTCCTACGGGGAGATATCCATGCCTCCCGGTGAGATTCTGGCAGCCCTTTTCGGCAGATCAAGCGATTACTACAACAGCCTCATTGCCAACATAAGGATACCCAGAGTTGTCTCGGGGGCCCTTATAGGTGCGGCCCTCAGCACCAGCGGCCTTTTAACAAGCACCGCATTGAGAAATCCTCTGGCGGACAGCGGAATTCTAGGTATACAGTCGGGAGCTACAGTCGGTGCACTGACAGCACTGCTTCTCTTTCCCTCTCTTGCCCCCTTCCTTCCCCTCTTTGCCTTTATCGGCGGATTGGCAGCCTTCACAGTACTGCTGCTTGTAAGTTCAGCGGGAAGAGGTTACGAACCGAATAGAATAGTCCTGATCGGAGTAGCTGTGAACTCTGTGGGTACCTCCATTATAGGAATCATAACCCTTCTGAACGTATACAGAATCCGTGATGCCATCACCTGGCTCAGCGGGTCACTGGCCTCCATAAGCAGAAGCCAGATGCAGATCATATCAGTCTACACTCTCATTTTTATTCTTTTCACCTTTTTCCTAATCCCTCTGCTGAAGATGCTCCTGCTGGAGGATTCAGCCGTGACCGGCCTGGGATACAATCCGGGAATACTGAGGATCACCGTATCTCTGTGCGCTGTACTTCTGGCCAGTGCGGGTGTGGCCTTTGCCGGAGTGATTTCATTTATAGGAATCATAGCTCCTCAGCTTGCAAGAAGGATCATCGGCCACAGGATGGAGGCCCTGCTTCCGGCATCTCTTCTGATGGGGGCTGTACTTGTTGTCCTAACCGACCTGCTTCAAAGGATACTCTTTTCCCCCATGGAGATTCCCGTTGGTATCCTTATCGGGATTATTGGGGCGCCCCTCTTTATTGTTCTCGCCTCAGGAGGTAACAGACGATGATTAACCTGAAAAACCTGACTGTAAAGATCAGCGGAAAGGAAATTGTCAAAGGTGTAAGTTTCCATGTCCCCCGGGGGCTTTTTTTTGCCCTTATAGGCCCCAACGGATCGGGAAAATCTACAGTAGTAAAGGTCCTTGCCAGTACACTGGAGGCCTCTTCCGGGGAAATTGACATAATGGGAAGAAGCCACAGAACAATTCCTTCAGGGGAGTATGCGGGCAGACTGGCGGTTATGAGCCAGCATCACGACCCAGTGCGGGGCTTGAAGGCTTACGACAGGGTTGCTTACGGCAGGATACCCCATACAGGTCTCTTCGGAATTCTGAAAAAGAGGGATCATGACCTTATAGAGTCAGCCATGAAGGAAACGGATGTCTGGGGACTCAAGGACCGGGACCTCTCGCAGCTTTCAGGGGGTGAACTTCAAAGGGTCTATCTTGCAGCCTGCTTTGCTCAGGAGCCGGAGATTCTAATTCTTGATGAACCGACGAATCATCTGGATATAAAGCATCAGATAAACATTCTCTCACTTATAAAACAGAGGGCCGAAACCACCGGACTCACCGTACTCTGTGTTCTTCATGATATTAATCAGACCTTCCGCTTTGCCGACCGTGTAGGCATGATGAAAGAGGGCTGTCTGAAAGCCTGCGGCTCACCGCAGGATGTGATAAACGGTAAAAACATAATGGATCTATACGGCATGGAATCACATATTCACAAAATTGGAGACAGCGTCTGGGTTGATTTCAAGGGAGTAGTATAACCCGGGGCAGCCATTCAAGAACAAAGAAACATCCTCCCGGACCCCAACTAAATAATCTGTAAAATTGATTTGGTCAGCAGTCATGAATTATGATTTGAGTACGGAGCCTTATTTATGAGTGATGATTTATTTGTCTTTTCAGATGAACCGGAAAGTACCGGACAAACAGTAGATGAGACCTGGGATATCCTTGTTGTCGATGATGACAATGATGTCCACGACGCCACAACATTTGCTCTTAAAGACAGTACGGTCCTTGGAAAATCCCTCCGCTTCTTCCACGCCTACTCAGCGGACGAGGCCATCGATTTCCTGAAAAAAAACAGCCATATCGCAGTCATCCTTATGGATGCGGTTATGGAAACAGATAACGCCGGACTGGAAGCGGTTAAGGTCATAAGAGAAGAACTGCTTATGGAGGATGTGAGGATCATTCTGAGAACCGGGCAGCCGGGACAGATCCCGGAGTTCGACTCCATCAGCAAGTATGATATCAATGACTATAAAACCAAGAGTGAACTGACCCGGTCCAAACTTCTCACAGCCCTGACAACCGCTGTCCGTTCATGGGAACAGCTCAGAAGGGTACAAAACAGCCGTATCGGACTTGAAAAAATTGTTGAGGCGAGTAATCAGTTTATCGCGGCACGAGGCCTGAAGACCTTTGCCGAGGGGGTTATATCCCAGATGGCCGGGCTCCTCAATCTGGAACCCGAAGGCATTGTCTGCGCCTCTGGAGGCCTTTCGGAAGAGGACAGCGAGACGCCGGCATACGGCAGCTATGAAGATGACGAACTCTATGTCATAGCGGCAGCGGGCAACTACAGCCGAATGATTGATAAAAAGGTAGTGACCCTGAAGGATCAGCGCATAATCGAGTCCATCCGGTCTGCCATCAACGAGCAGAAAACCATACTGGCTCAGGACAGCCTGACCGTTTTTTTCAGGGAGACCTCCGGGCGTGTCTACGCCATCTACATTGCCTCTCCCACTCCGCTGAAACAGATTGACCAGTATCTTCTTGAAGTATTCTGCACAAATATATCTCTCTGCGCCAGCAATATTGAACTTGTCAACAGACTGAAAAGACAAGCCTGGGAGGACCAGATCCTCCATATTCCCAACATGACCGCCCTTATGGAGGAGATTGACAGAAGGAGTAAAGATCCTTGTACCGGAAACGACCTTCTTCTCCTTGTGGACATTGCCTCATTCAGCCAGATAAACGATCTGCTGGGCCATGAATACGGGGATGAAATACTCAAGTCTCTTGCACGAAAGCTGAAGGAGACTTTTTCTGACAAAATCTATATATCCAGGATATCCGCAGATATATTCGGTCTTGTCGGCCCGAAGCAGATTCTTACTGAGAACATTCTGCATGAGCTGAAGACTCTTGAGATTGAAACTCCCGACGGTGCCAGGGACCTCTCACTCTACATAGGCGTTACAAAACTCTGCGCCAAAGACGTACCGGCATCAAGCCACCTTCACAACGCCTTTTTCTCTCTGAAGAAGTCCAAGGAGCGGGGAGAGATAATCTACTACAACGAAGATATAGGCAAACAGATAAGAGATCAGATCCAGACTCTCCATGACCTTAAAAAAGCGATGTTTACTGAGCAGCTCTTTCTTGCATATCAGCCTCAGGCCAGTGTAACGGACAACGGGGTTTACAGTTTTGAAGCCCTTCTCCGCTGGAAGAGGCCTGACGGGACCTTTATCCCCCCAGACCGGTTTATCCCGCTGGCAGAACAGTCGGGGCTTATAGTCAGTCTGGGAGAGTGGGTCCTGAGGCAGGCCCTCTCGGACCTGAAGAGAATCCACAGCGAAGGATATCCGGGCATGAAGATTGCCGTGAATGTCTCTGTCATTCAGCTCCAGCACCCCGACTTCCTCAAGGTTCTTGATGAGATTGTTCCGGAGTCTGGAATCTCACCGGACCAGCTTGAACTTGAAATTACCGAGTCTGTCTCCATACTCTCTCTGGAACATATACTCAGGCTTCTGGGCGAGATAAGATCGCGGGGCATAAGCATCGCCATTGACGATTTCGGAACCGGATACTCCTCACTCTCGACAATAGACCGATGGCCGGTGGACAGAATTAAAATAGACAAGTCCTTTATCCAGAGTATGGATGAGCACGGCGGGCGCATTGTGGATATGGTGATTCCTCTTGGGGAACAGCTCTCAATGCAGATTCTGGCCGAGGGTGTGGAGACGAAGGAACAACTGGAAAAACTCAGGAATCTTCACTGCAGTGAAATACAGGGATACTATCTAAGCAGACCCCTTCCGCTGCAGAATCTTCTTGTATGGCTGAAGGAGAGAACAGGCAAATGAGTGTAACAGGAAAGCGAAGGCAGACCGTGATTCTGCTGCTAATAGTAACGGCTGTCCTTTCAGGCTGCCGTGAAGAGGTTGTGAATATCGGATTTATAAGCGGGCTCTCCGGCGGCAATGCCGACCTGGGAGAGGCGGGCCGCAACGGTGCAATGATAGCGGTGGAGGAGATAAATGCCTCCGGCGGCATCCACGGTAAAACAGTGAACCTTGTTATCAGGGACGACGGCAATACTTATGACCAGGCTGTAAAAAGCGCCGGAGAACTTGTAGATGAAAAAGTGGTTATGATCATAGGCCCCTTCAGCACATTTATGACCGAGGCGGTCCACTCTGTAACCGAACCTGCAAAGCTGCTGACACTGACACCCACCGCGTCGGCCATGCAGATAACAGGAAAGGATGACTACCTCTTTAAGCTGAACTCCTCAACCAGAGATAACGCCGGCGCCTATGCCAGGCAAATGCATGACAAACATGGCTTCGGGAAGGTCTCTATTGCGGCGGATGAACAGAACAGGGCCTTTTCAGAAAGCTGGGTCAATGAGTTTACAGGCCAGTATAAGGACCTGGGAGGAGAGCTTTTATCGGCATCATACTTTGATTCATCAACCCTTGATGCCTACAGTACTCTTGTAGGAGAACTTCTTGAGGGAGATCCCGATGCAATTCTGATCGTCTGCAGTTCAGTCGATACGGCAAGACTGGCACAGCAGATAAGAAAAGTTGATAAGAATATTCCGCTTGTGACTTCTGAATGGGCCGGAACCCGGCAGCTCATCGAACTTGGAGGAGCCGCTGTGGAGGGAATGGAAGTTATGCAGAATGTAAACCTCCTGGGCCGTGAGCCTGAATTTCTCAGCTTTATGGAGAAATACAGAGAGAGGTTTCGGGTTGAGCCGAGCTTCTCAAGCATAATGGCCTACGAAAGCGTAAAGATCGGAGCCGAAGCCCTTAACCTGAAATCGGAGGAACAGAGTCTCAAGGAGGCTGTTATTGCCGGCAGCCCCTACCAGGGGCTTCAGCAGAAGATTGAGTTCGACAGATTCGGCGATTCCAGAAGGATTCCCGTCTTTGTTTCGGTGCAGAACAGAAATTACCTGCCAGTAGAATAAGATGAACCTCAGCTTTAAAACCTTTTTCCTTTTTTTCATACTTTCGATACTGGTCTTCACCCTCATTGCTTCAGGTGCGGGGATATTCTTTTTTCGTGAAAACGCCATTATCCAGGAAGACCTGGAGGATGCTATACAGAGGGTAGAAGATCTCTCCCTGAGAACAGAGTATCAGCTTGCTATAGCAGAACGCACAATGATGTACCTGATATATGCCAGCGGCCGCATGCCCATTGAAGACCTGAGTATACTGATTGAAGGAGCCATGAGGAATCAGAATTTCTTCAGAGCCATATACATAATTGACAGCACCGGAAAAACAATCGCTGTAGGGGCCAGGGAGGACCGGTCCCCCCTCCACCCTGACTACCTTGGAATTGATTTCTCATACACACCCCTCTATAACGAAGACGTCCCGGAAGGGACAATAGTATGGAGCGACAAATTTATTTCAAGCCTGAGTGGAGACACATCCATAGGGGCCATGATGAAGGATAGAGATCTTACGATCATAACAGAGCTGTCCCTGGACAGCCTGCTGGCCGCCTTCGGTAATATCAGCCTTGGTTCTGAGAGGGTGTGGGTCATAGACAGAAAGGGTGAGCTTGTAATCGACACCGCTGATGATTCGGAGATAGGAATCTTCAATGTTCAGAACATCCCCTTTATGAAAGATGCCATGGACAATAAATCCGTTGACAGGAAAGTCCGCTTCGGCAACCACTCATACTACATAAAATACTCCCGTTCAGAAAAACTGGGGTGGCTCTTTGTCATAGGGATACCCGCGGGAACCGACCACTATCTTATATACAACACATTCGTCGACCTGATTCTGTTTATGATCTCATTCATCCTCATATCTCTGATTATACTGCCCTTCTGGACCACCAGACTGTCCAGGGATATAGGAATACTGAGGGATCAGGCCGTGGCTATCTCCAACGGAACTCCCCCTGGAGAATTCCATAGCGGAATTGTTTCGGAGTTCAGAGAACTCAGCAGTCATATGAATGAGATGCACAGGAAAATAAGATCCAGGGAGGATGACCTCAAAGAGCTCAACCAGAACCTGGAACTGATGGTGGAAGAGAGGACAAGTCAGCTCAGCGAGAGTAACGAAGAGCTGAAGAATACCCTCTCGAACCTGAACAGAATGCAGGATGTTCTTATTCAGTCTGAAAAACTGGCCGCTCTCGGGCGAATGGTAGCAGGAGTGGCCCATGAGCTGAACACCCCTCTTGGAAACGCCGGCATGGCTGTCTCCAGTCTCAGGGACTATCAGCAGGTGCTTATGAAACAGCTTGAATCGGGACTGAGAAAATCAGACCTGGACTATTTTCTTGAACACAGTACTCAGGGAGTGGACATCGCCGGCAGGAATATTGAAAGGGCCGCAGAGCTTGTCATGAGTTTCAAGCACGTGGCAAGCGATCAGACCACATCGGTGAGACGCAGGTTCGCTCTGTCAGAGATTATCCATGATGTCATAGTCACTCTTCAGCCGACAATAAAACGGACTCCCCACAGTGTGAAGGTCGCTATCGAAAGCGAAATACAAATGGACAGTTTCCCGGGAGTTCTGGGACAGATAATAAGCAATCTCATCAACAATGCCCTGATCCATGCCTGGGCGGAAGAGGACGGTGACGGCCTGATCAACCTGACAGCCGAGGTCATTCCCGATCCCTATGACAGCTCCCCGACAGGACTCCCCGACGAAAAAAGCTGGGTTGAAATCAGGGTTGCCGATGACGGCCGGGGGATTCCTCCGGAGTTTGGACAGAAGATCTTTGATCCGTTTTTCACAAGCAAAATGGGCTCGGGGGGAACAGGTCTGGGACTGAACATTGCTTTCAACTCAACAAGTAACATCCTGGGCGGACTTATCAAATACGAAGACCTCCGGGAGGGGGGAACCGTTTTCATTCTGCAGATACCGGCATCGGCACCCAGAATGGTTTGATCCCCGGCAGCGGCTTCATCTATTATGCACAGTCATAGATCCTTAAAACAAGCTCCGTAGTGGCCCTGGCTGATTCTGCTGTAACCAGAGGTGCACGCCCGTCCCTCAGGGCTTCCTCGAAATCTGCAATGACAGCCTCATGGAGTGAGGTGTCGGCAATCGCCGCCGTATTCAGAGAACTCAGGTACTCCCCTTCAATCTCTGCAGCCGGATTTTCTATACCCTCAATATCCCAGAAAGTGATCCGGTCATCGGTTGTAATAAATGAGCCCCTGTCGGTATGAACCTCCATCCGCGCCGGCATTCCCGGACGGACAGCTGTTGATGCAATAACAGAGCCTATCATTCCGTTTTCATGTCGAAACAGAGCGGCGCCATGGTCCTCGGCTTCGATATTATGGCAGAAAGTCCCTGTCATGCTTTTTACCTCCACAGGCACCCCGAAAAGCCACTGGTAGAGGTCCAGATTATGGACAGCCTGCTGCATAAAGGGACCGCCGCCGTCAATAGAAAGGCCGCCGCGGTACTCTGCCGAAGCGTAATACTCCCCGGGACGCCAGAATTTGCAGGAGAGGTCAGCGGCAAAAACATTCCCCAGCCGTCCCTCATCCAGAAGCATTTTCAGGGCCAGATTATCGGGATTCATCCGCCGCTGAAAGCTGACAGAGAGGGTGACTCCGGCATCCCGGCAGGCTGTAATCATGGCATCCATGGCAGCAGAACTTATATCGAGGGGCTTCTCTGTAAGAACATGTTTTCCAAGGGACGCGGCCTGTACCGCCGTCTTGTGATGCAGGCCGTTGGGAGTGGTAATGATGACAGCATCGAAGGGCAGGTCCACCTCCGCCAGGTCACTCCATACAGGAAGCTCCGGTGCAGCTTCAGGATGTCTGCCGGAGCGTGAGATAAAACCTGTGATATTTGACTCCGGCATACGCCCGAGGGCGTTTATGTAGGTGGAACAGATATTTCCTGTTCCGATGATTATGTAGTTCATGCCGGCTATCATATCACGGGATATGCGGTGTCATTCCATTTTTTTCAGACTGCTTCGGACATCCTCACCTATGGCTGTCACCTCTTCCATACGGGTCACCACTGTATGAACATCCTGTCTGACCCCCTCAACCACACTGATGGTCTGACGGGACTGTTCCTCAAGAGACTGGGTATAGTTCTCGTTCTGTTCCACAGTCTCCACGATGGCCCTGTTAAGGGAACTTATCTTTTCGACAATTCCAGTTATCTGATCCATACTGGACACGACGTTGCTGATCCGCGCCTCTATTCCTCTGACCTTGTCGCCAATGGAAGTTACCGCCGTCGTGGTTTCATGGGAGAGGTGCTGCACCTCCTGGGATATGACTGTAAACCCCTTTCCGTGTTCCGCGGCCCGGGCTGCTTCAATAGCCGTATTGATTGAGAGAAGATGGGTTCTCTGGGCTATCTCATTGATAAAGTTGATCATCTGGGTAATCTCGCCGGTAATGCCGTTGAGCTCCCCTACTGTAACCCGTGTATGTGCCGCTCTGCTGGAGGCTTCCCGGGTCACTTCATCCACTTCACCCACATTGGAATAAACCGATGAAAGGGCGCTCAGCATCTGGTTCAGGGTATCGGAAAGGTCCAGAAAGGATCGGTTCATGTCTTCAGTGACTCCGGAGGTCTTTACCATTCTGTCCTTGATAAGAAATGCCTTCTCAACAACGGTTCCCACCATGGAGCTGGCCTGATCGATATAATCTTTTCTCTTTTCCTCAGACTCCTTCTGGTTCTGGATCAGAGCATTTTCAGCCTGTTCCGCATGTTCCTGCTGCTTCAGCGAGTGCTGAAGAAGTTCTTCGGCCTTGTTCTTCTGATCACGGCTCTCCTTCAGGGCGGATTTGATTCTCCCGATCATCTTGTTGAACAGTTCAGCCAGATCTCCTACCTCTGTACCGTAATCCACAGGAACACCTCTATGCTCCTCGAAGTCACCAGTGCGGGTCAGTTCGTCCATTGAACTTGCAAGATCCAGAAGGGATGAAGTGGCGCCGTGTTCGGCCACATTGAGTCCGATGAGTTCATGCTCCTCATCCACCCTGACCCCTCCGGCAAAGCGGTCTACAAGAAAATAAAAAAGAAGCCCCAGACCGAAGGCCCAGACAAAACAGACGGCGACTCCCAGAGCCTGAATACCGATCTGTCCGGTTCTTGTCATGTCACCAAGCATATCCTCGCGGATGAAGAATCCGACAGCCAGCGTGCCCCATGCACCGCAGATACCGTGAACAGGAACCGCACCGACAACATCATCCAGCTTGAGAACCCGCTCTATAAAAAGAGTGGCGCCGAAAACAACCACCCCTGAAATTATCCCTATAATAGCCGCACCGGCGGAATCCACATAGGCACATCCTGCTGTAATGGCCACGAGGCCTCCCAGCACGCCGTTGGCGATCATTTCCCCCTCTATTTTGTGCTCTTTATGGGCAATCCAGCTCAGCAGAGAGCTGACGAGGCAGCCGAAGCAGGCTGACAGTGTTGTATTGAGGGCAATAGGGGCAATATCGGGAACAGCAGCCAGTGTAGAACCGCAGTTGAAGCCGAACCATCCGAAGAAGAGGATAAAGACACCCAGAAATACAAAACGCATATCGCCGGGCTGGAAGTGGCGGGGGTTTGACTTTTGCCCTGTAGCAGGGTCTATTTCAAACTTCCCGATACGGGGGCCGACAATGATGATCCCGGCCAGAGCCATCCACCCTCCAACAGAGTGAACAACAGATGAACCTGCAAAGTCCTTGAATCCTCTGGCCTCAAGCCAGCCGGCGCCTCCTGAAGCAGGGTCACTGCCGTGAAGGAAACTTCCCCAGGCCCAGTGCCCGAAAACAGGGTAGATGATGACTGTCAGAAGAAAAGAGAGAAGAATATACTGCTTCAGCTTGGCCCTTTCACAGACTGCACCCGAATCGATGGTTGCAGCAGTTCCCACAAAGACAGCCTGAAACATAAAAAAGGCGGCCATCCATGGATTTTCAATTGAGATAAGAAAATCTGTCGTACCGAAAAGTCCCAGATGTGACTTGCCGAACATAAGGCCGAAACCGATAAGCCAGAATCCGATAACCCCCAGAACAAAGTCTGTCAGGTTCTTAATGGCCACATTGATTGAATTCTTTGACCGCGCCATTCCGGCTTCCAGAGCCATGAAGCCGGCCTGCATAAAAAAAACAAGGGCTGCCGAAAGGATAACCCAGACATAGTCCAGATCAGTCTGTATCGTATCTATCCGGGCACTCTGTTCATCCAGTCTGTCAGTAACCAGAGAGTCCGTGAGTCCAAATGCCGACGCTCCCAGAAACAGCAGCAGAACGGCAAAATAAATCTTCTTTTTGTCCATAATATGAGATTGTATTGAGAAGTGCTCCGGATGGTCAATAAAATGAACCCGCCGGGATGGCTGCAGCTATATCCTTATATAATATAACTTTAATAACATAAAGTCATTTCAATCATCCTGCTCCATGATAAATACTGATAGCACAAGGAATAGAATATACCCCCGCCTTACGGAGTACACATCCGGTCCGTCGCCGGGGATCAACAAACAGTTCAGAAACGGAAGAATAATCATACATGATTGTATTTTTCTGGAGATCTGTTTACCTCAGCCTTTCTGTACTCTCTAGGGCTTTTCCCCATATATCTGCTGAATAATCTGGAGAAATAGAAAGGATCATCCATCCCCACTGCGGCTGCGGCTTCTGCTACAGTCATATCAGGATTTCCCGACAGGAGTGAGGCGGCGGTGTTCATTCTTGAAGTCAGCTGATACTGCTTGAAGCTTTTTCCAGTTACCGTTTTAAGGGCGTTATTGACTGTAGATACTGAACGGCCCAGCTCCCCGGCTGCATCCTCTACGGTGACAGAAGTGCAGCCGTTTCCGATAATGGCCAGAAGCCGGTCTGCCAGCTGTCTCTGCCTGATGCTTACAAGTTTGTGCTCTACAATATACTCTGTCATAAAACGGATGATCTCAAGAGCGCTGTCCAGCTTCTCTTCGTCATACTCGGGAAGAAGTCCGTACTCCCGGCGCAGTATGCTGCGGTACTCAGGCTCCCGCTTCATGACCGAGGTTCCCAGGGTCTCATTTCTCATTCTGAACTGACCCACAAGAAAATACCCGACACACTCCCCTTCAATAAAAAACGGATAGACAGTCTCCATAAGTCCTGCATGACAGCGGTAGCGCATTGCCCTGCCCTGCTGCGCTGCTTCACTGCACTTCTCCCTGTCATTTCTGCGGCACTCCTCAAGCAGCCCCAGTTCATTCTGAATCAACCGGCAGTAGCTGCAGAGGGGCTGATGCTTAAGGGGGGCCAACTCCCTGAACTCAGTATCCAGAATGGACATCCGGAAACCGAGAACCCCGGCAATATGCCGGAAAATAGTGAGTACTTCATCGTCAAAGACCACATTAAAAGAGGGTTTCATGGATATATAATTTCATTTAATTACGGATTTGTCCATGTTTTTACCCCCTTTTTGCATTCTTTTATTGTGTAAGGGAAACTAGAATAAGTTTCAGGAGGAGTGCAGTGAACAAGACTCTTATCATTATGGCAGCCGGAATGGGCTCACGCTACGGCGGATTGAAGCAGCTTGATATTATAGGGCCCTCGGGGGAAACCATAATAGACTACTCGGTGTATGACGCGATCAGAACCGGATTCAACAAGATTGTATTTATTATAAGAAAAGATATTGAAGAGGAATTCCGCAGCAAAATCGGCGGACGCTTCTCTGACAAGGTTCAGGTGGAGTACGCCCTGCAGGAACTGGACAACCTGCCTGCAGGTTTTTCAGCCCCCCCGGAGCGGCAGAAGCCCTGGGGAACGGGACATGCCATGCTCTGTGCCGCTCCCTTTGTTAATGAAAATTTCCTTATCATCAATGCAGATGACTTCTACGGCAGAGATGCCTTTTCACGGGCTGCGGACTATCTGGACAGCATCAATGAGGGCCGCATGGAAGCCGGGCTGGTAGGGTTCTACCTCAAAAACACCCTCTCTGAAAACGGCACAGTGGCAAGGGGGATATGTGAATCCGACAGCTCTGGAAACCTTACCGGAGTAGAAGAGACCCTTGAGATTCACCGCAGTGAGGATGGAGAATACTCCTGCCAGAGCGGACGGGAACTGAAGGACGGAGACCTTGTATCCATGAATATGTGGTGCTTCAGCCCCGCCGTCTTTAACTATGCTTTGAACTATTTCACAGAGTTTCTGAATGAGCGGGCACAGGAGGAGAAATCAGAGTTCTTCATTCCCCTTGTCGTCAACACACTCATTGAGAGAGAGAAGACTCCCGTCAGGGTTCTTGATACCGACTCCATATGGTTCGGTGTTACCTATAAAGAGGACAAGGAAGCCGTGAGTGCAGCTGTCAGAAGCATGATTGACAGGAAAGAGTATCCGGAAGATCTCTGGAAAGGAGCAGTCTGATGACAAAAGAAAAGCAGGTAATAGACTGGAAAATACTGAAAAGTGTTATCAGGAACTTCTCTGTAATGGGTGACTTTCTTGATGGTGCCCCCTATGGAAGCGGCCACATAAACGATACATTTGCCCTTTCGATGAGCCAGGCGGGCCGGGAGGTCCGCTACATACTTCAACGGATCAACAACAGGGTGTTCAAGGACCCCGTCAAGCTTATGGACAATGTCTCCCGTATCTGTACGGAACTTCAGAAGAGGCTTCATGAGTCAGAAGATCCAGATGCATCCAGACGCTCTCTGACTGCCATCCCCACCCTTGAAGGATATCCCTGCCATATTGATGAGGAGGGAGAAGTCTGGAGAGCCTACCTCTTTATTGAAAATGCCGTCGGCTACGATATAATTGAGAATACAACCCAGGCCTATGAAGCCTCCCGGGCCTTCGGAGAGTTTCAGAAACTCCTTACACAGCTCCCCGGGGAACGCCTTTACGAAACAATCCCTGATTTCCACAACACCCCGGCCAGGTTCAGAAGGTTTAAAGAAGTAATTGCTGCCGATCCCCTTGGAAGAGCCGAAACCGCAACAGCTGAAATAGACTTTTTCCTGTCCTATGAGAGTGAGGTTTCCCGGCTGGTGGATCTGAACAAGGCCGGACTGATTCCAGAGCGGATCACCCACAACGACACCAAACTCAACAATGTGCTTATCGATACATCAAGCCACAAGGCTGTCTGTGTCATAGACCTTGACACATCCATGCCCGGTCTTGCCCCCTATGACTTCGGAGACCTTGTCAGAACTTCAACTGTAAAGGCTGCAGAGGACGAAAAGGATCTGAGTAAGATCGTAGTGGACAGGAATATGTTCAAGGCCCTGGCCCGGGGATACCTGAGCACAGCCCATGACTTTCTGACTCCCGGGGAAAGAGACAACCTCTTCTTCGGCGGGAAACTGATGACCTATGAAGTTGGTATGCGTTTTCTGACGGATTACCTGGAGGGAGATGTCTACTTCAAGACAAAGTACTCAGACCACAACCTTGTACGCTGCCGGACCCAGAGCACTCTTGTACAGAGGCTGGAGGAACTGCAGAATGAATTTGAAGATTACATTGGGGCTGTCAGCGAGGAATTTGCGGGCAGATAAGCCTCAGGAGGAGACACTCTCCATAACAACCTCTTCCAGATCCAGCTCCCTGATCCGGGACATAATGTCCCGGGTCCGGTGGCTGTCGAACTTCTTGAGGATTCTTCCCACATGAGTTTTAACTGTAACAAGTTCAATGTGCTTTGAATCGGCAATATCTTTCTGCTTATACCCCTGAAGGAGGAGCTTCAAGACTCCCACTTCGGCGGGGGTCAGCAGCATAAAAGCCCTTGTAAAATCCTGCAGATCCTCTTTATAACGGCCGATCTCCTGCATCTTCCGGCGGATAGTCCGTGCCGCATAGCTGTGAATGGGGGCTTCATGGTTATAAGCCTTGCGAATGGATGTGATGATGTCGTACATGGAATCGGTCTTGAGAATATAGTCCACCGCTCCCGCCTCAAAGGCCTCTATGATCCGCTCCTCCTCTTCATGCCCTGTGAGAAAGACAATCTTGATATCGGGATACTTTCGGCTTATCTGCCGGCAGTAGCTTATGCCGGCAGTGGGGGTTTCCATTTCAATATCCATCAGAATAACATCAGGATTCCTTCCGGATATGACATCCAGGAGCTCTGCACCGCTGAAGACGGAATTCATAACCTCGATATCCGCCTCGTGATTCAGAATGTTTGAATAGATCTTGTTCAGTTCGGGAAAATCCTCGGCTATCACACAGCTGATAACTTTATCCATCTCGGTCCTCCGGGATGTAGATTTCAAACCTTGTATACTCATCAATTTCACTCTCCACATTGATTATACCACCGAAAGCTTCAATAAGCTGCTGTGAGAAGGCAAGACCCATACCCCAGTTGCTTATAGAGGGTTTTGTTGAGTAAAAAGGTTCGAAAATGTGCTTTATATCTTCGCTGCTTATGCCGCAGCCGTTGTCTTCCACGCTGAGGACAAGGTAGTCCAGCTTCTTCCTGGAACAGACTGTAATGGAAGGGTTAGGTATATTGCGAACGGCATCTCTTGCATTGGCAACAAGATTTCGCAGTACCTCCATCAGATAAGCGCTGTCCACATTTATAACCATGTCCCTGGACTGATCCTCCCACTGGACATCGGGAAGCTCGTGCTGAATCATTCGTCCCAGCTCTTCCAGAGAGATTCTCTTGTAGTTGAGTTTGATTCTGTCCAGAAGGGTCGGCATGGCTCCCAGTCTTTCGATAGAATTTGTGCATATGCCCACAATGCTGTCCAGATACTCTGCATTGCCCCTGTCGCGCCGCTCCTGCTCGGCGAGAAGCCTGACTGCGACAAACTGGTTCTTGATAGAGTGGGTAAACACCCTGATACCGCTTCCGGCGGTACTCATCCTGTTACTGAACCCAAGCTGCTTCTTCCTGACATTCATCTCCAGGGAGTTGTAGACAAATGATGTATAGGCAAGAACAGCAAGGGATGAGAATGAGAGAATTACTATAAGGGTGCTTATTATCCCCTCGTAGGGGAGATTGATAAGCTTCAGCGTACTGAGCCGCCAGATTTGGATGGTATGGCCGGGAAACCAGAAAAAGAGAAGATAAACCAGAGCATGAATGGGAGTCATTGCCAGAATGATCAGTTTTGAGCGGGAACGCATAATCCGGGGCATCTGCACATAGATCCAGATTGCAAGGAGCAGACTGATCACAAGACAGGACTTCATAAGAAAATTCAAAATTCTGTTCAAACGGGAGAAAAGAGAAATTTCAGGCTGAGGACCTCCGAAAAAAGAGTCCTGGGGAAAAAGACGGAGAAGCAGGTAGGGATCATCCAGCAGAATAATCACAGAGAGTATGGCTACCGGAATCATGCCTATTCTGAAAAATCTTTTACGGGAGTGATGGGACAGGGGAAATCCGATGGCCCCCAGAAGATAGAGGGCAATTCCTATGTTCATCATCCTGTACATATCAAAAATGGAAAGATCAAGAAAGTAGTTCAGTTTCCACAGATAATCTGTCTTGCCCCGGGCGATGGGATTGGAAATAAAATTGGCAAAGGAGATGTACTCGGTATAGTAGAGGAGCCCCGTCAGTGCCAGACTGAACCCCAGGGGCATCAAAAGAAACCAGAGGAGACGCATTGTCTTTCTCTGCCTTATAATTACGATCAATGAGAAAATAAGATAAGCCGGAATCAGTACTATCATAATTTAATGCCATCTTATCATATCATTCACTCCTGGAAAAACCGCCGGATAATATTCCGGCGGTTTTCAGATAGAATCAGAAAGAATTATTTACTCTTCCAGAAATCGATAGTGTCTTCCTTGATTTTGGAGATGAACTCTTCGGGTGTGATGTTTCCGAAGATAAGATCGTTATCAAGGGGGTAGAATACATTGGCAAACCACTCGGGCTGTCCCTGCATTACACCGTCATAGGAAACATGAAAGCTTTCCGCGTTATCAAGATAGGGTTTAACTTCCAGAAGAAGATCGGGATAGTAGGATCCCTGGCGGGCAGCGATGTTCACTGTATCCCTGGCCAGCTGATCTGCATAATCCTGTCTGCTGATAAATCTCATAAACTCTTTTGCGCCGCTGCTGTTTTCAGCTCCCTCGGGAATGGCAAAACCAATCATATAGGCTTCCACATCGGCAATGGTACCTTCTCCGCCGCTGATGGAGGGGAAGGGAAAGTATCCCATTTCAAAACCGGGTGTCTGCTGGCTCTGGGTCTCTGAAGGTATCCAGGTTCCGCAGAGAATGGCACCGGACTTGTTCATGGCCCAGTCAGCCTGTGCCGCGGGATAGTTGCTTCCTGCATATCCGCTCTGAAAGAGGTTTGATCCTCCTTCACTCAGTTCATAAACCATCTCGGCAGCCTTGAGGAATCCGGGATTGTCCCAGGTCTTTCCTGTTCTGTCACTTGCTGCGGCCATCAGGTTTCCTGCACCCAGAACACGGGCAACTGCCCAGTAATAGTAGTAGGCGTTGTAGAAGGAGATATTTCCGTCCAGAGCCAGAGCAGGAATTCCTTCTGCTGTAAGGGTTTTATTATTGCTTATAAACTCTTCCCAGCTTTCGGGAGCAGAGAGTCCGTACTGAGCATAAACTTTCTTGTCGTAGAAGAATCCGGATGTAATAAACTCGTAGGGGAAGAAGTAAATATTACCGTCTTTTGCATAGAGTTTCATCAGGTTCTCATCAAAGAGTTCCATCATGCTGGCCTGTCCCTCAGGACCTTCTTCGTTGTACAGGAAATCGTTCAGGGGTTCTACAAGAACTGAGTCATCCCTCAGAAGGGCACCTGAAAGCTCACTGAAGTCCTGATCCACAAGGTCGGGAGCATCCTGCATAAGAAGGCGGCTTCTGATCTTTGTCAGAATGTCCCTTCCAGCAAAGGTGATGTCCACCTTGATACCGGTTTCAGCCTCAAACTGAGCTGCCATCTCTTCCATAAAGAGAGCCTGGGGCTCTCCGGCATTCCACATGGATACATACTCGATGGTGTCGCCGGCGGCGGCTGCTTCCTGCTGCCCTCCAGCGAATACGAGGCCGGCTGTCATTGCGATAAAAAGTACCGATAACAGATTTTTTTTCATTTCATTTCCTCCACTCGATGATAGATATACATTATTCCTTTACCGCGCCCATAGTCATACCGGCTACAATAGCACGGGAAAGAAGAATAAACAGAATAAAAGTGGGAATCACCACCATTGTGAATGCAGCGAACAGGGCAACCCAGTCCCCCGTATACTGCAGGCTTCCCTGCAGGGCGTAGAGCCCCATGGAAAGGGTGTACTTGGAGTCCTTGCTGAGCAGAGTCAGGGCCAGCAGAAACTCATTCCAAAGCCCTACAAAGTTAAGGACTCCCGCGGCCACAAGACCGTTTCCCGCAAGGGGAAGCATAATTGTAAAAAAGGTCCGGCCCGGGCCGCATCCATCTATTTCCGCCGCTTCTTCCAGACTTTTAGGAAGAGTTGCGAAGTAACTGATCAGGAGAAAGACTGTAAAGGGGATGGACAGGGCCACATAGACCAGAACCAGACCTGTAAGGCTGTTTATAAGCTTCAGGTCAAAAAGCAGAAAGAACAGGGGTACCAGCAGAAGCTGATAGGGTATACCCAGACCGAATGAAACCAGGCGGGTCAGCGTCTTTTTCAGCTTGAACTCCACTCTTGCGAGAATATAGGCCGCAGGGGCACTTACCGCCAGAAGAAGCAGAACAGCGGGTACCACAACAAACACTGAGTTCATAAAGTAGGTTCCCATATGGTAGTTGTTCCAGACCTTGCCGTAGTTTCCAAACTGGGGTGACTGGAAGAGTCCCCAGATATTACCGAAGAACTCTCTGTTTGTTTTCAGTGAGCTGTTGATGACCCAGAGAAATACAAAGATCGAGAAAATACACCAGAAGTAAAGGAAGCCCTTTGAAAGGATGCTCCATATATCAGTTTTTTTAATCGTCATCACAGGCCCCTAGTATTGAATTGAATCTTTTTTGGCGATTTTGGTTATGATCAGATAGATGAAAACAACCAGTAGAAGCATGACCACACCCATGGCTGTGGAGTATCCCATTCTGTAGATGGTAACCCTCCGGCCGAATGCCGTCATATACATGTAGGTAGCCAGGTTTCTCGCTCCCTCCTGGGGAACATCCACACCACCGCCCCACGCATAGAGCAGGGAGAACTCCTTGACCGCCGTGATACACCAGTAGATGACCGTTGTGGTCAGGACATCCCAGATAAGGGGGATCTTTACCTGAAAGAAAATCCGGAACTCCGAAGCCCCCTCAAGATGGGCCGACTCAATCTGGTCCTTGGGAACCCGTTCCAGAGCCGAAGAGAGGATGACAAAATAGAAGCCCGAATACATCCAGACCATGGCCACAAGAATGGCCCAGAACAGGGTATTGGGAGCAGTCCATGTCGGCTGAATGCTTCCAAGGCCGATAATTCTTAAAAAGCCGTTTATCAGGCCGTACTGCTGGTTGTAGATAAAGGACCAAAGGATGGCTACGGCTACAGGATTGATGATGGAGGGAATATAGATGAGTCCCTGCATAAACTTTTTTCCCTTTGGATTGGTGGCGATCATACCGCTTAAGAAAAAAGCGATTGTGAATGTCATCAATCCGCCGAAGACAATAATGCCGAAACTGTTTGCCATAACGACAGACCAGAAGTGTTTATCGGCAAAGAGCTCTCTGAAATTCCCCAGCCCCACAAACTTCATATCAGATGAAAACCCGTTCCATTTGAACAGACTGACATAGAAAGCCCGAATCGCAGGATACAGGAAGAGCAGAAAGTACAGGATCAGACTGGGTGCCAGAAAGGTTATAATCAATGATTTACTGCGTTTCAAAGCTAAAACTCCTTGTGAAAATTGTGCCCCCGTAAATATAAATGAACAAGTATGAATATATGTCCTGATTTCAAGGACAGGAGAGTAGAGTCAGGGCGAAAAAGGTATGAGATAACATCATACCTTTTCACTAATTTCCTCCTGATATGAAGGATTTATCTCTCTGAACCTCAAAACGGTAGGATCAAAGGTAGCAGCTATTATCCCTCTTTACGGTCTCCTGCCCCGGGACTACCATTAATCAACAGCAATAAAAACGAGGAGCGGCTCCTGTGATAAGCATTCAGGCCAGTGTATCCAAAGGCTGGATTTATAAAGAGAGAGGAATTGAGTACACAAGGGAGTACTACTTTGATCCGGTCTTAAGGAGAGACAAAGACAGGGACATTGCGGCTTTACTTGATCAAAGATTTCCCGGATACAGGATTCATAACCTGGAATCCAATCTGGTGTCCCTGGAGCACTACTCCCCTGACCTGCTCTATGTGGGAGGGATTCAGCCTAACCTGATCCTGGGGATGCTGCTGGGAGCGGATTTTATCCCCTACCCTGATCAGGATGCGGATATATCAGAGACTGTTCTGAAGGATCTGGGGAGGATAGAGGACCTCCCCTCCTCCGCCTCACTCATAGAGATGGAGTTGATAAAAGAGTGGAGCAGTCAGGTCCGGGAACTCAGTTCACATGAGAGAGGAAATGTTATCCCCCCATTCTTCTGGGACAGGAGCTTCCGTGCCACGATCCACGGATTTATAACAACAGCTCTTAAGTTCTTCGGCCAGGACTTTTTCTTCAAGACCATGGACGATCCCGGATTTGTTCACGGCTTCTACAACTGGTATGAAGATGCCATGACTCTGCTGATCCATCATTTTGCCTCTCTTGTGGATGCAGTCCCCTCCTCCCTCCACATTGGTGAGTGCTCGGGTACCATGATGGGCGGAGCTGATTTTGAAACCTTTCTTAAGCCGTGCCTGACAAGCATTGCCAAAAAGATTGCCCCTCTGCGCCTCCACTTCTGTGGAAACTGCGATCACCTGCTTGCCTCCCTGGCCGGGACTGAAGGCATCGGAAGCCTGGATACAGGCTCGGGAACATCTGTTGCAAAGATGAGGGAAGCGATGGGCGGAGAGTTCCCCTTAGACCTGATGCCACCGGTTGAACTTCTGCTTAAGGGCGGAGATCCCGGGGCCGTCAGAGAGTGGCTGGAAAATGTACTATTGGAGAATGCCGGCGGACCGCTGACCATAAACTACCACCTGGAACCGGGATACGACGTGGAGAACCATCTGATCCTCCACGAATATCTCTATGAGAAAGGTTTGGTGAACAGAGGGCGCTGCTGACTCATCGGGAATCCATGCCGGCGGGAGGGCCGGCAGGGCATCAATAGAACTCGAAACCGGAAATCAGATCTATAAACTCGGTTTTAAGCCTGCCGAACACTGTTTCAAGGGTGTAGCATGTGAACTGAACCGTTCCGTTATGAGTGGATGTGATAAAGGAGAAAAAGATAAAATCCAGACCCGCAGTATGGGCCGTATAGGTGACAAGCTCTCCCTCCAGACTGTTTATACTGCAGGGCTCAACATCGAGAATCCTGGCATTGGGGTCGAGGTTGCCTGCATTGATTATCATCAACTCCTTCAGACTGTCCAGAGGCAGTTCCAGGCCCTCATGAATAATCATTGCAAAGGCAGTATCGTCGTGATTCTTGAACTGCAGCTGAGCCTGGGGATTCAGTCCTGAAGTCTGCATCCAGTATCCTGTATCAACATAGACACTGTACTTTCCATTGCTGCTCTGAAAGAGGTCCTTTTCAGTATTATCAACATCCAGAACCCTGATAGTTCCCTTCTTCTTTTCCTGTCCGGCATATTCCCATGTAAAATCTTCATGGAGAATAATCTTTCTGCCGTCCAGGGTGACAGTTCTGTCCTGTGCTGCCAGACAGACGATGCCGGAAAGGATCAGGGAAAAAAGGATAATAGCTCTTTTGTTCATGTAAACCTCTTGGAGTGAATAATCTTTACCATAGTATATAACCATTCAAAAACAGTTATCCATTTATAAATAAAAAAACCCTCCCCCAGCAAGACGGGAGAGGGATCTTACAACTGAAAACTATTAAAGTTCAGCTGCCGCACTGGATCCGGCGATACGGCCGAATACCATGATGTCGGGGATGGCGTTTCCACCGACACGGTTACCTGCATGGATTCCTCCGGTAACTTCACCGGCTGCGTAGAATCCGGGAATGGGGTTTCCATCGGCATCAAGAACTCTGGCATCAGAGTCGATTTTCAGTCCACCCATGGTGTGGTGGATACTGGGCTTACGGGGTGTGGCCCAGAAGGGTCCGTCTTCGATCTTCTTACCGAGTCTTACCTTACCGAAATCCTCATCAACACCATTGTCGCAGAAGCTGTTGTACTTCTCAATCTCCGCAACAAGTATTTCAGGATCGGCACCGAACTGTACAGCCAGATCCTCAAGGGTATCGGCCATATAGATGCTCTTGTCCTTCAGCAGCTCGTCGATGGAGTTGCCCCAGTAGTTCTGTCCGCCAAGCTGGGGATCACCAGAGGAGATCTGGTCACCGATGATCCAGAACATTCCATCAGTCTGCTCCAGGGCAGCCTTGGACAGAACGTCACGGCTCTCATACTCGGAAACAAAGCGTTTACCCTCTTTGTTGACAAATACCTGATCGTCGGCAGAACCCCAGACACCACCGCCCAGAGAACCTGTTACGGGGTGTGAGCTGGGCATCAGCTGGATGTAACCCATTCCGACGAGATCGGCGCCAACGGCCTTACCCATGATGATACCGTCACCAGTAGCCAGGGCTGTGTTTGTTGTGGGCATATCCGGTGTGAGGCAGTTCCAGTAGTTGTCATACTCCATAGCCATCTTCGGATTGGCTCCGTAACCGCCGGTTGTCATGACAACACCCTTGTTTGCGGTCAGTGTAACCTTTGTTCCGTCGGGTTTCTCGGCGATAACGCCTGTCACCTTTCCATCGGTCATAACAAGTTCAACAGCTTTTGTTTCAAGCATGATCTCGGCGCCGAATTTTGTGGCTGATTTCTCAAGGGGAGAGATAAATCCGTGACCAACAGAGGTTGTCAGAGAGTGCATACGGGGCCAGAGACCACCCAGAACAGTACTGACTTCATCTCTGATGTCTGTCTCATCATCGTAAGAGGCTACCCACTCCAGTGTATCCAGAGAACGGGATGTCACTGTGCTGAGGAGTTCATAGGTTCCGTGGATCTCAGTTCCGTCCAGACCGATACGTTTACCTGACTTGTAGCTCTGGTAGGTGTGAAGCTCAACTGTGTCAAAAAGAACGGAAGTATCTCCCTTCAGGTACTCTCTGATCTGACCCTGAAGATCTTCAAGGGTTCCGCTGAAATCTGCATCGATAGACGCAGGATCAACATCGAGAATAGACTTCAGTTCTGTAACCTGTGAGGGGTCCATGTCGATGGCTGCCTGACGAACAGGGTCAACAGCATTGTAACCGCCGCCTGAGCGGATTGTGTTACCGCCGATGCTGGCTCCTTTTTCGATGACAATAACCGTAGAACCGTTGGTTCCGGCGCTCAGGGCAGCGGCAAGACCGGCACCACCGGCTCCGATGATAATAACATCGGCGCTCTTTTCAATATCCTCACCGGCTGTCTGAACAACTGCAGGTCTGGCTTTGAGAGCCTCAACGTCTCCGCCGGCCTGTTCAATACAGGCAATAACAGCTGTGATAACAGCATTACTGGAGACTGAAGCACCGCTTACAGAGTCCACATTCAGAGTCTGGCCTTTTACAATATCAGCGGGGATTCTGGTCAGAGCGGGATCAGAAATCCCTTTGGTTTCATGGTTCTCTCCAACTGTGATAGAAAGAATCTCAGAATCGCTGAATTCGACAGTGACAGGGACCATTCCTCCGATTCCCTGGCTCTCCGCCTGATAGGTTCCCGCCTTGAAACTGATTCCTTTGTCCTTGCCGGAACAACCTGTCATGGTCAGACCGGAAAGAACCATCAGCAGCGTAAGAACAACTGCGGTTGTTTTTTTCATTTACTTCCTCCGATAATTTTTTATCGATATTTTGATAACGTTAAAATATCAGAGCTGCGTTTTATGTTCTGTGGTGTATGCTACATAAGGATGAAAATTCAGGAAAAGCTTTCAGACTGTTCGGCCAAAGCATGAAAATCGAGAATGATGATCCGTCCCCGGCGCGTCTCAAGAATCCCCTGCTTTTTTAAGGCGCCCACTGCCCGGGCCACATTTGTCCGATCCAGAGCAATAAAGTCGGAAATCATCTCCTGAGTGGCGGTGATAGTACAGGGAGTGTCCGCCGAAATCTCATCAGATCTATTTGTTCTGTCCTGGCAGGCAGTACGGTGAAGGAAGCGCACAAGCCTTTCATATCCGTCTGTGTATAAAAGATCATACATGTCGCATTGAACAGAAACTGTCAGATCCTCAAAAAAAGTCAGCAGCTTTCTCATTATTTCAGGATGTTCAGAAAGCATCCTCTCATAGTTATCTTTTTCAAAGAGAAGCACTTCCACTTCAGGAAAAGGTTCAAACATCATGATATCGCCTGCACACGCCGCCTGACTCCGTGAGTAGACCTGGAGGAAGCTTCCCTCTTTCAGCACTGCATTGACTTTCTGCTGCCCGTTGGAACGTCCTATAAGAAGACGGCAGCAGCCGGAGAGAATGTAGTAGGCGGCGTAGGGTTTATCCAGAAGTTCCCTGAAGCTCATCAGACCGGAGTACCTTCCCGTCCCCGAGCTGTACTCCCGGATCACAGAGAGGTATTCGGAAAAATCATTGTTAAGATTGCGCTGGGTTATCAATTTTCGAGTTCCTTTACATCAGAGTCAATTATGGTTATGACCCCCAATCTCTTCTCTGCCAGTGGTTTTTTATCTCTGAAGGAACTGCAGAAAGCTCCGTCCATACAGGATTCATCCCTCCGGTAGAGGTATGCATACAAACTGTACTCTCCATTACTGAGGGAAATATGTTCTCCGCTCCCTGTAACAACAGAATTGGCAACATAGTTGACAACTCCTGTGCCGTCAACAACAGTTTGACTTGAAATACAGCCTTCGATGCTGTCACTTTCCAGATAGAGCACCAGTGTGTATTGGTGTGGGGTCAGATCAGGGATGGACCAGAGGATTTTCTGTTTTGAACTGTAGGACCAGAGTGTCCCTTCAGGAGCTATTGAAAAATCCGATGAATCAAGTAATGGACCATGAGCGCAGGATGCTGAAAGTACCGCTAAAAGAATAAGCATACTGTGTTTCATTCAATACCCTCCAGAGGGCCAAAAACCGGATCATCCCTGAATCAGTTTACAAGCCGTCCATTAAGGTCCCTATTTTATACATTCAAGTTCCGTATAAACAAGAGGCAGGAACTCTTCAGGGATTTTCTGCAGACGAAGACACAATATCTCGGCCTTAGATATTCAGGTCTTTCCGTGATAATCTCATTTAACCTGAGAGTATCAAAGACTGATATAATACAGGCAGTTCTAATATCACTGGAACAGCAATAACAGGAATTTTGATCAAAGACATTTGAGGAGATATAGATAATGAGTTACAAACTTGAAGTGTGTCTGGATTCTGCTGAATCCGCAATTATTGCCGATAGAGCCGGAGCGGACAGGGTGGAACTGTGCGAAAACCTCTTTGGAGGAGGCACAACCCCCAGCGCGGGAACTATAAAAGTCACAAGAGCGTCAGTAAAACTTGGACTTCACGTGATCATCCGCCCCAGACCGGGCGACTTCTGTTATACAGACACAGAGTTTCAGGTCATGCTTGAAGACATCCGCAGCTGCAGAGAGATTGGAGTGGACGGAATTGTCATTGGAATCCTCCGCAGGGACGGTACCGTTGATAAAGAAAGAAATGCCGCCCTTATCAGAGAAGCGGGAAACATGAGTGTGACCTTCCACCGCGCCTTCGATGTGACTGCCGACCCCTACCAGGCTCTTGAAGATATCATTGAACTGGGATGCCACCGCATTCTGACATCCGGTCAGGAAGCCTCTGTACTGGAAGGTTCGGAGCTTATCAGGGACATAATTGCCAAAGCCGACGGACGTATTATAATCATGCCCGGTGGTGATATTACCGAAAGGAAACTCGAAAGGGTCATCCGCGACACCGGAGCCTCTGAATATCATATCTATCTTGATGCAGAAAAAGAGAGTTCCATGGAGTACTGCCCAGATCATGTATATATGGGAGGCCTTCTGAGAAAACCTGAGTTCCGGAACAGCTACTCCAGCAGTGACCGCATAGGCAGCGTGCTCTCTGTGTTCAAGGACTGAGTATTCTCCTGCGGTTTATTGTTTGAAAGGCTATAAACCGCGGGGAACCAACTTATATTCAATACCCGGGACAAAACTGCAGGAGTCTTTTATTTTGACTTTTTCTTTTTCGGCTTCGGCTCAGGGAGAGCATCTGCTGTCAGAGAGATCAGCTCTGCGATCCAGGAGGAATCCTCAAAACTCTCACTGATAAGGAAACCGGGTTTTGCACCCTCATAGGCAGGAGCTTCTTCGACGCTGCCAAGGGTCCTTTCAATAAACTCACGTCCCGGAACCGTCTGTTTGACAAAGAGCTGGTCGTTGCAAACAAGAGCCACAACCTTTTTTCCGCAGTAGAGCGCGTACTCTCCGAACATTTTCCTGCTGTAGACTTCACCGGCATCTTTCATCTGCCCGGTCAGAAAGTCTACAAATTCAGCTTCTGATGCCATAAACTCTCCTGATTTTCAATTTCCGGTAACTAATTAATCCAGAAGCGGATGCTTTAAAAGATCATCAAGGCTTACCGGTCTGGACAGATGATACCCCTGTACATACTCTATACCCGTCTCCCTGAGAGCCAGAAGTTCCTCTTCTGTTTCCACCCCTTCGGCAATAACACGGCTGCCCATTGTCTTTCCAATCTCAAGCAGGGAGCGGCAGATCTCCTGATTCCGCGATCCCGAAAGGACACCGGAGACAAAGGACCTGTCTATTTTCAGAGAGTCGAAGGACATGTGATAGAGCCTGTGGAAGGAAGACTCTCCTGTACCGAAATCATCAATGGCAAGAAGATATCCCCTCGCAATCAGTTCGTCCGCAATCTGCCAGAATGACTCGATAACCGAAGCAGCTGAAGACTCTGTTATCTCCAGCTTTATCCTCGACTTGTTCACTTGATACTGCTCCAGAAGCATATCAAGTTTGTCGGGAAAATCTATTTCAAGAAACTGCAGAGGGCTTACATTCACAGTTATATAGAAATCCCTCTCCGACAGAGGACCGGAAAGCGTCTTCAGAACCTCCTCGATGACATGCCATCCCAGTGTGATAATTACGCCGTTCTCCTCTGCCAGAGGAATAAACTCCGCCGGGGAAATAAGCGAGTTCAGGGCTCTGCTGTTCCAGCGGACGAGAGCCTCGCTTCCAACAGCTCTGAGCTTATGACATTCAACTATTGGTTGATAAACCATAACAAGCTCATCCGTGAATCCAGGCTGGCTCATGGCAGTATCAAGAAGCAGACTCCGGGTTTTGCTCTCCTGCAGAGTCTGACTGTAAAGAGAAATTCTGTCGATATCCTTGGAGCTCTCATCGGTAACAGTTGAGTGGGACATGGAGAGCAGCTGATCAAAGCTGTCCGCATCACTGAACCGGACAAGACCAATCCTTACCCGGAGCCGGATATCACGAGATCCCATTTTCATGGGGCGCCGGAATACAAGGAGCAGCTCTTCCGCCAGAGACTCTCCATTGTCCCTTCCATCGCTGCGGCTGACAACATAGAAGGAGAACCCGCGTCCTCTATACAGATGAACATCTTCAGGACAGGTCTGCTCAAGACGTTGAGCGAAAACCTTTACAACTTCATCGATAAGACTCTCCGCCAGAAAGAGAGATAGCTCCCTCATGTTGATCAATGAGATATAGATGAGGCTGCGGGGGTCACTGTCTTTAACAGGCACCCTTTCACTTATCACAAGAGACTGAATATTATTCAGGCCGCTGACATCATCATGAAAGGCAAGGAACTCGAGCCGCTCTTCCGCATGAACCCGTCTCCGGACTTCATCCTTAAGCCGTTCGTTTTCAGTATTGAGCAGACGGTTTTCAAACATCCGGCTCTGATATCTTCCGATGATAATAAGAACCGTGACCAGAAATGTCCAGAAAAAAAGATAGAACACATAGTTGAACAGATGCCTTCTGACCATCAAAAGAAACAGGCTTCTCCTGTCCAGAAACCCGTGAATTCTGAATACACCGTTTCTTGTCTCAAAACTGACAATCTCAGGCTTTTGCTTAAGGGATATGAAAAAATCTGTAATCTCCTCTTCCCTGTATTTTGATGTTCTTTCCGAAAACAGACCGGGATGCTCCCCATTCAGGGAATATTCATAAAGCTCATCTTTTCCGACCATAGTCTTTGATAAAACAATGCTGTCATCGGAGGTTGTCAGGTACACACCTGAAAAAAAGGAAAAATCAAAACTCTCAAAATATGCCTGCAGCAGCGGCAGTATGATATCAACTGTTATGACTCCCGCTTTCCTGCCGTCTTTGTAAAAGGGTTTTCCGAAGGTAATATAGGTATAGTCCTGATCAAAAAAAGGTGGCGTTACCGCCACATCATCTCCCTCGGCCTCCATGGCAAGACGGTACCAGCTGCGGTTATGATAGTCGTATTCTGCAGTATTCCAGGTATATGTGATTTCCATATCATCCGACATGGGTTCCACCTGCCTGATATAGGGACCGAAACGCTGGGTTTCACTGTCAAAGGCATAGGGCTCATACCAGATACCAATGCCGTATACCAGAGAAGAACGGGATGAGGTGAGAATCTTATTAAGAGCCCCCTCGTGAACCTGCCTGTCAGAGGGGAGAGACTCTACAATGGTGATGGCCGTAAAAAGAAGCTGCTCATAGGATGAGAAACTGTAGTCAACATTTGTCAGCACATTATGAAGGTAGTCACTTCTGTCCCGTACCATGAAATCAACTGCATGGACATCCAGCCTCAGAATAAAGTAGAGGCCCGGAGGAAAAACCAGAAGTAAAAGAGGCAGGAGGATGTGTGTAATAAACCGGGATTTTTTTACCATTCATTTATATTCTAGTGAATGACGGGGGTGGGATTCAATAAATTATATGTCCGGAGCAAAAAAAGGCAGGTTCCTGGATTATTTTTTTACAGCTGAGTACACTGCAAAGCTGTAGTTCTGATACCAGCAGTTTACTGAAGCCATTCCGGACTCCCGAAGCCAGTCCAGCTGTACCTGCAGAGGAGCCATTTTATCAGCCTTCATTCGTTCCAGAGCGTCCTTGAGGGCGTCATCACCGACTCCCCGCTCCTTCACCTGCCTGATCCATACGGATCGGTAGACTTCTTCAATTTCAGGACTGTCTCCCAGAATCTGATCGGCGTTGATAAAAAGGCCGCCCCTGTTCAACATTTTCGGAAGTCTTGAATAGAGAGCCTTTTTGTCACTGTCTGCAAGATGATGGATGGAGAGTCCTGAAATGATGAGGTCATACTTTCCGTGAATAGGTTCTGCGGCATAATCTTTTACGAGGTAGTTCACATTTCGTCCGGTTCCGTCAAAGCGCATTTTTGCCTTGTTCAGCATCTTTTCAGAAATATCGCAGAGTGTGAAATCTGCCCGGGGAAACACCCAGAAAAGGATCTCGGATAATAAACCGGTTCCGGCTCCCAGGTCCAGAACTGAAAAGGACCTGTCCTCGTCGAAGGGAACAAGATCCAGGGCTGTACCGTAAAAATCATCAAAACAGGGAATGAGCATCCTGCGATGCCTGTCATAATCTTCTGCGGATCTGTCAAAAACATCTTTGACTGCCATGATTCCTCCCTGCTGCAGCTGATAATATATGAGTTAATCTGAAGGGAATCACCCCTGTTTTCCGGATATTATTACAAAGAGAGGGTATACTTCAATACCGCATTCCGGCGGAATCGTCTGTCTGCAGTTCACTCCGCGGAACTGATGGTCTCTCCGGGTACATATTCACAATCCAGAATAAGCTGAAGAGGTGTTTCATCCTTGTCCATTATCCAGCGCCTGAGCCACTGCCCCGCCCGTGTACCGAGCTCCACGATAGAGAGAGAGACTGTATCGATTCTTGTGTCAAAAATCATCTGGAGAGGAGACTTGTCCACACCTGTAAGAGCAATGTCATCGGGTACAGTTTTCCCTGCCGCCGTCAGGTTGTGAAGCAGAGTCAGAGCCACTACATCATTGAAGGAGAGAAGTGCATTGTATTTTCCCTTTATGATCCAGGGAACAACTTCTTCTTTGATCCTGCTGAAATCGGGAATATCAAAGCGGTCGTCCTCTGAAAAACTGATATTCAGGTCTGAAAAGGCGGCAAGGGCTGCCTGAAAACGGTCCTCAGAGACCTCCTTGAGGCCCTTGAAACCGACAAAACAGGGTTTCAGGTCCGTTCCCTTCCGATCCCAGAGCCTTCGCGCAATAAGCTTGATACCACCGGCGGAATCGTAGTAGATATAGCTTCCCTTTCTCCCCTTTCTGTTTAAAAGGATAAAGGGTATCTGCCTCTGATCCAGTTCTGCCGTCAGCTTTGTACCGGGTTTGGTAAAGGCGAAGATGCATCCGTCAATCTGTCCTGTTTTTTTCCGCTCAAGAAAGTCGAGGTTCCCGTCGTTGATTCTGGTGACAAAGTTCAGCCTCACATCACCGAACCCCTCCTGCACTGCTTCAATAAGCTCCGAAATATTGTAGAAGAAGTGGCTGACAGAGTTTTCCGCCACCGGAAGAAACAGGTGAATGTTCAATATGGCACGGCTCATATGCCTGCGGATGGTCCGTTTGCGGTAACCGAGGCGTTCAGCCGTTTCAAGGATCTGCCTGGAACGTTCATCACTTATAAGTGTAGAGTTATTGAGAACACGGGAAACCGTACTGGGAGAAATATTCAGTTCTTCTGCGATATCGTAGAGAGTGACTTTCTTGCTCATAATCTTCCTATATGATTTGTTGCGTGCAATTATACCACTAGAGATGTGTAAAGTCAAAAAGAAAAGAAGAGAGCTTCAACAGGCTCTATGCATCCCTGTTCAGGGTCTATCCTCAGGCAGTTTCCAGATATGTAAGGAAAGCATAGTAGAGCAGATGCTTTTTCAGATCCGGAAGAACAGGATAGTTGATGCATTTGGCAGAGATGTTGTACTCGTACCTGACTGAATATACGGTTTTTGTATCTTCAAGATATAGGCTGATTGTAAAAATAAACTGGTTATCGGCATCTCTTTGTATTTCAAGAACCGTTTTGTCAGCATTGTTCAGTGCTATGACACCATAGGCACTGATGTCATAGCTCATACCGCCGGCCTCATCAACCACGGGAAGGGCTGAATAGGCTTTTTGAGACATGGAGACAGAGAGAGCCTCTGTCGGGCCTCCACCCAGCAGGGATATCCGGGTATCATCTCCTGAAAAGGAGAGAGTCTGCCAATCAGCAGAGGGGATAAATGTCTGCAGGATGCTGTCTGTAGACTGAATTTGAACCGCACGGCTGAAAAAGATATTTTCCGTATAGAGATCCTCATCAGCATAGACATAACGGTCAGAAGACTCCCCTTCTCCCTCAATCAGATCCGCCTTGTAGTTTTTAAGTATGGCTGAACTGCGTGTATTATCAATAGTACCGTCAAAATGGGAAGCAACCGTACTCTGAACTGTCTCATTTTTAGCCTCTCTGAAATAGGACTGTAGAAAAAGGCAGGTCATTTCATACTCTTCCACATCCCGTACAAAAGCTGCATTCACAAGTTCCGAGATATCTGCAGGATTTCCAATACGTCCGTCCTCCATGGCAGCAATATATTGAAGGGTATGCTGAAACAGGCCGCCGGCTTCAGGCATATCATAAACATAGAAATCAAAGGGCTTGTCAAAGCTTTGGCTGAAAACTGTCATCGCAGTAAAAAACAGGGACGCTGTCAATATGATTTTTTTCATTCCTTACTCCTTTAGCCCCGTTCCGGAGCAAGACCATTTATTCTAAAGCGGCGTCCTTTCTGGACTGGATGACACTCTCATCATCTTTAAATGAGAAGTCCCTTATAAAAACAACAATTTCACTGTTCTCATGATCAATAACGTAAATTGAGCAGTACAGATATATATCCTCGCCGGGAGTATATTCCTCCTGCAGAAACTGATCAAAATTCTTCTGCCACATCAAAACGACAGAGTGTCCGTCGACCTGAAATCCCTCAAGAACATTTCTTAATACAAAGGCATGCTGATTACTGTAGTAAGCCTGCTCAACAATCGAAACGGCTTCAGTTCTCTCGGCAACGACGGGGTAGTCGTTGAAAGAGACGACTCCTCTGATCCTGTCCAGATTGGGGAAGTAGTGGATGGTAACCCCTCTGGCTTCATTCTCTTCAACAGCCCATCTGTTATAGAAATCTTCAACTGCTGCTTCAAAATCAGGAACCTGGCGAAAGCTGAGCCATCTTGTTACCTGGGGCATAATCCAGGAAGGAGAGAAATACCAGAATCCATCCAACTCTACAGGACGGTATTCGGACATTCTGATCATAAAATCAGCCAGATCTTTATGGCGGGCAGTGATATAACTGTCGGAGGTAGCAGTTGCAAGGACCTGACCTGTCTCAATACTGTCTCCGGGACTGACCTGCAGATCCTTCAGCCCTCCGAAAATAAAGTCATACTCCAGAGTCTGCTCGCTTCCGTTCAGATAGTAGCTCTGTGAAGCTTCAAGAACTAGACGTCTGGTACCAAACTCATCGGGGGTTATCTCCCGTACAGTTCCGCTAAGCATTGACTGAAGAACAAAATCAGAGTCGGAGTTTGTTCCCATATAGGGAAAAGGCAGAGAGAAAGGCTCTGCTGACTCCTCTATGTCATCGGCTTGATTTTCATCAGCAGACTCAGGCACGGAGAGGGCTTCGGCATCCGTATTGGAGGGAGTCGACCGGCAGCCAGACAATATTGAAAGAATCACAAATAAAGGTACGATCAGTTTACTTTTCATCTGATCATTAATACCCCGAGTCAATGAAATCTTCAACCGGAATATTTTTTTTATACGATCCCTGTCGAATTGTTCACTTGAGCCTGCAGACTATAGATCTGCTGATGCCGGAGTCTGTTTTTACCCTGTCGACAGCGTAGAGATCAGGATCAAGGCGTTCTTCAATAAAGGGCAGAGATGGAGCGTAGTAAAACCTGCCTTGCATTTGAAGTGATTCCAGAATCTCTTTGAATCTGAGAAGAAACATATAGAGGTGATCCGGATCATTGGCATAGGTATAGATCAGATGATTTGTAAAGCTCATATTTGAGATTACCGTTCCCCACCGCTCCACTCCCTGATCGTATTCGAACCAGTTCGCTTCAATCAGACAGTCCGCCTTTTTTTCAATGACCCGGTCCAGGCCGACGGCATCTTTTCCCGCCCGAACAAGGGACATAACCAGTTTTCCCTGACTACCGCATCCCAGGTCCAGTATGGGTTCCTTCAGCTCTGAAACATCCAGATCCAGAACTTCGATCTGCAGCTCCGGAGAGTATTCTCTGTTTACAACAGATCCCAGGGTACTCTGTTTCTTCAGCTCACTTATAAAAGACTCCGGATAGAACTTTGAAATCCAGGCTGCGAGCCGCCTGTGATGATCGACGAGCACAGGGCGGACAAGGTCTCTGCTGATACTGTTGAATGTCCTTAAATAGATCTGCCTGAGTTCCTCAATATCCTCTTTCTGAAAATTGATATACTGGTTGTTGGAGTAGAGAATACCCACAGTCTTTCTGACTGTGTAATCAAGGCGCTCATCAAGTACGCTTATGTCCCCACCTTTTACAGCCAGAAGCTCGTCTACAAATGCCTCATCAATTTCTATGACATCCGACAGAGCAGGATAGAAAAGGTTGAGATGTTCATTGAGCTTAATCTGTCTATCTATGCTTTCTTCCAGAACCTCCCCCCTGAGACGAAACCGGCTGATACCATAGTACTCCCGGAAACAGTATATAACCAGTTTCAGGAGAGGAAATTTCTGGAAACTGCTGTCCCCAAGACCGAGTATCAGTGCCCGCCGATCTTGTGCACCAGCAGGGTTATATCGTCATGCTGCGGTGCAAAACCTCTGAAACTGTCGATCTCAGAGAGCACAGCCGCCCTGAAATCATCCTTATCAGCCTGAGCGGACAGGGAGGAGAGGGCGACCAGGGGATAATTATCTCCCAGTTCATTCATCTGCTCCGGAATGCCGTCGCTCACAAGAACAAGGAGATCTCCCCCTTCAGGACGAATATGAAATGACTCAAGAGAAGAGACACCTTCCAGTCCCAGGGGCGGGTTGCTTATGCACTTCAGTTTCCTCAGTTTCCTGTCCCTGAGCACATAGAAAAAAGGGTGTGCACAGCTGCACACTTCAAGCACAGGGCTCTCCTCGCTGAAGAGGATAAAAACACCTGTAACAAAAAGGCCCTTGTCTGAGAACTTCTTCTGGAGAAACCCGTTCAGTTTGTTCAGAGAGGCACTCAGCCCCTTTGAAAAGGAAGTACTCTCCAGAAAAGAGCCTATAATGGCTGTGAGAAGAGATGCCGCATAGCCCTTTCCCGAAACATCGGCAAGGGCATAGAAGACCCTGCCGTCAGGAAGGCGGCGGATCAGGTAGTAGTCCCCGCCGGCCTCCCGGGCATGGCGGTTTATCCCGCGAAGAGAACTTCCGTCTTCAAGAATAAGACGGCTCTCCGGCTCGACAATACGGCTCTGAATTTCCTGAACCAGCTGCATCTCCCGTCCCATGGTACGGGAGTAGAAAAGCATCATGTCTTTGGTGGAAAAGGAACCGGCAAACCGGGCGTACTCATCCTTTATCATAAAATATCCGATCAGCTTGTCCTGCATTTCCTCTTCCAGAACCGACCCCACCGAAAAGACACTTGCCCTGGGAGAGAAGGTTTTAACAAGCTTCATTACCTGCCCCGCCCTTTTGCCTTTCAGATGGTCCGTATTCCCGGAACGTCCTACAAGATCAAAGAGTTCCCTCCGGATAATAAGCCCCTTTGCCTCTCCCCGGCTGTTGACGACCCCCAGAGAGAAGAGACTCTTTACACCGGAGAGCTCCTCTACAAGACGGTCCAGAGGACAATCCTCGGTAACGTAGTAGAGGCTTGAAATAAGCGCACTGACGGAGTTCGCCTTTCTACCTGGTGCATCGGCAATTCTGAGGACCTTCCCCTCACTGTCTTCCTTTGCCAGTTCCCGGGGAGGTTCCAGAACAAAGATATCAACATCCTGTTCACTACCGGGAGACTTTTCATATACATGAGAGATATTTGGTTCTGTCAGGGTCATAGGCTGCCCTCAAGGGGAATGGAGAGGCTGAACTCACAAAAACGTTTTTCCTGTGTCCGTACGACCAGTTTTCCCTTTAATTCATCAGCAATAGTTTTCACAAGGGCCATTCCAACACCCCGTCCGCTGTGCCTGTCCGCCTTATCTGAAGTGGAAACACCCGAATGGAAGATCGTCATAAAGAGATCCTTCTTATCCTTTGGAGGATTGTCAGGAAAGAGCTGAACAGAACGTTCTCTCAGTTTGGCAAAATCCAGCCCCCGTCCATCGTCCCGGACAGTCAGTGTCAGAGTTCCCTGATCCAGACGGCTTTGTATCTCCAGACGTCCCACCGGAGTCTTTCCATTCAGAATACGAACCTTTTCATCTTCAATACCATGGGCCACAGCATTGCGCACAAGCTGTATCATAAGATCCTTCAGGGGCTTTCTGTACGGAGGGGGTATCTCTTTGCTGCGAAAATCCTGAAAGCTGAAGCTGACCTTTTTCCCCAGGTCTTCTGCTGTTTTGCGGGCAAGTTTCTGAAGTGAGAGTGCTATAAGCTCACCTCCCATCTGATCGTGTTTGACCATACTCTCCCTGAAGCTGCTGAGCCGTTCCATAAGTTTGCGGATCTGCTCCATGACTCCGTACATCTCACTGAGCATTACAGTCAGGCCGAGGAAATCGTCATTTCTGATCTCCTTTTTCAATTGCAGTTCGGCAATGGCATCTTCAAACTCATGAGCCCGTTCGGCAATGAAGTCCAGTTCCAGAAGGGCCGCATTTCCCTTTACCGAGTGAACATACTGAAAGATCCTCTGCAGCCTCTCCTGAAGGGTGCCCTCATCCTTTTCAAGAGCATCATTCACCCGGTCCAGATCAGCCTCCGCACTCTGGAGGAATTCCCGGAACAGATCGGGCTGAAGGTGAAGTATGGAGTAGAACATCTCCATCTCACCCTGGTTTTTTCGGCGTTCAGCCTCCAGGGACTGGGCAATTTTCTTCTCTGCAGTGCAGTCGGTCACAAGAATCATCAGATGGGAAATCCCTTCATCCTTCACAATTCTGCTGAAGCGGAACTTCAGAAACCGTGTAGAGAACTCTCCCTTCCCTGTATCAAGATAAAAGGGGCTCTCTGTAAGAGGATTGAGACGGTCCAGGGTCCTTGTCTTCATTTTGGGATCAAAGAGAAGAGGAATGTAATCACAGAAGGCGCTGTAATCCTTTTCCGTCAGCATGGGTTTGATCAGTTCTGCAAGGTTCACTCCCGCAAGATTCTCCCTGTAGAAAATCCCCTCGGTGGCTGCGGAGTAGTTGGGGCTGATAGCGCCCTCACGGTTTATAAGAAAAAGGCCGTCATTCACATTGTCCAATATGGTCTGGTAGTCACTCCGGGCCACAGAGTTCTCCTCAAATCCAGCCAGAGCGGAATTGTAGCGCTTTGCGATCTGTCCGATCTCTGTAAAGGGCTCGACAGGAACCCGCAGAGAGAGATCTCCGGTACGGGACTGCTCCTCCATAACCTGAAAAAGCTGATAGGTCTCTGTAGAAGCCCCGTGCTCGGCGACATTGAGCCCCTTGTACTCATCTTCCGGAGTGACTCTCAGGGGCGAGATTTTATTGATTATATTCAGGATGATCCACGCCATAAGAAAGCTCCAGAGACCGCAGGCGGCTACACCGATAAACTGGACCAGGATCTGTGAACCGAAGAGTGGATCAGTTCCAAGGATCTCGGGATCACCGAAGATCCCCACAGAAAGAGTCCCCCAGATGCCGGCAGCCAGATGGACCGGAATGGCTCCAACGGCATCGTCAATTTTCATCTTTACAAGCAGTTCAGTGCACAGGAGCATCACAAGCCCCCCGACTGCGCCGATGATAACGGCTTCCACCTCGTTTACAGCATGAACAGGAGCCGTAATGGCCACAAGCCCCGCAAGAGCACCGTTTAAAATAAACTCTACATCGGGAGTCTTCTTCAGCATCCAGCCGGCAGCCAGGGCTCCTACCATTCCCGCAGACGCCCCAAGGCATGTTCTCATAATGATGCCGGGAACGGTGCCGTCCATAACCAGGGTACTACCGCCGTTAAATCCAATCCAGCCGAACCAGAGGATAATAACCCCGCCGACAGCCATGGGAATGCTGCTGCCGGGAATGGGACGGGATGTTCCGTCTTCCCCGAAGCGTCCGGTCCTGGGACCGATGATGCAGAGGATGGCCAGCCCCACCCAGCCGCCCACAGAGTGGACAACCGAAGATCCGGCAAAGTCTACAAATCCGATGGAGGCAAGCCAGCCTGAACCGAGGCCCACAGCCTCACCTCCCCCACCGCCCCAGACCCAGTGGCCGAAAACGGGATAGATGATTCCCGACAGGAGGACGGTACTTATAATATAGGAGGTGTAGCGCATCCTCTCGGCAACGGCACCGGATACAATTGTTGCCGATGTGCTGCAGAACATGGCCTGGAAAAGAAAGAACGCCGCCGGAACCATCATGGCGGTATCGGAAAAACGGAAAAACCAGTTGGTCGTGCCAGAAAATCCCCTGAAGCTGTTTCCAAACATCAGGGCAAAACCGAGGGCCCAGAAGATCAGAATAGAGACCCCCAGGTCGGTCAGGTTCTTGACGGCGACATTGATGCTGTTCTTGGACCGGGTCAGCCCCGACTCAACCATTGAGAAGCCGGCCTGCATAAAGAAGACCAGACTTGAAGCCATAATGACCCACAGAACATCGAGAAGTTCCTGCATATCCATCAGGCAGCCTCCTCTTCCAGACCGATTGCCAGAAAACATGAATGCTCACGCCAACTGATGGGAATGATAAACACAGGAGGATTCAGTTTGAATGAGATATCCTCGGGCCGTCCCTTGATCACGATGGGAACGGAGATCATAAACTGACTGCCGAAGCTGCTGCGGGCGTTACCGGCGATGGTATTGGTAATCTCACCGAGCATGTCCTCACAAGCCTCTTCATCCACCATGGCTTTGTCCAGCCCAAGGATACAGGAGGCGACTTCGGCAAGGATTTCACTGTCGGCGGAGAGATAGATCCCGCCGCGATATCTTCCGGAGATGCCAATAATGCCGGAGTAGTCCATAACGGACAAATTATCATTTTTGATAAAGGGTACTCCCATTGAAGCTTCCTCTCCGGAGATCTCCCTGAAGTAGTTGGTCACAATATCGATAAAGACTTTGATTTCATCCTCTTTCATGCGCTCTTCTCCTCAAGGATGGCTTCAATTTCCTCTTTCAGCTGATCGGGGGTAAATGGTTTTGAAAGGAATCCCGATGCACCGAGGCTGAGGGCCTTGATGCCGGTTCCCTTGTCCTTGAGGGCTGAGATGACAATGACCGATGCTGAGGGATCAAAGTCCATGATCTGTTCCAGGGCGGCCAGGCCGTCCATTCCGGGCATGGTTATGTCCATAGTGACCACGTCCGGTTTCTGCTCTTTATAGCAGCGGACAGCGTCTTCTCCGTTATTCACGGAGCCACAGATCTCCATATTAAATTCTTTCAGGTAAAATTCGATGGCACGGCGGATGATGTTGGAATCATCAACAATTAGCAGTTTCACAAGGTTGACTCCGGGTTTGGATTTTGTAATTTATTTTTTATTGATGCAATTTAGATGCCAATTGTAAAAAGCTGGTTCCCCACATGAAAATGAAAGTACCCGTACCTGAGAAGAGTATTATTTCTGACATATAAGTAGGAGGACTCAGAGAATTAACACATAATTGTGGCGATCAATTTTTATAATTGATCGGGGACAATCATCAGGAACCAGAAGTCCCGGGCGGGCACTTTTCCTCAGAAGAATAATATTCAACCGATTCAATATGCCCTTGCCAGTAGGAATGTTTTCCTTCGGGAAGAATCCAGGAGACCTCTCCATCCAGGGGGATAGTGACACCATTCACTCGAGTATAATTCCAGAAATGTCCAAACCAGGGTGTCTTTTCCACCTGACCCGTTCCCCCATCCCTGTACCTGCCGTCGGAATAAACAGAACTGATATGATCCTCATCGTCAAATGTAAAAATAAGCTCAACAGTCCTTTCGCCATCCCTTAGCCGGGCCTTTGCACGATGAGCATCTACAGCTTCCCACTCCACACCGCTCTCCGGCAGTAGAGCCGTCGGATACCAGGCGGCTTCGGCCAGATATCGCATCAGTTCACCTTCACTGAGCTCTGTGGACTCAGGCATAGCCAAAACAGTAATAAGACCCAGAAGCTTTGCCTTCAAGGCTCCTTTTCCGGCGACATAGGCATCATAGACAAACGCCGTCATACCTGGTGCCGTATGTATGCGGGCATTCCAGATAAAACCCGGAGAATAAATGCGAATATTCTGAACCGAAGTAAAAGGGACCCATTTGTCCCTGCCTGGCTCCCCCATATTGAAAGAGCCGGAATGAACTACTTCTGCACCGGTAATATAGGGCTGCCCCTCATGCAGTACGGTCCTGAAATAACGTTGGACAGGCACAGGAAGATTATCAATAGAGGAAAAATCCACTATCCGCAACTCCGGGTTAAATGAGCTTTCATCCATAGAGTTTGAAAGATTATCTATTCCTTTCTGCCAGGCCCCCCTTCCATAGAGGATCAGACCTGTAATCAGAGCAGCAGCGATTAAAAATACTGTAACAGCTATTTTCATCTAAATTTCCCTTTACTTATTCTACTGCAACCTTTGCAAAAGGTTCTCTTTAAATTAATTAACAGGACCATAACATGATTTTATCCAAGAAAGTTGAGTAAAAAGATGAAAACACTACCTTTATTGTAGTATATTGTAACTATCTTATTATTGGGTATGGAGTTCACCATTGCTTTCATCATACTCCTGAACAATAATGTATAGAAAATCAAGGAGTTCCTATGATTTCAATGAAAAAAACACTTCTGACTCTATTAACTATCCTTTCAGGCCTTCCGCTCTGGTCTCAGAGCATCATTTCCTATCTGGAAGGTGATGTTACGGTCACAAGGAATTCAAGAAAAATGGATGGCGACTTCGGTATGGACCTTGAGCAGGGAGATGTTGTCAGGACAGGTTCCCGGGCACTGGCAATACTAGAACTGGAACACGGCAGAACCCTTAAGCTGAGAGAAAACAGCACTGTTGTCCTGGATAACCTGAGCAAACGGACAAGTGTAGAGCTGGAGACAGGCAGTGTTTTTGCCAAGGTGGACCGCCTGCTGGGCGGAAGTTTCAATGTTCAGTCCGAGGGCGTTGTCGCGGGTGTCAGAGGGACCCAGTTCTTTATGGCCTATGGAGAGAAGATTGATGACAAGGCGGACCTCTGGCTCTGTGTGAACGAAGGCCGGGTGGAGGTCAGTATTCCCGATATGGGAGAATCTGTCCTGGTCAACGAGGGAGAGGGCATCATCATTCCAGGCAGCAGCAAGCTGACCGATCCTGAAGCCTATGACTGGACAAAGGATCTGAACTGGAGCACCGATCCTGACAGCGGAGATGTCAGGGATGAAACAGACTTAAGCGGTGCCTATTCCGACCTTCTGGATCAGGACTATTTCTGATGATGAAAAAAACAATTCTTCCCCTTCTGCTCTTTTGCCTTTTTCCACTCTTCAGCTTTGCAGACCATCATAACGAGGGGGATATGCCCGTGGATACAGTCGGATTCACCCCCTCCTTCCGGCTGGCCTCCATTCTTGATTTCGGAGACTTTGACTTTCACACATCAATTTCTGGAGACTTCAACCATGAATCACCTGATGTCTACGAGCTGCAGGCGCTCCTCTACTACAGGGTTCTCAAAAATCTCAAGGCGGGAGTCTTCTACAAGCTTCAGATGGGGCAGCGCCATGATGATGACTGGGTAAAAGATGCAGAGGGCAACTGGATATGGGAGGACAGCAGAACACGGCTTGAGAATATAGCCGGTGTGGATCTGACCCCCAGGATGCTCCTCCCCTTTCTTCCAGGCAGATCCTGGGTATTGAGCAGTAAGGTCCGCTACAGCTATAACTTTTTCAACCAGAACCAGAAGATTCTATTGAGACCGGAACTCAGTTACTTTCTGATGAAGGACAGAAAACCAAGGTGGCACTTCAGTACAGCCTACGGCATCTATTTCCCCCTGAACTTCTCCGACAGAATTATCTATGAGCACGGCCCCTATCTGACGGTATCCCGGTATATAGGAACGGACCTCATTCTCAGCCTCTTCGGTGAGTATAAAATTAGATACTGGACCAGCAGTGAAGAGTATATTGCCGCCGGCGGGACCTATGATGTCAATGAACAGAAGTATAAACTGGGACTGTCACTGATCTGGAAAACAGGTTTCTAGGGAATCATTCCGGCAGCTTTAAGAAAGGGCGTCAATTTAGTTTCCGGAGTGCTTCGACAATCCATCCAGGAAGATTCCCGGGTCTTACGGACTTTATGTAGGGATGAAGGGAGTCGAATTTAGACCAGTTCTGCCTATTTCAGAAACACTGACAAATTACAACTTCTACTTTTCTATCCCCGAATCTTTAAAACATACATCTCGTTTTCTAAAGGTTTTTTATTTGAAAAAAACTGTATTAAGAGAGAATGCGCCAGGGATTGGAGCCGCACCACAGGTGGTCTTGCTGCTTCAGCGGCAAGACGGAACCGGTGCAAAGCCCGGCCGGCCGAGGGCCGGGGCGCCCCCTCTAAAAGGAGAGAAATTGAGAGGGAATCAGGGGAATGATATAGAAAAGGCTGACGAGGGAGAGGTTGCGTACAGCGGTGACAAAGGTTCTGCTTTTGACCTGCTCTTTCTCAAAAAGGAGGATCTGCTTGCGGACTAGGGGGAAACTCAGGAGGGAGAGGATGGACCAGAGTGGGAGAATCCTGAAAGCAAGCGCCACGATAATACAGAGGTATGCAGCCAGATAGAGCCCCCGGTAGAGCCGGACAGCCCGTTTCTTACCAAGGTAGTAGGGAAGCAGAAAGCGGTCGTTCCGGATGTCCTGCTCAAGATCGCAGATATTATTGGCAAGCATCAGGTTGGCAATGGCAAGGACAAAGGGGGCTGAGACAAGAGCGATAGAGAGTATGCCGAAAAGATCGAGGTCCAGAAAGAGACGCCCTCCAAGATATGAAAAGACGGCAAGGTCCGGGTGATGGATGTAGACAGAGATAAAAACGATAAAGAAGCCCATCATCAGGCCTGAGAGGATCTCGCCCAGAGGCATACGGCTGATAGGGATGGGTCCCCATGTGTAAAAGATTCCCACAAAGAATGAGAGTGCCCCCAGAATAAGAAGAACAGGCCCGGTGCGCCAGACAAGTAAGAGACCGGCTCCTACTGCCAGGATAAGCATGGAAGCGATGATAAACCGGACCAGAGAGAGGGGGATGGACTCCAGAGCAATGATGTTATGGCTTTCCCTGTCATTCAGGTCCACGGCCTTTTTGTAATCCATATAGTTGTTGATGGTTGTGGTGGTCATATCAAAGAGAAACAGGGATACAAACATAAGAATCAGATTGACAGTATCCAGGCTCCCGTAGCGGTAGAGGGCAAAGAGGCTTGCAAATATATAAGGGAAGAGACTGGCGGCTTTTGTCTGAATCTCCACCAGATTGAGGAATGTTTTTATATTCATAAGGGTCTCCCTGAACTATTCTAAGCCTTTTCCGGTGCTCCTGCCTGATCCGGTTGGCCCCCGGAATCTGTGTTCCGGAGGGCTTTCTTTCTCCGTTACCCATTTTACTGGATATAAAAAATAACAGATAGATAAAATGTCTGAATAAAAGAGTCAGCTTTCTTGCAGTTTTTATAAAGGTGGCTTTCAATAGTAGGATGGATAAAATAATCAATTGGGGCATCATCGCCCCGGGCAGAATTGCCCACAACTTTTGTAAAGCAGTAGAGGTTGTGGAGGGTCAGAGAGTTCTGGCCGCCGCTTCCCGTAACCAAAAGAGAGCCGAAGAGTTCTGCTCAGAAGAGAAAGTGGAGAGAGCCTACGGCTCCTATAGCCATATGCTGGCAGACAGTGAGATTGACGCTGTTTATATTGCCAGCCCCCACCGCTTCCATGCCGACTCCATCAGGGAGAGCCTTGAGGCTGGAAAACATGTTTTGTGTGAAAAACCTGTAACAGTTAATGCGGAGGAGCTGAAACCCCTTATTGACCTGGCCCGGGAGAAGGGGCTCTTTTTTATGGAGGCCATGTGGTCCAAATTCCTGCCTGCATGGAACTACCTTAAGGAAGACGGGTTGAAGGAGATTGGAGAGCTGAAGCGTATCCGGGCTGACTTTTCCTTTGGAGGGGACAGAGACCCCGAAGACCGCCTTTTGAATATTGAGCTTGCCGGCGGTTCCATTCTGGATATGGGAGTCTATGTGCTGAGCATGGCTCTGTGGATGGGTGAAGGCATGCCTGAAGAGGTGAAGTCCTTTGGGCGGATCGGCGTGACCGGCGTTGATGTTCAGGACAGTTATCTGATGCGCTGGAAAAACGGAGTGGAAGCCATCCTCTGTACCTCCCTCGAGGTGGACGGTCCCTGTACCGCGGAGTTTTGCGGTACAGGCGGGCGTATTGAAGTATCACGTCCCTTCTGGGGAGCTGAGAGCCTTGAAGTAGTCAGCAGGGACGGCAGCAAAAAGGTGGAGTTTCCCCACAGGGCCAACGGCTTTGAGTATGAGATAGAGGAAGCGGGCCGCTGTATTGCCGAAGGGCTGACTGAGAGTCCCGTCCACACCCACGATGATATGCTTGCCATGATGGAGCTGATGGACAGCTGCCGGAAGGAGTGGGGATTCGGCTACCCCTTTGAGTAAAGTCCTGCCCGGTAACGAATGCACCGGGCAGCGGGATGGAGAAAAAACATTTCATAAATTTTAATTTATTTTGAACTGTTTTGTGTATAAAATAGCTTATGGAAGAATTGATTACCCGAAAGAACCTGTCCGATCAGGTTCATGATCACATCAAGCGAATGATTCTCTCCGGTGAACTGAAGGGCGGGGAGCGAGTTCCCGAAGCATCCCTGAGCAAGCTGTTCGGCGTCAGCCGTACACCTCTGCGGGAAGCCCTGAAGAAACTGAGCGACTATGGACTGATATACCTTAAACCCCGCAGTTACGCCGAAGTAGTTATTATTTCCGAGGATGAAGCCAGACAAATTGCCGATGTCCGCCTGGATCTGGAGATTCTTTCTGCCAAACTTTTCAGCAGAAATGCCTCTCCTGAACATTTTCAGGAACTGAGAGATCTGTCTGAACAATGTCTCACCATGAATATGGAGGGAGACAAGGCCGGTGCATTTGAGGTAGACAGTCAGTTTCACCTGAAAATTGCTGAACACTGCCAGAATTTCTGTCTCTTTGAGATCTTTGAGAAACTGGATGCCCGTATCCAGCTTTTACGGCTGAACCAGAAGCTGGAGTCTGCAAGTCTGACAGACTATATAAAACAGCACAGTATTCTTATTGCAGCCATGGAGAACAGAGAAGAAAATCTGATAGAGTCGATCCTCTCAACCCATATCATGCACCACCTCAATAAATAATGACCGGTTATAGCCGGTCATTTTATACCTGCGGCCCTGCAAATAACCTCTGCCCTCCTCCGGATCTATCTCAGACCTGAAATCTCTGTCACGATCTGTTTTTTTACCAGTTTACGAAACCGGTTTCCTATATTAAAATGCCTCCATATAACTGCGTAAGGATGTTCCTCTGGACAGACAGAAGAGAATTACAATAATCGAAGTGGCCAAGATGGCAGATGTCTCCAAAGGCACCGTTTCGAAGGCCCTGAACAATAAGCCCGGAATCGGAGATGAGACCAGACAGCGTATTCTGGATATTGCCGAACAGCTGGGATATCAGCCGGACTCGTCGGCCAGAGCCCTCTCCAACAGGCAGACCTGCAATATAGGACTTATAATCCCCCATGAAGCCGGGCACAGCCTGGACAACTCCTACTGGCCCGTGCTTGTCTCATCCATTGCCGAAGAGGCTGCCCAGAACGGCTACAACCTCATGCTCTTTACTCCCCGCAGGGAAGGCGAGCTTGATGATGTGTACAACTCCCTCATAAGCAGCAACAAGGTGGACGGGCTGATCATCGGGTCAGAACTTCTGGACAGCCCTCAAATAAGCAGACTCAGAGAGTCACAGATCCCCTTTGTCCTTCTTGGAAAGCATCCGGAGATTGAACATCACTGCGTGGATGTGGACAACTCCTTTGCAGCCCGCAGCATGACAGAGTATATGCTGAACCGAGGCTACAGGAAAATTGCCTTTATCACGGGACCTGCAGTCTACCCCTATAACCGGGCAAGGCTGAAAGCCTATAGGGACGCCATGGAGAACCGGGGACTCCCCCCCTGCCATGGGGAAGCCGATGAGTATGACAACCGGAGCATCCGTGAGGCAGTAAGAAAGATTTACGCCCTCTGCCCCCGGCCTGAAGGAATATTTGTCGGAGCAGGGGGAGACTTTCTCTATACAATCCTTGAGGAGCTGAATCATCGCTCTGTGGAGGAACAACCGGCGGGAATCTGCGTCTTTGATGATGACCGGGTTCTCGATTTTATCGGCCCCGGGCTGACCGCTGTCAGACAGCCGGTTCAGGATCTGGGCAGAGCCGCTACGAAGGGGCTCCTTCACCTTATCAAAGCACCGGATATGAAGAGGATGCAGAGTATCTTCAAGACTACCATAACAGAGCGGGGCAGCTGCCCGGTTCTTCAATAAGAGAAACCTGAAAATGGGACAAGGAAAAAACAGTATGACAAAAACCGAGATACAGGAATTCAGAGAGAGTATAGACAGGGAGCTCAAAGAGGGGATTCTCCCCTTCTGGAGCAGCGCTGCAGTCGATCCCGCCGGAGGTTTCTACGGCAGGGTCAAAGAGGGCAATGTCCCCGAGGAGGATGCCCCGAAGGGTGCTGTTCTCAATGCCCGGCTCCTTTGGAGCTTTTCCCGTGCCTATGGCCACTACAGGGACCCTGCTCTGCTGAAGCTGGCGGACAGAGCCTTCTCCTATCTGACAGATCACTTTACAGATCCCGACAAGGGAGGTCTCTACTGGATGGTAGACAGCCGGGGTGAGATGCTGAACGGGCGCAAGCAGAGTTATGCACAGGCCTTCGGCATCTATGCCTTCTGTGAGTACTACAAGGTCAGCGGCAGAAGTGAAGCCAGGGATCAGGCCCTTGCTGTCTTTGACTGCCTTGAAAACCATGCCAGAGACAGAGAGTACGGCGGTTATCTGGAAGCCCTCTCACGGGAGTGGGAACAGATGGAGGACGTCCGGCTCAGCGAAGTGGACCAGAACGACAAAAAATCCAACAATACCCACCTTCATATTATGGAGGCCTATACCTGTTTGCACCGGATGGAGAAGAGCTCACGGACAGAAGAAGCACTGGAGCATGTGACCCGGATGATGATGGAGAAAATCTACAACCCGGAAAAGTCGAGCTGTACCCTCTTTTTTACAGAGACCTGGGAGAGCCGCAGCGCTGTGATGAGCTTCGGGCACGATATTGAAGCAGCCTGGCTGATTCAGGAAGCTCTGGAGGCCCTGGGAAACAGAGAACTCGCCGGCCTCTATCAGAAAGAGATTCTGAAAATATCCCGGCAGGCTCTGACATCTTATATGGACGGGGAACTGGGCAGCGGCGGAATGAATAATGAGAAATTCCCTGACGGGAGAGTGGACCGGAATAAAATCTGGTGGGTTCAGAATGAGGCGATGGTGGGATTCCTGAATGCATTTCAGCACTCAGGAAGTACAGAATACCTGAAAGCGGCATCCAATATATGGCAGTTCAGCCTGGATCACTTTATCTATCCCGACGGCGGCTGGCGTCTTTTTGCCTCGGGTGACGGCATTACAACAGAGTCCTCTGCCTACAAGGCGGATGAGTGGACCTGTCCCTACCACAACACCCGGGCCTGTATAGAATCCATGGAACGCCTGGATAGAATATCAGAAGAATTATCGTAAGAAATAAAATACCCGGAATGCTTTAAGGAGGCATCAAATGAGTCTGTTTTCAGAGAGAAAAGATAAAATTATGAAAGATTATGAGGCATTGGTCACAAAACCCAATACTCCTCTTTTCAGCACTGGCGGCATCTATGAACGCTATGAGAATCCCGTTGTAACAGCAGGGCATATCCCTCCCCACTGGCGCTATGATTTCAGCCCAGAACGGAACCCTTTCTTTATGGAACGACTGGGAATCAATGCGGCCCTGAATACAGGTGCCATCTACTTCAATGAGAAGTTCTACCTGATGGTCCGCATTGAAGGGCACGACAGAAAGTCCTTCTTCGGCCTGTGCGAGAGTGATAACGGCATCGACAACTTCCGGTTCACAGGGCTTCCCGTACTAATTGACGAAACTGATGATCTCGATGTGAATGTCTACGACGTCAGGCTGACCGCTCATGAGGACGGCTGGATTTACGGCCTCTTCTGCACCGAACGTAAAGATCCTGAGGCTCCCGCGGGAGATGAGAGCGCAGCCACTGCTCAGTGCGGCATTATCCGTACAAAAGACCTTGAGAACTGGGAACGTCTGGCAGACCTGAAAACAAGCAGCATGCAGCAGAGGAATGTTGTCCTTCACCCTGAATTCAAGGACGGAAAATACGCCCTCTATACCCGCCCCCAGGACAGTTTTATCGAGGCGGGCAGCCAGGGAGGTATAGGCTGGGGCCTGAGTGACTCCATGGTGAATGCCGAGGTAAAAAGCTCTGTCATTATGGACCCCAAGGTCTACCACACCATCAATGAAGTAAAAAACGGCCAGGGCCCCTCCCCCATAAAAACCTCTGAGGGTTGGCTCCATCTTGCTCATGGAGTGCGGAACACCGCAGCCGGACTCCGCTATGTGCTCTATATGTTTTTAAGCGATCCCGATGAGCCCTGGAAGATAACCCACCGTCCTTCGGGTTACTTTATCGCTCCGGAAGGAGAAGAGAGAGTGGGAGATGTGTCCAATGTCGTGTTTTCCAACGGCTGGGTGGAAAAGGACGGCAGAGTATTTATCTACTATGCCTCCTCCGATACACGCTGCCATGTGGCCACAACCACGGTGGAAAAGCTTCTTGACTATGTGAAGAACACCCCCGAAGATCCCCGCCGCTCCAGAGGCTGCGTTGAGCTGAGGCGGGCGCTGATTGAGGGAAACAGGGATTATATTTAATTTAGCCTGACCGGCGGGGTATCCCCCCGCCGAAGCCCCGAAGGATTCTGCCTTCCGGGGAAATCATTTAATAGATGCCCATTGCATTAAGGAGAAAGAAAGCAGAGAATAGTGAACTTGAGGTAATTATGATTTCAGAAAAAAAAGGACTGACCCTCTCTACCTGGGGAGCCGGAGCGTTCGCCCTGATGGGTCTGGTCTGGGGACTGATTATAAATTCGGGAATGATCATCTTTGACGGTGTCTACTCCCTTCTCAGTGTGGGTCTGAGCCTGATGTCCCTGCTTGTACTGAAACAGGTACTCGCCAAGAAGGAGGACAGCCGCTACCCCTTCGGCAAGGCGCACTTTGAACCCTATCTGGTTCTCTTCAAGTCACTGGTACTGATAGGTATGTGCGTGATCTCCTTTACTGATTCCCTCCGTGATCTTCTGAGCGGTGGAAAAGTCGTTGCTCCGGGATCGGCGGCCCTCTACTCCCTGATTAGTACACTGGGCTGCCTCGTGGCAGTTGTATTCCTATATTATGCAAAAAAGATAAATGCTACAGGCCTGCTGGAGGCAGAATACCAGCAGTGGCTTGGTGATACACTTCTGAGTCTCGGAGTCCTTGCCGGATTCATCATCAGCTATTTTTCAATAGGAACTAACGCGGAATGGATTGTTCCCTATATGGACCCCTTTCTGGTCTGCCTGATGTCCATGATCTTCCTGGTGTTCCCTATTAGGACTATGCTCAGTGCCTTCAACGAATTTATGTTCATGGAGGCTGACGATGAGTTGAAGGAGCCCATTGAGTACGAAGTCCGCAGGATAGCCGAGGAGCTGGATGCCGGATATAAACTCCGAATGGTAAAAAAAGGCCGGGAAACGACAATTGAAGTAAACTTTATTACCCCTGAGAAATCCATCTCCGTGGAGGAGATGGACCGTATGAGAAACAGAATCAAGCAGAAAGCTCTTAAAGTCAACGATCTGCACTGGATCAATATAGGCTTTACCCGCCTTGAGGAGTGGCTCTAGCCCGTAGTCTCTGTGGTACCTACAAGCAGATGATGGAGCAGCCTGTTGGCTGCCAGACCGATAAGGATGTAGGAGATTGCCTGGGCGCAGAACACTCCCGGAACACTGAAAAAACGGGCTCCCAGAAATGCCAGGGGAATGTAGAGGACAAACATCTGAGTCAGAGAAACGGCGGCTGCATGGAGGGGCTTTTTAAGCACATTCAGAATTGTATTGCTGTTGAGAAAGAGTCCCTGCATTCCATATCCTATCCCTGCCAGACGAAGATAGAGGGCCATATAGCGCTGAACCTCCTCCACCGGAGAGAAGAGTCTTGAGAAGGGACCAGCCAGAACAAGAAGAACAAGGAAGACTCCAGTCCCCGAAATAAAGGCAAGCCTGTTGGCATAGTGGGCTCCCTTCATTACCCTGTCATGTTTACCGGCGCCGCTGTTCTGCCCGATAAAGGGTCCGATGGCTGAGCCTACGGCAAAGGTGAAGGCCATGGCAAGCCCTTCCGCCTTGGCTCCGGCGCCGAAACCGGCAACAGCCGCCGTGCTTGTGCGGGCCAGCAGCCCCGTGATGATTCCCACAGCAAAGGGAGAAATCATCCTGACAAGGGCCGTCGGCAGAGCAACCTGAACAATTCCCTTCCAGGAGTCCAGGACCTCGGAGAGAGGGGGGCGTTCCAGAGTCAGGAGCTTTTCTCTTTTGCCAAGAATAGTCAAAGCCGAGAGAAAACCAATGGAACGGGCGATGGCCGTGGCAATGGCGGCTCCCCGTACACCCATAGCAGGGACAGCTCCAAAGCCGAATATAAAGACAGGATCAAGGATCAGATTGGTTCCGGCGGAGATGAGCATGACCATGCTGGGGGTCCTTGTATCACCGGTGGCCCGGATCGCATTGTTTCCCACCATGGGAACCACAACCATCATGGAGCTGATGTACCAGACACTCATATAGTCTTCCACATATTCCAGAACCCGGCCTGTTGCTCCCAGAAGTGTAAAAAGAGGGGTAATTGTGAGCATTCCTGTAATTCCCACAAGAATAACAATTATAAGGCTCAAAAGAATACCGTCGGTGGTGACCCGGGCGGCCTTATGAAAGCGCTGCTGCCCCAGAGTCCGTGAAAGCTGGGCCGACATCCCCACCCCCAGGCCCAGAGCAATGCTCTGAACAATCATTACCACAGGAAAGGTAAAGGAGAGAGCCGCAAGCTCCTCTTCTCCAAGACGGCCGACATACATGGCGTCCACCATATTAAAAATGGTCATGCCAAGCATACCGATAATCATGCCTGCGGACATCTTCAAAATCTGCTGTTTATAGTCACCCTCAATGAGAGACGCTTTTCTGTCCATCCGGACATTCTAGCAAATGTTGATCATCAGGGGATATAGAGTATTCCATAATTTATCTTTAAAACCGTAGAGGAGAGGCAGGGGAACCTGTGTTGATTGATGATAGTTTGCCTATCAGATATAGTGAAAAGAGAAATTATAAACCAACTGCCTGAAACAGGGCGGATCACCTACCAAGGGGAAAAGGGGATAATATGAAGGTATATCACGGCACAATACTGACATGCGACAGGGAAGGCAGGGTCTGTTCCTGGCTTGTGGAAGACAGGGGGAGGATCGTCTACACGGGTGATACCCTGCCGGAAGAATACTCACAGACAGAGCGTGTTGAACTGGAAGAGAAAGCCCTCTGCCCCTCCTTTGTAGACACCCACCTTCATTTTGCCAGCATGGCCCTGTTTCACTCCGGGGTAAATGTGATGGACGCCCGGAGCAACACAGAGATCCAGCAGAGGCTGAAGGACTTTATCCAGTCACCAGGAGAAGCATCTCCTTCAGGGAAAAGGAAAGAAAAAAATATCATAGCCTTCGGTGCATCACCCCACTCAGTGGAAGAGAAAAGGCTATTAAGCCGGGAAGAACTGGATGAGGTCTCAGATGAGACAGGAATAATGGTTGTTAAATATGACGGCCACGCCTGCATTGTCAATTCCGCCCTCCTGAAGCAGCTGCCTGAAAAGGTCAAAGAGATGCGCGGATACAACGCCGAGTCGGGAGAGATGAACCAGGAAGCCTTCTTCGGAACCTCCGACTTTATTTCAGGAAGTATTCCCGTCAGCCGCCTTGTGCAGTCCATGCAGGACGCCGTTGACTACATCGCTGAAAAGGGAATCGGAATGATCCATACAGTCAGCGGAGTGGGCTTTCCCCGGGACCTGGATGTGGACATGGAGAGGTTTATCGGCCGTTCCGTACAGAACGGGTTCCAGATGCGTCTCTTCTTTCAGACCATGGATACTTCAAAAGTCCGCAAAAGAGGGCTTCCCCGAATCGGAGGCTGCTTTATAACCGCTCTTGACGGCTGCTTCGGATCTGTAGACGCAGCACTGAACTCCCCCTACGAGGGAAGCGATGACTGCGGAGTCCTCTACAACAGCGATGAAGAGGTTGCCGAATTCTGCAAAAAGGCCAACAGAGAGGGGCTTCAGATTGAACTGCATGCCATTGGAGATGCCGCATTTGATCAGGCGGCCCGTGCCCTCAGATCAGCACTTGAAGACTGCCCCCGTGAGGATCACCGCCACGGCATTATCCACGCCTGCCTTCCTACGGAAGAGGGCCTTGAAATCTGCAGCCGCTACGGCATTCATATCCCACTGCAGACAGCCTTTATCGACTGGCCCCAGGAGCCTTCCTCCTACCTGCGTTCCATTCTGGGAGACAGGGAAGCCAGCCTCAATCCCCTGAGGACCTTTATGGAGAAGGGTATCCCCTTTTCCGCCGGCTCCGACTCCCCCTGTACCGATCCGGACCCTATGCTCTGGATACACAACGCCTGCAACCACAGTGAAAAGGATCAGTCTCTTTCAGTTCAGGAGGCCTTCAGAATGGCTACATGGGAGGGCTGCCGGGCCAGTTTTGACGAGAAAGAGAGAGGATCTCTGGAGGCAGGTAAGATAGCCGATATGGTGATTCTCGGCAAAAACCCCTTAACCGTACCTAAAGAGGAACTGAAGAGAGTTCCGGTTCAAAAACTTATTCTTCAGGGAAGGGAGTACAGAAAGCAGAAAAAACACTGGCTTCTGGCCCTGGTGAGGGGAATGATCAGCAGAAGAAGGATTTAACAGGCACAAAATATGAAATGGATGGACTGTCCTAATACTCCTTTTCGAAAATTGCCCAGACTTTTTTTCTGAGACGAAAGCCAGCTTCCCGGGATGTACATCCTGACAGTTAATAAATTCCCATCCCTGCGCACTCAGGTGCTCTACCTTGCTTTTCAGTAGATGGGGATCAAACCTGGACGAAAAAAAACCGGTTTTCAGGATCTCCACCCTGATTCTCTTTGCCATTAAAGCCTCCGGAAATGTACTTTGAGCATATCAATACGCTCCAGACGGAAGATCATCACAGAGGATCAGGTGCCTGAAATTACAGCCCCCCCTCTGTCAATTGGTCTGCACATTCTGAGCTTTATATATTACTATTATTATATTATTTGATAAATCCCCCCAATAAACATTCATGACATCCGATTACATCCAGGAATCTGCCATTTTGCCCCTTTATTAAAAAAACTCATTTCCATAAGCTGGACATCAAGATATGATTCCCTATCAATAATTAAAAACAGGATTCCATCGTGAAAATAAAACACAAAATTCTTCTTATGACCCAGCTGCAGAGTCTGTGTCTCTTACTGCTTATTGCAACCTACTCCATCTTTCTCAGTTTCATGCTCAACCTGAGTGGAGAGCAGGACATCCTCATCCAGATGCATGACAGCTTTACAAGAGAGCAGATGCTGATGGAACGCCTGGTCACAAGAGATCTTCAGACAACATATGCCGAATTTGACAGACAGGTGAAAATAAACAATGAGACCATGGAGGAGTTGCATGATTTCAAATATCTTCCAAACTTTTCAGAATCGGCAAAAAACTCTATAAGCTCCATTGACCTTCTGAAGATTATCAGAAGACGGCACTATACTGTCATTGAAAAAGCTGTAAAAGATCTTCTAGTAGAAGACATGATACAGAGCATTAATGACAAAACCCTTATTAAGATTTACGAAGAGGGTGTCAGACAGGGAGATACGGCTGGTGCAAATTACCTCCGCTTCAATGTGATGAATACAATAGATCTGATAACCAAGAGCGGGGATTCAATTGATACATATAATGAGATGATCAATAATGAGATAGAAGTCATCGACAACGAAATTTCAAAGCTCAATAACAATATTCAGATCATCACGATTGTAATCGGAATTGCAGCAATGATCCTGTTTACCCTTGCCAGCATGAAGCAGACAATGAAGCTCTCAAAAAGACTTCAAATACTGGGACAGAACATAAGCAGCCTGAAAGACGGAAAACTCTATACATCTTTCCCTGAAGAAGGAGAGGATGAAATATCCCATCTGGGAATGCAGATGAATCAGTTCAGAAAGACAATATCCGAATCCATATCTCAGCTGAAAGCTGTATCCAGCGGCAATATCAGGGTACAGCAGGAACTTGACCATCAGGTACGTGATGCCGGAGAGGATACAGGTACAATTGAAGTTCAATCCAGGGATATTACTGGGAGAATGCAGACCCTGAATGAAACCGTTGAGAAATCTTCGAAGTCCATGGCCGGCCTCAACAGCTCAGTCCAGATTATGAATGATCAGGTAATTGATCAGAGAGCCATGGTTGAGGAGTCCACAGCATCGGTAACACAGATGATAACCTCCATTGACGCAGTCTCATCCATAACCGAAGAGAAAACCACGGTTATAAGAGATCTGGTTGAAATGATTAAAACCGGTGAAGACAGAATGGAGGACAACACCCGGAGCATCGCCAATATCACATCCAATGTGGACACGATCTCGGGAATAGCCGACATCATTAAAGGCATTGCGGATCAGACCAATCTCCTTGCCATGAATGCGGCTATCGAAGCGGCTCATGCAGGAGACGCAGGAAAAGGATTTTCCGTGGTATCAGATGAGATCAGAAAGCTTGCAGAAGCTGCTTCTGAAAATTCAAGAATGATTACAACGAGTATTAATGACGTAATTGAGAATATTTCCAGAGCCTCTGAATCCAGCGAAGTGTCCTTTACGGCCTTCAATAGAATCAGCAGCGAAATTGACCTGTTCAGCAGATCTCTCACAGAAATATCCGGCACCATGTACGAACTGAAGTCCGGAGGGACACAGATCCTTTCGGCAATGGAGTCACTGACCCAGATTTCACAGGTTATCAAGGACAGTTCCGGTGAAATCATACATGCCGGAAACCACCAGGAGGAGATGATTGAAGAGCTGTATCGGGCAAGCGGTATTGTTCTGGACAACATCCACTCCATTGAAAGCAGAATTGCGGGAATTACAGGAAGCTTCAATGAAGTCCTCTCTCTCTCCGGAAATGTCGGAGATTCCGCAGCATCCATTGAAAGGTCTATCGAATACTTTCAAACCGGAGAAGAGTCTGAAGAAGAGAAGAGTGCACAGCCTGACCCGGAACAAATCAGTGACGGGATTGAGAGGGATTAATCGTACTCAGCTGCTGGAGCCTGTCCGGCAGCTCTTTCCTGTGGTACTGCAAGCGGAGAGGCAGTCTTCAAGAAGTTCGACTTCCAGTACACCGCTTCCGGTGGAATAGCGGACTTTTCGCCCATAACAGCCTCCAACATCCCTGCTGACAACAGGAATCCGGTACTCCAGCAGGATTTCCTCGGCAACCTGAATATTTTTCTGACCGGCGCTCAAACCGTTTGATGGAATAATCCTGGAGGCACCGCCTGCAAGACTTGCCTGAAGACTTGAAACCCTGCTTCCAAGATCCGTCATCTTTTTAATGAGCTCAGGGATAGAGAGGTTTCCGTAGCTGTATCCGGCATCAGCCTCGGATGACCTGGAATATATATAATGGTTCATTCCGCCGTAACCGAGGTGCGGATCAAACAGACAGACAGCAATACAGGACCCCAGAGTGGTTCGAAGAGTCTGAGGAGTTCCGGAAACAATCAGGTCTCCGGGCATTACATAGGGAATTACTTTTATTAGATTCATAAGATTATTATACAGCCGAACCGGCCCCTAGTGAGAATGTAACTGTTACATCATAGGGAAGATAAGCTGCCTGTGCCTTGAAAGCCCATCCCCGTCACTGCTTAGAAAATGGGTAATGACAAGGAGGTTGTCCGTAAGTTCAAATCTGTGTTTTTCAGCAATCTCAAGGGGACTGTGGAGCAATTTATTTATAAATGGAATTGATTCAATATCCTCCTGATCACGAAGAGTAGAGTTGTATATAAGGCTTCTGGTACCGCCGAAAGGCCTGCAGAGATCAGAATGTGCAAGATCAAGTTCCATGGCAGCCTCTGCGGGTATTACAAAACCATGAGTAAGAACAGGCTGGTCGGCACCGGTTTCTTCAATAATGGCAGCCTGACTTGTAACACCCAGAAGAGAGATCCATATCTGCAGAGTTTTATAACACCCCCCGTCAGGAATAAAATCATATCCCCTGGTATGGGGAATGAACAGATAACGCTCAGAATTGCAGACAGACCACTGGCCCTGAAAGGCCCCCTTATCCACTTCTTCCATCAGGGAACATATATATTCAAGATAACGTAACTGCCAGAAATGAATTTTATGCTCATTCCTGAGTTGATACAGTTTTCCGGAGAGCATCTCAAGGGTATTGGAACAGCTCTCTCCCCTCATGATTCTGCTGATCTCTTTAAGCGAAAATCCCCAGTTCTGCAGCTGCTTACTGAAAAGGATACGGGGACTCTGCCTGAAATCATAGTACCTGTACCCTCCCGGCCCCTTCTTTCTCGAATTGAGGATTTCATACTTCTCATAGTGCTTCAGCAAGTCCTGACTAACACACAGCTTTTTTGCAAACTCACCGATCCTGTATTCACTCAAAAGACAACTCCTGGTTCTGTATTCTCAATTTTCAGAGGTTAATCTATATAGAATTATAGAATTTGACCTGAGCCTACCTCTCTGCTCTACAATCCAAAAACTAACATATTCATACAAGGATGAAAAAGATGAAAAATAAGGCAAAAGGAATGTTCCTTATCCTCAGCCTGTTGTTTATGCTTCTCAGCTGCTCTGATTCCGAAAACGGAATGAGCTACAATAAGGGAAGCTACACAGCCAGTGCAGAAGGCAAAAACGGCCCTGTTGAAGTTCAGGTTGAGTTCAGTGACTCACAGATTAAAAAGATTACAGTAGATGTCTCCGGAGAAACACCTGCCATAGCTGCACCTGCAGCAGAGCGGATTCCCGAAGCAATTATCAAAAACCAGAGCCTTGCAATTGACGCCCTGGCCGGTGCCACCCTTACAAGCGAAGCTATTCTCGCGGCCATTGAGGACTGTGTTGTCCAGGCCGGTGGCGACCCCTCATCTCTCAAGGGTGAGAAGGCAAAGGGCCCTGATGAAGAGATATCAACGGGAATCGTTGTTGTCGGTGGCGGAGCTTCCGGATCAGCAGCTGCAGTCAGTGCCGCAGAAGCAGGATCAGATGTAATCCTTCTGGAAATGACAGCCACTCCCGCCGGACAGGCTACATTGGCCGGTGGAGCCTTCGGTACAAACTCCAGTCAGCAGATTGAACAGGGACGTACAGTTGAGGGCAAATGGTTCTACAATCAGTTTGTCGACACCGGAAACTATCGGGTCAACGGAGGGCTTCTGAGCCGGGTAATCCAGCGATCAGGAGAGACCATTGACTGGCTCATCGCTCACGGTGTCAATATGATTCTGGCCCACCCCGCCACAGGGGGTTACTTCGAGCACAAACTGACTCACCCCAACTCCACCCTGCACGGCTATGTGGACGGCGGGGCTGTCGCGGTTAAGGCTCTTCACCAGAGTGTTCTCAATGCGGGTGGAAAAGTTATGTATGAAACTGAAGTACAGGATATTATCCTCGTAGACGGTCATATTGCCGGTGTAAAAGCCAGAAAAGCCGACGGCGGTACTCTGACTGTCAATGCGGATGCTGTAATCCTGGCGACAGGCGGTTTCGGCGGAAACGAAGAGCTTGTAGCCGAATACTTCGGAGAAGGCTTCGGACACAGCCTTGTGGGAACCAACATCGGTACAGGTATAAAACTGGCTCAGAAGGCCGGTGGTGACGCGGACTACGCCAATGCAATCACCATGCACTATGGTGTTTCCAGAGGCGGTACGAACTGGACCACACCCCTGAACTCAGCCCTTCTGAACCCTTACCTTCATGTTGATGCCGACGGTAACCGTTTCATGAACGAAGAAGCCTTTATCTTTGAACCCATCAAGTCCTCCAATGTATTGAAGTCACTTCCCGGTAGAACAGCCTGGGAGATCTTTGACGGAAGAATGATCGAAGTTGTAGCCGAGTCCGGTTATGCAGCCCTGACTGATGTATTTTCAGGTGAACTGGCCACTGATCCTACAATCTTTATTGAAGTTGGCCACAAAATAGATACTTCTGTACGCTATGAACAGAGCCACACTCCTGCAGATCTTATACCTGACATTGAAAAGTACATTGAGAAGGGAACAATCGTCAGAGCCGAAAACCCGGAAGCACTGGAAGAAGCACTGGGAATGAACCACCTGGCGGATACTATATCCCGATATAACGAACTGGCGGATATGGGAGAAGACCTGGACCACTTTAAATCATCCCGGTATATGGAAAAGCTTGAGGGTCCTCTTTATGCTGTAAAAATTACTCCTTCTGTATTTCTCGGTACTCTGGGCGGAATAAGAATTAACCCCTACTGCGAGGTGGTCAGCCCTGACGGCAAGGCTGTACCGGGACTCTATGCAGCGGGTGCCGAAACAAGCGGAGTCTATAGCGACAGCTATGTATTCTTTGAAGGCGGGACTCTTGGATATGCCTATGGTTCAGGAAGAATCGCCGGTGAATCCGCAGCGGCCTGGCTGAAATAGAATTATCTTGATTTGAATTGGGGGGAGTGATGCAGAAGTGCAGCTCCCCCTTTTTTTATCTGCCTGTCATCAGGTTTTTTTGACAACAAAGAGACAGGTCATTCTGGATGCGGGCTGACTCTTCGGGTCTTTATCGGACGACTGCCTCGCAACTGCCTGAGAACTCAGCTCATAGATTTCAGCGGTCAGACACATCTTTGCCTTTCCCCGCTCCCTGAAACATTTATAAAAGCTCTTTACAGTTGATTCCTCCGGAGCAGTACAGCGGGCTTCAAAATCTCCTGATACAGGGAGAATAAAGTCCATTGACTGACTTGCAATTACAATAGAAGCTTCGGGATCAATCTCTTTCATAAGCTCCCGCACCTGAGCCCAGCCGCTGAGAATGAGAGCGACACTCTGACTTCCGCCAAAAACTGTTCCGTGATGATTTCTGTTACTATCAAGTTCACCGCGTATGCATACAGACTCCCGGCACAACCTGTATACCTGGAATCCCCCGCAGGCCGCAAGGGGAAGATCTCTGTCAATAATACTCTGCAACTCGTCTATTGGATTCATTCGCGCCCCCTGCCCTCTCTCTCGGATTGAGCAGGAACAGAGGCTCCTGCCAGTATCATACCGTGCATGATATCCTCAATAAGATCAACGGTTTTCGGGCTACGTTGTTCCCTTGTTCATTCACTGATATCACTCTTTAGCTTTTTTACTGGCGATATTTAGTTCTCAGAAACTGCTTTGTTTACCGGAAAAGGGCTACAGGGATCAGGAGCGGTTGTATAAGTAAAAGAATTATAAATAAAAAAACCCTCAATCTTTCGACTGAGGGTTTAACTGGCGACGACCTACTCTCCCACCGTAGCAGTACCATCGGCGCGGTTGAGCTTGACTTCCGTGTTCGGGATGGGAACGGGTATAACCTCAACGCTAAAATCACCAGATCAGTGATCAGTTCAAAGAACTTCACACCTATATATATTCTTAACTAAAGGGACAAATAATAATATGGTCAAGCCTCACGGAAGATTAGTACTGGTCGGCTCAATATGTTTCCACACTTAGACCGCCAGCCTATCAAACTGATATTCTCTCAGATTCCTTAAGCTCCCTTAAAGGGAGAGGGATGTCTCATCTTGAGGTAGGCTTCCCACTTAGATGCTTTCAGCGGTTATCCCTTCCGAACTTAGCTACTCAGCACTTACCGTTGGCACGATAACTGATACACCAGAGGTTCGTCCATTTCGGTCCTCTCGTACTAAAAATAGATCCTCTCAAACATCCAACGCCTGTGGCAGATAGGGACCGAACTGTCTCGCGACGTTCTGAACCCAGCTCGCGTACCGCTTTAAATGGCGAACAGCCATACCCTTGGGACCTGCTCCAGCCCCAGGATGCGATGAGCCGACATCGAGGTGCCAAACTTTGCCGTCGATATGAACTCTTGGGCAAAATCAGCCTGTTATCCCCGGAGTACCTTTTGTCCGTTAAGTGACGGCCCTTCCACTCAGAACCGCCAGATCACTATGACCTACTTTCGTACCTGCTCGACTTGTAAGTCTCGCAGTCAAGCTACCTTATGCCATTGCGCTTACAGCATGATTTCCAACCATGCTAAGGTAACCTTTGCGCGCCTCCGTTACTCTTTAGGAGGCGACCGCCCCAGTCAAACTGCCCACCTGACATTGTCCATGATGCGGATTACGCACCACGTTAGAAATATAACTGATAAAGGGTGGTATTTCACCAACAACTCCAACCAGCCTGACGACCAGTCTTCAAAGTCTCCCACCTATCCTACACATCATCAGCCATAGTTCAATATCAGGATACAGTAAAGGTTCACGGGGTCTTTCCGTCTAACCACAGGTAATCGGCATCTTCACCGATACTTCAATTTCACCGGGTCTCACGTTGAGACAGTGAGAAAGTCGTTACACCATTCGTGCGGGTCGGAACTTACCCGACAAGGAATTTCGCTACCTTAGGACCGTTATAGTTACGGCCGCCGTTTACCGGGGCTTCAATTCACTGCTTCACTAAAAGTTAACAGCTCCTCTTAACCTTCCGGCACCGGGCAGGTGTCAGTCAATATACTTCTCTTTGCAGATTCGCATTGACCTGTGTTTTTGGTAAACAGTCGCTTTCTCCTGGACTCTGCAACTCCACCATCACGTGCTGAGCCATGCTTTTCCCTAAGTTACGCATGTATTTTGCCGAGTTCCTTAACGTGAGTTCTCCCGTACGCCTTAGAATTCTCATCCCATCTACCTGTGTCGGTTTGCGGTACGGTACCTAGTAACCTAACCTTAGAGATTATTTCTTGACTCGATGAATCACCCAACTTCGCTCACCCGTAGGATCGCTACCCTTAACATCTCCCCTCTAACAGCGGATTTGCCTACTGTCATCAACGGGTAAATGCTTGGACCAGGACAACCAACGCCTGGCATGGGATCTCCTTAAGTGTCATCCCATCGAAATTACTAGATGTACTGGAATATTAACCAGTTTCCCATCGACTACGCATTTCTGCCTCGCCTTAGGGGCCGACTAACCCTGGGAAGAGTACCTTTACCCAGGAAACCTTAGATTTTCGGCGGGAAGGGATCTCACCTTCCTTTTCGTTACTCATGCCTGCATTCTCTCTTCTGATACCTCCAGCAACCCTTACAGATCACCTTCATCGGCCTACAGAATGCTCCTCTACCACCAACATATAAATATGCTGATCCGTAGCTTCGGTACTATGCTTAGCCCCGTTACATTGTCGGCGCACAACTACTCGACCAGTGAGCTATTACGCACTCTTTAAAGGAGTGGCTGCTTCTAAGCCAACCTCCTGGCTGTCTGTGCAATCGTACTTCCTTTTCCACTTAGCATAGTTTAGGGACCTTAGCTGACGGTCTGGGCTCTTTCCCTTTCGACCACGAATCTTATCACCCGTAGTCTCACTGCCATACTTTGAATAACGGCATTCGGAGTTTGACTGGATTTGGTACCCTGTGACAGGCCCGCACCCAATCAGTGCTCTACCTCCGCTATTAACCATATGACGCTGACCCTAAAGCCATTTCGAGGAGAACCAGCTATCTCCGGGTTTGATTAGCCTTTCACTCCTACCCACAATTCATCACTGCCTTTTTCAACAGACTAGTGTTCGGTCCTCCACTCAGTGTTACCCAAGCTTCAACCTGATCATAGGTAGATCACCCGGCTTCGGGTCTAATACATCAAACTAAGAACGCCCTATTCAGACTCGGTTTCCCTCCGGCTCCGGTACTTCTATACCTTAACCTCGCTTAATATATTAACTCGCAGGCTCATTCTACAAAAGGCACGCCATCACCCCGTATTGGGGCTTTGACCGCTTGTAGGTCCACGGTTTCAGGTTCTATTTCACTCCCCTCCCGGGGTGCTTTTCACCTTTCCCTCACGGTACTATTCGCTATCGGTAGCTATCTCGTATTTAGCCTTGGAGGGTGGGCCCCCCAGATTCAGACAGGATTACTCGTGCCCCGCCTTACTCAGGTACATGCCAGCTCAACTTCAATTTCGCATACAGGACTTTCACCTTCTTCGGTCGGCCTTCCCAGTACCGTTCCGCTATCTCCGTTGAATGCATTTTGCATGCCCTACAACCCCAGCTACACCGAAATGTAATTGGTTTGGGCTAATCCCCGTTCGCTCGCCGCTACTAAGGGAATCTCTTTTGATTTCTTTTCCTTCAGGTACTTAGATGGTTCAGTTCCCTGAGTCTCGCTTCATACGGCTATGTATTCACCGCATGATGACTGATAACAATCAGCCGGGTTACCCCATTCGGGAATCCTCGGGTGTCAGAATGTTTGCTTCTAACCGAGGCTTTTCGCAGCTTACCACGCCCTTCTTCGCCGGATAGCTCCAAGGCATCCACCATGGACCCTTAGTCGCTTGACCATATTATTATTTATCCCTTCGCTAATTCCTGTTAAACCGTCTTTCAGCTTCTAAAAGCTTAAAACAGACCGTCCGAAAACGGATTTGAGTGGAGGTATGGGGATTCGAACCCCAGACCCCTAGAATGCAAATCTAGTGCTCTAGCCAGCTGAGCTATACCCCCCGGTTTTACATATAAAGAGAACATTTCGGCGGGAACGCCGACAAGTAAAAACGATTTGCTCTGATGCAAACAGTTTATTAGGGAAATTAGAAGTATTTAACGAAAGCCAAGACTGAATAATACTAGATGCATTGCTGCATCTGCTGACCGTACTGTCAGACTTTAAATACCTTTCTCGTAGAAAGGAGGTGATCCAGCCGCACCTTCCGGTACGGCTACCTTGTTACGACTTCACCCCCCTTACCGAGCATACCTTCGGCAGTGGCCTCCTAAAAGGTTAGCCTGCTGACTTCGGGTACCCCCGACTCGGGTGGTGTGACGGGCGGTGTGTACAAGGCCCGGGAACGTATTCACCGCGCCATGCTGATGCGCGATTACTAGCGATTCCACCTTCATGGAGTCGAGTTTCAGACTCCAATCCGAACTGAGACCGGCTTTAAGCGTTTTGCTCGACATCACTGTTTCGCATCACTCTGTACCGGCCATTGTAGCACGTGTGTAGCCCAGGACATAAGGGCCATGATGATTTGACGTCATCCCCACCTTCCTCCGGTTTGTCACCGGCAGTCTTGCATGAGTCCCCAACTTAATGATGGTAACATACAACAGGGGTTGCGCTCGTTGCGGGACTTAACCCAACACCTCACGGCACGAGCTGACGACAACCATGCAGCACCTGTATACAAGTCTCCGAAGAGAAAACACTATCTCTAGTGTCGTCCTGTATATGTCAAGCCCTGGTAAGGTTTCTCGCGTATCATCGAATTAAACCACATGCTCCACCGCTTGTGCGGGCCCCCGTCAATTCCTTTGAGTTTCACCGTTGCCGGCATACTCCCCAGGCGGTACACTTAACGCGTTAGCTACGGCACCTAGATCTCATGATCCAGACACCAAGTGTACATCGTTTACGGCGTAGACTACCAGGGTATCTAATCCTGTTCGCTACCTACGCTTTCGCACCTCAGCGTCAATCCAGAGCCAGCAAGTCGCCTTCGCCTCTGGTGTTCTTCCTAATATCAACAGATTTCACCCCTACACTAGGAATTCCACTTACCCCTCTCGGATTCTAGTCACACAGTTTCCAACGCAACAATGCAGTTAAGCTGCACGCTTTCACATCGGACTTATGTAACCGCCTACATGCCCTTTACGCCCAATAATTCCGAACAACGCTCGCTCCTTACGTGTTACCGCGGCTGCTGGCACGTAATTGGCCGGAGCTTATTCATATGCTAACGTCATCCCATGCCCATTTCCTGACACGGTTATTCCTCACATATAAAAGTGCTTTACAATCTCTCGACATTCTTCGCACACGCGGCGTCGCTCCGTCAGACTTTCGTCCATTGCGGAAGATTCTTAGCTGCTGCCTCCCGTAGGAGTCTGGGCCGTGTCTCAGTCCCAATGTGGCCGGTCACCCTCTCAGGCCGGCTAATGATCGTCGCCTTGGTAGGCCATTACCCCACCAACAAGCTAATCATACGCAGGCTCATCTTCCAGCGAGGCAAACGCCCCTTTCCTCATAAAACAAGATCTATGAGATTATTCGGTATTACCCCATGTTTCCATGGGCTATCCCCAACTAGAAGGTAGATCACCTACGCGTTACTCACCCGTTCGCCACTCTCATCAAGGTGCAAGCACCTTGAATCCCGTTCGACTTGCATGCTTAAAACGCGCCGCCAGCGTTCGTTCTGAGCCAGGATCAAACTCTCCATGATATAATTTATCGCCCGAAGGCGATAACTTCGTATCAAAACTTTCAAAGGATTACTTAGCGGATGTATTCATCCTGAACCCTTATCCAGAAGAGTCAGTCCCTTTATCTCTAAAGAAAACTAACGTTCGTACTACCAGTGCTTGACTCTCGTCAAATACTTCAATTTCCCTTCTCTATAATTCTGTAAAAGAACCGTTCAGCAACCGTAGCGCCGAACGCTCAGCAAATATAGTTTAAAGTCGATTTAGTGTCAACCATGTTTTAAAAGTTTTTTACTCCGGATATTATCCCGATTATTTTCTTTCAAAACTTCTATTTGCCTATGCTCTTCTGCTGCGCCGCATCCGCAGTGCTGCTCAGAGCGTGATGGTGATAATATTGAAAAACCCGGATCATGTAAACCCGTTTAAATAAAGTTTTTCATTATAATTTCAGACAAAAAAAACAGACCCGAAACGGTCTGTTTCCTGCCCGGATATATTATCGTATTCTGATTGTCCGGGCTTTAGAAAAAAGTGTATTTTTTCAGTTTTCGCTGCGTACTGTTATTCTGCAGTTCAGGGCTCCGTTCTCATCTCGAGAGAATTCCATATTCCCTTCCATCTTCTTTTTATAGTGTATATAGACCCAGTTGCTTACCGCTTCACGGACATCTCTCTCATTGAGTTCCAGGTCAGAGAGCTGAGTGGCTTCAATGCCCCCCTCTTTCCCTCTGCTCCGTATCCAGATAAAAAGGGGCGCCAGCAGCACCGCGCTCAAAGCTGCAGAGAGTAATATATAGAAAAGCTTGATATCTGTATTTCTGAAAAAGATGAAATCTGTAAGATAGGCGGCCGCTCCGATGAGAATGAAACTGATCACTGTATACAGGATAGTTCCCTTAATCTTGTCTCCCCATTTCATACTTACCATCTCCTATTACTTATAAAGAGTATAGAACAGATCCACCTGCCGGGGACAGCTCTTCCGGTAGAATATAATGATACATGAGGAATATCATTGCAAGGGAAATAAAAGAGTGTGATTTCAAAACTAGCTCCCTATAGATGAAATCCGTTTAGTAATGATAGACTGCGGAAACACAGTATTGAAGGGGTTCTGGAAGAGCAGAATGCCCCTCAAACCTGTTGGACACAGTACATCACCGAGGGTAGTTCAGCCCCGGTTTAAGGAGAACATTATGCCAGTCAACTTAAAAGGACGCCATCTGCTGACTCTCAAGGATTTCACTCCTCAGGAAATCCGCTATCTCCTGGATCTTTCCAGAGACCTGAAGAACAAGAAGAGAGCAGGAATCCGCGGGACTCTGCTGGAAAGAAAAAACATTGTTCTTATCTTTGAAAAGGCTTCCACACGTACCAGGTGCGCCTTTGAAGTGGCAGCCTTCGATGAGGGAGCTAATGTTACTTTCCTTACAAACAGCCAGATGGGCAAAAAAGAGTCTATCGAAGATACAGCCAAAGTACTGGGACGGTTCTATGACGGAATCGAGTTCAGGGGATTCAAACAGGAAACAGTAGACGCTTTGGCAGAGTACGCTGGAGTGCCGGTCTGGAACGGTTTAACAGACCTCTATCACCCCACCCAGATCCTTGCCGACTTTCTTACCCTGGAAGAGCACTGCGACAAACCCTTTAACAAGATGAAGTTAGTCTATGCCGGGGATGCCCGCAACAATATGGGAAATTCCCTGATGATCGGCGCCGCGAAAATGGGTATGCACTTCGTAGCTCTGGCACCGAAGTCTCTTTTCCCTTCTGAAGATCTTGTTGCCGAGATGAGAGAAGTCGCTGCACAGACCGGCGGCAAAATTGAACTTATCCAAGATATCGACGAGGCCGTCAAGGGCGCCGATGCCATCTATACCGATGTATGGGTATCCATGGGAGAAGAGGATCAGTTTGAAGAGAGAATCAAACTCCTCAAGCCCTATCAGGTGAACAAACAGATGATGGACAAAACAGGGAACCCCGACTGTCTCTTTCTCCACTGCCTGCCCGCATTCCACGATCTGGAAACCTCCGTGGGAATGGAGATCAAAGAGAAGTTCGGCCTGGACGCCATGGAAGTAACCGACGAGGTATTCCGCAGCCGCAACTCAGTTATATTCGATGAAGCTGAAAACAGAATGCACACTATCAAAGCGGTTATGTGCGCGACTATAGGATAAATGATGTACGACTTCAGCCGGTCAAAACGGTCCACAAGGGCCATGATACACCTTGATAATCTCAAATGGAACCTGGAGAGAGTCCGGGAAATCATCGGTCCCGACAGAAAGCTCTGTCTGGCTGTAAAGGCGGACGGTTACGGCCACGGTGCCGTAGCCGTTTCGCTGACCGCACTGAAAAACGGTGTAACCCATCTTGCGGTATCCAATGTGGATGAAGGGGAAGAGCTCCGGCAGGCCGGAATCACAGCTCCCGTCATCCTGCTCGGTTATCCCTGCGAAGATGAGTACTCAAGAATTATAGAAAACAAGCTCCAACCCTTTGTAGGGGACCAGGAGTACCTTCAGCGCCTGAATCTTCTGGCAGGAGAGATGGAATCTGACCCGCTGACCATCCATATAAAGGTGGACACCGGAATGGGTCGAATTGGCTGCCCTCCAGAGGATGCCCCCTACCTGGCCCGGTTGGCCGATACCTCGAAGAACCTGAAAATCGGGGGGATCAGCACACACTTCCCCGTGTCCGACAGCCCCGACCCGGAAGACCTTGCCTTTACCGAAGAGCAGATATCCATAATGACGGGCATAAAAAATGAGATCCTGTCGATGAACATAGATCCCGGCCTGCTCCACTCTGCGAACTCCGGAGGAATCTTTCAGCATAAAAACAGCCATCTCGACATGGTCCGTCTGGGAATCAGTGCCTACGGATACCTTCCCGACGACAGAATGGAGAGGACCGAAGAACTGAGACCTGTCATGGAGCTCAAATCAAGAATCTCATTTATAAAGAGTGTGGAAGAAGGACAGAGTGTCTCCTACGGAAGGACCTGGGTGGCCGATGGCCCCGCCAGGATCGCCACCATCCCCGTGGGCTACGGTGATGGATACCTGAGGGTACTGTCTGGTCAGTCTGAATTTCTGATAGACGGGAAACGCTACCCCATAGCCGGACGGGTCTGTATGGATCAGCTTATGATAAACCTTGGGAACAACAAAGATATTAAAGTGGGAGATGAAGTGACCGTATTCGGTCCCGATCCCGCCGGTCCCGATGCTGCAGAACTTGGAAATAAAGCGGGCACAATCTGCTATGAAGTGACCTGTGCCGTCAATAAAAGAGTTCCAAGGATCTACATGGCCTGATCTGCCGGGGCAGGCTCTCTGCCCCCGCAAAATCACTGATATTAAAGAAAAGTCCTGTAATCGGCCAACTGCTTCTTGAGCAGTTCCGGAGTATCCAGCGAATAGGGACAGCGTCCCGCGCAGGCCCGGCACTCAGTGCAGTCCTCAATCTTCATCATCTGTTCCTGCCAGTGATCTGACAGGAAATTATCTGTCGGAGCTCTCCTTAAAAGGAGGCTCATCCTGGCGGCCATGGGAATGGCAATGTCCACCGGGCAGGGAAGACAGTACCCGCATCCCCTGCAGAAATCCCCTGCAAGTTCTTTCCGGTCCCGCTCTATCTGAGCAAGCAGAGCATCATCCATAACCGGCGGATTCTTTTCAAGCGCAAGAAATTCCTCAAGCTCTTTCAGTTTCTGTATACCCCAGATGGGAACAACATTCTCAAAACGCCGCAGCCCGGCAAAGGCCATACGGGAGTCGGTCAGCAGACCGCCGCACATCGCCTTCATGGCAATCAGCCCCACATTGTTCTCGCGGCACAGATCCACAAGCTCAAAATCAGCATCTGAACTGATGGCGCTCAGAGGGAACTGAACCGTTTCATAAAGACCGGAACGGGCTGCTTTCAGAGCGTTTTCAAGGGAGTGGCATGTAATACCGACTGCCCTTGCCTTCCCCTCCTTTTTTGCCTGAAGAAGTCCGGCATACAGAGACTCGGGATCTTCAGTATCCGGAAGGGCTGCCGGATTATGGAGCTGAAGGAGATCCACATAGTCTGTTTCAAGATTGGCAAGACTTGTATTCAGGCAGTCCATTACCCCGGCCCGGTCTGCAGCGCCGCTTGCCTTTGTTGCAATAACAATATTACTGCGCACCGAAGAAAGGGCGTAGCCTATTTTCTTTTCACTGTCCGAGTATCCCCGGGCAGTATCAAAGAAATTGATCCCCCCTTCATAGGCCTTCAGAAGGATCTCTTTGGCAGTATCGAAATCAACCCTCTGGATCGGCAATGCGCCGAAAGCTGTTCTGCTTACCTCTATACCGGTTTTTCCAAGAACTGTTTTTTCCATAGTTTTCTCCTTAAGGCCTGGGGCCCATGCCTGTTATACTGATCCGGCCGCTTCGAGAGTGGCGGTCATATCTTACTGAAAGCTCAGAATAAACGGGACAAGAAAGGGAACCAGCACCGTCAGAACGATCCCGTTGAAGAGGGCAATCACCGCATACTGCTTTCCGGAATACATCGAGATAATGGGAAGAGTTGTATCCATGGATGTTGCTCCTCCCGAAGCAATCGGTCCCAGCGGTCCGGCCCATTTTACAAAGAGAGGAGTCATCAGCAGTGTGATAATTTCCCGCATCACATTGGAAAGCAGGGCGATAGTCCCGGCCATCTCCCCGCGAAGTTCCGTTATAAAGAGGCTGGACAGGGAGTAGTACCCGAAGCCTCCGCTGACAGCAAGGACCTCCTGCAGATCCAGGTCCGTTATAAATCCGGCGATAAGGGCAGCTCCGCCAAGAGAACCGGCAACAACGGCAAGAGGCATGAAAAGGATCTTCAGATTTGACTCTCTAAGCACCTTCAGGGAGTCCGAATCCGCACCTATACCAAAGCCCACCAGCCCCATCAGTATATAGAGAACAATAGAACTTGCAGAGTCCAGGGAATTCGGCAGCCATCCGTCTCCAAGAATACCGAGAACTGTTCCGGCTGCAAAAAAGAGGAGAATGATGAGGGAGTTTTTCATGCCTCATCCCCCTGTGGAGGGATGCCCTGAACGGCGGATTCTCCGGTGCGCTCCTGAGTAAGCCTGGAGGGTATGCCGTTTTTATCAACATGATCGTGCCTGAAGAATAAATGGAAGACCAGAGCTCCCAGAATCAGGGAACCTGCAACGGATGCGGAAGTAATGGCAAGGGCCTTCAGACCTATAATATGGAAGCTCCGGACAATGGTGTCATTCCGTCCTACCGTAATTCCGAGCAGAAAGAGCAGAAGATAGATAACATAACTGACTGTTTTATCGAGTCCCCGGTAGAGCTTTTTATGCTTCCGCAGCAGATAGCCTGCAGCCATCCCAAGGGTCATTATAATAATTACTGTGAGCAAAGCGGTTTTCCTTTTTAAACTGTAAAGAGGAAGCGATCAGCGGTCCAGGCCGGGAGGCAGACGGCTCTCAAGCTCAATCATCTCTCTGGTCAGATCCCTGATCTTCTCACGGAGCATAAAAACGCAATCCGTTTCGGTTGTCTTCCCCCGGACAATATCTTCAGCGAGGGCCTTGCATGTGGGAGCACCGCAGGCACCGCAGTCCAGCCCCGGGAGGTTCTGCCGTATTTCCTCCATCTCTTCCATCATCTGCATCGCCTTAAGATAGTCGGGATCAAGACGGTGAGTCATGCGGCTCTCAACGCCCTCTGTCCAGCCTATACTGATCCCTTCCGGCAGAACAACAGGAGCTCTCTTTGAACCTGAAAGCATGGCTTTCTCTCTGCTGCTGATGATGTTGCGGGCAATATAGGGGTTTTCTACAGCAAGAGGTCCGCCCACACAACCGCCGGGGCAGCTCATCATCTCGACAAAGTCCACATTTCTGATATGTCCGTTCTCAAGATTCTCCAGAACATCAATGACATGGTCAATACCGTCGACAGAAATATGGTTCTCCGAATAGACCGCAGACCCCTCCCCGTCGGTTCTGGCCCAGCTGACGCCGATGGAGTTGGCAATACTGAGACTCTCTTCGGCTTCAACACGGCTTATAGCCTGACTCAGGTCCTTGTAGATATCCTTTATACCAAGCACTCCGTCCACCGAAGAGGCCTCAATCCCCCGGGGGGTCTTGATGTCAGTGACCTTGGCGGCGCAGGGGGAAATAAAGAAAACACCGACCTTCTTCCCCGGGTATTTACTTTTTACTATCCTGGCACTCAGCTCCATGGGAGAGATCACCGGAACAACCTGATCCAGCAGAGAGGGGAAACGGCTTTCAATAAGCCGGACAACAACGGGGCAGGATGAGGAGATCCTGGGTCTCTTATCCTTCTGTTCCTCCAGCCACTCTCTTGTCTTGCGGCTCAGAATCTCAGCGGCTGCAGCCACCTCATAGACATCATCAAAGCCCATTTCTTTCAGTGCCGTCAGTATTCTGTTGCAGGAGATTCGGGAAGAGAACTGACCGTAGAGGGTGGGTGCCGGAATGGCAACATTGATTTCAAAATTATCCAGAAGAGAGAGGGGGTCGGAAATGGCTTTCTTGGCCCCTGCAGGACAGGTACGGATGCACTCACCGCAGTCAATGCAGCGGTCAGCGGTGATCAGAGCCCGTCCCTTCTGAACACGGATAGCTTCGGTGGGGCAGCCCTTGATGCATACTGTACATCCCTTGCAGAGAGACTCGTCCAGAGTCACCGAGTGCAGGTAATTCTGATTCAATCCCTCACCCCCCCATGTTCAGCATTATTGTGACAGTTGTTCCCTCTCCAACGGCGGTATCAATGTGAAACTGATCGGAATTCCGCTGAATATTCATCAACCCCATACCGGCGCCGAAACCAAGTTCCCTGGCCTCTTCATTGGCCGTACTCCAGCCCTCCTGCATAGCCAGTTTCAGATCCGGAATTCCAGGACCCGTATCCTTCAGGACAATCTGAATCTGCCGGGGATCAAGGGAGACTGTAATAATTCCCCCGTCTGCATGGATAACCATATTGATCTCGGCCTCATACATAGAGATAGCTGTCTTCTTGATGACAGGAGCAGGAATGCCAAGCTGCTTGAGCTTCTTCTTAATGTCGCTGGAGGCACGGCCTGCGAGCGAGTAGTCGTCTCCTGAGACCGTGTATTCGAAATTCATTTTAAAAGAATACACCAGCTTTCCCAATGAATCAATTTATATCGATTTTAATTTACAGCTGCCTGATACAGTGGTTGCGACACAAGAGCTGCCCACCCCGGAAACCCGCAGCTTTTCGGTTGATAAGGCCATTTTCGGCGATTTGAAACCCGTTACAGCTAAAAAACTGAATTTTCGAAGGCAAAAAGTAAGTACTATGAAAGAGTTTAATTGACTAATCGAAGAAATAAGATAAAATAGAGGAGAATAGCAGAATTGTTTCCATTCAGAAATGCTGAACCATAACGGTTGGTGCTGTTGCATTCAAGATTCGGTAATACTAAATAAAAAGTATTCACTGAACAATAACCCAAACAGAGGTTTCCATGAATCCCTTCCTTTCGGACAGAGAAAATAAAATACTCAATATGCTTGTGGAAGATTACAACCTTTCAGTCACAAAAATCAGCGAAGTCCTTGGCGTTTCGGCTGTCACAATACGCAGTGATCTGTCCAGTATGGAGGAAAAGGGATTTATCCTGAGAACCCGCGGCGGAGCCCTGCCTGCATTTCATCCTGATATCCTCCATAGCCAGAGACAGAAACAGGAAGAGAAAAACAGAATTGCCAAGGCAGCCGCCGATATGGTTGAGGAAGGGGATGCCATCATGATCGATGACGGAACCACCACATCACTCGTATTGAAGTACCTAATGGGCAAGAGAAATATTCATGTTGTAACCAACTCCACCCTGGCCCTTACATACGCCCGGGTCAACCCGACTCTGCATCTTACAGTGGTGGGGGGAGAGTTCAAGCCCGGTTCGGAATCTCTTGTGGGTCCTGTATCCCTCTCACATCTGGAACGGTACCACGTCAAGTATGCCTTTGTCGGTACTGGCGGTTTCTCGGTTAAAACAGGTATGACCACACATATAGAGGAGTCCGCCGAAATTATCAAATCCATGTCCAGACAGTCTGACAAGACCATCCTTCTGGCGGATTCAGGAAAATACGGCAAGTCGGGTTTTGTAAAGATCCTCCCCCTGGACAGTGTGGAGATGATCATTACCGACAAGGATATGAAACAGGAACAGGTGGATGAAATTATGGAGACCGGAATCCAGGTTAAACAGGTGTGAAGAGAAAACTCCTTATATCGCCCTTTCATGATCCCTTTCTCAACCTCTCCCTGGAGAACTACTTTCTAGAACATCTGAAAGAGGATGAAGAGATTCTTTTCCTGTATATTGACGACCCTTCGGTTGTAATCGGACGATTTCAGAATCCCTGGCTGGAGTGTTCTCCCCACAGAAGCCGTGACACCTATCTTGTGCGACGCCAGAGCGGAGGAGGCACAGTGTACCATGACCATGGAAATCTGAACTTCTCCTTTGTCCAGAATATTGACAACTATGACCGTAAAACCAACCTCAATAAGATCTGCGCCGTAATGAAGACCTGCGGAGTGAATCTGAACATCAACGAACGCCATGATCTGACAGTTGACTTCAAGGGAAAAACCTACAAAGTCAGCGGCAGCGCCTTCCGCCACAAGAAGGACAGGGCCTTTCATCACGGAACCCTGCTGATCTCCTCCGAAACCAGCAGACTGAAAGAGTCCATCACTCCGGAAAGACGAAAGACCTTCACCAAAGCCTCGGGCACTGAATCCAGGAGGTCGCCTGTGATTAATCTGAACAGGGTAAATGAGGGGCTGGCCATGGAAAGTGTGCTGGACTGCTTCAAAACTTATTTTGACAAAGAGGGTTCTGCAGGGAATTTGAGCCCTGAACAGTGGGACTCCCTTTCAGAAATAAAAGAGGTGGAACAGGAGAGAGGCAACCTGCTTTCGGAAGACTGGATACTGGGTAAGACTCCCTCCTTCAGGCAGGATTTCAGCGCGTTTTATCCTCCCGACTCCAAAGGCTGGGAAATTGGCGTGGCAAAAGGCATTATTCAGGAGACCCCCCGGGAACTTGAATTTCTCAAAGGCCTGAGCTACGGAAGGCGTCACACACCGGTGGAGCTGAAAAAGAAAGTACTCAGCCGTACAGTTTCGGGGCTTTCAGGGGATGAACTTTACAGCAGGCTTGTCCGGCTCATCGGATAAAAAGGTACACTTCCGCCCTGACTTCTTTGCAAGATAGAGATATCTGTCCGCCTGTGAGAGTATCTGCGTAATATATCCGGCACTGTCATCTTCCGGTTTGCAGCTGTATATCCCGCAGCTGAAATTGGCATTATACACTTCATCTCCAAACCTGAATTCTCTGGATGAGAACTCCTGCCTCAAGGCCTCGATACGGCGGGCTGCATTGACGGCGCTCATATTACCGGCCATAACAAGAAACTCCTCTCCCCCGTAGCGGCTTGTACTGTCCAGGGGCCTCTGAAACCAGGACTTGAGAATAGCTCCGAACTCCCTCAGAACTTCATCTCCCGCAGAGTGGCCGAAGCGGTCATTAATCTCCTTGAAATGATCAAGGTCAATCAGAATAACTGAGGTAGTAAAATGATTCCTCCGGCTTACCTTCAGAATGTTCTCACACTGGCTGCCGGCCTCCCGGCGGGTAGCCACACCAGTGAGGCTGTCGGTGGAAGACTGATAACGGAGGACCTTGTTCAACTCACTCATTTTGTCTGTCTGAATGGCATTCCTCACGGCTATACCGATATAGGATGCCAGGGCCCGCAGATTATCAAGATCCTCGCTGCTGTAGGCATAGGGCTTGAAGCTCTGTACCGTAAGAAACCCGTCAACCTCGCCGTTGTGCCGGAGGGGAATACAGATCAGAGAGCGGAGATATCCGTCCCGGTTTGCCTTGAAGGGAACAATTTTCCCGATATACAGGGAATACTCCTCATCCACATTTCTGATAAAGACCTCCCGGCCGGTTCTGACACAGTAGGATATAAAGCTGTTGGCGTTGTCCCGATGAAGTGAAAACGGCTCGACCCTCTTACCGGCATTGAGGGAGAATCTTATATTAATCATCTCCCCTTCAAGAGTGCCTACTGACAGATGGTCTACGGGCATCAATGCATTCATCTGCGCATAGATAAGGCTGATGATCTGCCCCAGGTCCAGAGTGGAAACCAGCTCCTGCCCGATATTGCTTACAAGGCGGAGCCTGTTGTTCTGCTTTTCAAGTTCCGCAATTTCCTGACGGAATACCGACTGCAGAACCTCTCTGCCCTGAATCTGTTCCTTGATCTTATGGACCTCCTTACAGGAGTCCAGAGCTTTTCTGAGCTCTCCGCGCTGTTCATAAATCTCCCCCGCCACCTTATGGTAGAGCATCAGAGGGATCTGCCTCTCACCCTTCTTTCCCATTCCAGTAATGAGAGATTCCGCCTTGTCGCACTGCCCCAGGCGAAGCAGCAGGGAAGCATAGTTGTAGACAAGCTCAGTAACAGCAGCCCGGTGCTCCAGTTCTGTGCTGATTCTATACCCCTCTTCCAGACAGGGCAGGGCCTCATCGTAACGTTCCTGCCGTATCAGCACGGTAGCCATCTCATCCAGAACAGAGCTTTTGAGGATAACTGCACACTGGTTCTCTGAATCCTCAAGGGCCCTCTTTAAGTGCTCCAGGGACTCATCGAAACGTTTCATCCCGCCAAGGGCACAGCCTATATTAAGGGTCAGCAGAGTATAAAGAATTGGATAATCCTGCTGCTGGAAAGTGGTGCGGACTGAATCGAAATAGGCAAAAGCATCCTCAAACTCAAGCTGATCCAGCTTTATAACACCCTTGCCATTGGCACTCAGTATCTGAAAGATTTTATGCCCTACCCGGCCGGCAAGGTTCCCGCACTTTACAAAGGCGTTGAAGGCCTCCTTATATACTCCGTCATGGAGAAAATAGAGGGCCCTCAGATGATTCAGGCGCATCAAAGCATCCTCAGAGACGCCTGTAAGAGTACTCTCCATGAGCTCTGAAATAAAGATCTGGGTCCGGTCGCTCTGACCTTTATAGATATCGATAAGGGCCAGAAGAATCCTGGAATTGAATATACCCCTCTCGTAGTCGGACTGTTCTGAGCGGGCCAGACAATCCATGGCGGCATCTGAAGCGACTTTGATGGATTTAAATGTAAGGAGATAAGTATGATCAATCGCTGCATCTACAGCATCTGGAGAAAAAAGATCCATAGCTCAAATATGATACCTTAAGAGCAACAAAGTCAATGTTCAATAAAAAAGGACCCCCGCTTTTTCAAGCGGCAGGCCCCCTTTTATGCGTAAAAAATTGTTAACCCTTTCTACCGGCGGAAGCCGCCGGATAAGGTATTATTTACCGTATACGGGTCCGAAGTTTTCACAGGCTCTGAAATCAGCGCCCTCTTCGTCCATTCCGAAGGCGTTCCAGGCACTGGGTCTGAATCCCTCTTCTTCCACATTGTGCATACATACGGGAATGCGGAGCATGGAGCAGAGTGTGATCAGGTCCTGACCGATGTGACCGTAGCTGACGGCACCATGGTTGGCGCCCCATTTTGCCATTACTGTGTAGACATCCTTAAATGCGCCTTCACCGGTTGTCCGGGGAACAAACCAGGTGGTGGGCCATGTGGGGTTGGTTCTGACATCAAGAGTGTCGTGAACGTTTTCGGGTACATCAACTGTCCAGCCCTCAGCAAGCTGCATAACAGGTCCCAGACCCTTCACAAGGTTGAGACGAGCCATGGTTACAGGCATGCCGCCCTTGGAGAGGAAGTCAGAAGAGTATCCGCCTCCTCTGAAGTATCCGCCGTCACCGACACAGAACTCAGTAGCTTCCATTGTCTTTTCAACATCCTCGGATGTGATCTCCCAGAAAGGTTTCATAACGGGTTTGCCTTCGGCATCTGTCATTTCACCCGCACCGTCCAGGGTGGTGGAACCGGAGTTGATAAGGTGTATAAATCCGTCCTTGGCCAGACCTTCGGGCTTCCATCCTGTTACTCTTTCAATGGCTTCAGGACTCCAGTAGGTTCTTACATCACTGAAGATCTGGGCTGTGTTGGTCAGAAGGTGACCGAAGAGCATTGTAATACCGTTGAGGTGGTCGTTTTCTGTGGCGAAAACAAAGGCTTCCCGGATTCCGTCCCAGTCAAAGGAGGTATTCAGCATGATTTCCATAAAGTCGCCGTTGGGGTAGTGGTCGGTCCAGGATCTCTGACCCTGGAAACCACCGCAGATGGCGTTGCGTCCTCTGGACTCTTCACCGAATCCAAGCTCGGCAAGCTTGGGGTTGCCTACCATCAGGTCCTTACCGATAAGAACCATCTTTACGACATACTCCCAGTCAGCGGCTCTCTGCTCGGCGCTTCTGCGGTACTCTTCGGGGTTTACAGTGTCTTCCTGCTCTTTACAGTTCTCTTTAACCCATTTCAGAGCTCTTTTGTACTCTTCGGGATCAAAGATATTCTCTTCAACACGACGTGCAACTTCGCTCATATCCACAACTTCTGTACGCATACCGAGGTAGTCAAGAAGGAAATCCTGATTTACGAGGGAACCTGCGATACCCATGGACATTCCACCCAGTGAGAGGTATGACTTGCCCTTCATTGTGGCAACCGCAAGGGCTGACTTTGTAAAGCGGAGGATTTTCTCGGTAACGTCAGCGGGGATACTTGTATCACCGGAGTCCTGAACATCACGTCCATAGATTCCAAAGGCGGGAAGCCCCTTCTGAGAGTAACCGGCCAGAGCGGCAGCTAGGTATACGGCACCGGGTCTCTCGGTTCCGTTGAATCCCCATACAGCCTTGGGAAGAAGGGGATCAGTGTCCATTACTTCAGTTCCGTAGCACCAGCAGGGAGTAACTGTCAGAGAGACACCGACACCCTCTTTTGCAAACTTGTCGGCGCAGTCGGCTGCTTCTGCAAATCCACCGATTGTAGAGTCTGCAATGACACACTCTACAGGAAGACCGTTGGAGTGCTTCAGATTCTCTTCGATCAGTTTGGCAGCGGCCTTGGCCATATTCATGGTCTGAACTTCGAGAGATTCACGTACACCTCTCTCTCTTCCGTCAATAACGGGTCTGATACCGACCTTGGGCATGGAACCGCGGAGCCTGTTAACGGGCTCAGTCATCTTAATATTCATTCAAATATCTCCTCATCATCCTCAGGTTGACGGGGCACAACGTTGTGCTGCCGGACAACTCTGATCGTAAAATATCCGGGTTTCCCTCTTTACCTGAAGGTACACCGGGTGAAATAGTTCCCGAACCCGGAACTTCAACTTCCCGATTCAAAGAATAACTTTACAAAGCAAATGTAATCGTTTACATTCTTACATGAACTTGCTGATAAATCAAGTTTTTTCTGCTATTATTTCTGACTGGTCAAACTGGGAGGCAGACATGAGCAAAAAAGGTATAACAGTCAAAGAGGTAGCCCGCAGAGCGGGAGTCTCAACTGCCACCATCTCACGGGTTCTCAACGGTGATCCCAAAGTCCGTCCGGAAACGGCATTAAAGGTTAAAAAGGTCATCAAAGAGTGCGGATATCATGTAAACCAGACCGCCCGGAGCCTGAAAACCAGAAAAACCCACACCATAGGCATTGTAGCTCCTGAGTTCAGAAACGACTTCTTTATGAGTATTGTTACAGGTGTTGAAGAGACCCTGAAGAGACACGGCTACTCTGTTATTCTCTGCAGTTCCCGGGAGAGCAGGGAGGAGGAACGGAGCCAGCTGCGCCTTCTGAAAGAGAAAAACGTGGATGGAGCCATTATTATTCCAGGAAGCAGCAAGGGGGAGCACTTTGCAATAATGGAAGAGACCCCAGTCGTTCTAGTGGACCGCCTTGTTGAAGGATTCAATTCCGATGCGGTTCTTTCGGACAACTTTCAGGGAAGCTATGACGCCGTCAAAAAAGCGGTGGAAATGGGAGCCCGGTCCATCGGATTCCTCGGGGGGGACAGGGACCTGACCTCCGCCCGGGAACGTTTTGAGGGATACAGCCAGTCCTGCAGGGATATGGGAGTGCCTCTCAACGAGAGTACCGTACTCTTTGGAGACTACCACGAAGACAGCGGATTCAAGCTGATGAAGCAGCTTCTGGAATCCGACTCCGCCCCGGACTATGTCTTTATATCAAACTATTTTATGCACCTGGGAGCTGCGAGGTATCTTCTGGAGTCGAACAGGGATTTCCCGGGCCTTCATATACTATCTTTTGATGACCTGCCCCTGGCCTCCTTCTTCCCCTGTATAAGCCTGATCATTGCCCAGCCCATGGAGGAGATAGGGCGAAAGGCGGCAGAGCTTCTCTTAAAGCGGATTGACGGCAGCTCAGAGAAGATTCAGACCTTCAGACTCCCCACATCCATGAGAATTCTGGGGTGAAAACAGCTTTTGCTTGATGGATCAGACACGCTCTTTCAACTACCTTGAGATCAGACAAAAATATAATTTCCCTTACCGTTTTTCTTAACCTTGTACATGGCCTGATCCGCACGGCTCAGCATTGTATCCATCCCCTCCCCGTCCACTTCAGGGCGGCTCAGGGTGATTCCCACAGAGCCGCCAATCAGGGCAGAACCCTTTTCAAGTAAAAATTCACTGGAGAGGGCGGCAAGGATTTTTTCCGCTGCGGCTGAACAGCTATCTGGGCCGCTGATCCTGTTCAGCAGAACTACAAACTCATCCCCTCCGATTCTGGCGACGGTATCACTGTCCCGTACACATTCCTTCAGCCGCTTTGCAACCTCCACCAGGAGCTCGTCACCGCTCTCATGACCCATTGTGTCATTGATTGATTTGAATCCGTCCAAATCGATATAGAGGACGGCAAAAAGCTGATTGTAACGCTTCATTTCGGCCAGTAGAAAGCTTATGCGGCTCTTCAACAACAGCCTATTGGGAAGATCTGTAAGAGGATCGAAAAGCGCTGAGTGAGTCAGAGCTTCACGGTAGCTGTTCCTCTGATTAACGGCCCGAGCCAGGATAATTGAAAAGGGTACGAGAATCAGGGAGGCAAGAACGGAACTGATAATCAGCCTTATTAAAAGGGATTTCAATGTCAGACTGTTTTGATCGGCATCGCAGCAGAAGATGATATACCAGTAGGGTCTCATCTTGACAGAGGATGACTCTTTCATCGGTTCTACTGCCATGGAGGTAAAGACAAGGCCTCCGGCCATTCCAAAATAGAAGTCTGAAGTGGAAACGGCATTCCAGGCCGGTGGATTCATCCTGGCCAGAGTCTTGTCCTGACCATCAGGGAACATAAACCCCCATTCCAGACCGGGTTCATCCCTGTAAAGCCAGTAGCCTTCGTCATTGGCGATACCGTAGATACCCTGATTTGCTCTGGTGGTTTCCCTGAAGTGGGAGAGGAGGTTGTCTGCAAGATAGTTGAAGATAAGAATACCCGTCAAAGCTCCCTTCCCGTCAAAAACAGGTGTACTGAAGCGGATCATGGGTTTATAGGGGATCTCGATTTCTCCGTTCTCAACATTCAGGTCTGTAGGGGAGATATAAATCTCGCTTTCACCCAGCCCCAGAGCTTCCCTGAAATAATATCGGTCCCCCTTGTCCTGGAGTTCTCTCCCGGGAACCACGGCAGGATTGCCGTAATTGTAGTTAACTCGTACACGCTCCACTCCTTCCTTATCAAGCAGACGGATCTGATCATAGTTGGGGCGTGTATTGATAAACTGAAAAAACTCGGACTCAACACCTGACCTGCTCACAGGTGAAGGAGAATTGATATACTCATGAAGGCTTCTCATCCGGCTTAAAAAGAGAATGTCGCTCTGAATACCGTCCAGCTGGGTATCGAGCATATCCCCAAGGTGCCTGACCTGAAACTCGGAGCGCTCGGCATAGAGGGCAATATCATTCAGGCGTTTCAGATTGAATGCGGTAAAGAGAATTATCATTGTCCCCAGCATGGAGATTATAAAATAGAGCAGAAACCTCCGGTTACACTGCAGATGAGGACTCTCTTTAAGTGCCATGGTTCAAAGCCGCCTTGGCCTCTATAATAAACCATCGTTAGCTTTATTTCAATCAGCCTTTCTGACCCGGCCGGGTCTCCTGCCCTGTTCCCGGAACACCGGAATCAGGGCAGAATGACTCGCTATCCAAGCATCTCGGGTGCATGATCCTTTCGGAACTGGCTGGTGTAGAGCTGGTAGTAGTGCCCGCCCTGGGCCAGAAGCTCCCGGTGGCTCCCCTCCTCCTTGATGACTCCGTTCTCGATCACAAGAATGCGGTCTGCCTTGCGGATTGTTGAAAGCCTGTGGGCAATGACGAAACTGGTGCGTCCCTCAAGGAGGGTTTCCATTCCCGTCTGGATATCCTGCTCTGTCTTTGTATCGATAGAGCTTGTGGCTTCATCCATCACAATGATGTCCGGATCTGCCAGAATTGTCCTGGCAAGGGAGATCAGCTGCTTCTGCCCCACAGAGAGGAGGGTCCCCTCCTCGCCTACGGTTTCGTCATAACCGTCGGGAAGGGCCATAATCATCTCGTGAGCGCAGGCCAGCCGTGAAGCCGCCAGCATTTCCTCCTCCCCCGCTCCGGGAGCGCCATAGAGAATATTCTCGGCGATGGTTCCCGAAAAAAGATGGGGAGTCTGAAGCACAACGGCAATCCTGGACTGCAGCCCCTGCTGGGTAAAGCTTCTGTAATCCTGCCCGTCCAGAAGGATCTGCCCCGAAACAGGTTCATAGTACCTTGAAAGAAGGCTGGCGATGGTGGTCTTGCCTCCGCCAGTGGGTCCGACAATGGCGATTGTTTCACCCTGCTCCACCTTGAGGTTGAAATTCTTAAGTATGGGAGCCTCCTTCACATAGTGGAAGTCCACATCCCGGAACTCCACATGCCCCTTGAACCGCGGAGAGTCCAGGGCATCGGGAAGGTCCTGTATATCCGCTTCCAGATCCATCAGGGTAAAGACCCGTTCGGCGCTGGCTATGGCCTGCTGCATCTCGCTGAAAACCCTTGCCATCTCCTGAATAGGCCAGAGCATAAAGGTGATATATCCCACAAAGGCCCTCAGCCCTCCGATGGTCATTCCCCCCAGATTGATCTCCCAGCCGCCGTAGAGGATAACTGCCCCCACGGCAAAGGATGTAATCAGCTGAACAATCGGCAGAAAAAGGGAGCTCAGCCAGCCGGCCCTGAAGGAGGCCCGGTACATATCATGGGAGAGACCGCCGAACTCTTTCAGGTTCTTGTCCTCCCTGGTAAGAGACTTAACCACACGCACGCCGTTGATACTCTCGCTGTACGCCGAAGTGATCTTCGAGTTGATGGACCTGACCTTGCGGTACTCCCTTATGATGTAGTTCTTGAACTTCACCGCCGCAAGGGAGAGAAGGGGCAGCATGACCATCATCATCAGAGCTAGCTTCCACTGGATAAAGAACATGAACACAATGGATATAAGGATATTTGCCGTTCCCCACACCGCGTCCACAAGCATCCAGCTTGTAAGTTCGCTGATCCTTCTGATGTCGCTTGTCATCCTGGAAAGAAGCCAGCCCGAAGAGGTCTTGTCATAGAAGCTGAAGGAGAGCTCCTGAAGGTGGGCAAAAAGCTTCTCCCTCATCTCATATTGAATGTGGTGACCCAGCCTGTCGGCACAGTAGATGAAACCAAAGATGCTCATTCCGTTTATAAGAAAACAGGCTACCTGGTAGAGGCTGAACCTCCACAGGGCGCTCCTGTCCCCCCCCATAATCCCCTGGTCGATAAGGAACTGGGTCAGATAGGTGGAGAGGGCGTCGATAAAGGCGGTGAGAAGAATAAAAGCCAGGAAACCAATAAACAGTCCCCTGTGGTTCTTTGTCTCACCGAAAATCCGTTTCAGTGTATTTCCGCTGAAGCTTCCGGTGTAGCTCCGGTTCTCCAGGTTTTCATATTTAACGCTCAAAACTATGCTCCTTTCTTTTCTGAAGCGCTTTGCAGCTCCCGGCGCAGCTCTTTTTCCATCTGAGTCTGCAGCCGGAACACATCTCTGTAGAAGCCGTCTGTCTGGATCAGCTCCTCATGCCGTCCCTGCTGGACAATCCTGCCCTTTTCAAGAACCAGAATCCTGTCCGCCTGGCGGAGTGTCTGAATCCTGTGGGCGATGATAAAGGTGGTCCGTCCGGACACAAGCTCATTCAGGGCCTTCTTGATCTTCTCCTCAGTCTCCGCATCCACCGCCGAAGTGGAGTCATCCATTATTAGAATCCGCGGATTTTTAAGGAGGGTCCTTGCAATGGCTATCCTCTGCTTCTGGCCCCCTGAAAGGCTTACGCCCTTTTCACCCACCATTGTGTCGTACCCCCGGGGGAATTTCATAATGGAATCATGGACCTGGGCAGCCTTTGCAGCCTGCTCCATCTCCTCCCGGGTCACATCTCTGTCCAGGGAGTAGCAGATATTCTCGGCCACCGTCATGGAAAAGAGAAAGGGCTCCTGCTGAACAATACCGATATGCCGTCTCAGGCTGTGTCGGTTGTAGCTGTGCAGGTCCTCACCGTCGAGAGTGATCTCACCCTCTGTATAGTCATAAAACCGGGGAAGCAGGTTGACCAGTGTGGTCTTACCGGAACCTGTAGCACCCAGAAGGGCGATTTTTTCCCCCTCCCTGCAGCTGAAGCTTATATCCTCCAGCACCTTCTCGCCGCTGCCGTAGTGAAAGCCGGCACTCCGGAACTCCAGGTCCCCCCGGACTTCATGGGCCTCCAGAAGGGTTCCGCTCTTCAGGTCCTCCTGCTCCTCATCCAGGATTTCCCTGATTCTCCTGTAGGAGACATGGCTCTTTGAGATCTCGGTAATGGTCCGGCCCAGCTCCTGCATCGGCCAGATCAGGGCATTGACCATGCTTGAAAAAGCAATAAAAGTTCCCGGAGAGATCAGCCCCTCCAGAGCCATATATCCCCCCAGAAGCAGGGTCGCAGAAAACTGAAGACCGCAGAGGATGTGCCCGAAGGGCCAGTAGAGGCTGTTCCACCAGGCCAGACGGAGTCCCTTGGCCCGCTGCAGAGCATTGATCTCGCGAAAACGGTCCTTCTCCCACTCCTGACGGGCAAAGGCCCTGACAACCCGGTTTCCCGAAAGATTCTCCTGAATGCGGTTGGACATATGCCCCTCCACATCCTGATAGTCGTCATAGGCATCAAAGATACGGAAGAAGAAGACAGTGGAGACGATGCCTACCACCGGAACGACGATGACCGAAAAAAGGGCCAGCCGCCACTCCAGCATCAGCAGAATCCCCAGATTGATGGAAAACTGAAAAAAGACCTGGCTCAGCTCGGGTATCTGATTGGAGAAAAATTTACGCACCGTATCTACATCACTCGTGGACCGCTGCACAAGCTCTCCGGTCTGGGAGCTGTCGTGAAAAGAGAATGAGAGACGCTGCATATGGTCATAGAGGCTGTTCCTCATCCTGCGGATCACCTGTTCCGAGCAGTGGGCCTTGCCCCATCCGTGGAGATAACTCAATCCCCCTTTCAAAAGAGCCAGGCCCAGGAAGGCCAGAGTGCAGGTAATAAGGAAGGTGATAATCCCTGTGCTCCGCAGTTCAGGTTCCAGAAGGCCGTCAACCACACGGCGGATGACCATAAATCCCGCAACCTCGGCTCCGATTGTAAAACCCAGGATCAAAATTGTGAGTACATAGAGTCTCCGGTTCCCTTTGAGCAGGGAAAAAAGGGTCAGGAATCCCTTGAAACCGGACTGTTTTACTTTCTGATTCATAACTTGGCCGCCTCCTTAAGGCGGTAAAATATGTTTTTGAAGAAATATTCTGCGGCAGGCAAGCCCTGAAACCCGGTATAATCAAGCTCAGGGCATAAAAAAACCGCAGAAAACCTATAGGCCGTCTGCGGTGTAAAATTCTAAAAAATGACTAAGTCAGTTCTCGCAGACGTATTCGGCACAGTTAACCCATGCACTGCTAAGTTTCACGCGATAATCAAATATCAGACTTAACATAAAACACGTCTCCTTCCTTTATTCCGGACCTGAAGATCCGGTTATTAAATCAACATACGATCAATACAGGCTCATGTCAAGGAAAATCAGCCGAAAATCTTCTCTGCCGCCCTCTTAAAAGCAGCCTCAGACCGGGCGATCATATCATCATCCACACAGTAGGAAAGGCGGAAGTAGCCGGGCAGTCCGAATCCCCGTCCGGGAACAGCCAGGATATTCTCCTCCTGCAGGGTGTTCACTACAAGCATATCATCGCCCATGGGAGCACGGGGAAAGAGGTAGAACGTTCCCTCGGGAAGGTCCAGATCAAAACCGCTGTCAGTAAGGATTTTAGCCAGAGCGTCACGCTTTCTCTCGTACTGCTCCACATCCACAGCCAGGCCTTGAAGGCGCCCGACAACTCTCTGCATCAGAGCCGAAGCATTTACGTATCCGAGAATCCGGTTACAGAGAACGGCTCCGTTGACCACATGGTCCCGGTCCTCCAGCTCAGGAGCTATGGCCAGAAACCCGATCCGCTCTCCGGGAACAGAAAGATCCTTGGAGTAGGATGTACAGACCATGGTATGGGGATAGACAGCAGGAATGGAGGGAACATCGGCTCCGCCGTAGACAATTTTTCTATAGGGTTCATCGCAGATGATGTAGATACGCCGTCCGATCTCTGCGCTCTTGCGGTCAAGCATGGCAGCCAGTTTTTTGAGGGTCTCTTCAGAATAGACTTTCCCTGAGGGATTGTTGGGGCTGTTTATAATAAGGGCCGCTGTGGTTTCATCGACGGCGGCTTCCAAAGCATCCACATTCAGATCGAAATCCGGAAGACAGTCCACAAGCTCCAGTTTTCCGCCATGGTTGTCGCAGTAGAAGTTATACTCCATAAAGCAGGGGCGGCTGGCAAGGACCTTGTCCCCGGGATTGAGGATGGTCTTGATAGCCACATTGAGGGCGCCGCCGGCTCCGCTTGTCATCAGGATATGATCTCCCTGAAATGGAACCTTCTGCTCTTCGGTCAGATAAGCTGCCACCTGATCACGGACAAAGGGATAACCTGCATTGGGCATATATCCGTGCATATCTGCTTTAGCCCCTTCCTCAAGGAGGATCTTTGTAAACTCTTCGGGGGGCATAGCCGAGGGATTGCCGATGGAATAGTCGTAGACATTATCGGCACCGAACTCCTCTTTCAGACGGGCACCTGTTTCAAACATCTTCCTTATAAAGGAGGAAGAAGCCTGCATCTCTTGAATCTTTCTGGAAACTGCCATGTACTGTGTACTCCTGCTTCATATCTAAATATCAGGAAATACTCTAACAGCAAATCAATGCTTTCACAATCTCCCATGCCTGGATTCACGGTTCTCTATCTTTTCATTCGATCCCTTTCAAGCTAAAATCAGGCAATGAATCGAATCAAATACGGCATCCTGATCTTATTGTCCCTGCCTATCCTCTCATGCGCCACTGTAAAAGCCTATGAGCACCCGGTAATGGACCCTCCCGCGATCCTGGATGATAATCAATACAATCCCTTTATCGGCGCTCCTGTTCTTGAGGACCGGAACAGACTCCCCGTCCTCTTTGCAACAAACAGGATGCCCGCCGGAGAAAATGACAAACAGCCCCACTACCTCGATCAGAGGACCGACCTGATCCGTCTGGGTGAGGCCGGAGTTACTATTAAAAACAAAGGCCTGAGCTGGGATGACATGGCCATGATTGAAGCATACAGAGACCGGAAAAACGACGGCGTCATGATGGTCAGCGATGTGGAAGAGTACGGAGTACTTGATACCTCGGCCACCATTTTCTCTGAAACAGAGGAGGAGCTGTCTGACTATGGCAGGGAACGCTTTCTGATACAGCTCCGGTCCCAGCTTGGCAGATCGGAATCAAATGATGTCTACATATTTGTCCACGGCTATAATGTATCCTTCGAAAATCCCATACTGATGACCGCCGAACTCCGCCATTTCATGGGCTATCGAGGTGCTTTTATAACCTACGGCTGGCCCGCGACGGACCTTGGAACCGCATACTTCAAGGATCTTGATACGGCAATGATGTCCACAAGACCCTTCCGGATCTTTCTTGAGTTTCTTGCCGCCCAGCCTGAAATCGAAAAAATACATATTCTGGGCTACAGTGCGGGAACCAGACTTGTAACATCCACTCTGAATCAGATCAATCTGCAAAGATGCGGACAGAGCCCCGAAGAGGTGCGCAGGGCAACCAAACTTGGAACCGTTGTACTGACCAACAGTGATATGGACAGGAGCGTCTTCGGAACCTACCTTGTGGACGGTCAGATGGATATTATGGACAGGATGACAGTCTATACGTCCAGCAAGGACTCTGTACTCAATGGAACAAAGACCTTCTACTTCCGCTCCCGGCTGGGTCAGACGTTGGAACCTCAGTTTATTACAAGTGAAATTGAGTCCTTTTTTGAGAAAAATGACAGAATCAGTATAGTGGATGTCAGCAATGCGGAGAATGTTGCCAGAATGGGAGGACACTTCTACTTTCTGGAAAGTTCCTGGGTAAGCAGCGATCTGCTTCTGAGTTTTACTACAGGAAAGGGCCCCGGAGAGAGGGGTCTTGTCCGGAACAGCGATCTTCCCTACTGGGAGTTTCCCGACGACTACGTTGAAAGGACAAAACGTCTTTTTATGGGGACTCCGGTCAATACAGGTGCAGACTACCCCTGAGTTCCATTGACAAGTCCCGAAACAAGGGAATATAACAGAATATAAAGGAAATCAAGGGCTGACATGATGAACGATGAAATAATGACTCTGGCAGAAGTTGCGGAATTCCTTAAACTGTCTGACAAGACAATTCTTAAAATGGTCAAAAACCAGGAAATTCCCTGTGCAAAAATCGCAAACCAGTGGCGTTTCTCAAAACTGGCCCTGAACGACTGGATCTCATCCAAGATGGAAGTAATCCCCCGGAATGATCTGACCCGTCTTATTGAAAAGGAGTATGACTCGGTCCCCCTCTCCCGTCTTATGGATGAGGAGAATATAATTCTACCCCTGAAAGCCTCAAACAGGGAGGAGGTCATCAGAGCGCTGGGAAACAAGGCATTCGAATCCAGGCTGATCTCCGACAAAGAGACCTTTGTACAGAAGCTTCTGGAACGGGAGGAGATCACTTCAACATCCATAGGCAGCGGTATGGCCATCCCCCATCTGCGCAACGCCTCTTCCGAGGTCGTGAAGGAACCCAAAATTATTATCGCCGTCTCTCCCGATGGTGTGGATTTCGGCTCTTTTGACGGAGAAGATACAAAAATTTTCTTTCTGATTATTTCCGACAGTGAAGTAGTGCACCTGAGGCTCCTGTCCAAATTGAGCCGCATTTTAAAGAGACAGGAAGCCGCAGCAGAATTGCAGTCCATAGACAGCAAATCAGGATTTATCCAGTACTTTATTGAAGTCGAAAAGAAGTCCCTGTTTTCAAACGGGAAGTAGAGGGCTTCTTTTTCTAAATCATACATTTTCGTATATAATGAACCACGCATCTATATTCAATTCCACAGATATCATACGATATTCCCTTTCTTTAAAAGGATTTAAAACTATATCCTGAAAAAACACTGACTGACTGATCAGACAAATTCATGAGTAAATTTTTAGTTTTGTTGACAAAATGATCAGTTATACAGAGAATCATTTTAGAAAGTGAAAAAAATCCTAGGAGAAAGTGAAATGAAAAAATTACAGACAGTTCTTCTCGCAGCTCTTATGCTGTGTGTGTCCGGTATGCTTTTTGCCAGCGGCGGTCAGGACGCAGCGGTTGAAAAAGATTCAGAAACAGTAAAAGCCGGATTTATCTACATCGGCCCTGCGGGAGACTTCGGATGGACCTACGCTCACGATAGGGGACGTCTTTATGTTGAAGAAAAATTCCCCTGGCTGGAAACAGTTATTGTTGAATCCGTTCCCGAAGGTGACGCTGTCCGTTTCATCGACAGACTGGTTCAGGAGCAGAAGTGTGATGTAATCTTCACAACCAGTTTCGGTTATATGGATGACTCTGTAGCAGCTGCCGAAAAATACCCTGATGTACAGTTCTATCACTGCTCCGGATATAAAAGATCAGCTAACCTGGGTACCTACATGGGAGACATGTACCAGATCTACTACCTTAACGGTCTTATCGCCGGTGCTATCTCAGAGAGCAACAAGATCGGTTATGTAGCCGCATTCCCCATCCCCGAGCTTTTCCGCCACATGAACGCCTTTGCTCTTGGTATCAAAGAAGTTAACCCCGAAGCTACAGTAAGTGTTAAGTGGATCTACTCATGGTACGGTCCCGACCAGGCCAGAGAAGCTGCTGAAGCACTTGTTGCCGAAGGCTGTGACGTTCTTGCCTTTACAGAAGATACTCCCGCTGTTGTAGAAGTAGCTCAGGAGCATCAGGAAAAGGGTAAAAAAGTATACGCATTCAGCCACTACAGCCCCATGCAGGTTTATGGTGAGGATGCCGCTATTTCCGGTCAGCTGACTGACTGGGGAATCCTCTATGAGCAGATCCTCAACGACTATAAAGCCGGAAAGACAGGCGACCTGACAGACTATGACCTCCTCTACCTCCTTGAAGAGAAGGCTGTTGATATGGGCGGTTCCTACGACGAGAAAATCAACTCCAAGTACGTGGACATGCTCAAGGGCATTATGGTTGACGATAAAGACCTCGGCTCCATCAATGTTTATGACCTGGTTATGAAACGCTATGACCAGATGAAACAGGGAAGAGACGTATTTGATCCCTTCGTAGGGCCCATCTACGACCAGGCTGGAACAATGCAGATTGCAGACGGTGAAATGGCTACCATTCCCCACCTCTTCAACGACATGATGTACCAGATTGACAACTTTGCAACTCCCCTGCCCCAGCAGTAATCATCTGACTCCTTAACATAAGGAGAGAAGAAAGGGACGCTTCGGCGTCCCTTTTTCAATTTCCGGACCCGGATAAAACAAAAAGGTCTGACATCTTCAGGCCTGAACAGGGTATGATAAGCCATACCTCTATGCGGAGAATTATTTTGAGTAGAATTAAAAAACTGGAGATGAAGGGTATCAGTAAATCCTTCGTAGGCGTCAAGGCCAATCAGAATGTTGATCTGACCATTGAAGCCGGAGACGTTCTGGGACTGCTCGGTGAAAACGGTGCAGGCAAGACGACTCTGATGAACATCCTCTACGGCCTCTATCTCCCCGATGAAGGCCAGGTCTGCATCAACGGCGAAGAGATCCGTCTGAGAAATCCCAAAGACAGCATGCATGCGGGAATCGGAATGATCCATCAGCATTTTATGCTTGTTCAAAAGCATACAGTCCTGGAAAACATCACACTGGGATATGAGGATGCCCCCTTCTTCTTCCCCCAGAAGTATATGAGAAAGAAGATCGGAGAGTACTCAAAGAGGTTTGGTCTGGAAGTGGACCCGGACAAACAGATATGGGAACTTTCGGCGGGAGAACAGCAGAGAGTCGAAATCCTCAAGGCCCTGTTCCGCAATGCGGACCTGCTGATTATGGATGAGCCCACTTCAGTACTCACCCCCCAGGAAGCGGAAGACCTCTTCGCCATCCTGAGAAACATGAGCGCCCAGGGGCATTCAATCATCCTCATAAGCCACAAGCTGGAAGAGATCATGGCGATCTGTAACTCAGTTATGGTTATGCGCAAGGGTAAAGTTACAGGAAGCGCCCGTATCGAGGACGTGAACCAGAAGGATCTGGCCCGGATGATGATAGGCCGTGAGATTTCAGGCTGCTACGAGAAGGGTGAGAAAAAAGAGGGTAAATCGATTCTTGAAGTCGGAGGCCTGAACGTCAACAGCGACCAGAACCTGCCCATTGTAAACGATTTGTCATTCAAACTCAGGGAGTACGAGATTCTGGGTATTGCCGGAGTTTCAGGAAACGGCCAGCGTGAGATGGTCGAAGCCATCACCGGCCTGCGCCGGGCTGAGAAGGGGAAAGTCTTCCTCCACGGAGAGGAGATAACCAACGCATCTGCCCGTAAGATACACGACAAGGGCATTACACATGTACCCGAAGAGCGGATCAAACACGGAACCGTGTCGACCCTGCAGCTCTTTGAGAACTCTGTTCTCAAGCAGCACCACAAACGCCCCTTCAGTGTAAGAAACCTGATGAACTACCCCCTTATCCGCAAGCATGCGGACGCCCTTGTTGAGAGCTATAATGTGGATGCCGCATCCATCAACGTACCCGTCAAGAACCTCTCGGGTGGAAACATTCAGAAGCTGATTCTGGGACGCGAGATTATAGCCAATCCCGAAGTTCTTATAGCCGCCCACCCCACCTATGGACTGGACGTCGGTGCGGCGGAGTATATCCGTAACCAGCTGATAGCCTGCCGCGACAGAGGCGGAGCGGTTCTTCTGGTCTCCGAAGACCTCGAGGAGCTCTTTCAGGTCTGTGACAAAATAGCCGTTATGTTTGAAGGACGTTTTATGGGTGTTGTTGATCCCGAAGACTGTGATATTGACGATATCGGCCTGATGATGGCCGGTTCCATGCCGGAGAAAAGCGGCGATGCTTCCGGCCCCGCCGAATCCCAGCCCGAAAAGGAAGGAGATAAATAATGCCTTTTGTAACTCTGCCCCGGGAGAAAACCACTGCCCGGTTCACAGCCCTGGTCCTGTTCGGCTCACTCATTGCGGGACTCTGCGCCGTAGGGATAGTATTTCTTACCTACGGAGTAAACCCCTTCTATGCCATCTATGAAATTTTCCGTTCCTCCTTCGGAAGTGCCTTCGGCTTCAAGGAGACCATAACAAAGGCCATCCCACTGATCTTAATAGGCAGCGGACTGGCCCTGGCCTACAAGGCCAAGTTCTGGAACATCGGTGCCGAGAGCCAGCTGCTCTGGGGAGCCATCATGGCGACCTGGATCGGCCTCAACTGGGGTCCCCACCTCCCCGGCCCCGTGATCATCCCCCTTATGTTTCTGGGAGGATTTATCGGCGGAGCCCTCTGGGGAATCATTCCCGCCGTCTTCAAGGTCAAATTCGGCATCAACGAGGTTATCTCAACACTGATGCTCAACTATATTGCCGCTGAATTTGTAAAGTACCTGGTTGTCGGCCCCTGGAAGGGTACCACAAAGTACGGTTACCCCTATACCGACGATCTTCCCGATCAGGCTCTTCTGAAACTGATGCACCACACGAGGATTTCAATCCCTCTGGTGATCTTCGCCGTGCTCGTAGCCCTCATTCTCTGTTTTGTGGTTTACAGAACCCGATTCGGATATGAGGTCAGAGTCATAGGAGAGAACCCCGAAGCCGGTAAGTATGCCGGTATCGACTTCTTTAAAACAACAGTTCTTATGATGGCCGTCTCCGGCGGTGTGGCCGGTCTTGCCGGAGTGGGAGAACTCACAACCATCCACAAGCACCTGAGCTACCCTGAAACAATAAGCGCAGGCTACGGCTTTACAGCCATCATCGTAGCCTGGCTTGGACGTCTCAATCCCGGATTCTCCATCCTGTCGGGTCTCTTTTTCGCAGGTATCATCGTCGGGGGCGATGCAATCCAGATTTCAATGGGACTCCCCTCTGCCACGGTCAATGTCTTTAACGGACTGATCCTGGTATTTCTGATCATGGGCGACTTCCTCCTGAGCCACCGAGTCGTCTATAAAAGGAGAGCAAACTGATGACAGATATGATTACATCCATACTGACCCGTACCGTTGTAGCGGGAACTCCCCTTCTTCTGGGAACCCTGGGAGAGGTGATTACCGAACGTGCGGGGATACTTAACCTGGGAGTCGAGGGAATGATGTCCGTCGGCGCCGTTACAGGCTTTATAGTTACCTTTACAACTGGCAACCCCTGGCTTGGGATGATTGCCGCCATTGTTGCGGGAGCCCTGATCTCTCTGGTCCACTCCTTTGTAACAATCAGCCTCAGAGCCAATCAGGTTGTTTCCGGTCTGGCCCTTACAATGCTGGGACTGGGCCTCAGCGGCCTCTGGGGAAAGCCCTATATCGGACGCCCCCTTCCCGTGAAGATGGATCATGTATCAATTCCGGTTCTGTCGGACATCCCCATCCTTGGAAGCGTACTCTTCTCTCAGGACCCCTACTTCTACCTCTCAGTGCTTCTGGGAATCCTTGTATGGTTCTTTATGAAGCACACCAAGGTTGGAATTACAGTCCGTTCTGTGGGAGAGAACCCCAAGGCAGCTGAAACTCTGGGAATCAACGTGATCCTTGTGAAGTATCTTAGCATCATGGCGGGAGGCGCCTTTGCCGGAATGGCCGGAGCCCACCTCTCTACAGCCTACAGCAAGTCATGGATTGAAGGGATGACCTCGGGTAGAGGATGGATTGTTATCGCCCTTACAATTTTCAGCCTCTGGGAGCCTTCCAAGGCTTTCCTGGGTGCCTATGTATTCGGCGGTATCTTCGTTCTCCAGTATGTACTGCAGCCCCTGGGCATCAGCCCCAACCTGCTGGCCATGCTCCCCTATCTGACGACCCTCGGTGTTCTGCTCTTCTACGGAATGAGCAAAACCGGAAAGAGAAAGATGAGTTCACCCGCCACTCTGGGTGAGGCCTACATAAAGGGAAGCCGCTAGGCCTTCCTGCGGCCCGCCGGAACTGTCCGGCGGCCGGTCCTCGGTGATACATACTGAGCCGGGACATAAAAAAACGCCCCGGATTCTGAATCCTGCGGGCGTTTTTTTTATCTTTAATATTTACAGGGGGCGAGGCTACTCACCCTTCATCTTGTATCCGATTCCCCGGACAGTTTCGATCACGTTGCCGTGCTCCCCGAGTTTCTTGCGGATTCCCAGAATCTGAACATCCACGGACCGTGCAGTCACCGGATAATCCTCGCCCTTTACGGAATCTATAATCTGATTGCGGGAGAACACCCATCCGGGGTTCTTCGCCAGAAAGCGGAGTATGGAGAACTCCGTTGCCGACAGGTCTACGGGGCTGCCTGCTACAAAGGTTTCATGCCTGGCAGTATCAATGACAATATCATGAATCGAAATTCTGCTGTCATCAACGTTCTCCCTGCTGCCGCTGCCGGAACCGTCTGAACGCCGCAGCGCAGCCTTGACCCTTGCAATCAGAATCTTTGGACTGAAGGGCTTTGTGATATAATCATCGGCACCCGATTCCAGACCGTCCACCACATCATCATCCTGACTCTTTGCAGTCAGCATAATAACAGGGGTGGATGCTGTGTCCGGGTTCTTCCTCAAAGCGGAGCAGACCTTCAGACCGTCCATGCCGGGCAGCATCAGATCCAGAATAATAAGATCGAAGTTGCCGCTTTTGGCAAGGGCAAGCCCCTCTTCTCCGTCCCGGGCCTTCTCGACCTCGTAGCCGCTCATTTCCAGGTTGAATGAGATCAATTCCCGGATATCCGCTTCATCTTCTACTATCAGCAGTTTTGCCATAATTCTATCCTACAGACTTTCGTGTTCTCCGGTATCAGCGAAAACGACCCACTCACAGATGTTCCGGACATGATCACCTACTCTCTCAAGAAAGCGGCTGATGTACATAAGAGACATAGCTCCCTCAATTTTATGGGGATCCGACATCATGTAAGTCAGAAGCTCACGGACAACCTGCTTGTGAATATTATCCACCGTTTCATCGGATGCAGCAACTTCAACAGCCGCATCGGGGTCCTTGTCCACATAGGCCGTTATTGCCTTGGACAGCATGGAGCAGCCAAGTTCCGCCATTCGGGGAATATCAACAAGGGGCTTGATATACTCTTCATCGGCCATTTTGATGGTGGCCTTGGCAATATGGGTGGCATGATCGCCGATCCTCTCAATATCGGTAATGATCTTGATGGCGCTGATCAGGTGACGCAGGTCTCCTGCAACAGGCTGCTCCCTTGCAATAATTAGGGCGCCCTTGTCGCAGAGGTCCTTCTCCATCTGGTCGATAATATCGTCATCATCGATAACCTGCTGAGCCAGCTCGGTATCTTTATTTTTCAAGGACTCAATAGCCTTGTTTACTGCCTCTTCAACACGGAGGCCCATCTTCATTATTTCACGGCTCAATTCAGCCAAATCATCTTCATAGTGCTGTCTGATCATAACTTTTTCTCCTTAATAAAAAATCAAACAAATTCGTTAATCAACCGAACTTACCGGAAATATACTCTTCTGTTTTGGGACTGCTGGGATTAAAGAATATCTCATCAGTGGGACCGAACTCTTCAATCTTACCATGGAGGAAGAATGCCGTCTTGTCAGAAATACGCCCTGCCTGCTGCATATTGTGAGTCACAATAACGATAGTATAATTAGTTTTCAGCTCGTCGATCAGGTCTTCAATTCTTGATGTTGAGATGGGGTCCAGAGCCGATGTGGGCTCATCCATCAGAACGACATCGGGTTCAACAGCCAGAACACGGGCAATACAGAGTCTCTGCTGCTGACCGCCCGATAGTCCCAGAGCGGGCTTGTGAAGCCTGTCCTTGACCTCTTCCCACAGGGAGGCCTGCTGAAGGCTTTTCTCGACAATATCGCTCAGAATTGCCTTGTTCTTTACACCATGGGTCCGGGGACCGTAAGCGATATTGTCAAAGATAGACATGGGAAAGGGGTTGGGTTTCTGGAAAACCATTCCCACCTTCTTACGCAGTTCAATTACGTCCCACTGGGAGTAAATGTCCTTGTCATCATATTTGATGTCCCCGTCGATCTTGGCAATATCAATAAGATCATTCATCCGGTTCAGAGTCCTCAGGAATGTGGATTTACCACATCCGGAGGGGCCGATCAAAGCTGTTACCTCTTTCTCCTGGATGTCCATATCGATGCTGTGGAGAGCCTGGAAATCTCCATAAAAGAGATCCAGATTGTTTACTGTAATTTTTGTTTGTTTATCCATTGTCTTATTTTCCTTTTCTTTTCCGGCAGCCGTTACATTCCGGAGTTCTTGTTCATACGCTTCATCATGAAAGTCGCAGAAAAATTGGTCAGAAGGATGATAATAACCAGTACGGCACCGGTGGCGAAGGTACGGTCAAATGAGAGGGCCTCTGAGAACAGCATGTAGAGGTGGAGGGAGAGAACTCTCGCTGACGACGAGGGTCCTGACACAAGGTCGTAGTTTGATCCCAGAGTATAGATCAGAACAGCCGTTTCACCGACAGTACGTCCAACAGCAAGAATAATTCCCGTCATGATTCCCGGGGAAGCTGCAGGAAGAACAACCTTGAGGATGGTCTGCAGCTTGGTTGCTCCCAGAGCAAGAGAACCTTCACGGAAAGACTGGGGAACCGATTTGAGCGCCTCCTCAGCGGTTCTGATAATGGTTGGCAGAACCATCAGTGTAACCGTCAGAGTACTCGAGATAAACCCGATTCCCAGTCCCAGTATCCGTACAAAAAAGATAAAACCGAAAAGACCGAAAACAATTGAAGGAATCCCCGCAAGGGTCTCGGTTCCCATTCTGAGCAGTCTCATAAGCCGTCCCTGTTTGGCGTACTCAACCATGTAGATTGCCGCCATGACTCCCACAGGAGCGGAAAAGAGGATCGTAAAGAGAATCAGGAAGAAGGTATTGATAATAATGTATGAGATTCCTCCCCACTGTCCTGAGCGGGCGGGGGATTCAACAATAAAGTTCCAGGTCAGGTTCCAGCCTGTTTCATGGCGCAGAACAGGAACAGACATGAGGTCGTAGTCGACAATGTTCCGGAACTCGGTGAGCATCACAGCTCCCTCTGTATTCTGAAGGGTTTCAAAGGCAGATTCTGAAGCGCTGTCCACAAGGACAAGAGCCGTATCGATTCCGCCTATTTCACTCCAGTTGGCAACCTCGCCGGCTATTATCTTTTCGACCTGAGCCTCATTCAGCTCTCTCATCATCCGGCCGTCTTTTATCATCATAACAGAGGGGTTCACCGCTACAGACATCCGGCGTACACCGAGGACTTTTACATCCCGGGGCAGATCGGAAGCTTCGGAAGCAGGAAGAAAACCTATGGCACCCTCAGTCTCTCCCACATAGGAGATCAGATCTTCCCAGGAGGAGACCTTCTCCACATAGGAACGGTAGTCATCAAGCTCCATACCGGCAAGGAGGAAGTCTTTTGCATCTGCCGAGAAAGCTCCGGCACTCTCATTGACAACGGGCTGTGACTTGAGGTTCTGCTGATTGTAAAAACCCCAGTTATCATTCCGTCTCTTGCTGAAAAGGGTCCGGAGTCCTTCAACAGGAATGTCCTGTTCGCGAACATCCCGGTTGATAATAAAAACAAGATCCTCACTGCTGTTGTCCAGTTCGATCTGTCTTTCCACATAGGGTGTGACATTATAGGGAGTCATATTATTGTACCTGAGTCCCCTGACCATCAGATAACCGACAATCCAAACCAGAATGGCAATTGTCAGAGCTGCCAGAAACCAGATAGCACCCTTTGCAATCCGCTCCTGCAATCTCAGTTTGCGGGACTGGGGAGAGGACATCACAGCGTTACGGCCCTTCCGCCTGGGAGGATTCATTGTGCTTTCCATATTACATTTCCTCCTTTACGGCTTTTTTCATAAGGTACTGCACGAGCATATTGATCCCGAGGATAAATACGAAGAGAACAATACCAGTTGTGAAGAGGCTCACCGCATGGTAGTCGGCGGCGTACTTCATATCAGTGGCAATATTCATTGTAAGGGTCCGTGTCAGCGACAGAGGCCCTGTAGGCATGGTAACAGCGTTACCTGCAACCATCAGCACAGCCATGGTTTCACCTATGGCCCGGCCCATACCCAGGACGATGCCCGCAAGAATACCCGACCTGGCGGAAGGCACCATAACCCTGTATATGGTCATCCAGTGGGTTGCTCCCAGTGCCAGAGACCCCTCTTTGAGCTCACTTGGAACGGCGCGCAGGGAAACTTCGGTAATATTGATAATTGTGGGAAGAGTCATAATGGCAAGAACAATGCTTGCTGTCAGGACTCCGAGCCCCGTAGGACTGTCGAAAAGTCTTCTGATAACAGGCGAGATGGCAATATATCCGAATAGACCGTAAATAACGGAGGGGATGCCTGCAAGAAGTTCAACAACCGACCTGAGCACCTGGGCGAAACGGCCTTCAGCCATCTCTGCCATAAAAATACCTACAGCCAGTCCGACCGGTACAGACAGCAGGAGAGCTCCGAGAGTAACCCAGACAGATCCCATGATAAAGGCAAGAATTCCATATTGGGGAGGATCCGCTGTGGGAGCCCAGTTACTTGAAAATAAAAATTTCAGGGGACTTACCTGAGTAAAAAGGGGCAGTCCCTCTTTGAAGATGAATACTGTAATAAAGATTACACTGATGACAGAAATAAAAGCACTGATCAGCAGAATCTTCTCAACAGTAACCTCCAGAACACTTTTTGAAGATTTCAAGACATCTTCTCCTTAAGATTAATTTATTAACATTTTCCATAATCAGGATGAGTTATTGTTAGGGAATTGTTAGATTTCGGTTAAACCCGGAACTTTCCTGAAAAAAAAGAGGCAGCCCTTTATACAGGCTGCCTCCCGGTAATTTCTTAATTATCTCGGTTTGTAATCAAACCTTATTTGCTGTTCAGGGGAATGAACTTCTCTTCGGCTACAATTTCCTGACCTTCGTCAGACAGGATGTAGTTGATGAAGGCTTCTTCAAGAGATCCGGCAGGTACGGGACCTTTGGTGATAAGGATAAGGTCTCTCTGTACGGGGTAGGTACCGTCAAGTACGTGGGATACTTCAGGAGTATTACCGTCAACGCTTACAGACTTTGTTCCGGCATCTTTTCCGAGGTAACCGAATCCGCAGTAACCGATGGAGTAGGGAGTTGAACCGACTTTGGCAACCATGTCTCCGTTGGAAGTTACGATAGCGGCAGTTTCTGCAAAGTCCTTCTTGGCTGTCTTAACAGTTGCGTCTTTGAAACAGGATCTTGTTCCGGAAGCTTCATCTCTGTTGAATACAACGATTGTTGCATCGGGTCCGCCAATTTCGCTCCAGTTTGTAACTTCACCGGCATAGATTGCGATGAGCTGATCCATTGAAAGGTCATCCATTGTAACAGAGGCCTTGTTAACGACTACAGCAACACCGTCTTTGGCAACAGCAGTGGGAACAGCACCGTCGGCAACTTCAGAATCTTTCAAAGCTCTGGAAGCGGCACCGATAGAGTAAGTTCCGTCAAGAGCACCTCTTACTCCGGCAGAAGAACCGGGTCCGTCATAGGAAATCTTGGCTTCGGGGTGAAGTTCAGCAAACTCTTCAGCAGCAGCTCTTACGATGGGCTCGACAGTTGTTGAACCGCCGAAAGCGTAGTTTCCAGCAAAAGAAGCTTCAGAAGAAGCGGCTTCCTGCTGACCGGCAGCAAAAACAGAAGCTGCAACAAGCATAACCATTAATACAGAAATAATCTTTTTCATAAAACAATAACTCCTTAAGTCATTTTCAATTTCATTTTTAAGTCGATCCCTCTCGAATCGATGACCCTATAATCTGCCCCCAGTATTTGAAAACGATAAAAGAATTGTTAGAAAGCTGTTAAGATCTTCATTTTTTCACCCGTTTCCGCCATATCCTGCTGCTCTGCTCCATCCGGGATGAAAAGGAAATCCCTAAAGTCGTCAAAAAAAACAAAATCCTAACAATCTCCTAACAGTTACTGAGAAATAATAGATAAATACGTTCATAAAGGTCGGTTAATTTTATAATGAATATCAAAATACAGTCTTTGTTGATGTCAGTTGTCAGCCTTGCCGTTCTGGGTCTGGTGGGTCTGGGAATCTACAATCAGACAGAGACAGCAAACAGACTTACAAGACAGCTGCAGGAAAACGAAGCATCCCTCGCCCTGATAAACGGCTTTCAGCTGGCCGCCATGGATCAGGTACTCTACGCTGTGGATATAATTCGAACCGGTTCCATATCGGGAGACAGAATCACTGCCTACCGTATGGCTGAATCCAAATTTACAAGGGAAACAGAAAGTCTTGCCACACTGAAGATCAGCTCAGAGGAGCAGCAGAAGAAAGTGGAAGCTCTGGCGGCCATGGGAACCGTCCTTTCCAGAATCTGCAAGGAGGAACTCCTTGACCCCCTCTATGCCCGGCAGCTCCCGGATGAAGAAGTGATAGAGAGGATTGTCTATAAGCAGCTCTACACACTCAATGCCGCCGCCAATAACATTAGAAATGCCGTAACAACGACAATAAATGCACAAACCTCCCTTCAGCAGAGAAACCAGGAAAACTATATCAAGAAGCGTCTCCCTCTGGCCCTTCTTGTGCTTATAATATTGATGCTTACAAACTTTGCGGTTATCCGCTTTATCCTTGGCAACATAAACAGGACAAAAATATTGCTTGGAACCCTGGCCGACGGCCAGTGCCGCCTGGATGTAACCCTCCCTGAAAAAGGAAAAAATGAGATAAGCGAGCTGCGAAGGAACTTCAACCGCTTTATGGAGAACCTTGGCCAGCGCCACAGGGCCCTTCTTGAAATTGCCGATACCCAGGTAACCAGCGGAGAAAAGCTTAACTACGTAGCACTGGAGCACTCATCTGCTGTCAACCAGATAAAAGAGAGCCTGGCTACGGTATACAACAACAGTGCCGACATGAAGGAAAAGGTAAATTCCTCGGCGGCGGAAGTGAATAAAATTGCAGGAACACTGGACCAGCTCAACGCAATGACAAGCGGACAGAAGGAAGAGGTCAGCCAGATGGCAGCCCGGGGCGACCAGGTTAAAATTTATATGGGGCAGCAGGAGTCCGCCGTAGCCGAACAGGTACTTCTTACAGAAAAGGTTAAAGAGGAGAGCCTTGAGAACAGGAGAATCATGAACCTCCTGAAGATGCAGATTGCCGAGATACTCTCCCAGTCCACCGAGATTGCCAAAGCCATCGCCTCCATTCAGGACATTGCCGACCAGACCGATGTGCTGGCCATCAACGCCTCTATCGAAGCCGCCCACGCCGGGGTCTACGGAAAGGGCTTCGCTGTTGTCTCGGGAGAGATGAGAAAACTCTCCAATCAGGTCCGCAGCAACTCTGCATCGGTTACAGAACTTCTGAATGAGCTGAACAAGAAACTGAATGTCATGGCCATGGAAGAGGAGCAGAGCGGTGAAACCATCGAACGCCTGATCCTTCAGAACCAGAGCGCCGAAACTGCTGTAATAGCCCTGAAAGAGGGCAACCTGGAACTGCAGACCCTTATTAGTGATTACTTTCTTACGCTGAATAATGTGCTGGAAGGATCAAACAGGCTGCACAGTATAAGCGATGAAGTCCGCTCAAGCAGCCTGCAGATAACCGGCCATATGAGTGAGCTTGAAACCAGGCAGCAGCAGCTTGTGACCGAGGCCGAGGAGATGAACCAGGGGATCAGCCAGCTGGCCCGGGGAACGGAAGTCCTTGGTGCATTGAGCAGGGAAAACCAGAACAGCACATTTGAACTGAACCTTGAAATACACAAGTTCGGCTCCTGATTTATCCACCGCAAAACGAAAACAGTACATTGGGATTGATTAATATTCTTTTTTCAATCTCAATGAAATAATGTCAGCACTTATCGAAGCCCTCTCTGGAATATTCATTCCCATTATACTGGGTCTACTGGCCCGTAACGGCAACTATGTAAATCCGGCGCACCGAAGCCATATCCTGCAGTACGCCATACGTATCTGCATACCCTTTATGGTCTTTGAAACCATGAGGGATATCAGTCCCCATACAGCGGGTCAGCTTATTCCGATGGCAGGAGCTCTCTTTTTATTCTCGGGAGCGGCCTGGCTGCTGACACTGGCATTGATCCTCTTTCTTATACCCCGCAGCAGGTGGGCGGCAAAATACAAGTCGGAACTTCTTCTTGTGGGGTTTTCAGGCAACATCGGCTATATTTGCTGGAAGATACAGGAGGTCCTGATCGGCCCCGAAGGGCTTCAGAGAGGCATATTCTACACCTCATTCTTCTGGCCGGTCCTCTTTTTCTATGCAGCATGTACCGTCATTGCCCTGAAACTGACAAAATCGGGCAATATCGATAAAAAAGGAATTCTCTATAACGTCATTCCTCTGCTGACAATGCTCTTTCTGGGACTTGCCGCAGGGCTCACAGAGTTTCCCCTGCCCCACATGATCACAACAATGACAGCTACCTTCGGTGCGATAGCCGTTCCGACAATTCTCTTCTGTATGGGACTCTCAATCCACCTGCGGAATGCCGTGGCCCAGGTCAGGCCCCTGCTCCCGTTCCTTCTTGTCCGGTTTGTCATATGGATAACAGCCACCTGGTTTGTGACGCGCATGCCGTTTCTGGACGAGACCAGCCGCAGAGTCCTTGTGATAAACTCACTGGCACCCATCGGCGTCAATCCCATTGTCATAGCCGACATGTTCGGGCTGGATACCGACTTCGTTGCCAACTCCATTACTGTCTCCACCCTTATCTACCTGCTCTACCTGCCGTTTCTGTTCATTTTCTGGGCATAGGTTAGTCTCATCCTAAAAAGCCGGGCGGCAATCAGCGAAGGAGCACCACTACAATGGCCACTCCAGCCAGGTCCAGTCATCAAAGTAAATCAGCTTACCGTCATTGAATTCCAGAAAAAAGAGGCTCTGAGAGGTTTCTATTACAAGGATCACATCATCCAGTTCATAGGGGATGATTGTCCAGTACCAGTCCAGCTCATCAGGCCGGGGAGCCCTGATTGCCAGCTCCCCCTCCTCCAGCAGCCTGTTCCGCAGGTAGTTGACGGGATAAAAAAGATTGTCATTGATATAGATCTTCTCAAGTATGGCGTCGGCTTCATAGATACGCATCAGAATACGGGTGCTGTTTACACTTTCAAGGGCCGCAACCCGTCCTGCAACCCGGCTCATATAGGGCCCTGTCATCAGAACATCGCCGAAGAGGGCACAACCGGCAGCTCCATTGATTAAAAAGTCCTCCAGATTTTTAACTGCCAGCCTGTAGTTCTCTTCCGGCGGTTCAGTATAGACAATTCGATAGGGAATCATCCCCGGAAAAAGACCGGCAGGATCTGTCTCGGGCAGAGTAAGTTCCTGCAGATTGTCTTTATGGCCAAAAAGATCGGCGGGAAGATCCCGGGGAAGCATCTTAACCCTTGAAAAAGGGAATGTAGTCCTGGCTCCCAGCTCAATAAGAAGGATAGCCGCCTCTTTTTTTCCCTGCAGTATTGCGTACTGTACGGCGCTGAATCCCCTGTTATCCTGACGATTCAGATCAACCCCCGCCAGAATCAGCTTTGAGATCAGGTACAGATTATTCATTGCAGCGGCAGCCATAAGAGGAGTCTGGTCAAAGGTGTTTGCAGTATTTACATCAACTTCAGCCTCAAGCAGCAGATCGACAACAGAAACCTTCCCGAAGGCAACAGCAAAAAACAGGGCTGATGTTCCGTCATTGGCCTTTGCATTTAAATCCTCACCCTTTTTCAGCAAAAGCGCCGTAACATCCTCAGCACCGTACTGACTGGCAAACATAAGAGGAGTCTGTCCATAGCTGTTTCTCAAACTGATGGAACACCCCTCTTCTATAAGAAGGATTGCGATGTCCGGAAATCCCTGCTGAATAGCAAAAGTGACCGGTGTGCCCCCTTCACTAGACTGAACATCGGGATCGGCTCCGTAGTCCAGCAGGATTTTAACTGCATCAAGGTTGCCGGTACCGGCCGCAATAAACAGGGGAGGCAGACTTCCCACTGGAGCTGTATCCGGATCGACACCCCTGGTCAGTACTTTCTCAATTGTTTGTGTATCCTTTTCAAGGATGGCAAGTTCGAGAGACTCAGGAGAAACAGATGTTGTTGCACAGGCTGCAAGGACAAGACCTATGGAAATAATCACAAGAAATGACATAACACGGCGTTTCATATTCGGCTCTCCCTGAATACAGGATAAGGCAACGCTGCAAAAGTTTTATATTAATAATTTTAGTAATTAATCATGTTAAAATCAAAATCAGTAAGAAGTTATTGCAAGGGGTTATTCCTATGGCTGTGAAACAGATCCTGATGATAGGTGATGAAACTCTTAAGGGGAGTTCCGAGGCTGTTGATTTGTCAAAAGACCCGGTTGATCTTTACTTAAGGGATCTTATGGATACTCTTCATCATTTTCAAAGAAAGAAGGGATTGGGACGGGCTATTGCCGGGCCGCAGATCGGGCTTATGAAGAAGATAATATGCATGGAGTCATCCGGTGAACGAATTGTAATGATCAACCCTGAAATCATCAGAAAGAGCTCGGAGACCTTCAAGGTATGGGACAGCTGCTTCAGTGCTGATGCAGCCTTTTTTGGAATGACCCTGCGCCACAGGGAGATTACAGTGGAGTATTATGATGAGACCTCAAAACGGTGCTACAGAACTTTTTCCGGAGATTTATCAGAACTTTTTCAGCATGAGATAGATCATCTGCGGGGAGTACTTTTTACTGACCGTATAATTGATAACAGGATAATAATGCGAAGCGAATGGGAAAAAATAATGACCCGAAGAGAGGTGAACTATGAATCTAAAAATCAGAAGAACTGATCTGACAAGTAAAGATGATGCAGAAACCCTGATAGAACTGCTATACGCCTTCTCCCTCGAAATGGCAGACGAAGACCATCCTGCGGCAATGCCTGAAGAGACTCTGGTTGAGAATATCCAGAAGACAGGAAACTCCCATGTCTACTTTCTTGAAATAGATGAGAATATCATCGGCATAGCCGTCTGTTTTGCCGGATTTTCAACCTTTAAAAACCGGGCCCTTCTTAACATCCATGACTTCTTTATAAGACAGGAATTCCGTAAAAAAGGATACGGGACCAGATTCCTGCAGCTCATTGAAAAGGAAGCAAAGGGAGACGGTTTCTGCAGAATAACACTGGAAGTCTACGCCAGTAATACAAAGGCACTGAATGTCTACAGCAGCTGCGGTTTTACAGGACATACCGGAGACCGGATGATGTACTTCATGTCCAGAGAGCTGTAAAGAAGAGCGGCCTCTTGCATAAAGGAAAATTCCCCTTTTACTCTTGAAAGAGTACAATATCGGTATTATATTAAATTGTTGAACACTATTCATATAAAAAGATCAGGGATTATGATCTTGTCCGGAGAGGCTTATGAGGCTGAATTACTATCTTTCCGACTTGCTTGGGACGCCGCTGCACGAAGTGCAGAAAAATGAGGTTGATACCGAACTGTTTTCATGTGATCATGTTCTTGAAATAAGCGATATGAAGTACATGACCTGCAGAGAAAAAGGTGTCGGTTTTGTATTTGATCCTGATCAGCACCTTGAGGCGATACACCTCTATGGCGGAGGAAAAGACGGCGTAGAAAGGTTTACCGGTCCCCTTCCCCTTCAGATCCGGTTTGATGACCCCCTTTGCGATGTAGATGGAAAGATCAATTCCAAGGCCTATGAGTGCGGAGGTGATGATCCTTCTGAAACGGGAACAGCGAGCTCCTGGAGGCAGTATGATTTTGAGAACTGTTTTCTCCACCTGGAGTTCAATAGTCTTGAATCCATTGAACTGATAACCATGATAAAGAAGCCATATCATCGTAATACTGGCCATATGTAAAAACAGCAATTGTATATGTTTGTCTTTAAGCCGTTTGCAAGGGTTCTGGAGCAATATAATCTACAGTGATAGACTGTTGTCGGTCCGGAGATCCTTCCGGTCAAAGGATGGTCTATGGTTAATCAGCTCTATTTCTCACCTACCCGTACCGGAGAACAGATAGTGAAAGCAATTGCCGGAGGCATTGATAAGGGGAAGGGCATAATTGTCGACATCACCCGCAGTGCAGAGGCAAAGGCATTCGCTTCTGATGATCTGGTTCTTGCAGCCGTACCGGTCTATGCCGGACGGGTTCCTGACACAGCCCTGGAACGGCTAAAAAAGATGAAGGGAGACAACACTCCTGCTGCAGTCATTGCAATCTATGGAAACAGGGCATTTGATGATGCCCTTCTGGAGTTGTCGGATATAATGACGGCTCAGGGTTTTGATGTAATTGCCGGTGCCGCATTTATAGGGGAACACTCATTTTCATCCCGGGACCTGCCAATCGCCGCCAACCGTCCTGACAGTGATGATCTGGCAGCCGCGCTGGATTTCGGGCAAAAGCTCCTGAATTTATGGGAAATGAAAGGTGACCATAAAGTTCCTCGAATTCCAGGAAACCGCCCATACAGAGAGAAAAAACATGATGATCCCTTTTCTCCCCAGGCCTTAGCTGAGAGATGCACCGGATGCGGGAACTGCATTCAGGTATGTCCTGTCCAGGCTGTTGATCAAAAGAATCCTCTGAATACTGATGAAAGGCTCTGCATCCACTGTGCAGCCTGTGTAAAGATATGCCCTGAAGGAGCCCGGGCCTTTCCTCAGGGAACAATCGGGCCTATAAGCCTGAAGCTTCATACAAACTGCAGTGAAAGGAAGGAACCTGAGTTCTTTCTGCCCGCCCGTTAAACTCAGGCCAGCAGACCTCTTTTCAGTGACATATAGTAGGGAATAGACAGTTTCTTTTTATCGATTGATCCGGAGAAGATGATAATTGCCGAAGCCGGACAGTGGTGTACGCACTTGAAACAGGACTCACAGTTGCTGTAGTTGACAGCCGGTCCTGTTTCAGTCTCCTCCCAGCAGCTGCGCACACAGCTGCTCTGGCAGCGCCCGCACTGTATACACCTTTCGGGCAGAATGGTGAATCTGAACTTTCTGCGTCTGCCAAAAAAGCTTAATGGGAAATTCAGAAGGGTATAGGCCTTAAACACAGGCTTCCTGATTCTGACTGCCGGATGCCCCAGTAATATGGAACGGATCTTCATGACATCATGCCTTATCTGTTTCGGTACACTTACCCCGAAGTGATACATTGAATCCATATAGGGGAGAAATAGACTCCGGTCACTGGAAGGAGATCTGTAAGAACCATATCCGCAAAGCACAAGATTTTTTGCAGCTGCCGCCCTGACAAGATTTCGAATAGAATTCCCTGAGCAGAGAGAAAAAGCAGTAAATACAAAGAACCTGACAGGCTTTGTAAAAGCAGGCATTCTTTCAATAAACTCCCTGGCTGTTCTGCTGGGAGCACAGTGATACGTTGGAAACCCGAAGACAAGAATATCCAGATCGGAGAGGCTGCTGTATTGAAAGTTCGGAGTAACGGCTTCGAGGGAGCAGTCAGAACAGCCCAGGAGCTGATGATATACTTCGGCTATTGTTCTTGTTGCACCGGCACCTGAATGGTACAGAATTTTAAGCTTCATAGTCTCCTCCTGATGTATTCAGAACAATAATACCATCAACAGCACAATAATATACAGATGTTCTCTTTATTTTTTTATAGATCTGCAAGAAGGTACTCCTGTCTCCTGAAAGAAACAGGACTGTTATCCTGATTTAAGCAGATAGACATATAATACAAGCTCACAAGTTATGTCTATTTAAACAAATTAGGCTTCTGTGTTATTAAAAAGATCGATTTTAACTAAAATCATCCTGTTTTTGGAGCTTAATGTGATGGTCTTTCGCAGAGAATCAGCCTGTATATGTTGATTATGTGATTCGATAATATTTTCTTGACTAAAAGAGAAGAAACAACAACAATGTCCCCATTATTTAAAAAGGTAATATTTAAAAAAGTTTATTTATCGATCGAAGCCCTGCATAGATGGAGATATAGAAATGGTTTTATCAGGATATTGTGACACTGTCCTGTCAGCCTGTTTCCTTCTACAGCAGAAAAGTGCAACCGGTTACCAGCAGTACACAGCTGCTAAATCAAGTAAGAATCTTCTGACAGGCCACATCTACATGGAGCTGGATTTCGGGTAGAGAATTCAGCTTGAGAACAACTGAGCCTTTCATCAATGCCTTTTCAACCTGCCTTTCATCATTGCTTTACAACCTGGCCTGAGATCTGTCAGGAGTTTTGCCGCCTTGCTTTGCAGGGCGGCTTTTTTTTAGGGAGAATGCTGGAGTATTTGAGCGGGAACCGGGCGTTTCCTGCAAGACGAAGTCCTGTCAAAGACTCTCTGTACCAGATAATCCCGTCCCTTACTTCCATGGATTCCAGAGAACACATCCTGTCCGCCGAAAGCTCCCGAGACCTGAATCAGCAGCAGGCAGTAGAGAATGCGTCTTATGAAACGCCTCTCTCTTCCAAGGGGGAAAAAAACTGCTATTCAATTTTTTTATTTTTTTTATTGAAAGTTTACCTTCCCGTTACTCTTCTCATTCAGGCTGTCCCTATCAGGAAACTGACAAAGCGGAAAATTTTTGTGAGGTATATATAATGAAAATTGACAGCAAAGTAGTATGTGTAAGCGGAGCAGGCGGTGGAGTCGGAAGGGAACTTGTCCTTCAACTTCTTGTAGGGGGAGCATCAGTCGCTGCCGTAGATATCAATGAGATGGCTCTGGAAGAAACAAAACTGATGGCCGGGAAATTTGCCGACAAGCTGACTCTCCATATTGCTGATATAAGAGACAGCGACCGGGTCTGCCATATGGCTGAGGCAATTGCAGAACACCACGGCAGAGTGGATATTCTGATAAACAATGCAGGAATCATTCAGCCCTTCGTTACAATGCCGGACCTTCCTTTTGATGCCGTAAAACGGGTTATGGATATCAACTTCTATGGAATGATGAATATGACACGGGCTTTCCTTCCCTATCTTGCAGAGCAAAAAGAAGCGTGCATTGCCAATGTATCCAGTATGGGCGGATTCCTTCCAGTTCCAGGGCAGTCAATCTACGGAGCCTCAAAGGCTGCCGTAAAACTGGCAACCGAGAGCATGAGAATTGAACTCTCCCATACAGGCATAAAGGTCTCCCTCATCATCCCCGGAGCAGTTGAGACAAATATCAAATCCAATTCAGGACTGAGAGAGGAGGGGAATCTTGAAGACCAGAAGGATAAGGCGGCAATGAAACCGACCTCCCCCACTAAGGCCGCCGAAACAATTATTGAAGGGATTGAAAAAAACAAAGCCAAGATCCTCATCGGAAAGGATGCAAAAATTATGGATATTCTCTACAGAATTATGCCTCTGAAAGCCGGAAATATTATCGCCCGTGTTATGGAAGGAAACCACAGCGGTATTTTCAATACCCCGGAAAACCTGCAGAGCAGAACCTGTGAAGAAGCCCGGGCCTGAAAAAAAGTGTATAGTATGAGGTATCCATTTTCACCTGGAGGAGAAGAGGAGTGCCTGTAATACTTGTAGCCGAAGATGATGAAAACCTGAAACTTCTTATTACACAGCGGCTTAAAAACCTTTTTGATGTCATTGCAGTCAGGGATGGAGATGAGGCGCTTGACGCCCTGGCCGACAACAGAATAGATCTATTGATCACGGACATAATGATGCCCGGCACCGACGGTTTCGCCCTGGTGGAATCCCTCCGGAAGTCAGGCTCCATGATTCCCGTTCTGATGCTGACGGCCAACCAGTCTTTTGAAGCGAAAAAGCAGGGATTCTCACTGGGCACCGATGACTATCTCACAAAACCCTTCGACAAGGAAGAACTTATCTGGCGGGTCCAGGCACTGCTGAGGCGTTATCAGATTGAGCAGGATCAGAAGATTAAAGCCGGCTCACTGACAGCCGATATGGAATCCTACACCATTAGTTCCAAAGAGGGATCTGTGACACTGCCCAGAAAAGAGTTCGAACTGCTCTACAAACTGCTCTCCAATCCCGGAAGAATCTATACTAAAAGTCAACTGATGGAAGCGATATGGGGCTATGAGACAGAGAGCAGTGAGGATACAGTCAAAACCCACATCAGCCGGATAAGAAGCAAGCTGAAAGGGGTGAATGAACTTAAAATCGTAGCCGTGAAAGGAATAGGCTACAAGGCTGAGGTTGAATCATAATGGCAAAAGAAAAGTATACCGATCCCGTTTCAAAACTGAGACGCAAGGTCGTCTGGATGGTGCATCTGATTATCATAGGTTCTGTCGGGACCTTTTTGATGATTGAATTTATTGATTACAAGGTTCTGAAAGGCGGCGTCGGTTACAACCCCTCAAATGCCCTGGGGATGCTGCTGCCTATGGGTCTGATTCTGGGGATACTCACAAGCAGGACTTTGAGGGTCGCCAACGGATACGTATCCAGCCTTGTAAACGGGATTACAAGAGTGGCTAAAGGGGACTTCAATGTCACCCTGAACCTGGAAGAGGCAGGTCCGCTATCCGATATATTTACAGACTTTAATAAGATGACCCGGGAACTTCAGGGAGTTCAATCCCTTCGGGACGACTTTGTTAACCAGTTCTCCCATGAGTTCAAGACACCCATTATGTCTATAGGCGGTTTTGCCTCGCTGATGCTGGAGGAGGAGCTTCCCCGGGAGGAGCAGGTCCGCTACCTTGAGATCATTTCATCAGAGTCCAGAAGGCTCTCGGATCTATCCCGGAACACCCTTCTACTTGCAAAACTGGAGTCCCAGCAGTGGATTATGAACAAGAGTGAATATTCTCTGGATGAGCAGCTCAGGGAGTGCCTGATTCTTCTGGAGTCGGAATGGGAGAGAAAGAACATCGAAATCACCGCAGACCTCGGAGAGGCAAAATTCATTGGAAACAGAGAGATTATGAGCCAGCTCTGGATTAATCTCCTGAACAATGCTGTACGCTACACTCCCGAAGATGGAAGGATATCCCTGAGACTCAATGAAACAGATCAGCAGCTTGTTGTCTCTGTGGAGGATTCAGGCCCTGGAATTGATCCAGAAGAGATCCCCCGGATCTTTAACAAATACTACAGAGGAAAGGATACAGGCAGAGGACTGGGACTGGGACTTTCCATAGTGAAAAGGATCATAGAGCTCTGCGGAGGCCGTATCGAGGTAGAGAGTGAGACAGGAAAGGGAAGCTGTTTTACAGTGACCCTCCCCCGGGTTGTAAAGCGGGACTCCCATGAGGATTCAATAAAATCCGGCATATAAAATATACGCCCGGTCCCGGTCAATAGAAAACATACTGGTCATCTTTTCCATCTCAGGTTATTCTTGATCCATGAGTGAAATTACAAGTGTGGGCATCATCGGAGCCGGAGCATTGGGGCTCCTTTATATTGAATCCATGGCGGAAGTTCTCGGTAAGGAAGCCTGTTTTCTGGCAGGGGACAGCCGCTGTTCAGCCATAAATGAGACAGTTTATACAATCAACGGACGTGAGCGGCAGTTTGCTGCACAGAACCCGATTGTATCGGATGTTCAGCCGGACCTCATTATCGTGGCAGTAAAAAACTACCATATGAAAGAAATTGCTCCCCTGCTTCTGGCGTCAGCCGGAACGGACACTGTGATCCTTTCCGTTCTCAACGGAATCAGCAGCGAAGGCAGGATTGAGGAACTCTGTCCAGAATCAACAGTCCTCTACACAGCCGCACTTGGAATGGATGCCGTAAAGGAAGGGCCTGTTCTCAGCTATACCAGAAAAGGAAAACTGGTACTGGGTTCAAAGACCAATGATCCCGTTCCTGCTCTGGCAAGAGTCAAATCCTTTCTCGACAGGTGCAGCCTGGACTATCAGGTCCCCGAGGACATCCATAAGGAACTATGGTACAAGTGGATGATCAACATCGGAGTCAATCAGATATCCGCTGTAACAGGTGCATATTACGGCCGTTTCCAGCAGGACCTGGAACTGAGGAACCTGATGGACAAGGCCATGAAGGAAACGATCCTTGTGGCCCGCAGCAGCGGTGTTGACCTGGATAACAGTGATCTGCAGCGCTGGTACCCTGTTCTGAACTCCCTGGGACCGGAAGGAAAGACATCCATGCTCCAGGATATGGAAGCGGGCCGTCAGACCGAAGTGGAATCTTTTGCGGGAGAACTTATAAGGAGAGCCTCAACTCTGAGCCTTGAAGTTCCTGTGAATGAAACCCTCTATACAATTATCAAAACAAAAGAATCCCTGAACTGAATAGATCCGATACATATTTATTAAGAGGATTAGATGGATAAATACTGGCTCGTAAACGGCCGCCTTGCCGACGGCACTGGCAGATCAGTCAGAAGAGCGGACATACTGATTGAGGGTGACCGCATTGCAAAGGTTCTGGAAAAGGAAGGCAGCCCGGATGATATAGGCATCGCCGGCGGCGAGACACCCCGGATAGACTGTCAGGGGCATCTGATCTGCCCCGGTTTCATAGACATCCACTCCCATCTGGACTGGTATGCCGGAAATGAGGGCAGCCGCCCCCTGATGATGCCCTTCCTCCAGCAGGGAGTGACCACAGCCGTTGGCGGGAACTGCGGTTTCAGCACCTTCGGATTCCCCCTCTCCCACCCCTACAGGGAACTTCTGACTGACAATCTTTTCCGCTCGGGTGGAGCAAAGCTGAGCTGGATGGATACCAACGGTTTCGCAGATCACATTGCAGAGGGCGGCAGCCCCTTGAATATGCTCTCCTATGTGGGCCACGGGACCACAAGAACAGCCATCCGGGGTTATGACCCCTCCCCTCTTTCAGAGGATGAGCTGACCCGGATGCTTGAACTGATGGAGGAGAGCCTGAAACAGGGCGCCTGCGGCATATCCCTGGGACTCCAGTATGAACCGGGGGTCTTTGCAGACAAGCGGGAGCTTGAAGCTGTTGCCCGTCTGGCGGCCTCATACAATAAGGTGCTGGCGGTTCACCCCCGGGCCTCATCCGCTGTCTCCGGAACCTACCCCATGAAGCCCTTCGGCATACCCCACCATATTCTGGCGGTTGAAGACATGATTGAACTTGCAGAAAAGACGGGAGTGCGCCTTCAGTTTTCCCATCTTATCTTTGTCGGTTCAAAGAGCTGGAAGACTGCAGGACGTACAATTGAGCTGTTTCGCAAGGCTGCAAAAAGAGGAGTTGATATCTGCTTTGATACCTACGGCTACTCCCTGGGAGCCAGCCGGATCAATGTGATCCTTCCCGAGTGGTTTCTGGCTGACCTGAAAAACAATCTTGAAAACAGGACCGCCCTCAAAAGGCTGTGGATTGAAATAAAGGCGATGGAAGTCGTTCTTGGATTCGGCTATGACCAGATTAGGGTGACCAATACGGCCTGCCCCGAGTGGGAAGAGTACAATGGACTCTATCTTGCGGAGATTGCCGTAAAGCTGAAGCAGAGCAAATTCAAAACTCTATGCGACCTTGTCCGAAAAAGCAAAGGAACAGCCTCTGTCCTGATGGAGGATTACTCCAACCCCGTGATACTGAATGCCATGATTGCAAATCCCCGATCCTACTTTCAGACCGATGCCTGGGCCGAGCGGGAAGGAGTCAACAATCCCGCCATCTACGGCTCCCTTCCCCGGATTCTGAAACTGAACAGGGAGAACAGCCTGCTGCCTCTGGAAGAGTGCATTCGGAAGATGACCGGAGCCGCGGCAGAACGCCTTGGGATTCCCGGAAGAGGGGTCATAAAAGAGGGATACTTTGCAGATATTACAGTTATGGATGAATCTGCGGTATCAGACAGAGAGGATGAGAGGGGAAATCCCCTCCCACCTGCAGGCATACAGAGGGTCATTGTGAACGGCAGGATTGTAATTACACCTGAGACTGCTCAGCAGATAGATCCTCCTGGAATGGAGATGCCCGGACGGTTTATAAGAGTATAAAAAAAGAGGCTGTCCCGAAAGGGCAGCCTCTTCACTTTCATTTCATTATTATTACAGCAGTTCCTGATCGACCCAGGTCAGCACTTCATCCATCTTGGCCATCTCTTCATTGATCTGCTCTTCAGTGATGATAAGAGGAGGAGCGACAATAATCACATTCTCATGGGAGTAAGTCATGAACTTTTTCTCTTTCAGCTTTCCAAGGATCTTTTTCATGGTTCCCTCAGGGTCTTTGCCGTAGGGTACCAGGGGTTCCCTTGTCTCCTTGTCCTTTACAAGTTCGATGGCTGTAAAAAGACCGATGTACCGGACATCACCAACAGAGGGATGTTTCACCTTGAGATCTTCCAGAATTCCACCCAGAACTTTTCCGACTTTATTGACGTTTTCCAGAATGTTGTTGTTCAGGTAGTAGTCCACTGTAGCCACACCGGCAGCGCATCCCAGAGGGTGTCCGCTGTATGTAAGACCGCAGGAAAGTACGTTGTCATCGAAGTACTCGGCAATCTCTTTGCTGACTGCAACTCCACCCAGGGCGGTGTACCCGCAGGTTACACCCTTTGCAAAGGTCACAATATCGGGCTTAACACCGAAGTTCTCGAATCCGAACATCTTTCCTGTTCTTCCCCAGCCTGCCATGACTTCATCGCAGATCATCATAATACCGAACTCATCACAGATCTTGCGTACTCCGGGCAGGTATCCTTCAGGGGGGATAATAATACCGTTGGAGCCTGTAATGGTTTCCAGAACAATGGCCGCGACATTATCGGGATCTTCATAAACAATCTGCTCTCTCAGTTTGGCAAGGTAGTACTCTGTCGCCTTCTCTTCTGATTCGAACTTGATGGCTTCCTGGTAGATATAGGGATCGAAGAATTTGATAAATCCGGGAGCACCGGGTTCCAGGGCGTAGCGTCTGGGTTCACCAGTCAGGTTTCCCGCTCCGAATGAGGAACCATGATAGCTCCTGTAACGGCTGAAGACCTTGAACTTTCCTGTAAACATACGGGCAATCTTAACGGCATTCTCGTTGGACTCGGCACCGGCATTTGTAAAAAATACCTTGCCCATGTTGTCGGGCATCAGCCCGATGATCTTCTCGGCCAACTGAGCTCTGGACTCTACACCGTAAGAGGGTCCAGCGAAACAGAACTTGTCCACCTGGTCTTTGATGGCCTGATTGATTGCCTTGTTTCCGAAGCCCAGGTTCATGTTTACAAGCTGTGACGACATATCAGTATAGCGGTTGCCGTCATAGTCCCAGAAATAGATGCCTTCCCCTTTCTCTACAGGAATAGGGTCAATATTCCTCTGGGCGCTCCAGGACTGCAGATTGTACTGCTTCTGTTTTTTTTTGATTTCTTCTCCTGTCATATTCTTTCCTCATTAAAATCTGTAATAGTAGGATATTCGAACAGCAAAAATGATACGTGTGAAGCTTGAAAGTATATTTAATTACATTTACGTAGCTTTTTGCGTCCTGTAAATAACCTTAAAGCACGCCGCTGAATCAGAACCTGGTATGACGGCATGCTGTAAAAAGTCAGAACCCCGACTCTATAGTCTTCTCAAAACGGTCTCAGAACCACCTCCTGATACCTGAACAGGACTCTTTCGCCTTAAGATGGAAAAAGTATTTCAATAAACTTTGTGTCCCTTTATTCAGGATCTGATTTTAAAAAAAAATGTTCAATATACCGTAATATTTTTTTTCTGATCCCGATCTGAGCAGGCTGTTCATTCTCTATCCGAAGCGGCTCTTCATGATCCCTTCAGTGACAAATTCTTTGAGTGGGGAATAATATGCCTCTGCATAAAAACAGCCGGCAATGTCATAAAAATCCAAATATTCCTGCACAGGAGCTAAAGGGCTTTTACAGAATCTGAAATAGGATTACTGTTAAGTCGTCCCCGAATGTCCCGGGGCATCATAATTTTAAGGATGAAAGAATGGTACTCGACAGAATTGAGAATGCAGAAAGATATGAAACCCTGCACACAGGCTTTAAAAAGGCCTTTGACTTTATAAGGAACAACGACCTTGCCTCCCTTGAAACGGGACGCTATGAGATTGACGGAGACAGTGTATTTGCCCTTGTTCAGAGCTATAATACTGCAGCTGTTTCTGAAAAGCAGATCGAAGCCCACCGGAACTACATTGATATTCAGTACATGATCTCCGGAGAGGAGATGATCGGCTACACAGGATCACAGAATCTGACAGTCACAGTTCCCTACAGCAGCGAAAAGGACATTGAGTTCTACAGCCATAAGAATACAACATTCTGCTATCTTGAGCCGGGAACATTCAGTATCTTCTTTCCCGAAGATCCCCATATGCCCTGCTGCCAGGTTAAAGAAGGCAATCCCGTAGAAGCCAGAAAGCTTGTATTGAAAATCAGAGCCTGATCTTATTAAGGGCTTCCAGATCTCCGGGGGTGTTGATATTGGCAATACGGAATGTCTCCACCCCTGCAGCATCCAGATCCTCTTCACTTATAATCGTTTTGGGCATGGCTTCAATAATCCCCTGCAGACGGAGAGAACCTGCATCCAATGCCTCCTGCCAGTAGAAGAGCAGGCTCTTAGGGTAAAGAGCCAGATAGGGATGATACCGGCCGTCGGTCTTGATAACGACCGCCCTTTCATGACTCCTGTGCTCCCACAGAAGCCTGAGAACCCTCTCATCAAAAAATGGAATATCACAAGCCAGAAGCAGAAGCCACTCCCTGACATAGGGGATTGCGGCGCAGATACCTCTCAAAGGAGTCGGTTCCTCCCCTTTCAGGTCTTCCAGAACAGGAACCGGAGAATCCGGGAAATTCACGGCACGACCGCCAAGAAGATAGATGTCATCGGTCATCAGAGACGCGCTCTCGATTACACGATCCACAAGTGACTTACCTTGCCATATATATAGAGCCTTGCTGCTGCCGAAACGTCTGCTGCCTCCGCCGCCCAGCACAGCTGCCGTAACACGGCCTGAGACCTCCCCTTTCAAGGGTTTATTATCCTTCCTCTCCCGAAAACTCATGATAACGAGCATAGCACAGACAAGTTGTTTGAGCCATTCTGACTCCCTATGACACAGTCAAAACCGGGCAATAGTGAGTCATTTATTCCACTAAGGGTTATTTTGACACACCATTTTTTCCTCTGTAAGAGGCTGTATCAAAAAGACACATCCCACCCTGTTATTGGAAAGTTTTTAATTTTCTTTCGGGAAACTTAATCTCAGAAAATACAGTTAAATATTATTATTTACTTACTGTATAAATATTTAAAACTAATTCACAAATTTTTGGCACGGTCTATGCAATATAGGGGTTAGAACGTAAGCAAATAAAATCTGGAGGTTACAGATATGACAAATATGGTAGTAAGAAGAAATGCACAGGTAAATCCCTGGAGAGAGTTCGACAAGATTTGGGACTCCTTTTACAGAGTTCAGGATGAGCCCCGTAAACCCCATGTTGAAATTGACAACAAAGAGGCGGAAGTAAGCCTTAAGGTTGAGCTTCCCGGATTCGGTGCAGAGGATATTGATATTCAGGTCAAGGAAAACCTGCTTTCAATTCAGGCATTCAGAGTCAAAGAGATAAAAGTAGAAGCTGAAAGTGAAGAGACAAAAGAAGAGAAGGAAGTCGTTTTCGAAAAGAGCTTTGTTCTTCCTGAAGACCTGAACAGTGAAAAGTTTGAAGCCGAAATGAAAAACGGTCTGTTGACGATGGTACTTCCCCGCAGGGAAAAACCTGCCCCAAGGGTTATCAAGGTTAAAGCCTGATCATACAAATAAATCTATCCCCGGGGGTGCCCCGGGGTATCACGAAAAGAGAAAACAAGAGAGGTAAATGATATGACAAGTTTAGTAGTAAGAAGAAATCCTGCAAGAACAGTAAGCAGAGTAAATAATGTAAACCCCTGGAAGGAAATGGACAGAATGATGGAAGAGTTCAGCAGAGGTTATGAAGCGGTTCCCCGCAAGCCGGTTGTAAAGATTGAGAACGAAGAAACCAGAGTGGTTCTGAGAGCGGAACTCCCCGGTTTCGGTGCTGAAGACCTTGATATACAGGTGAAGGAAAACCTTCTCACAATCCAGGCTCTGGAGAGAGGAGAAAAGAAGAAGGATGAAGACAAGGTTGTCTTTGAAAGAAGTTTTGTTCTTCCCGAGGACCTGGACAGCAGCAAGTTCGAAGCGGAGATGAAGAACGGTCTTCTGACCCTGGAACTCCCCCGCAAAGAGAAGCCTGCTCCCCTTTCTATCAAGATCAAAGGCTAGGCTGTAGAATAAACCTGCCTGAAACGGTTATTGGAGGCTGTCCCTGGAGACAGCCTCTTTTTTTGCTCCGGCAGGATTCTCTGCAGAAGGGAGTCAGAGAGCCTTGAATTCCCAGCCCAGATAGCGGACAAGAGCCTCTTCCACAATATCCCCCACATTGCCCCGGACCATGGCCACATGGTGCTCAAATCCATTCCGGCAGATATGATCCATCACAGCGTTCAGGCCGGGAATCTTGCACACTGCAATTCCGCCGTCCATTCCATACTCTTCTTTAACAAACTCACCCTCGCCGGAGTATGCCTTCAGAGTGCCTCTGGGATCATCCGAGGAGACTCTCAGATAGGTCATCTCACCGGGAGCGACCATTCCCTTAACGGCGCCGAAGCACTTTTCCTGCCCTATGGTACCGCCAAGAACATCGAGTTGTCCGATCTCAAGGGGGCTGCCCATAAAGCTTGCGGGATAGTTACTGCAGTGGGTACAGACGCAGATATCACGGTTATAGTCAAAGTTGTTGTTCCAGTCCAGAAAGCCGGGAGCTTCTTCGGCAGCCAGACGGAGGACATACATTGAGAGGGCACCGGCTACATCCATCTCACAGGCGGAGGGAACTCCGATCTCTCCCATCATGCTCATGGAAAGGCAGGTGGCACAGCCATAGTTGTTCTGAATACTGTCCCAGCACTGTACGGCAGTGGCATCAAGCTTGTTGTCAGCCACAAAACGGTCAATAGTAACAGAAAGCTTGGCCTGTTTTACAATCTCGGCGCTCAGGATGTGGTCCTGCACCTTCCCGTATCCATGGATCTTTTCAATTTTAGCCTTAACTGCGGCGTCATCATCTGCCAGAGCATCGGCGGCGGAGATGATCTCCGACAGATCAACGGGAACCACAGTCACACCGGCTTTCTGCATCAGCTTTTCGCTGAAGCGGACTGTCTGAAAGGCTGCGGGACGGGTGCCGATAGCACCGATTCTTGCCCCTTTCACTCCTTTGACGATACGGCAGACACCGGCAAAGCGGTCCAGATCGGCGCTGAACTCATCTGACTTGATATCGCAGGTATGACTGCTTGTATTGGTAAAGGGAATACCGTATTGATAGAGGTTGTTGCATACAGAGATTTTTCCGCAGAAGGCGTCTCGGCGGTGGAGCACATCCACCTTGTCGTTCTGGTCGTTGGAAGCCTGCACAAGAACGGGAACACCCAGGTCAGCCATGTTGATGGAGTTGATGATTCCTATCTCATCGCCGAAGTTGGGAAGGATCACGACTATACCGTCGATGATTTCACGGTTTGCCTTGAAGAGGGCGGCGCACTTCTCTGCATCCTCATGGCCCTCGATCACACCTGTGGGAGTTTCGGAGCTGTCCAGAATAACAACATCAATTTTCTTCTTTTCCAGTACATCCAGAATTTCAACCCGTCCGGCAGCGGCCAGCTCTGGGTTGAAAAATCCTCTGGTTCCGACGATGACACCGAAGGTCATTTTGCGTTTATTCATGCTACATCTTCCTTTCTTGCTTTTTTATCTTTCAATTCTGTGGATCTTGCATTCATCTTCTGCTGCATCTGATCAAAAACAACAGCTGCAATGATTACAAATCCTTTTATGACATTCTGCCAGAACTGGGAAACTCCCAACATAACAAGTCCGTCGCTCAATACCCCGATAACAAAGGCACCGACAATGGTTCCTCCGACGGTTCCGATCCCGCCGGAAAGGGATGTACCCCCCAGAACGGCAGCGGCAATGGCATTCATCTCATAACTTTCTCCTGTAGCCGGATGGGCAGCCACAAGCTGACTTGCAATTATAAGCCCGACTATGGCAGAACAAAAGCCCGAAAACATATAGACCAGGGTTGTTGTCCGCCCGACCTGAACCCCTGAGAGTTCTGCTGCACGCCTGTTACCGCCGATAGCATAAATATGCCGGCCTAAAGGAGTCTTCCTGGAGACATAGAGAGTCAGGGCTAGCAGCACAATCATGATCCAGATGGACAGAGGCAGTCCCAGTATCCGTCCGGCACCTAAAATGGGAAAACCCGTATTGCCCAGCTCAACCTTGCCCTGAAGATTGGGGAAGGTTGCTCCTCCGGAACGGATGTTGGCAAATCCCCGGGCTATATACATAATACCGAGGGTTCCTATAAAGGGAGCTACATTCAGTTTGGTTATCAACAGGCCGTTGACCGTTCCTATTAAAGTTCCCAGTATCAGACAGATCAGCATTATAACGAGAACATGGAAGTAGATTGTGATTCCGAAAATATTAAGAACCAGCCCCTCATGAATCAGTCCCCCGGCAATCATTCCTGTCAGACCGACAATGGAGCCCACAGAGAGATCTATTCCACCTGTAATAATCACGAATGTCATACCAATGGCCAGAATTCCCGTAATGGCGACATGCTTTCCGATGGTGATCAAATTGAGGGGATGGAGAAAGTTTATTCCCCGACCAGTCTGCAGGAGTACCGTAAAGATCACAGTCAGAAAGACCAGTGCAATGACGGTTCTCAGCTTCAGAAGAACCATTCCAATTGAAATATCGCTTCTCATTAATTTATTCATACATGTTCCCTTACCGTTCTTTGAGATGTGGTCATATGACCGATGGCAGAGGCATTCACCAATGCCTCCTCATTAATTGCATCTTTGGTAAACTCTCCAGTGACCTTCCCTTTTGACAGAACAATAACCCTGTCACAAATGGCCATAATCTCTTTCAGTTCCGAAGTAACCAGGATAATCCCCAGCCCTTTCTCTGCCAGATCATTCATAATATTGAAGATCTCACCCTTGGCCCCGACATCGATACCTCTTGTAGGTTCGTCCAGAAGGAGTACTTTAGGATTTGTCAGAAGGCTCTTTCCGAAGACTACCTTCTGCTGGTTCCCTCCGCTGAGTGATGTAATAAGGACTTCCGGTCCCGGTGCCTTTATGGACATGCTTTTGAACATGGAGTCCACGTTCTCTGTCTCTTTTCTGCTTCCGATATGAAACTTGCTCTGAACAATTCTCCAGAGCCCTGCCAGGGTCATGTTATGGGAGACGCTCATAGTCTGAACCAGACCCTCCCTCTGCCTGTCTTCCGGAACCAGAGCTATGCCCTTCTTGATCCTTTCCTTGATATCAGGCTCTCCAAGTTCCTCATCATCCAGATAGAAACGGCCCCTGGCACTCTCATGGATTCCCATGATTGACTCCAGAAGTTCCGACCGTCCGGCTCCGAGCAGACCGTATATTCCCAGAACCTCTCCTTTATTTACCTCAAGAGAAACTCTATCCAGAAGAGGTTCTTCCGCGCTTCCCTGAAGGAATAGATTCTCAACCTTCAGAACGGTATCCCCAATGCTTCTTTGACCGGAGTGGAAGATCTTACTGCTGTCACCACCTACCATGGAACTGACGATCCACTGCAGATTGACCTCTTCCATTGGTCTTTCTGTAATCAGAGCACCATCCCGGAGCACTGTGATGTAATCACCGATTTGAATCAGTTCCTCCAGCCTGTGGGAAATATAGATAATGGAAACGCCATTGCTCTTCAATTCATCGATAATCTGAAACAGAACATCTACTTCGGTCTTTGAAAGGGCCGATGTAGGCTCATCCATAATCAGAATGGAAACATCTTCAGAAAGAGCCTTGGCGATTTCAACAATCTGCTGCTGTCCCACCTTAAGACTCTGCACCAGCATTTTCGGATCAATATCCTGCTCAAGCTTCATTAGAAGCTCCCTGGCCCGGTCTTCCTGTTCCTTATGATCAATCCATCCTGGTTTTGATTCGATCTCTTTACCCAGAAAGATGTTTTCTGCCACATTCATATTGGGAAAAAGATTGAGTTCCTGATATATAATCCCTATTCCCTGTTCTGATGCGGTTTTGGGAGTGAAATGACTGAATTCCTGACCACCAAGCTGGATGTTCCCGCTGGTAGGAGTTTCAACTCCTGAAAGAATCTTCATCAGAGTGGATTTTCCGGCACCATTTTCGCCAACCAGGACATTGACCTTACCCTTGTACACATTGAAATCCACACCCTTCAGTGCCGTAGTCCCCGGATAGACTTTCCTTATATTTTCAGCTCTGAGAAGAATCTCCTTCCCGGCTTTTTTACTCTCATCCATTATTACTCTCCTGCCGGACTGTCCAGAATGACAGGAGTTACAATGACTTTTCCGTCCTTATCCATACTGAAAGCTCCATAAAAGGAGACGGTACTCTCTTCGGGAAGAGATTCGCCGATAACGGAAGCCACATTGTCCCTTATATAAAAATTGATCTCACGAGAGACATTTGCGAATTCAATCTGATTTACAAAATCACCGAAGTTGATAAATGAGAGGGAATCACGGATTGTACTCAACTTGAAAACAGGTCCAACCTGCAGAGCACAGTGTCCGTCACCAAGGTCACCCAGATCCAGATAGAGCAGCCCAACGGCAGAACTCCGATCGAGTTCTTTAACAGGATACTCGCCTTTTACAATAAAACTGTACGGGGATGTCACTTCTTTCTTGATTCCATACTCAGAGACTGCTGATTCTTCATCCCTTCGGATTTGTTCCAGAAGCTCATCTAATGAAACCGCATTCTCCTTGATTTCAGGAATGATACGGCTGTCCCAATTTTCCTTTACAAATTCCACAGCATTAAAGTCGGCGCTGTCAAAATAGAATGTAACACCTTCACTGTTCTGATTTTTTGCCTCATCATGATGAACGATTGTACATGAAGCGGTCAGCACCAATAGAAAAATACAGAAAGGAACTCTGAACAATTTTTTAAACATAAACACTCCAGGCAACACGGCCCCCTCCTCGAATCAAAGAGGAAGGAGCTGTATGTCGTTAATAAATCAGTCAGCTAAAGCAAAGTCATCCAGTTTGCTTGCATTGGAACTGTCAATCAGAATACAGTCAGTCAACTGTTTTTCAGGTAGACCTGTGCTTCCTGTCTTGATGTAGCTGTCAGCCTGCTGAACAGCCATAATAGCGTTCGTCGCTGCTGTCTGGAGAACTGTGGCTTTAATATCACCACCGAGGATTGAGTCACGTACATCGTTGCTTCCATCAAAGCCGACAACAATTACATGGCCCATACCAGCTGCATTAAGGGCAGCCATTGCACCCATAGCCATTGTATCATTACCACTGATTACACCCTTGATATCAGGGTTTGCCTGAAGAATAGACTCCATTTTTTCAAATGCCTCTGTCTGGCTCCAGTTGGCACTCTGTCTTGCAACCATCTCCATTCCGGGGTACTGGTCAATAACTTCATGATATCCCTTAGAGCGGATACCGGCGTTTGTATCAGACTCTTTACCAACAAGCTCAACGAACATTCCGGACTCACCCATCAGCTCAACAAACTTTTCACCACCAAGGAGAGCTCCCTGATAGTTGTTGGAAACGATCTGGCTTACGGCAAGTCCATTTTCATTTATCTCGCGGTCAATCAGGAATGTGGGGATTCCCGCATCCTTGGCCTTTCTTACGGCACCTACAGTTGCATCGGCACCGGCATTATCACAGATAATAGCTACGGCATTACTTGCGATGGCTGTATCAAAGTGCTGGTCCTGCTTGTTGGCATCATCGTCATGTGAGAGCACCAGAGTCGTATAACCCAGCTTCTTTGCCTCAGTATCTGCGGTTACAGCCTCTGTCTTAAAGAAAGGGTTGTCATGTGAAGGAGTAATAATAACGATTAAATTACTACTGCTCTTACCGCTCTCCTGCTGCCCCCCTGCAAACAGGCTCATCGATACAAAAAGAACCATCAACAAAACGAAAAGTTTCTTGACCATTACGGCCTCCTTTTATTTCTTTTATCTACGTTTTAGCATGCGTATTTCCATATGTCAACTTTTAATTCTTCCTTCATCTTTGTTATAGGTCTTTAATCTTCGTTTAGACTTTCTTTTACTTTCGTTTTAGATTGACATACGAAAAACAAGGTGTTATTCTCAAGGCATCAATTACTACTAAAAGGATTAAATTGATATGAAGAACCCATTTTGCTTGAGTCCGGCGGATATCCTGGAAAAATCCAGAAGAATTAGGAAAAGCATAATACATATGAATTCATCTGCAGGTGCAGGTCATACAGGAGCGGATCTTTCTGAAACCGACATTCTGGCCTCACTATACTTCAATATGCTTGCATACGACCCGAAAAACCTGAAATCACCTGCGAGAGACAGATTCATCCTCAGCAAGGGACATGGCGTCGGAGGGTACTACTGCACACTTGCAGAAGCCGGAATAATCGAAAAGTCATTACTAAATACATACTTGAGAAAGGATTCCATACTGCCTGGACACCCTGTGAGGCAGAAGACTCCCGGGGTTGAGTTTAATACAGGAGCCCTGGGGCATGGTCTTCCCGTCGCCGTGGGTCTGGCCCTTGCGGCAAAGAAACAGAATCTGAAATACAGAACTTTTGTTCTTCTTGGCGATGGAGAACTGGAAGAGGGCTCCAACTGGGAGGCATCCATGAGTGCAGCCCACTTTAAACTGGACAATTTGATTGTCATTGTTGACAGGAATGGCCTTCAACTGGCTGACAGAACCGAGAAGATCATGGCTCTGGAACCTCTGGACAAAAAGTTCGAGTCCTTCGGCTACTCTGTAAAAAAGATAGACGGAAACGATCCGAAACAGATCATAGAATGTATCGAAACCTGCAAGACAGGAGGGGACAAGCCCCATCTGATCCTGGCCGGAACAACCAAGGGGAAAGGTGTTTCCTTTATAGAAGACCAGCCCTCATGGCACCACAGAATACCTGTAGGAGAAGAAGTTCAGAAAGCTATCGAGGAGCTGGAGTAGTTATGACAGAGATAAGAGACAGTTTTGTAGAGACCATTACTAAATTGAGAAAGGCAAACGAAAAACTGGTTGTCCTGGTCAGCGATTCAAGTTCAACCTGCCGGATAAAACCCTTTATGGAAGACTTTCCCGATTCTGTTGTCAATGTAGGTATTGCCGAGCAGAACCTTGTGGGTATGGCCGCAGGAATGTCGTTGGGAGGGATGATACCGTTTACAGCCAATGCTGCCCCTTTTCTTATGGGGAGGTCTAACGAACAGGTTAAAACCGACATCTGCTACTCAAACACCAATGTAAAACTTGTCGGCCTCAACCCCGGTTTTGCCTATGGCTCACTGGGACCGACCCACCACTGCCTGGATGATCTGTCAACAGTTCTGAGCTTTGGAAACATTGAGGTATTCGCACCCTGTGATCCTGAGGAGACAGCTCAGATCACAGAATATGCCTTTACCAAAGAAGGCCCGGTCTACATCAGACTCGACAGCTTCAAGGCCGATAATATCCACCATTCCGGATACAGGTTTACTCCCGGTGCCCCCGTGGTCCTCAGAGAGGGCAGTGATATTGCCATTATAAGTACAGGAACAATTGTTCATGAAACTGTCAAAGCAGCGGAGAGCCTTGAAGCCAGGGGAGTCTCTGTCAAGCTTATAAACCTGCCCTCTCTGCGGCCTCTGAACAGGGACGCTCTTGCCGAAGAGCTTGCCGGAATTCCGGCCGTAGTCAGTACAGAGGAACATACACTCTACGGCGGCCTGGGAAGCCTGCTTTCCGACCTTATAGTAGAGAGAGGACTGGGAGTGAAGCTCAAAAAACTGGGTGTACCGGAAGGAGAGTTTGCCCCGGCATCTCCCAGAGAGGATATAAAAAAGGGCTACGGCCTTGACTCTGAGGGTATAATGGATACCTGCCTGAAACTGCTTAAGAACTGACATCAAGGATGGGACAATGTCTGAAACACTTATTCTGGCAATAGACCAGGGAACAAGCGGCTCGAAAGCCGTACTCTTCAATACCAGGGGAGAAATCGTCAGCGACGGACGGGCTCCACTGGAATCCTGTTATCCAAGAGACGGCTATGTAGAGCAGAAGGGAGATGAAATCTACCGCTCCGTTTTGACGGCTGTGAAAAACTCGGTTGACGGTGCAGAAGCAAAAGGATACTCAAAGAGGGATATTCTCTGCTGCGGCATCTCAAATCAGAGAGAGACCTTTCTGGTCTGGGACAAATCGGGGGTTCCTCTGTACAACGCAGTTGTATGGCAGTGCAAACGGTCTATAGCGATCTGTCAGGATCTTAAGGCGGAAGGTCATGAAAAGATGATCCGCAGCAAAACCGGACTATTCCTTGATCCTTACTTTTCGGGGTCCAAAATGGTCTGGCTGAACAGATATGATGAGAAAGTCAAAGTAGCGGTATCCGAAGGCCGGGCCTGCTTCGGTAACGTGGATACATGGCTTCTATACTGTCTGACAGGGGGGAAAGAGTATAAAACAGAGTATACCAACGCCTCCCGGACTCTCTTCTTCAACCTGGAAACCCTTGAGTGGGACAGAGAGATACTGAAGACTCTCGGACTTGAGAATCTGCTCCTGCCCGAGGTTCTTCCCTCAGACTCAAACTTCGGGAGCAGTGACTTTGACGGACTCTTCGACAGGAAGATTCCGATAACGGGGATTCTGGGGGACTCCCATGCCGCAGCCTTTGGGGAGCGTTGCTTTGAACAGGGCGACGCCAAGGCAACCATGGGAACAGGCTCTTCCATCCTTATGAATACGGGAGAGATGGTCCAGCCGGAGAAGACCAAGATGGTATCCACTATCTGCTGGAGTACAAAAGAGAAAGTGTCCTATGCCCTGGAGGGAATCATAGTCAGCTGCGGTTCCACCCTGAACTGGATAAGTTCCGCACTGGGTTTTTTCAAAAACGGGCGGGAGGCCGATGAGATTGCGCTCTCCCTGAAGGACAACGGAAATGTCTATATTATTCCCGCCTTCAGCGGTCTGGGAGCTCCCTGGTGGAAAATGGAGCAGAAGGGAGAGATCCGGGGACTCACCTTCGCTACCGACTCCCGACACATTGTCAGAGCGGGCCTTGAATCAATTGCCTATCAGATAACAGATGTAATAGAAGCCATGAAGAAGGACAGCGGTGCAAAACTCAACTCACTTCAGATTGACGGAGGGACCTCCTCAAGTCCTCTCATCAAGGATATGCTTGCTGCACTGCTGCCTCTCCAGCTCTACAGATGCACCCTGAAAGAAGCGTCCGCACTTGGTGCGGCCCTGATTGCCGGGTTGGGTGCCGGAGTATACTCATCTGTGGATGAGATAAGTGCCCTGCCCTATGATAGAGAACAGGTGACCGGAATAGAGAGTGCCCTCTACAAGGAATCCTATGCCAGGTGGCTCGAAATTCTTGAAAATCTAGGCTGACATGGAATGCCGGGATAAGGTCGATTAGTGCAGAGCTCCAGCCTGAAAGCTCCAATGAACTATCTTTGACCGGCTACTCTTCTGCAATGATTCTTATGGCAATATACTCACATCCTGGCATCTCGACCCTGAAATGACCTTTGTAGAGCCCTCTGTCCTCAATAGTCATATTCCATGTGTCGATCACTTCGACTCTGTAGACTCTCTCATCATCGAAGAAGAACTCTCTGAAAGAAGGCCTGTGTATACCGTAGTAAAACAGAAAATATCCGTCCGTCTCAGAAACAGCTTCGGGAACAGCTGCAATACCAGCCCACCGGGAATCTTTACGGGGTTTCAAACCGCAGCCAGGAACATCCTCCATCACCGAACGCATAAACAAAAGGCGGTCGGGACTCTCTCCATGAAAAACTCCTCCGTGAGACCACCAGAGGATTTCCTCAGGATGCAGATAAGTCTCTCCATGCCCGGAATACCCTCCCCGGCAGAGTGCTTCCCAGAATCTCCTTACCAACTCACGGGGACCAATATTTCCCCAACCATGCTGAATATTTCCCTCATAACTGATTTCATCCAGAACAACAGGTTTCCTGTAAATTTCTCTCCACTGATCAACAAGTTCTGAAAGCTGATTAAGCTCCTGCCTCTGAATACTGCAGTGTGTAATCCAGGAAGCAGAGTGATTGTAGAAGTGATGACAGTTATGGATAGAACGGAGATGCCTGTAGGGATCTTTTTCGCTGATCAGATTTCCAAGACGTTCCCAGTCTTTAAGGCTCTTGGCGGGCATCAGGTCATACTCGTTGGCCAGAGACCACCACACATTCCGAAAGGCGGAAAACCGGGCGATGATGTAATTAAAGTAAAGATTATCCTCATCTGCCGACATTTTACTGAACCCCCAGCGGTCATAGGGGTGGAGCATAATGATATCCGCCTCAATCCCCAGCCTCATTAACTCTTGAATCTGGGATTCAAAGAGCCTGAAATGCTCGGGATTAAACTTTGTAAAATCCCAGTTGTTTCCGGGAGTATCAGGAGTATACTCTATAAAGTTTTTTTTCGTTATCCCGCTGTTATCACAGGGAGTCCCCTCATAAGGATAGGTTTCAGGTTCGTTGAAGTTATAGTCATAGTGCTTTGGAAAGACACAGAACCGGATCTTATTGAATGCCGAGTTTTTCAGAGTTTCCAGAGTCTGTCTGCGAAGATCTTCCTTTTGATGGGTCCACACATAGGCAGTGGTTCCTACGGAATAGTGGGGTGTTCCGTCTTCATAGGCAAAGTGATAGGTATTGGCGACTCTGACCGGTCCATGATTCCCCTCAGAAGGCTCTGCAGCGGTAAAGCTTCCACGATACTCTCTGGATGAGAAAGAGCCTGAAATCAAGACCTGATACACTCCTGAATAAGAGGGCATAAAGCGGACTCTATAGATTCCGTCTCCATCATAAAATCCATCGACTGTCTTCTCTTCATTTTCTGAACGGAACCTGGCCTTGATAAAGTAGTCCAGAAAGGGATTTCCATCACTCTTCCCTTCAAGTTCAATCTCAACGAATCCCCAGCGTTCTACCTGTTCTTCATCAATAATTTTCATAATCCCCCCTGTGAATATTAAATTGCATAGAGACCTTTTCAGCAAGAGCGACCCAGAGCATTAAAGACCTTTCGTATTTTCCAGTTTACCAAGTGTTTTGTGCTATTTCGTAAGAGAACGAAAGTATTTGGTTGATAATTCCGATGTATTTTCCTATAATCGGAAAATACTTCTGTCCTTTTCATCAGCGGCAGGACGGACATAATTACAGGAGATTTCAAAATGCTTGCAGAACAAAGACGGGAAAAAATACTTGAACTGATCCGGGAAAATGGAAATGCAAGAGTAAACTATCTAAGCAAGCTTTTTGGCGTCTCAGAGCCCACCATCCGTCAGGACCTCGACAAGATCGAAGCAACAGGCGAAATAGCAAGGGATCACGGCGGAGCCTATTTGAAAAATATGCAGCTCTCTGTATCCAGCCTTTCACTTGAACACCGAGAGAACATGGACCTAAAACGAAAAATAGGGCAGAAGGCCGCTGAGTATATCCGTTCGGGAAATTCAATTATCATGGATTCAGGAACGACAGTAACAGAGCTTGCAAATGCGGTTAAAGGCAAAAAAGATCTCAGGATCATTACAAACAGCCTTAATATCGCTCTTATACTGGGTGCTGAACAGGGCATGGAAGTCCATATGACCGGCGGTGAATTCAAGGCCCCCACCCTCAGCTTAACCGGTGACAGAGCCGCATCTTTTTTCCAGAATACCCATGCACAGCAGCTTTTTCTGGCAACAGCCGGGGTTTCGGTCAGCGGCGGTCTCACCTACCCGGGATTCAGTGATATCCCTGTGAAACGGGCTATGATTGAATCAGCCGAAGAGATTTTTCTGCTTGCCGACTCCACTAAGATAGATAAAACAGCTTTTGCAGCACTGCATGCACTGGACCAGATTGACTACCTGATTACCGATGACGGCATAAGTGAAAAGCAGTCGGAGGAGTTTCAGCGCTTCGGAATAAAAGTGATTATTGCCTGACCTATATGTAAAAAACATATTTTCCGTACAACCATTCACAGCCGGAACCTGTTTTCTTAAAATGTTTCTGCGTAATTCGTAATTATGCTGTACACTTACTCTGTATATTTGCCATGAATAATAAAACAGAGTTCAGTACACTTCTTACAAACAGCGAAGTTCTCGAAGCACTTTCGGATGCAGGGGTATTTATCCGGGACCTGAAGAAGGGAACCGCCCTTGTCAGCAGAACCTGGAAGCAGATTACAAAGGACATTTTGGTTATTCCCGACCGCGGGGAATTCGTCAAGCTTATCCATCCCGACGACGTGGAACTGACAATTACCCAGATGGATGACATCATACAGGGTAAAATCAGGGAAGGCTCCATCTCCTTCAGGATTCAGGACGGCAATGGAAGTTACAAATGGATACGTTCCAAAGGAAGAGGTGCATCCTATAGTAACGGAAGCAAACCGGACTTCTATGTCGGATGTGAAATTGATATAACCGAACTGAAGGAAGCTGAATCCAGGCTGATCAGAAGTATCCAGAGGGAGCAGGACCACTGTGAGGAGCTGGAGCTTCTCAGGCAGATGGCCGCTTCCATAAGTACCTCCCTCGACATCAATGAGACGGTTCAGAGAATACTTGATGAAACATACAGAATTATTCCCTATGAGACCGCATCTCTTCAGCTCAGAAAGGGAGATGTTCTGCAGATAATCGGAGCATCAGGTTTCAAAGACAATGAACATCATATAAATAAGAAATACCCCCTCAATGCGGGAAGTACACTGAATGCAAAATCCATCAACGACAGAGCCCCCGTAATGACAGGCGATGTATCTGAGGATTTTCCCGACTTCCTTCAGCCTGATGATGGAACAGTAATCAGCTCATGGCTTGGAATTCCTCTGATTGTAAGGGGGGAGGTTCTGGGGCTTATGACCCTTGATGATTCACGAAAAGATTATTTCACCGAGCATGATCTGCAGCTGGCCCGTATTATAGGGGATCATATTGCCATTGCCCTTGAAAACGCCCTCTTCCACGAGAAGGCCTACAGGATGGCCATTGAAGACTCCCTGACAGGTGTAGGAAACCGTCACCGCATGCAGCTTGAAGGAAGGCTCCTCTTTGAAACAGCAGCCCGCGCAGAAGAGGCCATATCTGTAGCAATACTGGATATTGACCACTTCAAGGATGTCAATGACAACTTCGGACATGACAAGGGTGATATCATACTGAAGAGAATTGCCGGTCTCTGCAGTGCAGAACTGAGGATAACAGATCTTCTGGTGCGGTTCGGCGGAGAAGAGTTCCTTATTATATTTCCTAAAACAGATAGCAGCGAGGCCTTTACGGTCTGTGAACGGATAAGAAAATGCATTGCATCTCAGGAGCATCCCGAACTTGACAGAAAGGTGACAATCAGCATCGGACTCTACTCTTCTGTTCCAGGAAACTCAGGTGCCATGGGCAGTTTTATAGCTCAGGCGGACAAGGCCCTGTACCACTCCAAGACCGAAGGAAGAAACAGAACCACAGCAACCTGAAGCATGAAGATTTTGAGATTTCATCTTGAGAGTATTAAAATGAAATCAATGGAGGATCTTTCATGCAGATGCAGGATATACTGAGAAAAGAGCTGAGCAGCTTCTTCGAATCCCTTGAACACCCCGGCATTCCCGAAAAACTATCTCTGGAAGTGACTCTTGACCTGCAGACAGAGACCTTTTATCTGAAAGAGGAACAGGCTGTTTTTGATGAGTTGATCCGGATAAGGGACAGAACCAAAACCTTCTATCACTATACATCCTTTCCTGCACTTATTGAGATACTGAAGAGCCGGAAAATCAGGTTCTCAAGCCCCGCCGGCCTGAACGATATAACCGAGATAAGCAGCCGAAACTCTACAGTCAGCGAACAGATGGATAATGTGCTCGATGAGGCGCGCCTCAAGACTATAAGCAAGCGTTTTATCTTTTCCCTTACAGACAGGCGGGACAGCCTGAATCAGTGGCGCCTGTACGGAGCCGACGGAAGCGGCGTCTGCCTCGGTCTGGACCTGAGCAGACTTCCTGAAGACAAGAACATCCGCTTAGGACGGATACTCTACAATGAGGCTATATCCATTGTACTGGAACGGATTAAGTCCAGAATCAGCGAAGAGCTTGGAAAAAAGTTTGATTTCAGAAACTATCCCCGATGGGGGTATTTCATCAAAGACAGCGACTATGCGGAAGAGTCGGAGTACAGGGTTGTCTGTTTTGACGACGGTGAAGAGATGGAAGATAAAACAGAGTGGAGAATAAACAACTACGGTGTGTTCTATCCCTATATGGATCTGGCTTTGACGGACCTGAAAATATCAATTGAAAGTATTCTCTTCGGTCCCAAGATGAAGGAAAAGGAATTGAACCGGGGCATGATCGCCGGCTATCTGCAGCGATACTACCCCGGAACAGGAATCAGAATTGAACTGTCAACGATTAAAAGCTACCGTTAACAGGACAAAGGCCGGAGAACCGGCCCTGGAAAATCAATATCAGGACTGCACGGGAGCAGCGGCAGCTTCGGGTTCGGCAGTTGCCCAGTCGGGAAGGACAATTTTAGCGCTCTTCTTGAGCTCTTCTACATACCCGGCAGTACCGGCATCATAGGCCTGCTGTTCGAGCTGCTGTTTGATGATGGGTTCAACATCCTCAAAGGGAGTCTCAGAAGCATCATTCTTCGCATTTACAAGAACAAGATGATATCCGAACTCAGAGAGTACGGGATCACCGACAACACCTACCTCCTGGCTGAAAGCAGCCTCTTCAAAGGAGGGTACAGTCTGTCCGCGGAGTACATCGCCAAGCTGGCCGCCATTGGCCTTGGAGGGACAGTCGGAGTAGCTTGTTGCCGCTTCCGAGAAGGCCATTCCGCCGTCGATTTTACTCTTTATATCCCGGATTTCAGCCAGAGCTGCTTCTTCGGTCACATCACCTTCAATTGAAACAAGGATGTGACTTGTATTGACGGACTCGGGAGTTGTGAAGTAGGTATTCAGATTATCTTCGTAGAAGGCTCTGATATCTTCGTCGGATGTTTCAATCTTTGAAGCCACTTCCTGTTCGAAAAGAGTCTGAAGAACTGACTGGAACTCGAGCTCACCCATCAGCGTCTCTTCTGTAAATCCGTTGGCCGAAAGGCTGTTGGCATAGTCCTCTTCTGTGGGGAACTGGAGCTTGAACTGCTCAAGCTGCATCTGAACCGCCGCTGTATCAGGCTGAATCTTGAGGGAGTCGGCCTTGTCCAGTAAAACCTCTTTAGTTACAAGAGAGTCCAGAAGACGGGGCTTGATCATATCAAGATCGGCATCCGTAAGATACTGCCCCTGAGACTCAAAATTTTTCTTCAATGCATCAAGTTCCGCGTCGAAATCCTCCTGAAGGATATCATGACTATTAACTCTGGCAACAACACCTTCATCCAGTTTGGCTGAGCTGCAGGCCATTAGAGTCATCAGAACGACGGGAACAAGTAGTATTAGCTTTTTCATTATATTAAATCCTTGCTGTCATATTGGAGACTGTTTATGGTACGTTCTGAGTACTCTGCTGTCAACACAAGGCTTATTCAGAGAGTATATATTTTACGAAATCAGCAACAGAACTCCCCCCCGAATAGTGGGACCCGGACTTCAGGCATTGAATTGTATGATAGGGCTGAAGGAGGAAGATGTCATCCACCTGTTTATCCCACTCCCGGCCTGCCCCTGCCAGACCGGCAAGATCCCCGGAAAGGCTTGTCAGATCTCCCGGCTCTCCGGGAAAATCCTTCTCTTCAAGAATGATAATTTTTCTCATGGTCCGCTCCTTGTCTCCGCTGTGCAGATCCGCCATACAGATTTATCAGAATGTACCCCGATCTGACTGCAGCTCTCTTGTCTATTTCTCAGTTTTATCCCATCTTAAAGGTACAATGTGCCATTTCAAGGCACACATTAAATAAAAAGGTGATTATTTATGGCGGCAGCAAAAAACCTTATTCAGTTTATGAAAGCCTTTGAACTCCTCTCCCGTCCCGGAGGTATCACAATCAGGGAACTTCAGGATGAACTGGAGATAAGCCGCCGGTCCGTATATCGCCTTTTTGACTCAATGGAAGAGCTGGGCTATCCGCTTGTAGACTCCCAGGAGGACGGGCGTACAAAGTGCTGGGCAATGATGTCCGAGTATGTCGCCGCCCGCCCGTCGGGAAGAGTTCCGCGGCTCTCCCTTAACACCGGTGAGATAATGATTCTCTACCAGATACTCTCCCGGCAGACCCCTCTTTATGAGTCGGGGATGAAACAGACTATAAGCGCCCTGAGAAGCAGACTGGAGCAGTTCTACCTTGAGAACTCTGAGGACAGGGATGTACAGGATTTTGCCGACCTTTTTGTGAGTCTTCCCGGTCAGTACAAACACCTGGAGGGTAAGGAGAGCATCTACGAGACTCTTCTGGAGGGAGCACTGAAAAAGAGATTCTGCAGGGGGAGCTACAGATCCTTCAGCGCCGACTCTCCGGAGAACAGGGATATTGAATTTGTTCCGATCCGGTTCTTCGAGTGGAACTACGGCCTCTACTGCTTTGTATACAGGAGCTCCGACAACGCCGTCAGAACGATGGCCCTGGAGCGTTTTGAATCAGTCCGTCTGACGGACAAACCCTTCAGGGGAACAAAATCTTTTGATCCGGAGAAGATGCTTGAAAGAGCCTGGGCGCTGACCTTTGATGATGAAATCGATGTGCAAGTCCATTTTTCCAAGGATGCGGCTCCCTATATAAGAGAGAGGGAGTGGCAGAAGGGACAGTCAATAGAGCTGGAGGCCGATGGGAGTCTGATGCTTAAGATGAAGACCTCGGGACGCCGGGATATAAAGAGCTGGGTCATGTCCTTCGGTGCTGATGCGGAGCTGATTGAGCCTGCGGATCTGAGAGATGAGATCCGTCTGGAACTGCAGAAGCTTTCCGGAAAATACATTAAATAATCCATAAATAAGAAATAAAAGGGTATATTGAACTATGCACCGTTTACGGTTTACCGAAGAAAAAATACTGGATTTCCGGGGAGTTCCCGTCAGACTCCAGAAAAAACGCATAAAGAGTCTGCGCCTGAGGCTGATCCCCCCCCACGGAGAGATCCGTCTCTCCGTGCCCCACTGGTACAGCGACCGAAAGGCGGAGGAGTTCCTCCACTCACGCTGGCAGTGGGTCATGGAGCAGAAGAGGGTCATCCACTCTGTTCACCCCCTTGCCCGGCAGCGCTATACAGAGGGAGAAGAGATACTCTTCAGGGGCAGCTGCTACAGATTGAAAATCCAGCACGGTCGGCGCAGTTCAGCCGTAATAGAGGGAGAGGAAATTCTGCTGACCATGGCATCGCCGGCTTCAAGTGACGAAGCACGGCGGATAATGGAAAACTGGTACAGGAAAGAACTGAAGAAGTGCATCGGCCCTCTTGTTGACAGATGGTCACCGAAGATGAATGTCCCCCTGCCTGAATGGCGGGTTCGGAGGATGAACTCCCGCTGGGGCTCCTGCAACACAAGGAACATCAGAATAAACCTGAATCTTGAACTGATAACCATGAAGCCCGAAATACTTGAATATGTCGTTGTTCATGAACTGGCTCATCTGCTGGAAGCAAGCCACAACAAACGCTTTAAGAGTATCCTGGACAGCTTTCTGCCCCAATGGCGGATACTGGCGGGAGAACTCAAGAGCGGGCAGTCAGGGGACATGTATCTCTGATGGTTAAAAAGATCATTCTCATAAACCCTCCCTCCGTAAGAAACTGCGAACCCCCTGTTGCCCTCACAAAACTTGCCGGTGCCCTGAGGGCGTCCGGTGCGAAACCCTTTATCCTTGACGGCGCCATGGAAGCCTTTCAGTGGCTTGGAACTATGGACCCTGCAGACCCCGGCGATGCCAGAGCCCGGCGTGTCAGGAAGAACAGCCTGCGGATCTGGGACTCACTTACAGGCGGAGGAACTGAAAAAACAGCCTACGCCTCCTTTGACCGCTATAAGAAGCAGAACAACGACCTGAACTATCTGGCCGCTTCTGCTCTGAACAGGGAGGAGTACCGTCTTTCGGCAGCGGACTTTGAAGTCAGCGGAGTGTCTCCTTTACGGAGAGATGACCTGATTGAATCCTATAGGAACCCCGAATCATCCCCCTTCTTCCCCTGGTTTGAAAAGCGTCTTAATGAGCTGCGGAAAGACCCCGGTTTCACAGCGGCGGGGCTATCCCTTGGTTATCTGAGCCAGGCTCTTACAGGCATGGCCATGGCAGGATATATCCGGCGCACCTTACCGGATGTCAAAATTCAGCTGGGCGGCGGACTTGTCAGCTCCTGGCTCAGGGGACCGGCTGACTGCAGCTTTCTGGATATGATGGCTGATGAGGTACAGGAGGGGCCGGGGGAGGAGGCAATAGTCAGGTTCTGCGGCCTGGAATGGAAGGGCCCCGGGACAGCCGATCCGGGCAGTCTCTACTCCCTTCCCTACATTGCCCCGGGCCCCATACTCCCCTACTCCGCCTCCTGCGGATGCTCCTGGAGGCGCTGCCGTTTCTGTAACGAACGATGGGAGAACAATCCCTTCAAAGAGGAGTCATCCGCAGCCGTCGGAAGGCAGCTGGCCGGGCTTGCAGAAAAGCACAGCCCCGCCCTGATTCATATTACCGACAGCGAGATCAGCCTGGATCTGATGAAGGCCCTTATAGCCGCTCCTCCCGGAGCGCCCTGGTACAGCTTCAGCCGTTTTTTCAGGGAGCTGACAGACTCCGCATTCTGCCGCTCACTGGCAGCCTCGGGCTGTGTCATGCTCTGTCTTGGCCTGGAATCGGGAGATCAGGAGGTTCTGAACCATATGCAGAAGGGCATTCGCCTTGATCTTGTACGGATTATTCTTGAAAACCTGAAGGAAGCGGGAATTGGAACCTATGTGTATGTGATGTTCGGCTCAACTGCAGAAGACAGGGACCGGGCCCTCAAGACCCGGGATTTCATAGTCGAAAACAGGGAAGGCATAGGATTTCTCAATGCTGCCGTATTCAGCATGCCCATAATGAGCGGGGAGCTGGACGGACTGAATTCCAGCTCTTTCTATGAGGGAGACCTGAGCCTTTACCGTGACTTTGAGCACCCTCTGGGTTTCGGCCGCCGGCAGGTAAGGGAATTTCTGAGCAGGGATTTTCAATCGGTTCCGGAGATCAGGGAGATTCTGAACAGAACACCCCCTGTCTTTACCTCCAGCCATGCCCCCTTCTTCGTTAAACACTGAAGAAGAGGGGTCCCCCAGCTTTATCTTCTGATACGGGCCTTGCCGGTTCAGCCTCTGAGGCTGTCTTCGAAGGCGGAAAGGGAGGCCTTGGCTCCTTCACCCATGGCGACAACAATCTGCTTGAAGGGGGCGGTGGTTACATCTCCTGCGGCGTAGATGCCCTTAACACTGGTACGTCCCCCGGCATCAATTTCAATCTCTCCGGAGGGAGTTGTTCTGACAACGCCCTGAGCCGGAGTGGAGTTGGGAAGCAGGCCTATCTGTACGAACACGCCATCCAGACCGACAGACTCTTCATCTCCCGTCTTTCTGTTTCTGTACTCCAGTGAGGTGACACGGCTTCCATCACCCTTTACGGCAGTTGTCTCCGCAGAGACAACAATGCTTACATTCTCAAGAGACTCAAGGCGATCAACAAGAACCCGGTCGGCCTTCAGCTCATCGGCAAATTCAAGAAGTGTTACTTTCCGGCAGACTGCCGCAAGATCAATTGCCGCTTCCACACCCGAATTACCGCCGCCGACCACAGCCACATCACGTCCTGCAAAGAAGGGGCCGTCGCAATGGGGGCAGAAGGCAACTCCCCTTCCGATATACTCCTCCTCACCGGGGATATTCAGACGCCTCCAGGAGGCACCGGTAGCAAGAATAATCTGCCTGGCGGGAAAGAACTCACCCCTGTCGCTTTTCAGCTGATGGAGTTCCTGATTGTGGTCACCGGGTAGAATTTCAGCGATGGTCCTGTTCTCAAAAACAGACATGTTGTAATCCTCACTGTGACGTCTCAGATTGGCACTCAGTTCCTTTCCGGTTGTCAGAGGAACCGATATGAGATTTGAAATTGAGGCTGTATCATTGACCTGCCCCCCTATCCTTCCGGCAATGACTGCTGTCCGAAGGCCCTTTCTGGCACTGTATATGGCAGCGGAACATCCGGCGGGACCTCCGCCGACAACGGCCACATCAAAGGGTTCATGGCTGTGAATTTCCTCGGAGGGGTCTGAACCGAAATAACTCTCCAGTGTTCCAAGAAGTTCTCCAAGGTCGGCCCGCCCCGAATGGATCAGTTCATCACCGGCGAATACGGCGGGAACCCCCTGAATTCCAAGACGTTCAATATCATCCTGGGAAAAGTCACCGTCTATCATTGTGTGCCTGAAATCCGGGTGGATAAGGCTCATCTGATTGAGGGCCTGCACCACATCGGGACAGTTTGTACAGGAGAGGGAGATATAGGTCCGCAGTTCAACAGGCCCTTTGAGACTTCTGATTCTATCGAGGGTACTTTCATCGGGCCACTTCCCCCTGCCGTCGGCATGGAGGATTGCCAGAACAAGGCTTGTAAACTCATGGCCTCCGGGTATTCCCTTAAATGAAACAGGAAGGGCCTTACCGTTATATACAATTGTAAATGCGGGAATAGCCGAAACAGGCCCCTCTTCACGGGCAGAGATCCTGTCTGATGCCGAGGCTACCCCTTCCAGCATGGAAACAAGATCACCCTGCTTCCCGTGGGCGGAAGGAGAAAAGGAGAGAACTATCTCCCCGGCAATATCTTTAAAATGTTCTTTCAGTTGATTGATAAGTGTCTGGTTAATCATGTTCATTCCTTATTGTTCTGTGATGAAGGGGTTTTCGGCGCAATTTCTGGCATCCCCCGGGATACGGAGCCAAAGCCCCCGTTCCCGGGCTCCCGTCCTCAGATCTTTCCGACCAGTTCAAGTCCGGGTTCGAGGGTGGCTGCACCGGGTTCCCACTTTGAGGGACAGACCTCATTGGGATGGGCATCGATAAACTGGGCCGCTTTCACCTTGCGGAGAAGCTCACTTGAGTTCCTTCCTATACCGTCCACATTGAGTTCAGCCAGTCTGATATCTCCTTCGGGGCTTATAAGGAAGGTTCCCCTGTTGGCCAGTCCCGAAGCCTTACCGTAGACTCCGAAAGCTTTTGAAAGTTTACCTGTCGGGTCGGCAAGCATGGGATATTTGATCTTGGCAATGGTTTCTGATGTGTCATGCCATGCCTTATGGGTAAAATGGGTGTCGGTGCTGACCGAGTAGATCTCCACACCCATATCCTGAAACTCAGCATAGGCATCGGCCATATCACCAAGCTCGGTGGGGCAGACAAATGTGAAGTCTGCAGGATAGAAGAAGAATACTGACCACTTTCCGGCCAGGTCTTCATGACCGACTTCCTTGAATTCTCCGTTATGGAATGCCTGCACCTTAAACTCGGGTAACTGACTGTTGATAATCGCTTTCATTTCTTTCTCCTTAAGATATATTGATATATACTATTATCACATCTGGATACATCGTGTGAAATCGTTTATTTTGATATCATTGATAGGATATACCTATATATAAAGGATCAGGAGAAAGAATGAATCTAAGAGATCTTGAATATTTCAAGGCTGTGGCGGAACTTGGACAGTTCAGCGCGGCATCTGAAAAGTGCTTTGTCAGCCAGCCGACGCTGAGCGGACAGATAAAGAAACTTGAGGAGGAGCTGGATCAGTCTCTCTTTGAGCGGAACACAAGAAGCGTCAGCCTCACCTCCTTCGGAGAGGAAGCTCTTAAGATTGCCGGGAGAATCTTAAGCGATGTGGAAGCCCTGCAGGATCTTGCTCAGGCCCAGAAGGACCCTTTTCAGGGCGTTCTGCGTCTCGGGATTTTTCCTACCCTTGGCCCCTGGCTCTTCCCCGCTCTGGCCGAGCATATCTTTCCTCTGTATAAAAAAATGGAAACCTACCTTCTGGAGGAACAGACTGAAAAACTTGCTGCCGCCCTTGAGAAGGGCGATATAGATGCGGCCTTTCTGGCCATGCCCCATGAAATGGATGGATTTATAACTGATCCCCTCTTCTGTGAAGATTTTCTTGTAGCAGTTCCCCGGGACCATGAGTGGAGCGGCAGAAATGAGATTGCTGTGGAGGATCTTAAGGGGCAGGACATGCTCCTTTTAAGTGACGGCCACTGTTTTCGGGATCAGGCACTGGACCTCTGCTACCGCTACGGCGCCAGAGAGAGGGAGAAGTACAGGGCCACCAGCCTGGAGACTCTCAGGCAGATGGTTAGAATGGGTACGGGGATTACCCTGATCCCCCGTCTGGCAGTACCCGAGGTACCTGAACCCGGAATCTGCTATATTCCGGTGGCCAATGAGAACTTCCACCGTAAGATAGCCCTCATCTACAGGAAGACCCACCCCCGGAAGGAGTTCTTTGCCGATCTTAAAAAACGGATCGGAGAACTCTCATCGGATATGCCCATCCGAATGATCGCTGCTGTTTAGTCAGGCCGGGTGAGAAAATTCCTGTGAAGATACGGAAACTAGAAGAATTTATTCCAGAGGTTGGAAAAGGGCATAATCAGTATCAGCCCGGGAAGCATATTTGATATGGGGAAGGGAACAAGCCCAAGCATCCTGAAGCCTGTTGCAAGCATAATTACACCGCCCAGTGCGGAAAAATCTGCAAGCATGACCTCGTTTGTCAGAGGCATGATAAAGGATGCGGCGAAGAAGAGGGACACCTGAACCAGCATCTGCGGCACCACTGCGAGAACAAGTGAAAACCCAAGAGTCGTGGCAAAGATTATGGCTGTGAAAAAATCAAGGAAGGTCTTGGCAATCAGCAGAGACGGATCACCTGACATCCCCTCCTGCATGGCTCCGAAGATTCCCATTCCGCTGACCCCGAAGAGTACAAGCATGGCTACAAACCGCTCGGAAAACTCAGCATGGCTGATGCCGTGCTGAGGGCCTGGCAGGATACGGTCGACAAGGGTCTTCCCCTTCCCGGCAAGGTGCTCAATTCCATTTTCTATGTGAAGCACCTCTCCCACAATGGCACCTGTCAGGAGAGCCAGAATCAAAGCGGGAACTGTCTGTACTTTAACTATCATCGAAATACCGATGCTCATGGCGGCGCATCCGAATACAAGGGGAAGGCGTTCTCTTAAGTTTTTGTGGATTTTTTTTCCAAGTAAGGCTCCGGCAATACTGCCCAGAACGATACCGGCTCCATTAGCTATTGGTCCTATCATTTTTTTAACTCCGTGAGGATCAATGGTATCAGAGTTTCAATTTTTATACAGTACCCCGCCATACAGGTTTGATGGGCAGAAAGCGGGGTAAAACAGAATCAGCTGAGCTGCTCTATAAACTTCTCATGGTCGGCATCTGTCAGTTTGTAGAAGAGCATGGGGATCACTGACATAGCCGCTCCCAGAGCGGGCAGCAGGGTCATTGTCAGCATGATTCCGTTGAGGGCCTCGGGAGTCTGGTCCATGTTGGGAATATATCCTGAAAAGGTCAGGACCATTCCTACAAAAAAGCTGGCAGCACCCATTTTCAGCTTGCTGACAAAGGTAAGAGAGGCAAAGATGATCCCCTCATTTCTGACACCTGTCTTGACCTGGGCATATTCAATGGTATCCGCAATCATGGAAGTTCTCAGAACCAGAGGGATTCCAAGGAGAAATCCGAGTATAAACGTGAGAAGGACAATCAGGACCATATTGGCGGAAGAAGCCGCAAAATAGGCTACAACAAAAAAGATACAGGAAGCTACAGAGGTAAAGATCATCAATGACTTGCCTGTATAACGCCGCCCCAGCGCGGGAGCAACAGCGCAGCCCACACCGGAAGCCACAAGAACGGTTCCCGCAAGGGCTCCGAAAAGCCCCTCGTTTCCAAGATTATAGGTGGCGTAGTAGATACCGGCTGTTATCGGCAGATTGATAAGAAGGCTGAGCATACTTGAAAGGAGCAGGAGGAGGAGCGGCGGGTTTTTCAGGATGGAGTTCAGAATCTCCCTGAGTTTAGCCTTCCTCTCACGCCTCTCGATCATCTCCATAACACGCTCTGTGGTACCGAAGAATCCCCGAAGGAGAAAGGGAAGCGCAAAGGCGCAGAAGACCACGATGGCCCAGAAATATCCCTTTGTTTCACTTCCACTGCCGAAGGCATCCTTTAAGGGAACCACAAGGAACACAGGCAGAGCCGAACCGATAACGTTGAAAATACGTCCTGTTGCAATCAGGGACTTCCTCTCATTTGAATCTGCAGTCATACGGCTGCTCAGGGTCCACAGGGGAATATCTACAATTGTATATGTCATACCCCAGAGAATATAGGTGACCGAAGCATAGACGATCTTCATCATCGGTGAGAGCTGGGGGCTGGCAAAGAGCAGAATCGTAAAAAGGGCCATGGGAAGTGAGAACCAGAGGATATAGGGACGGCACTTGCCCATCCTGTTTTTGGTCTTGTCTACAACCACACCCATAAGGGGATCATTGACGGCATCCCAGACTCTGGCAACCAGAAAAAGGGTACCCGCGGCGGCAGCAGCGATACCGAGAACATCGGTATAGAATTTCATCAGATAAAGATTTACAAAGTTGTAGATCATTGTCTGCCCCAGAAGGGATGTTGCAAAGGCGTATTTCTCTTTCCGCGGTAGGTAGGCCATAATGTCTCCTCTGTTGTTCGTATTTCCGGACAACTTATGTTCAGAATAAATCAAAAAAAGGCCCGGGGAAACCCGGACCTCTAAAAAAGTCTCTTAATTCACTAAAAAAGGGCTTAACCCAGGAACTCTACAACCTGGTTGTATACATTCTCTGCAGTGTATCCCAGTTTCTCATCCAGAACTCCGGCGGGAGCACTGAATCCGAAGCTGCTCAGACCGAACACCTTACCGGTGGGTCCAACAAGTCCGCGGAGGGTTACAGGAAGACCGGCGGTCATACCGAAGGCGGGAACTCCTGCAGGAAGAACTGCTTCCTGGTAGGAGGCGTCCTGTGTGCGGAAAAGGCCTTCAGAGGGAGCGGAAACAACCTGAACCTTCAGGCCCTTCTTCTCTCTCAGAAGAGCAGCGCCGCTTACAAGGGTGGAAACCTCGGAACCGGAAGCCACGAGAACAACATCGGGAGTTCCCGCTGCTTCTTCCACAATGTAGGCACCCTTTTCAGCATTGAAAGCCTCAGCAACTCTGTCGCCTGATGCGGCGGGGAGTTCGGTGATGTTCTGTCTGGACAGAATCAGTGCTGTGGGAGTGTCTGTATTTTCCATAGCCATCTTCCAGGCTGCGGTTGTTTCCTGGGCGTCCGCAGGGCGGAGGACCAGAGTGGAGTTCTTGTGAGAGTGGTTCTGGAGCTGCTCCATAAGTCTCAGCTGCGCTTCGTGCTCAACAGGCTGGTGTGTGGGTCCGTCCTCACCAACGCGGAAGGCATCGTGAGTCCAGATGTAGATAACCTGCTGCTCCATCAGGGCGGCTGTTCTCAGTGCGGGCTTGATGTAGTCGGAGAATACAAAGAAGGTACCGCAGGCGGGGATAATACCGCCGTGGAGTGCCAGTCCGTTACAGATGGCTGCCATTGTAAGCTCACAAACACCGGCCTGGAGGAAAGCTCCGCCGAAGTCGTCTTTTGTGATGGCTCTTGTCTTTTTCAGGAATCCGTCGGTCTTGTCGGAGTTGGACAGGTCGGCGGAGGCTACAATCATATTCTCAACATTTTCGGCGAGAACAGAGAGTACAGCCGCGGAGGCGCCTCTTGTAGCGGAGCCGGACTTCTGCTCAATTCCCTTCCAGTCGATGGCGGGGAGTTTCTTTCCGAAGAAAGAATCCAGTTTGGCTGCCAGAGCGGGGTTGGCCTTGGCCCACTCCGCCTGTTCGGCCTTCTTTGCCGCGGCAGCTTCAGTCTTGGCCTTGATTACGCCATTCAGCCACTCCTGAACCTCGGGGAAAATGACAAAGGGGTTCTCGGGGTTTCCGCCCAGTCCTTTGATTGTATTTGCGAAGGAGGCTCCGGCAGCGCTCAGGGGCATACCGTGTGTTTCACATTTGCCTTCGTAGCTTCCGTTATCCTCTGTTACAGCTCCCTTACCCATGATGGTTTTACCGATGATAAGTACGGGTTTCTCTGTTTCCTTGTTGGCTTCGGTGAGCGCGCCTCTGATGGCGTCGACATCGTTACCGACGATCTCCATAACCTTCCAGCCCCAGGCTTCGTACTTTTTGGCTGTGTCCTCGATGGTTACTTCGGGAACAGTTGTGGAGAGCTGAATATCATTTGAGTCATAGAACATGATCAGGTTGTTCAGTCCGAGGTTACCGGCAATGCGTCCGGCACCCTGAGAGATCTCTTCCTGTACACCACCGTCAGAGATGTAGGCGTAGATCTTGTGGCTCATCCAGTCACCGAACTTGTCTGTCAGGAACTTTTCTGCAATGGCTGCACCTACTGCGAATGTATGTCCCTGTCCGAGGGGACCGGATGTATTTTCAACACCTCTTGCAAAATCAACCTCGGGGTGTCCGGGAGTGGGAGATCCCCACTGTCTGAACTGAGAGAGTTCTTCCATGCTGTAGTGACCGTAGAAGGAAAGAATTGAGTAGAGCATGGGGCTCATGTGACCGGGATCAAGGAAGAACCGGTCTCTGTTGATCCATTTACCGTCACCGGGGTCAAAATTCATAAACTCTGAAAAAAGGACATTCACGAAATCGGCTCCGCCCATGGCTCCGCCGGGATGTCCTGACTTGGCTTTCTCAACCATGGCGGCCGAGAGGATACGGATGTTATCCGAACCCTTGTTGATAACTTCGTTACTCACTTGACTTCCTCTTTGTTATTGACGCTTCACAAACACTTTACGGGTTATCTGAAGTTCGCCATTAAAATTATACCCATTCAATATAAGCAGAATATTCGAAATACTACCATTTAACAGCTTCTTCGGGAAGCTCGCCCAGATTGGGGGCAATCCAGTCGGCTTCAGCGAGTTCTTCGGCACTGAAACTGGAGGTCAGACCCAGGCAGCATGCCCCTGCCGCTTTGGCAGCCTGAACACCGTTGACCGCGTCTTCCACTACAAGACAGTCCTCTATGGGAACACCGATCTGACGGGCCGCTTCCAGGTATATGTCGGGAAAAGGTTTTTTCCTCTCCACATCCAGACCGTTGACGCAGGCATCAAAGTGGTCCAGAGAGAGGCCGATCTCGTTCATGGTATAGACCATCTTGGCATGATCGGCGCTGGTGGCCAGGGCGCACTTCCAGCCGTTTTTATGACAGGACTTTACAAAGGCCGCCGCACCGGGAAGCTCCTTGAGACGCCCTTTGATGATTTCACCGTAGATATCATAGGTCCGGCCTTTGGCCTCATCGATGCTGCCGAGTTCAAACCCGTACTTCTCGGCGACTCCGCCTATATAGCGGTTCTCACCGGCACCCACAAAGGGAAGAAAATCTTCGGCTTTTACCTGAAGACCTCTCTCTTCAAACATCTTCATGGCGGCTTCGCAGATAAACTCTTCCGAATCCGCCAGAACTCCGTCCATATCAAATAAAACTGCTTTCAGCATAATCGTCCTTTAGTAATAATTTCCGGTTCAGTTTACAGGTTTGGGCTCGTATCTGGCAATATCCTGAGTTTTTCTCAGAAGATCCCGTCCCTCCTGAATACTCTGTATCTCTCCGGAGGCCAGAATCTGGATCATAATGTTACCCAGTGCTGTGGCCTCTCCGGGCCCTGCCAGTACGGTACGTCCGGAGATCTCGGCGGTGAGCTGACAGAGCAGCACGTCCCGGCATCCGCCGCCGACAATATAGAGCTCATCGTATTTTTTAGAGGTAATGTCCTCCAGGGCTTCAATGGTGGAGGCATAGGTCTCAGCCAGTCCCTGAAAGATTCCCCTTACAAACTCACCCAGAGTTTCAGGTGCCTTCCAGCCGTTTTTCACACAGTATTTGGCAATGCGCTCGGGCATGGGGTCATCGATGGAGGAGGGAGCAAAAAAGCTCTGGTCATTGGGATTCAGATGCCACTCGACAGGGCCGTTGGCCCGGGCCATGTCCGAGAGTTCATCCCAGCTGTACTTTTTGATGTTCTCGTCCCAGTAACGTTTGGATTCCTGGAGAATCCACATGCCCATAATGTTTTTCAGAAGCCTTGTGGTTCCTGTCACGGTTCCTTCATTGGTCAGGTCATAACCGAAGGTCTTGTCGTTGATTACAGGTTCCTCTGACTCAACCCCCAGCAGAGACCATGTCCCGGAACTGAGAAAGAGGTTTTCCTTTCCCGCTTCCACAGGTACAGCGGCCACAGCCGAAGCTGTATCGTGAGCGCCTACGGCAACAACCTGGATAGACTCGGATGCATTCAGCTCATCGGCGATATGGGGAGCCAGAGTTCCCACGACAGATCCCGAAGGAACAATCTCTTCAAAGATGTCCGAGGGCAGGCCGAGGCGGCCCATCAGTTCAGTATCCCACTGCCCTGTATGGGGATTCATCAGCTGTGTGGTGGAAGCATGGGTAAACTCATTCCTCATGACACCTGTCAGCCAGTAATTCAGAAGGTCGGGAACCGAGAGGTAGTGCTTTGCCGCCGCCATTACCTCGGGGGAGTCCCGTTTCATGGCCCAGAGCTGATAGAGTGTGTTGAACTGGGCAAACTGAATTCCCGTTCTGTCATAGACCTCTTTCTTGGGAACAATTTTGAAAACCTCTTCCATGGCGGAGTCGGTTCTGCTGTCGCGGTACATATAGGGGTTTCCTATAAGATTGCCGTTCTTGTCCAGCAGGCCGTAGTCCACACCCCATGTATCGATGCCGATGCTGACGATATCTTCGGGATAGAGCTTAACAGCCTCTTTGATCCCCTTTTTGATTTCATTGAAGATTGCAAGAATATCCCAGAAGACGGAGTCTCCCAGACGGATGTTCCATGTGGGGAAGCGGTTGGTGACTTCAAACCCCTCAAGGTTTCCTACGATAACACGTCCGTTGGACGCTCCCAGATCCACAGCAATATATTTTTTCATAGATGTCCCTCTTTTTTATACCCTCCGCTCCGGCTGGCGGCTTCGGGTTGATTTTCAGCTTCCGGGGTAATTGTAAAACCGGCTCCGCCTTTAATTAAAACGGAGCCGGGAATCAGTGTACCATCAATAATCAGATGGCAGGTGCATTTGCAAGGAGATATTTTTCAGCTTCCACGTTCCAAAGGCCGTTGTGCTTTTTCACAAGCTTGTCCAGTTCCGCAAAGAAGACATCGGATTTCCCGAGTTCTTCAAAGTCGGCAATGGCAGTCAGGTCCATTTTCTTGTGGTTATAGATCAGTTTTTTTCCTCCGGGAATCTTGGGGAGGTTCAGTGTAGTTTCCACAACGGCATCCAGACCGCCGACATGGGTGATCATGGCAGAGGGATTAAGACGTCCGTCGCCCATCATCTCCAGAGACTCTTTCATATCGTCTGTGTTTCCCCCGCTTGTTCCCACGATGTGGTGGAAGGCGTAGTGAACATTGTAGAAGTTCATTTCCGCTTTGAATTCTGTGTCCGAGGGGCCTGCAAAGAAGTTGAGACAACCGTCTTTTGTAAGGATCTTGTCACCCTGTTCAATGAGGGGGCGGACAGGAGCCATAACAAGGACGTCATCGTATCCGGCGCCTCCGGTCTCATCCATAAGGGCTGCGATGGGATCAGCTGTGTCCTTTGTATTCAGGTAAACCAGTTTTACACCGTTTTTGGCGGCTTCTTCTACGGTATAGATGGAAGCGGCCCGTTTCAGTCTGGCATCATCGATGTCGGTGACAACAAGAAGTCCGGGTTTTACGGGAGCGTGGATAGCGTAGTCGATGGCTCCCAGTCCCATGGGGCCTACACCGGCAAGGATTGCAAGATTTCCACCCTTGCGGATTCCCATATCATGGATATAGGTTCCCTGGGGGATGTGGTACATGGCGTGGTAGGTTCCGACAATACAGGATACAGGCTCGGAAAGGGAACCCATGAAATAGGCCTCTCCCTCGTAGGGAAGAAGACATCCCATCTCCATTACTTCATTGGGAATAACAATATTTGTAGCGTCACCACCGATGTAGTGGAAGGAGTATCCGGGAGCGTCCAGAGAGCCCTTGTAGTTGAGTGCGGGCTGGATGGAGAACTTCTGTCCGGCCTTGAACTGTCCGGCCCATTTGGAACCGACTTCAAGGATCTCTCCGCAGAACTCGTGTCCGATGATAATGGGATTCTCGGCAACATCGTCGGGAACTCTCTTGTGATCCGCTCCCTGGCTGGATGCCTTGTAGGAGGACATGCAGATACTGTCTGAAATAACTGTGGCGAGGATTTCGTCATCACCGATTGCGGGAAGCTCGAACTCTTCCAGTCTGAGATCGCTTTTACCATATAATCTAACGGCTTTGGTTTTCATAAAAACTCCTTGTTTGTACTGTCCGCCGTACCCTCTCCCGGGATTCCGGCGGTATTAAAAGGGAATCAGAATCTAGTTCAGCATCACCTGACCGCCGGTTACAGGGATTGCCTGTCCGGTCTCATACTTCTGATCAACGATATAGTAGATGGCCTTAACCACATCTCCTGTTTCACATCCCCTCTTCATGGGGACCTTGTCCTCGTAAAATTTTCTTACATCGGCGATGGTCTTTGCACCGGGAACCTTTCCTGTATTCAGGTACTGAACAAACAGGCCTCTGTCGGGATCCGACCAGAGGGGGCCGTCCAGGAAGTTTCCGGGACAGATGGAGTTGACCTTAATATTGTCGGTTACAAGCTCCAGGGCGAAGCTCTGAGTGAGTCCGATGCTTCCGAATTTGGCTCCGGCGTAGGCGCCGTTTTTATTTGACCCTTCCAGACCGGACTTGGAACTGATTCCGATAATGTCACTGAAATACTTTCCTGTGGGGGCGTTCTGAACAGCCATAAGGCGTGATGCGAACTTGGTGCAGATGAAAAAACCTGTGTAGTCAACGTCTGTAACAAACTGAAAATCTTTCAGGGTCATTTCCTTGACGCTTCCGGCCTTGAGGACTCCCGCATTGCTGACAAAGATGTCCACACCCCCGGTAGTCCGGGCAACAGCGTCGATCATGGCCTCTACAGAAGCCTCATCGGTTACATTAACCTGAAGGGCAAAGGCTCTGGTGGAACCCAGTTCCCCATTCAAAGAGGATGCAAGAGCTTCAGCACCGGCAACATTCATATCGGCAATATAGACATAGGCGCCGGCGGCAGCCAGTTGCCTGACCATCCCCTCGCCGAATCCCTGAGCTCCCCCTGTTACAAGGGCGACCTTGTCGCAAACAGCGGGAACAGCGGCAGCGCCGGTGAAGCCTGATTCATCAGAAGACTTTCCGGCAGCCAGGGCCTGAACTCCGTCCCAGGAGGAAGCCAGAATAAAACATCCGCCCTCACTTAAAGCAACAACACTCTGTCCCTTCCACTCTTTCTTGATCAAATCAACGATCCCGGCTTCATCTTCGGGAAGAGCCGGCAGTTTTAGTGCATCAGCGGCATCGGGAGCCTCAGAAAAGTACGAAAGGATCTTCCCCTTCTCACCATCAAAGCTGAGTCCCCGAATACAGGCGGCAGCGGTACTGATTTTATCCACAACTATCTCCTATAAATGAAAGAAATGTACAATTTCAAGCTGTACAGCTTTCTTTTTTCTATCTATTAGCTTTCGTAACACCTTCGATTATATTTCACAACTCTTATTAAATCAATCGTGAATTGCTTCAATCTTTCACATCATCAGGGAAAATCAGGGGTAAAACTGCGAGATCAGGGGACGGCAGCCCTCTGAAGACGGGTGTGTAAGCTCTTTAAAAAGCTATTGTTGACATATGGACACTATCTGATAATATGTCAATAAAGATTTCCTCATCCATTAACCAACCAAGGAGCCGGATCATGAGAACCGTATTAAATATGCTTGATGAAGCCGCCGTAACTTTCCGCAACGATCCCTATGTTGTTCAGAAAGAGGAGAACGGCTGGGAACCCAGAACATTTCACGAAGTGAACTGCGAGTCCGATCTTTTTGCCAGGGGGCTTATCTCCAGAGGAATGAAGAAGGACGACAAAGTTGCAATCCTGTCTGAGGGAAGACGGGACTGGGTGATTTCAGAGTTTGGAATTCTGAAGGCTCAATGCATATCTGTCCCCCTCTCTATCAAGCTGCTTGAAGAGGAGATTCCATTCCGGCTGAATCACTCGGAATCGGCAGCGGTTGTTGTATCTGAAAACTCCCTGGACAAGGTACTTGGGATTCTGGACCAGCTGGAGAAGGCTCCCCTTATCATCATTCTGGGTAATTTCACTGGCAAGGCCATGGAAAAGGCCGCAGCAGCGGGTCTCAAAGCCGGTAAAGATGCAGTCCTCTATGAAGACTTTATCGAAATCGGAAAAAACAGCGGAGAAGCCACCGCGGATGAACTGAAAGGAAGGGTTGCAGATGTAAAAGAGGATGATGTTGTGACCATCAGCTACACATCAGGCACAACGGGCAATCCCAAGGGCATCATGCTGACCCATCTGAACTACTACGCCAACAGCCGGGACGCTGTTGAACTCTTCTATATACCTAAACGGGAAAAGACCCTTATTGTCCTTCCCCTGGACCACTCATTCGCCCATACAGTGGGGATCTATGTCGGTCTCCGCAGGGGACTAGCCCTTCACTTTGTGGATGCCCGCGGGGGAGGCATGACGATACTCAGAAACATTCCCGGTAACCTTGTGGAATCAAAACCCTATTTTCTCCTGACTGTTCCCGCCCTTTCGGGAAACTTTATGAAGAAGATTCAGTCGGGAGTAGCTGCCAAGGGAGGTTTTATCAACGGCATCTTCACCAGAGGAGTGGAAGCCGGTATTAAAATACACAGGGACGGGTTCCGCAAGGCATCTCTCCCCGTACGCCTCCGTTACGGATTCAACTACTTTCTGGCCAGGAAGCTTGTTTTCCCGAAGGTCACAGGCATTTTCGGAGGAGACCTTGCCTTCTGCGTCGGCGGAGGAGCGCTGCTTGAAGTATCACAGCAGGAGTTCTTCAACGCCATAGGCGTCCCCATCTATCAGGGTTACGGCCTCACAGAGGCGGCTCCCATTATCTGCTCCAACACTCCCCCGCGGCACAAGTTCGGAACTTCGGGCAATGTCATGCCGTCAATCGAGTGCAGAATAATGAAAGACGAAGAGAACGAGGCGGCTCCCGGTGTTCCAGGTGAGCTTGTCATCAGGGGCGATAACGTCATGAAGGGGTATTTCAAGAACCCCGAGGCCAGCAGGGAAGTCCTGAAGGACGGATGGCTCTGGACCGGAGACCTGGGCTACTTTGACTCCGACGGATTCCTTGTAATTACAGGAAGGGCAAAAGCCCTTCTGATAGCCGCCGACGGTGAAAAGTACTCCCCCGAGACCATCGAAGAGGCCATAGTCAACAACTGCCCGTATATCAATCAGATCATGGCATACAACGAACAGAAAAAGTTCACCTCCGCCCTGATCACCCTGAACGAGGATGAGGTAAAAAAGCTTATTAAGTCCGGTAAGTTTTCATCTTCTTCTGAAATTCTTGAAGTTATAAAAGAATCATTTTATAGTTTTAAGAGCAGCTCATCCATCCCGGCCCAGTGGATACCGGGGACCTTTGCCATCATTGAAGAACCCTTCTCAGAGAAGGATCAGCTGATCAACTCAACCATGAAACTTGTTCGCTATAAAGTCAGAGACTTCTACATTGACAGAATCAACAGTATGTACGATGGTCAGGGCTCTGATATAATGAATGAGGACAATCTGAGGATCATAAGGAGTCTCTTTGATCTGACAGATTAAGGAGGCCCTTTGGACGCAGAGAGTATAGTAGGCAGATACAGAGAGCTTTTACAGGAAGCAAGCGATGAAGCCGACAGGCTTAATGCCCTTTACAGGGAGTTTATGGTCTGCCGGAAGGGCTGTTCCGAGTGCTGTACCGACATCTCTGTGCTGCCTATTGAGTGGTATGTACTGAAATCAGATATCGAATCCTCTATCCCGGAGCACCGGCCCGCAGCAAAACAGACGGAAGGGTGCTCTCTTCTTGTAAATGACAGCTGCAGCCTTTATATGAGCCGTCCATTGATATGCCGGACCCACGGCCTGCCCCTCCTCTACCTGATCGAAGACTACGACCTTGAAGGCCACAGGAAAAACGTAGAGGAACCGGAATGGCAGATAAGCTGGTGCGATCTGAATTTCACCACTGTCACCGAGGAGAATATGGAAGATCTCTTTGAACCGGAGGATGTTCTTAATATGGAAGAGTGGAACACCCGGCTCAAGGCTCTGAACCAGGATTTTCTCGAATGCCCCGAAGGGCAGCCCTTCCGTGACCGGAAGCGTATGCCCATAGCCGATATCTTTTCCGGATAAAAAACCGCCCCGGTGCCGGGACGGTATCACTCATTCTAAAATTGATCAGCCGAAATCAGCCAGGTCCGCGATTCCCTCGGGATTAAAGCGGTCCATCTTCTCGCCCCAGACGGCATACCTTGCAATACGGTCATTCAGACTCAATGATGCCAGGGGATTGTCCTTGTGGAAAAGGCTCCACTCGGGTTTGACTGCGGCCAGCTTCTCATGGGCGATAAGGGCCCAAGTGGCGCCGATAAGATGGGAAAATTCCTTTTGCAGGATTTCGGGACAGTTGAAGCTCTGGCGGGATGAGTTGATATCAACACCGCTGATCTCCATAAGACCGTATTTGCCGCAGAGTTTCTGAACACGGACAAGCTGCTCCAGGGTGTTCCGGGGCGGCATATAGCTGATTCCCTTGAAACCTATCTTCTGCAGTTCGGGAACAAGGTCATCCAGAAAGTCATCCTCGAACTTTTCAGCCTTCTTGTCGCCGGTAGGACTCTCACCGACATCGCCGAGGTAGGCATAACAGGGAATCCCGCCTATCTCGTTGGCAAAGGCAACCATATCATATACGGGGAGGCACTCTCTTTCATCGGGTTGGATAAAAAAGCGGGGAAGAAAGTTCCCTTTGAGAATCCCAAGAAGATCATAAAGGTAGTGGGGATTGGTTTCATCCAGAAGAAACTCCCTGATTTTGCCCTGAACGGAGAGTCCCATAGTGGCTTCCAGAAAATCTACAAGAGCCTGCCCTCTGCCGAATTTGGCAGCCAGTGCGTTGGACAGTCCATAGAGTATGTGCCTTTCTGTGATTCCTCCGCCGTTCTTCCACTCCGAGAGGGAGGCAATGTCCTTTTCAAAGTCCAGGGGATCAAGGCCGAAGGGAGTGATCAGCTCATTCAGTTTCATTGTCTGTTTGCGGTTTCTTTCGTTACGGATATCCTGGAGAGGCTTCAAAAATGCCTCAACCCGCTCAATCTGTGTGGCGGGGACACCATGAACAGTCATATAAACAATGTTGGCTGAGTCGGGATTGTTCATTTTCCGACCCTCGACCGCAGTTCCTGTAAAGTTGACTCTTACCTCGAATCCGACGGTTGTTGCCATGCCGAGGATTTTTCCCGCCTCAAGGGTTTCCCTTGCTGCGGATATGCTGTCATGGTCCATACTGCCCACAGCCTTGAGACCGGCTTTTCTTGCAAACCAGACCGATGCCGATGGAGAATAGGGGCTGAATGAGAATGTGGTATGAACATGATTGTTCACTTCCTCCGACTCTTCGGGCAGTGACGCCATCAGCGCACTGTCTTCTGTAAACCCTTTTAAAGTTGCCAGATGTTCCTTATAGTCTCCTCGATTAAGGAGTTCCAACTGCTTCTCACCATCCATACTTTCTTTTTCCTTTCATTATTCATTCATTATGGTTTCAAATAACAATTCATTTTATTTCATAAACTTTGATAACACAAGCCGGAGTGAAAGGTTCATAAACAAAACGCATTGAAAACTTTGCTTTTTTTCAGAAAGGATGTAATATCAATAAAAGCTCACTCATTTGAATCTATCTGCTGTTAAAGCAAGGAGAAGATATGAACTTATTAAGAAAATTGCTGCTCTATCCCGCAGCACTGCTGGTTATGCTGATTCTTCCCATATCCTGTGCATCGACGCCGGAAACTACCGAAGAAGAGCCCGTTGCCCAGACCACTGCACCCGTCGAGGCTCCTGCAGATGCGACCTCCGACACTGCGGCCGCATCCCGGTCAGACGCGTTGAATGCAAGGAAAACCGCCGTAGACGCCAAGGCCCCCAAAGCCGCTCCCGTTCTCTTTGAAGAGGGAGAAGGATTTGTAACTGCCGGAGACGCAAAAGTTTCAGAACAGGACTACCAGGGTGCTGTTGAGAATTTTGTCAAAGCGAAAGAGAGTTTTACAGCTGCCGCAGTTAAAGCGGAGGAAGAGAAAGAGAAGGCCATCGCCGCAATGAAGGCCGCCGATGAAGCCATCGCCAATACAGAAAAGAACGCTGAGGATGCGGAGAAATCTGCCGCCGAGGAGGAAGAGTGATGAAAAGACTGCTGTTACTTCTGATGCTGACAACCCTTACCGCGGGTCTTTTTGCACAGAACCTTCAGGACAATCCCGACTATAGAAAATCTGTCGAATTGAAACGTCAGAGTGAATCGGCCTTTGAAGAGGGAGACTATCCCGAAGCAAGACGTCTGGCCGAGGAGTCCCAGAGATACGCCGCCCTTTCGGACGAGTGGATCGCCATGATGCTCAGCCGCTACAGAGCCAACAGCGCTTTGAGACGGCTGGAAAGAAGCCTGAACTCTGCCGCCAATATCAGGGGTGATGAAAATTTCCCCGAAGAGTATGCACAGGGACAGGCCTACTATGCACAGGCCCAGCAGGAATTTAAAGACGAAAGCTACGATGACAGCTACGAAAGTTCCCTAGCGGGAATTGAAGTACTGAAAGCCATTGTCTATATCCCCCGCGAGAGCAGCGGTACACTTCCCGCCCGTTATGTGGTAAGGAAACTGCCCAGCGGTCAGGAGGACTGCCTGTGGAATATTGCAGGATACGACTTTATCTACAACGATGCCTGGAGCTGGAAGAGCCTTTATGAGGCAAACAGAAGCAAGCTTGTAGACCCTGATAATCCGGACCTGATCCACCCCGGTCTGATTCTTGACATCCCCTCCAGAGCGGGAGAGACCAGAAGCGGAACCTGGGACAAGGGAGAGATCAGATAATCACCGGTTTCCCTGAATTCATTTAGACTATCAAAGCCGTTCCCCCCGGGAGCGGCTTTTTTTATTGAAACTCATTTTCCGAAGGCGGGCCGCTGTAAATGCCCCCTGTTTATTGCATGTAATTAAGAAATATCAATATATATTTATTGAAATATTGGAACTCTATGGTTAATATAGAAACGATAGTAATCATATAACCATTTACTATTAAAAAATCACAGGCATTTGCCGGGAGAAAAAATCCAATGAAAAAAGCATTACTACTATTATCTGTCCTGCTGATCGCTGCAGGATCTGTCGCCGCGAAGGACTACAGTGACGGAGTCTATTTTGCACAGGAAACAGAGTTTCCCCAGTCAGGCTGGAAATACAATGTAACCCTCGTTGTAAATCGCGGGAAAATCAAAGAAGTAACCTGGAACGGTTCCAATATAAACGGCGGAGAGGACAAGGTATCCATCTCCCGCTCCGGCCGCTACGGTATGGTTGAATACGGCAACGCCATCGCTCCCTGGTGGAAGCAGGCTCAGGCAGTTGAAAAAGCACTGATCAAATTTCAGGACGTAGATGAAATTACTCTCTCCGATACTGACGGACACACCGATGCAGTAACCGGAGCAACCATCAAGGTAGCCCCCTTTGTCGCACTTGTAAAAGAAGCTCTTGCAGCCGGACCTGTTGGTTACGGCCCCTACAAGGACGGAGAGTACAGCGCACAGGAAGCCGCTTTTGATCACGGATATAAGTATGCTGTTGCCGTAACTGTTACATCCGGATATATCGTTTCAGTAAAATGGGACGGGATTGCCGAAGACGGTGGAAAGAGCAAGGTTCAGAAATCAATGGACGGTGAGTATGGAATGGTAGCCAACGGCGGCGCCATGGCACCCTGGTTTGAACAGGCCAAGGCTGTTGAAGCTGGAGTCATCAGCTCACAGAGCACAGATCAGCCTGACAGCATTTCCGGTGCAACCATCGGACCCGATCCCTTCTATGCCCTCCTTAATGAGGCCCTTGCAGGAGCAGAACGGAGATAATCCGGCGCGGACTGAAACTGAAGTAGATTTGAAAGCCGTTCCTCCAGGGAGCGGCTTTTTATTTGCGGTTAATCCCTGCCGCCTGACGCGGCCCGGCCAAGACGCTCGCTTTCCATCTGAAAACGGTTCAGCCTTTCAAAGACCTCCATCAGATGATCCACCGATACATCCCTGCTGCAGAGACCGGCATCCTGCATCTCCCTGATCAGGTAGTAGGTTGACTCAATGGTTGAAAGGCAGAAAGAGGCAGGCTGCTTCTTGATATGAAACTGAGATCTGTAGGATGCAGAGAAAGAGAGCCGGGGCAGAGTCTGCAGGCTCGGGGTATGATGAACCATCTTCCGGGCCATAACCCAGGTGGCATCCACAAGAAAAACAAGAAGTTTTCTGTCTCTTCTGCCGGCCCGGCTGACGGGGTCCGCGCAAAACTGCCCGGCGGTCATGGCACTCTCGCCGGGGTAAAGAACCACAGGATAGTACCCCTTATCCTCCAGCAGCTCCCTGTATCTGGAGTTCTCATCGAATGATTTTCCGATTATGATCTCTGAATCAACAAGGCTAAGCGCCGTCAGCCGGCCTGTTCCGGTCCTCTGCTTATAGGCCTCCCAGGGATGCATAAGAAAGACAAACTTTACAGCTGTATCAACAGCCTTTATATGGGAGCAGTAGCACTGGTCTTTGGGGCGGTAACAGTTATAACAATTCTCGCGGGACATGGTCTGTATATATATCAGCAATGGATTGGTCTGAAAAGAGCGGCGGGTCCTTGTTGAACCCTTTCGGGGATAAAAGGTATAAATCTTTATAGTGTTGATAAAAATCTGTAGAAGGAGCAGCCGAAACAATGAAAATACATGTTATTGAGCCACTTGCGGTTTCAGAAGAAAAAATGGAAGAGATGCGCAGCACCCTTGCCGGAGCGGGGCATCAGATTACATTCTTTCCCGACAGAGTGACAGACCTTGAGACAACTATAGCAAGAGCGGAGGGGGCTGACATAGTTGTAATCGCAAACATGCCCTTCCCGGCGGAAGCTGTTGCAGCCCTGCCGGACCTGAAACTCCTGGCCGTCGCCTTTACAGGCATTGACCATGTGGCCATGGATGCCTGCCGTGAGAGAAATATTGCTGTCTGCAACGCCTCCGGCTACTCTACAGTCAGTGTTGCGGAACTTACAATAGGCCTGATTATTGATGTTCTGCGGAACATGACAAGGCTTGACCCCATAACCCGGAACGGAGGAACCAAAGAGGGTCTTGTGGGCTTTGACCTTCAGGGAAAAACAGCAGGAATCATCGGTCTGGGAGCCATTGGAACCCGCACAGCCCGCCTTCTTAAAGCCTTTGGATGCTCACTTCTCTCACTTGACCGTGGAAAGCCGGCTCCCGGAGATATTGAGATAGAACTCTGCAGCATGGATACTCTTCTGGAAAGAAGCGATATTATTACCCTTCACTGTCCCCTGAACGATGAGACCAGAGGACTCATCGGAGCTGAAGAACTGGAAAAGATGAAAGATTCCGCCGTCCTTATCAACTGCGCCCGGGGCCCGGTAGTAGACGAAAAGGCTCTTGCTGAGTCACTGAAATCGGGTAAGATTGCCGGTGCGGGAGTGGATGTCTTCACGACCGAACCACCTCTGCAGCCGGAGGCAAGCCCTCTTCTGAATCTGGAGAATGCCGTACTCACACCCCATATTGCCTTTGCCACAAAGGAGGCTTTTGTACGCCGGGCCGATATTGTTGTAGACAATATTCTAAGCTGGACAACGGGTCATCCCAAAAATATCAAAAGCTGAGGCATTGTAAGTCGGGATGCAAATTACTACAATTTGCATGATATGAAATTACTCAGAGAAATTGTAATCGTCCTGCTCCTTCTGGCTGCAGGTATTCTGCTGGGACGGGTGGTCCCCTTCCCTTCCAGCCTTATAAGCATGCTCCTCTTTCTGGGCCTCCTCCTTTCGGGGCTCTTGAAGGAGGAGTACTTCAAGGGCGGCCTGTCCGATCTTGTCCTCAAATACCTTTCGGTTTTCTTTATTCCCCCATCCATGAAGGTTCTGGACTCCCTCGCCCTTCTGGAGGGAGTGTGGCCCCGGATTCTGCTTGTGGTCCTGATAAGCAATGTTCTTATTATGGGAGTGACAGGGCTCACGGTTCAGCTTCTTCTGAAAACGGAGCACCAGGATGCCTGATATACTCACCGACAACATCTTCTTCGGCATCATAACGACCATAGCAGCCTTTGCACTGGGGCGGCTGATCAACCGGAAAACAGGGCTTACCATCCTCAATCCCTTCCTTGTGGCATTTCTACTTCTGATGGCCATGGTTCTTCTTCTTAAAATACCTCTGCCCCACTATATGAAGGGTGCCTCCTGGCTTGAACAGATGCTGCCCGTTTCCATCATCCTTCTGGCTCTGCCCCTCTTCCGTCAGCGGAGTCCCCTGCACTTGCACAAGGTGGCCATCATTGCAGGAATAACAGCGGGAGTGATCACCAATCTGATATCCACCATCCTTCTTTGCAGACTCTTCAATCTGGATGAAGTTCTTCTGCGGTCCCTGATACCCCGTTCCATCACAACCCCTCTCGGAATGCTGATGACAGAGAACATCTCGGGGGTCAGCAGCATCACAATGATAACAATAATTGTGAACGGCCTCTTTGGTGTGATCTTCTACACCCCCATCTATACCATTTTCCGTATTCATCATCCCATTGCCAGAGGCATTGCCATGGGAACAACCTCCCATGCCATAGGAACTGGAAAAGCCCTGGAACTGGGAGAGGTTATCGGAGCCATGAGCGGGCTTGCCATTGTACTGACAGGTCTGATAACCGTTCTGGCCTATCCTCTTATAAATCTCATCCTGGGTTAGTTCAGACCCTAATTGAATTCGGTAAAGACAAAAAAAACCCCGCCGGGGCGGGGTTGATAAATCACAAGTTACGGATCAGATCCGCATCAGGAATCAGTCGTAAAGCAGACCCTTGATGTCATCATTATCCATGTTGTCTACAGTGTAGAACTTGGCACCTGTGTCCACATCGGATACAGATTTTCCTTCGTAAGCCATGAAGGAGAGCTCAACAGCTTTGTAACCGATTGAGAAGGGGTCCTGGGTAATTGAACCGAGGAAGTATCCAGCTCTAACGGCGTTTTTCTGACCGGCACCGGCGTCGAATCCGATTACAACCAGATCACTGTATTTGCTGCCCAGGTCGGTTCCGTCATTGGTTGCTGCAAGCAGACCTTTAACAGTAGCTTCGTTGGAGCAGAAGATACCGAGAACGTTTGCAGAGTCAACCTTGCTCAGTACAGCATTGGAAGCTGACATGGAGTCAGAAGCATCAGCAGACGCGGGAACAACCATTTCGATCATAACCTTGGAACCGCTTGTGGGGTTCTTGGCGTCAACGTAAGCGGGGTTACCCATTACCTTGATGTCGGATTCGCTGAGGGAAGACTGGCTGGCGATAAGCTCAACCATTCTGTCTCTGAAACCTCTACCACGGCTTAAGAGTGATTCACCGGCTGCATCCTGGTTCATAACAACGATGGTTACAGGAGAGGAAGCTGTAGCAGCTTCGATATCGCCTTTAACTACTTCAAACATCTTCTCAGCAGCCAGTCCGGCAGCATTATAGTTGTCTGTAGAAGCGTTGGCATAGATAGCACCAGCGGGAGCATTGGGAACACCGGAGTCAAAACCGACTACGGGGATTCCTCCGTCCTTGCACTCCTGGAGCTGATCCATTACGGATGTTGTGTCCAGAGCGGCCAGGGCAATCGCAACAGGCTTTTTAGCCATGGCGTTGTTCAGCATTTCTACCTGAATCTGAACATCAGACTCTGAGGGAGGTCCTTCAAAAGTAATGTCCACACCATACTCATCAGCAGCAGCATTGGCACCCAGTTTTACCTGCTGCCAGAAGTCATGCTGTTCCCCTTTTGATACAACAGCGATGTAGGGCTTTCCACCTTCGCTCTGACCGTTTGCAAATACACCTGCTGTAAAAGAAGCCATCATAACGGCACTTAACAGGATTACTGCAAATCTCTTAGATATTCTCATATCTACCTCCTATTATTGTCCGGGGCATGCGCCCCGGATTTTCACATATTAAACTTCCGACGGGACGGGTGATCAGCCCTTGCTCTCCATCTGGAACTGTCTTTCAGACTCTTTCTCCTCGGCAAGGAGTTTAGCCTTTTCAGCTTTCTCATCCGCTCTCATCTTGGTGAAGTGTGCCTTCATCTCAGATTTCAGCTTGGCTGCTTCTTCAAACTTGCCCTCTCCCTTCAGGTCGGCAATCTTCGCTGAAGTTTCCTGTTTGTACAGGTCCGAAGGTGCAAGGATCTTAACTTCAGAAGCCTTATCGTTTCTGTAGATATCCAGCAGTACAGCACCGATTACTACGATACCTGTAAAGAATGTCTGGTAGTGGGACTGCAGGTCCATTGAGGGAAGACCGGCTCTCAGAACGCTCATGATAAATACACCGATCATGGTTCCGAAAATTGTACCCATACCACCGGAGAGTGAAGTACCTCCGATAACCGCACCGGCAATGGCATAGAGCTCAAAACCCTGTCCCTGGGCGGGCATTACTGTTGTAAATACCGCGGCAAAGGCGATTCCGCCGAATCCGGCCATAACACCGCTGACAACGTAGGCCATCATCTCCCACTTCTTCACATTTACACCGGAGAGGCGTGCAGCTTCTTTGTTGCTTCCCACTGCAAAGATATAACGTCCCATCTTTGTCTTGGTCAGTATGATATGGGCTATAATCGCCACTCCGAAGAGGACCAGAGCCCCCGTGGGGATGGACATTCTATCCTCGGTAATATACTTGAAAATACTCTTGAACCATCCGTCGGGTTCCGCTCTTGTGGGGAATGTTGCCGAACGTACATTGGAAACGATAGAACCGATACCCATGGAGATCATCATTGTACCCAGGGTAGCGATAAAGGGGGGCAGCTTCAGACGGCTTACAAGAATACCGTTGAAAAAACCGTAAGCGATAGCCACAATCATGATGAGCAGAAGACTCATACCCATGGACCAGCCCCAGGTCTTGTATGCTGTACCGCCGATAATAGCGGCCGACATCATTACGGTACCGCAGGAGAGGTCGATTCCCCCGGTGATAATTACAAAGGTAACACCGATGGCAATGAATCCGATGTAGTAGGATGCATCCAGAATGTTAACCAGTGTGGTATAGGAAAAGAAGTTTCTTCCGAAGATTCCGAAGAAAACATACAGAATTACCAGGGCCGCCGGCGCCAGAAACTTCTGCAGTTCAATATCCTTTAAATTGTCCTTTAAGGCCATTATTAATACTCCTTAATTTAATTCAGGTGCCCTGGAGGCTAATCCCGTTTTGTCGCTAATTTCATAATCTCTTCCTGATTGGCATCCTTGATGTCCAGTTCACCGGTTATGCGTCCTTCACACATAACCACGACCCGGTCGCTCATTCTCAGGATTTCAGTCAATTCGGATGAGATCATAATGATGGACTTACCCTGACGGGCCAGTTCATTCATTAGAGTGTAGATTTCACTCTTGGCACCGACATCGATACCTCTTGTGGGTTCATCGAAGATCAGGATTTCACTGTCTTTGATCAGCCACTTGGCAATAACAACTTTCTGCTGGTTACCACCGGAGAGGTTCTTGATCAGCTGCTCCACACTGGGGGTCTTGATTTTCAGAGAGTTGACATACTCCTCTGTAATCTCATCGATGTTCTTTTCGTGGATAAAAAGGCCTTTCTGATACTTGTCATAGGAAGCCATGATGGAGTTGTCTGTTACATCAAGATTGACTGCAAGTCCATATCTCTTTCTGTCCTCGGAAAGGTATCCGATTCCATATCGTACAGCATCCATAGGTGAAGAGATCTTGACGGGCTTTCCGTCTATCTCAATGACACCGGTCTCAATTTTGTCCGCTCCGAACAGGGCTCTTGCAGTTTCTGTACGTCCCGCACCCATAAGGCCGGCAAATCCGAGAATCTCACCCTTTTTCAGTTCAAAGCTTACATTCTTGACCATACGGCCCGCATTGAGGTCCTTTACCTTCAGAACGGTAGGTGCATCTGCGGGAACGTTGCTCTGAGCCTTGGGATCTTCATAGATAACACGACCGACCATCCAGTTTATGATGTCTTCCTTGCTGAGATTGGCGGTGTCGTCGGTTCCGACATACTCACCGTCACGCAGAACAGTTACCCTGTCGGTAATCTTTCCGATCTCGTCCATACGGTGGGAGATGTAGATCATACCCACACCCTTTTCCGCAAGGTCTTTCATAATAGCAAACAGTTCGTTGATCTCTGTCTCTGTCAGGGCCGCTGTGGGCTCGTCCAGGATCAGGACCTTCAGGTTGTGGGAAACGGCCTTGGCAATCTCTACCATCTGCTGTTTTCCAACTGTCAGGTTGCTAAGTTTCTCAGTGGGGTCAATGTCCATGTTGAGGCGTTTGAAAAGGTCGGCAGCTCTCTTGTTCTGCGCCTTCTCATCCAGGAAGTAGCTCCTGCCTCTGGTTGATTCACGTCCGATAAAGATGTTCTGAGCCACCGTGAGGTGCTCCATCATATTCAGTTCCTGATGAATGATTCCGATTCCCCGGCTGAGGGCCTCTTTGGGGCCTCTGGGATTGTAGAGCTTGCCAAGGTAGTGGATCTCTCCTGTATCCTTGGGGAAGATCCCTGTAAGGGCCTTCATCAGTGTAGATTTCCCGGCTCCGTTTTCACCGACCAACGCATGGATTTCACCTGCTCTCAGGTCAAAATCCACCCCTTTCAAAGCGTGAACACCGGCAAACCGTTTGTCAATTTTTTTCATAGAGAGGATTGTTTCTCTCAAAGCGATTCTCCTTTCAAAAGGACTGTTTCCTCGTGAAGTTAAGAAAATTATCCCCCCGAATTTGGAATCGCGAAATTGAGTATTTTACGGAGTTTGTTGAATATTTTCCTGTTTCCCTAGTATTTTTCTACTTTTTGATTCCGGCGACGGGAAAAAGGAGTTCCTGATATTGACGCTCGAACATATTCTCTTTGGTAATCAGAACTGATCCGGTGTCCATCAATGGGTCGACAGTTTTCCCTTTCAGGAAGTCGGCGGCCGCTTTTACGGAAAGATATCCCATATTGTAGGGCCTCTGAACAACGGTTGCCTGAATAACACCCTCTTCAAGGAGGCTCAGTTCCTGGACAGCATTGTCAAAAGCCACCACAAGAACCTCCCCTCTCAGGCCGTGATCCTTTACAGCCCGGGCCACACCTAGAGAGGCCATTTCATTAAGCCCGATAATGCCTCCCAGATCGGGAATTTTAAGCAGTTCCTCGGTAATCCTATAGGAAATATCCTCATCGGCATCACAGAACCAGGTGCCAACAATATCCTCTTCATCCAGAACGGAACGGACCCCTTTCTCCCTGTCGATGGCGGTGGCGGTTTCGGCAATATGGCTCATAATAACGATCTTTTTTCTGTCATGTTTCTCTATGAGCCGCTTCATCTCTTCACCCGCCTTCTGACCGGCTTCCAGGTTGTCTGTAGCCACAAATGAGACAGGTATGTCAGACTGGATACCAGAATCCAGTGTAATCACAGGAATCCCCAGGGCAGCTGCCTGGGCAACGGAGTCCACAAGCCTGATGTAATCAGCGGCGGCAAGGATAATAAGGGAGGGTCTTTTCTGAATCACACTCTGCAGAATATTGATCTGACGGTTGATCTCCTTCTCATACCGGGGTCCATAGACCTCGTACTCCACATCAAACTCCCGTCCGGCATCCTGAATCCCCTGAACCACAACAGACCAGAAGTCCATTGTAGGCCCGACTGTGGACTTTAATATAATCGCAACAGTCCCTTCCGGCGGGGTATTATCCTTAGAAGCAGAATCATAGAAAACGGCGAGGGTCATAAAGAGAACCAGAGCCGCAACAAAACTGATGAGCAGAATATACCACTTTTTCACAACAGGACCTCCCCGGAGTAGGCTGGAAAACGGACTGTAATGCTTGTGCCCTCTCCCGGAGCACTGCGGCAAATGAGACCGTACTCTTCACCGAAATAGAGCCTTATCCGCTCATGAACATTACGGACACCCAGTCCCTGGCGGTTCATCCGGCGTCTCTCTTCGGGAGTCCCCTCCAGACCGGCAACCATGGCAGCCAGACGCTCTGAGTCCATCCCGACCCCGTTGTCCCTCACTTCCAGAGTCACCACATCATCCTCAAGGGTACCTGTAATGGTGATAAGGCCCTGATAGTCGGCCTCCTTGATACCGTGGTATATAGCATTTTCCACAAGGGGCTGCAGTGTAATTTTAAGAATTGTAAGATCAAGAATTTCAGGGTCCATATCAATATCATAGATGAATTTATCCTGATACCGCATCTCCTGAATTGTAAGATAGGATTTCACATGCTCCAGCTCCTGATGGATCGGAATCAGTTCCCTCCCCTTGCTTATGCTAATACGGAAAAGTTTCGAGAGGGCCGAGGTCATGTGCACGACCTTTTCGCTCTGCTTCATCTCTCCCATCCAGATAATTGAATCCAGTGTGTTGTAGAGGAAGTGAGGGTTGATCTGGGCCTGAAGAGCCTTGAGGTCACTCTTTCTCTTCTGCTCCTGCTCCCTTACATTGGCTTCCATCAGTTCCCTTATGCGGGACACCATTATGTCGTACTCTCTGGCAAGGGCCCTGATTTCGTCGGTGGCTCTGATCTCACCAACCAGGCGGAACTCCCCAGTCTCGACAGACTGCATTATGTCCTGAAGCTTCCGGACGGGCCTTGTGATTCCCGAAGAGACCCTGTTTGTCGCTATTCCGACAATGATAAAAAGAATCAGGCCGATAAGGGTGTAGATCAGCTGCAGGCTCTTCCATTCTGTAATAATGTCGCTCTCGTAAACCACAGAGACAACATGCCAGTCTGTAACATCGGAACTTTCAACCATGTAGTAGCGGTCCTCCTCCTGATACCAGGATTCACCGCTGCTGGACAGAGTAGAGACGGCATTCAAAGGCTCCACACGGATATCGCTGTACACAAGCTGCTGGGTGGGATGAAAGACATAATTCCCCCGGTCATCAAGGATGAAATTATACCCCTTCTGGCCTATAACAAGAGACTCGCAGAGTTCCCTTATCCTGTTGAACTTCAGATCAACAAGCAGAACACCAAGAAGATCCCCGTCGGCAAGAGATGTGATTCCCCGGCTCATGGAGACGACCCAGGAGTAGCGCCCCCAGATAATATTCTGAACATAGGATGAGGAGACAAAGGTCTGCCCCGCATTTTCTACAGCCCTGTAGAACCAGTCTTTGCTCTGGATGGCTGTCCAGGGATTGATTCTGTCATCGGTCCTTGAGGTCAGGATGGAACGGTCCATCCTCATAATCAGAATATCCGATATATCCTCACGGGCCTGAATGTAGTTTTTCATTGTCTGCCTGATTCCGGAATTCAGAGCTTCATTCTCAAGGGGAGGATCCGAGAGAAGATACTCCTGAATCGCCGGATCGACAGCCACCGCCTCGGAGATCTGCTCCATTCCGGTGACATAGCTGTCGATCTGCTTTACAAGCTGCTGCAGGACCACCTTGTTGCTGTCTATGGTTGTGTTCTTCACAGTGTCTACTGTGTACCTGAAAGCCACAAGCTGCATCACAAAGATGGCGCTGAAGATCATTGCGGTAAAGATCGTATAGATCCGGGACTCCAGGGTACCAAAGGTCAAAGACCGTTTCATCCGACTCTGGTCCTTCTGTACTCCATGGCCGTCATGCCGCAGTGTTTTTTAAAGATAATGGAGAAGTACCGTGGGTCCGAAAAGCCCACTTCTTCGGCGATTTCATAGCTTTTCATGTCGGTGTCCAGAAGCAGCCTTTTTGCTTCTGCCATCCGGACCGAGGTCAGATACTCAACAAAGGTCTGCTCCGTCCCCTCCTTGAAGAGCACGGAGAACTGGCTTGTGGATAGAAACAGCTCCCGGCAGATATCCTGAAGGGAGAAGTCCTTATCCCGGAACCGCTCATGAATAATGCTCTTTGCTTTGTCCACACGGGAGTGGAGGGCGTCATTCCGCCGTCTGCCGATCTGTTCCCCTATGCTTTCAAGGAGATCTGTAAAGAATACCTCTCCCGTGCCCAGGGACTCCAGAATCCCCGGTTCCGGTGTCTGCATCTTTTCCGGCGGAAGTGAGAGCTCCATCTCGTTGAGAAAGGAGGTGATCCTGGAATAGAGAAGAAGGAAGATAACTGTCAGTTCCCGGGGGGATTCATAGTGGGTCTCAAGATAGGAGACCATGGACTTCAGAACGGCAAGGCTTTCGGAGGTCCGCCCGTCCTTCAGAAGGTCTATCAGTTCCTCATTGTACTGGTTCAGCTTCTCTGGGGAGGGTGCTTCCCGCCTGCGTATCTCCTCCACCGTAACAACCTGGTTGAGGCCCATACTCCGGGAGTAGTCCACCGCGGAACAGGCCCCCTTGTAGGAACGCTCAAGAAGCTTCAGCTCATCCACCACCTCTCCGCAGCCTATGGAGGGTATTTTTCTCTCGAACTGGCTGGTTACCCCGTAGATTGAATCAATGAGTCCCTTCACCCTCTTTTTCAGAGCGGTTTCGTCTCTGTCCTGAAGAAGGAGCACAATGTGGTTCATTCTGTTGAAAAAGACCTCATCCTGGCCTTCAACCTGCCCCTTGAGGAACTCTCCCATGGAGAAACGGTCGATTTCGGACCAGGCCTGGGGAAGAGCCGTAACTAGAACCTGATAGTAGGCATTCAGATCGGTCCACTGGTAGTACTCCTTCCGTTCGCTGAGGCTTTCCATGGCTGAGGCATCAGAGACAAGGCGGTAGAGGAATCGTTCCTTGAGGAGCGGGAAACTCTGATCCAGCTGGGCCTTGAGAATCTCCTGCTGCTGCTTCTTTTCCCTTTCAAGATCAAGCTCACTGCGGATCGTCTTGAGAACAGAGGTCAGTTCACTACTTGTAATGGGCTTGAGAATAAATTCCCTTACCTGATTACGGATGGCCTCCTGGGCATACTCGAAATCATCATAACCTGTCAGAAGGATAACAATAATATCAGGGTAGGACTCCCCGAGGATACGGCTGAGTTCAAGCCCGCTCATCCGGGGCATATTTATATCCGACAGCACCACATCAACCGGGTGCTCCTCAATATAATCCAGGGCCGCCCGGCCATGCTCCAGAACCGCGGTCAGTTCAAACCCGACCTCGTCCCAGGGAACACAGCTTCTGATGCCGTCCCGGACTATCGCTTCATCATCAACAAAGATAATCCTGTACATATAGGCAGGAATTATAGCACAGACTCATCCAATCGGAGAATTTGAATTTCGGGATGTTTCATTGCCTCTTCAAGCTGCTCCTGAGCCTCCCGGGGCAGACCGGAGATCAGTTCCCCTGAAGCCTCCCCCGGAAGCCGGCTCAACGCCGCCGCCAGAACACGGAACTGGGTATTGATAAAACCGGCATCCTTCAGGGAGATACCCTTTGACGATGCATAGGCATAGTCTTCATTGACAGCTGAAAACATAATGTCCCTCAGAATCAGGTTCCACTGAGCCGTTACCTCAGGAGATTCCTCCTGTGCCAGAACCATTTTAATGCGGTCCCTGAACTCAGGCATGATATAGGGATTCAGAACAGAGTCATCAAACTCCCTCTCGTAGATCATCTCGGCTTCGTAGCGGCTCCTCTGATACTGGTTGCGCAGCCACTCGAAGTAGGAAGCCGTCACACCGGCGCTGTTGGCAAGAAAGTCATAAACTACAAGAACACCCCGCTCAAAAAGTATCTTTTCGGCTTTGGAGCTGTTGCTTCCGTTACTGCCGCAGACCTCGACCTTCGCCTTGATTTCGGGGGCATTCTCTTCGGTCACGGCATTCTCAAGAGCGGCTGGAAAGAGGAGATCACACTCCAGTTCCAGAATGGCCGACCCCTCCCTGGCACCGGGAATCTTACGGCTGACATTCTTCTTTGCATGGATCACCGAAGCACGCTGAGCCGGATCTTCAAATCCCCTTGAGTTCATAACAGATTCAAGGAGTTCATCGGGATCAAGCTGATCCCCGATAACCGCGCCCCCCGCATCGGAGACGGCAATGAGGTTGACGCCGTAGGGGGCAAGCTCCTGAATGATGGAACTTCCAACCTTTCCGGAGCCCTGTACAACCATGGTCTTGTTTTTAAGGAGCTTTGTGAAAACCTTTTTCCTCAGAGTTTCCCACTCTCCCTCTGTAATCAGATCCATTCCGTTCTTTTCAAGGATCACAGGAACTGTGATGGAACAGAGCCCCTTCAGCAGGGCCTCCTCTTCGCCGCTGAGGGCCTCGGCAGGCTCCCACTTTCCGTCGAAGTAGAGGTTGGACACTGCCGCCAGAGTGGCATAGCACATCCCCCGCCCCGTTGCACCGGTACGGGCGTTGATCCCCATCCGGGGCTTCCCTGTGATCTGGGCCGCCACGACAAGTTCCAGATAGTCCTGATTGGCTCCCAGCTCCTTGAGTATGCGGCTGTCGGTATAGTCGATATTAAAGGCCTGTTCAAGCAGGGTCCGGGCCTCCTGAAGGGATAGAATCTGATCCCCGATCATTGTCACATTATGGCGGACCCCGTAGACCATCAGGGCAAGATCCCGGAGGGCCGACTTGAAGCCTTCGAACATCCTCCCGATCTCATCGGCGCCGCAGCCTACATCCCCCGCCGGAACATCCCGTGATGGACCGGTAACAAGAAAGAGGGAACGGCCGAAGTTGCTTAAGGAATCGAAGAAGTCCATGCTACGGGGATCGTACTCTCTGGGGTTCAGCATCAGCCCCCCCTTGGCTCCTCCGAAGAGAATCCGGCTCCGGGCGCTCTTCCATGTCATCATAAAGGAGAGGGCCGCCACCTCGCAGAAGTTGACGATGGGGTCGATCCTGAGACCGCCCTTGGCGGGTCCACGGAGGGTGCTGTGTTTGATCCTGTATCCCGGAACGTTGCGGATCTTCCCGTCCATGGGACAGGAGACGAAGAAATCATCAAACTGCTCAAAACCGAGAAGGATTCTCAGGATACGGGGACTTTCGGCCAGTCCCGCCTTCTTTGCCGCCTCAAGAAAGTCGGTTACCGAGTTGAGGTAGAAATTCCCAAGCTCCTCCCCTTCCTCAAGGTTTCTTCGGCAGAGGTCTTTCAGTTCATCCAGGCAGCTGTCCAGGGACTGGTCTCCCAGGGGTGAGGAGAGCTTTCTGATAAGTACCTCCATTCTCGATTCCAGACTGTCCTTCCTAACGGCTCCGGCGGCATTGATGTAGGGGGCAAGATCCCTCTTCATCTCCTCTTCCAGGATCTTGTAGGAAACTGAGGGGTTTTTGATATAGATGGAAAAGAGGCCCACCTGGCGTTCATCGTTTTCAAAGAGGTCGAAATAGCTCCGCTCCAGATTGATTCTGTTGGTCTTGTAGTAGCGCAGGGCCTCATGAATAAAACGTCTGTCCGGATTGATTCCGGCCATGGAGAGCCGGAGGGTATCGTTGATAATGGCAGACTCCACAACCACACCGCCGGTGCTGCAGGCTTTCTCGTAAAGGTGGAGGTGGCGGAAGATCCTGTCGGGATAGCGCTGAACAGAGAGTTCCTCCTTCAGATACTTGTGGCTCAGGGTCTCCAGAAACTCACCGGCGTGTTTCAGCTTGTTCTCTCTGCCATATTTCACCACATGCTCTCTGAGGATGTCGGCATTCTTCCTCTCCTCCTGCGAAAGGACAACATAGTTCTCTCCCCTCTTGTCGATGGTGACGATCCTCAGTCCACTGGCTGTAGATTCGGAGTCCATGGCCACAATGTCCATGGAAAGGTTCTTCTCGATGATCCGGGACAGCCGACCGGGATAGTCCCGTCCCACATTGATAAAGTAGGTCTTGGAGTTGTCGCTCATTCCCGACTGGCTCAGCATATCGCTGTTTGCATTGAGGAAGTGAGTCAGCATATAGATGTGATGGGCGATGGTATCGGCGGAGTGGCTGTAGAAGTACCACCTGGGCAGATATCCCTTGGTAAAGTACTCCTCCAGAATCTTGTCTTTTGTATTGATGTCGATCCGGAACTGGGTCTCCAGGATATCACCGGTCTCCTTCTTCAGTTTCCTCAAGAATACTTCTTTGTTTCCCACAGACAGCTCACTCATTCGTATTACCTCCGATTTCCGGTTGTTTTCCGGACCTTCTCCAATTTCCGTTATAGCAGATATTCGGGAGAATGCAAGGCATTCCTTTTACGGATTACATCATATTCCATGCAGTTTACTGAGGAATTCGAAAAATATTTCACATGATCTTTATTTTCTGTAAGGAAATCCCTGAAGAAATTCAGAATATCGGCGGATAAGGGACGGGAAGAAAAAAAATGGCCGCTCTTCAAAAAGGAGGAAAAGAAGAGCGGCCCTCGGGATAAATCATTTTTTAATTCTGCTCCCGGCAGATGCCGGGAACGGGATGCCTCCTGAAGGCTTACACACCCTCTCTCAGGCGGCGCATCTGATCACCGTTGGTCTGTACTGTTTCAACAGTATGACCGGGCAGGGGCAGAATCTGCTCATGCACAGTGTCGACGATCCAGCTGACCTGGGGGAAGAAGAGCTCTTCCATTTCCGCAGGGGGGCTGATCCAGTTTCTGGAACCAAGTACCACGGGGGGAGCGTCCAGGTAGTCGAAGGCCAGTCTTGTCAGGTTGGACGCCACATTGTGGAGGAAGGAACCTCTCTCTGTTGCATCGGAAACCAGCAGACAGCGGCCTGTCTTCTTCAGGGACTCCACAAGGGGTCCGTAGTTCAGGGGGTTGATAAAGCGGAGGTCGATGACCTCTACAGACATACCGTATTTCTCTTCCATCAGCTTGGCTGCATCCATTGCAGGATACAGTGTGGCGCCGATACTCATGATGGTCAGGTCATTACCTTCCTTGCGGACTGCAGGTTCACCTTCGGGAACTTCGTAGTAACCCTCGGGTACTCCGCCCTTCTCGAAAATCTCGGCCTCTCCGTATACCTTCTGGCTTTCCAGGAAGATGACGGGGTCTGTACCTCTTAAGGCAAGGTTCAGCATACCCTTTGCATCGTAGGGAGTTGTGGGGAACATGACTTTGAGTCCGGGAATATGGGCAACCAGGGCAGACCAGTCCTGTGAGTGCTGGGCGCCGTACTTGGCACCGACTGATACTCTTAAGACCAGGGGCATCTTCAGAACACCCGCTGACATGGACTGCCATTTGGGCATCTGGTTGAATACTTCGTCACCGGCACGTCCCAGGAAGTCACAGTACATCAGCTCTACAACAGCGCGTCCACCGGCCATGGCGTAACCGACGGCGGAACCGACGATGGAAGCCTCGGAAATGGGTGAGTTGAAGAATCTGTGGTAGGGAAGAAGCTCTGTGAGGCCTCTGTAGCAGGCAAAGGCTCCACCCCAGTCACGTACATCCTCACCGTAGGCGATCATTGTGGGGTCTTCGGCAAAGCGGTGTGCCATGGCTTCGAAGATACCGTCCCGGAAGGCATAGGTCTTTGTTGCAGGCAGCTTCTTGCCGCCCTCATCCAGACCGTAGCGGGCCTTTCTGGCAAGCTGTTTTACTCTGGGGTTCTCTTCCAAGGGCTGGGAGAGTTCGGCCTCTCTGTCTTCCATCTTGGGCATATCGCCCATGGAGAACATAACAGATTCGATAAACTGGCCGTCCACGTGGGGGCTCAGGGCATCGTCGATGGTGATCTTCATGGTGGTGGTCATCTTGTTTACGACCTTTTCCTTCATGGAGTCCATCTCTTTCTGAGTCAGGATCTTGTTTTTCTTCAGGTAGTCGCCGAACTCAACGATACAGTCCATTTCGATAAAGGCGTCCATCTCTTCCTTGCTTCTGTAGGAGGAGGCGTCGGAGGGAGAGTGACCGGACTGTCTGTAGGTGATTGTATCCAGCAGTGCGGGACCTTCACCCTTGAGGAGGATCTCTTTCTTCCTGGATGTGGCTTCGGCAACGGCCAGGGGATTGAATCCGTCTACACGCTCTGCGTGCATATTCTCGGGGTTCACACCGGCACCCAGGCGGGCGGCGGTTCCGAATCCCATTGTTTCACCAACGGGCTGTCCACCCATGGCGTAGAAGTTGTTGAATACGTTCAGGAGGTAGGGGGGCATGCCGCCCAGATCCTTGTCCCAGAGGGTCTTGTACTGGTCCATGGCAGCCATCATCAGGCCTTCCCATACGGGACCGCAGGCCAGTGAACCGTCACCGATGTTGGCGATGACGATACCGTTCTTTCTGTTGACTCTCTTGAAGAGGGCCGCACCCAGGGCAATGTCTCCCGAACCGCCGACGATGGCGTTGTTGGGCATGGAGCCGAAGGGAGCGAAGAAGGTGTGCATGGAACCGCCCAGGCCTCTGTTGAAACCGGCTTTCCGTGCGAAGATCTCGGCAAGGGCACCGTAGAGGACAAAGTTCTCGGCAGTGTCTCTCAGGGACTCACCGTTGTTGTGGTCCTGAACCATCTTCAGTGTCTCTCCGCCCATAAAGCCTTCCATTGTGTCGGTGAGGCTCTTCTCGTCCAGGGCGTAAACGGCCTTGAAACACTTGGCGAGGATCTCACCGTGGGAGCGGTGTGAACCGAAGATAAAGTCGTCTGTATCCAGGGCAAGAGCCTGACCTACATAGGCTGACTCCTGACCGATGGCCAGGTGAGCGGGTCCCTTGTGGTTGTACTCGATTCCCTGGTAGTGTCCCTCTCTCTTGATGTTGTTGAGCATGGACTCGAACTCACGGATGATGAGCATATCGTAGTAGGCTCTCTTGAGTCCGTCTTTGCCGAACTTGTCTGACTCGGCCTTGATGTCGGGTTTGTACTGGTTTACGGGGATGTCTTTCAGTTTGATAACATCCGCTTTTCTTATCTTTTTGGGATCTACAGTAATCTGCTGTGCCATTTAAATACTCCTTTAGCCTAATTCAACGCCCAGAGGGCATCCTTGATAATTTCCGACACCGAGGGGTGGGGAAAGATAATTTCCTTAATATCCTGAACCCGAAGCTCCATCTCCAGCATCGCCGCAGCGGAGTGGATAATCTCTGAGCTGTAGGGTCCGAAAAGGTGAACACCAAGAAGCATATCGCTGTCGGCGTCCACTACAACCTTGCATGTACCGGGAGCCTTCTTGCCAAGCTCGGCAAGGAATCTTCCGTTGGCCCTGAGGGGCATGGAACCGGACTTCACATTGTAGCCCTGCTCTTTGGCCTGTGCTTCTGTCAGACCGCATCCTGCAGCCTCGGGGTCCGTATAGAGGGCCCAGGGAACGGCGCCGTAACGCATTCTGTCGGGTTTTCCGAGGATGTGGTTCACGGCCACTTCACCCATACGGGATGCCGAGTGGGCAAGCAGGGACTGTCCGTTAACATCACCGATGGCATATATGCCGGGGAGGTTGGTCCGCATCTGCTCGTCCACGATGATTCCGGTCCGTCCCACATCAACGCCGATCTTGTCGAGGCCCAGAGTCAGGGGGCGGCGGCCTACGGCCATTAGAACCATATCCGCAGGAAGGGCGGTTTCCTTCCCATCCTTCTGGAAGTAGACATTCTTGGCGTCAATCTTTGTCACCTGGGCTTTCAGGTGGAAGTCCACCTTGCCCATGGCCTTTCTGAGCTGTGAAGAGAATTGACCATCCATCAGGGGGATGATCTCGTCCATCATCTCAACCACGGAGACATTCACGCCGACTGCCGAGAAGAAGGATGCAAACTCCACACCAATGACACCGCCGCCGATAACCACAAGGTTCTCGGGGAGCTTCTCGATGGCCAGAATGCCCTTGTTGTCCAGAACATGGGGCAGGTCGGCACCGGGAATGGGGGGAACAAAGGCTGTGGACCCTGTGGCCACAAAGAGGTTGTCGAAGCTGTACTCTTTACCGTCGGCCTTAACACTCTTGGGAGAGGTCACTTCAGCCTCGGCGAATACAACATCCACCTTGTTTGATTTCATAAGAAAGGCGATTCCCTTGCGCAGGGTTTCAATGGTGTCCTGCTTGTGGGCCATGGCCTTCTCCAGGCTGAAGCTCACGTTCCCGGCGGTCACACCAAACTCCTCGCTGTGAAGAGCCTTCTTGTAGAGCTTTGCCGAGTTCAGAAGGCTCTTGGTGGGAATACATCCCCAGTTGGTACAAACGCCTCCCAGATTCTCCTTCTCAATGAGAAGGACCTTTTTACCGGCGTGTCCGGCACGTTCGGCGGCAATGTAGCCCCCGGGACCGGCACCGATAACAATCAGTTCATAATGTTCCATAGATTATCCTTCTTCCCCGGTCCTAGAGAGCCAGTACCAGGTCAATGTTTTCAAGGTTGGCAACCAGGGCTTTCAGGAAGCGGCCGGCGGGTGCACCGTCGGTGGCCTGGTGATCAAAGGTCAGACTCAGTCCCATATGGGGTACGAACTTCACTTCATCCCCGGCCATGACAGGCTTGGGCTGAACGGTACAGACACCCAGGATTCCGACTTCCGGTTTGTTCAGTACGGGAGTAAAGCTTTCGATTCCCATGGCTCCCAGGTTTGTAATTGTAAAGGTACCGCCGGAGAGTTCCTCGGGGTCGATCTGTCCCTCAAGGCACTTGCCGAAGAGTCTCTTGCTCTCGGTTCCCAGCTCTTTCAGGCTTAAGGCGTCGGCGTAGCGGATTACAGGAACCATCAGGCCCCGGGGAGTGTCCACAGCGCATCCCAGGTGGATGGACTTGTACTGAACAATCTTGTCACCAAGCCAGTGGGCATTCATCTCGGGAAAGTCCTTCAGTGTCCGGGCTGTTACCATCATCACAAGGTCGTTGATTGTGATTCCCTGAAGTCCCATGGACTCGGGAGAGTTTTTAAGCCGCTTTCTCATGGCCATGATTCTTGTGGCATCGGCTGAGGTATTCATTGTCAGCTGGGCTGTCTGAGTGAGGGATTCCAGCATTCTGGAAGCGGTCACCTTGCGTACGCCCTTCACCTTGATCTCTTCCAGCTCTCCGGGGAAGTCCGCAGTAAAAGCGGCTGCACCGGCGGAAGCGGCTGCCGGAGCGGCAGGAGCATCTGTCAGATCCGATTTCAGGACCCGGCCGCCAAGGCCTGTTCCCTGGGAAGGAGCGGTCTTTCCGGTTCTGATAAGCTCTTCCATGGCTGCGGGAGTCAGGGGAGCCTGTCCCTCAAGGGCTGTCATAACATCGCGTTCGATAATCCGTCCGTCGGGGCCGGTACCGGCTATTTTATCAAGAGCCACAGCCTTGGCTGCGGCAAGGTTTCTTGCACGGGGAGAAGCAAATCCACCGGCCTCTCCGGCTGCTGCAGCGGGGGCCGCAGAGGCAGCTGGTGCGGCGGCAGGAGTGTCATTTGACGGAGCGGAAGCCGCGGGAGCCTCTTCTGAGGGAGCGGCAGCGCCTGCATCCCCGGAACCGAGTTCAGCCAGAAGTCCGGAAATATCCTCACCGGCCTCTCCAATAATCGCCATGGGCTGCATTACAGGCACATCATCATCCACCTGGAAGAGCTGCTTCAGGAGTACTCCCGAAGCTGTAGATTCCACGGTTACCGTTGCTTTATCAGTTTCCGCCTCACAGAGTACGTCCCCTGTATTAACGGTGTCGCCTTCAGATTTTGTCCATTCAAGTATGATACAGGACTCTACCGAGTTCCCGGCTTTCGGCATCACAACTATCTCTGCCATTGACCTCTCCTTATGTTTTTATCCTTCTTTCAAGGACTGTTTTTCTAACAATTACCTTTTCTAACTATTACATATAACTTTCTAATCACTTTCGATATTATTTCAATATACCTTCCAATGCAATACTTTTCTTTCATGAATTCTTCAAATAGATAAAAAAAAATCGGAATATTTTTGAGAATAAGGGTATGGGCGATCCCTTTCCGGCTGCCCCTCCGGGCATCCTGCAGGGGCCGGGCTCTGCGCCGGTTCCGTCCGGGACTGCGCCCCGGACCGCCTTCGGCGCGGCTCCGATCTCTATCGCTTGGGGAGAGATGATTTGACTTTCTGCGGGTATTTATCTAACTGGTGGCTATTTTGAAAAGAAAGCCTCTATAACTTCCCTGCAGGGGATGTCCATAGAGGCAATATTGGAATAGGGTCCTGAGGCTTTATAATTCTATTTTGAAAGAACCATTGTAGATAACATCATTTTCAAGGTAGTTATATGATCCGTCACTCTCTTGTTTGTACTTTTCAAATAGCACATCCTGAAGTGTAACAGTTCCATCATCACTGACTTTAATACTCCCCTCTACGGCCACAAGATTTATCCAATCATCGCGGAGCAGTATTGAACAGCTAACATTCCATGCCTCCCATGTTGTATCAAACGTATCAAGAGGATAGTAGATTCCTGCTGCAGGAAGTTCCGTTTCCTCTTCTGCATAAAAAAGGAAAAATACAGCAGCATTCTCTGAATCTGCATATCCGCTATAATAAAGCTCATTACTTTCTGCTTCGAAACCAGCTGAGGACAGACCAGCAAAATCAAAATCATTTTCAATATTTCTTTTTTCAACATTAAGACCGCTACTCTGAATATCACATCCACTCAGAACCAGCATCAGAACCAGTACAACAAATAATTTTCTTTTCATTTTTACTCCAGATTTTATAATATATACTACATAGTTCATTTAAACCTATGACCGCTATTAAATCATGTTTGAAAGGATACCGCAAATGAAAAGAAAGCTCTGGGACTTAACGATTCTGTGTCTGACGGTCTATGTCCTGCTGCAGTTCTCACTGGAGATTATCCTGCCCATAGATGAAAGAGCCGGTATGCTCTTCCGGAGAATTGACTTTGCAATCTGTATGCTCTTTCTCACAGATTGGATCTATTACCTTATATTGGCTCAGGACAAGAAACACTATCTGAAAACCAGGTCCCTGGACCTGGCCGCATCCATACCTTTTGTACAGATCCTCCGGCCATTAAGATTTTTCAGACTGGTGCGAATTGTACGGACGCTCAGACTTATACGGGGAATAAAGGCGACGTCTCCCCTGGCAGTGTTTCTCTTCAAAACAAAATCAAGGTCCATGCTGACAGTCTATCTGATACTGACATCAGCAGTTTATCTCTACTGCAGCCTGGGGTTGTACAACTTTGAATGCGGTTTAAATGAGAACATTCATGGGTTCAGCGATGTCTTGTGGATGAGCTTTACAACGATTACATCTGTGGGATACGGGGATATCTATCCCGTCACAGGAGGAGGCCGGGTGCTTGCTGCCGTTCTTGTAACAACAGGAATGGGTCTCTTTTCCCTGCTGACAGCAGAGTTCGCTTCACTGATAATTGCTTTATCAAAAAAGGAAGATGCTTCAGAAGAGCTTTGAACCGATCTTGCAGTTCACACCGGGGGAGACAAAGGTCGCCTCGCCGCTTTCGGCTTTGGGATACTGGACTCCCAGAATAAGAACCTCAGAAGTTACCGGTCCCATTGCCTTGGGTCCGAAGTTCAGGACACCCAGAACAAGGCGCCCCGTGACCTCTTCCAAAGGGTGGCATGTAAAGCGTCCATAACTGATTTTTTTACCGAACTTGCCAAAGTCGACCAGCATTTTGTATGTCTTTTTGGGTGTGGAGGTATCCACCTCGGCTTCCAGGATCTTTCCGACCCTGATATCCAGTTTATCAAATGTTTCACAGTAATCTGCAATGTCTTTCAGTTTTGTTGCCATAATACCAAAGAGCATTTCATATACAGCTGTAAACTCATAAGGCATCCACACCCGGGGTCGTCAGGATATGAAAAGTTCCTGAATCTCTTCCATTCTGTTAAGATCTATAAAAGTAGAGAAAACATATCCGGTACCTTCAATATATCCATTGTTGTCATAGTACTTCAGGCTGAGATTATTAAGCTCAATCTCTCCGGAATTGTAGCTGATTATCCCGTCATAGGTATAAAGTGCATTATCATGGTCGTCATAAAGGGTCAAACCGGCCCTCCCCTCAATCAGACTCCAATCCTTCTCAAAGGCTATGTCATTGTAAATGTCATTCACCTCATCAAGATTCAACGCGGTGTAGGTCTGCTCCAGAGGAAAACTCCCGCCTTCTACAGAGTAAAAATCAATTTCCAGAACAAAACTGTGATCTAAATTCAGCAGAACAAGAGTATGCACCCCAGGGGCAGCAGTGTTACCGGGTTCCCAGTAATAGGAGGAGAAGTCATTCCTGAATGAGATATCAGAATCGGCGGAGACAGCTGTTTCACCGGCGGGCACGGCTTCCTGAATAACATTCATAGAATCATTGGGCAGAATACTTATTTCGTTGGCTGCATCCAGACCGCTGGACATACAACCTGTCAGAAAAAAAGCCGTCACCAGAAGGGCATATAAGTTGATTTTCATTTTGAACTCCATATTTAAGTTCTATGAACATATTTCAACTTTGGCGTTTCAACAATATCTGGAGCTCTTTTTCAGTGCGCTATTTCCTTTTATATCCTGTGCCCCTTGGGCAGGATCATATACCGGGGGATTCGTATATGGGAGGGCTTGCTGATGATCTCCTCCACAGCCTCGGCGATGTCTTCGGGTGTCAGAGTGTCTGAGATATTCATAAGCTGGGCGGGCTGCACCTCCCAGTCCCTGTGGAGGTTGGTTTTAACAAGCCCCGGCTCCAGGCAGGTGATCTGAATGTCCGTATCCGCCAGTTCCATCCTCAGGGCTTCGGCCAGAGCTTCCAGGGCATAGTTGCATCCCGCATAGGCCCCGGCGGTCTCCCGGGTCTTTGTTCCAAGGACGCTTGAAGTTATAAAGATATGCCCCCTGCCCTGCTTCTTGAAGTACTTGAGAAAGGTGTAAATCAGGCGGTAGGACGACTCAACTTTGAGCCGGGCCATGCGGCACATCTTCTCAATGTCGATATCTTCGATGGTGCCGGTTTCCATGCTCCCGGCATTTACAAAGAGGTAGTCGCAGCCCCCGAAACGGGAGACAGCCCTGTCGAGAAGAACCGAAGGGGTCTCTTCCCTCATCAGATCCTTGTCTACGACCTCAAGGGTATCAGAGCTTTCAAAGTGTCTTGAACAGGTTCTTCCGCTCAGAACAAGCTTGTGGTTGTCCGAGATAAGGGCATTGGCTATCCCCTTTCCTATTCCGCTGCTTGCTCCGGTGATTACCGCGACTTTCCGTTCCATTACGGCCTCCTCTTGTAATGTTCTGTGCCTTTAATACCCTAATTATAAACAAAATCCCCGTCTGCCGCTGACAGACGGGGAACGAATCATAAACAGATTCAATCAGCGTCCGGCATTACCCATATTTATCTGGTTTTCGATGGCCCTGGCAGCCAGGTCCTCGGGGATAAGCTTCCAGTTCTGCTCAATGTCGTCTTTGCCCCAGGTTTTCTTCTGCTTCAGGTATTCCACCATCAGGTCACGCATGGCAAGCTGGGAAATGTAGGTGGTTTTGGCCTTCAGCTCTGTTCCATCCATTGCACCGCAGGCGGCAAGGTGTCCTCCACCTCCATTATAGCGGTAGGAGTTGAGGGTCACATTGTAGGTCTTTTCAAGGTCAAAGGGAGTGCCGTCCATATTCTTCATATTGACGATTCTGTTTCCAGGCTCCTTTGTAAGATCGATGTCATAGAGGAAGCCCTGAGCCATATCGTAGTTGTATCCCCTTACATCGGGGTTCACCAGAGGTGCAGAGTCCACATTGTCCTCTGTTATGACATTGAAGTAGGCGGAGGAGTACTCCAGATAATCCTTGACCTGCTGTCCGGTCAGTTCCACGGCATTCAGGAAATTCTCATAGATATAGATCCCTGCAATATTTCCAACGGTGATGTTCCCTTTGGGAATCTTCAGGGAGGCATTGAAAGTAGCGGCAATGCTGATTTCAGCACCGGAGAAGTGCCTCTGGGTCTCATGGATCAGGTCGACAATTTCACTCTCTTCATAGTAGGAACGCAGCCCCAGTATATCGTTGTCCGCAGTGGCTACGACTTCCGCGGCATAGGCCCTTGAACCTTCGATGTAGTCGGACATATAAGCAAGCATTTCGGGGTCTTCCTCAACACCTTCCATGGAGTATGTCATAGCATTGACACTCTCTACCGCCCAGCGTCCGTCCTTTTCGGAAACCGAAATCTGAAGCTGTCCAAGGTGGCTGCCCCAGTTCTGGGCCTGAAGGAATTTAACACCTTTTATATCATTGTCGTACTCATCGTTCCTGTATTCGGTGTTCTGAGTATCATCGATAAGCTGATGAGAGTGGGCCGTGATAATCGCATCAAAACCGGAGGGTCCGGAACCGACAGCTTCGGCCACAAGACGGGAGGCATTAGGCATGGGAATGCCTGAAGTATCGGCCTTATCGGCATCATAGGAATCGTTCATTCCGGAGTGGAACACTCCGATAAGGACATCCACCTTCTCCACGTTCCTGAGGATCTTTACATACCGCTCGGCGCTCTCCACCATATCGCGGTAGACCTGGTCCTCATGGGTGCTTTCAGCCAGCCACATGGGGATTCCGGGAGTGGTCATTCCAAGAAATCCGACACGGACGCCGTCGATCTCTTTAACATAGTAGGGCAGATAGTAGGGGTTGCTGCTCTCCTTCCACTCTGTGTTGGCGGAGATAACGGCGATTCCTCTGGCGGCCATCTCGTTAGCCACCTTGTTGGCCACTTCATTGCCCTGCTCCACCTCATGGTTTCCGGGAGACCATACCGAGTAACCCATCTCACCCATCATGCGGGGCATGGGATTCTCAACTTCAGTATCAATAAAATTGTAGTAATAGGATAAGAGAGTCCCCTGAATTGTGTCTCCCGCTGAGACCAGAACAGAATTGGGATACTCTGCGGACTTTTCTTTATAGAGGGTGGAGACCCTGGCAAGTCCGCTGGGGACTGGATTGCCTCTGTAGGAACGGGGAGCATTCTGACCGAAGTCCCAGTCAAATACCCACCCATGCTCATCATTGGTGGAAAATACATTGATCTCCACGGCTGCTCCTGCGGGAGCCGCAACTGCTTCTCTTTCTACTGGTGTAAATGAGGAAAGAGGATAGCTCACATCTTTTGTATCTACTGGCTTGGACTGTGTCACACAGGCAAGCATCATGACAGAGACAATAACTAGTCCTGCCATCCGAATCACTTTTTTCATTTTAAACTCCTTATAAACTTCCTTGGAAGTACATCATATCAATGATGCACCCTCATAATTAAATCAACAACCGTTCAAGGTTAAAAAATGATTATCTTACCCGGGAATACTCAAATATTGACAGCCCATCCCAATTCCGGAATCGGCAAAACCCTTCAGGATGAGCTCCGTCCCCTGCAGAAAGCCTGAATATGACAAGGGAGGAACATTTTTTATAGTATCATCCCCGGAGTCGTGATAATCTTATTCTGGTCTATGAGTATCCGATACAAACTGCTTATCCTCACATCTCTTATGTTTTTCTCTCTTGCGACAATCACAGGATTATCACTGTGGAACTGGAGCCGTCTTCAGAGGCTCAACGAGACAATTCTGCAGGGCCAGCAGCTTCAGACCTACTCAAGAAATGTTATGGGCCTTATGAAAGACATGATCTTCGACCTCTTCAGCCCCCATATGTACAGCCAGATCCGCTCCCTGACCTACTCTCCCCGCTCTGTAGCGGCCTACAGAGAGTGGCTTGCTGCTGTTACGGTCTATCAGGATACCTTTCTGGAGTTTATTGATGACAGGGAACTGAAGATAATGCAGGACGATGAGCTCCAGGACATCTATGAGACAGCTTTAACCCTCAACCAGAAGGCTCTGGACAAGCTTTACACAATGTCGGAAATTCTTGTCCGGCTTCAGACCATGAACTCTCAGGAGGGGGATCTCTACAACCTGATGCAGCAGGATGAGACGCTGACCCCTTTTTTCGAGGAGTTCAGAGACACCTCATTCTACTTTACAAATACCTTTGAAAGCTTTATGAACCACTTTTTCACCTCGTTCAGGAAACAGAGTGAAAAGCTGGAAAGGGAACTCTACCTGCTTTTTATTCTTATAAGTCTTTTCAGCTCCATAACAGCGATCAGCTACGCCATGATCATATCCAGGGAGATACTGAAAAAAATCAACCTCGCCAGTTCTGCCTTCCGGAATATTGCCATGGGAGATTTCAGTACAGTCTATCCGGTCAGGGACGATGATGAACTTTCAACCCTGCTTGGAAGCATCAACTCCCTCTCATCGGACCTGAAAGAGAATATCAACAGCATACTCAACCTGACAGGAGACATTGGGCGGTCCATCGAAGAAAGGAGCAGCCTTTCGGAAATAATGGATATGATCACCGAAACAATCATTAACGATACCCACTCCGAAAAAGCGGCGATCTACCTCTTTGACCCTGCCGAGAACATCTTCAGGCTGGAGTCATCCCGTGGAAATACATCAGCCCTGATAAGGGAGTTCAATGCAGCGGAGGAGCTGGGACGCCTGATGAAAACAGGAACCCCCTTCAAGGGAGGGCAGGAGAACTGTCCCCCACCGTCCCTCTCTCCCGACAACCCCTACCATGATATGCTTGCCCTGCCTCTAAAGATAAGGGGAGAGTGCCGGGGGTTCCTTGTCTCCCTCCTTTTCAGCGACGGAAACACCTTCTCCGACCTTGGAATTACGAGAATGATAAACTTCTCCGAGTTTGTATCCCTGACTCTGGACAATCATATCAAGTACAGGGAAGTTCTTGAAAAACGGGAGGCACAGTACTGGGCTCTCCAGTCCCAGGTCCAGCCCCACTTCATCTACAATGTCCTCAATGGTTTTATTGGATTAAACAGAATGGGAGACAAGGAGAGGCTTGAGAAGGCCATCCTCTCGCTCCGTGAAATGCTCCGGTATGTAACCGACCAGAAGCACTGGACAACCCTTGCCGACGAAGTGAACTTTCTTGAGAATTACTGTAAACTGCAGAAAATCCGTTTTTCGGAACGGCTTCGCTACTCCTTTAAAATTGAGGACGGCCTTGAGGGAATAACAATCCCGAGACTGCTGCTTCAGCCTCTGGTTGAAAACTCCATAATCCATGGCCTGGAACCCCTTGAAGAGGGGGGAGAACTGACGCTTCACGCCCGCCGCCTGAACAGAAGCGAGTCGGGAACTGCAGTCATTACCATATCAGACACGGGCATAGGTTTTAACAGCAATGAAACCTCAGGCTCCAAGAGTATCGGGATGAAAAATGTTTCCGAACGCCTTATGATGACTCACCCGGGTTCTGAGATTCAGATAAATAGCGCACCCGGCAGGGGTACAGATATACAGGTCACCATAGTAGGGATAGAGGAGGAAGCCCCTGAAGATTCTTATAGCCGATGATGAAGAACTAATCCGGTTTACAATCAAAGATATGATCAATGACTGCGGCATTCCGGTTCAGGAAGTCAAGGAAGCGGGTAACGGCCGCCAGATGATCGAACAGTTCCGCAGCTTCGCCCCTGACCTGGTGCTTGCAGATATCCGCATGCCCGGACTGTCCGGGCTGGATGCCATGGAAGAGCTCTCCGGAGAGAGGGGCAAATGGGTGATCCTTACAGGGCACTCTGATTTTGAGTATGCCAGAAGAGCTCTGAAACTGGGGGCCCTGGATTATCTTCTGAAACCTCCGTCGGTGGAAGAACTGAGCCGTGTTCTTATGAAAACCCGGGATTACCTGAAAGAGGAGAGACTGCATGACCAAAGGATACTGGAACACTCACTGACAGCCCTTGTCAATGACAGCAGCTCCTATGAGTATGAGGATATTCTCCAGGAAGAGGGAACCTGGTCGGGATGGATAATCACACTCCCGGAGAAGGATAGTGAACAGGAAGCCTTCTTCGACCGCAATGACTTTATATCAAGAGCCCGTGAACGTCTGTGCAGAGAAAGCTGGGGATTTGAGAAAAGCGCTCTTGTCAATCTGGAACAGGGCAGTCTCTTTCTCTGTATTTTCTCAAAAAACGGACACTCCTTCGATCCCGCCCGGGACCTGGAGGGTTTTCCTGAAACAGGTGAAAAGATCGGGTACTCGGCCCTGACAGAGAACAGTGACTTCATGGAGTTTTCCAGAGACTGGAAAATGGCTGAACAGAAACTACAGAACAGTGAAAAAGAGGATCAGGATGAACATGGAGGAACTGGGTCCATTCTTGTAGACAGGGCGCTCCGGATCATCAACCGCCAGTATCGGGAGGATATCGGAATCGCCCAGGTTGCCTATCAGCTTGAAGTGACCCCCAATTACCTGAGCAGCCAGTTCCGCAAGTACAAGGGCATCGCCTTCACCCGCTTTCTGACAATCCGCCGGCTGGACAAGGCCAAACAGCTTCTGAAAAGCTCCAACATGAATGTCAAAGAGATTGCATCGGATCTCGGTTACAAGAGCAGCAGGCACTTTGCCACGGTATTCAAACAGGAGGAGGGAATCAGTCCCACCGATTACATAAGAGAACACAGGGTCTGATAAAAAAAGCTCCGGATTTCCATCCGGAGCCTCATCACTTTCATAAAGGGAAGATCAGCCTTTGACGGCTCCCACAACAAGTCCTTTGATAAGAGACTTACTGAATATAACAACCACAATGATAATGGGAATTACAGAGATTGTAACACCCAGATAGATGGCTCCGAAGTTTGTCTCATAGAGTCCCCTGATATTGGAAATAACAACGGGAAGGGTAAACTTCTCGGAAGAGTTTAAAAGAACAAGGGGATTGATAAGGTCGTTCCACTTGTAGATAAACGTGAACATCGACATGGTTGCCACCGCAGGCATTGCAAGGGGCAGAATCAGGCGGTGAAAGATGTAGAACTCCCCCGCTCCGTCAATCAGCCCCGCCTCTATAAGGGAGTCCGGTATACTGGATTCAATGTAGGAGCGGATAAAGAAAACCATGCTGGCATTGGCTATATTCGGCAGTATCAGTGGTGTGTAGGTGTCAATCAGATTCAGCTTAACACAGAGGTCATAGTATCCGATAAGTCCCAGCTGCTGGGGAATCATCATGGTTCCAAGTACCAGCCAGAACAGGGTTTCCTTGAATTTGAAATTAAACTTGGCAAATCCGTAAGCCGTCAGGGCCGAGAAGAAGGCCGACAGAGCCACCGCCGGAACAGCAATCAGAATGGAGCTTATGAATCCTCTCCAGATATTCACCTTTTTCAGAATAATATCGTAGTTGGCCTTCAGCTGGTCTCCGGGAAGTAGATATATTCCCTGGGAGATCTCGGTATTACTTCGAGTAGAGTTGATAATCATCATATAGAAGGGCACGATGCTTATCACAAACAGAATAATGAGAAAGGCATACATAACAAATGTAACAACCGGTCTTTTTTTTGCAATCATCTCATATCCTCCTAGTCTCTTGGCTTGATAATTTTAAAAGAGATCGCCGAGAATACGAGGATCATTATGAACAATGCATAGGCCAGGGCCGATGCATATCCAAGGTTAAAATTCTTGAAGGCCTGGTTGTACAGATAGAGAACCATAGTGGTCAGGGCATTGTCAGGCCCTCCCCGTCCGTTGGTCAGAACCCTTGGTATATCAAAAATCTGAAGTCCCCCGATCAAGGAGGTCACCATGACATAGAGCATGGTCGGCTTCAAGAGAGGCAGGGTCACCTTGAAAAAGGCCTGTCCCGATGAAGCTCCGTCGATATGGGCAGCCTCATAGAGCTCATCGGAGATGGCTGATAGACCGGCCATAAAGATGATCATTGTATAACCGAACCACTGCCACCACTGAATCAGGGAGACCGCAACTCTGGTGGCCATCTTGTCCTGAAGCCACTCATAGGGCTCGGTAAAGACTCCGACCTTGAGAAGAAAATGGTTCAGAGCCCCGAAACGCCAGTCCAGAAGCACTGCAAAAAGGACTCCGATAGAGGCGGCAGTTACAAGGTTAGGCAGGAAATAGACTGTCCTGAAAAGTTCCCGTCCCTTGATGCGGGAGTTTGTCAGAATAACCGCCAGAAGCAGGGCAAAGACGATCTGGGGGATGTAGTTCATCAACCAGATAAACCAGGTGTTTCCAATGGCCGTATAAAAGAGAGGATTCTGAAGAAGCCTCACATAGTTTCCGAATCCGATAAACTCATTTTTAACCAGGTTCACAGGTTTGAAGAAACTCAAAAAAAGGGTGTAGAAAATCGGGTAAACCTGAAATGTAAGCATGGCCAGGAAGTAGGGAAGAATAAACAGATACCCCTTGTTATCCCGGTTCCTGAACAGACCTCGGGCCATAATAAACTCCTTGATTGAATAACCCCTCCTGCAGCCTCTTGAAATTATCCCGGTACAATCAGGGTCAATAAAAATTACTTTTACTTATTCTAATATATCATCATTGATTTTTGTGTTAAAAAAACCGGATCTCAGCCTGCAAGGAAGAGATCCGGCTCATTTTGGAGTGTCTGACCTGATACGAGTCAGACATTCCGAATCACTTTATTCTACATCCACGTCGGGTAGAATCTCTTTTACAGCCTTTTTGAAGTCGGCTACAGCATCATCAAAAGACTTGTTTCCGCTGGCATACAGGGCAACCTGGTCGCCCCATGCATTCTGAATCTGGAAGTCCCAGGGACCGCGGTAGCTCACATCAACCTTCTCGGCTTCTTTGGCAAAGTAGGCGTAGTGGTTCTGTCCGCCCAGGAAGGGTTCGGCAAAGTCGCCTTTAATCTTGTCGATAACCTTGGTATTGGCAACAAAGTCTCCTGTTTTCTTGGCCCACTGCTCAAGGAAGTCTTCGTCACTGCCAAGATATTTAACAATCTGCCATGCCAGGTCTTTCTTCTGGCTCATAGCATTGATTCCGATCCATGTACCGCCCCAGCTGTAGGGTGCGGGAGGAACTGCAACACCCCAGTCTCCTTCAAACTCTGCGTTACCTTCATTGGCTTCAGGTTCGGCATTGGGCTTGAGGACATAGTGGAGTCCCCATGTGGGGAGGATATAGCACATAACAGAACCATCTGCCATGGAAGAGAACCAGGGTGGCTGCCATGTGGTTGTTCCGGATTCAATTCCGTTGTCTCTCATGTCCTTGGCAATTTTCATATAATCCAGGAGACCTTCGGGAATGATAAGCTTGTTGTCAACAATATAGGGCTGATCTCTCAGGTTGAAGATAAACTCAGACATATCGGAGTAACCGGCCAGAAGGTATTTATCACCATCATAGGTATCTTTAACTTTTTCACCAAGCTCATAGAACTTGTTCAGGTCGCTTGTCCACTCGGAAACGGCATCGGGATCATCTGTACCCAGAACATCCTTGGCGATGCTTCTTCTGTAAAAGAGGGCACCGGGAGTGGCCTGCCAGGAAAGGGCAGTGATTTTGCCGTCTGCATTACGGCTGGAGTTGGGAACATAGGGGATCAGATCGCTCATCAGATCTTCCGCATTATAGGGGGCATCTGAGATGGGCTCCCAGTAGCCGGCGTCAACAAACTGCTTGTAGTAGGCAGCCTCACCGGTAAAGGCATCGGGTGTTGCCGAACGGGACCGGAGTGTTGTGTTGATCTTGTTGAGGTAAACTTCATCCTGATTCGGGATTACTGTAAATTCAACTTTGACATTGGGATAAGCCTCTTCAAACATGGGCATCATGTCCTGGAGCTCATCGGTGAAAGACCAGACCACTACTTCACCTGTATAGTCGGCCCGGGTCATGGGTTTTGCGTCTGCGGCTTCGGCAGCCTTCGGGGCTTCGGCTTTTTTACAGCCTACGAGAGAAAAGGCAGCCATAGATAACAGCAATGCTGTATTGACCATTCTTTTTCTACTGATCATTTAAGATCCTCCTCTTAATTTGTTCCTTTTGATGTTCTGTAAAGATACAGAAGATTACTGATATTTCTGATAGTACACCCGGTTTTTTAAGCTGTCAAAGTATTTTCAGGAACAATTCATACCTTTTTCTTGACAGATACGGTATGTAAAGGCACTATTTACAGAACAAATAATATAAAATTGTTCCATGGAGATATGAATGAATACCATAAAAAACCCGATTTTGACTGGATTCAACCCCGATCCGTCCATTATCCGTGTAGATGACACATACTATATTGCCAACAGTACCTTTCAATGGTTTCCGGGAGTACAAATCCACAAGTCGAAAGATCTTGTCAACTGGGAGCTGGCCTGCCGCCCTCTTGAAAGCAAAAAAATGCTCGACATGGCGGGAGTACCCGATCACGGAGGGATATGGGCCCCCTGCCTGACCCACGCCGACGGCAAGTTCTGGCTTATCTTTACCAATGTTCTGTCCATAAAGGGGCTCTACAAAGACACACCCAACTACCTGACCACAGCCGACAGCATCGAAGGCCCCTGGTCGGACCCCGTCTATATAAACTCCAGCGGCTTCGATCCCTCCCTCTTCCACGATGATGACGGCCGCAAATATTTCATCAATATGGTCTGGGACCACAGGCCCTGGAAAAAGAACTCCTTCTATGGAATTGTGATGCAGGAGTACTCCGTAGAGGAGCAGAAACTCCTCGGACGCCCCGAGATGATTTTCAAGGGAAGCGATCACCGCCTTGTGGAAGGCCCCCATCCCTATAAAAAGGACGGGTTTTACTACCTCTTCTGCGCCGAAGGGGGAACCAGTTACGATCACTGCGAAACAGTTGCCCGCAGCAAAGACCTTCGCGGCCCCTATGAGATCCATCCCCAAAACCCTCTGATAACAGCCAGAGACTACCCTGACTCTGTCCTTCAGAAGACAGGGCACGGCGATATGGTGCAGACCCCCGGAGGTGAGTGGTACTTCGTCCACCTCACCGGACGTCCCTCCATCGCCGGAGGGCACTGCATGCTGGGAAGGGAAACAGCCATCCAGAAAGTGGACTGGCCCGAGGGAGAGTGGCCCAGGCTGGCAACAGGGGGTAATGAACCGGCGCTGAACGTTCCCCTTCCCGAGGGGAGCACTGCTGTACAGAAACCACTCCCCCCGGAAGAGGACTACTCCTTCAACGCCTCCAGGCTTCCTCCTATGTTCCAGACCCTCCGTGTTCCTATGGAGGGAAACATGTCCCTCTCAGACAGACCCGGCTATCTCAGAATGTACGGCAAAGAGTCGATGAGCAGCCTACAGAACCAGTCCCTTACAGGTTTCAGGGTGGACAGCCCTGTCTTCAGGGTAACAACAACACTTGAGTTTGAGCCCTGGAGTTTTCAGCAGTCAGCCGGCCTGGCAGCCTATTACGATACTGGAAGCTACTACTATCTTCATGTATCATGGGACGAAGAGAGAGGACGGGTACTTCATCTTCAATGCTGTCAGCACCATGAGTTCAGTTATCCTGTTTACAACATAAATATCCCTGACCGGGGAGCTGTTCATCTCAAGGTTGAAATAACAGGGGCGGAGCTTCAGTTTTACTGTTCCATGACCGGAGAGGACTGGCTGCCTGCCGGACCCGTTCTGAAAACAGACACCATCAGCGATGACTTTGAACGGGATCTGCGTTTTACTGGAGCCTTCTGCGCTCTGGCCTGCCAGGACCTTACGGGCAATAACTTTCCCGGAGACTTTGCAGGAATAAGCATCAGACGGGAATAAAACTCTCCCCCGGGGCATTCCGCTCCGGGACACATCCGGTCTGTTGAGACAGCCCGCCGCAGGAGATCCCCGTACAGGAGGGGAACAGGAGCATAATGGAACCGAAGTTTGTACAGGTAAAAAACTATCTACTCAACCTTTTTCAGACAGAGCGTTTTGAAACAGGACGCCAGACCCCTACGGAATTCGAGCTGATGGACACACTGAATGTCAGCCGCAATACAGTACGCAAAGCCGTCGAAGAGCTTGAGAAAGAGGGGATTGTCAGCCGGAAACACGGCAGCGGAACCTTCTTTGTGTCTCTGAATGAGGAAGAGGACAGGGCCGAAAAGTCCGGAGGACTCATCGGTCTTGGAAACTTCTATTTTATGGACTATATCTACCCCGAGATTATAAGGGGTATTGAAGATACCCTCTTCGAATCGGGATACTCCCTTGTCCTTGCCAACTGCAACCAGGACTACTCCCGGGAGCTCTCGTCCCTCCAGCGCCTTATAGATCAGGGCATCAAGGGGCTGATTCTGGAGCCTTCAAGAAACTTCCTTATAGACAGGGAGCATCCCATTACAAAGATGCTTGAAAATCTGCAGATCCCCATTGTGGCCACCCACTGGGGACGGAACAACGCCAAACTCTCGACAGTTACCATCAACGATGAACTGGCTGGATATGAAGCCATCAGACATTTCCTGAAGAAGGGGCACAAAAAGATAGGTATTGTATACAAGGAAGACGTTCAGGCCGCCTACCTCCGGTACAAGGGATACAGCCGCGCCATGGAGGAAGCCGGACTGCCCCTGGATCCCGACCGGATGATCTGCTATGACGATGCCGGGGAGGCGCAGGACACCAACCAGGGTTACATCTGCACCAAAGAACTTCTCCGCAGAGCACCCGATACCACAGCCGTCTTTTACTTCAACGACAACATTGCCCTTCAGGGTTACGAAGCCCTCAGGGAGCTGAATCTGAACATCCCCGGGGATATCTCTGTAATCGGTTTTGACAACTTTCATAACACCCATCTGGTCCACCCTCCCCTTACAACCTTTGAACACCCCAAATACAATCTGGGTAAGTGGGCAGCCAAGATCCTTATTGACGAGATTCAGCAGGGAGAACGGGTGCACCCCATGGAAGTCATATTCGAACCAATTCTAGTTGAGAGGGAGTCTGTCAGGGATCTGATAAAAGATCCCCTTTAAAGGCAATCAGTCAGGCTGCCCTGTCTTCAGGAAGCTTCCCCGTCCCTTCTCACCATGGACCTCTCCCTTTTCATAGAGGATCTCCCCGCGGCTTATAGTGTACTCGGGCCGTCCTTTCAGGACCATATCCTCATAGGGAGACCATCCTGCACTCTCCTGAAGCTCATCAGCTTTCACGGTCCACTCAACTTCGGGATCAAATATAACGATATCAGCGTCCCGTCCTATGGCGATTTCACCCTTGCTCTTCAAACCAAAGAGGGACGCCGGTTCTGAGCAGCAGAGCCTGACCCAGTCGGAGGGGGAAATCAACTCCTTCGCCACACCCTCGGAGAATATGGAGGAAAAACGGATCTCCATGGAGGGAACCCCTCCGGGAATTCTGTTGAACGCCGACAGATCAGCCCCCTTCTCTTCTCTGCAGAAGGGACAGTGGTCTGTTGAGATAGTGTTAAAGAGGCCGCTGCCCAGCGCCTGCCAGAGCTCCCGGCGGGAGTTGTCGCTCCTCAAGGGGGGAGAACATACGGGAAGAGCCCCTTCCAGCCCCTCTCTGTCATAGAGGTCCTGAGTCAGCAGCAGATACTGGGGGCAGGTCTCTGCGGTCACAGAGTATCCCCTGGCCCTTGCCTTTGAGACCTCCTCCACAACCTGGGGACAGGAAACATGAAAAATATGAACCTTCGAGTCCGCCAGACCCGCTATACGGATCACTCTGGCCGCAGCTTCAGCTTCGAATATTTCAGGCCGGCTCCTTGGATGCCAGTGAGGGGAGCTGTTCCCCTTTGCAAGGTTCTCTTCAATAAGAGAACAGATGATGTCCCAGTTTTCCGCATGAACCACCGGAAGGCCTCCCGCAGCTCCTACCGCAGAAAGAGCCTTGTACAGCTGGGCATCATCCAGATGAAGCCCATAGGCCATATAGAGTTTGAAGCTGCCGCAGCCCTCTGAAATAATCTCCGGAACCTGTTCCAGCTTGGAAAGATCATTGGGGCCTATGGTCATATGAAAGCCGTAGTCGATGAGTGACCGGGACGCGGCCAGTGCCTTCCTCTCCTCAAGAGCCTCTTTAAAACTCTGATCAGACCGGGATTCCACAAAATCGATAATACTTGTAGTCCCCCCTGCTGCTGCAGCCCGGGTTCCTGTATAAAAGTCATCGGTTGAGACATAGCTGCCGATGGGCATTTCAAGATGGACATGGGTATCTACGGCTCCCGGAGTTACAAGCTTCCCCGAAGCATCAATTGTCTTTTTTCCTTTCAGGTCATGCCCCAGGGCTGTGATTTTCCCGTCCTGAACTCCCACATCCCCCTCAAAAACAGAGGTTGAGGTGACTATTTTTCCGCCAGTGATAACAAGATCCAGCATATTCGGCTCCTTTCATTCTGAACTTTCTTCCCTATCGCTCATCCGGGCATTTTCCCGGAACATCATCATTTGGTTCTATGGATTATAACACAGCTTGCCATCAAGTGCCTGATGAAAATACACCCCCTCCCCTCCGGCCGGAACAGGCAGTGCCAGAGGAAATAGAGGACAATCCCGGGAGAATGGCTCTACAATAGAAGTATTGGAGGCTACTATGCAAAAAAGGACTTTAGGTAAAACCGGATACGGGATCAGCGAAATCGGACTGGGAACCTGGCAGCTGGGAGGCCGATGGGGTGACCCGTACAGTGAGGAGTCGGCCCAGGCCATCCTTGAAGGGGCTTTTGAGAAGGGCCTGAATTTTATAGATACAGCCGATGTCTATAATGACGGAATGAGTGAGAAATCCATCGGAAAATTTCTCAAGACAAAGAAGAGCAGGATCTATGTAGCCACAAAATGCGGCCGCCAGATCAATCCCCATGTGAATGAGGGCTACACTCCAGAGGTGCTGACCCGGTATGTGGAAGACTCACTGAAACGCCTGGGGCTGGAGACCCTGGACCTTATCCAGCTCCACTGCCCGCCGACACAGGTCTACTACCGTCCTGAAATATTTGAAACCTTCGACCGCCTGAAGGAGCAGGGAAAGATCCGGAACCTGGGAGTCAGCGTAGAAAAGGTGGAAGAGGCATCGAAAGCCATTGCCTTTCCGAACGTCACCACTGTTCAGATCATTTTCAACATGTTCCGGCTACGGCCTCTGGACTGGTTCTTTGATCTTGCTGCAAAGAGGAACATAGGGATTATTGTAAGGGTACCTCTGGCCAGCGGTCTGCTCACAGGAAAGTTCAGCAAAGAGAGCCGCTTCAGTTCCGGAGATCACCGGAACTACAACCGTGACGGCAAGGCATTCGACAGGGGAGAAACCTTTTCAGGAGTTCCCTATGACACCGGACTGGAGGCAGTGGACCGTCTTAAGGAAATTTTCGGGCCGGAATCCAATCTGGCACAGATTGCCCTGCGCTGGATTCTGATGCATCCCCAGGTCAGTACTGTTATACCGGGAGCCTCGGGAAAACAGCAGATTGAGAGCAATGCACTGGCATCAGAGCTTCCTCCCTTAAGTGAAACCCAGATGGAAGAGGTTCGAAAAGTATATGACGAGCTTGTGAAAGAGCACGTCCATCAGCTCTGGTAAAAAAATATAAATTTATCGATAACCGAAAACTAAGGTTTATGGAACAATATCCCTTCAGAAGTGTAGAAATACGAACACTATTGTAGAAATTCGTCCTATCTGCCTTTCATGAACAGGTGATAATCTGAACTAGATAACATCAAAAAAGGAGTTTTTAATGAAAAACAAGTCTATCCTTGTCGTATTGATTCTTGCTCTTCTGAGCCCCATGATCTTCGCAAACGGCCAGAACGATGCAGCCTCTGACGGTACAAAGATTGTACTTCTTGTTAAGAGTCTTGGTAACGGATTTTTCGAAGCAGTTGCCGACGGCGGAAAAGAAGCAGCCGGTGAACTCGACGGTGTAGAATCCATCTACATGGGTCCCAGTTCAGCAACAGCTGAAGGTCAGATCGAAATCATCGAAACACTGATTGCCCAGAGAGTAGACGGTATCGCCATCTCTGCCAACGACCCCGATGCCCTGATCCCCGTAGCCAAAAAAGCCATGAAAGCCGGTATCAGAGTTATGTCTTTTGACTCCAATATCAACGAAGGCGGAAGAGAAGTTGCTCTTTCTCCCTCAGACTCCGAGCTGATCGGTTCACAGCAGGTTCGTTTAATCGCCGAACTCTGTGACTACAAGGGTCAGATCGCAATCCTTTCTGCTACAGCTCAGGCTACAAACCAGAACGAGTGGATCGGTTACATGTACGAAGCCATGAAAGATCCCGCCTACAAGGATATGGAAATCGTAGAAGTTGTTTACGGTGATGACGCCGCTGACAAGAGCTACAGAGAGGCTGTTGGTCTCTTCAAAAAATATCCCGACCTGGCCGGAATCATCTCTCCCACAACTGTTGGAGTTCTTGCAACAGCCAAAGCCATCGAGGACGAAGGACTTAAAGGTAAAGTTCAGATCACTGGTCTGGGTCTTCCCTCAGAAATGCAGCACTACATCGAGAACGGAACATGCGGCCAGATGGCTCTGTGGAATCCCGTTGACCTCGGTTACTCTGCAACTTACATCCTGAAAGCCATGATCGACGGTAAAGTTGAAGGCAAACCCGGTGACGTTATCGACGCCGGAAGAATGGGAACAATCACCATCGGTGAGGGTGGAAACTCCATCATGGGCGAGCCCTTTGTATTCAACAAAGACAACATTGCCGAGTACGCTTCAATCTTCTAAGCAATCTGCTTCATAGTTAATTCATTCCCCCGGAAGGCATAAGTCCTTCCGGGGATTTAATAAAACAGTTAAGGATCTGTATCAGAAATATCTGATTTGAGAGATTTCCCGAGCGGCTGTATCCGGCCGTTCAGGAGAACTTTCAAGGACAGCCCTGCCTTGAAAAAAAGCCCGCCGCAGCCTGTGCTGCCGGTAAAAAAAAGAGAGACATGTTTTGAAGAAAACGATTTTAGAACTGAAAGACATTGCCAAGTATTTTCCGGGGATTAAAGCTCTGGACAATGTGGATTTTACCATCCGGACCGGCGAAGTTCACGCCCTTATCGGTGAGAACGGTGCCGGCAAATCGACTTTGGTAAAGATCATGACCGGTGTATACCAGCCCACCAAAGGCAAGATCCTTATGGAGGGCAGCGAGGTCCACTTCAACACGGCCCATGATGCCCAGGCCGCCGGTGTAGCAGCTATCCATCAGGAAGCCTCCATGTTTGCCGAACTCACTGTTACAGAAAATATTTTCATGGGCCATCACCTCCGCAAAAAGGGAGGAACCCTGGACTGGAAGGCCATGCGCCAGCATACACAGGAGCTTCTTGACAGAATGGAGCTGGATATCAACCCTGATACACTCATCAAGAATCTGGGAACAGCCCAGCGCCATATGGTCGAAATTGCCAAGGCCCTTTCGGTGGACGCCCAGCTTGTTATTATGGACGAACCCACTTCAGCCCTCTCCCTGCATGAGGTTGAAGAGCTTTACAAAATCATCAGACAGCTTAAGGAAGAGGGAAAAGCAATCGTCTTTATATCCCACAAGTTCGATGAAATCTTCGAAATATGTGACCACTTCACAGTCTTCCGGGACGGTCAGTATATCGGCGAAGGAGAGGTTGCAAGTTCCTCTGTTGATGAAATCGTCAAGATGATGGTCGGCCGCTCCCTTGATCAGATGTTCCCCAAAAAGGACTCAGACATCGGTGAAGCTGTACTGGACGTCAAAGGACTCTCCCTCCCCGGCTTCTTCAAGGATGTATCCTTCTCTCTCCACAAGGGAGAGATTCTGGGATTTTTCGGACTGGTGGGAGCCGGACGCTCGGAAGTCATGAGGACCATCTTCGGTATAGACAAAAAATCAGAGGGCACAATTATCCTCAACGGCAGGGAGATACATATATCCTCACCCCGCCTGGCCATGCAGAGGGGAATAGCCTATGTCCCCGAAGACAGGCAGGAGCAGGGAGCCATTCTGGAAATGAGCCTCTCCCACAATATTACCCTTCCCCAGATAGACAAGATCAGCCCCTTCGGCGTTTTAAACAAAAAAACAGAAAAGACCATCACCGAAGAGTTCGGAAACAAGATGGAGATAAAAGCTGCCAACTGGAAGGTCAATGCCAATACCCTCTCCGGAGGAAACCAGCAGAAGGTTGTACTTGCAAAATGGCTTGCAACAGACCCTGACATTCTTATTCTCGACGAACCCACCAAGGGAATCGATGTAGCCACCAAGGCGGCGGTCCACGAATTTGTTTCGGAGATGGCCGCAGCGGGACTCGCTGTAATACTTGTGTCCTCGGAACTTCCTGAAGTTCTGGGAATGGCCGACAGGATCGTGGTGATGCACGAAGGCCGGGTTTCAAAAATCCTGAGCCGGGATGAAGCGAACAGCGACAATGTCATCCTTGCGGCGACAGGACATGAGGAAGGAACGAAATGAAAAAAATCATTGATAAAATACTGCAGAACAGAGAGCTGAATCTGGTGGGACTCATTGTCCTGCTTCTGATTCTTGTAACCTTCAGAGCTCCAAGCTTTCTGGAAATCAGGAACGTGGAACGCATCGTCAACGATACGGCCATACTGATTATGGTAGCTGCCGGTCAGTTTCTTGTAATCCTGACAGGGGGAATCGACCTCTCGGTTGGTTCTACCATCGCCTTCTCCGGAATGGCCGCCTCAATGCTGAACGAAGCCTACCCCGCCATGCCTGTGTATCTAATTCTCCTGATAGGAGTTCTTGTGGGAACAGCTCTGGGGGCCTTCAACGGAAGCTGTGTTGCCTTCGGAAAGATCCCGCCCATCATCACAACTCTCGGTACAATGAGTATCTTCAGGGGATTCACCTTTGTTCTCAGCAAGGGACAGTGGGTAACGGCTCATGAGATGACCGAAGCCTATACAATGATTCCCCGGGGCCGTCTCTTCGGAATCCCCAACCTGACATCCTGGGCCATCCTAATCTTTGTGCTGATGTACTACTTTGTGAAGTACACCCGCCACGGACGTGAAATATACGCCATAGGCGGTAATAAAACGGCAGCCCACTTTGTCGGTGTAAGTGAAAAGAAAGTGAACTTTATGGTTTTCACAATCTCCGGTGCCCTCTGCGGACTTGCCGGTGTTATGTGGACCGCCCGATATGCGGCTGCGGTAAACGAAACTGCAACAGGCTTTGAACTGCAGACAGTAGCGGCCTGTGTTCTCGGCGGCGTCAGCATTGCCGGAGGTTCAGGAAGCATAACAGGTGTTCTGCTGGGAGCCCTTTTTCTGGGAATCATCAACAATGCCCTGCCTGTTGTAAACCTCTCACCCTTCTACCAGATGGCAATTCAGGGATTCATCGTCCTGGCGGCCATCGTTGCAAACGTTCTGATGGAACAGCGCAATGAGAAAAAATTACTTAACAGGAGACGCCAGTAATGAGTGATAAACTGAAGCACGTAAGCCAGAGCCGGCTTATTAACGAGACAAGTCTCAAAGAAAGAATTATTGAAACAGTAACCAAGTGGGAGTTTATTCTTGTTGTTCTCTTTGCAGCGGTGGTGATCTACTTCTCCAACGCCACCCCCTACTTCCTGAACTACTTCAACATGATGAACACCACCTTCAACTTCATGGAAAAAGCCATCATGGCCCTTCCTATGATATTTGTAATCATGTGCGGTGACATCGATATCTCGGTTGCCTCAATCCTTGCACTCTCCTCCTTTGCCATGGGCCATGCCTCTGCCGCAGGAGCGGGAACAGCGGAAATTATCCTTATAGGACTCTGTGTCGGTGCGGTCTGCGGAATCTTCAACGGCCTTCTGATCACAGGACTTAAAATACCTGCTATCGCCGTAACCCTGGGAAGCCAGTCCCTCTTCAGAGGTATAAGCCAGGCCATCCTTGGCGATCAGGCCTATACAAAATACCCCGAAAGTTTTGCCTACTTCGGACAGGGATATGTGGGAGACACAATCATCCCCTTCGAACTGATCCTGTTCCTGATTCTGGCTGCTGTTATGGGATTTGTACTCCACAAGACAAGCTACGGTCGAAAAGTCTACGCCATCGGCAACAGCGCCACAGCGGCAAAGTTCTCCGGTGTTCCTGTGGCCCGTATCCGTTTTGCAAACATGGTCCTGAACGGTCTGTTTGCAGGTATTGCCGCTGTTCTTCTGACGTCAAGAATCGGAAGTACAAGACCCAACATCGCCAACGGCTGGGATATGGAAGCCATTACCCTGGTTGTTCTGGGAGGTGTATCCATCTCTGGCGGTAAGGGAAATATTTTCGGAGTTATCATCGCCATATTCCTGCTTGGCTACCTGAAGTTCGGTATGGGACTCCTGAACATCTCCGCCAGGTCCATGATCATCATCACCGGATTCCTTCTTATTGCTGCGGTTCTTATCCCGGAGATGCTGAACCGCTTCAAGGCAAAACGGAAACTGATGAAACAGCAGGCCTGATCCGCCGAAGGTATAGGTATGAAAAGATTTGCATTCAAGATGAAACTGAAACCGGGATATGCCGCAGAGTACAAGAAGCGGCATGATGAAATCTGGCCGGAACTGAAAGACCTGATCAAGAGTACCGGAGTGGGTGACTACTCCATTTTCCTGGACGAAGAGACTGATATTCTCTTTGCATCCCAGAAGATTGAAGGGGATTCAGGATCCCAGGATCTGGGAAGCAACCCTGTGGTTCAGAAATGGTGGGCCTATATGGCGGATATCATGGAAACCAACGAGGACAACTCCCCTGTGACCATCCCCCTGAAGGAAGTTTTCTACCTTCCGTGATAACGGAAGAAAACGTAGTATAATGTAGGCAGCAGGAGTCTGCCCTGTAGAAGGAGTAAAGCCCCCGAAAGGGGGCTTCCCTTTGACTACCCAAAATCTCCGTGGTAGACTGTCTGTGCGATAGGAGAAACCGCATGAACAAGAAATTACTCTTTGCTTTATTATTCATTTCCCTGTTTATTGTTATTTCATGTAAGTCTACACCGGAACCGGAAGCCGAGGATCTCGTCGAGGAAGCTGTTCCCGAAGAGGTTGTTGAGGAGACAGTTGTTGAAACTGAACCGGTGGAAGAAGAACCTGTGGTTGAAGAGCCCGCTGTAACGGCTGTTTCTGAAGAGGAGCTGGCTATTGCACGTCAGGCCCTGGAACGGGCCGAAATGGTGGACGGCTCCCGTTTTGCACCCTCTCTGATGAGAGAGGCATACGCTGAGATGAGACAGGCACAGTCACTGGCCGAGAGCGATCCTGAAGCAGCCAGAGAACTGCTTGCATCTGTCGTTGAAAAAAGTAACAGAGCCTTTGATATGGGACGTCAGGGCCTCAAGGATGAAGCCTATGCCTCCCTGGACAAGTGGGAAGCCAATCTGAAATCCATTGACGCCGACAAGTTCAGCCCCCAGGCCTACTCTGAAGTTATGGCCCAGTTTGCCGTAACGAAAGCGGCCATTGAAGCTGAAGAGCTGACAGAGGCGAGAAATGAGCTTTATAAGTCCCGTATGAAGTCCACAAACCTATACAATATTCTTAATGAAAATATCCGCTGGGTAAGAATCCTTGAGAGAGATACCAATAACTACCTCAGCGATGCCGAGGCTCAGGAAGCCTACCTCTGGGCCGATGAGGAGTTCAACAAGGCGAGCTACCTCCTCTCAGAAGGAATGCTTCAGTTCAGACAGTACAATCTTGCCGAGAGCGAAACAGTTCTGAAAGAGGCGAAGTTCAGAGCCAGAAACACACTCTATCTTGTACAGGAGAGAAAAAAACAGGCTGCCACCGACGCACGTCTTATGCAGGTTCAGATGGAACTGGAGGAAGCCTCCACCCTTACTGTTCAGGAAGAAGACGGTTCGATTGTCAATGCGTCTCCCTGGTCCGGTGCCGACTACCTGAATGCCAATCCCCTGCTGGATGCTGAGGGTGAAGACTATGTAGTTGAAGAGTCCGAGCTGGAAGCCTATGACCTGGACACTCCCATCGAAGAAGAGGAGGAGGAGGAAGAGGAAGTAGCGGGCCCCATGGTGGTCAGCAGACTTCTGGAACAGGCCAAGGAGCTGTGGCAGATGGCCATTGACGAAAGAAACGCCGGCAACTACGAACGTTCAGCGGAACTTCTGAGTCAGGCTGAGGCTTATATCAGAACCTACAAGGCAAACGCCGTCGGCAAGACCTATGTTGTCAAATACAGGGAGATCGATACAGACTGTCTGTGGAGAATCGCCGAGTTTGAAGAGATCTATGCCGATCCCTACCTCTGGCCCAAAATCTGGCAGCGTAACCAGAAGGACATTCCCAACCCCGATCTGATCTATCCCGGTCAGGTTCTGATCATTCCCCCTGTGGAGTAATGGTCCATCCGGTTCTCCGCCGGATCAAATACTAAAGCAGAAATATGAGAGTACAGGCCGCTTCCTCCGGGGAGCGGTTTTTTATTGCTGATATTTGATTATGCATTTTATCCGGACCTGAAAAAGCCCGGTATATTTACCGGGCCTCCTGTTTAACTTATGAAAATCGATGAGAAGATTCAGTTTCCTGCAAAGCTGTCGAAGTACTCCTCCAGACTGCCCAGGAAGTTCTTCTGCATTGCCTCTTCCATGGAGCGGTAGGCTCTGGCTTCGGCTTCACTCAGGGAAATAGCTGTTTCCCTCTTTTTCTCATCCATGGACACCACAATGTCTCCGTCCTCATTGATCATCTCAAGAAAGAGTGTCCACCGGAGGTTCTTATAGTTGTTGTCCAGAACTACCTCCTCCATCGCAATCCGGCCGATGACGGCCAGGGAGGACTCGGCGCCACCCGCTATTGTAAAGCCCCTGTCAGTCAGCACCTGGGAAACCACAGAGCTGACCTTGCCTTCTGAATCCCCGTCAATATTGACAGAATAGACCATCTGTTCTGCAGTATCACCGTATTTGGCGCGGAGATCTCCGCTGTCATAGGGGAGCATTACAGCTCTGGCAAAGGGCTGATAGATTATCTCAAGCTGTTCCCTCAGAGACTGGATCTTGGCATCCATTACAATGGCGGCATCCAGCAGGCCGTAGCGCCTCAGCAGGTCGCTCTGTTCCCCGGATCTTCTGATCAGATTTGCCGCGGTCATACCATCCTGATCGATCCTCTGCCTGTAGATGTTGGCAGTCTCCATCCTGTTGATATAGGTGATAACATAGACCTTACCAAGGTCACTGGTCCAGGATTCTGCAAAGTGTACATTGATCAGGGTCTCGTCGGAGAGCTGTGTAATAGACTCGTCGGCGGTGGTCTCCATCTGAGACTCAAGTATGGTCTTGCCGTCGGAAAGATCCCTGTATCTTGTAGCGATTGTACTGTCTACAATGATTGTAGTTCTGAAGATCTGGGCCAGAGAGGCTTTTCCGTCCTGCTTGGCCTGCTTGAGGGAGTTCCCCTCACCGATCTCCACCAGATACTGATCGTTGGGATAGAGAGAGTGTTTATCATCCATCCAGCCCGGTTTGCTTCCGCCGGCTGTTGAAGACACCGACCCGCCTGTGGTCACACAGGAGATCAGAATCAGGGGCAGTATCAGTATAAAGAGGCTGTTTTTCAGCTTCATATTATCCTCCAAAGTATGCGTTCCCTGAGCAGATCAGGAAAAATAATGTAAAACGGTCCCCCGGGTTGATCCCGGAACCGGTTTCAGTCTACTGCAGAACAAAGGACTCAACGAAATTCAGCTGTCCCGGCTGAAGATCCATCATTCCCCTGTTGTCACGGTATATCAGGGTACTGTCCCTGTAATATTCTACTGTAATGTTGTGCTCTCCCGGAGGAAGAGCAATATCAACGGCATGGGCAAAAGCAGGAAAGTAGGGAGAGATTCTCAGATCGGCATTCTCTGTGGCGTCCACAGCAACATCTGCGGCGATCCCCAGAAGCATGCCTGCAAGAAGGCCTCCCACGTCGTCACTCATATTATCCTGCATGGCGCTCTTGCCAGACTCCTTCAGAATGCCCTTTGTTACGGTTCTCAGTATGGCCTTTCCGATAATCAGAGGCTGTTTAATTACAAAAATCTCTCTTGCAATGGACTGCATGTTTTCAATCATGGGAATGTCCCTGACGGGAACGCCGTCTACAAGCAGAACAACCCTGTTGACCTTGCTGTCCATCATCTCCAGCCGGGGATACTCAAATTTAAAATGGTGCCCCCCTCCGATTCCGGGAATCAGAAGAAAGTTAAAACCAACCATTGATTCAACATACTCTTCATCCTGACTGACAGATGTGATGATGACTCCGTTGCTAACGGTATCCAGATAAAAGGTCTCGGCCATCTTCCGGGGTGATTTTCCTGAAAAGCTCATTACCGAAAGATGAGCCATTTCAGGTTCGGGCTGCACTTCAGGCAGTTCGGGCTGTGTAAAGTTATAGAGATGAGACTGGGTCCTGAAGGCGTCCTGAAAAAACTCACCCTCTATCCGGGCGCTGTCGTAACTTCGGTCATCCCTGAAAAGAAGCAGTCCCAGATACCGGGCCAGAGCATCATTGTGAAAGCGGTTCTGAAGTGCTTCAAGCTGACCTTCAGCCTCTTCGGACTCGTTGTACTCCTCAATAAGGGTGCGGTATTTGTCCTCAAGAAGGTTCAGTTTGATATGAACTCTTCTGATTTCAATCATGGCGGCTTCATTATCGCCCAGGGCGATGTAGTTGAGAGCCTTGAAGACATTCAGATAAATGTCTTCGTAGTCCTCCCCCGAATAGTCCAGGGCATTGTCATTGAGGACACCAGAAGTAACGGCCTTGGAGATACTCTTTGTGTAGAGCTCTTCAATGCCCCTCTCAGCCATTTCAAGGGCCTGGTTACTCTTCTCATACTCACCGGCATAGTGATAGAGCATTCCCGTATCAAGATAGAACAGGACCCTGTCCTTCTCCTTGTAGGCGGTACCCTTATATGACTCGATAACGTTTCCCGCCGACTGGAAATCCCTTCCGGCGACATACTCTCCAGCTTCGACATACTGCTGTTGAAAAGTCATCGTACTGGCACAGGACGCAAGGGTGAGAACAAGAACAAGTGCTGCCGCCGCTTTGACGGTACTACATAAACGGTATCGAATCATTATCAGATTACCAGCCTGACTTGGGCTGTTCGATAAACTTTCTTACCTCGTTGGAACCGATCCATGCCTTCTCATTTGTTTCAAGGTGAATGAGCTCCATGCTCACCTGATACCGGACAACTCTCTTTCCTTCAATGGCATCGGTAATAGATGTAATCACACCCTGCAGCATAAAGTCGGCACCTGTTTCGGCTGCCAGAGCCTTGGCTGTCTCTTCAGTGGAATTGGACTGCTGGTCCTCACGTTCCGCGCGAACCTCTTCCCTTTCGGTGCTGCTGGCGACAAAACGGACTCTACCGCTGTTGATAAGCTCTTTCTCAATATCTTTAACAAAGGTCAGTACTTCAATGTGTTCAGAACTTCTGTTCCGGATGGAGCCGACAATAACAACAGGTCTTTCACCATTTGCGGCAAGAAAGTCATCCAGCCAGAACCGGGAGAGACAGTCGGATACAATCTCCTCCGCAGTCAGCCTGGAGTCTGTGTCGTTCCAGCGGCCGCTCAGGTCAATAATTTCATCGGAGGATGTTCTTGTAACCCTGGGGGCTGAAGAACAACCTGCAAAAACCATAACTGTCAAAAGAACAAGCAAAACTTTTTTCATATCAATATCTCCTATTTAACATTCTGATTTAAAGAGTCCGTTACTGCAACATTAATTATAGAGAAGCAGTACAGGGGAGAATATACACGCCGTCCCCCTTATGTCCTTTATAATCTAAATCATTTCTTTATAGAATCCATTGTATGATTGTAATTCATCAGGCCTATCCCATGAATACGCCTTGAATAAATATTCCTCATATTCAATAATCCTGCGTAAGGCTTATTAGTTTTCAGGAGAATAATAAAATGATTAATGAGGGAAAATTCGGAATAGCACTTGTGGGCTGCGGTATTGTTGGCGGCGGAACAGCACGGGTTCTGACCGAAGATATTGAGTACCTGCAGAAACGTACAGGCATTCCCTTCTACCTTAAATATGTGGTGGATAAAAACTTTGACAACGCCAGGAAGATAGGTATTCCTGAAGAGCTTTATGAAGAAGATTTCAGCAAGGCTATCGCCGACCCCGATGTATTTCTTGTAATAGAGCTTATCGGCGGTCTGACCATTGCGAAAAAGATGATGACCCGGGCTCTGGAAGCTGGTAAACATATTGTTACAGCCAACAAGGCCCTCCTTGCCCATTACGGGCCCGAACTTTTCGCCCTTGCCAGAAAAGAAGGTGTCAGCATCGGTTTTGAAGCCAGCTGCGGCGGCGGTATTCCCATTGTGAAAGCCCTGACCGACGGACTCCTTGCCAACCGCATCGAAGCGATGTTCGGTATCGTCAACGGTACCTGCAACCACATCCTTACAGAGATGACCGAAAAGGGACAGAGCTACAAGTCAGCCCTTCAGTCCGCCCAGAAAGCGGGACTGGCTGAAGCCGACCCCACTCTTGACGTAACAGGAATGGACTCTGCCCATAAACTGACAATCCTCAGTTCCCTTGCCTTCGGCGAGAGAGTTGATCTTGAATCCATTCCCGTTCAGGGAATCGATACCCTGGACCTCTACGATGTGGAAACCGGAAAGGACCTCGGTTATATCATGAAACTGCTGGCCGTGGCCCGCAGCACTTCAAAGGGACTGGCCCTGAGCGTATCCCCCTGCTTCCTCCACACCTCCCACCCCCTTGCACGGGTATCGGGAGCCTTCAATGCCATAAGCGTCTACGGACATGCCGTTGGACACACAATGTATATGGGCCGCGGGGCGGGAAGCTCTCCCACAGCCTCAGCAGTAGTGGCTGACATCATTGCCACAGCTCTGGACATTACACCCAAGGCCTTTGAAACCCTTACCTTCTGGCCCGACAAGACAGAGGCGGCCAGACAGCTGCCCCCCGAGGAGATTGGCAGCCGATACTACCTGCGCTTTACCGTACAGGACAGGCCCGGTATTGTGGCACGGATCAGCTCCATCCTCAGTGAAGGCGGCATCAGCATAACATCCCTGCTTCAGAAGGAAGAACAGAAAGAGAACATCCCTCTTGTAATGACAACCCATGAAGCCAAGGAAGGGGCCGTTATAAAGGCTCTGGAAGCTATCTCCGGGCTGGAGGAAGTAACCGACGTCCCTGTAATGATACGCATAGTAGAAGAGCATCCCGAAAATGTGATCTGATTATACGGGCCGGTTCTGTATCAGGCCCGGCCCCTGTCTGCAAGGCCCCGTCCGGGGCCGAAGTAAAGAACAATCAGACGCTTCACTGCGCCTGATACCCGTCAGGAGTGCCCAGAATGACCGGTCCCGAACTGCTTGTAAGACAACTGGAAAGACTTCTAGATTTTCATGCCGAAAATCTGACTCCAAAGAGTTTTCTTCAGATACTGAGTCCTTTCATCTCCCAGGAGATGGACCTGAGAAGGGAGAAAACACTTCTCAAGGACAACAGAAACAGGGTCAGGCGCCTCTACTACCTGTCGGCGGAGTATCTTACAGGACGTCTTCTCGACCACAATCTGGAAGCTCTGGGCATCCGTAGGGAAGTTATATCCCTTGCCTCCAAACACGGACTGGATCTGGTGCGGATAATGGAGGAGGAACTTGACCCGGGACTCGGAAACGGGGGACTCGGCCGTCTGGCCTCCTGCTTTATGGACTCTCTGGTTCATCTGAACCTTCCGGCTACAGGATACGGCATCTGCTACCGCTTCGGCCTCTTCCGTCAGGAGATCAAAGACAACCGTCAGGCGGAAGCAGCCGATGACTGGAGGGACAACGACCTCTGGGGAAGGGAGGACAGAAATGTCCGCTACAGAATCCCCATTGGCGGGCGTGTCGATATCAGCTGCGATGATAAAGGAGAACTTCAGTTCCGGCTTATTCCTGAAAAGGAGTTCATCGCAGTTCCTGTGGACTATCCCGTCAGTTCCACAACAACTACAGTAGTCAATCCTCTGCGCCTGTGGAAGGCTGAGTCCCCCGAGGGATTCTATCTGGACCGTTTCAATGCCGAAGAGCACAACGCCGCCTGGGAGTCCATCAACGAGGCTTCCTCGCTGACAGCGGTCCTCTACCCCGGTGACGGCGGAGAGGAGGGGAAGAAACTCCGCCTCAAACAGCAGTATTTCTTTATTTCAGCCTCCCTCCAGGATATGATGGCCGATTTCCGCAAGTACGGCGACGCCCCCTGGTCTGAGTTTCCCGAAACAGCGGTGATCCAGCTCAACGACACCCATCCTGTACTTGCAATCCCCGAGTTCATGCGCCTCCTTCTGGACGGTGAGGGACTCTCCTGGGATGAAGCCTGGGACATCTGCCGCCGGACCTTTGCCTACACCAACCACACGGTACTGGAAGAGGCTCTGGAAAAGTGGCCCGACCGCTATGTCCGTGAACTCTTTCCCCGTCTGATACTGATTATTGAGGAGATCCAGAGACGGCTGGAGCAGAACCCTCAGGCCCCCCGAATACTGAAAGACGGTGTTATCCACATGGCAGCCCTGGCGGCCCACGGCAGTTTCTCGATAAACGGAGTAGCCGCCCTCCATTCGGAGCTTCTGAAGAAGACGGTCCTCAAGGAGTGGTACGCCCTCTACCCCGACCGTTTCAACAATAAAACCAACGGCATTACACAGCGCCGCTGGCTGATGCGCTGCAATCCCCGCCTCACGTCTCTTATCAACGAAACAATAGGGACAGAGTGGCAGGAGGAGTCTTCACTCCTCTCCCGGCTGGCCTCTCATGAGAACCAGTCTCTGCTGGAACGGCTCTCAGAGATCAAGAATGCCAATAAGGCAGATTTTGCAGACTGGCTGAAACGGAAGAAGGGAATCACAATTGAAACAGACTTTCTCTTTGACTTTCAGGTGAAGAGAATCCATGAATACAAGAGACAGCTTCTGAACCTTTTTACAATTCTGGGGCTCTACATGGATATAAAAGAGAATCCCACAGCCTCAAGAGTTCCCCACTCCTTCTTCCTGGGGGGGAAAGCGGCACCCGGATATGTGATGGCCAAGGAGGTCATCTATTTTGCAGGACGTCTTTCACAGACCATAAACAGCGATCCCCTCTGCAGAGAGAAGCTGAGGCTCTACTTCCTGCCCGGTTACAATGTGAGTATGGCCGAGATGATCTTCCCGGCTTCGGAACTCTCACAGCAGATATCAACTGCGGGAAAAGAAGCATCCGGTACAGGAAATATGAAATTCATGATGAACGGCGCTCTGACTCTGGGGACCCATGACGGAGCCAATATTGAGATCTTCCAGGCTGCGGGAGAAGAGAACAACATCCCCTTCGGCATGACCACCGATGAAGTTGTCCGTTACAGAGAGGGGTACAATCCCGCAGGTTTTCTTGCAGGGAACGGCAGAGTCCGGAGTATGGTTGATGCCCTGAAGGGCGGAATTCTGGGAGATCCTGCGGAGCTGCACTACCTGATTGACCAGATTACAAACTCTGATCCCTACCTTGTGCTTCCTGAAATAGAGGACCACACTGCGGCTGTCCGCAGGTCGGAAGATCAGTACAGAAACAAAGATGAATGGAACCGGATGAGTCTGAAGAATATAAGCGCATCGGGAGTGTTCTCTTCGGACAGGACTATTTCAGAGTATGCCGGTGATATCTGGAAACTGGATTCCCGGAGAGATGTCCCCGCCCAGACTCACCGTTACCGCAACAGGTAGGCCGGCCCCCCTAACGACACTGAAGAGGCAGTCATTACCAGGGAAGATGGGTTGAAATAAAAGGGTCCGCCAGCTGGAAGATGATAATAAGCACCAGTGCCGGTGTAAAGTTGGCGGTTTTAATCTTTTTCAGCTTGAGCAGGTTAATACCTATCATCATGATCAGACATCCGCCGACGGCAGAGACAGCACTGATCATAGCCTCGTCCACATAGGGAGCGACCCATGTGGAAAGAAGGGTCAGTGCCCCCTGAATTAGAAGTACTGAAACAGCCGAGAATGCGACGCCCCACCCCATAACAGCCGCAAGAAGAACCGCAACAGAACCATCCATAACCGACTTCAGCATAATGAGCTGATAGTCCCCTTCAATTCCCGCCTTAAAGGAACCGACAATGGTCATGGCTCCTACGCAGAAGAGAACAGTGGCATCCAGAAAGCCCATGGCGAAGGGTCCCTCGCCGATTTTTCCGGGGAGCCTGTTTTTGATCCACTCCCCCATCTTGAGGACCAGATCCTCCAGCCCCATCCAGGTACCGAGAAGGCCTCCCAGCACCAGGGAGAAAACCATATAGAGGGCGTTGCACTCCTCCTGTGCCATACCTATACCCAGAAGAAGGGTAAAAACTCCAAGGGCAGTGAAGACAGAGGTCTCGTATTTATCGTGGATTCGTCCCTTCAGAGCTATTCCAAGAAGAGATCCGACAAGAATGGCTAATGCGTTAATTACTGCTGCAATCATGACGCAATCATATATCAGCCGGGGGAGTTAGAAAAGCTAATACAAGTTCTTTCTTAAATTTATCACTTTACACGCCGACAATGAAAATGTGCAGCAAATACTGCCGACCTTAGTACAACAGGAGGTGTACAGCCATGTACAAAGAAACAAGAATGATCACTGACCACAAAGAGGCGGATGTACAGATAGCAAGTAAGTCGGCCGATAAGATTTACTGTGCCAACTGCATTCACTGCAAGCTTGTCCGATCCACCACAGGCAATAACGACCAGTACCAGCTGCGCGTCAGATGCGATGCGGGTAAATGGAAAAAGAAGCTTGGTGAGGAAAAATTCTATAAGTACTTTACTGTTGCCCGAAGAAGTACCGAGGACTGTGATCTCTATGAACCCATGGGTGACACAAAAGCCTTCCTGAAAGAGCTTAAAAAGACTCTTCCCATCAAAGATGAAGTATATATGTGCCCCTGATCTGCATCAGGGATAAACACTTGAGAGATTATACGCCCCAAAAATACCTCTAACCTTGAAAATGAGATAGGTGTGGAGTATTATGATTCCCATATTCAGATGAGGGATCAAATGCACAAATATTTCATTTATACATTCATTGCCGTCTTGTCATTCCTGTCCTTTTCCTGTCAGTCCACCCCCACTGCGGTGAATCAGAGCTGGTCGGAAGAGATGTTTTTTAAACAGGCCCAGACAGCCGTCGACAACAATCAGCTTTCAACCGCACTCTTCTACTATGAGGTTTTCCTCGTCCGTTTCCCGGAAAATCATGCACGGGTAATTGCCGCCGAGTATGAAAGAGCTATTCTGTACAAGAAACTTGGAGCCGAAGATCTGGCGATTCAAGGGCTTAAGGGAGTTCTGGACAGCTATGAAAACAGCAGTTATGTAATTCTCTATCCGCCCCGGTACAAGGTGCTGGCAGAAAAGGTTCTGGCCCAGCTGGAAGGAAGACCCCTTGATCCGGTAGATCCGGACAAGTATCCCGCCAGACAGGCTACTTCACCCTATTAGGTCAATCAGTACTCCGAAGGAAGCAGTATCGGATAGATTGATATGCCGAGATTTGCCGCTTCCTCGTAGACCATTTCCTTTGTGATGGTTCCTTTGGGAACCTCATGGGGAGGTGCGTCACCCACCTGGATGATTATCCTGTTATCAGCGGTCCAGTCATAATTGGATATACCGCTGAAAATTCCTTCATAAACAGCCTCGGGAATATCACGCCCTCCGGCGACAGTGATTCTGTCCAGATGCCACTGCAGCTGATCCAGATCTGTCATAAAGGGGTACTCTTTGGTAAGATAGGCCTCCTTGTAGTCCCGGTAGAGCACCAGTCCGACACGGAACTCCTCAAAACCCTCTATATGGCTCTTAACAACGGGCACAAGCTTCTTCTGGATAAAGTGGATATCGTTTTTCATGCTTATCGTTGTATCCACAACAAGAACAACATCGATGCTGTCTCCCTCAACTGATGTGATAATCCTCTCAATTTTGTCCACAGCATCATCACCGTCATCGGCACGGATAAACTCTCCCCCCGTCATGATGGCAGCCTCTTCCATGATGTCCTCAAGCTCTTTCTCCGCCACCTCCATAACCACTGGAGGAGGAAGTTCCCTGATCTTTGTTGAGAGCACGAAGGGATTATCAAGATAGGTTCCGGTGTAATCGGCATAGGGCTTTTCAAAAGACCGGATATTCAGCCAGGACCCCTGGCGTATCTCGACCTGCCCCTCTCTGCTCCAGGGATATCCATAGGTCAGATGAAGGGGGACAAAGATCTCAAAGGCCATGGACTCGAGAATCTCATTATAGACAGGAGAGGAGTCGATCAGAAAAAACCGCTCATCATCCATGGGGAGAAGTTCACCGTTCAGCATCCGGGGTTCATCCCCGTTGATTGAATTATATTCATAGGCACGGAGGGCAAAGGAATCTCTCTGCTTCTCGGGATCGGCGGTGGATTCAGTCAGAAGCACAGAGTTCATCCCCTCTTTCTGCCTGATCCAGAGGTGAAATCCCTCACCTTCAACCATATCAAGATAGACATCCCCGGCTTCGATATTAAGCTCCTGGGAACTGAGAGTCAGCAGAGGTGCGGCAATAAAAATGATTAATAAAGCTATTCCTTTTCTCATGTTATATTTATCGGTGATTTTCCCGCCTTCATGATGAGATTTTCATAAAGATTACCCGCCGGCCCTTGAATCACCGCTCCCCTGCCGCCCCTTTCTGAAGGGTAGAAGGAGAGACGGCCTATGCACGGGAGAGGGAGGAGAGAACTTTATAGAAATTTAATTCTTTTTGCAGCACTCCTTATTGGAGGGTGTTCACTTCAGAATGACGGAAAGATCCTCACAGAACCGGATCTGAGCCCCCCCAGGCTTCTGAACATATCGCCGGGAGAAGAAGCTGAACTGCTCATTCTCTTTGATGAGGAGATCTGCCCCGAAAGCGAAAGCATAACCCTGAACTCCGGAGACCGCGCCGGTCTGACAGTCCGGAGAGGCAGCACGCTCTGCCTTCAGCCGGAGAGGGAGCTTATCCCCGGGAGAGAGTACAGGGCCGCCCTGACAGTAGAGGATATGAAAGGAAACAGCTGCCGTTTTGTACTGCCCTTCTGGGGATGGAATCCCGAACTGCCACCACTGCTGATTAATGAGCTCAATCCCGATGGATCGGACACTAATCCGGACTGCATAGAACTCATCTGCCTCGGGGCCGGCAGCACCGCCGGGCTCTGCCTCTACTACGGGACATCAAGGCACTATGATTACCGCTACATCCTCCCCCCTCTGAGGATTGAGGCGGGAGATTATATAATCATCCACTGCCGTCGGGAGTATACGGATGGAGAGATCAGCGAAAGCACAGACAAAGCAGTGAGTACCGGAAAAATGAGCTATGACGGGGCCTGGGACCTTTGGCTGCCCGAGGACAGGGGACTTTCAGGAAGCAACGGAATAGTTTCCATTTATGACTCCCCAGGCGGGAAGATTATGGACGGGGTTGTGTACTCAAACAGGACATCGGACCCCGAAGATGACAGACTGGGGTGGACAGCAGCGACCTTTGATCCTGCGGCGGATATTTATGAAGAGGAGGGCTGGGATTTCAGTTCCGAGATGATACCGCCTGAAGAAGCAGCCTACTCCGGATATTTTTCAGCAACCAGAAGCCTCTGCAGATCTTCTGACAGCAGGGACAGCAACAGCAGCGCCGACTGGCATACAGTGCCCAACAGCAGTAAAAGCTTCGGTTGGGTCAACACGGATGAAGAGTATACCCCGCAGTAATCCTACGGGGATAAGGGACTAGACGAGGTCTTTGAACATTTCTTCGATGGAATCTCTGGGGATAACACCTACATTCTGCTTAATGACTTCACCGCCGTTAAATACCATCAGCGTGGGGATACTCTGTATATTGTATCTTCCTGAGGATTCGGGGGCATCATCTACATTGGCCTTGCAGACCTTGAGTTTGCCGGCATACTCCTCGGCAATTTCGGCAACAAGGGGGCCCAGCATCTTGCAGGGGACACACCACTCAGCCCAGAAATCAATCAGTACCGGAATATCTGATTTTAATACTTCCTGCTCGAAAGTATCATCCGTAAGGATAACTTCTGACATTAATTTACTCCTTAAAATTCCCTGGTCGTAAGAATGTATTCTTAATTTGTATTTCACAAAAGGATTTCCGGCAGATTTACTTTTAAAACCTTTTCAGATCCTTCAGCCTGAAATCATTTATTATATTTTCAACATAATTATAGGCAATTTCAACACTTTCGTCCATTAATCCGCGATCACGGCACTCTTCAAGAATCCGTTTGAGCTCATTAAGAAAAAATGAGGCTCTTTTGATACACTCCTGAGCCTCCCGGAACAGCTCGGAGGCATACTGCCCTCTCTGCTTCAGAAGGAACAGATAGCGCTCCAGTTCAGGAGGAACATCATTCTCTCCCATTGTTGTCATCTTAAGGAGCCGGTTCTCAAGCTCATAACTCACGGAGGAGGAGTAAACCTTCCTTATAAAGCCTGAGATTACAACCCAGTGGATACGGTCCAGTTCATTCAGAGCCCCATACAGTTTTTTAACTTCCACAGAAGCATCTTCATCAATATCGATCTCGGGGTACTTCTCAATCTTTTTTTCAAGCTCTTCCATAATCTTGTCGGCAAAGCTTCTTTTGTCCGCGGGGGCTGCTTTTCGAACATGGACAGAGGCTGCCTTTTCGTTTTCCCTGTCCCTTGTCAGAGCCTGAAGATGCTCAATTTCCTCCCTTATAAACCGTGTCAGATCAACACGGGCATGGAGGGCTGTAATATAACGGTCTTCGAAACCGGATTTTTCATCTATAGCAGTCATATAGCTGATGATGTAGTCATCGTAGCCTTTCCTGATTTTTGCAAGGGCCGTTTCGATCTCTTTGCTGCTTAATTTGTCACTTTTTTTTCTGCTGAACATCAGTACAAGTATCAGCTTTTTTAGAGCTCTGGTCAATGTATCCGTCCTATATAGGGTCTGTTCATTCATACTCAAAATTGGTGATTTTTATTTTGGATTTGACCATATCCAGTTTAAAAGGTACTATTTATTCCATGATTGAAACTGACTTATTACAGTAAGGAGAAAAAGAAAATGAAAAAATTGTTACTGCTGCTCGCACTGGTTGTCATCGGGACAGCTCTGTTCGCTGACGATGCCCTGGTACTCCCCAAGGGGGTTATGCGCGTCCGATTAACAAATACCTATGCCTTTATGGATCAGGCTTACGATGATTCCGGAAGCCTTCAGGACGACAGAGAAGTCAAGATGGATATTCTGGGAGCCGCCTTTGAACTGGGTATGACCGACCAGATCACTCTTGGAATTCAGTGGGCTCCCGGCTATACAGTCTGGTCCGAAATTGAAGGTGTAGATGACGGAAAATTGACAGGTGTTCACCATCTGTATTTGGGAACAAAGATTCAGCTTCTGGGAGAAAAGGCCTTTATTCCCTCTGAAAAAATGCGCTTTACCGTTACTCCCGGTGTAAGAATTCCCCTACAGAAATACGATGTTGAATCTGAATTTACAAATTATTCTACAGGTAAAGAGTACCAGCTAGACAGTGTAGACAACGAAGCATGGGGTATCGGAGGAAGACTCAAGTTTGACTACCTCTTTACCGACAGCTTCTATCTGAACCTCTATACAGAGATGATCTACAACCTGCCCACCAAGAGGAATCTTGACCTTACGAGGGCTGGCGGATTGTATCCTACCTTAGGGCCTGCCGTTTTTGGAGACTTTGAATACGAGTACGGTCTGGATGCGCTCTTCGAAATCGATCCCCATTACGACTGGAGTATTACAGAGGGCCACACCCTCTCTTTCAGCCTCCCCACCCGCTATACCTATATACCTGAGCTGACAGTTGAAGGAGATGCAATTCCAAACAGTGGCGGCTACATGGTAACCCTGACCCCCACACTCAACTACTTCAACACAAGCTCCATGATTCCCTGGGAAGCATCCATCGATTACAGCATCCCTGTAATGGGTAAGAATACCACCAGGACCAATACCATTACTTTCCAGCTGAAACTCTACGCTCAGCTCTTCGGATTCTAATCAACCACTGTTTCTTTAAGAAATCAATGTTTCTATAAGGCCCTTCCCTGTTTCAGGGATAGGGCCTTTTTTTGTTTCCGGAACCAGGTTATTAAAGTGGCCGGATACTTCATGATTGAAACTACTTATTAACAATAAGGAGAAATATCCGGCCGGATATGCATCCATAGTATACCGACTGCGCAATGAGTGCAATAAGTAAACTATCAATGAAACAAAAAAAATTCGGGGACAGGAATACAGTAAAAGAACTGATTGCAGAGCGCATACTAAACTGTCACAGACTGGATGAAGATTCTGAGAAGTAATGAGGATATAGAACTGTTTTGAACTTATCTGGGGACGGAGAAGGCGGAAAAAAAGATTGAAAACATTGTTCCGATGATATCTGTATCATTCAGGTTTGTTTTGCCGAATTGATGTTTTCTCTGAATATACAGTTTCTGCAGGGTGGACTGGATCATCACCAGAGTAGTATGTGCCAGTTCTCTGGGAGATTTGCCCAAGTCTCTGATCGATCCGTCTCTGGTTCCAAGAACAAAGACCTCTTCAATTTTATGAATGAGACGTTCAATGACTACCAGACACTCTGTGGCCTCTTCAGGAGGATCATCTCCTATCAGATTCAGATTGTCATCAAGAAGATGGGCAAAACTCAATTCATCATAATGCTCGCCGTAAAACTTCAGAAAGGCCTTATGAAGAGCACTCAGCTTCTCCATTCCATTTTCATGTGATTCTTCAATGGCTGAATCAATAACCCTTTCCATATCCAAGTAGGACTCTTTCATAAGACTGTAGGAAATCTGCTCTTTACTGGTGAAGTAATGATAGATAGTCCTGCGGCTCAGTTCGGATTTCTCAGCAATATCCAGCATAGTGGTATTGGAATATCCTCTGTCTATAAAGAGTGAGTGAGCAGCATTCATAATGTCTTTTACCCGGAGAGAACGCTCTCTCTCCTTCCGTTCGGCAAGTCCCATCAGTTCACATTATGTCAGCTGGGAGGTCTTGTCAAGCAATATAAATCGAAATAAATACACACAAAGAATACTTTTTACACCCATCGTGCATTTTGTAATCAAACAGTGTTGACTATTAAGGTGATCATTATTAAATTGCACTTACGGTGTAAACAAAACATCCACTGTGTATTTCTAATGGAGATAGTATGAAATCAATATTGAAAAAACCGAAACTCATTATTCTCATTACCCTGCTGCTTACTGCTGGAGCCGGAATTCTGGCCTCACGGATAGTTCTGGATAATGATGTAAAAATTTTCTTTCCGGAAGATGATCCTTCCTACCTGAGAACCAAGGATCTGGACAAGACTTACGGCAGCCAGCTTCTGTATGACATAAGTATAACAACGGAGAAAGAGAACATTCTTTCTAAAGATGTAATAACTATGATTTCCAAACTCACTGAAGAGTTTGAGAATCTTGAAGGAGTCCAATCTGTTACATCTTTAAGCAATACGGATTTCCCTGACGGCAGCGCTGAAGGCATGAGCGTATCGACAATTGTCCCTGAAGATTTTTCCGGTACTGCCGAAGAAATTGAAGAGATCAGACGGCGTCTGCTGGACTGGCCTGAGATGTATGAGCGAGCGCTCTACTCCGATGATTTCCGGTCTACTCAAATGTCAGTTCAGATTGATGACGAGCTGAGTGCTGACGAGCAGTCTGTCCTATTCTATAAGGTTATGGACCTTATTGAGCCCTACAATGACTATCCTCTGACTTTCAGAATTGCCGGAGAACCTGTTATAACTCAGAAGGGTAAGGAGTATATGTACTCTGATCTGATGCGTCTGATTCCCTTTATCACCATAATTCTTTTCCTCTGCCTTCTGATCTCTTTCAGAAGACTCAGCGCAACCATCCTTCCTCTTATAACAGTACTGATCGCGACCATCTGGACAGTTGCGACAATGGCTCTGTTCAAGGTTAGTTTTACAATAATTTCATCCTGTCTTCCGGTTCTGATTATTGCCGTAGGAAGTGCCTATGGTATTCATATAATCAACCATTTCTACCACTATATACAGACCAGTAAACTTGCCGGACCCGAAGCGGTGGCTCAAAATATTGCCTCCTCCACCAAAGAAGTTCTTCTGCCCATTTTCCTTGCAGGATTCACAACTGTAGTTGGATTCCTTTCCATTGTCTCCAGTCCCATCGTTCCCTTGAAGGCATTCGGTATTTTTGCAGCCATAGGTACACTATATTCTCTGATCCTCTCGCTGACTCTGATCCCTGCCCTTCTCCTGCTCAGTGAGAAAAGAAAGGCCAAAAAAGTAATCAAGTCAAAGAATGTTGATGAGACAAGCGAGGATAAAGGATTTGTTCATGGCGTAATCAGCCTGAGTCAGGAAAACAAGGGCTGGACCGTAGCGGTTGTCATCCTGCTTATCGGCTTTTCAACCTGGGGGCTCTTCAGTCTCAATGTAGAGAGCTCTCTGATAAAATACTTTCCTTACAACTCGACAATCAGAAGCGACAGCCGCTTTATCAGCGATAATTTTGCGGGTACAAATATTTTCAATATTGTAATTACAGCTCCCGAGGGAAAAGATCTCACAGATCCAGAGATTCTCAAAGAGATGGATGATCTTAAGGAACACCTGATGAGAACCTATCCTGAGGATGTGGGAAAAATCATATCCTTCAGTGACTTCATTAAAAGGATGAACCGGGTCATGAACTTCCCCATGGAAGAAGTAAGCTACGACGACAGCAGTGAAATCGAATCAGACAGTTTCTTCAGCGGATCCGATGATGGTATGGGAAGCTTTTTTGATGAGTCCGATGACGGCATGGGAAGCTTTTTTGACGAGTCTGAGAGCTATCTGGCCGCATCACCTCAAGCTGAGACTGTTTCCGCAGAACAGCCTGAATACACAGATCTCTCTACAACTATGACTTACAATGATCTGATCCTTCTGCTTCAGTCCAGCATTACTGAGGCGGGAACACGGAATATTGATGTTGATGAGATGATCGATAAGATCATGGCCAGTACAAACTACCGGGGAGCTGCATACAATGAGATTCCCTATGATCCTGCCAAATATCCTGTATCTGACAGAGAAGAGCTGAAGAATCTGATTTCACAGTATCTTCTTCTCTATTCGGGATCACTGGATGACTATACAAATGACCCCCTGACACCGACTCAAACCAGAATGATGGTTCAGCTCAAAAGCCACAGTACCGGAAACACCGCCATAATCATCGATGAGATAAACAGATATGCTGAACACAATATCAGCAGTGACTGGAGTATCCATAATGCAGGTATTGCAGAACTGGAACTGGCTCTGACTAACATGATTACAAAGTCCCAGGTAACCAGCCTTCTTCTTGCCCTGATCTCGGTATTCCTGATCATTGCAATCAGCTACCGATCTCTGGCTGCCGGTATTATAGGAATCATTCCCCTGGCCCTCTCAATCCTGGCAAACTTCGGACTCATGAGTCTGGCAAACATCAACCTTGATATGGTCACGGCCCTGATCTCCTCCATAGCCATCGGTATCGGAGTAGACTATACGGTCCACTTCCTGGCCAGGTACAAGATTGAACGGGCCATGAGTGATGATCTGAATCTGGTTACCAGAAACACCATTCTTTCCACAGGTAAGGGAATCATTATCAATGCGGTTTCCGTTGCTCTGGGATTCTCGGTACTGATACTTTCAAGATTTATTGTACTCAGATATATAGGATTTCTTACTGCGGTTATCATGATTACATCTAGCCTCTCCGCTTTGACCATCCTTCCCCTGATTCTTAATATCTTCAAACCTTCCTTTGTACTCCCGGCCAAGGCTGAAGAGGACACAGACAAGGACAGGAAGATTTCCAACAGCTAATACTACGGCCCCCTGAGGGGGGGCTGATATTTCAAGGAGAATAAAAATGATAAAGACAATGACAAGAACAGCAGTTCTGGCAGCATCGCTGCTCTTCGTTACCACCGGACTCTCTGCCCTCACAGGGACAGAGATCGCACAGGAAGCTCATGATGTTGAAACAGGAGATACAACCCACGCTGTTGTTCAAATGGATCTGATCAGCAAAGACGGTGCCGTTGACAGCAGAATCATTGAAGAGTGGAGCATGACCGATGAGAATGACCTGACATCAACTGTTATGGTTTTTCACCAGCCCGCATCTGTTGCCAATACAAGATTTCTCCAGGTAGAGAATAACGGAAGAGGCGATGACAAATGGATCTATCTTCCTGCTCTCAAGCGGGTTCGCCGGATCGCAGCATCCGACGGTGACAAGTCATTCATGGCAACCGATATGACATACGACGATATGGAGAGCAGAGAAGTTGAACAGGACAGCCATGATCTGATGGGTGAAGACTCCTTTGGAGAGTGGGACTGCTACAAAGTAAAAGGCACAGCAGTCGATCCCGATGACTCACAGTATGCCTATAGAATCACCTGGTTTGACAAGGCAACATTCGTACCCGTAAAGGTTGAAATGTACGATAAAAGGGGAGATCTCCTGAAAGTCATGGAAGTGAAAGATCTTCAGCAGGTAGATGGTTACTGGACTCCCATGGATGTGATGCTCAGCAATGTTCAGACTGAACATGCGACTCAGGTGAAAATGATGAAAATCGTTTACGATTCACCCCTCAACCCAAGACTGTTTACCACAAGCTTTCTTGAAAAAGGAAAATGATCTATCGGGCAGACACTATGTCTGCCCCATGAAAACAGACAAGTGAGGAAATAAATGAAAATCAAAAAACTTGCTCTTGCCGCACTGCTTGCTGCAGCGGCACAGTTCACATGGGCACAGGACTTCAGCTTTGATGACCTGATGGCCGATACCGGAATGGATTCCGGAACAGGAATTTCAGCTTCAGCCCTTTCAATAACTGGAACCGCAGAGCTCCCCGTCCGGCTCTATACAAATGATATAGACAAAAACTCCCTCTGGCTGGAAGACAGCAGCTTTACCCTGGGTCTGAAATATGAAACAGAAAAGGCTGATTTCATCGCCAACCTGAGACTGGATAAGAATGTCTTCACAGACCACTTCGAAGACCTCTTCGACGAGATGTATGCCACATACTACGCGACAGACAGTATCGACTTTTCACTGGGTTACCAGAAGGTTATCTGGGGTAAGGGAGACAAAGTCCATGTGGTTGACCTGGTCAACCCCAATGACCTGACAGACTTCTATAACAAGGACTATCTGGACTGGAAACTTTCCCAGCTGATGGCCAAGATGGATGTCGGAATCGGTATGAACAGCAGACTGGAACTTGTCTTTGTTCCCACCTTTACACCTGATAGAGTCTCCACAGATGGTACCTGGGCCACATCCAAGGCAGCAGGAATCATGGAACTGGCTACCACAGCTGTAACAAACAGTGCCGTGTCAGCATACAACTACTATGAAGCTGCCGGCAACGCAGCTTACGGTACCCTTGCCATGGCCGATATTGCCGATTCCTACAACGGCATTGAAGACTTTACAGGCAGTACAAGCTCCCTGAAGTACAGTCAGGCGGCAACCCGCTTTTCAACCAGTCTTGCGGGCCATGATCTTGGTTTTATCTACTACTACGGTTACCTCAGACAGCCCACTGTCTATGTCACCAGCGATCTGAGTACTCTGACCGTTGATGACCTGCATATGAACTATGACCGGGTACAGGTATTCGGAATGGAGTACGGTTCAGTCATCGGCGGATTCAACCTCAGAGGTGAGGCAGCCTATTATATGACGGATGACTTTGACGGTTCTGACGCAACAGTTGCCAATCCGAGCTTTCAGTATCTGGCCGGTTTCGACAGATCCCTACCTGTACACAATCTGAGCATCAATATTCAGGATATGGGTAAACTGATTCTTATGAACAGTGATCTCAACATGGGCGATGTTGACTTCAACGCTAAAGATGAATATCTAAGCAACTACCTGATTATGCAGGTGAGTGACAGCTTCAACCATGAAAAGATTAAACCCGAGATCATCACATTTTTAAGTACAAATGATTGGGACGGTTTTGTCAGACCCAAAGTCGTCTGGGATATAAACGGTAACTACTCACTGTCTCTGGCCGGAACCTTCTACTTCGGCGATGATGACACTGATTTCGGACAGTTCAGCGACAATGATTTCGTAGAGCTCAAGGCAACCTATAGTTTTTAACTATGTAATTTATACAAACAATGTTTCTGAAACATTTATGATATCAGCAGAGTCTTCAGAACCATGAAACTTCATCCGCCGGGGATTCCCCGGCGGATGTTTTTTTGCTCCTTTACCCTGCAGAAGAGACAGGCAGAGATCTTTAAACAAGATCGGCCGTCAGAGCTCCGACGGCGTCGATCAGATCATTGGGTCTGATACAGATCTGAAGTCCCCGTACACCGGCACTGACATAGATCGTATCGTAGAGTTCACAACTCTCATCGATGTAGGCTGGATAACTCTTCTTCATCCCCACAGGAGAACACCCTCCCCTGATGTATCCTGTGAGAGAGAGGATCTCCTTCACTGGAATCAAGTCCGCTTTTTTTACACCTGCCGCTGCTGCGGCCTTCTTCAAGTTCAGTTCACAGGCTCCCGGAACCACACAGACAAAGATCTCACCCGAGGAGGCTCTCAGAACCAGGGTCTTGAAGACCTGATCAATTTCGATACCAGCCTTGGATGCAACGGCTGCGGCGCTGAGATCGGATTCATCCACCTCATATTCAGTCAGAGAGAAGGGAGTGCGGCGGCTCTCCAGAAGCCTGACGGCATTGGTTTTACTCATATCCCCTGATCATATATCCTGAACTTGAAAATGGGAACGCGGAAAGGGCTCAATTCTGAACGGGAGGGGGAGCCGTTCAGCCATTGATGCATAGAGCCTGAAAAAGTTATAGTTCAGCACCGGAAGCGGAAGTTTCTGAAGTACGGGGAGCGGTAAATGACAGACGGAAAGACAATGACTTCAAAGGCAATCGGACTGATGCTGCTTTCATCCCTGTTCTTTGCGTTTATGTCCATATTTGTAAAACAGGCGGGGGATCTGCCATCCATGGAGAAGGCCTTCTTCCGGAACCTGATAAGCCTCATCATAGCCTTTTCAATGCTCAAAGCCAGAAGACAGCCTCTCTGGGGAAAGAAAGAGAACAGAAAGATGCTCATCCTCCGGGGACTCACAGGATCTCTTGGAATTCTCTTCTACTTCTACAGCATCGACCATCTGATTCTTGCAGACTCCTCCATGCTGAACAAACTGAGTCCCTTCTTTGTGATTATCTTTGCACGGATTATTCTGAAAAACCCTATCCGGTCCTGGCAGGTCACAGCCCTTGTCATCGCCATGACGGGTTCGGCCTTTATTATAAAACCAGGTTTTGACTTCACATCCTCTCTGCCCGCGATTTCAGGAATGATGTCAGCCCTCACCGCCGGTCTGGCCTACACAATGGTCAGTTACCTTGGAAACAGGGAGAACAGCTTTACAATTGTTTTTTACTTTTCACTGATCTCAACCCTGATCTGCCTGCCGGTGTTCTTCTCCAATGCCGTTATGCCTGAGCCTCTTCAGCTTCTCTTTCTGCTTGGAGCCGGCACCTGTGCCGCAGGGGGTCAGTTTCTGCTGACAGCCGCCTACCGCTTCGCTCCTGCAGGAGAGGTCTCCATCTACCAATACTCACAGATCGGCTTTGCCAGTGTTCTGGGGCTGCTGTTTCTGGATGAGATCCCCGATATTCTGAGCCTTGCGGGATATGTGCTGATTTTCGGAGCCGGGTATCTCGTTTACAGGAAAGGCAGGGCAGGCAGAGTGGAAAAAGAGGCGGTAGCAGCGGAGCGGACCAGATCCTGATCCGCCTGAATATCAGAGGTCAAGCACAGGCACATGGGAACGCATAGTCTCTGCAATCGCCCTGAGCTTTGACATCTCCTCGTCATCAAAAGGATGAACAAGAATCCGCTCAACACCGTTCTTGCCGATTACGGCGGGAACGCTCAGCACAACATCCTCGATGCCGTACTCTCCCTGCACCATAACTCCAACGGGCAGAATAGAGCGCTCATTGATGGAAATAGCCTGGATGATTCTGAACACACTGGCTGAGATTCCGTGGGTGGTATTCATCTTGCGGCGGAATATCTCCAGCCCCGCCTGTTTCACCGACTCCAGAAGTTCATCGGGGTCAACCCTGTCTAGAGTGTTGGCATCGCAGTAGTAGTCGGCGGGCTGCCCGGCGATGCTTACAAGACTCATGGGAATAAAACAGAGGCTTCCATGCTCACCCAGAACATAGCCGAAAATATTCTTGGGGTCCAGATTGACACGTCTTGCCACAATGGACATCAACCGGGCCGTATCGACAACGCAGCCCGAACTGATGACCCGGGAAGGACCGTAGCCTGTATGTTTGATTATGCAGTGGGCCACAATATCACAGGGGTTTGTAACAACTATGATGACTGCATTCGGCGCATGGGGATGAACCTGTCTCATAATATCAACACCGATTTTACCGTTGATCCCGTTCAGCTCCATCCGGCTCTGTCCGACCTTGATCTGGGCACCAGCTGTAAGGACAATGATATCTGAGTCGGCGAAATCGGAATAATCCTCACCCACGGTTATCTTTGTATGCTTTGAGAATGTAAGGGATTCGGTATGGATAAAGTCCCATGCCTCCCCTTCGGCCTTCTCTCTATTAATATCAAATATCATCAGCTCCCTCAGGCTTCCCAGGGTGAGCAGATAGCTGCAGACACCGACGCCTACGCTGCCGGCGCCGATTACGGATATCTTCATGTAAACCTCCAAATTACGGGATATTTTATCCCATTACCCGCAACATAAACAACAAGGGCAGAGGCGAAGGCAATTCAGAGATGCATAATTTCATCAATTTATTGAAAAAGCAGGCGGGTTGCCATGTGTACCATGTACTTTTAAACCTTCTTCCAATGCATCATACAATCCTCAGAGACAGACTCATTTCAGAAAAACCGGAGTAGAAATCTCTTTTATTCGCCGCTCTGATACCTTAGCATTTAAATAACCATCATTAAGGAGAGAAAAGATGAAATATTTAAAAGTCCCCCGCCGCCCTGCCTTGCTTGCAGGGATTCTGCTTCTGCTTCCCCTGCTGACGGCAGCAGCCTCTCCCTTTTCCCTGGATCTTGATGTTGAATACGGATTCACAGCTGTTCTCAAGCATGAAATACAGTCAGGAACCAGCTCGGACAAGGGCGATATATTTGATTACACAAGTCAGGGAGGACAGGACATCCTCTTCCCCTTTTCCCGCTTTCAGGCAGACCTTGAAATACTTGAAAAACACCATGCAGTGTTTCTCTACCAGCCCCTGAGAATCGATTCGAGGGCTGTAATTGATGAGGCTTTCAGGTTTAACGGGACGGATTTCACCCCCGCCGACGAAGTGCTGAATCTTGTATACTCCTTTGACTTCTGGCGGTTCTCCTATCTATACGATGTGATTGAAGCTCCGGGATTTTTTCTAAGCCCCGGAATATCCTTTCAGATCCGGAACGCCCTGATTACATTCAAGAGCGATGAGAACAACAAAGAGTCCATTCAAAGCAATATCGGTCCGGTTCCCATCCTGAAACTGCGCACAGGATACGCCTGGGAGAACGGTGCCTATGTGATGTTTGAAGGGGACGGATTCTATGCAAGCAATAAATTTTTCAACGGGGCGGACTACCCCTTTACAGGTTATATCTATGATCTTTCCCTCAGGGCAGGATACCGTTTCAGCAGATATATGAGCTCCTATATAAACCTGCGCTTTCTGGGAGGCGGAGCCGAAGGGACAAACGATGTAGAGGAGTACACCTACAACGATCTTCACACCTTCAGCGCGACCATCGGAGCAACTCTGCACCTCTGATTAGAAGGAGTGTTTACTCCAGAGGACCTGAGTTCTCTTTGATATAAGTGCAGAACTCCCTGACATGGGGATTTTCACACTCTTTCAGCCAGGCCAGGGAGTAGTCGAGAAACATCTCTCTGCTGTCCACATCGACATAGGAGACCAGGGGATCATTGCCCACCTTGAAGGTCCGGGGCAGATAGGTGATTCCCTGTCCGCTGGCTGTCATTGCTAGTGCATTCTCGGGCCGCTTAACGTAGAAGACCCGTCTCATATCCACCCCGGCGGCCTTCATTCGTTTATGGATGGCAAGGACACTCCGCGGATGATAGGTATTATCCACCATGATGACAGGTTCCCCCTCCAGTTCGGAGACGGTGACCGACTTGCGGGATGCCAGGGGGTGATCGGCGCTCAGGGCAACCGCTGAGAGTCCGCGGCCCAGAGAGAGGCTTTCAATAGCCGAAGAGTCGCCCAGTTCCTCATTCTCAATAAAGACAACATCCACAATCCGGTTGAGGAGAGCCGTTTTCAGAGGCCCCCAGCCGTCAATATGAATTTCAAAAGTAACATCGGGAGAAAGCTCCCGGAAGGATTTGATCCGCTCCTGAACTGCTCCCCAGCCGAAGGGGCCATGGTAGCCGAGGCGGACCAGTGACGAACGGGATGAATTCATCTGGGTCAGATTCTGCTGGACATTCTGATAGTAGCTCATCAGATAGGTGAACTCCTGAAAAAGATACTGTCCCTCGGAAGTGAGGGACATGGAGTGCCTGTTCCTGTTGAAGAGCTTCACACCCAGCTCCTCTTCCAGGGAGTGAATCTTGGCTGTGATTGTCGGCTGGGTCAGATAAAGCTCTTCCGCGGTGCGTGAAAAATTAAGGCTGCTCGCAGCGGAGAGGAAACATTGTATTTTATTGAAATCCACAGTTTATTACCTCTCCGCAAGTATTTTAATTAATGAACAGCTTTGTCAATCAGGCCTTGATGTATTTCCCGGCGCTTTCGGCAGCAACCTTGCCTGTGTGGACAGCAAATCCCTGGCAGGAACCGGCGCAGACACCGACATCGTAGGTATCACCATAGAGGCCTCCGGTTTCACATCCGCCTGCATAGAGGCCGGGTATGGCCTGACCGGCTTCATTGACGACACGACTCTCTGTATCAATCTTGATTCCCCCGGCTGTGGCAAAGATACCTGCAACCAGTTCAAAGGCATAGTAGGGGCCGTCTTCAAGGGGAAAGAGGTAGTCGGGATTCTTGGCGTAATCCAGATCCTGTTTGCTCTTACAGAATCCGTTGAAACGGTTCACTGTCGCCTTCAGGGTATTCTTATCCACCGAGATTTTTCCGGCAAGTTCATCCAGGGTTGATGCTTTGTAGACGCTTCCCTTATTTGCGGATGTCCAGTCGTCCAGCTCCTTGTAGAGATTTGTAAGCTTGCTTCCCCGGGCGATGTACTCACCGCAGCCGAATACACAGCCTTCATTGGCAAGCATATCCATCTGGGACTTGGTCAGAATGCTGTAGACCTTCTTCTGCATGGCCTGAACGTTACCGGAGTGGGTAAAGTTCTGCTCCGCAAGCTCTTCATTGGCAAAACGCTCACCCTTCTCATTGACCCAGAAAAAGGGCTGGAAGGCGGCGGCACAGTAGAGTTCTGTTCCATAGGGCATGCCTCTCATGGTTCCACCGTAAAAAATGAGGGTTCCTGGGGATTTGGCGAGGGCACTTCCGGCATCCAGGGCCATCTTGATTCCGTCACCGTCACGGCCCTTGATTCCTGTGGCCTCTACACGCTCGGCGCTGAAGTCGCAGAACTGGTTGATTAGTTCGTTACTGTCGGCATAACCTCCTGTGGCCATAACGGCAACAGGGGCTTCGATAAGGACATAAGTACCATCCTCTTTCTCGGCGATGACACCGGCGACCTTTCCGTCCTTCATGACAAGCTCCCGGCCGGGAGTGGACATCATAATGGTGGCTCCGCTCTTCTCAACGGCTTCCTGCCACTGCTGGACATATTTTGTACCGCTGAGCTGTCCCTCTTCCACCTCATAGAGATGCCAGGTTGTAAGGGCGACACCCATTGTACTGACGGCGCGGAACTTGATTCCCACAGATTCCATCCAGTCAAGGTTTGCGGCTGATGCGTCAAAGAAGTGATGGTTCAGAGATCCGTCAGCAAGCCAGTGGTGGTAGTCCATGGCCCTGGAAAAAACTTCACCGACTGTGTAGTCGACTCCGGCATCTTTCTGCCAGTGTGAACCAACGGCGAAAAGACCTTCGGTGAACATGGTGGTACCGCCGTAAACGGTGTTCTTCTCAAGAAGAATTGTCTTCATGCCAAGCTGAGCCGCTCTTGTGGCAGCCGCACTTCCGCAGCCTCCGGAACCGAGGACAACAACATCCGCCTTGATTGTCTCTTTGACCTTGCCCATAAGGCTTTCACGGGGGGCGGCTGCGGCCGCTTCCGCCGCAGTCCCGGCGGCAGCACTCTTATCGGCACCGCATCCCATAAGGACACCCGCACCGGCTACTCCGACAACTCCCGCGGCAGTTCCCTTTAGAAAATCTCTTCTGGAAATCCCTGAAGTTCCATTCTTCTTCATATCCATTCTCCCTGAATCTAATCTTTAAAAATATATGGATATGATTTTATCTATTTATGATTGTTTAGGGAAATTGAAAATTCTGATATGGATATTGGTGTTTTCTATTACAGTTTCCGGACTTTAACAGCCATACCCACCCGGGTACTAAAACTCTTTCAGGATGTAGTCGGGTGAACCTTCCCGGGGATGCTGGTTTCTGTAGAGGAAGAGGATCTTTAAATTGACAATATCTGTCCCGTATTCTATATAGCTGCGCTCCCAGTCCAGGGTTTCACCATTGACTATGATGTCATAACGCAGCCGGTGCCCTTCGGGATATCCCTCATCATAGGCAAGAAACCAGGACCATACAGTTTCAACCTGAACGACTCTGTACTCTTCTGTCTCCATGCTCTTCTCAAGAAAGCGGTTGCCCTTCAGAAGATTGATGCAGAAAATCGCGCTCTCCGTATCAAGGGAGAAGGGGTCCGGGGCAGGAACCAGGAGGGAACCATCCCTGTCCTGTGCCACTGCAGACAGAGGCATCATCCAGAGAATGCAAAAGACGAGAGTGATGACTCCTGCTCTAAATGCGGACTCCCCCACAATAGGCTCCCTGCCCTATTCCATCACATCGGGAAGTATATAGCTCACCACATTATGATGAAGCCTGACCCACAGCCCCGGATTCTGATTAAGCTGATCCGCAAGCTCCTCAGGACTGCTGCTCAACGGGGTATCGAGAACTTTTTTATAGCTGATCTTTTTTGCGGGGGCCGTATCGGCATCCACTACGGACTGCACAATTTTTCCAGCTCCCAGGATCGCCGCGGGTCCCAGTGTAAGAATGTATTTTGCAGCCCGGCACTCCTTTTCATCCTCGGGACTGACCATACTTCCGCCGGCTTTAAACTTGCTGATGTGATGTTCCAGTATGGTACTGGAGATGGGTATAATGCCGGCGATGTCGTCAATTCCGGCACCGGAGCCGGGTTTTATATAGGCAAGATGGGAGGCGCCTTCCGCCTCGGGGCCGTGTCCTATAAAAAAGATATCCAGACCGCCCAGATCTTCCATTTTTTCAAGATACTCCTCCAGAGCCGAGGAGAGGTCATCCATATCGGTTCTCATGGGAGTAAAGGATTTGATTTTTTTGAAAAACTCGTTCCCCAGTAGGCGTTCAAAGTCCCGTACAAAACTGAGGCCGTTGTCCATTCTCATGGGAGCCAGGGCATCCTGGGTAAAGACATTGAGCCGGGAAAGAAGCCCTTCTATGGTAGAGCCTTTTGCCAGTTCTCCCAGATGTTTATGAAGAGCCTGAGCCCCCCGGCCTCCCAGCAGGGCAATATTGATATCCCCGCTCCGGGCCCCGGCACACTTGTTCAGTTCTTCAAACATCGCAAGGCCCACAGCCTCTTCATCGGGAAGAACAACCGGCTCTATCCTCCGTATAACGGGGAATCCGTCTTTCCCGCCCTTTCCCGGAATCCAAATATTCTTGTCGCTGATTATAGTCTGCATCCACCCGTTCCTTTTTTTAACAGTCAGGGAATTATACCCCGACCCTGTACAGGATTACAAACTGCAGGAGACGAACTTCTCCAATGTCCCGGAAACCGCACAATAGGCTTTCCGGGCATCAGCTGACATCTGCCAAAGGAACTTCTATGCGGAAATCTGCTCCAGAATGCCTCTGAAGACAGCAAGTCCTTCCTGAATCTCTTCAGAACTCACTACAAGTGGAGGTATCCACCGGAGAACATTTTTCCTGGTGCCGCAGGTAAGAAGCATCAGCCCCTTTGAGAGGGCTTCCCTGGAGATCTGCCCGGGAAGCTCCTTTTCAGGCTTTCCGTCCCTGCAGAACTCGACCCCGATCATAAGGCCCCGGCCGCGGACATCGGCAATTACTGGCCACTTCTTCTGCAGCTCCTTGAGCCCCCGGGTCAGCTCCTCTCCCCTTGCAAGGGAATTCTCAACAAGCTTTTCATCCCGGATGACCCTGATTGTTTCGATTGCTGCGGCGCAGCCCATGGGAGAGGCACCGTATGTCCCTCCATGGGAACCTTTCTTCCAGAGGGAGTCATACTTCTCTTTATAGGCAATTGCAGATATCGGCATTCCCGAACCGAGTCCCTTGGCCATTGTAAGGATATCCGGAATAATGCCGGACTCCTCAAAGGCAAACATCCGGCCGGTCCGGCCGAAGCCGCTCTGAATCTCATCCATAATAAGGAGTATTCCCGTCTCGTCGCAGAGCTCTCTCAGCCCTTTGAGAAAAGATGCCGGTGCGGGCAGATAGCCCCCCTCTCCCAGAACAGGCTCCACAATCACGGCAGCCGTATCCTCGGGAGCGCTCTGGGTATCAAGCAGGGTCCGCAGAGCGGCCAGGGCAGCGTCGCACTCCTCTTCCTCGGACTTTCCTGATGCAAAGGCGTAGGGGTAGGGTGAGGAGTACACACCCGGCGGCAGATTGGGATAGGACACACGGTAAGCCGTCTTGCTTGTGGTCATGGCCATTGTCAGATGAGTCCTTCCATGAAAGCTTCCGTTCATAACAATGACATTGCCCCTTCCGGTAGCATGTTTTGCAAGCTTAACAGCCCCTTCCACCGCTTCCGCGCCGCTCTGGGCATAAAAGAAGCGGCTGAGCTCTGCCGGGACAATGCCCCGGAGTTCTTCGGTCAGCTCAAAGGCTTTGTCATGGCAGGCACAGTTTATCTGACTGAACAGGAGGGTCCTGGCCTGTTCGGCAACCGCCGCAGCCACCCTGGGATGGCTGTGGCCTGTGCTGGCCACGCCGATACCGCTTGTAAAATCAAGAAGAGACTCACCGTCCTCCGTGTAAAGACGGCAGCCTTCACCTCTGACAACAGTTTTGGAGCACAGATGGGTCCAGACACTGGAAAGATGATTATAGTCAACAACATTCATACAATTGATCCTGTTTAATGATTTGTCACACAGGCCTGTTTTCATACCAGCCGATGGGACCGGTTTCCAGAGCTATGTTGATCTGCTTCACTTCCTGGTACTCTTCCAGACCATGAGTTCCGAGCTCTCTTCCGATACCGCTCATCTTATAGCCTCCCCAGGGAGCCTCATTGTAGGTGGGCTGACAGCAGTTGATCCAGGTGATTCCCGCCCGGATCTCCTTTATGACACGCAGAGCTCTGGCTCCGTCAGCGGTACAGACAGCCCCCGCAAGGCCGTAGATTGTATCATTGGCAAGAGCGACAGCCTCCTCCTCGGTCTTGAAGGTCTGTACCGTCAGGACAGGGCCGAAGATCTCCTCTTTCACAATTTTCATATCGGAGCTGCAGTTGTCAAAGATGGTCGGCCTTATAAAGAACCCTTTGGCGCACTCCCCTTCCGTATACCGCTCTCCTCCGCAGACAAGGGTCGCCCCCTCCTCTTTGCCGGACTCGATATAACCGAGGATCTTTTCCATCTGGGCTTCGGTGATGATGGCACCCATATCGGGGTTATCCATGCCGGGGCCGATGGTCAGGGCATTAGCTCTTTCTGCAAGCCTGGAGACGAAACGGTCTTTGATGCTCTCTTCAATAATGAGACGGGACCCCGCTGAACAGACCTGACCGGCATTGAAAAAGATACCTATCATGGCCCACTCTACAGCGCCCTCCAGATCACAGTCGGCAAACACCACATTGGGAGACTTTCCTCCAAGCTCCAGGCCGACCTTCTTCAGATTGCCCGCGGCAGCCCTGGCAATGGCCTGCCCCGTCCTTGTGCTTCCCGTAAAGGTGATCATATCCACATCACTGCTCTCTGCCAGGACGGCCCCTACTTCGGGCCCGTTGCCGAGCACAAGGTTTGCAGTTCCTGCGGGAAGTCCTACCCTGTCAAAGATCTCAAAGAGTTTGACTGTGGAAAGGGGGGCATTCTCACTGGGTTTGAAGACAACACAGTTTCCCGCCGCCAGGGCGGGAGCCAGTTTCCATACAGACATAAGAAGGGGATAGTTCCAGGGAGTAATCTGGGCACAGACTCCCACAGGTTCATGAACTGTATAGGAGTGCATGGGGCCGAATCCGTCCCCCACATCATAGCTTCCCCCCTGGGGCTTTGTAATCAGTCCGGCATAGTAGGTAAAGCAGGCAGCCGCATCGTCCACATCCCCTTCGGCTTCCCTGAGGGGTTTTCCGTTATCCAGAGTGTCGGTCTTTGCAAGGTCTGCAGCGCAGGCCCTGATCTCCGCGGCAACCTTGAGAAGGACCTCAGCCCTCTCTCCACCGCCCATCCGGCGCCACTCTCCGGCTCCGTAGAAAGCCTCTTTTGCAGCACCGATGGCCGCCTCCGCATCAGCGGGGCCGCTTTCTGTTGTAATCCCGACAATCTCGCCGTTCGACGGGCAGAGAATATCCCTGGTCCTTCCTGTAGAAGAGAGGACCCACTCTCCGTTTATATAGTTTTTGCAGGTTTCCATTGTCACTCTCCTAGTCCAGCTGTGTCTTTACGTACTGATCGATGGTGATATCCAGCTTGGCCGCTTCATGAAAGAAGTAGGTTCTCTCATCTTCTTCAAGCACTTCGGGAGGATAGACCCCCTGCTGTGAGATAACATCGTTTACAAACATCTTTGTAAAAAGGAAGGCCGACTGGCCGGTCAGATAGGACTCATGGGTGATCTGGGCCTTCTCAAAGGCTTCGGAAAGTCCGGGCGCACTGGCATAGCTGTCAAGCCGGATCTTCTTGCCGTCTTTGACTCCGTCCACCCGCACAAGGAAGACGCCGTCCTCTGAAATCATCCCCTTCTCCAGAACCTTCTCAATTTCTTCGGGGTACTTGGGTGCGGGGGGAGTCAGTTTGGAAATAAGATCCATGGGGATTATCTTCTGGCCGTTCACCTCTACAGGCTCTTCACTGAGGAGTCCCATCTTATAGAGGGATTCAGCAAGTTCCAGACCGGGACCGCCGTAGCGGAAGTTGACATATTTGACACCCTTGAAGATGGAGTCTGCAAGAAGCCCCATGGTGACAGGTTCCTCGTGTTCATGGTCCACAACCCTGGCCTCACCATAGTCGACAAAGTCCACAACCTCGGGATTGCTGAAGGGTTTTGAACGGATAAAATGGCCGTCCTTGTAGCAGACAGGCTGAGCGGCCATATCGCCGAATGCCGTCTCCGGGCTCCACCAGAAGGGAATGAAGGTCTTGGACCAGACTTCATCGTAAACAAAGATCTCAATAGCCTCGCAGCTGTCTACCTGTTCAACTGCTTCCCGTGCTATTACATTGGCCAGTCCCGGAGCGGAACCTGTATTGATAAGGGCGGTAAGACCGGCCTTCTTAAATCTGTCATTCATATCCATGACCCGCTTTACGGACTGAACGAAGTCCACATCCGACACGGGACCGGAGGCCATATCCTGATAGTTGGCGCCTACCTTCAGGCAGGCCTCAAGTATATTCAGGTTGAAATCGGGAGCCAGGCCGTTGACTATAAGGTCAGCGCCCTTTGCCGCTTCGGCAATAGCGTCTACTGACCGGGCATCCACTTTGACACCCCTGGCCTTTTTCAGAGTGGTTTCCATCTCGGAAACGGCATGTTCATCATAGTCGGCACAGATGACTGTTCCCACATTGGGTTCTTCATCCAGACGTTTAGCAATTGTACTTCCCTGAGCTCCCAGGCCCATAACCATTACGGTTTTCATAAAAATTCCTTTTCCTGTTAACTACGGGATTTCCTGTCCCGGTTTTCTGTATCAAAGTCGAAGCCGCCGGCAGAACAGGAACTGCAGCAGACGGCTGACCCACAAATCAGCCAAGGATCTCCCTGACGGATTCTTCAAAAATACCAAGAACAAATTCTGCATCCTCATCGGTATGGGCAGCAGAGACAAACCAGGGTTCCCTGCAGTCAAAGTCAGGCATAACACCCTTCTGAATACAGCGGTCAACGATTTTGGTATATGTCTCATGATCACCAAGCGCCCAGTCACGGTATTCCCGGCAGACAGGTTCTTCTGTAAAGACGATTCCAGGCATGGCATCGGGTCCCTGAATAACATAGGGGGCTCCCGCTGCATCCAGAATTTTCTTCCATCCTTCCTTCAGCTTTCTTCCATGGGCATCAACCTTTTTCAGTTCACCCTTCTCAATAAGGTCGAGTGTGGCTTCCGCGGCAGCCATGGCTACCACATTTCCTCCGTAGGTTCCGCCGTGGGGAATCTTTCCGGGGCCGACTTCACCCATGATGAACTTCTTTCCACCGATGGCTGCGGCGGGGAAACCGCCTCCGAGACACTTGGCATAGGTCACAAGGTCACCCTGTACACCGAAGTACTCCTGGGCACCGCCGGGGGCAATTCTGAAACCTGTCTTGACCTCATCCATAATCATAACGATTCCGTACTTGTCACACTGTTCCCTGATAAATCCAAGAAAGTTGTCCTGCGGCATGGTTGAGGCCTGGTTTCCAAGGAGGGGTTCAACAATGATACAGGCTATCTGATGCCAGTTCTCTGCAAGCTTTTTCTCAAGGATCTCCTTGTTGTTGTAGGGAAAGGAGAGCATCAGGTCACCCACGGAACGGGGCATACCGGAACCCTGCGGAACAAGGAAGGGGTCGTTCTTATACCCTACACCGGATACGGGGGGGTATGTGTTCCAGAGAGAGTAGTCATGGAATCCGTGGTAGGCACCGTCAAATTTGAGTACCTTGTCCCGTCCGGTGTAGGCCCGGGCGATACGGATGGCGGCCATGGTGGCTTCGGTCCCTGTATTTGTCATTCTCACAAGATCCACACCTGTAAGCTTCTTGATTTTCTCGGCAACGCGGATCTCATACTCATTGGTCATTGCAAAACAGTTACCCATCTGCATGGCCTCTGTAATATGGTCAACAACTTCCTTCCGGGCATGGCCGAGTATGGCCGGACCAAAGCCCAGACGGTAGTCAACGTAGCGATTATCATCCTGGTCCCACAGATAGGCACCCTGGGCTTTCTTTACAACCAGAGTGGCGTCATCTCCCCAGTATCTGAAATTGGAGGAAACACCTCCGGGGATGGATTCCTTACCTCTCATAAACATTTCATGCGTTTTAGGTCCGCTTTTCATTTTATACTCCTGTTAATTATTGCTGATATTAATTGTTCCGGACCGGGGCTTCCCCGATCCTGCCGCCGCATAAAGCTCCTGCTAAGGGTCTGCAGACGGCTGCTGCTGCGTGAGGCAGTGGATTCCACCACCGCCGTGGAACAGAATGTGGGGATCATCGAACCAGAGGATCTCCCTGTCGGGGAACTCTCTGCTGAAGATCTCCCGGGCCGCCTCATCCTCTGCGGTATCAAAGCGCGGAAGGACAATGGCTCCATTGGCGGGATAGTAGTTCTGGTGGCTCAAATCCAGCCTTCTGTCCCCTTCAAAAAAAGTTGTGGGCTGGGGAACTCTGATCACTTCGATCTGCCGGCCCATGGCATCGGTCATAGACTCCAGATCGGAAATATTCTTTTTAAAAACCCTGTAATTGGGATCTGAAGGATCATCACAATCAAGATGCATGACCTTTCCCGGGGAGACAAAGGAGGCAACAATATCAATATGTCCCTTTGTTTCATCCTGTTCATATCCCTTATCCAGCCACAGCACCCTGCTGCAGCCCAGACTCTCGCAGAGGACCTCGGAGGCTTCAGCTTCACTGAGTTCCGGATTTCTGCAGGGGTCCAGAATTGTAGGACGGGTACAGAGGACCGTCCCTTCGCCATCCACATGGATGGCTCCGCCCTCATTGACAATTCCAGGGCGGTAGAGGGGAAGGGAGAGGAGATCGGCAATCCGGGAGGCGACTTTGGCATCTTTGTGCCATTCGGCGAACTCCATGTCTCCCCAGCCGTTGAACTCCCAGTCCACGACAGCCAGTCCGCCGCTGCCGTTTTTAACAAAGGTGGGGCCTGAATCCCTCAACCATCCGTCATCGATATCCATTGTCACAAGATCAACCGAAGAACTGCACAGCCTGCGGGCTTCGCTCTTCAGATCATCCGGAACAAGGAGACGGACAGGCTCACATCCGCTTATAAGGTTTGCAAGACGGGCGATAGCCGCCTTGGCATCATCATGCTCACCACGCCATGCCAGAGGCAGAACGGGCCAGCCCATCCAGCAGCACTCGTGAACAGAGGTCTCGGCGGGCATTGTGAATCCGGCTTCAAGGGGGCACTCGTTCAACTCTTCATGTATACTCATAGGGCAGCCATCCTGGTGTAGCAGTCAGGACGCCGGTCCCGGAATACACCCCAGGCGGAGCGGCTTCGTTTCAGGGCATCCAGGTCAAACTCACCGTATAGAATCTCTTCCGAATTTCTGCCGGCCCGGGCGACAAGTTCCGAGCGGGGTCCGGCAATAAAGGAGCTGCCGTAGAAGTCCAGGCTCACCGCTCCCTGCCTCTCATGGCCGGTTCGGTTCGCCGTAATCACGGGAATCATATTGGCTCCGGCATGGCCTCTCTGCACAGTCATCCAGTGCTCAGAGCTGTCCAGTTCCGGATCATCTGGTTCGGAGCCGATTGCCGTAGGATAGAACAGCAGATCCGCTCCCATAAGAGTCATGGTTCTGGCGGCCTCCGGAAACCACTGGTCCCAGCAGATACCGACACCGATGGTTCCATAGGCTGTTTTCCAGACCTTGAGGCCCGAGTTTCCCGGAGAAAAGTAGTACTTCTCCTCATAACCCGGTCCCTGGGGGATATGGGTTTTGCGGTACACCCCTAGGGTGCTGCCGCCGGCATCAATCACGGCGATGGAATTAAAGCAGCTCTGGCCGTCCCGTTCAAAGAAACTGACAGGCAGTACCACGTCCAGTTCCTCCGCAAGAGCCTCAAACTGCCTCCGGGCGGGATGATCCTGCCAGCTGCTGGCACGGTCAAACCACCGGGGATCCTGAATCTTGCAGAAATAAGGATTTTCAAACAGTTCCGGCAGAAGAATAATCTTCGCGCCCGCCTCTGCGGCCTGCCGTATTCTGTCCATCCCCTTCTGTTGATTCTCTTCTGTATCATCTGTGCAGGCCATTTGTATCGCCGCAACCCTGGTCATGAAACCTCCCTGAACAAAATGTCCCGCCGCCGGGTCGGCAGGACACAATTCTTTTCCTGAATATCTTTTATCTTGTTTTAACCATCTGCCAGAGCTCTGAAACGATGGGAGTGTTCTCTCCAAGGTCCTCGATATACTCAAGCATTTTGAAGGCAGCCTCATCGGGATAGATCGCAGGATCGCTGAGCTGCTCCTCGGGGATCATGGGCAGTGAAGCCTTGTTGGGAGTGGCATACCAGTTGTATGTGGAAAGACGCGCACCCACTTCAGGGTCGAGGATGTAGTTGATAAAGGCATAGGCCATCTCGAGGTTTGGTGCCTCTGCGGGAATAACCATGTTATCAGACCAGACTACAGATCCCTCTTTGGGTACAAGGTATCCGAGGTTGGGGCTCTCTTCCATCGCCTGCAGTACGTCGCCGTTATAGGCGATTGCCATATCGGCAGTACCGGCTACAACCTTCTGCAGCCCGCCCACATTGGCTTCGAATCCCAGACAGTCCTTTGCATGTTTTGCCTTGAGCATCACATCAAGAGACTCCATAAGTTCGTCCTTGTTTACAGAGTTGGCACTGTATCCAAGATACTGGAGAGTAAAAGCGACCTGCTCACGGGGAGAGTCGAACAGATAGTAGCTGTACCCTTTGGAATCATCCATTACGATGGACCAGGAGTCACCGATATCGCTGATTTTGTCGGCATCGTAAACAATTCCCAGAGTACCCCACTGATAGGCAACAGAGTATTTATTGCCCGGATCGAAGGAGGGATCAACGAAGGGATCGTCCAGATTGGCAAGATTGGGGATCTTTGAATGATCCAGTTCCTGAATCAGACCAAGTTCTGCAAAGCTGGGGATGATGTAGTCAGAGGGAACACAGATGTCGTACTGACTGACTCCGCCGGCTTCCAGTTTTGCAAGGGCTTCTTCAGGGGTATCGAAGTAGGTTTCAATAATATCACAATCATACAGCTCCTCAAACTCGGTAATCAGTTCGGGGTCCATATAGTTTGCCCAGTTGTACAGCCTCAGTTCCCGTTTACCGGAATCTCCGGCTCCGGTTTCTTCACCGGCACCACTGGCAAAAGCCATTGAACCGACCGCAATCAGGGCCATTAAAGCCATGGTTATCTTTTTCATTTTATCTCTCCTAAATAGATTTCTATTTAACCGGCCTACCCTATAAGGGTCGCCGCTTTTTCCGTTCCTATAATTTTCTGGATTGACAGCACTGCAACCACTGTCACCAGCATGATGATTGTCGAAAGAGCATGTATCTCGGGAGACACACCCCGCCTCAGAGAGGCATAGATAAACAGGGGAAGGGTTGTTGACTTTGGCCCTGAAGTAAAAAAGCTGATGACAAAGTCGTCCAGTGAGAGGGTAAAGGCAAGCATTGCCCCGGCCATAATCCCGGGGATGAGCATGGGCATCAGCACCTTGCTCAGCATCCTTCTGTAGTCGGCATACAGGTCGTAGGCCGCTTCTTCAATATCAAACCCGATGATTTCGAGTCTGCTGTAGACCACAAGGGCTACAAAGGCTATCTGAAAAGTGATATGCCCGATGACCATTGTAAACATGCTCATTTCAAAGATTCCCGAAAAAGCCCTCAGCAGGCTGAACACAAGAATCAGAGCGACAGCAAAAACAATATCAGGGGTGATAACCGGAAGATGCATAAGCATATCCAGGAAGCGTTTCACAGGCCTGGGCCAGGGATGGCGGTAGAGTCCAATGGCCGAAAGTGTCCCCAGAAAAGTGGATACCATGGTGGATACAACAGCCAGAAAGAGGGTGTTCAACGCCGCCCGCTGTATGTACTTGTTTGCAAAGAGTTTGACATACCAGTCAAGAGTGAATCCCGTCCAGTTCAATCCGTTTTTTGAAGCATTCACAGAAAACACGGCAATGGAAAGCAGGGGAAGATAGAGGAAGAGAATACAGAACAGGGCTGTAAAGACTGTCAGTGTGCTGTTGCTACGTTTCTTCATGACTTGCGCTCCTGTTCTCCCACTTCCCTGGATCTTGTAATAAAAAGGATAATCAGGGTCAGAGCCATCAGGCTCAGGCTTACCATAGACCCGAAGGGCCAGTCCCTTGTCTTGCTGAACTGCTGCTGGATCAGGTTTCCCACAAGCATGTACCGGGCTCCGCTGAGCATATCGGGAACGACAAACATTCCCATTGCCGGTACAAGGGTCAGGGTGATCCCTACGGACAGCCCCGATTTTGTCTGGGGCAGAACGGCATGGCGGAAGGTCCGCCAGCCCCGGCCGTAGAGGTCGGTGACTGCCTCAAGGAGACTTCTGTCAAGCTTTTCAACAGCCGAGTAGATAGGCAGGGCGACAAAGGGCAGGAAGGTTGAAATCATACCCAGATAGACTGCAAAGGCACTGGGATAGAGGGCCTTGCCCGCTTCAATCAGCCCCAGATAGACTGCAAGATTGGTCAGTATGCTGTCGGGCCCAAGAACCAGATACCATGCATAGGTACGGATAACCAGATTGGTCCAGAAGGGGATCAGTATAAGAGTGAGCCAGAGCCCTCTTTTTCTTGCAGGACGGGCTGCAATAAAGAAGGCCAGAGGATATGAGAGAAGTATGCAGAATGTGGTTGTCACAACAGCGACAAGCAGGCTTCTTCCTATAATTGTCAGATTGTCAGGGCTCCATCCGAAGAATCCGAATCCGAGCAGACGTGTCAGGTTTTCAAGAGAGAAGGACCAGACAACCTGTCCGTAGGTCCCCCTTGAGGCGAAGCTCATCACTGTCAGATAAACAAGGGGAAGGGCAAGAAAGAGGGCGACCCAGATAATGCCGGGAGAGAGAAAACCTGTACCCCTTCTGAGGATTTTGCTCTGCTTGTCCAGTTCACCATGATAGACAACGATAGAGGGATCAACGGCAACATTGCCTTCCACAACCTCTTCGGCCTGAAGAATATCTTTACTCATAAAGCACCACCAGAGAGTCTGCGGGAAACTGGAGGTGAACTTTGTCTCCCGATGCAAGTGATGTGGTTCCGTTTACTTTTACATGAAGTCCGTTTCCGGTCAGGATAAGCTGCTGAGCCCCCTGATAGATGACAGTATCAACGGTGCTTTCAATTGTATTGGCACCTCCTGCAGAAGCGATTGTAATGTCTTCCGGCCGGATTCCAACCTTGCAGGGAACCAGAGGCATTTTCTGGCTGACATTAAAATCTCCGAGATCTGTCTTTGCGGTATGGTCATTCACTGCCCGGGCATCAAATATATTCTCCATTCCCAGAAAGTCGGCTACAAATATAGACCGCGGTGTGGAGAAGACTTCCCTGGCACTGCCCATCTGGGCAATAAGCCCCTCTTTCATGACAGCCATTCTGTCTGAAACCGTCAATGCTTCATTCTGGTCATGGGTAACCATCAGAAAGGTAGTCCCCAGACGCTGCTGGAGCTGACGCAGTTCGACCTGAACCTGGAGCCGCAGTTTCGCATCCAGCGCTGACATAGGTTCGTCCAGAAGCAGGACCTCCGGTTCATTGACTAGGGCTCTGGCCAGGGCGACTCTCTGCTGCTGTCCACCGGACAGCTGACTGGGCTTTCTGTCGTCATACCCGTTGAGCTGTACCATATCCAGAATAACCTTTCCCTTTGCAACAGCTTCCGCTTTTGGGACCTTTCTGGAAATCAGACCGAAACAGACATTCTCCAGCACAGTCAGATGGGGAAACAGAGCATAACTCTGGAAGACTGTATTGACCGGTCTCTCTCTGGCGGGAACGGGAGTGATATTCTCACCACCCAGAACAACAAGGCCGCGGTCAGCCATTTCCAACCCGGCAATAATTCGAAGTAAAGTTGTTTTTCCGCATCCGGATGGCCCCAGAAGAGTAAAGAACTCTCCCGATTCCACTTTAAGATCTACCCCCTTGAGGGCCTCAACTTTACCGAAGCTTTTTTGTATGGCGTATGCATTAAGACTCATGCCCACTTAAGTGCATAAACTGTGCCACTCTCAATATAAAGGGTTCCCCAAACAGTGCTAATCCTTTTATGGAAAAGAAAATAATTTTACATACATTCTCCAATGTATGTAAAAAGCGACATTTGTTACATTTTTGAAAAGATTACAATCTCGTAGGGATGTAGGATGTTTTATACCATATCGTAAGAATAGAGGACGGAAGTTTACTGCCTGATGGGCTTGAACATCTCCTCCAGGAGGCGGGAAGGGCTGGATTCCTCAGGGAAGAAATCAGGATCGAAGCTCCATGCGTCATAGGCTCCATTGATGTAATAGTAGAGAATATACCCGAACTGGCTGCAGTTGAACCGGGGGTCAATAAATCCCCTGCCCTGAAGGTCTTCAAGAGCGTGAATATAGGCGTCCAGCAGGGTTCTCTGCTTGATCTGCTCATTCTCGATTATGGGATTCATTGCATCAACATACTCCATTCTGGAGTATACAATATCGATAAACATCCGATACCGGCGATTGCTTTCCATAAGTTTAAGAGGACGCTGAATGTCGGCAAGAAAGGCATCAAGGTTCTCATATTGCCTCTTAACAAAGTCTTCCGGGCGTACCTTGAACTCCTCTATAAGGGAGTCATAGAGAGCAAAGTAGAGATCCTGTTTATCTTTAAAATGCCAGTAGACAGCACCTCTTGTAACATTGGCCCTGGCCGCAATATCTGCAAGCCCGGCACTTGATACCCCCTGTTGATGGAACACCTCAAGAGCGGCATCAAGGATAGCCTTACGTGTCTTCTCGGCATCTTCTTTGGTACGTCTCATTACAGATAATTATACTGAAATTAAACAGACTGTTCTATAAGCCGTTGTTCTATATAGCTTTCAGCCTATAATCAGGAGCCCTCAAAGGGGGCTCAGGGCAGGATACGGCGGAGCTGTCACTGCTCCGCGGACGAGCTCAGACACTTCTGCCTGTACTCGGAGGGCGACATGTCGTAAAACTTTCTGAAAGCCTTGCTGAAGTAGTTGTTGTCGCTGAATCCAAGAAGCTCTGCGATGTCCTGAACCTTAATCTGTTCATCCTTCAGCAGTTCTGCCGCCCGCAGCATTCTCTGTTTCTGAAGGTAGCGGTTGATGCTCTGGCCGTACTTCTTTTTAAAAACCTTGCACAGATACTCTTTTGAGAGGCTGAACTGGTCACTCAGCTGGGAGAGGGTGATATTCTCGGTGTAGTGCCTGTCGATGCTCTCCTTCACAGCCGATAGAATCCCCTCTGTAGACAGGGGATCTTCCACTCTGGCCGTATAGATGTGATTTTCGGTATTCAGCTTTACAACAGCCTTTTCAAGGGCCTTGTTCAGCTCCTCCTCCACAACAGGCTTAAGGAGATAGTCAACGGCACCGTGCCTGATGGCCGCATGGGCATAGGAGAAGTCGTCATAGCCGCTGATGACAATAAAGAGGGTCCCGGGGAACTCCGCAAGAGCCTTACCCATAAAGGTGACCCCGTTCATCAGAGGCATATTCATATCAACGAAGACAATATCAGGCTGTTCCTGATACATAAGTTTCATAGCATCCCGTCCGTTCCGGGCGGTCAGGGGTTCACCGATATCCCAGCGCTCCCAGTCCCCCAGAGCGGCAACGGCCACACGGACAGGTTTTTCATCATCCACAATCATAACTTTATACATATAGGTGTTCCTCAAACACGGGGATCGTCAGAACAACACATGTTCCTTTCTCCTCCCGGCTTGTAATTTCGAGTCCCGCTTTTCCCTCATAGAGAATATGCAGGCGGCTGTTCAGATTGATGAGTCCCAGAGACGAGGTCTGGTCATCCTTCAGGCGGACACCGGAAAACTGCTGCCGGAGATAGTCCAGCCGCTCTCCGCTTATCCCGCTGCCGTTGTCCTCCACGGCAATTCTCAGCAGATTTCCCTTGAGGGAGACAGAGACTTTTAAATGAACCCTGCCGTCGGGTCCCTGCATTCCGTGGATTATGGAGTTCTCCACCAGGGTCTGAATGCTCATCTTGGGGATCTCCAGATCCTCACTGTCCTGTTCCACATCGATCTCATAGCTGAGTTCATCCTCAAAACGGGCGTCCTGCAGCATCAGGTAGTCCCTTACATGTTTTATCTCGGAACCGAGGGAGACAAACTCCCCGCCCTTTATGGAATATCTGAGCATATTAGCAAGAGCAGTGATCATAAAGTTGATCTTCATCTGCTTGTTCACAATGGCTTCAGAAGAGATAGCCTGCAGTGTATTGTAGAGCATATGGGGATTCAGCTGTGCCTCCAGTGCTTTCAGCTGAGCCGTCTTTTCGTTCAGGGCGGAGACATATGTCTTTTTGATAAGATCATCGATCTCTCTTGTCATGGCATTGAAGCTGTCGGTGAGCTGAACAATCTCCCGGCTTCCCCCTATATTTTCAAGGGAGGAGAAGTTTCCAGTCCCCACCTCCGCCAGCTGGTCTGAAAGTTGCTGCAGAGGAGTTGTCAGCAGACGGATATAGAGGGAAGAGAGTCCCAGAGTCAGAATTACAGCAATAAAACCGATCAGAAGACTGAGGTTGCGGGTCTCGGTCAGAGTGCTGTCCAGATTGGTTCTTGGAATCAGATTGTACAGGGTATAATTGTACCCCGGGCTGCGGTAGGAGACGGCGATATAATCATACCCCCCTACCCTTATGGAATCCCTGAAACTGCTGTTGCTCAGCCTTTCTGCCGCATTGAGGAGAAGAGAATCCGGCAGGTCCGTTGTCTTATACAGGATTCGCGACTCATCATCTGCTATATAGAGATTTTCACCCTCCCTGCGGTGATCCATAGTCAGTGCATCCAGATGTGAGGTATCAAAAGCCAGTTCTACAATGGCCAGAGGTTCCTGGTTCTCAATCCTTATAATTGTGCGGAAATACCGTATATACCCCTCCTCTCCCGCGACAGGCATAAAGTAGCGGTAGTACCTTCCCGAAGTGAACACACCATAATAGGGAAGGGATGAGGGATCATCCCAGTCAAAGGAGTTTACCTTGTTCAACCTGGCCTCTATTTCGTAGTTTTCTCCCGAATTGACCATATAGAGGCGATAGGAGAGAATATCATTCCGGGAATAAAAGGTATTTCGGAGCATCCCCTGAACAGATCGTTGGTCCCTGTAGTCCAGGGGACCCTTCTTTTTGATAATATCCATAAACCCGGCATCGTGGCGGAGCAGAAGGGAGTAACGGTCTATCTCGGCCAGATAACTGTCCAGGTTCAGGGCTTCCTGTCTCAGAAGTTTTGTCTGTACATCCACCTGCTGCTCAATTATGGTTCTGGAGTTACTGATGTAGGTATAGGCGATAACCGGCAGGATAATAAGAATGAAGGAGGCGATCAGAAGAACACCCAGCTGAGTCCTCAGGGGGGAACTGTTTCTGCTTTGTTTTATTAAATCCAATATCATAATGTTTGAGCATCTCCGCTCTGAGTCACTTATTATACTGTCCCTGATGAAGATGCTCAATGGAGAACAGAAGTTTCCGCCGCTGTATTATACAGGGCGGAAACCATAAAAGGAGGATTATTTACCTTCCAGAGCGACCCATTTCAGTTCAATATCTGCACAGGCTTCATCTTTGGTTTTCACACCAGCCACATAGGACTGCATGATTTCACCAAAAGCCTGATGGAAGCTGTCTGTAGAGTAGGCAACTGCCAGAGTTCCGGCGCCCTCTTCAGCAACATGGGCATTTCCCTGTTTGATAATTTCAAAATCGGGAGTCTTGGCATCATCGATGGGAGGAATAACTCCTGCCACATCACTGAACCAGCTTTTACCGTAGTCGGATGTATACCACCAGTTAGCAAAGTCAAGTACATCATCCAGAACGGGTGAGTCCTTGTAGATTCTGATTGCCTGGTCGGAACCGGCGATAACACGGCTGTCAGCAGGATCACTGCTTAAGGGGTATCCGTCAAATCCGATCTTGAGAGAGGGATCGATTTTCAGGACATCTGCTTCAACCCAGGCACCCTGTCCGATGATCATGGCAGCCTTTCCTGTTCCCAGAGCGGCAATTTCTGTGCTCAGGTCGGATTCAAGGGGCTTTCTGTCGCCGTATTTTACAACAAGGTCAACAAACTTGAAAAAGTCGTCGTAAAGCTCGGGGTAATCGGCAATCTTGGCTTCCCCGGTGATGAAAGAATTAATCAGGCCTTCCACATCGTCGGGCTGAGCGGCATTAAGAAAGTGCTGGAACAGATGTTTAAACACCCACCACTCTGCAAAACCGGAGCTGAAGGGCTGGTAACCGGCTGCCTCGATTGCGGCACAGGCGCTTTCAAGTTCGTCAAATGTCTGGGGAAAATCGATACCGACTTCTTCAAAGATGCCCTTGTTGTAAACAAGACCGAAGAAGTTGCCCTTGATACTCATACCATGAACTTCATCTCCTGACATCATAACGGATTTAACAGCATCAGACATGGCATCAGCAAGGGGCTGTGCAGTCAGGTCGGCAGAGTAGTCGAGGTAGACGCCGATCTCTTTTCCGGAAGTGGATGCAAAGATATCGGGAGCTTCACCTGAGTTAAGCTTAGCCTTGAGCAGTGTGGGGTAATCATTCTGAGTGGTCTCATAGTTGATTGTCACATTGGGTTTAACTTCCTTGTATGCCTTGATGAGTTCACCGATTGATTCGGCGTATTCAGGACTGGAAATAAACATATAGATACTAACGGCTTCCTCTTTTGAAGCCCCGGCATCAGCAGTGCTGGTCTCTTTGCCACCGCAGCTGATCAGCATGAGGGACATTGCAGTCATGCATAACAGAACAGAAAGTATTTTTTTCATAACTTCCTCCAATTTTTTTTATGCTCACTGCCTGAGGAGAACCCCAGGCAGATAGTGCCTTAACCTTTTACCGCTCCGGCGACAACACCCTCAACGATGTAGCGCTGCAGCAGTATAAAAAACAGAATCGACGGCAGGACGGCCAGGACCATAGCGGTCATGGCATAGTGCCACTGGGTATTGAACTGCCCGACGAAGGTGTAGGCCGACAGGACAAGGGTCTTTGTCTCGGGAGACCTGTTTACCATAAGAAGGGGCAGCAGAAAGTCATTCCAGATCCACATCACATCCAGAACAATTACGGTAACCGTAACGTTTTTAAGGAGGGGCAGGATGATTGAGAAGAAGGTTCTTGTGGTGGATGCACCGTCAATCAGAGCGCTCTCATCAATATCCTTGGGAATGGTTTTCATAAAGTTGTAGAAGATAAAGGTAGCCATGGGGATACCGAATCCCCAGTACTGGATTCCCAGTCCCCAGGTGCTTCCGGAGAGGTGAAGCACATTCATGACCTTAAGAAGGGTGATCATGATGGTCTGGAAGGGGATCAGCATGGGAGTGATGATCAGGGCATAAAGGAACCCTGTGTATTTGGATTTTCTTCTGTCCAGTATATAGGCGGCGGTAGAAGAAAAGAGCACAATCCCCAGGATACCGATAGTTGTGATCACCACGTTGTTCATAAAGAGCTTGAAGTAGCTCATTTTCTCAATAACATCTTTATAATTCTGGAATTCCAGGCTCTTCGGCAGGGCTATGACATTACTAATAACCTCTCCGAAGGACTTAAAGGAGTTCATAAACATAAGGAAGACGGGGTATATAAAGACAAGCCCCACGAGAATCATAATGATCTCCAGGACATAGAGTCCCATATTCTGTTTTTTAATCATTTTTCCACCTCTGTACGGCTGAATCCCTTAAGGACGACCTGAGTCAGAATCAGAACCAGCAGGAAGAAGACAAGTGACTTGGCCGATCCGAGTCCGTAGTTATTGTTCTGGAAGGCTTCCCTGTAGATATCCAGGGTAACGCTGTAGGTGGACCCTCCCGGGCCTCCCTTTGTCAGAGCCAGAATGATATCGAAAACCTTGAGGGAGTTGATGAGTGAAAGAAGTACACAGGTTGTTACAGAAGATCCCAGAAGGGGCAGAACAACCCTGAAGAACTTGGTCCAGGGTCCGGCGCCTTCCACATAGGCTGCTTCCAGAACGTCCTTGGAAATGGACTGAAGCCCTGCGATGTAGAGAACCATGTAGAATCCGACCGACTGCCAGGAGCCTACAAAAACGACTGAGTAGAATGCCAGACTGGGATCACCAAGCCAGCTCAGATCAAAAAATCCGAAGCTCGTCAGATCAAAAAGGTTCGCAAAGCCCTGAGAGAAGATGAACTTCCAGATAAAACCGACAATGGTCATACTGATGATATAGGGTATGAAAAAGAGGCTCCTGAGCACATTGGCACTCTTCAGCTTCTTAACAAGACCCAGCGCCAGAGCGAGAGCCGATACGTTCAGCAGCACCATTGCACAAACAGTGTACTTGACTGTGAACCAGAGAGAACTCAGAAAGCTGTCCCCTCCCTGAAAAAGTGTTTTGAAATTGGCAAGACCGACGAATACGGGGTCCTTGTCAATTCCGTTCCAGTCCATCAGGGAGTAGAATCCGCTGAGGACAAAGGGAATATAAATTGTCAGCGATACAAGAATTACCGCCGGAAGAGCAAAAAGATTAGTTTCCACTGTACGGGACAGGGATTTTTTCTCTATAGCCATTAAACCTCATCCTTAATATTTATTTCAAACAGCCTTGCACTGAAGGCCGCATTCATTTCCACAGTCAAACTGCCGACGGCAGGATTCCAGAGAAAGGGTGTTTCTGAATCCGAGGGATAGGCGCAGCGGATATCCACAGCCTTCCCCTTCAGAACGGGTAAAGGAACTTCACAAAAGGCGTCCCCCTCCCTTCTCCACAGGGCAAGAAAAATTCTGTTGCCGTCCCGGATACCGAGACAAACCCTGGAATCAGAGAACTTAGAAAGCCCCAGAGGCCAGAAGGGAAGCCCCTTTCGAATACTTCCTCTGATGCTCTTGTAGTAATCCAGAGCCTCCCTGACAAGAGCCCGGCCGCTGCCGCTCATCCTGGCAAGATGACCGCTCTGATGTACACGAAGCAGAAGGGCGTTGACCATATTGAAGATGATCTCCTCCCTGCTTTCCGGCTCCATGGGATAGGACCAGACAGCCGCCTGTTCGGGTGTGACCCCGGTGGGGGCATTGGCCGCTATGGTGGCGTAGCGCCTGTAGTCCTCCTGATCGCTGGTGGACTGGAGGCTGTGACGGCTCAGCATGGCGTAATCGATACGGAGCCCGCCGCTGGAACAGTTTTCGATGATCAGATCGGGATAGGCGGCAAAGATCTCGTCCAGCCACTCAAGATAAGCCCTCTGATGGCCCAGAAGACCGTCTCCGAAACTGTCGGCATTCAGCTCGGTTCCGATGCCCGGTTCGATGTTGTAGTCCATCTTGATATATCCAACGCCATACTCTTCCACAAGGCGTCTTATCACACCGGCGGTGTACTCCCTGACCTCGGGATTCCTGAAATCAAGCTGATAGCGGCTTCGGTCATATACCTTTTTCCCGTGTCGGGTAAAGAACCAGTCCTCGGGAACTTCGGCGGCCTTGCCGCACTTGATGCCCATGACCTCCAGTTCCAGCCAGAGACCGGGAACCATGCCCTTGCTTCTTATATAGGAGAGAACTTCCTCGATTCCGCCGGGAAAACGCTCGGAAGAGGGCATCCACTCCCCTACGCTGTCCCACCAGTAACCGGCGTCGTACCATCCGGCATCGATGCAGTAGTACTCGCATCCCGCCTCGGCAGCGGCATCGATCAGGGGGATCTCCTTCTCGGTTGTAGGATCTGCCCAGAGGCAGTTCATATAGTCGTTGAAGATGACTCCCAGGAGTTCATTGTCTTTGTTTGGACGGCGGATGGCTCTGCGGTATCTTGTGAGCTCACCCATGGCATGATCAAAACCACTGCAGTCGGCACCGACAGCCACGGGAACCGATGTAAAGGAATCTCCCGGCTTCAGCTCTTTATACCAGTGTGAGTCGTTCTCGGTGGGGCCGCTGATCTGAAGATAGTAGTGGTCAGTCTGGTCACTGATCTCCCAGTGCCAGGAGCCGTTATGCTCAATCTGCCAGTAGAGGCTTCCTCCGGTTTCTGTGTTCTCCAGATAGCCCATGGGCAGGTACTCTTTGGTGGACCAGTTGCCCGAATTGCAGACGCTGAAGGCCTTGGAGGATCTCTGTTTGCCTTCCGGCTGGCATCGGGCCAGTCCCATCTGTTCCAAAGTCAGGCTCTGCCACTGGAACTCCCGCATCCAGGAGTTGTGGGGAACGGAGAGCCGGATCTTGTCATCGGCGCTGCGGAGTCCCTCTTTTTCAATTCCATTGAGATTGAAGGAGCTGATATACTCCAGCCCCTGTGTTTCTGTTCCCTTGTTTTCCACAGTACTGAAACAGCGGACGATAGAGATGCCGTCAAAAAACTGATAGTGGCTGACTACCTCAACACCGCTTTCATCATCTCCTGATACAATTTCAAGTTTCCGTCCGGCTTCGTTTCTGAAGTCTCTGTGGGATCTGTATTTCAGGCGGTATCCAGGGGCTGTTACCGTATATTTGATACCATGTCTTTCTTCCGGACGGTCGTACCCGGAGAGGGCCAGCTCCACAACTCTGAATCCGCTTTTTTCATAGTCGCTCAGATCCTCTGCATCGAAGGGAAGAGAGGAAAAATGAAGGAGTTTTATCTCACTGCTGTCATTGATTTCAAAGCATATATTGAGGCCGTTTTCGGCTATGTCAATCCGGTTCACCAATACCTGTTCCTTGTTGTTTTATCACTTTTCTTTAGTAGAATGAGAATAATTGTAAACCCGGTTTTTTCAGAGATAAATGGACAATATTAATCAATCGATGGTAATATCTTGAACTCCCGGACACCGTTCACATTTACTGAAGACATAAGACTATCTGCTTCTAATAAAAAAAAATAAAAAAACCGGACCCATCAGGGTCCGGCAGATCAATCATAAACAGCAGCTGAAAATGTTAAATCAGGAGAGAGCCAGCACCAGTTCACTCTTTCCAGAGCCGTCGGCACTTTTTTCAATAGTTCCTTCCCTGTAGCTCACAGACCAGCTGTCTGAGCAGCCTTCAAGCTTCACGTGCAGTTCATTTCCCTTTCGGGCAGCAGTCAGAGTCTGTACGGTTTTGCCGCTCATATCGCGGACTGTACAGCTGCTCTCTTCACCCTCTTTCAGGTCATAAATATCAAAGCGCACACCGCTGCTGTAGTCATAATCAGCGCGGTTCTCATTTCCGCCACGGGCAACAATACTGCCGGCCCGGGCAAAGAGGGGAACGCTCATATAGCTGTGGTTCTCTTTATACCAGCGGCCTCCGGCGCACTGTTTTCCGTCAATAAGGCTGTACCAGTCCCCTTCGGGCAGGTAGTACTTTGCCTCGCTCCGGTCGTTGAAGATCGGCGCTACAAGGAGGGAATCTCCAAGCATATACTGACAGTCCAGGTAGGCGCAGTTGGGATCTTCGGGATATTCCAGAATCATTGCACGCATCATGGGAACCCCGGTCTCTGCAGTCCGGCAGGCCTGATCATAGAGATAGGGCATCAGACTGTTCTTCAGTTTGGTAAAGTACCTTACAACATCGCAGGCTTCATCGTCAAAGTTCCAGGGCACCCTGTAGGACTCACTTCCGTGGAGGCGGCTGTGTGTGGACAGAAGGCCGAAGGCCGCCCAGCGTTTATAGAGGTCGGGAGTGGCTGTCTGTTCAAATCCTCCGATATCGTGGCTCCAGAATCCGAAGCCCGAGAGACAGAGGGAAAGGCCGCCTCTCAAAGACTCTGCCATGGAGGCATAGTTGGCGCTGCAGTCTCCGCCCCAGTGCACGGGAAACTTCTGTCCGCCCACGGTGGCCGAACGGGCAAAGAGGGTCGCGTTGCCCTCGCCCTTCTCTTCTACAAGAAGATCGAACACGGCCTTGTTGTAGAGATAGGTGTAGTAGTTGTGCATCTTCATGGGATCAGACCCGTCAAAGTAGCAGACATCCGTGGGGATACGCTCGCCGAAGTCGGTTTTGAAGCAGTCCACTCCCTGTTTCAGCAGCCTGCGGAGCTTCTCCTGATACCATTTGACGGCGCCGGGGTTGGTAAAATCCACAAGGGCCATTCCGGGCTGCCACATGTCCCACTGCCATACGGAGCCGTCGGGGCGTTTGACAAGATACCCTTCCGCCATACCCTCATCAAAAAGAGCGGACTTCTGGGCAATATAAGGATTGATCCAGAGGCATGTACTCAGGCCCTTGGCTTTCAGCCTGGCCAGCATCGCTTCAGGATCGGGGAACACATCTGAGTCCCACTCAAAGTCGCACCACTGAAACTCCTTCATCCAGAAACAGTCAAAGTGAAAGACCTGAAGGGGAATATCCCTGTCGGCCATTCCGTCGATAAAGGAGTTTACTGTCTCCTCGTCATAGCTTGTTGTAAATGAGGTTGTCAGCCAGAGACCGAAGGACCATGCGGGGGGCAGCGCCGGACGGCCGCTGAGGGCGGTGTAGTTGGAAAGCACATCTTTCATGCTGTCGCCGCCGATGATGTAGTACTCCAGAACCTCTCCGGGAACGCTGAACTGTACTCTGGAAACGGTTTCTGAAGCGACCTCAAAGGAGACCTTTTCGGGGTGGTTTACAAGAACACCATACCCCTGGCTCGACAGGTAGAAGGGAATGCTCTTGTAAGCCTGCTCGCTGCTGGTTCCTCCGTCCTCATTCCAGATATCCACAATCTGGCCGTTTTTGACAAAGGGGGAAAAGCGTTCTCCCAGACCGTAGAGGGTCTCCCCTACATCAAGGTTCAGCTGCTCCCTCATATAGACAGAGCCGTCGTCCCTCTGGATATACCCGGCTGCCTTTCTCTGGCTTCCTGTAAGAACCCTGTCTCCGTAACGGATCTCTGTACTCCAGACAGAACGGTCGGAGATAGAGAACTCCAAATCTCCCGAGCGGTAGCTGAAGGAGCTCCCGCTGTTTTCAATGGCTACATCACCGCATCCGGGCTCGTTGAGTTCGAATGCGGGTACGGGAGGATTTCCCCCTGCGTGGTGATACAGCTTGACCTTGATTATATTCTTCATAGGAGAACTGAGCTCCGCTGTGACCAGCGGATGGTTCATTGTATCTCCCCTTACTTCAACTTTTTTGGTGGGGCCGTAGAGGGTCGCCATGTCTCCCTGAACCCGGATATCCCTGGCTTCCATGGGACAGTGAAGGTTCACATCCTTCTGAAGCATCCAGAATCCGTCTGTAAATTTCATATTCTTCATCCTCCGAATAACAATAATGTCATCATATTCTCAATATTATCCGAAATGTTGGCTGATCTTGCTATTAAATAGCACGATTATGCTGTAAAACAGAGAATGTTATGAATAACCTCTTTGATCTGGAAGCGAGAAAACATGGAACCGGGCTGTTTCCCTTTGCAGGATACACCATGAATTATGATGCCGATGAGACCATTCTGGACTGCCACTGGCACTCGGAGATAGAGTTTCTGACGGTGACTGAAGGGGCGGGAGTCTTTCACCTCGGGGAGGAGTTCTACACCGTAAACCGGGGAGAGGCGATTATCATACCAGGAGGCTGCCTGCACAGCGGAAGGACTGCTCCCGGAAGAAACTGCTCTTTTGAAGCGTCGGTTTTCAGTGCTGACCTCATAAACAGTGCCGTGGATGACAGGATACAGACCCGTCAGATCGATCCCGTACTGAAGGGACTCAAATACCGCTGCCCCCACATTCAGGGAGAGACAGAGGATGAGCGGATGCTTCTGGGGACAATAAGGGATCTGTACAGGGTATACAGGAACAGAAAACCCTTTTATGAACTGGAACTTAAGGTAAAAGTCCTTGAAGTCATTCTCCAGCTGAACAGAATTTCTCCTTCAGACCCCTCTGTTGAACCGGCCGTATCACAGGGCAATAACAGAGCCGTCAAAGAGGCTCTCCGTTATATTCATTCTCATTATAAAAAGGAAATATCCCTGGACGAACTGGCAGAGGCATCAGGATTCAGCACAGCCCACTTCACAAGACTTTTTACCGAAACCGTTCATATGCCGCCCATCAGCTATCTCAACTTCTTCCGCATAAACCGGTCTCTTGAACTCCTGCAGGACAGCGGGCTCTCCCTTGCCGCCATAGCGGAACAGAGCGGCTACTCCAGCGTCAACTATTACATCCGCTGCTTCCGCAAAGTGAAGGGCATTACCCCCGGCCAGTTCAGGAAACAGGGCTGATCCCCTATACCCCTTGTGCAAAAGGAGCCCTCGGGGAGAGGACTCCTTATTGAGTTATACTGATGACCGCCCCGGAACGGGATTATGACTGTTCCCTTTTATATAGTAGGACAGTATCCCCAGGAGCAGGATTGGAAAGGCTTTGATCAGATACTGCCAGTCTACAGTTACACCTCCCAGAGACATCAGGTTATCCATCATTCCCCAGAGGACAGAGGGGATTAGAGCCAGAAGGAGACCGAATCTGGAAAGGGTTGCGGCTTTAAAGGCCCTGAGAAACAGAAAAGCAAACAGAATAAAGACCACATCGGCCACAGGCAGGGTGGGACGTATTCCTCCCAGATATTTACCGAAGTAGAGTCCCCTCAAAAGCCCCAGTACTATGGCAGCTGCAAAAGCAGTCCAGGTAAGAATAAATCCCCTGCTTTTTCCGCTGGAGTACGACTCAAACTTGCGGGAACTTAGCTTCATAAGAATTAGAATCAGGGCTCCTCCCGCCAGAACCAGAACAAGTCCGCTTGCGGGAAACTTAAAAATCGATTCAGGTTCTACTCTTATCATGGTTCCCCGGGAGAGAGTCAGGGAGAGGCCCCAGCTGGCGAGAAGGCCGAGGAAGCTTACAGTTGAAGAAGGAACACCGCTTAAGCATTTGAAAAGAGAGTATAAAAAGGGGACAAACAGAACCAGTCCAAATGTAAGAGCGAACAGCATAAAGCGCGAAAAAGAACCTTCAGCAAGCCCCTGGAGAAAGAGAATTGATGTGGCAAGGGCAAAGCCGGGAACTGAAAAATCCAATAGATCCTGCCTGGCCAGTAGAAGAATCCCGAAGGCATACAGGATGGTCAGAGGCAGATGGCGGATTATTTGCTCCAGATTCCGGGAACTGAAAAAAATTGACTGCGCCTGATGAGCTGAGACAACAAGTGCAACAGCCATAACGACTCCGCCGATAAGAACTGGATTGACCAGAGAAGAAGGGAGCAGAACGGTATCCCCTTTTTCAATTTTCTGCCTGAGCTTCCTCATGCCGAAGACTCCTATAAGTCCCATGGGAAAGAACAGGATGAAACCTGCCTGAGCAATGAAGTATGACGATTTACGCTTCGTTGAAAGATAAGATGTCAGCCCTGCAAGACTGAAAATAACGCCTGTTGCGGCAAAAGAGCCCAGTATCATTCTCGCTGATGAACTGTACTCCTCGAATTGACCGATCAATACGGTAAAGATAAGGTTAATGACTATTGAAGCCGATGCCTGCAGCATGTTGAGAAACTCCTTGTTTTGTGAATGATTACCTTTTTTCTGTATTAGAATTTTTACTTTGAAAATTCGGCAGACTAATGTATACATATGTTCACGTAATTTGTCCAGAGATTCTTAGAGAAAAATAAAAGTGCTGTTTACAAAAATACTTGTGCAGTACTGCTTGATGGGTTACTTGTGGTTTGACTGGATACAATAAAATCAGAAGACAATGGAAGGGGTCTTCTATTTGAAAAGTTCAGGGTTTACAGATGTTCAGCTCAGACATTGAGCAGAACATCTATTTTATTGATATAAAAACAGCTGATGAGAAGCTATTCTTCTTCCGAAGCATCATCATCTGACGCATCAGATTCGATATCGGACTCTTCCTCGGGTTCGGGTTCAATACCCAGATACCCGTTGATAAGCATCATCTCATCTTTTTCCGCTTCAGGGGTGCCCTTCTGCTCTTTGCGGAGCTTCTTGGCCTCTTTGCGTTTCTGCCGTTTTATCTCTTTCTGACGTTTGTCAGAGGAGTATCTGTTTTTAGCCATTTTCGGTCTCCTGAACAGTATTATTAATTTTCAGGAAAAGACCGGTGAAGGTCTTCTCCTTTTTACTGTCAGAAACAGATTAGAAGCGGCGGTTTCCCCGGGGTCTCTCACGGTCTTCTGCTTCGTTTACACGAATGTTACGGCCGTCGAGTTCTGTTCCGTTGAATGTTGAGATTGCAGCTACTGCAGCATCGTCATCAGCCATTTCAATAAAACCAAATCCCTTTGAACGGTTTGTATCACGGTCTGTAATGATGTTTACAGAGATTACTTCTCCGTACTGTGCGAAAAGATCGCCGAGATTGCTTTCAGTTGTATTCCAGCTAAGGTTACCTACATAAATTTTCTTTGACATATTGTCTCCTGTACCGGAAATGCTCCGGTGAATAATTTTTTTACGGAATGAATATTGAATTGTGGGAATCGGAAATTGAAGACAGGAAACAAAAAACGGGTTGCTATGAAAACAATCTAACGGTTCTACATATTAAAATACCAAACTGTTGGTTCGAAATATATTCGCTTATCCCGGAAATGTCAACGTATTTGGATGTACTTGGTATTTTATTTTCACATAATTACTTATTCTGAAATGTATTACCCCCTTTTCAGAGCCGGGAGGGGGCGTTGAGTCACAGGAAATCGGAGGAGATGGTTTCTCCTGAGTCACAGCCGGATGAGCAGCCTCAATTCCTGATGTCCTGCCCAGCTAGCTTGACAGAGCCCTGCAAACAGAGCAAAATCCTCTATAGCGTATTTATTTCATTATAGAGGAATCATTGATTTGATATCGGCAAGCGAGACAATCAGCAGAAATATCAAGAGAATCCGGCAGGAAAGAAACCTCACACTGGATGATCTGGCATCACTCACAGGTGTCAGCAAAAGTATGCTGAGCGAGGTTGAACGCTGCACCAAGAGTCCGACTATCTCCGTGCTTGAAAAGATATGCGACGGGATCAATGTACCTCTTGCCCAACTGACACATACCAGGACTCCTCAAATTTCTGTTTCGAAGAATGATTCCATGAAACACTACTCCGCCTGGGACGGATTTGAGTTATTCGTTCTATTCGAGTTTGACGCTGATAAAAAGTTTGAAATATTCCGTCATATAATATCACCTCATTCTGAACGGGTATCAGAGAGTCATGATGCCGGAATCAGAGAGTATATCATCTGTACAAAAGGCTGCTTCACAGTTGAAATCGGAGATGAAACAGTCCAACTGCAGGAGGGGGAAGCTATTCAGTTTCTCGCGAACACCAGACACAGATATTTGAATAGAACAGACATGGAAGCGGGTATCATCATGCTGCTGTATCATGAATAAAAGAGAGTAAGAATGACTGATTATATTATTAAAACCACAAGACTGATATTCGGCCTTTTCCTGTATGCCCTCGGTATCTGCTTAAGCGTCCAGGCAAATATAGGCCTTTCCCCGTGGGATGCATTCAGCATGGGTGTCTCCTACCAGACCCATATTTCCTTTGGGAACATCGTAACTCTTTCAGGATTTGCCATCATTCTGCTTGATTTCCTTTTAAAAGAGAAAATCGGTTTCGGTACAATACTCAATGCAATCCTGATAGGCAAGTTTGTGGATCTGATCCAGTTTGCCGGTTTAATTCCATTGATGTCCAATTTCCGGGCCGGTCTCCTTATGATCCTTTCAGGCCAGGTCGTCATCTGCCTCGGGAGCTATTTCTATATTGGTGCAGCCCTCGGCTGCGGTCCCCGTGATGCACTCATGGTGGCGCTTGGTAAGCGCATGCCCGCAGTTCCCATTGGAGCCATAAGGGGCATGATAGAGGGCACTGTTCTGATTATTGGATGGCTGCTGGGAGCAAAGGTCGGACTGGGCACTGTGATCTCAGTCTTCGGCATCGGCTTCATTCTGCAATTCACTTTCAAGGTACTGCGGTTTGATGTTAAGAGTATCAGCCATGAGAGTGTTGCAGATACTATAAAAGCCTTTTAGCCTCCCCGGGCTTCTTTATACACATCCCTCAGCCTGGGGAGATCTATTTTCTTCATATCCAGAAAAGCCTTCGTAACAGCCTGTTTCTGCTCATCATTTCCCTGATCCATCATTGTGTTAAGTTCACCGGGAAGGATCTGCCAGGAGACCCCGAACTGATCTTTCAGCCATCCGCAGGCTTCTGCTTCCGGAACGGCAGACAGTCTGCTCCAGTAATAATCGATCATCTCCTGACTGGAGCAGTTCAGAATAAAAGAGAAGGCTTCATTGAACTGAAATTTATGATCATAAGCGCTGTCATTGGCTGTCAGCCAGGTTTCCCCCAGCCTGAAGTCGGAGAACATAACGGCCCCTTCCTTCTCCGAAGTCATTTCGGGGGGATAAGTCACAAACAGCCCGGGTTCTGATGATTCAAAAAGGGACAGGTAGAACTCTCCGGCTTCCCGGGCCTTCCCGTAATTTTCTCCCACAAACATCATCGATGGTATAACCGCAGGCCTTGGATCACCGCCGGGATCTGTCAGTATCAGCTGCCAGTTCAGCCCGAACCGGTCCTGAACCCACCCGTAGAGGGAACTGAAATTATAGGCCCCCAGCTCCATCATCACTGTGCCGCCCTCAATGAGACTCTCCCATATTCCAGTCAAAGCCCCCCTGGCAGCATTTTCAGGATCAGATTGATCTCTGAAAAAAAGAGGATCGAAATTCACCATTAGCGAGATGGATGGATTCAGTTTAAAAAGGGGGCCGCCGCTGAGGGCTTCAAACTTCTGACCCCAGAGTTCAAAAGAGAGGTAATCACAGTCTCCGGAAGGAGTCCCTTTCATAACCCCCTTTGAAATGATTCTGGAATCGGGAAAGAGGGAGCAGTAAAACTCAGCGGCTTCAACAGCCTGAGTGTCAAACCAGAGATGCGGAACCAGGTTCAATTTATCATTCATGGAAAACTCCTTATAACAGCATGTCGGGATAATCTGTAAAGAGTCACAGCTGAAGCATATACTATACTGAATATACTATATCTTTCTTATAAGGTTTTCCACTTTATGCGGGGAACGGACTGATATGAAGAGCTGGAGCCCCCAGGCTCCAGCACAGCAAAGGGACGCTTACCCCCACACTTCATCGGCTATCTCTTTTACAAGTTTCATCTTCTTCCACTGGTCCTCTTCTGAGAGCTTGTTTCCCTCTTCTGTAGAGGCAAACCCGCATTGAGGGCTCAGAGCAAGCCGTTCAAGAGGCACATACTTTGACGCTTCCTGAATCCGCTTCTTTATGGCTTCCTTGTCTTCAAGCTCAGGCTGTTTGCTTGTGATCAGCCCCAGAACCACATTCTTTTCTCCCTTAAGATGACGAAGAGGCTCAAAGTCACCGGAGCGTTCATCATCATACTCCAGAAAGTATGTCTCCACATTTTCCTCTCCGAACAGGAGCTTGCCAACCGGCTCATAACCGCCTGAAGTGGCATAGGTCGAATGATAGTTTCCCCGGCAGACATGAGTAGAAATCCTTAAATCCGGGGGCAGGTTCCGCACTGCTTTATTGTTCAATTCCAGATAGAGCTTCTGAATATCTTCAAGTTCAAAACCGGCTCCGGCCATCAGTTCCCAGAAGTCCCGGTCACACAACATGGCCCATGTACAGTCATCAAGCTTCAGGTCACGGCAACCCAGATCGTAAAATGCAAGAATTGAATCCCGGTAGGCGCTGCACAAGTCATCAATGAGCTCCTGGCGGTCGGGATATATTTCATTGACCTTGTCTTCGTTCGCTCCCCTTACAAGTTCGGCAAACATCTGCGCCGGAGCGGGAATGCTCACCCGGGCCACTCCGTCACTCCCCGCCGCATCCTTCAGAAACTTAAAATGCCCCAGAAAGGGGTGTGATTCTGAAAATCTGATTTTTCCGTTCAGCCGGGCCGAGTCATCCCTTGTCTCTTCATCATGGAATTTATACCCCTCTCCAAAATGGATGTGCTCCACCCCTTCAAATCCCCAGAAATAGTCCAGGTGCCAGTAGCTTCTCCTGAACTCACCGTCACTTACAACAGAAAAACCAAGTTCCTTCTGCCTGGCAACCAGCTTGAGAATCTCTTCATCCTCGACTCTTGTCAGTTCTTCCTGTGAAATGGTTCCGTTTGTATACTCTGTACGAGCTGTTATCAGCCTTTCGGGACGTAAAAAACTTCCCACCTGATCATAATGTAATAATCCTTCTGCCATTCTGTTCTCCCCTATTCGTTTTTTAAGAATATAAGATTTTCTACTCATAAATAAAAATGATTGTTTTTCATATATCTATAAATTATATTCATGGATATGATTGAGAAGATTCACCTGATGATCCTCTCCAGGATCAAATCCCTTGGAACCCTCACAGAAGCGGCCCGGGCCCTCAACCTCACCCAGCCGGCCCTGACTCACGCGATCAGAAAACTTGAAGAGCAGATAGGGTCAAAGGTATGGATAAAAGAGGGCAGGAAACTGAAGCTGACCCAAAGCGGACTGCTCCTTCTTGAACTGGCCGACAGGATACTTCCCCAGATAGAGGAGACCGAAACCCTTCTTGAACAGATATCAAGCGGCAAGAGGGGAATACTCAGAATAGGAATGGAGTGCCATCCCTGCTATAAGTGGCTTCAGCCTGTACTGGCCTCCTTCCTTCGTGCCTGGCCCGATGTGGAGGTGGAACTGAAGCATCAGTTTCAGTTTAACGGCATCAGGGCTCTGATCCGGCATGAAGTGGATATACTGATCTCCCCTGATCCCTATATGAGCCGCAAAATTGAGTTTGTCCCTGTTTTTAACTATGAGCAGGTCCTTGCGACATCAAAAGACCACCCCCTTGCGGACAGAGACTTTCTCCACCCCCGGGATCTGACAGAAGAGAACCTTATCGTTTATCCTGTGGGCACCGAAAGGCTCGATATTTTCACCCACTTTTTAACCCCCGCATCCTGTAAGCCTGCAAACATCAAAACAATCGAAGATACCGATATAATGCTTCAGATTGTTGCGGCAGGCCGAGGTGTAACAGCGCTGCCGAACTGGCTGGTTGATGAATACAAGAAGACCCTGCCTCTGGCCTCTGTAAAACTTGGGGAGCAGGGGATCAGCAAGAGTATTTTTATCGGCACCAGAACACCGGAAAAGCATCCCGAATATTTACAGGATTTCATTAAGATGGCGGAACAGGGACAGCTTGAGTCCGTGCCAGAATAAATATCGAAAAATACAGGCCCAATACCCGTAAAATGACATTTATGTAAATAAATATTCACCAGAATTGACATTTCATACGACAAACCTCATAGTATGGTGAAATTTATACGTAAATCGGAGTATTGTTTATGAAATTGAATAGATTGCTCATTGCCTCCCTCGTTATGGCCACAGCCCTGCTTACTGGCTGCAGTGAAAAGAAAGAGGCCCTGAGAATGGGAACCAATGCGTCCTTTCCCCCCTTTGAGTTCATAGGAGGGGAATCTGGAGACGAAGTCGTCGGATTCGACATAGAAATAGCAAAAGAAATTGCCGGAGACCTGGGAATGGAACTTGTTGTAGAAGATATGGAGTTTGATACCCTCCTTACTGCATTGAATGCAAACAAGGCGGACTTCGTGATTGCCGGAATGACAATCAATCCCAAAAGAGCGGAAAGCGTTGATTTTTCAGAACCCTACTATGAAGCCACACAGGCCGTAATTGTAAAGAAAGACCAGAGTACAATCAGCTCAATGGATGATCTGAAGGGAAGCAAGATTTCAGTTCAGTTCGGTACCACAGGAAATGATCTGGCCAGCCAGTATACGGATGAAGGAAATATATCCGCCTTCAATACCGGTTTTGAAGCTGTTATGGAGCTGAAGAACGGAAGGGTCGACTGTCTTATTATTGATCAGCAGCCCGCACTGAATTTTATAAATAAAAACCCCGAACTTGAAATTCTCTCCTTTGATTTTGAGCCTGAGTTCTATGGGATTGCCATAAAAAAAGGGAACAGTGAATTGCTCGACTCCGTCAACAAAACTCTCGCCCGTCTGAAATCAAGCGGTAAATACGATGAGCTGCTTGCAAAGTACATGAAGTAGGAGAAACCATTGATTGATGCCGTAAAAAGAACTCTATTTGAAGAGCTCTGGGAGTTTGGTCCCAACGGTATAACACTGATGTTCAACGGACTTAAGGTCACTCTCGTAGTGACCTTTTTTGCCGTATTGGCAGGTGTTGTGCTTGGAACATTCATAGCTCTTATGAGGATGTCCAAAAACAGATTTTTCAACCTTGCTGCAAGAGGATATACAGAACTGATAAGAGGCACCCCTGTGCTGGTTCAGCTCCTTATAATCTACTTTGTAGTCTTTCAGGCCTTTGATATCAATAAAACCGTAGCAGCCGTCATAGCCTTTGCAATAAACTCAGGGGCCTATGTATCCGAGATAATCAGAGCGGGGATTCAGGCTGTATCAAAGGGGCAGATGGAAGCGGCCCGGTCCCTGGGACTGCCGCACCGGATGGCCATGCGCGAAATTATACTCCCCCAGGCAATAAAGAATATTCTTCCGGCACTGGGAAATGAATTTATAGTTCTGCTGAAAGAAACATCGATTATCGGTTTCATCGGCGGGAACGATCTGATGAGAGCCGGCAACAAGATCCGAAGCATTACCTATGAGGCTACAATACCTCTTATTGCCACGGCAATTATCTATCTTATACTCACCCTGAGTCTTTCCCATGTCCTTACAAGAGTCGAGAGGAGAATGAAAAACAGTGATTAAAGTAGTTGATCTTCACAAATATTTTGGAAAGCTGGAAGTTCTCAGAGGCATTAATGAAACAGTAGAACAGGGAGAGGTTATAAGTGTTATCGGTCCCTCCGGCAGCGGTAAAAGTACCTTTCTGAGATGCCTTAATCTTCTTGAAACACCCACATCAGGAAAGATATTTATAGAGGGAACAGAGATAACGGATCCCAAAACCGATATTGATAAGCTGCGTGAGAAGGTAGGTATGGTTTTTCAGCAGTTTAATCTATTTCCCCATAAAACTGTACTTGAAAATATAACCCTTGCTCCTGTAAAGCTCGGAAAGATGAATATCAGCGATGCACGGAAACGAGGGGTGGAGCTGCTCGAACGGGTCGACCTGGCTGACAAGAAAGACGAGTATCCCAACCGTCTCTCGGGGGGACAGAAGCAGAGAGTGGCCATCGCCAGAGCTCTTGCCATGAATCCTGACATAATGCTTTTTGATGAACCCACAAGTGCCCTGGACCCTGAAATGGTGGGAGAGGTGCTGGATGTTATCAAACAGCTTGCTTCTGAAGGAATGACCATGGTTGTGGTCACCCATGAAATGGGCTTTGCCAGAGAGGTCAGCAACAGGGTTCTGTTTATAGATGAGGGTGTAATTGTAGAAAACCGGCCCCCGGAAGAGCTTTTCGAAAATCCCCTGAATGAAAGAACAAGGGACTTTCTATCAAAGGTGCTGTAACCCTGACCTGACAGGAAAAGTCAGGGTGGATTCGACTTTTCAGGAACAAAGGAATTTGGCTCTGCCTGCAGAATACAGCTTGCACGGCAGATCCCGTGGAGGCTTCTCTCCCCTGATTTTTCCTTCAAGAACCATTTGAGCGCCCGTAATCAGCTCCGGAATGATATCGGAGGGGACCGGGTTCTCTCCATGAGAGGCCAGAATGGTCTGGAAGTCGGATTTCATCTTATCCAGTTTTCTCATACTATCGATATATGTACTCATATCACGTCCCGGACCAAACATAAATACGGCACCGTTTTGAATGCTGTCGCCGCTGATGAGCAGTTTGTTTTCTCTATCAAGTAGCGCGATGCTGCCGGGTGTGTGTCCGGGAATATGAAGAATTGTAAAGGCTCTCTTCCCAAGGTCCAGAACATCACCTTCCTCTATAAACTCTACTGAGGTATGATAATCAGGATTCTTCATCCTGTAATACTCAAGCTCTAAAGGATGCATTATTACTTTATTGAACTGTTCATTGCACCCGATATGATCAACATCGCAGTGGGTGTTTACAAGAAAGACAGGGTGACCGGTGAGGGTTTCCGCAAAGGATTTAAGATCTCCTGATCCGAATCCAGTATCCACAAGCATTGCAGAATCAGTTCCCTCAATAAGAAAGGAGCGAACCCCCGTCTCCTCAATACTCCAGAATCCATCGCTTATTAATTTTGATTTATACATTTTTTGTCCTTTCAAATCCAATTATACCATACCGGGTAAAAGACCTTCCCCGGCTTATGATTTCCTGGTTCATCTTCCTCACCGTTGAAAATCAATTCTGCATAATCATCATTCTATTGGAATCTGCAAAATCAAGAAGTACATCTCTGTTTATCTCTCCCCGCATCCACTTCAAAGTTTCTTTTGCCAGAGCGTCCTGAAATGACCAGGGAAGCTGGGTGTTTCCTCCTGTTGCATCCACAATCAGATTATCTTCCTCATAAAGGGTTATATCTTCAGCGACCAACTGAGGATACCGATGGGGTTGAGATTTCAGAACTGTAGATGTCTGGGTATAATCTGAAATATGAACAGCCAGCTCTTCATCTTCCAACAGAATTTTAAGGACTTCATCTATCGTATCAGAATTATCAGAATAGGCACTCTTCATAAAAGTAAGATTCGGCTCGATGATCAATTTGGCATCTCCCGTACTGTTGGGGTAAGGGAATATACCAATTTGTAAACCCGGATTTAAAGCCTCAATATTCTGAAGTGACCAGGTGCCTGTCAGATACATTGCTGCTTTAGAGTTCGCAAATCTCTGATCACTTTCAAACAGATTTACCGAGTATGGGTCGCCCCAGGTAAACTCTTTAATAAACTCAAGGCCATCAAGACAGAGTTCAATATCCCTTGAATCCCTGAAAGATTGTTTCCCGGAACCGAATTCTGCCCCCCAGTTTTCATTTCGGCTGAAAACCTCTCCTATGGCAAGCTGCATAAAAACATTCGCAGTACTCCAGTTCTCTTCAAAATGTGCTGCAAAGGGTACGACTCCCGCTTTTTTAAATTGTTCTATGGCTGTATTCAGCTCCTCAAGAGTTTCAGGAATCTTCATGTTGTACGTTGAAAAAAGCTCCTTATTGTAAAGGACTCCCTGATAAAAGGCATTGTACGGGATGCCATACACTTTTTCTGAAAAACTGACAGAAGGAATAATTTCAGGACGGATAAAATCCACAAGCTCATCCTGAATAACAGCCAGATTCCCCGAAGGAGCATAGGTACTGACGTCCTGAGCTTTCCCTATCATAATGTCAGGTATTTCTCCTGCGGCGAAGCGGCTCAGCATCTGGATTTTAAACTGTTCTCCCCAGTCCATTCTTTCCCAGTAAAGATCAACATTGTCCATCTTCTCACCAATGGCTTCAGTAAAGAACTCTTCAATCCCGGGGTCTGATGTGGACTGTCCCGCCAAGACTGTCAGGATTGTATGTTCAGGAATAGACGACAGATCCGGATTCCGGATTTTCACACCGCAACTTACGAACAAAGAGACCCCTGTAATACAGAGAAAAAAGGTTGTACAAACTCTTCCCAAAACTGAAACCACCTACTTCAAACCTGCTTTGTAATCACTGGGGCTCACCCCGGTAATTTTCCTGAACACCTTATTAAAGTACGAGTACTCTTCATATCCAACCAGATCGGATATATCTGTCAAACTGAGTTCTTTCTGAGTCCGGCTGCCCTGAGCCATGATGGATTGCCTGATATACTCCTGAGCTTTCTCTATGCGTTTTCTTGATATTGCCGACATAAGATTCTCTCCGGTAACAGCTTTAAAACTCCTGCACAGATAGGAACGGTCGATTGCAAACTGACTTGAAAGAGAACTGAGAGAGATGCTGCTAAAGTAATTTTCATCGATATAGTCACTGACGCTTTCAATTGTCTTTTTCATGGAAACAGCACCGTTCGAGCTACGGCTGTCAGGAATTGTATCTTCAATAACCTGCTCAATCAGGCTGCACAGTTCATCGTAATCTTCTGTCTGAAGGGCCATCTGCATCATATACTGATAGTTTTCAAGCAGAAGAATGATTTCCGCATCAGTCTGAAAGACCTGCTGGAATATCCTGATGATATGCTCCAGGGTCTGATGAACTTCCAGAATCAGCCATTTCTGCAGCTCAGAACGATTGAATCCAATCTCATAATAAATAATGTCTCTTATCATGACCTTATTTCTTGATTCTATGGCAAAAAGAAGCTTCCTCTCCTGTTCCGGCAGCATCCTTTTTCGTATATCCACCTTTTTTGCCGAATCAGAGTTGAAAATATTTTTCTTATCTTTGAAATGTCTTAACGATAAAGCCAGAGAGCCTTCGGAGTAGATAAATGAGAACTTCTCGAAGGAGTACTGGGCATTACTGATATAGACGCAAACTCTGGTTCCAAAACGCTTTTCAAGGGATTCAATGATATTCCCGTTGATCCTCTCAAGCAGTGTCCGGTCCGCATTCATAAGAAGGATAAAATCACTGCGCGAATATATGTTGTTAAATAATACCAGATCAGATATTCCGAGGAGCTTCTTAATTTCCTTCTTGAGATTAAAAACAAGCTTATGCAAAGGGATATCTCTTTTACGAGAAATCGTATTCAATTCGGCTATTTTGAACAGAACCATAGAGTACATGGAATACTCCAGTTCCAGCTCGGAGATGAGAGTCTGTTTATCCGGAACCAGATCGTCATACAAGAGCTGACTGTATTCGGCATCAGTTATAAGCGATCCGGCCTGAAGCAGTTTTTCATGGGCCAGAACCTTTTGCTCTTCATCTCTGTTCTTTTCTGTAATAGCGGTAACAGTCCTGTTAAGAACATCGATGAGGGATGTTTTTGTTACAGGTTTAAGCAGGTAGTCTACAGCTCCGTAAATAAGAGCCTGTCTGACATAGGAAAAGTCATCGTATCCGCTTAAGACAATAATCTGAACAGCGGGAGCTATGGATTTCACCTGCTCGATTAACTCATTGCCATCCATGAAAGGCATATTTATGTCCGTTATTATGATATCGGGCTGATGGTCTTTGAATTTCCGCAGTGCATCCTCACCGTCCGATGCCGAGTCAATCAGTTCGATGGACAAGTCCTTCCAGCTTATAAGGGTCTTCAGATTCTCGATGATCCATGGTTCATCATCTGCAAGAAGCAGTTTCAGAGGCTTGTGGCTCATAAAATCGAGACCTCCTCACTGTTCATGGGAATCTTCAATAAAACCGTACTTCCATTGTTTTCCTCACTGTGCAGGGTAATCCCGTAGGATTCTCCAAAAAGCATACGTATCCTCGAATGTATATTGGAAAGACCAATAGAAGATTTTAACCCCAGTGTTTCTTCAGGATTTCCTGAAAGTTTCTTCTGTATTTTTTCAGCATTCATCCCGACTCCATTATCCGAGATAGAAAGCAGAACATCCTCTCCAGAGATTGCCCCTTTTATGAGGATCTCCTTAGGACCCCGTTTGTTCTTCAATCCATGATTAACAGCATTTTCGACGATGGGCTGCAGTGTCAGTCTGGGAATCTGAATATTCAAGATTTCAGGCAGCAGATCGATTTTCATCTTGATTCCATTCATCATCCTTGTGTTTATAACATGCATATAGTTCTTGATATGGAGAATCTCTCTGTCTACTGTCGAAAGGGTATCTTTCATATCAATGCTGTAGCGGAAAATATTGGAAAGGGCATTACAGAGAATGCTGACCTGCTTGCAGTTTTGTGAAATGGCTATGCCGCTCATTGTATCGAGGGAGTTATACAGAAAGTGCGGATTTACCTGAGCCTGGAGAGTCTTGTATTCAGCCTGCTTCAGCAGCATCTCCAGGTTATACTCCTGAATGGCAAGGTCCTGTATTCTGTCGAGCATCTGATTTATTGTCTGTGCCAGCAGTCCTATCTCATCCATTTGCCCGACCTGAAGGCGTATCCTTGTGTCCCCGTTCTTAATATTTTCAAGATTATCAACAATCTTTTTAAGTGGTGTCGTAAGATAACGGGACAGAAGGTAGATAGAAATCATTCCTGAGACAGTTACAAGCAGGACAATGAAGATGAGGTTCTTTCTCAGCATAATCTGGCTTTGCTCAAGCAGATACTGCGGAGTCAGGGAAAAAGAAACAAGATTGTATTTGTCCAGTGCCAGTGTCATAAACACATTCCCCTGATAAACAGAGGACTCTTCCCGCTGAAGGTTACTGTTCCGGATCTCTTCAGACATATAGTTGAAAAAAGGAGTAATTCTTTCGCTCATTACCCCGAACTGAAGAAGTGGACGATCACCCACCGGCTGCAGCCAGACGAACTGTGAGGATGAATAGGTGTATTTCTTTATAATCTGGGTAAAACTGCCTGTATTGACATCACAGACTATATACCCGATTTTCTCAAGATTATTTACAGAATAGATATTCAGAACAAACCGGATGAGTTCCCTGTTGCTGCTTGTATTAAAATAGCTTGAAATCAGCATGGCTCTGTTGTCGCTCCTCAGGTAGTTTGCTACAGCGGCAGCATTACTCTGCTCAGGAGAATCGTAGATGTCTTCCGGATAGTTGTAACGGGGGGTATTGGCAGAACGGTAACTGGAGATAAGAGCATCTGATGTGTCATACAGGTAAAGAGCTCCGATATTCTGCCGGGGCTCGAAAATTGACAGAGCCAGGGAGTAGGCAAAACTGTCATACTTTTTTTTCAAGTCTTGAGACGGAAGAGGCGAGGACAGATCCTGAATGAAATCATCTTCAGAATATATCTTGATCAAATTGTTTTCATAGGACTTAATCAGATTGTAGAGTTCGTTCTGCATATTTTTGAGGGAATTGAGACTGGAACGGCTTTCCAGTTCATATACAACTGAAGAAGCGGATCGCTGGAAAAAAAGTGCCTGAATAAACAGCAGCGTCAGGGTGCTCGCTATAAAGAGTAACAGAATTTTCGTACGCATCTGGAAGGCTGTTTTGTTCATTTTATATTTTTCTCATCAGTATTATATGCCCGGCTTTCAGAATTGGTAAGCAAAACTGTCAAGCAGGACACATAACAGGTACTGAAACATCCTTATCCAATGGATACCTCAAAGATCCGTGCCGTTTTATTCTCCATATCAAGGAGCAGTCGGTTTTCCTTATGCTTCCACTCAAACCTAAGGGGAAGGTCTTTCGGATAGGAACATTCAACAACAGCTTTTTTTCCTTTCAGCTGCTGGAGTGGAATTGAGATGGAAGCACTCTCTCCCTTCAGCTTCCAGACAGCCAGATAGAGAGTATCACCGCAGTCCATTCCCAGGCTGATTACATCATCATCCATTTCGGCCAATCCTATGGGCCAGAAAGGAAGGGCCTGTGTCAGATTCTCACTGATTCTGTGGTGGTAGGCGATTCCCTCCTGGACAACGTCCAGCCTTTGGCTGGATAGATTTGCAATATGCCCGCTCATATGGACTCTCAGCAGCATGGCATTGACCATATTGAAAACTGTTTCTTCTACATCTCCCTCTTTCAGCGGATAGGACCAGATGGCTGCCTGTTCAGGTGTTACTGCTGTGGGGCAGTTCACGGCTATAACGGCATTCTTCAAATAATCAGTCTGATCCGAGACGGATTGTATACTCTGACGGGACAGGAGTGACCAGGTCATTCTCATTCCACCGCTGGAACAGTTTTCGATGATCAGAGAGGGGTATCTTTCAAAGACATCATCCAGCCATTTCAGATAAGCTCTTGTATGCTGCAGCAACCCCTCTCCCGCACTGTCGGCATCGAGTTCTGTTCCGATGCCTGCATTGATGTTGTAATCCATTTTTATATATCCGGCGCCGTATTCTTCCACGACACGCTTTAAAATGGAATCCGCATGAGCCCGGACTTCAGGGTTACGATAATCAAGCTGATACCGTCCTTCATCAATGACAGCTTGTCCATTGCGGATAAAGAACCACTCCCGGGGGACTTTCCCCACCAGAGGGCAGTTAATCCCCATGACTTCCAGTTCCAGCCACAGCCCGGGAATCATACCATGGGATTTTATTCTTTCAAGAGGCTCCTCTATTCCATTGGGAAAGCGTTTTTCTGCTGGAAGCCACTGGCCTACTCCGTCCCACCAGGGACCGTCATCATACCATCCTGCGTCAATACAGAAATACAGGCAACCGGATTTCGCAGCTGTATCGATTAGTGGAATAAGCTTTTCGGTTGTTGGATCTCCTGAAAGACAGTTCATATAGTCATTGAAAATAACAGCTGGTTTTCTGTTATCTTCATTGGGCCTTCTGATCCGGCGGCGGTAGCTTGTTATAGACTGAACTGCTTTTTCAAAATCTCCGTGAACACAGGCAATTGCAGTTTTCACCGACCTGAATATTTCTCCAGGCTGGAGAACCTTTTGAAAACCGTTTTCCTGGCTGGTCGGCCCAAAAAGCTGCAAGTACATCTCACCGGCAATATCGCTTATTTCCCAGTGCCAGGAACCGTGGGTCTCAATCTGCCATAACAGGGTACTCCCAAGCCGGGTGTTTTCATAGGCTCCCATAGGCAGGAACTCTCCGGAGGCCCAGGTTCCCGTATTTGTACAGCGAATACGCTTTACAGAGAAATCATTCACCACATGGTACCCCAGTTCTGACGGGGAATACCGTTTCCACTGCACTTCTCCGTACCATGTGTTGTGGGGGAGAGAGATAAAACTGTCACGGTCCCGTTCTTCACCGGCCCCTCCGGATAGTCCGGTGTAGGCAAAAGAAGAAACAAATTCAACAGATCTGGAAGACAGTCCATCGTTCTTCAAATCAGTCCATGTACGGATGACAGGGATATTATCGTAAAACTGGATATAGCTTGTGACAAGAAGCCCTTCATGCTCCTGAACAAGAGTAAAAAGGAGTCCTGATTCGTTTCTTTGAGAACTATGATCCCGGTACTTAAGCTGCCCGCCGGGAGAAGATCCTGTATGCTTGCTGCCATGGTGGTCATTCTGATTTCGTCCCGATTCATGGACTTCCACAAGTCTGTACTTTTTTGCTGAATCTCCCGCCGGTTCGGACTTCTGCTCTTCAATGCCGAAATTGTAGAGGCGTACATCGCCCTCATCCGTAATATGAATATGAAGATGAATTCCATTTTCAAGAAGTTTAATATCCATACCCTTACCCCTTTACTGCACCGGCCGTAAGGCCCTGAATAAAATATTTCTGCACAGATAGAAAAAGAATTGTTATAGGCAGAATTGAGATGACAATAGCGGCCATGGCCGATGAGTAATCGCTTGACTGCTGAGAAAACAGAGATTGAAGAACCACATTCAAAGTAGTAAGGCTTTTTTTACTGACAAAAAGGCTGGCCATCAGGTAGTCATTCCAGATCTGAAAAGCCTGCATTATGATAAGCGTGGCAATAGCCGGTTTCAAAAGAGGCAGAACAATGGAGAAATAGGTTCGATAGATGGAACATCCGTCCAGAAACGCCGCTTCCTCCAGTTCCACAGGCACTGTATTCATAAAACTGGTCATAAGAAACACACCGAAAGACAATCCGGTTGCTATATACATGATGATAATACCGTGAACATTATTCGTCAGTTTCAGGGTATGACCGATGATATAGATCGGAAGGAAAAGAGCCTGATAGGGAATGAGAATACCAATTAGAAAATATATGTATGAGAATTTAAAGAACTTCCCTCTGTTCCGTGCGATAGCCCAGGCTGCCGCACCCGCTATAATGGCGATGAGGATGACCGACACAGTTGTATACAAAGCTGTGTTGGCAAAACTTCTCAATAAGTCCAATCTGTAGAAGGCATAGGAATAATTGTCCCACTTCAGTGTTTCCGGTAGACTCAGAGGATTACCGATTACAAGTTCCCGTTTGGATTTAAATGAGTAATTAATCACAATAAACACAGGTATGACAAACAGAACTGAGATAATTACAGTTACACAATATAAAATTGATTTCCCCGGTTTAAATCTACTGCGGGTTCGAATTCGGTTTGCATCAGGGAACGTCATAATTGAACCTCTCTCTTTTTAAGAAAACTTATCTGAATGACCGCGACAATCAGAAGAACAGCTATCAGAGTCATGGAAATGGCAGACCCGTACCCGTATTGACGTCCGCTGATGGCTGTGTTGTAAATGAGATATATAATGGATGTGGATGCCCTGCCCGGTCCTCCGTTAGTCGCAGAGACAAGAAGCTCATAAACTTTGAGAGAACCAATAGTGATACCCACGATGCTGATCGTAAAGGCAGGGGCCAGCATAGGCAGTGTAATAATAAAAAACTGTCTGATTTTTGAAGCGCCGTCCACTTTTGCCGCCTCATACATAAACTGGGGAATGGATTGAAGGGCCGCCAGGTAGATAAGCATCCAGTATCCAATCCACTGCCAGTTATTGGCGATAAGAAGACCGCTCAAAACTGTTTCAGCCCGTCCCAGAAGAAGAAAGTTGACTTTAGTACCAAAAATCATATTGAATACAGGAAGAATATTCATAAATATTCTCTGCCAGATAAATCCTACAATAACAGGGCTTATCAGACAGGGAATAAACAGCATTGTTCTGAAAATATTCTTACCCTTAATGCCTGAGTTAAGAAGTATTGCAAAAAGAAGGGCAAAAAGATTCTGTAATACCGTATTCCATAGAGTGAATTTTATAGTGAAGCCCCAGGCGTCTTTAACATATTTGTCCTGGAGAATCCGTCTGTAGTTTTCCAGTCCTGTCCATGGGACTTCTCTTGTCATTCCGTTCCAGCTTGTAAATGAGTAACGGAGACCAAGAATTGCCGGCAGTATTACTCCGAAAGAGAATAGAAGCATGCCCGGAATAATCAGAGATATATACTGTGTTTTTCTTTTTGGGATCATATTTTCATGTCTCCTGATCCATTTGTTTAGATTTATGAAACGGCGGATTCTCATGCTTGATCCTGATCATCCGCCGCTGTATTAAATGTTATATATAAGTAAATCAGGGTCTGCTGTTTGCTCTTCTTGAATCAGCGGCAGACAGTGCATCCTCAAGGGATGTTTTACCGGGGTTGGTGAGCCATTCAACAATATCCAGAGCATTTTCATCCTGAAAACCGCCCCATACAAGCTGATTATTTCCGATTCCGGCATCGATGATGTCACCGGAGGCAACATACTTATCAATATCTTCCTGACTGGGATTGGTAAATGAAGGAGTGATCCCTTTCAGCATGGGAGCTGTTTTTGTCTGATTGTAAATAGTGAGGGCAAGCTCTTTGTTTCCAAGAATCAGTTCAAGTACTTTATCCACGGCTTCGGGATATTCAGTCTCACCGCTGACCATAAAAGTAATATTGGGTTCATAAATCAGCTTGGCATCGCCGCTCTGATTGGGAAAGGGGAATATACCGAAGTTAAAATCAGGGTCCACATCAAGGAAGTTCTGAATAGACCAGGAGCCTGAGACCTTCATGGCAGCTTCGCCCTGTACCAGTCTGGCATCCGCAAGGTTCTGCTGAACAGAGAGGGTTTCATCGGTCCAGGTGTTTTCATAAAGCATTTTATTGTAATTGTAGATTGTTTTCCAAACCGGAGAATCTTTGTAGTTCACCTTAGATGCTCTAAACTGATCACCCCAGTCGGGAGTTGTTTTGAACAGATCATTGATTGCGAACTGCATTGTCATGTTTCCAATGCTCCATGTATCGGCAAAATGCGTTTCAAAGGGGATCACTCCATGGCTCTTGAAGATTTCGACAGCCTCCATCAGCTCTTTCTGGTTTGAAGGCACCTTCACACCGTATTCACGGAACATGTCCTTGTTGTAGTACACTCCCTGATACAGAGCATTGAATACAAGACCATAGACTTTACCGTCATAGGAACCGCTATCTACTGCAGCAGGGACAATATAATCAACATAGGATTTACTGCTTAAATCAGCCAGAACATTCTGTGAGCCCCAGGTTGCGACATCCTGGGCTTTACCGATCATAATGTCCGGCAGGCCGGAAGTCATATAGACCTGCATTTTGGGCTGAAAGCCTTTACCCCAGTCTACGATGTCCCACTCCAGTTTGATATCAGGATAGGTTTCGGCGAGAACGTCATCAATAAGTTTTTCCATTCCGGCATCAGTAGTAGACTGTCCAGCCAGAACCCTGAGGGTGATCTGCTCACTGCTGTCAGTGTCCGATTGACCACCTGCGAAAAGCGGTCCCTGTACCAGTAATAAAACCAGCAGGACCATCACACTAAGAAATCCTTTTTTGCACATAACTTTTATTCCTCCTAAAAGTTTATGAGAAAATTTACCACCGCTTTTCAGAGCCCAAATAGGACAGAATTGTACAAAGTTATTGGAAATAATTGGAAATGATATGTAATAAATGATCCGGCGAGTAATTATCGGGCCTTGGATTCCCCCTCATTTAAGGTTTCCCTGCAGGAAGATTCTGAATCCTCTCATCATCAAGTTGCCTTTATAATACTAGCTTATTACTATTATTTAATAAGGTTCTTCATCTGGAGTCTGGGGTTTACAACATCGGAAATGGGATGGAAAAGGACAATGTGTATATCAAGGAGTTCATATGAACAAAACAATCGAAACGATAACGAACCACCGTTCCATCAGAAAGTATACCGAACAGGAACTGGAACCGGAACAGCTGACAGCCATTCTGGAGGCTGCACGGGCCATGCCCACCTCCGTCCACGGACAGCAGCTCTCAATTATCGTAGTTAAGGATGTTGAGCGGAAGCAGAAAATTTCTGAATTAGCAGGAAATCAGGTATGGATTGCCCAGGCACCCGTATTTCTCGTTTTTGTTATGGATATGAACAAAACAGCTAAGGCCGGTGAAAAAACTGGTTTAAAACAGGTGGTTCATGAAAGTGCCGAGGGTGTTCTGGTTTCAAGCTTCGACGCTGGCCTGGCTATGGGAGCAGCTATTGTTGCAGCAGAATCCCTGGGTCTTGGAATTGTTCCCATCGGAGCCATCAGGCAAAATCCCCAGGAAATGATTGATCTTCTTCATCTGCCTGAAAATACATTCCCTGTTGCAGGTCTTGTTGTGGGGCACCCCGTAGACAACTCGGCTCAGAAACCCCGAATGGAAGCCAAAGGTTTTATTCATAAAGAAACGTACAATGATAAAGCTGTCACTGAAGCTGTCAGGGAATTTGACGGAACTATGGCTGAATATTATAGAAATCGAGGCGACAAAGATAGCGACTGGAGCTCTCAGATTTCATCCCTCTACAAGAGTGCCTATTACCCGAAGGTTTATCCCATATTGAAGTCTCAGGGATTCCTCATGAACAAGTAGCCCTCAGACAGAGGATACCCGGAACCTGCGGGCTCCTTGATATTCAAGCAGGACAGCCGCAAAAGATTCTGCTTTTCATTAAACATAAATAACCATGGAAATGTATACACACGTTCTACTATTTTGTTTATAGTTGTTCTGACTTTTTCAAGCCTTCAATCTTGAATGAACAATTTTACCCGACAAGAGAGCACACAATGATATTTCATTTCCAGATCAAAAGTACAAAACCTCTGCAAGAGGAGGAAGAGCACTATCTGCGGCGGATTACAATTCTTGATCTGACGGCCAAATGCTTTAGTCTCACCCTTCTTCTGGCTTTTCTTCTGTTTACAGGATACGCCTTTTTCATCAGAGTCTTCTCACCGGTCTCCCCCTGGTACTCTGAAAGCATTGCAGCCTTTTCAGCAAGGATTCACTGGGCCGTGACTCTTTCCGTTTTCCTTGTAAACCTCATAATTTCAGGATCTTTGATCATCTTCTGGCGCCCCCTGAAAGCGGGATACACGGTGGAAACGGTCACAGGAACGGTATCGAAGGAAGGACGAGCCCTGTCCCTGGAACAGACTCCTCTGCTGACTCCGCCACCCTGGCGGAAATACATCCCCCTGAACACTCCTGTCACTGTGAAAGTCGCAGTTCTTAACGGCATTAATATGGGAAAGAGGGGCGCTCATCTTCTGGCAGTTCCTTCTCTTGAACTGGATTATGCCCGCCATGCAAAGCTGGGTCTCCTGAAGTACCGCAGTACCGGTTTTCCAGGGTTTATGATGTATTTCCTCTGTGCCGGACTCCTTTTGACCTGGATCACCAATGAAAACATCTTAAGATCTGCCTACTATAAGGGTCTGCTCACCTCCCCCCTCTCCTGGCTGGCGGCAGACTTGATCCATGGAATCCTGGCAGTGGAGATCCTTCTTTTATGCTGGGCCGCCGGTACCTTCTTCTTCTATATTATCCGGAACCTGATGATCCGGCGCAGAATCGATAAAGATACTGTGTTGGAGACCGGCATATGAAAAAAGTGCTCTTCTTCGCTCTGATCATTATGGGATCACTGAACCTTACAGGATGTAAAGAACTGGGGATAAAACAGCTCATGAAGCAGGGAGCCTCTCCCGCCGAAATCCTCATGGACTTCTGCAGAGCCGGAGACGCCAGGGGAATACAGGCTCTCTTTGACATGGAGCTTCTGGAATTACCCCTGAAACCGGAAATGATAAGAGAAATCATCAGGATCAACCCGGAAGAGTCACTGATCAAAGCCCTCCCCCCCATCATCGATAACGGCTTTAATATCACCCGTCTGGGAGAAACGGGCTTTTCGGCTCTTCACCAGTGCATCCTGTACAAAGACACGACGGTCCTTGCTGATTTTCTTCTACACCAGGGCTGTGATGTCAATGAAGCAAGCGAGATTGGCGCAACAGCTCTTCACATAGCTGCGGCATCAGGGAAATCTGAGCTTGTAGAGCTTCTTCTTGAAAAAGGGGCTGATCCCTATGTACTGAATAGACTGGGATACTCTCCTCTGGATATTGCAGAAAAAGAAACAGCGGATCTTCTTCCCGAAGACAGCCGGAATCAGGAGATCCGGTTCGACAGCGAACTTGATTTTGCCCGCAGCTTCGACTTCGGCTACTGGAAACCCGAATCCCTCCAGGGATTTCTGCAGGAACAGCTCGAAGACGCCGCAATGCGGGAAGACCTTCAAATGGTCAGGCACATTCTTGACCGCTATGAGATTGACCCTGCCCACACAGAGGACTGGCAGCAGGACGGCCCTCTCTATGAGGCGGCCAGATATGGAAATATCCCAATCATCAGCCTTCTTCTGTCTGCCGGATTCGATCCTGAGTATGCAGCCCCCTTTTGGGAGGGCACAGAGTCCGCTCTGAAAGCCGCTGTGGATAACGGCAGGGATGAGGCTGCCTGTTTTCTGATCGATGCGGGTGCTTCTCTGGATATTATCGATAGTGATGAAGACTACGGCTGGTACTCAGGTGGGGGGAAATCTTCTCCTATGCCCTTTGATCATACCAGGAATATCCTGGATATAGCCGTTCTCGGCGGATGCACCCGGACTGTGAAGAAACTGGTTCAGATGGGGTATAACCCCTTGAAGCGTTCCACCCTGAATGAGACCCTTCTTTTTTATGCAGGGAACAGTGATATTGCAGAGTTCCTGATTGATCGGGGAGTCAGAGTCAATCATGAGTCAAAAGAGTCCCGGACAGCCTTGCATAGAGCAGTATACAGTGGACACTTTGATGTCGCCATGGTGCTGATAGACGAGGGAGCCGATGTAAACGACAAGGACATGTGGGGAGCGACTCCCCTGCATAACTGCGCAAGCAATCATGAGACAGAGGTCCGGTACACCCAGAAACAGCGGAATGAGAATCCTCTATATCAGAATTTTGTCAATCAGGCCGCAAAGGCAGGAATAAAAGTTCTGGGAATCGATGAATCCTACAAAGGCCGGGAAGGAGCGACCTCCCAAATGATGGCCCTTCTTCTTGTAAACGGAGCAGACCCCTGGCTTAAAAACAATGACGGGCATACTCCCCTGGATATGGCTAGATATTATGGTAACCGGGAAGCAGTCATGATGCTTGAATAAAATTTATGCCATAAAATCCGGCAGAAGCGAAAATATGACTGAACGGATTCTGGATGACAGGCAGCTGGACATAAAGATGTCAGAACACTTTAAGCACTATACCGACATTGCTGAAACTGCCGGAGGGAATCAGATCATAGTCAGGATAAACGAACTGATTAAAATCATATCCGTAGAGTGCTACGACCGTTATATGGGGCTGCTGACCCTGAATGACTTTCAATCATAAGACTCTCTGTTTCCCAGCCTGTAGAGTGGTTAATCTCGAGGCCGGAGCTGTCTGGCTCCGGCATTACACATACAGAGAATCAGATGACCTGTTCAACAGTTTCCTGATCCGCTTCATCGGGCAGGGTATCCTCCTCATCTCCCTCCTCACCGGGTCCGGCAGAGGCTGAATACTGGGGCTTGAACTCCACATGCTCCCCGACAACCTTAATCCTGTTATGGGGATTACCCTCTTCATCGGTCCACCTGTCCTGCTTCAGGCGGCCCACCACACGGACGCCCCGTCCTTTCTTCAGATGCTTTTCGCAAGACTCGGCCACCCTGGACCAGACCTCCACATCGAAGTAGGAGACCTCATCCTTGCGGACCCCTTCAGATTTGAAATAACGGTTGCTGGCAATGGCAAAGTTGCAGACCGATGTACCTTTGGGGGTCAGATTTGCATCGGGGTCCCGAACCAGGTTGCCCTCGACAATGACGCTGTTAAGTTGATTCATCACAAACTCCTTTCAAAAACGTTTGCAAGCTTTAGGAATAAAGAGAATAAAATGATTCAAAGTGTCTGTCAGATTTTATCAGACCGTCCTGCGGAAAAGGGGATCAGGGCATTTTCAGGAGCCGGAATTCAGGAGGACGTTCACATTCAGAAAAGCCCTGACTTATGGATTGTAATTCTTATGAAATATAAACTTGTCAATTGACAGAAGCAGTATGAAATCCTACCTTATTAGTAAACCTTCACTTACGGAGAAAAAATGCTCGCGCCTCTCCTTCTGGAACTTGTAAGAAACATATCACTCCTTATTTCTCTTGTATTTATTCAGTATCTGATTCAGATCCGCAGAGACAAAACTCCTGCCATCCTTGTAATCAGAAAAAGTATCCAGGGTGTTCTTGTAGGTGTGATTGCCATCATACTGATGAATAACAGCTTTGTTCTGACCCCAGGACTAATCTTTGATACAAGAACCATACTGCTGAGCATCTCTGGATTATACCTCGGCCCCCTTCCGACCCTGCTGGCCTGTACCGTCGCAGGAATATACAGATTTACTATGGGCGGGTCCGGTATGCCCGCAGGAATCTTATCCATACTCACATCGGGAACTATGGGTATCATAGCCGGGAAAATCATCTTTAAAGATATGCCTGACTTAAGCTGGTGGAAAAATATTATTTTCGGCTTTGCAGTCCAGTTTGTGGTTATCCTGATTTTCCTGGCCGTCCTTCCCCATCCCACGAACAGAGAGGTCGCCGCAGGAACAGCATTCCCCTTTCTGCTTATCTACCCGCTGATAACCGCTGTAATAGGAAAGATTCTTGCCTATCAGACAGGGTCATGGGATTTTACCCAGAAACTGGCTGAGAGCAATGCCCTCCACCGCAGTCTCTTCTTTGACAATCAATCAATTATGTTACTGGCAGATCCGTCCACAGGCGGAATAATAGACGCCAACCAGGCCGCAGCGGACTATTACGGATGGACGGTCGCTGATCTTAAAAATATGAATATCAGGGATCTTCGGGTGGCTGATGAGGAGACGGTTGCTGAAACTTTGGAAGCCATAAGAGGTGAGAACCTGAACTTTTTCCAGGCGGTCCACAGAAGAGCAGACGGGAGTCTGCGGGACGTGGAGATTCATACAAACCTCAATAATTACCGAAACAAGCCTCTGATCATGTCGATTCTTCATGATATTACAAAAAGGAACAGAACAGAAAGACTTCTGCAAAAGAGTGAGTTTCAGCTTTCGAGGGCGGAGCTTATTTCCAACCTGGGACACTGGGAACTGGACCTTGAGAAGAATGAGTTTAACGCTTCAAAGGGAGCTGTGACGATATACGGAGCCGAAGGGATTGAACTCAAAGCCCAAACGGTGCAAGCCATTCCCCTGCCCGAGTACAGAGAGATGATGAACAGGGCCATGGCTGACCTGATTTCGGGAAAATCCGAATATGATATAAACTTCAGGATCAAAAGAGTCTCTGACGGAGAGATTCGCTATATTCACTCTGTGGCCGAGTACAACTGTGAAGACAACACAGTCTTCGGGGTTATCAGGGATATAACGGAAAATGTGGTTGCCCGGAATGCATTAATTGAGGAGAAAGAGAGACTGGATGTCACCCTCCACAGCATTGGTGACGGGGTTATTACAACAGACCGCGAGGGCCGTATCATGGAGCTCAATCCGGTGGCAGAACAACTTACAGGCTGGAGTATTGAAGACGCCCGGGGCAGACCCCTTCCCGAGGTTTTCAGGATAATAGACGAGTACTCAAAACGTCCCCGTAAAAATCCTGCGGAAATTGTATTTGAGACTGGAAAGATTGTAGAACTGGCCAACCATACGGTCCTGATTAACCACGACGGGAAGGAACTGATCATATCCGACAGCGGAGCGCCCATTAGGGACAGGGATGGTGAGATAATCGGCATGATCCTTGTGTTCAGGGATACCACAGAGAAGCAGATTCTCCAGAACAGGCTGCAGAGAGCAGAGCGACTGGAGTCACTCGGTGTTCTTGCAGGAGGAATTGCCCACGACTTCAACAATCTTCTTACAGGTATATACGGCTATCTGGAGATGGCGAAGAGCATAAGTACCGAAGATGCCGTAATTGAGTACCTGAACTCTGCGTTCCAGGTATATAAACGGACCATTGACCTTACAAAACAGCTTCTGACCTTCTCCAAGGGGAGCCTCCCCGAAAGAAATATTGAAGACCTGACAACCCTGATTCAGAATTCGGTTAAATTTTCTCTGAGCGGTTCACTTGTAAGCTGCAGTATGGATCTGGAAGAAGGGCTTCACAGCTGCAATCTTGACAAAAATCAGATTGGCCAGGTGATGGACAATCTCCTTATCAATGCACAGCAGGCCATGCCCGGTGGCGGGACCATAAGGATTGAAGCCGAAAACATATATCTGGAAGCCCAGGCTGTCCAGGAGCTTCCCGAGGGGCACTATGTCAGGGTATCTGTAAGCGACTCTGGATCAGGGATACCGACAGACATCCTGCCCAGGATATTTGATCCTTTTTTCACAACAAAAGAGCTGGGAAACGGACTGGGCCTGGCCACCTGTTACTCCATACTCGAAAAGCATGACGGGGCCATTGATGTTAAAAGCAGTTCACAGGGAACCACTTTTCAGTTCTATCTCCCGGCCACTGAAAAACCCTCTGCCGATTCCTCGAAAGAGAGGTCTGAAAAGTATAAATCCAGCGGTAATATTCTCGTAATGGACGATGAATTCTATATAAGGGATATTGTGAAAAGAATGCTGGAATCAATGAACTTCTCAGTGACTGTGGCAAAGGATGGCGAGGAGATGCTTATGCAGCTTGAAGAATCCTCCAACAGCGACAGGAAGTTCCGGGCGGCCATTATGGACCTCACTGTACCCGGCGGTATGGGAGGAGTAGAGACCCTGCAGAACATACGGGCCATGGGGTACAACTTTCCGGCATTTGCCTCAAGCGGATATTCGGAAGATCCTGTAATATCCTCTCCCGGAATCTACGGATTCACCGGAAGCATTTCCAAACCCTTTATTCTGGAAGACCTTTCAAGGCTGCTTGCAAAGCATCTTGAATAAAAAAAAACTTTGAACCATTTTGCAGACTTCAGGTGTAAAGCGCACAAAATGATTCAAAGTATCAGTTTGATTTTTATTAAAAATGGTTACTTGAAGACCTTCCCGTCCCGGTACTCTCCCCAGACAGTCTCGAACCAGTGGTCCTCGTCGGGGATGCTCCGGCACTCCTCCCAGAAGCAGCGGACACTCCCGCCTTCCAGAACAGCCTTCTGAACCTTGCTTCTCAAGGCGGGATTATCGGATTTGACCCTGAACAGAGACTCCAGGTTCTTATGAAGGAGCAGGCCCTCAGAATCAAGCGCCAGGAAGGAGCCCCGGCTTCCTCCACCCTCTTCCAGATAGTGCCGGATGGCTTCAAGGTAGAACCACTGGGCCACCGCAAGGTGCCTCTGTTTCAAAACATAGGGCAGCCTGTGGGAATCAATCCTCAGCTTACCAAAATCCGCAATCTGCTTCTCGGCTTCAGCGGTCTGTTCAGCGATGCACTCCCTGTCCCGGATAAATGCCCCATAGCGGCTCATCCTCTCTTTAAAGGCTCCGGAATACTTCTGTTCACACCCCGGAAGCACTTCGCTGGAAAGGATTCCCTCAACAAGGGAAAGGAAGGAAACAAGCTCTGTTTCCGCTGCATGTCTGGCTTTCTTGTGATCCAGATCAGGCTTTCTGTAGACTCTTGAGATCCTCTCACTGGCCCGCCAGGCGGCAACCTGTCCCGAGTTCAGCGCCGAGCCGCCGGGTCTGTAGATCCCGTGGGAACCGTTGACCTCACCTATGGGAAAGAAATGCCTCAAATTGGAGGACTCCCACCAGATATCACCGGCCAGGCCCCCGTTATTGTGCTGAGAGGCAACTGTAATCTGCAGAGCTTCGGACGCCAGATCTATGTTGTGATCCCTGTACAGCTCAACGGCATCAGGGTTCAGTTGAAGCAGGCGGTCGATGGGAAGATCACCCATCAGTTTCGACTGCTCCCAGTACTCCCGGGCCTCTTCGGTCAGGGAGTCAGGACCGAAATGCCCTGTCTTTTCGTCACCCACGGGATTCTCACGGAAGTCCATGTAAACCTTCCGCCCCAGAAGCTCTTCCTCCCTGTAGATCAGAAGATCTATAAGGGACGACCCATGGTCCATGATCTTCTCGGGATCAAAGGGCCACTGATACCCCTTAAGGAAGATGGCTCCGGCCAGCTCCTTCATAGAGGGGAAAAAATCGTTTAGAAAGTAGTGTCTTCTGTCCGACTCAGGGTCACAGTTTCCACTGTTATCCGGCTCAACACTGTAGAATGAGGGGATGACCTGCTGATAGCTGCCTGAGAGGTTCCATCTGAACCTTACCGAGCCTATACCGAACTGGGATTCCGTCAGATTGACCGCTTCGGCGCCCGCCTCCAGGGCCAGGCCGATTCCGCCGGTATGGGCGGGAGGATACACTGAGTTTTTATAGAGTCCGCCCGGTCCTCCCAGACCGAACACCATGTTGTCGCAAAGGTAGACCTTGAAGCCGTACCCCTGGGATTCAAGTTCCGTTTTGTCCAGAACAATGGCTCCGGCAATACGGTCCTTCAGTCTGATAAGCTTTACGACATTGTGATGGTCTTTAAGGGGGATGGAGAGGCGGAATACTTCCTTCTCCAGTGCTTCAACCATTTTCCTTGAGGTATAGGGGCCCAGGGAGGTCCCTCTGGTGTCAGGGTCATGATCTGTCTTATATCCCGTGTATCCGCCCCATTTATTATGAGGGAAGTCCACTCCGATGGAGACAAGATGGTAGAAACCGTTCTCGGAACAGAGTGACTCCACCAGCGCCAGATCTCCATGGGCAGCTCCCCCCCGGTAGAGGGACTCGGCCATTTTATAGGGGGAGTCCCTTTCCCGGCTGGAATCGGAGAGCTTGTAATAAGTCTGCTTATCGGAACCTGTATTGCGGGATGTTCCACCCATAAGATTATCCGTAATGATGCACAGATCCTCCACTCCCGCTCTTTTAAGGCGCACCGCCGCAGCCAGAGAGGCCGCACCGCTGCCCAGAACCAGAGTATGGTGGTAGCTTACTGGATAATCGGTTCCATTTATTGTTATTGAAGTCATCATCAGGGGAGCCCTTTTTCCCTGGCTGCCGCTCTCCCCTTCTGAAGTTCCTTTTTGTAGATTCCGCTGTCTCTGACAGGGCAGCCGTTACATCCAAGAACATCCTTCATAATCTGAGAGCAGAGAGAACAGGCCAGACAGGACTTTCTGGGGTCCATTTTTCCTGTATTGATGATATCCGCCACTGAATCGGGATAGGCAAAGCTGCCCCTTCCCTGTCCTATAAGACGGCACCAGTCCTCTTCAACAAGACCGGCTGCCACTTCAGGCATAAGATGCTTCAGCCAGCCCATGGCCGCTGTCACAACAGGCACTTCAGGGAGAGCCTTCTGCAGCTCCCGTCCCACATTCTGAAACCGGACGATTCCCTCAAGAGGGTGTTCGGGGGGAACAACCCCTCCGGCAATGGGATTATTAAAGGGCCGGTTCATATATGGGGAGGTCCGGGGGTATCCGATGGAAAAGTTGAATACTGGCATGGATGTCAGATCAACAAGCTCCCGGGCAAACCTCAAGGGTTCGGAAAGATCCATCTCAAGGCTTCCGTCTTCTGCCTTTACACCCCAGCCGTAGGGCCAGGGGGAGGGTTCATGCATTGTAAGACGGGCTGTAACAAAATGCCCTTCTCCCATCTGTGAAGCAATCCCTTCTGAACACTCTCTGACAAAACGGGTTCTGTTTTCATAACTTCCGCCGTACTTTCCCTCACGGGTATGTGCGCAGAGCATCTCTCCCGTCAGGTAGCCGTGGACAGCCTTCATTTCGACACCGTCGAATCCGGCGCGGGCGGCAAGGCGGCCGCTAAGGGCAAAAAGCTCCTTCATGCCGTCAATGGCTGAGTCAGTAACCAGGGGATAGGAGTCATCCACTCCCGCCAGTTTGTCCAGTACAGGATTGTGATGAATGATGACAGGAACGGGTTTGCCCTGCGGTTTACTCCAGCGGCCTGAATGGGCCAATTGCAGAACCAGTACGATCTCATGGCCGAACTTCTCCCGGGCTGCCTGACGGGTCTCCTCTACAAGGCGTTTCCATACATCAAGATTCTCTTCTGTAATCATCAGCTGACGGGGATTGCTCCTTCCGTCTTTCGAGACAACCGCCGCTTCAAACCAGATAAGCCCTGCACCGCCTTCAGCAAACCGCCTGTACCGGCGGAATGTAAGATCGGATGGAGCCGAAGTGGCAGGATCGGCATCGATTCCCTCCATGGGCTGAACAACAAAGCGGTTGGGAAGAGTCCATCCTCCCAGATCCACTGTGTCCCCCAGGACTGCCGTATTGGAGCTGAAGGGAAGTTCCAGCCCCAGCTCGGACAGCTTTGCCTTGAGCTCAGAGCTGTCCTTCAGCTTGAACTTCTCAAATTCTGACATCGTCAGACTCCTCATCCTCACACTGTACCTTGGGTTTTCTTACAAGTTTCATAAGTGAGGGACCTGCAAGAATCAGGACAACAGTAATAAGGAACAGAAGGCTGATGGGACGGGTCACAAAGGTGGACCAGCTACCCTCGGACAGCATCAGAGATCTTCTCAGGTTGGTCTCAAAGAGGGGACCGAGGATCATACCAAGAATAATGGGGGCAACGGAAAAGTGGATCTGCTTTAAAAGGAATCCGATTGTTCCGGCAATAATCAGTACAAACACATCAAAGAGAGAGTTGTTGATGGCATAGGAACCCACAAGGCAGAAGATAAATACCGCGGGAATCAGAATGCTCTTCTTTACTGTAATGAGCCTGCTGAAGATTCTGGCTCCTGCAAGACCGATGACGAGCATAAAGAGAACAGACAGAAGAAGGCTGATAAAGATAGAGGATACAAAGGGCATCTGCTGCTGGAAGAGGATGGGTCCGGGGCGGAGGCCCTGGATAATGAGTCCACCCATAAGTACGGCGGTCATGGGGTCTCCGGGAACACCGAGGGTCATCATGGGAATCAGGGCACCGCCGGTACTGGCGTTGTTTGCCGCTTCAGGTGCGGCGACTCCGTCAATGATTCCCGTTCCAAGCTGATCCCTGTTTTTACCGAATTTCTTCTCCTGGCCATAGGCTACAAGTGAGGCGATAGAACCGCCGGCAGCGGGAATGGCTCCGATCATTGTTCCGATCAGTGAGGATCTGAAGATGGACGGAATAAGACGTTTAACATCCTTCATGCTTGGAAGTATTTTTTCAAGCTTCTGGGTAATGACTGTTCTATGCTCGTCCTTGGCAATCTGATTAAACATCTCGGCAATACCGTAGACCCCGATCATAACGGGGATGCTGTCGATACCGTCCAGAAGTTCAGCCTTTCCGAAGACCATTCTGGGATAGCTTGAGATGGGGTCCAGGCCGACTGTTCCGAGGATCAGTCCCAGGACACCACCTATCAGACCCTTTACGGTGGAACCCGGGCTGATAATGGCGATAACACTCAAGCCGATAAGGGCGATTCCCACATACTCCTCGGCACTGAACTTCAGGGCGATGCTTGCGATCAGGGGAGCCGCGATACTCAGAACGATAACACTGAAAAACCCGCCAAGAGCGGAAGATACTGTCGAAATACCGATGGCTTCACCGGCCCGTCCCTGCTGACAGAGAGGATAACCGTCGAAACTGGTGGCAATAGACGAGGGTGTCCCCGGAATATTGATAAGGATGGCAGAGATGGAACCTCCGTAGACAGCACCTGTGTAGAGTCCCAGCAGAAAAGCAAAGGAGATAACAGGAGAGAGCCCGAAGGTAAAGGGAATAAAGACCGCAATGGTCATTGTAGAGGTCAGTCCCGGAAGAGAACCGAAAACGATTCCCACAAGAACACCGAAAAATGATGTTACAAACATCATGGGATTGGCAAAGTACTGTAGACCGGCTAAATACAAATCAAATGACATATTGGCTCCTTCAGATAAGTAATCCCGAGGGAAAGGGTATCCGGAGTATTGTTTTAAAAATAATGTACATGACTACCGTCAGAATGATAGCCAGACCGAAAATCATGGGCAGATGCTTTTTGGCATCGGCAGTCAGGATGAAAATCATCACCACCAGAAAGAGGAAGGCGGCTGTTGCAAAACCGAGAAACTGCAGAACAAAGGGATAGAGAATAAGCAGAATCACTGTAAAGAGAAGATTCAAGGCTCCCTTGGTTTTGAAAAAATTGACCTTCTTTTCGGGAGGAGGGCAATCTTCGGGTACAGGAACAACCTTCGCTGCCGCTTTAATCTGCAGCAGGGAGAGTATTCCCAGAATAACGGAGAGCAGACGGGGATAGAATCCGGCTCCCAGAGCGGCCGGCTGACCTTCCCTTACAGGAATGGTAGTAGTGTAGGTAAAAAGCACAGCGGCTAATATAAGGAATACAACACCCGCCGCCATTTCTTTTTTGTTCATGGAATAAACTCCTTGGACTTTTTGAGCTTTATAGAACTGTTTTATTAAGACAATACTTATTTAAATTATATCTTTAAATTCAGGGTTCAGGGGGAGCGGACTCCCCCTCATTTTATCAATCGTCTACGAACTCAACTCCGAGATCGTTAACAAGGTACTCAAGCTGATCTTCAGCAGCCTTAACAACTTCAGCGAACTCTTCGTGGTTGCTGTAGAGGGGCTGGTAACCGGCTTCAAGGAGGAACTTTCTGATGGCAGGATCTTCCATACACTTGCCGATGGCATCATCGATCATCTGGATCTTCTCGGGAGCAGTTCCTTTAGGAGCTACAAAACCGGAGTAGTTACCCAGAACGACGTCGTATCCAAGCTCTTTGAGAGTGGGGACATCGGGATAGTCGGGGTGACGCTCAGCAGAAGCGATGGCAAGAAGTCTCAGCTGACCGGATTCAATATGCTGTGCCACATCGGGGAGGGGAATGTTTGTAGAATCAACATGTCCGCCCAGAAGTGCTGTAACACCTTCGGCGTATCCTGCATAGGGGATATGGTTCAGTTTGATACCTGCTTCGGCCGCGAAAATTTCGGCATAGATATGAGCACTGGCACCGTTACCGGAGTTGGAGTTTTTAACCTTTCCGGGGTTGGCTTTACAGTAATCGATATACTCTTCCAGAGTCTGCCAGGGGCTGTCAGCCTTTACTGTTACAGTCGCGGGAATTGTAATAACCTGAGAAATCAGTTCAACGTTGTTGATGTCGGGGAAAACTGGTGAGATGTACTTGGCAGAGATGGTGGACATGGAAGTGGTTCCAATGATGTATCCGTCATTTTTGCTGTTTTCAATAAGAAGAGATCCGACGACCCCTCCTCCACCGGGTTTGTTTTCAACGATGAAGTTAACATCGAAATAATCTTCCAGCCAGGAAGTGATCGGACGGGTCAGTACATCTGTCATACCGCCGACTGACCAGGGGATGATAACCTTAACATCCTTGCTGGGATAAGAAGCTTCATCCTGAGCACCTTCAGCGTAAAGGCCGAAGGAGAGAGATAGAGTAAGAGCAATGGCAATTACCAAAATCCTTTTCATAGATTCCTCCAAATATTTTTTGCATGCAAATCTTATGAAGAGATTATATCTGAATTCGCTGTTTGTCAACTTTTTTTTATCGATATTTATTTAATGCATGCAATAATAAAATCTATTTCCATACAGTATAACATTTTAAAAATAGAAACAAATTCATTTCTCTGTATCAGCAGAACAGAAAGGTCTCAATTTCCATGCATAAAAGACAGTTTGGGTATCACTTTTCCTTGACAGTTTTGTTGCGTGCAATTATTTTAATGAAAGACAAGTTTCAATATATAAAGTACCGTCTTCACAAGGAGGAGATTATGAATAATCCGGATCGCAAGACTGTTCTGGTAACAGGGTCCAGCCGGGGTATAGGCCGGGGAATAGCCATAGAGATGGCAGGCAGGGGTTTCAACGTGGCTGTGAACTACAGCGGGAACAGGGATGCCGCATCAGAAACACTTGAACTCTGCCTTGAGAAGGCTCTGGATAGCGATCAGGTATTCAAGGCCTTCCAGGCTGACATCAGCATAAAGGAAGACAGATCAAGGCTTCTGGAAGAAGTGATCGATGCATTCGGAGACTTCCACAGCCTTGTAAACAATGCGGGTGTGGCACCCAAAGAACGGCTTGATCTCCTCGAAATGAGCGAAGAGTCCTTTGACAGGCTTATGACAATCAACCTCAAGGGAGCCTTCTTTCTCTCCCAGGAAGTATCCCGGTACTGGCTTTCAAAAGAATCGTTCCGCTCCGACTTCCGGAGCCTTATATTTGTTACATCCGTTTCCTCGGAGATGGTTTCCATAAACAGGGGGGAGTACTGCATAGCCAAGACAGGACTCTCCATGTCGGCCAAGCTCTTTGCACGGCGCCTTGCGGCGGAGAATATCGGAGTCTACGAGATCCGTCCGGGCATTATCAAAACCGACATGACCGGAGGGGTCAAGGAGAAGTACGACAAGCTGATCTCCGGCGGCCTTGTCCCCCAGAAAAGGTGGGGCTTCCCCAGTGATATCGGATCTGCGGCGGCCTCTCTGGTCCAGGGCGATTTCGCCTACTCCAGCGGATCAGTCATCAACGTGGACGGTGGGCTCCATATCCCGGAACTCTGATACAAAAAAAAAGCACCTGATCCCGGAGGAACAGGTGCTCAATATGGCATTGAACCCCTTCATTTTACAATGAAGGGATAAAATATTTACTGAATCCAGTCAGCCACTACGTCTTCGTTTTCGGCAAGCCATGCTCTGGCTGCGTCTTCATCGTTTCCGTTGGACTCGGCCAGGGCAACCATCAGAGAACCGACTTCTTCGGTTGTCAGGAACATATTGGAAAGGAAGGCAGCCAGTTCAGGCTTGTCTTCTTCCAGATCCTTACGTCCGATGATGTGGATATTTCCGGCTCCCCATACCTGATCCTTATCCTGCTCAAGAAACTTCATGTCAAAGTAACCGAACATTGAGTGGGGCTGCCATGCTGTTACAACAATCCAGTTCTCTCTGCGGTAAGCATCTTTCAGGGCAGCCATCATGGCGGGACCGGAAGAAGCAAGGAGGTTGTAACCGGCTGCATCAAGACCGTAAGCGGGAATCACAGACTCCTCGGTGGTCATCATAATACCGGCACCTGCATCGATACCTGTAATTGTATTTCCAAGTTTGGCTGCAACTTCGGGATCATTAAGATCGGAGATAGTTGTTACACCGGCATCATACATATAGGCGGGAACAGCAAGTCCGCTGAGGGTTCCGTCGTAAACATGACCCAGGTCGGTGATGTCCGCAGCAAAACGGTCATTGTAGTCTTTGTGCAGAACGGGGAGCCAGGACTCCATGAAGGCATCCTGGTCACCGGCGGCCACACTTGCATATGCGGGAGCCACATCAGAAGCTGTAATTGTTACGTCATATCCGAGCTTATCTTCAAGAACAACCTTTGCCAGGTTGGTATAGGCGATTCCCTCTTCCCAGTTGGCGTAAACGAGGTTGGCTGTTTTGGCAGCATCGGCAGAGTCTTTCTGACCCTCGGCAAACAGAGCTGTCATAGACAGCGAAATAATCATTGCAAACATAATTGCTTTTTTCATTAGTACTTCCTTAGAAAAATTTTTGATCAAAACCCGGTTCTCAATACAAGAGCCGGGCACCATATAAAATTGCTCAACCTTTGAGCAATAAAATTACATATTTACTCTTTCTTACCGTCACTCAGAGCCTGAGTAACGCGGTCAAGAAAGATAGCCAGGATTACAATACAGATTCCCCCTTCGAAACCCATATCGATCCGCAGCTGAGTGATTCCCTTCAGAACCACATTTCCCAGTCCTCCGGCACCGATCATTCCGGAAATAACGACCATGGAGAGTCCCAGCATAATTGTCTGATTCACACCGGCCATAATGGTGGGCAGAGCCACAGGCAGTTCCGCCTTGAAGAGCATCTGCATCGGAGTCGCACCGAAGGAACGGCATGCTTCCTTAATTTCCAGAGGAACCTGACGTATACCCAGGTTTGTAAGGCGCACCGCCGGGGGCAGGCTGAAAATCAGGGTCGCGATAACACCGGGAACAGGGCCCAGCTTAAAAAGCAGAACCGCAGGAATAAGATAGACAAAGGCAGGCAGGGTCTGCATAAAGTCAAGGATGGGGCGCAGCACGTTCCAGACCTTGTCGGACTTGGAGGCCCAGATTCCCGTAGGTATTCCCACAAGAAGGCCGAATACAACGGCCGTAAGAACCAGTGCCAGGGTATCCATCATCTCTGTCCAGTAGCCCATATAGGCAATAAGGAGAAAACCGATAAGGGAGAAGATGGCGATTCCCCGTCCCGAAGCGAACCATGCGATCAGTACAAAGACAGGGACCATGACAAAGACGGGCGGAAAGTGGAGAACCCACTCTACTCCGTTCAGAAGTCCCTGGACCAGCATGGCTATGACATCAAAAAAACCGTCCATGTTCATGGTCATCCAGTCGATAACCGATTCAAAAGCTTTTCCAATATTTAAAATTTCACGTAATCTATCCACAATTCTTATCCTTCAATTTCCTGGAGTTCTTTCAGCGCGGTGGGTGTCTGGTCATCATCCAGTCCCTCTTCCACCTCTCTGATAATCGCCGACCGGGTCACGATACCCTGAAAGTGCTGATCGTCATCCAGAACGGCGATGGGAAAGGGGGTCTCAATAGCCGTAGCCATCAGATCCGAAATGACTGTATCGGGAGACGTCGTATAGACCTTGTCGTTGATGATCCCCTTGAGAGAGTGGACTTTATCCTTCTTCAGGCGAACCACATCATCGATGCCGACAAGCCCCAGAAGGTGTCTGTCCTCATCCACGACAAAGGCATGGCTTGTCCCCTGCTTCTCAAGCAGGCGGAGTGCCGATTCAACTCCGTCTTTTTCAAGACGAAGTGTTGTTGTTCTCTTCTGAATGGCGCTGACAGTGATAACCCTTGTTCTGTCCACACTCTGGACAAACTCTGTTACATAGTCATCAGCGGGCTCGGAGAGGATCTCTTCAGGAGTTCCGATCTGGCGGACCTTACCGTAGGGGCCGAGGATAACAATCCTGTCACCGATCTTAAGGGCCTCATCCAGGTCATGGGTGATAAACACAATTGTCTTGTGCATCTTGGCCTGAAGCGCCAGAAGTTCATCCTGCATCTGTGAACGGATAAGGGGGTCCAGAGCACTGAATGCCTCATCCATCAGAAGGATCTCGGGATCATTGGCAAGAGCCCTTGCAAGCCCGACTCTCTGCTGCATACCGCCTGAGAGCTCATGGGGCATTGAGTTTTCAAAACTCTCGAGGCCCACAAGTTTAAGGGCTTCCATGGCCTTGTTCTTCCGGACGTCCTTATCCACACCGCTTATTTCAAGACCGAACTCGACATTTGCAAGAACCGATCTGTGGGGAAGAAGTCCGAAGTGCTGAAAGACCATGGACATTTTGTCCCGTCTGAGAGCCTGCAGCTCCTCCTTGCCCATTTTTGCAATATCTTTTCCGTCAAAGAGGAGTTCTCCCTTTGTGGGTTTGATCAGTCTGTTGAGACAGCGGATAAAGGTAGACTTGCCGCTTCCCGACAAACCCATAACCACAAAGATCTCCTTGCGCTCGATATTGAAGCTGGCACCGTTGATTGCAACGGTACAGCCTGTCATTTTTTTAATTTCCTGTTTTGATTTTCCCTTGTTAATCAACGGGATAGCCCTCTTGGGGTTGGTTCCGAAAATTTTATAGAGATTTTTTACTTCAATCATTGCCATTGAGTTTTGGCTCCTGAGTTAGTTAAATTTTCTGCCTTGGATATATTTGATAAATGTTGCAGAAGCTTGAACACTGATAATTGGTCAGTCATGTTTTTACTTAGTGTACTAATGATTAGAACAATAATCAACTCCCCCCTGTTTTGTTTTCCATTTCAAGTGAAAACAGGGAAAAAAATCGGGGCAGATCGGGAATAAATGGATAGAAAAAAGGCTCCCCGTTTAAGGGAGCCCTGAAGATAATTAGAACAGGAATAAATAATACGGGTATCAAGGTGCTGAATATAGGGATAAATCCTTTACAGCACTAAAAAAGGGGGTCAACCGATACCGTAGTCTTTCCCATAGTTTTCAACAACAAAGTCGATGTCTTTGTCCCCTCTTCCACTGAGGTTGACAAGTATGGACTGTCTCGGTTTTTCCTGAGCCAGTTTGCAGGCGTAGGCTACGGCATGGGCAGATTCAAGTGCGGGAATGATCCCCTCAAGACGGCTGAGCTCAAAAAAGGAGTCCAGGGTCTCTTTGTCGTTGGCGGTTACATAGTTGACCCGTCCAAGGTCCTTCAGCATGGAGTGCTCAGGGCCTACTCCGGGATAGTCCAGCCCGCTGGCAATGGAGTAGACAGGTGCGGGTTCACCCTTGTCATCCTGCAGTGTGTAGCACTTAAAGCCGTGGATCATTCCGGGGCTACCGAAACTCATAGTGGCGGCATGGTCTCCCAGATTCAGAGAGCGGCCGGCAGGCTCAACACCGTAGATTCCCACTTCCTGATCCTCAATATAGGCTGAGAAGATCCCCATGGCATTGCTTCCGCCGCCCACGCAGGCGACCACATTGTCGGGATGCTCACCGGTCATATCAAAATACTGTTCTTTCGCCTCGACCCCCACTACCATCTGAAAATCACGGACCATCATGGGGAAGGGATGGGGCCCCACTACCGAACCGATGCAGTAGATGCTGTTTACAGGGTCTTCCAGGTAGGCACCGAAAGCGGAGTCCACAGCCTCTTTCAAGGTCTTAAGGCCGAAGGTGACAGGAACAACCTTTGCACCGAGGATCTCCATGCGCACGACATTGGGATGCTCTTTGGCAATGTCCACCTCTCCCATATGGATCTCGCATTCCAGGCCGAAGTAGGCTGCCGCTGTGGCCAGAGCCACACCATGCTGCCCCGCTCCTGTTTCTGCAATAAGCTTTTTCTTTCCAAGGTACTTTGCAAGCAGGGCCTCGCCCATGCAGTGGTTCAGCTTATGCGCTCCTGTATGGTTCAGATCCTCCCGCTTGAGATAGATCCGTCCTCCGTACTTTTCAGAGAGGGATTTTGCATAGTAAACAGGGGTGGGTCTCCCCTGAAAGTGTTTTCTTATGGATCTCAGTTCGGTAATAAAATCGTGGGACTTGCTTATAGAGAAATAAGCATCAGTAATCTTGTCCATCTCCTTCTGGAGTTCAGGGGGAATAAAAGATCCTCCGAACTCACCGAAGTTTCCTTTTTCATCCGGGTTCATTTTAAAGTATCCCATGGGGCCTTCCTTTATTTCAGATTTTGAGTCAGTGAGGACATTGTAACTGTTTCTATGTATAGAAGCAAGTTTTTTCTTTTTCATCCTTTTTATGCAGAATTCCGGCTCAGTCCTTGACTTCCCTGCGATTCAGGTTTACCTTATTAGTGTATTACTTACCTAATACACCATGTAACACAAGATTTTTGAGACCGATACATTCCTTATTTACAGGGAGGAGATAAATTGAAAGCTGCAATAGAAATCAGCAATCTGGTATTCCAGTACGGAAAGGAAGCGCTCTTTGACGAGCTCTCCTTGAGTGTCCAGCCGGGACTCTACGGCCTTCTTGGAAAAAACGGAGCCGGGAAGTCCACACTCCTGAAGATAATCTCGGGACAGCTTTTCCCCCATAGCGGAACCTGCCTTACAATGGGCGAAGATCCGGGACGCAGAAGCCCCGCCATGCTGTCGAAGATGTTCTATCTGCCTGAGGAGATCAGCGTCCCTGAAATAAAAGGGAGTCAGTATGTGGATCTGAACGCCCCCTTCTATCCCGGATTCAGTCAAGAACAGTTCAGAAAGGCTCTTGAGCTCTTTGAGGTTCCCAATGACAAGAAGCTCACAAACCTCTCCTACGGGCAGAAAAAGAAGTTCCTTATAGCCTTTGCCGCATCCACAGGGTGCCCCCTCATTCTTCTGGACGAGCCGACCAACGGACTGGACATCCCGTCAAAGAGCCAGTTCCGCCAGGTGGCGGCAGGAATGGACCTTGAAAACCAGACAATGCTTATATCCACCCACCAGGTCAGGGATATGGAAATGCTTATCGACCCCGTGATCATCGTCGACAGGGGCAGGATCATCCTGAACAGCTCTATAGAAGACATAATGAACAGCTACCATGTGGAGTTTTCATCCGAAGAACCCGTGCCGTCACAGGCGATTTACAGCGAGAAGGTGCTCGGCGGATACAATGTGGCCGTCAAGGGTCCCGGCCCGGATGAAAAAGGTGTGGATCTGGAGTTTCTCTTCAACCTCGCCGTCAGCAAAGGAGGTCTCTCATGAATAACATATTTGATCTGAAGCGCTTCTACCTTCTGTTCAGAAAAGACCTTCTTCAGGGCTACAGAAGCCTTATTGTCACGGGAGCTGCCGTGCTTGGCGCCTCCTTCTTTATACTCCTTGTTTCAACCGCCGGAAGCGGCGGCAGCGATTCGGGTTTCAGCCTCTTTGTGACCCTCCTCTGGGGCGGCGGACTTATATTTACAAGCCTCATATTCAAGGACGCCCACAGCGCCGACAGACTTCACTACTGGCTGATGACTCCTGCCTCCAGGCTGGAGAAGTTTCTTGAAAAGCTGCTGCTCTCGACAATCTGCTATGTACTGGCCCTTATAGTCGTGTTCTTTGCAGCCTCATCCCTGAATATTCTGATATACAGGATCTTCTTCACCTACAGGCCCCCCCTGTTCAATCCCTTTACAAGGGAGGTCTGGATCAATGTGGGACACTACATGATCGTTCAGTCCATCTTCTTTCTGGGAGCGCTCTGGTTCAGAAAATACAACTTTATCAAAACCATACTGACCCTCAGTGTTCTGCAGATGGTCCTGAGCATTGTTCTTGGAGCCATGGGATACCTTATATTCCTGACTCCCATCCGTGAGTCATTCATGGGCAACTCCTTCTACTTTACTATGGCGGGACAGATTCTGGGTTCACGTCTGCTGACGATGAACCCTGTGCTGATCAACACCTTCAAAATCCTCTACTTCGGAGTCCTTGCCCCCTTCTTCTGGTTCCTTTCATGGATGAGGATGAAAGAGGTTGAGGTGAAAGATGGAGTTTAAAGACAAAAAATCAATATATATTCAGATTGCCGACTACTTTTCTGACAACATACTTCAGGGAATATGGATGGCAGAGGACAAGATCCCCTCGGTACGGGAGATGGCGGTTCAGCTTGAGGTGAATCCCAACACTGTAATGCGGGCCTATGCCCTGCTGCAGGAGAAGGGAGTTATTTACAACAAACGGGGTATTGGATATTTTCTCTCCCCGGAAGCGGAAAAAGAGGTGAAACTGATGAAGAAGGAAGAGTTCATCACAAATACACTGCCCGAGTTTTACAAGATGGTGAAACTCCTTGAGATAGACTTTCAGGAACTTGTTGACGGATACGGCAGATTCCTTGAGGAGGAGGCTGGAAATGAAGAACAGCACTAAGATTCTGGGAACGACCCTGCTTGTTGTCACAGGACTGATAATTATAGGAATGATAGGAACCAGAATCTATCTGGACAGGCAGATCAGCGGATACACAGATTATGGAAACATGGAACCCGGAGATGACGTGACGATGGATTTTGAACTGAAAGACTTTTCATCCCTGAGCCTGGAAGGGGCCTGGGAGGTCAGAATAACACAGAGCCAGGAGTACGCGGTTCAGGTGGAAGGCCCTGAAAATCTTTTGGACAGAGTCACAGCACAGCAGACAGGACAGACTCTGACAGTAAGAAATGACATTAAATCCGCCTTTGACGGCAACGGCTTTACCCTGAATATTTCAATGCCAGATCTGAAGGGCATTGTAATCGCAGGCGGTGCAGATATGAGGTTTTCAGGCTTCACCGGAGAATCGCTGTCCATCACCCTTGCCGGAGCGGGTAAGATCAAGGGTCTGAAATCTGAATACACAGACCTGAATCTGATCTGTGCGGGAGCCGGGCAGATGGACATGAGGGGTGTGAAGAGCATCAATGCCAGTGTAAACTTGAGCGGAGCCGGAGAGATCCTTCTGGATATGGCGGGAGGAACACTGGACGGAGTAATCAGCGGCATGGGATCGGTGGAATACGGCGGTTACGTAAAGGAAGAAAACATCAGAGTATCCGGTCTGGGCTCTGTCTCGCCCCGATAACATATCTTTAAACTGAAACTCATCCGATGGCGGCTGTCACATTAAACAGCCGCCTTTTTTTCGATATTCGTAAAAAATGTACCTTGTCAACAAAATCTACATTTCTGTGTATATTTACTACTTTTCCTACAATAATGAACTTAAAAAAGCTCCAGTTCCTGCCTGATTTTCTTTTTCATCCCCATACCGGGGGTCATCAATGAATTGGCACAAAGATTGCATTTGTCTATCTATACAATCTTTTACTGATCTGGAGAAAAAAATGATCAAAATCAAGAAAATGCTTATTCTGCTGGCAACCATCGCGCTTGCCGGTACCATGCTGGTTTCCTGTGGTTCCAAGGAAGCGCCCGCTGCATCTGCAGAAGCCGCACCCGCACCCGCAGATGCCAAATCCACACTGGATATCGTTAAAGAACGCGGTAAGGTTATCGTCGGTGTAACAGCCGGTGTCCCCGGATACTCCGCTCCCGACAGCGAAGGTATCTGGCAGGGATTCGATGTTGACCTGGGCCGCGCCATTGCAGCCGCTGTTCTCGGCGACCCCGATGCCATTGAGTGCCGTCCCCTCTCTGCAAAAGAGAGATTCACCGCTCTGCAGTCCGGTGAGATCGATGTCCTGTCCCGTGTAACAACATGGACAGCCACCAGAGACAGCCAGCTCGGCCTGAACTTTGCCGGTGTTAACTACTACGACGGTCAGGGATTCATGGTTTCCAAAGAGTCCGGAATCACAAGCCTTGCTGAACTCGACGGTGCCACAATCGCAGTACAGTCCGGTACAACTACAGAGCTGAACCTCTCCGACTACTTCAGAAAAGAAGGCATGGAACTTGAACTGATCACCTTTGAAAAGAACGACCAGGCCTCTGCCGCTCTTGAAGCCGGACGTGCCGACGCTGTAACAAGCGACCAGTCACAGCTCTACGCCTTAAGAACCAAGTTCAAAAACCCCGACGACTTCATCATGCTTCCCGAAGTTATCTCCAAAGAGCCCCTTGGACCCGTTGTCCGCGAAGGCGACGAGCAGTGGTTCGACATTGTAAAATGGACCCTTATGGCTATGCTGAACGCCGAAGAGTACGGTGTAACATCCGAAAATGTTGATGAAATGAAGGCTTCCAGCACCAACCCCAACGTCAAAAGACTTCTGGGTGTAGAAGGAAATATCGCTTCCGGTTACGGCCTGAGCGAAGAGTGGGCCTACAACATCGTCAAGATGGTTGGTAACTACGGTGAGAGCTTCGACAAGCACCTTGGTGCCGGTTCTCCCCTGAAAATCGACAGAGGACTGAACGCACAGTGGGCCGACGGCGGTCTGCAGTACGGAATGCCCATCCGCTAAGACCTTTTCAATACAGATATCCCCCTCCGGAGCTCCGGTCGGGGGAGTCTGAAATTACTCTACAGGTTTAAAAAATGAATAAAACACAAAGCCGGAATTTCATGATCCAGACAGGTATAATTGTTGCTCTTCTGGGTCTTTTTATATTTTTCGGATACAACTACATAGATAATATCACCAAGCGGAACATCGGAATCGGTTTCGATTTCATGAACAACACCGCCGGTTTTTCTATCAGCCAGACCCTGATCTCCTACACCGAGGCGGACACCTTCGGACGGACCTTTGTTATAGGTCTGCTGAACACCCTTCTGGCCTCCTTTATCGGAGTCCTCCTGGCTACATTCCTTGGGTTTGTTGTGGGACTGATGCGCATGTCCAAGAACAAACTGATGAGCTCCACCGCTCTGGTATATGTGGAAACACTGAGAAATATACCCCCGCTGCTCCATGTACTTTTCTGGTACCAGGTTGTATTTCTGAATGTTCTCCCTCCCTTCAAGGAATCCTTTAGAGTCGGCAACTGGCTCTATGTAAACGTCAGGGGAATCACAATTCCCTCGTTTATCCCCCGGGACAACTCCCACAGCTATCTGCTGCTTGTATTTGTTGCCATTGTTGCCATCGCCTATGTCAGCTACGTAAAAAAGAAACTGATCTTAAGAGGTGTCCACAAGACCCTCTGGCCGCTTCAGCTTCTCTTTGTGGTAATCCCCATTGCCGCCGCATGGCTCATGAGCCCCTACGATGTGGTCGTGCCCGAACTCACGAAATTCAAGTTTTCCAGCGGAATGACAATACGCCCCGAACTCTTTTCGGTGGTTGTCGCCCTGGGAACCTATACCTCGACCTATATATCCGAGATTGTGCGCTCCTCCATCCTGTCCGTCCCCAAGGGACAGCTTGAAGCTGCAAAAAGCCTCGGTTTTCCATCCTGGAGAAGGCTGCAGCTTATCATCATCCCCCAGGCCATGAGGACAATGATCCCCCCTGTAACCAACCAGTACCTGAACCTTATAAAGAACACCTCACTGGGAATGGCTGTAGCCTACCCCGACCTGACCTCGGTCTTTGCAGGAACCACCCTGAACCAGACCGGACGGGCCCTGGAGGTTATGTCTCTTGTAATGATCACCTACCTCACCATCAGCCTGATTACATCCCTGCTGATGAACTGGTACAACAACGCCATCATCAACAAGAAGGGAGACATGATCAGCAAGGAGGACATTCCCTATGAAGTCTAAAGTAAAATCCTTCTTCCACTATATGCGGAAGGAGTTTTTCAATACCCCGGTGAACTCGATCCTCACCCTTCTGATGGCCTTTATTGTCATCAAGCTGGGAATCTGGTTTATTAACTGGGCTTTAATCAACGCCGTATGGACGGGAGAGAACCGGGATGTAGCACAGCCCGGAGGCGCCACATGGGCCTTTATCATCAACAAGCTGCGGTTCTTCACCTTCGGGTTCTATCCCAAGGTGCAGATCTGGCGCATCCCTGTAACCGTGGTTCTGATGTCAGCCACCATGATCCCCTACTTTATGCCCCGTGTGAAACACAAGGTCCTTATCATGGCGGCCCAGATGCTCCTCTTCCCCCTTATCATTTCAATCTTTCTGAAGGGGGGGATCTTCGGTATCCCCGAGGTATCCTCCAATGACTGGGGGGGCCTTGCCCTTACCTTTATCCTTTCGGTGACAGGACTGCTCTACTCCTTCCCCGTGGGCATTCTCATGGCTCTGGGACGCCGGAGCAGCCTGCCTGTGATCAAGGGACTCTGTGTTGCCTTCATCGAGTTTTTCAGAGGGATTCCCCTGATTACAATCCTCTTCATGTCCTCAGTGGTTGTCCCCTTCTTCCTGCCCAACGGCGTGGCTGTGGACAAGATCATCCGGGTCATCATCGGTATGAGCATCTTCCAGTCCGCCTATCTTGCGGAGGTAATAAGAGGAGGGCTCCAGTCCATAGACAAGGGACAGTACGAAGCCGCCGATGCCCTTGGATTCAAGTTCGGACTTCAGTCCTACCTGATCATCATGCCCCAGGTTCTGAAGATGACCATCTCCAACATCGGTGGTATCTCAATCTCCTTTATCAAGGACACAACCCTGGTACTGATCATCGGTATGTTTGACCTCCTTGGAATCGTAAGTCCCCTTGCCAGTGATTCCAACTGGCTTGGAATGGAACCCGAAGGACTGATCTTTGCAGGTATCCTCTACTGGATCATCTGTTTCACAATATCCAGACTGACCTACAAGCTGGAAGACAAAGTAAATACACTGCCTGCCACAGCAGGTGTTACAGGAGTGCCCGAATGACCGACACTATTGAAAAAACAGCCGAAGTAAATGCAGAAACAGGAGACTATATCATCTCCATAGATAATCTGAACAAATGGTTCGATGAGTTCCATGTTCTCACCGATGTAAACCTCAAGGTAGCCCAGGGTGAGAAGATCGTTATCTGCGGTCCTTCAGGGTCCGGAAAGTCCACCCTGATCCGCTGTATCAACCGCCTTGAAAAGCACCAGAAGGGAACCATCAACGTGATGGGCCATGAGCTTACAGAGAATACAAAGGACGTTTCCGCCATCAGAAGAGAGGTGGGAATGGTGTTCCAGAGCTTCAACCTCTTCCCCCACCTTACAATCCTCCAGAACCTGACCCTCGCCCCCATCTGGCTGCGGAAGATCTCCCAGAAAGAGGCGGACAAGCTGGCCTGGAAGTACCTTAAGAGGGTAAACATCGCCGAACACGCCTACAAATTCCCCTCACAGCTCTCGGGGGGCCAGCAGCAGAGAGCCGCCATCGCCCGGAGCCTGTGTATGCAGCCCAAGATCATGCTCTTCGACGAGCCCACCTCCGCCCTCGACCCCGAGATGGTAAACGAGGTTCTCGATGTTATGGTCAAACTTGCCGAAGAAGGCATGACAATGCTCTGCGTAACCCATGAAATGGGATTCGCCCGCCGTGTTGCCGACCATGTCATCTTTATGGACGAAGGCCGGATTGTTGAGCGCCAGGTTCCCGAAAAGTTCTTCTCCAATCCCGAGAACGAGCGGACCAGGGAGTTCCTGAAGCAGATCCACGCCATTTCGTAAGCAAAACGCCGGCCGCTTACAGGCGGATCGTGCTTTAAAATGATTAACCGACACAGATAAGCCCGGCAGACGCCGGGCTTATTTTGTATAATAGGACCAAACAAAAGGAGAGAGCCATGAATCTGATATCTATCCTCAGTTTCTCAGGTGCCATGTTTCTGCTGGCGGTCACCCCCGGCCCTGGAGTTTTTACAGTACTCGGACGGACTCTGAAATCAGGCTTCCGGAAAACCCTCTTTACTACGGCGGGCATCGTCACGGGAGACCTTATCTACCTGGGCTTTGCCCTGAGCGGTCTGACCTGGCTGGCCCGGAATGCCCAGTGGATCTTTACAGCCGTCAGAATCGGAGGGGGCATCTACCTGATCTACCTTGGAATCAGGAGCATACTGGGTTCCAGAGCCCTCCGGGAGGAGGAGCTTCCATCAAGGGGTGGAGACTCCCCTGCTCCAGACAGGGGAATACACCCCGCCGCCTGCTACTCGGAGGGCCTTCTTATAACCATATCCAACCCCAAGGCCATCCTCTTCTACTGCAGCTTTCTCCCCGCTTTTATGAACCTGCAGGCCCTTGGCCCCCGGGACATCCTCACAGTCGCCCTGATTGTCAGCGTAACCCTGGCTGTGGTAATGAGCTCCTACTCCCTGCTTGCAGAACACACGGGACGGCGGATGGGCCGGAACAGCGGGGCCCTGAACAAGGCTTCGGGAGCCCTGATGATCACTGCCGGATCGGTGCTGGCTCTTAAACGCTGATCTCTGTATAATCGGCCCATGGCAAAAGACACAAAGGGCCTGCTCTCCAAACGGCTGAGCCGGGCCATAATGGAATTCGATCTTATCAAACCGAATGACAGGGTCCTCATCGCCCTGTCGGGAGGGAAAGACTCCCTTGTGATGACCTGGCTGCTCAACAGAATGTCAGCCTCCTTTCCCGTCCCCTTTACGGTTCACGCCCTCCATGTGAAGTCAGAGGTCCATCCCCCCGCTCTGGCCCCGTCTCTTGAAAAACTTATGAAACAGTGGGAGGTTCCCCACACCATACTGGAGCGGGAGCTTTTGAGTTCCCTCCGCCCCGGGCAGGAGCTGAACTGTTTTATCTGTGCCAGAAAAAGAAGGGAAGCCCTTCTGAAGTTTGCCAAGGAGGGGGGCTACAGCTCCATTGCCCTGGGCCATCATATGGATGACATTCTGCAGACCCTTGTGATGAACTTGAGCTGGCAGGGAGAGCTTGCCGCCATGCCCCCAAAGCTTCAGTACGAGGATGACCTTGCAATGATCCGTCCCCTAAGCCTGATTCAGGAGCATCATATAAAGAGATTTGTTGAAGAGTCGGAGTGGGAGATTCCCGCCAAGCACTGCCCCTATGAGGGGGAGAGCCGCCGCAAGTGGGCCGCGGGGATTGTGGAAGAGATGAGCGAAGGAAAGGACAGCCTGAAGTACAATATGTTCAACTCACTGAGGAACATAAAAAAGGACCTGCTGCCGCCGCCTATACCCTGACGGCCGAACAGCTGTTGCGGTCGCTGACTCCGATAAGGGTTCTGTCCTTCTCGATCTGGTCCCTGTCTTCCAGAAAGGCAAGATTGCTTCTGATAAATTTCTCAGCCTCAGGCCCGGCCAGGTAGTACTCCACCCATTTGCCGTCCTTTCTCTGATCGATGAGTCCCGCATTCTTTAAGATCTTCAGATGATTGGAGAGGGTCCCCCCCGCAATATCAAGAACCGAAAGAAGCTGACAGACACACAGAGGCTTCTCAAGCAGCATCATGCAGATGCGGAAGCGGTTGCCTTCCCCCAGTGCCTTAATTTTATTTACCAGAATATCCATGTTCTCAAAAATAGCAGATCACTCTTGTCAAAGCAAGCCTTTATTGCTACATTTAGCTAAACATCGAAATAAAGGAACCGGAAATGATCATATTTACATGGCTGGCCGACTTTTTAGCCTACTCCCTTTTCCGCCTCGCCCCTGAGTCTAAAATCGGCGATGCCGTACATTTTTTCATAGAAGATACAAGCAAGATCTTTGTCCTGCTTCTTGTCATGATATATCTTATAGCCCTGATCCGCGCCGCAGTGGATACCGAACTTGTGCGGACCTATCTGCAGGGAAAGAAACGGGGCGTCGCCTACGTTATGGCCTCGGTCTTCGGAGCGATCACACCCTTCTGTTCCTGTTCCAGCATTCCCCTGTTTCTTGGTTTTACATCCGCCCGTATTCCCCTTGGCATCACAATGGCCTTTCTTATTACATCCCCCATGATCAACGAGGTGGCTGTCATCCTGCTGGGCTCCATGCTGGGCCTGAAATTCATGGTCATCTATGTGGCAACAGGCATCATAGCCGGTATCCTGGGAGGCTTCTTCATTGACCGCATCGGCGCTGAAAAGTACCTGAGCCCCCTGGGGCAGCAGGCCGCAAGCATGGGAGAGAACTCCCCCGGCGGTGAAGAGGCCCAAAAGAAAAGCCTCAGCCTACAGGACCGCCATGACTTTGCCAAAAACGAGCTGAAGGAGATCTTCAGCCGCGTATGGAAGTGGGTCATCATCGGAGTCGGCCTGGGCGCCGCCCTCCACGGTTTTGTTCCCGAAAACTTTATCGCAGACCATCTGGGACAGGGCCGCTGGTGGTCCGTCCCCGCCGCCGTGGTCCTGGGCATCCCCCTGTATGCCAATGCAAGCGGCGTGATCCCCGTGGCCCACACCCTCATGGCCAAGGGCCTCCCCGTGGGAACCACTCTTGCCTTTATGATGAGTGTCGTTGCCGCCAGTTTCCCCGAGTTTATGATGCTCAAACAGGTAATGAAGCCCCGGCTTCTGCTGCTCTTTTTTGTGATGCTCCTTGTCTTTTTCACACTGACAGGCTGGCTCTTTAATATTGTTTATTAAGACTCGGGACTGCTCCCGGGTTTGAAGGAAGGTTTAAAATGAAAATAGAAGTTCTGGGCTCAGGATGCGCCCGCTGCAAGACTCTTGAAAAGAACACAAGAGAGGCTGTCGCCTCCGCCGGTATCGACGCGGAAATTGTAAAAGTGGAAGACATGAATGCCATCATGGCCTACCAGATCATGTCCACCCCCGCCATCGCCGTGGACGGGAAGGTCGTAAGTACAGGAAAGCTGCTCACAGCCGAAGAGATCGTTCCTCTTCTCTCCTGATTCCGATCATTTCAGGAAGACTCCGGGAGTCAGCGTTCTGCCTCCCGGAAGTCCCCTATTTCAGTGTCTCCGCCGCATCTTTTACAAGCTGGCTCATCCCCTTTTTACACACAAGGGCTTTTCCGTTTTTAATAACCACAATAAGGTCCTCAACTCCGCAGAGTGCAACGGGAATATCTGAGTAGACAAAGTTGCCCTCACCTGATGTAAAGACGGGCACTTCGGGCTCGGGGTTCAGCTCGGCAATCACATCCCAGCTTCCCACATCGTTCCAGTCAAAACCGGAGCGTACCATGGCTATCTTTGAACTCTTCTCCATCAGCGCATAGTCCACAGACTCCCTCGGCAGCGATCCGTAGAGGGCCGTCAGGTCGGCATCGGGCATCACAACGGTCACTCCGTTCTGAACCTCCGAGGCGGGGCAGTTGAAGGAAGGCAGAAAGGGCTTAATCATCTCAGGGGTTCCGGCGAGCATCTCCGCTTCAAAAACGCTCAGCCTGTAGGTGAACATCCCCGAGTTCCACAGGTAGTTTCCCGCCGAAATAAACTTCTCTGCAGTCGAAAGATCGGGCTTCTCCTTGAAGGAGACAACCTTATAACCGGGGGCATCCGCTTCTCCGGCTTCAATATATCCGTATCCTGTGGAGGGAAAGGTGGGCTCAATGCCGTAGACGACAAGACTGTCCCGCCCGGCAAGCACCGATGCGTCTTCCACATCCTTTTTAAATCCCTCAAGGTCATCAATCAGGTGGTCTGCAGCCAGCACAAGAACAGAGGCATCCCCGCCGTTCTCCTTCAGCCAGGCCGCCGCATAGGAGAGGGCCGGAGCGGTGTTCCGCGCTTCAGGCTCTGCCAGAAGAACGATCTTTGACCGGACCTCTTCAGGAAGGCTGAGACTGTCCTCAAGTGCCGCCTGTACATGGTCCTTATGGGTCACCACAAGGATCTTCCCCTTAATGCCTAAAGAGGCCGCCCGTTTGACGGTTCCACCAAAGAGGGAGTCCTTTCCCTGGACTGTCATAAACTGCTTGGGTTTGCTGTTATTGGAAGCGGGCCAGAGCCTTTTTCCAGCTCCACCGGCCATAATTACTACATGATCTACCACAAATCTCCTCCCACAACGTAATGACCGGAAAAGCGCAAGCAAAACAACCGTTCTCCGGCTCGACTATTTAGATATTACATAATAAACTTACAAAAGTCACTTACGAGTTTACAGGAGTCTATGTATGGCCTTTACACTAGCTATCAACCCATGGGTTTACGTCGGCAAATTTGATGGAAAATGGTCCGGCAACTTTATAGAACAGGAGCATATGAGCCCCGAAGAGGAGGCGGCTCTCAGCGCAGATGAGCTTGAAGCCCTCCACGGCAGAAGGAATTCCTTCCCCGACCTTCCCCTTGTCAATTATACAAGCCAGTACGGTCTGGGTTGTTTTGAAGGCGCCAAAGCCTACCCCCAGAAAGACGGCGGCATGAAAGTCTTCCGTCCCGACGAAAATGCATCCCGTATGGCCAAGTCCATGATCGGCCTTGGAATGCCCGGTGTGGATGAAGAGCTCTGTGTCAAAGCCATGCTTGGAACAGTCAAAAAGAACGATGACCTCGGCTTCACAGTCAAATACGATCCCGCCTGGGAAAAAGACAACTTCCTGAGCGCTTCTGCCATCTATATCCGCCCCTTCACATGGTCTGAGCCCGGCATCGGAGTCAACCTCTCCAAGGCCCCCTGGGTTGTGGTTATCAACACCCCCGTTTCGGCCTACTTTTCAGGAGACAACTTCAACGCCTGCACCACAGACATGGTCAGAGCCACCCCCAAGGGTACAGGCTGGATCAAGTGCGACGCCAACTACGTCATCCCCACCCTTGCCAAGACAAAGGCGGTACAGGCAGGATTCATGGAAGCCGTCTTCCTTGACGCCAAGGAGCAGAAGTACATCGAAGAGGGATCTTCCTGCAACTTCTTTGCCCTTTTAAAGGACGGTACTCTTGTCACTCCCGAACTTGGCGACACCATCCTCCCTGGAATCACAAGAAAGAGCATTATCACCCTTGCCAAAGACAGGGGCATCAAGGTGGAAGAGCGCAAGCTTTCTATCGATGAAGTCCTCGCCGATGCCAAAGAGTGCTTTGTTTCAGGTACCGCCGCAGGGATCACTCCCATCACAAGCCTGACCCACAAGGGAGCCAAAACCGAGTTCGGTGACGGTAAGCCCGGTGAAACATCCATGAGCCTCTTAAAGGAGCTCAAGGGCATTCAGTACGGTGTTGTGGAAGACCGCTTCGGCTGGATGGTCTCTGTAGACTGATCCATTCAAGCTAAAAAGATATAAGGGAAGCCCTGCGTAAGCGGCAGCTTCCCTTTTTTGTTTATAAGTTGGGCGTCTCTCTTCCCCCTTTCAGGGGAAAGAGCCGTGCTATGCGCTGGTTCCGTCTTAAGCCTTCGGCCTAAGACCGCCTCCGGCTGCATAGGCGAGCAGTAAAGCGGTAGCTTTACGACCAGCCTGCGGCGCAGCTCCTATCACTGACGCTAGGGGCCTGCCCTATCAAGAAAGCCTTCACTCCCCCACCCCTTTTTTACCCCATCAAAAATAAAGAAAAGGACAATACTCCAGGTGCATGATACAGTATATGAACAGGATGTCAGAATCATACTGAATCAGTATAACCAGGGACCTACAAGGATATTGTTGAACTGATTCAATATAATTCCGGCTATACGGGAATTCATAGAACAACTATTAAATTAAGTTATGCAGAATGAGGGAAAATAAGCTTAAATGAGAATAATCAAGTCAGAAGGTGTAACTGAAACAGAAAACTTCCTTGCAAAACTCTGTGAAGATACTTTTCTTAAGGTTTGGAGTTATCCAAATCCAATAAAAGAAGATACTGACGAGTTATGTGATTTGATCGCAATATTTGAGAATCATTTATTTATATTTTTTGATAGAAATAGCAATATACTAAATCAGGATACCAATACTGATAAAAATGTTTTATGGAAAAGATGGAAAAAAAAGGTAATTGAAAAGCAAATTAAAACAGCATACGGTGCTGAGAAATATATTAGAAATGGCTCGAAAATATATTTAGATAGCCAAAAAAATCAAATTTTCCCTATTCAATATAATAAAGATAGAATCCAAATTCATAAGATTGTTATAGCTCATGGTGCTAAACAGGCTTGTGAAAATTATTATGGAAAAAATTCAAGTGGTAGTTTACTGATAAATTACACAGATCTAAATATTGAAGATGAACCTGAAATACCATATTTTATAAAATTAACAAGGAAAAATCCCATCCATGTCTTTGATTCATTTTCATTGCCTTTAATATTTAGTGAACTTGATACCTTTTATGATTTTAGCAGTTACATTATTGAAAAAGAAAAAGCAATTGAAAAACATGGACTAATGTATACAGGTGAAGAAGAACTACTTGCCATTTACATGAGGAATTATGACCAAAATACTAACTCTCATAGGATTCAGCAAAACGATAAAAAATGCACAAGTATGCTTATAGAAGAAGGTTATTGGCAAGAATATATTGAATCAGAATCATACAGAATAAAATCTATCGAAAATCAAAGATCTTATACTTGGGATGAACTTATTCAAAAGACCTGTCAGAATGCATTAGACGGAGTTTTGTTAGGTAATTCTGATCTTTTCAATGACCTAAGTGCCATTAGGGAAATGGCTAAGGAACCACGTTTCGTTAGAAGAGAATTATCTGATCGCATATTAAAATCAATCAATGAGTTTCCTATTTCTAATAATGATGTAACAAGAAAAATTACCTTTTTACCATCATTCTATGATAAAACAGCATATGTTATTTTACAGTTAAATGTGAAAAGTAAAAGTCATGATCACAGAGAAATACGTCAAAAACTACTTGAGATCGCATGTGGTGCAGCCAAAAATAAATTTAGAAATCTCAATAAAGTTGTTGGTATTGGAATTGATGCTCCAAAATTGAACCAAGAAATTTCAGAGGATTTTGTATTATTAGAATGTAGTAATTGGAATAATGAAAATGAACAATATTATAGAGAACAAAATGCTCAATTCAAGTTTTTTGAAACTGATCAACTTAAAGTATCAAAAGGGAAAATCCAAGAATTCCCCGATTTATATAAGAAGTCAGGGAAAATAGGAAGAAATGAAAAATGTCCTTGTGGATCAGGAAAAAAATATAAAAAATGTTGCTTAGATAGATTACAATAATAATGATCAGCATAACAAGGTTTTGTAGCTGTATTCCTGGTAGAGCACGATTCTTGCATTCGCAACAATCGCGCCTACTGGCGGAATCAGCTAAAAACGGCGTTAAATTTCAAGAGGAATTAAATTATTCTTGATGCAATCAAAATACTTCTCAGCTACTTTTTGAACTTTCTCTGATTTCGGGATTGGTTTTCTTTTTGGCGGTAATAAAGTTAATTCAGTTTTATATTTTATGTTAAAGAACTGTGTCGCAATCTCTCTTCCTATTACTTCAGCTAACAAAGAAGGCACTGCATTACCAATTTGTTTTTGAATATTAGAAGTACCCCCTGTTACAATTACATTATTAGGGAATGTTTGTAAACGAGCTAATTCTCGCATTGTTAGTCGTCTATTTTTCCAATGAAATGGACCAATAGCAGAGCCTGGTTGGGCTTGAATCGTCCAACTAGGGAGATCTTTTGCAAGTTTTAATAAGAAACTCCAATATCTAGATCTCCATTTAAATAAATTTTCTCCATCGCCACGCTCCGTGTGGTATAGATAGTTTTTCCCCTCGGGAATAGAGGGTAACAAATCACCCCATTTACCACCAACTTTTGATTTCTCTGATGATTCTTTTGTATTATCTAGATCCCCAATTGCATCCCAAGCTGTTCGAAAATAGAAATAATTATCCATTTCGAATTCTGACTCGTTTGGATTGAAGAATATTTGATCTGGAAAATTAAATATTTTACCATTTCTATGACCTACAATAAAAACTCGCTCTCTTATTTGAGGGACTCCAAAATGCGCTGAATTGAGAACTTTCCAAGAAAAAGAATAATTTGTAGACTTAGTTTCATTTATTTGTCGTATTCTATCATTTAAATAATTCAATCCTTCATCTTTGCCTTTGTACGCTAATCCAAATACGTTTTCTAAAATAAAGCTTTCTGGGAGGGTATCTTCAAGTACTCTCATATATTCTTCAAGAGTATTCGCCCTTGGATCATCTAAACGTAATGAATCTCCAGTTTTCCAGTACCCAGATTTTGAGAATGGTTGACAAGGAGGGCCTCCCACTAATAATGAAGCTTCTTTAGGCTTTAGACCGGCTTTAAAAAGAATTTCTTTTGAAGAAAAAGTTTCTATTTTACCTTCTAATACATTCCAATCTCGGTTTTCTCTTAATGTATTACAGCAGTGCTTATCCATCTCAATACATACTGCTGTTTCAAAACCAGCAGCCTCTAATCCAAAATCAAGACCACCAGCACCAGAAAAGAGACTAATTATTTTCAAACTATTTTTCTTTTTCATATTAACCTTAGTTAAAAAATAATTGACAAATCGTGTATTGTCAATACACTGAAACAATGGAGAAGTTAAGTTTTGAGCTTAGGGATGCTCTATATGATTATGAATCTAGGACTGGTATACATCTGACCTATGAAGCTCTCTCTGAAGCTACATCCATTTCTGTGGATACATTGAAATCTTTAGGAAGTAGGACTTACTATAATACCACTCTTAAAAATATTTCTAGAATATGTAATGTATTACAGTGTAACCCTTTAAACTTTTTTTCTTGGAGATAATACAGTAATGAAAATTGACTATAAAAAATCATTGGAAATTCTAGAAGAGGAATTTTCCCATACTAATTCAATAGAAATGGACGGATATTGGGTTGAATTGACTAAACGGATTAGTGAAGAATGTAAGACAAAAAATAAAACTATGATAGCAATGCTTGGTACTGCGTTATTGGCTAAGGCAACAGAAATCAGCGTTGATGTATTTTCTCTTCAGGTTGGAGAAGATAAGAATAGTACTACTTATTCTGCAAGAGCACTTTGTAAAGAAGTTCTAGCGGCACATTCAAAAAGACTTGGTATTGATTTAGGTGTTACTGGTAGAGAGCCTCTCAATAATCAGCCATTCTTTGGTAAAGCAAGAATTACGGAGGATTTCAAAGTACGTTCAGATGCAGCTGAGGCTTTGAATATCCTTCAAGAGGCATTGCATGCTCTTTCATTACTATCAACTGAAAGATCAGCTAGAGAAGCTCTGAGATCATTTATCCAGGTAAGGAAAAAGAAGAAACAAGTTATTACGTATTCTGACCTTGAAGGTGATCAACTTGGTCTGGATGACTTAATAAAGAAAATTAATGACTTTACTTCTGAAAACAGCGAAGGTGGTAAAAGAGCTCAGGCTGTATCTGCAGGTCTTCTTGATACCATGTATGGAAGTAATTTGATTCTAAGTGGAAGAATCAACGATCCAAGCAGAAACCATCCTGGGGATATTTGTATTTTCTACACGAATGAAAATAAAGTGATCGAACGAGTCTTTGAAGTTAAAGATAAACCCATAACAGAAAATGATATACAAATCTTCTTAGATTCTTTGTCTAGTACAGATATTCAGACAGCCTCAGTCATTGCTGTTTCATCAGCACAACAAATTATTGATAATTCTGCAGCAACCAGATGGGCTGAATCAAGAGGAATTAAGTTCAAATCATATACCAATTGGGATGAGCTTATTAGAGAATGTATTTTTTGGTCTAGATATGAGGGATCATCTGTAGGTTTTGCCTTTAGGAATATTGCAAAAAGATGTCAGGAAACAGAAATATCTGATGATGGTATATCTTCATGGATATCATATTGATACTGAAATATAACAATCGCATGCAACTGACAATTTTTTTGTCATAGTTTTTGAAGTCGCTTTGCTCATTTCAAAAACTACACCAACCCTTCGGGACAAAATTGCAGCTGATGCGGGCGTTGCTTAGAAATCGGTATCTACATTAGTAAAGAAGAACTATGACGAAGCTGAAGGTGTTCTCTGAAAAAGACATTGACTCTCTTATTTCCTGGATTGACTCTGAAGAACTCTGTCTTCAGTGGGCTGGGCCGGGTTATACATTTCCCCTGACCCGTGCACAATTGCTGGATACGATCAACGAGGCATCAGAAGATGACTCTTTAAAGGTATTTTCTGTATATGATTATGAGTCAGATGAAATAGTCGGTCATATCCAGCTGCGTATAGATAAGTTAAATGACTCTGCTCGCATTGGCAAAGTTCTAATCGGGAATAAGAAATATCTTAATAGAGGCTATGGAACTGACCTCATAAAGAAGATCCTTAAAAAGGGATTTACTGAGTTCAAGCTGCATAGAATTGACTTGGGAGTATTTGATTTTAATATCGGAGCCATAAAAAGCTATACAAAAGCCGGTTTTAAAGAGGAAGGAACATTCAGGGATTATCGAAAATACAACGATGAGTATTGGTCCCTGATCAATATGAGTATTCTTGAGGATGAGTATTTCTCAAGTAGATGAAGTTTATTGGCTCGTAACAGCTCCCCTTCGGCAGTGTAAAAGAGTACAGGATATGTTGAGATGGGTCATAAAACCGGAAATGTCGCTGTGACAGTGCAGAAGCCGGAGTAGCCCTTTTATTTCTTATACTTTTTATGGGTATGAATGAAGTTGAATAATTTGATGAGCGCAAAGATTCCGACAGTGTAGTAGAGGATGCCCAGTGCCGTGACACCGGGACCGGAGAGCTTGTCAGCAAAATTCAGGTTTATACCGAATAACATACCCCATCCGATAATGCCCCAGTAGAATCCGAATGCAACAACAGTAAAAATAATAAAGACAATATAAGGCGGGTCTTTCGGTTTATCCCAGATAAGATTGTAGAGGGTCTTTGCCGCCGTACAAAAACCAATCAGCATGTAAATAAGCCCCTCTATCTTTCTGTACGGGTTTAGAAGAAGATGTATGACATTCAGGTTTCTTCCTGAAATATACCCGATCCCTGTGAGGCCCCAGAGCACTCCCCCCAAAATAATCATAGTGAAAAACACTGGAATATGTCTTTCAAGAAAGGCTTTCATACCTCTACCCCCAATGCGCTTTATCTGTAATGTATCAGGGTAGAAGGGAGAAAAATTGAATGATTCTGCTGCGATAAGAGAATTAGTGCAGAAAGACTACACTTACCTGCCCCGCTTCTTTGAAGAGCTCCTTCAGACGTACTCCGAACATCTCTTTAAAGGTTCTTGAAAAATGTGCGGAGTCGGAAAATCCCGCATCATGGGCTGCTGAGGTAAGATCACTGCTGTTTTGAATTGATTGAATGCCGCTGCCCAGTCTTTTCCATAAAAGGTATTTCTGGATTGGTATTCCAATATTTTCCTTGAACAGATGCTGGAGATGTAAGCAACGAAGTTAAACTGCAGTAAATCCCCGGAGTCTATTTGCAGGGTCCGGCACAAGAAAAAGGAGGTAACCTCCGATGGTTTAGGTAACCACACCAAAGACCAGAAGGAGGCACCTCCCTAATGTTGGAGCTGCAAATGCATGAAGCCCATTTACTACGTCGGCAGAAGTACACGATAAGTCAAATTGCCGATGAACTCGGATGTTCAGAACGAACTGTTTATTACTACCTTTCAGAGACTCCACGCAAACGGAAGAAGCGGATATATACGAGCAAGCTCGACCCATTCAAACCGTTCATTGACAGCGTAATTGAAGAGACTCCGGATTACAACCGGGAAGTACTTCTTACAGAGTTAAAAAAGAGGGGATTCTCCGGAGAGATCACTATACTACGTGACTATGCGGCGAAGGTTGCTCATCGAGTGGCAAAGAAGGCCGTAATCAGGTTTGAGACAATCCCCGGACTTCAGGCCCAGGTGGATTGGAAGGAAGCCGGGCTACGAGATGTCGGCGGGGAGAAAATGAAGGTCTATGCCTTCAACATGATTCTTGGATACAGCAGGACGCCATTTACCATCCACACCACAAAGATGGATCAGGCTACTGTTCTGGCCTGTCATGTCTTGGCTTTCCACCATTTCGGAGCGGTCCCGTGTGAGATTCTTTACGACAACATGAAAACGGCCTTCATTCGGGACTCAGAAGGATTGTGGCGGCCGAATAGGCACCTGCTACGTCTAGCCAATCATTACGGATTTATCCCTCGACGTTGCCGTGTACGTCGTCCTCAAACCAAGGGAAAGGTTGAACGGTATATCAAAACCTATGAGGATGGTTTTCTGCGTTACCTGGAAAACGGTTTGACGATTGATGAGATGGATGATCGTGTGAACAGATGGATCTCAAATCTGATGACCAAGAAGCTGCGGGATTTCAATGAAACCAGGCAGGACCGCTTCAGTGAAGACAAGAAAGCGATGTTGTTGTTGCCTGATACAGACTTTGATTGTCGTTCCCAGCATATTCTCACGGTTAACAGGGAGTCTACGGTCATCCATAAGACCAACCGTTTCAGCGTTCCCCCCAAATATATTGGCCATAAACTGATTCTGAGGATTCATCCCTTGGACGGTGATGGGGCACTCTACGATTCGGAGCAAATAGTTCGTGATATCCCCCGCGTTACCGGACGTAACGGCTCTTACTGGAGAGAGGAGGATCGAAAGGCTCTGCAGGTCTTATGGAAGGAACAGTCGGGCCCACAAACCAATAAACCGGCTTCTGAAAGAAAAGAACCCGAAGTCGATACTCGAAACCCCATGGTTTATGATGATCTGTTCGAGGTGTCAGCATGAGTCAGATATCCGTATCATTTCTCACAGAACGCATGGAATCTCTGGGGCTAACATCTATGGCAGCCTCCTTTGAGAGCTATCTTGGGCATCCTCAGCGGCATGAACAGCCACTGCTTGAAGCCATTGCCGATTTATTGGAGACGGAGGCCATACCACGGTCTGAGCGAAAGGCCAGAATGAGGTTGAAGCTATCTGGTATCCCCCAGGAGAAAGGTCTGGATGAGTTTGAACTGGATTGGCTTCAGGGCGGTCTATCAAAGAAGACGTTCTCTGAACTCTCCTCGCTGGCGTTCATCGATCGCCGTGAGAACGTCGTCCTGATGGGGCCGAGTGGGCTGGGCAAGACGCATCTCTTATTGGCACTGGGAGCCAAGGCCTGCCGGGAAGGTTACACGGCCTACTACATCACCGCTATGGATCTCTTCGAGCGGCTTAGCCGCGCCAGGGAACAGGGAAAGCTTAAATCCAAGCTGAAGTGGTTTTGTAAGCCCCATCTATTGCTTATGGATGAGGTTGGTTATGAAAATCTTACTCCGGAGCAGGCTACACTGTTCTTTCAGCTGGTTAATGCCCGTTATGAGACAGGAAGCATTATCATGACGACAAACAAGACCTTTGGGAAATGGGGTGAAATTATGGCTGACGATGCTGTTGCCACGGCTACTCTGGACAGACTTTTACACCATGTTCATGTTGTCAGTTTACAGGGAGATTCATACCGGATGAAGGACCGGATGAAAATGGGAGTCGTTGACTTCCTTTAAGCCGTGAACCTGCAATTCCATTCCGGTGGAAAACTGCAAATTAGCTCCGGTGTTGACACTGGAGACGGCTTTCTGAAAGAGAGACTTCCTCTGCTAGGGCTTTGATTCTGTCTTTCTTGAAGGAACTGTGCTCTATGATATCGATAATTTTAAGGATTCTCGGATCAATATTTTGCTGCAGCTCAACATCCAATTCTCTTAACAGGCTGCTCATAAGAGCTGTTATTTTCTCAGATGTGATTGGTTCCTGAATCCCTTTGAAAATGGATGAGAGATCAATCCGGACCCATGGATTTGTGCTCAAGTATTTCTCTGTAAGAGTCTTTCCGGCAGTTATTTCCGGATCGAGGAACAGGAGAAACAGCTCCCCTTCCCCCTCAAACACTTTATGCGGGCAATCAGGAGCGATCAGAAAAGAAGACCCTCTTAAGACCCTGTTATTAACAGAGATCTCCATTTCTCCCTCTAACACCGAGCAAAGCTGCACTGCATGGTGTCTATGCTCAGCATTGTCAAAGAAGCGGCCAATAAACAGGGCGTAGAATTTATGAATAAACAGATAATTAATCATATCCTATTGAATGGTAGGAATAGTTTCCTTTTCTGTCAAAGGATAAATGGAATTGCTGAACCTCAAGCCCTCTTGCCCGTTGAGTCTTTCAAACCCCTTCAATGACCCGCTGGAGCTTCTCTTCAATCGTACCGGCAACATCAACCAGGCCGGGATTATCGATCATCCCCATGGCAACGGAGGGGCGGATCGCCGAGACATATGTGTCTCCCTCCTTCTCATAGACAATCACATTGCAGGGTAGCATCAAACCGATTTCGATCTCCGCGTTCAGCGCCTTATGGGCATTGGGAGGGTTGCAGGCACCCAGAATAACGTAGTTATCCCGCTCTACACCCAGTTTCTCTTTGAGAGTCGCTTTTATATTGATATTGGTGAGCACACCGAAGCCCTCTTTTTTCAGTTCCGATTTTGTTTTTTCAAGTGTGTCGGAAAAGCTCAGGGAGGATTTTTTACTGATACTGTACATTTGGTACTCCTTCTATACAGATAAGATAAGAAATATCTACATATAACTCAAACTATATATAGTTTTATTAGTAGGATGCAAATTCAGATATCTGCGCAGCCTCTATTGGCGCAGGAGATAAAGAGGGGTTTCAAATATTGACATATCAGAATAGAAATTCGATAATCCTCAATATAATAGACCAGTCTACTATTAAAGGGGTTTGATATTTACAGCGAAAAGGATTCACTGGGCTTTTTACTGCACTGCGCAGATCTCACTGTGAAAAAAGCGTTTCACAACAGGATCAAAAAGTTTCAGATAACCAGGGAACAGTGGGGCATTCTCAGCCTCCTCTACGATCACAAATCGATGAATCAGAAATCCCTTGCCCAGGTCTATAACAGGGATCCCGCAGCACTTGCAAAAACCCTCGACAGGATGGAGAGGAACAACCTGATCAAAAGGTTGAGGGATGAACATGACAAACGGGCGTATCAGATCCATTTAACAGACAAGGGCATCAGAATTAGGCAGCAAATTGAACCTCTGGCAAAGGAGAGCATCAGTGAAGCCTTCAGTAACTTTACAGGGGAAGAGCTTGAAACTCTGAAAACCCTGCTTCTGAAATTAGCCGATTAATTTTTTTTACCCAGATACTAGACCAGTCTACTATTGGTCAGTCCATAAATATATTTTACAAAGGATACTATTATGAAAATTTCCCCTCAGACGGAGAAGAACCTGTTCACATTTACAATGGCTTTGACCATGTCAGTAGTCATATCTTTCATTATGACTCTTTTCAATTTCGGACTTAACCCCGGATTTTTTCCGATATGGATCAGAGCTTTCGGCCTCAGTTTTCTCTGCGCCCTGCCCCTGTCCATTCTCTATCCCCTGCTCTTCAACTTTATTATGAAAAGTGTAAGAGGATAAATTGAGAGTCCCGATGAGAGCTTTTCAGGATGTTTATATATCCCCGGAAAGCATCTCATCCCCAGGCATAGCCGTTTTATATCCTGCCGCTTCAGCACACCCCCTGTTAGGCCAATCTAGAAATATTATGTAATAGGCCTTGTAATTGTACCTACTAGTATGTACGATACAGATATGGATACGAAAGAAAAGCTCATTGAGACAATGGTTAAACTACTTTGGGAAAAAGGATATGCAGCAACCAGCCCAAAAGCGATTCAAAAAGAGTCCGGTGTGGGTCAAGGCAGTATGTATCATCATTTTTCAGGAAAAAAAGAACTCGCAATCGCAGCGATACAAAAAAATACTGAGATGATGAAAAATGATATTGAAACAATATTTTCAGCAGATATAAGTCCGCTGAACAAAGTTAAACAATATTTGCTGCGTGAACGGCAAATATTGAAGGGCTGCCCCATAGGACGTTTAATTTACGATCCTGACATATATTCTGACCCTGAATTATTGGAACCTTTAAACAGTATGTTCCAATGGATAATAGGTAAAATTTCAACAACGATTGAAGAATCCATCAAGCAGAATGAACTTAAAGACATAGATACAACGGAGCTGTCTTCAACCATTGCGGCAACGCTGCAGGGGGGATATGTAATTGCACGATCAAAAAAATCGATTGAGCCTTTTAATCAATCTATAAGCGGTTTGTTAAATCTGATCAATAATCTTAGAGAAGAGGAAATTAAATGAAAGACAAAACAGTAATAGTAACAGGTGGTGGAACAGGAATCGGCCGTGCAGTTTCTATCCTGCTCGCCCAAAAAGGTGCTTCTATTGCAATTGTGTATTCCAAAAGCAAAGTAGACGCAGAGAGTACAGTTAAAGAGATTGTTGAATTGGGATCAGAAGCAATTGCAGTAAAGGCAGATGTTTCAGATGAACAACAGGTCAAGAAGATGATTGAAACAGTATGCGAAAGGTTCGGAAATATAAACTATCTTGTAAATAATGCAAGTATTACAAAACAGCTGCCCTTCAAAGAACTGGAACTCATAGATGATGCTGTATGGGATGAATTGTTTTCAACCAATGTAAAAGGAATGTTCTATTGTGCAAAGAATGCAGCTCCAATTATAAAAAAAGATGGTAATGGAGCAATTGTAAATATTGGAAGCATTGCAGGGGTAAACGGTCTAGGATCGTCATTACCATATGCCGTAACTAAATCTGCCGTACATGGTTTATCAAAATCATTAGCCCATGCACTATTACCTGAAGTAAGAGTAAACTGTGTCGTCCCTGGTGCAGTAGAAACAAGATGGTGGAAAGGGAATGAGGACAAAATGAATCAATTAGCAAGAAAGTTGCCCCTGGGTCATGTTTCAACCCCGGAAGATATAGCAGAAATAGTACTTTTGGCATTAACTAATAGATCTATGACAGGACAACTGCTTATAGCTGATAACGGTCAGACATTGTAACCCCATAAACATCGTGATCATGCCTTTTATGGAGGAATGAGAATGAACCAGATAGAAGTATTGCCCACCGCACTGCATGAGATCCCCGGGGATGTATTAAACATCCTCAAATCAGATGACCAGTTACTCATAAGGTGGAATGAGCTTACCCCTCTTGCAAGAAATGAATGGGTTTGCTGGATTACCTCTGTAAAGAAAGATGAAACAAGACAGAAACATATTAAGCGCATGCAGGAAGAGGTCCTGAACGGGAAGAAAAGACCCTGCTGCTGGCCTGGCTGCTCTCACCGTAAACAGTAAGATATAAAACCTGAAGTTCTGCCGGGGTAGTCTGCCGCCGATATGTCCCATGGCACTGGTCAATGAAATCACACAGGATTATACTGCCTGAAATAGCAATACATTTATAAGGGGCGTAAATAGTGACTGGTGAAGAGATAAAGTCATGGACCCAAAAGTGTCTGGATGAACTGGAAGTCAAACAGAAGGAGCTTAAAGACCGTTTCGGACTGGGAGAGATGGACTCCTACTCTTTGAACCGAGACGAAGGAGTTCTAGTGTTTGAGAAGAATGGAGAGCCTGTATGCAGATTTAAAGCTGTCCCCGTGGGATCTCTTGTTCCGGACAACCAGAACTGGCTCTGGGGATGGGCCAATGAAAGCCTCCCTGAAGGGATGAGAGAAGCCTCGGCTGTGCTGAAAGAACTCCACAAAGAGACAGGCTTCGCCCTCTTTTCAATTGAAGCCTTCAAAGGAGACAGATCCCTGGCGCAGGAGTTTTCCGCCCTGGCCGTACACTACCTGAAGGCGGACGGACTCTACCGGGTAAGCGGAGAAAGCACCATTTTGTATCTGGCCCTATCCGATGGACTGATCCTTTAATAGAAATGGTGAGTATTCAGACCTGCACCCACAGGACATCGTCATCATTGGCTGAGTCATCTCTTTTACGAATTAGAAAAGTAATCCTTCCTCTACTTGTAATCCATATACTCATGGGATGTAAATCTGGAATTCAGATCCCCCCCCCCCAACAATCACTTTGAGTGATAATCTTCAGGACTATGCGACTGAAACGTCTGAGAAAATGCATTTCTGGATGGAACAGAAAAAAGGGTCAAATTGTATTATGGAGCAATACCGTACTGATTATTTTACAGAAGCCCTCAATGCCGGTTTGCAGTATATCCGTTTCGGCCCCAACTTTCTTCCTGCCGGTGAGAAAGATTTTTTTTACTGGAAGTGCTTCTTTAGAATCTATTGATCTGACTGACTCCTAAGGACCAAAGCAAAGCCTGAGACATTACAGATATCCCCTTTGGATTTTGTGGGATCTGTAAACCGGCAGACCTCCATTATCTGGTATGAACTCCTTGATTATGGTAAATATCATGTAGGGAGAAATCATGACTTCGATTAAAGAATTGTTCAGCACAAAGTTTCATAATCCAATACAAGGAGGCAGGGATATACTGAAGTATATCGGTCCCGGACTGCTTGTGACGGTGGGATTTATTGATCCTGGGAACTGGGCTTCCAATATTGCCGCCGGCTCGGATTACGGATACAAACTTTTATGGATGGTCACCCTGTCGACCTTTATGCTTATCATTCTGCAGCACAATGTGGCTCACCTTGGAATCGTTACCGGAGACTGTCTGTCAGAATCTTCAAACAAGCATTTTAAACCCTGGGTCAGTAAAATTGTTCTGTCTACAGCAGTTCTTGCTGCAATCTCTACAGCTCTGGCGGAAATCCTCGGTGGAGCCATTGCCCTCAACATGCTCTTCAAGATTCCCACCAAAGCCGGATCGGTCATTGTTCTGATTTTTGTTTTATGGCTGCTCTTCTCCAATTCTTACAGGAAACTTGAAAAGCTGATCATAGGCTTTGTCTCGATTATAGGGTTTTCTTTTCTTTATGAACTTACAATTGTGGATGTCAGCTGGAGTGAAGCTGTACATGGGTGGTTTACTGTATCCATGCCCAAAGGGTCCCTCCCTATTATCATGTCTGTTCTTGGTGCTGTTGTCATGCCTCACAACCTGTTTCTGCATTCCGAGATAATTCAGAGCCGCGAATGGAACAGGGAAGATGATCAGATTATTAAAAAACAGTTGAAATATGAGTTTACAGACACACTGATTTCCATGCTTATCGGCTGGGCTATAAACAGCGCCATGATCATTCTGGCAGCATCAGCATTTTTCAAAAAAGGCATCAATGTAACAGAACTTGAACAGGCCCAGCATCTGCTGACTCCTCTATTGGGAGGAGGCTCTGCCATCGTTTTTGCGGTTGCCTTGCTGTTTTCAGGAATATCATCGACTACCACAGCAGGAATGGCCGGTGGCAGTATCTTTGCGGGCATGTTCAATGAACCCTACGATATCAAGGATTTCCATTCAAAGGTCGGAGTGGCGGGAATCCTCACTCTTGCAACAGTGCTGATTTTCTTTATTGCCGATCCCTTTGACGGATTAATATACTCTCAAATGTTTCTCAGCATTCAGCTGCCCATTACGGTCTTTATACAGCTGTATTTAACATCCTCAAAAAAAGTAATGGGCAAGTACAGGAATTCCATGCTGGACAATGTTCTGATCTGGATCATTGCGATCATTATTACCGTACTGAATATTATGCTCTTTGCAAGCTTTATTCATCCAGCGGGCTGATATTCAGTTCGTAGCTGTAGTCAGCTCCATTCTCATCCTGCATAGTCAGCATGGTTGTAGCATCTGTTAACTGTTCCTCGGCAAAATGGTCAAAACCAAGCCATCCGATTTGCTTGTTGAACATATCCGGTATCTTGGTTTTTGAGTAAAAATACCGGGGTGTAGCCCGGTTGGAAAGGCCTGTTATCACACAGTCGAACTCTCCGGGAACAGAGTTTTCTGTTCTGGTACCATAGGCATCGAACAAGTTGGAAAGGCTGACCTGAGCCTTCTTATCGGCGTTGTAGTAGGAAAAAGACCAGGTGTAGTAGAGACGGAAGCCGCTGCCCTCGGGATAGTAGTAAAGCCTCTCCCTGTACCTCCCCGTCCGCATCTCTCCGTCATGCTCGAGCTGTTCCTCAGACTCCCCGACATACCCCAGCCGCCTGGCAAGCCTGAAAAAGCTTCCCTGAGGCTCTTCATAGCCGATGCTGCCCGTCGATTCAAGGAGTGTCAGATCGACCTCCGAGTAGCCGAGCTGGGATATATAGCTGCTGAATTCCGCATCCCCGGGGCGTTTTAAAGATTCATGAATGCCCTGTGCGATTCCTGTGACAGCGGCATTTAAATGATCACCCTCCAGGGCGGTGGTCAATTCCAGGACAAATCTGTTTTTAATAGTATATTCATCCTCACTTGAGCCCTCCTCCCATCTTTCAAGTTCAAGGGAAAAGAGGTTTGCCCTCTCTTTTTTCATCAAAAAGAAAGTCAGCTTCTCTGAACCGCCTGACTGCCTGATATCTGTACCGGACCATCTGGCTCCGACGGGTATCCCCAGGCCACCGCTGTCCGGGTTTCTCGGATCTGAGCCTGTATTTAAATCGCAGGAAAATATAATAAAAATAAACCCTGCCAATAATATCGCTCTGTTTATCATACAGAGAAACTACACATCCAATAAGTTCTCGTCAAGTATAAAACCAAATAAGTAATATTTAAATTATCCCATTCAAAATGATCTGAATATACCCGATAGACGTACAGAATCTGCAACACCAGTGCCCGGATATAAAGAGGAAGCCGGGGGAGAGTATTCAGCCTGGCAGCAGGTTTTCAGCTGACTTTTACAAGAAAATAAGATATCTCTTCAATTTGTAGTTAAATTATTGTTAGAGGATAGATTCATGAAACTGTTTAACAAAGACCCCTATCAGAATGTAATTGACTTTATTGATGCCGCCATCGATTCAAAGGAGATGATGCACTGGCTCACCGGCCTGGAGACCCTGCCTGACAACCTGAGGAGCGATCATCTAGCCAAAATGCGAAAAGAGATGCAGGAAAACGGGGAACCTGAAAAGATGATCGATATTGTAGGGTCAATCAATAACAGAGAAATCCTGTCTGCAGTCAATCTTGTAGTAAATGATGTGTATGAGGCCGGTATCAGGACAAAGCGCTACCTGAAAAAGAACAGCAATGAACACTACAACCTCCTTATCAGCCTGCTTGCCTCCTCATAATTCCCTCACTGTCCTTCTTGCAACAGTAAACATTCTTAAAAAATTTCTTTCTTTCTTCTATATTCCTTACTATATTTGTTTCATCTAACATTGAAAATTAAGGAGATAAATATGGCAAATATAACTTTACAGGGTAATCCGGTCAGCACTGTGGGGGATCTTCCCGCTGTTGGGAGTCAGGCTCCCGATTTCAGCCTGGTTCAGTCTGATCTTTCAGATATAAAACTGTCTGACTATAAGGGCAAAAACGTTGTCCTTAATATTTTCCCCAGTCTGGATACTTCCACCTGCGCCACCTCGGTAAGACGATTCAACAAGGAAGCATCGTCAACAGACAATACAGTTGTCATCTGTGTATCTGCAGACCTCCCCTTTGCAGCCGGACGGTTCTGTACTACAGAAGGGCTTGAAAATGTCTATACAGCTTCTGTATTCAGAGACACCGCCTTTGGAAAGGACTACGGCGTTGACTTTGCAGACGGACCTCTGCTTGGACTCACATCCCGGGCCGTTGTCGTTGTAGACCCCCAGGGGAAAGTCAGCTACACACAGCAGGTTTCAGAGATTGCCGATGAACCTGATTATGCCTCGGCCCTGGCTGCCCTGGTATAAAAAAGACATCCCTGCAAACAAGCCGGTGCGACCTGAAGCATGCAGGCTTTCCGCAGGGATTTTTTTTTGCCTGCAGAGCCTGGTATGTTAACTTTCCAGGCCTTAACCCGCAGAGCTGATAAAGATGGATGAAGATCTTTAAAAAATAATCTGCAAATTAATTGACATTTTCCGCCAGATTATTTAAAGTGCCTCTCGTTGACTGAAGCACTGCTTCAGGCGGCACGACAGTTGAATGTTTTGGGGAGGTTCCCGAGTGGTCAAAGGGGGCAGACTGTAAATCTGTTGCTTCGGCTTCGAAGGTTCAAATCCTTCTCTCCCCATCTTTAAAAATGCCTTCTTAGCTCAGCTGGCCAGAGCACGTGACTTGTAATCTCGGGGTCGTCAGTTCGAATCTGACAGAAGGCTTTTTTTTTTACTTCCTATCTTTTTTTCTTTACCTGTATTTCCCATTCATTTAATCTTACAGCCATCACATATAAGACTAACCGTTTTAAAGAAGGGAACTATGAAAGGAAACCGACTTATAATTCTATCCACAGCCATGATCCTGATAGGCACCTTAATTCCCTCCGGCGGAAGCGTCTCGGTGGGGTTTCAGTTTGACAAAATTGTTCACCTGGCAATGTTTTTTATTCTGGGAGGGAGTATCCTGATCAGTATCAAGGACAATACCCGGGCTCATCAGGCACTGCTCCTTGCATCCCTCTTCGGCATGCTCATCGAAGTAACCCAGCAGTTCATACCGGGAAGAGGTATGTCCCTGTATGACGCTATAGCCGATACGGCCGGACTCATCATTGCCATGGCGGTATACAGCAGCAGCAAAGTCCGGAACAGCAGATTTATAAGGTTTTTAGGCAGAATAAACGGCAATATTTCTGATTAAGATATTTATAAAGGAGATCGTTATGATACACAAAGGTTCCTGCCTCTGCGGCAGTATTGAATATAAAGTTACAGGTGATTTCGACAACTTTTTTTTCTGCCACTGCAGATCTTGTCGCAAGGACACCGGATCGGCCCATGCCGCCAATCTCTTCTCGTCAACAGCAGAACTGAAGTGGCTGAAGGGAGGGAATCAGGTAAGTACTTTTGATTATGACGGCCATATCAAGAGCTTCTGCCCTGTCTGCGGTTCTGCTCTACCCAATATTCAGATGAATGGAAAGCTACTTGTCGTTCCTGCAGGAAGCCTGGACAGCGAACCGTTGACAGAACCTACAGGGCATATCTATCTGATAGAGAAAGCAGACTGGGACAGTGAGCTTGAAAAAGCTCCCCGCTTTGAGACCCTTCCGGAATAAAAAAAAGGGCCCCTGCTGCCGCAAGGACCCTTTACTCAAAATATATTTGTAAACTTCAGTCTTATTCGACTGAAGCGGATGCCTTGGAAAGAGCGTCCTGAATGGCTGTAATCATTCCGTGGGATGACTCAGTTGCACCTGATACGGCATCCAGCTCACCGGAGTTTGTATCAACGGCCTGCTGCATAATTGTCTGCATGGGAGTCAGGCTGAATGCTGATTCGGGGTTTTCGGTAACTTCAATTCCAGTAATCTTCTTGTCACTTACAGTTACGGAAAGCTTGATTGTTCCTCCGTGTCCTTCACCCTCACCGGTGTAGGTTCCGGCTGTATAGATTGCTTTACCTGAACAACTTGCCAGAAAAAGCAGAACTGCGGCTGCAGTGATCATTCTCATAATATTTTTCATTTCATGCTCCTCACATATCGATAAATCAATAGCGAGTGAAATCATATTACAGATCATATTAATGAACAACAGATAAGATATTTTTGGTCTTAATGGTCTAATATGAACATTAATTGATATGCAATAAGGGAATACATTACCCGGAAAACAGCGATTCCCTGATATAATACGCGCAAGGAGACTGATATGACCTTCACCTGCGGCCGGGAAATTCCTGAAAAACTGATCACCGATCTTAAAGAGAAGGAAATGCTTTTTCTGGGAGAGTATGTACACAACGACAGGCTTATCTTCGAGACGGTCCACACTCTGCTTCTGGATATTGCCTATAAATCGGGCTTCAGGCTCTTTGCAAAAGAGGCGGTCTACTGCCTGCATCCCCATCTTGAAAGCTGCAGCCGGAACGGCCTTCCCTCCCCCTACATCCCCGAACAGGTCCTTCAATACAACAAAAATCATCAGGAGAAGATCATCACCACAGCCGTTGATCTGGCCCACTCCATCAAGCACTCTCCCCATCTTGTCAAAGACTATATCAGCCTGATGTCTGCCGGAGTCAAATCAGAAGACTTTCAGAGGAGGCTTGCCGGGCTTACAGACAGACTGGACGGAGATTCTTCTTTGGAAGAGAAAAGAGATTTTATTCAGGGTTTTAAAGATCTGACTGTCCTGCTGGACGGTATAGAGGGGCCCGAACTCATTGAAGAGCTTCGTTTCTACGGAGACCTTCTGGAAACTTCCCTGGACAACCGGCCCCCCGCAGATGAGAAGGAATACAAAGCCCGGGCCGATATCAGAAACAAATGGTTTATAAGGACAATAGGCAGAGCAATGGAGCGGAACAGAGGACTCAAACCGGTCTGTTATGTGGGGGCTCCCCATGCCTATAAAAGCTATTTGAAGGAAGATGACTACTATGTCGGAAAAACTCCTGAAGCCATGCACTTCAACAGGGATGTCTTTCCGGATAAGGTTTTCTCACTTCTGATCCGGCCCTTTTTCCGGGACTACTATGGCAACCCGGCTGAGAGCATAACAGACCCCGTGGAGCAGGCTGCCTGGGATATCCCGGGACCCCATAAAACAGTGTATGTAGATCTTAAGGGAGAAGAACGGGGGCGTCAGTTTGACGGCATACTCTACCTGAAAGAGAAGCAGACTTCCCTTTGAAATCCCTCCCCATTATGAACGGGTATACAGCGGTCCGTTTATCTATTACTCTCTCAATATGAACAGATCTACAGTTTTACCTGACCGCTATAAAAAACCGCTGTTTCTGGCCTTGGTTCTTTCTCAGCAGATTTTCAATGTTATGTGGTATATAGAAATCTATGCCGCACAGGAAGTGCTGTATATGGCAGCCAACGCCGTTTTTACACTCTCCCTTATCCTGGTTGTTATCAACTACGGATTTCTCCCGGCCTTTATTGCAGCCGTTGTAGCCCGTATCCCCTTCCCGGCTCTGGTTCAGGAAGGTTTTTCGGAGGTTCTTCTTCAGACAGTTTTATACTTGGCGAGTGAAGCCGCCCTGCTTATCCTTGTGATTATCCTTGTCGAAATGTTTATGGGATTCAAGGATGTCACCGACCGGATTGTCATGTTCGCTGCCATTACGATCATCCTGTTCCTGAGTACCCTGTATCTCTATCCGCTGCTGCTTCTGGCTATGGACGTGTTCAGGGAGTCACTGCAGCAGGGGAACCCCATTGACGTCAGTGATGATCTTGCAGATCTGTTCAGCGGTTTTCAGATTCAGGTCAAAGAATACCTTTCCTCAAACCTGATGATCCACCTGAAATTCAACGTTGTGCCCAATGCGGTTGCTGTCTTTGCAGCCTCCGCCATTCAAAACAGGCACGCTGTCAGTGAAGAGCGGTATTGAAATAACCCTCAGCAACTGCTGCTGAGTCAGGCCGGAATGAATAACAAATAAAAGTCCTGGAGGGAGTTTTATGAAAAATAAATTGATCCTGCTGCTGATGCTTCTGATAGGCGCTTCGGCTTTCGCCCAGAGCCTTGAGGAAGCAGAAGCACTGGCGGACGAAGGACAGTATCTTTCTGCCATCGGCATGCTGAACCGGATGAAGAAATCAGAGAACAGCCCCGAACTCATCGACCTTAAGGTCCGGATTACAATTGACGGCTTTGTACAGAGCATCAACCACAGGATGTTTGCCTTCAAGGACCTGTCACCCGGGGAAGATATCCTCGAGCTGCGTGCCTCGGGAGGAGACTTTTCAATGGTCATGGGTGATCTTAAAGAGGAAGTGGAAGAGTACCTGGCGGCCTATCCCGACAACTTTCATGTGTACAAGGCGGCGGGAGACTACTATGCTGATGTTCTGCTTCGCTACGGAGACGGTCTGGAGGAGTACGGTTCTACTGATCTGTATGATCTCATCGTCTCCAATTACGAAAAAGCCTGTTCCCTGGGCTGCAGTGATGTAGTGGTTATTGCGGCCGTCGGAGAGTACAGCCTCCGGGCCGGTGATTTTGACAAAACAGCAGAGTACTACAAACTGGCCCTGAAGCAGCTGCCCCGAAATGCAAGTTACAACTACAATCTTTCAATTGCCCTGCAGAATCTCGAGGAGTACGAGTCAGCCCTTCTCCACAGTCAAATTGCCATTGAAGAGTATGACTACGCTCCCTACAAAGCGGACTCATACCATATCAACGGGTTTCAGAACAGAATGCTGGGACGGAATGACAGGGCCATTGAGATGTACAGGAAAGCCCTGGAGCTGAATCCTGAGCTCTACTTTTCCCAGTCAGGCCTTTTGAATCTGCTGATGGAAGAGGGACGCTTTGATGAAGCGGATGAGCTCTTTAACAGTGTATTTATCAGAAATATCAATGAATTTTCAAAACTCCATGAGTTTGTGCGCCTCTATTTCACTCATGATGAAGTGGAACGGGTAACCCTGCAGCTGCAGAGTATGATAACCCGGTCGGATGACAACATTCATAAGGGTACCATGCACTACTACCTGGGCATCATAGACAACTCACTTGGCAGAAGCCCGGAAGAAAATCTGCTGAAGGCAAGAGAGCTGTATCTGAAAGAGATGAGCGACCAGGAAGGCATTATCAAACATATAGACTCCTTCCTGGCCGAAGCTGGGGCGTAGACTCCGGGAACCGTTTACAATCTGGTATCCCAGCGTCCGCAGAAGGGATCGGAAGGGCTCACCCCGGTGAAGGGACTTTTCCCTGTCAGCTTGTCCATCAGGGAGGTGATGATCTCATCGGTGGAGCCGTAGGTATTGATATAGGTCTTTACCCTGGGGACATCCAGCAGATGGTATGGATTCTCTAGGGAGATAAAAACCGTAGGTACCGTGTGGCCGTACACCGGGACATTGGCTCCCATGGGCATGGCCCATTCGATGCGGATGGAGGTCTGATTGCTCTTTGTCGCAAGGTTGGCAATATAAAGGAGCAGATCATAGTTGTCTGTAATCTTTGCCACAGGATCGGTCATCCCCTCCATACCGGCAGAGGGTTCATAGAGGGTCACCTCGAATCCCTCCGATTCCAGCAGGGATTTGATCTTTTCACTCATGTTCTCCCGTGTAAAGTTGAACATTCCCCTCTCCCCTTCTATTGCATAGAGCAGAACCCGCTTGTGCTTACCGGGGCTCAAGGGCAGCACACCGGGCTCCTCCTTGACAAGGGTGATGCCTTTTTCGGCACACTCACGGGCCAGGCGGCGGTGTTCGGGATCGGAAATTGTTTTTTTAAGGGCGGCGGCATCGGGCCTCAGGGGAACCGCGCATGAACCGTCATGAAGCCCTAAAGACGCCTTGAGGGCCAGAATACGGGTAACAGCCTCATCCAGCCGCCGGGGAGTGATCATTCCATTCTCCACTCCGGCCTTCATAAAGCCGTAGTCCTCCTCAATATTTTTTGTAAAGAGAAAGCTGTCGCATCCTGCAGCGATGCAGAGGGGAACAGCCTCGCTCCGGGGAATCTGCAGGTTCATTCCGGCCATGGTCGAGGCGTCTGAAATGATCAGGCCGTTAAAACCAAGCTGCTTTCTGAGAAGCCCTTCCAGCAGTTCGGGTGCCAGGGTCGCCGGCATAATCTCACTGTCCGAAAGGTTAGGATTCAGCCTGCGGCTCCATGAGGGAAGCATGATGTGGGCGGCCATAACCGTCTTTGCCCCGGCTTCAATGCAGGCGCGATAGGCGCTACCGTAGCTTGCCTCCCACTCTTCACAGTTCATATCATTTACAGAGGCCACCAGATGCTGATCCCTCTCATCCCGGCCGTCACCGGGAAAGTGCTTTATGGATGCAGCCAGCCCCTCTTCCTGAAGTGCCCGGACATAGGCCTCCCCCGACTCTCTGACAAAATCGGGGTCCGATCCGAAGGTTCTTGTATTTGTTATGGGATTACGGAAGTTGTAGTCGATGTCGATGATGGGACCGAAAGACCAGTTTACTCCGGCCGCCCGCCCCTCTTCGGCGCAGATCCGTCCGAGGCTCCCTGCGGCCCCGGGGTCACCGGTTGCGGCGGTCATCATGGGAGAGCCGAAGCTGGTTCCCCCGTTGACAACCCCGACACCGCCCTTTTCAAGGTTGGCCGATACAAGAAGGGGAATCGCCGAAGACTCCTGCATCAAGGAGACAGCTGAAACAACTTCATCAGGGTCCATGGGGCGGCACATCACCCCCGATGGTTTGTATGTTGAAATCAGAGACTTCAGATACCCTTCATCACTGCTGTAGGCAATAAGGTGGAAGAGCTGCCCGATCTTCTCGTCACGGCTCATTGCACCAAGGGTACTCTCCACCCAGTCGATATCCTCATCCTTCAGAAAAAAGGGATTCTCTTTCAGCCTCTGTCTGTCCATTCAGGAACTCCTCTTTTATTTTGTCATACAGCTCTGCCGGGTCAGCCTGAAAACAGCCGTTCCCGAAGAAAGGGGAATGGAGCTTTGACCGCTATATCTCTCCGCCGCAAATCCGCTGCAATCCAGAGATCCGGTACAGTTGGCCGGAACATCAACTTCGACCTCATACGCATCCCGGCCCAGAGCCTTCCAGCAGCAGGAAACAGGGCCGTATACGCTATTATAGCAGAGCCTTGAGGACTCCAGTCCCCCACCCGGATTGAAACAGAATTGAAAGGTCCTGTTGAGAATATCGCTGCCGTCCAGATCAAGGCCGCCTATATTCCTGTACATCCAGGCCCCTACGGCCCCATAGGCATAGTGGTTGAAGGAGTTCATATCGGCGCTCCAGAGAGATCCGTCGGGTTTCAGCCCGTCCCAGTGCTCCCAGATGGTCGTGGCCCCCTTGCTCAGAGGATAGAGCCAGGAGGGGTAGTCCTTCTTCAAAAGGAGATTGTAGGCTGCCCCGCTCTGACCGTTCTCGCTCAGGGCACTGCAGATCAGAGGGGTTCCCAGAAACCCTGTGTTCAGATGGCCTCCGTTCTCTTCAATCATCCTGGCCAGTGAGGCGGCAAGGGCCTCTCTGTGTTCCTCAGGCACAATACCGAAGGAGAGAGAGAGGACATGGGCCGTCTGTGTGGTGACCTTTAAAGAGCCCTCAGCCTTAAAGTACTCCTTCCGCATAAAGGCGATGATCCTGTCATGGAGTTCCCGGAACCTCTCCAGGTCATCCTGAATCCCCAGGATCTCTGCCATTTCCGCTCCGATTTCTACCGAGCGGGCATAATAGGCGGTGGCGGTAAAGCTGTTGGGTGTTGCCCCCAGATAACTGCCCTCCTCCGCATCCAGAGCCAGCCAGTCACCGAAATGGAAGCCCGAGTTCCAGTGCACGCCGTCTTCGGCGGCCCTTTCCATATAGCCGATCCATTTGACAACAGCACCATAACTGTCCTCCAGAACGCTCTTGTCACCGTAGCGTTTATAGATCACCCGGGGACAGATACTCACAGCATCGGACCACCCCGTGGCCACCTCGGCGCTCTTGAACATCTCTTCCAGATGGGAGAGGGGGGAGAGAACATCGGGAACAACAAAGGGAATCCCCCCGTTTTCCTTCTGCTCCGAAACAATGTCGTTGATCCACTTTTTAAAGAAGCGGCGCACATCCATCAGATAGGAGGCGGTCCCTACAAAGACCTGGGCATCTCCGGTCCATCCCAGGCGCTCATCCCGCTGGGGGCAGTCGGTGGGAACATCGAGGCTGTTGCCCTTCCATCCCCAGAGAATATTGTGATGAAGCTGGTTCAGCAGTTCGTTGGAACAGGAGAACTCCAGAGTCTCCTCCATGACCGAGTGAATCACAAGAGCTGTGAAGTCACCGGGATTCAACTCACCCGCATACTCTTCTATCCGGATATACCTGAACCCCTGAAAGGAGAAGCGGGCGGCATAACTTTCGGCCTCCTCCCCCTTGAAGGTGTACTCAATCCTGTTTTCCGCCTTGCGCATATTATCAAGATAGAAATTGCCGTCGCTGTCCAGAATCTCCGCATGACGGATCACGATTTTCTCGCCTGCCCCGCCTTTCAGGGAGAACCGGACTGTACCTGTCAGATTCTGGCCGAAATCAATAACCCGTTCCCCCCGGGGAGTAGTGATTACCGACAGGGCGGGGATTTCATTCTGAACAGCTGTATCCTCTCCTTCCTGAGGAAGAAGACGGGCATACTCAAAGGCCACAAGTTCAGCGGGTATTGTTGTTTCCGGCAGATCGGGGATACGGGCATCATAGTGCTCCCCGTGGTAGAACTCGGAGTAGAGGACAGGGCCGTGACCGGCGCTCCAGTCCGGGCCTGTACCGATGGTCCGCTCATGCCCCATGCCGTCTGTCAGGATCAGATCACACAGAAGGGCTGGATCTTCTCCATAGAGCCTGTTCTGATGAAACCATGTGAGGATTCCCGCGTACCATCCCGGAGAGAGACTCACACTGAGTACATTCGTACCCTTTACGGTCATTCCGGTCAGGTCGTAACACTGATACTGAAGGCGTTTGTTGTAGTTGGTCCATCCCGGGGCAAAGCTGTGGCGGTTGATGACACGGCCGTTCAGGCTGACTTCATAGATGCCCAGAGCCGTTGCGTAGAGCAGAGCCTGAATCTCTCTGCCGTCGGCCTGAAACTCCCTGTTCAGAATAACAGGCCGGGACGGGGCTTCCCGGAACAGACCGGGAGCGCCGATAAACCGTCCCGTCCAGGGGCTGTCCCCCCGTCCGGTACGGAAACCGGAAGGAGAGCTCCACTCCTGAAGCGCGCCCTCCTTCGTCTTGATCCTGACCCGCCACCTGTAGGAGCTGTGGTTATCAAGAGGCTCCCCGGCATAGGGGATGAACAGGCTCTCCGGCCCCTTAACATCACCGCTGTCCCAGAGGGGCTGTTCAAAGCCGCCCTCTCCGGCCAGCTGTATTCTGTAGCCCGTCTGAAGTATACCGGCGTCATCGGACTTTATCTTCCAGGAGAACCGGGGAAGGCCCCGCTCTTCTCCATCGCAGTTGAGATCATAGAGTGTTATCATTTTCTATCCTTTTACGGCTCCCGCCACCATACCGCCTATGATCTTCTTGTTGAAAAAGATAAAGACAAGCAGGGGAGGCAGGGAGATCAGCAGAATGTTCATGAACAGCAGATTGTACTGGGTGTTGTACTGGCTCATAAAGTTGTAGAGGGTGAGCTGAATGGTTACATTTTTAGCCCCCGGCAGAAAGTAGAGGGGATTCACAAAGTCGTTGAAGATGTTCACTGCCGACAGGATAAACACAGTGGCCGAAACAGGCTTCAGCAGGGGAAAGATAACCCTCGAAAAGAGGGTCCAGGTTCCCGCTCCCTCCATTACCGCCGCCTCATCCAGCTCCCGGGGAAGGGTCACCATAAAACCGCGGTAGAGAACGGCGGCAAAGGGGAAGCCCAGAGCGACTTCTATCAGAATGATCCCCGACAGTGTTTTGTAGAGGCCGATGGCCTTCAAAAGCCATATAGTGGTCACAACCGAAGGGGGAATCATCAGCCCCGCCAGGGTTATGGATGTAAAAAGGGTGACTACCCGGCTGCTCCGCCGCTCCAGAACAAAGGCCGCCATGGACGAAGCCCCGATAAGGATGGCAATGGAGATACCAGTAATAAGCAGACTGTTCTTGAATCCCCTGATCAGCATGTAGTTGGACGCCTTGATGACCTCCATCATATTTTCAAGATATAGGGGCTCCGCAGCCATTTTAAAAGCACCCAGGGATGCCTCCTGTCTGTTCATTCCCGATATAAAAACAATATACACAAGAGGAACGACAAAGATTATAAGTATAAGACCGCCCACTATAATCTGGGGAACTCCCGATTTAATCATTTTTTTCAAGTTCACAGATGGACCTCCTTTCTTGTCAGGAGTTTGAAGATAGGCATGGCAATAAGCATAACCATCAGAAAGAGGATGACGTTCCCCGCTGTAGCCAGTCCGTAGAACCCGCCCTGGTACTGTTTATAGATAATCGAAGCTATCAGGTCTGTTGAGAATCCCGGGCCTCCTTTGGTCATAGCCCAGACAAGGTCAAAGGTCCTGAGACCTCCGATCAGGGCAAGGATAATAACCGAGTTCATCGCCGAACGGGAGAGGGGAAGTGTGATATGGACAAGGGCATCCTTTTTACTTCCTCCGTCAATGGCAAGGGCCTCGTAGTAGTCCGAAGGGATCGCCTTGATTCCTGCCATATAGATGAGGGCAGCCATACCCACACCCTTCCAGAGGTCCACGAGAACAACCGAGTAGAGGGCAAGGGTGGGATTCCCCAGCCAGTTCGGCCCGTTGAGGCCGAGGGATGTAATAAATATATTGATCAACCCCTTGCTTGGATGCATCAGTTTCGTAAAGGTAATACCAATAGCAATGGTGCTGAGGATTGTCGGAAAGAAGACAATGGACCGGAGAGTCCCGACAAATCTGATGTCTCCCGTCAGCCAGGAGGCAAGCAGAAAGCCGACAACGACCTTCAGGCCTGCGGTGAGGGTCGCATAGATCAGAGTATTGGAAAAACCGATACTCAGGGAGGACTCTTCAAAAAACATAATGTAGTTGTCCAGCCCGATAAACTCCCAGTCAAAAAGGGTCCACCTTGTCAGGCTGAAGAAAAATGAAAACAGTGTGGGGAAAAGGAAAAATACAGCGTAGATTATCCCCGCGGGAATCAGATACTGATACCCGTACAATGACTTCTGATAGGACGGTTTTAACATATTTTACTCCTGAGACAGTCAGCAGACCGGCTTGCGGTGCCGGCCTGCTGCCAGATTCTTACCAGCCGGCAAGTCCTAACTGTTTAGCCTGTTTTTCCACGTCCTTATCGTATTTTGCCGCCGCCTCTACAGGGGAGGTGATACCGACACCGACTTCCACACAGATCTGGGGAAGGTTGGGGCCTTTGATGGGAGACAGGAACTCAAGAGCCGCTGCTGTGGCATTTCTGTCAAGGTAGGGAATCATATCCTTAACCGCTTCATAGACATCATCGGGCATCTCCACACCTTTGACCATAAATGCTCCGGAGGGGGATTCTGCACCCATATGAATCAGAGAGCCTTCGGGAGAGATAAAGAAGTCCAGAAACTCTTTTGCTTTATCAACGTTTTTGCTGCTGTTACTCAGGGCGATTCCGCCGGGCATCCAGAGAGTAATGCCGTTGCGGTCGGCAGAATCTCCGGGCTGGGGGAAGAATCCGATGTCATTAACCTTTTCAGGATCAAGTTCACCCCAGCTTGGAAGGGCAAAGGCGAGCATGGGATAGTGGGCACCCTCTCCGGTCAGCAGCATATTGAGGGCATCCTCGTATCCTGTAGCCAGAGGCTCGGAGCCGATGAGTCCGCGCTGTCCAACCTCATGCAGCTTCTCGAAACCTCTGAGGGCAGCGGCGTTTGAGGCAAACTTGTCTTTGTTTGCGGTATAGTCATCGGCAAAACCGGGAGACAGGGCATCCACGTTATAGTAATCACCAAGAACAAGAAGCTGTGCTGTCCAGGAATCCTTGTAGGATGCAAGGAGAGACTGGATTCCAGCCGCCTCAATGGCTTCACAGTTGGCCATCAGCTCATCCCAGGTTTTGGGAACATCCAGACCCAGCTGAGCGTAAACTTTCTTGTTGTAGAACCATCCGCCGGCCATGGAAGACCCTGCGGGAGCCGCATAGACCCGTCCATCCACAGAAACAGTGGGCTTGAAGGAGTCTACAACACGGGAGTTGAAGGGCTCGTCGGTGAGGTCGACAAAGTACTGCTGGGGATTGAGGGCCATAAAGAGAGACCCAGTGTTGTAATAGCTGAAGTCCGTCATTTCATCAGCCATAAGACGTGTTTTAAGAAGGTTGTCACCCTCTGCTCCACCGGGGCGGAGTTCGATCTCCATTTTGATGCCCAGCTCCTCCTCAGCTGCGGCAATCACGGCATCGATTCCCTCTGTAGGGGACTGGTTGTCAATAAGAAGACTCAGTGTGACGGGGCCATCATCTGCAGCGGCAGAATCCTGGGCTCCGGTAGCAAACAAAGCCGAAGCTGTCAGAAATGACAGTGACAGCAGTAACGATTTTTTTAGTAATCCATTCATGGATACCTCCTTGATTTCTTATATGGTACAGCCGCTTTTTTTTGAGCGACATGTAAGAATCGGCACCAATCCATGGAAATTTCGGCATTCACCCCCCTGCAGGAAGGCCTTTCATATACCCCGAGGGGGATTGACCGGTGATCTGTTTGAACACCTTGCTGAAGTAAAACTGATCGTCAAAACCGCTGTGCCGGGCCGCTTCCTGAACCGTAATTTCAGGATTGCTCTGCATCAGTGCCTTGGCCGCCTCAATCCGGCAGGTCTTCAGATACTCCGTAAAAGAGCAGTTCAGATGTTTGCGGAACAGTTTGGTAAGATAGGATTCGGAGAGATTGAAACGGGCGCTGAGGTCGCTAATCCCGACTCGCTCCCTGTAGTTGTGCTCCACATAACGGCAAACCGCCTTGAAAAAGAGGGGCATCACCTGTTCCGAGCTCCTCCCTTCGGCCATTTCAAAGGACTCCGACAGAAGCTCCTCCAAACGGCGGCTCAGATCGCCGTAACTCCGGCACTCTGTCATCTGCAGCTCAAGGGGTATATCCCACTCAGGCAGCCCCTCTCCCACCCCGAGGCTCAGCCGCTCCCGGCGGATCAGATGAAAGAGTTCTTTGATTCTCTGTTCCGTTCTGATAAGGGAGACGCTCTTCTCCTCCAGATATCCGAGCTCCTCCCGGAGTATGCTTTTAAGCTCTCCCGGATTCCCTGTGGACAGGGCGTATTCGATCCGTCCGACGGGCAGATCGGGAAGGAGAAGATGCTCCTCCCGGTCCTCCCCCTGACAGAGAAAAATCCGCCGCCCCGGCCTGATGGACCTGTCGGTGAGTGAACACAGGAGGGTATAAATATCACGGAGGCTGTCAAAGGGTGTACTGCCCTCGTGGAAAACGGCGGTGGCATAGGCCTCCTCCCTTCTGAACTCTTCCACCCAGCTTATAAACTCATGCCTTGAAAAATCTCCGGCGGACCCCACAAGAAACCACTCGTTCCCGTCCCGTCCCTGAATACCGTATACACCGTTTCTGACAAAGTTTTCCGAAGACCGTCTGCCCGGGTAGAAGCGGGAGACATGGCCTCCCAGGCGAAAAAGGGCCGTACGGAACTGCCTCTCATCCCCGGAGGGGTTTGTACTCTCCTGTTTCCGCAGGATCAGGTTCTCAAAAAGCCTAATGGTCTCTCCGGTCTGCCTTTCCTTAATTCTGGAGGCTGTTTTTTCAAGGATGCTCTGAAGCTTGTCAAGTTTTACAGGCTTGAGAAGGTAGTCCTCCACCCCGCAGCGGAAGGCATTTCTGGCATATTCAAAATCCTCATAACCGCTGACAATCAGTGTCTGAATTTCAGAGTAGTCCCGGCTTAGAATCTCCATCAGCTCCAGACCGTCCATAACGGGCATCCTGATATCGCTTATGATCACATCGGGGATCATCCCCTTCAGAAGCTCCAGGCACTCCTGCCCGTTCTCCGCTTCTCCGATGATTTCAAACTCAGGGAACTTCCGCCTGAGAATAAGGGAAAGATGGTCCCGGGCGGCCTCTTCATCTTCAACAATCATGATTTTATACACCCGGTTTATCCTCCGCTGATCTTCCGCGGGGCATTATAAAGCTCACAGAACTTCCTCCCCCCGGGGAACTGTTTATCTGAAGATCGACTCTGCCGTGAAAGTAGAGATGGAGGCGTAAAAAGGTATTCACCAGCCCCATGCCGCCGATCTGAAAACTATCATTCATCTGTTTCTCCGCAGAACCGTCCCGGATCATCTGTATCCGGTTTTCAAGATCTGTCAGGACATCCGGATCAAATCCTTCGCCGTTATCCTCAACCCGGAAGCACCAGGACTCATCATCCAGAGCCTCCGTAATGATCTTCAGTTCCCTGTCCCTGTTCACCGATTTGAATCCATGGCTCAGAGCGTTCTCCACAAGCTGATGCAGGATAATCTTGGGCAGCGGAATGTCCATAAGGGATTCATCGGTCTGCAGTTCGTAGTTCAGCTTCCGCCCCAGACGCTTTTTCATAAGGAGAAGATAGCTCTCAGCCAGATGAACTTCATCTCTCACCGCAGCCGACCTCTGAGCGGTGGAAGCGGAGTACCTGAGCATGTCCGCCAGACTGTCACAGGTCTCACATATTTCATCATCTCCGATTTCAAAGGCCCGTTTGCTGATCACAGTCAGGGTATTGAAGATAAAGTGGGGGTGGATCTGTTCCTGAAGGGCATCAAAGCGGGCCTGGAGCCAGGCGGCAGTGTACTGAACCTCCCTCTTGTTTGCCTTTTTCAGGCGCTCCATCAGTTTGTAGAAGGCGTTACTCAGATCAATGACCTCATCGTGGCGCACATCCATATCCATAGAAAGAGGCTCCTCGTGAAGTTCAGTTCCTTCCATAATCCGGATGATCTCCCGCAGGGGGCGGGTCAGAAAGCTGGATGAGTAGTAGCTGTAAAGCAGCGAAACCAGACTGACAATAAAGAATCCGATAAGGATCAGGATTCCCGTCCGGATTGTGGAGTCCAGTAGAATGTCCTGCCTGAGGATAAGAAGGCATCTGAGACCGGTGCTCCCGGACTCCTGATAAAAGTACTGCTCCTTGAACCCTGAAACAGGATTGCTGGAGAATCTTGTATTGAAGTTCTCAAGGGAACCAAGGTATGACAGATTCTCCTCTTCCAGCCCCGGGCTGCTGTAGAAAACCTCGCCGCTATGAGTCAGGATCAGAATATCCAGATTTTTGTCGCTGTCCAGAGCGGTAATCTCCTTCAGATCACCTACCGACCTCTGAGCTGCGATGAAGCTGTAAACACCTCCGGGAAGAGGAATCCGCCGTCCCAGACCGAAGAGGGACTCACCGGTCCAGGGATCTTTATAGGGTGAAATGATAATGGAGTTGTTTCCCAGAACATAGGGCTTGGCCGTCCAGGCCAGGCTCTCCAGGGTGTCCCTGTCAATGGAGTAGAAATGGTGGCTTGAGAAGTTACTTGAAAAGAAATCTCCCCTGTTATTGAAAAACTGGATGCTGTGAAAGTTCTTGAGGATGGAGTAGTTCTGCAGATTCGATTTGAACACAGTCAGGGCATCGGCATAAAACTCATTGAACCCCTCTTCCCCATGATCCAGCACCGCCAGATTCTCAATGATGACCTTGACCTCGTCGTCCGAAAGAAAGTTGAGGAGGATGAAATCCATCTGCTTGTAAAGATCATCAAGCTGCCGGACCATTCCTCTGTTCAGCAGGGTGTAGGTACTCCTCAGATTCTGCTTGTAGAAGCTTACATTCTGCTGATAAAAAAGGATTCCGATGATCAGCAGAATAAGAGTTATGAAGAGGCTGTAGGTGAGAATCAGCTTGGTCTGGAATTTCATTCCTAATCAGTATCAGTCCACTCCCTGAGCTTGTCAACTCTGATTTCAATGCCCATCGCCGACGGAAAGAGGCTCGAAAATGAATGATATATATCCTGATCCCATAATAAAATACAGTGGTATAATATAGGTAGAAAATCAGGAGATTCAGATGGAAATCATAGATCTTGTTGAAGAGTACGAAAATACCTACTGCATGTGTCTGGAAGACTGGTCTGATGAAATGAAGGAAGCCGGCGACTATAAAAAAGTATGGTATGAAAGGAAAAAGACAAAGGGCCTGAGGGTAAAACTGGCCCGGAACAAAGAGGGCCGTATCGTCGGGATGATCCAGTATGTTCCTGTAGAAGAAGCACCTGTTCTCGGCCGGAATCTGTACTACATCTACTGCATATGGATACACGGATACAAGGAGGGTGTGGGCAACTGGCAGAACAGGGGAACAGGCCGGAAACTCCTTGCCGCCGCCGAAGAGGATGCAAGGTCTCTGGGGTCAAAAGGCATGGTCGCCTGGGGAATAACACTCCCCTTTTTTATGCGTTCAAAATGGTTCAAAAAGAACGGATACAGGAAAATTGACAGGGATGGAATAACAGAACTTGTCTGGAAACCCTTTACAGGGGATGCCGAACCGGCCCGTTTGATAAAGATGAAAAAAAAGCCCGGGAAACAGAAGAACGGCGTCAGTGTCACCTGTTTCAGAAACGGCTGGTGCCCTGCCCAGAACATTGTATGCGAAAGGATGAAAAGAGCCGTTGAAGAGACCGGAGGCAGGGCGGAGTATATTGAGATAGATACAGAAAACAGGGAAAACCTGCTGGAATGGGGCATAAGCGATGCCCTTTACATCAATGGCAGGCAGATCAATACGGGGCCTCCTCCGGCATATGAATCCCTTAAGAAGAGGCTTGAGAAAGCCATAAAAAAGAGCGGGATTCAGTAGAGGCTGTACGATCCGGTCAGGGCGTTCTGCTCTTCTGTCAGCTCTTCGGTTCTCTTTTTAATCAGGACAGAACCACTCTCCCGGACAATCACATCAATCTGCTTCTTCGGCCCCGAAGGGATGCCTGAGATCAGCTCCTGCTGCATAACCGGAATATCCGCCGCTCTGCAGCAGAGCCGGCCTTCCCCGTCGAACCCGATGATATAACCATAGAGTGTCCGGGTCGTATACTCGGTATAGTCCGGGGCATCCTGAAAGCCACGGGTATCATCGGCAAGAAGATCCACCCAGAGGTCCCCGTTATCCAGAATAGAGCTGTTCTTAAGCTCCATGCTGACAAGCTGGCTTCTGGTCTCCCCCCCTGTAAACAGAAGGAGTGAAGAGGTTCTGCCGTCTGCCTCACTCTCTATATACAGAGATGTGAAACGCATGGCATAGAGCCCGTTTGTGAGGCGGAGAAACCTGATCTCCCGGCCGTCACGGAACTGAACCCTTCGCAGCACTTCCGGTTCCGCTTTCGTGTCGTAGTGAGTGAAAAAGTCCTCAGCGGCGGATCTCTCTACAGCCGTTGAGCTATTCAATCCGGGCAGACTGCTTTCCGCTGCGGCTGGCAGAGAGGCCAGGCAGAACAGAGCTCCTGTTATCAGCAGCTTTTTCTTCAATCTTTTCATCACTCCTCCGTCCCCTTTTCATTCTATTGATGGCATTTATATCCATTTATGGCAATCGGGGCCTTCTGAAAATCGGACAGGCCCCGGGAACTCTGCAAATACTGCCGAATAAAGTAATTCTTTGTTTATGTAAAGGTTGATCATAAAGGAAAAATAGAAGATTATTTTGACTCTTTTTATATCAATTAATAATCCAAAAAGGAGATAACATTTTGGAAACACTGACTGTCAAAGACAGCAGCGCCAATCCCGCGCCCCTGGGGCTTCTGGGATTCGGACTGACAACAGTTCTGCTGAACATCCACAACGCAGGGATCTTTGAGCTGAACAGCATGATCATGGGTATGGGAATCTTCTACGGGGGAATCGCCCAGCTCATCGCCGGTATACAGGAATCTAAAAAAGGGAACACCTTCGGAGCTACAGCTTTCACATCCTACGGAGCCTTCTGGCTGAGCCTTGTGGCCGTATGGGTCTTCCCCAAGATGGGATGGGGCGATGCCTCGACTCCCGGTGCCATGGGATTCTACCTCGCCCTGTGGGGTATTCTGACCTTCGGTCTTTTTATCGGAACCCTCAAGGGCAAGCTCATCGGTAAACTTGTATTCGGTTCACTGACTATCCTGTTTGCCCTCCTTGCGATTTCGGACTTTACAGGGAGTCATCTGATTCATACCATCGCCGGTATCGAGGGAATCTTCTGCGGTTCCTTCGCCATCTACGAGGGACTTGGAATCATCATCAACGAGAAGCACGGGAGAGAAGTTCTGCCCATGGGCTGATCATTTCAACATTGAAGTAGTAAAAAGGGCTTCTCCCTGGCGGATGAAGCCCTTTTTTCGTATTGCATGACTGGAAATCAGGCAAAGGTATCATCAATTAACAACCACAAGAGTCCCCCACATGCCCCTGGCACGGTGGTTTCCGACACTGCAGTAGTACTCAAACTCTCCGGCTTCGGTCACCTTGAACTCAAAGGTTTCCGACTGTCCACTGCGGATGACCTTTGTCCCCGCATCAAACTCGTCAATCACCAGGTCGTGGGTTCCTCCCCCGTTTGTATATGTAATCCTGACAGTATCGCCCACCTTCACCTTGATCTCTTTGATATCAAAGGCAAGGCCCCTGTTGGTTACACTTATCTCCTTGACCCCGGGACCGCTTGTGCTGAGGTCAACCGACTCCTGTGCCATAACCGGCACAAATGCAATTAATGCAAATACAAATGCTATTATTACTCTTTTCATATTATTTATACTAACTTACTTTTAGTTAGCTTTCAAATTTAGTTGTGCTTAATTTTAGATTAAGTGTTTCACCGGGATCTATAAAGCTGCTGACAGGAGTGCAGCTGTTTCAGAGGTGGTTTTCACATATTGCTGATTCTGGATTATGAATCCGGATGCTTCGGGAGAGGGGGGATCTCTGCAGGACGGGCGAAATAGTAGCCCTGAATATAACTTGCACCCCTGGACTCAAGCCACTCCCACTCCTGCCGGCACTCCACTCCTTCGGCGATGGATTCAATGCCCAGGGAGTTGGTTATATCCAGCATATTCTCAACGATTTTGCCCTTATAAGGGTCCTTGTGGACATCCCGGATCAGCTCCAGATCAATTTTCACATAGTCCGGCCTGATCTGATGAAGAAGGTTCAGGCTGCCGTATCCGGCACCCATATCATCAAGGGCAATTCGGAAACCCTTTTCCCTGTAGTACTTGATAATTTTCTGCAGATGACTAATATCCCTGACCTGATCTGTTTCTATCACCTCAAACACAATCTTCTCCCGGGGGAAGCCTGTCTGACGGATTGTCTCCATGGTGCTCTTCAAACAGTGCTCGGGGTCATAGATGGAGGTCGGGTTGAAGTTGACAAAAAGATTGGTTTCTATGTTGTGCAGAGCGCCGCATTTTACAGCAGACTGCCTGCAGACACGGTCCAGATGGAAAATCAGGTCCGCCGATCTGGCAGCGGCAAAAAGCCTGTCCGGAAATATCAGGCTGCCGGCAGTATCAAGGCCCCGGACCAAACACTCATAGGCAAAAACCTCATCGGGATTTGAAGATTTTACAATGGGCTGGAACCAGGAAACGATTCTCTCCTCTCTGAGAAGAGAGATAAACCACTTGTTGCTGCAGACAGACAGGAAGCGTTCCATCGATTGGATTGAACTGAAATGAGACACATCCAGTTCCTCCCCTTGGGGAAGGAAGAGGGCCTTTGTATCCCTCAGTTCAAGAGGGTCCAGAGAGGTGTAAAGATCCGTGCAGAGCTCCGGAGTGATCTCACTGCCAAAATTGGCTTTAACAAGAAGGGACTCCTCCATGGAGTAGGAAACAGAGTGCTTTTTTAAAAGCCTCTCGATTGAATCCAGAGTAGGTATCATAGGAGGGGAGAGGTACAGATGTCCCTGTTGGTACTCGGTTTCGGGAAGAGTTTCACATCGTTTGCATTCAGCCATACTAACAGTCTAAAAGAACCGGATTATGCTGTCAAACTTTACCGCTAGAGGGGTATCCCCGCCCCGGTAAACTCGTCCCTGATTCCGTCCATAAAAGTCTTCTCAGGAGAGGGGGTATCGCCGAGCTTATAGTCCAGCCCTTCTTCGGCCCATTTCTCCTCCCCCATCTTGTGGAATGGAAGAAATTCGAACTTCTCCATAGAGGGAATTTCAAGGAGCATGGCTTTCAGGGCGTCCAGACTCTCCCGGCTATCGGTGATTCCCGGAACCACCACATGACGGACCCACATCGGCTTGTTTATGCTTTTCAGATAGTCCAGGGTGATCCGGAACTGCTCCGCCCTGATGCCGGTGAGATTTTTATGCTCACTGTCCAGGGCCGTTTTGATGTCCAGAAGGACTAGATCCGCCTCATCCAGACAGGCCTTTGTGTCTTCAAGACGACCGAAACCGGAAGTGTCTATGGCGACCCTGATGCCCGCGGCATGGGCACGCCGGATCACATCCAGTACAAAGTCAGGCTGAAAGAGGGGCTCACCTCCGCTGAGGGTCATGCCCCCGCCGGAGGTGTTCATCCAGGTTTTATATTTTGAAGCCTCATCCACCAGCGCCTGTGCATCCATAACCCGGCCGCCGGAATTCTTCCAGCTGTCAGGATTATGGCAGTAGAGGCAGCGGAGGGGACAGCCCTGCAGGAAGGCAACGAACCGGAGGCCCGGCCCGTCCACCATTCCGCAGGTCTCGATTGAGTGGATATGGCCGCTTACTGGAGTATTCATAACTCTACATTACCTGATGAAAGGTCCTGCTGATAACATCCTGCTGCTGCTCTCTTGTCAATTTTACAAAGTTCACCGCATATCCGGAGACACGGATTGTAAGCTGGGGGTAGTTTTCGGGGTGGTCAATGGCATCCAGCAGGGTTTCCCTGTCCAGAACATTTATATTCACATGGTGGCCGCCGTCCAGAAAGAAACCGTCCATTAGACTTGTCAGGTTGGCAATCCGTGCTCCCTCTTCCTTGCCAAGGGCCTGGGGCACGATGGAAAAGGTGTAGGAGATACCGTCGCTGGCATGCTCGAAGGGCAGCTTGGCTATGGTGGCAAAGCTTGCAAGGGCACCCTTTGTATCCCGTCCGTGGATGGGGTTGGCACCGGGGCCGAAGGGGGCGCCCGCTTTTCTGCCGTCGGGGGTGGAACCGGTCTTCTTGCCATACACAACATTGCTTGTAATTGTCAGAATGGACTGGGTGGGTGCAGCCCCTCTGTATGTCTTCTGGTTGCGCAGCTTATTCATAAACTGCTCCACAAGATCCACCGCAATCAGATCCACCGCGTCGTCATTGTTTCCGTATGCGGGGTAGTCGCCCTCAACTTCATAATCCACGGCCAGGCCGTTCTCATCCCGGAGAACCTTGACCTTTGCGTGTTTGATGGCCGACAGGGAGTCTGTTACCACAGAGAGTCCCGCAATACCGCAGGCCATGGTCCTTACAACACTGTCGTCATGAAGGGCCATCTGCAGTGACTCGTAGTTGTACTTGTCGTGCATGGAGTGGATGATGTTCAGAGTCTTGATATAGAGGTTGGCGAGCCACTCCATCATCACGTCGAACTTCTGCATGACTTCATCATAATCGAGGTACTCTGAAGTAATGGGTGAGTATTCGGGAGCCACCTGGTCACCGGACTTCTCATCCTTACCTCCGTTGATGGCGTAAAGCAGAGCCTTGGCCAGGTTGGCCCGGGCACCGAAGAACTGCATCTGCTTGCCCACCTTCATGGGGGAAACACAGCAGGCGATGCCGTAGTCGTCACCGAAGTGAGTACGCATCAGGCAGTCGTTCTCATACTGTACCGCAGAAGTTGTGACTGAAATCCTGGAGCAGTAGTTCCGGAATCCCAGAGGAAGACGGGGTGTCCAGAGTACAGTCATGTTGGGTTCGGGAGCGGGCCCCAGATTCTCCAGGGTATGAAGCATTCTGAAGCTGTTTTTGGTAACAAGAGTCCGGCCGTCCACGCCCATTCCTCCGATAGTTTCGGTGACCCAGGTGGGGTCCCCGGAAAAGAGGGCATCGTAGTCGGGAGTTCTGAGGAAGCGGACCATGCGCAGTTTGATAACAAACTGGTCCATAAGCTCCTGGGCTGTTTCTTCAGTCAGCAGGCCTCTGGCGAAATCCCGCTCAATATAGATGTCGATAAAGGAGGTAACCCGTCCAAGTGACATGGCCGCTCCGTCCTGATCTTTAACAGCCGCCAGGTAGCCGAAATAGGTCCACTGAATCGCTTCTTTTGCATTTGAAGCGGGACCGGAGATATCAAAACCGTAGATCTCTCCCAGTTTGGCGAGATCCTTGAGGCTTTTAATCTGCTCTGAGATCTCCTCTCTCATCTGGATGCTCTCTTCATCCATGACGGGAACCTTCAGTTTTCCCAGGGAGTTGATCTTCTCGTTAATAAGGAAATCTGTTCCATAGAGGGCCACCCGGCGGTAGTCGCCTATGATCCGTCCGCGGCCGTAGGCATCGGGAAGACCTGTAAGGATTCCCGAACGGCGGGCCTTTCTAATCTCATCGGTATAGGCGCTGAATACACCGTCGTTGTGAGTCTTTCTGTATTTGGTAAAGATCTCTTTCACCTCGGGAGCCAGCTCATAGCCGTGGGCTTCCAGAGCCCCCTGCACGACCCGGACACCTCCCTTGGGCATCATCCCCCTCTTCAGGGGTTTGTCTGTCTGAAAACCGACAATAAGTTCGTTGTCTTTGTCCACATATCCCGGACCGTGAGAGGTGACAGAAGAGGGGATTCTGGTTTCCGCATCGAGGATGCCCTTCTTGACCTCTTCTTTCATAAGTTCGGCAACCTTGCCCCAGTAATCTAATGTCCGCTGGGTGGCAGGAGCCAGGAAGGATTCATCTCCTTCATAGGGTGTTATATTTCTCTGGATAAAATCCCGTACATCTACTTTGTTGTTCCAATTGCCGGTGCTAAAGCCTTTCCACTGTTCCATGGTATTTTGACCTCCGTCATTGATTTATGCACAAACAATATCAAAACTGAACGAATTAGTAAAATTAAATATTTAAATGTATTATGAATTATGCTAATAATACACTATGTTTGAGTATAGACAACTGGAAGCCCTGGGGGCTGTAATTGAGTATGGCGGCTTCGATAAGGCGGCGGATGTTCTGGGGCTGACCCAGTCGGCGGTGACCCACAGAGTAAAACATCTGGAGACCTATGTGGGGAAACCCCTTGTGGTCCGCTCCAATCCTCCCGTCCCTACTGAAGCAGGAATTCCCTTCTACAGTCATTTTAAAAAGATGCGCCTGCTGGAGGATGATCTGAAGGAGGAGATGGGGGAAACCGGTTCAAACGCGCCCCTGGCTCTTGGAGTCAATGCCTCAACCCTGACGAGCTGGTTCAATCCTGTCCTCCGGAAAATTATGAAATCCGCCATGGTAGACCTCCATATAGGCGAGGCACTTGTGGTCCATGACATGCTGCAGCAGGGCACACTGGCGGGATGCATAAGTATAAGGAGCAAAGCCAGCAGGGGCTGCTCCGTGGAACACCTCGGCAATCTGGTACTCCGCTGCACCGCAAACCTTGAGTTCAAAAAGAAGCACTTTCCCGGAGGTTTCACTGTGGATGCCATGCTGAAGGCCCCTGCGGTTCTCTTCCATCCCGAGAGTCAGATGATGAGGATGTTTCAGAAGAACGTTCTGGGGCTTGCTCCCTTCGACGTCCCCTGCCACTTTATCCCCTCCCAGACGGAGTGCCTCAATGTCATCAGCGAGGGGCTTGCATATGGATTTGTTCCGGAACTCGTTTTCAACCGATACCAGGCGGACAGGGGACTGATTGACCTGTCACCCATGGGGCCCACCGTCATCCCTCAGTACTGGCACCGTTGGGGCATCGAGTCGGATCTGCTGGAGTGTGTGACCTCAATGATGAGGCATGGAGCCCGGGAACATCTGATCCGCTGAAAGCTCAGCAGGGGTATTCCTGAATTTTTCCGGAGTAAATGATGACTCTCCCTATAATGATTTGCGATATACTTTAATGAGTCTTAGAATTCCCTGAGAAAAAGGAGTCATTATGTATAACAGACAAATCATAGATATCACCCCCCTCGGTTTTCACTGGGAGACGGACAATCCTTTTCTTTTCTGCGCCCACCACAACGATTCATATCCGGCGGGGAACGAGAAGCTGGGACCCGCGGCATCCCTGGAAGGCCGGAACCTGGGGCAGGATTTTACAATAAAAGACGGCTGGCGCATGTACCATGGGGAGGTTGTCCCGGGATTTCCCTCTCATCCTCACAGAGGTTTTGAAACAGTCACAATCGTCCTCAACGGTTTTGTCGATCACTTTGACTCCCATAAGGCTGAAGGCCGCTACGGCAACGGCGATGTACAGTGGATGACGGCAGGATCAGGTCTGCAGCATGCCGAAATGTTTCCCCTGGTGGACCCTGATAATCCCAATCCGCTGGAATTGTTCCAGGTGTGGCTGAACCTCCCGAAAAAGAAAAAGTTCTGTGATCCCTACTATAAGATGCTCTGGGCCGAAGATATTCCGATCCATGTGGAGAAGGATGATCAGGGCCGTTCGGCCGCTGTCAGGGTAATAGCCGGCAGTTACAGAGAAACAGAGGCCCTGGAGCCTGCCCCCGATTCCTGGGCCCACGACCCTGAGAACAACATTGCCATATGGCTGATAAAGCTGGAGCCGGGATGCCAATGGACCATTCCCCGGGCATCCTCCAGCAGCTCCAGGAAACTTTACTTCTACAAAGGCTCACAGATTGAACTGGCAGGGGTCGAAATGGACTCCTACCATGCTGCCAGCCTTCTGGCGGACCAGGAAGTGACAGTCCACAACAGCAACGAAGACGCCTATCTGCTTCTGCTGCAGGGACGCCCCATTGATGAGCCGGTGGCCCAGTACGGCCCCTTTGTGATGAATACACAGGAGGAGATCCGTCAAACCTTTGACGACTTCCAGAGAACAGGGTTCGGAGGCTGGCCCTGGCCGCGGCATGACTATGTTCATACCAGGGAAACCGGCCGTTTTGCACACTATGCCGACGGCAGGGAAGAAACACCGTGAAAGCTGTCATAGCCCCCAAGGCCGGTCCTCCGGAAGTACTCAAGATAAGAGATATTCCCACACCGGAGCCGAAGGAGAACGAGATTCTCGTCAGAGTCCACTGTGCCACAGTAACTTCGGGAGATTCCAGGATGCGCAGCTTTAACAGAATCCTGCTGGGAGCTGTCGGACTCATCGCGGGATTCAAGGTCATGAAGGTTCCCGGCATTGAGTACTCCGGAGTTGTTGAACAGGCCGGTTCCGCGGTCAGAGCCTTCAAGCCGGGAGATCATGTAAGGGGAACAACAACAGGCCTTTCTCAGGGAGCCAATGCCGAGTTTGTCTGTGTGCCGGAACATCCGCGGCATGGTGTGCTTATAGCCAAAGCCCCGGAGCTCAGCCACAGGGAAGCGGCGGCAGTCTGTGTCGGAGCCATGACCGCCCTCTTCTTTTTAAGGCAGGCCATGGAAAAAAGGGGAGACTCCCTGCTTGTTTACGGAGCCTCCGGCTCTGTGGGCACTGCCGCCATACAGCTTGCTGTCCACTTCGGAGCCCGTGTTACAGCAGTCTGCAGCGCCGGCAATGCGGACCTTGTATCCTCTCTGGGCGCAGAGCGTGTCATAGACTACAAAACGGCGGATTTCAGGGTTGAGAACAGAAAGTATGACATCATTCTGGACGCCGTCGGCAAACTGAAGAAAAGCAGTATAAAAAACTCACTTACCGAGGGTGGACGCTTTGTCACTGTCAGATCAATGACAAAGGAGATCCGGGAGGAATTGGACTATATCCAGAGGCTCCAGGTGGAGGGATCACTTTCCCCTGTAATTACTCAGGAGTTTTCAATGGATGAGATTGTGCAGGCCCACAGGCTTGTGGATTCGGGCAGGAAGAAGGGAAACATTGTTATACCCATTGTAAATGAATCCTGATATACCGGAAAAGAATAGCTGAATCAGGGAGAAACGAAATTGAAACAGGAAAACCATGTATATATTACTCTCGACGGGGAGGATCTGATATTCCACAGACAGTCAGGCCGGAACAGCCTGGAACTGGGTAAGGTGAAAATTGAGTGGAATTATCTTGTCGGGAAATTCGTCCACAGGCCCATCCCCACAGAGGCTGAGGTAGAATACGCAATAAACTATATCGAAGATGAACTGATGAAAGACCCCGCTCTGGTGAACTCCGAGGGGCTTGAGCTCTACTGCGCCAGTAAAGAGCTGGCAGAGCTTCTTGATTCAGAAGGAAAGGAGACCGAGTATACAAAGCAGGAGATTGAAGAGCTTTTCACTCCCTATGCCCTCCTCTCCATGGGACGCTCACCTGTCTATGATGACCTGACAATGAACGGCAGGAAGTATATGGCCCTGCTTGTGGTACGGGAAATTGTGAATCATCTGAACTTTGAATCGATTCACCTGGAAGGATAAAAAATAGTTCAGACCTATACATGTGAACAGCTATTCCGGTGTAGAATGGGTGTTCATGATAGACCATATTATTCCCCAAAAAATTGATCAGCAGCAAGGGAGCCTACTTAAAAGATGATAAATATTGAGACCGGAACCATAGGCCCTGAAGAAGCCCGTGTACTGAAGAAAAACCTTCTGACCCCCTGGAAGCTTTGTGAATCAACCGCCTTGAAATGGGTACTTCTGACCCTTGTGACCCTTGTTCCTCTGCTTGTAATTGAAAAGCGGCTCTCATCGGAAGCACAACTTGTCTACATCATTATCCAGCAGCTTGCTGTCATACCCCTCACAGCTCTGCTCACTTTCAAAGATCCTGAAATCAGGTTCCTCCGCAGCCTTAAACAGGATATTGCGGAGGGAGAGACAGAGGTCCTCCGGGTCAGATCAAACCGCGTACTCCACCGCAGACCCTCAGGTGATCTGGGTTCGGGCTACTACTTTGAGATAGATGAGACAAGCGTCCTCTTTCTCCAGGGCCAGCATCTGGATCAGCTAAAAATGGAAGGGAACTTCCCCAGTACAGACTTTCAAATCATCCGAACCGTACGAACCGGGACCATAGTGGACATGAAGAGTACGGGAGATCCGATTCAGGCAGAAGGGAGCCTGAAGGCCTTTACCCCTCAGGAGCAGAGGAGCTGTCATTTTGACGGGCAGACAGTAAACTGCGGAATAGATAGTCTCCTGAACCGGTGATTCGGGTCTGACCGGAACTTCACTCCCCCGCAGGCACTATGTTATACTCCGGCGGTATGAATCAGAATCAAAACGCACCGGACATAGCAAAAGGTGAACCCTTTGCCTTCCGGCTTGAAAACCCCTCCTGGAAGGGAGATATTTTTGTCTGTGTTCCAGACAACCTCTGTGACAATCCGGCCTGCGACTGTGTGGAGCTTGGAATGGGCATTTTTGCCTACCCCGGAGAGGGGCAGGAACTTACGGCTCCGCCTCAGTACACCTTTGTTCTGGATATCAGAGGACGGACCCTGGCAGCGGGATACACTGCAAGCCCTGAAAGCAGAAGCTTTGCCGAAGCCTTTCTGGACAGCTGTACCCTGGATCGGTGGAATGATCTTGAAAAGGCTGCGGTTTATCTCAAAGAGGAAGCCCTGAGAAAAAAGAGGCTGCTCAAAAGGAGCTCCGATAACATGGCGGGTCAGATCGTGAATCTGGATGAAGCCAGGCAGGGACGGAATGCGCCCTGTCCCTGCGGCAGCGGGAAGAAATTCAAGCACTGCTGCGGATAAACTGACAGCTGATACCCATCAAGGCCGCAGGGAGACCATCCTACTGGAGTGCCCTCCCCGGCACTAGAGGCTGAAGCCGGAGATCACCGTCTTCAGCTTGTCCCCCAGATCCTTCCCCTGCTCGGAGAGGAGTTTCAGATCCGACAGTGAATCGAAGATCATTCTGTTGGCATCCAGCTGTCCGGCAGTCAGATCCTGAATCCGGGCACACTGGCTGACAAAGCCGCTGATATTCTCCTTCAGCTCCCCGTTCCCGGAGACCTGCCGTCCTGTCTCATCCCGAATAACCGAAGAGGTCTTCACAACCTGGCTGACCTGTTCAAGAAGATCCTGGGTTCCCCCTTTCTGCTCCTTCATGGCGGCCGCTATTTCACGGGAGAGGGTGGAAGAGGTCTCGATCTCACTTAATATTTTCTGCAGGGCTTCACCTGCAGACCGGCTTGTTGAGACCCCCTGACTGACCTTCTCATTCAGCATCTTAATCTGGCCGGCAATCTCTCCGGTATTATCCGAACTGGACCCCGCAAGCTTGCGGACCTCATCGGCTACAACGGCGAATCCAAGCCCTTTGTCACCTGCATGGGCCGCCTCAATGGCGGCGTTCATGGCAAGCAGATTGGTCTGAGCGGCGATTCTGGCAACCACATTGACAAGCTCTCCCGTCTTTCCGGCTGTTTCACTGATTTCCTGAATGGAGTTGATCGAGTTCTTAACGGCCGCCCCGCCCTCTTCAATGGTTCCCGCCAGAAGCTCGGAGATTTCATAGGCCCGGGCGGTGGTTGCGGACACAGAGTCGATATTGGCGGACATCTCCTCAATTGTGGAGGATGTGGTCTCAACAAAATTTCTGTGCTCATCAGAAAGACCGGAGATCCGCTCAAATCCCATCAGCATACGGCTGAGCTTTTCACCTGTATCATTCACCATCTCCTTCTGATCCTCCAGAAAGGAGGTTATCTCTTTGGATGATTCCAGAATGGAACTGATCCGTTCCCGTGAATCACTGATGGCAAGGTCAATTTTACCGGAGATATCCATAACATCCGAGGAGGCTTCCGATACCTCGGTGAATGCTCCGTGAAGCTTGCCTGTAAGGCTGTTTATCTGCTCGACGATCTCCCCTGTCCTGTCGAAGTTTATCAGAACCAGACGGTCCGAGAGGCTGCCCCCCTCGCCGTTCAGTTCTGCAAGTTTTTCAGAAAGGATATGAAACTGACGTTCCTCTTCACGGCGGCTTAGAAATATAAGCCCTCCGGAGATACACGAAAGGATGACTGCTCCCATAATAAGGGCGCCGTTGAAGCCGAGGCCGTTCTGACCCTCACCCATATAAAAGCGGCAGATATAGGCTGTATAGAACACAGCCGTCAGAGTACTGCACAGGGCAATGATCATGGACTTGAGGTGGGCGAAGAGATCCCTCTCCCCCTCCTCACGCCGGGTAATCTTCAGCAGGCGTTTGACTGGAATAAGCCGGATATTCATGCTCAAAGCCGTAAAAAGGGCGCCGCACAGCCCCCCCATCACAGACATGATCATGCTCCAGAAAAAGGGGACACCTCCCGGGGACTGCCAGTTATAAGCGGCATAGAAGGCTACATTCGAGAGTATCCACAGACCGCCGTGAGTAATCATAAGAACCCAGGGAATCATAAGAGTGGCTTTCCGGGCCCTGCCGTACTGACTGCCGTCAACGATATATTTAAACAGAGGTCTGAGCCTGTTGAACAGAACAAAGCCCATAATAATCAGGGCGACAAGAAAGAGAGCATAGATCGTCGGCTTGAAGGAGAGGGCAATACGCCTGGACAGTGAGCCTTCAATTGAGGTATTGAAAATCTGCATCAGGGTCTGGGAGAGCTGAATAAATATAAGCGGGTAAAGCAGGTTGATCCGGAAAATTGAAACAATGAGTCTTCTAGAGTCGAATTTACTTTCCACTGAACGGATTCCTTAGGGTAAAACTGAATGGTAAATACTACCCTCTGGAACTTCACGATTTCAATATATAACCGATCACTATTCGGATATATTTGTGTCAGAGGGGCTCTTTTTTCAGCGGCTCAGCAATTCATCGGGTGTACGGGTAATTTCATCATACATGTAGACATCCGTTCCCGGGAGGGGTTTCAATATGGCCATTGTATTCTGGAAAACAAGACTGTCCTCGGGACGTGTCCGGACTCTTGTCTCGGGGTCTCTGTCGATTCTGTCGGCGTAGTCCGCCGCTTTAGTCAGATACAGCAGGGCAGAGCTTTCCTTGGCAGGATCACGGCTGCGGTCTGCCAGCTGGAAGTCAACATAGGCCAGGTTGTTATAGACCCTGATGAAGTTATTAACAAGGGAGCGATGCTCGATAATATCCTCGGGGGCCAGATAGGGAAGGGCACTCTCATCCTGCCTCAAACTCCTGAGAATCTCCTGATACTGATTCCGGGCACCGAAGAGGTTCTGCCTGTGGACAAGGGTATTGGCCAGAGCAAAGCGGGTATTCCTGCGGTCCGTAAGGGTCTTCAGGGCCGATTCAAACTCAAGAACAGCGCTGTCAAAATCACCCTGGTCGTAATAGATATACCCTTTCTTGTAAGAGATATCTCCCTTGTGGTACTGGTTTTTCTCTGCCAGAGAGTAGTACTCCAGAGCGGCGCCGAGATCATTATAGATATCGTAGTGGAGGTTCCCCATATCTCCGTAGAGCTCGCCTATAAGGGGATCTGTTCCAATGAGACTGCGGGTCTGGGAGTCCTCCAGCAGATTGATACCGGCCTCGAACTCGGCTTCAGCACTCTCAAAACGTCCCTCTTCCATGCCGATCTCTCCGCGTCGGCGGTAAACTGAAATCTTCTTGAAGATTCTGGATCGGTTCAGAGGCTGAACCTGATCCATATAGAAGAGTGTCTTCTGAAGGGCTACTTTTTCCTGATCGGTGTTATAGGTTCTACGGAAATATCTTGCAAGCTGATAGTGTACTTCAGGTACGGTAACGTTGACCTGCTCCGCCTTGAACAGGAGATCCTTGGCCTCACTCACCTGGTCCCTGTCTATATAATAGCCGCCAAGATCGGAGAGAACTCTCGCCGTAAAGCTGCTGTCACCCTTTATATTGGATTTACTTGAGTAGATATTGCTCAGAATACGGATCTGCTCATCATTTTCAGTCTTCAGAAAATAGGTCAGCATCCTCAGCATACTCTCATCATTCTCTCTTCTTGAAACTGCTGTAGCATACTGATACCGGGCATCCTCCAACTTGTCAGGATCTTCTTCGGCCCAGAGCATATAGTTGTCCCCCAGGGCCAGAGTCAGATTGTAGTTGAAGAGGTCCCTGTTGAGCCCCAGAGAGAGAACCTCTGCAGACTTTGCATAGTTACCGGTTCTGTTTGTCAGAAAGAGTCCGTAATGATAGTATCCGGGAATATACTCCGGATACTCCCCTATCAGACCTTCATACATCATATCAGCCCAGGGAAATGCTCTTCTCTCTTCATAGGCTTCCGCATAGTCAAGAAAACGTTTTTTACCGGGCCATCCCGCAATATTCAGACGGCCCAGATTCCAGCCGAAAAAGGCTTTCCGGAACAGCTCATCCGCTTCACTGTACTCATCCTGAGAAATTTTCTCCAAGCCGTCGAGGTAGTACATATGAGCCTGCAGAGGCCTGTAGAGATACTGGAAGCTTAGAAAGACTGTGAGTCCCAGAAGGACAAGGACCACTGCTGTCAGGCGGAGAAAGGGCCATCCCTTCTCGGCAAAAAGATAGACAAAGCCCGACTTCTTTTTCTCAAACTCCCTACCCGTGAGTTTCTGATAACCCTTGGGCAGTTCGATCCGCTTTCCTGTTATATTAAAGAATTCAGTACTGATCTGACGGGGTGCGGACCCTTTGATCAGCATGTTTACAAGCTTTTTGTATCTGACTCCTGTCAGGTCATCTGCTTCAGCAAGTACATCCTGTACGGCAATCTTCAGGTTAAGGGGAAGGCGACGCAGATTCTCCTGTACGGCATCCATGTTCGCTTCGCTGATCTGGAAGAGATCGCTCTCATCAATCTCAATATCCTCGCCGTCATCCATAAGGAAGGTGTCGTCCAGGGTATCGAGGCTGTCCAGGGAGGCATCAAGATCCTCATCAAAACTTATGCCCTCTTTAAAATCAAACTCTTCACCAAATCCGTCCATGGAAAACTGAGGAGCCATTGAGTCATCATCAAGGGACATATCATCCAGACCGCCGAGTTCAGCGAGTTCTTCATCGGGAGAGGTCAGGTCTATCGACTCTCCCGGAGCGTCAAGGTCAAAGCCTTCATCCCCGGCATCGCCAAGCTCTTCAAGACCGTCATCCAGAGAGAGTTCCTCAAGATCATCCAGGTCCTGTGACGGCGCTTCATCGAGGGAGGGGAGACTCTCTTCCGGACCGCCCAGATCCATTTCGTCGAGGTCTGAGAGGTCGTCAAGATCACCGAGGTCCATATCTTCAGGGGTGCCGGGCTCTTCAGGGCCTGTGAGATCATCTAGGCCGCCGAGGTCCATATCTTCCGCGCCGCCGGGTTCTTCAGGGCCTGTAAGGTCATCAAGGCCGCCGAAGTCCATATCTTCCATGCCGCCGGGCTCTTCAGTACCTGTAAGGTCATCAAGGCCGCCGAAGTCCATATCTTCCATGCCGCTGGGCTCTTCAGTACCTGTAAGGTCATCAAGGCCGCCGAAGTCCATATCTTCCGCGCCGCCGGGCTCTTCAGGGCCTGTGAGGTCATCAAGGCCGCCGAAGTCCATGCCTTCCGTGCCGCCGGGCTCTTCAGGGCCTGTGAGATCATCTAGGCCGCCGAAGTCCATATCTTCCGCGCCGCCGCTCTCTACCAGGTTCTCAAGATCAGCGACTTCATCATCCCTGCCGAAGAGATCATCGAAGGAATCTTCTGGTGCAACAGCCGTTGTTTCATCTGAGTCAAAACCCAGATCACTGAAGTCGGACATATCTGTGGGGAGAGAAAAATCATCGGTTTCGGGGGATTCTGTCGCAGGAACAGAGGGAGCTTCTTCAGGAGGCTCATCAAGAAGATCATCCAGACCGGGAATATCCTCTTCAGGTTCATCTTCCACATCCAGACCGGCCTGACTCAGAAAGTCATCCATTGAAAGATCATCCTGGGTCAGCTCACCGCTTTCCAGCTCATCTTCCAGAGACGGTTCGGGGGGCAGGACATCTTCAATGACCTCACCCAGGGCCTCCATTATGGCCGGCTCGTCCCCCCAGAGATTAACTTTCTGTTTAAAACTGTCTATATCTTCCCGTGTAGGCATAATAACTTCTTATTATTTCGGCATTTTTGAGAGGGGACAAAAGTTTTTTCATATGCTCTCAACTCAGGAGCCTCTTAATCCGAAAATCATAACACAGGAACCCTATAATGAAAAACAGAGTTATACTATTATTCCTTCTCTTTTCAGCCGGTCTTCTCCAGGCGTTTGAAATTGATGATATCAATCTCCATCTGAAGATAACAGGGATCACAGAGGCATCGGCTCCGGAGGTATGGAGAGAGTATCTGATCCTAACAAGCAAACCCGGCCGTCAGGCTCGTTTTGTGGGAGCGGCCTTCTCCACGGACAACTTTCAGACAGTTCACAGCTATCAGAAGAATTCCAACGGGGTGTATTTTCTTGTAATGCCCCTACCCGGTGCGGAAGTGGTTGACTACAGAGTGGTCATCGACGGGATATGGATTGCGGATGCCGAGAACCCCGACAGGGTGAGGGACCAGAACGGCCTCTATCTCTCACGGCTGACTTTCCCCCCGGAACAGAGGGTCAGGCAGTTCAGCCCCATCATCAAGACTGACAGGGGCACTGTTGAATTTTATATAAAGACCTCTCCCGGTAAACGGGTCTATCTGAGCGGTGATTTCAATCGGTGGGACCCCTATATGACGGCTCTCAGAGAAAAGGAACCAGGGCTCTACAGCACAGAACTGTCTATCAAGCCTGGACGCTATGCCTACTACTTTCTGATTGACGGAGAACCTGTACCGGACCCCCTTAACTTCCAGAAAAACCAGAACCGCACAGGTGAAGAGGTCTCAATCCTTTTTATTCCAGGCTGAACCGGATAAAGGGCAGGGCCCTACTCTTCAACGGCACAGACAGGTTTCCCCGTCTTAAGCACCGCAAGAACGTTTTCGGCTGTCTTCCTTTTCAGATCAACAACGGACTGCTCGCTGTAATAGGCTTCATGGTCTGAGATCACAACATTATCAAGACTCAGCAGGGGATTATCCGGGTGGGGTGGTTCGCTCTCCAGAACGTCAAGCCCTGCGGCCCGCAGGGGCCCGGTGGTCAGCGCGCGGTAGAGGCTGCTCTCATCGAGAATCCCTCCCCGTGCAGTATTTATAAGTACGCTGCCCTCCTTCATGGAGTGAAGCCTCTCTTCATTCATCATATAGCGGGTCTCTTCGGTGAGGGGAAGATGGATTGTGAGATAGTCCGACTCTCTCAGGAGCTCCTCGAGGGAAACAGCAACTGCTCCCCCGGGAAGTTCAGTACCCGGTACCAGTCCCCGTGAGTGTATAAGAACCCGGCTGTACCCGAATCCTGCCACCAGCTTGTGAACAGCCTTTCCCGTTCTGCCGTAACCGAGGATTCCAAGCACCGAGCCTTTTACGCGGAAGAGGCTGTGTCCGGGGGAATCCCGCCAGTGCCCCTTGCGCACAAGTTCATGGCGCTGGGGAATACGCCGTGCCACAGAAAGGAGCATGGCGGCAGCATGCTCGGCCACTTCAATTGCGCAGTAATCGGGAACAATCCCCACATGAATGCCCTTTCCCCGGGCTGCCATTACGTCAACATTGTCATATCCGATCCCATAGCGGGAGATGATTCTGCACTTCTGCAGGGATTCAATAAACTCCCTGTCGGCATGAACCATATTAAGAAGAAGGGCATCGGCGGTCCGGACCTTCTCAATAAGCTCCTCCCTGTCCAGGCGGCTGTAGATCTCGAGATCCACATTCTGCCCCTCAAAGACTTTCTCCTCTTCAAGGCAGTCATCAAAAAGATTATCCGTAATTACAACTCGGTATCGGCTCATGGGAGGCAGTATAGCTCAGGCCATGAGAACATACAATCATTTCTCTTACGCCCCTTATCCTCTGACTCTACACTGGCAACCCCGGAATAATAGGCTTAAACTTAAAAGCAGTATGTACGCTGTAATGCCGAGGCTGATTAAGACAGACCTTCTTCTGTACTCATTATTTATCCTCCTTTTCCTGCTGCTTCACTCCCTGCGGAACAGCACCTGGGAAAACCATTCAGCCAGAATTTTCCGTTACCTGATTATGAGTCTCATTGCCACAACAGTTGTGGCTGTGATCAACTGGTTTCTCGATGGTGCCGGCCCCGGATTCAGAACCGCAGCCTTCTGGCTTCAGACACTCTCATATCTGCTCAGCGCCCTGCCTGTTGCCGGCTGGATGGCCTACCTGGACTTCAATATCTTCAATAATCGCAGAGGTCTGAGAAGACGGGTACTTATCTACCTTGGCCCCTTCTATCTGACCCTTATTATCCTTGCATTCAATGTATTCAAACCGGGACTTGCATTTTCCTTCGATACACAGGGCATCTACAGCCGGGGTCCCTTCTATCAGGTTGTGGCCTACATTATGTATCTATGGGCTGCGGGAACACTCTTCTTTTTCTACCGCCACAAGGCCCTCTTTTACGGCAGGATCACCCACGTTATAATCCTCTTTATATCCATCCCCATGCTGGCGGCTCTGATCCAGACCTTCACCTACGGCCTGGCCCTATACTGGCCCGGAAACACACTGGCCGTACTCCTCACATACATTCTGCTGGAGCAGTCCAACTCCACAAGGGACACCCTGACAAACCTCTATACAAGAAGCCGTTTTGAGCAGAGGCTGAATTTCAAATGCAGGAGCGGCGAACCCTTCTCCCTGATTCTTATAGACATGAACGATTTCAAGTTTATCAATGACAACTTCGGCCATCCCGAGGGGGACAAGGTGCTGAGGATTGTGGCCAAGGTCCTCAGCTCGGATACATCACCCGAGGACCTCGTATGCCGTTACGGCGGAGATGAGTTTATCCTGCTGATTGAGTCGGGGATTCACGATGTCTGCCCGAGGATTATCGACCGCTTCGACAAAAGCCTGGAAAGGCTCAATCGTAATATTACAGGGTACGCCATCAGCATGAGCTACGGCTATAAATTCTTCAACGGTGCTTCTGATTTCATTATGGAGAAAGAGCTGGGAGAGATCGATAAACTGATGTACGAAGACAAGAAAAGAAGGAAGGCGAGGAAGCGGGGTTCCTGATCACTGCGGATCTTCGCAGGCTGCGGGCTGGCCGCCTCCCCCGTCCATGGGAGTGGGATTAAAGTCCTCAATCTGAGATCGGAGCTTCCCCTTTGCAGGGAGATCCACCTTCTTTCTGTTACAGTCCACAGAAACAAATGTGACCTTGTTGCTGAAGACCAGTTTCTCACTGTCCGCTCCGGGGGAATCGGCATAGACATCCACCTGGTAGCAGATGGAGCTTTTTCCCTGACGGACAGGAAGAATATGAAACCGCAGGATGGAGCCGTTGATAACAGACTCTTCAAAGCTGATCCGCTCCATCCCCCTGGTCACCAGACGGAACCCGGGAAAGTCCCGAGCCGCGGTGAGCCAGGCATACTCGTCCACCCAGAACAGCATCTGTCCTCCGAAGAGAAAGTTGTGATGATTCAGATGTTCCGAACGGACGGTTGTATAGGTATTCAAAACGCTGTGATCGCTTCCATACCGTTCTTTTTGATAATATCAAGGCCGTGATCAATATCCTCAACCTTGAACATGATAACAACCTTACCGTCCACAAGCATCAGAGTGGAGTAGAGATATTCGATATTGACCTTGTTGTCTTCGAAGATCTGCATTACTTCATGGAGGGCGCCGGGCTTGTCATCCAGGCGTACACCGATAACCTCGGTAACCCGGGCTGTGAAGTTGTTCTCCTTCAACAGCTCCAGACACTTGCCTGGCTGCTCTGCTATGATCCTGAGGATTCCGAAGTCCGCTGTATCGGCGATGGTCATGGCTCTCATACTAATATCTCCATCCGAAAGGATGCGTGTTACTTCAGAGAGACGGCCGTTCTTGTTTTCAAGGAATACTGATATCTGTTTAACTTTCATAAATTTCTCCTCTTTATAAGGTTCAGACAGCACCCTGATACGGGATCAGGATGCCTGCGGGTCCAGAAAAATCTAAAGAGTTCTCTTGTCGATAACTCTCTTAGCCTTGCCTTCGGAACGGGCGATTGACTTGGGTTCTACAAGTTTGATTATAACTGCAATTCCAAGTGCCTGCTTGATTTCGGAAGCAATCTTTGCCCTGATATGCTCAAGGTTTTTTGTTTCATCGCTGAAGAAGGACGGTTCCACCTCAACATGGAGTTCCACCTCGTCCAGATGAGAGGCGCCGCGGTCCACCACGATCTGGTAGTGGGGCTCGGTCTCTTCGATGCGCATCAGAACGTTTTCGATCTGGCTGGGGAAGACATTTACACCACGGAGGATCAGCATGTCATCGGTACGGCCCAAAAGGCGGTGCATCTTGACTGTGGTCCGTCCGCAGGAGCATTTGTCATGCCAGAGCCAGGTGATATCACGGGTTCTGTAGCGGATTATGGGAGTTCCCTCTCTGGTGATTGTAGTGAATACAAGCTCACCCTTCTCTCCTTCGGGGAGTACTTCCCCGGTTTCGGGGTCGATGATTTCGGGATAGAAATGGTCTTCATTGACATGGAGGCCGTCATGGGCCTTGCACTCATTGGAGACACCGGGGCCGACGATCTCTGTCAGACCGTAGATGTCAAAGGCTTCGAGGTTGAGTTTCTCCTCGATCTCCTTGCGCATATTATCGCTCCAGGGTTCGGCACCGAAGATTCCGGCCTTCAGGGAGAGGTCCCTGAAATCGATGCCCAGCTCCTTGGCCTGCTCTGCCATATAGAGGGAGTAGGAGGGTGTACAGGTAAGCATGGTGGACTTGAAGTCCCGCATCATCATAAGCTGCCGCTTGGTATTTCCTGAAGAGATGGGAATGGTGTTGCATCCCAGGGTATGGGAACCGTAGTGGACTCCCAGGCCTCCTGTAAACATACCGTAGCCGTAGCCGTTCTGTACAACGTCATCGGGAGTTCCCCCTGCCATACAGAGGCAGCGGGCCATAACGTCTCCCCACATGGCTATATCGTTTTTTGTATAGGCTCCCAGAACGGGAGTTCCTGTGGTTCCCGAGGAGGTGTGAATCTCAACAACATCCTTCTTGTCACAGGCTAAAAGTCCGTAGGGGTAGGTCTCCCGGAGTTCATCCTTAGTAGTAAAGGGAAGCTTGGAGATATCCGCAAGAGTCTTGATATCATCGGGCTTTACACCAAGCTCATCAAACTTCCTCTTGTAGAATGGGATTGTGTCATACACATGGCGCACCAGCTTCTTCAGATTGTAAAGCTGTTTCACCTTCCGGTCATCGCGGTTCTCACACTCCGCCTGTTCATTCCAAATCAAAATACACCTCCTGTATGCAAATCCGGAGGTGCTGGACCTCCGGGATCATGTTCAATAAAAAATTAAAATACACTGCCCCGTTCATCCACTACCCGGATGGCCTTGCCCTGCTGCACCGGAAGAAATCCCGGTTCATGGAGCTCTACAGCCGCTCTGATTGTGATGGATGCACTCAGTTCCTCGACTATCCTCTTTCTGAGGTTATGGAGGTCCTGGGCATTGTCTGTAAAAAGATCGGCTCCCACCTCTGTATGGATAGTCAGCCTGTCGAGGGTTCCCTCTTTGCAGACCTTGATAAGGTAGTTGGTGCCGATTCCGGGCATCTTCATAATCACCTCTTCAATCTGAGAGGGGAAGACATTGACGCCGTTGATAATAAGCATATCGTCGGTCCTGCCCTTGATCCTTGTGATCCGGCGGCTTGTTCTTCCGCAGGCACAGGGTTCGGGAATAATGGCGGCCAGGTCCTTTGTCCTGTACCGGAGGATAGGAGTTCCCGTTCTGATAAGTATTGTAAGAACAAGTTCTCCAAGCTCACCGTCTTTTACGGGTTCCAGAGTATTCCGGTCGATGGTTTCCGCCAGGTAGGCATCCTCCCAGAGGTGCATGCCGTTCTTACCTGTACACTCAAAGGCCACGGAAGGTCCGTTCATCTCAGAAAGCCCGTAAGAGTTGTAGGCATCGATATTGAACAGCTTTTCAATCTTCTGACGGATTTCCTCGGAGTGGGGTTCGGCGCCGATAAGGGCCCGTTTCAGGTTGAAGTCCTCAAGGGAGTATCCCATCTCCTCCATGCGGGAGTAGAGATGGAGCATATAGCTGGGAGTGGCATGGATGGTGGTGGTCTGAAAGTCCTTCATCATCTTGAACTGCCGCGTGGTATTTCCGCTTGAGGCGGGAATCACAAGCATCCCCAGTTTTTCAGCTCCATAGTGAAGACCGATTCCCCCTGTAAAGAGGCCGTAGGTCATCATATTCTGAAAGACATCCTCTTTGGTACAGCCTGTGGCCCGGAGGGAGCGGACAGTCATATTGGTCCACTGGTCCAGGTCCTTCTGTGTGTGATAGATGACAGTGGGTGTTCCGGTGGTACCGCTGGAGGCGTGCATCCGGACAATCTCGCTCCTGTCTACCGAAAGAAGGCCGTAGGGATAGGCCTCCCGGAGATCGTCCTTGGTCGTATAGGGGATCTTTTTTACATCCTCAAGGGTTCTGATATCTTCTGCAGAAGTAATCCCGACCCCTTTGAGCCTCTCCTTGTAAAAGGGGGTCATCAGGGACGCTTCTACCGTCTTTTTCAGTCGGAGAAGCTGGAGAGCCTTCAGTGCATCCCGGTCCAGGCGCTCCACTTCCTCATCGGCATAGAGATCACCGATCATGCGGTTTTACTTCCAAGTTCGAGGGCCTTGTAGTTGACCTCGACAATCTTTTCACCCTTCCGGGAGAAGAGAACGTCAACGGCTCCCTTCAGGTCATCCATGGACAGGGGCAGGGATGATGCGGCTGCACCGACGATGACCATATTTCCCGCACGGGAGGAACCTGCTTCGGAAGCAAGGCTCTTGTCGTCCACAAGACGCTTGTTCTTCAGCTTGTCAAGTTCGACCTTAAGTGCGTCGGCTTCAGGATAGTTGGGAATGTTTATAACGGGATTGGTTGAGGTAACAACAACACCGTCGGGGGAGAGCCAGCCCAGGTAGCGAAGGCTTTCCAGGGGCTCCATGCTCAGGATCATATCGGCTGTTCCCAGTCCGATAAGGTCAGAGTAGATCTCACCGTCTGAAATGCGCATATGGGCCATAACGGCACCGCCCCTCTGGGCCATTCCGTGGACCTCGGACTGACGTACCTTGAATCCCGCCTTTGAGGCGGCAGTGGCGATAACGGCAGCCAGGGAGAGAACCCCCTGCCCTCCTACGCCTGAAAGTATAATATCATATTTCATCTTGTTCTCCTCAATTAAAGCGGTCTACTTGTTCTTCTTACGGGCGGTCTCAATGCACTCTCTGACGGCAATGATGACAGACACGCCTTTGTAGGCCAGCTCTTTCTTCAGCTTCTCTTTGTTCTCATCGTGGAACTTCCGGTGGGCGGGAATCGTAACCACATGGTCTGTTTCCACACCGATACCCCGGATAACACTTTCAAGACGGCTGGAGGGAAGAATGGTTGTCTGGCCTCCGGTCATGGCAGTGGTCTCATTGTCCACAATGATGATTGTCACATCGGTATTTGATGCGACACAGTCCACCAGACCGGTGAGTCCGGAGTGAAGGAAGGTGGAGTCGCCGATAACGGCCATCACATTCTTGAGGCCCGCTTCTGCAGAACCCTTTGCGGAGGTGATGGAGGCACCCATACAGATGATGGTTTCAGGGACGCTCAAGGGAGGAAGGGCACCCAGTGCATAACAGCCGATGTCCGAAGTGACTGTACTCTCTTCGCCCAGTTCTGCCTGTACCTCTTTGATCACCATATAGGTGTCATGGTGGGGACAGCCCTTACAGAGCTGGGGGGGTCTTCCTGCAAGCTCCATGGAAGCGGGAGCCGCCGATTCCCTTGCCGGGAGTCCCAGGGCGGGACGGATATTGTCGGGGTTGAGCTCCCCCTGATAGGGAACGATATTGTCAAGCTTACCGGTGATCTTAAGGTCTCTTGGAAGGAGGCCGCCGATCAGGCGTTCAACGAGGGGGTATCCCTCTTCAAGAATGATAAGCTCTTTTACATGGGCGGCGATCTTTTTGACCTTATCCTCGGGAATGGGATAGACACCGATATGGAGGTGGGAGGGCTTGTCAGTCAGGTCCGCCTCATTCTCTTTGTAGTAGTTGTAACCGAGGCCTGTGGTTATTACGGCTCTTTCGGTGTTGGCTTCATTCATAACAAGGGCGTTTACAGGGGAGTTCTCGCTGTAGGCGATCATATCCTTCTGACGTCCCAGCAGGTTGTCCCAGCGGCGGCGTGCGTTGGCGGGAAGAAGCATCCAGTCCATCTTGTTGGGAGCCTTGTTGACAGGGTTCTCCTCTCTGGGAGCGGATGTTGTGATGGCGGCTCTGGAGTGGGAGAGACGGGTTACCAGTCTCAGAAGGACGGGACAGCCCATCTTCTCGGAAAGATCAAAGGCCTCACGGGTCATATCATATGCCTGCTGCTGGTTTACAGGTTCAAGAAGGGGGATTTTGGCAAAGTCACCGTAGAAACGGGTATCCTGCTCATTCTGAGAGGAGTGCATTCCGGGGTCGTCGGCGACAACAATAACAAGGCCGCCCCTGATATCCAGAAGAGAACCGTTCATAAATGCATCGGCTGCCACATTGAGGCCCACATGCTTCATTGTGACAATGGCCCTCTTGCCTGCAAAGGATGTTCCCAGTGCCTCTTCCAGGGCAGTCTTCTCATTACTGGACCAGCAGGCAAAGGGTGATCCCTTCTTTTTACTGTGCTCCAGAAGATATTCCATGATCTCGGTGGAAGGCGTACCGGGATAACCATAACAGGATGAAACTCCACCGTGTACGGCTCCCAGGGCAACAGCTTCATCACCCAGGACTACATATTCAGACATACATTCTCCTTAAATACGATCAAGATGAGACTTGATGATAATAATTCCCTTTAATCCGGAAAACTCCGGATGATACCGGCGGAAAGCCGGAAAGCTGACAGGACCGGGCAATCCGGACAGCTGCCGGTCAGGCAGACCGGCCAAAAAGACAGCCCCGGAGGACTGTCTGTGTTATACAAAGAATCAACTTCTATTTATACCATAGAGAGAATCATTTTGTAATTGTGAAATAAGCATCCATAGATGTCAGATATATCACAGTCTACTTAAGACTCAACGACGACCTGTTGTAATCAGCGGTTCGCTTTTTACGTCCGAAACATCGTAGAGCAAAAATAAGAGTTACAAGGTTTTGAAGGATCAGGATCTGAAGTGTGACGGAAAACTCCCTGTTCTTCAGGGCTCCGGAATTATCTGAAATATTATATGAGAGGAAAACACCGGGACTTCCGCCGAAAGCGGCAACCGTTGTCATCCTGATATCAGAATAGTTTGTATCAAATCTGACGGACTTCATATTTGAACCGTCCAGAAGAGCCATGGTGAAACCGGCCAGATTAATCAGAATGAAGTATAAAACGACAAGTTTCCTCACAAATTTCTCCTCCTGTTCCTTGAGATTATACTACCATTTATTTTTAAAACTGGAAACATATGAATAGAAAATTGAATTTGTATTCGGGCATTTGTTGAATAAGAATAGGTTATATGAACAAGAAAAAGATTCTTAAAATTGTAAACATTATTCTGTTTGCGGATTTTACCCTTCTTGCACTGTCGGGTATTCTGAACCGGTTTATCCCCTATGATATTTTCAGACTGTTCCATCCCACAGCCGGATTTCTCCTTGTGATTCTCGTCATTGCCCACCTGAACCTCAACTGGAACTGGGTAAAGAGCAACCTGAAGCCTGCAGAAAAAAAGTCAAAATTCATGTAGGCCGAAGACAGGGTACTTGATCCGCGCTGCACAGCAGAGCACAGAGAAATCCTGCTGTATGTAAACTTTGAACCTCATCAGCCATTGAACTATACTCCCTGATATAAGGAGGCAGTATGAAACTTGCCGTATTCAGTACAAAAAAATGGGTCAGAGACGCTTTTACAGTCAATGCACCTGAATCGATAGAACAGACCTTCTTCGAGGCTCGCCTGGACGAGGAAACAGCTCCTCTGGCAGCCGATTTTGACGCCATATGCGTCTTCGTCAATGATGTGGTCAATGCGGCCGTCATTGAAACCCTGGCAAAGGGCAGTGTGAAAATAATTGCTCTCCGCTGTGCCGGATTCAACAATGTTGATGTCCACAAGGCGGAGGAGAAAGGAATAAAAGTCTGCCGGGTTCCGGCGTACTCACCCTATGCGGTTGCCGAGTATGCCCTGGGACTGATCCTCAGTTTAAACAGGAAATACCACAGGGCTCATGCCAGAGTCAGGGAGGGGAACTTTTCACTGGATGGCCTACTCGGATTCGACCTTCATAACAAGACCGTCGGAATTATTGGCACAGGCAAGATAGGCCAGGTTTTTATGGATGTAATTTCAGGATTCGGAGTCCGGATTCTTGCGTATGATAAATTCCCCAGTGATGACGTCAGAAACAAAGGGGTAGACTATGTGGATCTTGAAACCCTCTACAAAGAGAGCGACATTATAAGTCTTCACTGTCCCCTCACCCACGAAACATACCACCTGATTAATGACTATGCCATCCGGTCCATGAAGACAGGGGTGATGCTTATCAATACAAGCCGCGGTCCCCTTATCAACTCCAATGCAGTAATCAACGGACTGAAATCGGGAAAGGTCGGTTATGTGGGCCTTGATGTATACGAGGAAGAGGGTGACCTATTTTTTGAAGACCTGTCGGATGAGGTGATCCATGATGATACCTTTGTACGTCTGCAGACATTTCCCAATGTTCTGATCACAAGTCATCAGGCCTTTTTCACAAGAGAAGCCGTAGAGAACATCAAGGAGACAACCCTGAAAAACCTTTTGGATATTGAAAAAACAGGAAACAGTCCCAATCTGGTTACTCTTCTGAAATAAATCAAAAGGATTCCCCCTGAGGATTTGTCAAATTAATAATTGAGGGGTACATTATTTGTGTATAATAAACACAGGAGTACTTTAATGGCAAATTCAGCTCTGAAAGTATCAGTACGGTTTTCCGCTCTACTGATTCTTTTTACAATTTTTTCCTGCTCCAGCAGTGAAAAACTGATACAGGAAGAATCTCTTACAGGACTGCATGAGATCCGCTCCTCCGGATTTACAGCAAAGACCTACAGCTTTTCCTCCTGTGTCATCAGCGAAGTAGAAAGCAGTAAAGACGAGGTTTCAGAAACTGATGGAACTCTGAAAACAAGGGAGCTCTCCTTTGCCATGACAGACGGGAACGGCAGCATCTGGGCGGCTGAAGGAACAGCCGAATTAAGGACCCTCTCACAGTCTTCAGTATCCGGCTCCATTTTGAACTACAGTTTCAAACTGCGGGAACAGGCAAGCGGAAACAGTCTCCTGATTGACTTGGCCTATGATCCTTCGGATTCAGATTTCAACGGATTTATGAGCGGAACTGTTTCCGGAGCCGACGGGGAGAACATCTACAGACTCTACAGCAGCCGGAACCTTAACTTTTACGACACACCTTCAGAAGGTCTTGACGGATTCACAATAAGACAGAACCAGGCAATTCAGACAACCCTGATAAAGACAAGCGGCCACTGGTCGGTAATCTACAACTTTGAAGAGGATTACCCTGAACAGAATTCAATTGATGCAGTGGTGTCCGCCCTTTTCATAATCCTTGAACGGGGCAGAATAAAATAGATCAGTAGCGGCCGTATTCACAGCCGCCTCTCTCACCCTCAAGGCGGTAGACTACCCTGCCGCCTTTTTTTTCTCTCAGCTCAGCAGTTCCCCGTGCCTCCCCTCCGTTCCAGAGGTCCCTGTGGTTCATTTCCCCCCGGGGATTCTCATAATTGATCCGGATCATTCCCTCCTTATCGCAGCTGAAGTGCAGTTCCAGGATGTGAGTCCGGTTTGATACTTCTATATCCCAGAAGATACGCTGCTCTTCGACCCGGCAGCTCCAGTCCTGTTTCTGGAAAAAGATCTTGGAAAAGTTAAACTCATGCATCTCTCCCTCATAGCAGAAGGCCCCCAGAACTTTTCCTCCCAGAGGAATCCCAAGCACCACCGGACAGCCCCCTCCGATATCCAGAGAGGTGTTCTCAAGCACAGAGCCTTCTGAGTCCCGGAAGCAGTTGCAGTTCAGCCATATCCAGGGATTGGTGTAGTCCCTACCCCAGTTTTTATCCTGATAGCCGAAGGATGTTTCCGGCCGGACCCTGTACTCCTGGCCGTTGTAGTTCAGGCTGCCCGAATAGCGGGTCTTCATCCCCTGAACGTGCCAGTACATTGAAAAGAACCTCCCCGCACGGAAGGGGGCCGAAGCACCGTAGCCGACTGAAAAGCTCAGATCCTTTTCTGCAGTCAGATTCCAGCTCATCTCTCCGGGGTCCGACATATATTCAGGATGGGCCTCTGCCTTCTCCTTTCTCATACGAACAGATCCCTGCAGGCTCTTTTCATCGGCTGTATTGCCTCCGATATCCACAGACATCTTCCTGCTGTCGGCGCTGAAACGGGAGATTCCCCAGAAATTGTTGATCTGGGATTTGCCGTCCCCCCACTTGCCCGCTTTGATCATGGCGTATGAGGGCCGGCGGGGCGCACCTGGAATCTGACCGAAGAGGGGAAGATCACCCCCCAGTCCGGGATTGACGACATAATACTCTATAAAAAAGGACTCCAGTTCTCCGCTTTCAATATTCTCTGCACTGAAGGAGTGCCACCACCAGTCATAGGCGTTTCTGTGATTTTTAAGCATGCAGGCGTTTCTTGATCTTTTCATGGACACTCCTATCCTTGACATTTGTCACATATATTGTACCCTGAGATACCTCTTGCCGGTCAATGAAAGCAGGCCGGGGAGAGACTAAAGTGGACAGGAGAAACAACTGTGTCACAGATAAAAAGAAAACCAAGACTGTCCCAGATCGAGGACAGCCGGACCTGGATTGCCGAAGCCTACCTGGCGCTGCTTGCAGAGAGTTCACCGGGCACCGGAATAAGCATCTCAGCCATTGCTTCAAAGGCAGGCCTCTCCCGGCAGACCTTCTACCGCCATTTCAGCAGAAGTGAGGAGATTCTGGACTGGTACCTTGAGAAGCAGTTTACCCTCTTTCTGAACAGAAGCAGCGGAGTCCCCGAAGAGAAGGACTACCACTTCCAGAACCTTCTGCTGGCCATGGATTTTTTCAGGGACAATGAAAAACTTATCACCACTCTTGTGCTGCAGAAGAAGGAGCACCTTGTTCTTGACAAGCTGGAGCTCTTTACCCGCCGATTCTCCCGGAACTTTCTCGGTCCCGGCAGCAGTGATGAACTCTACTACAGGGAGATGGCTTTTACAGGAAGCTTCTATATGGTCATGAAGGGGTGGCTTGAACGGCAGCAGGCAGATCCTCCCGAACTGCTGTTCCAGGTACTGTTCCCTTTCTTCAGCCTCTCTGACATCTAAGGGGCACGGCAGAGCCGGAGGGAGTTCAAAGAATGACTTGATTTACACCCCCGGGGCATTCACAATAGTGAAAAAGAGTTCAGGGAGTTGTTATGAAGAAAGTTGTTATTTTTGCCTTTCAGGGGGAAGCGGTCTGCTTCGCCCATGCCATGATGAATGTAATAGACCTTGCTGCAAAGGGAAATGAGGCCCTCCTTGTTATAGAGGGAGCCGCCTGCAAACTGATTGGAGATCTGAAAGAGAGCAGCCATCCCCAGCATCCCCTCTATACGGGAATCATTGGACAGGGACTGCTTGCCGGAGTGTGCCGGGCCTGCTGCCATCAGATGGGAACCCTTGAAGAGGCGGAAGCACAAGGCCTGCCCCTTCTCTCAGATATGAAGGGCCACCCCTCCATGGAGCAGTGGCTCCGGGAGGGGTACGAAGTTATTACGCTTTAGCTGCTCTGTTTAGCCCGGTACTTTTCGACTTCCCAGTTATTGATAAAGTCGATTTTGTCCTGGGGCATAAACTGAACACCGCCGAAGTTACCTGCAAAAACGGAGACCTTCACAGCATCACGGAAGAGGAGTCCAGATAGATGGGCAACCTTTTCCGAGTCGCCGCAGGAGACGATTCCCCGATTCTGAACCAGCAGAGTCTTTGGTTTTTTGCCATGCTCCGCCTCATAGGAGGCAACACCCGCTTTCAGTGCCGACTCCTGATCACCAGACGAGGGAATCCACAGGGGTTCATGTCCCATGTAGACAATATGGTCGGGAGTCAGTGCCGAGAACACAGGGGCCGCAGCTTCTCTGCTTGCAAGCCAGGAAGCACACTCCTTGATCGAGATAAATTCAAATCCCGCTTCCGCTCCGTATACTTCCCTTACCGCCGCCTTCAGAACATCAGCATCCCTCCCTGAAAGGGATTCTTCAGCCATATCGGGGGTGATCCGGATCGCCTCTTCCAGTTTCCCCATAAGGAGCTGGTAGCGCTGGTCCACTTCGGCAATAGTATTGCCCCCGGTAAAGACGCCATGGTTCTGCAGGATAATATAGTCAGGAAAATCCAGGCCTTTTGCCATGTGCTCATCCACACGGTCCTTTACATATTTTGCCAGAATATACCCGGGATTGACCACTGGAATCCAGAGAGCTTTGTTCCCCAGAGCCTTTTCGGCCCATGCCTGTCCTCCGACGGAACAGGTCAGACCGTTTACAAGGGCCGGATGCGTATGAACCACATAGGTGAAAGGGATAAAGCTGTGAAGCAGGGTCTCTACAGAGGGACGGGCTGATTCGCCTTCAAGGCGCGCCTTCATCAGGTCCTCAAGAACCAGCTCCTCCCGCTCATCCTCATTGTCAGGGTAATCGGCAGTCCACAGGGCATCCAGGGCCTTCTGGTCCATTTTGACAAAACCCTTCTCTTCAATATCGCCCATAGAGGAGCCGGAGGCTTTCACATACATGACACCGTCCTGCTTCAGGGAGGTATTTCCTCCCCCGGCAAGAACGTAATCGGGGTTGCCGCCGTAACGGCGCGTTACATCAATAAGTTCCTGCACGCTCATCAGGCTCTTACCTTCAGGATCTCTTTTTCGTAGGACAGAACGTCTTTGATCATGTCGCCCTCAACAGGCACACCCATCATTTCGCAGTAGTAGTCCCAAACAGCGCCGGAGGGCATGGACTTGAGCTGCTCCAGAAGAGCCAGACGTCCGAAGGCATTGCCATCCAGATCGTATTTGATCAGGGATTCAGTGGGTTCAAGGTAACCGAGGAGCAGGCCTTTCAGTGTGGAACGGGCTCCGATGGCATAGGCGCCGATGCGGTTCATTGTTCCGTCAAAGAAGTCCAGACCGATATAGGTGTCCTTGATTCTGCCGCAGCGTACAATCTCTTCAGTCAGATAACGGATATCATCATTGAGGATTACAACATGGTCGCTGTCCCACCGTACGGGGCGGCTTACATGGAGGAGAACTTCATCGAAGAACTGGTAGACTGAGGAGAGCTTGTCGGCAATCAGTTCTGTGGGGTGGAAGTGTCCCAGATCGAGGCAGACCATCTTTTTGCGGCTCATGGCATAGCCCATGTAGAACTCATGGGAACCGACGACAAAGGACTCGCTTCCGATTCCGAAGAGCTTTGTCTCGACGGCATCTTTCACCTCTGTTGCGGGGAAATCTTTGGCAAAAACTTCATCAAGAGCGTCAGCCAGAACGGCTCTGTACCCGGCTCTGTCAACGGGAACATCCTTGCAGCCGTCGGGAACCCATGTATTGATAACTGAGGGAGTTCCAAGCTCTCTACCGAAGTAGGCGGCAACTTCACGGCTGTTCTTTCCGTGTCTGATCCAGAAGTCACGGACGCTCTTGTCCTTGCTGCTCAGTGTGTATCCGCTGTCAGCCATGGGATGAGAGAAGAAAGAACCGTTGTAGTCGAGGCCCAGTTTTCTCTCTTTCGCCCAGTCGACCCAGCCTTTGAAGTGCTCGGGGCCGATCTCATCGCGTTCAACCTTTTTGCCTTCGAACTCTCCGTAGATGGAGTGAAGGTTCAGTCTGTGTGAACCGGGGATAAGGGAGAAGGCCTTGTCCAGGTCCGCCCTCATCTCGGGGATGTTTCTTGATTTACCGGGGTAGTTTCCGGTTACCTGTATACCACCGCCGGAAAGGGAAGAGTCGGGAGTTTCAAACCCTCCGACATCGTCTGTCTGCCAGCAGTGCAGACTAAGGGAAACGGCTTTCATGGCCTCGAGTGCCTTGTCGGTATCCACGCCCAGTTCGGCGTACATCTCTTTTGCAAGATTATACATTTTAACAGTTCTTTCGTTCATATCAAATTCCTCCGATTAAGCCCATTCTACAGCCGCCGGCAGGAGGGAACCTTGACGATACGGTCAAATTTTAGCACAATATTGTCAGCCGGAAGGATGATGGAGAGCCAGGCAGTTCCAAAGGCTCCCCGGACAGGCAGATCAGCCAGGAGGATGAGATGTTTCAGCTGAACCGTCCCGATTTTTTCGACTCTGAAGAGGTCCCCATAAAGCTTATCCGCCGGAGTCCCCAGATCCCCTATCCCCTCCACTGCCATGACTTTTCCGAACTTGTGATTATCCTGAGCGGTACTGGTATCCACTTCACTGAAGAGGGGGACTACAGGGTGAATGCGGGAGATGTTTTTGTAATCCACTCCGAGACAAGCCACGGCTATAAGGATCTTGAGGACCTCAATCTGATCAACCTTCTCTTTACACCGGACCATCTGCCCCTCCCCTTCCTTGACATTGCCCACTGCCCCGGCTATCAGGCCCTTTTCCGCCTGGAACCCCGGTACAGAAAAAGCCACAATTTTGCCAGCCGCCTCCGTCTGGGCCCCGATGATCTGACCAGAGTGAGTTCCCTTCTGCAGAGGATTGAGCAGGAGCTTTCGGACCATGAGAAGGGCTTCGCCTATATGGCCTCGGTTCTCTTTATGGAGCTTGTGGGGATTCTGAGCCGGACCTATGATGAATCGGGAAACCTTGAAAGCCGTGAGCTGCTGCGGATAGCCCGGGGCATCAGTTACCTTGAGCACAATATTACAGGAAAAATAAGTCTGAAGGATCTGGAAGAGGAAACGGGTATGTCAGGGAGCTCTCTCAACCGCCACTTCAAAAGAGTCACGGGAGTCCCCCCGCTGGAGTATCACATCAAGCTTAAGATCAGAAAGGCATGCACCCTGCTGAAGTCGACAGATCTCAATATTACAGAAATTGCCGGACGCTGCGGCTTTGAGGACAGCAACTACTTTACAAGGCAGTTCAGAAAGGTGATGAACCTGACTCCCAGGGTGTACAGAAAAACAGAATAAACAAAGATTCTTCATAGACCAATCACCAATGCGGGAGTATTATGCTCCCGATGACAGATCCTATAAAAGAACAGACTTTAACCGCCCGCAGTTTCCCGGGCCTGATAGCCCTGTGGAAACAGGATGCCCCCAGTTTCCAGCGCCTTCTTATACTGGCGATGCCTATTGCCGCCCAGAACCTGGTTCAGACACTGCTGAATATGGTGGATACACTGATGATAGGCCAGCTGGGAGAGAGGGCCATCGCCGCGGTTGCCCTGTCCAACCAGGTGTTCTTTTTACTCATGCTGCTGCTCTTCGGAATCAGCAGCGGATCTGCGGTGTTCACAGCCCAGTTCTGGGGAAAAAAGGACCTTCCCGGAATCCACAGGGCCCTGGGAATGGCTCTGATCCTCGGATTTGCAGGAGCAGTCCTCTTTACAGCAGCGGCCCAGCTGGCACCGGCTTTTATCCTTGGAATATTCTCAACCGACGAAGAGGTCATCAGAGCCGGCATCCCCTATCTGAGGATCGCTTCGGTGAGCTATCTGTTCACCGCCGGAACCATCATATTTCAGGGAGTTCTCCGGAGTACGGGGGTCGTCAGGCTGCCCCTCTTACTATCGGTATCAGCCCTGAGCCTCAATGCCGTTTTCAACTACGGACTTATCTTCGGCCGCCTCGGACTCCCCCAAATGGGTATTGCCGGAGCCGCCATGGCCACCTCAGGGGCAAGAATCCTTGAGATGACCGTACTTGTAATTGTCGTCTATATAAAAAAGTACCCCGTTGCGGCTCCTTTGAGAGAGCTTCTGGATCAGAACAGAGACTTTATAAAGCGGTTTTTCCGCAGAGTCAGCCCTGTTATCCTGAACGAGGTCGGATGGTCTGTGGGAATGACAATGTTTACACTGGTCTACGCCCGGATGGGAACACAGATCCTCGCGGCCTACAACATTATGGATACATTCTCACGCCTGGCCTTTATTATTTTTGTGGGAACGGCCAATGCCACGGCCATCATGCTTGGCAACATGATCGGCGAGGGACGGAGCCGGGAGGCCGAACGGATTGCAAAGACAATCCTTATGACCATCCCCCTGATTGCGGCAGCCATCGGAGTACTTATATTTATCGCGGCACCGGTGATACCCCACCTGTTCAATATTTCGGACTATGTATCGAACCTTGTCGTTCACCTGCTTAGAATCTTTACAATCGTTCTGTTTGTAAAAGCATCCAATATGCATATTATAGTGGGCATACTGCGCAGCGGGGGAGACACTCTGTTCTGCGCGGGGCTTGAACTCCTGCCCCTCTGGTTCCTCAGCATCCCCCTGATGGCTCTGGGGGGGCTGGTCCTTCACCTGCCCCCCCATATAGTCTATCTCTTCTGCCTGACAGAGGAGGTGGCCAAGTACCTCACCGGGGTGTGGCGGGTCCGGTCGGAGCGGTGGATCCACGACCTGACATAATTCTCAGAACATTGAGAACCGCCAGAAGGGCTACTCCCACATCACCGAATACAGCAAGACCCATTCCCGCATAACCCAGGGCGGCCAGCACAAGGATGACACCCTTGATTGCAAGGGCGAGTACAATATTCTGTACAACAATCACCCTTGTCTTCCGGGCAATGCGGCGGGCGTTGACCAGACGGGAGGGTTCATCCCCCATCAGCACGATATCAGCCGCCTCAATGGCGGCATCCGCCCCGAGTCCGCCCATGGCGATTCCCACATCAGCCCTGGCCAGAACGGGAGCATCGTTTATGCCGTCCCCCATAAAGGCTGTCTTCTTTCCCTGGGCAATGGCCATCTCAAGGGCCTCCACCTTCTGGTGGGGGAGCAGATCGGCCTGGTAGCCGTCCAGTCCCAGTTCCTGCGCAACAACTGCAGCCGTGGCATCACTGTCTCCGGTGAGCATGAATATTGATTCAATTCCGCTCTTTTTCAGCCCCTTCAGGGCATCGGGTGTATCATGACGGACCGCATCGGAGAGAACAACGGCTCCCTTGTAGACTTCATCCAGAACCACATGGACCGTTGTACTGCCTTCGGGGCCGGGATTCAGGGTCAGCTCATGCTCAGCCATCCAGGATGCCTTGCCGACAGAGATGATTCCGCCGTTCCAGTGCGCCCGTATTCCGTGTCCCGCAATCTCCTCGACCGATTCGGCCTGGGGAGGCGCTTGAGACTCACCGGCACCACTCAGTCTGTCCCTCCATGCATTGACGATTGAGACTGCAATGGGATGGGAAGAGGAGGATTCGGCAACAGCCGCCAGCTTCAGAAGCTCACTCTCCTCCACACCTTCGGCGGGAAGCAGTTCACTCACGGCGAAGCGGCCCTCCGTAAGGGTACCTGTCTTATCCATAAAAACTGTATCAATCCTGTTCAGGGCTTCAAGGAAGTTACCGCCCTTTACAAGGATGCCCTCCTTTGATGCTCTGCCGATCCCCGCAAAGAACCCCAGGGGAATGGAGACAACGAGGGCACAGGGGCAGGAGACGACTAGGAATACAAGGGCCCTGTAGAGCCAGTCCCTGAATTCAGCGCCCTCCACCACCAGAGGGGGTATGACAGCCAGAAGGGCTGCCAGCAGAACGACTGCGGGAGTATACCAGGCGGCGAAACGGGTGATGAACTGCTCTGACCGGGCCTTGCGGCTGCTGGATTCCTCTACCATCCTTATAATTCTGGAGTAGGAGGATTCCGAGAGGGTCCTTGTGGAACGCACTTCAAGAACGCTCTCTCTGTTGACAAAACCACTGAGCACTGTGCTGCCGGCTTCAACCTGTCGGGGATAGGACTCTCCTGTAAGGGCAGAGCTGTCCACGCTGCCCCTGCCCTTCTCCACAACACCGTCCAGAGGAACCCTGTCGCCGGGCCTGAGGCGGTAGAGTGTTCCCTCGGCAACAAGCTCCGGATCGGTTTCAACAGCTTCAGACAAGCCGGACTCCGATTCCGCAAGGACAAGTACCTTCCCCGGTTTGGAGTCCATAAGACTCCTTATGGAGCGGCGGGAACGGTCCACGGCAAGGTCCTGAAAGAATTCTCCAACCTGATAGAAGAGCATAACCGCCACAGCTTCGGGATAATCGCCGATGGCGAAGGCACCGGCGGTTGCAATAATCATAAGGAAGTTCTCATCCAGAAAGCGGCCCTTCTTCATATTCCTAAGGCCCGCGAGAAGAACAGTCCTCCCGATAAGAAGGTAGGCTGCTGCATAAAGGCCTATCAAAAGGGTCCCGGAGAAGAGCTCCCGCCCCGCCGAAAGGGTCACAAACAGAAAGATCAGTGCTCCTGTGAGCTCGGTCCACTTACGCAGAAAGGCCCGGCCTGAAATCAGTCCCTGAGAAGCAGCTGTGTCACTACCGGAGGAACCGTGCTCACTGCGCTGTTCAACTGTAATGCCGTCCTCAATGGAATCCACAAGCTCCTGTATTTTTACACGGACAGCTGTCTTTTCACTGGAGCTCTCAGGGCTTCCCTCATCAAGGTATAGAATCTGGGTTGCCAGATTGACACGTGCCTCTTTGACCCAGTCCAGCTTGTTGATTTTATCTTCAATCACCGCGGCACAGTGGGAGCAGCTGAGACCGCTAAGAATATATTCATTTTTCTCAGACATAACGTCCTCCGAGTAGCTTAATCATATAAACATATAAGCATGCGCTTATATGTTTATAATAGATCTGATTTTCACTATTGTCAATATTCCGGAACAAAAACAGCCGGCTCAAAATACAGGGAGTCACAGAGTTTACCGCTGCAGTTTCAGAAACTGAAACGGCCTGAAAGAATCTCTTCCACCAACAGGGGCACAAGTTCACCGGCCTTTCCGGTTCTGTGCTCATCAAAACGGGTATGAACCATTGAGGGTTCCAGATTGAGCTCCATGGTTCTTGCCCCCGATGAAGCGGCCTGAGCCACAAAACCGGCTGCCGGATAGACATGCCCGGAGGTCCCTACGGAGATAAAGAGGCCGCAGCTTTCCAAAAGCGCCATGATCTCATCCATTCTGTAGGGCATCTCTCCAAACCACACGATATCCGGGCGGAGGGTTCCCTCACCGCCGCAGTCACTGCAGCAGGAGTCCGTACTGAGATCACCGGCAAGTTCCTTTCGGCTGCCGCAGGCTGTACAGAGGCTCTTTAAAAGTTCTCCGTGCATATGAATCACACTGCGGCTGCCGCCCCGCTCATGGAGATTGTCAATATTCTGGGTTATGACTGTGACCTTGCCGGGGTACTCTCTTTCCAGTCTGCCAAGGGCCAGGTGGGCTGCATGAGGCTCAACTGTGTCCAGCTGAGCCCGTCTTTCATTATAGAAGTTCTGAACAAGAGCGGGATTCCGGAGATAACCCTCGGGAGTGGCCACATCTTCCACATTGTGCTCCTCCCATAATCCGTCTGAGGCCCGGAAAGTTCTGATTCCCGATTCAGCGGAGATTCCCGCTCCGGTCAGAACGACAATGGACTCCTTTCCGCTCTTCATTCACTACTCCTTCAGGGCCTTCTCAAGCTCTGCAAAACGATCGAGGATAGGCAGTTTCTGGGTGCATGCGGCTTCACAGGCCCCGCAGGATGTACACTGTTCCAGTTCATCAAGGCCGGCGGACCAGTAATATTTCAGACGGTCTGACAGTCCTTCGGCGCTCCCCTTTAACTTGAGGTGGTTCCAGCACTCCTGAAATGCCCAGACCTGAATTCCTTCGGGGCAGACATCGCAGTACCGGCAGCTTGTACACAGAGAGTTGAAGTCCTGGGTAATGCTCTTTGTGATATAAGCCTGCTCTGCATCTGTATAGGGTTTAAAACTTTCTACCGCGTCGACAGCGCTGTCGACGTCATCCTTGTTTCTGAATCCCACAAGGAAGGTTGAAATGCGTTCATCATTCAGCAAAAAGTGGATGGCGCTTTCAAGCATGGTCTGATCGGGTCTGACCTTCAGGAAATCCAGAGCGTCTCCGCTGCCTGTAATCAGCCCGCCGCCCAGGGGATTCATAATAACAGCACCCAGTCCGTTTTCCGCTGCAGCTTCAATTCCCTCCTGTCTGTAGGCTGAATTCATCACCGAGTACCCCAGGGTCACACCTTCAAAGTACCCCTCTTCAATAACCCGCCGGATGTCCGGCCCTGCCAGATGAGTAGAGAAAACAGCATGCTTGATAAGCCCCTCCTCTCTCGCCTTGAGGATAGCCTGGACGGCGCCGCCTTTTTTACGGCCCTCCCAGTCCTCCATGGTAAGGACATACCAGCAGTTATAAAAGTCGATGCTGTCCACCCCCAGGCGTGTCAGGGAGTTTTCAAGTTCCTTCCTCAGGACAGCTCCGTCACTTTTATTGCTCTTGGTTGAAATGGTAAAGGGGTTTCCGGATTTCTTCATCTCACCGATGGCTCTGCCCATGATGATCTCAGACTGATCCTCACAGTAACCGGGGGCAGTATCAAAATAGGTGATCCCCTTGTTAAAGGCGTGAACAACAGTTTCCGCCGCAGTGTCAGTATCATGGGGATTTTCAAAGCGCATCCCCCCAAAACCGAGGGCGGAAACAGTCAGACCGCCGGGGCCGTAATTTCTATAGATCATGATGGACTCCTTATGATTGATAAAAAAATAAAAGAACTGCCAGAGCGACAGGAACTGTGGTGTCAGCCCTCTTCGATATGCTCCTGACAGATTCGATAGATCTGAATGACATGCTCATCCTTCAGGGAGTAGAAGATATGCTTACCGTCTCTCCTGGAGTTGACCACATGGGCCTGCTTCAGCTGCCGCAGCTGATGGGACACTGCCGGCTGACTCATCTCCATCAGTTCGGAGATCTCATGAACACAGAGTTCACCCTCTATAAGGGCATTGATAATTCTCAGGCGGGAGGGGTCTCCGAAAATTTTGAAGGTCTGAACCATATGCTCAAGCCTGCTTAAAGGAGCCAGTTTATCTCTGATTCCTTCAATCCGGGCGGCATCATGCTGCACCGAAGGGTCTTCAATATCTTTCATGGTCTCAAGTTTAACACAGCCCCGTTGTTCTGCCCAGAGACGGTGAAAGACCTCAGAACTTAGAACAATCTGGTATTCTTCTCTATTGAATGATGAATTTCTCTGAGATTCGGATATAATGTTTTGATATAAAATTACGGGTTTAGGACCCGGGGAGTATTACCGTGAAAAAACTAACTGTTATTTTCCTTCTTTTCGCCCTCAGTCTTCCACTGTTTGCCGAGGAAAAAGCAATTGATGACAGAGAAATAAAAGAGATCACTCTAAGTACAAAAAACCTGGAAGGAAGGGCAAAGGCCGGTCTGGCCCTCGGCTATCCCACAGGGTTTGTTTTCGGCTACCGAGCTGCCAATTTTCTTGAATTCAATGTTCTTGCCGGAACCTTTTACAACAAGGACTTCACCCTTGGTACCAATATGATGTTCACCATCGCCGATATCAAGATCAAGGGACACTCGTTTCCCCTCTCCATCGGCCCCCAGGTGAACTTTCATATCGGAGACAAGTTCGATATGTCTGTAATGGGCTTTATACGATGGGAGCATACCTTTGAAGAGATTCCCCTCAACCTCTACCTCGAGGGCGGACCGGGTATGTTCTTTATTCAGGGAATCGATTTTGCCTGGTCAACCTCACTGGGAGTCCGCTACGTATTCTAGGCTCTGATCATATCCCGCCAGCCCCCCGCCTGAGGACTCCCGCAGTCCCGCTGTTTACAGATTATGAGTAGTAGGGTTCGGGGGGAGACGGGATCAGAGAGTTCCAGCTGTAGTTCTTTACAGTAAATCCCCTCTTCTCAAGATCCCTGTGCATCTGCAGTACATGTTTTTCGATATTTTCAGGAGGACAGGCGGAACGGACATTCAGTACAATCTGCATATTCCGGACCAATCCCTCGGGAACATTAATTTCATCAGCCTGAATATGGCCCATTACAAAGCTCACCTTCAATCCGCCGGAAGGGGTTGTCAGTAATATCTTGGCATGGGCTACATCTCCCAGTTCCGGATTCCTGAAGGACTCCATCAGAGGAAATGAAAATTCCATGGGGTCCGTATCTTCACATCCTTCGATGCTCCAGGAGCCGTTATACCAGCCATACTCCGCCTCTGCGGCGGCGTATACATCATAATCAATGGGAATCCGTTCTGAAAAATCCAGGGGGAACCCTTCCAGACAGGCATCAAGCAGATCATCCAGCCCCTCTCCTGTTCTTGAAGAACAGAGCCGCAGATCCGCCGAAGGATTCAGTTTTGCAAGATGCTCCCGGGCACCGTCCCTCTGTGAATCATCGAGAAGATCAGTCTTTGAGATGACAAGCACCTCCGACTCTCTTATCTGATGGGAGACAAGAACCTCTCCCGCCTGAACCGGATGAAGCAGATCCATCTCGAGATACTCCTTCTGAAGACGGAGGCCGTCTACAAGAGTCAAAAAGGCTTTGACTCTTACAGTATCCGAGTGAAATCTGATCATCGGACTCACAACGGTAGCAGCCAGATCGGTACAGCTTCCCACGGCCTCGGCTATTATAACATCGGGTTTTCTATCGGAGATGACCGATTTGATTGTATTCAGAAAATCAGGAAAGCGGCAGCAGAAACAGCCTCCTGAAACTTCATGGGAATCAATTCCCTCGAGGGCGGGAAACATCGTGTCCACCAGGGTATCTCCCTGGTCATTGCTTATAACGGAGACCCTCAGTCCCCGTTTTTTTTCAAGAGCAGCTGCGGCTTCCACCATAAAAGTTGTTTTTCCGGATCCGAGGAATCCTCCAAGCAGTATAAGTTCAGTCATTCATTCACTCCTCTTATCTCTTTCCATAACACAGCGATTCCCGATTCATTCTCCCTGGGGCAGAGGACAGTCAGCCCTGCTCTGATCCCCGGCTTTCCGGTTTCAGTCATGGAGTAGCCTCTGCCGTTATCCGATACATAGAGGGTCTTGTCCCCGATTTTAATAAACCCTTTGACCCTGTAATGGGCTCCCTCAATACGGCTCATAAAGTCCTTCAGAACCTGCTCATCCTTCAGATTACCCTCAAGAAAAAGGCTTCCAGGCCTTGTTTCGGGGGTGTTGCAGCTCTCCCTCTCGACCATCTTCCGGGCGGCTGATTCTGTGAGTATAAAGCTGTAGTCGAAATCACCGAAAGATCCTGTCTGCACGGGTGCGGTACACCTAGTTTCAAGATCGGCAAGAAGCTCCTCAAGCTCCCTTTCAGAGACAAGATCGCACTTGTTGACAAGGATCTGGTCCGCCGTCTCGATCTGCCGTCCGATAACATCAAGGACATGCACCAGAGCCTTGTAGCGCAGGGGATCGACAAGGGTGACAATTTTGCTTATCTGAAAACTATCCTCCAGTCCGTGCTCATTCAGGATTTTCTGCATGCTTGAGGGATCGGAGAGACCGGAAGCCTCGATAAAAAGGAGATCCGGGTTCTCACCGGCAAAATACTTCAGACCGTAGAGGAAAGGGGCCTTCAGGCAGGAGCAGAATATGGAGCCGTTGCCGATCTCATAAATCTTGTGCCCCTCCTCAAGGATCTCGGGATTCTCGCTCTTGATAAGAGAACCGTCTACAGGGACCTCCCCGAAGTCGTTTACAAGAAGCCCCAGCTTTCTGTCGCCGAAAGTTTTTATAAGTTCATTCAGAACCGTTGTTTTTCCAGCACCGAGAAATCCGGCAAGGAGAACTACATTAATTTTGGCACCCATTTTCTATTCCTCTATTCATAATATACATCCTGCGGCAGGGATGAAAAAAACGCCCCGAACAGGCAGGTCGGGGCGTCTGCTCACTCTTCTTCAGAAGGATCAGATGAGAGCGCTGATCTCTTTTTCGAGTTCCGCTCTTGTGGGAATCAGGGACACATGGGTCACCTTTCCGTTTACAGCGATGGAGGGCAGGTTGGCGACACCAAGCTTGCCGAGTCTGGCGATGTTCTCAGGTTCAAGGATTTTTCTCTCAACAACCTCAACCTTCTCGCTTCCGAAGATACCGATCATATCATCGGCTGCGGCCTTCATGTAACCGCAGGCGGCACAGGTGGCGGAATCGATTGTCAGAACCTCGATAAGGACATGGTCAAGATTTTCGTAGTCGGGCATTTCAACATCGATCTCGACCTCTTCCTTTACATAGCTTTCAAGGAAGCTTCTTGTGGCATCGATATTCTGTACGGCCTGGCCGATTCCAACAATATTCTCAACGGGAACACCGAAGGGCATGTCGCATCCGGGAGCCAGTACAAATCTCTCTGTTCCGATCTTGTCCATCAGTTCGATGGCGGCCTTCTGGCAGTCTTTCTGGTTCCCCAGAAGCATTGTGACTGTAAGCTGCAGATTTCCTGAAATCATGATGCCTGCAGCATCGGTGACCTTCTTTGCTTCTACAATATCAATATTTTCATCAATGGAGAGGCAGTCGGGTCCGGTTTTTGCCATGACCTCGAGGTTCTTTGTGGCATCACCGCATACAAAGAATGAGCTGTATACAGCTCTGGAGCGGACATGGTCAAAGAAGCGCTTGTAGTCGGCAGCCATAAACTGCTCAAACATGTCGGGAGAGATCTGGGAGATAAGGGGGTCCACCGCACCGACAATATCCATACCGGCCTCAATGTAGTAGTCGGCAACGGCAATGGCCACGTCGGTGGAGTAGGAGATCAGGCTTTTTACATACTCCTCATCATCGTACATATCCATAAAGATATTTGTGCTTCTCAGGTGGGATGCCAAAGTGAACGGGCCGCAGACAAGGCCGTAAAGAGCTGTACTCTCTCCTACTTCTGCTTTGAATTTCTCCATAACATCCAGAATCATGGGAAGACGGCCTTCGGTCTTTGCAGGAATTTTTGAGGGAACTTCTTTGCCCTCGGAATAGGGGTGGCTGCTGACGGTGGGGGGTGAATCTTCGGCCCAAAGCAGGTTGCAGCCAAGGATTTCGGCTTCAATCTGAAGGTCAAAGACGACAGGCTGACCATCGGGTGAGTACTGTTTATTGGATTCAATAAGACATTCCAGCAGTTTTCCGCCGTCCTGCAGCAGTTCCTGCGCATTATAACCTTTCAGATTTGCAATCTGAACACCGGTATAAGGAACCCAGGGAGCACGGTCTACCGCTTCTCCCCTAAAAGCTTTCATCACTAATTCTTTACCGTTCATATAAACGATGACCTCCGGGTATTTCGTACTTTTGATCTATGATAATCCCCGGGGAAAGCTGTCATATATAAAAGTCCTGCTAATTTTGGTACTTTTCTATAAATATTCCTGTAAACTGTTCATCATACACTGTTCATTTACTTGCTTTGTATTAGTAAATATCTGTAATATATTCTCATGAGAATAACAACAAAAGGCCGTTATGCTATCCGCGCTATAGTAAACATGGCAAAAAACGACGAAGACAAGCCGATTTCCATTAAATCGATTTCGGATAGGGAAGATCTGTCCCCCATATTTCTGGAGCAGATATTTACAAAACTTAAGAAGGCGGGAATTACAGAGTCCATTAGAGGCGCTTCCGGAGGTTTCCGGCTCGCAAAACCATTGGATAAGATATCTGTCCTTGATGTTTTGGAAGCCGTAGAAGAGGGAGTTACCCTGGCACCATGCACGGGTGAAGAGAACTGTGAGCGGTCCGTGGACTGCGGTCTGGCCAATTTCTGGTATGAAACGGAACAGGATATCCGGAAACAGCTTGAAAACCGGACCATTCAGGATATTTTAACGAATTATATCAAGGCGTCCTGAGACCCTTCGGCTATAATCCCGCTCACTACCTTATCAATATAGGCATGGATTTCCTCAAGGGAGTTCATTGCCAGCAGCTTTTGACTATCCCTTCTTGCCGCATCTACATCCACTGCATTGATAAATCTCTGAATTGAAGGAATCTGCACCGGAGGCATGGAAAGATTTGTGACCCCGGTGCCGAGCAGAAAATAAACCATCTCTCTGTTGAAGGCCATATTGCCGCAGATGCTCAGAGGACAGTTCTCTTTACGGGAAGCCTCTGCTATGCGTGCTATGGTCCTTAATACCGCCGGGTGCCTGGGATCGTAGAGTCCTGATACCTTCTCATTGGTTCTGTCCACGCCGAGAAGGTACTGCACCAGATCATTGGAACCTACAGACATAAAATCAGCCTCTCTGGCCAGATCCTCAACCATCATTACAGCCGAAGGGAGTTCAATCATAACCCCGAGCTCCGGAACGGCTGTACACTCAAGACCGTCCCTCTTAAGAAATTCGAGGCTTTTATCGACCATTCTCTTTGCCTGCCTGAAATCGTCAAGGGAGGAGATCAGGGGAAACATGATCCTCATCTTCCTTCCCTCACCCGCACGGAGCATCGCCTTGAGCTGGCCGACAAAGATCTTTTTATTTTCAAGAAGGAAGCGGATGGCCCGAAGTCCGAGAAAGGGGTTCTCCTCCCCTGAGTCGGGCACATAGGAGAGAATCTTGTCCCCTCCTATATCCAGGGCCCTGAGAGTAATGACAGGATGGTCCATGCCGTCAAATATCTTCTTATAGACAAGGTACTGTTCCTCTTCGCTGGGGAAACTGTTTCTTATAAGAAAGGGGAATTCAGACCGGTAGAGGCCGATCCCCTCGGACTTCATCCTCACTGCCATCTTCACATCGCTTATAAGATTGATTGTGGCCCGAAGATAGATCCGCTCCCCGTCCCGGCTCACTGTCTTGTCCTGGATCAGGTTTTCCTGATCCATAATCATCTCCCGGCTCTTCTTCAAGGAGCGGTACTGTGTAAGAGTATCCTCGCCGGGATTGATAAGGAGGTTGCCCTGGAAGCCGTCCATAGCCAGAAAGGCTCCGGAACTTATGGAAAAGAGCCTCTTGTCATCGGTATAAATAAGAGGAACCCCCAGGGACTTGGCCAGAATAGTGATATGGGCCGAGGCTCCCTGGCTGAAGAGAACAAGCCCTTCTACATGCTGGGCGGTAATCTTTACAAGCTCCGACGGCAGGAGTTCTTTGGCTACAAGGATCTGTCCCGAGTAGTCCCCCGAGTCCTGCTCCTCACCTGAGAGGTTCCGCAGAAGTCTGTGTCCCAGGTCCCGAATATCCTGAACCTTCTCCTGAAGCCTGGGATTGTCGCTCTCGGAAAAGACCTTCATAAAGTACTCAACCCGCGAGACAATGGCGCTGCAGGGAGAGATTCCGGATTTTATATCCTCTTCCATCTTGCCTATAAAAGACGAGTCACGGAGCATGAGCAGATGGGTGCTGAAGATAAGCGAACCCACATCCGATAGCTGCTCCTCCATCTCCGCCTGAAGTTCCTGAAGCTGTTCTTCTGTCCGGAACAGAGCCTTTACAAAATCCTCTTCACCGGCATTCAGGCAGCTTTCGGGAAGTCCCGCTGAAAGATTTTCACTTCTGCCCGACTCCATTACATAGGCTTTTCCAATTCCGATGCCCTCAACAACGGGCTGTCCCTTGATGAGGGAGACAGACTCCTGCTTGCTTACGGGTGTCTCTTTTATCCGGGCGACTCCCATCAGGAGTTTTGCGTTCTCCAGGGTTGCCGCCAGCTGGGATGCTATGGCCTTGAAGGCCATCATATCGTTTTTATTGAAAAAACCGGGAAGATGGTGCTGCAGAACAAGGACGCCTATCCGGGTCAGTCCGCTTAATATGGGAACAGCCAGAAAGGCCTGGTACTGCTCCTCCAGACTGCCGGGAATGGCCTTGAACCTGGGGTTTTCCTGGCCGTTTTTCTCAAGGATGGACCGGAGTTCCTTCATAGCCGTACCCACAAGTCCCTCACCGGTACTTAAGATAAGCTTTCCGACAAGTTCCTGATTCAGTCCTTCTGTAGCTTCCAGAATCAGGCGGTCCAGATACTCATCATATAGATAGATTGAACATACATCGGCCTTCATATGGCCCGATACAGTCTTAACGACCTTCTGTAGAAATCCGCGGACGTCACTCTTCTCCCGGAACAGGTCGGAGAGTTCTCCAATATTACAAATCAGTTCTACATTATCCTTGGTCATTACACAGATCCTCAATCATCAATAAGTTCATCCGTCTCCGGAGGCAGTCCGGCTATCACAAGTATAGCACTTCTACAGCGGGGGCTGCTCAGCTTTTGGAAAGTTTAACCGACTTTTCCGTACAGACCCGGACCGCTTCCATTACGGCGGACCGGAAGCCTTTTTCCTCCAAGACACCTACGGCTTCGATTGTGGTGCCCCCGGGAGAGCAAACCTGGTCCTTCAGCTCCCCGGGATGGGTGCCGGTTTCAAGAACCATCTTCGCAGAGCCCAGAACAGCCTGTGCAGCCATCTTGTAGGCCTTGTCTCTGGGCAGTCCTTCACGGACCCCCGCATCTGCCAGGGCTTCTATAAACATATATACATAGGCGGGGCTTGAACCGCAGACAGAGGTGTAGCCGTCAAAGAGCCGCTCCTCAAGAAGTTCAGTTTTACCGCAGGCTCCCATAAGGGCAAGGGCATCCTCAATCTCCGTCCCGGAAAGATTTTCAGTGGGGCAGAGGGCCGTCATCCCCTCACCGACGAGAGCGGGAGTGTTGGGCATGGTTCTTACAAGTTTCAGATCCCGTCCGAAGAGAGAGAGGACCTGTTCGCGGCTCTTGCCCGCAGCAATTGTGATAATAACGGTCTTCTCACTGACAGCCTCACGGATCTGCAGGATTACAGGTTCATAGATATGCGGTTTTACAGCCAGAAAGAGATAGTCCAGCCTGTCCAGAAATGCGAGGTTGTCCCTGCTTGTATTGATGCCTTCAAACCGCCCGGAAAGTCTTTTAAGAGCCTCCTCTGAAGCGTCTGTTACAAAAAGCTCTGAGGGAGTGACCATACCTCTGTTCAGAAGTCCGCCGATAATGGCGGAAGCCATATTTCCCGAGCCTATAAATCCTATATTCATTATTTTACCGTCCTGATGAAAAAGTTACTGGAAACAGAATATAAAAATTATACTATGCGGGGGGTCAGGGTTTCAAACCCCAAAAAAAGGGCCGCCCTTCCGGGATTGGCGGAAAGGCGGCAAAAAAGGAGGTTTTCGGCTCCCCTCCGGGGGAAGAAGGAGGAGCCTTTATGAAGAAAATTAACCGAAAAGGTACTGGTTAACGATGTTTTCGTAGAGCTCCTGCTTACCGCTGATGGTTGCGGGCTCACCGTTTTCATGAGCGTAGGCAGCCAGATCTTCAAGACTCAGCTTTCCATCCTCAAACTCCTTTCCCTTTCCGGAATCATAGGAGCTGTAGCGGTCAGCCTTCATTTTGTCCAGTTTGCCTTCTTCCTGGATCTTCGCTGCGATCTCAAGACCGAGAGCAAAGGTATCCATACCGCCGATGTGGGCGATGAAGAGGTCTTCCAGATCTGTTGAGTTTCTTCTGATCTTGGCGTCAAAGTTAAGACCACCGGTCTTGAATCCGCCCATACCAAGGATGATTCTCATGGCTTCAACAGCTTCTGCCACATCGTTGGGGAACTGGTCTGTGTCCCAGCCGTTCTGCATATCACCGCGGTTGGCGTCAACAGAACCGAGGAGTCCGTACTCGGCACTGAGCTGAAGATCGTGTGCGAAGGAGTGTCCCGCCAGTGTGGCATGGTTGGCTTCGATGTTTGTTGCAAAGTCATTTTCAAGGCCATTGGACTTGATGAAGTTGATTACTGTTTCAGCATCATAGTCATACTGGTGCTTTGTGGGCTCCATGGGCTTGGGTTCAATGTAGAACTTACCCTTGAATCCTATCTTCCGTCCGTAGTCTCTTGCAGAGATAAGGAACTGGGCCAGATGATCTTTTTCTCTCTTCATATTGGTATTGCACAGGGACATGTATCCCTCTCTACCGCCCCAGAATGTGTATCCTTCACCGCCGAGTTCAACGTTTGCTTCCAGACAGGCCTTAACCTGGGCCGCACCGTAGGCGAGAACATCGAAGTTGGGGTTGGTGGATGCACCGTTCATGTAGCGGGGGTTGCTGAACATGTTGGCTGTGTTCCAGAGCAGTTTGATGCCTGTGGCTTCCTGTCTTTCCTTCAGCATGGCTGTTACGGCCTTGAGGTTGCTGTCGTACTCGGAGAGTGACCCGCCTTCGGGAGAGGCATCCACATCGTGGAAACAGTAGTAGGGAGCACCAAGCTTGGAGATGAACTCGAAAGCCGCGTCGGCTTTGTCTTTTGCCATATCCAGTCCGGATTTTTCAGCCCAGGGGTGATCCAGAGTCTCGTTACCGAAGGGATCGTTACCAGCAGCACAGAAGCTGTGCCAGTAAGCGATACCGAAGCGGAGATGCTCCTTCATTGTCTTTCCAAGAACCTTTTTGTTCTCATCGTAAAATTTGAATGCAAGGGGGTTGTCAGAACCTTTTCCCTCGAAGGGAATCTTGCCGATGCCTTTAAAATACTCTTTATTTCCTACATAAACCTGACTCATACGAATCTCCTATATAAATGAAACTGACAGACAGGGGTACACCCTGACCTTAAAAATTAACCTATGAAAACAGCGGAGACAGGGCCTCCACGTATTTGCTGTACTCTGCGTATACGGCCTTGTACTTCTCAACATTCTCAGGAACGGGAGTACATCCTCCCTCTGTTTCAAGAGCGATATGCTCATCAATCAGAGTATTGAGATCTGTATCCTCACCCTCTCTTTTCTTCAAACACCAGAGGGCCTGTACGGCGCCGCCGAGAGCCGCAGCTTCGGGGGACCGGGGAATTACAACGGGAAGGTTCATTACATCGGCGGTGATCTGACGCCAGATCTTCGAGTTGGCACCGCCGCCGATCAGGCGGATCTCTCTTGCCTTGAACCCGAGGTTTTCGAAGGAGTCGAGACCGACCTTCATACCGAGTATTGCCGACTCCAGGGCCGAGCGGAAAATATTCTCTTTTTTGACATTGGATGCAGTCATTCCAACGATACATCCCTTTCCATTGGGAAGGTTGGGAGTCCGCTCGCCATTGAAGAAGGGCAGGGTCAGTATGCCTTCGGCACCCACAGGAGCTTTGCCTCCCAGCTGGTCGAACTCTTTCACACCGTACTCGAAGAGGTCTCTCATCTGTTCGGTGGCCACTGTACAGTTCATTGTACAGAGCAGGGGAAGCCAACCGCCGGAGCTGGAGCAGAACGCCGCCAGATTGCCGTCGGGGTCTACAATGGGCTTGTCCGAATAGCCATAGAGGGTACCGCTGGTTCCCAGGCTCATTGTAAGAACACCGTCGCGGGTTGTTCCCGTACCCAGAGCTCCCATCATATTGTCGCCGCCTCCGGAAGAGACGGGTATTCCCGCGGGAATACCGAACTGTTCGGCCACTTCGGGAAGAACCGTACCGGCTGCCTCCCAGGGCTCTATTAAACGGGGCAGACAGCTCAACAGATCCCTTTCGGGATCAAGAGCCTTGATCAGGTCTTTATGCCAGGTTCTTGAACGGACATCCAGAAGGGCGGTGCCTGAAGCATCACCGTACTCCATCACGGCATCCCCGGTGAGGTAAAAGTTCAGATAGTCATGAGGCAGAAGGACATATTTCATCTTTGCATACTCTGCAGGACGGGCCTTCTTGAACCAGAGGATCTTGGAGGCAGTATATCCGGGGAGAATAAGGTTCCCTGTATCTTCAAGAAGTTTTTCATCACTTCCGTAGGCGTCGGTAAGTTCACGGCACTCACCGGCTGTGGAGGTGTCGCACCAGAGCTTGACATCATTCAGTACATTCCCGTCTGCATCAACAGGAACAAATCCGTGCTGCTGCCCTGAAACACCGGCAGCCAGGGCTGTCATTTTAATGCCCGGATCGATCTGGTCAAAACAGGATTGAAGAGCCTCTATCCACCAGGATGCTTTCTGCTCGCGGCTTCCATCGTCTCTGGAGATCAGGTCATGGGGCGCCGATGCCGAGGCGGCAATTTTTCCGGTCTCAAAATTGTAAAAGACAACCTTGGTACTCTGGGTTCCGTTGTCGATTCCGATTACAGTCTTCAATCTATCCTCCACTTCATGTTCCGGAAATCTCCGGAATATATGATTTTTCACAGTATCATCCTGAGTAAACCGGAAAGGAATGGACATAATTGACAGTTCATACATATAATTGACATTACAAGGAGAAATATCTGCAGATTCTTGATGTTGTTTTCGTCTATCAGATGAAAGAGGAGACAGATATACAGTGGCACAGCCGCTACCACTCACACGGAGAAGATGAGTTCGAACTCCACTACTTCATCCAGGGAAACGGCAGTTTTCTCAACGACAGGACCCGGTTCCGCCTGGATCCCGGAACCCTTTTCCTCACGAACCCCGGCACGCACCACTCCATCATAGTACAGGATGATTCTCCCATATCCTACTATGCCGTACTGCTGAAAACAGATGGCTCCGACAGGGACATTCACCGTCTGCTTACAATTGACCTCAAATCCAACAGGACCTACGGAGTGGGAACCAACTACCGTTTTTTCTTCGAAGAGATAAAGGAGAAAGGACTCTCTGGAAGCCGCTCTCTGAGGCAGTCTGCAGTTCACCAGCTTATATCATTCCTCTATATCCTGTCGGGAGAGGAGGATTTTCATTTCTCGGACAGCCGGAACAGTCATATCGAGAAGGCACTGAGAATTATGCAGAACAATATTACAAATGATCTTGATCTTGATGAGATAGCCGAACGCCTGAACCTGAGTCCATCCTACTTTATCCGCCTCTTTCAGCAGAAGATGAAGACGACTCCCATGAAGTATTTTATGAAGCTGAAGATTGAAGCAGCCGGAGCGATGCTGACAAGTACGGACCGATCTCTGCTCACCATTGCGCAGGATCTGAACTTTTACAGCGAATTCCACTTCAGCCGTGTTTTCAAGCAGTATACAGGAACCGCCCCTTCGATCTACAGAAAGCAGTACCTTCAGCTTGCGGGTCAGCAGACAGCCTCAGGGCCTCGCATCCCCGGAGAACAGGAAACTGTCAAAGCCCCTGCAGCTGAACCTCGTCAATCCTTATAATTCCCTTCTGACCCATAATTATCCTGAACCGGAATAACTCTGCCGACTCCGGATCATCCCGGTCCTCGACGTGGAGTATAAAGTTGACATGATACACCCTGTTGCTCTTTACATCCTTGATGCGGTGCCGGCTGCGGTAGTTGAGGGTTTCCCTGCTCCGGTCCATCTTCTGAAGCCAGCTGCCCATATCCAGGCGGACAATATCGGTTATGCCTTCAAGGCGGCTGTGATTCCTGAACAGAGGGGCCGTTCTGATTCTGAACTCCCTTTTGCATTTCAGAACGGTTTCTTTCATCAGCCCGAGACTGAGTTTGTCCTTACCGGCACGTCGGTACTCAAGAGTCAGTTCATCAAGCTGATTTTTCTCTACAAAACCGACGGACTCTCTTATCTTACCGCAGTTGATCCCGCTTCTGGGATCTCTGAGTCTCTGGGTTCTGTCTGCCACGAGAAAGGGAGATATCCTCAGAAAGAAGAACCGCAGGTTCTCCTTTATTCTGTCCTTAAGGGAATAGGCCAGGACCGCCACAATGGCCCAGTAGATGCTTCCCTCGGGAAACCACTTTGTCGACAGCAGGGTTGCCGTCAGGGCAAATGCCATTGCCACCGCTGCGGCCAGACCGAGGAGGAACTGCCCCACCCGCTGGGCTGCCCTTGAGGGGAGAATGGAGAGGTAGAGAGAGCCCTGGGCCCACTTCTTCAGTTTATGGCTCCGGTAGATAAGGCGCTCGGCCCTCCGGGTATCAAGGTTTTCAGGAAGAACCCAGCCGAACTTTCTTCTTATCTTAAAAAGATTCTCAAGGGAACTCTCATACAGGAAGTAGAGATCCTGCCGATCTTCATCTCCCGACCACCGGCTCATATTCTCAAGGAAAAACTCACTGAAGAGGCCGCTCAAAGCCTCGATTCCCCAGATGAGAGAGGGCTTGGCTTCCGCAGCGGATCTGGACTGCCCCGGATTGAAAGTTGCAAGAAGATCCATCATGGTGGAGACAACCCTGTCTGCCGCACTGCAGAACGTGCTGTAGAGGGGCAGCGGCACATCCTCCATCCCTCTGCCTGTTTCTGAAAGACAGATATTCACAAGCGTCCGTATTTCATACTCTACCTGCTTCTTCCACTCTCTGTTCTTCTGGCTTCTCTTCCAGAGGTTCTTCAGCCTGTTTACAGGACTGGTTTCACAATCCGGATCAATCAGATCCTCCATGCTGATACGGGGTGTTGTAAAACGGGTATGAACGGTCAGGTCCGCCAGAATTCTCTCTGTCGGAAAGGCTGAGTCATTGACTCCCAGTTGTTCAGGTATGAAAAAAAAGGATGTCATCCTGTAGCGGCTGACCCTTTTCCCCTCGGAAAGGGGATAGTTGATTTTAATCTCCAGCTGAGACGGTCCATGAGCCTTAATAAAGTATTCCATCAGTTTTTATAATAATTCAGGCCGACTGACTCAACAAGCGGATTCCCTAAAACCTTCCCATTCAGTATGATATGTGCCAATAGTCAACCGGTTGAATCCGGCGGACCCAAGAGAACACAGTAATAGGAGATTGTACATGAATCCACAAGCTTCAGCACTCAACGAGGTTCTGGAAGCTCAGAATCCTGCCATTTATTCACTTCTCAGCAAGAGAGGAAAAGCTATATTCTTCCCCAAAAAGGGACTTGTTATGCAGGGAAGTGATGCTGCAGGCAAGAGAATTAACGCATCAATCGGAATGGCAACAGAGGATGACGGATCTCCTCTCCGCCTGAAAGGGATAGAGTCCCTTGTGAACATGGCACCGGAAAAGGTATTCCCCTATGCATCCAGTTACGGCCTTCTCCCCCTGAGAAAGAAGTGGCAGGCGATCATCAGGGTTAAGAACCCCTCACTGAAGGACACAGAACTGACCCTTCCTGTTGTCACCAATGCCCTGACCCATGGCCTGAGCATGGCCGGTTACCTCTTCCTCGACGAAGGCGACAAGGTCATTACTCCCGACTACTACTGGGGAAACTACAACCTTGTATTCCAGAACGCCTACCTGGCTGAGATTGATACCTTCACCACCTACAGGGATGGAGGATTCAACCTGGAGGGCCTGAAAGAGAAGCTGATGGCCCCCGGAACGAAAAAGGTTGTTCTGCTGAATTTCCCCAACAACCCCACCGGCTACACTCCCACCAATGAAGAGATGAAAGGCATCAGGGACATAATACTGGAAGCCGCAGATGCCGGTAAGAACATTGCCGTCCTCATCGACGACGCCTACTTCGGACTTGTTTACGAAGAGGGTGTTGCTACAGAATCCATCTTCGCATCCCTGGCGGAGGCTCATGAAAAGGTACTTGCCGTAAAGATCGACGGCGCCACGAAAGAGGACTATGTATGGGGTTTCAGAGTCGGATTCATGACCTTCAGCTGGAAGGGAATGACCGCCGAAGCCGGACAGACCCTTGTCGACAAGGCCGGAGGAGCCATCAGAGGAAACATCTCCAACGACTCCATGCTGTCACAGAACCTTCTTCTTGCAGGTTACGAAGACCCCGGCTATGAAGCCGACAAGAAGGCGAAGTTCCAGCTTATGAAGAACCGTTACGATCTGGTTGTTAAAACCATGGCCGACCACAGCGAATACGCCGAGTACTTCGAGGCTGTTCCCTACAACTCCGGTTACTTCATGTGTGTAAAACTCAAAGCAGGAAATGCCGAGGATGTTCGTCAGAAACTGCTGGCCGACTACGATACAGGAATTATCGCTCTGGGCGACCTGATCCGCGTGGCCTACTCCTCGCTCCCCGAGAAATATATTGCGGAGCTCTTCGACAATATCTACAACGCCTGTAAGGATCTTGCCTGATAAGGTTTAACAAACAGAAAAAGGCTGTTTCCCTCCCGGGATTCAGCCTTTTTTTTTCAGGAAATGGCTGTCAGAAACGAGCAGACCAGGGCCACCGCATTCATAGGCCCCATCAGAGCCCTCTCTTTCCTGCTTCTGCTTGCCAGGTTCATCACAGTACCCAGAACAAAGAATGCCGTCACAATCCATATGCCTGTTCTGGAGGCATTGTGGAATCCCGCCAGAGCTATCCCGGCTCGAGAGGCTGCAATGGATGCAAAAAGGAGCAGAATAACAATCTGCACCGCAGCGGCCGCCCGCATCCGGGCAGGAAGTTTTCCGGGGTAAATGCCTCCCATTGTGTACTCTCCCCAGGGCGCTCCCAGAATGAGAGCTGCCTGAAAGAGGATTACAGTTACCATCAGGGCAATCAGTATCCAGGAAAAAACGATCATTCAAGACTCCTCAGTTACCATCTTATATTTTATCCATCATATCATGGACTTCCCTGAAACAGGCGGAGAGATTCAACTGCAGCATATCAGCCGGAGGGGATATAAAAAACAGCAATACTTCTTATACACACATACTTCTATTAGTTGAACCTCAGTAATATTGAGCCTATACTGTTTCCGTTAATGCTGTAGATAAGGAGATTCATAAATTGAGTAAAGACAACTACAACCCCGCTATTCATCATCTGGGCAGACGGCTCCGGCTTGCTGTAATCGGAGGAGGCCCCGGCTCCTTCATCGGCGGCATGCACAGACAGTCAGCCAGGCTGACAGACTGCTTTGACCTTGTAGCCGCAGCAGTTTCATCAAAACCCGAAAGAGCTATGGAGGGCGGAAAGAATCTGGGACTTTCAGAGGACAGAATTTTTTCGGATGCCCTGAAGCTTATTGAATCCGAATCAAAGAGGGACGACGGGGCGGAAGTTGTTGCAATTATGACCCCGAATGACAGCCATTTTCTCTATGCCTCGGCCGCACTAAAGGCCGGAATGGATGTGATCTGCGATAAACCCATGACCAATACACTGGAAGAGGCTGAAGAGCTGGCTGCTCTTGTAGAGAAGACCGGCCTCCTCTTCCGTCTGACCCATAACTATACAGGATACCCCATGACACGCCAGGCAAGAGCCATGGTAGAGGCAGGTGAACTGGGCGGGATCCGTTTGATTCAGGTGGAATACGTACAGGGCGGCAAGGCTGACGAGTCTACCCCCGATCCAAGGGGAGCCGATGCCCCCTGGCGTTTTGACAGAAAAAAGGGTGGCCCCTCCCTTGTTATGGGAGATATAGGAACCCATGCCCACAACCTCATCCGTTTTGTAACGGGACTCGATGTGGCCGAAGTGGCCGCCGAGGCCGGAGCCATCGTTCCCGGCAGGGAGATCCATGACTTTACCGGAGCCCTGCTCAGAATGGAAAACGGCGCAAGAGGCAGTTTCTGGGTTACACAGGCTGCCGCGGGAGTAGAAAACTCTCTCGGCTTCCGTATTTCAGGAACCAGAGGAAGCATCGAGTGGAACCAGGAACTCCCCCAGCGCCTGACATTCAAGCCCATCGGACAGCCTGCACAGATAAGAACACCCAACGGACCCGGCACCCTCCCCCTTTCTGCATGGTCCAGCCATATTGTTTCAGGGCATCCCGAAGGATTCCCCGATGCATTTGCCAATATTTACAGGGATGCTGCAGAAGCTATTGCCGCCAGACGGGCAGGAGTATCACCCCGGCCTGAATCTCTGTGCTGCCCCGACCAGAGGGACGGCCTCTCAGGCATCCGTTTCGTGACGGCGGTACTGAAGTCCTCGGACAATAAAAGCTCCTGGACAGCTGTAAAATAAACAAACCGAATCCCGGCCCGGGAGGAGGTTCCCGGGAGAAGAGATGCGGCTATCATAAGATATTTTGGAGAGAACTATGGTAAATAAAGAAGATGTGCTCAAGGCGCTGTCAGAGATACAGGACCCCGACCTGCACAAGGATATTGTCAGCCTCGGTTTTATCAAGGAGCTTGTAATAAGCGGTTCAAAGGTCAGCTTCTCCATCGAACTGACAACTCCCGCCTGTCCCGTAAAAAACCAGTTCAAGGCGGCTGCCGAGAAACTGGTGGGAGAGATTGAAGGCGTTGAAAAGGTCCATGTCACAATGACTGCCAGAAACGCCCGGGATGAGGCTCAGGAGAACGGACTGAAGAAGGTTAAACAGATCATTGCAGTGGCCTCAGCAAAAGGGGGAGTCGGGAAATCCACAGTTGCCGCGACTCTGGCCTGTGAGCTGAAGGACCAGGGATTCAAGACAGGTCTCCTGGACACCGACCTCTTCGGCCCCTCTGTCCCCACCCTCTTCAACATTACAAAACCCGAGGTATACCAGAAAAACAATATGCTGATCCCCATGGAAAAGGAGGGTCTCAAACTGATGTCCTTCGGCTTCCTTCTGGGAGACGCTCCCGCCATCATGAGGGGCCCCATGGTCTCAGGCTATATGCAGCAGATCCTGCTCCAGGTGGACTGGGGAGAGCTGGACTACCTGATCATCGACATGCCCCCGGGAACCGGAGACATTCAGCTGACCCTGAGCCAGACCATTCAGGTGGACGGTGCCGTTATTGTCACAACCCGGGCAGCCCTCTCTCTGGTGGATGTCGCCAGAGGAATCCTTATGTTCGAGAAGGTCGGCGTTCCCATGCTGGGTGTTGTGGAGAACATGTCTCACTTTATCTGTGACAACTGCGACAAGGAGCACTATATCTTCGGAGAGGCGAAAGCTCCGGGAGAACGCTTCGGTCTGGAGACACTGGCACAGATTCCCATCGAACCCGGCCGCGGAAGGCATATGGAAAACTACAGCAGCAACGACCTGAACAAGTCCCTTGTGGACAATATTGCAAGAGCCCTTGGCAGGGCGGCGGCGGAGAAACTCGATCCACCCGAAGCAGTGCAGGAGGGTGAAGAGATCCGGGTGACCTGGCCTGACGGCAGAACCTGGAAAATCAATGCAGTTCACCTGCGCAGCAGCTGCCGCTGTGCTCTTTGTGTGGATGAGTATACAGGCGAGAAGATTCTCAACGACGATGACATTCCCTCGGATATCAGAATGGAAAGTGTAACTCCCCTTGGAAATTACGCCCTCTCCTTCAGCTGGAGCGACGGACACAGTTCCGGAATTTTCCCCTACAAACAGCTGGAGGAGCTCTCCCGCTGACCCCCGCCCCTGAATTAACAGGAATTGAATTCACATACAAAAAGACCCCGGGTTAACACCTCCGGGGTCTTTCTAACAGGCTATCCCTGCGGTTCTACTCCCTGTACTCCAGGGCTTTTTTATCATCTGTTTTAAAGAACTCCATTGTCTGAAGCATCTGGCCGGCTCTTGAAGCCAGTTCTCCGGAGGAAGAGGCCATCTCCTCCGAGGAGGCGGCATTGTGCTGAATAATACCGTCAAGCTGCATCAGTGCCTGATTAATCTGCTCTACACCGCTGAACTGCTCCTTGCTGGCGGCGCTGATCTCCTGGATCAGAGTGGAGGTTTTCTGTATATCCGGCACGAGCCGTTTCAGTGTCTCTCCGGCATCAGAGGCCTTTCTGACTGTCTCCCCTGAGACTTCGCTTATCTCGGCGGCGGCAGCCTGACTCCTTTCAGCCAGTTTCCTTACCTCAGAGGCAACAACGGCAAATCCACGGCCCTCCTCTCCGGCGCGGGCAGCCTCAATGGCCGCATTCAGGGCCAGCAGATTTGTGTTCCTGGCGATCTCCTGTATGATCGAAATCTTCTCGGCTATCATTGTAATGGCTTTAACAGCTTCCTCCACAATCAGTCCGCTGTGTTCTGCATCCTGGCTTACCCGCCGGGCTATCTCTTCGGTCTCCTGTGCGTTGTGGGAGTTCTGCTCAATATTGGAGCTCATCTCCTCCATTGACGCCGAAAGCTCCTGCGCCGAAGCTGCCTGAGTGGAAGAACCGTTGGCAATCTCCTGAGCGGTACCCGCAAACTGCTCGCTCTTGTAGTTAATATCTCTGGATGACTCCTGAACCTCACCGAAAATTTCCGCAAGCTTATGAGCCATCTCGTCGAGAGAGCGGGAAAGGTCGCCTATCTCGTCGGGACGTTTCAAAAATGCAGGGGGAACCTCTACGGCAAGGTTTCCGCCGGCTATTTCATGAGTCAGTTCCACCCCCTTGATAATAGGTGCGGCAATCTTCTTGCTTATATAATATCCTATAAGCGCCCCTGCAACCGCCAGAACTGCAAATACAGCAGAGAGGATTAGAACAGACTTCAGCCTGAGACCGGCAGCCATGGCAAAGATTTCATCAACAGGAATTCCGACATAGAGGATGCCTATGAGCTCACCATTCCCATCGCTTAAAGGATCGTAGGCAGTAAGATAGTTTTTTCCAAGGATTTCAGCCTTTCCGAGAAAGAGTTCACCCTTCATCACAGGATCGTAGGCAGCGCTGTCCTTACCAAGCCATGTACCGACTGCTTTGCTGCCGTCATCCTTTGTTATATTTGTGACAACCCTGATAAAGTCACTGCCCTCCTTGCGGAATATGGTTGCAGTGATCCCTAGATCCTGCCCGAAATCATCTATGAAATCAAAGCTGTCCAATACCCGGCCAGAAGAGTCCACAAGCTGATTCCCTTCGAGCCTGAGAGAGCCGAACTCAAGGGCGACAGCGGTGTTGAATGATTCGATATCACCATTAACCTTCATTGTAAGAGCGGCCACTGATACATCATCAGAAAGCCCTTTCAGGGCCATCCTCGAAAAAAACAGTCCTCCGATGCTTATACAGAATATGGTGGAAATTACAAAAATTACTATTTTATGAACAATTGATTTTTTCACAAACAGCCTCCGATGTTGAAAAGAAATGAGACCTAAGAGTGTGTTTTAAAATCAGGTCTGCTTTCAATTATAGTTCAGAGGTGAGTGATATATCAAAAAGTCAGTGTATTTCCGGAAAGGTAACATTATCAATATAGATGTCCATTTCAAACATCTTGTCATCGCTTATATAATCCATGTGGGGAGCCTGTTCCATCATCCCCATGGCAAGGTGCCAGGCGTGGATGTGACGCCAGCACTCCATATTCATAACAACTTTTGAGGGTTTTCCCCCCTCATTCTGAAGGGCGACTTTCCGGCTGTAGATATAGGCTACAAGCTCTTCAGCCCTCATTGGCTGTCATCTTCCTCTGCCAGCTTTTCATAGATCCGCCTGGCCTCTTCAGAACCCTTGCGGTTACCCAGTTCCTCCAGAGTATCCGCCAGGTTGAACCAGGCATCCGTACTGGAACGGTCCAGTTCAAGAGCCCTCCTGAAGAAGAGTTCCGCATCCTCATACCTTTCATTGACAAAACGGAGGACTCCCAGAGAGTTCCATATCCGGGCATCCTCATCACCGTAGGTCAGGGCAAGGTCAAAGGACTCCTCCGCTTCTTCATGCCGGTCCAGACGGTAGAGGACGACTCCCCGTTCACACCAGAAGTCGGGATTGTCGGGCTCGCCGCTGACAGACTGGTTGAGCAGCCTGAGAGCCTCTCTCCAGTTTTCATCAATCATCAGCTCCAGTGCCAGGTTATAGCTGATCACAGGATCTTCAGGGAGTAGTTCAAGGGCTTTCCGGAAGCAGTCCTTCGCCTTCATCCTCTTGCCCTGCTCCGAATAGTAGACACCCCTGGCAACCAGTTCCTCTACCGAATCGGGCTGTTTCATACTTTCTCCTTACTCATCAACCTTACCGCAGCGCACAAGAAAAACAGCGCCCAGTGCAAAAAGTATAATAACACAGGCAATCCCGATGGAATAGGAGCCTGTCAGCTGAGTGGCAAGGCCCATCAGAAAGGGTCCCAGTATTGCGGCAAATTTTCCGAATATATCGAAAAACCCAAAAAATTCACCTGCCCTGTCGGGAGGGATCAGGGCGCCGAAGTAGGAGCGGGAGAGGGCCTGAATCCCGCCCTGACTGGTTGCCACCAGAAATGAGACAAGGATAAACATGGGTATAAGCATTCCCGGCCCCAGGAAGGGTAGAACTGCAGCGAGTATTGTAATCAGAGTGTAGATGCCTATCCCTGTAAAGAGCATAAAACGGGTGGATGTCTTTTTTGCAAGCCAGCCGTAGAGGATTGCAAAGGGGAAGGCGACGATCTGAAGCATTAACAGGTCCAGAAGGAGTACAGTAAAGCTGATTCCCATCTTTGACCCGTAATCGGTAGCCATTTTGATAATGGTTCCTACCCCGTCTATATAAAAAAAGTAGGCCAGAAGGAAGAGAAAAATTTTCTTGTAGGAACGGATATGGCTGAATGTTCTGTAGAGTCTGCCGAATGCGTCCCGTACAGGACGGGAAGAGGGTTCTATTCCATATCTCTGTTTTACGTTTCTCAGGAAGGGAATCGAGAAAACCATCCACCACAGGGCTGTGATGACGAAGGCGATGCGCACCGCCGTCAGATTCAGAACAGAAAGATCACCGGAGGCCATGAGAAAGATGATTACAAGACTGATTACAAAGGGAATGGTACTGCCTATATAGCCCCATCCGAAACCGAGAGAGGAGACTTCATCCATTCGATCCACAGTGGTCACATCTGTCATGGATGCATCGTAGAAGATATTGGCACCGGCAAATCCCACAGCTGTCAGCATGTAGATAATGATGGCGGGCAGCCAGGCGCCGGGACGGATCAGAACCAGAAGAACAGTAGAGAGAACACCCAGAAAGAGAAAGTTCCTGAAGTACCTCTTCTTTCTTCCCCTGTAATCGGCCATGGTCCCGAGAACCGGAGCCAGAATGGCGATAAGCAGGGCAAAAAGACTGTTCCCGTACCCGAGAACAGCCGTAGAGGCCGTATCGGAGAGACCTCCCTCTCTGGCAATCTGGCCGAAAAAGAGAGGGAACACGGCGGTTGTAATCGTTATGGAGTAGGCTGAATTGGCCCAGTCATAAATTACCCAGCTTTTTTCGGTCTTCGTCAGTTTGATCATGGGATCTCCCGATGGACTGTTATTGTGCCTCAACCTCCCAGAAAGGCAAGTGAGAACCAGGGGACATAGGTTATCAGAAGGACCATTACAAGAAGCACCAGAAGGAAGGGAACCACTTTCCTGTAGATCTCAACAAGGGGTGTTTCAAAGCGGTAGGATGCCAGAAAGAGGTTCATTCCCACCGGAGGTGTCAGATAACCGAGCTGCAGATTGGCAAGAAAAATTATCCCAAGCTGCACTGGGTGGATGCCGAAAAGTTCTCCCATGGGAATGACAAGAGGGCCTACAACCAGAATGGCCGAGTAGATATCCATCAGACAGCCTGTCAGAAGGAGAATTACATTGAGAATAATAAGAAAGAGGATCTTGGAATTGATATTATCCCTTACAAAAGCCGTCAGCGCCATGGGCACTTCCGCATCCACAAGGTAGTAGCTCAGCCCCTTTGAAACTGCCAGAATCATAAGTATTCCACCAATGATGGGCAGACTCTTCTGCATGATCACCTTTAAATCGCTCTTCTTCAGGTCTCTGTGAATCACACCCTCAAGAAACAGGGAGTAGACTACCGAAACGGCACCGGTTTCGACAAGGGTGAAGAAACCGCCGAAGTATCCGGCAAGGATCAGGATGGGCAGGAAGAGCTCCCCGATGGCATCCTTCAGGGCCGGAAAGAGATCGGAAGGGTTGAACGTTGAGTTCCTCTTCTTGTGAAAAGAAGCGACAACCCCCATAACAGCCAGAGCCAGAACCAGGATGACTCCCGGTATGATTCCTCCGAGGAACATATCCTTTACGGAGATCTGGGCCATAACGGCGTACATGATTATCGGGAGACTTGGAGGAAAGAGAAGCCCGATGCTTCCCGAAGAGGTCAGAAGCCCCTTGATAAATCCCTCTTTGTACTCACCCGATTCATGAAGCATAAAGGAGAGAAGCCCCCCCATGGCCAGAATCGTCACACCCGATGCACCTGTAAAGGTTGTGAAGAAGGCGGAAACCAGAACGGCCATAACAGCCATACCCCCGGGAAGTCCGCCCAGCATACTCCGGAAAAGGCGGACCAGACGGTCTCCTGCCTTGCTCTCGGAGAGGATAAATCCTGTAAGGGTAAACAGGGGAATTGCGGGAACCGAAGATCCTGTGAGCAGATTGTAAGCCTCATTCGGAAGCACCTCGAGAGATCCCCAGTCCTTGGAAAAGAGAAAGAAGGCCACTCCGCCGAGGAGTATAAAGATCGGGGTTCCATTGACCATTGTAAACAGAAGCACAAGGATCATGGGAACCGCTGCATAGTAGAAGAAATCATAGTAGAACATACTGAGGGAATCGAGAACCATGGGAGGTTCCTCCATCAGAATGTAGAGCATATTTGTCAGGCTGGGAATGCTTAGAAAGAGTCCCATAAGAACAGCCAGAACCATCACATGGGCATGAACCCATCTCCTGTCTCCTTCATGAATCATAAAGAAGCGGATTCCCATTACAAGAAATCCAAGAGGGATGATGATAATAACCATGCGGATGGGGAAGATTCCGACAGTCCCTCCCGGATCAAAACCTATAAGAAGAAAGGAGAGGGCGCTGGACGCCAGACCGAAACATATTGCTGCAGAAAAAATACGGCTCAGGGCCGTGGTGAAAATCTCAAGCTTTCCACTGAACAGATCCTGTCCGGAGGTCAGAGAGAGATGGGAATTCTCTCTTGAAGCAATCATTCCCGCCAGAAAAGAGACCCAGAGGACAGAGTGGCTTATATAGGACTCAGCCCCTCTGATGCCGCTTGAAAAAAACAGGCGGGAGAGGATTTCCATAACCGGAATAAACGCCAGTAACAGAAAAATCAGAACAGCACCGATGAACTCAACCCTGTTGTAGGCTTTCCGGAACAAATTCATTGATTATTCCTGAATTCGATAAGGCGGTCATGAAGATAATCATAGGCATCCTGACTGATTCCTTTGCCGGGACCTACAATCATGGGATATCCGTCCTTGAAAAGATCCCTCCACTCCTGATTATCAGATTCAGAGGGGGAGAGGACAGTCAGATCATTATCGAGCATGACTCTCATTGCCTCTTCGTTAAGGCGGATGGTCTCCTCGTAGAACTCATTGGCCACAGACTCCATGGCAGCTTTGAATTCCTCATGATACCTTGAGGGGATCTTTCTCCAGGCCCTGTCTGAAAGAACAATGCCGCCGATAACGGGGGCCATGGGCATGGGATTCATATACTTGGCAAAGGCAAACCACTGATAAGAAGCGGCAGCCATGGGAATCGAGTAGACCGAATCAATCATTCCGCTCTGAAGCCCCATAAGGTTGTCATTCATATTGAGAGGGATGACCTTGAAATTCAGAGCCTTGAAGGCATCGCTCATCTCCGGACTGTCGGGAGATACGGCGACTCTGGTTTTCCTCAGGTCGTCGGGTGTGAGAACTTCGGAACTTGAAAAGAAGTTGATCCATCCGGACTTGGACCAGACCATGACCTCAAAACCCTTCTCCCGGAACGATTCATTGTATTCGGGAATAATTTCTTCCATAACATAGTCGAGTTCCTCTTCTGTCTGGATAAGAAAGGGCAGACTGAAGACAAGGCTGTCAGGTACTATCTCTGTCATGCCCATATTTGTCAGAACCGCCGCATCCAGCTGTCCGATTCTCATTTTCCTTACCATGTCGGCCTCGGAACCTGCTATCCCTCCGGGATAGATTTTCAGATTGACCCGTCCACCGCTGATCTCCTTCCACTCCTGAGCCATTTTCTTAAGAGTTCTGTCCCATGAAGTGCCCTCAGGAAAGAGGCTGCCCAGTTTTATTGTCAGGGCAGAGAGAGAGGCGGAGGCTGCAAAAAACAGAATAAGTGTAAAAGAAACTACCTTTTTTACTTTAATATTCATACACTAACATTATATCCCTTTATCATATATAAACTTTAATTATCTGTTAGAAATCCATCAAAAAGAAATCTTCCCGATGGTCAAGAAGCCACTGAGCCTTCTCCTGGTAGATGATAACCAGAAGCTGAGAATCCGGGTCCTCATAGGGATCGATGGAAAGGGCTCTGTTCAGCAGTGTCTCAAACTCCTTGTAGTTCTGCTTCTTTACCGAAAACCCGGTAGCCAGGGAGATATAGGTAGAGGGGTTCTTTCCGTCGGAGAGGTCAACTGCCCGGGCGAAATGGAAACGTGCCCGGTCCTCTTCACTCGAACCGACATTGAACTTGCTGTAGTATTCAGAGGCAAACTTGCCCGCTGTTTCGGGAGTGACTGCAAGGCCGTTATCGATTATTGATCTAGGGAGTGAGGCCCACAGGGTCAGCAGCAGATCATGTATGCTTCCGCTGCCATAGGACTCATCAAGTTCGAGAGCCCGGAAAAGAAAAGCCACGGGAATATTCACTGTATGTCCCAGATCCATATCAAAGGGATCACAGGAGAAGGCGCCCAGCCATCCCGCTGCGGCCCAGTAGAGAGCTCCGGCCTGGTCCTTCCCGGCCTCCTTGAGAAAACCGTCGGGGTTCATTGCAAGAAGCTGCTCACCGTCTTTTATCTCCAGATAGAGGCCTTCGAGGATATAGTTTCTTCCTCTCAGATACATCTTCTGAGCCCGTTTCAGCATCTTTTCCTGTTCCAGATAGTCGTCATCCTCGAGCATCGAGGCTGGAGTCTGGATAAATCCGTTGGCATACATGACAAAAGCCTTGCCCGCTGCCTGCCTCAGGGCGGCATCTTCGGGATTCATATCCATCAGAAGCTCGTACATCTTGAGGGTAAACGGGAGGGCATCAGCAATCAGCTGGGGATCGTCGTCTCTTGTAAAAGCTCCGGAACCTGAATCGGAAGAGAGCATGTCGGACAGCTTGTTCACAGCCATCTTCTCTATAGACCGGCAGGAACCAAACAAAAGGGGCATAATGAGCAGAAACGGAAAGAAATAATAAATCCTCTTTTTCATAAGTTAACACTATAAGAATATTTTTACTTAATCAAGAAAAAACCCGAATTCATATCGTGAACAATTAGTTCATTGAATAGTTTAAAGGCCTCAAAGATCAACGGGAGGGAATATCACCCAGGATTTTCCTGTATACCGAGGGAGTTGGAAATTCTTCCAGACGAGAGAGGTCGACCCACTTCCAGCCATCTTCCATCTCTTTTCCATTTTTCAGGCTCCCCTGATCCTCCGTTCCCGCGGTAAACAGGGGCACTACATCCTCTGAACCGGATTTCAGACAGTATACTTCCGGAGAGAGCTTCTCCTTCCAGGTTGTATAGAGGTGGACCCTCTCCTTCAGCATCAAAGGGGATGTGGAGGATGAAGCGGATTCCGTCCCGTCTTCAAGAAAGGGAGACAAAGCCGCGGAAACCCTCTTCTTTTCTGACAGGGGAAGAGAGGGAATAAACCAGAGCCCCTTGCCGATCCCTTCGGATCTGCGGGTCAGAAGTATCCTGCCATCCCGGATCAGTAAAAAGAGGCTGCTGCTCTTCTCTTTTATTTTTCTTTTTTTCGCTTCGGGAATCTCGGACTGAAGCCCCAGCTCCCGGCAGCGGCAGCTCTTTTTCAGTGGGCATAGAGTGCATTCGGGACTCCGGACCCTGCAGACCTGCTGCCCCAGCTGCATCAGAGCACAGTTGAAAGCGCCCGGCCTGTCCTGTGGAATCAGATTATCCAGCAGGGCCATAAGGGAGTCATCATCAGCCTTTCCGCTCCACTCTTTCTGAGCCAGAAGCCTCTGGCCTATACGCCTTACATTGGCGTCAAGGACGGGATAGGACTTTCCGAAAGCCAGAGAGAGAACCGCGCGGGCCGTGTAGTCCCCTATACCGGGAATCTTAAGGAGCGCCTTATAGTCATAGGGAAGGCGGGAACTGTGATTCTCCTTAAGATAGACAGCTCCCTTTCTGAGGTTTCTGGCTCTGGAGTAGTATCCCAGCCCCTCCCAGGCCTTGAGAACGGACTGCTCATCGGCGGCGGCCAGAGCGTCCACCGAGGGGAAGAGGTCCATCCAGCGCTTGAAGTGCTCAATAGCGGCGGTTACAACTGTCTGCTGAAGCATTATCTCTGAGATCCACACCCTGTAAGGGGTGGGATTATCTCCCCAGGGATAGCTGATGCCCTTTTCGGCAAACCAGTCCAGCAGAGACGAGACTTCCTTCCCGGAAAGCAGACTTTCAGTAGAAAAATCAGCCATTGGTCCGGCTTTCTCCCCGCTCTACGGCCTCTTCAAGGTCCTGCCAGAGTACATCTGTACGGGGAACCGGGGCGCAGGCATCAACAGGTTCGCCGCTCACAGGGTGAATAAACTGAACCCTCCGTGCATGCAGATGAATGCCTCCGCCGGGGTTGGAACGTTTTGCCCCGTACTTCAGATCACCCTTGATGGGCCAGCCCCTTCCGGAAAGCTGAGCCCGAATCTGATGGTGGCGCCCTGTTTCAAGGTCCACTTCAGCAAGGACATAGTTCTTTGAACGGCAGATAACCTTATATGAGAGTATGGCCTTCTTGGCATCCCTTCTGTCGGGTTTTGAAATATAAGAACGGTTTTTCTTTTTGTCACGCCAGAGATAATCTGTCAGCCTGGCCTCCTCTTCGGAGGGAGATCCTTCCAGTACGGCCCAGTAGCTCTTGCGGACTTCGTGGTCTCTGAAGAGCTTGTTCATCCTTGAAAGGGCTTTTGAGGTCTTGGCGAATACAACAATGCCGCTGGTGGGACGGTCCAGACGATGAGTGATGCCGAGGAAGACATTTCCCGGCTTTTTGTCCCGTTTTTTTATGTATGCCTGAACGGTTTCAGCCAGGGTTTCATCCCCGGTTTTGTCTCCCTGAACAATTTCGGAGCAGAGTTTATTTACAATGATTATATGATTGTCCTCATAGAGGACTCTGCTGCTGTCCATCTCGTTTATCATGGCCGCAAGCATAGCATGGATATTCTTAAAATGTCTGCTGTGGAAGGTCCCGAATCAAATGATTGGATAAAGTAGTTGGGCGGTGTTATTTTATAGATGTGAACAATGAAGAAAAAAGAGATGACAGGCTCAAAGAACTGGAAGAGCTGCTTACCAAGAAAAAGAAACGGGGTAATCAGCTCTACTGGATAAAATACAATCCAGCCTCGGACTTTGATTATGATATCAAGGATGCCACCGAGGACATAACATGGATGATTTATGAAATTAGGAGGCTGAGAGAGGAGAATGAACAGTTTAGAGAGTTCATAGACTCCTACAGAAAGGAACTCAGCCAGGAAATAGACTGATTCCCCTCAAGGCCCCGGGCCTTGAAAATACACCGGAGTGCTGCGGAGAGCACTCCGGTAGAATGAAGCGAAACCGGATAAATCTTATCCGCAGCACTTCTTGTATTTTTTACCTGAACCGCAGGGACAGGGATCGTTCCGGCCGACCTTGGGCTCATCCCGGTGGATGGGCTTATTCACTTCCTGACCCTCCAGAAAGATCCACTTGCCGTCCTTTTTACCGAACTTGCTGATTTCATGGTGTGTATAGCGGGCTCTGTCGGTCATATAATGGGCCTTGAACTCAACAACACCTGTATCATCGGACTCTCCGCCCTTGGTGGTATTAATAATTTCAAGTCCCTGCCATTCAGAACTGCTGGCCCACTCTTCGGTTGCCTTTCTGGACTCTTCACGGTCCTTGGGATCAACCTCATGGGTATCCATGATGAAATCAATCTCGCCCATGGCATAGGCTGTATAGCGGGCTCTCATAAGCTTTTCCGCTGTGGGGACGGGGATTCCGTCTTTAATATAAAGGGAGCAGCACTTTTCGTAGTCAAGACCGCTTCCGCATGGACACTCTGCCATTTCAAACTCCTTATCACCGGCGCTTTTCCCTCTGGGAGGCTGCGCCGCAGCATCAGCATACTATCACAATTGCATGAAATCTGTCAGGTCTGAATCATAAAATCACGGATACCCGACAATCTTCTTACACCTCTGGAAAGGCAGAGTTCCAGTTCACTCTGTTCTCCATAGAGGATGACACCCTCTCTGGCCCTTGTAATACCTGTATACAGGATCTCCCTGGACAGGAGACGGTCCGAACCTTCTGGCACAAGGACATAGACATAACGGAACTCGGAGCCCTGGCTCTTATGGATTGTCACGGCATAGGCGGTTTCCAGATCCGTAAGCAGCGGCAGGGGGATGAGCCTGTAGTTTTCGGCACTGTCCTCAAAACAGACAAAAAAACCGTCATCAAAGCGGAACACAACTCCCCTGTCACCGTTGTAGAGCCCCCGTTCATAGTCATTCCGGGTCACAATGACCGGTCTGCCGTGGAAGGAATCGGGGCTTTTGGGAGAAAGGAGTTCACTCATACCCTTATTGATCATTCTGGTTCCGTAGAGCCCTTTTTTTGTGGGAGAGAGGACCGAAAGATTCCGGAAGACCTCAAAGGCCCTGTCAATTTCTCCAGTCATCTCCTTCCACCCTTTCGACGGAACAGGAAAGGAGGAGGCTGGAGCAGGAATATTCAACTTTTCAAGCAGCCCGCTCACCTCATCAAGCAGAGCCCTGTAGCCGGGAAGAGATCCGCTCTTGACCCATCCTGAATGACTTTTCAGGGCATCATCGATACTGATTTTCCGTTGGGGATCATCGAGGAAGGCAGCAAAGCCCCGGTTGTCCTGGTTGATGACCATATAGGAAGCTTCAAGTATGGCTCCGCTGTTCCTGTGAACCCTGGTCAGGGATACGACTCTGCCGTTCAGGCGCTGACTTTCACTGTCCGACAGGTAAAGCAGATCTGAAAGAAGAGCTCCCGATTCAACCGAGGGCAGCTGATCCCGGTCTCCTACAAGCAGAAGCCTGGCTGTGGGCTTGAGAGCCTTCAGAATCATGGTCATCAGATTCAGATCCACCATGGAAGCCTCATCCACCACAAGAATATCGGCATGAAGGTTCCGTCTTTCATTAAATGCTGCCGGGGCTCCCGGACGGAGGCCCAGAACCTTGTGGATTGTCTGTGCCGGATGGATAAAGGCCGATTTCAGCTTCTCATCCTGCAGAAGGAGATCCATACTCTCCATCATCCGTTTGGAAGCACGTCCGGTTGGAGCGCAGAGGCGCACCTCGGGAAGATCTGTAAAGGTTTCAAGGTAAATCTTCAGAAGACCCGAAAGAATCGTCGTCTTACCCGTTCCCGGCCCTCCGGTAATTATAGAGAGTCTGGACCGGCTGAGTATCCGTGCAGCCTTCAGAGTATCCCCGGAAAGAGGCATGGGGGCAGAGCCTTTCAGAGACTCATAGACCTCTGCAAGCGCCGCTTCCCGCTTCGGTTCAGGGGGCAGCTGAAAGTCATCGTCTGTAAAAGTTTTGAGGACTCTCAGGAACTCCCCCTCAAAACGTTGTTTTTTAAGCAGGTAGAAGTAGCTGCAGTCCGGTGAACAGAGAACAGGAACCCGGGGCTGTGCCTCATTTCCCGGTTTGAGTTCTCCGAACAGGCGGGGATTGGAGGCAATAAGTTCGGGAAGAGATCCGGACATCTCTTCCGCCTTGCCGTACGCTTCTGCTGCCCAGAGGGGAAAGTCTTTTTCGATGTCTTCCCTTGAAATTCTGATATGCCCCCGGGAGCTCAGCTCCAGAAGATAAAGAAGGAGCCACCGAAGTTCCTCCCTCCGCTCATCTCCGAACTTGTCTGCCATAAACTCGGCGCTCTGTATCCAGAGAGCCTCAGCACCAGTCTTCCATGACTGCCTGAAAAAGCCGTCCGCTTCACCGGCAGGTTTTATTCTTTTCATAAGAGCGGCGGGCTGATCCTCTCTAATGGACTTCAGTTCAAGAAATCGCTGCACCGCCTTTGTCCGGCTCCGGTTCATGAGTTACCCTCCCCCATCAGATTCAAAACGTCGGTTTCAGAGGGCCTTACAAAGTGGACCCCGTTGCCTGAGTCCCGGCCCATTCCCCTTACAAAGAAGTAATAGATGCCGCCGAACTCCTTCTCATAATCGAAGCCTGGGTTGAGGGAGAGCATGTAGCGCCTGAGAGCATGTGCATAGATCATGGCCTGAAGGTCATATCGGTTGAGAGCCATTGTCCTTTTAAGGTTTGCTGGCGAGTAGTCCGAAAGAACGCCTTTCCCCGGAGGGACCGTCGTCTTCCAGTCGGCGATATAGAGTCTGCCGTCCTTTTCAAAAATAAGGTCAATAAAACCCTTGAGGTAGCCCTTGTCAATGGCGGCCTGCCAGTCCTCAAGACTCATTGTTCCGGGCGTGGTGGTCATTAGGAATTCAAGCTCATGTTTCCGCTGCTCGGGACTCAGATCCCGCAGCGGTCCCACCGGCTCAAGTGGAGTGTTCAGGACATTTTGCACCATTTCACAGAGGGGGGCCTTGTTCTCCTTCCACCAGTTCTGGTCAAAGAATCTGACAGCCCGGTCCTCAATAAATGAGAAGATGTCCGAGGGTCCTGAATATCCCTCCTCTTCAAGCCAGTCCGACAGAGGGCGGGAGGCCCAGGAGTAGTCGATCTCCTCCAGGATGCAGTGAACAAGGTTTCCGAAGACCGCTCCCCTTGTGAGTGCCAGAGCGCCAGTGAGCTCTTCGCTGTCGGGGCTCTCCTCCTGGCTGTCCCTGTCGGCGTCATCTTCCGGATGGACCGAATCGTGTACATCGGAGGTGAGAGAGGAGAAACTGACGACCCTTGTGATTCTCCTTCCGAACTGATCCTCTGCCGTCTTGCGGGCAAGAGTCAGGGGCTGAGGCGCCTCTTCAGTCCCTGAAAAAGAAGCAAGAGCACCCGGATCGGGATTATCTGTCCTGTAGTTAAAGATCTGCCGGCGTCCTGATGCCAGAGATGAGAGTGCGTCAGAGATTCTGTCATTGAAGACCCGCTTTTTGGCTCCAGCTGTATTCAGGGGCGCCTTAAGCTTCTTGAAATTATCACTCCTGACGGCATGAACCGGCCAGATATCCTTAAGGCTTTCTGCCTCAAAAAGCTCATCCTCCTCAAGAACAAGGTCATCCCCGCCCAGAGCAGCATAGATAGTCGTAAGATATGTAAAATCACCTTCGGGAAACCAGGGCATGTAGAGAAGGGAGGATGCTCTGGTCAGAGAAACGTAATAGAGCCTCTTACGCTCCTCCCAGGCTGACAGATCAGCCTTCTTCCTGTTTTTTTTCGTCTTCAGATAGTCGCGGTAGCGTTTTCTGTCCCAGTAGTAATCCAGGGGCTCTCCGTCTCTGGTTGTCACACCGCTCTTGTCGGCACCGAAGAAAAAGACAATGGGGAATTCCAGTCCCTTACTGGCATGATGGGTCAGAATCTGCACGGCCTGACCGTCCTGGTCCAGGCGGACCTGTCTTTCATCACCATCTTCAGGACTGTTTTTCATCTGCAGATAGTGATCATAGAGCTCACCCATATCAAGGGAGCGCTGTTTCTGTTCTCCATGAAAGATCTCTGCAAGATGGGTTAGATTGGTTGAGCTTCTCAGCCCTTCTGCCCGCTTCAGGAGTCTGTTCCGCCAGCTCCCCTGACCGTTCATAAATGATAGAGGAAGTTCCTCCTCAAAAAAGCTCCTGAAAAACCCTATCAGGTCTCCCCGGTTACAGAGTTCTCTTGAGTTCTGAAGATAAAGGAGATACTCCTGATAACTGTCCCCCTCCTGAAGAATCTGAACATCTTCACTGCTCAGGTCAAAGGCGGATGTCATCAGCAGGGCCAGGGATGCACTTTTACTGTCCGGGTAGGCAAGGGCATTGAGAAGAGAACCGAAGACTTCAGCATCCCGGCTCTCAATAATCTTTCTGTCTGAAAAGATAACAGAAGAAATTCCCTCTTCCGACAGATGTTTCTGAATATCCTGGCAGACAGCATTGCTCTCGGCAAGAAAGGCAATATCACCGGGCTGAATCACCCTGGGGACTCCATTCAACTCGAAACGGCATCCCCCCTTCAATATACAGGCTGTCTCCCTGACTGCCCACTCCATCCAGGCTTCCTGAAGTTTGCTTTTATTTGCAGTTTTATTGTCTTCGGCATCAATATTAATTTCACAGAGCTGGACTGCTCCAAGGGGCTGCCCCTGAGAGTCAACTACACCGGGGGCAGTTTCATTTCCAGATTCAACAGGGGTGAAGGAGACATCTGTACATCCGTCGATCTTATAGGAAAAAACCCTGTCGAAAATAAGATTACAGGCTTCCACAAGCTCTTTCCGGGAACGGTAATTTGTGGAAAGGGAGTAGCTGTTTTCATCGGAGACGGAACTGCAGGCCTCCTTATAGACCTCCAGGTCGGCTCCCCTGAAGCCGTAGATAGACTGCTTGGGATCTCCAATCAGAAAATAATTATGGCCGGGACTGTCAAAAAGAGTACTGAAAATGGACCACTGTTTCTTATCAGTATCCTGAAACTCATCGACAAGAACTACCTGATACTGACTCCGGAGAACTTCAACCAGAGGACCCTTCCGGTCTTTTTCAAGAAGATCGGCCAGAATACCGATCAGATCGGAGAAGTCCATGGCTCCACGGAGCCTCTTCTTTTTCTGAATAACATCTACAGCACGGTCCAGAAGCTCTTTCAGAAAGGAGAATCCAAGGGTCTTGTCATAGATGGTCCTGCTGACATCATCCGGGTCCAGTAGAGGAGACAAGGCTTCAAAAAGATCATCAACAGCCCTGCAAAGGTCTATGTCCTCATCCAGTTCAGGGAGCTTGTCCACTCTTTTTGCTTCTGAAAGGAATTCGATTTTTCCGAGAAGGCCGCTCTCTACAAACTGAGTGAGCCATTCACCGAGGCCTTCAGCCGGGGCAAGAGAATCCCAGGCTTTTACAGCATTGGCCGCTGTTCTCTGGTCGTTCCTTACGGGAAGATGCTTCATAATTGCCAGAATGCGATCTTTATCGGGAGCAAAAGCACATAATGCATCCGCAGCTCTTCTGATCTCACCTTCTCCCCGGGCATAGAGCTCTTTTTCCCGCAGAACCATATCAATAGTCCCCTGTTCAGGAAGCCTTAAGGAGTTTGAATCCTCAAGTACCGCCTTCACCTCTTTCACAAGGCTTGAGATGCAGTCCTCCATACCAGAAGAAAAATAAGACCTTATAAGGTCCTTCTTCCCGTCGGAGATATTCATAAACTCCCTGTAGAGGACCTCTTCAATCCCCTCTTCAAGAAGGGAGTTATCCGAAAGGAGTTCCTGTGAGAAGGGAGATCCCGATTCAAAGGGATAGGATTTCAGAACCGTCTGGCAGAAGGCATGGATCGTATAGATGGGTGCCTTGTCAAAATTCCGCCTTGCCTTTTGAAGAGACTCCTTTCCTTCTGCGGCTCTCTTGTCCAGCAGAATCCGGATGCGCTCTTTCAGTTCACTTGCGGCCTTGTTGGTAAAAGTTACGACAAGGATCTCTTCAATACCCAGATCGTACCGCTCGACAAGTTCACAGACAACCCGTTCAAGATTATAGGTTTTACCAGTTCCTGCAGAGGCTTCAAGATTTATGGATTGTCGCAGATCCGCTTTTTCAGGATCAAATAGATTAACGAACACTGTAATTCCTCTTCTTTGGTGCTGCGGCAGCAAGGGGTTGATAGATCAGCTGCAGAAAGTCTCTGAGGGTACCCACTTCAATCTCCGGTGGATTGCTCAGAAAGAGGGATCTGTACCTGCAAGCCTTCAGATCTCCGTTACTCCATTTATCATTGACTTTATCCATCCATGTTCTCTTCCATAAAGAGAGAAGATCATTATCACTCATCAAAGGAGAGTCCTTGAGTTCCCTTGCCAGAGCCTCTCCCAGTTCGGGATAGAGGGGGAGAATATTCTCCTCCGGCATCAGACAGAGACGGATCAGTTTATCAAGCCTCTCTTCGGGATTATCCAGAACAACTTCATTATCCATGGGCTCTCCATCCCTCCGGAATATGATCTTTTTATACCTTCCGTCCTTGTCGGAACCCCGCCCCATCTTCTGCTGCCTGAGCTCTTTGAAATCGCTTTTATAGACTGAGAGGATCAGGAACTTGAGGATGGACTCAAAGTTATGCCTTGCCTTGGGTTCCCTGGACTCGCAGTACTCCAGAGTCTTCCAGACGCCAGGCTCATCACCGGTGGCAAGAGATTCCATAACACCAGTAAGATGAACCGTCAGCTCCTCACCGGTTGAGGTAACGATCTTTCGAGAGAGCTCTGGAATCTGCTTTGCCGTAAGAGGCCGTTCATCACGGAATCCTCTGCTTCCTCTCTCAGGATCTATCAGAACATCAACATACTTTTCCCACTCTTCTGAGAGCCGGACCTCTTCGTCCGCAGCCTGTGCCTTCATTGTTTCAAGCCTGTCCTTGAGATTTTCGACTTCCAGAAAGCTGATCCCGCTCTCTGGCAGATACCCACGGATCTGCTGGCTCTTCACATAAGACTCCAGGAGTGCGGGATTCTCAAGCTTTTCGGGAGGCCAGAGGCTGTTTTTGTAAAAGGAGTACTTCTCCAGAAAGGGAAGCTCCCAGTTCTCCCGGCTGTCCAGTTCAGGGCTCTCTTCTTCATCCAGATAGATGTGAAGGACGTTTTTATAGTACCAGGCAACGGGGTTTTTAAGAAACCGGACAATACTGTCCAGACTCAGGACAAGCTCTCCGCTCTCCGACTCTGTATGAACCTTCACAAGAGGGCTCTCAGCTTTGTCTTCCCTCTCTCCCTTCTGAAGCAGCAGGGCCGACTCAAGAGCCGCCTTGTTGAAGGACCGACCGCCTGTAAAGTAGCGGGGGTCAAAGCTGTGAATGGACTCCCGGGAAATCAGAATATCCGCCGGTGCACCCTCTGAGAAGAGAAAACTCTTCTCCAGAAAATCAAGGAGTTCCGAGATGAGTATGGAGGGCTGCAGGACCTCGCCGCTTACGGGGTTCCGGCTCTTGTAGAAGAGGGTCAGCGACTCCCCTGCCGAGAGCAGGGTCTCAAGAAAGGCATACCGGTCCCCTCCCCTTCGGGAAAGGTCTATTCCCTTGTCAAAACACTCCTTGAGGTCAAAGCTGAGCTTTGTATCCTCCCCGGGGAAGGTCGCCTCATCGAGTCCGAGAACATATATTCTTCTGAAAGGGATGGCCCTCATGGGCTTAAGGGATGAACATGTAATCCCCTGGGTAAGGTAGCGCCCCTTTACTCCGGAGGACTTGCTTATGTACTCATTGAGCAGAGTCCTGAAAACAAAAAAATCATACTCCCTTTCCCCGGGCAGCGGAGTCTCGTCGGCCATGTTCAGAATGTCCCTGAAACAGCCCTTGATCCGGAACCAGTCGCTCTCGTCCTGACGGTTGTCCTTTCTCACCTTGAAGTAGGACTCCAGAACAGACTCAGCCAGCAGAACCCAGTGCTCCAGAGGCATTCTGATCCTGTCCAGCTCAAAGAGGTCATTGTATAGGTTCTGAAGAAGGAGCATCAGCTTACCCCAGCTTCTGCCTGTCTCCTCATCGGGAGGGGCGCAGGGCAGGCAGTCGGGATCATCCTCTTCATCCAGAAAGAGTCCCTCTTTTATACGATTAAAGGCTCTGTGCCAGCTGTTAAAGTCACCTGTTCCTTCAAAAAAGCTGTTCCGGTGCTCCCTGTCATAACCCCACTTGATATTCATACTCTCACAGAGTTCAAGCCAGATTTTACGGTCCAGCCTGCCCAGGCCCTGAGCCTCACGGAAGCAGGGATTGTCAAACAGAACAAAAAGCTCGGACCTCTGAAAGCGGGAGCCCGGAAGACTGAAAAGATGCTGAAACCCTTGAATCAGCGGAGAGAGTTCCGCACTGTCCAGATCGATCACATTGTAGGGAAGCTCAAGGTCCTTATCATCCGATGGGAAAAGGGCCTCCAGAAAGGGGGCATAGGTGTTGATATCGGGAGCAAGAACAGCAATGTCCGTCAGATTTAAGGACTCATCATCATTTAAAGCCGTCAGAAGAAGATCCTTCAGGATCTCGACTTCCCGCCAGGGGCTTGTGCAGCCGTGAATTGAAATTGAGCTGTCCTTATCTGCCGGCCGGGGAGCCTCAGGCACAGGAGAGTCCTCAAGAATACTTTTCTGAACAGATGCCAGAACCGTATCTGTGCAGGGAAGGACAAAGCGGCTCTCTGTTTCAAGGCCCCTTGCAAATCTTGCAAACCCGTCCATCTGGGTAGACCAGCTCTCCAGAAGAGGGTTCTGCACAACCTCACAATCCCCCTCTTCGGGATAGGAGGAGTAAAAGGAGGATGGAGTCAGTATAAAGTGGTCTACCTGGATGTCCCGGGAGAGACGTTTGAAAAACTGCAGCGCAGTGTCCCCCAGAAAGGAAGAACCGAAAAGCACAACTCTTTTGATATCTCCGTCATAGAGATCACTGCTTTCGCTTATAGTACTGAAAATCCGGCTCAGGGAGAGGCCGCTGTCATAGACCTTCTCCCATAGAAAACGCTGCCACTTCTCATGTTGTTTAAGATGCCCGGGAACATCTGCATAACTGCATCCTTCATCCCAGGCGGAGACAAGAGGCATTGTGTTCATACCGTAATGGGAGAAGAGGCCGGCAATACTGTCGGCCAGTTGATAGAGCCTTGTGGAACGGATTTGCGTATCTGCCTTTTCATCGCTCCCGGAGGAAGAGCTTATATAGGCATAGAGCTCCTCACAACTTTCCGGAACTCCTGCCGGGTCGGCAAAAAGCTCCTCCATAATCTTATAAAGCCGGATTTTCAGGTTGTCCATATAGAGGACAGGGCGGGCGGAGTCATCTTTACCCATCAGGGTCCTGACACAGCGGTACCCCTCAGCCAGTTCCCTCATTGCTTTTTCAGGCAGCACATAGGGACTGTCGGCGCTTATGCCTCTCTTTTCAGCAAGCTTAAGCTTAAGCCACTCTCCCATACTCCGGTTTTGTACAACAAGAGTCAGGGAGGTACCAAAGAGAGAGTCCGGACAGAGAATCCTTGAATGGTCATCTACAAATGACTGAAGGGATGAGCTTTGATAGACTTTATATGCGCACATATCAGGCGGTTCGGCGGGCTATCGTCCAGATGGAACAGAGAATAATAATATCCATGGAAACAGAGAGAAGCCATGTTGAAAAGTCAGGGTAAAAAATAATGTTTCCGTTTCTTATCACAAGCTCTGTCATAAAACGAACCATAACAAAACGGACAAGCCAGAAGATAAAGATCAGAACCGATGAAACTACAACCAGACGGGAGTCTCCGAAACGGAAAAGACCGAGAAAAAGCAGAAGCCCGGCGACGAGGCTGATAATGCCCATAACAAGCTCAGTCTTCTGGACTGCAGGATTTTCGGCATTGATAAATTTTGCCATCTCTCTTGCGAACCCGCTGTTCTGGGACATATTGCTGATGATTCCCTGAAACCCCAGGATCAGAAAGAAGAGGGCAATGGCAAGCTGTAAAAAGAAAATAGAATTCAGTCCTGTACTTTGACGACGCATTTTTTAAATCTCCTGCTTCTATATCAGTTGTATTAAAATACCACGGAATTATCAAAATGCGCAATTGACAGTTATCCACATGATGAATTCCGTAAAATCCGGTGAATTCACAAATTTATCCACAAGTTATCCACAAATTCATGGAAATTCACAATGCTTATCAAAATTCAATGAAATTCAGGATCTCTAAAAACATACCCTATTTTTGGCAAAAAACAGGGAAAAAACAGCCTGTAACCCCATTATTTTGATTCTAGAGGAATTCCATGAAAAAGTTGTTAGAATTTTACCCACAAGTTATCCACAGGCACATCTTTTGAATTCACAAGCGTCTGCATGGATTTCCACAACTTATCCACACCCCCTTAGGCCATATGTGGGCAAGGTACCAGAGCAATGGTATTGCTCTGGTAGGACATAGCCCCCTCTCTTAGGCCTGAGGGTTGTTGTACGGGAGTGCCGGGGAGGGCACTCACGTAGGATGATGCCCCTTAGGCCATATGTGGAAAAACCGATACCTATCTCTGCTTATACACACTATACTATTGAATAACCCCGCAGCATTCAGGAGTAAAAGAGTATGAAAAAGGCTCTGGCATCACTGTGTTTGATTTTCCTATTAACAATCCCTCTACATTCAGAACCGAACAGGGCGCTCATTGACAGCGTACTGACTGTCACAGGCCTGACAGAACAGCTTGCCCAGACAAGTGAAATACTCCCCAAGATAATTGAGTCTGAACGGGGTTCCGTCGACAACAGAGTGTACGAACTAGTCTCAGACATTCTGATTGAGACCTTTAGCGCTGAAAGCTTTACAGAACAGATGTACAAGCATATAGAAGCGGACTACAGGGAGGACTACCTGGAGGAGATCCTCAGCAGATACAGAACACCCCTTTTTGCAGCCATTGCCGAATCCGAAGTGAACTATATAAGGGAGTACGATATTCAGAAGATAGAGTCCTTCGACCAGTCCTCTGTGCCCCCTGAAAGAGCCAAAATATTCTCAGACTATATTGAAGACTCCGAACAGCTTGAAAAGATGTCCTTTGTGGCTGAAAAGTCTATGGAAGCCTTTTTTACAATCTTCAATCTTATGCTTCCTGAAGACCGCCGGATTCCGGAAGAAGTTATATCAATGATAATGACCCAGACTGATGATCCGGAAACAAGACAGAGCCGTAAAGAGGAGTATATCAGAGACTATGCCCTTGAGTATGAACCCTTCAACAATAAGCAGATCCGCATTTACTTCGACTTCTGCCTTTCACCGCCGGGGGTATGGCTTAATGAGATACTTGTAAAATCCATGGGTGATTCATTTAACACAATGATGAGAACAGCCGCAGGAAGAATACTTACTGAGCTGAACATTACTGGCTCTGGAATATAGATCCCGGTTGTATGAAGTAAAAAAAATGAGAATAAGGGAGTTAAGCTGAAAAAAAGAACTATAATAAAGATATGCGGTATCAATTTGAGTACTTTTATATATACAAAGGAAAGCTGCTTCTGGGAGAATCCATTGAAAGTATGGAAGAGCTTCTGGAGCTGGCCGCAATTGAAGAAACTCTAACGACAAGAAGGCACAGAGCCTCCTATTCGGCTCCTTCGTCCAAAGCCGCCAACTCTTCAAGATAGTCTCTGCTGCTGGCAACATAGACAGCGGCATTCTTGCGGATACCTTCTATCATGCCCGTTTTGAGTTCTTTCACTACCTTGGCAGGAGAGCCCAGAACAAGGGAACGGGGTGGAATCTTCATTCCCTGTGGGACAAGACTGCCCGCTCCGACAAGAGACTCCTCCCCCACTTCAGCTCCATTGAGAACAACGGCATTCATTCCCACAAGACAGTCATTTCCTATCTTGCATCCATGAAGAACAGCACTATGTCCTACTGTAATGCCTTCGCCTAGAGTACAGGGAACACCTTCATCCACGTGTATGACCGAACAGTCCTGAATGTTTGTATTTTTACCTATACTGACAGAGGCCATATCTGCCCGGATAACGGCGTTGAACCAGATGTTCACACCTTCGGCAATTGTGATATCCCCTATAAGATCGGCGCTGGGGGCAATAAATCCGACATTCTTATCAATAACAGGGGCCTTACCCTTCAAAGAGTATTTCATGCCTCATCCTCCCTGGTTTCAACGCCCCAGCTGCCGAGGGTTGTCTCCATAAAATCAAGGATCTGCTGATGTTCAGCCTTCCCCCGTCCCTCAATTCTCATGGGCTCGCCAATGTGCATAAGGACTTTGTTTTCAGGATGGAGAGTACCGTAATCGGAGAATTTCTTACCGTTTTTCAAGAAGTCAGTTTTAAGGGCGATGGGAACGATTCTTACACCGGCTCTGGATGCAAGCATGGTTCCCAGGGAGTTGAACTCCGATCTCTTGAAGTAGTACTTCCGCGTCCCCTCGGGGAACAGCAGTATGGACCGGCCCTTTTTCAGATGCTCCACACCCTCATTCATTACAACATCAATATCAGCCCTCAGATTCTCTCTTGAGACAGCGATACTCTGGGTGGCAATGGAGATGGCTCCAAAAAGGCCGGACTCGTAGAGGCTCTTCTTCATAACGACAGAGAAGGGTTTAAAACTTCCTACGACCCAGGGAAGAATCTGGGTTTCCAGAAGGCTCATATGGTTGGCAACGATCACACAGGGACCGTCAAAGTTCAGATTCTGAAGACCTGTAATCTTGAATTTTGCTCCATGACGCTCTGCAGCTTCACGGATCTGATCGGATTCGCTGAAGTAGGTTTTATTATCAAAGCGTCCCTGGATGCTGAGTTTCCTGCAGCGCAGGACAATTCTTACAAATGCGAGATAGAAAGACAGACGTCTTCCGAAAACAAATCTCCATGGGGACTGATGCCTTTTCTTTTCTGTCTCAAAAGTTTCAAACTGAGAAAGATCAACCATATTTACTCCACAAAACTTAACTGATTGCCGGTGCACTGTCCTCAAAGGGCAGATACCACTGATAACTTGGAATCCGTGAGCAAATGCCCTCTTCCCAGGCAGCCTCATCCTCGGCGCTCAAATCGTTGTAGGCAAGCTGAACCTTCTCCAGCTGAAAAAGCGACTGAAGTCCGGAGGGCAGGGATTCAAGACAGTTGCCCGACAGGTTCAGCTTCTTCAGCTTTACAAGTGAATCCAGGGGAAATCCGAGCTCCTCTATCCTGTTACCGGAGAGGTTTAAAACCTGAAGTTTTCGAAGGAATCCCATCTGTTCGGGAAGCTGCTCCAACTCGTTATCGGCAGCATTAAAATACACTAATTGCTTCAGTCTGCCTATACCTTTATCAATCCGGCTTATGGAGTTGCCGCTTATATCAAGTATCCTCAGTTTCCTCATGGACCAGAGGATTTCAGGCAGTTCTGTCAGTCCCAGATCTTTGAGAATCAGAGTTTTCAGGGAAGGACACTGGTGAAGTGCAGGAGGAAAACGGAAGGTTTCATTCAAACCTATTCCGCTCAAACCGAAAGACTCCATATGGTAAAACCAGAGGGGCTTCTCAGGCATGATGGAGATGATTTTCCAGAAAGAGTAGTGGGAATATACTGTTTCAGGGGATCTGAAGAAAGGGGGCAGAATAAGCAGTCCGGGATACTCAAGCCGAGCATCCCGGACCAGGCATTCGCAAATTTGACAATCTTCCCGGCCTACTATTTCAATGAGTCGATCAATTTTTTCGTAAGGGCCGCGTGACAAAACCTGACGGAATGATTCTGCTGCAAGGGCCTGAGGCTCAAGGGACATCAGTTGAGGTCCCAGGGGTCTCCTTCAAGTTCCTCTTCAGAATCACCATACTCCTTATCCCAGGATTCAGAGTCCATATCATCAAACTCATCCCCCCAGTCGGACTGACCTTCCCCTCCCTCTTCGTCGGGTTCGAGATCATCCAGAGACATCATACCGTCATCTAAGTCTTCGTCGGTGTCATCGAAAATAGACATCAGCATATCTCCTGCAACATCGAGTTATTGCTCCCTGGTCTAGTCGGTAAACCCGGAGCACCTAACTTTATGGATTCATCATAATAACATTTGGTATGAAAATCCAGAGAAACCTTAATAAATCCTCTGTAGTTCCGATATTGAATATATACACCTGCCCCTGCACAGCAATTAATTGAAGCTTCAGATGGTTCGACAGGGGTCTTGAAGTACAGGAATGGGAAGAATCCCGGCCGCTTGTAACAGAGGAGACTAAGATGAATCAGTTTGACAAAATACGGAAAGAAATTGAACAGATTGAAGAGGAACTGGCAACTCTCAGACTGGCTGCCGGCAGAAATCAGGTACAGGGTTCACTGAAAGAACTGAGCCGCAAGAACGACCGTATCAAGAACGCTTTCAAATCTATATCAGCGACAATCAAATCCTGAATAAACCTGCATCCTGAAAGTTGGGAGTCCCCTGTTTTCAGGCTGCTTCTATAAGGACCTTGCCTCCGAGGAATTGAACTGCATTATTCAAGTCCTCCGAGAGGACAGCAAGTTCATCGGCATCAAGAGACTTGTACAGGATGGAGTGTTCCAGTCCGTTTTCCCGGATAATAGGTTTGAGGCTGCCGCTGATAAGGGAGGATTTATTTGAAGAGTCTTCACTGTTGGCGGCAGAAGTAAAAATTTCCCGCCCCTCTTTCATCCATTTCAGAACATTTTCAGTAGGAAAATCCTCACCAAGGGCTATCTGCCTCGGTTTTACGAGACGGACACGAATGGAGAATGTAAAAGACTCCTCTCCAATATTTTTAAGATAGCGTTTATATTCGAGCCTGTATCCCACACAGGAGACAAGACAGCGGTCGATGTTTTCCAGGGAGCGTATTAACAGCTCCATCGACGGGAATAGATGATCAAGACCGTCAGAGTTTTTATCGAACTTGAATTCCAGATTATAAAAACTATCTATAAACATAACCGTCTGCAGTATACATTCTCTTTAATATTTAAAAAAGGACTGCTCCTGAAAGAGAAGCAGTCCTCAATATCTTTTGACCGATGTACAGTATCTTATGCTTCTGCAATAAGAAGTGTTTTGGGATCAAGTTTAAGGTGCAGGTCTTCTGATACAAGAGACTTGTGATCTTTCACAAGAGTCAATACCATCAGACCCTGTTCAGCCCTGAGTGTAAGAATCACAGACACATCGTCCAGACTCTCAGTCAGATTAACAGGAACGCCCCGTTCATCCAGATAATCCGCACCCTCAGGGTAGGAATCGCTGAACCAGAGCTCAATGTCCGCCTCTCCAGCAAATGCCTTGAACTTTTTAATGTCGTCGGCAGAACTTACTGTAAAGTCGAATCCGTCAATAATTACCGCATCGGTACCCAGCTGACCATTGTCCATCATCGCTTTGATGCTGGCCAATACCTGGTCAACAGATATGCTTTTCTGGTTGAAGTTCATGATCACTCTGTTCTGAATGATTTCGTCATGAACACTCATTGCTTTTTCAAGATTTCTCTTTTTGGAGATTTCGGTGAATATATCTTCATACCAGTTAACGATATGATCAACTCTGTTGGCATATGAAACATGAATAACATGTTTGTTCCGCATCAGTTTGTCGGTTGCAATGTGTACTAGGCAGGCAGTCTTACCAACACCCTCTTTGGATGCGATCACGGCAATGTTTCCCTTCCCGAGACCTCCCTGAACAGCCTTTTCCAGACTCCTCAGGGGGCTCTTCTCAGTCAGTTCAGTCTTTACCATCTTTGAACTCCTTCAGTTTTCAACCAGAGTGACTCCACGGTCCGGGTACTCTAAGCTCAGAACCGAAGGGTCATACCAGTATGCCGGAGCAGTTCAACTCCGGCGGTCATGGTGAAAAGTACAGCCCCGGAGGGCCGGACTTTATTTCTGCTGAGCTCTTTTCTCTTCTTCGTACTTCTTGATAAGTTCCTCGGTCACACTTGCAGGAACCTTACCGTACTTGGCAAATTCCATTGTGAACTCGGCCTTACCCTGAGTAGAAGAACGCAGTACGGTTGAATAACCGAACATTTCGCTCAGAGGAACCTCTGCTTCTACAACGCAGTAGTTTCCTTCCTCATTGGATGCTACAATCATACCACGTCTCTGGTTCAGTGTGCCAAAAATATTTCCCTGAAATTCAGTAGGTCCTTCAACAGATACCTTCATGATGGGCTCAAGGATAACGGGATTGGCTTTCTTGTAAGCTTCACGGAAAGCGCCGAGGGCAGCAGTCTGGAAAGCCTGGTCTGAAGAGTCAACCGCGTGGAACTGACCGTCACTGATGGTCATCTTAACACCTACAACAGGAGCTCCGATAAGAGATCCCTTTGTCATGGCTGTCTGAAAACCCTTGTCACAGGAGGGGATGTATTCTGTGGGAATAGCACCACCCTTGATTTCGTTTGCGAATTCATAGCCTTTCTCATCGTCCAGAGAGAGAGCTTCCATTCTACCGGCGACACGGGCGTACTGTCCGGAACCACCTGTCTGCTTCTTGTGTGTGTAGTTGAAGTCTGCAGAAGAGGAAATAGCCTCTCTGTATGCTACCTGGGGTGCACCTGTTTCAACTTCAGCCTTGTACTCACGTTTCATACGCTCAATGTAAACTTCAAGGTGAAGCTCACCCATTCCGGAGATAATTGTCTCGTTGGACTCGGGGTCTACATGAGTTCTGAAAGTGGGGTCTTCCTTGGTGAATCTGTTGAGAGCCTTGGCCATCTTGTCGGAAGCGGACTTATCCACGGGCTTGATAGACAGTGAGATTACCGCGTTGGGTACGAACATTGAAGTCATAGACAGGTTGAGGCTGGGGTCACAGAAAGTATCACCGGAAGCACAGTCAACACCAAAGAGGGCAACAATGTCACCAGCGGGTGCTTCTGTAATATCTTCCATGTTGTTGGAGTGCATTCTTACAAGACGTCCAACTTTGAATTTTCTTCCGTTTCTTACGTTAACGAGTTCAGCACCCTTCTTGATGATTCCCTGGTATACACGGATATAGGTCAGCTGACCATACTGTCCGTCTTCCAGTTTGAAAGCAAGAGCCACGGGGGGCTTGGATGCATCAGAGGGAAGAACAACTTCAGCCTCGTCATTGTCCAGGTCCAGAGCCTTGTTCTCAACATCGGGAGGAGAGGGAAGGTAGCGGAGAACCGCGTCCATCATCTCCTGAACACCCTTGTTCTTGTATGCAGAACCGAGGTATACGGGAACCAGTTCGAGGTCCAGAACGGCCTTACGTACTGTTTCGTGGAGGAGATCTTCGGGGATTTCCTTCTCTTCCATCATCAGTTCCATGATGTCTTCGCTGAACATGGAAACTGTGTCGAGCATCATCTCGCGTCTTTCATCGGCTTCAGCCTGAAGTTCGGCGGGGATCTCTTCAATACGGATCTGCTCACCGTCATCACCGTCAAAATAGATGGCTTTCATTCTGATCAGGTCGATAACACCTTCCAGCTTCTCTTCCAGTCCGATGGGAACCTGCATCATTACAGAGTTCAGGTCCAGCTTGTCTCTCAGCTGGTCACAAACTTTATAGGGGTTTGCACCTGTACGGTCACTCTTGTTTACAAAAGCGATACGGGGAACATTGTATCTTTTCAGCTGTCTGTCAACAGTGATTGACTGTGACTGAACTCCACCTACAGAACAGAGAACCAGTACGGCTCCGTCCAGTACACGGAGAGCACGCTCTACTTCAATTGTGAAGTCAACGTGGCCCGGAGTATCGATAATATTGATATTATGATCCTTCCAGGTAACGTTAGTCGCGGCGGACGCGATGGTGATACCTCTCTCTTTTTCCAGCTCCATGGAGTCCATGGTAGCTCCTACCCCATCTTTACCTCTAACTTCGTGAATGGCATGAATTTTCTGACAGTAGAACAGAATTCTTTCTGTCAGGGTTGTTTTACCTGAGTCGATGTGGGCGCTGATTCCGATATTACGCATTTTGGTGATATCTGCACTCATAGAAACACTAACCTCTCTAGAATTTAAAAATAGCCGGGTATGCTCAGCAGAATGGATAAGCGGACCCGGGCAGTCCGGCGTTTATCTGAATAATCAGAGAAGCGGCGGTTTCCCGGTGATTAACCGAACTTAAGTCATCCCGGCAAACGTCCGGATTGTTCAAAGCGAATAATTGTAACGGAATTATATAGACTTGCACTGCTTTCATCAATACCTGAAACCGAGGGAAAATCAGAGCTGATAGAGATTTAGTTATTTTTCACCCTCTTCTAACGCAGCAGAATGGATTTCCCGCTATTTTACCGCTGAATCAGAGTTTATCCTGGTTTTTCAGGTATTTTTCAGTTGAATCCCTCTCCCGTGAGGTGGAGCGACAGAGCTTCCCTGATGCAGGAGGCAAGCCGTTCTTCCGCCAGAGGCAGGATTCTGTCATCAGGAGTCTCATGTTTACCTCTCACAGCAATCACCGATGCCACCATGGCCGCCTTCAGGCCGAAAACAGAGGCAATGGTCAGCAGTGTGGCCGACTCCATCTCATAGTTGAGGACATTCAGATGCTTCCATTCGTCCAGGGAGCCCTGAAACCGGCGGGGGACATATCCCGTAAAGGTGTCGTAGCGCTCCTGACCGGGATAGAAGGTGTCGCTGGAGGCGGAAATACCCTTATGATGGGGAATTTCAAGGTTGGACGCTCCCTGCAGAAGGGCCAGAGTCAGGTCAAAGTCCGCCACTGCGGGATACTCAATCGGGGCATAGTGGCCGGAAGCTCCGTCCAGACGGACGGACCCTGTTGTAATAATCAGGTCTCCGGGTTTGATATTCTCCTGTATGGCGCCTGTTGTTCCGATCCGGAAAAAAGATTTGACTCCCAGCTGCGCCAGCTCCTCCAGGCAGATGGAAACAGAGGGGCCGCCGATTCCGGTGGAACAGACAAGTACCTTGTGCCCGGACAGATCAGCAAGCCAGGAGGTATACTCCCTGTTAGAGACAAGGAAGACTGCATCGGGATCGATCATTCTGGCCGTTTTCTCAACGCGTCCGGGATCACCGGGGAGCACCGCAGTAAGGGCTCCCGAGAGCATTGCTTTATTCAGTTTCACATGGTAGAGAACGGCATCACCCGTGTTCTTTTTTTTCATGATATTTCTCCTTGCTAAACTTTAATTATAACAGCCCCGGCAGGAAGCTTTCCAGAAAAACAACATTTCTTGACAAATGTTGCAGTAAAAGAACATAATTCCAATACATATGTCGTCATTTATACCATTGCTAATCCCCGTTATTATAATCACATTAACCATTATAATAATGGTTTCCATACTCTCCGGGAGAGGAAAAAAAGATCTCTCAGGCTCTCAGGTTCACGACAGGAACACCATCCTGAAGGAAGCCAACAAACGCCTGGCCAGCAACCCCAAGGACAGTCAGGCCCTTACGGCTCTTGCTGATCTTCATTTTGCGGAGAAGAACTACCAGCAGGCCATGAAAACCTACGGCATCCTTCTGGACCTCTGCGCCACCAATTCCAGACTGGATGAGCATAAGATCAACCTGAACTACGGGCTGTCTGCAATGAAGGCCAAAGTCTACACCGAGGCGTACAAAAGCCTTGCCATCGCAAGAACAAAAGATACTGAGAATTTTGATATAAACTCCTCACTGGGAGCTCTTGAATACAGACGGGGAAATTATGAAAAGGCGATTGCCCTTCTGAAGCAGGCGCTGACAGGCAAAACCAATGACCATGATTCAATGAGATTCTGCGGGCTGAGCCTCTACAAACTGCGCCGGTACAAGGAAGCTGCAGCCTACCTGCGGAATGCCGCAACAGGCCATCCCGACGACAAGGAAACCCTCTTTGCACTGGCCCGTTCACTCTATGAAATGGGGCAGCTTGACCAGTCACTCAAGATATTCTCCCACCTGAGGGCGGATCCCGAATGGGGTCCCCAGTCAGCGCTCTACAGCGGAACCATCAACAGACAGAAAAAAGACCCCGAGAAAGCCATAATGGACTTTGAAATAGGCCTTCGGCACAAACAGATATCCGAAGACGTTCTTCTGGAACTGAAGTACAGGCTGGCAAACTGCTACAATCAAATGTCAAACCTGGATAAAGCTCTCGTCCAGCTGGACGATCTTTACGGAATGAATCCAAGATACAAGGATGTTGCGGCTCAGAGGAAGAAGATCAAGGAGCTTACGGGTAACAGAAATCTCCAGACCTACCTGATGTCTCCCATGAACGAGTTTCAGTCACTCTGCCGCCAGCTGACCCTGATCCTCTTCCCGAAGACAAGGATCAAGGTTGTGGATATATCGGTTCATAAAAACGAGTATCTTGACATTCTGGCAGAGGTAAAGGCCCGGAAGTGGGAGGATCTGATAGTGTTCAGGTTCTACAGAGAAGAGGGAAAGATCGGAGATTTCTCAGTCAGAGAGCTCTACGCCCATGTAAAAGAGGTTCACGCCGGCAGGGGATTCTGCATCAGCGCAGGGACCTTCTCCGAGGAAGCCCAGCAGTTTGTGGAAGCCCGTCTTGTCGACCTTCTCCCCAAGGACAAACTGATGAAACTGCTGAACAAGTACAAAAGCGGCAGTCAGACTATTGCAAATGCATTATAACCAGATGACGTTCTTCATCCAGAAATGGAACACTCACCTCTACAATTGAACTGTCTCTGACAGACTCTTCATCCAGTGTGGCAAGCTCGGACTGGATCTGCTCCATTCTGCCCTTGTAGGCGAGAATTGTTCCCTTCTCTTCGCACAGAACCTTCCCCAGATGCTTCATCAGATCCTTCTGAAAGGGAGAAAAACCTCTGAATGTCACAACTTCATAACGCTCTGTAAGGTTCTCAAGGGAGTCCTCGATAACAGAGACATTGGTCAGACCCAGGGTCAGAATAATGTTTCTCAAAAAGCCTGTTCGTTTCCCGGAACGCTCCACAAGATGAAACCTTGTGTTAGGAAGCATGATAGCAAGAGGAATACCAGGCAGACCGGCACCGGACCCGATGTCCGCGACAATCGAAGGAGCAAGGCCCTGCATGGTCTTCACTCCCGCAAGAGAGTCCAGAACATGCCTGATTATAAGATCATCCCCTTCGGCATTTACAAGACCGTACCGGGGATTCCACAGCTCAAGCTCGGCAATATACTTTTCAAGCGAAGCCGTTTTTTCGGGGTCCACAGAGAGGCCCATTTTAGCCAGTCCGTTATCCAATATACCCATTCTAATCTCTACCTGCCTTTATTCAGCTGTTTTTTTACCGCCGGATCTGCTTATCAGAACCGTCAGTACTGCAATATCAGAAGACCTGACCCCTGAAATACGGGAAGCCTGCCCCACGGAACGGGGCTGAATGGTCTTCAGTTTCTCTCTGGATTCGGAAGATATACCGTCCAGCTTATCATAGTCGAAATCTTTCGGAATCAGCATGTTTTCCATTTTCTGAAAACGGGCAACCTGCCGTTCCTGCCGGGCCACATAGCCCTCATATTTAACATCCAGCTCCGTGTGCGACTTCAGGTCAAGGGAGTAGCCTGAGAGCTCGGAGATGGGCTCAGAAAGAGAATCCAGAGTTACCGACGGGTCTTTGAGGGCCATATAGGAGCTTTTACCGATATGGGGCTTCAGGGCTTCATTTTTTTCAGACCATGCGGTTGCGACCTTCTTCTGCCTCAGAAGCTCCTTGATCTCTTCGATGGTCTCTTTCTTCCTGTGGAAAGTCTCTTTCATCTCTTCCGTGGCCAGACCCACATCCTCGCAATAGGGGAAGAGCCTGATATCTGCATCATCATGGCGCAGGGAGAGCCTGTACTCCGCACGGGAGGTGAACATTCTGTAGGGTTCCTTTGTACCCAGTGTTACCAGGTCGTCAATAAGAACACCCGTATAGGCCTCGGCCCGGCTCAGAACAAGAGCATCTTTCCCCTGCAGTTTTCTGGCCGCGTTGATTCCGGCCATAAGCCCCTGGGTCGCCGCCTCTTCATAACCCGATGTTCCGTTGGTCTGGCCTGCGAGAAAAAGGCCCTTGTGGCGCTTGCTCTCCAGACTGGGCAGAAGCTGTGTGGGATCAAGGTAGTCATACTCCACAGCATAGCCGGGGCGCATTACTTCCACATGCTCCAGACCGGGAAGGGTCCTTAAGAAAGCTTCCTGTACAAGTTCGGGAAGGGATGAGGAAATCCCGTTAAGATACATCTCTTCGGTATCAAGGCCTTCGGGTTCCACAAAGATCTGGTGCCGCTCCCTGTCGGGAAAGCGTTTGACCTTATCCTCAATGGAAGGACAGTACCGGGGTCCGGTTCCCACAATCTCTCCGGAAAAGAGAGGTGAGAGATGAAAGTTGTCCCTTATGATCTTGTGGGTATTCTCATTTGTATAAGTGATATGACAGGGTACATGGGGCCTGTCGGATTTTTCATTGAAAAAAGAGAAGGCCTGCATTGTCTCATCGCCGCCCTGCTCCTCCATTTTAGAGAAGTCGAGGCTCGACATTCTGACTCTGGCGGGGGTCCCTGTTTTCAGACGGCCAACGGTATACCCTCTCTCACGGAGGGCCGTTCCGAGACCTACAGCAGCGGGTTCACCGAGACGTCCCGAGGACTGGGAGAAATCTCCTATAAAGATCTTTCCCTCCATAAAAGTTCCGGTTGTCATAACCACGGTACGGGAGCTGAAGCGCCTGCCCCTATCGGTGACAACACCTTCACACACAGTTCCGCTGCTGTCTGTAAGAATATCAACAACCGTATCCTGAAAGAGATGAAGATTCTTCTGAAGCTCAAGGGTCTGTTTAGCCAGACGGGCGTAGAGGTTCTTATCAGCCTGTGCCCGGGGTGCCTGAACAGCAGGACCGCGGCTTCTGTTGAGGATTCGGAACTGAATCATGGACCTGTCAATAAGCCGGGCCATCTCGCCGCCCAGTGCATCGATCTCGCGGACGATGTTCCCCTTGGAGAGACCACCCACAGCTGGGTTGCAGGAAAGCCGTCCAATGGCATCCAGGCTCTGAGTAATGAGGAGTGTAGAGAAATCAAGACGGGCCAGTGCCAGGGACGCTTCGATCCCTGCGTGTCCGCCTCCGATGACTATTGCATCAAAATCCATAATTATGGCAATTCCTTATGATTCATCCGTTAAAAAATTCTCCGGCTGTTTTCCCTTAAAGCATACTGCCCGGGGTTGCAGGAGAGGCCGGATTTACTTTCCGACACAGAAGCTGGAAAACATTCTGTCCAGTATATCCGATGAGGAAACTTCACCGGTAATCTCGCCGAGAGCCTGCAGAACATCATTAAGATCCATGGCTAAAACATCAACAGGCAGGCCATTATGTATAGCCTCGTCCACTTTTTCAACCCCGGAAAGTGCCCTTTCAAGAAGTTCCTTCTGACGGAGAGAGTCGATTACAGCATCCCCTTCCAGGCGGGAGGAATCCTTGAAAATCCTGTCCATCAGAGCCTGTTCCAGCTCGGAAAACCCCTCTCCTGTGACCGCGGAAACGGCAATTGCACCCTCGGGAGCTTCTGTTTTACTGAGATCACACTTGTTCCAGACCAGAACTTCCTTGCTATTTCCTATGCCGGCGGTTGAGGCGACCAGAGCCTCTTCCTCCCCGGCAAGTTCCTGGGAACTGTCAATGACATACAGGATGATATGGGCGTTATCCATAAGTTCCCGGGTCCGGCGGATGCCTTCCTCTTCAATGGGATCATCCGACTTTCTAAGGCCTGCCGTATCATAGAGACGTACAGGTATCCCCGCCAGGGAGATCCATGACTCCAGATAGTCCCGGGTGGTTCCATGTATGTCTGAGACAATGGAGCGGTCCTCTTTTAGAAAGAGGTTGAACAGACTCGACTTTCCCGCATTGGTCCTACCGGCGAGTGCAATAATCACACCCTCCTGATAGATCTTTCCCACCTCGTAGGAATCGATAAGGGACTGGAGACCTGCTTTCATTTCTGCAAGTTCTGCAGTGGGCATGGGAGGAGCCTCCACCTCATCATCGGGATAGTCAAGCTGAATGGCAAAGGAGGCGGCCATACCGGTAGCGAGGCTCTTGAAGTGATTGATTCTGCTTTCCACGGCTCCAGACAAACGGTTCAGCGCCATGGACTGCGCCTTGCCGGATTTGGAGCTGATTATCTCCTGGACCGCTTCGGCGCGGGTCAGATCCATCTTGCCGTTAACAAAGGCCCGGAATGTAAACTCTCCCGGGGATGCCTGACGGAAGCCGCTGCGAAAGAGAAGCTGCAGAATCTTCTGAATACCCGGAAGACTGCCGTGGCAGTAGAGTTCCACACTCTCCTGCCCTGTGTAGCTTCCCGGAGCTCTGAAGGGCACAGCCATAATTTCATCCAGAGCCTCGGATGTTTCGGGGTCGCGGATCATACCGTAAACCATTTTCCTGGACTCGCCGTCTGTGAGATTGCCGCTGAAAAGTGCATCAACGGCTTCTATACTGCCTTCACCCGAAGTTCTGATTACTGCAATAGCACTTTCAGCCCAGGCTGTGGCGAGTGCGGCAATTCTGTCATCGGGATCGTAATTTTCATGATTCATAACAGGCCAAGAATACAATGTTTCATCAACCCGATCAATGAATTTTCAGGGCTGATAAGGAGTTATTACTCAAGACTCTCGATCAATTCCAGGGCAAAAGCCTTACCAAGCTCCCGAAAAGAGGCGGATACAGCCAGAGTATTGCTCCTGCTTTCAACCGATTTATCAAGTTCTAGAGAGACAAGAAGCTCCCCGCTGTCCACATCAACGACAGACAGACTGCCTCCTGTCTTCACACGGTAGGAGTCGGACACCGCCTCAAAGTTCTGGATTTCCACGGTACCGTAGACAACCCGTATATAGTCCTCTTTATAGAGAGCCTTGATATCCCTGAGGAATGCAGACTCTCCCTCTCTGGTAATTTCAAGGGGATCAAGGGTCAGGATATCGATGTTGTATCCGTTCTGCACCAGAGTCTCAACGATTCCCACCGCTGTCTCGGCATTGTTGAGGGCGGAACCCGTAATGTCTGTATGCAGGACGACAACTCCCATCTTCAGGTCTCTGGAAAGGGAGTCTACAGGGAGTCCATAGTCAAAACTGTAGGCGGCAACCCAGTCCTGAATCTGAGAGATATCCAGACCGCTGTTCTGAAGAATAAGCAGAGAGGAGTGGAAGTCCCGGCTCCCCGGTATGAAACGGACCTGGGCCTCTCCTGTAAAGGGAATAAAGGGGTGATAGAAATCGATCAACCCCTCAGGGCTGCTCACAAGACGCCTTTCAAACTGTCCCCTGCTGCCGTCACGTTTCTTCCCGTCATATCCGACAAGATATTCAACCTCAGGAGTCGGCCCCTCATCGGAAGAACTGAACAGTTGAAAAGGTTCGGCAATCATTGTATTGGCATAAGCCTGTCCCGGAGCCGCCACACCAGCGACCTTTATGAGTTCAAGCAGAGATGCGGCTTTTGAAATATAGATCCTCGCCAGATGATCAGACAGAGGATCCGGCAGCTCCGCCAGATAGGCCGCAGCTTCCAGAAGGACCTCGGCAGCCCTGTAATACTTCCCTGACTCCTCCAGACTTTCAGAAGCGGCGAGATAGGAGTTTAAAACTTCATTCCCCGTATAATATCTGTCGAGCAGAGCAGTGTTGAGAGCGGTATCAGCACTCTTGTCGACATAAAAAGCACCATAGTAGTATGACTCATCACCCTCGATATGCCATTCCTGACGGTAAAGGGACACAACACCATCCACAGCGGCTTCTGTATCGATAAGAGAAGAGAGCTGTTCCTTAAGCCACTCTCTGTCGGCAGAAGCGGAAAAGAGGCTTTCCTCACCGCTTAGTTCCAGAATCCTGTCGAGGAGTTCATCTGCAGCCCTGTCCCGAACAGAGATCTCGGAACCGCCGAATGCCGAAATTTTGATAAGCCAGGCACTGCCGTCCTCCGACTCTTCCAGATTCCGAAACCAGTCCGGAGCAAAACGTTCTCCCTTATCTCTGGTTGCACATGAGGCCAGCATCAGCAGAGAGAGAACAATGATGGTATTGATAATTTTGAAAACCGGGTTAGTATTTTTTTTTCTCAACTTTTTTAATCCTGATAATACCGGACTGATCTGATACCCTGCACGGTACCGTCGGATTCCGGTGAAATTCTAATTGCAATATTTTCCTGATAGGCAAACGGACCATTTATAACGGTATCCAGCGATGAGTTCACAAAGAATCCCCTGGAGTCGTTGATATAGGAGACGAGAACCGTACCGGGATCATTTTCTGCAGATTCCAGCCCCAGGGAAACCGAGTAAAGGAGTGATCCTGCTCTGTCTGTCATTTCCAGGTTCCAGCCGCTGCCGGCGGGTGCATCCGATTCAATTTCGATGGACCCGATACCCGCTCCCGGATCAAATCCGCTGATACGGATCTCATTGACTGCGCTGCTTCCCCTCTCATACAGAAAAGACTCCTGACGTTGAACCGTCTCGGGAGAACCGGAGACGAGAATACCCGCCCCGGATGCATCCTCTGCCCCGCCTGAAGACACGGCAAAGGAATACCAGTTCATGGGGAGCCCCGAAGAGGAAGGAGTGGCGCCAATAAAGGTTTTTCCTTCAACCGGAGTCTTCACTGCAGCGCCTTCAGCCGAAGCCAGAATCCGTCCTCGGCTGATCCACTTCAGAACTGCCACATCACCTGTAACCTTATAGCTCAGCTCAAGGTAACTGACCTCTTCAGCGGTGAAAGTGCTGAAGGGGAGATCCAAAGCAAAACTGTCCTCTCCACCGGAAAAAACAGCCTGAAGCACTTTTCCCCCCGCAAGGCTGCGGATCTGGAATCGATTATCAGCCGCCCCAGTTGAAAAGAGAGTGAAACTCCCCGCCTCAGGAAGAGAGGAGGTACTGAAAACCAGAGCCATGACAAAATCTCCGAGGCTGCCGTCATCTCCTGAAGGAAGAGCCTGTTCATCAAAGATCAATCCGTCGGTTTCAGCAAAAAGATACCCTTTGTAGCTTCCTCTGGTTTTTACTGCAGGATTACCCGAAACAGCAGGGGATGAGGAACCGTACATTCTGTTTGACAAAGAGTCTGAGAAATCAATAAAGAAGCGGTAATTTCTGTCCTCTACCATCTGCCAGGAAACAGTGCTCCCTGTTGAGACTGAGACAAAAAGGTCAGAACGCCTTGCCACAGCACTGACCTGATCAGACCTGGGTTCTACAGGAAACAGCTCTACCCCCAGAGAGTAAACACCTTCCTCGTCAGGAGCGGTGAAAAGACATGAAAGACCTGTTTCTGAAACAGGCCCCTCCTGCAGAACCGTACCGTCAAGAGTCCAACGCAGCCAGGGATCTGTCCCCTCGGGAAAATCAACACCTGCCTGGGCACGGATTTCATCTCCCGGCAGTATTCCGGGAGGATAGGTATTCAGACTGTGAATACTTAAGATACCGTTGAAAACATAAAAGTACCGGGATTCTTCATAGAGAGAAAGACTGTCCTCAAATACTTCAAAGTGAAGGGAGTAGAGTCCGTTTGTAAGGTCGGAAGGAAGATCCAGGGGCATACCAAGCCCTTTCAAGATATCAGGATCGACAGTGATTTCTGCGACGACTTTACCGTCTGAATCCATCAGTTCCACAACGACAGACCGGGCCCTGTCCCCAACTTCAGAAAGGACGATATTGACCTGATCTCCCGGCTCAAGAACAGTCCCGTCCTCAATAGACTCCAGACTGTACTCACCGTCGATATCCAGAATACCTGTACCATCCTGAGAACAGGAAAAAACTGAGAAGAGTGCTAATATTATAAGTACGACCTGAAACCTTTTCAGTACCTGACCCTCCATACTCTATTTTAACACAGAGTATGGATATATTCACACTTCAATCAGAAGGTTTCATGAAAAAATGATATGTCACTCCTCTGCCCAGACTTTTACCAGAGAGAGGACAACATTTACAGCCTTGACCATCGAACTCACGGGCACCCACTCCCGTACAGAATGGAAGTTGAAACCGCCGGCAAAGATATTTGGCGTGGGAACTCCCATGGCGGTCAACTTTGAGCCGTCAGTTCCACCGCGAATCGGTTTCACAAGAGGAGGAACTCCGGCTTTATCATAGGCCTTCAGCATCAGGGGCTCCAGCTCCGGATACTTGTCCAGCTCCTCTTTCATATTGGAATACTGCATTTTCTCGCTGACATTAACCCTGCCGCCGGGGAAAGAAGCCTCTACAGCCTTTGCAAACGCCCTGATTGCTTCAAGCCGTCTCGCTCCGCCTTCGGCATCAAAATCCCGAACCATAACTGACACCTTCGCTCTGTCCAGAGTACCTTCGATACCATGGGGCCAATAGTTACCAAACCGGCCGTCTGTGGCTTCAGGACTCTCACTTCTAGGCAGAAGGGAGACAAACTGGGACGCCATTGTAACAGCATTCACAAGCTTACCCCTGGCATAGCCGGGATGGATAACACTTCCGATAAACTCAAGATCCACACGCCATGCGTTGTAGCACTCCAGCTCAAGCTCCCCTTCCCGTCCGCCGTCAAGGGTAAAACAGAACCGGGACTGCAGATTGTCCACCGGAAATTTATCCATACCGCAGCCGGTCTCTTCATCAGGAGTGAAAATAATTTCAACAGGTCCGTGATCAATATCCGGACTCTTAATCAGTATTTCAGCTGCCGTCATGATCTCGGCGATTCCAGCCTTGTCGTCGGCACCCAGAAGGGTTGTCCCATCACTGCTTATCAGTGTTTCACCTACAAAATCTTTCATATCGGGGATGTCTTCGGGATCCAGAGAGACTCCTTTGCTCAACTGAATAACACCGCCCTCCCACTCCTTGTGGATCTGGGGCTTTATATCCTTTCCCGGAGCATCACTGGCGGTGTCCACATGGGCCATAAAACCGAGCCCCGGAAGGTCCTTCCTGCCCCTCGCCGGAATTCGACCGACAAGATAACCATTCTCATTCAGACTGACCTCGGGAATGCCAAGATCCTTCATCTCCTGTTCCAGCATTTTCAGAAGATCCCACTGACAGGCTGTGGAAGGGGTCTTTTCGGAAGCAAGCTCCGGCTCGCTGGTGGTCCATATTTTCACATATCTTAAAAATTTTTCCTGAACCAATGTATCTATTTCATCATGCAGATCACTCATACTTTCAATCTCCTGTAATTAAGCATAAAGCCAATGAACACAAAATAATAAATCCGATCCTGAAGTATCAAGAGAATTGTTCAAATTAAGGCTCCCGACAGGGGTAAAAATGATTCGGTGAAAGCTGAAAATAGAAGGGTGAAAAAAAGATGAAAAGCATAGTTGACATAAAATAGGTGATTATATAAGATGCTGACATCCTGTGCCCCGGTAGCTCAGGGGATAGAGCAGCCGCCTCCTAAGCGGCAGGTCAGACGTTCGAATCGTCCCCGGGGTACTTTTTTTAGCCCTGAGCACAGGATAAGGTTATTTGGAGGCGTAGCGAAGATGGTTATCGCGCCGGCCTGTCAAGCCGGAGATCGCGGGTTCGAGACCCGTCGCTTCCGTAAAGAGCTGAATGTTACCAACCATGGTTGTTAACCTCTGAGCATCTTTTATTTTTTAACCATGGGTATAGTGCAGACCCCGACTTGCATAACACTGGAGGCGTAGCGAAGATGGTTATCGCGCCGGCCTGTCAAGCCGGAGATCGCGGGTTCGAGACCCGTCGCTTCCGCATAAAACTTAAGAGAAAAGATCATTCCATTTCGGATTGATCTTTTTTTTTGCATTAAAAATTAATCGGGTCTCGAACCGACAGGAACGCGCGAATACCTGAGCGGGAGAGAGCCAGGATGGCGAACGCCAGTGGATGGAGGGGCCTGAAGGGTAGAGCCACGATGGCTCTGACCGAAAGGGAGACCCGTCGCTTCCGAAACAATTATACCATAAGTAAATAAGGTCATCCGATTCGGGTGACCTTTTTTATTGCCTGAAATCTGAAGGGTCTTGAACCGAATGGAGCGCACCCTACTGGGCGGAAGTGAGACCCCTCCATTCCCATCAAAACGAATCTTTGTTCATTTAACACAAATTTCCTTATCTTATGCGTTCACTTATTTTCAGGATAAGTCATTTCTTTATATCTCTTTACAATAGATAATTAAATCTTAATATATAATTTTAACAATAAATAATAGTCTTGGTTATTCACTTTATTAAAATACAGTGATACACTTTTTGTGTGAGTGTTCAATCATTAGCAGTAAACAGCTTTACCGACAAGGTACAGAAAATTAACAATAAGTCTCTGGAAGTTATCCTTAAAACCATAGAGGGAGGGGAGTTTCCTGGAACACAACTCTATCTCTATTTCAGGATGAATAAAATATGGGGAGAGTCATTGGAGCTTGATGATTTTATTCAGGATTCTGCCTATATCTTCTCACACAAACTGCCTCTGTCCGGACTTGCAGAGAATCTTCTGTCCAGGCATTTTAACGAGGCGGACCATATTCTCAATATCTATAAAATAATCGAAACCGCCTGGGAAAAGATTCCAGAGAACTGATTCACAGGTTCTGAGGAAGCGGACTGCTCATAACGGGCAGGGTTCTGAAATAATCATAATCCCTGATCACAGTCTCAATATCCAGCGAATACCGCAGGAATACAAGCATTGCCAGATTTCTGATGTCAGAGCTCAAGGCACGCCAGCTCTCGGCCAGATTCTTCCTGTTATCAAGATAGCGGGAAACCATATCCCGGTCTTCGGCTCCCGCCAGGGCCCCGGTCCTCATAGCCGAGTCCCGTGCAGCAGCAGCGGCCCGTTCAAAGAGGGCGGCTGTATCCCTAAGCTGCTTTGATTCAGTAAGCCACTCTTCCATACCCGTATCAAAGTAGTAGTGCATATAGGAGAAGGAACTCTCCCGGCTGAGTTCTGCGGAGATCATGGAATCCTCCCACTCCCTGAAAAAGTAGAGATAGGGGTATTGATCACGGTCCCTGAGTCCCCGGATAAACTGATACTCTCTTGTATTCAGTTCAATTTCATAGAGGTTTAAAAGGGCATTGACCGAACGGCTGGAGAGTTCAACCTCATCCAGATAAAGCCGTACTTCATCCTCGGCGGACGTCTCAAAGAAATAGAAAACATGGTCTACAGGATATGAGGAGCTTTTGCTGTCATAGACTAACGAGGGAGCCCTCTGCTCTACAAGCAGCTTAAGGCACTGATGCTGAATCCCTTCGCTGGAGTCATCCAATCCTTCAACAAGAGCAGAAAAGGATGCCTTCCCATAGCTGCGTACTATTTCTACAGCTTTCTCTTTGATTATCTTATCTTCACTGTCAAAATAAGAGATAAGGCGGACAAGGCCTCTCTGATCCTGAAATCGTCCTATTAGATCAAAGGAGAGAAGAAGAGCCTCATTGTTCATGTCCTCCATCTGCCGCAGAAGCTCAGGGATTGAGACAGGCCCCTGACGGAATAGAATCTCCGCTGACTTTGCAGAAATCAGACTGTCACCGCTGCTTAACATCTCCACAAGGACGGGAATACTTTCAGGCTCCAGTATCCCGTCAACGATTTCCAGAACATTGAGCTTCAACTCCCTGTTTGCAGTAAAACGAAGAGTCTCATGCAGAGCCGGCAGAGCTCTTTTATCAAACTCGGATATACCAAAAATAGCGGCTGTCCTGACCTCGGGGACAGGATCAAGAATAAAAGCAATCAGAGAGGGAATAATCTCAGGGTTGTTATACCTGGGCAGAGTCTCAACTGCCGTCTGCCTTACTATGGGTCTGGGGCTGTTCAGCAGTGACTGAAACCATGGATTTTCATACTCATTCAGACCGACGAAAGCCCGGGATGCAGCCGCGCGGACCGACGGACGGGGATCGCCGAACAGGGTCAGCAGATATACTGAGTTTTCCTGCCACCCTCTCTGCCTGATCAGATCAATTGATGAGTAGACAACAACAGGTTCGGTTGAGCTCAAGCCTCTGAGTACAGCCTTATAGGACTGTTCCCACTGTCCCAGAAGCACCCTGGAAGCCTCATCTGCTACATCTTCATTTTCATCCAGAACAGCCCTTAACAGAGCATCGTATATGACCTGAGAGGGGTTCTGACCCATAAGCCGCACCGTAGCCAGACGTACCTCGGAAGAAGGCTCATCCAGAAGGGCAATCAGCGCAGCCTCATCGGCACGCCTTACAGTATAGACACGGTCCCTTTTCAGAATTTCCTCAAGAATGGGGACTCTTTCATATTCATTTGTCAATCGGGAGGGATCAAGAACAGAGCAGGCACTCAGGAGAAGAAGTAATGAGATAATTGGATATATGCCGCGAAGAAGTCTTTGGTTGATCTTTTCATCCTCCCCTATCATAATGCTTTCAAAACCCAAACGTCTCCCAGGAGTGTATACCATGAAAGGTATTATTGTCGCTGCAGGTTACGGAACTCGCTTTCTTCCTGTGACCAAAACGATCCCCAAAGAAATGCTGCCTCTTATCAACAAACCCTCAATATCCTTTATAATTGAAGAGTTTATCAACTCGGGCATTAAAGATATTATCGTCATATCTTCAAGAAGAAAAAAAGTTCTCGAAGATTTTTTTGACAGAGAGGTGGAACTGGAGTCTGTCTTTAAAAAAGAGGGAGCCCAGGCCAAACTCGATTCCATTGCTCCCGGAGATGCCCGTTTTGCATTTATCCGCCAGATGGAGATGATGGGAACCGGCCATGCACTGCTGCAGGCAGCGCCTCTTGTGGGAGACGAACCCGTTGTTGTTGCCTACCCCGATGACATCCATATGGGAGAAACACCCCTCACATCCCAGCTTATAGACAGCTATAACAAAACAGGATGCTCTGTTATGGCCACCATTCACAATCCTCCCCACCTGGAACGCTACGGAGTTCTGGATCTGGCCGAGGATGGTCTCCATGTAAAAGGGATGGTGGAGAAACCCGCCGCAGGAACTGAACCCAGCAAAGAAGTATCCATCGGACGCTATCTCTACACTCCCGATTTCTTCAAATATCTGGAAGAGGGATGGGAAAAACATACAGGCGGAGAATACTACCACCTCTACGCCCTTCAGAAGCTGATGGATCAGGGCAAGGTTGTTTACAAGGAAACCGAAGGAGAACGCCTGGATACGGGAGAACCCTCAGGATTCCTGAGAGCCACCCTCCGCTATGCCATGGAAGACCCCGAACTGAAGGCTATCATCAAAGAGGAAGCCGCAAAGCTCTGATTTTCAGAACTCTGCTGACAGATCTCAGTTTTCCCCCTGCGCGAAGGACCCGAAGGTATAGTGCTCATGGGGAAAGAGCTTCTTCTTTCTCTCTGATATGGAAAGGATCAACTCCCTGGATGCATTGTGAAAGCGGTCGCCGATCTGCTTGTAGGGTTCCAGAAAGTTCTCAAGCTCCTGATCCACCTTATCCTCAGGGGCAAATGAAAGGTTCCAGGAGAAAATAAGGAAGAAGTAGAAGAGCTCCCGGTCTGTAATAACCTCGGCAAAGGGTTCTCCCAGCTTGATAAGAATATCCTTAACCTCTTCCACATCTTTCAGACGGGCCCTTCCCGCCTGACTGTCTATATAAAACTGACCCAGAATATGGTTATCCATTCTGCGCTGTTTTTTCTTTGCTGATCCCATTTGTCTTTCCTTAATACTACTAAATAATTGATTTACAACGGTCTATTTCACATTGCGGCTTTTCCCTTCAGGATTCAGCCAGTACATCGTAGAATCCGGCGATGTCAAGATACTCCTGCCCCTCTTCCGTTTTATCCCGCTTAAGGCAGCCGCGTCCATAGACACTGCATTTTCGGGAGAGCTCCCGGGCCGCCAGAGGCATCAGATCCTCCGGAAAGAATTTCCGGTCGACAAGATCCCTGAGACCGCTGATCCTGAAGATCTCAATCTGCCCGTACTTCTCTGAGAGCTGGTCTCCATGACCTGCCCTTTTAACAGTCAGAGGCTTATCCAGAAAGGCTACATTGTGAAAAGCTGTCAGACGGAGCCAGTACTCATAATCCTCGGCAATTTCCATATCCTCCCGGAATCCTCCGGACTCTCTGTAGAGGTCTGATGAAATCATAACGGTTGACGGTCCGATAGTACACTTCTTCAGAGCATCATGGAAGAGGAATCCTTCCCTCTGATGATCCATCCCCGCCTGGGAGATAATCTTTCCCTGCCTGTTCCACTGCTCACGGGTATGAGAGATCAGAACCCCGGAGTTGTCACGGTGAAGGGCATTGTACTGTGTTTCAATCTTGTCTGAAAGCCAGAGGTCATCTGAATCCAGAAAGGCAAGAAACTCGCCCTCACAATGGTCGGCACAGCTGTTTCTGACGGCACCGGGACAGCCTGAATGATCTAACTCCAGAATTTTGACAGGGATTTCACCCGTATATTCCTCCAAAAAAGAACGGAGGACATCTAAAGTGTGATCATCAGACCCGTCATCGCCGATAATGAGCTCAAGGGGCCTGTAAGTCTGTGCCAGTACGGACTTTACCGCTTCCAGACAGTGGTCCGGACGGTTGTAGACGGGGATTACCGCCGAAATCAGAGGATTCTGCTTTTCCATAGGACATTTTACCATAAAGCCAGCCGGATTGTGGAGGTCCGTTTAGAGGATCAAAAATGAATAGAAGGCCCCTTCAAATATTGAGATTTGCCTATATGAGGAGTATGTTATAACCATGAAAAGGTTTATCAGGACACTTACAGTTATTACAGCCCTGATCATCATCTCGGGATGTCAGGAGCAGCTCTTTACCGAATATGACGGACAGAGCTTTGTTGCCAGGGGTATGATATCGGCACCTGATAACTGGGAGTTAATGCCCGATTATACTTTTGAAACCGGAACAAATGCCTTGGATTATATGGATTTTTATGAATTCAGCGCCAATGGTGGCCCGAGCAATGCACCTATTTATGTTCTAGAAATAAAGAATCTCCTTTTGAATGGTGACTTTGAAGATGGAACCAACTCCACCAACCCCTGGAGTACAACAGGAACAGCGTTACTGAACAACTACACAGGGGTAAATCAGATAGACAGCAACACGACCTATTTTGAAACTGCAGCAAGTGAGCGTGTCTATGCTCAGCTCCCGACAGACCTTGTAAATGCAAGTACCTATATTTCAGGTAAAAACTACGTATTCGGTTACAGCTACAGAACGGCATCTGTAATCAGGATGTTCTTTGAACCTGACTGGGCAGGCGGTACAAACTATGACATATATGACTATCTGGCATATGGAGGAACCAACGGATCCCAGAGTAATGTTGGTATAACCAATCTGAATGTTTATCCCCCTCTGGATGCCGCCTTGGCAGATGCAAATGGTCCCAATGTTTTCACTGCCCAGAATACAGCTCTGGACGATGCGTTCTCCTTTACATCAGACTCACCTGTAAAAGCCTATTTTGACAATTTTACAATTGTCCGTGACTCAGAGGGTGATTTTGACATGCGTCTGAAACTTAAACTCGATCTTGATCACAGATCGGATCTTAAACTAATATCCGGTTACTACCGCTTTTCCATCTATGTCAGAGAGGACACCACTCTTCCTGTTGCCAACAGATTTCACTCAGACAGGGTTGAACTTGGAATTCGGGGGTTTGACACAGAAAACCAGATGAATCTGGATGAGCAGCAGGTCTATTACAAGACCCAACCGCTTCACAACCTCTACTCCCAAAGCGGTGAAAGCTGGTCTGGTGACTGGTCTTCTGGCTGGGTTCAGCTTGTTCTTGAAACCTCAACAACAGTTCAGCTGCCCAATTACTCTGACTCTCATGTAATGGAGCTGACCATATCTCCCTCAAACCCGGGTTCGTCTGATGCCGGATGGAACAGACTATCTCCCGGATCTATTCAGATATCCAATCCAACTCTGGAATTTATCTACTGAATAATTTTATAAGAACCAGAAGAGTCTGAGAAGCTTTTCATTTATTTCACAACCATGATCTTTCTAATCTCATCAGTATCTGGTCCGACGACTCTGACAAAGTAGATTCCTCTGGCCACAATGTTGCCCGCGTTGTTTCGTCCATCCCAAACATACTGATATGTACCTGCAGCCTGTCTACCCCTCTGCAGGATTCTAACAAGGTTTCCATTTAGAGTAAAAATCTGGGCAGTAACGACACCCGGATTAGGAACATCGTACATAAGAACGGCTTTGTCTCCATTGTTGGGATTGATCACATTATTAAGTATGGTCACACCACCCTTCTGCTTCCGAATATCTTCAATTCTGATTTTATAGGGCTCATAGCTCCATATATCATTGGGATTTGACAGCCTGACACAGGGGAGATCATCTATAACAAACATGAACTCAATTGTATTCCCCGCATCCATCTCTTTATCCGAAGAGGAAATGATAAAGTTCTGAAGACCATTGTTTAGAACCTCATTGGCATTCACATATCTTGCCTGGAAGTTTCCAGAGGGAGCCAGTACTGGATGATAACTTGGCAGCCAGAAATCATTCTGTAGTAGTGAGGAGGGAACATTGGCATCATAGTAGAGTCTCATGGATGAACCGGCAACAACCGACGCATTTACGCGGGATTGTATAAGAATATCTCTGTCAAGAAGTCGTCCTGTTCCGTCAAAGTCCTTTAATGTTGATCCCTCGTTTATATTTTCAGCATGTATTCCATCGGAGGCCCAAACAGGCTCAACGACATCTATGCCCAAGTCAGAAACACGGCGGACAAAGTTATCACGAAAGGCGTTTCCCTCTTCGTCAAAGACAGAGAGCGGAACAATATTAATTCGTCCTGTGAAAATATCATTTCTTGAGAGATCTCCCGAAAGGGTAAACTCAAACTGAGTGTTGGCCGGTGAGTTCAGGTTTGTAACCGTATCAATTGTCAAAGCTCCGCCAGTATAGAAGAAGTCTCCCGCATCAACATCTGTTGCAGCATTGGGATCTCCATAGACGGCCTCCGAGAATTCAACATAGACAGTATCACTTCCAGGCATGGCCAGAGTCAGACTTATTTCAGGAGGAACATACTCTACTGCATAGTTAAGGAAACTGCGGACTCTGTTTCCAGCCAGGTCGGTCATGAATCCGATATCCTCATCATACTCAACGGCCATCCTTGTCAGGGTGTCCCAGGGTGCCGCACTTAAGGTAATGGAGAAATATGGATCGTCGGCAACATCAATACCTGCACCGCTTGGTTGATAGGTCTTATTGGTGATATCCGTGGCTATCGGAAGGGAATCATTATAGGAATTATCATAAGGAGGCAGGGAGTCACGGGCATCAAATCCAAAGGCACTTGTATCCAGAAAGGAGGAATCCCTTATCCCTTTTGTACCATCAGGATGGTCCGTATCTGTATTCCATACTGTACTTCCATCATCAAGCACATGGAACTCAACTCTGTCGTAGTAGGAGCTTGCTGACTCATCTAGAGGTATCGCTTCCAGAATTACCGGAGCGTTGTTATTTTTATAGATAGCCACAGCCGGAGGATCAACATCCCATCCACCGCCAAGCTGAGTCACAGTTCCTGTGGTAATTTTAGCCCGGTTCTGCTGAGGGGAACCATCCCGGACATTGTTAGACACCAGCCCCGTCCAGATTTCAGGCTGAGTAATATCCATTCCGTTCTGTCCAAGATAACCGGGCCAGTAGGACCCGTCATTGTATGAAACAATATTGAACTGCAGCTCATATGCGTCAATTCTCTCAAGAGTATTGGTCTGAGCCATTCCATTTGATCCGGAATAGAAGCCGCCTGTAACGGAGGCACCGCTGTAGCTCGGATTTGTGTAATCAAGGACCCCTGTGACGGTGACAGCAACAGTGGTCCCGGGACCTGTTGTATTTGGGATTTCACCAAGGTAGTCAGTGCCGTTTAGAGGAAAGCTGTCTCCGATCTGATTAGTGAATGTATCCCCTGTGGCAATCCTGGTAGTTGAGCCATCATCTGTTGTCACAATAATCGGCTCAGAATAACGGACCAGCATATAGTTATGATGGTCGTAATCATCTCCTGTAGCTCCGTGATTTCCTGTTGTCACATCGATGATGACAGGGGGACAGGAGTCGGATGTAGACTGGAATACCGGGAAGCCGTTATTACCATAGTTCTGAATCGGATTCTTTCCGCCTGCATCAAAGAATAGAGTCTTAATGAAGGAAAGGTTGGGAATAGTTGTCAGAGTATTATCACCGGTAGTATCCGTACTGGCCCCGGCTCCTGCGGAGGCATTGTTGGCATCAGTCTTCCACGTAGTTCCAAATCGTATAATAAATGATGTAAGGTTCCCCTGTCCGTCAGTACTGATTCCGGAAGTTCCATCATCTGTGATTGACATCACAGTTTCAGTGATATCGACATCTGTCACACCTGCATCTGTCAGCAGCAGATTGGCTCCGATTACAGATGATATCTCATTATTGATATTAGCTATGGGCTCAGTAAATGTAATCAGCATGGCATCATCCCATACCGTTTCAACTGTAAGTATATCGGGTCTTGTAAAATCCCATCCAACTGCAGGTACAATATAATCGTAGGTAGAGTTATTTCCATTATCGGTGACACTCTCAACTGCACCGATACTGCCACCTGTAACCACAGAATTCTGAACAGTCATGTTCAATGCTATATTATAGGGAGAACCCCAATTAGTAGCTAAGGTTCCATTATTATAGACAGGATCAGCCCCCGAATTATCCTGAAGATTCAACGTCAACAGGGGAGATGCGGTTGAGGAAACCAGATCTGTGCCATTTACATAGAAATCTCCAACCCCGGTATTACCTACATTGATTGTGACATCAGCTAGATCACCAAAGATAGCGTTATAACTCAGTGGGTCATAGGCAAGAGAAGCTTGTCCGGGATACTCAAAACGGGTATCAACTCCTAGCCAATCAGAATCATCAACAGTATAGGCACCGCCGCCTCCGAGAACTACAAAGTCACCACCCAGATTATTTGTTGTACTTAAGGATCGGGTCCCGCTGAAATTTATTGTTCCGTTGAAGAATGCGAAGCGGCTGCATGTGATATTGGTATAGAGAGTCAAAACCCATCCGGGAAAATCCAGATAGACATCACCAATATTATTGGCTCCGGCAGCCAGGGCATTCCCAAAGGTCAGAGATGAAGCTCTGAACTCCCCATCACCGGAAAGTAGAACCCTTGTCCCACCTTCAGTATAATCCGGCGGAGCCAGGACATCAGGGCCTGAGCTGTATTGCTGAGCACCTGTAGAATTATAGTACTGGCCATCTAGTTCTATCCGGTTGTTGGCCGTTACATTCAGATTTGAATTTATACCTACAGTTCCTGAAGCTCCAATTGAATACAACTGAATATTAGTACCTGTAGCCGTCAAAGACTGAAGTGCATTGGCTGGAAGGTTCCCTATAACGCCATTAACAACAACATCACCAGCGCCTGAAGAAAGGGTCAGATTCTGATTACCGCCAAATACTTCAGAATTGACTGTTAAATCGAAACCTGTTGTATCTATATCAACCGCAGCTGTGCTCAGCGCCAGGGCATCTGTTCCGGCATTTCCAATAGTTAAGTCATTAGATGAAGATACCGTTAAACCATCAAGAACCACATTGGCATTAAAAGTAGATGCGGTATCTCCCGCACCCAGAGTGATGTTTTCCCTGAAGGTAATCGTACCGGCTGCATCCGCCTGAATCATTCCACTCGCTGTATCCACGGTTCCAACGAACTCTGTCGTTCCACCTGAATTAACTGTTATCGCGGCACCTGTTCCTGTTCCGATTGGTATCGTACCACCAACTGCAAGGTCAAAGGTTGTAGTTCCGGCTACATCCAGAACAAGGTTAAACCCACCGTTCAGGGTATTATTAAAATCTACATCTGAACCTGTTGTTCCTGTCAGTGTTGCCGCAGCTGTAAGCTCTACCGGATCATTATAGGTCTGCGCTCCGGTATCCGTGCTGATATTAGCTCCTATACGGGTTGTTCCTCCGGCATTGGTCGTCACACTGTTTAAAGCAATAGTTCCACCCAGTGCTCCGGCAATAGTTGTTAAACCCGTACTGTTCAGAGTCAGATTACTGCCGCCGTTCCCCCCCCCGTTCAGGGTAATCGCTCCGCTTCCCGAGGACACAGTCAGGTCTGTGCCAAGGGTCATCGCACTGTTCACTGTAACGAAAGTGTTGCTGCTTACTGTATCCACGGTTACAGGAGCTGCTGAGGTTGCAAGGCTATCACCTGCGGCATTCCCGAAGGTCACATTCCCTTCTGCATCAAAGGTCAGCCCGTCCAGGACAACATCTGCATTGAAAGTCGTAGCTGTGTCTCCGGCGGCAACCGTCACATTATCACGGAAGGTGATGGCTCCAGCACCATTCGCCTGGGTCAGACCACTTGCCGTATCCACGGTTCCAACAAACTCTGTCGTTCCACCTGAATTAACTGTTATCGCGGCACCTGTTCCTGTTCCGATGGGTATCGTACCGCCAACTGCAAGGTCAAAGGTTGTAGTTCCGGCTACATCCAGAACAAGGTTAAACCCACCGTTCAGGGTATTATTAAAATCTACATCTGAACCTGTTGTTCCTGTCAGTGTTGCCGCAGCTGTAAGCTCTACCGGATCATTATAGGTCTGCGCTCCGGTATCCGTGCTGATATTCGCTCCTATACGGGTTGTTCCTCCGGCATTGGTCGTCACACTGTTTAAAGCAATAGTTCCACCCAGTGCTCCGGCAATAGTTGTTAAACCCGTACTGTTCAGAGTCAGATTACTGCCGCCGTCCCCCCCCCCGTTCAGGGTAATCGCTCCGCTTCCCGAGGACACAGTCAGGTCTGTGCCAAGGGTCATCGCACTGTTCACTGTAACGAAAGTGTTGCTGCTTACTGTATCCACGGTTACAGGAGCTGCTGAGGTTGTAAGGCTATCACCTGCGGCATTCCCGAAGGTCACATTCCCTTCTGCATCAAAGGTCAGCCCGTCCAGGACAACATCTGCATTGAAAGTCGTAGCTGTGTCTCCGGCGGCAACCGTCACATTATCACGGAAGGTGATGGCTCCAGCACCATTCGCCTGGGTCAGACCACTTGCCGTATCCACGGTTCCAACAAACTCTGTCGTTCCGCCTGAATTAACTATTATCGCGGCTCCTGTCCCATCTCCAATAGGGATAAGATTTCCTACTGCAGCAGTGAATGATGCTGCATCTGCTGTAGTCAGGATTAAATCGACACCGCCATTGACTGTACTGTTGACCGTAAGTGTACTTCCGGCTCCCAAAGTTCCAAGGGCTACATCCGCTGTACTCAGCGTCAGTGTATCTGTACCGGCATTTCCAAAGGTTAAGGCATCTGAGGCAGAAACAGTCAATCCATCAAGAACCACATCCGCATTGAAGGTCGAGGCTGTGTCTCCGGCTCCCAGAGTAAGGTTTTCCCTGAAGGTAATCGTACCCGCAGCATCCGCCTGAATCATTCCACTCGCTGTATCCACGGTTCCAACGAACTCTGTCGTTCCACCTGAATTAACTGTTATCGCGGCACCTGTTCCTGTTCCGATTGGTATCGTACCACCAACTGCAAGGTCAAAGGTTGTAGTTCCGGCTACATCCAGAACAAGGTTAAACCCACCGTTCAGGGTATTATTAAAATCTACATCTGAACCTGTTGTTCCTGTCAGTGTTGCCGCAGCTGTAAGCTCTACCGGATCATTATAGGTCTGCGCTCCGGTATCCGTGCTGATATTCGCTCCTATACGGGTTGTTCCTCCGGCATTGGTCGTCACACTGTTTAAAGCAATAGTTCCACCCAGTGCTCCGGCAATAGTTGTTAAACCCGTACTGTTCAGAGTCAGATTACTGCCGCCGTCCCCCCCCCCGTTCAGGGTAATCGCTCCGCTTCCCGAGGACACAGTCAGGTCTGTGCCAAGGGTCATCGCACTGTTCACTGTAACGAAAGTGTTGCTGCTTACTGTATCCACGGTTACAGGAGCTGCTGAGGTTGCAAGGCTATCACCTGCGGCATTCCCGAAGGTCACATTCCCTTCTGCATCAAAGGTCAGCCCGTCCAGGACAACATCTGCATTGAAAGTCGTAGCTGTGTCTCCGGCGGCAACCGTCACATTATCACGGAAGGTGATGGCTCCAGCACCATTCGCCTGGGTCAGACCACTTGCCGTATCCACGGTTCCAACGAACTCTGTCGTTCCACCTGAATTAACTGTTATCGCGGCACCTGTTCCTGTTCCGATGGGTATCGTACCGCCAACCGCAAGGTCAAAGGTTGTAGTTCCGGCTACATCCAGAACAAGGTTAAACCCACCGTTCAGGGTATTATTAAAATCTACATCTGAACCTGTTGTTCCTGTCAGTGTTGCCGCAGCTGTAAGCTCTACCGGATCATTATAGGTCTGCGTTCCGGTATCCGTGCTGATATTCGCTCCTATACGGGTTGTTCCTCCGGCATTGGTCGTCACACTGTTTAAAGCAATAGTTCCACCCAGTGCTCCGGCAATAGTTGTTAAACCCGTACTGTTCAGAGTCAGATTACTGCCGCCGTTCCCCCCCCCGTTCAGGGTAATCGCTCCGCTTCCCGAGGACACAGTCAGGTCTGTGCCAAGGGTCATCGCACTGTTCACTGTAACGAAAGTGTTGCTGCTTACTGTATCCACGGTTACAGGAGCTGCTGAGGTTGCAAGGCTATCACCTGCGGCATTCCCGAAGGTCACATTCCCTTCTGCATCAAAGGTCAGCCCGTCCAGGACAACATCTGCATTGAAAGTCGTAGCTGTGTCTCCGGCGGCAACCGTCACATTATCACGGAAGGTGATGGCTCCAGCACCATTCGCCTGGGTCAGACCACTTGCCGTATCCACGGTTCCAACAAACTCTGTCGTTCCGCCTGAATTAACTATTATCGCTGTTCCAACAAACTCTGTCGTTCCGCCTGAATTAACTATTATCGCGGCTCCTGTCCCATCTCCAATAGGGATAAGATTTCCTACTGCAGCAGTGAATGATGCTGCATCTGCTGTAGTCAGGATTAAATCGACACCGCCATTGACTGTACTGTTGACCGTAAGTGTACTTCCGGCTCCCAAAGTTCCAAGGGCTACATCCGCTGTACTCAGCGTCAGTGTATCTGTACCGGCATTTCCAAAGGTTAAGGCATCTGAGGCAGAAACAGTCAATCCATCAAGAACCACATCCGCATTGAAGGTCGAGGCTGTGTCTCCGGCTCCCAGAGTAAGGTTTTCCCTGAAGGTAATCGTACCCGCAGCATCCGCCTGAATCATTCCACTCGCTGTATCCACGGTTCCAACGAACTCTGTCGTTCCACCTGAATTAACTGTTATCGCGGCACCTGTTCCTGTTCCGATTGGTATCGTACCACCAACTGCAAGGTCAAAGGTTGTAGTTCCGGCTACATCCAGAACAAGGTTAAACCCACCGTTCAGGGTATTATTAAAATCTACATCTGAACCTGTTGTTCCTGTCAGTGTTGCCGCAGCTGTAAGCTCTACCGGATCATTATAGGTCTGCGCTCCGGTATCCGTGCTGATATTCGCTCCTATACGGGTTGTTCCTCCGGCATTGGTCGTCACACTGTTTAAAGCAATAGTTCCACCCAGTGCTCCGGCAATAGTTGTTAAACCCGTACTGTTCAGAGTCAGATTACTGCCGCCGTCCCCCCCCCCGTTCAGGGTAATCGCTCCGCTTCCCGAGGACACAGTCAGGTCTGTGCCAAGGGTCATCGCACTGTTCACTGTAACGAAAGTGTTGCTGCTTACTGTATCCACGGTTACAGGAGCTGCTGAGGTTGCAAGGCTATCACCTGCGGCATTCCCGAAGGTCACATTCCCTTCTGCATCAAAGGTCAGCCCGTCCAGGACAACATCTGCATTGAAAGTCGTAGCTGTGTCTCCGGCGGCAACCGTCACATTATCACGGAAGGTGATGGCTCCAGCACCATTCGCCTGGGTCAGACCACTTGCCGTATCCACGGTTCCAACGAACTCTGTCGTTCCACCTGAATTAACTGTTATCGCGGCACCTGTTCCTGTTCCGATGGGTATCGTACCGCCAACCGCAAGGTCAAAGGTTGTAGTTCCGGCTACATCCAGAACAAGGTTAAACCCACCGTTCAGGGTATTATTAAAATCTACATCTGAACCTGTTGTTCCTGTCAGTGTTGCCGCAGCTGTAAGCTCTACCGGATCATTATAGGTCTGCGTTCCGGTATCCGTGCTGATATTCGCTCCTATACGGGTTGTTCCTCCGGCATTGGTCGTCACACTGTTTAAAGCAATAGTTCCACCCAGTGCTCCGGCAATAGTTGTTAAACCCGTACTGTTCAGAGTCAGATTACTGCCGCCGTTCCCCCCCCCGTTCAGGGTAATCGCTCCGCTTCCCGAGGACACAGTCAGGTCTGTGCCAAGGGTCATCGCACTGTTAACTGTAACGAAAGTGTTGCTGCTTACTGTATCCACGGTTACAGGAGCTGCTGAGGTTGCAAGGCTATCACCTGCGGCATTCCCGAAGGTCACATTCCCTTCTGCATCAAAGGTCAGCCCGTCCAGGACAACATCTGCATTGAAAGTCGTAGCTGTGTCTCCGGCGGCAACCGTCACATTATCACGGAAGGTGATGGCTCCAGCACCATTCGCCTGGGTCAGACCACTTGCCGTATCCACGGTTCCAACAAACTCTGTCGTTCCGCCTGAATTAACTATTATCGCGGCTCCTGTCCCATCTCCAATAGGGATAAGATTTCCTACTGCAGCAGTGAATGATGCTGCATCTGCTGTAGTCAGGATTAAATCGACACCGCCATTGACTGTACTGTTGACCGTAAGTGTACTTCCGGCTCCCAAAGTTCCAAGGGCTACATCCGCTGTACTCAGCGTCAGTGTATCTGTACCGGCATTTCCAAAGGTTAAGGCATCTGAGGCAGAAACAGTCAATCCATCAAGAACCACATCCGCATTGAAGGTCGAGGCTGTGTCTCCGGCTCCCAGAGTAAGGTTTTCCCTGAAGGTAATCGTACCCGCAGCATCCGCCTGAATCATTCCACTCGCTGTATCCACGGTTCCAACGAACTCTGTCGTTCCACCTGAATTAACTGTTATCGCGGCACCTGTTCCTGTTCCGATTGGTATCGTACCACCAACTGCAAGGTCAAAGGTTGTAGTTCCGGCTACATCCAGAACAAGGTTAAACCCACCGTTCAGGGTATTATTAAAATCTACATCTGAACCTGTTGTTCCTGTCAGTGTTGCCGCAGCTGTAAGCTCTACCGGATCATTATAGGTCTGCGCTCCGGTATCCGTGCTGATATTCGCTCCTATACGGGTTGTTCCTCCGGCATTGGTCGTCACACTGTTTAAAGCAATAGTTCCACCCAGTGCTCCGGCAATAGTTGTTAAACCCGTACTGTTCAGAGTCAGATTACTGCCGCCGTCCCCCCCCCCGTTCAGGGTAATCGCTCCGCTTCCCGAGGACACAGTCAGGTCTGTGCCAAGGGTCATCGCACTGTTCACTGTAACGAAAGTGTTGCTGCTTACTGTATCCACGGTTACAGGAGCTGCTGAGGTTGCAAGGCTATCACCTGCGGCATTCCCGAAGGTCACATTCCCTTCTGCATCAAAGGTCAGCCCGTCCAGGACAACATCTGCATTGAAAGTCGTAGCTGTGTCTCCGGCGGCAACCGTCACATTATCACGGAAGGTGATGGCTCCAGCACCATTCGCCTGGGTCAGACCACTTGCCGTATCCACGGTTCCAACGAACTCTGTCGTTCCACCTGAATTAACTGTTATCGCGGCACCTGTTCCTGTTCCGATGGGTATCGTACCGCCAACCGCAAGGTCAAAGGTTGTAGTTCCGGCTACATCCAGAACAAGGTTAAAACCACCGTTCAGGGTATCATTAAAATCTACATCTGAACCTGTTGTTCCTGTCAGTGTTGCCGCAGCTGTAAGCTCTACCGGATCATTATAGGTCTGCGCTCCGGTATCCGTGCTGATATTCGCTCCTAAACGGGTTGTTCCTCCGGCATTGGTCGTCACACTGTTTAAAGCAATAGTTCCACCCAGTGCTCCGGCAATAGTTGTTAAACCCGTACTGTTCAGAGTCAGATTACTGCCGCCGTTCCCCCCCCCGTTCAGGGTAATCGCTCCGCTTCCCGAGGACACAGTCAGGTCTGTGCCAAGGGTCATCGCACTGTTAACTGTAACGAAAGTGTTGCTGCTTACTGTATCCACGGTTACAGGAGCTGCTGAGGTTGCAAGGCTATCACCTGCGGCATTCCCGAAGGTCACATTCCCTTCTGCATCAAAGGTCAGCCCGTCCAGGACAACATCTGCATTGAAAGTCGTAGCTGTGTCTCCGGCGGCAACCGTCACATTATCACGGAAGGTGATGGCTCCAGCACCATTCGCCTGGGTCAGACCACTTGCCGTATCCACGGTTCCAACAAACTCTGTCGTTCCGCCTGAATTAACTATTATCGCGGCTCCTGTCCCATCTCCAATAGGGATAAGATTTCCTACTGCAGCAGTGAATGATGCTGCATCTGCTGTAGTCAGGATTAAATCGACACCGCCATTGACTGTACTGTTGACCGTAAGTGTACTTCCGGCTCCCAAAGTTCCAAGGGCTACATCCGCTGTACTCAGCGTCAGTGTATCTGTACCGGCATTTCCAAAGGTTAAGGCATCTGAGGCAGAAACAGTCAATCCATCAAGAACCACATCCGCATTGAAGGTCGAGGCTGTGTCTCCGGCTCCCAGAGTAAGGTTTTCCCTGAAGGTAATCGTACCCGCAGCATCCGCCTGAATCATTCCACTCGCTGTATCCACGGTTCCAACGAACTCTGTCGTTCCACCTGAATTAACTGTTATCGCGGCACCTGTTCCTGTTCCGATGGGTATCGTACCGCCAACCGCAAGGTCAAAGGTTGTAGTTCCGGCTACATCCAGAACAAGGTTAAACCCACCGTTCAGGGTATTATTAAAATCTACATCTGAACCTGTTGTTCCTGTCAGTGTTGCCGCAGCTGTAAGCTCTACCGGATCATTATAGGTCTGCGTTCCGGTATCCGTGCTGATATTAGCTCCTATACGGGTTGTTCCTCCGGCATTGGTCGTCACACTGTTTAAAGCAATAGTTCCACCCAGTGCTCCGGCAATAGTTGTTAAACCCGTACTGTTCAGAGTCAGATTACTGCCGCCGTTCCCCCCCCCGTTCAGGGTAATCGCTCCGCTTCCCGAGGACACAGTCAGGTCTGTGCCAAGGGTCATCGCACTGTTCACTGTAACGAAAGTGTTGCTGCTTACTGTATCCACGGTTACAGGAGCTGCTGAGGTTGCAAGGCTATCACCTGCGGCATTCCCGAAGGTCACATTCCCTTCTGCATCAAAGGTCAGCCCGTCCAGGACAACATCTGCATTGAAAGTCGTAGCTGTGTCTCCGGCGGCAACCGTCACATTATCACGGAAGGTGATGGCTCCAGCACCATTCGCCTGGGTCAGACCACTTGCCGTATCCACGGTTCCAACGAACTCTGTCGTTCCACCTGAATTAACTGTTATCGCGGCACCTGTTCCTGTTCCGATGGGTATCGTACCGCCAACCGCAAGGTCAAAGGTTGTAGTTCCGGCTACATCCAGAACAAGGTTAAAACCACCGTTCAGGGTATCATTAAAATCTACATCTGAACCTGTTGTTCCTGTCAGTGTTGCCGCAGCTGTAAGCTCTACCGGATCATTATAGGTCTGCGCTCCGGTATCCGTGCTGATATTCGCTCCTAAACGGGTTGTTCCTCCGGCATTGGTCGTCACACTGTTTAAAGCAATAGTTCCACCCAGTGCTCCGGCAATAGTTGTTAAACCCGTACTGTTCAATAAAAGATCAGATCCACCATCAGCAGTTGCTGATACTGTCAAATCTCCAGCTCCGGAATCCAAAGTTAAGGAATCTGCAAGACTGATGGCTGTATCAACTGTCAGGTTCTGACTTGAAGTTATTACTGATAATGTATTCGATGCCGTCGTTGAAATATTATGAATTATTAATACGTTACTGCTCGTAGAAAGAGAACCTGAAGCCGTGGTATTGGTAAGATTTGTTATGGTCGTTGCGGCACTTAGAGTTAAACTGACATTTGCCGAAACCTCTAGTGTGGCTATATCAGTGATAACATTAGTATTAATGGTTGCCGGTGTAATAAAAATGACGGTATCGGTTGTATTTGGCGGTCCAGAAGGAGCTCCACCTCCATCATCCCAATTGTTGGTATCATTCCAATCGGTACTGGCTCCTACCCATGTGTAGGTTGCAGCACTCGCCCCGCCGACAAAAACCAAAAAGAGAATCAAAAGTGAAACAGCAGTGAATAATCGCTTCAAACGCCCTCCCGGAACCAACAACAATTCATAATTCATTATACATCCAAATCAGACTTTTTCGACTCCCCTCCCCGTTTTAGGATATAAAAACGTGAACAGGAAAGCCTCCCTTATCTAATTAAATCGACAAGAATTACCCGGCATTTGAGTCCGATTCCTTGAACCGGTAAAGGTTTTTTCATTACAATCCCCCCATGATATTCACCATAAACCCCGAAACATGTACAAACTGCGGCCTCTGTGCCGCAGCCTGCCCCGGAAAAACTATCCGGAAAGAAAAAGACGCCCACAGAATCATACCCGATGGATGTATCGAGTGCAGCCACTGCGGCATGGTCTGCCCGGTAAACGCCGTCAGGGTGGACGGACAGGAGCTCCCCCCCTATCCCGAGGACCTGAAATCCCTCACAACCGAAGAGCTCCACGATCATCTGATCCTCTCAAAACGCTCTGTCAGGAAGTACAAGCGCTCACCCATCAACGCAGAAGATCTGAAAGCCATAGTCAGAGCCGGAGAAACAACCGCCACCGCCACCAACAGCCAGTACTGTGATGTGCTCCTCTTCCAGGGACCCGAAGTTCCCGTCTTTGCAGCCGACCTCGCCCGGATACTCCTCAAAGTCGTCCGGATCGGACTGAATCCTGCAGGACGCCTTTTGCTGAAGGCTGCCGGACTGGGTCGCTATGCACGCAAAGAGACCATTACCAGCTTCCATCATCTTCTGACAAAGACCCTGGAAGGCAAGGCGGACCCCCTGTTTCACGGAGCTCCTGCTGTTGTGGTTCTGACCTATCCTGCCAAACAGGGAAAACGTTTCGGCCGCACCGACTGTGCCGTTGCCGGAGAGAACATGATGCTTTCAGCCCATGCCAGGGGAATCGGCTCCTGTATGATAGGATTTGCCGAAGCCGCCCTTTTCAGCAGAAAGGAGAGAGCCAGAATAGGCATCCCCCGGGACAGAAAGATCGGACTGATCTTCACCCTCGGATACAGCGACCGGAAATATTACCGCTATCCTGTAAGAAAAAACTGGTCCCTCCAGGCCTGACATACTTGTCCCGGAGCTCTTCGAAAGCCCCGGGACAGCACCTGTTCCAATAATATACAAATATTCCTTAAATCATTATCCAATAAAAATTTAATGTTCTCTTTGATTTCTGAAAATATGAGTACTACAATAATATTATTATGAAATACAGATCAGACCTGGAATACGAAGTCTCCCGGATGATCAGAACCGGAGACCTATCGAGGATCAGCGAAAGAAAGGAACTCTTTGACGAGTCACAGGGAGAGAATCTTCTGGCCGGCTATATTGAGAAGGTCTTGAGGCAGGAGTTTCTTGCTGACGACCCGCCGGACGCGTCTCCCTGCTGCAAATGCAGGAACTCGTCTGAATGCACTGAAGGAAAGAGCAAGATAATTCCCTTTCCCTCCCGTAAAATCATAGAAGGAATCTGACAGAACAGTTTCCTACTCAGCAGCCCCGGACTTTGAAAGCCTCCGGTTCAGCCACTCCATCAGCCCCGGCATAATTCCCGGAAACCGCGTGTTCCCCAGGGGAAATTCGTCTGCCAGCTGAACCTCTTCAATCTCGAATTCTGCAGGCAGTTCACCAAATTGCCTGATCTCACAGGCATAAACACTCCCCCAGCTGATCCTGTCGCCATGATCAACCGAGTACTGGGCAATGCACTCAAGCCCCTCCCAGTCCAGCGCCCCGGTCTCCTCAAAGAGCTCCCGGGCCGCCGCCTCGTCCATGGTCTCTCCCGCCTCGCGATGGCCCCCCGGAAAACACCAGTCCTCCCGCCCCCGCAGACGCACAATCACCCACTGATCCCGGCACCGCGCCGCAATCACCATATACTCCAGCAACCCGTCATCCGCCGTCCCGTCAGGAACGATGGAGTGCAAATCCAGTTTATCCATAAACAGATGGTACCATAGAATTCAAAGATTATTCAGGGGCCGCCGGTCCGCAGGCTCCCCGGCCGGGCTCTCCGTTCCAATCCCCGGAAGCCGGGGATTCCTTTGCGATCCCTCGTCCAGTTTTCCCAGTCCGCGGGCGGACTGGATTATTTTGCCCGCAGATAGGGTTTGGGCCAGTACTTCAGGTCCACCCCCGCCTCCTGGGCACTGATAAGGGGGAAGTAGGGATTCCGGAGGAGCTCGCGGCCCAGAAAGACAAGATCCGCGTCCTTCTGATAGATCACCTTTGCAGCAAGGTCCGCGCTTGTTATAAGGCCGCCTCCCACAACAGGCAGATCCGTAGCCTCCCTTATAATACGGGCCGCCGGAATCTGATAGCCGGGGCCGAGGGGAATCTTCACGTGGGGGACGACACCGCCGCTGCTCACATGAACAAGATCTACTCCCTCTTTTTTTACAAGATTGATAATGGCCCCGAGGTCTTCCGGATGGTTTCCGCCGGGGGCATAGTCATCTGCGGAGACCCTGAGAATGAGCGGTTTAGAGACAGGCCATACAGAACGAACAGCCTGGATCACCTCTTTCAGGAAACGGGAGCGGCCCTTGTGGTCGCCTCCGTACTCATCTTCTCTCCTGTTTGTCAGGGGCGAGAGGAACTCGCTTATCAGGTATCCATGGGCGCCGTGGACTTCCAGAATCCTGTATCCCGCCTCAGAAGCCCGGCGGGCAGCCTGACGGAAGGACTCAATCACAGTCTGGATATTAGCATGGGTCATAGCCCGGGGTTCTGTGTACTCAGGATCGCCGGGATCAAAGTTTATGGCGGAGGGAGCAATGACATCCTCCCCCGGAGCAGTGCACTTGCGCCCCGCATGGGCCAGCTGAATGGCGGGGACAGCACCTTCGGCCTCAATTCCCGCTGTCAGTGTCTTCAGCTGCGGAATGTGATCGTCACACCATATTCCCAGATCCGCATCGGTAATCCTCCCCCGCGGTTCTACGGCGGTGGCTTCCTGTATAATCAGAGCCGTGCCGCCCTGGGCCCGGGTACGGTAGTGAAAGTGATGCCACTGGGTGGCAATACCGTCGGTGGAAGCGCTGTACATGCACATCGGGGGCATTACAATCCGGTTCCGCATGGTAACATTCTTCAAGGTCCAGGGTGAGTACAGTTCATTCACAGCAGATCCTCCTCAGGAGAGAGACATAATAATTGCTTACAAAAAAAATAATATAGCTTGGAGCTTTCTGCAAACAAAAAATCATGCCATAAGAAAATATGCTGTTTATTTATATAGTCATGAGCTTATCAGTTCACACAGGGCACTAAAAAGTGTCGGATTCAGTTTCAGCGCATTCAGCCTTGTAAGTAGAGACTCTCCCTCCCCTTCCTGGCAGAGGGCAAAAATCTTTTCCTTCACAGAGTATTCGATTTCAGCCCTGTGGAGCATCTGAAACACATCCTTCCTCCACTCCCGGTTACAGTAAACCTCAGCCTTTATTTCAATTTTATAGTCAATCGAAGAATCGTATCCTTCAAGTTCAAATATGACACTGCGCGTCTTATCATCATAGACAGCGGCACTGCAGAGCCTTCCATTAATCATCACAGCTGAGGGTTCTTCTATCCCCCGCACTCTGATACTGACGGAGCGCTCAGGCGGAAGGGCCTCAAGGCAACCGGCAGATTTATGAAGGATGATCTCCTGCTTTGTACCAAGACGGTTCTCAAGACGGGTCAGAGCATCTCCATCCGGTCCCTCTTCCACAAGTGTAAACTCTCCATCCCCTCCGGCAAACAGGAGCCACTCCAGCTCTCCGGGGTTATCCGTATCATTCTCTCCATCCTCCCGCCGGTCCATGGGAACCACTGCTCCCGCCCCAGCAATAACCAGCTGGTTCTCAAGGGTTCTGTACATCAGAGTCCGTCCGCAGCTGCAGGCCCGGCCGCTGAAAAAGTCAAACCACAGGCCCTCGGGAAGCCAGACCTCTGCCTCTGTAAGCTTCAGATGCCTGTCCATGGGCTGCACCAGGGGGCAGATCATCAGGTGATCACCGAAGAAGTACTGTCCCGGTGAGTCATAGCTCTCTTCACTGTCAGGATAATGATAGTACAAGGGAGTCAGAAAGGGACGGCCCTCATTGGAAAGCCGGACACTGAGACTGTATATATAAGGAATCAGCCTGTGCCGCAGACGCAGGTAGTGCCCCATGACTTTTCTCTCTTCGGCGGGAAAGGAGGAGGGTTCCTTGGAGTTGAAGAGACTCCTTGAGCTGTGAAGACGGTTAACGGGGCTGAAAACACCGAACTGAAGCCAGCGGACGCTGAGTTCCCCATCCCGCACTCCCTGCATATGTCCGCCGATATCGTGACTCCACCAGTTATACCCTATGTTGGCTGCTGTAGAGGTAAAGTAGGGTTGAAAGGCCAGGGAATCCCAGGAAATAACGGTGTCTCCGGAAAAGCCTACGGGATAGCGGTGACTGCCGGGCCCGGCATAGCGTGAGAGAATCAGAGGCTCCCGTCCCCTCTTCACCATATCCTCGCTGTGATAGTGATTCAGCAGCCACAGAGGATCCACTCCAGGCTTGGTTGAAACAGAACCCTGCTGCCAGTCAATCCACCAGAAGTCCACACCCTCCTCTTCCAGAGGATGATGAAGGTAGTGAAAATAGGCGGCAAGAAAATCCGGGTCCTCCAGTCTCAGGGGCAGGGTCTCTTCAGAATCGGGGTCCACGCCGAGGGCCGTGGCCATCTGTCTGTAAGCATCCTCATAGGCCCGGACTCCGCTGGCAGGATGGAGGTTCAGAGTCACCCTGTAGTTCCGCCGGTGCAGCTCTTTCAACAGCTCCCGGGGAGAGTGAATAAGCTCCCGGTTCCAGGAGTAACCTGTCCATCCGCCGCCAAACCTCTCATCCACATCCACAAGATGCCAGTCCATGTCCATAACGAAGACTGAAAAAGGGATATGCTCCTCCCTGAATGAGTCGGTAAGAGAGAGAAACTCATCCTGTGTATATGCCCAGTAGCGGCTCCACCAGTTACCAAGAGCATAACGGGGCAACCGGGGCGTACCGCCGCTCAACAGCAGGAAGTCCTTCAAGGCTCCAAAGTAGTCCCTGGCATAGCCGAAAAAATAACCGTCTACACAGCCCGGACGGTCAGCAGGAACCATTTGGTCTCCCTCGAAAACCATGGAATCCGAGTCATCAAGAAAGGCGTAGCCGTCCCTGGAGACAAGGCCCTCATCCAGAGGCACTGCCCCGTCCGCCTCATCCAGGGTCCGGCAGGTCCCCTTCAGAGTGTTCTGCTTCTGTGAGAAGTGCCAGCGGCTGCCGTGCACATGGCAGTCCGCCTTCAGTGAGACTTCCAGGCTGTGTGCACTGAAGGGTCCCCCATGGTAGTAGAGAGTGAGGTCTTCAGTCTCAATGGTCACACCCTCACCGGATCTTTTTGCCTTGAAACCGGCTGCTGGAAAGTTTCTGTTCAGAACCATTCTGGTGGGGCGGTCCTCAAAGACTCCTTCGGGATCGTACTCCATACGGATCAGGCGGGTGGTGAGCACTGTAAAACGGGCTCTTCCCAGGTTCACTATATTTCTGCTGTCTGCCGCACTGGGGCAGATCTTTTTTTCGGGCATAATCTTTCCTTATTATTGATTGATGGATGCTTTCCTACCCCTTCACCGAGGAGGCGGCCAGACCATCTATAAACTGTCTCTGAAAGAGGGTGTATATGAGAATAACAGGCAGAATCGAGATGGCTGCAGCGGCAAAAAGGCCGCCGTAATCGGTGCTGTAGCGGCCGCTGAAAAGTCTGAGCCCCACGGCCAGAACCTGCTTACTCTCCGAGTTGATCACAAGAAAAGGCCATAGATAATCTTCCCAGGACCAGAGGAACTGAAAAATAACAATGCTGGCTATGGCATTGCGTGACATTGGAAAGACGATGCGGTGGAGGATATACCACTCCGATGCTCCATCCATCCGTGCGGCCTCAAGCATTTCATCGGGTAGAGTGGCAAGAGCCTGCTTCATCATAAATATCCCGAAACCGCTTAATGCTGCCGGAACAATAAGCGCAGAGTACATATTCATCCATCCCAGTTTCAGCATCAGGCTGTATTTGGGGATAACTGTCACAAACCAGGGAATCATCATTGTTGAGAGAACCAGAGCAAACACTGCATTTCTGCCCTTAAAGCGGTTCTTCTCCAGCACATATCCGGTCATTGTGCTTGTATAGGCCACCAGCAGAGTGACTGAGAGTGTCACAAGGAGGCTGTTGAAGAAGTAGCGCAGGAAATTGAAACGGCTCTGGACGCTGCTGTAATTGTCAAATGTAAATTGCCGGGGAAGCAAAGAGGACTGAATGGCGTTGATCTCCGCATTGGTTTTAAAAGATGAAAGGAACATCCAGACAAAGGGAGTGATCGTCAGAATGACAAGACAGATCAGAACTGAATGAAGGGCTATGCTCTGGAGTTTGCGCTTAATCACGGGAACCTCCGAAGTATGTAATCTTGAAAGTAACAGAGGTCAAACAGGCAATCAGGAAGAACATGACAAAGGAGATTGCCGATGCATAGCCGAACTTATACTTAACAAAGGCCTCATCAAAGATGAGAAAGGAGGATAGATAGGTCGATGTCCCCGGGCCTCCGTCGGTCATAATCAGAATCTGAAGGTAGGCCTGAAGATAGGAGATGAGAGAGGTAACGAAGATAAAGAGGGTCATCGGCTTCAGCAGGGGAAGTGTGATGTTCCAGAATATTTTCGGACCCGATGCTCCATCGATTCTGGCTGCTTCATAGCAGTCGGTAGGCAGGTTGTACAGCCCGGCCAGAAAGAGAACCACAGCATAGCCGTAATCTTTCCAGATAGTCATGACCATGACAGCGGGAAGAGCGGTACTCTTATTGAAAAGCCAGTTGAACCTTGTTCCCAGAATCTGGTTGAAGAGACCGAACTGGGGATTATAGAGCCAGAGCCAGACAAAGGAGACGGCAACAAGGGGTGTCACTACAGGCATGTAGATGGCCGCCCTGAAAAATCCCCTGGCCTTTGTCATCTTTGAGAAGAGCATATAGGCGATTCCCAGGCCGAGCACGAGACGGGCCGCAATAACAATTGAGGAAAAGTACAGTGTATTGAACAGGCTCTGCCAGAACAGGGGGCTTTTTATGAGCTTGATATAGTGATCGAAGCCGGTGAACTCAAAGCTTCCTCTCAGTGGATTCCAGTTATGGAAACTTCCCACAAGGGCGATTCCCACCGGGAAAATCAGGAAGAGGGAGTAGAAAAGTCCCAGCATCACAAGCACTACATTTTTGGGAGAGAGAAAACTCTCCAGTGAAAATGATTTATCTTTCATAGCGGATAACAGGGGCGGCAGACCGCCCCTTTATGAGCTCCTTTTTACAGTTCGCTTATATATTTGTACTGTCTTTCAGTAGAGACAAAGTCAGATCCTGCCATATCCTCACGGATGGTTTCATTTCCGTTCCGGATAGCCTCTTTGATTTCGGTACCGTTATAGATAATCTCTTCAAAGGTCTGCTGCATCTGGGTTTCAATGATTCCGGGAAAGGGACCGGGCCAGATCAGGCGGTCCACATAGGGAGCAAGAGTCTTCATGACGGGATGGTTTTCAACCTCGGGATCATTTACAAGACTCTTTTTGGCGGGGAATACTGAATATCTGAGACAGAGGGCTTTCATGGCATCGTCGTTGGACATGAAATACCGGATAAATGCCTGGGCCACCTCTTTATCCTGCTCGCTGTTGGTAGCACTGATACCGATGGTGGACTCACCGTTATATCTGTCATAGGCAAAGGGAGTGGTACTGCCCGGTGCAGGTACGGGGAACACACCGAACTCGATGTCAGGATAGTCGTTTACAAGGGTGTTATAGAACCAGCCCCACTTGTATACCATGGCAGACTGTCCCTGACCAAAGCTCTCTGAGTCATTGATTCCGAAGTCTTTGGAACCCACGTCATGGGTCTCATAAAGATCGATGAGAAACTGCATATTCTCTGCAGTTACAGAATTGTCCATATCGATTGTTTTAAGATCATCCTGAAACATCAGCTGTCCCTTCTGGTAGTTCAGCCCCATAATGATGGATTTTACATCCTTGTTGTAGTTGAAGCCTGCCTGTGTGATGTAACCCTTATCGTCTTTTCTGGTCAGCTTCTGTGCAACGGCTGTAAACTCATCCCAGGTGGAGGGGATATCGGCATCAGTCAGTCCGGCGTCCCTCCACATCTTCTTGTTATAGAAAATGCTTCCGGTCATCATTCCGTAGTCAATGTAGTAGACATTATCATCGATGACATGGCCCTCAACTCCTGTAAAATCCGCCTTCAGATCTTCAAGGCTTATATCATAGGGTTCCAGATAGTTGATAAGGTTCTCGTGCTGAGAGTTGTGAATGCCGAAAAGAGCGGGTCCGTTACCGTTCTGAAGGGCTAGGGGCAGTTTCGTCCAGAAGTCCTGCCAGGGCTGCTTAACAAGCTTGATGCTTACATTGGGATAGATCTCCTCAAAACCGCTTATAATCTCTCCAAATATTTCCTCGGCGTCCCAGATCCAGAACTCCACTTCAATGGGCTGCCCGTCATTGATCAGAATATTCGGGTCAAATTTTACATTTTCTCCCAGTACAGGAAGATTTTTCTGTGCTGTTGTATCCTCGGTAAGGCTCTTGCCCGTGGATGAACCACCGCATCCTGAAAGGACCATGGCAAAGACTGACAGCAGAATCCAAAGTGCTGCTTTTTTCATGAAAACTCCTTTTATCTCTATTAGGTTTAACGGTAAACCTATGGGGTAAAAAAAATCACCGAACCTTGATAAATCAAAGGTTTAACGGTAAACTTGATTAAAAGATAGCACCCGTTGCATAATTCTGTCAATGAAAAGTTAAGGCATCAGGAAAAGGGGACAAGGATGACCATCAAAGACATAGCCAGGCTGGCAGGAGTCACTCCGACCACAGTTTCCAATGTAATCAACGGAAACTCGGGCAGAGTCTCCCGGTCGACCATAGACAAGGTACAGACTGTCATTAGAGAACAGGGCTACATCCCCAATAAAAATGCACGGGCCCTGGCCAACAAGTCCACCCGGATAATCGGCGTCATCTTTCCCAAGGTTCTGGAGGGACTGCTGCAGGACCCCTTCCACTCCCAGCTCTTAAGCGGTATTGAATCGGAAATAAGCAACAGCGGCTACTATCTGATGGTTCACTCCATCTCAAGCTATGAAGATCTCTACAAACTTCTGGGCAACTGGAGTGTAGAGGGAATCGTCATCCTCAGCCTTCTTGACAATGAACAACCCAATTCTGAAATGATGAAGGATGTTCCCGCTGTCTTTATTGATGCCTACGACGAAAGCCTCTCCTACCCCAATATCGGATCTGAAGACTTTGAAGGAGCGGCTATGGCGGCACAGCATCTGGTGGAGATGGGCCACAGGAAGATAGGTTTTATAGGCTTCGAAACTGTCATTACCTCACGGACTTCAGTAATCTCGAGGCGTATGGATGGTTTCAGCTCCGTACTTGATTCCAAAGGGCTCTCCTTCTCTGCCGAAAAAGATATCTTTCTCTGTGACAGACTCCATTATGCCTCGCAAGAGGTCAAGCAGAAGCTTCTGGACTTTGCCCGGAACCATACGGCTGTTTTCGTCACCGCCGATATTCTGGCTGTCGAGATAATGTCGATACTTCAGAAAGAGGGCATCAGAGTACCGGAAGATATCTCCATTATCGGATATGACAACATCTATCTTTCTGAACTGATCACTCCCCCGCTTACAACGATTGCCCAGGATATTATCCTCAAGGGCTCAACAGCTGCAAAACACCTTATTAAGCAGATTGAAGAAAAAAAGCATGAACACCTGGACTATAAACTGCCGAATGAACTGATCATAAGAGAGTCTGTCCGGAATCTCAAATAGTCAGATCCTCTTCTGCTGTACAAGGCAGGAGACCGGCTTCCTCAGAAACAGTTTTTTCAATAAACTTAAGACCAGTCTGTTTTCCGGAGAGATCAATGAAAAAGTTACTGTACCTTCCCCTGATCCTGACACTTGTGTTTACATCCTGCGCATCATCAAAAAAGAGTGATATTATTCTTCCCATGGGAGAATCTGAAATAACACTGCCCGGAGGAGCGAAGGGAACCCTGCTTCTCGCTTCAGACAGAAAGTCACCCTTTGTAATCATGTACCACGGTTATGCAAGTTCAAAGGACGAAGTGGGCAATATGTTCAGGGACACCGCCGACGCTCTGTCCGAAAGAGGAATCAGCTCCCTCAGAATCGGCTACAGGGGTTGGGACTCTCCTGAGTACAGTGAAACATTTCTCACCCTCCACACAGTGATGGAGGATGCCCTGGAAGCTCTGGAATATGTACAGGCCCTGCCTGCCTCGGACACGAAAAAGATCGGACTCCTGGGTTTCAGCATGGGAGGGGGAGTTGTCCAGTATGTAAGCGGAACCAGGCCAAAAGAGATTGCATCGGCGGCAACCTGGTTCAGCAGCATCGAATATACATCTCTTTTGAATTCACAGGACAGGGCAGCGGCTCTGAGAGACGGGCAGGTCACTGTGGATCTTGGCTGGAGAACCATCACTCACAGCAGGGAGTTTGTTAAGTCACTCACAGCCTACAACACTCTGGAGACCTCACGGGCCTATAAGAAGAGGCCCCTGCTGATTGTCGACGGTACAGAGGACTACCTCTTTTCAAACACAGCAGTCCTGAAGACGATCCATCCCCGTGCAGAGGTTTACGAAGTAAAACGGGCAGACCATATCTACAACGTCCTTTCCGGAGACAGCCTTCTGGCGGATACGGTGATTGCCAAGACAGCCCAGTGGTTCGCAAAAACACTGGATTGAAAAAGATCCAAGAATTCCCAAAAGATCTCTTTCCAACTATGCCAGCATGTCAGGCTGATTCATGTAACAAGAGGCAGAGTGCCTAAGCCGAAAACTCCTGCCTGATTCGGTTGATTTGAGGAAGAATTTCTTCAAAGGCATCGAATATTTCAGGGTCAAACTGAATGCCCCTCAGCTCCCTCATAATAGAGAGGGCCTTCTCATGGCTGAAGGGCTTCTTATAGGGGCGCTTGGATGTGAGGGCGTCATAAACATCCGCGAGAGCTACAATCCTTGCCGAAAGTGGAATGTCCTCCCCCTTGAGGCCTTCAGGATATCCTGTGCCGTCCCATTTCTCATGGTGGTAGTGGGCTATCCTGTATCCCAGGGTAAGAAAGGTACCCGTCTCTATTCTGTCCTCAATATTCTTGATGGTAACGGCCCCTTTTACTGTATGCTGCTTCATCACCTCGAACTCATGATCCAGCAGCCTGTCCGGCTTAAGGAGTATGGAGTCGGGAATACCGACCTTTCCTATGTCATGAAGAATGGAAGACTGGCAGAGATCGTCAATATACTCTTTGGTCAGGTAGTCTGAATACTTGGGCAGCTTCGCCAGCTCTATGGCGAGAACCCCGCAGTAGGCACTGATTCTGTGCAGGTGGTCGCCGGTATCCTCATCCCGGAACTCGGCAAGATTGGCCAGCCCTACAATCACTCCCAGTCTGGTCTTTTCATAATTACGGTGGCTGTCCTCCAGCTCCCGGTTCATCCTCTCAAGCCTCACGTTCTGCCTTTCAAGCATATAGTTCAAATGGCCGGACCTGCTTGCAAGAAGATAGGCCTGGGAGAGGATAAATACAAAAAGGCCGAAGGATGAGTAGTACCCTGTATAGATAAGCTGGTTGGCATAGAGCACATCATTGACAAGCAGTAAAAAGACAACAAAGAAACCCGCGAGAATAATACCGGCGCCAAAGCGTCTGTAGTGGGCGGCTCTGAAGAGTACAAACAGGGCATAGGCGGCAATCACCAAGGCCAGAATCTCATAACTGAGAACAGTCCTGCTGTAGATGCGTGTAGGAGCCAGAAGCACAAGGCTGTAAATGCTGGATGAGATCCAGGAAAAATGAAATACCGCCGGCAGAAAGAGATCCTTGAACTGGGCCCGGACATACATTGCAAAAACCGGAACCGACCAAAAAAGGGTCAGATATTCTATCCTGTGCAGAATCCCCCAGGGCAGAAAAGAGAAGAGCTCGTAGGCAAACATCTGCCCCACGACAAGAGTCCTCATAGTGAGAATCAGACAGAAGAGTCCGAAGAAAAGGGTGGTCCTGTCCTTGCTTGAAAGAGCAAAGAGACTCAGATGATAGAGAGCCATTATAAAGATACTGCCCACAAGGAAGAGTTCAACGGCCAGATTTCTCTTGTGTTCATCCTGCAGGTCCCGTTCAAGCCCCAGCTTCACAACCTCCCTGAGACCTCCGCCTCTGTGGTGAAAATTGGAGACTTGAATGACAAGATCCAGGGTTGGATATTTGTATCCGATGCTGAAGGTATTGGTCCTGTATCCGGGAACAACTTCTTCAGGAGAGACTCCTACGGTTCCGGCATAGGCTCTTTTACGGCCGTTTACATAAAGAGAGTAGGCCGTCTCCACATCATGGAGAGAGAGCCCCAACTCCTCATCTGTTTGAGGCAGAAGGACTTTCAGGTGATAAGTTGCGTAACCTCTGGAAGGATAAGCCTCACCCTCAGCGGAGCTGTACTTTGTCCAGAATCCGGGGACACCAATATATGATGATGGAGCCTTGTCTGTACCCGCCGGCGCCTCCAGCAGAGTATTCCAGTAGAAGGCCCAGTCACCGTTAAGCTTAACAGGTCCCATGGCTTCAAAATCCCACCGGCGCAGATCCAGAACACCCCCCGCAGCACTTGGCATATCTTCAGCGCAAATCTGATGTGATGGTAGAATGAGAATAAGCAAACTGAATAGACAGAATTGAAAATAGTTTTTCATCTCGTATTTCTGACTGACCTTACCCGAAATCAATAATCATATAAAAGCATTTGTATATTATAGTATTAAAAATGCAGCAAGAAGAGATCTCCAGTAAAAAAAATCGGTTGCTCCATAATAAATACATATTCAGAATATGGCTCAGCCTTGACCTTTTTTTATATGACTGGATAAATATGGCTTTATGAAAAAACTTAGGGGTCCCGGATTCAGATATATATTATCTCTCTTCTCCATGCTCATTATATGGAGCACAGGGGACCTCCATATTCTCGGAGACAGAAGTCATCATCAGCTGGTTCCCCGCCAGCATATCATCGACTCTCCCCTCGATCATAACTGCAGCGACGATGCTCATCACAATGAGAAATATGACCACGATGAACAGAGCTGTCCCCTCTGCCTTATGGCAGATCAGAATCAGGGAACCCTGCCCCTCAAAGCCTTTGCAGGACTCCCTGTCCCCGAGGCGGAAAATGTACTGCCTCCACAAACTGTTGTCATTGAGACTGCATTCTGTGCGGTTCCACGGACCAGAGCCCCTCCTGTATTTTCCATTGCCTGAAAGGCCGGACCTCAAAATACACATTTAAGGAAAATACTTTGAAAAAGCTAATTCTCACAGCGGTTGCGGTTCTCGCCGCCGCCTCACTTTATGCAAACTCTCATGGAGCCCATGTCCATGGGGAAGCGGACCTCGCCATCGTAATGCACGGTGATCATATAGAGATGGAAATCACGATGCCCGGCGCCGATTTTGCCGGATTTGAACACGACAATCCTTCAGATGAGGAAAAGAAGCACCTGGAAGATCTGGTAGAGAGGATCGAGTCGGGTGAGTCCTTTCTCGCGGAACTGAGGTACTCTATGTTCAAAAAGGCGACGCCCGATAGCCTGGAAGTGGTCCTTCCCGGGGATCATGATGCTGACCACGATGCTGACCACGATCATGATGCTGACCACGACCACGATGCTGACCATGATCACGATGCTGACCACGACGCCGACCATGATCACGGCCATGAACATCCCGACTATGAGATCCGCATCCGCTTTGATCTGGACGGAAATGCAAGAGCCATCGACCTGAAGAACCTCTTCGAAACCCTCCCCTCCCTGGAGAAGATAAGCTGGGTTCTCGTATCCGATGCTGGACAGTCCGGCGGTACAGCCGTCCACGGAAAGACCAGAATCAACCTGAAATAGATGAGTGACCCGGCGCCCGCCCGCCGGATCAGCCCACCGGGGGAGCGAAACTTTCCCGGTGGGTTTAATGGAAAAATGAGCAGTGCTGATACCAGGAGGTATGATGACAGCAGCAATTGAAATACAAGATATGGAATACAGCTGGCCCGGCCAGGAAACGCCTTTTCTCAGAATCAGGGGCTTCCGGGTGGAGAGGGGGGAATCCCTTCTCCTTCAGGGGAAAAGCGGTTGCGGAAAAACAACTCTCCTCTCCCTGCTTGCCGGCATAAACACAGTGGACAGGGGAGTCCTCAGGATACTGGGAGAAGAGCCGGGAGCCATGAAACCCGAGGAACGGGACCGTTTCCGGGGTGAGCGGATTGGTTTTATCTTTCAGCAGTTCAACCTGATCCCCTATCTCAATATAGTGGAAAACATCACAGCCCCCTTTCTCTTTTCACCAGATAAGAAGGTTAATCCTAAGGAGATGAAAGAGAGAGCAGTGGAGCTCCTGCACCACCTTGACCTCAAGATCGATCCTGAAAAGAAGGTGACCGAACTGAGTATCGGCCAGCAGCAGAGGGTCGCCGCCGCCCGGGCCCTGATTACGGCCCCGGAACTGATTATTGCGGATGAACCCACATCGGCTCTGGACGATGATTCTGCCGAAGCCTTTTTGAAGCTTCTCTTCCGGGAAACAGAGAAGCTGAAGAGCACTCTGGTTGTGGTCAGCCACAACAAAGCCATGGAATCCGTATTCCCCCGGACTGTAAAGATGGAGGAGATCAATGTTTAAGCTTGCCCTGAAGAGCCTTATAAGCAGAAAGAAAATCGTCCTTCTTGTCTACATATCTCTCTCCCTGTCGGTCCTCCTCTTTCTGGCAGTACAGCGGAGCTCACAGATCAGCCGGGACAGCTTTTCCCGCACCATCAGCGGCACCGATCTGATCGTCGGTTCCCGGACGGGAAGCCTGAACCTCCTCCTCTACTCGGTCTTCCATATGGGGAATGCCGTAAACAATATCGGGTACGAAGAGTACCTGTCCCTGGCGGAACGGGAAGAGGTGGAGTGGGCCGTTCCCATCTCCCTGGGAGACTCCCACCGGGGGTACCGGGTGGTCGGAACCAACAGGCTCTACTTCGACGCCTTTCAGTACGGCGCCCATCAGAATCTGGAACTGGCATCAGGAGAGCTGAACTTTGACTCTCCCTTTGATGCGGTAATCGGGGCCAATGTGGCCAGAGATCTGGGATATAAGCCGGGAGATGAGATTATCCTCAGCCATGGTGTGGGGCATTTCACCCTGCAGCGCCATGACAATATGCCCTTTGAGGTTCAGGCTGTACTGAAGCAGACCGGTACTGCCGTGGATAACGGGGTCTATGTGCCCCTTGAGGGAATCACCGCCATCCATGTGGGATGGGAAACCGGAATGCAGACCAGAACAGTCAGGGCCGAACAGGTGATGACAAGGGATCTGAGACCCGACAGCATTACCGCGGTCTATCTGGGACTGAAGCAGCGGACCGCCGCCATCAGCATGCAGCGGGATATAAACAACAGCGAAGGAGAGCCCCTGACTGCGATTATGCCCGGAGCAGCCCTCTATGAGCTGTGGCGGATAATGGGTTCCGCCGAGACTATTATGACAGGGATTGCGGCATTCGTTGTCCTGATCGGTCTGGTTTCCCTGCTGACCTCCGAGCTTGCGGTTCTGGAGCAGCGGCGGAGGGAGATGGCCCTTTTCCGCTCCATCGGCGCCACAGCAAAGGACCTTTTCAGGATTCTGTTCTATGAATCACTGATTGTAACAGCAGCCGGATGTATCAGCGGTGTGCTGCTGCTTTACGGACTGCAGGGTGTCCTGCAGCCGGTTTTCCGTTCCCACGGCCTCTATGCCCCCTGGACCCTTCCCTCACTGATTGAGTGGGCCCTTCTGGGAGTGACCATGGCGGCAGGAATTCTGGGAGGGCTGGTTCCCGCGGCAGCGGCTTACAGACGCTCCCTGAGTGACGGAATGACAATAAGGAGTTAATACTTGAAAAAGATAATTATTGCAGCCTCTGTGCTTGCAGTTGCAGTTGTTACGGGTGTGCTGGCGGGAGAATTCCTTGCCGGCGCAGCAAGCCAGCTGGATGTTCTTGAAAAGAGCACAGCAGAGGTCTCTGAAGAGCTGAAAAGTATTGAAAGGGCATCGGAAAACCGCACAGCCGGTACCGCATCGCCCCGGGCTGAGGAACAGCTTGTACAGTTCCGCAGCAGAACCAGCTATGATGACATTACCTGGTGGGATCTGATCTCTCCTGAAGAGTTCACATACTACGAAGAGCAGATGCAAAAGTACGAAGAGGACTACAACTACTCGGGAGACGGCTCGGTTCCTCCCGAACCTGGCATCAATCCCGAAATAGACGGTGTGGCTGTCCGGATTCCGGGCTATGCTGTCGGTGTGGATTCAGTGCCGGGAGAGTTTAACAGGCTCAAGACCTTTCTCTTTGTTCCCTATCAGGGAGCCTGTATCCATGTACCGCCGCCCCCGCCCAATCAGACGGTCTATGTGATAATGGACAAGCCTGTGAGCACCGATCCTTATCTGCCGGTCTACCTGGAAGGGCATATCTATCTGGATGAGGGAGAGAACGACATTGCCGCCTACTACTACCGCTTCGAGGGCGACAAGATCTCAGAATATACAGACGGCTACTGATGAAAAGGCGCCCCGGGTCAGAAATACCCGGGCTGCCGGATCAGGATGCCAGTTCAGTCCGGCACTTTTCGCAGTCCGCCCCTTCGGGGCAGGGCTTTCCCTCAAGGCAGGGGAGCTTCTTTACCCCCTCTTCAGGCGCCAGGATATCCTCGGGGCCGGCGCTCTTCCAGCCCTCCTTTCTAACCCATTGAGAAGTCCGTTCAGCCAGTTCAGCATCGGGCTCTGAGGAGGCGTTCATGGCTCCCATCATATAACGTTCCACCGGATTTTCCAGAGCTTTGAAAAGATTGTCCCTGATGGACTCCTCTCCCTCTGCCATATCGTTTATAACAGCCCTCATATCCTTGCGCTTTGACTCCCTGCCGTAGGGGCAGGTGCAGACCAGCTTGTTGAGGCGGTTTTTTGTGGCAAAGCGGATCACATCCTGCTCCTTCACAAGAGCCAGGGGACGGATCACCGTAAAGGGATAGTTGTCATACTCCAGAACAGGAAGCATGGTGGAGAGCTCTCCCTTGTAGGACATATTCATAAAAAAGGTCTCCAGGATATCATCCATATGATGACCCAGGGCGATCTTGTTGCAGCCCTTCTCTTCGGCGGACTTGATCAGCTCCATCCGCCGCTGTGTGGAGCACCAGTAGCAGTTCATCTTCCGCCCGGGTTTCAGGCGGGCGATCACAGGAACCTGTTTGATCTCATAATCCACACCCCAGGCCTCGAGGAATTTCTCCATTCTTGTCTTTTTGCCGCAGTTGCAGAAGTCCGTCTTAATATGGACACAGGTGAAGTCAAAGTTTATAGGGAAGCCGCTGTTCTTCATCTTCATCAGATTGTAGGTGAGGGACATGGAGTCCTTCCCCCCCGATACGGCCACAAGGATTTTGTCACCGTCCTGAATCATATTGTACCGGAGAACGGCGTCGGATATCTTTTTTGAAAGGAGTGTATCTACTGTCATATGTCTACCATTTTAATAGGGTTTAATTTCAAGAAGATACAATATCAAATCGCTAATAAAAGAAAAAGAGTTCCCTCCCCCGGGTTAATCATTTGGTTGGAACTATTGCTCTGAAAAGGGTATAGGAGTATGCTCAGAACCATGATTTCAGCAATGACCCGGGCCTTCAGGTCCCAGAGAGTAGAACGATACTGGCTTTTTCTTCTAGCAATGATGCTTTTCGGATTCGGCGGCGGACTCTTCCGGGGAGTCCAGGATAACTATCTGGCCTGGCTCGGCATCGATGAGGCGGGAAGAGGTGTTGTTGAGTTTTTCAGGGAACTCCCGGGTCTCCTTCTCTTCATTCTCCTGGCCCTCTTCTACCGTCTGGCGGAGCGCCATATCATCCGTGTTGCCCTTGGATTCTCACTGGCGGGTATGGCCTGTTTTATCCTTGTGGGTACATCAGTTGTTCCTGCTGTTGTAGCCCTGACTCTCTGGAGTCTGGGGGAGCACCTGATCATGCCTGTACGCCAGTCCTATGCGATCCATTCATCGGAACCGGGCAAAGAGGGAATGGCTATCGGACTGCTCAGAGGGATCGAGAATGCAGGACAGGTCATCGGTCTTGCCCTTGTCCCTTTCATTTTTCTGCTGCCCTCCATCAGGAGCGACAGAGATGCCGGCGGACGGGCAGGATTTGTCCTTATCTTTTTTGCCGTAGGTTTTATGATACTTCTGGCACTCACCGCCGCCTTCGGCATGGTTCAGTCCAAGGGGAAACTGGAGCGTAAACGCCTCTACTTTGCCAGGAAGTACAGTAAATTTTACGGTCTTGAAATCTTCTACGGCGCCCGGAAGCAGGTTTTTCTGACCTTCGGCCCCTACCTCCTGATTCTCCATTACGGAGCCCGGACAGAGTACCTGGCCTCCCTGCTTGGAATCTGCGCCCTGCTGAATATTTTCTTCACCCCCCTGATCGGAAAGCTCATCGACAAGCTGGGGTACAGGGCCATAATGATAGGTGATACGGTGGTGCTTTTCTTTGTCTGTCTGCTCTACGGATTTGCCCACAGGCTCTTTTCACCACAGGTGGCAATCTGGGTGATAAGCATCAACTTTATCCTGGACTGGGTCATATCCAATGCCAGTATGGCTGCCAGCGTCTATGTCAGCCGGATCAGCGACGGCAAGGAGGAGATGACCGCGGCCCTGACCACGGGGATATCCATCAACCACCTTATAAGTGTCATCATCGCCTTCGGCGGAGGTTTCCTGTGGAAGGCCCTGGGTGTGGAGTGGCTCTTTGTTCTGGCAGCCCTGATGGCCGTTGGGAATACCCTCTTCGCCATGACGGTTCCCCGGGTCAAGAGCGGGGAATAAGGGGTTAAGACCCGGCTTTTAAAGACCCGAAGAAAACCCTGACAGGCAGGATCAGTCCTGCCAGGCTGAAGATCACCAGAACCGTCAGGGGCGGGTAGAGCAAGCTTCCTGATTCAGCAGGCAGGGTCATACTCAAAAGTATCCAGCTGAAGAACCAGACCGGTACGATCAGAAAAGCAAACCAGGCCCACTTCTGCCCCCGTCGATAGGCTGTTGCAGCAATAAAGATCAATAAAACAGCAAATCCCAGGTCTGACAGACCACTGCTTCTGAAATAAAAGTCATACAAAGCGAAAAAACTTTCATTGTCTGCCCTGAGCTCATCTATTGAGAGTCCGCTGATTGTCTTGACCAGGGCGGGATCTGTGTTCGTTCCCAGCATGTGGGGAACGGCGCCTGCCAGAATCATAACCCCTATGATCAGAAAGATGATCCATGCCTGTTTCTCGAAAAATCTGATTTTCATTCATAACTCCTTAAGTTAAAGAAATAGTACTGAATTCCGAATATTTCAACTGTTATATATAACAGGCAGCTTTCCTTCCCACTTGTCAAAAAGAGAGGCATCCGTAATCAGATCGGCCATAAACCGGGCTACATTGATCCGGCTTGTCTTACCGGGATTGAACAGAGGGCTGCGCTCAACAGCAGGTGAAATTCTGTACTCCGTCACATCATCTTCGTCGATCAGGCTGTCCGGCCGTACGGCACACCAGCGGATCACCGGACTCTTTTTACCCAACTCACCGTCTCCCATCTTAGAGAGAACACGGGCAGCGGCTTCATTATCACTGACAGGAGGGACAAGGAGGCGCAGAAGGGACATGAGTATCTTCTCTCTGAAGGAGATAATCTCATTCCGGGGCCCGTTGCCGACTGTATTCATAAGTACAAACTTTACCGGTCTGTCCGGCCCTGATGCCGCGATTGTCCGGCAACTTCGCTCCACAGCATCGGTAACAAGCCTGCGGGGAGGCATGAAAACACCCTTGAAAGAGATATTGTGCCCCAGGCAACAGGCAACGGCATCGCATCCCCTGACCGCCTCCATCAGATCCTCTTTCGGCATTTCAAGCACAGAGGCCCTGATGACTGTCAGACCGCTGCGAAGCTGCCCCGCAGGGGATGAACCATCTCCGTCCTGGTCAAGAACCTGATCCAGGGCTGCCGGATTCCTCACAAGGGCCCTGACCTGATGCCCCTCTTTAAGAAGCTCCCGAACCAGAAGCTTTCCCGTGGCGCCGGTAGCACCCAATACAAGTACTGTCATAGATTACTCCTTTTCATTAGGGGAGGAGTCATAGCTGAAGACCTCCTCCAGGCCGGTGCCGAAAACTCCGGCAATGCGGAAGGCCAGTTCCAGGGAGGGGGAGTACTTCCCCTTCTCGATGGCCACAATGGTCTGCCTTGAGGCACCCGCCGCCTCGGCCAGCTGCTGCTGGGTCATCTCTCCGTTGTCAAATCGGAGGCGGCGGATATTGTTGGATATCCTACTCTTTTTCTCCTTCATACGAGGCCCCGTCTGTAGAACACAATCTTCAGGACACAGGAGACAACTTCCGCCAGATTCAGAAATCCATAGATGACAATGACCATCAGTACGGGTGAGTAATTCATCACCAGAAGGACCAGGGAGAGAAGGAAACCCAGGCTGGCCACAACGTAGGCGATGCGCTCGGACTTGAGGGAGATCAGCTTGTCCATCTCATCCTCGGTGGAGGGGTCTGGTTTCCCCTCTCCCGTTACAATGGCATAGAGGATATTGAGAAGGATCTCGGCGATGATTCGGACAACGATGGAGATTCCAATAAAGATAAGCACAGTTTTTGCCGCGGCCTGCAGATGCAGGGCGGCATCAAGATCCGCCAGACGGCCCTGGAGGTTCTTCAGAAAGAAAAGATACACAAATACAGAAGTAAGAATTCCGGCAACACTGCTTTTTTCATGGTAATTCATAAATAACTCCTTACTCATTAATAAGTAGTATATATTTTACTATATGTCAAATTTATTTTACATTATGTATGGATTACATTACTTCACCCCTCTGTATTATTCTCAAAAATGCGCTATCTTATCTGTATACTCCAAAAACTGATGAGGAAATCACAATGATGAAATCTGACACTGCCCACGGCATGTCTTGTAAAACACTGCTTATCTCCCTGGTCCTGCTTCTGACAGCTGCCGGATTAACGGCTCAGACCGGGGAAGAATCACAGGAGCGCCTGAAAAGCATTGAAATTGCATATACCGATTACACAGAGGGTATTGATGCGTCCTATGACGATGCGGGCCGGATGAAGCGCCTGGCCACAAGCATGAGCATAGAAGAGGAAATCTATGTTGATATGGAATATTCAAAGGGAAACGCTCCTGCAGAGATACGGATTATCAAGGGAGGAGAGTATGACAGTTATACAGAGACTCAGGCCTATGAGTATGTAAACAAGAACAGGATCAGCACCGTAAATGTTACTTCAGGGGCTGATGCTGATTATAGTTTCAATATTTCAGAAAAATACAGCTATGATGATAAGGGCAGAATCAGCCTTATTAAATGGTCCGATGAGGATACTGACGGGCGCCAGACTTTCAGCTACAGTGAGGGCCTGATTCAGGAGGTCACCATAGAGTACAGCGCTTCTGATGATTACAGCGGTATAAGCCTTTTCCGGATGAACTACAACAGCGACGGACAGATCAGCTCCGTCACCGAGACCGAGAGCAGCAGCTATTCCTCCAGTGAAGAACACTACAGCTACAGCTTCGAATATGACAGTCAGAACCGTCTGATCAGAATTCTTAAAAGTGATGAAGACTCCAGTGTGGAATCCACAGAAATAAGTTATACCCCTTCAGGAGAAGTGGAGAGAATTGCCTATTCTGAATCAGGAAGTGATGATCCTGACTATACACTGATCTTCCACTATGAAGAGGGGAAACCCCACTACCCCGTCCGGCAGTATATGGAATACTTCGATCCCATTTGCGGAGTTCTTCCCGAAGAGGTGAAGAACATCTGGACCCTTATGTATCTGATCAAGGCCTACTGACCTGTCCTATCCTTTCTGCCGGATGAAAGAAAATTCGTCAGTGAAAACATCCGGCAGTTCTTGTGCCTCCTGAAATAAGTTAGATATAATTATATCGATATCTATACATCGATTTATTATCAGGAGAACAGAATGAGTAGTAAAGCAATCATTGCCCCGGGAAAGTATATTCAGGGTCCCGGAGAGCTTAAGAATACAGCGGCCCATGCCGCTGCTCTGGGAGAGAAGTTCCTGATCCTGATCACCCCCGGCGGAAAAAAACGCTGCGGCGGGGATATTGAAACAGGATTCGGGGAGAGCGGAAAATCCTTTCTCTTTGAGGAGTTCAACAAGGAGTGCTCCAAGACCGAAGTAAACCGCCTTGTTGAACTCTGCAGATCCCAGGGCTGCGATGCTGTTATCGGCGTAGGGGGAGGAAAGCTTCTGGATACCGCCAAGGCCGTTGCCTACCACCTGAAATCTCCTGTGGTTATCGTTCCTACCATAGCCTCAACCGATGCCCCCTGCAGCGCCCTGTCGGTTCTGTACACCGATGAAGGGATCTTTGACGAATACCTTGTTCTGCCTGCCAACCCCAATCTGGTTATTGTAGACAGTTCCATTGTTGCAGCCGCCCCCGCCCGCCTCCTTGTTTCAGGAATGGGTGATGCTCTGGCCACTTACTTTGAAGCCAGGGCCTGCGGTGAGTCGGGAGTCTCCAATATGACGGGGCTCAAGCCGACACTATCTGCCCTGAGCCTGGCGGAGCTCTGTTACAACACCCTTCTGGACGATGGTTTGAAAGCCAAAATAGCCGTGGAAAACAACTCTACCACACAGGCTGTGGAGAACATAATTGAAGCCAACACATACCTCAGCGGCATCGGCTTTGAAAGCGGCGGCCTTGCCGCAGCCCATGCCGTCCACAACGGCCTTACAGTACTGGAACAGTGCCACCACCTCTATCACGGAGAGAAGGTTGCCTTCGGAACACTGACCCAGCTGATTCTTGAAAATGCCCCCATGGAGGAGATTGCCGAGGTGATGGAGTTCTGCGCGGCTGTGGGACTCCCTGTCACTCTGAAGGAGATGGGAGTGGATGAGATAAAAGAAACAGAGATCAGGGCGGTGGCTGAAATGGCCTGTGCCGAAGGGGAAACAATCCACAACATGCCCTTTGAAGTGACCCCCGATATGGTCTACGGAGCCATACTGACAGCCGATGGACTGGGACGGGAACTATTTTCCTGATACAGGCTTAACCCGCTTCAGTCTGAATCTTGCTGATGAGGACTGAGGGGGGAGTTCCTCCAGGCTGTCCGTCTGGTTTATGGCGCCCAGCGGCTTTTAATCCCCAGAAGCTGAATATCTATGAGATCTTCCAGATCACCAGGGTCGATTCCTGTTCCTTCCCGCTCCAGCCCCGTCCTCAGGCCGTCGTTGATGGAGAAGAGGATGGCCACCAGTTTTTCTGGATCGGTATCATTCTTCAGCTCCCCCCTGGCCATGGCAGCCTTGGTGAGTTCCACTTCCTTCTGAAAGATCTCTTTTTCAAGTTTATAGTAGCGCGTTCTGATCTCGCTGAGATCAGGATTGCTGCAGACCCCGACAAAAAAATTGGGCGCATAGCGGTGATAAAAACCGATGCAGAAGACAATGATGTCCCTGTAGATTTCAAGGACCGGTTTCTCCTTCTTCAAAATGGCTTCCATACCTGAAGAGAACTCACTCTCCCATTTGCCGTAGGCAGCACAGTAGAGGCCGTACTTGTCTTTGAAGTAGTAATAGAGGGGGCGCCTTGTCAGGTTCAGAGCCGATGATATATCAACGAGGTTGGCGGACTCATAGCCTTTGAGGGCAAAGACCTCGATGGCTTTGTCCAGTATCCTGTCCTGTGTGGGTATCTTATCCCTGCTCCCGGCCATTATTCTCTCCGCCTTAAAAAAATCCTGACCCACAGTATACTGCAAATCAGGATTTTGGTCAGTTCCGGTACGGGATACCGGCTTAAGATATACTTTTCTCTCCGGCCCGGGGGGACAGAGAGAAACCGGAACTATGATTATCTGGCTGCCGCCATCTGTCCGGCCACACGGCCGAAGGTCAGGGACATCTGGATTGATGTTCCGCTGGCGGGATACACTGTGTTGTAGAAACTGCCGTTGGCTACCTCACCGGCTGCAAAGAGGCCGGGGATGGGTGTGCCTGTTCCGTCAAGAACCCTTGTATCCAGGTCAGTGCGGATGCCCGAAAGAGTTCCAAGAATGGCGGGAATAATCTTCAGGGCATAGTAGTCAGCCTTGTCCACCCGGGGGAGCCCCGCAAGGGGTTTTCCAAAGGCGCTGTCCCTGCCGGCATCGATCATGGCATTGTAGTCAGCCACCGAGGCATTCAGCCCTTCGGCGTCGATCCCTGTGAGACCGGCGAGTTCTTCAAGGGAGGATGCCTTGAAGGCGGAGCCCTTCTCCACGGCCTGATCCAGTGTTTCCACATAGCTGTTGCCGTCGAAGATCATCCAGGCGGTCTGATCATCCTGTTTGATAAGCTCATCGTAAAAGAGGGGATAATCGAGAACCTCGTTTACAAAGCGTTCTCCCCTGAGGTTTACATACATATAGGGCATCCACATCAGCATGCAGATATCCGAGGTGTAGGCAGGTTCGCCCTCTACAGCCCTGAATCCGATGACTCCGCCGTGGGAAACCACATCTGCTCCCAGTTCACGGGCCATAACCAGACCGTCCCCGCTGTTCCCGGAACCGGCAAAGGTCTTGTGCCCCAGAGCAACGGGAGCCAGCTCCTGCATCAGTTCAGGGTTTCTGTCAAAACCGCCGGAGGCCAGAACCACAGCCTTTGCATCAAAACGGAGGGTTTTCCCCTCTCTGTCTTCCGCCAGAACTCCGGTAATTACACCGTCCTTGTTCACAAGGCTTTTGGCGGCTGTTCTTGTCAGAATATCCACTCCCAGAGACTCTGCCTTCGCCTTCATGGGGTTGATGATTCCGGCGCCGTGGGAAGTGGATGTATGAGCCCGCAGTACGGGACTTGTACCGGATACAGAAGGACCTGAAAGTTCCGCACCCATATCCAGAAGCCAGTCGATAGTGGCTCCTGAACGCTCAGCCACAAAGCGCAGGTATTCGGGGTCATTCTTGCCGTCGGCCCTGTCGGACCAGTAGGCTACTAGATCTTCCACGCTGTCTTCCACACCCGCTTCTTTCTGCATTCTTGAACCTGTTGCATAGACTATCCCGCCGGAAAGGACTGTGCTCCCTCCCACCATGGGCATCTTTTCAAGAAGCGCTACAGAAGCACCTGCTTCCGCCGCCTCGATTGATGCGGCAAGCCCTGCGGCACCACCACCGATTACAACGACATCATAACTTCCTGCTGCACCGGAGCAGGAGCTCAGCAGGACTGCCGAAAGGACAAGAAGTCCCAGTACTGTATTTCTTATGATTTTTTTCACTGTTTTGCCTCCGCTGCCTTTACAAGGGCCTGATCCACGGCCTCAATGATTCCTCCGGAAGTAACCGAAGCTCCCGCTGTTGTATCCACCTCTGTGGACTGAGCCTTGATAATGGCCTGAGGAATCTCCTCAAGAGCAATATCTGAAACACCCTCGGTCTCATGCTGTTTATCGATTCTGATTTCTGCAATTTTGCCCTTTTCTACAGAAACCGAAAGCTCAATGGTTCCATGAACTCCTTCTCCGGTACCTGTATACCAACCGTCGGCCCAGTTTGAACGTGCGCTGCATCCCAGGGCCAGCAGAACAAGCAGCACTGATACCGTCTTCAATAATCCTTTCATTACATACTCCAAATAGTAATTGTACACGCGTGTACATGTACATCGGTGTACAATTTACTCAGGAAGAGATTCGGAGGCAAGATGCTTCCCGCCTAAAATGGATATTTTTTTAGCTATTTGATTTTTTTTACCTGATATAACTGTGATATCAGAGATAAAAAGAAAAAAGTGATTTAAATATGTTCTGAATCATTATAAAAGATTATTAATGAATTAGTATTCTACTTAATAACAAAAAAATGAGGATGTAATAGTAAATGCCTATTAAGCTGAATCTCAACGAAATCTATAAAGACCATGATGTACAGGACAGAATGCAGGCACCCGGTGTAGCCACCTTTCTGGCAATGCTGACAGTTGTCCTTCTGGCCATCGGTGGCGGTGATATTATTGCGGGAGAAGCCATTGTCGGCATGATTGAAATTGTCACTGCGGGCTTGCTGGCAGCAGCTCTTTTCTTTGTTCTCAAGGGAAAGCTGCGGACTGTCAGTTTTATTACCCTGATCATTGTTTTTACGGCCATGTGCGCCATTACAATCACCACAGACTATGAACACCCCTGGCAGCTTCTTGAGTATATTCTGATATCCATGGCAGTACTTATAACGTCTGTACTGTGTTCCCGTTCCATATCCAGGATACTGATTTTCAGCCTCTCAAGCATCGCCGTGACTCTGGGAACCTTTATGATAAAAATACGTCCTCAGATTCCTCCTGAACAGCTGGCTCAGGCCATCGATGAGATGATAGTAGCCATGGCAATCTATACTCTGATTCTGATTATGCTTTCAAGTATTGTCCGGGCAAGAAGCCGGAGCATAGAGGAGATAACCGAAGCTGTTGAGAAGTCGGAGGCAGCTCTTGCCAAAGTAACCTCCATTGTCAACCTCTCTGCAAAAGAGCTGCAGAGCAGCCGGGATGCTCACGGCAAGTATCAGGTTATTGTTGACGGCCTGAGTCATATTCTCAGCCTGACAGAGGATATCAGCGACCGCTGTGCCGCACTGAACAGCAGCGTTGACAGCTCGATTCACTCATTGGAAGAGAGCGAGGGAGCCATGGCATCCTTCGAGCAGACTGTGTTTGATCAGAACTCGGTGGTTCAGGAGTCAACCGCAGCGGTGACCCAGATGACCACATCCCTGAACTCTGTGGCCCAGATTACAAGTGAAAAGAAAGATGTCTCGGTAAAACTGCAGACCGTTATTGAAGAGAGCATCGGGAAGATCAACGAAACGAATGTGCTCTTTCAACAGGCGGAGCAGCAGATGAAGGGACTTCTGGAAATAAACTCCCTTATTGAAAATATAGCCGCCCAGACCAACCTTCTTTCAATGAACGCCGCCATCGAGGCCGCCCATGCGGGGGATGCGGGAAAGGGGTTTGCCGTTGTTGCCGACGAAATCCGCAAACTTGCCGGAAGCACAACTGAGAACTCCGGCCTTATCGCACGGAATGTAAAATCCCTGTCCGACTCCATGTCAGGCACGAGCTCCATGCTGGCATCCAGTCTGGAATCTTTTCACTCCATCTCAAAGGAGATAGAAGTTGTAGCCGACTCTTTTCTTGAGATCAGCGCCTCCTCAACCCAGCTTTCCCAGGGAAGCCGTCAGATTGTAGAGGGAATGACCCTGCTTCAGGACAACTCTCTTGAGATAGAGAACAGCACAAAGAACCTGACTGGAAACCAGTCCAATATCCGCCGCCAGGTGGAAGGGGTCAAAGGGGTTTCGGATGAGGTTAAAACCTGTGAGGAAAAAATTGCCGATGCCGTCCGGGATATGAAGGACAGCACCGACATTATCAATGACCTTCTCAAGAGTGATCTGGCAACCGTTGAGAGACTCACCTCTGCCATACAGAAGATGATGTCCTGATTGCCTTCCTGCAGATCCGGCTTAAGCTGCCGGATCTCAGCCGAAGGCCTTTTCCAGAGCCCGGTCCAGATCCTTCAGAATATCTGTCGCCTCTTCAAGGCCCACCGAAAGACGGATCAGACCGGGAGTCACACCTACGGCAATCCGCTCGTCCTCAGTCAGCCTGGCATGGGTTGTTGTTGAAGGATGAGTCGCGATGGAACGGGCATCTCCCAGGTTCGAGCTGAGGGAGATCATTTCCAGGCCGTTCAGAAATTTCATGGCTCCGTCACTTCCGCCGGGAACCTCGAAGGACACAAGCCCTCCTCCCCTCTTCATTTGTGAGGCGGCCACCTCTTTCTGAGAAAAGCTGTCCAGCTCGGGATAGAGAACATAGTTGACAGATTCAAGAGACTCAAGATGCTGAGCCGTCAGCAGAGCACTGCTGCAATGGCGGTCCATGCGGAGGGAGAGGGTCTCAAGGCTCTTGGACAGCATCCAGCCGTTAAAGGGCGAAAGAGCCGGTCCCGTCTGACGGGCAAAGAAACGGGCTTCATCAATCAGGTCCTGCCGTCCCAGAACAGCTCCTCCCAAAACCCGGCCCTGACCGTCCAGAAACTTTGTGGCCGAGTGGAGTACAAGGTCAGCTCCCAGAAGGAGGGGCTTCTGCAGTACAGGTGTGGCAAAGGTGTTGTCCACCGCCAGAATGATTCCCCGGTCACGGGTCATCTCCGAAAGTCTTTTCAGGTCCACAATATCGAGACAGGGATTAGAGGGCGTCTCTACAAAGAACATCTTTGTTTCGGGGCGGATCGCCTTCTCCCACTCATCATAATCTCCCGACGCAACATAGGTGTAGGTGATCCCCCAGCGGGGGAGGATGTTTGTGATGATCTGCAGGGTGGAACCGAAAAGAGAGCGGGACGCCACTATATGGTCCCCCGCCCGGAGAAGAGAGGCCAGAGCACCGAACATGGCGGCCATCCCCGAGGAGACGGCGATTCCGTCCTCTGCTTCCTCCAGGAGGCAGAGTTTTTCAACAAACTCATCGGTATTGGGGTTGTTGTACCGGGAGTAGATCTGCCCGTCCAGTTCACCTTTAAAGGTGTCCCGGGCCTGCTCTGCCGTATCAAAGACAAAACTGGAAGTCAGGTAGACGGGCTGGGAGTGTTCCCGGTGGCCGCTGCGTGCGGTCTGCGTTCGGATGGCAAGGGTATCCGGAGCATAGGAGCTTTCATTGTTACATTCACTGTCCTTCATCCGGCACCTCCGGGAATGCTGTCAGCGGGGAGGATTGTAAAACTGTGACTGATCTTAACTGAGTTCTGCAGCATACTGACAACTGAGCAGTACTTCTCTACAGACAGGGCGACCGCTTTCTCAGCCCGTCCCTCTTTCACATCCCCATAGATCCTGTAGTGGAGATGAATGGAGGTAAAGGGTTTCACATCCCCTTCGGCAGGCCGTTCCCCATCCACATCAATCTCGATATGCACCAGGTCCTGACGCTGCTTCTTCAGTATGCTGATAAGATCCATAACTGAACAGGATGCCGCCGAAGCCAGCACAAGCTCCATGGGACGGAAGCCGCCGCCAGTCCCTCCGATGGCCGGAGAACCGTCTATGGCAAGCTCATTCCCGTCTTCGTTGTATGCTCCGAAAAGCACCTCGCTGTTTTTTCTCTTCAATACTACTTTCATCTACTTCTCCTGTTTCAGCTGAAAACACCCGTTGTCAGATAACGGTCTCCACGGTCGCAGATCACCGTAACAATGACAGCTCCCGTCACACCCTTCTCATCCAGTTCCCGGGCAAGCTGAAGGGCTGTAAAAACATTCCCGCCGCTGGATATACCTCCGAAGATTCCCTCCTCAGAGGCCAGGGCCTTTGCCGTGTCCACCGCATCTGACCGGGAGACTTCGATTTTACGGTCAATCCTCTCCTCCTCATAAATGGAGGGAAGATAGGCATCGGGCCAGGCGCGAATACCCGGAATGCCGCCCCGGAAGTCTGGACGGGCGGCAACAATCTGGATATCAGAACTCTGTTCTTTCAGATACCGGGATACTCCCATTATAGTTCCTGTGGAACCTGTGGAGGCCACAAAATGTGTAACCCGTCCCTCTGTATCCTTCCAGACTTCGGGACCTGTTGTCAGGTAGTGGGCCAGGGGATTTGAGGGATTGGCAAACTGATTCAGGATTATCCCCTCGCCGGAGGCTTCCAGTTCGCGGGCCCTGTCGATGGCTCCCTCCATCCCGCTCTCCCGTGAGGTCAGGATGATTTCGGCGCCGAAGGCCTTCATCGTATCCACCCTCTCCCGGCTCATATGCTCGGGCATCACCAGTACCATTTTCATGTTCCGGAGCCTTGCCACCATGGCAAGGGCGATCCCTGTGTTTCCGCTTGTGGCCTCTATCAGGGTATCCCCCGCCTTGATATCCCCCCGGGACTCTGCATCCTTTATCATCTGCAGTGCCGGGCGGTCCTTGACGGAGCCGCCCGGATTCTGTCCCTCCAGCTTTACATAGACCTCATTGCTGCCGGAGTAGAGGCTGTTCAACCTGACAAGGGGGGTATTCCCGATCAGCTTTTCAATCCCCTCATATTTCATATCTGCCTCCTTCCCGCAGCACAAACTTACAGCCTCGGGATAATTACTAGTATTACTACCTATATTGTAGTATTTATATTCCTTTTTTCATCTGCTTTCAAGAGTCCTTACAGAAAATGGATAAAAAAAATGAAAGATTGATCTCAGACTGCCTTCAGTAAGTCCAGGATAGAAATCCCTTTCGTTTTTTAAGCAGGCCGGCCCGATCAACCCCTGTTTACTTATAGATGCTGAGTGCTATACTCACTCTCTGATGAGTACATTTCAAAGAATAGGCGAGCTCTCCGGGCTTATAGGCATCCCCCCTTCCACGCTGCGCTTTTATGAAACCCGGGGAATTGCCGATCCCATTAAAGAGAGTGAGAATCAGTATCGCCTCTACACCCCCAATGACTCCTGCCGTTTTCTAATAACCAAGCTGCTGCGGAGTTTCGGATGCTCCCTGGAAGAGGCCTCCCGCATCGTCACAGAAGGGGGTATTCAGGAAACCCTCGGGCTTCTTGAGGAAAAAGAAGTATCTCTGGATGAACAGATCAGAACCCTCACCTTTATCAGGGAAAACCTCAGAGAGTACCGTCGGACAATCTCTGAGACTGCGGCTCTGGAAGACAGCATCAGAATCTCGGAGCGCAAGGGGTTCTACCGCTTCAGCTCCATCGAAGAAGGGGAGATCATCAAGAAAAGGCAGCTCAGGGAATTCGCCTCCCTCTGGATGGAACGCCTCCCCTTCCTCCACTACTCCATGAAGCTCCCTGTGCATGAGCACTGCACCCTGAATGCCTCCGAAGTATCCTGGGGTTTTTCAATGGATGAAGATTATATTCTCAGGGAGGGGCTCACAGTCCCTCCGGAAGCAGAGTACTTTCCACCATCAAAGGTAGCGGTAGCCTGCCTGATAAGGGATTCCGCCGGTTTTCTTGAACCTGAAGATATTGAAAGGATCAAGTGGTTTCTTGAAGGGTCCCCGCATCAGCTCAGCGGACCTGTGACGGGAAACTACCTGATGATCTTCCACTCCGAAGGCCGGGACCGATACCTCTATCAGATCTCCTGTAAAATTATATAGATATTTTTTTATCTTTTCCTTGACCTTCAAGCTGCTTGAAACTTTACAATCTCCCTATGAAGCCTGAATTCAGGCAAGGAGAAAGTATGTATAAAGCAGGAAGAACAGCCCTTTGGACCGTGCTGTTTCTCTCACTGACGCTGGTATTCGGATGTTCCGGAAGCAAGAGCTCTGTCTCTTACAATCCCGGAACCTACACAGCAACAGGAGAGGGACACAACGGCCCTGTCACAGTGGAAGTAGAGTTCACCGACAGCAGCATCAAAGCAGTAAAAGTAACAGAGCACAATGAAACTCCAGGAGTTTCAGACAAGGCCCTGAAGGTCATTCCCGAAGGAATAGTGGAAGAGCAGAGCCTCTCCATAGATACTGTTTCGGGAGCGACCTTTGTCAGCCAGGCTATCATCGACGCCGTATCGGATGCGGTAGAACAGGCGGGAGCCGATCCCTCCTCCCTTATAAAAGAAAAGGCAGTCAAAGCCGCCGCCGAAGAAACAACAATTGAGACACAGGTTGTAATCGCGGGAGCCGGAGGAGCAGGACTTGCCGCCGCTACGGCCTCCATCCAGGCGGGATACGATACAATCCTTATGGAAAAACAGTCCTACACCGGAGGCGGTTTCAACTATGTGGAAGGTGTGTTCGGCCTGAACAGTCCCGTACAGGAGGCCGCCGGAGTCCACATGGAAGTGGAAACCATCTTCAAACAGTCCATGGACTTCAGTCACTGGCTCTCCAATGCCTCCCTCCTCAAGGCCTTCTATGAGAACGCCGGAGGATCCATCGCCTGGCTGATGGACATGGGTGTCAAGTTCAGAGGGGTCATCACAGCCAATCCCCCCGATGGAAACGTGGCATGGCACCTCTTTGACGGAGGTCAGGCAGGCCGTCTTGCCGTTCAGACTCTGCAGAAGATGATCGATGACAGCTCCAATGGAGAGATCCTCTTTGAGACTCCCGCCACCGACCTTATAATTGAAAACGGAAAGGTTGCAGGAATCAAGTCCGTCCGCCCCGACGGAAGCATCCTGAACATCAAAGCCGATGCAGTGATACTGGCCACTGGAGGATTCTCAAGCAACCAGGAACTGAAGGACGAATACCTCCGCTTCCCCGGATACCAGAACATCGGCGCCGGCGGACGTGAGGGCGACGGAATCCATATGCTGGAGCAGGTAGACGCCAAGCTCACAGGGATGAGCGCGGTTCTCGGAGCCGGCCTTGTAATGCCCATTCCCATCAGCCAGCAGATGGGCCCCGAAACCCGGTACCCTGGTATCCTCAGCGCCGTCTACAACGAGGGACTCCTGACTGTCAGCAGTAAGGGAGACCGGTATATGAACGAAAGGCTCCCCATCGAGTACCGCTCCAACGCCACAGAGACTGTGGGTGGAAAAGCCTATGTTGTCTTCGACCAGAAGACAGTGGAAGAGTTTATGACTACAGGCCAGCGCTTCGGTTTCGGTATGCCCTCTATGGTTCCCGAACTGCAGGCAGGTCTGGACAAGGCTCTGGGAGAAGGAGTCGACTGGGTAGCCAAGGCGGACAGCATCGCAGAACTGGCGGACAAGACCGGAATGGACCCCGTCAGACTGGCTGAGAGTGTCTCCAAAATCAACACTTACACCGCACAGGGATACGACCCTGACTTCTATCTTGAGAAAAATGCTCTCTTCTCCATCGAAGAAGGACCCTTCTATGCTGTTGAAGTGATTCTTGGAATGTATGCCACCGTCGGAGGTTCACAGGTAACAGAGAACCTTCAGGTTATCAACAAGGACGGAGAGATTGTCCCCTCCCTCTATGCCATCGGACTGGATGCAGGCGGTCTCTACGGAGACACCTACGATATGAGGATTGCCAACGGTGCGGCCAGCGGCTTCTCCATCACCAGCGCCCGTCTTGCTGTAAAGCATATCAGCACCTGGCTTAAATAGACTCTCTGTAGATTTAAGATTTAAGATTTAAGATGAATGGCACCTCTCCGCTTCTGCGGGGAGGTGTTTTTTTACTCTTTATACGGCTTCCAGCACCAGAGTCAGCCAGCGGACACCCGAGCGTCCAAGCCCGTCTTCAGTGACAGAGCCTTTCAGCTCCCTGAATCCCGAATTCCGGGCCAGGGCCGACCACTCTTCCCGGCTCCAGGAGAGAAAGAACCGCCCCTTTCCGTCAAGGCCCTTCTCATCCACATCATCCCGTTCAAGGGGAACGGAGAACAGAAACCTGCCCGTTGGTACCAGAAGCCTGTGAACAGAGCTGAAAACAGACGCAAGCTCCCCGGGTTTCAGATGCATCAGCACCGCAACAGCATAGATTCCGTCAAAAGATCCCGGCAGCAAATCCCGGGATTCCAGAGCATCAGGCAGTATGCCCTGAAAGAGCCGCCCCTCCAGTTCCAGATGAAGCTTCACAGCCTCGTCCACCATCCTGGATGAGCCGTCTATACCCGTCACATCAAAGCCCCGGGCCTGCATATAAGAAGCATCCCGGCCTGAGCCGAAACCCAGCTCGAGAAGGCGACTCCTCTTTTCAAAACAGGACTCGAGAGTTCGTTGCATGCTTTCAACCTCAGCAGACTCATAACTCTCTGATAGTGGATACGAGTTGAGGTTGTAAAAGTTGAGTGTTTTCATATGGGTCTCATCCATCCCGCTCTCCTTACTATCAGTATGGGATATGATAACAAGAACCTGCAATATGCAACCACAAGCTTTTAACGGTGGAGATCCAGCCAAAGGGCAGAACTCCACCGCATAGTACTTACATCAAACAATTTCAGAATTTCATCTGTAAAAACGTATGGAATCTATCGCAAGGGTTCTTCCTGTACTGGCCGGATTCTGACCGGTGACAACAAAACGAAGGGTCTTTGTTCCCGATGAATTGAATGTATAGCTGCCCATATCCAGATCGATGTACTGATTCACAGCAGCATAGCCGTCCTGTTCATCTCCCACATAGGAGCCGGCCTGGGGCAAATAGAGTCTGAACATTCCCCGGCTGTTGTGCTTTTTGATTCTGACAGTGATGTTCCACTCACCTGCAGCCGGCAGATCTGCCTGATACTCCACATAATCACCGTTACTGTCGGAGTCAAGTTTATTAGCCCCTCCTCCGCTGGCTTCAGCCTCGTAGAAGTCTGACTGCGGGGCCCCGTAGGAGCTCACGGGCAGATCCTCCGCTTCAAAAAGGAGGTTCCAGGAGCTGTCCATCACCTTTGCAAGAGCCAGTTTTGTGCTACCCCGCTGGCCCGCTTCATAAAACATGTACATGGATGTCCCCTCGTCATACAGGAAGGGTGCAGCAGCCCTGTTGTTTTCCGGAGCCAGTGCGCTGGCATGGTAGAATATACCGAGGTGATTCTCAAGGGAGAAGTCAGCTCCCACCTCCGTTGCACACATGTCCCCGGTACTTGTGTGGTACAGGACCAAATACATTCCATCTACGACCACCAGGGAGGCGCCTGACAGATTGGTTGCTCCGTCGGCTCCGGGCAGAATCAGATCGGCATCATAGGGGGTGAAACTCTTGCCGTCATTTGATACTGACAGGCCGATTTTCCTGCCGTTACCGGTTCCTTCAAGCAGCATGTGAAGCATAATGTAACGGTTGCCGACCCCGGGAATCTCATACTCATACACCCGGGCGTACTGGGCTTCGGTATATCCGCTTCCAAACTGGTTCGCCCGCAGCGCCACACCTCCATACTCCCAGTTGACTCCGTCGGAGGAGAAGGCCCAACGGTTGGTGTTGTTCTCTCCGTGAAAGTACATAAGGTACTTGCCGTACTGTTCCGCCCAGATCACATGGGGACTGGAAACATGGGAAACATTGATCCCTTCAAAGTTTTTTGAGATAAGAGGGTTTCCCGAATAGTCGGTATAGGGTCCTTCGACATTGTCAGAGTATGCCAGGTTGATTCCCCCCGGTGCATCATGGGGAGCATAGTACATGTAGAACCTTCCCATGGGGCTGCTCAGGTGTTCTTCAGCCTTGATCACCATGGGGAAAATCTGCTCCCCTGTAGGATCATGGACAAGCTGGTCCGGCTGAACGGTCTTCAGGAATCTGAAGTTCATAAGGCTTTCCAGGTCCAGAGACTGAACGTCTCCGGCTGCCGCTTCTGCCGCGTCTGCACTGAGAGATCTTGCCGCTCCGCCTGTACCGAGGTCCTGACTGCAGCTTAGAACCATCAGCATGATTCCTGCGCACCAAAGTAGTGTTCCTTTTTTCATAGTTCCTCCATTTCACTTTGATTAAACATTTAATCATTAATACCATGACCCATATGAATTGTCAAAATTTTTAGAAGAACTGCAATTGACTGATGGATAAGACCGGAAAAATATCCTTCTATTCCAAAAAAGCAGGATAAAACGTATTATTAAAGGCATAATGAAGACAGCAGCAGGAACCAGATGAGCACAAAGAAGAACGGTAAAGTCACCATCAGAGAGATAGCCGAGGCCTCAGGGGTCTCCTATGCCACCGTTTCGGTTGTATTAAACGGCAAAACAAACGGGAGTATCCGGGTCTCCGACAAGACAAGGCAGAAGATCCAGGACACTGCCCTGGAACTGGGCTACATTCCCAATCAGGCTGCCCGGACCCTCAAGGGACAGAGAAAAGATCTGATAGCCGTCTTCACCTACGAGAAGGTATTTCCCGTCAATGCTAAAAATGAGTTCTATCCCTTCTTTGCGGGAATAGAGGAAGAAGCGGAAAAACTCGGTTTTGACCTTCTTATTCTGAACAAACGCCCCGGCAGAGAGGAGGTGATGCTCGATACGGTATCCCGCATCTTCAGTGCCGACGGGGCCATCATGCTGGGTATAGACAGGGATGATGAAGTCATAAGCTACCTGCTGCAGCACAATTTCCCCCTTGTTTTCACAGGAAGGCGTAACCTGAAATCCGCAGAGACAAACTGGGTCACCCTGGACTACAGGATGGGGATCAGCAGGATACTGAAACATATGAGCCAGAAGGGCTTTGATCAGATTTTGTACATCACCCGGGAGGGTAAGAAATGGGAGCCCGAAGAGGACAGGGAGCTCTTTATGCAGGAGGAAGCGGTGAAATACGGCTTTACCAATGTCCTCTCCTGCACCGCCGATTCCCATGCCCCCGTTCTGCCTGCGGTGGACCGCAAGCGGACATGCCTGATCTTCGACCATCTTGCAACGGCAGGACTCTTCAGAGAGGAACTGAACCGCTGTGCAGTTCAGGGTGAAACTCTGGCGTACTCCGTCTTTGAAGACGACTGGTCGGGAGAGTTTCAGGGCTGGACAAGACTGTCCGATGAACGTGTGGAGCTGGGCAGGGAAACAGTCCGCCTCCTCATAGACATTCTGGAACAGAAGCAGACTCCCCCGGTTCAGAAAACCATACCTGTCACAGCCGTCATCGGCAGCTGACTCAAACTCTGAGCAGGGTATCTCCCTTATGAACTTCCGGAGAGATCAGCCGGACAACAGGCGTCTCCCCAATCCCCTGAATCAGCTCCTTCAAAATGGAGACGGCCTCCATCCCCAGTTTGACTCTCTCACTGGACCAGCATGTCCAGTTCAATGATGAGTTGAACCACTGGTCCTCCAGCAGTACCGCGGAAATATCCCGTCCCGGAACCAGCCCCTCCTTCCGGCAGAGATCTTCCAGCTGCAGGGCGATCTCCTTCCGCTCCACAAAGAAGAGAGTGGTACCCTCTTTCAGAGCCGCCCTCAGTATTTCCTCATCAACTCCCTGACTGGAGATTTTAAGACTGGCTCCACAGCGCCCTCCGCAAAGTTCTTCCAATGCCTTCAGACGGTCCTGATAGGGCTCCTCCTTCACCTCATAGCAGAGGTAGAGGAAATTTCTGTGCCCATAGTCCCAGACCAGGTTTACAAGTTTTTCAATGATGGAATAATAGTCAAACCCGACCATACTGACCTCCCGGCCATTCAGGTCGCGCCGCCCTATAAAAACAAGGGGGAAACCATCGTCCATCAGCCTCAGAAGGATCTCCGTATGCCGTTTAATACCAATCAGGATTCCCCCGTCCCCGAGCTTGAGGCGGTTCAGATTGATCCCCTGCCCCTGGTCCTCAGCTTTCTCACCCGGCTTTTTGGTGAGCAGAAGGATATCGAATCCCGACTCCTCCGCCTCCTTCTCGATTCCCAGCAGGAACTCGTAGAACTCACTCTCTGCCGCGAAGGGAAAGGCCGGCTCGTAGGAGAACACAGAGAGGATGTTGCTTATGCCCGAAACAAGGTTCTGCGCCGCGGGATCGGGAACATAACCAAGCTTCCGGGCGGCCCGCCTGATCTTCTCCTTGCGCTCCGGACTGACCCGGATGCTGCTGCCCTCCCTGCTGCTGAGCACAGCAGAGACTGCGGAGACCGAAACACCCGCCTCCTGAGCAACATCCCGGATTTTTATCTTCTTTTTCATATTGTGTTCCTCAGGGCAGGAATGCCCCCTGTTTCAGAAGTAAATCCCGGATCACCCCGTAGGGAACATCGGGAAAGTCCTGCCCGGACTTCACCGCCGCTGCGGCAGCAGCTCCTCCGGCATGTCCGATGGCCCCGGCTCCCGGTGTCGTCCGGAAGGCGGCCTGTGCCTCAAAGTCTCCTGAGATACAGCGTCCCACGGTCAGCAGATTGGCGACCTTCCCGTTGACAAGAGATCTGTAGGGAAGAGTATAGAACTCTCCCCAGGCAAGATGAGAATGAAAGGTTCCCTCGCCGCTGGGACTGTGAATATCGATGGGGTAGCCGTTACAGACCACGGCATCCTCAAACTTCCGGCCCGCAAGGATATCCTCCTTTGTTACTGTGTAGAGCCCCACAATCTGGCGGGAGGAACGGACCCCTACGGAAGGCCCCGTGAAGCAGAGCACAGCATTCTCAAATCCCGGTACCCATTTATGGAAGAAGTTTGTCAGTTCCCGGGCCTGCCTTCGTCCCTCGATTTCGGCGCGGGTCAGCTCAAAGGGGTCGGTGGAGTCCAGGCCTGTAATTCTTGAGGTGTTGATTATGACTTCACCGGGATTGTTGGTCTCAAAAAAGAGGATATCCTCCCTTGAAAAGCTGATGTCCCCCGCCTTCTTAGCGGCTTCCAGAGTCTTTACAAAACCTCCGATAGAGAGCCTGTCGGCCCTGTCTATCAGACCGGTATCGCCCTTGAGCCGGGGAAATTCCTCGGGATGATCATGGATATACTCCCTCACTCGGGGAATATCCACTCCGTACATCCGCAGCTTCATGGTCATTGGCTGACTCACGCCATCTTCGATCCGGCCTTTAAGGAAGGGAACACCCGACCAGGCACAGAGATCGGCGTCTCCGCTTGCATCAATAAAGTATGGGGCTTCCAACCGGCTCAGGCCCGACTTGTTGCAGACTTGAATAGCTGTAATCCGGTCTTCCGAGTGGTCCACATCCGCCAGCATTGTATGGTAGAGGAGCTCTCCTCCCGCCTCCAGATACATCTGTTCCAGCTCATATTTCATTCCCTCCATGTCGAAGGGAGTCACCGAATAGGTGTAGCCTGTGGTATCAAAGATATGCCCCGTGGACAGACCTGAAGAGGAAAGCCGCTCAATCAGCTCTCCTGTTATCCCCTGGATTACCTGCTCCTTTCCGGCATGAAAGGTCATCATGGGCCCCACACCGGCAGCAGTCAGCATTCCGCCGAGATAACCGTTCTTCTCCACAATCAGGGTCTTAACGCCCTCCCTGGCCGCAGCAATACCGGCAGTAGTTCCAGAGATTCCGCCGCCCATAATTATAAGTTCATACTTTTTGTTCATAAGGCTCATCCTTTCAGCCCGGAAAAGGCCATTGCATTTGTAATTCTCTTTTGAAAGATCACATACACCAGAAGGATGGGGATCACCGAAACACTGGTTGCCGCCAGCTGCAGATGCCACTGGGGCAGTCCGTAGGAGTCATTGAAGTTGGCGAGGCTCAGGGGAATTGTAAACAGGCCTACCGAATCGATAAACACAAGGGGCTCCAGAAAGCAGTTCCAGCTATACAGGAAGGTCAGTATGGCAGTGGAGCTGAATACAGGCATCGAAATGGGTATGATGATCCGCATGTAGGTTTTGAAAGCAGAAAGTCCGTCAAGAAAGGCAGCTTCCTCAAGCTCACCGGGTATGGTGATAAAGTACTGCCTCATCATAAAAGTGGAGAACGCACCCTGAGCTCCGAATATGGGAATCAGAATCAGGGGAATATGTGTGTTGATGAGCCTGAAGGTCTTCATAAAGAAGAAGTTGGGAACAATAGTCACCTCGATGGGCATCATCAGGGAGCTCAGGAGCATCAGAAAAAGGATCTCCCGGCCCCGGAACTTCATCTTACCGAAGGCATACCCTGCCATCCCTGCAAAAAACAGATTTCCCAGGGTAACGAGTACAGCAATATAAACACTGTTGAAGTACTGCCTGGCAAAGGGCTGATACCTGAAGGCTTCACCATAGTTTTCCCAGCGCCATCCGGCAGGCAGAAGCCGGGGCATCCCGAAGATCTGGTCCGGCGAGTTCAGCGAATTGATAAGCATCCACCAGAAGGGATAGAGAAAGGGGATGGAGAGCACAATCAGAAGAGCATAGATGTGCAGAGGATATTCACGGTATCTGATTTTATTAATTTTCATAATGGCTGATCCTTTTTCTGGAACTCCACTGGAGGATTGTCATAAGCAGAACTATGAGAAAGAGCACAACAGCAACGGCGCTGGCATAACCGTACTGGAAGAACTGAAAGGCCTGGTAGTAGATGTAGTAGACCAGAACCATTGTGGAGTGGTTGGGTCCGCCCCCCGTAAGGAGGAGGATTGTATCGAAAACCTTGAGGGACCCGATCACTGTCAGAATAGTCACCATCAGAAGCGAGGGCATAAGGAGGGGAACGGTGATGTTCCAGAAAGTCCTCAAGGGTCCGGCGCCGTCGATTCTGGATGCCTCGTAGTACTGCACCGGCAGATTCATTATGGCGGCGATAAAGATTATAACGTTCATCCCCAGGTTCTTGATAACCCTGTTGACGATGACGCTCACCATGGCCCACCCCGGCTCATGCAGCCAGTTGGGTCCTGAGATTCCCACAGCGCCAAGTACGGCATTGACCGCTCCCTGATCTCCTCCCTGGAGGAGGAACTTCCAGACAATGGCCCATGCCACCGCCGAGGTGACCACAGGAGCAAATATGATTGTCCTGAAAAGCTCCACTCCTCTGAAGGGCCTTGCCAGGAGCAGGGCGATCAGCAGAGACAGGGCGATGTTCAGGGGGACCTGGCCAAGTGAAAAAACAAATGTATTTTTAATTGTCTTCAGCAGAATAGGATCTGATGTAAACATTTTGATGTAGTTGTCCAGACCGACAAAGAGATTCTGTCCGGTCAGAAGGTTCCGTTCCTGAAAACTGTATATCACAACGGCAACCAGAGGACCCAGTACAAAAAGAAAGTATCCAATCATCTGGGGGGCGATAAACAGATAGGCCGAAGCCTGCTGGTTTCTGGATTTAAGCATATCTACTCCTGGGAAAGTGACTTCAGCCTGCTCCGGTGAGACAGGCTAAAGCTTTAATATTACATCTGAGACTCAATGGCAGCCGCAACATCATCCATGACAGCCTGTACATCGGCATCGGGATTCCATAGACGGTCAAACTCCCCTGAAGCACTCAGAGAGATCTGGGGAAACTTTTCATGAAAAGGAAGAACCCGGCCGTGCTTGAGTCCGGGTACAACAGTTCCCACCATGCTGTCCAGGGAGATAGAGGGATTCCCTCCAATAAAACCGGAAGAGTTCATGACGGACTCTCTGGCGGGGGGCCAGTATGCAGCCATCTTTGCTACGTTCTCCTTATTGGTCATAAAGGCAAGGAAGGCTCTGGCGGCATCGGCATGGCGGCTGGAGGAGAAGGCGACCACCGCAGCCTGTCCAATAGTATAGGATGCATTTTCTCCGGCAGGACCTTTGGGAAGAGGAGCAATGTCCCACTCCCAGGAAACGTCCTTGAGCTTGGAGACACGGCTGATCTGTCCTGAAGTCATGGCTGCATTTCCAGCGTAGAAATCACTCAGATCCCCGGGAGGAACAACACTTTTGTCTCTGTAGACCATGTCATGAAAGAGCTGCACTGCCTCGACGGCAGCGGGAGAGTTTATCGTTACATTCCCCTTTGAATCCCAGGCCTCTCCTCCGTAGGATCGGATCATGGGTATCAGATTGTGCCAGACACGGCTGCTGTAGGCAGCGCCGTCAATGCCCTGAAATCCGTAGACTCCGGTCTTGTCCTTCACCTCTTTAGAGATCCTGCGGAAGGCATCCCAGGTCCAGGCACCGCTGTCGACAAGATCCGCCGGACTGTCGATTCCAGCCTCATCGAAGATGGTCTTGTTGTAGATGATAAGGAAGGGGGAGGTTGAAAAAGGCACACCGTAGACGGAACTGCCTTCGGTCCACAGCCCCATGGCTCCCTCGGAAAAGTCATCGGCGTCATAGGCGGCCAGATCTGCGCTCAGATCTTCAAGGATACCGGCGCCCATAAATGTGGGAGCCGATGTTTCAACCAGCCATCCGATATCGGGAGGATTGGAACCCGAAAGCTGAAGGGTGATCTTGGATACATAGTCGCCGAAGGGAATGGAATCCACTGTCAGATCGATTGAGTATTCGCTCTGGGCCGCATTGAACTCATCGGCCATGTCGTAAAACAGCTCCAGCTGGGCCTCATTGCTGGTCCATGTTGTAAAGCGGACGGGAACAGCCCCGCCCTCTGCAGAGGCACTGTCTCCCTGACCCGCTGCGGATAAAGAAAAAACAATCAACACAAGATTGAACGCGATAAATAATCGACTTCTCATTTCACAACTCCTTTTTTAATGCTTGATAAAACGATTTATCAGAAGGATAAAACGTTTTATCAAATCTGTCAATCTTATAAATGCAATAGTGTTCAGTGATGAGAATCACCCCTGAAAAGGGGGGATTTTGAGAATAGACTCCATAAGCGTGCCGTAAAATGACACAGTCATATGTTTTAATAATGTGCAGGAAGAAAAGGAGAAACCATGAGTACAATACCCACCCGGAGACATCCGGCAAACCTGCCTGAAAGAGGGGCTCCGGAGTTCACCCGTGACAGTAGAGAAATTCCTCTTCTCGGCTGCAAAGTGGACATTGCCCAAAGTACAGGGGAAACCTTCCCTCTCCTTCTCTTCTGCTCTGATTTCACCGGGTACAGGAATCTGAAGGCCCTCCTCTCCATCCCGGCACTCAAAGGAGGGCACCCTGTCAACATGGACAATCTGAAGGCTCACAGTGAAGGGCTGACTGCTGTGATTTCAGGGAAAGAGCGGGACCTTGCAGCCCTCCTGAGAGAACACCCCTAGCTGTTCCCGCCCCTGTTGTCTTTTTAGACTTTGACGGATTATTATCTGAGTCCATTCCGTCCTCCATATCCTGATCCATTTCCTGAATCCGGTCCCGGGTCCGCAGCTGCAGAACTTCGCACTCCAGCTCCTGGTCCCTTGTCCTTAAGCGGATCTTGTCTCCCTTTCCCATACTGTTCCCGGGGAGTACCAGAACATCCCCCTCCTTGACTCCCTGGGCTTCCAGAGCGGCTGTGGGGACTTTGAGGACCAGCTCCTCCCCATCGGGGTTCAGAACAATCATCTCGGAAAAACGGCTGTCCATCCCCGTGATAGAGAGCACCTCGCCTTCGAGAGAGGCCCGGCCGGAAGGCCTGCTTCCGCCCCCCTCAGAATCACCGCTCCCTGCCCCGTCGGGTTTTCCCCCGGCAAAGAGGGAAACCGTGAGCAGCAGACCTGTCAGCAATAGAGAAAATTTCTTGATAAACATAAAAACCTCCTGAATTTGCACAAACACAGAAGTATCAAATGACCTGTACAATTATAATTCATCCTGTTCGCCCTTTCAAAGTTTCCAACCTCTTCAGCAGGGGAAACTTGTCAAACCCGCAATTTTCTCACAGGAATGCCTTTATTGCACGAATCACAAAACCTATGATTATTTTCTCTCCCCAAGTCTGGACAGACCCCCCTCTTCCTGTTTATATTGAACCTCGCTGATTTTGACCGCACCATATATGGTGTTTAACATGAAATCCGATTACAAATACCCACTATAAGGATAATATATGAATGTCGTTAAGAGAGATGGAAAAATCGTCAGTTTTGACAGGACCAAAATAGAGAATGCCGTACTGAAAACATGCATGACCCTTGGTGTTGAACTGAACCCGGAACTCTCCAGGATACCTGTAACTGTCGAGAACCATCTCCTTAAGAGCGGCATCAAACAGATCGAGATCGAAAACATTCAGGACCTTGTAGAAAAGGAAATCATGCGCCTCAACGAGGATATAGCCAAAGAGTACATCCTCTACAGAAACAAGAGAAACAGAATCAGAAGAAGCCGGGTCTACCATCAGATCGACGAGATGATTCAGGCGAAAAAGAACGACCTCACCAACGAAAACGGAAACATGAATACCGAAACACCCTCCGGCATGATTTCAAAAGTGGGTTTTGAAAGCTCTAAAGAGTTTGCCCTCGAGAGCCTTTTAAGCCATGAAGACAGAGTCTCCCATGAGAAGAAGGATCTTCATATTCACGACCTTGATTTCTATCTTACAAAATCTCTCACATGTATTCAGACAGACCTGGGCAAGGTTTTCAAAAACGGTTTTGATACTGTGAACGGTGGGGTACGCTCCCCCAAACGGATCTCCTCGGCCGTGGGACTCACAGCGATCTCGATACAGACCTCACAGAACGAAATGCACGGGGGCCAGTCAATCCATGCCTTTGACTTCAACCTCGCCCCCTATGTCCTTATGACCTTTAAAGAGTACTGCAGAGAGGCGTTTCAGTTTCTTGGCGAGAGCAACTCCGCCTTCGAAACTGTAAAGATTGATGAGTATACTGAGGAAAGCCTGGACGGCCTTGAGGGCCAGGAAAGAGTCTTCCAGCATGCCGTCAACAAGACTGTAAGAGAGACAAGACAGGCCATGGAAGGCCTGATCCACGACCTGAATATCATGAACTCCCGAAGCGGAAACCAGGTTCCCTTCTCCTCCATCAACTTTGGAACCGACACATCCCCCGAGGGGCGCCTCGTCATAAAGAGCTTCTTGGAAGCCGTACAGAACGGTGTGGGCAACGAACGCAAGACAGCGATCTTCCCCATCTCCATCTTCAAGGTGAAGTCCGGGATCAACAGAAGAGAGGGCGACCGGAACTACGACCTCTTCCTCCTGGCACAGGAGGTGACAGCCGAGCGATTCTTCCCCAACTTTATCAACCTCGACGCCCCCTTCAACCAGTCTGAAAAGTGGGATATCAATGACCCTGACAGATGGTTTCACGAACCCAGTACCATGGGATGCCGGACCCGGGTTTATGAAAACCGCTTTGCCGACAACAGTTCAGTGGGACGGGGAAACGCCTCCTTTACCTCTGTCAACATCGTCAGAATCGCCCTGAAGTCCCTGAAAGAGAGCGATGAGCTCCAGGGACGCCTCGACTTCTTCTACAAAGAGCTGGACAGGGTCCTTGAGACCGCGGCGACTCAGCTTGTAAACCGCTTCAACTGGCAGAAAACGGCCCAGGCCAGACAGTTCCCCTACGTCATGAAATACCTGGCCCAGCACAATGAAGGCATCTCGGGACACGACACAGTTGAAGATATTATCAAGCACTTCTCCCTGAGCATCGGCTTTATCGGCCTGGCGGAGGCCCTTGTCGCCCTGACATCCACAAAGGACGCCGACGACAACTTCCTGAAGGGAAAACACCACGGAGAGGATGACACCGTTCAGGAGCTGGGTCTTGAGATCGTCTCCTACATGAATGACAAATGCAAGGAGTTCTCCGAGCGCTATGACAAGAACTTCGGCCTTCTGGCCACACCCGCTGAGGGACTGAGCCACACCTTTACAGACTCCGACAGAAGAGTCTTCGGAACCGTACCCGGCGTCACCGACAGAGAGTACTACACCAACAGCAACCACGTTCCCGTCTACTACAAGTGCTCCGTCTTCCACAAGGCAAAGATCGAAGCCCAGTACCACGGCCTCACTCCCGCGGGGCATATCTTCTACATCGAGATGGACGGCAACCCCGCGGACAACCTCAAGGCTGTGAAAAAGGCCCTGGACTACATGCTTGATATCAACATCGGCTACGTCTCCATCAACCACTTTGACAACAGCTGCCTTGACTGCGGTCTTCACTTCTACAACAGGCAGCCCGAGAAGTGCCCCAAGTGCGGCAGCACCGACATCGATATCACCGAGAGAATCACAGGCTACCTTGTGGGAACCCTGGACAAGTGGAACAGAGGCAAGTTTGCAGAGCAGCGGGACCGGGTCTCCCACTCCTTCGGAAACTAGAGATGCTGAGACTATCGGGCTTCTACGACAGCAGCTGCAGCAACGGCGAAGGCTGGCGGAGCGTCATCTTCCTCTCCGGCTGCCCCCACCACTGCAAAGGCTGCCACAACCCTGAAACCTGGGACTTTGACTCCGGTGAGGAGACCACGGTGGATGAGCTCTTTGAGATGATCAAAGGAAATCTCGACATTATAGACGGGGTCACCTTAAGCGGCGGCGAGCCCTTTCAGCTGCGGTATGCGGATGACCTGGTGGAGCTGACGGGGAGGCTGAAGGATCTGGGCCTCACCATCTGGTGCTACACCGGCCATATCTATGAAAACCTGGTCAAAAACCCGGAGTTCAGCCGCCTTCTGCAGAACATCGATGTCCTTATCGACGGCCCATTCAAACAGGAACTTCTGGACACACAGCTGAAGTTCAGGGGCTCATCCAACCAGAGGCTCCTGGAGCTGAGTAAGATTCAGATGCCCGGTGAAGCTCTGGGTATAAGCTGAGTTTTTTGCAGGCAGGAATGTTAGAGGCCGCCGGCCCTTCGGGACGGAACCGGCTTTCCGCTCGTAGCCCCTTGTCGGGGCGGCACTACCCGGCTCACTTCGTTCCGCCGGGCCGCCCCGGGGGCTGCCGCTGCAATCCGGCGGAGTCATAAATATCAGGAAATGAACACATTCTTCCTGTGCCAGGTCAGAAAATCCTGACTGGGATACCATTCCTGTTTCCGTGGAAGAATAATCTGCCGATCTTCATACTCCAGAATCCACTTTTTAAATCCATCACTCAATGAGGATACTTTATCTGATACAGAGAACGTATAGTTCTCGGAGAAAGTGAATACTCCCCGGTCAAATAAATTATGATGCAAATTACATAACAGCAGCCCGTTATCAACTCTATCCGGGCCGTCATAGGCATGCCACTTTATATGAGCAGCCTCATTGGCAATAGACGATCCGCCTAGCATGAGATTAAATCCGCATACAGCACAATGATGATTATAGGCGGTGCCGACAACTTCACGGAATTTGGGATCACGCTTCCTGCGGTGAACATTTGACGAAGACTTCAGATAGTTATCCCTGTAATTCAGTCCTGTTCTGAAAAGAACATCCTCTTCAAAACTCTCCGTGAAATATCCAGAAAGGAGAGATTCACAGTATGAAACCAGACTGTCCGGATTCTGAATATAACTAAGGAATTCATTAGAAAAGACAGCCCGGCCATATAGGCGTAAATCAACAACAGAAGGCCCGCCGCTATTACTGATTTTGACTTTATCAGATTCCGGAAAGACCAGAATCCCGTTATTCTGCAGCCGCCAGAAGGATCAACAACAATGGGATTCCCCGTATAGTCCCGTATAAAATCCTTCAGTTTACCTTCCGCTTCAATAAAATGAAATTCGGTTTTCTCAAACAGATAGTATTGTCCTATCAACCAGAGCAAGGTTATCGGTTTGTTGAGGGCTCGCACACCCTGGGATTTCATTGTTTTGAGCGGGAAGTCCTGAATCATAAATACCCCATTGTATTCCTTCGTAAATACTATGCTGAACGGAAAAGATCAAACCGATTAGCTAAGCGATCCCTATCAGGATAATTTTTCTTTTTACTTGGAAGGACAATATCTATATTATCCAGCTCTTGAAAGCCATGCTTTAACATAGGTCCATCAATCTCATGAAGTAAGTCCTGACGGATATGAACCTTGTAATCCGCTGAAATCCCAAGAATATTCTGATCATATGCTGAATGGTGAATCTTACATAACGATAATCCATTCTGAACAACTGGATCACCCAGAATATCATTATCTGGAATGATGTGGGCTGCATCTAATAATTCAGGGTGTTGTAAACGGCAGATCGTGCATTGTCGATTATAGGCAGTCAGAACATGCTCACGAAAAGCGGACTGATGCAAACGCTGCTTCGTTTGACGAGTTACATATCGCCTGACACTTAGTACCGATTCTGAGAAATCATCATTAGCATCTCGATTAAGACCAATAACCCCATCTAATGAAATATCAATGGCCGCATCGACACACAGTTCTTCGGGATTATCTCTTAGGATGAAAATAGGCCAAACAGCATTATATATCCCCGGCCGAATTGCTACAAAATATACCAGTGGGATTCTTTTCTGATAAGCTACCCTCAAACCTCGATTATCACGATGCAAGGGATCAGTACCTCGATAGCTATAGCGTAAGATTCCATCATCTCTAAAGCCGTCATCATAGTGACCTTTAGTGGTAGTCGTTATGGATATAGGAACTTCAAATCCTTGGGGGAACCAAATCCCTTGAGGCCCCATTAGGTGAATTGTCTTCCCCTGATAACTATAACCATAAGTTAATTCATCACGAGTGAAGACTCCCCCGTTGAAGGCAGAACGAGTTTTTAGCCAATTAAAAATATGAAACCGAATATCCTCTTCCATTATATATCATTCTAAACCAAAGTTATCAGACAGTCATATCTTCCCGAATCTTTTCATATATCCCAAGATGAAAAACTGGTTTTGTTTTCATATATGTGAGAAAGCCAAATTGACACCCGCAACGTTACAGGTTACACTTAATATGATTAAGTCCTTCAAACACAAAGGCCTCGAGCATTTTTATATATCTGGCAGCAAGAAGGGTATTCAACCGGAACATTCCAGTAAACTGGAGCGTATCCTTGACCGTCTGGACGCCTCTGAAAGTGTTCAAGACATGTCCCTTCCCGGGTATAAGCTTCATCTGTTATCCGGGAATGAGAAAGGTGTCTGGTCTGTTTGGGTCAACGGCAATTGGAGAGTTACGTTCTTCTTCAAAGACGGTGTTGCCTACGTTGTCGATTACAGGGATTATCATTAGGAGAGTTCAATGACTGGAAAACGAAAACCTGTTCATCCGGGGATTGTATTAAAAGAAGATGTGTTAAAACCTCTGGGCCTTACTGTCACCGAAGCTGCTGCAGATCTCGGGGTAACCAGAAAGACACTGTCAGAACTGATCAATGAAAAAGCATCACTTAGCCCGGATATGGCAACCCGAATTGCCAGGGCGACGAACACCTCTCCTGAAAGCTGGTTGAATATGCAGTCCAAACTGGATTTATGGATTTCAGAGCAAAAGGATCTGAATGTGATCCCTTTTCCAACCTATGCAGAACCGGCACAGGATATGCAGGAAGGCTAATCTCAACTATTCGGGATTTCCCGATAGTTCAAACTGCCTCCGCATGTGGAATCAACTTCAATTCTTTCTCCAGCCTGACCCGCTCTTTACGAAGATCACATTCATCCTGAATCCCCAACCAGAATTCGGCGGAGTTGCCAAAGTAGGCCGATAGCCTTAAGGCTGTATCCGCCGTAATTCGTCTCCGCCCCTTAAGGATTTCAGAAACCCTGGAGGCAGGCATCCCCGTGTCCTTGGCGAGTTTATAGGCACTGATATTCAGAGGGCTCATAAATTCTTCCTGAAGGATTTCCCCAGGTACAATATTGGGTATACGGTCCATAAAGTTCTCCTAGTGATAATCGACAATTTCAACATCTGCAGCAAAGCCATCATGCCAGGCGAAACAGATACGCCACTGATTATTGATCCTGATACTGTGCTGCCCTTTTCTACCCCCGGTAAGCTGCTCCAACCTGTTGCCGGGAGGAACCCATAGATCATTCAAATCTTTGGCTCGATGCAGCATAATCAACTTTCTTAACGCCGCTCTCTGAATTTCCTGCGGAAGCTTCTTTGAATAGAACTGGTTCCACACCTTTTCCGTCTCTTTATCTTTGAACGATGCAATCACTCTTTTCTCCATTAATAACGCAATACGTTAATAACGTCAAACGTTATCATACAATGTTTTTGACTTTTATAAAAATTATAACGGTGAGGTTTAATATGCTGATTCATGAGCCCCCCCGGGATAGCAGCGGCAGGGCCCCCGCCCGCCGGGCAGAGGGGCCAAGCGGAGCCCGAGAGGAGGGCGGGATCAGGCCCTAGTAGCGGATAGCCCGCCACTGCCTGCTCCACACCCATAGCCCAACCCCTGAAACACCCCGTTTTATCCCGGGCCAAAACCCCTCTAAACCCAAATTCCAATGGATAAGGATTAGACTATTTCCCCTCGCTCTGGTATGATCTTTTCTCATGAGTAAATATCCTTTTAAAGACATAGAAGCCAGATGGCAGAAATACTGGGAAGAGAATAAAACATTCAAGGTCTCTGAAGATCCGGCCTTCCCCCGGGATAAGAGAGCCTACGTCCTGGACATGTTCCCCTATCCTTCCGGCGCCGGTCTGCACGTCGGCCACCCCGAAGGATATACCGCTACCGACATCTACTGCCGGTACCTGAGAATGAACGGCTACAACGTTCTCCACCCCATGGGGTTTGACTCCTTTGGTCTCCCCGCGGAGAACTACGCCCTGAAGACAGGGACACACCCGAGCATTACCACTCAGGAGAACATCAATAACTTCCTGAAACAGATTAAATCCCTTGGTTTCAGCTACGACTGGGACAGGGAGATTTCCACCCATACAAGTGAGTACTACCACTGGACCCAGTGGATCTTCCTGCAGCTCTACAAGGCAGGCCTCGCCTACGAATCAGACATGCCCATCAACTGGTGTCCCGACTGTATGACTGGCCTTGCCAACGAGGAGGTCCTTGACGGCCGCTGCGAACGGTGCGGTCAGCAGGTTGAGAGAAAGAACCTGAGACAGTGGGTATTCAAGATCACAGAGTACGCCGACAAACTCCTTGAGGACCTGGACACCCTGGACTGGCCCGACTCTGTAAAAGCAATGCAGAGAAACTGGATAGGAAGATCAGAAGGCGCCAATGTTGTGTTCCACACCGAGGGCGGCGACCCCATTGAAGTTTATACAACACGTCCCGATACCCTCTTCGGCGCTACCTATATGGTACTGGCTCCCGAGCATGCCCTTGTTGAGAAGATCACCACCGCTGATCAGAAGGCTAAGGTGGATGAGTATGTGCGCCAGGCCAACCTGAAAAGCGACCTGGAGCGGACAGAGCTTGCCAAGGACAAGACCGGTGTATTTACCGGCGCCTACGCCATCAACCCCCTTACGAATGAGAAGATCCCCGTGTGGGTGGCGGACTACGTCCTTATCTCCTACGGTTCCGGTGCGATTATGGCGGTTCCCGCCCATGATGAGCGTGACTGGGAGTTTGCCCAAAAGTTCGAACTGCCCATTATCGAAGTCCTTTCAGGCGGCAATGTACAGGAAGAAGCCTTTACAGGCGACGGTCCCCATGTGAACTCAGGGTTCCTGGACGGTCTTGGCAAGGAAGAGGCTATCAGCACTGTCATAAAGCATCTGGAAGAGAAGAAGATCGGTACAGGGGCTGTGAACTACAAGCTCCGTGACTGGATCTTCAGCCGCCAGAGATACTGGGGCGAGCCCATTCCCCTCGTACACTGCGACAAGTGCGGCATTGTGCCGGTACCCGAGGATCAGCTCCCCCTGGAACTGCCCCCAACAGACAACTTCCACCCCTCCAACACCGGAGAGAGCCCCCTTGCGAATATCGAGGAGTGGGTGAACTGCGAGTGTCCTTCATGCGGAGGCGCAGGACGCAGAGAAACCAACACCATGCCCCAGTGGGCGGGAAGCTGCTGGTACTACCTGCGCTACATCGACCCCAAGAACACCGAGCGCTTTATAAGCAAGGAAGCCGAAGACTACTGGATGCCCGTAGACCTCTATGTGGGTGGCGCGGAGCACGCGGTACTTCACCTGCTCTACAGCCGGTTCTGGCACAAAGTTCTGTTTGATCTGGGACTTGTGAAGGACAAAGAGCCCTTCCAGAGACTGATCAACCAGGGAATGATTACCTCCTTTGCCTACCAGAGATCCGACAAGTCTCTTGTTCCCACCGATATGGTTGAGGAGAAAGACGACAAGTATATTGAGATTGAAACCGGAGAGGAAGTATCTCAGGTTATCGCCAAGATGAGTAAATCTCTTAAAAACGTGATAAACCCCGATGACATCATCCGGGACTTCGGTTCCGACTCCATGAGAATGTATGAGATGTTTATGGGTCCCCTGCAGGTGTCAAAGCCCTGGCAGACCAAGGGACTTGTGGGTGTGAATAGATTCCTGAACAGAGTCTGGGACATTGCCGAGCGTGAGATCACAGACGAAGAGCCCAGTAAAGAGATGCTCAAGGTTCTCCATAAGACCATCAAGAAGGTGAACGACGATACCAGGGACCTGGAGTTCAATACGGGTATCGCCCAGATGATGATCTTTATCAACGAAGCCTACAAGCTTGATAAGTGCTACCGCGGACTCTGGGAACCCTTTGTCCTCCTCATCGCTCCCTACGCGCCCCACCTGGCCGAGGAGATGTGGCGGATGCTGGGTCATACAGAGACCCTGGCCTACGAATCCTGGCCCGAGTACATCGAAGAGCTGACTCGTGACGATGAGAAAGAGATCGTTGTACAGATTAACGGCAAGGTCCGCTGCAAAATGATGCTCCCCGCCGGAACTTCACCCGATGATATGAAGGCGGCAGCCCATAAGGAAGAGAAGGTCAAAGAGTGGACCGAAGGCAAGACCATCGTGAAAGAGATTGCCATTCCCGACAAGCTGGTGAATATTGTAGTTAAGGGCTGAGAGCTCCCGACGACAGATCAGTAGAGAATACAAGCCCCCGCAGGCCATACCGGCAGGCGGGGGTTTTTTTTATTCAGAGGGTCAGCTCCTCCGCCCGGACCCGGGGGTTCAGAACAAAACTGCTGAAGCTCTCCTGCGCCAGGGTGATGGCCTGAGCCGGGCAGGCGGCCAGGCAGCCGTAGCACTGCTGACAACCTCCCTTCCATACAGGCTTGTTCCCTTCCAGTTCAATATTGCCGGCTGAGCAGAGCCGGGTGCAGAGGCCGCAGCCGGTGCAGCTTTCGGTGGCAGTAAAGAGCCTGTCCTGAGAGGGAAAGGCCTTCAGGGCAAAGCCGTGGAAGAAGCCGCCGAAGAGGTTCCCCGCCGGGGTGGCGGATTCAATCCTCTGTTTCTGCCTGAGGCTGACGGCTTCGGCGATCCTCTGCCGGCGTGCGGCAAAGTCCTCAGGGGAGGAAGCGCTGATCTTCTGCATAAAGCGGATCATTCCGGTGGGTTTCGATTCCCCTGAAGGGGTGTAGTTCCGCACAGAGAAGCCGGCCTGCAGCCGCCCTCCCCCCTTGCGGATCTGCCGGGAGGCCACCTTCAGAGCCGGGCCGGGGTTGCCTCCGCTGACGGCGGCGGCCCAGATGTAGCTGTTCTTCGAAAACCGGCTGCCTGCCAGAAAACGTTCCACCATCTCCGGTGCGCCCCAGGCGTAGATGGGAAAGATAATCCCCAGGCTCTCAATGTTTCTCAGATCCTCCCCTTCGGGGTGATCGGCGATCCGCACAAGTTGGTGCCCCGTGTCCGCTCCCAGCTCCCGTGCCGCCTCATAGGCGTGTCCTGTACCGCTGAACCAGTAAATTCTCTTTTCCATGACTTCTCTCCACCTATTCTAATATCAGAATAGGTATGCAAAAAAATATAAGACGACTCACCGGGCTCTTCTATCAATTCTTTTCCAACTCTTCTTCAAGCCAGTTGAGATCCGCTTCCATGCGCAGCTGCATCCGGCGGTAGACCGCCGCCACGCCTTTTTTGGTCCGGACGAAGTGTCCCCCCTCCCATTTCATCCCTTCGGCGAAGGCAAGGAGGCGGTCCCGGTACTCTTCCAGGGCCTCTCTGTACTCCGCTGGAGTCAGAATATTCTCCGACAGTATGACCCCCACATGGAGGTCGGGATATATGGGCCGGGGGCTGGTGATGCACTCCAGAACCCCCTGTTTCAGAGCCTCTTCCCCCTTTGCCTCCAGGTGGTAGACCTTCCGCCGGGGGGAACCGGGCTCCTTCTCATAGCTGAAGGAGATATACTCCTCCTCCGCCAGACCCTTTAGAACGGCATAAACAGAAGAAAACCCGATTTCCGACCAGGTACGCATTTGGGTGTCGTCGATCAGTTTTTCAAGCTCATAGGCGTAGCGGTCTTTGGAGACAAGCAGGGAGAGCAGCAGGAGTTCATTCTGTTTCATACCTATTCTTGATATAGAATAGGTATGAAAACAAGTGTTATCTGTTGAAATTTACCGAATTCCTTTTAAAACCGTGCTTTTTACGGGCCATGAATACCGGGAACATCGGATACAGACAAAAAAGCCCCCGCTGACCAAATCCGGCCGGCGGGGGCATTCTATATCCGATTCGAACATTTCCCTTTCCGGAGGCGAGTTATCAGGTCTCCGGCTTGTATGGGAGGGAGACTCACTGTGGGAAAATCTTCAAATCGTTTGAAGCTCTTTCATATATAAAATATCAGCATTTCTGATTTCTCCGCCCCGCAGGGCAGGCATACCTGAAATGCCTGGACATACTATTTGACTCAGGGAAGTACCTCTCCCTGATGTGAATATAATCTAACAAACGTATATGATTCATTTCTGAACGTTTTGTGAACTTCCCGTATAAATTCCTTGTTTACTGATAGGAAAGATGCCCCTCACCGAGTGATCAAAATCCCCGGTTTACTCCTCTTCCTCACAGCTGCCTTCTTCAGGATTTTTTACAGAGTACCTGTTGCGGCCGTTGTTTTTAGAGTCGTAGAGAGCCTGGTCGGCAAGTTCAAGCAGCCTCTCCGGAGAGGTTCCTGAAGTGGCAGGGGAGGTACTTGCTATTCCAAGGCTTACGGTAACGTAGGAAGCCGTCGGGGAGTCGGCGTGGGGAATCTTCAGATACTTTATCCTCTGCTGAATCATCTCTGCCACCCGAATGGCGCCGCCGCAGACTGTATCTTCCAGAATAATAAGGAACTCCTCTCCTCCGTAGCGGCAGCAGAAGTCGGTGTTCCTTGTAACCACTGAGTGGAGGGCCCCGGCAATATTACGAAGGCAGATATCACCGGCAATATGGCCGTAACGGTCGTTAAAGAGCTTGAAGTGATCTATATCCAGCAGGATAAAAGAGAAGGAGCTGTGCTCTGTGGAAAGAGGCTCTGCGGCTCTGCTGTCCAGCCAGTTGCGGTAAAATCTTTTATTATAAAGCCCTGTTAGCTCGTCGGTAACAGCCTGCTCATGGAGATCAAGATTCTTCCGGTTCAGCTCGACAGTCTGCTCCTGAATAACATCAAGTAAGCCGTTAAAACTGTCGTAGAGCTGTCCGAACTCATTATTGGACGAGCCTTTGATCCTGTAGGAGAGATCTCCCTGTTCCTTGATATGCTGTACACCCCGATAGAGTGTCTTAAAGGGCTGAATATAGTGAATCCTCATAAAACGGAGAACCGATATACCGACTATCAGAAGCCCCGAAAGGGCTACAAGTATGTAAATGATATATGTCTGGCGGCCAAGCATCATCAGTGTTCTCGTCTGAACGATCTTGATAACAACTTCCCCATGGAGATTATCCGTGAGGTTTTCAAGCTTATTGTAGGAGGTCATCACATCCTGGCTCTTCTCAATAACAATCCCGTCGTCCAGCAGCGCCTTTCCCAGTCTTGGTTTCAGCTGTTCCAATACCATGGGCAGTGAGAGCACCTGAAAGTCAATATCTGAAATTTCAGCCAGATCAGATATAACCGGTGGAGTAAGCTCCTTTCCAAGTACAAGATGACCGGCACTGCTCCTCTCCTCGCTCCATTTCTTCACGGGCTGGGCAACCATCATGAAAACACGGTCTCCGAGTATCCGGAGTCCTCCGGTAGGCTCGTCACTCAGGCAGCATAGAAGGCTCTCCGGAAAAAAGTCCTGCGGAAAATCATCGCTGACGATCTCCTCTTCTTCGAGCAGGTCCGCCTCCATCTGCCATTTGATGGAACCGTCCATTCTGACATAGGACATAAGATTCAGTTTCAGGGTTAGCAGGGTATCCAGGGCCAGGTTGCTCTCTTCATATTCGGGAAACTCGTCCATAAGGAAAAGCCATGAGTCATCCCAGATAGCCCAGTCCCTGTTGGTGTCACTCAAATGCCCTTCTTCGGCGTTCAGAATTCTTTCGACACTCTCAATCTGTGATTCCTGCCTCAGATCTTCAAGCAGCTGATACCGCATAACAAGCATGAAGTATCCCACAGCAATACTGAATATCATAAGGATGAGAAAGGATATGCTTATAAACCGGACCAGAGCCCGCGTGGCTTTTAACTCTGAAGAGTAAAACATCTATAACCTCTGTCCTTTAAGTATAGGAGTTTGAAATGTAATTTTTTTAAAAAATAATTCTAATATTTACCGAAGAGGAATAATGGCTGTATCCAGCTCCTGACCGGGACAATTCTGTCTGAGACTCACCCGACCTCCAGACGGTGGAGAAGAGACTTCAGAAGCCTGACATCCTCCTGTCCCAGATTATGGGAGATCTCCCTCTCCATCCCTTTTTTAAGGGCCATATTATCATTGTAGAAAGATTCGCCCTTTGCCGTGATCACTAGAGCCTTCTCACGGCGGTTCTCACCGGGCTGCAGAAGAAGGTATCCCCGCTTCTCAAGTGCCAGGGCACATCTGTGCACAGCCTGCCGGGACATGTCCATTTCACGGGCCGCTGAGGAGACACTGAGCCTGGTGCCGTAGATTCTATTTAGAAGATGTCCCTCGGCCATTGTGACATCGGCAAAGGGTCCCTCTGCCATCTTCTCCATAACGGTTTTTCTCAGAATCAGATGCTTGTCGCTGATCAGGTCTATAAGATTAATCCCCATAATATCTCCTCCCATGTATTATTTTCTGAAAATATACTCTCTGTCAATTGTCAACAATGTTGACAATCAATGCCATTTATCTATACACTTGCGTACACTAATAAAACAGGAAAGGTAAACAATGGGTGAAAATAAATTACAGAAAATGATGTTCACAGTCTTTATGTGCTTCTTTATGGTACTGGGCATGAGCATCTACAACATTATTCTGCAGGAGGGAGTGACTTCTGAGCTCTTTCTGCATCTGGCGGTCAGCTTCATTCCGGTCTTCGCAATAGCTCTCTGTCTCGATCTCTTTATTGCAGGCCCCCTGGCGAAGAAAATAGCCTTCACCATCATCCCTGAGGGAACAGAAAAGCAGATGATCCACAGGGTCCTCTCAATTGCCCTCCCCATGGTATCCATGATGGTTCTTCTGATGTCTGTATTCGGAGTTATTAAAACCTTCGGACTCAGTTCCGAGGCAATTGAACACTACCCCATGGGAGTTCTTACAAACTTTGTAGCGGCCCTGCCGCTGAATTTCTTCATAGTCTCTCCTCTGGTCCGCTTTGTCATCTTCCCGAAGGTATTCCCGGCAAAAGCAGCAGCCTGAGAGTTCAGGCACAGGACAGCTGCGGCCTGTTGAACCCTCCTTCACCGTTTCTTGATCAAACAGGGGGATTGCGGGGAGCGGGGAACTTTTCTATGATGGATATCATTGATAAGGAGGGGCTATGACCCGCGAAATCAAACTGAATCCCCAGTGGCTGAATATTCTACAAGATGAGTTTGAAAAGCCCTATATGGATGAGCTGCGGCAGTTTCTTGTACAGGAAAAAGCTGAGGGCAAAACCCTCTTTCCCCCTGGAAGCCAGATCTTCTACGCCCTGGACCGGACTCCCTTCGACAGGGTAAAGGTTGTTATTCTCGGACAGGACCCCTACCACGGCCCGGGTCAGGCCCACGGCCTCTGTTTCTCGGTGCAGCCCGGTGTGGCCCCTCCTCCCAGCCTGATAAACATCTACAAGGAGATGGAGAGCGATCTTGGTCTCCAGCCCCCCGCCCATGGATGCCTGTCCAGCTGGGCGGATCAGGGAGTCCTGCTGCTCAACTCTGTTCTTACCGTAGAGGCCCACAAGGCCGCCTCCCATCAGGGACGGGGGTGGGAGCAGTTCACCGACAGGGTCATAGGGGAGCTTGAAAGCCGGCGGGAAAACCTTGTCTTTATCCTATGGGGAGGCTATGCCCGTAAAAAGGGGAGCTTTATCGACAGGAAGAGGCATATGGTCATCGAAAGTCCGCACCCCTCTCCCCTCTCCTCATACAGGGGATTCTTCGGCAGCCGTCCCTTCAGCCGCAGCAACGAATACCTGAAACAGACAGGGCAGACCCCTATCGACTGGAAGCTTCCGGAAGAAGGAGTTCTGTAATACTGCAGATCTCGCCATGATCATCCACCTGATACTCGAGGATTTCACGGGACAGGGGATTGTAAAGGAATCCCCACCCTTCAGGGAGTTTGAGAGTTTGCTCTGTGCCCTCGGCCTCTGAAAACAGTTGAACTCTCTTCAGTGATGATCCGAACCAGGGTCCGCCGGAGAGGGCCGGACTGACGTCAAACTGTTTCTTTTCCCTTATATACCAGCTGCGCATCTGCTGCCTTCCCAGCTGCCTTACAAGGAGCTCCCTGTCCGTCAGCCATGGATCGTCCAGTTCCGCCATCTCTCTCAGAAAACGGCTGCAGTTGAACTCCTCCATTGAATACCCAAGCTCTGTCAGCCTTGTCAGAACAGACAGGGCAGCTCCGTCTTTGCGGCTCAGTGCCCCGTCAAAGCTGTAGCGGGGTATATAGGCACCCTGAGGGCAGGGGCGGCATGTTGCCGTCAGAGCGGGGGGATAGAGAAGGATAAGGAGATCCTCCTCCAGGGGGACGGAAAACGAAATACCCGGAGGCACGCCCCCGGACCAGTCCAGCATCAGAGATCCGGAGTCCCCTGACAGGGCGGTCCACTTGAGACCCCAGACCCCTTCAAGGACACTCTCCAGTTCTCCGGCGTAGCTGTCCACATCAAGGCGGACCTCTTTTTCAGAAGTAAAGAGAGTACACCCTGTCAGAAGCACTCCCAGACAGAGGGATATTGCAGAAGCATTCATACCCGGAACAGGGAACCGGGACAGCCGGTGCTTCAAGGATTATTGTGTTATCTCTGTTCTTTTAATGTATTCAGCTGGGACACATAGATTTTCCTGACATCCATCAGAAAGTTCCTTGCCCTCTCTCCCCTGTAGTCGGGATAGGTCCAGTCGAGCTCCCGGAAGGCGCCCTGACGGTACTGCAGCGTCAGCTCTCCATAGATTCCCCGACCCATGGGAATGCGGTGGGCATTGTTTTTGGTTGATGCCAGAAGGAATTTACTCTGGCAGAGGATTCCGGGGTCCAGATTGATCCGGCGGCCCTCATCTGTACGGAACAGGTCTTCAATTTCATTGCTTTTGACCTTGATGGAGGCAAGATTCTCGGGATCAATCAGGGAAATGAAGGAGCAGAACACTCTGTAGAGGGGCTTTCCCATCTCTTTGTGGTAGTAGTCGGTCCAGGTGAACTCCTCGGCCTCAGTCCAGAGATCGATCTCTCCCCAGTGCTCACTGAGGCATTTTTTCAGCTCATCCATCAGAGACAGATCGGATACAAGAATTCCAATAACCAGTTTTTCAGGAGTATAGGCCTTGATTTGCGACATGATTGATATCCTCATCCGTGTAACGCTGTTTTTCTGTTGTTACTTTATTCATATTCGGTGATAATAACCAGTATGGGAGACACTCAATTATATATCGCAAAACTCGATGATGCACTTGTCGCCAAAGCGGCTTTCCTTTCCAAATCGGAAATTCCGAAAATTAAGGAAGATTGCCGCACATTTCAGGCGGCCTTCTCCGGGCTCTACAAGGTTTTTCTGGAAAAGGGGCTGATCCAGGAGGATCAGTATGACTATGAACAGAAAATCTCGGATATAAAGGCTCCCCCCTCTGACCCCTTCCCCGAGTCGGACCTGCAGAATCAGATCAACCTCAGGCTTCAGGAGTACATGAACCAGCTTGACTTCCTGAATAACTTCTTCTACATCAGTATTGAGTCCCTCAACCTGAGGGGTATCAAAAACTTTCTCTCCCTTATCGACTACTTTCACTGGAGCGAAATGAGTCTGAACTCCGCCCATCTGATGACCCGTTCTCTGGCGATCTATCTGGACAAGGTGAAGCAGACGGGTGACGGGCTGGCCATCAATATCATGGCCAACTCACTGAAGGTCCTCAAGGATCTTCAGAAATCCATCAAGATGTCCCTCAAGGGGATCACACTCTACGCCAAACAGAACTACAAACTCCAGTGCCGAATGAGCGTCATAAGCCAGATGACCCTGGACCCAGCCCGGATCAACAGAGATCTTACAGGGACCCTCCAGGCCATCAAATTCGAGTTCCCTGTAAAATGGGAGGGGAACCCCTTCTTCCGGGAGCTTGTACAGGAGATTCTGGAAGAGGACTACTCCCCCAGAAGCGCAGAGCTTCAGGAAAAGTCCCTCGGGGCCCTGAAGGTAGAAGAGAAGGTCGTTAAAAAGAAGAAGATAGACAAGTCGGCTGAGATGAAAAAGGATCTTCTGAAGCTTGTATCGGAGCTGGCCAAGGTCTATATCCCTCTTGAGACAATCATTATCCGCCTGGATGACAACTCACATATTCTCGATGAGAACCTCAAGTCATTTACGCAGAAGCTCTCCCGCTGGTTCAACAGGGTCATGCTTCAGAAGAATGAAATTTTCTACGACATACAGAGTTCTGCACACTCCGGCAGCAAGAGCCGGGAAAAGATCAACTTTACATCCTATCTCAACTGGATACGAATGAAAGCCAATTTCTACAAGGGCCTCAACAATCCCCAGAGCACAAGCTATATGCGTGCGGTGGAGTCAGAGCTGCCCCAGCTTGAGGACTTTCTGGATAAGAATCAGCTTGAACTGAAGAAGATTATCAACAGGCTCTCCTCTCTTGAACTGTTCTTTAAAGAGACCGCCGATCCTGAAGCCGGTAAAAAGGTAAGGGGCTACAAGGCCGAACTGCAGCAGATGAAGATGGTTGTGGGAAATGTTATGAGCGGTCTCAAGGAGTACCAGGTTCAGCTTGAAGAGATCGAGCAGCTGAAGGCTCTGGGAATCGATCCCGAATCCTGATATCCGCCGTCCTGAGGTCATGCCTCCCAATTCTACAAAGACAAAAAAAACCCCGGCGGCCTGCCGGGGTTTTATTATATACAGCTCAATGGCTCAAATTCGATTATGACTGCAGAGCGTTCACTCTCTTTAACTGTGATAGAGTCCGAGAATCCTGAAATCTTCAGAAAGGGCCTTGATCTTCTCAACCGCTTCCTTGAATACAGAATGATCTTCGGGAATATCAAGGTCTATATAGAACATATAGGACCAGGGCTTTCCATGGATGGGACGGGACTCGAGTTTCTTCATATTCAGACCGTACTCAGAGAATACGGAAAGACAGTTGGAAAGTGATCCCGCTTCGTCGGCCACGGAGAAGACAAGGGAGGCCTTGTCCACAGTTTTGTCGGGGCTGATCATGTCCTGCCTTGCTACAATGGCAAAGCGGGTGTAGTTGTGGGGGTTTGTTTCGATCCCTTCAGCCAGAACCTCAAGACCGTAAAATCCGGCAGCGTCGGCGCTGGCGATGGCGGCGACTCCTGTGTCTTTCAGCTCGGACACATAGGATGCGGCCCCGGCGGTATCGTAATAGCTTACCGCTTCAATGCCATGCTTCTCGAGGAAGGCGGCGCACTGTGAGAGGGCCTGGGGATGGGAGTAAACCTTCTTGATGTTCTCCAGTTTTGTTCCCGGGGCAGCCAGCAGATTGTGGCGGATTCTGATCTTTGTTTCACCTACGATTCTCAGGTCGGGGAATCTGTAGAGGAGGTCGTAGTTTTCAAGTATGGAACCTGCAACTGAGTTCTCAAGGGGGACAACACCCCAGTCGGCATCGCCTGAGAGAACATTATTGAATATATTGGAAAAGTGGGGGACCGATACGGCTTCCACCTCGCTTCCGTCAAAGTAGGTCAGGGCGGCCAGTTCGCTGTAGGCGCCGTGGATTCCCTGAAAGGCTGCCTTGGAGGAACCGACGGCTCTCTTCAGGTCGGCGGCCTTCTTGACCTTTTCAGCCAGCTCGAGGTGCCGTTTGTCGGGAAGACGGGAGATCTCCTTGCCCACAACAGGGCTCAGGGTCTCCAGGTCACACATAAGCTTTTCAAACTGCTCGGGGTAGAGGGACTGGGGACCGTCGCTGCTTGCCTGCTCGGGATGGGGGTGCACCTCGATAGTCAGACCGTGTGCGCCTGCGGCTATGCCTGCAAGGGCCATGGGAAGGACCTTGTTTCTGAGACCGGTTGCATGGGAGGGGTCTACAATAACAGGGAGGTGGCTCAGTTTCTGGACAACGGGAACAGCCGAAAGGTCCAGTGTGTTTCTAGTCATGGTTTCAAAGGTTCTGATACCTCTTTCGCAGAGGACAACCTTGTCGGTACCCGAGGACATCAGGTACTCGGCGGCCATCAGCCACTCTTCGATGGTGGCAGAAAGCCCGCGCTTCAGAAGGACGGGCATTCCCATGGAGCCGACCTTTTTTAAAAGCTCGAAGTTCTGCATGTTCCGTGCGCCAATCTGAAAGACATCGATATACTCTTTCATCATGTCCGCATCGGCGGGGGATACAATCTCGGTGACAACGGGCATTCCCGTCAGCTCACCTGCCTCTTTAAGGTATTTACACCCCTCTTCACCCAGGCCCTGGAAGGCATAGGGAGATGTACGGGGTTTGAAAGCGCCCCCCCGGAGCATTACGGCGCCGGCCTTCTTGACGGCCAGGGCTGTTTCAATGATCTGCTCCCGGGATTCAACGGCACAGGGGCCTGCAATGACGCAGACTCTGTTTCCGCCGACGGTTACGGGACCGATATCAAAAATAGTATCTTCCTTCTTCAGTTCTCTGGAAGCCAGCTTGTAGGGCTTGGAGATGGGAATGACCTGAGCCACTCCGGGAAGGAGCTCCACCTGCCGGACATCAATGGATACCGGACCTACAGCTCCGAGAACTGTCTCTTTCTCACCCACAATCTCACGGACCTTCAGGCCCTTGGATTCCAAATACTCTTTCAGATGCTGTTTCTCAGCCTCTTTCACCTTGCTTTGCAGAACAATAATCATGGGCAACAGCTTAGTTTATTTTTTGGCTTTGTTCCATAAGAAGAGTGATATTCTTGACCGATTTACTGTCGGGTACTGGAATGGCCACGGGGTTGAACTCAACGGGGATAACTCCCTGCTCCAGACTCTCCCTGTAGTTCTGGATTTTATGTATATAATCCAGAGTCATCCGGGGGGTCCTGCTGTCCTTCACCCTGTTGGGTCCGGCGTTGTACATTGCAAGTGCGGTCACCTCGTTTCCACCGATATCAAGACAGTACCGGAGATAGGCTACGCCCAGGGGAACATTCACTTCAGGCTTGAAAAAATCAACCTCTTTCAGATTGGGAAAAGATCTTGAGTTCAGCTGAAAGAGTCCCCTGTCGATGGAACTGCTGTTCCGGTTGACCGCATTGGGATTGAAGCTGCTTTCGTTGAATACAAGGGCAAATGCAAGTTCGGGCTGGATGTTGTATTTTACAGACTCATCATAGATCAGGCTTGCAATATCGTAGTCCCCCGCAACAGTGGCAAAATATTCAAGATGTCTTTTTCTTGTCAGCACAGGATCTGAAGTTTCCATTTTAGTCGATCCGTAGAGTGCACTCTTTAAATAGGTTTCATATTCGGCCCGCTTCAGTTCAGCGGCCTCATCTTCATAATTGCTCTGGCTCAGGCATCCTGATAAAAAAAGGACTGCCATGAGAAGCAGAGCAAGCTTGAGTAATTTCATTTGTCTCCCAACTTATTTAAAAGGAGCCTGATGATGAGCACAGGCAGTGTAGTAGGCTCCGAAAATTAAAATCTTACCTTTTAAGTAAAAAGGCTTCAAAACATGCCAAAATACTCATTGAAATGTGCCTCTTACTCAAGACAGAAAACAGGCAATGTTTAAAGAAAAATGAACTTTTTTATGGAGTAAGACAGCTTTTGGGGGGTATATTGAAGACTGTTTATGGGAAATATGAAGAACAGGTTAACCGAAGGAATCGGAGCATTGCCCCCTTTCAGTTTCGGGGGATGGGCCCTCGGCGGTGAGTATTGGGGTGATCAGAATCACAGTGATTCGGTCCGGGCACTCCACAGGGCACTGGCTCTCGGCGTCACCCATTTCGATACGGCCCCGGTCTATGGAAAGGGAAGGTCGGAGCAACTTCTGGGGCAGCAGCTCAGAAAGATCCGCTCCGATGTGACCCTGGCAAGCAAGGTCTTCTACTCAACTCCTGAAAGAATGGTAAAAAGCTTTCATGAGACCCTGAAACGCCTGATGACCGACTATCTGGACATATTCTACATCCACTGGCCCCTTTCGGGCTGCGACATGCGACCGGGAATGGAGGCACTTGAAAAGCTGAGAGCCCAGGGGAGAATCAGAGCCCTGGGGGTCAGCAACTTTTCGGTGAACCAGCTCGCCATAGTGGAAGAGGCCGGCAGGGTCGATGTATTTCAGGGAGGCTACAATATTCTTTTCCCGGAACTGGAAAAGGATGTGCTGCCCTTTCTGAAAGAGAGGAATATTGCCTTTATTCCCTACGGCGTTCTTGCCCAGGGGATACTGACAGAGAAAGGAATAGACCACCTGGACCGGGAACACAAGGGGTACCGCCACAAGATGGTCCTCTATGATCCCGCCCTGAAGGAGAGGCTGAAAGCCCTTGTTCAGGAACTTCAGCGAGGGAGCGCCGCATCGGGGATTCCTGTTGAACAGGCTGTATCCGAGTACAGCCGCATGCGGAGTTCAGCGGCAACGGTGCTGCTTGGTGTGCGCAGCCGGAAACAGGCGGAGCAGAACTTTGACAGAAGGCCGGAAGGGCTTTCCCCTTCTCTGACCGAACTGATTGACAGAATTGCCGCGGAGGGAGAATCTCTGGTCCCCGGGGTATCCAATCTGTTTAACCATAAAAGCTGAAATTGTAAATAAAGTTGATGATGATCCTGTAACGTGGGATAATACTGAGAGGTTTGAACTATGACGAAGAAAGTCCTGTACGCTGAAGATGAGTTTACTAACAGGAAGATTCTGGAAATCGTCTGCCGGAAACTGAACTACAAGTGCATTCTGGCCGAAGACGGGCTCCAGGCTCTGGAACTGTACCGCAGGGAGTCTCCCGATCTGGTGGTTCTTGATCAGTACATGCCCGGATTCAACGGTGATATAGTAGCCGAAAAGATCCGTCAGACCGATAAGACAACACCCCTTGTGGCCATTACAAGCGACGATGAGGCCGTATCTCAGCTGAAACAGGCCGGTTTTGACCGTATACTTGTAAAACCTGTAAAAAACAGGGATTACGAATCACTGCTCAACAGCTTTCTGGAGTAAATAGTGCATAACAAGAAGACAATCCTTTTCCTTATACTGGCCCTGGCGGTACTGCCTTTTATAAGTGCCCAGGAGACCTTTACGGTGAACTTCTCACCATCCACCCTCTCTCTGAATCCACAGCACGGCTATACCACATCGGAGGCCCAGATCTATACGGCCCTCTATGAGGGGCTTGTAAGCTATAATCCTGTCACCCTCCATCCCGAACCGGGTATGGCTGAGTCCTGGGATGTTTCGGAGGATGGAACGACCTATACCTTCCATCTGAGAGAAGATCTTTCATGGAGCAACGGCGACAGCCTGACAGCGGCGGATATCAAAGATTCATGGATCAAGCTCCTGACTCCCGGAAAGGGAGCGGACTACGCCTCCCTTCTGGATATCATCAAGGGAGCGAGGGACTTCCGGACAGGACGGAACCCTCTGGCAGAAATCGGCATCAGCGCCCCGGACAGCAGGACCTTTGTGGTGGAACTCGTAAAAGAGACCCCCTACTTTCTCCAGATTCTCTGTCACTACAGCTTTGTGCCGATTCACAGTTCCATGAATGACCGGTCGGACTGGTGGGATGCGGACAGCATCATCGTCAACGGCCCCTACCGCTTCAGCGGAAAGCCCACAAACGGTGTGATCAAACTTGAAAAGAACCCCATGTACTGGGACAGGGAGAGTGTGGGCATATCCAATCTGAATATACAGTTCAGCGATGACTCACCCACCCTGATGCAGCAGTTCCGGCTCTATGAGGTGGACTGGGTCGCCTCGGGATGGGGTGCAGAGTCTCTGGACCCCGACCGCCTCGTCCTCCATCCCCTCTTTGCCACAAGCTACTTCTACTTTAACAACAACGAAGGCCCCTGGAGCGATCCCCGTGTCAGAACGGGACTGGCCCTCCTCCTCCCCTGGCAGGAGATCAGGTCCACATCCTACCTTCCCTCAAGCCGCCTGGTGCCCGACATCCCCGACTATCCCAGCTTCAATGGAATTGAACAGGAGAATGTCAAAGAGGGACTGAAGCTCCTTTCCGATGCGGGATACCCCGAAGGCGAAGGGCTGCCAGCCATCAGAATTCGGGTTCCCTATGCGGACACCGTCGGAGTGGGTCAGATGAAGGCGGCCTGGGAGAAGCACCTGAAAACAGAAGTGATCATTGATGAGGTCCCCTTTCCGGGCTACTTCAGCTCCCTCAAGGAAGAGGGATACACTCTGGGGCAGCTGACATGGATCGGAGACTATGCCGACCCCATGACCTTTCTGCAGATGTGGGAAGAGGGAAGCAGCCTCAACGATGCGGGGTACAACTCCGAGGAGTACAACAGGCTTCTGAGGGAGGCTGTCGGCGACGACCGCTATGAAAAGATGAGCCAGGCAGAGAAGCTTCTTCTTATGACGGCACAGGTTCTGCCCATCAGCCACTCACCGGCGCTGAACCTGATCGACCTGCGCTTTCTGGACGGCTGGTATCCCAACGTACTGGATATCCATCCCTTTAAATACATCAGGTTCAAAAACGACTTCGACATCCCCGGAACCATTTAACCGCTGCACTGCACCCCGCAGGCTCTGAACGACTCTCTTCGGAACCGAATAATCAGCGGAACTCGAAGACCTGTTTCTTGACAATGGCCACCGTTGTGATTCCCGGAACATTCTTGAAGGAGTCGTAGCGGTGGATTGTCTTGTTCACCATCTCCATGATCTCCTGCTTCAGGACATCCTCATTCTCGATATTAAAATGGGCGGCATTTTTGCTGCTGAAGAGGTTTCTCATTCCGTCATTGATGACAGGGGTAAGCTGTGCAAGGCTGTACTGAGTCTTTTTATCACCCCATTTATAGCCAAGATCCACCTTGATTATGAAAAACAGAGGCGGATCATCCCGGGTCGTACCGGAGACCTCGGGGAGGTTCTTGTAGTAGGAGTGCTCGGCCAGTTCATTGGAACAGGCGGAGAAAAAGAGAGTCAGCAGTATCAGGGCGGGTAAAATCCGGGATTTCATACTGAATCTATCGGCAAATTTGTTCACTTACTGCAGTACTGCCTTAGACTTGGGGATTTTCGGCTTGTCAAAGAGAGGGTTCCTGTTTTATTGTTGCACATGGATAAAATCTACATCACATATAATCAAATTCACAATACAATAAAAGACCTTTCACAGCAGGTGAAGGAATCCGGTTTCGATCCCGACCTGATGGTTGCCATCGGAACAGGCGGTTTCATCCCCGCCCGCATGTTCAAGACATTTATGAACATGCCCATCTTCACAGTTGGAATTGCCTACTATGACCTGGATGACAACCTGATGGATCACCCCGTAGTCACACAGTGGCTCGACAATCCCGAAAAACAGATCAAGGGAAAGAAGATCCTTCTGGTGGATGAAGTGGACGATACAAGAGCAACAATCGGTTTCTGCCTGGACGAGCTTATGAAGCACGAGCCTGCGGAGATCGCCGTACTGGTCATCCACAACAAGAACAAAAACAAGAAACACGAAATCCCCGCCTACATCAAGCACTACTTTGTGGGAAACAACTTTGAAGATCCCTGGATCTGCTACCCCTGGGATGCGGACAACACCGACGAACAGGACCGTCTGGCCCTGAACAAGTAGAAACCCGAAAATGATACACAACCGGAGCGTGATGCTCCGGTTTTTTTATGCCCTGTGAGCCGAATCGTCCCCCTGTGACGCCTGCCCCGCCGCGGAATACTTCAGATAGGGCAGTATGGCGTCGTTCTTGAATCCACCGGTTCCGTCATAGGTAAGAGAGAGTACAGGAATACCGGTCTCCTCCTGAATCCTTGTGCTCATGGCTTCGGTCACATTGCCGGCGCAGCAGAAACCGGGGTTCAGCTGAACAAAGAGAGTCAGCTCTGGATACTGATGGCTTATATACCATGTCTTCAGCAGGTTGTCCTGGGACTCCCCTTCATGGTCCAGCCGGATATGATAGGGTTCCAGAATCTTTTCAGGGTCTTCGGAGTACCGGGACAGGGGCTGGTGCAGGACCTTTTCAAAGTAGCGGTAGTACCACTTTTCCATCTGCTCCATGGCTGTCAGCATGGGTTTCAGGGAGAACAGGTTCTTCAGCTTCAGCTCCTTTCCCCAGCGTTTGAAGTACATCTCAGCAGTCATCCGGGTGTACTCATGGTAGGGCATGGTCACAACCTCTCCGCCGTTCTGTTCAATATAGGAGATCACATTCTGATTGAATACGGGATTCTCCCTTACATAGACATCGCCGAAAAGGGCCACCAGCGGCTTCCTTGCCTCCCTGTCATAGGAGATCCACTCAAAAAGACTTATAATCTCCTGAACCGTCTGTCCCGTATTTTTTCTTCTTCCCGAAAAAAGGTCCGACAGCAAAGCCAGTGATTTTCTGACGGCCTCGTCGGTCTGCCCCTTCACATGCTCATAGGGCCTTATCCTGCAGGAGATCCGCCTGATCAGCCCGCTGAACATATATACCTGATAGGCGGAGATGGGCAGAAAGGGGGATATATCCGAGAATGCAATGATCCCCGGAAAAACCCGGGCCTTTTCAAGTCCCCCGCCGTAGACCTTGAAGATCTCCTGAATCTGATGGGGAAACATCTTTATATTGCATGAGAAGTGGGCCTCTGGAATCCAGAGCTGGGCGTGCTCGGGCTTGAGCTTGTGCTTCTTCAGGGTATCCGCGAAGCCTTCGACTACGGCGTTCATCGGGATGCACATACCGCTGTTCCACTTCAGTGACCGCCGGATGCTCTGATCACTCTCCTCCATGACTATGGCCTTGATTCCCTGTGAACGGAAGAGGTCTGCCATCAGGGGGATGGCGTAGTCGTCCCAGTTGGGCAGAACAAGAGTCCTCCGTCTGTCATAGGTCCTGGCATAGCGCGGGTTGATTCCCCTGTAGTCCCTGAGCCGTATTTTCGCGGCTCCCGAACCTGACCTGCCCAGTTCCTCCTCCCTATGGTTCCGGAAGGCCCTTACAGCCGCTTCAATGCGGGTCTCATATCCCACTGACGAGTCGTGTTCATCCAGCTCAAGAATCAGATAGGGCTTGTCATGGGCCTCCAGAATCTTCCTGAAGTAGTCCTGAAGAAAGGAGTCGGGACCGCATTTGAAGGATGTCAGAAGGACGGGGTAGAGCCCTTCGGTCTGAACAATCTGCTCTGCCGCCTTGAGAATCTTCTCTCCGAAGTTCCAGTTTATCTCCTTGAGAAGGCCGTCAATGGCGGAGAAGTCGCAGGCCGAAGTATCCAGCATATCCTGATAAAAGACCCGGATGCCCTGGGTTCCGAAGATTTCGGGTATTCCCTTGTTCATTCCCTCCGGAAGAACAGAATAGGGCCGGCCCAGAAGGACAACGTCGGTCTGTTCATCATCCCGGCTCCTCCCCTTTTCAAAGAGAGCCTTCAGGCCCTCTTCAAAGCTCCTGCGGTACTCCTGGGCACGGTCAAGGGCCGTTGAAACCTGAAGGTATCCTCTCTTGAGCTCCCCGCAGGATGAAAGGGTCCTGTGGAGCTCCCCTTTGAGCTGAAACGACGAATACCGGGAGGCGCCCAGAGGGGAGATGATCCGGCCGGGATCAATCCCCTGGCTCACAAGGGAACTTGAAAACTGGGTAAAGTAGCAGAACTTCCGCCTCTCACCGTCCTTTCCCTGCTTCCGCTCCAGGTAGTGGGGCAGAAAGATATAGTCGGCGCCCCTGTCGAGGAGCTCATGGGTATGCCCGAAAAGGGAGCTGACAGGAGCGCAGAACTCCGAGCCCGTCAGGGGTTTTCCCCGGCCTATGGCGTCCTTCATACCGACGGTGCTTATTGTTTTAATCCCAAGCTCCCGGAAGAAGACCTCCCAGAAGGCCCGGTCCTCCACAAGGAAAAGGGCGTCGGGAATTCCAACAACCGGACCGGAGGAGGGAGCTGCCTGAAGAAACTCTTTTTTAAGGCCTCCCTCAAGGCCCTTTCTCTCCTTCATCAGATTCCAGCCGCTGCTGTTTCTGTTCACATAGCCTTCGGTGTCGTAGTCCCTGCCGCATAGAAAGCCGAAGGCCACAGACCGGCCTTCAAGATCGGCCACAGTGAGCTTGCAGTGGTTGCCGCAGATGGTACAGACCTCCTGCCGGACGGGGATATCCTTCCGGCAGAGCTCAAGCCCCGGGAAGGCCTTCGAATCAACACACTCGTCCATCAGGGTCAGGGCGGCCCCCAGAGCCCCTGTAAGGTGGCAGAAGGGGGAGACAAGGATCTCCCGCTGCAGCTTCTGTTCAAAGGCGGCCACCAGAGACCTGTTCTTGGCCGTGGCTCCCTGAAAAAAGATCCTCTTACCGATGCTTCCGGTGACAGCCACCTTTCTCAGATAGTTCTCCCGGACCCCGTGGAGGGCAGCCGTCAGAACCTCGGGGACAGAGCAGCCCTCCGAGAGCAGATGATTGATGTCCCGTTCCATAAAGACGGTACAGCGGTCGCTTACAAGGGGAGCCCTCTGCCCCTCAGTCATGGGTGCGTAGTCCCTGACCGACAGCCCCAGCCGGGAGGCCTGCTCCTCGAGGAAACTGCCGGTTCCGGCAGCACAGACATTGTTCATCACCGACAGAGTGACCCTGCCGTTTTTCAAAGCTGTAAACTTGGCATCCTGCCCGCCTATCTCAAGGATAGTATCCACTTCGGGGTCCAGTTCCGCTGCGGCCCGGGCATGGGCGCTGATCTCATCCAGAACCACATCGGCCGAGATCAGTTTACCTATAAACTTCCGGCCCGAACCTGTCGTTCCGCTTCCTTTTATCTCAAGCCGGGAGCCCTCTGATTCAGCAGCCTTCTCTATGGCTTCAAAAAGAGCCTGAACCGCCTCAAGGGGCCGGCCGGAGGTTCGTGTATAGAAGCCCCCGTACACATCTCCCTCTGTTGAGCAGATAACAGCCTTTGTACTTGTGGAGCCGATGTCGATTCCAAGATAAGCCTCGAGCCGGGAAGGCAGGGCCCTGTAGAGATCGACCTCCACAAAGGGCTGTCCCTTGCGGCCTTCAACGGGCTGTTCCCAGGACCTGTAGCTCTTAAAATCGGGGTAGTCCGAATACTCCAGAGTAAGGGGAGGATAAAAATCGGTTCTGTCCTTTCCGCCCTCAATATAGAAGGCTCCCTTATCAACGGGAAGGAGTTCAGCCTCCTCTCCGCAGCCTCCCTCTCCGGCAGCGCCGGAAAGCTGATCCTGCAGGCTCAAAGCGGCGCCGTAGGCTCCCTGCAGCTGCCCCATGAGATCGATGACAAAGGGAATATTCAGAATATCCTGCAGATGTTTTGCGACGGCAGTGTTGGCTGAAACACCTCCTGTAAAAAGGACAGGGGAGAGAACCTCATCCTCCTTGAAGAGGGTGTCAGCCAGATTACGGGCCAGTCCGTGGCAGAGGCCGTCACTGATAGCGGAAAGGGAGGACCCCTCCTGCTGGGCATGAATCAGGTCTGTTTTGGCAAATACGGCGCAGCGCGTGGCTACAAGAGGGGGCTCATCCCGGTTCTCAAGGGCAACGGAACTGAGTTCGGCGCTGTCTGAGAGCTTCAGCCGCCCCGCCTGCTGATCAAGAAAACTACCGGTTCCCGCGGCACAGGAAGTATTGGACCTGACAGAGCTGTAATTTCCATCCCTGTCAAAACGGATCAGGGAGAATTGCTCAGCCCCCACTAGAAGAATGGAACGGACATCGGGAAAACGCTCCCGCACCGATCGGATACAGGCCATGCGGGAGTCAACTCCAAGGCTGTGTCTGATACGTCCCCCGGCGCGGCCTGTCAGTGCGGCAGGAATGGGGCTTGAGATCTGAAGCTCCTTCTCCATCTCTGTCAGGGCTTCCCTTATATTTCCCTCATGGGCCCTGCAGAAGCTGCCCCGAATCTCACCGGATTCATCCAGAAGCACAGCACTCAGTGAAACAGATCCCGCATCAATACCAAGAATCATACCGCTCATAGCCTGTCCCTCACCTTTGCCCAGAACTCACAGACTCCCTTCTGCCAGGAATCCTGTGCCAGGGAGATCATCGCATCGGGTACAGCAGTGAACTGATCCAGGATACGCGTCAGTTCCTCCTGAATGGGAGGCATGGAAAAGAGGGCTTCCCCGGGTGAAGCGACTGCCAGAATCAGCTCCTCATAATGGGCCCGGGAGGCCCAGTGAGCTCCGGCCTTTTCCGCTGCCTCCGAGAGGGATTTTTCCATTCCCTCCTTTTCGCTTTTCAGCCTGGAAACTATATCACCCAGGGAGAGGTCCTCGCTCATACGGTTCTGAAACTCCTCCTTCCTTCTGATTGCCTCGGTCACAGCATCCTGAAAGATGCGGGAAAGATTGAAGCCGTCCCTCCACAAGTTGATCTTGCTGTAGAGGGCATCTGGAACGGTCAGGGTGATTTTACGGGCCATACCTGTCTCCTGTACGTATTGTGTAGTTTAATACGTACTATTTTACAGACACGTGCTATAAACGGACAAGCCTTTATTTTTGAGAATTGAAAAAAAAACCGGTCTGCTGAAGACCGGTTTGAATATTTTATGAATCTGCTTATTTTACAATTTTCTGATAGGGAATAGTCTTTTTCTCACCGCTGTCGAGGAGTACCTGAACCTTGTCGATGGAGATTGTGATAATCTCACCTGACTTTACTTCACCCTTTCTGGCGGTAAACTTGATCTTGTCGTGGATCTTGAGTTTATCACGCATTTTGCGGGCGTCCTCTTCTTTGGCTTTCTTTGCAACTTCTCTTTCTTCCGCTTTGATAGCATAATCAAGTTCAGTTCTCAGAACTCTCATATCTTCAACGTTCATATCACCGTAAATATCTGCATATTTATCTGTTTTTTTAGCTCTTGCCATTTTATGTTTCTCCCTTGCATTTAATTGGCTGTTATAAATCCATTATAGAATCACAAATAATTATTAATCAAAAAAATAAATAAAAATTCAATTGTTTTCAGGGGTTCATAAAACTTTTTTTCATTATTTGGATAAAAAAGTGATATTTCCCTGATTTTTACACCATTAAAACTTGCCAGGAAGGTTCTACTAAAAACAGAAAAATATTTCAAGCACCCGAATAAGATCAATTAATCAGATTATGCTCAGGTCCTGAACAGGCTATACCCGCCTGTAAATACAATTTTACAGGCAGTAAAAGGTCATACAATAATGGACTTGTCCTGAAAGAATCCCGAGTACTTTTTATCAATTTTATTTATATGGTTTACAACCCAGTCCTGCAGAAAATCAAGGACCTCTATACTGAGCACACCCTCATTATTGATTATCCCGGAATGAAGATCTTTTGCCTTCTTCACAAGGGCATTATGCTGCTTGATATGGGCCTCTTTTTCAGGGTAATCGTATTTATGAAAATTCTTCTCTTCCGCTCCGAAATGGTACTCGGTGTAATTTATAAGTTCACCAAGTGTGGTCGCCAGAACTTCATTTCCTGCGCCCACCTCCATCTTTTCATAGAGATTTGATATGAGTGCCAGGAGTTTTTTATGGTGAGTGTCAAATTCATTCACTCTGACTGAAAAGTTTTCATTCCACTGAATCAGGTCATCGTATCCAAGGGTCATAATAACCTGAATAATCTCCTGGGATATATCTGTCAGGGTAATAAACCCCTGTTCCGCCCTGTCAAAATCTCCTTCATTTTTCAATGCAATAATTTCGCGGACCTTTTCATGGAGATCGCTGTGAATATCTTTCAATCTGTTGAACTTTGAGGGATTGTTGATGAACTTTTCTCCCCGGCTGTATATCCACTTTCCGAGACGGCAGTTCTTATCACCCAGTACTGAGATATCATTTTCATCAAGCTTTCCATCCAGTACAGATCTGGCCATCCCCATCCAGTTCACATGGGCAACCATCAGGTTGGATATAAAAAGCTTATTTTCAAGAACATTTTTCCCGCCTGTAAAGTCTCTGTTGGCTTTCATGATCTCAATAATGGCTTCATTGTTGCTGAGGTAGGATTCTGAAACTTTTGTAAGATTATAATTTGATATTCTGGATTCATCAGTCAGTTTCTCCATATCACTTCGTAGATTGGATGCAATCCTCTTGGAGTCCTGGAGTACTTTATTAATATCTTCAGATCCGAGTTCAATTTCATGAACACTTCCTGTAGATTCCGCTGATATTTCCTGCAGGTCTTCCGTCGCCCGCGACAGCTGCTGTGAAGCACTTACAAGTGTTTCTGTATTTCTTGAGATCTCTGAAAATGCATCGGAAACGGTCTGGGCTCCATTCTCAATTTCAGAAAATGATTCACCGCTCTCCCGGCTTATCATTCCCGCCCTGTTGATCTGCTCTACAAGTTTATTCAGGGTGTCTGAAATACTCAGTGAGTTCTGGGCCGTAGACTCAGCAAGAGACCTTATCTCCTCGGCTACAACGGCAAATCCTTTCCCCGCCTCCCCCGCATGGGCAGCTTCAATGGCTGCATTCATGGAGAGCAGGTTTGTCTGGGAGGCAATATCGTTGATTACTGTAATAAGGGAGAGTACATCATCAACCTGCTTCTGTATATTCCGGATAACATCCTCGTTTTCCCTTATCTTATCGCTGCCCTCCGATGTGACCCGGATCAGATGGCTGACTCTCTCCTGTCTGGATGATGCAATACCGGCAACGTCCTGTATGGAGTCATTCATGGCAGATATTGATGCCGCGGTCTCCTGAATAGACCTGTTCTGGCGGTCATTCTGCATGCGGAAACTTCCAAGTGAAGCATGGATCTCCTCAATAGCTGCGGACCCTTCGGTCACACTCTCAAACAGCTCAAAGGCGCTTTTGCGGTTCTTCTCGGTATGTACAGAAATCTGGGAAGCGGAGATTACGGCCTTCTCAATATTGCGTGAGAGCCGCATTCCCGCCCGTTCACATTGGGCAATACTGTTTTCCTGGCTTCCAATCATAGAATTGATGGTGTCGGAATTCCTGTCCAGAGCTTCCTTGAGCTCGACAAAGGGAACAGAGATCTTCTCCTGGGGAAGGGGACTTCCCTCCTTCAGGGCATTCACCCGCTTGATAAGCTGCTGAATGGACCGGTCACGATTGATCATGGTCAGAACCAGCAGCACAAGGCAAATGCCAAACAGAGTACTTACGATAATAAGGGGCATAATTTCTCCGATGTATTCTTATATAAGGATTTGAATTACAGGTTCACTTAAAAGTATCGAGTATATAAGTATTTTACTTAATAGCTGACATCAGTTCAATTCCTTGATCCACGGCTCCGTCTATTCCACATTGGCCCAAATAGGACCATAAAGACCATAACAACCAGAAACACCAAATCTATTGTCCAAGCACTGGATTAAAGGGTATATATTTATCAATATTTTTTTATCTATAAATATTAAGAGAAACGAAAATTGAGGAGATATCAGTGAAAAAGTTTATTGCTTCAGTACTGCTTCTGGCTTCCCTTGTGTTCATGGGATGTTCAGGAAAGGCTGTCTACAATGCCGGCACCTACACCGGAGAGGGACAGGGACATGGCGGAACCATCAAGGTTGCCGTTACTGTGGATGGAAAAGCCATCAAAAACATCGAGGTTGTTGAGAACCCCGAATCCGACTTCACTGTCAATGCAATGAAGACCATTCTTGACAGAGCCCTTAAAGCCAACTCTGGCGATATCGACGGCGTCACCGGTGCAACCGAAACTTCCACCGGACTCATTACCGCCCTCCAGGGAGCCCTTGCCCAGGCCGTTACAGGCAATGCTGCAGCCGCTTCTTCCTCCGCCGCCGAAACAGTCGAGCTGAAAGATGACTCTGCCGACGTTGTTGTTATCGGTGCCGGCGGTGCCGGTCTTGCCACGGCAAAAGCGGCAGCTCAGTCCGGAGCCAAAGTTATTGTTCTTGAAAAGATGCCCTTCGTAGGTGGTAATACAAACTACGCCACAGGCGGTCTGAATGCTGCTGAAACAGCACCCCAGAAGGCCCTTGGAATCGAAGATACCATCGAGATCTTCATCGACGATACCATGAAAGGCGGTCACAACCTGAACAACCCCGAACTTGTACGTGTTCTGGCTGAGAACAGTGCAGACACCGTTGACTGGCTGATATCCATGGGAGCCGACCTTACCGATGTCGGTAGAATGGGTGGTGCCTCAAACAACAGAACCCACAGACCCGCCGGTGGTGCCGCTGCAGGAGCTCACCTTGTATCCGTACTGGACAAGGCTGCCGAAGCCGTTGCCGACGTAAGGACCGACAGCCGTGTTACAGCTATAAACTATGATGAAAACGGAATCACAGGTGTTACTGTTGAAACAGCCGACGGAAGCTACAACATAGCCGCCAAAGCCGTTGTAATCGCCACCGGGGGATTCGGAGCCAACAACGAAAGGGTTGTACAGTACAAGCCTGAACTTGCAGGATTCGGAACAACCAACGCACCCGGCGCCACCGGTGATGCCCTTGATCTGGTTGCCCCCCTCAATGTTGCTCTTGTAGATATTGAACAGATTCAGACTCACCCCACAGTTGTACCTGTTAAGAACAAGATGATCACCGAAGCCGTACGCGGTAACGGAGCCATCCTTATCAACAGAGATGCAAAACGGTTTGTTTCCGAACTTGAAACACGTGACGTTGTATCAAAAGCGACTCTGGAGCAGGAAGGCAAGACCTCTTTCCTGATGTTCGATCAGGGTGTCAGAGAGTCTCTGAAAGCAATCGAAAGCTATGCCAAGGCCGGTCTGCTGACCGAAGCGGCTACAGTTGAGGAGCTGGCGTCAGCTCTGGAACTTGATCCTGCCGTACTGGCTGAGACCTTCGCTACCTATAACGGTTATGTTGCTTCAGGAACAGATGCTGACTTCAGCCGCTCCAACATGCCCCGCAGTCTTGAAAACGGCCCCTTCTATGCTGTAGAAGTCGGACCCGCCGTTCACCACACAATGGGCGGTATCAAGATCAATACAGAAACACAGGTTATTGACAATGACGGCAGCATCATTTCCGGTCTCTTTGCAGCCGGTGAGGTTACCGGTGGAGTACACGGCGGCAACAGACTGGGTGGAAACGCTCTTTCTGATATCTCTACCTTCGGTAGAATTGCCGGTACACAGGCAGCCGCTTACGCCGAATAGGACAGTACAGAAAATCTGACATACCTGACTATTAAACTGCGGTTCTCCCGATTAAGAGGGGGAACCGCTTTTTTTATTTATCTTCCCCGGTTTATACTTTGACAGAAGCCAAAACAGATTATGAAACTGAACAGAAAGATCTCCCTTCTTACAGGGTTTTTTACATCCGCCATTATTCTCATTATCACACTTGTACTCCTGATGCAGTGGCTGACGACTCTCAGAAACCAGCAGGAACTTGAAAGCCGGGACATGGCTGTCACTGTGTCGCGGATGTCGACGATACGGGAGAACATAATCAAACCCAACGGCAGCATCCCCATACAGCGGGAGATGGAGACCCTGCGCCTTAACACAAGGGTGCAGTACATCCAGGTTATCAATATAGAGGGATACTTCTTCTCCCACAGCAGCCCCTCACAGCTCGGCCGCCCTGTGGAAGATCCCTTTCTTCTTGCCTTTCTCAGGCAGGAGTATCCCGAAACGGAGATCCGGAAACCCCACTCCTTTGCGGACCCCATGGTTGAAGGAATTGCCCCTGTCTTCTCGGGAGGTGAGTTTTCAGGAATTGTGGTCTGCGGCTTTCTCAACGGCCGGATCATTCAGGAGATATACACCCATCTGCAGAGCTTTGTACTCATTATCATCCTTGCTGTCTTTACAGGCCTTTACGCCGCCGGCTTTCTTGCTTCAAGCATAAAAAAATCAATGTACAACCTGGAACCCGAAGAGATAGCCCGGCTTCTGGGGGAAAAACAGATGATTCTGGAGAACCTTAAAGCCGCCATCGTCACCATTGATCAGTTCGGCAAAATCATCTACTTCAACAGGGCATCAGGGGACCTTCTGGGACTTCACAAGATTGATCTGAACAGACACTGCGGAATGTATTTCTTCGACGACCCTTTTCAGAAGTGTCTGGACAACAGGGTCACAATGATCTCCGAACTCAAAACGCCTGCAGGCAGGGTACTGCAGTGCCGGATGGAGCCCATGACCGTAGATTCCAGGATTCTGGGAGTGACAGGAATGATGGAGGATCTGTCGGAAGTCAGGGCCAGGGCGGAGGAACTGACAGGCATAAAACAGCTGAATGAGGGACTCAGAAGCCAGAACCATGAGTTTATGAACAAGCTCCATACCATCTCCGGGCTGATCCAGCTGGAGGAGTACGGGGAAGCCCTGCAGTTTATAAGCAGGGTCAGCACGACACGGCAGCAGATGATCGGCAAGCTGAACTGCTGCATCAAGAACCCCTCTGTAGCGGGGCTGATACTGGGAAAGTACAACAAGGCCCAGGAGATGAAGATTGAGTTTACTCTGGACGATTCAAGCTATATATCCGATACTCCCGGCATATCAGACACTGTGAACCTGATTCTGGGCAACCTTCTGGAAAACGCCCTTGAAGAGCTGGCCGGACGATCGGGGGGAGAGATAAAAATTCTTCTGAAAGAGGGCCGCGGGAGTATCGAGATTGCCGTTGAAGACAACGGCGACGGCATCCCCGACGGAGAGAAGGTCTTCCTCCGGGGTGTGAGCTCCAAGGGTTCCGACAGGGGTCTGGGACTCTATCTTATACGTGAAAAAATTGATGAACTGAACGGGAAGATGACTTTGAGTTCGGTGCCCGGCGCCACCGTATTCCATATTACCCTGCCCGTGGGAGAAGAGGAGAGCATATGAATCTGCTGATAGTGGAAGATGACCCCATGGTGGGACTGATAAACAAGAAATTTGCCGGGCAGCTGGACTATGTGAAAGACATCTTTATGGCCGACTCTCCCGAAAAGGCAAAAGAGATCCTGAAGAGTGAAAAGATACAGCTCATACTTCTGGATGTTTACTTTCCAGACGGTCGGGGCCCTGAGCTCCTCCAGTGGGTCAGGGAGGAGAAGATCCCCTGTGAAGTAATCTTTATTACGGCTGACAACAGCCAGAACACTGTTGAGAGAGCCCTTCACCTGGGCGCTCTGGACTATCTTGTCAAACCATTTACCTTTGAACGCTTTTCCGACGCCCTCAATACTGCAAACAAGCGGATTGCCGGATTGAGAGAGGGGGAGGAATTCTCCCAGGAGGATCTGGACAAGGTATTCAAGAATTCGGCGGCGGTGAGCGGACCGGAAAACCTGGACAAGGGCCTGAGCTACAAATCCTATGACACAGTCAGCCGGGAAGTCAGAAAGTGGAAGGAACCCTTTACGGCGGAACAGATGGCCGAACGCCTCGGCATGGCCCGGGTTACAATCCGCCGCTACCTTGACTTTATAGTCCGTGAGGGGAATCTGGAAGTTGACCTCGAATACGGAAAGATTGGCCGGCCACAGCACTTCTACAAGTACAGGAAGGGATGATGAAACCCCTGACTCTGCTCCTAATGATCTGTCTTGTTCTCTTTAGCCTCTTTACCCTTCCGGGGCATCTCTCAGAGAACTGCGACATCCTTATCATAGGGGCAGGAGCCGCAGGAATGAGCGCCGCTCTGGAGTCAGGCCATGCGTATCGGAAGGTGATTGTCCTTGAGAAGATGTCCTACCCCGGAGGAAACAGCACAAAGGCCACAGGGGGAATGAATGCCGCCATCAACAATGAGGACCGCGAGCCCTACTTCAGGGAGACTCTCGAAGCCGGAATGAACAAGGGAACCCCGGAACTTGTACGGCAGATGGTCAACGGCAGCACCGGAGCGGTAAACTGGCTGATGTCGCTGGGGGCGGACCTCTCGGACCGCGGGCTTCTGGCAGGGCACAGCGAAAGCAGGAGCTTCAGGCCCTTCAAGGGCTCCCCTGTCGGGCGGGAGGTTGTCAATGTTCTCTATACTGAACTCCGCCGGCAGAATATTGAGTTGAGAACCGACAACATAGCCCTCTCTGTTGAGCCGAGACATTCCGGTTTTACAGTCACCGTTGAAAACCAGAGCGGAAGAGTCTACCGGATTCGCACAAAGAAGCTCATCATCGCCAGCGGCGGTTTCGGGGGAAGCCCCGAATACATTACCCGTTTCAACCCCGGACTGAAGGGCTTCAACACTACAAACAGCCCGGGAGCCACAGGGGACTATATCAAACTGACAGAAAGCCTGAATGCAAGCATTATAAACCTTCAGGATATCCAGACCCACCCGACTGTGGAACCCGACTTCGGCACGCTGATAACCGAAGCCCTGAGAGGAAACGGAGCCATCCTTGTCAATCAGAAGGGCATGCGCTTTACCAATGAGCTTGCCTTCCGTGACGCCCTGACCCATAAAATGCTGGAGCAGAGAGGGGGCAGCGCCTGGCTTGTCTTCGACCAGGGGGTCCGTGAGAGCCTGATCTCTTCGGAGTACTACTTCAGCCAGAACTTTGTCGTTCAGTCAGAGAGTCCCGCCGACCTCGCTGAAAAGCTGTCTCTTCCTGAAAGAGAGTTTATTGAAACGCTGGACAGATGGAACAGCTTCTACGACTCCGGAGAGGATGAGGATTTCGGCAGAAAAGATCTGCCCCGGTCTCTGAAGAATCCCCCCTACTACGCCATTAAAACGGCTCCTGGAATTCACTACTGCATGGGTGGACTTGAGATAGACGAGAGGGCACGGGTTCTTGATAAAGAGGGAAAGCCCATTCCAGGGCTCTATGCCGCAGGTGAAGCGACAGGAGGAATCCACGGCCTGGACAGGCTGGGAGGAAACTCACTGACAGATGCGGTGGTCTTCGGAAGGATAGCCGGACGGGAAGCCGCCGGAAACAATTGACAGGAAGAGGCGGCTTCCGCCGCCTCCTGACAGAACTTATTTGTCCAGTCCGTCCTGAATCATCTGCTCTGCAGTCTCTTCGGGAATATCATCGAGAGTCCTGGGAAGAACAAGGTTCAGAAGAATACCCACGACAGCCGCAAGGGCCACACCGCTGAGTTCGAAGTTTACATCACCGGCGATGGGAAACTTTACGAGTCCCCCTCCGATACCTATAACAAGAATTACAGATGAGATGGTGAGGTGGCGTTTTTCGCCATAGTTCACTCCGCTCTCCACAACTGTCCTGATACCTGCTGAGGCGATGATACCGAAGAGCATCATGCTGACGCCGCCCATTACGGGAACGGGAATTGTCTGAATCAGAGCACCGAACTTCTGAATAAACGAAAGGACAAGAGCGATAACAGCCGCACCGCCGATAACCCATACAGAGTAGACTCTTGTGATGGCCATAACACCGATGTTCTCACCGTAGGTTGTGTTGGGAGGTCCGCCGAAAAGAGCGGCGAAAGAGGTGGCGATACCGTCACCCGCCAGAGTTCTGTGAAGACCGGGATCTTTGTAGAAGTCCTTTCCTACAACCTTGCTGAGAACGAGGGTATCTCCCAGATGCTCGGCGATGGTAGCCAGAGAGACGACAAGGAAGGTCAGGATGGGAACCCAGTGGAATTTGGGAACCACAGGCTTGATAAGGCCGAACCAGGCGGCTTCCTTCACTCCGGTAAAGTCAATCAGGGCATAGGCGGGAACAAAGAGCCCCATGATAAGGGTAAAGAGATATCCTCCCACAATTCCTATAAGAATGGGAATCACATTGAAGAAACCCTTCAGCACAATGGATGAGACAACGGCGATGGCCAGAGTCACAACGGCGATGCTGAGATAGGCAAGGTGATATTCACCGTTTCCGCCGGTCATTGCCATATCCATGGCTGTGGGAGCCAGTGTCAGACCGATAACCATAATAACAGAACCGACAACTACGGGGGGAAGGATTCTATCCATCCAGCCCAGACCGATCCGGCTGATGATAAAGGATATCAGACAGTAGAAGAGCCCCACACAGAAGGCGCCTCCCAGCGCATAAGCCAGACCGAAGTCGGCGGAGCTGCTGATGGCAATAAGGGGAGGTATAAAGGCGAAGGAGGAGCCCAGATAAGCGGGAACCTTTCCCTTGGTGATAAGGATGTAGAGAAGAGTTCCCACACCGGAGGTAAAGAGAGCTACAGAGGGGCTGAGCCCTGTGAGCATGGGGACAAGCACGGTAGCGCCGAACATGGCGAATACATGCTGTATACTCAGGGGCACCCATTCCTTGAGTTCAGGTTTATCCTGTACATTGATTCTGACTTCAGACATAAAGCCTCCAAAAATATTTTTATCAGTCCGTTAAGATCCTGTCACGGACTGTCGATTCCAAGGGCCGGCTGCAGAGGCCGATTACAAAAAAAAACCCTGATAGAAATATCAGGGTTGGAAATACAAATTATAAATACACAGCGGGAAACAGGATTTGTCCGATTTCGTGGGCTGTATTTTCTTCATTAATGTAAAATCTATCATCGAAAAGGGAGTTCGGTCAAGAAAAAGTCTGACAACTTCTCCCGTCGGGCAAAAATGAATCTGAGCCTTCTACTTGTCCTGCTTCTGCTCTACCGCTACAATGGTGCCTGTGCGCCCGACACGGGCCCCCTGGAGGAAGTAAAAATGAATTTAGTATGTCTGGATCTGGAAGGAGTACTTGTACCCGAAATATGGATCAATGTCGCTCTGAAAACAGGTATAGAAGAACTGAAACTTACAACACGGGACATCCCCGATTACGATATTCTGATGAACAAACGCCTCGGTATTCTCAAGGAGCACAAGCTGACCCTGAAGGATATTCAGGAGGTCATTGCCACAATGGACCCCCTCCCCGGTGCCTATGAGTTCAGCATGGCCCTCCGGGCAAAGACTCAGCTTATCATCCTGTCGGACACATTCGACCAGTTTGCGTCTCCTCTGATGAAGAAGCTCGACTGGCCTACTCTCTTCTGCAACACTCTGATTGTGGATGACAAGGATAGAATCACAGGATACAAGCTGCGTCAGCAGGATGGAAAAAGAAAAGCTGTTGAAGCTTTCCGCTCCGCAGGAGTCAGAATAATGGCTGCCGGTGACTCATACAACGACCTTTCCATGATCAAGACCGCCGACAAGGGCCTCTTTTTCCGCTCTCCCGACTCGATTCAGAAGGAGAACCCCGAAATCAAGGCTGTGGAAGAGTATAAGGATCTTCTTGCGTCTGTTAATGATTTTCTGGAAGGCATCTGATTCAGTCCCGTCGGACTGACAATCCGGCTCAGGCCTCCTGAGCCTCTTTATCAAGAATCCGCCGGACAACTTTTTCAACCCGGGCAAAGGCATCGGCCACCCGGGGCAGCGCTTCACGGGCGGTCTCAAGATCGCCGTCTCTTCCCGCATGCTCCAGAATCTCAGCCTCATTTCCAAGCTCCAGCATCGAGAGGTTTCGTGAACTTCCCTTGATGGAATGGGCCGTCCCCCTGACCTCTTCAAAATTTTCCAGAGCTCCTTCGACGGAGAGGGAAGCCAGCTGCTCCTCCACCTGGCGGATATAGGGATCAAGGAGGGAGACAAGAAGTTCCCTGTCATCCATAAAGGTATCCATGGCCTGATTGAAGTCAAAGACCGGAGCCTTCTCAGTTTCCATTGCCTCTTCTGCCTCATCGGGAAGCTCATCCAGAACCTCCAGGTCCTCAACTTCCCCGTTACCGGCTGGTTTATACCACTGCTTTAAAACAGGAAGCAGGTCCCTGTTTTTAAATGGTTTGGGCAGAAAGTCGTTCATCCCGGCCCGGAAGCACTTGTCCTGCTCCCCCTGCATGGCATTGGCTGTAACCGCAATAATAGGTATTTTAAGCCCCTGTTCCCGAATCAGCCTGGTGGACTCATATCCGTTCATAACTGGCATCTGACAATCCATAAAGATCAGGTCCGGTGCCCTTGTTTCCGCCATCTCCAGGGCTTCCTTGCCGTTCTCGGCGAGAATCACACTGTAGCCCTGTTTCACAAGAATGGACTCGAAGAGCTTTCTGTTTACAGGATGGTCTTCGGCTATAAGTATAAGTCCCTCCCGGGGTTCTGGAGCCTTGCCGCCTGCCGGGGCCTTTGGCTCTTCAAGGTCTTCCAGCTCCTCAAGTTCCTCAAGGTCTCCAAGCTCCGAACGCTCTGGATACATGGCAACAATGCACTTGTCCCAGAGGTCCTTTTTTCTGACAGGTTTGGTTATATAGGCACTGAACCATCCCAGAAGTTTCATCTTGGCTTCTTCGGTCCCCCGCCCCTTCAGAGACATCAGGATCATCCTGGTATCCGCCAGAGCCGGATTGGACCGGACCTCACTGGCAAGCTGCCAGCCGTCCATGTCGGGCATCATCTGATCGCTTATGCAGAGGTCGAAATGTTCTTCACCCCTGTCCGCCCGGTTCTTCAGGAGGTCGAAGGCCTCCTTACCTCCCCCGGCTTCGGTAACAAGGCATCCCCAGTTCTCCAGATAGAGCTTGAGACTCCGACGGATATCCGGATTGTCATCCACAAGAAGAACCGCTGCATCTTTCAAATCCTCTCCGAACTCGAAATTCTCAGCAACCGTTCTATACGGGACGGCCCGGGGAAAGGTAAGTTCAAAGAAAAACTCGGAGCCCTCTCCCTCGACACTCTCCACCTGAAGATCTCCGCCCATCTGGGAGACAAGGTTCTTTGAGATCGTCAGCCCCAGCCCCGTACCGCCGTAGCGTCTGGTTGTGGATGAGTCAGCCTGTGTAAAGGCTTTAAAGAGGTGCTGCTTTTTCTCCTCGGCAATACCGATGCCGCTGTCTTTGACACCGACCCTGAGGGTAACAGAACGGGCATCCTGATTCACTCTTGTCAGATAGATCATTACGGCACCGCTTGCCGTGAATTTGACAGCATTATTTGTAAGGTTCACCGCCACCTGTCTCAGTCTTGTAGGATCTCCCTCCACCTGAAAATCAGTGCCCGGCTCTGCATAAAGACCGACATCCACGCCTTTCTTGTGGGCCTCCAGGGCGATAAGTTCAATGGACTCTTCAAGAAGCTCATAGAGATTGCAGTTTGTGTACTCAAGCTTCATCTGCCCCGCTTCAATCTTGGAGAAGTCGAGAATATCGTTGATAAGAGAGAGGAGGACATCGGCGGAAAAACGGATCTGAGTACTGTACTCGTCCTGCTCCTGGTCCAGTCTTGTCAGATTCATAAGCTCCGACATACCGATTATCGTATGGATGGGAGTACGGATTTCGTGGCTCATATTGGCAAGGAATTCACTCTTGGTCCTGGTAGCCTGCTCCGCAGCATCCCTGGCCTGCTTCAGATTCTGCTCATATACATGCTGATCCGTTACATCCTCTTCCAGAAGGAATATCTGTGAATTGCCGCTGCTTCTTGTCAGTTTGACAGAAAACCATCTTTCGCTGCCTGTACTGTCCGGAATAACAACGACAATACGGGCGTGGGACTTTTTTCCTTCAAGAAAAGAGGAGAGAAAACTCTGCCACTCGTCCTGGACATCTTCATGACGGAGAGTAAGGCTCTCGCCCCATTTTTTAAAATGAAATTTGAGGCGGTCATTTCCATAGAGGATGCGCCCGTCATTGGCCAGAACGGCTATTGCCATCGGGAATTGATGAAAGAGTTCCAGCCAATTGATTTTGCTCATATTTTACTCTGCCTGCTCGGACATAAGGCACTCAATAACCTTTGCAATCACCGCATCCGGTTTCAGCGGCTTGCTGAGATAGCTGTTGACTCCAAGCTCCCTGGCTTTGAGAACCGACTCTTTCTGGGTCAGAGCCGAAAGGATGATGGTGGGGAGCTGAAAATCATTCTCCCTGAGGTACTCCATTACCTGGAAACCGTCCATATCGGGCATCATAAGATCCAGCAGGAGAAAGTCGAATTTTTTCTCCTTCAGATCATTTATGAAATCCAAGCCGCCGGAGTAGTAACTCATAGTCCACCCTGTTTTCTCCGAGGCTTTTCCGATGATCTTGTGAACAACAAAGTCGTCATCCACAACGGCGATCTTCAGGTTCCTTGATTTCAGGCCCTCGGATATGTTTCTTGTTTCATCCTGAAAGTTAAGCTGGAATGCCTCATTTCCGCGGTGGTCGTCCTTGGAGGAGAGAAGAACATCCTGAACCCCATCCTGCTCCGAAGTCATCGACTCCATTCCTTTTATACCGAGAAGACCGCTGACAGCCTTCTCCAGAGAGGGGGCAATCTCAATATTCTTGTACTGGATATGATACTTGATGTAGTTCTTGATCTCATCATCAAGGGTAAGGATTCTGACCTGCCTGAAGGAGTCGACAAACTTCTCCACCTCCTCCAGAAGGCGGTCCAGTTTTGGTTTGTCCTCGGGGCGCATCTGAATATCGGTCATAAGAATCAGAATCCGGGGATATTGAACCTTGTAGAGCTTCAGAAGTTCGGCGATCTTATACTGAAGAAGGCTTATCTTTTCATTATTGAATCCCCTGGCGATCTCGATAAAAAGGATCTGATCATTGAGGTGGGCATCCAGCAGACAGGGGGTTTCATCCACAACGATATCCACTCCGAGGATTTCGGAAAGGGCCGAAAGAAGGGCATCGATTTTAATAGGCTTGTTGAGAAATTTTTTCACGCCGTAGGGAGCCACTTCAAGAATTTTCTGACGGTCCACATTGGCTGAACACATGATTACAGGAAGATCTCTGGCATTGGGATCTCTCATCTTGTCTTTCAGGACATCAAGACTGCTCTTTCTGGAGAGCATATAATCCATAATTATGACATCCGGCATAAAACTGCGGATTTTTGATACACCGTCTAAGCCATTAATGGCGGAATTTACATCAAACCCGTAGTTAGCGAGCTGAGTCTGCATAAACTCCCTGTACATGGACGCATCATCAATTATGAGTACTTTTTTCATTAGAGCTACCTTCTATCATGTACTTAATACACACCTTAATTAACGGCTAATTTTTGTGATTAATTAAAAACTGTCTATTTTTCCTGATTTTCTACTAAAAAGAATAGATTGAATCTTTCAGCATTTCAAATCATAATCCTTCTATGGAAGAGTTTGACTGCCGGGGCAATGTAAGCTCTATGACACTTGAATCGGTCCGGCCCCATCCGGAACCGGCAGAGCAGCATGAGGAGCAGAGACTCTTCGTTGCAAAACTCTTTTATGACCACACCGGACTCCTTATCCAGAAGCAGGAACCCAGAAAAACAACCTACTATCACTACGGGGAAGAGAGGCTCCTTGAACGGGAAGTCGAAGTCAGAACCGCCGAGAATATAAGCAGGGAACGAAGCTACGAATACTCCGCAGGCCGCATCCTTTCAGAAACCTGCGGCAGCGAGAAAATAACCTACCACTACAACAGCCGTGATGTACTGAACTACACCACGACATGGTCTGCAGGAGAACAGGAATCGGTCTGCTCCTTCGGCTATGACCAGAACGGCCGCATTATCCTCAAAGAGATAAGAGATGCCGAAGGTGTGCTTCTGAGAAGCCTCAGCCTGGAGAGAGACCCCCGGGGCCTGATCACATCGGAGCTGCTTGTAAACCAGGACAATATGGTTCTGGAACAGATCACATACAGGTATCCCGTTTTCCACAGTGAAAACTGGCTGAAAAGGGAGAGCTGGAGTATAAAAGAGGGGAAAGACCCTCTTCTCACAGAGATCCTCTACAGAAACATTACAATGTCAGCCACCGGGAAACCGCTGGAGACTCCTGCTCCCCGGACAGATGAGGAAGAGATTGCCTCCGGACTCCCCGAAGACACAAGCATAGCCCTGCCGGGAGGCCGCTACAGGGCAAAGAATAAAGACGAAGCCCTGTCAGAGGGGCCTTCGACACAGGAGACTCCATCCGCCCCCGTGCCCGGTGAAACAGTGGAGAAGCGCTACAGAAACGGACGGTTCAGAGGCTCTGTCGACAATAAAGGCCTCCCCCATGGAGAGGGAGAGTTCTGGGGACGCGACGGGAGCCGCTACAGCGGCAGTTTTATCAACGGACATATGGAAGGACAGGGGATTCTGCTCCACAAAAACGGAAGCAGCTATACAGGTGAGTTCAAAGAAGGATTTCCCCACGGAAGGGGGGAGTGTGTCTGGCCGGACGGCAGCCGGTACAAAGGCCAGTTTGTCAGGGGGGAGATGCACGGCATCGGTGCCTTCACCTGGAGTGACGGAAGCCGCTTCACAGGCCTCTTCCAGCATAACAGCAGTACAGACCAGGGACTCCTTGAAAACGCTGAATCCTCAGCGGACTCTTCTGCGGACCCCGTGGAGCCGCCCGCTGAGGAGAGTAAATGAAATTCAAGTGCCTGATTCTAGATCATGACGACACATCTGTGGACAGCACACCCCACATCCACTACCCGGCCCATCGTGAGGTAATGCGTCAGCTCCGTCCCGGAACCAAACCCGCCGGGCTTGATGAGTGGCTTCTGAAGAATTTCTCTCCCGGAATCATGGAGTATATGACAGGTGAACTTGGTTTTTCGGAGGATGAGATCCGGGAGGAGTACAGAATATGGAGGGAGTTTACAACCCGCCGAATCCCCCCCTTCTTTCCCGGATACCTTGAGACCCTGTGGGAGTACAAAAGACGGGGAGGAATTATCACAGTTGTCTCACACTCGGAAGTGGATCTGATCCGGAGAGACTACTCACATGCCGGAGCCGCAGAGCTGCCGGAACTTGTTTTCGGTTGGGATTTTGATCCGGAGAAACGGAAGCCCAGCCCCTACCCTGTTTTCGAAATACTGAAACACTACGGCCTGAGACCGGAAGAGGCCCTCATTCTGGACGACCTGAAACCGGCGGTTGAGATGAGCCGGCGCAGTTCGGTCCCCATTGCCGGGGCAGGCTGGGGCCACTCCATTCCTGAGATAAGGTCCTATATGCAGACCAACTGCAGCTGGTATCTCAAATCGGTGGATGAATTCAGGAGCCTGCTGCTTTCCTGAGAAAGACGTCAATTTCCTCTTTAGTCTTGGCATCCTTGCTTACAAAACGTCCGGTTTCCTCACCCTTTGCGTAGGTGAGAAAGCTGGGAATGCCGAAAACATTCTTCTCCTGACAGATCTCGATAAACTTATCGCGGTCTACAGAAACAAAATCAAAGGTATCACTGTACTCATCTTCCAGAACGGGCATCACAGGTTTGACTGCATGGCAGTCGGGGCACCAGTCGGCTGTAAAGAGGAAACAGGTATTTTTATCCGAGTTCACCAGAGTATCAAATTCATCTCTGCTCTCAAGTTCTTTCATAAAGATCTCCATCTGTTAATTAAAATCATTTGTAAGCATTTTAATATATCCGTCTGTACTTTCGAAATAAATTGCTTACAATATATTTATACATGATCAGGACTGCAGTGTTCCACAGATGTCCTGACGAAAGATGCAAAAGGTGGAGTCTGCTTATGTTTGATTATATTGAATTTGAAACAAGGGAAGGAGAGAAAAATGAGAAGGAGATCACACTTCTCGGTCTGACAACCTGCAGCTTCTGCAGAAAGGGCAAGGATTTTCTCGACCAGCAGGGCTTCAGTTACCGCTATCTCTTTCTGGACAAACTCGATCCGGATGTGAAAAAACAGATGAAAGCGGAATTTACAGACACATTCAACAAACGCCTCAGCTATCCGACCCTGATCATTGACGGAAAAGAAATCCTCACGGGATTCATCCGGATTGCCTGGGAAAAGGAACTGCTTGGAGAGGCGCTGTAGTGGGAGAAAAGACAATAGACCAGGTCATGGCCTTTCTTGAGGCTGTGACGGATAAACAGGGTCTGGTTCTCAACCCCGACAAAGATCATGTAGCATCGGTGGCCGAAGGACTGATGGAGATGTACAACAGTTTCGGCTATTTCTGCTGCCCCTGCCGGGAGGCCTGGGGGGACAGAAAAAAAGACAGGGACATTACATGTCCCTGCTCCTACTGTAAAGCTGATGTGGAAGAGTACGGCCAGTGCTACTGCGGACTCTTCGTTTCCGGCGGCAGCCCGGAGAAGGAACTGAGTTCCATCCCTGACCGCCGCGATGAGGATCTGTATCCCTAGGATCAGTCCTCGGGGATATCCCCAAGCTCTCTCAATTCGGTGAGAGCCAGATCTTTTTCCTTGACCTTACTCTTTTTGATAGCCTTTCTCAGAACATTGTTCCACTGCTTCTCAGGATGCTCTTCTTTGAGTTCCTCAAGGAGCATCATAATGTCTTCGCTGGAGTTGATGTTGTAAATCTTCTGTGCATCGTAAAAGAAAAGCCCCTCCAGCTCATTGATAAAATCGCCTACAGAACGTTCACCCTTGTCCATTTTCCGTTCAAGTACGTCCTGTTTTTTCCTGGCTTTTTTCAGATCCCGGTCTTTCCGGGCCAAGTCTGTGCTTTTCATAATCTACCTCACTTAAAAACCGCCTAGAAATATAACGCCGATGAGTATAAAAAATCAACACATCAAGTCGTCTATGGGAAGTTCTGTCCCAGAATGTCCAATCCGTCATGGATTCCCCAGAGCCACTGGTCCCGGTCTCCCAGTATAGTGGCCATCAGCAGGGCCTCCCTGTACTGGATATACTCTCTCCAGGGTTCAAAGATATTTTCAGCACTGTAGATCCGGATAATAAAATTGCCGCTGTAGTGCTCCCAGACCGGTTCCAGCCAGGGGGCGTACTCATCCTTGTAGTAACTCTCAAGGAGCATTCTGATCTCCTCACCCGGCTTTTCAAGAGAGAAGGAGAACTCCAGTCCGTCCCTGCTGTATGTATAGATGCCGTCCTGAGCTGTAATGATATCAGGGTATCCGCCGCTGCTGATCTCCCCGGCCCTCTTTTCAGAGAGGACAACCGCCGTCAGATGGCTTGTCAGCTCCCAGGCGGGAGAAGCCACAGGGAAGGTTTCTGTCCTTTCAAATGCGGACATCTTAACCGACCTCAGGACCGAACGGTACTCGGAACGCCCGAAGGAGCCGTCATCAAAGTCATCATATATGCTGACATGGACCTCTTCGGTGAAGCTGACAGCTCCCCCCCCATCCTGTGCCTGCAGCATGGAGGGAGAGAGTACTCCGAATAGAACTGCAATTCCCAGGATTTTATAAACTGTCTGAATATGTAATTTTCTCAACACCGATACCTGCCCCTTGAAATAAATTTGTCAGAAGCTGCTCAGCCCCTTCGGCCGCACTGTCCAGAAGCCCCTCTCGTACAGCCAGATCTTCCACCTCCGGAATAATTTCAGCAATAAGGAGACTCCAGCGGGCGGGGGATATGGAGACCTCGGGAAACCCCTCTTCGGCAGAGGACCTGTCTTCAACTATTATAGATGTAATGCCCGGTCGGGGCAGAACAAGGCCGATTGAATGCCCCTCCGACCTGTCCGAGGACAGATCCTGAAGTGAGATGGCCGCCCCTTTGAAGTCGAATCCGGCCCGGGCCGTGACTGTAATCACTACAAATTCGGAATCCTTGCCCGCCGGATCGATGCCAGCCTCCCGGCAGACCCTGTAGAGCCGTCCATACTTCCACTCCGGCGGTATGATCCTGTCGGGATAGTACTCTTCTGCAGCCCTTGATGCAAACTCAGCGGGAAGCCTGTTGTAGTACCACTGCAGGAGGGACCAGTTTACATCGTCTCCCGTATCGACAAAGTCATAGGGAAAGATCAGCTTCATCCTGTACCTTGCAGTCTCGATAAGGGAACTTTCGCTGCTTTTAACAAGTTCTGTATAGACACTTGTAATCCGGACAGGACTCCAGGGAAGCTTCATCGCCCCTGTCATAAAAAGCACCGCCGCCGTGAGGCCGAGAGAGAGACAGAAAACCGTCAGCAGAAGTACGGGCTTTTTCATACTCCGGGGACCTCCCTGAAACGGATACTCACCCTGTCGGCACCGGCGGACTTGAGAAGTCCCTCCAGAAGGAGGGCGGCCCTCTCCTCGGCAGTGCGGCAGATCCCCGACTCCAGTGCCTGAGCGCGGATCACATCGGCTTCGGAGCTGACAAGAGGAAGATAGTCTCCCGTGTTTATGGAGGAGAACTGCTCCTTGATATGAATCTGATTAAAGCTGGTGTCATCGGCATCCACAAGAAAGATCCGGGCCGGAGGAAGATCAAGGCGTACCATTCCGCCCTTGCATGTAAGATCAAATCCTTCGGAGAGATCCACACCCGCCTGAACCCTGAACTCCGCGGTAAAAAGAAGGGATTTATCCTGGATAAAGTTTTTCTTCTCCCTTGTATAGAAGACGGAGCGGTAGATTTCGGTCACCGTAGTCATCTCGCCCATCTTTTCTATCTGTCCCCGGAGAATCTCTTCAGTCCTCTCCTCTCTGGAGCGAACCACGCAGTAAGCGGCAGCCGGCAGGACAACAAGGGCTGCTGCCAGCAGGAGCAGTGCGGAAACTTTCTTTTTGACGGACTTCCTTTTTTTCTTCCGGGGCATAATTTATTATGTCACCGAAGGAAAACAGAAATCAATCACTTATTTTTATTGAGACATAGGACTCATATATTTACAGGCCAGATTCAGCTGTTCCCTGTAATCCCCTCCGAAGGCAAGGACCGTATCATTGGTTTCAAGACGGTTCTTGTAGTCGGCGGCAAGAGATTTCAGACAGGCTGTCATCTCCGGTGAGATTTCCGGATGATCCTTCAGCCATGAGGCGCACCCCCCGGACCCCAGAATAAGAACACCTTCGATCTGTTGAAAGAAGCTGTTAAAGCCATAGCCCTCAAGATTCCGTGAAACGGCAAAGGCAAAGCCCTTCTTCAGAGCCTCCTCATATCCCGGAAGTTCACGGACCCGGGGGTCCTTCCCTCCGCAGAGAACAAGAAGGGAGAGGGCGAGGTAGGTCGGAAAGAAGTGGTAGTCCACCCTGTCATCCTCATCTACCTCCGCCGGTGCGGGAGAGACGCTCCAGGAGCCCGCCTCAAGCCCCTCTTCCGCTCCCCTCTGTCCCTCTATAAGGGAACGGCAGTAAGAGAGCAGAGAGTCGGAGGAGTATTTCTCGTTGGGGACGTTTCCGGCAATGATATGGTCCAGGAAAATCCGCATCTGACCGACTCGGGAGGTCATATTTTCATAGTCGTTATCTTTGTTAACAATAAACTTTTTAATAGTCAGGATCATGGAGTTTATTTTAATGAATCAGAAGAATATTGGATAGCCTTTCAAGGTGTTCACTCTTTGTGTAGAATGGAAAAATGGAAGATCATCTTACAGGACGGCTGGAAGGTACCAGCCATATACTCGATAAAAGAGTTTATTACAGCGACACTGATGCCGGAGGGGTTGTCTATCACAGCCGGTATATCGACATGGCCGAGCATGCAAGAAGCGAACTGATCCGTCTTCTCGGTGGTGAACAGCACAAGCTGCTGAAGGATGAGGGAATAGGATTTGTTGTCCGCTCCCTCACGGCGAACTACCTCAGACCCGCATTTCTGGACGATACACTGACTATAAGAACAAGCCTGAAAAAGTGCGAAACATTCACCCTTGTTTTTCTGCAGGAGATCTGCAGGGAAGAGGAAGTGCTCTGCGATATATCCCTTAAGGCGGGTTGTGTCTCACTCACCACGGGAAGGCCCACAGCCATGCCCGGGGAGTGGAGGGATGTTATCCGTCAGAAAATGATGGACTAAGGATTACCAGCTTCCCAGATACTGTTCTATGGCGCTGCGGATAATTTTACGGTTCTGTTCTTTCTGTTCATCAGTCAGGTCAATACGGCCGTTTTTGAGTATATTAACAAAATTTTCCGCACCCCCCTCCTGATAACCTGTCTGAAGGACGGGAACCTGCTGTGAATCAATCATCCAGATTGTTGGAAAGCCCTGTACTCCGAAGAGCTGCATCATCAGCTGATTCTGTAGAATTGTCTCTTCGGGAAGCTCTATTTCCTGGGGAAAGTCAAGATAGACAAGAACAAGGTTCTCTTCTGCATAGTCCTTGAACTCCTGCTGAGAGAAAACCTCGGCAGTCAGTCTATGGCACCAGACACACCAGTCGGAACCCGTAAAATCAAGAAGGATATCCTTTCCGGTCTCCTCTGATTCCGCCAGAGCCTCAAGCAGATTGGAGGTCCACCCTTCGGGGGGATAGGCATCGGCTGCGGCTGAAAATGCCGCGATGAAAAACAGCGCAAGGCTGATATGTATAATCTTCATTATCCGGAACTCCTCGTTTTATATATATTTCTTAATATATAATATTTCCGAAGAGAAATCCAGTTTTGTCCTACTCCTGTGAAAGACCGGAATCCTTATCCGCCTCGAGGGCACCCTCATCGGACTCCCCCAGACTCGCAATTACCGAACGCGCGGCGGCCAGACCGTCACCCGGCTCACCCTGACCTTCCGAATCGTCCTCTGCCTGAGGAGGAAACTCCGCCGCAGCCCTCTTGAGGATCATCTCTATCCGCTCCATATACTCTTCGTCGTAGATAAAAAGGCCGCCCATAATATTTTCAAGGTCCCTCATTACGGGCTCTCCTTCAAGAGCGGGAATGTTCCGTGACAGAGGCAGAAGAAAGGACCGTCCGGGAACCATTGTCAGATAGAGCCTCGGATCGAACTCACCGAGTACACAGCCTGAAAAGATATGGCCGTCCTCCTCAATCCGCAGCTCCTCCTGACTCAATTCAAGCCAGTCAGCAGGGTAGATATCCGTACCGCCCCGGTACCAGACCTTCACACCGAGGTCCTGTATCCGGCTGATCATCTTTCTGATTCCGGCTCCCCACTGCTCTCCCAGGGGAACCATAAGGGCATTCTCACCCCTGAAATTCAGTTCCAGTGCATCGGCTCCAAGATCAACAAGATGCTTTGCCTCCTGAACAATGCGGTTCTGCCACTCCTCACTGTCAGGATTCATGACGAAGAAGTTCCTGTCATGGGCCTTCTCCTGCACACGCTTCCCGAGGGAGTCCAGAAAGACAGCATTCTGAAGACTGAAATCATTATCCACCAGACTCTGATCCGCCAGTCGGAGATTGAGGTAGAAGCTGACCTTCTGCCCTTTTCTGTGTACGGCTTTGATTGCCTCTTTCAGACATTCCGAACCTCCGAGGAAAACGGATGGCCTGTAATCGGGATAGAGAATATCATGTCCATGGGAGTATCCGAAAATATGGAGCCAGTTGCCGCTACCGATGATCTTCCTCATTAGCGAGGCGACCTCTTCCATAATCATAAAGCCCCGTTCAACAGGAACCATGCAGTCGTAGTCGGGGCCGATCATCCCCAGCTGCAGAAGAAACCGTCCCGGATCTTCGCTCTTCTCAAGGCCGGGCCACTTGGCCTTCTCCAGTATTCTGCTGATCCAGACCAGAGCATCCTCCCTGCTTCCCTGATACTGTGTAAGTATCCAGGTGGACCGCCCCGTCTTGACTGTAAACTCAACACGCTCGGAACTTCTGCTTTTAATGCTGATCTGTGAGATGCGCCCCTTTTCATCGGGCATGGCACTGAGGATAACACCGCCCTTGTCGTCACCAACAATGAGTGTCCGGCAGGCGGCGCTGACAGGATAGATAACCGAGATGCCCCGGGTTCTGTTCTCAAGGCTTTCAAGTTTGTCGTGGACTTCGGCGAGGGAGGCTCGCTCCCCCTCATGGTTGGGCCAGAAAAACCAGGGAGTTTCGGGATTGGAGATTTCGGCTTCCAGTTTCATTATCCCGACATGGGAGCCTGAAAGGACCCTGAACACATAGAGGGGTCCAGACCTGGTGACCTCCATGGGGCCATCGGGAATAAATCGGCAGAGAAGATCCTCACTATGGTAGATTACGGATTCATTACTCAAAAAGAAGCCCTTTATCAGGGATCGCCTGTCGTCAGCTTCCCTTCAGGTATTTCAACACCATCTCCTCGGCTTTGACAAGGTAATCATCCAGATCAAAAGCCGACTCGTCTATAAGATACTGCATGGACGCGCCCATCAGCAGAGATACAATCATGGCGGGGACCCTTTCGGATCTGGATGCTGTAAAGACTTTCTGCTCAACACCTTCCTGGATCACCTCATATAAATTATATCGCCAGTTCAGGTATGATTTTTGAATTTTTTCCCTTAATTCGGCATCAGAAGTTCCCTGAACCCAGAAATCAAACTGGATATACTCCAGTTTTCTGGAGAGAATGGAACGCTTTTTCTCCACGAAAAACGCATGGATCTTCCCTTCGGGAGTTCCATCGGACTCGGCAAAGTCACGGTCCCGTTCCTTTTTAAACTGTTTGAGAATGTAATCAAGGAGCTTGGAAAGGAGCTCCTTCTTTGTATGGAAATAGTAGTGAAGGATTCCCTGGCTCATACCGGCTTCTTCCGAAATATGCCTCATCCTGACACCACTGATTTTTTCTCTTGCAATGACATCCAGTGCTGCCTGCATAATCTTCTCTGAACTGCTGTCTTTCTCTTTCTGACTCATAGTTTGTTCACTATACCATAAGATATGAAAAGAATCATATCTTTACATAATATCACTGTACCGGTACTCTCATGTGTATGAAAGTAAAATTGATTATAACAACACTTATATTTCTTACTGCCGCAATGGCAGTTTCAGCTGTGGAGAAACAGGATCTTCTTTTCTTCTACTTTGAAAGCTGCCCCTCCTGTGACCAGTATATTATGGCCGAGGATTTTTCAGAACAGATAGAGGAACTGGGGAAAAAACAGGAATGGAACGGAGCCTCCTACAACCTTGTAAATCCTGAGGGGGGAAAGGAGCTGAAACGGGTTCTGCAGGAGAAGGGGCTTCCCGATATATCACGGTCTCTGCCCCTTCTCATCATCGGCAGCGAGTACATAAACGGCTATGACGAGATAGGCGGCAAACTCGAAGATCTGCTCTCTAAAGCAGAAGAATAAAGAGAGCCATAACCAGAAACAGAATCGCTCCGGCAAACTTGATCTTCCCGAGGTGTTTTTCAAAAACAAGGGCAATCTTCTGAGAATCGCTTCCCTTGTAGAAGAGAATGAAAACTGCTGCAAGGGGAAGAATAAAGGCAACATTATAGAGTGTCAGGGGAGCAAGGGCCGACCACTGTTCCTGCTTGACCATATAGACGAGCATGGGCAGGTAGATCTGACCTGTACAACCCAGCTCATAAAGGGAGATCAGAAACCCCGCCGCAAAGCTGCTGAGGTAGACAAGTGAAGACCGGCTGCTTGTTCTGACGACCTTGTGAATTCTCTTTTTAGTATTTGCCGACAGCTGCAGAATTGACTCGCCGGCCCTCCCCTGCTTCACCCTGATCCAGTCCGCAAAACTAAGGGCGGCCAGAACAAGAAGCACCACTCCCAGAATATATTTTATAAGAGCAGAGATCATGGTGAAGGAGTCGGCCATCCGTATAAAGCGGAAGGCCCCCAGCCCCACAAGGAAGTAGGTCAGAAAGACGGCAAATGTAAAACTGCTGCCGATTTTGATAATCTCACTGCCCTTCTTTCCAAGAAGCCTCAAGTAGGAGATCAGAAAGATAAGGGAGGTAAAGGCGCAGGGATTGATTCCATCCAGAAGCCCTGCCAGAAAAACGGGAAGCCACCGCAGATCGGGAAGGACAGAGGACGCCTCCCCGGAGATTTCGGATACCGGGCCTCCGGTGCCGGAGTCGTCCCCTGCCGCACCGGATCTCAGATAGTCGGGAAACTCTGTCCTGATACCTCTTTCACCGCTGAAGAAACGGTTCCCCGCAACCAGAACAGGAAAGTTCAAAACAGCTTCGGAGCGTTCTGCCGCCAGTGTTTCAAGGAGCTCAAAATTCCCCGGCTCGAAAATATTCTTCTTTTCAGGATAGAGGGAGATACCCAGCTCCGCCTCCAGGGCAGGCAGGTCCCTGGTGTAGAAGAGGTCGCAGATCTCACAGCCCGGAGAGTAGAAAAAGAGAAAGGGTTCCTCCCCCTGTGCTGAGGCATCTTTTGCGGCGGGGCTTTCAGACTGTTCAGAGAAGGGGAGAAGGGAGTAGAGATAGGGAACATCATCCCGGTCCGAGAGCATCAGAACAGGAACAGGGTCCTCAGGATGCCTGACAGTTCCACGGATACGGATCTCTCCGGTTTTCCCTGGTTCCAGGGAGAATGAAGCCGGTTCAACACTCCACCCCTCGCCAGAGGGAATGAAATCGATGCTGAGGGGCCTCTCATCGTCATTGAAAAGAATCACAGTGCCGTCGAAGAAACTGCCCTCTCCGGCGGGAAGGGTCAGTGAGGAAGGTGTGATCCGCAGCTCACCGAAAAGAGGATGCAGGATGCTGAGTAACAGGAGAAGAAAAGCAGTTTTATACAGTTTCAATTTGTAATCCTTTATTTGCAGCTGCAGGAAGAGTCAGAGAGAACCAGGCTCCCCTGTCACTGTTGTTCCCGGCCTTTACCCTGCCGCCTTCATCCTCGGCAATGCGCTTGACCACCGCCAGCCCCAGGCCCGAGCCGTCCCTGCCGGGATGGGACTGGTAGAAGCGCTCGAAAACCCTCTCCCGGTCCTCCACGGGGATTCCGGGCCCCTGATCTGAGATCCTGACTGTAAGTTCATCCTCCAGTTCGGTTATTCTCACAGAGATACGGCCTCCCGGGGGTGACCATTTTACAGCATTGCCAAGGAGATTGGACAGGGCCATCTCCATACGGTGCCCGTCGGCTGTAATCTCTCCCGAGGGTCCCGAAAGGTCAAGAAAGAGGTTCTTTTCACCGGGAGCTCCCCCGAGCCCCTTCCAGGCCCTCCTGCAGAGCTCCTTGACAGAGCACTCGGATCTGAGGTTCCCTCCCCTCGTCCCCCTCTCTATGCGGGTCAGCTCCACAAGGTCGCCTATAATCCGGGAGAGCTTTGCAACCTGCTCCCTGCTGTCCTTTAGAAGTTCATCCCTCCTCTCCTCCATGGCGGGCAGATCACTCCCCAGAAGCTCCAGGAAGGTGTTCAGCGCCGTTACTGGAGTCCGGAGCTGATGGGATGCATCCTGCAGAAAACGCTCCATCACATCCCTTTCAGACTCAAGGGCATGAAAGCTGCCGGACAGCTGTTTTCTCATAAGGTCCAGGCTCTCGGACAGAGTGGTCATCTCGGCGCTGTTGGATTCGGGTAGGTCAACATTCCAGTTCTCACGGCTCAGGGACGAGGCGAACTCGGAGAGCCTGATATAGGGCCGGGCAATCATTCTGCCGAAGAACCGTCCCAGCATAACCGCGACCAGAATCGCCACAAGAGCTGAAAAGAGTATCCCCTCCAGAAGTAGGGACATCGGGTGGAAAAAATACTCATCAAACCGGAGAACCGAAAGAGTATGGTTTTCAAGCGGGGGAAAATCCAGGGTGCGCCTGACAACAGGCAGCAGGGGCAGAGCCGAGGAAGAGCTGAGGCTGATCTCGGGATTGTCTGTAAGAGCGTAGGACTCTCCGATAATGCCTCCCCCGGGACCCAGAACCTGAAGGGCCACATTATTTCTCAGACCGAAACGGCTCAGTGAGTAGTTCAGATCCCGCATCTGCCCTCCATCCTGAAAAAACCGCTCCAGCTGTTCCGAGGTTTCAAGAGCAATGCTGTTCAGATGCTCCTCTTCCCGGTTGTTGAAAATACGTATTGAGATTCCAAGTATCAGAAGCCCCACAAGAAGAATGGAGATCAGTGCCACGAGAATAAAACTGTAAACCATACGAATCTGCAGAGAGTACTGCTTCAGGGGTTTCATATCTCTCCCAGAATAGCTGTTTTTCCCTTATACCGCCATATGGATCAGCAAACTGCAATAAAAAAAGACTCCCCGGAGGGAGTCTCTTTTTAAACCGAAACCCGATTATTTCTGATAAAGGGGTCTTTCGATATATTTGGTATGCAGAAGCTCATGGGCCTTGTGGCTCAGGGGCTCACCCAGGAAGTCCTTGTAGATCTGAACGATCTCGGGGTTTTCATGGGATCTTCTGACTGTAGACTTTTCATCGTCGTTGTAAAGACCGGCGATTCTCTTGTCTCTGATGTCATCTTCGGTACCGTAGGGCTGACCGCCACCGGCGATACAACCGCCCCGGCAGGCCATGACTTCGATGAAGTGGTAGGGAGGCTCGCCGCCCTTTTCACGGGCTGCGCGGATTTCATCCATAATGGATTTGACATTAGCCATTCCGTGGGCGATAGCCACTTTTACCTCGGTTCCCTTGAAGTCAACAGAACCCTTCTTCACGCCTTCCATACCACGGACGGCTTCAATATTTACGTTGCCAAGCTCATCGTCAGTTACAAGCTTGTATGCTGTTCTGACGGCGGCTTCCATTACTCCCCCGGTTACACCGAAGATTGTACCGGCACCGGAGTAGGTTCCGATGGGGCTGTCCGCATCCTCGTCGGGGAGGTTGGCGAAGTCGATACCTGCGGTTTTAACCATACGGGCCAGCTCTCTTGTGGTGAGAACCAGATCCACATCGTTGACACCGGAGGCCTGCATGTTGTCGTCACGGCCAATTTCGTACTTCTTGGCTGTACAGGGCATGATGGCGACGGAGAAGATATTCTTCCTGTCCACACCGGCCTTGTCGGCATAGTAGGTTTTAGTCACGGCACCCTGCATCATCATGGGAGATTTAGCAGTGGAGAAGTGGGGAATCATGTCGGGGTAGTACTTCTCCATATAGTCTGTCCATGCGGGGCAGCAGGAGGTGATCTGGGGCAGAACCCCTGTTCCCTTGGTGATTCTCTGAACAAGCTCGGTTCCCTCTTCCATAATGGTGAGGTCAGCGGCAAAGTTGGTATCGAATACGGCATCGGCACCCATCATTCTCAGAGCCTTGTAGATCTTGCCTGTTGTGATGGAACCGGGTTCCATTCCGAAGGCCTCACCCACGGCAACACGGACGGCGGGAGCGATCTGTACGGCAACGTGTTTTGTTTCATCCTCAACGGCGGCGCAGAACTCGGCGGTCTGGTCGTTTTCGTAGATGGCACCCACGGGACAGTGGGCGGAACACTGGCCGCACTTGATACAGGGGCTTTCATTCAGAAGCACACCGGCAGCGGGAGCGATTCTTGTGTCATGGCCTCTGTGGAGGAACTCGAGAGCCCATACATCCTGGAGCTGCTGACATACCTGGGCACAGCGGCCGCACTGGATACATTTTGTGGGATCAAAGACCAGAGAGACGGTGGACTCATCCTTGGGAAGGCGTCTTACATCGGTGGGGAAAGGGATCTCCCGGATACCGAATTCCGCAGCTACTTCCTGGAGCTCACAGCTCTGGTTTCTGGCACAGGTAAGACACTCCTGGGGGTGGTTTGAAAGAGTCATTTCCACAACTGTCTTTCTTACTTTCTTCAGCTCGGGGTCATGGGTGATGTAGTTCAGGCCGGGTACAACGGTGGTTGCACAGGCTCTGACCATACGGGGTGATCCTTCCACTTTAACAACACAGATTCCGCAGGCGGCCCAGGGCTCGAGGTCCGAATGGGTACACAGGGTGGGAATCTTGATGCCGGCCTTTTTGGCGGCCTTCAGAATGGTTGTATCTTTTTCAACCTCATAGGGCTGACCATTAATTTTTATTTCTACAGTTTCCACTGATATATCTCCTTACGCCTTAGGATACGATGATCGCATCGAACTTACAGCCTTCGAAACAGGCACCGCACTTGATACACTTGTCCTGGTCGATGGTATGGGGTTTCTTGCGCTCGCCCTCAATACAGTTAACAGGACACTTCCGTGCACATACGGTACATCCGATACACTTGTCGGAAATGATCTGGTAGTGAACAAGATCCTTACACTTTCCGGCGGCACACTTGCCCTCTTCGATATGCTCTCTGTACTCATCAGCAAAGTGCTCAAGAGAGGAGAGGATCGGGTTGGGAGCAGTCTGTCCCAGTCCGCAAAGGGCTGCCTTCTTCATGGCTTCACCGATATCCCGCATTTTCTGGATGTCCCCGGGTTCGCCCTTGCCCTGTGTAAAACGGTCCAGATAGCCGAGAAGCTTTTTGGTACCGATACGGCAGGGAGCACACTTACCGCATGACTCTTCCACACAGAAGTCCATATAGAAACGGTTAACGTCGACGATACAGTCGTCCTCGTCCATTACAATCATACCGCCGGAGCCCATCATTGAGCCGATGGAGATAAGGTTGTCGAAGTCGATGGGTGTATCCAGATACTTATCGGTGATTACACCGCCGGAGGGTCCACCGGTCTGAACGGCCTTGAACTTCTTGCCGTCCCGGATTCCGCCGCCGATCTCGAATACGATCTCTCTCAGTGTTGTTCCCATGGGAACTTCCACAAGACCTGAGTTTTTGATCTTACCTGTCAGTGCAAATACCTTGGTACCCTTTGACTTTTCGGTACCGATCTTGCCGAACCACTCGCCGCCCTTTGTGATGATCACGGGGATGTTGGCATAGGTCTCAACATTGTTGATGACTGTGGGCTGCTGGAAAAGACCCTTGACGGCGGGGAATGGGGGTTTGGGAATGGGCATTCCCCGTTTTCCTTCGACAGAGGCGAGAAGAGCTGTCTCTTCACCGCAGACGAAGGCACCGGCTCCCAGTCTCAGTTCGATATCGAAATTGAATCCGGAACCGAGGATGTCATTACCGAGGAGTCCGTACTCCCGTGCCTGGGTCATGGCTGTTTCCAGTCTTTCAATGGCCAGGGGATACTCGGCTCTGATATAGATGGCACCCATATTGGCGCCTACCGCGATACCCGCAATGGTCATGGCTTCCAGGATTGAGTGGGGGTCACCCTCAAGGGTGGAGCGGTCCATGTAGGCACCGGGGTCGCCCTCGTCGGCGTTACATACAATGTACTTCTGATCGCTTTCTACCTGCTTGGTAAAGTTCCACTTCATCCAGGTGGGGAATCCCGCACCACCGCGTCCACGGAGTCCGGCGATCTTCAGCTCTTCAATAATCTGATCGGGTGTGATGTCGAACAGACACTTTTCAAGACCGGCATATCCGTCCCGGGCGATGTACTCATCGATGTTCTCGGGGTTGATGAGTCCGCAGTTTCTTAAAACGATTCTGTACTGCTTCTGGTAGAACTCGATATTGTCGATGTCGAAGGCATCACCCTTGGCACCCTTTTCGGGTTTATAGAGAATGCGGTCGACCATTCTTCCCTTGATAACGGTCTCGGCGATGATGTCGTGGGAGTCCTCGGGCTTGACCTCTACATAGAAGGCCTGCTCGGGAAGGACCTTTACGATGGGTCCCTTCTCACAGAATCCGAAACATCCTGTTTTTACAATCTGTACGTCCTCGGCGACACCCTGAGCCTCGGCTTCCTTCAGGAGAGAGTTGAAAATGTCATCTCCCTTTGAAGACTCACAGGCGGTACCACCGCAAACCAGTATATAGTTCTTTACTGCCATGTTTTCCTCTCTTCCTTATTTGATGATGTCGCCGGCGGGCTTATCCAGAATGTGATCCTGGATCATCTCTTTCTTCATGATGTGCTTCTCGATGATCTCTCCGGCTACTGCGGCGTCCACGTTGCCGTAGATGGTGTCGGGCATTCCCGGTACCTTTACTTCAACTGTGGGCTCGGCGTAGCAGAGGCCCATACAGCCGGTCTGCTTTACGACAACGTCGTTAAGATTATTCTTCTTGATTGTGTCGAGGAATCCGTCAAGAGCGCCTTTGGCTCCGGCGGCGATACCGCAGGTTCCCATTCCGACAATGATATGTGTCTCTTTTCCGTCTACGTCCCGGCGCTCCATTTCTGATTTCTGAGCGCTTCTGAGTTTACGCAGTTCTTCAAGTGTCATTTTTGCCATAATTTTCTCCTTCTTCGAAACCTTCCGTATCAGGAAAGTTCGTCTTCCTGTGACCGCAGATAGTCCCGTAAAAGCAGCATGGCGCCTGATTCGGTAAAGTCACCCAGAATATCCTGAAGCTCACTGCGCCTCAGTTCGTATCCTGACTCCTTTCCGTTTTCACTGATGATTGTCCGCCGGATGATCAGTTCGTAATCCCCTTCAAAACAGAGGGCCTGCAGAAACAGTCCCGGCCAGTCTCCCTCGGGGGGTGTATCCACATTCCCCAGGTTAAACTGTATATCTAAAGAGGTTCCCTTGTTCTTCTCAGAATGTATGTTGAATAGACCGTCCGTCTGTTCTACCGTCTGTATCAGAAAGGGGATTCCAAGTCCGACCTTACGATGCTTGTGTTTTATACCGTCCGTAAAAAACGGGTCCCTGGCTCTTTCCAGCTCTCCTTCCGTCATCCCGCATCCATTGTCTGTCAGGCGGACGGTCAGAATATCCATTTCCCTCAGCAGCTCCAGGGTTATCTCCCCCGATCCGGCTTCCACCGAATTCTGCAGCAGGTCAAGGATCATTTCACTCAGTGAATAATGCATAGGCGCTACCGCAGTTTACTTGAACTTCGCGATGACCTCAGGGAGCATGTCTGTAGTGAGTTTTCCGAAAACCTCATTGCCCACGGTCAAAACGGGGGCGAGTCCGCAGCAGCCAATACAGCGCACGGCTTCCAGAGAGAACTGCTTGTCCTCGGTTGTTCCGCCGCAGCCGACACCGAGAAGATTTTCCAGTTCATCAACCAGGTCCTGTCCACCCTTCAGGTAGCAGGCCGTTCCCATACAAACGGAGATTTTGTGTTTACCGGGCTTTTCTGTTTTGAAGAAGTGATAAAAGGTAACTACTCCATAAATTTTTGCAAGAGGTACGTCCAGTAGTTTTCCCAGCTCGAAAGCGATGTTTCTGGGGATATAGCCGTACTCTTCCTGAACCCTGTGCAGAACCATAATAAGGTTGCCGGGTTTGTCTTTCCACTCGTCAATAAAACTGAGAAGACCTTCGGTCATCTTCAGCTCTTCTGTTTCAACAGGCATGGAACCTCCCTATCTAATCTATATAAAAATACTGATTCCGCCATTATAGGGATGTTTTAAAAGATTTTCAATGTTTTTTAACTCTTTTTTGTGATTAACCTCCTGTTAGGTGCACCTAACTTTACTTTTATTGTGAACTGTGTCACAATAAACAACTATGAAGACAAGTAATGACTACACAACAAGGCTGATTAAGTATAAAAGAATACTGATTCAGCTCAAATCTTTGGGTTTGGAAAAAGTTTTCTCAAGCAATCTGGGAGACGCAATCGGCATATCCCAATCCCTTGTCAGAAAGGATTTTTCGAGGATGAACCTGACTCAGGGCAACGGCAAGGGGGGATACAATATCTCGGATCTGCTGGACTCAATGAATAGAATTCTGGGAACAAGCGAACTTCAGGACGTTGTTGTCATCGGCGCCGGAAACCTGGGAAAGGCACTGATTAAACATGAGTCCTTTTATAAGGAAGGTATAAATATTTCCGCCGGCTTCGATATAAATCCCCGGGACGCCGAGATAAACGGTACCCCTATCTACCCGATGGAAGTTCTGTTCAACTACGTCACTCAGCATCAGATAAAGGTGGCCGTCCTCTGCGTTCCCGCCGGGGCTGCATCCCATACCCGCGACCTTCTGCAGGAGGCGGGAATACTTGGGGTTCTGAACTTCACTCCCGTAGAACTCAAGAGTACGGAAGACATGAGAATCCAGAATGTGAACATCTGTCTTGAAATTGAGAACCTCTTCTTTCAGATCAGCGACGAGCGCCGCCGTCTGAAGATAAGGCAGTAGAACAGCCTGAGGGGTTCGGAAGGCTCCGGCGGAGCCCCCCGGCCCGTCAGAAGACTAGAGACGGTTTTCCCTGTCGAAGGCCTTTCCGAGGGAACTGGGTCCCAGCTGGAAGTTCTTGTTGGAAAAGGTCAGAACAATAATAACAAGCACATAGGGAAGCATTACGGCAAACTCGTAGGGAATATTGATTCCCATGGTCTGAATCTTAAGCTGCAGAACCTGGGTTACCGAGAAGAGCAGGGCTCCCCACAGGATTCCCCAGGGGTTCCAGCGGCCGAAGTAGACCAGTGCCACCGCGATAAATCCCCGTCCCGAGATCAGGGAATCGGCAAACATCTTGACCTGGCAGAGGGAAAGATAGGCCCCTCCCAGTCCCGCGAGGGCGCCTCCGAGGGCCAGAGACTGATACCGGACCCTGTCGACAGAAATTCCCACCGAGTCAACGGCCCGGGGCGCCGTACCGCAGGCCCGGACCCTGAGGCCCCAGGAGCTCTTGTTGAGAACCCATGCGGAAACGGGGACCAGAATCAGTGCAGCGTAAACAATAACACTGTGGTTGAAGAAGATATTGCCGATCAGGGGAATCTTCGACAGCAGGGGAATGGGCAGGGGTTTGATACCGGGTACCGAAGCGATCCCTCCGATAAAGTGGCGGAACAGAGTTCCCGCTACACCCACACCGAACATCTGCAGTCCGATACCTGCAATGCCCTGAGGAGCCTTGAAGGTGATGACCACAACACCGAAGAAGATTCCAAGCAGGGCTCCCACGGCCAGAGATCCGGCAATTCCAAGAACATAGACAAATCCTGTCTCGATACCGGCGCGGAGCATAAAATAGGGAATAACAAATCCCACAAAGGCTCCCATGGACATCACACCCTCGCAGCCGAGGTTGAAGATTCCAGCCCGCTGGTTGTACATTTCACCCAGTGAAGCCAGAAGCAGAGAGATAGAAAAGGGGATACCCAGAACCAGAATACTGTAAAGAAAATCGATCATCCCTGAGCCTCCTCTGCTTTTTTAAGATCCGATTTGTTGAAGCGCCTCTCGGCGCGTTCCATTATATAGGGGTTGTTGATAACCATCTTCACCGAGACGATGGTCAGGATAATGATCCCCTGAAGGACCTGTACCATATTAACAGGAACACCCACCATACGCTGTGTCATGTCCCCTCCTACCAGAATGAGTCCGAAGAGGAAGGCCGAGGGAACGATTCCCGCGGGATGAAGTCCTCCGAAGAGCGCCACAACGATACCTGTAAATCCGTAACCCATGGAGATTCCCTCGATGGCACGGCGGTGCAGTCCCAGCACTTCCACAGACCCGGCAAGACCGGCAAAGGCTCCGGAGATAACCATGGCAATGATAAGGTAGGCGGAAACATTGATCCCCCCGTACCGGGCGGCTTTCGCCTCGGCGCCGGCAGCCCGCATCTTGTAACCCCATGATGTTCTCCAGAGGAAGAAATAGATGATAACGGCAAGAGCCAGAGCAACAAGGATACCCGTATGGAGACGGGTTCCAGGGACCATGCGGGTCAGCCAGGCCTGCTTCGGAAAGCGGATGGACTGGGGTGTTCCCGAACCTGTCACAAGCTCCGCGGGGTCGATAAGAGGTCCCCGGAGACAGAGGATGTAGGTCTGTGCGGCAATGTAGTTGAGCATAACCGTTGAGAGGAGCTCGCTGACTCCGAGCTTTGCCTTCAGAAAACCGGGAATGAATCCGTAGGCTCCTCCGAAAACAATCCCCGCCAGCATAGAGAGGGGAATGATTGCAAACCGGGGAAGCCCGGGCATCTGGGTGGCAATGATTGTCGCACCCAGGATTCCCATAAGCATCTGTCCTTCGGCACCGATATTGAGGATACCGCTGCGGAAGGCAACGGCGATTCCAAGGGCGATAAGCACAAGGGGAATAAGGCGTATAAGAACCTCAGTTGTAATATAGAAGCTCTTCAGGGGCTCCAGAAATATAACAAGAAAGGTCTTCAGAACCGGAGCTCCGATGGCCCAGAGCACCATGGCTCCCAGAAGGGCCGCCGCGGCGATGGCCATAAGCAGTACGGTGGTCTTGTAGACCCAGGCAAACTGTTTCTTAGTCATTTTTCACCCCCGCCATCAGAAGACCGAGGGTCTTGATCTCGGCTGTTTTGCCGTCGAGAACGTCCATGATTTTCCCTTTATATATGATTCCTATCCTGTCGGACAGATTCATGATCTCTTCCAGTTCCTCGGAGATAAGCAGAATGCCGACTCCTTTGTTGCGCAGCTCAAGAAGCTGCTGGTGAATAAACTCTGCGGCTCCCATGTCCAGTCCCCTTGTGGGGTAAACAGCCACAAGAAACCGGGGTGACCTGTCGATTTCGCGGGCCAGAATAACCTTCTGTATGTTGCCTCCCGACAGGGAGCCCGCGGCGGTAGTTGTATTGGGGCAGCGTATATCAAACTGTTCTTTCAGTCTGTCGGAAGCCTCTGCAATGGTTCCCAGTTTCAGAAACTTTTTGTTGCTGTATTTTTCAGAAGTATTGTCTTTGAGAATCAGGTTCTCCCGGATGGAGAAGGAGGGGACAATCCCCTCTGTATTTCTGTCTTCGGGAATGTATCCCATTCCCTTTTCAATGACCTTTCCGGGAGTCAGGTTGGCGATGTCTTCACCGAAGAAACGGATCTCACCGTCCTCCAGTTTCCTTATGCCGTTGATAACCTCGGCAAGCTCCTTCTGTCCGTTTCCGGAAACACCGGCAAGGCCGACGATCTCACCGGACCGTACGGTCAGATTCAGGTCATCCAGGGCAAAGAATCCCCTGTCGCTGCGGGCCTTCAGGTTGTTGAGTTCCAGAACAGCCTCGCCCATCATGTCGGTCCGCTCATTAACGGGAAGTTCGACCTTGGTACCTGTCATAAAGGAGGCCAGCTCCGCGGGAGAATACTTTTCTGTATCACCGCTGAAGGTCATCCGTCCGTGACGGAGTACGGAGACCTTGTGACTGAGGGTTTTCACCTCCTGGAGCTTGTGGCTGATAAATATAATGGAGAGTTGACTGGACATATTTTTCAAAAGGACCAGCAGCTCGTCGGTTTCCTGGGGAGTCAGAGCCGATGTGGGCTCATCAAGAATAAGGAAGCGTGCACCGTAACAGAGGGTTTTAACAAGTTCCACCCGCTGCTGCTCTCCCACTGAGAGCTGCCAGACATAAGCATCCGGGTCAACATGAAGACCGTAATTGTCGGATACCTCTTTCATCTTCCTGCGCACCTCGCCGAGGCGCATGATGCCCCGTTTGTGGGCTTCTTTCATCCCCAGGGCGATGTTTTCTTCAACCGTCAGGTTGGGAATCAGCATATAGCGCTGATGAACCATTCCGATACCCGCTTCAAAAGCATCCCGGGGGGACTTGAAGTGAACCGGCTTGTCATTGATGAGAATACGTCCTTCATCAGGCTGATAGAGACCCATCAGAATATTCATCAGAGTCGTTTTACCCGCTCCGTTCTCACCTACCAGAGCCAGTATCTCATGCTCTCCGATGGCCATGGATATATCATCACAGGCCAGTACACCGGGAAAGCGTTTGGTGATACCTTCCACACGGAGAGAGTGAATCCTACCCTCTGAACGTACCATTGTAGACACCTCTTTTTATTAATTTTGTTTACATGGAGAATGGGGACGGGAGTCCCCTCTCGAAGAGGAAGAACCGGAAGGCTCTCCCTCCTGCCGGAACCAGTATAACACGATTCCGGCGATCAGCAGATTACTTGCTGTATGTTACACTCTGCCAGTCGATATCAAGATTTCCGGCTTCCAGTTCGGCACGGGCCGCTTCAACAGCGTCACGTACATCGGAAGTCAGAAGGGGGTTGCTTTCAGACATGCTGAAAGTGAATCCGCCGTTGGGGATGGTCAGCCAGAATACTTCACCGGCGTCCATCATCTCTCCGGCTTTGAAGGAGTCTACCATCTGCTGGAAAATGGGGTCATACCAGTAGGAACATGCTGCCATCAGCTTGTAGCCTTCGGGCATGTCGAACTGCATTTCGGAAGTTCCCATCCAGTAAACGTCCTGGTCGGGGAACTGGGCAACGGCCTGAAGGGCACCGAGACCCTGCTGTGCTGAACCTGCAAGGATATCGAAACCGTCGTTGATAAAGGTCTGAGCAAGCTCACCGGCCTTCACATAGTCACCGTAGCTTCCTGTGTGGGCTACACCGATCTCAGCGGAGGGGTTAACAGATTTGATTCCGAGCCAGAAACCTCTGTTGTACTGTGCAGCGTCACCACCGTCTACAGGACCGACAATACCGATTTTGTTTGTCTTTGTTGTAAGACCGGCAATGATTCCTGAAAGGTAACCGGGCTGCTCTGTTGCGGGCTGATAGGAGATTACGTTCTCAGCCAGAACTTCAGAAGAAGTACCGAATACGAAAACGACCTGGGGGAATTCCTCGGCAAGCTCGATTACAGTATTGTTGTACTGTGTTCCGTGGAAAACCAGGTACTGGAATCCCTGAGCGATGTACTGACGTGCGGCTGAACCGGCGTCAACAGGCTGCATGTTTTCGCTTTTTTCAAGAACCATGATGTCTGTGTTGGCGTCGGCAACACGTTTACCTGACTCATACATGGCCTGGCTCCAGCCCTTGTCGTCAACAGTACTGGGGAAAATCATGGCCACTTTGACCTGATCGCTGCTTTCTTCCTGGCTTCCCGCTGCGAACAGGGGAACAAGAGTCAGGGTAAGAATTAGGAGTGCTAATAATTTTTTCATATCCATCTTCCTTTGAAATTGATTGAACACCCAGTCAAGCTGAGTTGTCTGACATTATCTCAGGAGATGGATATAATTTCTACTAAATACAAGTAAAACAATAAAATTTGACTGATTGATCAAATAAAACATGCATAAAAATACAATTATGTCGTTATTGAATCAGAAACAGCCTGTCAGTTGGGACTCCAGAAGCCTTCATGATCTTTCACAATATCCTTCAGAAGGGAGTCGTCATCCACTGGACCGGCAATGACAATATCCTTCTGTCCCCGGGCAAAAACCTCCCGGCATGGCAGGTCAAAAGTCTGGTTTTCGGGATCGTCTCCCGTCATCTCCAGAAGCTGATGTTCAGAAATACCGAAGACAAGGCGTCCCAGATTTCCCCAGTACATGGCACCGGCGCACATGACACAGGGTTCAACAGAGGTGTAGAGGGTGCACTCTGCCAGTACATCCCGGCTCAGCTGTTTTGATGCGGCGATCATAAGATTTGTTTCGGCATGGCCGCAGTCATTGTGTTCGGTATTTACAGTGTTCTCCGCCGTAAGCAGGATTTTACCCTCTTTGTCCGCCAGAAGAGCGCCAAAGGGATGGTTTCCCTTCTCCCGGGCCTTCCGTCCCAGAAGGGCAGCCTCTCTGAGCAGTTTGATATCTGCAGCATCTATGGTTCCTTCAATTACAGGCATTTTTACTTCCTTGTCATTTTTATCAGATGGTACACGAAATATCCGAAGCCATGGAACCCCGGCAGCGGTATGCAGAAAGCCATTGATTTCCCCGGAAAAACGGTTAAACTTAACAAATATGCAGGGCATACCCCTCAATACGGACAACTCCCCATCGGTCATCCTTGAGATGATCTTCCGCCTCAAAATCAAGGATGTTATGACAAGGAATGTCAAAACAGCCTGTAAGACCTGCTCCATGAGAGAGATCCAGGGCATTATGAAAGCAGAGAGAATCACAGGTGTCCCCATAACCGAGGGGTCCAGGCTCTGCGGCATCGTCAGCATGGAGGATGTTCTCAACACCATGGACAGGGGGCAGATTGAAGAGGAAGCCTTCAGGCACATGACCCGTAACGTGATTGTTCTCGAAGAGGACATGCCCCTCTCCTTTGCGATCAACTACATGGATAAATACCACTATGGCCGCTTCCCCATCCTCAACCTGAATAAGGAACTTGTAGGAATCATCACAAGCAGGGACATAGTGAATCACCTTCTTCTTGAGATGAACAAGGAGATGACCCGCCTTGAAGAGCTTGTCCCTGAGAGTGAGACAGTAACAAGCGGCTCAAGGGAACTCAGCTTTTCCTGCCACCGCTACGACTTCGAAAATGCAGGACATGCCTCCACCGAAATCAAAAAGGCCCTGAAGCTGAGGAACATAGACCGCAAGATTATAAGAAGGATTGCCGTAGCCTCCTATGAGCTTGAAATCAATCTTGTGGTCCACTCCCTTGGGGGGGGAATGAATTTTGTCATATCCCCGGACTGCGTGAAAATAACAGCACAGGACAGAGGCCCCGGCATCGAAAATGTCGAGGATGCCATGACAGAAGGCTACTCAACCGCCAACGACTGGATCAGATCTCTGGGATTCGGAGCTGGCATGGGTCTCCCCAATGTACGCAGGGTCTCCGATGATTTCAAAATAGAATCGGTCCCCGGAGAGGGAACCACAGTAAACGTTGTCATCTACACCCGTCCCGAAGCCCCCGTGGACGGGGATTGTTCAACATAAGCAGGATTGCTCAGGCGTCCGGAAAAAGGAGAAATGGAATGAAGGTTAAGGATCTTGCCGAAAAGCTGGAATATGAGTGTCTTGTATCCGAAGGTGATGACCTGGAAATTCAGAACGGCTACACCTCGGACCTCTTGAGCGATGTTATGGGAAATGCCCCGGAGGACTCGGTACTGATTACGATTCAGGCCCATAAGAATACAATTGCCGTTGCTTCACTGGCAGGCATAAACTGTCTGCTGATCTGCAACAACCGTCCCGCTCCCGATGATATGCTCGAAGCGGCAAAAGATGAAAGCATCTCCGTATACAGGACAAAAGAGAATCAGTTTACAGCCTCCTGGAAGGTGCACGAGCTCCTCTGATGCTTGTCGATCTCCACAATCACTCATGTCTCAGCCCCTGCGGGAGCCTTGAGTTGTCTCCCGCCCGTCTCACTGAGGAGGCGGCGGCCCGGGGAATCGGCATGCTGGCCCTGACGGACCACAACGCAGGGGACAATCTTCCGGCTTTCGATATCTGCTGCCGCCGCAGAGGCATCGTGCCCGTCTACGGCATGGAAGTGACAGGACGGGAGGAAGCCCATCTGCTCTGCCTTTTCGGAGAGCTGAAAAGAGCCGTCCGCTTCGCCTATGAAATTTATGAGAACCTTCAGACCATTCCCAACAACCCCGACCTGATGGGAGACCAGATTATTGTCGATGAGGATGAGAACATCCTGGGAGAGCTGGACAAACATCTGGCCGGCGGTGCCGTTGATTTTTCGATAGACGAACTGGCGGATATGGTTCATGAGAGGGAAGGGCTTTTTATTCCCGCCCATATCGACCGCCCCGCCTTCAGCATAAAGAGCCAGCTTGGCTTCCTGCCGGATGGAGACTATGACGCCGTCGAAGTCATGCACCGCCCCTGCGGACTCAATGGAGGCCGCTACATCGAGATTACAGGCTCCGACGCCCACTATCCTGAAAACGTGGGACAGAGAGCCTTCGAACTGCCCCTGAAGCGCCCCGACTTTCAGGGATTGAAAGAAGCCCTGGCCCGGACTCTGTAATATTATCCCCCCCTGATCCCCCTCCCGAAGCTGTGTAAGGGCCGGCTGAATAATAAACATCCAATCTTTCTTAAAAAAAGCGGACAATTTGTGTGATTTTCACCAAAATTGTTTATATTGAAAGAACAGAACTGACTGACTCACATGTTTAACAAAAGAGCAAATTATATCCCGCCGCATAAAAAGAGCGGCAGGGGATCGACAAGGAGTATTTGAATGAAGAAGTTTATTTTGTTTCTCAGCGCCCTCACGGCTCTGGTAATACTGGCAGGTTGTGCCTCATCTGAACCTGTTGCCGTAGAAGAGGTAAAAGAAGACCCCATGGCCAGAAGAGATCTGCCCGAGTGGTTCCTGAATCCCCCTGTATCCGATGAAGTAATTTACGGACTCGGAATGGCCAAGATGTCCTCGGACAGCCTCTCAAGAGATACAGCCATCGCTAGAGCACGACGTGACGTAGCTCTTCAGGTAAGTACAAGAGTACAGTCCATGATGACAGACTACGCTCAGGAAGCCGGTGCTGAAGGAAACACACAGACTATCAACTTTGTCGAATCCATTACAAAGCAGGTAGCCGATGTAGAGATCAAAGGCTCTGTAACCGAAAAAGTCTATGCAGCGGTCGACGGCAACTGGTTTGCCATGGTGTCCTACGAAAAGGCAAATATGACCGAAGAAGTTGCTGATATCTTCAGCAGAAATGAAGATGCCGCGTTTGCCGAATTCAAGGCGGATCAGGCTCTGGAAATGCTGGAAGCCAGCCTGGACAACGATCCTCTGAAGTCTTCCGCAACTGCTGAATAACCCGAAAATCATCGGGATAAAGAAGAGAGCCGCGCCCCGGGGTGCGGTTCTTTTTTTGCGGTTTTTCCAAAAGAGAGGCTCCCTCCTTCCACCGGTATCCTTCCATAGGGGACAAGACAGGGTCCCTCCTTCACCGGAGTCCGGGATGAAGGTTGATTTTTACGATTTTTGAACTATATTTTTGAACAGAGGGGAGATTCTCCCGGAGGTTTGTTATGAAGACAAAAAACCTGACACTGACCATCCTTTTAATATTGATAACAGCTCCTGCGTGGGCCCAGCTCAGTGCAACAATAGTAGATATATCAGGGGAGGTAGAAGTCTCCCGAAGCGGCGTTGCCCTGGATGAACGGGACATTGACTACGGAACAGAACTAGGGCCCTACGATGTCCTCCAAACCGGCTCCAACGGCTATGTAGAGCTCAGCATAGACTCACCCGTCTCTCCGGAACTATCCATTAAGGTCATGCCCGACACAACTCTCTTCCTGGAACAGACCCTGAAAAACGGCGGTCATGAAACTTCGGTCAATCTGAACAGGGGTTCCATACAGACCAAGGCTGCCGCTCTTCTCAGGGGGGGGAACTTCACTGTCAAAACCGAATCATCTGTAATGGGAATAAGGGGAACCGTCTTTACTGTAAACCACTCACCCGACACATCCATCCTGGTCAGCTGCCGGGAGGGAAAGGTTGCCTGTACCACAGACGGCAGGGAAGCCGCCATACAGCCGGGACGGATCTACGAAACAAACACATCCGGTCAGTTCAGGCTGAAAGATCTGAACCCCGACGACATTGACAGCTATACAGCCCAGTGGAAGCAGGCCCGTCTTGACGCCCTGTCCATCAACGGCGCCCTCTCAGTGGAATACTACGCAGACCAGTACCTGCGGCGGGCCCCTGCCTTTATCAAGGCCTTCGAAGAAGTGGAGTCCCAGAGTGTCCTTCTTGAAAAATGGGAGCGGATTATGGCTGAGGGAAAGAGTGTCTCCATGGGAGAGGCTGTAACAGACAAGGCCGCCCTCAGCAAAGGAATCATGGCCCTGCGGTCCACTCTTCCCATGATGCAGCACGTCTTCTACACACTCTATGACCTTTCAGGAATTATGGAAGCCTCGGGATGGCAGAACCTGCCGGAGACCACGGTACAGACCATGCGGGTCTACAACAGAAGCCGTCAGGATAATCAGGCAAGGCTGATCAAGGCACTCCACTACTTTAAGGTATATCTGGAAGTAGACCGCCAGGCTTCCCCCTTCGGCGAAGGAAGCGGCAGCGGACTGATGGATGACTTTCTCCTGGAGAGTCCCTTCTAAAAAGACGTCCCCCCCGGGACAGAGACCTAAAAAAAATATTATTCCCCCCGGATGAAATTGATAAAGCCTCCCATCAGGTTTATAGTAATAGTGGATTCACCCGGGGAGAAAATGAATAAAACTACTCGAATTCTGCTTTACCTGAACCTTCTCATATTTATCCGGTCCCCTCTCTGGGCTGAGATAAGCGCCACCATCATCTCCTATACAGGAGATGTAGCCGTATCGCGCCAGGGTGAATTTCTGTACACAGTATCCGAAGGGATGCGTATTCAGCCCCACGATATACTGCAGACCGGTGCCGGCGGCTATGCTCAATTGAGTATTGAATCACCCGTATCTCCCCGGATTACAGTTGAAGTACTCGAACAGACTACTCTGTTTCTTGAACATACCCTGAAAAAACAGAATCCCGAAACGGCTATCACCCTTCACAGAGGATCCATAAAAGCCCTCAGTTCCCCCCTGATCCCGGGAGCCTCTTTCAAAGTGAACACAAACTCCGCAGTCATGGCTGTACAGGGAACAAGCTTCGAAGTATCCATTGGAAGCGACGGTTCCGTCCTGACAAGCTGCAGAGAGGGCCAGGTTCTCTGTACTACAAATGATGAAGACAGCTATATTGAGCCGGGAAGGGTATTTGAACGGAACCCCAACGGCCTCTACCGCCTGAGGCCCCTGCCGGTTCAGGACATTGAATGGTTTACAGAGCAGTGGCGTGCCGAGAAGACTGAACTTCTTATGGATGAGGGTGTGGTTCTGCTTGAGAACTATGCCAACCTCTATCTCCAGTCGGCACCCGGCTTTCTTGAATCCTGGTCTGAACTGAGCAGCAAGCAGGAGATCTTCCGCAAATGGGAAGGGATCATGGCCGAAGGAAGAACAATGTCCATGGGGGAGGCCACCAGGGACAAGATAGTCCTGAGCAACGGCATTATCCGTCTCCGCACAAGACTCCCTGTGATGGAGCATGTTTTTTACACCCTCTTCGACCTGACAAGATTACTTGAAGCTGATGACCTTGATGAACTCTCGGACACAGCCAGAAGAACCCTGCTCATCTATCACAAGAGACAGAGTGAATTCTCCGAGAAACTGACACAGGCACGGTACTACTACCGTATTTTCCTGGAGATAGACAAACAGGCCTCCGGCCACAGCCTGATGCCCTCATCAGACCTGATGGACGACTTTATGAATGACAGTTACTTCATCACTCCCCCGGCCCCGGGGCAGTAGATTCCCCGGATACTCCGGCAGCAGAGCCGGGCAAAAAAAAGGAGCTCCCTATCAGGAACTCCCGTATAATCAATAAAACATTTTAAATAGTTTTAAAGCCTCATAGCTGTGCATCAGACGTTGAATTTGAAGAACATGACGTCTCCGTCTTTAACCACATACTCCTTGCCTTCCATCCGCAGCTTACCCGCCGCCTTGATGGCCGCTTCGCTGCCGAGTTCAAAAAGATCGTCGCAATGGTAGACATCGGCCTTGATAAAGCCCCTTTCAAAATCGCTGTGGATGACTCCGGCGGTCTGGGGAGCCTTCATTCCCTCATGAAAGGTCCACGCTCTGTTCTCGGTTTCACCGACAGTAAAGTAGGTGCGCAGTCCCAGAGTCTTGTAGGTGATCTGGATCAGGCGGCTGAGGCCGGACTCTTCCAGACCCGCTTCCTCAAGAAACACAGCCCGCTCTTCAGGATCATCCAGGGCGGCGATATCCGCTTCCAGCTTGCCGCAGAGAACAACGATCTCAGTTCCCTCTTCATCGGCAATTTTCTTAACCTGAGCCACGTATTCGGAGGAGCCGTCCAGGCCGTCCTCGTCCACATTACACAGATAGATCTGCTTCTTCATTGTGATCAGCTGCAGTTCTGAAGCCAGAGCTCTCTCATCGTCGGTCATCACCATGCTCCGGGCGGGTTTTCCCTCTCCCAGGTGATCTTTGAGCCGCTCCATAAGGGGTTTCAGAACCAGAGCCTTCTCACGGACCTGTTTATCGCCGCTTCTTGTGTAGCGGTCATTCTTGGACAGTCTGTTTTCAATACTGCTCATGTCCGCCAGGGCCAGCTCGATATTGATAACTTCGATATCATCGGTGGGGTTGATCTTGTTTGCAACATGAACAATGTCATCGTTCTCAAAACAGCGTACAACATGAACGATCATCCCGACTTCCCGGATATTGGCCAGGAACTTATTTCCCAGACCCTCTCCTTTGGAGGCACCCTTCACAAGGCCAGCGATATCAACAAACTCCACGACCGTGGGAACGATTTTCTTGGCGGGAACCAGTTTGGCTATCTGGTCCAGACGTTTGTCGGGAACACTGACGATTCCCACATTGGGGTCGATTGTACAGAAGGGATAGTTGGCCGCTTCTGCCGGAGCGGCGGTAAGGGCGGAAAAGATAGTAGACTTTCCAACATTGGGAAGACCTACGATGCCGCAATTCAAACTCATATAATTCCTCTTATTCTTGCCGGAGCCTGTGCGGTCCGGATTCAATTTCCAATATTTTGAGCTGAAACTTAAGATTGCACCGGGAGATCAGACGGTAATATCCGTAGAGTGATCATCTTCAATTCTCTTTTTGACCGCATCAGCCTCTTTATAGCTCGGGCAGTGACTGCCTGTAGCCTTCTTCACCTCAAAAGAGGGAAGCTGTCTGGACTTGATGCCGAATACCCTGCAGCCCCTGGGAAAGGATGTATCCCAGGTAACGAAGAAGTATTCGCACTTCAGACAGTCAGGGGCCCTGTCCGGATTCACGGCTCTTAAGATTCCTCTTTCAGATAATACTGCATGAGCTGGAGAAAATAATAGATCTTCTTATAGATATCTGACATTTCTTCCACAATTGGAAGCTCACTCATCATCTCAATCTCTTTCCAGTTGACGATAAGCTCATGTTTCGGGGCTTTATAGTCGTCAATACAGCGTTTCAGGTTCTTGCCTATGGCAAAGAGGTTTTGAATCGAGTCATTGAGAATTGTCAGCCCCTCGGAGTTGATCTGCTTCAGAACATTCCTCATGGCATCCAGTGCGTTGCGGTCACGGTCGGCGGCTTTGGTCAGGCGCTTCAGCTTGCCCCCGAGTTCGGTCTCATCAGCCAGACTGTTGTCAAATTTAAGCAGAGACTCGGAGAGAGACATCAGCTGATGGTAGGATTCGGAAAACTGCTGGGAAGCAAGACTGGTGGTCCACTTCCCTGTAATCAGAAGCTTGTCCACAACCTGCCGGATGGGTCCCTTGTAGTAGTCAAGGTAGAATGCCTTAAGGCAGTTCATGGGCTCGACATAACGAAAGCCCGCATTGATCTTCTTGGAGAATGCCATATTATTTTTTTCAGTATAGTACTTCATTCTCAGTACAGAGGTCGTACCGAATACGGCCATCAGGAGGGAGTCCTGCTGGCTCTTCTTCCGCTCTCCCACGATGGAGTTCAGGGTTGTCTCGGCGGTTCTTTTAATATTGCTCAGATAGTCTTCCACAATTTCAAAACTGTTTGTCTCGGGAATGACCTTGTAGGTGATATCCTCCTCGAGATGCATGATCATCAGCTTGACAATCTTGGTCTTCCTGAACTCCCTGACAATATTGAGGACCTTCTTCCATCCGTCCTTGGAGATAACTTCCATATCCCTGTAGAGAGCCAGAATATTCAGAAGGGAATCCCAGTCGGCGTCCAGATCAATTGAAGGAAGGATGGCGTCAAAGTCCCTGAGGTCATCGGTTATATATTCACCATTGATGGAGTCAAAACGGGTGATGTAGGTGTAGTCCCGCTCGGGAAGCATGGAGTCGAATTTCTTCAGAAGGAAGTAGTAGTCAAAACGGATAAAGTCCTGAAGGATCATCAGAGAGCTGTAGAGACTGTTGATCTTCCGGGCCAGAGGGAGATCGAAGAAGCTGTATATCTCGATAAGCTCCTGTTTGATACTATCCTTGACCTCTTTCAGGTTTTTCTGGTTTTTACACCTCTGGCGGATGTTGTCTTCGCTGAGATTCTCCAGAAGCTTGATCTGATTTTCCGAAAGAAAGCCCTCGATGACAATACCCTTTATGGCATCGGAATCTTTCAGGCTTTCAAGAAGGACCTGTGCCGGGCCCACTTCCTTATAGATCTCATAAAAAAGCTTGGCAAGCGCAGGCTGAGCGGAATTGCCCTTTACCTTGAAGTATTTACCTCTTTTTTTAAGGTCCTTGCGGATCTCCTTCAGAAGGCGTTTTTTATCCCTGTCGGCATCGCCGAGGTTGGCGAATATATTCATTACTTTTTCAAATAAGCTCATATTACCATCTTTCCGGAATTTACCGGGGACACAGTTTTGACCATGTCCTTAATTTAGGGTAAATTAAACCTGCTGTCAACGGAGAAAAAAATCCGAAGGAAGGACAAAAACTGATTGGCAAATCACTTACAGAAGCATTGAAATCCGCCGGTTTTACAAGTTGGGCCCTTCTGGACTGTGCCCTTATCGCCGGTATACTGCCCCGAAGCGGGGATTTTCCTCCCTCAGGATCTGTTCTTATCTGCTTCTTCCCCGTCCGGGATGAAGGCCCCGGCGGCAGAAACGGAATGATCGCCCCCTTTGCCCTTAAAAATCACTATAAAGAGATAATCAACCGCCTGAGATTCTCCCTTAAAGAGGCTGGACCTCCCTTCGACGGATACAGCAGAAAGGAACTTCGATTTTTCTCCAACTCCTCCCTCCCCGAGAAAGAGCTGGCTGCGGCAGCCGGCCTTGGTTTCAGAGGGAGGAATACCCTCCTTATAACCATGGAGAGCGGAAGCCGCGGACTCCTTGGCGGGGTGATTTTCCCCGACCTGATCACCCCTGCCCGCGGCCCCTCCCCCTCCTCCACGGGCTGCGGGAACTGCCGGCGCTGTGAAGAGAGCTGCCCCGGAGGAGCCCTTAAAGAGGGAAAACTGGATCGGAGCCGCTGCCTGCAGCACTGGACCACATCAGAGGGGCCCCTTCCTGATAAACTGAAGGAGGTCTGGGGCGAGAGGATCTACGGCTGCATGATCTGTCAGGACTGCTGCCCCTGGAACCGGAAGGAGCCGATGGGCAGCTCGGTGATACTGGGAGAAATTGACCCCGAACCTGATCTTGAATTCTATCTTACCTCGACGGCAGATGAGGTGAAGGAACGATTCCGGGGCACAGCCCTGGGAATGGGATGGGTGAAAGGTGAGTATCTGATACGCAACGCTCTTGTCTCCGCAGGCTGGTCACGCCGCAGCGGGCTTCGGGTTCTCATTGAAAACCACAGGGAATCCGATGACAGAGGAATCAGAGATGCCGCCCTCTGGGCATTAAAAAGGATTGAAGGGGTGGATTAGATCAGGCCAGTCCCGGAACGGTGGACGTCAGAAGCTGTCCCAGCTTGTCCAGCTCCTCCATTCTTGTATAGACCGGGGATTTGACCGCGTGAGATCTTACATCCAGACGGACGACTTTCAGATAGAGCTCGTTCAGCCTGTCCGCCAGAATACTGAGGTTTGCCTTCAGATTGTTGGCCGCCATATCAGCAAGAACCTTCTCGGAAGGAGAGATATCACGCAGCAGGCTGCTGCCTCTCAGATTGGGAAGGATCTCAATTCTGGCCTTGTAGATGAAGACGGCCAGACTGAAGATACCATTGTAAAGCTCTTCGAACTTATAGCCCTGATTCTTGTACATCTCAAGCTTGTCGGTGATCACTTCTATGGCATTTCTCTGATCATAGGGCATATCCATTGAAAGGAGAGCCGTTCGGATAAAAGTGTTGCTCATGTTGCTTCTATAGTGTTTGCGGACTTCATCCAGCATATCAAAGATTTCATAATCGAAAACCGGCACGTTTAACCTCCAGAACCATGAGAACTATTGTATACCGAAAAATTAAAAACTCAAAGATCTTCAGCCAATATAGTGTATTCCCTGACGGCTTCCCCTTCTTCGAAGCTCACTTTCTACAAGATTGTAGACTGCAGACTTGTTCAGGAAGGCTCCAGGCAGTTTGTGCCGCAGTTTCGGAGTATCCGTTGTCATCCTCATTACAATGGTCTCAGGGGATATTCTCTCCAGAGCATCAGCCACATAAAGAACATGCCTCCGGCTGTCGGGGAAGGAGAGTTCACCTGCCCTGTACTCCTGATAGAGGGGAGAGCCTGAAGGGATGTGAAGGTTATGGAATTTGACGGCCTCCGGTTTCAGGGAGGACAGATAATCGATGCTCTCCATAATCTCGGAGCGGTCCTCTCCGGGCAGACCGAATATCATATGCACCGCGATTTTGACTCCGGCATTTCTGAGAAGGTAGTAGGCTTTCTCAAAACAGGCTCTGTCATGGCCCCGGTTGATCCGCTCAAGGGTACAGTCGTGGGCCGTCTGGAGCCCCAGCTCCACCCAGACATCAAAATCATCCCTTCTATAGGATCCCAGCAGGGCGGCGATCTCTTCATCCACACAGTCCGGCCTGGTGGAAACCACAAGTTCAACAAAATTACCGAGGGCCAGGCCCCTGTCATAGGTTTCCTTCAGTTTAGCCGGAACTCCCCAGGTACTGGAGTAGGCCTGAAAGTAGAGAATATATTTATGGGCGTCATAACGTTTCTTAAGGGGGGCGATGGAGGCACGGATCTGATCCTCGAGGCTTATGGCAGACTCACCCAGGTAGACCGACCGTACTCCGAAGACATCGCAGAAGGTGCAGCCGGGATTAAAACGGTCTTCACCGCGGTTAGGGCATGAAAAACCGCCGTCCACACCGACCCGATAGACCGTCTCGCCGTATTTATCTTTCAGATACTGACTGTATTTTCTGTACAACACGGCCTATTATCCCCTTTCCTGTACTCTGTTGGCAATACCGGAGTTGACAACCCTTCTGCACTTGCCTACATTCATACTCATGATCCGAAAAACCCTGATTCCCCTTATTATATTGACAGCTGCTCTTGCAGTCAGTTCCTGCTCCAAAACAGAGAGGAATTTTTCAGTCTACTCCGACAAGGCCGTTGTGGCAGAACTTGTAAATCTGTTCAACCAGACCCAGTCGGATTACCAGGCGACCTTTGTCTATAGCGAATCGGCGCCTCCGGAGAAAAGAAATCCGGGAAACTACGACGTGGTCATAGCCAACGGGCTTCACAGCACAGAATACAAGGCCCGCTTCACAAGCCTCAACAGTCTGAGAAGCGAAAAATATGTACAGGATATGTATCCCGAACTGAAACAGGCCGCCATTCTGGACACAACCCTGACCCTTATTCCCCTGTCACTGAGCCTGCCTGTGGTAATTTCTGCAGATGAGATTGAAACAGGAAAGTATATTTCATGGGATGAGATGAGCGAGCTTGCGGGAGAGTTCAACAGGGAGAGAGAGGACAGCCTTACAAATGCGGGCTTCTCACCTCTCTGGTCCGAGTCATTTATTACAGCCTACTACAACAGCCAGACCCTTTCGTATACCAGAGAGGTGGATGAGAACAATTTCCGCGGGTTTATAGAGATTTCTGAAAGAATTAAGAACTGGGTCATTGAGACCAACGGCAGTCTGGAGCGGAGCCTTGCCTTCAGCAACAAGTACCGTTACATCCCCGACTACAGACTCATTGAGAACGGCCGAATCGCCTTCAGTGTAATGCCTCTGGAGGAGTGGGCCCTACTGCCCGATGTGATAACAAGAGAGCTCCACGCCCGTCTTCTTAATTTTGAGAAAGGACTGGAGACAACAAGGATTCTCTCTGCCGCAATCCCCTCAGCAGCTGCAAACCAGGAAGCAGCCCTCTACTTTGTAAGATGGCTGCTCCAGGACTCCACATGGGACTCGTATCTTACTCTGATCAGCCGCAACAGGGATGAGAGTTTCGGTTTTCTCGGGGGCATCTCGGCATCGGCGGACCTGAACTATGACCTTCTTGTAAAGTACTATCCCTGGATGCAGTCCCATGTTCCAAGAAGGGGTGAGTTTGCCCCCCTGACAGAGATCGGGGCTCAGTGGCCTCTGGCCTGGGACAGGCTCTTCCTCCCCTATATCCTTGAGATTCTGAGGAACCCCAATTCAAGCCGTGATTTTACAAGAGACTACAGAAACTGGCAGCTTCTCCATCCGGATCCATGGAAAATGTGAATTTTAAAATTTGACATAAAAACAAAACCATAATAAGATTCCCGTAATAAAATAAACCCATGGAGGTATTCTATGGCCGAAGTAATCTTGAAAGATATCACCAAAATTTATGATGGTGGTGTAAAAGCAGTGGATAAGGCCAATATCCACATCAAAGACCAGGAATTTGTAGTACTGGTTGGACCTTCCGGTTGTGGTAAGTCCACAACACTGAGAATGGTTGCCGGTCTTGAAGACATCAGCGATGGTGAACTTCTGATCGACGGAAAGAGAATGAATGAAGAGGCTCCCAAAGACAGGGACATCGCGATGGTTTTCCAGAACTACGCCCTCTACCCCCACATGTCTGTTTATGACAACATGGCATTCGGACTCAAAATCAGAAAATATCCCAAGGCTGACATCGACACACGTGTTAAAGAAGCAGCTCAGATCCTGGATATTGAAGAACTTCTTGAAAGAAAGCCCAAGGCTCTCTCCGGTGGACAGAGACAGCGTGTTGCTGTTGGACGTGCCATCGTTCGTAAGCCCAAGGTATTCCTCTTCGACGAGCCCCTTTCAAACCTTGACGCCAAACTGAGAGTTCAGATGAGAGCCGAAATCGGCGCTCTCCACTCCAGACTGTCTGCCACAATGATCTATGTAACACATGACCAGATCGAAGCCATGACAATGGGTGATAAGATTGTTGTTATGAAGGGCGGAATCATCCAGCAGATCGGATCTCCCCTGAAACTCTACAACGAGCCCATCAACAGATTTGTTGCAGGCTTCATCGGTTCACCACCCATGAACGTAGCTGTTGCCAAGGTAACAGAAGAGGGCGGAAACATCGTCATCACCGAAGAAGGTATGAAAGTTGTCATTACTGATGACAGAAAAGAGACTCTGAAAGCCTATGTTGGAAAAGAGCTTCTTGTTGGTATCAGACCCGAGGACCTGGACTTCACAACAACACCCGTAGACAACAACATGTCTGCAAAGGTTGTTGTAATCGAGCCCCTTGGTGCTGAAACAATGCTTCACATCAGTACAGGATCTCACACTTTTACAACAAAGAACGAGCCCACCATTGCAGTTAAAGTAGGCGACACAGTCAACTTTACTCCCAGACTGGAAAAGCTCCACTTCTTCGATCTTGAAACAGAAAGATCACTTTTCTTCACTGAAGACTGATTTTAGACTGATCCGTTAATAATGACCGCCTCCTGAGTGAGGCGGTTTTTTTTTGCAATTTAAAGAGTCTTTCATATAATTTCTGATATGAGACAGGTTTTATATACTACAATTTTTATATTGCTCCTTGCCCCGGTCCTGAATGCACAGGAATCATCTTCCCGGTCTCCCTCTCCTGGAGAGGCTGACAGCGGTGTAACCATATCCTCCATCCGGTTCTCCGGACTCAAACGGACAAAGGAAAAGACGGCCCTCCGCATTATCCGCCCTGTTGAACCGGGAAGTCCCTTCAACGCCGAAACCGAAGAGCTTCTGATACAGAAACTCAGGGAAACCGGTATATTCAATCCCGAGATCACCATAGAGACCTCTGTAAAAGAGGGCCTGGCGGACATAGAAATATTCGTCAGGGACAGATGGACCCTCATCCCCGTTCCAATCTTCTCCATTGATCAGACAGGAGACTGGCGTGCGGGAATCCTCGGGATCGAAAGCAATCTTCTGGGCTGGAATAAAACTGTGGGGCTGGGGTTCTTCTTCGGCTCCAAAGGCTGGTCCTTCCTGAACTTCTACAGCGACAGCAGCTTCTTCGGATCGGATCTTGAGTTTACATCATCCATTAACCTCGGCCTGAACGAAACGGTTGATGAAGACAGCGATGAAAACCTTCTGAGAACCTATGAGAGTGATGAGATAAGATTCGGCCTGCTTCTCTCCTACCCGCTTACCGAAGGCCTCTCAGTTTCGGCTGGATGGGGCTATGACCGCTCGACAACACGAAACAGCCCTGTTCCCGACCTCAACAGCACAGGACTGGCCGCCGGCATTGAGTGGGAGGAGATCTACTACGATATTCCCTATGAGTATGGCCTGAGCGCCCGGGCGGGATACGGATGGAATCTGGGGCTTGGGGAGACAGAGAACTACCAGAGAGTAACCTCCCGGATAAGCTGGGGACTCAAACCCTTCGGCCGGCAGCTTCTTCAGCTCAGGGCCGATGCGGGATGGATAGACAGGGCTCCTGTACAGAATCAATTCCGCCTGGGGGGAAGACCCGGCACTCTGACCCTTCCCATGGGAAAGATCGGAGCTGAAGATTATGCCTCTGCCTCCCTCATATGGAACACTCCCCTCTGGTCCTTCCGTGGCGGAACCCTGTCGGCAAGAGCCTTCTATGAGGGTGGGTATTACAGCTCGGACCTCATCGATCCGGTCCTCTTTCACGGTCAGGGAGCGGGGCTGGAACTCTATATAAACAATCTTGCGATTCCCGCCATTCAGATGAATATAGCCTGGAACCTGGAAACCGGGGTCTATCAGTTTTCAGCGGGTGTCGGAATGGGTGGCAATCCGGATTAATCAAAACAATCCAGACTTATTGCACTATAAGCAATATCCCTTTCCGAATTTACCACCACCAAATCCCGCCGCGTCAATTGACAACAGGCTGAACTGGGTTTATTTTTTCATAAACACTCGGGTAAGAAGGAAGTTTATGAATTATTTTAATACACTGTCTTTAAGAAAAAAACTGGATCAGCTGGGAACATGTTCACTCATCTCCCGCTCCGAATTTGATGGAGTTGAAAAACTCAAAGGTAAGAAAGTAGTCATTGTCGGCTGCGGTGCCCAGGGACTGAACCAGGGACTCAACATGAGAGACAGCGGACTGGATATCTCCTACGCTCTTAGAGAGGGCGCCATCAAGGAGAAGAGACAGTCATATATCAACGCTACTGAGAACGGTTTCACAGTAGGCGTTTATGAAGACCTTATCCCTCAGGCTGATCTTGTACTGAACCTGACACCCGACAAACAGCACAGCCCTGTAATCAATGCTGTAATGCCCCTGATGAAAAAGGGTGCCGCTCTGGCCTACTCACACGGTTTCAATATCATTGAAGAGGGAATGCAGATCAGAAAAGACCTTACAGTCCTGATGGTTGCCCCCAAGTCTCCCGGTTCAGAGGTTCGTGAGGAGTACAAGAGAGGATTCGGTGTACCTACTCTGATTGCCGTACACCCCGAAAACGACCCCAACGGCGACGGCCTTGAAATAGCCAAAGCCTATGCCGCAGCCACAGGCGGACATAAAGCAGGAGTTCTCCTGTCATCCTTTACCGCCGAGGTAAAATCGGACCTTATGGGTGAGCAGACTATCCTCTGCGGTATGCTCCAGGCCGGTTCCATTCTCTGTTTCGACAAGATGGTTGAAAAGGGAATCGATTCAGGATACGCCTCAAAGCTGATCCAGTACGGATGGGAAACCATTACAGAGGCCCTGAAGCACGGTGGTATCACCAACATGATGGACCGCCTCTCCAACCCTGCCAAGATCCGCGCCTTTGAAGAAACAGAAGAACTGAAATCCATCATGAGACCCCTCTTTGAAAAACATATGGATGATATCATGAGCGGTGAATTCTCCTCCACAATGATGGCTGACTGGGCCGCCGGAGACAAAGATCTTCTTGGATGGAGAGAAGCCACCGGACAGACTGCCTTTGAAAAGACAGCAGCCGGAAGCATGGAGATCTCAGAACAGGAGTACTTCGATAATGGCATCCTGATGATCGCCATGGTCAAAGCCGGTGTGGAACTGGCCTTCGAGGTAATGACAGAATCAGGAATCAAAGAGGAGTCAGCCTACTACGAGTCTCTTCACGAACTTCCCCTGATCGCCAATCTGATCAGCCGCAAGAAGCTCTATGAGATGAACAAGGTTATCTCCGACACTGCCGAGTACGGATGCTACCTCTTCGCCAATGCCTGCGTACCCATGCTGACGGACTATATGAAGTCAGTTGAAACAGACATTATCGGAAAGGGCCTGAATGAAAGTTCAAACCAGGTTGATAACGTCAGCCTGATAGCCGTAAACGATGCTGTCAGAAACCACAAGATTGAGAAGGTAGGAAAGATGCTCCGCGGTTTTATGACCGAAATGAAGAGCCTGAACTAAAAGCCTTCACCCCTCCCGGGGGGTGCAATAAAAAAGCTGCTCCGTCGTGGAGCAGCTTTTTTTTATAGAACCTGTTACCGGATCAGTATGAAAGGGAGTTAGAGTTCTTCCAGAACTTCAGGCTCCTCCGCTGAGGATATCGACGCATCAACAACCATCTCGGCTGTTTTCCGTTCGTCATTGATAGAATCGTCGAAGTCAGAATCATCAGCCTCATCTTCGGAGACTTCGGTCTTGAAGAAGTTCAGCTCAGTACCGATTCTCTCGGCAACCGAACCGATTGTGTCGGTCATATGCTGAATCTTCTCGATGGCCTGGCCGATGGTCTCTACCCCTTCGGTCACACTGTTGATTCCCGTGTTAACACTTCCCGCAATGGCCTGAACATTCTCTACCGCATGGGTCACAGTCTGGGACTGTTCAGTCATGCTGGAGGAGTCCTGACGAACCTCGAGAGACATGGTCTGAAGAGAACTCATGGCCGAAAGGATCTGATCTCCTCCGGATTTCAGCTCAACCATGCTCTGGCTGATTTCGTTCATCGACTTGAAGAGGTCCTCCACTTCAGACACAGTTTTTGTAAATGTGGACAGAGTGACATCACTGGACTCTGTGGCCTCTCTGATGTTTTCGATAATTTCATTCAACGATGATCCTATCTCTCTTGAGTTGAGGGAGGATGCCTCCGCCAGCTTACGGATCTCATCGGAAACAACGGCAAACCCCTTGCCGAACTCACCGGCATGGGCCGCCTCGATCGCGGCGTTCATGGAGAGCAGATTGGTCTGTGAGGAGATATCCTCAATAACCGAGATCATATTTCTGATAGCATCAATGCTGTTGTTTATCTTCTGGATTGTGTCTGAGGTGTCCTTGAGCTGACTGTTCCCCTCATCCATGGAACTGACCATGGTCTCGAGGCTGCCCAGCTTCTTGAGGGTGACCTGTTCGACATTCGAGATGGAAGCCATCATCTGATTGATTGCCGCGGATGACTCTTCAATCATTGAGGTCTGTTCAAGTATGCTCTGATTGAGGTTCTCAATCCTTCCGGAAATGACCTCAACCGCTTCATAAGAGGTTCTGGCAGTCTCATCAAGCTGGTTCACATCCTCCCTGATCTCTCTTGCGCTGTTACCTATGTTGCGGCTGTTATGGGTTGTCTCTTCTACCTGTTTGATAAGCTGGTTACGGATATTCAGGTTCTCATCGGAAACCCCTTTGATTCTCTCGATAATCCCTTTGATGGTCTCCTGAAAGATGGAGAGATTGTTGTTCAGCCTGGCCAAGTCATCCTTTGATGTAACTTTACCTACCTCGGTAAGATCTCCGTCCTTCAAGCGGCCGATGCTTCCTTCAATACTCCGGACATTCCTTACAATCTGGTTTGTAAAGGCAACGGCAATCAGAAACACCAGAAATAGAATAACCACAAGGGCCAGTCCCGCAACAAGGAGGCTTCTGAACTCGATCTGCTTAATCTCACCCTCAACCAGGGAGTACTGCTCCCGGATAACTGTAGTGGAGCTCTCCAGAACATTGGAGTAGATGCTGTGGCTGGAAAGGAAATTGGTAAATACAAGGCTGAAGAGCATGTCATCCTGGGTACCGGCAAGATCCCGGAACCGTTTTGCGGTATAGATTTTCACAAAAGAGAAGGAGTCCACAAAGAGATATACATCTTCAATGGATTTCCTGAACTCAACATCCACTTTTTTAAACTGCTCAAGACGCTCCAGTTTCATTGTATTGAGCCTTGTGATGATGTCCAGAGCCTCGGCAATTTCGACGCTGGATTCACGCAGCAGCTTGATGGAGGCGATATTACTGAAAAGCTCATCGGTCTCCTCAGCCTGCTGGACAAATTCGTCAAAGAGGCGGACATAGGGAGACTGTCCCAGCATCTTGTTGATCATTATCTGCTCATTCATAATACTGTTTTCAAGATCCGAAAGAACCGACTGTTCCTCCTGGATTTTGGCAATGGGAGACATGATCATAAAGTAAACGGCAATGATGGCACACAGGAGAATGAAAAATCCTGTAACCATAGAGAGCAATTTGGTTTTAATCGACATAAGGATCACCTTTTCCGGATTGATAAATAACTTTTTTCAATTTATTTTTTAAATAGCAAGGCTGGTTGAATCATAAGATAAGACCTATTATAGACGGAAACTGCTGAAAACGCATTCTTTTTCTACAATACATTGGCACATATTCGGCCTAAATACGAACATTTAACAGGACGTGAGAATGAAAAGACTGGTAACTAACGGCTTAATTGCACTCTTTCTGATTTTTTGCGGGACGGGAGTCTGGGCGGAAGGACAGCAGGAGAGAATTTCTCTCAACCCCGACGTGATCAGCGGCACCCTCGAAAACGGGATAAAATACTATGTTCAGCACAACGATACTCCCCGGGAGAGGGCTATCCTCAGGCTGGCTCTGAACGCAGGCTCTCTTATGGAGGATGCCGATCAGCTGGGAATGGCGCACTTTCTTGAGCATATGGCATTCAACGGCACCGAAAAGTATGAGGAAAATGATCTTGTCCGCTTCCTCCAGAGCATAGGAATGCAGTTCGGACCCGATATAAACGCCCACACTTCTTTTGACGAGACAGTCTATAAACTGATGATCCCCCTGGACAGACCGGAGAACCTGAACACAGGTCTGGATATCCTCGAGCAGTGGGCATTTCATATGAACCTTGAAATAAAAGACATCGAAGAGGAGCGGGGAATCATTCACGAAGAGTGGCGGCGCGGCCTTGGAGCCTCCCGCCGCATGATGGATGCCGCCTATCCGCAGATTATGTATAAATCCCTCTACGGAGACAGGCTTCCCATTGGTACGGAGGAGTCAATTCTGAACTCCACTCCTGAAGCGATACGCCGCTTTTACAGGGACTGGTACCGCCCGGATCTCATGGCCATCGTTGCCGTGGGTGATTTTGACGCCCGGGAGATGGAGCAGGAGATAATCCGCCGCTTCAGCGGATATGAAAACCCGGAAAGGCCGAGAGAACGGACAGAACCTGCGGTTCCCGACCACTCCCAGACCATCTTTACAACCCAGACCGATCCGGAATCCACCTGGACTGCGGCTATCATCTTTAACAAATTCGCAAAAAAACAGAGCACGGGTAAAAGCGACTACCGGAATGAACTGATCGAAGACCTCTACCTGACCATGTTCAACAACAGACTGGAGGATATTGAAAACAGCGAGAACCCTCCCTTCACCTATGCCTACGCCGACTTTACAACCCTGACCCGTCCCAAAGCCTTTCACACAATGACAGTGATGACAGCGGAGGGTGAGTTTTACAGGGGATACGAGGCCCTGCTTACCGAAGCCAAACGGATACAGGATCACGGCTTTACAGCGGCGGAACTGGACAGGGCCCGGAAGGAGCTGACCTCCCGCATGTTCACAGCCTATAACAACAGGAACAACAGGGAGTCCGTTGTGATTGCCCAGGACTATGTCCGCCACTTTCTGGATGGAACACCCGCGCCGGGTGTTGAGTATATGTGGAAGGTCTTTAACGAATATATTGAAACCATACCCCTTGAGGATATTCATGAGGCGACCACTCCCTGGCTGAGTGAGAATAACAGGGTTGTCTATACAATGAACCCCTCGGGTGAAGATAAAGAGAATATAGATCCTGTTGAACTTTCAGGGATAAACTACCGTGTGAACATGAGCTCCCCCGAAGCGGTTGAAGAGCAGAGGGTCGCCGGCTCCCTTCTGAATGAAGTGCCCTCATCCGGCAGCATTGTCGAACGGAAAACCCTTCCCGGAGACATGGCTGAGGAGTGGACTCTAAGCAACGGCGTCAAGGTGATTCTGAAACAGACAGACTTTAAAGAGAATGAGGTTCTGTTCAGCGCCATGTCCCCCGGAGGAATATCTCTGGCGGAAGACGGGGATTACCTGAGTGCCTCCTTTGCCTCCCAGATCATTCTGCGGAGCGGTGCGGGAGAATTTTCAAAGCAGGAGCTGGACCGTATCCTCGCCGGTTCAACAGCCAGCCTTCAGCCCAGTATCTCAGAAATGACTGCTGGTATCCGCGGAAAAAGTAGCAGAGAGGATCTTGAAACTCTCTTCCAGCTCAACTACCTCTACTTCACCGCGCCAAGACTGGATCTGCCTGTGTGGAACTCCTACAGCCGCCGCATGGCCGACAGCCTCAGAAACAGGGATTCCAATCCCATGACAAAGTACTCGGACCTGTTGATATCCCTCCTCTATCAGGACCATCTGCGCAGCCGTCCGGTTACCTCGGAGTCACTGAAAGAGATTGACCCCGAAACAGCCCTTGAGTTCTACAGGGCAAGATACGCACAGGCCTCCAACTTCACATTCTTCATAACAGGCAGCTACAGGGAGGATGAGATCGTCCCCCTCGTAGAGACCTATCTGGCCTCTCTGCCTGACAACGGCGCAAGCGAGGAGTGGGTGGACCGGGGAATGCGCTATCCCGGGGGAGAGATCCGGGAGAACCTCTACAGCGGGCAGGACCCCCTGAGTTATGTCACAATGATCTACCCCGGAGAGTGGGAGTGGAGCGACCTTGAAACCCAGGTCATCCAGGGTGTTGCAGACTCACTGCAGATGGTGATTACCGAAGAGATCAGAGAGAAGGCAGCCGGAAGCTACAGCCCCTCTGTATCAGTCACCCCGGCCCGGGTTCCCTATGAGGACTACTATTTCATGATATCCTTTTCCTGTGCCCCCGACAGGACAGGGGAGCTGACTGCTCTAGTGCGTTCGGTGATTGAAGACCTGAAGGCTGAAGAGAGTGAACAGAGATTTGTCGATGACGTGATCAAGGCGCGGACGGTTCTGCTTGAAGATCAGCTCAGGAAAAACGCCTACTGGCTCGCCCGACTGGAACGGACCTACTTTCTGGACATCCCCCGTGATGAGATTGCCCCTGTAAACAAACTGGAAGGGTACTACACAACAGAGGTTCTCAGGAACAGGATGAACCGCTACTTCTCTGAAGAAAACAACCTTGAAGTGATCCTCTACCCTGAAACAGAGTAGAAGAGTTATTGAGATCCGGCTGCTCGCCGGGCATTCATTCTGACAGGACTAATTTGACAGGAATAAAAAAAGGGGACGTCCGACAGGAGGCCCCTTCTTTTTCAGCGCTGCTGAAACTCAGTTGTGGATAACGGGAACAAGTCCGGAGGGCTCGCTTACACCCGAGGGAAGATCCCTTGAGGTGGCGGGAAGCCATGTCTGATTCCGGCCGAAGGGTCCGATTTTTCCACGGACAATAAGATTGCCCCCTTCCAGCCACATCTCGGAAGAGTAAACCTTGCCGTTCTCGGGGTCCATAATCTTCCCCTTTGAGAACTTGTTTCTCTTCTCTTCCATGTCCCAGATAAAATCAAGACCACAGAAAAAGGGGTCGCCCTCTACTTCCTCTGCTACCTTAGAAGGACTCACATATGTATCCTCCACTTCACCGTCTTCAAAGATCACAAGAATGCGTCCGTAGATCTTTCCACGATAATCATAGACCTTGACTATGGACTTAACTTCATTTGTTTCATCATCTACAGTCTTCCAGAGTCCAAGAACTCCAGAATTAGCCATCAAAGGTGCAGCCATACTGCAGAACAGAATCAGAACGCCTAAGAATTTCCTACTCATACTTCTCCCTCAATTAGTTCTTTGAGCTATTTTAGCATGTATAAACACAAAAACAAGCATAAGGAGATTATTCATTTTGGAAAGCAAACAGAAGATCAGTCGTTAAAGAGCTCGTCCACCGAGAGTTCCCTGACCTCGCCCCTCTTCTCAAGAGCCTTCAGGTCAAGTTCATCACGGTCTCCCAGAATCAGGATATTACTCTTCACAGGAATGACCGAATCTCTGAAATACTCCTCCATGGAGGGGTAGCTGTACTCTTCCAGATCCCGGAACACCCTGCTCCTGTAATCGGGGTCCAGTCCCAGCTCCAGAGACTCCCACCAGCTCCAGAAGATATCGGAGTCAGTAATCCTGTCGGAGGACTGACTCTTGACCAGAGCCGTTTTCGCTTCATCAAAAAGCCGCCCCTCCGCAGGAACACTCTGAAACAGCCGGTCCATCTCCCCGAGGGCCTCCGGTAGCTTGTCCGACTGGGTCCCCAGGTAGCTCTGAATAATATGGCGGCTATCCGGAAGCTCCGGCACTGTAATGCTGGAATAGGCAGTATAGGCAAGACCACGGGCCTCCCGGATTTCCTGAAAGAAAAGAGAGTTCAGGCCGGCACCGAAGAACTCATTGAACAGGGTAATCGATGCCAGCTGCCCCTCTTCAAAGGGACGCTGGGGAGCCAGGCGGAAGAGTTCGGCCTGTACCATATCGTGATGGGTGAAGAAAATTTTATTCTCTCCATCCCTCTCGGTGTACACCCTGGCCTTCCGGCACTCCAGGGGAGATTCCGGATTTCCGGGATGATAATCCCCCAGAAGGGTTTTCAATTCATCGGAGTTTCTGCCTCCGTAATAGAAAATTCTATGGGGCAGATCAAAGAGCCTGCGCATTTCACTGGTGAGGCTGTCGGCATCATTTGCCTTGAGAGCCTTCTCGCTGAGGACATCCCTGAAGGGAGAGTCTTCGCCATAGAGCCCCCAGGAATAGAGGCCTCCGAAGAGAAGGACCTTCTTGCTTAACCGGGCATCCTGGCGTCTCTTGATAAGACCCTGAATATACTTTCTGTAGCTTTTCCGGTCTCCCTGCCCCTTTCGAATCAGGTTCTGAACAAAAGCCAGGGCTTTCTCAAGATCCTCATCCCTGCCGAAGAGGGAGAATACTGTCCGCTCCAGATCGACCTGAAAGGAGAGATCAATCCCCAGCAGGAAAGCCTCCTTCTGAAGAGCCTCGGGACTGAGATCCCCTGTTCCCAGATAGGGAAAGTAATCCCCAGCAACAGGAAGCCAGGGAGAGGAACTCTTTCCCTCGGGAAAGATCCATGTAAGCTCAAACAGACCGTTCTTCTCATTCGCAAGACAGGTCAGGTCAACTGAATCCGAAAGACTTCCATGGTCGAGGACCTTTTCATAATCGGGAAAAGAGGGGCTCCTGTATCCCGGGTTCTTCTCTTTGAGGGCCCTGAAATACCCGGACTCCCTGTTATGGTCCAGTTTGACAGCTGTGATTTCGGGTTTTTCAACCTGCTCCTGAGAGCTCTCTTCACCCTCTTTTTTGTCCACCCGGACACAGGCATCGGTGAACTTATCACGGACAAAGTTCACAAGATCTTCGGCGGTCAGGCTCTTCAGCCGGTCCAGCCGTCCCAGGTACTCACGCCAGCTGACGCCTTCTGCAAAGCAGTCGGCAAAGGCATTGACGATCTGATTTGATTCCAGATCCTGTATCTGCTCAATCTCAAGATACTTGATGGCTCCCGAAAGAAGACGATGGTCGAAATTCCCCCTGCGGATCAGATCAAGCTGCTTCATAAGCAGGCGGTGCACGGAACCAAGGGACTGCCCGGGACCCGGTGTTCCATAGAGGACAAACCAGCTGTAGTCTCCGGCGCAGCTGAGGCTTGTCCCTCCTTCGAGAATTTTCTGTCTCTGTACAAGGTTCAGGTCGATCAGCCCGGCCTGGGAGTTATTGAGGATAAGGTCCAGCATGGACAGAAGGGGGTAGTCCTCGCTTCTGACTCCTCCGAACCGGAAACCTGTCATTGTAAACTCGGAGTCCGCGCCCTTCAGGCTCTTCTTATGACGTCCCTTAAGACGGGGAGCACTTTTTATGGAGGGAACCGCTCTGCCCAGGGCCGGGGGTGTCCAGCTTCCCCAGCGCTCTTCAATCAGAGAGAGGGCCTCTTTGCGGTCGAAGTCACCGGCAAGGCAGATGGCCATATTTTCGGGGCGGTACCAGGTATTCCTGAATTCCTCGATTTTCTCAAGAGAGGGAGCCTTGATATGTTCCCTGCTGCCCAATATGGTATGGCTGCCGTACTCATGCCCAGGAAAAAGCCCCGACAATAGCAGATCCCGTGCCCTGGAGAAGTCATCATCCAGGTCCTGGTTGAACTCCTCATAAATTGCCTCGATCTCGGTAAGGAAGGATCGGATTACGGGACGGGAGAAGCGCTCGGCCTCCAGTGTGACCCATCGCTCCAGTTCGATGGAGGGGATGTCGCACTTGTATACGGTCTCGCTTATGCTTGTATAGGCATTGACACCTCTTGCCCCGAGATGGGAGAGAATGCGGTCATACTCACCGGGGAGGCTGAATCCGGAGGCCTTCTGATTCAGAGCATTGATCTTCTTCATCTGCTCATCTCTCAGCTTCTCGTCTTTCAGAGTCCTCAGCACGGTGAAGGCGTCGCTGATCTGCTTAAGAACCGCTCTCTCCTCCTCCCTGTCAAGGGCGCCGATGGATTCAGAGCCTTTGAACATCAGATGCTCCAGAATATGGGCAGCTCCCGTGGATTCGGGGGGGTCCTGGGCGGACCCCGCCTTGATGACAATCCTCGTTTCGATGCGGGGTTTGTCGTTCCGGCAGGAGAGATAGAGAGTCAGACCGTTGGATAGGGTATGAATTGTCAGATTGTAAGCCTCGGACTGGGCATCTATGGAATCAGGTTTGTCCTGAAGATGAGCATTCAAAAACATAAGATAAAGAATATAACCGATTCCCTCGCAAGGGAATAGGGAAAAAACAGGCTTATCAGACCAAAAAACAGGCCCTCTTGTGCCGATATACCCCGGTTATACCCCTGAGAAGAGATATGAATACTGTTTTCCTCTGGCAATCCCGGATTCTATTGATATAATAATAAAAAACGCAAGGATGTTATTAGATGAATAGAAAGGTTCTTTTTCTCGGCATACCGCTTCTTCTGACGGTACTCTTTTCACTGCTGCTTACCACTGAGGATTTTCAGAATACCGAGTACTCCGTTTATGACCTTCTGCTCCACCTGAAACCTGCAGTCACCGAGGACGAAGATCTGGTTCTTGTGAATATCGACGATTTGAGCATAACAACCATCAATATGTACCCCATCAGCCGTGATATATTTGCCGACGGCCTTATGCTGATGCGGGAAATGGGCGCCGACTACGCCATCCTCGATATTGAGTTTATTGACAAAAGCCCTGCGGGACTGAACAACGCCTATCTTGAAGAGAAAATCCCCGAGCAGTTCAACTCGGTATTCAACTCCCTTTCGGAGCAGCAGAGGAGTTTTATCCAGGCTCTGCAGAACAGGCAGATTCCCCTGGACGAGGCGGGAGAGTTTCTGCCGGACCTTGAATCATTTATGCAGGAGAAGCAGTATGAGCTGCTGGCTGATGTGAATGGAATTGCAAGGGACAACGATGTGTATCTGGGCCGGGCGGTCTCATTCTTCGGCAATGTTATTAGCACAGTCAATATGATGGACGGAGCCGATGAGACAACGCCTCAGGAACTGAAGGATCTCGCCCGGGAGAAAGTTTCCCTCAACAGATATTTCTCAGAACCCTATGAAGGTTTTGCCCCTGCCGCGGAGATCAAGCCCGCAATAAGCCAGGTCCTCTCGGCGTCCCTCAATGCCGGATACCCCAGGGTCAATATAGACCCCGATGGTGTCAGACGGAGAATCGATCTTATCTACGACTATCAGGGAGAGTACTACCCCCAGCTCGGATTCTCCGCCCTTCTGGAAAGGATGGACATCCAGGCCATGGAGATGAGACCGGGAACCCTTGTCCTGAAAGGTGCTCTCAAGGACGGAGAGAACAGGGAGGATATAAGCATTCCTCTGGACAAGAACGGAAAGATGCTTATCAACTGGCCGGCAAAAAACTTCCAGGACAGTTTCCGGCACATAAGCTTTGCCCTCCTCTACAGGCATGACAGACTTCTGGACGACCTGGTTTACAACCTCAAGGCCCTCAGCGGAGCAGGCCTGATGGACTACCCCTTTTACGAAGGCGACTACAACCCCATGGAAATATGGGACTATGCAAGCATGCTGAGACAGGACCATATGGACGGTGTCTCGCAGATCGACATGGATGAGTATGTCTCCATGAGAGATCTTTTCATAAGTGAAATTGACAGTTACCTTTCGACAGACAGCGAAAGCCGCATGCTTTCGGTGCTTGATGCCTACCTTGAGGATCCGAACCTGACTCCAGAGGATATTGATTATATCAGCCAGCTTCAGGACTACATCCCCAACGCCTTTGCCGCCTCCCGTGACCTTATTGGCGAGCTCCAGCAGATCCGTGAAAAACTCAGAGACTCACTGGAGGGCAGCCTTTCGGTCATCGGCTACTCGGGAACATCCACAACCGATATCGGAGTTAACCCTTTTGAGGAAGAGTATATGAATATGGGGCTCTATGCCGCCGTAACCAACACCATCCTTTCGGGATCATTCCTTCAGGAGGGCCCCATTTGGCTCTCCATAGCCATCGCTCTGGTTCTCTCCCTGCTGACCTCCCTGATTGTATCCCGCATGAAGCATCCTGTGTGGGGGCTTGTCTCGGGTGCGGGCCTTATGGTTCTCACCGTGGTGGGACTCTCGGCGGTCTTTATCATGACAGGAATTTTCAATGCAATCCTGATGCCCGGACTGACAGTACTTCTCACATTCATAGCCGTGGTCAGCATCAATCTGGTCCTCTCATCAAGAGAAAAGGGATTTATCCGCAACGCCTTTGCACAGTACCTGTCGGATGATGTCATCAAGGATCTTCTGGATGACCCCTCCAAACTTGCTCTCGGGGGAGAGGAACGGCATATGACAGCCATCTTCACCGATGTTAAGGGATTCTCCTCCATATCCGAGAAACTGACTCCCCAGAATCTGGTAGGACTTCTCAACGACTATCTGACGGAGATGAGCAATCTGATCCTTGCTGAAAAGGGTACCATAGACAAATACGAGGGAGACGCCATCATCGCCTTCTTCGGAGCACCCCAGCCCTATGAGGACCATGCGGAGAAAACCTGCCGGGCCGCCATCAGAATGAAGAAGGCCGAAAAGGTTCTCAATGAAGCTATCCTGGCGGAAGGTCGCTCACCGGGCCCACTGATGACAAGAATAGGAATCAATACGGGTGATATGGTAGTAGGAAATATGGGCACCCTGCAGAAGATGGACTACACAATGATGGGAAACGCCGTAAACCTGGCCGCCCGCCTTGAGGGCGTCAACAAGCAGTATGGCACCTGGATACTTATAAGTGACTCCACCTACCGCGAAACAGGAGACCTTTTTACGGTCAGAATGCTGGACAGAGTCCGGGTTGTGGGGATCAACGAACCGGTCAGACTCTATGAACTTGTAGATGAGAAACACCTTACCCCCGACAATGTCCTGGAGGGTCTGAGCTATTTCCACAAAGGAATGGAGCTTTTTGAGGCAGGAAAGTGGTCTGAAGCCAACGAGATGTTCAAAAAGACCAGGCAGAGTATTCCCGAGGATGCTCCATCCGAGATATACATGAAGCGCTGTCTGAAATTCAGCCAGGACCCGCCGCCGAAAGACTGGGACGGAATCTTTAACCTGTCGCAGAAATAGTCCTCTGTAACCGGCTGCCGGGACAAGCCTTTTACTAACACGGAGTATCACAATGAACTATAAAAAGAAAATAGCCCTGCCGGTTCTGCTGGCCATTCTCTCTCTGCCCGCTTTTGCGGCGGGCCCTGATTTCCATGCGGTCAGCCTTGCCGGTTTCGAACCCTATAACAGGTACGGCAACTATCACACAAATGTGGGAGCCTCCCTGGCCCAGGAACTCTATATAAGCCCCAATGATCTGTTCAGTTTCGGCCTGGGTGTCCGATATATGTTCCCCAGAAGCATCGATGATTTCAATGAAGGAAACAGCAGCGGGGAAAAGCTTGCCTTTATCCCTCTCTATGGGGCCTTGAAAATAAACCTTCCTGTGGAAAATATACCCCTCTATGCCAAACTGGCCGCGGGGTATAATTTTGTACAGGGGAACCCTGCCTTCAATGATGGAAAAGATGATATTAAAGGCGGTTTTTACTACTCCGTGGGAGCGGGTGCAGACGTCCCTTTCCACTATACTGAAAAAACACGTCTTTCCTTCATATTTGATATGGGATGGTCGTCAAATACAGTATCCTGGGCGACGGTTGACAGTAAAAAAACGAAGTATTATATGAGTTTGGACCTTCTTGCGGGACTGGGAGTCCGGTTCTAGCTACAAACAAACCTCTATAATACATATTCACCTCATTTATCGTTCACATCAGCACCACATAGAACACCTCAAGGGCTTGTCAGTCAAAGCGGATAAAGGATATATTTTATCCTGAATCGCTAAAATAAGCTCGATTCAGTAATATCTCTTCCCGCTGTTGGTTCTGCCTCAGCGGAAGGGCATCAAATAATCACATTGAGGAGCATCTATATGGTAAATGGTCTTATAGTAACCATTGTCGGAATGTCCGTGGTGTTTCTGTTTCTGACTCTTTTGGTCCTGACAACCAATGTCATGTCCAAAACAGTTCTGAAGTTTTTCCCTGAGCAGGAAAAACCGGCTGCTCCCGCCGTCAGAAGATCATCCGCAGACGCAGAAATTGCTGTTGCGATTGCTGCAGTGAAAGCTCACACAGAATCATAAAAAGAGGTTAGTTTCCCATGAGTAAAAAGCGCGTAAAATTTATGTGTACAGCCTTCCGTGACGGTTTCCAGTCCGTTTACGGGGCACGTGTCCTGACTAAAGACTTCCTGCCTGCCGTTGAAGCAGCTTCCAAAGCAGGAATCAGCCACTTCGAAGCAGGCGGTGGAGCAAGATTCCAGGCTCCCTTCTTCTACGGTAACGAGTCTGCCTTCGACATGATGGATGAGTTCAGAAAGGCTGCAGGTCCAGATGCAGATCTTCAGACTCTTGCAAGAGGTGTTAACGTTGTAGGTCTGAGCTCACAGCCCAGAGACATCATTGACCTCCACGCCAAGATGTTCAAAAAACACGGTATTACAACAATCAGAAACTTTGATGCCCTGAACGATGTAAACAACCTGATCTTCTCCGGCCAGTGTATTCATGAAGCCGGACTGAGACACGAAGTAGTTGTCACAATGATGGCCCTCCCCCCCGGAGTAACAGGAGCCCATGACAAGGACTTCTACATATCTGTTCTGAAGCAGATCCTCGATGCAGGAATCCCCTACGATTCAGTATGTTTCAAGGACGCTTCGGGAACATCAACTCCCAAGGTTATCGGTGAAACAATCAAGGCCGCCAGAGAACTCCTCGGCGCCGATATGAACATTGTATTCCACTCCCACGAAACTGCAGGTGTATCCATCCAGCAGTACGTTACCGCTCTTGAAGCCGGTGCCACACAGGTTGACCTGTCACTGTCTCCCGTTTCCGGCGGTACATGCCAGCCCGACGTCATGACAATGTGGCACGCCCTGAGAGGCACAGATTTCGACCTGGGTGTTGACCCCTACGAAATCATGAAAGTGGAAGAGGTATTCGAAAAGTGCATGGAAGATTACTTCCTGCCCCCCGAAGCTACAATGGTTAACCCCATCATCCCCTTCAGCCCCCTCCCCGGCGGCGCTCTGACTGCAAACACACAGATGCTCAGAGACAACGGTCTGATGGACAAGTACCCCGAAATCACAAAAGCCATGGGCGATGTAGTTATGAAGGGTGGATACGGAACTTCCGTAACTCCTGTTTCCCAGTTCTACTTCCAGCAGGCTTTCAACAACGTAATGTTCGGCCCCTACAAAAAGATTGCAGAAGGTTACGGAAAGATGGTTCTCGGTTACTTCGGTAAGACTCCCGTTGAGCCGGATGCCGAAATCAAGAAAATATGTCAGGAGCAGATGGGTCTCGAGCCCACAACCGAACTTGTTGTAGACATCAATGACAAGAACGAAAACCTGGGTATTGAAGCAGCCAAAAAGATGCTTACAGACAACGGAATCACCGATCTGTCCGATGAGAACATCTTTATTGCCGCGGCATGTCAGGACAAGGGAATCATGTTCCTCAAGGGCGAAGCCAAAGTCAACATCAGAAAAGATGCCAAGAAAGCTGCTGCCTCCGGCGGAGCTACTTCAACCGAAGGTTACACCGTTACAGTTAACGGCAAAGCCTACGGCGTTAAACTCGACGGAGACAAGGCGACTGTCAACGGTACATCCTACGACATCTCCATCGCCGACGGTATCGATGCCGCCGCTGCCGCACCTTCTGCCGCAGGCGGACCCGGACAGGCTGTTTCAGCCCCCATGCCCGGTCTGGTACTGAGAATCCCCGTAGCCGTTGGAGACAGCGTTGAAGAGGGCGATGAAGTAATGGTTCTGGAAGCAATGAAGATGGAAACTCCTGTTTCCGCTCCCGTTTCCGGTACAGTCAAAGCCGTTTCAGTTTCACAGGGAGATCAGGTAACTGCCGGTCAGACCCTCGTTGAAATCGGCTGAAAGCCCTTCGGTCGGTGACCGGAAATCGCCGGGATTACTCCAAATAATCCCGGCAGAATCTAGGAGTTAACAATGACATTTGGACAGACAATTGCAGCTTCCTTCAGGGAGCTTTGGCTGACCACCGGTATCTTCGGCTTTCTGCAGGCCGGAGGCTGGGGCAACCTGGCCATGATCGCGGTAGGATTCCTCCTCCTCTATCTGGCCATTAATAAAGGATTTGAACCGCTGCTTCTGGTTCCTATCGGAATCGGAGCCATCCTGAGTAACATCCCCTTCGCGGAGATTGCGGCTCACACAGAACTGCACGGTGAGTTCATTAACGGAGCTCTCTACCTGCACGATGTATCCGGTGGTTTCATCGGTATGTTTTATGACCTGGGTGTAACCAGCGGCCTCTTTCCCCTGCTGATCTTTATGGGTGTAGGGGCTATGACCGACTTCGGTCCCCTTCTGGCAAACCCCAAGACCCTGCTCCTCGGAGCATCAGCCCAGTTCGGTATTTTTATTGCCCTTCTCGGTGCTGTGGCGCTGGGACAGTATATGCCTGGGATCGACTTCAACCTCTATGACGCCGCCTCCATCGGTATCATCGGAGGTGCCGACGGACCCACGGCTATCTTTGTTGCCTCCCGTCTTTCACCCACCCTTCTGGGAGCGATCGCGGTAGCGGCCTACTCATACATGGCCCTTGTGCCCATTATCCAGCCCCCCATCATGAAGGCTCTTACCACTGAAGAAGAGCGTCAGATCAAGATGGAGCAGCTCAGACCTGTTACAAAGACAGAGAAGATCATCTTCCCCCTGTCCGTACTTTCAGCCTGTATTCTGCTTCTTCCCTCTGCCACACCCCTTCTGGGAGCCCTGATGTTCGGTAACCTGGCCAAGGAGTGCGGTGTAACAGACAGACTCTCTGACACAATGCAGAATGCTCTGATCAACATCGTAACCATCATGCTTGGTCTCGCCGTAGGTTCCAAGATGCAGGCCGCACAGTTCCTGAACTTCAATACCCTCGGTATTCTGGCTCTCGGTCTGATAGCCTTCTGTATCGGTACAGGAACCGGTGTTCTTCTTGCAAAACTGATGAACAAGGTTTCCAAGCACCCCATCAACCCCCTTATCGGAGCCGCTGGTGTTTCGGCTGTTCCCATGGCTGCCCGTGTGGTCAACAAGGTGGGTCTGGAAGAGAACCCCAACAACTACCTGCTCATGCACGCCATGGGCCCCAACGTTGCCGGTGTAATCGGATCCGCTGTTGCGGCCGGTGTACTCCTGGCACTGGTACCTGTTCTCGGCTGATACCGGGAACCGCTGCCTGATATAAAAAGACCATTCCTTCGGGAATGGTCTTTTTTTTTACATGCCTGCAAATAGCAGAAAACAGCAGTTCAATCCACAAGATTTCCATATAAGATTCACAAAGCCGTCGCAAGGTCAGACAGGGAAGGGAGTAAAATTACTGCAGGAGTTGAATATGATTACCTGGACTATACTCAGAAGCCTTCACATCGGATTGTGGGTCTATGGACTCTACAGAGCTTTCAGTATTCAGATATTTGAGGGATGGGATTTTCTGACAGTACTTGTAATTGTCAATCTGCTCCAGTTTCTGTTTTTCTCAATGAGTATCGGCAGAAAGAGGGGCTACTCTCTGGGGCAGTCGCTGATTATGACCCTGCTCCTCGGATTCTCCTGGTGGTATCCTGTTCACCAGGGGCGTAAATACTAGGGAAGCCATTTTACAGAATACTACATTCCCGACAGCTTTTTGAAACGGTTCAGCTCATCAAGGAAGTTGGGAGTGAACTTAACCCGGTCTGTCGCTCTGATCTTTTCAAGGCTCCAGAATCTTCCTTCATCAATTTCATCACGGTTGAACTCAATGGCACCGTTCCAGATGCAGCGGTAGGTTGAGACAAACTCGGACTCATAGTCGTTGCTGTGCAGATAACGGTGGAGAAACTCCAGGACAACACCCTCAATACCGAGTTCTTCCTTCATCTCCCTGTATGCCGCCTCTTCATAGGACTCGCCGGCTCCCACATGACCGCCGACAGAGGTATCCCACTTACCGGGCTGGACGTCTTTTGTCAGGCTTCTTTTCTGAAGATAAAGCTCTCCTGAACTGTCGAAAACAAGTACATGAACGACCCTGTGGATCATTGAAGGGTTTCCATGAAAATCCTCTCTGTCCCCGGTACCGATTACAATGTCATGCTCATCTACAAGATCAAAAACCTCTTTATCCTGAACCTTCACAGCATCGTCTCCTTATCACTTTATCAGGGGGGATTCCGCTAACCTGACCCCAACAGTAAAGAATATACCTTTTGATCTCAATTTCCAGTAAAGATCCAAAAAAGATGGTCATCATTTAAAAGCTTGCAGATAAAGCCTGTTAAAACCGATAATAATTATTATGAAGATTCCCATTATCCATCCGGACAGCAGAAAAAAAATTGTCTGGGATACTTTCATACTGGGCCTCACAATCGGGATAACCATCCTTGTTCCACTGGTCACTGTATTCCGCATTCCCATGACAGGTACGCTGCTTGGTTTTGATTTTTTTATATCCATGGTTCTGATCCTTGATATTTTTATTGAATCACATACGGCATTTACAGAGCAGCGGGAGCTTGTCACAGACAAGCAGATTATATTTAAGAGATACCGCCGCAAGGCCCTGCTTATAGACTCGGTGGCGGCGTTCCCCTTCTTTATGATCCTCTCTCTTTCAAGCAGCCCCCAGATGATTCAGCTTGCCTACTTGTGCAACCTTTTCCGTCTTGTAAAACTTCTCAGAACCACAAGAACTATCAGCCGCATACGGAACAGCAAGAGACTTAACCCCAGCTTTATCCGAATGACTCTTCTGATCTTCTGGATTCTGGTAGCGGCGCATCTGATCTCCTGTGCATGGATTGCCATATGGGACGATCCCGGCGCACTGAATCCCATCAACGCCGAACAGCCCTATCTGCGCTCCTTCTACTGGACAGTCACCACCCTGACAACCATCGGGTACGGAGATATATCGCCAAGTACAAGGATTGAAACAATCTTCGTTATTATCGTCGAGCTTATCGGTGCCGGTATGTACGGTTTCATCATTGGTAACATTGCCAATATTATAGCCAATATAGATGTAGCCAAGTCCCAGTATCAGGAGAAGATGGAGAAGGTCTCCACCTTTATGCGCTACAAGAACATTCCCCCAGACCTAAAGCACAAGATAAGCGACTACTACGACTACCTCTGGGAGAGCCGGCGGGGTTATGACGAATCATCCATCCTTACCGACCTGCCGAAGCCGCTGAAGACCTCGATTGCCCTCTTTCTCAATCGCGAGATAATCCAGAAAGTCCCCATCTTCCAGGGAGCCTCCGAGGAGTTTATCAAAGAGATTATTCTGAATCTGGAACCCGTTGTATTTACTCCCGGAGACTATGTTGTGATCAAGGGTGAGATCGGTTATGAGATGTACTTTCTCAGCAGAGGATCGGTGGATGTTGTCTCTGAGGACGAATCCATCATCTACGCCACTCTGGGTGCCGGCTCCTTCTTCGGAGAGATTGCCCTTCTTCTATCCACTCCGAGAAATGCCACAATAAAAGCAAAGGACTACTGCGACTGTTACTCCCTGAATAAAGAGACCTTCGACAGGATTCTGGAACGTTTCCCCGAATTTGCCAAACGCATCAGCGACATGGCCGAGAAGAGACGGGCCGAAACTGAAGAGAAACAGAAAGGGAATAAATAGAGGAGTACAGACAGGACCTGTATGTGCTAAAGGTTTATTGCGTCGACAAGCTTCTTCATCTTCTGGAGGATGACGCTTCGGTCCAGAGGTTTGACAATATAATCACTGGCCCTCTCCCTCATAAGCGGGAGAAAGCATGCCTGATATCGACTTAAGGTAAAATTACAAGTGAATCAGTCTCCGGTATCCAGCATCTCCTGCCCGGGTCGGTCGGGGATATGGACAACTTCACGGGGTTTGCTGCCGTTCTGGGGTCCTACAATACCACGGATTTCCATCTCTTCCACAAGCCGGGCCGCACGGTTGTATCCAATCTGAAGCCGGCGCTGTAGATAGGAGGCAGAAGCCTTGCCTGCGGCCAGAACAATATCCAGGGCCTTGTCATAGAGGGGGTCGGAGAATGAGCTGGCTCCGCCGCTGTCGCCGCCGGACTCATAGTCGTCCTCATCAAGGAAGATCTCATCATCGATGTATTCGGGCTCCCCGAGGGTCTTCACATAGGAGACAACCCGCTCCACCTCATCCTCTGAGAGGAAGGCCCCCTGCATACGTGAAGGAAAGGGGTCCCAGGCGGAGGTAAACAGCATGTCCCCCTTGCCCAGAAGCTTCTCGGCTCCCATCATATCGATAATGATACGGGAGTCGGTCTTGCTGGCTACCATAAAGGCGATCCGGGAGGGAAAGTTTGCCTTGATAAGACCTGTAATAACATCGATTGAGGGTCTCTGGGTCGCCAGAACAAGATGAATACCCACGGCACGGGACATGGCTGCCAGCCGGGCGACGATTCCCTCAAGCTCCTTGCCCGAAGTGGCCATCAGGTCGGCGAACTCATCAATGACAAGGACGATGTAGGGAAGCTTTGTTGTAGCGATCTCCCTCTCTTTGATCCTCTTGTTGTAGCTCTTGATGTCACGGACTCCCATGGCATCGAGGAGGGCATAACGCCGCTCCATCTCATAGAGGCACCACTGTACAGCCTGGAAGGCCCTTTTGGATTCGGTAATGACGGGAGTCAGAAGATGGGGGATATCGTTATAGAGCTTCAGCTCGACAATCTTGGGGTCCACCATGATCATCTTCACTTCCTGGGGAGACCGCTTGTAGAGGATGGAGCAGATCAGGGAGTTTACACAGACCGATTTACCTGAACCTGTGGAACCGGCAATGAGAAGGTGCGGGGTCTTTGCAAGGTCGATGACCTGATTTCCTCCGCTGATATCCTTACCGAGGATAACGGGAATCTCAAAGTCCGACCCTGAAAATTCCTCCGATTCAACAAGACCGCTGTAGGAGACAATGGATCTCTTTCTGTTGGGCACTTCGATACCGATGGCCTGTTTTCCCGGAATGGGAGCCACAATACGGATACGGGATGCCGCCAGACGGAGGGCCAGGTTGTCCTGCAGATTGACAATGCGTGACACCTTCACACCCGGAGAGGGCTGGATCTCAAACATTGTGATAACAGGTCCCCTGGAGATGCCGACAACGGAAGCCTCAATTTTGAACTCATTGAGGGTCTCTTCAAGAGCACGGGCCTGGCGCCGTGTGTAGTCATCCACCTCGTCAAAACTGTTGTCGGGATACTCCTTGAGAAGACCCGCCACCGGAACTTCGTACTTCTTCTTTCTCTTGTGTTTGGGTATATGGCCGGGGCTGAGAACTCCAAGCTTCTCGGTCTCCCCCTGGGGAGATAGTTTTGAGGCGATGGAAACGGGGTCTTCCGCTTCGGGAACTTCACCGCTTATATCATCATAGCGGTCGGTCACATAACCCTGATCCGCATACTCGTCTTCCGATGTAAAATCCTCCGCTGGCAGCTCCTCCGGAGCGTCCTCTTCCGGTACGGAAGCCGGGGCTGATTCTTCATAATACCCGGGAGGGAGCTCCTCGTCGTCTTCCAGGCTATCCGCCTCATCCATAAGAAAACCGATTCCTGGATCAACTTCCATGGAAGGAACCTGTTCTTCTTCCTCCGGCAGGGCTGATGAACGGGGAGGGGCTGCAGTGCTGCCGGACATCCGGACATCATCCCTGTCTTCGCTCTCCAGAGAACTGTCGACAACATCATCGATACTGAGAGTTTTATTGGGGTTGAAAGCGGGAGCCGCCGGTTTGGTTTCCGCAGGTTCTTCTTCGGGCATTTGGCTTTTTTCGGGAGTGAATACGGGCTTCCGGTTCAGGTCAGGCCTTAGAACCGAAGAGATAAGGGACTGGATTTCACTGTCGTCCACTGTCTCAATAGGGGGTATGGGTCCGGGCATCTCAGGCATGTCAAAGGACTCGGCACCGGGAGAGTCATCAAAGTCCTCTCCGGACTGCTCCTGATCAGCGGGGCCGTCAAAAACAGCCTTTCTGTAGGGGTCTTCAAAGACCTTCTCTTTCTCCTGGAACAGGGCCGTTATCCGGCTCAGCATTGATCCCGTTTCTCCGTTATCCGAGGGGAGAGGGAGCCAGAGCATATGAGGAAAGAGGAAATTCCCGAGCTTGAAGATCAGGGCGCACTCCACAGCAAGAAGGAGAAGAAGGAAGGGTATGGAGGCCCACAGGCCCAATTCGGTAATCAGATAGCGGGATACGAAGATTGATGTATTTCCGCTGATCACATGAAACAGCAGGGCCAGGTTCAAAAAAGGAAGGAGAGAGACATTCATTGTAAACAGGAGCTTATGTGTCTCTTTATCAGTTCTCAGAGCCAGGACACAGAGGCCCAGATAGACAGGGACATAGAAGGATGCCAGATGGAATGTTCTGAAGAGAAAGCCGAAACCTGATACTCCCAGAACCCCCAGCAGGGCGGACAGAAACAGAACGGCGGCCAGAGCGGCCAGGATTATGGACAAAATTCGGTTGAACTTACTCAAATCAGACTCTCCTCGTATCAATGATTATCGGAATTTCCGGGCCGTTCCTGAAGGACGGGAGACGGCACGGAAATTCCATTGATCAGATGAAGGACAAATCAGAAAAAGATAAGTCCCAGGATTCCCAGAGGAACCAGATAGAAACAGAAGTACCAGAACTTACCGCTGTGGATAAGACGCACCAGAATCCAGAGTGCCAGAAATCCCGAAATCAGAGCGGTCAGAATGGATGCGGCAAGAACGGGAAAGGCGATGGACTCAAGCAGGGTAACACCATCCTTCAGATCCAGAAGGAGTGCCCCTACAATGGCGGGAATGGAAATCAGAAAAGAGTACTCCGCAGCCACATCCCTGTTCATCCCCCTGTAGAGTCCGGCGGATATGGTTATCCCGGAACGGGAGATGCCGGGAAGCACTCCAAGCCCCTGGGCGACACCTGTAAAAACTCCGTCCCCGAGAGTCAGGTTGCTGTACTCACGCCCCTCTTTGGCCCGCCTTGTAAACCAGAGGATCACAGCAGTAACCAGATAGAGGGGGAATATGATTTTGGGAGTCTCCGCCACGTTCAACTTTGAAACGGCAACGCCAAGAACCCCGGTGATAAAGGTGGCAATCAGAACGATTACAATGAGCCTCAGATTGTCTCTGTCGCTCTCATCGCTCTTTCTTCCTATCCACCGGAATAGAGAGACAAGAAGCCTGAGAACAATCTTCCTGAACATAACAAGAACAACAATCAGTGTTGCCACATGAAGAAGAACATCGAAGAGGACAGGGATCTCCCCCAGCCCCATAAGGTTCCTAACCATAAGAAGATGCCCCGAACTGGAAACGGGCAGGAACTCAGTGAGCCCCTGAATCAGTCCGAGGACAATGGCTTGTAAATAGCTCATCAAATACTCCGTAATCTACTTTATTTAATCTGTTTATATCTTACGCTTCTAACGCTGCCCATAATATACATTAAAAAGGACTGTAAAACTGCTCCAGCCACTCACCGGGAGGGGCTCCGGTATCAAGATAGCGGTATGAAGCGGCTGCCACAATCACCTTGCGGACATAATCCCGGGTTTCCCTGAAGGGAATGCTCTGGATAAACAGGTCGGGATCTCCAGAGTAGTACCGCCGCTTCCAGCTTCTCAGATTTCCGCCGCCGCCATTGTAGGCTGCCAGAACATCCACATAGGAATCGGTCCACGGCCGCTCTCTGAGCCAGTCCAGATACAAAGTCCCCAGCATTATATTGTCCATGGGATTCATCAGATCCCACTCCTCCAGCCTGTGTCTTCGGGCCAGGTCCTCTGCAGTAGACGGCATAAGCTGCATCAGCCCACCTGCTCCGACACGGGAGTAGATCTCTTCATGAAAGGCGCTTTCCCTTCTTATGATGCCCAGAACGAGCTCATCGGGGACTCCCTCAACTCCGCTCATCTCATAGCGGTTTGATCCGGGATAGACCCAGGGAAGGAGCTTCAGCCCCTCCTCAGGCGGAAGGCGATAGAACCAGAATCCTGCAAAGGTGATCAGTTCATAGAGGTCTCCCCTGTCTTCGAGATACCTTGAAAGTTCAATGAGTACAGAAACCGGGGGTTCCTCTCCGCTCTGCCTCAGTCTGGCAAGGGCCTGACGATGATATCCCGCCTCAAGGAGATAGCCGTAGAGCTCGGCGGTATAGGCCGTCCCTGTCTTTGCATCATCATGAACACTTATATTTTCAGTCCCGACATCACCGGAAGGGAGCTCTTCAGAGCTGAAATAGGGCCAGCGCAGGGGATCGGCCCTTACGGCAAAATACCCCCTGGGGTCGGGATCTGCAGGTAGATCAAATCCGTCCAGAGCCGTCTGTGCAATATAACCGGCACTCCTGGCCTTCTCGAGGAGGAACCAGGCCTGATAGGCCGTATCATCAAGTCCTGCCCTGTAAACAGACGGATAAATACTCAGCAGCTCTCCCCATCTCCTGAAACGGACAAGGGTACTGAAGTACTCGTCAAATATATCGTCAAAGTAGTATCCATCGTTCCGCAGGGGACCCGAGGATTCAAGAAACGCAGTCAGCCGGGAGGGGTAGTTTCGGCTGAGAAGTCTGAGGATATACCACTGGGCCCGACGCGTATCCTGCCACTGACTGCTTCTGAGAACGGATTCTTCATACCAGTAGAGAGCCTCATCAGTATTTCCGTTTTTTTCATAACAGGAAGCCAAAAAGAAACTTCCCCCGAATCCGGAAGATGAAAACCCCTCCCACCGGGAGAGAAGATCTATCCAGTTGGACGATTCGTTTGTCTGGAATACAGCATCTCTTATCTCAAGAAGCAGCTTTTCCGGCGGAGCGGTGCTGCTGCCCTGAATGAAGGAGAACCAGTACTCCCTGTAGATGCTTTCTGAATCCCTGAATCTCCTCTCTTCCGCGGCCTGCCGGGCCAGATCGAGAAGTTCAGCCCCCGCCGCATCGGTTACTGAGGGGCCATCCCCGTCGTGGGAAGCGGAGAAACCGTTTCTGAAAGGAGCAGGTGTGAAATATATTCCGTTATATTCAAGGATGAGGAGGGCTGCCTCCTGCCTGGGGGCGCTCCATGCCGAACTGTAGTCCAGAAATTCATCAAGGGAGAGAGAGTCCAGTTCATCCAGCAGGGATTCCTCGGGAAGCTCTCCGGAAAAAAGAAGGGAAAACACTCTATCAAGCTGCTCTGTCTGACGTACCGTTCTGACGCTGTAGCATCCGTATAACACAAGCAGAGCCAGAAGGGGCAGCAGATACAAAAGACTCTTTTTTTGAAATTTCATACAACCTCGAGGCGGATTATAGCTCTAAAAGCCCTCTTGCTCCAGAGCCATAATCACCTTGAGAGTGCAGAAGGGGAAATCAGGCTGCGGCGGAGGCTCTCTTGCGGGGCTTCCGTCTGTTTTCCAGGGTATTTACGATTCTGGCAACTTCCTTGAGTTTATAGAAGTTGAGATTTGTATACTGAAACTTGCTTAATAGAGCGGGCCCTGTCTCCTCAAGGCAGGCAACGCCGCCGTTGTCACCCAGTCCGTTTATGGTGAGGCTGACAGCATCGGCACCGCCGCGGATGGAACGGAGTGTGTTTTCAAGCCCCAGACCGCCGTTATTGTGGCCATGGAACTCAAGAGAGGCGTTGGTCCTCATCTTTACTGTTTCAAAAAACTTCTGCAGATTTTCCGGGGAGATGCGGTTTTCAGAGTCCGCCAGTCTGAATCTCAGAGCTCCGTAGTGGGTTGCTCTTGAAATAAAGCGGTTCAGACGGACAAGATCACCGTTAAAGGGATTGGAGATACCCACGCTGACATAGTCGAAATGGTCAAAGCTCTTTTTGATCATCTCCTTCATGCCGGCAAGATCCTTCTCAAAATCCCCTGCAGAACGGTTTTGGGAAATTGTCTCTTCAGGGAAACATATATGAATGCTGTTTACAGAGCAGCGCTTCGCCAGCTCGATGGATGCCATGGAAGCCTTGACCCAGCAGGTAACAAGAGTACCGGGGTTCTCAATCTTCATCTGACGGATAGCCCTGCATTCACGGGGACCTTTAGCGGGAATACCGGCCTCAATTTCATTTACACCGGAAAGGGAGAGCAGACGGGCGATCTTCAGTTTTTCCATTTCTGAATACTCCCGACCGGGCATCATGCTTTTCTCTCTTAATGTGGAGTCTACAACCCACAGAGCTTTGTCTTTGCTGGTAACAGCCATAGCCTTATCCTCCTGAAAATGTGTAAAGACCTTTTCCTGAAATGATCTCTACCGCTCTTTGTTATTCACTATTGCAATAGTTGTGCCATTTCAATATTTAAGAGATTATTAGGATACAGTTATTTTCCTGATAAGAACTTAGAAGAACAGAGATATGAATGGTCCACTCCCGGAAGCCTCTCTGAACATCTACACAATGGTAATTATAAAACCACAAAACAACATAATTGTAGGGTTCCATGCCGGCCGGCACTTTCCTCTTCTGTTGACAGCTGTGACGAGGAAAGCTAAATTCAACTCAGTAAGGGGAGAATCCATGAAAAAAAACGGTTTCGCGAGAATCTGCACCGCTGTGCCCGCTGTCAAGCCGGCGGCTGTTGAAAAAAACCTGGAGCAGATTACAGCTCTTATTGAAAGGATAAAACCTGAAGAGCCGGACCTTCTTGTCCTCCCGGAACTCTGCATCAGCGGCTACAGCTGCTCCGACCTGTTCCGGCAGTCCTCACTCCTGGACCGGTCCCGGAAAGGCCTCATGAGCCTCGCCGAAAAAACGGTCGACCTTGATTTTCCGGTTATAGCCGGACTGCCCCTGGCACTCAGCAGCTCTCTCTACAACTGTGCAGCAGTACTTTTCAGGGGTCAGGTTCTGGGAATTGTCCCCAAAACTTTTCTGCCCAACAGCAATGAGTTCTATGAACAGCGCTGGTTCAGCAGCGGCCGGAACTGTCTGGAGGATTCGGTAACAATTAATGGAGGAGAAATCCCCTTCGGCACCGACCTGATCTTCAGGGACTCGGAAAATCCCCTTATGCGTTTTGCCATAGAGATCTGCGAAGACCTCTGGTCTCCCCTCCCCCCCAGTACGGCCCTCTCCCTGGGGGGAGCCCTTGTCATAGCCAATCCTTCGGCAAGCAACGAGCTTGTAGGCAAGGCGGACTACCGCAAGCAGCTCTGTTCACAGCAGTCCGCGCGATGTCTGGCTGCCTACGCCTATGCCTCTGCGGGCCCCGGAGAGTCTACAACCGACACTGTCTATGGCGGCGACACACTTATATATGAAAACGGCCGCCTCCTGAAGGAAGGCGAGCGCTTCAACCCCGAAAGCTCCTTTATATGCAGCGATACGGATCTGGAGTTCCTTGAGTACCAGAGGATCGGCTCGGCCACATGGTCGCAGTCCATGGAACTGGAGGGCATGCCCTTCCGGTATATAGAGTATGCAGGGGCCCCGGTGAACACCGGACACGGCCATGACGCGGTTGACGGCAGGCTGCTGAGAACCGTCGACCCCCACCCCTTTGTCCCCTCCTCAAAAGATGACCGTACCGCCCGTTGCCGCGAAATATTCTCCATACAGAGCACAGCCCTGGCGGCGAGGCTGCGGCATATCGGCAGCAAAACCGCAGTTCTCGGACTTTCGGGAGGCCTCGACTCCACACTGGCCCTCCTTGTGGCCCGGGAAGCTTTTGAACGGGTCGGCCTGGATATAGGCGGACTTCAGTGCTACACGATGCCAGGATTCGGAACAACCAAACGGACAAAGGGCAACGCCGAGCTCCTCTGCGAGGAGATGGGAATTCCCCTTGAGGTTCTGGATATAAAGAAGGTCTGCACCCTGCAGATGGAGGAACTGGAACACCATGGTGAGCCCTCGGATGTGGCCTATGAGAATGTTCAGGCCCGCCAGAGGACCATGTATCTTATGAACAAGGCCAACATGCTGGGAGGCATTGTCATTGGAACGGGAGACCTGTCGGAACTGGCTCTGGGCTGGTGTACCTACAACGGAGACCACATGTCCATGTACGCCGTCAACACAGGAGTACCCAAAACCCTTGTCCGCTACCTTGTTCAATTTGTTGCCGACCAGGAGTCAAACAAAAAGGCTGCCGACATTCTCTACGACATCATAGACACCCCCATCAGCCCGGAACTGCTTCCCCCGGACAAGCAGGGGGAGATCCTGCAGAAGACTGAGGACGTCATCGGGCCCTACGAGCTCCACGACTTCTACCTCTACCAGATAGTCCGCTGCGGTTTCGGTCCTGCAAAAACCCTGGATTTGGCTGAAATTGCCTTCAACCGAAGCTATGACAGGCAGACAATAAAGAAGTGGCTGCGCAGCTTTATCTGGCGCTTTTTTACACAGCAGTTCAAGCGTTCCTGTCTGCCCGACGGCCCCAAAGTGGGTACAATAGCCCTCTCTCCAAGAGGAGACTGGCGTATGCCCAGTGATTCTGATCCTGAAATATGGCTGAAAGAACTGGAATTAACCGACTGAATCGATATTATTATTAGTTAACTGAATTTTAAATTTCCCTGGAGGATAACATGAAAGCGGATATCGGACTTGTAGGACTGGCGGTCATGGGTCAGAACCTCGTTCTCAATATGAATGACCACGGCTATACGGTAGCCGTATATAACAGGACCGAACAGGTTACCAGGGATTTTCTCTCCGGCAACGCGGCCGGAAGAGAGACCATTCTCGGAATGAGCACCCTTGAGGAACTGGCAGCCTCCCTGAAGCGGCCCCGTAAGATCATGATAATGGTCAAGGCCGGCCCCGTAGTGGATGCGGTGATCGACAGTCTCCTGCCCTTTCTGGAAGAGGGGGACATTATCATAGACGGAGGCAACTCCCACTACCCCGATTCAACAAGAAGGATGAACAGCCTGAAAGAGAAGGGAATCCTCTTTGTGGGAAGCGGTGTGTCCGGCGGAGAAGAGGGTGCCAGAAGAGGCCCCTCCCTGATGCCCGGGGGAAACCCGGAAGCCTGGCCCCATATCAAAGAGATACTTCAGGCCATCAGCGCCAAAGCCGACGGCGACCCCTGTTGCGACTGGGTAGGCGAAGAGGGTGCGGGACACTATGTGAAAATGGTCCACAACGGCATCGAATACGGTGACATGCAGCTTATCGGAGAAGCCTACCATCTGATGAGCGAGGGTATGGGTATCGGCGCCGATGAGATGAGCGGAATATTCAAATCATGGAACAAGGGCCCTCTGGACAGCTATCTGATTGAGATTACCGGAGAAATTCTTGAATACAAAGACACAGACGGCACCCCCCTTGTGGAGAAGATAAAAGACAGCGCCGGACAGAAGGGTACCGGAAAGTGGACCGGCATAGCCGCCCTGGATACAGGCATACCCCTGACCCTTATCGGTGAAGCTGTATTTGCACGCTGCCTCTCTTCCATCAAGGATGAGCGGGTTAAGGCATCATCCCTCTATCACAGTCCCGAGAAGACTCCCGTCTCCGACAGGATCTCCTTTCTGAAGGATCTGGAACAGGCTCTGCTTGCCTCCAAACTGATCTCCTACGCACAGGGCTTTATGCTGCTGCGCCAGGCCGCTGCCGACTTCGGCTGGAAGCTGAACTACGGCGCCATTGCCCTGATGTGGCGGGGAGGCTGCATCATCCGCAGCACCTTCCTTGGAGATATCAAGAAAGCCTTCGACGACAATCCCGAACTGGAAAACCTTCTTCAGGCGGACTACTTCAGAAATATTATGGAGCAGGGACAGGCCTCATGGCGCCGTGTAGTGGGCCAGGCGGTCCAGTGGGGCATTCCCCTCCCCGCCATGAGCTCCGCCCTTACCTTCTTTGACGGCTACAGGACGGCGAGGCTTCCGGCCTCCCTTATTCAGGCTCAGAGAGACTACTTCGGTGCCCACTCCTACGAACGTCTGGACAAGCCTGCGGGAGAATTTTTCCATACAGACTGGACCGGTGAAGGCGGCGGTGTCGCGGCCTCTACCTACAACGTCTGATTTTTAAGTTTTTTTCGCGATTATTCGGTTTCCAATTCCCTATGGCGGTTTGACTTAAAAAACCGCCGTGGGGTATACTTGCGGCTATGGAAAAAAAACAGAATACTCTATTTAAAGCCAAGCAGGAAGTTGTTTATCCCACCCAGGGAGTCGGCCACATAGAGAAGATCGAAGAGAAAGAGTTCAAGGGCAAAAAGATTCTCTACTATGTAATCTACCTTGAAGTATCTGATATGACTGTAATGGTTCCCGTCGACAAGGCCGAGGAGCTTGGTCTGAGAGCGATTGTTTCCCCCGCGGAATCCAAAAAAGCTCTGGAAATCATCACAAAAGAGTATGAACCTGTACCCACTGACTGGAAGATGCGCTACCAGATGAATGTGGACCTTCTGAAGAAGGGAGAAGTTACAGACATCGCGACTGTTGTGACAACCCTCTATCACAGAAGCAAGATAAAAGAACTTCCCATCCTTGAGCGGAAACTCTACGACAGCGCCCTGAAGCTTCTGATTGATGAGATTTCCTTCTCCATTGGAAAATCCAAAGACGAAGTTGAACAGCTGGTTTTCAGTAAATTAGAATCAGAATGATAAAAGCTGCTATTATCACAGCCGCCGGTTCCAGCAACCGGATGAAGGGCGATGGTAAGAAAGAGTTCAAATTGATCAAAGGAAGAACCGTTCTGGAAAGAGCCGTTCTTCCTTTTGTTCTTTCTGAAGAGTTCGACCATATCTGTGTCACCTACCCCGCAGGGAAAAAGGAAGACATGGAAAAGGCCCTGCAGAGAATTAATTTCCCCATCTCCTATGTTCAGGGAGGAAGCACCAGGCAGGAGTCTGTGCTCAATGCCCTGAGCTGCCTCAAAGAGAGCGGAAGCGACGTGGTTCTGATCCATGACGGAGCCCGTCCCCATATCACAGAAGAGCTTATAAGAAGAGTTCTTGAGGGAACCATAAACCGGGGCAACAGTACACCTGTAACCCCGTCAATCAGCGCTATGAAAATTCTCACTCCCCTGGGGGACATCGAGGAGCATCTGGTCCGCAGCAGAACCGTCAGCGCACAGACCCCTCAGGGATTCAGCTACCCCGAGATTATGGAAGCCCACGAAAAGGCCCTGGCTGATCAACGTGACTTTATCGACGACTCTGAGATCTGGTCAGTCTACGTCGGCCCCTCCCACACTGTTGAGGGAGACGAGGAAAATATTAAGATAACCCATCCCGGAGATCTGAAAGAGTCATGAGGATCGGAATGGGATATGACATCCACAGGCTCGTTGAAGGGAGGCCCCTTGTTCTGGGAGGAGTAACAGTCCCCTCACCGAAGGGAGAAGCCGCCCACTCCGACGGAGATGTTCTGATCCATGCCCTGATTGACGCCCTTCTGGGGGCCGTTGCCATGGGGGATATCGGAACCCACTACCCCCCTTCCGATGCGAAGTGGAAAGATGCCGACTCAAGAGATCTTCTCAGAGACACTCTGAAGCGCATAACCGCAGCCGGCTATTCCGTGGGCAATGTAGACTGTACCGTTATACTTGAATCTCCGAAACTAGGCCCCCATCGGGAAGCCATCCGCCAGACCCTGCAGGAGGATCTTAAGATCCCCCTGGACTGCATCTCCTTCAAGGCCAAAACCAAGGAGAAACAGGATGCCGCCGGACGGGGAGAGGCCGTGGAAGCACAGGCTGCGGTCCTGTTAAAGCCCCTGGACTGAACCGGAACCATGCCAGCCGATGCCAGCCTGCAGAAAAATGATCCCCCCTGGGGTGAGATCTTCAAAATACTGAATGAGTTCATGTCATCCTTCGAACTCCCGTCGGTCTCCCTGATCGGGCAGGAAAACGGCACACCCTACAAAATACTTATATCCACACTGATCTCATTGAGAACAAAAGACGATGTCACACTTTCTGCTTCCAGACGGCTCTTTGAAAGAGCCGACACCCCCGCAGCTATGATCACCCTGGCTAACAGCGAAATTGAAGAACTGATCTACCCCTGTGGATTTTTCAGGGTCAAGGCTGAGAATATTCTGAAGATTTCAAAGATGATTCTGGAAGATCACGGCGGTGAGGTCCCCGGCAGTCCGGAAGAGCTTCTTGCATTCCCCGGTGTGGGTCTGAAAACGGCCAACCTGGTACTGAGCCTCGGATTCAGGATTCCCGCCATCTGTGTGGATACCCATGTCCACAGAATCGCAAACCGCTTCGGTTGGATAAAGACAACGAAACCCGACGACTCCGTGGCAGCCCTGGAAAGTGTTCTTCCCCGGGAGCACTGGATAGAAATAAATGAACTGCTTGTGCTGTACGGCCAGCAGATCTGCACCCCCCGGAATCCCCGGTGTTCGGAGTGCCGGCTCAGTCCTCACTGCCTGAGAAAGGGTGTAGAGCAGAGCCGGTAAACCCGAAGGCCTGCCTAATCCGTCAGATCCTCCGGCAGCTTTTTCCTGCTGAATCTTGAGGTCTTGAGAGGATTTCCCCTGTCATCATAGACCCACACAGCCGCAGCCGTTCCGTCCCTGTTCTCAACGGGCTGTTCATCAATTCCGAAATAGCTTTCGGTTAGGGGATTCCCGAATCTGTCATAGGTCCACCTGTAGATGGCCACTCCCTCATCGTTGGCCTTGTACTGGCCATAGAGTCCGAACTGGCTCTGGCTGACTACATTACTCTCCTCGTCATACTCCCAGGAGTAGGAGGCAATGCCCTGACTGTTCTCAGCAGGACGCTCCTGTTCATCGTAATGCAGCTCCTCCAGCTTGTTTCCATTAAGGTCGTAGGTCCAGCGGTAGACGGCAACCCCCATCAGGTCCGTTTTCAGTTCATCATAATCGGAGTAGCTGCGGGACTCCGCCATATTGCCTGCATCATCGTAGACGTAACGGTACATGGAAATACCCCAGAGGTCCTCCTTCAGGCTGTCATCCACATCGTAGTACTTCTGCTCGGTAATATTTCCCCGTTCGTCAAACACCCAGCGGTACGAGGCGAAGCCGTCGATATCAAGCACTTCGTTCAGGTTCTCATCCAGGTTCTTCTGCTCCAGTTCATTTCCCTGGGGATAGTGAATCCACTTATATACAGCCACTCCGGCGGCGTCATAGGTGAGGCTGCCAAGCTCAGAGAAATGCTCCTCCTTGACCCTGTTCCCCATCTCGTCATAGTGCCACTGATATCGCACGACACCGTTGTTGTCCGCTGTCAAATCTCCATCGGCGCCGAAGTTCAAACGGGAAGTCTTGTTTCCCTTCCCGTCCCAGTGGTAGACCACAGAGGAGACTCCCTCCTCATTGGCAACTGGATTCTCATCACTATCGAACCAGCTCTCCCGGACAAGGTTTCCCTTTTCATCCCACTCCCGGCGGACCATGGCGGGCCGGCCTGCAGAGTCTACAGGAATCCCCAACTCATCAAGCTGAAGGACCCTTGAGAGATTTCCCCGGTCATCATAGAGGTAACGCAGCTCATATACACCGTTGTCCCCCACCCTGTTGCCGTCGGGATCAAAGTAGAGCTCCGAGACCTTCCGTCCGCTTTTGTTGATATCCCACATAGTAGAGGCGATACCCTTGCTGTTTGCCTTGAGATTGCCGTAGCGGTCATAGTTGAATGACGCATTGATATAGCCCTGGGAATCCTGCCTCAACCGTACAGAGTAGACACCCTGTTCATCGGGAACAGGGAGGCCCCGGGAGTCCAGATAACTCCTTCTGATATAGTTTCCGTTGTAGGAGTACTGAATGACCGGAACTCCCAGCAGGGGGTCGGCCAGGGAGGCACCTCTTCTAAGATACTCTATCCGGCTTATTCTGCCGTCATGAAAGGTGGAAACCCTGTAGCAGTTCACCAAAAGAGCCTCATCATCAGCCAGGGGATACTCCCCCGCGATCCTCTCGTTCTCGCCGATACGGATCTTCCTGAAGAAGCTGAGCTCCTCCTGAGCCGCCGCAAATCCCGGCAGCATCAGAAACTGAACCGCCAGAAGGCAGAGTATTACTGTCTTTCTTTTTTCCATTCCTCTTATACCTGTTTTTTTAACTGTCACTGTTGTGTCCTTGTTACTCCGGCAGGTCTGCTCTCCTGGAGCTGTTTCATAATTTCTGCGAACTCTCCAAACTGCTTCAGTGAGGCCTGCCGGCTCTTCTCTTCCCTGTCCTGAAGCAGCTGGTCCCGGAATCTGAAAATTTCAGACTGAACCATACGGGGTCTTGCTACTGAAAAGAACTCCAGAGTGCCGCTGTTCCCCGGAGTCTCCACCACGACATCTCCATAGTTCAGAAGGATTCTCAAAAAACCTTTCTGAACCACCCTGACATTCAGGATTCCTGAAAGATCAGTCTGTATCTTCTGCGCCTTACGGGCAAAGGGCTTTCTCTCAATATCCCAGATATAGGGGAGCTCAATCTTGTAAATATCATTCCACCAGTCCAGAAAGAGCCAGAGAATACGGAAAGCAGCCGGTATTCTGACAAGCCACAGCACCGGTACAAGAAAGCCGGCAGTATTCCCCCCTTTCAGCAGCGAAACAAAGACTGAAAGAAGAATCAGAGAGAGGGGCAGGAAAATCTGAAAGAAGAGAACCGCCGCTGATTTGCGGAAAACGGTACTTCCGCTCTTTTCAACCCTGAGGGGCTGGCTCTTACCGCCGCTGTACTCCTTCAGTGCCGAAAACCCGTCGCCTGAAAAATACTTTTTAAGGGTTTCCCGAAAGAGAGCCCGCTGCTCTCCCTTCGCGGCGCCTGCTTTTGCGGAACTCAGGTCCATCAGTTTTTTCTGAAGGGCCTCGGGTCTGTCTATATTTTTAAATAGAATACCCCGCCCCGCAGTCTGAATACTCAGATCCCCGATTTTCAGCAGATGACGGATTGTTCCCTCTTTGTTGACCTGTACGCTCTTGATCTGGTCCAGAGGGAGCTCCTCCAGATCCAGACGGAAATTCCTCCAGTTGAAATACTTCCGGGAAACTCTGTTCCCCTTCACCCTGTAGAGTGTCATATGCCGCAGAAAGAGTTCACAGCCTGCCACAAAGCTGCCGGCGGCTGTCAAAAGATAAAACCAGAGTGAGAACTGCTGCCCGTAGAGCCCGGCCAGTATCATGGCAACCGGAACTATCATAAAAATTGAGAAGCTTTTCCGGCTTGTTCTTCCCTCAAAATAGACAAGGCCTTTCTTCCGTACCGGCCCTTTTTTTAAAGCCTTCCACAAACTTTCGGGAAGCCCTGAAATCTGCCTGCCCTGTTTGTCCACCCGGGGTTTAAGACGGGAGAGAAGATGAGTGTGGTCCTGAAGCAGCTGCTGAAAACTTCCGGCTCTGAGACGGAGAATCACTGCATCCTCTGCAGCTTTATATGGGTGAGGAACATGTAATGAAGACGTCAGTGCTTCGACTCCCCAGAAGTCACCCTTATAGAAACTCTTCCAGCCCCCGTCTTCCCCTTTACACAGAACCCGCCCCTCCAGAACAATGTAGAGGCTGTCGAGACTGTCACCCTCAAAGACAACTGTTTCGCCCTGAAGGTATTCGTGGAGAATATAGTACTCCCTGAAAGCCGCCTTTTCCACTGTGTTCAACTCCCTGAAAAAGGGATGGGAGAGCGCTTTACTGTGATATATGCCGAAATCTGAAGTTTCCACATATCAAGTATCGGCAGTACAGGGAGAGGGGATGAGCCTCAGTCTTTTACAGGTTCGGTCTTTCTGATCTCGAAGATCTCCGACATCAGAACCCCTGTAATAATAAGGCAGGCTCCCCCGAACTGAAGGATCGAGAAGTGCTCTTTCAGTATAAGAACAGCAAGAATCACAGAAAACACAGGTTCAAGGGAGTAGAGGATCGCCGCTCTGGTTGGGGAGATATAGGTCTGGAAACGGGTCATTATATAAACCGCGACAACCGACCCGAGCAGACTCAGATAGAGGAGGTTCCCCCACAGGGTGAAGGAGGAATGAAAAAAGGGCTCTTCCAGAATCGGAGAAACAGCAAAGGAGATCAAAGCTGTTATCAAAAGCTGTATACCCGTAAGCACAGCCGCATCCTCATCGTTGGACCAGAGGTTCAGGAGAACCACATAGATGCCATAGGACGCGGCGCTGAGAAGTGTAAGCATGTCCCCGCGGTTCATGCTCGCAGAATCCAGTCCCCCTGTAATCAGGGTCAGTCCGCTGAAAGCCAGGGCCAGCCCCAGAAGGTTTATTACAAGCGGCTTTTTCCGGAGGATCATAAACTGAAAGACAGGAACAAGCAGGGCATAGAAATAGGTGATAAAACCCGACCGGGAGGCTGTCGTATAGTTCAGGCCCACCGTTTGAAGCCCATATCCCAGAAACATAAGGATTCCCAGTGCAAAACCCCTCAGAAGTACACTTTTGTTTAATATCGAGAGCTTGACCGGATTCAGAATTATGAAGAAAATGAAAGCGGATGAAAAGCGGAAAGCCATCAGCAGAAGTGGCGAAATATACACCAGGGCACTCTTGATAGAGACAAAAGTTCCGCCCCAGATAAGGGTCATCAGAATTAAAAAGACATCTGCTTTTCGGGAATGATTCATGGAGGAAAATTAGCAGATCCACTCCAAACAGACAATAGCTCTATACAAGGATTAATGAACTTTAAATCAGACCTTCTCCAGAATAAAAGAACCCGATTGATTCTTTACTTTTGCACAGCTGTACTACTGCTGAGCTGTACACATATTGCGAACCAGAACATTACGGTCCACAACGGTAAAGTAGATCTTACCTCTTTGAAAGACGGAAAAATTACAACCCTCGACGGAGACTGGGAGTTCTATCCCGGCGTCTTTCTCAACCCCGACGGATCCGACCTGCCCATGGAACCCGCATTTGCTCCCGTACCCGACCCCTGGACTGATGTCCCCGCCCCTGTGGGTTATGGTACCTACCGCCTCCATCTGGAGGGGCTCAAACCGGGAGTCAGCTACAGTTTCTACTTCTTTGAAAAGGTGTCGGCCGCCAATTACTACATAGGAACGGAACTGCTTGAATCGGATGGGATTCCGGCTAAAAGCCGTGAGGCGGAAGTTCCCGATCTTGTTCCCTCAATAACAGGTTTCAGAGCAAAACAGAGTGAAGCTGTTCTGACAATACATATCTCCAATTTCAGCATGAAGAACGGAGGGCTGTGGGAATCAGTCCGCTTCGGCACGTCCGAAACCCTTCATAATTACTGGCTCATTCATATTCTGGGCCTGGCTCTTATCATCGGCGCCCTCAGCTTTATGGCACTCTACCACCTCTTCCTCTTTATACTTCAAAGGCAGAACAAAGCCCACCTCTGGCTGAGTCTTGCAATCATGCTGATCGTTATCAAATCACTGATCACAGGGGAGCATGTTCTGATGCGCTTTCTGGCATGGGAGAATCAGATGTTTCTGATCAGAATATCCACGGTTTCTGTGGCCTTTATGATTCCCTTCTACCAGAAGTACCTCCGGAATTCTTTTCCCGGAATAGGCAGCAGGGTGAGCCTCTATATCAACTTTGCGCTCAGCATCTTTTTCGGTTCTGTAATACTATTTGCAGACCTGATCCCGGCACAGAAGATATTCTCATACTACATGTGGATTATCCCTATCAACCTCTTCTATTTTCTATACCTGACACTGACAACGGTCATCCAGAGAAAGCCCGGTTCCATATGGCTCTTTACAGCCACTGTATTGATGATTGGATGCGGGCTCAACGATATTCTTTACGATCTGCACCTTACCAATACAGCCTATGTTCTCAATGTGGGCCTTCTTATCTTTATGATTCTCCACTCCTTCCTCAATGCGGAACGGAGCAGCCAGGCCTTCAAGGAGTTGAGTCTTCTGCGGAACGAGCTGGAGACACAGGTGGATCAGAGGACCAGAGAGCTGGAACATGAGAAGAACAAACTGGCTGTGCTGGCCCGCATAGACTCCCTCACTGGTCTGTTCAACAGAAACAGCAGCCGGGAGATTTTTGAACGTGAGATCCTGCGATTCGGAAGATCAGGGAAGACCTTCTCGGTAGTCATGATTGATCTGGACTTTTTCAAAAAGATAAACGACTCATATGGACATGCATCGGGGGACTACGCCCTGCAGATGATGGGAATTGCCATCAAGGAGATCAGTAGAAGAACAGATTTCTGTTTTCGCTGGGGAGGGGAAGAGTTCCTCCTTCTGATGCCAGAAACCGGAGAAGAAGATGCTCTTGTTCACGCCGAAAAACTCAGAAAAAAGATAGCCGAAACGGCTGTAGAAACGGGAGGGAACAGATTTTATCTGTCCATGAGTTTCGGGATTTCCTCAATCAAAGAGCCGAAGGAGACCCCTGAAAACATTATTGAAAGAGCGGACTATGCACTTTATCAGGCCAAGGAGGACGGCCGGAACAGAGGCTTCATATGGAAAGAGCCCTCCCCGTCCTGATTAAAGAATTCATATAATCAGATATCTTCCAGAAGCTGCTGATTCATATCCGCAAACTTCTCGGTAATAACTGTGACTGCATCCTCTACCAGACAGGTCTGTTCCTCAATATCAAGACTCAAGGGGGGAACAACAATCCTGTACAGGGGAGATGTCTTTTTCATGGGTCCATCTGTAAAAACCAGAGGCTGCCCGACTTCGGCACACCCTTCAATTTCCTGACGGTCCAGGTTCATAATCGCGGGAACATCCTTTCTCAGTCCGATGCTCGTATAGCGGATCTCACGGCTTCCATCCTCAAGGGGACTCAGGGATATAAGAGAACCGGAATAGGTCAGCAGAAGAGCAGCACGCTCATCCTCGGGCTTGAAAACGCCTACTTCGTCCATTCCGCGGTCTATCATCTCCTGTTCAAAGACCTCCATCTTCTCTACCCAGCTCTTCTCAAGGGCGGCATAGCTTTCCTGCTTATCTTCCAGGCCGAACTTGACGGCCACATCTTTTAAATGATCTGCCACTGTATCGGGCACTGTCTGCACAATAGTATTCATATTTAAACCTCCAGTTTAATATCACCCGCAGCTTCTGCCGGCAGACGGAGCCCCCTGCCCGGTGAGGGCTTAGGGAACTCCGCCATATCCTGCGGGGGTTATACAAGTAACTATGACGGCAGTCAAAAAAAAACGGTATAGACCATTTGGTCTGTTCAAGGCTGAAAATTTTCATATTTTGGTGTATAAATGAGAATATGTCCGAAAAAAAATATTTTCTTCAGGGAAAAACAAGGGGAAACGACCCCCTGATTATCCCTCTCGATAAACCCGAAACCCTTATCGGCCGCAGCAAAGAGTGCGACCTCATTCTCCAGGCACCCTCTGTTTCCCGTAAGCATGCTGTAATCAAAGTCTTTGGAGACGATGTATACCTGAAAGACCTTGGAAGCCGGAACGGATGTTATATCAACGGTGTTAAGACAAGGGATGAGGAGATTCTCAGAAGTGCGGATATCATCCGTATAGGCGCCATGGAGTTTATCTTCCAGGACGAGGAATCTGAGATTGAAGAAGACGACAGCGAGAAGACTCTTATTGATGTGAAAAAGCAGCAGGAGAGCGACTTCGTCAAGCAGTACGCCCTGTCCACAAGGGAAGAGGAGGTTTTATACCTTCTCCTGAAGGGGCTCAAGGTCAAGGAAATCAGCGATAAGCTGTTTATCTCCCAGGGCACAGCCAAGAACCACGTTCTGAGCATCTACTCCAAAACAGACTGCCACAGCCGGATCGAGCTGTCTCATAAATATCAGGAATTCAACTGAATTCCCTTTCCTGTTCAAATTCATTATAAATAAAACAGGCCTCCGAAGAGGCCTGTTCATATTCCGAAAATGAGACTCCGGAAATCTTAGAATCAGTTATTCAGGTAAACCCGTTTTCCATCCATCCAGGTTTCCATAACCTCAATTGTGTTTATCTCACTGGGATTAACCTCAAGGGGGTTTCTGTCAAGAATGACCATATCCGCCAGCTTGCCCTCTTCAAGAGATCCCACCTTATCGTCACACATTGTCTGCCAGGCAGCCTCAATGGTCACACTTCTTAAAGCAGACTCAACAGAGACTCTTTCAGCGGGGTTGAGGACGTAATCGGACTCCTTCCAGGTCTCTCTTGTAACCGCAGAATAGACCATCTGAAGGGGATCTGCTTCAGTTACAGGATAGTCTGAATGCAGTGTATAGCTGATACCGGCATCTTCAACACTCTTTGCACGGTCAAGCATCCAGGCTTTCTCTTCTCCGAAGATTGTATATCTGAAGTCAACTCCCCAGTAATGCACATGACCGATCAGGAAACTGGCAGAGACACCCAGTTCTTTCATTTTGGCAATCTGCTCATCATGAAGTATGGAAGTATGCTCAATTCTCGGTCTCAGCTGGCTGTAGTCTACGCCCTGCTCTTTAGCCCGCTCAAGGGCTTCCAGAATATTATCGATGGCCCTGTCTCCATTACCGTGAATTGAACGCTGCCAGCCCTCAGCTGTCTTTCTGGTGATAAAGTCAACAAGCTCATCAACAGACTGATATTCAAGCCCAAGGTTACAGGTACCGGGATATAGGTCTCTCTGGAGTCCGGTGTATCCCTGGTTGGAACCGTCGGCAACGAGTTTAAAGCCCACCGCTCGAACGAGGTCATTTCCCTCTCCCAGGAGAACAGGAGTCTCACTCAGAGACTTTTCAATAGTATATCCGGGATAGGCCATGACACGAACGGCAAAGTCGGGATCCTGTGCTGCCATCAGAAGCAGATCCATATCCATACGGCTTCCTGTAACGGCTCCAAGCAGCTGCTCTGTAGCAGTGGTCAGGCCATTGGCGGAGAAGTCTTTCAGAAGGTCCAGAACAGCCTGTACCATATTGGCTTCAGCCATAACCGGGTTGGCGCCCAGAACCTGCAGATAAACCATATTGTTCTTCATAACACCATTGATGGAACCGTTCTCATCCCGTACGAACTCAGCACCATGAGGGTTTACTACAGAATCATAAATACCTGCAAGTTCAAAAGCCATTGTATTGGCATAGGCAAGATGTCTGGAAGCATTCAGAACAAAAACAGCTCTGTCACTTGAAATTTCATCCAGGTCTTTCATTGTCAGTTCAGCCGGACCTTCCATGATAGAAGGGTCCCAGCCGCCGGCTACCAGCCACTCACCGGGTTCCAGTGTAGTCTCAAATTCTTTAAGAGATTCAATAACCTCAGCGGTTGTCCGGAACTTGGACATCCCGACATATTCGGCAATTGATGCAAGAAGTGCACCGTTAAGAACATGGGTATGAGCATCTACAAACCCGGGAAGCATTGTCTTTCCTGCAAGGTCATAAACCTCATAGGGACCGTCTATACGGGAAACAACCTTGTCATATTCACCGACAGTAACACTTCCATCTTCAATTTTAATATCTGATGATGCACATGAACCAAGCAGCAGGGCAAGGATCATAAACGGGATATATTTTAACTTCATAAAAAACTACTTAAGAACGGCTCGTCGGCCGATTCCAACCTTAATCCCCTGAAATTATCTCCAGGAAGATCAACAATGGGAGTATGCAAGATTATGCGCATCGGTAACAGTATAAAATTTATTGATACCTACGGAATACCCATGTCCCTCCCCTCCATGGCGGTTCTATGGACTGTTCAGGACAATCCGGGGCTGACCCAGTACCGTATCTCCCGGAAGACCGGATACAGCAATCAGCGCTGTCACCAGATCATCGCGGAGCTTGCGGAACTGGAACTCCTGATCAAGGACCATCAGGAATACAGCAACAAGAGTATTATAAGGATCAGTGAGAAGGGACACCTTGTTCTAGAAGAGATATATAAAATAAGCTTTGGTAAACTCTCAGAAACCTTGATCCACGAAGAGATGTCCCTTGTAACCGAAGCGGCAGTCAGCCTAGATAATCTTATAAACCTGATGAACACAAACAACTCTTTCGCAAAGCTTATGAAATAACTACAGGATCAGGCAGGCCGTGACATTTTTCTCAAGCTCAGCTCTGTAAACTGAAATCTTCACTGTCAACCTTATGAAAGTTGATATGAGTTTTAATTCCTCTCTCCTGAAATGAGATGACAAGGTTGGTTCTGATCTCCGCTTCCAGTTCCCATGCCGCAGCCGGTGAATCCGCCCAGGACGCGACCCAGCACTTTACACTGTCCTTCTCTGTCTTCATCACCCAGAAAGAAGGGGGCTCAACATCATTATAATGTTCGCAGGCCAGAACAGTTGAAAGGGCGATATCCCGTACATCCCCTATAATGGATTCATAGGAGACAAAGAACTCCACGTGAGCCCAGAGCCATTTATTGTTCAAAGTAAGGTTAACAAAATCGGTATTGATCATGGAACTGTTGGGAATAACATATCGTCTCCAGTTCCATATCTTGATGACTGTATGAGTCGGGGAAATATCCTCAATGGTCCCGTAGTTATCGTTGATAATAATTGTATCCCCGATCTTCAGCATCTTGGAAACTGTAATGGCGATACCAGACAGGAAATTTTCAATAAAAGGCTTGGCAGCCATACCTGTAATAATAGCAGCGGAACCGACAAGTACAGAGAGAAAAGCCTGGGGAAGTTTATCAACAAAAGGAATGGAAGTCACAAGAAGAACAGAGATAATTGAAACAGTGATGGCCACTCTTTTGAAGATGGAGAATCTCTCCTTAAGGTGTTTCTTTGCTTCCCGCTTAAAGGTTCTTGAAGACTTTTTAAGAGGGGTCTCTGTTTCTACTGCATTGGTCTCTTTAATCTTCTCAATAAGCTCGGTGCGCTTCCTTAATGAGACCTTTATGAAAATCTGAACGACGACAGTCAGTACCGTAATGATTCCGATACTGATTCCAAGGTAGACTAATATATCCTGATTATCCCGCAAAAGTTCCTTCATATAGTGCACTATAGTAACATTCATTTATCCAACTGATAAATAGCAGCATTCAAGGAATATCCTGATACGGGCGTCTCCCTGCGCCTCGGCCCAGGCCTCGTCTCCGGGCCGGGCCCTGCAGGGGTTCCGTCACTGCCGTGACCAGGTCTGCCCTTCCGGTCCCTGACGCATAGGCAGGCAGCCTTCGCCTGCAGATGAATTATAACAAAAAAAACCCTCAATCTTTCGACTGAGGGTTAACTGGCGACGACCTACTCTCCCACCGTAGCAGTACCATCGGCGCGGTTGAGCTTGACTTCCGTGTTCGGGATGGGAACGGGTATAACCTCAACGCTAAAATCACCAGATTAGTGATCAGTTCAATGAACTTCACACCTATATATATTCTTAACTAAAGGGACAAATAATAATATGGTCAAGCCTCACGGAAGATTAGTACTGGTCGGCTCAATATGTTTCCACACTTAGACCGCCAGCCTATCAAACTGATATTCTCTCAGATTCCTTAAGCTCCCTTAAAGGGAGAGGGATGTCTCATCTTGAGGTAGGCTTCCCACTTAGATGCTTTCAGCGGTTATCCCTTCCGAACTTAGCTACTCAGCACTTACCGTTGGCACGATAACTGATACACCAGAGGTTCGTCCATTTCGGTCCTCTCGTACTAAAAATAGATCCTCTCAAACATCCAACGCCTGTGGCAGATAGGGACCGAACTGTCTCGCGACGTTCTGAACCCAGCTCGCGTACCGCTTTAAATGGCGAACAGCCATACCCTTGGGACCTGCTCCAGCCCCAGGATGCGATGAGCCGACATCGAGGTGCCAAACTTTGCCGTCGATATGAACTCTTGGGCAAAATCAGCCTGTTATCCCCGGAGTACCTTTTGTCCGTTAAGTGACGGCCCTTCCACTCAGAACCGCCAGATCACTATGACCTACTTTCGTACCTGCTCGACTTGTAAGTCTCGCAGTCAAGCTACCTTATGCCATTGCGCTTACAGCATGATTTCCAACCATGCTAAGGTAACCTTTGCGCGCCTCCGTTACTCTTTAGGAGGCGACCGCCCCAGTCAAACTGCCCACCTGACATTGTCCATGATGCGGATTACGCACCACGTTAGAAATATAACTGATAAAGGGTGGTATTTCACCAACAACTCCAACCAGCCTGACGACCAGTCTTCAAAGTCTCCCACCTATCCTACACATCATCAGCCATAGTTCAATATCAGGATACAGTAAAGGTTCACGGGGTCTTTCCGTCTAACCACAGGTAATCGGCATCTTCACCGATACTTCAATTTCACCGGGTCTCACGTTGAGACAGTGAGAAAGTCGTTACACCATTCGTGCGGGTCGGAACTTACCCGACAAGGAATTTCGCTACCTTAGGACCGTTATAGTTACGGCCGCCGTTTACCGGGGCTTCAATTCACTGCTTCACTAAAAGTTAACAGCTCCTCTTAACCTTCCGGCACCGGGCAGGTGTCAGTCAATATACTTCTCTTTGCAGATTCGCATTGACCTGTGTTTTTGGTAAACAGTCGCTTTCTCCTGGACTCTGCAACTCCACCATCACGTGCTGAGCCATGCTTTTCCCTAAGTTACGCATGTATTTTGCCGAGTTCCTTAACGTGAGTTCTCCCGTACGCCTTAGAATTCTCATCCCATCTACCTGTGTCGGTTTGCGGTACGGTACCTAGTAACCTAACCTTAGAGATTATTTCTTGACTCGATGAATCACCCAACTTCGCTCACCCGTAGGATCGCTCCCCTTAACATCTCTCCTCCAGCAGCGGATTTGCCTACTGCCGTCAACGGATAAATGCTTGGACCAGGACAACCAACGCCTGGCATGGGATCTCCTTAAGTGTCATCCCATCGAAATTACTAGATGTACTGGAATATTAACCAGTTTCCCATCGACTACGCATTTCTGCCTCGCCTTAGGGGCCGACTAACCCTGGGAAGAGTACCTTTACCCAGGAAACCTTAGATTTTCGGCGGGAAGGGATCTCACCTTCCTTTTCGTTACTCATGCCTGCATTCTCTCTTCTGATACCTCCAGCAACCCTTACAGATCACCTTCATCGGCCTACAGAATGCTCCTCTACCACCAACATGTAAACATGTTGATCCGTAGCTTCGGTACTATGCTTAGCCCCGTTACATTGTCGGCGCACAACTACTCGACCAGTGAGCTATTACGCACTCTTTAAAGGAGTGGCTGCTTCTAAGCCAACCTCCTGGCTGTCTGTGCAATCGTACTTCCTTTTCCACTTAGCATAGTTTAGGGACCTTAGCTGACGGTCTGGGCTCTTTCCCTTTCGACCACGAATCTTATCACCCGTAGTCTCACTGCCATACTTTGAATAACGGCATTCGGAGTTTGACTGGATTTGGTACCCTGTGACAGGCCCGCACCCAATCAGTGCTCTACCTCCGCTATTAACCATATGACGCTGACCCTAAAGCCATTTCGAGGAGAACCAGCTATCTCCGGGTTTGATTAGCCTTTCACTCCTACCCACAATTCATCACTGCCTTTTTCAACAGACTAGTGTTCGGTCCTCCACTCAGTGTTACCCAAGCTTCAACCTGATCATAGGTAGATCACCCGGCTTCGGGTCTAATACATCAAACTAAGAACGCCCTATTCAGACTCGGTTTCCCTCCGGCTCCGGTACTTCTATACCTTAACCTCGCTTAATATATTAACTCGCAGGCTCATTCTACAAAAGGCACGCCATCACCCCGTATTGGGGCTTTGACCGCTTGTAGGTCCACGGTTTCAGGTTCTATTTCACTCCCCTCCCGGGGTGCTTTTCACCTTTCCCTCACGGTACTATTCGCTATCGGTAGCTATCTCGTATTTAGCCTTGGAGGGTGGGCCCCCCAGATTCAGACAGGATTACTCGTGCCCCGCCTTACTCAGGTACATGCCAGCTCAACTTCAATTTCGCATACAGGACTTTCACCTTCTTCGGTCGGCCTTCCCAGTACCGTTCCGCTATCTCCGTTGAATGCATTTTGCATGCCCTACAACCCCAGCTACACCGAAATGTAATTGGTTTGGGCTAATCCCCGTTCGCTCGCCGCTACTAAGGGAATCTCTTTTGATTTCTTTTCCTTCAGGTACTTAGATGGTTCAGTTCCCTGAGTCTCGCTTCATACGGCTATGTATTCACCGCATGATGACTGATAACAATCAGCCGGGTTACCCCATTCGGGAATCCTCGGGTGTCAGAATGTTTGCTTCTAACCGAGGCTTTTCGCAGCTTACCACGCCCTTCTTCGCCGGATAGCTCCAAGGCATCCACCATGGACCCTTAGTCGCTTGACCATATTATTATTTATCCCTTCGCTAATTCCTGTTAAACCGTCTTTCAGCTCCTAAAAGCTTAAAACAGACCGTCCGAAAACGGATTTTATATTATATGAGGTGCATCCAGTTAAGGATGCTTAGGGAAATTGGAGTGTTTGACGAAAGCCAAGACTGAATAATACTAGATGCATTGCTGCATCTGCTGACCGTACTGTCAGACTTTAAATACCTTTCTCGTAGAAAGGAGGTGATCCAGCCGCACCTTCCGGTACGGCTACCTTGTTACGACTTCACCCCCCTTACCGAGCATACCTTCGGCAGTGGCCTCCTAAAAGGTTAGCCTGCTGACTTCGGGTACCCCCGACTCGGGTGGTGTGACGGGCGGTGTGTACAAGGCCCGGGAACGTATTCACCGCGCCATGCTGATGCGCGATTACTAGCGATTCCACCTTCATGGAGTCGAGTTTCAGACTCCAATCCGAACTGAGACCGGCTTTAAGCGTTTTGCTCGACATCACTGTTTCGCATCACTCTGTACCGGCCATTGTAGCACGTGTGTAGCCCAGGACATAAGGGCCATGATGATTTGACGTCATCCCCACCTTCCTCCGGTTTGTCACCGGCAGTCTTGCATGAGTCCCCAACTTAATGATGGTAACATACAACAGGGGTTGCGCTCGTTGCGGGACTTAACCCAACACCTCACGGCACGAGCTGACGACAACCATGCAGCACCTGTATACAAGTCTCCGAAGAGAAAACACTATCTCTAATGTCGTCCTGTATATGTCAAGCCCTGGTAAGGTTTCTCGCGTATCATCGAATTAAACCACATGCTCCACCGCTTGTGCGGGCCCCCGTCAATTCCTTTGAGTTTCACCGTTGCCGGCATACTCCCCAGGCGGTACACTTAACGCGTTAGCTACGGCACCTAGATCTCATGATCCAGACACCAAGTGTACATCGTTTACGGCGTAGACTACCAGGGTATCTAATCCTGTTCGCTACCTACGCTTTCGCACCTCAGCGTCAATCCAGAGCCAGCAAGTCGCCTTCGCCTCTGGTGTTCTTCCTAATATCAACAGATTTCACCCCTACACTAGGAATTCCACTTACCCCTCTCGGATTCTAGTCACACAGTTTCCAACGCAACAATGCAGTTAAGCTGCACGCTTTCACATCGGACTTATGTAACCGCCTACATGCCCTTTACGCCCAATAATTCCGAACAACGCTCGCTCCTTACGTGTTACCGCGGCTGCTGGCACGTAATTGGCCGGAGCTTATTCATATGCTAACGTCATCCCATGCCCATTTCCTGACACGGTTATTCCTCACATATAAAAGTGCTTTACAATCTCTCGACATTCTTCGCACACGCGGCGTCGCTCCGTCAGACTTTCGTCCATTGCGGAAGATTCTTAGCTGCTGCCTCCCGTAGGAGTCTGGGCCGTGTCTCAGTCCCAATGTGGCCGGTCACCCTCTCAGGCCGGCTAATGATCGTCGCCTTGGTAGGCCATTACCCCACCAACAAGCTAATCATACGCAGGCTCATCTTCCAGCGAGGCAAACGCCCCTTTCCTCATAAAACAAGATCTATGAGATTATTCGGTATTACCCCATGTTTCCATGGGCTATCCCCAACTAGAAGGTAGATCACCTACGCGTTACTCACCCGTTCGCCACTCTCATCAAGGTGCAAGCACCTTGAATCCCGTTCGACTTGCATGCTTAAAACGCGCCGCCAGCGTTCGTTCTGAGCCAGGATCAAACTCTCCATGATATAATTTATCGCCCGAAGGCGATAACTTCGTATCAAAACTTTCAAAGGATTACTTAGCGGATGTAATCATCCTGAACCCTTATCCAGAAGAGTCAGTCCCTTTATCTCTAAAGAAAACTAACGTTCGTACTACCAGTGCTTGACTCTCGTCAAATACTTCAATTTCCCTTCTCTATAATTCTGTAAAAGAACCGTTTAGCAACTTCCGTGCCAAACGCTCAGCAAATATACTTGATCGACTCTTTTGTGTCAACCGGGTTTTGAAAGTTTTTTCTGAACGCTTTTCAGTAAGTTCTTTTAAAACCGTAATTTGCCATACTCTTTCGCTGCGCCGCTTCCGCTGTGCTGCTCAGAGCGTGATGGTGATAATATTGAAAAACCCAAATCATGTAAACCCGTTTCAGGAAAATTTGTTAAAAAGATTTTCCAGAGCCGCTTTTAACCACTTTAGAGGCAAAACAGAAACAGCCTTTCATCATAAATGATCCTTTTACTGACTCTCTTCACCTTTCAACAGAGCTATAAACTCTTTATAGAGTTCCTTCTGACCGGGAAGAACAGCAGGCTCAACAGTACCATCATAAAAACTCATCAACTGATCTCTGTACTTAAGGTCAATCTCACTGTATATCGAAGGACCATAACCCCACAGATTCTTTTTTAATTCTTCAAAGGTTAGTTCAGGCAGCTCTACTGTAAACAGTGTAATAGAAGCTCCCAGGACCATATTGGCACCACCGATCTGTGCCTGGCTGAGTCCGGCTGCTCTGTTTTTGAATTCAATAGAGTCGGGATCAAAAGAACTTAGAAGCTCCCTTGAGGATTTGAGTACTCCCGTAAAAAGATTTGCAACAACGGATGTCAGCTTTACAATCCGCATACTTGGAACATCATCTGTCAAACCAGGCTCGTTCTGAAGAAATCTATTCAGATTTGTATAGACAGGAAGCATGAATTGAAGCCCCTCTTCAACGGGCACACTCATCATTTCGGCCTCAAGGACCTCCCACTCCGAATAAACACGATCCAGCAACTCATCACTCACACCCTGAACACGGCCTGCAGCCAGCTCTTCTATTTCTGCCTGAATCTCTTCTGCCATACCGCTTGCGGTGATATCCGCAAAGAGCGCCTGACCGGCAAAGATACAGATAAATAATATAAATAAACTTCTGATTTTCATTGCCAAACACTACAATTATAACTGTCTGTCGTCCACATACCTGCGAACAATTTTTTTGATCTATGACATGAGAATCAGAGTCTTGGCGTCTCCCTGCGCCTCGGTCCAGGCCGGGCCCTGCAGGGGTTCCGTCACTGCCGTGACCAGGTCTGCCCTTCCGGTCCCTGACGCATAGGCAGGCAGCCTTCGCCTGCAGATGAATTATAACAAAAAAAACCCTCAATCTTTCGACTGAGGGTTAACTGGCGACGACCTACTCTCCCACCGTAGCAGTACCATCGGCGCGGTTGAGCTTGACTTCCGTGTTCGGGATGGGAACGGGTATAACCTCAACGCTAAAATCACCAGATTAGTGATCAGTTCAATGAACTTCACACCTATATATATTCTTAACTAAAGGGACAAATAATAATATGGTCAAGCCTCACGGAAGATTAGTACTGGTCGGCTCAATATGTTTCCACACTTAGACCGCCAGCCTATCAAACTGATATTCTCTCAGATTCCTTAAGCTCCCTTAAAGGGAGAGGGATGTCTCATCTTGAGGTAGGCTTCCCACTTAGATGCTTTCAGCGGTTATCCCTTCCGAACTTAGCTACTCAGCACTTACCGTTGGCACGATAACTGATACACCAGAGGTTCGTCCATTTCGGTCCTCTCGTACTAAAAATAGATCCTCTCAAACATCCAACGCCTGTGGCAGATAGGGACCGAACTGTCTCGCGACGTTCTGAACCCAGCTCGCGTACCGCTTTAAATGGCGAACAGCCATACCCTTGGGACCTGCTCCAGCCCCAGGATGCGATGAGCCGACATCGAGGTGCCAAACTTTGCCGTCGATATGAACTCTTGGGCAAAATCAGCCTGTTATCCCCGGAGTACCTTTTGTCCGTTAAGTGACGGCCCTTCCACTCAGAACCGCCAGATCACTATGACCTACTTTCGTACCTGCTCGACTTGTAAGTCTCGCAGTCAAGCTACCTTATGCCATTGCGCTTACAGCATGATTTCCAACCATGCTAAGGTAACCTTTGCGCGCCTCCGTTACTCTTTAGGAGGCGACCGCCCCAGTCAAACTGCCCACCTGACATTGTCCATGATGCGGATTACGCACCACGTTAGAAATATAACTGATAAAGGGTGGTATTTCACCAACAACTCCAACCAGCCTGACGACCAGTCTTCAAAGTCTCCCACCTATCCTACACATCATCAGCCATAGTTCAATATCAGGATACAGTAAAGGTTCACGGGGTCTTTCCGTCTAACCACAGGTAATCGGCATCTTCACCGATACTTCAATTTCACCGGGTCTCACGTTGAGACAGTGAGAAAGTCGTTACACCATTCGTGCGGGTCGGAACTTACCCGACAAGGAATTTCGCTACCTTAGGACCGTTATAGTTACGGCCGCCGTTTACCGGGGCTTCAATTCACTGCTTCACTAAAAGTTAACAGCTCCTCTTAACCTTCCGGCACCGGGCAGGTGTCAGTCAATATACTTCTCTTTGCAGATTCGCATTGACCTGTGTTTTTGGTAAACAGTCGCTTTCTCCTGGACTCTGCAACTCCACCATCACGTGCTGAGCCATGCTTTTCCCTAAGTTACGCATGTATTTTGCCGAGTTCCTTAACGTGAGTTCTCCCGTACGCCTTAGAATTCTCATCCCATCTACCTGTGTCGGTTTGCGGTACGGTACCTAGTAACCTAACCTTAGAGATTATTTCTTGACTCGATGAATCACCCAACTTCGCTCACCCGTAGGATCGCTCCCCTTAACATCTCTCCTCCAGCAGCGGATTTGCCTACTGCCGTCAACGGATAAATGCTTGGACCAGGACAACCAACGCCTGGCATGGGATCTCCTTAAGTGTCATCCCATCGAAATTACTAGATGTACTGGAATATTAACCAGTTTCCCATCGACTACGCATTTCTGCCTCGCCTTAGGGGCCGACTAACCCTGGGAAGAGTACCTTTACCCAGGAAACCTTAGATTTTCGGCGGGAAGGGATCTCACCTTCCTTTTCGTTACTCATGCCTGCATTCTCTCTTCTGATACCTCCAGCAACCCTTACAGATCACCTTCATCGGCCTACAGAATGCTCCTCTACCACCAACATGTAAACATGTTGATCCGTAGCTTCGGTACTATGCTTAGCCCCGTTACATTGTCGGCGCACAACTACTCGACCAGTGAGCTATTACGCACTCTTTAAAGGAGTGGCTGCTTCTAAGCCAACCTCCTGGCTGTCTGTGCAATCGTACTTCCTTTTCCACTTAGCATAGTTTAGGGACCTTAGCTGACGGTCTGGGCTCTTTCCCTTTCGACCACGAATCTTATCACCCGTAGTCTCACTGCCATACTTTGAATAACGGCATTCGGAGTTTGACTGGATTTGGTACCCTGTGACAGGCCCGCACCCAATCAGTGCTCTACCTCCGCTATTAACCATATGACGCTGACCCTAAAGCCATTTCGAGGAGAACCAGCTATCTCCGGGTTTGATTAGCCTTTCACTCCTACCCACAATTCATCACTGCCTTTTTCAACAGACTAGTGTTCGGTCCTCCACTCAGTGTTACCCAAGCTTCAACCTGATCATAGGTAGATCACCCGGCTTCGGGTCTAATACATCAAACTAAGAACGCCCTATTCAGACTCGGTTTCCCTCCGGCTCCGGTACTTCTATACCTTAACCTCGCTTAATATATTAACTCGCAGGCTCATTCTACAAAAGGCACGCCATCACCCCGTATTGGGGCTTTGACCGCTTGTAGGTCCACGGTTTCAGGTTCTATTTCACTCCCCTCCCGGGGTGCTTTTCACCTTTCCCTCACGGTACTATTCGCTATCGGTAGCTATCTCGTATTTAGCCTTGGAGGGTGGGCCCCCCAGATTCAGACAGGATTACTCGTGCCCCGCCTTACTCAGGTACATGCCAGCTCAACTTCAATTTCGCATACAGGACTTTCACCTTCTTCGGTCGGCCTTCCCAGTACCGTTCCGCTATCTCCGTTGAATGCATTTTGCATGCCCTACAACCCCAGCTACACCGAAATGTAATTGGTTTGGACTAATCCCCGTTCGCTCGCCGCTACTAAGGGAATCTCTTTTGATTTCTTTTCCTTCAGGTACTTAGATGGTTCAGTTCCCTGAGTCTCGCTTCATACGGCTATGTATTCACCGCATGATGACTGATAACAATCAGCCGGGTTACCCCATTCGGGAATCCTCGGGTGTCAGAATGTTTGCTTCTAACCGAGGCTTTTCGCAGCTTACCACGCCCTTCTTCGCCGGATAGCTCCAAGGCATCCACCATGGACCCTTAGTCGCTTGACCATATTATTATTTATCCCTTCGCTAATTCCTGTTAAACCGTCTTTCAGCTCCTAAAAGCTTAAAACAGACCGTCCGAAAACGGATTTTATATTATATGAGGTGCATCCAGTTAAGGATGCTTAGGGAAATTGAAGTGTTTGACGAAAGCCAAGACTGAATAATACTAGATGCATTGCTGCATCTGCTGACCGTACTGTCAGACTTTAAATACCTTTCTCGTAGAAAGGAGGTGATCCAGCCGCACCTTCCGGTACGGCTACCTTGTTACGACTTCACCCCCCTTACCGAGCATACCTTCGGCAGTGGCCTCCTAAAAGGTTAGCCTGCTGACTTCGGGTACCCCCGACTCGGGTGGTGTGACGGGCGGTGTGTACAAGGCCCGGGAACGTATTCACCGCGCCATGCTGATGCGCGATTACTAGCGATTCCACCTTCATGGAGTCGAGTTTCAGACTCCAATCCGAACTGAGACCGGCTTTAAGCGTTTTGCTCGACATCACTGTTTCGCATCACTCTGTACCGGCCATTGTAGCACGTGTGTAGCCCAGGACATAAGGGCCATGATGATTTGACGTCATCCCCACCTTCCTCCGGTTTGTCACCGGCAGTCTTGCATGAGTCCCCAACTTAATGATGGTAACATACAACAGGGGTTGCGCTCGTTGCGGGACTTAACCCAACACCTCACGGCACGAGCTGACGACAACCATGCAGCACCTGTATACAAGTCTCCGAAGAGAAAACACTATCTCTAATGTCGTCCTGTATATGTCAAGCCCTGGTAAGGTTTCTCGCGTATCATCGAATTAAACCACATGCTCCACCGCTTGTGCGGGCCCCCGTCAATTCCTTTGAGTTTCACCGTTGCCGGCATACTCCCCAGGCGGTACACTTAACGCGTTAGCTACGGCACCTAGATCTCATGATCCAGACACCAAGTGTACATCGTTTACGGCGTAGACTACCAGGGTATCTAATCCTGTTCGCTACCTACGCTTTCGCACCTCAGCGTCAATCCAGAGCCAGCAAGTCGCCTTCGCCTCTGGTGTTCTTCCTAATATCAACAGATTTCACCCCTACACTAGGAATTCCACTTACCCCTCTCGGATTCTAGTCACACAGTTTCCAACGCAACAATGCAGTTAAGCTGCACGCTTTCACATCGGACTTATGTAACCGCCTACATGCCCTTTACGCCCAATAATTCCGAACAACGCTCGCTCCTTACGTGTTACCGCGGCTGCTGGCACGTAATTGGCCGGAGCTTATTCATATGCTAACGTCATCCCATGCCCATTTCCTGACACGGTTATTCCTCACATATAAAAGTGCTTTACAATCTCTCGACATTCTTCGCACACGCGGCGTCGCTCCGTCAGACTTTCGTCCATTGCGGAAGATTCTTAGCTGCTGCCTCCCGTAGGAGTCTGGGCCGTGTCTCAGTCCCAATGTGGCCGGTCACCCTCTCAGGCCGGCTAATGATCGTCGCCTTGGTAGGCCATTACCCCACCAACAAGCTAATCATACGCAGGCTCATCTTCCAGCGAGGCAAACGCCCCTTTCCTCATAAAACAAGATCTATGAGATTATTCGGTATTACCCCATGTTTCCATGGGCTATCCCCAACTAGAAGGTAGATCACCTACGCGTTACTCACCCGTTCGCCACTCTCATCAAGGTGCAAGCACCTTGAATCCCGTTCGACTTGCATGCTTAAAACGCGCCGCCAGCGTTCGTTCTGAGCCAGGATCAAACTCTCCATGATATAATTTATCGCCCGAAGGCGATAACTTCGTATCAAAACTTTCAAAGGATTACTTAGCGGATGTAATCATCCTGAACCCTTATCCAGAAGAGTCAGTCCCTTTATCTCTAAAGAAAACTAACGTTCGTACTACCAGTGCTTGACTCTCGTCAAATACTTCAATTTCCCTTCTCTATAATTCTGTAAAAGAACCGTTTAGCAACTTCCGTGCCAAACGCTCAGCAAATATACTTGATCGACTCTTTTGTGTCAACCGGGTTTTGAAAGTTTTTTCTGAACGCTTTTCAGTAAGTTCTTTTAAAACCGTAATTTGCCATGCTCTTTCGCTGCGCCGCTTCCGCTGTGCTGCTCAGAGCGTGATGGTGATAATATTGAAAAACCCAAATCATGTAAACCCGTTTCAGGAAAATTTGTTAAAAAGATTTTTCAGAGCCTTTTAATGAACATTGATCACCGGATTTTCCCTGAAAACACCTCCTAGACCTGTTGCTCCTGCAGGAATAGAGAAAGCATTAATATATAGGGGTGTTGGATGCTGATTCTGGTTATAGGAAGTGATATATTAAACTGTCAGTAAAAAGAGTTTTGGTTATACACAAATTAGACCGAATCTCTATATATAAAATATGACCTGGAGTTCTTATGAAAAAAGTATTATTACTTATTTCCTTTATTACAGCGGGAGCCGCCGGCGCATTTGCCGCTCCCCTGATACCATTTACATTCGGCGGAGCCTTCCCAAACTACGACAACGCATACATGACAGTCCGATCAGGAATCTACTTCCCGCTGCAGAACAATATCGAGCTTGCCTTCAGTGGTGCATTCGGTATACGGACCGAAGAAGCCGGCAACGGAGATATCAATGCCGATTTTTTCATTCCTTTTAACGGAGGGGTAAACTTCCTCTTCCCTGTTCAGCAGAATCTGACCTTTGTGAGCGGTATAGGCGTCAGCGCCCAGATGGAGTTCTCAGACAGCTTTACCTTTCTTATGGGACCATATGTCAGCGGGGCTGTCCGTTACAGAGTCCACAGAAACATGCAGCTTACACTGATGGTACAGCAGGATCTGTTATTCGGTCCTCCAAAGTGGATTAATACAAATACCCATGTTTCAGGGGGAATCGTAATTAATTTTGACTAGATTTTAAGGGCAGTAGAATAAATGTTGTATATGCTCTCTGCTGCATGCTCTTCAAGCCCGGCTCTGTCCGGGCTTTTTTTAGCTTACCCCCGTCCATCCAGACTGTTCCCCGGACCGGGTATGGATGCTAAAACCGCAAATGGCACAAAAAAACCTTCCAGGTGCATTTTCATGCTGGAAGGTCATTAAGGATAAACGCGGAAATATTGTTCCGGCAGAGACTATTAGAAGTAGCGCTTCAGAAGTCCCTCAAACACGCATCCATGACGTGCTTCGTCTTTACACATTTCATGTACAGTATCGTGAATTGCATCATAGCCGAGTTCTTTGGCTCTTGTTGCCAGTTCTTTCTTACCTTCACAGGCACCGTTTTCAGCGGCCGCTCTCATTTCGATATTTTTCTTGGTTGAGTCAGTTACTACTTCTCCCAGAAGTTCAGCAAATTTCGCAGCATGCTCTGCTTCTTCCCAGGCGATTCTTTTATAGGCTTCAGCTACTTCGGGGTATCCCTCTCTGTCAGCCTGGCGGCTCATAGCCAGATACATACCAACTTCAGTGCACTCACCCATAAAGTTCTGCTTCAGTCCTTCGAAAACTTCGGGATCAACACCCTGGGCAGTTCCGATAAAGTGCTGATCAGCCCAGGCCATTTTATCGCTGAGCTGTTCCTTGAACTTTTCGGCGGGTGCATTACACTGGGGGCAGTTGGCCGGTGCAGCCTCGCCCTCATAGACATACCCGCAGACAGAACAGATAAATTTTTTCATAACATAAACTCCTTGATAATAATAATCATTACTAATAGTGGGTTAAAAATTAACCTGTATTACAGTTTTATGCAATACAGGTTTTTAAATTTATTAATCAACGGACTTCTTCTTCCTGAAACTTCCGAAGGGCCTGCTTTTAGAGACAAGAATCGGCGTGATGAAAATATCAGCAAGAAATGCGGCAAGCATCCCCGAGAAAGTCAGAATACCCATATTGATCAGACTGTTGATCCTGGATGCCGTAAACACAAGGAAGGTTATACAAAGTATAAAAGTGGTCTGACTGATGGCTGTTCCCACAACCCTGAAACTGTGATTGATACCGGACCGGTAGTCCCGCTTTTCAATAACACCCTTCTTCATATAGGAAATAAAATGAATTGTATCATCAACAGCCAATCCCATAATTAAGGGGGCAACGGTCATTGTAACAAACTCAAGAGGTATCCTGAAGTAACCCATAATGCCTCCGCATACAAGTATGGGGAAGAGGTTGGGGATCATAGCAATCATTCCCATTCTGAAACTCTTGAAAACAATAACCATAAGAACCGTAATAATGAGAAGCCCCATAAAGATGGACTTCACAAGCCCCCTGGTCACATACTGGTTCATAAGAGCCATCTGATAGGTGGAACCGCTCAGAAAGTAAGTCCCTTCGGGGAAGTTCTCTTTTACGATGGAATCTATTCTGTCCAGATTCTCTTCAATAACGGCAGAGGAAAAGCCGTTGAGCTCTACCATTATTCTTGTGGAAGCATAATCATCGGTGACCCACTCTCTCAGCAGCTCAGGTGAAAGACGTTCAAAGAAATTGAACAAGCCCCTGAGCTGGGGATCCGTTTCGGGAATACTGTAGGTTCCCCGGTTCCTGTGGAAAATTCTATTGAACTCTTTAATCGTCCCAGTCAGAGAACTGCTGCGGACGACAAGAGGGAGGGCTTCAACTTCCCGCTGTACAGCTTCGATCCGGTCCAGAGACTCCCTGGTCTTGAAAGCATCTTCATCCATTAGTACTGTCAGATCAAGATACTCGGTAGTGCCGATGGCAGAGTCTGATATTCTCTTCTGATCCTGCATGTGAGGGAGTCTGAGGCCCATCATTTTCTCGGCATCAAAATCAACTCTGACCAGGGTCAGGCCGTAAAGGGAAACCAGAGTAGCCAGAACAAAAAGGACCAGAATGGTCTTCTGATAACGGTTCACCATATATGAGATTCTTTTCAGAAAAGGTTCAAAATTCAGACTGATGACCCTGGGTCCGCGATCATATTTCCGCCCCATGGACATGATGGCGGGAAACATGGTCATGCTCAGCAGGTACACAAGCAGAAGACATACGGCCGATGTGTATCCCACCCATCTGATGGGCTCAATATCAACAAAAAGAAAGGTCAGCATTGCGGCAGTTGTTGTCATTACAGTAAAGAGGATGGGTCGCCATGTCTGTACAACTGCCTTGAAAACCGACTCATGCCTTGTCAGGCCGGAGCGGAAGTAGAGGCTGAAAAAGTGGCTTATATGGACGCTGTAACCGATACACAGCCCCATGGTCAGGAGGATGGGCACCGACATAAATGCATTATCAAGTTCTTTCCCTATCCATCCATAATAGGAGAACACAGAAGCAACTGAAAAAAAGATGACCATCAGAGTACCGATAATGGCCTGAATATTCCGAAGAATCACCGCAGTCATCAAAGCTGAAACAATGGCTCCGAGAATAAGGATTTTCATAAAATCCTGAAGCATTTCTTTCTCTTTACGATGGGCATAGACGGGAACACCCGTTGCTGTAAGCCTGATCCCTTCACCGGTTTCAAAGGATTGCACAGTTTCATAGGCAATCTGACCGGCAGTAAGCCTGGGAGTGACCTTCGAAGACCACTCATCGGCATCGGGATAGGCACCGAGATTGAGAATAATCCAGGCCTGTTTCATATCATCTGAAAAGAGAGCCCCTCTGAAGCTCTCTATCCCGCTGAAGGAGTCACGAATCTCTTCAATCTCATCATCAGAGCTTTGGAGCTTTCCATTATCAAAACGGAAGCTCAAGCCGCCGGCCAGAACGGGATTTACCGAAGAGAGGGAAACAAGGCTTTCAGCAAAAGGGACTTCATCCATTAGCCGTTCGCCCAGATTATGGACAGCTTCAAGAGAGTCTCTGGAAAAGACATCATCGCTCTCGACAAGAACGGCAATAAACTCATGCTTGTCGAAAAGCTCCTGAAATCTGTCCTGGGAAGTCAGAACGGGGTCATTATCAACAAAGTAATCGGAAAGATCGGTTGTAAAACTGATTCTGCTCAATCCCGGTATACAGGCAGCCAGAAGGACTGCGGAAAAGAGCAGAATGATAATAGGGTATTTCTGGAGAGGCTTTAAATAATTCAGAAACATAGAACCGCTTTCAGGACTTGTGGTATTCAGCTATGGTATCTTCCATCCAGCAGGCGACCTTCTCTGCCATATCCCTCAGATCCTGCTTGGGAAAGTTATGACCTTCCTGCAGGGGGGGCGGATAGAATGCCTCTCCGAAAACACAGGTCATCTTGACCCAGTTGGGGGGAAGCTCTTTTCCGAAAAAGCGCCTTCTTTTCATAACATATACCATGGGTACAACGGGAGCCTGATGTAGATAAGCCTGATGAAAAGCTCCCAGCTTGAACTTGTGAATTGTCTGACTCAAATGAACCAGATCACCTTCAGGCAGAAAGTGGACATGATACCCTCTTTTCAGAGCCTCTCCCACAGGCTTTGTGATCATTTTGAATCCCACAGGGTTTGCGGGAATCGGGAAAGCCTTCAGAACACGCAGCACAAAGCGGACAAAGGGAACCTCGTAATTCCTCTGGACTACAGAGACATAGAGCCTTTTGGGAAAGAGTATATAATTGGCAAATACAGTATCAAAATAATGGCAGTGGTTTGATACTGTTATGCAGCCCTGCTTCCTCAGTACCTTGTTTACCTTTCTTTTGCCATGCACTCTCAGACCGAAATAGAAGCTGCAGAGCCAGACAAGAAAAAAGGTAATTGCAAAAAGTGGTGCCGTAACAATGGCGAACCATCTTTCAAAATAGATAAATTTATAGGGTTTCCGGAAATCAATCTTTTTGACGTTATTGACTTCAATAACCTTCTCTTCCGGAATATCCGGTCGTTCTCTCTCTTCCATAATTATGCGAATCTCTTCTCTTCTGCAGGCAGAAGACTTGAACTGCCGCTGTTGTTGTAGTTTATTACATCCTCATAGAGCTGTTCCATGGAGGCGACACACTTGTCCATCCTGTAGTTCTCAGCCATGACCAGTATCTCTTTCTTGAGAGCATTGAGTTCTTCTCTCTTCTCAAACCAGTAATCGATCTTGGCAGCCAGATCGTCGGCGTCATCCATTTCGAAAACGAAGCTCTCGTCATAGGCAAACTGTGAGGCTGCAGAGTTGGGAGAGTTACTTATCATACAGGGAAGACCGCATCCGATGGCTTCCAGACAGGTCAGGCTTTCCAGCTCGATAAGAGAGGAGTGAAGATACATATCAGCAGTATTCAGATAGATTTTCTTGTCTTCATCGCTGATGAAGCCTATCTGAGGCTGAACAGGCAGACCTTCAGACTGCTTCTTCAGGTTTTCTTCAAGCTCACCCTTTCCGCAGATCAGAAGCTGGATCTTGTCTTTATATTTAGATTTTTTCAGAGCCTGGATCATAACCTCATGGCGCTTTTCCATGGCAAGACGGCCGATGGAGACCATTACAAACTTATCGCCCCACTCTTCAGGACGTTTCAGGCTTGTATCAGGTTCGAATCCCCGGGGTATTCCGTTGGAGATGACTCTGAAGTGGGCGTTGCTTCCCTTGCTCTTGATAAGGTCGGCTGCAAACGCAGAGGGACAGTGAATGGCATCCACCCTTCTGAAAAGCTCATAGTTGAACCAGGTATTGAAGAAGAGGTCCATAACTTTGCTGTCTTTACCCATGGCCCCGGTCATGTTCTGAGACTGGATATGGGCGCCTCCCATTACGGGGACATCCATCTTTCTGGCCATTTTTACAGCGGGCCAGGACATGAAATAGGGGAGCTGAATCTGAACCAGATCCGCACCTGTAAAGGCCTTGCGCAGGACTGATTTAACACCCTTACCAAACTGGAAGTTCATATTCATCATGGACTCTTTCACACCGGGCAGGTAAAAACCGGGAACAATGAAGACATCTCCATTGAACTCATCCGCAGCGGGTCCCGCAGTTGTAACCAGAGCAATGTCGTGGCCCTTGGCCTGAAGTTCTTCAACCAGGCGGTGTGTTGCCACAATACATCCGTTTCCGGGATTCCAACTATCAATGACAAATACTATTCTCATTCTTCTACCTCTCTTTCTGCAGGATCAGCTCAGGCAATAAGATTTTTATCTACAGATTTCAAATTTTGTAAGAATAAATTAATAATGAAATATAATAAAGATATATTGATCAATATTACCAGTACAGTTATGAACTTATCAATATAAATATTTCCACTCTTCCAGTTAATTTCAATTCTGCGGGTGTTGTTTCACTGAATATAAGACTGACTTTAGAGCATAGAATTAAAAAAAAGACCGTTCCAGGGGGAACGGTCTCGAACTAGAGCGAAAGACGGGACTTGAACCCGCGACATCCACCTTGGCAAGGTGGAGCTCTACCACTGAGCTACTTTCGCATCAATAATTACTGAAACAGTATAATAATCGTATTTCGAATTTAATCAAGACCCCCGGGTGATTTTTTTTATTTTCAACTCAGGCCCGTCTCCACAAAGAGAGGTAAAGAATGTATCATTCCACAATACGCTTCGGGGATGGTACACATGACTCTTCTTTTATGGTTTCTCGCTCTGGCAGGAGGACTTTTGATCCTCAGCCTCAGTTCCGACTGGTTTGTTGACAGTGCAGAAACTGTCGGCCTTTTCCTCAAGATGCCCTCTTTCATAATTGGTGTGGTGATTATCGGTTTCGGGACTTCACTGCCCGAACTGATGTCCAGCATAGTATCTGTTTTGAAAGGACAGTCGGAGATTGTAATATCCAACGCCATCGGCTCCAATATTACAAACATCTTTCTGGTACTGGGCGTCAGCGGCCTTTTTGCAAAGTCCTACACCATAAAACATGACATCTTCCATACAGACCTCCCCTTCCTGATGGGTTCTGCCGTCCTGATCAGCCTCATGACATACGACCGCAGCTTCGGTGTCTTTGAGGCTGTTATCTGCCTGGGCGCCCTGGGACTCTACCTCTACCGCTCGATCACTCAGGGACAGATTGCCGAACAGATTAAAGAGGATGAAGAAGAAGCCCCGGAACGTCCGACACTGCTGAACTGGCTGACACTGATTATAAGCCCGGTCCTGATCGCCCTGGGAGCCAACCTGACTGTAAAGTCAGTTGTAACTCTCTCGGAACTGCTGAAGATCGGCACTGATATTATTGCCGTAACCATTGTAGCCCTGGGAACATCACTTCCAGAAGTCATGGTTTCAATCCAGGCCTCCCGAAAGAGGAAGGGTGATATGGCAGTTGGCAATGTGATCGGCTCCAATATTTTCAACACCTTTGCCGTGATGGGTGTGAGCGCCTTTTTCGGACCTCTTAAAATTTCCGAGTCCTACCCGGTAAAAACCCTGCCTGTCTTTATAGGTGCAACTGTAATCGCCTACTTCATCGTACAGGATAAAAAGGTATTCCGTTTCGAGGGAATTATGCTACTTCTCTTTTATGTCTTCTTTCTGGGATCATCCTACGGATTTTTCTGATCAGGAACCTGCCACTCTCCGTCAACAAGAAGTTCAAAGGGCTGAAACCGCCCTTTGTAGGCCATTTTGGAACTCTCGGGAATATAGTACCCCAGGTAGTAGTAGTTCAGGCCCTGCCTGAGGGTCTCCTCTATCTCCGCCAGAACACTGAAGGTCCCCAGTGAGTACTCCGAATAGACGGGATCAAAGCAGTAGTAGACTGAACTGAGGCCATTTGAAGAGCGGTCCAGAATCCCAAACCCCGCCAGCTTTCCGCCAATAAAATACTCCGACTGGAATGACGGTACCGTGGGCGTATAAAAATTCCTCAGAAACTCCTCTTCCCCGCTCTGCTGATCAAAGCGCATACGGCTGTGTTTCTCATAAATTTCATAAAGTTCTCTCCGGGGTGACAGCTCCCGGTACCTGACTTCGGTATCACTATTTTTCCTCAGGACCCGTCTCTGACTCTTTCCAGGCTCAAAAGCCGCTGCATCAATTCTGATGGGACGGCACTTCCTGCAGGAGGGACAGAGGGGCCTGAAAAAGAAGGCCCCGAAACGCCTGAATCTTCTGTCCAGAAGGTTCTGAAACTGGCTGTCATCCAGATCGGCTGCCAGAAAATACTCCTGCTGCCAGGTCAGCGCGGCAAGATAGGGACAACGGTCTTCACGGGACAGGGCAGGTTCTCTAAGGATCTTCATTCCACTTATTATAACAGAATAGGGGTCGGGAAAACTATACAGATTGCCTTCAGGAGTGATAAATTGCCCCATGATGAAAAGCGAATTACTGGCCCCCGGCGGCGGGCTGGACAGTGCCATGGCAGCCCTGGAAAACGGCACCGATGCAGTCTATTGCGGACTGCAGGAATTTTCTGCCCGCAAGGGCGCCAAAAACTTTACAATAGACCAGCTCAGCCGTCTCAGGCAGTGGAGCTTTCAGAACAGTAAAAAGATCTATATAACCCTCAATACAATCCTCAAAGAGGATGAGCTTCCCGGAATGCTCCGCTACCTCTCCCGCCTCGAAGAGCTGGAGGTAGACAGCATAATCCTCCAGGACCCGGGTCTTGCACGGATAATCGGGAAACACTTTCCCGGTCTGACGATGCACGGCTCAACACAGATGGCGGTCCACAATCTGTCAGGAATGAGAACACTCAAAGAGATGGGGCTGACCCGTGTTGTGCTTCCCAGAGAGATGTCCCTGAAAGAGATAAGTATCTTCCATCAGGAGATGCCTGAGATGGAGCTGGAGGTATTTATCCACGGTGCCCAGTGCTACGGCTTCTCAGGGATGTGCCTGGCATCGGGAATGATTCTGGGGCGCTCCGCCAACAGGGGCGAGTGCGGCCAGATATGCCGGACATGGTTCAACCGGGATGAAAACAGGGGATATTTCCTCTCCTCCACCGACCTCTGGGCGGGAGACCGGGTTCTTAAGCTGCAGGAGACGGGTGTCAGCTCCCTGAAGATTGAGGGAAGAATGAAATCCCCCGCCTATGCTGCCTCGGTTTCCCGATACTACAGAGCAGTTCTCGACGGCAGAAGTTCTCAGGAACTGAAGCCCCTTGAAGAGGATCTGAGGATCAGCTTTTCAAGACAGTCGGGAACAGGTCATCTTGAATCGAAAAAAGGGCTGTTTATGGTGGACCGGGACTTTCCGGGACACAGAGGCCTCCCTCTGGGAGAGGTCCGGTCATCCAGAGGAAAAAGCATCAGCCTGGACAGTCCAGTGGCCCTCAACAGGAGAGACGGCCTTATGTTTCTGACTCACCGGGGGGAGGCGAAGTCCTTTTCCCTGGAGTCGAAACAGACTCTGAAACCCGGCCGGGTAAGTATTGACCTCCCCTTTCAGGCACCTCCTGCAGGAACAGTTCTCTACAAAGTTCAGTCTCACGACTTCCACACTCCCGGATTCAATGAAAACAGCCTCAAGCCGTTCCAGAAGGCCTTGAAAGCCACCCTTTCATTCGGGTCTCAGATAGTGGGCCTGTCGGTTCCGTCACTTGGTTTTGAAGCCGACTACCCCCTCCAAAGTGAAGAGTCCACAGGAGGAAAAAGTCCTGTAGATAAAATTCTGAAGGAGTTTTCAAAATCGGGCACATCCATTTTTACACTGGCAGACCTGACTCTTTCAGATGCCCCCCTGAAGAGTGAGGGCAGCTCCCTGGACAGTAGATTTTTCCCTCCGGCAGCTTTGAAAAAGATGAGGCAGCAGGTCTACAGGGACATTGAAGAGCATGCAGACAGGGAGAGAGAAAAAAGGGCCGAGGCTCTGGAGCACAGGCTGCAGGAAGACTCAGCCTCCCTGACGGGACTTCTTGAAAAACTGCCTGAAAGAGCCTCTTTGAACCCCGGTGGCTCAGATCTGCCTGTGATAACACCAAAAGAGGTTTCTGAATTGAAGTGCGCTGAGATCGAAGGGAAAAGCTACTACCCCCTCAGCCCCCTTGTCTTCCCGCAGTATGAAAATGAATATATAAATTCCCTTGAAAAGAACCTTGCGTCCGGCAGCGGGCAAAAAATGGCAGGTATCGGCAACTGGGGGCATATAGGGATTTTCAGAGAGCTGAAATCCAGAAATCCGGCAGAACTCTTCTGTTACGGGGAGACATCCATGCTTCTGGCAAACAGCCAGAGTGTCCTTCTGATGCGTGATCTTCTTGGTCCTGACTTCAAAGCAGGATACGGTTGGATAGAAGGGGAGAAGGGAGATTACCCCGATGTCCTGACACCTCCCGGGAGCAAATTCAGACCGCCCCTGTTCATAAGCAGAAACTGCTTCAAGAGACACAGCCTTCAACTGAGCTGCAAGGACTGTCCGAAACATATGGACTACACCATGAACCAGAAAGGGAAAAGTTACAGAGTTCTCGTCAGAGACTGCCTGACCTGGATCTTTCAGGATAACTGAGTAGTTAAGGCATCAGGAGGTGCTGCTTTAAAAGCCGAAAACCCGGGACCGGAGTTCAAGGGACCATGAGTAATACTCATCGGAGGAGCCGTCACTGACGGGATAGTTCCCCGCCACAAGCACGGTCCCCTCCCGGCTGCTCAGGCTGTACTGAAGAGAATCAGAGAGGTTGATCCGCAGCACAAGCGAAGGGTCATCATAGCTGCGGAGAAGGAATCCGCTCTGCTTCAGAGCCCTCCGGATTCTTCTTCTGTCCAGTCTCTCCATTCCCCTTCCGCTGAACTCCACTCTCACAGGCAGAGGGAGATTATACTGCAGGAGCGCCCCCGGATTTTCCATATAGACCCGGCTGACAAGCTCATCCCGCTCGAGGGTTCCCGGCCTTGCAAGGAGTGCCAGTTCCCGGACTCCTTCGGTGACGGCAAATGCCTCCCACTCCGGATCATAGGATCGTCCCGCTTCAAGAAGCATCTTCCGGTCAGGAAGCTCCCGTCCGATCATCTGTTTATACCAGGGCTCCGCCTGTATAAAATCCTCAAGTTCCCGGGCCCTTGAATAGTATCGTACAGAATAATGCCGGAAGCCTTCCGTGCCTGAGGCGATTGTAAGATTGCCCCGCAGTTCAGCGCCCCCCTGAAGCTGAGACCGGCCCTCCCTCAGTGCGAGAATCCTGTAGAGAGTTTCATAGTAGACAGCTTTTCCGCGGTAGACGACAAGATCCGCCGCCCTTCTGAAACCGGCAGCCCACCCCCTGGCCTTGAGAAGGCTTGTCTGGTTCACCCTGGCACGGTACAGATCATGATACTGCCTGTACAGGTCCATGGTGAACTGATCCTGATTCAGGCCGTAGTAATACATCCATGACTCATCACCTACGGCCTCTTCAATCTTTTTCAATTGAGCGAAGGCTTCATCCAGACGCCCCTGGACCAGGTAGAAGGAGGAAAGATTACTCCTCGAGAGAGGGGTCTTGTCCAGGTCCACAGCCTGACGGTATTCACGCTCAGCCTCGCTGAAGTCCTGCCTCATGTGATAGAGATCACCCAGAGCCAGATGCCCTGCGGCACGGTCCATCAATTCGAGGGATCTGCGGGCGTAGTCCAGGGCCGCCTCATAGTCATAGAAGGACTTCTCCGCAAGAGAGAGGTTGTAGTAGCCTACAGACGCAAAGTAGCTGTCTCCGTACTTTAAAGCGTCAGTAATGGCTTCAAGGTAGTATTTCCTGCAGAGTTCGGCGTCATTCAGCTCCGAGTAAAGGGTTCCCAGAGTCAGAGAGAGGTTCCTGTCGAACTCCTTATCAAGAGCCTCTTCAAGCAGAACCACCCCCTCTTCAGGCCTGTGGGTTTTAAAGTACATCCATCCCAGATCATCCAGAACCTCATCAGCCCCTTCCCGGACCAGAGCTTCCAGATAATCCAGGGCTTCAAAATTCCTGTCCAGATAGCTCAGAGCCGAAGCTGTCTTCTTTCTAAGTTCCACGTCCTGCGGAGCCAGCCCTTCGGCCTCCCGGAAGGAGTCCAGAGCAAGGGAGTAGAGTTCCTGTGACTCATAAAGGTCACCCCGGGCCATGGGAAAACGGTGATCACCCGGATAGGCCTCCACCCCTTCATCGATAAGAGAGAGGGCTTTGTCATAGAAATCGGAGTCTCCGGCAGTAGTGATCTGCTGAAGAAGGGAATCCGCTGAACCATCCTCCTGCCCGAAAGCCAGCTGCGGTACCAGAAGAAAAGAGAGTAACAAAAGCACAAAAGCGGCTGAATAAAAACGTACAAACCCCTTCACCGGAACCTCCTTCTGCCGCGGCCTGCAGCAGGAAGACCTGAAAGGAGGGTGAGAATGTACCTGACCTTCCCTGCGGGAGAGAGGCAGGTGAACAGAGACCGTCTCAGGGCATCACCGGACTCCTTCAGCCGTAAGAGCTCGTCCCCCGATGACCGGCCGAAACATATTTTTTCATAGAGGGTGACAAATCCGCCCAGTCCGGGAAGTTCCTCATGCAGAAAGGCGGCATACTCCTCCGGGGATTCCATCCGGCCCATGGGCCGGAACCCGGCGGAAGGCAGCAGCATATGCAGATGATAGTACCTGCGGACACTCCGCCCCTTCCGGGGAACCCTGTACAGGAGCAGCCCGATACGGACCAGAAGAGAGAGAAGAACGAGAAGCAGAACAGGCAGAAAATAAAGCAGTCCCTCTCTCAGTACAGCTGCCCCCCGGTTTCTTTCCTGCCCGGAGCCGCTCCGGGGATCATCAGCGGCCGCCTGGACTGTAAGGCTGTCTCTGTTCTCCAGGATCTCCTTCAGATAGGGCTCCATCTCCCTTGCTGAAACCGGGGAAACGGCAAACTCCTCACCCTCTGCGAGAGTTGTGGAAGTAGGGTCAAACTCAACCCAGCCGTACCGGGGAAAGTATACCTCCACCCAGGCGTGGGCCTGATTCGCGCGGACAGGATAGTAGTTCATAACACTTGAGGACTCATCCACCCAGAAACCGAGAGCCACCCTTGCCGGAATGCCTATGCTTCTGCACAAAAGCGCCATGGAGAAGGCAAAGTAGGAACAGTAGCCCTTTTTTGACTCATAGAGGAAGTGGGAAAGCTGGTCCCCCTCTGGGGACTCTCCCGGAGTCAGAGAGTAGTAGTAGTTATTCTGCAGATACTCTTCAATATCCGCTACATGATCGTAATAGGTCCGGCTTTCGGAGGTGATCTCCTCAGCCAGCTGAACCAGGTCCTCCCGCTCTCCGATTCGGGTGTAGTAGTCAAGAAAAGCTCTGTTCTCTGAGGAGTCCTCCGGAAGGGCCCCGGAATCCACAAGATCCCAGCCCCAGGCTTCGCTGACCTGCGAGGTCACACTGTAGATTCTTGAGAATGAGGATTCATCCCAGCTCTCAAAGGGAGTAACCGATACGGGCGAGTTAAACCCCAGAAAGGCGGAGGAGTCGAAATTCACAAGATAATACTCCTGAATGACCTCTCCGGTCAGTTCAAATTCAGGATACCCCCAACTCCTAGGAGACTCGGGAAGTACATACTCATTCTGAAAGACCCCGGGGCTTTCAAGGGCTTCATCGCTGTCCTTGTAGAATCCACGCTCCGGAGAGTAGGCCGACAGAACAAAACGGCGGGTCAGGCCCTTGAGTGAGACGCCCTCCTTTTTCATAAGAAAGACAAGATCGTCCTTCATGCTTATTGAACTCTCCAGACTGAGATAGTCGGAGAAGTCAAAGCGGAACAGAGAGGATTCAAGAAGCCCCCCGCCCTCTTTCCTTGATTCATCTTTCTGCAGACGGCTAAGAGGTACCAGGCCGAGCAGAGGAATCAAAAGAACAAGGACAGCCGAAAGAAACGATAGCCTGTACCCCCTCCGTCCACCGGAAAGGAGAAGGAGAGACTGAAAAACAAGAAAGAGGAAAATGAGCAGATAGGCCGCCCACAGACTCTCCGACGGAAGCCTCAGAGCCCATCCGCTGCGGCTCATTATGACTGAGAGGATCAACAGGTTCCCAGGAGCCAGGAGAAAAACTGAGCCGGAAAAGCGGGCGGCAGCAAGTTCAAAAAAACGGGCCAGTATTAGTGCCGGAATCAGGTAGACCAGATAGAAACGGACTTTCAGCAGCGCCAGATCATAGGGAAAGGGAAACCTCACGGCAAGGAGACCCGAAAGGGCTGCCAGGGGAAAGACAAGCAGAACCCCTGCAATCAGAAGCATCTGCCCGGGAGTCCCCGTGTTTCTGACTCTTTTTCTATTCAGAACAATTGAAATGAGGAGATCCAGGACGACAAAGAGAACCAGACCGGCTCCCGGAGAGAGGGGAGCCAGCGGCAGGCTTGATACCGTAAAGATCAGCCAGAAGGCTGTAAAAAGGACATAGTTCTGCCCCTTCTGCAGAAGAGCGGGATTAAGGCCTGACACAGTACCACCTCCCTGATCCGTACACTCTTTCCCCGGCTGCCTCCCGGAGCCCCGGCCCGACGGCCCGGGGAAGAACAAGTATTCTCCTGGCCTCGGGAAAACTCTCTTCCAGGTGCTTCAGAGTCTCCCGTCCCGGCAGGGCTGCAGCGAAGAAATAGAGAACACCATAGGGTCCTGATGGAATGCTCCTGCCCGGAGCGGATGGAGGAAGAGAGGCCAGCAGGTCCTCCTTATCTGTTCTGCACAGGCTGTGAAGATCCTTTACCCCCCCCTCTCCAGGAAGAAAGCCGTCGATCTTCAGCCCTGCGTCTTTCAGGGTATCCATAAGGAAGGAGAAGTGCCTGAACAGCCGGTCCGTCCTGCTCCTGTTTCCGGAAGCATCGATAATCATAAGAGCCGACCTCCGGGAGGGGGAAAGGCTGCTGCCCTCCTTGATATAGAGTTCGTCATGGAGGGCCAGCATCTTCCAGTTTATTTTTCTTGGATCATCCCCTGCAAAATAGGGTCTGGATTCAAAGAGGTCCCGGTCCTTCATCCATGAAAGCCAGGCGGGTTTCTCGGGGGCCTGATCCCGGCGGCCAGGCAGAGCCTGCTCCATAGGGAGTTCTCCGGGGTAGACTGTCAGGCTGCCCGATGCCTCACCGTCGATCTTCAGTTCAAAAAACCCGTTCCAGCTTACGATCCTGAGGGTGTGTCTTTTAACTCTGTAACTCCCCCGGGGAAAGCAAAGGCCCCTGACCGGAGCCACAAGGGAGTCCTCCAGAGAGACCCTTTCCACTCCAGGCCAATCCAGCTCGGTTGAAAGCAGATAGTCCAGATTTTTCCTGAAGCCCATCTCCCCGGCGGTCCCGGGATATTCCAGCCTGTCAGAACAGCGCCGGGGAAGAGGGGGACAGGACAGGCCGGCAGAAGCATATGAACTGCGAATGATAAAGACAAATAAATCAATGATGAAAAAGGCAAGTAAACAGAGGCCCCCTGCCAGCGGCAGAGGCTGAGTCAGGAGGAATCCAGCTGTCAGGATCAGTAGGGAGAGAAAAAAAAAGCGCCCCCACGGACTGTGATTCTGATTTTATGACGCCTTTTTGACAATTTAGAGAAGAGCAAGGCATTCCTCCCTGCTGATCCTGTCGATAAGTGAGGGAACATCAATTTCACTGGACAGGGGAGAGACCCGGTGTGCGAGGACAGGGACTGACATATCCAGAACATCCTGAGCGGTTACATAGTCCCTTCCGGAAACAAGGGCCAGTCCCCTGCAGGCGGCGAGGAGCATAAGGCCTCCCCGGGGAGAAACTCCCGCCTGAAGCTCAGCACTCTCCCGGGTGGAGCTGCAGATCTTTACAATGGCCCTCATGAGGCTCTCATCGCAGAATACACCCGCGGCTTCCGCCCGGCAGTCCATAAACTCCTTCAGGGAGCATACGGGTTCCAGTGAGGGCAGTATCGTGTGCGAGGGGTCGCCTTTCAGGATGGAAAGCTCAGACTCCATATCGGGATAGGAGGGATTCAGGCGGACCATGAAGCGGTCCTTCTGCGCCTCGGGCAGAGGATAGGTCCCTTCGTGATCCAGTGGATTCTGGGTTGCAAGAACAAGAAAAAAGTCCTTTATAGGATAGGTCCGGCCTCCCTGGGAGACCTGCTGTTCCGACATGACCTCCAGAAGGGCGGACTGAACCTTGGGAGTGGTTCTGTTTATTTCGTCTGCCAGGAGGATATGTGTAAAGACAGGGCCGGGGCGGAATTCAAAGTTGGATTTCTCCCGGTTCCATACGTCGACCCCTGTGATATCATAGGGGAGCAGGTCAGGTGTAAACTGTATCCTTGAGAAATCGGAAGAATCAATCAAAGCTGACAGAGTCTGTGCCAGAGTTGTCTTTCCCGTACCGGGAAGGCCTTCCAGCAGGACATGCCCCCCTGCAAGAATGGATGCACAGAAGAGGCGGATCAGCTCATTCTGCCCCTTAATTACCATCTGCAAACCGTCTCTGAGACTACCGGGAATATTATTTAAAGGGGTTTCTTCCATCACTGAATATTATATTGACGAGGGGCTAAGAATACAATAAATTTAATTTTAGAATATATATTGACAGCTTTCGCGGAAGTCATTATTATGGCGATACGTTTTACGGGGGTGTAGCTCAGTTGGCTAGAGCGCGTGAATGGCATTCACGAGGTCATGGGTTCGATTCCCACCACCTCCACTTGTAGAGAGCTGAATCTTAACTGTTACCACAGTGAAGTTCAGCTCTTTTTTTTTCAACCGATAGGAATTGATTATGGGGAATAATGATATGTTTTCCGGCGATATAGATCCGGAAATTGCCTCTCTTCTCGGCCTTGACGAAACAGACAACGTTGAGACACCTGACTATGAGAATCTCTTTGAAGAAGAATCGGAAAGCAATGAAAGCGCCGCCCCTCTTCAACCGCAGGAGGATATAAGCAGGGAGACATTTCTGCTTCCCGTCAAGCAGAGCCAGCCGCCCAACCCCCTCTACTCCAACCCCAACTACTATAAATCCATCCTGAATGGCGAAGGAGAACTGGCCCATACCATTCATGAGAATATGTCTCAGTTCCTCAAAGCCAAGGAACCCAAAGAAAAGCTAAAATACCGAACCCGTCTGATTGGTCAGTACTGGGAGCTTTACGGCAATCTTGCAGCAAAGATAATGAGGCTGCAGACGGAACCCAAGAGAGGCATGCTCCGGTTCGGCCTGCTTCTTCCCAACATAATATCCGCAGACCAGAGGAAGATGATCGGTACAGTCATTGAACAGAATGACACCGGCGAACCTATCTACTATGTCGATGAGTGGCTGGAGCGGGTAGCCGGAGGAATGGTATCCCCCCTTGCGACGGATGACCTGAAACCCACAAAGCGCAGCGGCGACCAGAAGGTAAAAATACTGCTGGACAAAGCCAAGGGAGGCCGGGAAGCCCATCTGAGTACCCTTATAAACCTGCAGAAGAAAAGACGCATGATTGAGGAACAGCTGCAGAACCGCCTTGGTTCCCTGAGCTTCAAGTCCAGAAACAGCGTGTTCAATGAGCTGGAAAGCCTCTATTCCGAGGGCCAGAGCAAAGAGATTGGAGAGATGATGAACAATCTCAGAGAACTCTCTGCGCTGCACAAAGATATGGGAATCCACTATGAGCAGCTGAACAAAGCCGATCAGGATTTCAAAAAGCTTGAAAAGCAGGCCCGTGAAAGCGGGGCGATATCGGAGGTGGCCCCTTCGGAACTCCTGAAAGAAGCCGGCAGCCTCAGGCAGATGGCCAAACTCTGCGTAGGACGCCAGGGCAACCACTTTCCAATTCTTATGAATCAGTTTTTCACCTCCCGCCTGGAGACAATCGCCACCAGAGAGAATGTTATAAAGGTTCTTATTGAGATAGAAGCTCTGGATGAAGGTGTTTTCAAAAGGACCTTCCGCCAGAAGACCAACAGAATAGTACCCCACATAATCCTCATTCCCTGTTACGGCGACATGGGTATCTGCTGGGAACCCTTTGAGCGCTATAACAGAGCCACAAGCCGGGGAAGGATTGCAGTACCCATGTACCCCAAAGATCTGAGAACCGCTGTACTGACTGCGGTTGCAGACCTCAGATGGCAGGTGGCCAAAGAGAAAGCTCAGCACTACTGGATGGAAGAGGGCCTGACAGGGCACTACTACCAGTACTTCTCCGACAGAAAACTGCGGGGTGATGTGAGACTCAAGTTTATTGAAGACTACATACTCTGGATAACAAGAGAGGGAGAAGGTGTCCAGAAGCTGGACAAGGAAGCCAGGGGTATTTTCTGGCGGGACATCCCCTTCCCCCAGGAACTCAAAGACCGCCTGAGAAAGAGGGGATTTGTTTACAACGAACTCTACAAGAAAGACCTGAACAGGGCCGCATCCGACGGATACTGATCCGGGAGGCCCTTCCAGTTTAAGAATGGATTGGAACTTTGATTAACGTTTTTTCCCGGAAAAGAAGGGATACATATAATCCTCAAGGTTCCATTTATTTGTAATGAACTTGACTATTCTTGAGTAGAGGAAAAAAGATCCCACTACAGAAATTCCGATGATAGCCAGAAAGACGGCCATCTTCACATTCGGATCCGATTCAGGTGTAAGTACCTGATTTCCCAGAAATAGAAAGACCACAAAAAGCACAAGCATCAGAACAATATTCACTATCGTTCCACCGATCATAAAGAGCACAGTATTCATTTTCTTATTCATTTTTAGATTTCTCCTTCATCCAGAAGCTAATAAAGAGGAGGATACCGCAGACGACAACTGCCGCATCCGCAACATTGAAGGTCGGCCATCGCTCCAGACCGAAGAGTCCGTAGAATTTAACATCAAGGAAGTCCACGACTCCCTCGGGTCGGAAAATTCTGTCAATAAGATTACCCAGCCCTCCTCCGAGGATGCCGGCCAGACAGTACTTCTGCAGGACAGTCTCGTCCTTCCCTTTTACAATATAAACAGCCAGGGCAACCATGGCAGCCAGAGGAAGGAGTATAAAGAGGGCCTTTCTGAACTCTAGAGGAAGAGAGTCCCCCATACTGAAGGCAACGCCGGTGTTCCGGACATGAATCAGCCTGAAAAAACCGTTTCCCGCCGAAAAGGCAATGGTTCTGTATGGAATTTCGGCCACAACTATCAGTTTTGTTATCTGATCCGCTGCAATCAGGATCAGGGTCAGAATAAATGGCCTCAGGCCGCTTTTCCAGTCAGGTGACTGTGTTGATTCGCTCATGTTCCCTACCATATCAAAGACCTGTTGGAACATCAATGAAAACAGTCTCCAGTTTCAGTTCTTCACTGCACTTCTTCATAACAGACTGAACACCTGTAATTTCGGTCATATAGTGGCCGCCGAAGAGGACATTAATTCCAGCCTCCAGGCTTTCATGATAGACCTGATGGGATGAGTCTCCTGTTATGTAGAGGTCCATGCCTTCGGCTATGGCATCGCTCACTTCATGGGTACCGCCTCCGGAGATAATTGCAACAGTTTCAATCTTTCCGGGACCGAAGGGGAGCATCCGGGGACCGGACTCCCAGTCGCTGAACAGGGTGGGAATGATATCATCCCGGGATACAGGTGTTTCAAAGCGTCCTTTCACTCCGATTTCAAACCCCTTGTACTCTCCGAATCCCTCAACATCCTTTAAACCGAGAATGGAGGCCAGTCCGGCATTATTTCCGTATTCGGGATGCATATCCAGGGGCAGATGGGCCGCATAAAGGGCCAGATCCCCGTCCAGAGCGGTTTTTACCCGTCTGTAGTGGTCGCCTGAAACAGACAGCGGGCGCCCCCAGAAGAGACCATGGTGTACAAAGAGGACATCAGCACCCTCTTCTGAGGCCTTTTTCAATGTTTCCAGACAGGCGTCAACGGCAAAAGCCGCCTTCCGGATCTCTTTGCCCGAATTCCCTATCTGTACTCCGTTCATTGAAGCATCAGCCCTTTCCATGGCGTCAATTTCAAGAAAAGAACGGCACCATTTATCAAATTCATCTATATTCATGGCGCCATTATATCCGAAATTGAGGGGCTCCGCGAGCTTATCTGTTGTGATCATTAAAATTACTTCGCTTGACAACGTCCTTAACAAAGATATATTTTTAATTATGATACCTGTGTGGAACGCAGGTATATTTTTAATCCCTTGAGAGAAAAGGAAAGGCCATGCCTCCTACCAATATTTCTGAGAAAATAAAACTGGCTATCCAAAAATCGGTACCGGTCACAGTAACAACATATAAACTCAACCACGAAACAGAAGTATATCTGGAGGATATTCTCGGAGTATATCTGAGGGAACTTGGACAGGATGCCCTTGTCGACCGCCTGGCCTACTGCCTGAAGGAACTGGCAGTAAACGCAAAAAAAGCCAACACAAAGCGGGTTTACTTTGAAGAAAAGGGCCTCTCTCTGGACAGCAAGGAAGATTACATCGAAGGGATGAAAAACTTCAAATCCGAGACTATGGACCGGATTGAGCACTATCTCGAACTTCAGAAACAGAAGGGACTCTATATCAAAATATCCTTTCATACTTTCAGCTCCAACTTCCGCATTGCCATCAAAAACAATGTTCAGATAACAAGAAAAGAGCAGATGAGGATTTATGACCGCATAGCCCGTTCCAGAGCTTTTGACAGCATGGAAGAGGCCTTTTCAGAGGTGCTGGACGACTCGGAGGGAGCCGGACTCGGTATTGTTATTCTGATTCTGATGCTTAAAAAGATGGGACTCGACGAGGATGCTTTCGAAATTGACGGCTCCAGCGGTGAGACCATTGCCTCACTGACCATACCCATTGCCCAGGTCAAACTGGATGAGATGGAAATTCTAACCGCCCGCATAGTACAGGAGATCGAGGCGCTGCCTCAATTCCCGGAGAACATCTCCGTCATTCAGCAGCTTATCAATGACCCCGATTCAGAGATCAACGAGATTGCCCGCCGGATCAGTACAGACCCCTCGCTGACGGCTGACCTTCTCAGAGTGGTAAACTCGGCCAAGTTCATGCTTCCCAACAGGGTGGACAATATTGCCGATGCCGTAAAAATGGTAGGCCTCAGAGGTCTGAAAAACCTGCTCTACTCCTATGGCTCGGAAAAAATCCTGAACCTGCCCCAGAAGAAGGAACTATGGGACCATGCCCACCGGACAGCGTTCTATTCCTTCTCTCTTGCCAGAAATATCAAGCTTCCCAAAGATTTTATTGATGATGCCTATGTGGGGGGAATCCTCCATGATATGGGTAAAATCGTGTTCTCAAGCATTCACCCCGAACTGCTGGACAAGATCCAGAGCTTCACATCTGAAAAGGAGCTCTCCCCCAGTCTCTTTGAGAATCTTGCCGGTGGTTACAACCACGCCCAGATCGGAGCCAAGATCGCTGAGAAGTGGAACTTTTCAGACTCCCTTGTGGAAGCTATCCGCTACCACCATGAACCCCACTCATCGTCTCTGGCAAACCGTAAGGTAGTCAACTGTGTCTATCTTGCCAATGCCATCTGCGACCTGGAGAAGGGTACAATCAGTTACGATCAGCTGGACAGTGATGTACTGAAATTTTTCAGAATCACCTCTGAAGTGCAGCTGGAACGGATGCAGGAGATCCTGAATCGGGCCTTCAAATCCGAACTGATGATGTAATTTCCGGATTTTTCCGGATTCCTCAAAAAAACAGCTATCAACTCTTGACGACTGACAAAGCCTGCAGTATATTCTAATATACAGTTTTTACTATATAGAATGATTCAAGGAGAAAAATATGTCAGTAGTAGTATATTCAACACCCAGCTGCGGATATTGCAACCTTGCTAAAGATTTTTTCAAGAAAAACAATATTCCCTTTACAGATTACAATGTAGCAGTTAATCCCCAGAAAGCCGAAGAGATGATCAAGAAATCAGGCCAGATGGGAGTTCCGGTTATCGATATAAACGGCAGAGTAATTGTCGGCTTCAACCAGGGAGCTATCGAAAGCGCCCTTCACCGCTAAAAAGCGGTCAGGCAAAGGAGGAGGCCCAGGCATTCATAACGATGCCGAAAGCCACTGAAACATTAAGGGAGGCTTTGTTTCCGTATAGAGGTATGGAGACTGTGCCTCCCGTTTTTTTTGCAAGAGCCATACACTCAGGGCTTACTCCGAGCTCTTCAGACCCCAGAACCATTATCCCCTTTTCAGGAAAGCTGAATCCGTCCAGCTCCGCTCCCCCCAGCTCCATGGCAAAGACAGTCTCTCCCAGATCTTCAAGCCCCGAATAATCAAGACGTGACCAGGGGACCCTTTCTGTACAGCCCATTGCGGTTCTTCTGGCCCGGGGGTGTCCGGGATCTGCAGTCCCCGGTGACAGATAGATGCGGGAGACACCGAGGCATTCGGCTGTCCTGAAAACAGAACCCACATTAAAAGGAGAGCGCAGATCATCAAGGTAGAGGGAGAATGGGAAGGTCCTGCCCGGTCCCTCACTGCCGTCTTCAGGATTCACCATATCCCAGTCGGCGGGAGCGATATCCATATAGTTCATAAAATGATGACGCAGCCGGTTCAGTGAAAAAAGAAGTGCCTCGTGATCCGCCGGAAGGGCAGAGGATGCAAGGATTCTGATGTCCTCAAGGAGCCGGGATTCTCCTGCCAGGGCCTTCTCACCGTCAATGGCCTTTGTAAAATCCCTCAGCCAGGGATAGTCAGGAAGACGCCCCTGTTTAAGACCGGTTTCCCAGTCGCTTAGAATTCTTATAATCTTCCTCTCGCGGGTGCCGTCTTTCAGAGAGAGGAGTTTTCTTACAGTAATCATTACCAGCTGCTTCTCAGAATGGTGTAGATCTGGTCTACAGTAATTCCGCTGCTGCCCAGCTGGCTCAGGATTTGACCGGTAGTTTCAGCGGCAAGAGCCAGTGATTCCTGGGAAATACCTGTATTACGAAGCTGTGAGGGCATGGAGTACCATCCTATCAGTTCCCGTATACCGTCTCTCAGCTCGTCGGGAGTGCGGGGAGCGTCCTCCACATCTTTCAGCTGATTGAGAAAAGCGGTTATTTCACTGACCGCCGCCGAACAGAAGTAGTCCAGTATAAAGGGAAGGAGGATCATTGCCGTTATGGGACGGGAAATATCAAAGTGTCCGCTGACTGCCATGGAAAGAATCCCGGGCCAGAAAGCGCCGGTCTCTTTATGGGCCATGGATGTCAGAAATCCGGCCTGCATCAGGTCCGAAGCCGTATCCAGATCCCACTGCCCCACAAGGGACTTTTTTCTTTTCCAGATAAGACGGAATGCCGAAAGGCTGTGGACACCTGAAAGAAAGGTCTTTCCGGGGAAAACAGCGCAGCTTAAGGTATTGAGGAGCAGTTCAAAAAACAGAGGGGTTCTGTGCCTCTCGGGAAGAGTCAGGGACTGCACCGCATCACAGACTAGAATGCTTGAACTGTTTGAGTTGAAATCGGCAACGCAGCTCACTCCGTCCCGGCTGCCTGTCAGCTGAAACCGTGACTGCAGAAGAAGGGGTGACCAGAAGTCGGGGGTAACTTCAATACAGGGAAGAGACAGAGCTCCCCCTGTTCCCCGCTCCATAACGATATCGGGATGAAGATTTTCGGGTACCGTAGCGGCAACAGCCCGGGCAATAGAGAGAACCCGTCCGCCGCCGAAGCCGAGTACGGCTTCAACATGACTTCCCCGGGCCAGATTCTGGCATGTCTCGACAGAGAAGGAGCTTCCTTTCAGGGCTTCCGCTTCATGAAAGATAGCGCCGATGCCGTGACTCTCCAGCAGAGACTGGAGCTTGCGCACGCCGTCCTTGTAGAGGGGATCGCTTACAATAAGGACCCTCCTGCAGAGTTTACTGATTTCCATACCCAGGCGGTTTGTCTCATTTATCCCGAAGAGGATACGGGAAGGGACATTAAGAAAAATCTCAGCCATAATGTCTCCAAAAGGATAAGTTCAAAAAAAAGGCAGAGCCCGAAGCCCTGCCTGTAATATACACTGAAACGCTCTTAAATTCCAAATAGATCCATCAGTTTGTCTGCAACTGAGTTCACAACCGTGTCGTTGATATAGTTGGGATCCTGAAGGCGGGCCTTAACCTCGGCAATTCGATCTTCTCGGACATCGGGAGCAGCTTTCACACTATCCAGTGTCTGAAGCAGCTCGGCACTCTTCTTGGCTTCGCTGGAGACATCGATGGAATCGGTTTTTTCTTTCAGTTCGGACCGGACTGCTTTCTCGGTTTTATTGAATCGAGATAATGGATCTACCGGGCCTATTCTATCTATTGTCATGTCAGCTCCTTTGCTCTCCATTAATAAATATCGACACGCCTGTCATAATATTAACCTTTTTTCTCTGCGGAAACAAGTAATGCAAACTCACCTTTTATGGTATTTTTACTTTCCAGCAGGTAAATTAAGTTATCGGCAGTTCCTTCCAAATACTCTTCAAATTTTTTCGTCATTTCTCTTCCAAGGAGAATTTCCCGCTCAGGATCGAGGTCTGCGATCTCCTGAAGCAGCTTTATTACCCGGAAAGGGGACTCATAGACCATAAAAGACTCCTCCCGTTCCAGGAGTTCAGTCAGTCTTTTTCTTCTTTTACCCTGTTTTGGGGAGAGAAACCCTTCAAAAAGAAAAGATTTCCCCGGAAACCCGCAGATTGAGATGAGGGTTGTAAAGGCGGAAGCACCGGGTATGGGAAGAATTTCGTGCCCGCCGTCACGGGCACAGCGGACCAGATACCGTCCGGGATCGCTGATCACCGGAGTCCCCGCATCGGAGACATAGGCGATATTCTTTCCCTCATCCAGGAGTTTTACAATTCCCGGAGCGCTCTGCTTCTCGTTCCGGGCCCGGCAGCTTATCAGATGCTTCTGAATGCCGTAGTGATTGAGGAGTTTCGCGCTCTGCCTTGTATCTTCACAGGCGATGATATCCACTTCGTTCAGTATTTCAACAGCGCGGTAGGTCATGTCCTGAAGATTTCCAACAGGAGTTGCCACCATATACAGTATTGCCATAAGATGTAGGATATATGAAACCATTGCTTCTGACCAGATTCACCAGGGGGTTCTCCGGTGTTTCCTGAAATTCTCATAATCCTGTTTCTCGCGGGACTCTTCCTCTACCTTATCCTGAGTCTTTTCAGGGAAAAGAAGGGTCATTCAGCCTCACAGGCCGGCCGGGAGGAGGACTTTCTTCCTGAGAGTATGGAAGACGACCGTACCCCCTGCCCCCTTTGCGGTAAAAAACTTCACAGGGGCGAGCGGGTCCACTCCCAGATCTACAGCAGAGGAGAGGACAGGCTGATGAATATCTACGGCTGTCCCTGGTGCTATCCGGATCACCCCGCCGGTTTCCATCAGCCCGAACGGGAGCGGCGCTGCCCCTCCTGCGGTCTGCAGATGAAGGAGGGCAGCTTTGCAGTGGCTCGGGTCTTTGAGCGTCCCGGTCGGAAGATGCACGTTCATGTTCTCGGCTGTCCGGTCTGCCGGAACAGCCGCTGACAGACCCTGGCAGACGAAGGATTCCACAGGGACCGGAGAATCTGTAAGGCAGGAAGGAGAAATGGAAGAATTTTCAATCAAGGTGTTTGAGATCATCAGAATGATACCCCGGGGAATGGTCTGCAGCTACGGCAGAATAGCAGGGATGGCAGGTTCCCCCCGCGGAGCCCGTCAGGTAGCCAGACTCCTCCACAGCTCCAGCCGGAAACAGAACCTGCCCTGGCACAGAGTCGTGAACGCCTCGGGAGAGATTTCCCTTCCCGGAGAGGGTGGAGTGGTTCAGAGAAAACTTCTTGAATCTGAAGGGGTCTCCTTCAGCCGGTCCGGAAGGATCAACCTCCGTACCTGCCTGTGGAGCGGAGAATCCCACCCGGACCTTCCGCCAAAAGGCGGAATAAACAGGTAGACAGCCCCCTGCCTGTTCAATTAAATACTCAGTTTCCCTTGGACAGAAGACCGCCGAATCTGCTATTCTCATCAGTATTATGAGCACAGTCACAATTACAGGAAAAGCGGGCCCCCTGGATGCCCCGGTCAGACTGGAGGGGTCGGTTCAGGTACCCGCCTCCAAGTCCCATACTATCAGAGCCCTGCTGATCGCCTCCCTGGCAGAGGGAAAGAGCCGTATCAGGCGTCCCCTCTACTCGGCGGATACCCTGTCCTGCCTGGAAGCCTGCAGAAAGCTGGGAGCCGTAATCAAGGACAGTGAAGACGGCTGGGAAGTTCTATCACCCATCCCCTTCGGTGCTGGAGAGGATGTCTTTATTGATGTAGGCAACTCCGGAACATCCCTCTACCTCCTCACTGCCATCGCGGCGGCCCTGGGGCGGAAGGTTCACTTTGACGGAGATGAACAGATCCGCCGCCGCTCTGCCGACCGTCTGCTCAATGCACTGAAAGATCTCGGCGTTGATGTTGTATCAGCCGAAAACGGATGCGCGCCCTACTATGTAAAAGGCCCTTTGAAGGCGGGGGAGTGCTCTATCGAGTGCCCCACAAGCCAGTATCTCTCGGCCCTCCTTCTGGCAGCTCCCCTTCTCCCCTCTTCAGAACAGAATATCCGCATCAAAGTTCCCCTTCTGATGGAGCAGCCCTATGCGGAAATGACATTGAAATGGATGGAGAAACAGAAGCTATCCTGGACTCAGGACGGCATGAAGGAGTTCAGAATCTCCGGCGGCCAGAAGTACAGCCCCTTTGACGAACCCATTGCCGCGGACTTCTCTTCGGCTACCTTTTTCTTCTGTGCCCCTGCGCTTACAGGCTCCACCCTGCTCCTGAAGGGGCTGGACATGGAGGACAGCCAGGGCGACAAGGCTGTACTTGAGTATCTGAGCACCATGGGTGTTTCGGTGGAGCACAGGGATGATGGTATACAGGTCTCCGGCGGCAGACTGAAGGGTGCTGTCCTTGATCTGAATGACACCCCCGATGCCCTGCCTGCCCTTGCGGTTACCGCCTGCTACGCAGAAGGAGAGACAAGAATCATCAATGTTCCCCAGGCCCGCATGAAAGAGACCGACAGGATAGCCGTGATGACGGCGGAGCTCCGGAAGATGGGGGCGAATATAGAGGAGACCCCCGACGGCATGATCATTCAGGGCGGTTCCCTCAAGGGAGCCGAAGTCAGAGGCCACGGCGACCACAGGGTGGTAATGGCTCTCTCCATTGCGGCACTGGGAGCCGAGGGGAAAACAGTAATCGATACAGCAGAGGCTGTGGATATCACCTATCCGGGATTTTTCAAACAGCTTGAGACTCTTCGCCGGTAATCAGGAGAAAGGCCATGAACAGAATTGAACTGAGAAGCGACACCTTTACAAGACCATCAGAAGCCATGCGCAAAGCAATGTACAATGCAGAAGTCGGAGACGATGTCTACGGTGAGGACCCCACGGTCAACAGGCTGGAGGAGATGACAGCCGAGCTCTGCGGCGCCGAGGCCGCTCTTTTTGTAAGTTCAGGAACCATGGGGAACCTGATTCCCCTGACTATTCTGGGAGGCCGGGGAAAGGAGGTAATTCTCCATGAGAAGGCCCATATCCTCCACCATGAAGTGGGTGGGATTGCCGCTGTGGCAGGAACTGTTCCCATTGCCGCCCCCGGAGAGAGAGGGATTCTCAAGCCTGAAACCCTTGCATCATGCATCAAGGAGAATGACTATGACATTGCCCATACAAGCCTGATAGCCATCGAAAACAGCCACAACTTCGAGGGAGGAACCTGCTGGGGTAAAGATGAGCTCTCCGCAATGTCTGCATTTGCCCGCTTGAAAGGGCTTCCTGTCCATATGGATGGAGCGCGCTGTTTTAATGCCTGCGCCTCAACAGGATTAAGCCTCGCCGAGGTTTTCTCCCATGTTGATTCCGCAAACTTCTGCCTCTCCAAAGGTCTGGGAGCCCCGGTGGGGTCCATGATTGCAGGAAGCCGGGAACTTATAACCGAATCCCGGCGCTGGAGAAAGATACTGGGGGGAGGCATGAGACAGGCGGGAGTTCTGGCTGCGGCCGGAATCTACGCTCTTGAAAACAACATTGATCGCCTTACTGAAGACCATGACCACGCAAAAGCCCTGGCGGAAGCGGTAAACACCACAGCCTGGGGACGGGTGGAGACTGCAAAGGTAGAGACCAATATCCTCTTTGTCAAAACAGACGGTCTGGATGCATCGGCTATAGAGAGAAAACTGGCCGACCGCGGTGTAATGATCATCGCCACAGCCCCGGAAGAGATCCGTCTTGTGACAAGCCTGGAGGTCAACTCCGCCAGCATTGAAGAAGCCTGCCGGATTATAAGGGAACTGGAAGTATAGACTTCAGAGGAAGATGACTCCTCAGCGGCGCTCCAGATAGTTCAGATAGTCGGTACGTGTCACAATCCCAATCAGCTTTCCCTCCTGAGCCACGGGAATATGCCCCACATTGTGCTGCAGAAAAAAGCTTTCAAGCTCCTTTATGCTTGCATCCCTGCAGCAGCTTCTGACCTTCCGGGTCATGTAGCTGCGGACGGGAGAGTGCATCTGCTCGCTCTTTCTGGCTTTGCTGATATCACGGAGAGTCATAAACCCGACAAGAAGCTCCTCATCATTCAGGACAGGAGCGCCGGTATGACCGTTCTTTTCAAGAAAAAGAGAGGCATCCAGAACTGTCCAGCCGTCCCTTATAATATCCACATCCGTGGTCATAAGGTCCTCAGCAGATACTGCAGGAACCAGGGAGTGGGTCAAACCGTGAATAAATGATTCATACACCTCCTGACCGAACTTCCCCTTCAGTTGGGCCGAAGCAGCCCGGGTATGACCGCCTCCGCCCCAGGGGGCCAGAATACTGCTGACATCAATTGTCTCCTTCTGGCTTCTTCCTATAATCAGAGTTTTCTTGGCCTTCTCGAGGCCGAAAAGGACAAAGCAGGCATCCGCATTCTCCACCTCGAAGACCTTTTCCACAATGGGAGCCAAGCCGCTGACCTGGTCCTTCATCTCGTAGTAGCTGAGGATTATGGTATGTCCGTGGATCTTCTTGTAGACAAGGCGGTTCAGAACCTGGTGAAAGAGAGTTATCTGATACTCCTGCTTCAGGGGTTTCAGGAACTGGCTTACAAGTTTCATACTGGCCCCCTGCTTCAGCAGCCAGGAAGCCGCCGTAAAGTCCTGCAGACAGACATTTTCATGGGTGAAGTTGCCTGTATCTGCAAAAATCCCTGTCAGGGCTATGGTAGCATCCACCGGATCCACTTTGATATTTTTTTCCATAAGGAGGGAGGCAACGACAGTCGTATTTGCACCGTAGTCCTCACTCAGGATGCAGGCATTCTCAAGGTCGCAGCTGTCGTTGGAGTGGTGGTCATAGATGTACATCTCCCCGTTGAAGTCGGGAAGAAACTCAAGATACTCTTTGATCCGCCCCGTAGTCCTTGTATCAAAGACAACGATTTTATCCACATCCTTTCCGCGGAGGGCCCCTGAGGAGAGAAAATCAAGATGGTTCTTATAGAGATTGTAGAGAGACTTCGCCACCGGATGGATCAGACGGCTTTTTACACACAGAGCATCAGGATAAAGATAACGCCCCAGTACCAGAGAACCCAGGCAGTCCAGATCCATATTGCTGTGGCCCACAAGAATCGTCATGGAGTGCTGCGGCCGGTCATCCGGTTTTCTCCCCATCCCAGCTGCAGAACTCTATCCATACTCTCCTCCGGTATTCTCATACTCCAATTATTTTCCATAATCCCGGTGAAGTCAAAAAAAAGGACTGCCCGGCATGAGCAGTCCCTTTAACGGGGCCCTCTGATGGAGCAGCCCTGTGTTCAGCCGTTTGAACCGGCCCTATATTTCCGAATGGAAAGACTTACAGAGCCTTCTCCATAATCCGGTTCAGTCTCTGGGCAAATCCGTGGGGATCTTTCAGAGAGGCACCTTCCGAGAGGATCGCCTGATCCAGAAGGAGGTGGGCCACATCTTCAAGGAGAGCCTGGTCAGAGGAGTCTGAGAGCTGCTTGACGATGGCATGATCGGGATTTACTTCAAGAATAGGTTTAATCTCGGGCATCTCTGTCTGTCCCATGGCCTTCAGCATCTGCTGCATCTGGGCTGTGGGATCATTCTCGTCGGCAACGATACAGCTGGGCGACTCATGGAGACGGCTGGAGGCAATAACATCCTTCACCTCTTCTCCCAGAGCTTCCTTGATCTTCTTCAGAAGGGGTTCAACGGTCTTTTCCTTTTCCTTGTCCTCTTCAGTCTTCAGATCATCGGCGCTGCCTGACTTGTTGACGGCCTTCATCTCTTTCTCTTTGTAGGTTCCCATCATGGGGGCAACGATCTCATCGATCTCATCGTCCATGATCAGAACTTCGATTCCCTTCTTCTTATAGGCTTCCAGAAGGGGAGAGTTTCTCAAGGTAGTTTCATTGTCCCCTGTGATGTAGTAGATGGCCTTCTGATCGTCGGTCATCCTGTCTACATAGGAGGCGAGACTGGTCCAGCCCTCAACGGAGGTGGACTTGAAGCGAACAAGCTCCATCAGGTCGTTTTTATTGGCGTAGTCCGAGTAGACACCCTCTTTCAGAGGTCTGTTGTACTGATCGATAAATTCCTTGTACTCCTCTTCCTTGTCCGCCAGCTTTTTCAGCTCACCGAGAACCTTCTTTACAGAGGCGTTCTTGATGCTGGAGAGGATCTTGTTCTTCTGCAGAATCTCACGGCTCACATTGAGGGGCAGGTCCTCTGAGTCGATCACACCACGGACAAAGCGGAGGTATGTGGGCAGCAGTTCCTTGTCGTCGTCGGTGATGAACACACGGCGGACGTAGAGTTTAACACCGGGCTTGTAGTCGGCCTGATACATGTCGAAGGGAGCCTTTTTGGGAATGAAAAAGAGAGTTGTGTACTCAAGAGTTCCCTCGGCGCGGGTATGAATCTTGACCATAGGATCGTCCATATCGTTGGAGATGGACTTGTAGAACTCGTTATATTCCTCTTCCTTGATCTCACGGGAGGAACGTTTCCAGAGGGCCGACGCAGAGTTGATCTGCTCGACCTTGTCTTCCTTGATCTCTTTCCTGTCGTCGCCTTCACCTTCATAGCTGCTGGACTCGTAGTGAAGGAAGATGGGGAAGGCGATGTGGTTGGAGTACTTTTTGATGATCTGTTCCAGATCCCATTTGTTGGCGTACTCTTTTCCCTGGTCATTGAGATGCAGAACTACGGAAGTTCCGTTTCCTTCCTCCCGTTCTGCAGTATCCAGGGTGAATCCCTCCTGACCGTCGCTGCTCCACTTCCAGGCGCTCTCTTCACCGGCTTTCTTTGTTATAACATCAACCTTGTCGGCAACCATAAAGATGGAGTAGAAACCGACACCGAACTGACCGATCAGATTGGAATCCTTCTTCTCGTCACCTGTCAGCTGACTTATAAAGTTCTTGGTTCCGGAACGGGCGATTGTTCCCAGAGAGTCCACCAAGTCCTGGTCGTTCATTCCGATACCGTTATCTTTAATGGTCAGAGTTTTCTTGTCATTCTTGTCGATAACGATGTCGATGCGGGGATTGAACTCCAGATTCTTAAAGGAATCTTCTGTGAGGGTCATATATTTCAGCTTATCCAGAGCGTCGGATGAGTTTGAAATCAGCTCCCGCAGAAAGATCTCGCTGTGTGAGTAGAGTGAATGAATCAGCAGGTGAAGAAGCTGATTCACCTCGGTTTTGAACTTCTTTTTAGACACGGATAGGTCTCCTTAATGGAATATGATGAGTGATAGTTCCTCCTGAAACGGGGTAGATTGTTCTTTCAGGAATCACTCCGCTGTATAAAATAATAATTTTCAAAGCAGGCGGCAATATTGAGTTTAAGAAAGATGAAAAAGCTGTGTCGAAAGAGGCGGGGAAAATTATTTTTACGATTTATCGGGAATCTTCACATAAAATGAACTATCATTAATATTGAATCACTTTCATTCCTGCGGGGAAGGTTATCTACTTTTGATGTGGATTTATGGTTAGGGGCAACCGAAATCCTTATGCATTTTCTGTTATACATCAAGTAGAAGATCTTCCCCTCTCATTTTATAAACTTACAACTCTCCAAGAACCTCTGCGGCAAGCTTCCTCGTATTTCTCCCGTATCCGCTGCCGGGAACGGCTACGTCCACAAGAGCCGATCTCAGTTCCGAAGACCAGAAGGCTGATCCGTTTTGTGCACTGATGACCCTGACGGCCCTCAGAGTGTCACTTATAAGGGCGTCATCACGGTAGTATGACTTATGTCCCTTTAAAACCCTTGTAAAGAGGGGATTCATTCTTTCATGAGTCAGCCCGATCTCTCCGCAGGAAGTTACAGCCGATGAGAGGACAAGGGTGGATGTATCATTCTGAAGAACAGTCATAAGAGTATCCAGAGCATCAGAACGTCCGGTCTGCCCCAGAAGCCTGACAGCCTCATTCCTTACCATAATATAGTCATTATCAAGGCGAAGGCTCTCATAACGGAGACTGACAACCCCCTCACAGGCCAGATAGTTAAGGATGGAAACGACCTCCCCCTCTTTGGTTCCGGTCATGCTTCCCTCCTGAATCAGATTCCTGATTTCCGAAAGGGCAACCTTCTTGTATTTTAATTCGCTGGATTCTGCCATTCCCCTGATAAAGGGCAGTTCAACACTTTCCGCTGAAACTGAATTGAGTGCAAGAACCGAAAAAAGGCTCATAATCAACAGTTTTTTAATACTCATTCTTTTATCCGTTTTTAATTGATATGTTATATATGTTTTAATAATACAATTTAACTATTAATAAGATAGCAGAGTTTATTCATTCCATAAAGACATTTTCTGAAAAGTAAAATCTTGAAAAATACCGATATATTGAATAATAATAATTTTTAAGGAATAATTTCGGATATGGATGACTCAGACCCTTTTTTATATAGTTCTACCCCCTCTTTTTGCACACCTGCCGGTTCCTTCCTGAACCGGAGAGCTGCCGGTGCCGCAGCCCTATGATATTTCAGATCACATTACTTATAGTTCTTCTGATATTCTCAGCTCTGTTTTCATCGACAGAGACTGCCTTTACGTCCCTCTCTCTCTACCAGATTCAGGAGATGAAAAAGAACAGGGGCCGCCGGGGAGAGATGGTGAATAAACTGACCAAGGCACCCGATGCCCTGCTGACAACCCTCCTTATCGGCAACAACCTTGCCAATATCGGAGCGACGGCTCTCTCAACATCCCTTACAATACAGATATTCGGTTCCTATGCTGTCGGTTATATGACAGGCCTGCTGACTCTCTTTGTTCTGATTTTCGGAGAGGTAACCCCCAAGCAGATCGCTTTGGCAAAGAACGAGGGAATCTGTCTGATGATGGCATTCCCCATCCATTTTATGCGCAATATTTTCAGGCCTGTCATCTGGACTATTTCAGGCATAAGCTCTCTGTTTACAAGGATATTCGCGGGACAGGTAAAAAAATCATTTACCCTGGAAAACCTCCTGCAGATGGTATCCCTCGGTGAAAACATGGGCATTGTTGAGAGTTACGAAAAGCAGATGGTGAAGAATGTTTTCCGTATCAACGATACTCCTGTCAAAGGAATCACAACCTACAGAACAGATGTATTCTGCCTGGACAAGGAGTGTTTCGTAGAGGACGTTCTTGAAGAAATACTTGAGAAGGACTTCTCCCGTTTCCCTGTTTACCAGGATAATACCGAACACATTGTGGGTGTGGTCATGATCCGTGATCTGTTAAAGGCCCTGGCTGCGGGAGAAAAAAACATCCGCCTCAAGGATAAGATGAAGGAGCCCTTCTTTATTCCGGAGACCAAGATGGTTCACGACCTCTTTCATCAGTTTAAAGAGGAACTTTTGAATATGGCGATTGTTCTTGATGAATACGGCGGACTGACGGGAATTGTCACAAAGGAAGATGTCATCGAGGAGATCTTCGGCGAACTCTATGACGAGAACGAGGAGACCGCCAGCGACAAGATCCTTACCGGAGCGGACAATGAGTGGATCATTCAGGGAGATACGAACTTCTACGACCTCCATGACCATCTGGGGCTGGATCTGGAGCATGATATCAAGACACTTACAATCAGCGGATATCTCACCGAAAAGCTGGGAGAGATTCCCGAGCAGGGCACAGAGGTAGACCTTCCCGAAGGCCGCTACATCATATCCAGGGTCACCAATAACAGAATTGAAGAGATACGATTCAAGAAATCAAAATAGCTCAAGCTGCCCGTCGGATTTCAGGCCGGAGTTGCGCCTGTCTTTCGGCCTTGCTGGTGCACAGCCGCCCACAGTTCTGCCCCCGAAGCGGGCGGAGTTCGCCCTCTCCCAGGCCATAACCTTTTCCGGGTCCGCCTCATACTTCTCCATAGCCTCAATCCTCATCTGCAGCTGATTGAGACGTTTCAGGCTGTCCCTCTTTTCACTCTCCTCTACCCGGCTCCTTGAAAGAGAGCTCCCCAGATACTGAAGGGTCTCGTCATACACCTTAAGGGGCACCGGAAAGGGATGGCCGTCCTTGCCTCCGTGAGCAAAGGAAAACCGGGCGGGATCATCAAACCGGCAGGGCTTGCCGTAGATTATCTCACTCACCAGAGCAAGGGACCTCAGGGTTCTGGGGCCCAGTCCCTGAATCAGCAGGAGCTCAGAGAAATCACTTACCCCCGACTCACCGGCCGCCGCCAGAACGGCGCCCAGACGTTTAGGATCAATATCTTCGGGCAATACTTCATGCCGGGAGGGCATCAGCAGCTGCCGGAGCTCTCCGGTCTGGACAGAACGGGACTGTCCGCTGAAATCCATTATCGCTTCATGAGCCTCCGCCGCACGGGCATCGCTCAGATTGATAAGCTCTCCCTGATTGCGGCCGGACACGGCGGCCTGGGGGTCCTTTACAAAAGACTGAACCTTCGGTGAGTGCCAGTGATACCGGCGGGCCATTGCGCTGTCCTGGTTCATGCCCTGCTGAACCACGGCCCATTTCCCTTCGCGGGTAAGGATAAAGTTGTGAAGATAGATCTGAAAGCCGTCCTGCAGACAGGTGTTGTCCACCTTGGCACTGAGACGGGATGCTTTGACAAGTTCATCTCCGTCCAGCCCTTCGGCGGCGGAGATATTCATGATTTCATCGGGAGTAGCTCTGGAGAAGCGGCCGCGGCCGCCGCAGACATAGATACCCAGCTCCCGGGAGAGAGGGTTGAGCCCCCGCTTGAGGGCTCCCATAACAGAAGTTGTAATACCTGAGGAGTGCCAGTCCATCCCCATGACACAGCCAAGGGACTGAAACCAGAAGGGATCGCTCAGACGGCTCAGGAAGGCATCGGCTCCCTGCTCCTCCACAAGAATACGGACTATCTCGCGCCCCAGCCGGGCCATCCTCTCGGAAAGCCAGCGGGGAACGGTTCCGCTGTGGAGCGGCAGATCAGCCGTGCCGCTTTTCATATCAGCCTCGGGCTTCTATTCGACGGAGACCGAGATGGACTCATCAACCTTATCCTTGAGACCCTGCTCTATGAAGTTCAGAGTTCCTGTCAGGGCGCTGCCGCAGCCCATACAGGCTCCCTTATAGGCGATGGCTACAACAGTACTTTCCGCACTTTCTCTGATGTCGAGAATTTCAACATCCCCGCCGTCCTTGTGAAGAAGGGGTTTGATTTCGGCCTCGAAGTAGTTCTCAATCAGTCTCATCTTCTGGAAGGTGGAGCGCTCAGAGAAGGGAAGTTCCCGCTTAGCAGCAGCTTCCACTTCCATCTGGGCTCTGGTTTCCTTGAGGATATCCTCAAGATAGTATTTTCTTTTCTCATGTCCGCCGGGTTTAATGCAGGACTTACAGAAGGCACCGGCTTTTGTATAGTCGGTGATCTGTTCTACTGTGGTCAGATCATTTATGCGGATAACTTCCTGAACGGTTTTAAGGGTAACTCTGGCACACTCACATACCATCTCATCATCATCGAGGATACCCTTCTCAACGCCCTTGTATATGGCGGCGGCCTGCTTGATGACGTCGTAGGCCATTACAGAGCAGTGCATTTTCTGGGGAGGAACGGCAGGTGTGTCGGGATCGTCCCGGAGCGCTTTCTCCACATCCAGATTGGTGATCTGAAGGGCCTCATCCACGGTCTTGCCGAGGCAGAGCTCAACCATCATATCACTTGAGGCAATAGCAGTACCGCAGCCGAAACTCTTGAAGCTTGCCTTGACAATCTTTTCGCTGTCCTTATCCACAGCCCAGAAGAGCCGAACCGCATCACCGCAGGACTCGGCACCCCAGTCGGCAACGACAAGCTTTGCATTCATCCCTTCGGCTTCCGCTGCGGTAATTTCACCCTGATACACAGGATTATCCATTCTGTCTGCTACCTTGTCGGAGTAGTTATCCCAGAGAGCTCCTCCGAGCAGATCATTCTTCGCCATAATAAAATCTCCTAATAATCTATAAGAAGCGGAACTCTATTGTATCCGTTTCCCTTAATAGGTACTTGAAATGGCTCTGAGCCTGTGTACCGTCTTTTGAATAGTTTCAATCGCCAAATCAATCTCTTCTTCCGTTGTAAAGCGGGACAGGGAGAAACGAACACCCGTGTGTGAGAGGTTGTTGTCCATATCCATGGCCTGGAAAGTGGCATCAGCCTCAAGCTCCTCGGAAGAACAGGCACTTCCTGTGGAAGCGGCAATGCCGTTCTTGTTCAGGTCCCACAGAAAAGCTTCGCCCTCAATTCCCTTGAAACTGGCAAGGATTGTATTGGGGGTTCTGAACTTGCGGTCTCCGATAATCATGGTGTCCGGCAGGGCCAGGATGGCATCTTCCAGTCTGTCACGCAGCCGCCGTACTTCGGTATCGTAGTAATCAGTATGCTGAACTGCCAGCTCGATGGCCAGACCCATTCCCACCATGAAGGGGACATTTACAGTCCCGGCTCTCAGCTTGCCCATCTGTTCGCCACCGTGAAGCAGCGGGGTAATGGAAATACCGTGACGGATATAAAGCCCGCCGACCCCTTTTGGGCCGTGAAACTTATGGGCACTGAAGGTCAGAAAGTCCGCAGGAATCTCTTTCAGGCTCACCGGAATCTTCCCTACGGCCTGGACAGCATCCGTGTGGAAGAGAACTCCCTGACTTTTCGTATACTCAGCCAGTTCCTTTACGGGGTTGATCAGTCCGGTTTCGTTGTTGGCCCACATGACGGAGACAAGAGAGGTTTTTCCCGGAATAAGAGCCTCTTTCAGGCTCTCCAGAGTCACAATACCCTCTGAATTGACGGGCAGATAGGTCACCTCCACTCCCTGTTCCTTCTCAAGGTACTGACAGGTATGGAGAACACTGGGGTGCTCGATCTGACTGGTAATGATGTGACAGGGGCTGCCTTTGGACCGGGCGTCCAGGAAGACAGATTTAAGGATTGTATTATTCCCTTCTGTAGCACATCCGTTTATAATAATATCGTCTTCATCCGACGCTCCGAGGGAGTCATAGATCCGGTCCAGAGCAATGCTCATGGCAGGATGAGTCTCGGTGCCGAAACGGTGAAGAGAGTTGGGGTTTCCGTACATCTGACAATAGAAGGGATCCATGGCCTGCTTTACAAGGGGATCCACAACTGTAGTTGCGTTGCTGTCAAGATAGATTCTTTCCATTGAATACTCCTGTTCAACAAATATAATTAATTTTTGACAATAAGAAAACAGTAAAGGCGGTCGTATAGCCTAGTAAATGCCTAGTGATTCACGTTTTTTCTTGCTCGGGGTCTAGCCTTTGAGTATATTCCATGATGGAAAATGATGAAAAAACAAATATAGAGCAGGGAGAATGCATGGAAAGAGAAAAATTAGAATATGAACACAGAGAACTCCTCGTTCCCCTCCTGAGAGAGATTAAAATTCCTCTTTCTGAATACTGTTTTGCAAATCTCTATTTTTTCAGGGAAACCCACGAGTATGAACTTTTAAAAAGCGGAAACCATACCTTTCTTTCGGGTGTCAGCTATGACAAACTTCGCTATCTGATGCCGCTTGTAGACCTCCGTCACTCCCGTGAGTACACAGAAGAGCTTATCCGCATCGGAAAGGAAGAGGATTATGACATGATCTTTCCCGTACCCGAAGAGTGGCTTCCCACACTGAAAGAATGGAACCTCTACACAGATTTTCAGGAGCAGGATTCGGACTACCTCTACACAACCGAAAAGATGCAGCACTACCCCGGACGGAAACTCCACAAGAAGCGGAACCTCCTTAAGCAGTACCAGAACCTCTATGTCCCCCATGTGGAGGAACTCTGCGACGATAATATACATGAACCCCTGGGCCTACTGGATTCCTGGCAGGAAAACTCGGAACAGGAGATGGGTGACTCCGACTACTTCCAGTGCCGTGAAGCACTTGAAAAGCGGAAACAGTTCTGCCTCAAGGGAGCCGTCTTCTATGCTGACAACAAACCCTCGGGTTTTATGCTTGGGGAAGCGGTCAGCCCTGATGTCTTCACAATCCATTTTGCCAAGGGTGATATACAGTACAAGGGGATCTATCAGTTTATGTTCAACCGCTTTGCCGAGCACTACTGCAGAGGCTTTCAGGAGATCAACCTGGAACAGGATCTCGGCATGGAGGGCTTAAGAAAAACCAAGCGTTCCTATCTGCCCGACAGAATGGCTGTAAAACACAGGATTCATTTCAAGAAGACCGGTCCCGATCTTCCCGAAAAAGGAAATAACTTCCCTTCATGGAACAACCATCTCTGATCACAGTTAAGAGCCCCGGAGTCCCGGGGCTGAAACCATACAATTCTATCTGAATAAAGGATTTTTCAGCAGAACCCGCATTGATTCTGAACCCTCTAAATGGTACATTCCTTTCTATGGAAAAGATGAAAAGAACCGCGACCTGCGGCAGTCTCAGAGCTTCTGATGAAAACAAGACCATCATCCTCAACGGATGGGTACATAGAAACCGCGACCACGGCGGCATCCACTTTATTAACCTGAGGGACCGCTACGGGGAAACCCAGATCGTGGTTGACGAGGACGCTCCTGCCGAACTGGCAGAGCTGGCGGGCAGCCTGAAATTCGAATACTGCGTTGCCATCGAAGGTGTGGTCAGAAAAAGACCCGACGCCATGATCAATACCGATATGCCTACCGGAGAGATCGAAGTCTCCGTCAAGAAGATTGAAGTCCTCAACACCTGCCTCACCCTCCCCTTTATGATTGAGGATGAAACAGACTCCAATGAAACAGCACGGCTGAAGTACCGCTATCTCGACCTCCGCTCCAAAGGGATGCAGGAGAGAATTATCCTGAGAAGCAAGGTAACTCACGCCGCCCGGGACTTCCTGCAGAAGTCAGGATTCCTTGAAATAGAGACCCCCACCCTGATCAAGTCCACTCCCGAGGGAGCCCGTGACTTCCTGGTGCCCTCAAGACTCCATGCAGGGAAATTTTTTGCTCTGCCCCAGTCTCCCCAGCTCTACAAACAGCTGCTGATGGTGTCCGGATTCGACAAATACTTTCAGGTAGCCCGCTGCTACCGTGATGAGGATGCCAGAGGGGACAGACAGCTTGAGTTTACCCAGGTGGACCTGGAGATGAGCTTTGTCTCCCGTGACGATGTTCTTACAGTCACTGAAGGGATTATGGCCAATGTATTTAAAGAGACCATGGGAATCGAACTCCAGACTCCCTTCGAGCGCCTCTCATATGACGATGCCATGAATACTTACGGAAGCGACAAGCCCGACCTCCGTTTCGGCATGGGCTTCCAGGATTTTGCCCCCTTCGTACCGGGCAGCGATTTCTCCGTATTCAAATCAGTTCTTGAAGCAGAGGGCGTCGTTAAGGCCATGGTTGTTCCCGGAGCAGCCGCAGCCTACTCAAGAAAGAAAATTACAGAGCTGGAAGACACAGCCAAAACCTACGGCGCCAAGGGTCTTGCCTGGATGAAGGTGACAGCCGAAGGTCTTGACGGCGGTGTTTCCAAGTTCTTCGGTGACCAGGCCGATGCCATCAAGGAAGGCATGGGAGCCGGTGAAGGCGACCTTATCCTTCTTATGGCCGCCGACTGGAAGACCGCCTGTACATCGCTGGGTGCAGTACGCTCCCGCCTTGGAAAGGATCTGGAACTGATCGACGAGTCCGTATTCCGCTTCTGCTGGATCGTGGACTTCCCCCTCTTCGAGTACAACGAGGAAGAGAAAGCCTGGGAGCCTGCACACCACATGTTCTCCATGCCCCAGGACCAGTACCTGGACAGCTTTGAAAGCGATCCCGGCCCCGTAAAGGGAGACCTCTACGACCTGGTTCTCAACGGCTACGAACTGGCCTCCGGCTCTATAAGGGTCCACGACCCCGAGCTGCAGCAGAAGATCTTCAACGTTGTGGGATTCCCCAAAGAGCAGGCTGAAGAGCGCTTCGGCTACCTCCTTGAGTCCTTCCGCTACGGCGCTCCTCCCCACGGAGGTCTGGCCTTCGGACTGGACCGCCTTGTGATGATCATGGCTAACAAGAGCTCCATCAAAGAAGTTATCCCCTTCCCCAAAAACAGCGCCGGCATGTCTCCCATGGATGAAAGCCCTGCCCTTGTGGACGAGCCCCAGCTGAAGGATCTGCACCTCCAGGTAGTGATGCCACAGGAGGACTGATCAAAAAATCAGGCACATCCGCGGCAGGAGACTGTCCCGGGATTTTTATAAAAACATAAGCCGCCCCTTACGGGCGGCTTTTTTTATGCCGGAGTTCACACAATTCCAGGCTGAGCATGGTTCATGATGATCCGCCTGGAAGCGTTCCTATGCTTTAATCACACAATTCAAGCTCAGGAAGTTCCTCATCCATTATGGCCTGATATCTTTTAACAACTCTGCCGTTAACATCAATCGTACCATGAAACAAACGAACCGGAATGCACCACTTCTTTTAGTCATTTCCAAGAGCAGTAACTATAACAAAATCTTCCAGAGAGTCTATATCTGTACAGGTTCCTTCAACATTCGCAATCAGTCCTGAGTAGTGAACATACTGTCCCTCTGCTGCAGAGATTCCTAATCCTTCATTATGGAACATCAATTCAATAGAATCGGCTCCGTTACTTTCAATTCCTCTATTCATCATGGATGATATTCTGAAGAACTCCCATCAAGTGTGAATGTCGGTTTTAGGGAGATTACAGGGATAAACAGTGAGCAATTGTGAACTGAATACTCACTGTCATTCCGGGTTTAAGGAACAGATTCCCTCAGATTGTAAGATCGCTTTTCTTTTCATCATCCTCATCCCCGCCGAGGGATGAGACAATAAATTCGTTTGTCCTGCTGAGTCTTGTTGCCAGAAGGCGGCTGAGAAACAGGCCGTATTGAGGATAGCGCTTTAGAACTTCAATAAATGATTTTCGGGGAATCCGGATAAGTTTACCCCTTGTTTCGGCTATAACAGAAGCACTCCTGTCCCGGTTCAGAAGAAATGCCATCTCTCCCAGAAAGACATCTTCAGGGGTAATCCGCCCTACAATCTTTCCGTGATGAACAACCTTGTATGATCCGCTGGAGATGTAGAAGATAGAGTCCCCGGGATCTCCGGACCGGACAACGACATCCCCCTCTTTGACAATAAGCATCTCTTCTGTGGAAAATCCTGCCGGAGTCAGCCGCTCATGGAGGTGCCTGTGCTGCATAATCATGGTGACCTGATTACCCTTTCTGTTGAAAAGAATCCGATCAGCCACCATTCTGGCCAGAAGGATTCCCCGCTGACTGATATTGTCGGTAGAAAGATTCTGTAGGGATCTCTTGTAGCCGTCCACATCAAACCCGGACCCCTCATCATGTATTACAAAGCGGGACTCCTCGTCAGAGAGTATCCACTCAAGAAGGACTCTCTTACGCCGGATCTCTCTATCGCTGATTTTTTCCTGAACCAGCTCCAGTACACTGCCCCCCTCTTCAAGACTCCTGTCCCGCTCCTCTCTGGAGATTCCGCAGTTGCCATGCTCAATACCATTCAGCACAAGCTCGGAGAGGGCCATCTGTAGCTTGAAGCGCTCCACTGACGACACCCTTCCTGACCGGAGCATATTCATCGAAAGGAGTCCTGTATAAACAGAGACCACAGAGTAGTCGGAATTGGGAATGCTGAAGGCGCCGGAAAACTTCTCGAGAATATTGTCTGCAAGCTCGTTCTGATAGATGAGCTGTCTGTTGGCATAGACAATGGAAAGAATCTTTGCAAAGTGGGTTCTGATTCTGGAGTAGTCCAGGAGTGTCAGGAGGTTGAGGCTTCTGTACTGCTCAAGAAGTTTACCCTCCTCGTGACGGCCCAGGTCATAAACACCGATAATACCGGAGCTGTGAAGCCAGGAGTCCTCTTTTATCTTCTCTTTCAGGGAATCAAGATCAAGCTCCGAGTCTGAGAGATGAAGAATAGTGAGCTCGGGAAGTTCAAAGTTGAGGATATCCAGGGCATCTGTGATGTTGTCGGTGAAGCGCATATTGTAGTCACCGGGAAACTCGCTCCTGATAACGCGCTCAATACCCTGATTTATGATGCTGTCGCTGCAGATAGTTACAATTGTATTCATTTGGCAAACCTTCGCTTAAAGTATCGCTCCTCAGGCAAATAAAATTAAACACAAATATATGATATGTAAAAAAAAGATCCATCTGTGAACATTTTCACAGATAATGGTTGTTGATTTTTGCCTCTGCCTATATGATCTGAGCAGAATGAGTTCAGAAAAGCTTTCCGAAGCCTCACGGCAGAGACTGATAAGACTCTTCATTATACTCGGTGAAATACACTGGGGAAGTGAGAGGATCGTATCCTCAGAGCTGGCATCTCTTGTTGGAACGACAGCCGAAAGTCTCAGGAAAGACCTCAGCCTCCTGGGCTGCCCCGCATCGGGAAGAGGCTACAGGGCATCAGAGCTCGCCCTCCTGCTGGGAGAGAAGCTTAATCTGAACAGGAATCTTAAGGCCGGTATTGCCGGGCTGGACAACTGGGGAGCCGTACTGCTGCAAAAGCCGGACAGTTTTCCCGGAATGAATATTGTAGCCGCCTTTGACAGCAGCCAGAACAGGCTGGAGAGGACGGAATCGGTTCTTCCTCTCTATCCGGCCTATGAGATCAGCGAGGTTTTCCAGAGGATGGATATCCGAGTCGGGATCATTGCAAGCAGCACAACCGATCCCCAGCGCGTTCTCAAGAGGATGCTGGAGGGGGAGGTCAGGGGAATCATCAACCTGACAAGCCGTCCCCTGAGGGTTCCGGACAGCGTTTTCTACCATCAGGCCGATGTGGCGGCCGGTTTTCTAAGTGTGATTTCCCGTATTAACGGGTTGGAACAATAATTATAAGGGCATGCGGGAGCTGCCTGAAAGGATGAGAGAGATGTACAGTATTCAAACCTTGAACAAGATTTCGACAAAAGGGCTGGACCGCCTTCCACGGGAGGACTATGAAACAGCCACGGATATGGCTCACCCTGATGCAATCTTGGTGCGGAGCTTTAAAATGTCTGAAAAGGACATTACTCCTACTGTAAAATCCATTGCCCGGGCCGGAGCCGGAGTCAACAACATTCCCGTTGACTACTGTACTGACAACGGTGTGGTTGTATTCAATACACCCGGAGCAAATGCCAACAGCGTAAAAGAGCTTGTACTTACAGGATTGTTCCTCTCATCCCGCAGCATCGTCGACGGTATAAACTGGACCCAGAGCCTGGACCCCTCAGACGAAATCTCAAGGCTTGTTGAAAAGGAAAAATCCAGGTTTTCAGGGCCTGAAATTCAGGGCAAAAAGCTTGGAATCATCGGGCTGGGAGCCATCGGAGTGCTTGTAGCCAATGCAGCCCAGAGCCTTGGAATGGAGGTAACAGGATACGACCCCTTTATCTCGGTCAATGCCGCATGGGGGCTCTCACCCAGTGTCCAGAAGGCCTCTTCCCTGGATCAGCTCATATCACAGTCCGACTATATCAGCCTCCACATTCCCCTAAGCGACAAGACAAGAGGAATTATCGATACCACTCAGTTCGACCAGATGAAAGCGGGAACAAGGCTTCTCAACTTTGCCCGGGGAGGACTTGTAAACAACGAAAGCCTCAAGAAGGCAATTGAAGATGGAAAGATTAGCTACTATATTACGGACTTCCCTGATGGAGACCTCCTCGGCAATTCCTCAATCATAACCATCCCCCACCTCGGAGCCTCATCCCCCGAAGCTGAAGAGAACTGTGCTGTTATGGCGGCGGATCAGACAAGGAATTTTCTCGAGACAGGAAATATAAGAAACTCTGTTAACTTTCCCGCCTGCGAGATGGAGTATGGCGGAGGACACCGTCTGCTGATTGCCAACAAGAACATCCCCAACATGGTGGGCCAGATATCCACCCTTCTGGCAGACCAGGGAATCAATATTCAGGACATGATGAATAAACATAAAAACGAGATTGCCTACAACATCATCGACACCGACTGCGCACCTACCACCGAACTTATAGATAAACTCAAGTCCATTGACGGGGTTGTCATGGTCAGAGCCATTCCCCCGGTGGAAGCCTGACCCGGTCCGCCGCAGAGTTCCAATTGATTAAAAAAAGGGAGAGTCCTCGTAGTGAGAAACTCTCCCTTTTTTCGTATAAACGGCTATTTAATAAATCAGAACCAGGACTCTAGCGCTCCATCCGCTTTATATTCATCCATATATGCCGTTTTATCCTGTTCAGTCAGACTGATAAACTCACATTTAGAAACAGACTCTCTGGACTTGGTTTTCTCAATACTGTAAACAATTTTAAAGTCTGAAATTATTACTTTTCCTGCTTCATAGGGAAGAGGAATGTCCATGGGCTGTGATGTGGGATCCCCTGAGTAGTTTGCATGGGTAACCCTGCTTGTTAATGCGGTGATCTTATTGCCCCCGGTTTCCTGCAGAACTGTAATTTTACTGTATCGGCCGCTGGGGATCGCCTTATTTGAATCCATATTTGAGAATTCAGTATAATAAGTTCGTGCTTTATCCGTTCCTGGGCCCTGTATAAATTCTGTAGGGATGATTAAAAACAGTCACCGGGACTCTCTTTTGCAGGATACATGGATGCACAACCAACTGTCAGTATCACCAATACAATGAGCCCGACAAACAATAAACTTCTTTTTCTCACTTTCTCCTCCGAAATCAAGTTGTATTTTTCCGGTTCATAATCTGGAAAATTGAGACAGTAACTTCTGTTCAATGATTCTGAATTTATGAACGGCGATCGCCTTCAATATATAACATCAGTTGATTTTATCAAGAGGAATTTTTTTTTCTAAAAATCCAATGCCCTAAGTACTTCCTGCCGTTCCGCATCGCTTGTACTGTCAATATAAAATCTGGTTACCGTCGTTCCGTCCTCAATGACAGTATGTTGAATGAATTTGAAACTGGATATCACGACATGGCCGCTTTTATAAGGGAGGGTGAGATTATATTCGGTGGTAAAGTCATTTCCACTGTATTTCGGATTGATCACCCGGCTTGTGACAGACAAGAGCTTATTGTCCGGACCGTTCAGCCTGACTGACAGCATTCCTGTTTTATCCCCGGGAACCTGATACTCCCTGTCTGTATGGGAAAACTTTATATAGTAGGCTCTTGCAGGATCTGTCCCGGGTTCCTTATAAAATTCTGTGGGAATAACAAGAAGGCAATCTCCGGGATTGAGCTTTTCAGCAGATGAGGATGAACATGAAGAGATCAGAGAGAATCCTGCCAGGGCCAGTACGGTGGAACCGTACCCGAACTTACCAAAAAACCGTCTCATGCTCACACTCCTTTGTAATATTCTCTGTCAGTAGTTGTAGGGGAACGTTTTTAAATCTTCCTTTCTATAGAGAATCCTCAGGGAACTTCTGTATTCGCCTGCCTGAATGCGGATAATGGGAGAGGAGGAGAGGTAGACAATCCCTTCCACCTCCAGAGGTCTGTTGTAAATGAGAGAACTCAAGTCGCCGCGAAGGGCCATCTTGACAGCTGCTTCCATTGAGCCGATACGGGCACCCTCCAGCATCATCGGAACGGAGCCGGCGGCGGCGGAAGAACTGAATCCCCCTCCCCTGCTGACAGCGATCCGGCGCTCCTGATTTTCATCGGGCCAGTAGTAGAAGAGGACCTGAAGGTTCTGATAGTCATCCTCAACCTGATAGACCTCAAGGCCGCTGTCCCCCCGCGGGATCTGATGCAGCGGAGTCAGTTCAAAAAGCTCATCAAACCCCTCGTCGGCATTCCCTGGAATATAACGGAACCGGAAACCGTAAACCATCCCTGAAAAGATCCACCTGGCCTCTTCTAGAAGTGTGTTCACAGCCTGCTCCCGGGCCTCGTCATAGTCGGCAGGAAATAGAGCCGTTCCATCCAGAGGCTTGTACATTGTAGCAAAACCCATGGCGGAGTAGTTGATCCCCAGGGTCAGAGAGAGATAGGGCTCCGCCGAGGCGGGCAGAACTGCCAGCAGGCAGATCAGCAGGGTCAACAGGAGGGGCTTATTGATACCTCTACCTCTTCCAGGGGTTGTTTCTGGAATCCTTGAAGACCCTTACAGGATCCGAACCGAGGCGTATTCTGAAATAGAGATAGCCGAAGAAGAGACCGAAAAGATGGGCCGAATGAGCAACATTTCCCCCTCTGCTGAAGAGGAGAGAGAAAATCTCAATTCCCGCATAGAGAGTCACCATCACAGTTGTCTGCATGGGGATGATTCCAAAAAGATAGACCCGTGAAAAGGGGAAGTATACGGCATAGGCCAGAAGGACCGCAAAAAGGGCCCCCGAGGCTCCCATAAGAAAGACCCTGGTTGAGCCTGTAAAAACATATACAAGGAGGGAGAGAAGTCCCGTCAGAACCCCTGTTCCCAGATAGTAGGTCAGAAACTCCCAGCTTCCCATTCTCTCTTCAAGCTGGGGACCGAAGAAGAAGAGTCCCAGCATATTGAAAAGAATGTGGTTCATGCTTCCATGGACAAACATATAGGTCAGAGGGGTCCAGTAGAAGTGGTCCCTCAGAAAGAGTACCGGGTTCAGGGCCAGATAGAGGGAGAGTCTTGTGGAGAGCATTGTCAGAAAGTAAACTGTAATATTTATTCCAATCAGAACAAGCGATAAATTGCGGAATGTATAGGGGAAGGGTTTTCTTATTCCCCGGGCATAATTTTTCATTCTTATAAAGTACTGCCCGGAGATGGAAAGATCAATGATTTTGTATCACAGCCCCGAACGGATCTCATGGGGGATTGCTTCAGTTTGCAATTTTACTGCAGTGACAGGAGCCTTACATCCCCTGGTTTCAGGTCGGTAATTGTAATGCTGTTGTCCCCGGAGAGAAAGAGGCTGCCCTGACTGCTTGTAAAGTCATAGTCCAGAACAGACAAAATCTGATTCCGCCCGGTTACGGCGCTGTAGTCGATTTTGATGGTTCCAGGCTTCCTGCCGTCACTGCTGTTCAGTGCCATCACAGGTATCAGCAGACGTCCTTTTTCCCTTATGATCCACCATGCATAGGACTCATCTGCGACTACTCTGAGGAGTTCGCCCTTCTCGAGAACCGTCTTGTATCTCTGATAGATATCTTCAATCCGGTTCTGAAGTTTTGTAACATTTTTCTGAAGAACCAGGGGGCGGCGGAAGAGCCTTACACCGCTGAACCGGGAGAGGAAGAGAACCCTCATAAGATCGGCACTCCCCATATCACGGCTCTCAGGAATGATGACACCCTGGGTAACCGGGATCTTCCTGCCTCTGTTCTTCTCCTGCAGATTGCCAAGCTGATGGAACCAGGTATGAATAAACTCCTCATCCAGTGGGAACCTGTCTTTTTCCCTGTTGGTCAGAAGTACGGGTTCATCGGGTATTTCGGGATACTTTTGAAGTTCCGACAGCTCCAGGGCAAAACCTGTATAGCGTTTACACCCCCCTGACTCACGGAGACTGCTGTATACAGTCTCAATCCGGGGATCACTGAAAGCCTTTGGAAGGGCAAGATAGACAAAATCAAGAAAGAACTGGGACTGAAGCCCGCAAAAGATACGGGAGAAATACTGCAGGGCCCCCTCTTCGTTGAAGTCGAAGCAGACAGAGCCTGTTTCATCGCTTACAGGCTGTAAGCCGGAATGCGAAAGCATGTCCTTCAACAGGGCATAGTCAAAACGGCCGGTCTTCTGAAACTCTTCAGCCACCAGTGCATTGACCCGGGCCGTGAGCTCCCGCTTGGAGCCCCCGTCGGATTGCCAGGAGAAGAACTCAGGCTTCCGGTAGATCACAGCGGAGACAGGGTCAATAAGGGGAGAGAGGTAGTAACCGGCTTTCTTGCCGCAGAGATGGACAGCGGAGACGAGAAGCTGAAACTGCTGTTCCGGAGTGAAACCAAGACTCTCCAGATAAGGATCAGAGAGCCGGTGGTCCAGTTGTGAGTGACTGCGGGGATGAAGGGGCCGTGCCTCATCGGAGTCGGTAACAGGCAGAAAAACAAGGCAGTCGCTCCTGAACCGGGGCAGCTCACTGAGTATTCTGAAAAAAGAGCCGTACTCCCGGAGGTTGATAAACTGGTAGTCCCCCTCCCTCAGCCAGCGGTCGTCCCGGCGTCTGACAACAGGACTGGATGCCGAACGGATCAGAGAGAGGCGGCGGTAGAAGTCACAAACAGCACCTGAGGACAGGGTTACCCTGTCGCCGTCGCTGAGATTGATATAACCCTGCCGTCCGAACTCCTTGAAGAGTTTCTGACCGACTTCTTTGTCTTTCTTAGATTCTTCACTTACTGCTGCAAGTTTCTGCCACAGTTTTTTTCCAGGTAGCGCCATGTTTTATATTACCCTGAAAGATCCGCAGATCATAGCATTTTCTCGATAAAGGATCTGATAATACCTGTTTGAAGCGCTGCCTCTGAACGGCCTGCAAAGATCTTTTCCAGTTCATCCACAGATTCACCAAGCATTGCGAGGGCCTTCTGTCCGGCCTCCTCGATGACACCGGCCGCCTCCAGCATAGAGATGGCCTCCTCCACGGCATCCACCCCGTCCTCAACACCCAGCTCTCCGGCGGTGTCCATCAAATCGGCAAAACCGGGAAACCTGTCTCTATGGCTGTGATAGAAAAGTATCACCGGAAGGCTTTTTTTGCCCTCCACAATATCATCACCCCTGTGCTTCCCGGGGTTGCCTGTAGTCAGGTTCTTAACATCATCCAGAATCTGAAATCCGACACCCGCCTTCTCCCAGCTCTCGGCGGCAGCCAGACAGAGCTCTTTACTGCCGCCCCCGGCAAGGACACCGGCATAGGCGGCGAATCGTGCGAGTGCACCGGTCTTGAAGCGGCACATCTGCAGATAAACCGGTACTTCAGGAACAGTGGTATGGTCATTGTGCCACTGGATATCCAGCCCCTGGCCGAAGTGAAGGCGCCTGAGACTGTCACAGTAGGCATCCAGAATACGGAACCTCAGACCATCATCCAGATCGTCTCTCCGGCTGATTATGGAAGTGGCATTGAAATACATAAGATTTCCGGCATTGATGGAGAGGTCTTCGCCGTGAAGGATGTGGACCGAAGGCCCACCCCTGCGCTCGACAGAGTTGTCCTCAATATCGTCAACGATAAGACTGCCGTTATGGGCCATTTCCACGAGAGGTGTCAGAGGATAGGCATCCTCAGCCCGGCCTCCGGCCGCTTCGCAGCAGAGAACCATAACCAGAGGGCGCCAGCGCTTGCCTCCGCGCTGCAGAAGCTCCAGCCCCGGTGCATGAAAGCGGTCGATCATGGCAGGGGGAACGTCAGCGGACAGGGCATCAGTCATGCCTGGAAGCCAAGTGGCATCGGCCTTTAAGGGCATAAGCCGGAACAGCTCCTCTTCAATTTTATTCAATCTCTGATTATACTGGTCCATATTTTTGTCCTCATCCTTTGCGGGTATAAAACCCGCTCATTACACCTATTATAGAAGGAGACCCCTATATGTCCAACAGGAGCAAGCCGGATTTCTATACCCAGAAAGCCAAAAAAGAGGGCTATATGGCCCGGTCGGTTTACAAACTGGAGGAGATCCAGAACAAGACCAAACTGATCACACCCGGCGACACCGTACTGGACATCGGAGCCTCTCCTGGAAGCTGGACCCAGTACTGCCTGAAGCTTATCAAGGGGAAGGGCTGCGTTGTCGGAGCCGACCTCAAACCGCTTGGAAACTTCAAGGCCAAGGGAACCCTCCACTTTATCCAGGGGGATGTATTTTCTGAAGATGTGCAGGGAAGCCTCAGCCAGTGGGGTCCCTTCGATGTGATCGTCAGCGATGCCGCACCCTCAACCACGGGAAACAGGCTGATCGACACACGGCGCTCCTACAATCTGATAGAGCAGATCCTTGATTTTGCACTGGAATGGCTCAAACCGGGAGGAAACTTTACGGTAAAGGTATTTCAGGGGGGAGATGAAACCGAGATATTCGACAGAATGCGGGGAGAGTTCAGCCAGGTGAAGAAACTGAAGCCCAAGGCTGTCAGAAAAGAGTCATTTGAATACTATCTTATAGGTCTCGGCCGCTTGGAACAGGACGGGGAAAAGAGTGGGGCGCCGGCCCCTGAGTAGCCCTCTGAGCGGAACCGTCACGGCCGGGTTCCATGATAGAGGAGACCTGGGGTTCACCAAGGTAGAAGCCCTGGGAGAAATCAATTCCGAGAGAGCGGACAATATCATAGATCTCCCGGGAGTGGACATACTCTGCCACCGTACGGGTTCCCGTCCTTCTGGCAAAACCGACAATAGTTTCGGCAATGACCCGGGCATTCTTGTCCCGGTCAAGATTTCTGATTATGGACGCATCAATTTTTATAAAGTCCACATCCAGTGTCATAATGTAGTTGAAATTGCTGTATCCCGCACCGAAATCATCCAGGGCAATGCCGCAGCCGTAGTCCTTGACGAGCCGGATAAACTCAGGGACTTCGGGAACACCCACAATATTATCACTCTCCAGGATCTCGAATATAGCCGGGGAGCCTCTTTCCAGTGGTTCTCCAGTATCCTTCTTATAAAAAGAACAGTATCCCGGTTCTGAATATCCTCTACAGAGATATTGAAAGAGTATTCGCTTGTTGTATGCTTCATCTCCCTTATGATCTTCCGGAGCATTATCCTTGAAAGAGAGGGATACTGGCGTGACCTCTTGGAGATCTTTAGAAATGTATCTGGATAGATAACATTCCCTTTGTCGTCGATAATCCGCATAAGGCACTCAAATTTCTCAAGACTTCCTGTCCTGTTGTTCCATATGGGCTGAAAGTAGGGAACCACCCGGTCTTCCCGGATGGACTGCTTTACTTCATGGGTCCACCGGATATTCTCTTCATACTCCCGCGGTATGTTCATGGAGTGGTGATACATAAGAAAGGGAACCCGTTTCTCTTTGGCCCGCTTCAAAGCCATGTCGGCCTGAGCCAGCATACCGGGGCCCTTTGTTCCATTGGATTCCAGGTCTCCGGAAACGGCAAGACCGATGGTTATTGTAATTGTGATATCTGACTTGTTCACCTGAAAGGGGTAGTCATTGACCATTTCAATTATGATATCCGCAGTCCGCTGTACTCTGTCCTGTTCCAGGGAACCGGTAAAGAGAAAGGCAAATTCGTCGACTTCCAGTTTGTAGAGTCTGACATCCTCGAAAAGTCTCGAGTAGGAGGAAAGAGCCAGGCTTTTGAGCCTCTTGGCAAGAGACTCAAGAACAGCATCCCCCATTCCATTGCCGTAGAAGTCGTTAACCTCTTTGAAGGAATCGATATTAATCAGATAGAGGACACTGCCGTCTTTGGCAATATCCAGTCTCAACTTTTCTCTGTTGGGAAGTCCGGTCTGACGGTCATAGTAGATCTTCTCAATAAGAAGCTCACGGTCTTTGCTGACCTTCCGCAGGTAGAAACGGCTTGCAGGATAGGAGACAAGCAGAATGAGAATAAGCTTCGGGAGCATGACTGTCAGGGACGGTGAGAAAAATACCGTCAGAAAAACGAGGCTTCCCATGAGCAGAGAGTAGGCAAGGATGATCAGGATCTTGTGTTTTTTCTTCATCTGATTTTGTACAGAGTGTCCAGGGGATACAGCAGGGAACCTACTGAACACCCCTTAAAGACCGCGTCAGAAAAAGCTGAAACGAGATGACCTGCATCTCTTTCTTGAGCTCCCTCATCTGCCTGTCCAATACTTCTCCTTCCCGCTGGATACGTTCAAGTTCAACCAGCCCGTATTTCCTTAAACCATCACCAGTTACTTTCTGGTTCTTTTTTCCGCGTACATCATATATCTGAAAAGCAGTCTGTATAGCTTCACCTTCGGCTACTGCCAGCTTAACCTTTAGCACTCTTCTTATCTGGCGCATTAAACCCGAGAGAAGAAACACAAGATCCGTATCCCCTGAAAGAGTAATCTTTGAGAATACCTCGAGGGTACCCGAAAGATCTTTCAGCAGCATCTTTTCAAAGAGGGTGAAAACATTCTCTTCCTTACTGTGGTAGACAAAGTTGTCGATGTCCTCTTCCCGGATAACATCACCGATATTGAAGTAGAAAGAGAGCTTCTGACAGGCTTCCTTCAGGTCGGCTGTATTATTTTCAACCATCTCCAGGAGAATAGCCACCGCCTTCTGCTCGATCTTCAGACCCTGATCGGAAAAATACTTCTGAACCCAGCCCTTCTTCTGGTTGTCAAACATCTCCCAGAAGATCTTCTTTTCAGAAGCCGGAACCAGAGCCGTCAGTCGCTTATCGATGGAGACGGAGTCACTGATAAACACCAGGGTCACATCATCGGGCATATTCTTGCAGAACTGGCCCAGCAGCTTGAGGTCCGCCGCTTTTTTAATCTCCTCACAGTTGAGGATCACCGCCAGCTTGTGGGCGGAGAAGAGAGAGCCGTTCCGAAGTATGGAGATGATCTGGGCCATGTCCGTATCAAAGGGATAAAAACGGTGGGATTCGGGATCTTCACCGTATTTCTTCTTGAGGCTTTTCTTAAGATTATCCAGATACTGGTCTTTCTGCCCCTTTTCGGGACCGAGGAGTAGATGAAGTTGTTTTTCAGCCATATTGCCTGATGATTGTAATTAGTTTTCCGAGGACCTTAACGTCCTGTGTAAAGATTGCCGGATAGGCCGGGTTTTCTGCCTGAAGACGGACACGGTTCTTCTCTTTGTAAAAACGTTTCAGCGTCACTGCATCGTCCACCATGGCAACGATAATCTCACCGTTATTTGCAACAGGCTGCTGGACAAATACGGCGAGGTCACCATCAAAGATCCCCGCACCGGTCATACTCTCCCCCTGAACACGCAGAGCAAAGAGGTTGCCGTTTTTCAGAACATCCGAAGGAAGAGTCACCGAACCGTCATGGTTCTCTTCAGCGAAGAGGGGCAGTCCGGCGGCCACATGTCCCAGAATTGGTATTTTTCTTGTCTCTTCACTCTCATCCTCTTCGGGGACAAGGGTGATGGCTCTGGACTTGTTATGACTTATTGAGATGACTTCTTTCTTTTCAAGCGCTTTGACATGGTCATAGGCGCCCTTGACGGAGATGCTGAAGAATCTTCCTATCTCCCGGATTGAGGGCGGGTATTGATTGTCCTGGATGTAACCCCGGATAAAATCCAGAATCTCACCCTGTCTTTTTGTCAAAGCTTTCATTTTTTTATTTCCAGACCGTACTTTTTTATCTTGCTGTGAAGATTACTGGGATAGATTCCAAGATCCTGAGCCGTTCTGGATATATTATACCCGTTTGTCTCCAGTCTGTCTTGTAAAAGAATCTGTTCGAATTCATCCCTGGCATCGTTCAGCTTCATGGTACCGAACTTTTCCAGCAGGGGCGATTTTCTGACTATTTTCTGCTCTCCCAGAAATTTGACTACCGTTTCGGCAGAAATCTCGTCTTCATCGGTCATTATGTTAATCCGTTCCACGAAGTTTTTCAATTCCCGGATATTCCCTGTCCAGGGAAAATGGATCATCTCCTCCATCCCTTCTGCAGATATCTTCCGGGGAGGATTGCCCGAAGGAGAAAAGAGTTTCATAAAATGGTCCACAAGCAGGGGCAGATCATCCACCCTGTCCTTCAGGGCAGGGACATGAATCGGAACAACATTCAGCCGGAAGTAGAGGTCCTCCCTGAACCGTCCCTCTTCAATCTCCCTTGAAATATCTTTGTTTGTCGCTGAGATGATTCGAACATCAACGGAGATCTGCTCCGTTCCTCCAATGCGGTCGAACTTCATCTCCTGAATAGCCCTGAGGACCTTTGCCTGGGCCGAGAGGGACATATCCGCCACCTCATCCAGAAAGAGGGTGCCCCCGTCTGCCAGTTCAAACTTGCCTTTCTTCTGTCTGACAGCGCCAGTAAAAGCCCCCTTCTCATGGCCGAAAAGCTCGCTCTCAATAAGGTTCTCAGGGATGGCGGCGCAGTTAACCTCCACAAAGGCATTGTTCCGCCGGGAGCTGTTGTTATGCAGGGCCCTGGCAACAAGCTCCTTACCTGTACCGTTGTCGCCGAGAATCAGGACTCGTGCTTCCGAATCGGCACTCTGTGCAATAATTTCCCGGATCTGCCTGATCCCCGCACTGCCCCCGACCATCTTGTCATCGGGGGTACGGGAGGTTCGGAGGGAGCGGTTCTCTTTTCTCAGTTTTTCAAGTTCAAGGGAATTTCGTGTGAGAGTCAGAACCCTTGTAAGATCAAGAGGCTTTTCAAGAAAATCAAAGGCGCCCATCTTGATTGCTTTGACCGCAAGATCAACATTGGCATGTCCTGAAATCATCAGAACAGAGACAACCGGATACTCTTCGCGAATCTTCTGAAGGACATCAATCCCCCCCATATGGGGCAGCCAGATATCAAGGAAAACAAGATCCACCGGCTCTGTCTTCATGATATGAAGCCCTTCTATCCCGTCGCCTGCTTCAAGAATCTCATATCCCTCATCACTGAGGATATCTTTCAGGACCTCTCTTACCGAAGCCTCGTCATCTATGATCAGTATCTTTTCCATACAGCTCCTCATAAGGCAGATCCAGATAAAATGTTGTGCCCTCACCGGGGGCGGAATCCAGCCAGATCCTGCCTCTGTGGTCATGGATAATGCGTTCTACAATTGAGAGTCCCAGACCAGTCCCCTTTTCTCTTGTTGTAAAATAGGGATTGAAAACCTTGTCCTGAAGGTCCCCGGGGATACCCGGGCCTGAGTCGGAAATCTGTATTCTACAGTAGATTGTATAGCCCTTTTTCACAAGATCGGTCCGAATAATAATGACTCCCTCTCCCTGAAGGGCATTGATTCCGTTGGACAGTAGATTACTGAAAACCTGCCTCAACTGACCGGGATCAGCCTTAAGAGTGAGATCCCCGGGTATTTCATCGGTCATAAAGGTCACATCAGGAGCAGACTCCTCGAGCACCTCAACAATGGAGTACAAAAGGTTTCTGAGATTGATATTTTCAGAAACAGGCGGACGTTGTCTGGCAAACTCCCTGAACTCAGTGAGCAGGCTGTTGAGATTGTCCACTTCTACTAGAATACGGTCCATTCCCTTTTGAATCACATCCCGGGGAATCTCCTCGTCATCAAGGCGGACCAGAACCCTCTGGGCATAGAGGCGTATGGGTGTCAGAGGGTTTCTTATCTCATGGGCCAGCCGCTGTGCTATGTCCTGCCAGGCCGATACCTTTTCGGTCTGAAGGACCTCTCTCCTGGAAACCTCAAGCTCCTTGACCATGGAGTTGAAAGAGTCTGTAAGAAAGGAGAAGTCATCCTTCTCACGGCTCAGCATACGGTAGCTGTAATCTCCCTGGGCGACCTTTCTGGTTGCCTCCTCCAGCCCCAGAAAGGGCTGAATCATCCGCTGGCTGATATACATGGCCACTACAAATCCCATAAACAGGAGCGGAACAAGGAAAATGGAGTAAAAGAGAAGAAGGCCTATCCTGAACAGATGGTTATACTCCCTGAATTGCCTGTACTTCTCGAGTACTCCGGTTATATTGCGGGCATGAAGGTCAAATTCTCTTGGAATTGTTCTGTAGATAATTATCCCGTAACTCTCCCCGGCAATCTGGAACACCTTCTTGAATCCCAGAATACTGAAGTCCGGCAGTGTTCTTTTTGGAATCAGTCCCTCTGCGAGGGTATCGATCTCCCGGCGGGGATAGGCAAGCCTGGGATCACCAAAGAGATAGAGGCTCTCCCCTGTATAGATCTGCACTCCTTCCACAAGGGGATACTGGGACTTCAGCTCCCGCCAGACCTGCTCGGGAGAGCTGTGGGCCCGGCTCATAGACAGGGCCAGAAAGGGACTCCCCCCGATATATTCAAGATTCCTGTTCAGGTCGACATAGTACTCGAGAGCAATTTCAAGGCCGCTGTCCAGAGCGACGCCCACTTCGGAGCCAAACCAGCGGTCAAAGACCATATTTACAAAACGCAGAGAGAGAACGGTCTGGGGCAGAGAAATCAGAACTATAATCAGGAAGAGAAAGAGAACAATACGCAGCCTGAAACGGTAGCGGCTGTGCCTTGTTTTCACTCTTTTCCATGCATATGCGATGCTGTATACAAGGGCCGCAAGCAGAAGCAGAGGGATTGAGATCAAAAGAACAAGATGGACAGGAGTCTCCCCGATTTTATTCTGGTCCATCCCTCCCAGAATACTTGATGAAAAGACAAGGATCAGGATGATCACAAGAAGATACATCAGTATTACAGAGATGGCGCTGTTTTTAAGCAGTCCTTTCAGAACATGGTTTTTCAAGGGATACTCCCCTCAACGGCTGTTTCCCAGGGCAGATTGCTCATATGCCTGCCGGGAAGCAGATAGAGCAGGCTGAAGGGCGGGACAAGTTTTTTGTATATGATTCTCGGATGAACCTTAACCGATAGATCTGCCTGATCCTCCACTGAAATACCGCTGGAATAGATCAGAGGTTCCGAAAATGCGCGATAGAGGCTGTCCCAGGTCCCGTGAATAGAGATCTCCCTGCCGTTAAGCAGCAGAATATAATGACCGGTGATCTGATCCCTGAAAGCCGTCCGGCGCACATCAAATTCATGATGATCCCCCCCGACAGAAAACAGGCCGGTTGTATTGATTTGAACACGGCAGGTCAGAAGCACTTCCGCCTGATGTCCCTGCCCTATACTTCTGCGGATTTTCTGCTCTGAAAGATCTTTCAGAGTATAGCTGAGAATTAGAGTTCCCTCATCTGAGATATGATATCTGCACTCCCCGGACTCAGCCGGGAATAAGGGAGAGGCAAGCACCAGTGTCAACAGAATAATTGACTGAAGACTACTCCTCTTCAAACCTGCTTTCAAACAGAGCAAACATCGCATCAAGAGCTCCCTGCTCATCGGTGCCTTCGGCACTGATAACAACTTCCGTATCGTAACCGGCACCCATGGTAAGAATACCCATTATGGATTTTGCATTTATTTTTTCACTGCCTTTCTCAATAAAGACGGTAGCCTCGAACTGAGAAGCTGTCTGAACAATCATTGCTGCCGGCCTTGCATGCAGCCCGGCTCTATTTTTAACTTTTGTATTTTTCTGAACCATTCTTCAATCCTGTTGTTCTAATAATTATCCCGATACATCTTTCTGGCACTGTCGCTCTCAAGCATCTGTATCAGGTTCTTGTTAAATTCCTTGGCCGCAAAATGGCCTTTATTCTTCAATCTTTCATTCAACGCCGCGGTTTCAATAATGACAGGAATGTTCCTGCCGGGCTTCACCGGTATATTGAATGTGGGAATTTTCACTCCCAGTATATCACTCATCAGCACATTTGTGCCGAGACGGTCATAATTCTTCGAGGAGTCCCACTCCTCGAGGTTGATGACAAGGTCAACCTGCTTCTTGTCCCGGATGCCCCTGACACCGAAAATCTGGGAGACATTGATGATTCCAAGTCCCCGGATTTCCATATGATGACCAAGGATCTTGTCATCGCTGAAACCCATAATAATCTTGCCGCTGAAACATTTGAGAATAACCGAGTCATCCGAAATCAGACGATGCCCTCTCTCAAGGAGTTCAAGGGCGGTCTCGCTCTTTCCTACACCGCTCTCTCCCCGGATAAGGACTCCCATTCCGAAGACCTCCACAAGAACGGCATGCTGTTTCTCCCTGGGAGCCAGAATGTCCCCAAGGCTGCGGATTATCCTGATTGAAAATTCACTGGACGGGAGGGGAGTCTTCAAAACGGGAACACCCGCCTCTTCAGCCAGCTCCAGAAACCACTCTCCCGGAGAAAGGTCTCTGCAGAAGACGCAGAAGGGAATGGGATACGTAAACAGCTTCTTTACAGCTGAAACATCCCCGGAAGCTTCCATCTCCTTCAGATATTCATGCTCTGCAGCGGAGAATACCTGAACCCTGTGGGGAGTGAAGGTCTTGAAGAACCCTGTAAGAGCCAGTCCGGGACGATTGAGCTCCATATGATCGATGGTTCTGACCAACCCCTTTCTACCGGCTATACAGCTCAGCGAAAGAGCATTGTAATCCTGCAGATCCAAATCAATTAGATCCAGGATCGTGAACTTATCCATACTCCCTCACCTCTGAATGATTCACTCAGGAACTAGATTTTATCCGCTTTTCATTAAAAATTCCAGTTTTTTTTACATAAGCAGACGAGAGTTGTGAAAACTCTGAAAAAAGCCCCCCTCGGAACCGAGGGGGGCTGAAACTATTCAATTAAAAGATCCTGCCTCAGTGGGCCTGGATTTTATCTTTTTCCTTAGTTGTTTTTAGTTCTAACTTGTCAAACATAACATCGATGGCCTTATACAAATCACGATCCTCCACTTTGACATGGCTGTTCTGCCCCCAACGAAAATGGGCATCAGATGAAGCAATATACGCTCCCCGTTTCTCTCTGGACAGGGTCATATGGAAATCGACAATTACGTCCTCCACATGTTTAAGCCTTTTCAGCTTTTTGTCCACATACTCACGGGTCCGATCTGATACATCATAATGAACACCTTTAAGCTCTACAGTCATAGAAGCCTCCTATCAAGTGGCCCTGCCTCTTAAACAGACAGGTCACCAAAAATTAATTATTACCGCTTGAAGGACGAGTTGATATCAAGTTCTTTTCTGTACTTGGCAACTGTCCTCCTCGCAATATTAATTCCCTTCTTGCTGAGAAGATCCGATATCTTCTGATCGGACAGTTTCTTCTCACCGGCGGATTCTTCGATAATCTCTCTGATGACCTCTTTAACACCTTCTTTGGAGAACTTGGAGCCCCCCGATCCCGCACCTGAAATGGAGTTGGAAAAAAAGTGCTTCAATTCGTAAATGCCCCACTCTGTCTGTACATACTTGTTGGTTGTGATTCTTGATACAGTGGCCTCGTGAACCCCTATCTCTGCTGCCACATCTTTCAGTGTCAGGGGATTAAGGTACTTGGGACCTCTTCTGAAAAAATCTCTCTGAAACTCCAGAATCGCCGTAGCGGTCTTAAGGAGTGTCATATTTCTCTGATTTATACTGCCTATGAACCAGCGGGCATCTCTGACACGCCCGTTTACGAACTGTTTCACTTTCCTGTCTTCGGCTGCTGTTTCCCCCTCCTGGATCTCCTCGAAGAAAGAGTTTATCCGAAGAACCGGAATTTCCTCATCATTGAGGACAATCACAAATTCTCCGTCTTTCTTCCGGACGATCAAATCCGGTATCACATAGTTGTAAGAAGCCTCTGAATATACACTGCCGGGATAGGGATCAAGGGATTTCAGAAAATCCATTATGCTGTCCCACCGTTCCCGGCTGATTTTCAGCCGCCTTATAATTTCATTATATTTCTCTTTCTCCAGCAATTCCATTAAATCTGTAAGAACTGTCTCCAATTCCTCGGGCATGTCCTCACGGAGCTGGGCCTGAAGGAGGAGGGATTCCCTGTGATCCGCCACACAGATGCCTATGGGATCGAAGCCCTGGATCTGGCGGATCATCTTCTCCAGAGTTTCCCGTTCCCCCTCTGAAACAAGGGAGTAGGGAGAATCAAGGTGAAAACCGTTGGAATCAAGATTACTGATAAGGAGCTCTCCGATTTCAAGCTCCCGTTCGGTGAGATAGGTCATATGGAGCTGCCACAGAAGATGATCCTGCAGAGACTCTCCCCTGGAAACGGCACCCTCCAGGAATTTTCTCTTTGTATCCTCTCCGGTGTCGGCACTTCTCCCTATATAACCGGGGTCCGAACTGTTTTCAAAGGGATCATAGTCCTCGGCCTTCTTGTCGGGAACATCGTCAAGGGAGGCTGTCCGTTCGAGTTCTATCTGCTCAAGGGCCGGATTTTTATCAATTTCCTCGGCAATCCTGAGTCTCAGATCCTGTATGGGTAATGCCATCAGCTGTATCGACTGATACATCTGAGGGCTCATTTTCAGGCGTTGTTCCTGTGAGATTACAGCACGTTGAGACTGCAAGTCATCCTCCAATAGAGAAACCGTATACCTGTGAATTGTACCATTATTTCATGAATAAGCAAGATGCGTGCCGATTAGAACAACAACTGTTTACATTGAAAAATCTTTCCCGAGGTAGATGGTTCTGGCAAGTTCACTTTCCAGAAGCTCCTCCTTGCTCCCGCTGACCACGATCTCCCCAAGGTTGCATATATAGGAACGGTGGGTAATCTCAAAGGTATCCCGGACATTGTGATCAGTAATCAGGATACCGATGCCCCTGCCCGACAACTGCTGGATGATCTTCTTGATCTCATAGATGGCTATGGGGTCAATTCCCGCAAAGGGTTCATCCAGTAGCAGAAAACGCGGGTCCGAGGCTAAAGCACGGGCTATTTCGGTACGCCGCCTCTCGCCTCCGGAAAGGGTGAATGCTTTCTGTGTCCTTACTTTGCTTACCCCCAGGTCATGGATCAGATGCTCCATCTTCTCCTGCTTCTGTTCTCTGGTGAGATCTGTCCTTGTTTCCAGAATGGCCCAGATATTGTCCTCAACAGTGAGCTTCCTGAAAACAGAAGCCTCCTGGGGCAGATAGGAGATCCCCTGACGGGAACGTTTAAACATGGGTTCGTGGGTAATATCACTACCATCCAGAAGGATTCTTCCCCCGGTGGCTTTGATAAAACCGGCTATCATATAGAAGCATGTTGTCTTCCCGGCACCGTTGGGTCCGAGCAGACCTACAATTTCCCCCTGATGCATGGAGAAGCTCATGGTCTTCACGGCTATCTTTTTACTGTAGACCTTTTTGACATTGTCCACCTGAAGAGAGGATGCCTCAATCGTCCTTTCTGTATCACTCATTGCCGCTCTCCAAATCTGGTTCATCCTGTATACCCTCAGATGAGGGAGTTTCTTCAACAGGCTCTTCTCCGGAACTGTTCTCCTCATCCTGAGAGAGAAGAGAGCCCTTTACGACTCCTTCCATTTGAATCTCATCATTATCAAGGTTCACAGTAATTTTAGAGGCTCTGAACACATCATCCTTGCGGTAAACCACGGGAAGTCCTGTCAGTTCAAGAGTGTTCCTGTCTCTGAAATAGACAGCGAACTCACTGCGGCAGGCCAGATCCTCTTTAAGGATACGGACACCTACCTGCATGATAATGAGATCCTCCTCCTCCCTGTTCTCCAGAAAGCCGCACTTTATAATCATCTCATTCTCCCGGTCTTCCATGACCGAAGGACCGTTTACCCTGATGATTCTGTTCTCATTATCATAGTGGAAGACATCGGAAGTCAGGGTGAAATCCTTTTCCAGATCCTCTACGATGACATTCCCCTCGCAGATAAAAAACTGAAAGTCTTTGCCCTGGATTTCAACGCGGTCGGCCATGATCTTCTTCTTTTCCGACTGGACAAGCACATTGCCCTCAAGGACTGTACTCTCTCGGCCCTCGGCCATCACCGACTGGAGATAGCGGCTTGTAAACTGATACTGCTCTGCAAATCCCGGAAATGCCGCCGCCAGCATTACAAACAGGAGAAGTATACGCTTCATTCTTTACCTTCTGAACCGGATTCAAGGGTTCCGCCAATACCCGCTGAAAAAGTTGTAGTATTTGTATACAGATCGGCTTCAAAGCCTTTTCCCTTCAGAACAGAACCGTTATCCATCCCTATGGTTACTGTTGATTCATCATCACTGCTCAAGACTCTGGTCTCATCGGTCCAGTTCAGAGTATCGGCTTCTATGGAGGACTCATTTCGAACTGAATAACCGTAGATATCCCCCTCAATCCGGGCGTCCTGACTGTCCTTGATTATAAGATAGTCCGCTTCTCCCCGGGTGATAATCTCATGGTCGTCATCATACTCATTAAACACAAAATCATAGAGCTCTGTCTCTTCCCTCTTTTCCCAGACCACAGCCCTGTCGGCCTCAAATGTGACCTTTGTCTTTCCACCCTGCACCTGTACCCGCCTGACACCGGAGAGCTCGGAAGTAGGTATGGACTCGTCCAGGCTTTCACTCACGGCATCCTCATAATTGAGTGAACAGGAGGCTGCTGAACAAATAAGAAAAAAAAGGGTAACAATTTTTGCCATTATCCCGAAATTATGATTTCATAGTCCCTTACTGTCAATCTGTTCACTCATTTACAGTTTAGGGATTAACTTTCTATATTTTATTGACATCCCAATATTCTGGGAATTAGACTCTTAGTAAGCCAAAGGACGGATAACAGTATATGTCAGACTTTCTTAATGACTCCGATTTCCAGAAAATCAGAGACCTCATTTATAATGAAAGCGGAATCCATTTCTCTGATTCCAATAGAACGATACTCGAAAGCCGTCTGAAAGAGCGTTTAAAGCTGCTTAGCCTGGACAGTATTTCCGCATATTATACCGCTTTGAAAGCAAGCGATACGGAACTCAAAGACTTTCTGGACTCAGTAACAACCAACCTGACCCGTTTTTTCAGAAACCAGGCCCACTATGACACCTTTATAAACTATGTCATACCCGATCTGGTTGAACGAAAAAACAAGTCCGGTAACAAGACAATCAAAATCTGGAGTGCCGGCTGTTCCACAGGGGAAGAACCCTATACCAACGCCATGGTACTGAAAGAGCATCTGCCCCCGGATTTTAAAATTGAAGTAGTAGCCTCCGATCTCAGTCTCAAGTCATTGATGAAAGCTAAAGAAGGCGTGTATCCTAAGAACCGAACAACCGGCATACCCGAGAACTATCTTAAGAAATATTTTACCGAAGTTGATGATACATATAAAGTCAATCCGGAGATTGGAAATCTTATAAAGTTTGACTATCATAATCTCAAATTTGGAAGCGATCAGAGAAACCTGGATATCGTTTTCTGCAGAAATGTGCTTATCTATTTTGACGAACCTGCACAGAAGAATGTTATAGATAATTTCTGGAATTCAATGGGCCCCCACTCTTATCTGTTTATCGGTCATTCCGAATCGTTGTTTGGTATGGATACCCAGTTCAAATTCATCAAGACAGACTGGGCCTGAGAAATATAATCTCCCGGTATATATGGTAAGATTCTGGATTAAATAAGAGGGTTTTTGTGTCCGACAACAAGATTTCCGTACTCATAGTAGATGATTCCGCCCTGATGAGAAATATAATCTCCCGGCTGATAGAAAAAGACAGTTCCCTTCAGGTTGCCGGTACGGCCATGAACGGCCGGTTTGCACTGAACAAGATCCCCCGTCTGAAACCGGACATTCTGGTGCTGGACCTGGAAATGCCTGAGATGAACGGCATTGAACTCCTGAAGGAGATGGACAGGCTGAATTACGGCATTCCCGTTGTGATCCTCTCATCCATTGCCAAAAAAGGCGCCAAGGTAACAATGGAAGCCCTGGCCCTGGGAGCTTCCGACTTTATAACAAAACCAAGCGGCAGCACACCTGATGAGCTCGAGCAGGTAGGTTCCCACCTTGTATCTGTACTGAAGGCTTACGGCAATGACTACAGAAAGAAGAAAGGCAGCCCACCCGCTCCTGTTGAAGAGATAGATGTTCAGAGAAGAGAAACGCCTTCAACCAGCGTTCAGAGGGCCATTCCCACGGCGCCCCAATCTGAACAGACATGGGATAAAATAATCCCCCTCAAAAATCCGGAGAGACCCGAAATTATTGCCATAGGAATATCCACAGGCGGGCCGAATGCCCTTCGCAGAGTTTTTGCCGATATCGATCCGAATCTTGCGGTTCCAATTGTTGTCGTACAGCACATGCCTGCTGGTTTTACAAAGGAATTTGCCGCCAGTCTCGACAGAGTATGCCCTCTTGAGGTCAAAGAGGCGGCGGAAGGGGATATTTTAAAGCCCGGCAGAATACTGATTGCACCCGGTGATGCCCATGTGTCTGTTGAGAAAAAGAGTCTTGCATCGATCGTCCGCCTGCATCACTCGGAACTAGTGAACGGTCACAAGCCTTCGGCTGGAGTCCTTTTTAAATCAGTGGCCAAGTCATACGGCAACAAATCCATGGCCATTATCATGACAGGTATGGGCAAAGACGGAGCCAGAGAGATCGGTGAGGTTTACAGGGAAGGCGGAATGACAATTGCCCAGGACAGCGGTTCATGCATTGTCTACGGAATGCCCCGGGTAGCCATCGAACACAACTATATCAGAAAGATAATATCCCTTGATGATATGGCTGCCGCCATCAGCAGCCTGGGAGAATAATCAGCCGCAGCCCTTGCAGCTTTTACATGCATCATGACATTTCATAAACTCTTTCATACCCTCGGGTGTCATCTTCTTCTGAATAACAGGAAGACGTCCGGGGCCTTTTACTTTCCGCAGAAGTCCGTTGAATCCGAGACCTCCGGCGAGACCGAGGACTCCGGCCAGAAAGAGTAAAACTTCAATCGATGTCAAAAGGGATGCCACGCCGTAAAACGCAAGGAAACCAAGAAGCGGCAGCATAAAGATCATAAAAGCGGCCTTGATAGCATCGCCCGGATCAACAAGGATCTCCACCATATCTCCCTTTAAAAGGAAAAGGTTCTCCGGATTCTCAGCAGGAAATGTTCTCTCCTTCACCTTCCAGAAAGACCGTGAAGTCTGGGATTTCTCGGCCTTGGGGTTCGGGTATCGGACTAGGACTGTATGATCAGGTTGAATACTTTCAACTATGGTCGGCTGTATCATGGTTCGGTGCCTCCTGGCATGGGATTCGCAGGGTTTCTATACTCAGGGCCCGGCCCTTCTCGTCCAGATCCAGCAGAACCCCCTGCAGTTCAAGCCGGTCCCAGGTATCCCCTGAACGTTCGGGAATCTGGGTCAGGAATTTTCGTATTTCAATTTCCGGATCAAGTCCCCCGACGGAGTTCAGGCTGCCGGTCCTGCCGGCATCGGTAATCCGGGCGGTGCCCTTTTTCATCAGACCGGCATCGGCAGTAAGCGCCTTTGTACCAGTTCCGATCATGGCGGAAACCGTTCCGTCCACCACATAGGCGAGGGTCTGTCTCTCGGCTGTAGTGGTGGCATGAAAGTTAACAATGATGTTGTCTGTCTGTTCCTTCAGCCGTTTTACAAGATCCGGCACGTAGGAGAAGGGATTGGAGAGGTGTACTCTCTGGTATCCTGACTGGCCGAGAAGATTTATGACTCCAATCTTCTGATCGCCGGCCTGATAGATGCTCCAGCCCCTTCCGGGACTTCCCGGGGGATAGTTGGCGGGGCGCAACAGGAAGGAGGCTTTGGGGATAAATCCCACCATGTCCTTTTTATAGTACACGCATTCGCCTGAGGTTATGGCATCGATTCCCAGCTTCTTCAGATAGAGGGAGTGGTTCTTCCCCATACCGAAACCGCCGGTAACACCATTGCCGTTGGCTATGACAAAATCTATCTTCTTCTCCGTCTTTAGTCCGGGAAGGAGTTTCTTTACTGTAAAAACTCCGGCTTTGCTGACAATCTCACCGATGAACAGGACTTTCATGTCCCCTAAAATACTCAATATTCGGGAGTAAAACAATTCCTGAAGCTCTCAATCCATGAGATTGTCGCTCTTTTGCATAACTTCAGTTCCCTTGTTGACAAAAAAACGGCGCCTCTCTATACTACCCTCACGTCTGCCTGGATGGTGAAATTGGTAGACACGCTAGTTTCAGGGACTAGTGCTCGCAAGGGCGTGGAGGTTCGAGTCCTCTTCCAGGCACTTTATTAAAGCTATACAGCATATAAAGTTAAGGCTTCTCATTACGAGGAGCCTTTTTTTATGCCCTTTTCTGTTTACTTGACTTACACCAGAACTTACACCAAAAATTAAGTCATGAGACACGATTTCACACTTTTCAGACGCAAAGGCCAGAAAGTCTGGTACTTCCATTTCTACGAGAATGACACCCGAAAAAGCCGATCTACAGGCAAAACACTCAAATATGAGGCCGAAGAAGTCGCCCGGGATTTCATAGATAAGAAAAAAAATCCAAAAAAAGGAATCACCCTATCAGGCTACACCCAGAACTTTTTCATCTGGGATCAGTGCCTCTGGATCAAACGTCAGCACTCCAAGGGACACCGATTTTCAATCGATGTGGCACAGCAGAGAAGAGGACATCTGGTTAATCACATTCTTCCAGTTTTCGGATCATACCTGTTAACCGACCTCAACAGTATTGAAATTGAGAACTGGCTGATTCATCTGGATAAAGCCAACCAGACAAAGAACAATATTCTAAGCACCTTCAAAATCGTTTTGACCGAAGCATCACAGGAGGGGATCATCCACCGGAATCCTCTGGAACTGGTCAAACAGCTTGCAAGGCAGAACGCAAAGAGGGATATCTTTTCTGATGATGAAATCACTTCCCTCTTCCCTACAGATGATACTGAGTTATTCGACCTCTGGGACGAGCAACGGCTTGCAGTGTCAATGTACCTTCTGTATTGCACAGGAATCCGCTCAGGAGAGCTGAGAGCCCTCAGATGGAAAGATGTGATATGGGACGATGAACTGGGTGGTCTGGCGATCATGCACGCCGTAAAGAACAATCAGGAAATAGGCCTACCCAAGAATGGTAAAACCAGAGTGGTAGTCATGGATCAGCGAGGAGCCAAACTGTTAACCAACTGGCTAGATGCCACACCCTTCAATGAAATGGACGATCTGATTTTCTACGGATCATCAAGTTCTACCCCAATGGAACGGGGCGTACTTTCAAAGAAGCTGATTAAGGTACTGGCTAAACTGGAGATTGATACTTCTGAAAGGAATCTGGTAGTTCACAGCTTCCGCCATACTTTCAATACCCGGATGCGGAGGATTCTTCCTCAGGAGACATTGCAGATGCTAACAGGACATCAGTCTAAGGAGATGTCGGATCATTATGATCATCCGGATGTAAGCGTAATATACAAATCGTTAAAATGTAGCATGATAAAATAAACAATTCATAACTACATGTTTCAAAAATATTCTAAAATTATTTATTGATAGCTTAATCCATCAATAGTGTTATACTAATAAAAATTTATACAATAATTTTTGTGGTGGGTTTCATGATAGATAGGAATGAAGTAATAGAAATTCAGAGAAGATTTAAAGAAGAAGTTGAGATAGTAATCAACAAGGGTAAAAAAGGTGAAAGAGTTGAGATTGTTACCGATCTACCTGAACCTCTCTTTTCCGAATGGACGTTTAATATGTCTAAAAAAGGACCTTCCTCAGAAATTTTAATTAGAAGGTGCTACTATGGGGCATCAAGATCAACAAAAAAGCCGAAATTACCGGCATCTGAAAAATGGTCAATATTTTGCAACTGTTCTGACAATGATCCAACGGGCTGTGATCATTTAAAATCATTTGTCCAAGGTGATTTACTAAACATTGATGGATGGAATCAACTTCTAGATGAATACTATTTGGTAGTCAAAAAGACTGGAAATGTTGATATTTCAGACTTCATTCTTCAACATTCTATTTCAATTCCATCTGAACTAATAATGCTTTTCAAGAAAAGATTATCTTCAAAAACAAATGAAGAAAAAAAAGATACATTGGCCTCTATTAAGAATTATGGTTTCCCTTCAACAAAAAGTTTCATCAACTGGCTTACTTTCATTGCATTAAACCAAGCAATTAACACTAACTCAAACCTCAATATCAATTTGAATGAAATAGCAAAATCACTCAATTCTAAAAAACTACAGCACTTTCTAGATATCAAAAAAATAATTGATATAAGGATCAAACAGGATCATAGATTTTCTCGTCTATCTAATCAAATAAAAAACGCATCGCTAAATGGTCGTCGTGTCAGTTTTTCTAATATTGGTAATGACTATTGTCTTTATTATTCAGAGGGCCGGATAAAGGAGGAACTAAATGGCTAGTTTGTCAATAATTTTAGGAGAAAATGTAAACTGTATCATTAGCTATGAAAATCTCTCATTTCTCAATAACCTTGTAAATGAAGATGGGCTATCTATGGATGAATCCATTAATTATATTCTTGATCTAGGTAGAGATTCTTTCAAGAAATCAAATGAAGGAAAACCTGGAGAACCAAAAATATTAAAAGAAATTGACTTTCTTCAAGTTAATATTGAATATCTAAAATCTGGTGCTAAGACTCCATCTCAATATGAATTAAAATTGAAGCAGTTATACATTAAAGATGATATTCTCTATATAAAAGCTATTAAGCAAGGAGAAAAAAGAGTTAAGTCATTTCGTGTTGATCGAATTTTCTCTATGAAGATGAATGAAATAGTAATTGACAACCCTTTATCATTTCTACTTAAAGGGGTCATTTCAAATAATCCTTAAGACTGAGACAGTACTCTTCTTCCTAGAAATGATAGAGAGCAATCCTGCATTCCCTTTTCACATAATCAGGAAGATCATTCTTTTCCCAATATTCCTGAAACTCAAACATCTTTGAATAATACTCTTGTTCTGTTAGTTCAGTAATTTTTGTATTACGTCTTTTCAATCGCTTTCCATAGATTCCCCACCACCTACCAACATTAGAATATTCCTCTGGTAGATGGTGCTGATACTCTTTTGCCTTCTTTTTTGTCTTACCACCAACATAAAGAGCAAGGTAGCTGATCATACCTACCTTGTTCTTCTTAACCGGATCAGCCTCAGTACCTGCTTTCAGATGCTTCTGATACTCAGACTCTATTAGTTCTGGTTCAAGGTTCTCTGACTCCATCCACTTCTTAACAACGTCAGCCCATGCCTCAGAGAGCCATGATCTGAAGTCATGCAGGATCATTGGTCGTTCAGTAACAATGATGAAGTGATAATGAGGAGCACCCCTTTTCTGAAACTCTAGTTTCCAAACAAAGGAGAGATTACCATAGTGTGTCTTTCCAAAACGCATCATCCGTTTTGATAAGACATCAAGTTCCCTCTTAATCTCTATTCCATCTTTAGGGTACTGATCAGGATATGTCAGAGTTGCGAAACAAATATTCTCTTCAGGGATTTCACTCCAATCGATACAGAGAAGTCTTTCATAGAATCTCTTTCTACTCTTCCACGAGTAGTCGGTAACGTTTCCTCTGTTACCGCCACCGTGTTTCTTGTCCGGATAATATTCCTTCTTGTGAAGAACTGTCATATGGGGGCTTTTCTCCATGGTGTATGTGATTTCGCCCCTGCGCCGATAGATGATCGGCCTTATTTCATGTTCCTTCCAAGAGAGAGGGAATCCATGTTTGAGTTCAAACTTGGCTTCCCGGTATTCCCGGAATGTTTTGTACCTGGACAGCCTTTCGTTTTCTTCTCTCAGGTATGCCTTCTCATTGGCTGTCAATTGGTTGTAGGAAACCTCATGTGGGTCGCTTTCGCTCCCGGTGAGATATGTCGCAATAGATAAACCCTTATAGGAACCGGGGCAAGCATTCTGCTTACTCCCGGTAGAAGTTTTAGCCGACATATCACCGGAAACCTCTTTTGATTCTCCGGGAAATCCAAAGTTAAACTGCTGATCTGACATGAGACATCCCCCGGACAGGTTCAACAGCAAAACCAGTTAACCAAGCGGTTAACTTTTCTGAGTCAAATAGTACTTTTCCCCCAACTTTGTAGAAGGGGATTCTTTTCTGAGAAGTGAGCCGATATATTGTGGACACACTTAGCTTGAGGAGGTCACTGGCCTCCTGTATTGTGAGTAGGTTCATTGGTTCCTTTCCTTCACAGTTGCGATGAGAAAAGAAACAATCTAGTATGAGATTAGCTAGGTCTATACAGTTGTTCCTTCAGCAAGGCTTCTGTTAGATTTCAAAATTGAAGCTCTGGTAGTTGCAGCTGCCGGGGCTTCACTTTCTTCCACTATATCTCTATAGATTTTTCTGTAAACAAAGATTCATCGGAAAATGGGCTAATGTAAAAAGTTCAATTTTGCAAAGATGATTCTTTCAATTTAATGAAACTTTGCAATGTTGAAACTTTGGTTTTCTATGATTCTAAGAAGGGATATAAGCTGTTTTGGTTTTTTTGGAAATTGGCTGGTTTCATCAAGTAGAGACTCTCTTAATTCTGTTTTTCAGCCAATCTGCCAGACTTGAAGTATGAAATTTCAGATTTAAAGAGAATTATCATAATTTTATCAACTTACACCAATTATACACCTGAAAAGAAAAAAAGACTGACAAAACCTAGCAAAAACAGGCAAACATATATCTATATACAGTAAATATTTAGACAATTTTTAACAAAATTGAAAAGATCGTGAAAAATGCACATTCTAGTTTCAGGGACTAGTGCTCGCAAGGGCGTGGAGGTTCGAGTCCTCTTCCAGGCAAAAAGCTTCGGTGACCACAGGTTACCGGAGCTTTTTTTATTTCTACGCAAGGGACTCGAAACGGAATCCCGGCCCTGATAATGCCCGTCGGATGCCCTTCTTTCTTTTTTTGTAGATTTATGAACAGTGGTTTATTATAATTTACCACAACATGACCCTCGACATAAAAACCCTGATGCTCAGTATTCTCGGAATATCCTTTATTTTTGTTCTGTCTTTCAGTCTCTATCAGTCAGGAGGAAGAACGCAGAAAGGATTTAAAATCTGGACAACAAGCATCATGATTCAGGGAATCGGCTACATTTTCTTTGTACTCAGGGGAAGCATTCCGGGCTTGCTGAAGGAAACGGATGTTTTGTACTGGCAGCGTCTCTGCGGCTCGACTCTATCACCCGATTTGTTCAGAACAGGAAAATCAGCCGACTGTACTATATCATTCCTGTAATCGCGGCTCTTTCTACAGGAGCCTTCTACCTTATCATCGACAGCATAATTATCAGAAACATAATCACAACAGCGGGAATATCGGTGCTGACCTTGTACACAGCCCTGAAATTCATCGTTTACGCTCCTGAAAAAGAGAGGCATATTTACTACTTCTTTGCCTTTTTCGTTTTAATGACCGTTTTATCTTTGATCACAAGAGCAATCTACTGGGTTGTCCACCCGGATCAGACACTGTTTAGTGGAAACAACATTCACTCTCTCCACTTCTACTTCGACCTCCTCGGGCAGGTGGGAACGAATGCTCTTTTTATTATGATCTACTCCAAGGATGCTGAAGCCCGGCTTTCCAAAGCCATGGAGGAGCTACATGAAACAGCCATAAGGGATAAACTGACTCGATTGCACAACAGGATAAAAATTGATGAGATTCTGACTCATGAACGAGAGAGATCCATAAGATACAGCCACCCTTTATCTGTAATGATTGTGGATATTGATCTTTTTAAAAATGTTAATGACAAGTTCGGTCATCTTGTAGGAGATCTGGTACTGCAGAAAACCGCTTCACAAATTGCCAGAAGCATAAGGGCTGTAGATTCTGCCGGAAGGTGGGGCGGTGAAGAATTTGTTATAATCCTGCCGGAAACGAGCTCTGAGGATGCCCTGATTCTAGGCAGAAAGATCCTGCACTCTGTGCCTGTCAACTCCGGTGTGGATTGCATGCCCGAAGGTGTTACAGTCAGTCTTGGAGTTGCTCAACTTGAAGAGTCAGATAAGATTAACGATCTATTAAGAAAGGCTGACACGGCCCTCTACTCAGCCAAGAAGAAGGGCAGGAACAGGCTTGAAATATTCAAACAGTCCATAAAAAACAACGAACCGGCCCCCTCCTCCTGACGGTTTCCGGTATCATCTCCTCTTTTGACATATAATAGTACTTAAATCAATATTGCCGGAGACCTGTCCTGTCCAGGATACGGTTCCTCGAAGGAGCGGAAATATGGAACTCATGGTTGGTCTGTTTTTTATATTCATCATCGTCGGGAGTGCCCTGGGATTCCGGTCCTTCAGCCTGAAAAGAAAATTAACAGACCTTCAGATGAAAATGAGTAATCTGCAAAAAAGATTGGAGCTTATGGAGCAGGGATACGGATACCCTGAACCTGGGACATATTCTGAAAAAGGAGCCGCTTCAGACGGCCATATACCGCAGCACAATGACTCCATTGAGCTGACCACCTCTTCTCCGGCAGCCGAAATAATTCCGGAGATGCCTTCTGAAACAAAGAACTCCACAGATGAGAGGAAAACGGCTAAGGCCTTTTTTCAAAATATATCCGACCGTTTCTCCGACCGCTGGACGGGAATCCTCGGAGTCACTGCCCTTGTCATCGGATTCAGTTTCCTTGCAGTTCTCACAGCCCTGAGGATGGGACCTGTAGCCCGCTTCTTTATGATTGCCGGAATCTCTCTCGCCTTCTGGCTGGGCAGTGTTTTTATGGAAAGAAAAAAGGGCCGGACCGACATATCCTGCTGGTTCCAGTCCGCTTCGGGGGCATTGATCCTCTTTGCCTGTCTGGGGGCCTCATCAATCCCCTGGCTCCGCTGGGCGGAATCGGAGATTCAGGGATACGCAATGATGTTTGTCGGAATCGGCGTAAACCTCTACTTCGCATTGAGAGTCCAGACTCAGCTGTTCTCTTCGTTCCATACCCTTATCAGTCTGGCGGCTCTGGCTGTGGCTCCCTCTTCCGCGGCATCTCTTTCAGCGGCGGCCCTGGTCACCGCCTTCAGTTCCATCCCGATGATGAGGCGTCAGTGGGGGCTGCATCAGCTTTTTGCACAGAGCGGTTTTTTTCTCTTTATCATTGTCTGGGTATCATTCGGCAAAGACGTAAATCTGTCCACTCTCTCAGGAATTGACCTTCCCGTATTTGCCGCGCTTCTGGGAGGGATGCTTCCCGGGCTGGCCGCTCCCTATGTTCACCTTTCCAGAGGAGAGTATGAGGGCGATGGATTTTCTTTTTCCTCCAGGACTGCCTCGTGGCTCTATGTTGCTGCCGGAACTTTTGCTTTGGGCGGCCACTACTCCTGGACCTCAATCATCTTTATGATACTTGGAAGCGCGGCCTATCTCTCAGGCCGTTTTATCGGAAGGCTCCCCGATCCAATGCGCCGGCTGGACTCTATAGCAGGGGTCGTTCTTGTATTTGCGGCGATCCTGGGTCTCAGGTCCTTCCATCTGGATTATTTTACAGCCGCCGGAACCGCGGGAACAGTGGCTCTCCTTGCAGCGCTGGACGGAAGAAAGGAGAAGGTCCTGAGGACTGTTTTCTCCGCTGCTGCTCTTGCCGCGGCAACTCTGCTTTTTATCCTCTCTTCCAATGAGATCCTCTCGGGAGCAATAGAATCGAACAATACGGGTCTGACCCTGCAGAGACTTGGCATTCTGTATATATTCACCGTATCCAATCTTGTGTTGATAAGAAGATTTTTCAAGCGCAGAACCGGAGCCGCTATACTGCTGATAGCTTCTGCCGGGGCCGGAATCCTCTCTGTTTACCTGAGCTCCCAGTCCCTTCCCGTCTTCCCCGAATGGCTTACCGCCGGAGGAGGAACTGTTCTTCCCCTCCTGGCACTCACCCTTCTTCCAAAACGTTCCGGAACAGGCCGGAAACTTACGTGGATGCTCCTGGGGCTTGTTGTAATCATTCATATCTACAGTTATTTAGTAAACGATGCGGGAATCCTGTTTATAGGCGAGGATCTGTCACAATCCCTTGTGTTTATAGTTCTGTCGCTGACAGCCGTACTGCTGCTAATCTCGACGCAGAAACAGAGGATCAGTACTTTGACTGCGGTTCTGCTGATCACCATCAATCTGTGCAGCTTCACCGCAGTAATACAGAGCAAAACCTGGATGATATTAATACCCTGGGCTTTGTTATCAATGCTGTACTACGGGCTCTACAGAGTACAATCCCTGGACAAAGACCTTAAAAAGAGTCTGCTTTTCTGCGGAACCGGCCTCTCCCTCTTAACAGCTCTTATAGCCCTTGCTTCTTCTGAACAATTTGTTTTTATGGAGTTCTATACATGGTGGCAGCGGCTGATTCAGAGCGCCGCTGTATTCGCAGCACTCCTTATATGGAGTATCCGGACCTACAAGGAAAAAGAGGGGATAAGGAAAGGGATTCTGTTTATTTCCGCCCTCTTCGCCACCCTTGTGTTTATTACAGAAGCCGATATGGCCTGGGGAACTGTTATTTGCGTGTCAGTCGCTCTGGTGATGCTTGTTTCCGGACAGTTCGGCCCTTCTTTTCTGAAGGGATACCGCTCTCTTTCACTGCTCTTTTTCTGGGCAGGAATGCTGATTCTGCCAATATCAGGCATCGAGAGAGGCGACTTTTTTATAGAGGTATTCGGTCTTTCCTGGTGGGCTGCTCTGGGTTCAATTACCCTTGCCCTCCTCTATATAACCGCTGTCTATCTGTTTCCCGAGGATGGAAGAGAAGGTCTTTTGCCGAGGCTTCTGCGGTCCCGGAGATCCGGCTCCCTTCTCTACCCCTACTATGCAGGTATAGGAGTGTTTCTGCTGTTGAGCTTTTCAGGGCCTGTTCTCACATCCCTGCTGATTCTGGAAAGCTTTGCCCTGTTTATACCGGGGATACTTTTAAAGGAGAACAGTTTCCGTATCAGCTCTTTTCTGCTTATACTCTTCTGCCTGGGACGGTTGATAATAATTGATATGGCAAGAACAGACACATTGGAAAGGGCTGTTGTGTTCATCCTGGCCGGTGCTGTTCTTCTTGGAATGAACTGGATGTACGGGCGCTTTGCCCGCAGGGAATAACATGAGGCAGGCAGGATGTCCTGCCTGTCCCATGAAAAATATATCAGTCTGCAATCACAAGCATATCGTCGGTAACGCTTCCCCAGATTGTCATAAGACGCTCTCCGGAGTCACTTATGATCGAACCATCTGCCTCTGTTTTGAAAATGATAAGAGAGACCTGCACTCCGATCTCCCCTTCCTTCCTATTATTCAGATCAATAAAGTTAATGATGGAAGTAATATGATAATCCTCTGAATCATTTTCAGCTCTGAAGGGAGCAAGAGCCTTATCAACCAGAATCTGCTGCTCCTCGGGGCTTGATCCGAACTCTACTTCCATAAGCTTGAAGGATGCGGGAACAGCCTCTCTGATTTTATCCATATCTCCTGAAGCAAAAACTTCACGCAGACTGTCTAAATAGACTGCCACAACAGCTCTGCCTGTAATCTCTTCATTCTCTACTGTTCTGCCCTCACAGGGAAAGGAAACTCTTACAAATCCGCCGTCCGCAAATGCCCCGAAACTTATAAAACAAAACATCAGGACTGTGATTATTCTCTTCATTTCTCATCCTTTTACATATCTGATATACATGGGTTGACTTATATTAGAAGGAAAATCATCTGTTGTCATGCCCCTCAGCTGAGGTGAACCTTAAAATGATGACCCATTTCCCTGAAAAAGAGGTCAGGGTCTTCTATAATTAGAAAAATGCAAAAGACCGGAAAACTTGTTATCGTCAATGACCTGATGCAGAAAAACTATCAGTATCTTCTCAAGGAGCCGATGGGAGAAAACTTCCACCCCGACTTCAAACCCGAACTGACTCCCGGAGAGATGCTCAGCATGGGGATCTTCGGGGGGAAGTATATGACCGACTGCCGGGATGAGTTCCCGGCGGAGTGGTTTGACGGGGCAAAGCTCTCACCAGAAAAAAGAGATCCCCAGCTTAACTATTTCAAAACAAATGCATCCAAAAGCCTCTCCTACTGGAAGGAGAGGGGATGGATCTACCCGGAGGACCCCAGAGGATGGTTCCAGTGGTACTGCCGCTACTATATGGGCCGCCGTTCCCCCCACGATGAGTGGCAGATCAAACGGTGGCGCCAGATGACAAGGCATATAGCCCAGATACGGAAGAACTGTATGCCCGGCGACCTGGACTGCAGAAAGAGACAGAGGCAGGCCCTGCTGCACTGGGCCTATGACAGCCGCCGGATGTAGAAACAGGCCCGGAGGCCTGTCACTTTCTGTAATATCTACTTTGCTATAATCCCGACTTCACCAAGAAGCCCCGATGGAACAACATTGTATTCGGGAGTAAACTCAGGCCCCTCTGTACGGAAGTCGGCCCAGCTGATTCTGCTGCATGTTGAAACACTTCGATGAAAAGGGCCCAGCATATTGCGGGGGCTTCCTGCGATTTCAATCTCAATCTCAGTTTCAGCGTCACATGAAATCAGGCCTGACAGAGACACAGAACAACTGCCACGGAGAAGATACACAGGATCTTCCGAGGCCACTCTTACCGCTGCCAGAGTTCCGGCGAAATCTCCTACCCTCAACTCCAGATCCCTGCCTTCCCACTTTTTTCCAAGGGGGGGAACGGTGTAGCGGTACTTTACGGATCCGGGATAGTGATAAAGGCCCTGACTGGTCCAGTCTCCCCTCATCAGAGACCCCTTCCATTCACTTATCGCCCTGTTCTGGCTGACGGCAAAACTACCTGCAATATAGATGTCTTCCAACTCCACCGCTTCATGGTAGTCAAGCTCAATACGGATTATGTTCTTCCCTGCCTTGAGGGAAGGAATCCGATGCATCAGAAAGGCCCGGTCCATATAGAAACCGTCTGAAATTTCACAAGGCTGATCATTGCAGAAGACACGGAAGCTCTCTGATTTTTCCACAATTACAGAAACAGGCCCGGAGGGCAGCTCATCGACTTTAAAAACATACTCAAGGGCTATGGGAGAAGAGCTTTCCCGGCTCTCTTCCGTGATCCAGCTGTAACGCTGGGGTGCTCCGTTGTAATATACGGGACGCATGCCCAGCTTTTCACGCAGCGACTTCTGAACCTTCCAGACAAGATCCTCCTGCGACCACTCTCCTGAGTTCAGGCGCAAACGGCAGCGGTCAAGAGTCAGAACATTCTCCATTGTCAGTTCCGCAGCCGAGACGGGAGGAAGCCCCGTAACAAGCTCATCCACATAGTGGGGGTGACGGTAGACAGCCTTAAAATCCGAATACTCGGGAGCTGAATTTCTGTCAATCAGATAGACCCGGCTCTCTTCCGGTCCGAAGGAAGCCTGGACAGACATGCCCTCCTGATCCGCTGAAAAAACAGGTTCCTGCCGGAACTCTCCGCTTAAGAGATCAAGGGAGCGAAGGCCGCCTTTTCCGGCAAAGGAGAATACAGCATCCTCCACGGCCAGTGATGATGTGTTGACCACTGTAATGATGCGGGCATTATCAATATCCCTTGTCATTGTCAGAAAACCGTCAAGTTCTTTACCATAGCTGTCGCGGATTATCACGGGACGGCTGACCCGCTCTTCAAGGGTTTGAATCAGCGCACCGTAGTCCCGGATGCAGCAGAACCCATCTCTTTGTCCAAGAAGGGAGAGGGCCTCAGATCTCCGGCCGTCTACTCTTTCGGGAAGAGGTTCTACCCAGAGGACCTCGCCACCGGCATTGAGGAATTCCTCAAGAAGGTGGAGAGTCGAGTCCATAATCGTTTCAACAGCAGGAACGACTACGGTCTTATAGGCATGCTTTCCGACGACAAATTTCCCGTTTTTAACGGCAGCATCGTTCTTCATTATAAGCTCATCACCGAAATCGAAGTCGAACTGTGCCTCAAGGAGTCGGCGTGCCAGCTGATTATACCTGTCGCCCTCCAGATTGAGATTCAGAATATGACTGTCCATCCAGCCCATGTTCATCTGGCAGTTCCCCAGATCTTCGTGTATGGCGCTGCCGGACTTCATCCACAGAGACCCTATGGGATGAACAAGAAGAATATCCCGGATGACTTCTCCCGCGGAAACACAGACGGCCATCCGGGCAAAGTAGTCCTCGATAACAGAGTTATAGGGCCACCATGGGGTCTGGTAGTTGAAGGCGGGCGGATAATCTCTCTTCCTGCAGCCGGAGATGGAGTAAAGGGCCAGATGCTGGCATCTTTTGTTCACACCCATAACAAACTGCCAGTCTCCCAGCCTCTTCTGGCCGGCAAAGGAGAAGTCCCATCCCGTTGCTCCGTATGTCTCGGAAAGGACCATGGACCGTCCAAACTGGTTTGCAGCGGATGTACACTGCTTCACAGTCAGATACTCCTGCCGCTGGTCTCCCAGAATATCGATTCCGGGAGCATGCATATACCTGTAGTGCGGCATTGATGCGCCGGACACTCTTACGGAGTAGCCCATGTCATTCTCATAGAGGACATGGCCGGTGAGCTCCAGATTGTTCTCTTCGCACCAGTCGTAGATCTGCCTGGTATAGGAAGAAGAGAAGAGTTCTGTCAGGCTCAACCAGTAGTCATAGCGTGCCGACTCCTCTTCCGGACCGTGGAAAAAGAGAAGAGGAAGAATATCCAGAGACGAGTACTTCCTCTGCTCCCGGAAGAAGCGTTCAAAGACAGATGACCAGGGCAGCCAGGGACGGCCCTTTGTAAAGGTTGAAAAAAAGTCGCAGTAATTGGGTTCGTCAGTAAAAAAACCCTTCACAGCATCACCGAAGTCATCGGCGAATTTCTCTTTATACTGCTCATGAGTCAGTTCAATAAATTTACGGACCGCCGCAGGATTGAGATTGTCCGAGGGTGCCAGATCGTTATACCACTCACTGGAACCGGAAGTCTCCATCCGGCAGACAAGGACAAGCCCGTCATCCAGCATAGAGAGCTCACCCTCTTCAGGACGTCTGAAGCTGTTCAGCCTGCCTATATCCTCTATGGAAACATCCAGAAGATAGATGCCGAGAACTGTTTTATCCTCTGCCCACTTCTCCGGTACTCCGGAAGAAACAGTTTTAAGATCAATCAGTTCGGCCGTAAGGGCTTTGGCTGTGAATTCGGCAGGATTGGATGCGCTGACAAGGCCGCCGGCGCTTCCCGAAGGCCACTTGTCCTCATCATAAATCCAGGCTTCCATCCCTGTCCTGCGGGCTTCATCCACAGAGCCCCGGATGCAGTCCATCCACTCGTCCGAGAGGTATTCCGTCTCCAGCCCCTCCCGGGAGTGCATAAAGAATCCACCCATCCCCTGCTCTTTCATCTCCCCGATCTGTCGGGACAGTTCTCCACTCTCCAGCCTGTCGTTCCAGGCCCAGAAGGGTGCGGAACGGACGGACGGGGGAAGCTGGTTCAGCAGAACCAGCAGGTCATCAATATTTTTCATATCAGATATTCAGGGCTACATGACCCTGTTGGGCAGCCACATAACGATCTCGGGAATGTAGGTGATAAGCAGAAGCAGTACGATCATAACGAGGATCATCGGTATGATCTCCCTGATAACACCCTTGATCTTTGTCTTTCCAAGACCAGCTACGATAAACAGCAGCATCCCGAAGGGAGGAGTTGAAAGACCGATCATCATATTGAGGCAGATCACGACTCCGAAGTGAACCAGGTCGATGCCGAAGGCTTTTACAAGCGGCAGAACCATGGGGACAAATACAAGCTGAATCGTACTGACGTCCAGTACACATCCGAGGAGCAGGAAGACAATGTTGACAACCAGAAGGAAGAGGTACTTGTTCTCGGTCAGCCCCATTACAAGAGAGGCAACAGCCCGGGGAACCTGCTCCAGACTGATAATATAGGAGAAAAGCATGGAAGTTCCTGCCAGAAGGGCCAGGGTGGCCGTATTGGCGGCACTCTTCTTGATGATTCTCCAGAGCTTGACCCATCCCAGGTTTCTGTAGATCACAATGGAGATCAGGATGGCATAAGCCGAGGCCAGAGCTCCCGCTTCGGTAGGTGTTACAACACCAAGGTAGATTCCTCCAAGAAGGAGAACAACTGTAAAAAGCGCGGGAAAGGCTGAGATTGAGACCCGGAGAAACTCCCTGACAGCCATCAGCTCACCCCGGGGGTACTTTCTTTTGGCAGAGAGGATTCCCACATAGATCATCAGAAGGATGGAGAGGATGACACCGGGAATCATTCCTCCCATAAAGAGCTTACCGATGGAAGCTCCCGAAAGCATGGCGTAGATAACCATGGGAATACTGGGGGGAAAGATGGGACCGACTGTGGCGGACGCTGCCGTCAGGGCACAGCTGAACTCGGGGTCATATCCCTCTTTCTTCATCTGCTCAATTTCCATCAGTCCGATACCTGAAGCATCGGCAATTGCGGAACCGGTCATACCGGAGAAAATCAGAGAGGCGGCAACGTTTACCTGTGCGGTTCCACCGCGAAGGCGTCCGAAAAGGCCGTTACAGAACTTGAAAAGTTTGTCGGTAACTTCACCCTCATTCATAACGTTGGCCATGAAGATAAACAGCGGCGCCGCAAGCATGGTGTAGTTGGAGTACATATTACCGCTCATTACGGTAAAGACCTGCTCCATGTTTCTTCCGCTCACTACAAAGTAGAAGATGGAGGCACTCATCATTGAGAGAGATACGGGCATCCTGATAATAAAACAGAGAGCCAGAAAGATAAAAAGTAAGAGTACGAGATTCATAATCAGATTCCTTCCTTGCTGCCTGAGCCCAGTTTTCTCAGATCCATGATATTGGTTTTAAGATCAATAATGCTTCTGATTACGATCTCAGCAAACATATAGATAAGGGGAGCAAAAACGACACTGAAGGGCAGCTTCAGAACCCCTGTAACCATTCTTTTTGATAGCAGTGAATTGATGGAGGGTACAAAGGCAACAGCAATCAGAATAATAAGAATCAGATTGCTTGTGATCTTGAAGATCAGCTTTGTCCGGGGCTTAACACTGTCATAGACCAGTCCGAACACAACATGCTCGTCCCTGGACATGGCCCTGCCCACGCCGAAAAACATGGTCCACATATAGGCCAGAATACTTATTTCGTAGCTCCAGGCTACGGGTGTTTTCAGGATATACCGGGAAATGATGGTCACCATAAAGGTTACGAATATCACGACAAAGGTCATATTCGGGATGATGGTTCCCAGAAAGTATGTTAATCCTTTTAAAATTTTTTTGGCTGTACTCATTAACGGTACTCCCTCTTCTGTTGGAAAAGTATTTTATATAAAACGGATAAAAAACTCCTGAGGCTTCCCCTTACGGGGAGCTTCAGGAGTCTGATTTAATCAGGTAAGGAAAATATTATTTAGCCATGTCCTGAACCTGCTTGTACAGATCCATGTCCCATGAAGAAGTCATAGCAGTGTTGGCAGCGTAGGCAGCCTGAACATTGTTTCTGAACTCTGTGATATCGGGATAGGTAACCTTGAGGCCCTGCTCTTCGAAGAAGGAAACGATACCGGCTTCGGTTTCGAGTCTAGTCTTGTCATTGTAGGCAATGGCGAACTCCATGGCTTCTTTAACGGCCTTCTGCTGATCGGCTGTCAGAGACTCCCATTTAGCCTGGTTGATACAGGGCATAATAGAGTCGATCACGTGGTTTGTGATAGCAAGGTTCTTTGTAACTTCGTAGAACTTGGCGCTTTCAACTGTGGGAAGGGGGTTGTCCTGTCCGTCAACGGCACCTGTCTGCAGAGCAGTGTAAAGCTCGGAGAAAGAGAGGGGTGTGGGGTTGGCACCGAGAGCCTCACCCAGGAAGAGCCATGCTTCAGAGTTGGGCATTCTCAGGAGAACTCCGTTCATGTCAGCGTAGCTGTTGATCTCTTTGTTTCTTGTGTTTACAACACGGCTTCCGAGGTAGAGAGATCCAAGGGGCTCTACATGGAGAGTTTCACGAACCTGGGGCCAGATGTTCTTTTCGGCGATTTCACCGTTGAGAACAGCTGTCATATGGTCGTAGGAACTGAAGAAGTAACCGGAACCGAACATGCTGAAAGAGGGAATCTGTGTAGCGATCTGGGGGAAAGAGATATAAGCCATATCTGTTTCGCCGCTGATCAGTGCGTCAAATTCGTTCTCAGCTGTAAAGAGAGATCCGTTATCATAAACCTTAACTTCGACACTGCCGTCTGTCAGTTCAGCGACTTTGTCTGCAAATACATACATAGCTTCAGTGTGTGAGTCTCCGGATACAGAAACTGAAGTAAAGATGATCTCTACCTTTCCTTCATCACTCTGACCATTGGCCCAGGCTGTCATACCAAAAGATACAAAAACCAGCAGTAATACTAAAATCTTTTTCATTGTATAGTCCTCCGTTTGGATAAATAATTATACCTTTTCAGGTTTAATTCAGATTCAAAATCTTGCTCTTGAAAAGCTCTACAGAGCGTCTGAGCTGCTCAATCTCCATCTGTTTGCTTGAAGTAAGGAGTGTAAAGTCCTGAACTCTGCTGAAGAGGTTGATGTTCAGCCCCTCAAGCTGCATATGGTACTTGGAGTTCACAGGGTAGAGCTGACACTCGACAAGGCTGGCAAAACCAAGGAAGTCCTGAACAGTCTGAGCCAGTTCCGGCTCCTTCTCATAGTTGGCACACAGCCATGCATAGATGTCAGTGTGAAAGTTAGCCATAACACCGCTGTAACCGGCGCCGCCGTATTTCAGGCTTTCCAGAAGGGTCGCCGCATTGGCGTTATATACCTTAAGGCTTGTTCCCTCAACACCTTTGATCTTTGCCTTCAGCTCAGGCAGATTGCAGCAGGTGTCCTTCAAAAAGCTGAAGCGTCCTGTTTCTGCACACCACTTGAGAAGCTCAGGGGAGATCAGTCTCTTGTAGGGCATGGGGCATTCATAAATACCAAAGCTCTTTGCGGGTATCCGGGAAATTAGAGTTTCAATGTTTTTCTTAACAACATCCTCACTCTCCCCTTCCGCCGCAAACTGGTTGGAGATGAAAACATAGGAGTCCACACCGGCATCGATAATCGCTTTGGCATCCTCAACCTGCTCATCCACGCTTTCGGCTACATGTCCCGAGGCAATAACCCCAAGGCCTTTGGGGGCATTGTCGATTACAAACTTCGCCAGGGAGACTCTCTCCTCCCGGGAGAGGAAGAACATCTCGCTGGACTGACAGACTGCAAAAACTCCAGCTGCTCCCTGAGCGGAATACCACTCAAGAATCTCTTTTACTCCGTCATAATCGATCTTGTTGTCTTCCGTATAGGGTGTTGTCATTACCGGCCATACGCCGTTGTCTATTGTTTCACTCATCGTCAGGATTTATCCTTATTGCTATTAAAAATCATATATATCTGGTAAAATCACTATGGATTCTGAACCACTGTAGTTGTACTATATGTCCACTTTTGGGAGTGCACATTCAAAAAAGGATTTAGTACAATTTTATACATGTATACGGATGTCCGGAGGAAAAGATTGAATGGAGATCTTTGATAATTTCTGCTGGGAGGACCATAAAAAGGTAATCACCAGCGAAGAGCATGGCATACCCGGCCTGGGCAATTTCGCTCACTGGAACATGGCCCATGCCACCCCTGCCACACCCGACCATCATCACTCGGACATTGTTGAAATTCACTGTCTGGCCAAGGGAAAGCGACTCAGTGTTGTCAACGGAGAAGTCTTTACTGTAACAGGAAATGAAATGCTCGTAACCTTCCCGTATGAATCCCATCACAACGGAAGCTATAACCTCAGCCCCTGCACCTTCTACGGACTTCAGATAAACATTAAAGATCCCGAACATATTCTCGGATTGAACAGGGAATTCAGCCTTGCAATACACAGGATACTCATCAACCTGGAGCACCGCCACCTTCGTTTTACAAGTGGAGACCAGCAGCTTCTGAAACAGGCTTTCGAAAATATTTCAGACGGAGATCCCGATGCTCTGAAACTCGGAGTCCAATTCCTGAGCTGTTTTCTTTTCAAGATTCCCGAGTTCATCCCGGTGAGGGAAGAGGAAGAGAAAAAGATAAAGGATGCCAACATCGAGAGGGTCCTTGAATATATTGAAAGAAGCTATAAGGAGAGCCTTCTTCTGAAGGAACTTGCTGTAATTTCAGGATACTCGCTCTCCCGGTTCAAGAGTAAATTCAAAGAGGAGGTAGGGCTCACCCCTGCCAACTACATAACCTTTAAAAAACTTGAATACGCCAAACACCTTCTGCGTACGACGGAGCTTACGGTCACCCAGATCGCTCTGGATGCGGGATTCTCCTCCAGCAACTACTTCAGCACGGTTCTGCGAAATCAGTCCAGCTACTCCCCCAGCGAATTCCGAAGGGTTTCAAGAGAGATGCTGCCGAATGATTAAATCCCGGCAGAGAAGAGATCATTCCCGAAGATGAGAAGGTTGCATCTTCAAATTCAAACCATATACTTTACTGTATCGGTACAATAACTGATTTAGGAGTGAAAACTTGCCCTTGGGATGGATTCGTTTTCATCATATCAGAACCAAACTCATTATAAGGTACTGGCTGCTCTTTCTTGGGGTCATGACCGTCTCCTTCTTTACGTCTTTTATGGTGCTCCGCAACTATATCAGCAAATCCATTGATGAAGCCCTGACCCTTCAGGTGGACCTGATAGAAAACGGAATATCGACAGCTGCGGATGCTTCTATTAAAAATTTTTACAGGTCCATGGCACGCTCGGCCCACTCCATTGCTCAAAGCTGCTACGACAGATATCTGAATGGTGAGCTGGGGGAGCAGGAAGCTCAGGACCTGACCTGGTCTTTTCTGGAGAATCTGAGGCCGGGATCATCGGGCTACCTCACCGTCATCGATGAGGAAGGTGTTTTCGCCTACCATCCGGTTTCAGAATATCAGGGTGGTGATGCAACACAGTACTCCTTCTACCCTCCCCTGATAAGAAGCAATGAGCTCTATTTTTCCTATCGGTGGATCAATCCCGGAGAGACGGAAGAGAGGGAAAAACTCTCCTACTCCCTTTTTTTTGCTCCCTGGCACTGGTATATATCTGTAACAGGCTACAGAGATGAGCTGATATCTCTGATCAACACCGATGATTTCAAGGACAATATTCTGGCCATAAAATTCGGAGAATCAGGTTACCCGATCATCATCAGTGAGGACGGAACACTTCTGGTCCACCCCGAGTATGAGGGAGTCAACATGACCGGAAATGAAGGCCCGATGGGAGATGTCACCCGCAGTACCATAAAGGAGAAGAACGGGCGCATGGAGTACCTCTGGCAGAACCCGGGGGATGAAAAGCTCCGGAAGAAGATCTCCATCTTCAGAGAGGTTGAGCCCTATGGCTTTATAGTAGCCGTTACAGCCTATGAATCTGAGTTTCTAAAACCTGTAGAGGTTCTGATACAGGTTTTTGTCCTAGCCCTTCTCTCTACCCTGATCATCATAGGTCTGCTAACTATTCGAATCAGCCGGACCATCACGGAGCCCATTATAGAGCTGAAAAAGAAAATGGATCTCGCCGCAGAAGGAGACCTTACTGTCCGGTCAGAGATCTACTCCAACGATGAAGCAGGTGAGATCGGACGACACTTTAACCATCTGATTGCCACCCTGGAAGTAAAGCACAGGGAGCTGGAGGAACAGTTGGAAGTGAACACCAGTATAACAGAACAGCTCCGCAGCTCTCTTGAAGAGCTTCAGGAAACCCAGCAGAAACTGATTGAAGAGGAACGCTTCGCCAACATGGGCCGTCTACTGGCCAGAATGTCCCATCATTTGAACACCCCCCTGGGAACATCGGTGACCACCTTTTCCAGCCTGAAGAATTCAATTCTGGCGTCCCCTGCAATTCATGAGACAGAGGAGATCAGGCATATGATGGATCTTCTGGAAAAATCCCTTGAAAAAACCACCGAGTTGATTGAATCCTTCAAACTCCTGAATGTCAGCCGGGCCGATTTCATCGAAATGGATGTTAATGATTTTCTGAGAATTCTCTACATAAAGAAATGGTCTGTAAGGCTGCCTCAGGGTATCCGTATCCGTACCAGCGTTCCCGAGGAATTCCGCATATTCACAAACCCGGAGCTTCTTCTGGTGATACTGAATCAGGTGACTGAAAACTCCCTGATGCACAGTTTCAAAGACCTGAAAGAAGGGGAGATAAGTATTAGCTTCTGCAGAGACAATGGTGTAATCCACTTGGAATATTCAGATACAGGAAGAGGAATTCCCAAAGAAAATTCATCAAGGATTTTCGAGCCTTTCTACAGCGAAGACCAGAATTTCCAGGCCCGGGGAATTGGAATGAATATCATATACAACACAGTTGTCGGTAGTCTGGGGGGAACCATAAGATATACAGGAGACCTCGACACCGGTATGAGATACAATATCACACTTCCTGAAAGCAACCTGCCCTGAAATGATTCATCACTCATTAAACTTGCTCTCCCTGTAGATAGGACGTATACTGATCGTGTCACTATCACTTTTTAACATTAAACTGAATCGGAGATACTCCTGATGAAAACTGAAACGAGAAATCACTACTGTTTCGGACTGGGCACAATCGGCAGGGATATGCAGTATGCACTGATCTCAATGTATCTGATCTTCTTTCTCACAGACGTTCTCCGTCTGCCGGACAGAACCATGTGGTGGGTCACCGGGATAATCCTCTTTGCCCGGATCTTCGATGCTGTAAACGATCCCTTTATGGGTGTTGTTGTGGATAACACAAAGAGCCGGTGGGGCAAATTCAAGCCCTGGATAGCCGCCGGAGCCCTTATTTCAGGTCTTCTCACAGCCCTTCTATTTATCGACACGGGACTGCGGGGCACGTCTTTCATCATCTTTTTTGCAGTGACCTATCTGCTGTGGGGCATCAGCTTCACTATGAACGATATCACCTTCTGGTCCATGATGCCAAGCCTGTCCATGGATCAGAAAGGGAGAGAGAAAATCGGCGCCTTTGCCAGGATCTGCGCCAATATCGGCCTCTTTGCAGTTGTCGCAGGGATTGTCCCCATCACGGAAGCACTGAAAAACGCCACCGGAAGCATGGAACGGGCGTACACCCTCTTCACCCTGGGCATAGTGGTGATCCTCATTGCCGGCCAGGCCATAACTCTGTTCGGCGTAAAAGAGAACAGAAAACAGTTCAAATCCGAATCTGCCACGAGCATCAGTGAACTTGTCACAGTCATATTCAAAAATGATCAGCTTCTCTTTACCTCAATAGCCATGGTCCTCTTTATGATCGGATATGTAACAACCACAAGCTTCGGACTCTACTTCTTCAAATACGCCTACGGCGACGAGAGCATGTACTCCCTCTTTGCAGTTATTCTGGGGGTGTCCCAGATACTTGCACTTTCACTCTTTCCCCTCTTCAGCAGGCACTATGACAGAAGGACCCTCTATACCTGGGGAACAGCAATGGTCCTTGTGGGATATATAATATTCTTCTTCAGTCCCATGGATATGCGGTTTATTGGCACTGCAGGAATACTTCTGTTTCTCGGGCAGGCATTTATCCAGCTTCTGATGCTTATGTTCCTGGCCGATACAATCGAGTACGGACAGTGGAAGCTTGGCAGAAGAAACGAGAGCGTAACATTTGCACTTCAGCCCTTTATCAACAAAATGGGAGGGGCTCTGGGAACAGGAATTGTAGGAGCTGTTGTAATACTGTCGGGAATCAATCAGGCACAGGGGCCTGAGGATGTGACTGAGAGCGGGCTGCTTATGATGAAAATCGCCATGCTCGCCGTACCGCCGGTGCTGATTGCCGCCGGATACTGGGTCTACCGCCGCTGGTACAGGATTGATGCCGAGTTCTATAACTCTATTGTGGACGACCTGAAGCAGAGGGGGGATCTGCTTCTGGAGAGCTGATTCCATGACAAAAAAAACCGGCCGAATTCAATTGAACCGGCCGGTATCTATTCTGCTGAGTGATCTGAACCGATTAGAGGATCAGCTCTTGTAGCCTCTGGGATTGTCGCTCTGCCACTTCCAGGCGGATGAGACCATCTCATCCAGCCCCAACTCGGCCTCCCAGCCCAGCTCTTTCTTTGCCAGAGCGGGATCACCGTAAACAGTGGCGATATCTCCGGCTCTGCGCGGACCGAACTCCCAGGGAATGGCATGTCCGCAGACCCCTTCAAAGGCCTTGATCATCTCGAGAACCGAGTAGCCCTTGCCTGTACCGATATTGTAGATGGACACTCCGGACTTCTTTTTCAGATTGTCCAGGGCCTTTACATGGGCCTTTGCCAGATCCACAACATGAATATAGTCCCGCACTCCCGTACCGTCGGGCGTGGGCCAGTCATTTCCGAAGACCATGACCTTCTCACGGACTCCCGCAGCCACCTGCGAAACGAAGGGAAGCAGGTTGTTGGGATATTCAGGATCCTCACCGATCCGTCCCGAGGGGTGGGCTCCCACCGGATTGAAGTAGCGGAGAATTGTTACATCCCAGCCTCTTGCCTTCGCCGCATCAATAAGGATCTGCTCCATCATCAACTTGGTCTGTCCGTAGGGATTGGTCGCCTGAAGACGGGCATCCTCTTTAACGGGAACCGATTCGGGATCTCCATATACGGTGGCCGAGGAGGAGAAGACAAGCTGCTTGACCCCTCTCTCATCCATCACCTTGTAGAGGTTCAAAGATCCTGTGATGTTGTTCTCATAGTACATCAGGGGTTTTTCAACGGATTCACCCACAGCCTTGAGGGCGGCAAAGTGAATGACCCCTGTAATTTCGGGTTCTTTGTCAAAAAGAGCCCGGAGTCCGTCGATGTCTTTTAAATCGACCTCATAGAAGGGGAGCTTCCGGCCGCTCAGCTCTTCGACTCTACGCACAGCCTCCATGGAGGAGTTGCAGAAGTTGTCAGCCAGTACAATATCGTAGCCTCCATCAAGAAGCTCGAGGTTTGTGTGTGATGCAATGTATCCGGCTCCGCCGGTAATCAGGATTTTTCCCATTGATTACTCCTTAACTCTTTTTATCTCATCATAAGATAAAGCAGTTGAGGTTCCTGATCAAGTACACGTGTACTTTTATTTCAAAATTCCCTCACTAAATGCCCATTTAATATTCACGTTTATATGTTTAGTATTATAGCAACTGTGATAAACGGCAAAAAGAATCACAGAATCAGTGCTTCCGGAGTGTGATTATCGAAGAGTCAGAACAACAGAATCCCCACTATGGAGATCTCTACTTCTCCAGCCTGGACGGTATGGATGAAACCATGCATGTCTTTATCCGCGGCAATGAACTGGAAGAAAGGCTTTTAAACGGAGGAGATCTTCATATAGGAGAGACGGGTTTCGGTACGGGTCTGAACCTGCTGACCCTCCTCTCCGTTATACCGGAAAAGCCGGAGAGGGAACTGAACCTCAGCTACTCCACCGTGGAAAAGTATCCCCTCGGGAGAGAGAGAATTGCATCCCTTCTTCACCCCTTTGAAAAAAGGCTGGGAGAGCTGCTGCCCCTCTTTCTGGAGCAGTGGGAGATCTTTTATGACGGATTGAAGGATGGATGGAATACAGCCCTGTGGAACTTTCCCTCCGGAGAAATCAGGTTCAACCTCTACTACGGAGATGTTCTCGACTGGTGCCGGGAAGAGGCAGGGCCCCTTGTGGATGCCTGGTTTCTTGACGGACACAGCCCTGACAGGAACCCTGAAATATGGTCTGCACCTGTTATGGATTCTGTCTACAAGCGCACAAAAGTGAACGGAACCCTGGCAAGTTTCACTTCTGCGGGGGTTGTAAAGCAGACATTACGGCAATCAGGGTTTACAATTAAGAGAAAAACGGGTTTTGCAAGGAAAAGACACATGATATTTGGTTTTAAGTCTTGAAATAGAAAGGATTTCCCTGTAAAAGGTATCAGACAATTTATATATAGGAATGAAATTAATGAAAACCAACCGGACAAAGATTGTTGCGACCATCGGTATGCACAATGACGAAAAATTTATCAAGAGGCTCTATAAGGCTGGTGCAAGTGTCTTCCGGTTAAACACCGCCCACCAGACACCTGACGAGACAAAGGGTATTATCGACAATATCCGCGCCGTTTCCGACAGAGCCGGTATCCTGATCGATACGAAAGGTCCCGAAATCCGGACAACCCTGATTGAAGAACCTATCTCTGTAAAAGAAGGAGACGAACTCTTTATCGTACCCGAAGGGACCGAGATGGAAGAGGCTCACTTCTCCGTAAGCTATAACAAGTTCTGTGACGTTGTAACCAGAGGCACAGAAATCCTGATTGACGACGGTGATATGTCACTGATCGTAATCGACAAACAGGTTGAACAGCTGCGCTGTATCGCCAATAACTCAGGGAAGATCAAGAACAAGAAAAGTGTCAATGTTCCCAACATTCCCATTGCCCTTCCCTCACTGACAAAGAAAGACGAGGATTACATCAACTTTGCCGCAGAAGTCGGCGTTGACTTTATCGCCCACTCCTTTGTCCGGAACAAGGAAGACCTTCTTGCCGTTCAGAAAATTCTGGACAAGTACAACAGCCCCATCCGCCTGATCGCCAAGATCGAAAACATGGAAGGGATTGAGAATCTCGACGAGATCCTCGACCACTGTCATGGTGTCATGGTAGCCCGTGGAGACCTTGGAATCGAACTTCCCGCAGAAGATGTTCCCAAGGTACAGAAGAAGATGATCCGCAAGTGTATCAAGCGCAACAAGGTTGTTATCACAGCAACCCAGATGCTCCACACCATGATCAACAACCCCCGTCCCACAAGAGCCGAGGTCAGCGACGTTGCCAACGCGGTAATGGACGGTACCGATGCGGTAATGCTCTCCGGTGAGACAGCCTACGGTGACTATGCCTACGAAGCGGTTACAACCATGGCTAAAATTGCTCAGGCCAGCGAGCCCAAAAAGAAGAACAAGAAGTTCCAGAAGAGAAACCTCTCCTACTTCAACCCTGTTCGCCTTGAGATGATCTCTGCCGCCGAGCATACAGCAAGACACCTGAACGCCAAGGCGATCATCGTTCAGACCGACACAGGCCGGTCCGCAACTCTCCTTGCCTCCCTGAGAGGAACGACTCCCATTCTGGCACTCTCTCCCAACCCTGCGGTTGTAAGACAGCTGGGACTGAGCCACGGAGTAAGCGCCTTCCACCTGGCACAGCAGGACACTCTGGATGAGATGGTCAGTGAATCTATCAGAGTTCTTCTGGATGAGGGAGCCATCGGAGGCAACGACCTTGTTGTCCTTGTCGGTTCTTCACCCAACCGTTCCACTGTTACAAACTTCATCGAAGCCGGTGAAGCGGGAATGTTTATCGGAGGTCGTGAGTAGGACTTATCCTTCGGCGGCCATGGTCTTTACAGCCAGAGCTGCCGAAGAGAAGGCGAACTGCAGATTGTAGCCGCCGGTCTCTCCGTCCACATCCAATACTTCCCCGGCCAGAAACAGTCCTTCGCAGACGCGGGACTCCATGGTTCGGGGATTTACTTCCTTAAGGGAGACTCCTCCCACCGTTACCATCGCCTGGTTGAATCCACCGGGCTCTTTAACCGTAAATACTGAATTAAAAACCTCTTTCAACCAGGAATTTCTCCCCTCACGGCTCAGTTGATTCATTCGGCCCGCAGGATCAAGTCCCGCCCGGCGCAGCAGCTCCTGCAGCAGCGCCTCAGAAACCCCTTCCAATGCAAGGCCCGACTTCAGGGATTTCCTGCCGGAGGCTGAAATCCTGTCAAGGATTTCTCTGTCCAGCTCCTGCCGCTCACGATCCGGAACCCAGCAGATCCTCAGTTCGTCACCCTGTCTCATCTGCCGGCTGTTGTTCACAATCACGGGTCCTGAGAAGCCCTTGTGGGTTATCAGAAGATCACCCTCGAAGCTCCCCGCCTTTCGTCCTTCACGGTAGAGGTCCAGGGTTACATTCAGGGCCGTCCCCGAACAGGATGCAAGAGAGAAGTCCCGTATAAAGACAGGGGTCAGCGCCGGCTGAGGCTGAAGGATGCTGTGTCCGAGCTGCTCTGCCAGGGCATAGCCGTCCCCCCGGGAACCGGTCCCCGGGTAAGAGAGGCCTCCTGTTGCCAGAAGAACCCGGCTGGAACGGTACTCCTGTGAGACTGTTTTTACAGTAAATCCGTCCGCACTCTTTTTCAGAGCCTTCACAGGCTCCTTCCAGACAAATTCACCGCTTCCTTCACGGGACTTTTTCAACAGCAGATCCCGTACATCCCTGCTTTTACGGCTGACGGGAAAGATCTTTCCGTCCCCCCTGTCTTCACAGGGAAGCCCCAGGGCCTCGAGGTAGTCCACAAGATCCGTATTGGTCCACTCCAGAAGAGGGGGACGTACAAAATTCCGGGCCTTCCCGTAACGGGGAGGAAAAGAACGTATATCCTCGGCATTGGTCAGATTACACTGACCCGAACCGCTTGCCAGCAGCTTCAGCCCGCTCTGTTTCATCCCTTCAATAAGACAGAAGGAAATTCCGGAATCGGCAGCCCGTGCCGCGGCAAAGAGCCCTGCGGCCCCTCCGCCAATTATGATTAAATCGTATTTCATGGAAGAAAAAACTCCCTTTTTCATATATTTTACCCTGAAATTATACTAAAACCTTAAAAATCAACCATTGCTTTGCAAGTTTTTACATGAAAAGAACTTGAAGCTGATCAAACAGTCAGGTAGACTCCTCAGACAATACAATTAATCAGGAGATTAATCTTCATGGAAGAACTCGGCTACGGAGCCCTTTCACTGATTCCCCCCATGGTTGCCATTGTTCTGGCGATATGGAGGAGACAGGTTCTGCTGTCCCTGCTGGCAGGAATCTGGGCAGGATCAACTATTATCAATAACTGGAACCCCCTCACAGGACTTCTGGATACTTTTTCAGGTTACATCGTTGAAAAGTCTCTGGCTGATTCATGGAACATTGGAATCATTGTTTTCCTTCTTGCCGTCGGCGGTATGATTGGCATGATCGGCAAGATGGGCGGAACAAAAGCGATTGCCGAAAGTATTGCTACAAAGGCTAAAGATGTCCGCTCGACTCAGCTGGCGACAGCCCTGATGGGTATCGCCATCTTCTTTGATGACTATGCCAACTCCATCATCGTCGGAAATACAATGCGCCCCATTACGGACAAGCAGAAGATTTCCCGGGAAAAGCTTTCATATATTGTAGACTCGGCAGCGGCTCCCGTCTCCTCTATGGCCCCTATTTCCACATGGATTGCCATGGAACTCAGCCTGATCGCTGCGGGAATGGCGGACGTAGGCATCGGCGGAAACACAATGGTTGTCTTCTTCCAGACCATTCCCTACCGGTTCTACTCCCTTCTGGCTCTGGTGCTTCTCTTTACTCTGGTTCTCAGAAAGAAAGATTACGGTCCCATGCTTAAAGCGGAAATACGTGCAAGAAAAACAGGCCAGGTGAACAGAGAGGGTGCCAACCCCATGATTACCGACGATAAATCCCTTCTCCCGGAAGAGGGCATCAAGGGAAGCATATGGGGTGTTATTCTCCCCATCAGCATCTTTATTATTGTCACCTTTGTGGGCCTCTGGTACAACGGCCATGAACCCGGAAAGACCCTGCGGGACTCCATCGGTGATTCAGATGCCTCTGTTGTACTGACATGGGCGGCCTTTATCTCTTCCATCGCCGCAGCCATTCAGGGAATCGCAGGAAAGAAGTTCAGCCTTGCAAAGGCGATAGATGCCTGGGTCAACGGCGCCAAGTCCATGTTTATGGCCGTCATTATTCTGACTCTGGCCTTCGCCCTCAAGGCGGTCATCTCCGAAATGGGTCTGGCAGAGTGGCTTGTTGAGATCATCCCCTTTACCGAGGGCGGGTTTTTTGTAATTATCCTCCCCTCCCTGATATTCCTGACAGCCATGTTTGTAGCCTTCTCCACAGGAACATCCTGGGGAACCAACTCCATCCTGATGCCCATTGTTATTCCCGTTGCGGCGAATGCGTCCATGGCTTCAGGTCAGATTACCCCCCTGATGCTTGCCTGTATGGGTTCTGTGCTTACAGGTGCGGTATTCGGGGACCACTGTTCCCCGATTTCAGATACCACAATTCTCTCCTCATCCGCCTCGGGTGCTGACCATCTGGACCATGTAACAACACAGGCCCCCTATGCGGTCACAGCAGCAGTCTTTGCCCTGCTTCTGGGAACCATTCCAGCAGGCTTCGGAATATCCCCGTGGATCAGCCTTGTCCTGGGTACAGCTGCAGTCATCCTCTTTGTCAAGTTTTTCGGAAAAGAGATCGACAACGAAGGTAACATCATCGCCTGACGGTCTTTTCCCTGTTAAATAGGTCCTGTTCTCTGCCGGGGGCAGGACCATTTTTTTTACCCCTCTGTCCATATATGACCCAATCGCTCAGAAAAACCCCATATAGAAGTAAAAATCTATCATTTCAAATAAAATAAAGTTAATTTAGGGAAACTTGTCATTGAAAAAGTTCAAAACACCCGTTCCTTTTTTAACAGATTCAAAAAAGAGCAAAACAAAACTGCTGGAAAAACATCAAGCCCTGGTACATTATTTATTTTTTCATGTTTACAGAACAATAATCTGTGTTATTATCCGAATACATGGAAAAAATCGATTCCTATTACGAAAAGATTAAAAATAAGCTCTTGTCTCAATTCAACATTGACAGCGATTTTTCAATAAACAATAAAAAAATAGATTTCATTGCTTCATTTAACGAAAAAAACACGAAATTCGCTCTCTTGAAAGAGATAAAAATCTACGAGTTCGAAACCAATGAGTATTTTTTGTTTATTTCACAAAAAACAGATGATTCATCTTTGATTTTTAACAGGGTTAACCATGTTAAAGAGAATTTAAAGGATATTGCCCGTCCTCATGAGGATCACATGTCTTCACAGGTTCTTCTTGTCTATGTAAGTGAAGATGAAATTGATGAGGATCTGGCTAGAAAAGCCGCCCGCTTTAAATACCAGAAGGGTTTCGCCTTCGGTTTCAAGGGATGGGCAGATCTGGGTCTGGTTGTCATATCCCTGAAGTCCAACAGGGTTGTAACACATAAAAAATTTATGAAAACAGCTTCTTTTCTTACACCGGATGATGCTGTTTAGGAGGAATCAATGAGCTCAATCTTAATCGTTGTGCTGTCGATTGTCCTGTTCCTTGTTGCCTATGTCTTTTACGGCGGATGGCTTTGCAGGAAATGGGGAGTCAACACAGACAGAGAAACACCTGCCCACACCAAAGAAGACGGAGTGGACTATGTCCCGGCTTCAAAGGGTGTTGTACTGGGACACCACTTTGCATCCATTGCCGGTGCCGGACCTATTACAGGCCCCATAGCGGCGGCCATGTTCGGATGGGTTCCCGTTCTTCTGTGGATCGTAATCGGATCAATCTTCTTCGGAGGAGTTCACGACTTCGGTGCCCTGATCGCCTCCATCAGACATGATGGAAACACAATCGGTGAAGTAATTGAGAAAAACATCGGAAAAAGAGGAAAGAAACTTTTCGCCATTTTCGCATGGCTCACTCTGATTCTTGTTGTGGCTGCATTCCTCAATATCGTTGCAAACACATTTGCATCAACACCTGAAGCAGCTACTGCTTCCATGCTGTTTATTGTAGTTGCCGTTGTCTTTGGATTTTCAGTATACAGAAGAGGCCTAAACCTTGTTGCCAGTTCGGTAATCGGAATAGCTCTTCTTGCGGTATGTATCAAAGTGGGAATGATGTTCCCCCTCGCTCTTCCTGCAACGGCATGGATGTGGATACTGCTGGCCTATATCTTTGTTGCTTCAGTAACACCTGTATGGATTCTGCTGCAGCCCAGAGACTACCTGAACTCATTCCTTCTCTATGCAATGATCATTGGTGCCGTACTGGGACTGCTTTTTGCCAACCCCACTATCAACCCCGAGTTTGTACCCGCTTTCGGCGGTTTCAAAGTGAACGGAGCCTATCTCTTCCCCATCCTGTTTGTAACCGTTGCCTGTGGTGCTATCTCCGGATTCCACTCACTTGTAGGCTCAGGTACATCCTCCAAGATGGTTGACAAGGAGACCGATGCCAAGATGATCGGATACGGCGGAATGCTCATTGAGGGTGTTCTTGCAGTCATCTCCCTTGTAGCAATCGGTGCTGTAGGCATGCAGAAGGGCGGAGCCATCCCCACTTTTTCCATCGGCGTGGGTACCTTTATGAACGCATTCGGTCTTCCCATGGAAGTGGGAGTCCCCTTCATCGCTCTTGCAATCTCCGCTTTTGCCCTGACAAGCCTTGATACAGCCACCAGACTGGCGCGCTTCGTATTCCAGGAGTTTTTCGCCATGGCTGCCGAAGGTCAGGAGAACAAAGTAGCCAAAACAATGTCAAACAAGTACATTGCCACCCTCCTCTCCGTTGCAATCGGCGGTTTTCTCGGTTTCAATGACTGGACAAAGATCTGGCCCATCTTCGGATCTGCCAACCAGCTGCTCTCCGCTCTGGCCCTTCTGGCCGTGGGTGCCTGGCTTGCAAGAGAAGGCAAGAACAACAACATGGTCAAAATCCCCATGATCTTTATGTTCCTTGTAACACTGACAGCTCTTGTTTTTGTTGCTCAGAGTAACATTGCTTCGGGAAACTATATTCTTGTTTTCTTTGCAGTCGTTCTCTTCCTGCTTGCGGTTATCCTTATCAAAGAATCCTACAAGATTCTCTTCGGATCACGGGAGCCCGCTCCCACTGCGGCTTAAAAAAAAGGCTGCAGTTTAATGCAGCTGCTTTGAACTGACAGAAGGTCTGTCTTTCCCCCGGGAAGGACAGACCTTTTTTTATACATGCCGGCGCTCAGGATTACTGACCAGAAAATGGTCAGTTTCCCCTCATGTGACGGGGAGATTCTCCCTGCGGAGGGGGTTATTGCTCTTTGGTACAGCTCTTGCAATATAGTTCTTGAAGATTCACGGCTGATGCCGTTTCAGGAGGACTTATATAAAAAAGATATGCAGATCGGAACAGGGTGCTTTCCTAGGTGTCTGCCGGGGAATTGAGGAGTCTCTGGGAATAAGGGCCAGATACATCCGGGCCTTTCTTATTCTGCTTGCACTACTTTTCAATCCCTGGATTGTTACAGGAATCTATCTCCTTGCTGCGCTGCTGATGCCGCTGCCCGGAGAGAGTGAGTGGAGGATACAGAACAACTTTGAGAAACTCAGCCGGGATGCCGGAGAGTGGAGCCGCCGGGAGTACAATGAATTTAAAGAGATGATGAGAGGTTTCAGGAAAGCCGATAAATCATCAGAATCTAAAACAGTGTGATTCTCCCGCACCGGAGCGGCTCAATTCAAATTTTTTTTAATTGGTGAAGAAGTCAAACAGATTGCCCAGTGAGCTTGTTTCAGCCTTGTAAAGCTCGGTAAACCGGCATCTGCTGCAGGAGACGGTTGTGAATTTCTTATTCTGAACATCAAAGATTTTTGAAAAACCGCCTCCTGTAGCTGCAAACTGATCGGTTTCATAACTTGTGTTACCGCATTTGGGGCAGCGCCATCCATTTTCCATTTTGATCTCCTTTTCCTGTTCTCAGAATAGTAAATCCCCTTTTCAAGGGCAGGTTACAGCCGTCTTGAAATCTTCAGCCGTTCCTTTCTTTACAAATAAAAGGGCATATATTTATTATAAAATCACGCATGTAAATCAATTAAAAGTAAATTGTTTTTCTACAATAAGTTACAAATACATACAATCTTAACTATATCTCCACTATATGATATAATACTTGACCCACACCAAAATCAAGGAGTTACAAGTATTGAAAATCAAGTATATCAATAACCCCGACAATCTGCCGGAAAACACCCCCTCCTCAGCTTTGGATGCAGCTAAGATGGTTGATGAGACCTATCAGTTCAGAAGCAACTCATATTATCAGTCCCTGATCAACTGGGACGATCCTGAAGATCCGATTGCCAGGCTGATTATGCCTGACGCTGCCGAGCTAAACGAATGGGGAAAACTTGACCCGTCGGGAGAACACAACTACACAATCCTCCCCGGCCTGGAACATAAATACAGATCCACAGCCCTAATGCTTGTGAGCAATGTATGCGGAGGTATCTGCCGCTACTGCTTCAGAAAGAGGGTTTTTATGAAGGGACAGGACGCCATCCTCAAAGATATTGATGGCGCCGTCTCCTATATTCAAGAGCACAAGGAGATTACAAACGTCCTTCTTACAGGCGGAGATCCCCTTATGCTGGGTACCGGAAAACTCAGACAGTACCTGGAAGCCCTTGCAAATATCGATCATATCAGAATTCTGAGACTCGGTTCAAAGATGCCTGCCTTCAATCCCTTCAGAATAATTGAGGATGAAAGCCTCCTGGACCTCCTTAAAGAGATTATTGCCAAAGGGAAGCAAATCTACATAATGACCCATTTCAACCATGTAAACGAGCTGACTGACAGGGCAAAAGAGGGCATACGGCTGCTTCGTTCAACAGGAGCAGAACTGGCCAACCAGACTCCCATTATCCGTGGTGTAAACTCCACTCCCGAGGCCCTGGCTAACCTCTTCAGGGAACTCTCCTTCCTGGGAGTACCTCCCTACTATATCTTCCAGTGCCGTCCCGCCTCAGGAAACTCGGACTATGCTGTTCCCATTGAGGAAGGTTATGGTATATTTGAAAAAGCCAGAGTCCAGGTTTCAGGACTGGCCAAGAGAGCCCGTTTTGTAATGTCTCACCAGACCGGAAAGATCGAAGTTGTCGGCATGGACGGTGAGCATATCTACATGAAGTATCACAGAGCCGCCACGGAAGCGGACAGCGGAGCCTTCCTCGTCCTGAAAAGAAATGCTGAGGCTTACTGGCTGGATGACTATGATGAAATTCACGCGAAAAATCCTCTGGACAGCCTCTACCACTCCTACGGTCCCGAGTAAGATCCATACACCTGTTCACCCGGAGGGTGCCCGATGAGTCTGAAAGACAAAATCAAATTCGGCTGCACCCTCTGCGGTGAGTGCTGCAGCGGCAGCATGAAAGTTTTTTTAAACAGTTATGACCTGTATAAGATGGGACGCTTTCTGGGTATGAGCCATAGCAGAGAGCTCTTTGACAGAAAGTTGGTTGTCCTTGACAGGGGACAGAACGGCCTGTTCCTGCCCCGGATTCTGTTTAAAACAAAACCCCTCTCCTTCTGCCCCTTCCTGACAAACGACTATGACGAGGAACTCGGCTTGAGGGGACTCTGCCGGCTTCACCTTATCCATAAACCTCTGGTCTGCCGTCTGGCCCCCCTCACCCGGAATATCGATCTTGATTCGGGAACCGACGAATTCGATTTTATTCTTCCCCATCCCGGATGCCCCGGCGGAGAGGAGAATGCCTGGATAGATCCTGAAGCGGAGAGGGAGGGATTGAAGGGTGAACTTGACTTTGAGCTGCGGTACTACCGTCTTCTCTCGGCCAGCGAGGAAGCTCCGGATTTCCTGTGGAATTTTCACCTTGGTGACGAACCCGGGGGAGCCGCCGGCTTTGAAAAAATCCTGAAAGAGTGGGAGATTCAGATCTCCTCCGGACAGGTATGACAGAGCGCCGCCGGATGGAGTCTTTCCCCCTCAGCCGGGCACTCGGCCTCAATCCCGGAGAGCTGCTTGCCCTCTGCGGAGGCGGCGGCAAGACCAGCCTTCTCTATGCCCTTGCCGCAGAGAATCCATTCAATGGCGGCCTTTTTACAACCACAACAAAGATGTTCAATCCCGAAGGGGGAGAGCACCCCTTTGACAGGATACTCCTGAACTGGACCTCAGCCGGCTCCCCCGCAATAGCCGGAGAGCGGGTCTTTGCATCCGGCGGGATACTGAAGACCTCAAAGCCGGGAGAGCCTGATAAAGTGACGGCATTGTCAGACAGGTTGGTGGAGAGCTGGAAAAACAGCTGCTCCCGTTCTATTCTGATTGTAGAAGCCGATGGTGCCTCCCGGAAACCGATCAAGTACCCCGGTCCGGATGAACCGGTCATCCCGGGAAACACCGACCATGTTGCCGGACTGATCGGCCTTGAGGTTCTCGGAAAAAGACCGGAGCCTTCACTTGTTCACAGGGCGGAACTCTTTATAGAGAACCTCCCTCTGGACAGGGAGGGAAGAATATCTGTGGAGACCATATCAGCCCTTATTGAGGACAGCAGGGGGCTCTTCAAAAACAGCCCCTCCGGGACGGATACCGAAGGGGGGCTGAAAAAGAGTGTCATCCTCAACAAGCTTGATCTTCTGGATACGTCCTATGATATCCACAGAGTGTCGGCTGTGCTAAAATACAGGTTCCCGGATATCAGGTTCCTCGCCGCCAGGCTGAACCTCCCCCATCCGGTGATTCAAACTGTCTAGAAAACTTAAGGAGCGCCCATGTCTCTTTTCACCAGGGCCGCTGAACTGGAAAAACAGAACAGGCCCTTTGCCCTTATTACCATAACCGCCTCCAACGGATCCGCCCCCAGAAACGCCGGGCGGATGATTCTCCTTCCCGACGGAACAAGTTTCGGAACAGTCGGCGGCGGGCCGGCGGAGAAGCTGGCCTGCGAAGAAGCCCTTGTCTGCCTTGAAAAAGGGGAGTCCAGATCCCTCTCATACACCCTGAACAGGGATGCCCGGGAAGCAGCGGGCACCGGAGAAGTGATAGATATGGTCTGCGGCGGGAGCATGGACTTCTTTATTGAGGTATTTGTCCCCCGTCCCTCGCTTTTTCTTATGGGAGGGGGGCATGTCAATTTCGCCCTGGCCCGGCTGGCCGAGACCCTGGGCTACCCCTATGTGGTGGCGGACAGCCGCAGCGATATTGTTACAAAGGATCGATATCCGGGAGCTCTGGGCCGCATTGAGGGGAGTGATTCCTATGATCTTTTCGACAAAGCCGCCGGGAACGGATGGATAAGAAAAGAGACTGCCTTAATGATTGCCACCCACAACCATGATGAAACAGCACTGGACGCCGCTCTGAAGACGGACTGCGAGTACATCGGGATGCTCGGCAGCAAACGGAAGGTCCGCCTTTTTCTGAACAGCATGAAGGAACAGGGGCACAGCACCGTCTCTCTTGCCCGGGTCCACTCTCCCGTCGGACTCGATCTGGGAGCGGAAACTCCCGAAGAGATCGCCGTCAGCGTTATGGCTGAAATCATGATGGAGAGGAACGGGACAGGAGGAAAAAGCCTATCCCTGTCATCCGGATCATCAGCAGAGAAAGAGGCCCCTCTCGTAATCGTCAGGGGAGCCGGAGACATTGCCACCGGTGTTATCAGCCGCCTTCACAACAGCGGGTTCCGTGTCGCAGCGCTTGAAATTGAAAACCCCACTGTCATTCGCCGTACCATTGCATTTGCCGATGTCCTCCGAACGGGGCATGCCGGTGTTGAGGGACTTGAGGCCGCCAGAGTTACAGATGAAAATGAGCTTGAAACAGCATTTGCATCAGGGAAGATTCCCGTCATCCCCGACCCTGATGGCCTCTGGATAAAAAAACTGAAACCCCTCTGTGTGGTGGATGCCATTCTGGCGAAGAAGAACCTTGGAACAACAAGGAACATGGCTCCGGCGGTGATCGCCCTTGGTCCCGGATTTTCGGCAGGAGAAGATGTCGACGCCGTTGTGGAGACCAACAGGGGACACAGCCTGGGACAGGTTATCCTGGAGGGGCCCGCCATGAAAAACACTGGTATTCCCGGCACAATTGCCGGCTACACTGCTGAGAGGGTGATCCATGCACCCGCTGCAGGGACCATCGAAGTATTCAAAGATATCGAGAGCCTTGTCAAAAAGGATGAGGTTCTGGCCCGGATTGGAGACATAGAGATTCTCTCACCTCTGGACGGTGTCGTTAGGGGTATGATCGCTCCCGGCACTCCGGTAACAAAGGGTCTTAAAATTGGAGATGTGGACCCCAGGGGAGATGTGAGCTACTGCCATATCGTCTCAGACAAGGCAAGGGCCGTTGGAGGGGGTGTACTGGAAGCACTTCTCCGGCTCAGCCCCGGCATCCTCAGCAAAGCTTCCGGAGACAGGAGCGTGTGATCTACTTCGACAATGCCGCCACAAGCTGGCCCAAGGCACCGGGAACCTCCGAGGTCCTCAGCAATGCCATACTCCATCCCCTTGGAAATCCCGGCCGGACCTCCCACTCCGCAGGAATATCTTCTGACCGCATCCTCTTTGAACTCAGGGAGACTCTGGCAGAGATATTTGAGGTTGAGGACAGCGCCCTGATCACTCTGACACCGGGATGCACCTGGTCCCTGAATACAGTCCTGTCGGGATTTCTGAAGACCGGCCAGAGGGTTCTCTGCTCATCAATGGAGCACAATGCCGTGATGCGGCCTCTTCTGCAGCTGCAGAAGGAGAGAAGCCTCCGACTGGACCGGATACCATCAGAGCCTCTCTCGGGTTACCCCGATATGTCAGCCTTCAGGACCCTTCTGGCAGAAAAACCGGATCTTGTTGTTCTGACGGCCGCCTCCAATGTAAACGGCGTCATCTTCCCCATTGAGGAAATGAGCGCTCTGGCCCGGAAGGCGGGCGCCGCCGTCTGCATCGATGCCGCACAGGGAGCGGGAGAGATCCCTCTATCCCCTGAAAAATGGGGCATCGACTTCCTCTGCTTTGCAGGCCATAAAGGGCTGCTCGGCCCCGCAGGTACCGGAGGTTTCTACATCAGGGATCCCGAAAGGGTTGAGCCCTTTGTCAGGGGAGGAACAGGAAGCCGCTCCCGTGAGGAGCTGCAGCCCGAAGACATGCCAGACCGCTTTGAGAGCGGCACACCCAATCTTCCCGGTCTGGCGGGGCTTCTCCACAGCCTGCAGTTCCTGAAGGGATCAAAGGCCCTGACCCGGTTCTCGGATGAACGCTGCGGACGGTTATGCCGTCAGTTGAATGAACTGGAGGGATACAGGATCATCGGACGGCAAAAGGGGATATCCTACACAAGGGTCATCTCCATCCTCCCCGAGGAGGGAAGCCTGACGCAGCTGACCGCTTTTATGAATGAGAGAGATATAGCCGTCCGTTCGGGGCTCCACTGCGCCCCCTCTGCCCACAGGGTTCTGGGAACCTATGAAACAGGGGGAACCCTCCGGCTCTCGCCGGGAATCTTTACAACAAACAGTGAAATCAGAAGAGTAATTGATGCACTTAAGGAGTACATATGGCTGATCCGAAAAAACTGACAACCTACTCCCGGTTCTCCGGCTGTGGAGCCAAACTGGGGCCGGAAGTTCTGGACAAGGCCCTCTGCGGCCTGAGCCAGGTCAAACGCCCCGAAGTACTGGCCGATTTCTCAGGCAGCGAGGACGCGGGAGTCTTCAAAATAAGCGATGATACGGCCCTGGTGCAGACCATCGACTTCTTCCCCCCCATTGTGGACGAACCGGCGCTGTTCGGTGCCATCGCGGCGGCCAACTCCCTCTCCGATATCTACGCCATGGGAGGACGGCCTGTATCGGCGGTCAATGTGCTCTGCTACCCCGAGGAAGACCTCCCCATCGAACACCTTAGAAAAATTATGGAGGGAGCTCTTGAGGTTCTGGACGAGGCGGAAACCTCCCTTCTGGGGGGGCACAGCGTCAACGACAGGGAGCTTAAATTCGGCTTTGCGGTCAACGGCATCATCCACCCTGACAAGATAATCCGGAACAACACCCCCCGCCCCGGGGATGCACTGATTCTTACCAAAGCCCTTGGAACGGGGACCATAAACACGGCCCTTCGGGCTGAGATGGCCTCAGACGAAGCCGTGGCCGCGGCGGAAAAAAGCATGAGAACCCTCAACAAAAAAGCCTCCCTCCTCCTGCATAAGTACGAGGCCCGGGCCTGTACCGACATCACAGGCTTCGGCCTTGGAGGCCATGCCGCAGAAATGGCCCTGGACAGTCCGGCGGATCTCGAACTGGATATTGCCGCCCTCCCCGTATTGACGGAAGCAGCGGACTACATAGCCATGGGGCTGGTCCCGGCGGGAAGCTTTAAAAACAGGGATTTCCGCCTGCAGAGGATCATCAACCCCGATGCCGTGAGCCGGGAGACCCTGGACCTGATCTTCGACCCGCAGACCTCGGGAGGCCTGCTGATTTCCCTTCCTGCTGAGAATGCGGCGGCCTTTATTGAAGAGCTGGCCTCACCCGCCGCTGCCGTTATAGGCAGGGTGACAAAGGGAGAGGGAAGGATCAGGCTCAATGCATGAATTTCTGCTGACCTTCAAGAATACCCACCACACCCTCCGTGTGGAAAAGTATCTGAAGTCAATAAAACAAAGGGTTAAGATGATTCCAACGCCCTTTGAGATCTATTCGGAATGCGGGTTCTCTCTTGTTATACATCTTGATGAGGACTCCTTTGACAGGATTAAAGAGGATGAAAAAATAGATTACGTCGATTCCTATCTGATATTGAAACAAGGAGACAGAAACACTGGTTATGAAAAAATTTGAAATTGATGCAAGAGAACTGGACTGCCCGAAGCCCCTGCTGAGAACCAAGCAGGCTGTAACGGAAGAGGACTTTGATGTACTTGTTATCCGGGTCGGAAATGTACCGGCACGGGAAAATGTCTGCCGCTTTCTGAACCATACGGGATATAGCTCTGTGGAGTGGAAGGAAGAGGGTTCGGGCTTTATTATTACCGTTCAGCAGAAAGCCGGCGGCAGTGAAGCATCCCCCTCCGCAGCCCCGGAAAGCCCCGGGAGTGATGCAGCCCCCGGGACTCCGGTTCAGGGAGCCAAAACCATCCTGATCGGAAGTAACTGCATAGGAACCCACGAGGAAAAACTGGGAGCCCTTCTGATGAAGGGATACATTTATACCCTGACTCAGCTGGACAGCCTGCCTTCAAAGCTTGTTTTTATGAATACAGGTGTCAGGCTCTGCCTGAAAGGCTCTGAGAGCCTTGAGGACCTGAAGTCCCTTGAAAAAAAGGGCGTGGAGATTCTTGTCTGCGGAACCTGCCTTGAATACCTGAATGTAAGGGAGGATCAGGCTGTCGGTAAAATCTCAAACATGTATGAAATAGCCGGAACCCTAAATGACTCAACCGGTCTTGTAAGCCTGACCTGATTATGAAGATACTCCACACCTCGGACTGGCATCTTGGAAAGAAACTGGGCAGCTGGTCCCGCCTTGAAGAGCAGAAGGAGATCCTCGCCGAGATCCTTGAGATCTGCAGGGAGGAGGACCCCGAACTTATACTGCTGGCGGGAGACCTCTATGACAGCTGGAACCCGCCCCACGAGGCGATAGAACTCCTCTACAGGACCCTCTCAAGGATGAGCGCCGGCGGCAGGAGGATTATTCTGGCTCTGGCGGGAAACCACGATGCACCGGAACACATAGAAGCCCCTGATGCCCTGGCCCGGGAGAGTGGAATCTTTTTTATGGGCTACCCGGACAGCCAGCCCGATGAAATGGAGCTTGAATCGGGAGTCAGGGTCCGCTTCCCCGATCCCGGCATGGTCCTCATCGAAGGGCTTTCCTCCCCGGTCCGCATCATCTGCACACCCTATGCGAGTGAAACGAGAATGCGCCGGTATATGGGGGCGGAAGATAAGGAAGAGGGCCTCCGGCAGGTCCTCACGGAACGCTGGAAATCTCTGGGAGAAAAGTACTTCGACCCGAAGGGAATCAACCTGATGGCCTCCCATCTCTTTATGGGCGGGAGAAACGAGCTTGTCATGGAGGATGAGCCCGAAGGAGAGCGCTCCATCCTCCACCCCGGAGGACTTGAGCAGATCTATACGGACTCCCTCCCCTCAGGCTGCCACTATATGGCTCTGGGCCACCTTCACAGAGGATTCCCTGTCTCCATGGATCCGGTACCGGCTGTCTACCCGGGCAGCCCCGGTGCCTACAGCCTCAGCGAAAACCACAGGGATAAATCTGTGGTTCTTTTAGATGCTGAACCGGGGAAAAAGTCCCGATTCACTTACAGGAAACTAACAACTCCATGGCCCCTCTACAGGGAGAGCTTCACATGCTGTGACGATGCGGTGGCATGGGTGGCAGAGCACCCCGAAGGCTATGTTGAGCTTACAATGCAAACCGAAGAGTACCTGACTGGAGCGGAGAAACAGCTTCTGATGAAAAGCCATCCCCGGATTCTTGGTATTATCCCGGATATCCGCCGGCCTGATGATCATCGGGAACAGAAGAAGAAGAGTTTTGCGGGACAAACAGTTTCTGAGATTTTTAAAGACTATTACAGGGCAAACCGGCAGAACACCGATCCCTCAGAGGATATTATGTCTCTACTGGATGAGATAATCAGCGGGAGTGATTCATGATACCACAGAAGCTTGTACTCGAAGGGGTCTACTCATACAGGGAGAGGCAGTCCATTGACTTCTCAACCCTCAGTGAAGCGGGGATCTTCGGGGTCTTCGGAAACGTGGGAAGCGGCAAGTCCGCCATACTGGAGTCCATGACCTACGCCCTCTACGGTCAGATCGAACGTCTGAATCAGAGCGACGGCAGGGGGTACAACATTATGAACCTCCAGTCCTCCAGTCTTTTTATCGACTTTGAATTCCTCCAGAAGGGTGAACTCTACCGCTTTACGGTCTCCGCCAAAAGGCAGAAGAAGGATTTTACCCAGATCGGAACCCCCAAACGGAGCGCCTACAGGAAGGAAGGCGGGCAGTGGATACCTCTCCCGGATGAGGGAATAAGAGGGGGAATCACAGCCGAGGAGATCATCGGCCTGAGTTATGAGCACTTCAGGAAGACAGTGATCATCCCCCAGGGGAAATTTCAGGAGTTTATTCAGCTCCCCCCGGCACAGAGGACGGCAATGATAGAGACCCTCTTCGGCCTCCAGCGCTTCAACCTTTCATCCCGCTGCAATATTCTTCTGGCCAGAAGCAGGGAGGAGTTCTCCTTTCTTGAGGGCCGTCTTCAGGACCTGCAGGGAGTAAAGGGGGAGGACCTCGATGAACTGCAGAAGAGTGCAGCCCGAATGGAGGATGAACTCTCTGAAAAGAACAGGAAAAAAGAAGTCCTTACTGCCGGACTCACGGACCTGAAAGAACTGGAGAAGGTACGCAGATCCCTTAAAGAGTCATCTGAATCCCTCAAACAGATGGACGGAAGAATGGACGCCCTGGTCCGGGAGGAGGAGCTCCTTGAGAAGAGCCGTGCTCTGGAGGAGGAGTTTGCCCCCCTTCTGGACAGGCGGAAGGAACTCTCGGTAGAGGAGAAGGCTCTCATTGCAGAAAATGAGAATCTGTCCCGAAGCCTCAACAAGACAACAGAGGAACTCAGCAGGGGAGCCGATGTGTGGCTCCGCCTGAAAGAGGATCAGGAAAACTATGCCTTTCTGACAAAAACACTTGAATCGCTCTACGCCCGAAGGGAAACAGAGGAGATTCAGAAGAGGCTTGAGAGGGACAGCCTCAGCCTTTCCGCCGTCAAAGCGAACCTGACGAAGGAACGATCCCGCCTGAAGGAGCTTGAAGATCAGGCCGCCGGAAAACGGAAGTCTCTGAAAGATCTTGAAGCCAGCCTGGATATGTCACGGGAGCTCGCCGGTATAGAGCAGTGGTACCGCAGACAGGATGATCTGATACGGCAGAAAAATGTCGCCGTTAAATCAATTAGTGACCTGAATGAGAAAAACAGCCGGGAAAGAGAGAAGCTCAAAGCCCTGATGGCACCTGAAATCCTTCCGGACAGAGCCGCCGAAGAACTCAGGAAAACAGTCCTGGATCTGTTCGCCGCAAGGGAAGAGACCCTTCGGCTGAGGGAACAGGAGCTTTCCGGACGGATAGGCGAAGCCGAACTTAAGAGTGAACTGAGCCGGATGGCGCCGCTGCTCAAGGAGGGGCAACCCTGTCCCCTCTGCGGCTCTGACCACCACCCCTCTCCCCTGGCCCCGCCCGAAGGGCATGAAGAGCTGGATGCGGAAAAAGAAGCTCTGAAAACGGAAGATGAATCACTCCGGAACAGAAAGGAGAGGGCCCTGCAGATTCTCCCCTCACTGATTTTCGGGGAGGCTGAGGAAAAGAAACTCAAGACTCTTCTGGATGAGCAGAAGAAAGAGGAAGAATCCCACTTGAAGGAGTTCTGCTGGGCTGAATTCTCAGCAGAGAACAGGGAGGCCTTTGACAGGGCCCGGGAGGCCGCCGAAAGAGTAAGCTCCGACCTGAAGGCCTGCAGACTGGCTCTGGAGGATGTTGAAAAGCAAATCCGCCTCATGGAAACATCGGCAGCAGAGAAGGAACGGGAAAAGGTCCGCCTTGAGACAGGATGCGGGCACCTCAGTCAGCAGATAGAAAAACTGAAAGAGAAGATTCTTCCCCCTGAGACTCCCGCTGCAGATGATCCGGGATCTGAAAAGAAAGGATACGGAGATCTCTCCATAGAGAGCCTCGAAACGAGACTCTCCGCGGTAGACCGTGACTTTCAACGGATCAGAGCCCTCCGCCGGGAGAGGGAGGAAACCCTTGCAGAGCTTCAGAGTGAACTGAAGAGCACCTCACTCCTTCTTGAAAACAAACAAAGAGAACTGGAGAGTGTCGGCAGCAGGATCAGCAGTTCCCTTAAGACCCACAACCTTGAAAGTACTGAGCAGCTGACTGCAATGCTCATCCCTTCTGAAGAACGGAAGAGGCGTCTGGAGAGAACCGAATCCTTCCGACGGGAGAGAGAAATACAGAAACAGCGCTGCTCCAGCCTGGATGAAGAAATGAAGACACTGGAGGAGAAAACCTCCGGCGGCAGTTCAATGGCTGAAACAGAGGAGTCCCTCAGGATTCTGGAGGGAGAACTCAGTGAACTCCTTGCCGGCTCCGGAGCACTCAAGGAGCAGATCCGGGACATGAGTGCAAAGCTGGAACTGAAAGCCTCCCTTTCGGGAGATCTTGATAAACAGGGAGCCCGGCTTGAAAACCTCAAAGAGCTGCAGACCCTCTTCAAGGGCGGGAAGTTTGTTCAGTATATAGCCTCGGTTTATATGCAGGAGCTCTGTGCCATTGCCAACCACCGCTTCTCTCCTCTGAGCGGTCGGAGTCTGGAAATTGTATTCCAGGACAATCAGATTATGGTAAGGGACTTTCTCAACGAAGGGCGCCTGCGTCATATAAAAACCCTCTCGGGAGGACAGTCATTCCAGGCAGCCCTCTGTCTGGCCCTGGCTCTTTCGGAACAGACCGGCCGGGGAAAAGGGAGCTTTTTCTTCCTTGACGAGGGCTTTGGATCCCTGGACAGGAGCTCTCTTGAGACAGTGATGTCCACACTCCGTGAGCTGAGCCGGGAGGGAAGGATTATAGGCCTGATCTCCCATGTGGAAGAGATGCAGCAGGATCTGGACGTGTGGCTCAAAATACGGCAGGATTCCGAAAAAGGCAGCCTTATAAGCTGCAGCTGGGAGGCGGGGAAGTAAAATGAAGGATATTCTGTTTCTGGGCGACAGCCTGACGGCGGGGAATCTCGGCTCCTCCTACTTCAGCATACTGAAAGAAGAACCCCGCCTCGGCGGATTCAATCTGATAAACCAGGGTGAGGACGGTTTCACAATGGCCGGCCTCCTTGCAAAGCTTGAAGACTTTCTGGACAGCAGGAGAGTTCCTGAAGTCCTGATACTTGAAGGCGGGGCCAACGATATTCTTCTCCCCTACATGCAGAGAGCCGGCAGGGCATGGGATCCCTTTATCAGAAAACTCCTTCGCCACGGCTCACGGCCGGCGGACAATGATGAGGATTTCAAAAACACAGTAACAGCGGCCCTGAGTCTTGCCGAAGAGAGGGGAATCCAAAGGCTTCTGCTCTGCACGATCCCCTTCCTGACGGAAGATCCAGAATCAGAGCTGAACAGAGCACGTGACAGGTATAACGCAATCATCAATGAGTTCAGCCGGAGCGGAACCCCGGGGAAAACAGAGATTGAAGTCATCGACCTGGCGGCGGATGTTCCCCTGTCCCCCGGAGGAAGCGGCTGGATCTTCAAGACACCCGTGGAGCTGCAGGAGGATGCCATCCTGATCCGGAAGATCGGGGAGGATGAGCTCTGCCGTCAGAGAGGCCTCAGGTTCAGTATCGACGGCGCCCACCCCAACCGCAGGGGGGCCGCCCTTATTGCATCCCGTATGCTTGAGAGACTCGGGGACATTACCGCATCTTCACTCTGATTCGGCGATCTGCTCCCAGTACCGGGCGGAGACGAAGAGAAAATCTGACAGCCGGTTGAGATAAACCTGGGCCGGGATCAGATGGGTCATGACAGAGTTTCTGATCTCCGATACAACCCTCCGTTCACAGCGGCGGCAGATGGTACGGGAGACATCGATCCAGGAGGAGCAGAGAGTCTTTCCCGGATGGATAAGCTCCCTGGGAAAGAAGGTCTGTTCCATAAGCTCCTTCTGGTATGCTTCAATGAGCTGTGTATCCCTGTCGGTCAGGGGAGTCAGTTTCAGGCGGCTCCTGTTATCGGGATTTGCAGCCATCCCTCCCAGAATAATCAGCCGCCCCTGGACATCATCCATAAACTCAAGCCAGCGTCTGGCCCTGGGATCATCTGATGTCAGTGGACCTGATTCCCGCAATCCGGCGACAGAGACACCTATGGAGCTTGAAAGCTCGTCCAGATCACCCAGCAGATAGAAGAGAGAGTCATCTTTTCTCCTTCTCTCACCGTTAAAAAGAGTGGAATCTCCGTGATCCCCTCCCCTTGTTGTAATCTGATCAAAATCGTATTTTATTTTTTTCTTCATTCTCCAAGTATTGTTCCTGCAGAAAGCTCATGCAAGATCCTTCTCATTTGTAGTTACATGAGCAGCATCCATGCATACAACACCATATGGAGCGTAATAGCGTTAAAAAGGACACTATCCGGATTTGCATATACAAAAAAAATAAAAATTGTAGTTTTATACTAAACAGCTATGTTACTATTAGGCAAAAATATAACATCAATTTAAGAGAAAAATATGGCACGTTCATTAGTTGAGTACGCAATCAGCGAATCTAAGACACTAACCGTAAAAACGACCTCCTACCTCTCCCGGGAACGAAAGTATATCGACCGCATCCTGAAACAGTACCTGGATGAGATTGAAAAGCCCTTTATGGTCAATCAGGTGGCATACTGTCTACATGAACTGGCGGGAAACGCCAACCGTGCCAATGCCAAGCGGGTCTACTTTGATGAGAAGGGGCTGGATATCCACAGCTCAGGAGACTATCAGAGAGGCCTTTCCACATTCAGAAACGACGCCTTCGGACAGATAAAAGAGTACAATGCAAAACAGAAGGCCGCCGGCCTCTATATCAAGATCGATTTTCACCTCAAAAATGCCCATCTGAGAATAAGGGTCAGAAACAACACTCCTCTGACGGAGGAGGAGAAACTGAGAATTAATAAAAAATTCGAAGTTATGAAGCAGTTCAGCTCACTTCCCGAATCCTACAGCCTCCTTGAGGACTACAGCGAAGGTGCCGGACTTGGCCTTGTAATGATACTTCAGCTCCTGAACAATCTCGGCTTCGGAAATGAGGCCCTCTCTGTAGACAGTGACGGAGAAGAGACAATCGCCACCCTCTATCTGGATGCGGAAAAAGAGTATCCCGGCCTTCTCTGACAGGTTTCCCCCTGCAGAGAGCCCCCTCTTGCTTCAAATACAGAATCAGGAACACAATCCCCGTAAAAAAGTGTTATAATGAAGACCCGGCTCTGCCGGCAGAATGCTCTGGAGGGAGAAATGTCTCTGATAGACAACTATAAAAACATAGACCTGACGGAACTCCGCAGGGAGGCCGAAGAGCGTCTTCAGTGGGCCTATGCCCACAACCATATTACAATAGAGTCCCTTGAAGAGCGGCTCAATCAGCTTCATGCCACAGATGAAAAAATCAGGATCATTGAGCTGGTGCAGGATCTGCCCGCGCCTGAGAGCTCAACCGCCGGCCCCCGAAAGGATGGCGGTGATGAACGATTCTATGAAAAGGGAAGCGGCAAGAAGAAGGAGGACTACTTCTCCATCTTTGGAAGCAACAGCCGCAAGGGCGCCTGGGACGTACCTGAAAAGATCGATGTCCTTGCCATAATGGGAAGTCAGGTTCTGGACTTTACGGAGGCCCGTTTTCCGCATAAGGCGGTTAAGATCGATGCCGTCACCTGCATGGGCTCCCTGGACCTCAAGGTGCCCTCAGGAGTTCATGTATCCACAAAGGGCATACCCATCCTCGGCTCCATCGACAACAAGGCTGAATCCTCCGACGGGGGTCCTGAAATAATAGTCGAAGGTGTGGCCATCCTGGGAAGCATCTCTGTATATAATCCTTCATCCCGCAAAAGAAGAAGATAGGCAGAATCCCTGCCACGGCAATAAAAAAGGGAGTCCAGCGGACTCCCTTTCTATATTTACAGAGATGACTAGACCTTAAGGGGAAATCCTTTGGAAGCCAGAGTCTTGACGACCTTGTCTTCAGCCTCACGGATAAAGTCTCCCGTAAGGGTCTTCTCTGAATCCTTGAAAGAGGCCCTCAGGGTAACAGATTTCTGTGTTTCACTCATTGTGAACACGTCCACAACTTTTACCCGGTCCAGTTCCTTCATCTTCAGACCCTTTTTCAGGGCGGCCACAACATCCTCAACGGGTGTGTGTGCATCGGCCACAACGGTACAGTCGAAGAGGGATGAGGGAAAGCGGTCCAGAGGTTTGTACTTAGTCTTGTCCTTCATCTCCTGATCCATAAAATCGGTCAGGTCAATGACGGCCATAACAAGCTGTCCCTTGATCTTGAAGTTCCGGCAGACCAGAGGGTGGATGGTTCCGATAAAACCTCTGGAACGTCCCATAATCTGGATGTCCAGCATTTCGTATGGATGGATTCCTTCCCAGCCCCTGGGGTAGAGCTCGTTCCGGTCGCTGCTGCCGGGAACCATGCGGAAGTTGATGTTCAGAGAGTTCATCAGCTCCTCCATGGCATTGGCAACGTCAAGGAAGGGGGACTCCTTCTTGTCAAAGTAAACAACCCCGAGCTGGTGGCGTTCATTGGAGAAGTTTTTGGCATCCTCCAGAAAGCTCCGTCCCAGTTCAAAGAAGCGGAAGGAACTGTATGTCTTCTGATTCAGAGCGGCTGTCAGGAGAAGGCTTGGAATCAGGGAGGGACGCATGATGCTGGCTTCGGGGCTCATCGCATTTGCAAGGACAAGAGACTCATTCTTAACAGGCCAGAACGCCTGATCCAGAAGCTTCTCTCCCACCATGGGGTAGGTCATAACTTCAAGGGCTCCGGCCCGGTTGACCATAAAATCAAGAATCTTCCGGCTCTTCTGCTTTGCCTCGGAAAGTCTGACTGTATTTACAGCATTCCGGGGAGCCTCGGGAGTGATGTTATCATACCCCACAACCCGGCCGATCTCTTCGATAATATCCGCATCGCACTCAATGTCCTTGGTGGAGCGGTAGGAGGGAACTGTAACCTTCAGGACTCCGGCGTTCTCTTCAATTCCAAAATCAAGGGATTTCAGGATTCCAGTAATCTCGTCATCAGAGATCTCCTTGCCCAGAACGGCGCAGATCCTTTTTGTTGTTATATCAATCACAAGGGGTGTGTATTCAGGCATATTGGCTTTGACGACCCGGCCCTTTACCTCCGCCTCGGGACAGCTCTCTTTCACAAGTTCGACAATGCAGAGGAGAGTCCGTTCCAGAAGCTGTGAGTCAAGGGACTTCTCATAACGCTGAAGGGCGTCTGTCCTGAGTCCCAGGCGTGTGGAGGTCCGTCTCACATCGGCATCTTTCCAGTTTGCAACCTCGATAAAGAGCTGTGAAGTATCATCGGCGACACTGCTGTCAAGGCCTCCCATAATACCGGCGATTCCCGAGGGGCCCTCGGCGTCGCAGACCATCGTATCTGTAGGAATCAGGTCCCGCTTCACCTCATCCAGGGTTGTGAACTCGTTATCGTCTCCGGCGCGGCGGACAATAATTTTGCTCCCCTTGATAGTGGTTCTGTCATAGATATGGTTGGGAATTCCAAGTTCCAGCATGACGTAGTTGGAGATGTCGACAATGTTGTTGATGGGACGCATGCCGCAGGCGTTCAGTCTGTCCTGCATATAACGGGGAGAGGGCTTGATGCTCACTCCATCCATTGAAATACCCACAAAGCCGAGGTTGCATGTGTCGGGTTCCACACTGATGGAGACAGGAGCTTCTTCTGAAGTCATCCACCCTTTTATCTTTGCTTCCCATTCAGAATTAAACTGATCCTTCAGGGGGTTGCCGAATACGGCGGAAAACTCACGGGCCATGCCGTAATGCCCCCAGAGGTCGGGGCGGTGGGTAATGGACTTGTTATCGATATCCAGGAGGATATCGCTCTTCTGTCCGATATATTCTCCAACAGAAACACCAAGGGGAGCGCTGTCTTCGAAAATTTTGAGTCCCGAATCGTCGTCTCCGATCTCAAGTTCCGTCTCGGAGCAGAGCATACCCTCGGACATGATGCCCCGGATCTTCTTGGGAACCAGGGTGAATCCACCGGAGAATGTGGTGCCCAGGGGGGCGAAGGGGACCTTCTTTCCCACGGCTACATTGGGAGCGCCGCAGACAACCTGCTTCTCCTCCTTTCCATCGGTAAATTTTACAAGATGAAGGTGGTCGGAGTCGGGGTGATCCTCAATTACGGTGATCTCCACAATCTTTACCCGGTTTAAGAGCTCACCGGTTGTGAGGACATCTTCAACCTCACAGGTGGCCATTGTAAAACGTACTGCCAGATCCTTGGGGTCCATTTCGGGCAGTTCAACAAAATCTTTTATCCAGTCAATTGATATATGCATCGGGAAGGCTCCTAATAACTCTTGAATTGGGAAACGAAGGACAGATTCCCGCTGTGGAGATGTCTGATATCATCGATGCCGTAACGCATCATAACCAGACGGTCCAGTCCGAGGCCGAAGGCAAAACCGTTGTACTCATCGGGATCAATGCCGCCGTGCTTCAGGACATTGGGATGGACCATACCGCAGGGCAGCAGCTCCACCCATCCGGACTGCTTGCAGACGGAGCATCCGTCGCCGCCGCAGATAAGGCACTCAATATCAAGTTCGAAACCCGGTTCCACAAAGGGGAAGAATCCGGGACGGAGGCGTACATTTACATCTTTCCGGAAGATCTCGGAGAGGAGGGTCTTCATAAAGTAGATCAGGTTGGCAACGGAGATGTCCTTGCCCACCATCATTCCCTCCAGCTGGTGGAAGGCTGCTTCGTGGGAGGCGTCGGTTGCTTCGCAGCGGAATACCTTACCGGGGCCAATAAACTTGAAGGGGGGAGTTCTGGTCTCCATTCCCCTTGCCTGTATACAGGATGTATGGGTTCTGAGGAGGTGCTTCATGTCCTGGAACCAGAAGGTATCCTGCATGTCTCTGGCAGGATGGGTATCGGGAATATTGAGGGCCTCAAAGTTGTGGAATTCATCTTCAATATAGGGTCCGTCGAGGATCTCAAAGCCCATGGAGCTGAAGATCTCTTCAATTTCTCTCTGGATGATGCTCACAGGATGATAGCCGGCGGCGGTCATGCCGCTGTCCCTGAGTGAGGAGCGGTAGGTGATGTCCTGCCAGTTCTTCTTGAGCTTTTCGTTAATCTCGGCCAGCTCGAGAGCGGTCATCTGCTTGTCGATCTCGCCGAGGATAAACTCCTTCAGCTGGTTTGATTTCATCCCCAGGGTCTTTTTGACTTCGGGAGTTGCATCCTTGAGGGACTTCAGGATGTCGTTGAGCTTTCCTTTCTTCCCGAGATAATCCGCTTTCAGATTTACCAGAGATGAACGGTCTTTTACCTCTGCCAGAGCCGAGGTGAACTCGCTCTTCAGATCTTCCAGATTTTGTAGCATTCCGGACCTCACAATATGTTTTTCCTGCCCCGTCCCTGTCACAGGCGGTTCAGTTTGATTTGAAAATATAAAAGTACAAAAAAAGAGCCGCAGCCGGTCTCCCATAAAGGAAACCCTCTGCGGCTCAGTTTGAACTTTCGTTCTTCAGACAAGCCCCGGGGTTTCCCCACCGATAAAAAAGAAGAAAAAAAAGTTAAAAAAGTAAAATTCGGGCTTTCTCATAAATTACGGTAATTTTATAGAGTTCTCCTTTTGCTGTCAACATTCGGTCCCTGCTGCAGGCCACAGTGGGAGCTGAATTGATTCTACAGCCCTTTAATGCTATGCTCTTTAAGTAAAAATTACCGGTATTCCCGCGTAACCTCAGGGAAATTGCCGGTTTCTATTCTTTATACAGGAGGAATTATGAAGCAGACGGTCACTTTGAAAAAATTACTGCTCACAACCGCCCTGCTCATTATGACAGCTATGAGTGCAAGTGCAATTGATACGAGTAAACTGGATAACGGCCTTTATGCCCTTATCGACACCCCCAGAGGGGAGATTCTAATCAGCCTTGAGTTTGAGAAAACTCCCCTGACAGTAATTAACTTCACCGGTCTTGCAGAAGGCAAACTGGATGCCGCCAGCGGCAAGCCCTACTACGACGGACTGAAGTTCCACAGAGTCATCGACGACTTTATGGTCCAGGGTGGAGACCCCACCGGAACAGGATCCGGCGGTCCCGGATACAACTTCCCCGATGAAATCGACAACAGCCTGACATTCTCAGGTGCCGGAATCCTTGCCATGGCCAACGCCGGCCCCGGAACAAACGGAAGCCAGTTTTTCATCACCCATGTGGAGACACCCTGGCTCCAGGGCAAGCACACAATATTCGGACATGTTGTAGAAGGACAGGATGTTGTTGACGCTGTTAAGCAGAACGACAAAATGAAGTCAGTCAAAATCATCCGTGCAGGCGCCGCAGCTGAGGCATTCCAGAATGATCAGGCAGCATTTGATGCAGCTCTTGAAGATCTTGCAGGTGCGGAAATCAGACGCCGTGAAGAAGCCAAAAAAGCCATGGTTGAAGAGATCAACAAGATCATGCCTGATGCCAGTGTAAGCGATTCCGGTATCTACTACACAATTACAAACGAGGGAAGCGGCGGCAAACCTTCAAGAGGAACCATTGTCACTGCTCACTATACAGGAATGTTCCTGGATGGACGCAAGTTCGACAGCTCTGTGGACAGAGGAACCCCCTTTGAGTTCCCTGCAGGCGGCGGCCGTGTTATTGCAGGCTGGGACGAAACTGTTCTGGATATGAAAAAGGGCGAGAAGAGGACCATTATCCTTCCCCCTGAACTGGCATACGGCAGCAGAGGAGCCGGCGGAATCATCCCCCCCGACGCATGGCTGATGTTCGAGATTGAACTGCTCGACTTCTAATTGACCGCAAGGGACCTGGAGACAACTATGAAACATAAATACCTGTGGATCCTTATGATCCTCTTTATCGCTGCTCCTTTTTCGCTCATTGCGGAAGAGAAGGAGCTTCCCCCCGGGCTCTATGCCCGGTTTACAACCAGGAAGGGAGACCTGCTCTTTCTGCTGAACTACGAACGTCTGCCCAGAACGGTATCCAACTTTGTCGCTCTGGCAGAGGGGAAGATGGATGTGGACGGAACTTCAGGTCCCTACTATTCAAATCAGAAAATCTTTCATGAAATCGAGGGTTATGCCCTCTTTGCGGGAGATCCTGATGGAACGGGAAAGGGCGGTGTTGAATACACGGTCCCCCGTGAAACAGGAGCCCTTCTCTCCACGGGTACCCCCGGTGCCCTGGTGATGGTATCCCGCTCCGGAGAAGACCACGGCAGCCAGTTTATGATTATGATTTCCGGAGACCCCTATCTGGACAGAAAGTATACAGCCTTCGGTCAGCTGCAGGATGGAATGGAGACTCTCGAAAAGCTTCACAGGGGAGATACTGTGGAGTCCGTCGAGATTGTCCGGGTGGGCAGCGGAGCCGAAGCGTTCCAGCCCGATGCTGAGTCGGTCAGAGAGATGATCCGTGAAGCAAGAAGTGCACAGACTGAGATCTTTGCTCAGGAAAATCCCGAAGTCGCGGAAATCCTTGAAACATGGGATAACGTACAGAAATCGGAAACTGGCATCTACTACACAATCACCCAGGCAGGAAGCGGAAGCAAACCCCGCCCCGGCAACACGGTCCGCATGCACTATGCAGGACGTCTGCTGAACGGGGATGAGTTTGACAGCTCCTACCGCAGAGGCGAACCCTTCCAGTTTACTGTCAATGTGGACGGTGTTATTCCAGGATGGGTAGAAACGGCTATAAGTATGCAGGCGGGAGAGAAGAGGACCATTATCCTCCCCCCCGAACTGGCATACGGCAGCAATGCCTACGGCCCCATTCCCGCCAACTCATGGCTTGTCTTCGACATAGAACTGGTTGACTTTCAGTAGCTTTCACCTGATCATCAGGTGATGGCAAAAGCAAAAACAGTATTCAGCTGTTCTTCCTGCGGACATGAAGAGCCGAAGTGGCTGGGGCGATGCCCCGGCTGCGGAGAGTGGAACAGTTTCAAAGAGAAAAAACTTCCTGCACCGGGAGCAGCGTCTCCCGCAGGATTCCCCCGCACAGCAGACGAACCCCGCAGCCTCAGCAGCATAAGCATAGAAAACAGAGTGCGGCGGAGCACAGGCATCCCCGAAGCCGATCAGGTTCTGGGGGGAGGACTCGTGGAAGGATCCGCGGTTCTCCTCGGAGGCGAGCCTGGCATAGGTAAATCCACCCTGATGCTGCAGATTGCCTACAAGGCGGCTGCTGACAGAGAGGTCCTCTATATCTCCGGTGAAGAGTCACCTGGTCAGATCAAACTCCGTGCCCAGCGGCTGGGCATCAATTCAGACAATCTAATCCTCTTCTGTGAATCCTCAGTGGAGGAGATCCTGACGACCCTGGACAAGAGACAGCCCGGGATTGTGATCATGGACTCCATACAGACCATTCACTCCCCTACACAGGGGCTGGTTCCCGGTACTGTGAATCAGCTCAAATACGGATGTTTTGAACTGATCAACTGGGTTCGAAGCCGTGACGCTGTTCTTTTTCTTATCGCCCATGTGACCAAGGAAGGGGCCATCGCGGGTCCGAAGGTCATCGAACATATGGTGGACACGGTGCTCTATTTCGACCATTCGGGAAACGAGCTTCGGGTTCTGCGCTCCACAAAGAACCGCTTCGGATCGGTCGATGAGATAGGACTCTTCAATATGGGCCCCTCCGGCCTGGATCAGGTCAGCCATCCGGAAGGCCTCTTTCTTGAAAACAGGGAGGGTGAGCTTCCAGCGGGAATCTCTGTGGCTCCCGTCTTTGAAGGATCCAGGGTCCTCCTTGTGGAGATCCAGTCCCTTACGGTTCCGGCAAAGGGGGCCGTATCACGGATTTTCTCCGACAGGGTTGAAAGCGGACGGATCTCACGGGTCGCCGCCATTATGGAGAAGCATCTGGGTGTGAAGTTTTCAGATCAGGATATCTATATAAATGTGGCGGGAGGTATGAAAATAACCGAAATAGGTATGGAGCTGCCCCTGGCCCTTGCCATCTACTCCGCCAGAACGGGAGTGCAGATTCCATCGGACCTGATTGCCCTTGGCGAAATGAGTCTGACCGGAGAGATCCGCCCTGTTCCCCAGCTCAGAAAGAGGCTCAAAGCCGCCGAAGAGATGGGTTTTAAAAGGGTCTTGCTTCCCGGAGAATCACCGGAAACTGAAGGATGGACGGGTGTACCGCCTCTTATCGCACGAGACATCAAAGAGGCGGTCCGGAAGGTATTCTCAGCCCCCCAGAAGGAGTGAGATCCTCGGCAGGGCGTAGAAGGTTCCGATGGAACTGCCCAGGGAGGAGAAAAAGAAGACAAGCAGAATCCGGGAGATCCGGTTTCTGTACCAGCCCTTGAGGCTTGTAACATCATCCTGAAGCTTCTCCATATCATGGACCCGGGGTTTCCTGAAGAAGTACTCCATTATCCCTGAAACCATACCGACCCCGATGGTGGGGTTCATGCTCGTGATCGGTGCCGCCAGAAAGGAGCACAGGATCGTCAAGGGATGGGCGAAGGCAAGGGCCGCTCCGATAGCGGCCAGTGTACCGTTGGCAAGAACCCAGACCAGCAGCATCCTCAGTCCCACGTCCACTCCGGATGTGATAAACCCTGTTACAACAATAATCAGAATCAGGGCGGGAATAATCCAGGGAATCAGCTTGCTTGAGGCCTTACGGGGAGGCAGGGAGGAGATCTCAGCGAGATCCACCTTTTTTTCACCGGAATGGAGGTCCTCAATCCAGCTTACAATCCCCTTCATATGACCCGCTCCCACAACCGCTATAATCTTGTTGCCCGGAGCTTCAAATATGTTACTGGCCAGATACTGGTCCCTTTCATCAATCAGTACTTTTTTTACAGAGGGAAGATAGTCGGAGAGTTCCTCCATCATATCCTCCAGGGCGCCCTTCTTTTTAAGGGACTCCACTTCGGAAGCGTCCACATCCTCTGTTGTAAAAACAGAGCTTATAAGGGAGGCGAGGAGTTTCATTTTGTTCCAGAAACCGCTCTTGGCCCAGGCCCGCTGCAGGGTCATCTGAACCGGTCGGTCACTGAAGGAAAAGGGGATTGAGAGTTCCTGGGCCACCTCGATGGCCATCTTCATCTCCTCACCCGGCTTGATCCCTGTATTCATCCCCACCTTTCTCTGAAAGGAGGTGAGCACAAGGTTCGCCAGAAGGAGGAATCCCTTCTTTTCCCTGAAAACTTTTGTCAGGTCCATCTGCTGCCACTTCTCGTCCTTTGACAGAGACTGATACCGGGCGGCATCGATCTCAACACAGATTCTGTCGGGCAGCTCCTCCCTGATCGCATTGGTTACCTCTTCCACACTGTCCAGGGAGACGTGGGCGGTACCAAGAAGAAGGATCTCCCGGTCACCCATCTTTATGCGGCTGACCGTATCTCCCTCGTGTTCTACTGAAAAACTTTCACTCATGGATTGTTCCTTTCCCATGCAGCCAGATCTGATTCAAAAAAACCGGTATCGTCTTCCACTTTTTCGTAGAAGGCAAGGGCTGTTTTTCTCAATCCCTTCAGATCATCTCGGGCTCCCATATAAAAATACATACGGCTGCGCAGGTCTTCATTTTTTTCTTTCGCTACTTTGTCGGATATAAAAAAGGATGATCCCGGAGAGAGGTAGTAGCGGAACATCTCATACTCAACACTGTCTCTGTCCAGACGGGTACCAACCTGCTTTAACAGTGATTCTGCACTTTTTCTGTCACCGCTCTTCTCCATACAGAGGGCCGCAGCAAGGGCGACAAGGGGATCCCTGTCATCAAAGTTATAGGACTGCAGAAAATGATTTCTGGCCGCGTTGAAGTCTCCGTTCATATAGGCGTATTTCGCCAGTGGCTCATGGGCATAGCCGTAATCGGGTCTTGCGGCAAGGACCTTTTCAAAATACACCTTTGCTTCGTCAAAGCGTTTCCACTCATCAAGGATTCCAGCCATATAGATATTGGCAAAAAGATTATCGGGATTGATGGACTCAAGAATCTTAAGATCCTCCCATGCTCCTTCAAGGTTGTGGAAGTACTGTATGCGGACCCGGGCCCGGTCAAGGTAGTGCCACTCCACTTCAGGCTCCAGTTCAATGGCCTTTCCATAGTCATCTTCCGAGTTTCCGTAGTTCTTCAGCCCCTTCCAGGCACGGGCACGGTCCACATAGAGGTAGGCGAAGCCGGGTTCCAGGGCGATGGCTCTGTCCAGGAGCTTGATCGACGACTCCAGCTGATCCAGATTCATCTGGGCGCTGCCGCCTCCTGAGAGTGCCATAAAGTTGTTCGGATTGTTCTGCAGGATTGTCAGAAAGCTCTTATTTGCATCCTCATAGCGCTTGGCAGAGAGATCAACGGATCCTTTGATCAGAAGGGCTCCCTCATGTTCTGGATCCGTAGAGAGAATCTCTGAGACTAAACGGTCTCTCTCTTCGACCCTTCCTTCGGCGTTTTCAAGAAGCGCCAGATTGTAGAGCACTTCATTATGGCCGGGGTTCTCATCCAGGAGCCTGTTCAGTTCTCCTCTGGCTTCATCATAATCTCCGTTGGCAACAAGAAGGGCCGCCTTGAGAATTTCCTGTTCCAGGGTCAGGCTGTCTGCCTCTTCAAGGACAGCAAGAGCCTTGTCCAGGTCCTCTACAGAACTGTATTCGTTGAGGGATTCGACAACAGTCGGTTCAGGCCGTTCAGGTTCAACCGGTTTCTCGGGAGTATCCGAAGTATCCGGAGTTACAGGCTTTTCAACGGTGGACGGCGAACCCGAGGCACAGCCTAATGTAAAAACAAGAATAGATACAAGCAGGATTGCACCCGGGATTGAGACTCTTAACTTGGTCATTTTCTCTCCTTAAATTACAGGACTGAAAGAAGATCCGGAGTGGAATTGCGGCTTTCAGATATTTCAGAAGCTTTATGTATAGCGGAAAGCGGGAATATCCCAATTTTCAAGAGTAAATATACCCCTGTAATCAAATTTCGACAAGGTTGCTTTTTTACTTTCCTATTGGTAATATTCCGGTCATATGAACCAGAAAACCGGCCCTCTTTTAAAAGCAGTTCCCTTTATTTATGCGCTGATCATGGCGCTGCTGCTCTTTTATCATTTTTCACGTTTTGAGAATTTTTCACTTGTTAACAAGAATATTTCATATATGGGAACCCGCACCGTTGAAACAGGGTTATCTCCCGCCTCCATCCACAAACTCAATGTATTTACAAACGGTCTGGAGCTTGCCTTCTCAAACAGATACCGCCTCAAAGTCATTACCGAGGATGATATTACCCGCAGTCTTATGGTTCAGGAGATCAACAATCTTGAGAACGGGGTTGAGCTCCTTTTCAAATACGGAATTGCACTCAGAATAAGCTCCCAGAACAGTGACAGCACTGTAGAGGTCTCTGTTCCCCAGACCATTCCCGCAGTCAAGGAAGTCGTTTTCAATGCCTTCCCCAATGAGAGCTTCCAGATATCCCTTGAGGAGAAGAAGGGCATTATGCTGAGCGACGGAACCAGCAGCTACTTTCTCGACAGCCCTTCCGATCTGTTTTACAGGGAGAACAGCCTCCATGTATCCATGAAGGATCGGGTGAATGTAAAGGTAGGACTCAAAGACGAGGCACCCGGACTGGGGCGAACAGCCTTTGAATGGCTATCTGATGAACAGAAGGCAGTTGCCGACAGCCGGACAGTTATCGAAGAGTACAGGGACAAAGCCTACAGAGGCTGGACTCAGCGTTTTGACAGAAGCTCGGGCAATCTGAGAATGCCCGAAGGGGCTCCTGCCTTTTCAGAGCAGGCTCTTGTCTATTTTCTCAGTGAAATTTACAACAGAAACGAGTACTCCCTCTATGCGGCGGATATGCTGAGGGCGGCTGAAAGAAACAGTTCCTCTCTGACCTGGTTCTCAAGCCCCTATACTGGAGATGTTGTCAACAGAACCGCACCCCTCTTCAGAAATGCTCCATCCGAACTCCTGCAGAGAGTCAACTCTCTGCCCCTGACAGGAAATGCGGAGCTCTCTCCCTACAGAGAGATCAGAGAACTTCAGTCCATCCTGGACAATCCGGGAGAAACGGATCCAGTACTCTGGATCGAGGAGAGGATCTTCCCGCTCATTGTGTGGCTTGAAGAGGGAATCTATATCTTTCACCCCGAGAATCCAGTGGCCGACACCCTCTACACTCTGGAAGCGGTTTCCCTTCTTGAGAGAGCCGCCGATATAACGGGTGATGATCAGCTTACAGATCTTGCCTCTGAACTCAGGGCCTCCATACTCTCCAGAGCCGATGAAGAGGGCAACCTGCCTGCATCTATAATCTTCTCCCGGGAACGGGCATCCGTCGAACAGGGAAAGATTCCCGCCGAAGTTGTCTTCTCTCTCTACCTGAAGGAGAATTTCTCCCCCAGAGCAATCGATTTGAGCTCTCAGCTCAGCCCCGATTCATGGATCTACACTGCTGCCGATACAGCCTCCGCCAGGAAGCTTGGAAATTCTGTTGAAATCGACGTAAACTTTCCAGTCGGCCAGACACACCATCTGGCCATCAAAGGGGTCGAGCCCTTCGATACAATCTTCCTTCATGGAATCAGATGGAAGAGCGACCCCCGGTTTCAACGCTACTCCGACGGCTGGGTCTACAATTCTGTCACAAAGACACTCTATGTAAAAATCCGTCACCGGACTGCAAGAGAAACCATACAGATCAACTTCCCCTCTCCCGCTCCGGCCGCTCCAGCGGCTCCTGCGACGCCCTCTCCTGAAGGGGAAACGGGAACAGCTGACAACGGCTGAAAAATACAGGATTTCAGATTTTCTTGAAAAATCACAGGAAAAATCCTCTTTTTCCGTATAGAATATAGGGGACTATTGGTCAGCATCCTGGAGGATACAATGAAAAGCTGCGTGTTTTATGTTTCCATTAGAGAGAATTACTCTTCGGATCATAATGACTTTTTCCCCTACATCTCAGCAGAGTATGTAAAGATTGCCAAAAACTTCAAACAGGGTAAAAAATATCCTGTTCTGGCTGTTAAAGATGTAACAATTGTTGCTGATGACGAAAATGTTGTCGAAACTTCACAGTTCCTTGTCCCGACTGAAAACCACAACTTCATGTGGGTCCAGTCTGAGATATTTAAATTTGCCGGATTGAATCCCGAATAGGTTATCATGAAGATTCTCACTCCTGATGAAATGCGTCTGATGGATGAGAATTGCATCCGCCAGTATAAAATTCCAGGCATTCTTCTCATGGAGAATGCCGCTTCAGCGTCACTTAACCATATCCTGAAACAGTACAGCTTCACCTCGGCCCTTATCGTCTGCGGCGCCGGAAACAACGGTGGAGACGGTCTGGCACTTGCCAGAAAGATCCATAGTGAAAAAAAAGATGTAAATGTAGTTGTCTCAGGCAGACGGGAGAAGATGAGCCCTCTGTCCCTCGAGAATCTGGAAAGCCTGGAGGCACTGGAGCTGCCCCTCTTCTTCAACCCGGAAGCCCCGATCCTTGAAACTCTCTTCAGCAGAAGCGATCTGATTGTTGACGCCCTCTTCGGGACTGGTCTGAACAGGGCCGTGGAAGGCTCCGGAAGAGATCTGATAAACAGAATAAACGCATCCCCCGCACCCGTTGTCTCACTGGACATCCCTTCCGGCCTCGACGGTTTCAGTTCTGAAGAGCTTGGATGCGCCGTCCGGGCCGACAGTACCGTATGTTTCGGAGCACCCAAGTCCTGTAACATTTCAGCTCCCGGTTTCATTAATAACGGAGATCTCTTCTGCTCCCGCATCTCTTTTCCTCCCCGCCTTTACAACGACGAAAAATTTCTCAGGGAGCTCAATATGCCATCTCCCCTTCCGGTTCGGGATCCTCTGGGCTATAAAAACAGCTTCGGCCGGATTCTGATTATAGGAGGCGGAGGAGAGTACCGTGGAGCCCCCCTTCTTGCGGCAAAGGCGGCATACCGTTCGGGAGCCGGATATGTAACAGCCGCCGTACCGGAGTCACACTGCCCGGGTTTCTCTATTCAAAGCCCCGAAACCGTTGTCAGAGGGATGAAGGAGACCCCCTCCGGGGCAATTTCTCCTGAAAACATGGATGCCCTTCTGGAACTGGCGGAGAAGCATGATACAGTACTGCTGGGGCCGGGAATGACTTCCGGCGGGCAGACTGCCGGGCTGATAAGAACACTGATCCCGCGCATTAAAGCAGCCCTTGTTATTGACGCCGACGGACTGGGAGCTCTGGCCGGCCATCCTGAACTGACCCTGAACAGGCAGGCCCCCACGGTCCTTACCCCTCACAAGGGAGAACAGCACCGTCTTGCCGGCGGGGCAGATACCCCTCTGGAGGATCTCTACGGGGCTGTTTGCGTTTACAAGGGGCCGCGCTCTGTTATTGCAGCACCCGGGGGGCGTCAGTATATAAACCTGACGGGCAGCGAAGCTCTGGGAACGGCGGGAAGCGGAGATGTTCTTGCCGGGATCACAGCCGCCTTTGTCGGCGGGTCAGAGGATCATCTCGAGGCTGTCAAAAGGGCGGTGCTGATCCACGGAATGACCGCAGACCTTTACGGAGCTGCACCGGAGAGTTTTTGTGCCGGTGATATAATTACACTGCTGCCTGAAGCCCTCGACCGCTTCAGAAAAGAGTACAAATCACTGACTGAAAGTTATTTTGGAAAAATTAAAATGATCCCCTGACACAGGGAAAAAGGAGAGACCTGCCATGATCGTCTATTGCGTAGAAGTCCATGTCGTACCTGGTAAAGAGGAGGAGTTCAAGGCTGCCAGCCTCAAGAACCACCTTGCCACAAGAAAGGAGCCGGGCAACATCCGATTTGATGTGCTCCAGCAGTCTGAAGACAGCTGCCGGTTCTTCCTCTATGAAGCCTACACATCTCCTGATGCTGTAAAGGCCCATAAGGAGACGGCCCACTATATGGAGTGGCGTGACACCGTGGCCCCCTGGATGGCGGAACCCCGCAAAGGCACATCCCACACAGTCTGTGCTCCCGGAGATCTTTCACAGTGGTAGATTTCACATTTGCTGCAAACAGAAAAATTCTCTTCGGCATGGAGAAGAGCACCTCTGTTGTTCCCCACCTGAAGAGACTGGACGGCAGAATACTCTTCCTCTCCGGAAGAAGCGTAAGGAATTCAGAGAAGTGGGTCTCCCTGATCCATGCACTTGAATCCGGGGGTATCAAATACGACCATGAAACGGTAACGGGAGAACCTACTCCCGCTCTGGTGGACGGCATATGCTCAGCATACAGGGCGCAACTCCCGGCGGGGGTTATGGCTCTGGGAGGTGGCAGTGTACTGGATGCGGGCAAGGCTGTTGCCGCCATGCTTACAGAAAAGGGATCCGTTAAAGATTATCTGGAGGGAGTCGGAACAAAAGAGCCCTCCGGTTCCACCCTCCCCTTTTTTGCCCTGCCCACAACGGCGGGCACAGGCAGTGAATGCACCAAAAATGCAGTCATCAGCAGTCCGGGGAAAGAAGGCTTTAAAAAGTCCCTGCGCCATGACAACTATATCCCGTCCCTGGCGGTGGTGGATCCGGCATGGCTGAAAACACTGCCTCCTTCCGTTGCGGCATCCTGCGGCATGGATGCATTCTCGCAGCTTCTGGAATCCTTTATCTCAACAGGCTCATCCCCCGTAAGCGATGCTCTGGCACAGCAGGGCCTCACAGGTTTCCTGAGATCCTTTTCCCCTCTTCTCGAGGGACGGGCTTCGGACGGGGACTATGAGGCCATTGCCCTTGGTTCATGCCTCTCCGGCCTTACCCTGGCCAATGCGGGACTGGGAACGGTCCACGGCATTGCGGGAGTCATCGGCGGTCTGGCTGCTGTTCCCCACGGAACGGCCTGCGGCCTTCTTCTTCCTGGAATGATGAAAAGGACATTTGATGCTCTGAAAGAGTCCGGGGAAGAAGATTCAGCAGCCTGCCTCCACAAAATCCGGAACCTCATCCTGCAGGCAGAGGGACGCCTGCTCTCACCCGCCGATGCCGCAGATCTGCTGTCTGATAAACTTGAAGAGTGGGCCCGGCTGGCCTCACTGCCCCGTCTTGGAGCATTGGGCTTCCCTGAAGAACTTATAGGAAAGGCAGTCTCCGATTCGGGCAACAAAAACAACCCCTACGCCTTCACTCCTGAAGAGCGGGAGCTGCTGATCCGGGAGGTCTATTGAAGATGAACGATTTTTTTACACCCAGGCCCGTGGTCCTTGCACACAGGGGCAACAGCCTGAACTATCCTGAAAATACGGAGCCCGCCTTTCAGGCAGCCCTTGATATTCCTGTAGATGTAATTGAAACCGATGTCCATCTTATGAGGGACGGTGGTGTTCTGATCTCCCATGATGACAATCTAGAAAGGTGCTCAGGTGTGGATAATCCCATATCCATCCTCTCGAAGGATGAACTGGATGAGATAGACATGGGCTGGAGTTTTACTCCTGACGGAGGAAATACATTTCCCTTCAGAGGAAAGGGGATCACCCCCCTGCTGCTTGAAGAGGCGCTGCGCCTCTTTCCCGTGACACGCTTCAATATAGACCTGAAAGACAAGAGCAGAGAGCTGGCTGAAAAGGCGGCTGAAGTTCTGAAGAGTGCAGGAGCCGAAAAACGGGTCTGTGTGGGTTCCTTCAACCACTCCACACTGAAGGCCTTCCGGAAGGCCCTGCCCGGCTGCGCCACAAGTCTCAGCCAGAGGGAGATCATCCTGATCATCCTCTTCTACCGCTTTGGCTGGAAGCCCTCTTCCGTAAGGAAGGGGATTGCCAGGGCGGCGCAAATTCCCGAAAAGGCGGGACCCTACAGGATTATCCGCCCCTCCTTTATCAGATGGTGCCGGAAAAACTCACTGGCTCTGCAGGTATGGACTGTTAATGATAAAGAGAAGATGAAAGAACTGCTGTCCGAGGGAGTGGACGGACTCTTTTCGGACAACCCCGTACTTCTGGCTGAAGTCTGCCGGGAATTCAACTGAAAAAAAACGGCCGCTCCTGTCACAGGCGGCCGGAATAAGGGGCCCGGAGGCCCGCAGAGATCCCCGGCGGACTGCCGGGGTAAATGCTATTCGATTCTAGCTCCGCCGAGGCAGATATCATCCTCATAGAATACGGCAAACTGACCGGGGGCGATCCCCTTGTCTCCCTCATCCATGGTTACCTCAAGACGGTCCGTATCAAGCCATTTGATCCGGCAGCTGTTCAGCCGGGGCCCGTGACGTAATTTCAAAGTCAGCTCATCCCGCTTTGGCTTTCTGCTGATCCAGTTGGGTTCACAAACCGTAAAGACATTCCGTTTCTGATCCAGGACATTCATGCTGGAAGAGACATATATGATATTGTTGGCGATATCCTTCTTTGAAACATACCAGGGACCGTTGCTCAGCCCCAGCCCCTGACGCTGACCGATTGTATGGAACCAGAAGCCTTTATGGGTTCCCAGAACTTTTTCACTCTCAAGTTCACGGATCTCACCCTCTTTTTCACCAAGATAGTGTTTAACAAAGTCGGAGTATTTAATCTTTCCGAGGAAGCAGATTCCCTGACTGTCCTTCCGGTCCTTGTTGGGGAGATCATACTTCTGCGCCAGAGCACGAACCTCCTCTTTCATCAAAGAACCTATGGGGAAAAGGATCTTGCTCACCTGGGCCTGTGAGAGATGGGACAGGAAGTAACTCTGATCCTTGACGGGATCCGGAGAGCGTTTCAGGTAGTAAAGACCGCCTTCCTCTTCCACGACGCCGTAATGGCCTGTAGCGACCTTGTCGTAATCTTCATTCACTTTGTCGTAAAAAGCACCGAATTTTACTCTCTGGTTGCAGAAAATGTCCGGACTGGGGGTATGTCCCTTTTTCAATTCCGAAATTGTATAGGAGACAACCCTGTCAAAGTACTCCTGCTGAAGAGGCAGTACCTTCAGAGGCACGTTCACCCTCTCGCAGACGGCTCTGGCATATTCCAGATCCTCTTCCCAGGGACAGGTCCCCAGAAAGCTTAATTCGTCTTCCAGCCAGATTTTGAGGTAGTAGGCCGTAATATCTGTATATCCTTCTTCAACAAGGCGGTGCAGGGCAACTGAGCTGTCCACTCCGCCGGACAATAATAGAGCTATTTTCATGATGACCTGATTTTTACAGACTTGTATGGCTTTTGCAAGATCCCGAGTTGGGGGAATCACAAATACGGGCAATAGACAAAATCTTTTTTCTGCTCAATAATGACTATTTACAAGCTATTACAGACATTTACCGCTTATCTGTCAAGATTTTCACAACAGCTGAAGATTCTGTAATTTCGAGAGGTCTAAAATGAAAAGTATCGGTATCAACATAGGTAGTTCAAGCCTTAAAACAGTCATTATCGAGGACGGAAAAACTCTCTGGAGTAATGTCATTCCCCATGAGGGAGACTTTCAGAATGCCGTTCTGAATCTATACTCAAGTGAATATCTGGAACCGGGAACACCCCTTCTGGTCACCGGAACAGAGGGGCGTTACCTGCTCTCTGCCAACTCGGTAATCGAACCGGTCTGTATCGAAAAGGCCCTGGAAAAAACAGGACACAAAGTCGATGCGGTTGTCAGCATGGGTGGTGAGGACCTGGTTGTCTACGCTGTAAATGAAGAGGGAAAGATAACCAACAACTTCTCAGGAAGCAAATGCGCTTCGGGAACCGGTGAGTTCTTCAAACAGCAGCTCGCAAGAATGGACATGACCCTGGACAATGTGAATAACGTTTCCGATGACAGCAAAGTCTGCTCTCTTTCATCCCGCTGTTCTGTATTTATGAAGAGCGACTGTACACATAAACTCAATAAGAAAGAGGCCACAAAGGACGACATCGTTGTCTCTCTCAGCGACGTTATGGCCACCAAGGTCTGTGACTTTTTAAGCCGCGCCAAGATCGACTCCGGACGGGTCCTCTTAAGCGGCGGAATTACAAAGAACAAGCATATTCTCCGCTATATGGAGGAGAAGACTCCCGAAATCGAATATATCATTCCCGATGAGGCCGCCTACTTCGAAGCTTTCGGTGCCGCCTGGCTGGCAGAAGAGAACGGAACCCCTCTTCCCGAATCCGACAGGATTCTGAAGGACAGCAAGGTCCGCTTCGATCGCTACAAGGACCTCAAGACAGCGGAAGACAAGGTTCAGTACTTCGAAACAGAGATCGGAACCGTAAAGGCCGACAGGGAGTACATCCTCGGAATTGACGGCGGTTCCACAACCACCAAGGCCTGTCTGATTGACATTGAAACCACCGAGATTGTTGCCGCCCACTACGGACGGACCCACGGAGACCCTGTACGGGCCCTGCAGAACTGTATAATCGAGCTCCAGAAGAAGATCCACAAGGATCTTGGAGAAGGTGCCTCCATTAAAATATCCCTAGCCGCCACCACAGGTTCCTCCAGAGAGATTCTGGGTGTCTATATGGAGACAGCGGGAGTCTACAACGAAATCATCGCCCACTCCTACGGAACCACCTTTTTCAGCAAGGATGTGGACACAATCTTTGAAATCGGCGGACAGGACGCCAAGTATGTTCTTCTTGAAAACCGCGTCCCCATCGACTATGCCATGAATGAGGCCTGTTCCGCCGGTACCGGTTCCTTCCTTGAAGAGTCCGCAGCGGGAGACCTCAATATAGCCCATGCCTGGGAGATCGGAGAGATCGCCCTCAAGGCCGAAGACCCCCTTAAATTCGGCGAGCACTGCTCCGCCTTTATCAACTCTGACATAAGAAAAGCCATCCAGCAGGGAGCCAGACGGGAGGATATTACCGCCGGTATCGTTACCTCCATCGTCTCCAACTACCTCAACAGAGTTGTCGGAAACAGAACCATCGGAAAGAAGATCTTCCTCCAGGGCGGTGTTGCCAAGAACAAGGCTGTTCCCCTGGCATTTGCCATGCTTCTGGACAAGGAGATCCTTGTTCCCCCCGCACCCGAGCTTATGGGATGTTTCGGTGTTGGTGTTCTGGCCCGCCAGAAAATGGAAGAGGGACAGCTTGAAAAGACCTCTATCGACCTGAATGCCGTCCTCGACACAAAGATCGAATATGAAAGAGTCTTCACATGTAAATCCTGTGACAACCTCTGCCCCATTCAGGTTCTCAATGTAAACGGACACAAGTACATGTTCGGCGGACGCTGCAGCAAGTACGCCAACTCCAAGAAGGTCGTGGGTAAATCAGACAACGTCATCAACTACATCGATAAGCGCAACGAGCTGATGTTCTCAACCTTTGCCCCCAGTGCAGAGAGCTTCACAGCAAAAAGAGATTTTACAGTGGGTATTCCCCGCTGTTTCTCAGTACACAGCCTCTACCCCCTCTACTCATGGTTCTTCCACGAACTGGGGATCAAGACGGTTCTTTCAGACGAGATTGCCCATGAGGGTGTGGCCAGGGCCGAAAGTACCTACTGTTTTCCCGCGGAAATCGCCCACGGGGCCGTTCAGGATATAATCAACAAGGGAACCGACTACATCTTTGTTCCCCACTTCCGGGACATGCCCAGTATGGAGAAAGACGTTCACGCCAACTTCTGCCCCATCACACAGAGTCTGCCCTACTACATCCAGAAGGCATTTCCGAATGTACCCGAAGACAAGCTTATCCCTCTGATTGTCACCTTCAAATTCGGTGAAGCCAAGGCCCTAGAATTCTTCTATAAAATGGGAGACCAGCTCTCCATTCCCGCAGAAGAGATCAAAGCCGCATTTACAACAGCCATGGCCAAACAGGAAGAGTATTTTAAAGCCTCCAAGGCCCTTGGAAGAGAGGCCCTGAAGATTGCCAAAGAGCAGGACCATCCTGTAATTGCCCTTCTGGGACGCCCCTACAACGCCTTCACTCCCGAAGCCAATATGGGGATTCCCCGCAAGTTCAGCAGCCGCGGCTACTCCATCATCCCCTTTGACATCCTCCCTGAGGGTGACGAGGATATCTTTGACAACATGTACTGGTACTACGGTCAGCTCGATATGAAGGCTGCAGCCAGACTGAAGGATGAGCCCAATATCTATGTGACCTATATCACAAATTTCTCCTGTGCCCCCGACTCCTTTATCCTCCACTATCTGAAGTGGATGATGGGAACCAAGCCCTTCCTGATCCTGGAACTTGACTCCCACTCCGCAGATGCCGGTGTGGATACCAGAGTGGAAGCCTTCCTGGATATCATCGACGGCTACCGCTCAAGACTGGAAACAGGAAAGGGAGAGCGCTACGACAACGGTCTGCGCTTTATCAATAACGGCAGTGAACCTCTTCATCTGAAAAACCAGAACACCGGAGAGACAATCCCCATCATGAACAACAAAAAGGTGAAGATGCTCCTTTCCAATATGGGAGACCTCTCCACTGCCATGATGGCATCCATTGTCAGAAAGACAGGGGTAAACGCCCAGGCACTGCCTGTGGCCGACTCAAAGACCCTGCAGCTTGCAAGAAGCCATGCCTCGGGCAAGGAGTGTGTTCCCTCCCATCTCGTTCTGGGATCGGCACTGAAGTTTATCAACTCCGAAGAGTACAGAAAGGACGAGATCTACCTGCTCTTTGTTCCCATCACCACCGGCCCCTGCCGTACTGGTCAGTACTTTGTATTCTATGAAAACCTCTTCAAGGATATGCGCCTTGAAAACGTGGTTGTCGTCACTTTGAGTGCGGACAACTCATACACCGAGCTGGGTCCTGACTTTTCCAAGTATATGTGGCACGGACTTGTTATTTCGGACTATATGAAGGACATCCAGACCTCTCTGCGGGCCTGTGCCGAGGATCCCGACAAAGCGCTGAAGATCTACAACGATCTATGGCATGAAATGATAAAGGTCATCGACAAGGACTTCAAACTGGCCTACCCCGCTCTGAAAAAGGTGGCGAAAACCATAAGGGAAATCCCCCTCAAGAAGACAATTCATGAGGTTCCCAGGGTTCTCATAGTCGGTGAGATCTATGTACGCCGGGATGACTTTGCTGTAGACGAACTTGTAGATCTGATGAGTAAAAAGAACATCATCGCCAAGGTTTCAGGTATATCCGAGTGGATTCACTACCTCGACTTTGTCCGTGACTACGACTTCAACAAGCGCCTGAAACTGCTGCCCTGGTACAAGCGTCCCTTCTCAGAAGAGATGAGGAAGCTTGTCCGTCTTCATATCGAGATGGCATGGAAGCACCATGTGGAGAGAAAGGCCAAGAAGATTCTCGATGTTACCGATCTGATTCCCCATACACCCCATGATATGAAGAAGATCATGAAGAATACCACCGACAACTTCGTCAACCTGGAGCTGAACTCTGAAATCGCCATTTCCAGCGGTGTTGCTGCTACGGCAATGGAAGAGGGATACTCGGGAATCGTCAATATCTCACCCTTCGCCTGTCTCATCGGACGGGTTATTGAGGGATTGATTACACCCTGGGCAAGGGACAAGAACTACCCCACCTTCAGTCTCGAGGTGGACGGTAATATTCTTCCTCCCAACATCGTCAACAAGCTGAACATCTTTATGATGAATGTGCTCCGCTTTAAAAATGACCCTGACTCTTCAGATCTGATTGAGTCTGATATTGCTGGAGAAAAAACTGAAGAGACCAAGGCAGCCGTAAACGACTGATCAGGAGAAGAATATGCAGCCCGATGAAATTGACTGGAAGATAATCAACCTGCTCCGGGAGAGCCATCAGAACAACAACGCCATTGCCAGACAGCTCGGAATCTCCGAGGGAACTGTAAGGCAGCGTCTGAAAAGACTGAAGGACAATAACATTATCAAGGTGAAGGCCCTGATAAACCCGGAAGTACTTGAAAACCAGCAGCTGGCGACCATTGCGGTCAATGTCAGCGAATCCTCCCTTCTTGAAGCAAAGGCGCGGGAGCTGGCGGATCTTCCCAATGTACTGGATGTTTCCATAACATCGGGCCGCTATGATCTTTTTGTCGAAGTTCTTGTTGATTCAAACCACGGCCTCGTCCGTTTTCTTACTGAAGAGCTGGCCGGGGTCAAGGGAGTCAGCTCGACCGAAAGTTTTCTGATGCTGAAAAGCTTCAATAAATACGTTTAATTAAAAACTGAATTACAGGCACCGGACACAGCTTTTTCCGGTGCCGGAAAGAGGAATCGAAATGAATAAAGTTCTGGAAAAAAAACAGCTTTCCGCTGATGTATTCCGAATGAAAATAGAAGCACCTCTGATCGCCGAAGAGCGTAAAGCGGGCCAGTTTCTTATCCTGCAGGTAGACAGGGAGTACGGAGAGAGAATCCCCCTTACAATTGCAAACGCCGATGCCGGAGAGGGTTTTATCGAAATCATCTTCCAGGCCGTCGGAGCGACAACAAGACAGCTCAGCCGCAAGGAAGCAGGAGAGTTTGTTGAAGCTGTTCTCGGCCCCCTGGGTCAGCCCACAAAGATAGAAAAACTGGACGGTCCTGTTGTCTGTGTAGGCGGCGGTATAGGCGTGGCCCCCATGCACCCCATTGTTGAGGCACACCACAAGGTCGGAAACAAAGTCATCACAATTATGGGAGCCAGAAACAAGGATCTTCTGATAATGGAAGAGGAGATGAAGGCTCTCTCCGATGAACTGATTATCTGTACTGACGATGGCTCCTATGGAAGGAAGGATCTTGTAACAGTTCCCCTGAAAGAGCTCTGCGAATCCGACACACCCCCCGCTGAGGTGATTGCCATCGGACCTCCCATCATGATGAAATTCTGCGCCGAAACCACAAGACCCTACAAGGTTCACACCACAGTCTCCCTGAACACCATCATGGTAGACGGAACTGGAATGTGCGGCGGCTGCCGTGTTTCCATCGGTGGAGAGACAAAATTTGTCTGTGTAGACGGTCCCGAGTTCGACGGACACCTCGTTGATTTCGACAATATGATGATGAGACTCAAATCTTACAAGAGCCAGGAAGCCCACCGCTGCAATCTGGATATTGAAGCAGAAAAGCTGGAGGGTAAATAATGAGCGAATATAAGTCACCTGAAATACTTGAAAAGGAAGCTTCTGCTCTCTGGGAAGGCCTGAAAGGCACCCAGATGACCCCCAAGACACGGAGAGATATACCTCAGCAGGACATGCCCAGTCAGGACCCTGATGTCCGACGGGCCAATATGGAAGAGGTCGCCCTTGGATATTCTGAAGAGCAGGTGTTTGTTGAATCAGCCCGCTGCCTTCAGTGCAAAAACGCACCCTGCATCAACGGCTGCCCCGTAAGCATCGATATTCCCCGTTTTATTAAAGAAGCGGGAGAGGGCAGGTTCGCCGAAGCCGTCGATGTGATAAAGGAGAGCAGCATGCTCCCCGCCATCTGCGGCCGTGTATGTCCCCAGGAGAAGCAGTGCATGGAACAGTGCACCCTCGGCAAAGTTCTGAAGGATCCCGAAAAGTCCGTAGCCATAGGCCGGATAGAGCGTTTCCTTGCCGACTGGGACAGTGAAAACCGCCCCGAGGCAAAGGTGGAACTTCCCGCACTCAACGGCAAAAAGGTAGCCATTGTCGGAAGCGGTCCCTCCGGACTGACAGCTGCGGCAGACCTGCGCAAGGCGGGATTTGAAGTAACGATCTTTGAAGCTTTCCACAAACCCGGGGGAGTTACAGTCTATGGAATCCCCGAGTTCAGGCTTCCCAAGTCCATTGTTGAACGCGAGGTGGACGGCCTGATGCGGATGGGCGTCAAATTCGAGAACAATTTTCTTGTCGGACGGACCCGGAAGCTGAAGGATCTGATGGAGAAGGACGGCTACAACGCCGTTTATATAGCCTCTGGTGCGGGACTTCCCAAGTTCATGCACATTGAAGGGGAAAACCTTGTAGGCGTATTCTCGGCCAACGAGTTCCTGACCCGGTCCAACCTGATGAAGGCCTATGACAGCAATGCGGCCACCCCCATCTACCAGGCGAAAAGAGTAGCCGTCTTCGGCGGAGGCAATGTCGCCATGGACGCCGCCCGTACAGCCGTCCGGATGGGAGCCGAAGAGGTTCATATCATCTATAGAAGAACAGAAAAAGAGATGCCTGCCCGTGTTGAAGAAGTACACCATGCCAAAGAGGAAGGGGTCATCTTCAACCTGCTTACAAGTCCCGTACGGATTCTGGGAGATGAGGACGGACGCGTCTGTGCTATTGAGTGCCTGAAGTACGAACTGGGTGAACCCGATGAGTCAGGACGGCGGAAGCCGGTTCCTCTGGAGGGAAGCGAGTTTACAATTGAAGTAGAGACCTGTATTCCTGCTATCGGAAACACATCCAACCCCCTTATCAAGCAGACCACTCCCGGTCTTGAGTTTACAAAATGGGGAACCATTGAAGTGGATGACAACCAGAAGACAAGCCTGGATCACGTCTTTGCGGGAGGGGATATCTCCCAGGGCGCTGCCACTGTTATCCTCGCCATGGGCGACGGACGGAAGGCTGCCGCAGCCATTATTGAAGACCTGAAAGATTAATCCAAAGCCCCGGGGCCTGCCCGGGGCTTTTTTTGCTGCTCCTGTCCGGAACTGTAAAAAACTGTTTTTTTAACTACCCGATTCCTTACAGATCTGATAAGATTACATATTGATCCGGTTGCCTGCCGGTTCTGATAAATACATCCTGCTTTACGAAATGAGATATGAGTGACACAAGTAAAAACATTAGCAAAAAGGTAATATTTGTTTACCCTTCAGAACTTATTCAATCCTCAGTAATTGAGACACTGGCAGAAAGGAATGATCCTCCGGGGAGACTGCATATTTGCAGCCAGAAAGCTGATGGACAGCGAGTTCCTCTATGTTTTTGCTTTTGACCCGGAGAGCCGGCGTCAGAATATGCCTAAAATCCGGAAATATATTCAAGCCTCCCTGCAGGCAAGATTCAACAGGGAATTCGGCCTGAACAGCCTCAAGAAAGGGGCATCCGCCGCAGGTTGAGCATCAGCTGTCCCGTTTCTGAAGCTCTGCAAGAACATCGGCTATAGTCAGCCCCCTGTCTTCAAGAAGAACCATCATATGGTAGATCAGGTCTGCCGATTCAAAAACATAATCTTCACTTTTCTCTGCAAGAACAAGTTCCACCGCTTCCTCTCCGCACTTTTTCTTTATCTTGGAAGTTCCCTTTTCAAAAAGGTGGGTTGTATAGGACCCCGGGGGCATCTCTTCATGGCGCTTCTGAATTGTTTTTGTAAGGGAGGAGAGGATTCCCTCCTGAAGTTCGGCAGACTCCTCCAGGGCGTCATGCTCTTCAATGTCCTTTTCTTCAATTATCATCTCATAGGCTTCGGAAGAAGACCCGGAGGGAAGCAGGGCGTAGTAGTGGTTGCGCCTTTTCTCAAGAACCTTGAAAGCCCCGTCTCCGGCAAAGGGAAGAATCCGTCCGGTTTCAGGGTGGGTCACCCAGAGAACACCCTGTTCCCGGCTCTTTGAGAACCCCTTCTCATCCATCAGGGCTGCGCAGCTTTCACCGCCCTCCACTTCAATAACAAGTCCCAGAACTGTACCCCGGCTCACCACTTATACTCCTCATCTTCATCCTGAATATCACTGATCGCCCTGGCCAGGTCGATCTTTCCCTCATAGTAGGCCTTGCCCGTGATAATCCCCTTGACCAGAGGATCACCCTGTTCACAAACCTGGCTCAGATCCTCCTGAGAGCTTATCCCCCCGGAAAGTGTGATAACAAGGCCTGTCTCACGGGCCATCCGGTTGGTGCTTTCAATATCCGGTCCGGCCAGTGTCCCGTCCCTGTCAATATTTGTATAGATAATATTTCCGATTCCCATATCAGCACACTTGCGGCCCAGGTCCGAATCCTTCAGAGCGGTTCCCTTCTCCCAGCCGGAGACTTTGACCTCTCCGTCCAGGGCATCAATTCCTGCAATAAAAACCTTTCCGAACTCTTCTATCCATGAAGCCACCAGCCCGGGGTTTTTCGCAAGGACTGTACCGACAATCAGTTTGTCCACTCCTATACCGAGAAGCTCCTTAACATCCTCTTCGGTTCTGACACCGCCGCCCAGTTCAAGAACACCTGTAAAAACGGATCTGATCTTCCGAACCGCATCACGGTTGTTCTTTCCTTCACCTCTGGCGGCATCCAGATCCACAAGATGGAGCCGTTTGACTCCAAGGTCCTGGAACGCCTTTGCCGCGGCGGCAGGGTCCTTCTCATATGATTTAACTTCGTTGTAGTCGCCTTTGTAAAGCCGGACGCACTCTCCGCCCAGCAGATCAATTGCCGGTATAACAAGCATTTTACTATCCTTCCATTTATTTAATTGCGTTAATTATCGACTCTCCATGAGAGGGTTTCTCCTGCTGCAAGAGGAACGGCGCCGCCTATCAGCTCAGGAACGGTCCACTCCTCCTTTCTGAGGGTCAGAGTCCCGCTGTTCAGGGGCAGGCCGTAGAACCCGGCGCCGATGCGGCTTACAAAATCCTCAACTCTGTCCAGAGCCCCCTCTTTTTCAAAGAGCTCCACAAGCAGCGGCAGAGCCACTGTCGAGGTAAAGGCTCCCGCACCGCAGCTGGCGCCCTCTTTGGATGCTCTGGGGTGGGGAGCGCTGTCGGAACCGTAGAACAGTCTTGGATTTCCACTGCATACAGCGTCAACCAGAGCCCTCCTGTCTTTTTCTTTCTTGACAACAGGCTTGCAGAAAAGATGGGGTTTCAGAGCCCCCCCCATCAGATCATCCAGGGTATAGATCAGGTGATGGGTTGTTACTGTTCCCGCCACATGGTCGGGACAGCTCTCCAGAAAGGTAAGACTCTCAGCGCAGCTCAGGTGTTCCAGAACTATTTTCAGTTTTGGGAAATCGCGGATTATATCCTCAAGCTCCTTCAGATAGGAGATCTCCCTCTCCAGGACCGGCGCTTCAGGGTGTTCTCCGTGAATGCTGAGAACCATCCCCACCTCTTCCATGGCTGCAAGGATGTCGCGGATCTGACGGTATGATGAAATCCCGTCCTCCGCATTTGTTGTGGCCCCTGCAGGGTAGAGTTTTCCTATAATGGCTCCGGCACTCTTCATCTCTGCCACGACTCCGGGATTCATATCAGGAAGCAGCTTGAAAGCCATAAGGGCCTCAAAACCGGGAGCTTCACTTTCAATGGCCTTCTTGTAGGCCAGCATCCCGGCTGGATCACAGACCGGAGGAAGGGTGTTGGGCATAACAAGACCCCTGGCAAAGGACCGGGCAGATTCCCGGGCATAGGCCCCCATCACATCCCCCTGTCTCAGGTGAAGATGAAAATCATCTGGTTTTCTGATTGTCAGGGTATCCATACTCTACTCCTTTTCCTCCGCTGTCAGCAGGGGTTGCGCAGTCCAGACCTCTTCTCCCTCACGGTTAACGTATATCAGAAGATTGTCCCGGACCATAAGGGCCAGCTCTCCCTTGAAGTCCTCACCGTAATCGTAGCGGGCCTCAACCTCTAATTCTCCGTCTTTATTGATAAAACCCATGCGTTCTCCGACCTGAACCCGGGCGAGTCCGTCTGAGAAAGCCGAAGCAAAACTGTAGACCGGTTCAATAACGGTCTCACCATCTTTATCAATAAAACCGGCCAGCCCGTTTTCCACGACCAGAATCAGGCCGTCTGAGAGAGAACCGGAATACTTATATCTGTGGGGAATGACAAGACTGCCTTTTGTATCTATATAACCGCCCAGTCCGTTATTCACAACCAGAGCGAGTCCCTCGGAGAAGTCTCCGGCAAATTCATAGGCGCAGGGGATTACAAGATCACCCTTTTTGTTTATAAAACCGCTTTTTCCGTCCTCACTGACAAGAGCAAGGCCGTCTTTGAAGTCTCCCATGTACTCATAGGGAAGCTCAATTTTGAGCTCTCCTTTTTTATTAATCAGCCAGGTGGTCCCATCCTCTGTGAATACGGGACAGAGTCCTTCGGAGAAATTACCGCCCCTCAGGTATTCCGGAGGAATTATCTCCTCACCCTTTCTGTTTATATAACCGACTTTTCCGTTTCTGATAATTCGTGCCATTCCGTCGCTGAAGGGGGAAGCCATATCAAAGGAAACACTCTCCAGCCGCTCTCCGTCGCCATCGATAAAGCTCAGAACTTCAGATGTTGAAACAAGGGCAAACCCTTCGGAAAAATTATCCCCTTTGTCATAATCCGGCTCCAGAACGGTCTCACCTTCACTGTTGATATAGGCGACCCTGCCGTTCACCATAACGGGGTACAGCTCCTTCGAACAGGAGCTTAATATAATAGCCAGCACCGCCAGTGCCGGAATAAGTCGCTTCATGAAAATCCTCTTGTTTGAAATTTGATCCTATTCTATAGAATTCCCACTACTATTGTAATACACCTTGTGTCAATCAGAGGGTAAATCACTATTCCCAAGGCAGAAGATATGTCTTAAAATACTCGAAAGCATTACACATTCAAAGTTTAATCAGGAGCGGAACCGTGACCCGACATGAAAGTATTCGTTACGTCCATCTGCGAGCGCAGGAGTGCGGATACGGCAGTGAGACCCTGGAAAAAATCCGGAAAAAACTGGAGACCCTTCAGGAAGAGGAACTGGATCATCTGAAAAGAATTTCTGAACCTGCCTTCAGAGACTGGTGTAAAGTGCTTGGTTAAGAGAGGAAAAAATGAATAAACGAACCATACCCTTCAGTAAAGAAGATTTGAAGCGCATAGCCGGGGAGCATCAGACTCCCTTTCATATCTATGACAAGGCGGCAATTACAGCCAATGCCGAAAAAATGATAAGTGCATTCTCATGGGTCCCCGGAGGATTCAAAAACTATTTTGCCGTCAAGGCACTGCCCAACCCCTATATACTCAAGCTCCTTAAGGGACTTGGAATGGGTGCGGACTGCTCCTCTCTGCCCGAACTGCTTCTTGCCGAAAAGGTGGGGCTCAAGGGCGAGGAAATTATGTTTACCTCAAATGACACTCCCATTGAAGAATATGAATATGCACTGAAACTGGGAGCAGTAATAAACCTGGACGATATCACCCATCTGGACTTCCTGAAAGAGGGTGCTGGAATGCCCGAGCTGATCTGCTTCCGCTACAACCCCGGTCCCCTGAAAGCGGGAAATGCAATTATAGGTTCTCCTGAAGAGGCAAAATACGGTTTTACAAGAGAACAGCTGAAAGAGGGATATAAAAAAGCGGCGGCTTATGGAGTAAAGCGCTTCGGCCTCCACACAATGGTAGCCTCCAACGAGCTGGATCCCGACTACTTTATCGAGACAGCCGTTATCCTTCTGGATCTTGTAAACGAGATTTCAGCGGAAACAGGCATTACATTTGAGTTCATCAATCTCGGTGGTGGAGTTGGTATCCCCTATAAACCCGGTGACAAGGCTGTGGACCTGGACTATGTAGGAAAGGGTATTGAGAAGGCTTATGCAGAGAAACTTGCGGGGACACCCCACGAAGGCAAACTGCGGGTGAAGATGGAGTGCGGCCGCGTTATTACCGGACCCTACGGATATCTTGTAACAAAAGCCATCCACAAAAAGGACACATACAAGCACTACATCGGTGTGGACGCCTGTATGGCGGACCTGATGAGACCCGGAATGTACGGTGCCTACCACCATATAACCATCCCCGGCAAGGAGAACGCATCCTGTGACCACACCTACGATGTGGCCGGATCCCTTTGTGAAAACAATGACAAGTTCGCTATTGACCGCGAACTCCCCCTCATCGAGGCTGACGATTTTGTTGTCATCCATGATACAGGGGCCCACGGTCATGCCATGGGGTTCAACTACAATGGAAAGCTCAGACATGCTGAACTGCTTATGGACAGCGACAAGTCTGTAGAGCTTATAAGAAGAGCCGAAACCGTAGAAGACTACTTCGCAACTCTTGATTTTTCAAAACTCTGACGGGATCTGTTGTGACCGGCTGTCTGTATCTTGAAAACAGTATCAGAACCTCCCTTCCCTCAGGGGCGGGAGATTCCTCATTCCTTACAATAGAGAGCCAGTCCGACGCCCGGAGTGCGGCGGAGTACCTCAGACCCCTTATCTCGGAGGAGCTGAAAGCCGGTGAGATCTACCTGACAGCTCTGCTGGCAGGATTTTACCGCCGGACTCTCTCCGGATACCTTGACGACCTCCGTGAGGAAACCCCCGGGATATCCCTGAGGAAGATGATTCCACCCGCCGAGGAACCAGCCTGGACGGCTCTTCTGAAACGCATGGACAGCAGCTATCCTGCCGGGAAGGTTTGCGACCTGAAATCCGGAGAGGCTGAAGTGGAGTCGCGGATCATTGACGCCCTTGTATTGAAGCTCCTTAACGGAAACAAGGGCTGCCGTAATATGAAACCACTCTTCCCGGACCTCAAGGTCAGGGGAAAAGCCTATAACAGCCAGCTGACCCAGCTCAGGGAGTTTCTGGAACAGTATCCCCTCCCCAAGGGATGGACAGAGGATCTTCTGACCCTCCTTCAGACACCGGAGATGAAATTCCCAGGCTCTCTTGAGGAGCAGATCCGCTTCATAAGCGGTTCGGGTCTGTTCAGTTTCATCAAAGACAGTTCGCCATTTCTCTCCGCCCTGGATCTTTACAGGGAAGACTGCAAGATCGGTCTGACAGGCCCGGGACCTGTAGAGGGAATTGACTTTTCATTTCATGAGGATGACGAGGCCCACTTCACAGTCGATGCGGACTGGATGCCCAATCTGATTCTTCTTGCCAAAAACTGCTATGTCTGGCTCTACCAGCTCTCCCAGAAGTATAAACGCCCTGTAAACACACTCGGAGAGATCCCCTCGGAAGAGCTTGATGAAATACGTCGCCGGGGCATTACAGGTCTCTGGCTTATCGGCATATGGGAGAGGAGTGCCGCCTCCCGGAGCATTAAGCGGATCTGCGGCAATCCGGAAGCAGAAGCATCAGCCTACTCACTCAGGGAATACAGGATTTCAGAAGACCTCGGAGGAGAGGACGCCCTTGAGGAATTCCGGGACCGGTGCTTCCAGAAGGGTATCCGCCTCGCCAGCGATATGGTTCCCAACCATACAGGACTGGACTCCCGGTGGATGAAAGAACATCCCGAGTACTTTCTTCAGTGCTCCGAGCCGCCCTACCCCGGGTATACGTTTAACGGCCCGGATCTGAGCGACAGCAGTGAAATCAGCCTCTTTCTTGAAGACGGCTACTACGACCGCAGCGATGCCTCAGTCGTGTTTCTGAGACAGGACAACATAAGCGGCGGAAAAAAGTACATCTATCATGGAAACGACGGAACCTCCATGCCCTGGAACGATACGGCCCAGCTTGATTTCCTCAATTCCGATGTCCGGGAGGCAGTCATTCAGGAGATCCTCTCCGTGGCACGCCGTTTTCCGATTATCCGCTTCGATGCCGCTATGACACTGGCCCGCAAGCATGTACAGCGCCTCTGGTTTCCCCGGCCAGGAGAAGGCGGGGCAATACCCTCCCGCTCCGGCTACAGTATGACCGACCATGAATTCCGTGAGAAAATGCCCGAAGAGTTCTGGCGGGAAGTGGTGGACCGGATCAGCATAGAAGCTCCAGACACCCTCCTGCTGGCCGAAGCCTTCTGGATGATGGAAGGTTACTTTGTCCGGAACCTGGGAATGCACAGAGTCTATAACTCTGCCTTTATGAACCTTCTTAAAACAGAGAGCAACAGTGAGTTCAGAAAACTTCTGAAGGAGACCCTCAAGTCCAACCCCAGAATTCTCAAGCGTTTCGTGAACTTTATGAATAACCCCGACGAGGACAGCGCCGTCACCCAGTTCGGGAAGGGAGACAAATACTTTGGTATCTGTACTCTTATGGTGACGCTCCCCGGACTGCCCATGGTGGGGCATGGTCAATTTCAGGGTTATTCCGAAAAGTACGGCATGGAGTACAGACGTTCCTACTTCCGGGAGGAGGAGGACAGAGAGCTTCTGGACCGTCATGAGCGGGAGATTTTTCCGTTGATGAAGAGGCGCCTTCTCTTTGCCGGTGCAAAACAGTTCCATCTCTTTGATTTCCTGAACACCACCGGTGAAGTCTGTGAAAGTGTTTACGCCTTTTCAAACTCCCGTGAGAGTGACCACGTCATGGTTTTCTACAACAACAGCAACACCCTCTGCGAGGGTGGAGTCCTTCAGGAGTGCACCAAGGCCATAAACTCCGAAGAGGGGGATATTCTGGGTGAAGAGAGTCAGGATATCGGCAGTCTCCTTGAACTGAGTGAGACTGGATTCACCCTTCTTTTTGAAAGGAAAAAGCGCCTCTGGTACATCCACAGAAACAGGGATATTCTTGCAAAAGGGCTGCCCTTGAAACTATACGGCTATCAGTCCAAGGTATTCTATCCCATAAGGCAGCAGGAAGACGACGATGAACGGCGGCTTGAAAAACTGAAACAGAAGATCGGCGACAGAGGTGTTCCCGATCTGGACAGGGCACTGAGGTATTCAGAACTTGAACCTCTTATCCATATGCTTGGGACCTTTATGAACTCAAGGGTCATCGATACACCGGTTATGAGCGACCTTATCACGAGGCTTTCCAAGGATCTGAACCGGATAAGACGTATTCTTAAACCCCTGCAGAAAAAGAAGCCCCCTCTTCCCGAGCAACTGAGTCTGGAGTATATCATCAGGCCTTCATTCATGTCCCTGATGCTCTGTGACCCCGATGATACCCGCCTGTTTTATATGTGCCGGGTCTATCAGCTCTGGTCGGAATTCAGGGGCTCTGTTTCTGAATTCTGGAAGGGTCTTGTAGAGGATGAGGACTTTGCTCCCTGGTTTGGAATCAACAGCTACAAGGGAATACTGTGGTACAATAAAGAGTGTATGGATGAAGCCTTCTGGTGGTTCAGCGTTCTTACATCACTGAGCTTTCTGAATGCCAGGCCTTCAGAGACCAGAACTCAGGGAATCAGGGAACATCTGGATTTTCTCAGCAATCTGCAGCGCAGACTGGGAGAGTCGGAGTACAGGGTATCCCAGATACTCTATTAATTATTTAAGATCATCAAGGACTGATACTGAAATGAGCAAGACCGTACTTATAATCGGCAGTGAAACCCTTCTGGGGAGAAAGCTGATCGAAATCTATCTGAACAGCGCCTACAAGGTGATAGCTCCTGTAATGACATCCAGGGAGACTCTCAAGGGATCTGAAAGAGCAAACCTCCTTGTTGTGCCCTGGAACAGGAGCTCCCTGGTTTCTGCGAAAACCGTAATGCGTGAAGTCATGAGGAATTTCTCCTCTCTGGACAATACAATCGTTGTCAATCCGGAGCTCAATGAAACAGCCTCCCTGATTGATCTGGAGACTGAACAGGTAGATCAGACCATCTACAATTACTGCAACGGCACCCTCTATCTGATCAAGGAGATTCTGGACTGCTATAACAGTCAGGGACGGGGTACAATAGCCTTTGCAGAAACAGAAAAGGGACTGGGAAAGGAAAACTTTCTTCCCTCTCTGATACGGGGAGCCTTCCACAATATGGCAGAAGCCCTCCTTCTCTCAGGCAGTGACGGCGAAACCCTCCGCTGCGGTTTTACATCCCGCTTGACGGAAATGGAAGACTATGCACAATTCATCAAAGGGATCCTTGAAAATGAAGGGGATAAAATCCGGGGAGAGTGGCTTCTCTACTCCGACAGGAAAAACCTCTTTCAAAGCCTTCCCATAATCAAAAGAAAATAAACTGCTGCAGCATAACGCAGAAAATTCCTGGAGGAACTTCCCATGAAACTTTGGTTGAAATATACTCTTTCGGCGGCGCTGGGCCTTATACTGGCCCTGCTGCTTCCCGGACATCAGACCCTTGATACCATCATCGCATCCATAGCCGAGTTTACTCTCCGTTTCGGACGCTTTCTTGTCTTCCCAATGATTTTCTTTACACTGAGTATATCGGTCTGTCAGCTCAGGCGGAGTTCTGAACTGCTTAAGACATTCCTGCGTCTTCTGGTTCTCAGCCTCACAGCAGCCGCTCTCTACACTCTGGTTGCCGTAGGGCTCTCCTTTATTCTTCCCGTGGAACGAATTCCCGTCCTCACCGACTCAACAGGATGGCAGTCGGCCATCCCCTTCAGAAACGAAATTTTAAACCCCGGTTTGGCAGAATATTTGAGGGGACTCGTTCCAGTCAATATTTTCAGCATCTTCCAGACATCAGGAGCTTTTATCCTTCCTGCCCTGCTGTTTGCTTTTCTTCTGGGAACACAGCTCTTCCATGACAGGGAGGAGGCGGAACCCGTCTACAATCTTTTTGACTCTTTCAGCCGCATGTTTTACAAGATGGGAGTTCTCTACAGCCGTATTCTCGTCTTCACTCTTTTCAGCCTGAGTTTTACATCAGTCCGCCATATTGTTTCCATACAGAATTTCGGAGCCTACCTCACACTGATCCGCCTTGTTGCCGCAGCTTCAGTTGTGATCCTTTTTATTCTCCAGCCTGCAGCTGTTTTTCTGCTTACAAAAAGAAATCCCTACAGGGAGATGAGAACCTTTCTTCCCGGCATGATTACAGCCCTTTTCAGCGGTGATCACTTTGTGAATATGCTTGTCATGGCAAGGGTTCTCAAGGAAAACGGTGGCGTGAAACGGAAGCTGAACGGCTTTGCCCTTCCCTTCCTGACCCTGTTCTCCCGCTCCGGTTCCGCCCTGATCACTGCAATCAGCATGCTCACCATTCTGAAGTCCTACTCCAGTCTGGAACTGACAGCATTTCAGATATTCTGGATCATAGGGGCTTCTATTCTTGTATCCTACCTTCTCTTTGCCCAGTCCTATCTGACAGTCTATACAGCGCTGATAACAGCCTGCAGTTTCTACGGCAGGGGCCTGGATGACGGGTATGTACTGATTCTTCCTGTTCTTCCCCTTCTTGTCCTTGTAGCGGGCTTCCTGGATGCTTCTAATGCGGCCTTTCTGACTCTCTGTTTCAAGAAGGACAAGGAGTTGAGGATTCCTGAGGACTCAGAGGAATTTATTTAAGATTACTGTTGTGCCAGGACCCGGATGCCTACCTGAAAGCTGAACATCATGCCGTCATTGAAGGGCAGGCCCCGTCCAGTAAACATATTGTACAGAGGGACACCTGTCTCAAGCTTGAAACTGAAACCGAAGCGCTCCGTCAGTGGGTTGTAGTACCAGGCAGAGAAAGTCCAGTATACAAGCTCCTGCATCAGGGACCTGAACATATCCCCCCTGTCTTCACTCCCCGGCCCTACAACAGGAACCTGAAAGTTCAGGGCCGGTGAAGTCTGAAGCCCGATGGTGTGCTTCTCATTCAGAATAAACCTGTAGCCGAAACCCGGCTGTATAAACATCCCTACCACATAGAGAGAGTTGATATTGGAATAGTCCACTGGAATCGTATACTCCCGTTCGGGAAGATACTCCAGGGTCTGTCCGTAAAAGAACAGAGAGGGCCTCATAAACCAGTGGTCGTCAAAACTGAGAAAGAAGGAGACTCCCGGAATAAAAGTCAGTGTGTCCGGTCCGCTGTCTCCCTTCTGGGTGTCATAACCCTCATTCATCTTCCACAGGATACCTATCTCCCCCTGAACCCCTTCGTAGTCCAGACAGAAAGCCGAAAGAACAGACAGAGATGTAAAAATCAGTGCAAAAATGAATTTCTTCATGCTTTTCAATATATATCGCATTGGCCAAAAAAAAAAGCGGAGAGTCTCAAGGCTTGAGTCTCTCCGCAGCAATTTTTATATTTCCCGACGGGAATCAGTCCAGGGCTTTTTCAACCTTGAGGTAAGCTTCGATGAAGGACTGTACCTCTTTGACAGGAATATTTTTCTTCTCTCCGGTTTTTCTTATCTTAACTTCAACCTCACCGGCCTCAAGGGAGCGGGCTCCGATGGCAACCTGCAGGGGGTAACCGATGAGATCGGCATCCTTGAATTTGAATCCTGCACGCTCGTCTCTGTCATCCAGGATAACATCAATACCGTCGGCCTTAAGATCGGCATAGAGATCGTCTCCCGCCTTGATAACCTCTTCCTTGTTCATCTGCAGGGGAAGGATAACGACCTCATAGGGGGCGATGGCAGCGGGCCAGATCATTCCGTCTTCGTCATGGTTCTGCTCGATAGCGGCGGCCATTGTCCGGCCCACACCGATTCCATAGCATCCCATTACAGCAGGATGGGATTTCCCGTCCTTGTCCAGGTAGTTACACTCCATGGGTTTGCTGTATTTGGTTCCCAGGTAGAATACCTGACCGACTTCGATTCCTCTGTGATCTTCGAGCTTTCCGGAACATTTGGGGCATCTGTCTCCAGGCTGGGCAAAGCTTAAATCCGCAAGGATATCGGCGCTGTAGTCCCTTCCGTAATTTACACCGGTTGTGTGGTAGTCGGTTTTGTTGGAGCCGCTGACCATGTTCTGTTTATCTGTAACGGAGTAGTCTGCAATGATCCTTACCTTCTTCTTTAGGCCGACGGGTCCTGCAAAACCAGTGTCCGCACCGGTTACTTCAAGAACGGTGGCATCATCTGCAAGGAATACGCCGTTGGCAGAGAGGGCGGTCTGCAGTTTGGATTCATTGATATCAAGATCTCCCCGGATGACGACAAGTACCGGCTCTTCATCAATAATATAGACAATGCTCTTGATAAAGTCGGACTCCTCTCTCTTCAGGAAGGAGGCAATATCTTCGATGGTCTTTGCTGCGGGAGTGTGAACCTCCTCCATGCCAACCATTCCCTCGGCGGGAAGTTCGGAAGCACTGCGGGGAGTGACAGCCTTTTCAGCATTGGCTGCATAGTCACAACTGTCACAGCTCAGAATCAGATCCTCACCGCTCTGGGCAAGAACCTGAAACTCATGGCTCATGTCTCCGCCGATATTTCCTGTCGCCGCATCTACGGCACGGAATTTCAGGCCGCAGCGTTTGAAGATGGCTGTATAGGCTTCATACATTTTCCAGTAGGCGACCTTTGAGCTCTCTTCATCCACGTCGAAGCTGTAGGCGTCCTTCATTATAAATTCACGGCCTCTCATAAGACCGAAACGGGGACGGACCTCGTCACGGAATTTGGACTGAATCTGAAAAAGGTTCCAGGGCAGCTGCTTGTAGGACTTGAGCTGCTTGGCAACCATATCTGTAATGACTTCCTCATGGGTGGGTCCAAGGCAGAAGTCGCCGTTTTTTCTGTCTTTGAAACGCAGAAGTTCAGGGCCGTAATATCCCCAGCGTCCGCTCTTCTCCCAGAGCTCGGAGGGCTGAACAACAGGGAGCAGCACTTCCTGGCATCCCTTCTTTTCAAGCTCTTCCCGGATAATGGTTTCAATTTTGCTGAGACTCTTTTTTGCCATGGGCAGATAGTTATAGATACCCGCTGCCAGCTGCTGAATCATTCCAGCCCGAAACATCAACTGATGACTTGGTACCTGAGCCTCTCTGGGTACCTCTTTCAATGTCTGATAAAAAAGCTGGCTGATGCGCATTACTTCACCTCGTTATGAACAGTTTCTGTTCTTTTGTATTTGTATGGTCTGACTATTATAACCAAAGCAGGGTATTTCTCAATACAGGATAGATTTGAATTTATCTGAAACGCAAAAAAAACCGCCCGGAAAGGACGGCTCTCTTCTTTCTGCCAGATTCCGAATCAGCGGATTCTGACGGTTTCCACCATATAGCGGACATTAAGTTCATTATCAATCTTTGCCACTATAATAATGATGGATTTGTTGGTGGGATCTGTAAGAACCCTTTCGATTCTGTAGGAAGCCACATCGCTGCGTTTGAAATCGGGATGGCCGATGGTAAAGGGAACCTCAACACCGCCGGAACCTGTAAACTTCATCTCAATATAAAAGGATGAACTGACGGCTGTGCCTTCATCATCAAGATCGGCATCCTGAATCAGCTGCATGTCAAAACTGGAGCCGGTTTCGAAGTCCCGGAAGCTTAAAACATCAATATCCTCATCGCTGTCGCTGATTCTGATATACAGGGGGCGTCCCTTGAGGAGATAGTCAATGTTATACTTTTTCCTGGCACTCTGAGCTGTTTCCAGAAGAGAGAAAAGTGCACCGTCAGAGGATTGGCCGGGTTCAAGCTTTACAACATACTCCCCGGAGAAAACCCCCGCAGGAACAAACTTGTTTCTTGCAACATCCACCATAAACAGGTCTGCATAACTTTTGGAAATATCTGCGGCAAAACCGTGCTGACCGAAGAAAAAGTGGCTGCCGTCGGGAGAGAACCCCAAATTAACAAACTCGGCTTTATCGCCGGCTGAAACTGTGCTGATCATTACAAGGCTTAAAACTGCCAGAATTAGAACTGTCTTCTTCATGATTTTACCTCTCTAACATTATCGAACATATAATATGATACTGAAGAAAAAAATTCATATTTTGACGTTTTTCAGGAATTAGTCTTTAATAGAGTTATGATCCTTATATTCAGAAAATACATTGTCAGAATTCTGCTCTATATCTCCTTCCTGTCTGTTATAGCAGCAGGAGTATGGATGTACTTTATTTCTGATTCCGGAATCAGCAGGAGCTGGAGCGGTGAACAGATATGGTGGACCCTCTATGTTCAGGATAACGCTCCGGGTCTTATAAAGGCCCTGTCTCTGAGCGGCCAGATCTTTTTTGCATTTGCAATGAGCCTGATTCTCTCACGGCAGATCAAGAGAAACCCCTCGGCGGAACTTTCGTTCTTCTACCTTTTCCTCTTCACCTTTTCCCTGCAGCTCTTCCGCCTTCCCTATCTGTCAGATCCCGCCGGTTTTCTTGCAGCGGGAAGCGGTTATATAACAAGAATCATCTACTTCACCAGGATACTTGGAATCAGCTCCCTCTTTGCAGCCTCCCTTTTCAGTTCGGGTCTTCAGATCCAGAAATTCGGAATGGTTTTTCTCCTGTCACTGCTGACATCCTTTACCCTTGCAAGCATCCTTCCCTTGAATATAAGTGCTGTCAGCGGTGCCCTGCTTCATAGAATTGCAAGGGAAGAGTATCTGGCTCTGCTCTGCATAACAATGGAGATTCTGACTATACTGACCTATATAGCCACCGCCCAGAATCAGGGACGTGTGGAGTACTACCGTCTTGCCTTTCTGAACCTGCTTATAATTGCGGGTTATGAGTTCCTCTTCTTTCTCTACATACCCCTGATCATTCCGGGGTTCATCTGCCTTGTAACAGGAACTGTGATCTATGTGAGGACAAGCAGGAAACTCTTCCTCTGGAGCTGATTAAATTATAATTTATTCTAGAAAAGGATCTGCTGGGCCACGAGTCCGGTGCCCACGGGAATAATGATGTTGTCCAGATCTCTGGAAGGGAGTGCCTCCAGTATGGTTGCAGCCAGGGCAACAAAGATCAGAGCTGTAAAATTGGATGAGACTGTCATTCCGGCAACCAGAACAGATGTAAAACAGACAAGAGATCCGCTGAGGGTCTTTCCGCCTGTAAAGGGAAGCTTCATTCCCCCAAAAAGTTTGCCTGCAAGACTGGAGAGACCATCGCCGAAGGCAAGGGCATAAATAGCAATTGCCGCTGCAGGATGGGGATAGATAAGAAGAGCCGCAAGAGCGCCAAGGCCGAGGGTAACCGGACCAAGAACAAAGTGCCCCTTGTCGCGGTCACGGGAGGCTATGGATGTAAGCTCGGAGATAAAGGGTACATTATGGCCCCGTCCTCTGGCGAACTCCGCACAGCTGTAGACCATGATCCCGATAATAAGCATAACTACTGTCAGGCTGTAGTTCCAACCTGCAAGAGTAGGAACAAGAGCGATCATAAGGTGAATAATTTTACGTATAAACTCTCTCTGCAGTGTATCCAGTATCAGGCTCTTTGTACTTACTGTTCCATTGTTGTGCAGCAGGATTTTTTCTCTTCCAGACATACCCATATACATGCAAGATTTATACCATCTGTTGCAAACCTTCACACAAGGTGCTAAATCCATGCTGAATAACAACATAATATAAAGGCTACTCTTTCATCCTGGCAGAAAACTTCAATGTGTATCTTTTTGTATACAGCCTGTTTTCATTATTTACTACTACTTTCCGGGACTGAGAATGCCCTCGGTGTACTCATTGAAAGAGATAAGCACCCATTTGTTAAGATCTGACATCTCTGCGGCTATTCTTCCCAGGGGAACTTTTTTTGTCATCTCCGCTACAACATACCGCCTTTCATCCAAATTGAATCCTGCTCCCTCTCCATCTACCGATACCGCCGCCATGGCGTGACTGTAATGCCGGGAGACCATCAGTACCGAGGGGATGTTCATCTGATTGAGTAGAATAATATAGATAAGAGCCAGAGCATCACAGTCGCCGGTTTCAGACAGAAGGGACTCTGCGGGAGTCAGGAGGTCTGAAAAACGGTCTGTACTGCCGTATTCAAACCCCTGCAGCCACTCAAGTAGAGTTTCCGCCTTCTCTCTGTCGCTCATGCCGTCCAGGTCACGGGCGATCTGCCCTGAAAGATTTTCAAGATCAACTGCTGTGTTTCTGTAAATCATTCTGTAGTAACGCTGCCAGGCCCTGTCAAAGACCTCCGCCTCTCCATAGGATGACAGTATTGAAGCTTCCCGCTCAATGAGCAGCCGGCCCGCTTCTTCACGCCCCTCATCCCAACTGTACTCAAGCTCACCTGCGGGATAGTGCAGAACAGCATGCCCCTCCTGCGAGGAGAAGGCGAACATTGTGCTGACAGCACCGGGCATAGACCTTGCTTCCTCATCAGGTGAAAAACCGTCAAGGCAGGAAAGAATCAGCGGCAGGGTTTCCTCATAGATTTCAGGCGGAGTAATTGCCGTAAGATAGTAATCATAATCATCTCTCTCCACAAAGAGAAACCATCCCCTGACAGCGGAGCCGCCGGCATCCAGAGAGAGGTCTGCCAGAGAACAGGGCCTTCCTCCGTAATAGAAACGGGACAGCTCTTTCTCAGTTACCGATAGTTCTTCGAGATGATCCTCCGCCATATCCCTGTCGTCAGAGTACATATCACCGGGATAGATGGTCACCTGAAAAATTACTGAACTGTCGGGACTTCTGAAAGAGATTCTGTCTTTGTCCTCAATGGAATAGAGACCCCAGCCCTCGGGTAGAAATACAGAGCTGTCCGTCCCCTCCAGAAGCCACTCTCCCGGAAAGAGGAAGAGAGGAATCATAAGAAACAGAAGGAGAAGGACGCTTTTTTTCAAAATCCGGTCCCCTCACGGTGTCTGCCTCTCCATCTGAAGAAGAGCAGGCATAGAATCCCTGAAAGAATCATCAGAAAGCAGAAGATCTGTCCCGTTGTGAAATTCAGCAGGGATGAGAAGAGATAATTCGGGGAGGGATCGCCAAGAAGAATCGGAAAATCCAGTCCTTCGTCGGGTTCCCTGAAGTATTCAATGACAAAACGGGCCGCTCCGTAACCGATCAGATACCAACCGGTGATCTGCCCTTCAAACTTTTTCCTCTTCCTGACAACAAACCATAGAAAAAGCCACAGGAGGATTCCTTCGGAAAAGGCCTCATAGAGCTGGGAGGGGTGCCGGGGCAGATTGACCATGGCCATGGAGGAAATATCCATACCGATCACGGCGGCTGTATCCCTGACCCACTGCAGGTCCGAAGAGAAGCGTTCGGCATGAGGGAATACAATGCCCAGTTTAGATGTGGTTACACGGCCGTAGAGCTCTCCGTTGATAAAATTCCCCAGGCGTCCGAAGGTATATCCCAGAGGAACTCCCAGAAGAATGCGGTCAGCCATGGCGGGAAAGTACCATTTTTTACGAGAGGAAAAAATTAGCCCCCCCAGAACGGCTCCGACGAGTCCTCCATGGTAGGACATACCCTGCAGACCCACAAACTGCCCACCCATAAAGGGCCAGAAAATCAACCAGGGCTTCCGCCAGTACATACCGGTAGTGTCATATACCAGAGCCGACATCAGCCGTGCCCCGAGAATCAGTCCTAGAATAAGATAGAAGAAAAGATTTGAGACATCGTCATCACTGATCTCCAGTGACTCCTTTTTATTCTGTCTCTGAAAGAGCAGAAATGTGACCCCGAAGGCCAGCAGATACATCAGGCCGTACCACCTGACGGGAAGACCGGGAATTATTTCCGGCTTGATCCAGTCCGGAAAATATACAAACAGCATTAGCACCCTCTTTAAAAACTTTAGTTAAATGGCTTTTGTGGTAATTTTACCAGTAGAACTGTCAAAATAAATACAGACAGAGGTCATTTTTTCCTTAATTTCCAGGGTTCTTCCGTGGCTCTCGAAAACAACTCCCGGATAGACAGTATCTTTCACAATGATTTCAGAGTCATAGTGGACTTCGAATTTCTCTTTGAGGAAGAAATTTTTGATTCCCTTTTTCTCAAGAATTTTAAGCATCTGAACCTTCTTCTTCCGCAGGGCCATCAGCTTTTTCTGATTCTTCCGGCTCTCGGCTATCCTCAACTGGGAATCAATTTCAGGAAGCTGCAGATTGATCTGCTCGATCTCCCGGGTAACCACATTGATCTGGTCTTCCACGAGATAATCCTGACCGAAGGAGATCTGAGTCTTCACTTCCCTTTCGGATCCGAGGATACCGGCTTCAAGTCCGTGTTTGACCTTCAATGAGCCGCCGATAACCCTTGTACCGGCGGAATCAGAGCCGATGCGTCCGTTGCATTTGACGATACAGTTCATCAGAGCCTTTTTTATCTGCAGATTCTCATTGAGCATTATATTGGTTGACTCGGCAAAGTTGAGAGAGATGCTCCCGCCGGCTCTGAGAACAGCCTTGCGGTCCCCTTTCACGCCTTTTCCAATCGTGATATTTCCGCCTGCACTCAGCAGAGCCGCTTCCACGACCTCCATGACATTGAGGTTTTTTCCTGCATTTACATATATTCCAGAGAGGACAGAACCCGATACAGCGATGGATCCTGGAAACTGCAGGTTACCGGTTGTTCTCGAAAGATCCCCGCGGATACTCATTTTCTCTTTGATATAGACTCTGTTATTTTCAATACAGAGGAGCCCTTTCGCTCCCGCCTTCAGCAGAACCTTGCCGTCCTGTTCCTCCTGAAGAATATTCTTCTCAAGCTCTATGTCCTTGTTGTCCGGATTGGAGAGTTCCTCGCCCAGCACATTGAATCCCGCAGAGGAACTGTCGCCCAGGCTGCCCAATTCGGCAATAAGTTCTCCCTGCTCAACAGCAACGGAATCCTTCCTTCCCGGTTCAAGATCAACAAGAAAATTGAGGGATTTTTCACCTTGAAACGGCAGCTGCCCCCTGGCTACAACCTGATCGGTTACAATCTTCCCCTCTGATGAGAGGGTGCAGACACTGTCGACCTCATCGTCCTGAATACCCTTTACAATGCCCCTCTCCTCCAGAGCCGAAAGAAGCCTCTCCTTTGTTACAGGAGAACCGCTCCCCATGGGGGAGAGAACGGATACCATGGCTGTCATTCTGTTTTCGGCTATAGAGACAATAATTCTGGCATCCTGATGTTCTCTGACCCGAAGAGAGTAGACCATTTCGGAGCACTGGAAGTCCAGAATTCCATCAATCTTAGAACTGGCTACACCATCCTGGATATCGATATTCTCATAGATATTCAAAATCGGATCATTTCCTTCGATCCCCTGGATAACATTTCCGAAGATATCCCGGCCGTCCTTCCCGCCTTTCTGTTTTCCTAGATGAAAGAGGACCAGCCCCTTTTTCACAAGAGCCATCTTTTCGATATTCTCAGTAGGAAAATCTTTGAAGGAAGGAAGCATCTGTTTTCTGGACTGTATAAGGCTTCTTATCTGCTCCACTTCCGCATCAGGCAGATATTCGGTTTCCAGAACAAGTTCCCTGTCATCCCCGCGGCGCGGGTCTTCACCCGTAGCCAGAACAATGCTGATATCAACTTCATCGGAGCTGTTGAAGTCAAGAATTTCCTTCTTCACCCTCTCCGCTTCAAAGCCGGCGATCTTAAGAGCAACAACCTTTGCCCATGCCTGCTTCAGATTGAGGGGCCGTCCCCGGCCGCTTCCCTTGTTAAGATGCAGGTGAGCCTCGGTATTCAGGGAGTTCAGTTCAATATCGAAGGAGCCGTCCCTGTCTTTTGTCAGGCAGATAGTCCGTGCCGATTCACCGCGGCAGGCATTCTGAACCTCCCGCTTTATCTTGGCCCTGTCTATGAGTTTCTCAGATGAAAAAGAAAGCTTCTCCAAACCGCTGAGAATATCCTCTATATCGGGAGGAGCCGCCGCCTTGTGCCCGGGAGATATATCAAGATAGCAGTCAACCTTGTTATCGCTGACCCTGAGGGTCCAGCTATGGTTCTGAAAGGGAATAAGGTCGATCCAGTTTTCTCCCTTCCTTACAAATCCGGTTTCCGCGGCGATAAACTCTGTCTTTTCGGCCTGAATATTTTTTCCGGGAAGGAATTCACCTTCCACCGCCTCGGGGGCCTTCAGAACTTCCCCTTTCAAATTCAAGCCGTCTTTAGGATCACCGCTTCCTGTCACCACAGAACAGATAACATCACCCTGTTCAAAAAAACCGATATCCCGTATCTCGGGGGAGACGTCTACCCGTATCTTTTTTTCCTGCTCCTCTTCGACTGTAACGATCCGTTCCCGTCCGCTCTTGAAGAGTCCTTTGTCTTTCACCCGCTTGTCCTTTTTGACCATCACCTTGATGGTTCTGTAGACATGGGGCTGAGAATTTTTGGATTTTATGGATGCAGCCACCCTTTCAAGATTAGAGGGGTAGCGGAAGGCGGCAAAATCATAGGTTTTCCCGCTTCCGGGCTGGGGAGGCTGTCCCTGTGCGACAGGATCTGACAGATAGGGCTCCATAGACTCCGAGAATTCGGCGGCAGCTTCCTGCAGCTTCTCCTCGCTGATTCCGGAAACAACTCCGGCATCTGCCAGAGCCTGCTTCATTGTATCAAGACTTTGAGCTTCCCCGCTGCTCAGCGGTGTAAATAGTATTTTAGCCGAAAGACCCTTCTGGTCTATTTCAACTTTTAAGGTTCCTCTGAATTCCTCGCTCATTCACCCTTACACTTGAAACCCGGCTTCCGATGCTTTGACAAGCTTGAATTTAATAAACCTGTTCTCTTTCTTGAGTTTATTAATCTCATACTGCTGCATTCGGATGGTCTCAATTAAATCTCCCTGAGTTAAGGCACCGCTGTGAAGCAGTTCCTCAAGTGACTGAACCTTGTCGTTGAAGTCGGATTCCGCTTCCAGTTCAGCAGTCTGATAGGATGTTTCCGCATCAAGATTGGAAAAGTTGATCTCCTCTTCCATCTTCATCTCCAGAATCTTGTCGCAGATCCTGTAAACACCCTGGGAGACAACGGCCCCCGGTTTATATTTTACAACCGGTAAACGAGAGTTCAATGCTTTTTTCTGAAATTCATCCCGGTACAGGACTCCCAGAAAGTCAAGATTGACACCCAGATAGTCCCGGACTGATATTATAAGCTTGTCCACTTTCTGCAGATCATCCGGATTGTCCAGCATATTCATGACAAGCCGGGGCTGAAAGTGTTCTTTTTTCTTTTCAAAGAGATCGGCTCCTGCAGGATCAAGCTCTCTGAGCTTTTCAACAAGATTGGAAAGATAGACCTTCTGCAGGGATACTCCATCCTTTCTCAGCCGCTCGAGGTACTCCATAGCAGGAGATTTCTTATTGAATGATGCATAGAGCATTCTGAAAAGGACATTTTTAATAAAAAGATAAGCATTCAGGGTGGCCGTCAGGGTCGGGGTAGTCACGATAATGCCGCATCCCGAAAGAAGGAAAAAGTCCAGAATAGTATTATTTGATCCCGCTCCCAGGTCCATGATCAGATAATCTGCCTTGAGGCCAGTCATTCTGTTAATCAGCTTTCTCTTCTGGGGAGTTGTAATATTGGCGGCGCCGGGCACCTCTCCCTCTCCGGAAATGAATCGGAGATTTTTATAATCGGTGTCCTGAATAATATCTTCAATTTTCTGTTTCGGATTATTAATAAAGGATCCCAGACTGGTGTTGGATGGTTTCTGACCGATCACAAGGTGAAGATTTGATCCACCCAGGTCCAGATCCGCCAGGATTACATCCTTATTGCTCTCAGCAAGAGCAATTGCCATATTCGATGCCAATAGGGATTTTCCCACTCCGCCTTTACCGCTGGCGACAGCAATTACTTGCATGAATCAAACTCCCGCATATTATTATAAACATAATCAATCATTACTTCATTGAATCCGGAAATCCGGAATGGGTCCGGGACATGATATGGAGTTTAGTTTAAAACTGTTTGAAATACAGGTCAAGGGAAGGTGTTGACAAAGAAAGTCTTGCATCTACAATACTTTTCAAAGGATTATAAAAATGAAAAGAAAGACGGAAAGGGTTCTCTGGCTCTCCATTACGCTTACTCTGGTCGCTGCTCTGACACTCGTAGTTCTGGCGCCCACGGTTTCCGCTCAATCTTCCGGATTGACCACAGAAAATTATCTCCGGCTGTTTGAGACCGCCTACTATCTGATCCTCAGAAACTATGTGGATGAAGTTCCGCCGGAGCAGCTCTTCAACGGAGCCATGAAGGGACTTTTCGAAAGTCTTGATGATCCATACTCCCTCTACCTGAACGAGGATGAACTCCAATCCCTGACGGATACGACCAGCGGGCAGTTCGGCGGGGTCGGTCTCTATATTTCCAAGGATTTATATGAAGAGGGCAACGCCTTCGGCCGAAGACCCTATGTGAAGGTTGTTTCTCCCATTGAGGGGACACCCGCCTACAGGGCTGGAATCCACGCAGGTGACTTTATATACCAGATCGACGGCGAGACGGCAAAGGACCTGACCACCGATGAAGTTTCAAATCTTCTGAGAGGCCCGGCGGGCACTGATGTTACAGTGACCATTCTCAGAGGGGACAACATCACATTTGATGTCATCATAACCCGCGCAATCATTGAAATTCCCACTGTTAAATGGGACTACGTCGACGGGGATACAGGATACCTTAGAATAATCCAGTTCACACCCTATACCACAGACCGTGTTGAAGAAGCCCTCAAAGACTTCAGAAAAAGGGGTGTCGAAAATATTATAGTTGATGTCAGAAGCAATCCCGGCGGTCTTTTGAACTCGGTTGTTGATATCGGCGACTTTTTCTTCAATAACGGAACCATCGTCAGTACAAGATCCAGAATTCCCGGAGAGAACGAGGTATTCAAGGCCAAGTCGGGAACCCTTGTTGACGATGATACCGATATCTATGTCCTCATCGATAATGGCTCCGCCTCCGCCTCAGAGATACTCACCGGAGTTCTGAAAGACCGCGGAAGGGCCACAGTTGTAGGTCAGACGACCTATGGAAAAGGTTCTGTACAGCAGATGCTGATGCTTGGCAACAGTGCCATCAAGATTACGATGGCCCGATACTACACCCCCAGCGGCGTCAATATTGATAAAACAGGAATTGATCCTGATGTTTTTGTTGAAGAGAAAGAGCTCAGTGACCAGGATATAGAAGACTACAGAATCCTTCTTGAAGAAAACAGGGTTGGACGTTTTGTGGATACAGACCCGAATACAAATGATATCGAAGATTTTATATCCGGACTTCGGAATGAAGGCATTGAACTGGATGAAAATTTTCTGAAAATTATGATAAGAAACGAGATGAACCGCAGAATGGACGAGCCTCCCGTATTTGATCTTGAGTATGACAAGAGCCTTCAGAAGACAATGGAACTGATAGGAGACTGAGCCCCATGCTTTTTACAGAGGAACTGAGGACCACAGCCCATACAACAATGACTGATATTACGGCTCAGGTAAAATCCTGCATCAGCAGAAGCGGGATCAGGGAGGGGGTCTGTATGGTTTACAGTCCTCACACCACCGCGGGTATCACAATCAATGAGAATGCTGATCCTGACGTACAGAGAGACATGCTTTATGAAATCAACAAGATAGTTCCTCTCGACGATCACTATCACCATGGTGAAGGGAATTCAGCTGCCCATATTAAAACGACCTTTACAGGGCTTCACATAATGGTTCCCCTGCAGAACGGCCAGCCTGTGCTGGGCATCTGGCAGGGAATCTATTTCTGTGAATATGACGGCCCCCGGCAGCGGAAATTCCATGTACAGGTCTTGAAAGGATTAGAGTGAAACAATTTCTTATAAATGAGGAAGCCCGTTCCGGAAGCAAAATCACTCTCAAGGGAGAGGAGTATCACTATCTCTGCAGAGTAAGACGTTTGAAGCCGGGTGCCGTCCTGGAAGTGACAGACGCCCTGTCCAGACAGTTTACTGCCGAATTGACTGCTGTTCAGGAAGACAGCTGTGAACTCCTTATCAAAGAGGAGCTGGAGAGCGCGGGTGCCAGAGAGTACTCCATCCATCTCTATCTCTGTCTCTGCAAGGGGAAAAAAACAGATACAATGATCCGTCAGGCCGTCGAAGCCGGAGTAGACTGGATAACCCTTGTGGACAGCCGCTTTTCGCAGGTCAAAATCACAGGGGATTCAACAGGTAAATTTGAAAGATGGCGAAAAATTATCAAAGAAGCACGCCAGCAGAGCGGTTCAACCGTTGATACGCAATTGCAAGGGTTGATCGGTTTTGATAAACTCCCGGTGCCTGTAAAAGAAATGGGCGAATGGGGTTTCTTCTGCCATCAGGAGAGACTCTCGGAAAATCCCCTTGCCGAACTGCAGAAAGAAAAAGGAAAAAGTATCCATATTCTGATAGGCTCGGAAGGTGGGCTTGCTCAGGAAGAGATCGATATTATGATAAAGAAGGGTTTTTCCCCTCTTTTTCTGGGATATAATGTTCTGCGTGCAGAAACTGCAAGTATTTTCGCATTGGGAACTATCATTACCTGTATGGAGTACATCTAATGTATCAGAATAACCGAATTAATATTCTCCACGTCCCCATTGATATTATTGACGATCAGCAGCTTGATTCTGCTGTCAGGGAGCTTCTTGAAGAGGAGAGCGCCGGTCAGATCTGCTTTATCACCTACAGGGACATTATCAGAGCCCAGTTCAGCAGACACTATATGGACTGCCTCCGCTCATCCCGGCTGAACATTCCCATTACCACAGCTGTGAGCTTTGCCGCCTCCTATCTGAAGAGAGAGCGGCCTCCCATAGCAAATCCCTTTACCTTCACAATACGCCTTCTGGGAACCCTTGAACGCCAGGGACGCTCCGTCTATGTGCTGGGGTCAAGAAAGAAAAATATTCTAAAATCCGAGTCCAATCTCAAAACCTCCTTTCCAGGTCTGCACATTGTCGGACGCTATGCCGGAACCTTCTCTCAGCAGGAGGAGAAGAATATTATTCTGGCAGTACGAAAATCATCTCCCTCTCTACTTCTTACAGGAAAAGGTCTTAAGGGAAACAATCTCTGGCTCTACCGCCACAGAAAGGAATTCCCCAGGGGGCTGAGTATGTGGGGTAGAAGCTGCTTTGAAGTCTTTTCAGGGAAAAAGAGCAAGCCTAAAAACAGTACACCCGGCGCCATAGCCACCAAGGCGGTTCTCTCATTTATACTCCCCTGGCGTCTCCTCAGGCATCTGATATTCTTCTTCCTGCTTACAATTGAAAAAATTAAGAGTAGATAAATTATTAAAACAGGATAAAAAATGATCAATATAAAAGTTCTATACGAGATTCTGAACCCGCAAAACTCACTACGCTATCTCTACATCATTCTGGCGGCGGCCATCATCCCCTTTGCGGATATCCTTCTGATCCTTCTGACAGCATCCTATATAGGGAAGTTCCTGTTCCTGTCGATACTCATAGCCTTTACTCTCTTCGGCTTCATCATCTCCCGGTTTATCGTTCTGAAAAACCTGGGGATCATAAGAAACAATCTTGAAAACCACTACTATTCTGAATTCTATTACACCATGTTTCCCGGTACCCTTCTCGTTGCATTCTTCCTGATTATGCCCGGAATACTCGGTACGGTAACTGCGCTTATTGTGTCCATACCCGCATTGAGGTTTCGATTAGGAGGATATCTCACAAAAGTGCTTAAAATAGACTGGAAAGAAATTCACGAATTTATTAACATTATCGAATAGAGATACGCTGTTCATTATTGGGAAGCGGCTCAATTCAATAACAGGATAAGTTAGTGGTAGTTTACTCCTGTCTTAACAGCAGGAATTTCAAGTATCTGAAATCGATCTTACCTGACTTTATTCAGCTGAAAAATTCAATGCAGTTTTCTGCTGATGAATACACCAGACTGAATCCTGATATTACAATTCTCAATCTGGAAACATGGAAAACTGCACCGCAAACCACTCTCCCCTGCACAAACACAACCCTGTTATGGGGCAATAAAGAGGATAATATCCATGATGTGGTGGCAGTGCTTGAAAACGGAATGTCCTATCTGCCCTATCCGAACCACTATCAGAAACTGGAATCCTTTCTTATCACACGGCAAGATGTATCCATAGCCGGAAACAGATACAGAGAAATGGGGATAATCGGTAACAGCAGGGCGGTCTTTGAACTCAGGAGGACCATCAGCCGTTTTGCCCCCAGCGATGCATCAGTCCTTCTTCAGGGTGAAACAGGAACGGGTAAAGAACTCTGTGCCCGCGCACTTCACAGCTACAGCAAGCGTTCAGGAGAATTCATACCTGTAAACTGTGCGGCAATCCCGGAAACACTTCTGGAGTCTGAACTATTCGGAACCAGGAAAGGGGCTTATACAGATTCAGAAAGCAGAACCGGATATATGGATGCCGCGCATTGCGGAACACTTTTTCTGGATGAAATTGCCGAACTTTCCCTGAAAATGCAGTCAAAGCTTCTACGGGTTCTGGAGGATAAGAAAGTCACCCCCCTTGGAACAACAAGATCAGAAGAGCTTGACATTCGTTTCATCTGTGCCAGCTCAAGAGATCTTTATGAAATGACTGAGACAGGGGAGTTCAGAAAAGACCTTTATTACAGGGTTAATATACTGAAAATTAAAACTCCGGCACTGATAGATCGGAGGGAGGATATTCCCCTCCTCAGCAATCACCTGCTGAAGAAATCAAAATGCCTTAAAACTATTGATTCTGAAGCAATGCTGAAACTTCTTTCCCATCCATGGCCCGGCAATATAAGAGAACTCAGTGCGGTGCTTCAAAGGGCTGCAGTTCTATCCGACTCTCCCTCTTCTATCCGCAGGCAGGACATCCACTTCTGATCAGGGTAGAGTCCTGATCTTCTCGACTGTCAGGTAGGGAACAACCGATGAATCTACTATGTCATAACCCAGTACTCTGGCAAGAACAAGAACCTTGTCGTTCAGAAGAACCTGACCCTCTACAGGATTTCGGGGTGCTCTATCCGGAATAATATTTCTCCACTGTTCACCCTGGAAAACAAGATGGCAGTCATACTTCTTCACATCTTCCAGACCCATCCACTCACCCTGCATCAATAGAACATCAAGAAGATACTCTTCATCCTCTGCTGAATAGAGAGTCATTCCCGCAATTGAACCGTCAAGAAGGAGCCAGTCTCCCGCCGAAGCCATTTCATCAAGATCCTGTGTACTCAACTCCGTAAGATCCTTTATAGTCATAGAGAATCTGAGACTCTCCAGTTCTGAGTTCTGGGCGCTGAGAAAAAGAGGGAATACTGCCGACAGAAGGATCATCCCTAAAAGTACTCTTTTATTCATGTTTACTCCATTTTCTGGAATCATAAAAATGATTTCCTGTAAAATAAGTTTCCCAATTATCTAATATTCAGTATACACTCTAAATATACTGGATTAAAAAAATTACAAATTTAATTCATTTGACAAACACCATTCAGATTAATAGAATAAAGGATGTATATTCTAGACGTACTATACAATAGTTAAAGGTGATTTATATATGAGTGGTAATAATGAGATCATAGCTGGTTTCGATATAGAAAAAGATGACAGCCTGAAAATAAGACTCCAGAAAATTGACTCTGTAAAGGGTTGTCTTGTTCTGTATCTGACCGGTTATATTGATACATATAATTCAAATCTTTTTCAGAAAAGGGTTAACAAGGCAATTGAGTCCGGTTACACCCGGCTGATATTCCATTGTGGAAGTTTGAATTATGTATCCAGTACCGGTATTGGTTCCTTTACCGCTTTTTTAAAGACTGTTAAACCGAGAGGCGGAAATCTTGTACTTCTCGAAATACAGCCGAAAGTTTATGAAGTATTTCAGCTTCTCGGATTTTCCCAGTTTTTTAATATCAAAGATAATCTGGATGAGGCTGTTTCTTTCTTCGAAAGTGAAGGCGAAACCAAAAGCAGCGATATTTTTCCGAAAATTTTCCGTTGCCCCATCTGTTCAAAAAAGCTCAAGGCGACCAAGCCCGGGCGCTTCAGGTGCAGTGAATGTAAAACGATTCTGGCCATCGACAATACGGGCCAGGTTTTTCTCGGGTAAAGAGTGCCGGGCTTTCAGCCCGGTTTTTTTATGTACAAATTCAGGGACATTCTGTGTATAGATTTTCCTCCCCTGATCCGTATTGAGCTTCAGGAGCGTTACAGCTCATGGAGCAGCAGAGCCGCATTTCAACACTCTCTTAAAACCGATGTTCCTCATCCTTCTCTCATTGTCTGTCCTGCAGAAACTCTGTTTCAGTATGATATTCCAACATCTGTAAAAATAATTGCCTTCGGCTCTCCCGTGCTCCTGGAGAGAGCCTTTATCCGTGGTGCATCAGACTATCTGAAAAATCCATGGTCCTGTGGAGAACTTCTGGCAAGGAGCAGCAGAATCCTGAATTTCAAGAATATTCGTATTCATGGGAAACCCTTCTACAGCGATGGAAGCCGTTTCTTATTCGGCTCCAGGGCCCTTCCTCTTACAGCTGTACAGACGAAGATACTGTCACTGCTGGCTGACTATCCAAATGAAATTCTATCCTGTAAGGATTTATCCTGTTTTGCACAACCCGGGAAAAGATTTTCAATAAATGCACTCTATGTACAGATCTCAGGCATAAGAAGAGTCCTTAAGGAATCCATGCCCGGAATCTATGGAAAGAATTTATCCATAAAGAATTCACAGGGCAGAGGGTATATGCTGCAAGTGGCTGTGGATAACTTGTGTAAAACTGTGGATAAACTGTAAATAACTTGAATTTTTTACTGTTATTTACAACTTTTTGAATTTTGAATTTGTTACAAATTTGTTTATAAAGACTATAATTCCATACACAATATAGAAATACCAGATTCATAACGAAATTCCTATATTTGCTAAAAAAAAGGGAATTTTCGAAATTTCGAAAATTCCCTTGTGGATAAACTGTGGAAAAGTCCTGTAGTTATTCCTGTATTCTTTTGATCTGAGCTCCCAGTGAACTCAGCTTATCAACAAGAGACTCATAGCCTCTCTCAATCTGGTAAACATTGTGTATGGTGCTCTTACCCTGCGCACAGAGTGCTGCTATGACCATGGCCATACCGGCGCGCACATCGGGAGAGACAAGGTCGGAACCGCTCAGGACTCTGCGGCCCGACACAACGGCTCTGTGTGGATCACAGAGGATAATTCCCGCTCCCATGGAGATGAGCTTGTCCACAAAAAACATACGGGATTCAAACATCTTCTCGTGTATAAGAACAGTGCCTTCAACCTGTGTAGCCACGACTGTGATAATACTTGTAAGGTCCGGTGGAAAACCGGGCCAGGGGGCATCATCGATCTGTGGAATCATTCCGCCCATATCACTGAGAACCTTCATCTGCTGGTTGGGGGGGACATAGAGACTGTTTCCCTCGACGGTCCAGTGGATTCCGAGCTTTCCGAAGGCAATCTTGCACATCCTGAGATGTTCGGGATCCGCATGAGTAATCTCGAGCTCGCCCCGGGTTACCGCAGCCAGTCCTATATAAGATCCCACTTCCATAAAGTCAGCTCCGATGGAGTAGGACACAGAATGGAGCTTCTTTACACCGTCGATGTAGAGGATGTTTGATCCAATACCTGTAATCTTTGCACCCATTCCATTCAGCATCTTACAGAGATCCTGGACATGGGGTTCGGAAGCAGCATTTCTGAGGACTGTCTTTCCTTCGGCCAGTACAGCAGCCATAATTGCATTTTCAGTAGCTGTAACAGAAGCTTCATCCAGGAAAATATCAGTTCCCATCAATTTATTGGCACTGATTGTAAACTTCCCGTCTACTTCAACATGGGCTCCCAGAGCAGTGAGTGCCAGAAAGTGCGTATCAAGACGTCTCCTGCCGATAACGTCGCCTCCTGGAGGAGGAAGAATGACTTTGCCTGTTCTTGCAAGAACAGGACCGGCAAAGAGAATCGATGCCCTGACGGCGGCAGCCATTTTTTCAGGAACTTCGCTTTTGATGTTGTTCGTCTGGAATTTCAGATGGTTTTTTCCCGCTTTCTCCACCCTGCAGCCCAGGGCTTCAAGGATATCGCAAAGGACTCTTACATCTTCAATATCTGGAATATTTTTAAGTTCGACTTCTTCGTCGGTAAGCAGAACCGCCGCAATACAAGGCAGTGCCGCATTCTTGTTACCGCTGGCACGGATTTTTCCCCTGATTGGAAATCCGCCCTCAATATCATATTTATGCATTTGTAATTTTCACCACTTATTTCTTTTACCGTAAAGGATAGTGCCCTTCCGGAATTCAACTGCTATCCTATCAGCTAAGGTACCACAGGTATAGATAAATTCACATAAAAAATGCTATAAACACAGAATACTATACAAAAGGATCCGTTGATATGCACGTAAAGAAATTCGGCGGCAGCTCTGTTGCCGACGCTGAAAAAATCCGTCAGACAGTAGAAATAATCAAGCAGAGTTCTACAGAACCTGTATCCGTTGTACTTTCTGCAATGAAGGGTGTAACAAACTATCTGGTGGAAGCGGCAACGATGGCTTCCCTGGGTGATCAGAACTATAAGAAGAATATTGATGCCATCAAAGAGAAACATCTCACCTGTCTGGATGAACTCTTCGGTGATTCCAAACCCGACGGCCTGCAGGAGAGTATCGAGAATCTTCTTCTTGACCTGAGCGAAATTCTCCATGGTGTAGAGCTTGTCAGAGAGTGTTCACTGAAATCAATGGATCTTATTATGAGTTTCGGAGAACGCCTGAACTGTATGCAGGCGGCAGCCTATATGAATACTCTTGACCTTTCAGCTGTATATATCGACTCCCGGGAGATTATCAAAACCGACAGCACCCACGGAAAGGGTAATGTAAACTTTGAAAGAACCTACCGTGAAATCCAGAGCCGCATACGGGAAGAGAACAAAGTAATACCCGTCATCTGCGGTTTTATTGCATCCGACAATTCCGGCCGGACCACAACACTGGGCCGCAACGGCAGTGATTATACAGCAAGTATAATCGGAGCAGCCCTCGATGCGGACCGTGTCGAAATATGGACTGATGTTGACGGAGTCCTCACAGCGGATCCAAGAGTTGTCCCCAATGCATTTGTAATTCCGCAGCTGAGTATTCAGGAGGCAATGGAACTCTCCTTTTTCGGAGCTGAAGTCATCCATCCCTATACTCTGGTTCCCACAACCGACAAGGATATTCCAGTGTATATAAAAAACACACTGAATCCATCCGCTGAGGGGACCCTTATAACCAAACACTACAAGAAGAAGGAGCGTGCAATTACAGGCATAGCCTCCATCGATGATCTCTGCCTTATCAATATTGAGGGCGGCGGCATGATGGGGATGCCCGGTATGGCCTCCCAGATTTTCAGTTCTCTTGCTGAGGCTGATGTGAATATCATTATGATTACCCAGGCCTCTTCAGAACACAGCATCTCTGTTCTATGCAGACGCGAAGAAGTCTCCCGTGCAGTTGAGAAACTGGAGGATAATCTGAAAACCGCCATAGACAGCAGGAAGATTCAGAATATTGAGGTTGTAAGAGATCTCATTATTATTGCTGTTATCGGAGAGAATATGATCGGCCAGGTCGGTCTGACAGGAAAACTCTTCAGCGCCATTGGCGAAGCAGACGTAAATGTCCTGGCCATTGCCCAGGGATCCTCAGAGAGAAATATATCCTTTGTAATAGAGCAGAAGGACAAGGAAAAAGCTTTAAATGCCGTTCATAAGAAGTTTATAGGCTGACTATATAAGGCTGAAAATATCAAGGAAAAAAGTAAAATGAAATTTGCAAGTACAAGAAATCACGACTTCAAGCTGAGCTTCAAGGAGGCCCTCTTTCAGGGTCTTGCTCCCGATGGAGGTCTTTTCTATCCCCTGGAGACTCCCGATCTGCGTTCAGTTTTCAACGGCTTCAGCAGCGAAAGCAGCTTCCAGGAGATTGCCGCAGCTATGATTGAAAGCCTCCTCGGATCCGAGATCCCTGCACCTGATGCTGCAAAACTCGCGGAAAGAGCCTTCCCTTTCTCACCGGAACTGAAGACCCTGAATGAAAAGATTAGTGTCCTGGAACTCTACCACGGACCCAGTTCTGCATTCAAAGACTTCGGTGCTTCTTTTCTGGCGAGTTCTATGGAGTACTTTCTAAAGGGAAGTGACCACAAGGCCGTCATTCTTACGGCAACATCCGGAGATACAGGCAGTGCTGTAGCCAGAGCCTTCTATGAGAAGGAAAACATAGATGTTGTCATCCTCTATCCCTCCGGCAGGGTCAGCCCCCTCCAGGAGAAGCAGATGACCACACTCGGAAAGAATATTCACGCTCTTGAAGTGAAAGGCTCATTTGACGACTGTCAGAGAATGGTCAAAGACTCTTTTACAGACAAGGAACTGGACTCCATCAATCTGTCTTCGGCAAACTCAATCAATCTGGGCCGTCTTATTCCCCAGTCCTTCTACTATATATGGGCGGAAAGCCGGTTGAGAGAGCTGAATACAACATTCTGTGTTCCCAGCGGAAATTTCGGAAATCTTACAGCGGGACTCTATGCCAAGTCCTGGGGACTCGGCGTAGACCACTTTATAGCCGCTACAAACAGAAATGATGTTGTACCCTCCTACCTGATGAACGCTGTGTACTCACCCAGAGCCTCTGTACAGACTCTTTCAAATGCAATGGATGTGGGTGCCCCGAGCAACTTTGAACGCATGCAGCAGCTTTTTGGCAACGATGTAGATGCCATGCGCCGCCAGATTCACGGTGTGATGATTGATGATGAGAATACTTCGAAGACAATGGCCCGGATGGCATCAGAATATAACTATGCAGTCTGTCCTCATACAGCGGTAGGAATAAAAGCGGCTATGGAGAGCGATGAAAAACATGTAACCGTCCTTTCCACAGCCCATCCCGGCAAGTTTACTGAAGTCTATAAAAAAGCGGTGGGCGTGGATGCTGAATTACCTGATTCATTAATTGCTGTAAAGGATAAAGAGAAGAAATCTGACCTCATATCCAACAGCTCGGAAGATCTTAAAAAGAAATTGTTTTCTATGTTCGGCTGAATGCCGCCGCGCGTAGGTAATAGTCATATAGGGCTTTAGCCCCAAAAAAATTTTTATAAAAAAACCGGGTCGGATATTACACCGCCCGGTCTTTTTTTGCACAAGTTATGCACAGATTTATTAACTGTTGCTGCCCTTGTAGATAATTCTTACCTGTTTGTAGAGGCCTTCACCTTCACTCTTGGTAATAACTTCATCCATCTCATTCAGAGCCATATGAATCAGTCTTCTTTCAAAGGGATTCATCGGCTCAAGAAGCTTGGAAGATCTTGATTTACATACCTGTTCCGCTGTCTTTGTAGCCATACGGATCAGATTTTCTTCACGGCGCTGTCTATAGTTTTCAGTATCAATAATGACCTTGCCGCTATAGCTGCTGCCGCCGATTTTGCTTGCAAATACATTTACAAGCATCTGCAGGGCGTCCAGGTTTTTCCCTTTCTTCCCTATGAGAATGGCAGAATGATCAGACTGGATATCCATACCGATCTTTCCTTTTTCTCTGAATGTTATTGTTACCTCACCGGGGTAACCCATTAACTCGATCGTCTTTTTAAGAAATCCGATCAGCTGCTGCTCAATGTCTCCTGAAGGTTCAATAGCCTGGGCAGGTTGACTTGTCGTCTGATGATGAGGTTCATTTACATAAACCTTGATCTTTACACCGCCTCTTTTGAAAAAGAAGCCATGCTGTTCAGATTCAAGAATCTCAACATCAAACTGATCCTGTTCCATTCCAAGATCTTCAACTGCCTTCTCTATGGCCTCCCTTTCAGTCTTACCTTCATATTCTTTTACCATAAAATAACTCCTGGTTATCGATTTTCAATTTCAGGAGCTTACTCTGTTTCTCTCTATTGAGCCTCTTTCTTCTTTCTATAACTGATGTACCCCTGCTGTGCAGCGGTCAAAAGGTTTGAAAATGTCCAGTAAATCAACAGGCCTGACGGCATATCGTACAGGATAAAGAAGAACATAATCGGCATACCCAGAGTAAGCATCTTGGTCTGCATTGCACTCTGTCCACCGCTGCTGGGAGCCTGTGTAAACTTACTCATAAGCAGCTGGGTTCCCAGATACAGAATGGGTAAAAGTCTCAGGTCATTCCAACCCAGAAGGGGAAGAGTGAAGTCGCCGAAATTCCATATTGACTCGGGAGAGGACAGGTCTGTTATCCAACCTGGAATAAATTCAGCCCCTCTCAAATCAAAATATTTATTTAACAGACCGTACAGTGCAAAAAAGATGGGCATCTGAATAACCAGGGGCAGACAACCACCCATGGGATTCACACCCTCTTCCTTGTAAAGTGCAGCCATTTCTTTGTTCAGTTTATTGGGATCGTTTTTGTACTTGTCCTGAAGTCCCTTGATTTTGGGCTGAATACTCTGCATTTTTCCCGTTGACTCATAACTCTTGTGAGTAATGGGGAAGAAAATTACCTTGATAAGGATTGTAAGCAGAATAATAGCCACACCGTAGTTGGGAATCAGTTTGTAAAACAGCTGAAGGAAAAATCTGAGAATCCATTCCAGCCAGCCGAGCCAGGAACTTGAGTCTACGGCCTTGTCCAGATACATATCTGAAAATCCGAAGGCATTTGTTGTGGTAAGATTGTATTTGCCAAGCTCCTTATTCAACTTGGGACCCACATAAAAGCGGTAAACATCTTCTACTCTGGCACTTCTTGTGGATGGTCTTACATAGAACATCCTGGAGCTTTCATTTACTCCGTTGGTTACTTCAGTGGACCAGATCACTTTGGCTGTATCTGATCCGGGAATACCGATCATAGTAAAGTATTTACCGACAATGGCACTCCACTTCATCCGGTTTTCGGATTCTGATATGCCGTTGCCTCTAATTTTAACCTCTGAACGCTTGTCGCCGGCCAGAGAGTAGTATCTTCTGAATTCATTTCTACCGTCCAGTTTTTCAAAACCGGGCCCGATCTGGGGTGCAGTAGAGAGGGTATAAGCAGTTCCGTTGTAGTTGAGGGGAACCGCAAGGTTTTCAGAGTTGATAAGTGAAACTCTGATTTCAAACATATATTCATCAGGAAAGAAAATATATGTTTTCTTCAACTGAAAGGGTTCTGATATGGAACCGTCGGACTGTCTTACTCTATAGTTTCTGTAAAAGCTGTACTCATCGGTACCGGATTTGTGTTCATAACCGAATGATTCATTCAAATAGGGTGCTGTACTCTCTCCAAAAGAGATACCGAAGGACCCCAGACCGCTGTCTTCACTGATAATCATTTCAACAGGTTCATCACCGTCCAAATGTTCTTTCAGTTTCATTGATGTAATGACAGCACCTTCTGTACTAAAAGTCACAAAAAATTTATCTGTTTCAACATCTATCGTTCTGGCAGCATAATCTTCGTCTTCAAGATCAAATTCGACCTTATCAGTTAATGCTGTCTGAACTGTCTGTGTGCCTGCGGAAGATGATGATTCCTGCGCTTCGGGGGCTTCACTTACAACATTCTGAACAGGTGCTTCAACTACAGCCTCATCAGGCATAAAAAAAGTAGTCTGAATTATGAATCCAGCCGAAATTACAATAACTGACAGGATAATAGCCAGAAAGGTATTCTTATCCATTATGACTCCAAATAATTATGGTACAGGATCATATCCGCCGGGATGCCGGGGATGACATTTAAGGATCCTTTTTACAGAAAGATACGACCCCTTCCAGGGTCCATGTTTAAGCAGAGCCTCTCTGGCATAGGACGAACAGGTGGGATAGAACCTGCATGACCGCGGCAGCCATGGAGAAATCAGCTTTTTATAGATGATAATCAGAAATACAAGGATTCTGCTGATTATCAAATTAATAATTCTAAACAATTTCCGCTCTTTTCATCAAATAACTGAACTGATCCAGTCTTTTCTGATAGGAATAATCTCCAGGATAAAGGACAAACACTATATCGTATGACTGATCCATTTCCTTTTTTTGTTTTCTGTAAAACTCTCTGAAGATTCTTTTTGTATAGTTCCGCTCTACGGCAGTTCCGAATTTACGGACTATGGTCACAGCAAAACGGCTGTAAGGTAAAGAGCTCTTTAAAAATAAAATCTTTGCCCCGCGGCATTTAAATACTTTACCGCTAGCAAAGATTCTATTCAGATCAGATTTTTTTCCTAACCGCTCTTGCTTAGTAAGGTTTTCTTTCATCGGCAACAGAAAGTTTCTTTCTTCCCTTGCGTCTTCTTCTAGAAAGTACAGCTCTACCGGCTTTTGTAGCCATTCTGGCGCGAAAACCGAATTTTCTATTTCTTTTAGTCTTGCTAGGCTGATATGTACGTTTCATATATTTTAACTCCTCTAATAGTAGTCAGTTCTTTAAGTGTGCATAATATACGGTTAAGTGATAAGTATGTCAACTCTCATTAATTATCTCCCTGAAGCTTTTTCCTCAAATTTTCAAGCCTCAGTTTAAGTTCATCATCTTTGATGGATTTCATATTCCCTTTGTAATCACGCTTCTCGGGTTCCGGTGGAGCTGATTCCACCTCCACAACTTTTCGCTCCGGTATCTTCTGATCCTTCAAATACATAGAGACAGAATGAATATTCAAATTTGCATATTTCTGATTCAGACGCCTTAAAATTGCAGTCTGGTTCATTTTGAACACCTGAATCCAGCCGGGATGATCGAAGGATACTTTTATGGATCCGTTCTCAATGTCCTCGAGGCGGCAGTGGTCAGCCAGACGGCTGTCCTGAAGAATATCGCTCCATTTCCGATTAATATTCACATAGGATTGAGACTCTTTCTGAACATTTCTGTCAAAGAGAAGGGAGATAATTTCTTCAGCTTTTTCCATCAAATTTCTCCAGCTGCCCGTTTTCGACTCTAAAGTATAGAGAATTATCATCTCTGTTACTCAGGTATCCCGGAAGAAAAGTATAAAAAATCTGTTCATACCGGGGAAAAAGATCCATCATCCGCTTCCGCTTCTCTCCATCAAGCTCCAGGAGGACGTCATCCACAAGAAGTACGGGATTCCGTCCGCTTAACAGCTGATAAAACTCAGACTGCAGAATACGGAGGAGAAGGGAGATAATTCTGAGCTGCCCTGTCGAGGCATAATCATTAAAATTGAGATCCCCCTGCATTACTGTGAATGAATCACGATGAGGACCTGACATAGTCAGACCGTACTGAAGTTCCTTTTCCACCTTACTCATCATGTAATTCAAAATATCCTTGCGATTGTCCTGTTTCCAGGATCTGTTATACGCAAGGTTCAGTACGGCATCGGATCCGCTGATCTTCGAATAGTAGTCTGAAAAGGATCCGTTGAGAAAATCAATCAGTTCCCTTCTCTTTTCAATAAGGACAAGGCCTCTGTCAATCAACTGCTCCGTATAGACAGGAAGCATATCAGACTGCTTTTTCTTGAGCAGAAAGTTCCGCTCTTTAAGAATTTTTCTGTATTCCCGCAGATGATTTATATAGAGGGGATCATGGAGACTGAGGCATTGATCAAGATAGATCCTTTTTTTCTCGGGACTGCCGTTCACAAAGTAGATATCATTATGGCAGAAGACAATGCAGGGCATATTGGAAAGAATATCCTTTCTGTCGCTTACATTTTTGCCGTTGAGCCTTATTTTTTTTCCCTGGCTGTCAAGAAAAACATCCAGTCTGTTGGAAACGAAGTCAGAGGAGTGAAGAAACTGTCCGGAGATGTAAAAATTCTCGGTTCCCTCCCGGATCAGGGTTTTATCATTCTTGATCCGGAAGGAAGACGCATAGCAAAGATAGTAGAGCATTTCCAGAAAATTGCTCTTGCCCTGTCCGTTTTTTCCTACAAGGAAAATTTCTTTGCAGGACAGATCAATTTCCTGTTCTGCCAAATTTCTGAAATTTTTAAATTTTACAGAAGTGAATCCCAATGTCAGTCCATCTGCATGGGCATGATTATATGGAAATAATCTGATTCCGGTTCACATTTAAGGGTAACGGCCCTGTTGGCCTCTGAAAATTCAAGTTTAAGAGAATCCTCTTTGATAACCTTAAGGGGATCCTGCAGATAAATGTAGTTCACAGCCAGTCTGATCTCCTCACCGGCATAATCGCAGGGAATGTCCTCATCGGCCATACCGATTTCACTCTCTTCTGACTTCAGGTTGAGATTTCCTTCACTGAAAGTCAGATAGATTCTCTTTGACTTCTGTTCGGCAAGAAGGGAAACACGTTTGAGTGCTTCATTGAAACCGCTTCTGTCGATGATGACCTCATATTCCTGGCTATCGGGAATAACTCTTGAAAAGTTGGGGAACTGTCCCTCAATAAGGGTTGAAGTAATTTTCTGGTTGTCGAACTTCACATATATGGTCTTATCAGTTACAGCAAGAGACAGGTTTCCCTCTCCTGAAGAAAGTTTCTTGATAAGGTTAAGAATCTTGGGAGGAATGATCACTCCGCTGAAATCACTGAAATCAGATTCGGGATCCGCAGAAATATAGGATAGCCTTCTACCGTCGGTGGCAACCATTAACAGCGAGTTGTCGTTTTTCTCCATATACACACCGTTCATAAAGTAACGGGCTTCATCAACAGAGATGGAAAAGATAGTCTGGGAGATCATATCATTGAAAAGTCCCTGGGAAATTTCAAAATAACCGCTCTCCTCAATATCCTGAAGCTCGGGAAATTTTTCTGCAGAGATGCAGTTCAGTTCAAAAACAATCTTCTTGTCCATGGGTTTTATGGAGAGACGCTCGTTCTCATTCTGCTCAAAGGTGATCTCTCCATCGGGAAGAGAACGGAGTATCCCCAGAAATTTATCACAGAACACAGTTGTACTGCCTGGAATTTCAACAACAGCAGGAATAGTCGTTTCAAATCCTACCTTAAGATCAGTTGCTTTAATTGTAAGGGTATCGTCTTTAGCTTCCAGAAGGACATTGGAAAGAATGGAAAGGGCATTTCTTGAAGAGATGATTTCCTGGGCTATAGATATTTCTTTTACGATTACGCTTTTATCACAGATAAATTTCATTTGGATCCCCTATTAAGCATTATATGAAGAATAATAAAAAATAAATTCTCTCTTGTATAGAATAAATTATGATGATTTCTCATCGATTTATACACAGATAAGATAACTCTCTCCTATTATCTTATTACAAATTTAAAGAGTAATAGTAATAATAGGGGCTGTGAATTTGTGAATTCAGGGCTTAAATCATTTAAGCAAAGAATTTTAAGCCTGTTTAAAAGTTGTTTACAGTCAGGCCCTGTTTTCCACAATATTCATTAATAATCCATGAATATCACTCGGGGGGCTGAAAACCCGCCCCTTATCACTTTGAATTCACAGACTTATCAACAGCCCTTAAGTTTCCTTGATGGATCTGATCAGCTCCTGAAGTGTCGGTTCAATGGTGGAGTCTGTTTTAATCCTGTCTTCGATCCTCTGACAGGAGTGCATTACGGTAGTATGGTCTCTGCCTCCGAACTCCAGACCGATCTCAGTTGTGGAGAAGTCGGTAATCTCCCTTATAATGTACATGGCTATCTGTCTGGGAAAAGTAATCTGTTTGGTTCTTTTCTTTCCCTTTAGATCACTGAGAGTAACATTAAAGTATTCAGCCACCTGCTTCTGGATCTTATCGATGGTTATATTGGTCTGAATGGGTGATGAGAAGAACTGTTTCAGCTGCTGTCTGGCTATTTCGGGAGATATCTCCTTCTGAACCAGCTCGGCATAGGCTACAATACTTGTGAGAGCCGCTTCCAGATCTCTGATATTCGTATTTATGTTCTGACTGATAAGTTCCAGAATCTCATCGGAGATAACAACATTTCTGTCTTCCAGTTTTTTGCGCAGAATTGCATAACGTGTTTCATAATTTGGCGGATGCAGGTCAACATTGAGACCCCTTACAAATCTGTTTTTAAGACGGTCTGCAAAGTTTTTCAGTTCTGAAGGCGGGCGGTCACAAGTGAAGACCATCTGCTTGTTTGCGTCATAGAGTGCATTAAAGGTATGGAAAAGCTCTTCCTGTGTACCTTTTTTATCCTGAAGGTCATGAATATCATCAATCAGCAGAATATCCGCATTTCTATACTTGTTTTTAAAGTGAGTCTGTTTCTTTGTATTAATGGACTCGATAAAGTCATTTATAAACGTTTCCGCCGGAATATAAACAATTTTCATCTCAGGGCGGTTTTTGTGGATGGCATTTCCTATGGACTGCATCAGATGGGTCTTTCCGAGGCCGACTCCTCCATATATAAGACAGGGGTTATATTTTGATCCCGGATTCTCGGCAATGGCCTTGGAGGCATTGGCTGCGAAGGAGTTGTTGTTTCCGACAACAAAATTTTCAAATGTATAGTCTTCTCTCAGCTGAGGATGGGGTTCTAGATTCTGTTTCGGCTCTTCATTAACAGGTTCACTCCTGTTTTCATCAGGAGTCGAGGGTTCCTGGTCTTTGCTTCTGTTTTCAATTTCAAAATCAAGGGTTAGTTCAATACCTGAAATTTCAAGGAGTCTGTTTTCAATTGCAGAGGTGTAACGCTGTTTGAGCTGTGACTGTATAAAACGGGAAGGGATGCTGAGAATGATCTTGTCTCTTGTGGATTCGATATAGTGAATGTTCTGGAAATACATGTTGTATTCCTGATCTGATATCTCTTTTTCCTCTCTCAGCTGCTTAATTGTTTCATCCCAGAAGATGCTGTAGTCAAATTCGTTCATACGACCTCGTTAACAGTTTTTCCACAGATAGATTTTCATTCTAATCGATTATTCAAAAAAAATGGAAAAAATCATCAATAATTTATTATAGCCCCTGGAAAACCGGGTAAATCATTACATAGAAAAGTTTTACGTCATGGATCCACAGCTCTGTGGATAAAATTCAAATTTATCACCAGCGTAATGAATTCTATTAATCTATATAACGCAAAATTTTAAATATACTTATCCACAAATTATCAACAGGCGGATCGAGGTGTATATTAGGGGAATTTAAGTCTTGTGACAAGGCGTGTGCTCATCTTTACTTTTTTATTACGTGGATATATAATTATTCAATCTTTTCAAATAACTTTTTTAGGTATAACTATGCAGGATAATTACGATGCTCAACACATCCAGATTCTTAAGGGTCTGGAGGCTGTGCGCAAGAGACCGGGTATGTATATCGGTTCTACGGGACCGGAAGGCTTACATCACCTCGTTTATGAAATAGTTGACAACAGTATTGATGAGGCCCTGGCCGGATACTGTAAGAAAATCAGCGTATACATAGAAGAGGGTAACATTATCCGGGTTGTAGATGACGGCCGCGGTATTCCTGTTGATTTGCACCCTGTGGAGAATGTCAGTGCCCTTGAAGTGGTCATGACAAAACTTCATGCGGGTGGAAAATTCGATAAGGATACCTATAAAGTTTCCGGCGGACTGCACGGTGTTGGTGTTTCCGTTGTAAACGCGCTGTCCGAATGGTGTGAAGTTTCAGTACACAGAGATTCAGAAATTCACTATCAGAAATATAATATCGGCGTACCCCTCGAACCTGTTAAAACAATAGGTTCAACTGACAAGACTGGAACGATTGTCCGCTTCCAGGCTGACAGCGACATCTTTGAAGAGCTGGAATACAGCTATGATATTCTTTCCAACAGACTCAGAGAGCTTGCCTTCCTGAACAAGGGAATCGAGATTAATCTTATCGATGAACGAGTTACCCCCGAAAAGGAGAGATCCTTTATGTTCGAGGGTGGAGTCATGTCTTTTGTTCAGTATCTGAACAAGTCAAAGACTCCCATTTTTGAGACTCCCGTCTACTTTGAATTTGAAAAGGACAATGTGGTTGTTGAGGTATCCCTTCAGTATAATGAAGGCTATGCGGAAACTATATTTTCTTATGTAAACAATATTAATACCCGTGAGGGTGGTACCCACCTCTCCGGATTCAAGGCAGCTCTGACAAGAACTCTCAATGAGTTTATGAAAAATTCAAAGCTTGCAAAGAAGATGGATGAAAACCTCACTGGTGACGACGTTCGTGAGGGCCTGACCTGCGTTATTTCCGTTAAGGTTCCCGAACCCCAGTTCGAGGGTCAGACAAAAACCAAACTTGGAAACTCAGAAGTCAGAGGTATCGTCGAGTCCATCGTCAATGAAAGACTGACAACTTACCTGGAAGAGAATCCCGGTGTTATCGATATTATTCTGGACAAGTCCATTACAGCTTCCAAGGCGAGAGCAGCAGCAAGAAGAGCCAGAGACCTTACCAGGCGTAAGGGCTTCCTGGAGAGCAGCGGCCTTCCCGGCAAGCTTGCCGACTGTGCCGACAAGGATCCCAGAAACTGTGAGGTCTACATCGTTGAGGGAGACTCGGCGGGCGGATCTGCCAAAATGGGACGTGACAGAAAATTCCAGGCCATCCTTCCTCTCTGGGGAAAGATGATCAATGTTGAAAAGACAAGACTTGAAAAGGTTCTCTCCAATGAGAAGATGCTCCCCGTTATCACGGCTCTGGGAGCCAATGTGGGCGATGAGTTCAACCTTGAAAAGCTCCGTTATCACAAGGTAATCATCATGGCGGATGCCGACGTTGACGGTTCTCATATCAGAACCCTGCTTTTAACCTTTTTCTTCCGTTATATGCAGCCTCTGATTGAGAACGGACATGTCTACCTTGCAATGCCGCCGCTTTATAAGATTACAGTAAATAGCAAGGCTCATTATGTGTATGATGATGCCGAGAAAGATAATTTTATGGCTTCTATCGATGTACCCGAGGAAAAAATCGGTATACAGAGATACAAAGGTCTTGGTGAGATGAACCCCGAACAGCTCTGGGAAACCACCATGAACCCCGAAACCAGACTAATGAAACAGGTCAAACTTGAGGATTTTGTAGCTGCAGATGAAATTTTTACAACCCTTATGGGTGAGGACGTACCTCCCAGACGTCAGTTCATCGAAGATAATGCGTTGGCCGTATCAAATCTTGATATTTAACAGCCTCATAGGAGTCGATTGTGCAGGATAATACCGGAAAGGTTTTACCAATAGCTATTGAAGATGAAGTAAAAGAGTCATATCTGAACTATGCCATGTCCGTTATCGTCAGCCGGGCCCTCCCGGATGTAAGAGACGGTTTGAAGCCTGTTCATAGAAGAATTCTCTACTCAATGAGTGAGATGGGATTGAGAAACGACAGAGCATACAAAAAGTGTGGTCGTATTGTCGGTGATGTTCTCGGTAAGTTCCATCCTCATGGTGACCAGTCTATCTATGATGCTCTGGTCCGTCTGGCTCAGGATTTTTCCCTTCGTGTTCCCGTTGTTCAGGGTCAGGGAAACTTCGGATCCGTTGACGGTGACCCCCCTGCGGCTATGAGATACACCGAGGCCCGTATGGCCAAGGTAGCCGATGCCATTCTGATGGATATCAAGAAGGATACCATCGATTTCGGTCCCAACTATGACGATTCAATGAAGGAGCCTCTGATCCTTCCCACTGCTTTTCCCATGCTCCTTGTAAACGGAGCCAGCGGAATTGCCGTAGGAATGGCTACAAACATGGCTCCCCACAACCTTAAAGAGATCTGTGCAGCCATTTGTGCCGTTATTGATAACAATGATATCGAAATTGAAGATCTTCTTGATATCGTAAAGGGTCCGGACTTCCCCACAGCAGGTGTTGTTTACGGACGCTCCGGTTTCAGACAGGCAAGTATGACAGGACGGGGTAAAATTACCGTTCGGGCCAAGTACCACCTGGAAGAGATGACAGCCGAAAAGGATGCCATCATTGTGACCGAGATTCCCTATATGGTGAATAAGGCCAATCTAGTAATAAGAATTGCAGATCTTGTAAGAGAGAAAAAAGTCGAAGGTATTTCCGATCTGAGAGACGAATCAGACAGGAACGGAATGAGGGTTGTAATTGAGCTGAAACGCAATGTTTCTCCCAAAGTTGTTCTGAACCATCTCTTTACCCATACCAATCTGCAGGTGAACTTTAATGTAAATAACCTGGCTCTTGTGAATGGAATGCCGAAAGTCTGCAACTTAAGAAGCCTTCTGGATTACTTCATCACTCATAGACAGATAGTTATCAGAAGAAGATCAGAGTATGAACTGAAAAAGGCCAGGGCAAGAGAGCATATCCTGCAGGGCCTCAAGGTTGCTCTGGAAAATATCGACGAAGTTGTAGAGATCATCAAGAAATCAAACAACGTCAACATGGCCCGCGCCAACCTGATGCAGAGATTCGACTTCTCCGAAGAACAGGCTCAGGCGATCCTTGATATGCGTCTTCAGAAGCTGACAAGCCTGGAAACCCAGAAAATACTGGATGAACTGGCTGAAATCCTTAAAATTATTGATTACCTGGAAGATCTTCTGGCCCATGAAGAGAAAATCCTTGGTGTTGTAAAAGATGAGACCCAGGAAATATCAGATAAGTACGGTGATGACAGAAAAACTGAGATCCGCCCCGAAGAGATCGGTTCCATGAATATGGAAGATTTCATCGAGAAAGAGGACATGGTTGTTCTGATTTCCAATAGAGGATTTATCAAGAGAATCCCTGTGTCTGCCTATAAAGAGCAGGGAAGAGGCGGTAAAGGTTCCAATTCAGCCATTCTGAAGGATGGAGACTTTATTGAGCATATCTTCCTGGCTAACACTCATAGTTATATTCTCTTTGTAACAAGTGCAGGTAAAGCCTACTGGTTGAAGGTTTATGAGATTCCTGAGGGATCAAGATCTTCCAGAGGTAAGCACCTTAAAACAATGTTTGAGTTTGAGGGTGAAGAAGAGATCACAACAATGGCTCCTCTTGAGGATTTCACCGAGGATACATTCCTTTTTATGGCAACCCACAAGGGTGTTGTAAAGAGAGTAACAACATATGACTTCAGAAATGCCAAGACCAGGGGTATCATTGCTATAAACCTGGATGAAGATGACCATCTTGTTTCAGCAGAACTTACTGACGGAACCAAGGATGTAATGATCATCACTAAAAATGGTAAGGGTCTGAGATTCCCTGAGGAATCTGTCCGCTGCATGGGAAGAAACTCCCACGGTGTAAGAGGAATCAGACTGAACGGCGATGATATTCTGATTGGAGTAGCCGTTGTTTCTGATGAAAACCAGCTTTTCCTTATTTCCGAGAACGGATACGGGAAAAGAACCGAGTTCTCAGATTTTAATCCTCACGGAAGAGGAACACAGGGACAGAAAGCCTATAATGTAAATGATAAGTCAGGAAAACTTGTTTCTGTTCTTTCAGCAACAGGTAATGATACTCTTATCTGCATTACAAGCCTTGGAAAAGCAATACGCTTGAACCTGGAATCTATTTCTATCATAGGAAGAAATGCATTCGGTGTTAGAATCGTAAATATCGGGGATAATGATACCCTTGTAGGAGTTGCGGTTCAGCAGAAGGATGAAGACGAAGAGCTTTCTGAAGACGAATCTGAATCCGGGGAAGCAGTTGAAATCAGCTCAGAAATAGAAGCTGATGATGTTTCACGTGAAACAGAAGAATAATATCCAGTAGAAGTATTCAAGGCCGTACCTAAGGGTACGGCCTTTTTTTTGTTTCACGTGAAACACTTGCTTTCTGAACTGCTCAAAATCTAAAATGCAAATATCATGATCAGCAGGATTAAGTTGAGGATAATTTCCCTTCATTTTTTTTAGATGATTGGGCAGATAAAATATATTCCTCTGATAGAGGAATATAGAATTACAATAAATGTTTCACGTGAAACAAAATTGTTAAAAGAAATATATGCTCAGAAATATCCAGTCTATCAACTGGACTTACTATTGTTGATTCCTGTGCATAATTTGGGGATAAAAAAACAATCCTCGTTGGATTGTTTTTCTAAATTACTGTTATTAATGCATTTAAGAGCCTGAATTAGGATAAATCAATGGATAAACAGGCTGTGGATAAAGTGTTAGGAATTGTTTCTGATAAAAAGATCGACAGCTTCTGAGTAGGACTCTTTCATTCTGTATTTCTGATCTTCAGAAAGGAATGAAGCATCAATTGTATTCATATTTATCTCAACAAGTTCTTTAAATGAAAAATCAAAGTTTTTGATAATAGTGTAATAGTCATCCACAAGATCCGCATTCTGAATTGTAGGGTCATCAGAGCTTATAGACACAGGAACGTTTTTTCTGAAGAGCCTTGCCAGAGGATGGGTAGGGGTATCAGACCATGCTGCGGTCTGGAAGTTTGAAATAACACACTGGCAGAGATATATCTGCCTCTCAATAAGTTCAAGCTGCAGTTTTTCATCATGAATGGCTGAAACTCCGTGACCGATTCTATCGGCATGAAGTTTATCAATAGCTGTCCATATCTGACTGGACTCACTGACTTCCCCGGCGTGTATATCAATTTTATGAACACCAATGTGCTTAACAAAATCAAAGAATTTAACAAATGCCTCGGGGGGATAATTGGTTTCGTCTCCAGCAAGGTCTACACCGATAATGCTGTCAATGTTCAGATCGAGCATCTTTTTATAGAGATCGATCATTTCATCAGCGGTCTGCTTTCCTCTATTGAATGTGAGAAGATACTTGATATTCAAATCTGTCTGCCGGGCCGCTTCGTCAGCCGCCTGAACAACAAGTTTTGTAATATCCAGTCTGTCGAAATCATTTACAAGAGCATAGTGCTCGGGAGAGAACCGAAGCTCTATATAATGATGCCCTTCTTTCTTGATATTTTTTACTGAGTTGAAAACAACCTTGGAAACATCGTCCAGAGACTTGTACCAGTTATTATGAAATTTACCAAGAAACAGTAAAAAATCTGAATCATGGTCCTTGGGGAACTGGCAGTATTCTTTGAATTTAACTCTATCCCTGGGTGTATCCAGATCATTTTTAATGGAAAGGTCATAGAGGGTATCCAGATCAAAGGTACCCTCTAAATGCCTATGAAGTTCTATTTTTGGAAATTTATATAATAAATCTTTATCCAGTAAAGACTTATTGAAATCACTTTTTAACGAAGCACTCATTATTGGTTCCTTAATATAGATAATGCCCTTGCATGAAGACCGTATCTAGAAATTTAAAGCATAAAATGAAAAAATCAAGCTTTATAAATTATCGGAACAAAGTGCTTTAAAAAGTATTTAAACCGACTCTACAGATTTAACTTCGGGAATCTGTTTTTTAAGGTAAGCTTCTACACCCTGCTTCAGTGTCATCTGTGACATCGGGCAGCCGGCGCAGGCACCCTGCAGTTTAACCATTACTGTTCCGTCTTCTTTAACTTCAATCAGCTCAATATCTCCGCCGTCAGCCTGAAGAGAGGGTCTTACATCATCCAGCGCTTTCTGAACCTGTTCTGTAATCATTGTTTAAATCTCCTGAGATAGAGGAATATTTGTATATATTCTTATTTATCAAATGTAGTTAATATAAAGTTATTGGTCAACATTGAATGATTGAAGTGACAAGAAATAACTGTTCGGATATAATCTGCCTATGGCAAAAGTTGTAGTATTTGCAAATCAAAAGGGGGGTGTGGGTAAAACCACAACCACCGTTAACATCGGTGCCTATATGGCCGAAGCAGGAAAGAAGGTTCTTCTTGTTGATTTTGATCCCCAGGGAAATCTTTCCAGCAGCCTTGGAATAACCAATACTGAGAAAAGTGTCTATGAAGTTCTCCTTGGTGAAATTGCGGCCAAGGATGCAGTTCAGAGTACTCCCCAGGAGAATCTCTTTATCCTGCCGTCAAACCTGAATCTTTCAGGAGCGACAATTGAACTCAGCAAGTCGGATAAAAAAGACTCACTCCAGTATCTGAAGAACGGACTGAATCCCTTGAAGAGTTCTTATGATTATATCCTTATAGACTGTCCTCCCTCACTTGGAGTTCTGACTGTCAACGGATTCGTAGCGGCGGATACCGTTCTAATTCCCCTTCAGTGCGAATATTTTGCCCTGGAAGGTCTTAAGTACATGTATTCAATGACAATTAAGAGAATTCAGAAATCAGTTAACCCGAACCTGAAAATTGCCGGAATCATTTTCACAATGTATGATTCCAGGACTAATCTGGGTAAAGAAGTTATCAAGAGTGTTCAGGAGACATTTAAACAGCACCCTGAAATGGTATTTCACACAGTAATTCCCCGAAATATCCGTCTTTCGGAAGCTCCCTCCCATGGTGTTCCCATAAACCACTATGACAGAAACTGTATTGGAGCAAAATGCTATGAGAAACTCACAGAAGAGGTTGTAAAACGTGTCTAAGAAAAAAGCCCTCGGCGGAATGGGGCTGGATGCCCTTTTAAGCCTGGATAACAGTGATGAACAGGATGTCAGCGTACTTCCCGAGGATGTACAGGCTTCGGTGCAGGAGCTTGAGATCAGTTCTGTAAAGGCAAATCCTGATCAGCCCCGGAAAATATTTTCACAGGAGTCGCTGCAGGAACTTGCGGACTCCATCTCCTCCCGCGGAGTTATTCAGCCCATTCTTGTTGAAAAGAAGGGTGATGAATATCTTATTATAGCCGGGGAAAGGCGCTTCAGAGCGTCCCAGCTTGCCGGCAAAACTGAAATTCCAGCCATAGTCAGGGATTTCACTGAAGAAGAAAAACTTGAAATCGCTCTGATTGAAAATATCCAGCGTGAGGACCTGACTGCTATAGAAGAGGCAAGAGCCTATAAAAATATTATGGACAGTCTTGATCTGAATCAGCAGCAGATAGCCGACAAGGTAGGAAAGAAGCGCTCTACCATAGCCAACAGCCTCCGCCTTCTCAATCTTCCCGAAGATATTCAGGAATCCATTAATAAGGGTGAAATCACAGCCGGTCATGCAAGGGCTATTCTTGCCGTTATCAATCCGGCGGATCAGAAGATCCTCCACAGCCGTATCCGGGATGAGGGTCTTTCAGTCCGGGCTACAGAAGGAATGGTAGAGGATCTTAATCAGGGGAAGCGGCTTCAATCGAAAGAGAAGCAGTCTCTGCCGAAGAACAAGGTTCCTGAGATACTCGGAATTGAGCAGAAGTTTATTGATCATTTCGGTACAAGGGTTCAGGTGAAGGGAAATCTGAAGAAGGGTAAGATAGAGATATCCTATTTTTCAGAAGAGGACCTGGAGCGCATATTTGATCTGATCTCCTGATCCCCTTCAACAAAGAAATCAATCAGCACAGAAATGTGCTGATTTTTTTTTCAAGTTCCGCTGCGTCTTCGGCAGCCTGTATAATAAAGCTGTTATCTTCAAGAGCTCCCAGCACCGCATCCCGCTCCTTGTCTGAGCTGTACATCATATTTCTGAAGGAGTTGCTGTAGTCTTTCGCTCTGGACTGGTAGCATCCTTCTGTCAGCTGTTTACTGATCTCGATGGCACTCTGAAAGATTTTCTGCAGCGAGCCAGTGCTTAACTCCATGGAATTCAGTGTCAGTATCTCTCTCAGAGCTCCCAGAGCATGTTCTGCAAGGTTCTCCGGGTAAGACTCCGCTTCGGAGGTATAGAAGCTGTGTATGCTGTCCCAGCTGTCGAGGATGCCCTCTTCAACAGCTTTCAGGAATGAATCGACCCTCTCCTTCCGTATAAGCTGGCCCCCAATATTCTCCCATTCGGCCCTGGGAGGGGCTTCTTCAATTTTTCCTGAAATTTCAGAGCAGGGAATATCTCCCTCCACAACTGTTTTCACTCCATAGTAGGTGACCATATTCAGATAGTCCCTGTAGGAGTCGCATGGTTTTAGAATCCTTACGTCTCGGCGGCCTGATTCAATCCTGTTTATGTTCAGTACGGGAATTGTCTCATTTATAAGATAGCTGTGGGCGTCATCATAGGATGATGCTTTAAATGACTCTGTCTCCGTAACGGCGGAGCGCAAAATTTCCATCGCACCAAAGATTTCATTCACTGTGTCAGGGGCAAGATAGTCAAAGGCTATGAGATGGCTCTTTTCGATTCTCTTGTCCCGGGCACCGTATTTCCATGAATTCCGGGCAAGGGCATACATATTGTAGCGGAACCAGTATGCCGGCCTTATAAGAAGACAGTCATCTTTTTCGCTGTTTGAAAGAAGGGAGAAGGGGAAGGGGTTGTCTATTTCAGACGGATAAGCCCCCTTTACAAGGAGGTTGAATGAAGCGAAGCGGCAGTTATGCTTCAAGCTGGTACTCAGACCAGGCCAGAAACCGCGTCCAGCAAGAATTTCGCCGTCATTTCCCCGTGAGTTGTGATTCGATCCAATGGTGGCTCCTGAGGCCATATTGCTCTGCCCGAGAATGGTTGAGGCGCAGAGAAAGGAGCTGTTGTGATGCTGTTCGTGGCCCGGGTAGATCAGGGCATTGAGCACCTCGCAGCAGGATATGGTTGAGTTGTTACCAAGGAATGAATTGATCAGTCGGGCACCGTACTTCAGATTTGTATGGTCGTCCATTACAAAGCGGACAGCCTTCGAACCGTAGAAAATATGGCATCCGAAACCGACTATTCCGTTGACCATCTCCACTCCCTCCCCAATCTGGGATGGAGCCTCGGGTGAGCTGTTTATTGTCAGATTTTTAAGTTTATTGGCTCCCTTTATATAGGCGTCGCTGCCGATGCATACATCCTTGAGGATGCGGCAGTGTTTCAGAACCGAACGCTTGCCGACATGGCCGTAATACCCCCGCTTTGTATCGAACCGGGACTGGGTCATCTTTTTAAGACGTTCCATTACAGCCGGTCTGTCTCTGTAGCGGGACCAGATCCAGGCGTCACCGGCAGTCATGCCGTCAAAGGGTATGATTCTTCGGCCGCCGTTTTCGTTGGATACTTCCACCCATATGCGGATATCCTCTTTTTCACCCTCTTTAATGATGCCGTTGCCGAATTTGGCATAGTTTGTCGTCACCATTTCGTTAACATTACTGAGGATGGCCTCATCATCAATGATGTAATGGGAGAGGAGATCCACATTGTGTATAGAGACATTGGAACCAAGATCGCATGAAATTATTTTAGAATCGTAGATTCCCACTGGAAAAGGGACATCATGATACTGAAGGTAGATCTGATCCAGATCGCCAATACGGATAAAACCGTGAAACTGATTATGCTTGACCAGTGCAGGATTGAAGGCCTCTGTCACAAGAATATCATTCCAGTTATCCGCTGTATTATCGTTTTTAACGAGAACTTCTATCTCATGTGCCGAAAGCTGGCGGTAGCTGTTTCTCTCGCCGAACTGCCTGTTTCTTATATAAAATTCATCATTCCCCGGGGGAAGAAATTCCGCAGGGATGAAATTATAACCAATTTCTTTCAGTGGAAGCTTTTTTATCACATTCATAGCCCCATTATATTTAAAAAAAACACCATGGCAAGGATAAAAAATCAGGGCAATTAAATCTATTTCATTTCAAGGCTTGACAAAGATTTGGTCTTACGATATTTTTACCTACGGTTTTTGGAGAGGTGTCCGAGCGGTCGAAGGATCTGGTCTTGAAAACCAGCGTAGGGAGACCTACCGTGGGTTCGAATCCCACCCTCTCCGTAGTTTTTTAGACCGCTATTACATTATTAATTTTCTGGTTTGAAAAACAAACCTGGAGAGGTGACCGAGCGGCCGAAGGTGGCACCCTGCTAAGGTGTTGTGCGGGTAACCGCACCGAGGGTTCGAATCCCTCCCTCTCCGAGCATGTGCCCATAGCTCAGCTGGATAGAGCGTCAGTTTGCGGAACTGAAGGTCAGAGGTTCGAACCCTCTTGGGCATACTAAATAGACGGCGGCGCCCGCTGCTGTTGATTTATATATATTGGAGAGGTGTCCGAGTGGCCGAAGGAGTGCGCTTGGAAAGCGTATGTACAGCAATGTACCGGGGGTTCGAATCCCCCCCTCTCCGTTTTTCCCTTCAGTGTTGAGATTCAGGCTCCATGCAATTGAACATCGCCCAACCCGGTCAGGATCGGAAGGTAGCAGCCGTAAGTGATTGTTTGATGTGTTGTGGTTGGCTTGGGTGGAGCTGAGGGGTTTTTTTTGCCCTTTTTTTACCGCTCTTTTGCTGTCAGTCCAAGCTTGATGGCAGACCCCCTTTGAGATATACTGTCCCCAATATGGAATTTGAAGTAACCGCCTCACGGAAAAGACCCCAGTCCCTGATTGAACTGTCTGGACAGGATTTTGTTGTAGCAACACTTAAGAACTCAATTGAATCAGGCAGAATTGCCCATGCCTATCTCTTTTCCGGTCCCAGAGGTGTCGGAAAGACATCTTCTGCCCGTATCCTGGCACGGTCTCTGAACTGTGAGAAGGGTCCCAGCATCACTCCCTGCGGAGTCTGCTCCAACTGTAAGGAGATAGCCCGGGGAAATTCCATGGATGTCATTGAAATAGACGGTGCTTCCAACACCGGTGTCAACGATATCAGAGAGATAAAAGACGAGGTCCTCTTCGGACCCGGAAGTTCAAGGTATAAGATCTACATCATCGATGAGGTCCATATGCTCTCCAACAGTGCTTTCAATGCCCTGCTGAAGACAATCGAAGAACCCCCTCCCTATATAATCTTTATTTTTGCAACAACCGAGATACACAAGGTCCCCGCCACAATCCGTTCCCGGTGTCAGCAGTTCAACTTCCGTCTTGTGGAGCTGGGAGAGATCAAAAGACTACTGGCAACTGTCTGTGACGAACTTTCAGTAAAATATGACGAGGACGCCCTCTTCTGGATTGCCCGGGAGTCTACAGGATCCGTCCGTGACGCCTACACTCTCTTTGACCAGGTCGTCTCCTTCTCCGAGGGTCATATCACCCTCGACAAGATCCGTGAGAAGCTGGGTCTTATAGGGATGGACCAGCTCAACGAGCTGATGACTTTCCTCGTGGAGGAGAAACAGGATGAATCACTGGAGCTCCTGGATGGAATACTGTCAGGCGGCGTATCGGTTGAGCAGTTTATCATCGATATGGCGGAGTACCTGAGAAACATCCTCTTTATTTTTCATGGAGTCAAGAAAGAGTCTCTTCTGGGCTACACCGAGGACAGGTTTTCATCTGCAGTATTTGAAAACCTCAATTCCAGACAGATTGAGTGGGCACTGGAAGAGGTTATTACTCTGTTCCGGAATATCCGCTACTCTCTGAATCCCCGGTTTGAACTTGAACTTTTAATAAGCCGCCTTTCAAGCATCCGCTATCATATAGATCCCAAAGCCCTTCTTGAGGAGCTTGGACGGATGAAGGATCAGCTCGGCAGCGCTCCTGTACAAGCTCTGCCAAGGGAAGATCAAAAAAAAAAAAACTGAAAATCCCTGAGACAGCCCTTTCCGACGCTTTTGACAGGAAGCTGAAAGAACGGCATACCTCTTCTCCTTCAAATCCGCCAGCTGCGGTACCTCCAGTTTCTGAGCCTGAAGCTCCTGCCTTTAATGCAGAGCCCCTTCAGCAAAGAGCACCTGAACCGGTGACTCCGGCTTCCCCCGCGGATGAGAATGAAAACTATGTAGAGGAGGCACCCTTTGTTCCTCCTGCAGCATCGGAGCTTCCCCCTCTGGAAGAGCTTAAACCCAGGATACTCAAGGCTCTCAGAGATGAGAGGCACTCACTGGCCGCGGCAATGGAAAAGTCAGGCCACTGGACTGTGGAGGGACAGACTGTTACCCTCAGATTCAATACACCCTTTGAGTCCACCTTTATTGAAAAAGAAAGCCGGGAGATCGAAGGCATTGTGAAGTCTGCCCTTGGTCTGGACATTAATATAAAGACAGTTGTTAAACAGATAAAAGAGGAAACCCTGAATCAGGAGCTGGATGAACAGGTTCAGCTGATTCAGAATATATTCAGGGGAACCTTGATTAACAGGAGTAAATAATGAGTTTCAATCCGATGGATTTAATGAAAAATCTGCAGGAAATACAGGGAAAAATGGGTGATGTTCAGGCAAAACTGAAGGACATCCATTCCGAAGGATCCTCCGGCGGCGGTCTTGTCACCGTCAGGATAAACGGTCAGATGGATATTACAGGCATAACCATTGATCCTGTGGCAGTGGACCCGAGAGATGTAAAGATGCTTGAAGAACTGATTGTATCGGCCTGTTCCGCAGCCGGAGCCAAGATTAAAGATAAAATCAAAGATGAAATGTCCGATATGGCAGGGATTCCCCTTCCTCCCGGATTTCCCGGAGTCTGACCCGTGAATACCCTTGAGAATCTGATTACACTCCTCTCCCGTCTGCCGGGTATTGGTAAGAAATCGGCAGTCCGTATGGCTTACGCCCTTCTCAAAGGAGATGAAGAGTACAACAGGCTTCTGGGACAGTCCATTGCCGAACTGAAGGACAGGATTCACAAGTGTTCAGAGTGCGGTAACTACACCGAGGAGGATCTGTGCCATATATGCAGCTCCGCCGACAGGGACAGTTCGCAGCTCTGCGTTGTAGAGGCTTCACAGGACATAATGATGATAGAGAGCACAGGTGACTTCAAGGGTCTCTATTTTGTGCTCCACGGTGTTCTATCCCCCCTGGATGGTGTAGGCCCTTCAGAACTGGGTTTTGACCGTCTTATGCAGCGAATAGACACTCTCGGCTGCGAGGAGATTATCCTGGCAACCAATCCCACCCTGGAAGGTGATTCCACCGCCCTCTATATCAAACATCTTCTGAAGGAGAGGAATCTTAAAGTTTCCAGGATCGCCTCGGGACTTCCGGTGGGGGGGGATATGGAGTATGCAGACAAGATGAGTATCTCCCGTGCCCTGAAGGGGCGTCTGGAGTATTAGATACCCCCTCATTCTCAAGCAGCATGAAATCTACAACATTAAAAAAAAGGGCTTTCTCCATCAGGAGAAGCCCTTTTTATTTACTGCGTTAGCCGCTGATCTGCTTTAAAGCTTGTCGATCAGCATGGAACACTTGCCGGAAGGAATCGGGAGTGTCTTCTTCTTCTCACCGAGGATATCGATGGTGAAGTAGTAGAGTTTTTCCGATTCAAGGCGGATCTCCCATCCTCTGCCGCTCTTGTTGCTGAGAATGGTTATCATATTTCTCTTCAGGCAGAGATCTTCGATTCCCATCAGCTCAAGTGTGGGTACAATCCAGTCAACCGTCTTACGGGGCAGGCTGATATAGAGTCCCACAATGTTCTCAATCATCAGTGTGATTGTAGAAAGAGCCGTGTAGCTCAGGAAGAGCTGCTTGTTCTCCATGGTCTCATCCTGAAAAACGGCAGGCCCTTCACTCAGGGGCGAGTAAGCTTCCCAGAGGGTTCCTTTTTTGTTTCCGTCAGGGTGGAAGGTATCAAGAATATAGTACATATGACGGATGGAGCACTCTCTGGCAAAGTCGTAGCGTCCGAATTTTTCAAGTCCCTTGATGATCATAAAAGTAAGGTAGGGGTAGACGGAACCGCAGTATGCGTTACCCTTCTTGTCAAAGGCGGGCTCATCGGCTGCCAGTGAGGGGAAGGGGTTGTCTGTTCCGAAAACATCGGGATCCTTGAGGAGTTCAATCATATCCTCAGCCCGGGCTTCATTGGGAATTTCAGCAAGCAGGGGCCAGAAGGAGGCGGCAGTCTTTACCTTGACCTGTTCCAGATCGGCGTCCAGGTCGTAGTAGATCTTGTCATCCTGGTTCCACATAAGAGAGTTGATTCTGGTCTTAAGGGAGAAATACTGCTTCTTGTACTTGAAGCTCAGTTCCTTGTCGTTGAGAATGTCCCCGAGGGCTGACATATAGAGGGAGTTCAAGGCCTGCTGAGCGTTGAAGTCGATGGCGAACTTCATCTTCTCTCTGGGAGAGTTTGTCATAAGGGTGGCTTCAAGGGGAACAGCATAGAGGCCTGAATCTTCATCCTTGAAATTCTCATCAAGCCAGCTGTAATACTTTTCAAGAGCCGGCATGACATCTTTAATTCTTTTCTTCTGGCCGACTTTATGGTAAAGGTTGTACTCTACCCATGCCAGAAGAGGAGGGGAAACACCTTCGGGATTATTGTCAGTGAATACAGGTTCACCGCTTTCAAGGTCGTATCTGTGACGAATGGCACCGTTCTCGTCCTGCAGCTTGTAAAAATTATCAAGCATGGGGGCGACGGGATATTTCATATTATGATAAACAAGAAAGAAAGTGGACATGCATGTTTCAAAGAGATCCAGATAGGTATTTTCCTTGTGGTTGAAGAAGGCGTTCTTATAGGTTGACCCGCCCTTAAACCAGTAATCCTGTACCCAAGCCCAGGATCTGTTGTAGATATCTACAAAATCCTGGTCATAATAGTGTACTTTGGGAAAATCTTTCTTTATCACTACAGCTCCTCGATAGCTTGCATCTTATATTATTCAAATATTGTGAATTCCGTATAATACTATAAAATCGTCAGTTACACAATGTTTTGAAGACTAAATCAGTCGGTTGAAAGCTGAAATAAAAGGGAAAATAACTTTATTTTCTTTAAAAAATTATAGTACATTTTTAATTTGCAGGATAAAAAAAATGAAAAAAGTTATGGTTCCGTCAGAAAACACCATTTCTGAATATGTAATTAAGAAGTCACGTTTTATTTCTATGGTTGTGAAGATTAATAACGACGGAGAGGTAAAACAGCATCTTAAAACCCTGAGGGGGGAACATCCGCAGTCCCGGCATGTGGTGTGGGCCTATGTCACAGGGGATGACGGAACCCTCTACGGTCTCAGCGATGACGGTGAACCCCATGGTACTGCAGGACGCCCTGTGCTGGAGGTGCTGAAAGGGTCAGGGCTGACCTGGACGGCTATTTTTGTAATCCGCTACTTCGGAGGAATTAAACTGGGAACCGGCGGTCTTGTTTCCGCCTATACCAAGGCGGCCCAGGATGTGCTTGCCTTGGTTGAAGCTGTGGAGAAAATTGATTATAAAGCAGTTCTTCTGGAGTGCAGCTACAGCCAGTATGAGGGAATCAAGGCCCTCCTTGTCAGCCATGATTCCAGGGATATTTCCGAGGAGTTCACTGAAACAGTGGCAATCAGTGCTGAAATACCCTGCCGGAATGTTGATGCCTGCGGAAAGGAAATCTTTGATTTCAGTCAGGGCTCTGTAGAGATAATGATCTCCGATGAGTAAAGTCGTAGAATCTCAATGTTGAGATTTCCCTCCATTCAGCTTAAAATACAACGATTTTGATTAATATACCGGATCCCAGGGATCGCGGTTTAAGGAGATAAGATGGGACACAGCATTATTCCCGAGGCTGAAGCCGTACTTGATAAGGAATTCCCCGTTCTGGACAAGGGTTTTGTTAGACTTGTTGATTATATGGGAGGCGATGACAGAATTGTTCAGTCCGCCCGTGTATCCTACGGCAGCGGCACCAAGTCTTTCAGAGAGGACAAGGGACTTATAAACTATCTGCTTCGGAACGATCACACCTCACCCTTTGAACAGGTTGTTTTTACTTTTCATACCAAGATGCCCATCTTTGTCGCCCGGCAGTGGGTCCGTCACAGAACCGCCAGGGTCAATGAAATCTCCGGACGATACAGTGTGATGAAGAATGACTTCTACCTTCCCTCTGCAGAGGATATCGCCTTCCAGAGTTCCGACAACAAGCAGGGCCGGTCGGAAGAGGAAATTCCCGCAGAACTGAAGACTAAAGTAAGAGAAATGCTGGAAGCGGAGCAGAACAAGGTTTATGAGAACTATACTTCCCTTCTCGAAGAGAACGTTGCAAGGGAGCTCGCCAGAATCAATCTTCCTCTGAGTCTCTATACTGAGTGGTACTGGCAGATGGACCTGAAAAATATGTTCCACTTTCTCAAGCTCAGAATGGATGAACATGCCCAGATGGAGATCAGGGTATACGCCGACGAGATTCATAAACTGGTTTCAAAGGTCTGCCCCATTGCCATGGAAGCTTTTGACAACCATATCAGAGGATCCGTACGGTTCTCGGCAGCTGAACTTGATGCCCTGAACAAGGTCATGTCCGGCGGGGATAATCCTCTGAAAGGCCGTGATCTCGAGCGGTTTGAGGCAAAGCTGAAGGATCACAAACAGCTCTGATCTCTATTTCAAATAGGGTTTGATCTTTGTCATCAGCTCATCCATCTTCTTTGTAAAGGCTGAGCTGATAAGATTGTCGGGGTGCTGTTCTGTCAGGTTTCTGAATGCCGACAGGGAGTTCTTCATGGCATCCTCGCTGATCCTGTAGCTTCTGTCCGGTCTTCTGTGGCGGCGTCTGTCGTAACGGGAGACCTTCTCCTTGAAATGCCGTCCACCGGAAAGCCTCTTTATTACAGAGGCCATTTTCAGGGGGATCGCCTTGTCTATCAATACCTGTCTCTTCTCTTCCGGCAGATCATGGGAGAGGTTGAACAGGTAGTTCATCATCCCCGCAATATCCAGCCTTTCCTCATCTTCAGGCCTCTTTTTAAGAGGATCCTCGGCGGGAGGCTGAACAGGTTCCCCGTTCACAGGAGCTTCCTCTGAATAATTCTCAGGCATAGGAGGCGGCGGTGCCGGATACTCTTCGGGATAGACTTCTATAGGAGGCATCTCAGAAGGCATTGAAGGCGGATAGGGCTGGGGAGGAGGAGCGGGAGCCGGAACTTCTGATGCTGTGGGCACCTCCTCCTTCTCTTCGGAAGGAATGATTCCTTCATCCATAAGCTCTTCATAGATATCCGAAAGATTCTCGCTGTCCTCTTCAAGATAAAGATTTTCCTCTTCCTCATTGATATTGATGATCGGCTCCATGGCATTAATATCCAGAAGGCTGATTGCGTCTTCCTCTTCCAGGGGAATCTGCGGCATACCGGGGCCTGTGGAGTAGCTTTCGGACTTGTTCCCGTTCAGATCACGCATTGTGATCTGGCGCATCTTCTCGAGGTTGTTGTGCCAGTTTTCGGATCCTTCCTGAAATGATGAGACTGTTTTCTCATAGAGCTCCAAAGTCTTTGTCATATTATCAATATCATCTGCTGAGACCGAAGCACCCTGTATGTTAAGCAGGGACTCAAGTTTCTCTACGGCTTTTTCCCTGTTTCCCGAGTGAAAATAGGCCTCTGCCATATCTGTCAAAGTACGGGGATCGGAAGATAGATCGGGGTCGTCGTCCAGCTGGGCATAGAGAGCTGCAGCTTCTTCCTGGCGGGATGTTTTCTGCAGAATCCGCGCCTTGATCTGAAGGGCCTTTTTATCAGCGGGGAAAGCTTCCAGATAGTCCTCAATATTCTGAAGAGCTTCTTCGTACCGGCCGCCGTTCAGGTAGGTTTCAGCAAGGGTCAGCAGTATTGATTTATCCTCGGGTTCCCTCTTGAAAATCTCGATAACACAGGACCTTACAAGATCTGGCCGTTTTTCAATGGCATAGAGTTCAGCCAGATTCCGGTAGGCCTCAACGTTGTCAGGCTGACGTTCAATCACCTGGCTGAAGACCTTCTCGGCTTCCTTGTACCGGTCCTGGCGGATCAGAATTTTTCCAATCTGGAGACGGATATTCATATCCGAAGGGTGAAAGTTTGCCTGTTTGTTCAGCTCTTCAAGAGCTTCCTGCAGCGCATTCTCCTTGAGATAGAGCTGCTGCAGATTCATTGTGGCCGTTTTATATGTAGGATCCTGTTTCAGGGCCTTTTTAAAATACTGCTGGGCCTTATTGATATCTCCCTTTTCGGCATGGATCGTTCCCATGCTGTTGATGGCCCTTACATTTTCGGGATCCTTGTTGAGAAGGGTCTGAAATTTCTTTTCAGCTTCGTCCAGAGCCCCCTGGTTCTTGAGAACCTCTCCGAGGTTTCCAAGACTGGGTGTCCATCCGGGTCTGAATTTCAAAGACTCTTCATACTGTCCCCTGGCTTCGTCCAGTTTACCTCTGTCCTGATAGGTTATTCCAAGATTGTAATGGAGGGTCGCATTGTTCCTGTCCATGGACAGTCCCTGCCGGTAGACCTCCTCGGCTTTTTCATAATCCTTACTCTGCTCGTAGATGGTTCCGAGGTTGTTGTAGGCCTTGATGTATGAGGGGTCCTGCTTGATGGATTTTCTGTAGGCTTTTTCAGCGTCTTCAAAATTTCCGTTTTTCTTGTAGAGGTTTCCAAGATTATAGCTGATGTCGGGCCGTTCGGGTGCGAGGCGCAGGGCCTGCTTAAAAGCGGTTTCCGCCTTGGCAAAGTCGCCTCTGTTCTTGTAGGAGACTCCCATATTGTTGAAGGCTTCGGGGTTTTCCGGATTGAGGCGTACTGCCCTCTGATAGGAGCGGACCGCTTTATCCGACTCTCCCATGGCCTCATAAATATTGCCTGAAAGAATCATTAGAAGGGGGGTATTCCCATTCTCTTTCAGGAGTTTGTCTGTCATCTCTCTGGCCAGCTCAAAGTCTTCCAGCAGATAGGCGGAAACGGCCTGATTATATTTGCTTTGATAACTGCTCATTCATTGTCCTTCAGGGGCGAATGGATATTTCTTCAGAAAAATCACTGTATCTGGGACTTTCGGATCCTGTATATGATTTAACAGCAAAAAAATACTGCTTAAAGGGAGATAATCCCTCTATTAAAGTATAATTCCCTTTTTCAATTTTCAACGGGCTTCCAGGATAAATATACTCCCCTGGATTCTCTCCGAAAAAGAGTAGATATCCTTCCACATCAGGAGACGCAGAGAGGTTCCACTCAACTTTGACCCGTCCCTGTTCATCGGTCTCAGCAAAGAGGTAGGCCGGCGGAAGAGGGGGGAGAGAAGGAGTGTAGTTCACTTCAAGGAAGGAGAGTCCCGGTGACAGATCTTCCTTCATATCCGGATACATAAGAAAGGCCATAAGCAGGTATCTTCCCCTGCTGCTCCCGTCTAGATCAGTGAATGGTTTCCAGTATCCCTCAGTATCCAGAATTGTCTCCTCTCCTGAAAATTCCATCCTTACCCTTTCGGCTTCAAGCAGGCTGTTTGTGGTGAAGTAGTAGGGAAAAACGGCTGAATTGCCGCGGCTGTTTTCCACTGCAGCAAGAGAGTTTAATTTTGAATCACTGAATTTCAGGTCCAGAACGGGACTTATACCGTAACCCGGAAGCTTGTAGTCTCTGGTTGAAAGGTCCTCGAGGAACTGTTTCTCAATTCTGAATTCATCAAGAAATCCTGTCATGCCGCTGCCGAGAACAAGTTCTCCCGGCTCATCTCCGATCCGCGGTGTGTATACAGTGTTGGATTCGTTACCGTCGTTGGTCGTATAGATAATGGCTGAGGGCTGTCCGTTTATAAGGTATTCAAGCATACCCGTGTGGCTGTTGTACCTGAGCATATGGTGGTTCCACTGCCTGGGCAGAACGGGATCACCGGAAATCTCATAGTAGGACTCGGGGCTTTCGGGCATCTGAAAGATATTGCTGAAGCTCCAGACAAGCCGCCGGTTTATGAAATGGCAGAGTATGGACTGGGAGTAGATATCATTGCCCTTTTTTCCGAGGCCCTTCCATTGAATAATGCTTTCCCCCTCTTTGGGGTTTGCCGCATAGAGCCAGAACTCTATTGTGAAGTCCTCCCAGTTTGTCAGAGGTGAGAAAAGGCTTCCCCGGCTGTCGGGCTGAAGAACCATTCTGTGTTCTCTGTCAAATGTGGCGCTTCCGCCACCGGATTTAAAGTAGGTTGTGCTGTATTCGGGGTGCTCAATGACCGAGTAATTACCCGACTGATCCCTCTGTATCGGTTCATTCAATGAGAGAAGCAGGTCTGTTGTACCGGGAGTTGAGATCAGCTCGCTTCTGTTCAGGACCAGATCTGTGAAACCGCCTTTTCCGGCACTTGTTTTGAGATTGTTGAGGACTGTACCCTTCCATTCATCTTCGGCACCCAGAATGAGTGTTTCAGCAGTTAAGCTGTATGTGATGAGGAGGGTTTGTAAAATCATAAGATAGAGAGTATGTTTTATTTTCATAGCACTATTAAATTCTTATCGGTAGATTATGGAAAGTAATAAAGAAAGAGTCGAGACTCTCCTTAAACAAATAAAAGAGTTCCCCCTGCAGCCAGGTGTTTACCTGATGAAGGATGAACAGAAAAAGATTATTTATATCGGAAAGGCTGTTAAACTCAGAAACCGCGTCCGGTCTTATTTCTCGGGTGAAAAGGATATAAAGACAAGAAACCTTGTTCGCCAGATCCACCATATTGATCACATTGTTACAGAAAGCGAGTATGAAGCCCTGCTTCTGGAAAACAATCTTATCAAGAAGTGGAATCCCCGTTACAACATCAACCTGAAGGACGGGAAAAGCTATCCTGTGATCAGGATTACCTTCGAGGATTTTCCAAGGGTTTACCGCACAAGAAACATTGTCAGTGACAAGTCCAGGTACTACGGACCCTATCCCGATGTAAAGATGCTGGACGACACACTCAATCTCGTAAAGAAAATGCTCCCCCTCAGGCGATGCCGAAACCTTAAAAAGAGGGAGAGCCCCTGTCTCTACTATCATATGGGTAAATGTTCAGGCCCCTGTGCCGGCCTGATAAGCAAAGAGGACTACAGGACTCTTGTGAATAAGGCAAAAGCCATTCTCACCGGCAGGACAGCAGGACTTGAAAAAGATCTGATGAAGGAGATAAAGGGGCTTTCTGAAAAACTGGAGTTCGAAAAGGCCGCCGAGATACGGGATCAGCTGATTGCACTGCAGCTTCTGCAGACGGAGCAGAAGGTTGAGGACTTTGAAGAGGAAAGCCGTGATTATATCGGTGTGGACTCTTCGGGGAACTACTACTCTTTTGCCGTTATTCAGATGAGAAAGGGCAAACTTCTTGGAAAAGAGTCCTACCGGGCGGAGTACTACGGCAGTGAGCAGGATGCGATACAGGAATTTCTTCTCCGCTATTACGGAACCCCCGACAAGGATTTTCCCTCCAGGGTCTTCCTCTCTCTACAGGACAGAGCACTTATTCAGGATTATCTGAGCCGGGAAGTACAGGGAGCCGAGAAAATGGTCCTGGAGCTTCCAGGAAGCAAAAGGGACCAGGCCGTCCTCAATATGGCTGTGGAGAATGCCCGAAGCGATCTTGCCAGAAAGCTTCAGGATCTTGGTAATATCCCGGCCCTTGAGGACCTTCAGAACCTGTTGAACCTTAGAAAACTGCCTAAGAGAATCGAAGGTTTTGACATCGCCCAGCTGGACGGTCATTTTACAGTGGCCTCACTGATTTCATTCAAAGACGGCAACCCCGACCGGAAGAACTACAGGCACTTCAATATACGCTCCCTGGACGGAGGAATTGATGACTTCAAGGCAATCAGCGAGGCGGTGGCACGTCGTTACTCACGCCTGAAGAATGAGAAGAAGGAGATGCCTGATCTTATTCTGATTGACGGAGGAAAGGGGCAGGTTTCTGCAGCGGTATCGGTTCTGGATGCCCTGGGGCTGGATATCCCCCTTATCGGTCTGGCCAAGAGGGAGGAGCTTATCTTCCTTCCGGGACAGAAGGAGCCCATAGACCTGCCTGAAGGGGATCGAGCGCTCCGTGTTCTGCAGCATGTCAGGGATGAGACCCACCGTTTTGCAACCTCCCATAACCAGAAGCTCCGCAAGAAACAGCTCAGTCTGAGTTCTCTTGAGAATATCCCCGGGATCGGGCCTGCAAGAAGCAGGAGACTCCTTACAGGGTTCGGATCCATGGAAAACCTCTATGCCGCCGGGGCAGAGGATATTTCGAAGACCGCCGGGGTCAGCCTTGAAGCAGCTGAAATGATACGGGAGTATCTGTCACGAAAGGAGAGGGCTGAGGAGCCATAAAGCGGACTTTGTCCTGAATGTAGCTCAGATTTTCACTGTTTAGTGTAATCCGGGTCAGGGACGATCCCGGGAGGGGTAATTTCCCGTATCCGTAAAAATTACTGTACTGCCTCTGTTTGTCAGAGTCATACCAGTAGACAAGGGATATATTCCTGTCATCCACTTCAATGGCTGTGAAACCTCTTTTTCCGATTGTGCATCCCGAGTTGAAAAGGCATGGAATGAGTCCGTCGCTGCTGTAAATTTCAGAAATCTGGGGCTCAGTGCTGTTTCTGAGAAGCTTGAGATCATGCTGCAGCAGTTTGATCTCCCTTTCCACTCTCTTCTGTTCCAGCTCGCTCTTTTCCCTGTAACTTCGTATAAGAGAATCCAGTCTGTACTTAAGAGAGTCCGACTTGGAGAGAGATTCAAAGAGAGGTCTGTGGGTATGGCCTATGATGGAAATCAGCCCGGACTGGCAGGAGGCCTGGTAGGCCTGAATTTCTGTCTTAAGTTTTTTCCGGCTGGCCGGGGACTTGCTGTAGTTCATGATGCCAAGAGGATAGGCAATATACTTCAGGACATAGCGGCAGAGCTTTTCATAGCGCATCAGAAAGTTTGAGAACTGATGTCCGTGATAAACAAGAAGGGATCCCCTGTCATTACAGATCTCCATGGATTCATGAACCGGATAGGGATAGTCCTCCGGCGGATCCGCCAGAAGGAGATCATGGTTCCCGAAAAGTTTGGTCATCCTGTTCTCACTGTGAAAAGAGTCAAAAATACTGTACAGGCTGCTCCAGCTCTCCTGTATCCGGAGCAATTGGAATTTCTGAAGCTCTTCGATATCTCCATTGAGTACAAGATGGTAGCCCTGCCTGTAGTAGTGATTCCATAGAACCTCACTGACTGTATTGCCGTTTTTGCGGAAATCATCCCGGCTGCCGCCGTTTCCCATATGGAGATCACTTAAAATCACAAAACGCTGTCCCCGCATAGAGACCTTTATGCTCTTATTTCTGATGCTCCTGAGAGTTGTACTGGAGGAATGAAACTGATTCATCAACATGGATTATGTTCCTGAAAGACTAAAATACTGTATGATTTTCATTAAAATTGTGTTCAGTGTGATTTCACTATATAGGACGCTCCCTTTCTGATAGAATGGGCCAATATGAAAGTCATTCTGGCAACTATACATCTGGAGGAGTCCACACGGGCTGTTCCTCTGGCTGCGGCCTGTCTCAAAGCGGCGTCCCGGCATGAAATTGAACTCAGGGACTATACTCTCGAGAACGGGGCTGAAGAGATAGCCCGGGAGCTCCTTGCCGATGAGGGAGCAGGGTGTATCGGTTTTCCCGTTTATCTCTGGAACAGGTCCCTTGTCCTGGAGACTATAAAGCTTTTAAGGGAAGCCCGTCCGGAGCTTCCTGTTATTGCCGGTGGTCCCGAAGTGACCGCTGCAGCGGACTCCTTCCTGAGGGAGAGCGGAATTACCGCTGCCATGGTGGGTGAAGGCGAGATCATTACGGATACCCTGCTTGATGCCCTTGAGGAGGGAGCGCCGGTGCCCTCCATTCCAGGCATTGTTACTGAAGGGAATTTTTCAATGCCTGTTTTCTGCCATGATATCAACGCCCTTCCCTCGCCCATATTGACTGGTGCTCTGGATATGAGCCGGAACAGAGGACTCCTCTGGGAGCTCTCAAGGGGATGCCCTTTTGCCTGTGAATTCTGTTTTGAATCCAAGGGAAGCGGCAAGGTCCGCAGTTTTTCTCTGGAACGGGTCAGGGCTGAACTGGAGATGATCCGGGATGCCGGAATACAGCAGGTCTTTGTTCTGGACCCCACATTCAACGTAAATAAGAAGAGGGTTCTTACCATTCTTGAATGGATAGCCGAACTGACTCCCCATACCTACTACTACTTCGAAGTAAGGACTGAATTTCTCGATGAAGAAACCGCCCATGCCTTTGCCTCTGTGCCGTGTACGCTTCAGATCGGACTGCAAAGTGCCTCATCGGAGGTTCTTAAAAATATTAACAGACGATTTGACCCCGATGAATTCCGCTATAAGACTGGACTTCTTGGAGAGGCGGGTGTCTCTTTTGGTGTGGATCTGATCTACGGCCTCCCCGGCGACAGCCTCAAGGGGTTCCGCAGCTCCATTGATTATGCACTCTCCCTGGAACCGAATCATCTGGATCTCTTTCCGCTGGCTGTCCTTCCCGGTACGGCCCTGTATGACCGCAGGGAGGAGCTGGATATGGATGCGGATCCTTCGGATCCATATATAGTGAGGAGCACACCTGGATTTTCAGCAGATGATATGAAAAAGGCGGCTGTCCTCAGCAGTAACTGCGATATCCTGTACAACCGGAACCGTGGAATAAGCTGGCTCAGCAGGGTCAGTTATGATCTCGATCAGACACCTGTCCAGCTTCTTGATCAGATGGACTCATCGGTGAGGGAGGATGACTTCAATCTTCTGTCGTTCCTCAGGCAGGCATATAAGGGCAGGGGACGAGAGGATCTCTTTCCTGTCATTGAAGATATGCTTAATTATCTGGATCTTCTGGAGGATATAGAACAGTGCGAGAGCAGTACATCCCCGGAAGGAGAAGTCCTTCTTTCGGATGAGTTGACTCTGCAACTGCATCCAAGCTGCCGGATTGGAAACTTTCATCTTCATCCATCGGTGGTCACAGCCGGTTTTCCAGGGGCCTCTGAAGATCTTGTGACTGAGGCCGGGTCTTTCAGAACCCTGTTCTGGTTGAGAGACTATGAACTCTGTGTAGACCTCCTTAATGAAGAGGAGGAGCAGATTCTGATGAAACTCAGGGAGGGTGCCCGTCTGGGCGATCTGAAGAGGTCCTATCCTGATAATGATGAATTTCTGCTGAGCGGTATTCTGGAATCCTATATAGGAATCAGATCCCTTTAGCCAGGCGGTCGATGAGGAAATCGGAGAAACCGGCGGTTCTCATCTTCTCCTGTGTTTTTCTGAAGTCATAGGGTGTTCTGTGGAATGTAAATTCCTTCTTTTTCATATCCAGTATTCCCCAGGCAGCTTCGGGGTCACCGTCCCGGGGCTGACCGATGCTGCCTGGATTAATAAGCACCTTTGATCTCTTGAAAGAAAGAACCTGACCGCTGCCTGCGCTTCCGCTGCTGAGGTTTCTGCGGCTCAGCTGATAGTATTCCTGAATATGGGAGTGTCCGAAGAGTATCCATTTTTTTGTGGCTGCCTTGAAATTCCGGAGGGCATCCGGTTCTCCGAGAATGTAGTCCCTTGTAGGATCCTCAACGGAGCCGTGGACAAGGAGAAAGCCCTTCCTCTCCTGAAAAACAGGAAGTTCCTTCATATGTTTCAGAAATTCTCCCGATACCAGTGAGTGGCTCATTATAAGGGCCTTTCTGGATTCATTGCTGAAGAATTTTCCAGGCATGCGGCCGCAGAGATAGAGGTCATGATTTCCTGGAATAAAGAGGGTATTCTGCTTTTTCAGTGTTTGATAACAGGCTTCCGGTTCAGGACCGTATCCGGCAAGGTCTCCCAGAAACCATATTTCCTCCCAGTTTTCGGAACTTGAATTTTCCAGTACCGCATTCAGAGCTTCCAGGTTACCATGGATATCGGAGAGTACCAGAATCTTCAAAGAAAAACCTCCAGAATAATTATAGTTTTATTGTTTGCCATTGATTATAGTATAGGATGTAATGGAAAGAAACATTTTCAATAAAGCCATCGGGAACATAGGCGAGTACTTTGCCTCTGTCTGGACCCTGATGTCGGACACCACAATCTTCCTGTCCAACAACACTAAAATATTCCATCAGTATGAAGCTCAACTGAGGGAACTGAGGCACAGGCTGGAGAAGAACAGGACTGATACCGAAGTGATGCAGGAGGTCCGTCAGGAACTTGTGGTCATCCGGAAGGCTCTTCGGATGCAGGGATATAACCTGCGTCTCGGGTCCCTCGATCTCAGGCTCGAGGGATTTCGGAATGATGATGCCATCTCAGAGGGCTTCACGCGCTGCGTTCTGTTCCTGGCGGAGGATGGAGATGTTCTTTACATCAGCGGTATGGCAAATCATATTGAACTTGACAGTGCCCTTGAGAGCAGGATGGCTGCTACAGGATACAGATCCATCAGTTCAAAACACTACCTCTGGTACAAGTGGGAAAACCGTGTTCTTATCCTCTCGGGAGCCGCTTCGGAAACCAAGGATGACTTTGAGGATTTCAAGGATTATGTTGCCGAGAACAAGGGCTTCCTTATCAGACGGCTCGCCAAACTTGGCTGACCTCTTCACAATATGGAAAAATCATTGCAGATAGAGTACAGAAGCGCAAAGCCCGGTGATATTGAGGGAATGGTAGGTCTTCTTGAAATCCTTTTTTCAGTGGAAGAGGATTTCGAGTTCAATCCCGAGGTCCACAGAAGAGCCCTGGGCAGAATCATTGAGCTGCCAGGGGAGCGGAATCTGGTTCTTGTCGCCACTGACCCGGGCTCTGGCATTATTGCAGGGATGCTGACGGTGCAGACTGTCATTTCCACTGCGACAGGAGAGCTTTCCGGTTGGGTGGAAGATGTTGTTGTGCATCCCCGCTTTCAGGGGCAGGGCCTTGGAACAGAGCTTCTGGCCCGTGCCGAAGGTTGGGCCTCAAATGCAGGGGTCAACAGGCTTCAGCTTCTTGCGGACAGGAACAACGTCAGAGCTCTGGAGTTTTACAGCTCCCGGGGCTGGACAGCATCCAATATGGTACACAGAAAAAAAATGATCCCCCCTGAAACAGGCGGGATCACATATTAAATTTCAATTTTAACTTTCAAATAATAGAAAAGGGGATCAGTACTCGTTTATTGCATCCTGATAGCCCTGGCTGTAGGCTTCCCTGTAGGCATCTCTGAATCCATCACGGTAACCCTGTTCATAGCTTCCGTCTACAGAAGAATATCCATCGTCATAATCACTATTGTCATCATAATCGCCGTAATCGTCATAGCCGCTGTCACTCATATTTTCCTGTGTTAAGGTGAATGAGTCATTAGCCATAAAGTTGTAGTCCATCATCTCGTAGGTTGCACCGCTGTCTCCCTCTGCAAGGATATCGTAATCGGGGTACTCCTCATCAACAGGGATGGAGATGACAATGCTTGTTTCCGCTTCAAGGATTTCATCCCCAAGCAGGTCTTCACCCCAGTACATTGAATCACGGGAAGAAACATAGAGGTAGTAGATATCTTCTCCTGTACTATTTGTAAAAGTAATGTCTCTGTATACGGGGTTACGGCCGCCGAAGGGAAGGAAGTCCTCGGCTTTGATTGTAATTGTGTCGGTTTCATTCAGATTAATGGACTCGATTCTGTAGGTCTTTTCCATTTCATCTTCAGCCATCAGATCATAGACGGGATTCGATTCATCATAAGTCATTTCAAATTCGAAGCTGCTTCCGGCATCAAATACATCGTCGCCCAGTCTGTCGTTGCCCCAGTCACGCTCATCGGCATGGGAGAGGTAGAGATAGTAAACTGTATCATCAAGTGTATTAACCACTGTAATGGTTTTTGTTGTTTCGGCGAAAAGGGCACCCGATAGAATAAGAAGCAGTAAGGGGAAAAATAAAAGTTTTTTCATTAGATTACCTTTGTTTATGTCGATTACGGGGCTACAATTCCGTTATGGAAGCTTCGGTTTTCGGGAACAGATGTTTCCGGTTCCTCAAGTGCCCCGTTGAGGATGAGTATAATGCCAATAAATAGAAAAATCCAAGTCTCTCTGCTTCTTCTGTTTCTTTGTACCCGTCTTGCCGCCCAGTATGTTCCGCATGAGGAGTGGAAGAGAGTAGAAACAGAGCATTTTATTCTGATTTTTCCTGAAAAAATTACCGAAAAGGCTCTGGAACTGGCACCCCGTGTGGAGGCTGTATACAGGCTGGAGCAGCAGGACTTTTCCGGCGGGATGGAGTCCAAATGGCCCCTGATTCTTACTACTTCGGGCATGATAAGCAACGGATATGTCTCTCTGGCTCCCGCTAAATCGGTCTGGTTCGGAATGCCCGCCTCCGAGGGGCTGTCATGCCTTGAATGGTACGATCTCCTCAACCTTCATGAAACAAGGCATATGGTTCAGATGGACAGTCTGAACCGTAACTTTATCCGTTTTCTCTACATCCTCGGCGGAGAGCTGGGCCAGGCTGGGGGAATCTATCTCTCGGTACCCCGCTGGTTTCTTGAGGGAGACGCGGTCCATGCGGAAACGGTCTACTCCGAATCAGGCCGCGGCCGAGATCCCCTCTTCTACTCTCAGATGAAGGTCATGACCCTGGAGGGAGGGCGTTCCTACCAGCAGTATGTCAACGGATCCTACAGAGAGTACTACCCCAATATGTATGTCTACGGATATTTTCTCAGTTCCTGGATACGCCAGGAGTACGGTGATGGAAGCTGGGACAGGATACTCAATTCCGCCGCATCTCTACCCCTGCCGGCCCTCGGAATCTATCTTGGGGCAAAGAAGGTCACCGGCAAATCCTGGGGCAGACTGTTTCAGGAGATGCAGGAGTCGCTGATACTGCGCTGGGAGGAAGAGGCCGCAGGGATGGATCTCAGTGAGGATACTCCCCTTCTTGATATCCTCCCCGATGTGTATACCCGGTATGAGGTCCTGGCCGAGGATGGTGAGGGAGTCGTAGCCCGGAAGCGGTCCATTGTGGAACCTGCCTCTCTGGTCAGGCTGCAAAACGGCGGTGAACAGCGGATCGCACGGGTTCCTTCGGGGGGCGATATTACGGCGGCAGGGGGTAAAACAGTCTGGACCTGGACCCGTCCCTCACTTTTGTATGAAGACAGAAGCTGGTCAGATCTGGTCCTGATGGAAGAGGGAAGAAAAAGTTATATATCCAAGGGAGAGAGATACTACGATCCCGCCCTTTCTTCCGGGGGGGACAGGCTTGCTGTGATGGAGTGGAGCGAAAGCCTTGAGGGCAGTTTGAAAATTCTTGATCCCCGGACAGGTGAAACAATAGACTCTTGGAAAATTTCGGAACCGGGCTTCCCCTCCTCACCGGCATGGTCTGTTGATGAAAATACAGTCTTCTTTGTACTGCAGAACCGGGAGGGCAGGAGCATATATGCAATGGACCTTTCAGATGGAGAGATCCGAATAGTCCGGGGGGCCGGCCGTGAGAACATCAAAGGGCTTCAGGTCTGGGGGAAGTATCTTATCTACGCTGCAAACCCGGAAGGGTTTGAAAACATCATAGCTTTTGATCCCGTCTCCGGGCAGGAACTCAGGATCACATCGAGGGCTTATGCAGCAGAGCATCCCCGGGTCATAGGGGATACTTTATACTATTCAGACACAAGAAACAGCCATGGGAGTATTCCAGTCAGTGTCGGTCTTGATCCTTCAGAATGGATTCCCCTAGATGCTTCTAAAACGGTTGTCCCCCCCTTTCCGTCACATGGAATATGGTCTGTCCATGATCTTCCGGCAGTAGAGAACTCCGAGGAGCCTGAAGTTGAGAGTTATTCCCCTGCCGCCGGTGCATTGAATATCCACAGCTGGGGAATTGCACCAAATCTGGAGACCATGACGGGGCTGAGATTGCAGGTTCAATCCACCAATATTATGAACACCCTCAATATGGCGGCAGGGGGAGAGTACGATTTTAATGAGAGGACCTGGGGTGCCTTTCTGGATCTGGACTGGAAAAAATTCTATCCCTGGATCAGTATCAGGAACTCCGCAGACTACCGAAATATTGGCGGGGTAGAGATGATGGATCTGTCCAACAGGATTGTGCTTTCATTCCCTCTGAATCTGAGCAGGGATCTCTGGCAGAATTCACTGGTCCCGTCGGCAGGCACGGGCCTCCGGTCCTTTATTCCTGTAAAGGGAGAGACCCCTGAGTTTTATATCCCTCTGAATGCACAGATTACAGCCTCGTCACTCCTGCCTGGAAGTGCCCGGGCCATTGTACCCCGGTGGGGGATATATCAGAGGGCCGGGGGAAGCGTTTATCCTGCTGAACCCGATGAGCTTTACCGCTTCTATTCTCATACAAAGATATATACGCCTGGATTTTTCAGAAACACTGGAATCACTCTGGGCCTTGCACTAGAGGAGCAGAGCGGCCGCTATTCACTCTCCTTTCCCTTTGCAAGGGGTTATAGCTCTTCGGTGGATTACAGAACACTCATGGCATCTGCGGACTATGACTTCCCCATGGCATATCCTGACTATGGTGCCGGTTCCTTTCTCTATATAAAGCGGATCAGGGGAAATCTTTTCTATGATTATCTGATTCAGGGAGACCTTCCCCGGGACGGGGAACAGTACCAGTCCGCGGGAGCCGCCCTGATTCTGGATATGACGGCAGCCAATATGGAGTATGCAGAATTTAATCTAGCCTTCCGTTTCTGCTGGCTTGTTGAAAAAAAAAGACTGGCCTTTCAGCTGGTCTTTATGAATGCTCCCCTCTGGTAGGGGGTTAGAGAGTAAAATCCTTAAGATAATCCCTTATTTCGTCTCTGACTCTTCTGTAGGGCTCCAGTTTCTTTTCAGAATCTTCGATATCCTGTGCCAAACGGGGAGGATCATCAAATCCGTGGTGGATTTTATTGGATCTTCCAAGCCATACAGGGCAGTTTTCATCGGCATGTCCGCAGACAGTGATGACAACATCAAAATCAATGTCCCTGTACTCCGAGGCCAGAGTACTCTTGTGTCCGCTGATATCCACACCGGCCTCAGCCATAACTTTCACGGCATTGGGGTTCAGTCCATGGGTCTCTATTCCGGCGGAGTAGACATTATACTCATCTCCGTGGAGTTTTCTCATCCAGCCTTCGGCCATCTGGCTGCGGCATGAATTTCCTGTACAGAGGAAAAGAATGTTCTTTTTCATATATCTTCCATATCTATTGGGGATTGCTTACAAAGCGCAATTTGAGCAAATTCTCATGCATATAGTTTTCTCCTGCAAGCAGGATATGTTCATTTTGTGTTAAAAACAGATCCTTGAAGAGAAATATGGGGATGGACGGGCCTATTTTCAGATGTGTGGCAATTTCTGTCTCCGGCAGAACAGGGAGAAGATCAGTGAGACTGTTTTCCGCCATTTCACTGAAGTAGGCCTTGAAGAGTTCATAGGCTGTGCACTGATAGTTCATCAGTACAGGGTCCGCGCCCTTTTTCAGAGCTGACCGGGGAAAGACATTGCGGGAGTAGATCACAGGGGTATTGTCAGCCAGATAGAGCCGTTTCACTTCAACAATCTCTGTATGGGCGCTCACATTGAGCAAGTGGGCGTCATCGGATCCGGCTGGACGCTGATGTATGCCCAGAAGCTCAATTTTTACCTTCCTGCCGTTTTCTTCAAGCATGGGAATAAAATCCCACTTCTCTGTCAGTGATGTTTCCAGATTCAGTGTCTTCTCTCTGACAAACGTCCCTTTTCCATGAACCCTTACAATCAAGCCGTCATATTCAAGGCGTGCCAGTGCTGTCCGCACGGTGGCCCGGCTCACATTAAGCTGGGTCGAGAGTATATTTTCCGAAGGAAGCTGGCCGGAGGGATCAACTTCTCTTTTTTCAATAATTTCTTTTATATCTTCGTAGGTTTTCTGTACAAGTATGGGTAATTTGCCCGTTGCCATGGGGGTCTCCTAGACGTTCAATGATTCCTCGAGGAAGAAACGGAAAACCGTTTTACCAAGAACCAGACGGTCGCTGTAGAAGATCTGAGTCGGTTTTTTGACCGGTTTTTTATTCAGAAATGTTCCGTTTGTCGATTCAAGGTCTTCGACAATAAATACCCTGTTCTCGGGAACCTGAATACGGCAGTGTTTTGAACTGACTTCGGGATCATCAAGACAGATGGTGCATGAGGCGTCTCTGCCTATGGTTATTTCGTCCCGGTCGATAACATAAGATCGCCCAAGGTCATTGGGTGAAAGAATGAGCAGAACCGCTTTTTCCTTGAGAAATGTCTCCTTCTTTCTCTTTTTACTCTGAATGACAGTCTGTTCTCCCATCAATATCTCCTCTTAAGGAATTAATTATAGCATAATACTTCAGCCGGCGTCCTTTCTCAATACCGGAGGTCAAAGGGATTATATTTAATGGGCATGTTCATAAACTTTTATATGTATAAACTTTAGCTTGTAAGAACATTGGATATTGATTTATCATTTTAGTAATCATCTGATAACTTTAGGAGCCCGGTATGGTGAGAGAGCTCAATGTTCTTGAAGAACTGGTTCGCGCCAGTGCCCTGATGGCGGATGAAGGTGATTTTAAAAGCCTTGTTTCTGTTCTGGTTGAACAGTCCCTCGACATTACCAGATCCGAAATTGCGGCTCTCTACCTTTATACCGACAGCGGGAAAAAAAACTCATCCCTTACTCTTGCCTATAAGAGGGGAGCCTACGATATTCCGGGATCCCTGGAGGCAGAGTCCGAACTTGTGGATTTTCTGGAAGAGTGCTCCCGGTCTGTGGTTCTTCAGGACAGAAAGGGGCCTCGTATTTTCGGAGATCTGTTTCTGCACTCCCTGATGAACAGCGGTATTGCCCTGCCGTTAAGTACGACCAAGCAGAAAATAGGGGTCCTTGTACTCAACTCAAAAAGAGAGCTCGGCTACCCGAGGGACAGCTTCAATTTCCTTGACTCCTACACGAAGCAGGCCTGCGGCATGCTGCAGAGTTCAAAACTGTACAGGGAACTTCAGGAGTATGTTAAACAGGTAGAAGATCTGGAACAGTATCAGGAGAGTATATTCGAGTCCATGACCAATATTCTGATCACCACCGATGAGAACGACAGAATCCGCTACTTCAATCATATGGCAGAAGAGTCCATGGGAATGGGAGAGAGCGCCATCGGCATGGATCTGGATACATTCTTCAAAAAATCCCTGAGCAGGAAGGTTCTGAATGCCATCCGGAATGCTCGGGTGAAAGGGATTGAAGTCCCGGGAATGGAAGGAATCTATAAGGGACCCGACGGGGAGATGGATTTTTCCCTCAATGTGGCTCCCCTGCTTGGGCAGAGAGGAAAACACAAGGGACTGACTCTTCTGTTTACGGACCAGACCAGGGAGCAGGAATTGAAGGCATCCATCGAAGTTGCCACCGAGGACAGAAGGGTAATCAAAGATATGTTTGCCCGCTACCTATCAAATGACATTGTTCAGAACCTTATGAATACCCCGGACATGGTCAAACCGGGAGGCGGCACCAAGCATGCTACCGTATTCTTTGCCGATATCCGTGGATATACATCCTTTTCAGAGGACAAATCTCCCGAGTATATCATCGGAGTCCTGAACGATTACTTTTCTGAAGCCGTGGAGATTGTGATCAAATACGGCGGATACATAGACAAGTTTATTGGAGACTGCATCATGGCCGCATGGGGTGTGCCCATGGTGAATGAGAATGAAGATGCCATCAAGGCAGTCTCCTGTGCCGTAGAAATCCAGAACCTTGTGAAGGCCCGGGACAGAAAATTCTTTACAGGAAAAGCATCCAGGCTGCAGGTGGGCTTCGGAATGCACACGGGAGATCTTGTTGCTGGAAACCTGGGCAGTTCCAGGCGCATGGATTACACAGTCATCGGCGATACAGTTAACCTGGCCGCACGTCTTGAAGGCGTATCAGGAGCCGGGGAGATCATCATTACCGAAGATACAAGACAGCATCTGGACGACCGTTTTATTATTGAACCGAGAGAAGCGGTCAAGGTTAAGGGAAAAGTCAAACCAATACAGATATACAATGTAGCCGGAATGGCCTGAAGGAGTGGATAAATGGATCGGTTTCTTGAATTACTGAAGTCTCTGCCTCTCTATGAGATTATTGGAGCAGCCTTCCTGCTTGTTATTATCATTGCCGTTATTCTGACTGTTTTAATAAGGAGACAGAGGTTTCGAAGAGCCCTGAGATCTCTGGCATCGGAGCCTGACCTGAAGAAGGAAGAGGTTCTGAGCCGCTACCGCCGGGAGAAACTTCTGAAAAAGTCATCCTATCTTGTGGAGCTGTCCAGAAAGAGCGGTGTGAATCTGCCGGAAGTCCTGGACCTGACAGACGAGTGGGTAGAGCTGTACAGAGAGAAGCACAAGACTAAGCTTCAGAACTGGATACTCGAATTTTCCCCGGACAAAGGACTGTTCTCTATTTTCCAGAGGGCTCTCGGGCACTCCGGGACGGCCCGCAGGCTTGAAAGTTTCCTGGATGAAAGCAGGGACTTTCTGAAGCTGCGGCGCATTGCCCTCTCCGGAAAGGGAGAACCCTTTGATGGAACAAAGGCTCTTGCCCTCTTTGAATCCCGTTTGGATGAGATACGGGAAATGACGGGAGATCCTGAATGGGCCGCCCGTTACTTTGCCATAAATATTCTGCTTCATGACGGTGATGAGCGTTCGCACCGTGCCGTATGGGAATCCTTTGAGGACCCCCACGGGCTGGTGAGGAGCACTGTTATAAGGGAAATCCCATCGGATGCCCGCCCCTTCAGCTCCCACGAGACAGAGGAGGGAAAGGAGCTCTATGGAGTTCTCTACTCCTTTCTTCTGAACGATCCCGTGTTTGAGGTACGCCAGGAGGCAAAGAAGAGAATCATCAAGGACTTTGCCCCCTCCTATTCCATCGATCTCTCCTCAATGAACAACGAGCAGATTCTCCATGTCATACAGCTTCTCTCTCATGAGTCATCGGAAGATCAGGATCTGGCAGTACAGATTCTTTCGAAGGATGATATGGAACTGCGGCAGAGCGCCGCCCGGTATCTGCAGGAGTGCGGAGTACTGGACCGGCTGTTCCGTGAAAGCTATATGAATGACAGTGAGGAGCTGGAGCGCAACTACAAACTGCTGAAGAACTCCCTGGAAGTCAATGTATCGGAGTTCCTTGAAGGAATTCACTCCAATAACAACAGAGGGTCCCTGCTGCTGGCTTCCCGTCTTCTGAAAACTGCGGGCCCCCAGGATTCTATAAGTTTTCTGGCTGACAGGGTTTTTACCCAGGATGTGGAAAAAAAGCTGGACTCGGAGTTGAATGAGCTCTACAAGAATACTCTTGAGTGTGTCCATCTCAGGGGGAATGATTCAGCCCTCGCCATGCTTGCCCGGGAGCTTATTGATATCAGAAACCACAAAACCCTGCTCAAGGATGTACTCCAGGCCCTTCCTGCGCGGGGAGCCTTTCTCATTATGCCGATACTGGAAGAGTTTCTTAAGGATCCCGACTTTCCGTTGAAAGATGAACTCAGGAACGCTCTGGCCATTATGCCCGAAGCCGAAGTGCAGACAGTGGTTATGGATATCATCCGCAAGGGCCGGGACAGCTACTCACATGCCGTCCGAATTCAAGCCCTGAAGATTCTGGGAGAGATGAAAAAGGACAGCTGTCTGCAGATTATCCTTGAAAACCTCTCCATTCTTCCCCTGGACGAAGCAAGGGAATTCGCAGCCATGCTCAGTTCCTATGCGGAGGATCTTTTCAATGACAGGGTCCGTTCCATTCTCAATTCGGTTGATGCCCAGAGTAGGGCTACCATCATTGTCTCCCTTCCGGCTACGGGAAAAAAGACTTTTCTCAAAGAGATAAAGGCTGCATTGGGGGATGCCAATCCCGCTGTCAGAATTGCAAGTATCTGGGCTCTTGTCGAGTACAGTGAGACAAAGGAACTCACCCGCTCCATCGATATGCTCAGGGACCCGGTTCCCGAAGTCAGAAAAGAGGTTGCCCGAGCCCTGGGAACCAGCGGCAGCCCTGCTGTCCTCAAGGCCATGGAAGCCGTCCTGAATGATGAAAATGAGGTTGCTTCAGTCATAAGCGGCATCATCGAGGGGCTGGGTGCATCGGAAGCCGTCGAATCTGTTGCGGTTCTCGGGAGGAAGATTGCCGTAGAAGATGAGTACAGAATGGACTGCATCCGGAGCCTCAGCGGCAAGAAGGACAAAAAAAGCCTTGCCGCATTGATTGAGCTTTTCAAGGATGCCGGACCCCAGCTGAGGGAGGACCTCAGTATGGTTTTCAAGATGATGGGCTATGAAGGCGAGACGACAATGGTTGAACTCCTGAAGGAGGACATACCCTCTCTGCAGAAATATATCGCCGAGGTTCTGGAGTCTACGGGCTTTGTTGAAAAACATATAAGGAGACTGAAGCACAGGGATCCCGCGCTGCGGCAGGAGTCCGCCTCCTTCCTGGCCGCTGTCCGGACCAAAGCAGCCTTCAGGGGAATTGTTCTGGCGGCCAGGGACCCCAATCCCGATGTCCGCATCGAAGTCGTCAAGGCGCTTGAAGTCTTGAATACGGATGAAGGAAAGGAAATTCTGAAGGATCTGGAGCAGGATCCGGACAAGAAGGTCAGAAAGTACACCTACTGGGCTCTTGAAAGGGTCAGAACCAAATCACTGGTTTAGAGCAGGGAAACCGCTTTGCCCGAGTATCTCAAGTATTTTGACCATGGCCAGTGTGTCCAGCCTGCAGTACTCCAGCAGGCCTTTTCTGATGGCTTCCACCTCAGCAGGATCGGTGACAGAGGGCAGATTCTGCCAGACAGATGAAGCCTCTCCCCCGTTATGTACTCCCGGGAGTTCGGCATAGGCCTTTTCCATTTCAGGAACCAGGGCGGGAAGAACCTTCTTTATTGAGTAGCTCCCCTCCATGGCGGGATGATAGTACCAGCGTTTCTGAAAGGGCTCCATAAGATCATAGATCCGCTCTGATATGGAGCTGAGCCGCGGCTGGAGGTCCGGGAACCGGGCCGCAAGGCGGTTGATTACATTTTTTTCAAAGGTTTTATTATAGGCCAGGACAGTACCCGATTCAGGCACATCCTCTATAAGCTGTTCGGCAAGAAGGCGTCTTGGATCCGCTTCACGGAGGGCAAGAAACTCTTTGTGAACAAGCCTCTTTCCTTCATCAATATGGAGCGAATACTGAAAGGGGATCTGCTGAAAGGGTTTGACTCCCTCATATTCGGGGACAGCCTGCTGAAAACTTTCAAAATCCAGATGTGTTACGGGATATTCAATCTTCTCCAGAAAGCTCTTGATATTCTCCTCTTCCACATAGGGCTTACCCTCTACCTGAAGGCGCTGAGCCTTGCCCAGGCTCTCCACCGGTAAATCTTTGAGCCGTTGGATGCCGCTGTTGTAGAGCTCGAATTTCTCATCCATCCTGGTTGTTGTCAGTGTAAATACCGAATCATCGGGAACAGAGGCCAGGGTTTTCCAGCAGTACTCCCTGCAGGGGCACTCTGAAGGGGAGAGGCAGTACATTCCAATTTCACGCTCCGGTTCCCCCTTTTCAAGGAGTTCCATCATTTTTTCTCTGTTCTCGGGAACCGGAATCTGCCAGGGGCGAATTCTAAGGGAGACATCTATTATATTAAAAAGGGCTGAGATATCCAGCTCACTCTCCCTTTCATAGTACTTGTTCAGGTTGATAAGATTGGATGATTTCAGAGGCAGTCCGCTTCCCTCGACAACCCATGACTGGAGGGCTATATCCAGAATGTAACTCTCTTTGATTCCCATGGAGCTTTTGACTTCATAAAGGCTCCAGGCTCCGTTCTCCCTGTGAAGAATATCAACGGCTGCAAACATCCCGTTGTGGATAAAGGAAGCCTCGTAGATTGTATTGCATCCCTCATCAATCAGAGCCCGTGTCTGACGCACCATCTCTTCCTGTTTTCCGGGGAGATAGTCTACCGCTCTCCCTTCCGGAAAGAGTTTCCGCGCCTGCAATCCAACAATTTCTCCTGTCTGCATGATGGATTGCTGATGAGAAGTGAGGGTTGAGATCAGATCCGGTCTGTTCCGGAACAGCCAGAACTCTTTAGGACAGTGAAGAAAGGCCATGTACTGGGATTTGGAAAGCATGTTCCTATTATAGGTACAGAAGCCGGTTTAATCTATTGGATATTGAAATCCTGCTTTACGACCTGCCCCGGAGGATGGATAATCAATGCAGATGAAGAAGAACAGTAAAACAACAGGTCCGCTGACAACAGTCTGGGCAGATGATCCGGAGGGGAATCTGCCCCTGAATGAATATCCCCGTCCCTCCCTTGTCAGGGAGAGGTGGTTAAACCTGAACGGCCGCTGGGAGTACGCCATCAATTCAGGCGTAGATATGGCAGAATTTCCGGAGGGGGCTGATGGAGAGATCCTTGTCCCCTTCAGTCCAGAAACACGACTCTCCGGTGTGGACAGGATACTGGAACCTGAAGAAACCCTCTGGTACAGAAGGAGCTTCACAGTTCCTGCCGACTGGCAGGGGATGGCTGTGCGGCTGAATTTTGAAGCTGTGGACTGGGAGTGCAGCTGCTTTATCAACGGCAGACCGGCGGGAGAGCACCGGGGAGGGTATATTCCCTTCAGTTTTGATATTACCTCCCTTCTTGTTCACGGTGAAAACAGATTGGAACTGAGGGTTGAGGATCCCAGTGATGCAGGGCTTCAGCAGCGGGGAAAGCAGGTTCTGGAGCCGGGGTATATCTACTACAGACCCACAAGCGGTATCTGGCAGACAGTCTGGCTGGAGCCTGTCCCTTCAGAAAATCATCTAAGCTCCTTCAGCTGCCTGCCGGAAAATGACAGCTCCGGTTTCCTGCTGAATGCTTTCTGTCCCAAAGCGGGGAGTGTCGAAATTGAAATTTCGGACGACGGGGGCTGTATAGGACGCATAAAAGGTGGAACCGGTGACTCTCTCCGTCTCCCTCTTTCCCGCCCGCGGTTGTGGTCTCCTGAGGATCCCTTTCTGTACGCTCTGAAAGTAAGGCTTTTCGACGTATCCGGGAAACTTGTTGAGGAGATCTCTTCCTATACTGCAATGAGAACTGTATCCCGTAGGGAGGGGCGAGACGGTCATGACCGCATCTGCCTCAACGGGAGTCCTGTTTTTCTCCATGGCCCCCTGGATCAGGGGTACTGGCCGGAGTCGGGAATGACGGCCCCCAGTGATGAAGCCCTGATCTTTGATATCCGGAGGATGAAGGACCTCGGGTTCAATATGATCCGGAAGCATATCAAGGTGGAGTCCCGCCGGTGGTATTATCACGCCGACAGGCTCGGTATGACTGTGATTCAGGACATGGTTTCAGGCGGAAAGAACCGTGCCGTTCCAGCGTCCCTCTATGTTCTTGGCGTTCTTGGCAGAAGAGCCGGAGACAGTTCTGAAGGGGATCATAGAAAGTCCGGACGGAGCAAAGCGGCAGACAGAGCTTTTTTCAAGGAGGAGCTTGCTCAGATGATCCGGCTCCTGATCAACCACCCCTCCATCGTCTGCTGGGTTCCCTTCAATGAGTCCTGGGGCCAGTTTGATTCACTTGAAATGGAACAGTTGACAAGGAGCCTGGATCCGTCACGGCTGGTGGACCATGCTTCGGGCTGGATAGACCAGGGGGGAGGAGACTTCTACTCTCAGCACCGGTATAAGCTGAAACTCAACAAAAAGAGAAAGTCCGATGGGAGAATCCATATGCTGTCGGAATACGGCGGCTACAATCTCAATGTGCCGGGCCATATGTGGGATGAGAGTAATAAATTCGGCTATAAGGCCTTGAGAACACGAGAGGAGTATGAAAAGGCACTGGAAAATCTGATAGTCCGGCAGCTGCTTCCTCTGATTCCGGAGGGCCTGGGGGCAGCTGTGTATACACAGCTGAGTGATGTGGAAATCGAGTCCAACGGATTTTTTACCTATGACCGCAGGGTTTTGAAGTGCAATGAGGAACTGCTTGTCAGATTGAACCGTATGATCTACAGCGCATTTCAGAAGCAGTGTACCTGAAAGATCCTGTCCCCGGAGGAGGGTGCAGGCAAATGATTTATCCATGAACTAAAATTAAGATATAAATCCCGGAATAAGGTAAACGGTATGTCTGGAATGAACAGGAAAACAGTCCTTTTGTGGATGATTTTTCTTTTTTCTCCCGGTTTCTTATGGGCTCAGGACTCTGTTTCTTCCGATAGCAGACTTCTCTTCCTTATTCTTGCAACATTACTTGTCATATTTATTCTACTTATAATTCTGGGTCTACGTTTCTTTATTTTCAGCGGTCCCAGGCGAGGTATTCCGGACAATAAAAAGCTGAAGGTTCTGAGTATGTTTATGCTTGGTATCAGTTTCTTTCTCATTCTTGTTGCCTCCAGTATCCTGTTGAGACAGGTCAGGGAAGAGAGGGCAGGTAACATCAGGAATAACCTGCAGACAATTGTCTCAACAACAGATGAGATTATGATTCTCTGGATAGAAAACAAACTTAAAATGATTGAAATTGAGGCAGGGGATAAAGACTTTGTTTCCCTTGTTGAAGATCTTCCTGTTCTGCCTGTTTCTGATGCGGAGGAGTCCATTCCAGGGGCAGATAAATTAGGAATCCATACACTCTCGGACAAGTTCAGTATCATCTCCCCGGACAGGATAAGCCTCCTTGCGAATGGATTTGACAGGACGGGTGATATCAGTCTTCTTCAGAAAAAAAGGCCGGGTATGCTGGATAAGGTCTTTCAGGGAGAGTCCATATTCATCCCTCCGGTCAACACTTCTGATTCTCAGGATGAAGAGTACTCCATGTTTTATGCTGTCCCGGTCCGGCATGAGAATGGTGAAATTATTGCTGTCCTGGCTGTCTATGAGGACCCCGAGGAGAACTTCACAAGAGTCTGTCAGATGGGAAGGATGGGACAGACCGGAGAAACGTACGCCTTTGACGACAGGGGCTGGATGCTGTCAGACAGCCGGTTTGATAACCTGGGGCTCAGAAATTCTCTATCAGGGACACGGGGTTACAGGGAGCAGAGGGTCAAACTTCTGAATCCCGGTGTCGATCTGACAAGGAATCCTCAGGCTGAAGTGGACTGGGAAAGGGCACCCTTTACGTCCATGTTTGAACGGGCAGTGAAAGGGGGCTCCGGTTTAGATGTCCGCGGATACAGGGACTATCGGGGAGTTGAGGTTCTGGGAGCCTGGATCTGGAACGACAGCCTGAATTACGGAATAGTGACAGAAATTGATCGGTCTGATGCATTTGCATCCTACAGGCGGATACGGAATCTGATCCTTCTTATTCTGGTTCTTACCTTCATGATCTCATCGGGAGCCACGGGTTTCAGTATACTGATGGGGGACAGATCGCGTTACCTGCTAAGTAAAGCAAACCGGGGTCTGGAACTGGAAGTATCAAAACGGACCAAAGAGCTTTCAGATCTGAATGATCTTGTTCACGGTTCCCTTGACGCGGCGTCTATCGGTCCATGGTGGATTGACATGAGGGAAGAGGACACTATTCATGCTCTGGATACGTGTGTAGAACTGATAGGCCTCAAGGTAAAAGAATCTCCAGACAACTCCTATACCCACAGTGAATGGCAGATTCCGCTTATGAAAACTGCTGAATTGGATCCATCATACAGAGATATGATTGATGGGTTGAACAGAAAACTGGCTTCTGCCATTTCCGGGGAAATTGACAGTTACAGGGCAACCTATCCCCTCTTGATGCCCGACGGCTCACTCAAGTGGTTAACAGCCAGTACTGAAGTCTCGAAAAGAGATGATGAAGGGCAGGCGCTGTTTCTGAGGGGAACCCTGATTGATGTTACCGAACAGGTGGAGGCGGAGAATGAAATTAAACTCAAAAACCGCCTCCTTGAGGAGTCCCAGGCCCGTCTCCAATCCCTCGTTTCCACTATTCCCGGTATCGTTTATCAGGGGCTGGCTGATGAAGTGAGAACAATAATATTTATGACAGATGATATTGAAACGCTGACAGGTTATCCATCCAGCGGTTTTATTAATAATTCTGTCCGCTGCTTTATAGATCTGATACATCCTGATGACAGCGAGTATGTGTCAGAGGAGATTGGGAAGGCTATTGCCGGGAAAGAGTCCTGGACCCTTGAATACAGGCTCATTGACAGCAATGGAGAGGATGTCTGGGTCTATGAGAAGGGCAACGCCGAGTACAGTCCGGAAGGGCTGCCTACATTTATCGACGGTACAATCCTCGATATCCGGAACCGGAAGTATATGGAAAAAAGAATCATCTTCAATGAAACCAGATTCCGGTCCATCTTCGAAAACTCCACAGAATCCATAGGTGTTATGAAGGGATCTTCCCTTGTGATGGTGAATCCAGCCTATCTTGAAGCCTTCGGCTATGAAAGGGAAGAGGAGCTTCCGGGGAGTCATTTTATTGATTCAATCGGTTCGTCGGCAAGGGAATCTGTTGGAGAAAATCTGAGACAGCTTGATATGGGGAATGCCCGGACTGACATGATTGAGGGAAGCGGTATCAGGAAGGACGGCAGCAAATTCGATTTTGAGATGCGGCTCAGCCACTACACTCTTGATAATGAATGGTACTCCCTTGTTGTTTTACGAGATATTACGGAGCAGCTTCAGGCAGAACTGGCTCTGAAGGCCAATGAGGAGTGGCTGCATGCCATCGTTGATAATCTTCCCAGCTCGGTTATTCTGAAAGACTCAACCGGCCGTATCCTGATGGTCAATAAAAGCTTTGAGCTGGTGACAGGCTTTTCAGGCAAGGATGCTATTGGCTGCCTTGATAACGAGATATTTCCCGGAGATCCTGGAAACGTCATCATGCAGACCGATCAGGATGTGATCAAAAGCGGCATGACACGCAGTTTTGAAATACAGCTTCCTCTTATCGATGGTACAGAACACTCCTTCCACAGTACCAAGGTTCCTGTGAAAAATGATGAGGGAAAGGTTGTAGCCCTTGTTATCCTTTCCACTGATATTACAGAGCGAAAACATGCGGAAGAGCTTATCATAACCAGTGAAGCTCAGCTGAGGACTATTTTTGAGAATTCTCCGGTCGGGGTTATTCATTTTAATTCTTCAGGGGTCATAGAGAACATAAACTCCGAAGCTGCCATAATCCTTGGCAGTACAAGGGATGCCCTGATTGGATTTGACGGTCTGAAAAGTCTCAGAAATGAGGCTATGCTGGAGGCCTTGAAGATGGCAGTCAATGGAGAGACAAGCTATTTTGACGGGCCTTATGTCTCTGTTACAGGAGAAAAGGAATCATGGCTTCAGATTATAATGAACCCTGTAACCCCGGAGAGCCCGCCCTGTGAAGTCATTCTTTCGGCACAGGATATTACCGAGAGGAAACAGGCGGAAAATGCGTTGAAGGATGCCAAGGAGCTGGCCGAATCGGCGACTGTCGCCAAAAGCAACTTTCTTGCCAATATGAGCCATGAGATCCGAACCCCTATGCATGCGATAATCGGTTTGAATACTCTTCTTCAGAAGACTCCCCTGGAATTCCCCCAGTTCTGTAGACACTTTCAACCTAATCTAACAGACCTTTCAAAATCAACTGGTGATTGCTGATTTAAATGCTTATGTCTTCTTTTCCGATTATAAAATGCTTCAATATAATCGAAGATATCAGAACGAGCTTCTTTTCGGCTTTTATAAACCTGCTTTCTAATCCGTTCTTTTTTCAGACTGCTAAAGAAGGATTCTGCAACAGCGTTGTCCCAACAATTTCCCCGACGACTCATGCTGGGATCTAATTTATTATCTCTACAGAAACGGATCCAGTCATCTGATCCGAACTGGGAGCCTTGGTCTGAGTGAATTAAAACCCTCTTCTTCGGTCTTCTTTTCCAACATGCCATCAATAATGCCTGTATGACGATATCTCTATGTAAAGTATTTTGCATTGACCAACCGACTACGGTCCTGGAATACAAATCTATAACAACAGCAAGATAGAGCCATCCCTCTAAAGTTCTTACATAGGTAATATCTGTAACCCATGCTTTATCAGGCTCTTCCACATCAAATTGGCGTTCCAATAAATTCGGAGACACGATTGAGGGGGGACCTGATTGATATCTATGTTTCTTTATGCCTAAAATCGCCTCTATTTTATTATCTCGCATAATTCTGGCAACTCTATTCATTCCGCAGATAACACCTTCTTCTCGTAAATCCTTGTACAATCGAGGACTACCATAGGTTTTATCACTTTCTTCCCAGTAGTATTTAATTTTATCCAGTAGGATAGAATCCTCTTTTTCCCGTTTGGATTTAGGATTTTTTATCCATGAATAATATCCACTACGATGTACATTCAGGACGTTGCACATTGTTGTAATTCTATAATTTGTCCTGTTTCTCTTGATGAAGGCATACCTCAGTCGGACTGGTTTGCGAAGTATGCCGCGGCTTTTTTTAATATGTCACGTTCTTCTTCAGTCCGTTTCAATTCAGCCTTCAGCCTAGATACTTCCTTCTTCAAATCATCTGATTCTTTTTCTGATTTCGAAGATTTCCCATATCGCGGATCTTTCTTTAGCCAAATGTAAAGGCTATGGGTTGATACTCCTAATCGTTCAGACACTTCACGGACAGAATAGCCTCTATCAATAATTTGTCCGATAGCTTCCTGCTTGAACTCCTCTGTAAATCTCTGGTTTCCCATTTCAACATCTCCTCATTTTGAGTTTATCAGATGTCTACTAAAGTGGGGGAATTCCACCCTGAACAGTAAACAGAAAGACTATGCCGTGAAAATAGAGAGAGCCACCAAAAATCTTCTGGGCATTATCAATGATATTCTGGACTTTTCTAAGATAGAGGCGGGAAAACTCGCTCTGGAAGAGATTGATTTTGATCTGAAGGACGTTCTGGACCATCTTGCCGAAATTACAGGCATAAAGGCGCAGGACCGGGGTACCTCTCTGACCTTTATCAGAGATCCGGATGTTCCTGCTGCTCTGCGCGGAGATCCTCTCCGCCTGGGGCAGGTGCTTCTCAACCTTGTAAACAATGCAATCAAATTTACTGAAAGCGGGGAGATCACTGTTTCTACAGAGCTGAAAGAGGAGAGTGCGGAGAAAGTCATTTTGCTATTTTCGGTAAAGGACACGGGAATTGGAATGACAGAAGAGCAGCAGACCTCTCTTTTTCAGGCCTTTACTCAGGCGGACAGCTCTACTACAAGGAAGTACGGTGGAACCGGTCTGGGATTGAGTATATCCAGTGAACTTGTGGAAATGATGGGTGGAAGTCTGGGAGTGGAAAGTGCTTATGGGGAGGGAAGTACCTTCTCATTTACAGCCCATTTCAGCAGATCCCTCAAAAAAGATGACAGGGCTTTAGAGAGAGGCAGGAAGGAGGGGCATACTGTATCTCTGGATGATATCAAAGGAGCTCAAATCCTGCTTGTAGAGGATAATCCAGTTAATCAGCAGATAGCATCAGAGCTGCTTGAGAATGAGGGGTTCAGGCTGACTGTGGCCGGCAACGGACAGGAGGCTGTCGATTACGTGGAGACGCAGCATTTTGATATAGTCCTTATGGATCTGCAGATGCCAGTTATGGGTGGCTTTGAGGCCACCGAACATATAAGAAGGAAGATGTCGGCGGATGAGCTGCCAATAATCGCGATGACAGCCGATGCGATGGTTGAAACCAGAAAAAAGGTCATTGATATCGGCATGAACGGATATATCAGCAAGCCAATTGAAATTACAGACCTTTTTGCCGAACTCAAAAAATGGATCTATCCGTCTGATGTGAAACCACAGGCAGCAATCAGAAACACAGAGAAGAGTACTGTTCAGGATATTGTTATAGATGGACTCAACACTGTGGATGGTCTGAAGCGGGTCATGGGAAATGTACGGCTCTACAGCAAGCTTCTCGAAAAATTCAGGGAGAGCTATGACGGCTTTCCCGACAAGCTGAAAGAGTCTCTGGCAAAAGAAGACTATGAGCAGGCGGAGAGTGATGTCCACTCTCTGAAGGGGGTCGCCGGGAATCTGGGGGCAGATGAGCTGTTCAACTCCATTGTGGAACTTGAACGGGAACTGAGAAAAAGAGACCTTGACCCGGATATCTGTTTTGAATCAGGCCGCATAACCACGGGTCTCCTACAGAACCTTTTCAGGGCCCTTGACTCGTATCTCGCAGAAAGTGATCTCTCCTGAGATTTGCTTTAATGAGCCCATCAGGGCTGTATTGACGGGAGTCCCTGAATCCAGTCTGCCACTTCACTTTTTGTGGTTGTCCTGGAAAACCGCCGGCCCTCAAGCCAGTTTCCCGCATCACCGGCTGTGCTGTGGAGGTTCGTTGCACTTGAACCGATAGGACTGCTTCCTGAAGTACAGAATGGTATGATTGTTTTTCCTGAGAAATCATGACTTTCAACGAGTGTGTACATGAGTTTCGGAGCCTGTCCCCACCAGATGGGGAAGCCGAGAAATATAGTGCTGTAGTCTTCAAGGCCTTCAACGGGCCCGGAAAGGGCAGGGCGGGCGGAGGGATCATTCTGCTCCCGGGTCGCCCTGGTTGAGGAGTCGCTGTAGTTCAAATCAGCTGAAGTATAGGGTACCTCCGGAAATATCCTGTAGATGTCAGCATTCATCTCCTCTGCGATAAACTCGGCTACTTTTTTGGTATTCCCTGTGTTGGAGAAGTACAAGACCAGTGTGCCGTTACCTGCGGCAGGCTGGACGGCTTCGGTGTCCTCCACCTCTGCTGATGAAGATGCCGGGGGGAGAGTCTTTTCCTCACATCCGGCTGAAAAAAGGAGAAGAGTTGAAAAAGTAAATAAACCAAAAAATTTCCTGAGCATGATCAAACCTCCAAGGTTAGATTATAAACTTCATTTTGTATGTTTCCAGTATACTGCATAGCCCTTTCGGGTTCGAGTCCCCTGTCTGGAAATAAAAAAAGCTTCAGCAACCTTTGGTTACCGAAGCTTTTTTTGCCTGGAAGAGGACTCGAACCTCCACGCCCTTGCGAGCACTAGTCCCTGAAACTAGAACGTACGTTTCTAACGTTCTATCTGTTTTTATCAGAAATGGTTTAAATGACTACTATAAAAGAAAATAGTATTGTCACTCATCCGCATCCTTTATCAGGAATTATCAGTTGTCTGGTGTTAAATTGGTGTAAGTATATAAAAAGCATCAAAGATTTTATTTTTTAACTAAAACAATGTACCTAATAAAAATATATATAGAAATATAACCGTAAAAAAGGATGTTGTAATCAAATTCTAATTGCTTCATCGTTTGTATGTAAAATTGAAAACAGTTTGAAATAAGAAGAATTATGGATACACCTATAAGTAGTTTTTCTTTGTTGAATGTGAATAGAGGAGCATTGTTTATCTTGGTGACGAGGTTGTTTATAGCTGTAAACCACAATACTGCGATTGGGCCACCAATCAATCCAATAACAGACATAATCAATACGAATGATAGTTTTGGGTCACTAATGAAACACATTAAATAAGATATCAGAAAATTGGTTATTAAAAGAATTGATGTTGCTAATCTCATGAAGAACTCCGTGAATCAAATTGTATCAACGATAAAATAATCACAGCATATCAATAAAAAATCAATCTTAACTTGACAGGTTCTAATTGGAGAATTATTATTGCCATATAAAACGTACGTTATGAACGTACGGGAGGTTTTATGGGAAAGATTAGAGTACCACTGGATATAGATGAAAGGCTGAAAGAGGATTTCATAAACCGTATTGAATCCCATTTCGGATATAACGTGAAAGTAAAGTTGAATACCCTCATTCAGGATTTGATGCACTATGCGATTTATGCAGATGAGGTTGAGCTTCAGAATATTCTTTCTAGAGGAAGTATGGAAAAGAAGAATTATCCCTCATACCTGAACTTTTATGAGGAAGCTGAAAATAACGGCTTGCTTGAAGGATTGGATATTAAGAGGGGGAATCCCAGAAAGGCAGAGGTTGCCCATTACTTAATGCAGAGTGCGGTTTTCCCAGATGCAAAAGATAAGGTTAGAGAAAATCTGGAAGAAATCGATAGGAAGATGAAAACAAGAGAACTATTTGAAGAGGATCTTGATGATTACATGAATCGATCTGCAAAGGTTGTAAAAACATATATGAATTACATGAAAGGTGTACAAGTGGTTGAAAAGGAATAGTAAATAAAGCTCCGGTAGCGCCAACTACCAGAGCTAAAAATAATCTAACAGAAGCCCTGTTGAAAGAACATCTGTATAGACCTAGCTAATCTCATACTAGATTGTTTCTTTTCTCATCGCAACTGTTGAAGGAAAGGAAACATATGAAATTACTCACAATACAGGAGGCCAGTGACCTCCTCAAGCTAAGTGTGCCTACACTCTATAGGCTGACTTCTCAGAAAAGAATCCCCTTCTACAAGGTTGGGGGTAAACTCTTATTCGACTCAGAAAGGCTGACAAACTGGTTAGCCGGATTTGCTGTTGAACCTGTCAGGGGGATGTCTCATGTCAGATCAGCAGTTTAACCTTGGATTTCCCGGAGAATCTAAAGAGGTTTCCGGTGATATGTCGGCTAAAACTTCTACCGGGAGTAAGCAGAATGCTTGCCCCGGTTCCTATAAGGGTTTATCTATTGCGACATATCTCACCGGGAGCGAAAGCGACCCAAATGAGGTTTCCTACAACCAACTGACAGCCAATGAGAAGGCATACCTGAGGGAAGAGAACGAAAGGCTGTCCAGGTACAAAACTTTCAGGGAATACCGGGAAGCCAAGTTTGAGAACAAACACGGATTCCCTCTCTCTTGGAAGGAACATGAAATCAGGCCGATCATCTATCGGCGCAGGGGCGAAATCACATACACCATGGAGAAAAGCCCCCACATGACAGTTCTTCGCAAGAAGGAATATTATCCAGACAAAAAACATGGTGGCGGTAGCAGAGGAAATGTTACCGACTACTCGTGGAAGAGTAGAAAGAGATTCTATGAGAGACTTCTCTGTATCGATTGGAATGAAATCCCTGAAGAGAATATTTGCTTCGCAACTCTGACATATCCTGATCAGTACCCCAAAGATGGGATTGAGATAAAGAGGGAACTTGATGTCTTATCAAAACGGATGAAGCGTTTTGGAAAGACTCAATACGGTGATCTCTCCTTTGTCTGGAAACTTGAGTTTCAGAAAAGGGGTGCTCCCCATTATCACTTCATCATTGTCACTGAAAGACCAATGATCCTGCATGACTTCAGATCATGGCTCTCAGAGGCATGGGCTGATATTGTTAAGAAGTGGATGGAATCGGAGAACCTTGAATCTGAACTAATTGAATCAGAGTATCAGAAGCATCTGAAAGCAGGTATAGAGGCTGATCCTGTTAAGAAGAACAAGGTCGGTATGATTAGCTACCTTGCTCTTTATGTTGGTGGTAAGACAAAGAAGAAGGCAAAAGAATATCAGCACCATTTACCTGAAAAGTATTCCAATGTCGGACGGTGGTGGGGGATTTATGGGCAAAGACTTAAAGAAAGGCATAAAATGATAAAAGAGCTAACAGAGCAAGAATATTATGAGAAAATTTTTGAATTCAAGGAATACTGGGAAAAGAACAGACTCCCCGATTATGCTGATAAAAAATCAAGAATCGTTTTATACTCTTTTACATAGTGGGAGGAGGGGTGCTTAATAGCTTTGTGTAAAAATCCAATAAACCAAGAGAAATCTCTTTATTGATTTCATGGTTTGAATTAGGTGAATCGATTCCGTTTGATTCAGTGAAAAAATTTAAGTTTTCAAACATTAGATCAAAAAACTTATCAATACTTTTTGGATCTATCTCAATGTAAAATCCTTTATCATATTTGGTTCTGTCAGTTTCTTTTGTTAGAAGATGGAGTAGGATTTTCAATCCAGAACTTACAGAATTGTCATATGAAAGAAAATAGAACCACGGAACTTTCTGATTGATAGATTCTTTTAACCAATTTTGGATCTCAGGAATATCAACTATCTCTCTATGGTCATCATCATATTCAGGAAAGTAAATATCTAGACTTGAACGTGACTTGATTGTTTGCTCTCTATTTTTCGTCAAACGTTTAAAGAAAGAATTTATATAAGAGAAACTCATACTTAAAATTTCATCTTTTGGAATTGCAACAACACCTAATTCAGAGTTTTGTATTACGTTATCGATTTGCCAATTCCTTCTTATTATATCTTGATAATCAATAGGTGGATTTATATAGGCCATCCAGTCGGATTTTGTATCCAATGTTAATGTTTGGTTATTGGGTATTTCTATCCACCAACCGTTTTTCATCGGGGATGTTTTTTCTATCTCAAATAATACCCAGTTTATACGACTGAAACTATCATCAATAATTAATAAGATTACTGGTTGCTCGATATTGAGATAGTAGTTTAGATGTTTATCTTTTCCTTTGTATTTGAATCCACCAGATGATTTTGAAAAATATGAATCACCATGTTTGATTTGTATTCCGATTTGCTTGCCCGTTACTGATTCATCATCAACAATTTCCAAGTAGGCATCTATGCCGAAATCTTTTTCAACAGGAATTGCATGATAGATCCATTCAAACTGCTCAGTAATGAAGTGTTCAATATAAGTCTGACCGCTCATTCCTTTTTGGCTGGATTTCTTCATTTTCGGAAAATGACTAGACATAAACAATTCCCACCTATTTTGATAAGTAATTAATTAAGGATACTTCGTTTTAGTAAATTGTAAATAGAATTATTATCAGGATGATCATAATGCTCAGACATCTCCTTAGACTGATGTCCTGTAAGCATCTGCAATGTCTCCTGTGGGAGAACTCTCCGCATCCGGGTATTGAAAGTATGCCGGAAGCTGTGAACTACCAGATTCCTTTCGGATGTATTAATTTCCAGTTTAGCCAATACCTTAATCAACTTCTTTGAAAGTACTCCCCGTTCCATCGGGGTAGAACATGATGATCCGTAGAAAATCAGATCGTCCATTTCATTAAAGGGTGTGGCATCAAGCCAGTTGGATAACAGTTTGGCTCCTCGCTGATCCATGACAACCACTCTGGTTTTACCGTTCTTGGGTAGACCTATTTCCTGATTGTTCTTCACGGCGTGCATGATCGCCAGTCCACCTAATTCATCGTCCCATATCACATCTTTCCATCTGAGGGCTCTCAGCTCTCCTGAGCGGATTCCAGTGCAATACAGAAGGTACATTGACACTGCAAGCCGTTGCTCGTCCCAGAGGTCGAATATTTCAGTATCATCGGCGGGGAAGAGGGAAGTGATCTCATCATCAGAAAAGATATCCCTCTTTGCGTTCTGCCTTGCAAGCTGTTTGACAAGTTCCAGAGGATTCCGGGGAATGATCCCCTCCTGTGATGCTTCGGTCAAAACAATTTTGAAGGTGCTTAGAATATTGTTCTTTGTCTGGTTGGCTTTATCCAGATGAATCAGCCAGTTCTCAATTTCAATACTGTTGAGGTCGGTCAACAGGTATGACCCGAAAACCGGGAGAATGTGATTTACCAAGTGTCCCCGTCTCTGCTGTGCTACATCGATTGAAAACCGGTGTCCCTTGGAGTGCTGACGTTTGATCCAGAGGCACTGATCCCAGATGAAAAAGTTCTGAGTGTATCCTGAAAGGGTGATTCCCTTCTTTGGATTTTTTTTCTTAAAGATAAATTCCTGGGCAACTTCTTCGGCCTCATATTTGAGAGTTTTGCCAGTAGAACGGCTTTTTCGGGTGTCATTCTCATAGAAATGGAAGTACCAGACTTTCTGTCCTTTTCGTCTAAAAAGGGTGTAATCGTGTCTCATAACTATATTTTTGGTGTAAGTTCTGGTGTAAGTCAAGTAAACAGAAAAGGGCATAAAAAAAGGCTCCTCGTAATGAGAAGCCTTAACATTATATGCTATATAGCTTTAATAAAGTGCCTGGAAGAGGACTCGAACCTCCACGCCCTTGCGAGCACTAGTCCCTGAAACTAGCGTGTCTACCAATTTCACCATCCAGGCAATTGGTACTCAGGGATATTACTTAAAAGGAAAAAAACTGTCAATATCACTTTCAATGAACTTTTCCTGAAATTATTTCATAGCTTTTCTGATCAGTTCTCCCAGACGAATCACTGCTGTTCTGGTCTCCTCTGTGATGGGTGAGGCATAGCTGATGCGCAGACAGTTTCTGTATCGCTCTCCCACGGAAAATGCCTGACCCGGGACGCTGCTGATTCCTTCCTGGAGAGCCTTTTCAAAGAGATCCAGACAGTCCGTTCTTTCCGGCAGTTCCACCCAGAAATAGAAGCCTCCAGCCGGATTGGTGATGGCTGTCCCTTCAGGAAAGGCAGTAATGAGAAGCTGCCTCATTTCAGCCGCCTGCCGGGAGATCATTTTCTGAAGATTCTGAAGATTTTTCTCATAACGGGGAGTGGTCAGATATCCGGCAACCGCCTTCTGAACCATGGCGCTTCCTCCAAGGGAGAGGGACATTTTAAGCTTCCGGCACTGCTCGTGTTTCTTTCCACCAGCCAGCCAGCCGATTCTGACACCCGGACTGATTGTCTTTGACAGAGAGGAACAGTAGATCACATTGTCAGATGTATCAAAGCTTTTCAGGGGGCGCTCCTGCCGCCCTTCAAAGGAGCAGCTGTTGTATACATCATCCTCGATGAGGGGGACACCGTATTGTGCTGTCATCTTAACAGCTTTCTGTCGGTTCTCCTCACCCATAACAAAACCGAGAGGATTCTGATAAAGGGCAGTCATGATAACAGCCTTCACATCCTCCTTTTGCAGAACAGATTCAAGATTTTTAAGATTCATTCCCTCTTCCGCATCTGTGGGGATCGTGATAACCCTCCGCTTCAACTGATCCAGAATCTGTATGATTCCCAGGAACACCGGGCTCTCTGTTACAATAATATCCCCGGGGGAGGAGCAGCTTTCGATGGCCAGACCCAGAGCTTCGCTGCATCCGTTGGTAATAAGGATGTCTCTGTAGGAGAGAGATACGCCTCTGTCCAGCATCACGGAGGTGAGGGCTCGTCTCAGTTCCCGGTTTCCCCCTTCATCGCAGTACTCTGTCAGAAGACGGGGCTCCTCTTTCAGGACTGATAGAATGCTCTGTTTCAGGTGCTTGGCGGGCAGAAGGCTCTCGTGGGGATTTCCAGCCCCCAGGGGAATGACAGAACTGTCGTTACCTGCCTCAACAATTCTGCCAATAATGCTCAGAGGGACTGCCTCTTCAGAGTTAAGGTAGTATTTTTCCTTCTGCGGTTCGGGGAGAGGGGTGGATAGAGGATTTCTGGCAAAGAAGCCGGACTTCTCGACTGCATAGGCAAGCCCCTGTCTTTCGAGCAGTTCATAGGCCTGCATAACAACAGAGACGGCACAGTTATAACGGCTGCTCAGTGTCCTGAGTGAGGGAAGCCTGCTGCCGTAGCTGATGGTTCCCTCTTTTATGGCTCCCGAGATCTGATGGGCAATCTCTTCATATCTGTAAACAGTTTTTTCTGTACCGGTACTCATGGATAAATTGTAAAACTGTTATGGTTGAAAAGTCAATAAATTGTATCTGTTTGGGTTTTCTGTTTCCTTCTAATCTTGAATCAGATTGTATTTCAGGAGGCTGAAAATGAAAAATATACTGATACCGGCGGTGATTTTTATTATTACCATGACAGTGACACCGGGGCCTAATAATATGCTTCTCACTGTTTCGGGGGCAAAATTCGGTTATAGAAAATCCCTTCCCTTTATTGTCGGGATTATCATTGGAGAGGTGAGTCAGCTGGTTTTGTCAGCCCTTGGTCTGGGGGTTCTGTTTCTCCACTATCCTCTGGCCCAGCTGCTTCTTAAAATTACAGGAAGCCTCTATCTGGTTTACCTGGCTGTAAAAATAGCCTTTTCCAGAAAGTCGGGGAAATCAGCAGAAGATAAGGTGGATGAACCCATGTCTATGCTGCATGGCATCTTCTTCCAGTATTTGAATCCCAAGGCTTATGTTTTTGCACTGACGGTCATGTCAGTCTATCCGCTGCAGGGAGAGCTGTTTTTCCAGTCGGCCCTCCTGATTATAATCAGTTTTATTTTGATCTGTCCCCTGTCCGTTTCTCTTTGGGCGGGGTTTGGTTCACTTTTAAAGCCCCTGATGATGAACGGCAGATATGCCCGGAGCATGAATTATGTACTGGGTGGAGTGACTGCACTTTCGGTAGTTTTTATTCTTATGTAAGAGAATTTAAACATAAAGCTTCAAGGATACCGGCTCTTATGAAATGAGGATGCATATAACTTTTATTGCAGATAAAAATATGAGATAGGAAGTGAAAATCTACCGGCGATCGGACTCGAACCGATACAGGATTGCTCCCAGCAGATTTTGAGTCTGCCGTGTCTACCAATTTCACCACGCCGGCGGGTATGAGGAAAGATAGCCTGTGATCTGACCCTCTGTCAAGGAGTCCCCCTAATGGTATACCCATTTGAAATTTGACTTTCAACCATGTATATATTTATTTTTATATACACGTTCCTGTCAGAATGACAGCGGGAGGTATTTGTGTGAAAAAAATTACTTTGCTATTGGTTGTGTTTATATTGGGATCGGGAGTTCTGTTTGCGGAGGATGCCGATTATTCAAAGTATGAGGATCTGAAGAATCTGCTTGAGTCTGATACGGATGACTATCTTTTTCTGGATGTCAGAACGGATCAGGAGTACAGCGGCGGCCATATACCCGGAGCTTTGAATATTCCCTATGATGAACTCCCGGGGGCCCTGCCTGCCGGAACAGGGAAAGACAAGACTATTATTGTCTACTGCAGAAGCGGGAACCGATCAGGTCAGGCGGCAAGAGCCCTCAAGAGAGCCGGATATACGGATATTCATGACTTTGGAGGCATCGGGCGCTGGCGGGGAGAATTGAAAAAATAATATTGAGCAAGCAGCCTTTCCGGGACTAATATATGGGAACGGAGGCTGCTTGATGTTTTATATAGGAACCATTCTATTCTGGATCTTCTTTGCACTGACCGTGGCAATAATGTTTGTGCCCGCCGTTCTGATATGGCTTGTCACTTTCCCTTTTGACAGAAACAAAAAAGTTCTGCATATCTATTCCTGTTTCTGGGGTTCCATCTACACCTGGTTCAATCCATTTCTCAAGGTAACAATCACAGGCAGGGAGAAGCTGAAGAGAGGGCAGTCCTATGTGTACTGCCCCAATCACTCCTCAATGATGGATATTGTGATACTCTACCGCCTTTTTACCCACTTCAAGTGGGTCTCCAAAAAGGTGATGATGAAGGTTCCCTTTCTTGGATGGAACATGTTTCTCAACGGATATCTCTCCATAGACCGCAACAGTCCCAAATCACAAATTCAGATGATGAAGAAGGCCGAAGCTCTGCTGAAAAGGGGAAGTTCCATCATGATCTTCCCCGAGGGGACCCGGTCAAAAGACGGGACCCTCGGGAAATTCAGAGACGGCGCCTTTGTCCTCTCTCAAAAGACTGGAGCACCTGTTGTTCCCATTGCCATCGAGGGCTCAAGGGAACCCTTTGGTGACGGGTCCATTTGGTACCGCCGAGTATATCCCATGACAATTAATATTCTTGATCCTGTTATGCCGGATGAAGCCGAGAGCCCCAAGGCCCTGGGGCGGGAGACAAGGAACAAAATAGCTGAAAAACTGGGGCAGGAGACAGGCGGCTGAATCTGCCCCGCCGGATCAGGCGGGCAAAAGAAAACCCTCCCGGCCGGGAGGGTTGGTGTTCAATTTAAAGAACCCTAGATCAGGAATCCGGTGTCCTCCATCTCCTTAAGCATGGCGATGACTCTGGGACGTTTGATCTTCTTAGTGGTTGTCATTTCCATGGGCTCATCGAGAATGCGTATTTTTGAAATCCTCTTGTACGAGAGGATCTCCCTGTTTACTTCCTTCACGGCATTGATCATATCCTCTTTTATCTGTTCATCATTGGTGATGCTCAGAGAGTCATAGTGCTCTTTGCTTGGATAGATCAGGGCTTCAATTCCCTCACCGTGGGTTTCCGCATTGGCGATGTAGCCGACAATCAGGATCTGCTCGATCTGCTGATAGAGCTGAAAGTGGTCCTCGATCTCCTCGGGGAAGACGTTCTTTCCTCCCTCTGTGACGATGAGGGACTTGGCCCGGCCCGTCAGGTAGAGGTAGTTGTCTTTATCCAGATAACCCAGGTCTCCGGTTTTCAGATAGCCGTCTTCGGTGAAGAGCTCAGCCGTGGCCTCTTCATTTTTATAGTATCCCTTACAGCATATAGGACCTTTGAGGATGATCTCGCCGATGCCGTCGCTGTCGGGGTTGAGGATTTTCATATCTACAAGGGGGAAGACCTTTCCCACTGACTTCAGCTTGAAGGCGTGGGCCGGATTGAGGGTGGAGATCGGGGCGGTCTCGGTCATGCCGTATCCCTGAACAAAGTCCAGTCCCAGCTCCTGATAGCGCCGGAAGGTTTCAGGAGCAAGGGGGCCGCCGCCGCAGATCATGTATTTGATAGTGTAGAGGTTTGCCTTTTTCAGAAGTATGTTGCCGAAGATCTTCTTTCCCATATTTATATTGAATACGCTCTTGATAAGGCCGCTTATCCGCATCAGAACGCCAATAAGCATATGGGTTGCTAGGCCTTTTGACCTGACCTGTTTCATCATCCCCTTAAGAATCTTGTTGTAGAGGAGGGGGATTCCCATAATCACAGTGATGCCGCCTTTCTTCAGGTCGTTCATCATCTGGGTCACAGATAGACCTCCGGCAAAGATCAGTTCACAGCCGATGGCGAGAGCCTCCAGGAATACAGCTGTCATACAGTAGCTGTGATGAAGGGGGAGCAAGGCGTAGAGGATGTCATCGGCTACAACATTCAGGAAAGGTTTATTGGCCTGAAAGGCATCGGCAGAGAAGTTCTTGTGACTCAGCATAACACCCTTTTCATTGCCCGTTGTACCCGAGGTAAAGAGTATGGCTGCCAGGTCTTCCTCTCCGGGGCCCGGGGGGAGTTCGGAGTCGGTTTCCGGAAGATCCAGAATATAGTTGTCCTTTGCAGGAGCCAGGGAAATCTTCTCTTTTACAGAGCCTCCCACCTCGTCATATCGCTCCTTGTCCACAAAGAGAATATCAGCTTCAACAAAATCAAGAATCCGTTCAATCGTGGCCTTTTCCATCTGGTAATCAAGAGGAACTATCACGGCTCCTATCTCAACCGCCGAGAGGTACGCCAGAGCCCAGTTGGGGGAGTTCTTGCCTGTCAGAGCTATGCGGTCGCCCTTTTTGATTCCCCTGCTAACAAGATAGGCGGCTGTCTTTCTTATGATCGCCCGGGCTCCACTGAATGTATAACTCACCTCCATGGGAGAGAAGGAGCGGAAACAAACCTTATCGGGAAATCTGTGATGTGATATTTTAAACATCTCCGGGATTGTCGGCCACTCTCCCTGAAAATGCGTTCCTCTATATTGATCCAGCCAGGACCATCCTTTTTCTTCCATAGAAAACTCCTGTATCAGTTTTAAAAAAAATGTTGGCTATTGAAATAGTATAATCTCCGATTCCTTTTTGTATATAAAAATCAGGTGGAAACTGTAAGGACATTGCCCCTTTTTGCGCTTTCTGGTATCTCTGAACTATGAAAAAGATCGGTGCCGGACTGGATTTCGGCAATTCAAATACAACACTTGCTCTCTATGATGGAGAGAATATCGAATATCTGCAGATTGATACAGCTCTTGAGAAGGGCTTTGTGATGCCTTCGGCCCTCTATCTGGACAGGACAAGGGACTTTGTTACAGGAAGCAAAGCTCTGCTCCGTTATCTTGAGGACAATACAAACAGAAAGATCCGTCTCTCGGAAGTTGAAGTCGGGACCATAGAGGTTCACATGGGAGAGATGGACAGGGATTACTTTATTGAAAGGGACCGCAGTTTTACAGCCCGTCTCCATGCCCGTGTGGACAAGGATCAGCCGGGAAGACTCTTCAGAGGACTCAAGATGTATCTGGGAGAGAGCAAAGACAAGCGGTTCAAGGTCTTTCACAAATCATTTCGTCTGGAGGCTCTGCTGAATATGCTGCTTCGTCCCCTGAGGGAGAAGTGGGAGGCAGAGGGTCTGGAGCTGGAATCTATTCATATCGGGCGGCCCGTCAGGTATCAGGGAAGTTCCGATCAGAAGAGCTCTCATGCCGTTAAGAGAATGACACATGCCCTGGACCTTGCCGGATTTCCTTCTCCGGAGTTTCTGGAAGAGCCTGTGGCCGCGGCCTGGAGTTATCTCGATGATCACCGGCTGAAGAAAGATCAGACCATGCTTGTCTTTGACTTCGGCGGAGGCACTCTGGACCTGGCATTGCTGAAGAACGAGGGGACTGAAGGGTTCAAGGTTCTCGGCTGTGACGGCATGACCGATGCGGGAGACTGGATCGATCGTGAGATCTATAAAAAATTGATTTTTCCGGAGCTTGGTGCCGGAGAGGAGATTCCCTATAGAAGGGATGACGGAACAATGTCATCCTATCCCTTTCCCTTTGCCGAGTATGAGGAAATGCTGCTTAACTGGCAGAGTACACACCTTTTAAACCAGGCAAAGTATCTTGAAGTTCTGGGAAGGGCCCTCCTCTGCGAGGGGGAAGCGGGTATAAAAGCGGACCGTCTCAACAGGCTGATCCGCTGCAATGGAAGCTTTACAGTTCTGAAACTGATTGAGCAGGCCAAGAAGGAACTCAGCGAGAAGGAAGAGACACGGCTTGTCTATCCGGAGATAAATCTGGATATTCTGCTGACGCGGCAGGACCTGAAACAGGTTCTTGAGCCCTTTCTCACAGGGATTCCCCTGCTTATAGAGAGACTCCTTGAAAATCATGGTATTGAGAAGGTGGACAGGGTCGTGTCGACGGGAGGTTCCTCTCTGATCCCCGACATAAGAAAAATCCTTGAAGAACGGTTTCCCGGAGCGGTGGAGGAGTGGGACCCCTTCAGAAGCATTGCTGCCGGCCTGGCCATGGCTGATTACAACTCCTGACAGAAGGCTGATTCGGGCTGTTTTACTTCTTCCGGAGGAGGAAGCTGTCTTCCGCGGGATAGATGTCAGCCTCCTTGAGTTCCTTCACAAATCTGAGTCCGTCGGTGTAGTAGCCGGCAGTTGCCTTTATGCCGGGGGCTTTTTTCTCCCAGTAGGAGTTGAAGGCTGTCATGCTCAGCTCCCTGGCGTACTTGGCAAACATTGAAGCAAGGGCTGTTTCAAAATTAAGGGCATCCGCCTTTATCTGAAAATCAATCCGGCAGTCGTCTACTGTATACCGGGAGAGGTCCTTCAGTTCCTGCTGAGCCGCCAGTCTGTGCCCGGGAAAGAGGTTTATAAGCCAGTCCCCGTAGTACCGCCGTCCCCCCTGGCGGTCGACAATAACTGTGTCGCTTTCATGTACAGCCCTTTCAACAAGGGGCGTCAGTATTTCCTGGCAGACAGTCGCCTTGTTCCTCAGCTTTTTCAGAAGACAGTTGAATTCATCTGCGCTTTGGACGGTCAGAATTATCTCAGACAGAGCAAGTCCCGCTTCACCCATCTCTTTCTGCAGCGTTTCAGTGTAGGTTCCGATTTCAGATGACTCTCCTTCCAGGGGAAGGGTCATCTCCTTCAGTTCCTTCGACCAGAATGGTCCGGAATCCTCTTTCCACCCGGTATAGGCGCTTAGAAATGTATATGCACTTTCAGGAACAGGCTGTCGACGGGCCGCAGAGTGAAAGGAAAGAACCGTTTTTTCAAGCTCCCCGATTTTCCCCGGGGAGAAGATCTTTTTACTGTCTCCAACGGCAAGATGGTTCTCTGAAGGTTCTGAACTGAGAACAGCAGGGCAGAGGGTGAAGGGATCATTATTGCTGCCTGTATACTCAATTCTGACAGAAGCCGCACAGTAGGGACCCAGAATAGGGCCGAGGCCGGCCTCATCTATTCCGGAAATTCTCAAAACTTGAATATCCTTGATCCAAAGGCCGGAAGAATCAGTTCCAGTTCCCCGGTTTTCATGCCTGTTCTTCCTTCCTGAATAGAAGATTCACCGCCTCTGTTGTAAAATTCAATTTTAAGGCTTTCCATATTCAGGTTCAGAGTCTGTTTTCCCGGGAGAAGATTGAAGGCTCCAAGGTATCCCTTGCTGTTGAAGAGGACAAGGGCATCCTTCCTGCCGGGGCATCTGCGCTGCTGAAGTTCTCCGCTGCTGAATTTTTTGAAAGAGGAAATGACCTGTTTCAACTCCTCTTTCTGTTCTGCCGTGAGAGAGGCCAGTTTGCGGTCCAGGGTCAGTATTCCCCCGCTGAGCAGGATCAACTGTCTGTAGGACTCTTCGGACTGCAGGCAGCTGCAGCCTTCGGCGCTGCCAAGAGGATAACAGCCGCTGTTCAGTATCCAGGGGTAGTTGGAGAGTGAACGGATTTCAAGGAGACGGAACATTCTTCTGGCCAGCTGTTTTACAGGTCTCCTTGACCCGGAAAACTCAAGGGACGGGGTGATCATATTGAGGAGTTTCTTCTCCGTAATCAGGGGAAGATCTTCTGCGGATAGAAAACAGTTCTGACCGACAATGCCGCGTATAAAATGAAGTGCCTGAAACAGGAGCGCCCCTCCCTCTATCCGGTTATCGTTTCTGTAGCCTGCAACAAGAAGCTCCTTCATTCCAAGAAGGTGAAATGACCGGAATCCCCACTGTTTAATAAAGAGGTTCAGGGTCTGTTCAATAAAACTTTTAACCTCGTCCCGTGTGAAATCAAGGATGTACACCTTTCTCTGCCTTGAGAGGGTTACTGTAAGGGGACCTTCTCTGAAATCTTTAACAAGCCATTCGGGATGAAGCCTGGCCAGGTCTGAGTTTATCTCAGCGTAGAAGGGCTCAAAGGAGAGGGCCGGAACCATGCCGTTATGTTCAACCCTTCTGTTGATAAAGCCGATCTTTCCACGGTAGTCGGTATGAAGAGACTCCCAGTCTCCGGCTTTGATATGAATCCCTTCGATTCTTACTATATTGAAGAACAGCCTCTCCTGTTCCATCCAGCTGAGATTGTCTTCCAGATCTTTCAGGCGTATTCCCCGGGATGATTCGGAAGGGGTTATCCAGAGGGTTTCCGGCTTGCCGGGAGTTGATCTCTCGGTTTTACCGGGACCCGGCTGAAGACCCGAGGCTCCGGGATAAATCTTAACAGGGTCCAGTGAAATGGACGTTGACTCCGGCAGAAAGCAGTTGAACTCCCAGCGGATTATCAGGGATTTACCCTTTTGAATAAACTGTATGTACTGATTTATCTTTTTGTTGCGTTTGAATTTTATTACAGAGGACCCGTTTGAAAAACTGACACCCGGGCTGCCAGGAAAAGTACCGTTAATCTGTAGATTTCTCCGGCTGTGGGGACCGGCAAAGATCCTCATCTCAATAGTTCTGATATAGAGCTCTTCTGAAGAGCTGAAGGAACCGGAGAAGATATCACCGGAAGAGGACATCTCCAGGGTTCCGACGGTCATATCATAGCGGGTGCTCTGTCCCGATCCGGGCCAGCGTCCTTTGGTTCTTTGAGTCTTCTTCCCTTCGGAACCGTAAGTCATTTTGAGGTGTATCTGTCCTCTGTCCAGTTTTAGAGCTGATACCACAGTCTAGTCTCCTTGAGGCAAGCCTTCCCGCTCAATAATGGAGTCAAGAACTCCTGCTGCAGCGATAATGACGGGTCTGCATTTTTCCTCTTCGGTCCTGTATTTATCTCTAAGCGGACCGCAGAGCTCACTTCCCATCAGAATTTTATAGTTATCAATGAGTTCACACACAAGATCGGCGATGCGGGATGATTCATGGGCTCTGTCTTTGACATACAGGGTACTGAGCACCATTGCAGAAGCCGAAAGGGCTCCGCAGATACTTCTGATGTAGAGTCCACCGGAAAATCCGGCAGCCATGCGTAAAGCATTTTTATCCAGACCCAGGTTCAGGACAGCATCGGCAGCATAAAGGATCGTTTCGGAACAGCTGAGATCTTCCTGAATGCCAAAACCCGCTTCTATAAAATCCTTGATCATTCTTCAATCCTAATTTTAGTTGATAACGGAAATAAATACGATTTAAAATATTTTTTTTCCACTCTCCAGGCTTATCCGTTACTATCTATATACAACATGAAGATTGATTCGTCTGCCCCCAAAGAAAAACTTTCATCTCTTATTGACGGGGCTCCCGTTAGAAGAGGGGGGCTCCTGTCCGGAAAAACAGGTGCCGCCGGAATACCCGAACTGAAGCTGCAGGAACAGCTGCAGAAAAGCATCGACAGTCTTCTTGGAATCAGGTTTCCCGGGAGTGCCAGGCATCTTCAGAGCCTTATCAGAGAGCTTGTTGTCCTTACAGGAAGGCTTCCGGCAGGGGCACAGGGCGGCCCCGAGGATACTCAGGAACGCCGGCTGCTTCTGAATATTCTTAAAGCTGTATTACAGAAGGATGAAGATATTCCCGGAAAAGCTGTAAAGGATTTGAGGGTTCTGGAAAAGTATCTGGAGCAGAAGAACAGTGATCAGTCCATTCTTCTCTATCCCCCCGACGGGGAGAGCGGACAACCGGAAATCAGAATAGAAGAGCAGAAACCCGAGAATTCCGACGGTGGATGGGAGGAGAGTTCCCTGCGAATGACCTTTGAATGCAGCTCTCTGGGCCGGATAACAGTGACCCTGGGGAGTCTTGAAAAACCTTCGGGGAATCATTCCCGTGATATACACCGGAGCAAAACATACTGCCGTATTGCCCCAAAGGAAAAAAAATCCCTGAATCTGATTAAAAAGAACAGGGGGATTTTGAAGAAGAGGCTGCAGGAGCGGGGGCTCCTGCCGGATCAGCTGAAGATCTCTCTGGAGGGAAGCGGCAGGAATGAGTCCGGCCCTGAAGGCGAAAAAAACGGGGACGAAGGGGTCGAGCTGTGGGGGTAAGAAAATCACTTGCCCTGAAGTGGGACCGTGAAAAGGACAGTGCACCCAGGATGATCGCTGCAGGAAAGGGGCCTCTCGCCGAAAGAATAATCACCCTGGCCCGTGCCGCAGGAGTTCCTGTTGAGGAAAATACAGCTCTCACAGAAGCATTGGTAGACACTCCGCCGGGCCGTGAGATTCCACCGGAGCTCTATGAGCTTGCAGCGGAACTTTACCTCTTTATAATGGATCTCGACAGTCTTCTTACTGAAGAGCTGCCCTCCGGGAATAATACTCCAAAGGGATGAAGAAAATGAGGAAGGACATTCCGGTGAGGGGGCACTCTATTTGACTTCAGCTGTTCTGAGCATTTTTGCAAGAATCCCGGGGAAGTTCCTGCTCAGGAAAAGAGCCAGCCTGACTTTAGGGGCTATCCCCATATAGATTTCCAGCTTGTTTTTCTCGATACCTTTCATGATAATTTCAGCCGCCTCTTCAGCGGAAATCCCCGAGTCCTGATTTGGATCCATGGCTCCGTGTTTTCCGCCGCTGCCGTTCATGGCGTTGATGGATATATTGGTTCTTACAAAACCCGGGACAATGAAGTTCACTTGAATTCCCTTGTCGTAGACCTCTGCCCGCAGACCGTCGTAAAAACCCTGAAGGGCCATCTTGGAGGCGCTGTATGTGGAGCGGAGAGGGGTTGAGAATTTCCCTGCCACCGAGCTTACAGGAGCTATGATTCCACTGCCCCGGCTGATCATGCCGGGGAGGACCTCTCTTGTCAGACCCGCTGAGCCGAGGTAGTTGATATCAATGATTTTTTTCATCACAGAGAATTCAGTCTCTGCGGCAAGGCTTCTCTGGCTGATGCCGGCATTGTTGATAAGGGCATCAATCCGGCCCCATCTCTTCTCCGCTTCTTCCGCTGCGGGAGCAAGACGGTTGTGGTCCGCCAGATCCAAAGGGATAATAAGCCAGCGGTCTTTATCTTCCCAGGAGCCGCAGATCTCTTCAAGTTTATCCACAGACCGGGCTGAAAGGATGACCCGGGCTCCCGATGCATACATTTTTTGGGCCAGAGCCTCTCCGATTCCCGATGAAGCGCCGGTTATCCAGCACACTTTATTATTCCAGAACATGCTTCGGATTCTACCATGGCGGGCTGAGAGAGAGCAATAAAGATAAAAATTTATTGAAATATCTGAAAAGTTCAGTTGGCAACTCAGAGTCTCTGACTTATAATGTGCCTATGAAGCTCAATTCCTATATCAACATACCTCTCCCGACACTTAAGCGCTTTCCCGTGTACCTTGCTCTGTTGAAAGAGTGCAGTGAGCAGGGCGAAGAGTGGATCTCGGCAAGCTATATTGCCGGAAGACTGAACCTCAAGTCCATACAGGTCCGCAAAGACCTGAGTTGTACAGGAGTTGTCGGAAAGCCCAAGAAGGGTTTTCTTATTACCGAGGCGATTGATGCCATCTCCTTCTACCTGGGGGAGGGGAACCTCTCGGATGTTCTGCTTGTTGGTGTTGGAAATCTGGGCAAGGCCCTGATGGCCGACAAGAGGCTGACAAGGCATGGTTTTGAAATTGTGGCTGCCTTTGATGTGGATGAAAATATAATCGGAACGAAGATCGCCGGCCACATGGTCTACCCCATGGATAAGCTTTCCGACCTTGTAAAGAGAATGGGCATAAAGATTGCCATTCTGACTGTTCCCGAGAAGGAAGCCCAGCCCATTGCCGATAAACTAGTGGAATCGGGGATTCAGGGTATATGGAACTTTTCGTCTCTGTTCCTTGATGTTGACTGTTCTGTAACGGTTATTAATGAAGATCTGGGCGCCCGCCTTGCTCTGCTCGCCGGACGGGTCACCCATGGAGTGGGCTGCGATGATAAATCAGCCACAAAACTGGGAAGCCTCTCCTTCGGAAACTGATCCTATTTAACAAGTTTCAGAGAGGGGCCTGAGGGTTGAGGACGGTCCAGAGCAAATACGATTGTCTTTCCGTCCTCTTCGTGCTGGCTTATCCGGATAGTGCCGCCGCCCTCTTCTGACTCCACATGAACCAGCATTCTGTCATCCTCATCCTTGGTTATTGTGAGGATAAGATCCCCGCCGAGGACCTCAATCAGTTCTGTTTTGTCGATGTTCAGTGATCTTGCCATATTGTTTTCCTAATTTATTTGTTCTATTTCATCCGCCAGAACGGCGGCCCATTCACGGCTCTCTTCCTCGCTCCGTCTCTCCAGGTCATTCACCATCAGCGAAGGGAGAATGATCCGGCAGCCCAGGCTTCTGAGCTTCGCTTCCAGAATTCTGACGGCTTCACAGAAGAAACGGAAACGGGAGCTGCCAGAACCGAAGGCGGCTCCGTAATGGCCCTTGAGGTCAAGGTTGTCCATCTCCCGTTCAAAATCGATAAAGTCGGACTGCAGGTCTCCATCGCTCCAGGTGGAACTGCCGAGAATTATAAACTTGTACTCTTTCAGCTCATCAGGTTTCGCCTCAAAGACGTCTTTGCGGACCACAGAAATTTTCCTGGCCTCCAGAACGTCTGCGATGACCCGGGCCATCGCTGCAGTTTTACCCTGTTTGCTTCCGTAAATAATGAGAACTTTATCCATGGATTTATCCTACAGCATTCTACCTGATGTGACCAGTTCCCGTTGAAAGGTACTGAATGGCGCTCTCTGGCAGAAGGAGCGGAATTAGAGAATTGTTTTCAGAACCGCGGCTCTCTGCTCGGCAAGTTTCTTCAGGTTTACCCTGTCCACAATAAGGCGCTCATTGAGGCCGTGGGCGATAATGCCTGTTTCATCTACGGCTTTCAGGGCAAGAAGAATCTTATTCTCCTCAACCTTTTTGACCATTGCTTCGACAGTAACCGTTTCTCCGGCCACCGTCGGTTCTTCATGGTTCACCTGAATCATGGAGCAGACAGACGTTACACCGTCGTGGAGCTCTTTATCCAGAAGGGCCCATGCTGTGTCCAGCATTATTCTTGTGAGAGCGGCTGTGGAAAGGAGTCCGTCGTAGGTGTCTTTTTTTGATACATCTTTTTGAAGGGTCAGAGTTTTGTTCATAAGTTCGTTAAAGCTTTTGTCCATAATTCGAGTCCTCCTGCCTTAAATTTTCGTACCTCCGCTCCCATCTGTCCAGAAAATCATTAATTAAATACAGATTGTCATAGAGCCTGCCGCGGGGGATCAGGGTATACTGGTTCTATGATTGAAATAGTACGGGAGGAAGAGGATTTTCTGGTCTGTGTCAAAGAGGCGGATCTGGATTTCCATAACTCCGAAGAGGGCCCGGGGTTTTTCTCTCTTCTCAAGGAACAGTGGTCAGCCTCTCATCCCGGAGAGACCCTCTATCCCCTTCACAGGCTGGACAAGGTGACTTCAGGGCTGATTATGGTTGCCAGAAACAGAGAGGCTGCCTCCGGTATAGGTGCCATGATTTCCTCAGGGGGAGTTGAAAAGATTTATCTTGCTGTGAGTGATAAAAAGCCTTCAAAGAAGCAGGGCTGGGTGATCGGAGATATGGAGCGTTCTAGACGGGGGCAGTGGATTTTGAAACGGACCCGTGAGAATCCTGCCGTAAGCTACTTTGTCAGCCGTTCCCTGGAGCCGGGAATCAGGCTTTTTATTGTCAGGATATATACGGGGAAGACCCATCAGATCAGGGTTGCCCTGAAGAGTCTGGGATCCCCCATTCTGGGAGATCCCCTCTATTACGCATCAGGCCCTGAGGCCGAGCGCTGCTGCCTCCACTCCTGGAGGCTTAAATTCAGCTGGAAGGATCAGAAGTTTGATCTTGAATCTCTTCCCCGGGGAGGGCGGTTTTTCGACGGGTTGAAATGGGAGGGCCGTCTTCTGGAGCTGCCCTCTTTTCCTGTGCGTCCCTGAAAGTACCCTGTCAGAGACCAGCAGCGGTGGGCGGGTTTGCCTTTAAAGTCCTCGTCGGTGGTCTCTCTGGTGATCTCTTCGATTTTTACTCCCATGGGAAAGTCTCTTTTGTCAAAGCGGAAGTCCGAGAGGTTGTTGGAAAACAGAATCTGTCCCTCCCCCTTGAGGACCTTGTAGCAGGCTTCGATGAGTTCCCTGTAGTCCTTCTGTATTTTCAGGGTCCGGTCCATCTTGCGGCTGTTGGAGAATGTGGGGGGATCGAGAATGATGAGATCCCATTTCTCCTTCTTTGCCGCCGCAGCTTCCAGGTAAGCGAAGACATCTGACTGTATAAACTCAAATGCACCCGGTAGAAAGTCGTTGAGCCGGAAGTTCTCCTTTGCCCAGTCCAGATAGGTTGCCGAGAGGTCTACCGTGGTGATCCGTGAGGCTCCTCCTGAGGCGGCATAGAGGGAGAAGGAGCCTGTATAGCTGAAGAGGTTCAGCACGCTCTTGCCGAAAGCGTTCTCCCGCACCATCTCTCTTGTCAGTCTGTGATCCAGAAAGAGTCCGGTGTCTATATAGTCCTTCAGATTCACCTGGAGACTGAGGTCGTTCTCTTTGACAATGATTTTTTCCTGCTGCTCATCCAGAGTACTGTACTGTTCATGGTCTGTAAGGCTCTGGCGGGTTTTGACAATCATCCTTTCCCGGGGGCAGTAGAGAGCACCGGCTAGTTTGACAATCTCTTCTTCAGAGAGTTCAAGCTCCTCCTTTCCTTCAAGGACGGTGAGGTGCATGTATGCGCCGTAGCGGTCAATTAATAGGGGCAGATCGGCAAAGTTCCGGTTGAAGATTCTATAGCAGTCGGTTCCCCTTCCTGTAAAGTGGGTTCTCAGCTCTTTCTGACGTGTTTTCAGCAGGGACAGCAGTTTGTCCAGGTATTCCTCTTTCATGATAACTCCTGTCCTTCAGAGTATCCTGCCGGAGCCTGTGGATGCAAGCTCCGGCAGATGGAGTTTAAAGGGAATTAAATTGATTCATATATGGAAGAGCCGCTGCCGTGGCCCGGGCCTTGTCCAGACGGGAAAGGAGAAGGGCCGTGCTGTCCCATGTACCCTCGATCAGGGCTTTCCGCCGTGACTCGGGGATTTCGATGTTATAGCTTTTCCCATTACAGCTTACCTTCTTTTCCTCCAGATCCAGAATCAGTTCCAGGCTGCTGTCGCCATCGACGGCATTCTGGATCTCATGGATGTCTTCCGGCTCCAGTGTTACCGCCGCCAGTCCTATCATGGCGCAGTTCCCTGCAAAGATCTCCGCAAGGGACTCGGCAAGGACCACCTTGATGCCCCAGCGGAAGAGGGCCTGCGGGGCGTGCTCTCTGCTCGAGCCGCAGCCGAAGTTGTCGTTGGCTATCAGAAACGAGGCGTGCTGGCGGTCTTTCTCATTGAAAGGGTGGTCCTTCAATTTGCCGTCCTCTGTAAATCTTTCATCGAAGAATGGATACTCTCCCATCCGGGTAAAGGTAATCTCCTTCAGAAAGCGGGCCGGTATGATCCGGTCGGTATCTATGTCGTTTCCCGGGACAGATACAGCCTGTCCCGAAAGGGTTCTTATTGCTTTATCAGATTTATCACTCATCAATCTATCTCCCTGATGTCCTGTACATGTCCCGCCAGAGCCGCTGCGGCCACCATGGCCGGCGACATCAGAAGGGTCCGTCCGGTGGCGCTGCCCTGACGCCCTATAAAGTTCCGGTTGCTTGAACTTGCGGAAATTTCATCTCCCTGCAGTTTGTCGGGGTTCATTGCAAGACACATGGAACAACCAGCCTGGCGCCATTCAAATCCGGCATCCTCAAAGATCCGGTCCAGTCCCTCTTTCATGGCCTGAATCCTGACGGGTATGGACCCGGGAACAACAATGCCTCTTACAGAGGAACTGATCTTCTTTCCCTTTACTACCTTTGCCGCCGCTCTGAGGTCGGAGATCCGTCCGTTTGTACAGCTGCCTATAAAGGCAACCTGAACCGGAAGTTCCACGGCCTTCTGGCCGGGAGTCAGTTTCATATGGGCATAGGCCTCTTCATAGGACTTTTTCAGATCTCCCTCAGCCTCTTCAAGGGTGGGGAGGTTCTCATTGACAGCAACCGACTGGGCCGGTGTGATTCCCCAGGTCACCATGGGGGCTATATCAGCGGCATTGAAAATGACGACATCATCGTAAACGGCTTCTTTCGAGGAGGGCAGGGTTTTCCACCATTGAAGCGCTTTCTCCCATGCCTCGCCTTCGGGAACGAATTCCCTGCCTTTCAGGTACTCATAGGTCGTTTCGTCGGGATTGACGTATCCGATGCGGGCGCCTCCCTCAATGGACATGTTGCAGACCGTCATCCGGCCCTCCATGGTCATGTCATCGAAGACCTCACCGGCATACTCATAGGCATATCCGAGTCCTCCCCTGACACCGAGGCGGTTGATAATATAGAGAATGACGTCCTTGGGTGTTACTCCTTCTGAAAGAGTGCCGTTCACCTCGATACGCCGGACCTTCAGTTCGTCCATGGTAAGGCAGCCTGTTGCCAGAACATCTCTGACCTGACTCGTCCCTATTCCGAAGGCCAGAGTTCCGAAAGCCCCGTGTGTTGAGGTGTGGGAGTCGCCGCAGGCAATGGTCATTCCCGGCTGGGTCAGTCCCCGCTCAGGACCCATAATATGTACGATCCCCTGTTTGCCTGTGGGCGGATCATAGAGGGGCACTCCGAAATCTTCTGTGTTCTTCTCAAGGGCTTCCATCATCTGCTCCGCCTGGGAGTCGGCAAAGGGGCGTTCAAGAGAAGAAGTGGGAATTATATGGTCACAGGTTGCGAAAGTCCTGTCCGGAAAAGCCACTGAGAGCCCCTCTTCCCGAAGGGCGTCAAAGGCCTGGGGACTGGTGACCTCATGGACCAGATGAAGACCTATAAGAATCTGATTCTGTCCGGTAGGCAGTTTTCCCACATTGTGGGCATTCCATACCTTGTTATAAAGTGTGTTTTCAGCCACGATAAAATCCTTTTACTTTGGTTCAACTAATTCTAGGAGCGATCAGCCAGGATTTCCAGAACTCCCGACTTCTTTTTATTGGCTTTCAGAGATCTTGATTAATCCTGAAAGCGGGGGCATCTTGTGGGCATGAAAAATAAAGAGGAAGAGATCTTCAGTTCTCTTGACCGGGTCTACATGGACAGAGCCATCCGGGAAGCCTATTCCTTTCTTAACAGAGAGGACCGGGAGTTCAGCCCCTATCTCCCCTCCGGGTACAACGGTTTCAACTCGGAGATCCTGAATCCCGTTACAAGGGGAATCATCAATTATGAGAGGCTGTCCCATCCCGATTATTTCAACAGAGCCGACCGGTCTCTGGATGCCCTTAACTCCCTGGCCCTGAATTTCCAGTTTGATCTGAACAAGACAAGGCTGCTGATGGCCATTGTCCGTGAAGCTGTCATGAGCAAGGATGATCCCGAGGCCTGCCTCTCCTATCTCTCCCTCTACGGAAAGGTCCTGCAGGGGACACCCGCCCAGGTGAGGTCCCTTCTTGTACAGAAACTCCATCTGACTGTACTGTCAGACCGTCCCCTGAACTCCATTGACGGAGCCTTTGATGACAGGGTCTATGACAGTTTCAGCCTGGGGAAGCGGACGGCTCTTCAGGTTGTTGTGGATGCCTATATCAAGGGGCTTTCCCGGGTCACCATCGTTCATATTAATGAGATCCAGATGCAGATCATTCCCGTTGTTCTTGAGGCGGGGAAGATGCTCAATGTGGATGTTGAATTTGCTCTTGAGTTTACCCATGGACGGGGAGACGGAAAGCAGAATTTTATACTCTACTTTCCCGGATGCAGGGATCTTGAAGACTATGAACGTGTTCTGGGAACTCCCGGGATGACCGACTTCCACAAGGAGCTGATCCGGATGGCAGAAGCCAGGGAGAAGGCTGTCTCAAAGGAGATCAGACGATTTAACCGAAAGGTCCTCCCCGGGCTGAACAAGGGATTTGAGAAGTACCCCGAACTGCTGATGGAGAAGATCTCCCTTGAAGCGATGCTTGAGACCATTACAGTTAACCGCCTCTCCATCCCCTCCCTGGGGCACTATATCTACGGGATTTACGGCAGCATTCTGAAACAGAGAATGGAGGCCTTCGATCTGGAGGAGTTTGCTCCCCTTCTCGGAAAACTTAAAAAGATGAAGAACCGTGAGATCTCCGCTCTTGTGGAGAAGGTGGAACGCCTGGATCAGGAGTATAACAAGATGGACCATGAGGCTTTCACGGCCCGTTATCTTTCTGAAGATTTTGAGATCTCCGTTTCCATTCCGGACTTTGCCGCCCATCTTATCCGTCTCAGGGAGGCGGGAATCGATGTTGTACTGGCTATGGCACAGAAACCTGAATTTTCACGGCTTCTTGAAAGCCTCCTCCGTTATTCGGGAGGGGTTAACGGAATTGAGCTTTTCAATACAAAGTACTTCTTCTCCCACCGTGAGAAGGAGGGTGAGATTGCCGGTTTGATCGATCTTATCAATATCTACAATGAGGGTGCCGTGAAGGCCCTCTTCCGGATGGCTCAGAGCTCAGGACTTGTCAGGGACAGGGGTGACCGCTTTAAGGTCCTTCTGTCCGATGCGGCAATGCAGATGCTGAAAACAGGAGATGAGAGCTTCAAAATCAAGCTTGGAAGCGGTTCAAATGATTACAGCACCCTCTCCCCGGGAATGGGATTTCTTATACCCCGGTTCTCTCTGCTTGGAATACGCAGCTCCATCAAGGGGCTGGCGGGGCACTTTACCCTGCCTTTCAGGATGGGTGATAAGCTTGAGTCTCTTCCTTTTTCGGTGGAGAGGAGCGGACCTTTCTCTGTTCTGAAGCGCCTGTCCAGAGGATCTGTGATTCTGCTCGGTAACCCTACTGCATTTGATCCGAAAAGAAAGAGGGACAGAAAAATTTCCCTGATAAAGAGGCTGAAGAGTGCCAATCCCACAATCAGAAACTCAATCTTTGTTATTCTGGGTGTGCTTTTCTCACTTCTTCCGGTGAAGGGCAGTCTGGCTCTTCCCTATATCGGACTCTGGTTTCTGATTTCCCTGGTTCAGTCGGTTCTTTCCGACCTTTTCTCCCACGGGGGCCGGAAGATTCAGTCATTCCGGAAAGAGCTTATCAATGCCAGGGATCTTGCGTCGTATCTCTTTTTTACAGGGCTTGCCATCCCGGTACTGGGTAATGCCTCCTATCATATAACAGGATATCTGGAGAGTGCCGGCATGAGTGAAGGAATGAAAAGCATCATCCTCTTTGTTCTGCTTGGTATCGTTTCCTGGATCTATACCGGAGGAACCACACTGCTCAGGGGCTATAAACCTCTGACAGCCGTGGTGAACGGGGCAAGAAGCTTCTACAGTTTCCCTCTGGCCGCAGCATCGGCCCTCTTTCTACCCCTGCCGCCCATTGTTCAGCAGAAAATCTGGACCGCCGTGGCCGGGGCTTTTGTGGAGGGGATAGCCAAATACAGAGAGGACTTGCGGCTCAGAAAGGCTGATTTCCTCAGGCTCTTCCGGGAGATGGGAAATCCCCGAACCACCGTGGACAGACGTCAGTGCCTCAGTTATGACCTGCTCTATATCCGGGGGCGGAAACCCCGGGGCCGTGAAGTTCTGGCATCTGTATTTTCCTCCCTGCCCTCCGGTGAGAGAGAGGCAATTATAAGGGACCTGAAGAGGGAGGATCTTTACAGCACTCTCAGAAGGGAGGGACTCGATCCGTCCTATGCTGCCCTTTATCCCGGACTTGAAAAGGAAAGGCTTGAGGTTCTGGAAGAGTTATCGGGACGGGCAGGTTCTGTAATGCCGGAGTCTAAAGAGTTACCGGGGGAATAAACAGTTCGTTTCTCCTCTCTTTATGACTGTTTAATGGCGTTATCTGTTTACAGGGAGTAGTATTAGAAGAGGAGACAACTCCTCCAGGATTTTATCACTTCCGGAGCGGCTTATGTCGGTTAGAAAGGCAATCTATGCAGGGCTCCTGCTTCTGCTTCCTCTCATTCTGATTCTGAGCGGTGGATTTCTGACTGATGATAAAGCCATGGACGGAAGTTCTTCTGATTTTCCCGATCCGGTGAAAGTGTTGGAAGAAAAAAATCAGGATGAAACGGACAGGGATGAGGGGCCTGTTCTCTATCTCTCCGGTGAGGTCCACCCCGCTGACGAAGTCGATATTTTTCCTGATACCCGGGGCAAGGTGAGTGAAGTCAGGATCGAAGCGGGGGATCTTGTTGAGAAAAATCAGATCCTGGCAATGATAGATGCCTCCCGGCCTGGTATGAACTATACCCTCAGCCCCGTACGCTCCACTATCAGCGGCACTGTGACGGCTGTCTATTCCGATCCCGGTGCCTTTATTGAAGTTTCCCGGCCTGTGTGCCGTATCGGAACTCTCTCCCGGCTTGAAATAGACTCTTATGTTCCTGAAGCTTACATAGAAAAAGTCTACAGGGGTATGAAGGCGCAAGTCAGTTCTCCTGTCATTCCCTCTCTGAAGGAGACTCTGGTTCTGAGCCGGATTTCTCCTGTGCTTGATCCCCGGACAAGGTCGATGAAGGTTGTTTTTGTTCCCGAAAACAGTGAGAACCGCCTGAAATCGGGCATGTTTGTTGATCTTGTCCTCCAACTGGAGTAAGCCTTGGATTTCAGGTTTTTCCTCAGACACCCACTGGCTGTGATAACCCTGTTCTCTCTATTCACACTCCTTGGATTTATGATGGTCTTTACCATTCCCATGAATCTCTACCCCGAGTTCAATCCGCCGGTTCTGACAGTTGTGACTGTCTATCCGCAGGCGACTCCCGAGGAGGTGGAGGATCAGGTTACCCGGATTCTGGAAGAGAGCCTTGGAAGCCTGAGCGGGCTTGATAAAATCTCATCACTATCGGGAGATTCAGTCAGCAATATCGTCCTGGAGTTCAACTGGGGAGAGGAGATGATTTCGGTGGAGAACGAGGTCCGTTCCCGTCTGGGACGGCTGGAAGCCATGCTTCCCGAAGAGGCTGAGACACCCCTTCTCTACAAATTCGATATGAATGATGAGCCGGTTGTCGAGCTGGCGATCCGGTCTTCCTCCGGAGTCCCTCTGGAAAGGATCTTCTCACTTGTAGAGAAGGACATCAAAACCTCTCTTGAGCAGCTTGAAGGGGTTGCCGCGGCAGACCTGATGGGTATACGGGACGAAGTTGTGGAAGTTTCGGTAATCCGCAATCGTCTGGAGGCCTTTTCAATGAGCCTTACAGGACTGGCCGGTCTGCTGGGGAGCCAGAACAGAACTCTCGGTTCGGGACGCATGGACGAGGAGGACCGGGAGTACAGAATCCAGGCAGACGGGGAGATCTCCTCTCTGGAAGAGCTCCGGAATACACGGGTATATACCTCAACGGGGTCTGTCCGTATCCGGGATCTGGGAGACGTTGAGGTAACGCTGGAGGACGAAAAGGAGAGGATTACTCTGGACGGTGACCCGGCAATCAGAATCTCAATCCGGAAGCAGAGCGATGCCAATGTTGTAGAGACCACCGATCTGATACTGGCTCATGTCGTTGAACTGAACAGGACTCTCCCTCCGGGGTATGAGATTGTTGTTATAAGCGAATCAACGGGTCTGATCCGCCTTGTTATCACTACGATACTGACCTCCGGCCTTGCCGGTGCGGCCCTGGCCATGGGGGTCATTCTCTTTTTTCTCCACCGTTTCAAGCCGACCCTTATCATACTTCTCTCCATACCTGTTTCCCTGCTTATGGCCGTTGGGATTCTGGGTGTTATGGGAAAGACTCTGAACATCCTTACCATGGGGGGGCTGATCCTGGGACTGGGGATGATTGTAGACGGCTCCATTGTCGTACTGGAGAATATTGTCAACTATCAGAGCAAGGGCGTTCCCCTTGTCTCCGCCGCCATGCAGGGGGTCAGGGAGATGGCATCCCCCATCATCGGCTCCACACTGACTTCCATCTGTGTTTTTCTTCCCCTTTTATTTATGGGAAAGGGGCTGGATTTGCTTGGTGTTATGTTTCGGGAGCTGGCGCTCTCAGTCATTCTGGCCCTTTCCGCCTCTCTGGCAGTCTCTTTGATTCTTGTCCCTGTACTCTCAATTCTTCTGCTGGGGCATGACAGATCCCCTGATTTGAAGGAGTCCGGGGGAAGGGGAAAAAGAAGCCTGCCGGAGCTGATAGAGTCCCTCCTGACCGCCCTGGAGAGAGGATATGTCGGGCTGCTTAAAATCTTTATAGGGAACAAGGGAACTGTTATATATACAGCGGTGATCCTGCTCTTTTCCGCACTGCTTCTTTATCCCCGGCTGGACTGGGTCTTTCTGCCTGAAACCGGAGAGGATGCCTTTGTTGTGGATCTGGAACTCCCTGAAGGTCTCTCTCTGGACAGGAGTGATGAGATCCTTCAGGAACAGGCTCTTCATATAAAAGAAGTGATGCCCTGGTTCAAGGGTGTACTTGTTTCTTCGGAAGCGGGCAAGGGCAGAATCACAGGAATCCTGCCCCCACAGAATGCGAGGCCTCTGAGCTATGGGGAAATGAAAAATCTTGTGAGGAAGATTCTGGATGAAAATATTTCTGCTGTAGAGTTTGTCTCCACTGACATGGCCGTCCGGATGGGCAATTCGGGGAAACTGATTGTAAGAATTACTGGAAGTTCTCTTGAGGATGCGGCCTCTGTTGAGAGTGCATTGACGGCCCTCTTCGATGCATCTCCACGGGTGATGGAGTACAGTTCAGACGGAGAAAGGATAAGGCGGGAGCTGTCGGTCTTCTTCTTCAGAGACAGGGCATCAGATCTGGGAATCTCAATGGATCAGGCCGCCCTTGAAGTACGGGCTGCCCTGTCCGGTGTAAAGGCCACAGTATTCAGGGAGGGAGGAGACAGCCGGGATGTCCTTGTCCGCCTGAGGCCGGAGGACCGCAGCGGCCCTCATGATCTTGAACGCCTCTTTCTTCTGAGCTCACAGGGTGCGAAGGTACGCCTGTCCAATATAGCAGAGGTCCGTGATGATGCCGCTGCAGCGGGAATCAGGAGGCAGAATCAGGTCAGGACCATTGAGCTGGCGGCTGCCATCGATCCAGATTTCGGCGTGGCAAGGTTTCAGAGTGCTCTTGAGGATAAAATCAAAGAGAGCATTACCCTGACAGGTGATCTTAAGATCAGCTTCGGCGGGGAGTCGGAAGATGTTTCACGCTACGGCAGAGCTCTGTTCTCCATTTTCGGCCTGGCTGTGCTTCTTGTGTTTGCAGTAATGATTGCCCAGTTCGAATCGGTGAAGAGTCCCTTCATTATTCTTCTTGTGCTGCCCTATATGCTTATCGGTATTATCCTCAGTTTTCTGGTAATGAATCTGCCGTTAAATATGGTGACCATCATTGCCGCTGTAATGCTTGCCGGAATTGTCGTCAACAACGGCATCGTTATGGTTGATTATACAGGGCTTCTTATTAAACGGGGGCTTGGGGTGGAAGAGGCCTGCATTGAATCGGGGCGGAGCCGACTGCGCCCTGTTCTTATGACGACCCTGACAACTGTCCTTGCCATGGTTCCTCTGGGGTTTTTTCCCGGAGAGGGAGCCAGCCTTCTGCAGCCCTTCGGAATTACAATTGCAGGGGGGCTGATGGTCAGTACTGCGGCGACCCTTTTTCTTATCCCTGTCCTCTATGCCCTCTTCAGCCGTTTTGTTGATCCGAAGCAATAATCGTATATAGATATCCGGGAGCGGTTCCTGAATCTGTTATACACCTCCCCGTAAAATAGGTTATTCTTGTTGAGGTTCATCTAAAAAATATACTAGACTCACAAATCTTATGGATCCATGTACTATGGTTGTGCGGCATAAGGAATAATTTTGGATAAATAAATCATATATTCGGCAGGGAACCCGAAGGGACCGGCAGGGGAGGTATATATCGTGACACAGTATAGAATTCTACCTGAGTCTGTGCTTCAGATCATTGAAGAGCGAGATTGGAATAAACTTGAAAAGGTCGAGTGGCCTGATTATGAACTCTGCTCCTACGAGCTTGCCGAGCAGTTTGAAGATCTGAAACCCGAAGAGGGAAACGAGTTTTTCCGGAACCTGCCTGAAAAACTTCAAATTCGGGTCTTTGCCGATATGACAGCCCATACCCGGATACCTGTATTCGATACATTTAATAGAACTGAGAAAGTCAGGCTTCTCAACAAGCTTGATCCCGATGACCTTTCCGAGTTTATCCAGGAGTTTGATGAGACTGATGCCCGGGAGGTTATGAGCCTTCTCAAGCCCGAAGAGAAGGAGGAGACCGAAGATCTTCTCCACTATCCTCCCGAGTCGGTTGGACGGATGATGACACCCGACTATATGGCTATCCGTGAAGCCTGGACTGTGGAAGAGGTTTTCAGCCACCTCCGCAGAAAAGGGAATGACAGGGAAACTCTCTCCACCCTCTATGTCTGTGACGAGAACGGAGTCCTTCTGGATGCCCTCTCCCTGAACAGAATCGTTCTTGCCCCCCTTGATACAGTGGTTCATGATCTGATGGATGAGACTGTTCTTACAATCACCCCCGAAGAGGACAGGGAGCTTGCAGTAGAACTGATGCAGCAGTACGACCGCCTGGTTCTGCCTGTTGTCAACCATGATAAGCAGCTTCTTGGAATCGTGACCATTGACGATATTATGGATATCGCCCGGGACGAGGCAACCGAGGACTTCCAGCTCCAGGCTGCTGTTGCCCCTCTCGGAAAGGGGTACTGGGATACAAGACTTTCAGGACTCCTGAAGAGCCGCCTGCCCTGGCTGGGTGTTCTGATCGTTGTAAACCTGCTCTCTTCAGGAATTATTGCAGCCTTTGAGGATTCACTGGCCCTCTATGTCGGTCTTGCTTTTTTTATCCCGCTGCTTATTGATGCCGGGGGAAACTCTGGGAGCCAGTCGGCCATGATGATGATCCGTGCCCTCAGTACTGGTGATGTCAGAGCCGATCAGTGGGGGAGGATCTTCTTCCGCGAATTGATCTGCGGAGCAATGATCGGTCTGACCCTGGGGCTGATGGCTGCGGTGCTGGGGTATTTCAGAGGAGGACCTGAACTGGCCCTTGTTCTCTTTGTCTCCCTGTTTCTAATCCTTATTGTTACGAACCTGACAGGGGTTGTTCTCCCCTTTGTACTGACAGTTCTGAAGATAGACCCCGCAGTTGCCAGCGGTCCCCTTATTACAACTGTTTCCGATGCTCTTGGGCTTCTTATCTACTTCAATGTTGCGGTAATGGTTCTGGGAATCTGAGGAGACCCTTTCCGTATTCGGCTGTCTACGCAAGCGGGCAGGGAGAAAGATATACAGGCCTGAATATATAATGTATATTTAGGCTTCGGAAGGCTGCTGATTCAGTACCGCGGTACTTCCGGAATCCGGAAACTTATAGATAAAGGGGCATGGTTTGCCGCATCTGTTTTTTCTATTTTTCATTATAACAATTTCTGTTATGACAGGGGCTTTTCTGCTGGGGCTTCTCTACTATCAGAAGGAGAAGGCTCTTTGGAAAGTCAAGGGCTGTCTTTTTCTAGGATATATCCTCTTTCTCTTTTTTACCCTCGGTATCCGCTTCTACTATGCTGAAATTGTAGGTTTTGCAGACAATCCCCTGCGGCAGTTTCTGCAGTTCCTGTATGTTACGGTCTACTCTCTTCTGATCTACTATCTGCCTGCAACTGTAAACTATATTCTGAAACGGCCCTGGTCCAGAGGAAGACTGACCTGGATTATCTGCGCCTCTGCCTCTTATTTTATTGCGGGAATTACCCTGCTTATCAAGGGGATCTCTCCCGTCTGGAATCTTCCTCTGGGAGTGTTCTTTTTCTTCTCCTTCGCCTTTATTCTTATTGATGCCTTCCAGTCCCTCCCTCTTATAAGAGACCGGCGGGGAAGACTGTCGGTTACCCTCCTTTTCTCGGGGACCTTCCTGTTTCTCCCGGTTCTTCTGATTGTAAGAATGGTGGGGGCTCTGTTTTTTCCCGACCTTAATAATGATATCCTTATATTCCCCCTCCAGACTCTCTACTTTCTCTGGCTTGCACTGGTACTGATACAGTTTCTGATGAACCGGATTCTTGTTTCTGATTCCATTCCCCTTCCATTGAGTGAAAAACCTGTGTCATTCTTTGAAGAGAGGGGGATTACATCCAGAGAGAGAGAAATTATCCTGTTTCTTGAAAAGGGTCTGACCTACAAGGAGATAGGGCGTGAGCTCTTTATCTCAGCCAATACTGTGAGCAATCATGTGGCGAGCATCTACAAGAAAACCGGTCAGCGTTCGAGGGTGGAGATGCTGAACTCTCTGCGGGGTGAGGTCTAGTCAAAAGAGACTAGTTTATCTTAATTCTGAAAGTCTTCCAGTCTCTCATGATTCTTTAATCTCCAACGATTATAATCTCTATAAGATTCAGGAGGATTGTCATGCAGGAGCCACAGCCCCGTTACAGAAGGATTATTCAGATTGGATACAGATCTGTAATTCAGGATGGCAGGATCTCCCCGGCCCTTCTCTGGGAGGAGCTTGAGGAGACCGCAGAGCAGCACTGCCGGATAATTGGCATGGATGTATTCTCCCTTCTTGAAAGGAGGGAGGCCTGGATACTCAAAAGCGGCGACTCCCGGATGAAACGCTATCCGGTTTACGATGAGAAGATAAGCATTGAAACCTGGATCTCATCTCTGGAAAGATACAAGGGGCAGAGAGAGTTCCTTATCATGGATGAAGAAGGTGAGGTCATTGGCCGTATTTCAACTCTCTGGGTCTATCTGGATCTTGAGAGAAGAACCCTTAAGGCAATTCCCGAAGAGTTCCACTCCGGATGGGGCAGCCAGGGCGACCCTCTCCATCGGGGATTCAGCAGAAAAAGCAGCTATCCCGCCGCAGAATGCTACACAGCTTCAGCATTCCGGGTCCGCAGGCGGGACATCGACTCCAGCGCCCATGTCCACAATATCCGCTATCTGGAATGGCTGTGTGAGTCCATACCCGAAGAAATATACAAACACTGCCAGATCAGCGGCTTTTCAGTCTTTTATAGAAAGGAGATGAGAACATCGGGGACAGTGGAAATCCGTACCCAGTCCCTCGGTGAGGGACAGTTCAGGCACGACTACATAGATCCGGATAGAGATATACTTCTCTGTTCCGCACACTCAGAGTGGACCGAAAAGGTCTATTCCGGAAAGAGCGGAAACCTTCTGACGGCGGTCAGCTCTAATTGAGGCTGTCAAAATCCCGGCAGTTTGATCTTTGAGGCTTCTTCCCTGGCCTTTGCTTCGGCATCCGCCTTTGCCTTTGCCGCCGCCGCTTCCGCCTCGGCTTTCGCAGCATCAGCTTCCGCTTTTATCTCATCTTTAATTGCATCAGCTCGGTCTTCTGCATCGTTTCTGAGCTCATCCACTTTTTCCTGCAGGGCTTCAATGGAATTGATCTGGTCAAGTGACTGAATATTAAGAGCATCAAGGGAGGAATTCAGTTTTTCATTCTCCTGGAGTTGAGAGCTGAGCATATCACGAAGATAGGGCTCAAGCATTTCACTGCCCTGAGAGGGCAGTTCACTGATCAGGTCGCCCAGTTTCTGTTGAAGAACCCTGTCTATGTCGCTGCTGACACTGATCTCCTGGATACCCTTCCCATCGATCAGGATCTCCGAGGAAACAAGGAAGCTTTGAATATCCTGAAGGGTCTCCTGTATAATGGAACCCATCATGTCCTGGTCTTCTGGCATATCGAATTTCAGATCACTGAAAGTCATATCAAGACTGACTAAAACGCCATCTCCCTCAGGGGAGGGCGCTCCTGTACCGGTGTAGCTCAATTCAGCTTCCGCTGTCTCTATACCCAGTGCTGAGAGGCCTTCTTTTATTTCAGCCTTTCCTCCGGGAGAGGTGAAGCTGAGTCTGAAAAGTTCACCGGAGTCTTCTCGGAGATCAAGGAATCCATCCAGAGTCACACTGCTCTTTCCATCAGACCAGTCAGCATCCAGCGTTATCGGTTCGTTCAGTTTTTCAGGTTCCGAGCTGATTCCTTCAATAAGCCCCTGGAATGTACCTGAGTTTTCGTCCCCTCCGCCCAGAGTCATTTCTCTGATAAGAAAACGGGGCTCCGTGGCGGATTCAAAGGGAATATATGTTCCATTGAGCCGTCTGGTCTTCTCCTTCTTTACGGTAGTCGCCTGCTTGCTTCGCCACTTCTCATAATAGGGAATAAAAGGTTCGGCCATGGCGTAGTAATCGGAAAACCGCTCCATCAGGATTTTCTTGATTCTATCGGATACTATATTCCTCAAATCAGAACTGTCAGGCAGCTCTATAAGAGAGGAGAGGTAGTCCACATCCTCCTGAATTAAGGTGCTGATTTCATCTTTTATGCTGAAGAACTCTTCTCTGTCCGCCTTGAACCGGCTGTTCAGGTCCTGCAGATCAGCCCTTGTGGATTCAAGGGAATCATATGCCGATTTGTACTCTGCTGCCGCCGCCGCTGCTTCTTCAATGCTGGTGAGGGAAGGTGTACCCTGACCTGTCAGTTTCTGAATTTCTTCGGTCGACTGTTTAACCAGTTCTGATGAGTCTTTAAATTCCGACTCCCACCGGCTGTTTAGTGCAGAGAGTCTCTCGTTGGCCGTTTCAATATAAGTCAGTGTTTTCAGGTTCTCTTTCTGCTCTTCGATCAGATTTTTAATCTCTTCGGTGCTGTCGGCCCCCAGGCCTGCTATATCGATCAGGGGAGGGTTGGAGTCTCCGGAATCTGAACTTTGGCTTTCCGGAAGAAGATCAGAGTCTCTGGAACTATTGAATTTCAGGCCCTGGAGAGTTATCTCATCTATATGGTAGCGGTTGCGGCTCAGCTGTCCCATATTTACAGAGAAGGCTGTCCGGCCGAATTCAAAAAGATTCCTGCCGGGTTTATCCTTGTTCTGTACAGAGAGGCCTTCCATCGAAAAACTTCCTTTGACAAGAGAAAGGCGGGGCTCCTCGGCATCACTGTACGCCTGAAAAAGAGATTCAAGTCCCTTCTCTATCCCTTTTTCAAGAAGCATGTTTTTAAAGAAAACTGTAAATATACCTGCAACTGCGGCAATGGTCAGAAGAATTGCCCCCTTCCAGCGTGTCACGGTTCCCTTGTTTTTCTTTATAGCTTTGCCCAGAGCTTTCAGTTTTTTCATATCTTCCGAAGGAAGGTCCTTTTTCAGGACCATCCGTTCATCGGAAAGTTCAAAGCGCTCTTCGAGCCACTTTTTGTCTGAAGGAATATGGACATTTTTGATGATCTTTTTATTCCACTTCTTTGTTTTAATCTCTTTCCGGAAGACTCCGGGTGCTTTTTTCTTTGCCATCCGGATCTCCTTATCTTAAGAAACTCAGCTTTCTGTAGGCTGAGAGCAGTTTTGATACAAGAGGATATTTTCCGATCCCCTTGATGAATTTGGATTCAGAAAGCCTTGAAGCCACTTTTTTTCTGTAGAGAACCACAAGAAAACGGAAGAGCAGATATACAGGCAGCCAGAGTATTGCGCTCCATATAAAAGATCCCATTACCATTGTGTTGTTGAATTTCAGCCAGGGCAGAACAGGCATGGCGTAGAGTGCTGCCAGAGGGTCCTGGAGCGCTGGGAGGGTCAGCACCATGTATCCCATTCGGTTCAGAAGCGGATCCGCCAGAGCTGCAAGGGGAGAGAATAAAAGCAGGCTGAGGAGCATGGCTGCAAGATTGTGCTTCAGTAGAAAGGCAATACAGAACAGAGCAGCCCAGAGAAGATTGCCTCCAGGGATTAGGGCCAGGGAGAAACCGAAGGCTATTCCAGAACTAAGCTCCCCCGGTCGGCTGTTGCTGTTCAGGGCAACAAGTATTTTGGCAATAAATGAAATCATAGAAGCTCCTTTGTCCCTGTTGTTTGATTTATTATGAACATTCTATCTGCAATTTTAAAACAAGAGAACGAATGTTTGCAATTTGATGCATAAATCCTGTGTTATATTTGAAAGGACAGTTAACGGTGGTATACATTTAGTAGATACACTATATGAGGATAGCTATGTTTAGTAGAAAGGTCTTGTTTCTGGGTTGGTCGGTTTTCATCATTCCCCATGTAATGACAGCAGTGTTAATCAAGTATCTCAACATTCTTGATTTTGCCGGAAGAAGGCAGCTTTACTTCTCGCCTGTAACCTGGATACTGCTGTTACTCCTGCAGCTTGTCTTTCTTCTTTTATGGACAAGTATGAGGAAGCAGGTGCTTCGGTGGCGTTCAGCCGACGAAGCTGAACATGCGGATTTAAGCGCTATCACAAAAGAAGTGGTTATCTTCCCAAAGCAGATTCTCTATGCGGGAATGCTGCAGGCCTTTGCTCTTCCCCAGCTGATGTTCCTTTTTCAGTCGGGAGTACCATTTGCCGTTCGCGGGCATATTTCCCTTCTCACCTTTGCCTGTACCATGTTTTTCGGAATGCCCTTCTATATTCTGTTCCTCCAGAACTTCGAAGAGGAGACCAGGGATATTCCCTTCAATGAGAAAATCATGTCAATGAAGCTCACCCTGAGGACAAACCTTGTTGTCTTTATGCTGATGACATCGGTTCTTATCGTTCTGCAGCTGGGGATAAGTTACTCTCTTTCATCAGCAACATTTCTGATTGAGGTTCAGACAACTCTTGTCAAAGAGCTGCTGCCTCTGGAGCTGTCAGCTATCATAATGAGTGTCGTCAATATCTATCTTCTGATGAGAGGAATTAATCACCGTATTAAGAGCTGTGAAAATTTTGCCAGCGTTCTGGCTGAGGGTGATTTTTCACACCGGGAAGCTTACTGCCTTTCACGGGATGAGCTTGGTGCTCTCAATTATCAGCTCTACAGGGTATACCGAAACAATTCAGAACTCCTGAAAAACCTCGGAACCGCAGTGCAGGAAACAATTGCCTCGAAGGATGAAATGATAAATATTTCCGGAGAGAGCTCTTCGGCGATGGAGCAGATTTCAGGGCGAATTGAAACAGTTTATACCCATATGGAGGAACTCAACGGAAGCATTCAGGTCACGACCTATTCAACCCGCTCCCTTAAAGGGCATATTGAAGAACTTAACATTGATGTTGAAAAGCAGAATGAAATCGTGGAGAGTTCCTCCGGGGCCATTACGGAGATCACTGCATCCATCGACAGCATCACCTCTGTCGCCGAAGGAAAGATAAGTTCAGCAGAGGGGCTTGTTGAAGTTTCCAGAGAGGGTGAAGGAAAGCTGAATCACACCATGGACAGCATCAGCCGTATGAATGACAGTGTTGAAAAGATCAAGGCTATGCTTTCTCTGATTCAGAATATTGCCTCCCAGACCAATCTGCTGGCCATGAATGCCGCCATTGAGGCTGCTCATGCCGGAGATGCAGGAAAGGGATTTGCCGTAGTTGCCGATGAGATCAGAAAGCTGGCGGAATCCTCCTCTTCCAGTTCAAGAGAGATTCATAACAACATAAACACCATTATTGAAACGATTCAGGAAACCTCCGCCGCCGGAACCGAGGCAATAGACAGTTTCCACCAGATAACCAACGGCATTGATGATATGATCAACTCCTACCGGGAGATCGGAAGCGGCCTTGCGGAGCTGAAACAGGGAAGCGGATTGATCCTTGAATCTGTTGGCAGTTTGAAAGAGAACAGTTCCAGAGTTAAAACAAGCTCTATGGGTATGGAGGAGCTTACAAGCGGAGTAGATGAAGCAATGCATGAAATTGAAGAGGTTTCCGCCGACACCAGCCGTGCCGCTCAGGAGATGAGATCAGGCGCGGAGAGCGTTACCTCTGTAAGCTCCAGAATGATTGAGCGCACCCATGCCCTTGAAGAGGCATCTTCGGCTATTGTCAAAGGTTTGAACCGCTTTAAATTCTGAATAGCACCGGAAACGGGTCATGGCCGCAATATTTATAAATTTGAAGCTCATCCTGAAGAAAAGGAATGCGTGATTTGTAATCTCCCCTTACAATTACTCTTAAATTAAAAATATTTAAGAGAATAACTATGAAAATTAAATTCAAGCTTTTTCTGATCATCATTGTATTTATTCTGGCCTTTGGAATTCAGTTCTCCTTCAGGTCAGCCGCCCGCCTTAAAACAACGGTCATACAGCATGAGCTTCAGTATCTTGGAGAACTGGAACGATCGGTTCTCCAGGCCAGGTTTTCCCTCTCCCACCTGATCATCCAGGACTATTCAGCAACCCTGGACAGCTTTGTGAAGGAAAGTGAAAATCTGACCCGCCTTCTGGGCGATCTGGAGGACCAGATTCAGATCCGTTCCCTGAATGATGAGATGGAAGAATTTTTCAATCGTATGGGCAATATGAACAATCTTGTCGATCAGAGGCTTCTTGAGTTCTATAAAATTCAGGGAGAGTTTGATGAAGTAGCACTGGACTATCTGGGAAGTACCAGAGATCTGACAATCAGTAATATGTTTGCTTCCACAACAAGGAATCAGGGTAACTATGATCTTTTTGCCTTCAGTCTTGAACGAATGGTCCGGTCAGTCAGGAAGGTGGATGAAGCTTTTGAAATCATTGCAAATCTTATAGTAACAAACCGTACAGATGTAAACAGCATAACTGATGCCTATGAAAGGCAGTCCGAGTTTATAGGAAATATGCTTACATTCCTCCTCGTTTTGCTGGCATTCAGTTTTTCCTACTTTCTGACCCGTGGGATCGGACTGGATCTCAGGTCGATCGGGCAGAGGATTGAAACATTATCCCAGGGAGATCTTACAGTCAGTTTCACCACAAGACGGCGGGATGAGATTTCTCTTTTGAACAGAGATCTTCAATCCTTTGCCGATGACCTGAGCAGCTCTATCAGGGATATCCAGAAAATCTCAGAGGAAAATATCCAGACAAGAAATATTCTTCTTCAGTCGACTCAGGTTTCTGAGAAGTCCATAAGAAAGGTTCTCCAGTCGATTGGTTCCATTGAACAGGAAATTGCCTCACTGGAGATGCTCAGTGAAGTTTCTTTCCAGTCAAACAGAGATCTGAGCGGTGAGCTGGAGTCGCTGAATGAACGCATTCACTCCCAGAAGAGTGTCATTGATTCGACCTCCACCTCTGTAAAGGCCATAATCGAATCCATCTCTGAAATGTCCAGACTCAGCGAGATGAACCAGTCTGCCAATATGGAGCTTGTTCAGACAGTGGAGTCCGGAGCCGAATCTGTAGCAACGGCCAATGATGCGGTGCAGAATCTTGCAGACTTTATCGATGATATCAACTCGATTGCCAGGATGATTCAGGGAATTGCATCCCGTACCAATCTGCTGTCCATGAATGCCGCTATCGAAGCGGCCCATGCCGGAGATGCAGGAAAGGGTTTCAGTGTGGTTGCCGAGGAGATCAGAAAGCTTGCTGAAGCATCGGCAGTCAATTCAAAGGAGATCTCTGCCAAACTTGCAAATATGACAGAGCGTGTACAGATCGCCGTGGACGCTGGAAGCATCACAGACAAGTCTTTTGAACAGATTAACCAGAGGGTAAAGGATGTAACTCTCTCATTCCGTGAAATATCCAATGCCGCTGCCGGCATGGACAAAGGGGGAAAATCAGTTCTGGATACTCTTCAGGAGCTGAGCGTTCAGTCATTTGAGGTTGAAGGAAGTGCTGGTAAAATGATAGATGGTGCTGCGGAAGTTCTGCAGTCTGCCGAGAAGTATTCCAATGCGACTCTGACGGTTCAGGAGGATGTTTTCAGCATCAGCGGGGAGATGGACGGGATTGCAAGTGCTGTTGCAAGTACGGTGGATATTGCCAGGACAATTGACCTTATCAGCCAGAAGCTCAACGACTCTGTGAGCCGGTATAATACTATTGAAACTGAGTCGCCGGAAAATATTGACATAACTGTTGGTTTAGAATAGTATAAGCCCTCATCGGACAGGCCATAAACTCTGTTTATTCCCGTCCATGTATCCAGGGCCTATAGCTCAGTTGGTTAGAGCCCCTGACTCATAATCAGGTTGTCCTAGGTTCAAGTCCTAGTGGGCCCATGAAAGACACTCTTTTTGAGTGTCTTTTTTTTGGTCTAAACCCTTTCGGGGATAGGGATTATCCTTTAGTGAGTAAAACGGTCGTCTGCTTCTGAATGGCTTGTGACGCTCTTATTGACGCCTTTTGAAATGTGATTAGTTTTTATTCTGACATCAGTGGAGTGGCTGGAAAGTGGAAGATTTTCGCTATTCAAATGTGATATTGTAATTGCATAGGATGAGTAATCAAATAAAACACCAACACTACGTCCATCAGTTTATATTTAGAAACTTCAAGATCAAATTTAGGAGCTGTATCGATCTATGGGAGCACTATATGGTTCTTCGATGTTAGCCTGTCTGTACAGCAGCGGTTCCTGCCTTCTTCCTTCGCCCGGTAGAGCAGCATGTCGGCTCTCTTGATCAGGCTGTCCTCTGAATCATCTTCCCTGGCTTCGGTGATGCCAAAGCTGGATGTAATTCCCGGGGAAATACCGCTCATTTCCAGGGTTTCCACGTGGGATCGGATTCTCTCCGCTATCGTACCGGCTTCGGAAGCCCGGGTATTTCCCAGCACCATCAGGAATTCCTCGCCTCCGTAGCGGACGATGGAGTCTGAACTGCGGCATTCATGGAGTAGAACGTCGGCAAACTGCCGCAATACACGGTCCCCTGCTTCATGACCGTATCGGTCGTTGACCGACTTGAAGTGGTCGATGTCGGCAAAGATGCAGGAAAAGGGCTTTCCCTGGGATTTTTTCAGAATGAAACAGTCCCTCAGAAGGCGGCTCAGGTGCCTGCGGTTGTAGGTCTGGGTCAGGCTGTCCTTGATGGACTGGTTCCGGTAACGGGAGCTGTCTCTGAACAGGATGAGATAGAATTTTTCCCGGGAATAGGAAAAATACACCGCCAGGATGTTAATGATTAGAAGGGGAAGTATGGACTGCAGGTTAAATTCCGTAGGGGTGTACCTGTAATACAACGAAGTGAAGAGGGCTATACCTCCCGAGAAAATACCAGCGGAGATTTTCCAGTTTATCCTCAGGGTGAAACCCACCAGGACCAGTCCAAAAATATAGGCAGTGAAATTGTAGTCGTTTACATATTTGTAGTCCTTAATACTTATGGAATCCAGAACGGACATAAGGACCAGAGAATAAAACAAAATAGCGCAGGAGGTCAGAATCGTCAGGTTGGAGAACAGATAGCGTTTATTCCTGTACAGGATGGGAAGCAGTATCCTGGTTGCCGGTATTAGAAGGGTGGAGATGACATAGATGTAGAAGTAGAACCGGGCGATAGGGTACACATGGTAGAATACCAGGTAATTGCGTATCAGAAGTCCCAGGCTGGCAATTCCCAGGATGATCAGTATCCGCTTGTACAGGAAAACGTTACTTTCCAGTTTGTGGAGAAAGTAGGAAGAATCTGAAATGCTGTTGTCTGTTTGATTCATTCAGGACTCCGGATAATGTTTTTAATTACCAGGAATTATAGACCATTTCAGCATCATTTCAAGACTTGAAAGGACCTGGGCGGACTGTAAAATCCGATCGCCGGGCAGAGTCCGCCTGTTTTGTCGTTTTAAACTCATTCCAGATGCGGCTGTACAGCTAAGAGTCATCCCCTGATCCAGAAGATTCTCGGAGCTCGCAACCACATCGGTATTCTGTGCATTTTTCATGATGACCATGTTGTCGATGGAAACAGCTCAACCTACATTCGTTACATTATCGAAATAATCCAAATCTCTTGAAGAAAATGATTTACCTGCTTTCCCTTCCAGGTACAAACAATAGAGTAAAATCTCTTGGGAAAATGTCTTGACCCTGTACTTCCTGTACAGGCATATTTTTTCCAGACGCTGTACGTCTTTCTCCGTATATATCCGGTAATTGGCTGCTGTACTTCCAGAAGGAGGCAGAAGGCCTATCCTGTCATAATACCGGAGCGTACTTCGGGATAACTCGAATTTCCTGCTCAGTTCTCCGATCGTCATAGAGACTTAATAGTAACTCCAAAATAAAGGCTGAGCAACTCTTCAGATTCCCAACTGATCTAAAGACTTATCGTTCGGCTTTGAGAAAAGAATGAGCATCCAGGGTAAGTTGAATGGAAGAATTTGATGCGGCTGAAATAGACAGAGCCTCTTTTATCCTACCGGCCTGCAGAGCGTATATACCGTTCGGCCGTAGCCAATCTGGATTCCAGGTCTCCGGAAAGCTGAATAACCGGCGTGTTCCCAGCAAGATCGTAAATGATCCTGTCAATCATATCATCGACTTCCTCTCGCAGGTCGGAATATTCATCTGCAGGAGAATTGGGAACATCTATATCCTCGATAGGTAGATAAAAAAGAGCATCCAGAGACTCAATACTTTTCTTAACTTCTTCAAAATGCTTATCTTCGTCAATTTCACCGTAATTATCAGAAACAAGAGTATATGCAAGCAGATCAACAGGTGATCTGTCGAAGAATACATCTTCACTTTGCTCCTCTTCTATTAATTCGAGTGATTTCTCAAGCATGGCCCGATACTCATCGAGAGATGGCGGGTCGGGAATCTCATATCCCTCTTCTAGTAATAGATAATAAGGTTCGTCGTATATATTATAATTGGGAAAACTCTCAGAGAGCAGCTCAATAATTGTTGATTTTCCACTGTTGTGCGAACCAGTAACTGCTATACGCATAAATAATCTCCAATAAATAATTTCGAGGACAGTAGTTGATAGATCTAAGTATTTCACTTTTGTTTTGATTCTATTAAACTAAATTTGATTGGTTAATCTGTATAATATTCAATATCGAGTTAAAAGTGAGAAAAACATGAAAAAGATCAAAATGAAGTCAGGTTTGAATATTACTATAGATTTAAGTTTAATAATCTTTGCAGGAATCCTCTACGCATTTGCTCTAAAATACTTTGTTCTACCATCAAAAATAATTCTTACTGGTACTGAAGGGATTGCCTCATCGTTATCCTATTTTTATGACAGTGAGAGATTATTCTTGTATTTATATATCGGTTTTCAGTTTCTTATTCTGACATTTGGTTTTTTCAAAGTAAGTAAGCAGTTTGCAGTAAGGTCTTTCATCACAGTTTTAATAGTTGTGCTGTTCTTACGTTTTCTGCCTGAGTTCCAGTTCGCACAACCAGAATCTCAAAACGAAAGAATTATTCTCGTTATATTTGGAGGATTGTTAGCTGGTGTTGCAAAAGCTTTAGCTTTTAAACATCGGGGATCTACAGGAGATGAAGATGTTATTGGTGCATATTTTGCAATGAAGCTTTTAAAACCTGTGGGATTTGTATCAGTGATAGCCGCTATTGTTTCTACTACATTTGGAATTGTACTGGATGTTATCAAGACGGATACTTTTGAAGTTGCCATCAATACTCTCATGTATACAAGTATTTATATCTTTATAGCAGCAGAAACTCTGAATAATTTGTATAAAAAGTTTCAAATCACTCTGTTGACAATCATGACTGATGATCCAGAAAAGATCGGTGAGCTAATTAAAAGGACACTTGATTATAGGACATATACAGGTCAGACGGCTTCTGGGGGGCATAGTAAAACAGAATATCAAATGATAAAAACGATAATTACAAGAGAGGAGCTTCCCGAATTGCTGAGAATCATTGATTCTGTTTACCCAGAGTGTTTTTACTATTATCATGATGTAGAAGGAACTTCAAGAAAATACTTTATTAGACCAATAGGATAATTATATGATGAGAAAGTGGAATAAGATAATTCAAATCAATTTAATTCTTATAGTATCAGCCTTTTCTTCCTGCACTCAAGAATCAAGTTTTCCAAATTTATCAAGAACATCATGGAATAACAGAAGTGTGGATAATATTGAATATTCTTCATTAGCACAAGGAATGACTTATTTACCACTGTATTCACATATTTATTATATACAAGAAAATAAACCCTTTTATTTAACTTCAACGGTAAGTATCAGAAATGTTTCAAAAGATGATAAGGCATATCTTTTATCAGCAGATTATTTTGATACTGATGGTAATCTGGTTAGAAGCTATCTTCAAAAACCAATCTATTTAAATCCATTAGAGACTGTTGAAGTAGTAATTGCTGAATCTGATATAAAAGGTGGATCGGGCGCAAATTTTCTGTTTAAATGGGCAGTAGGAAATGAACTGAACCCAATTTTATTTGAAGCTGTGATGATATCTACTTCTGGCCAACAAGGTTTATCTTTTACATCTAGAGGTGTTAGAGTTTATTAACCGTCTTTCTATCTTCAACCTGTCCCATCATCGGAACTGAATGTAGCAATCTTGCTTCATTCAACAACATGTTCACCAGACGAACGCAGAGTGCAGATCCATGTTCATGTGGTGAACTGCACGTTCATGACGTGAACGCCGGTGTTCACCTGGTGAACCGATATATATAAATAAATACAGTATTATAAATATAATACTACTATAGAGATTCTCTTTTCATATTACTTGCATAGGTTTAGAACTTGTTCTATTAGCGGGACTAATCCATGCATATTTAATCTCGTTGCATATGTTACAGAAATAGTCTGAATGATTTCTTATACTTAATGACATGAAACTATATGAAGTCTTAGCCGCAGAATATAAAGAGATTTTCCCTTCCTCCCAGGAGAAGGTCAATTTTGTTGAACAGTACCTTGCGAAGGGAGAGTCTCAACGAATACTGGATATCGGTTGTGCCAGTGGAGAATTTGTCTATCAATTATCCTCTCCTACCAGAGAAATAACAGGGATTGATCTTGATGAACTTATGATTGCGGAGGCAAAAAAGCAAATGCCTCCTTACCAACCAGGTGTCATTCAGTTCCTTCAGGCAGATATGCTTGGGTTTTTCAATAAATCAAAATCTGATTTCTATGATCTCATCACTTGCCTGGGTAATACAATTGTTTACCTTGATGATGAGTCTGAATTGAGAGGTTTTCTTCAATCAGCGCAAAAAGCTTTGAAAGAGCATGGAACGATGATTATTCAGATATTGAATTACAGCAATCCCATGATTGCTCCTGATTTTATATTTCTGAAGGCAGAAACGAATAAGATTGAGTTTAACAGAGAATATGTGGCATTAAAAGATTCTGCAAAATATGGGTTCAAGACCTCGGTAAAAGATAAAGGAACCAACGAGACTGATATAGATTTACACCAGCACTTTCCCTTTATCAGCAGCAGAATTGAAAAAATTGCCTTGGAAGCTGGATTTATTAAATCAAAGATATTTGGCGGTTATGCTGGGAAAGAAGCCGAGGTTTCTGATTTCTTTCATCTTATCGTTCTTGAAAAGTAGATTTTGAAGGATTTCCAGAAAGATGTAATCCGGAAATCCTGTTATATTCAATTGTAATCAATTTATCATGGTGTGAGTTATGAAATCATTTTCTCTGCCAGAATTCTATACGATGACCTTCTGGGTCATGTAAATAAAAAATCATCGCATCCCAGGGATGGCTCTTTATTGGTGAAGAATTAATCCCTAATTGATTCAGTTCATTTTTTTTCTCTTCTAAATTCAAAACTTCCAGAGAGAGTGTGATTCCTGCACCACCAGAGCTTTTTATCGTGGTTCTTTGAGAGTCCGCGACACTTAGTCGGGAGTTCTCTGATAATTTAAATTCAACAAACCATTCATTTGAAAGGAGTACAGGAAGTTTTAGGATAGATTTATAAAATGAAACTGTTTCCTCCCAAATGTTACAATAGAGTATTGTATTGGAGCTCACTACTGGCATCTTGATTTTACCTCGCTCTTATTTATATGTGTTTTAAGAATGAATACAAGTTCGTATCTGGTTATATTGATGAAGAGCAATGGATGTCTTATTTTTTTAATATGAACCAAGATGTATGCCGCCACTGCCATAATAAAGGATGTGCCAGAAAAGTTCCAATATTTGCCTCACTGGATAATGATGAGATTGCCGACATCATACGGATGACTGGACACTTTGATTACCGCAAAGGTGAATTCCTGTGCCATGAAGGTGATTCAGCGTCTGAACTTTTTATTATAAATGAAGGAAAGGTAAAACTTTCCAAATTTACAAAAGATGGTAAAGAACAAATACTCCGAATCCTCTCTAATGGTTCCTTTTTTGGCGAATACTATCTGTTGAGTGATAATATTCCATGCAACTTCTCTGCTATAGCCATCACAGATCTGAAGATCTGTACACTCGGTAAACCGCAAATGGATAAGCTATTGGTAAGCCATCCCGAGATCGGCATCAAACTTCTGAATGAGGTTTCCAGCAGGTTGATTCAGATGGAAAATCTGGCAGGTAATCTTTCAAGCCATGATACAGACTCAAAAGTGGCGTATGTCCTCCTGGATATGGTGGAGAAGTATGGCTCCCTGACTATCGAGGGAGTTCGCATTGAAACTCCCCTAAACAGGGAAGAGATGGCCAACTTTGCCGGTGTTACCAGAGAAACGATGAGCAGGAAACTCAGTAGTTTTGAAAAGAGCGGCGTCATCAAGATCATAGGTCACCGTAAAATAATCATTACAGAAAAAAGCGCTTTGGAAGAAATGATCTAATTATTTTTCATATTGTGCGTCAAATCACATTTTTATTTTTATACCGGGTTTATTCTCCAGTTACAAGTTAACCAATCGAAGGTTACCAGGAGGATAGAAATGAGTATAAAAATTAACGGCAATACATCATGGATTGGAAAGGTTGATGCCAGGGATGTTCCTTTTCATCGCCTTATTCTGACAAAAGGCACAACCTATAACAGTTATCTGATCAAATCAGAAAAGCCCACCATTATCGATACGGTGGATATCTCTTTCGGCAAAGAGTTCAGAGACAATCTGGAAAAAGAGATCGACTTGGCTGCTATTCGGTACATTGTCATCAATCACACAGAGCCTGATCATTCAGGAGGTCTTCGTACTCTGGCCGCTAAAGCGGTGAATGCCGTGATTGTCTGTACAGAACCTGCTGTTTATGAACTGAAGGAAATGTACAAACTCCATGACAGAGAGTTCCTTATTGTGAAAACTGGTGATTCCCTGGACATCGGGGGAAAGACCCTCCAGTTCTTCGAAACGCCTTACCTTCATACCGAAGAGACCATGGTGACTTATTGTCCAGAAGACAAGATTCTCTATTCCTGTGATATCTTCTCCACCCATGTGGCCAATGAGAACTACTTTGATGACAGAGAACCAAATGATATTCTGGAGGATTTCAAGACTTACTACCAGCTGATCATGGGACCTCACCGGCTTTATGTGAGAGACCTGATCGAGATCCTTTCCGGTCTGGATATTCAGATGATTGCCCCCTCTCACGGTTACATCCTCCGGGATAATGCCCGGAAGTATATTGACCTGTATGATGAGATGAGCCAGAACAGAGAATCGGCAGTGAACGGGTTGGTTCTCTATTCCTCCATGACCGGCAACACAAAGAAGATTGCCCAGGCAATACAGCAGATGTATGAACAGGTGGATATTCCCCTGAAGATTCTGGATGTTGATCAAACTGAATCGTCAAAGGTTAGAGAGGCTGTTGAAGCGGCGGATATTGTTTTCTTCGGCAGCTCCACACGCTATGCCGATATGCCCGGAAAACTGGAAGAAGTTCTTAAAGGGCTGAAGGAAGTTGATCTGAAAGGAAAATATGCCGCGGCATTCGGCTCCTACGGCTGGAGCGGTGAACCCATTGAGATCATCCAGGACTATCTGGAGGACTCTGATTTCCAGACATTCAAAACTAACGAGATCATCAAATCCACGGGAATGACGGATGTGAATTTCCCCATCCGTATCAGATTTTCTCTAAATGAGGAAAACAGAAAACAGCTGAAAAGAGCCGTTTATTACACCATTGAACAGGTGAGCGGCAAAGGAGTGTAAAATGAAAGTTGCAGATATAAGGAATAAATCCCTGGGTGAACTTGTTGCAGAGAATCCGCAGGTTATACCTGTACTGAATAAATACAGTCTGGACTACTGCTGCGGCGGCAAGGATAGTCTGGAGAAAGCTGTAAAGGATGGTGGCCATGATGAAAGCCGGGTATTTGGAGAGCTGGAAGCTGTCCTGAAGGAAAAAGAGACGCTGTCTGAGCAGTATAAAGATTGGAGAAAGGCTTCTGTTCCTGAGATTATAGACCGTATTCTCCAGACCCATCATGTTTTTATGAAAGAGACCCTGGCCGAGGCGAATGTCCTGATGTTCAAAGTGCTTAAGGCACACTTCAGGAATCACGGTCCTCTTCTTCTTACGATTCACAAGCTTTTCGGAACCCTGAAGACCGAACTGGAAGCCCATCTGGTAAAGGAAGAGGAGAGCCTGTTTCCCCGTATCCTGGAGTATGATGAATCGGGAGATGGCAAGGTGCTGGAAGATATTATTGTTGAGATGCAATCGACTGAGGATGAGCATGATGCTGCGGGAGATCTTTTTAAAGAATTAAATACGGTCACAGGAGGGTATCAGGTACCGGTGGATGCATGTCTCTCCTTCCAAAGAGTCTATGAGCTTTTGGATGCTCTTGAAAAAGATACTTTTAACCACATTCATCTTGAGAACAGTATCCTTTTTGAAGTCTTGAAAACTCCTTTACAACAGGATTAATACACCTGATACTTTTAAGAATCACGGAGGACTTTTATGGGAGAAGGAATCGGTACCAATAAGGTTAAAGAGGAAGAGCTGAGAAAGATTGTCAAAGATCTCAACGAAGGCTCTGATATCCGGAGAGTGAAGAAAGATTTTGATAAACTGATCCGGGATATCAGCCCTGAAGAGATTGCCAATGTGGAGCAGTCTCTGATCAACGAAGGGGTTCCGGTGGAGCATGTACAGAAACTCTGTGATATACATGTTCAAGTCTTTGATGATGCCCTTAAGAAACAGGGGAAATCTAAAGTCCTTCCTGGTCATCCTGTGCATACATACAGGCTTGAGAATAAAGAGCTGAAGAAAAGGTTACGTGGTCTCAAGCTGTCTATTAAATCTGACTTCCTGTCCAAGTTAAAAGATGTGAAGATGATTGAGCTTCACTATGTTCGGAAGGAGAATCAGCTCTTTCCTTATCTGGAGTCGGTGGGTTTTACCGGTCCTTCCAAGGTTATGTGGGGAAAGCATGATGAGATACGGGCTTTATTCAGGAAACTGGAAGATGATTACAATAAAGGAGATTTCTCAGCTGTAAAGAAGCAGACGGGTGCTCTGATAAAAGCTCTAAAGAATATGGTGTTTATGGAAGAGAAAATCCTCTTTCCAACCTCAATTAGAAAGCTTCCACCTCAGGCTTGGTCTTCCATAAGAAAGGGTGAATCTGCTATCGGGTACTGCTGGATAGAACCGGGCAACCTCTGGGATGCCAATATTGTGGGAGATGCCGGTTCAGAAGCAACCCCCGTACAAACTTCTGCTGTAATCCAGTCTGGAGATAAAAAGATTTCACTTGATACAGGAGCTCTGTCAGTAACCCAGATAAATCTGCTTCTAAAAAATCTCCCCTTTGATATGACCTATGTGGATGAGAACGACAAGGTTGCTTATTACTCAGAGGGCAAAGAGCGTATCTTTCCCAGAAGTCCTGGTATCATTGGCCGTGAAGTTGCCAACTGTCATCCTCCCAAAAGTGTTCATGTGGTTGAGAAAATTGTTGAGGCTCTTAAAAGGGGCGAGAAAGACCAGGCAGAATTCTGGATAAAGATGAATGGTATGTTTATCCATATCAGGTATTTTCCCATTTTTGATGAACAGGGCAAATACAGAGGGATTATTGAAGTCAGTCAGGAAGTTTCTGGAATCCGGGCTCTTGAAGGCGAACGCCGCTTACTGGATTGGTAATGGATTCGTATATCACTATTGCACTGGTTGAATATATCCATCTTCTTCATCGGGGAAAGGTGGATAAATCTCTTTTTACCTACTTTGAAGAGGATCTGAAGAATTGCTCAGCCCATGAAGTCAATATTGCTATTGAGAATCTCATAATCCGGTTTCAAGATATTGAAGCAATTGAGAGTACTGTTGCCAAGTTTATCAGGGCTGCAACTTTAGGATTGGAGAACCAGCAAAAACCGGAATTTCCTTCTGACAGCATCTTTCATATCCTGGATACAGAAAACAGGTTAATTGAGGACATGCTGAGCAACTTAAAAAGGACTTATCTCTCAATCTTGCCAGAGTTGAAAGAGAACCTGAAAGTATCCAAAGATTTATTCAAATCAGAACTTGAGAAAGTAGAAACTATAAAGAAGCACTATCTAAAATTGCAATATGGAGTATTTTCCTCATTAGAAGCCGCCGGAGCTCCTACAAAGTGCATTCAATTAATGTGGCACTTGGAAGAAACCATCTGGCCGAGATTACAAGACTGTCAGGAAATGCTATCCATTCATGACTGGGATTTTAATCAGTTTAACAAGACATATGGACAGATGTTTTTCCTGCTGGGTTCTCTTGTCTTTCGAGAGGACAGAATCCTTTTTCCTGTAGCATATCAATACTTATCTGACGACATTCAGAGAAAGCTGATGCTCGAAGTAGAATCATATGGAATAATCAATTAATAAGACAGGAGAATAAATGTATGATTAAACAAATCGATTTTGATACAGCTCCGTCGGTTCTTTCCACTGAGTTAACCGAAGGGCGCAGACTTTATGCTTCAGATTCTACTGCCGCTGTCATCATTGAGTTAAGGCCAGGAGGAGAGGTTCCTGAACATACGACAGAAGAGGATGTCTTTTTTCTGGTACTACAGGGAGAAGTGTTGTTGTCCATAAATGGTGAGTCAGCTTATGCTATTTCTCAAAGTCTTGTCGAGTGTCCTCGACGAGTTCCTAAAGGGATGAAGAATAATGGGACGGGCATAGCCAGGGTTCTGGTGGTTAAGATGAATTAATCTCTGAGAAAATCTCATAAAAACGTGATATCTATCACAGTAGCTGGATGAGAAATAGCTTATCCTGCATTAGCAGGAGGCTTTTATGAAAGAGAAAACACGTAACATAATCAGATGGTTGGTTGAGATTCTGGCTCTTGCTATTTTCATCGGATTGACAACTAACCATAAGCTTCAACTTTGGTTTGCCATTTTCTTGTTAGGAGTAATCATCTCAATATTCGCTGGTCGGTATTACTGTGGTTGGATATGCCCGATGAATACGTTTTTCCGTCCTATTCAATGGATATACAAAAAACTGAAGATTAAAAGATTCAAATCTCCCAAAATCCTTTCTAATAAATGGAGCAGATATTTTATCCTTATTCTGTTTCTCTCTGCAATGGTAATGATTAAATTATTCCACATTAAGATAAATCTTCTTTTGTATATCACTATGTTTTCAGTTGTTGTTACGTTGTTCTTTGAGGAAGCATTCTGGCATCGCAACGTCTGTCCCTTTGGAACTATTCTAAGCATTGTTTCAAGAAAGGCTAAGATTTCCATGGAAATTGAAGAATCAGGCTGTATCAGCTGTGGTGCTTGTCAGAAAAAATGCCCTTCTGGTTCAATTCTCACCAGAGAAGATGGAAAGCGATATAATCAGAAGAATGAATGTTTATTATGTTATCAATGCATAGAAGCATGTCCTACGAATGTATGCAAAATCGGATAAAAGGGAGAAGAAACTATGAAGATTACATCTGTTGAAATTGCTGAGACTGTCGTTCAGAAAAACGGAGTAAAAGCTCAAAAACTATATGACCATGAGGAAGCTCTTGTAAACCATCTTACTTTTCAACCTGGAGCCAGATTGAATACTCATACGACACCTGTTGATGTTTTTTTCTATATCCTTGAAGGTAAAGCATGGATTGAAATTGGAGAAGAAAGAACAGCGGTTGGAGCTGATTCAATTGTGGAGAGTCCTAAAGATATTCCCCATGCCCTTGAAAATTACAGCGCTGAAGATATTCTTAGGGTTATGGTTGTGAAAACACCAAAACCATAAATTAAAGACTGAACGAATAAATGGAGCTTATATGGATGTATATTTTCTGTACCTGGTTGTTGTGACATTACTGGTACTTTCATTTATTAAAAGCCGGGAGAAAACGAAAAAGGCCTTAAGAAAAGCCCTTCGTTCTATGGAAAATATACTTCCCGAGTTACTCTCCGTACTCATGCTGGTTGCCATGATACTAACTTTGCTTGACGAAAGTACCATTTCCCGGTATTTAGGAGATTCTTCAGGCTTTTTAGGTCTTATAGCATCAGCATTGGTCGGAGCAATTACTTTGATTCCCGGTTTTGTTGCTTTTCCTGTGGCTGGAGAATTATTGGATAGTGGTGCAGGTGTTCTTCAGGTGGCAGCCTTTGTCACTTCTTTGATGATGGTTGGGATTATTACTCTGCCTATGGAAATCAAGTACTTCGGCAAACAGACCGCAATCCTGAGAAATTTGTTGTCTTTTTTATTCGTCTTTGCAGCGGCATCCTTTGTCGCGTTGTTAGTAGGAGTGATGCAATGAAGAGATTCCTCATCCGCTATCGTGGGACATTGATTACTTTGGCAATCTTAACTGTATTTATCGTTTTTTTTCCGCACAAAGCCCCGGAAGCGGGAGCAGCGCTCTGGACTCAATTAAAAACATTATTGTTGATTCTACCTCCCATCTTTATTCTGCTTGGTCTATTGGATGTCTGGGTTCCCCGAGAGCATATGGTAAAACTTATGGGTGAAGATTCAGGGATGAAAGGAGTCCTCCTTGCATTAATTCTGGGATCAGCCGCAGCCGGACCGCTCTATGGAGCCTTTCCTGTGGCCGCAGTGCTAATGAAAAAGGGAGTAACGTTTTATAACATTCTGATTTTTATCGGGGCATGGTCAACTACTAAAATCCCTATGTTGCTTTTTGAAATGAAATCTTTGGGATATAGCTTTGCTCTTTCACGGCTTGTAATTGATATCATTGGTATTGGTATAATTGCTTTGCTTATGGTCAAGTTGATTCCTCAACGGAGGGTGCAAGAGATTTACGAGAAGGCTCAGGTGGAAGAAAATCAAGGTAAGAAGATTTGAAATTTTCTGATCTCTTCAAAGAAGCTATACAAAAAAATTATGAGAAGGGAGAAGTCCTTCATAGACCTCATGAAAAATGCATTTCCCTGGGATATGTCCAATCAGGAATGTTAAGTATGAAGAAATACTTGTCTTCAGGGAAAGCCTTATCACTCACGAAGTTTTATCCTGGAGAAATGTATGGGGAATTGCTTGTACTTGCAGAAGAGAATTATAGAGGATGGCTGATTGCTGATGAACCAGCAACAGTTCTTGAATTGAATGTAGAACAGTTGAATAATTTGTTGATGGAGCCGTCTTTTAAAAAAATATTCTTTCAAAGAATCTCCTATAGGGTTTCCACAATGACCGAAAGAATGGAAATCCTATCCTATAAGAAGATTTCAGACCGTATCATCCTTTACCTGTTAAGTCATTTCGATGAAGGTAAGGAGTTTGAAGTCAATATTACGACTTTGGCAGAAGAGTTGGATTTTTCCAGAGAAGCACTATCAAGAGCCATCTCATTACTTGAGAATAAAGAAATCTTATTCAAAAATGGACATAAATTGAAAATTCCGAGTTTTCCTCTTTTGGAAACCCAGCTATCCTTCAATTAAATGAATAAGCTTGTTAGTCGAAAATTGGACGAGAAAACCCTTGAGCGTATGCATACTCTCTATTGTCATAGACATCATCAGACTATTTCATCATTATGTGAGTCTTGTAAATCACTTTTGGATTACAGCCTTCAGCAAACGGAACATTGTAAATGGAAGGAACAAGGCCGTTTATGTTCATCTTGTGATGTTCATTGCTTTGAAGCAAGCAAAAGAGTTGAAATTAGAGAGGTGAAGGATTATCATAAAAGTGCAGTCTAAAAATACCCGAAAATAACAGGGGGTATTAAATGACACAGTACAGTAAAGAGTTTAAAGAACAGGCATTAAAGTTATCCGATGAAATTGGTTTGAAGAAAACATCGGAGCAATTGGGAGTTAATTACGGAACATTATCCGGCTGGCGGAAAGCACGGAAAAGAAGAAACAGTGAAAAATCAGCATCAGACAGCTCTCCACTGACTGAGCGGGAGATACAATTACTGAAAGAGAATCAGGATCTGAAAGAGGCTAATGAGATTCTCAAGGATGCACTTGGTTTTTTCGCACGAGACCGGAAGAAGTAAGTACAAAAATAATCTTTGCCTATATCTGTGAACTTCAGGAAGAAAAAATGACTCCTGTCGTAACGGCATGCAAGGCATTGAATGTCAGCGAAACAGGCTATTACAAGTGGAAACGAACCCGAAATAAGCCGAGAGCCTGGCAACTTCTTCTGGTCAAAATACATGAAATCCTGGATGAACACCCGGATAATAAGAACTACGGAATCGACAGGGTTCACATTGCATTACAGCAAAATGGGGAGTCTGTTTCCAGATCCACAGTAATCAGAGCTATGCGGAGAGGGAATCTGCTCCATAAGAGCCGTAGAAGTCCAAACGGACTAACCAAGGCGGATAAAAAGGCTCAGAGACCTGATAATGTACTGAAGCGGAACTTCACAGCAACACGGCCAAATGAGAAATGGCTGACTGATATTACCGAAGTGCCGTGCTCTGATGGAAAGTTATATGTAGCACCTGTTTTAGATTGTTTTGGAGGTGAAATCGTCAGTATCACAATGAAAAGCCACATGAAAAAGGAATTATGCATTCAAGCCATTGATGACGCATATAAAAGCAGGACTCCCGGAAGCGGTGTTCTTATTCATAGTGATGCCGGGAGCCAGTATACAAGTGATCAATTCAAAAAGAAACTTGGAGACTATCGCGCTGTCCAAAGCATGAGTGATGTCGGGAAGTGCTATGACAATGCCCGGATGGAAAGTTTCTTTGCTACATTGAAAAAAGAAAAGCTGTATAAAATAAAAACAAGGAAAATGACCAGGGAACAAGTAAAAACCATAATCTGGCGTTACGTCATGGTTTACTATAATCGGAAGCGCATCAGTACGGTAAACGAGGGAGGCTGGCCTCCAGTTATTTACAGGGAGAAAGAAGCTGTTTTGAAAAAGGCTTCATAAAATTATAGGGGTATTTAGGGACTGCACCAATGTTGACATTTCCATTTTTCCTTATACCTAAAACTAACTTGGTGGTTATTTTTAATAGATTTTTCAAAAACACGAAAAATCTCACTACCATTACTTTCTTCATAGTTATGGCTGATGATTTTATAGACATCTTGATATTTAGTCTTTTGAACATTCTGAATCCATGATTTTGCTATATCGGGATATAGAGATTTTATCCCGGAGCTATTCACAAACTGATTGAGATCTTCTCCTGTAATCGGTCCTAAGAATGCTGGGTCAAGAGAATAGTTACCACTTTTATCACAATCAAATGGCAAAAAGGAGAATCTCTCATTGAGATCTCTTTGGATAGTCCGTTCACTAACATTGAACTCTTCTGCAAGATCTTTAACATTTATAGTATGCCCATCATTGAGCTGTTGTAATATTGAAGCTAGCCTTGATGCAATTTTCTCATGGGACATAGACTATTGATCTCCTTTGTAAATTCAAACATCTCTTATGATTCAAGACATTATACAGTTTCACAAGATATTAAGGAGATAGATGACGACAAAACTTTTTAGAGTCGACAGAATGTTTCTTATCAGAAGTTGAGTTCTTGTTGATGAGGCTAATGAGAAAAATATAATGACCCAGGAAGTCAGGTTTCGATTAGAGTTCCCAAATGATTTATTATAGCACCTGAGTCACTAAAATTCTCAAAAGCATGGAAAAACTTATATAGCTCTTCTCCTTCAAAATTCTTATATGATTTGAAGTGAGCATTTTCCTTTGTCAATGATCTATGCTGAAGAGCTATTGGCACCCCATGGCTTGCCCATATATCAGGAAGGAAACCAAACCAGTACTCGTTCTTTCCATAGGTAAAAAAGAAACCGTACGAATAGTCATCTTTATCAAACTTTGGAGCTTTCTTTTTATCAAGATCTAAAGAGGAATGAATTTTATCAATTATCTGCATCATCCTTATGAAATCAATTCCATAATTACAGTCGCTAAACATCTTCACCCCCTCCTCTGACAATCGAGCGTTAACAAGATAACGGCTATTAATAAATGTCACTAGCTCCTTGCCAACAGGATTGTCAAATTGTTTTAAGAGCTCGCATAGCCCTTCCCACTCAATTATAGAAATTTGAACATTTTCTATTGAATAGGCTTCAACCTCTCGTTCGATATGTGGCGTTCTCTGGGCAGGACATAAGATATACAACTTATTTCTTCTATTCCCAGATTGCCCTAAATAGTTAATATACCGTTCAACTTGATGGATGCCATCTTTATTCCACGTGAAACTAGCACTTAACTTATTCTCAATTATATATTCAAAGCTTTCGTCTTTAGCGGCAATATGGAGATCAAAGCGACCGAACTCATTAGCAGTCTGTTCAGAAATGGTTATTTGCTCTTTAGAATTAACTTCAAACTGAAAGTACTCAGAAATTTTCTGAAACATATGATCAGAGCCTTTCTCCATCAGAAAATGTAAAATCCCACTTGTCGTATCTTCTGCCTTTTTTCCAAGAGTGTATTCAAATACAGACTTCATGGTCTAAAGGTTATAACATATTCTGAGACTTTCCACTCTGGAAAGATTGATAAGTATCACTCAATGAAGACAGAAGACATGTTATCGGTAGTGGAGTTAAGTATTTTTCTGCAATCAACACTTAATATCCCCTTATAATAGATAGACCCATTTTCATTCACCATGTTTCATTGAAGTTGAATACCCTGAAGCTTTTTCAAATAGGGAAAGATTAATCCCTGTAAGTAAAGAGTCACAAAAACAATCAACATTCATTAAGTCTGTCAGAGATATCGCTATTTCATCCCCTTCTTTAAAACTGAAACCCATTCGATAAGGTTGAGATGAAAACTCCTCTAATTCTTTCGGGGCATTTATTGCTCCATGTGTTAAACAATTCCTAACTAATGACAAACCTTCTATACTTTTAGCCCATGAGTCAAAATCTGTATGAATATACCTATCAGGTGTTTTTAATTGTAATTGGCTACAATAAGATCTAAAAATACGCCCTAATCCATCATAAAGCTTTTTTCTCTGCCAAGAATCTAATCGGTCTTTGAATCCTTTCTCCCAAGCATCGGGATCTCTTTCTTTATTTCGATATTTCATTCGTAGTTCTTTAAACTCTGGTCCTTTTATTAACTGATCAGGATTTTCATTCCAATACAATCGAAATAACTCGAAAACCATTTCTTCAAGGCAAGAATATAAATCGATCAGTCCATAGCTACAAATCATTGGTAGCTGCTGCATATGTGCACTTGCGACATTACGACCTTCCCATTCGGCGATTACTTGTAATTCAGCTTTGCCTTTTGACGGTCTAACTGAAGAAATTCTAAAAGTATTTGACTCTATCCACTCTGGATCTGCATATTTTTCATGAGCGACATGTAATCCATTTATCATTAAAGCCCAACTAATGTATGTACTCCTAAGCCTTGCTCTCCAATATCCAATTTGCTCCATTGATAGTTCAAGCCATTTCAACTTTACATCATCTGTTCTAAATATTAGATTTGTAATTGACCCTAATGAATCTGGACTAATATCATTAATAGGAATGTATTGGTGACCAACAAAGTCATATCTCCTGTTCATATGTTCCTCCAAGTTAAATTTGATACTAAACAAAAAAATTGGATTTGTGTTCAACGATGATTCAAATCCATAAAATGCCAACTAGTGAAACTTAATGTAGGAATTAATCCACTGTAAGTTCCAATGCAGGGGCTGACGAGAATTGAGAAAGATTTCTTTATTCCAATAGAGGAAAATTCATAGCTATCTATAAAGGTATGGAAAAGTAAGCCATGGATTCCTACAATACCATATCAATGTCTCAAACCCATGGCTCCGGTAATCAATCCGTTCCGGACAAGGACCTATACTCCAAGTCGACAGAACATACCTTATCAGAAGTTGAATGACGAAAGTCTTCGTTATTCAGTACCGATGACAGGACAGCATCAAGAAAAATTGAGCAGGATTTCTATTTTGCAAGCTTCACTCGATTTGATAATAGTAGGGCTATATTCTCTCATTTGTTATACCGAAGGGGCATATAGATTCCAAATAGGCCATGTCTTTAACATAGTAATATCATCATCATCCATCTTTTTAAGCAATACGGGGACTTCGATGCTTCCCATTAAAATAGCGATACAAGTTTGAAATTTATAGTCATCATGTCTTCTTTCTTTAATATTTAGCAGTGAAGAGACTTCGTCTTCATTAAGATTCCTTGACCTCTTAAGAATTTGGAGTTTATTTATTTTCAGAACGTCAGAATCATATTCTGGAAGTGCTACCCGTTCTAGTAAATCACAAACAGATTGAGTAAGCTTTAATAGCTCATCATTAAAGCCTTTATCGAGTCCAAGGATAAGCATTAATAGAATGGAATTCCCCCAGTTCTGTAGACACTTTCAACCTAATCTAACAGACCTTTCAAAATCAACTGGTGATTGCTGATTTAAATGCTTATGTCTTCTTTTCCGATTATAAAATGCTTCAATATAATCGAAGATATCAGAACGAGCTTCTTTTCGGCTTTTATAAACCTGCTTTCTAATCCGTTCTTTTTTCAGACTGCTAAAGAAGGATTCTGCAACAGCGTTGTCCCAACAATTTCCCCGACGACTCATGCTGGGATCTAATTTATTATCTCTACAGAAACGGATCCAGTCATCTGATCCGAACTGGGAGCCTTGGTCTGAGTGAATTAAAACCCTCTTCTTCGGTCTTCTTTTCCAACATGCCATCAATAATGCCTGTATGACGATATCTCTATGTAAAGTATTTTGCATTGACCAACCGACTACGGTCCTGGAATACAAATCTATAACAACAGCAAGATAGAGCCATCCCTCTAAAGTTCTTACATAGGTAATATCTGTAACCCATGCTTTATCAGGCTCTTCCACATCAAATTGGCGTTCCAATAAATTCGGAGACACGATTGAGGGGGGACCTGATTGATATCTATGTTTCTTTATGCCTAAAATCGCCTCTATTTTATTATCTCGCATAATTCTGGCAACTCTATTCATTCCGCAGATAACACCTTCTTCTCGTAAATCCTTGTACAATCGAGGACTACCATAGGTTTTATCACTTTCTTCCCAGTAGTATTTAATTTTATCCAGTAGGATAGAATCCTCTTTTTCCCGTTTGGATTTAGGATTTTTTATCCATGAATAATATCCACTACGATGTACATTCAGGACGTTGCACATTGTTGTAATTCTATAATTTGTCCTGTTTCTCTTGATGAAGGCATACCTCAGTCGGACTGGTTTGCGAAGTATGCCGCGGCTTTTTTTAATATGTCACGTTCTTCTTCAGTCCGTTTCAATTCAGCCTTCAGCCTAGATACTTCCTTCTTCAAATCATCTGATTCTTTTTCTGATTTCGAAGATTTCCCATATCGCGGATCTTTCTTTAGCCAAATGTAAAGGCTATGGGTTGATACTCCTAATCGTTCAGACACTTCACGGACAGAATAGCCTCTATCAATAATTTGTCCGATAGCTTCCTGCTTGAACTCCTCTGTAAATCTCTGGTTTCCCATTTCAACATCTCCTCATTTTGAGTTTATCAGATGTCTACTAAAGTGGGGGAATTCCACAGTTCACTTTCTGAAACATTGAAATCGTTTAGAGGTATTTTTCCGTAAATTCCTTTAGAGCTGATGACGTAAAACTCTTTTGTTACGACGTCATAGTTGAAAACATAATATGAACCGGTGGTTTTTTCGTTGAATTCGTTAAACAGAGAGTTAAAAGTGGAATCGACAATATCGTAGGGACATACTAACGCTTCCAAATCCCTATAGCTTTTCATGATCTCATCTATGTCGAAATCGGAGTTCCTTATAGTGTTATTCACTTTTATAAACTCGCCGAAAGCATAGCCTATCGTATTCTGTTGAAATTCTATTTTGTACCAATAATTATAATCCTGACCGATTTTCTCTAAATAGGAAGAACGCCCCAGTACTTTGAAAGAATCCCCGGTCTGAAGTTTTCCAACTATTTCCGATGATGTTGTCGGCCCCTGTCGTATACGGAGAGGACCGTCGATGCATGTGCCGTAACTATTAATGTCTTGTGAATATAAAGAGCTTCCGAAAAAAAGAATCATTAAGCAAAAGAGACAAATTTCATGTTGTACTCCGTTTTGATCTTAAGAATGACTTCGCCGCAGTAATTACTGCGGTCGTTCACCCCCCCCTTGGCTATCACGGTTCAGGGGCCGAGTTTTTCGAGAATGATCAGTTCAAACATTTGTAATAAACGCCGTTGATGTACAGCCCTCTATCGCCGTCTATCCTATATAAATAAACAGCACGGAGCGTTGGCGGGGCGCTTCCAATTTGAAATCATCCACGGCTGGCATAGTATAATTAGGAACAGTCTTTTTGACTATGATCAAAGAATATAAAAATAATTACCTGTAAACTGTTTCAGAAATACATATATGTTAACGTAACGTACTTTAAAACCGAAGAGTGTGAAATGGTGACTTTTCTGATACTGGCTTAAAGTAATCCCCTGTAACTAATTAATTACAATTGTAGTGTCCAGATGTCAGAAAATTGTCTCAATTTCATCCAGTCCCATCATCGGAACTGAATGTAGCAAACTTGCGTCGTTCAAACACGTTCACCTGATGAACGCTTTATACAAATCCATGTTCATGTGGCGAACCGATATATATAAATATAATACTACTATAGAGATTCTCTTTTCATATTATTTGCATAGGTTTAGAACTTGTTCTATCAACGGGACTAATCATGAAATCTTTTGCAATTCCTGATCATCTGTTATCATTTCTCCATGAACCAATATGAACAGAGTGTGTTCCCGCAGGAAGTCATTGAAGGTATCTACTATTATGTTTATGGCTTTATTGGTCTATCTCTACAAGTAAAGAAGGTCAATTTGGAGATGATGCGAATAGGCCTTTGGCTTCTTAGCAAACACCGCATAAGAACTATTATGGAGTACAAAAAGATATCTGTTATGTAATGTGGAAAGTTTTCATAACGGTGACAGCTTGGTCTGATTTCGGTAGTTTCCGGTAACTTGATCTAGTCTGCCTTTGAACCCACGGATTTCCAATGTTTTCTTTATTCAAAGTAGCTCAAGGAAGTTGCGACCAGAAAAATTATGTGACATAATTATAGCATAATAATGTTGTGGAGGATGTTATGCCACAGATAATCCCTATTAAAGAACTTCGTAATACTACTGAGATTTCTCGTATTTGCCATGAAAAAGATGAACCTATATTTGTTACAAAGAACGGATATGGGGATATGGTTCTTATGAGCATGGAAACATATGAAAGAAATATGGCCAGAACAGATTTGCTCAATAAAATTGCTGAAGGTGAGGAAGATATCAGGAAAGGAGATCTACTTGAGGCGGAATCCGCTTTAAAGAATCTTAGGAAAGAGTTCTTTGACGAATAAATACAGAATCCTATTAACTCGAAAGGTTCATGAAGATCTTCGTGATATTTATCGTTATATTAAGGAAGAGCTTCAGAATAAAAGCTCTGCTTTGACGATTATTGATGAAATTGAAAATAGGATTCTTTTATTAAAGGAATATCCTCTCTCTGGCAGCTTGGTTTCTGATGGAGTCTTGCAGAAAAAAGGATATAGAAAATTGATCATTAATAATTACATAGCATTAAACTTGGTCGATGATCATGCAAAGGAAGTCCATATCGTACGAGTGATTTACGGGAAGAGAGACTACTACCAGGGGTTACTATGAAACTGACGCCGATATCGACGCCTTTATTATACGGACCCAGTAGGTTTATATGGAAAACTTACGACATAACAGCTTCTTATGCGGTACGATACCGCCCTATATGTACTGCATAAGGACACTGTACAAGTTCAAGTCCTGGTGGGCCCATGAAAGACACTCTTTTGGAGTGTCTTTTTTTTGGTCTAAACCCTTTCGAGGATAGGGTTTGTCCTACTCGGAGTAAAACGGCCGTCTGCTTCTGAAAGGGGACTGACGCTAGTATTGACGCCTTTGGGAAAATCTTATCCGTACTTGAATAGAGTAACGACGGTCTGATTCTCTCCTTTGATCCGGAAAAGTTTCTATTTTACTCTTCTCTCCTACTGCGCCGCATATTGGGTAATATGAAGTGTCAACAACGCCTAAAAAGTTCCTGAATTCATCGGTTTAAAAGTTCCGCTTTTGGGTAAAATTAAACAGGATCAACGATCCCTATTTTCAACCGGTCTTTCATCCGGTATGAATCACCTTTGAGGCTCAATACATGAGCATGATGGAGCAGCCTGTCGATGGTCGCCGTAGCAATGGCCTCATCACCCAGGATCTCAGCCCAACGACCGAAGGGTTTATTCGTCGTGATTATCACGCTTCCCTGTTCGTAGCGTGTATTCACCATCTGAAAAAACAGGTTGGCCTGTTCTTTGGTCAGGTTCTCGTAGCCGACTTCATCGACCAGGATCAAATGAGGTTTCCGTAACCAGGTTAGCCGCCGCTTTAATCGCCCCTGTTCACGAGCATTGGTGAGGTTCTCCATCAGGTCGATGCAGCTTGTGTACCACACCGTAAAACCATTCAGACAGGCCTTGTGAGCCAGGGCCAGCATCAGGTGGGTCTTTCCCAGACCGCTGGGTCCCATCAGGACCAGATTCTCCTTCCTTTCAATAAATGCCAAACTAGAAAGATCGGCTAACTGACTGGCGGTCAGACCGCCCTTAAGCCACGCCGGATCAAAGTCTTCTAGCAGCTTGATACAGGGCATTCCTGAGAGCTTCAGACGACTCTTGGCAGCTCGTTCTTTCCGGGGAATATACTCCAGCTCCAACAGGTCTGCAATTGATTGTGTCAGCGTATTCTCGGTATGAGACTGAGCTTCCAGATAGCTTTCCAGTCCTGCAGCCATGAACTCAAGTCCCAGCTCATTCAAGCGGGTTTCAATGGTCTCCCTGAGTACGTTCATGCGCCAACTCCGATTATCTGATCATAGTGATTGGGATGGCGTATTTCGACTTCAGTCTGAATCAGCGATGAGTGAGGAGTATCCCTTTTTTCTGAACGGCCTACAATTGCCCTTAGGCTCTGCCGGTTCTCCCGTTTCCACCGTTTCAGAAGAGAGTCCCGGTCGGCCTTGCGGATTGAGACTGATTTAGCGCCTTTCGCCAGAATATCCACAGACCTTACGACCTTTCCAGCAACGGTGACATCGGCGGTTCTCTCCAGTGTGTCAATCTTCAGCGTTGCAGTCTGTCCGATATGATCAGCAGGGACACTGTATGTATTGGTTTCATAGCGAATTACGCCTTCCCGAGAAACTAGCAGTTCTTTCACAAGTCTCACATCGGGAGCCGCCCCCGGATTCCAGGGATTCATAAACTGCTTCTCATAGTCAAAGCGCTCTTTCCGTGTCTGCCGGAACTGACTCATTTGTGTTTCCACGACTCTAGAGATCCACTCGATAACGGATTGATTAAGATCCTGTAGAGTACATGACTTCAAAGCCTCTTCACGGATCAGGAAGCTGTGCCCCAGATAGCCGATGAAACGCTCAACTTTTCCTTTCGTCTGAGGTCTGCGAACCTGACAGCGAAGAGGTCTGAAGCCACAGGCTGAAGCGAACTCCAGGAGTTGTGAGTTTACCTGCCAGACACCGCCGCTGTTGTACCAGGCCGTTCTCATGTTGTCATAAAGGATTTCCTGTGGAACGGCACCAAAGTATTGGAATGCTTTCAGATGGGCCTGGAGTAGCGTTGCTGAAGTCATGTCCAGGGTAAACTGCACAAAGGGGATACGGCTGTAACCCATCAACATGACAAAGGCATAGACCTTCTGGATCTGGCCGTCAATTTCCATTTTGCCGCACTCTTTCCAGTCCACCTGAGCCTGACGGCCAGGCTCTGTCTCAAACCGGATGACAGCCTTCTCGATGAGTTTCTTTCTATACTGCCGGGCATAGTCTCTAAGGATTGTTATTTTGCCTGAGTAACCGGCTTTTTGCAGTCTTTCGTGAAGATAAACCAAATTAAAGTATGGATCATTTTCCAGTGTATCTTCTATGATGGGATGGAATGGTTTAAGGATGCTTTCCCGGGATTTCCGGGGGTGGGTTCCGAACTCGGGGGTCAGGTATTTTCTGACCATTCGGTCGCTGACGCCGAGATACTCGGCTATGTACTTTTGTGTGTGGCCTTGATTGGCCATGATGCGCGCAACGTGCATGCGATCTTCCTTTAGACACATAGGGGCAGGTTCCTTTCGTAGTTGGTGTGGTAACCCTACTTTAGGATATTTGCCCCTTTTTATGTCTGTAAAAGCGGAACTTTTTCGCCGCTGATTATAGGAACTTTAACAGCGTTGCTCACATGAAGTAATGAAACGGTCTTTTATGTGATATGAAAATTTTGTTTCATTACCTGCCCCCTCCTTTATTTACAGATGGAATAATTATTACAGTATTGTCATAAATCCATTTAGATTATATCAAAGATAAATCAGCATATGCTCATAATGTATGGTAAGCTTTCTTTATTAGATCATAATGAAGGAGTCTCATGGATTATGAAGAAGTATGTTTGTTCAATCTGCGGATATATCTATGATGAAGCATCCGGGTGTCCGGAAGGAGATATTTCTCCTGGTACAGTCTGGGCCGATGTTCCATCCTCTTTTGTCTGCCCTCTCTGCGGGGCATCTAAAGCTGAATTTAATGAAAAGAAAGAGGATTCGAAACCTGCTGCTTCAACATCAGCAACACTCTCCCTGCCGGTTGATATCAGCTATACGGCAGCAGAACTGTCTGCGATCTTTTCCAATCTCGCAAAGGGTTGTGAAAAGCAATATTATCCTGAGATGTCCGAACTCTATAAAGAGCTGGCATCTTACTACAACAGTAAATCAGAAAGCATGAGTCGACCGGAATTTGATAGTCTGAAAGTCCTTCTTCAAAGTGATTTGTCAACATATTTCGCATTGGCTAATGAAGTAGCCGGAAAGGATCATGACCGAGGGGCACTACGGGCATTGAAGTGGGGAGAACAGGTTTCCCGGATGATCAATTCCCATTTGAATAAGGCTGAATCCGATTCATCTGACTTTCTTAAAGAGACTAATGTATATGTCTGTGATATCTGCGGATTTATCTATGTGGGTGATGAGAAACCGGAAGTCTGTCCGGTCTGTAAGGTTCCGAGCATGAAGATGACACAGGTCAGAAGGAGTGCTTGATGCATGCAGTAAGAAATATCCGGTTATGTACAAAAGATTGTCTTTGCCTTTATGTGTGTCCCACTGGGGCTACTGATACGGAAACAGGGCAGATTGATGCGGAGACGTGTATAAGCGGTTGCCGCTTGTGTGTGGATGCCTGTCCTTCTCATGCGATATCTCTGGTCCCCGAGGAGTTTCCTGATCAGCAGAAAAAATCGGATGAGGTTAAAAAGGCTTTAGGTATCCTGTCTAATAGCAAGACAGAACAGGAAATCGTTGCCTTCAAAATTGGTGAAAAATCTGAAAACCCTCTGATCAGGCAACTGGCCACTGCCATTGGAATGTCAAACAGAATCATGGCGGAAGACTTATTAAGAGAAGCTGGCTTTATGCTTCCTCAGAGTGATAATGCAAAAGGTTTACTTAAAACATTATTAGCCGAAAATAAGGATAATGATTTTCCAAAAGAAGCGGTGAAAAAACTAATTGAGCTTTTAAATACAAACAATAGTGAGGAGAAAAACATGTCAAAAACCACTGACAATTTAATGGATGCCTTTGCGGGAGAATCCCAGGCGAACAGAAAGTATCTTGCATTTGCCAAAAAGGCAGAACAGGAAGGGCATTTAAATGCAGCTAAGCTATTTAAGGCGGCCTCTGATGCAGAGACCATTCACGCTCTTAAGCACTTTGAAGTTGCCGGGAAAATAGGTTCAACTTTAGATAATTTGAAATCGGGAGTAGAAGGGGAAACTCACGAGTATAAAGAGATGTATCCTCCCTTTGTAGAGCAGGCTGAGGTAGAAGGCAACACAGCTGCTGTGAGAACCTTTACTTTTGCAATGAAAGCAGAAGAGGTTCATGCCGGATTGTATCAGGAAGCAATGGATAATCTGGATAGCAAGGAAGAGGTATTCTATTATCTGTGTCCTGTTTGTGGAAATATTGAAAAAGTAGTTCCGGGCAAATGCCCTATCTGTGGTGTTCCAGGGGAGAAATTCATCAAGTACTAATCTGTTTTTCTGTAAAATTAAGAATAGTCAAACTAGGAACTTTCTTTGTTTATTAAGTCGATTTTGGGGACAGGGACAGGTTTTCCGAAGGGTATGGTGTTTTATTAACGTTGTAGATGATGTGTTCCCTTTGAAATTCTGACGCCTTTATTATATGAGCCTAGAAGCTTTATATGGAAAACATGCTACATAACAGCTTCTTATGCGGTACGATACAGCTCTATATGTACTGCATAAGGACCCTGTACAAGTTCAAGTCCTAGTGGCACATGAAAGACACTCTTTTGGAGTGTCTTTTTTTATACCTAAACAATCGTAATCAATGGGCTTATCCTGTTATGGATAAAACGAGTGTCTGCTTCTGAAAGTGTACTGACGCCAGTATCGACGCCAATTGGAAATTCTTATTGGTGCTTGATTTTCTCTTTTAATCCGGAAATGTTTCTATTTTGATCGTCGTTAAGACCCCACTGCAGAATGGGTCTTTTGAATTATGAAAACAGGCTATATGATACGAATTGATCTACTTTTATGCAGCCATTCGGTCTATTCTCTACCGATTTTTAATTTAGGAGCTGTACAGTTTTTTGGGAGCACTATACAAGGTCGTTGATGATTCTTTGATTCATTATGTCGACTACTTCTCGCAGTTCGAAATACTCATCCGAAGGAGACTCCTCAATCCATATTTCTTCCTTTGGATAAGACAATCTCCCTGTCAACCTCAGGAGAATCACGGAAAGGTTGACAATGATCCTGTGTTTACTTATTGTTGCTGAATCAATTATCAAAATCAAACTCAAAAAAATCTTTAAACATATAATATTGGGAGAAATCGCATCAGCATGAAAAAAAAGAGACTGATCGTAATTTTCAATGTCTTCTGGCTTGCATCCTTGGCGTTCAGTCAATCCTATACCATTGGTGATAAGTATCAAAGTATATGCAAAGGCTTACGGTTAAGAGATGCGCAGGAAAACGGAAAAATTATTTACAGCCTGGGACTGTATGAACCGGTAACACTGCTAACTGTTAGTACCAGGAAAAGTACCATTGATTCTATTACAGCACCCTGGTTGGAGGTCCGCACGGAAGCCGGACTGACAGGATGGTGTTTCGGAGGATATATCAGCAATGATTCACCGGATAAGGTGAATATGCAGGCATTTCTCCGTCTTGATCAGGAGACGAACCAACTGTACTCCTTCTATACCATCGCTGGAAAGGAAGAACGGTTTTTCGATGAAAAGGTTATTCTCGCTTATCAGGGAAAAGAGATTCAGAACATCATGACCATGATTCTGCTTAATGATGGAGAGACCCTGGTTTTTACGTCACAGAAGGGAAGTCTTGGTGAAATCTACTCCTATAACTACAAAACAGGGGCAATCAAACTGATAGATAGTTCCCCGGACATATCGAGCCAATTCCCCTCTTTTAGCAGTGACCAGTTTTCCGGGTCTTCCCGGTTTCTCTATATAAAGGGTATCGATTCCTATGTGTATGACTGTAAAACAGAGACAACCTACTCCTTTGATTATCACAATGCCGGTTATAAAGTCGCTTTGTATGGGGACTATCTCTATGGCTTCCTGACAAACGATTCCGGTTATCCGGCATACAGGGCTGATAGCGGTGCTGAGGGCCCGAACGATTCAGACTATACCTTAATCAAATATACGGAAAACAAGCCGGTCGGCGGTTCCTTCTATGACTATTCTGATGATCATATTCTGAGCCGGAAAGTGACAGCCCAGCTCTTTAACAGGTATCTGCTCATAGAGGAGAAGAAAGAAGATACCGGGTATATACACTCTCTTCTGGATATCCGGGATGGCAGTATTAACCGCTATAGTCCGGCAGAGGAGCTGGGACTCCGGGATATATGGATTTCAGACAGAAATAAAGCCTATACCTGGCATAATGGAACCACTGGATTTCATATTAGCCCTGATGGAACCTGGGGAGCCTTTCAAAGCGATACCCAGGCTGTCCTGCTGATCGGCTATTACGCTACGGATTTCCAGACGCATACTGTTGGCCGTTACATACTTCCTTATACGGATATTGGTCCTGAACCCAGACTCCAGAGGCAAAAAACATGGTTGTTTGATGACACGATTTATCAGTTTTTCGGATATGAAGAAGGCGGTCCACGCCACTTTGATTGCTACATGATAAGGAATGGAGAATTCTTCCACTTCCTGCTGGATAAGGGCGCAGACGGCAGCAGAAAAGATTATCAGTTTTTCCCCATTATGTACTGATGAATGAAAAAAGAAGAAGCATTACAAATCACTAAAGATGAAAGTGACGCTCTGGAAAGTTGTATAAATAGATTGAGAGCCAGAAATTGGCTGTATAAAAGATTTTTAATGAAACGGAAAAATACGTAATGTAAGTGTGGAGTCGAGAGTTCAGGCAGCTTGTACGGTTCAGAGAGACTTATATTTTGGATAGATTTTATAGGGAGGCTTATGAAAACAAGAAATCCGACATCTCAGGAAATTCAAGAACTGGTTTCATTTTTGCCCGTTCTGTCTGCAGAAGGTTTTACTCCTGTAACAAAATGGTCGGGAGGATCGGAAAATAGCGATGGTGTAATAACCATGACTTTTCCTGAATACGATGATGCGGTAAAGGCGTTTATGAAAGCAGCCTCATGTGAATGCTGGGCCGACTATGACTATCAATCCAAAGTAGCTGCCAAAATGCTTAAAAATAAAGATGTTATAGAAACCGCTGATATGGACAGGATTAAAACAATGCTGACTTTTTGTGTCCGTGGTGAACGGTTTTGTGACGGACATTGGGAGAAAATGATTCAGGAAGGACATGTCATCCGACTGCTTCAACGTCTTACTGAACTCCAATAAAGTTAGTGATGTCCTATCTATCCACAAAAAGCAAGTTGGCAAATGTTCTGGCAATGAGATAGCCCGGGTGATGTGCGAAGACTGGAGGATGGGGAGTATATTTTTCAGCTGCGTCTATATTGATGTTTAATCATGGCTATAGTATTGTTCATTTTTATGAAGCATATTACTCATTATTTACTTATTCTTTCCATTATTACAACGATGTTTTCCTGCCGTGAGAACACGCCGGAGGGTAATAACGCTCCCTTGTCAAAAAATGAAGAAACACCCCGGTCTCTTGAAGAAGAACCAGTTTCTATAGAGACGGAACAAGCTGTGCCTGAGGAGGCTGATAAACAGGTTTTTCGTCAACTTCCCGATGATCCCGGCATTAAGAGTTTACCTCTCCTCTCTTCAGAAGCCAAAAAGATGATACTCCAGAAAGAGGGGTTGGTCGCGGATGAGGCCTGGAATGCTGCAAAGGAACACTGTCCGGAGGGGTTTGTCTTTGTCCAAGGTGATAGATTTACACGAACCGGTCGTCCAGAGAATGAACACTATTATCCGGAAGAAACAATCGATAGTTTTTATATGGGTACTCAAGTCATATCTCAGGAAGAGTATCAACTGGTTATGGGGACGAATCCCTCGCAAAACATAGGTGATGACCTTCCCGTAGAATATGTGAATTGGTACAACGCTCTTGAGTACTGTAACAAAAGAAGCATTCAGGAGGGGCTGACTCCCTATTATTATGTTTATATATACAATGATGAACGCCATGAAAAGGACCTCATTCTGATTGAAGACTCCCAATGGAATCAGGTTCGTGGAAAAGATTATTTGTCCTTTACAAGCAATGATGAACAAGCTACGGGGTATCGATTACCCACTATAGAAGAATGGGAATATGCCCATATTGCGGGATTCCTGAATGATAAGGAAGACTCTGGTCCATTCGAGGAGCCAATGTCAGTATCTGCCGATACACAGGAGATTACAGCTGAATGGACATATACGAAAAAAGGTTATTTTGATGAAATTTGTGTCCGTGGTCGTTCCTGGCTTGAGAATCCAGATAAAAATGATACCAGTAGTTTTGACGCCAACTATCAACGGAATGATCTGGGATTTCGGGTAGTCAGAAATCTGTCCCCTCGGGACAAGCGTATCCCCGGTATTGTCATCTCCGACTCATTAAACGTGAGAGATAAGTCAGGCTTGAGCGGTAATAAAGTCGGTTCTCTCAATAGCCTTACACCGATTATGGTATATGAAACCGCTGGCTCCGGAGAATGGATTGATGGAACTCTGGATTTCTGGTTGAAGATTTCGGATGATGACAAATGGATTAACGCCAATTATACGGCCCTGCTGCCGTTTTTTTCCAGAGTTACCGGCAGAATAAACAAACTCTCTGAACTGAAGTATGATATTACCGATTGTATGGATTTAAGAGAACCTGGATTTCAATTTTATAGGATAAATCCTGTGGAGCAGACAATCTGCTTAAGGGGAGAGTCCAGTCGGTCTGATATACCTTTTTACGGACTTCCTGTACTGCTCGAGGAACCAGTAAATGAAGATTGGTTCTTTTCCACCGGTTTTGATAGTAGGGAATATCAAAACTGGAAAGTCTACTCCCGATATGACAATGACCTTCTTGATGATTCATTGATAAGATACCCGGGAGCTAAATTAACATTCAACAAAGATAATACTTTAGAGGTGGATTCAAATAGTTTAAACGGCGAGGATCCCTCAGTGAGGTACACCTGGTCATTGTCAGACAACAATTCCCTGATATTGAATTCAGGAGAACATACCATTTCAGTTTATTTTACCGATTCGCGTCACATGGTCCTGAAAGAACAGAGGGGGAAAGGGCTCTCCATTAGCTGGTTATCATCCGAGGCTGTTTTGGAATCCCCCGAATTATATGGTGAGATATCCCAAAAGGATCTGAATGATGCAGGATTTTATGACAGAAGTTTAATGATGCGCTATCTGGCAGAGTTTTATGACAGTTCGAGTGAACGAAGGGATATGTGGGATAAGATTGAATATTTAATAGAGCGGGGAGCCTCGGTGAACACGGCTGATCGTTCTGGTAACACTGCTCTCCATATAGCTGCTGATTGCTGGGACGTAGGAGCTGTGAAAGCCCTCCTTGAGGCCGGGGCTGATCCCTATTATCGGAACATTTCAGATTCTCTCCCCATCGATTTAATCAGTTCTCATCATAGGAGTGATGCTGCAGGGACAGAAAATCAAGTCTTTAGTCTATTATGGGAGTTCAGGAATCATTGACGGCGCTCCGTGGTTTTTTGTATCGGGACAACTTGTCATTAACAGTGTAAGTGAGCTTAGAGCGATTGGTTTAATTTATTAAAATCTCGATTTTCCTGGCTAAATCAAAGCAGGCACTATATTAGCCTATTCGCGAATCCATCCAATCAAAGAACAGCTGACTCATTAGACGAATATTGGTCCCTATCGAGTGGGAATCGGCTCCTTCGTTTGCAGGGGTTATTATTAAAGTGTAATCTTTGATGTTCTTCTTACATAGTTGCGCTTCACGTCTTGTTTTCGAAAACTGCCTGTATTCCTGTTCTGCGATAAGATTTAAAACAGGACATTTAATCTCTTCAGCATTTGTTTTCATTTCACTGCATCTTTTAATTAGCTCTTCATTGGTTTTAACACCCCATCTCATACGATAGATTTCCACAAAATTAATGAGTGTTTTGTAGATTCTGGTTTTCACTACTCTGAGTATCTTTCCATTAAATGATGTTTGAAGATTGAGGAGTTTTGTGTTCCATATGGATTCAAAATCAAGAATAATGCTGCAGGCTGCAACGCAATTTATTCTCGGTTCTTTTGATGCTGCTCTGGGCACAAGAAAACCTCCTCCGCTAATTCCAAAGAGCCCTAGCTTTTCAGTAGAAATATCCTTCCGCTTTTCAAGCATATTGATAACAGCACCGATAGAATCTTCCGGCTCTGCAGTAAAATAAAGGCCTTCCCACGGTAGAGCTCCCTGTCCCGGCAGATCGACAGTGACCAGGGTATATCCTCTTCTTAATGCAGCCGGTCCAATATAGAAGTAGAGGTCTTCAACAAATGTATCAGCTCCTCCAACCATAATTAATGTTTTACCCTTATCGAGCCGTGTCTCCGGTTTAAAGAGATATCCTGGAAGAAAAGTCTGTTTATAGGGGATTTCTAGAACTTCACAGAAAATATCACTTAAATCGATTCCTTTCCGGAACAGGTCACATGCCTTTCTGTAAGAATTAATATAGCGGCTGTCTTCCCGCGGATTTAGAAAAATGGGAGCTGCTCGAAAATATGAATAACATCTCAGGTAGCTGTCGGAAGCACTGATTTTGTTATTGGACTGCTCAGATATATGGGCTCGTTTAAGAACTCTATTTCCCATGGCAGTAAACTCATTGAACCAGCTTTCGCTGTCTCCATCTCGGATTTGAGAAGCGGTGTACATGGCTTCTCCAATTTCAACTCCTCCACTTGAAGAAGCACCGGTAATCCATTGAAACATAAAATCAAAAGGTTTTGTCTTGAATTTATAAGTTATTCTCGAGTCTCTGGGGAGTCCATCCTGTTTTGCCATCTGATCTCCTTGGTTGATTTTTCGATTGACTATGCAGCATTGTGTTGTATACCTTATGAGAATAAGCCCTGACAGAGCAAGTTTTTGTTTTCAGCGAATTTGGGAGAATCTGTTGCATATGCTTCAGAAATATTCATAAGTGTTGCAGTGTGGAGAAGGAACATGAACCCTAATTATGAAGATCCCAGAATTATTCGATCCCGTGAGGCTTTACTGGCAGCCATGGCAAATGAGTTAAGAAAGAAATCGTTATCTGAAATATCAATAACGGGAATTTGCAGAAATGCCGGTGTGGATAGAGCTACTTTTTATCGTCATTTTGAAGATAAACAGGATCTTATAGAACGGGGTATCGCTCAACATATAGATCACATTATTGGAAGGATCGGAGCAGATGATAAAAACTCTTCTCAATTTAAAAAAAGGTTAGACTCGTTATTTGTGGAACTGGATGAGCATAGGGAGAGTTTGCGACCCTTTTTCTCTATTTCGACATCGGCGATTTTTGAGGATAGGATTAAAACAGTACTATTTGATTTCCTGCTTCATAACAGAATAGAAGAGATCATTTTCAATTCTTGTGATAACCAAGAGAAGAAAATCCTTCCTAAAGCTATAACCGCAATGACATCTTCGGCACTCTTCGGTCTGATTAAGTACTGGCTCTCAGAAAAACCAGAATGGGAACCACATTATATTTCAGTTATTTATCAGCAATATATTTCGGCAGGAATCATCTCTTTTTTGTGACAGTAAAAGTATTTTCAGCAGTTCTTTAAGCCCGTCCCGTAGTTTTTATATCTAGACGCTTATAATGCACGGGTATATGGTGTTTGGGATAAAGCGGGAGTCTGCCTCCAGAAAAGGGCCTGATGACAGCCTTGACGCCTTCTGGAGATTCTTCAAGTTCTTGCGGGGTGGGAGAATTCCATAATATCATCAGTAGATGATGAGTAATTTTATCTTGCCTCGTCCCTTAAGAAATAGACTGATTATTACCACTTTTTTGATGTCTCTTTGTCTGGGTTGCCTTCCGAATGAGGATGCCTCATTGCATGAAAAAGGCTCCTCTCAGGCAGACGATTCCCTCTCCGGGCATTATTTCAATAGTAGTAAAGACCATTTAATACAAAGCATTGAGATTTTTTATGCCAGCTCAGGATATCGTGTGAACTTCTACTATGCTGAAGGTGTTAAGAATTCTTCTGGCTTGCTTCTTGATAATGAAATTATTGTAAATGGTGATGATAACACTGAATTTCATCTCTATTTGAATGCAGAAGAATTAAGGGTTTATAAAGTTGTTCAGGATGGATATCAACCAGAAGATATAGAATGGACGTTCTATAAGATGAGATAACCTTCCGATCCTGGAGAAAATCGCAGATCTTCTGGACGAATTCCCGCCTCCGGCTCTGTTGCCAGCCCCGCGGTAAAAGGCTAAACGGTGCTATTCCGACCCCAGGATGGTCTCTCTGGAAACTCCCCAGATGTAGCTCCGACAACCGTACAATTGACTCAGTCCATGAATTCCTATACTAATAATGATCACACATTTCAATATACAGTCTTGCCGAAACCATACGACAGGACAGCAGGAGAGCCATATGGACATCATGAGAAAGCTGATCTTAAGGATACTGGGGGCCGTCTTGCTCCTGTTCGGGGTGACTGCCTGCTCCCTTGCCGGTTCCGAACCGAAGGAGTTTTTCATAACCCAGTACTCCCTTGACTCAGGTCTCTGGGATGCCGGCTATGTCAAACCTGTAATCTTCTTTTCTCCCCGCTACAACCGGGTGAGCTTTGACTTTGATGAGGCGATAGACAAGGAGTCCGCAGCTGAAGGGATTAGTCTGAAGGTTACAGGATATCCGGCATTTCAGCCCGAAGAGAACGGCCGGGAGGTCACTGTCTCCTTTGAACTGTCCAGGGACAAAAAGAAACTGACCCTGCTCCTGCCGGAAGGAGAGTTGTCGGAGGATGGAAATGTCGAAGAGTACTACCTCTCCTTCCCGTCTCTTATGTTTGAATCCGGTAAAAATGTAAAAGGCCCCGTCTCAGGCGGCTGGCTGCTCAGATCCTATGAGATTTCAGATCAACAGAGACAATATCTGAAAGGCACCAGCAACCTTAAAAGGTTCTTTAATCCGGGCCAGATCGATCCGGACTCTCCCGTGAGAATGAATTTTTATTTTTCCAGACCTCTGAATGATTTTTCACAAGAATCTATAACCCTGAGCCGTCCCCATTACGACCGCATTGAAGGGATCACAGCCAGCCGGGTAAATGAGAAACAGCTTTCCCTCTCCATGGAGAGGGGGGTGATAACCACGAACTGGCAGTACTCATTAAACCTGAACCTGGAGTCTGATGACGGGCAGATCCTTGAACAGAAAATTTCTCTAGAAGGTCCCCGCTACGACGCCTACTCCCTTAATCGGAAAAGCATTTTTCAGACGGCGGTCATGACGGCATCCTCCACCCTGGCCTCCTCTTCGGATGAAGACTACGCTGCCGCAAATCTGATTGACAACAGTTACAGCTCCTGGGTGGAAGGGGAAGAGGGCGACGGAGTCGGGACAACCCTGACCCTTACTATGGATGAGGATCTGTTTATGAAGGGCATCTTCATAAGAAACGGGTTCGGCGATCTGAAAAACTTTTACAATAACAACAGGGTTAGCTCCATGAGGGTTTCCGATGAAGAGGGCAATCAATGCGACATCGAACTGGCGGACAGTTACAGATCCCTCTATTATTCCTTTGAGACCCCCCTTTGCGGGAAAACCTTTACCTTTCAGATCACCGGAGTCTACCAGGGTGATAAATGGAACGATACCTGCCTGACCAGTCTGACTCCCGAATTTGTGGATGGCTTTAACTATGATAGCTATCTATACCCCCCCTATCTGAAGGCCTCCTTTCCCGACGGCTTTGCAGATCTGGTCCTTACCCCGGAGCCTGAAGTGTCAGCTCAGGAGGTCTCAATGGAGGACCTGTCTGAAGAGGAGTACATAGAGATCATGTCCAGACTTGAGGCGGAAGAAGACGGACCCATCATACGCCGCAGTGATTTTGAGATGACCCTTCAGCCCTTTCATACGGGTACAGCACAACCCATGGATACTCTGGGCATCTACCTTCTGAGGGACGGCAGAGTCCTGGTGGTGAACAGCTCCGCAGACCCGGAGGCTCAGGACCGGGGCGATCTGGCCTTCTCCCTCCAGGGAAAGTATGTTCCCGTCAGCGATTATGTGGATTTGCCCCTCTGCGAGGGAGAGGAGTTTTTAATCTACTCCCAGGACCGGGATGCGGAGACCCTGACGATCAGTGCGGTGGTTAAAGACCCGGATAACCCTTTTTCTGTTATTGAGAAAAAGAGTACCAGTTATGAGTGGAATGGCTCGCGCTTTGAATAAGATATCGGGAAGCCTTGTTTCAGCGCTTTACCCAATCAAGGGCGTTCTTAAGAACCTCGTTATCGGGATGATTGAGGACTGACGCCAGTATTGATACCTTTTGAAATGTGATTGTTTTGATTCTGGCGTCTTTGTGGTGGCTCGAATAGGGGGCAGAACCCCGCTATTCAAACCACCATTTTATTCCATCTCCTTCAAAAATTTCAGGAACATTGAGATCTGCTCATCAGGAACGGATTTGTCAATTCCCACACAGGAGAGAGAAACAGGAGCATCGCTTCCCCCGGCATCCTGAAACATCTGATGGAGCTCGTGCTGCAAATCCCCTTCATTCACATCTGTCAGTCTGACTGGTGAGTAGCGTAAATTCAGCCAGCAGTCGGGCAGGGCTGTTCTTACGGCCTTAATATCAGATCCGGCACCTACTTCGGCAAAGGACAAATCAGGAATATCAGCATAGCCTTCCGCCACATGCTCCATGGACTGGCCGCAGTGGTGAATCCCGTAGGGCTGGAACTGCCCGGAGAGCTTTACATCGTAGTCAAGAAGAAAGTCTCGGTAACAGTCCTCGGAAATCATCTCAACGGAGCAGTTGGAATGAACATAGAGTCCGGGGAAGTCCAGGTAATTTGTGATGGCAGTCACGCCGCCGGACATCCATTGAGAAACCTCTGAAAGTCTTTTTCCCACTTGGACTGACAGATCAAAACACTTGTCAAACAACCGTCTGGCTCCCTGTTCATTCTGGTACATGTCAATGAAAATGGAGTCGCCACGGAGGTCAAGGGCAAGGTTGAGCACTCCCTGCAGGTTAATGGCGGAGTGAACGCAGCCATACTCTTTCTGAAGCCATTCGATCTGATTTTCAATAATCTGCCAGTCCTGATTCTCAGCAAGAGAGGGTGCTTCAAAATTCAGTGTATCCTCTTCTGAAAGAGCGGTGCAGATGACTTCCGGGGGAGCCTCATCACTGAAGCGGATATCGCATCCCAGCAGTTTTGAATAAAGATAACCGCTGGCGATGAGGTCGCTTCCCAATATCGGCCTCGGCTCGGGGGTCTCCTCTCCGATGCCCCACTCTCCGAATTTCTCAAACAGCAATCGTCTCATCTTCACATCGGAAGCAATTCTATATTCCGGATTGTTGAAGAACTCTTCTGTGAACCTGATTCCCAGGTTTTTATTCCACCAGGAAGGGTGGAATGTTATGTCATATTTCATGAATCCTCCTGTAGGCGCACTCCTGATCTTCAGGGGTTTCGCAGTAAGTGGTTACAATGCATTTCAGGTTGTCCTGTTTCAGTTTGCTGTAGTATTCCATAACAGTTTCTGAAGATCCGACAATTCTTACATGAAGAACTGTTCCGGTCCCTGCAAATGCTTTGCCAAGTGCTTCGGGATCATTGGGAGATGGATCTGTCTGCTTTCCCACTGCACCGTCTGCCATTACAAGAGAGGGGATTGATTTTACAAGTTCCGTCCGCCCCGACCAGTTACCGCAGGAGTGAAAAACAGGTCCTGTAAAAGATTCGGATGCCGTGATCATGGCAGGAACGGCAAAGCCGGTATAATCGTCATCGCTGAACATCAGGATATTGTCATCGCTGAAGCCGATTCCTTCGAAACAGCGGGAAGACGCGAATCCATGACCTGGTTTTACAAGAGCATCCCCGATGAGTTTCAGCTGCTGGTCCAGAAATTCCTTCTCCATATCCGCCACTGTATTGATCAGTTCCTTCAAATCGTCGGGATTATCAAATATCTCATACATAAAGGCGGTGGAGTCCATCAGATAGGAGGAAACGATATTAAGTGGAGACTGGGTATCTCCGGGGCTGATTGGTATCTGCCCTTTTGTCTGTTCCAGAAAGAACTCTATCATTTCAAGAACTTTTTTTCCTTCACAACTTTCTGATACAGAGGAAATCCGGTGATTCAGTGCTTCTTTTGCACTTTTAAAGGGTCCTTCCACGCCGGGAGCCTGTCCCTCTTTCCATATATAGGGAACACCAAAGGCGCTGGAAACGACTCCGATCCCATACCAGGGCTCCAAAAAATTGGGTATATCCGCTTTATAGGCCATACTTTTTTCCAGTCCGGCCAGTTGAAGCTCAAGGGACAGTTTTTTGTCCCGGCTGGCCCAGGAGAAGACCTCCGGAACCCTGAATCTTCGGTATACAGCGACTCCATTTTCCGATTGCCAGAACGTCCTGCAACCTTCAAGCAGAGACTCTTCGTAGTCCGCATAATGCTGCAGATCAAAATCCTTAACTGCCAGAGGGCTGACAGAGGTGCCCTGAGAGTCGGCTAAAGCCGTATTGAATTCATCTTTCATCATTTCTTTCCATAATTTAAACTGTTTGATTTCTCTGCTCTGAAGAAGCACACCGGACTCCATTGAGCCAGTCGATTGCAAGAGAGAACCATCGGGCTACATGAGGATCGGATAACCGGTTCTTTTCAGGTTCATCAACTTCAGGTGTCGCAAGAGAGAGTCCGTGTTCTCCTTTCGGAAAAATATGCATTTCTGCTGTCCGGCCGGCTGCTCTGAGAGCTGAAAAGAATTTCAGAGTATTCTCAACCGGCACATCCCTGTCTTCAGCGGTGTGCCAGAGAAAGGATGGGGGAGTGTCCGGACCTGCCTGATACTCCAGAGAAAAATAGTCCCGGAGAGCGGAATCTCTTCCTGTCAAGTTTTCCATAGACCCCTGATGGTAATGGTCCTTCATTGAAATTACAGGATAACTGAGAATCAATGCATCAGGGCGGCAGGATGGACCGGTGGTTTCTGAATTCAATGATAGTTCCCGGTCCAGATTCCGCCAGTGGACGCCGAGAGATCCGGCAAGATGACCGCCTGCGGAAAAGCCGCAGACTGCCACGGTGGCAAACCCTTCGGTTCGCACCTTCCTAACCGCCTGTCCCAATGACAAGAGAGGCTCTGAGGACAGAGGGGTGGACCGGTCTTCATCCTTTACGGGATACCTTAGAACAAAAGGCTGCCAGCCCGCGGCAGCGAATGCAGCCGCGACAGGTTCAGCTTCCCGGTCGGCCAGCATCTGATAGCCGCCTCCCGGGCATATTACTACGGCACCCGGAGCATTCGGTACATTCAGGGAGGAGCTGAGCCCCTCAGCAGAAAGATCATTTCTCTTCATAAAGTGTTCAACAGCTCCTCTCCATTTCAGTTCCCCACAGCCAGAGGCATGAGCATGTTGGGAAGAAGCATTACGATTCCAGGAACATAGGTAATAATCAGAAGCACCACGACCATAATCATAAAAAACGGTAAAAGCTTTCGAACAAGATTTTCAATCGGGACGCCTGATACCGCAGAACCTACAAAAAGGGTTCCTCCTACAGGAGGTGTGATAAGACCGATACCAAGGTTCAGAATCATGATGACTCCGAAGTGCACAGGATCCAATCCTATGGTCCGGGCGATGGGCAGGAGAATGGGTGTGGCAACAAGGATGATGGCGGACATATCCATGATTGTACCCAGAATCAGCATGACGATATTGAGAATGATCATGATGACAATTTTGTTCTGTGTCAGGCTGAGGATTCCATTGGCTACAAGTTCGGGCATATGAAGATAGGTCAGAAGCCAACCGAAAACCTGGGATGTTGAAATCAGAATCATAACGATAGCCAATGTATTCAGAGACCGTTCCATCAGATGCCAGATTTTAACAGGAGTCAGTTCCTTATAGACGATAATACCCACAAGGATGGCCCAGACAACGGCAATAGCAGATGACTCTGTTGCCGTAAACACACCACTTACAACTCCGACGACCACAATAAGAACGGTTATAAGACCCCAGATAGAGTCGGCCAGTGTCACAAAGAGGGTCTTGAAGTTGAAAGGATCTCCCTTGGGATACTTGTGTTTAACAGCTTCAATATAACTGAACACCATAAGGGCTATACCGAGGAATACCCCCGGAATGATACCTCCCAGGAACAGACGTCCCACAGAAACTCCTCCGGCAACCATGGCGTACATAACCATATTGTGGCTGGGAGGAATAAGCAGACCCTGTACAGAACTGGCCATGGTAATGTTAGTGGCGAACTCTTTGTCATAGCCTTCCTTGGCCATCATGGGGATAAGAATCGTACCTAGAGAGGCGGTATCGGCAGTGGATGATCCGGAGATACCTCCGAAAAACATGGAAGCCATTACATTCACAGTGGCCAGACCGCCTCTCATCCAGCCGATGATGGCATTGGATAGATTGATAAGGCGGTTTGAAATCCCACCGGCTCCCATAAGCTCACCGGCGATAATAAAGAAAGGGACAGCCATCAGAGTGTAGACATTTACACCTTTGATCATGAGCTGGGCTATCTGCATGATGGGAAGTCCCAGATAGATTGTTGTCACGATACTGGAGACTCCGATTGCAAAGGCAATAGGAACTCTCAGAACCAGAAATACGAAAAATGAGCCAACCAGAATGAGGGTGGCAATAGTATTAGTATCCATTATTCATTATCCTCACAGTGTTGGATGATTTCTGCCGCATCTTCCACAAGGGCTTCGGCTTCCTCTTCCTGACATCGGGTTACCTCAAGCTTCTGTCCAGTGGCAACGCGGTGCCAGAAGTTGATAAAACGTTCTATTTCCATAAGCATAATAGCGGCTCCCGATACAGGACCTGCCATGAAAAGCCAGCTGGATTTGATGGACATTCCCGTGATGATATTCCTGTTGGCAATTTTTAAAAATTTACAGCCGTATATAAACAGAAACAGTCCGAAACCGAAAATGAGTATCTGACCGAATGCCCGTATGGCGGGCATTGCTTTTGCGGGCACCATATAGTCGATGATCTGCATACGGATATGGGTATCCTTCCGGATTGCAAGGGCAGCACTGATAAGAGACATGTACACCATGAACATGAGTACTACCGGTTCCCCCCAGGTCATGGGTGATTTTATGAAATACCGATTTATGATGACACTGGTGGTTATTACAATCATCCCTATGAATCCGATCTTACAGATTGTAAGTAAAACCCAGTAAACCATATCGAAAAACTTGGTAACAGTTTTCATTTTAACTCCTGAAAAATAAGGCCAAAGCGAAACTGCTCTGGCCCCTATATGCTGAATCCTGTCAGTACTTATTTTGCGAGGATTGCTTCGTATTCGCTTTCCAGGCCTTTGATGTATTTCATAACAACAGGTTTAGCCAGGCCGACATAGGCCGCTTTGTCAGCAACATCGTTAACGGTGGCGCCGGTAGCTCTGATTTTTTCAATCAGTTCGCCGTCCAGTTTTTCGATAGAAGCCAGGTTATACTGTTCTGCTTCTTTTGCCGCTTCCATGATAATAGCCTTGTCTTCGTCATCCAGTTTTTCGAAGACAGCTTCGCTCATAAGGACGATTGAGGGGCTGTAAGTATGACCGGACAGGGTGTAGTTGGGAGCAACTTCAAAAAAGTTGTTGGAAAAGTAACCTGAATAGGGCTGCTCAGCACCGTCAACAGTTCCTGCCTGAAGAGCGGAGTAGAGCTCTCCGAAACTGATGGGAGTAGGCTGTACACCCAGAGCCTGGAAGGTTTCAGACATCAGCTGAGTTGTGGGTACTCTGAGTTTCAGGCCCTTCAGATCCTCAACACTGTTGATTTCGATTCCGGGCTTGGTAAAAATATGACGGGCACCTTCGTCCAGGTAGAAAAGACCAACCATACCGGTTCCGATTTCCTGGGGCTCTCTGAGGAATTCCTCTCCGATCTCACTGTTCAGAACATTCCAGAGGTGTTCTCTGTCTCTGAAAATGAAGGGAAGGCCGAAAAGGGTGAGTTTCTTCACTCCGAAATCTCCCAGAGAGTTGGTGTTTCCACGGCACATATCAATAGCACCACCACCCATCTGAAGAGACTGGTACATGGTTTTCTCATCACCCAGCTGACCTGCGGGGAATACTTCGATATTGATCCGGCCATCAGACTTTTCATATACAAGCTCTGCAAACTTAGAATCCACCTGTTCCATTATATGGCCCTTGGGGTTGAGCTCGGCAAATTTAAAGGTGTAGCTCTTTTTGGCTCCATCCTCTGCATCACTTTGACCTTCGGACCACGCCAGTGCTGATACCATCATTAAAACAATAGACAGAAATACAATTCTTTTTTTCACAAGAATCCTCCATTAATTTTATGCCACTCGATAATTGATTATCAATTGACTGTTCAATGCTATGCCGGGAATAGTGAACACGCTCTATGGAAGGTTTTGAGAATCTAGGGAATTGTATTTTTCTTCTACTCGATTGTATTTCCAATCTAATACATTGTATTAATCTGTTCTTTTTTTGATTATTTTTGGCTGTTTTTCCACTGAGTGGGGGTCATTCCGGTTTCTCTTTTAAATAGAGAGCTGAAGGAGTTTGGTGTCTGATATCCTACATCAAAAGCGATTTCTGTGACTGACTTTTCCGTCGTATTGAGAAGATTTTTGGCCTGATCTATCCTGACAACTGTTAAATACTCGGAATAGGAGTATCCGCTGCTCTTTTTGAATATGGATTTAAAATAGGATTCGCTGATGCAGACGGCATCAGCAACGTCCTTCACCGAGATCGCTTCCGCATAGTGCTCATTGATGTAATCCTTTGCCTTGACTATAAGATTTTTTGACCTGTTTGAATGAGAACGCGTTACAATCTGGACAATATCTTCGGTTCGGGATTTCAGCCACTCAAGCAGCTGCCCCTGACTTCGGATAATAGCCGACTCCGAGAACAGCTTTTCGCTGAGTTCAAGCAACTCCTCCACATCTCCTCCGCCTGCGATGGCGGATTCAACCATGGTTCCCAGAAGCTCATATGTTCGAACCTTCCGAAGTTTATCGGTATCACTGCCGTAATCAAAAAGAGGGCTTATAAGTTTCTGAAGTTGATCCTGTGCTTTTACTCCATCACCCATACGGATGGCTGCCAGAAAGGCATTTTTTTCCTTCAGGGGATACGCTTTCCTGGCTTCCTCATCCCGGATGTCTGAGATGTGGACTACCTGACCCCCTTCAATGCGGTTGGCATACTCTACAGCAGTAAGCGCATCATGATAGGACCGTTTCAGATCTTCCAGCCCTTTATAGGATCTTCCTATGCCGAAGTCAAAATCCGTGAGAACTTCCAATGATGATTTCAGGGATTCACAGATCTGAATCGTTTCACTCCTGCAGGCATCCTCCATTTCTGTAACCGGAAGGCAGATGCCCAGCATATCCGTTCCCATGGGCATTAGAATATAATGGCTGCTGCCCAGCAATTTATCCAGTATAGCTGTTATTTCTTTTGAAAGAGAATTGTTGAGCACCTGAATTCCTGCTTCCCTGTCTGTTCCTGAAACGTTTTCTTTCAGTACAATAAACGTGTTAATATCCTCGGGGATATGGAGAAGTTTCAGCATTTCCGCTACCTGCTGATGAATCTGAACATCCAGAGACAGATCCTGAATCAAGTCCTCTTTTATATAAGTGACAACCTTATGCATCCTGTCTCTGTTTTCCCTGATTTCAAGAGCAACACCGGTCCCGAGAAAGCAGACGCTTACAAGGGAACCCAAATAATAGATCCACCACTGATGGATCAGGGTTCCGCAGAAAAATGACAGGGCAAAGATCATTTTCCCGGCATTGTAGAGGTAGACTTTTTTTGAGTTGATCCTATTTGTTCCCCTGTAAAACCTGACCCTCAGCATCTTGTTGATAGAATCTCCGAAGAGGAGAATGGCAAGTATCACATAGATCCCGATGGTGACTTCTCTTCCGTAAAAAGGCCCTGTGCGGTTGGGAGTTACAGAGTCATAGGCGTTTATATTTCCGAATGAGAATATAACCTCTACTCCAGTGGTTGTGAGGGTATTGAAAATTGAATATATAACTCCGACAAGTGTACCTGCAGCTACCAGAGGCCAGAAACGGGGCTTTCTGCTTCTTTCGGGCCTTGAAAAGTCAGCCAGAATAACCATAGGAATGGTTATCGCACTGAATATCAGAGAGCGGATATTGTTGATGATGAGAGGGGCTGGATGTCCTCCTGAAAGGATTTGAACCGGACGTCCAAAAAGAAACAGAGAGAAAGAGATCAGAAAGATAGTGAAATACCTTATAGAACAGTCTTTCGATTCCTCAATAATTGCAAAATAGAGGAAATAGGTAAAGAGAATAATCCCGGACAAAGCCGGTATCAATATGTTACCGAAGATTTCAAATATTGGCATAGCCGCAGTAGTATATCATAAAAATATACAAAAAATCTAAGAAGTTTCTTGTTGACGGAGCTGTTCGGCTGTACAGGTTCGTCTATATAATGGTTCATCGATTATTCGGGGGATAAGATGAAAAGTGACGGAACATTTCAATTCAGTACATATATGGATGTCAGCACATTCACAGACTTTTCATTCTTCAACAGCTTTTTGTTTCATGGCAGGTGGATTAGCCTGCTTTTGTTTCCTGTTGTGATGTCCGGACTGGGTATTTTGAACCTTGTCACAGGCAGTTCTTTCCTCTTTGGTTTGTTTCTGATTCTGGCCCTTGTTCTACCCGGATTGTACTTTCTTTTTTACAGAGTCAGTCTTCGCAACCAGATAAAGGCCAACAACATTGAAGAAAGACGGCTTGTTTATACAACCAGATTTAATAATGAGGAAATTGAAGTCTCCAATCAGAATGAAACTCAAGGTCTTGGATGGGCTCAGATCTATCGTGTATTCAGATACAAGAATTACTTTTACCTGTATATCTCTCGATCCCGTGCATACATCCTGCCGGCAGAGGGGCTGGGGGAAGAAGAGAGTGCGGATGATTTCTGGTCTTATGCACAATCAATGACTCAGGAAGGACAATGCAGAGCCTATAGAAATCACGAATGTCCCGAAGGAACGTCCTGAAGATGCTCCTTCAGTAATAATTGTGAGAGTGATATTTATCTGATTAATGCTAAGGGCTGATGACGTAAAACTCTTTTGTTACGACGTCGAAGTTGAAAACATAATATAAGTCGCTTCTTTTTCGTTGAATTCGTTAAACAGGGAGTTAAAAGTGGAATCGACAATATTGCAGGGACTTGCTAATGATTCCACATTCTGGCTTATCATCATGTTGAATAGTTGCAATGCGTTCAACTCTCTGCATCTATTTTGATTTTACTTTGTCATTTGCAGTTCTGCTTTCTTATGATGAGACCGTAAAGCATCACTTACCGGAATCATCGAAAGAGGCTGTTGAGTCATCAGGATGTAATATTCCTGTCGCATCATCAGAAGTGCTGCTGTTGCATTTCCAATTAGAAGCCAGATATAGCCGGCAGAACTGGATTTAGCAATGAAATCCAGTAATCGGGATATGGAAGAGTTCTGTTCCTTCCGTATGACATTGATTAGACCCATCAGCATTGCAGGAACTCCGCTGGATTCTACAGCCGCAGCTATCCAGTAGCGTTCTGCTATGAAAATCGTCACCCAGGAGTAACACCCAGTAGATATACGAACCATGCTGCAATTTGCCATCTTTGTTTGTAATGGTCTCTATCTGTATGCTCGGCAGCGGCAAAAACACTTTGTTTGAGAAATAACACAGTCCTCCAGTTATCTGGAGAGTGAGGGTAAGCATAATATTAACCTCATATTATTCGTGAAGAAGTGACTAGCAGAATTTCAGACATACCAGAATCATGAAAATGACCCTTGGTTGAATGAGAATTAAGCTACAATTGATATAATAACTGTTAGATGCCCAGAATGGGTGGTGGTGAAGAGGTTATATAGTACTTGGTATTGATAATGGTCAACGAAGAGGCTGCATTATCAGGATAAAGAACTGTCTATTCAGGATTTTTCTAATGCAGAGTCTGTATTCTATATCTTTCAGATTCTTGTATTTTCCAAACAGTTCTCTGTTATTGCCACTCAGGAATCCTGTAATAATGCTATCCGGGGAATCGTCAAAATCAGCGATATTTCTCCCGAGGACAGTGTGATTGGGGTGAGCCAGGATTGTTTTATTCCAGTCAATTACACAATAGTATCCGCCCTCACTGATCTGTCGGGAATATACATCTTCCTGTATGTCTTCTATACTCTTTTCACTGATATTTTTCTCTATCAGTTCTGCCTCTAGATGCAGGTTTTCAAATTCCGCTTGGTCGATTTTATGACTGGTTGCACAACCAATTAACAAGGATACAAGGAGTACAATACCTGCTTTTCTTAATCCTATGATTTCTCTCTTTTCAAATATTTCCATTCTCTGCTTTTTCCTCGTTTACCATATTCACTATTAAGTTTCATGGGAATATCGCATTATAATCAGTGCTTGAAAACCGTTGTTTTCCATATATAACCTTTCCTGAATTAACGTAGTTGGTCAGTCAAAAAAGTAAGGATAGCCTTTGCGGGTATTTAGAGAATGACCTTCTTACAAAAATGAATGGGATTTTGATATTCACTTCAGTGACAGTAGAAAGAGAATTGAAGTATGTCTGGAAGGAACAACCTGCTCCTCAGAAGAGGAAAAGAGCCAACTGGTTTCTGCTGCTGCTCTCTACTGCAGGGGTTTATGAATGCTTCCCAATTTTTCAATTTCAGTCATACAGCATCCATCTACTCCAGAGAGATATTCAATTCGGTCAGGCTTCATCAGAGCCTGAATAAAAATCCTTCGGATCAGATTTATGCCGGGGAATCTAACTTACAAGTGGCCTAAGGCCGTCCTGTAATGAATAAATCAGAATATTCGGCTTTTCCGATAGCTATTCTCTGCAGAAGAGATTATTATCAACACGTTATTTTATTAAGGGGATTTATTATGACTGGAACTGTGAAGTGGTTCAATTCGACAAAAGGGTTTGGATTTATTGAGCAAGAGGAAGGAGCTGATCTTTTTGTTCACAAGAATGAAGTTAGTGGCTATATCAACGAAGGAGATAAAGTCGAATTTGAGGTCGGCAGCAGCCCGAAAGGACCCTGCGCAATTAATGTAAGAAAAGTATAAAGATTATTATCACCTCATGATACATGAATGTTACCCACGGAGATATTGAGGATACAATACAAGTACAAGTCCTGGTGGGCCCATGAAAGACACTCTTTTGGAGTGTCTTTTTTTTTGTTTTTAAACACTTATAGTGCATTAGTTTGTGGTGTTTGAGACAATATGATCGTCTGCTATTAAAAGGGTTCTGACTCCAGAATTGATGCCTTTGGAAATTCTGATCAATTACAATCAGTCTCTTCATGAGACTGGATGAGTCACAATAGCTAAACTATTGACAAAGAGGAGTATTTTGAATTTATCAGATGTCTAGTAAACTGTGGGAATTCCAGATCTCTCCTTTCTTGAGGGGATGGTGAATCTTGAAACTCTGAATCTGCAGAATTGTAGAATTAAGGATATTAGTGCGCTGACAGGCAGCCATAAACTATCAGAACTTGCTCTGGGCTGGAATGAAATATCTGATATTTCAGTTTTGAGGAAACTATCAAATTTAAGAATTCTGTATCTTCAGGGTAACCCTGTTGAAGACTACAGTCCCTTATCCTCTCTGGATCAACTGGAGTCTCTGTCTTTTAACGACTGCTGCCAACCCGGATGGATTCACCTTCTAGCGGAACTGCCTAAGCTCCGGTCCCTTGATGGTAGGGATGTGACCCGGGAGCTTATTCTTGAGAAAATTCAGAGACGTGAGAAACTCGATTGATTGATAGACGGACGCTCAGGATAATTCCACATGCCTGGTTTTATACTTCCCGAATGAGCTTCTATCATATCAAATAATATAGTAGTATCTCTATGTTTACGTTTTGTCTTTTTCAGGATTATCCGATAATGATGAAACTTCTTTGTTGTAAAATAGAAATGAGATCTTTATTTCCAGTGAATGTCCTTGTTAAAGGGTAACGTCTTAATTTGAAAGAAAGGGTCCTGTACCTTGGAGAGAAATACTTATGAAAAAAAGCGTAGGGATACGGTTTGTCAGTCTATTCATAATCATACTTGTGATAGTTTTTGCTGTTTTGATAATGGTGAGCTCTGGAATTGTCAGGAAAGAAATTACGCAAAATGAAATAAAGAATATGCAGTACGATGTTGAAGACATTATCAATGATCTGAGTCTGGTCACGCAATTGGAAGTGACGAGGGTTGAGCTGCTGTCAAATGATATCCGTATACAGAATGGTATTCTGAACAACGATGGCCTTGGATTAGTACCTGTACTGAAACATGAAACAGATAATGCGGAATTTGTTGATACCGTTTTCATTCTTGATATGAATGATATCTCCTGGTCCAACAGTGCTGCAGATGGAATCGGCATGGACATCGGTATATTTAATATGGTTGAACACTGCAGAAATACTCCAGACGGTTTATACATCAGCTCTTTTATATCCAAGTCCCCCGTGCATGGTGATGTCATCATGCTCATCGGTCATAGAATTGATATTGACGGTGTTATGGCCGGGGTTATCGTCAGCGGAATTGATCTGACAAGAATTTCTGAACAGCGTATTACAAACAAGTCTTATGGTGACAGCGGCTATCCCTTTGTCTTTACTGAATCCGGGGATATCCTGATGCATCCGAATAAGGATTTGATTCTGACCAATCTTCTGGAGCAGGAGAACAGTTCGGTTCATAAGATTCTTGCTGCAGGTCAGGATTCCGGTGTTCTGCAATATATCTATACAGGGCAAACCAGTGAAGAGGGATCAGTAAAGAAGACGGTCAGTGAGAAGAAGACCAGTGTGTATAAAAAGCTTGATTCTCTTCCCTGGGTTGTTTCCACAGCCATATCGGATTCAGACCTTGTCAGCCTTTCGAGAAGACTCAGCAGAGTAATACTGCTATTGAGCATACTATCGCTTATAGTAATCATCATATCTGTCCTGATATTTACTAAAACAATTTTTGTAAACCAAATTACTTATCTGGAAGCAAACGTTATTACCGCTTCCAACGGAGATCTCACAAATCAGATTCCTCCCAAACATGATGATGAGATCGGATCCATCTACAATAACTTCAATGCGATGTTGAGGAGTGTTTCCGGTTTTATTCAGAACGTAAGAAGTGGAATCATTCAGGTGAAGGACTCCTCCTCTGAGATGGATGAGAGTATTACGGAATCAGCTACATCAATCACACAGATTGACAGCAACATCGAGAATGTAAAAAAGCAGGTGGAACTGCAGAGTTCCAGTACCGAGCAATCAGCAGCTGCTATAGAAGAGCTGACCAGAAATATTGATTCTTTGGACAGTTTGATTGAAGACCAGTCATCCAGTATTACCGAATCCTCTGCAGCGGTTGAAGAGATGGCCGCTAATATAGGTTCCATCTCCCGGATTGTTGAAAAGGCGGATGCTGAAGTCCGGGAGATCAATGAAGCCACCGAGTATGGAAAAGGAATGATGGAACAGGTGATATTGCTGATGAACCGGATTGTTCAGGATTCCGACCAGCTTATGACTGCAAATGCCATCATTTCTAATCTTGCGAGTCAAACAAATCTTCTTTCCATGAATGCGGCGATTGAAGCGGCCCATGCCGGGGATGCGGGACGGGGATTCTCTGTTGTTGCTGCGGAAATAAGAAAGCTTGCAGAGGATTCATCCCAGCAGTCCAAATCTGTGGGAGACAATCTGACCAGGATAAAAGGTTCCATTGATTCGATGATGATGACATCACAGGAGACACAGAAAGGGTTCAATGATATAGGAACCAAGGTAGACGGCTTCAATTCAGTCTTTCAGAATATTGCCAGCTCTATGCAGGAACTGAATGTCGGCAGTGAACAGATCCTGGACAGCCTGAAGAGAATGAATGAAATTTCCATGAATGTCAGTCAGGGCGCCGGTGAGATGAAGAGCGGAAATGTTCAGATTGTTGATGCTATTTCTCATTTAGCGGAAATCAGTATTTCAACTAAAACCGCAATCAATGAGATCGCTCTGGGTATGAATGAGATAAACAGGCATATGAATGATATTAAGGATTTCAGTATTGAGAATGTTGCGGCAATTGACGGGATAATAGAGAAATCCAAAGAATTCAAGACAGAGGCCTGACTTTTGCCATTTCAATGATGCGGGACGCAGAAGGGCTCTCTTTGTATGAACTTCATTGATCTTTTGTCGCTGAAAACTGACGAAAGTACAGATTACCAAAATATACAAGCCCACTCTTCATCCTGATGATTTGTTTGAGGCTTCAGATCCTGTCACCAGCCCTCAGGAACCGGTTTTCAAGTTGAATCAGTATGCCGTTCTATACGGCGCTTTCTTATCCGGCTCAATGAAACCGGGGTAATACCCATAAAACTGGCAAGGATATGCTGGGGGATCTTTTGTTCGATTCCCGGATGGAGCTCTGTGAATGCTGTGTAGCGCTGCTCGGGCTTGTTGATTATAAGTGCTGCGATGATTTTCAGGGCATGAGCCATTCTGACCTGTATCAATTTACGTACCAGCACATTCATCTTCGGGATTTCGTCAAACAACTCATGAAGTGAACTGTATCCCAGAACCAGAAGCTCGCAGTCGCTGAGGGTCTCCAGAATCTGTGTACTTTCGGTTTGGGAGAAAAAACTGTCAATTGAGCCGGCGAACATATTATCCAGATAGACAAATCCGGTGATATCTTTCCCGTCTTCTGTAATATAGAAGTACCTCATGATCCCCTGGTTGATAAAATATATTTCCCGGGCAACATCACCAAGATCCACCAGTGTAAAATTTTTGGGAACAGAGCGGACTACCATGCGGTTGCTGATCGTCTTTTTCTCCTAAGATGTGAAATCAACGAACTGAGAACAGTAATCAAAGAAAAGCATCATACAGGGACATTGCAGTTATTCCTCCAGAATAATGTTATCGGGATAATCCTAACGAATATACCCTGCAAATCTCTCCATTCTATTGAAAAAACAATTGCCCTCTCATTGTTCTATTTATTTTCGCGGGTTGAGAGCAGCCGTGTTCTCAGGCTGTTGTTCATGGCTATAAAACCTTTTTCCGTATTATCATGCATAAAAGGCATCAGGATCGGTACCAGAAGTCCGGAGAAGGCTTCGCCATGGATGAGTTTTGTAAATCCATTTCCGGCGTCTTCAAGTTCAAAAAAGTGTCTGTGTCAACAACGCCTAAAAAGTTCCTGAATTCATCGGTTTAAAAGTTCCGCTTTTGGGTAAAATTAAACAGGATCAACGATCCCTATTTTCAACCGGTCTTTCATCCGGTATGAATCACCTTTGAGGCTCAATACATGAGCATGATGGAGCAGCCTGTCGATGGTCGCCGTAGCAATGGCCTCATCACCCAGGATCTCAGCCCAACGACCGAAGGGTTTATTCGTCGTGATTATCATGCTTCCCTGTTCGTAGCGTGTATTCACCATCTGAAAAAACAGGTTGGCCTGTTCTTTGGTCAGGTTCTCGTAGCCGACTTCATCGACCAGGATCAAATGAGGTTTGCGTAGCCAGGTTAGCCGCCGCTTTAATCGCCCCTGTTCACGAGCATTGGTGAGGTTCTCCATCAGGTCGATGCAGCTTGTGTACCACACCGTAAAACCATTCAGACAGGCCTTGTGAGCCAGGGCCAGCATCAGGTGGGTCTTTCCCAGACCGCTGGGTCCCATCAGGACCAGATTCTCCTTCCTTTCAATAAATGCCAAACTAGAAAGATCGGCTAACTGACTGGCGGTCAGACCGCCCTTAAGCCACGCCGGATCAAAGTCTTCTAGCAGCTTGATACAGGGCATTCCTGAGAGCTTCAGACGACTCTTGGCAGCTCGTTCTTTCCGGGGAATATACTCCAGCTCTAATAGGTCAGCAATTGATTGTGTCAGCGTATTCTCGGTATGAGACTGAGCTTCCAGATAGCTTTCCAGTCCTGCAGCCATGAACTCAAGTCCCAGCTCATTCAAGCGGGTTTCAATGGTCTCCCTGAGTACGTTCATGCGCCAACTCCGATTATCTGATCATAGTGATTGGGATGGCGTATTTCGACTTCAGTCTGAATCAGCGATGAGTGAGGAGTATCCCTTTTTTCTGAACGGCCTACAATTGCCCTTAGGCTCTGCCGGTTCTCCCGTTTCCACCGTTTCAGAAGAGAGTCCCGGTCGGCCTTGCGGATTGAGACTGATTTAGCGCCTTTCGCCAGAAGATCCACAGACCTTACGACCTTTCCAGCAACGGTGACATCGGCGGTTCTCTCCAGTGTGTCAATCTTCAGCGTTGCAGTCTGTCCGATATGATCAGCAGGGACACTGTATGTATTGGTTTCATAGCGAATTACGCCTTCCCGAGAAACTAGCAGTTCTTTCACAAGTCTCACATCGGGAGCCGCCCCCGGATTCCAGGGATTCATAAACTGCTTCTCATAGTCAAAGCGCTCTTTCCGTGTCTGCCGGAACTGACTCATTTGTGTTTCCACGACTCTAGAGATCCACTCGATAACGGATTGATTAAGATCCTGTAGAGTACATGACTTCAAAGCCTCTTCACGGATCAGGAAGCTGTGCCCCAGATAGCCGATGAAACGCTCAACTTTTCCTTTCGTCTGAGGTCTGCGAACCTGACAGCGAAGAGGTCTGAAGCCACAGGCTGAAGCGAACTCCAGGAGTTGTGAGTTTACCTGCCAGACACCGCCGCTGTTGTACCAGGCCGTCCTCATGTTGTCATAAAGGATTTCCTGTGGAACGGCACCAAAGTATTGGAATGCTTTCAGATGGGCCTGGAGTAGCGTTGCTGAAGTCATGTCCAGGGTAAACTGCACAAAGGGGATACGGCTGTAACCCATCAACATGACAAAGGCATAGACCTTCTGGATCTGGCCGTCAATTTCCATTTTGCCGCACTCTTTCCAGTCCACCTGAGCCTGACGGCCAGGCTCTGTCTCAAACCGGATGACAGCCTTCTCGATGAGTTTCTTTCTATACTGCCGGGCATAGTCTCTAAGGATTGTTATTTTGCCTGAGTAACCGGCTTTTTGCAGTCTTTCGTGAAGATAAACCAAATTAAAGTATGGATCATTTTCCAGTGTATCTTCTATGATGGGATGGAATGGTTTAAGGATGCTTTCCCGGGATTTCCGGGGGTGGGTTCCGAACTCGGGGGTCAGGTATTTTCTGACCATTCGGTCGCTGACGCCGAGATACTCGGCTATGTACTTTTGTGTGTGGCCTTGATTGGCCATGATGCGCGCAACGTGCATGCGATCTTCCTTTAGACACATAGGGGCAGGTTCCTTTCGTAGTTGGTGTGGTAACCCTACTTTAGGATATTTGCCCCTTTTTATGTCTGTAAAAGCGGAACTTTTTCGCCGCTGATTATAGGAACTTTAACAGCGTTGCTCACAGTCTGCCCTGAAACCCTCCCAGAAAGGCCTTTCCCAGCCACTCAAAGCGCTGCTTTTCAATGAGATCTGTGATAACAGGTCTGAAGGTCATCGGCTTTCCTCCGCTCATCATAATGTTTTCCAGGGTTTCATTGAGTCTGACCACTCCAGCTGAACGGATGATGAATGGATTCCATGCCGGATATTTTTCAAGATCAACAAGTATCTTCCAAACCTCTTCCCTGGTGCCTTCAAGCACGATTTCGGTCGTAATCTTATTCCTGTTTCTCATTCCATACTCCTGTAGTTTTTGTTTAGAAACTTTTAAACAACTATAGGTAGAATCAAAAACAGGCGCATTAACAATTGTTAAGAAAGTATTCATCCATGTTTCAGAACTTCTCATCAAGGGACATGCCGAACCCGGATCTGGTCCGGGCCGGCCAGAGGTAAATGAATTACAGGCGTGGAAAGGTATAGGGGTTATTTACAAGATAGGGATACCCGTTGTTGGTGCTCCAGATCGAAGAGTCCCATCCCCCCAGAGTAATGATATCCAACATGGATGCATCAGCAACCGCAGTCCCGCTTCCTACGCCGCTGCCTCTAACAGAAGACTGTCCCGTATTTGTGGAATAGTAACAACCTGTTGTTGATGCGGAATCCCTCAAAAAACCATATAGAGCACCTACATAAGAAGATCCGGAAATCGCACCCCGGGCATAGGAGTTTGTGCAGTTCACCGCTCCGTCACTGTATCCGAAAAGTCCGCCTACACAGCTTGTATTAGTACTGGTCACATTTCCTGTGGTGTAACAGTTGTCGACATTCAGCGTACCCCCGATTCTGCCGCACAATCCCGCCACGTTATCTCCATTGGTCGCAGATATATTAATGTCCGTAAAACACTGGCTGACCGTCAGAGTTCCGCCTTCAACAAACCCGACCAGCCCGCCGACTCTTCGGGGCCCGGTGATTCCGGCAGAGCTGGATGATCTTACTCCGGATAAACTGATGGATGATGTTCCTTTAGATCCGCCCACAACTCCGCCGCCGTACTCGTAAACTTTGATGACAACGCTGGAATAGCATGATTCAATAGTCGTTCCGTTGATATACCCGGCCAGGCCTCCGACATAATTGGCTCTTGCGGAATCGCCTATGGTCCCGGAGACTGAGACAGCTTCAATGGTTCCGCCCTTAAAGTAACCGGCAAGCAGCCCGAGATAATTATTGCCATAGGCAGTGCTGGGAATACTGCCGTCGATGGAGAGATTAACAATCCGTGCGGAAGACGCATATCCCAAAAGCCCTTTGTAGCTTCCTGAAGAGATTGTCATGCCTGTAATTTCATTTCCGCATCCGTCAATAATTCCTGTAAAGGGACTGGAGGAAGAACCCACAGGCGTCCAGGAGGACAAGGTAATATTATTGTCAATGATGTAGCATCCGCTCAAATCATCTGCCATAGCAGTGAGTTCTGCAGTAGAATCTACAAAATACACATGTCTCAGGGTATCATCGTAGAGCTCCGCTGAGCGTCCTTCTCCCAGACCTGACTCGTTGCCTGCGGCATCCACAGCCACAAGAAGAGGGCAGTATGTTGTTCCGGTGGACAGCCCGCTGAATGTATAGCTGCCGATTCCTTTTTCCACCCGGACCTCGGGGCTTGTATTGTATCGGACAAGAACATGGTCAAAGCTCGGATCGTCCGCTTCAGCCGGTTCAATCCAGGTCATGACCATCTGTCCTCCGCCGATTGACTGTAGTGTCGGGTTAATGGTGGACGGTGCGGTTATATCATATTCTATGGTACTGCTGGTTTCCTTAGACATGTATCCGTCAGAGTCCACTGCAGCTTCTGCCGCAGCGGTTATGATAACAGAGCCTTCCGTTGATGCGTTAATATCAGCTGTGTATGTTTTTCCGGTTCCCGAGAAATTGGACATGCTGCCGTTTGTCACGCTCACATCACTGCTGTCAAATCCAGTGACTTCTTTATTGAAGATAAAATCGACCGTAAAGGATGAAGTATTGGTATAATCACCGGCTGCCGATGAGATTGCCAGAACAACTTCGGGTGACCACTGAGCGAAGAGGGTGATATCAGAAGTCCCCATTGTTATGGTGCTTCCGACACTGTAGGCTGTGCCTGTTCCGTCTGATCGTGTATTCCATCCAATACAGCCGTTCCCTTCCATGGTGAACTCACAAACGGGAACAGTATAGGATGTTCCCTCTGCGATAAGCTGTGAGGACATTGTGCCTTCTCCACCGTTGCTGTCATATGCCAGCACGTGGACATCGATGTCGGTTAAGCCGTTTCGGCAACCGCATACAAGCGCAGCATGCATTATGATAAGGAATACAGCTATGCGCTTGAAAGGGACATTCAATTTTTTCAATGGGAAAATCTCTCCTTAAACAATTAATATTGGGAAATATATCCGCAGGAGAGTTTCCGGTCGTCCAGAATTATAAGTCTGGACTTTTTTAATTTTAATTTTTAGAAATCATGTTCTTTTTCCTGTATTGAAGAGGAGGCTCGCCGATCATTTCTTTAAATGAGGAATAGTAACTGGATTTAGAATTGAAGCCGCACTCCAGTGCAATATCCAGAACGGAGAGCTCCGTTCGTTCTGCCAGTAGACTGAGAGAGTAGTTGAGCCTCTTTTCTTTTACATACTGGCTGAATGTTTTTCTGTGATAGATATTCAGAACTTCCGACAGTTGTATGGTAGAGACCTTCAGTCTTTCAGCAGTCTTTTTAATGGTAAGCTCATTATCAGTAAAGAGCTTTTCCTCATTCATTATCTGTTCAAGAGAAGAAAACACCCTCTCTGCATAGGCATTTTCAATGCTGGATTTCAGATAGAACTCTCGGTAGGCTTCCAGTTTTATGATATTAAGCAGAAAGGGATACCGCTGGCTCAACAGGATGAGATAGCAGGCCAGAATGGCAAAACGAAGCTGAAACAGATCGTAAAACCACTCTATCCTGCTGCCGAATATAACATAGGGAAAGAGCGGAACAATGATGATCATGGAGAAGATAATGACTGTCATCAGATTCTTCTGCCGCTCTTCTTTGGACCGGCGGAACAGATGGATGTAATACACCAGAATGGTAAAGAAATAGGCAAGTCCGTATAGATCTGAAAACAAACTGAGATTATAGAAGATTCCTGGCTGGCTGTATAGAAAGTCTTTGTACTCCCTGGGCGGTACCCCTGGATTCGCAGGATAGTCTGCAAAAATGACCAGTGCGATTGTTACAGCCACCGGAATAATCAGATGGAGCAGCTGCCGGGGATAAAAGGTAAAGTCCCGTTGCGGCAGGCTCTTAAAAAAGAAGTAGTAAAACGGAGCCGCGACAAACAGAGCGAATCTGCCGATGGTGTAAACCCAGGGGTAGATATCGTACCAGTTCTCCAGTCCGGAAAACACATAAAATATGACTGAAAACTGATATACCGCGACCAGGAATGTGTTTATGGCAATCAGGTAATTCTTCTGGTCCTTTCTTTTGAGCAGCAGCTGGCCTGCTGTAATGATCATACAAAGTATGATTCCTGCAATTAGCCCTGCATCGACAAATAAACTGGTATCCATAGGGCTGTCATTATAAAATAAATGAGCTTGAGAGACAATTTCCCCTTCTGTCTGCTCAAACTCTTTATTAATATCCCTGGCTGATTTTTGGTGTCGCTCTGCTGTTGCAAACCTTCTTATCACCTTGAAATCTAATGAATCTGATAGCTAAAACGGGCTAGATGGGGTCATAGATGAAATAATCCTGAGGGTTAGTATTGGGCATATATAATGGTTTAATCTATCCATAAAGTTCTTATAAATGTTGAAATAGGCAATGAAATTGTTCGAATATGTATTTTTTTAATAAGTGTAGAAGAGTATTTTTCATTTAAACTTTTAAGGAGATTTAAATGTTAAAGAAAACATTATTTGTATTATTCAGTATCAGTATTCTTTTTGTGACCCTGTCCTGTACAACTGCTAAAGAGACAAGTATGACTTCAATAAGTCTGGAGGAGAATCTTCAGATTGAGGGCGCCAAAGGGCTGCTTTCAGTGGTCATTGAGAAACCGGAAGGATTTTCTGAGAATGAAACATATCCTGTAGCAGTCGTAATGCATGGTGTTATGGCCAGTAAAGAGTATCCTCTTGTTTTAAATATTTCCGACAGCCTTCTGGCTGAGGGATTTGTTGTTGTCCGTTTTGATTTTAACGGACATGGTGTTAGTGAGGGTGATTTTCAGGATATGACCGTGCTCTCTGAAGTTGAAGATGCCACAGCGGTTGTCAGTTACGTTCAGGAACTTCCCTATGCGGGAAAAATCAACTTCATCGGTCACTCCCAGGGAGGCGCTGTCGCTTCAATTCTGGCCGGAGAGCTGAAAGATCAGGTCAACAGTATGGCTCTCTTTGCTCCCGCAGCAGTCCTGGAGGATCAGACGAAAACAGGCTTTGTTCTCGGAATACCTTTTGATCTTGATAATGTTCCCGAGTATGTAGAGGTATTCGGACACAGAGTGGGAAGGGCTTATATTCTTGAGGCTCAGAATATCAATATTTATGGTCGTGCCGCCGCATACGAAGGACCCGTATGCCTGATTCATGGACTTAATGATCAGATTGTTCCCTATGAATACAGTGAAAAATACAACGATATTTATGCTAAAAGCGAAATTCATCTGATGGAAGGTGAAGATCATGGATTTGAAGTTAATCCTGATGCCTCTGTTGAGTACGCTGTAAGCTTCCTTGTGAAAGAAAACTTTTAAACTTTTCTAAAACTTGATGAATGAGGCCGTTTAACTCATTTATGTTCTTTAAACGGTCTCATTTTTCATTCAGGGTTAAAATCCGAATACAGAAGACTATAGGATTCTTACCCTTACATCTGCCGAATATCTCAGAAATGGCTGGAGAGTTGTCCTATTAATGAAAAACCTTTCAAGTTTCCAAGATAAATATATAATATTTTAGATATGGGTATTACCCTGATATATACCCACAGATTAAGGAGTCAAGCTATGGAATATTTGATGCTGAGTAATAATGTAAAGATCCCCATGGAGGGTTTTGGTGTATTTCGCATTCCCGATCAGGAATTATGCAAGCAATCGGTTCTTACTGCTATCCGCACAGGTTACCGTCTGATTGATACAGCCGCTGTTTATGGCAATGAGGTCGCCGTTGGTGAAGCTGTTGCAGAAGCCATATCAGAAGGACTCTGTACCAGGGAAGAACTTTTTATCACATCTAAACTTTGGGTTCAGGATATGGCTGACCTTGATACGGCTAAAAAGGCAATTGATAACTCTCTAAAAAATATGGGCTTGGAATATTTAGACCTTTATCTTTTACACCAGGCTATGAGTGATTATTTTAGCGCCTGGCGTGCAATGGAAGAGGCTTATGAAGCTGGAAAATTAAAAGCTATTGGGGTGTCCAACTTTTATCCCCATGTATTAACCAACTTTTGTGAAACTGTAAGAATCAAACCTATGGTAAATCAAGTGGAACTTCATCCTTATTTCACTCAGGATGCTGCCCTTGAAACCATGGCTGACTATAAAGTCATTCCCGAAGCCTGGGCACCCCTGGGCGGAGGCCGCTACAAGTCTTTTGAAGAAAAGGTTCTCAAAGAAATAGCTGCTGCTCATGACAAATCAATAGCTCAGGTCGTTTTACGCTGGAATGTTCAACGGGGAGTTGTGGTAATTCCCAAATCCACCCATGCAGAAAGAATTGAAGAAAACTTCCACATTTGGGATTTTTCATTAGCCGAGGATGAGATGGAAAAAATCAGTTCACTGGATTTAGGTTATGTAGGTGAAGCGGTTAAACATTTTGACCCTAAATTTGTCCAAACTATTCATGGTGTAAAGATTCATCCATAATCGTGCAGTCCCCTTGTGACAGGGGAACTGGGAGCGGGAGCTGGTTTGTTCAAGGCTCTGTCAGGCCAATGAAGGACACTCCAGGAGGAGTGTCCTTTTTTTATTTCTAAACGTTTTTGGAAACAGGGATTAGATCCCTTATTAGTAAAACTCTCAGGTCTCCATGAGTCACCCTCTGTGATAATAAATCAGAATATGGGCTTTTTTGATAGCTATTCTTTGCATAAGAGCTTATTATCAACACATATTTTTTATATTAAGAAGGTTAATTATGACAGGAACTGTAAAGTGGTTCAATTCGACTAAAGGGTTTGGATTTATTGAGCAAGAGGAAGGAGCTGATCTTTTTGTTCACAAAAATGAAGTTAATGGTTATATCAACGAAGGAGATAAAGTCGAATTCGAGGTTGGCAGCAGTCCTAAAGGACCTTGCGCAATTAATGTAAGTAAAGCTTAAGGATCTCATATCCAATTCCTCGTGAATTGGCAGGCATTCTCCTGAAATTGTGGAAACTGTATTTTTATTAGTTACTAATTTTAATTCGTATCTGCTATTTTGGGTTGGATGCCTCTTTTCCAATTCCTTCCTCCCAGGGTCTCATCGCTGGTAATCTGAAGTATGAGAACCGGCTTATATCTGCTTCTTAAGGCTCATGAGTTCCCAAATGGGCTTGAGCCTGGATTCTGCCAAGGCTGCAGTTTCTTTGCCGGGCATTAAGCAGAGAACTCAATTTTCGGAGCAGAAAGGAATGATCTTATAGTTCAATTTTCATTCACTCTTTATCCGCGAAACCATCATAAAGCAGGAGTACCCATCATAAAACTGTTCTTGCCAACAGCCTCCCATTCCCTGTATTGTTAAGCAATGAAATCCAAGAGTGAAATGATCTACAGCTTTCTCGAACAGAAGATTTCCAAAGGCGAATACAAGCCTGGAGACAGGCTGCCTTCAGAAGCTGAGCTTTGCTCTGAATTCAATGTCTCCCGGGGCCCAGTGCGGGCGGCGCTGGACCAGCTGAGTGCCATCGGTCTCGTAAAAAAGATCAAGGGAGGCGGCTCCTATGTCAGCCAACAGGATTCTTCAAACTTTCTGAACGTCGTCCTGCCCACTCTGAAATTCAACAGCAGTGATTTTGATGAGATACTGGAACTGCGTTGCTCACTGGACAAACTCATCATTGAGCTTTGCCTTAAAAGTCAAAGCAAGAATGACTACAAGGAACTGGACTCAGTGATGGCTGCCATGGAGAAAAAGCGGGGCAAAGAGGATCTCTATAACCTGGCCAGGGTTTTCAACACGATCCTTTCCGGACTCTGCGGTAACAGTCTTATTCATAATATTAATCTTCTGCTCTGGGACATGATGCAGCATTTTCCCAGGGAACTGAATCAGGGAAAGAAGAGAGATGAGTTCATCGACGACCATAGGAAGATATACGACTGTATTAAAGAAAACGATGCGGAGTTGGCGGGGATCTACTCTGTGAGGCATTTGCAAAAACTAATGAGCAAAGGGAAGAAAAAGCAGCTGTCCGAAGATGAGGAGCATCACCGCTGGAACCCCTGGCTCTACGACACCCTTTGAACAGCTGGTCCCGGCCTGTTTTTACTTAATCCGATCCTGTGAATCATTCAATCATACACTTGTAGTACAAATAGTTCATTTTTCCTTGGTGGAATTTAAAAAACCATGTTAACATCATATTTGTACTACAGGAATCAATTATATCTTCTGTTTCTTAGTTTATTTAGATGCAAAAGAATAATCTGTAGTACAGATTTATTGTCTAAATGGAGGATTTATAATGGGTTTAATTATGATTCTGCTATTGGTTGCATCCATCGTGCTGATCGTAGTGGCAACTTCTGTGTTTAAGCTGCATCCTTTTATTGCTTTGATTTTTGCAGCTCTCTTTGTTGGTCTGGGAGCTTCCGCTCTGGGGCAGTTTGATGTCATGGAGGTGGAGACCACCATACGATCCGGTTTCGGGGGCATCCTGGCTTATATAGGAATCGTTATTGTTCTTGGTACCATAATCGGTATTTTTCTTGAGAAATCCGGTGCGGCTATCAAAATGGCGGACACTATTCTCAAGATGGTTGGTCCCAAGAGACCTGGCCTGGCTATGAGTATTATAGGATGGTTCGTTTCCATCCCCGTATTCTGCGACTCCGGCTATGTTATTCTTTCGGCTCTCAGAAAATCAGTAACCCAGAAGGCAAAGGTCTCGGCTACTATGATGAGCGTTGCTTTGGCTACAGGCCTCTATGCATCCCACACCCTTGTACCTCCCACTCCCGGTCCTATTGCAGCAGCAGGAAACCTGGGTCTGGAAGACAGTCTGGGCCTTGTTATCATGTTCGGTATTGTTATTTCCATCTTTACTATGCTTGCCGGTTTCTTCTGGGCAAAATACATCGGTGGAAAAATCAAGATTCAGGAAGACCTGGATAATGAATCTATCTGGGCCAAGGGGCTGGATCTGGAAGAAAAAGCCATTGAAGAGCAGTATGGAAAGCTTCCCTCTACTTTTCAGGCTTTCGCACCCATCCTGATCCCCATCATTTTGATAGCTCTGGGAACCATCGCTTCTTTCCCCGGCGATCTGATAGGAACTGGATTTATTGCCAACCTTTTCAAGTTCTTCGGTAAGCCCGTAATGGCCCTGATCGTCGGATTCTTCTTTGCTCTGGGACTGGCTCCCAAGCTTAACGAGGAAGTCCTGATGAAATGGATTGGAGAGGGCATTAAACTGGCCGGACCCATTATTCTTATCACAGGTGCCGGTGGTGCATTCGGTGCTATCATTAAAGCCACTCCTGTAGCCGAGTACCTGGGACAGTCTATGAGCGGTTGGAGCCTGGGTATCCTGGTTCCCTTCTGCATCGCGGCTGCTCTCAAGACCGCTCAGGGATCTTCCACAACAGCGCTGGTTACAACTTCAGCCCTTATGGCTCCGCTCCTCTCCTCTTTGGGACTGGACTCCACTATCGGTGCCGTTCTCACAGTAATGAGTATCGGTGCGGGTGCAATGACTGTTTCTCATGCAAACGATTCCTACTTCTGGGTTGTTGCCGAGTTTACTGGAATGGATGTTAAGACTGCCTACAAGTCTCAAACCATGGCCACTCTGATACAGGGTCTTGTAACCATAGTGGTTGTTCTGGTGCTGTCTTTCATTCTTCTATAAGTATGATTTCAAATTAGTATCAAAGTCCCTGGCCTCCGACGGATTGCCGGGGGCTTTTTTTTATTTCCAAATAAAAACAATTCATTTACAATCATCTAGGCATTCATTTCCAAAGACCCGTGAGGGTCTTTCTATCATGACAGGGAGGAAAGACAATGGGATTTATTATGATTGGGCTTCTTTTCGTCTCCATAGGGATGATTGTTGCAGCCGGTTCTCTCCTCAAGCTTCATCCATTCATCTCACTGGTTGCTGCCTCTCTGTTTCTGGGACTGAGTGCCTCCGCCCTGGGGCAGTTCGATGTTCAGGCTATTGAGCCGGCCATCAGGCATGGATTCGGTACGATTTTGAGTCATATCGGAATTGTCATCGTACTGGGGTCAGTGATCGGCGTTTTCCTGGAGAAGTCGGGAGCCGCCCTTAAGATAGCGGATACAGTGGTTAGCGTCATCGGACCCAAACAGCCGGAGCTGGCGATGAGTATCATAGGATGGCTTGTTTCGATTCCTGTATTCTGTGATTCGGGCTACATCATTCTGAATACCATGCGCAAATCAGTGACCCGGAAGACAGGGGCAAGATCAGCTGCCACAAGTGTTGCTCTGGGCAGCGGGCTTTATGCCTCCCACACCCTGATTCCACCGACCCCTGGTCCCGTGGCCGCCGCAGGCAATCTTGGGCTGGAAAACCATTTGGGTACAGTCGTCCTCTTCGGAATCGGTATCTCTCTGATACCCATGGTGGCCGGATTCCTCTGGGCCTCATTCATCGGCGAGAAGGTCGAAACCAGGGAAGATCGTATCAATGCAGAACTCTTTCGCAACGGCGTGACTGGTGAAGTGGATGAACATCTCAGGAAGCTGCCTTCTACCACTTTGTCTTTTGCGCCTATCATTGTCCCAATTCTCCTTATAGGCCTTGGATCTTTTGCATCGGTCCCGGCAGCAGCTTCAAGGCTGGGCGCCGCTGGAAGCGTCATAATATTTCTGGGAAGTCCGACAATGGCTCTGCTTATCGGATTTGCCTTCGCCCTCTTTCTGGCACCCGAACTGAACGAAGAGGCTCTTATGAAATGGATCGGCGAAGGGATACGTATCGCAGGCCCTATCATCCTGATTACGGGAGCGGGAGGCTCTTTTGGTGCCATCATCAAGGCCACTCCAATCTCCGGCTATCTTGGGAATTTTATGAGCGTCTGGGGCCTGGGTATCCTGCTCCCCTTTATTTTTTCAGCTGCGTTGAAAACAGCACAGGGTTCCACAACCACCACAATGGTCACAGCTTCCGCCCTGATGGCTCCTCTGTTGGCGACTATGGGGCTGGACTCTGTGTTTGGTGCGGTATTGGTTATGCTGAGTATAGGAGCAGGGGCCATGGCTGTGTCTCATGCCAATGATTCCTATTTCTGGGTGGTTTCTGAGTTCAGCGGCATGGACATCAAGACAGCCTATAAGTCCCACACTGTGGCAACTGGTATCCAGGGGTTGGCGACAATGGCTGCCATTTTGATTCTGTCGAACTTTATTCTTTGAATAATTAAATAACTGTGTATCCAGTTATCATTTTTCAATAAGGGCCTCAAAACACTTGTCATTTGTTAGGTTGTCTGATATTCTCTGTATAACATTTGATATTAAATGTTTTAAAACTGAAAAGTTGTATGCCTTTTTTCTGAGGTAGAACTATATAGGTTTGTTTTGCTTTCCTACTTTGTAGTGTTTATGTTTCTTTTTTTGGTTTACCTTCTGGTATGGATTAAAAATAGAAACATAATTATGACTGTTAACAAATCAAACCACATGAGAAATCAGAATGATACGGTTATTTACTTAGGTCATTACCATTATTGGTGTTCCTCAATGCCTCTCTATGCTGGAGAGGTTTTTTTATGCCCAAATCTCTACTCAGATCAGAACTTCTGGGATGATGACCATCTCAGTGCCCCGCAGAAAGACCTCTCATCTTTGAAAATAAATCTCCATTAGACCATACTTATAAAAGATTAGGAGTTCCTATGATTGAAGGTTCAAGTCTCTTTGTCGGTATGTTCAATAACCTGGCTGTTTTTATTGTTTTTGTTTCAATGTACAGCTTTGTAAAGCCAATACATCCCAAAAGAAAATGGCTGGAGCCTGTCATGATGGGAACTTTATTCGGCATTGCCCTCTTTGTCTGTATGCAGGTGAAGATCCCTGTAGCCGAAGGTGTACTTGTCGATCAGAGAAATGCAATCGTTGTGCTGAGTACACTTTTCGGAGGCCCTGTTGCCGGGTTGATCTCCTGGCTGGTAGGGGTTGTTGTGAGAGTCCTTCTGGGAGGAACCGGAGTCCGGGCAGGGATCATAGGCTTGACCCTTGCCTATGGTGCCGGAAACCTTCTTCGCCTCTGGAAGGGGCGCAGGAACCCTCAGTTTTTTATTATTGGCAGTTTTATTGCGACGCTGATTGTTCTGCCTGGTTTTCTTTTTGTTGGGGATTTATCCTACGGCTGGCAGCTTTTAAAAAGACTGGCTCTGCCCTATGGAACAGCCATCTATCTGGGAATGCTTTTTATTGGCTTCCTTCTTCAGCATGAAAATAACAGAATCACTATCTCCAATAAGCTGCAGGAATCGGAAAAGCGCTACAGAAAGCTCTATGAGAAGTTGATAGATATCAGTTTCTTTATGGATAATCAGGGGCGTATTCGTGAAATATCACCATCTGTGGAATCTATACTGGGGTATTCGCCGGATGAAGTTATCGGAAACTTTTTCTATGATTATTTCGAGGATGGGGCTGGAAAGGAGTCCTATCTGGAAGAGATTAGAAAAGAAGGATTTCTCAGAGATAAAGAGATAAATCTCAAAAAGAAGAATCAGTCTGTAGCCTGTGTTTCTGTCAATTCTGATATGGAATATGATTCGCAGGGAGTGCCCATCGGGGTACATGGAATTATAAGGGATATTACACGCCTCAGAACGGCTCAGGAAGATCAGCGCCGTCTTGAGAAAATGGTTATACAGAATCAGAAGATGGACTCCCTTGGAACTCTGGCCGGCGGTATTGCACATGATTTCAATAACATCCTGGGCGCTATTATTGGCTATTCAGAACTGCTGAGGAAGAAGATAAGTGATGACACTGTAAGCGGCAATTATGTTAATGAGATATTCAAGGCGGCCGGCAGAGCAAGAAACCTTGTTAAGCAGATTCTTCTTTTCAGCAGAAATACAGATCTAGATATGAATGTCATGGACCTCTCCGTTGTCGTTAAAGAAGCATTGGGACTTTTGAATCAGACCATTCCCAAAACGGTTACAATAAACTATTCAGATTCCTGCAGTGACAGCAGAGTCATGGGAGATGAGAACCAGCTGCATCAGGTTATCATCAATTTGATTACAAATGCTTTTCATGCACTGAAAGAGGAAGATGGAACAATTGATATTGCCTTATCCAGAGTCGCTCTGGACCCGAATGACACAGGGGCATTCAGTAACGTCCCGGCTGGAAACTATCTGTCACTTCAGGTAAGTGATGATGGAAAGGGAATCCCTGAAGAAAACAGGGAAAGGATATTTGATCCCTTTTTCACTACAAAAGAAAGGGGCAAGGGGACGGGGCTGGGACTTGCTGTCGTTCATGGGATCATTGAGAAACACGGCGGGATTATCAAGTTCACTTCTGAAATTGACAAGGGTACCTGCTTTACGGTTCTGCTTCCTGAGCTGGAACACAGAGACGCCCTCCCCGTTAAAGTTCAGCCTGAATCGGAGGCTGTGCAGGAAGCCGAAGGTGATGAAAGAATCCTCATTGTTGATGATGAACAGGCTAATGTTGACCTTGAAAAGCACATGCTGGAGTTACTGGGTTATAGGGTACTTGGATTTACAGACCCCCTAGCTGCTCTGGAAGCCTTCAAAGCGGATTCTGAAGCTTTTGATCTGATACTGACAGATCAGACCATGCCCGGTATGAGCGGATTGAAGCTGGCAGAACTTGTTCAAAATGAATCTCCCGGATTTCCTGTTATCATCGCCTCCGGTTACAGTTCAAACCTCAATCAGGAAAAGGCGGAAGAAACCGGAGTGAAAAAGATAATTGTTAAACCTTTCCTGATTAATGATATCGCAGCTGCGATTCGCGATGCCCTGGATAACTGAGATCCGCCCTGTCCGGTGACAGCTGTTTCATGTCCCTGAAGGGGCAGTGTTAAAAACGTCTTGGTTTATCACTGATCTCAATAAAGACTTCAGGATCAATCAAAAGATCATCAAGGTAGGTTTCTAGATGCAGGTGAGGGCCGGTTACCTTTCCTGTCGCTCCCATTGTACCTATGAGATCACCTGGTTTCACAGTACTGCCTTCTCTTACAAAAACCTTCTGCATATGAGCATACTTTGTTTTATATCCGAAGCTGTGACGGATAACTACATAGTTGCCGTAGTCATATGCATCATAGCCTCTTTCCTCTATTACACCTGCTCCGACTGCAACCAGTGGTGCACCGTATCCATATCCAAAGTCCAGGCCTTTGTGGAGATAGGGAAGGCCGTTGAAGGGGTTGCTGTTGTATCCGTAACGCTGGGTTACATAGCCGATGCCGTTAGCCAGAGGCCACCTCGCCGGCAGCTGTTCGAGAATCTTTTCAACTGACTTATATTTTTCGCCGGTCACCTGTAGTACAGAAGCAGCCAGATTGACTCTGTCGGTCAGTCTGGAAATATTATCCTCTATATGGGTATATCCAAAGGAGTCGCTGCTTTCAGAATCCTGAAGCGGTACGATGACATTTTCATTCGTGTCGATCAATCTGTTCACAGCCGTATTGAATCCTTCAGTACCCGTCAGGAGGTCGATTGAAGCATCGAGAAGCTGTTCCATTTTTCCGGTGCCAGTAACCAGATCCTGAAACTGATTCCCCTTGCCGTCTCTCTGATAAAGAAGATAGAAAGTGTTCCCGATGAGAAGACACAATAAAATAAAACCGAATATCAGTGCTAAAAATGGTATTTTCAGGCTGTATACTCTGGATTGGTCTCCAGGAACAATCATTAAGGTGAGGCTTCCGAATCTCTGTTTTTTAATCTTTTTTTTCATAGCTGAACAACGACCGGGTGTAAAGGTAAACTGAATTGATTTTTATGTCTATTAATCCGGCTTCTGAAGAGGACGTTTTTCTGAGACAAAGATGAGGTCTTGTCTGCCTGCCGTATCCTTCCCTCTCCGGAGTTGCAGAGTTTGTATATAGTCAGACTTGAGTATAAAAAAAATTGGATCAATATGGTGGCTATAGTTCATAATTAAGTAAATGAATATAAAAAACATATCAAAATTGTTTATCTTGACTGACAATTTGAAGAGGAATAAATGAAATTACGTCCGAAAATGGCTCTGCTTCTTGTCCTGCCCGTTGTTATTGGTTTGGGAATTATGGGAATCACAATTGGAATCTTTGTCTCCGGCTCCAATCGGGACAGTGTATTGAGTTTGGCTGAGCTCACAGTTACGGCCAGAGCTGCAGAGGTAAGCAGCTGGCTTGAAGGGCGTTTACTTCAAATACAGAGAACGGCAAAGAATCCTGAAGTCACAAGCGGTGATTTTGAACGGATTGAGGCGTATCTGCTTGACCGGCAGAATGATCTTCCGTCGGATGTTGCATTTGAGTACGTTGCCGATCTGAATGGTGATTATGTTACTTCCGCAGGGGGAGGTGGAAATATTGCATCAAGAGAGTATTTTCAGAAAGTAAAGAACGGTGCGGATGTTGTTGTCTCAGAAGGACTGGTTTCAAAGTCTACCGGTTTGAATATGACATATATAGCTGTTCCCGTTAAAAATGAGAACGGGGATCTGACAGGTGTGGCTGCTACAGCCGTAAGCCTGGAGACCCTTTCTGAGATGGTTGCCAGGGTTAAAGTCGGTGACAGCTATCTTGCCATTCTGGACAGTCACCTCATTATCATAGCTCACCCGAATCCTGAATATACTATGCAGCTTGATCTGTCTGATCCGGCTTCCGCAGGCTTTATTGGATTGGAGTCGGGAATTGAGAGAATAAGAATCGGGGAAGCTGGGCATCAGGATTACCGTGATCAGGATGGAGTCAGGAAATACACTGTATTTGCTCCTATAGAGAATACTAATGGCTGGACCATAATGATGGTTATTCCCCTGTCTCAGATAAATGCCTCGGCGACTCAGGTGATTCTGCTTATTGCCGTCATTTCAATTATTGTTCTTGTCCTGCTGACAGCGCTGATTCTTTTTTCAATTACTTGGATCGTCAGGCCGGTTAAACTGATTTCTGAGCTGGCCCTTCTGTTATCTGATGGAAATATTGATATTGAAGAAAAGCTGCAGGTGCAGCTGGATCAGTCTGTGGCGTCAAAAGATGAAACCGGAGATGCTGCAAGGGGAATGAAGACTCTTATCGATGCCCTTGGAAAGATCGCCAGGACTATAGGAGCCTCTTCTCTTGAGGTCAGCAATGGTTCGACTAATGTTCATCAGACCAGCCAGGCTCTTTCACAGGGGGCTTCAGAACAGGCTTCCAGCGCTGAAGAGGTCTCTGCAACAGTGGAAGAGATCAATGCCTCTGTAAAACAGAGTGCCGAAAATGCGGAAGTCACAGAGAAAATAGCAATATCTGCCCGGGACAATGCAAAGGAAGGAGCCGCTTCGGTGCTCAGTTCAGTGGACGCTATGAAAATGGTTGCATCGAAGATCAACATTATCGAGGAAATTGCCCGTCAGACAAACCTTCTGGCTTTGAATGCCGCCATTGAGGCGGCAAGAGCGGGTGAGTCGGGCAGGGGGTTTGCGGTTGTCGCCAGTGAAGTCAGAAAACTGGCAGAGCGGAGTCAGAAGGCTGCTGCTGAAATTGTGACAATATCAAATGAAAGCGTAGCTACTGCTGAAGAGGCGGGAGAAAGAATTTCAAGTCTGGTACCGGATATTGAAAAGACTTCGGAGCTTGTTCAGGAGATAAGTGCTGCCACCAGGGAACAGAGTTCCGGTATCGATCAGATCGGCACTGCAATTGAACAGCTCGACAGAGTCATTCAGCAGAATGCAAGTTCAAGCGAGGAACTGGCATCAATGTCTGAGGACCTGTCAAATGAATCACATAATCTCCAGAATGCTGTGTCCTTCTTTAAGATCAGTGATGTAAGTCAATCTCCAGTTAAGAGCGTCAAAGCTTTGAATCCCCCCGAGTAACAGCATCAGTTTTATCAGGGGGGAATTATGGAGCTGCACAAATGCGGGCCGGATGAATTAGATGAACTTATCTCCATCGGCCGTGAAACCTATTTTGATACATTTCATTCCATGAACAGTGATGAAACCATGACGCAATATCTGAATGAAGCATTCAGTCATGAAAAGATCGGGACTGAGCTGAGAAACCCGAATTCAAGTTTTTACTTTATTTATGACAACGCCTCTCCGGCGGCCTACATGAAATTAAACCTTCCTCCTGCTCAGAGTGATCTGAATGACACTGAATCCCTCGAGCTTGAGCGGATCTATGTAAAAGCAGCATATAAAGGATCTGGTTTTGGGCGTTTCCTGATCGAAAGAGCCATTTCCTTTGGCCGTGAATATGGATGTACTTATGTCTGGCTTGGTGTCTGGGAGAAAAATGATAAAGCCATAGGGTTCTATAAGAGGATGGGCTTTGAAATTTCAGGGGCTCATACCTTTCGAATGGGAGATGAGCTTCAGAATGACTTTATCATGACGTTGAAAATTTAATATTCCACATTTTTATTAATCTCTATCCTTTTTTAATGAACAATATCTCAATAACTATGCCTTTTCAGTATGTTTGGCTGTTCAAAAGAAGTATTGGGTATTTTATTACATTTATTATATGACTATTAAGAAAGGTATACTGGGGTTTTATCTGGAGAAAGAATATACCCTGTGAATTTTTTTATAGGGTGTGAAAATCATTCTATATGTTTTTTCTTTAATATACTTGTTTTGTTATCGATAAGAAACTATCGTTAATTCTAATTGTGAATCCGCGTGAACTAATATTGTAAAGGAAAAAATATTATGAAATTGAGAAACAAGATTCTTCTGCCAATCAGCTTGATCCTTTTTGTGGGAATGACAGTGATTTCTGTTGTATTGTATACAAGCTCAAAGAATGAGCTGCAGTCTAATATACTGCAGGAAATGGTTGAGTTTACTGAAATGCTCACAAGAGACCTGGATGAGTATCTGGAGTCATCTCTGCAGGATGTTGAGATCTTCAGCGTAAACTCTGTATATTCCGATCTTTTTTCCATTGGTGATGAAGACTCTGTTTTTTATGCGAACAGAGAGCTGCAGCATATTCAGCAGCGACGTGTTGAATACGAAAGTATCGGAGTAACAGACGATAAAGGTGTTATCGTTGCATCTGATAATGAAAGCCTTATCGGAAATGTATCTATTGGAGACAGAGATTATTTTCTGAGTGCCATAGCCGGACAGGCTGCTGCAGGAGAGGTCGTTCTAAGCAAAGTCTCCGGAAATCCGGTGGTTGGTGTTGCTGCTCCGATTAGAATTGACGGCAGGATCAGGGGAACTTTCTTTGCCGTGATAGATCAGACAAAATTCAATATGGCCTATATTGAGCCTGTAAAAATTGCAGAATCAGGATATGTATACCTTGCCGACCAGAACGGAAGAGTTCTTTCTCATCCGGATAAGAGTCAGATTTTGACATTAAATATATCAGAAATAGACTATGGAAAGAATATTCTCAAAGTTCAGAGTGAAGAGCTTGAGTATACTTTTGACGGTGAGAAAAAAACGGCTGTTGTAAGAACAAGTGATATTTCCGGCTGGAAAATGATTGCCACGGCTTCAAACAGCGATATTTACAGTGGAGCAGCAGCTCTTTTAAGATTGAGTATTATCATAACAGTACTTGTATTCCTCCTTGGTGTTGTTACGATAGTTTTTCTATCCAGATCGATTGTTGCTCCCATCATGCTGAATAGTGAATATGCGGAAAAACTTGCAGATGGTGATTTAACTTTTGAATTTGACCATCGTCTACTAAAGTATAAGGATGAATCCGGCGATCTGGCCAAATCCTTTTTCAAACTGATAGAGAAGTTGAAGCACGTCGTATTTGAAGTGAAAAGTGCTTCAGTTCAGGTCGGTCAGGGAAGTCAGCAGCTTGCAAACACTTCTGAAGAAATATCTCGTGGAGCTTCGGAACAGGCCTCTACTTCAGAAGAAGTGTCTTCATCCATGGAAGAGATGGGAGCTGCCATTGAACAGAACTCTCAGAATGCAGCTCTTACCGCCGAGATGGCTGCCAGAACAGCTGATGATGCCGAGGCAGGAGGTGCCGCAGTCCAGGATGCCGTTGATGCTATGAAGCAGATTGCAGAGAAGATCGTTGTTATTGAGGATATTTCAAGAAATACAAATATGCTTTCTTTAAATGCAGCTATCGAAGCCGCAAGAGCAGGGGAACACGGCAAAGGTTTTGCGGTTGTTGCGGCAGAGGTGAAAAAACTGGCTATAAGCAGTCAGACAGCGTCAAAAGAGATCCTCGAGCTGGCCAAGATCAGCGCCGAAAAGGCTGATAACGCGGGTGAAAAGATAAATGCCATCATTCCTGATATCAAAAAGACGGCGACCCTTGTGAGTGAAATCCTTGAATCTAGTATGGAACAGCGGACAGGAGCGGAACAGGTCAGTAAAGTTATGATGGAGCTGGATAATGTTACTCAGTTAAATGCATCTGCATCAGAAGAGTCTGCTGCAATGTCTGAGGAGTTATCAAGTCAGGCTGAAAGTCTTATTGAAATGATAAATTTCTTCAAAGTGGACGAGACTGTCTCCCGTAAGAAAGATGTCCTTGTGAAAAAAATCCCCGGTCCTTCTATCAATTCAAGAGCTGGAGATACTCTGCGTTTGTCGCTGAATGAAGAATCCGAAGATATGGCCAGCGGATTTGAAGAGTTCTGATTAAAGAGGCCTCCTGCCTATCTACTTCATGCAAGGCAGGAGGTTAATTTTCAGTTGAATAAAGAAAAGTCATACCAGTCTTTTTAGAAAGATTTCTGTTTTTTCTGCTTTCTCTCACACTGATGATAAGCTTGAAAAGCAGAAAGAAGGGGTATAGTGACTTGTTTCTCACAGAGAAGATCAGGGTTCGTCTTAAGTATTTAAAGCCCTTTATTACTGAGGGTTTAGATCCAGGGTTATTCAGAAATACAAGAAATCTTATGTAATCATAAAATGCATCCCTGTCTGCTGTGCATTTCCGGCCGGCCCTGTCATGGACGGCGAAGGTTTTTGTGCAAATCCCGCATTTGAATCCGTGAAATTCGATTCGGTCAATGTAGTTGTCATCTTCGCCATAGTGGTAGAAGGAGGGGGAAAAGCCTCCGATGGTCTTGATGGTCCTGACTGGCAACAACCAGTGTGCAGCCATGATATCCTGTACCGTATAGACATCCTCTGCGCCTCTGAGCAGATAGTCATCTATGATATTAGCCTCTGTTTTGTTTAGAAGATAGTAACGGAATATCTCATCCAGGGCTCCGTTATCATTCAGCTGAATTGGACTCAATACTCCAAACTCAGGCCTGCTTTTATGGACGGATATCAGATCTTCTATAGTTGACGGATTAACCCAGGCATCCTGGTTCAGAAGGTAGACATAGTCATACCCATTCCTTACCGCATGATTGAAGGCAATGTTATTTGCCTGGCCAAATCCCAGATTCTTTTTTGTCTGTTTACAGAGGACTGTTTTGTATTGTTCCCTTATATAACTGTCTGTCCCATCTGTAGAGTGATTGTCTATTACAAAAATATCCGGCTTCAAACTGCTGCTCAAAAGGCTGTTTAAGCAGCGGTCAATCCACTTCATAGCGTTGTGAGTCACTACGATTGCCAAAACAGTCATACAAATGACCTCTTGGACTTTCTTAATCTTAGAATCTGCAGGCCCTCAAACTGTCCGGTGACTATTACCAATATGAGCCACGATAGAGATATAATGGATGTTTTGATAATCAAATTCAGCAAGTCACTTCCAGATGAAATATGTATGAGCTTTGTTAACTGAAGCAGTAAACCATAAATAATAATGTCTGGTATGAGCCTCTTGAAAAAATCGAAATAAGATCTGCCGAATGATGCTCTCACGAGAAAGTTGAAGGTAACAATAAAATGCAGGCTATAAGCAATGGCTACTGAGATGGATACACTGTAAATGCTGTTACCGAATATTACTGCTGACGCTATAAGTGTTACAGACAGGGTGGTATTGATGAGGCTCGCAAGAAAAAGCCTCCTTGTATCCCCAAGGCTCTGGAAGATGCTTCCTGCTGTAGCCAGGGTCATCTGAAACCAGATGGAAAGACTCAGGACAGTAAAACAGCGGGCTGCTTCACTCCACTGAGACCCATAGATAAGGATAATTATTTCGCGGCTGTTCCAGAAGCAGAGAACAGAGATCAAAATACCAAAAAGGGAGAGAAATTTGACGATTCTTAAATAGGTTTCATATATATATCCCCTGTCGTCCTGATGCTCCGCCAGTATCGGGTGCAGGACGGGAGTTATCACATGAGCCAGATTCTGTATCGGATAGTACATGAATTTATAGGCCTTATCATAATATCCAAGCTGAGTGGTTCCGAAAAACTTACCTATCATCAGATTATCCATATTTCTGGCAAAGAAATTAACTAGATTGAAGGAAAACTGGAAGAAGCTGACAGGAAGCAGTTCTTTGATAATTCCAATATCCGGGTGGCGGGAAAATCGAGTCCTGCTTGTCTTCAAGTTCCAGAAGAGGGATATCATTGAGATAATGATCGAGTTAATAATCAGTGAGTAGTATTTGAATCCCTTGAGAGCCAGAAAGACGGTTATCGAGTAACCGAATAAAGAGATAATTATGGTTCTCACCCCAACAAGCAGGAATTTTTTGTTTTTCATAAGATAGGCATTGGGGACAGTATTCAGGGTATTGAAAAAGACTGTTACTGAAAAAAGGGAGCAAATGGTAATGTAGATTTCATTTTTAAAGAATAGAGATATCGGATATGCGAGAAGCAGAAAAATGACCGACAGGATTATAGAAAAGAAAAAGGTGAAAGTAAAAATATCGTTGAAGTTTTTGGTACTTAGTTCCTTTTTCTGGATTATTGCCGTTCCCAGTCCAAGGTCTCCGAGAAGGTTGAATAAAGTCAGGAAAATGGCAACAACTGCAACTATGCCGTAATCCTCAGGAGTAAGAATTCTGGAAAGGATTGCGGAAAAAACTATGCTGAAAATTATCGTTGTATATCGTGCCGCTGCTGTTATGAAAGCAGCTTTTTTTAAAGTAATATCACTCATTTTTTATCGAATTTTTGTTTCCTTTCAGGGCCTTTGGGCAACGATTCCAAGGGCTGAAGGAACGTTGACTTTTGTTTGCTTATGAAATAATTTTTTTATAATGAACCCTAAAGTCAGTATTATAGTTCCTATTCATAATGTTGAGAAGTATTTGGAAAAGTGCCTGGACAGTATTATCAATCAAAGCCTGAGAGAGATTGAAATCATCTGTGTTGTTAACGGCTCTACAGATTCATCTGAATCTATTGCAGACCGCTTTGCCGGTCTGGACTCCCGTATACAGGTTCTCAAGCTGGAGAAAGGAGATCTTGGTTCAGCGCGGAATTGCGGTATCCGGGCATCTACTGGAGAATACCTCCTGGCTGTCGACAGTGATGACTGGCTTGAACCGGAGGCCTGTGAGGTGCTGTATCAGCACGCCAGGGATCATAACCTTGATTTTATTCAGGGTCTGTTTGAACAGGTCCCTTTTCGTGGATACTCCCCCTACCACTGCAGAAAGAGTCTGTACAATAAAAAAATTGATGGTTTAACCTACTGGCGCTTAAACAAAATGATCAGCCCCCAGATGTGGGATAAAATGTGGAACCGTCAATTTTTTGTTGAAAACAATCTGTTCAACCCAGAAGACTACTATTACGAAGATACCCTCACAAGCTTTAATGGATTCCTGTCTGCAAAGTCATTTATGATGATTGATTACAAGTTTTATAACTACAGATATGTAGTAAATTCCATCGTTCACTCTAAACATACTGAGAAACATGTTAAAAGTTATTTATATCATATTCTAACTATAGAAAAGTTTATTGAGAATAATAATCTCTGGTCTGAAACAGCTGTTATTTATGAATATATTTTGAGGTTATTTGTTTATTACAATAGTTTTGATAATCAATATTATGATTGTCTTATATCCAAATTATCAAAAATTAGCAGAAATGTAATTGCAAAGCAGAAAATTAGAATACGGTTTGCCTGTAAATTCCCCAAGACTACAAAGTTCTTTTTTCCTTTATGGCGTTTAAAAAGATACCCGAAAATCGTTTTGCACAATTTCAATAAAAAAATGAGGTCCATCTGGTGCCGGAAGTCAGCATTATCATTCCCGTATACAATTCAGCAAGATATCTCTCAAACTGTTTAGCATCTGTTTGTGCTCAGAAGGAAGTTGATATAGAGATTATCTGTGTCCTTAACGGCTGTACCGACAGAAGCAGCGAAATCCTGGAAGCAGCCGCTGCAGATGAATCAAGAATCAAGATCTTCAAACTGGATGAGGCCAATGTCGGGAAGGCCCGGAACACAGGAGTTCTCTCCGCCCGGGGGGAGTATCTCATGTTTGTCGATAGCGATGATATTATTGCTGAAGGAGCCTGCTCAAAACTGTTTGCTCTAGCCTTATCGCACAAGCTTGATATTTTGCAGGGAAAGTTTACCAACCCAAAATTTTCATTCAACTGCTCAAGTGATTTAATAAATAAAAAAATGTCAGGCATGGAATTCTGGAGGGAGAATGGTTCTGTAAGTCCTTATATGTGGGATAAGTTGTGGAGAAGATCATTCTTTATCGAGAATAAGCTGTTCAATCCCGAGGGGTGCTACTTTCAGGATACCATAACAAACTACCACGGCATGTATCATGCGGAATCTTTTATGATCATAGATTACTGCTTCTACAGTTACAGTCCCATTCCCGATTCCATTGTAAACAGAAAACCTTCCGATAAGCATGCAGAGAGCTATCAGAGGATTATAGGCTTGATTGAGGCATTTATTTCTGAAAATAGGTTATGGGATGAGCCGGCTGTTGTCCTCTCACTGATCAATCATTTCTTTATTTATTATGGATATATGACCATCAGACAGATCAACAAATATCCAATACGACTGCCTTCAATAAGTTCGTCGATACTGGCTCATTTGCCCTTTAAGAGACGGCTTCTCTTAAAGAATTATCTTCTGTTCCATATCATTTACCCGCTTTACATCAGAATTCGGACCCTAAAACCAGTCGCATCCTGACTTTAAGTTCGTCTTTACTTTATTCCATGGGTTTAGAGTCTTCTGCATCACTGATTAAGAGGATGTTGGTTCTCCCCAAATCGGCCCATCAAGAGAGAATCTAAGAGAACTTTCAAATCTGGGATATTTCACTGACAGATAATGAAATGGGAAGAGTCTATTGAATGTTTTTAACCTGTATTTATGCGTACCGCGATTAACATACAGGAACATGCTTTACGCTGGAAAAAAGTGAACGTTGTGTCAGGAATTATGCTTTTTATGTATGGTTTTGCCTACATTAAAAGTATTAGTAATTATTTGATATTTATGGATTATTAGGGTTAGTCAGAGTCATATTAGTGAGTGTATGAAAAGAAACATATTATTATTAAGTTCAGTCTTAATCTTCTTCCTGTCTTCTTCTGTAGCGGCTTTTATTTTTGATCACCTGAATAAAACGCGAAGGGATACATTGATTGAAATGGACAGAGTCGATTTTGCTCTGTTTATGGAGCTGAATTCGGAGTCTCTTTCAAGAGGATATTTCCAGTGGACCATCTTCTATAATGCTGTAAAGAGCAATGATATTGAACTTATCAGGGGCATTTTTAAAGAGGTTCGCACTAATCACCCCCAAATCTCAGACATAAGATTTATTGAATCAGACAATTCAGGCTGGACCAAGCCTTTCATTATCTATTCAAGGGGAAGCAGGATATTTGTTGACTTTATAATTACGGATGACTCAAAGATTCATTCTATTCCTGACAGAATTGTCCGGATAGAGTTCCAGTCTGATAAAATTATCCATGATCTGCAGGAGTCGAGGGATTTACTCTTTGAGAGTATCAAAAATGATAACTATCAATTCAATCTCGATATTGAGGAACACTATAACGGTTTAACCCTCTATCAGTTTATCTCCTGTCTTATTGCAGGAATTCTGGCTCTTTCTCTGTTCCGGTATATTCGGTTCAGGCAGCAAAGATTTTTCTATAATGTATATGGTCTTGAGCAGATCATATTCCTGTTTGAAAAGACTGAGAAATACTCTGCACATCATTCCAGGAACGTCGCAAAAATCTCAGTACTCCTTGGTTCAAAGTGCGGGATAAAAGGGAAAAAGCTTAATGATTTGAAGGTCGCTGGGTTGCTCCATGATATAGGGAAAATATCAATTCCCGTTGAAATCCTGAATAAAAAAGGCGCATTGGACAGGGATGAGTTTGATGTAGTGAAGCAGCATGTACAGCACTCTGCCGAGATTGTTGAACATTTCACTGAACTGGCTCATCTAAGGGATCTCATCTATACACATCATGAGAAACTGGATGGCACCGGTTATCCAGAGGGGCTTAAAGGGGATCAGATTCCCCTGGCAAGCAGAGTTCTGGCGATTGCCGATATCTTTGAGGCACTGACAGGAAAACGGCCGTACCGAGAGCCTATGGAACCTGAGAAAGCCGTTGCACTTATGGAAACAATGAGTCTGGATCAAAGTGTCATTGTGATATTGAAGAATAATCTTGATTCAATATGCAGGGAAATCGATCAGGAAAAGCATCGCGGGACCTCATCATTAAAGGCCTGCTGAATTACTCCTCCAGAGGCAGGGCAATCCGGAATGTCGTCCCCTGCTTCAAGATACTTTCGACACCTATGAATCCGGCATGTTCCTTGATAATTCCATATACCGAAGAGAGACCCAGCCCGACTCCCTTACCCGGGTCCTTTGTTGAGAAAAAAGGGTCAAAAATCTTTTCAATATTATCTGCTGATATACCGGCTCCGTTGTCTTCCACAGTAATCTCAACATATTTCCGCTTTCTGTCAGTCCGCTCTTCGGACAGGTCGTCGGCATAGTGAATTTCTTCGAGGGGTAATACCTTGTAGTCGATAACGACTGTGCCGTCGGGTCCCACTGAATGGATGGCGTTTTCAATAATATTAAAAAAAGCGTCAGTGAGCAGCTTCTGATCTGCTTTGAGTTGAACCTGCCTGTGGCTGAATACCTGAATATTTACATCCTTTCCGCAGGCTTCAACGGCTCTAGCCACAGAGTCTGTTAGTGTATCGGGAATACTTACAATATTTTTCAGGACCATAAAATTATTTCTTGAGTAGGAGAGGAGATCCTGAATAATGCTGGATGCTTTTTTGATGGAAGTTATTATGATATCCATGTAGCTGTTCTCTTCTTCCGGAGATCCGCTCTCTTTCAGGAGCTCTGAGGCACTCATAATGGCCAGGTTTATGTTATTGAACTCATGGGCGACCCCGCCTGTAATCCTGCCGAGGGCTTCCAATCTACTCTGCTGCATGAGTTTTTCTTCCAGAAGGGTCTGCTTTCTTTTCTGGGAAACAATGGAACGGATAAGGAACAGGCTAAGAAGAAAGAGAAAGGACACAACAAGGAAGTATAGAAGGAACTGAAAGTTCAGAGGTTTGAGAACAGAGCCGTATTCGGCTTCCAGGGCGATAAAAAAGGGATACCCTATAATTTTGCTGACTGAAAAGCACAGATTGTCTTCTGAAAACTGAAAAATTCCTGAAACCGACTTTTCAGACATTTTGTCATCAAGATATATCAGTTTTGTATTTTCAGGATGATTTTGCCTGTCTTTTCCCGAGTAGAGAACTTTATAACTGCTGTCCAGAACAAAGATCTCAGAGATGTTATACATTGCTTTTATCTCATCAAAGCTGAGGATGCTGTTTATTCCGACAGTGCAGATAAAAACGTTTCTTACCTTTCCAGAGCTGTCAAAGGCTGCTCTGCTGATCCAGAAACTGGATGTATTGTTTTCATCGAATATAAAATTTGAACGTATCCGCATATTCTTGTGATAATTAAAAAGCGTATTCAGTTCTTTTTCGAGGAGAGGCTGTTCCGGTCTCGGGTTGTAATTAATGCCTTCGGCAGAAAAAATGTAAAGATCGGTCAAGTCAAAGTACTTTAGCCTGAAATCACTGATGATCTTAGAGACATCGGGGGCACCAGGGGACGATTCCAGCTCAAGTTCCAGTATATCAAGTATCATTTCTGACTTTTCCAGAACCTTTGAAAGATCATTGGCAAGGACGATGGAGTTGTACTCAGTGCTTGAGTTCAGTTTTTCAAGAGCTGCATTGCGGCTGCTCATGTACTGAAATAAAACAGCCGTATAGACAATCACAATAAGGGCAGTAAAGATGAGATATGGGTATACAGGAGTAGATTTTCTGCCTTTCATCGGTCAGTACATCAGCTCTTCAATCAGCTCCTGCTGATGTTCCATAAGCATACTCTTTGCCTCATTAAGATCCTCTTCCTGGGGATAGAAAACAGAAATTCCATTCTCCTCTACGACTTTTCTTGCTTCGATTTGTGCCTTTTCTGCTTCTTCTCTCTGTTCCAATGCAATTTCATTCCATGTCGAAATGAGAATGCTCTGCTCTTCAGAGCTTATCATCTCCCAGAATCTTTTTGATATCATAGGGATGTACTGGGGGAAGTACTCGTTATCAACAAAGGCATATTTCACACCATACTCCCATAGTTCGGCGCTTTTCACTGACTCAAAAGTTGTTAAAAGGCCGTCTATGGTTCCCTTCCTGAGGTGGTAGGGCACATCTGGCCAGGCTATGATTACGCCATCGGCTCCCAGGAGTTCCACCCTCCGCTTATTCATTGTACCTCCGGCGACCCTGATTGTTTTTCCAACCAGATCTCTGAATTTTCTGATTCTGTTTCGTTTTGTCGTAAAGATGACGGCATGACCGAGATCCAGCCAGTCTCCCGGAATAACCACATTCAGTGTCTCTTCGATCCTGCTTATTAGTCTTTGACCCTCTTCAGAGTTGATATATTCATAGTTGTATTCTCTCTCTTCCCCAAAGAACTCAGGTAGAAGAAAATAACTGATTTCAGGAACATGGGCGCTTATATGCCATGTCCCGGGGACGGCCATCTCCACCTTTCCCGTGTAGAGTGCATTAATGACTTCCTGATCCCTGTAGAGCATGCCCGAGTGGTAGAACTCAACTATAATAGACCCTTCTGTCCTTTCCTCAACAAGTTCGGCAAATTTCATTACATACTGTGTCTGGATATGATCCACAGTGTTTTCAAGTGAGATCCGCAGAAGGGAGCTCTGCTGAGAATATGCTCCTGTAGATGTAAGAAACAGGAGGAATATAAAATAAAAAGTCCTGCTTTTCATGGGAAAAAGGCCCTTTCTTCATTTGAAACTGTCCGGGGATATCCCTAGGACAGGATCTAAAGACTCTGCAAAGAGTGATTGTTTTAATTATTCAGATTTGAAATTTAGTTTATTGTGAAGGAACAATCAAATTCCCGGATTCTTAATGGCTTTGGAGTGTCCTTACAGGGGGATAATTGAATGACTGTGCTTCCGCCGGGTCAGTTGCTTTAATACCCCCCTTCTATCTGAGAAAATCCTTAGTCAAGGATATGTACCGTTAACTAAACGGATGGTATATTTACTTCACAATGATGATCAGGAAAACAAGTTTATCCGTGGGATTGATTACAATCTCCATTACACTGGTGTTTTTACTTTCCAGTCTATTTTTTTATTACAGTATGAAGGAGGGGCTCAAGAGAGAGATTCTCAGTTCATCCCTTCCTCTTTTGAGTGAAAATATCTATTCAGATATTCAGCACAGGCTCTCCCTTCCTCTCAATGTCTCGTCGTCCATGTCCAGAGATACCTTTCTGACAAACTGGGTTCTGGACGGTGAAAAAGATATTGATGAAGTTACCCTCTATCTGAGGCATCTTAAAGATAAATACGGTTTTTTCTCTACTTTTTTTGTTTCAGAAAGTACAGGCCGGTACTATTACTTTGATGGTGTATTGAAAGAGGTTTCCCCCGATGACAGCCATGATGTCTGGTACTATGCCTTTGTAGACAGCGGCAGACCGGTTGATCTTGATGTTGATACTGATGAAGCGAGTAACGGTATACTGTCCATCTTTATCAATAACCGTCTGGAAGACCTTCAGGGAAACCTTCTGGGGGTTGTCGGGGTAGGTATCCGACTGGAAACTGTTGCCCGGCTGCTGCAGGAAAAAAAGGATCAGTACCACAGAAATGTCTATCTTGTTGATGAGAACGGTGTTATCCAGGTCCATTCTGATATCTCTCTTGTCGAGCAGGTCGATATATATATGCAGAGTGGGATTTCTGATATTGCCGATGAGCTGATGAGAGAGGATAACGATCATCCCATGGAGATGTCATATCTTTCTTCACAGGGAAGAGTGTATATAACCTCCCGGTATATTCCGGAACTTGAGTGGCATGTCTTTGTCGAACAGAATGAGAGAACCGGTTTGAAGGAAGCAAGAAAGAGTCTCTTTATAAGTCTTTTCTTTACACTCCTTATCTCTGCGGGGATATTTTTATTCAGCAGTTATGCTCTCAAGTCTTTTGAAGTCCGGATGGAAAACCTTGCCGGTACCGACACCCTTACAGGGGTCTCCAATCGCCGGGAGCTGTTCAAGCAGTATGAAATCTTCCAGTACAGAACCCGGCGCTTCTCTTCAAAGTTATCGGTTATTCTTCTGGATCTGGATAAATTCAAGAATATCAATGACCGCTACGGGCACCTGGAGGGAGATAGGGTACTGAAGGAGTCGGCTGTTCTTTTCAGTAAGATGATCCGTCCTTCCGATCTGATTGTGCGCTGGGGGGGAGATGAGTTTCTAATTATGGTGGAGGCCTCAGAGAGTGAGGCCGTATCGACGGCTGAACGTATCCTTGAGGCAGCCCGGAGTATCCGCTTTGGGGGAGACCGGGAGTCTTCAAGTTCCTTGACACTGAGCATCGGTGTATGTGAAGCGGAAAGTGATGAGTCCCTCGAAGACCTTACATTCAGAGCTGACCAGGCTATGTATCTTTCAAAGCAGAAGGGGCGTAACCGGGTTACTCCTTTTTCAGAGTGTTCTCCTGTATAAGTACAGTCCCCGGCGAGGGTGTCCTGTCTTCTCTCCAGGGTATCCCCGGCATATTCAAAATTGAGATTTCAGCCTATTATTATGAGCGTATGAACAAGAAAGAACTTCAATATCAGCGGACCCTTGATGCTATCCGGAAGGCGATGGATGAGATTGTATCCTCTGAGGGGTTTGACAACCTGACAATCAGAGATCTCTGTAAAAGGGCCGGTGTGACCCATGGGGCATTCTATAACTATTTTTCCTCAAAGGATGATCTGTATACTGACAGGCTGCGGAGATTGAGCTCACGGTTTTATGAGCAATATGAGAAGGAGCTGAAAAATCTTCACTCCCGTGATGCTCTGAAAAAGTATTTTGATGAGTTTGTTCTTTTTATTGAAACCAGATCGGTTCCCATGCTTGTAGCTGTCGAGAAAAACTTGATATCCCGGCCTCTTGAAGAAGAGGATTCTCTTTGGGGAACAAAGAGAGTTTTAAGGGATATAATTCACAAGGGAGTTGAAGAGGGAGAAATTAAATCCCCTCTTTCAGAGAGCGATATTTTTGAATACCTGCAGACCCTCTGTTCCGGAATCTCTAAACGGTTCTGTATAACCAACGGCAAATCCCTGCCGAACAGTTCACTCAAGTCTGAAATCTTCAGGTGGATAGACTCCCTATACCAGTAAAAAGTTCTCAAAAATGAATACTTAAATCAAACAGTCCCCTTTTTATCGATAGATATTTATTGTATATTGCACGTAATATTACATGTAATATTTATTGGAGGAAAGATGAAAAAATCTATCAAGCTAATTGCGGTGCTGGTTATAGCCGTGTTGGCCGCAGGGGCGACAGGCTGCAAAGCAAAGCCCACTGGTACATTTACAAGTACGACACCGGGGCTCTTCGGACCTATTGAGATTAGTGTCGGTCTTGAGAATGGAGATATTAAAACTGTATCCGTTGATTCGGATCGGGAGACTCCGGGGGTCGGCGGATATGCCATTGAAATTATGCCCGGACGTATTGTTGAAGCTCAGAGTACCGATGTTGATGTGGTTTCCGGTGCATCCATAACAAGCCGCGCCGTTATTAATGGAGTAGAGAGCTGCCTTGAGGCGGCCGGAATGAAGCTGAAGAAGAGCGGAAAGAAGGCTGTTGTTCCTGCGGACATCGATGAGACCACAGAGATTGTCATTATCGGAGGAGGCGGAGCCGGACTGGCTGCGGCCGTTGCAGCTACCGATGAGGGAGCAAAGGTAATCATTCTTGAGAAAACCGGATTTCTGGGAGGCAATGCAGTTGTTTCCGGAGGAATCTTTAACTGCCCCGATCCTGCTCTCCAGGATAACGCCGAGATTACAGCCCACAGTCTCGATTCCCTTATTGAGGATGCTCTTGCAGAAAGTCCTGTGAGTCCGATTCATAAAGAAGTTATGGACATGGTCAGTGAGCAGTTTGAAGCTTATAAAAAAACTGACAAGCATGTCTTTGACAGCCCTGAGTGGTTTGCTCTTCAAACCTGGAACGGTGGAGACAAGGTCGGTGATCTTGATATGCTTCTGGTCTATGCACGCAACGCATATCCCACTCTGGAATGGCTGAAAGGTCTGGGGCTGAGCTTTCTTGACAGAGTCAACTCTGCCAGCGGTTCACTCTATATGAGAACCCATACCTCAACAGAGCCTGAAGGTACAGCATATATTCGTGGTTTTCGTGACAACCTGGCAGAGAAACAGGACCTTGTTACCATCATGACTGACACAGAAGGCAAGAGCCTTATTGTTGAGGACGGCAAGGTTGTCGGAGTCAATGCTGTTGGCAGGGCCGGCAACAAAGTCACAATTCATGCCACAGAGGGTGTCATCCTGGCAACCGGAGGCTTTGCCGGAAATGTGGAAATGAGGATGAAGTATGCCCAGTCCGAGAAATGGCCTGACCTGAGTGAGAAGGTTATCTCGACCAATATGAGGGGCGTTTCCGGGGATGGTATCAGAATGGCCGAAGCGGTTGGGGCTAACCTTATCAATATGGACCAGATCCAGCTGCTTCCCTATGCAAATCCCTGGACCGGGGGAACCGCCGATATTACAATTACCTACAGTGCCAGCATGTATGTAAACAAGAATGGAGAGCGCTTTGTCCGTGAAGATGGACGACGGGATGAGATGTCTCTGGGAATCATCGATCAGCCCGAGGGAATCATGTACTACCTCTTCAGTGCCGACGCTGTTCCCGATCCTACAAAAGGAAAGACCCTGGGGGGAATGCCCCCGTCATACTACCTTGACAACCATCTCTCAGGCTATGTTTCAGCACCCACTGTTGAGGGGCTGGCCGAGGTTCTTGAAATGGATCCTGCCACTCTGCAGAAGACAATCGCTGATTTTAATACCTATGTTGACGGCACGGCAAAGGATCCCTACGGCAGAATCACCTTCACAAAGAAACTGGTGACAGGCCCCTGGTATGCCTATCCGAGAAAACCCGCTGCTCACCATACAATGGGTGGTGTTGATGTGAACGAAAAAGCCCAGGCCCTCCGTGCCGATGGTTCTGTTATCGAAGGCCTTTACTGTGCCGGAGAAGTTACCGGAAACCTTCATGGTGCAAACCGTCTGGGTGGTAATGCCATTGTAGACTTCTGTGTATTCGGAAGAATTGCAGGAACAAGCGCTGCAACCGGCAATTAACGGCTGACAGAAATCGGCCCTTTACCCGGAGTATCTATTCCGGGAATGGGCCGGTCACAAATATTTCCCCCTGCATCATCTGTAAAATTGACTTCCAGTTGAAAGAGAATTAGAATTTTCTACTGATACAGTCCTTATGGACAGGCTGCCCGCTGCCGGGTCAGTCAATGAAGCGGTACTAATCTTATTTCAACATGTTTATATACGAAGCGATATACGGGCTGATAAAGGGGGAGGTATGCATATTCACACATCCGATTCAGTGCCGACGCTGTTCCCGATCCTACAAAAGGAAAGACCCTGGGGGGAATGCCCCCGTCATACTACCTTGACAACCATCTCTCAGGCTATGTTTCAGCACCCACTGTTGAGGGGCTGGCCGAGGTTCTTGAAATGGATCCTGCCACTCTGCAGAAGACAATCGCTGATTTTAATACCTATGTTGACGGCACGGCAAAGGATCCCTACGGCAGAATCACCTTCACAAAGAAACTGGTGACAGGCCCCTGGTATGCCTATCCGAGAAAACCCGCTGCTCACCATACAATGGGTGGTGTTGATGTGAACGAAAAAGCCCAGGCCCTCCGTGCCGATGGTTCTGTTATCGAAGGCCTTTACTGTGCCGGAGAAGTTACCGGAAACCTTCATGGTGCAAACCGTCTGGGTGGTAATGCCATTGTAGACTTCTGTGTATTCGGAAGAATTGCAGGAACAAGCGCTGCAACCGGCAATTAACGGCTGACAGAAATCGGCCCTTTACCCGGAGTATCTATTCCGGGAATGGGCCGGTCACAAATATTTCCCCCTGCATCATCTGTAAAATTGACTTCCAGTTGAAAGAGAATTAGAATTTTCTACTGATACAGTCCTTATGGACAGGCTGCCCGCTGCCGGGTCAGTCAATGAAGCGGTACTAATCTTATTTCAACATGTTTATATACGAAGCGATATACGGGCTGATAAAGGGGGAGGTATGCATATTCACACATCCGATATGAATGAGATGACCCTGGGAATCGGGAGTTATACCTGTAACTGGGGGACTCATATCTGCGGACTCTACGAGACGGAAAGAGAGCGTGATGAAATCATAAGCGGCTTTGTCTGCAGGGGCTGTGCCGATGATGACAGGCAGATTTATATTCACAGCGAACAGACAGAAGAGCATTTCTGGGATGTCCTCCACTCTGAATGTCCTGTATGCAGTGCAAGCCATGAGAATCCGGGGCATCTGGATGTAAAAGAAGCTGGTGAACTCTACTATCCCGACGGCATATTTGATCCCTGGATGATGGATACAGCCATCAATGCCTACTTTGACTACACTCAGCAGGACGGTCCTAGCAATCTGCGTACCATTGCCGAAATGGCCTGGGCCCTGCAGCAGATTAAGGGAGTTGAGCATCTATTCGCCTACGAGTCGAGGTTGAACTATTTTGTAAAGGACAAGACTATTGTCAGTCTCTGCCTCTACAACACATCAAAGATCTCCGGTGAGATGCTGATGAATGTACTGCGAACCCATCCCTATTCAATCAATGGGGGTGTTGTAACGGTCAATCCCTTCTATGAGGAACCGGATATCTGGCTTTCAAAGAATTCACCCCAGTTTCTCAATAAACCGGGTTCCTGATAGTACCCGATGGAAAACTATGCTCAGGAGCTCTTTTTACTGACAACGACTATTTCTCAAATGAATAACAGTGAAGGAGTCATCCGCCTCTTTGTTGAGAGCATGAACAGTATCTTTCATCCTTCAGTCTTTCAGTGGGCATCAGAGAGCAGCAGCCCCGGGGATATGGAAGTTTGTACGCGTAAGAGGTGTTATGGATATCTCTCCTGTGAAGCGAACAGACAGTCTGATCCAGTGGCTGAGCATCTTATTCACAATGCCATCCAGATTCTTGCCATATTTCTGGAAAAGATTGAACAGGAGAATAACCTGCAGCAGCTTGTTGATCGCAGAACAGCCGAGTTGAGCAATGCCAATGTGGAGCTGGCAGCGATCAACAGAAATCTTCAGAGCCAGATTCTTGCCAATAAACAGACTCTCCATATTCTGAAAGTCAGTGAGGAGAAATACAAGTCGCTGATAGACAAGGTGCAGACTGCAATCGTACTGCACGATGGTGAAGGCAGGATCATCGAGACCAATCCTCTGGCTGAAAAACTTCTGGATTCCACAAATCAGAATCTGAAAGGAGTCAGCCTGAATGAAGGGAGCACTGTTGTCCTGAGAGAGGACGGTTCTCGTATGCCTGCTTCGGAGCTGCCTGTAAGCCTGGTTCTGGAATCAGGGCAGAGTGTCAGGAATTATGTTATCGGGATCAGGCATAAGGAAAACTCTGAGATCCTGTGGGTTCTTGTGAATGCCGAACCCGAGTTTGATGAATCCGGCAACATCATTCAGGTCATCGTCTCATTTATTGATATAACACAGCGGAAAAAAACAGATGAACTTTTAAGGCAGTCTCAGAAGATGGATGCCATCGGCCAACTGGCGGGAGGTGTGGCCCACGATTTTAATAATATGCTCGGTGGTATTGTGGCATCAGCCCAACTTCTTCAAAATCCTGCAAGGAACCTCGATGAAAGAGGGCGGATGTTTGTAAATCTTATACTCGATGCCTCCAGTCAGGCATCAGAGCTGACGGGTAAACTGCTGACTTTCGGCAGGAAATCAGAGATTTCATCCAGGCCTGTCTCAGTCCATTCGGTCATCGGTGATGTCATTGCCCTTCTGAACAGAACAATTGACAGGAGAATCAAAATATCAGTCATCGAACATGCGGAGCAGTCAACAGTCCTTGGCAACAGTACGGAGCTTCAGAACTCACTGTTGAATCTGGGCATCAATGCCTCCCAGGCTATGCCCGACGGGGGAGAGCTGCAGATAACAACAAGAAATGTCTATCTGAATGAGGCATATTGCCAGTCTATTCCCTTTCCCCTCACTCCAGGGGATTTTATTGAGATTGAGGTGAGGGACTCCGGGATTGGAATTTCCCATGAGAACCTGGACAAGATTTTTGAGCCCTTCTTCACCACAAAGGAGCAGGGCAAAGGGACCGGTCTTGGTCTGGCAACAGTCTATGCCACGGTGCAGAACCATCACGGTGCCATAAATATATACAGTGAACCTGGAACCGGCACAGTTTTTCATATCTATCTGCCCTGTACAGGTGATGCTCCTTCCCAGTCTGCAGGGGATGAAGTGAAATATTCAGGTAAGGGGAAGATCCTGCTTGTCGATGACGAGAAACTTATCCGGATCTCAGGCAGTGAAACCCTGAAAGAGATGGGTTTTTCTGTCCTTCTTGCGGAGAACGGATCTGAAGCGGTGCGGGTGTTCAGGGAAAAACACAATGAGATAGACCTTGTCATCATGGATATGCTGATGCCTGAAATGAACGGATCCGATGCATTTTTCAAAATGAAGGAAATTGATGAGCACTGCAGGGTCATTATCTCTTCCGGATTTACAAAAGACGAGAATCTCAGGGAGATGAAACAGGCCGGTCTGGCCGGTTTTATCCAGAAACCCTTCAGAAATAACGAACTGAGCAGACTTCTCCGTGGTGTCCTGAAGGAGGAGTAGCCCCTCAGTGCTTTTCCTTGCTGACTTCTCCATAAATCCGTGTAATTTATATGAAGTTACTACTCTTTCAATTTTCACCGATTGACCATTCCGACAGATCTGTAGTTTAGTTGAGTTATCAACTAAATAACGGTTGTCCTGGAGGCTCTGATATGCACGGAAACGGCGATATGAGTATAGGAAAGTGGATTTCGGCTCTCTACAGGGAGTTTCAGACCTATATCAATAATGAGGTTAAGGATCTCGGGATCTGCTCTTCAGAATATATCTATCTGGTTACCCTCGGCAGTAAGGAGGGGGTAAACCTGAAGTCCCTGAGCGATGAGCTGATGATAGACCGCGCTGAGACATCCCGCATTATGAAAAGCCTTGAGAAGAAGGGGTTTGTAAGCCGTGAACCCTGTCCCCGGGATGGCCGTGCCGTTATTGTGCGGTTGACCGACAGAGGACGGGACGTGCAGCCCCAGATCATGGAGAAACTTGATGTTTGGACCGGTCTGCTCTCCGAAGGGATGAGCAAAAAAGACGTGATGAGTTTTATTCAGCGTCTTGAAGGGATGCATACACGCTGCAAAAATTATATTCATCAGGAGATAAAATGATTAATAATTATATTGCCGACAGATCGTTTGCCATCGTCTCAGGATACAGGGCTGGCAGTGTTGTTTCTGAAATGGGAGTCACCTCCAGAATAGATGAAATAATAGATATAACATTTCCCAGGGGAAATCTCTTTCAGCCGGGACAGAAGGTCTCTGTATACCTTGATAACAGAACCGGAGTCGAGCTTGTTGACGCCAATTTGAATGTTTACCGAGTCGCTGTAAAAGGTCATGTCAAATGGGTGGATGGAAATGAAATTCAAATTATTCCGGAGTTTTATGAACTCTTCTACGGCAACAGTATTATTGAGCGTTTCAGTGCACCCGGATATGCCCATCCGCAGGACAAAAGGAGCGAAGTCATTGTTCCCGAAAGCCCTCTCGGAATATACGATCTTACAAATGATTTTATTATCGATAACAACAAGGTCGGAATCTTTATAACAAAGGCCGAAGAGAGGCCCCACTCCACAGTGATGGCCTACCTTTCCAATGAGAAAGACGATATCTTCCTTATCTCCCATAGGGGATCATTCAAATCGGACAATATTGTACGGGACAGAGAGTGTGCCTTCGCCATTGATCACAGGGCGGAAATTGCTTTTGAAAGGGCTGTATTCTGGAACTATACGGTAATCAAGGGGCACCTCTTCCGCATTTCCGCGGATAACCCCCTCTTTCCTGTCATTCAGGCTTCATTTGTCGAAAAGAACCCCTGGGAGACTGTATTCTTCACCCATGACAACATTGAGATGTTCCATATTCAGCCTCAGGAGATCATCTGGCCTGATATGTTCAGTCAGATTCCTTCTCCCGGCGTTCAGTCCCGGGTGGCATTGGTTTAGGATACTCTTTAATCAGGCAGGTATCCGGATTTGTCAGATCTTGAAATCCTGTACAGCCGTGTTTATCCTGGCAATGGCGGATTCTGTTTTGTCTGCAACATCGGATACCGAGTTGATGCTGTTGTTCACTCCTGATATTCCTCCGGTCACCGAGGAAATACTGTCCTGCATCATCCGGTTATGCTCCATCAGTTTTTCCATTTCCCTGAAGATTGCCCGGTTGCTGTCATTCATTTCTGATGAGCCCGATTGAACCTGTGAGGATATCTCATTCATCTGAGTGAGGGCTACAAGGATCTGCTGAGCTCCCTGCTGCTGCTCATCTATGGTCATATTGACTTCTGAGACAAGCCTGTCTGTCATATTTATCTTTTCTGCAACCTGGCTGAATATTCGTTTTGATGACTGTGAGGCGTCCACGAGAGACTCTATTCCCGATCTTACTTCGGTGAGTGTTGAGTTTATTATCTTGGAGTTCTCTGCCGAATGGACCGCCAGCTTTCTGATCTCATCTGCTACAACGGCGAAACCCCGGCCGGCATCCCCGGCATGGGCAGCTTCGATGGCAGCATTCATTGCAAGAAGATTTGTCTGGGCTGCTACCGATGAAATTACCTGGTTTGCGACAAGGAGGTCCTCCGACTTCTGAGCGATATCGCTGGTTTTGCGGAAGGTCTCTTCCTGGATGGCCGTACCCTGTTCCGAAGTTTCGGCAAGTTCTTTAAACTGGCTTGCCATGGCAGCCATGGATGTGCTGATCGCCTGAATATTTCCAACCATCTGTTCTATGGAAGCCGAGGCTTCTGTTATGCTTGCCGCCTGTTCGGAGATTGAATCGGACAGCCCTGAAATATTTCTATTAATCTCATCGATTCTGCCGGATGTGGCCGTAATGCTCTCTGACTGGTCCCGGGAGTGTGTTTCCATGGTATGAACAGTTTGAACAATCCCCTCTGATTCCTTCCGGGTCGATATTGATTCACTTTTGAGAAGTTCTCCGAGGTCCATGAGTTCCCTCTGGTTTTTCTTTATGGCCTCAATGCTCCCCGACAGATTATGCACAAAACTGTTGATCAGACCTGAAATTGAGGAAATCTCATCTATTGAGCTAATATAGATCCTTTTGGACAGATCCTTCTCTCCCGAGGAGAGCATGTCCAGCTGGTTCAATACAGACTTGAAGATTACTTTATTGTTGTCGCTGCATATCTTCTCAAAGAAAACGATGAGTATGAGAAACAGAAAAAACATGGGAAGGGTCATCATAATTGTCTTTGAGGGAATGTTTGAAAGTGAACCGTACTTCTTCAGGATACTCCCCCCCAGGCCGGCGGTGTAGGCCACTCCGAGGATCGTTGTAAAGGACGGAATTATAAGCATCTTGGCCGACTGCCGAAACTCCCTGAGTTCATGGGGGAATCTGTCCAGCTGCATGGAGGAGAGGTAGGAAAAGTTTACCTTGTCTGAAAAGCTGTAGATTCCTGCAGCTCCAAGAAGCCCCCATGAGAAGCAGACTATGATGACATATTCCTCAATACCCGGATACAGCCCCAGGTGGTCCTTGAAGAGAAGGATGGCAACCGCCCCCAGCGTCTTTGTCAGTACAATTATTATGAGTGATATCAGAGGGTACTTTCCGATAGCCTTCAACCCCAGAGAGTACTCTTCGCTTGTGAGGATTGCGGAGGACAGGTCCTTTTTGTAGACCCTGCCGTTAACCGCTGCAATAACGATGTCCACAGCAGCTATCAGAAAAAAAATCATGAAGTACAGAACCGTGCTTCTACCTGTGGAGGAGGATTCCTCACTGAACAAAATGAGAGAAACAGCTGAGGCCGTTGCCGAAAAAAGGCTGAAAAAAGAGATATTCAGAAGAGACTGCCAGTACCCTTTACTCATATAAAAAATTCTCCGGGATGGTTATTTTTATGTCTGGAAATTACAGGATGAACAGTAAACAAAGATAATAGCATTCATGATTCGGCCTTAAATATAACATGAATTATAATATATGAAGGCTTCAGTAAATGATCTTCTGTATAGTGAAAGGTCCCTCTTTCAGCCGATCAGATGGATTGTTCTCCGGACAGAACGTGTATCAAAAATCAAAAAGCCTGTAGTTCAGGGCATCTACAAGTTCAATCTCTTCAGAGCGCTCCAGATGGTCCTCGAATATTTCGGTCTTCTGTACCTTGCCCTCCGAGGAGTCTATAACAAAGAAGGCGTTTTCGGAGTACTCTTTTTTTATCTCCACAAGAGTCGCCGTAATCTCTTCAATATTTGCAGGATCATCGTCGCTGACTCCGAAACGGTGGTGTGGATTGTATCCGTACTTCTTAAAGGCCTTCTCTACTGACCTGTGGAGAGCTTCTTTTTTCAGTACCGCAATGGGGGTATTCAGCTCCGGGTCACCCAGACTTCTTCTGACAGCGGGATTGGACACGGGATAGATTGAGAGGATATTTGGCTTTTTCAGCAGATGGCCTTGTTCATAGAGAATATTCAGGGCCCGCCTTATTGTTGCGGGATGATGACCTCTGGCTGTAATAATTGAAATGGGTCTTTCGTTGAGCACTGCATAGAAAAAGTGGTTCCAGCTCGGCCCGTGCCACTCCCATTCGGGTTGGGCGATGGCCCTCTCCAGATCCTTCTCAATGGACTGCTTCTGCTTTTTCCATGGCTTCCGGAAGGACCGCTTCCTGTCCCTGAAATTTCTGTAGGAGCCGACCCTGTCATCTGGATTCACATAGTAGTCTGCATACTTTCCGCTCTTTCCAATGGTTTTTGTATTCCGGGCCAGTTCCGCCGAACTGATTTCAATCTCCCTGTGGGTCTCCTTATGAAAGAGGAGAATCTTTGTATCCATAAGGAGAATGTTGTCATCCAGATCGAAAAAATAGAAGCTGCGGCCCCCCTGACCGGCATTCCGGTCCTTCTTGTAGGGGAGCCACTGGGCGAGGGGCAGTTGTCCTGCGGCCATCACAGCCTCTCCTTCATAATTTTCATATATCTGTAATCGGTTCTGTTTATCTGAATGGGAGATATGGAAATATAACCGTTCTCCCAGGCCCACACATCAGTCTCGGGGCCGTTCTTTATCCAGTCCCAGTTTCCTCTGGCCCAGTAAAGGCCGTTCTCTTCCACAAACTTATGGTTGAAGGGACGCTCTCCCATTTCGGTGACCCTGATACCCTTGATTTCGGAGAACTCTCTTTTGGGAAAGTTGATGTTGATGACCCTGTCCTTGTCCAGAACTCCGGCTTGAAGAACCTTTTCCAGAGTCTTTTTCAGGTGGGGTACCGCCGAATCAATTCCTGAAAAATCGCAGGAGAACGCAATGGAGGGAATGCCGCAGATTATGCCTTCGCTGGCTCCGGCAAGAGTACCGGAGTAGATGATGTCTGTGCCCACATTGGGGCCGTCATTGAGGCCTGACAGCACAAGATCCACTTTCAGATTCAGGGCGTAGAGGGCAAACTTGACACAGTCCGCCGGCTTTGCCTCAAGGCTCCATGCATCGATCCCTTCTAATAGTTCCGGCCGGTGGTGGAGTCGGAAGGGCTCATGTATTGTAATGCCATGGCCGATGGCACTCTGCTGGGTATGGGGTGCTACAATGGAAACAGTGCCCATTCCCTTTGCGGCCTCTGCCAGGGCTTTTATTCCGGGAGCCTCTATTCCATCATCATTTACAATAAGAATATTCATTTAAACAAGTCCCTTTCTTATTCTGCTGGAGATCATATCGATTACCGATACCGTGACAACCAGAACCATAACAATGATCATGGCACGGGGCCATGCCCTGGTACGGATGGCAAAGATAAGGGGAGCCCCTATTCCTCCGGCACCTACAAGCCCCAGGGTCGAGGCCGCTCTCATATTGATCTCAAAGCGGTAGAGCGTGTAGGAGATCAGCTCGGGGCTGACCTGGGGGAGGATGGCCCGGAAGAGGACCTCCATGCTGGAGCCGCCGCAGGATTCCAGAGCCTCTTTGACCCCCATGTCCATACTCTCTATTGCTTCGCTGAAGAGCTTGCCCAGCATTCCTATGGAGTGGATTCCAAGGGCCAGAATACCAGCGGGAGCTCCGGGTCCGACAACGGAGATAAAGATCAGGGCCAGAATCAGTTCGGGAAAGGTCCGGATCATGGTGATTATAAACTTCCCTATGATAGACAGCTTCCGTCCCACAATGTTCTGGCTTGCCAGAAGGGCGAAGGGAATGGATATAACAGCAGAGACAAAGGTTCCGCTGATGGCAATGGCGATGGTCTCAAGAATGGCGTAGGGAAGGCCGTCGATGGTCATGTTTCCCATGTATGCCAGGTCGGGATTGACTATTCCCCTGAGCAGGGAGTTTATTGTTCCCTGGGCAGTGGCCATAACTCCCTTATAGGGAATACCGAGCATCCCCCATATGATAATAAGGGCCAGTCCGCCGTAGTTTACGACCCTGTAGATAATCTGGCCGGGTGAGATATTTTTCTTTACTACTATATTTTCCATTAAACAAGCCTTTTTCTGATATGGGAACTGAGGAAGTCGATGATAAGAACAACAAGGAAGGAGATCACGATGATCACTCCGACCCTGTCAAAATTCCGCCAGGCGAGGTTGTGTTCAAAGGTCTGTCCGATACCTCCGGCACCAACATATCCCAGAACAGCCGCGGCCCTGACATTCACCTCAAATCCGTAGAGAGTGTAGGACATAAACTGGGGTAGGATCTGGGGGAGGATGGCATAGCGGAGGATGTTGGGCTTGTCCGCACCCAGAGACATCAGCGCCTCTACCTGTCCCGGATCAATGGCCTCGATGGACTCATAGGTCAGCTTCGAGATCAGGCCGAAGGTGAAAATAGAGAGGGCAATAACACCGCTGAAGGGCCCGATTCCGAAGACTGCCACAAACAGGGATGCAAGAACCATGGCGGGAATTGTTCTGAAAACATTGAGAATCAGCCGCACCGGCTTGCTTATCCATGGATTGTTAAGGAAGTTTCCCGCCGCCAGTACGGCTACAGGAAAGGCGATAAGGGCGCCCCAGAAGGTTCCTACTATGGCCATGCGGATTGTTTCGATAAGAGGGGGGAGTACCTTGGGGATATAGGACCAGTCCGGGGGGAGAAACATTCTTCCCAGAAGCCTCTTGCCCTTGCTGAAGTTCCGGATAACCGTTACAGGGTTAAACCCTGCAAACATGGCGCTTCCCACAATCAGGACAATCACTCCGAGAACGATGGCGTTACGTTTGAGGTGATCGGCTTTGGGGACGATAATTTTATCCATTATTCATCCCCCAGCATCTCATCATGATGAATTGACCGGCCGTAAACCTTTTCCAGATCTGCCAGGAAGGTCTTTTTATCGATATCTTTGATTTTTACGTCGTATACAATATGCCCCTCTTTCACACCCACAACTCTGGTGGCGTAGTTCAGGGCCAGGTCAACATGATGAAGGTTGGCGATGGTGGTGATCCCGTCCTCCTTGTTGATCTTCTTAAGGTAATCCATGACCTGAATTGTGGTGATGGGGTCAAGAGAGGCTACAGGTTCGTCGGCCAGCATCAGACGGGGTTCCTGGGCAAGGGCCCGGGCGATGGCGACGCGCTGCTGCTGTCCCCCGGAAAGGTCGCTTGCCCTGCTGTGGACCTTTTCAAGAATATCCACTCTCTGCAGGGCCCGGTAGGCAATCTGTTTGTCCTCTTCGGGGAAGAGGCCGAGTATGGTCTTCCAGGTGGGGTGGTAGGCAATACGTCCCGAAAGAACATTGGTCAGCACCGAAGCTCTTTTGACAATATTGAATCCCTGAAAGATCATGCCGATCTGTCTTCTTATATTTCTCAGCTCCTTGCCTTTGGCGGTGGTCACTTCTGTTCCGTCGAAGCTGATCTTTCCCGATGTAGCGGGAATCAGCTGATTGATCAGACGGAGGAGGGTTGATTTTCCTGCTCCCGACAAACCGATTATTGCAATGAATTCTCCCTCTTCTATCTTAAGATCAACGCCGCTTAAGGCTTTTGTCCCGTTCGGGTAGACCTTACTCACACCGGTGAATTCTATCATTATTGACTCCTGTTTCATTTTTCCTTGGATTATAATTAATGAACTTGATAGAATTATAGCAGATTCTGAATATGTTTTTTATACCAAGGAGATTTTGATGAAAAAAAGCTTGTTTCTCGCGGCAGTGATGGCCGTGTTGATGACCACCTTCTCTTTTGCCGGCGGCAGCCAGGAAACTGATGTCAATCCCGATGTACTTCAGGTGCAGCTGATTCCCTCTCGTGATGCCACTTATCTGGATGCCCAGAGACTGCCTCTTCAGCAGCTTCTGGCCAAAGAGCTTGGAATGGATGTGAATGTTACTGTTGCTACAGACTACAATGCCCTGATTGAAGGGATGGCCTCTGAGCAGGTCCATGTCGGTCTTCTGGCGACAACCGCCTATGTTCTGGCAGCCGATGAGGGTGCTGCGGAAGCTATTCTGAAATCTCTCCGCTATGATGTGGACGACAACGGAAAGCTTATGAAGGACCAGCCCATGGTCTCCGGCTACAAGTCCCAGCTTATTGCCGCAAGTGACAGCGGAATCAAGTCTGTAAAGGATCTGGTAGGCAGAAAAGTAGCCATCTCCTCCTTTACTTCAACATCCGGATTTGTATGGCCCGCCAACCTGCTTGCTGACAATGGAATCGACCCCGAATCTGATGTAGAGTGGATCAATGCCGGCGGACATGACAATGCTGTTCTGGCCGTATTCAACGGTGAAGCCGATGCCGCTTTTACTTTCAAAGACGCCAGAAACCTCTTCGAAAAAGAGGACTTCTTTGACGATCTTATGGACAAGGTTCAGCTGATCACCAACACCAGTTTTATTCCCAACGATACAATTTCTGTCATTCCCAACCTCAATGAGGACCTGAAAAAGAAAGTTGCCGATGCATTTATTGCCATCAGCAAAGATCCCGCGGGTCTCGAAATCATCAGAGGCATCTACAACCACGAAGGTTATGCCGATGCTAAAGACTCCGACTACGATGAGGTTAGAGTTTATCTTGAAAGAAAGAACGAGTGGGACTTTTGATAGATTTTACCTGAATAATCTGATTTAGCAGGAGGGAGGATTCTTCGGATTCTCCCTCTTTTTTATTTCTTTTGTCTTATACTGTTATTACCTTTGTGGTGAACAAGTCAGAATTCTAGATTACAGGAGGCAGTGTCGGCAGCACCCCGGGGCAGCTGATGCGGTAGTATAAATATGTCATTCGGAACCCATTTAGTAGAATCACGATCTCTTATGGAGATCAAACGATACCAGAACAAATACTGCTTCAAGAAGCGCTCTGTAGCCGAACATATGTGGTCGGTGGCGAAAATTGCTGAAGGCCTTGCCATCTGGGAGAACTGGAAGTTCAACAACAAAGTGGACATGGCACGGGTCCTTCAGAAGGCCATAAACCACGATATGATTGAGCAGTCCACAGGAGATATCCTCGGGCCTACCAAGAAGAAGACGGTGGCCATGCGGGAGGCTGTCGAGGAGATAGAGGAGATGGCCTTCAAAGAGGACATAGAGAAGCATCTTCCCAAATCCTGGCGCAACCAGTTCCGCTCCTATATTCTTGATCCCAAAACAGATGATGTTGAGGGGCAGATCATCCGGGCGGCCGACATCATCGATACCATTATCGAGGCGATTGAGGAGATTAAGCTCGGGAATGAGATCTTCCGGGCCGTACTGACAGACAGCTCCACGGCTCTCACAAAGGTCGACCTTGAAAGTGTCAGATACTTTATCAAGTATGCCGTAACCGACTTCAATATTGATATTGAAGAGTTCTTCGGCAGGGAGTTTCATGATTTCAGGGAGTCTCTCCACTTTGATCCCGAAGTTTTTGAGCGCTGCAGCGATATTATGACGGAGTGACACTTCCTCCGGCTTATCGGGCCGGCAGAAAAAAGCCCCGGGCTTCCGCACCGGGGCAATCAATTTTCTGAATGATTCAGATTGAATTATTTAAGTTCCAGGGTAAAGGCGTCGTCTCCGAGAACCTTGTGGCTTCCCTTGTAGTCTTTCATTCCGCCTACATTGTAAACATTCTTGTATCCCAGACTTTCAAGAGCATCCTTCACATAACCGGCCCGTGTTCCCGAGGCGCACATCAGGAAGACTTCACGGTTTTTGTCGCCGAAGATATTCTGAAGAATTGCCTTTCCTGCAACATCGGCATCAGAAAAATTCCATCCATTATTCCGGACAAGAGCATTGTTGTCCAGATACTCAAAGAAGGACACAACTTCAAATCCGTCAATGTAACCGGCGCTGTACTTGTCGCCCACATTCCGCAGGTCAACGTACTTGGCGCCCTTGCGGAAGAGGTAGCTGTCGATATTGGCCATGGAGACCTCAGCAGGGAGACTGGACTGTGCCATGTACTCACCGTCGCCGAGTACCTTGTGACTGCCGTTATAGTCCTTCATGCCGCCGGCATTGAACACTTTGGTGTATCCCAGGCTGTCCAGGGCGTCTTTCACATATCCGGCCCGTGTTCCCGAGGCGCACATCAGGACAATTGCGTTCTCCTTGTCGCCGAATACATTTTCAAGAATTGCCTTGCTGACGATGTCGGCATCAGAAAATTCCCATCCGTTGTTCCGCACCAGAGCACGGCCTTCAAGGTATTCGAAGAAGGGAACTGATTCAAATCCGGCTATGTATCCTCCGTTGTAGAGGTCTGCAAAGTTCCGCAGGTCAACAAAGCGGATCTGTCCATCCAGGTACTGGTCCACAGTGGCCATTGTGATTGTTTCATCACCCTTGATTACAGGCCCCTTGTCACTGCTGCAGGAAATGACTGCGCCTAAAAGAGCGACAGCAATAATTACACTGAATAATCTTCTTTTCATCTATTTGACTCCTTTTTTTATGAAAGATCTATCCGATCTATCTGATTAACTCTCGTAGTGTGCTTTATGGTATTCGAAGAGACCCTGGAGCATTCTCATGGCATTGTTGGGTGTTACTGTGGCACCGGTATAGGTATCGACCTCTCCATGCATGGGTTCATATGCATCTATGTCGGCTTCGGTTTTTCCAAGAATATTGTCGGCAATAAAGCCATCGAAAAGCTCTCTTACGGGAGTTCCGTCCCAGGATTCGGTACTGTCTCCATAGAGACCGGCCCTGTAGTGTCCGGTAGAGTCGGCTTCATAGGAAATGTGGCTTATGGACAGATCGTTCTTGTCGATCTCAATGTTGGCTACAGACCAGTAGTTTACTTCGGGGCCACGGCAGGTACAGGCAATGTAGGCTACCTGATAGCGCACATTGTTGAGCTGCTCATATTCAAACAGGACTACCGCCGGTGTGGCTACCACATTTTTGTGACCGTCTACATGGTCGTAGTAGAAGGCGTTTTCAAGGGTAATCCCCTTTACTTCCGCTGCAGCAGGCACCGCTTCTGCAGATGCCTCATCCTTCTGACCGCAGGCGCTCAGCGTGAACAGCACTAAAGCTGTCAGTACAGATAAATAGATATTTCTCCCTTTCATTTTCATATCACCTCTTTTAAACTTAATAGTAAACTATAGACCTATACATTCATAGTTTTATATATCTATATATTTATATCTAATATTAGGGGCAATAATTTATATACGTCAAGTTTTCTTTCCGGAAGGAGAGTGTTTTTATTTTGTTTTTTTTATATAGGAGGATTCTAATGAAGAAGTTAATAGGGGTTTCGGTTGCTCTGGTTCTGACTTTTGCCGTGCTGGCAGGATGCAAAGAGAAGGTGAGCTATAATGACGGAGTTTATTTTTCCCAGCAGATGGAGTTTCCCCAGAGCGGCTGGAAGTATAATGTGACACTTGTTGTGGACGGAGGAAAAATCAAAGAGGCGGTCTGGAACGGCTCCAATGTTAATGCGGGCCCCGACAAGGTCTCTCTGTCCAAGTCAGGCGGTTATCCCATGGTCGCTCAGGGAGGAGCCCAGGCAGAGTGGCACGAACAGGCGGCGGCAGTTGAGGAGTACTTTATTGATAATCCCTCTACCGAGATGCCGGATGCCATAAGCGGTGCATCAATCCACTACAACGAGTTTTATGATCTGGTTAAAGAAGCTCTTGAAAAAGGACCTGTCGGATACGGCCCATACAAGGACGGCAGCTATCATGCCGAGGACAGCGAGTTTCATAACGGATGGAAGTACTTTGTAGATCTGACAGTTACTTCAGGCTATGTCGTTTCAGCCCGCTGGAATGCGGTAGCAGAAGACGGCGGAACAGACAAGGTCAAGCGCTCCATGGACGGTGAATACGGCATGGTTGCCAATTCAGGAGCCACCAGGGAGTGGCATGAGCAGTCCATGTCCGTTGAACAGGCTTTCCTTGCCAGTCAGGATACGGCCATGCCCGATGCCATTAGCGGAGCAACCATCGGTTATGATGGATTCTATGCTCTGGCCGATGCGGCTTTGAAAGGGGCAAAACGCTAATATTACTGATACCCGGTTGTTTTCAACCGGGTTTTTTTTAGCCTCTGCTTCAGTTGATCAGCGGAAAATCGTAAGATTACTGCGGGTGAGTCAGGTAGAGAAACTGTCTTCCGGGAGTAGAAATGATTTTCAATGAGCAGCAGAAACAGAGCATTCTCACATTCTGTTCCGACCTTGTACGAACCGGTGAGTTTTCAGGTGAGGAAAAAGAGACTGCTCAATGTGTCCGCAGAAAGATGGAGTCCCTCGGTTATGATGAGATTCACACTGACCGATACGGCTCTGTGCTGGGAGTATTGAAGGGTAAGCATCCCGGTCCGACTCTTCTCTTTGACGGTCACATGGATGTCGTTCCTGTCCGGGAGGAGGGGATGTGGGATTTCAATCCCTTTGGCGGGGATCTCTCAGAAGGCTGTATCCGGGGGCGTGGAACCACAGATATGAAAGGAGCCCTGGCGGCTATGGTCTGTGCTCCTGCTTTTCTTGAAAGGGAAGAAATATACGGAAAGGTTATTGTCTCTGCCTCAGTTGCCGAAGAGCTTATGATCGGCTCCGCTCTGGATCATATCCTTTCGACCTGCAGGGCGGATGCTGTCATAATCGGTGAACCCACAGGATTGAAGCTGGGGCATGCCGAGAAGGGCCGGGCAACTATTGAAATGATCTGCCGGGGAAAGGTCGCCCATTCCAGCCGTCCCGATCTCGGAGACAATGCTGTCTATCGGATGATGGAGGCTGTTTCAAGAATCAGGGAGATACCCCGACGGTCCGATCCCCTTCTGGGAGAAGAGGTGATTGAGCTTGTGGAGATCTCCTCCCTTCCCAGTCCCGGAAACGGATCCATTCCAGGCAGCTGCCGTGCCCTCTGGGAATGCCGTCTTCTCCCGGGGGAGACAAAAGAGGAATTCCTTGATAGATGGACTTCCGCGCTGAAGGGAATCGGCCGGACTGAACTTCGTGTCGCCGGCTATGAGCTGGCCACCTATACAAAAGAGATCTTAAAGCTTGATGATTTTTTAAAGGGATGGACAACCCTGGAGGAAGGGTTTCGAAACCTTGTTTCCGCCGCTGTCAGTGACTGCGGCAGAAACCCTGAGTATTATGCGGCCCCCTTCGGCTGCAATGCACTGATCAGCGCCGGGGCAAAAAGTATTCCAACCGTCATTATCGGTCCGGGAGATATAGCAATGGCTCATAAGCCCAATGAATATCTCCGGATTGATGAACTGCTGGAGGCCGCGGGAATCTATTCGGTCATCTGCCAAAAGATGGCAGAGTACAAAGTACCGGAATAAATCCGCTTCAGGCTGTCCTGCTGCGGTTTTCCTGTCTTCTGCCCGGAGCACTGCCGCCTCTGTTGTTACGGGACGGATGGGATCTGCGGGGGCGTCCTGCTGCCTGGCCGGCCCTGTTATCCGGGCGGTGTACGGGAGCAGTCTGTGCAACCGGAACAAATCCTTTCAGATCCAGAGGTTTTACAGTGTCCTTCTGGAGCCTGCCGATGGCTCTCCATTTGTCTTCCTCTTCGGGACTTACAAAGGATACAGCCTGACCGGATTTTCCGGCCCGGCCGGTTCTACCAATTCTGTGGATATAGTCCTCGGCAACCTGGGGAAGGTCAAAGTTGACAACATGGCTCAGTTCTTCAAGGTGTATGCCTCTGGCGGCCACATCTGTCGCCACAAGAACCTGAAGCTTGCCGGTTCTGAAGTCCTCAAGAGTCCGTACCCTTGTGTTCTGTCTCTTGTCGCCGTGAATGGCTCCGGATGCAATGCCCTCACGGTTCAGCTTCTTGCTGAGTCTGTCGGCACCGTGTTTGGTTCTTGAGAATACAAGGACCTGGTACCACGAACCGGAGTTGATCAGATGAACCAGAAGGGGCAGTTTCTGCTCTCTGGAAATACGTGTGGAGTACTGATCAACCTTGTCGGCTGCCTTGTTCCGTCTGGCTACTTCAACGCTGACTGGATTGTGGAGTATTTCTCCTGACAGCTTTCTAATTTCATCGCTGTAGGTGGCGGAGAAAAAGAGGTTCTGTCTGCGGGTGGGGAGGAACTTCAGTATACGGCGGATGTCCCTTATGAATCCCATGTCCAGCATTCTGTCGGCTTCATCCAGTACAAGGACCTCCAGATCCTTCATGGAGACTGTCTCCTGGGCCAGGTGGTCCAGAAGGCGCCCCGGAGTAGCGACAAGAATATCGCTGCCTCTGCGCAGATTTGTTATCTGGGGATTGATTTTAACTCCCCCGAAAATAATCTGTGTTTTCAGAGGCAGTTTTTCGCCGTAGTCATGAAAGCTTTTGCCTACCTGTGCCGCCAGCTCCCTTGTAGGAGTGAGCACAAGGGCCCGGGGATTTCTGTTTTTTCTTTTTGTACCGCTCAGGGTATGAAGAATGGGAAGGGCGAAGGCCGCGGTTTTTCCGGTTCCTGTCTGGGCTCCTCCCATAAGATCTTTTCCCTCGATGATAGCGGGGATGGACTGTGCCTGAATGGGCGTGGGTGTGGTATAGCCCTGTTTTTCAACTGCCTGAAGCAGCTCCCGGGAGAGCCCGAGTGAGTGGAATTCCATATGTTTCCTTAAAATGCGCGCAGATTGCGGCGCTGTAATCGACCTTCATTCTGTATAGAGAATGAGTCAGTCAGGAAGATTTTCGAAGTGATAGGTGAGACTGATATTCAACAATAGATTCATGGTAAGATAATGGAATAATGAATGCTTGGATAGATCACAACCCCGATAATCGGAATGATTCACGGGAAATTGACGTTTTTATCATCAAACCCGCCCCCCTCAGGCCCCATTCTGTCATCCGGGGCTTTTATCTTTAAATTATTCCATTATTTGATTATACCCTGGCTTATGTCTGATAATTAAGAAATATATGTCTTCATCCCTTCCCTGACGGCAGGAGGATTAATGTGATACTCAAAGTTATAGAGCTCTACATATCCCGCCGGGAGTTTTTTCTGCAGCTTCTTCTGCAGCACATAGCCCTGACGGCTGTCTCGGTATTAGTGATCACGGCCATCGGCCTGACTACGGGCATTCTGATGACAAGGAACAGGACCTTCGCCTCAGTCATGCTGACTCTGACCAACTTTTTCTACACCATTCCCTCCATAGCCCTCTTCGGTATACTCGTTACCGTCACAGGCATAGGCAACAAGAGCGCCGTTACGGCCCTGATTATCTATGGTCTGCTTCCCATTATCCGGAATACCTATGTCGGTATCCGTGAAGTGGATCCCCAGATTATTGAAGCAGCTGTCGGTATGGGGACCACCGAGAGACAGCTTCTGTTCCGGATTAAACTCCCCCTTGCCCTGCCTGTCATCGTCTCCGGTTTCAGAACCATGGTCATTATGACCATCGCCCTTGGAGGGATCGCTTCATTTATTGGCGCCGGGGGACTGGGTGTTGCCATCTACAGGGGGATCTCCACCTATTTTCCTGAAATGATTATCGCCGGAAGCCTCCTTGTTGCGGCTCTGGCCATTGTTACAGACTGGTTTCTGCAGCTTGCGGAAAAGAGACTCAGACGACGGGTCATGGGGCCTGTCAGGAAGGAGTAGAGAATGAAGAAAATTTTGTTGTTCACAGGATTAATCATGCTGACCGCACCTGTTTTACTCAGTGCGGGTGGGGGCCGTGACGGACAGGACGGGAAGAGCATTGTACTTGCAAGCAAGCCGATGACCGAGCAGTTTATAATTGCCGAGATGCTTATCGCCCTTATAGAGCAGGAGACGGATATAAGTGTTGTCCACAAGCAGGGCATTGGAGGGGGAACTTCCAACATCCACCCCGCCATGGTCTCCGGTGAGATCGATCTCTATCCCGAGTATACAGGTACAGGATGGATGTTTGTTCTGGAACAGGATTTGATCAATGATCCATCGGCCCTCTATGAGGCTGTCAAAAAGGGGTACAAGGATAAATTTAATATCGTGTGGAGCGGTCTATACGGATTCAACGATACCTTTGGCATTGCTGTGAAGCGGGAGCTTGCTGAAAAAATGAACCTGAAAACATATACCGATCTGGCAGCGGCCAGTCAGGAGCTTACCTTCGGCGCAGAACATGACTTTTATGAGCGGGATGACGGGATGCCCGGGATCTCTGCTGTATACGGTTTTGACTTTAAAAGAGAAGTGGGCATGGACATTGGTTTGAAGTATCAGGCTGCCGATGCGGGAGAGGTGGATGTAATCAACATCTTTTCGACCGACGGACGCCTTAAAGAGTTTGATATGACAGTTCTGGAGGATGATAAAAATTTCTTTCCATCCTACTACTGTGCCACTCTTATCCGTCAGGAGACTCTGGATCTGTATCCCGAGTTAACCCCTGTGCTTGAGATGATGACAGGTATTATCGACAACGATGAGATGACCGATATGAACTATCAGGTGGAGATAGGAAGGAAGGAGCCCGGGGATGTGGCCAGAGCCTTCCTGAAGGACAGGGGGCTTCTGGACTGAAAATGATAGAGATCCGCAATGTTTTCAAATCCTATGGCGGAAGTCCCGTCCTGGAAGATCTGAGCCTGAGTATCTCGGAAGGGGAGTTTGTTACCCTCCTTGGTCCTTCGGGCTGCGGGAAGACGACCCTTTTAAAAATGGTCAATAAACTGCTGCCCTTTGACGGGGGAAGCATTGCGGTAAAGGGAAGGAGGCTGGAGGAGTGGGACACCATCAGACTCCGGCGGAGTATAGGCTATGTTATTCAGCAGATCGGCCTCTTTCCCCATATGACCATTGAGAACAATATCTCCTATGTTATGTCCCTGGAGGGGGGATCAAAGGCCGATCGTGCCCTCCGGGCGGCGGAGCTTATCGAACTGGTCGGCATGAATCCGGATATGCTTGCCCGCTATCCCGCTGAGCTGAGTGGAGGGCAGAGGCAGAGGATCGGTGTCGCCCGGGCTCTGGCTTCGGACCCTGACATCCTTCTGATGGATGAGCCCTTCGGTGCTGTGGATGAAATTGCCAGGACGGCACTCCAGGATGAATTCCTGGCTCTGCAGAAGAAGCTTGGAAAGACAATTCTGTTTGTGACCCATGACATTCAGGAGGCCCTGAAGCTGGGGACAAGAATTGTTCTGCTCAACGGGGGGACCATTGAGCAGGAAGGGAGCAGAGAGGATCTTCTATTCCGTCCCGCCTCGGAATTTGTAAGGGACTTCTTCGGAATAAAAGGATTCAAGAGTATTCTGGATGAGCAGATCATTGCGGACGTCTACGAGAAGGTCCTTGCGGAGCACAAGACCCTTGATGAGGTCTACAGGAAGCTGAGGGAGCTCTAACCCCGGGGGGCAGTCTCCGAGGCAAATTGTACGAACTTCTGCAGAGCCGGTGAGTTGTTTCCCCTGATCCAGGCCATATAGATATCAACGTAGGCTTCGGTGTTCTCATAGTCAATATAGACAATGTCGCTCCAGAAGTTCTGTTTGAAGGATTGGGGCATGGGGGATATGGCAGTACCGGCCGAGACCATGGCCATGCAGTTTTCAAACTTGTTCAGAAGTTTTCCCTTCAGAATGTTGATTCCTCCCTTTATAAGGCGCTGATGAATGGCATTGATGCTCTTTCTTCCGATGGAAAGGTCTACCATGACCATGGGTTCATCCTTTATATCCTCGGCTCTCAGAACCTTTTTTGATGCAAGGGGGTGGGTTCCAGGCACGGCAAAGCAGATGTAGTCTCTATAGAGGAAGCGGCTGTTCAGATTCCGCTGTTCTTCGAGCTCCGCCCCCTCTATAAATCCCACACCTATCTCTCCGGACTGGAGCTTGGAGGGAATATCTCCCCAGTTCTCCAGGCTCAAAGAGAGCTCAATCTCAGGATATCCGGCCTTGAAATTCCCGAAAAGAGGGTGTGATACCATCCAGTTGAAGGGGCCGTGATAGCCAATTGTAAGAGAGTTCACCGCCTGGAGATCAATCCGTTTCGCTTCTGAGACCACGGCATCATACTCTTCCAGAAGTCGTATAAACTCCCCTTTCAGGAACTCGCCTGCCTGGGTGAGCACAACGGTCTTGTTGTTTCTTTGAAAGAGCTGGACGCCCAGCTCCTCCTCCATGTTGTGAATCTGATGGCTCATTGTGGACTGGGCCATGCACTGTTTCCGGGCAGCCCGGGTAAAGTGAAGTTCCTCTGCAAGACAGAGGAAACACTTCATCCTGTGAATATCCATACGGGGTCCTCTCTTTAAATCCTGATCGCTCATATTCTATTGACCACACCGGGGCAGGTCTATTTACAGGCAGGCCGATAATCGAAAAAATCGATCATTCAAGCGAAATATTTCATTTTTCATTCCCGGGGGAGACTGGTATGATCATATCTAGATCTATTTATCGATAAATATATAGCGAAAAGTTTACAGGGAGATTGAGAATGAGAAAAGGTGTTATTAAAGTGCTGACAGCTCTGCTGCTTACTGCGGCGGTAGTCCTGTCGGGATGTTCGAAAGATCAGGGGGGAGCAAAGGAAAGAACCCTGGGCAAGGCGGACAGGACGGCGGACGTTGTTGTGGTCGGAGCCGGTGCAGCAGGGATGTCGGCGGCGGTTCAGGCAGCACAGCTGGGGCTGGATGTTGTCCTTCTTGAAAAGAACGGATTTCCCGGAGGAACCACAATGATGGCCGAAGGTGTCTTTGCTGTGGACTCCCACTGGCAGAAGGAAGCGGGAATTGAGATCGATAAGGTGGATCTGTTCAGACGTGTACAGGAGTACAACCACTGGCTCTCGGACAGCCGGATTCTGAAGAAATTCTTTGATGCCTCGGCCGGCAGCATCGACTGGCTGGAGGAGCTGGGGGTCAAATTCGTCGCCGCCATTTCAATGGGCAACTCTGTGCAGACCTGGCATATTTATGACGGTTTGGGCGAGGGCTTTGTGGAGTCCATGCATGAGGCGCTTCTGGAAGCGGGGGTGACACTGCTGCTTGAAACTCCCGGAAAGGAACTTGTTATGGAAGAGGGGAAAGTCAAAGGAGTTATTGCCGGAACCAGCGGGGGAGAGGAACTTAAAATTGAAGCTCCTGTTGTAATACTGGCTACCGGCGGATATTCGGACAATCCTGAAATGATGGATCAGCTTGTGGGTATTACTACAGAAAAAGTCCTGCAGGCCGGAATACCCGGAAGAACCGGAGACGGTATCAATATGGGAATCAGTGCCGGCGGTATTACCAACTATCTGGGAACAGCCATGTTTTACGGTGGGCATCTCAAGGGCATCCCCTTCGGAAACCACCTCTATGCGGCTTCCGCCTTCCAGCCCAACATGATCCTTGTTAATCAGGACGCAGAGCGCTTTATGGATGAGAGTATTGCCCCTGATAACTTTTCATTCTCGGGAAACGCCATGAAGAACCAGAAGAGAATTATAAGCATTCTGAACAAGGAGGCACTCGATTCCTATGTGGAAGAGGGGTGTATTGCGGGAGCGGGTGCCTACACCCTTCCTGGTGCCAAACTGACAGATCTCTACAGTCAGCTTGATGATCAGCTTGCAAAGGGCAATGAGGACATTCATATTGCCGACACCATCTCTGAGCTTGCATCCCTGCTGGACCTTGATGAAGAGGCCCTCAAGGCAACAATGGCTGAGTATGGTAAAAGCTGTGAATCAGGATATGACGGACTCTTTGGAAAGCCTTCCGGATATCTGACAGCCATGGAATCAGGACCCTGGTATGCCTTTGATCTCTCTCTGGGCTACTTTACGACTGTAGGTGGACTGAGGGTGGATGAAGATGCCCGTGTTCTGACAAAGGAGAGCGAAGCCATACCCGGGCTCTATGCCGTTGGTACCGACTCCAATGTGATATACGGGGACTCCTATGACGTTGTCATAAGTGCAGGCTCCTGTCAGGGCTGGGCTGTAAACTCCGGACGCTTCGCAGCACAGGATGCCCGGCTTTATCTGGACAGATAGATTCTGAGTTCAGTAATGGACAAGGGATAAAATCACCCCCGGGTAGTGCGGCAGTACTCTCCGGGGGTATTTTTCAGACTCAGCCTTTTACAGCTCCGGCTGTCATTCCTTCTCCAAGCTGATCCTGAAGGAGCAAGTATACCAGTACCGAAGGCAGGGCCATAATCACAAGACAGGCGAAGACCACTTCAGGACGGGCTCCGTAAATGGAAGATGTCAGAGAGACAACTGCCATGGGGAGGGTCCGCATCTCCTCGGTTCTTGAAAAGAGGAGAGGGTTGAGGTAGTCATTCCATGAGTTGATAAAGGCGAAAACTACAACGTTCACCGCAGCGGGTTTGCTCAGGGGGGCATAGATTTTCGACCATGCGGTAAAGAAGCCTCCCCCCTCAATCATATTGGCTTCCAGCAGTTCGGTTCCCATGGAGTCGTAGTAGTTCTTGAGTATAAGAATAGCCACGGGCATCCAGAAGGTGGCTGCAGGGAAAATCAGCGCCTTGTAGCTGTTCATCCACCCCAGAGCCCTCATTGTAAGGAAGAGGGGAGATATGAAACAGATCATCGAGATGGACATGGTCAGTGTAATCAGCAGAAAAATAAAGTCTCTACCGGGAAAACGGATCTTTGAGAATGCAAAGGCTGAGAGCGAAGAGACCGCGACAATAAGCACAACCTGCAGAATTGAGACGACAAAGCTGTTGAAGATCATTCTGACAATGGGAAATCCCGATGTAAAGAGATAGGTATAGTTTCCGATACCCGCTCCCTGGAAGGAGGACACAACAACATTGGCCAGAGGTATGATGTAGATAACAGCCAGAACACAGAGTATGGACTGGATAATAATTTTTTCTTTCAGTGAAATATTTTTAAACATATCAGCCCCTCTGTTTCCGTTTGTTGAATTGTATCTGTGCCACCGAGAGGACAACGCTGAAGAAGATCATCACGACAGAAATCGCAGCGCCGTAACCGGCCTGTGAGTTCTGTGCAACAGCCTGATAGAGCATGGTCGCAGGGAACTGTGTCGCATTTCCAGGGCCTCCCTGGGTCAGGAGCCAGACAATATCAAATGTTTTTATGGAACCCACAAGACCAAGTACAATGACAGTGGTATGTGTGGACCAGAGGCTTGGCCAGATAATATGGATCATTGTACTCCAGAAACCGGCCCCGTCTATCTGAGCCGCTTCGAATACACCGTCGCTGATTGTCGTCAGGCCGGCAATGTAGAAAACCATCTGGGCGCCTGTCCACTGAAAAATGTTGGCAACAATGATGCACCATATTGCGGTATTGGGGTCTCCCAGCCAGGTTCTTGTAAAGCTCTCAAGACCCACGGTTCTGAGAAATGTATTGAGAACACCGAAGTAGGGTTCATAGAGCCCCATAAAGGTCCGGGCAATTACTGCCGTGGACAGGGCAACGGGGATATAGAAAAGAGCCTTGAAGAATTTACTTCCTGCCAGTTTGGGGCGGAGCAGCAGGGCGAGACAGAGGCCCATAAACATCTGTACCGTTACAGTGACGATCATAAAAATTATAACATTGATCATAGCTGTAAGGGCTACGGGGTCCGTGAATAGCTGCTGATAGTTTTTCAGCCCCCTGAAAGCCATGGTCTCGGGCATAAAGCCGTCCCATTTGAAGAAACTGAGTCTGATAACGTAAAACAGACCGTAAAAAACAAAAGTCCCCATCAGTATCAGAAGGGGTAGTAGAAAAAGATAACCGGATACTGTCTCCTGGGTTTTCATCCTGGAGAGAGATCCGCTGCCGCTTTTAAACATATTATATAAGCCTCTCTTGGGTTCGACAGCGGGGCCCCTTCCGGAGCCCCGCCATTCATCAATTTTTATTCAGCGATTCTCTGCAGGGCATCAAGCTCTGCTTTGATATCGTTTCCGGCTACAACGTTCTGGACGACAACGCCCATCTGGTTGAATACCGCAGGGCTGGACACTCCTCTGGGGCCGGCCATGTTGTTGTTGGTTGTATCCACAATGGCATCGACTCCGTCTGATGAAGCCTTGTCCTGGTAGATGCTCTTGTCCAGTGATACTCCCTGAAGTGTGGGGATAAGACCGGCACCGGGTCGTCCGGTTTCATAATCACGGCCTTCGGCAACAAGCATGTAGTCAAGGAGTTTCAGTGCCGCATCCAGTTTTGCAGGATCTTTGGCCAGGTTCTTGTTCAGAGCGATTCCAACATCGATTCCGCCGAGAACAACAGGTTCTCCACCGGCAAAGTTGGGAACAGGGAAGGCGCCGAATACGTCGTCGTCTGTGGCTCTTCCGCCACGGCGGTCTGCATAGGGCTGGCCTTTATCGTTGACATTTTCAGGTTTGGAGAGCATACCGATGGCCCATCCGCCGTTAACATGCATAACAGCCTTGCCGTCGGCCCACATGCCGATGGAATCTTCATATACGGCAACTCCAAGGGCTTCCTTTTCAATTACGCCGAGGTCTACAAGCTCTTTCAGGAGCTCCATAGCCTTAACAAACTGAGGATCGTTCCACTTCACATCGCCGTTGTCTGCCTTCTCGGTAATTCCCTTTTCAACCATATTGGCGAAGAGGGCGAACACGTCTCCATTGAACCAACCGTCTTTCAGGCCGATTGTAAGGGGGAGCTTATCGGGGAATTCTGCTTTGAGTTTGGCAATAACTTCAAGAAGGCTGTCCAGGTCGGTGGGAACTTCAGTAATTCCCGCCTGCTCAAAGTAGGTCGCATTGTAGTAGATAAACATTGTAGATGCTGATCCGAGGGGTGCCATCAGGATCTGGTCTCCTCCGGAACGGAACTTTGCATCCGCTACCACTGCGGGAACCAGTTTATCCAGGGTATCTGCAGCAGATTCGCTTATATCAAGAAGGAAGGGTTTGTACTGATTGAGGAGAGTTCCGGGCTGTACCGAAAGGATCTCGGGACCGGCTCCTGAAGAAAATTCAACCTGCAGCTTCTGTCTGTAGTCATCCATCTGGCTGACATCGGAACGCAGTTCAATGTTGGGGTACTTGGCTTCGAATCCTTCTTTAAGAACAACAAAGTCCTCAACAGTGGGAACCGACCAGGTCCACCAGTTTAATACAACTTTACCGTCTGTGGCTGCTGACTTTTCCTGGTTGCTGCATCCTGCTAGCACCAGGATCAGAAGGGCCAGCATCAAAGTAACACTCTTCTTCATATCTTTCTCCTAATTTATGTAAATTGCTGATTGGTAAGGTGAGAATATCACGGCTTTCTGCAGTTTGCAAGAATAAACTGAAAGCGCTTACAGTTTTTTGATTTTTTAAGTTTCCCTTGAAAAATCTCTGATAATAGGGAAGTATTGGGGTTATAGACATTTTTTGTGGTGAAATAGTACTTTCTGTGCTAAGGTGTAGAGGCGGATGTTTCTGCATAGTGCTGTAATCGCTTACAGTTAATTTTCAGAGCTTTTGTGAGGGTGTTGTGACAATTCAAGATGTAGCTGATGAAGCGGGTGTTTCAACCGCGACGGTTTCCAGGGTTCTGAATAATCATACAGTCCGGGCCGAGTCCCGCCGCAAGGTGGAGCAGGCCATAAAAAAACTCCACTTTGTCCCCAATGCCCTGGCCCAGGGGCTGATGCAGAAAAAGACAAGAACCATAGGGACTCTCATTACCTCAATGACCAACAGCTACTACATGGAGATTACCGAGGCCATCGAGAAACGTCTCTGGGACAAAGAATCCATGCTCTTCCTCTGTTCAACCGATGGCGACCGGAAGCAGGAAGAGGAGTACCTTGAGAGTCTTGTATCCCGTCAGGTTGAGGGGGTGATCATGATTGACCCCACAATCGAAAACTATCAGAACGGGATATATGCCGGTGTGGCTCAGAAGCTCCCGCTGGTCCTGGTTCACTCCTTTCCTGAAATATCAGGGATCAACTCGGTGATCATCGATCAGCAGCGGGGAATGTCAAAGGTCATGGACTACCTCTGGAACCTGGGACACCGCAGGATCTCTTTCCTGAGAGGGCATCACGGATACTCTTTCGACATCAAAGAGAAAAGCTGGAGGCAGTTTCTTGAGTCCAGAGATGCCTCTCCTTCCGAGGATGACAGAATTGTTATCTGCGGCGGTAACACGGACAATGCCATTCAGGAGGCAATGAACCGCTGCATCCCTGTGTTGAAAAGGGACAGGTCGGAACGGCCGACTGCAATTTTTGCATGTAATGACCTGATGGCCATCGGAGCAATGACAGCTGCCAGAAGCCTGAATCTCAGGATACCCGAAGACCTCTCCATTATTGGACACGACAATACAAATCTGACACAGAGTACCTACCCGGCTCTGTCCAGTGTCGATATGAAACTTGCAAGTCTCGGAAATGCGGCAGTCGATCTTTTCGATCATGCCGCGAATCCCGAGGATTGCGAACCAAGACGCATCATGATTGAACCTGATCTTGTGGTCAGGGGCTCAAGCGGTGCCTCTCCTCATTTATAAAAAGTTAGTAAAGGAACCATCTCTCTATGAGTATTGAATACAAGGAAAAAGTTCAGCAGTTTCATCTGCATACACAGAATACAAGCTACATCATCGAAATCCTCGAAGGGATGTATCCGGTGCATGCCTACTGGGGCAGAAAACTGAGGATGACCGACCGTTCGGGTCTGGTTGATCTCAGGGAAGTCTGCAGCTTTTCTCCCAATCCCCTCAAAGAGAATGTTCACCTATCCTTCGATACAATGCCCAGAGAGTATCCCGATTACGGCCGCTCAGACTATGAGAGTCCTGCCTTTTCTGTAACGGCCTCCGACGGCAGCCATATTGTTGACCCTGTCTTTGACTACTACAGAATTGAATCCGGAAAGAGCATCCCCGAAGGCATGCCCGGCTGCCGCCTTGTTCCTGAGGACCGCTGCGACACCCTGATTCTGACACTGCGGGACAGGGTTCTGGATCTCTATATCGACCTCTACTATTCTGTGAGTGAGGATTACGATGTCCTTGTCAGAAGAACTGTACTCAGGAATGAGGGAGAAGGAACAGTCGTCCTGAACAAGGCCCTCAGCGCCACTGTGGATTTTTACAACGACTGTGATTTTGAACTTGTGAATCTCTACGGTGCATGGACCAGAGAGCGTCAGGTTGCCAGAATACCCATAGGCCGGAGCGGTCATATTATCGATAGTAAACGCGGGGCAAGCTCCCATGAGCAGAACCCTTTTCTTGCCCTTCTTAGACCGGAAACGGATGATTTTTCAGGTGATGTATACAGTATGAGCCTCGTCTACAGCGGCTCCTTTATGGCGGAAGCTTCGGTCAACAGCTACGGCAAAACAAGGATGCAGATTGGAATCCAGGAGCTCGATTTCCAGTGGGCTCTGGAGCCTTCAGACTGCTTTTCAACTCCCGAAGCAGTCCTTGTTTACTCCTCTGAGGGCCTTAACGGCATGTCTTCCATCTACCATCGGCTCTTCAGGGAACGCCTCTGCCCGGCACCCTGGAACAGGCGGGAGAGACCTGTTCTTATGAACAACTGGGAAGCCACTTATTTTGATTTCAATGAAGAGAAAATCAAAGCCCTTATTGATGAGGGCGCCGCGCTTGGTATGGAACTGTTTGTTCTTGATGACGGTTGGTTCGGAAAGAGAAACTCTGATGCCAGCGGTCTGGGGGACTGGTTTACAAATCTGAAAAAACTTCCAGGAGGGTTGAAGTCTCTCTCTGATTATGCCCACAGCAAGGGAATGCAGTTCGGCCTCTGGTTCGAACCGGAGATGGTCTCCCCTGACAGTGATCTCTACAGAGCCCATCCCGACTGGTGCCTTCATATGCAGGGACGCTCCAGAAGTGAGGGGCGGAACCAGCTTGTCCTTGATATGGGACGCAGTGAAATACAGAACTACCTGTATCAAGCCATTGCCGGAATTATCGCGGAGGACGGGATCGACTATGTAAAGTGGGATATGAACAGGAATATCACCGAAGCCGGTTCTGCCGTGCTGACGGCAGAGAAACAGAAGGAGTGTTCCCACCGTTATATTCTTGGGCTCTACAGTCTGATGGACCGCCTTGTTTCCCGCTTTCCGGAAGTCCTCTTCGAGAGCTGCTCCGGCGGCGGCGGGCGCTTTGATCCCGGCATGCTCTACTATATGCCCCAGACCTGGACCAGCGACGATACCGACAGCTATGAGCGGCTTTCCATTCAGTGGGGAACGTCCTTTCTCTATCCTCCCGTGACAATGGGGGCTCATGTTTCTGAAGCCCCTAACCATCAGGTCAAACGTATGACTCCGATCAATACCAGAGGGAATGTGGCCATGAGCGCCAACCTCGGCTATGAACTGGATCTTATGAAACTTAGCGGTGATGACCGTGAACAGGTTATGAACCAGATATCCCGTTACAAAGGGATACGTCAGACCGTTCAGTTTGGAAACTTCTACAGGCTGCTGTCTCCCGATTCAGACAGAGGTACCGCCTGGATGATCATCTCAGCTGACGGATCCCGGGTTTTGGTCTACTACTACGGCCACCTTTTAAGGCCCAACGATCTGGGATGCAGACTCAAACTGAGGTATCTCGATCCCGACAGGCTCTACATGGCGGAAGGAGGAGACTCCTTCTACGGCAGCGAGCTGATGTATGCCGGACTCTCACTGCCGCCTCTGGCCTGTGATTTTGACTCTCAGTTGATTGTTTTCAGAGCGGATGAATTAAAATAGAGAAAATCTTATATACATGAATGTAAATTAATAAATGGACCCTTCATTTATGTAGCATAGTTTTTTGAAGGCCTGCTGCCGAAGGTTTTGTTTTTTATTTAATTCTTTATTGTCTAAAGAAATAAATATGTTCTTTGTAGAGTCTTCTATTCTGGTATGAAAATTGCAGAATAATTCATATCAGAATAGGAACTATTTAAGAATGAAATTGATGAACCACAAAAATTCTCTTCCCTTAAGCAGAGTGTTTCCGGTTATCCTGCTTTTATTGATTCCGGGAGCGCCTCTGTTCTCCGAAGAAATAGTATCACCAACCCATGGTAAAGAGATCTATGATATTCTCTGGGTCCTTGTTTCGGCAATGCTTGTCTTTCTTATGCAGGCCGGTTTTATGGCTCTGGAAACAGGGCTTTCCAGGGCGAAGAACTCAATAAATGTTGCTATAAAAAACATCACAGACTTTATCTTCTCAGTTGCGGCATTCTGGTTTCTGGGCTTTGGAATCATGTTCGGATCAAGCTTCCATGGCTTTATCGGCTATACTGATTTTTTCACCTCCTTCGGGAATGACAGCTGGAAGGCTACATTCTTTGTCTTTCAGGCCGTCTTTGTGGGAACCGCAGCCACCATCGACTCCGGAGTCATCGCCGAGAGGGCCAAATTCAGCACCTATCTGATAATGTCATTCATCACTTCGGCACTCATCTATCCCATTTTCGGCCACTGGGCCTGGGGCGGGCTCTTCTATGAGGACCAGGCAGGCTGGCTGCAGAGTCTTGGATTTCTGGATTTTGCAGGATCCAGTGTGGTTCACTCCATCGGTGGATGGGTCGGTCTTGCGGGAGCCATCGTTATCGGTCCCAGAATCGGGCGTTTTGCCGCCGATGGAACCCCCCAGAAAATTCCGGGTCACAATATAGTCTTTGCCTACCTTGGAACATTTATTCTCTTCTTCGGGTGGTTCGGCTTTAATGCGGGAAGTGTTCTGGGTGCAGACTTTGCTGTTGCCGATATAGTCTTGAATACAATCATTTCCGCCTCCTTCGGAGGCATCTCCGCCATGTTCATGAGCATGTTTCTGGGAAAGAGCCGCCTGCCTGAACCGGAGATGATAATGAACGGGATTATCGCCGGACTTGTGGGTATTACAGCAGGATGCGCCTATGTAGGCACCGTCGCCGCCATGATTATTGGTATTGTCTCGGGACTAGTCGTTTACTACGGAACGCTGTTTCTTGAGAAAAGAAAGATTGATGATGTCGTTTCGGCCATGCCCGTCCATGCATTTTCCGGAGTCTGGGGGACCCTGGCAACAGGTTTGTTTATACGGAACAGCATGCTTGCCGACATGGCCATGACCCGCGGGCAGCTGATCGTTGTACAGTGCATCGGAATATTTGTCTGTTTCTTCTGGGGTTTCGGAGTCTCATTTCTGATTCTGAAGATTATAAAGAAAATTGTCGCCGTCCGAGTGTCCGCTGAACATGAGAAAATCGGCCTTAATATTGCAGAACACGGAGCCTGTTCAAGTATGATTGAACTCTCCAACTCCATGAGGCAGATTATCGAAAACACCGAGATAGGAGGGATCAAGAAACTTGAGACCGAGGTGGGAACAGAGATTGGTGACCTGACTCACTCCTTTAATGTGATGATTGAGCGCTTGAGGGAGAAGGAGGAGATCGCCGACAAGGCTCTCGAGTCTCTCCGTTATATCTCAATACGCGACGGCCTGACCAAGGTGTTCAACAAGAAGTATATCAGCGAATATCTTGAGGAGGAACTCAAACGGAGCAGGCGATATGAAAGCAGTCTCTCGATCATTCTCTTTGATATTGATTTTTTCAAGAGTGTCAACGACAGCTACGGTCATCAGATTGGTGACCTCGTGCTTGTAAAAATATCCGAACTCTTCAGGAATAATCTGAGAGAGTTGGATGTTATAGGTCGATATGGCGGTGAAGAGTTTCTTATCATTCTGCCTGAAACCTCCATGATGGCCGCCTACGAGCTGGCCGATAGACTGAGGACGATAATTTCAATGACCCAATGGGAATTTGATGACGGCAGAAAGATAACCATCAGCGGCGGTGTTGTAGAGAATCTGGGAGAGAGTCCTGCAAAAATGATAGGCCGGGCCGATGAGCTTCTCTATGTTGCCAAAAACAAGGGCCGCAACAGAATCGAAAAATAGTCACACCCCGGGCTGTATTTACTATTGAACCAGTAGTGATTGTCGGGTAATCTGATCGGACATCCTGCGGAGGTTAATCAATGGTCTATATTGAAAGCAGCAGTACCGATCCCTATTTCAATCTGGCTCTGGAAGAGTATGTGTTCAACTCACTCCCGAAAGATGAAGAGTACTTTATGCTCTGGCAGAATGACAACTCCATTATCATCGGGAAGCATCAGAATACAATCGAAGAGATAAACATACCCTATGTCAGGGACAACAATATAAGAGTCGCCCGCCGACTGTCGGGGGGCGGGACTGTCTATCACGATCTTGGAAATCTGAATTTCACTTTTATAACCGACTCGCCGAAGAACAGGGAGATCGATCTCGCCTCCTTCTGTGTACCTGTCGTCGAGGCACTGGGGGAGATTGGAATAGAGGCTGAAATAAGCGGCAGAAATGACATTCTGATCCAGGGAAAGAAATTCTCCGGCAATGCCCAGTACATCCGATTCGGCAGGGTCATGCATCATGGAACCTTGATGTTCGATTCAAATATTGAGGTTCTTGTGGAAGCCCTGAATGTCTCTCAGGACAAGATAAGCTCCAAGGGAATCAAGTCTGTCAGGAGCAGGGTGACCAATATAAGCGATCATCTGTCTGATAAAATGTCGACTCTTGATTTTAGAAATGTCCTGAAAAAGTACATGGAGAAGAGGAACGGCATGACGCCTTACGCTCTGACTGAAGACGATATTGCGGCTGTCGGTGAGCTCCGGAAACAGTACGAGAGCTGGGAGTGGAACTATGGCCGGTCACCTGCATTTTCCTTGAGGAAGGAGAGGCGTGTTGAGGGCTGCGGCAAGATCCAGGTTTTTCTTGATGTGAAAAAGGGTGCCATAACAGGCTTTACAACACGGGGAGATTATTTTGGAGCAGAAGATACCTCTCCTGTTGAAGAGGCTCTTACTGGCTGTGCCCTGAATGAAGCCGCGTTGAATGCGGCTCTGGACGGGCTTGATATAGGTTCATTCTACAAGAATCTGGACGCGGAGCAGCTGATCGGTATTATCCTTCAGTAATCCGCCGCTTGACCCGTCAGCGGTCATCTCATAAAATCAATTTACCGCTCTGGGATCCTTTGGATTTCCCGGGGCAATACAATAAGGAAAAGGCAGAAGACAATATGACGAGATACCCATTCAGTGCCATTGTTGGTCAGGAAGCGATGAAAACGGCCCTGATGCTGAACGCCATTGATCCCTCTATAGGCGGAGTTCTTATCCGCGGGCACAAGGGAACTGCAAAGAGTACGGCTGTTCGTGCACTTGTGGATCTGCTTCTTCCTCTGCAGGTTGTTAAAGACTGTCCCTATCATTGTGATCCTGAAGCCGGTTCCTTTATTCATGATCAGTGCCGCATCAAGTCAGAAAGCGGTGACATCAGGGCAGTTGAGATTCCAGTTCCCCTGGTGGAGCTGCCTCTGGGAGCCACCGAGGACCGTCTGGTGGGAGCCCTTCAGCTTGAGAAGGCCATTCACGGAGGAGAGAGGGTCTTCGAGCCGGGGCTTCTGGCTGCGGCTAACAGAGGAATCCTCTATGTGGATGAAGTCAATCTGCTGGATGATCACCTTGTCGACCTTCTTCTGGATACAGCCGCCTCCGGAGTGAACAGGGTCGAGCGCGAAGGACTCTCTGAGATTCATCCTTCAAAGTTTATCCTTATCGGGACGATGAACCCCGAGGAGGGAGAATTGCGACCCCAGTTCCTCGACCGTTTCGGACTCTGCATCAGCGTGACCGGAGAGGATGATATCAAAAAGAGAAGTGAGCTGATCCGCCGCCGCCTTGATTTTGAAAGAGATCAGGACTCCTTTGATAAGAGATGGCAGGAGCCCCAGCAGGCCTTGAGGGAGCAGATTGCAAGTGCAAAGGAGAACCTGAAGAGGGTCGCCGTACCCGAAGAGGTACTTGATGCCGCTTCGACTCTGGCCGTCAAGGTGGGAGCCCAGGGCCACCGTGCTGAAATAACGATGATCAAGGTTGCCGTAGCCCTGGCCGCGTTTCAGGAACGGGATTCCATTAACCATGCCGATATTGTTCAGGCCGCCACCATGGCGCTCCCCCATCGCCTGGACCGTTATATAGAACAGGGGGGCACAGAACTTCCCCAGGAGCTGATCGATGCTCTTTCAGAGGTCTTCGGGGAGTATCCCTTTCTACAGGGAGATGATGAACCCGGGGAGGATGACAAGTATCTCTCCTATGATCCGGATGATGAGATCTTTCCGGGCTCCTTTGCTGGGGGAATGCCTGTTTTCTCCTTCCTAAAAAAAAAGCATCCAAAGTTATCCTTCTAGGGAACGAGACGCCTCTGCGTCTCTCCCTGGATGAGCACTCTGTTCTTCCGGGACGAAAGCAGGTCAGGGTCTCCCGCAGGGGAAGGCATGTGGCTTCGGTTAAGTTGAGGCCTGGAGAGAAAATCAATGAGCTGGACCCTCTGGCAACCTGCCTCGCTGCAGCCATGCGGAGCAAACAGGGCGGGATTGCTCTGGAGAACGGGGGAGTCTCACCGCAGGATCTGCGCTGCCGCTTGAGGGTTCAGCCTGTAAAAAAGACTATTCTCTTCCTGCTGGATGCTTCGGACTCCATGCTTGTTGAAGAGCAGATGAAGCTCGCCAAGGGAGCTGTCCTGGGACTTCTTACCCAGGCGTATCAGAAAAGGTACCGTGTAGGTGTGATTGCCTTTCATGAATACAAATCCAGGGTTGTTCTCCCTCCCACAACAAGTATTACCCGGGCAAAGCATGAACTTCAGGCCATAGCGACCGGTGGAGGAACTCCTCTGGCTCACGGTCTTCATACAATACTTCAGACAGTACACAGTGAGCGGATCCGTCACCCCAATGACCTGCAGCAGATGATTCTTGTAACAGATGGAAGGCCTTCTATCGCCCTGAATCCCGGTAGTAACATCCGTGAGGAGGTCCTGACCCTGGCAAGAAAATTTCCAACCCGCAATATTCCCTCTATTGTGCTGGCCACGGCGGAACCCGGGGAGCTTCTGAAGGAGATTGCTCTGACTCTGAAGGCTCCTCTTCGAAGGCTGCGGGACGAGGTGCATTCATGAAGCTCTTTTTTTTCTGCCTTTGATTTTATACAGGCGGATTATGTATACTTAGCGGTATACCGACAATCTTTCCGGAGCAGAAAATGATTAAAACCGCCGCCCTCAAGATGGATGACAAACTTATGAAGGATGAGACTATCAGTTCAAAACTGAAGTCTGACTATGTCAGAGTCCATGATCTACTGAACAAGAATGTGAAAACCTATGACTCCTATCTGAAGAATGACGACTTCAAGTCAGCCGAGGCGGACCTGCGAAAGTGGCTCAAAACCCTGCAGAAGCAGGGCGCCGGACCTGAAAAACTGAACAGTTTTCTCAAGTGCGGTATGGCCCATCTCTGTTTTGATTATATAGATGTGAAGAAAGAAGGGGAGGGACTGGATGAGGATGCCAAAGTCACCCGTGCAATCCAGTCGTTCAAGAAAAGGCGCTTCAACAAGATGTTTATTAAGAGCTGAATAAGTTCAGCCATTCCCGAATTATTGCCAGCTGTTGTGTCCCATTATTCCTGATATTTTTCTCGCTGTTTCAATAAGCATTGTCTTTGTTTCTTCAATCTCGTCACAGGACATATAGTTCTCAAAAGCCGAAATACTTATGGCGGCGATAATTCTGCCGGCACTGTCTCTAATGGGGGCGGCATTGCAGTTATCATTCAGAATAAATTCATTCCTGTCCCGGCCCAGCTGTTCCTTGCGGACCTTTTCCAGCTCCTCAAAGAGAGTCCGGGGATCAGTTATCGTATCATCAGTAAAGCTTTTCATGCCTTTTTTCTCAATCAGTTCATCCAGTTCTTCCCGGGGGAGCTCACAGGTAAGCACTTTTCCAAGACCGGTACAGTGAAAGGGCAGGGTTTTTCCGGGGGTAAAGTATGTCCTTGGCAGATTCTGGCTGTCGATTCTGTCTACAACGACAATTTCTCCCTGATGGTATACACCCAGGTTTATATTGGACTTCTGGTACTGCATCCAGAGGAGTTCAAGGTAGGGCATGGCTATTTTGCGTATATCCAGAGAAAGTAGTGACTTTCTTGAAAGCTGCAGAACTTTGAGTGATATTGCGAAGCGGCTGTTTGACTCATCCTTGGTCAGATAGCCTGCATTCATCATTGTAGACAGCAGGCGGAAGGCCATATTGGAATTGATGTCCAGTTCGGTGCAGACATCCTGTATCGATATGGGCTCTTCATTACGGACTGCAAAGTCCAGGATCTGGAAACAGCGCTCTGCGGATTTGATAGTATACTTCTCAGAATCATTCATGCATGGGATTTTATAATGATATTATAGAATTTGTACAGGAAAAAAATAAAAATCCCAAATTTTTAAAACAAAACCACCTGAATTCCTGAGAAAATCTGCGCACATTGGCCAATATTCCACTCTTTAGATATTAATTTTTGATTTTGTATTGTTGAAGCTGGATGTATATGACAGGAAGAGTGAATTATATTTCCCGGCTGATCCATATACAGTCTCTTATCTTAGTAAATGTTTTCTGAATAGGAATTAAAATGAACCTGTTGTCCGGCGGGAACGGCAGTCTGGACTATAGAAGTGGAAGGACGCGGGAACAAAATCAGTTGAGAATCAGTTGGTTCCACAGTGATAAGACGGCTTAAAAGCAACTGGCCCTTAGTTTTGTTTAGCGAAAACATGGTAAAATATAAAGATGTTATAAAAAATCAAATTAATAGTAGATTAATTCAAACAACAGGTTTAGTATTCATTCAATCATATAGGTTCACTATACCTATCATCTTGACTCACAAATAAGGAGAGAAGAATGAAGAGACTTAAATCTGTTATGACATTTCTGTTGATATGTCTGTCGGCAATGAGTGTTTTTGCCGCGGGTCAGCAGGATGGCAGCGGTTCTGCCAAAAAGGTTGAAGTATGGATGATCAACAGCCCTGTCGCTGAGATCATTCAGGCTTTTGATGAGGTTGCCGTAGCATTTGAAGAGGAGACAGGAATTGCTGTTGAGTACATCCGTATCCCCACCAATGACTTTCACACTAAGCTGACTACCAGCCTTTCAGCGGGTGTTTATCCCGACATGATTATATGGAACAGCAGTCCCGGTGTTCAGTTTGAGAATACAGGTCTCATCTCTCCGGTTGATGACGTCGTTGACAAGGCCGGACGGGACCTTTTCGGCGAAGCCAGTCTCCGGATGTTCACAGTTAACGGAAAACTTATGGAAATCCCCTTTATGGTACGTCCCGGAGGAATCCATGCCCGTAAAGACTGGCTGGATGCTGCCGGTTACGATACTGAGCCCAAGAAAGACAGCAACGGCATCATCTACTACGAGGGTCTGAGAACCTGGGAAGACCTTTTACAGGCCGGAATGGCTATGAATGATCCCTCCAATGGAAAGTATGGAATGGGATTCCCCTACAGCCGCAAGGGTTTCGGAGATTCCGCAAGCTTCCTGTTCAGCGTAATGGCATGTTACGGAGCGAGCCTTGTAGATGAAGAAGGTAATATCAATATTGACACACCCAAGGCTGTTGAAGCCCTCTCTTATGTAAAGAAGATCTGGGACAGTGGTGTTGTTCCTGCAGCCGCAACAACATGGGACGGCGGATCGAACAACCAGTTCTTTATCGGCGGTGACATCGGAATCGTATACAACTCAAACAGCATCATGGGTAAGCTCAATGATACAACCGGAGCAGGTCCCGAAGATCTTCTGATTGTTCCCTTTCCCGCAGGCCCCGAAGGTGCAAACCTGGGAGCCGGACCCGAGTCTATTACTATCTTCAATAAGAAAGATACTTCTGCGGCAAGGACTTTCGCCGAGTATCTCCTGAAGGAAGATACCCAGGTAAGCATGTTCAAAACCATGGGCTTCGGATATTACAGCCCCTTGAAAAAGGATGTTATGGAGAATGATCTCTTCAGCGACCTCGATATCAATCAGCAGGTACTGATGCAGGACTCAATGAAGGTTTCCGGTGTTAACTATATGGCCGAACCCGATGGACGTCTGAACGCTCTGTACAGTTCCTTTATCTTTGACGATGCTCTGTCCAGAATTGCCGTTGATGGTTGGGACCCAGTAAGGGTTGCCGCCGAGATGGCTTCCAAAGTAGACGAAGCTCTCAACGACTGATCAATAAAGTAAAAAAACACTTCCCTGCCGGAACCGTCTGAAGGTTGCGGCAGGGAACTTATCCTGACGGGGGGTTAAATGGTTTTCCTTAGTAAAAACTTAACATTGGAGGAGAAAGACAACCGGATCGGAATCCGTTTTCTGATGCCGGCTCTTGCAGTCCTTCTGATTATTGTCGCTTTTCCGGTTCTCTACTCATTCACACTAAGTTTTTTCCGGTGGCGTCCTATCGAGCCGGGACATAAATTCGTAGGGCTTAAAAACTATTTTGATGTTTTTAAAGACACCCGGTTCTTAATGTCACTTTTCAATACCTTTGTATATGCCTTTGTCGGTGCCTGCGGAAAGATTGTAGTGGGCATGGGACTTGCGATGCTGCTGAATCAGAAATTTCCTGGGAGAGGGCTTGCAAGAACTCTGCTGATGCTCCCCTGGATCGTTCCTGTCACAGCGAGTCTGACAACCTGGAACTGGATGTTCGACGGTATGTATGGGGTCATCAATGTCCTCATGTCCAGAATGGGATTGATTTCTACCTACATGAACTTTCTGGGAGAGAAGGGTGTGGCCATGGCCTGTGTGCTGATGGTCGGTATCTGGATGGGTTATCCCCAGATGATGATGATGATTCTTGCGGGGCTTCAGGCAATTCCCGGTGAGCTCTATGAAGCGGCTAAGGTTGAAGGAGCAACAAGATATCACACCTTCTTTTATATTACGATTCCCTCTCTTTCGGGAGTCCTTAAGACAGCTATTATCCTGAGCATTATATGGACCTTTAATGCCTTCAATGTTATATGGCTGCTTACGCGGGGAGGCAGTTCCACTCATATTATGAACACCCTTGCCTTTGAGTTCTCCTTTATCAATATGCGATACGACAAGGGTGCGGCAATGTCAGTAACCATTCTGCTCCTCCTTGCCTTCTTCCTTGCCATCCATACCAGAATGCAGAAAAAGGACAGTTATCAATGAACTACATGATAAAAAAAACCGGTAAAAAGACGCTATTTTTCATTGCTCTCATCCTTGCCATTGTTATTATCGACTTTCCCATCTACTGGATGGTTAAAAGTTCACTTACTTCCGTAGACAAGATTATGACCCGGGACGTGAAGCTGGGGCTCCATGAGTTCGACTTCTCTTCTTACAAACATATCTGGAACGGAACGGGTTATGCCTCCCAGCTGAAGTTCAAGGAGTATATGCTCAACAGTATTATTGTTGTTGTCGTCTCCTGCTTTATCAGTATTGTCATAGCCACCCTTGCAGGCTACTCACTTGCCCGTTTCAAGTATAAAAAGAGGGAGACCATCGCCCAGGGGATTCTCTATGTATATATGTTCCCCCAGATGATTCTGACGACACCCCTTTTGATGCTTGTTATTAAGCTGGGTCTCTACAACAGCCTCCTCTCGCTGATACTTGTCTACTGTACCTTCGCACTTCCCTATTCCATCTGGATGATGAGGAGTTATTTCAGTGTCCTTCCCATGGAGCTGGAAGAGGCGGCCATGATGGACGGCTGCAGCAAGCTGACTGCGGTGAGGAAGATTATGCTCCCCCTTGCTCTTCCCGGTGTTGTCGCCACAGTGACCTACTCTTTTATCATCGGATGGAGCAACGTCATCTACCCGCTGACGTTTATTACCAATGAATCGAAGAAGCTGGTTTCCATCGGATTCCTCTCTTTGATCTCAGGTGACGCCACTCCCTGGAACGGAGTAATGGCAGCGGCCGTGTTCAGCGCCCTTCCTGTTGTGTTTATGTTTATGTTCCTCCAGAGATTCCTGATCGGCGGTCTGGCTGCCGGCGGTGTGAAGAGCTGATAAGGAGAACCCTGATGAAAATTACAGATCTGAAAGTTACACCTATCGCCTTTACAGACCCGCCCCTTCTGAATGCTGCCGGCCTGCATGCCCCCTATGCTCTGCGGATCATCATTGAAATCCTCACTGATGAAGGTATTACAGGTATCGGGGAGATCGCCGGAGGGTCGTCGGTTCTTTCCTCTCTGGAACAGGCAAAGGAAGTCCTCGTTGGAATGGACCCCTTCGAGAGAAACAGAATCCGCCTTGCCATAGACAACCATTTCGGCAGAGTCGTCGACAGCCTGAGTACAGGTTATGTTCCCAAGAGCGTAACTGTCAGAATGTTCAGTGCTCTGGATGTAGCCCTCTACGATATTATGGGTAAAGCTGTCGGGAAACCAGTGGTCGATCTGCTGGGAGGACGGGTGCGTGACAGGGTTGATTTCTCGGCCTACCTCTTCTACAAATACGAGGGCGCAGGCGGCGTCTTCGGTATGGAACGTAATCCCGGAGCGGAAGGCTGGCATAAAAAGAAAGAAGAGGCAGCCCTTGATCCAGAGGGTCTTGTTGAACAGGCTAAGGCCATGTGCAGCGAATTCGGCTTCAAATCCCTGAAGCTTAAGGGCGGTGTCTTTCATCCCCAGAAGGAAGTGGACACCGTCAAGGCTCTTTCAAAAGCCTTTGGGTCTGATGTCCCTCTGCGGATCGATCCCAATGCTATCTGGTCGCTTGAAACTTCCATTGAGTATGCAAAACAGCTGGAAGGGATACTGGAGTACTATGAGGATCCCTGCAAGACCCAGGAATCCATGGCCGCACTGAAAAAGGAAACATCCATACCACTGGCCACGAATATGTGCACCACTTCCTTTGACGAGATTCCCTCGGCTGTAAAGCTGGATTCAGAGGACATCATCCTCTCTGACCATCATGTCTGGGGAGGTCTGGATGCAACCATGCAGCTGGGCAAGATCTGTTCCGTTTTCGGCCGGAAACTTTCAATGCACTCCAACAGTCATCTGGGTATATCCCTCACTGCCATGACCCATCTGGGACTGGCGGTTCCGCAGATTGCCTATGCCATGGATACACACTATCCCTGGCAGTCTGAAGAGATCATAAAGGGTGGGCGCATCGAGTTTGAAGATGGTTCTCTGGGGATTAACGGTGAGCCGGGACTGGGTATCGAGCTGGATTACAACGAGCTTGAAAAGCTGCATCAGAACTATCTGAACTGTGGAATCAAAGACAGGAATGATGAAGTTGAAATGCAGAAAGTACAGCCGGACTGGACCTTTGAAAACCACAAATTCTGAGATGAGTTCCGGCAGCAGAGCTTTATCCGCGGGAGATCGGGAGTAAAATTATGTTTGAAATTAAAGATATGAAAGGGGTCATCCCGCCAATCATCACACCTGTTGACAGCAGCGAAAATGTCCATGAACCGGGTCTTAGAAACGTGATTGATTACGTTCTGAAGGGCGGTGTACACGGAGTCTTTGTACTGGGAAGCAACGGTGAGTTCTACGGCCTCAGCCTAGAAGAGCAGAAGCGGGCCGTTGAGATAACTGTGGACGCCGTTGCAGGCCGGGTGCCAGTCTATGCCGGAGCCAGCGCCATCACCACAAGAGAGTGCATGCAGCTGGCAAGGAATGCCGAAGACTGCGGAGCCGATGCCCTGACGGTACTGACGCCCATGTTTATTCAGCCAAATGAAGAGGAGATGTACAATCACTTTAAAGAGATCGCCGCATCCACAAAGCTGCCGGTCCTCCTCTATAACAACCCCGGAAAGACATCCAACAATATATCTCCCGGGCTTCTGGAAAAGTTGGCAGATATTGAAAATATAGTCGGCATAAAAAACACTTCCATGGACTTTTCACAGACAATTAAGTATCTGGGTGTAAGCAGAAATAATCCCTCCTTCAGAGTCTTCAGCGGTATTGATTACTATATTTACGGGACTCTGGCCCATGGTGGAATAGGGTGTGTCGCCGGCACAGCAAATGTAGCGCCCAGACTGGTCTCCGACATCTATGACAAGTATACGGCCGGGGATCATCAGGGGGCTTTTGAAGCGCAGCTGAAGCTGCTGACTCTCAGGGATGCCTACAACTACGGAACCTTTCCCGTTGTTATGAAAGAGTGCCTGAACATGCTTGGAATTGACGTGGGTTCTCCCATAAAGCCTGTAGGACATGTAGATGCGGATCAGAAAGTGAAGATCCGGACGGCACTGAAAGAGATAGGACTACTTTAAAATACTGGAGGATTTAAATGAAAATTGGATTTATTGGACTTGGAATCATGGGAAAACCCATGGCAAAAAACCTGATCAAAGCCGGTTATGAACTTGTTGTTCTGGATATGAACAAGGCTGCAGTGGAAGAGCTTGTCAAGGCGGGTGCCGCAACTGCAGGCAGCCCTGCTGAAGTTGCTTCTCTGACGGATGTTATTGTTACAATGCTCCCTAACTCCCCCCATGTAAAACAGGTGGCACTTGGTGAAAACGGTCTTATTGAGAGCGCCGCTCCAGGTAAGGTCCTCATCGATATGAGTTCCATCGCCCCCGAAGCAAGCCAGGATGTAGCGGCCGCACTGGCCGGTAAAGGCATGGAGATGCTGGATGCCCCTGTCAGCGGTGGGGAACCCAAGGCCATCGACGGAACTATTGCCGTTATGGTTGGGGGAAATAAGGATGTTTTTGATGCTCACTTCAAAATTCTTGATACCATGGCAGGATCTGTTGTACATGTCGGAAAGATTGGTGCCGGAAATACAACAAAGCTGTGCAACCAGGTCGTTGTTGCCCTCAATATAGCAGCTGTTTCAGAAGCTATGATTCTTGCAAAGAAGGCGGGAGTAGATCCCGATCTTGTTTACAAGGCCATCCGCGGCGGTCTTGCGGGAAGCACTGTTATGGATGCCAAGGCCCCCATGATGATGGACAGAAACTTCGATCCCGGATTCAGAATTGATCTTCATATCAAGGACATGACCAATGCTCTGGATACTTCCAGAGCAGTTGGCGCACCCCTTCCCCTGGCAGCCCAGGTTATGGAAATTATGCAGGCCATCAAACAGGATGGCTGCGGAGTAGAAGACCACTCAAGTATTGTGAAATATTATGAGAAAATTTCCAACGCAGAGGTCTCCAGAGAAGCCTGATCAGTACAGACTGAATTAGATTGAAAGAGTTGCAGGGACCGGTCCGTCAGGGGCCGGTCCCTTTTTTGAACCCCAGGGCCCGGGAGCTTTCAGCGGCTGCTTCTACAACAAGTGGCCCCAGATCCTGTAAAAGCTCCTCCTTTGAGTAGTGGAGGGTCAGGACCGACAGGCCGATCGTGCCTGCCAGCTCTCCTCTGAAGTCAAAAACCGGTGCTGCAAAACAGATCAGTCCGTCGTTGTACTCCTCAAGATCAAGGCCGTAACCCCGCTCACGGATTTCTGAAAGATCTGCCTTCAGCTTCAGCGGGTCTGTCAGGGTATGTGAAGTCTGGCCGGGCAGGCCATTCTCGGAAATCACCCTGTCTACAAAGTCATCGCCGCTGAAAGCGAGAAGCACCTTGCCCGGAGCGGCGCAGTGCATGAAGAATCTTCCCCCTGCACTTGCTGTTATTCTGACGGTACGAACAGAATCAAGATGTTCAAGAAAAAGAGTCTTCATGCCGTCAATTCTGGCCAGATAACAGCTCTCACCTGTCTTCTTCCAGAGGTCCTGCATCGGTTTTCTTGATGCCCTTACAAGATCCATTCGTTCCACTGTTTTGGAAAGATGGTGGAAGGGGACAAGGCTCATTGTGTATTTGCAGCCCTCCTCCTGTATGATCCACCCCTCCTTCTGAAGGGTGTGGAGCAGCCGGAAGCACATGTTCTTGTTCAGGTCCAGCTGCTGGGAAATCTCACTGACACCAAGGGGTGTTGCTGATGCACACAGGCATTCAATGATTCTGACGGCCCCGGTTACCGCCGGGGCGCCATAGGAGGTTTTGGCCATAAAGACTCAGACCGCCAGACGAAGAATGCTTTCCACATCCTTTGCCGTCAGTTTTGTCTTTGCTCCGCTCACTGCTCCGTCAGGTAGGCAGCGCTCCGCCATCAGGGGAATCTTTGATTCATCAAAGAAATCAAATTCCGAGAGGGTCGTTTTCAGTCCGAGGAAGCGGTACCACTCCTGAAGAGTTTTAATCATTTTCAGAATGCTTTTCTCTTCATCCGCCTCTTCAATGTCGAAGACGTTCTTTGCAAAACGGGCAAACCGGGGAATGTCGTTTTTATAGACAAACTTCATCCATGCGGGAAAGACGATGGCCAGGCCCTCTCCATGGGTTACATCCCATAGGGCGGAGAGCTCATGTTCGATGTTGTGTGACATCCAGTCTTCATCCCGGCCCAGGCCGAGAATCCCGTTGTGGGCCAGAAGCCCTGCCAGCATGATCTCCGCTCTGTAGTCATAGTTGTCGGGATCAGACATCAGCTTGCGGGAGTTCTTCTGTATTCCTCTCATAGCTCCTTCCGCCAGGTTGTCTATAAAATCCACCTCTTTGGTAGATGTAAAATACCGCTCCATAATATGTGCGAACATGTCGGAGATTCCCGCGGTGGTCTGAAAGGAGGGCAGGGTCAGTGTCAGCTCCGGATTAAGAATGGAGAATACAGGGCGTATCACGTCTCCATGGGCCGCCAGTTTGCGCTCTGTCTCTTCGTTGGATACGACCGAGTCGGGGCTGCCTTCGCTTCCCGCCGCCGGTAGGGTTAGTATGGTTGCCATGGGCAGGGCTTCGGTAACGGGAATCTCTTCGGTGTAAAAATCCCACACATCCCGTTTTGCCACGCTTCCCAGGGCAATGGCCTTGGCGCTGTCTATTACAGAACCTCCTCCCACTGCCAGAACAAGTTCAACACCCTCTTTCCTGCAGATCTCTATACCCTTGCGGACAAGGGACAGTCTGGGGTTGGGCTGGGCACCGGGAAGTTCAAATACGCTCAGTCCCGCTCCTGTAAGGGACTTCATTACTTTGTCATAGAGTCCTGTCTTTTTAATACTGCCTCCACCGTAGTGGAGTAGAATCTTTTTTCCGAAAGCGGAAGCTTCTGTTCCGACCTGTTCTTCGGTTCCTCTTCCGAAGAGGATCTTTGTATGAGCCTGAAAACTGAAATTTTCCATGGTCTCTCCTTTGATTACTTTTGAATGTTATATAAATATAACGCTGTTATATCGAGCGTGCAAGTTTTATTGAACATCAGATACAGGGTGTATACATTGGCTTATGCTGTTTATGGAGGCATAAAAAACATAAATATCAGATATGGATATAATCAGCATACATTCTTTGTCATGGGAAATGCGGCAGCTGGGGATTCCGGAAATGCAGTCTCCCGCCGCTCAGTCCGCATCCTCGGAAACGGTGTACTTCTGCCTGAACTTTCCGGGAGTAATACCGCAGATCCTCTTGAAGTGAGTCCCGAAATGGCTTTGGGAGGAGAAGCCGAGAAAAGCGGCAATTTCAATCAGGGGAGTATCGGTGTAGGTCAGCAGACTGCGGGAGAGCTGTATTTTCTGGTGTATGATGTAGTCACTGAGAGTTATGTTTTCACAACGGACAAACAGCTCGGACAGATAGGTTGGATTGATTTCGATTTCTTCAGCAATTGCTTCAAGAGTGAGGCGTTCATGAAGATGGAGACTGATGTATTTTTTACACCGGGTCACCTTCAGGTGGTGCATGCCTGAGGGGTTTTTTCTGGTTTTCTGACTCTCCTTTACAAGCTGAATAAAGTGCCTTTCAGAATTCCTGAGGAGCTCCATAAGAGTGCTTCTGCTGTTCATCCTCTCAAATTTCCGTATATAACTGTCCGACAGGGAGAAGGCAATCTCCGGGTCCACTCCGCCCCGCATCGCCGCACGGCTTGCATTGGTAAGCACGACGATGCAGATGTTCTTGAGGCTTCTTATGGGGTTGTCCGCGAGTATTCCAAGCTGGCCGCTGTAGTCTTCGGCTATGCTCTTTTCAAAGAGTTCCAGATCCCCGTATTCGATGCTTGAAAGTTCCCTCATCTCCTGGTCGTAGGGGTTGTGGTGTCTGGCATCCTCCAGCTTTTTGAAATACTCTTCCGAGAAGTCTCTTTTTACCTCTTTATTGCTCTTGTCAACAAGATTGGCCTCTCTGACATCGGCACCGATGAGTTCTGCTTCATTAATCAGATTGTGGATCATAACAACGGCTCTGATGTAGCCGTCAAAGTCACAGAAATGGATGGTCTCTCCGGGGGAGTCTCTTCTTTTTAAACTTGTAAACTGGTGCCTCAGCGGGACCGGTTCCCTGAAAGCCACGGGTCCCATGATGTATACATCCTCTTTGCCTGAAAAAACAGTATAGAACAGGCCGCCATTGATACAGGCTATATAGGGCATTTTGCCGGAACCCAGGTGCAGCAGGGTATGGACAAGTTCTTTCTCGATAAGAGTCAGGCCGTTGAATTCAAAACGTCCTGTTCTCGTTTCATTCAGTTTTTTATGGCTGTCGAATCTGCTTATGGCGGTGTGAAATTCTATACATATGTAATCGAGGACGGCATCAATATTCATTTTCCTTAATTTTAACCGAAAAATCTGATAAATGTCCAAACATAGTGATATTTGAATGCTGTATTCAGGCTTAGGATCCTTAGCATGGCAAAATATGACGCAATAAATATAAATGGTGTAAACCTCGGCAACTGGCTTGTCCTGGAGAAGTGGATGAATCCCGCTCTCTTTGACGGCACAACCGCCGAAGATGAATACTGGCTTCCACGGCAGCTTCCGGCGGATGTGTATGAAGCAAGGATCAAGATCCACCGCAGTGAATATATCACTGAACGGGATTTTGCGACCATCAGGGGATGGGGGCTCGATTCTGTCCGAATACCTGTACCCTATTTTGTGTTTGGCGACAGAGAGCCCTTTATCGGCTGTATTGAAGAGCTGGACAAGGCGATGAACTGGGCCGAGCGCTATGGCCTCAAGATCCTGATCGACCTGCATACGGCTCCCGGCGGTCAGAACGGTTTTGATAACGGCGGTATCTGCGGTGTCTGTACCTGGTCCCGGCAGCCTGACGAGGTTGAGTTTGTTCTCACTGTTCTCGAACGTCTGGCAGAACGCTACGGCAGCAGAGAGGGGCTCCTTGGAATTCAGCCCATCAACGAACCCATTTCGGAAAGGATGTGGGAGCTGATGGATATCCCCAACCGCTATGAACCTGTTGACAGGGAGATGGCTGCAGACAGCAGAGGAAATTCCCTGGAGTTTATCAAGTCCTTCTATATCGATGCCTACCACCGCATCAGAAAATTTCTTGATGATGACAAGTATGTTGTGATCCACGACGCTTTTGAACTTGAAGCATGGAAAGATTTTATGCAGAGCGGTGAGTTCTCGAATGTGATCCTCGATACCCACCAGTATCTTATGATGGCCGAGCTGGAAGGCTGCAGTCAGAGTGTTGAAGGCTACCGTGAATATGTTGAAAAAACATGGAAGCCCATGATCCGGGAGATGCAGAACTACTTTCCCGTTATCTGCGGTGAGTGGTGTCTTTTTAACTCCTACGGCTGCGGTGTTGATACCAGAGGCGGCCAGTCTGTCCTGAACGGTCAGGAAGGGGCTTCCGAGGCAAAATTCAGCGATGCGGAAAAGAAAGAGATCTACCGTGCCGTTGCAGTTATGCAGCTGGAAACATGGAATGAGGTCGGTTCCGGAAACTTCTTCTGGAGCTACAAGCTTCTCATCGACATAGTCAATACTTCGGGCTGGCTCGGCTGGGATTCCTGGGATCTCGGCCGTTGTATCGCCTTCGGATGGTTCCCTGTAAAGAACCCTTCCACATAATTTAAAAACAATAGAATATTCAAGAGGAATAAAATGAGTACTGTAGATACAAATACAAATGTCAAACTGTCTTTTATTGAAAGATTCGGCTATGGTCTGGGTGATTACGCCGGAAACCTGAGCTATTCGGCCATATCGGCCTTTCTTCTGGTTTACTACACCAATGTTGTCGGAGCAAGTGCCGCCGTGGCAGCCAGTATTATTGCTGTTTCAAAGATTTTCGACGGGATCACTGACCTTGTAATGGGCCACATAGTTGACCACACAAGGAGCAAGTGGGGTAAGGCCCGCCCATGGATCGCCCGTCTTGCGGTTCCCATGGCTGTAAGTACTGTTCTGATGTTTTCCGTTCCAGCCGGTATCAACGAGCGGGTTCAGATTGTCTATATGTTTCTGACATACAACCTGGTATCAACCATCTTCTTTACAGGAATCAATGTCCCCTATGCCACCATGCAGGGACTTATGACGACCAACCAGTATGAGCGCGGTCTTCTGGGGAACTTCAGAATGCTCCTGGCCACCGCCGGTACCATGACCATCAATACATTTGTTCTGAAGATGACAACCTTCTTTGGCGGTGGAGATCCCTACAGCCAGTTCGGCTGGACCATTACATTTGTTCTGCTGATGATAGCTTTTACAGCGATCACCTTCTTTACCTTTTACAGCTGTAAGGAAAGAGTTGTTCAGGAAGTCCAAGAAGGAACATCCCTTGATCTCAAAGACTTTGTTATGGGTCTGAAGGATCTTCTTATAAACAAGTACTGGGTTCTTATGGTAATCAACCTCTTTATGATGTATCTGATGATGTCCACCTTCTTCGGGTCAGGGGTGTACTTTGCCCAGTACAATATGGGCGATGCCAAATACTTTGCACCCATTGCCAATGCTCTCTCCATGGCTCAGATCATCACCATGTTCCTGACCCCCTTTATTATGAAAAAGCTGAGCAAGCAGCAGCTGATGATTTTGGGCTCCTGTATCTCCGCAGTGGGATTCCTGCTGACCGGATTTTCCGTTGAACCCAATTTTATTATCTTTGTTTCTGTTCTCAAGGGAATCGGATTCGGATGCAGTGCCGCTACAATGTTCGGACTCCTTCAGGATGCCATCACCTATGGTGAGTGGTATACTGGTAGAGGTGCCGCCGGAATGGGAAATGCTGCGTCCTCCTTTACCTTCAAGATCGGTTCCGGTGTGGGAACAGCCATTCTGGGCTGGGTTCTCAGCGCCGGTGGATTTAATGCTGCCAATGCAGTACAGACTGAGTCAGCCCTGACTTCGATCTCCATGGCCTTTGTATGGATTCCCCTTGCGGCGATTGTTGTCACCATTGTCAGTCTTGCCTTCTTCGATCTGGACAAGCACTATGACCGCGTCGTATCCGAGTTGGATGCAGGCCGGTTCAGAATCTCTCCTGATATGGTTTAAGGAGTAACAGAGTGTTGAAAAAACTGCTCTTCGGAGTTGCCTACTATCCCGAATACCTGAAGGAAGACAGGATAGATACAGATTTCAGAATGATGAAGGCCGCCGGGATGAATACTGTCCGGATAGCCGAATCCACCTGGAGTACTATGGAACCCGAAGAGGGCGTTTTCAACTTCTCCTATGTTGATGCTCTTCTGAAGGCGGCGGAGCAGCATGATCTTGACCTGATTGTGGGAACTCCAAGCTACGCCGTTCCCCCCTGGCTTGTAAAGAAAGACCCCGAGGTCCTTCTGGACGGGAGGGATAACAGAGAGAGCTACGGCCGCCGCCAGAACATGGATATCATGAACCTGACCTACCGCCGCCATGTGGAACGGATTATCCGAAGGCTTATGGAGCGCACAGCCGGTCATCCCCGGGTTATCGGTTTTCAGATTGATAACGAGTGTAAGGACTACGGCAACTACTCTCCCGGTGTGCAGGCTGCCTTTACAGAGTACCTGAAAGAAAAGTTCAGTACAGTTGAAGCCTATAACAGGGCATTCGGCCTGGCCTACTGGAGTAACTCCATAGGCCGCTGGGAGGACATGCCCGATCTTAGGGGAACCATCAATGGAGGTCTGGCTTCGGAATTTGCGTCGTTCCGCAGGTCACAGACCGCCGGGTTCCTTAAGTGGCAGGCCGGCCTTGTAAACGAGTACCGCCGGGAGGATCAGTTCATTACCCACAACTTTGACTTTGAGTGGCGGAAGTTCGGTGCCGACATCGCCCAGGACGGTTACTCCTACGGTGTTCAGTCCGACCTGAACCATGCAGAGGCGTCAGAGGCTGTGACTCTAGCAGGGACCGACATCTACCATCCCACCCAGGACAGTCTCACCGGGGCGGAGATCGCTTTCGGCGGAGACAGCATACGCAGCCTGAAGGGAGACAATTACCTGGTTCTTGAGTGCCAGGCACAGGCCTTCAAATATTGGACTCCCTATCCCGGTCAGCTCCGTCAGCATGCCTACAGCCATCTGGCTTTCGGCGCCGGCGGGGTGATGTACTGGAACTGGCACTCCATTCACAACAGCTTCGAGACCTACTGGAAGGGGCTTCTGAGCCACGACATGGAGAGTAATCCTGTCTATGAAGAGGCGGCCCGATTCGGTTCGGAATGGCAAAGGCTCTCCCATGAGCTTGTTCATCTGAAAAAGGAGAACAGGGTTGCCCTGGTGACAGACAGTAAATCCCTGGATGCCCTGAAGTGGTTTCCTCTGGACCGGGACCTCTCTTATAACGATGTTGTCCGGTGGATGTATGACTCTCTCTATGAGATGAATCTCGAGTGTGATATCGTTGACATCAATGTACTGGATACAAGGGCATACGATATGATCGTGACTCCTGTTTTATACAGCATCACAGAGGAGAAGCTGAATGATCTGAAGGCCTTTGTAGAGAGAGGGGGTGTCCTCTTCAGCAGCTTCAAGTCCTTTATTGCCGATGAAAACCTGACGGTCTACAGGGATCGGGCTCCCCATCTTTTAAGTGAGGTATTCGGTCTCTTCCATCAGCAGTATACCGAGCCTGTCAATCTGAGTGTTGCAGGGCATAAAGTTAAGCAGTTTGCTGAACTCCTGCAGCCTGCCGGCGCAGAGGTGCTGGCGGCATATACACACCGCTACTGGGACCGCTATGCAGCTGTTACAAAAAACGGATACGGCGGGGGGAAGGCCTGGTACATCGGATGTTATACTTCGAAAGAGTATTTGAAGTCCCTGCTCCGGCTGGCCGCTGTCGATGCGGGGCTGAAGCTGCCCTCTCTGGAGGCGCCTCTGATCCTCCGCTCGGGAGTCAATTCAGAGGGGAAGAAGATAAGCTTTCTTTTCAACTACACCAGCGGCAGACGGAGCGCTGTCAATCCGGCGGGAGATTCAGTCGAACTTCTCACAGGCCGGAGATATGCTTCTGGGGAAGAGATAAAAATGCCTGACTGGGGTGTCTGCATCCTTAAAGAAAAATAAGAGATCCTGAAATTAGAAGAGCCCTCGGAAGGAGGGTGTTTTGAGGTTTATAAGATATGATACAAAATCCGATTCTGCCGGGGTTCAACCCCGATCCCGTCATCTGCCGCAGGGATGGCTACTACTACCTGATGGTTTCCTCGTTTGAGTGGTTTCCCGGTCTGCCGGTGTACCGTTCCAGAGATCTTAAGAACTGGGAACTCTATACCCATGTTCTTACCGATGATACGAACCCCGACCTGAAGAAGCTCCCTTCATCCAAGGGAATCTGGGCGCCCTGCCTCACCTGGTGTGAGGAGGATAGTCTGTTCTATGTTGTATACGGCGTGATGAACTCAATGAATGCCCGGTACTTTGATGTGGACAACTTTCTGATGACAGCTCCGGATATTACAGGCCCATGGAGTGAGCCTGTCTATCTTCACTCGGCCGGTTTTGATGCATCCATACTTCATGATGATGACGGAAAAAAATATATTGTCTCCCTGGACTGGGAGACAAGAGACGGGTATGAGAAGCCCGGTCCCATCACCATGGTGGAGTATGATCCTGAGAGCAGATCCATCAAGGGTTACCCTGAGGTCATCTGGAGGGGTGGAACAGAGAGAGGCTGTATTGAAGCTCCCCACCTCTACAAGAAGGACAGCCGCTACTACATCATGACAGCCGAAGGCGGCACAGGCTACTACCACAGCGTGACCATTGGCCGCTCCGAAAATCCCTGGGGCCCTTATGAAGGAGATCCTCAGAATCCTGTGATTACATCCCAGCCCCTGGTCTCTGATGAGCGCTCTGATGTGGACCACCTGAAACCAAGATACTACAATCCTGAGTCACTGCTTCAGAAATCAGGCCACGGCAGCCTGGTAGAGACTTCCGCAGGTGACCCCTATGTGTTTCATCTGACCTCCCGTCCCTTTGTTCCCGAGCTCCGCTGTACCCTTGGCCGGGAGACCGCCTTGCAGAAGATGGTCTGGACCGATGACGGATGGCTGCGGATGGCCGACGGAAGCAATCTGGCGAAGAGCCTTGTGGAAGCACCCGCGCTTGCTGAATCACCTGTTGCCCCTCTGCCGGAACTTGATGATTTTGACTCTGAAGAGCTGGGGCTCCAGTACTACTCTCCCCGGATCATGCCCTCCGGATTTACCGACCTCAAGGCACGGCCCGGCTGGATACGCCTTAGGGGGCAGGAGTCTCAGGCCTCGGTAAACAAGGTGAGCCTCCTGGCCCGCAAGCTCAGCTCTACAAATCTGGAGATCACTACAAAAATGGATTTCAGCCCTGAAATCCACCACCACTATGCAGGGCTGACTCTCTACTACGATAATATGAACAACATCCTCCTCCGGAAGTACTACAGCGAGACACTGGGAGGGAGTGCCCTCTCTCTTGTACGAATAGAAAATGGGGAGAAGGTGGAGGTTGAAGGGACGAGAGTCGCCGTGGAAGACAAGCCTGTTTTCCTGCGCCTTGACGTGAAGGACAGGGCAACCCGTTTCTTCTGGAGCTATAACAAAGAGAGCTGGAAGGCCATAGGCCCCGTCTTTGATACCAGCGAGTTTTCAGACGAGTACTGTGAGTTCGGTGAATTTACAGGAACCATGGCCGGAATCATCTGTTGTGACCTGATCCGAAGGCAGCATCCCGCATATTTCGACTTTTTTGAATACAGGGATCTATAGTCAAACTGATGCGCCCGGACGGGACCGTCCGGGCTGAAAAGAGTTGTCAGCTCTGCTGAGGCATGATCATAATCTTCATGGCCGGCTCGCTGTGGGTTTCAAGAATCTTCAGTCCCTTTTCAAACTCCTCAAGGGGCAGTTTGTGGGAGACAAGATCCTTCACCTTGATTCGGCCGTTCTGCATAAGGTGCAGTGCCTGCCAGGAGTTGCGGCATGAGGTGTAGGAGGAGAAGATGGATATCTCTTTTTCAAACATCTTGAAGGGCGGCAGTGAGACAGTGGCATCCACGTGGGGGACTGCAAACCAGAGAATCCGGCCTGAGGGGCGTACATAATCCAGTGTTTTTTCCATCAGAGCGGTCACGCCAGTTGCATCGCAGACTATGTGGTAGGCCTCTTTATCCAGACTGTCCAGGTCAGTTGTAATTCTGGATGCTCCCATCTCAAGAGCGGTGTTGAGCCTGTCCTGATCCCTGTCCACTACATGAACCGACGAACAGCCCTCTACAAGAAAACTCTGCAGAAGCAGAAGGCCTATGGGGCCGGCTCCGATCAGCAGAACAGTATCTGCCAGTCCTGGTTTTACCTGTTCAACTCCGTGAAGCACACAGGAGAGGGGCTCCATAAAGGCGGCTTCCTCAAAGCTGAGATCTCCTATGGGGAATACGGCACCTTCAGGGGCGCATACAAACTGGGCCATCCCTCCGGGTTTTGTCACTCCCACAGCCTCTACATTTTCACAGTAGTGCTGGCGGTTGTTGAGACAGTCATAACAGACGCCGCATGAGAGATTGGGTTCAACAGCTACTCTGTCGCCAATCTTGAAGTTTCTTATTTTTGCTCCCGCCTTGCGGATAATTCCGGAGAACTCATGCCCCGGAGTGATGGGGTAGGTTCCTTTGTAGTCACCCTGGAATATGTGGAGGTCTGTACCGCAGATACCGCTGGCATGAACCTCGATAAGAACCTCATTCTCCTTCGGTTCCGGAACATCTGTTTCAACTGATTTCAGTGAGTACTTCTCTTCGATTAATACTGCTTTCATGGTTTTTCCTTTTTTTAGTCACGGCTTTCTGAAAGAACATCAGAAAGGGCCTTGTATGCCGGATAGAGGTTCCGGAATCCCGTATATATTTTGCGGTACATTCCGCTTTCTTCCTCATCGGGACAGATGCTTCGTTCAAAGCTTACTACTTCAGCCGCAGCTTCATAGGAGCCGAAGATACCGCTTCCGACTCCCGCAGCAAGAGCTGCACCCAGGCTTGTTGCCTGTTTCGGAGCATGGGGAATCTTGACGGGCTTTCCGTAGATACTGCTCATCATCCGGTTCCAGAAGGGGGAGAGGGCACCACCGCCTGTAAGTGAGAGCTCGGATATTTCAATACCGTTCTCTTCAAACACCGAGGCCACATCCTTGAGGGCAAAGGCTATACCTTCAAATACGGCGCGTACCATGTCCCTGTTTTTATGGTTCAGCGAGAGGCCCAGAAAACTTCCCTTGAGGAGGGAGTTCCAGTGGGGAGTACGCTCTCCCATAAAGTAGGGGATAAAGTAGAGACCTTCAGAACCGGGAGGGGACTGTGCCGCCTCGGCCTCAACGGCCCTGTAATCGGTTCTGCCTCCGGTGATCTCGCTCATCATCCAGTCCAGGGCGATTCCGGCACATTGGACGGTTCCGCATATATTGATATGTTTTCCGTCGAGGTCATAAAAATTCTGTATACGCCGTCCCCTGTCAAGAAGAGGCTGCGGAGAGAGAACGGATATCCAGGAACTGCTTCCGATATAGTTCTGGGCTGTTGAACAGTCGGCAATTCCCGCTCCTCTGGCTGAGCAGGAGGCATCTCCTCCTCCAGCAAAGACGGGGATTCCCTCCTTCAGTCCCAGCAGAGAGGCGGACTCCCGGCTCAGGGGGCCGACCATCTCGTGGGAGGAGAGGAGCCGGGGCATCTTTTCAATGTCCAGTCCGGTTTCTCCTGCGACAGTCCCTGACCAGGATCTCTCCTTCAGGTCCAGGACACATGTCAGTGAAGCATCGGAGAAGTCCGTACTTCCCCAGTTTCCAGTCAGCTTTCCGGCAATGAAGTCCTTGCTCTGGATAATCCAGGACGTCTTTTTATAGAGTTCGGGATAGCTGTCTCTGAACCAGAGCATTTTTGGCAGTGATAGATGGGAATCGATTCTGTTTCCGGTGATTTTGAAGAACTCGTCATCCCCGATCCTCTCTCTGATCACAGAGCAGTAACTGTCGCTTCTGCTGTCGGAGTGAATGATCTCAGGGAAAACAGGTTCCCCTGCAGCGGAAACAGGCAGCATACCGTTCATATGACCGCTGAGTCCGATGCAGGAGACCCTTTTTGTATAATGAGGAAACTCCTGACAGAGCTCTTTCATTCCTTTAACGACACTCTCCCAGTAGTGAGCCGGGTCCTGCTGCGCCCAGCCCGCCCGGGGGTACTCGGTTTCGTAGGGGACTGTCACCGAGGCAAGGCTCCGGCCTTCACTGCTGAAGACGGTGCACTTGTTTCCTGTAGTGCCTATATCAAATGTCAGGATAGTATCACTCATAACTCTTCCTTATACGCAGGTAAATGCACCGTCAACGACAAGATCCATACCTGTAGTGTAGGATGAGGCATCATTGGCCAGGTAGAGAACAGCACTTACAAGCTCTTCGGGAGTTCCCATTCTGTCGGCGGGGGTCAGGTCGGTCCAGCGGTCTTTCCAGTCGGTGGGTGCGGAGAGAGTCATTTCCGTGGCAATGTATCCGGGGCTGATGCTGTTGACCCGGACATTGTGGGAAACCCACTCAACGGCCATTGATTTTGTAAGCATGATGACAGCTGCCTTGGATGCGTTATAGGCGCACTGGGGCTGAGGAATGTTGACGATATGACCTGACATTGAGGCAGTATTAATGATGACACCGCTTTTCTGTTTTATCATCGCTTTTCCTGCAGCCTGTGATGTGAGGAACACACCGGAGAGGTTGATGTCGATGACTTTTTTCCACTGCTCATAGCTCATCTCTTCTGCGGCTACATTGATGCAGATTCCGGCGTTGTTGAAAGCAATATCAAGCTTTCCCCACTCAGAAACGATACGGCTCACCATGGCTTCCACATCTGAGGGATTTGTAACATCGCAGGAAATTGCAATAGAGCGGCAGCCCATGGCTTCAATCTCTTTTACTACTTCCGCGGCTGCGTCCATGTCTATGTCAACAATAGCAACATCTGCTCCATTGCCCGCAAGACCGAGTGCGACAGCTTTTCCGATTCCTCTGGCACCGCCGGTTACATAGGCGGTTTTGTTTTCAAGACTAAAATTATTCATAACAGTTTTCTCCTAAATCAAAAAATTATTACGCAATCAATTTTGTTCAGGTTCAAACTGTATTAATTACATGTCAGCAGGACTCCCTGAGAATGATATCTGTGGGTATCCTGTACTCCTGGACCGGTTTTTTGCTTCCATTTATCCGTTCCAGCATAACTTCCGCCGCCGTGGCTCCAATGGCGGCCTTGTCCTGGATGACAGCTGATATCTGGGGTGTTCCCATGGTCATCCAGAAATCATCGTCGAAACTTATGACTCCTACATCTTCAGGAATCCTGTATGCGTTGTCCTTGAGATAGGTCATGACTCCGACGGTTGCCAGGGCATTACCGCAGAGAATAGCATCAGCCTTCTGCTCCCTTATCAGGCTCTCCGCAAGATAATAGGCGTCTCCCCGTTTCTGGTCATACATGCTACGGGGCCGGCCGCTTCCTGATTTGATTAGATCCTCATCCACCGTAATGCCGTGTTTTGTGAGTGCCGATGTATAGCCGGAAATACGCTCTTTCATTGTTACATCGCTTCTGGAACCGACAAAACCTATCTTTTTATATCCTCGTTTTATGAGGTACTCGGTGCCGTCAAAGGCCCCTTTCGAGTTGGTTGACAGTATAGAGTCCCACTCACAGTGTTCAGGTTTTCTGTCAAAGAAAATACAGGGGCATTTATCTCCGACAATCTCTTTCATATATGAACAGTCCCTGCCCAGTGGGGCAATAATAAGACCGTCTACATTCTGCATTATGAGGTTTTCAATGTTCTCGCGCTCTTTAACAGGGTCCTCACCTGAGTTTATATAGATGAGGTGGTAGCCGTGCTCACTTAAGATGGCATCGATTCCCAGTGCAATATCCATAAAGAAGTAGTTGGCAAGGTTTGAAACGACATAGCCTATGATTTTGGAACTGCCACTGCGGAGGTTCCGGGCAACAGGGTTCACATTGTAATTCAGATCTTTTATTGCCTTGAGTACTTTCTTCTCTGTCTCCGGGTTAACATTTCGAGTTTTATTAATAACATGTGAGACAGTAGCAGTTGAGACATTTGCGAGTCTCGCCACGTCTTTCATGGAAGTACCCATTGATCCTCCTGTATATAACGATCAGTAAATCTTTACGTAATCGATTAACAACTAGAATACACACGCTTTTAATCCAAGTCAAGAAAGATTATTAAAAACCGGAGCAATTCAAAATCTGAAAAAATTAATTTGACAGCCACCAAAAACGGATGTACGATCAGTAAATCGATTACGCAATCGATTTTGTTTAGGGTTTCTGTAATAAATGATTGAAAAGTATTTGAAAGGAGGGTTTGTGAAAGCACTTGTATTGGAGCGGACAAAATCCCTGGCTATCAAAGATATGGCGGTCTATGAAACATGCGGTACCGAAGATGTCCGGATAAGGATAATGAATGTAGGTATTTGCGGTAGCGATGTACACTACTATCTGCATGGCGGTATCGGAGATTATATTGTAAAAGAACCGATGATTCTGGGCCATGAGGCTTCGGGAGTCGTTATTGAGGCCGGTGAGAATGTAACCGGACTGAAAGTGGGAGACAGGGTCTGTATGGAGCCTGGAATTCCCAAAGCCGGCAGCAGAACCAGCAGAATGGGGATGTATAACCTGGATCCCGATGTCAGGTTCTGGGCAACTCCGCCTATTCACGGATGTCTTTGCGAAACAGTTGTACATCCGGCCGCATACACCTACAAACTGCCGGAAAATGTGAATTATGAAGAGGGTGCCATGGTGGAACCCCTGGCCATCGGACTGCAGGCTGCAGATAAAGCCGAGATCTCTCCTGGAGATACGGCTCTTGTCACAGGATGCGGTACAATCGGTATCTTAACAGCAATTTCTGCCCTGGCAGGAGGTTGCAGCCGTGTTTTTATCTCCGATATCAACGCTGATAAGCTCTCTATTACCGATAATTACAAGAATATTATTCCCATAAATGTTAAGGATGAAGACCTTTATGAAAGGATTATGTCCGAGACTGACGGGTGGGGTGTAGACAGGGTCTTTGAGGCTTCGGGAAGTCCCCATGCTATAAAGGATCTGCATCGCTATGCCTGTCCTGGAGGTGTCCTTATTCTAGTCGGAATACCTGCCGGCGATGGTTCTGCCTCCCTCAGTATTACCGGAATGCAGGCTAAGGAGCTCAGGGCGGAAACTGTATTTCGCTATGCTCACAAGTATGACAGAGCGGTCAGACTGATCGCTTCAGGTGATGTGGATGTCAAACCGTTGATTGCCGCAGTCTATCCCTTTGAGAACAGTGTTGAAGCCTTTGATGCGGCTTCAGATCCGGCCTCAAAGGCCGTGAAGATCCAGATATCCATGGAGAATCATTAATTTAAAAGTTTCAGTTATGCAGTTGTAAATGGTTTTCGGCCCGGCGGATTCGAGAAAAAAATATCCGTTGACGTATTGAAAATTCAATGTTAGCCTTTTTTTGTAGTTAATCGATTACGTAAAGGTTTCGCAACAACTGTAGACTGATCCGGGCCAAACTGTTGAGTTTGGTAAATGTATATTTTTCCCGGGGAATGAAAAGGAGGATCTATGACATAGTTGTTGTTTGTTCGTAATCGTTTTTTATAAGTTTTAATCAGTATTTATATTAAAAATTGGAGGAATCTAATGAAGAAAATCATTATTATGCTGCTTGCATTAACAGTAACTTTCGGCGCCTGGGCAAATGGTCAGGGTGAAGATGACGGAACCTATAGAGTAGGTATTACAATTCAGTCTCTGGAAAACAGCTACTGGGCTGGTGTTTTCGGTGAAGTAGAAAATGAAATGAAAGCCAAGGGCTGGAACTACACCATCCTCAGCTGTAAAGACAGCTCTGCAACTCAGATTCAGCAGATTGAAAACTTTATCACCAACCAGGTTGACCTGATCATGGTTCACCCCTCTGACCCCAACGCTCTGGAAGATTATCTTGCAGCTGCCCGTGAGCAGGGAATCAAGGTAATGTGCTGGGATGACAAGATGACCAACACAGACGTGAACTGGGTTCTGGATAACACCAAACTTGGTTACACAATCGGTACAGCCGCAGCAGACTTTGTTAACGAACACTACACAACTTCCAACCAGGCAAAGATTGCCGTTATGAACTATCCCCAGACTCCCATCCTCCTCGAAAGAGAGACAGGTATTCTGAATGCTCTTAAAGAGTTCTCTCCCGGTAAGTTCGAGGTTGTTGCACAGCAGCCCGCTCTTGATGCAGCAACTGCTCTTTCCAACATGGAATCTATCTTCCAGGCTCATCCCGACGTAACTGTTGTATGTTCCATCGGAGCCGGTGGAGACATCGGAGCCAACGAAGCATTCATGTCCAGAACCGGAGGAAATATTCCCGCTAATGTAGGTATCTTCTCTGCAGATGCTACACAGCAGCAGCTTGAGTCCATCGTAAACGGTGAAGCTTCCAGAGCCTCTGTAGGTTTTGAAGGTTCCAACAAAAAGACCGCTCAGGCAGTTGTAGCCCTCTATGAAAAACTTCTGATGGGAGAAAATTTCCCCGAGCAGAACATCTACAGAAACCTGATGATCATCGATGCTGAAACAGCACCCACTTACCTGGCAGATTTCCAGTAAGTTTCAATTGATTTAAAAAGGCCGTTGCGGCTCATTCAGCCGCAGCGGTTTTTTAACCCCAGGGAGAGAATACCGTGAGCGAAGACTTTGTCTTGCAGTTAAAAAATATAAGAAAAGAGTATCCCGGTGTTACGGCCTTGAAGAATGTATCCCTTGAAATCAAGAAGGGTGAGATTCTGGGACTGATCGGTGAAAATGGAGCCGGTAAGTCTACTCTTATCAAGACCTGTTCGGGAGCCGTTATTCCCACTTCAGGTAAAATCGTTGTCAACGGCAAGGAATTTACCCATATGAGCCCCCAGTTGGCCAAGGAAAACGGAATTGCCATTATCTACCAGGAATTCAATAACGTCAGAGAGCTGTCTGCCGCTGAGAACCTGTTTCTGGGAGATCCCATCAGAAAGGGAATTGTCATTGACCGGAAGGCAATGGAACGGGAGGCCAAAAAAGCCTTTGCCCAGCTGAATATCAATATAGACCCCAAAGTTCTCGTTGGAGAGCTGACCGTGGGGTATCAGCAGATGATCGAAATTGCAAAAGCCATACAGCAGGATGCCAAAGTCCTGATTATGGATGAGCCCTCTGCTCCGCTGACAAATGCGGAAGTGGAAAGTCTCTATAAAGTATGCGAGTTACTGAAATCCAAGGGTGTTTCAATTATATATATCTCTCACAAGCTTGAAGAGATCTTTAAACTCTCAAGCCGGATTGTCGTTCTCAGGGACGGTGAGTACATTGATACTCTCCAGACAGCAGAGAGCAATGTAGATGAACTTATCCGCCTGATGGTGGGCCGGGAACTGAAGGATACTTTTCCGGCAAGACCTCCTCTCAATGGAGACGGTGAGGTTTTCTTTGAGGCCAGAAATGTTACCGGAAACGGAGACAAGAATATAAACCTGAAGATCCGCAAGGGTGAAGTCCTCGGACTCGGAGGTCTTGTGGGTGCCGGAAGAACCGAGCTGGCACAGATGATTTTCGGGGCTGTACATAAGACAGACGGGCAGTTCTTTCTGAAGGGAGAAGAGATTAATCCCAAGTCTCCCAGAGAGGCTATCGATATGGGTATCGCCCTTGTTCCCGAAGACCGGAAAAGGCATGGAGCCCTTCTGGGTGTTTCGGTAAAGAACAATATCAATATGCCCATCTATAGGCTGATCTCAAAGTTCGCAGTTATCAATTCATCAAAAGAGACTGTGACCACAGAGAAGTACAGACAGGAACTGCTGATTAAGACCCCGACCATTCACCAGGAAGTAAAGAACCTCAGCGGAGGTAACCAGCAGAAAGTAATTCTGGGTAAATGGCTGGCAGCCAACTCGGAGCTGATCATCCTGGACGAGCCTACACGGGGTATCGATGTAGGTGCCAAGTTTGAGATATACAAGCTCGTCAACCAGCTTGTGGAATCAGGAAAAACCGTTCTCCTTATCTCGTCGGAGATGGAAGAGCTGATGGGAATGTCCGACCGCATTATTGTTTTTGCGGAAGGACGGATCACCGGTGAATTAAAAAAAGAAGAATTTGAACAACATCTGATCCTGAAAATGGCATCCGATGTTCAGGAGGATGAAAAGTGAAGGACATTGTAATAGCCAGGCTGAAAAAGAGTGCTATCTGGTTTGTACTGCTGCTGCTTATCGTAGTTTTTGCATCGGCAAACCCGAGATTTTTATCAATGAATAACCTGTTTACAATAGCAAGGCAGGTTTCAATGTATGGAATCGCATCTATCGGAATGACCTTTGTAATTCTGATTGCGGGAATCGACCTTTCGACAGGTTCGATTATCACGATTGTAAACGTAATGTGCGCCTATCTGATGGTTAACATGGGATTCGGAATGGTTGAGGCTGTGACTGTATCCCTGCTTCTGGCGGTTCTCATCGGAACCCTTAACGGTATGCTTATCTCAACAATCGGAATGCCTGCCATTATTGCGACCTTTGCGACCCAGACCATATTTGCAGGTCTTGCCTACCTCCTTTGCGGCGGTACTCCCATATACGGCTTTGATCCCCGGTTCAAGGTGATCGGCCAGGGATATGTGGGACCGGTTCCAGTGCCTGTAATCATAATGTTTATCTGCTTTGCCCTGGGCTCCTTTATTTTGAACAAGACCTATTTCGGCCGCTACTTCTATGCTGTCGGCGGGAATGAGGAAGCCGCGGAACTTTCAGGAATCCGCGTCGGACGGATCAAATATCTGATCTATGCTCTTTCCGGTCTTTTTGCGGGACTCGCCGGAATCGTAATGCTCTCCAGAACAAACTCCGCTCAGCCCACAGCCGGTCTGGGGTATGAGTTTGATGTTATCACATGTGTTGTTCTGGGTGGTGTTTCCATTGTCGGCGGCTTCGGTAAGATCTCCGGAGTTGTTGCAGGTGTTCTGATCATCGGTGTACTGACAAATGGAATGGTACTCCTCAATGTCAGCAACTATACACAGATGGTTGTTAAAGGAATCGTTCTGATACTTGCAGTCGGTTTCGATACCCTCCAGAAAAAGAAGGCAATTGCCTGAAGTAGAACCAAACCTCCACTTTAAGAATTCATAATAAAAAGTTGAAAGCCTGCCGATGTGTTACACGGCAGGTTTTTTTGTCTTCGGGTGTTTACGCTCAGAGCCCTCTCATTTCAGTATAAAAAAAGCCCGGAGGGGAACTCCGGGCTTTGTCGTCTGCTTTTCAGGCAGGAAGAATCAAATCAGGTTTTCAATGGCTGAGCGCTCGATGGCCAGACCCTTGTGGTAGCGCTGGAAGAACTTGTTGAATCCTTCCACATCCGCCTTGTCGGGCTGTACAGCTTCCCCGATGCTTCCCTTGAATACCTCGGCAATAAAGGCGGGGAAATCCTGGGAGCTATCCTCTCTTACCATATAGGAGGCAAGCAGGGCGATTCCCCAGGCTCCTCCCTCTCCGGCTGTTTCCAGTACGGAAATGGGTGTTCCTGTGGCAGCCGCCATAATTTTCTGTCCCACTTCGGCGGCCTTGAAGAAACCTCCATGGCCACGGATCTCATCGACAATGACTCCTTCCTCTTCCATCAGGACATTGAGTCCCGTACGCATGGCGCAGAGGGCTGTAAAAAGATGTGACCTCATGAAGTTGGGAAGGTTGAAGCTGCTTTCCGGTGAACGGACAAAGAGGGGGCGCCCTTCGCTGAAGCCTGTCATATGTTCACCCGATACGTAGCCAATGCTGAGAAGGCCACCGCAGTCGGGGTCGGCCTTGAGGGCCTGTTCCAGAAGGGTGTCATAGAGGACCGGTGTTGTGACATCAAAACCCAGAGCCTTGACCGCCTCTCCCAGAAGCCCCATCCAGGCGTCATAGTCGGAGCTGCAGTTGTTGGAGTGGGCCATGCCCACAAGGTGGCCGTCGGGAGTTGTGACGAGATCAATTTCGGGGTGGACCTTCTTGAGGTCCTTCTCAAGAACAAGCATGGCGAATACAGAAGTTCCCGCTGAAACATTACCGGTTCTCACAGCAACACTGTTGGTGGCGACCATTCCTGTTCCGGCATCGCCCTCAGGAGGACAGACAGAAACTCCGGGAGCAAGCTTTCCGCTTGAATCCAGCAGTGCAGCACCCTCTTCAGTCAGGAATCCTGCAGTCTTTCCTGCCACAAGAACTTCAGGAAGGATCTCTTTGGTTTTCCATGAGAAACCCTTTGATTCATGGAACTTGTCAAACTGGCTGCACATAGTCAGGTTGAAGTCCTTTGTTTTAAGGTCTATTGGGAACATACCCGAGGCTTCACCGATTCCCATCGTCTTTGAACCTGTCAGTTTCCAGTGAACATAACCGGCAAGGGTTGTAATAAAGGCAACATCTTTGACATGATCTTCACCATTCAGAATCGCCTGGTGAAGATGGGCGATACTCCAGCGCTGGGGGATGGGGTAGTTGAAGAGTCCGGTCAGCTCCTTTGACGCCTGACCTGTAAAGTTGTTCCTCCATGTTCTGAAGGGGACCAGGAGATTGTCATCCTTGTCGAAGGCAAGATAACCATGCATCATACCGCTGAAGCCGAGAGCCTTGAGCTTTGTCAGGGAAACTCCCCACTTGTCTTCAACATCCTGTGCCAGAGACGCATAACTGGCCTGGACTCCCGCCCATACTTCATCAAGAGCATATGTCCAGATACCGTCTATCTGTGAATTTTCCCATCCGAAGCTTCCGGATGCGAGGGGCATTTTATCGTCTCCGATCAGTACGGCTTTGATCCGGGTGGATCCGAGCTCAATACCGACACTGGCTCCGCCGTTTTTAATACTCTCTGCAATAGATTTTTTCTTTTCTGAATCCATATCCCTTCCCGTTTTTTGTTTTTGAACCATTCAATAGAAGGATCTGCATGTTTCATGAACAGTGTTCTGTCATTGAATATCAGTAAATCCTTTTCGAAATGATAAATAGTTCATTTGTTCAAGTCTGAATAATATAGCATGATTAGTAACATAAATAAATCTGGAATCAGAAAATATGGGCATTAATTTATGGGATTTGAATAAATATTTGTTTTCAAAAAAATTACAATGTAATCGATTGCTTAAATGTTAAAAATTAAGTAGTTTTTAGAAAAATTATAAGGACTATATTTTGATTCAGACTGTAATATTCGACATGGACGGCGTCCTTCTCGACAGTGAACATATCCATAAATCCATTAATCAGCACTACTTCTCCGAGATAGGCATCCCTGTCAGCGACAGGGAGTATGAAGAGAACTTTGTAGGACTGCCTTTAAGGGACATGTTCGTGTTTCTTCAAAAGGATCATAAGCTGCCTGAATCCGTCGATCGCCACCTTGAAGAGTGCGGAAACCGAATTCTTGAGGGTTTTGAGAATGCCGCCCTCACAGCTGCAGAGGGGGTGGAAGAGCTGCTGAAAGAGCTGAAGGCCAGAGGAATGAATCTGGCTGTAGGATCATCTTCCTCTCCTGAGCTGATTGCTCTGATTATCCGGAAAATCGGCCTGGCGGGGTATTTCGATACTCTTGTCAGCGGATATGAGGTTGCGAAAGGAAAACCGAATCCGGATCTTTTCCTTCATATCGGAAAATTTTTCTCTACACCCCCTGAAAACTGCCTTGTCATCGAGGATTCCACTCAGGGTGTGGAAGCTTCTTACCGCGCCGGAATGAACACTGTAGGTGTTAAGAATATCTCCTCCGGGGAACAGAACCTGGAGAAAGCCGGCCTTGTTATAGATGACTTCTCTAAAGAGGAAAGACAATCGGTACTGGATGCTCTAAACTCCGAAACTGCCCGGATATAAAAGACAGGCGGCAGTACAGGACTCAGACATCAGCCTCCTTGAGGTAGATCATACGGGAATCCCTGAAATTGCCGCCTTCCAGAAGAAGTACAGTTGCAATGACTGTGACCTCTGCTCCCACGGCTTCAAGAAGATCACATGCCGCTGTGATGGAGCCTCCGGTGGAGATTACATCCTCCACAATACAAACCCTCTTTCCTCTGATTCTCTCAATATCCAGTCCGTCGAGGACCAGGGTCTGATCCCCGCCGCTTGTAATTGAGTCGGAGGGAGTCATTATGGGTTTCTGCATATATTTTTTGGCTGATTTCCGGATCACTGCAAACCTGGGGTGTTCAAGGAGGGCTGCAATTTCATGGCAGAGAGTTATCCCCTTTGCCTCAACAGTGACAAGGTAGTCAAACTCCTTCAGAAGATCCTTTTCCTTCATCCTGTGCACCAGATGGACGGCGCACTTTTTGTTCAGTTCCACATCCCCCAGCATCACAAAGGAGGCCACCTCCTGGTTTGTTCCTCTCAGTTTTACGACCGGCAGATCTCTCTTCAGGTCATCCGCAAGAATCAGTTCAAATGTCTTTCTCTCTTTCAATTGTCTTTCCTTGTAGCTGTTTCACTGTTCATTCTAGAGAATCCGGGGCTGGATATAAAGGCTGAATTAGATTTTAAGAAAGATAAGAGCCTGTCTGTTCCGAAAACCTCGAGGGGTGCTGAACGCCTTTTTTACATAAAGTGTTGATGGGAAAGGATGATATAATACAGGATAAAAGGAGTTGTCATGATAAAAGAGAGACTGGATACTCTATTGAAATCCTTTATTGAAAAAGGCCCCAGAGGCTGCTCCTGTTCAGTTGTCCATAAGGGAGAACAGGTCTATTCGGGATGCTTCGGCTATGCAGAGGCAAAGACTCCTGTGACAGAGGACAGTCTTTTCCGCATCTATTCCATGACCAAGGTTATTACCTGCACCGCCGCACTCAAGCTGTTTGAAGAGGGCCGGTTTCTGATGCATGACCCCCTCTGCGAATACCTCCCCGAATTCAGGGATATGGAGTATGTCTCTCCCACTCCCAACGGACACTTTGAAGTGAAAAAATCTGAAAGGCCCATCCTCGTTAAGGATCTTTTTGCCATGACAAGCGGACTCTGCTATCCCGATATAGACAGTGAGGCAGGGCGGCGCATGTCGGTAAAGATGGATGAACTGAAGCACTATTATGACAACGGAGAGGTTCTCTCCCTCAGAGACTACTCCAAGGCTCTTGCGACAGTTCCCCTTGCTTTTGAGCCGGGAACGCACTGGCGTTACGGTACCAGTCACGATATTCTGGGCGCTTTTATCGAAGTGGTCTCAGGCAGGAATTTTGATACCTTCCTGAAGGATGAGATATTCGAGCCTCTCGAAATGAAGGATACAGGATTCCGCTGGTCTGAAGAGAGCGTCAGCCGGGTCTGTCCCTACTATCACAAAGATGAAAAGGGGAACTACACAGTCCTCAGTGACCAGGACTACTGGCACGAAAACAACCGGTGGCCGCCCATAGGCGGGGCAGGGCTGCTCTCCACACTGGGGGATTATCAGAAGTTTGCGTCCATGCTTGCAGAATCTGGAACCCTGAAGGGTATCCGTATTCTGGGACGCAGCACCATTGATATGATGAGGACCAATCTTCTGACCCCCGAAATGATGAAGGATTTCAACTGGGAGGTTCAGAAAGGATACGGCTACGGCTTCGGGGTAAGAACGGCCCTCAACCGGGGAATTGGAGGGTTCAACTCCAGTCCCGGAGAGTTCGGCTGGGCCGGACTTGCGGGAACCTATGTTCTTGCTGATCCGGGCGAGAGACTTTCAGTTGTTTATATGCAGCAGCTCTCTCCCAGCCTGGAGGACGTTCTCCATCCGCGGATCAGGGCCGTTGTATACGGAGCTCTCATATAGACAGTGCCCGGGAGGCCTTTTTAATCGTCTCTCATCATCTCCCATTGACACAGATAAAATTCAGGTAGTAAGGTTGTTCTGCGTTAACGTACACACAAAACCTGGCAGCATGTTCGGAAAGAGCTGATTTCACTCTTCTCAGTGTCAGAAAACTCTGATGAATCTCCCCCGGGAAGAAAAGAAGGAAAGAGTATGAAAAAAGAACTCTGCCATACAGGGATGGCACTGCAATATTATACGGTGATTACAGACGGCCTTCTCAAGGCGGTGCAGCCGTGATTTACTCCGTTATCCAGTACCTCTTTTATACTCTTCACGGCTGTTTCCTGCCCTATGTGACGGTCTTTCTGATGGAGTGGGGAGTGGATACTGTCGCCATCGGGCTGATACTGTCGGCCAATGCCGCGGTTATGGTTCTGGCCCAGGTTTTCTGGGGTATTGCCGCCGACAAGGTCGGTTCTGTCAAAAAGGTCTTTCAGTTCAATCTTCTGGCCGCATCGGTTCTTATATTTATAATCACCTTTGTCAGATCCACCTGGCTGTTGGTCCTGCTTTTCCCGCTGACAACTTTCTTTGTCGGTCCCCTCATGCCCCTTATTGATAACTGGATGTCCCGGGTTCTCAGGGACAGAACCGATACAAACTACGGAAAATCAAGACTGTGGGGTTCCATCGGTTTTGCCATAATGGTGACTTTTCTGGGGCGTATGGTGGAGTCCGGCTACGCCGCCCTTCCTTTCCGCATCTACGGACTTGTCGGAATTATTACACTCCTGCTTATCTCCCGTATACCCGATGTGGAGCCTGAGCACAAGGAGGGGGGACACTCCTTTCTGGTTCACTTCAGTCAGCTGATGGCCAACAGGAAGTATGTTGTCTTTGTTGTTCTTTCCACTCTTGTTTTTCTGGCAGTGCAGCCCTCTCTTGGCTTCCTTCCCAAGCTGATTGAGGCTGCAAAGGCGGGGCCGGCAGTCTATGGTGTAGCCATGGCAATCAGCGCCCTTTCGGAGATTCCTTTTTTCTATCTGGGAAGCCGTCTGCTTAAAAAATACAGTCCCCGGAAGCTGCTGCTTCTGTCGTTTATGTTCTTTGCCGCCCGTCTGCTTATCAGCGCGGTCTTTCACTCTCCCGCAGCCATTCTTGTGTCTCAGCTTTTTCAGGGATTCGGGTACAGCATCTTTCTTATTACGAGTCTGGTCTATATCGATGATCTGGCCTCTCCCTCCTGCCGGGCAACCGCATTTCTCCTGGGAAGCGCTGCCTATACCGGAGTCAGCGGGATTGCGGGCAACTATCTGGGGGGAAGGGTGATTGAAGCCTCTGGAATCCTGAGCCTTTATGGCATCGGGTCCTTTGTGATTGCAGCGGCTGCTCTTCTGTTTGCTCTCTCTTCTTATATTGAGAGAAGGCGCAGAACTGCCGCAGCAGACTGATCCGGTTCTACTCCCCTGTCTTCCAGTAGATAATGCCTCCGGTAAAGGCCGTGAGGGGGGCCACAAGAACAAGGCCGAAGCTTCCCACAAGGGTGTGAAGTATCTCGGCACTTACGTAACTCAGGTTGATCACATTGAGAATGGGGGTTCCCTGGGCCATAAATACCATCAGCAGTGCGGTATAACCTCCTGAGTAGGCCAGAAGCAGGGTGGTGGTCATGGTTCCCACAACTGAGCGTCCCACCTTCAGACCCGACACTGTCAGCTCCTTGAAGTGAATATCAGGCTTCTTGTGTATGATCTCATGCATTGAGGCTGAGATATCCATTGCAATATCCATTACAGCCCCCGATGAGGCGAGAAATATACCAGAAATAAAGATTGAGTTCAGGTCCAGATAGGCATAGCCCGAATAGAGAAGGGTCTCCGAGAAGGGCTTGATGGCTCCGTGTATATGGAAGGCCTTTCCAAAGATGATAGAGAGGATTGAGGTGAAGATAATCCCCGATACTGTTCCTATAAAGGCGGTAAGCCCTTTCTTTGTCAGCCCTCCCACAAGAAAGATAATGACCGCAGAGATAACGGCCACTGTAACAAGTGAGACAAGAATCGGGTTGATTCCAGCCAGAAACCCGGGAATCAGAATCTTCCATATCATAATGCCTGTAAAGGCGAAGGAGATCACTGCGTTAAATCCTGTCCAACCCGCATAGATAACCAACAGGAGGATAAAGAGAATGAGCAGAACCATCTCGGTGGTTATCCGGTAGTGATCGATGATATTGGTATAGACCATTCTCCCCTGACCATCGATGTCGATAACAATCAGGGCCTTGTCTCCCGGGGTGAACATCTTGTCCAGCTCCAGTTTGCCCATCAGAATATTGGTGGAACCGGTTGTCTGGCCCTTGAAGGTTCCATTCAGTATCTCCAGCTCCACCTCCTGATTCCCTGTTTTGATAATGCCGTACTGTTCCAGCTCACTGTTGTCTGTAGACAGTACAAGGGCCCGGGCCCTTTCAGAGTGTCCTGCTTTTGTTTTTTTGGGAACTGTGGGAATAATAATCAGTACCAGGCTCAGTGCCAGAACTACGGCGGTAAAGATATGGTCTCTTTTTTTCTCTGTTGAGATAAGCTGCAAGGTCTCTCTCCTTTTTTACATTCCGCCCTCTCTGCCGGAAGGTAGTCCTTCCGGCTGTGAAGTGCTGTCAGGCCCTGTTTATTTCATTGAAACCACGGGAGCTTCGATCATGATGCCGTATACCTTTTTGAAGATGTCGGTATTGTCGTAGTAGCCGTTGAAAGCCTCTGATCCGGCACCCATGGCGAAGGTCTGAACGGGAACTCCGGTGTGTGAGTAGGAGGTCCAGGCAAGCCCGGCTTTCTGATTCAGGATGTGGGTCAGGGTTACTGTCAGGGGCTCATAGCTTCCGTAGAGAAGATAGGACTGTTCATCCGAAGCTACAGCCTTCTCTCCCATGCTCTGGGCAAAGGCGGTCTCCAGCTGCTCTCTTTCATAATCGGAAAGATCGGTAAGACCGAAGTTTTCCGAGATGGCGGGCATCAGGTCATTCAGGCTGCCGCCGGCTGCATGGGTTTCCTTGTAGGGTGCCAGGATAAACTTGTCGAAGTACTCGTAGGACACTTTCTGATTGGAAATCTCATTGAAGGCGGAAGCGTATTTTGTTCCGGCAAAGCCGAGGGTCAGTCCTCCGGTCTCGTGGTCCCCCGTTACAACAATCAGGGTCTCATCGGGGTGGGCATTGTAGAAGGCTACAGCTTCCTGGACGGCAGCGTCAAAAGCAATGGTATTGCCGATGGAGGCAGCGGCATCATTGGCGTGGCAGGCCCAGTCAATCTTTCCGCCCTCCACCATCATGAAAAATCCGTCTTCGTTATCCAGAAGTTCGATTCCCTTGGCTGTGAACTCGGCGAGGCTGATGTCATCGGCTTCCTGATCCATGGCGTAGTCAAGGGAGTTTCTTGTGAAGCTTGTGCTGTAGTAGGCATATACCTGTTTTTCAGTGGGGGAGAGGGCCTCAAATTCGGCTCTGTTTCCGGCAATTTCCCATCCCTTTTCCATCATCACATCGTGGGCACTTTTGCTTCCCTCGGGAGTTTTGTCGATTCTGACCATTCCGCCGGCGAAGTAGTCGAAACTGCTGGCGGCAAGCTGCATGTTGATATCGTAGTAGCTGCTTCTGCTTTTCTCTTTGGCATAGAAGGCGGCGGGGGTTGCATGGTCGAGGTTGACGCTGGAGATGATACCGACCTTCATACCGGACTCTTTGGCATATTCGGCGATGGTCTTGAACGTTTTTGTTTTGGACTCGTCGTAATTGATCACACCTGAGAGGGTCTTGTTGCCGGAAGCGATGGCGGTACCGGCAGAGGCAGAGTCGGTTATAAAGGAGCCGGCATCGTAGGTCGTTGTCAGTCCCTGTGCAGGAAAACGGGTGAAGGCAAGCTTTTCAACACCCGGGGCTGTAGCGCTGGTGGCGTTCATGTAGGCTTCTGCGGCATTGATCTGAGGCATGGCCATTCCGTCACCGATAAAGAGGAACACATACTTTGCGTGGGCAGTTGTGCTTTCTGCCGAGGCAGGAACAGTCTCCTGTGAGCCGTTTGCAAATGCTGCAAAGGGGGCTGCTGCAAGGAGGAGGATTGCTAGAATTTTTTTCATTTTTCTCTCCTGAAGTTTTATGCAGACAGAGTGCCCCCGGAGAGTTAGAAAATGATCTGCCTTATATTAATAATATATGAGCGTATACTGTAGCAGATTGCTAGTATATGAATACTGTTCAGGAGAGTTTTCAGGGAATTTGTCTTTTGTTCAGCCCGGTATCTGTTCCCTGTTCAATGCCAGGTATCCTCTCAGATCCATCCCAGTGGAATAAAGACAAGCAGCATCAGCAGATTGAGCCCGTAAAGGCTCCCGAGGAATATTCCTCTTGTCTTCGGGCGGGCATCATAGCAGAGAAAGGCAGCAAGAAAGAAAGGAATGTAGACAAAGATCCAGACTGTCAGTGCACCCCACCAGGGGTAGACCCAGTGGAAGATGGGCGAGGCCGCCAGAGGAATCTCTATCAGGGAAACCAGCAGAGCGTTGACCACAGCAAAAACAATGCGGTTGTTGATGCCCAGAATCTTAAGCTCTTTGTCTGCGGGGAGCAGCTTGGACAGGATCAGCCCGGCTGCTGAGAACATAAAGCTGATTTCTATACCCACACCCACAAGAATGATAAAGGCAGAACCGCCGCTGGCGGTCCAAAGGGCATGGCCTGAAAAGTGTTGAATCAGGGCGTTTACAATTTCTACAAACCAGTGAACCCCGTAGAGGGCAAGGCCGGCGGCAATCTGGTTCCACTTCCTCTCTTCAATGGCCGTCATATAGACATAGAGAACAAAGGCGAGAAAGACGACAAGATTCCAGTTCAGATTGTCGAGACTTCTCATCTGGGCAAGGGTCCTCTGGGTTATTTCAGGATGATTCAGCATCTATAGACCTCCGTTATAGCGTGTGTATGTATACTATAGACCTGAATCATTCCCGGGGCTACTTAATTTTCAGAGTCGTAGAATCCTTTCAGTGCTTCGTAGCGTTCCCTGTTCAGCCCCATATCAGAGTGTCCGATCCTGGATCCTGAGCGAAACTCAACTATGCCGTCGGCCTGGTTGAAGTAGAATTCGATATCGTCATGGTAGTGCATGGTGGGTGTTGTGCTGACTGCGTGGATGTAATCCTGTTTTTTCTCAATCACCGTGATATTTCCATAGGAGTCCAGAGCTTTCAATACAGCCTCGACCGAGTCGGCAAGATTCGCCTTGAATGGAAAGGGGTCCACTCTCTTTTCAGGGTCCTCTGTCTGGGATGATACGGCATTGGGACTTTTAGGCATGGGGGCCAGCCTGCCGCCGTTCACTCCCAGACCTGCGGGAATCTTCATATTCTTGATTGTCATGGAGAGCACCAGCAGGGCTATTAATACTAATACAACAACTAAAATTTTCATCTTTTTACCTCTTCTTTCTGTTTGTTTTCCGCCCGGTTCAGTATTTCATCAAGCTCATCCAGAATGGATGCAAAGCGGTGATACTGATCCAGGTCCATATTCATATAACTGTTGAGGAGAGCGGGTATATTCAGGGCATTACCCTTGAGAGACCGGCCCTCATCGCTGAGAACAATCCACACTCTGCGGCTGTCCTCTTTATTTTTCACTTTCTGAATAAAGCCGAGACTCTCAAGGCGGTTCAGGATGGGAGTCAGGGTTCCTGTTTTCAGGTCCAGCTTCCTGCCCAGATCCTTGAAGTCGATCCTTTCAGACTCCCAGAGTACAAGCATGGTCACATACTGGGGATAGGTTATATTCATCGACTCCAGAATGGGCTGATAAAGGCGTGTCATGGTCCGTGACAGTTTGTAGAGCCGGAAACAGAGCTGGTTGTCCAGCCGGATGGCTTCTTCACTCATCTATTTACTCCTCCTGAAAAGTTTCACTACCGGATGGTTGAGCAGGTTATCTACAAGTACCCTCTTGCCAATTTTTGTGAATACCTCAGCATAGGTAGGGTAGGGGTGAATCACAGATGCCATTTTTGCAAAGTTCAAGTCTGCTGTCCTCAGCAGCTGAGCCTCTCCGATCAGCTCTCCGGCCCTGTCTGCCAGAATGGAGACTCCCAGTACTTTTCCCCTGCGGTTCAGGATGACTTTTATCTTACCGTCTCTCAAATCATCGGTCCGTCCCCTGTCCAGTTCTGTCAGGTCTGACTCATAGATCCGTATCGAGTTGCCGTGCTTTGCCCGGGCTTCCTCCTCTGTCAGGCCGGCCCGGGCCAACTCGGGTTCGGTGAAGGTTACCCAGGCTACATTTTCATAGCTGACTCTCCGCTTTACGGGGAGGATGGCGTTCTGTACAGCCTGAATACCCTGGACATTGGCCATGTGGGAGAAGAGCCAGGGGCCCGCAACATCGCCGACGGCATAGATATGCTTCTGTGATGTCTGAAGCTTTCTGTTCACTTCAATTCCCTTTGCACTGTAGCTGACTCCTGCCTCATCGAGACCAAGGTCTGCTACATTGGCTCTGCGTCCGATGGCAACCAGAAGGGAGGAACCCTCAAGGGATATCTTTTTTCCGTCCTTCTGACAGACCAGTCTGATGCCTTTATCAGCGTCTCCGGAGGATACTGCTTCAACAGATTCTGCTTTGGCTCCCAGGTAGACGTTGACCCCTTCTTCCCGGAGAACCTTTTCAATTGCATGAGAGAACTCTCTCTCCTCCCGTCCCGCCAGTACCGGAAGCATCTCCACAAGTGATACCTTCACTCCCAGACGGTTCATGGCCTGGGCCAGTTCGATGCCGATGGGACCTCCGCCGAGAACCACAATGCTCTCGGGCAGCTCTTTCAGGTTGAAGAGGCTCTCATTGGTAAGATAGGGAACATTCCGGATGCCCTCAACAGGGGGGACAAAGGGGGATGAGCCTGTTGAGATTACAAATCTCCCGGCCCGGACTTCCTGCTTCCCCACCATCAGGGTATTCGGGCCTGTGAAGCGTGCGGCCCCCTGGAGGAAATCAATCCCCGACTTTGCAAGGGCCTCAGGTGTTTCATGGGCATAGATCGCTTCCCTGACAGACCGGACATAGTCCATTGCGGCTTTCCGGTCCGCCTTGTATCCGATTATTTCCGATCCAATTGTGTGGGCTCTTTTAGCTTCGTGGATCAAGGCCTTGCTTGGAACACAGCCCGACCAGGTGCATTCACCCCCGGGGAGAGACTTGTCAACAAGAAGAACCTTTTTGCCAAAACCTGCCGCCGTTACGGCAGAAGTTATGCCTCCGGAACCGGCACCAATTACTACAATATCGTATTTATTCATTCCAAACCTCCGGGAACTGTATTCTACTGTTTAAGATCATCCGGTATATTGATCGCCCTGGATAGATCTTGTAAGATCATTAATATCACTCTGAGAACAACCGGTCAACACCAACAGCAGAGGATATTGGAAAAATCGAATATTTTTTATTAGGGGGAGAGGGAATAGCGCTCAGGGAGCATCAGATGGAGCCGTACGGGGTAAAGTTCAAACCGGCCGGAGGCATAAAGAAATTGAACAGGCTCTACAGGCTGTTTATTCATTTTCAACTTATGCCGCCCGTGCAAGGCGAGCCGGTCTACCAGGGAAGTTTACTCTCCCGGCGGATCTGAATATGGTCCACCATACCGTTGCGGCAGTTCTGCAGCAGGAAGAGAACCCAGGCAGCCACCTCTTCTGTCTGAATAAGCTCATCGGTATTTATATCAGGCCTTACACCGCTGACCATCTCTGTGTTTACACCCCCAGGGCTGATCACGTGGACACGGTATCCCCTCTCCTGCAGCTCTCTGGCCATGGACTTGCTGAAGCCGATCAGGGCATGCTTGCTCATGGTGTAGGCGGACTGCAGAGGGTATCCCTGTGTCGCCACAACAGAGGCAATGTTTACAACTGTCTTTACTTCCGATTCTTCCATCAGTGGCAGAAGCTGCTGGGTCAGAAAGTAGGGGCTGCGGGCATTGACCGTCATAATTCTGTCCCAGGCCTCCGGTCCGGTCTCTTCAATGGGGGCGGAAAGGGCCTGGCCGGCGTTATTTATAAGAACATCCAGTCGGGGCACAATACCCTTTATCTCCCGGGCCAGCGCAAACACTCCTGCGGGGTCCGAGAAATCGGCAGAGAGTGACTCCGCCCGTCCTCCCCCGGCTTTGATCTCCTTTACAAGAAGGTCCAGTTTCTCCTTATTCCGGCTTACAGGAAATACAATGGCTCCCTCTGCGGCCAGGTCCAGAGCCAGGGTCCGTCCGATCCCTCTTGATGCCCCTGTGATCAATATATTTTTGCCTTTAAGGTCTCTTTTATTCATTGCTGTGCTACTCTCCTTTTTTCTTAGATTCTACCCTTTTTCACTACTTCATTTAAGCGCTCAATTAGAGCCCCGAAAACTTGTAAACAGCTCTTTTTTTATTTTATTATTTTCTGTTTATTTCTATATATACCTATTTATTAAAATGCTGTATGTTTTCCGGATTGATATTCGAGGTACTATGACTAAAGATCTTACCAGTGGTAAAACACTTATACAAATATTGAATTTTTCCATTCCCGTTCTTTTCGGCTATCTTTTTCAGCAGTTCTACAATGTGGTTGATACTGTAATTGTAGGAAAGAGCCTGGGGTTTGAAGCTCTGGCGGCAGTCGGTGCCACAGGATCGGTAAACTTCCTGATTCTCGGTTTCTGCATCGGTCTATGCTCCGGATTCGCCATACCTGTCGCCCAGAGTTTCGGTGCTCTTGATTACAGAAAAATGCGCCAGTTTCTCTATAATGCCGAGATCCTTGCAGTTGCTTTCTCCATCGGTGTAACAGCCCTGACAGTTCTGTTCTGCAGGCCTCTTCTGTTGATGATGCAGACTCCGGCGGATATTGTTGACCGGGCTGTACAGTATATTCTGATAATTTTCTGGGGTATTCCCCTTATCTTCCTTTTTAATATGGTGGCAAGCATTCTGCGGGCTGTGGGAGACAGCAGGACTCCTCTTCTGTTTCTCGTTGTCTCCTCGTTTCTGAATATTGCCCTGGATCTGCTCTTTATACTTGTATTCAACTGGGATGTCGCCGGCGCTGCTCTGGCCACTGTCACATCCCAGGGACTGGCCGGAGTCGCCAGCCTTCTGTATATGAGAAGAAAATTCGCAATTCTCAAGCTGAATCATGAGGATAAGGTCATGGACAGGGCTCTTGCTAAAACCCTCTGCGGAGCGGGAATTCCCATGGGCCTTCAGTATTCCATAACAGCGATCGGTGCGGTTGTCCTTCAGTCTTCCCTCAATGCCCTCGGCTCGGCAGCAGTGGCTGCTGTGGCTGCCGCTCAGAAAATGCAGCTGTTCTTCTGTACTCCCTTTGATGCTCTGGGCACAACCATGGCGACCTTTGGCGGGCAGAACTCTGGTGCACGGAAATGGGACAGGCTCAAAGACGGCGTGTACAAAAGTTCCCTTCTAGGGTTGATCTACTCTATCATTGCCATGACTGGCATGATACTTTTCGGACGCCAGCTGGGTATGCTCTTTATCGACAGCGGTGAGGCTGTGATTCTTGCAAATATTCACAGATACCTGATCATCAACGCAGTCTTCTTCTTCCCTCTGGCACTTGTGAATATTGTCCGGTTTATGATTCAGGGTATGGGTTTCAGCAGCTTTGCAATACTCTCGGGAGTCCTTGAAATGATAGGCCGCGGCGGAGCGGCGGTGTTCCTTGTCCCTGTCTTCGGATTTACAGGGGTCGCCCTTGCCGGTCCTCTTGCATGGGTTCTGGCAGATGCCTTTCTTATCCCCGCTTTCTACCACTGCCTGGGCCGCCTCAAAGAGTCCAGGACCGAGGAGCTTCTTGTCGCCTGACGGTTATACCTTTTTTCCTTCGCCTCAGCATCTTTACTTTTCCCTGTTCCGGGAGTATATGATACTTTGATGGAGAAATATATTGAAAGAGAAAATTGCCCTTACGGGAAACCTGAAAGTAAAACAGGAGCAGTGGAGTGATTCGCCCTGTTCCGGTTGTTCCAATACACCCTGCTGCCGCAACCTGCCCCTTACCTCACACAGGCTGGAGAGTCAGAGGGACTTTGTCAGTCTGATCCTGAGTTCCTGCTACAACGGTTTCTATCCAGCCCTGAAGGACAGCGGAGAGTGGGTTATCTACCAGGGCCTCGACTGCAGTTTCCTTGATCCGGCAAGCGGAAAGTGTTCGATTCATGCGGCACCCGGCCAGAGCCTTGTCTGCAAGTCCTATGATGCCCACAACTGCTGGTATGTGGATGCTTTTTCCAGAGACTCTTTCAAGACCATGATCCCGTTTAATACTGAGATGCTGATCTGGTTTGAGCGGAAACATGAGCTTATCAAAAACAGATTTGACTATGATTATAATTGGAGCGAGCTCTGCGGCAGTGCTTTTGAACTCTCCCGAGGCTGCCGGGAGCTTCACCCGGCACCGGCGGTACCCTTCACGGACAGAAAGCTGTCCTTCCGGAAAAGCCGGTCAGAGGAATTTCTCTTCTTCCCCCCCTATAAGCGGCCTGAGAGCCGCAGCCATTTTGAACTACTTTCATTCAGGCTCGGTTTCCCGGGTATCTCTCTTGCCGTAAGCGATGGCTGCTGGGCGTTTATGGCCCAGACAGCCATTAATGCTGAAGCCCTGGAGATGGTCCGCCGGGAGTACTACCCGGCAGTTGGACACAGTGACGGCTCCTTCAGCTTCAGCAGCCTCCAGAAGGATCAGAACCCCTGGTCTGTTATAGGGGAGCAGTGGCTTATTCTGAACCGCAGTGAACTGGATGTTCTTGTCGGAATGACTGTTTTCGATGGGGACGGAAAGGTCCGGCGGTACCCGACTACCGCCGAACTTCTGGATGCTTTAAGCGTCCGTAATCCCGACAGGGCCGCCTAGAAGCGGAACCCCGAGGTTATTTCAAATTTATACATCAGTTCATCGAGAGTGATGTCAAAGTAGTCTTTGTAGAAGCTCTCCTTGTGGTAGAGGGAGGACTGAAAACCGGCAAACCATCTATCAGTGAACATGTACTTCATTGCTACCGAGGAGGCACCGATGATTTCGATTCCCCTGGAGCCATTGTCAGGAACCGAGCCGTCAATGATATGAAGGTTGTAACCTGAATATCCAAGATCGATAAAAAGCCTGTCCTTCCTTGAAAAACTGAGACCCAGTTTCATATTGGCACCTATGCTCAGACTGTAGTTCCGTCTTTCATAGTCGGGTGCGTTTCCCTCAACAATATCATTGTATTTGAGGAAAATTATGTCGCTGGCTCCCATGGGCACAAAGTTGAGGAAGAGGCGGCTGTTAAAGGTCCAGTTTTTTCCCATGGGCGCCGTTCTGTGCCAGCCGGCTCCGATGGCGTTGACCCCGAGGTTCAGAAAACTGTTGTAGATAAAGTCATAGTGCATGTAGAAACCAAGCTGGTTCTTTACATCCACGTTGTCGCTGTAAAAGGTCCAGCCGAAAAGATGCCCTGCTGAGAACATTGTAAGAAAGAGCTGATCATTAAGATCCATACCTGCAGTCATTTTCAGATCGAACCAGTCATAGGGGGCTCCATGTCCTCTTTTTATAAAGGGGTTGTTGTACTGGAGATCCAGATTGTAATTGTATGAGACTCCATAGCTCGACAGATGGAAGTCACTCGGCCTTGGAAGAAGGCTTATATCCGCCATTGAAAATCCCACAGCCCCGTAGCTGAATCCTGAAACATCGCCCTGTTCCGGGGGACGTCCGGGCAAAAGGCCATGGTTTATTGTTGTTGCGGGGCTCAGGGCTGTGGCGCCTATCCAGCGGCCTATGCCCGGCTTTTCAATTGAACCCTCTTCTCCATGAAGGATAACGTCAGAGAGGCGGAAGAACATCTCTCCCACCGCAATACCCCCCATGGTTGTTACAATGAGGTCATTAACCGAGGGGGTCTCTGTTTCCATCAGAAGCTCCCAGGTCACGCTTCCCAGAGCAGTGATGGAAGAGGATGCCCAGAAGTTATTTCCGGCTGTCCTGGCTGCGGAGTAGTAGATGGACCCCTGATAGGGGTGGCCGAGGTGGTTAACAATGAATTCGTCCTGGTCCCAGACCCACGGGTTGGACAGGTTGGTCCACATGGAGTCCCAGGAGATCATGCCGTAGTCGGCCTGACTTATATAGCGGTTGAATCCCCATAGGGCAATATTGCTGACCTGAGTTTCTGCAAGTCCGAGGCCGTAGAGGAAAAGGGGGGAGTAGTTATCGAAGATTATGGTCTCATCGCCATCCGAAGGGTTCTGCTCTTCAGAGCTTATAAAGGGAATAACCAGTGAGAATATGAGTCCCAGAAGAAGTAGTTTCCTTTTCATCTCTCTTCTCCTGCAGTCCCGAATTTAAGCCCCGTCCCGATGGATACAACATTCTGGTAGTTGCTGCCTGCATCTTTGATGGACCGGGTAAACTCTCTTGCATACCTGAGTTCCAGAAGAACATCCACCTTCTTCATCTCAGCCTGCCAGCCCAGAGCTGTCAGGATTCCCACTCCCAGGGGATTGTAGCTGTCCCTGCCGTTACTGTGTTTCGTAAAGACATGTCCATCCTGAACAATTTCAGACTCAGTAAGAAGGATGGATACCTGGGGGCCGGCCATCATGTAGATCCACCTGTCCTTTTTCAGGGGAAATCTGTACCTTAAAAGAACCGGTATATCAAGGTTTATCTCATTGATCAGATGGGCCTCTCTCTCATCGCCGCTTACAAGGACATATCCTCCTCCGGCTGCCGCGAGGAGAAGTTCTGTCTGGAGAGAGAACCGTGAATTAAAGCTGTACTCCAGGGTTGGGCCCAGAGTAAATCCGAGAATAGGGTTGTTCTGTACTGAGTCCGCCCCGCTTGTCTGTTTTATTGCGTCCATATAACTGCTGTATCCGCTGCCCGAATAAAAGGGCATGGAAAAGGTTCCGATCATTCCGAAGCGCAGCTTCTCTCCTGCGGACAGGCCTGTCGCCAGCACCAGTCCCATGATCAGAATCAAGGTTTTTTTCAATTTATTCTTTCCTGATAAATATCGTTCTCTGAAAATATTCAGCTCAAACCCTATGTTAAGATGAATTACCTGTAAATCTCAATAGAAGAGCCCTCTGCTCCGGCAGGCGTGATACTGGATGGTTCACCTATTTTCCCGGAAAGTCCACAATGTTATCAAGACCGGGGTACTCAAGACTCAGTTCTTCAAGTTCTCTGACGAGCAGCCGGGACCGGATATAGGCTTTTTTCTTTCTTTCCTTGAGGAGTCTGATCCCCTCTTTGATCCTTCTGATCTCATTGTGTGAATTGTAGATTTTTTTGAGGGCTAGAATCCGGTTCATATCGCAGTTACTGACAGCCTCATCAATTTGTGATTGGAGCATATCACCGTACATAGATGGAATTTTAGGATATTTATTCTGATTTTTCACAAAATAGCCTCAAATTTCCCTGATATTCTTCCCTATACCCTTTAAAGCTTCCCTTTAATCCCTTAATATGGCCCCCTTTGCCCCTGGAACTCCTTCCTCGTTTTCGGGCAAGTATTTACTGCAGAAGAGCTTATATGAAGAAGATTAAAGTCAATGAAAAAGAGTTGTACATAGTCGAGTCCCATAATCAGGTACTGAAGGCCTGGGAAGATTTACCCGGACAGAATGTGTTTACCCTGGATTATCATACCGATACAAGGCAGGCCTTTAATAACTACTCCTGGTGGAGAGCTGACTCAGAAGTCAAAAAAGGACTCTATGACAGCCGTGAGAGCCGGAGCAGGGAGCTTGCAGATCAGAAGCTTGAAGATTATATAAATGACAGGATCACCATTGATCAGGTAAACGATAATCTCAGGCATGATGAGCATCTGGACTTCGCAGTGAGGACAGGAATTGTGGATACCGCCTTCATTCTGTCAAAGCACAGCAATTCAGCAAGTTCCAACCCCAATGTTCATATTGTTGGAGGGGAAGAGGAGTATCGGGGAGAGTCATTAATCGAATACTCTCCCGAGTGCACACCCTGTTGTAACCTCGATGAGCACGGGGACCCCTGTACAGGACGGCTTGCAGACCTCTCCATTGAGAGTCCTTTTCTGGAGGAGGCAGTACTGCAGGCAGAACACCTGAAGCAGGGTTTCTTTGAAAGCTACATCCTCGATATAGACTGCGACTACTTCAATACCCGAAGAAGCCTGTCTCCCCGGCAGGATGGGGTTTTTAAAAAACTTGTACGGGAATCTGAGTTTATTACTGTTGCCCTGGAACCGGAGTGTGTAAAAATATGCCGCCGTCCCGGAGAAGAGGATCTTGTAAGCGGCAGGATTCTGGAAGAGCTGATCTCGCTTATCCGGGCAGCATAGCCCCCCTGTTTCATACCTGGCCGTAGGAATGAAATCTTTTTAAAAAAATAAATACCTCAATACCCCCCTCTACGGCAGCTTTTTCTGTTTACTTCTTTATGATGAAAATAATTGTTTAAAAAAATTGATCAATCAGTTAACATGGACTCAGTTAATAATTGATCTTCAGACGCTGAAGAAGCGTAGATAAAAACAATAACAAAATATTCCGGAGTCCGCATGTCAAAGAAAAACAAGGGAAAAACATCTTTTTCCAAACCGATGATTATCCTGGTCGTGCTGATACTCTCTTTTGCCTTTCTCTTCCAGGTACTCTTCGTCTCTTCCAGTATTTCCAGAGAGTTCAAAGTAACACAGTCATCCAATTTCTCAACAATTGCAAAGACCCTTTCCGAGCTGATGGAGAGGGAAATCATGTCAAATGAGAAACTCCTCCGCTCCTATTCTCAGATGATCTCACTGTCCATGGAGGGGGAGCAGCTTGAGTTTGAACTGAAGTATCATGATATTATAATGGCCCTGTTCGAAAGCAGCAGTTATTATGAAGCGGCCTATCTCCTCGATACAGCAGGACGGGTAATCGATACAACCTACTCCACATCCCTGCTCGGCAGAGACCTGTCGGGCAGCGAATATTATTCAGCTATTAAGTCAGGTAAAAAAAGCTCATATACGAGCTCCATTGCCCTGCCCTCCGAGGCCAGCGGTAATCCTACTATTGTCCACTCAACGGCAATCATGAAAAATGATGAGCTTGCGGGTGTTCTTGTTGTTTCGCTGAAGCTGACTACCTTTTCAAATGCCTTTATTCTGAGCAAGAAGATCGGGGATACAGGTTATCCCTATATCCTTGACAGTGAGGGGTTCATAATTGTTCACCCGGCCCCGAACCTGCTGTTCACAAAGGCCCAGGATATTGATCCCTTTTTTACGACACTTCTTGAAAGCTCAGAGAAGAGCCAGACGATCTCATACTCCATCGGCGGAGAAAGCAAACAGGGCGCCTTTGTGCGTATGCCCCGTACAAACTGGCTGATCTGCCTTGCCATTAATGATGATGAAGCCTTCCGGGCTGTTAACTATCTTAAGATCCTGCTTGTGTCTACAAGTCTTATTCTTATCGCTCTTGTAAGTCTTATTCTCTCGGTATATGTGAAGAAGAAACTTGTAGTGAAGATCTCCCATATTGAGGAAATCCTTTTTCTTGCGTCACAGGGGGATCTTACCCACCGCGGTCTGGTTTCCGGAAATGATGAAGTTGCCAATATGGCTGGTCACTTCAATATCCTGCTTGAAGAGTTGAACGGTTTTGTTTCCGGCCTGAAGGAGCGCCTTGAAAGTCTTGGAACAGTGGGTGAGGATCTCTCTGCCAACATGGAAGAGACTGCCGCAGCGGTGCATCAGATCAGAGCCAATGTGGACAGTTCCCGTAAACAGATCAGCAGGCAGGGAAGTTCTGTTGATGAGACTGTTCATGTCGTTGATGAGGTGGTTCGTAATATTAAGACTCTGGACAGCTTTATTGAGAGGCAGAGCGAAACCCTGCAGCAGGGATCAACTGCTGTAGAGGAGATGATTGCTCAGATCCGGACGGTTTCATCTTCCACAGAGGAAGCCGAAGAGTTGATGGTCCATCTGGACAGCTCCTCACGTGCGGGGCAGGAAAAGCTCGGCAATGTAGACAGGATGATCTCTTCCATCGCACTTCAGTCTCAGAAGCTGGAGAGTGCCAATACCCTGATTGCAGGGATTGCCTCGCAGACAAATCTGCTGGCTATGAATGCGGCCATCGAGGCGGCCCATGCAGGGGATGCCGGAAGGGGATTCGCCGTGGTGGCAGATGAGATCAGAAAGCTCGCTGAACAGTCAAGGAAACAGTCCGCCGAAGTTAAGGATACTATCAAGGAGATTACATCGGCCTTCAATCTGATTGTTGAGGAGTCCCGTGCCACGGGCCTCTCCTTTGCGGAGATCCTGAACGATATGGAAGCGATGGGACGGTTCACATCGGAGATCAAGTCCTCCATGGAGGAGCAGGTATCAGGAAGCAGTCAGGTCCTTCAGTCCCTTCAGGAGATGAAGGATTCCGAAGCCCATGTCAGATCGGCCTCCGGAAAGATGAGTGAGGATAACAACAAGATCCTAAGTACAATCAGAACACTGACGGATATATCGACAGAGGTTTCCTCCGCCATTGATGAGATAGGCAATGGAATGGATGAAATCAGCCGCTCGGTCGTCAATGTCGGAGAGATCTCAGTTCTCAACCGTGACAGCATTGCTCTTGTCAAAACCGAAGCATCACGGTACAAGACCGGCACATCGGAAGCTGAGGAGCCGGTTGTGGAGGTGACCGAAGACTCGGTTTTTCCTGAATAGGATTCTGCTTCCGTCTCCCGGGGAATCAATTTTCTTGCGTTATTAAAAAAAACGGGTTTACAATAAACTACTCCATACCCCGGGAAAACCCATTGAATAATAAAAGAACAATAGCCCTCATTTTGACAGCTGCCGTGATTCTCTCTCTGGTTCTCTTTTTTGCCCTCCGCGGTTCAGGGGAGAGTGAGAACAGCAAGGCACCTGAGGAGCAAGTTATCCTCGGCTTTTCCCAGATCGGGGCAGAAAGCGCGTGGCGGAAGTGCAACTCCCAGTCAATTCAGGAGGCCGCCCAGGACTCGGGTATTCAGCTTCTCTTTGCAAATGCAGAGCAGAAACAGGAGAACCAGATCAAGGCTCTCCGCTCCTTTATTGTCTATCAGGTTGACGTTATTGCATTTGTCCCCATTGTCGCAGACGGCTGGGACAATATCCTCCAGGAAGCAAGGAATGCGGGAATCCCCGTTCTGATAACAGACCGCAAAATAAATACAGGTGATGAGAATCTCTATGCCGGTTTCATAGGCACAGACAGTGAGCAGGAGGGCCGGGAGTCGGCTTCATATCTGTTGAAGAAGTTCTCCGAAGGCCGTCCTGTCAGAATCGTTGAGATAAGCGGCACCGAAGGCTCCTCTCCCGCTGTGGGACGGGCCGCCGGATTCAGGGAGGTTCTGGCGGATCATCCCGAGTTCTCAATTGTTTACAGTGCATCGGGAGACTTTCTCAGATCCAAGGGGTATGAGCTGATGCGGAATATCCTGAAAGAGATTGATGATATAGATGTCATCTTCTCGCACAACGACGGCATGACTCTTGGAATCATTGATGCCATGAAGGAGCAGGGTTTCCTTCCAGGACAGGATATTGTTATTGTTACAATCGATGCGGAGCAGGCTGCGATCGATGCCCTGAAGAGGGGAGAAGTGAACTGTGTTGTCGAGTGCAACCCCAAAACCGGGCCGGCCATAATGGCTCTGGCTGAGAAGCTTGCAAGGGGAGAGTCCATATCAAGGCTTCAGCATGTGGAGGAGGAGGTCTTCACAGATTTTGACGACCTATCTGATATTCCTCCCAGGGGGTACTGACAGTGGCCCGTCCCGCCGGTTCCCCGGAGAGATCAAAGAGTATTAAGCAGACCCTCAAGAGCTCCTATATCATCATTATCTGTCTGATGCTCACAGCACCCATTGTCAGCATCTCCTTCTCCCTCTATCAGACAATCCGTTATGACAGAATGATAACCAATGTCAGCCGTACCAACAGGCTGAACCAGATTGTAAAAACCGATGTGGCCAATGAACTGTGGGACATCGTCGCCGGCAGCAAGGGTTTTGCAGAGGGGCGTCAGTTTGAAATCCTGGAGGATATCAGCAGGCGCCTGAATGAGATACTCCGGAACACTCAGGTTACCGAGAGCCGCCAGCTTCTTGAGGTGGCCGATCGTGCGGTCAATACACTGAGCCAGTATGTCCGGCGCCTGGGCCTTCAGATTCAGAACAACTTCCTGGTTGAGGAGAACGAGCTGATCCTGGATGAGATCAGAGGTGTTTCCGATCTTATTTCGGATATCCTCCAGGATTTTATCGTTCTTGAAATCGAGGCCGCCGCTCATACCAACGAGGATATGAAGAAGATCGCCGTGATCCTCTCGCTGATTCAGCTTGTTATCCTTGCCTTTGTAATGTCATTCTCCATCTTTACCCAGCGGACCCTGACTCTCAGCATCAACAAACCCATCAATGAGCTTGTCACCCTGTCCAGCGAGATCGCGCTGGGGAACCTGACCGCCCGGGCCGCTCCGCCCCATCTTCAGGAGCTGGATCATCTGACTGAGAATCTGAACATCATGGCCTACAAGATCAAAGGGCTTATCGAGACCAATGTGGAGGAGCAGAAGAACCGGCAGAAGTCGGAGATGAAGGCTCTGCAGGCCCAGATTACCCCCCACTTCCTCTACAATACTCTGGACACCATCGTCTGGCTGGCCGAAGGCGGACAGAACGACAAGGTTATAAATGTAACCCGGAATTTCTCCAACTTCTTCCGGGCTTCTCTGAATAAAGGGAACGAATGGATCTCTGTTAAGGAGGAATTCGACCATGTGGCCAACTACCTGAGCATCCAGAAGGTGAGGTATAATGATATACTGGACTACTCCATAGACTATGATCCGTCCATGGAGGACAAGACGATGCTGAAGATTCTGCTTCAGCCCCTTGTTGAGAACGCCCTCTATCACGGTATTAAAAACAAGAGAGGGCGCGGGAAGCTGAAGGTCACAGGCTCCCGGAAGGACGGTATTCTCTCATTCACTGTCGAGGATAACGGCATAGGAATGGAGAGTGAAAGGCTGGAGCAGCTGAAGCAGCAGATTGCCAGTAATTCGGAAGGTCCCGAGAAGGGGGAGGGCTACGGCCTTTACAATGTGAACAAAAGGCTCAAGCTCTACTACAATGTCAGGCTTGAGGTGGAGAGTGTCTATCGAGAGGGAACCTGTGTGTCCTTTTCAATTCCGGAGATGTAAGATGTACAGTGTTTTTCTTGTTGAAGATGAGATCGTTACCCGTGAGGGTATCCGGAACAGCATCAGATGGGAGGAGACTCCCTTCACCTTTGCCGGCGAGGCCCCCGACGGTGAGATGGCCCTCCACGCCCTGAGGGATATCAAACCCGACATTCTTATAACCGATATCAAGATGCCTTTTATCGACGGCCTTGTGCTCTCCAGGATGATCAAGAAGGACCAGCCCTGGATCAAAATCATTATCCTTTCCGGGCATGATGAGTTTAAATACGCCCGTGATGCCATCTCCATTGGAGTCGAGGAGTATATGCTCAAGCCTGTCTCCTCGGCGGATATGCTTGAAACTCTGAACAAGGTAGCGGGGCAGATTGAAAAAGAGAAACGAAGCCTTAAAAATCTGGAGAACCTGAAAAGGAGAATCCAGACCACCGAGGAGATCATCAGGGACAAGTGGCTGAGTGAAATCGTCACAGGTCAGATCGAGTCGGTCAATGCCATAGAGACAGCCGGTACCATGGGGATCGATCTTCTGCCAGGAGGCTATGCTGTCATACTTATTGAGATTTTTACCCTTCCCGAGCAGTATGACCAGTATGCCATATCCAAAGAGGTGATCGGTTCCTTTATCCGGAACAGGGAGGACATCCTCTCCTTCTCCCTCAGCATGGAGAAACAGGTGCTGCTTGTGAAGAACATACACAGGGATCACAACAGCGATACTCTCTACTCCATTGCCCAGGGAATCAAATTTGAAATCGGACGGCACACCGAGTGCTCCATCTCTGTGGGAATCGGTTCCACCGTCAACTATATTGGCGATATAGTCCACTCCTACTCCGATGCCGACAGGGCTCTCCGCTATATGAGAATGACGGGACAGCGGATCATTATCGGAGCGGGAGACCTCGAAGGCAGCAGGGCTTTGGAGCTGATGGAGCTGGAGCAGGACAGCATGGCTGTCCGGCTGCGCTATGTAAACTATGAAAACACAGCGGGGATGATAGACAGCTATCTTTCGGTGATGGAGAAGGGCCGGGAGACGGAGCGGGGGTACTTTCCCCTTCTTCTGAAAAAGCTTACAGAGACTCTGAATGATCTGATTCACTCCCTTCATGGATCGGCTCCCGAGCAGATCCCTCTTCTTTTTGACAATGCCGCGGTGAGCAGGGCGGTGGAGAACGAGTCGGTATTCAGGGAGTTTCTTGAATCTGTTCTTCAAAAGTGGATTGCCTTCAGGGATGAGAACGTTCTGAACAGCCACAGCTCCAAAATCGAAAGGGCTAAGACCTATATCAGGGAAAACTTTATGAGCCAGGATATCTCATTGAACTCACTGGCGTCCCACGTGAGTGTCAGCCCCAACCACTTCAGCACCATATTTTCCCAGGAGGTGGGGGTCACTTTTATCGAGTATCTCACCTCTGTCCGCCTTGATTATGCAAAAGAACTTCTACGGACAAGCAGGATGAAGTGTGCCGACATCTCCTACGAGGTCGGTTACAGCGATCCCCACTATTTCAGCTTTATCTTTAAAAAGAACCTGGGAATCTCCCCCAGGGACTACAGGGCGGAATCGGCGGATACCTGCGGTTCGCCGGCTATGACTGAACAATCGTAATTTTTCACCCTTTCTGGCATAAGAAATCCAACATTCTCTCTTTCCTGAAGTAAAAAATGTAAAAATCACAGGAATATAACTCATGTACGGCTGGAAATTCCGGGCTTATCATTTTTTCAATCACTTCAAACTTTTTAAGGAGAAAGAAATGAAAAAAAGGATTTTTGCAGCAAGTCTCGCCCTTATGACACTGTTGGGAAGCATGGCTTTTGCCAATGGTCAGAGTGACGCTCCTGCAGCAGCGGATGACGGAATTATCACCGTAGGTTACGCACAGGTCGGTGCCGAGTCCGACTGGAGAACAGCCAACACAGAATCATTCAAAAGCACCTTTGTTGAGAGCAACGGCTACAAACTGATTTTTGATGATGCACAGCAGAAACAGGAAAACCAGATCAAGGCCATCAGAAACTTTATTCAGCAGGATGTGGACTACATCGTAGTTGCACCCGTTGTTGAAACAGGATGGGAAACAGTTCTCGGCGAAGCCAAGGCTGCCGGTATCCCCGTAATACTATCTGACAGAATGATGGACGTTTCCGATCCCAGTCTCTATACAGCATGGGTCGGTGGTAACTTCTATCAGGAAGGTGTCGACGGAATCAAATGGCTCAATGACTACCTCAAAAAGATCGGTAGAGACAGTGAAACCATCAACTGTGTCCTCCTTCAGGGAACCATTGGATCTTCTGCTCAGGTAGGAAGAACCCAGGGTATAACCGAAGGTGTTGATGCCAACCCCAATCTGAAACTTCTTGCCAAACAGACAGGTGAGTTTACACAGGCCAAAGGCCAGGAAGTTATGGAATCCATGCTGAAAGCCTATGACAACATCGATGTAGTATTCGCTGAAAACGACAACATGGCATTCGGTGCCATCGACGCCATCAAGGCTGTTGGTAAAGTTCCCGGAAAAGACATCATCATCGTTTCCTTCGACGCTGTACATGAAGCATTCCTGAAAATGATTGACGGCGAAATCAACGCTTCTGTTGAGTGTAACCCCCTCCACGGACCCCGTGTATCAGAGATCATTCAGATCCTTGAAACAGGCGGTTCTGTAGACAAGATCATGTATGTTCAGGAAGACGTTTACGACATGTTCAATGCCGAAGAAAAACTTCCCACAAGACAGTACTGATTTTAGGTTCGAATAAAAGGGCCTGCTCCCGATCAGGGAGCCGACCCTTTTTTTTGCACCACGGACCTGGAATACGGCAGTATACTGTTGTCAGGTCGCCTTAGGGTGCAAATTCTAGCCCATGCCTGGAGGATCAATGGAGAACGAAACAGTCCTGACCATGAGGAGTATCGACAAGGTATTTCCAGGGGTTCAGGCATTAAAAGATGTTGATTTCACCCTGAAGAAGGGAGAAATACACGCCCTAATGGGAGAGAACGGAGCGGGAAAGAGCACTCTCATCAAGGTCCTTACCGGTGTATATATGAAGGACGGAGGTGAGATCCGGATCGATGGGATAAGCACTCCCATCATCAACCACTCTCCCGAAGAAGCCCAGAAAAACGGAATCAGTACGGTATATCAGGAGGTCAATCTCTGCCCCAATATATCGGTGGCGGAGAATATTTTTATAGGCCGCCAGCCCCTGACACCCTGGGGATCCGTCAACTGGAAGAAGATGAACCGTATGGCCGTGAAGGCCATTGGAAAGGTCGGCCTTGATATCTCTGTTACAAGAGCCCTGGGAGAGTATTCCGTGGCCATACAGCAGATGGTCGCCATTGCCAGAGCGGTGGACGTGGAGGCCAAGGTCCTTATCCTTGACGAACCCACAAGCTCTCTGGACGACAACGAGGTAAAGAAGCTCTTTGAGGTTATGAGAAGCCTCAAGGATGCGGGAGTAGCCATCATCTTCGTTACCCATTTCCTGGAGCAGGTGTATGAGGTCTGCGACACAATTACAGTTTTAAGAAACGGTGAGCTTGTGGGGGCCTATGAAATTGAGGACCTTCCCAGGGTCAAACTTGTCGCAAAGATGCTGGGACATGAATACGATGACCTCTCTGAGATCAAATCGGCCTCTGCCGAAGCCGGTGAAGAGAGTAAGGGTGATCTGATTCTTGAGGCGGAAGGCCTCGGCAAGAGCGGCACCATCAAACCCTTTGATCTGAAGATAAGAAAGGGTGAGGTCGTAGGACTTACAGGACTCCTCGGTTCGGGACGTTCCGAGCTGGCCCGTCTTCTCTTCTGTGCCGACAAACCCGACAAAGGGGGGCTGACATTCAAGAAGTCCAATATGAAGGCCCGCGCACCAATCGACTCTATCAAGTCAGGGATGGCATTTTTGCCGGAGGACAGAAAGGAAGAGGGAATCATCGCCGACCTCTCTGTCCGGGAGAATCTTATGATCGCCCTGCAGGCCCGGACTGGAATGTTCCGTCTTCTGCCTATGGGAAAGCAGATGGAGCTGGCAAAGCAGTTTATTGAGACCCTGAGAATCAAGACGGCTTCCACAGAAACCCTTGTCAAACAGCTTTCGGGGGGGAATCAGCAGAAGGTCATTCTAGGACGCTGGCTGATAACCAATCCCGAGTTCCTTATCCTTGATGAGCCTACCCGGGGAATTGATGTTGGAACCAAGGCGGAGATCCAGAAGCTTATTGTAAGGCTTTCGGAGGAAGAGAACGTGACAATCATGTTCATCTCTTCGGAGATCGAGGAGATGCTCCGTACCGTCGACCGTCTCTGTGTTCTCTGCGACAGGGAGAAGACCGGGGAACTGAGCAACAGCGGCATAGGTCAGCATGATGTGATGACCGCCATTGCCGGAGGAATCTGATCTATGAAACAGAATACAAACGGACTGGTCAAGCGGATAACCGGGGCAAGGCTCTTCCTTCCCCTGGTGGCTCTGGCACTGGTTCTGATTATAAACATTATTAAAACACCGACTTTCTTCAATATATCCATCCAGAACGGCGTTCTCTACGGATATATCATCGACATTATCAACCGCTCCAGCGAGCTTGTTATCCTGGCTGTGGGAATGACCCTTGTTATTGCCACAGGGGGGATCGACATTTCTGTGGGCGCCGTAAGCGCGCTGGCGGCTGCAGTCTGCATCCGTCTGCTGGGCTCCAGTTACGATGCCTATGCCAACCCCATGTTCCTCTGCATTCTGGCGGGACTGGTGGCAGGTGTCCTGTGCGGGTCCTTTAACGGATTCCTTGTAGCCAAGATGAGAATCCAGGCCATGGTGGCCACACTGATCCTGTTCACGGCAGGGCGGGGAATCGCCCAGCTTATAAGTGCCCGGGAGATCGGGGGCAAAATGGTCTCGGGACAGATCATCTATGTGCGGATGGAGTCCTTCAAGGCCATAGGGGGCTTTCTGCCGAAGGTTGTGGTACCGACGCCGGTATTTATTGCCGCGGCGGTTGTTGTCCTTGCCTATCTGATTCTGAACCGGACGGCTTTAGGGATGTATATTCAGACTGTCGGGATCAACAGCAAAGCGGGCCGTCTTGTGGGAATCAACTCCACCTTTATCATCTTCCTCTGTTATGCCATCAGCGGAATGATGGCGGCACTGGCGGGTATTATCTCCTCCAGCCGGATCTACTCCAGTGATGCCAATAATATAGGCCTCAATATGGAGCTGGATGCCATTCTTGCTGTGGCCCTGGGGGGAAACAATATGGCGGGAGGCAAGTTTTCTCTTGCCGGATCGGTAATCGGAGCCCTTACAATTCAGGCCCTGACAACCAGTCTTTATGCCATGGGTGTTACCGCCGACCAGCTGCCTGTATACAAGGCTGTAGTTGTGGTGATCATTGTCTCCATACAGTCTGAAGAGCTCAAGGGATGGGTCAGGATGATCCGTCAGCAGATTAACACCGGCAAGGAGGCCGCCTGATGAATGTACTCAAATGGTTTAAAGCAAAAATCAGCGGGCCCGACTTTCTGCTCTTTGTCACAATAGTCCTCTTTGTCCTTATGTATATTGCCGGCCTCATTGTCTATAGCGCACAGGGCTTCGGCAAGATGCAGACATTCATGAATATGCTTATCGACAATGCAGCCCTTATCATTGCTTCGGCAGGTATGACGGTTGTCATCATTACAGGAGGCATCGATATCTCCGTGGGCTCAGTTGTGGGCCTTGTATGTATGATGCTGGCCTTTATGATGGAGAAGATGGGAATGAGTGCCTGGACCTCCATAGCCCTTGTCCTCATCTTCGGAGTTGTTTTCGGATTTGTTCAGGGCTGGCTCATCGCCTATCTGAAGATACAGCCCTTTATCGTCACCCTGGCGGGGATGTTTTTCTGCCGCGGTCTGACAGCCATGATCTCTGTTGAGCAGATTGCCATTCTGTCCAATGAGACCTTTCTCAATATGGCAAAGAAGAACATCTATGTTCCCTTCGGGGCGGTTGTAAACAAGAGGGGTATTAAGCTTTTCCCCTTTATCCATCCCAATGTTGTCATTGCTCTGGTGGCCCTTCTGGTGATCTGGTATATCCTGAAGTATACAAAATTCGGCCGCTCTGTATTCGCCCTGGGGGGAAATGAGCAGTCTGCTCTTCTTATGGGACTCAATGTAAGACGGACCAAACTGCAGGCTTATATGCTCAACGGTTTTCTGGCCTCCCTTGCAGGATTTGTCTTCTGTCTGAACACCACAAGCGGATTTGTGGAACAGGCCAGGGGATTCGAGATGGAAGCCATCGCCTCAACGGTTATCGGGGGAACCCTGCTGACAGGTGGGGTTGGTACGGCCATCGGCTCTTTCTTCGGTGTAATGATCAAGGCGATTATCGAAACCTATATTAGGAGCAACGGAACCCTCTCATCCTGGTGGAACAAGATTGTTCTCTCCGCCCTGCTCTGTTTCTTTATCATCCTCCAACGGGTTTTTGCTATCATCAGAAGCAAAAGGCTGAAGTAGTTACCTTTATTCTGCCGGCTGTCTCATCCTGTGTGGGGCAGCCTTTTTTTGGTGAAGCACTCTACACTGCCTCATTCCGCTTATTTTAGAATGTACATGCTTCTGATAATCGCCATTCAGTCTATTTATACTTTTTTGTTGTGTATAAGGATATTGTGGGATATTAATAGAACTACCAATTTACTATTACATGGAGTACTACATTGAAAAAAATCCTTTTCCCTTTATTTACTTTGCTGATCGTATTTCTTTTTTCCACTTGTGAAGATGCTACTGGGAGTGTTGCAAATGGTAATGATCTTTCTTCTTTCTTTTCCTATGACCCTACAGGAATTTACGGAGGACCTGATGACTTTGGAAATGATCACATAGGAATTATCCCTCTTGGATATGATTTCTCTGATATGTCTCAACAAGCTGAAAAATATATCGACATTGAGTTTGAAGGTACGGCATCAGGAGGGACTTATCAGTTGGAGGACCTTGTACTCTTATTTACTTTTATTGATACTGAAAATGACTATAACGAATATTGGGGTATCAGTGGCACAATAACAGTCTCTGATGATTTGAAGTTATATGAACTGGATGATGTTGTCCTTGTTGATGAAGATCTTAATCCTACAGATCTTTTAACAGGTTCTTTTTCACTCACAACTTTATTAGACATTTCTGAGTACTAAGATACTTATTTATTCAGCCCATCAGTCATCTTGATAATCTGGTGCCTGCATGGGATTGCTTCCTGAATGGATGTCGTCTGGAAGATTTCAGCTGAGAGCCTCCCCGGGAACTGGAAAAAATGTCCCATCTCTGCTTTAATCTTCCCCATGAATGAAAATAAGCTCGAATATCCCAGAAGCTGGTCGTATAAGGTTTTCGGTCTGCAGAGGCAGGATATGGTCAGGGACATTACCCTGATTATGGCTCAGCGGGAGTACAGTCTCCAGGACTCTAAGCAGAACGGAAAGTATCTCTCCCTCAATTTAACCCTCACCGTAGGCTCTGAGGCCGAGAGAAACTCCCTTTTCACTGCCCTGAAAAATACAGACAGCATAAAAATGGTCCTATAGGACGTCCTGTCTTATCGTCCCGGAAGGTCCCTCTTCCGGGCAGGCCCTTAATTTTTAAGCAGAACAGGGGCAGTATGCTGACTCTTCAGTATCCGGTTCTGGCGTTCATGACCTGAGGAATGCCGGCCTCTTTGTATAAAATACAACAATTTACCTTTAGGTAAAAAAAACTCAGGAAAACACAGCAATGTAGGAATACCCTGGATTCATGTTTTTCGTATTTCTGTGAGTCTATTGATTAGAATCCGTTATTTTTTCACATTTCTCTTGATAAAATCATTAGTCATAAGACTTTTGTTAAATCTTAATGAATATCCTTTTACTGATTGGTACAGTATTTGCAATTAGATTCTCCAGTGAAACTATCATTAGGAGAAAATGAAATGAGAAAAGCGTTACTGGCTGTTGTTGCAGCAGCTCTTCTGCTGATGCCTTCCGTACTGTTCGCCAACGGACAGAGTGATGAGAAGGTAATTAAGATCGGATTCAACATCCCCCTGACAGGTGACAGCCCCAAGGTTGGTGAAGGTACAAAATTAGCCGCCGAGATCATCAAAGAGGAAATCAATGGTGAAGGCGGACTGGAAGTGGGCGGTGAAAAATACATGCTCGACTTCATCTATGTGGACAACGAGCTGAAAGCCGAGTCTGCTGTAAGTGCTGCTTACAAGCTCATCGAGCAGGACCAGGTTCTTGCCATTGTAGGTCCCGACACTTCAAGCCGTGCTATCCCCGCCGGTCAGGTTGCCAATGATAACAGAACACCCCTTATCAGCCCCTGGTCAACAAACCCCAACACAACTCTGGACAGACCCTTTGTTTTCAGAGCCTGTTTCCTGGACCCCTTCCAGGCTCCCGTTGCGGTTAAGTTTGCCGACTCTGAGTTCGGTGTTGAAAAAGCAGCCATCATGTACAACCTGGAAGATGACTACTCCAAGACCCTTGCCGGTCTTTTCAAGGATGCCTGGGAAGCCATCAACGGTCCCGGATCAGTTGTTGCTTTCGAAAGCTATGGACAGAAAGACCAGGACTTCTCAGTTCAGCTGACAAAGATCGTTGCCTCTGATGCAGAGCTCCTCTACCTGCCCAGCTTCTACAACAAGGTTGCCATGATCGTTCCCCAGGCCAAAGACCTCGGTTGGGACAAGCCTGTAATGGGTTCCGACTCATGGGGTTCTGCTGACCTTGTTAAGCTCTCCGAAGGTGCCGTTAAGGGTTACTACTTCACAACACACTATGCTGCTGCCGGTGCCAAGGGCGCTACAAAAGATTTCATCGATACATACAACGAGAAGTACGGCTATGTTCCCGACGATGTCGGAGCACTCTCCTTTGACGCTGTAAACATCGTTCTTAAGGCCATTCAGGATGCCGGTCTCACCGGTGACCTCAAGGCTGACAGAGTTGCCATCAAAGATGCTATTGCAGCTATCCAGTCCTACCCCGGTATTACAGGTAACATGACCTTTACTCCCGAAGGCGACCCCATCAAGGACGCTGTCGTTGTAAAAGTTAATGATGCAGGTGAGTTCGAGTTTGTTGCGAACCTCCAGCCATAAGAAATAAGAGTTAAAAGGCTTCCGGGCTTCAGCCCGGAGGCTTATTTAATAAAAGAAGGAGAACCGTTTTGTTTTCAACCCTATTACAGAACCTGTTTAATGCCCTGCAGTGGGGCAGCTTTTACTCCATGATTGCTCTTGGATACTGCCTTGTTTACGGTGTTCTGCGACTGATCAACTTCGCCCACGGCGATATCTTCATGATGGCATGCTACTTTGCCTTTTTTATTGCCACCTATATTCTGGGTACTTTTGCCGGTATGCCCGGTCCCATCATCTTTGGACTGACCATGGTTCTCACGATGGTAATAACTTCCGGCCTCGGACTCTTTATAGAGAGAGTCGCCTACAGACCCTTAAGGAACAAAGGAGCCCACAGGCTCTATGTTGTTATTACTGCTCTGATGCTCGGCTTTATACTTGAAAACGGAAACCTCGCCGTCCTCGGTGCCAGTTCCAGAAGATTCCCCGATATGTTCGGGAAGGTCATCTTTCAGTTTGCCGGAGTGAGTCTTACAAACTACAAGATCATCGTTATTGTAACGGCGATCCTTGCATTTGCTCTGCTCAACCTAATTGTCAATTCGACGAGAATCGGAATGGCCATGCGGGCCGTTTCCTACGATAAATTTGCAATTCCCCTGATGGGTATCCCCCTCAACAGGATTATTACCTTTACCTTTATCCTCGGTTCCTCCCTGGCTGCCGTAGCGGGGATTCTTTTCGGGATGAGCTATCCCGTACTGGACCCCTATATGGGGATGATCATCGGCTGGAAAGCCTTTATCGCTGCTGTTGTCGGCGGTATCGGTGATATCAAGGGAGCCTTCCTGGGTGGTTTTATCCTTGGATTTATCGAAATCATCGTAGTTGCCTTCTTCCCTTCAAGCTACAAAGACCTCATCGCTTTTGTGATTCTCCTTGTCATTCTGTCTGTTAAGCCGACGGGATTCTTCGGTGTAGCCAAGAGCACAAAAATTTAGGAGTTCCCATGGAAAATGCAATTACACTGGAAAACAAAAAATATGTAAACCTGTGGCCGGCGTTCATCGGCGGAGGGGCTCTGATCATTCTCGGCCTGGTCCTGTCGGGAGCCATCAATCAGTACATACAGACAGTTCTGATGTTTATCGGAATCAATATAATTCTCTCTGCCAGCCTGAATATCGTCAACGGCTATATGGGAGAGTTTGCCTGTGGACACGGTGGTTTCATGCTTGTGGGAGCCTACACCTCTTCGGTTCTCTCTGTTCTTCTTTTTACAAATAGCCCCTGGCTGGGTGCACCCCTGCTTCCCCCTTCAAGTGCTATCTTCCTCTTTCCCCTTGTAATCATCGCAGGGGGGGCCGTCTCTGCTGTTGCGGGGCTTCTTGTGGCCATCCCCTCCTTCAAAACAAGAGATGACTATCTGGCAATCATTACAATTGCCGCCAACTTTATCTTTGTCTCCCTTGTAAACAACCTCGAGTTTATCGGAGGTTCCAGAGGGTTTATGGGAATGAAAACAACAATCTACGCCATGGAGGATATTGCTGATCTCCCCTATACCCTGATCTGGACCATGGTCTTCTCGACCCTGTCTATCTTTTTTATCCGGCGTTTGATGCGCTCGACCTTCGGTAAAGGAATTTCTTCTATCCGCCATGATGAGATCTCCGCTGAGATCATGGGTGTAAACACAAACAATATGAAGATTGTTGCCTTTATGGTCTCCTCCGGTCTGGCGGGAGTCGCCGGCGGCCTCTTTGCCCATGTCCTGGGATTCATCAACCCCTCATCCTTCAACATCATGAAGTCCACCGAGTGCCTTGTTATGGTATACCTCGGAGGAATGGGGTCCTTGAGCGGTTCGGTTATGTCGGCGGTTATCTTTACCTTCCTTCTGGAAGTAATGAGACCCCTGCAGATCCTCAAGTGGGTTCTTATTCCCCTGATGCTGATTCTGCTGATGCAGTTCCGTCCTGAAGGACTGATGGGAAACAGGGAACTGACAGACCTCTTTCCCAAGCTGAAGCCCTATTTCAAAAGGAGGGACCTGTGAGTCTGCTAAAAATTGATGATTTAACACACCGTTTCGGCGGTCTGACAGCCGTCTCCAACCTTAACTATGAACTGGAAGACGGTAAAATTTACGGACTGATCGGCCCCAACGGTGCCGGCAAGACTACCGTATTCAACCTTGTCAGCGGTTTTTATAATCCCTCACAGGGAAAGATCAACTACAAGGGAGAAGTCATCAACGGTATGGCGCCCCACGATGTTGCCGCCCGCCAGATCGGAAGGACCTTCCAGAACATCAGGCTCTGGGAGGATATGACGGTTCTTGAAAACATAAAAATGTCCCACCACTTCAAGCTGGGATACTCTCTGGCGGATGTATTCTTTAAAACCAGGAAGTATCAGTCTCAGGAGAAGAGGATTACCGACGAGGCCATGGAGCTTCTTGAGGTCTTCAAACTGGCGGATCTTGCTGATGAGCGGCCAACCAGCCTTCCCTATGGAATCCAGAGGCGCGTTGAGATTGCAAGGGCCCTCTCTCTGGGACCCAAACTGCTGATGCTGGATGAGCCCGCTGCGGGTCTCAGTACGGCGGACGTGGTGGAACTGATCGATTACATCAAGTGGGTCCATGAGACCTTCAATATCACCATCTGGATGATTGAACACCAGATGCAGGTTATCATGTCTCTCTGCGACAGAATCAAGGTAATAGACTTCGGACAGGAGATCGCCGACGGTGTTCCCGAAGAAATTCAGAACAATCCTGAAGTAATCAAAGCATATCTGGGGGACGGCGCTATATGATGCTCGAAGTAAAAGACCTGAAAGTTAAATATGGAAATATCGAAGCTCTTCACGGGTTGAGCTTCAATATAGACAGAGGTGAGATTGTGACTCTGATCGGCTCAAACGGTGCCGGTAAGACATCCACTCTCTTAAGCCTCTCACGGCTGCCCCAGCCGGATGCTCCCAAGGTTCTGGAGGGGGACATTCTCTTCGATGGAAAGTCCATTCTGAACACCGAACCCCATGTCCTGGTCCAGAACCAGATGATGGTACTTGTACCCGAGGGCCGGCATATATTCGGTAACCTCTCGGTAATGGAGAATCTGGAACTGGCTTCCTATCCAGTCCGCAATGACACCCAGTTTATCGGTGAAACCAAGGATCAGATCTTCAGCCTGTTTCCCCGTCTTTATGAGCGGAGAAAACAGCGCTCCGAGTCTCTCTCCGGCGGTGAGCAGCAGATGCTGGCCGTGGGCCGCGCCCTTATGACAGGGTGCAAGTTCATCATGCTTGATGAGCCGTCCATGGGACTTGCTCCGGTACTGATGTATGAGATGTTCCGGGCACTCAAGGAGTTGAACAAGAAGGGTATAACCATTCTTGTTGTTGAGCAGAACGCCAAGGTCGCTCTGGACTTCGCCAGCCGCGGTTATGTTCTCGATACAGGAGAGATTATTGCCTCTGGAACCTCTGCAGAACTGAGCGCCAACAAGGACGTGCAGAAAGCCTATCTCGGCGGTTAACTGCTGTTAAGAGGATAAAGTGATTCAACAGCACCTGTTCCGGCAGGTGCTGTTTCTTTTTCGGGACAGAGGGATGCATTTTTATCGATAAAAAAAACTTGTTTGCTTGTCATGTCGATGGTATTATTGCTGTACATTATTAAATTCCAGTTAAAAAACGGAGTCTTAACATGACAGCAGAGAAAGTGAAAATTGACTGTTCTGAAATTAAAGAGCTGTTGACAGCCCAGCTTCCAGAGATCGGGAATTCCATTAGCGAATCTGTCAGCTGCCTTGAACTGATAGAGGGGCACTATGACAGTGCAGAGGGTATCAGACTCCTTTCAGAGCTTCTGGACCGGGTTGAAGAGATCTTCAGTATAGCAATACGGGACAGAATGGAATGGATGGAGATGTCCATTAAGAAGTGGAGCTCCAGGATCAGTTTTATGGTCATGGAGAACAGGCTGATTCAGACAAGAAAGATCGGTCCCAAAACGGTGCTCCAGTATCTGAGCCAGAGTCATGGAATTGTTATTGATCAAAAATTCACGGCAGGGTCTGCTGAAGTTTTTGTCGACTGTGTAAACGGCACCAGACAGTTCTTCGGAAAGCAGGATCTCTTCGGTATCTTTTCAATGCTCATCGATCATTTCTACCTGGATATGAGGCAGGAGGATATTGAGGCGCTGAACGGATTCACAACCATGGATGAGGTGTATGAGCTGCTGAATCTCAAGCTGTCACAGCGGAAGCTGAATGACTGTAAAGCCTATTACTGCAGAAACTGGTCTCTCAAATCCCGTCTCAAGACAAGAGACCTCTTCTCTCAGAGTGTTCCGGGCGGAACCGTTATGAAGCATATCTCAGGCAAGCAGGGTGAAGTAACCCTGGAGAAGAATGTTCTCAAGGATGCCGGAGCCCGGGAAGAGTCCGGACAGAAGGTTCTTATGGGGCTGCCCTACAGCATCAGAGAGGGGCAGGACGGAAGACTCTACGAATACTGGAGTATTGAAGAGCTTCTTGATGACGGCTGGGTTGCCGTATAGTTCACTGCTCCTGTCCGCCGGAAGCACGGACTGCGCTTCCGGCCATGCTTTTTCGGATTCTATGAAAACCTGAAGTATTTGAAATCCGCATGTGCCTTCAGGGGTTCCGGTCCCAGGGCTGTGCAGTAGAGCCCGACCCGGGCACCAATCCATTTTCCCTCACGGGCCTGAAAGGCGGGGCCGAACCACTGCGTTTCACCGGCCTCCTTCCAACCGAACTGGCAGAATCCACCTTTTCCGAAATTCAGTACAAGCCGTACCGGTCCTCCGGGCAGGGCTGTTCTCATAAAAAGCTCGTCATCAAGCCGGTGTATCAGCTCTGTTTTTCCATCCTCCCTGAACAGGGATATGGATGCGGTAGACAGGCCCAGTACGGCAAGCCCCGCCTCCACTCCATCCCTCAGTTCCTGAAAGTCTATCTCTGTTTCAACAGTAAACATCCTGCAGGGTGTCTTCTGTATCAGCACGTGAGGGGCTGTATGCAGTTCCGGCCTGCCTCTGTGTACGGCATTGAGGCGGAGCCAGCCTGGACGCTCTGTGAGGCTGTAGTACTCGGGCTTCAAGGCTCCCTGAGCCGCCCACTGCAGACCCAGTTCAGGAGAGTTGAAGTCATCACTGGTCCGGGGAATCAGAAGAGGAGACCTGCCCGCCGGTTTAGGATGATTCATCACAGGTGTTCCTGAGCTTATGCTCCCTTTGAGCTCCCCAGCCATGGGCCATCCGTCCTTCCATTCTACAGGCTGAAGGTGGCAGATCCGGCCGTAGGGCTGATGTTCCTGAAAGTGGAGAAACCACCACTTCCCTTCGATATCATCAACAAGAGCTCCCTGGTGGGGTCCGTTGATCATGCTGCCGTTCTGTTCCAGAACAATCTTTGACTCCTCATAGGGGCCGTAGATATTCCGGGAACGGAGGACAACCTGCCATCCCGAAGGGACGCCTCCGGCGGGAGCAGAAATGTAGTAGCTGTCTCCGAACTTGTGCATCTTGGGGCCTTCCAGTGTGGGATGGTCGGCGGTTCCGTCAAAGACAATCCGCCCGGGACCGGTCAGGCTTTCTGCGTCGGGGCTCATGGGCCTTATATGGAGCTTGTGTTTTATTCCGCACCGTGATTTGGCATAGGCGAAGATCAGCCAGGCGCTTCCGTCATCATCCCAGAGAGGGCAGGGGTCAATCAGGCCCTTCCCTTCCTGGAGGCACCATGGATCAGCCCAGGGGCCGGCGGGATCCTCGGCGCAGGTAACAAAGATCCCCTCATCGGGCATGGGGAAGAATATCCAGAACTTACCATCATGATGCCGTATGGCCGGCGCCCATACACCGCACCCCGGCTGAACCTCTTCATAACGCCTTCCGGGAGGCTGTGTGATCGCATACCCGATGATCGACCAGTTGACCAGGTCCTTCGAATGAAGCACAGGCAGACCCGGGGACTGGTTGAAGCTTGATGCCGTCAGGTAGAAGTCCTCTCCCACGCGAATCACATCGGGATCTGAATAGTCGGCGAAAAGTACCGGATTGGTGTATGTGCCGTCACCGTTGTCCGGCTGCCAGGGATAGGACCCTTCTGAGTAATCTGCAGTTTTCACAATCTTCTCCTCTTTCCCCGATTCTACTGCCACAGAGACAATTCATCCATAGGGTTTCAGGTAAAGGAGCCTGAATGAAGCCTGCCCTCCTGTTATACAGGATTTTGCGGAGAGAGGTTTTTTCTTGTCAAAGAAAGATTTCACCCCTATTCTGGGTATACACAAGGAGCATTAGTGAAACAGGTACATACTTTTCAGGCAGCAGATATTTTTCAGAACTCCATGATTCTACAGAGAGACAGAGAGCTTCAGATCTGGGGACAGGGGCCAGAGGGAGTGGAAGTCGTGGCAGAAATCCAGGGGAAAACGGGGCGAACCGAAGTCAAAGAGTCCCGCTGGTTCCTCACCATTCCTCCCCTGACAGCATCAATGGACGAGACCCTCTCTCTGAGATGCGGTGAAGATATAATCGTGCTTGAAAACATCTGTGTCGGAGAGGTCTGGCTCGCAGGCGGCCAGTCCAATATGGAATTCTTTATCCGCTATGATGAGAACCGGGACAAGGTTCTTAAGGATGGATGTGATCCATTTATCCGCTTTTTTGATCAGCCGGAAATTTCCTATGCCGGGCAGGAGCTGGATGCAGACTATTCAAAATACGGGCTCTGGAGAACTGCGGACAGGGAGAGTCTTGAGTACTTCAGTGCTGCGGGATACTACTTTGCCGCCCGTCTCCGGGAGGAGCTGAATGTCCCTGTGGGCATAGTCGGATGCAACTGGGGAGGAACCCAGGCCTGCAACTGGATGGACCCGAAGTATCTTGAGGGGAATGAGGGCCGTATCTGGCTGGATGAATACAAAAGCTCTGTAGAGGGCCTGGATGAAGAGAAGTGGATTGCCGGTTTCAAGGCTGATCCGGGCAATTACCGTAATGACCTTTTTGCAGACAAACGCTCCGAAAGACTCTCCTTCGGAATGAGTGATAGTGAAATGGAGGAGTTTATGGCTGCGCCTGATTATGCGGAGCCTGTACCGAACCCCGGCCCCCTTGACCCGAAGCGTCCCGGCGGGCTGTTCGATACAATGCTGCTCCCCCTTTCTCCCTTCAAGGTAAGAGGATTTCTCTGGTATCAGGGAGAGTCCGACAACTCCCATGCCGACATCTACGACACGGTACTCTCCTCACTGATCCGCTGCTGGCGGGATGTCTGGGGAGAAGAGCTCCCTTTTCTCCTTGTTCAGCTTGCTCCTTTCCGCAAGTGGCTTCACTGTGACGGGGGGGACTACCCCCTCTTGAGGGATCAGCAGGAGCGGGTTGCCTCAACTGTTCCCCGGGTATGGATGGCATCCATCATGGACAGCGGCATGGAGAAAGACATACATCCCAAGAGGAAGAAACCTGTGGGCGAAAGGCTCGCCCTCCTGGCTCTGGGAAAGGTGTATGGCCGGGAAATCCTCTGCGAATCCCCGGCGTTCAGGGAGGCCGTTCTGGATGGAGAAGGGATTGTTCTCTCATTTGACAATGCCCGGGGAGGACTTATTCTCCAGGGGGAACGGCTTTCGGCAGTGGATGTCTGCCTCGACGGCAGAAGGGTTGAAGATCCTGAGATTAAGATCTCCGGAGAGTCGGTGAAGATTGGCCTTCCGGAACTGAAACGGGATTCCACGGTCTCTGTGGATTTCGCATGGAAGGACTACTGTGTTGTGAATCTCTATAATCAGGCGGGGCTTCCAGCAAGACCCTTCAGGTGTTCACTTCCGGACTGAGGTTGAAATGGATAGAGGGCATAACAGCATTGCCGTTCTGGGGGCGGAGGTGGACGAAGCCTATCAGGCCACTCTCTGGCGGGGAATTTCTGATGAAGCGGAAAACCACTCCAAGCGGCTGATCTGTTTTATGGGCTCCCGGACCGGTGTTTCTGGCGGGGACAACCGTCTGGCCTATCCATTCTACAGACAGGCTCATTCAGGGAATTTTGATGGAATTATTGTTGTTTCATCAACAGTATCCACCTATCTGTCTCCCACTCAGGTCAGATCTCTGTTTACAACCAGACCCCATATTCCCAAAATCTCCATAGGCCTGCCCATAGAAGGTGCCGGTTCGGTAAGTGTGGACGGCCGTGAGGGAATGGAGGAGATTGTCCGTCACATGGCCGTCGATCACGGGCGGCGGCGTTTTGCACTGATCGCCGGCCCGGAGTGGCATCCCGAATCAGAACAGAGGCGGCTTGCCATTGAAAAGGTTTTAGGCCGTCTAAATATTTCCATTGACAGGAAACTGATCATTCACGGCCGGTTCACCAAGCAGTCCGGTATGGAAGCGGCGGCATCTCTTCTACAGGAGCGCAGGGACTTTGACTGCCTTCTCTGCCTGAATGATCTGATGGCCATCGGTGCTATCCGGAAACTCTCCGAGCAGGGCATCGCTGTTCCCGAAACTGTAGCCGTCTGCGGATTTGACGGCATTGAAGAGTCCGCCTTCTGTACGCCGCCTCTGACCACAGTCACTCAGCCTCTCTACGAGCTTGGTGTTCTGGCTGTCAGGGAGCTCTACAGGCTGATGGATGGAGAGGCGCCGAGGGATCTCAGCTTAAGCTGTCAGCCTCTGATAAGGCAATCCTGCACATGCAGGGGAGGATTCAATACGGGATTCCCGCAGATAAAGGCGGGCAGTTTGAAAACCGCAGCTTCTGTGGACAGGGACTCCCTTGAATCCCTTCTGTCCGAAGATGATACGGAGGCATTTCAGCATGAGATCGACAGGATCCTAGCATCCTCAATTTTCCGTGCAGGGGACCTCTCAGTTCTGGAGGAGCTCATTTCAGAATTCGAAGAGTCGCTGCAGCCTTCCAGAGAGCATTGGATAGCTGTTTTCAGAAATACAGAAAAACGGCTGTGGGAGGTCAGGACCCGGAATATGGTCAACGAGAGGCTTCAGGAGAAGCGTCGGAGTCATACTCTCAGAAATGCAGGAATCTCTCTTGCAGGATCTTTCGAGTTTCCGGCTCTGTTCAAATCTCTCTCCGAGGGGCTTCTCCAACTGGGGTTCAGCCATGCTTTTCTTGTTATGTACAGTGAAGATCCCGATGGGGGGGGAGACCGGTCCCGGCTTATGTTCAAGATGAAGGACGGACTGTTTATTCCAGGCATCAGTCAGGAGTTCAGCGGGCGTGAGGTGCTCCCCCATATTGATGAGGAGCTGACTACCCGAGACAGCAAGACCTGGATGTTCAGCGTTCTCTCCTTTCAGGACCGTGCACTGGGGTATCTCATTCTACCCGGAAACCATCCTGATACAGAGAACTATAAGACCCTGACAAAACAGGTGGCCAGCTCTCTTCAGGGAGCCATTCTTCTCTCTCAGGTCAGAAGCCATGAAAAAAGGCTTGTCCGTATAGTTGAGAACAGAACCGAGGAGCTTACTAAAGCAAATAAACACCTCCTTGCCGAAGTGGCAGAGCGGAAAAGGCTGGAACAGGAAGTTGTGGATATCTCAAGACACACAATGGAGAGGATCGGCCAGGATCTTCATGATGATCTCTGTCAGCATCTTGCCAGCGCTGCTCTGTACACAAGTGCCCTGGGGTTCTCTCTGAAGGACAGGGTGCCTGAATCTCTGGAGGAAGTTGAAAGCATAAAGCAGATCCTTGCAGACTCCATTAATAGAACAAAGAGGATTGTCAGAGGCATGGTTCCCCTTGGAATTGCTGAGCAGGGGCTCTCCCCCGCATTGGAAATCCTGTGCAGAGAGATGGCGGAAGCCTCCGGGATGACTATTGAATATTCAGGAGGGGTTGATCCCTGCCTGTCGGATACAGAGAGGAGTATTGAGATATACAGGATTGTTCAGGAAGCTGTGAACAACGGTATAAAACACTCCGGAGCAGAACGCATTCATGTCGGCCTGGATTCATTCAGGGAGGAGGACGGCGACTGTTTCACAGTTACTGTGAGTGATAATGGCAGGGGATTTCAAAAGAGCGGAACAAGCAGGGGAATGGGTTTGAAGATAATGAAGTACAGAGGCCGGCGTGCCGGTGTCAGTGTTGATATCTCTTCTACCGGACATGGAACAGAAGTCTCCTGCCGCTGGAAAGAGGGAGGTTTAAATGGCTGATAAAATTCTACTTGTAGATGATCATCCCGTATTCAGGCAGGGGCTGGCTACCCTGTTGAGGACGGTTCCCGGTTATGAAATCACAGAAGAAGTAAGTGATGTGGAAGAGGCTCTGGCTGTAGTAGATCTGGTTGAGCTGGATCTCGTTATTGTTGATATCACTCTGAGAAACCAGAACGGCCTTGATCTTGTTGCCATCCTGAGAGAGCGGCGGCCTGAGGTCGGGATACTTGTTGTTTCCATGCACGATGAATCCCTGTATGCCGAACGGGCACTTGAGGCGGGAGCTTTGGGTTATGTGATGAAGCAGGCCGCTCCCGAAGCAATTCTGGAGGCTGTGGGGATGGTTCTTTCAAGACAGATCTATCTCTCCTCTGAAATGCAGAGCCGCATCCTGGCCGCCCGCTTCGGGAAAAAAGGGGGACCTCAGGGGTCTGCCGTCAGCCGTCTGAGCCCAAGGGAACTGGATGTGCTGAAGCTGATCGGTCAGGGCTTCGGGGCCAGTGACATTGCCGGAGAGCTCAATTTATCTGTCAAAACCATCCATAACTACAGGGACCATCTGAAAGAGAAGCTTGACATGGAGAGTTCCAGAGAGGTCCGTCTCTTTGCTGTGAAGTGGTTCCAGTCACTCTAGTCCGGCACCTCATCCGGAGGGTATAGGTAGTAGTACCCATAGTCATTTCCGATTTTCCACCTCTGTTGTCCTGTTGAGTGTTCATTTATAATCCTCTCAAAGCCCAAAGGAGGTCTTATGAATAAACGTTTTAAAATAATGCTTAGTGTATTGGTTCTGTTACTGGCCGCACTTCCCTGTTTTGCAGGAGGACAGCAGGAGAGCTCATCCGGAGTCACATCATTTTCATGGTGGGCGCTGTCTGGAGGAGGCGGCGTTGATGACCCCAGAGAGAATGTCAGAAAAGAGATGATTGCCGAATTTGAAGCAGCCCGCCCGGATGTAAAAGTCGATCTGGTCATGCTTGAAAATGAAGCATTCAAACAGAAGGTTCAGGTCGCCATTCAGGCGGGTAATCCCCCGGACCTCTTCTATTCCTGGGGCGGTGGTGTTATGAACGAATACGCCAATGCCGGAATGCTCAGGGATATTACCCCTCTTGTAGAGAGCAAACTGAGCAGCAGAATCGGAGCAGGTGCTCTGCAGGTATATGGAAATAACGGAGTATACTACGGCGCTCCCTATGATATGGGCGCTGTGGGTATCTACTACAATAAAGCGATATTTGCGGAAGCAGGTGTAGAAGTGCCTGAAACCTGGGACGACATGCTTGCTATCATCCCCGCCATAAAGAGAGCCGGATATACACCCATTTCCGTGGGGGCTGGAGATAAGTGGCCTGCCCATTACTGGTGGGTCTATCTGGCAATGAGAGTCGGTGGACAGGAGGCTTTTGACAAGGCCTACAGCGGCAGCGGCTCCTTTGCGGATGCTCCCTTTGTAAAGGCCGGTGAACTCCTTCAGCAGCTCCTGGCGCTGGACCCCTTCCAGACCGGATTCCTCGGTTCTTCCTATGATGACGAATCAGCCCTCATGGGTAATGGTGAAGCCGCCATGGAACTGATGGGTCAGTGGGCTCCTGATGTTCAGGTCGCAAACTCACTCAGTGGTAAAGGACTGGGAGACGATCTCGGATGGTTCACCTTCCCCGAGGTTACAGGAGGTGCCGGAAAGGGTACCGATATTATGGGTGGCGGCGGCGGATACGTTCTGGGTAAAAATGCCCCGGATGCCGCAGTGGACTTTCTGGATTTCTTTCTCTCCAAAGAGAACAATATTGCCATATCCAAAACAGAAGGCTCTATTCCTGTCGTTGTAGGAGCAGAGGTCGCTCTTGAAGGAAACGCCAATGCCCTCAAGATGATAAGTGCCATTCAGGCAGCCGATTACTACCAGCTTTACTATGATCAGATTCTGCCCCCTGCAGTGGGTGCCGCTGTAAATGATGCAACTGCGAAGCTCTTTGCCGGAGTCGCCACTCCTGCAGAGTGTGCCGCAGCAATTCAGGCTGAGTGGGAAGACAACATGTAATTAATATACGGCCCCGCCTTTCTTGAAAAGCGGGGCTCTTTTTCCGGAGGCAGCCTTCGGTATCTATTTATTAATTGGAAGAAATCATGACATCAAATCTGTATATGCGCCGCAGTGCCATGAAGAAAGGGCTTCTTGTCTCAGCCCTGCTGGCTCCGGCTCTTATTCTTTTTCTGCTCTTTGTTATTGTCCCTGTCATTCAGGCCGGCTACTATTCCCTTTACAAGTGGAATGGAATCGGCCCCCTCAACAATTTCAGGGGATTCGGGAACTTCAGTAAAATTCTGAATGATGAGGTGTTTCATACAGCCTTTATCAATAACCTGAAGGTTATTGCCATCTCCCTCTTTATCCAGCTTCCCATGGCCTTTCTTTTTGCCCTGCTGATCGGTAGAAACCGCTTCCGGGGTGAGTCTGTTCTGAGAAGTATCTTTTTCTTTCCCTATATTCTGGCAGAAATCGTTTCAGGAATTATCTGGAAGTTTATATATAATCCTCAGTTCGGAGTGCCTACAATTTTTTCAAAACTGTTTCTGGACGGACGGCAGATCGCATTGATCGGAAGCCCTGACACAGCCTTTCCGGCCATCCTTGTTGTCATTGTCTGGAAGTATCTGGGATTTCATCTGATCATCTACATTGCCGGACTGCAGAGTATTCCTGCGGAACTGGAGGATGCTGCAGTTGTGGATGGTGCCAGCCCCCTGCAGTCGGTACTGCATGTCATCATCCCCTGTATGAAGAACAGCTTTATCATCTCAATTTTTCTCTCCATCATCGGCGCCTTCAACATTTTTGATGTGGTCTGGGCCCTGGGACAGGGTGGGCCGGTCAACAGCTCGGAGACCCTTGTAACCTATCTGTACAACTTCGGATTCAAGAGATTCGCCTTCGGTTACGGCAGTGCTGTGGCAGTTATGCTCTTCGTAATCTGTTTCTGCTTCAATCTCGTCTACCAGCGTTTTATAGTGAATGAGGATTAGTATGATGGCCAAAAAAGGTAATATTGGAAGAATCGTCTGCGGCGTGGTCTGTGCCGCAATATTCTTCTTTCCTGTCTATGCAGTGATCATAGGTGGTTTAAAAACAAACGGGCAGCTGATGAATGATCCCTTCGGCCTGCCGAATCCGGTTTTTGCAGACTCCTATAAGCTGATCTTGTTGAAGAACAATGCCTTCTGGGTTTTCCTGGGCAACTCTGTTCTGATCTCTTCAGTCGTCATTCTACTGACACTTTTCGCTTCTGCTGCAGCCTCTCTTGCCCTTTCGAGAGTTCAGTTCAGGGGCCGGGAGCTCATCTATAACTTTTTTATTATGGGAATGCTTTTTCCGATAACTGTAGCCATCCTGCCTCTCTATCTCCAGCTCCGGGACCTGGGGCTGCTGGGAACCCGTTTCGGTCTTATACTGGCACAGACGGCCTTCAGCCTTCCTATGACAATCTTTATAATGACAGGTTTCTTCAAGGATATCCCGTCGGAGCTTCAGGACGCCGTTTCCATTGACGGGGGCACCCTGCTCACCTTCGGCTACAGGGTGGTTCTGCCTCTGTCGACCCCGGTGATCTCAACGGTGACCATCATCACACTGATTCAGAGCTGGAATCAGTTTCTAATGCCCCTGCTGGTTCTGGATAATCCCGGTAAATTTACTATTCCTCTGGGTATTATGCAGTTTCAGGGGCAGTTCACATCAAACTGGAATCAAATCATGGCCTTTATAACCATCGCTCTGATGCCGATGACCCTGTTCTATATTTTTCTCCAAAAGTATATTGTTGCAGGACTGACAGCAGGGGCCGTAAAAGGATAGATGATGGAGTTAAGAGATAAGGCGAAAGCGCTTGTAAAGAGAATGACACTGGAGGAGAAGACAGCACAGCTGACCTCCATATGGATGAGTATTGAAGAGTCCGGGGATATCTCCGTTAAAAGTATCAGCGGTATGCAGAACAGCAAGGGGATCATGGACCCCTTTGCTGTGATGAAGGACGGGATCGGTCAGATCACCCGCCCTCTGGGCAGTCAGGATATAGATCCTGTCAAGGGTGTTCGCTTCCTCAACCGGGTTCAGGAATTCCTTGTGAAGGAGACACGCCTTGGTATTCCGGCACTGCCCCATGAGGAGTGCCTCTCCGGCCTGATGGCAAAGGGAGCGACAATCTTTCCCGCAGGGATCAATAACGGCTCCACATGGAATCCCGACCTGATGAAGAAGATCGGTGATGCCATCGGCGCCGAAGTCTATTCCGTTGGTTCCCGTCAGGGGCTGGCTCCGGTTCTTGATGTCTGCCGGGACGCCCGCTGGGGCAGGACCGAGGAGACCTTCGGCGAGGACCCCTACCTCTGTGCCATGATGGGTACGGCCTGGGTCCGGGGACTGCAGGATGAAAAGCATCCTCTGCTGGCCACACTGAAACACTATGCCGGTCATGCCTTCAGCGAGGGCGGACGGAACCATGCCCCCGTCCGGATCGGGCGACGGGAGTTCAACGACCTCTTTCTCTACCCCTTTGAGATGGCTGTAAAGACGGGTGGTGCGGGATCAGTCATGCCTGCCTATCACGACCTTGACGGAGAGCCGTTTCACCAGTCCCGGGAGTACCTGAACGGTCTGCTCCGGGATAGGTGGAATTTTGACGGCATTGTAGTCTCCGACTATGAAGGCCTCTCCCAGCTTGTGAAGGATCACCGGACACAGCCCGACGGAGCCCATGCCTCAGCCGCATCCATTGCTGCGGGAATGGATGTTGAGCTGCCTGGAAATTCCCTCTACTTTGAGGGAGTGAAAGAGGCTGTCGAAAAGGGCCTCCTCCACATGGCCGATGTGGATGAAGCTGTCACCAGGCATCTGACTGAGAAATTCCGTCTCGGCCTCTTTGACAATCCCTATGCCGATGAAGGTGCTATCTGCCTGCAGTCAGATGAACATCTGGAGCTGGCCCTCAAGGCGGCGGGGGAGTCCATGGTCCTTCTGAAGAATGACGGTGTCCTTCCTCTCAACGGGAGTGAACGGCTGGCCCTCCTGGGGCCGCTGGCCGACAACCCTATGGGGATGATGGGAGGCTATGCCTTTCCCGTCCATCTGATTCTCTCTGAGCAGAAAGAGGGAAGCTCCCAGCTCAGGACCCTGAGGGAGGCACTGGAGGAGGAGTACGGAGACCGTCTGATCTTTGAAGAGGGCTGCCGTGTCCTTTCAGGGCGGCCCGACAAGCCCATGGTTTTTCCGGGAGATGTGGTTCTCGATGGAAGTGCACAGGATGATTATGTGAGTTATGATGCCTCCGGAATTGCCGCAGCTGTGAATGCGGCTGAAGGGGCAGACAGGATCGTTCTGGCTGTGGGCGACCTGGCCGGCCTCTTTCTGAGCGGCACGGTGGGAGAGGGCTCAGATGCCAGCTCCCTGACTCTTCCCGGTGTGCAGCAGCAGCTGATTGATGCAGTTCTGGCTCTTGGAAAGCCGACTGTTATTGTCGTATACAGCGGACGGCCCTACCATCTTGGCACCGGCTTCGAGGGGGCATCGGCAGTTCTCCAGGCCTGGCTTCCCGGACAGCAGGGGGCTGATGCAACAGTCAATGTTCTTAAGGGAGTCACAAACCCCGGAGGCAAACTGCCTGTATCAATTCCCCGGTCTGCAGGAGCAATGCCCTATTTTTACAATCATAAGATGAAGAGCGCCGGTACTCCGATCCAGAAGGAGTTCGGCGCCGAGTATCCCTTCGGCCACGGCTGTTCCTATACGACTTTTGAGCTCGGCAACTTTGAAGCAGAGTCAGCCGAGTATCCAGCGGATGGTGAGATAGTCCTGACGGGGTCTGTAAAGAACACAGGAAAAAGGGCCGGCGACGAAGTTGTTCAGCTCTATGTGCGTGACCTCTATGCCTCCCTCGTCCGTCCCGTTCAGGAGCTGAAAGCCTTCAGACGGGTGACCCTGGAACCGGGAGAGACAAGAACCCTGAGATTCAGAGTGCCTGCCGACCTCCTCAGTTTTACAGGGCCCGACGGAAATCGTGTCGTGGAAGCCGGGGAGTTCGACTTTATGCTGGGTACCAGTTCCCGTGATCTGCACGGGCGGGTCAGAGTGACCCTCACGGGACCTGACAGAATACTGGGTGAACAGTGGAAGATGGAGAGCCTGGTAGAGGTCCTCTGAGCCTAGATTGCACCCATAAAAAACTGGACTGAAATACTCACAGCGGCTACAACAAAGGAGACGACACCTCCCAGAATCAGGGCGCTTCTCCCCCCTTTCAGCAGGGCTCTCACATCGGTCTTGAGGCCGATGGAGGCCAGGGCCATGGTTATGATAAAGGATGAAGCCTGCTTCATTCCCTTTGACAGAGCCGCCGGAAAGGGGAAGAGAGTGTTCAGGGCCACAACACCGCAGAAGATTACGATAAACCAGGGGATCAGTTTGCCGGCATGGAAACTGCCCTGACCCGCCGTCTCACCGCTGCGTCTGTTCCGCAAAAGGACCGCGGCGTTCAGCAGAAGTCCTATGGGAAGGATCATTGTTGTCCGGGCCATCTTCACAATGGTGGCGTAATCTCCGGCCGCCTGGCTGTAAGTGTAACCCGCGGCCACAACACTGCTTGTGTCGTTTACAGCAGTTCCCGCCCAGAGGCCATAACCCATATCGCTCAGATGGAGCAGATGTCCCATAATGGGGAAGAGAAGTACCCCTATGATATCAAATAGAAAGGTTGCGGAGATGGCGTAGGCTATTTCCTCATCCTCGGCATCCAGAATGGGGGAGAGGGCCGCAATGGCGCTTCCTCCGCAGATTCCCGTTCCAACAGCAATCAGGTTCCTCTGGTTGAAGCCTATTTTCATCATATATTTTCCAACAAGCCGCGCCGCCACAAAGGCAGAGAGGAGAGTGAAGACCATGACTCTGAAGGACATCGTGCCCACAGTCCTTAACTGCATCAGATTGAGGCTTCCGCCAAGGAGTATGATTGCAAATTTAAGGAGCTTCTTCGAGGTAAAGCCCATTCCTGGTACCCAGGATTGGGAGGGAGCCCTGAAGCCCCTCCAGGCCATTCCGAGAAACATGGCAATCACAGCAGAACCCGCTGCGGGGATGTAGGAGTGTATAAAGGTTGAGACTGCCGCCAGAGCGGCGCAGATCAGAATTCCAGGCACCAGGCCGAATTGAACATTCATTTCACTTTTCATGGGCCCAGTTTATGAAATTTATAGCATAATGAAAAATTATATTTTATGATGTATTCATAAGTATAGCTTATGATAGATTTTAAACACCTTACCTTTCTGCATGCCGCACGTCTTGAAAACCTCACCAGGGCGGGGGAGGAACTGGGGCTCTCCCAGCCCGCCGTCTCACAGCACATAGCATGGCTTGAGGAGCACTACGGCGCAGTTTTTTTTCAGCGGGACGGCCGGAGGCTGCGGCTGACCGAGGCGGGAAAGTATCTGAAGGAACAGCTTGAAGTTCTGGAGCAGAGAAGCCTGTCGGTCAGGAGGGAGCTTACAGACTTTATCGATGGACGGCGGCACTTTACCATCGGTGCGACCCTGACGATCGGGGAGTATATTCTTCCCCGGATTATAGGATACTTCAAACAGGCTCATCCGCGGTTTGAGCTGGATCTTGTGATAGGCAATACGAGAGAGATGGCCGGACAGCTGGCCGGAGGAATGATCGACTTTGCCGCGGTTGAGGGCTTTGCCCAGCATCCGGAACTGGAGACAACTCTGTTCGGCAAAGATGAGATGATCTTTGTCTGCTCACCTGACTCTGATGCAGCCGGACTGAAAGTCCTGGGACCGGAGGAGCTTCTCGCTCTGCCCCTGATTCTCAGAGAGGAGGGGTCGGGAACCCGGGAGTATTTCGAACGCTATCTGATGGCCCGGGGGCTTGATCCCGATGACCTGAATATTGTAATGAACGCCGGCAGCCTCTCCACAATCAAACAGCTTGCCGAGTCCGGGCTGGGGGGTACTGTGATCTCCCGCGAGGCGGTCAGGAGGGAACTTGCGGCAGGCCTGCTCAAGGAGATCCCCTTTGCCGGAGCCGCAATTCAGCGTGAGTTGAACTGGTTGACCCCCGTAAGAGGGACAGGAGGGTTTTTCAGGCTTTTTTCATCCTTTGTCGGCCGTACCCTGAGCGGGCCGTCCGGAGATTCTTGACAGGAAGACATATGTGAAGAGTATGCAGCTTCCCTGTCTGTTTCTCTTCTGCTAATGGCCCCACTCATTCTTTCTCTGCTCAGTCAGCTCTTCCCTGCCTTTTTTTTTCTGTTAATATCCAGTTTCTATAAACTATAATTTAAAAAGCGATGTTTCGGTCCGGGTGTCTCTACATTCTGTTGATTCTCTCTCTGGGGATTCTTCCCCTCTCCGCTCAGGAGGATACTCCTGTTCATATCCTTTATCTGAACTCCTATGATGCCGGCATGAACTGGCCCCGGGAGATCCTACGGGGGATAGAAGCAGGATTGAATCCCGAAAAAAACAACCTGTATCTCCATATTGAACATATGGACAGCAAGAATCACTCGTCCGATGAGTACAACCGCGCCCTGAAAGATTTTATAAAGCTGAAATACAGGGACGTGGATTTCTCCATTGTCCTTGTTTCAGACAATAACGGTTTTGATTTTATCAGAGCCAGTCACGATGAGCTTTTTCCGGGAGTCCCTGTTGTTTTCAGCGGTGTAAATTTCTTTGAAGACTCCATGATAGAAAGGCTTCCTGATTTTACAGGTATAGCTGAGATCTCCTCCCCTGGAGAAACGGTTGAACTTATGCTCCGGCTCCACCCGGAAACAGAGGAGATCTATATTCTCAATGACTATCTTCTGACAGGCCGAGCCTGGCAGAAAAGTATTGCCGGGGAACTTGAAAAAATGATTCTCCCTGTGCGGCTGAGATATAATGAGAATCTTTCCATTCAGGATCTGCAGAAGGAGCTGGCCTCCCTCCCTCCAACAACACTTGTGCTTGTGGGCGTGTACTATGCCGACAGGGACGGCCGTTCCTATACATACGAGAAGGTTGGAGAAATCATCTCGGAAGCCAGTTCAAGGCCTATCTACTGCCTGGTTGATTTCAACTTGAGGGGAGTTGTAATAGGCGGAAAGGTTATCAGCGGTTTTGCCCACGGGGATGCCATGGCGGATCTATCCCTGAGGATTCTTGCGGGGGAGTCTCCAAAGGACATTCCGGTTATAAAAAAAGGGTACAACAGATTTATCTTCAATTACCCCGGTCTTGAAAAATATAATATTTCACTGAGATCCCTTCCTCCCGAGAGTGAAATAGAGAACCGTCCTTTTTCCCTTTACAACGAATACAAGGTGCAGATATGGCTTGTTATTGTAATCTTTATCCTTCTCGTTGTTCTGATTCTGATTTTAGGATTGAACAATTTCCGTAAAAAACAGAATGAGAATACCCTTCAGGAACTTGTAGAGTCCACCTGGGAGGGACTGATCATTCACAAGGACGGCTACACTTTTCAGATCAACAATGTGTTTCTTGATATGTTCGGTTATACAAGAGATGAGATAGCCAATCAGTTCACCCTTGAAAAATGTTTTTCTGAAGATTCTCTTCTTCTTATCCGTCAGAAAATCAATGAGGGATATGTCGAACCCTATGAAGCTGTGGCCATGAAAAAGGACGGCACCCTCTTTCCTGTGGAGATCCGGGCCAGGCTTCTCGAGTACAGAGGGCATCAGGTCAGGGTTGCCGCCATAAGGGACATGACCCATCAGAAGATGATGGAGGAGAGGTTCAGTCAGGCCCAGAAAATGCAGGCTCTGGGAACTCTCGCCGGCGGCATCGCCCATGACTTCAACAATGTGCTGGGAGGTGTCCTTGGTTATGCTGATCTTGGACGGAAGTCGGTGGCGCCTGATTCCAGGGAATATCTTTATTTTGATCAGATTGTTTCTGCAGGTAAGAGAGCCAGAGACCTTATAGCCCAGATCCTCTCCTTCAGCAGAATTTCCGGGAAGGAGAAGCGGTCTATCAATTTGAGCCAGATAATTGAAGAGACTCTGACCCTGCTGAAGGGAACCCTTCCGTCAACCATCGAAATACGGCAGAGCCTGGATGAAACAGTCTGCGTTAAGGGGAACCCCGTACAGCTTCAGCAGATTGTGATGAACCTGTGCACCAATGCCGGACTGGCAATGAAAGGTGAAGGGGGTGTCCTTGAACTGGAGCTGAAGCAGACAAGGATAAACAATCCTGAAAAATCTGCTCTGGATATTGAAGCAGGCCGCTATGCCCAGCTTTTAATAAGCGATACGGGCTGTGGAATGAGTATTGAAGTCAAACGGCGGATTTTTGAACCCTTTTACACAACCAGGTCTCCTGGAGAAGGGACTGGCATGGGGCTCTCTGTGGTCCATGGAATCATTACCGAGATGAAGGGTTCTGTTTCTGTTTATACACGCGAGGGAGAAGGAACCACTTTCAATATTCTGCTGCCCCTCTGCAGCGACGGAGTCATGGAGGATGAAGAAGCAGAAAGCCGGGAGATCAGAGGGGGAAGCGAAAGCATTCTCTTTGTGGATGATGAACAGCTTCAGGTGGACCTTGCAAGAGATCTGCTGGGGCATCTGGGCTATAAGGTGAGGGCCGTCAGGGGAAGCGCCACCGCCCTTGAACTCTTCAGAGAAGACCCTGAGGGTTACGATATCCTTATAAGCGATGTCACCATGCCTGGAATGACAGGCGATGTTCTTACTGATAAGGTCCGGGCCATCCGCAAGGACTTTCCGGTTCTCCTCTGTACAGGTTTCAGCGAAGGCCTTTCGGAGCTGAGGCTGAAGTCTCTGGGGATTGAGAGACTTGTAATGAAGCCCCTGCTTCTGGGTGAGCTGGCTGAACGGATCAGAGAAGCTCTGGAGCGCAGGGAGAGCTGAGCTCTTTTCCCTGCTGGCCAAAAAAAAGACCGGCAAAAACCGGTCTTCCTGTCACTTTAATTATGAGGTTACCCTCTACAGAATACTTCCCGAACTGATGGCGGTCATATCGCTGATAATAGTCTCATAACTGATCTTCTCTCCAAGGTCCTTCTCCCTTTCGGAGATTTTTTCCCTGTGGAAGGCTTTGATATCGTCTGTAAAGGGAATGTTTCCCATATCGAAGTATCTGGCGGCTCCGGTCGAATCCTTCACTCCCAGTACCTTGCCCTTCACGACCTGAGAGGTTGAGTAGGGCTGGTCCAGTACGCCTTCGTCGACGGCTTTGACTGTTCCCTGTACGACATCACCTCCGCCCATCTCAAGAACCTTGTCCATCAGACAGCGGACCTCAGCCTCCATAATTTCCATTTCAGCCAGGATCTGTGCATTGGCAGAAACATCGAATTTCTGGGGCTGCAGCATATTCAGGAACATCTTGGCGTTCCGGAAGCTATGGGCCGAACCTTCTGGTGTGGGTATGTGGAGGGCCTCGTCTATGGTTCTTGAACCGCAGACCTGCACACCCCCGAGTACACCGATCATCATAAAGTGAGATATCAGTGCGTATACCTGGTCTGTGGCTACGGGAAAGCGTCCTGTAGGGCTGACACTGTACTTGGTTGTTACAACATCATCGAAGCCCTGCTGTTTCAGATAGTGGTCTGCCATCTTTTTGAAGACCTCTATGTAGGCAATATCCTGTGCCAGATGACCCTGGACCCAGCTGTTCAGCTGTATGTGCTTTACACCCTGTGCCGCTGCGATAAGCACCTCGATTATCTCGGGGACAATCATCAGGGAGGGCGGGCTTACTGAGGGCATGGCGCCGCTGACGCAGTAGAGAATAGGAACTCCCATCTCCTCATAACGGCCCATGAGCCTGTTTACGTACTGAAAGTTATGGATGACCTCTTCGGGGCGGACATTCTTTGTGTAGTTCCAGAAAGAGATCATGGGACCTCCGGAATAACCGGACTGTCCCGCAGCCAGACCAATCTCGTGGGTCAGCCGCGCATCGGGGGTGGGGCCGAAGAGGAGAGAGGGGATCTCAACTGCATCCATTACCTCTCTGGCCTTCTCTACACCGTGGACAACAAAGGGAAACCCGTTCAGCACAGGACGTCCGGCGGCTTCCGCCTGCATCAGTCCCTGGCTGGCCATCTCGAAACGGCAGTTTCTTGTGAGGCTGTCTATATATGAGGTCAGAATGTCGACCTGACCCTCGTTCTGCATATGAAGCAGAAGATTTTTATGGTTTTTTACTGTATCCGAACCCAGAGAGGGACAGAGCAGTGTCTTTCCCTCGTCCCGGGCCTTCAGAACCTTCTTTGCGGCGTTCCGGCCGTCACCGAGGCTCTTGTGGTAGGCGGCACCGTCTTCGATGTCTACACCTTTTCCGGTGGGCCACATGGCGAGAACCTTCTCCCGCTGGGTGCGGAAGTAGTCATCGCTCCATTTCTTATTTGATATTTCCAAGAGCTGTACTCCTCATTGTGATGTACTTCCGGCCGGTATGGCTTTTTCAGTGAGTAACATCCGGTGCTGCGTGCCGGAGGGCCGGTTAGAAAATCAGGCTGATGTTTTATCCCGGGCCGAACAAAGGTCTTCATTCAGCTCCGCCACAACAGCCTTGGGCAGATTGAAGGGAATGGCAACAGAGTCGAATCCCAGTTTCATAAAACGCTTTTCTGTCTCCTCCCAGGGCTCTGCATGGATAACAAGCTGTCCGCCGATGTAGAGTCTGAGATCCTTCAGCCCGGCCTTGTCACACTTCTCACGGAATCCCTGAAGAAGCATCTCAGCATGACCTGCAAGAGAGGATATAAGTATGGCATCGGCGCCTGATTCCAGGGCCGCTGTGATAAAATCCTCCTGGGAGTTGTGAATGCCGAGGGAGTGAACGTCAAAACCGTCGCTCCTGAGGGCGTGTTCCAGAATCCTGATGCCTGTTACATGGACATCCTCACCGATTACTCCTGTTACAACTGTTGCCTTGCTCATTATTCTCTCCCTATTCCATTGTATAAAGACTGGCGAAGGTTCCCGCATCTCCTGTAAAGAAATCCAGACTCTGAATCTGGAGGGCTCCGTCCACCTTCCTAAGAGTATAGTACCCTATACCGTCGAGGTTAACCAATTCCTTGTTCGTTTTTCTGTCGAATTTGACAACTTTCAACATGGATGTAGTTTTAAGCTGAACCGTATCCAGCATCATATCCGTGGGACTCAGGTTCTCCCAGATTGTAAGATGACCCTTTATAAGAAAGTCTTCCCACTCCCGTCTGTTGTACATTTTGAAGGGATATTCTCCTCCGGGAAGCTGGAAGTATGCTGTGACCTTGATGTCCTCGGTCCAGTACTTGTCCATTTTGGGCATGGTCTCTTCATCCTGGGCATACTGACTGTAATCCCTGAAATAGTTTTCCATAAACTCTTTAAATTCGTTGTAATCTACCATGTTGTTACCTTCCTTGTATCTGATTTATCGCTGAGATTATCCCTGATAACCGCCGGAGACTTCGATGATCTCTCCTGTGATATTTTTTGCCCCTGAGGAACAGAGGAAGAGAACTGTCTGAGCCAGCTCCTCCTCGGAGGTCAGTTCCTTTGTGTCAGATTTGGATGTCATCCCCTGCAGGATCTGCTCCTCGCTGAGCCCCTTTTCAGCGGCCAGTCCGGGTATTCTCTTATTTTTGATCCGGTCTGTCAGGACCAGTCCCGGGGCAATGGCGTTGACAGTTACTCCGTCTGCCGCCACCTCTCTTGAGAGGGAGGAGGTGAAGGAGTTCAGTCCCGCCTTACTCATATTATAGGTCACAGAGAAGGGGGGATTCACCCTGGGGGCGACAGAACTGATATTGATAATCCGTCCAAATCCCCTGTCCTGCATTCCCGGAAGGATCTTCTGAGCCAGATGGAAGGGCGCTGAGAGGTTTACTTCCAGTACCGACCGCAGCTCATCAAGAGGAGTTCCTGTAACAGGCCCCATAAAGCCGGAGATCCCCGCATTGTTCACAAGGAGGCTGATGCCGCCCTCTGCAGCCAGAATCTCATCCAGTTTTTCATCTCTGCTCTTCTCGTCTGCCAGATCCATCAGGAAGTAGACCGCACGGCCTCCGTCCTTCTCAATCAGGCTGATCGTCTCCTCTGCTTTGGAGGAGTCCCGGCAGACAATGACTACCTTTGCTCCCGCTGCTGCGAGGGTTCTGCTTATGGCCCTTCCTATACCCCCGGCTCCGCCGGTGACAAGGGCTGTTTTACCAGTCAGATCAATATTCAATGTTTCACTCCGGTCTCTTTTTCGGTGCACTCATAGAGGGTGTGCTCCTGTCCCTTCATTCTGTAGAAGAAGATCCGGGAGTGGGCCCCCTGCCGTACATTCCCCTCCACCGAGTAGAGGGGACTTTCGCTCATCATTCTGTGGCTGGCCTCGATATCCTCCACCGCCATGGCTATGTGGTGAAGTCCGTCGGGGCAGCCTGCTAGAGGGCTTGCGGAGTCTGTGACCTGGAGAAGCTCCATCCGGCCCTTGTCCCCGCCGCTGATAAAGGCGATCTTCATGCCCACCTCATCGTGCTGTTTAACAGAGTCCACAGAGCATCCCATGGCCTTCAGTCCCTCAGCAAAACTCTCTATGTCGCTGACTTTGATGGCAATATGGTCTATCTCAGGACTCATGCTTGATGTTTTTTACAAGAGTGGGCGAAATCCGGTGAAACAGGGCAATGTGGTTCTCTCCAACGCCTGAGGATACAATAAGATGTTTGTCACCCGCCTTCATATGTCCCTGCTCCACGGCTTCCAGCATATTCACAGCTGAAGAGGCTACGGCGATGTTTCCGTATTTCTCCCAGGAGTGGTAGAGCTTATCTTTGGGAACATTCAGGCACTCTCTCCATGCGTCGGGAGTCCAGGGAACAGGCTGGTGGGTTGAGAGGAAGTCAATATCCTTCTCGGTGTATTCGGTCTTGGCGAACATCTTTCCGCAGACCCGCTTGATGTCGTTCTGTGTCTCGTGGGCGATCTCCCTCTGCATCTCCTTGTCATAGAAGGTCACAAACTCCTGCTCGTAGCTGGGGCCCTGGGAGGTCTTGACCGAAAGGGCGGGTTCTCTTGTCTGGAAGATGATCGCCTTGTGGCGCTTACCGATGCTGTGTGAGTGGGAGGCAATGTAGCCGTAACCGTCTTCCACTTCGCCCACAATACCCGCAACCGCACCGTCTCCAACATAGACTGAGAAGTAGGAGCACTTGTCATTGATAAGGGAGTCCAGGGAGCTTCCCACAATAAGGACTTTCTTCTTCATGCCGAGGCGCACATAGTTGGTGGCTATCTCCATCATTGTGATAAAGGAGGAACAGCATGTGTCCACATTGATGGCACCGGCGTTCTGGAGTTTCAGTTTGTGCTGAACCAGGGAGGCGTTCTGGGGTACCGACAGATCGGGAACCAGGGAGGAACAGAGAACAAGGTCAATCTCATCCTTGTCAATTCCCGCATTGTAGATAGCCTTTGCTGCTGCCAGTGTTTCCGCATCCGATGAGAGCATGGGGTGGGGGTGGACAGATTTCTTCACTGAGACGGGATCCATGGGAACCCGGCGTCGTTCAACAGCACCCTGGAAGGGATCGGCCTGTTTCTTCGGAGGCATCCTTGAAACCCATTCGTCAAACCAGGGCTGGGACTCCCATCCGTCATAGTTTGTTTCAATCCGTCCGGGCATGGCACCGGTTTTCTCGATTTCATCGATATATTCATGGTGAAGGAGAGTTTCCTTCCTCAGGTATTTTACAAGATCCTCTTTCTTTGATGGCGGAACTTCCTTGCCGGGGAGATATCCTCCCATACTGATGAGTCCTGCATTGATAAGTCGTGACATTTGGTCTCCATTCTCTCCGGCAGAATACCGGAATATTAAAAAATTGTTGATTATTATACTTTTGCTGATAACTTTCTGAAATACCGTTATGCGGTTCTTTTTTGTTAAATTTTCTTAATTAGTATATTTCTACTAACATAAAAATCATGAAATCGGAAGAAAATAACATAATTTAACTTTGAAGTACATCCTCCGGACTGTGGCCTCTGTTTCTTCTCTGATATCCCTGAGATCTTTTTCTTGCAATTTCACGGGCATTTTCAAGAGGAATAAACTCCCCCTTGTAGGTGAACCCGTCCTCCTGTGTACTGCTCTCAAAAGAGCGGTAGAGCATGGTCTTGTCTATGGGGTTCAGATCCAGATCGTAGACCTGTTTTATTTTTCCGTCTTCATCCCTTTCTATCCACATTCTTTCATGGTATCGGGCAATACCGCTGACCCGTTCCAGGTCCTCTTCTCGTAACTCGTTTTTTTCCTCATTCATGGGCAGATACTACCATAAAGGGATCAGGCTTTCATATGGTTTTGAAGGCCTCTATGGTCTGTTTGTCCCAGTCTCTGTCCTCCCGGCGGGGAAAAGGGAGCCGGATCAGAGGGCCTTTGTACCGTTTTTCAAGGATGCGTCCGGGAATCTCTCCCAGGGTGATGACCACCCGGGGGCTGCAGAGTCCTATCTCCCTTAATATCCAGGGGATTCCCGCTTCCGCCAGCTTCTCAAGAAGCCTGATAGACTCACTGAAGAGGGGGATCTTCACAATGCTGCTTATCCATGCCTCACTTATGTTCACTCCCAGTGAGGTAAAGTAATCGGAGGACCGGTCACCCCCGAAGGGATACACCATCTCTCTTCCGTTAAAATAGGGTTCCAGTCCCAGGGGGGAAAGAGGATCAGCCGCCGGCCGGGGACTCTCCCCTTCTTTCAGAATCCTGCAGACAGGCGGGGGGTAGGGGCCGATGACCATAATATTTGAGCAGTTTGTTTGAATGGGAACCACAGTGCCCGCAGGGCAGCCGGAAGGATAGATACAGGGGGTGTGAAGGAGGGGGACCTTTGTTCCCATCTCCCTTAAATAGTTCTGAGAGCACTCCTGAAGATAGGTTCTGATCTCTCTTGAACCCATGTGAATCAACCACCTCCGGTGGTTAATTATAGCCTCTATGGGTCGGCGATTACAGGCTGAGGGCGTTACTTTGTCAGAAATTCCCTGAATCTGTCGTTGACGATTGTGTTCAGATCCTCTTTTACCTGTTCCCTGAGGGTGCCGATCTCTATGACCCTGTCATTGCTGTTCAGCTCTTCAGGGAGAAAGAGCTGGTATGGTTCTATATTGAGGAAGCGGCAGATCTCGTCAATGGAGTCGGAGGAAGGGAACTTCTTCCGGCTCTCTATGGCTGCAATCATACTGTGTCCCAGGGAGACCTTTTCGGCAAATTTTTCCTGTGAGAGTCCCAGTGCCTGTCTGTACTTTCTGAGGTTAAAGGCAAGAACGTCCCGTACTTTGTCAATTCCCTTTTCTTCCATAGCAGACTCTAATTATCTACTTCCCGAAGCAAATCCTCAAAAGCCCGAGAGAGGGCAGTTGGCTCCACTCAGGGTGGAGGGCTTCCGGGACGGGCCGTATTCTTCTTGTAAAAATCCAGTTCTGTTTTATGCTTAATACTGGAAAGGGGCATATGAGTCCTATTCTGCAGACAGCCGGCACTCATACATCTTTTTGTCATCCCCTGGTTTTTCCAGGAAATACAAAACTAATATTACTTCGGGAGGATGCCCTGTGCATTTCCGGTCTTTAACAACAAGGCTTCTTGTCATTATCGGTACCGTATTTATTGCCACCCAGGGCGGAACTCTTTTTGTGGGCAACAGGCAGTTGAAGAGAGTCATTGATTCAAGCCAGGAGAACCTCTACAGGGAAAAACTCTCCATAATCAGAAATGAGCTTCTGCTGGCTGATGAACAATACAGGGAGGACGGCGGTGAGTCTCTGCATGAGATCCAGAGCAGTGTATTGAAAACTCTGTACAGGACTTATTACAGCGACAGCATTAAAAGCGGCTTTCCCGTAATTGTAGACGGTTCAATGAGGGTCCTTCTCCACCCCTCCCTGCCCGAGGGAACAGCCCTGGGAGCTCTTGTCTATCCTGATATCATTGACAGCTATGTCCCGGACGAAGGGCAGCACCTCCGTAAAGTAGCCGGTGTGGAGCGCTGGTTCCTCTACAGCAAGTTCAAGCAGTGGGACTGGATACTTGTCTACTCGGTCCCCCTCTCCGAGAAGTACAGGGATTTAAGAACATTCAGCATCATGATGACAGTGCTGGCTCTGATGTCGTGCTTCATATTCTTCCCTCTGCTTATTATCATTCTTCTGAGAGCCGCCAGGCCGGTGGGGGAGCTTACCCGGATCTCCGGCAGGATTGCGTCGGGATATCTCGATGACCCGGTTCCTGTAAGGGGTAAGGATGAGGTTTCCATTCTTGCAGGCAGCTTCAGGGATATGCAGAGATCTATTAAGGATAAGATTGAGGCCCAGAATCGTGAGATTGCCGAACGGAAAAGAGTGGAGAGTGAGCTCTCCGGGGCAAAAGACTTTATTAGCAGTATCATTGAGTCAATGCCTTCGGTCCTTATATGTGTGGATACAGATGAGCGTGTGACCCACTGGAACAGCAGGGCCGCCGAACTGACAAATGTGGGTGCCGATGCGGCGGTGGGAAAGCCTCTCGAAGAGGTCTTTCCAGAACTGGAGTCTGAATCACTGATGATTCAGACGGGAATCAATGCGGGAGAAGCGCAGTTTTTCCCCCAGCGGGTCCGGAAGGTGGACGACAATATCTTCTATGATGATATTACGGTTTATCCAATGGCCGGGGTCCAGGGCGCGGTCATCAGAATTGATGATGTGACAGAGAAGACGATTATGGAGGAGCACCTCCTTCAGGCAAATAAAATGGATGCAATCGGCCAGCTTGCCGGAGGTGTCGCACATGATTTCAACAATATGCTCGCCGGAATTACCGGAGCCGCTTCCCTGCTTCAGCTTTCGGAGAATCTTGAGGGAAAGGACCGGAGAAAATACATTGATCTGATTCTTGATGCTTCGAAAAGAGCTGCCGGTCTGACATCCAAACTTCTGACCTTCGGAAGCAATAATAAATTTAAACAGGCCGCCATGGACCTTCATACCGTTATAAGCGACAGCCTCTCTCTTCTGGAGAGGACTATTGACAGGAAAGTCACCATAGTTGCTGATTTCCAGGCAGAGCGGACCCTGATCAGCGGTGATGTCAGTGCTATTCAGAATGCCGTTATGAATCTTGCCATAAACGCCGCCCATGCCATGAACGGCAATGGAACCCTTAAAGTTGAAACAAAGAATGTCTATCTGGATGAACTTTACTGCAGGATGAGTCCTTTCAACCTGAAACCGGGAGACTTTATCATTCTTTCTGTTTCCGATACAGGTGAAGGAATTCCCCCCGAGCTTATGACTAAAATTTTCGAGCCCTTTTATACAACCAAGGAGCAGGGCAAGGGGACCGGCCTTGGACTATCGTCTGTCTACGGGACAATGCAGAACCATAATGGAGCGGTCAAGGTATACAGTGAGCGGGGAAAAGGCTCTGTTTTTCATCTTTACTTTCCCTGCAGTGAGAGAAGTTCCTCGGTGGCAGATGCTCCGGGAAAGATGATGAGGAAGGGAAGCGGTACCGTCCTGCTTGCTGATGATGAACAGATGATAAGGCTTACCGTAAAGCCCCTCCTTGAGAGGATGGGCTATACCGTTCTTCTTGCCGAGGACGGAGAGGAAGCCGTTGCCGTCTACAAAAGGGAGCAGGAGGATATCATCCTTGTGATTACGGATATGATCATGCCGAAGATGAACGGCCGGGAGGTCTTCTATAGTGTTCAGGGCATCAACCCCCTCTGTCCTGTAATCATCTCATCCGGATTCACACGGGATGAGAATCTGGACTCCCTTCTTGATGAGGGGCTGGCGGGTTTTATCCAGAAGCCCTTTCTCAATGATGAGCTTGCAACCCTGCTGGACCGGGTTCTGGGCACAGATTGAATGTGCTCTTATACCGTTTTTTCATTTACAGAAAATGTTGTGATGCTCTATAGTTTATACAGATCTGTCTTACCTTAAGGAGGGAACTGCCGCAGATGCCTGAACAAGCTGGTTTTCTAGGGAAAAAAATAATTTTTGTTCACCCCCCGAATCTTGTTAACGGTCCCATCATGGATATCCTGACCTCCCAGGAGCTGGAAGTCTATGTCCTTAAAAACCATGCCAGAATCCCGGAGATCTCCGACAAATACCCTGACAGTATTTTCTTTCTCAATGTCGATGCCGCCATGACCGAGCAGGAGTGGCTGCAGTATATCAAATCCCTGAATTCCCGCTGCCCCGGTATTCAGCTCGGTATTCTATCCTTTAAGATCACTGATCCCGAACAGGTCCAGTATTACCTTCTTGATCTGGGGGTGACCTGCGGATTTATTCAGCTGAAGCAGGGGGCCCGGGCCGCCAGTGATATGATGATGAAAGTTCTGACTGCCAACGAGGTGAAGGGCAGAAGAAAGTATCTCAGATACAAGTGCCAGTCCGAGGACGGGGCTTCTGTCAATTTTTCACTGAATGAGGATCTTATAACCGGTGAAGTTCTGGATATCAGCTCGGTAGGTCTCTCATGCCGTTTGAGCGCCCAAAAGGGGCTTGTAAAGAATCAGCTGATCAGGAATATGCAGCTCAGGTTGAGGGGTGTCATCGTAAGTTCAGATGCTATTCTGATGGGAACCCGGATTATTGAGGGGGAGCAGACAGTCTACGTCTTTATTTTCAAGGCTGATGCCCAGTCTAAAATAAAGGAACGGGTCCGTTCCTACATCTTTTCGGCATTTCAGAAGCTCTTTCTGGCAGAGTTTTCCCTCCGCTGATTCCTCAATCTGAACTGCATATACTTTCAATTTAACTTGCTTTCTCTGAAAATAGGGTTTATTTTTATAAGTAGTTCATCAGAACAATTATCCTGAATGTTCAAGGAGTATAAATATGACTGATGAGAGTAGTCCAACAATTTGTTGCGGCCTTGACGGCCGTTTTTGATAGTTATTTACAGATCTCTTTTGAGATTTGAGAGGAGTTCATTGAAACTCCCGTAAAAAGAAAAGCACAGTTTGTTCTGTGCTTTTTTTTTTGCTACACTTCAGACAGGAGGGAGTATGGACTTGGAAAAACTCAAGCAGGCGGAAAATGAATTCCTGCGGCGTTATCCTGCGGGGTTTCAGGACCCTGAGATGGTTGTCATGGGCAAAAAACATAAAATGGAGAAGATGGTCGATATGGCCCGGCGTTTCTTTTCGGAAGACGCTTTTTCAAGGGAGGATGAACTGGCGGAAAACCTGATCCGCATGGTCAGCGCCTCCTCAATCGTCTCTGTTTTTGAAAAGCCCCGGTTCCGGGACTTTGTGCGCTCATTGAACAGCAGTGACAGGGACCGTCTGACCGGAAGCCTCTACGAGATGCTCTATCTGGATGAGGAGAGAGGGTTTAACTGTATGCTGGATGTTCTGACCATGGGCAAACTGGCCAAGTGGACTCTGATGACCGTTGTTCCCGCCTATCTGAAGCCCGATAGTGAAATCTTTATAAAGCCCACAACCTGCAGGGGTGTATTGAAAACTTTCGGGGTGAATGATCTTGTTTATAAACCCCGTCCCTATTATGAATTCTACAGCAAGTACAGACAGCTCATCAACGAGATGAAATCCAGAGTGGACCCCTCGCTCTCTCCAAGCAATGCTGCATTTTCCGGATTTCTTATGATGAGCCTCGAAGGATAATCAATGTCAGAAAAATTCAGAATCATTACTCATACAGGCAAGGCTCATATGGATGAGCTTGTTGCATCAGCCCTCCTTACCCTGGTTCAGGACCGGCAGCCCGATGAAATTATTAGACAGGAGAACAGGGATACGGAAGCTTTGATTGCCGCAGGGCAGGTGGATGAGGGGGACTGGGTCCTTGACTGCGGTCTGGTTCATGATCCCTCCCACCGTTTATATGACCATCATCAGGATGGATCGCTTCCCTCAACAGCCTATATGATCTTTGAAGAGTTCTTTCCCGAACTCCATGGATCACGGCTCCATGATTCACTGGAACTCCTCTCCCGTGTGGATACGGGAGGGCTTCAGTCCCTCAATGACTATGATGCTCTTGATGAGAGCGCCTCCTACTGGTCATTCTCCCAGAAAATGCTTCTCAAGGGATTTGAAACCGACCCCGCCGCCGCGGTGCTTATGGTTTCCCGTTCGCTGCAGGACAGCATTGAGTTTGAGAGGATGAGAAATAAAGGGCTTCAGTGGCTGGAGAATTCTGAACACACAAGAATAAGTGAAATTGAGGGTGTGAAGGTTCTCTCCTACATGGTCAGGCCCCCGGAAGAGCTGACATCGGCGCTCAGGAGTGCCGACAAGGTAATGGTGGATGAGTTCGGCATCTCCGCCATCTATTCATTTGATGACTCGGCTCCGGGAGGGCGGGCTCTGTTCCGGACAATTTCAGGACAGAATACTCTCGATTTCTCTCTCTCAGAACCCTCGTCAGTTATCTTCTGTCATCCCGGGGGATTCCTTCTGAAATTCGTTCCCTCGGAAGAGGAGGAGTGGATCAGGATTATTAGGGAGTCTCTTAAGGAGAGTTAAAAGGAGCCATTCATTGAGGAGGAGAGGAGCTGACATATTTGATAAGCTCTTTATAACTCAGGGGTTTACTGAACAGGTAACCCTGAAAGTACTGACAGCTGCTCAGGGGTGGGTAGTCTTTCTGCTCCTCCGTCTCTATCCCTTCGGCCACCATTGTCATTCCCAGGCTGGTGGCAAGATTGACAACCGAATTGATCACCTTCCTGTTATTTTCAGCGGGAATCTCCTTGATGAATGACCTGTCGATCTTGATGGCATCCACAGGAAGCCGGCTGAGGTAGTGAAGGCTTGAGTAGCCCGTGCCGAAGTCATCAATGACAATCTGAATTCCAGGGTGTTTGCTCTTCAGAGTTTCAATGACCTGGATGGTGTGATCCGGGGACTCCATAAAAAAGGTTTCCGTCAGTTCCAGCCGGAGGTTTTCCGGTTTGATACCCGTACGTGTGATCGCCTGTTCTACAAGATCTGTAAAGTCATGGGCCATCAGCTGCCTTGTGCTGACATTGACCGAAACATAGAGGTTCATCTTCATCCGTCTGTTCAGCTGCCTCATCTCGAGGAGGGCATGTTCCAAAACCCACCGTCCGATGGGGTTGATCAGCCCGGACTCTTCGGCAGAAGGAATAAACTGCTCCGGAGAGATAACACCCTGGCTGGGGTGATCCCATCTTATCAGAGCTTCCACTCCGGATATGACTCCCTCCCTGTCGACGATAGGCTGATACTGTAGATACATTTCCTGGTTGATCAGAGCCGTTTTGAGTCCCTGGTCGATCATCCACTTGTTCTGGGCCGACAGGGTCAGCTCCTCTGAAAATATGGTGTAGCAGTTTTTGCCGGATTCCTTGGATTTGTACATCGCCAGGTCGGCGTGGCGTGTAATGGTCTCCTGATCCTTTCCATGGGACGGAAGGAGGGCCACCCCGATACTGACGCCGATATTGACCTTGAAATTCTGCCCCTGTTTTTCAAAATTGTAGGAGCGCTGTATTACCCTGAGGATTTTGCGGCAGATCAGTTCAACATCGCTCTGTTTGCTCAGCTTGGTAATCAGAATAACAAACTCGTCACCTCCGAAGCGGTAGATCATATCAGACTCACGCATCAGACCCCTCAGCCTTTTTGCTGTTGAGATAAGAAGCATATCCCCCGCCTGGTGGCCGAGAGTATCATTGACCTGTTTAAAACCGTCGAGGTCAAGAAAGAGGAGGGCGCCGCAGAGCTCTTTGTGTTTTTTATTGACCCTGAAAAACTCCTCGATATCAGTCTGGAAGAGGTCTCTGTTGCCCAGTTCCGTGAGCTTGTCATGATAGGCCAGGTAGCGGAGTTTCCTCTCTACATTCTTTCTATGGCTGATGTCTCTTATGATACAGATCAGAATCCGCTGTTCCAGCTCCCTTGAGTTGCCGAAGGATATCTCAAGAGGAGAGACTCCCCTGTTTTTGCTCCGCCCCAGAACTTCAAGCTCCTTCTTGGTCTTCTCATCCTCATGGGAGTCGATGTAGAAGTACTTCCTGAACTCTCCTGAGTAACGGGCGAATACCTCTTCGGGAAAGAGCATGGCAAAGGGAGAACCTATGAGTTCATTCCGGTTATAACCGAATACCTTGATGCACGATGAGTTGGCATAGAGGATGCGGAAGGATTCATCCACCATAATAACCGCTTCGGTTATTGTCTCGGTCAGGGCCTCGTAGTTTCCCTGAGCCTCTTTCAGCTGGTTGTTGAGTCTGTGCCGGCTGTGGTCCGGAATCCAGAGGTTGATGAAAAAGCTCTCGACTCCATCCTCCATATAGGGGAATACGACTGCCTCGTAACTGTTCCGGACTCCCTTTTCATCAGGGAATCGGAGCAGAAAGAGATCTTCCCTCTCATCGGTCAGTGAGGTGGCCGTACTCTTCGGGGTCATCCGTTTCTCAACAAAACCTCTGTAATCGGGAGGAATCATTTCAAGGAAATTTTTATCTCTGAGGTCATTATCATTAAATCCCAGAATTGTTGTAGCCACTGAGTTAAAACCGATTATCCGGCCAAGGGAGTCAATATGTATTACAGGATCTGCCGCATTGTTCAGTATTGCCTCGGCGGATATTCCTGTTCTTTGTATAATTTTCTGCAGAACATCGGGTGTTCTGTTGTCCCCTTTTTTTTCGGGGGAAACAGAGGAAGTAGGATTCTTTTTCATCTAATAACAATTATTATTCACTTTTAAAACAGTAACAATGGCTCTTCGGAGCGACTGTTTGTTTTTGTCCCGATTAATTCATTTTTTTTATGCAGTAGACCCTTGAACTGAAGTCTCCGTCAAATCTGATGCCTTCCTTGATCCCCGTCCCGAAGAAGGAGGGCTGAGGGAGAAAACCGGGTAATCCAAGAAAATCTCCTCCCATAACCGCGGTATCCTCCTCCAGTTTGTAGAGGTAGTGATCCGCCAGCTTATTCAGGGCAAAGCCTCCCTCTTTCAGATCCACGGGAAGGGCTTCCTTCACAAGATTGCCGAAACGTCTGAGATTCTCATACTGTACGCGGTTTTCGATTCTATAGAGGGAGTATGCATCGAGTCCGGGAAACCTCAGACGCCGCGGTGAGGCATTGGGGCGGGCGAGGGTCTGATACCATCCCCCCAGAGCCCTCTCTCTGTCCCCGGTCAGGATCATCCAGAGGGTTTCGTTCTCTCCCCCTTCGATCCTCTGGAATTCACCGAACTGCAGCAGATGCCTCCACTCTTTGTAGAAGGCCACCTGTTTCCCTATAACCTTTTTTTCAAAGGCGTTGCACCTTGTCAGATCCATCTCGTATCCGAGCACACCGAAGGCTGCTGTATTGAACCTGGATTCAAGGGATGTCTGCCTGAGTACCTGATGGTTGGGGACCGCCGAAACATGGGCCCCCATGGTGGAGGGCGGGGCAAAGAGGGATGTTCCGTACTGTATGGATACACGTTCAACGGCATCGGTGTTGTCGCTGGTCCAGGTCTGGGGCATATAGCAGAGCATTCCCATATCAAATCGGTTCCCGCCGCTGGAGCAGGACTCAAAGAGGATCTCCGGGAACCGTGCTGTCAGTTTCTGGAGGATTTCATAGAGCCCCAGAACATAACGGTGTGAAAATTCCCGCTGCCTTTCAGAGGCCAGGGACAGACTGAAACAGTCACTGAAGTTCCGGTTCATATCCCACTTCACGTAGCTTATGTCAGCACTGGAAAAAACGGTACTCAGTGCTGTGATCAGATACTCCCTGACTTCCGGATTACAGAGGTCCAGAAGGTACTGGTTCCGTCCCGGAGAGGGCTCCTGCAGGGGTGAGTGGACCATCCATTCCGGATGGCTGCGGTACAGTTCGCTCTCCAGGCTTATCATTTCAGGTTCCACCCACAGCCCGAAGTCCATGCCTCTCTTTTTGATCTTCTCCTGCAGGCCCTTCAGCCCTGCGGGAAGCTTTGACCTGTCTTCGAACCAGTCCCCCAGGCTTGTGGTGTCATCATCTCTTCTGCCGAACCATCCGTCATCAAGCACAAAGAGTTCAATCCCGGCTTCGGCGGCTTCCTTAGCCAGGGCAAGCAGTTTCTTCTCATTGAAATTGAAGTAGGTGGCTTCCCAGTTGTTAATAAGCACAGGACGCTCTTTGTACTGCCAGTAGCCCCGGACTATATGGTCCTGAACAAAACGGTGGAAGTTCCGGCTCATGCCGTTCAAGCCGCGGGCCGAGCAGGTCAGGACCGCTTCGGGACTCTGGAACTCTTCACCGTCTTCCAGGAGCCATTGGAAATCCTCATCCTGAACCCCCAGCTGAACCCGCATCCCTTTCTGCGGGCTTACTTCAACAAGGCAGCTGTGGCTGCCGCTGTAGACCAGAGAGAACCCGTAGCACAATCCGCTGCTCTCCCGGCAGTCCTCGGAGGCCAGGGCTAGAAAGGGGTTGTGATCTGAGCTGCTGACTCCCTTGCGGCTTGCAAGCTCTGTCACTCCGGGGCCGGGGGGGCGTCTGTTGATATGCCTCTCCCTGATCCAGGCCCCGTCGAGGCTGATCAGGTCCATGTTATGAAGATCCATGTCCACAGAGCAGCTCATCAGCCGGTCAACAAGGATCTCCCGGCCGCTTCTGTTCTCTAAACGGGCGCTCCTGCAGATGACACTGCTTGCGGGAAAGGAGCTGTACTGCATGTTCAGATAGACATTCCGGCTTTTGTCTTTCAGGCGTATTGTGAGAGTTTGTGAATCACCATCCCCGGCCTTCAGAGCCGAGGGCAGTCCCTTGAGCTCTCTCTTCTCATCTTCAAGGGTATAGTCCAGAAAGAGGAAGTCGTAGATCCCGTCTCCTGTTTCCCTGTCCCGGACCAGGAGCGAGGGCCGGCGGTAGTCCCCTTTTCCGGGTGTTGATTCTTCCCTGTTGATCAGGTCCAGAGAGTAGGCTGGATCATCTTTGCTGTAGGAGGTGCTGCTGCCTCTTGATAGAGCTTGAGTCCTGAAGAGATTTTCCATATTCTCATGCTGTTCAATCCGGGGGCCGAAGTAGCAGTGACGAAGGTGCCCGAAGGCTGTTACTCCTATTATGTAGGATGTCTCTGTGGTCTGGATGTGGAAGAGGCGGCCCTCTTCTGAAATATGGATCATCTTGAAAACCTCATTTAATTGTTTCCCTGCTGCGGGTCCCCGATCTCCGACCGCAGGCTGCGGCGGGTCACAAACAGGATAAGCCTGCAGGCCTTGCAAGGGCAACCGGAATTATTGAAATTCTAAAGGGGGAGTCAAAAGCGGGTGTATGGATATTTTTCACCATATGCCTATAATGTCAGCTATGAACTTCAGTGCATTTGGTGAAAAATTCACCCGGAATAACGGAATACTCGAATTGATGGATGATCTCGGAAAGGCTGCGGCCGGAAGCGGAAGGATCTGTATGCTGGGCGGCGGGAATCCTGCCAGAATTGATGAGGTACACCGTGTATGGCAGGAGAGTCTGTCAGACCTCGGTCCCCAGGGGCTTGCAGATGCTCTGGTGGCCTATGACTCTCCCCGGGGGCGCAGCAGTTTTATCGAAGCTCTGGCGGAACTGCTTAAGAAAACCTTTGGTTGGGATGTGGGACCTGAGAACATAGCCGTCACCAACGGCAGTCAGAATGCCTTTTTTATCCTCTTCAACCTCTTTGGCGGGAAGGACCCCGATGGGCGGCTCAAGAAGATTCTCCTTCCCCTCTGCCCCGAGTATATCGGCTACGCCGATCAGGGTGTGGATGATGACATTTTTACAACCTGTTCCGCTTCAATAGAGGTGATAGATGATTTCTATTTTAAATATCATGTTGATTTTTCCAAGCTGAAGGTCTCCGATGATGTGGGGGCCATCTGCATTTCAAGGCCGACCAACCCCACAGGAAATGTGATCAGTGACAGCGAAGTGGAGCAGCTTTCTAAGCTTGCCGAGTCCGCCGGTGTTCCTCTGATCATCGATAACGCCTACGGAGCGCCCTTTCCCCGGATCATCTTCGAGGATGTGAACCCCTTCTGGAACAGCAACACCATACTCAGTATGAGCCTCTCCAAGATAGGCCTTCCTTCTGTCAGGTCGGGAATCATTGTGGCCAGCCCCGAGGTGATTGAGGCTGTCTCCTCATGCAATGCCATTATAAGTCTGGCCACCGGCAATGTGGGGCAGGTTCTCACTGAGCCACTTTTCAGAAACGGCCGAATCCTCGATATAAGCAAAGACCTTGTTATGCCGTTTTACAAAGAAAAATCAAAGCAGGCCCAGGAGTGGATCAGACAGTATATGACTCCCGAGGTCGATTTCCGTGTCCACAGGAGCGAGGGGGCTATATTCCTCTGGATCTGGTTCCGCAATCTCTCCATCACATCCCGTCAGCTCTATGAGCGTTTAAAAAAACGGGATGTTCTGGTTATACCCGGAGAGCCTTTCTTCTTCGGTCTTGACGAGGAGTGGTCCCACAGCACCGAGTGCATCCGGATCAACTACTCCCAGGATGCCGATCTTGTGGAAGAGGGCATTCGCATCATTGCCGAGGAAGCGGCAAAGGTCGTAAAAAAATGACTCTGAACCTCCTGATTGTACTGACTCTGATCGGCGGCTGGTTCTTCTCCAGAGCTTTCAGCAGGGTCGGCCTGCCCGGCGTGCTGGGGATGATTATCTGGGGCGTGCTGATCGGTCTCTTTTCGGGAGGAAATGTGCCCGGGTCTTTAGACGAGCTCAGCCCCTTTCTGAAGTCCATGGCTCTGATTGTCATTCTTCTCAGGGCGGGTCTGGGCATCAGTGTGAAGACCCTTGCCCGTGTGGGGAAAACGGCCCTTTTGATGGCCTTCCTTCCCTGTATCCTCGAGGGAGCCGCCCTGATGGTGCTGCTCCATCTCTTTATAGGCTTCTCCTGGTTTGTCGCCGGAGCCTGCGCCTTTATCATCGCCGCCGTCTCTCCGGCTGTGGTTGTTCCCTCCATGCTGAATCTGCAGGAGAGCGGGCTGGGGCAGGACAGGGAGGTTCCCACCATTGTTCTTGCAGGAGCGTCCCTGGATGATGTCTTTGCCATCACTCTGTTTTCAATTTTTCTCGGCCTCTCAACGGGGGCTGATGTAAATATCAGCCGGGCCCTTCTGGATATTCCCCTGTCTATTCTGGGGGGCATCCTTCCGGGAATCATCGCCGGGTTCGGACTGGCCTGGTACTTCAAGGCTCACCATGAAAAGATAAGGGCCACCGAGAAGAGCCTGCTGCTGCTGGGGCTGGCGATCCTTCTGGTGGATATCGGGGAACAGATTCATACAGCCGCCCTTCTGGGGGTGATGACCACCGGGTTTATTCTTCTGGAGCGGGTTGAGCATGTGGCCCATGAACTGGCTTCCAAACTCAAAAAAATCTGGATCTTTGCGGAGATCATTCTCTTTGTTCTGATTGGTCTGTCAGTTGATCTGAATGTGGCATGGAGTGCAGGGCTTGCAGGGCTTCTTATTATATCGGGAGGTCTTGTTTTCCGCTCTCTGGGGGTCTGGCTAGCCACACTCGGGAGCGGACTGAACCGGAAGGAGCGTCTCTTCTGTGTCATCGCCTATATACCCAAGGCCACAGTGCAGGCGGCGATGGGCTCTGTCCCTCTTGCCGCGGGTCTGGCAGAGGGGGAACTGATTCTGGCGCTGGCTGTTCTGGCTATTGTTTTTACGGCTCCCCTCGGCCTGCTTGGAATACGGAATCTGGGGCCGAAGCTGCTTGATCCTCCGTCCCTGAGTACCCCTGCCGAAGGCTTCAGTCCCGGGGAGTGAAGATCCTGACTCCGAATATATTGCGGGCGGCGCCGCTTCCCCATTTGTCGGAGATGTTGTATCCGTCACTGAGGTAGCGTACCCCCTCATCCAGGGGGTCCCTTATAAGGAATTCATCCCCTTCATATCCTGTAAGAACGACAAAGTGCTGAATCCCGCCGGGTCTGAGGACCTCGGCAATCACGGGTATGCCGTCATTCAGATAGCCGCGGATAAGGTGTAGGTCCGCCGGAAGGTGGGGGAAGTCATAACGCCTGAAGAACTCGACTGTTCCGTGGCCCGAGGCAATCACATCCCATATAATACGGACCCTTCCCAGATACTCTCCGCTCTCATCATCCCAGCCCTTGTCGAAGCCGTCATGTTTCAAAAGCCAGCTGTTGAGCTTGACTGGGTCGGTATCGACACCGTAGTACTTCAAAACCATGGCACAGGCGGTCAGTGCGCAGCCGTTCCTTGCAATATCTATGACAGTGCTGTCTCCCAGAGCTTCTTCCCCCCAGGGGGAGAGCTGGCTGAACCAGGGGACTTCTATTTCTTCTGAATTCTGGCCGCTGGCATCAACAGCGCCGGCCAGGAAGAGAAGGCAGATAAAGGTGACGGCGGCTCTGCTCAAATCAGTTCTGTTTGATAAGTATATTGGTGATTCCCATGTCCTTGAGCCTGTTGGCATAGACAAAGGTCTCGTCCTCGGGAATGTCTGGAAGGACTATTCTTGTGACACCCTGGTTGTTCAGGGTGGCCATGGGAGAGAAGCCGTTGGCCTCCAGCTTTCTTTTCATGGCTGTGGCATTCTCCAGATTCCTGTAGGCCCCCACCTGAATACTGAAGCGGACGTCGAGAATATCCATATTGTCCACCTTGAGAATGACAGGAGCCGTTCCGCTTTTTATCATATCAAGCTCTACCGCTGCTGCGTAGGAGAGGTCTATTATTCTGCCGTCCACAAAGGGGCCGCGGTCATTGATCCTTACAGTAACCGAGCGGCCGTTGGCCCTGTTGATAACAGTCACAATGGAGTTGAAGGGCAGCAGCTTGTGGGCCGCCGTCATCTCATGGGTATTGAACGTCTCCCCGTTGGCTGTAAGACGTCCATGGAACTTGCCGCCGTACCATGATGCAATTCCCTCTTCCTCCCACGCGGACAGAAAGGGGACACTCAGCACTGTTAAGAGACAGAGGATGGTAAATTTCTTCATGATCAATCTATCGGCAGAGAGGAGGGCTCTCTTCAGTTTTTCCGGCTTTCTCATTTAGACTCTTAATACAGGCCGTTCATACTCTGTTTATATCTTCCCTCTATATTTCAATTATCAAAACGAAAACAAGATAACTGGAGGTTATTTTATGAAAAAGATTGTTTCAATTACAGCACTTGTACTTATGAGTTCGGCAGCTCTTTTCGCTTCAGGCAACAAGGACGCGGAAGATACCGATACCTACGGACGCGGACCTGCCGGCGGCAGAGGCGGTATGGGCAGAGCCTATGATGACGACCGCGGCAGTTTTCCCGGACGGGCACCCGAGGGCTACTGCTATGATGAAAACGGTGAACTTGTGGAGCTTGAAGAGATTTCGGTTGACGGAAATCTGGTTCTTGAAGACGGAACAATGCCTTATCTGAACACTTCAGAGGGGAAAGTATTTCTTATGGTCCCTCCCTTTGTCATCTATGATCTGGAGCTGAAAGGCGGAGAGGCTGTCTCTGTTACAGGGTATGATACGGCTTCATTCGGTTCTGCTGGTCCCGGCATGATGAGCTGGGGAGATGACAGCGATGCAACATACCTGAGAGTCTCTTCCGCAGTTATCGACGGTGAAGAGTATGACCTCGGTGCCGGAAGCTGGGGCGGACCCGGAATGGGCGGAAGAGCCCCCCGGGGCGGTTCTTCCCGCGGCGGCGCCGGAAGAGGCGGTTACTGCTTGTAATTGCAGCCCCCCGCTTAGACAGACCCAAATATTGGTAAAATGAGGACGCCCTTTGATAAATTGAGGGGCGTCCTCTGTTGTCATTGGGGCGATGGATCTGTATAATTCCTTGCCATGAGTGATAATACCAAAGTAAAGTCAACACACTGGGCGGATATTACCGCCGATAAAATTATCCGTGAGAGAGGGCCCAAGGAGCATTACACCTGTGCTTCGGGAATTACCCCCTCCGGAACCGTTCATATAGGAAACTTCAGAGAGATCATCTCTGTGGAGCTGGTGGTCCGCGCCCTGAGAGACAAGGGTGAAAAGGTCCGCTTTATCTACTCCTGGGATGATTACGATGTCTTCCGGAAAGTTCCCAAAAATATGCCCCAGCAGGAGATGCTTGAAACTTTCCTGAGAAAGCCCATCGTGGTTGTCCCCGATGTTCTGGGCAGTGAAGAGAGCTACGCTGCAGCCAATGAAAAAGCCCTTGAAAAGCTTCTTCCCCAGGTAGGGGTTTTCCCCGAGTATATCTATCAGGCCAAACGCTACCGGAATTCCGAGTACGCCGAAGGCATAAAGATGGCCCTTGTACATCAGGATGACATCCGCCGCCAGCTCAATGAGAGCCGGACCAGCGACCTTGCCGCCGACTGGATGCCCGTATCCGTATTCTGTACCGCCTGCGACCGTGACACCACAAAGGTTACAGGCTGGGACGGCGATTACGGCGTCAGCTTTGAATGCGAGTGCGGCCACAGCGAAACCGTGGACCTCAGAAAAACTTCCGCCGTCAAACTCCCCTGGAGAATCGACTGGCCCATGAGATGGAAGGAAGAGGATGTGGACTTCGAGCCCGCCGGAAAAGACCACCACTCCGAGGGCGGTTCCTTTGACACTGCCAAGAAGACAGGAAAAGAGGTCTACGGACACGAGCCTCCTGTAACATTTCAGTATGACTTTATCCGCATCAAGGGGCGTGGTGGGAAGATCTCCTCATCCACCGGTGAGGTTATCTCCCTGCAGGATGTTCTTGACATCTACCAGCCCGAGGTTATCCGCTACCTTTTTGCAGGTACAAGACCCAACACAGAGTTCGCCATCAGCTTTGATCTGGATGTCCTCAAGATCTACGAGGACTATGACAAGTGCGAGCGGATCTACTTCTCAACACCCGAATCTCCCAAGGCCATCAAGGCAAAAGAGAAACAGGCCCGTATCTACGAGCTCTCCCAGGTGGGCGATGTCCCCGCGGAGATGCCCTATCAGATGCAGATCCGTCACCTCTGCAACCTGCTCCAGGTTCACTCCGGTGATATCGATGCGGTTGTAAACTCCCTGGATGACCTGAAACCCGAACAGGAAGAGCGTTTCAGACAGAGATGTGCCTGCGCCTGGGTATGGGTAAAAGAGTTCGCTCCCGAGGATTTCCGCTACGCTCTGAGAACAGCCGCAGACGGACCCGTTGAGCTTGACGACAAGAACCTTGAAGCCATCAGACGGCTGGCTGTGATTGTGGAAAATGAACTCGGAGTTCTGTCAGAGAAGGAATTCGGAACCAGGGTATACGATATGATGAAGGAGCTGGAGCTTGAATCAGCCGACTTCTTTACAGCCGTATATCAGGCCCTTATCTCCAAGGAGAAGGGTCCCCGCCTTATCAGTTTCCTTCACATTCTCGGTAAAGAGAAGGTTCTGAGCCTCCTTAAAATTTATTAATTTTGCTCTTCTCCCTTTTCTCTTGTACAATTTGAGGAAAGGGGGAGTGCATTGGACTCATTGAGAAAATTTGTCAGCCCCGAGTTTGTGTTCGGCTCCGGGGCTGTGTCTCTTGCCGGACGCTATGCCGACCATCTTGGCGGTTCACGGGTTCTTATTGTTACGGACTCCGGTATCCGTGAAGCCGGTTGGGCCTCCGCTGTCCGGGACTCTCTTGAGGAGAGGGGCCTCTCCTGTGAGTTTTTTGATCGTATTGTCCCCAATCCCAGGGATTTTCAGATCTCAGAGGGAGCCGCTTTCTACAAAGAGCGGAACTGCGATGTGATTGTCGCCGTCGGAGGCGGGTCAGTTCTTGATGCCGCCAAGGGGATCGGTATCGTGGTCTCCAACGGTGGAAATATCCTCGATTACGAAGGGGTCGATGCTATTCCCGACCCGATTCCTCCCCTTATCTGTATACCCACCACCTGCGGCAGTTCCGCCGATGTCAGTCAATTCTGTATTATCAATGACACTAAGGGCAGACGTAAAATAGCCATCATCTCCAAGTCTGTTGTTCCCGATATCGCTCTTGTTGATCCGGATACCCTGGAAACCATGGGCAGAGAACTGATGGCCGCCGTCAGCCTTGATACCCTGACACACTCCATTGAAGCCTATGTCTCCATGGCCCACTCCTTTATGACCGACCGCCACGCCCTGGGAGCCATCTCCCTTATCGGGGAGCATTTTATACCGGCTCTGATGCACAGGGACGACAGGGCGCTCCAGTCTGCCATGATGCAGGCCTCTCTTGAGGCGGGTCTGGCTTTTTCAAATGCAAGTCTCGGTCTTGTTCACGCCATGGCCCATGTGCTGGGAGGGCTGAAGGACTATCCCCACGGCATCTGCAACGGTCTGCTGCTTCAGAATGTCTGCGATTTCAACTATGAGGCATGCCCCGAACGTTTTGATGCGATTACAGCCTGCCTTACAGGTAGAGATGTGTCTTCCGGGGGAGGGCGTGAGGCCCTCTTTGAGGCAATAGGCAATCTGGTCGATGCCAGCGGAATCCGTGAAGATCCAAGCCGTTTCCACCTCAGTCAGGCGGAGTGCCACACTCTGGCGGAGCTCTCAATGAAGGATGCCTGTATTGTTACAAATCCGAGAGAGCCTGACGTGAAGGAGATTGCCGTCCTCTATGAAAAAACCTTCAGTTCCTGATTCCGACTGGTCCCGTCTGAGGGAGCAGATCATCGGTCTTGGTGAAGAGAGTCACAAGAAAAACTATTACCCAGCCCTCAAACAGTCCCGGGATGACCTTGTCCGGTTTCGCGGGGTCATTGAAGAGATTCCGGATATGATACTTATAACCGATGAGAAAGGGGATATTCTTGATATGAACCGGGCTGCCGAATCGGTCTTCTCCAAGAGCCGCAGAGAGCTGATGCAGATGAATGCAAAGGAACTTGTAGAGGGGCAGTTTGAGGAGATCAGCAGCGATGAGCAGGCCGGAGAAAACAAGAACAAGATTTACTTCACCGATGAACAGGGCACCAAGGTCTACCGTGAGCTGGACGCCCGGACCGTCAGTGTGGGAAACAGGCAGTTCTGGGTCCTTTTCGGCCGGGATGTAACAAACAGGTTCATAATGGAAGAGGAACTGAAAAAGCTGAATGAGACACTGGAGGAGGAGGTCCTTCGCCGTACCGAGTCTATCGAGCAGCAGATGGTTCTTCTCCGGGAAACACAGGAGCAGCTGATTATCTCTGAAAAAATGGCCGTGCTGGGAACTCTGGTTGCCGGTGTCGCCCATGAGATTAACAATCCCCTTGGCATCGGCATTACAGCCTCCAGCGCTCTGGAGGGGCAGGTCGCCGCATTGAACAGAGCCGTGGAGAACGGGGAGCTTACGGAAGAGGCTTTTACAGATTTCCTCTCGGATCTTAAGGAGTCAGCCAGACTGATTCAGAAGAACCTGGAACGGGCCGGGGACCTTGTCAAATCATTCAAGCAGGTTGCCGTGGATCAGAGCAATGAGCAGAACCGGAGAATCAATCTTCTGGAGTACCTCCGGGAGGTGGTTCAGAGCCTCTATCCCCAGTGGAAAAAGCACAGTGTCGTCATTACCGGAGACAGCTCCATACTTCTGGAGACTATTCCCGGCGACTGGTCCCAGATCATTACAAATCTTATACTCAACTCCATCACCCATGGTTTCTGTGACCGTATGCAGGGAGGGTGTGTCAGCATCGAACTGATCCGTGAGAAGAGCTTTCTTACACTGATTTACAGGGATGACGGGAAGGGAATCGACGACGGCCAGGCAGAGAGGATTTTCGATCCCTTCTACACAACCGCCCGTGACAGCGGGGGGACAGGCCTGGGAATGCACATCGTCTATAATATAATCTCTTTGAGGATGGGCGGGAGTATCCGCTATATCAGAGAGGATACTCCGGGGGTCTGTTTCCGGATTCAGGTGCCTATTTGAGCATGCCCTTCAGGAGATAATCCTTCCGTCTCCATCTGGGATTCACCTTTACCCTCAGGTCCAGGCGCACCTTGTAGCTGAAGATCTTCTTGAACTCCTTCAGCGAGGCAATGCGTATCCATTTGATCCGTTTTCCCTCTTTTCCAACTACAATACCAACCTGTGATTCGGACTCAACTGTCAGGAAGGCGCGGACCCACAGTTCGTTATCCTTCATCTCGGTGTCAGCGATCTCCACATAGAGGGCATGGGGTATCTCGTCGCTCACCTGGCTGATGGCCTTCTCTCTGATGATTTCGGCAATCCTGAACTCAGGCTCCTGGTCGGTGTAGAAATCCTCGGGGTACATCAGTTCTCCCTCGGGAGCCAGTTCGATAAGACGGTCCCGCAGGGCGTCCACACCGGTTCCTTCCAGGGCGGATGTTTCCATCAGGGCGTCGGGATGGACGTTGACCGAAAGCAGTCCCCGGATTTCCGAGTGGTATTCGGATTTCTTGTCGGTTTTGTTTATAACAAGAAGAACAGGCTTGTCCTTCTGTTTTTTGAGCATCTGGATGATCTCCTGCTCCTCGCTTCCGGGGGTGCGGGTGGCATCTACCACATAGAGGACCATATCCGCCTCTTCCAGGGAGGAGTGGACAACGTCTTTGAGGTAGTTATTGAATTTTCTTTCGGAGTGGTGGAAGCCGGGGGTGTCGATGAAAACCAGCTGTCCTTCCTCCTCGGTCACAATACCCCGGATCTTGTTCCTTGTTGTCTGGGGAACATCCGCTGTGATGGATACTTTTTCGCGGCACAGGGCGTTGAGAAGGGTGGACTTTCCCGCTGAGGGGCGTCCGATTATAGCAACAAATGCTGATTTCATGTCTCTTTCCTTTCAGGAGAAATTGCCTTTTCCTGACATTTTGAATATATTTTGTGAAAGGCCGGGTCGATATTTGCGGCTCGATGCAAGCTACTAAGGAGACTATACAATGATCAGACGTCTGGAGGAAGAGGGAAAACAGCAGAAATCAGAAGGTGAGCAGGATGCCCTTTCCCAGAAAATGCTGAAGACCAGAACTATTCTTGTTTCAGGAGAGATAAACAAGGAACTGGCGGAAAGAGTGATCAAACAGCTCCTCCTGCTGGAAGCCGACAGTGACGACCCCATCAAGGTTTTTATCGACTCCCCCGGAGGTGATGCCGATGCCGGATTCGCCATCTACGATATGATGCGCTTTATCAAGCCCGATGTTTATACAGTGGGTATGGGTCTTGTGGCCTCAGCTGGTTCCATTATTCTGCTGGCAGCTCCTCTGGAGAGAAGAATCGGTCTCCCCAACTCACACTATCTGATCCACCAGCCCTTAAGCGGAATCCGCGGTGTGGCGACTGAGATCGAGATTCATGCCAACGAGCTTGAAAAACTGCGTGTGAAGATCAACAAACTGATTGCCGAAGAGACGGGTGTAAATGTGGATCAGGTCAGCAAAGATACGGACCGTGACTACTGGATGAACGCCGAAGAGGCTCTCTCCTATAAACTGGTCAGCTCTGTGATTTCCACAAGAGAAGAACTGGAAAAGATCGAAAAGAAATAATACCCTTCACATTTTTCCGGGAGCATATCCCGGACCGGAAGCCGGCCCGAGAGGGCCGGCTTTTTGAATTCCCGGGGCAGTTTCCCTTCTTATAGATTCTATGAAGATCCTTATACCCCTGATATCAATCTGTATTGTCTGTGCCGGCTGCCTTCTGCCCGAAGACCCCGGGGCCGGAGACCTTACCCTGATGAGCTGGAACGTCCAGAACCTTTTTGACGGGGTTTCTGACGGTAATGAGTACGATGAGTTCAACCCGGACAAGAGTGACTGGAGCGAGCAGATGATGCGGATCAGGATGGAAAAACTTTCGGAGCTGCTGCTCTCTCTGGATGGAGGGCTACCGGATATCCTTCTGCTTCAGGAGGTTGAAAACAGACGGGTACTGGATATTCTTGATGATGAGTATCTTGGAAGTGTTTATGCCTTCCGGGACGCATGGAAGGAGAGTGATTCGGCAATTGCCTGCGGTATTCTTTCAAAGGAGATGCCCACAAGGATTCATCTGCACTTTCCAGGGGAGTGGGGCGGCCGGGCTCTCCGTCCTGTTGCGGAGATCCACTTTGACCTGAAGGGGGAGGAGCTTGTGGTCTTCAACAATCACTGGAAATCCCGGAGCGGCGGTCAGTGGGCTACCGAGGAGGGGCGTATCAGATCCGCTGAAATCCTTGTCGGCAGGATACGGGAATTGAGACATGAAGGTGTTCGAAATATTATTGCGGCGGGTGATCTGAACGGCTGGGACGGGGACTACAGGGACGGCGGGAGCCGGACAGCTCAGATCCCGGTTGAATTCCTTTTTGATACTCCCTGGGAGGAGAGCCTTGTTGTTTCAGGGGAACCTGCGGATACAAGGATGGAGAGCTCCCGGGTGATTCTGTTTGATCCCTGGGAGGATCTGGACGGTGAGGGGAGCTACTTCTTTCAGAACAGGTGGATGAAACTGGATCACTTTCTTCTTGACAGCGGCCTCTTTGACGGTCAGGGGCTGGACTATGCCGATGCCTCCTGTATCGCCACAGTTCTGAACAGCGGAGAGCAGGGCCGGCCTCTTGTCTGGGAGAGCTGGCGTGAAGCGGGTGTCTCCGATCACTTTCCCCTCTATCTGACCCTTTCCCGGGAGGCTCCCTGAGGCTCCCGTTTCAGGAAACACGTGTCAGGAAACACTTTGAATTTTCACTCTGATGGAGGATAATGGTCTCCTACCGGAGGAGGTTTGATAATGATTGATTACACAGATTATGCACGGATTGTACTGACCAGAGGGATCAACCTGAAAAAAGGGCAGAACCTTCTGGTGTCCTGCAACGCCGGAAACTATGATATGGCCCGGACCCTGGCCGTCGAGGCTTATGCCATGGGCGCCGGTTTTGTGGAGATATCCGTCAGCGACAACTTTATACTGAAGGCAAGGCTTTCGGCGCAGAGTAATGAGAGTCTTGAATATATACCCAACTACGATATCGTAAAGGCCCATCAGCTCCTCTCAGAGGACTGGGCAAGGATAAGGATCGACAGCAGCGAGGAGCAGGATGTTCTGGCCGGTGTGGACACTGCAAAACTGGGAGTCCAGTCAAAGGCGTCCCGGAAGGCTCTGAACTTTTACAGCAAGTCTCTGATGAACGGAGAGCACTCCTGGTGCGTTATCTGTTCACCGGGGCCTGAATGGGCCAGGAAAGTGCTCGGTGAGAGTGCTACAGCCGAGGAGCTTTGGGATGTTCTGAAGCCGATTCTCCGTCTCGACACTCCCGATCCCGCTGCGGCATGGGAGAACCATGGCAATGAGCTGCACCGCCGCTGCGGAGCTCTGGATGCCCTGAATCTTGACCGCCTCCATTTTGAGGCGGAAGGAACGGACCTGACCATCGGACTGAGCCCCAAAAGTGCATGGCTGGGGGGCGGCGCGGACCTGCCCGACGGCCGCCGGGTCTTCAACAATATGCCCACCGAAGAGGTTTTTACTACTCCGGACCTGCGGCGGACCAAAGGACGTGTTCAGGTGACCAAGGAGCTTAAGGTTCTCGAGTCGCCCGTTGTGGGAGCATGGTTCCGTTTTGAAAAGGGGCGGGTCGTGGACTATGGCGCCGAGAAGGGTTCGGATGTACTGAAGACTTTTATTGAAATGGACGAAGGGGCTTCGGCTCTGGGAGAGGTCGCCCTTGTGGATGAGAGTTCCCCCATTGCAGCCAGCGGACTCCTTTTCGGTTCCATCCTCTACGACGAGAACGCTTCCTGCCATATCGCCTTGGGTGCAGGCTATCCCCCCGGAATGAATCTGGGCAGTGTGAGCGAAGAGGTCAGCAGGAAAGAGGGCTGTAATACATCCCTTGTCCACACCGACTTTATGATAGGATCTCCCGACCTCAATGTAACCGGCTACAGCGCCGACGGAAAGGCATACCCCGTCATACGGAAGGGCTCATTCGTACTTTAGGATTGGGAAGGGGCTCTGCCCCTAGGACCCGTCCTTCTCTGTGAGCCGGCCCACTGTGCCGTCCAGTGCAGAGAGGCGGGTTCCGCTCTCGTTCCAGGCCTTGTTGAAGTTCTTCAGATGTGTTGCCGCCACCTGGTACTGATGTCTGAACCCGTCATAGTCTGTCTTCAGCTGGGCGATCAGCTGCATTATCTCCCGGCTCTTTGATGAGAAACTGAAGCCCCGGAAACCGTAGGCTACGGTCTGAAGGTAGGTAAACAGAGAGGAGGGGCCTGTCGGGATTATGCCCATGGCCAGAAGCTCTTCCATCAGGGAACCGCCGCCGGCGATAAAGACTCTGTAGTAGACATTTTCAGAGGGGATATACATCAGGGCAAAGGGCATGGTGCCTTCCCGCGGAAGGATGTACTTCTCCGCAATGGATCTTCCGTGGTTCAGGAAAATTTTCCTGATGCTTTTCGGGATCTCAGCCTCCGGTGCACTTTCCTTCAGGCTGCTCATCTGCTCCAGTGGAAATTTGGCATCCACCGCCACCTTGTAGCTTCCCATGCGGATAACCGCATCCGCTCTCTGGCCGCCGGAGAAGGGGTACTGGAAATCATACCCCTCCCGGGGCAGGCGGTTCCGGATCAGCTCCTCAAGAAGGACCTCCCCAAGGCCGCCCCTGAGCCGTGGAGAGTGGAACACTCTGTTCATCTCGTCCACCTGACGGACCAGCTGGTCCAGCTGTTCAAGGCGCTGCCCCATTACAAGGAGTCCCCTTTCGGCTGAGCTGTTTTCGGGAGCCCTCTTCCTGCGGAGAAGCAGAAACAGAAGAAGGCCGCAGAGAAGGGCCAGTGCAAGTATCAGATATTTCTCCATTCCATCTCCTTTGCCTGTCTGACTGTTTTCAGTCCAGTCCCATAAGGCTGTCGACGGCTTTCATGTCCACCGCCGCTTCAACGGCGTCGGCAATCCGTTCGAACTCCCTCTCTCTGAGGACTTCCTCGCTCTCTCCCGCCTCATCGGGCTGCCAGCCCAGGGATATGAGAAAGGCCCTCCGGAGTGTCAGGTTGTCAAATATGCCGTGCATATAACTCCCCCAGATCCGTCCGTCCTTTGATACGGCGCCGTCACTGCTGCCGTCTTCCCTTGTATAGAGAGCCCGTCCGTCTCCCTTCAGTTCTGTCCGGCCCATATGAATCTCATAGCCCCGGCACTCCTGTCCGGCGATATTGCTGAAAAAACCGCTGCCTCCCAGAAGGCTGCCCCGGCTCTGTACCGTGGTCTTTGAGGAGGAAAACTCCGTCTCCAGGGGGAGGAGGTCCAGGGCATCAATAGTTCCGCCCCCTCCTTCCACTCCCTCGGGGTCACTGATGCTGCGGCCCATCATCTGATAACCTCCGCAGATACCCGCCACCGGTATCCGCCGGCGGGCCATCTCCCGGATCTTCTTGTCGAGTCCGGTGCTCTTGAGCCACTGGAGATCCTGAATTGTTGTTTTGGTTCCGGGAAGGAGAACCGCTGCCGTATCCGAAGGGATCTCGGCGGGAGAGCTCACAAAGACAAGGCGGACTCCCCTCTCATTCCGCAGGGGGTCAAAGTCGTCGTAGTTTGACATATGGGGGAGCTTGACCACTGCAATCGGAAGGCCGTCGGATGCACCGAAACTGCGGTTACGGTCGATAAATACCGAGTCCTCCTGGGCCAGGTAGATATCAGGAATCATGGGAATCACTCCCAGAACCGGAACTCCCCCGCAGCGGTCCTCAAGCATCTTCAGCCCCGGTGTCAGCAGGGCGGGGTCGCCCCTGAATTTATTGATAAGAAATCCTGCGATCCTGTCACGGTCCCCGTCCATAAGCTCCAGGGTGCCGTAGAGAGAGGCGAAGACGCCTCCCCTGTCAATGTCACCGGCCAGAAGAACGGGGGCATTCAGGTAGCGGGCCACTGCCATGTTGACAATCTCATGCTCTCTGAGGTTGATTTCAGCAGGGCTGCCTGCCCCTTCGGCTATGACGATATCATTCTCAGAACAAAGCCTGTCCATGGCTCCGCAGACCTCGTTCCAGAGTTCCTTCTTGGCCTTGTAGTACTCACCGGCGGGCAGGGTCTTCCAGGGCTCTCCCATAAGGACTACCTGTGACCGGGCACCGCCCTCGGGTTTCAGCAGCACCGGATTCATATCAATATGCGGATCTCTTCTGCAGGCCTGCGCCTGCACCGCCTGAGCCCGTCCGATCTCCAGGCCTTCGGGGGTGACAAAGGAGTTGAGGGCCATATTCTGGGATTTAAAGGGGGCCACCTTATAGCCCCGTCGGGTGTAGATCCGGCAGAAAGCCGCTGTGAGAATGCTCTTTCCCGCATCCGAGCAGGTTCCCTGGATCATCAGTGTTTTTGCCAAGTTTTTCTCCTTCCTTTAACTCTCACAATTGAAGCCTAAAAACCGGCGGATTGCAAGGGAAAGCCTACTTCCGGGCTGATAGACCTTTCCGGCTTTTGCCGCTATTATACTATGCTATGAATCACTACCCTTCGCAGCAGGAATATCTGAAGACCCTGGGGGAGTCAGCCGCTCTTCCAGCAGGATTCAGTGTTGCCGTGCACAGTTTTACCTTTACACCTGCCGAGAAGCAGGATGGTCCCGAGGCTGTTATGAATATGACGGCCCTCATACTCGATGAACCCACAGACTCATTTGCCGCGGTCTTTACACGCAACGCCTTTCCCGGTGCACCGGTCCGGATCGGTCGGGAACTGTTGAATGAGGAGAAGGTTCAGGGTGTTCTGGTGAACAACAAAATCTCCAATGTCTGCACCCCCCGGGGTGTGGAGGATGCCCGTGAAGTTCTTTCCGCCTTTACTGCAGCCATGGGCAGCCGGATCAAAGCGCCTCTGTTCCCCTCATCCACAGGGGTCATAGGCTGGTCTCTTCCTGTAGAATCCATGAAGGCCCACTGTCCGGCTCTGGCCGGCTCACTGCAGAAGGAGTCCTATCTTCCTGCGGCAAAGTCCATCATGACAACAGACTCCTTTCCCAAGCTCCGCTCTGTTTCCCTCGGAGAGGGCAGAATCAGCGGCATCGCCAAGGGAGCGGGAATGATCGAACCCAATATGGCTACCATGCTCTCTTTCCTCATTACAGATGTGGCTGTTCCCCGGGATGTGATGCGCCGTGTCCTCTCAAGGGTTGTTGAGAAGAGCTACAACACCATAAGCATAGACAGCGACCAGAGTACAAGCGATTCAGTCTTATTCTTTTCGTCGGGAGTCCATCCCGAAGTCAGTGAAGAGCTCCTTGAAGAGGCCCTTCTGAAACTCTGCGGCGAGCTTAGTGAAGATATTGTCCGTAACGGAGAGGGCTGCGGGCATGTTATAAAGGTAAACGTAAGGGGAGCGGAATCGGATCTGCAGGCAAGAGGCTTCGCCAAGGCCCTTGTCAACTCTCCCTTGAGTAAAACCGCTGTCTTCGGCAACGATCCCAATGTGGGCCGTTTTATACAGGCCGTCGGGGATTATGCGGGAAATAACGGTATAATTCTTGATGAGGAGCGGGTCCGTTTTACCCTGGGCAGTGAGACCATATTCGATGCCGGCCGCTTTGAGCTGGACAGCAGCAAGGAACTCCGGCTCAGTGACTATCTGAAGGAGCGTTCCCTGCCGACTCCCTGCCCCGGTTATCCGGTTCACGATATGACCGTTGATATCGGCATTGACCTGGGCCTTGGTTCCGGAAATGCTGTTGTACTCGGTTCCGACCTCTCCTACGAGTATGTCAGGGAGAACGCGGACTACAGAACCTGACCCTCAGCCGGTGTTTCCCGCCGGGTAAATGAATACAAAGAGAACTGCACAAAAGGAATTGCAATGAACGAAGATAAGAGTCTTACAGATCAGATAAACGATGCCTCCACCCTTCTGGACAGCGCACGCAAGGAGATAGGAAAGAAGATCATCGGACAGGCCGACATGGTGGACGGCCTGCTGATGGGCATCATTACAGGCGGACACATCCTGGTGGAAGGGGTTCCCGGCCTTGCCAAAACACAGATGGTCAAGGCTGTGGCCGAGGTTCTCAATGCGGATTTCAAGAGAATCCAGTTTACCCCGGACCTCCTTCCCGCCGACCTTACAGGAACCATGATCTACCGCCCCCAGACCGGCGAGTTTGTTCCTCGCAAGGGACCTGTCTTTACAAATATCGTTCTTGCTGACGAGATCAACCGGGCCCCCGCCAAGGTACAGGCGGCGCTTCTCGAGGCCATGGCAGAAAGTCAGGTTTCCATCGGCGACAATACATACCATCTTGCAGAGCCCTTTTTTGTCATGGCCACCCAGAACCCCATCGAGCAGGAAGGAACCTATCAGCTTCCCGAAGCCCAGCTCGACCGTTTTATAATGAAGCTGAAGGTGGACTATCCCAATCCCCAGGAGGAGCTTGCCATCCTGGAACAGCTGGACAATCAGAATGACCAGATCCTCAGAAAGGTATTCAGCAAGTACTCAATCCAGGACCTCAAGGCTCTTTCGGCAAAGATCAATGTGGATGAGAGCATCAAGAAATATATTGTTTCAATCGTCAATGCATCACGTGTGAAGGGACGGCACCAGCTCCCCTTTACAAGGTTTATCGAGTTTGGAGCTTCTCCCAGGGCCTCTATCGCCCTTTATAACTGCGCCCGGGTCAACGCCCTCTTTCAGAAACGGGAGTATGTCCTTCCCGAGGATGTAAAAGCCGTGGCCTTTAATGTCCTGCGCCACAGGATTGTCCTCTCCTATGAGGCTGAATCCGAAGAGATGACAAGCGATGACGTCATCAAAGATATCCTGTCGGTTGTTGCGGTTCCCTGAGCATGGAAGAGATCTCCCGGAAGGTAAGACAGCTCCATTTTGTCTCCCGCAAACTTGTGGATACCATATTTGCAGGAAACTACCACTCCGTTTTCAAGGGACCCGGCCTCGAATTTGACGAGGTGCGGGAGTACTCCGCCGGAGATGACACCCGGTTTATCGACTGGAATGTCACCTCCAGAATGGGGTCTCCCTACACCAAGACCTTCAAGGAGGAGCGGGAGGTTGTACTGCAGGTTCTTGTGGACACCTCAAGCTCCCTGTTCTACTCCTCGGGTAAGGTGAACAAGAGGGATCAGGCCGGGCATATCTTTGCAATCATCGCCCTGGCTGCTGTAGCCAACAACGACAAGGTGGGGTCTCTCCTCTTTTCCGACAGGGTTGAGGAGCAGATCCAGCCCCGCAAGGGAAAGAAACATGTTCTCAAGCAGATTACCCAGATCCTCTCTGTGAAGGAGGGGAGAAAGGGCTCCAATCTGGCTCTGGCCTGTAAGACCGCTGCCCAGACGATGAAACGCCGGGGGATCTGCCTGATCCTTTCTGATTTCAGGACTGCTGACTACAAGACCGAACTGACCCTCCTTGCAAGGAAGCATGATGTTATAGCCATCCGGCTTACTGATCCCCTTGATCGGGACCTCCCCTCAAGCGGCCTTGTTCAGCTGGAAGATCCCGAATCCGGTGAGAGCCTTAAATTTATGGGGAGCAGAAAGACAAGGCAGCAGTACCGGGAGTTCTGGGAGCATGAGCGCTACATCTGGCACAAGACCTGTCAGTCGGCGGGAGTGGATGTTCTTGAGATTTCAACCGAGGACGATCCTGCCGTAAAGCTTCTGAATTTCTTTGAGAGGAGAAAGAAGAAGGCATGAGAAAGATATATGTACTCCTGCTGATGCTGCTTCCTCTCTTTTCAGCCGCGGCCCAGAACTATCAGATCCAGAATCTACGATTCTCCCCGCCCGAATACTATGTCGGTGATACGGTGGAGATGTCCTTTGTCCTCAGAACCGAAGAGTCTCTTGATATTCAGGCACCCGAATCGCTTCCCGATCCGGTCTGGCTGAAGTTCCTTGATGTGGAGGTGAATACAAGGGGCCGTGACTCTGAAGTCCGTATCCGTCTGATTCCCTACTACCCCGGGACTAGAACGCTGCCGGTGCTGAATATGGGGGAAGTCTCCCTTGATGACCTGAAGATATTTACATCCTCCCTGCTTAATCTGGAGTCTTCCAGAGACCTTGAGGGCATACGGAGTCCCTTGCTTATACCAGGGACAAGAGCTATGGGGGCACTCATTGTCTCCCTCCTGTTCTCTCTTCCTGTCGTTATCATTCTTCTTTTCCGCTTTCTGAGAGCCAGAACCGGAGAGATTATAAAAACCTATAAAATCAACCTTCCCTATAGACAGTTTCAGCGGCTTGTCCGTAAGATACGCCGGACCATGGTTAATATGCCGGAGAGGGACTTCTATATTCAGTTTACAGGGGGATTCAAGAAATACCTCTCCACCCGGTTCCATGAGGATCTGAGCAGCTCCACCACCTCCGAAATCGAGGGCATGCTGGAGAAGAGCAGGGTCCATGACACCCTTGCCATGTCTCTTGTCAATCTGTTCCACAGGGTGGACCGGGTGAAGTTCGCCGGTGAAAAGCTTATGTATTCTGATCGTGAGATTCTGCTCAATGAAGTGGAAGAAGTCTCGGAAGCCCTAGAAGAGTGGAGGAAAAACAATGCTGACCTTTGAGTCTCCAAGTTACCTTTTCCTGCTCATCCTTCTGCCTGTATTCTTTTATCTCAGGCACTTCTCTCCCGCAGCTGGCAGAGCCCTGAGGGTCTCCGCCGGTGTCTGGCGCAAAGGGGTCGTCTCTCTCAGACAGGGGGGAGTTAAGTTCATTCTGGGAGTGTCGTGCTTTCTCTTCTGGGTGGGCATCCTTCTTCTTGGCCTGGCTATGAGCGGACCGTCCTTCAGCATTCATGAAAAGGTTCATCTGAACCGGGGTGCCGATATCATTGCGGTCCTTGACCAGTCTCCCAGTATGGCAGCCAGGGACTTCCCCCCGGAAACCAGGCTCGATGCCGCAAAAAACATGCTTGAATTCTTTGTCTCCGCCAGGAAAAACGATGCTATCGGACTGGTGAGCTTCGGTCAGGAGGCCGTTCTCAAGGTTCCCCCGACTACCGATTATGAGAGTTTTCTAAAGAGACTGGATGAGTCCCATATCATGGAGATGGGCGAAGGGACCGCCATCGGAATGGGGCTCGCCGTTGCTGTTCTTCATCTTTCCGAAAGCCGCGCTGAAGAGCGGGTCATCATACTGATCACCGACGGTGACAACAATGCAGGTGAGGTTCAGCCCCTTGCCGCCGCCTCCATGGCTGCGCAGATGGGCATCCGGGTCTATACCATCGGTATCGGATCTGAAGGGGATGTCCCCTTTGAGTTCAGGAACCCCGAGACAGGGCAGATCCTTTCGGGTGTCCTCAAGAGCCGTTTTGACGAGGATCTTCTCACTGAACTGTCGGAGATGACAGATGGCCGCTTCTTCAAGGCCACAAGTCCTGGAACTCTTGAGTCCGTGTTCCGTTCCATCGACTCCCTTGAGACCATCGAGGAGCGGGTACGTATTCAGGTCCGCACCGTGCCTCTGTACAGGATATTTATAATGACTGCACTGCTTCTTATATTCATGGACCTTTTTATAAGAAAAATTCTGCTACGGGAGGTCCTGTGACTGTAGTATATCCCGAAGTTTTCTGGTTTCTTATCCCTGTCTGTCTGCTGATCGTTCCCGCCTACTTTAATTTTATAAAGGGGCGGCGTCTTCTGGGCAGGTTTGCCGGTCAGTGGAGATTCAGCAGGGTCTCCCATATCTATCTGATCAGAACTCTGATCTACTGGTCTACAATTCTTCTCTTTTTTACTTTCTCCATTCTCGCGATTGCGGGAATTTCCTGGAGCAAGGAAGCCGTGAGGGATGAGTCGGAAGGCCTGGATATTGTCTTTGCCGTCGATGTTTCAAGAAGCATGCTGGCTACCGATGTATCCCCCGACAGGCTTGCCAGAACAGGGGAACTTATAAGCTCGATCGCCACCGGATATGACGGAGGCAGGTTCGGTCTTGTTGTATTCAAGGGGGACGGCGAAGTTATCGTTCCTCTGACCGAGGACCGAATTCTCATGGAAACGGCTGTGAACAGCCTCTCGCCGTCCATGTACACAAGTCCCGGGACCAATATCGCCAAGGGGATTGAGAAGGCTGTCTCAGCAATTCCTCAGGGATCTCCGGCGAAAAAAATGATTATTCTAATCACAGACGGTGAAGCCCTCTCAGGTAATGCCCGCTCTGCGGCAAGGGAGTGTTCTCTCCTTGGAATTGAACTCATCGTTGTCGGTGCCGGTACCCCCGAGGGCAGTATGATATACAACTCCGACGGCTCTGTCGTCAGTGATCAGGCGGGGCAGGCCGTTGTGACACGCCTTGAGACGGCAGAGCTGATCTCGATAGCCGAGAGTGCCTCAGGCAGGTACTACGATATTTCCGATGTTAAGACCTCCGGCCTTATCTTTGAGGATATCACCTCTGCCCTGGGGGGCAGCGGTATTGAGGGAATGCGGCTTCGGAACAGAACCAGCTACCGGGGATTTCTCGCGGGGGCTTTGCTCTTTCTTGTCCTGAACCTCAGCGCTTCAAGAATCAGGTGGTCCCGATGGTACTGAAAAAGATCTTTTTCCTTGTGTCGCCTCTCTTCTTCCTCTCCTGCTCCCTTCTGGAGCCGGGACTCTCTGTTCTCAAGGGTAACTATGCCTATCAGCAGGGAAACTACCAGAACTCCCTTCTTGCCTATCTGGACAGAAAGGATGAGGGGAGCCACAGCGAACGGATTCTCTACAATATAGGCGCCGTTTACTACGCCCTTGGAGAGGGGCCCTCAGCACTCGAGCTGTGGAAGGTTTCGGCGCAGTCTACCGATGAAGAGGTTCTTTTTGCCTCAAACTTCAACTCCGGAGTCGTCCTCTATCAGGGAGGGCAGTTTTCAGATGCCTATCAGGCGTTCCGGCGTTCCCTTGAGCTTAATCCGGGCTCTCTGGAGGCCAAGAAGAATCTTGAACTGACCCTGGACCGCATGGAAGCTGAGTCCGGAGGCGGCGACAACAGGACATCCCCTTCCTCCCGTGAGGTAAGCGATGATGCCCGGAGAATTATGCAGTATATCAAACGAAAGGAGGGAAGCCAGTGGAAGCAGCAGGAAAGCGCAGCGCAGTCAGAACAGGACTGGTAACAGCCCTTCTCTTACTGATCCCCCTCTTCTCTCTTCACGCCATTGATGCGGAGCTGAAGGATCAGATTGTTACAGGACAGCGGTTCACCCTCAAGTACAACACAGGGTTTCCCGGTCGGCAGTCTGTGGATATTCAGGATCCTGTCTGGCCTGACGGAATCAGCAGGATCTCCGGGCCCTATACGGCGCAGCGGACCATACAGAACGAAGACGGGACTTTCTCAACGGTACTTCAGGTTATCTATACCCTCAGGGCCAATGAGCCCGGTATCTTTTCTGTTCCGGGCATCGCCGTATCAGACGGCGTCACCACCGAACGGGGAGACGGACTGAAGATTCCAGTCCTGGCAAGGGATGAGTCCTTTCTTCACTTTCCCCTTCAGCTGGGATGGGCGGAGTTCCCTGAGACGCTCTATGTGGGGCAGGCTGTTCCCCTGATTCTTGTCCTGAACAATATGGAGGAGATTATCCTTCCCGACTCAATCTCTTTGAATACCCCCGATTCCGCTCTTCTTGAGGAGGTCAGCGGTCTGGGGGATATTGAATACTCTGTATTCGGAAATACAACACTCTTCAATGTTCCCATGCAGACCTGGATGCTGACTCCTTCCCGGGCGGGAACTCTGAACCTCGGAACAGCCCGGGTCAGCATTCTCGGATTGAACCGGACCACTGGAAGCCGGAGTATTACTGTCCGTCCTCTTCCCGAAGAGGCGTCCCTGACCGGTGCGGTAGGCGATTTCAGGTATTCCTGGGATCTTTCGGGGGAGAGCTCCGTTGTGGATGATCCCGTGACACTTCGAGTCCGGGTAGAGGGCCGGGGAAACCTCAACTACCTTGTTCTTCCTGAACCTGAATTTTCAGACTCCCTGTCGGTGATATCCCGTGAGAGCTCATCCTATAGTGCTTCGGCCCAGGGGTATGAGGGATTCCGGGAGGTTCAATACACAATCTCCGCTTCCGGCGAGGGGGAGTATTCCATCTCTGTTCCCAGGTTCGACTGGATTGATCCCCGAAGCGGAAGAAGCTCCTTTACTCCGGGGCGTGAACTGAGTCTGGAAGTCGTTTCCCTCCGTGATACCCTTCAGGACAGGGATCTGGCCTTTACCCTTCTCGGGGAGGATCAGCTTCTCAAGGGAGGAGCTCTCACCCTCTATGACAGTCCTCTGGCCTACCTGTTTGTTCTGCCGGGGATAGTCATCTTTATTCTCTCCCGTTTCCGCAGAGTCCGTAAAACCTTTCTTCTTTCAGGCCTCTTTTTCACAGCGTTACTGATCTCTGCGGCTCTTCCCGAAGCGGATAAACCGGAGTGGATCTCAGAGGCTGCCAGAGCCTTTGAGGCGGAAGAGTACGGCAGCGCCCTCTCTCTCTACAGGAACAACTCTCCCGACTGGGAGGAAAACTGGGCCTTTCAGTACAACAAAGGAATCCTTCATTTTATGGGGAAGGAGAATGCCCGGGCCGTGGCTTCCATGAGAAAGGCTCTCTATCTTTCTGGGAACAAGGCTGTTGTAAGGGATTCCCTGAAATCAATCGAGGCGGCTCTGGGGCTGGAGAACCAGCTGGACCTTACCTTCACCCTGTCTCCCAATCTCCTCTTTATTCTGTTTATACTGTCGGTGAATCTTCTTATGATCACCCTGAGCCGGGTCGTTCTCAAGAACTCGTCTCTGCCGGTTCTTCTGCTTCTGTTCTTTACCCTGAGCACTCTCTCTTCGGGATTTGTTCTGGGGCGGACAGTCTGGCTTCTGGGGCGGGATGAGGCGGTCCTCAGAGACAATGCGGGGATCAGACGTATCCCTGAAGAGAACGGAAGCTCCTGGATAACAGTCCCCGAGGGGACTTCGGTTGAGCTTTTGAGCGAGTACGGCAATTTCTCTCTGATCAGAAGCGCCTACGGACTTGAGGGCTGGATTCACAACAGTGAACTGATCCTTGTCAAAGGGCGGACCCTGTGAAGTTTGACGATATTCTCTCTCAGTGGGATAAACAGCAGCGGTACAGGAAGGCGGAGGATCTGAAAAAGGCCCCTCCCTCGAGGAATGATTCCGATGATATGAAAGACTGGCTTGAAATGTATCCCCCCGACAGGAAGATGAAGGACAGAAAAGAGATTCCCGACAGGATTATAACTCATACCAGGAAGAAAGAGCTGAACCGGATGGACCCCCAGGAGAGCCTGGATCTCCATGGATGGACCGGTAACGAGGCTGTGAGGGAACTTGAAAATTTCCTTAAGAGATCAAAGAGAAGGGGATTAAAAAAGGTAATAGTTGTTCACGGGAAGGGGCTTCACTCTCCCGGAGGGAATTCTGTGCTGCGGCCTCTGGTGAAACAGTATCTGGAAAAATCACCCCTTGTAAGGGATTACGGCCGCGCCAAAAGTCATTCCGGTGGAAGCGGCGCAACATGGATACTGCTGCGCTGATTATCAGCGTTCTCGGTAAATGATTCTTCCTCTGGTCAGGTCATAGGGAGAAAGAGCTACCTTTACTTTATCGCCGGGAACGATACGGATATAGTGCTTTCTCATCTTTCCGGAGAGGTGAGCCAGGATAACATGTCCATTAGCTACTTCTACACGGAACATTGTGTTGGGCAGAGACTCTTTCACTACGCCCTCTACTTCAATTGCTTCTTCTTTAGACAAACAAATAACTCCTGTTGTTAATAGTGATTAGCATATTATGAGATCAGATTGTCTTTGTCAACTGATAGGGTATTTCAACTCCTTGACATTTTCTTCTAAATAATACAGATTATTCCGGATATAAATACCCTCTAAATCATAAGGTATGGTGAAATGGATAAAGCGTTTGAAGATAAGATGCGTGCCACTCTTCTGGAGATAAAGGAAGAAGTTCTTCACAATCTTATCTCAGAGAATGAAGATTTTAGAGCCGCTGTTGAAGATCTCGGTGTAAAAGACCTGGCTGATATTGCATCAAATGATATTGATGTAAGAACCCTGGAGGCTCTCAGTTCTCAGGATACACTCCGGCTGAATAAAGTCGAATCAGCCCTTATCCGTCTTGAAAACGGAAAATACGGGGTTTGCGCCCGCTGTACCAAGAGAATCTCTCTGGACAGGCTTGAGGCTATTCCCTATGCCGTGCTCTGTATCGACTGTAAAAGTGCAAGTGAAAAGCGGAGATAAGTTCTTTCTTCCTCTTCAATAAAAAAGTGTAAAACGCGGCCTCTCTTCTTCCGATAATCTATCTAGAGATTATTCAGGAAGGTGACATGGAACTGAGATCAGTTTCGGGACAGGTTAGCGCAGCTCAACTGGCAGGCATCAGACAGGACTCCGGAAGTATAAGTCTTCCTGTGTCCAGGGCTATGACTCCCTACGCCCAGTTTAAATATGTTAAAGGCATTCCTTCACACTCCCAGGGCGGTTCAGTTCCCATCAACCGTCTGCGTGTTCTCAATACTCTTATTCATTCTCTGGTCAGCAGACAGTCCGATCCCATGATGGATATGGACACGTCAAAGCTCTCGGATGAATCCATCAAAGCTCTGATTGATCAATTTTCTGATCAGCTGCATTCCGCCCTGAACAGCTCTGTGCCCTACGGTGCCTCCGCCGCATCCTATTCCAGCGGTGCAATTGTTAATGTTCTTGTCTGAAATAAATCTCCATGCAGGCCTGATTCTCGCTCTTCTTGTCATATGTGCATTCCTTTTTTATTTAATTATCCCTGTTGCCGGGGCCTTCTCAGCCAGGCATAAATGGCGTGTCTTCAGGAAGAACCTGCGCCGGGCTCTGGATATTCCCATGGCTGTTCACAGGGTTCAGAATAAAAACGGGGATCTGGGCCTCCACCGCTTTCTCGGAGAGCTTGAAGCTATTGAAGGAGACGATATCCTCTGGATCAAGGGGTCCTCGGGTACGATCACCGCAGATATGAGAAACGCCACTGTATACAATATGACCGATTCAGAAGGCGCCGATCAAATATACAGGCATCTGTATCCCTTTCCCCTGCCCACAAAGTCTCTGGTCTCCATGTCATGGGACGATGTATTCTCACTTACCGAGGGAACCAGGCTCTTTCTCTACGGCTCTCTGGAGGTCAGGGGCGGGAAGTACTGTATGAAGTCCTGTAAAGAGATGCCTCTGACTGTTATAATCTACAACGAAGATCCCTTCACCCTGATGACCCGGGCCACCTGGTGCGGGAGAGAGGGGAATGAGTTTTGGAATATGGTCACTCCCTGGTCAATTCTGACAGGAACTCTTCTCCTTCTTATCTCAGCTGTCGGCATTATGCAGAACAGCGACAACTATGCCCTCTTTTTTATGAATCTTTTTCTGGCCCTCCTTCCCCTGTTTATTTTTCTGCCACCCGGAGTGCTTCTTCTGGGGCTCTACAGATATTTCTGGGACCGGGGAAGAAGATGCCGTGCCGAAAGGGATCTTATGGTCCTTCCTCTTGGGACCGGGGCAGAGCCTGTATGCTGTTCGGAATCGGAGATAGCCTTCAGCAGGAAACCCGAAGGGTGGAAAGAGCAGGGCATGCCTGTGTGCTACCCTGTACCTCAGAGTCTTGTGGAGATGTCCGAGATGAAGATGGCGGACAAGTGCATCCGCTATGCCGCAGAACCGGAACTTCTTTCAAGATTCTGCCGCAGGCGGGCATTCTTTTTTGAGGCTCTGTCGGGATTGATGTTTTGTGCGGCTGTACTTATAAACTTTGGAGTCTACTGGCTGGGGATCACAAGGTTGATGTAGATGTGTTCAGGGAAAAAAAGCCGGCGTCGGTCCGGCCTGAATTGACAGGATTCAGCTGCCCGCCTTTTTCTTTGCGAAATTAACGGTAAGCTTTCTTCCTCTGTAATCAATGCCGTCCAGATTGTCGATGGCATTCTCCGCCGCTGAGCGGCTGATTGTCATAAAAGAGTAATTGTCTAAAATCTTGATATCTCCAATGTCCTCGCGGTTCACCTTACCGGTGTTCACGAACAGATGTACCAGATCCTTGGGGAAAACCTTGCGGTTGCGGCCAATGCTGACGAAAACTGATGTACCGTCAGCAACAGTTTTTCTGCCGCCTTTTTTCTGAGCCATCTCTTTGAGCATGTACGCAGTCACCCAGGATCTGAGAGCAAAGGGAACCTGTTTTTTGAAGGCTTTTTTGTAAGCATTCAGCAGATCGGGATCTTCCTGATTTTTCACCCGGTCAATAAGGTTCTCGATAACAGGTTTAAGATCATCGCTGTTGAAGTTGTCCGGTTTACCCATGACTGATGTCTCCTGTAAAAAAAATTGTCATTCCGGATCGGAATGACCTGGCTGCCGGAAATGCCTCAGGGGTTTGATATGATGAAAAAGACCGACGTTCTTTTTACGAAAAAAACTTAAGCCCTTCAGAATTTCCTGACAATAATTGTTACAATATAATAGCAAAAGTTTATTTGTCAACAGAATGGTGAAACCAGAGGAGGTTCGATTGACCCGGGTAAAAATCATCAGTTTTTTTATGGCTCTGATTCCCCTCACCCTGCCGGCGCAGAATTTCAGGTTCAATCAGACAGGGGGAACAGAGTACAGGATTGTATCGGAGGTGACCGAATCGGTCTGGGCCGACAGTGAACTGCTGGGTCAGTCTGATATCCTGAACAGGATCTCGGTGGAAGTCCTTTCCTCAGACGAGGAGTCGGCAAATCTCAGGGTTCAGTACGGAATCTCAGAGAAAAGTCTCGATTCCGGCCTCTATATCTACTCCTATGAGGAGGAGCGGGAGTTCAGCAGAAGCCACAGGGGACTCTATGGAGGTATTCCGGATGACGAGTATCTTCCTTCGGTCAGAAACATACCCACATGGCCGGAACGGGATATCTCCCAAGGGACAAGCTGGGCGGCCATGGCCGTAGAGGTCCACGATCTTAACCCGTTTTTCTCCATTGACTACAGACTGCATATTCCCTACAGGGTCTTTTATAACTATTCAGGTACCCGTGAGTATGAGGGGCGCACCGTTGATGTGATCGAAATCAATTACCACTTTCTCCAGAGCATTGATGTCATGAGCTTCCCTCCCGGCGCACTGCCTCCCCGGGGGACGGACCTTCCCGTGTCTGTCAGCGGTGATTTCAGTCAGACCTATCTCTGGGACCGTGAGGCCGGTATTCCCGCAGCGGTAACCGAAGAGTTCAAGATAGCCTATGCCATGGCATCGGGATTCAGTTACATCTTTAAGGGGAGCGCCGAAGGCCGGGTTACCGAGGCGGATCAGTGGAGCAAAGAGGATGTGAAGGAAGAGATCTCCAGAGCTGTGGAAGAGATGGAGGATGTCTCTGTTTCGGTGAACGACGAAGGTATTGTGCTCACTCTGGATGACATCCACTTCAAACCGGACTCCCCTGAATTTCTGCCGGGAGAGAGGGAAAAGCTTATCCGCCTCAGGGATATTCTGATTCAGTTTCCGGAGCATGACCTGATGATCACAGGCCATACCGCCCGGATCGGCTACTCTCCCGATGAGGGGCAGAGGCTTTCTGAGGAGAGGGCCGCCGCTGTGGCGGGGTTCTTCCTCGAGGAAGAGGTCCGGGGGGCTTCACAGATGGTTGTACAGGGCAGAGGCTCCCGTGAGCCTCTGGGTGATAACAGTACGGAAGAGGGCCGGCGTAAAAACAGGCGTGTAGAGATAACAATTCTTGATAATTGACACGGTTGTTTGTATTTTTATAAGAGTGTCCCTGTAAGGAGAAAACTATGTCCGACATTGATCTTAAAATTGAAGAATTGCGCACCGAGGTGGATGAGAATATAAAGGCCAGAAATTCAGTATGGAGGGAGCTTGGAAGAATCCTTCTGAATGAAGGGGAGAGTGAAGGCGAATCCGAGCTTATGCAGGAGTACAGGGGTGCTGCCCTTGATGTAAACAGCCGGATCTCCCTGATGGATCAGCAGATCCAGGATATTGGTGAATCCGACAAGGTTTTAAAGACGCTCAAGGCCGGTGAGGAGGAGCTCAAGGAGCGCCGCACCAGAATACAGGAGAATCTGACGACCCTGCAGGAGACCCTGGGGGAAGAGCTCTTTCATCTTGTAAACACCAGAGATCTGGATGTGGAGTGGAAGAAGGCATTTGACCCCCTCATCAAGAATATAGGAAAGATCCGGGACAACGAAACTGAACTCTATCAGGTAGAGAGTGATCTTGCAGGCAGGAATCTTTTTTCAGGTCTGATGCAGAAGAGCAAAAGGACCTTTCTGAAGACAAAGAAAAAAAGCATGGAGCTGTCACAGTCCAAACTTTTCCAGAAGTGTTTCAATGATGCCCTGATGATGGGTGCCGGAAAGGGTGAAGAGGACGCAGAGGATGTCCGTCTTCTGGCTCCCTGGTTCCGCGCCGACAAAGAGTGGCAGGAGCTTCTTGCCGATGAGGAGAAATCTACTCAGGAGAAAGAACTTCAGAAGGAACGCCTGAAAGAGCTGTGCGGTGCAAGAGGCCCGAAGAAGAGAATCGAATTTCTTGAGAAAGAGAAGATCCTTGAAGAGGAGAGGCTGGAAGAAGCCCTCAGAAAGTGGGGTGAGTCTATAACCGGAGATACTCCCGATACCCTTAAAAAACATCCCGCCGTGAAAGAGGCGGTTGCACATATCGATACCCTTACGGAAGCCGCCATTCAGGTCAATGTGGAGATCGAGAAGTGGGAAGCCCGGAAAGAGATCGAGAAACTGGGCAACGACAAACTATACATGGAACAGAAGATCCAGGCTCTGGATGAGGAGATAACGGCCAGAAAGCAGGAGATCAAGGTCCTGAAAAAGGAAATTACCCAGGCTGAGAAGGAGATCGAGAAAAAGAAATCCTTCGTCGGTGACGGGGAGTAAGTCACTAAATGCCTCTTCCGGAAGAGTCAGATATGGAAGTATTTTTTTAGAATACCGTTTTTTGACTTTCTGTAGTGCAGGTAGAGGAGAATCAGTGTGATCGGCTGGGTGGCTCCCAGTACAATCAGTGACCATCCCATTCTATAGTGATTCCATAGTTTCCAGTTCAGCCAGATGTCTGTCATGAGGCAGAGAATTCCCACGGCTATCAGGATAAAGGCGGCAATATTGCCGCCTTTCTTTTTGCTTTTTATTGAGATGCTGACTGTGATCTGGGAGCAGAGGGCTGCAAAAAAGATAATGGGGTCTGCAATGTCCGCCGCTTTGCCTGGGATCATGCCCAGAGCCGCCATCGTCTCCATGGCGCCGATGAGCACAAGAAAACTGATCCAGATAAGGGCGGAGGGATGCCGGGCACTGAAGAGGGCTGTGAGAACCAGCAGCAGGCAGGCAATCAGTGATACCAGAGGGTAGAGAGACCAGCCGATGCTGCCGTTGGTGAGCTTGTCTACCGCAAGGGTTATCAGGACGGGGATAAGCATTCCAAAGGTTGTTATCACGGCAGAAAGGTTGAGTTTTTCCCTGCGGTTCATTCTGGGGGTGCGGGAGAGGTTGAGTTCGTCTTCGGGAAAGGTTCTGCCGGGTGCGGGATCTTCATTGAACTTCTGAATGGGTGAGCGGCAGAGCGGGCACTTTACTGCCTCCTCATGAACTTCTACACCGCATCGTGAACAGTAGGGCATTATCAATCTCCTTTAATAAAAGCGGTTGCTTTCAATTCTGACATGAATTCCTTTTTTCCGGAGAGCTGCAAAGAAGAGGCGCTCAATTTCGGTCTCTTCGATCAGACTTCCGAAGGAGATCCTCAGTTCATCATTATAGCTCAACACTGTACATTTTACCTTGTTCCCTATGCTGGGGGGTGGGTAGAAATCCATGGCCTGCACATGTTCGGCCATGGCGGGGGGGAGGGATATCCGTCCCAGATTGCTGAAACCGCTTGTATAGTTGTTTTCGCCGAGTATCCTGTATACAGCCGGCATAATTAAATTTTTAAAGTGAAGAGGGAAGAGGCGGTTGATGATATTCAGCTCTCCCTTCATATTTCTTGTGATCTGCTGGTTCAGGAACTTCCTGTCCAACTCATAGCGCATGTAGTGGTGGACCTTGGCACAGATCTCTTTAAATTCGTAGTGCCCCAGACGGGGATCAATCCATGGTTCCACTGAGAGGAAGAAGTTGCGCATCGACTTGCTGGGGTAGAGGGATCTCAGGTTGACTGGCACATTCATCCGTATGGGCATCATCTTTCTGCGCTTGAGCCCTATCTCCTCCATATACTCCTGAAAGGCATCAATCTGCTGGGCAATCAGGAACTCGGTAATGCTTACTCCGTACTCCTTCGCCCTGTCTTTCACCTCAGCTGCCGAGGTGATGCCTGTTATGACATTGTACTGTCCCCTGGGAAGGAGGCTTCCCTTCATGTGCCAGGCTTTTGCACCCCGGGAGGCTTCGGGGATGGATCTGTCAAAGTGTTTGTGGAAGGCGTCTTCATATTCCATTGAATCGGGCTCTGCGTTCAGATCCAGAATCCCCTCTGCCTCGTCAGCTTCCACAGGATATCCCTTGAGTGTCAGATACCTTGCCGTCAGAGTCTTCAGGAAGATAAGAGCTCCGTTTCCGTCGCTGAGAATATGGGAGAATTCAAGTGCCACCCTGTTTTTGTAGATTCTTACTCTGAAGAGAAAGCGGCCCCGTTTTTTCAGGGGCATCTTCTGGCAGGGGTAGAGGGAGTCCCCCTCCACCCTGGGGAACCGGGGATTGCTCTCAAGGAAATACCAGAAAAATCCGGGCTTCAGGCTGACCCTGAAGTAGGGGAACCGTTGTATCGTATCCTTGAGGGCTCTGGACATCAGGGGCAGGGATATGGGTTCATCCAGGGTCATGCTGACCCGGAAGAGGCTGCTGAAACGCTTGCTCAGAAGGGCGGGATAGATCTTGCCGGCATTATCGAGTTTATACCAGCTGAGATCGCGGCTCCTTGTTTTAATAACTCTTCTGAGCTTTTTTCTCATGACACATTGTCCGCCTTGACGGGAGGCAGAGTCTTATGCCCCCCTGAAAGAATCACAACCAGAGGGCCGGTGAGGATCAGCAGGGCCGCCGGGTAGAAGTATACAGGGGGGACCTCTCCCAGGATCAGGAAGGAGAGAAGAGCCGCATAGATCATCTGGGTCAGGTTAATCAGGGACACAAGCTGTCCCCTGAGTTTTCGCATTCCGTAGTTGTTAATGCTGTGTCCCCCGACGGTGCATACAAGGGCCAGGCCCATGACGGATATCCAGTCTCCCGAGCTGCGCGGGATCATATCGGCCCCCGAAAAGAGGGCCATAAAGAAACATATAATCCCTCCGGTCAGATAGACAGGGACTGTGTAGAACCAGAGACGTGTATTTTTCCGGTTCAGCCTGGCAAAGGCCATGTAGAGGGCTACAAATACCATTCCGAAGAAGCAGATGATATCTCCCTTCAGGTATTCAGCGGCATAGCGGCTGTCTCTCATTCCCAGGTAGAGCGCCCCCAGCAGAGCCAGGGAACTTCCAAGTATCTCCCACAGTGTAATCTTTTCCCTGATCATAAAGAACATAAGAAAGGGCATGACAACGGGACTGAGGGTTGTGATAAGGGAGGCATGGGCACCGGGAACCATCCGGGCGCCTGTTATATAAAAACTGAAGTGAAATGCAAGGAATACACCGGGCAGAATTGACGGGACGATCTGACTTATGTGAAAAGCCTCACCCCTGGCCTTCAGGTCTTTTAAAAACCAGGGCAGCAGTACGACCGATGCAATCAGCAGTCTGTAGGAGGAGAGTACGAGGGGATTTATAGTTCCGATTTTGATAAATATCACAGAGAATGCGGCTGCAACCATTCCCAGCATCATGATTATAAGAGTCAAAAGATATCCTCCCTCAGGTGTACACTCAAGATAACCCGCCCCGTAGATTTGGGCAAGTTGCAGAAGTCGGGAGGAAGGGCCCGGCATAATTATTTTTTAAAAAAGCGTAACGGCCGCCGAATCGGTTAGTTTTACAATTATAACCGTTTCCAACCGTTTTATTTACTTTCGCCCTTAAGGTTTTCCTCCTTTCCCTTAAGGGCTTTTTTATGTGCTGTCGGTAACTCCGATATGTCAGAACCTGTCCAGCTCATTAAGAACGGCGAGGGCATGATCCTTTGTTGTCACTTTTTCAAAGGCATGGAGTACAGTTCCCTCCTCATCGAGTATAAATGTGGAACGGATAATGCCCATGTAGGTCTTGCCGTAGTTTTTCTTCTCTCCCCAGGCTCCAAACTGCTGAATAACCTCTGCTTCAGGGTCACTGAGCAGCTGGAAGGGCAGATTGTACTTTTCGATAAAGTTTACATGACTTTTCACAGAGTCCTTACTGATGCCGAGGATTACAGTATTCCGGTCACTGAACTGTTTTATCTCATCCCGGAAGCTGCAGGCTTCCGTTGTACAGCCCGGTGTGTTGTCTCTGGGATAGAAGTAGACAACCACCCTCTTTCCCTTGAAGTCCGAGAGGCTTACATCCTCACCCTTGTCGTTTTTCAGTGTAAAATTCTCAACCTTTTCACCTGGTTTCAGCATAGTTATACCTCATATTCTTCTGTATTAATAATATCTTAATACATATATTTCACCGGTGATGGGGAATTTCCAAATCCTTCAGTTTTTCTCTAATACATCGGGCTGTTATTGACAAAAAAATAAAATCTGTAAATAATAATTCCATGACAAGGACCATACGCAGTTCAGTAATCAGCGGCTTGGGAAAAGCTCTTCCCCGCCGCAGCGTCAGTAATGACGACCTCTCCAACTGGGTGGATACTTCAGATGAATGGATCCGTTCCCATACGGGAATTGAGAACCGTTACCTCGCCTCCGAAGGCGAGAGCTGCTCCTCCCTGGGGACAGAGGCATGCCGGATAGCCCTGAAACAGGCCGGTTTGATTCCTGAGGATATCGGAATGGTCATTGTTGCCACTTCCACCCCCGACTATAAATCTTTTCCCTCCACCGCCTGTCTTATACAGGAAGGTCTGGGGATCCCCTCTGCAGGTGCCTTTGATCTGGCAGCCGCATGCAGCGGTTTCTCCTACGGGCTTGAGACCGCACGGGCCATGATCGGCAGCGGAAGCTGTGACCATGTTCTGGTCGTGGGGGCGGAGATCCTCTCGTCCATCGTTAACTGGAAGGACAGGAACACCTGTGTTCTCTTCGGGGACGGAGCGGGTGCAGCAGTAGTCTCTGTCAGTGATGAGAAGGACAGGGGAATACAGTTTTCAAAACTCCGTTCAGAGGGTGCCGGACAGGATGCCCTGATTGTCAAAGCCGGAGGGTCCAGATACCCTCTTACAGCAGAATCCATTGCGGATATAGAAGATCCGGCGGACCTCTATCTTTCCATGGATGGCCGTAGGGTCTATGAGTTTGCAGTCCGTGTTATCTGCGAGACAATTACAGATCTTTTAGATCAGGCGGGTATCGATAAGGATGAGCTGGACTGGATTGTCCCCCATCAGGCGAATATGCGAATCATTCAGGCGGCATCCAAACGCCTTGGTATCCCTTTGGAAAAGTTCTTTATGAACCTCCAGAAATATGGAAATACTTCTGCGGCCACAATACCCATGGCCCTGCATGATATGAGCGAGCAGGATCTGCTCAAAAAGAATGACAAGATCATCTCTGTCGGATTCGGCGGAGGTCTGAGTTACGGAGGAAATTATTTCGTATGGTAGAGAGTAAAACAGCCTTTGTTTTTTCAGGGCAGGGTGCCCAGTTTCCCGGTATGGGAAAGGACCTCTGGGAGTCCTATTCCTGTGTCAAAGATCTTTTTGAGAAAGCTTCTGATCTCTGCGGCAAAGATATGAAGGCCCTTCTTTTTGAAGGGTCCGCCGATGACCTGAAGGATACCCAGAACACACAGACAGCTGTTTCCCTTGTGAATCTTGCTGTCAGACGGGCCCTGAACGAAGAGGGGCTGGCCTCATGCTGTGCTGCCGGATTCAGTCTGGGTGAATTCTCAGCCATGGCGGATGCGGGAATCCTTACGGAAGACGATGTTTTTGCCCTTGTAGCAAAGAGGGGCGAAATAATGGCTGCCGCAGGAGACGAGGTTGTCAAAACCTGGGGTGATGTCGGTATGGGCGCCGTTATTGGACTTGACTTTGAGACTGTCTCCTCGGTGATCGGGGCAAGCGGTGTGAAGAATGTCTATGCCGCCAACAACAACAGTCCGGTACAGGTCGTAATCTCAGGTACTTCTGAAGGGATCAGCGGTGTTCAGGACGCTCTGAAAGAGGCTGGTGCCAGGCGGGTTATCCCGCTGAAAGTTTCAGGACCCTTTCATACTCCTCTGCTGGAGGGCGGAAAGGCCGCACTGGCTGATTTTCTCGGTACCCTGAATTTTACAGATCCCGTCAAGGACTTCTACTCCAATGTTACGGGAACCCTGGTGGCCACAGGAGCCGAGGCCCGGGAGTTGAGTATTCAGCAGATGGTCAGCCCTGTGCAGTGGCTGGTCATCGAGAAAAATATAGGTTCTTCGGGAATAAGTACCGTTGCAGAGTGCGGACCCGGTTCGGTTCTGACAGGACTCTGGAAGAAATCCGGAATGGAGCAGCCTGCTGCTGCCTGCGGTACTCTGGAAGGACTGAAAACTCTTACAGGCGCCTGAAGCACAAGGGCCGGGCAGCCGGGATTTCTCTCACGGATGCCGTCAGAATGAATTATACTGTCCCATAGGGACTGGAGGTCGAATAATGAATGGAAAGAAAGTTCTGGTAACCGGAGGATCTCGGGGAATCGGAAAAGAGATAGTTAAGATTTTTCTTGAGCAGGGCGCTGATGTTCACTTTATAAGCACCAGTCCCAGTCCCCATATGGAAGAGTTGAGTGCCCTGGCCGATGAAAAAGACTGCCAGGTGATCTGGCATCAGGGAAATGTAGCCGATGAGGCCCAGATGACAGAGATTGTAGAACCCCTTGCCAAAGAGGGACTTGATGTTGTCGTCAACAATGCGGGAATAACCCGGGACGGACTGGTATTCAGAATGTCCATGGAACAGTGGGAACAGGTGATGAATGTTAACCTCACCTCTGCTTTTATTGTTTCGAAGATTGCCGCATCACAGATGATCCGCAAGAGAAGCGGTGCCATTATCAATATGACTTCCGTCGTTGGTGAAATCGGCAACGCCGGGCAGTGCAACTATGCAGCCTCCAAGGCAGGACTTATCGGTCTGACCAAGAGCCTTGCCCGTGAGGTAGCCAGCCGGGGTGTCCGGGTCAATGCGGTTGCTCCCGGATTTATAGATACGGATATGACCCAGAAGCTGAGTGAAAAGATTCTGGATGAGTTTAAAAAGCAGATCCCCCTGGGCCGTACCGGTGCAGGACGGGAAGTTGCAGAGACAGTTCTGTTTCTGGCCTCCGACAGCGCCTCCTATATTACAGGACAGGTTCTGAACGTAGACGGCGGAATGGTAATGTAGTTCTGCGGCCGGCTGACAAGCCGGGCTAAGGCCCCAGGGGCATTGAATATGATTATGAGTGACTGTACTCAGTAGATATGAGGAGTATTACAGATATGAAAAGAAGAGTAGTTGTAACGGGAATCGGAACCGTAAACCCTGCAGGGAATGATGTCTCTGCATTCTGGAAGTCTCTGAAAGAGGGTAAGACCGGAATCGGTCCCATAACTCTTTTTGATGCATCCGACTTCCCCGCAAAGGTTGCCGGAGAGGTAAAGGATTTTGACTCCTCCCTCTATCTGGACAGAAAAGAAGCCCGGAAGATGGCACGTTTTACGGTCTTTGCCGTATCTGCAGCCAAGCAGGCGTATAATGATGCAGGGCTGGAAGAGGGAAACTTTGACCCTCAGAAGACAGGTGTCTGCCTGGGTAACGGAATCGGCGGATACGAAGTTGTTGAAGAGAATATGAAACAGCTCTTCAACAGAGGCCCTGCAGGTATTGCTCCCATGACCATCCCCAAGATGATAAGCAATGAGGGCCCCGCCAATGTGGCCATCTCTCTGGGGCTCCACGGGTCAACCACTGTTGTGGCCACAGCCTGTGCCAGTGCCACCGACGCCATCGGAATGTCAATGGATATGATCAGAAGCGGACGGGCCGACTGTATGTTTACAGGCGGTATGGAGGCGGCCATTACCGCTTTCAGTATCGGCGGATTCTCAAAGATTCAGGCCCTGTCCACCAAATATAACGATACTCCCGAAAAGGCCTGCCGTCCCTTCGATAAAGACCGCGACGGTTTTATCATGGGTGAGGGCGCCGGTATCCTTATTCTTGAAGAGCTTGAGCACGCCAAAAAGCGCGGTGCCACAATCTATGCCGAGATGGCCGGATACGGATCTACCTGTGATGCGGGACACCTGACTGCTCCGGACCCCGACGGGATCGGCGCAGCTTCCTCAATGACACTGGCTCTGGAGGATGCGGGACTGAAACCCGAGGACGTTGATTATGTTAATGCCCACGGAACTTCAACCCCCACCAACGACCCCATTGAGACCAAGGCTATCAAGAGAGCCTTCGGTGACCACGCCTACAAACTGAAGGTTTCCTCCACCAAGGGTGTTACAGCCCATATGATCGGCGGCGCCGGCGGAGTGGAAGCCATCGTTTCGGTTCTTGCAATCAAGAACGGCTATATCCCCGGTACCCTCAATCTGGAGACTCCCGAAGAGGGCTGTGATCTGGACTACCTCCCCAATTCAGGGTATGAGGGCGAAGTCCGGGCCGCTTTGAGCGACTCCCTGGGATTCGGCGGACACAACGCATCAATTATCTTTAAAAAATACGAGGACTGAAATTATGAGCAGTGAAATGGAACAGCTTCTTCCCCACAGAGCCCCCTTTCTTTTTGTCGACCGTCTTGAAAACGTCAGCGAAGAAGGGTGTATCGGATACCGCAAATACACGGACGACGACTTTTTCTTCAAGGGACATTTTCCCGAGTACCCTGTGGTACCGGGTGTACTCCTTGTGGAAGCCATGGCCCAGTGCGGCGGTGCGGGACTGAAGAAGCAGACCAATGAAGACGGACTCTTCTTCCTCGCTTCCATCGAGAAGGCCAAGTTCCGCCGTCAGGTTCGTCCCGGTGACGAGGTCCGCATGGAGATCGTCAATGAAAGAATCAGCGGAATGATGATCAAACAGAAGGGAAAGGCTTTTGTCGGCGATGAGATGGCCGCCGAGGCATCCTGGATGTGTATAATGAAAAAGGCCGAGTAGCGGTCCACCGGCCCCGGATAAGACCCGGGGCTTTCCAGTTAATTGAACACGGGAGAATAGAATGAAAATAGAACCTAAAATAATGAGAGGCGTCTGCCTGACCTCCCATCCCGAAGGATGCGAGAAGGAAGTGCTCAATCAGATTGAGTATGTTAAGGCACAGGGCGCTGTCGATATGCCGAAAAGAGTGCTTGTGGTGGGATGTTCCACCGGATTCGGTCTTGCCTCCCGTATTACAGCCTCCTTTGCAGGAGGAGCGGAGACTCTTGGAATCTCTTTTGAGAAAGGCCCCTCAGAAAAAAGACCCGGTACACCGGGCTGGTACAACAACAGAGCCTTTGACAAGGCTGCCGCAGCGGCCGGGATCAAGTCTCATACCATCGACGGCGATGCCTTCTCCGACGCAGTAAAGGATGAAGCCGCCGCATGGATCAAAGAGAACTGGGGGCAGGTGGATATGATTGTCTACTCTCTGGCCTCTCCGGTGCGTGTCGATCCTGAAACAGGGGAGACATACCGCTCCGTACTCAAACCCATTGGAAAATCCTTCACGGCCCAGTCCGTGGATTTTATGACAGGCGCCATCAGTGACGTCACCATCGAACCTGCAGCGGAGGAGGAGATTGCTCCCACCGTCAAGGTCATGGGCGGCGAAGACTGGGCGCGCTGGATCTCCCGCTACAAAGAAGCGGGAATTCTGGCTGAAGGGGTCCGGACTGTGTCCTACTCCTACATCGGCCCCGAAGTGACCTACCCCGTATACAGGGAGGGAACCATCGGACAGGCCAAGGAAGACCTGGAAAACAGCGCTTCCGCACTGAATGAGATGCTGAAAGATCTCTCCGGACAGGCCTATGTGTCTGTCAACAAGGCTCTGGTAACACGCGCCAGCTCCGTTATCCCCGTCGTGCCCCTCTATATGGCCCTGCTGTTCAGGATCATGAAAGAGAAGGGTATCCACGAAGGCTGCATCGAGCAGATGTACCGCCTCTTTTCAGAACGTCTTGTTCCCGGGAAGGAAGTTCCCGTGGATGAGAAGGGACGTATCCGCATTGACGACTGGGAGATGAGAGAAGATGTACAGAGCGCTGTCTCGGATCTCTGGGACAAGGTAACTACAGAAAATATATCCGAACTCTCGGATATTGAAGGTTTTCGTGAGGACTTTTTAAAGCTCCACGGATTCAATGTAGACGGTGTTGACTATGACAAGGAGGTGGATCTTTCAGCAGTATAACTTTTGTATAATCTTATTTGGCAGTTGTTATTGACATAATGCCGCAGACGGTACGTTGTGCTTTGAGCGGTATACCCTAAAAGAAACTGCGCTTAAGGCTGCTCCTGTTTGGGACAGCCTTTTTTTTGCGTTCAGTGAATTACAGGGATTCTGAAAGAAGAGAGCTGTAGCTGCGGCCGTTCATCCGCCGGGTCCACTCCTCTTTTGCCTTTGCAAGCAGTTCCGGATTCTCCATAAGCTTCATGGCAGAACAGGCCAGAATTTCCGCTGCCTTGTCCATGCATTTGAGGCCTATGCTGCTTCCGGCGCAGCTAGTGACCATCCAGTTGTGCCATCCGTCATGGGGGGCCATGGCAAGCCAGAATGTGGCATAGGGAGCATGCCAGCTGAACTCACTTGTGTCGCACAGAGCGGTACCGCTGGTGCCGAACTCCTTTATCTCCCTGTCCATTCCCCTCTCTTCAATCCCTCTGAATCTCTGCATCTCCCGTATCAGGGACTCATCCTCTTCCGTATACTCGGGAAGGCCGCACTCCGTCAGCATTTCATGGACAAGCTGAGCCAGAATCTTGTTGGGGATCTTCTCATGTGTGGCGGTGATCAACTCCCTGCTCACTTCAGTGGAGGTGGCCATGGCACATCCCTCAACGGCCCTGTCCAGGCGTTCCATTATACTCCTGCTCAGTTCAGCCGTCCCGAACCGTCCAATGCACCAGAGTTCCGCATGATCGGGAACGACACTGGGAAAGGCGGGGCCTGTGTCGCTGAAGGTGTAGTTCAGTGTGTTGGCGGCATCTTCCGGGGCCGAAGGGTAGTGTTCGCGCATCATCTCAATGGCATGTCCCGCCAGAACTGCACCGTCCAGGGCACTGCGTCCCATCCAGGGGGCGTTGCCGTGGGCGGTCTGACCCTTGAAGCGGTATTTGACGCTGAAGTAGGCATTGCAGGTGTCATAGTCCGCCCTGTTGTAGCTCCAGGGATGCCAGTCCAGAAAGGCATCTATGCCCCTGTAGTGGCCGTCACGGGCCGCAAGAGGTTTGCCTATACATAACTCCTCGGCAGGGCTGCCGAAGACGGTGACAGATCCCTGGCTGCCTGTCTCTTTCAGCAGCGCAGAGAGGGCTATCGCCGCTTTTACGGCCGCAGTTCCGAGCAGGTTGTGGCCGCAGCCCTGTCCTGTGTCGCTGCCTTCCACAGCTTCGGGTCGGGCAAGGCCGGCTTTCTGGGAGAGTCCCGGGAGGGCGTCGTATTCGCAGTTGAATCCTATCTCTGGTTTTCCGGTTCCTGAACGGGCAATAAAGGCTGTCGGCAGCCCTCCGGGAGCCTCCTCAATTCTGAATCCGGCTTTCTCAAGTAAACTTTTGTGAAGGGCTGAGGATTTGTGCTCTTCAAGGCTCAGTTCCGGGTTACTCCATAGGCTGACAGCAGCTTCATGAAAGAGGGTCCTGTTTTCACCAAGCCACTTCCGGATGAATTTCAAATTGTCCATTTTACCCCTCCCTCTGAAGGAGAAGGGCTGTGCCCTGGCCTCCGCCTATGCACATGGTGACAAGGCCGAACTCGCAGTCCCGCCGCTCCATCTCATCCAGTATTTTTGTAACAAGTACTCCTCCCGTGGCCGCCAGGGGGTGGCCGAGAGCCATGGCCCCGCCATTGACATTGACCCTGTCCTCCTGGAGGCCCAGCTCTCTGATGCAGGCCAGGGACTGGGAGCTGAAGGCTTCATTCAGTTCGATCAGGCCGATCTCCTGAAGCGGTATGCCTGCTTTTCCAAGGAGCTTTCGTACTGCATATACAGGGCCGAGGCCCATGGTCTTGTAGTCGAGGCCGCTATGGGCCCAGGAGTGAACCCGGGCAAGGGGTTTTCTGCCCAGAGCGTCAGCCCTGCTGCGGCTGCATATAACCTGCGCCGAGGCTCCGTCGTTCATGGGGCAGCTGTTCCCAGCAGTGACACTTCCTCCACTTCTGAAGAGAGGGGCAAGTGCGGCCAGCCTCTCCATGCTTGTGCCGGGGCGAATGGATTCATCTTTGTCAAAAATGATGGATTCCTTCCGGCTCTTTTTTACTTCAAGCGGTATTATCTGGGATTCAAAGCGGCCTGAATCTGAGGCGGCAGCAGCTTTCATGTGGCTCTCCAGGGCAAATGCATCCAGCTCCTCCCGGCTGAAAGGGTAGTGATCAAGGATATTTTCCGCCGTCTCCCCCATGGATATCTGCTCCATCGTTTCGGGGACAAACTGAGAGTCCAGAAATGCAGGCGGCTGGAGGGAGTAGGGCCTATTCTGTTTTGCCATAAGGTAGGGGCGGTTGCTCATGCTTTCACAGCCGCCGCTCAGGTAAAGATCGCCCTCTCCGGATCTGATAAGGGCGGTGCAGAGGGCCAGGGTCTCAAGGCTTGAGGCACACTGCCTGTCTACAGTCACCGCAGGCACCGATTGGGGAATACCTGCCCCCAGGGCCGCTACCCGTGCGGGATTGCCGGGAAGCCCGAGAATATTGCCGAAATAGACATCTTCAAGTTCTGCGGGGTCTATGCCGGCACGGTGAACCGCCTCTCTCATTACGGTGCTGCCCAGTTCTGTATCCCTGTATCCGGCCAGGGCCCCGCCGTATCTGCCTACAGCCGTACGGACTGTGGATAAAATAACTGCATCATTCAATTTTTCAGCTCCTGAGGTGGTGTAATCACTGCCGGCGGAGTGCTTATAATAAGCTCCGCATCTGTTTTTTCAACAATCTCCTCCACTGTTGTGTGGGGGAATATTTCGATGAGGTGGAGTCCGTCGGGGCGCACCTTCATCACAGCCAGATCCGTTATGATTGTGTCCACACAGGATGGGGCCGTGAGAGGGAGTGTGCATGTCCTTTTTATCTTGGATTCACCCTTCTTGTTCACATGGGTTGTGACGACTATGACTCTCCCCGCATTGCGGGCCAGCTCCAGTCCGCCGCCCATGCCGGGAACCAGTTTTCCTGGAATTATCCAGTTTGCCAGATCTCCGGCAGAGGAAACCTCCAGGGTCCCCAGTATGGCTATGTCGATGAGTCCTTTGCGGATCATGGCAAATGAGAGGGCACTGTCAAAGTAGGACCCCCTCTCCATTACAGTGCAGGGAAGGCCGCCGGCATTGCTTACGAGGGGGTGCTCCTCTCCCTTTACAGGTGCCGGACCGATCCCCAGAATTCCATTTTCTCCATGGAAGGAGACGCCTCTGTCTGCAGGGATAAAGTCGGCAACCAGTGTGGGAATGCCTATTCCGAGGTTGACAATACTTCCGGAAGGAACCTCCCTGGAGGCCCGTTCCGCCATTCTTTCTCTTATTCCCAGGGCCATGACCACTCTCCTCCCCTGCCGCAGACAAGGGCATCAACGAAAATACCAGGCAGCATCACTTCATGCGGGGGTATGGACTCCACAATCTCTTCGGCCTGTACAATCGTAAAGTCACTGGCCATGGCCATAAGAGGATTGGTATTTCTGCCGGCCGCCTCAAAAAAGAGGTTTCCGAAATGGTCCGCCCTCTTTGCATAGATAATACCCACTTCGGCGCGGAGGGCCGGAGCGGCTCTGTAGAACTTTCCACAACTTTCAATCATGGGGTACTCTCTGCCGTTGATCTTTTCCAGTCCATCGTCAACAAGTACTCCTCCAAGACCGCAGCCCCCGGCCCGGACCTGTTCGGCAAATGTTCCCTGAGGGATGAAGTCCACCTCCAGTTCTCCGCTGCTCATCATCCTTCCCGCAACCGGGTTGGATCCTATATGGGTGGCCGTCAGCTTTTTGATCTGTCCGGCGCAGATGACAAGTCCGATTCCCACATCGGGAAAGCCTGCGTCATTGCATATAAGTGAAATATTTCTTGTGCCCCTTCGTTTCAGGGCGTCTATGAGAAGAGGAGGACTGCCGACGCCGCCGAAGCCGCCGCACATAAGAGTGCAGCTGTCGGAAAACTTTTCCACGACCTCATCCAGGGGTTTTAGCTTGGAATGGCTGCTCTCCGTGCTCATGACTCTTCCCCTGTGTGCGGAAGATACATGTCCTCCACATCCTTCAGGGTCCGGTCCAGTATCTCAATGATTTCATCTATCTCCACCCTGCTTACGATAAAGGGGGGGGATATCATTATCTGATCTCCGCGTACTCCTCTGTCGCAGCCTGTGCTGGCCTCCACAATCATTCCATTTTTCATAAGGCTCTTTTTTATCACAGAGGCTATTTCAAGATCCGCAGGGAAGGGCTCTCTGTCCTCCTGCGACTGAACAAATTCAAGGCCCTGCATGAGTCCCCGTCCCCGGATGTCTCCGATGATGGGGTGACGAAGCTTAAGGCTGTCCAGCTTCTCTCTCAGATAGACTCCCTGTCTGTTGACCTGATTCAGCATGTCCTCATCTCTTAGAATCTCAAATGTTTTTGCAACGACAGCCGATCCCAGAGGGTTGCCTGCCCAGGAGTAGCCCGGAGGAAAGACAGCGCTTCCGGATTCGATGGTGTTGTAGATTTCAGGTGTTATGGCAATGGCTCCGATGGGGAAGTATCCACCCGAGAGAGCCTTTCCCAGAGCAAGGATATCGGGAACAATTCCAAGCTGCTGATAGGCGAACATGGAACCGGTCCGGCCCATTCCCGCCATTACTTCATCAAAGATAAGCAGTACATCATACTTGTCGCAGATCTCCCTGATACGGGAGAAGTACTCCTGAGGGGGCTGGGCGCCGCAGATGGACATTCCCGAAACGGGCTCCATAATAATTGCTGCAACCGTATCGGCTCCCTGGCAGAGGATCTCAAACTCCAGAGCTCTGGCGCATTCAAAATTACAGCTCGACGGTTCCTTACTGTACCAGCAACGGTAGCAGTAGGCCGGAGGAATGTGACCGCTTTCGGTCAGGTAGGGTTCGTATCCTTTCTTGCGGGAGAGAAATCCGCTGACCGACAGAACCCCCATGGAACTTCCGTGATAGCTCTGCCAGCGGGAGATTATTTTATACTTTCCCTTTTCACCTTTGTTCAGGAAGTGCTGTCGTGCGAGTTTTATGGCTATCTCTGTTGCCTCAGAACCGCCTGATACCAGAAAACTATGGGAGAAATCGCCTCCCGAAGCCTCGGATATAGCTTTGCATGCATTTTCAAGCTCTTCTGTAATACAGTCCCATCTGTAGACAAAGGCAATTTTATCGGCCTGGGATTTCAGGGTGTCGCCCATATCGGTGCGGCCGTGGCCCAGGCTGCACAGTACCGGGCCGCTGGAGCCGTCGATGTAGCTGTTCCCCTTGTCGTCATAGATATAGATGCCCCTGCCATGAGTGATACGCGGATACTCCTGGTGAAAAGATGGGCTCAGGATATGAGAGTCTTTTTTCATTCTTATTCAGCCTCAGTTTGGATATTGTTGTTATTTAAAACAGAGCAATTGTCATGCCATTAAGGGATACGACGCACTATAAGCCCTCCGGGCTTGATGAAAGTACTTCCGGAGCCTCAATAGGGCAGGCATACCTATTTCATAAAGATACAATTATGTAATTTATACTTTGAGGAAAATACATTAGTGTTGTAAGTAAATAAACAAAGCCGACTGATGGCTGATGTTGAAGAATTTATTCAAAAAGTGATTATAGAGAAAAGATTATCTATTTATGCGTTAATGTGTATATTTATTAAAGTATTGCAATAAAAGAAAATAAAATATCTTTAGGCCCCCCTGGGATCAGCTCTGGAGCCGCCTGATAAACCTTTCCCCTTGACGGGGGCTGTACAGGCAGGCTAGTGTAATTGTTATAACACGAAATAAAATTGGTATGAAAATTGTTTCATATCATAAATATGCAATTTTACTGAAATTATTATTGAGCTTTCAGGTGTTCTTTCTCCTTAAGCTGCACTAATACCTCATTTGAATTGTGTCGTTTTGTTTTATTCATTTTTTGGAGGTCATGTAATGAAGTTTCTTAAGAATCTGTTGGTTTGTTCAATACTGCTTTTAGCTGTGATGCCCGCATTTGCCGGAGGACAGCAGGAGGATGAAAAGGTCCTGAAGTTTGCCGGTTCAGGCGGATATCCTCCCTTTAATTTTTTCAATGAAGATAATGAGGTAACCGGATTTGATGTGGATGTGGCAAAAGAGATTGCATCCCGTCTCGGATACGAGATGGAGTATGTAACAACTGCCTGGGACGGAATTATCGAAGGCCTTCGTGCAGGACGTTATAACGGTATTCTCGGAAGTATGGGAATCACCGAAGAGCGTCTGAAGGTTGTTGATTTCTCAGATCCCTACTACTACTCCGGTGCCCAGGTGATCACAAGAGCCGATTCCGGAATTGCAACTCCCGCCGACCTGACATCAGGCAGCGCCGTAGGATTCACTACCGGTTCAACCTATCAGCAGGATGCCGAGGAACTGGGTGTGGATATGAAATTCTACGATGATGACAACCAGACTCTAATGGAGCTTGTTAACGGCCGTCTCGACGGAGTTATTACCGACAGGGTTGTTGCAGTGAATGCCATGAGCAAGATCAAGGGAGGAGAAAACCTCATTCTTGCAGGTGAACTCCTGAGAACCGAAGAGTGCGCTGTGGCTATCCGCAAAGATGATCCCCTCAAGGATGATGTCAATAAAGCTCTTGCCGAAATGCGCGCCGACGGTACTCTGTCTGCCATCAGCGAGAAGTGGTTTGGTCTTGATATTACCAACCCATAAGGGAGTATAGAACTTGACAACTCCTCTACTGACTATTTTTCCGAATTTCCCCTGGGATTTGTCAGTGGTCGTAACGCGGTTTCCCGTTTTCTGGGAAGCCGCCTTGATGACCCTGGGAATCACGACTGCGGGGATACTGGCCGGACTGTTTATCGGTCTTGTCGTTGCTCTTCTGAGGATCTCTCACAACTCTTTTGTCTGCGGACTGGCAAAAGCCTATATCTTTCTGATTCGGGGAACTCCTCTGCTGCTGCAGCTGTTTATAATTTACTATGGTCTGACGGCTCTGGTGACAATTCCTCCTTTTCCCTCTGCAGTGATAGCCCTTGCCGTTCATAACGGCGCCTATCTTGCCGAGATTTTCCGCGGGGCCATAGAGTCTATTGATATTGGACAGATGGAAGCGGCCCGATCGCTGGGTATGACAAGCAGCAGGGCCATGATACGGGTCATTCTACCGCAGGCATTTAAAAGGGCCATTCCCCCTCTGGGAAACCAGTTTATCATAGCCCTGAAGGATTCATCCCTGGCCAGTACGGTTACGGTTCCTGAACTTCTGCTCAGGGGACGGCAGCTTGGATCATCCTCCTTTATGTACATGGAGATGCTGATGATTGTTGCGATCTACTATCTATTGCTCACATCAATATTCCATATTCTGGTAGCAAGGGCTGAAAAGCGTTTCTCTACCGGAGGCCGTGAAAGGGGGAAAATATGGTAGTTAAACTGACCGATGTAAATAAATGGTTCGGGGATCTCCATGTTCTGAAGGGTGTGGATCTGACAATCAATAACAATGAGGTCGTCGTCATTATCGGACCCAGCGGTTCGGGTAAGAGTACTCTTCTGCGCTGCATGAATTTTCTTGAATGGCCCCAGAAGGGCACTGTCAGCGTGGACGGAAGAATCATTGAGATAAAGAAGCATGATATCAATGCTGTGAGGAAAAATGTGGGAATGGTATTCCAGCATTTTCATCTTTTCCCCCATATGTCTGTTATTGAAAATGTGATGGAAGGCCCGACACAGGTGAAGAGAATGTCCAGGAAAGAGGCAAAAGTAATTGCTAAAGATCTGCTTAAAAAAGTCGGTCTTGAGGATAAGGCCAATGCCTATCCCTCTACTCTTTCGGGCGGGCAGAAGCAGAGAGTCGCCATTGCCCGGGCTCTGGCCATGAACCCCGGAGTTATGCTCTTTGACGAGCCCACCTCCGCTCTTGACCCTGAGCTTGTCGGCGAGGTTATCTCCGTAATGCAGGACCTTGCGAAAGAGGGGATGACAATGGCTGTCGTAACTCATGAAATCTGGTTTGCAAAAGAAGCGGCGGACCGTGTCATCGTTATGGATGAAGGCCGCATCATTGAAGAAGGCCCTCCTGAAGAGGTCTTCACAAATCCCCGGGAGGAGAGAACCAGACAGTTCCTTTCCCAGGTCATGAATTTCGAATAATCACTGCTGCCGGGCAGTTCAGTCTGGGGATTCCGTTTTTACCGGAGGGTTCTCAGCTGCAGTTCCCGGCTGCATCCGACTCTGTCCGGCAAAGAGTGCCGCAGAGCTCCTCTATGGAAAATCATGCTCTGATAGAGGGCGTAGATAGACGTTAGTTTCTCTATTTGCCCCTCTATAAAGCCTTTATCTAATACATTTTTGCATAAAGTGTCATAGTCAAACAGCTTGTGACAGTCTATAATTATCTTTATGCCTAAGATTATTGATCACGAGAAACGAAAACAGGAGATCCTGAAACGTGCCTTTGTTATTTTTGCACAGAAAGGCTATCAGGATACAAACCTCTCATATATAGCCGACCGCTGCGGAATTTCACGTCCCACCCTCTACCTCTACTTCAAAGACAAGGAAGAGATTTTCTACTATGCCGTCAAACAGATGACCGAGGGAATGTTCAAGGACTACAAAGACATGCTCGGTGAAAGTGAACAGAATGAACTTGATAAACTGAAACTCATCTGCAGTGATATCATTGAAAAAAGCTATAAAAAAAGAGACTTCTACTCCTCGCTGGCGGACTTTCTCTTTCAGATGAAGAGGCAGGGCAAGGACTATTCCCGTGAGATCGACAAGAGAACCGTAGGGCTTATCTATCTCTTCTCCATCCTGATTCGCCGGGGAATCAAGAAGGGCGAGATCCGCAATGTTCCCGCCAAAGAGACAGCTTTTCAGCTCTTCAACCTTCTGGAAGCCTTTGCCTTTCAGATCGCCATGATCGAGAAATTTGAACCAGCCGGCGCTGTGTCTGTAACTATCTCCTACCTGGACAGCCTTTCAAGCAGCTGTGACTGAAATCCGCCGCCCGGCAGGGCAGATCAGGCAGGGATTATTCAGATAAAAGTTTTATCAAATCTGACAGATGACGGATTTCATAGTCCGGCTTGTGGGGAGATTCATTCGTCCAGCCTCCGGGGTTGTACCAGCAGGTTCTGATGCCCGCGTTGATTCCTCCGCCTATGTCTGAGCTGAGGCTGTCTCCAACCATCAAAACCGAATCATCCAGGGCTATTCCCATTTTTTCCGCCGTCCGCCGGAAGATCTCTTTTCCGGGCTTGCTGACACCCTCCTGTTCAGATATAACCATGACTTCAAAGATCTCGCTGTATTTCATGGCGTCCAGCCGGGCCTCCTGCACCTTTACTAGGCCGTTGGTGATGATGGCAAGGCGGTACTTCCCCTTCAGGTCTGCAAGCAGCTCCCCGGACCCCTCCAGAGGGAAGGCTCCTTCCCCCAGAGCGTCCATATAGAAGTCTGCCAGGTCTTCGGGGGGGGCAGGGTGCTTTTTGGCAGCGGCAAAGCGGCGGAAGCGTTCCAGCTTCAGCTCCTCTCCAGTTATAAGACCCTGTTCCAGTTCGATCCAGATCCTGTCATTTACCTCATGGTAGGCATGTGAGAACTCTTCAGAACCGGTGCTGTCCTTCATATATATTCTGAGTTTTTCAACGGCATTATCCTCGGCTTTCTTGAAATCAAGAAGAGTGCCGTCCACATCAAAAAAGATTGTTTTTATATCCATTGTGCTGTCCTTTATAAAAAAGACCCCGGATGTTCCGGGGTCTTTCTACTTTAACAGATCACAGCGGATCAGATAAAGAAGCTTATAAGGAAAATTATAGCAATGGCATAGGTCAGTTTGGGAATGTCCTTTGCCTTGCCCGAGAGTACTTTGAGTAGTACATAGGAGAGGATACCGAAAACGATACCTTCGGAGATGCTGTATGTCATGGGCATCATAAACATGGTCAGGAAGGCCGGGAGGGCCTCTGTCATGTCGCTCCAGTCAATCTCTTTCACGGGGCTGATCATAAACAGACCCACCATGATCAGTACAGGAGCTGTAGCCGCACTGGGAATCATCAGAAAGAGGGGGGAGAGGAAGAGGGCCGCCAGAAACAGGATTGCCGCAGTCAGGGCAGTCAGACCTGTCTTTCCACCTTCCTCAACACCGGCAGCTGACTCAACATAGGTGGTGACGGTACTGGTTCCGAGTATGGCTCCCACAGTTGTTCCCACGGCGTCTGCCAGAAGGGCCTGTTTGGCGTTAGGCACCTTGCCGTCCTTTGTAAGGATTCCGGCCTTGGCGGACACTCCGATCAGGGTTCCGACAGTGTCGAACATATCCACCATCAGGAAGGTGAAGAGGACAATAAACATATCCACAGTGAATATCTGTGAAAAGTCGAATTTAAAGAAGATTGGAGCCAGAGAGGGGGGAGCCCAGGAACCGGCAGGAGCCTGAGTGAGTCCCAGGGGGAAACCAATAATTGTACTTGCGATAATACCGATAAGGAGGGCACCCTTTACCTTATAGGCTAGGAGAACCGCTGTAATAACAAGGCCGATTACTGCAAGCAGGAAGTTGGGGTCGGCAACAGAGCCCAGACTCAGCAGAACTGCGGGATCATCCACAATGATTTTGGCGTTCTGCAGACCAATAAATGCAATAAAGAGACCGATACCTGCGGAGATTGCCTTTTTGATGTTTACAGGTATGCAGTTGATAATCGCTTCACGTACATTGAGGAATGTGAGGATCAGAAAGATGATTCCTTCAAGGAATACGGCAGTCAGGGCAAACTCCCATGAATAACCCATACCCAGGCAGACTGTGTAGGCAAAAAATGCATTCAATCCCATTCCGGGAGCAAGAGCGAAGGGGAGTTTGGCAACAAGGGCCATTACAAGTGTAGCGATAGCGGCGGACAGAGCTGTTGCTGTGAACACAGCACCGAAGTCCATACCCGCATCAGCGAGGGTGAGGGGGTTAACGATAAGAATGTAGGCCATTGTCAGGAAGGTTGTAATTCCGGCCAGAATTTCTGTTCTGACAGTGGTACCGTTCTCTTTCAACTTGAAAAACTTTTCCATGAAGACTCCTTTTGATTTCCCGGGTGGGAATGCTTTGAAATTTTTATTATATAAGCACTTTGACTGAGTGGCCAATTAATTTCGGGGATTTGTGCTGTATACAGGGAAAGCTCTGTATTATAATGAAGTTTACGGGACTGTCAACGAGACATACAGCCCCGGCCGGTTATGAATATACTGACCGGCCGCCCCCTGGGGACCTGCAGATGATGACAATGTCTGCACGGCTTTCCGGGGAAGTATGTCCTTTCTGTTAAGGAGAAAACCATGGATTTAAAAAATTTCATCGACGCCGCTGCCGGAAGGAAAAAAGCGGATATTGTCTTCAGAAATGCCAGAATCATAAATGTATTTACCGGTGAGATTCTTGAGAACTCCCTGGCCGTGAAAGACGGGAAAATCCTCGGCTACGGCGCCTATGAGGGAGTGGAGGAGATCGATCTGAAGGGAGCATATCTGGCTCCGGGATTTATAGACGCCCACGTCCATATCGAATCCTCTCTGACTACACCCGAGAACTTCGCCTCCCTCGTGGTGCCCCGGGGAACGACAACAGTTATTGCCGATCCCCACGAGATTGCCAATGTGGCGGGACTTGAGGGAATCAGGTATATGCTCGATGCCTCTGAGGGGCTGCCCCTGGAGTGCCTTTTTATGCTGCCTTCCTGTGTGCCCGCTACCCCCTTTGAGAATGCCGGTGCCGTTCTGGAAGCTTCAGACCTTGAAACTCTGGCCGGAGAGGATCGGGTCCTGGGACTGGGTGAGATGATGGATTATCCCTCCCTCATCGGAGGAAGCTCTCCGGTTCTGGCCAAGATGGAGATGGCCCACAGAAGGGGAATGCCCATTGACGGCCATGCTCCCATGGTGGACCGGAAGGAGCTGAATGCCTATATCGGAGCCGGAGTGGGAACGGACCATGAGTGCTCCACTCCCGAGGAAATGCGCTCCCGCCTGCGGCGTGGTATGTATGTCCTGATCCGTGAGGGCTCCGCAGCCCGTAATCTTAAGAGTCTTATAAACGGCGTTAAGGCGGTCAACCTGCGCCGCTGTGCCTTCTGTACCGACGACAAGCAGCCCGAGGACATCCTGAAGGACGGTCATATAAACTACAATATCCGTGAAGCCATCGATCTGGGGATTGATCCGGTCTGGGCTGTACAGATGGCCACCCTCAACTCCGCCGAGTGCTATGGCCTCAAGGGGAAGGGGGCTCTGGCTCCCGGCTATGACGCAGACATTGTTGTACTCGACGATCTGACTGCAGTCCATGTCAGCAAAGTCTATAAGGCCGGTAAACTTGTGGCTGAAAACGAGAAACCCCTCTTTTCGGTGAAATCCAGGATTTCCGATGCCGTAACAAACTCTGTGAAGGTACGGAAAATTGAGGCCGCAGACTTCCGTCTGCCCCTTGAGAGCGATGTGGCCCGGGTAATCCGTATTCTGCCCCACTCCCTTGTGACGGAGCATGCTGTCAGAAAGGTGGAACGCGACAGTGAAGGATGCTTCAGGATTCATCCGGATCTTGATATTCTGAAAATTTCGGTCATTGAGAGGCACGGCGGCAAGGGGACAATCGGCCTGGGGCTTGTGGAGAACTACCGCCTCAAAGGCGGGGCAGTGGCCTCGTCCATCGGTCATGATTCCCACAACCTGATTGTCGTGGGAGACAGTGATGAGGATATGGCCATAGCCGTCAATGCCCTGGCGGAGTCGGGAGGGGGAATCGCCGTATCGGCAGGTGGTCAGCTGGCTGGCCTGCTGCCTCTTCCCATTGGGGGACTGATGTCGGACCAGAGCGCAGAGGCTGTCAGTCAGTCCCTGAAGTCCCTTCTTGAAACCGCCGCCGGGACCCTTGGAGTCAATCCGGATGTAGATCCCTTTATGACCCTGGCCTTTATGGCCCTCCCTGTTATTCCGGAGCTGAAGCTCACAGACGAAGGGCTATTTGATGTAACGAAATTCGAGTTTGTGGATCTCTGTGTGAAGCAGTAAAACAGACGGCTTGCGCCGTCTGTCTGTACAGGATGACCTGCCCGGCAGATCTTTTTAGATGAGTCCCTTCAGAACGGTGTCGTATGGTTCTACAAAATCATTCTTGCCGAACCATATGGCCAGTTCCCTTTCGGCGCTTTCAGGGCTGTCCGAGGCATGAACCACATTGTTGATAACTCCGTTCAGTTCGGGAGAACGGCTGTACCCCATATGGCAGTAGTCTCCCCGGATGCTTCCGGGTGCCGCTGTACGGGGTTCGGTGGCCCCGTTGATTTTTCTTACCACCTCTATCGCAAGTGATCCCTCCACAGCAAGAGCCAGGGTGGGACCTGAGAGAAGCAGATCCACCAGGGGCGGAAAGAAGCTTTTGCCTCTGTGCTCCTCATAGTGTTTTTCGGCCATCTCTCTGTCGGCGGAAACAAAATTCATGGCGGCAATAACGAGCCCCGCCTGCTCATATCTTTTAAGTACGGCGCCCATCAGGCCCCGTTTAACCCCGTCGGGCTTTACAAGTACAAGTGTTCTTTCCCATGTCATAAACAGTAGTATAGGTAGCCCGTCGGGGCGGGTCAAGGGAAGTGAAATCAATCCTCTTGTGAAGAGAAAGGGTGTTTGAGCCGAAATTCTGATAAGGGAGAACTCATGAACCGAAAGACTGCTGTTAACTGCGCCCTCGCCGGACTCGGCAGAATTGCCGTCGCCCTGGAGGACGACCCCCTTAGAGAGAAGCCGGCATCCCATCTGGGAGCCATTGAGTACAACAGTGCCGCCGCCCTGGCCGGTGCTTCAGACCCTGATGATGAGAAGCGCCGCAGCTTTGCAGAGCGGTATCCCGGCTGTCCTCTTTTTTCAGACAGCGGTGAGATGATCTCAGCGGTTAAACCGGATATTCTGCATATTGCTTCTGATACGGATACCCATATCCCCATTCTGCGTGAGGCTCTGGAAGCCGGGGTTCCGGTGATTATCTGCGAGAAGCCCCTGTCAAACTCACTGAATGAGGCTGCTTCTGTTCTGGATGCGGTGGATAAGTCGGATTCGGTTGTGATGGTCAATCATGAGCGCCGCTTTTCCCGGGACTATCAGGAGGTCCGCGGACTTGTAAGGGACAAAACCTTCGGAGAGCTGCTGAGCATAAACAGCCGCCTTTATATGGGGAGAACCAGGCCGCCGGCTGAGATCCTCTATCATGACGGAACCCATATGATCGATATCCTCCGTTTCCTTACAGGAGAGGACATGACTGTTCTGGGCAGCTGGGGAGAACCCTTCCGGGAAAGGGGGACCCTGATGGTTCTTGCATCCGCGGGGGAGTGCATGGTCAACCTCGATATCTCGGGAGGCCGGGACCATCTTGTATTTGAACTGGACCTCAGTTTTGAGAGGGGACGGATAAGGATCGGAAACGGCGTGTATGAGATATGGACCTCCGAGGAGTCTCCCTACTATACGGGATTCCGCTCCCTGAAGCGGAACTGCAGTGAGTGGAGCGGCAGAACCGCATACTTCTCAGCCATGATGAACCACGCCATTCATCTCTACAAGAATCCGGGCAGCTGCTGCCAGTCCTCCTTTCGCGACGGACTGAGGGTCCTTGAACTGATAGACACTGTTCTGAAGCCCCTCACCCCCTGAAGTTTCCTGTAATTTCTACTTTACTCCCAGCTCCTCTTCGCTGTAGGGCATCAGGTAGAGAGCCTCTCCCTCCCTGTAGCTCCTCAGGTTACTGTACATCTTAATCAGGTTCTGAATATCCTCAGGCAGGGGCAGATCGGATGCCTGCATCTCCTGGAGGGGCTGACCCAGAGTGCGCATAAAGAGACCTGGCATTCTGCCGGGTACGATTTCCAGGAGGCGGACTGTCTTGTCCGTCTTTATAAGCTGCTGCATCAGGCGGTAGGCGTCGCTGATACCGCCTGTGGCATCAACAAGGCCTCGTTCCATGGCCTGTTCCCCTGTCCATATCCTTCCCTGTGCCGACTCATGGACCACAGCCGGCGTCATCTGCCTGTACTCTCCTACAAGCTCTATAAAGGATTCGTAGTTTTCTGCAATATACTCCCGGATCATCTCCTCTTCTTCACTGCTCAAGGGGGTCAGAGGGTTGAAGGTGTCCGCATGGTCCGCTGTCTTGACAGTATCCACCCCGATACCAAGTTTATCCATAAGACCCGATATTTCGGGCATAATGGTGATCACTCCGATCGAGCCTGTTATGGTAACCGGCGAGGCTATAATTCTTGTAGCGGGAGCAGAAATGTAGTAGCCCCCCGAGGCAGCGCTGCCGCCCATGGAAACAATGACAGGCTTGGGCCTGTCTCCCTGACTGCAGAGAGCTATCTCCCTTGCGATCCTGTCGGATGCCAGGGCGGAACCGCCTCCCGAGTTGACTCTGAGGATAATTCCTCTTACAAGAGGATTTCTCCGTGCCTCACGGATGGCCTGAACCATTGAGTCTGCCCCGATGCTTGTCCCGGCGACTCCCTCGCCGTCATAGATGCCGCCGTTGGCGTAGATCAGTGCAATGACGGGCCGGGCAGTCTCCTCCCAGTCGTATGCAACGTCACCTGTGGAGTGAGAGGCTCTGAATACGGTGAGCCTCATCTCATGAAGGCGGTCATCAAATTCATCCTCATAGAGGAGTTCGTCCACCAGCCCTGTCTCAAGGGCTTTTGAAGCATAGATAAAGGGTCCGGAGTTTATCAGCTCCTGCGCCGGAGCACTGAGTTTCCCTTCCCGTCCTGTATCGATCATCCGGTTCATCTGTGCCTGCAGTCCATCGTAGACATACTGAAGAGCCTGCCTTTCGGCATCTGTCATTCCGGATTCGCTGAAGCGGTTATAGGCTGTTTTAAAATCATGGGACCTGAAGTTGTTTACCCTTATACCCCAGTTTTCGAAAAACTCCCTCATATAAAAATTGGTTACTCCGAATCCCTGAAGAAAGACAGTGCCCGCAGGGCTGAGGTAGATCTTGTCGGCTACCGAGGCGGCAAGGGCGTAGGGCAGATTCTCAATGGAATCGTAGTAGAAGTAGATCTGTTTGCCTGATGCCTTTACCTCTTTCAGAATCTTCTCAATTTCAAGGAGATTTGCATAGCTAGTGGAAAAGCTCTGATTTCTGAATATTAGGACATCGGCGGTGCTGTCCTGCTTTATTTTCTCCATATCAAGAACGAAGTCTACCAGGGTCCTCCGGCCCCTTTGGGGCTGGAAGGGGTTATATCCCCGGAGGGGGGTGTCCAGTATTACATCGGCCAGATCATATTCAACGGCCTTATTGAAGGAGTGCTCCACAAAGCTCCTCTGTTTCTTTACAGAAAGATTTGCAAAGAAGGTACCGTCGTTCCAGCTGCGGTCACCGGACACATCCATAGCGGTCCCTGTTTCAAAGTAGGAGAAGGAGAGGCTGATGCCCACCTGGAAGGCTTCCTTCTCGAAATTGTAGTCCCCGAAGATCTTTATGCCGTCGGCAGGCTCCATAAAGGCCCCCAGGCTTAAACCCTGGAACTCCCCGTTCCTGACCCGTGCGTCTCCGGAGAGGGTCAGCCGGTCTCTGAGTGAGGAACTGAAAAAGAGGGGACGGAAGCCGAAGCCCATCTCCATATAGCCGCTGGTTGTAAGGTCCGATCCCTTCAGGGCAAAGGAGAGAAAGTTGACAGGCCTGTAGAGCAGGGAGAGCTCCAGCCCTCCGGCAGCGCTGGTTCCGCTGATCCACTGATATCCGCCGCCCGCATAAAGTCCAAGCCCCAGGTCAAAGCCGGCGGCAACCAGGTTTTTATGGATGCCGTAGGAATTGCCGTAGCTGTAGGCCAGATTGCCCAGAGAGAAAACCAGGTCAAAGTCTTTCTCGAAGCCCCTGTCCATGGAGTAGCGGTTGATATATGCAAAACCCTGAGAGTTTCCCACTCCCATGGCCGCAGGGTTGATCAGAACGGAATGAATCTGATCCTCAACGGCAAGCCCGAAATCCCGTGCACCCGCAGAGGCAAGAATATAAAACAGCATAATAGCTGTGAAAGCGATCTTTTTCATAGTTTGATTTCTCTCCTGTCCCTCTATTATTTATCCGAAAACATCTGTTTTCAATACAGGTGGAGGAAATTTCAGGGGAGAATCGCGGGAGTTGCAGTTCCTTAGAGCTTGTAAACCAGGACTCTGGAGTTTCTGTCCCTGTTGTACTGAGCCCTCTTCTCTTCCGGCAGATCTTCGAGCCCCGCGGATTCAAAGCCGAGGTTCAGAAACCAGTCGGAGGTCTGGGTTGTCATTACAAAGACCTTGCTGAACCCTCTGTTCCGGGCCTCTTCGATAAGATAGTCTACGATTTTTCCTCCTATCTGGAGGTGTACATATTTCCGGTCCACTGCGATGCCTGCAATTTCGGCCAGTTCGCTGCTGAAACCATGAAGGGCTCCGCAGCCGTGGATGATGCCGTCCATGGAGTAGACCACAAAGTCATCCAGTCTGTCTTCAAGGTCCTGCCTGGACCGTGGTATGAGTATGCCCTTGTCGATAAAGGGCTTCATCAGGCTCAGAACGCTGGATATGTCTCTGGATTCCATCTCCCTGATCCGTTCATAGATGTTGTTGTGGATCATGGTTCCAATACCCAGATTGGAGAAAATCTCCTTCAATACGGCCCCGTCGCTGGTTCCGTCCAGGATGTGGACACGGTCTACCCCCTCTTCACAGGCCGAAAGAGCCAGTCCAAGGCGGATCATCGAGGGAGATTCGGGGTTCTTTTCAAGAAGCTGCCTTGTCTGTCCAAGGGAGAGTTTGGAGATCCTGCCGTCTTCGGAAAGGTTCATTCCAGCGGGGACTGTACAGTTGCTGTCGCAGAGAACGGGGTCTGAGGTTATAAAGAAGAGTTTGGATGCCTTCATCTCAACGGCAATCACCCGTGCCAGCTCGTCGGAGGAGATGTTGTATGGGTCTCCCGATGCATTCCAGCCGATACAGGGGAAAATGGGAATATGCCCCTCCTTAAGGAGGGTTTCGATGGAGTCCTTTTTTATCTTGTCCACACGGCCTGTCTTCTGGTAGTCAACGCCGTTGATAACTCCCAGGGCCCTTGCTCTGACCCAGTTTCCGATAACCGATGGAATATTGTATCCCGACAGCTGCGTCATTACCTTGTTGGAGACATCAAAGGCGGCCATCTTGATAAAGTTGATGGCCTCATCCGAAGAGATCCTGATGCCGTGGCGGCTCTCGTAGCTTACATTGTACTGCCTGAGAATTTCATCAATCCTGTCATGGGCACCGGGGATAATAACAAAACGTATACCGTTCTGATGGAGGAGTGAGAGATCCCGGACCAGAATTGAGAAGTAGGGATGGTCAATAATGGAGCTGTCGATCTTGATGACAAAGAGAGAGTCTTTGAAGCGCCTGTTGTATGAAAATACCTCTCTTATCAGGTCGACATGTTCTCTAAGCGTGCTCTTGTCCATTGGTACTCCTACAGAGAAAATTATCGGCGGGGGAGGTGCTTTATCTGAAGCTCAATCCCACTCTATCCTTGCCCGATGCTGATCTTACAGGTTATATTGTATCAATTCTGTAAGAGAGGAAAGGGATATGCCGTCGGAAAAACTGTCTGAAGCTGATAAATTCTGGAAGGAGAGAGAGGAGGCCTATGGAGGCAGCCTTGAGTTCCAGAGCTATGCCGTACTCCTTGGTGAGTCGGGTTCCGGGAAAACTAACGGGCGTGGAGGACTCTGCTTTGTTATCGGCGGACGATTCTACTTTGAGGACTTTGAAAAACAGAATGCCATGATGACCCTCTTTGGCCGTAAGGACAAAGATTATGAAAAGACGGAGATCTCCTTTCCACTGGACAGCCTGAAGGGGCTTAAGAAAATCTCCGAGAAATGGGCACGTCAGAGTGTCAGTGAAGATCTCAATGAAGAGCTTATTCCTGAACTGAAAGGCATCTTCGCTATCTTCTCAAGAGGGTTCTGGCTTGTTCAGCTTGAGGACCGCCCCTCTCTTGTAATGGAAATTATGGACATCGAAAAGTTCAGAAAATTTACAGGGCGCTGATCCGGGTCTGAAAACAGGCTTATGAATCAGTCCGATTAATAAATACAAGCATAAAAAAGCCCCGGAAGTGACCGGGGCTTTTTATTTATCAGATATTGAGCGTCATCCCTTAAAATCTCTAAGATAGTCTACAAGAGCTTCGATCTGATACTTTCCAATCAGAAACTCCGGAGGGAATCCGTCGATGCTGATGGCATAGAACTCTCTGTCGTAGCTGTAAAGTTCTGCGGTTGTTGTTCCCGGAGAGTCGATGTCACCTGTATATTTCAGAGTAAAATCGGGTTTTCCTTCAGGAGTAAAGCTGCCTGGAATTTCACCTTCAAAGAGGAGGTAGAGGACCTCCTGGTACATCTTTTTGAAAGCCTTCTCATCAGAAGACTCTCCCTGGAAGGTGAACTTGCCCTTCTCCTCGTCAATCCACTCAATCCCGCCGGTCCATGTCTCATCTCCGTAGGTCACCTGCATTTCAGAGACCTGATCTATTCCCACGAGACGGACAAACCGGTCGGCCATCTCTACGGGCTTCACATCCAGAATGGATGCCGCTGCTGCGGGCATCGTGATATCTTCATCAAGGCCGCTGATCCGGCAGTAGATCTCCCCGCCGTCTTCTGTCTTGTTTCCGAAGCGGATGGTCAGTTCTCTCTCTCCTGCGTCTTTGAAGTAGAACTCACGTCCCCCGTCAATGCCGGTCTCGGTTCCCTCTGCGGGAAAGGAGACTATCCTGTAGTTGGTGGCCAGGGCCTCCATGGCTTCTGAAAAATTCTGTGTACTGACGGCAACAGGCCGTCTGTATGGTTTGACCATCAGTAGGGTGCTCAGGGAGCTGGACAGGGCTTCATAGGGGAAGTAGGGAACAATGTCTATCTCCCTCTCTCCACCGATTGTAACCCGGGCCGGATTCTGAAAGTCCACACCCGGAAGGGTCCGGTCTCTGAGAAGGTCCAGGGAGTTCAGCATGTCCGAGGCCGTATAGGATGAAAGCAGGTAGACTGCGGAATCACCCTCTCTCATGGTGTAGTATCCGCTTCCCGAGGGGGCGGAGCTGCCTATGCTTATAAGTATTTCAGAGCCGTCTGTAAGGCTCAGGGTGACCCTGGCTGCCGGTTCAGGGCTGAGGCCGTACTCATCAGTATTGCCCGCAGCCTCCTCAATCTTTTCATAACTCTTCAGGTTGCAGATCACAAAAGCAAGAGAGGACACAGACTGGGGATTCATCCTTATAGAGGGATTCTCCCTGAGAGTGTAGCCTCCCTCTCCCCTGAGAAGGGTGTAGGAATCAAGGCTGTTCTCAATCCGGATGGCCTCTAGCTCATCTTCAGCCAGATCGGTAAGAGTGAATATCTCACGGGGAGCACTTTCTGCTGCTTCCGAAGGGGCTTCATCCCCTCCTTTTCCTGAGAGCAGGGCAAAAGCGGCACCAAGTATCAGCAGGACCCCCAGAGCAATAAGAAGTTGTTTCTTTTTTCTCAAAGGTTCTTCCTCCTGTAGAGGATGACCGCCGCTGCTATTATGATGGCAAGAGGGATCAGGATGACGCAGATTCCGGCATAGATCCAGGCCTGCAGGGCATTCAGTCTTACGGGAAGACGGAAGAGGCTCTTGCTTGGAATGTTGATAGACTCCTCCTGCTCGCTCAGCCAGTTCAGACTGTTCAGGAAAAACTCAATATTTGCCTTGATCTGCCCGATCCCGGGGAGGGATGCCAGAGACTTGCCGCTGGCCAGAACTATGATACGGGCACCCTCTTCGGCTCCGGTATCCCTGTTGGTTTCGGCAACCGATGCGGCCACAGGAACAGGTCCGGGAATATCACCGGAGGTTCTGAACTCGGATGTGTTGTTCAAATCGCTTCTCAGCCAGCTGCTGTTTGAGGAACTCAGGATCGGAGTAAACTTCATATTGCGTCTCTTGATCTCTGTCTCCCTGATTCCCATGGATGTAAACACAAAGGTATCAAGGCTGTTCTCCCTGAGGCTGTCGGTTATGATGTTGTCTTCGGCCAGACCGGGGGAGAAAAAGAGGGGGTTGTTGCTCATCCCCGGAAGCAGTCTGTTGCTGTCCTTCTCCATAACAAAACCTGTATCAATCATTATGTTGTACATTTCAAGAAGCTTGTCCAGATTGGGTCTAGCGGTTCCCGTCATATCCAGGGAGAGGAAGAGGGCTCCTCCTTTCTGCAGATATGAGAGGACGGCTTCGGCTTCATTGGCTGTCAGGTCCCGTTCGGGTGAGAGAATCACAAGGACCTCAGCATCGGCGGGAACGGCTCCCTCTCTCAGAAGGTTTACACTGCCGGTGGCGAAGTTCGCCTTCCGTACCACATCTTCAAGACCAAGGTCCTGAAGGGAGTATTCGTTGTGTCCCTCAAGAACATAGACCTTCGGCTCTCTTCCTGTGGACACATAGGAGATAGCCGCCGTTACACGCTGCTCCACTGTCATACCAAGCAGCTGGGGCTGGCCCTGCTGACTGTAGCTGATGCTGTAGAGATCCATTCGGGCTATCACTCTGGAGTACTCTCCCGATACGACTATAACGCTGCCGGGAGTAACGGTTTGCCCCTCTTCGGTGTAGGCTGACACAAGGCCGGGGTTTCTGTCGGGATCGATGACCTCAAGATGGACACGGGGGGATGAAGAGTCATAGCGCTGAAGAACTTCAAGGATGTCCTTTGGCTCCTGTCCCGGTTTTGAGAGTAGATAGATCTGCACATCCTTTTCCAGATCCCTTATCATATTCACAGAAGTCCCGGTCAGGGAGAAAAGCTTTCTTCTTGTCATGTCCCACTGGGCGGGAATGTTCTGGAACAGCAGATTGAAAAGAATCAGGGCAGCCAGAACGGCAATATTTGTCAGAGCCGCCACACTGGCGTGACGGGCTTTAAAGTTCAGTTTAAGTTTCATCTTTCAGCTCCATCTCTGTTTTTCAACTCTCTGGGTTGTCAGAAAGAGAAAGAATCCCGAGAAACTCAGGTAGTAGATTACGGCATCCAGCTTCAGAATTCCAAGGGGGAAGTTGGAGAAACGCTTTGTCAGGGAGAACCAGGAGAGGGTCTTTCCTATCAGGTTGATATAGAGCTCCTGATTTATCAGGTAGACCAGACCGATCACAACCAGCCCCAGAACTACGGGTATTCCTGCGGCAAGGGGACTCCTTGTCGCATTGTACATCCAAAGGGCAGCCAGAGCTGTCAGTATTAGAGCAAAGACCACGCCCGAAAGGGGTGCCACAGGCATTATGCTTCCTATAAAGTCGATGATCCATGTGATTATAAGCATACAGAAGGTGAGAATTGCAGCTCCCGCCTGGCTGTCGGTGAGGCTGGATATGTAGACACCTATTGAGATAAAGGAGATTCCCAGGAAGAAAAAACCTATATAGGTGCCTATAATCTGGGCCGTGTCCAGTCTGGCATGAAAGGAGAGCAGCAGGGGATAGAGTCCCGTTATGATCAGAGTCAGAAGGAAGAGGGCTGCCGCTGCAAGAAACTTGCCTGCGACAATTCCCGCGGTGCTCTGGGGTGCCGTCATCAGAAGCTGGTCTGTCTTGAGCTTGGACTCCTCACTGTAGATCTTCATTGTCAGAAGGGGAACTACTAGAAGGAAGATCATGATGAGACCTCCCAGAAAGGAGGGATAGTCGGAGTTCATTCCGAAGATGTTTCCCGTTGTGAAGAGGATTCCCGATATAAGCAGGAAGACTCCCATAAAAATATAACCGATGGAGGTTGTGAAATAGGTAAGCAGTTCTTTTTTGAATACAGCAAGCATCAGTTTGTTCCTCCTTCAACGGTTGTCAGATTCAGGAATATCTCCTCAAGAGACATATCCATCGGCCTCATCTGCAGGATGGGGCACTTCTTTTTTGCAAGGGCATAAAAGACATCCTCTCTGATGTCCGCATCCTTTCCTGCTTCCACAAGCACGGAGAACACACCCTCCTCCCTGGAGCTTTGAATGGTAATCTCCTTGAGAACGTCGAGAGAGGAGAGGGCTTTTCTTATCTTCTCCTCTTCCCCCCGCACCTGGAGGTGAAGCTTGTGCATTCCCGCCAGACTCTCTGCAAGGTTTTCAGGTGTATCAGAGGCTACAATATTCCCCTTGTTGATGATCAGCACCCTGTCGCAGACTGCGGATATCTCAGGGAGAATATGGGAACTGAGGATGATAGTATGATCCTCGCTCAGATCTCTTATCAGATTTCTGATTTCGATTATCTGTTTGGGGTCCAGCCCCACGGTGGGTTCGTCAAGGATCAGAAGCTGGGGGTTCCCCAGGAGAGCCTGAGCCATGCCGACTCTCTGCCTGTATCCTTTTGAAAGGTTTTTAATCAGCCGTCCCCGGACGTCGGTGATCTTTACAAGTTCGGTAATTTTATCGATATCGCCCTTCAATTCGGCGGACTTTATCTTCTTGAGCTGTCCTGCGAACTTGAGATACTCGTTGACAGTCATATCCATATAGAGGGGGGGGTGCTCGGGCAGATAACCGATCTTGCCCCTTGTTTTTTCAGGGTCCTCCAGTATGTCCTCTCCGTCTACAAGTATCTGTCCGTCTGTAGGCGCAAAATATCCTGAAATCATATTCATCGTGGTCGATTTACCGGCGCCGTTGGGACCGAGAAATCCGATGATTTCACCCTTGGCTATTTCAAAGTTTATCTTGTTGACCGCAGTGTGTTTACCATAGCGTTTTGTTAAATTAATAGCTTTTATCAAGGTATCCTCCTTATGTGGATTTTTTTTATTTTATGGGAACCCGCAGGAAAGGGTCTGTAAGTGAAAACCAGCGGGCTTTGGAATTGTAACACCTGAATTGCCTGCAGGCAAGAAAACTCCATTTCAGGGGGAGTATTTCACTTTTCCGGGAAAAAAATAAATTGATTGAGGAATCCTGATTTCAATATTAAAATATTTTTAATCCATAGGAAAAGGGGATGCTTTGTTATGAATCAATCTATGGAAGTCCGTATTCTGGAAGGGGCAAGCACCCTGTTTTACCGTTTCGGATTCAATCGAGTGAGGTTTTCTGAGATAGCCAGGGAAGTAGGAATCACTACAAGGACAATCTACAACTACTTTCCGAACAAATTATCCCTCTCCCGTGCCGTTTCAGATTATACAATCCGTCAGGTCATGTCAGGGCTGAAGACCCTCGTTCAGGATGATCTTGGATATGCGGAATTGACCGTAAAAATGCTGAAGCAGATCTACGGTGAGCTGAAGACCCGTCTGCCCGTCTACCGCAAGGATGATGCATACAGCTGCGGTGCCCGGCCCGATCTTCCGACTGTCGATCCGGATATTGTGGACTTTACAAGAACCATGTATATGAGAGCCGTGGAAGAGGGCATTTATGACAGCTCAGTGCCTGTGGAAATTATGATGCAGGTCCTTCTGGCGCAGGTCAACTTCTGCTTCCCCTCAGAGGGCGGTGAAAAAGGAGTCAGTGAAGAGTACTTTGTCGACTCCATGCTCTTTATTCTCAGATCCTGCCTCACCGAAAAAGGACGGAGGGAGTTTGCTCCCTATCTTAAATAATCCATCCTGTATAAATAAAGGGATAAAAAAAGCCGCTTCCCCCTTCCGGAAAACCGGAATGGAAACGGCTTTTTTCAAATTCAATACAATGATCAGTTTCAGCTGTTCAGTGTAAACATTTTAAGACCCTCGGAGGGAAACAATTTTTTTGTCTCCTCTACGGCCTTTCCTATCAGTTCCGCCTCATCCGCTTCACAGTAGATAATCAGAATCACATTCTCTTCAGGCCATATATGGTCGCCCATTTTGGGGTCGCTGTTTCCAACGCCGTGGGCCCCGGGAATCTTTGTATATCTTCTGGCTACTCTGTATTTGGCAAAGTGCTCGAAGAGGTCAGTCTCTATGGACTGGTTGACTATAATCTCGACTCTTGTCATTTGCTCTCCTCCAGTGCGGGTCTGCTGATGAAGTCTTCTGAATCACTGCATTCCGACATTTTTCTATCATGCTTTCTGTTGAACAGTGCATAGAGCACGGGCACCAGGAAGAGGGTCAGAAATGTACTGGCTGTCATACCGCCTACAACCGTCTGTCCCAGGGGTTTTACAAGGTCTGATCCCTCGCCATTGGAAAAGGCCATGGGGAGCATACCAAGGATGGTTGTCAAACTTGTCATCAGTACGGGACGGAGTCTGTTGGTTCCCGCTTCGATACAGGCATCCCGGATACACATGCCTCTGTTTCTAAGAAGGTTGGTGTAGTCCACCATTACGATACCGTTGTTAACAACGATACCCGAAAGCATAACCAGGCCGACCGCCGAGAACATACTGAGAGTTTCCCCTGTCAGCTTGTATATCAGGATAATACCGATGGGCATGATCAGGATTGTAAAGAAGATGATAAAGGGGTCTTTAAGAGACTCAAACTGGCTTGCCATTACTCCGAATACAAGAATAACAGCGATAAGCATAACGACCATAAAGCTCAGACCCATCTCCTGAATCTCTGCAAAGTCTCCGCTGAAGTCAATAATTACAGATTCATCGGCAACAATGTTCTCCTGAATCATCTGCTGTATCCTCGGCTCAACCTCACTGGCTGAAAATCCGGGTGCGATACCTCCGGTCACGTGGACAACTCTGGTCTGGCTCTCTCTCTGAATATCAACGGGTCCTTCGGTGATCCTTATCTCCGCAACCGAGGAGAGTGGTACCTTCTGTCCTATAGAGTTCATCATAAAGATCTTGTCCAGGTCGGCGATAGAGCTTCTGTCCTTCTCTTCCAGAATGACAAGAATATCGAACTCGTCCCCCCCTGTCCTGTAACGGGATGCCGTTATACCGTCGACGTTGGCACTCAATTCGTTACCGATGTCATAGATGCTCAGGTTCAGGGCACTGGCCTTGGCTCTGTCCACAAAGATTTCGGCCTGGGGAAGTCCTTCTTCGAGGCTCACCTCGGGTTCTGTGACTTCCGGCATGTCTCTGATAAGCATGTCTCGGATCTCATCGGCCAGTGATTTACCAAGAGTCAGGTCATCGGTTTTGATGATGATATCGATGGGCGATGAGGAGCCCATGTTGTTTCCGCTTGAGAAATTGAACATGGCGGCAGGGAAACTGTCAAAATGCTTTCTAAGCTTCTCTTTTATCTCATCGTTTGTTTCGGTTCTGTCCTCAAAGTCTTTCAGTACCAGAGTCATGGATCCCACACTGCTGTCGTCGGCGGAGAGGAATCCCCCCGAACCGGTGGAGATAATAATATCCCTGGCACTCTCTATTTCGTCTTGTGCAATTGTATGGAGCTGATCCATATACTCCTGTGTCTGGCTCAGTCTGGTTCCGATGGGCATCTTGACGTCCAGTACAACGGTTTCCGAGTCACTTGAGGGCATAAAGTTGATACCGATGGTGGGAAAGAGCATAAAGCTGAATACAAGGAGCAGCAGGATGATGACAACAGTCAGTATCTTATTGTCCATACAGGCACTCAGGCCTTTTCTGTAAGCATTATCCAGTCCCTTGAAAAAGCGGTCCAGAACGCGGTCCAGAGCCGCAAGGGGCTTGAAGCGGATGGGGCTCTGGTTCCGGGTGCTCAGCTTGATGTAGTGGCTTGAAAGTACTGGAACCAGTGTTACCGCAATAAACAGAGACGAGAGAAGGGCTATGATAATTGTAAAGGCCATCTCTTCGAACATAACTCCGATCACATCCAGTTCCCGTTTGAACATCAGGATGGGAAGGAATACACAGACTGTCGTCAGTGTGGATGCAAAGATAGCGGTGAGCATCTCCTGGGTACCGAGGATGGCTGAAGGCTTGAGCTTGGCTCCCTTCTCCCTGTACCTGAAGATGTTCTCCAGTATTACAATGGAGGAGTCCACAATCATACCTACACCCAGAGTCAGACCGGCAAGGGTCATCAGGTTCAGGGTGATTCCCGCAAAGTACATACTCATAACGGTTATGAGCAGTGAGATGGGGATGGAGAGACCGATAATAATGGTGGACTTCAGGCTTCTCAGGAAGATCAGCAGGATGACCATCGCCATACCGGCTCCCATAAGGGCCGAACTCGTTACCTGGTTCAGAGATCCCTTGATGGTATCGGTGGTGTTGCTGATAACTGAGACATTCATATCCTCGGGGATATTTCTGTTGATTGTATCAAGGCGGTCTACAACCCTGTCGGCAACCTGAACAGAGTTTGTTCCGCTCTGTTTCTGGACCATGATATAGACACCGGGCTCGCCGTTGATAAATACGGTGCTGGTGGCGTCCTTGTATCCCTCGTAGACATTGGCTATGTCCCTGAGTCTGATCTCTCTTGTTGTCCCGCCTGAGGATTTATAAGAGACAACTGTGTTTTCAATTTCCTCGAGGGTCTGGAATTCACCGGCTGTCCGGATCAGGTATTTCTTGGTTCCCTCTTCAACGGAACCGGCCCCGAGCTGAAGGTTCTGGGTCCGCAGCATGCCGGCAACCTGTGTCAGAGTGAGGTTATAGGCCTCAAGCCGGTTCTGGGATACTTCTACGCGGACAATTTTTTCGCGCCCTCCGATCAGGCTTGTTGTGGCTACACCGGAAAGCTGTTCCAGGTAGGGCTGGATCTGATCCTCGGCAATTTCCCTGATCTCTTCGGGGGTTCTGTTCCCAGTTACAACAAGGTTCAGGATCGGCATCATTGAGGGGTCGAACTTGAAGATCATGGGGCTGTCGGCCTCTTCGGGCAGATAGTCCTTGATGAATTCGATGGAGTCCCGGATTTCATTTGAAGCCTCGGTGAGGTCCGTATCCCAGCCGAATTCGAGAATAATCATACTCATCCCCTCGGAGGAGGTTGAGGTGATCTCCTGAAGGTCTGAGACATTTGTCAGCTGACCTTCCAGCAGACGGGTCGTTGTCTGCTCCACTTCCTCGGGTCCTGCGCCCTCGTAGGTTGTCATTACAAGGAGGATGGGCGGTTCGATCTCGGGAAAGAGATCGATGGGCACCTGAGGCAGTATGTAAAGACCCAGGCCGATCAGGATTGAGAATACAATCAGAATCGTTGTGGGTTTGTTAACTATGGTTTTGGATATACTCATGGATTATCCTTTAGTCCAGGGGCTGAACATTCCGGGCGACACGGACCGCAGACTTGTCATCAAGAAGAGTCTGTCCCTGATAAATTATTTTTTCACCCGCAGACAGTCCGTCTACAACTTCCGATACACCGTTGATACGGATTCCCTCTTTGATAATGCGTTTTTCAACGCTCTCACCATCGGCATTCAGAACAAAAACCATGTCCTCGCCAAAGCGGGAAACGATACTGTCTGTTGGAATCCTTACGATGTCATCCTTAACTTCTGTAATAAGGCTGACCTTGGCAAACATTCCCGCTTTGATCCGGGGATCTCTGTCTACAAGGTCAAGCTTGATATCCAGGGTCCTGGAAACCTGATCCACAACGGGGCTGATCTCGCTGACCCTGGCTTCGAAATCGTATCCCGGGTAGGCTTCCAGCTCCAGCATGGCAGTCATACCCATGCTGATCCGAGAGATAAAACGCTCGGGAATATGGGTTCTGACCTGCAGAGTCCCCAGGTCACCGATGGTGGCTATGGGGGTCTGTGTGCTCACCGTGGCACCTATATCAAAGGGCAGGCTGGTGATGGTTCCGCTAATGGTGGCCTTAACAGGGTTGGCTGCATAGGACATACCGGGTCTTGAAGGGTCAACATCCGCAACTACCTGATCCTTGCGGACATAGTCGCCCAGCTCAACCCGTCTGCGGATAAGCTTTCCTGCAATATCGGAGTACACGTCGACTTCACTTTCGGCGATGATATCGCCGTTAACATTCAGCAGGTTTTTGATCTGGCCTGAAACGGCCTCTGTTGTGGTGACGGCAAAAACCGTAACCGCATCTTCATTACTCTCAACCTGGCGGCCTTCCTTGCTTTTCTTAAGCTCCAGAAAGGCAAAAACGCCGAATCCGAGAACCACAAGCAGGATTATAATGATTCCTACTCTGCCCTTGATTCCTTTCTTTTTTCCTGCTTCGGCAGGGGTACTCTCTTTACTCATTTTTCCTCCAATACTCGGGAGATGTCGTCTGCATTAACGGCATACTCCAGGTCAAGTAAGGTTGTTATATAGTTGTACTTCTCTCTGAGTACATTCTGGGATGCGCTGAGAAGCTCTGTCTGTGCCGTCTGCACATCGAGGAGTTCTCTTGTTCCCAGGTTGTATGCTTCTGTGGTCAGGTCAAAGGATTTCTGCGCCAGATCCACATTGAGTGAATAGGTTTCGATTGTATTCTGGGAGTTCTGAAGGTTCATAACCAGGTTGGTTATTTCGATCTCAGAAGCATCAAATGCCAGATCTCTCTGGAGCTCCAGCTGGGAGATGGAATCATCCAGGTCTTTCAGTGTCACATCGGTGGAAGAGTTGGGAATCCAGCCGTCCAGAGGAATGGAGAGGTTCAGGCCGAAGGTTCCAGTATCATACCAGTAATCCTTCTTCCACATATCTCCGTTGAATCCGTCAACCACGCTTGTACTCCAGTCGGCAACAAGTGCCAGGGTCGGAGTGCGGTTGTACTGTCCCTGAAGTTTTCTTGTGTTCTGGAGAGATTCAATCTGTTTGTTTATCTGCTGAACATCCATACGGCTTGCACTGAAGGCGTTTACAAGGTAATCGGCGTCAGCATTGTAGAAGGTGATTTTCTCAAGATCCTCGGTTAGAATCAGCTCTGTGGTACTTGGAATTCCAAGGAGAAGCTTGAAGTTCATTACAGAGTTGTTGTACTGGGTCAGCTGGGCATTGTAGCCGGGTTTATAGTTCTCCGCTGTGACCTGGGCCTGGAGCATCTCAAGCTCCGAGATCAGTCCGTTGTCATAGTTTTCCCGGGCCTGTTCATAGCGTTTCTCTGCGATCTCGATATTCTGCCTTGAGAGCTCAAGGTCTGTTGCTGTTGCGATCAGGGCAAAGTATGTCTTTCTGACGTCACGGTTCAGCTGTTTCCGGGCATCCTCATAGCTTAATAGGCCGGCTTCATAGTCGATCTTTGTCTGTTTGATTCCTGTCCCCAGAGCAATATTGATGGGAAGTGACGCCGATAGTCCGCCGTTGACAACCCAGTTTCTGTCTGTGTAGTTCGGGGGAATAATCATCGGATTGGGGTCTCCGAACAGTGCTCCTGTATTGACCACTCCCGCAGTCGCACTCACGGAAGGGATAAATGCATTCCAGGCAGTATCCTTTCCCCGTTCTTTCATCTTCAGGTTGATCCCTTCGCTCTGCAGACTCAGGTTGTTCTCCAGAGCCAGGGCTACAGCCGCTTCAGAGGTAATGCTCATGGTCTCTGCAAAACCGATAGTACAGATAAGGGTCAACAAAAGCAGTGAAATTGATCCTCTCTTCATCATATTCTCCTTGAGGTTTCTTTCCGGATCACGCTGGCTGCTCCGTGAGTGAGCATACTCAGCCAGTCCGGTAATTCACGGGTAGAGGATACGGTTTCTCCGTCTTCAAAAATTACCCGTTCCAAAAATATAAAAAAACTGAATATTACCTGATACTCAATGGGTGAGAAGCAGGGCTTCAGTTTGTTTTCTTTTATTCCCTCTTCCATAAAAGAGAGAAAACCAGGCTGGAGCGCCGGACGGTCCAACTTGGATAAAACACCTTTGCCGACAAATTGTTTCATAACAATAAAGGCCTGGGGCTTTCTTGGAAAAAAAGAGCTCTGCAGTTCCAGGTGTGTCAGCAGTTTTTCTTCAAAGCATTCCTTCTCCGAGAGCAGCATTCTGTGGAGATCTATGTACTGTTTAACAATCGTATTTAAGGATTTTGTCAGCATTTGATCTTTATTTTCAAAATAATTATAGAGAGTGCTTTTAGACATGCCCGCCTTTTCGGCGATCATCTCCAGAGTGACACCCGTAAAACCCTTCTCCTGAACAACACGGCTCACTGCACGGACTACCGGCTCTTCCTGGAAAGTACTTCTGAGTCTTTCCACATGCTGCTGTATTTCATGATCCCTCTTGTAGGAGGGAACAATGAAATCCTCAGTGGCAAGGCCCGCATTGACAAGTTCCAGAATCAGATCGATTTTTTCTTTCTCACTTCTTTTTTTCTGGATATGAAGCATCTCATGCCATCCCCAGAAGAAAAAGCAGTACATCATCACCAGATTGAGAACCTCCCGCGGCTGTCCCACGGCTTCCTTTAGCCCCTCTGCCTCGGCAAAACGCTGTTTTCGTGTCAGGGAATTCAGACGGAGAGTATTAAAGCTGTCAAACTGGGCGTATTTTGAACCCAGCTGCAGTCCCTCGGCAAATCCTGCAATAAAACTGCGCAGTTTCTCTTCATCCGGTACCTGTCTTATCTTGTCGATAAGTGAATTGATCCAGACGGACTCAAGCTCATGCACATAGACTGTAAGGGAGTCGAGAAGATCCTCTTTGCTGCTGAAATAGCGGTATAGAGCCGGCTTGGTCATCCCCAGATGTGTGGCAAGGGTTGTCAGTGAGGTATTGCTGAAATCGCTGCAGGACCAGACCTCCAGCGCCGCTTCCATTATGGCTATTTTCTTAAGTTTTCTTTTTTCTTCAACTTTCATTTATTTGTTTACGAACGTTCGTTAACAAAAAAAATACATAAAAAAACTCCTTCAGTCAACATTACCTGACTGAAAGAGTATGAACATTTTGTTAAATATTGCGGATCAGAGCTGTCTGCCGAAAAGCTCGAGGACTTTAGCGGTTACTTCCTCTCTGGAACCTTCCACAGCAGCTCCCGCGGCTTTTGTATGGCCGCCGCCTCCCAGGTCTGATGCAATGCTTCCCACATCGACATGGTTGTTGGACCGCAGGCCTACGATACAGAGAGAGGGGGATTCCTCCCGGATCAGTGCAACGGCCTCGCAGCCGGCTACAGACTGGAGAAGCTGGTAGAGGCGGTCAGAGTCCCTGTCCTCCACTCCAAGCTCGTCGCGGTCGTCCTTGTCTTCCCAGGATATGAGTATTTTGTCATCGCAGTGCAGGCGGGCACGTTCCAGAAGACGGCCCATCAGTCGTCGTGTTCCAAGCTCCCGTCCGGCGTTGATGCGCCTGTAGACTGCATTGGGTGACGCACCGTTATCTATCATTTCGGCTACTCTGTTGAAAACGGGACCAGTTCCTCCCTCCAGGTGGCGGAAAAAACCGGTATCTGTCGCAAATCCGAAAAAGAGAAGACTGCTTGTCTCCGCATCAGGCTTCAGGCCGTATTCATCCCATAGGCCCTGAACAAGCAGGGTGGTAGAGGGGCTGGCCGCATCTATGTAGCGGTATTTTCCCGCATCGCTTCCGGCGGCATGGTGGTCAATGATCATCAGATCAAAGGGTTCCAGCTCCTCGACGGGAAAACCTGTTCGGCTGATATCCGAGCAGTCAAGCAGGACAATACATGTGTTTACAGGGGAGGGGAAGGACCAGTTAGTCTCAAACAGAGACTCCATATCCCGGGTTTCCGGTCTGCTGAAGGGGCCTTTCGCCACAAGCCTCACCTGTTTGCCAAGTTCTTTGAGAAGGGCAGCCAGACCGAGCTGGGAACAGAGGCAGTCCGCATCGGGCTGCTCGTGACCCATAAGTATAAAATGCTTATAAGATTCAAAACCCTCCCGGATTGAGGAGGGTATTTCAGAAAACGTCATAAATCCTCTTTGACTTTATTGATATTCAATGACAAGTTCGTCGACCGAAAATTCTTCGGTCAGCTCGGCGTTCCGGAGGGTTCCCCAGCTTGTATCCTGATAGTTTTCTATAAGGTAGAGTCTGAAGTGGTCGATCTTGCCGTCTTTGTAGTAGAAGGTGGCATAGGGGTATGCCCTGCCCTGTCCGTAAACAATCTCACCGTAACCGGCTGATTTCTTGAACCACTCGAGAGGAGCGTAGAAGCTTCCAAGGGTTCTGTTGGACTTTATGTACTCCACTTTGTATCCCAGCTGATGGGGATAAACTCTGTGGATAGCCATTGTTTTGGGATAGATCTCTGCCCGTTTGGAGTCGGACTCCTGCGCAGCCGCAAAGGTTGCGGAGATAATCAGTATGAGTAGGGTTAAAAAGGCAGCTTTTTTAGCCATGGTATGAGGCCTCCTGAATTTCAAAAACATCTTACTCAATTTATAATCGATAATTCACTTAATGGCAATTAAGTTTTTTTTCTGCAGTTTTTTATTTGGAGGGTGATTTAAAGGTCCCTTCGGGAAAAAGCTGCTCCAGGGCCTCTTTTACGGAAGCGCTGAAAATAAATTTAAGATCATCCCTGATTTCTTTTGGGAGATCTTCCTGATCCTTTCTGTTCTTCTCGGGCAGGAGTATGGTACGGGACTTGTTCCTGTGGGCGGCCAGAACCTTCTCCTTGACACCGCCGATGGGCAGAAGCCTGTCGGTGAGGGTAATCTCTCCTGTCATGGCAACCCCGGGGATCAGTGCCGTCTTTTTCAGTGCCGAGAGAAGGGCTGCGGTCATTGTAATTCCCGCCGAAGGCCCGTCTTTGGGAATAGCGCCCTCGGGAACATGAATATGAATGTCCCAGGCCTTCTGAAAGTCCGCATCTATGCCGAAGTCCTCAGAGTTGGCCCTGAGATAGGACATGGCTATCTGGGCGCTCTCTTTCATTACATCTCCCAGTTTGCCTGTGAGTATCAGTTTTCCGTCTCCCTTGAGAAGGCTGACTTCAACGGGGAGGGTTCTTCCCCCCATTTCGGTCCATGCCATTCCCGTGGCAAGGCCCGGTCTGTCATGCCTCTGGTCAACATCCTCGTCGGGGATGGGGGGATTTCCAAGATATCTTATTGCATCGTCGCCGTCTACTGTCATTTCGATGGCGGAAAGATCGGGGAGGTTGTCGCCTTTTTCATCTCGGCTGCCGAAAATCTCCTGGTACTGGTGAATTCTTGCAGTATGGATGTTGTTGCCGCCGGAGCGCTTCTGATACTGTTCAATGGCCTCACGGGTGATTTTCCTGATGACCTGGCCGATCTGGCGCTCAAGGTTTCTTACGCCCGATTCCATTGTATAGTTCCGGATAAGTGTCCGCAGGGCATCATCGCTTATGTTTATCCGGCTGTTTTTCATGCCGTTCTCTTTAAGCTGTTTGGGGATGATGAACCCTCTGGCAATCCTGATTTTCTCCTGCTCCGTGTAACCGGGTATCTCGATAACCTCCATTCTGTCCAGAAGAGGACGGGGGATGGTGTGAAGAGAGTTGGCGGTTGTAATAAACATTACCTTTGATAGATCGTAGGAGAGCTCCAGGTAGTGGTCCGTAAAGGTTCCGTTCTGTTCGGGGTCCAGAACTTCCAGAAGCGCTGCCGAGGGGTCGCCGCGGAAGTCGCTGCTCATCTTGTCAATTTCATCCAGAAGGAATACGGGGTTGGTCGTCCCGGCCTTCTTGATGGACTGTATGATTTTTCCGGGAAGGGCTCCTACATAGGTTTTTCTGTGTCCCCTGATTTCGGCCTCGTCCCGGACTCCTCCGAGGGATATGCGGACAAACTCTCTGTTCAGCGCACGGGCCACCGAGCGCCCCAGTGAGGTTTTTCCTGTTCCCGGAGGGCCTACGAAACAGAGAATGGGGCCTTTCAGGTTCTCACGTATCTGACGTACGGCAATATAGTCGAGGATTCTGTCCTTGGCTTTTTTGAGGTTGTAGTGGTCTTCGTCCAGAACACGGGCCGCCCTGGCAAGGTTCATCCTGTCGTCGGACTCCTTGCTCCAGGGGAGGTCGACAATCCATTCAAGGTAGGTTCGCAGGACCCCTGATTCAGGGCTCATGGGCTGAAGGCGTGAGAGGCGCTTCACCTCTTTCAGGGCCTTGGCCTTCACCTCTTCGGGCATTGTCATTTCATCTATTCTGGATTCAAGCTCAGATGCTCCCGAGGGATCGTCATTGCCGTCGTTTCCAAGCTCTTTGTTGATCTCTTTGAGCTGTTCGTTTAGGAAGTACTCCTTCTGGGTCTTTTCCATCTTCTGGCGGACCCGTCCGGATATATCCTGTTTGAGGGAGTTTTTCTCTATTTCAAGCTGAACTATTTCGGTCAGACGGTTCAGCTTCTCACCGGGAGTGGTCATCTCGAGAAGACCGATCTTCTCCTCGGTGGGTATGGTCAGCTGGGAGGCGATGATGCCTATCACCTTCTCCGGTGTCTGGGCCTGTTCAACCTGGTTCTTTATCTCCCTGGTGATCTTCTTGTTCTTCCGGGCGTACTCGTAGAATGTCTCCTGAAGGGTCTCCATTCCGACGGCCAGGGTTCTGCCGATCTCGCGGCTCTCCTGGATCTCACGGTACTGAACCATAAGGATGTCCTTGTTGCGGACCAGACGGGTGAGCTCTCCCTTGCCGCGTCCCTCTACAAGGATTCTTGAATTCCCGTCAGGGAGTTTCAGAACCTGGAGTATATGGGCAACGGTTCCTGTGGAGTAAAGGTGTTTTTTCTGAACGGTAGAGTCGACCTTCTCTTTCTGGAAGGCCAGGAATATATCTCTTTTTCCCTTCATAGCCTCATCCACCGCACGGGTGGAAACGGCATCGGTCAGGAAAAAGGGAGCCACCGTATAGGGAAATATTACCGTGTCCGGCAGTATTATTACAGGCAGCTCCTGTTTTCTGAAATTAAGCGGTGATCTGTTTATTCTCATAAAGTGCATTTTCCCAGGGGGCTTCAATCTCTTCCGGGTCCGTCAGAACCACGGGCAAACTGTCATTCTGGATGACATCCCTGGTAACAATCACTTTCTTCTGTCCTTCCATGGAGGGGAGGTCATACATGATTTCCAGCATGACTGACTCAACAATCGAACGGATACCTCTGGCACCGGTCTTTCTTTCAAGAGCCTTTTCTGCAATGGCATCCAGAGCGGCTTCTTCAAAAGCCAGTTCCGCATCATCCAGTTTCAGAGACTCTTCAAACTGCTTGATAACAGAGTTTCTGGGTTCGGTGATGATCCTTTTCAGATCCTCTTTAAGCAGGTTCTGCAGGCTGACCTGAATGGGGAGACGGCCGATAAACTCGGGAATAAGCCCGTATTTTACAAGGTCATCGGGATGCATCTGACCAAAAAGCTGAACAAGGTCCTTCTCCTGAGAGCGGCGTATATCGGAACCGAATCCCAGGGGATGCTGGGTGACTCTGTTTTCGATTATCTTGTCCAGGCCGACAAAGGCTCCACCACAGATTATAAGTATATTGGAAGTATCTATCTTCAGCATCTCCTGATTGGGATGCTTTCTTCCGCCCTGGGGGGGGACGGACGCTATAGAACCTTCAATGATTTTCAAAAGTGCCTGCTGAACACCCTCACCGGAAACATCCCTTGTGATGGAGACATTTTCGCCTTTCCGGGAGATCTTGTCGATTTCGTCGATATAGATGATGCCTCTCTCGGCAGCGGCAATATTGTTGCCTGCAGCCTGAATGAGTTTCAGCAGTATGTTTTCAACGTCTTCACCCACATAACCGGCCTCTGTAAGAGTGGTTGCGTCGGCAATGGCGAAGGGTACTTTCAGTTTTTTTGCAAGGGTCTTGGCCAGAAGGGTTTTACCCGTTCCGGTGGGACCGATAAGGAGGATGTTTGACTTCTCAAGCTCTACATCCCCTGAAATTTTGTCCTTGAACATGATTCTCTTGTAGTGGTTGTAAACACCCACGGAGAGGATCTTCTTGGCGGCATCCTGTCCCACGACATACTGATCAAGATAGTCCTTGATCTCTTTGGGTGTGGGGATGTCGTCGACGAATTCAGAGGAGATCTCCTCCTCTTCGCTCATGATCTTGTTGCAGACCTGAACACACTCGTCGCAGATATATACGCCGGGACCGGCAATCAGCTTCTTGGCAACATCGGAGTGCTTGCCGCAGAAGGAGCAGACTTTCAATTCTTTATTTTTAGTTCTGGCCATATTTTTACCTCTTTAAAATGCTGTCAGTCACGCCGTAAGCCATTGCTTCTTCGGCGGACATGAAGAAGTCGCGTTCCATATCGGATGCGATTTCGTCGAACTCTTTGCCCGTGTTGTCTGCAAAGTACTGGATCAGCATTTTTTTCAGGCGGATGATTTCACGGGCCTGTATACCGATGTCTCTGGCCTGTCCCTGGACACCTCCCCAGGGCTGATGAATCATTACGCGAGAAGAGGGAAGACAGTGTCTTTTGCCCTGGGCTCCGCCTGCAAGGAGAACCGCTCCCATGGAAGCGGCCTGGCCGATACAGATGGTCTGAACATCGGGTTTGATGTGCTGCATTGTATCGTAGATAGCAAGCCCGGCAGTTACGGAACCGCCGGGGCTGTTAATGTAAAGGTTTATGTCTTTTTCAGGATCTTCCGATTCCAGAAAAAGAAGCTGAGCAACAACAAGGTCTGCCGTAACATCCTGAATCTCTCCGTCAAGAAAGACAATTCTGTCTTTTAAAAGTCGGGAGTAGATATCATAAGACCTTTCTCCCGTTCCTGTTCTTTCAACAACAACGGGAACAAGGGTGTTATTCTGAATGTGCATATCGGCAGATCCTCATTATTTCAATTTTTATTTCATAAGGTCGTCGTAGTCGACCTTATCTTCACTTTTCGTGATCTTTGCATTAGCAAGAAGGAAGTCTGCGACCTTCTTCTGCTTAATATCACTACTAAGATACTCTTTTAAGCCGGCTTCGCCAAATGTTTTCTTGAGATCTTCAACAGGCATGTTGTACATTTCGGCCTGCTTCTTGATCTCTTCGTCCATTTCCTCGTCGCTGACTTCGATTTTCTCGTCTTCAATTATTTTGTTGAAAATCAGCTGGGATTTCAAGCTCTTGACTGCATTTTCCTTCCAGGACTCGAGCATCTGCTCTTTTGTCTGTCCCTGCATGGAGAGGAACTGAAGCATCTGCTCTTCCTGAACCTGAGACTGCTGAAGGAAGTTTCTCCAGTTGTTCTCCTGTTCGGCCTTGATCATGGATGCGGGCAGATCGATGTCGCTGGATTCAACCAGTTTGTCGATGAGCTGTTCCATCTTGGCGCCGTTGATCTTGGCGGCAGCCTTCTCTTTCAGCTGTTTTTTGATGTCCTTTCTCAGGTCATCGAGGGTTTCAAACTTCTCGTTAACGTCCTGTGCCAGTTCGTCATCAAGTTCGGGGAGCTGTTTTTCTTTAACAGCCTTGACCAGAACCTTGATCTTAACGCTTCTGCCGGCAAGGTCGGCGTTTTCGAAGTCTTCTTTATATTTCTTGGAGATAACTTTCTCTTCACCCTTTTTCAGGCCGATAAGCTGCTTATCGATCTTGTACAGGTTGTAACCGGTACCGATGGTGAATACGAAGTCTTCTCTTTTGGTATCTTCAACTTCTTCTTTTCCGTCCATCTCAACGTAGTCGATGGTGACGATGTTGTCTTTTTCAACAGTCTCATCGGCCTTGTCCATAACAACGGAGTTCTGCTCCTGGATCTTTTCCAGTTCCGCATTTTCGTGTTTTTTCAGGATCTTAACCTGAGTTTCCTCGATCTCAATACCCTTGTACTCACCGAATTTAACTTCGGGAAAGGTGTCGTAGATCAGCTCAAAGCTGAAGTCTTCTTCGGGATTGAGCTCAGGCTCGCCCTGTACTTCGGGGTAATCATATCCAAGGGGCTTCTCTTCGACTTCTTCAATTGCGGCTTTCAGGGCTTTGTCCATAAGGTTGGCCGCAGCTTCCTGTCTGATCCCTTCTCCGAATTTTCTTTCAAGTACAGATACGGGCACCTTGCCTTTTCTGAATCCCTTGATCTGTACGTCTTTTGCGTACTTTGCCAGAAGATCCTTGTACTCTTTTGCTGCGTGCTCTTTCCCTACAGTCAGGGAGAGTTTCACGGCTGAGTTTTCCAATTTCTCGACATTTTTACTGGTAATCACAGTACTGTCCTTAATAATGGGATGATTTGGTATAAAAAAAAGACGACCCGGATAACACCCAGATCGCCCTCACCTTCCGTTTAGCGTTAGATAAGGCTGTGCCTCATCAGACGAAGTATAAAACAGACAACGACCAATGTCGAAATCTGTCGGACAATTCCAGTCCGTTTATCAAGTAAGCGAAAGACGGGACTTGAACCCGCGACATCCACCTTGGCAAGGTGGAGCTCTACCACTGAGCTACTTTCGCAAATCGCACTGCGAGAGAAGGGACTCGAACCCTTACACCGAAGGTACTGGTTCCTAAGACCAGCGTGTCTACCAATTCCACCACTCTCGCAATAACTTTATGAGCCGTAAAGGGTTCGAACCTTTGACCCGCAGATTAAGAGTCTGCTGCTCTACCAGCTGAGCTAACGGCCCGTATTTAATCAGTCCCGGAAGACTGTCTGGATGCCTCTGTCATTCAGAGTAATACACAAGGCTGAAAAATGTCCATACCCTGTGAGTATTACGCCCAGCAGGATTCGAACCTGCGACCTACGGATTCGAAGTCCGGCGCTCTATCCAGCTGAGCTATGGACGCATCCAAAAGGGTGAATGACGGGACTCGAACCCGCGACAACCAGAACCACAATCTGGCGCTCTACCAACTGAACTACATTCACCGCGTTTTTAGAACGTGACGTATAATTATATAAATGCTGTTTTTTGTCAATATGGATATTTTGTTTTTTTTAAAATCCCGGGGTTTCAGACTTTTTTAAAGGTTTCTAACTCCTTCTGCAGAAAAAGAATATCCCTGAGGTCAGTCGGGTTTAAAAACTCCTTTGAGTACTATCCTGCGGCTTTTCCACTCCACCCGCGCTCCTTCGAGGCGGCTGCGGCAGAATGTGCTCCACTTCTCCGCCGAAGCTGTTCCGAGGGACTCTTTCATGCGGTATGCAAGGCTCCCGGGGCGCTCCATATCCAGCCAGCTCTGCAGCTGGTCGGCGGTGAGTACCCGCTCTTCACTTGTTGTTATTACAACCGACTCTATCTCAATGAGTCCCAGCTCAGCCGCGAGGGCGGCAGCGGCTTCTTCTGATTCCAGCCCCGGACAGGCTGCAAGGTAGATTTCCTCTTCCGTTTTTTTCAGTTCCTTCCAGTTTGGGAATTCACTCTCTCCGTCTCCCAGAAAGTCACTGAGCCGGCTTCCCAGTGCGGGAAGAGGTTCGCTGAGAACAAGAAGTCCCCCAGGTGCAACCAGCTCCTTCAGCCCGGACCACTCCTCCTTCCACTGCGACTCGGGAAGCCTGGATATCCAGTCCCTGACCATCAGGACTTCAAAAGTACCGCACTGCTCTTTAATCTCTTCTATGTCCCCGGACACAGCCGAAGGATCTCCTCCGAAAAAGAGGGGACGCTCTGATTCCGGAAGGGATCTTGTAAAGTGTTCACAGAGGTCCAGGTTCCTGCGGTCGGGAAACCAGGCGCAGACGCCCCCTTCGGGGACCTGTCTCCATGCCTCCCAGAGGAGGAGGCCGCTGCTCTCCCTCCAAATGAGGATCTTATGGTGCCGTTCGGTTCGGAGAAAGGAGAACATGGTGGTCCGCATCTCTTCCAGAAAACGGCTGCTGCTCCCCTTTGTCCTTCTTATCCAGGCCTCACGCTGTTTGTCTCCAGGGGAGAAGGAGAGGTTTTCCGTGCTCTCTTCGATCATCGCGGCCATCTGGAGTTCACGACGGCGGATTACATCCTGCTGTATACCCGCTTCAAATCCCTGAGCCGAGGGCTGATAGAAGATCCGGCCCTTGAGGCCCTCGGGCAGGTATGCCTGGGCCACCCAGTGGTCTCTGTAGGCATGGGGATAGTTGTATCCCTCTCCGTGTCCGAATCCGTGCTTGTCCCGGCTGGGGTCCCTGAGGTGGTTGGGAACCTCCCGGGCTGCTTCCTCTTCCACAACCTTGATGGCGTCGAAAAAGGCAAGGGATGAGTTGGATTTAGGTGCTGTGGCCAGATAGATGGCCGATTGGGTCAGATGGAACTGTCCTTCCGGAAGTCCGACCCTGTCAAAGGCCTGGGCCGCGGCATTGACCTGGACCAGGGCATTCGGGTCGGCCATGCCAATATCTTCGCAGGCGGAGATTATCATCCTCCTGAAAATAAACCGGGGATCTTCACCGGCCCGGATCATCCGGGCCATCCAGTAGAGGGCCGCATCGGGGTCGGAGCCTCTGATTGACTTTATAAAGGCACTGATTGTGTCGTAGTGGTAATCCCCCTCTTTGTCGTAGAGGACAACCTTCTTCTGTATGCTCTCCTCGGCGGTTCCCATTGTGATATGGATATCCGTTCCAGGGGGGGGCGGGTAGGAGTCAGGGGTTGTTTCCACAGCAAGCTGAAGGGAGTTCAAAAGGCTGCGGGCATCGCCGTCGGCGGTTTTTACGAGGTGCTCCAGGGCGCCCTCCTCAAAACTGACCTTCCAGCGGCCGTAGCCCCGTTCCCTGTCTTCCATGGTCTGCCGGGCCACTTCAAACAGATCTTTCTCTTCCAGATGCTTCAGCTGAAAGATCCGGCTCCGGCTGACAAGGGCCGAGTTGACCTCGAAGTAGGGATTTTCAGTCGTGGCGCCGACAAGGATGATGGTGCCGTTCTCCACCCAGGGGAGGAGGGCGTCCTGCTGGGCCTTGTTCCAGCGGTGCACCTCGTCCACAAAGAGGATTGTCCTTCTTCCGTGGAGGTCGCGGAGCTCCTGGGCTTCGGCGATGGCCTCTCTCACATCCTTAACACCGCAGAGAACGGCGTTGAGGCTCATAAAGCGGCTTTTTGTGGTGCCCGCGATGACCCGGGCCAGAGTTGTTTTACCCGTTCCAGGAGGGCCGTAGAAAATCAGGGACGAGAGCTGGTCAGCCTTGATGGCCCGTCTTAACAGACGGCCCCTTCCGACGATATGGTCCTGACCCACGTATTCATCAAGATTACGGGGACGCATGCGGGCGGCAAGGGGTTCATTCTGGGGAACGGACTGAAAAAGATCCATGGGCTTTGTCAGATCATGCCCTGACGGATCTGCTCTTTGGCCTGCTTCAGTACGTCATTGTACTGCTGGTCCATGCGGCTGATCTGTTCGGAAAGAAGCTTGAGGAATTCCGGGTCCTGCTCGGGGGTGAGATGAACCTCCTGTCCGGTCTGCTGGCGGAGCTGCATCTCTTTCTGACGGAGCTGTGGTTCATACTGCTGCTTCATCGCCTCTTCAAGCTGGTCCAGATTGCTGAGGTACTGGCTCATAAGCTGTTTCAGCTGGTCAAACATGGAGTCGCTCTCCTCTTTCTTTCCGCTGATCACCGAAAGGGCGGCATTCAGAGGCGGGAGCTTGTCCAGGTCCCCTTCGAACCGGGGCAGAGTGAGGTTGGCCAGAACCGTATCCATGGCCCCTGATTTGAACCACTCCAGCTCTTCTCCGCTGTAGTGTTTCAGTTTATCTATAAACTCTGATTTTTCGGGGTTCTCAAGAAATGATGAGACCGAAACTTTTCCTTCCCGGGTCAGCATATTCTTTTTTACAGCCTTTTTATCTGTTTTAAGATCGGCTGTTTTTTCCATAGCCAGTTCCAGGGCTGATTTAATTTTTCCCATGATATGGTCCTTATTAGTTGAAGCTACACCCAAGATAATATCATAACCGGCGACAATCAAGTACAGGTTTTGATGCTCGTGACCCTTTTGTGCTATACTGGATCACGATGAAATCAAATAGACGAAGCGACAAAAATAGAGCTGATAAATACAGCGGCCGTGCGGCGGCCATGCTGGATCAGTTCCATTACGACAGGGCCGAAAGCCTTTTCCTTGCTCTGATGGAAAGCAAGGCCCTTACAATCGACGAAATCAGAGAACTCACCTGGGCTCAGGTGAGAAATGGTTATGAGGGAATTACGATCCTCGACCGCCTGGTTCCTCTCCGGGACAAGTACCTCGATGAGGTACGCAGCATTCTGGAGACCGGCATCGACTGCTACGGCAATGAGCTGAACGGAAGCGACGGCAGCCCGAGGATCATTACAAAGGAGACCCTCAAGGACATAACCCGGGAATTGGATCAGTTCAAAGACTGATTCCTCCGGTATTCCGGGACCCGTGTGACCAGGGCCGCCGGGCAGTACTCTGTCAGCGGTAGGAGTAGATTCTGCCTCCGCAGCACAGACCATCCAGCCTTACATCATGTTCTTCCCGGGGTACCTCTCCCAGGACCCCGGGAAAGGCAATGCCCAGAGCATACTGATCCGCCGTTCTGTCCGACAGAAAGCGGTCATAGTATCCCCGGCCCCGCCCCATGCGGTATCCGTTCAGAGAGAAGAAGAGTCCCGGCACTATGATCAGATCTTTTTTCCCCGGTTCGGCTGTATACACAGGCAGCGAGGCAAGGGGTTCATTCATTCCCATTTCAGAGGGCTCCACACCCTCACCGGGGCCTCCGGGAAGCCTGTGGAAAAGCATATCATGACCGTATACACGGGGGGCATAGATCTCCTTTCCGGCAGCCCGGCTCAGTTCAAAAAGCCTTGTAAGATGAATTTCACTCTTCATGGCCAGGTAGAGGAGGACCCTGTCTGCCTTCTGCCACAGCTCTGAAGCCTCCAGCAGGTCCGCGGCCTTTTCTCCCAGCTCTATTAGTGCCTCTTCTCCCAGAGAGGCCCATCTCTTCCGGGCCAGGGTGCGAAGGGCTTTTTTCTCTTCGGTAATGCCCATTACTCCTCCAGTTCCAAAGTACTCTGTGCCAGGCTCTTCTGCTCGTCCTTCAGGGCCACACCGCTGATCTGCCGGAGGAGTGACTCCTTCAGCAGCCAGATGAGTTTCCGGGCGCCCTCTTCGGGAGACATCCCTCTGCCTCTGATGTTGGAGATGCAGTTCCGTCTGTCATCCCCTGTCTCTCCCGGGCGGGGGGACCATGTCATGTAGACTCCCAGGCTGTCGGGCGATGAGAGTCCCGGGCGTTCTCCGATAAGAACCACTGAGATTTTTGTACCCAGAAGGGAGGCTACCGCATCGCCGCAGGCCACACGGCACTGACGGACCAGCACCGGAGGTGCAGCCTTTATTCCGGAACCCTGAAGTTCTCTGCTGAAGGCCTCCAGGAAGGGGACCAGATTTTCATCCAGAGCTCTTGCGGAGAGGCCGTCGCCAATGGTCAGGGAGAGGTCGTACTCTCCGCTTATTTTCATTTTTCCAAGCTCTTTCTCCGATTCCCTGGAGAGAAGGCGTCCAAGATCGGGGCGCTGGAGGTAGACGGTTCTGTCCCCGGCCTGTGAACAAAGAAGGGGGCAGTCCGTACCGAAAATCCTTTCCGTTTCCCTCTGTAGGGCAGCGTAGTCCGGGAGCTGGTGAACGGCGTCCCTTGCCAGGGCGTGGCTCATCTGAAAGTCCAGGTGCTCCCCCGTCGGCAGTGAGGCTCCAGCCCGCCCCAGGGCAATCCGGGCATCCGTATACTCTCTCAGCCCCGTCCAGGGGTTCTCAATTACACTCACAGTTGAAACCCCTTTCTGATCTCTCCCAGCTGAAGCTGGAGGTCCCCGGAAGGCAGAAGCCCCGGGGAGAATATGCCTTTTTCAAGGAGCCATGATTCAAACTCCGGTGCCGGTTTCACTCCCAGAAGCCGCCGCAGGTAGAGGGCATCGTGATAGGAGGTCGTCTGGTAGTTGAGCATGATGTCGTCTCCACCGGGAATCCCCATGATGAAGTTGCACCCTGCGTTGCCCATCAGAGTCATAAGGACGTCCATATCGTTCTGATCCGCCTCGGCATGGTTGGTGTAGCAGATGTCCATACCCATTGGCAGGCCCAGAAGCTTGCCGCAGAAGTGGTCCTCCAGACCGGCGCGGATGATCTGTTTTCCGTCGTAGAGGTACTCGGGGCCGATAAAACCGACAACCGTATTCACAAGGAGGGGATCGAACACTCTTGCAAGGCCGTAGGCCCTGGCCTCCAGGGTCTGCTGATCTATTCCATGGGCCGCATCGGCGGAAAGAGCCGCCCCCTGTCCGGTTTCGAAGTACATCAGATTTGCACCGGCTGTCCCTCTCTTCAGGGAGTCGGCGGCGTCCTTTGCTTCCTTCAGGATGGACGCATTGACTCCAAAGCTGTTATTCAGTTTTTCGGTTCCCCCTATGGACTGGAAGACAAGATCCACCGGGATGCCTCTGTTTATAAGGTCCAGGGTCGTTGTGACGTGGGTCAGCACACAGCTCTGGGTAGGGATGGTGTTGCTGCAGATGATTTCATCAAGCATCTTCAGCATATTTGTTATGTCATCAATGTTGTCGCCAGCAGGGTTAATGCCTATGACAGCATCGCCGCTGCCGTAGAGGAGTCCGTCGATAACAGAAGCGGCAATGCCCCTGAGGTCGTCGGTGGGGTGGTTGGGCTGGAGCCTTGTGGAGAGTCTGCCCGGCAGCCCGAGGGTGTTGCGGAAGGCTGTGACATTGCGTATCTTCGAAGCGGCCAGAATCAGATCCTGGTTCTTCATGATCTTGGAGACGGCAGCGGCCATCTCCGGTGTTATGCCGGGAGCTGCTTTTTTAAGGGTTTCACCGTCGGTTTCCTCATCCAGAAGCCACTCTCTGAACTCTCCCACAGTCATGGATTCATGCTCACTGAAGGCTGCAGTATCCCGGCTGTCCATGATGATTCTGGTGACCTCATCCCTGTCGTAGGGGATGAGCTCCTCTGTGAGAAAGGTTTTCAGGGGAACATCGGCCAGGCAGTGCTGGGCAGCGGCTCTCTCTGTTTCGCAGGATGCCGCCACTCCCGCCAGCATATCTCCCGAGCGGAGAGGAGAGGCGCAGGCCATCAGTTTCGCCAGGGTTTCAAATCTGTAGCTGATGTAAGCTGAACTGTAAGTGTACATAGTCATAGAATTATATGGTTTGGGTAATTGTACAAGGGGAAGGGACGGAAAGATCGTTTTTTGAGTACAATCCGGAGGCCTTTCCCGGGGCCGCTCTTCTTATGAAACAGGATAAAAAAAAGGCCGGAGACATCCGGCCTTACTATTAACAGGTGAACTCTTTCTACCAGCGTGAAAAGTTAACGGATACACCGTTGGTTCTCAGGGAAACATAGTCCCCCTTGAGAGGAGTTTCTGAAGAGAGGGGAAAGGTATAGGCAACGTCGGCTTTGAAGGGGTCATATACCTTGGCCATGCCGGAATTGCCGTCGATGACAAGTTTTACAGGAAGTTTCTGGGTGATGTTGTTGATTACAAGGGGCTCTATGGCAGCCAGAGAGACGCTTTCAACAAGATCCATTCTGGAGTTGCTTGTGCTCTTGTAGATCTGAGCACTCAGGCCTTTGGGGATGTTGGAGTCTGCAGGATCTTCATCATAGTTGAGCCACAGCAGGTAGGAGTCGCCTTCGCCCCATGCTTTTCCGGGAGCGGGCTGATCTACAAATACATGGATGCCGAATCCACCGTGTCCGTCTTCCAGGCCGTCTTTGTATTTGGCCTTGAACTCATAGACCATTGTTCCCTCCTGGGGAACCGCCAGGCTGGCTTTGGCCATGGTTGAAGAGGAGTCGGACTGTGCGTCTGAAGATGATACCATCCAGTCTCCGTAGGCTGCTTTCACTCCCGGAGTGTCAGCGGCCAGACTGGTGGAAACAATGATTGATAAGCATGTAAAAATTAAGAGCAATTTGTTCATTATCTTGTTTCTCCCGGATAAATTATTTTTGAAATTACAGCTTAAACCCGTTTATATGGTCAGACAAGGAAAAAAAGGTGAGAAAACAGTGAGAAATCGGCGGGACTGGAAAAATAAACGCTCTTTGTTACTTCTCCTCTTTTCCGTTGTTTATAATAAATTCGGCCGCTTTCAGAAGGTCCTTTTTTACAACAAGACCGGGGTAGTTTTCGGCTGATATATTTTTCTCTGTATTTTTACCGTCACCCGTTCTGACAAGAATGGGCCGGACTTTTCCGTTTACCGCACACTTGAGGTCTCCTTCCCTGTCTCCGATCATCCAGCTCTCCTTCCGGCTGAGATTCAGCAGGGATACCGCCTTGTTCAGAAAGGAGGGGGAGGGCTTTGTTTCACTTGTGTCCATGTAGTCCGGGTGGACAGCCTGGTTGCCGGCACCGCTTGAAAAGTAGATAACATCCGGCTGGCAGTCGGGACTGCCTCCCTCCTGAACAAGAAGGTGGCACATGTACTCGTGGTTGAGAAGAACCACCGACTCGGGAACATATCCCAGACCGATACAGGACTGGTTTGTATTGACCGCTACAGCATAGCCTGCCTTTTTCAGCTTTTTGATCGCTTTGGCCGCACCGGGGATCAGCTCCATCTCCTCGGGGCCTGTGGTATAGGAGGGAAGAGTGACAATGACGCCGTCCCTGTCCAGAAAGACAACAGGCTTTCCCTTGTGGATGCTCTTCTTCTGGATTTCGATGCGGGTAGTGGACTTGATGCTCCGGCCCTCCAGTTCATGAATCACAACGGGATGGGGGCTGCCGCAGAAGGCGGGGGCTGAAAACCAGGTTGTCTTCTCCTCTCTGTAGCTTTTGATGCCGGGGTGGTAGTGGCCGGAAAGACAGAGGATCACCTTGCCAGACTTCCGAATGACCTTGCGCAGGCTGTCAGCCTCCTTGTACACATGCTTCACCTTGATCTGTTCCGAGGGGGTGCTTACAAAGTGCTGCAGATGGATCTGGGGAGGGCTGTCCGGATCTGAGAGCATCTCCTCCATCAGCCGCCGTTCCCTGTCGAAGCGGCGGGGCTGTGCGCTGTCCCACTGCCTGTCGTGGAAGGAGACAAACCGGTAGCCCATAAAATCCCTCACAAGTGGCTGATCCCCCCATACTTCACTGAACAGGGCGGGGTCGTCCTTGTTCCCCGGGATGACAATCCAGGGGATGTCCGCCTGGTCCAGAAGGGAGCGAACCGTCAGATAATCCTCAATAATCAGTTTTTTAAATGGCTTTGTCAGGTCCATATAGTAGTTGTTGTGTTTCAGAATAATGCCGGGAGTATCGACAATATCTCCGGTGACCACCAGGATATCGGCTCCTTCCTTCTTTATCCGCTTCAGCGCTTTTTTAAGGATATGGATCATATCCCGGCTGCGGTTTCTTTGCTTGTGTGAAGAACCGGGGATATAATGGCGAAAGTGAAGATCTGTGATCTGGGCAATTTTAAGTGAGTCCATATTAAGATTTTAGACATAACTCATGGTGTATGGGAATAGGAGTGATGTTGAAATGATCCGTTTGTGTTTCTTTTCCGGCCTGCTTGTCCTCTTTATATTGTGGGAGGTACTTTTCCCTGCAAGAAAGCAGGGGCGGCTTTTGCTGAACAGAGTGTGCAATCTCTCGCTTTCGGCGCTGAATACCCTACTTCTCTCTCTCCTTCCTGTCTCGGCTGCCGGTGCGGCTCAGAGTTTTTCAGGGGGAGGGCTCTTCGGATATTTAGGGCTTCAGGGCGGAGGTGTTTTTGTTCTCTCTCTGCTTGTTCTTGATCTGGCTGTCTATTTTCAGCACCTTATGTTTCATACTGTTCCCCTTTTCTGGCAGCTCCACAAGGTTCATCACGCCGACAGCACAATCAATACAACTTCTGCGGTCCGCTTCCATCCCGTTGAGATGATACTCTCCCTGTGCATAAAGGTCTCCGTTATTCTGCTATTCGGGATTTCCCCCCGGGAGGTTCTTGTCTTTGAAATCATCCTCAACGGATGCTCTCTCTTCAACCATGCCTGTATTTTTCTGCCGGGGCAGGTGGACCGGGTTCTGCGGTTCCTTATCGTCACCCCTGATATGCACCGTATCCATCACTCGGTCCGGCTGAGGGAGACAAACAGGAATTTCGGATTCTGTCTTACCTGGTGGGACTTCCTTTTCGGTACCTACAGGGATAAGGCTGTTCAGGAAAATTTCAAACTTGGAATTTCACCCTATAGACATCTGGAGGAACGGTCCCTTGTGAAAAGTCTTCTTATGCCCTTTGACGGAAAGGGGAAGGCCTACTCCATAGGGGGGATCGGCAGGCACGGAAGCTGACCGCTGTCCTGTCCGGAACTCAGGGTTCGGGGAGGTCTTTCTCCTCCAGTATGGTGTAGCGGATCAGGGCCCTGCCGATGCGGTAGAGGATAATCTCCCTTCCCGCATCCTGGAGCATCCGGCCGAAGAGGGGGAAGCCGAGACTTGCCACCGCCGTAGGGCTCACCTTGCGGAGCTTCATAAGCTGCCTGGCTTTCAACACCGGTTTCACAGCCTTCCAGGAGTCCATGCCCTTTGTCTTCAGGAGGCTTATCAGGGGCTGGCGGCTGAAATCACGGACCTTCCGGATTATGTCGACGGAGATCTTCTCCAGGGCGATTCTGCTTCCTGGGGCGTTGGAGTAGACCGCACCAAGGCCTATAATACTCAGCTTGTAGGCAGCGGTGACAATCTGATTGATGCTGTAGCACTCCCAGGGCTGCTCTTTACCAGGGTAGTAGACCCCGGGAATCCGCTTGTACATATGACGGACAATCTCTTTTATGGGGACCTGCTCCGGGTTGCTTGAAAACTCGCCGTTTACGGCGGAGATTGTCTTTCGGAAAAATCCGCTCATCATTCCGTTGAACTGCCTGCGCTTGCTGCCTGCATTCTCCCGGGTTGAGTAGTTTTCATCGGGTGAGAGCCCGGCGGCCTTCATAATGGCCCGGTACTCCTCGATCATGGCATTCAGGACATCTTCACGGCCTTTTGCTCCGGGAACAAGGGAGAGCTCTCTGTCGTAGTGGCGGTATTTGCGGATAATCTCCTGTTTCGAAAACTGGGACTTCCTCTCCGCCAGCTCGGGGCACTCCCCTCCATAGAGATGGAGGATGTACTGGGCGCTCCTGAAGAGAAATTTCAGGTAGAATCCCCGGATGATACCCTCCCAGAAGAGTCTGAGAAAGAGGCTTCTTATGCTGTAAAGAATGATTCCGGGTATACCGAGTATGGGTACCAGGGCCAGTCGTATCAGTTGGGGGAAGACGCCCTTGCGGTTCATGTAGCGGAGAATCCGGCTCTGTCTGAAAAACTGTCCCGCCCTGTAGCCCCTGTAGAAAGGTCTGTACCAGTTTACACTCCTGCGCAAAAAGTATCTGAGAAACATACTCTTCTCACGGAAGATGTAAATGTCCTCGTAGGCAAGGAGTGAAATTTCGAGGGCTCTCAGAATAGTAAAGTCAAAATGGAGAGTTCCATCTTTGTCCGGAGGAGACACCACAGCCAGCAGGGCCTTCAGATCGTCTCCGATTCTCATCCTCTCCGAGCTTTTAAGCCTCTTTTTCAGTACAGGCTTCATCAGGGCCAGGCGTTCCCGGCTGGCCTCATCTGTCCAGGCGAAGCCCTTCTTCATCTCAATGCGGAGCATCAGGGGGGTGAGGACAAAACGTATTATCAGGGGGATTAGTACAAATGAAACAGTCCCCATAACCCCGGCTGCAATAATCAGGGAGATGGTAAGCTGGTTCAGACAGTGCCCTCTTTCAGCAGGAGATCCAGAGTCTGCCAGGCCAGTGTGGCGCATTTGAGACGGACTGGATAGTTCACAAGTCCCTGAAGGGCTGTGATATCACCGAACTCCTCAAGAGCTTCCGCAGGTTCTTCGGCACGGAAAATCCTGTGTATCCTGGATGCGGTCTCTTCCGCCTCGGACCTTGTCTTTCCGGAAAGAATCTCAGTCAGCATGGAGGCTGAGGCCATGGATATGGAACAGCCCTCCCCGTCAAAGACGATCCTGCTGATTCTGTCCTCACTGTCCCACTCAATCTTCAGTGCGACACGGTCGCCGCATGAGGGGTTGTCCAGAACTGCACCCTGTTCTTCAGGGTTAAGTTTCTCTTTATTGCGGGGATGACGGTAGTGTTCCTGAATCATCTCCCTGTGTAGGTCATCAAACTGCATTTATTATTCCAGTACTTTCCTTATCTCTTTGAGAAGGTCGTCATCATTGATCGGTTTCAGAAGATAGGCGGCCGGTTTTACGGACATTGCTTTTTTTCTGATGGAATCGTTGGGGTAGGCCGTCAGGAAGATAACAGGTGTGTCCTTCATCATCTTGACTCTCTGAGCGGCATCAATGCCGTCGATAAAGCTCTTAAGATAAATATCCATGATAATCAGATCCGGGTTGTGGCTGATTACCGCGGGCATCACGCTGTCGGCATTTCTTACGACTGCGGGCACAGTGTAGCCCGCTTGTTCAAGAGATTCTCTTAACTCCATCCCGATGATGGGTTCATCCTCAACAATAAGGATTGTTTTTTCTGACATAGAATGTCTCCAAATATAATGTAATACTTTTTTAAATCTAAATCAGCGGGGATCTGCTTCAATTGTTTTATTTCGATGTGTCTGCTGTGGTTCAGTCAGGAAAACAGCTATTCCCGCCGTACTACAGACAGTGTACCCCCGGAAAACAGGAAATTCCTATTATTCCCAGTTAATTATATATGTTTTACTGATAATTTAATATATAAAGTTACAGCAGTTCATTTCCGGCGGTATCCAGAGCCTTCAGCAGTTTTTCTATGTCCTCTTCCCTGTTGCATATGGAGAGAGAGGCTCTGACAGTTGAAAGGGCATTTAGTTTCCTTGCCAGCGGATGGGCGCAGTGATGGCCCGCCCTGAGAGCGAATCCCCTGGAGTCCAGGTAACTGCAGAGATCATGTGAGTGGCTCCCCTCTCTGGTGAAGGCCGCAATTCCTCCCCTTTCGGCGGCGCTGCCGAAGAGTCTGTACTCCTTCAGGCTGCATATACCGTCGATAAGGAGTTTTGTCAGTTTTGCTTCCCGCTTTTCAACAGTGTCCATACCCCAGGAGTTCAGATAGTCCACAGCCGCTCCAAGACCGATGACACCTGCAATATTGGGAGTCCCCGCCTCAAATTTATGGGGCAGAACATTCCATTCGCTGTGGTCAAGGTAGACCGAGCGGATCATCTCTCCGCCACCCCTGAAGGGGGGCAGCTTCTCCAGGAGTTCTCTCTTCCCGTAGAGCACGCCGGTTCCTGTGGGGCCGTACATCTTGTGACCCGAGAAGGCAAGAAGATCACAGTCGAGGTCCTGAACATCCACCCTCATATGGGGAACACTCTGGGCGGCGTCGACAAGAACCCTTACTCCACGGGCATGGGCTTCGGCTGTAATCTTTTTTACAGGGTTTACTGTTCCAAGGACATTGGACATGTGGGTCAGGGCCAGAAGCCTTGTCTTTTCAGACCAGAGGCTGTCCAGAGCCTGAAGATCGAGTTCTCCAGTCTCTGAGACTGGTATGAATTTGAGAATGGCTCCCGACTGCTCTGCCTGTATCTGCCAGGGCACAAGGTTGCTGTGGTGTTCCATTTCGGTGAGGATGATCTCATCCCCCGGTTTAATGAACTCCCTGCTGAAGCTTGAGGCCGCCAGATTGATGCTGTCGGTGGTTCCCGATGTGAAGATGATCTCTTCAGGAGAGGAGGCGCCGATAAATGAGGCAACCTTTGTTCTTGTCTCCTCATAAGCTCTTGTCGCTTCCTCCCCCCAGCGGTGGATGGCACGGTATACATTGGCGTTGTATCCCGTGTAGTACTCCTGAACCGCCTTAAGAACGGAAGCCGGTTTCTGGGTTGTTGCGGCATTGTCCAGGTATATATAGTCCGGGTTGCCTGTCAGTATCGGGAAATCCCGGAAGGCATTCTCAATAGGGTTCAAAGTCTATATCTCTCCCGGTTCCAGACTGGCGGCAATCTTTTCTCTCAGCCACTGTGCAGGCAGTTCGGGATGACGGTTGATGATCTCTTCGAACATTCCCTCCGTCAGAATTTCCACCGCTTCACTGCGGCTGATCCCCCGGCTCATCAGATAGAAGAGCTGACCGGGGTCCAGTTTGCCTGTTGTGGAACCATGGGAACATTTTACATCATCTGTGAGGATCTTTAAACCGGGTATTGCATCGGCCCGAGCACCCTGATTCAGGATCAGGTTTTTATTGCTCAGGTAGGCATCGGTTCCGGGAGCTTCGTGCTCCACCCTTATCATCCCCTGAAATACAGAGCGTCCCCTGTGGCTGACGGCGCCTTTGTACATGGCCCTGCTTGAAGTGCGGGGTGCCATATGGCGCTGCTCAAGCCTCAGATCCTTGTGCTGTCCCTGTCCGGAGGTGAAGACCGCACCGGCCTGAAGTTCCGCCCCCTCTCCCGTCAGATGAAAGCGGCTGTCCGCCTTGACCGCCGAGGCGCCTATCTGAAACTGGCTGTGTGTCAGAACCGCGTCTCTGCCCAGTTCGAAGAGATTGTGCTGTACGAGGCGACTCTCGGACCCCAGGGTCTGGATTTCGCCCAGTTCACAGCGGCTCCCTTCACCTGCCTTAAGGCGGATGGATGCGTTTACGAGTTCTTTCTCACTGCCGGAGCCGTTTATCGCAATATAGATTTTACCCTGCCATCCTCTGCCTATGCGGATAAAAATCCGGGGGGCGGAGAAGCGGTCCCGTGAGAGGCTGTCCAACTGCAGAACAAATGGTTTTTTCAGAACTTCATTATCCGGGAAATTCAGGAAGAGGGAGTTTGTGGCACTGCTGTCATTCCATGCGTCAAAGCGGTCGGCCCACTCTCCGGGAAAGAAGAAGTCCTTCTCTTCGGGGTATCTCTTGACTCCCAGAGCCGGGGAGAGAAGCTCCGGCAGCCCCTCCTGAACGCTCATCTTTCCGGAGATAAGCTTTGATCCTGCATAGTGTATATGGGCCGCTGTTTCATCAAAGGGTATGGCCTCGGCACTCTCTTCGCCGAAGCTCTCCTCCCCGACACCTTCCCTGAATGAGGCAGGGTCAAGAAGTGAGAGGGGGGTTCGTCTCCATACCTCGCTTTTCTTGTCGGGCCACTCCATTCTGTCTGCAACGGCCGCAGCTGTTTCACTGTAAGTTTTCATCCTACTGAACCCTCCATTTCAAGTTCTATAAGCCTGTTCAATTCGACGGCGTACTCCATGGGCAGCTGTTTGACGAGGGGGTCTATAAATCCGTTGACAATCATCATTGACGCCTCCTCCTCGCTCAGTCCGCGACTCATAAGATAAAAGAGCTGGCTCTCGCTGATCCTGCTGACTCTGGCTTCATGTTCGATGCTGGCGTCATCGGTATTGATTTCCATATAAGGGTAGGTGTGGCTCTGGGAGTCGGCGTCCAGAATCAGGGCGTCGCAGACAACGGCGGAGCGGATATTCTTCACCCCGGGTTTTGTTTTTACGAGGCCTCTGTAGGCCGATGAGCCGCCGTCCTTGCTGATTGACTTTGACGTGATGACGCTGCTTGTATTGTCGGCGGCGTGGATTACCTTGCCGCCGGTGTCCTGCTCCTGTCCCTTTCCGGCGAAGGCGATGGACAGAATCTCTCCATGGGCCCTCTCTCCAAGGAGGAAGACCGAAGGGTATTTCATTGTCTTTTTGCTTCCCAGGTTTCCGTCTACCCACTCCACGGTGGCGCCCTCATGGGCATGGGCCCTCTTGGTGACAAGGTTGTAGACATTGGACGACCAGTTCTGGATTGTGGAATACCGGACCCTGGCATTTTTCTTGGCTATAATTTCAACCACCGCCGAGTGGAGGGAGTCTGTTGTAAACGTGGGTGCCGTACAGCCCTCTATGTAGTGGACGAAGCTCCCTTCCTCCGCGATGATCAGGGTCCGTTCAAACTGTCCGAAGTTCTTGGAGTTGATACGGAAGTAGGCCTGCAGGGGGATGTCCACATGGACCCCGGCGGGAACATAAACAAAGCTTCCCCCCGACCAGACCGCCGAGTTGAGGGAGGCAAATTTATTGTCTCCATAGGGGATGACCGTACCGAAATGCTCCCTGACAATATCGCCGTGCTCAAGAACAGCCGTTTCGGGGTCGCAGAAGATGACTCCCTGCTCTTCAAGGTGCTCCTTCAGGTTGTGGTAAACCACTTCGGAGTCGTACTGAGCCCCCACACCGGCCAGAAACTGCCGCTCCGCTTCGGGGATGCCGATGCGGTCGAAGGTCTCCTTGATGTCATCGGGAACGTCATCCCAGCTGCGGGTCTGCTCTTCGGTGGGTTTTATATAGTAGTAAATGTCGTCAAAATTGATCTCCGAGAGATCCACTCCCCACTCCGGCATAGACTGCCGGCGGAAGGCCTCCAGGGATTTCAGGCGGAAGTCGAGCATCCATTCGGGTTCGTTTTTATGTTCGCTGATCTGCCGGACAATCTCCTCGTCCAGACCTTTGCGGGTCTTGAATACAGAGCGTTCGGGATAGCTGAATCCATATCTGTAGTCTTCAGTTTTCAATTCAGCCATACACAGCCTCCCTTATCTCACCGGCTGTGACGCTCTCATTGAGCCAGTTATAGCCCTTGTCTTCGAGTTTCCGTATAAGCTCCATGCCCCCTGAGGTGATGATTTCACCCTGATACATGATATGAATGTGATCAGGCTTTACATAATCCAGAATCCTCTGGTAGTGGGTGATTATAAGTCCTCCGAAATCATCTCCCCGCTGGGCGTTGATCCCTTTGGATACAATCTTCAGGGCATCCATATCCAGACCCGAGTCGGTCTCGTCCATTACGGCAAACCGTGGATTCATCATCATCATCTGGAGGATCTCCATCCTCTTTTTTTCCCCTCCTGAGAAGCCCTCATTAAGGTTCCGGTTGATAAAGTTCTGATCCATCTCCAGGAACTCCATCTTTGACCGGAGCTCTTTGATGTACTCCGTCATATTCAGCCTTTTTTCGGGCTTCAGGGCTTCAAGTGAGCGCTTCAGAAACTTTCCCACAGTAACTCCCGGAATCTCTACGGGGTACTGAAAGGCAAGGAAGAGGCCGGTCCGTGCTCTTTCGGGGATATCCATCTCCAGGATATTTTCACCGTTCAGGAGAGCCTCTCCATCAGTGACTGTGTAGTCGGGGTGGCCCATCAGAACATTGGCCAGGGTGCTTTTCCCCGATCCATTGGGGCCCATCAGGGCGTGAACCTCTCCGGAACGGAGGGTCAGGTTTATACCGCGGAGGATCGGTTTTCCTTCTATCTCCGCCTTAAGATTCTTTATTTCAAGTACATTCATACTCATTCTCCTTGTCATTTTTTTAGATGGGATAACCCATGGCCACCCTGAGTTCCTCTTTGGCAAAGTCAATCTGCCAGGGAGGGCTGAACACCATGTTGGTCTCCACTTCTTTGACCCAGTCGAACTTTCTCTTCAGGGTCTTTTTTATTGATTTATCCAGAACAGGCCCCCAGGGGCAGCCGGGATAGGTGAGGGTAAAGTCAACCTCAACAATGTTCCCGTCTCTGACTTCCACACGGTAGATCAGTCCAAGGTCTGTAATGGGCGCCATTATTTCAGGATCGTAGATATCTCCCATGGCCAGGAAAATCTCGTCTTCCCTTTTTTTCTTCTCTTTGAGGGAATCTTCCATGAAATTCCTCCTTGGTCCGTAGTATAATTAGTTGGTACTAATGTATAGGTTAAATATATTAGTAAAAAGGTAGTAATTCAACTGTAAACATAGGCATAACGTAAAAATCAGGAGAAATCAGTGGCCATTTGCACCGTTCTGGCTCATCCGGACAAAAGCTCCATGAGCTGTCAGATATTTCATGAACTCTCATCCATCCTTGAATCCCGGGGTGTGATTGTCTTCCGTCAGGATCTCTATGCCGAAGGTTTTGACCCTGTTATGCCTCTTGATGAGATCCGGCGCAGGATGTCCCTTGACCCTCTGGTCAGCCGCTATGCCAGGGAGGTGTCCGGAAGCTCCGGAATCGCCGTGATTCACCCCGACTGGTGGTCAGCTCCTCCGGCCATTCTGAAGGGCTGGGTGGACAGGGTTCTCAGGCCGGGAACGGCGTACGACGAGTTCAGGGAGTTTCCGGGTGACGAGGCTGAGTTTATTCCCCGGCTGACGGGAAAGAGGACTGCCGCGGCGGTAGTCTCCCACAGGTCCTCGGTATCCGAAGTTTTCAGTCATTTCTGGAATGAGTCGGTCTTCGGCTGGTGCGGAGCAGATGATTTCAAACTCTTCCATCTTGGGGATTCGGGAGAGAGGGATGACGGACTGAGAGGGGAGTGGAAAAGAGAGACTGTAAGGGCTCTGGCTGAGTACTTCAGCTGAATCCTTTCATCTTTGAATCCTTACATTTTAAGAAGGGCTATGGAGTTGTTCTGGTCGTCTTTGACGCAGTTCCGTCCCCCTGCCTTGGCGTAATAGAGGGCCTTGTCGGCTCTCAGGATCACATCTTTCAGGCCTGTATCCTCTTCTGTAAGATGGGCAACGCCCAGACTGGCTGATATATTCAGTTCCCTGTAGTCGGGGAATTCCATTACAGCGATCTTCTGGCGGAGTTCTTCGGCTATCCTCAGGGAGTCTCTCGGGCCGGTTCCCTTGAGGACTACGAGAAATTCCTCCCCTCCGTAACGGCAGACCTTGTCGGCAGACCTGAAGGATTTTTTCAGCAATGCGCCAAGGGCTTCAAGCACCTTGTCTCCCGCATCATGGCCGAAGGAGTCATTGACTGCCTTGAAGTGATCCAGATCCAGCATAAGAACGCTCAGTTCCTTCCCGTCAATACGCATCTCCCTGAAATCCATCTCTCCTGTTTCATCAAGAAAACGACGGTTCCTGAGGCCTGTGAGACTGTCTGTACTTGCAAGGTTGGAGAGATGGGAGCTGTCCTCCTGTATGTAGCGGGCATAGTAGCGGATGCAGATCATAAACCCGGCCATCATAAAGAGGATGTTGATAATGTAGTAGATACGGCTGTACTCCGAAATGATGCGGCTGTTTCCGAAACCACCTGAAAATTCACAGAAAAAGAAGAGGCCCATTGCCAGCAGGGAGTAGAATGTTTTTCCGCCGGCGGCCCTGCAGGGAAAGAGAATCCATACAACTCCCGGCACTATAAGCAGGTAGAAGTGGTATCCGAACCCGCTGGAAAAGAAGAAGAGTGTAGACAGAGCTGAATTGGATATATAGAGAAGGCTGAGCAGATGGGCACTGTACCTTGTCATTCCCTGTCTGCAGAACAGCCGGAGAGAGAGGTAGAGCAGAAAATACACCCCGAAATAGAGCATCACACCAAACTGCTTCTCAAGAGCAAAGACTGCAGTGTTCAGCCCCGAAAGACCGGCGCAGAGAATTGAGATAAAGCCGATCAGTGCATTCTGCCTTGACCGTTCCAGAGCTTCACTGCCGGAAATATTGGGCTGGATGCTGCATTTCACAGCAGAATGATAGCAGATAGATATAAATACCGCAAGATAAAGTATCGGCTGTTCAGTAATGAGGTCGGGCCGGGTATTTAAATGATAAGAAAAAGTAGTAACCTGAGCCGATTTTTATTATTTTTTATATATGAAAGTTTTAATGCGTTTTCTTATGCCCTTTCTTATGCTGGCGGCACTGGCCGGCTGCAGGACCTATGATCAGTCTATGAACTGGGTTCCGGGGGAGGAAGAGGGCCCTGTTTCTATTGAACTGGAAGCCCTGGAAAGGGGGGTCGCCCGGCTTTCCATATCCAATAACGGCACGGAGGAGCAGCTTATCGATATCCTCCCGCAGAGTTCAATCATCGGGTACCGGAAATACCTGTCCTCTCCAACAGGACTTAATCCAAGACCGGGGCATCTCCGGGGCGAGTCAAGAGTTGTCCGATCAGCAGGCGGGAGCCATTACAGCGAAAGCAGGTCACAGGATATATACGGCAGTTTTACCCTCAGCCGCAACGGTTTTATTCTGGAGCCCGGAGAAACGACGGAGGTGGACCTGAAGCTTGGAAACTGGAACAAGGCCACGGAGAATTTCATATCCCGTGTCTATGTTCTGATATCAGAAGGAGATTTGAGAACCAGGATGGTAATGCAGGTTCCCGCCGAGTACTTTTTCAATAACTCTGTAACAAGCTACGGTTCCTCGGGATTTGTCAATATGAGCGGGTCCCTTAGATTCCGGTTCTGATAGAATCAAGTGAGCACTTGTTTCTGGATGCTTCCCGTGGTATGACTGATATATACCCTTTTATATGAACCCGGGAGGCCCCATGCACTACTCACAGACCTTTAAAATCAGAAACAGCGAATGCGATATGTCGCTGAAACTGAGCCCTGCTGCAGTTCTGGATTACTTTCAGGAGGCTGCGGGACGGAGCTGCATTCCCTACGGTGTTGCCGTTCCCGAGATTATCACAAACTACGGCATGACCTGGGTATTGTCCGGGCTGACAGTTGTCTTTGATTCCTATCCCTCGTGGCCCGATGAGATAGTGATTGATACATGGCCGAGGAAGCAGAAGGGATTCAAGGCATTCCGCGAGTTTCTTATAAAGAGTTCCAGCGGTGAGGTCCTTGTGCGGGGAAGCAGTGTCTGGGCCCTGCTGGACGTGGAAAGCCGCAGGCCCTGTAAGACCGATTTTGTCGCTGAACATCTGCCCCAGGACCCGGCTGAAGCTCTGGAGAATCCCCCACTGGGACGGGTGCCCCGGGCTGACAGCTTCAACCTGGAGGATGTCACCTTTCCTGTGACCCCCTCTGATCTGGACTACAACAACCATGTGAACAACATACGCTATCTGATCTGGCTCCTCTCCTATCTCGATCCGTCCTACAGCCGCGAAAAAGAGATCAGTGAACTCAATATTGTCTTTACAGGCGAGGCAAGGCTGGGCGATGACATCTGCCTCAAGTCCTTTCTGGAGGATGACAGGGGACTGCACTCCTTTGTCAGGATTCAGGATGAAAGAGAGGTCTGCCGGATGAGTACCGCATGGCGGAAAGCCGCGGCGGGTGTTCAGCTGGCCTGAACCGGCTCTCTGCCGGGTGAGTTTCTAAAGTCTGATTCCGAAGATATAGTTGTAATAGCCTTTCACATCTCCTCCTGAGCCGAAGTCCGTAGAGGGCCCTGTATGAAGTGATGAGGCCCTGATGCCGGGTATCTCGAAATCCATTGTCACTCCCCAGAACAGACCGATCCTTTTTAAGGCGACTATGGCCCTTGCTGATGGAATCGCTGTGAACGAGTTGTAATCTATCTGGTCTTTGTAGCTCTGCCTGAATCCAGCATCCAGGTCAAATTCAAGGAATCCCAGGGGGATTCTTGTTCCCAGACTTACTCCCCAGGCCATGTTGTCGGGAGAGCTGAAAAAACCGTCAATTGTGTTTCCCCAGTAGAACATTGTGTAGAGCCACCTTGTTCCTGACTGGAAGCTGAGGAATATTCTGTTGTCATCGCTGTATTCATACCAGCCGCCGAAGTCCACGATTCCGTTCCGGGATATATTGATAAGGCCGACAGGGACTCCTCTTATCTCCCTGGATACATTGATCAACCCGACCTGCAGGCCATGCATTGAGACGGCTCTGTTTATAAGTGATGCCTGGACTCCCTTCATATATCCGGCGGAGTTGAATAGCCCGGCGCCCTGGATTCCGTGGATCTCTCCGGCCACATTGAAGAGCCCTGCTCCCTGGATTCCCGCCGACGGCCTTCCGGCAATATTGAAAAGGCCGGCGCCCTGAACTCCCGTCATGCCTCCCTTTGAGTAGTTGAAGATGTTGGTACACTGAACTCCCTGCATCTCTCCCCGGGTAATGTTGAAAACAGGCGCCGCCTGCATCCCCTTGAGGTCTCCCTTGACTATATTGGCTCCCCAGTAGGATGCCTGCAGGCCATTGAGATTCCCCGACACCTGATTGAAGCCTATGCCTCCCTGAATGCCGGATGCATCCTCTTCGATGATGTTCCACAGCGGAGCCAGCTGAACACCCTCAAGGTAGGGTGCCTTATTCCCCACCAGGCCGAACTGAAAGCTTACTCTGTCCCCCTCCTCCAGTTCAGGAAGATTCACTCCCGGCCAGGGGGTAAAGACTGCCTTGCTCTCTCCCTTCTCCTCGTCCTGCGGCTCATCTCCCCTGTATCTTGTGAATTCAGCATTAATGGGAGTGAAGTGTTTGCTTGTGAGGTAGAGCTGTGCATTTCTGTTGAGGGTTACCGCAGCGGCCATGTACTCTTCATTTCCGCTTTCCCGGCGTGTCTCTGACTGTCTTATGGAGTAGGCACCGGCGGGCAGTGCCAGTTTCAGTATCTCTCCGGCAGGCTTGGTAAACTCCGCAACAAGGCGGTCGCTGCTGTTGCGGACTGAGAACCGCCCCTCCAGTTCACCCGAGAGCTGGAGGGCTGCTGTGGGAACTGTCAGGTCGGTGAGAACCAGATCTCCCGTCCCTGTCAGCTGTATTTCGTAGGCCGGGTGCTGGGGACCGCCTATGGTGGACTCTGTCTGGGAGAGGGTTTCATCAAATGTATGCTGATAGATTTCGTTGAGAGTCACCCGCCCGTCGCCGGTGCTGTCTGCCGCGCCTCTGAGGCCGGATATCAGATAGTGGGTGAAAAAGGAGGCTCCGATGCGGTCCGACTCCTGTGAGAGTTCGGTGGCGGAGCTGGAAGTCAGAAAGGCATGGCCCTCCATGGAGGATGAGTCGTCTATAAGGAAGGGGGACCGCCTCTGCCCTCCTTTCAGCCTTGTAATGGCTCCTGAGGAGCAGGAGTCCAGGATCGCAATGATAACATCCGCCCCGGCACTGTTCAGGGAGTCCCGGATCTCCTTGTAGGAGATCATTTCATCCTGAATCATTATCCCGTTTTCATCGGAGTGACCCGAGTAGTAGAACATCACTTCGGTCCGCCTGGCGAAAGCAGAGACTCCGTTGATTCTGTCGCCTATCCGGGACAGCTCCCTCTTTATTTCTCCGGCAGAGGGATCAAGCAGCAGAATCGAGTCGGAAGGGTCAATGCCGCCGATATCTGTCATTGTCCGGGACATTTTCAGGGCATCGTCACCGGCATAGAGGAGCCTCTGCCTCTCCCTGCCGCCGTCGTTTGCTCCTATGAATATACCGAGGCGTTTGACTTCCATGGGGGCTGAAAACAGATTCAGCCCTGTCAGCAGCATAAGCCACAGTACCGGAAGTTGTTTCTTAGTGATCATTTCCATTCTTCCTTATTGGAACAGCATACTGGTTCAGTCCGGGGGCATCCCGGGGGGCACTCTTTTTATAGAGTCCGGGAATGTCCAGAACCTTATCTCCTCCTGCTGCCGCCGCTGCTGCTGTAAGGTCCATCAGAACTTCGGCCGAAAAGGGGGCTGCCGATGTAATCAGATAGAACGTTTCAAATCCAGGGGCATCATCCAGCTCATATGAGAAGGGCAGATACTGTTCCCCCCCGGTCTCCAGAGGGGCGGCTGCACTGCTGTCCGCAGGGAAGTGAAGGGTCACAACTCCTCTTCCGTCAACCGAGAGAATCACTCCGTATTCGGGCTTGACTGACCTGTAACTGAGCTGCAGAAGATCATACTCTGCAGCCGCGGTTCCACTCTCCAGAGTTTCTGTTTCACCGTCTGAGGAGGCCCTGTAGATCTTCAGTTCTGATTCTGAGGCTCCCTTGACGCGGATTGTATCCAGTCCGCTCTCCACAGGGGCTCTGAGGGCGAGGGGAAGGATCAGTGCCAGGGCAAGTACAGCTGCCGCCGCGGCGGGGATCAGTACTCTGCTGCCGAATCTTCTGTCGAATTTCATGCCTGCAATGACCCTGCTTTTTCCGGGGGAGGTAATCTTTCCGGACTTTGCAGCTATTGCAGCCGCCATGTCGGCAGGCTTGTACTTTTCAAGAATCTCCCTGTCAGACGCCTCAAGCTCTTCCAGTGCCTCTTTGAGTTCTTCACCCCTTTCGTCGGGTTTCCACTCTTCAGGGAGTTCTCCAAGCTTATGAAGTTCCAGTTTTATATTGTTCCCTTTCATACAGCTCTCCCTTCCATTGAGAATCCAGCCTCCCTCAGCTTCCGCAGTCTCTTTCTTACCCCTGATACCGAAAGGGATGTCATTTCGGCGGTTTCTTCCAGAGTCAGCCCGTCCATGTAGTGGAGCACGGCTATGGTTTTTGTCGAAGCCTTCTGGGCACTGAAGAGCTGATCGAGGAAAATCCTGTTTACAGCCCGTTCTTCGACAACATCGGCACTGACGATCCTTTCGAGAATTTCATTCTCCGAAGACATCCTTTTCTCTTTCCTTATGATATTCAGACAGTGGTTTGTCGCAATTGTGTAGAGGAGGCTGGAGGGGTACTGATTTTTTAGACTTTCCTGCTTGTCCATTACCTTTACAAACACATCCTGCATCGCATCCAGAGCGGATTCTTCATCCTTCAGGAGTGTTCTGCACCGTCTCAATATCATTGGTCCGTATCTGTTGTATAGTTCTTCGATGTTAAAAGCCAGTCTTGTACCCCTCCGTTAACATGCTCTTGTTATCTGCAGTGATTGTGTCTCTTTCCGCAGGAGCAGCAATCTGTTGAATAACTCATTCCAAGCATCAGGGATACCTGAACCCGGCCTGTTCCGTTGACGGGGTAGGAGGTCCCGGGGATCTGCCACTCATCCATACGATAGGACCAGCGGCCGCCAAGATAGAAGCCGCCTTTGAAAACAAAATTCATTCCTGTAGAGACAAAGGGATAGAGACTCATTTTCAATCCTCCTCCATCGCTGATACGGACGGTCCCGGCATTGCCTATACCCGTTTCAAGGTAGGGGTCGAAAAAGGAGTGTCCCCCGAATAGATGATACCTTAAAAACAGCTGTCCCTGCCAGTCCAACAGTGAACGATCCTCACTATCGCTTCTGAACCCCGCAAGGGCGTCAATGCCGTACCCCAGGTTCCGGGGAATGTATTCGGCTTCAAAGCCGAACATGCCGTCATCCTCGGTTCTTCCGCCGGGAACGGCGGTTTCAGAAAATTCACTTTCAGAAGATATCAGAACGGCACTCCTGTAGGTCTCTCCTGCAAAAGCTGGGAGAACTGCAAGAACTGCTAAAATGCTGAATATTGCTGTCTTCTTATCCATATACCCTTCCTCTTTCCAATAACATTCAGCTGTTTAACAGAGAGAGGAGGGATATCTGTCACTTTTTTATGAGTTTTTTTAAGGGATCTTCACAGCGCCCCGGGCGGGATATCAAATAAGGGAGAGGGCTCTGCTTCGTGAGAGGGGGGGGCTAATATGATAACCCTGGACCTGGCTGCACTGTTCGCTCAAAAGGCATTCCATCTGTTCGGCTGTTTCAACGCCTTCCGCAATGATCTCTTTTTCAAGAGATCGGGAGAGGGATATTATTGAGTTGATAATATGCCTGCTGCAGCTGTTGTCCAACATTCTGTCAACAAAAGACTTGTCTATCTTGATTCTGTCAAAGCTGAGAGTTTGCAGATAACTCAATGAGGAAAAACCGGTTCCATAATCATCTATGGATATTGTAAACCCCGCCTTCCTGAGCTTTTCAGTCAGGGCTGAGATCTCTCCGATTTCGCCGGGCTTCACAGACTCAGTTATTTCCAGGTCCAGTGTGTGGGGAGAGGTGCTGTTTTCTTCGACGATGGAGATGAGCTTTTCAAAGAAGCCTGGTTCATTCATCTGGCGGACCGAGATATTTATGCCTGTCCTTTTATTATTGATTCCCCTGGCTGTCAGGTCATTGCTGAAACGGCAGGCTTCATCAATGATCCACTCCCCTATGGGGATAATCAGGCCGCTCTCTTCCGCAAGCGGGATGAATCTGGCAGGTGAAACAATCTCTCCACTCTGATGCTGCCAGCGGATAAGGGTCTCGAATCCGCAGATTCTGCCGCTTTCCAGCTCAACCTGGGGCTGGTAGACAAGATAGAATTCCTTTCTGTTTGCGGCCCCTTCAAGGTCTCTCTTAAGGGCCTGCTGACTTCTCTCACTCTTATGGGGAAGCCGCTTTTTCAGATCGGCTGCAGGGGGAGCCGATAACATCCTGGACAAGTTTAGAGTGGTGGCTATCGCCCTGAAATAGAGCACTGCCAGTATTACAAGGAGGACCACGGAGGGAATCACTATAGCAAACACTCTGTTCATGGGCCCAGGCAGGGATTCAAAGAGGAGGAGGGCGTTGAATTCAGAAGTCTCTGAAAGGTGCAGACTGACTGTGTGCTTCATATTCCTTTTCAGGAAGTTGAGCAGAAGGGCTTCACTCAGGGTGAAGAGAGTTATAAATAAACCCAGAAGGGCCAGTGTCCTTCTGCTGTTCTCTTTCTGTATTCCTAAATTACCCATAAACGTCCATATCCTTGATAAAGTGAGCCATAAATGTAGACGTGTTCAGTTAAAAATAAATGGGGTGATTGTGATAAGGGCGTGGATATATGTGGAGTCTGCATGAATGTTCAGACGTTTATGTGCTGCACTGGCAGGTAATAGGCAGCTTTGCGGCTGTAGTTTAAGGCAAAATCCGGACAGGCCGCTGCAGGGGAATCTGTCCGGATTGATACTGGATGTCAGTCTTTGGGGATGACTTTACCCACATAGGGCAGGTTTCTGTGCTTCTGTGCATAGTCTATACCGTATCCGATTACGAATACGTCGGGGATTGTAAATCCCACATAGTCTACAGGAACCTCTACTTCCCGTCTGTCCGGCTTGTCCAGGAGAGTACAAATCTTCAGTGATGCCGGCTCTCTGAGTTCCAGAAATTCTTTTACCCGTTCCAGGGTGTAACCCGTATCGATAATGTCCTCGACAATTATGACATGGCGGCCTCGGATCTCCTCTTCCAGGTCTTTCTTTATCTGAACATCCCTTGATGAGTCCATGGAGTTGCCGTAGCTCGAGACAACCATAAAGTCAAACCTGGCATCCAGATCAATATGCCGGGCCAGGTCGGCCAGGAATACTGTTGATCCCCGCAGAAGGCCTACCAGAATAACTTCGTCGGTATCGTTGTAGTCCCTTTCGATGGCTTTCGCGATCTCGTGCACCTTGTCGGCCAGTGTCTTTTCGTCAATCAGAACATCAATTGTGTATTCCATAATCAGTATATAACTCCCGAATAATGTATTGTAACGGTTACAATTTTCTTTCTTCCATTTGATCGACTACAATTATAAGCATTATCTCTATTCCGGAAACCCCAAAGGAGCTGTGTATGTTTAAAATCAAGTATAAGATTGTGGCTTTGGTTATAGCCAGCCTTCTTATTCTGGGAACTGTCGTGGGCGGTCTCTCCGTATATAATGTCCAGAAGCTGGCAGGGACCACTGTGGACACCCTTGAAGAGGTTTTGCGAACTGATTTTGATAATCTGGCGGCCAGTCAGGTGGAGTCGGCCATATCAATAGCAGAACACTATTACGGCCGGCGTGATGAGTTCGGAGAGGATATGGCAAAGCAGATTGCCCTGAATGCCATTATGAGTATCCGCTACGGAGAGTCCGGCTATATCTATATCTATGATTCAAAGGGTGTCACCGTAGCCCTGCCGGATGCCTCTGTTATCGGAACAAACCGCTGGGATCTGCAGGATGCCAACGGGGACTATATTATCAGAGATATCATTGCTGCAGCCAAAGACGGAACAGGTTTTACCGACTACTGGTACAATAAGCCCGGTGAGGATGTGGCTTCCCCCAAGCGTTCATTTAACGCCTTCTTCGAACCCTGGGACTGGTTTGTAGGGTCCGGAAATTATGTAGATGAGATTGATGACCTTGTCGCAGAGGAAGACAGCCTTATCAGCAGTGCCATCGGAAGAATTATTATCACAATAACCATTTTGGATATTGCACTGATAGCCCTCTTTTCAATTATTGCCTGGGTTCTGGGCGGGAAGATATCAAAGCCTGTAGAGCAGCTCTCAGTTGATGTTAAGAGTATCGCCGCAGGCAACCTGGATACACATGTAGAGGTCAGCACGAAGGATGAGACCATGATTCTTGCATCGGCCCTTCAGGACATGGTTGTCCGGCTGAGAAGTACGGTCTCCGGTATTATTGAAGCCGCCGATGCCATCAAAATGAGTGCCCAGGAGGTTGCAGGCGCATCCCAGCAGGTCGCTTCGGGGGCAAATGAGCAGGCTTCCAGCGCCGAGGAAATTTCGGCTTCCATGGAGGAGCTTTCAGCAAACATCCAGCAGAATACAGAGAACTCCAGAGAATCCAATACCATTGTCTCCCAGGCAGCCAATGATGCCGACAGCAGCGGCACCGCTGTTGAAGAGACTGTTAACTCAATGAAGTTTATCTCCGAGAAGATTAACATCATCGAAGAGATCGCCAGAAATACAAACCTTCTGGCCCTGAATGCCGCCATCGAAGCGGCCCGGGCCGGAGAAGCGGGCAAGGGATTTGCTGTAGTCGCCTCGGAGGTCAGGAAGCTGGCTGAGAACAGCCAGAACGCGGCCAATGACATCACCCAGGTTTCGGCTGATTCCGTGCGCAAGGCTGACGCCACCCTTGAGCTGATGAGAAGCATTGTTCCCAATATCAAGAAGTCCGCGGAGATAGCCGAGGAGATTTTTGAGGGAAGCAACGAGCAGGCCAGAGGCGCTGAGCAGATCAATACAGCCCTGCTGCAGATGGACAAGGTCATTCAGTCCAATGCGGCTTCCAGCGAGGAGATCGCATCCATGGCGGAAGATCTGAAGGACAAGTCCCAGATTCTTTCAGAGCTTGTGAACTACTTCAGAATCAAAAATATGGAGAGGTCTTCAGCCGCCGTTAAGAGGCAGATCAAGGCCCCCGCGGCAGCTCCGGCTCCCCGTAGCATACCCCCGAAAACCGGAGATCTGAAGGACACAAGTACCATCATTGTCTCCTCTGATGATGATTCAGACGATGACTTCACCGAATTCTGATAATTAACCCCCCTTTTCGGGGGGGGCAGGGTAAATTTCAACCTTTTGGTTGATTTACAACTCCCCTGTTACCGGCGACCATTAACATGGATTCATATCCGGAAACGGGGGGATATATGCTGAAAGATATAGCTAAAGATCTGAAAGAGGATCTGATCTGGAACGAGCAGTGTGATGAGGTGCTGAACCTGCTGCCAAGCTACAGGCAGTTTGAAGAGAGGATCAGGAGAAATGTTATTGCCCGGCTGATTGCCCGGCTGCCCTATCTTGCAGGCACTGAGAGGCCCGAACGGGACGGGGTCAATAATCTGGTTATTTTTGTTCTTTCAAGCTACGGGGATACAAGGAAGGTATTCCGTCATGCTCCTGGAGATGACGTCTCCGTTTTTGAACGCCTCAAACCGATTATGAACTTTACAGGCGGCAATGATAAGATTCTGACCCGGGGTATGAATATCATCGCCCTAGTGCTTGTCCATGACTATCACCGCGATAAGGATGAGGATCTGCTGACTGGCCACTACAACCCCCTGAACTCGGGTCGTTGGGACTATGACGAGATAAGAAAGGAGCTGGAGGATCAGATCAGGGCCGTTCCCTGCAAACAGATGGACAGAATCCTTGATCTGGAGACGATTCCTACGGTTGTATGGAACAGTTGAACCGGAGATAACACTCCCGGAGGGGTTTCCAGGAGTTTATTTGATTATGTAAGGCAGCCCTTCCGTTGGAAAGGCTGCCTTTTTTTTATTCATTTAAATTCTCTGCCGGGACACGGCAGGCTTGTCAGAATTTAAAATCAGTACTTTTTATCTGCGTAGCCGACCCAGCCGCCATGGTCAACAAGAGTTCTGTCAAATCCTGAGATTGTGAAGCTCAGAGTCTTTGTTTTTCCTGATGCCGAACGGAAGGTAAACTCGCTTTTCTCAAGATCCGTGGTTATGCTTGTCTCTTCTCCTGAAAAGTCAGAAAAGAGCCCCGCAATTTCATCAGATCCCAGTTCCACAGCCATCATGCCGCAGTTGTACATATTCTGACGAAAGATGCGGGCGAAGTTTTCGGCGATAACAAGATTAATGCCGTTTACCTCAAGAGCCCAGGGTGCGTGTTCACGGGAGGAACCGCAGCCGAAGTTGCTCTTTGTAAGTATGACGCTGACGCCGTCAAGGTTGCGGGCCGGATCGAAGCCGTCCATTTTGAGGTCCTCAAGCAGGTAGGGCTGTAGAGCCTCTTTGGTTATCTCCGTCAGATATTTGGCGGGAATGATTTCGTCTGTATTGATGTCGGAGCGGTCCAGGAAGAGAACCTTTCCATTGAATTCTTTTACTGCTGACATAGTCTTACCCCTTGTAGAGTGATGAGTTTGTAATATATCCGCTGATAGCTGCGGCCGCTGCCGATGCGGGGCTCATCAGGTGAACCATTCCGCCCTTGCCCATTCTTCCGTTGAAGTTCCGGTTGGTTGTAGAGGCGCAGACCTCACCGTCCGCCAGAACTCCGTTGCTCATGCCGAGACAGGCACCGCAGGTGGGGTTGGTCAGGCAGACTCCTGCCTCCATAAAAATACCGATCAGCCCCTCTTTCAGGGCCTGCTTGTAGATGTCGGGAGTTGCAGGTGAGAGGACAACTCTTACAGAGTCGGCCACCTTCTTCCCTTCAAGAACCTTCGCAGCCTCTCTGAGGTCTTCTATGCGGCCGTTGGTACAGCTACCGATATAGACCTGGTTGACGGGGGTCTTTTCAAGTTCGGCGATGGTCTTCACCTGGTCCGGCTTGTAGCCGAAGGTGGCCACCGGTTCCAGAGTGCTTACGTCCATGTCTATCACTTCGGCATAGGTGGCGTCGCTATCGGAGTTCCACTTGCTGTAGTCCGCAAGAGCCGCCGCCTTGTCTGCATAATCCTCTTTGATAAAGTCCCATAGATACTCGACGGTAGTCATGTCGGGGGGGCAGATTCCGCAGGTTCCGCCGGCCTCAATGGCCATGTTGCAGACAGTCATACGCTCCTCCATGGAGAAGGATTCAACAACGGGGCCGCAGAATTCGATGACCTTGTTGGTGGCACCGTTTACACCCAGTCTGGCTATGATCGAAAGGATCACGTCCTTGGCATAAACACCGGGTTTAAGGGCACCTGTTACATTGATCTTTATGGATTCAGGCTCCTTGAAGCTGCACACTCCCTTCAGTATTCCCACCTCAAGGTCTGTGGTGCCCACTCCCGCGGCAAAGGCTCCGAATGCTCCGTGTGTACAGGTATGGGAGTCTCCCATGATGACTGTAAATCCGGGGCGGACAAATCCCTTTTCTGGGAAGATGGCGTGGCAGACTCCGTTGCGGCCGATATCAAAGAAGTCTTTGATGCCGTGCCGTGAGGCCCATTCCCTCATAATCTTTCCCTGCTCCGCTGTTTTGGAGTCCTTCGCGGGAGTTACATGGTCAATGACGGCCTTGATCTTGTCGGGGTCGAAGACCCTGTCCATTCCTCGGCTGACCAGGTCGTTGATGGCGATGGGGGTTGTAATCTCGTGACAGAATACCCTGTCCAGGCCGAGTACAGAGATCCCTTCCTCAGGGCTGTCCACCCGATGTGCATCGAAAATTTTTTCTGCAATGGTTTTTCCCATTTTCTTCTCCTTGTACCGGCGGAGCCGGCTCTATTTGAAGTCCGGAGTTTCCTGAGCGGAATCCGGGTCCTGTATTCCATACTGTTTCCGTTCCGGGGCTTGCAGTTCCGGAGGGAGCGGCTTTTTTATGTAAACAACCGGGGAGGGCTGATTATCCAGATGGCCTTGAGCTCCTCTTTTCCGCTGTTTACCAGAAGATGGGGGACCGCAGAAGAGAAGGAGAGGCTGTCTCCGGCCTTGAGCTTGTACTTTTCAGTGCCGTAAAGAAGCTCTGCCTGACCGGATAGAATGATGCCCATCTCCCGCCCGGGGTGGCCGTAGTCCTCGCTTCCCTTTTCTCCTCCGGGACGGATGGTGAGCTCCATGGTCTCCATGGTTTCTCCCTCTTCCGCAGAACCGGGAGGGGTCAGAAGCTCGTACTGAACGGCGCCCATACTGAGGCGGTTGCGCTCCTCCTTCCGGACCATCTTTAGTTTTCTTTTCTTCCGGAAGTCACGGAAAAGATACTCCGGATCAATGTCCAGAATATCTGCCAGGTTCAGCAGTGTATCTATGGAGGGGGATACCTTGTTGTTCTCTATCTGAGAGATCAGGCTGGCGCTGACATCCATCCGGCGGGCCAGTTCTTTCAGAGTAATTCCCTGGCTCTCTCTGACGCTGCGGATTTTCTCTCCGAATCTGTACTCCGGCCGTTTCAAAGGCAACCCTCCTTTTTTATTTCAACTGAAACTATGACAGTATAATTAAACTTTATTTAACTATATGTCAACTCATTTCAGTATTACTTAACTGCCTTCCAATAAAAAACCCGGTCTCCATAAGAAGACCGGGCCGGTTAACTTATATGAATTCAGTTGCGGCTGTTATGTGTGCTGTTTGAACTGAAGCCGGGAGCCTCACCTATGGGCAGGTCCGGAACATCCAGATTCAGGGCTTCCTTCAGCACCTGCTGAATACTGTCGATGCCCACAACCGTCAGTTCGCTGCGGATCTCTTCAGGCAGGTCCTTCAGATCTTTTACATTGTCAGCCGGAAGGAGGACCTTTCTGATCCCCGCCCGGTGGGCCGCAAGAACTTTCTCCTTCACACCGCCGACAGGCATAACGGCTCCCCTGAGGGTCACCTCTCCTGTCATGGCCAGTTTCGGGCTGACGGGTATACCTGTTATCAGGGAGGCGAGGGAGGTCATCAGGGTCACACCCGCCGATGGTCCGTCCTTGGGGACGGCTCCTGAAGGAACATGGATATGGATGTCCTGCTCCTTGAAGGCAAAGTGGCTTGTAAACACAGACAGCCTTGAGCGGATAAGGCTGAGGGATATCCTGGCGGACTCCTTCATCACATCTCCAAGCTGCCCTGTTATTGTAAGTCCTCCGGAGCCAGGCATATTGGTGGATTCAACAAAGAGGATTTCACCGCCCACGGCAGTCCAGGCCATTCCTGTAACCACACCGGGAGGGTTGATCTCTCCGATCTGTTCATGACGGACCTTCTGATTATCCAGATAGGCTTCGATGTCATCCTGTTTCACATGAACAGGGATGGCTTCCGGTTCGGCTACAACCTTTTCGGAAACCCCTCTGGCCACTTCTGCTATCTTCCGCTTCAGTCCCCTGACTCCTGCCTCTCTTGTGTAGTTCTCTATAATTTCATTGACGGCATCGTCTTCCAGTACCATCTGCTCCGCTGTCAGGCCGTGGTCCTCCAGGACCGCCGGAATAAGGTGATTCCGGGCGATATGGAACTTTTCGGGATTTGTATATCCCGACAGGGTTATGACCTCCATTCTGTCCAGCAGAGGGAGGGGGATGGACTCAAGAGAGTTGGCGGTGGCCACAAAGAACACATCCGACAGATCATAGGGAACTTCAAGGTAGTGGTCCGAGAAGCTGCTGTTCTGCTCGGGGTCAAGGACCTCAAGGAGGGCAGCTGAGGGGTCGCCGCTGAAACTCTGTGTAAGCTTGTCTATTTCATCAAGAACAAATACAGGGTTTCTTGCTCCCGCTTTCTTCATGCCCTGAATGATTCTTCCCGGCAGGGCTCCGATATAGGTTCTGCGGTGTCCGCGGATTTCGGCTTCATCCCTGAGTCCGCCGAGACTGGCTCTTACATATTTGCGGCCGAGAGATTCAGCGATGCTCTTGCCGAGGCTTGTTTTTCCGGTTCCCGGAGGTCCCACAAGAAGAATGATTGAACCCTTCTTCTCGTTTTTAAGCTTCATTACGGCAAGATGCTGTATGATTCTTTTTTTAACTTTTTCAAGGCCGAAGTGCTGATCATCAAGGATCGTTCTGGCTCTTGTAAGATCAATCTCGATTGTTTCCTCACTCTCCCAGGGGAGGTCGACAAGGAGGTCGAGATAGTTCTGTATGATTCGTGTTTCCGGGCTGTTGGGGGGCTGTTCCTCCAGCTTCTGCAGTTCTTTGAGGGCTGTTTTTCTGACCTCATCAGGCATGGCTGATTTATCAATCTTCTCTTTGAAACCCTCTTCCTCCTCTTCCGAGGACTCATTGAGTTCCGCCTGTATAACCTTCAGCTGTTCTCTGAGGACATTCTCCCTGTAGCTCTTGCTTGCTTTTTCAGTCATTCTTCCTGCAATTTCAGCCTGGAGCTTGAGAGACTCCCTCTGGCTGATCATGGCATCTATGACCTTGAGTCCCCTCTCCCTCAGGGAGGATATTTCAAGAAGATCCTGCTTTTCCCCCCGGCTGATGCTCAAGTAGGGAATGATTCCGTACATCAGGGGGCCTGGATGGTGTATCATCTCAAGCTGTTTGACTGCACTTTCGGTCCCTTCAAAGAAGGCGGCGATCTCCCGGGCAAGGTCCTTCATGCTTGTAAGCATGCTCTCCTTACCTGCCTGATCCATGTCGTCGATATCCGGCTGACTCTCCACTTTTGCAAAATGGACCCGGTTTCTCTTTTCCACATGGGTTATCCTGACGCGTTGAATGCCCCGGAGGCTGATTTTCAGTTCATCGTTTTTGTATTCGGAACTCTGTATAAAGGCAAGGGTCCCTACTGTATAAAAATCGTCCTTCTCAAGATCAGAAAGATCGAAGTTTTTCTTGAGTGATACCGCAACGGCCAGACCGCTGGGATTTCCGTCGGCAAAATAGTTTTCATCTTCCGCCAGACCGCTGATTCTGACCGAACTCAGTCCTTCGGGGAAGAGGATTGAACCCTTCATGGGTACAAGGGGAAGCTCTTCCGGTATTGTCATTATCTCATTCATCATTAAATACCTCTTTAGATAATTAAAGTAATCACTAGTAGCATGGTAGTAAAGAAAAAAACATTAAATAATATATATTGAATCTCTTATAATCTTAGGGTTCTGAAAAATAATTTACCATGTAGATTGTTTGTAGTTGCGTTTTTCTCTAGATGATGATTCTATGTGGCACTATAATTTGTATTTATCAGCCCAGAGGGCTTTTTCGGAGTTTTACATGCGTCGTTTATTATTCAGTCTGTTTCTTTCAATCCCCCTCATCATCTCATCCTGCGCCGGTCAGAGCCGAACCGGTTCTGAAGAGCCCGGATGGCTCAGTACCCCTCCCGCCGATGAGGAGTACTATTTTGGAATAGGAGGATCGGATACGGGGAACGAAGCGGATGACCGTGAGATCGCCATGGCCCGAGCCCAGTCTGATCTGGCCACCTCCATCTCTGTGGATATCATTTCCGAACTTCGTCTTGAAGAGAAGGCCTCCAGTACCGGGGAGAGCAGCGAAACCCTGGAGAGCCGTATCACGCAGACCGTAAGTCAGAGCCTTGTGAGTCTTGAGACTCTGGACAGCTGGTACAATCCCGACAGGGGTTACTGGATTCTTGTCAGAATGGAGAAGTCTGTCTGGGAGGAACAGAGGGCCACCGACCGCCGCATGTCAGTGCCGCCTCCCGGGGGACTCGATATCAATTCGGGTCTGAATATTCCCTTTCTCTCCATCCTGTCGGGAAAGAATCTTCCCTTTCAGCTTCTTCCGGGAGGCAGGAATACTCCTTTTGAACTCTCTCTTGACTGGGTCGTCTCAGATTTTCCGGCCCTGGATGAGACCGGAGGTATATTCTTTTCAAGCCTGACAGGCGTGGTGAGCTTCAGGCAGTACGGAGTCGTCCTTTTTACAAGGGAATACGGACCCTACAAGGAGGGCGGCCTCAGCTATGATCAGGCACGTGAACGCGGGGCTTTGAAAATCCTTGATGAGTTCAGACGGGACGGCAGTTTTGCAACGGACCTGACTGGAGCTCTTCGTTGAGGAGAGCCTTCGGGCTGCTTCTCCTGTTCTGGCTTGGAGCAGGGGTTCAGGGCCTGTCTGCCGATTCCGCCGGAAAGGCAGGAGCCGGGGCCGATAGGGTTCTGACAGTATTCCATTTTACAAATACAACCGGAAGCGAAGAGGATCAGTGGATGTCCCGTGCCTTTGCCGATGGCCTGAACTCCCGTCTCTCCTCAGCTGGTCTGATTCTTGTGGAGAGGGTGGATCTTGAAGAGGTTCTGAAGCAGCAGAAGCTCTCCCTTTCCGGCCTGACCGATGAGGGAACAGCTCTGGAACTGGGCAAGATCCTCAACGCCACCGATCTTATCCGCGGAAGTTATCTGGTTCTGGACGGCCGGCTCCGGGGGGATCTGAAGGTCACCGATTCCGAAACCGGAGAAATCCTCTTCTCTTTTTCAAGGGAGACCTCTCCGGATGGTTATTTTGATCTGGAAGAGGCTATGGCGGCGGCTCTGGGCGGATTCTACTCCGTTGAGACAGGAACGAAGGGTGTTTCCGAATCCCGTGAGGCTCTGAGGCTCTATTATAAGGGGCTGCTCTCTCTGGACAGTGACGCCTATGATCAGGCAGTACAGGAATTTCAGGCCTCTCTGGAACAGGACCCCCTCTTTCAGGCTCCCCGGGAGAGTTTGGAGGAGAGTTATCGCTTCCTCCGTGATTTCAGGAGAGCCCGGTATCAGCGGGAGATGAACACCCTCTACAGACGGCTTGCCAATCTCTTTGATATGGCCTCTCAGGAACCCTTTCAGAGCTGGGGAGACCGTGTTACAGCAATTGCCTCAGCCGGAGGGGATGTATCGGAGCTGACTGAGCGGATCAAAGATGAGCCGGAGCTGACCTGGGGAAGTACCCGGGCCGAAGTCCTCTGGCATGCCCAGACTGTAATGCTGGATATAGCCAGGTATGCCGTTGAATATTTTGAAGACGGGGATGAAGCCTTCAGAATGCAGGAGCAGGTGATCGCGGTCTCCCGTTCCGCAGTTCTGGATATGCCTGAAGACCCCTTTCTGCCGGAGCTGATCTATCAGGAACTGCTGGCCCTCTACTACAGGCGGGACTGGACTGCGGTGAAGGAGCTCTGCGAGACCCTTATGCTCGGCTGGCCCGACTTCAGGATGATGTGGGCTGTTGAAGACTTTTACGAGAGGTCTCTGGAGGAGGGGGAGTAGTTATCTCTTTCTGCTATGTTTTTTCCGGCTGCCGCTGCGGCGCTGAGTGACAGATGCACCCTGCCTGTTCTTCTTTTTCTTCTTTCTTATGGAGAAACCGAAGTGTCCCAGTGGTTTCTTCAGCCCGCAGTACTTTCCGTGGGAGCTGGCGATCAGTCCGGCTGCCTGCATATCAAAGGCTCCGGTTTCGGGATCAAGATACCTCTCATCAACACTCACCGACAGAACCTCAGCCAGAAACATATCATGGCTTCCCAGCTCTTTTATCTCAAGAACCCTGCATTCCACGGCCACAGGAGATTCCCCGACAATGGGGGCCTTAACCTTGGATGCGGGAACCGCTGTCAGACCGCACTCTTTGAATTTGTTGAAATCCCGGCCCGACTTGACTCCGCACCAGTCTGTTGCTTTGACTATCTCTTCGGTGCTGAGGTTGATGACAAACTCCATCTCCCTTGAAATGATTTCATGAGACAGCCGTGCCTTGCGGAGGGATATATAGCAGAGGGGGGGATTGGTGCAGACCGTTCCTGTCCAGGACACGGTGATCAGATTGTACTCTTCCTCTGTGCTGCCGCAGCTTACAAGGGCCGCGGGGACGGGATAGATCATGTTTCCCGCCTTCCAGTCTATTCTAGCCATTTTATACTGCTTTTATGCACAGATGTTCCGCGTAGCTCCGGGGGATCGTACACTCTTTTTCCTCAATAATTGTCTTCATCTCTTCTCCCTCTGCAGAGATCAGGATGAGCCTGGTTCCGGGCATGAGTTTCAGACCATAGCAGAAGGAGAGAAGGCCTTCAACGGTCTCTCCGATTTCAGTGATTCTGATAAGCATCAGCTCCCGGTTTACGGGGGCTGATGTAAGCCTGTCCGCCTCCAGCAGCTCCTTTTCGAGGGATGACCCGGGGAAAGGATTTCCGTGGGGGCAGGTCTCGGGACGGCCGAAGTACTCAAAGAGGTATTCGGTAAACTCTTCAGACAGGGAGGCCTGAAGTCTCTGGGCTTCATCGTCTGATTTATCCCAGGGGTAGTCCAGTTTAGATATCAGAAGATGCTCCACCAGGTAGTGGCGCCTCAGTACGGCAAAGGCAAACCGCTTTCCCTCGTTTGTGAGGCTTATATCTCCATAGGGGTCCTGTTCTGCCAGACCGAGCTTTTTAAGGCGGCCCATGGCCTGGTTGGCTGCCGGTTTGGATACGGCAACTGCCGAAGCCAGCCTGGAGTTTCCCACCTTGCCGTACTCCCTCTGGATCAGGGTAATCGTTGTAAGGTAGCTGAGTGCTGAGGGAAACTGTTTCTGGAGGTCAAGAATCTCCCTGTCGGTTATTGTATACATCATATCAACTACCCATTGTATATGAATGTTCAGAATTCCACCAGAACAATAACAGGGTTAAGAGGGGTTAACTGTTGACATGAAACAGCCTTATTCTGTAAACTTTCCGTATCTTAGTTAGTCTAGCATAATTTAAAAAGATATAACTTCGAGAAGGAGAGATCCCTTGCCAAATATCAAGAACCTGTCAGAGATTCCCAAGGGAAGCAGGTACATAATAAGCGGTTTTGAAAATTCAGGTTCAGAGTACTCTGAGAAGTTGATGAAAATGGGCTTTGTTGAAGGTACACCTGTAGAGCGGACCGGAGCCGATATCAACGATCCAATGGTCTTCAGCCTGCGCCACAGCCGTGTGGCTCTGAGGAAGAAGGAAGCACAGGTCATATTGGTAAGGGAGTCAGACTGATGGAACTGAACAGTATTGCCATAGCGGGTATTCCCAACTGCGGGAAGACCACACTTTTCAATGAGCTCACAGGTTCCCGGCAGAAAGTGGGAAACTGGCCCGGTGTAACTGTAGAGCGTGTCGAGGGAAGCATCAATTTTATGGGCCGGAAGGTCGCTCTTATCGATCTGCCGGGAACAAACAACCTGACACCTGATACAGAGGACCAGAAGATCGCCGAACGGGTTATCCGGGAGCAGGAGCATGACCTTATTATCAATGTGGTTGACGCTTCAAACCTCTCAAGAAACCTCTTTCTTACCCTGGACCTTCTTGCAAGAACGTCCCATGTTGTCGTCTTCCTCAATATGATGGATATGGCGGAGCAGGAGGGGATGCGTGTGGATCAGGCAGAGATCGAAAAAGTTCTGGGTGTCCGGGTCATTCCTGTTATCTCTGTGGATCCCCGGTCCGTGAAAAACGCCCTTTCGGAGCTTGAGAAGCATCTGCAAGAGGATACCGACTTCTTCCATGATAAAGAGACCGCATCTACCTTTCTCGGATTAAGTGCCGAAGATGCATACAAGAAGATAGATGACATCTGTAAACAGGTTATAAGCTACTCCACAAAAGAGAATGAGAGCCTTACAGATAGGGTGGATAAAATTGTTATGAACAAGTTTGCCTCCATCCCCATCTTCCTTGTTTCCATGTTTCTCACTTTCTGGCTTGCCATCGGGGTCGGATCAATTTTCATTGACTTTTTTGATATAGTTGCGGGACTTGTTGTTGTGGATATTCCAACCCACCTTCTGGGGCTTTTGGGTGCACCCGACTGGCTGACAGTGTTTATTGCCGGAGGTGTCGGTGCGGGGATACAGACTGTCGCCACCTTTATTCCTGTTGTCTTTTTTATGTTCCTGACCATCGCCATTCTTGAGGATATCGGATATATGGCAAGGATCGGAGTGATTGCGGACAGGGTCATGCGCAGGATCGGCCTTCCCGGCAGCGCATTTATTCCCATGGTTGTCGGATTCGGTTGTACAGTCCCTGCTGTTATGGCTGCAAGGACTCTGGGCTCCAAACGGGACCGTTATATGACAATTTTTATGGCGCCCTTTATGTCCTGCGGTGCCAGACTCCCCGTTTACGCTCTCTTCTCGGCGGCTCTTTTCGGCAGAGCATCGGGACTTGTTGTTTTTCTGATCTATCTTTCAGGCCTCTTTATGGCGATCTTTACAGGTTTCCTTCTTAAGAACAGCCTCTTCAAGGGGTCTGTATCACACTTTGTTATGGACCTTCCCCTCTATCACAAGCCCAAGGCGTCGAATATTCTCAAGTCCGCCTGGATCAGACTCAAGCTCTTTGTCAAAAAAGCGGGAGTTGTGGTCGTGATAGCCGTATGTGTTCTGGGAGTTCTCAGCTCCATGGGATTTTCTGACGGCAGGCTGAGTTTCGGAAACGAGGACTCTCAGGATTCTGTACTGGCTTACGCCGGCAAGGCTCTTGGACCCGTCTTTGCCCCCATGGGTGTCAGTGAGGAAAACTGGCCCGCCTCTGTAGCCCTCTTTACAGGTCTCTTTGCCAAGGAAGCCATTGTCGGTACGGTCAATGCGCTCTACTCCGCCATGGATATGGCTGAATCCGGAAATATCGAGGAGGAAGAGGAGGAAGCTCTGGACATTGGAGGTTCCGTTGTCGAAGCTTTCACATCCATTGGTGAAGGGTTTATAGGGATCATCAGCTCAGTGGATATTCTGGGAGTGGGGCTTGTAGCGGAGGACAGTGATGTCATTGCCGAGGAAATCGAGAGCGATACTGCTGTATTCCGTCATATTTCAAGAAACTTCACCCCCCTGTCGGCCTTTGCCTACCTGCTCTTTGTTCTGATGTACTTCCCCTGCCTGGCGGTTGTTGGTGCAGCCCGTCAGGAGATGGGCGGATTCTTTACCCTGATTCTGGTTTCCTATGCCACGATACTGGCATGGTCGGTGTCCACTCTGTTCTACCAGATCGCCGAGGGTCATCATTTGGGATACGGCCTTCTTGCTGCTGTGGTTCTGGGGCTGCTCTATCTTGCCCTTGTTCTGCTTGGTAAAAGGGATCATGATCTTCAGTCAGTGCCCCGGGGACCGGGAAAGAGCTCCTGCTGCGGATAATAGCAGCCACATTTTTACATAAGAATTTTTACAGCCGTCTCCCCCGGGAGGCGGCTTTTGTTCATTGCTTTCACCCGTCTTATCTTCTAAACTTATGGAAGAAGAGGCTCCATGAATAAAATCCGCAATCTTTCCATAAGGCTTAAGCTCTTTCTCGTCTACTCGGCACTGTTTCTAGCCCTTATGATCTTCAGCGTCACCCTGTTTACATCTGTTATTTCAAGAAGACTTCAGGACTCCGTTCAGAACGAGCTCGAAAGTACAACGAGCTCCATCATTCAGCTTATAAGTGATTATGCAAGCTATACGGTCCACTCCCATCTTGAGACTCTGGTTGAATCCAGATTGAGCGTACTTTCTGTTCTCGATACTTTTGAGAAGCAGGGAGTCCTTTTGCCCGGTGAGGCGAAGGAGATGGCCGCCGATGAACTTCTGTCCACTTCCATAGGGGAAGAGGGGTATTTCTATGTACTTGATACGGAGGGTTCAATTCTGATCCATCCCTATGAAAACCTGATAGGGACAAATGTTGCGGAATATGATTTTGTTCAGAAACAGCTGCAGTCTCCCACAGGATATCTGGAGTATGTGTGGAAGAACCCCGGTGAGGAGAAGAGCAGAAACAAGGCTCTCTTCACAGGATACTATGAGCCCTGGGGGTGGATTATCACAGCCAGTGTCTACAGGAGTGATCTTGAATCTCTGATTCATCTGGAGGATTTAAATAATACCATACAAAATATCCCTGTTGCGCTGAACGGGTACCCCATGATTTTTAACCTGGATGGGGATATCCTGGTTCATCCCACACTGGCAGGAGAAAACTTCAATGAGAAGGCAGTGACCGACGGTTGGGACAACAATTTCTTTGAAACCATGATCAGGGAAAAACAGGGGAACATCAGGTATGAGTGGCCTGCTCCGGAAGGGGGAGACCTCAAGGATAAAGTCGCCTTCTTCAGTTATATTCCCGAGTATAACTGGATCATAGCCTCAACTGTATATACCGACAGGTACCAGGCTGCAGTAAGAAACTTTTTCCTTTTTCTCTTTGGTGTTCTGATTTTTACAACACTTCTCTTTCTCTATACAAGCCAGAAACTTGCTGTAATGATTACGGCTCCCCTCCACCTTCTTGTTGATTTTATTGAGGAGGCAAGAGCCCGGGGCAATGATCTGGCCATGCGTTTTGAATTTAACGGAAGTGATGAGATCGCCAGACTTGCTTTTCAGTTCAACGGATTCCTTGATGATCTTCAGAAGTCGGAAGAGGAGAGGGTGAAGACAGAGAATAGAAACAGAATCCTTGCCCAGTTTCCCGAAGGAAGCCCCTTTCCCGTTATCCGTGTCGGGGAGGACGGCAGCGTCCTTTATGCCAATCCGGCCGCAAATATCCAGCTCTTGAACTGGAACCCCTATGATCCTGACAGAATCCCTGACGATCTGGCAGGGATGATCAGCAATCTTGTGACACCCTTTGGTGTTTTTGAATATATAAGAGGGGAAGATGCCTACGAGGTCCTTACGACGTACTTCAGCTCTCAGAAAGCCTACTATCTTTTCTTCAGCGATATCAGGGAGAGGCTTGAAGCCCAGTCCCAGATGCTCCTTTCCGAGAGCGTTTTCAGTAACTCTATGGATGGAATCCTGATTACAGATACAGATGCTGTTATTCAGAGAGTCAATCCTGCGTACCTTGATATAAGCGGCTATACTGCCGAGGATCTTCTGGGGAAGACACCCTCCATAATGCAGTCAGGAGAGTATAACGAAGAGTTTTATGCAGATTTCTGGGAGTCCCTGAAGGAGAAGGGCCGCTGGTCGGGAGAGATCCGGGACAAACGGAAAAACGGTGACATCATACCCCTTCTTCTCAGTATCAACAGCATTTTTAATGAGAGGGGAGAGCTGACTCACTATGTCGGTGTTATTAAAGATATTTCCGAACTTAAAAAAAGTGAAAAGAAGCTGAAGTATCTGGCTTTCTACGACGGCCTGACAGGCCTTCCCAACAGATCTCTCTTTCTGGACCGCATGAATCAGGCCATTGCCTTTGCCGACAGAAACAGCACAAAGATTGCCGTTATGTTTCTGGATCTGGACAACTTCAAGAATATCAATGACAGCGTGGGGCATAATGTGGGTGATCAGTACCTCCGGGAGATCAGCGACAGGCTGCGCCAGGGCTGCCGGGATGAGGATACAATCGCCAGGCTGGGTGGAGATGAGTTCCTTGTTATGATGCCGGGTGTTGAGACAAAGAAACTTGCCTCCGAGGTCATCCGCCGCTTTCAGAAAGCTCTGCATGAGCCCCTTCATATCAGTGGTCTTGATGTTCATACAACCGCCAGCATGGGAGTTACATTCTATCCTGATGACGGGACTGATGCCCTGCAGCTGCTTCAGAATGCGGACATGGCCATGTATCAGTCCAAGAGAAAGGGAAAGGACAGCTTCACCTATTACGAAAGCGGAATGAACAAGGATATCCTCTTCAAGGTAGAGCTTGATGGAAAGATGCGGAATGCTCTTGTTCTTGATGAATTTCAGGTTGTTTATCAGCCCAAGGTGGAAGTCGCCGACGGATCTGTCAAAGGAGCTGAGGCTCTGGTAAGGTGGAACAGCTCTGACGGAACAACGATCTCTCCTGCCGATTTTATTCCTCTGGCAGAGGATAACGGATTTATCCTTCAGCTGGGTGACTGGATTCTGGAGAAGGTTCTGGAGGACCTTTCGGATATGAAAGCGGTAGGGGGAGAGGATTTTCAGATTGCTGTCAATCTGTCGGGGCGTCAGTTCCGGGACCGGGATCTGCTCAGGAGAATCAGCAGAATTGTTGAGAAATCGGATCACTCCTTTGAGTCCATCAATTTCGAGATAACCGAGAGTGTGGCCATGGAAGACTCTCAGGCAACCCTCACTGTTCTGGAGGATCTCCGGAAACTCAATGTAAGTATCTCGATTGACGACTTCGGGACGGGATACTCCTCCCTCTCCTATCTGAAGCGGTTTGAGACTGATTATCTGAAGATAGACAAGAGCTTTATAGACGAGCTCCCTGACGACAGGAAAGGGTCGGCTCTCGTTCAGGATATTATCCGCATGGCTCACAACCTTGATATGAAAATTGTCGCCGAAGGTGTGGAGGATGAGAGACAGCTTGAGTTTCTGAAAACAACCGGTTGTGACAGTATTCAGGGGTACTATTTCTCACGACCCCTGGGGCTGAAGGAGTTCCTTCTCTATCTGAAAAATCACAGTAGCGGTATTCTTGATAATCAAGGTTCCTGAGTGCCGGAACAGTCCTGTCTGTTCATTTATTCAATCAAAATTGGAAAAATTAAGTGGAAACGTTTACATTGTGATGCTATACTTGGGCAATAATCCCTGGTGCAGATGTGAGGTATAAGGTGGGCGAGAAGGTAACAATCAAGGACATTGCCGCCAGGGCGGGTGTCGGCATCGGTACTGTGTCACGGGTGTTGAACAACAGCCCCAATGTGAAGGAGAGCACCCGGGCTGAGGTTATAAGGATTGCCCGGGAGATGAACTATGTTCCCAACGGCGCAGCACGGATGCTTGTCCGCCGTTCCCACTCTCAGGCCACAGTCGCTCTTCTGCTGCCGGTGGTGGAGAACCAGTTCTTCTTCGAACTCATCAAGCATATCCATACAAGGCTTAAAACGGAACAGTTCAATATCATGATCTTCAATACCGATCACGGCCATGATTCAGTGGTTCATCATATTGTGGAGCAGAGGCTGACCGCCGTGCTTACACTCGGAGACCCCCCCCTGACCAAGGCGGAGCAGGAGATCCTCAATATACACAGAATCCCCTTTCTCTATGTGGACTATCATGATCCGGAATCAAGCTATATCACCTATGACAGTTTCAAGGGCAGCACAATGGCTGCGGATTACCTTATCTCGAGGAACTGCAAGAAGATAATGATGATTGGCCTTGTGGACCGTTCTCAGCAGCAGGTGGACCGGTTTGAGGGGTTCAGGCGCTATGTGGAGGAGAAGGGAGACATTCAGGTTTCCGAGCTCTGCATCAACTCCGAAGAGGAGTGCTATGAGATCACTCTGAGCCTTTTGAACGACCCGTCACTGGACGGTCTCTTTTACTTTTCCGATACCCTGGCCTACGGTGGAATCCAGGCAAGAATGGAGTCAGGCAGAGACGTTTCCATTATAGGATACGACGACATCTTCCCCTCCAAGTTTATGAAGCTTTCCACAGTAAGACAGTCCTCCGAGATTCTGGGGACCCGGGCCGCTGAAATGGTTGTTGAACTGGTCCGGCAGCGGGAAGACGGGGAGGAGAGCCGAATCCTTCAGACTGTCCTTGAACCCCAGCTCATCGACAGACACAGCTGATCCCTGCCTCTCAGGCTGTCTGAAAAACATCAAATATTATCAAAGTGGAATGAAATTTGAGAAAGAGGGGCAGGCTCTGTCTCCTCTGCTGTTCCGTTGAAAATGGAAACGATTCCGATTTTACAAGAATTCTCTTGACAATTGGAAAAGTCGGGATATGATGGTACTTACAAAAATGGAAACGTTACCACGGATTCCACTCTTCGAATCATTATTGGAGGATAACATGAAACGAGTTCTTACAGTACTTCTTATTCTTGCGGTTTCTGCAGCAGCATTTGCTTCCGGATCACAGGATGGAGGAAAAGGCGGATCTGTAACTCTTATGCAGAACAAACCTGAAATTGATCCCCAGCTCCAGGCATACGGAAAGCTCTGGGCTGAAAAAACCGGAAAAAGAGCGGTTATGAAATCTATCGGCGGAAGCAGTTCCGTAACCATGGGACAGCAGCTCAGAGCTGACTACGCAGCAGGCGAGATGCCCGATATCTTTATTATTGCAGGTATTGAGGACTACTATGAGTGGGAGAGCCTGATTCTGGATATGTCCGATGAGCCCTGGACTGAGGACACCTCCGTCGCTTTCAAGGTTGACGGCAAGACATACGGTTTCCCTGTAGCTGTAGAAGGCTGGGGTATGGCTTATAACAAAGACCTGTTGGACATGGCTGGAATTGACCCCGCCACACTGACAAACTACGGCGCCTACAAGGCTGCGTTTGAAAAACTCGACTCCATGAAGGACGAACTGGGAGTTCTCTCTGTTGTATCCATGGCTGCCGGTCCCGAGATGGGCTGGGTCACTGCCCACCACAACTTCAACTCTCTTCTCTCCAATGGACTTCCCTACGGAGATCTCTCGGTAACCGAGGATCTTCTGGCTGGTAATGTTGATGCGGAAAGACTCAGCGAGTATGCAGACTGGGTGGAACTGCTCTTCAAATATGCAGACAAATCAGTTCTGACCACCGGAAACTATGACTCTCAGGTAGGCATGTTCGCCACAGGAAGATCTGTATTCCTCCATCAGGGAAACTGGGTTGATCCCAACATGGAGCAGGCGAAAGCTACCTTCACAATGGGTTATGCTCCCCACGGTTCCATGAAAGCCGACACCGACGGAATCTTTGTTTCCGCTCCTTCCTACTACGTGATCAACAAGGATTCCAAGAATCTGGAAGCGGCTAAACAGTTCCTCAACGACATGGTCTACACTCCCGAAGGTCAGAAGTTTATGGTTGAAGAAGCCGGAATGCTTCCCGCATTCGGAAACATAACCCTTCAGCCCGACGGACAGCTTTCCAAGTCCGTTCAGCAGTACTCTGCCGCAGGCAAGGTATACTCCTGGAATCAGTATAACTTTTCCGGAGACTTCAGAGATCAGACTCTGGCTCCCATCTACAATCAGTTTGCCAACGGTTCCATTGACAAAGCACAGTTCATCAGACTGATGACTGATGCCTTTGAGAACAGACAGTAATCATTTGTACTACTGCGGGGACGGCTGCCCGAGGGCGGGCGTCCCTGTTTTTTATCAGGACTTAAACATGACAGACAAGCAGGAAAACAGAATCGTTTTCTGGACATTCTTGACACCGGTTTTATTTGCCTTTTGTATGGTTGTAATCATACCTTTTTTCATCGGTGCCTTTTACTCCTTTACCAACTGGAGCTCCACAGCCCGGGCCAACGAGGTTCTGGAATTTGTAGGATTCGCCAACTTTACAGAGAGTTTCAGGGATCCCTCATTTATCTACTCTTTTATTCTTACACTGGTCTACACTGTGATAAATATGCTGGCCATCAATGTGACAGCCTTTTTTCTGGCCGTCTTTGTGACAAGCAGACTTAAATTCAGAAATTTATACAGGGTCGGGTTTTTTATTCCCAACCTGATCGGAGGGCTGATCCTCGGATATATCTGGCAGTTTATCTTTAACAATGCCATCCCTTCTCTGGGTGATGTCGTCCCCTTTCTTTCCTTCCTGGGAGATCCTGAAAAACTGGTCCTTGCCAACCGGAACTCAGCTGTTCTCGCCCTTGTGGCTGTGGGAACCTGGCAGTATGCGGGTTATATTATGATGATCTACGTGGCCGCCCTGGAATCGGTCCCCGTCGAGCTTCATGAGGCCGCCAGGATAGACGGCGCCAATACTTGGGAACGTGTTCGAAATATCACGATCCCCATGATCGCACAGGCCTTTACAATCACAATGTTCCTGACTCTGGTACAGTCGTTCAAACAGTTTGACGTAAACGTCTCCCTTACCGCCGGAGGCCCGTCGTCAATGTTCCTCGACAAGCCCCTGTTCGGTACAGAGCTTCTGGCCCTGAATATCTACAACACCGCCTTTGTCCGCCTGAAAATGGCTATGGCTCAGGCCCAGGCGGTAATATTCTTTCTTGTTCTGATTGTTATCTCCCTTATACAGGTCAGCATCAACAAGAAGAAAGAGGTGGAAATGTAATGAAGAAGTATTTCAGACACCCCATTGCTCTTGAGATTATTACGGCCCTTGTTTTTCTGGCCTTTCTCTTTCCATTTTTTATTGTCCTTGTGAACTCGGCAAAGGATGCCTTCCAGATTACTGTCGATCCCCTCGGAATGCCCGAGAGCTGGTCCCAGATCGGAACCAACTTTGTGAAGATCTGGACCAACGGAAACATCCGCTATCCAAGTTCTTTCAGGTCCTCCGTTGTTATTACGGTCCTCTCCCTGCTTGCCATTACGGTACTCTCCAGTCAGGCGGCATGGGTTCTGGTGCGTACCAAAACAAAGCTCTCCAACGCCATTTTCCTGCTCTTCGTTGCGGCCATGGTTATTCCCTTTCAGATCGTTATGTTTCCCCTCCTGTCCTGGTTCCGGGGAATTTATACGGTTACAGGTATCCGTCTTCTCCGGACATACTTCGGAATGATTCTGGCCTATGTGGGATTCGGCTGTTCCCTTTCGGTTTTTCTCTACCATGGATTTATCAAGTCCATTCCCTTTGAACTGGAAGAGGCTGCCAAAATTGACGGATGCAACCGTTTTCAGACCTTTTACATAATAATTTCTCCAATACTCAGACCGATTCATGCGACGGTTGTTGTTTTAAACGGCATCTGGATCTGGAACGACTACCTTCTGCCTCTGCTGGTTCTGGGAGTAGGCAACAGGATACAGACCATCCCTCTTGCGGTGGCCAACTTCGCCGGTGCCTATGTAAAACAGTGGGACCTGATCATGACGGCCATTCTTATGGCGATGATTCCCATTATAGTTTTGTTTCTGGCTGCTCAGAAGCATATAATCAAAGGTATGGTGGCCGGTTCTATCAAATAGAACTATCTGAAAAAAGGTCCCTTACGGGGCCTTTTTTTTATCTCACAGCCATGGTCGGGAACCGTGGCTGTGACAGTTTTACAATGAAAGAGGACAGTATGAAAAACGGCATACAGCTTATAACTTATCCCGACAGTCTCGGGACCAACCTGAAAGATCTGAAAAGGGCCCTGGACGGTCCTCTGAAGGACTGCCTCACGGGGGTTCATATTCTGCCCTTTTTTCCCTCTTCCGGGGACAGAGGGTTCTCGCCTACGGGGTACAGGGATATCGATCCCGCCTTCGGCAGCTGGAAGGATCTGAGGGCTATCAGCGGAAGCTATGATCTTGTTGTGGACTTTATGATCAACCACCTCTCCAGGCAGTCTGATGAGTTTATTGATTTTGCGGAAAAGGGCAACGCCAGTCCCTGGGCCGGACTCTTTCTGCCTGTCGACAGAGTCAAGGCGGACGGGGAGTTCACACCAGAGGAACTCGGGAAGATCTATACCCGCAAGCCCAGGGCTCCCTGGATCGAAGTCACCCATAAAGACGGTACTGTAAGGAAGGTCTGGTGTACATTCTCCGAGGAGCAGATTGATCTGGATGTGCACTCTCTTGTGGGACGGAAGTTTATCCGTGAGAGCCTGAACTTTCTTGCTGATCAGGGGGCGGTTATGATCCGCCTGGACGCCTTTGCCTATGTCACAAAGAAGGCCGGAACCTCATGTTTCTTTCTGGAGCCCGAAATCTGGGAGGTCCTGGGAGAACTCAGGGACGAGATGGCCCAGAGGGACGTGGAACTTCTTCCCGAGATTCATGAGCACTACTCCATCCCCCTGAAGCTTGCAGACAAGGGTTACGGGGTTTATGACTTCGCCCTTCCCATGCTTCTGCTTCACGCCCTTTACAGTGGACGGGCTGACCGGCTCGGTGAATGGTTCCGGATCTGTCCCCGTCATCAGTTCACAACCCTGGATACCCATGACGGCATCGGTGTCGTGGATGTGGCGGATCTGCTGACTCCCGAAGAGGTGGATCTGACATGCAGTTCCCTCTATGAGAAGGGGTCCAATGTGAACCGCCGCTACAGTTCAGAGGAGTATAACAATCTGGATATCTACCAGATCAACTGCACATACTACTCTGCTCTGGGAGAGGATGATGCGGCCTATCTTCTGGCCCGGGCTGTGCAGTTTTTCGCTCCGGGTATCCCCCAGGTTTACTATGTGGGAATGCTGGCCGGAGCAAATGATATTGAGCTTGTAGAGAGGACAAAAAACGGCAGGGATATCAACCGTCACGGTTATACCCTAGATGAGATAGAGTCCGAAACAAAGCGCCCTGTGGTGGCATCCCTTATCAAACTTATGAAGCTTAGAAACAGTCATCCCGCATTTGCCGGGGAATTTGAACTGGTTCAGGCTACCCCGGAAGGTGAGCTTGAAATCATCAGAACCGCCGAAGGGCGCTCTGTCAGACTACAGGCTGATCTGAAGGCAAAGACCTTTTCTGTCAGTGAGGATAACGGTTCCGGCTGGACCGGTGTGAACCTGTAATCAGGGAACTGCCGTATCCGGGTCGCCTTCTGATTTTAAAAAGAGGGCGGCCGTGAGGATTCCAAGAACGGGAAAGATCGAGAGAATCTGAAAGAGAACAGTATAGCTTGTCATCTCCAGAACCCATCCTCCCAGAAATCCTCCGACAAAAAGGGAGAGTCCCAGTCCCAGGGCCGAGTAGAGGGACATGGCCATTCCTCTGTTGCCGGGAGCCACATAGCGTGTCACCAGAGTGACGATGCAGAGGTGGTTGAAACCGAAGGCGGCGCTGTGGAGGAGCTGTACCAGATAGAGGGGGAGCAGGGAACCCGCAAGGGAGTAGACCTGCATCCTTATAAATCCCGAAGCAAGTCCCAGTATCCAGATTTTTCTGATACCCAGTTTTCTCAACAGCCAGGTTGAGAAGAAGAAGAGGGGAAGCTCCAGAACCGGACCCACCGCCCAGAGTCCGCCGACATCGCTCCGGCCGAACTTGTTGCTTATAAGAAGAGAGAAGAATGTGTAGTGCCCGGACATTCCAAGCTGGTTGAAGAAGGCTATGACAAGGCCTACCCAGTATACGGGGGGAAATGATTTTATCCCCGTAAGGAATGAGGGGCCGTGGTGTTCCGCCCTGTGCTGTTCCGCCTTTGGCAGAAGGGGAAGAATAATCAGAATCGAGACAGTCATAAGAAGGTATATGTAAAACACCGACATCGGCCTTGAGGGATCAACGGCTCCGGTGAGCTGTATGCCCAGAGCTGTGGCCGAGTAACCAAGGCTTCCGAAGAGGCGGATCTTTCCGTAGCTCTTCTCGGCATCCGGGACAATCTGACCGTAGTGGGCATCCAGAAGGGCAGAAGGGGATTTAACCACAAAACCCAATGCCAGGGTCAGCGGTACAAGCAGAAAAACCGAGGCTGAACTGGATATCATATAGAGGGCCAGAGCGGCCAGCAGGCATATTGTAAATATGGTTCTCCGGGGAGAGCGGAAACGGTCGTAGAAATGACCGATGATCATCAGTCCTATGATGCTGAAAAGCTCATAGCTTCCCATAAGGAAACCGATTCTCGATGGAATCAGTCCCTTGCTCTGAAGGATAAGGGGGAAAAAGGGGATAAGAGCAGCCAGGGCTCCGAATATAAAAAAATACCCGAACCCGTAGAGGGCCAGATTTGCTTTCAGGTTTTTCATAGCTCACTATAAAACCTTGGCGGAGCCTGTTCAATAGGCCGGACGGGAAAGTACAGACTCCCCGGGATATCCCCGGGGCTCCGAGAGCGTTCCGGCCCGTTGAGGGCGTTCAGCGGGAGTACTCCTTGTCAGTCCCAGTAGAGGAGAATCTTTCCCGCCTGGCCGCTTGCCATAATTTCGAATCCCCGTTCAAACTCATCCACAGGCATCCGGTGGGTTATAATCCTTGTAATATCCAGACCCGAGCGGATCATGGCGGCCATCTTGTACCAGGTTTCAAACATCTCCCGGCCGTAAATCCCCTTGAGCTGAAGCCCCTTGAAGATAATCTGATTCCAGTCCACAGAGGACTCTCCTGGGGGAATCCCCAGCAGGGCGACCCTGCCTCCGTTGTTCATCCTTTCGAACATATCCCTCTGTGCCGCGGGGTTCCCCGACATCTCAAGGCCCACATCAAAGCCCTCCAGCATATGGAGTTCGCTCATCACATCGCCCAGACTGTCTTCGGCTACATTCACAGCCCGGGTGACACCGAACTGACGGGCCAGGTTGAGACGGTATTCGTTGACATCGGTGATGATGATGTACCGGGCTCCCGCATGACGGGCCACGGCGGCGGCCATGATTCCGATGGGTCCGGCGCCGGCAATCAGAACATCCTCTCCCACCAGGTCGAAGGAGAGGGCCGTATGGACGGCGTTCCCGAAGGGATCGAAGATCGCCGCCGCCTCGTCGGATATAAAATCATCCAGTTTGAAGGCATTGTCCGCAGGGATGACAAGGTACTCTGCGAAACAGCCTGTTCGGTTGACGCCTATGCCCTCTGTATTGCGGCAGAGGTGGCGCTTTCCGGCGCGGCAGTTCCGGCAGTGCCCGCAGGTGAGGTGCCCCTCTCCGGTGACTCTGTCGCCTGCCTTAAAACCTGAAACCTCGCTGCCCAGAGCCTCAACGGTTCCCACAAACTCATGGCCCGTAATCATGGGGACCGGAATTGTGTTCTGTGACCACTTGTCCCAGTTGTAGATATGCACGTCAGTTCCGCATATGGCTGTGATCTTGATCTTAACAAGTAGATCGTTGGGGCCGTACTCGGGTTTCGGTGCATCGATCATCCAGAGTCCCGGCTTCCGTTCTGTTTTTGCCAGTGCCTTCATCAGTTGATAACTCCCAGTTCTTTTCCGCAGCTTACAATCTGTTCAATGGCGTACTCAATGTCCTCCCCGCTATGGGCGGCTGACATCTGAAACCGGATGCGGGCCTTGCCCATGGGAACTACAGGGTAGGAGAAACCGACGGCGTAGATTCCCTTTTCAAGGAGAAGGTCCGCCATCTTTCCAGCCAGAACGGCGTCGCCAAGCATCAGGGGAACAATGGGGTGCTCTCCCGGGGCGATAGTGAATCCCGCCTCAGTCAGGGCGCTTCGGAAACGGGCTGTATGCCTCTTTAGCCTTTCCCGCAGGTCGCCGCTCTGCCTCAGGAGCTCCAGGGTTCTGAGGGCGGTAGCCGTCATCACAGGGGCCAGGGAGTTGGAGAAGAGGTAGGGCCGTGACCTCTGGCGCAGCCAGGATATAATCTCCTGACGCCCCGATGTGTATCCGCCGGAAGCGCCTCCCAGGGCTTTGCCCAGGGTTCCTGTTATAATATCCACACGGTCCTGCACTCCGCAGAGTTCGGGGGTGCCGGCGCCGGTGTCACCGAAAAGCCGACGGCATGGGAGTCGTCTACCATAACAAGGGCGTCGTATTTTTCAGCAAGATCACAGATTCCCTTCAAATTTGCGATGGTGCCGTCCATGGAGAAGACCCCGTCGGTGGCGATCAGCCTGAACCGGGCATCCGAGGATGCCTTCAGCTGCTCTTCAAGGTCGGCCATGTTGTTGTTTTTATAGCGGTAGCGCCCGGCCTTGCAGAGCCTGACGCCGTCTATGATGCTGGCGTGGTTCAGCTCGTCGCTGATCACGGCATCTTCCGGCCCCAGAAGAGTCTCAAAGAGCCCGCCGTTGGCGTCAAAGCAGGAGGAGTAGAGGATGGTGTCATCGGTATTGAGAAATTCCGAGACTGCCGCCTCAAGCTCCTTGTGGATTGTCTGGGTTCCGCAGATAAAGCGGACCGAAGAGAGGCCGTAGCCGTACTTCTCCAGAGACTCTTCCGCGGCTTTTATAAGTTCGGGATGGTTTGCCAGGCCAAGGTAGTTATTGGCACAGAAGTTCAGGACCTCGCCGCCTGATTTGACGGATATCCTGGACTGCTGGGGAGTGGTTATGATTCTTTCATTTTTATAGAGTCCCTCTTCCTCGAGGGTTTTCAGTTCACCTGAGAGGTGATCGAGTAGTTTTCGGCTCATGACAGCCTCCTGTCCTAAAGTATAGACCATAGGACAGGAAAGCCTTCAGAAAATCAAGACTAGAGGACCCTGTTTTCCTTCATTACAAGACTGTAGTACTTGCCCGACTCCTTGACCGTCCGTTTCTGGGTGTCGTAGTCGACCCGGATCATGCCGAAGCGGCGGCTGTAGCCGAAGGCCCACTCAAAGTTGTCCATCAGGGACCAGAGGTAGTAGCCCTTCAGGTTGGCCCCCTCTTCGATGGCCCTGTGGCAGGCCCTGAGATGGGTCCGGAGGTACTCAATACGGTCGTAGTCACGGACGGTTCCGTCTGTATCCATCTTATCGTCGGCGGCCATGCCGTTCTCGGTGATGTAGACGGGGGTCTCAGGGAAGAACTCCTTCAGGTATTTAAGGTTCCAGTAGAGGGAGTCCGGAGTGATGGGCCAGTCCATCTCTGTCCGGGGATACTTCGCGGGGACTTCAGCCACCTCGTATCCCGCTTCGTTGTCCGCTGCACGGACGGGGGCGCAGCTGTAGTAGTTGATGCCGATATAGTCCACCGGTGTGGAGATGATCTTCATATCCTCGGCGGTGAAATCGGGGAGGGGGCCGTAGTGGCGCTCATAGGCTGTTTCATCGTATTCGCCGGTCATCATGGGAAAGAGGCGCTGGGAGTTTCTCTCCTGCCATGCCTTCCGTGCGGCGGCGCGGTGCTCCTCTGTGTCCATCACGGGCCAGGGGCATTCGTTGTTGTCCACCAGTCCCACAGAAGCGCCTTTGACGTTCTCCCTCAGAACCCGTGTTGCAAGGCCGTGTCCAAGAAGAGCGTTGTGAACAGTCTGGTTTGTGGTCTTGTCATCTTCAAGCCCACCGGGAGCGTGCATGTCCATCTTGTGGGCCAGGGTTGTAAAACACATAATCTCATTGATGGTTGCCCACTTTGTTACTCTGTCTCCCAGGCTGCGGCTGACCACGTCGGTATAGTCGGCAAAGAGCTCCGCAGTTTTGCGGTTCTTCCATCCGCCGTAGCGGTCCTGGAGAACCTGGGGCAGATCCCAGTGAAAGAGGGTTACAAGAGGTTCTATCCCGGCTCCGAGTAGTTCATCGATCAGGCTGTTGTAGAAGTCCAGCCCCTTCTGATTGATCTCTCCCTCTCCTGAAGGCATGATCCGGGGCCAGGCGATGGAGAGGCGGTAGTTCTTCAGTCCCAGATCCTTCATCAGGGCCACATCGGACTTGTAGAGGTGGTAGTGGTCGCAGGCTACATTTCCTGTGTCGCCTCCCACGGTCTTGCCGGGGCGGCGGCAGAAGCGGTCCCAGGTGGATTCACCGCGGCCGTCTTCCTGCCATGCTCCCTCGATCTGATAGGATGCGGTTGCCGATCCCCAGACGAAGTCGGAGGGGAATGTATATTTCTGGTTCATATCTGTTTCCTTTGTTCAAAGTATTATCTTATTGAATTCTAAATTGTATTTTAATCATATGGATTTGATTTATTCTAACGTATATATGATATAATATTCTAATTATTTGATATTTTGTGAGGAGGACCGCTGTGGCGGAAGTGAGGCCGGTTCAGTTATCTGAAATCAGACCCTACAACTATACACTCTACCGGATCAGAAGCAGCAAGCCCTGGTCCTTTCCACGGCACCGTCACAGTGAGGTATTTGAGTTCTACTACCTCTTTGAGGGGGAACTCATCCATAACTTTGATACAGAGAAAGTTATGATGAGGGAGGGGGACTTCCTTTCAGTTTCCGAGAAGGAGCATCACAGCCTCAAAGGTAGGAATTTCGACTTTTTCAATCTGATTCTCCCTGTTCCCTACTGGGAGAACCTGATGCAGACCCCGGGAATGAAGACAGTCTTCCCTTTCGAATATGGCGGCAGTCCAGCATCACAGTCCGGAGAGGCAGCCGGCACTCAGCGGATCATGACCCGGTTCCAGGGAGGACGGCAGGCCTGGATTACAGAGCAGATGGAGCGGCTCTTCCTCTATCAGAAGAGTGAGTACGGCGATCTGCTTCTGGGGGGATTCCTTATGAATCTGGCTGCGGAACTCACCGGTCCTCCCGAAGGTGTGGGTGACGGCGGCAGAGAGTATCCCCTCTGGCTGAAGGACCTTATAAGTGAGGTCGACGGACGGATGGCTTTGGAAGTGCTTTCAGTAAACGACCTTGTAAGACTCTCTTCCAAGAGCCCCGAGCATCTGGCCCGGACCTTCCGCCGCTGCCTGGGGACCACTCCCTCGTCCTGGCTCAACTCCCAGAAACTGGAGCATGCCGCCCTGATGCTGGAGCACTCAAATACGGCGGTCCTTGATATTGCCCTCTCCCTTGGCTTTGAGAATCTCGGATACTTCTACAGGCTCTTCAAGGAGAGTTTCGGTGTCCCTCCTGTGGTCTACAGAAAGGAACGGGCCCTCTTTCAGGGCTCCTGATGGGGTTCGTCCCAGTGAAGGCCCTGGTAGATATCGGTTCTCCATATGGAGTAGTTCAGCCGCCAGGTCCACTTGGAGTCGCATTCCATATCGATACGGAGCTCCGCTTTGTCAAGCTCCAGGGTAATCTCCTTCTCCTCTCCCGCTGCGCATAGATACTCCAGGATCTGTTCGCTGCCGTCGTATATAAGATGAATCCGGGCTTTTCCCGAACCCTCTCCGGTCTCTTCAAAAGAGAGGTCAAGACCGATCTCATACACCTTGCCTTCCCTGTCTGTAAAGGAGGCTGAGTGTTCGGCAACAGCGTTCTCTCCCGAGCCGGGGGTTACTTCCACCCGCTCCCTTATAATCTGCTGCATATCATAGATGATGGAATTGAAGTGTCTTGTCTTATCTTCGAGAACCAGGGACTGCCCCGGGGCCAGATTGAACTCTTCCACCCAGTCGGAAAAGATAATCTCCGGAGTCTTTACAACGCCGAAGTTCTGGGTCAGATGTACTCTCAGGCTGTGGCTTCCCGCTGGAAGGACTATCTCTGCAGGTACCGTGGCATCTCCCGTGGTGTAGCCTGTAAACTCTCCATCCACAAAAATTCTGGCATCGATCAGGTGCGAAAAGAGGAGAACCTTTCCCGGTTCCTGCTGGCTTGTCGCTATAATGGAGCGCTCCCCGGACTTTGACTGCAGTACAAGTTCACGGCCAGTCAGATGGAGGAGAAGCTTTTCACTCAGGGAATGAACTGTATTCTCACGGTATCCTCTCTCTGAAAAGCTGTAGCTCCGTCCGGTCTCGGTCTCGACAAGATCAAGATTGAGGAAGAGGTCCTCTCCCAGGAAGACATAACCTCCCTTGAGTATATATCCCGCTCCCACAAGACGGCCTGTTTCGATAATTCTCTTTTCATCCATGGCGCCTGTAAACTGCAGCTTCTGTTCCTTGAGGACATCATTGAGATTGTTCCGGTCTACAAGAATCACAGCGCCCGAATCGGAGAGGTCCTGGCGGACAATAGAGCTGATCAGCCCTGACAGGTACTCCTGGGCGGGGTCCCTGTTCATATTTTCAAAGGGCAGAACCGCAAGGGTTGCTTTATCTTCATCCGCGGCGATGGGCATGATGAATCCGAGGGTAAAAAAAAGAGCCGCCCCGAAGGTCAGGCATAGTTTTCTGAGTCTGATACTGTTGGTCATGACAAAAGTATACTACCTGATGCTGTTTTTGTCCTGAGTCACTGAAATCTCTCTGACAGAAGGGAATATTTCTATATTTTCTTTGAGTCCAGAGCCCTGCGGGTCTTCTTCATGTTCAGAAGGGCTTTATCGTAATTTTTGAGTACCGTCCCTATAAAGAGAGAGTCTATAATGGAAAGCTCCGCGATCCTGGAGGAGAGAGCTTCTGTCTTGAATTCTGTTTCCGGGGAGGCTGTAAAAAGAGGTATGTCGCTGTATTTAAGAATAGGGCAGCGGCTGTAGTTTGTGATGGTGATGACTTTTGCACCTGCTTTGGACGCAATAGAAGCCACATCTATTGTCGTGCTTGAGGCGCCGGAGTGGGATATGGCTATTACAGTATCATTGCTTTCAAGAATGGAAGCCGCCATTGCCTGAATGTTCACATCTCCTGTCGCAACAGGCAGGTATCCGATTCGGACAAACTTATGCTGTGCATCCTGGGCAATGATGCTTGAACCGCCTACGCCGAAGAAGAACAGTCGATTTGAAGCAAGAATCAGATTTACAGCCTTCTCAATATTCTCCTTATTCAGCACCGACAGAGTATCTGTAAGAGCCTGAATATTAGAGTGGAAGACCTTCTCTACAATGGCGGGGATTGTGTCTTCCTGTGAGAGTTTCTCATAGATCTGCATGGAGGGTTCGATAAACTCCTGGGCGATGCTTATCTTCAGTGCCTGAAATCCCTTGTATCCCAGTTTTTTGGCAAGTCTTACAAGTGAGGGTTCACTTGTTTCACAGATCTCGGCAAGTTCTGTGATAGACATGTGGATTACCTTTCTGCTGTTCTCCTGTATATAGGCACAAACAGATTTCTCTTTACTGCTGAGATTGTTCTGTTCCAGATTTATCCGGATTGTGTAACTGGTGCTGCTGTCCATTTCTCTGGGACCGGTCCTCTGCCCTTTCCGGGGGCTAAAATATTCTGAAACTATCGTTATTCTCCTGATTTTACAATGATTTCTGATCTGATGAAAGAGTCTTGAATTCTGAAAATGGAAGAAACTTTCAATAAATATAAATAAAATAGTGAAAAAAGTTCCATATCGGGTTATATTCAGTTCATTAGACAGGTCAAAGAGCCCCACCGGGGGAATAAACTTTCAGGAGAGGATTATGAATGCAGGGAAACAGATAAGAATGGCAAGGCTCTTCAATGCCAAATCCAACAGGCTGCTGGCAATCACTATGGATCATCCCATTACCAGAGGGGTTCTTCCGGGACTGGAGAACATCCGGGAAACAATGGAAAAGGTTGTGGCAGGAGGCCCGGATGCGGTTACAATACAGAAGGGAATCGGACGGAGTGTATTTCCTCCCCATGCGGGTAAGGTGGCGATGATTATGAAGTCCACAAGCTATTCCATCCCCTACCACCCGCATTTCGACACTCCCGTTGCAGATGTGGAGGAGGCTGTGTCCCTGGGAGCCGATGCAATCTCTGTGGGGATGATTGTGGGCGGCCCTGAGCAGGCTGAGCAGCTGACCAATCTTGGCCGGATCAGCAGGGATGCTGAAAAAATGGGTATGCCCCTTGTGGCTCATATCTATCCAAAGGGTTCGATGATCAATGATCCGACCGATGCCGATGCCCTTGCCTATGCCGTCCGGGCGGGCGCTGAACTGGGGGTGGATGTAATAAAAACTATATGGAGCGGATCAAAGGAGAGTTTTCAGAAAGTCATTGACTCCTGTCCTGCAAGGGTCTGTCTGGCAGGCGGAGCGGCCGGGAATGAGCTTATTGACTATCTTCAGATGACAAGAGACGGCCTTGATATAGGGCTGGCGGGAGTCACCTACGGCCGGAGTGTCTGGCAGGACCCCTTTCCGACAGCCGTGGTAAAATGTCTGAAAGCTCTGATCCATGATGACCTTTCGGTCGAAAAAGCTCTGGATGTTTACAAAGAGAACTGCAATTAAGGAGCCGCTTATGGAAACGATGAATGCAGGAGTATTCACCGAGATCGGTAAAATAGAGTTCAAGCAGGTTGAGAAGCCTTCTGTTTCCTCCGGTGAGATTCTGGTGCGGGTGAAGGCATCAGCCCTCTGCGGAACGGATATAAGAATCCTGCAGGGCAAAAAGACAAAAGGCATCAGACTTCCCTCTATCATAGGGCACGAGTTTTCCGGCCTGATTGCCGAGACGGGAGCAGGAGTCAGGGGCTTCGTCAAGGGTGACAGGGTTTGTGTTGATCCGGTGCTTCCCTGCGGAATGTGCCGCTACTGTCAGGACGGCATGGAGAACGTCTGCAGTTCCAGAACAGCCCTCGGATATGAGTATGACGGATGCTTTGCCGAATATGTCCTGATTCCCGCTGCCTTTGTTGAGAGGGGTAATGTGCAGAAGCTTCCGGATTCTGTGTCCTGGATCGGCGGGGCTCTGGCGGAACCCCTGGGCTGCGTGATCAACGGTCAGAAAAAACTGAATGTCCGCCCGGCGGATACTGTCGTTGTCATAGGGGCAGGCCCTATCGGGCTGATGCACTGTATGCTTGCCAAAGCTTCAGGGGCGGGTAAGGTCATTGTCAGTGAACCCTCCGACAGCCGGCGCGGAGCCGCGGAAGAGTTCGGAGCGGATCTGGTGATCAACCCCCTGTCTTGCTCTCTTCCGGAGATCATCGCCTCTGAGACCGGTGGCCTCGGAGCGGATGTTGTTGTTCTCGCCATTGGGAACCCCGGGATTGTCAATGATGCACTTCTTTCGGCCAGAAAGGGAGGACGGGTGAGCCTTTTTGCAGGATTTTCAAAAGATGACCGGCCGGAGGTGGATGTGAATCTCATCCATTATAACGAGCTTATTGTTACCGGTTCATCTTCTCTTCGGCGAAAGGATCTTCAAACGGCTCTTACTCTGATTGGAAAGGGATCTATAAATGTAGAAAAGCTTGCCACGGCCCGTCTTCATCTAGAGGATATTGAGGAAGCCTTCCGGATTGCCGCAGAGGGGAGTGCCTTGAAGGTTGTGATGACAGAATGAAAGAGGAGATCCTTCTGGGAGTGGATGCCGGAACCAGCAGCATCAAGATCGCGGCTTTTACTCCTGATGGTAAAAAGGTCGCCGGCTCTGCAAGGCCCGTGGCCCTGATTCCCGGGGATGGGGGAGGGGCCGATCTTGATGCCGAAAGGTATCTGAATCTCTGTCTTGAGATGCTTCAGGAACTTTGCTCTAGAAGGGAGTTTGCCGTTATCGGTATCGGGCTTTCAACGACATGTCCTGTGACAATCTGCCTTGACAGGAATCTGGAACCCCTTGGGCCGGGTATCCCCTATATGGACAACAGGGCGGAGAGTCAGCTGACCCCATGGCGGGGCAGTTCTGTCTTTGAGAGAACAGGAAACCGAGTTTCTGTCTCCACGTGCAGCGCCGCCTCGGCCCTCTGGTTCAGGGATGAGCAGCCGGGTTTGTGGAAAAAAACAGCATTTCTGAGCACTCTCAGCAGCTTTCTCGCGGCGAAACTGACAGGAGAAGCCGCCGTTGACTGGACTCAGGCATCCTATTCTGGCCTTTTCAGGCTGAGCGGCGGAGACTCCTGGGATGATGATCTTGTTGCCTTAAGCGGAATACCTCCAAAGAAACTCCTCCCCGTGGCAGCTCCCTGGGAGAAGATCGGGGGAGTCACTGCCGGCATATCCCGGTTGACAGGGCTGCCTGAAGATTGTCCAGTAGCCATCGGATCTGCTGATACGGCTGCTGCCGCCTTTGCTCTGGGCAAGAAGCTGAACCGGAGTGCCTTTGAGTCTGCCGGAACATCGGGCGTTCTTACCTTCTCCCTGGACAGTCCGGACTTCAGCCCTCTCTTTATGAACAGAAGGCACATAGTCCCGGGAAAGTGGCTGGCTCACGGCGCAGTCTCCCTTACTGGCGGCGCCCTTGAGTGGCTCCGTTCTTCCGTGCTGACTGAATACACTTCGATAGAAGAGCTTGACGGGGCCCTCTCCGCTTCCCGTCCCGGTGCCGGCGGTGTTGTTTTCCTTCCCTATCTGTCAGGAGAGCGCTGTCCGGTCTGGGACAGCCGTGCAAAGGGTGTCTGGTACGGTATGACTCTGAATACAGGCAGGGCGGATTTGATTGAGTCAGTATATGAATCGGCCGCCTATTCTCTGAAACAGATTATGGAAGAGGCTGCCGCACTCTGGAAGTTAGACATTGATACCCTCAGGGCTGTAGGGAATGGAACAAAAGGGCATGCCTGGAATCAGATGAAGGCTGATGTGCTCAGATTGAAATACAGACCTCTAGGCTGTTCCGATGCCTCTGCCTTCGGGGCAGCCATGCTTGGCGGAATTGCCTCGGGAGTCTTTTCCGGCCCCCTTGATCCTGCTCTTCCCGCTATTCCCGACAGTGGTGAAATCTATTCACCCTGTTCAGATGAAGAGAGCCTTCCCTACATGGAATCCTACGGAACCTTTGTCTCCCTTTATCCGAAACTGAAAGGCCTGTATTAGAAAACTTGAAAAACGGCTCGTAAATACTCTGTCCGTGAAATCAGTTTCATCGGATGTCAGTACCTTTTCTGCTTTAAAATTTCCTTTCCCTTCTGAATCTGCCCGGTGTGTTTCTTGTAATCGTTTGAGACTATTGCGACCTGAACCACGGCCAGGACGCAGAGTTCCGAGATTCTGGCAGCGGGGAGGTCGCTGAGTATTTCCGATGTTCTTGCGCTGGTATGGAGCACAATATCCGCTATCTTTGTTACAGGGGAGTTTGTATATCCAGTAATGCAGATTGTTGTGGCACCCTGCTTTTTAGCCTCCTGAAGCGAGTCAAGGGTATTCTTGGATCTGCCGCTGTGTACAATCGCCAGGGCAACATCACCGTGGTGGAGCTGAGCGGCCGCTGTTATCTCCAGGATGGGATCATGGTAGTAATTGCAGGGGACACCGATCTGCATAAGCAGATTGTGCGCGGCCTGGGCGGAAGTTCCTGATCCTCCCTCACCGTAAATATCTATCCTGTTGGCCTTTATAATAGCTTTTATTGCCCTCTCAAGGGCCTCGTCATCAAGGATGTTCAGGGTTTCATCGATGACCTGTTTATGAAACTGGAAGACCTTCTGCTTCAATACCTTTACCGAGTCATGCCTGTCTATTTCAATCACTTCCGAAGAGGGTGAAAGGAGTTCCCTTTCTATATAGAATTTCAGTTCCGTATAGCCTTTGAAACCGAGGGTTCTGCAGAACCGCACCACTGTGGCGGCGCTGGTATCAGTATTATCTGCTATTTCCTGGGTTGTCATTTTTAGAATGGCTGTTTTCTTTTCAATGATAAAGTCAGCGATCTTCTTTTCCGCATCACTGAGGCTTTCATAGTGGCTGACAATTCTTGTCATGTATTCATATTTCTCAATCATGAGTCACCTACCTATGAAATACATTTTATACTTGAATGTTGTTTTATGGAATATATTTCAGAAAAAAGTTGACAGCTGAAAAAAGGGGGAGTACAGTAGTTTATGAAATATGTTTCATTCAAGCATGATCATTAATGACTTACCGTTTCATTGTTGGAGAGATTAAAAATGACAGTAAAGGATAGAGTAGCCATAGTTACCGGTGCTGGTTCCGAAAAGGGAATCGGCCGGTCGATAGCAGTCACTCTTGCAAAATATGGTGCTGATATTGTTGTTGCGGACCTGGATCTTGCAGGGGCTGAAAAGGTCGCTGAGGAGATCAGGGGCCTTGGCCGCAGAGCCATAGCCTGCCGGGTAAATGTAACTGACAAATCTGCAATTCAGGAAATGATGCAGGCCACCGAAAAAGAGTTCGGCAGGCTGGATATTCTTGTAAATAATGCGGGGATCACACAACCCGTTCGGGTTGCAGATACAACTGAGGCCGACTGGGACAGAATACTGGATGTCAATCTGAAGAGTACATTTCTCTGTTCTCAGGCAGCCATCGAATTGATGAAGAAAAACAGCTACGGCCGTATCGTCAATATGAGTTCTGTCTCCGGCAAGCAGGGCGGAGGGGTTTTTGGCGGAGCCCACTACTCTGCAGCCAAGGCAGGTATTCTCGGTTTTTCCAAAGCTCTTGCAAAAGAGGTCGTAGGGGACGGAATCACAGTTAACTCCGTTGCCCCCGGGGCAATTGCAACAGATATCAGAAGGGGGATCTCCGATGAAAAGGAGAAAGCCATTGCTGATGCAATTCCCATGAAAAGGACTGGAAGACCCGAGGAAGTCGCTTTTGTCGTTGCATTTCTTGCAGCGGACGAGGCCGCCTATATAACAGGAGAGGACATCGATATCAACGGCGGGTCCTACATAGATTAGCAATCAGTATTTTTTATATACAAAAGGAGAGAATTATGAAGAAAAAACTGGTAATGGCACTGATGATCGTTTTGATGGCAGCTGCAGTATTTGCAGAGGGCAAGCAGGACAAGGGGGGGGATGAGACTATCGTTCTGAAACTCGGTTATGGATCTCCCATATCCAATCCACGGCACCTGACAGCAGAAAAGTTCGCAGCCTGGGTTGCCGAAGAGTCTGACGGACGGGTTCAGGTTGATCTCTATCCCGCTGAAATGATCGGTACAGACAGACAGATGGCAGAGATGATCACAATGGGAACTCTTGATATGAGCATCAATGCCCACGGTGTTGTCGCAACATACGAGCCCAAGATGGCGGCTATTGAGCTTCCTTTCCTCTTCTCCTCTCCCGAGAAGGTCGGACAGGTTCTTGACGGTCCTCTTGGAGAGGAAATCGCCAAAGACCTTCCCAAGAAGGGAATGAGAATCCTTGCATACTGGGAAAACGGCCTCAGACAGATTACAAACAGTGTTAGGCCCATTGAAAAACCTTCTGATCTTGCCGGACTCAAACTGAGAACCCCCGAGAACAGAATGACTCTGGATATTTTCCAGTCTCTCGGTGCAAGCCCCGCTCCTCTGGCGTTCTCCGAACTCTATATGGCTCTCTCCCAGAAGGTATTCGACGGACAGGAAAACCCCGTAGTTAACATTCATTCAGCCAAATTTGATGAGGTTCAGAAGTATATCTCTATCACAAATCATAAATATGAAAGCTGTCCCTTTATTGTAAGTGAATCCGTATGGCAGGATCTCCCTGCAGATATTCAGGTAATTCTTAAAGAGGGAGCTGTCAAGTTCGCACAGGAGCACAGAACTCTTGTACAGGAAAATGAGGCAGCCCTTCTTGCCGAACTCGAAGCAAAGGGCATGCAGGTCAGCCGCCCGGATCTTTCCGCTTTCCAGGATGCAACAAGCGTTGTATATGAAAAATGGGAGGATGTACTCGGTAAAGATCTGATTGAACAGATTAGAATGGAAGCCAAATAATAAAGGAAATCATCGGGGACTGGGACTGTGATGGAACCGGTCCCCAATGACAAGGAACGTGAAAAATGAATTTCATTCACAAGTTTAATGATCTATGTATAAAAGTTGTCCAAACAATAAGTCTTCTTTTGCTTTTTTTACTTACAATTTCAACGATGACCGGTGTCATCTACCGGTATGTACTGAAGAGCCCTATCATCTGGCTGTATGAGTTTGTGGTTCTGATTTTTGCCTGGCTGGTCTTCAGCGGTGTCGTTATGGCCTATTCCAGGGGTGAAAATATCAATCTTACCTTTCTTATGAATTCTCTGAACGAGAAAGGCAGGCTGGTTCTGAAAACTGTTATCGACCTGATCAATATGATCTTTATCTGCATGATCATCTACTTCGGGTTTCAAATTGTTAAGAGTACAGCCAGTCAGTCCTATCAGACCATTAATGTCTCTTTGGGGTGGTTCTATGCTTCCTTTCCTGTAATGGGAATTCCAATGATTGTTACAATCATAGACCGGAGCATTCGTCGATTCGAAAATATTGAAACGAGAAATTAAATGGGAATTATACTGTTAATAGCATTTGCAATATTGATGGCAATAGGTGTACCTATTGCGGTTTCTCTGGGATTCAGTACGGCTCTGGCCATTCTGATTACCGGTAAATACTCTCTTATCACCGTTTTTCACAGGGCAATTTCGGGTGTGGATTCCTACATTCTCCTCTCGATCCCTTTCTTTATTCTCGCCGGCCAGCTGATGAACACCGGTGGAATCACAAGAAAAATTTTCAGGTTTGCCACAACCATGGTGGGAAGGATTCCCGGCGGTCTGGGACATGCCAATATTGTCGCCAGTATTATCTTTTCGGGAATGTCAGGCTCCGCCGTCGCCGATGCAGGGGGCCTCGGGCAGGTCGAGATGCAAGCCATGACGGAAGAGGGCTACGACCCCGAGTTCAGTGCTGCTGTAACAACTGCTTCAGCAACAATCGGTCCTATAATTCCACCAAGCATTCCAATGGTTGTCTACGGGGCGGCTGCAGAAGTCTCAATCGGTGCACTTTTTATGGGCGGTTTTATTCCGGGTATACTGCTGGGACTCAGTTCCATGGTTCTTGTTCTGATTATTTCCCTGAAGCGTGGATACCCCAGGAGTGACCACTTCAGCATAAAGGAAGTGCTTGTCTCCTTTAAGGAGTCCTTTCTTTCCCTTATCACACCTGTCATTATCATCGGCGGTATCCTGGGCGGTATATTTACACCTACTGAAGCAGCTGTTGTCGCCGCGGTCTACTCCTTTATCCTGGGGGTCTTTGTCTACAGGGAGATCAAGGTAAACGATCTGGTGAGAATAATGATCAATACCATTATCACCTCCGCTTCGGTTCTCTTTATCATCTCATCTGCTACTTCCTTCTCCTGGGTCATTGCCATGGAGGGAATAACACAGCAGGTCGCCAACTTCCTCCTTTCTGTTACAAGCAACAAGTATGTGATTCTGTTCCTCCTGAACATTATCTTCCTGATTCTGGGAATGTTTATGGAAAGCCTGTCGATCCTGCTTATCACAGTGCCCTTCCTGATGCCCCTGATATCGGCTGTCGGTCTGAATCCGGTGCATCTCGGGGTCGTTCTTGTTCTGAATCTGATGATCGGACTGTCCACACCGCCTGTGGGAATGTCTCTCTTCGTATCAAGCAAGATTGCGGGAGTGAGTCTGGAGAGGCTGTACAGGGAGATTCTACCCTTCCTGATTCCTCTGATCCTTGTGCTTCTGATTATTACTTATCTGCCGGAAACTGTTCTCTGGCTGCCCAGACTTTTTCTGGGGTACTGAGGAATGACGACGACAGTAGACTGAAACCTTGTCAATGAATATTTGAAATCTACTTCGGGCAGCCATCCTGTTTTGGCAATGACGCCCGAGGTGGGTTCTCTGGAGGTGTATATATGAAAAAAGAAGAAAAGGTGGCATTCCTGAAGGAAAAAGCCATAGAAATGCGTAAAACTGCGCTGACAATGATTCATACGGCCCAGTCGGGCCATCCCGGCGGCTCACTCTCTGCAGCTGATTTTGTTACTGCCCTCTACTTTGATGAGATGAACATAAGGGCTGATGAGCCAAGGTGGGAGGATCGTGACCGTTTCGTCCTTTCCAAGGGCCATGTCTGCCCCATCCTCTATTCGGCCCTGGCGCTGAAGGAGTACTTTCCCTACGACACCATCTATACCCTGAGAAAAGAGGGGTCCATCCTTCAGGGGCACCCGGATATGAAGGTCTGTCCCGGTGTGGACATCAGTACAGGCTCTCTGGGGCAGGGTCTTTCCACGGCAGTAGGAATGGCTCTGGCCGGCAAACGTGACGGTAAAGGGTACCGGGTTTTCTGCGTCGTCGGTGACGGAGAGAGCCAGGAGGGACAGATCTGGGAAGCCGTGATGACAGCTGTCAAATACAAACTTGATAATCTTGTTATCTATGTGGACAACAACAATCTTCAGAACGATAACTGCTGCGATGTGGTAATGCCCACAGGAGATCTCAGGGCAAAATTTGAAGCCTTCGGTTGTGATGCCTACGGCATTGACGGCCACAAAATGGAAGAGATCGTTGATGCCCTTGATTCTATCCGGGACCGGAATAACGGTGTCCCCAAGGTGATTGTCGGAAAGACAGTAAAGGGTCGGGGGGTTTCGTTTATGGAGAACGTTGTTATGTGGCACGGCGTTGCTCCCGACAAGGAGCAGTTTGCCCAGGCTGTCAGCGAAGTTGAGGGAGGATTGAAGTAATGTCAGGTAAAGCAACAAGAGATGCCTATGGAGAGGCTGTTCTGGAATTGGGACGGGCCAACCCCGATATATATGTAGTGGATGCGGACATCGGTAAATCATGCAAGACGGTTCCCTTTTTTCAGGAACTTCCGGGTCAGCATGTCAATGTGGGGATTGCCGAGCAGAATGCCGCCGGGGTGGCCGCCGGACTTGCCACCTGCGGCAAGATTCCCTTTGTTACAACCTATGCCGTGTTCGGCTCCATGAGAATGTGCGAGCAGATCCGCCAGGAGGCCTGTTACCCCAAACTGAATGTAAAGGTAGCCTGTTCCCACGGGGGATTCACTCCCGCCAATGACGGCGCCAGCCATCAGGGGATTGAGGATATGGGAATCTACAGAACCATTCCGAATATGACTGTGATTATGCCCTCAGATTTCTATTCGGCAAAAAAGCTGGTTAAGGCTGCTGCAGAGTACAAGGGACCTGTATACCTGAGATTCACAAGAGATCCCATACCTTTTATATATGATGAGGATGCCGAGTTTGAAATTGGAAAGGCTGTCACTCTGAGAGAGGGAAAAGATATGGCCCTTATTGCCAATGGTGATATAATGTCCTTTGCCCTGTCTGCCGCTGAGAAGCTGGAAGAGAAGGGGTACTCTGTTCGGGTGCTGGATATGCATACAATCAAACCTCTTGATTCAGACGCTGTCTCAAGGGCCGTTGAGGAGATCGGCAGAATCGTCACCATTGAAGACCATAATATTCTCAACGGTCTTGGAAGCGCAGTATGCGAAGTCGCTGCTGAAATGGGAACGGGGAGAGTAAAACGTATGGGAATTCAGGACCGCTTTGGAGAGTCCGCTCCCTATGCCCGTCTTCTTGAGAAGAACGGAGTTACAGTTGATAACATCGTCAGCACTGCCGAGTCCCTGATCAGGGGATAACGGTCCACAGCTGAAAAGAACAATATAAAAGGATGAAACATGAAGATTGTAGTTTTGGACGGATACACTCTGAACCCCGGGGATCTCTCCTGGGAGGGCATGGAGGCACTGGGTGAGTTCTCCTGTTACGACAGAACGGAAGAGAAGGATATACTCTCCAGGATTGGAGATGCGGATGCTGTAATTACAAATAAAACACCTGTTACAGCCGAAACGCTCAAGGCCTGCCCGGGTATCAAATATATTGGAGTCCTGGCGACAGGCTACAATGTTGTGGATGTGGATGCTGCAGCAGCTGCGGGAATTCCCGTATGCAATATTCCAACCTACGGCACTACTGCCGTGGCCCAGTTCGCCTTTGCCCTGCTGCTGCATATCTGCCATCATGTGAAGGAACATACAGATACTGTAAAAGAGGGTAAGTGGACCGCCTGTGCCGATTTCTGCTACTGGGACTTTCCCCTTACCGAGCTGGCGGGCAAGACTATGGGGATCATAGGCTACGGCCGGATCGGTCAGGCAACAGGGAAAATCGCTCAGGCCTTCGGTATGAAGGTTCTGGCCTTTGACGAGTATCAGAATAAAGAACTTCTTAGTGAAACCATGGCATACGGATCTCTGGATGAAGTTCTCTCTCAGTCCGATGTCATCTCCCTTCACTGCCCGCTCTTTGAGTCCACAAAGGGTATGATCAACAGGGAGAGCCTCTCCCGGATGAAGGACGGTGTCATCATCATCAATACATCCCGGGGGCCTCTTATTGTTGAAGATGACCTGGCTGAGGCTCTGAAGAGCGGAAAGGTAAGAGCCGCAGGACTTGATGTTGTATCAACCGAGCCGATTCTGGAAAGCAATGTTCTGCTGAAAGCGCCCAACTGTTATATTACTCCCCATATCGCCTGGGCCCCATTGGAGTCCCGGAGCAGGTTGATGAATATTGCAGTGGATAATTTGAAGTCTTTTATAAACGGAAAGACAATCAACAGTGTGAATTAGTCGATCCCCCCTTCTGAAGGGGGGATTTTTATTCTACAGAAGTCTCTCTGTCGGTTTTCTGTGGACTGAACCGGGAGAGCACCGACGCCAGCAGGACAAGGGCAATTCCTGTCACCTTGAGAAGTGTCATATCCTCAGCCATAAAGAGAATCCCGAAGACAACCCCGAAGAACACCTCTATATAGGTGAGGGCGCTGTACTGGAAAAGGGGCAGCCGCTTGAGGGCGAAGAAGTAGAGCCCCCAGGCAAATATCCCCACGGACAGACCGTAAACCAGGCCGAGGCCAATCTCCGCAGCCGGCGCTCCGATGGACTCGGCAATCATAAAGGGCAGGAAGACCAGGGCGCCCAGGGCATTCTGAAAGTAGACAACCTCACCCTCGTCATGGTCTTTAAGGGCCTCCTTGAATATCAGGGTGGCCACGGAGAAGAGAAGGGCCGAGAGGATCATGCTTATATTCCCGACCATTGATTCACCTGAAAGTACAAAGCCCTTCTGGAAGTTCAGAAGTATTACTCCCCCGAAGGCCAGCAGAATCAGGGCAATCTCACGGAGTTTCAGCTTCTCTTTTCTGTAAAGAGCGTTCAGCAGGAGGGCAAACAAAGGCCAGAGGTAGAGGAGTACCACGGCGTTGGCAATGCTTGTCAGCTTGTATGCAAGCACATACAGAAGCATTCTCACTCCATTGAGAACAGAGGCTGTCAGAACCTGTTTTTTCATTCTTGGCGGTCCCAGAGCCACCTTTCTTCGCAGCATCAGAGGCAGAAGGCAGATGAAGGGAACGCACATTCTGTATCCTGTCAGTGCCAGACTGCTGAAGGGGAGGGTCTTTATATACAGACCGCTTGATGCTCCCAGAGCGGCCCCTCCAATAATGGCACCGATGGCGATGATTGAACTGTTCATAGCTTGAGAGAGACTCCTTTTCCCGTATATCCGGGTTAAAGGGGTATTATGACAGATAAGCCGTTCCGGGAGAAGCGGGAACAAGGCTGTATTCGTATCTCCGGACTGGTTCCAAAAGCGGTCTATCTTGTTCCTCTCCCTTTATTTAGATGGAATACACTGGTCATCCTCTGGAAAAAGGATGTAATCTGTAGTAGTTTGATATGTCCTTTCAGGGGCTCTCCGGAGATGCCCCGCAGGGAACAGATTCGAAATGATTCCAGGAATAGAAAAATGATATTCAGCAGCAGCGATGAAAATATAATGAAAGCCGCCGAGGTGATCCTCGCCGGAGGTCTGGTGGCCTTTCCCACCGAGACTGTTTACGGTCTTGGGGGCAACGCTCTGGATGCCAAAGCGGTAGCCTCCATCTTTGAAGCCAAGAGACGTCCCAGTTTTGATCCCCTTATCACCCATATCGCCGATCTCGGTAAGCTTGAAGAGCTGGCTGATATCAGAGACAAAAGGGTTTATGATCTGGCGGAGAAGTTCTGGCCCGGCGCCCTGACCCTCATCGTTCCCAAGCGGGACATCGTTCCCTCCCTTGTCTGCTCCGGACTGCCTACTATGGCCGTCAGAATGCCTGACCATCCCATAGCCCTCTCTCTGATCAGACAGTCCAGCGGGGCTGTCGCGGCTCCTTCGGCCAACTCCTTCGGGTATTTGAGCCCCACCGAAGCGGTCCATGTGGAGGAGGATCTGGGAAGCCGTATCGATATGGTCCTTGAGGGCGGCCCCTGCCGTGTGGGCGTTGAGTCAACGGTTCTGGACCTTACCAGGGAGTCTCCCATTATCCTGAGGCCCGGCGGACTGACCCGTCAGGAGATAGAAGCGGTCCTCGGCCCTGTGGAGCAGTTCAACAGAACCACTACATCCCCCACGGCCCCCGGCCAGCTTGAGATGCACTACTCCCCCCGGACTGTGCTCCATATTGTTGATCATCTGTCTCAGGTTCCCGTTGCATCAAGAATCAGGGCTGCGGCGCTTATATACTCTGACGCTTCAAGGGGGGACGGATTTGCCGCATCGGAACTCCTCACTCCGTCTGGAAGCCCCGTTGAGGCAGCGTCCCGCCTCTTTTCCGCTCTCCATGCCCTGGACCAGAAAAGTCTGGACTGCATTTATGCCGAGAGAATTCCCGAAGAGGGCATAGGCCGGGCAGTTATGGACCGGATCTACAAGGCTTCGGAAAAATAAGTCTGAACCGCCTGGAGACTCTGCCGGTCAGATCCTACCGTTTATGAAAAAATAGAGGACAGCTCGTTTTTTCTCTTGATTATTGTACTAATTAGTAATATATTGAATTCAGATGAAGAAAAAACAGTACGGAACAGAGAACGACTTGAACTTGAAGCTGATGATTGCCCTCTCCAGATCTATGCAGTATCTGAGAAAGGGTGAGATGGAAAACATCAGTGCTGCGGGTCTGACTATTTCGCAGTTTTCCGTTCTGGAGATGCTTTATCACAAGGGTGATCTCAGAATCTGTGAGATAATCGAGAAGACCCTCTCCACCGGAGGCAATATGACAGTCGTCGTTGCCAATCTTGTTAAGGAGGGGCTTGTTCTCAGGAGAAAGGATCCCGAAGACGGAAGAGCGAGCCTTCTGAGTCTGTCCGAGAAGGGAAGAGAGAAAATTTCAGAACTCTTTCCCCTTCATGTGGAGACTCTGGATCAGCTCTACTCTTCACTTGAAATGGATGAAAAGAGGAGCCTTCTGGGGTTGCTGAAGAAGCTGACCGGAAGAGCATAGTCTCTTTTTTTATATGATATTACTAATTAGTTATAATGGAGATTACAATGAGCACAGTATTTAACAGACGGGCAGTCAATTTTTTTAATAAAGAGAAGGAGATCGGAGACGATCTTCTCAAGGAAATAATCAACCTGGCAGTAACAGCGCCTTCGGCATTCAACCTTCAGCCCTGGGACATCATTGCGGTGCGTTCAAAGGAGGCCAAGCAGAAGCTGTTTGAAAACTCAAACAGTCAGCCTAAAATTCTGGAAGCCCCTGTAACACTGATTCTGGTTGGCAACAGAGAAGCCTACAAGGAAGACAATCCTCACTGGACCTACATGAAGGAGACCTTCGGAGAGGATGCGGCCAAAGGCGCCATGGATGCGGCGGCCTTTCTCTATGGATCTACCGAAGAGAGGAAGGTCAAGTTTGCCGAGAGCAATGTAGGCCTTCTTGCAATGTCCATCATGTATGCAGCCCGGAATCACGGTGTAGATTCCCATCCCATCAGCGGAATTGATTTTGAAGGTGTTAAGAAGGCCTTCGATATAAACGGCAGCCGTGATGTGGTGATGCTTATCAGCCTCGGTTTCCACGATGAGTCAAAGGAGCTCTATCCAAGGAGTCCCAGACGGGAGTTCGACGAGCTTGTGAAGACGGCCTGATAAATATCCGAATCTGAAATAAAAAGCCGGTCTGAAATGACCGGCTTTATTTTTGTTTTAGTGAAAAGAGACCTACCGGAGCAGAGCCGCCCACTGGATTATCCGCTGCTCTGTCAGGTCGGACTGGTTGTCCTCATCCAGTGCAAGGCCTATGAAGTTATCGCCTTCAGCAGCGGCGGAAGAGTCAAAGCTGTAGCCCTCAACGGGCCATGCCCCTGACAGTGTTCCACCGGCGGCGGTGATCTTATCCTTAAGAAAGGCCATGGCGTCAACAAATGAGTCGGGATACCCTTCCTGATCACCCAGGCCGAAGAGTGCGACAGTCTTGCCGCTGTAGTCTATGGCTGAAAGAAGTTCAAGATTGCTCTCCCAGTCGTCCTGCAGGTCTCCAATGCCCCATGTGGATGTACCGAAAATAAGTCTGTCACAGTCTTTAAGCTGATCAGCGCTGCAGCTGCTCACTTCCAATACTTGTGCTCCTCCCAGTGCTTCGGCTATCTGCCGGGCTGCTGTCTCTGTATTTCCTGTGGTGGAACCGTAAATTACTGCTGTCATTATATCTCTCCTGAAATTTTATACTGCCTTAACGGCGCTCTTGCCTCTTTCTGACTCTTCTCTTTTCTTGAGGAACCGTCTGCACTGCAGTTTCAGATCATATCCAAGCAGGGTTCCCAGAATGAAATCCTCCTGGTCTGTCAGACGGTGGAGACGGAGGGTGCTGAATTTTCTGAGGACCTCAATGCAGACCTTTTCTCCGAAGAAGACATTTATCTTCTGCTCTGAAACAGGGTGGAGAAGGTAGGTAATGTTGTCTCTTTTGAGTTTGGCTTCAACAAAAGGAATCTCTTCGGTCAGGCAGGTGTGGAGTACCAGACGGCGCAGTCCCTTTTTAAGTTCATAGATGTGGTGGATAAATACCTGCATTTTCATTCCTCATATAAAATATGGTATTACTATATAAATTAGGGACAACTAACGTCAAGAGTTAACCTGGATAAATATTTCTATCTGTCCGTATCCCGGCAATTTGTGATATTCTGTTGGAGCGAAGGGAGGAAGCTGAAATGAGCCTCTATCATCTGATCTATTTTATCGCGGCCCTGACGGCTGTATTTATTCAGGCAAGGAGCCGGGTCTTACAGGATTTGCCCGCTGAAATGATGACGGCCGGGCTTCAGGGGGAGCTTGACGGGCTTCTCAGGAAGCGGCGATTTATGAGTCCCTTTATTGCCGGACTGACAGCCCTTCTTATTCTTCTGATTACCCTGCGCTACGGTCTCTGGAAGGAAAACCTGCCCCTTACCTTTATACCCGTCTGGGCTCTGGCCTCACTGGGGGATGTGTTTATCGAAGGGGCTTACTCCATCAGCGATAAAAAGAAGCAGGACCGCTTCTATCTTACAGGCATGGTTATCTTTATGGGAATGACCGTTCTTCTGGGAGCCGGACTGATAAACAATGCCCTGAAGACCCCGCTTCCCCTGTATGCCCATATTACAGCTGTGGCTCTTCCTCTGGCTGTCGGCGCCGGAGCCTTTACAACCCTGAAGCTGGACAGGGATACCCTGGTACCCATGATTGTCTACGATCTTGCAGTCTCTGTTCTCTTCTGCGGAGGCCTTTACTCCCTCTTTGCCGGAGAGTATCAGCTCGCTTATATTGGCATAGGCTATTTTCTGTCTGACTGGCTGGTGGGACTGCGGGATTTCGGAAGGCGGAAGCCGCGCTTTCTGGAGCGCTGGAATCTGCTGCTGATCCTTCTCCTCTACTACTCCATTATGATGATGTCGGTGGATGCGGTTCTTAAGCTTGTTTGAGGGCTGCCTTTCGGATAACTCTTAGTCTGCAGGGCTGAAGATATCCTGCTCAACACCATCCCAGAAGACTCTGATATGCCCTGTCGATTCTGAAATTACAACTGATACCACAGGGGCGACGAGGGTAATTCCGAGTGCCGCCGCATGGCGGGCCCCCAGACCGGGCTGGAGCTTCATCTTATGGGGCGGCACAGAGAGATAGGTTCCCCCGGAGTGGATATAGCCGCTGTTACCGATGATATAGGCACCGTCAATCTTGGAGAACTCCTTTATTGTCTCAGACAGTCCGGGATCGAGGATACTCCGTTCATGCTCCTTCAAGCCTCCGAAGGGGTTGATAATGAGCTGCCTGCAGTACTCTGAAATCTGATCGTATTCCCCCAGAACAAAGATGGTCCCCGCCGGTTTTCCCTCCCGGCCCTGACGAGAGAGTTCCGAGGCCAGGGCTATGACGCGGCTTAAAATCTCAAGATTCACATTGTGGGGGTTGCTGTAGTTGAGAACACGGGCCTCATCGTAGAGATCTCCTGGAATGGATGAGATGGATATGCTGTGGGCCATCGCTTCAAATTCGAAGCCCGAAAGACTTATGGCCACGTCCCCTGTTTCAAGGAGTTTGTCGGACCACATCTTCTTCAGAATCTCCTTCTGATCCTTTATAAATCCCTGCACCGGATATATCCGGCTGAAGAAGGGAGACAGAAAGTCCTTCCGGTCAAGGACGCGTGCCTTGCTGCTGACAAGTATTATCCTGCGGCCCTTCATCACTTCGCTGAGAGCCATGATCTGAATAAAGGAGTTGGAGAAGAGGACTATCTTTGCCTGGGGAAGCGCCGCGGCCAGACGCCCTGTCTCCTTCAGGAGTGCATGGGTGATACTCTCCTTTTCATCGGAGGTGTTCTTCTCCTTCCGAGCCTGCGCGGAGAGCAGAATCTGGCTGACTTCATCGCTGTGCTGCGCCTGGCCCAGTTTGTCCTGCACTCCCGGAATCTGGAGGATTGAAGCCAGCCTGGAGAGAGTGGAGAGGTGGTCCTCCCTGTTGCAGACAAGCATGATGATGATCCGCACCCTGTCTCCCGCGGTGTTCCAGGGGATACCCTGTTTTGAGAAACCGCAGAGAACACGGGGGGTAACGTCTCCCTCCAGGACCGCATGGGGAAAGGCTATGCCTGTCCCCACCATGGTGGAGGCTTCGGTCTCCCGTTTGAGGCACTCTGAAAGAATCATACTGCGGAAATCCGGACTGTCCTCTTTGAAGAAGTAGCTGACCATCTCCTCGAGGAGAGGCTCCTTCTCGTTCAGACGGCTTTCCATTACTCTGCTCAGGTCTATCATTTCTGACCCCCCGTTCCCCGTTTTGTAACACAGGTTACATTATAGAGCAATCTCCTCCCTCCTGAAGATATTTTCGGGGATTTTAAGATTGACCCTTTACTTTCTATTTAAGTATTCTGATACCGAAATACTGTAAATCCCGGAGGGCCGGGAGTGTTAAGGGGGAGTTATGAATCAGCTAATCAACATATCCGAAGCCGCATCCCTGGGATTCCACGGACTGGCCCTTATCGCCCGGGAAGCGCCGAACCGGCTCAATGTGAAGAAGGCCGCCGCTATGCTTCAGGTATCCGAAGCCCACCTTGCCAAGGTTTTCCAGACCCTTGCAAAGGCAGGAATGATAAGCTCCCTTCGGGGGCCTTCGGGAGGATTTGTTCTCAGCAGACCGCCTGAGGAGCTTTCATTTCTGGATATCTATGAGGCTGTTGAGTCTCCTGTGCATCTGGAGGAGTGTCCCCTGGGCCACAGCTTCTGCGGATTCCACGACTGTATCTTCGACAGCCGGCTTGGCAGCATCAGCCGGGAGATTATCAAGACACTGGGGGGGATTACCCTCAGGCAGTTTGCATCGGGAGCTGATTCCGGTGCCGATGAGACGACAAACACGGGGGCTGCCCCCCTGAAGGAGAGATAAATGAGTTATTTCAGTTCGGAAGATACACTGTTCAAAATTATTGAGGAGTATCCCGAGACCATTCCCGTTTTTGCCTCAAACGGTTTTCCCCAGATGGAGAACCGGGAGAAGAGGGAGGTCTTTGCAAGAACTATCTCTCTTGAAACAGCACTGATATTGAAGAACCTGGATCTGAGGATCTTTACCTCCCTCCTCGAGGAGGCTATCGGGCAGAAGAGAAACTCCGCCGATGCGACTCTGAATGAGGCAGAGGTCAGGGAGGACGGGGAGGTTCTGAATATTGCCGGACTTCTGCCCTGTCCTGTTCGCCTGCCCCTGATGGAGCAGTTTAACGCCTTTCATGATGAGTATAAAAAGAACCACAGCATCCATATCAACCATGAGCTCAAGGCAGCCTCCATGGGACTGGACTGGGTTCAGGAGCATATAGACGGAGTGGAAGATCCTGTGGAGCTGCCGGACCTCTTTATCTCCGCCGGATTTGACATGTTCTTTGATGAGAAGAAGATCGGACGTTTCAAGAGGGAGGGGGTCTTTGAAGACACCACGGGAATCGAAACATTCAACTCCCTTTTTAACGCTCTGGATCTGAAGGACCCCCGGGGGCACTACGGCATGATTGGCGTGGTTCCCGCTGTCTTTCTTATCAATACCGACGAGCTGGGGGACCGCCCCATGCCCCGGAGCTGGCAGGATGTGCTGGCTCCGGAGTTTGAAAGAAGAGTCTCCCTTCCTGTAGGCGACTTCGATCTCTTCAACGGCATCCTCCTCAATATTCACAAGGTCTATGGTGAAGAGGGGGTCCGCCGTCTGGGCCGGAGTCTCCTTGAGTCCATGCATCCCTCACAGATGGTTAAATCCGACAGGAAGAAGAGTGAGAAACCCATTGTCACAATCATGCCCTACTTCTTTACAAAAATGGTCATCAACGGAGGTCCCATGGAGGCTGTATGGCCCGAAGACGGAGCCATTATCAGCCCCATTTTTATGCTCTCCAAGAAGCAGAAGATTGAGAAGCTCCAGCCGGTGATCGATTTCTTCGCCTCCAGAGAGGTGGGTGAGATCCTGTCCCATAACGGACGCTTCCCTTCGGTTCATCCCGATGTGGACAACAGAATTGATAGGGATAAAAAGTTTCTCTGGCTGGGCTGGGACTATATCTATTCCAACGATATTGCCGCCCTGATCAGCCGTTGTGAAGAGATCTTCAATGAGGCAAGCGGAATGAGTTCCGCAGATATGGTGTCCGCCGCGGCGGCAGGGGAGTGTGAATGAATCTTGTAACAATCTCCGGTCCCCCCTCATCAGGGAAGACCTCGGTCATTCTGAAAACCATTGACTCCCTGAAGAAGAGGAACCTGAAGGTGGGGGTCGTCAAGTTCGACTGCCTCTACACCGATGACGACCTCCTCTATGAAAAGGCGGGAATCCCTGTCCGAAAGGGTCTCTCCGGAGCTCTCTGCCCGGATCACTTCTTTGTAAGCAATGTGGAAGAGGTGACAAAGTGGGGCCTGGAAGAGGGGCTGGATGTGCTGATCTCAGAGTCTGCAGGGCTGTGCAACCGCTGCTCTCCCTATATCAAGGATATCAAGGCTGTCTGTGTGATTGACAACCTCAGCGGCATCAATACTCCCCGGAAGATAGGCCCCATGCTGAAATCGGCGGATATCGTTGTCATTACCAAGGGGGACATCGTCTCCCAGGCGGAGCGTGAGGTCTTTGCAAGCCGGGTCAATATGGTGAATCCCTCGGCGGTGATTATGAATATCAACGGTCTTACAGGGCAGGGGAGCTATGAACTGAGCACCCTTATCTATGATGAGAACGAGAGAATCGAGACCCTTGTGGGAAAGAAGCTCCGCTTCTCCATGCCCTCGGCCCTCTGCTCCTACTGCCTGGGAGAAACCAGGATCGGTGAGAGCTACCAGATGGGTAATGTCCGTAAGATAAATCTGAACAGCCCTGATAAAGGAGGGGATAAGTGATTACTCCGGAGCGGCTTAAGAACCGGGCTATCACCGGTATTCTGAAGGATTATCCCTTCACCGAGTCATTTTTCAGAAACAATAATATCGATCCTGGAACCGCAGACAGCCGTCCTGAAGCCCTGAACAGTGACTGGATGAGCTATTTTGCCCTCTTCAGTGAAGAGGAAAAGGAGGACCGCGCCCTGGACCCGGAGCATCTGCTGGTGCAGCTGGCCGAGTTTATCAACCAGATGCTTGAGTTTCTGGATGAGGGACAGCAGGTCCGTTCCCTTACAATCCTTCCCGGTACGGACAAGTCGGGGAACCTTGAAGGTTTCAGTGAGCTTGTGGTCCGTTCGGGGGATGTGATCTCCATCGTCGGGCCCACTGGTTCCGGGAAGAGCCGCCTTCTGGGGGACATCGAGTGGGTGGCCCGGAAGGATACCCCCACGGGGCGGGAGATTCTGATCAACGATGAGAGCCCCGACCCCTCCTGGCGCTTTTCCGGGGCAAAAAAACTTGTGGCCCAGCTCTCCCAGAATATGAACTTTGTCATGGATCTGACGGTGAGGGAGTTTGTGGAGCTCCATGCCGAGAGCCGGATGGTGGAGAACCGGGGAGAGGCTGCAGAGAGAATTATTGCCGAGGCCAACTCTCTGGCCGGTGAGTCCTTTGATGCGGATACGCCCATCACCAGCCTCTCCGGCGGACAGTCCCGTGCCCTTATGATCGCCGATACCGCTTTCCTGAGCCAGTCGCCGGTGATCCTGATCGATGAGATCGAGAACGCCGGGATCGACCGCAAGCGGGCTCTGGATCTGCTGATCCGGCAGGAGAAAATTGTCCTTATGGCCACACACGATCCCGTTCTGGCCCTGATGGGTGACAGGAGGATTGTGATCCGGAACGGCGGAATTGCAAAGGTCATTGAAACCAGTGAAGAGGAGAGGTCCATTCTGGCTGAGCTTGAAGAGCTGGACCGCACCCTCTTGAGTTACAGAACAAAACTGAGGCAGGGAGAGAGTCTTCTGGACTGAAAATACTCAACCCGCCGCCGGCGGGATTAAAAACGATTTTAGGAGTTAAACAATGCACGATGGATGTTCCGGTAGTTTTACCGATGGAAAACAGGTAGTGGACAAGGTTAGAATGATGGGGTTTGCAAATCAGCCCATGCCCGTGCCTCTGCAGGTGGGCTGCGCCCTCTGTGACAAAGCCTTTGAGATGGAGACCTATGAAAGCAGCTGCCCCGGGTGCGGTGCGGTTCACGCCGTCACCCCCTGTCACGCCTTTGACCCTGCAAATGTGATGAGCGCGGGAAAGGGGTACTAGTTCCTTATGATTTATAAACCTGCGGATACCGGGGACATTGAAGCGGTTCTGGCTCTTTTGAGGAAGTACCACAGCGATATGATTGCTGAGGGGGGCAGGGCCGACGGCTTTGTCACAACTCAGCTTAACAGAGAGCTGGCGGCGGAACTTATTGAGAAAGAGAGGGGGCTGTTTATCGCCAGGGACGGAGAGGCCCTTGCCGGTTTCTGTATGTCCGCCTCCTGGGAGTACTGCTCAAAATGGCCGATGTTTCAGAAGATGATAGAGGATCTGGGGTCGATCAGTTTTTCAGGGGAGACTCTGTCGGTGGAGAACTCCTACCAGTACGGCCCGATCTGCATTGAGAAGGAGTACAGGGGTAAGGGCGTCCTTCAGGGGCTCTTTGGTTATGCCCTGGGGCAGATGGAATCGAGATACCCCTACATGGTCACCTTCGTCAATACCGCGAATCCCCGCTCTGTAAGGGCCCATCAGGATAAGCTGAAACTGACAAAGGTAAAGGAGTTCAGTTTTAACGGGAACAGTTATATTGAGCTTGCCTGTAAAACATCAAAGCCCGGCGGGGCCTGATCACGGGTATTGCCAATCTTCATTGCCAACCTTATATTCATGGCTTACAATACTTAAGGTCATAAGGGGACGCAGGTTGTGGATGAACTTTACAGAATGATACTGGTGGATGATGAGGATGAGGTCCGGGGAAGGATCTCGTCCAAAATCTCCGAAGAGAGCGGTTTCAAGGTTGTTGCCGCGGCGGGCAACGGCTACGACGCCCTGGAGCTTATCGAAAAACACAACCCCCATGTTGTTCTGACAGACATCAAGATGCCCTTTGTAAACGGCATAGAGCTGGCCCGGACCATCAAGCGGGATTTTCCCACAGTACGGGTAGCCTTTATAACAGGATTTGACGAGTTCGAGTACGCCCGGGAGGCGGTGGAGCTCCATGTAACAAGCTACCTTACAAAACCTGTCACCCAGAACGATATCTCCAACTTTCTTGACAGGCTGAAGTTGGAGCTGGATGACGAGTTCAAGGAAAAGTACAACCTCGACACCCTCCGTCAGCGCTATGAGCAGAGCCTGCCCCTTATCATCGACAACTACTTTACATCCTTCCTTGTATTTTCCCAGAGCGGCAGAAGCGAGGATATCGAAAACCTGCGTCTCCACGGCATCTCACTGGATGACAAACGCTATATCATGGGATTTGTCCAGACCGAGCGGGACCAGAACAATCCCGATGTGGTGGAGTATGAGAAGCTGAAGCTCTCTGTCCGTTCGGTCATCCAGTCCATACTGGAGCGCCACGGCTATGTGTTCTACAGCTTCCACTTCAATAACGGCATCGCTCTTGTTATAAAGGAGAACAGCCTGAACTTTCTCAGGAAGGTGGACTCTGTCTTCTACGAGATGGTGAAGATGGTGGAGCAGTATCTGGGGGTCTCCATCGATATCGGTGCAAGCAACATGCACAGCGGCTTCGGGGAACTCAGAACCTCCTATCAGGAGGCCAGTCAGGCCCTGGGGTTCAGCCGCTTTCTCAACGCCGGGCGGATTGTCTACATCGATCAGCTTGAAAAGGACCGCCCCAAGACCCTCAGCCTCAGCGATACGGACATCAACGATATCGTCTACAATGTGAAGTTCGGTTCGGATATGGAAATACGGAATGTAATGGAGTCTCTCAAGCTCAATGCCCTGAGGGACAGCAAGACCGTGACCAACTTCCGCCCCTACATTATCAACATGGTCAATATTCTTGTGAACTTCTCCGAGTCTATCAGGGTCAACCTGGATGAGGTTCTGGAGGAGGACGTTCTTGAGAAGATGACCCGGTTCCGCAACCTGGAGTCCATGTTCGACTGGGTCCTCTCGGTGATTCTGAAACTGCGTGAACTGAATCTGAAAAACAAGATGACAAACTCCCAGCGGATGCTTGATAATGCCGTAAATTATATTGAGAAGCATTTTGCCGACCCCAAGATATCGATGGAGTCGGTCTGTGATGAGATGGGGATGTCCGTCTCTTATCTGAGTCTCCTCTTTAAAAAAGAGAAGCAGACAACCTTTGTAAAGTATCTCACCATGATCCGTCTTGAAAAAGCCAAGGAACTGCTGGGGCTGACCAGCGAGAAGATCATCGATATAGCCGGGCAGTGCGGATACAATGAGGTCTACTACTTCAGCCACAGTTTTAAAAAATACACCGGAGTATCACCAAAAAAGTACCGTGAAGAAGTTAATCAGAATTGACCTTTCCATAGGCCAGAGCATCCTCATTTCCACTCTGACCATCGTAACCGTTGTCCTTCTTGTCACGGGAACCATCTTCTACTCCACCTTCTCTCTCAGGACAGACGAGCTTGTGGAGAGTCAGTCGAGGGAGATCAACAAACAGATCGTTCTCAACTTCGAGAGTTATATCAACTCCCTTATCGAGACAGCCAACTACATCCAGACCTCGTCCCTCAATCTGGACCTTCAGCTGAACCATGCCCGGCTGCAGGAGATCTACCTTCTCAGCCGGGAGGCGAAGAGGGATGTGATTTCAATCTATCTCTTTGATGCGGACGGAACCCCTCTGCTGGGAGGGTCCAGCCGCCGTGACCGCCGGCTGAGGCCTGACATTGAGCTCTGGTTTCTCAACGCCCTCAGGGACCTTGGGATCTTTCATTTCTCTCCTCCCCACAGGCTCAGTCCCCAGGACGAGGAGGAGGTTATCTCTGTTTCAAAACTGGTGGACTATCTGGATGGTGGTGTCCAGAAGAAGGGGGTTCTTCTTCTGGAGCTGAATTTCCGGACCATTACAAACCTGGCGGGAAAATCCAATCTGGGGGTTGGAGGCCATATTCTTATCCTTGATGACAACGACTCGCTGATCTATTCGTCCACAACAAGCCAGTCTCTGGCCATGGAGAGCCTCAGCCTGGCCCGTCGTCAGAACCTGGGAGGCTTCAAGGCAACCATCAGCTCTCTGGGAATGTACGGAAATATCAACACCCTCTCCCAGACCCGCTGGCGGATAGTTACAATGTATAACATTGATGAAATCGGCCGGGCCAAGAATCAGATGTTCTCCATCCTCTCCTTTATCATGCTGGGGAGCATCTTTATAACCATGTCGGTGTCTATCTTTATCTCAAGAAGAATCTCAGGTCCTCTGAACCAGTTGAAAAAGTACATGCTCAGGATAGAACAGGGTGACTTCACCAGCCGTGTAGAGGTGGAAGGGCAGAAGGAGATTGTCCTTGTAGCCGACTCTTTTAACGATATGATTGACGAGATCAGGACCCTGATGGACCGTCTTGTGGATGAACAGAGGGAGAAGAGGAAGTCCGAGCTTGTGGCCCTGCAGAACCAGATCAATCCCCACTTCCTCTACAACACCCTGGATTCCATTATCTGGCTGGCCGAAAATGAGCGGAGCGATGATGTAATTACCACAGTCGTTGCTCTGGCCCGTTTTTTCAGGATCAGTATCTCCAAGGGACAGAACTTCATTCCCGTGGGAGACGAGATCGCCCATATCAGAAACTATCTGACCATTCAGAGCATCAGGTATACAGGCAAGTTTGAATATCACTTTGAGATAAACAGGGAGATCCTTGATTACAGGGTGATGAAGCTGATTCTTCAGCCCCTGGTGGAGAACGCAATCTATCACGGAGTGGGAGAGGAAACCGGCCTCATCACGATCCGAGGATTCAAAGAGGGGCGGTTTATTGTCTTTGAGGTGGAGAATACGGGATACGGCATCCCTGATGAGAAGATCGCCCAGCTCTACCGCATCCTCCGCGGGGAGGAAACCGGCCAGAGCGTCGGGCTTAAGAACGTCTATCAGAGGCTGAAACTCTATTACGGAGAGGAAGCCGATCTCATTATAACAAGTGAACTTGATGAAATGACCAAAATCCGCGTGCTGATTCCCGCCGCGGTACCCGAAGGGAAGAATAAATGAAAAAATACATGATAGTCCTTCTGGCTGTTCTCGCCCTTTCCGGATGCCGGAATCAGAATCCCCGGGTGGCCCTTTTTCTCTATAACGGCGAGGACCTCTTTATGAAGAGTTTTACCGACAAAATCGTCGCTATGGCCGGAGAGGATGTTGAGATCGCCGTATTTGATGCAATGAACTCCCAGCTTCTTCAGAATGAGCATATAGAGGAGCAGATCAAGGCGGGTTGTGACCTTATGCTTATCAATCCGGTGGACCGTCTGGGAGCGTACTCTGTAATTAAAAGGCTGAAGAGTGAGGACATCCCTGTGATCTACTTCAACAGGGAGCCACTCTATAAGGACCTTCTGCTCTGGGACAAGGCCTGGTATGTGGGGGCCAAGGCGGAGCAGTCGGGACAGATGCAGGCTGAGCTTGTGATGGATCTTTTCGGAAGCAATCCGAGGCATTTGAACAAGTACGACCGTAACGGAGACGGCCGTATCCAGACTGTTATTCTCAAAGGGGAACAGGGCCATCAGGATGCGGAGATCCGGACCTCTGAAGTCGTCCGGAGTTTCCGTCTGATGGGATTTGATCTGGATATCCTTATCACAGAGGTGGCCAACTGGGACCGGGCGGAAGCCTATGAAAAGATGGATGATATTATAAAGAGCTACGGGGACCGCATGGAGCTTGTCCTTGCCAACAATGATGCCATGGCCCTGGGGGCTATCAACAGGATGCGGCAGAACGGCATGTTCAAGGACTCAAACGGCAACGGAAAGATCGACAAGGATGATGATCAGTGGGTGCCCGTTCTCGGAATTGACGGCCTTGAACCGGCGGTAGAGCAGATTCAGGAGGGGTATCTTTACGGAACAGTTCTCAATGATTCTCTGTCCATGGCCAGAGCCATAAGAGACCTGTCCTATGCTGTTCTGAACAACAGGAACATTAATGATCTCCCCTACAAAATTGAAGAAGGCAAGTACATCTGGATCGACTATCAGATTTTTATAAGGGATTTATGAGAAAAACCTTAAAAAATAACGAAAAAAAGCCTATAAATTCGAAAATCTTATAAAAACCGAAGAATATATCACATTGTGCTCTCCCATATCAGTGTTACCATTTTCATCAGATAATGATATTTCAGATATCAAAGGAGTAACTATTTTATGAAGAAAGCAATTCTTTTTTCACTGATCGTAATGATGCTGATGCCCGTTGCAGGTCTCTTCGCTGAAGGTCAGAAAGACGACGGCAAAATCGTAATCGGTGCCAACATTTACAACTTCCAGGATAACTTTATGAACGGTGCTATGAAACCTGTTCTCGAAAGCTATGCAAAAGAAAAAGGTGTAGAAATCCAGGTTGTTGACTCTGAAGGTCAGCAGGCTATCCTTAACAATCAGATCGATATCTTCATCACAAAAGGTGTTGACGTTCTGGCAATCAACCTTGTAGACCCCGCTTCCGCGCAGTCTGTAATTGACAAGGCTAAAAAAGCTGACATCCCCCTTATCCTTTTCAACAAAGAAGGATCTAAAGAGGCCATGGCTTCTTACGATAAAGTATGGTACGTAGGTACTGACTCTGCCGAATCTGGAATCATCCAGGGTGAGATGATGGTTAACGACTGGAATGCCGGAATTATTGCTGACAAGAACGGCGATGGTGTTCTCCAGTACGTTATGCTGAAAGGTGAGCCCGGACATCCCGATGCTGAAGCAAGAACCAGAGAGTCTGTAAAGGCTTTCACTGATGCAGGTATCCAGGTACAGCAGCTTGCTCTTGAAGCAGACCAGAACTGGTCTACACAGCACGGAAATGACAAGACAGCTGCATGGCTGACTTCTTCTTTCGGAAAAGACATCGAAGTAATCATCGCCAACAACGACGGTATGGCTTTTGGTGCTATCACAGCTATGAAGGCTGCCGGTGTAAGACTCCCCATCTACGGTGTTGACGCACTGGACCAGGCTCTGACTCACATTGCTGAGGGCGAGCTTGACGGAACAGTTCTGAACGACGGTGAAAATCAGTCCAAAGCTACAATTGACCTGGCTATCAACGCAGCCATGGGCAAGCCCGTAACTGAAGGAACAAACTGGACACTGACAACTGACGGTTCCAAGGCTGTTCGTGTAGCTTACGTTGCAGTAACACCCGACAACTACGAAGACTTCAGAAAATAATCACCGGTTATTCACCTGAAGTAGTGTAAAGTCAGAAGCAGCCTTATTTTATAGGGCTGCTTCTGTAATCTTATTTTGAAATAATGAATTTGTATGATATTTTTAACTGCCGGGAGGCAGCAAATATCTGTATTTCCAGAGAGAGGTGGTTCTTTTGCAAGAAGAATATTTATTGAGAATAAAGGATGTCAGCAAGTCGTTTTCCGGCGTTACAGTACTGAACAAAGTATGCCTGAATATACGTCCCGGGACAGTTCATTCTCTCATGGGGGAAAACGGAGCGGGAAAATCCACCTTGATGAAATGCCTCTTCGGTATTTACAGACAGGACGAAGGCCAGTTTTTCCTTGATGAGAAGGAATTTAACTTTGAAGATCCCAAACATGCCCTTGAAAGCGGTGTGTCCATGGTACACCAGGAGCTGAACCAGGTAGTTCAGCGGACAATTATTGATAACATCTGGCTGGGCCGCTATCCCAGAAAGGGTGCTTTTGTTGATGAAAAGAAGATGTATGCCGATACCAAGGCTCTATTTGAAAGACTGAATATACATCTTGATCCCAGAATGATTCTGGACAAACTTTCTGTTTCCCAGAGACAGATGGTGGAGATCGCAAAGGCCGTTTCCTACGATGCCAAGATCATCGTACTCGACGAGCCCACATCTTCACTCACAGATAATGAAGTAAAAATGCTATTTGACATTATCGGTGTTCTCAAGAAAGAGGGTGTCGGTATTGTATATATATCCCATAAAATGGAAGAGATTTTCGAGATTTCCGATGATGTAACCGTTCTTCGTGACGGAAGCCATATCGGAACAGAACGTATCGAAAACCTCACCATGGAAAAGATCGTAAACATGATGGTTGGACGGGATCTGGAAGAGCGTTTCCCCCCGAAAACCAATGTCCCCGGTGACGTTCATATGACCGTAAAGAACCTCAGCACCAAGTATGCCCCCTTTGTTCAGGATGTGAATTTTGAACTGCGGAAGGGAGAGATCCTCGGTGTCGCAGGTCTTGTCGGTGCAGGACGTACCGAAATGGTGGAAGCCCTCTTCGGGGCCAGAACCCTTGAGAGCGGAGAGATCCTGATCGACGGAAAGAAGATCGACAACTCCAATCCCCACAAGGCGATCAACAACCGTTTTGCCCTCCTTACCGAGGAGAGACGGCAGACAGGTATCTACCCTGTTGCGGACATTACCTTCAACTCAACTATCTCCAATGTTAAGTCCTACAAGAACAAGTTCGGCTTCCTTGTAGATCAGAAGATGAAGGAAGATACTGACAAACAGATCGGTGCCATGCGCATCAAGACCCCCAACAGGAAGGAGCTGATCCGTTCCCTGTCCGGAGGAAACCAGCAGAAGGTTATTATCGGCCGCTGGCTTCTGACCAACCCCGATGTTCTTCTTCTGGATGAACCCACAAGGGGTATCGATGTCGGTGCCAAGTTTGAGATCTACCAGCTGATCATCGAACTTGCCAAGAACGGCAAGTCTGTAATCGTTGTATCTTCGGAAATGCCCGAGCTGCTTGGTATCACCAACAGAATTATGGTTATGAGTAACGGTCGAGTTTCGGGTATTGTAAATACCGAAGAGACCACACAGACTGAGATTTTTAATCTCTCCGCTAAATATCTGAATAATAATAGAGAGGCTGAAGTATGAGCAGTTTAAGCACGAAGCTCTTCAAGAAAAGCAAAGATGAATGGATGGACTTCTTCATCAACAATGCAATTTATATCGTAATTTTCGCAATCATTCTGATTGTTGTAATCAAGGAACCCTCCTTTATCTCCGTACCCGTACTGAGAAATATCCTGACCCAGTCCTCTGTAAGACTGATTCTGGCCCTCGGGGTTGCGGGTATCATTATCCTGCAGGGTACTGACCTTTCACTGGGTCGTTCAGTTGGTATGGCCGCCGTTGTTGCCGCGTCTCTGCTTCAGAGACCCGACTACGCTTCACGGTTCTATCCCGACCTGGTTCAGCTGCCCCTGTTTGTTCCCCTCCTGGCCTCAATGGTTGTTTGTGCCTTCTTCTCTGCCGTCAACGGCTGGGTTGTTGCGAAGTTCAAGATTCACCCCTTCCTGGCTACCATGGGTATGATGATTACCCTCTACGGTATCCTCTCTATCTACTTTGCCTCCGGTGATCCCGGTCCCCAGCCCATCGGTGGACACGACAACCGCTATGTGGATCTGGTTAACGGAAATATTGCGGGAATCCCCAACCTTGTTATCATTGCCGGTCTGGCTTCCGCCTTTATCTGGGTTCTCTGGAACAAGACAACCTTCGGAAAGAACATGTACGCTGTTGGTGGAAACCCCGAAGCGGCTACAGTTTCAGGTGTTAACGTAATGTCTACAACTGTTCTGGTATACATCCTGGCCGGTGCCATGTATGGTCTGGGCGGTTATCTTGAAGCGGCCCGTATCGGTTCTGCCAACAATGGTACTGGATTCGGTTACGAGCTTGACGCCATCGCGGCCTGTGTAGTTGGAGGTATCTCCTTCTCCGGTGGTATCGGTAAAGTTTCCGGAGCCATCGCGGGTGTTCTGATGTTCACCATCATTACCTACGGAATGACCTTTATCGGTCTGGACCAGTACTACCAGTACATCGTAAAGGGTGTAATCATCGTAGTTGCCGTATCTCTGGATGCGAAAAAATACCTGAAGAAAGTCTGATTTTCAGAATCTTCTGATTTGTGTTATCAAAACCGCCGGCACCCCCGGCGGTTTTTTTGTATACCCTGCTTGTAACTGCCGGCTGTTTAAGCGGATAATTCCTGCTATGCACACACCTTTTCTAATCAGTCTATTTACAATTCTGGCCGCCTATTTTTTCAAGGAGAAGGGCTTTTTACCGGCAGACAGCAGTAAAATCCTCTCCTGGCTTGTCATGCATGTGACCTTTCCGGCCCAGATTCTCTCATCTCTTCCCTCATCTGAGCTGAATTTCGAGTATTTTTTTCTGCCTCTGATCTCTGTCACTTTTGCCTTTCTCAGTCTTGGAAACGGTCTGATTCTGTTCAGGAAACTTCCGGCAGAGTACAAGGGGCTGATGCTGATGGGAGCCATCGGCATCAATATAGGCCTCTTCGCCTTCCCCATGATCAAGGGGGTCTACGGCAGTCAGGGCGCCCAGATCGCCGCCCTGATGGACACTGGAAATGTTGTAATGATTTTCGGCCTCGCCTTTATGGTGGGGGACCGTTTTTCTCCGGTGTCTGGGAGTCATAAGAGGGGCGTGGCCGGAACACTGAAGCTCCTTGGAAAGTCTGTGCCTCTGCTTGCTTATATGGCCGCCCTGGCTCTGAACCTGCTCTCCTGGGAGCTTCCGGGAGTGGTTCAGTCCTGGTTCACCGTGGTAGGCTCGGCAAACCAGTTTCTTGTGCTTATTGTTCTGGGAGTTGTTCTTAATTTCGACTGGAAGGGTCATGCCGCCAGGTCAGGCCTGATCGTGCTTCTGCTGCTCCGCTATCTTCTTGGCCTGGGGCTGGGAGTTCTGGTCTGGTTCTTCCTGCCGGGAGATCTGCTCATGAAAAAGGTGGTCATCCTCTGCCTGATTCTGCCGGCGGGGTTTGCAGTCATTCCCTACTCAATTCAATTCGGCTACAACCGCAGCGCCGCGGGAGCCGTTGTGAACCTGACCCTTATCATCAGCTTCTTTCTGATGTGGGCCCTGGCTGTTCTGCTCTAAAATCATATCCCCTGTACCTGTAGAGGGGATTTTCAAAGAGGTAGGGCTCTGATTCACGGCCCTCATCCCTTATGGCCGACAGGTAGTGAACCGCCATATTACTGAACTCAAGTACCGCCTCCTCAAGACCTTCCAGTACTGCCCCCTCACTGCTCTGTCTGTCCATGCGGTCCAGTAAACGGCCGCTTCGGCGCCTTATGTCATAGAAATACTCATCCAGTGTGCTGTAGGGGAGGTGAGCTGTGCCGGAGGAGGGGGAGCAGAGCAGGTCTATATAGACCCTCGGATCGGTCTGCCCCATTTTCCGGGCCTCCATAAAGTAGTCGGGGAAACCGGCGGGATGAAGGACCCATCTGTCAAGAAAGGTGAGTATGATAAGCATCATCCTCATCTGGCTCCGTGAGATGATTCCGCTGTCCAGAATATCCTCTATCTCCCAGAGAATCATATTTATCTGCTGCAGATAGAAACTCTTGTCTATGGTCCCGGGAGCGCCCAGGACCGCCCTGTTTTTCGGGGCATCCCTGTGGCTCTGTATCCAGCTGCTTGTCTTGAGAAAGCTGTCATACTCAGCCCTGCGCTCCGGATGAGACAGTATCCTGTAGGAGTTCAAAACGGCTCTGTATATTTCGTTGGAGAGAGCCGTATTTCCGTTCCGGTCCGGGTGGCAGAGCATGGACTGTTTCCGGAAGGCTTCTTTTATCTCCTGCAAAGATGCCCCGGGGGATGCTCCCAGTATCTCATAGTGGCTCTTGAATCCTCTATTCATTTTCCTCGTTTCCTCTGCAGATCCCGGGGGTGACGCTTTATTTCCTGCTCACCTTGAACAGCCCGGAATAGAACTGATATTCTACACTGGATTTTGAAAAAATGAGAGGATTTCATAGATGCCCGAGCAGCAGACAGAGTTCTACAGCCCCTTCGCCCACATTCCCGGCCGGTATGAGTGGTGCCGGATACACAGCCCCAGCCACGGGAGCTTTGATACATTTATTCTTATTGAAACAACCACAGACGCGGTAGTGACAGTCTATGTGAACAGCGACAGGGGAGAGGCCTTTATGGCTGACCGCTATCCCGAGAGCCGCTGCATCCGGGTCGGAGCGGATGATCTTGTTCTGGCCTCTTCCGCAGACGGCAGGATGGTAACAGGAGCCCTCAGCTCTTCAGAAGGCCCCGTCAGGGATGCCTCAATGGTTTTTCTTGCATCCTCTGATGCCTCTCCGAAAGAGTCGTCCTATGGTGGTGAGAAGTTCCGCGTCTGGGGCAGCCGCTGGGCCTGTGACGGTGTTGATCTGGAAGTCAGAGCCAACTGCTGCGGCAGACTCAGGCTGGAATCGGATGACAGAGTCTTCAAGGATGAAGAGGGGATCATTACCCTGGGAAGCTACGGCCGCATTACGCCTTTCAACTAGTACCAGAGTCCACATACCCCCGCACCGGGCCAGATCAAGGCAGGTGCCATAACATCCTGTTCTCTTTAAAAGCGAAGTCCGCTTCCTTCCTGTCGTGGAGCCATGTCAGAAAGGAGCGGATTGTAGATCCCACCAGAGCATACTGCCCTGTGTTCAGATTCATCCCGAAGGCATCGCAGATCTGCTTGAGAATCTCTTCAAAGACACACTCCTGCTCCAGTACTTCAAGCAGAGCCGATCTGACTCTCTCCACGTACTCCAGATTGAGGTCTGCCATGGGTTTGATATCTGAAACCACGGGACCATGGGAGGGGACGAACCACCGGGCTTCCATCTCCCTGACTCTTTTTATGGTTTCTACATAGCTTTCCACATCATAAATAAAGGGGATTCCGTATTTGCCCAGTATCTCCTCGCCAAAGAGGCAGTCTGCCAGAAAGAGCACATCGTCGGGTGTATGAATTCCGGCCATGTTGAAGAAGTGTCCCGGAAGGCTGATGACCCGTCCGGCGCCGCTTATGCTCTCACCCTCATTGACTGTCAGGGTTACACCGGAGGGTTTGGCCCTGAAAAATTTACTCCGCAGATCCCGGGGGGCAAAGCCGCCCCAGAGGAATGCCGACTCCAGTTCAGGATGTTCGGTGAATGCCTTTTCAACCGGAGGGGTCCATATCCCGCAGTCCATGTTTCTTTGAAAGTAGTCATTACCGCCTATATGGTCGGCATTGGAGTGGGTATTGAGAACAGCACGTACAGTCCAGCCCTGCTCTTTGACAAGTTTGTTGATCTTTCGTCCTGCATCCTTGTCATTGCCGCTGTCGATGAGGACGGCGCTGCCGTCAGTTACTATAAATCCGATATTGGCAGGGCCTTCCTGAACCCATGTTGATTCACCAAGCTGTTTCATGGCGTTCTCTCCTTCTGCAGTTCCGCAGCATACCTCATCATATCATAAAGACAAGTTCAGCAAGACAAGTTCAGCAAGACAAGTTCAGCAAGACAAGTTCAGCAAGACAAGTTCGGGAGGGGGGCCCTGTAAGGTCTATCTGTATTCCAGCAGCTTGGACTCCAGTTCGCGGCGGAGTTCTTTTATCCCTCCCGGAATGTCCTGGTCTTTGGCTACAATTGTAAAGATTTTCTGATCCACATACTCATCAATGGCCTTGTACCATTTGAAGTTGGGGTCTATATAGCTGCTGTTGATGACGGAGTCCAGAAAGGGGATGGACAGCATTTTGGAGGAATCTCTCTCATCCTGCTGTTCTGCATAGATCCGGGAGATGACTTTCCTGTTGGCGGGAAGGTTGTTTGTCATATGCCATATCTCCTTCTGAAACTCCGGGTTAGAAGCCAGATATTTCATGTACTCATAGGCTTCCTTCTTGTGCCGGGAACGGGAACTCATGGCCACCTGTACGGTGTAGAGTTTTGACGAACTCCGCCCGCCGGGGCCGGAGGGCATGGGTATAGCCTCCCAGTCGAAGTCAGTGTACCTGATGGCGCTGTAGGGAAAGGAGCTGTAGGTCCGGTACTCGGAGAAGTTGAATACCCTGAACCCTACAATCCCCCTCTCAAAATCCCTGTCCGATACTGTCTTTCCCTTGGTCAGGCTGTGCATCTTCTTCAGAAACTCAAGGGTCTCTTCCATCCTTCTGTCATCAAAGGCAAGTTCATAGGAGTCGGGGCTGAGCAGGGCTGTTCCGCTGGAGTAGAGGGCCTGCTGCCAGTCATAGCCGTAAACACCGAACTGGTCGGGCATGCCGTCTCCCGTCAGATCCCTCGAGAGGCTGCGGCAGATCTCATAGAACTGCTGCCAGTCCCAGTGATCCCTGTCTATTGTGATGCCGTTCTTTTCCAGGAGGGTCCTGTTTACTATCAGAAAGGAGGGAACCACCGATATGGGCAGAGAGTACTGGCTTCCCCGGAAGGAGCCCGCCTTTAGGGTCATGGCATGGTAGTTTTCCCTGCGGAAATCCTGGTCCTCATCAAGGTAGGGGCTCAGATTTTCAAGGAGGCCTATGGAGGCGTAGGTATTGAAATCTTCCTCCACCATTAGAAAAAGGTCAGGTTCATTGCCTGTGAGAATTTTCTGGGCCAGCCACTCTGAGTAGTAGCGGTAGAGGTTTCCCGTCTTGTACTCAATGGAGATCTCCTCATTTCCGGGTTCCGACAGAAACATCTCCGCTCCCTTGTCATAGATCGCATAGGCAAAGTTCTGCGGAACACCCCAGCTGTTGCCTGTGTAGAGGCTCATTGTTATCTCAACGGGTTTGCGGGAGTGGATGTACCCTGCAGCCATCAGGGCCACTGCTCCGAGGATGAGAAGGGACAGGATCAGGGAGCGGCGCTTTTCAGTCATGGAACTCTTTGAGCATGATTCCGGACTGGATGGCGAATATGGCTATCTGAGTCCTGTCTCGGAGATCCAGTTTCTTAAGGATGTTGCTTATGTAGTTCCTTACGGTTCCCTCGGACAGATTGACCTCGCCGATGATCTCCTTGTTGGAATATCCTCTTCCGATAAGCTGGATGATCTGCTTCTCCTGGACGCTCAGCTCTTCAAACTCCTCCTGGGACTGGCTTGTAAAGAATGATTTTGCCATCTTCCCGAAAATCTTGAAGACCTTCTGGGTTGTCTGGGGTTCCAGGATGGCACCGCCGTTGTATACGGTCTCGATGCTCTGAATCAGATCGCCCTTGGATATCCCTTTGAGCAGGAAGCCGTCTGCCCCGTTCTTAAGGGACTCATAGATATAGTCATCGCTGTCGAAGGTCGTGAGCATGATGATTCTTATGCTGCTGTTCCTCTGCTTTATCTGCTTTACACACTCAATGCCGTTGAGTCCGGGCATCCGGATATCCATCAGAATGACATCGGGCTGCAGATCAGCGGCCATCCGGCAGGCTCCGGTGCCGTCTTCGACAGTGCCCACCACGTTGAATCGTTCATCCGATGAGATCAGAAGCTCAAGGCTGTCACGGATCAGCTCCTGGTCATCGGCTATAAGTACTTTAATCAATTCTGGCGCTCCTTAGGGGAATAAAAGCCTTTGTATAGAATCCCTCACCCTGATTGGTCTGGTGTTCAATGCTGCCTCCAAGAATGGCAATCTGCTCCTTCATATGGGAGAGGCCGAAGTGTTCCACAATGGCATCGGCACCGCTGCCGTTGTCCTGAATCTCTATACTGATGTTTGCAGGGCTGAAGTAGATCACCACAACGATTCTGTCGGCCTTGCCGTGGCGGATGGAGTTGGTCAGGCTCTCCTGGATCATCCTGTAGACTGTCAGCTCTTCATCATGGTCCATGGCCCTGTTCTCTCCCTCAATAGAGAGCATCACCTTCTGCCTGCCCGGTATGTTGATGTTTTCAACAAGTTCCTGGAGGGAGGGGATGAGATCACTGCCGCCTATGGCGTCCTCCTTGAGTTCGTTCACCGAGCGGCGGATGTCCTTCAGTCCCTTGTCCGAAAGTTTTTTTATCTTGCTCAGCTGTCTTATAAGCAGGGGTGAGCTTCCTCCCGCCACCTCAAGGCTGGCTTCAAGACCCGTTGAAATACAGGTCAGAGAGTGCCCCAGTATGTCGTGAATCTCATGGGCCAGGCGGTTCCTCTCCTTCATTCGTCCCGCCTCCTCCAGTTTGGAGTTGGCAATGTTCAGCTCTTCCAGATTCTTTTTCAGGGCATCGTTGAGGCGGATAAACTCCTTGTTTTCCCTGATCTTGCTGTTAATGAGAATGTAGAAATGGAGGATGATCATCATTAGATTGATGGAGGTGAGAATACTCTTGATGCTGTAGAGGTAGATCCTCGTCTGGGGGCTGTGGTAGTCCACATAATCTTTGAATGAGAGGAGGTTTACCCTCACCGAGAAGAGGTCGTAGTCAAAGATAATCAGGCAGCCCAGGGCCAGTGTCAGGATCAGCAGGCGTACCGAGAATCCCGTGGGATGGAGGAAGAGGCCCGCAATTATATAGAGATAGATTACGTTGTAGCTGAAGTTCAGGGAGTAGGAGATCAGAGTCAGGATAAATATATCCAGGAGATAGAGATAGAGGAGCCAGAGGGAGTCTTCGCTGCCGAAGAGTGTCTTCAGAATTTCCGAAATCCCAAGCACAAGGAAAAGGAGGATGCTGTAGGTCGGAACTTTCCATGCGACATGGGGCAGATACCGGGCCTGTTCCAGAAAATTCCGGGCCATGTCGTCTGCATTTATCCTGTAGATGGTGAGGCAGATGGTGAGTGAAATAAAGAGTATGATAAGCAGGTTCAGGGCGTAAAGAGCGCCGTAAACCAGGCGAACCTTCTTTTCCATGGGAGTCATTCTATCCCGAGATTAGCTGATTTTGGGAAAATATTATACTGCTATTTGTCAGTTAAAAAATGACAATTGTCATTTATTTTGTGACATTTTATTGTTTGTCAAATTACAAAAAACGGATTTATCCTGAGCTTAAGTTTGGATAGTGGTACCACCGAACAGAGCGCAGCCGACGGGCAGCGGAAAAACCTTAAAAAGCAGAGGAACTTAGATGAAGAAGATTCTTACAATCGGCCTGATCCTGATGATCAGCACCGTATCTCTTTTTGCCAACGGACAGGGTGAAGAAAAATCCGGATACACATTCGGCTATACCTGTATGACCATGAACAATCCCTTCTTTATTGCACTTGAAAAAGCTATCCGCGATACAGTTGAAGCCAATGGCGACAAACTGATTACAATGGACCCCGCAATGGATGTTGCCAAGCAGATCAACCAGATCGACGACCTTATCGTTCAGAACATCGATGCCATATTCCTGAACCCCGTAGACTGGGAGGGCGTTCGCCCCGCCCTTGTCGCTCTTGAAAGAGCAGGCATCCCCATCATCAACTTTGATACCGAAGTTAAAGACATGCAGTATGTTACCGCCTATGCCGGTTCTGACAACAAGAACGCAGGATATGTCTGCGGTATGGACCTTGTCAGCCGCTATCCCGAAGGTGGAAACATTGTTGTCCTCGACTCTCCTCTTATGAACTCCATCAACGACAGAATCACAGGATTTATGGACGCCATCGATGGACAGGGTTTTACAATCGTTGCCCAGCAGGATGCCAAGGGTGACCTGCCCACATCCATGAAGCTGATGGACGACATCCTTCAGGCTCAGACCGATATCGTAGCCATCATGGGTGGAAACGACCCCACAGCTCTGGGTGCCCTAGCTGCCTGTAAGGCCGCCAACAGAACAGACATCCTTATCTACGGTGTTGACGGATCTCCCGAAGCCAAGGCGGAGATCGCTTCCGGAAGCCAGTTTACAGGTTCCGGAGCACAGTCTCCCATCTCCATCGGACTTGAGTCTGTTGATCTGGCCTACAAAGTCCTCAAGGGTGAGGCCTACGAAGAAAGAGTTCCCGTTAAGACCTTCCTGATCAACGGAGACAATGTCGACGAGTACGGTACTGACGGCTGGCAGTAATCATCAATTAAATAGAACCGAAAGCAGACTCCGCTCTCCCGGGAGGAGGGCGGAGTCTTTTAGTTTTACTGATAAAGGATACGATTTTGAGTCAACAAACATTGCTGGAAATGGAGAATATTAAAAAACAGTTTCCGGGAGTTCTGGCTTTAAACAATGTCAGCCTGGAGGTCCGTTCCGGTGAAGTGCATGCCCTTCTGGGGGAAAATGGCGCCGGAAAGTCGACGCTGATAAAGGTCCTCGGAGGAATCTACTCTCTGGACGAGGGCAGGATCACCATAGAGGGCAGAGAGGCCCATATTAAGAATGTTCATGACTCCCAGCTCCTTGGTGTCAGTGTGATCCATCAGGAACTGGTTCTGGTTCCTAAAATGACTGTGGCGGAAAACATCTTTCTCGGGCGTGAGCCTGTAAAAAACGGCGTTGTGGACCGGAAAACACTGAATGAAAATACGAGAAAGCTTCTGCTTAACTTTGACCTGGATATCGACCCCGACCAGCTTGTGGAAGAGCTGACCATCGCCGAACAGCAGATGGTGGAGATCACAAAGGCCCTCTCCTTCAATTCCCGGATACTTGTGATGGATGAACCAACATCTTCACTGTCCGACAAGGAGGTGGACTTCCTCTTCTCCATCATACGCCGCCTGAAGGATCAGGGGGTGGGAATCATCTACATCTCCCACAGAATGAGTGAGCTCAGGGATATAAGCGACAGGGTTACTGTCATGCGGGACGGTGAGTATATCGGAACCGTGAATACCTCTGAAACAGATAATGATCAGCTCATCGCCATGATGGTAGGCCGTCAGCTTACAAACTACTACACAAGAACCTATAACGAACTGACCGATAAAGTGCTGGAAGTGGAAAACCTGGGAGACGGCCACTTTCTGAATGATATCAACTTTGACCTCTACAGGGGAGAGATCCTCGGCTTTGCAGGACTTGTCGGCGCCGGACGGAGCGAGGTGATGAAGTGCCTCTTCGGTCTGGACCCCATCGAGACGGGAACCGTCCGTCTGGACGGCAGCCCTGTATCGATCAAAAATCCATCGGAAGCCATGGATCTGGGATTCGCCCTCGTTCCCGAGAGCCGTAAGGAGGAAGCCCTCTTTCTGGTACAGAACGTCAAATTCAACACCTCCATCAAGGTGCTGAAGGAGTTTATAAAGGGGATCTTTGTCAATGAGGCAAAGGAGGAGCAGATTGCCGAGGAGTACATCAACAAGATGTCCATCAAAACCCCCTCGACCATGCAGACCGTGGGCAACCTTTCCGGAGGGAACCAGCAGAAGGTTGTTATCGGCCGCTGGCTGGCGACCAGGCCTAAAATCCTGATCCTCGATGAACCCACCCGCGGGGTGGATGTGGGAGCCAAGGCCGAGATCTATGCCATTATGAATGACCTTGTGAAACAGGGACTGTCGATCATTATGATCTCTTCGGAACTGCCTGAAGTCATCAATATGAGCGACCGGGTCATGGTCATGTCAAACGGAACCATTACCGGATGCCTGAACCGGGATGAACTGGATCAGGAGAAGATTATGCACCTGGCCACACAGCACTCTATTGAACAGGGAGAATAATTGAAATGAAACAAGATGCTTCAGAAGCGATGACTCTGAAAAAAAGAAATTACCTGACCCATAATTTTCTGGCCCAGTTTGTCAGGGAGAATATGGGTATACTCATAGGACTGGCGCTGCTCTGCCTGATTCTGGCCATTCAGTCGCCGGTGTTCCTCTCGAAGAACAATATGCTCAATGTTCTGCGCCAGGTGGCAACGAACCTCTATATCGCCTGTGCCATGACAATGATCATCATCCTGGGCGGCATCGACCTCTCAGTCGGTTCCGTTGTGGCCCTCTCTGGTGTCATCACCGGGGGAATGATCGCCTTTGACGGAGCCCCCATCGTACTGGCCGTGATCTGCGGTCTGGGTGCCGGTCTCCTTGTGGGCGGATTCAACGGTTTTGTAGTCTCCACCACAACAATTCCCCCCTTTATTGTGACCCTGGCAACAATGAATATCGCCCGGGGGGCGGCCTATGTCTACACCGGCGGCCAGCCCATCCGTGTTATGTCTGACAGCTTCAACTTTATCGGAGCCGGATATGTGGGTGAGATTCCCGTACCCATCATCTACCTTGTGATTATCGTGATAATCTCCTTTTTTATTATGAGCAAGTCCAAGCTGGGGCGCCATATCTATGCCGTGGGAGGCAATGCCCAGGCGGCCCTCTTTTCCGGAATCAAGACGAAGCGGGTCATCTTCTTTGCCTACATCTTTTCCGGACTCATGTCCGCCATCGCCGGTATTGTTCTGGCCTCCCGCATGTTTTCAGGTCAGCCGACCGCGGGACAGGGGGCCGAGATGGACGCCATCGCAGCGGTAGTCCTGGGGGGAACCAGTATGAGCGGCGGTTCCGGTAAGATAGGGGGAACCGTCATCGGGGCCCTTGTTATCGGTATCCTCAGCAATGGTCTGAACCTTATGGGAATCAACTCCTTCTGGCAGTACATCGTCAAGGGTGTTGTTATCCTGATCGCCGTCTATGTGGATTACTTCAAGAAGAGCAGGAAGGCCTGATTTTACTCCTTTTTATCGGGCCGCCTGATGCATGTAACTAAAATACCCTCCCGGGAGGGTATTTTCTTGATACGGGAGAGTATTTTACTTCCTTCTGTTGTCCAGTTCTATTCTGATCTCTTCATGACGTTTCTCGTCAAGGTTATAGGCCATATAGAGGGCACCCATAAGCACAGAGAAAACAGCAGGCAGCAGGGTCACTGTCATGTTTATACCGCGGATAACCTGAGCAGACTGCTCCTGTCCGGGGATATAGTGGACAAAGGCAAGCCAGGCACCGATTGCAGCAGGACCAATGGCTCCACCGAACTTGAGCGCGGTAGATGTAAAAGAGGCAAGAAAGCCGTCGCAGCGGACTCCTGTCTTTATCTCACCGTAGTCGATGGCATCGGGAATCATACCGTAGGCTGTTGCACCGCCCACACCAGCTCCTATGGAACAGATGAAGCTGAGGACCCAGAAGACCGGATTGGGGGCAACAGTAAAGAACATAACGGCAAAGGATATCGCGCTGATAAACTGCCAGAGTGCCTGAACCCGTCCTTTGTTCTTCAGCACACCATAGCTCCATGAAGCAACAAAACCGGCTCCGAAGATGGCTCCTGCCATGTTGACGATACTGTAGACACTCATCAGAGCCGCCTGATGGGACACATACTGAAAGTAGTAAGTCAGGGATGTCATTCTTCCATACATGATGATTCCCTGAACAAACATTCCCAGTACAATGATCATGATGTAGGGGTTTTTAAAGAGGGTCTTGAACTGGTCTGACAGGGCTATCTTGTCCTGTGTGGGAGGTGGGTTGAGAACCTCTTTTGTATTGGCAGCTGTCCATATCAGAGAGGGGATGCCTGTCAGACAGATCAGCAGAACTGCCCAGAAGTATCCGTTTCTGTTGATGCCTCCGTTGGCAAAGCTGAAGAAGATCACAAGGGGCATTGCAACCACACCGGCAATATTCAGGCCGATATTGGCAAATACCATACGCATTCCCGACAGCTTGATTCTCTCTTTCGCATTGGAAGTAAGACAGCCGTTCAGGGCTCCGAAGGGCATGTTGCACGAGGTTGAAGCCAGGGTCACAAGAATATAGACAAACCAGACATAAAACAGCTTTGTTCCATAGCTCCAGCCCGAGTTGGCGGAGAACAGAAGTATCACCGAAAGGGCAAGGGCAATTCCACCGCCGAAAATCCAGGGTCTGAACCGGCCCCACCGTGTTTTTGTCCTGTCTGCCAATGAGCCGATAAAGGGGTCATTGATGGCATCAAAAATCCTTATGGCCAGAACCAGAATAGAAATGGCCGCCGCACTGAGGCCTATAACATCGGTATAGTAGATCATCAGATAGGCGCTGACCCAGAAATAGATGGCATTGTATCCGTAGTCCGCAACAGCATAATTGATCCTCTGTTTGAAGGATAGCTGTATATTGGCGTCTACATACTCATACCGTCTCTTTACGGGCTCCTTTTTGCCCTTTACTCCTACTCCGGGATAACCTAGTTCCTGCACATTTTCCATATCATTCCTCCTGTATGGAATAGTTCAATTGCTTTTGTTCGGGGTCGTTTTAACTGATCTGCTGTTGATTACCAGCAGGTATAACCGCCGTCTACCAGAAAGTCTGAACCAGTGGCGTAGGATGCAAGGTCACTGGCAAGAAAAGCCACAACACCCACTATTTCATCAAGGGTTCCGAAGCGCCTCATGGGCACCGGCTCCACAGCTTCTTTAAAGAAGTCTTCGGGCCATCCGTCATGGAAACCTGACAGAATGATTCCCGGACTGATGCTGTTGACCCGGATATTGTCCTCCACATAATCCATAGCCATTGATTTTGCGAGGTGGATCACCGCCGCCTTGGTTGCGGGATAGCTGGGGACATAGCGTCCTCCCCGGGGCTGGATGTTGATGATGTGACCGGACATGGACGCAGTCATAATTATTGAACCGCCGTGTCCGTGTTTTTTCATTACATTGGCTGCAGCCCGGGCCACAAGGAGAACTCCTGTCAGGTTGACACCAAGGCTCTTCTCCCAGTCCTTCATCGAAATGTCGGATCCGGCGTCGCCGCAGGCAATCCCTGCATTGTCATGGACAATGTCGATGGTTCCGAACTCATCCACCATCTTGTCTATAAAGCTGTTTACGGAGTCCTCTTTTGATACATCCCCTGTCAGAACCAGTGTTTTCACACCGTGTTTCTCTGCAATAAAATCGGCGTACTCCTTCAGATCCTTCTCTTTTGCAGGGATGTCCATCAGGGCTACATCTGCACCCATCTCTGCAAAGGCATTGGCTGTTGAACGTCCGATACCTCCGCTGGCTCCTGTTACGATCGCCTTTTTTCCTGCCAGGGAGAACATCTTGTAGATGCTTCCCAGCTCATGAATTTTCAATCCTGTTAATCCCATCATTCTCTCCTTTTATTAAAATTCAGTGTCCTGCAGTTCCACCATGTTTCCATCGGGATCCTTGAAGAAGGTCCAGTAGGCATTGTCCTTGGGGTCTCCTCTGTAGGCGGGAGGAAAGTAAAACTCAACTCCCTCGGAGGACATGGTTTTGTATATTTCCGGCACGCTCTCCACCATAAGGCAGAGGTGGTGATACCCCGTCCTGGTCCAGGGGGCTGCTCCCGCCTCCTCTATTTCACTGAACTGGAAGAGTTCCAGCACAATGCCGTTGGGTGAAACAAGAAAGGCTATATCCGAATAGACTCCTTCCTTCAGGCCGTAGAGGCTCGAATACTCCTGGAAGAAATCCGCAGGGAAGGCTCCCCTCATCTCAGTGTGGAATCCGAAATACTTTTCGTAGAAGGCAATGGTCCGGTCCAGGTCTTTCACGGTCATTCCCACATGTATCAAGGCTTTTGACATAACACTCCCCCCTATTGGTCCTGCAGCAGTGAACGGATCTCGGCAACAGTTGTATCAAGATCGTATCCGTACTTTTTCTTCAGCTCATCTCCGCTTCCGAAGCCTGCATATACCTGGGGAATCCCCAGCCTTTTGAATCTTTTCGGACTCAGGGAGTTGTCGATCAGAAAGTCGGCTATTGAGCTGGCAAGACCTCCCTGCATCAGGTGGTCCTCAAGAACCAGTATGTTGCCGGTCTCCTCAACAGCTGCCCTTATCGCATCGCCGTCCAGGGGCTTTATTGTGAACATGTCCACGACTCTTACACTGATGGACTCCTTCTCCAGAGCGGCTGCCGCATCCAGTGCCTGGCCCACCATTTCGCCATGGGCGAAGATCGTCACATCAGAGCCCTTTTTAGCTTCTATCGCCTTGCCTATAGTAAATTCCATAGATCCCGGTTCGTAGAGAGGCCTGTCCTTCTTTCCCTGGGCCAGACGGATAAAGAGGGGCCCCTTGTAGTCCTGGCTCTGAACCAGTATGTCTCTGATCATGTTGGGGTCGCCTATGGAGAGGACTGTCATGTTGACCATCGATTTCATGATGGAGATGTCTTCCATGGCGTTGTGTGTCGATCCGCCCCCTGAGGTGAGGCCACCTCCGGTACCAATTATTCTGACAGGAAGGTTCTGGTAGCAGATATCTGTCCTCACCTGTTCACAGGCTCTCATTGTAAGGAAGGGGATCATACCCATAACAAAGGGCATGTTTCCCTCAAGTGCCAGACCCGCAGCCACACCCATTACATTCTGCTCCGCAATTCCGACGTCTACAAACCTGTCTCCACAGTCTTTTTTGAATGACTTGATTGCATTACCGATGTCCGGAGTCAGAACCCATACATCATCATTTTTCATGCCTATCTCATGCAGGGTATCCCCTACAACTGATCTTGCGGACAGCCACATTCCGAAATTGAAACTCTCTGCCATTATCTCACTCCCGCCTGTTCTTTCCGGCTTGCTCTCAGTTCTTCCAGTGCCTGCTCCATGTCCTCTTTATTGAGAGATCCCGCATGCCACCCTATGTTTCTTTCCATAAAGGAAACGCCTTTGCCTTTTACTGTATTGCAGACCAGGCAGGTGGGTTTGGAAGAGTCGTATCCTGAAATGCCATCCAGAGCATCCACCAGCTCTTCGATATCATGTCCGTCAACTTCGACTACATTCCATCCAAAGGCCTTCCACTTGTCTGCATAAGGCTCCATTACGATAGAATCTTCCGAGTAGGCAGTCATAAACTGCTTGTTCCTGTCTACAATTCCGATCAGGTTATTCAGCTTGAAAGAACCGGCAGCCATGGCTGCTTCCCAGATGGAACCTTCACAGGTTTCCCCGTCTCCCATCAGACAGACAACTTTGTGGTTCTGTTTCTTCTGTCTTGCCGAGAGGGCAAGTCCTGTGGCCAGTGAGAGGCCGTGGCCCAGAGAGCCGGAAGAGCATTCAACACCGGGAAGCTGGACTTTGCAGGGGTGCATGCCGTAGGCACTGTCCAGCTGGCCGTATGTTTTAAGTATTTCTTCATAGTCAAAAAAGCCCCGCATTGCCATTGCTATGTACATGCATACGGCTCCGTGTCCCTTGCTCAGGATAAAGCGGTCCCTTTTTGGATTCTGGATATTGTCAGGATCTACATTTAAAAAGTGATGGAACATTGTAATCAGTATCTCTGTCATTGAAAGGTCACCGCCGATATGTACGGCGCCCTCATAGGTACCGCACAGCTTCAACAGTTTGACACGCATTTCATAGGTCAGATCTTCAAGACGCATCACTTCAGATTTGTCAGCCATAGCTAAACCTCCGTTGGTGAAAATAGTTGGAACAGCCCTTTCCGATCGGTGGTTGGACTGGCCTTAAGATGGATGAAAAAGTGCCGGCTGTTTTCTCCTCTTAATCTATTATTGAGGCCAAAAATTTCAGAACGAAAGTCACTGTTGCGACATGTTTCAGGATTTTTATGTCATAACGATAAAAAAATACTTTTATAAGAAAGGGATGAATCGGGAGATTTTCAGGTCATTCAGGGAGGGTGTAAAGTCATAAAACTATACATATCGTTAAATATATATTCATTGACGAATTTCAAATCCGCCTTGAAAATAAACGAATGTGTCGCTAAAGGAGGGGAGATTGTCGTCATTTCCTATTTTAAGGAAAATGGAGTTCTTTTCAGAGAAGCTTTCTGTTCTTACAGGACAGATTCATATTAGAAGTTTTACCTACAATACACCCGGGAATATAGGGTTCTCCCACTCCCACCACTCCTTTGAGGTTTACTTTCAGTTGTCGGGAACATCCATTTTCAAAGTTGCTGATGAACGTTTTGAGCTCCAGGAAAATGAGCTGCTTATTATTTCTCCGGGGGTCAGTCATGAGTGCCTTTTTGTCCCTTTTGAAGATTATTCAAATCTGAGCATTACCTTTGACTGGCTGTTCCAGCCGGAGAGAGATACGTTTTATGCAGAGTACGTCAAGGATGAAAAGCGGGTTCTCGAGAATATGCTGAAGCATGAGTTCAGCAAGGTTTCCGACAGCTGCGGATGCCGTATGGCCATTGATATCCTCTGCCGGAATCTGGAAAGCAGAAGGATGGGGGAGTTTATCAAACTCCAGAATCTTGTAACAGATTTCCTTATTTCCGCTGCCCAGTCGTTTTCGGTTGTACTCAGGCGGTCGGATTTTGATGAAATCACCGATGTGGGGATCAGCAATAACGCCGTAAAGATTGCCAGTTACATCAAACAGCATCATACCGAAGATATCTCTCTTCAAAGTGTCTCTGAGGCTTTGTCCTACTCTCCCAGACACATTCAGAGGATGATTCTGGAGTACTTTAATGTCACCTTTACCGACCTGCTCCATGAGTACAGGATAGGAACGGCGAAGAAACTCCTGTTTGAATCAGACTACTCCATTGAAATTCTCAGTCAGAAAGTGGGCTACTCCGACAGGAGAAGCTTCTGCAAGCACTTCAAGAACCGGGTTGGTTTTACGCCTTCAGAATACAGAGTCAGTAATGACATGATTTAGATTGGTCTCTGACACACAGGGACTTCTGCAGTATACGGGGCGTTATCCATGGTAGGGACGATCGTATTTGATTTATATTGCTTGCATGACGATCGTTTATGAGCCACAATAGATTCAGCAGGGAGATTTTATGAAAATGGATATACCAGCTGAACGGCGTGCCCGTATCCTCCAGCTCCTGAAGGAGAAGGGTATTGTAAGGGTTGATGAGCTGAGCGGAGAACTGGAAGTCTCCGTCATCACAGTCCGCAGAGACCTTGCCTCCATGGAGGGGGAGGGGCTTCTGGAACGGACCCACGGGGGGGCTATTCTCTCCAGCCGGAAGATCAATGAGCCCAGCTATCTTGCCAAGGGCAGGCAGAATGTTTCAGTAAAGACAGGAATCGCCCGGAAGGCGGCCTCCCTGATTGAGCCGGGAGAGACTGTCTTCGTCAACAGCGGCTCCACAACAGCCCTTGTTCTGAGGCAGCTTGTTCAGATGGATAAGCTGACTGTGATAAGTAACAACGTCGCCGCCGTTTGCAATCTGGAAAGCTCATCGGGATGTGAGGTGATTCTCACAGGGGGAGCCCTCCGATCCGCAACAGGCTGCCTTGTGGGGGAGGAAGTCCTTACACGATTGAATCTGAGTTATCCCACCACAAGCATTATCGGGATTGACGGCATATCCCTGCGCCGGGGGCTCACCTCCCACAACAGCCACGAAGCCGCAGTAAGCCGGAGGATGATCGAGCAGACAGCAGGCCGGGTTATTATCGTGGCCGACTCCAGCAAGATCGGTTCCCTCTCTCTCCACCATATTGCTCCAGTTTCATCGGTGACGACCCTCATAACCGACTCCCTTCCCGACCCCTCCATGATGGAGGATTTTACGGAGGCCGGGGTGAATTTGATCGTTTTGGATGACCTGAAATGATCTTAAATGATCGAATATGAGATATTATTAGGTTTTTAGTTAAAAAAGAACTAAACCGGTCTTTAAAATTGACAAATAGATCAGAAACGATCTATCATATCTGTTAGTTGACTGATAAAAAAGACAGAATTGTGATTGGTACATAATCAAGGAGTTAATATGGGATACGCCGATGCTTACAAGGACTGCGAATGGATGGATTTCAAGGTCCTAGAGGACTTTATGAAACAGGCTCTGATGAACAGCGGAATTCCTGAGAAGGATGCCGATATTATTTCAGATGTTCTGATCGAATCGGATAAGAGAGGGATCGATTCCCACGGCATCGGCCGTCTGAAACCGATCTATATAGACCGGATTGATGCGGGCATTATGAATCCCCTGACAAAGGTGGATGTGGTCAAAGAGACAGGGACAACCGCCGTTCTTGATGGAAATAACGGAATGGGCCATGTCGTTTCAAAACAGGCCATGCAGATGGCCATAGACAAGGCAAAAGCCAATGGCATGGGTATGGTGGCAGTACGGAACTCCACCCACTACGGCATTGCAGGATACTACGCCTCCATGGCCGCAAAGGCGGGGATGATCGGTATTACTGGTACCAATGCCCGTCCTTCCATTGCGCCGACCTTCGGTGTGGAAAATATGCTTGGAACAAACCCGCTGACCATCGGTCTGCCCACGGACGAGGAATTTGACTTTATTCTGGACTGCGCCACCTCCGTTTCCCAGAGGGGAAAGCTTGAGGTCTACGGACGGGCGGGGAAGGATCTGCCTCCCGGATGGGTTATTGATGAAAACGGAGAGACCCGGACCGATACACAGCAGGTTCTTATCGACCTTACTAAAGGCAAGGCTGCCCTGGCTCCCCTGGGAGGTATCGGTGAGGAGACCGCCGGTTACAAGGGCTTCGGTTACGCCACTGTGGTGGAAGTCCTCTCCGCTGCCCTGCAGAACGGCAAGTTTATGAAGGATCTGAACGGCTTTGATGCCGACGGCAACAAAATTCCCTATCCTCTGGGACACTTCTTTATAGCCATCAACACCGAAGCCTTTATGGGTGAAAATGTGTTCCGTTCTGTGGCAGGGACAATCATGCGGGGGCTGAGGGAATCGAAAAAGGCTCCGGGTGAAGAGAGAATCTACACCGCCGGAGAGAAGGAGTATGTGGCCTGGAATTACAGAAAGGACCACGGCTGCCCCGTCCCCGCCGTACTGCAGAAGCAGATGTCCGAGCTCCGGGACCGCTGGAATATGGATTTTAAATTTTCCTGGGATGCCTGAATCCCGGATAAAGATTTTAAGGAAGCATTATGGAAGATATGAAGACCAGGGCTCTTGAGTACCACAACCGGGACGGTAAACCCGGTAAACTGGAAGTGGTGGCCACCAAGCCCTGCGCTACCGCGGATGATCTGACTCTGGCCTACTCCCCCGGAGTGGCCCATCCTGTTCTCGAGATTGCCGACAACCCCGGCGATGCATACAAGTACACAGGTAAGGGAAACCTTGTGGCCGTTGTTTCAAACGGTACCGCCATCCTGGGACTGGGTGACAAAGGGGCTCTGGCCTCCAAGCCTGTTATGGAGGGGAAGGGTGTCCTCTTTAAACGATTTGCGGACATTGATGTTTTCGACATTGAGCTGGATACAAAGGACCCCAAAAAGATTATCGAGACAGTGAAGCTGATGCAGCCCACCTTCGGCGGTGTCAACCTCGAGGACATCGGGGCTCCCGAGTGTTTTGAGATTGAACAGACCCTGATCAAAGAGTGCAGCATCCCCGTCTTTCATGATGATCAGCACGGAACCGCCATCATCGCTACGGCGGGCATGATGAATGCCTGTGAAATCAGCGGAAAAAAGATGGGCGAGATCAGGGTTGTCGTCAACGGTGCCGGCGCCGCCGGCATAAGCTGTTCCAAAATGTTTATTGCCGCCGGTGTAAAGCGGGAAAATCTGCTGCTGCTGGACTCCAGAGGGGTTCTTTACAAGGGCCGTACCGAAAGGATCACCCCCGAGAAGGAGGAGTTCCTTGCCGAGACAGACAGGAGGACTCTTGCCGAGGCCGTAGACGGAGCCGATGTGTTCATCGGCCTCTCAGTGGCAGACTGCCTGACCGCCGATATGCTGAAGACCATGGCTCCCGACCCTGTCATCTTTGCCATGGCCAATCCCAATCCGGAGATCAGGCCCGAACTGGCCCTGGCCACACGGGATGATCTGATAATCGGTACAGGACGCAGTGACTACCCCAACCAGGTTAACAATGTTCTGGGCTTTCCCTTTATCTTCAGAGGGGCCATGGATGTTAAATCTAAAAGGATCTCTGAAGGTATGAAGATGGCCGCCGCCAGAGCACTGGCCGATCTTGCCAAAGAACCTGTACCCGAAGAAGTCGTAAAGGCCTACGGACGGAACTTCGAGTTCGGAAAAGAGTATGTTGTTCCCAAGCCCTTTGATCCCCGTGTTATTGAGTGGGAGGCTGTGGCTGTTGCAAAGGCCGCCTGTGAGGAGGGCCTGGCTGCCGAACCAATTACCGACTGGGACGCCTACAGGGCATCCCTCCGGAAAAGGATGGAGAAACACTGGAACTGATTTCCGGTTGACCTCTTCTCTTACCGCAGATCCGATACGCGCCGGGTCTGCGGTTTTTTTAAGCCTTTATTGCATGTAATAAATGAAACGAACAGGTTCCAACCCCTGCCGATCGGGTTTACAATATCTCCTGAAAAGAGCGTGAGGAGAGAGTATGATCAGACTGGCCATAATCGGCATCGGCGGTTTCGGGCAAAGGTATGTTGAATCCATTGGAGTTCTCGGGAAAGAAGGCCTGTGCTCCCTTGAGGCGGCGGTTGTCGCATTTCCCGAACAGGACCGCATTGAACTGGAGGCTCTGAAAAAAGAGCTGCCCTCCATCCGGATCTATTCCTCTCTCCCTGAACTGCTGGCCGCAGAGAGGGCTCTCGATCTGGTCTGTATACCCACTGGAATCCCCAGCCATTATGAGTACAGCAGGCTCTGCCTTGAGGCGGGCCTTCATGTACTCTGCGAAAAGCCCGTTGCCGGAACATACAAGGATGCTCTGGACCTTGCCGTGCTGAGGCGCAGGAGCAACATGACTCTGGCTGTCGGTTTTCAGAATATTTACTCCTCCTCCATACAGCGAATCAAAAAGCTGATTCTGGAGGGCTCTCTCGGAGCGCTTCTTGAACTGAGGGGAGTCGTCTCATGGCAGCGCAGCCGTGGCTACTTCCGGAGGAACGGATGGTCCGGAAGAATCCATTCAGGGGAACAGTTTGTCTTTGACTCTCCTCTGCAGAATGCAGCCGCCCATGTCCTTCAGAATCTCCTCTATATTGCGGGAGACACTCCGGATGAATCCGCTGTCCCCGGTACTGTCTATGGAGAGAACTACAGAGTCAATGATATTGAATCTGCCGATACCCAGTTCATACAGGTCCGTACAGCATCGGGGGCATTTATAAGGATGGGTGCCTCCCTTGCCGCGGGGGACAACTCACAGCCCTCAATGCGTATACTGCTTGAAGAGGGAGAGATCCGGTGGACCATGGACGGCGGCCGCACCACGGTTTTTGACACTCAGGGCAGAGTGACGGAGGAGTTTGACAATGGCGGGGAGAATCCCAAAATCACTGTCTTCCGTAATCTCTTCGACTCCATTGCTTCCGGGACCCGCCCTCTCTGCCATATAGAGAACTCAATCTCTCATACCCTCTGCATCAGGGAGCTTTACAGGTCCATGCCGGAGATCAGGAGGATCTCTTCAGGCATATCTGAAGGCGAGGACGTAATTCTGCCCGGAGGGGCGGATGCATTAAACTGTATCCTTGAAGAGGGCAGGGGGTTTTATGAACAGAAACTCTCCTGGGCTGCGGAAGGACAGGAGCTGGAGGTTGAGGCGTGAAGACTGTGATCATCGGAAACTCCGGCCACAAAAATTATGTTCTTGATGTCCTTTCGCCGGCCTTCTCTATTGCAGGGACCGCCCCGGGGGTGCCGGGAGAGTCCATGAACTCTCTGGAATCAGATCCCAGAATCAGCTGTCCCTCATTTCAGGACTGGCGCAGTCTGCTCGATGAGGTCAGGCCGGATATTATTGTCAACAACACATGGTACGGAAGGGCTTCGGAGATTACAATGGAGGCCCTGAAGAGAGGTATCCATGTGTTTGCCGAAAAACCCCTTGCCGGAACACTGGACGATCTGGATGAGATCCGGCGGCTCTGGAATGGAGGAAACTCCTGTCTGGGGGGGATGTTCGGCATCTCCTATACGGCGCCCTTTGTTACCCTGAGAGAGTATCTGAAAGAGCCGGGCATCGGCCGTATACGGATGATCAATGCCAGGAAGTCGTATAAACTGGGTGTCCGCCCCCCCTTTTACAGCAGCCGTGAGAACTACACGGGAACTATACCCTGGGTGGGCAGTCATGGTGTGGACTGGATACTCAGATACGGCGGCAGGAACATCCTCGAGGGCTACGCTGTTCATTCGGCAGAGGATAACGGCGGCAACGGCGATCTTGAGCTGACGGCACTGTGCAGCTATGTCATGGAGGACGGGATACAGGCATCCCTTTCTGTTGATTACTGCCGGCCTTCCGGGGCAGGAACCCACGGCGACGACAGGCTGCGGCTGGCGGGGACAGAGGGTGTCATTGAGGTCCGGTCGGGCCGTGTCTATATAATCTCGGCGTCGGAGGAGAGAGAGCTGCCCCTTCTGCAGGATGAGAGTGTGTTTACTGCGTTTCTTGAAGCCCTCTCGGATTCTGAATTGCGTCGTCAGTGGGGTTCCCATGCTCTGGATGTGAGTGAAATCTGCCTGAAGTCCAGGGATGCTGCGGATAATTCTCACTTTTTTCATCAATAAATGGCCTCAGGTCTGTAGTATATAAAAAACAAGTATTTCTGATATAAACCGGTTTCAGAAGCTTCTCTCCCGCAAAAACCGCAAAATCTGTCCATCGAATCAAAATCTGTCCCCTCTGCCTAAGCCAGAATTGTCCCCTTTGAACAAGGATTGATTGTTTACAGTGTCAAAATTCGGCCGTGATAATAAATCATCGAAAAAATCTGTTACATCTTAAAAGGTTTAGACAATGGAGAAACAAAAGGACCTTGCCCTTAAAGGTCAGATTCCGTCGAACACCCTCTGGCAGCGGATAAAATGGAAAATTATCAACAAGAAAGAGTGGCAGCTCTGGCTTCTTGTTCTGCCTGTTATCGTGTTCTTTTTTATACTGCACTATATTCCCATGTACGGAATACAGATTGCATTCAAAAACTACAGCATTTCCAGGGGTATGGGCTCAAGCCCCTGGATCGGTTTTTCACACTTTGAAAAGTTCATCACTTCACCGATGTTCTTCAAGCTGCTGAAAAATACTCTGGTTTTAAGCTTCTACAACATTATTATGGGTTTCCCGATTCCCATAATCTTTGCCCTTCTTCTCAATCATCTGCGGCTGAATAAACTGAAAAGGTTTTCCCAGACAGTTACATTTGCCCCTCACTTTATCTCTCTTGTCGTTATGGTGGGTATGCTCTACCTCTTTCTCTCTCCCTCCTCGGGAGTTGTGAATTCTGTCATTGAGAATATGGGCGGAGAACGGGTCTTCTTTATGGGTGAGCCCGGCTGGTTCCGCCATATCTTTGTCTTTTCATGGGTCTGGCAGCACTCGGGGTATGAAGCCATTATCTATCTGGCTGCACTGACTGCAGTGGACCTCTCCCTCTACGAAGCGGCCACCATTGACGGTGCAAGCAAGATCCAGAAAATCCTGAGGATCGATATTCCCGCCATTCTCCCGACTCTTGTGACGATGATGCTTCTCAAGGTCGGAAGGATGCTCAACATCGACTACCAGAAGGCTCTGCTGATGCAGACAGCCCTGAACCAGGATACCTCGGAAATCATCGGTACCTATGTGTATAAGACAGGATTGATAAATGCCCAGTTCAGTTATTCAACGGCAATCAACCTCTTCCAGACGGTTATCAATCTTATTCTGATTATCGCCGTCAACAAAATCAGCAGGAGGGTCGCAGATGAAAGTCTTTGGTAACAGTTCATTAATGCGGGCAATGACCCATAAACAGACCAAGTCGGACATCCTGTTCAATGTCATCACTTCGTCCATAATTCTGGTAGGGTGTTTTATAGTCCTCTATCCCCTCTACTTTATCCTGATCGCTTCGATAAGCAATCCCGATCTGGTTATATCCGGTGATATTTCCTTCTGGCCGAAGGAGATCACCTTCAGCGGTTATGAGAGGATCGTGAACTACAATCAGCTCTGGATCGGATATAGAAACTCCATCTTTTATGCCGTGGCAGGCGCTATGATCGGAGCGGCTTTCTCCCTCTTTGCAGCCTATCCCCTCTCCCGAAGCGATTTCAGCGGAAAGAAGATTATAACAATCTTCCTTCTTATCACCATGTTTTTCGACGGTGGTCTGATTCCGACTTATATCCTTGTCAGGGGACTGGGGCTCAGGAACACTTATGCCTGTCTGCTTGTTGTAAGGGGAATACAGGTAATGAACATCCTCATTGCCACATCCTACTTCCGCTCATCCAATATCAGCTCCCTCTACGAGGCGGCCCAGATTGACGGATGCAGCCATTTCGGTTATCTCTTCAGGATTCTTATACCCATCTCCACTCCTATTATCATTGTAATGCTCCTTTTCTACGGTGTGTTTCAGTGGAATGACTTTTTCCGTGCCATGATCTATCTGGATAAATCCCAGTATCAGCCACTGCAGATAGTGTTGAAGGATCTTCTGGCGTCGAATCAGGTCAACTCGGAGGTCATGGAGATGATGTCCGATGATATTAAAGCCATTGATGAGATGATAAAGGCCGCTGAATCAATGAAGTACGGCATTATCATAATGGCCACTCTCCCGATGCTGCTTCTCTATCTTGTACTCCAGAAGTACTTTGAAAAGGGAATCACCATGGGATCTGTAAAAGGTTAATGACGGATGTATCCGTTTAAAAAATTGGAGGAAAAAATGAAAAAAAGATTCATCTCTGTTGTCTCTGCTCTGTTCCTGTGCTCCAGTATGCTCTTTGCCGGCGGTCAGCAGGAGAGCGGTTCCGCTAGCGTTCAGTTCAACCCCGAAGGTCTCCCCATTGTAGAGGAGCCTGTTGAATTTGAAATGATGGGTATTCTTATGAATAACACCCGTCAGGGCCGTTACGACCAGACCGAAATGATGAAGTGGCTTGAACAGGAAACTAATATGAAAGTGACCTGGACCATGGTACCCCAGGCCTCGTGGCAGGAGAAGAAGAACCTCGTTGTTGCTTCAATGGACCTTCCCGATGCCTTCCATGCCCAGAAGAGCCTCTCTGCCGATGAGATCCAGAAGTTCGGAGCCGATGGTGTTCTGCTCCCCCTTGACGATCTGATCGACCAGTACGCTCCCAATGTAAAGGCAAAGATGGACCCCATGTATGATGCCTTCTCCAGAAGCCTGGACGGAAATCTCTATGCCCTGTCTGCCATTCAGGACTATGGTTTTGACTCTCTGAATGCAGCCATTATCAACACAGAGTGGCTGGATGCCCTGGGTCTTGATATGCCTACAACCACCGACGAGTTCTACCAGGTTCTCAAGGCTTTCAAAACACAGGACCCCAACGGAAATGGAAAGGCCGACGAAATCCCCTGGTCCTTCCTCTATGTTGAGAATCCTCCTGTAAGAGAGGTTAAGAGAGAACACTACTGGATCTTCCCCGCTTTCGGAATCCAGGACAATCCCCTCCACATTACAATCAGCGACAGCGGCGAAGTTCTCTTCACCGCTGACAAGTCAGAGTGGAGAGACGCCGTCGATTATCTGTCTATGCTTTACTCAGAGGGACTGATCGACCCCGAGGTATTCTCCCAGGACAGAGCCACTCTTACAAACAAGGTAAGAAACCAGGGAAGCGTCGGAGCCTATACAGACTACCGTTTCCGCTACTCCATCGCCTCTCCTGAAGTTGAGGACAAATTCGGTCTGATGCCCCCCCTTGAAGGCCCCCGGGGTGACAAGGGCTGGATGAGAGCCATGCTCGGATACTCCGAGGGTTCCTTTGCCATTACAAGCACAGCCAAATCTCCCGAAGCTCTTATCAGATGGGTTGATTTCATCAACGAAGATGAAAACTGCGTACAGATGACTTTCGGTATGTTCAAAGAGCCCGGTTATGCCGACGCGGAAGCCATGGTTCCCTCAACAGGCGGAAGATGGGAAGTAAACACCGAACTGAGATCTCCCGATGTTAAACCCAGTGAGTGGCCCATGTCCTCACCCCTGGTCAGCGCTGTTACAATGATGACAAGCGACCTTTTCGACAAGTATGTTGAAGAGAAGGCAAGCTATGTAGCCAAGACCGAGACTTGTGATGTGTACAGACCCTACCTGTCCAAGTATCCCTACAACTACCCCTTCAAATTCAGTAACGATGAGATTGAGGAGCTGAGCCTGATACAGACAGACCTTCTGAATTTCATCTATACAACACAGGCAAAGTGGATCGTAAACGGATTTTCAGACTCAGACTGGAATACCTATCTGAAGCAGCTTGAAAGACTGGGAATCAACAGATATGTTGAGCTCTACAAGACTGCTTATGACAGACAGAACTGAGATATAAAAACATAGTAAACCGGTGGCGGTATTTCCACCGCCGGTTTACAATGCCCTATGAAAGTACTTGCTCACCGGCCCTTCCTGCGAAAATTTCTGATATCCTATCTGCTCATTCTCCTGATCCCGCTTACCCTCAGTATTCTGACCTTTCACGGCAGCACTGATGTTGTAAAGGACTATGCTGACAAGTCCAACAGGGCCCTTATAAGTCAGGTCCGGTTTGTAGTGGACCAGCGGATATCCAGTCTGGAAAATCAGGTTTTTCAGATAAGCCAGGACAAGAAAATGGACTCCCTGAGCAAGCAGCAGCGCCCCCTGGACCCGGACTTTCATCTGGATATGGTGGCGGCCATGAAGCGGTTGAACTCCTTTATGATGCTTGAAAACAACATCGCCAAAGATTACTACATAATCTTCCTGAACAGCGGCTATGTTATGGATGGAACGACAATCATCCCCCTGGATATGTTTTTCAGGTACAACTTCAAATACGGAGACTGGGAAGAGGAGGAGTGGAGAAGTTTTTTGACCTCCCGCTATCACAGCGCCTCCTTTCTGAAGTCCGATACCATACTGAGCAAGAATGAGGTTTATAAGGGACTGCCGTTTATCAAGACCATCCCCTTCTACTTCAACTCAACAAACACAGCCTTTGTTCTGTATACCATCGGGGAGAGTGATCTCTTCGCCTACTACTATCCTGACAGTACAAGCTGGAGGGGGGAACCCTACCTGCAGAACCCCGGTGAGGAGCTCCTTGCAGGCAGCAGGACCGGCCTTGCCGGGAGGGGTATCAGGATCGAATCGGTATCGGAAAAGTACGGTCTGACATTTGGTCTCACAGTCCCCTACAAGGACGCCTATGAGAGGCTCGTACAGATCCGCTGGATCATGATCATTATCTATGCTGTTGTCTTTGTCGCAGGCTGTCTGGCCGCATTCCTTCTGGCAAGAAGAAATGCCAATCCTCTCCACAGTCTGTACAATATGGTGCAGGGATCTGTTCCGGAGGAACGCAAGGAAGGTTCGGGTTATGAGGTCCTGAACTCCTCGGTACAGGCCCTGATAAGCAACAACAACTCTCTTGAAAACAGGCTGGAGGAACACAGAAAGGTCATAGGGGAGGAGTACTACTACCGCCTTGTCAAATACGGATTTGACAGCCCCGAAGAGATGGAGTCTCTGAGGCTCTTTCTGAACAAACCTCTTCCCCGGGGACGAAACGGTATCCTTCTGCTGAACATCTTTTCAGATCAGTTTGTTGAGGACAGCGGCAACCTTGGTGAGATTAAAGGCCTAAAGCTGAGCGTCATTGAACTTCTCAAGGATAAAAGCAGCTTTCCCGGATGCTGGCTGGATCTGGACAATCTCTCCATAGGCTATATTTTCAGCATCAATTCCTTTGACCGTGATCTCTGGTTTGAACTGATGGAGAAGGAGATCCGGGAGCTGCAGAGCATACTCAATGATCATGTGGACCTTCCCTGCTACTGGACCGTGGGCAATCCTGTAAACGATGCGTTCAACCTCAACAGCTCCTACAGACAGGCCAGGCTGATGGCCGATGAACTCTCCTCACAGGAGAGGGGGCGGATCTATGAGTACAGAAACCTCTCCCCCACGTCCCGGGAGTCGTCCCTGCCCATCGATGTCCTTCAAAAGCTTGTGAACCTCGGGAAAGCGGGGAATGCCGACCTGGCCCTCAATCTCTTCCGGGAGAACTGGGACGAGAATATGAAGGAGAAGCAGCTGAGTGTCCGCAACAGGCAGGCCTACTTTATGGAGCTCAGAAGCCTGCTGATAAGGATCAATCCTGTCCTTTCTGATAAACCTGACTTTTTTGATTTTCATTTGAAGTCTGCGGAAGAGGTAGAGAGTACGGTATGTGCCGTATTCAGGGAGATGGAGGAGGCCCTCAAACGGGACAGCCAGAAGTGCAAGGATGAACTGAAGGAGAGACTCATTGCCTACGTGGAGTCCCATTTTCTGGACGAGTCCCTGAGCCTCAGCAGTATTGCCGATGCCTTCAAAAAGAGTGAGAGTTATATCTCCCATTTCTTTAAACGTTATTGTGATGAAAATTTTTATACCATGCTGGAGCGCCTGAGAATGGAGAGGGCCAGAACCCTGCTGACCACTACGGAAATGCCTATAAAAGAGGTTTCCGCCGGGTCCGGATACTCGAGCATGCACTCCTTCCGCAGAGCCTTTAAAAAGGTCTATGGAGTAAGTCCCTCTTCATTCAGAGAAATTTAGACAGGAGATAGTGATACATGATTTCTGAAATGATTAATATAAAATCCCTGAAAGAGGGAAATGATAAACACTATACCGGTGCCTTTAAAAAGGCCTTTGATATCTGCAGAAAACAGGGGGGGGGGACGGTTTATGTTCCTCCCGGAAAATACAGCTCCGGCCCCATTGAGATGTGCAGCAACTCCGCACTTCACCTGGATGCGGGGGCGGAGATTCTGTTTCACTCAGAACTGAATGAGTTTCCCCTTGTTGAGTCCCGGTGGGAGGGGAAGGTTCAGGACTGCTACATGCCCCTGATCTATGGAAGGGATCTTGAGAATGTCACAGTCTGCGGACGGGGGACTCTGAACGGCCAGGGGGCTCTCTGGTGGAAGCCCTTCCGGGCGGGGGAGCTGGATCATCCCCGTCCCCGGTTCATCTCCTTCGAGAACTCCGAAAGAATCCTCATCGAAGGCATCCGTCTGGTGGACTCTCCCTCCTGGACTGTCACCCCTGTGAACAGCCGGAACATCACCATCCATAATATTTCCATCCGGAATCCCGCGGATTCCCCCAATACCGACGGAATAAATCCGGACTCCTGCAGCGAAGTGAGAATCTCAGACTGTCATGTGGATGTGGGAGACGACTGCATCACAATTAAAAGCGGTGTGGAGCAGAACCCGGAGCGGATTCCCTGCCGGAATATAAGCATAACAAACTGCACTCTGGTCCGCGGACACGGGGGTGTTGTCATCGGCAGCGAGATGAGCGGCAGCGTCAGGAATGTTGTTATAAGCAACTGCATCTTCAACGGAACCGACAGGGGAGTCCGCCTCAAGTCCCGCCGGGGCAGGGGAGGTGTGGTTGAGGACATCCGGATCAGCAACCTCATCATGGACGATGTGATGTGTCCTGTTGTGATGAACCTCTACTATTTTTGCGGTGAGGGGGGAAAGGACAGGAAGGTCTGGGACCCCGACGCCTATCCCGTTGACGAGGGAACTCCCGCCTTCCGGAGAATCAGCATAAACGGTCTGACGGCGCGGAATGTCCGCTCCGCCGCCATGTTTCTCAACGGCCTTCCCGAAAGCCCCCTGAGGGAGCTGAACTTCAGCGACCTGAGAATCCATATGAAGACGGGTGCCGACCCCGAATTCCCCGCCATGCGGGACAAGCTTGAACCCATGTCCGGTGAGGGAGTGTTTGCAGAATATGTGGAAGAGAGCAGCTTCCGGGATGTGACTGTTGAGAACTGCAGCGGCGAGGTCTTCAGAATGAATCATGTCAGCGGCATCAGGGGCGGCGTCTCCGCAGTCTGATACCGCCGGGACCGGCCCGGGCGGCCGGTATCAGGATGCGGGGCTTTCCGCCTTGATGTGATCAAGGAGGGCGCAGAAGAAGCTCAGTGCCAGTCCCTGCCCCCATCCCTGAATCCTCTTCTTCGGCACCCTGTTGTAGTCCTCAAGGGTTTTCATAACAGCGGTGCCCGCCGAAACGTTCTGTATCATTCCCCTGGAATCAATATTTTCAAGCACTCCCCGATAGGCCGCCAGGGCCGCCTTCCTGTGGAGGGGGTGTTTGTTGATCACAAGGGCCGCCGCTATTCCGCAGCTTGCCGAAACCTCCTCACAGGTTCCGGGATTATCAAGAACTGTGTGCCAGAGTCCTCCGGGGCTCTGGAGGCGGACAAGGGCGCTGAGCTGGTCCCGCAAGGCGCAGTCGATGGCCATAAACTCAGGATAGAGATAGTTTATATAGTTTTTGGCTTCCGCCATGGTCAGGGCGGCCCAGGCGTTGGCCCGTCCCCAGTGGATTCCGGACATATGCCCTTTTGTCTGATCGTCATATCCATGGTAGAAGAGGTTGGTTTCCGCATCCTGCAGCAGCTCCTCATGCATCAGATACTGATGGAGGGCATCCTGCTCATAGGACTTTTCCCCCGTAATCCGGCTGACCCGCAGGAGAAAGTAGGCTGCCATAAAGAGGGTGTCCGCCCAGGCCTGGCCCGGAAAATCATTGTCAGCGGAAACTGTATGCTGCAGAACACTGTCGCCGAAGCGGGTGGCTTCGTTTTTCAGAAACTCAGCCTTCCTGACAGCAAGGTCGAGATACTTTTTATCCTGTGTATATTCGTAGAGGGAGAGCAGAGGGTGTCCCATGCTCATGGTGTTGACCATGAAGACGGGAAGGCCTATTTCCATATACTCATCAATCCAGCTTTTCAGGTAGTCCATGTATTCGTCTCTGCCGGTGCACTCCCAGGCCCGGGATATTCCGTAGAACGCAACTCCGCATGGCCACTCCCATGTAAAATCCATATCCATGGTCCGGGTTACTACCCGGTGAATGGTCTCTTCAAGTTCCCCTCTGTCAATTGATAACAGTATATCCGCCATATTCTCATCTCCGTCCATTCCGTGACCGTCCTTCGCTTTTTTGAGACAAAGTGTCACAAATAATGACATATAGTATCATTTCTTTTGACATAGATCAAATTCAATGAGACAATAATTTTGAGGTGACCATGGCAACAAAGGACGACATTGTAGAACTTTCCGGTGTTTCACGGAGTTCAGTATTCCGGTTTTTCAGAGGGGACAAAGTCCGCCCCGAAGCCCGGGAGAAAATCCTTTCAGCCATACAGCAGCTCAACTATCCCTATGAACCGGAACGGCCTGATGACTGCAGCGGAACCTTTGTCATCTCTATAAGGCCGGACTTCAAGTACTTCAAGGGGTACGGCCTCTCCATGACTGGATTTATGAACAGGGCCAGCGGTTACAACTGTTCGGTGGAGCTTAAAACCGGCGGCATTCAATCCGGCGACCTCTCATCAGGGAAGGGGTACAAGGGTGTCCTTATCCTCGGAAAGAAAAGTGAGGAAGAGGAAGAGGAGGCCAGGACCCTGAGGGACCTTGGTATCCCCTACGTTCTGGTCAACCGCATGTTCGACGACAGAGTCACAAACTGGATCAGCGTTGACCTTGAGGCAGCAGCCGAAGAGGCTGCGGGGTACCTTCTGGATCTCGGCCACAGAGACATCGGCTGCTGGGGGGTAACCAGTCAGTATCAGATCGACAGGCACAAGAAAAAAGGCTACGAGAATGCCTTCCGCAAGAGAGGCCTCTCCCTGCCGGACTGTTCCTTCAGCGACAGGGACGGCGGTTTTGAAGAGGTCCTTCACTCTCTGATCGATGAGAATCGGATGCCCGGTGCATGGTTCGCCCTTTCCGATGAGCTCGCCATGAGGTTCAACAAAGTGGCCCGGGAGAGGGGATTGCGCATACCCGAAGATATCTCTCTTATCGGGATGGATGATGTGGAGCCCGCCGCCTTTATGACCCCCCCTCTAACAAGTATACATATACCCTACCAGGAGTACGGAAGTGCCGCACTGGATGCCCTCCGTTATCAGATAGCCAATCCGGATATTCTCTGCCAGCAGATTCTTTTGAAGCACAGGCTGGTAGTCAGAGAGTCCTGCAGAAATATTTAGGTAAGAAAGCTGTCCCCAATCAGGACGGTTTTAAATAAATGGAGGTCTAAATATGAGAAAAGCACTATTGCTGTTGGTTCTGCTTACTGCTGTCATCTTTACAGGCTGGGCAACAGGTGCCCAGGAGAGTTCAGGTGAAACCGAACTGCGTGTCGCCTGGTGGGGAAATCCCACAAGGGACGAGCGCACTCTGGCAGTCATCGATCTGTACCAGGAGAAGAATCCCGGTGTGAGCATCGAACCCGAGACTGTAGGATGGGGAGGATACTGGGACAGAATCAATACCCAGGTTGCCGCGGGAAGCCTTCCCGATGTTATGCAGCATGACTATGCCTACCTTCTGCAGTTCGCTTCACGCAGGCAGGTAGCCGATATGACACCCTTTGTCGAGTCAGGAATTATCAACCTTGATGGCGTGGATGAAACATATCTTTCCGGAGGAAGAGTAGACGGCAATCTCTACGGTATCAGCCTGGGGACAAACGCTGTCTGTATGGTTTATGATCCCGGAATGCTGAAGGCCGCCGGTGTGGCCGAGCCCACACTGGACTGGACCATGTCCGATTTTACAGATGCCGCCCGCAAGGTCTATGCCGAAACAGGCATTCAGACTCTGCCCTTCTTTACAACCGACCCTAAAGTAGGATTTGAAAACTGGATTCGCCAGACAGGGTATCCCGTATTTGATCCTTCTGGGAAATCTCTTGGATTCAAGGACATGACAGAGCTTGAAGCCTTCTATGCCATTCAGGTTGAACTGATTGCCGAAGGTGTCATGATTCCCGTGGAAGAGTCCTTTGTGACCCTGACACCCCAGGAAGGATTTCTGGCACAGGGAAGATCCTGGGTGGACTTCATCTGGAGCAACCAGTTTGTATCCACACAGGAAGCCGTGGGACGGGAACTGCATATGACTCTGGTCCCCTCCATCGACAATGGCAAACGTCCCGGTACCTACCTGAAGCCCTCCATGTTCTTCTCTATTCCCGAGGTTTCAGAGCAGAAGGAAGAGGCCGCGGCATTTGTCGATTTCTTCCTCAATGACAGTGACGCCAACAAGATCCTTCTGGGTGAGCGGGGCGTTCCCATCACTCCCGAGGTCCGGGAGATCGTCAAGGCCAATGTTCCCGATGCAATGCAGCAGATCTTTGACTTTATCTCCATGGTGGGCAACGGCAATGCCAGTCCCATCGATCCTCCCGATCCCGCCGCATCAGGCGAGTTCCTGAAGATGTTCAGGGACGTGACAATGGAAACTCTCCTCGGCAATATTACTCCCGCCGAAGGTGCCGCCAAGGTTGAAAAACAGGGCAACGCCATTCTGGGCCGCTGATCCTGTATAAGAACAACTCTTCTGCGGCGCTCTGCTTTTCCTGGGGAGCGCCGCTTTTCAACAGTTTATAAAGGAGAATGATATGGGATTGAGCAGTCAAAAACTGTCCCGCCCCCTAGCAGCTAACACCAGTCTCAAGAAGACCATTGCCGGGTACTGTTTTATATCTCCCTGGCTTATCGGCTTTCTGTTTTTTACTATGCTGCCCATCCTGACATCCGCCTACTACGCCATGACGAGTTATGATATTCTGGATGAGCCTGTTTTTATAGGACTGGGCAACTTCCGGTCAATGATCTCGGATGAACTCTTCTGGAAGTCTGTGGGTGTGACTTTCAAGTATGTATTTTTTTCTGTCCCCCTGAGACTTGCATTTGCCCTGTTTGTGGCAGTCCTTCTCAATCAGAAGGCACGGTTTCTGAGATTCCATCAGACCCTCTACTACCTGCCCTCTATTCTGGGCGGAAGCATTGCCGTTGCGGTGATGTGGCGCCGCCTCTTTATGGCCGACGGAGCCTTCAATGCAATCCTTGAAATAGTCGGTCTGAACCGTGGAATATCCTGGATCGGCCGTGAAGATACAGCCCTCATGACCCTTGTGGTTCTGGCTGTCTGGCAGTTCGGTTCATCAATGCTTATATTCCTGGCGGGATTGAAACAGATTCCCCAGTCCTACTATGAGGCGGCCCGGATAGACGGCGCCCGGCGGGATCAGATGTTCTTCAATATCACAATTCCCTACCTCTCATCTGTGATCTTTTTCAACCTTATTATGCAGCTGATTGCGGGATTTACAGTATTCACACAGGCCTTTGTTGTCTCCGGCGGTTCGGGAGATCCTCTGAACAGCACTCTGGTGTACGCCCTCTACCTCTATCAACGGGCTTTCAAGTACTATCAGATGGGTTATGCAAGCGCCATGGCATGGGTTCTGGTTCTTATCATCGGAACCTTTACAATCGTCCTCTTCAAGACTCAGGGAAAGTGGGTCTTCTATGAATCCAAGGAGGGTAAATAATCATGCCCGGTAAAAGTATGAAGACATTTAATAAAATTCTTTTTCAGCTCCTGATGTTTACCTTCGGACTGATTATGATCTACCCCATCCTCTGGATGATTTCCAACTCCTTCAAGACTCCCGAGGAAATTTTCGGTTCCGCCTCGCTGCTGCCGGAGAAACTTCTTATTGACAACTACACCAGGGGCTGGCGCTATGTGGGCTCCCTTACATTTACGGATTTCTTCAGAAACTCCCTCTACTATGCAGGCTTCTCAACCATTGGTGTTGTGGTCTCAAGCGCCTTTGTGGCTTTCGGGTTTGCCCGTATTCCCTTCAGAGGGAGCAAGTTCTGGTTCGCCGTGATGTTTCTGACCATGATTCTTCCCTACCAGGTTATTATGGTTCCCCAGTTTATAATCTTTCAGAAGATAGGCTGGATCAACACCTTCAAACCTCTTATCGTTCCGATGTTTATGGGTCTTCCTTTCTTTATCTTTCTGATGGTCCAGTTTATCCGGGGTATCCCTGTGGAGCTGGATGAGTCGGCCTGGATTGACGGATGCGGATACTTCGCCATCTTTACAAGAATTATAGCCCCTCTGATGAAGCCGGCGGTGATCACCACAACCATATTCAGCTTCTACTGGCGGTGGGAGGACTTTCTTGGGCCCCTTCTCTACCTGAACAAGCCGAAACTATACACCGTATCACTGGCTCTGAGGATGTTCTCAGACCCCATGACCTCTACCGACTGGGGTGCAATCTTCGCCATGGGTACACTGTCCCTTATTCCTGTTCTTGTAATCTTCATAGCCTTCCAGAAGTATCTGGATCAGGGGATTGCCACAACCGGAATGAAGGGCTGATGAGGACCATTTTTGACTGCAGGTCCAATATTTTGACTGCGGCAAGTTTTAATTGTCATGGCGGGGATGTCAAAACATAATGGTGTGAAACCTACCGGAGAAATATATTATGATCAAAATAAACTGGGGCCTCAGGGCCCATGATCTCGGTCCGGCAGAGCTCGATGAGCTGGCCCGCCGGATCAAATCAAAAGGATTCACCCACATCCACCTTGCCCCGGGCAAGGCTGTGGAGGGATTCAATCCCGGATACGGACGGCTGACTCCCGGAGCGGGGCAGATCATCAGAAAGGGTTTTGAAAAACACGGAATTTCAGTTTCCATTCTGGGCTGCTATATCAATCCTGTTCATCCTGATCCCAAGGAACGGGCACAGGAAGTGTCCAGATTTGTGGAACATCTGACCTATGCCCGGGACTTCGGCTGTTCCCTTGTGGGAACCGAGACAGGCTCTCCCATGGCGGACAACAGCTTCAGTCCCGATATCTACTCGGAGGAGTGCTTCCAGACCTTTATGGAAAGCCTGACTACAATGGTAAGGGCCGCCGAGAAGACCGGTGCCATTGTGGCTATTGAAGGGGTGGCCGACCGTCATACCATACACAGCCATGAGCGGATGGCCCGGGTCCTGGAAATGATTCCCTCTCCCTGCCTTAAGGTCATCTACGACCCCGTCAACTTTCTTCCATCCTCACTGGCTTCGGAATCGGACCGGTTGATGGAGGAGGCTTTTGAACTTTTTGGCGACAGGATCTGCGCCGTCCATGCCAAGGACTTCCGCTTTGAAAAGGGTGAAGTCAACGGCACATATCCTGCGGGACAGGGTGAGTTCAACTTTCCCCTTCTTGTTGAACTTATAAACAGGTATAAACCCATGGTGCAGGTGACCCTCGAGAACAACAGCCCCGAAACCATAGACGGAACAGTTGAATTCCTGAAATCCGTAAGCGAGTTCTACTGATTATGAAACAGGATGAAATCTACTCCATGGTAGACAGTTACATTGATGAGATACTTGAGAAGGGAAGTGCCGAATTTCCAGTCTGGAACCAGGAAAGCCTGAGGCAGGGGAAGAAACCCCACTGGAACTATATCGACGGTTGTATGATGACAGCACTGATGCGGCTCTACGACTCCTCGGGGGACAGGAAGTATCTTGACTTCTGTGATGCCTTTATCGATCACTATATCTCTGAGGATGGCTCCATTCTGGGCTTTAAAGAGGCTGACTACAATCTGGATAATATCAAGGAGGGCACCGTCCTCTTCCGGCTCTATGATCTGACTGGAAAAGTGAAGTACCGCCGCGCCATGGACCTCCTCTATGCCCAGCTGCAGAACCAACCCCGGACAAAGGAGGGGAATTTCTGGCATAAACAGATCTACCCCGAACAGGTCTGGCTGGACGGCCTCTATATGGGGCAGCCCTTCTATATGGAGTATGAGAAGCGCTTCAACGGAAAGAAAAACTACGGTGATATACTGGCCCAGTTCCGTAATGTATACGAACTGATCCGGGACAGAGATACTGGACTTTACAAGCACGCCTACGACTCATCAGGGCAGATGTACTGGTGTGATCCGGAGACAGGTCTCTCCCCCCACTACTGGCTCAGGGCCCTGGGGTGGTATGTGATGGCACTCGTGGATATTCTGGAGCTTCTGGATGAGGAAGAGGACAGCGGGTTCTACTCATTGATAAGAAAGGCATTTGCCGAGCTAGTTGATTCACTGCTGAAGTACCAGCAGGATGACGGCATGTGGTACCAGATTGTGGACCGTCCTCAGGCTGATCAGAACTACCCGGAGACAAGCGGCTCCTCCATCATATGCTACGCCCTTCTGAAGGCCGTGAGTCTGGGGATTCTTCCCGCCCGCTACGCCGACGCCGGACGCCGGGGCTTTTCCGGAATCTGCGAGAAGTACCTGTACAGGGACAGTTCGGGAGAGCTCTGCCTGGGGGGAACCTGTCTTGTGGCGGGCCTCGGCGGTGCTCAGAGGCGGGACGGAAGCTATGAGTACTATATGTCAGAGCCTGTTGTGGAAAATGAAGCCAAGGGGATGGCCCCCTTTCTGCTTGCCTACATCTATCTGAAAGAACTGGACTTATAAATCTTTTTCTCCTGTTGACGGGAGAGGCAGTCTCCCGGCAGACCGGCCAGAGCCGTACAGGCGGACTGCTCCTCTCCCCGCAACCGGATCAAACCCTTGTGTTTCTCCACTTTCCTCTTGAAAAGTAGATATAGAAGAGGAGGAGCATAAGGTACTTTTCCAGCGCCGCCGCAATCCATGCGCCGTTCAGCCCCATCCCGACTCCCTTTATCAGAAGGAATACAAGAGGCAGTCTTACAAGCAGCAGCCCGCTGACTGTAATGATCAGAACCCGCTTTGCATCACCTGCCCCCTTAAGGGACCCGCTGTAGACGAGCAGGCTGTTTTGCGCAGGGTTTATTACAGCCAGGGTGATCAGCACTGGAACCAACAGATTTATTACTTCCGCATCCGATGTAAAGATCCGTGCCAGCTCATATCCCTTTAAAAGAAAGAGGACACTCACCCCAAGGCTGATGGCCACGGCAAGGGTAAACAGGGTTTTTACATAGGCCTCAGCCCTCTCCGCTTTCTCCGCTCCCAGGTAGCGCCCTGTGAAGGATGTGGATGCCATCCCCAGGGCATGGCCGAAGTTGGTGGAGAGGTTGGAGATGCTTAAAAGGACCTGATGGGCAGCAAAGGAAGCCGTACCAAGCTGGGCTATGGTTCTTGTATAAAGGAAGAACCCGAAACGGAGGATCAGCTGCTCAATCGCCGAGATCATGCCGATGCGGCCGATGCGGAGGATTATCTCCCTCTCCAGCCTCAGGTCTATCTCTTTCACACTGATCCTTATAGGCAGGGGAGTGAGAAAGAGGGTCAGCAGTGCAAGAACCGCCGACACCAGTTTGGCCGTTGTGGCGGCCAGGGCCGCACCGGTGACCCCCAGAGGGGGGAATCCGAAACGCCCGAAGATCAGGACAAACCCTGCCCCCAGATTGATAAGGTTCGCCATAATATTGATGATCATGGGTGAGCGGGAGTCGCCGGCGCCTCTCAGCAGAGACGATACGGCCAGGGGGATGACCTGAAAGAGGGTGCCCGCTGCCATAAACTTAAGGTAGACCGTCGCCTCGGGAATCACATCCGCCTCTCCGCCCATGGCGGTGACAATGCCCTCTGCAAAGAAAAATGAAGGTACAGATATCCCCAGGGCCATCAGGGATGTGAGGCTCAGGGTCTGGAAGATTACCTTCTGTGCCGTGCTGTAGTCTCCGGCTCCTGTCGAGCGGGAGATCAGGGCGGTGGCTCCGATATTGAAGGAGACAAAGAGGGCTATTATCATATTTACAGGCTGAACTGAGAGGCCCACGGCGGACATGGCTCCCGCTCCCAGACGTCCCACCATGGCCAGATTGGCTACGGAGATGAGGGAGAAGAGCACAAGCTCCATAAGACAGGGGACGGTGAAGGCGCCGATCTCAGAGAGGGCCCTGGCGTCGATAATCCTTTCAGCCTTTTTCCGGCCATTGTTACCTGTTTGTTTACTGTGCTTTTCAAGAAAGGGGAATATTGATGCGCCGTCAAACCTGTGGGCCCCTTCAAACTCGGCATACTCAAGTAGGCCGGAAGAGCCGGATTCTTTATAGGCTGCTTTGACCTTCTCGATAAGCTCCCTCGGCCCCTCAACTCCCCGTCTGCCGTTCAGGGGGTCCTCTCTTCCCTTTTCAATGATAAGGGGGCGGGGAGCTATCAGTGAGGCAACGTCCCCAAGGTCGAAACGGCTGTTGAAGCCTGGAATAAAGTTGCACCCGCAGAGATTGGAGTGGAGATGGCAATCTTCGTATTTATAAAAGTATCCGCTTACTGCGGCGGCTTTAATCCGTGTATCCACAGCTCCAAGGAGGAGGGCCTGCATTCCGCCTCCTGAAAAGCCGCATACAGAGAGGTCCCCTGCCAGACGGCGGGATTCAAGGAGGTCTGTCAGAGCCATGAGGTCCCGTACCCATGCCCCTGCAAGGCTTGTTCCCAGGGAGATCAGGGCAAAATTCAGGTCGTTGCAGGAACTGGAACGGAGGGTGTCTATATCACAGCCCTCCCTGAGGCGCCTGTCTCCGGAGCCTCTTGCATCCGGGGCGGCGACAAGATATCCCCGTCTGACAAACTGAAGCCCCAGGTCGTGTCTGTATCTGGCTCTTTCTTCAGACATCCCGGGATGGCGGTCAATGCCGCAGACCCCATAGCGGCCGTCGCTGCCGTGGCCGTGGGGAATAATAACCGTTTTCATATTCTCCGGAAGAGCGCCCCATGAGAAACGCTCCATCCTGACAGAGGAGGGAACCATCAGGAAAAAGGGGATCTCCACTCCCGGTTCACTCTCCAGACGAAGGTCTGCCAGGCGGTACTCTCCCCTGTCGATGTCACTGACAATGCGGCAGTTTCCCTCTGCCTCTGTAAACTGAGAGAGCCCGAGGACCTCGCCGAGGGTCTCTCTGTTTTTTATCGAGTCTGATCTTTTCTCTGCCCTGTCCTTCAGAAAGGAGGGTGCTATATTGTCCATAATATCCACCTTTTAACGGACCTGTTTATACAGGAACGATCCGGATGCGGTTGCTGTGGTTCCGGGAGTGCAGTCCCAAAAACAAATCTTTTCCCATTTTTCCGTGCTTCTATCCGTTTTTATACCATGAGAGGGATGATCCGGCTTTGCATGAGTGACCATTCTATTTGACCGAATCGCTCATTTGGATCTATCCTTGGTTATGCTCTATCACTGCGCCTACGGCAAACGGAACTACTTCAGGAAACCTGTGCGAATCTTTAGAAGACCCTACTGGGAGTTTCAGGTTTTTCTTCACACTCCGGGCTGTCCCGCCTTTCCGGGGAATACAGCGGCGGTGAAGGGGGATAATTTCTTTATCATCGGTCCGGGGTGTTCTCATGGTTGGAGGGACAGGAGTGACAGGGAGTGTGAGATCGGAGTGTTTCACTTCAAGGATATCCCCTTTTCTCTGAAGGGCGTGGTGGAACGGGACTCCTGGGTCTCTTGCCGTCTGGATGACTCTCTTATCAGAGCGATCATTGACCAGGCCTGCGAGGTCGCCCCCGAAGTGAAGTCTCCACAGACCCACAGCCTTGTCCATTTTCAATACTGCCAGATCTGGCTGACCCGGATATTTCTGGACAGCAGAGAGAAAGACCGCCCTTCCGTCGGCAGGGAGGAGCATATTGTTGATGCCGCCATCGCCTGGTATTCGGTACATATGGATGAGGCCGCGGGGGTCAAGGAGTGCAGCAGCGATATGGGCTACAGCGTCAGCCATCTCAGGAGGCTGTTTGTTAAAATCAGGGGACACTCTCCGGCCCGGGAATTCCTTGAAATGAGGATGAACCGCGGTGCGGAGCTCCTCTCCGAGGGGGGGAGTATACTGGAAACGGCCCTTGCCTGCGGTTATGAGAGCCACAGCAGTTTTACAAGGGCTTTTACAGCCTGGTTCGGAAAGAGCCCCCGTTCCTACCGCGATCCGGGTGATATGTGAAGGGTTTCTGCATCTTCTGTAGAGCCTTGGTTAAGGCCGGCGCATATAAGTTGACAGAGGTCTTTTGATCAGTTAACACTTCCCCTCCAGGAAGGACTGATATGCTTTCACATTTGGAATATTTGATAATAATATCCTACTACCTCTATGTTTTAGGCGCGACTGTCTATCTGATTCTGGATAACAGGGATCCCGCGGCCACCCTGGGCTGGGTACTGCTGATTACCTTCGTTCCGGTTGCAGGATTCATAGTCTATCTTTTTACAGGCAAGAACAGCCGTATCCACAGGAAGCAGCTGAAGGCCTATCAGATTCCCGTAGAGGACTTTATAAGAAAGCACCATGCAGACTCGGCAGAGGAGCATCTTCTGGGGATGGAGAGTGTCGCGGCTACAGATCCGACGGGGGCAAAGAGCCGGCTTTCAAAGATCCTCTATACATCATCCGGTGCACAGATAAGCATGAACAGCAGCGTTGAAATTCTTTTCAGGGGTGAAGATAAATTCTCCTCCCTGCTGCGGGATATCAGAAATGCAGGGGAGTCCATACATCTTGCCTACTACATCTGGTCGAAGGACCCCGTAACTGAAATGATCCGGGAAGCCCTCTTTGAAAAGGCCGCTCAGGGTGTGGAGGTCAGAATCCTTGTGGACGACTTCGGCCGTTTCGGTATGGGAGAACGGACCAAGAGGTTCTACAGGAAGAACGGAGTCCGTGTTCACAGCTACGCCCGCTTTCTCTCACCGGCGAAGTTTCACTTTGTCAGCTACAGAAACCACCGGAAGATCGCCGTGATCGACAGCAGGATCGGCTATACCGGCGGAATGAACATGTCTGAAAAGTATACAAGTGTCTGGCGTGACATCCATATGAGACTCAGGGGGCAGGCTGCCGTAACACTGCAGAAGATCTTTCTTGTGGAGTGGCTCAATACTACGGGAGAGGAACTCTCATTCAATAAATACTGTCCGCCTCTGGAGGAGGTCTACGGCAGAAAATACCTGCAGATCGTCACCTCCGGCCCCATCTCCCGGTGGCATGGAGTCAAAAAGATGTTTTTTGAGATGATAAGCAGTGCCCCCAGAAGCATCAGAATCCAGACACCCTTCTTTATTCCGGATCAGTGTCTGCAGGATGCCCTTGAAAACGCCGCTCAGGGGGGTGTCGAGGTGGATATTATGATTTCAAGGAAGCTGCTGGACTCACAGGTCCCCAACTGGAGCGCCGACACCTATTTCAGGAGTCTTCTGGAATCGGGATGCCGTATCCACCACTATGAAAAGAGCCTCCTCCACGCCAAGACCATTACTGTGGACGGAGACTACGGAGCCATCGGTACCGCAAACTTTGATGTGAGAAGTTTTGTTCTCAATTATGAGCTGATGAGTGTCTACTACGACAAAGAGATGGCACAGAAGATGGAGGCCTCTTTCGCCGGAGATCTGGAGCACTGCCACTCCCTGACTCTAAAGGAGCATAACTCCCAGAGCATCTGGATACGCTTCAGGAATTCTGTGGCCCGCCTGTTCTCTCCCCTTATGTGAGGCTACTCCTGTCCCGGCATATGCCCGCGCAGAAGAGTCAAAAGCTCAAGCCCCGAATCTTCGTCGAAGTCCGAGCTGCAAAGAAGATCCCGGGGGACACAGGCCGCCCTGTTTTTCAGTTCCCGGCCCTCCTGTGTCAGTGCAATGGTCACCTTCCTTTCATCCTCCCTGTTTCTCTTCCTTGATATGTATCCTGTGGACTCGAGCTTCTTTAATAGGGGAGTGAGGGTTCCTGAGTCCAGGTAGAGGCGCCGGCCCAGTTCCTTTACACTTATATCGTCCCTCTCCCAGAGGGCAAGCATTGTTATGTAGCCTGTGTAGGTCAGGTTGAGAGGATCGAGAAGGGGCTTGTACTTTTTTATGATCTCCTTGGAGCTTACATAGAGGGCAAAGCATATCTGGTTGTCCAGCTTCAGGATTTCGTCATCGCTGATATGATCTGTATTCATCGTCATCCCCGGTTATGATCTAAATATACAATTAAATTATGTACAATTAAATTGCCCGGGTCAATTATGTACTTGATCAGAGGGGGAAGTTATGTAAATATAGATTGTGCACAATTAAAAAGCATGCAATTTAATCAAAAGAGGTAGATCATGATTTATAATTTCAAGGTAAAAGACGCAAAGGGCGAGGTTGTTTCTCTCTCGGAATACAGAGGGAAGGTGATGCTCATCGTCAACACAGCCACAGGGTGCGGCTTTACCCCCCAGTATGCAGGGCTTCAGCAGCTCTACACAGACTACAGAGAGAAGGGACTTGAAATTCTTGATTTCCCCTGCAACCAGTTTGCAAACCAGGCACCAGGAAGTGATGAGGAGATCAGTAAGTTCTGTGTCGGACGGTTTGCCGTCAGCTTTAAAATCTTTTCCAAGGTGGATGTAAACGGAGAGAAGGAGGAACCCCTCTTCAAATATCTGAAAAGAGAGAAGTCCGGGCTCATGGGCAGCAAAATCAAATGGAATTTCACAAAATTTCTTGTGGACAGGGACGGCACAGTCCTCAGACGCTACGCTCCCATGGTTACTCCTGAAAAGATTCAGAAGGACATTGAAGCCCTTCTGCAGTGATGAGGATAAAAACTGTTGCGAATACGCTGTACTGCCTTTAGAATTTGGTACAGGGAGCCCCTTCAGGGACTGACCAGCTTTTCTTATTCAGGAGGCACATATGCAGGTTTCTAACAGAATGACCGGAAATCCCATCACCGTATCACCGGATACGCCCGTTGCGGATGCGAGAGTGAAGATGAAGAGGGAGAATATTCACAGACTTCCCGTGATCGACAAGCACGGTCATCTGATTGGTATCGTAACCGAAAAAGATATTCTCTATGCTTCGCCTTCCCCGGCAACCTCCCTTGATGTTTATGAAATTCACAGCCTCATGGGGAAACTTGAAGTTCATGCGGTAATGACAAAGGATGTTATAACCGTTGGCCCCGATACCCCCCTTGAGGACGCAGCCAGAATCCTGGCGGACAACAATATCGGAGGCCTTCCTGTTGTGGATAAAGGGCTTTTGACTGGCATTATCACCGAATCAGATCTCTTCAGGGTCTTTGTCGAACTCTTCGGCGCCAGAGAGAAGGGAATCCGCCTGACAGTTCTAATGCCCGAGAAGAGGGGTGAACTGGCCGATTTATCCAAGGCCATAGCCGATGCCGGTGGAGACATCGTCTCCTTTGGTAATATGCTTGGCGAAAACTCTACCAACCGTTATGCCATCATCAAGGTCAAGAACCTGACCGAAAAGGAAATTGTAGCTGCTATTCAGCCTTTTACAGAGCGAATAGCGGATATCAGAGAGATCTGACCCCCCCCGGGGCAGCCTTTTTCAGCTGTCTTCATCCCGGACAGTATCGGGATGAAGATTTTTTTTATTTTTCCCAAGACCAAAAAGATCTTTAACTGTAATCGCCCATATGATCACTATATAGGCATTATTGAAATTGTATCTCTTTTCCGAAAGTACTAGAATGACTGAAGTTTTTACTAAATTTTTACGATTTCCTTCATAAATCCGACAGGGAATCCGAATGCAGGAGGTTGAGCATGTATGAAATAGATTCCTATATGGACAGTCAGAGTATATGTTTTTCAAAGAGTATCAGAAAGGAAGCTCTCCTAGATGAACTTGTAGAGTTGAGCCATAAAAACGGTAAAATCAGCGATCTTGAAGGCTTCAGAAAGGCCATTCAGGACCGGGAGAAGATCATCAGTACCGGTATCGGTCTGGGGATTGCCGTACCCCACGCCAAGCTGAACGGGATAGAGGAGTTCTTTATCACCGTAGGCCTGCCTGAAAAACCCCTTGAGTGGGAGGCCATCGACGATGAGCCTGTTTCTTTTGTTTTTATGATCGGCGGTCCGGCTGACAGACAGAATGATTACCTTGGAATCCTCTCCAAACTGGTTCTCTTTTCCAAGAATGATGCCCGGAGGGCAGCTCTTTTAGGGGCCAAGTCTCCTGAAGAGGTTATCGAACTCTTCGTATCAAAGGACTGAGCCTGTGGAGATACCTGTATTTCTATATCTAGGCCTGATTTTCCTGGCGGCTCTGGTTGCCAAGAGAGTGACCGAGCAGTTCAAGATACCTGAAGTTACCGGATATGTTCTGGCGGGGGTGGCTCTGGGAGTCTCTCTCTTCGGCATTCTGGATGATGTGGTTGTGGAGGACCTTTCGGCCCTCAGTACCGTTGCACTGGGAATCATCGCCTTTATCATCGGCGTGGAGCTCCGGCTTGATGTTATTAAAAAACTGGGCAAATCGGTTCTTCTTATTGTTATTTTCGAGTGTCTTGGAGCCTTTGCCATAGTCTATGCGGTTCTGATGCTTGTTTTCCCGGGAAACCCGAACCTCTCCCTTCTTCTTGCGTCTGTCGCCTCGGCAACTGCACCGGCGGCAACCATTGCCGTTATCAAACAGTACAAGGCCAAGGGACCCCTTACCTCTACGATCATTGCGGTAGTCGGTATCGATGACGCCATGGCCCTTATAATCTATGTATTCGCCTCCAGTATTGTTAAGGCACAGCTCACAGGAGGAGAGGCTCACTTCGCCGTTATTATCGGAAGCACCCTCCTTTCCATAGCCAAGTCACTGGGGCTCGGAATTGTCAGTGCATGGCTTTTTAAACTGATCCTTATGCGGCTCAGGGGAAACGAATATGTTCTCCTCTTTCTGGCAGCCGTAATCATGGCCCTTCTGGGACTGAGCGAAATGCTGGGAGTCAGTGAGCTCCTCTCTATCATGACCTTCGGATGTGTCCTTGTAAATATTTCCCCGGCCATGGCCAAGAAGGGAACCATCAATATTGAGAACTACTCTCCCGTCTTTCTGGCGGCCTTCTTTATTCTGGGCGGTGCCCACCTTAATCTAAGGCTTCTGAGTCAGATCGGTGTGATGGGACTCATCTACTTCGCCGCCCGTGCGGTGGGCAAGATGGGAGGCGCCTCGTTGGGTGCCATCCTTGGAAAGGCACAGCCCCAGGTAAAGAAGTTCATCGGTTTTACCCTTCTTCCCCAGGTCGGTGTCGCCCTGGCTCTGGCCCTGTCCATAAGCAAGGAGTTTACCAAGCCGGTCTACGGCGCAGCCGGAGCGGAGATGGCAACAACAATCATCAATATTCTGCTCTTCACAACGATTATTACTGAAATTATCGGCCCACTGCTGACCCGTTTCGCCCTTCAAAGGGCCGGTGAAGCAGAGCTTAAAGATTGATAACAGGAGAAAAGCATGTATTTTCTTACAATAGAGATTTACGATTCAAACTATAAAGAAGAAATCTATCTGGCCCTGCAGAGTGTGGGTATACAGAAGGCTGTCACCTATGATGCCCGGAATCTGAACTCGGCCCTGTCCGATGAGCAGACCTTTTTTACAGGCTTTTTCCGTTCCGACAAGATCGGTTCGGGGGCTGTTGAAATGATCCAGGCCAGGGTTTCGGACAAGAGGGCCGCCAAGGAGTTCCTCTCCAACCTGAAAGAGTCGGGAGCACCTGTATACAAAGAGAACATTGTCGGGCTCACCCTCTTTCCCGTGACCGTTTCCTTTTCATCCGATACAGGCCTGGAGGAGTTTTAACTCCTTTCCCCTGACAGATCGGTAAGGAGCACTCTGCCCTCAATTCTCCATGCCTTTCCCGGCAGAGTGAACTCCTTCTCATGGCTTACCATAATGACTGCCCCCGGAAAATCCTTCAGGGCTTCTTCAACTACCTGAAGGGCAAAGATGTCCAGATGGTTGGCAGGTTCATCCAGAATCAGAAGCTCCAGATCCTCAAGAAACGAGAGGGACAGCAGCAGCTTTTTATACTCCCCCGGACTTCCCTCGTTCCTGAGAAGCAGCTGATCCGGATCTGAACCCATCCTTGAAAAACATGCAAGTACAAGTCCCTTCTCCATTTCATTGAGCCCCCTCATCCTTGAAAACAGCTGATTCCGGTCCTCCCGGGAGAGTTCCTGGGGAATCCAGCCGGCGGATATCCCTTTCGGCAGCCTTGTCCGTATCAGATTCAGAAGTCCAGACTTACCGCTTCCGTTGTCCCCCTCCAGAATAATCCTGTCCCGGGGGAGGATGGAAACAGAGGGGAGGGTGAGATGGACATCCGGGTATATCTCATATTTACCCGGTGAGAGGGTCAGAAGCCGATCTCTCCCGGACACTCTGCCGAGGGGTGTGAAGCCCAGCTTTCTGAAAGACTCTGTATGCAGTTTATCAAGCTTCTCCCTCTCCTTTTCCATTACTCTTTTCTGCCGGGATACCTTTGCCCTGGAGGAGGCTCCGGAGGAGCTTACTCTTGCAAGGTCAATTGCACTCTTTCTGTCATGGTCTTTTACCGCAAGGCCTTTCTTGCTCAGCCCGTCACCGGTTTTCCGGGCAAATTTTTCATAGCTGTTCAGCTTCTGCTGCTGTATTCCGATTTCTGATCTGATCTTCTCCCTCTCTCTCCGCACCGCCTTCTGCCGTGATTCATAGAGTTCAAGGGCTTCTCCGAAACCGCAGCTGAACTGCCATCCCCTGCGGTTCCGGAGAAGAAGGGTAGAGGTGCAGAGGCTGTTCATAAGGCTGCGGCTGTGGCCGATGATGATGCCGATCCCTTCAAACTCCACCAGCCCGCGGCTGATCAGATCGAGGCTTTTTCTGTCAAGGTGGTTCTCCGGCTCATCCAGAATCAGGACCTCCGGATTCCGGGAGAGGGCTTCGGCTATCTGAAGCCTCCTCTTCTCCCCCCAGCTTATATCCCTGTTGTAGATCCACTCTTCATCAAGTTTCATAAGGGAGGCCCGTCTGCGGTTTCCGTTGTCAGGAGAGTAGAAGAAGTTGAGGAGACTCTCTTCATCAAATACGGGATACTGGGGCAGGAAACATACCGAACCGGGGCCGCTGATCCCGCCTGTCCATTTGAGTCCGGGCGGCATCTCCGGATGGGGTTCTCCCGTGAGCCCCTGATACAGGGTGTAGGCAAGGCTTGTCTTGCCGCAGCCGTTGGCGCCGCCCAGGGCGGTCCACCCCTGAGTGAATACTGCGGACAGCTCTGTAACCAGATCTTCTGAATAAAAGAGATTGAGATTGCTTATTTGAATTTGAGTCATGGTGACCTCCAGATGCTGATATCCGGAGCGGAAAAAGGTCATAGAGTCAGAGAGTGCTCCACCCGTTTTGCGGTTTGTCTCTACTCTAGTCTCTTCTCATTTCTCACCTCTTGATTTGATAATTTCATTGTTGATCAAAGTTTTTTTCTGTCAACACTTCGTTTCTGTCTGATCAATCAGGGAAATAAACATAAACGAAAAACTTCTGTAACCCTTTAAAATCCTTATCTAAACCCTATTGAATCGATTAAATGCCTATATCACGACTATCTACAGGAGATGCAGGGGGAAGAAGAGTAAAAATTCAGTTTGACAGATCAGAAAAACAGGGTTTATCATTCAAAAACAATCAAACACAAAAGAACACAAACAAACATTTTTGAACTTGAGTGATTTGGTTGATGGAAAATGCGTTATCGATAACGCGAATTTTAAAAGGAGCGGTAAAATGCTAAAAAAATCAATTGTCCTTTTTATGATGGTTCTTCTGTCAGCGGGTCTCGTATTTGCTGAAGGTCAGAAAGACGGATCTGGCGACCAGGGATACATCGGTGTTGCCATGCCCACACAGTCCTCTCAGAGATGGATTCAGGACGGCGGCAATATGAAAGATCAGCTGGAGGCTCTGGGCTACAAGGTAGACCTGCAGTACGCTGAAGACATTATTGAAAATCAGGTTTCCCAGCTGGAAAACATGATCACCAAGGGTGTTGACGTAATGGTCATTGCCTCAATCGATGGTGAAGCTCTTTCCAATGTTCTGGCCATGGCTGCGGACAACGACATTCCCGTAATCGCCTATGACAGACTGATCAAGGGAACTCCCAACCTGACTTACTATGCAACATTCGACAACTTCAAAGTCGGTGTTCAGCAGGGTTCCTACATTGTACAGGCCCTGGGTCTGGATAAAGGAGAAAAAGGACCCTTCAATATCGAACTTTTCGGCGGATCACCCGACGATAACAACGCTTACTTCTTCTATGACGGTGCCATGAGCGTCCTGCAGCCCTACATCGACAACGGTGTTCTTGTGGTTCAGTCCGGTCAGACAGGTATGGAAAAAGTGGCCACCCTCAGATGGGACGGCGCTACTGCACAGGCCAGAATGGACAACCTCCTGACAGCCTACTATGCCGACGGTGAAATGCTGGATGCCATCCTCTCTCCCTATGACGGAATCTCCATCGGTGTTCTCTCTTCCGTTAAAAACATCGGATACGGAACTCCCGGTCAGCCCCTTCCTGTCATCACAGGTCAGGATGCTGAGCTTCCCTCAGTCAAGTCCATCATCGCCGGTGAGCAGACTCACACAGTATTCAAGGATACAAGAGAGTTGGCCCGTGTTGCCGTTGGAATGGTTGAAGCCATCCTGAAAGGCGGAGAGCCCGAAATCAATGACACAAAGACCTATGACAACGGAGTCAAGGTTGTTCCCTCCTACCTCCTGGAGCCTGTATCTGTAGATATCACAAACTACGAGGAAGTACTGATCGGTTCAGGATACTACTCAGCTGACCAGCTGAAGTAATAACCGCTTAAATGAGATAAGGGAGGCGGAATATCCGGTTTCCCTTATCTGTCAACCTGCTTTGGTACTAAGTAAAAGGAATCTTCGGCGGTGGATCCCAGGATCTGCCGCCGATTTAATCGGTAAGGAGCCGGAAATGTCAGATACAATTCTGGAAATGAGGAATATTACAAAGCTGTTTCCGGGAGTGAAAGCACTTGATAATGTTAACCTCAAGGTTAAGGAGCATCAGATTCATGCCCTTGTAGGGGAGAATGGTGCCGGAAAATCCACCCTTATGAATGTTTTGAGCGGTGTTTACCCCGCTGGAAGCTATACGGGTGATATCGTCTACAAAGGCGATATATGCGAATTCAAGACGATCAAGGACAGCGAAAAAAAAGGGATAGTTATTATTCATCAGGAACTTGCACTGGTTCCCTATCTCTCCATCGCTGAGAACGTTTTTCTGGGCAATGAGCAGCAGTCCGGAAAGGGGGTCATCAACTGGGACCTCACTCGGAACAGAACCATTGAACTGCTTAAGAAAGTACGTCTTGCAGACCATCCCGATACGAAAATCAAGGATATCGGTGTGGGTAAACAGCAGCTTGTCGAAATAGTAAAGGCTCTGGCCAAGGATGTTAAACTCCTGATTCTGGATGAGCCCACTGCTGCGCTGAACGAAGAGGATTCGGACAATCTGCTGAATCTTCTGCTGGAACTGAAAGATCATGGTATTACATCAATTATCATATCCCATAAACTGAATGAAGTAACAAAGGTGGCCGATGAGATCACCGTTATCAGAGACGGTGCCACCATCGAGACTCTGAATAAAACAACTGATGAGATTACCGAAGACAGAATCATCAAGGGAATGGTCGGCCGTGAGCTGACAGATCGTTTCCCGGCGCGGACACCCGATATCGGCGATGTTATGTTCGAGGTGAAAGACTGGAGTGTTTTTGATCCACTGGACAGCGAAAAAAAGGTCATAAAAGACGTGTCCATGAAGGTTCACCGGGGTGAAGTTGTCGGTATTGCAGGATTGATGGGAGCCGGCCGGACAGAACTGGCCATGAGTGTCTTCGGGAAAAGCTACGGACAGCATATAACAGGGCAGACCATCAAAGAGGGTGAAGAGATCCATATGAGGTCGGTCAGCGATGCCATTAAAAGCGGTCTGGCCTATGTGACCGAGGACCGGAAAACCGCCGGTCTAATCCTTATGGACGACATCAAGAGGAATATCTCCCTCACCGCCCTGGACAAGATCAGCAAGAACCAGATCATCGACAAGAACAAAGAGATCCGGGTCGGAGAGGAGTACAGGGAGAAGATGAATATCAAGAGTTCCAGCATTCTCCAGAAAACCGGAAACCTCTCGGGAGGAAACCAGCAGAAGGTTGTTTTGAGCAAGTGGATCTTCTCTGAGCCTGATATTCTGATTCTGGATGAACCGACAAGAGGGATCGATGTGGGTGCCAAGTATGAGATCTATACGATTATCAATGATCTGGCTGCCCAGGGAAAATCCATTATAATGATATCGTCGGAGCTTCCGGAGATCCTTGGTATGTGCGACCGTGTTTATGTTATGAACGAAGGTCAGATGGTGGGAGAGCTGAACAGAAGCGAAGCCTCCCAGGAAAGTATTATGAAATGTATTATGCAGAATAAAAGGGAGAGTGCGTAATGGATAATATCCTCCATACAGTTAAAACCCATATGCGGCAGTACGCAATGGTGGTGGCGCTTGTGGCCATTATGATTTTATTCCAGTTTCTTACAGAGGGAATTCTCTTGAAGCCCCTGAATGTGACCAACCTGGTTCTGCAGAACAGCTATATTCTTGTTCTTGCAATCGGGATGCTCCTGTGTATCCTCACAGGCGGTAATATTGACCTCTCCGTCGGATCGGTGGCCGCCTTTATCGGTGCCGTATCGGCTACATTTATCATAACCATGGGCATGCCCGTACCCATCGCTCTGGTTCTTTCCCTTATTATCGGAGGACTTGTCGGGGCCTGGCAGGGATACTGGATTGCCTATGTGAGAATCCCCGCCTTTATCGTTACCCTTTCGGGTATGCTGGTGTTCCGCGGGTTCACAATGGTTATTCTCAAAGGACGTACCCTGGCTCCCTTCCCTGTTTCTTATCAGAAGATTGCTTCAGGGTTTCTTCCTGACTTTCTTTCTAACGGCAACGGCCTTCACATCACAACTCTGGTGATCGGACTTGTCTGTTCCGTTTTCTATCTCTTCTCCCAGTGGAAGGATAGAAAGAGCAAACAGAAGTATGATTTCGCCGTCTCATCCATGCCTGTATTTGCCTTGAAGATGGTTGCCCTTATGGTTGTGATCAATCTCTTTACCTACTGGCTGGCCCGTTACAAGGGTATCCCCAACGTGCTTGTTCTTCTTGTGGTTCTGATTCTGGCCTATACCTTTATGACCAACAAGACAATTATCGGCCGTCATATCTATGCCTTCGGCGGAAATGAGAAGGCCGCAAAGCTTTCGGGAGTCAAAACCAACAGAGTTCTCTTCGGAGTTTATGTAAACATGAGCGTACTGGCTGCTCTGGCGGGAATAATCTTCGCCGGGCGCCTGAATGCCGCGACTCCCAAGGCCGGTACCCTTTTTGAACTGGATGCCATTGCATCCTGTTTCATCGGTGGTGCCTCGGCAACCGGTGGTGTAGGAACCATCATCGGTGCCATTATCGGTGGTTTGATCATGGGTGTACTGAACAACGGTATGTCCATTATGGGTGTAAGTATCGACTGGCAGCAGGCAATCAAAGGACTCGTTCTCCTCTTTGCTGTAGCCTTCGATGTTTACAGTAAATCAAGATCAAAATAGTTTCTTCATGATTCATGCAGCTGTAAGCTGCACTCCTTGCCCTGTTCCCGCCCCGTCATCGGGAACAGGGTTTTCTTCCCCCGCTTTTCAGTTTGTTCATTTATCTTTAGAATGGTGGTTCTATGTTCGCGTTGGAAAGAGTCAAAATAATCAGAAAATATCTTATCGAGAACCACAAAGCCGAAGTCGCAACCCTGAGCGAACTGCTCAATGTTACGGAAGTGACAATAAGACGGGATCTTGAAAAACTGGAGAAGGAAGGTTTTCTTAAACGTATTCATGGCGGAGCCATCCTCGACATAACAGAGGAAGAACCCTCGTACTCTTCAGTCTCTGAAGATCCCTTTCTTGAGGACAAGCAGGAGATCGGACAGATCGCCAGCATGCTGGTTGAGGACAATGATGTCATAATGATCACCCAGGGCCCCACATCCCTGCAGCTTGCCAGAAACCTCGGCGGAAAAAAGAATTTGACAGTTTTGACAAACGATCTGATGATATCCTTGGAGCTAAGTGCCCACTCGGATATCAAGGTTATCCTCCTCGGGGGAGACCTGGAGCATCAGTCGAAGGGTGTATACGGAAACTACACCATAAACAGTATGAAGAACTTTTTTGTAAGCAAGACCTTCTTTGAGGTTGAGGGAATCAATCTGAACTCGGGGCTCACTGTCTCGAGCATCGAGAAGGCCAATCTTATACAGGAAGCGGTAAAAATTTCCCGTGAGTCCATCTGCCTCTGTTCGGGGGAGAACTTCGGAAATATAGCCTTCTATCCTGTGGGGAAGATCAGTACGGCCTCCAAGCTGATTACAAATCCCACCATCAACGATGAGTATAAGAGCTTGATTTACGAAGAGGATATTCAGCTGTTTACATCCATCCATATGTACGAAGGTCATGCCTGAAAAAGCAATTCTGGAACTGAGAAAAATACAGAAGATTCTGCCCGGCGGTTTCTACCTGAAGGATATCGATTTCGATCTATATCCCGGGGAAATCCATGTCGTCATGGGTGAGAACGGCTCCGGCAAGAGCTGCTTGATGCAGATTATAAGCGGCCTCTTGAAACCGAACAACGGTGTTATGAGGGTTCTCGGAGAGAATGTGAACTTCTCGGGCGCCGATGATGCCGCAAATAAATCAGTTCTCTATATTCAGCAGAACGCCAATATCCTGAAGCATCTGACTATTCCTGAAAATATCTTCTATCATCAGATGCCCTATTCCAATAAATTTTTCAAGATAATCGACAGACACCTTCTGAACAGAAAGTGTGCCGACATCATCAGGGATCTTGATCTGCCCTTCTCCCTGGAGGATCAGGTTTCCAGGCTGGGGCTTGCCCAGCGTCAGATCCTGGGATTCAGCCGGGCCTACGTATCCGATGCGAAAGTCGTGATCCTCGACGAACCCTCTGCGGCCCTGACAGAGCACGATCAGAAAATCCTCCACACCATTGTGGACAGTATCAAAGCCCGTGGGGGAGGCATCATCTATATCTCCCATAATCTTGATGAGATAAGGCAGTTCGGCGACAGGGTCAGTATCCTGAGCAAGGGGGAACTGGCAGGAACACTGGATCTGAAGTCCCACAGCGATGATGACATTATCCGTCTGATGTCGGGAGCAGCTGTAAAGAACCGCTATCCCCGCCTGTGGGTGAGTCCGGGCAAGGAACTTCTCAGGGTAGAAAACCTCAGTATGGAACCTGTTCTCAACGATATCAGTTTTAACCTGCGCAAGGGAGAGGTCGTCGGTTTGACAGGGCTGGCCGGATCGGGGCGTACCTGTCTTGCCCACTCTCTGTTCGGGGCCAACAGGCTGGACAGCGGTACGATTTATCTCGGGGGCAGAAAGGCCGGCATAAGCAGCCCGGTGGATGCCATAGGCAACGGTCTGGCTCTGATTCCTGAAGACAGGATCAGCGACTCCCTTGTGAGCTGTCTGGATGTCGCGGATAATGTATCCCTGAGCTCCCTGAACCGCTTCTCCCGTTTTGCTTCCATAGATACGACCTTCCTGAACCAGGTTGTTATGGACTATATACAGAAGTTCAATATGGAAACCCTTGATTATGACAGGAACATCGGAGACTACGGACTGGGCAGCCAGCAGAAGGCTGTCTTCGCCAAGTGGATCATGAAGCGTTCCAAAATCTTTATCCTCGATGAGCCAACCAGATCCCTTGATATCCCCACCCGCATAGACATATACAATTCCATGAATGATCTTGTAAGCAAAGGGGCGGGGGTCCTCTTTATTTCATCGGATATAGAGGAGATCCTCGGTATGTGCGACAGGGTGCTGGTTCTTCATAATGGAGAGATTGTCTGTGACCTGAACCGGCATCAGGCAACCAAGGAGCTGATCCTCGCCTATGCTACCGGCGAAGCCTCCCATCGCCGCTCAGCCGATGACCTGAATGAAGATTTCAGAGCTGTTCAGCCGTAGATCACCGACATAACAATAATCACAGCAACTGAAACCACCGTACTCAATGAGAGGGTGTTGTTCACGTAATCCAGGTTCTCCCTGTCCTCCTGTTTCATATAGATGGAGACCACAAAGGGCGGGGGAAGCATGAACATTGTCAGAAGGGCCATCTCATAAATTCTGTCCAGCTGCATAAATCCACGGATAAGAAAACGGTTCATAAGCAGAGCCAGAATCAGAAGCAGTGCCTTCCGGAAGAGGATTGTTTTCAGGGCCTGTGCCATTCCCTCTTTCTTAAGGCTCAGTTCATAGCCGATCATCAGGGATATAAGGGGGACAGTCAGGTTCCCTAGAAGTGTGATAAATCCGCCGAGACTGTCGGTCAGGGCATTGGGGCTGACAACATGCTTGAGACCGCTGACGGCAAGACCTGCAAATATGGCGATGATCACGGGAGAGCTGATGAAGGACTTCACCAGCTGGGCGGCAGAGCTGCTGCCCTCCCGTTCCCGGATGAGAAGGGCCATCAGAACAAAGAAGACAAAGAGCACCTGTCCCAGATCCATCAGGGCAATCTTTGAGAGATGTTCATTTCCATAGATGGAGAGGAACAGAGCGTAGCCGAGCATTCCCATCTCGAAGCCCCCCATCATAAGGGTCCAGTAGGGGGTCTTTATTTTGAAGAGTCCCGCAGCCGCCCGTCCGGCCAGAAGCATCAGGCCGCAGATGGCGAATATAAGGGCTATAAGGATAAGGTAGCGGGCCTCCATCTCCATTGACGCAAAGGCCTGGAAGAGAAGGGCCGGCAGTGCCAGACCTGAAACAATTTTCTTGATATCACTGCTGCTTCCCTCTTTAAGAAAGCCGATTGTCTTGAGAAGGTAACCCAGAAGAAAGAAGAGCAGAACCGGAAGAACACTTAAAATAATATTGAACATGTATCAACAATAACAGGGTACCGGCAGTTTGAAAATCTTTTTATTCAGTGAGGGTTAGTTTCAATGTGCGGCTGATATTCCTGCTGCTGTTTCCCACAAGCAGGGAGAACTCACCCTCTTCGGCGGTCCAGCCGCCTTTCCCGGGGCTGTAGTACTGAAGATCCTCGATGCCTACTGAAAATACAGCTGTTCCCGACTCTCCCGGTTTCAGAAAGATCTTTTCAAATCCCCTCAGTTCTTTTTCAGGCCGGGGCAGGGCCGACTCCTCGTCCCGTATATAGAGCTGAATGACCTCCTTCCCCTCCATGGAGCCTCTGTTTTCAACTGTTACAGTAATCAGGCACTCTTCCCCTCTTCTGATGGTCCCGGATGAGAGCTCTGCCGACTTGATCTCAAAATCGGTATATGAAAGACCGTGTCCGAAGGGAAAGCGGGGTGCCACACTGTTGGTATCGAAGTGCCTGTACCCCACCATCAGCCCCTCTCCGTACTTCAGGGTCCACGGCTTCCGGAGGGCTTTTGTCCCCTGAGGGCCCAGGACCCTCAGGGGGGATATTTTCCCCGGGTTTTTCACATAGTGTTTTGCAGATTCAAAATCATCCCAGTGCCGGGCCATGGTAAAGGGGAGCTTTCCCGAAGGACTGATTTCACCGAAGAGCAGTTCCGCCACGGCACGCCCCCCTCTCTCCCCCAGGTAGAAGGTGTGGAGAAGGGCCTTCACACCATGGATCCAAGACTCTGTCTCCACACCGCCTCCTGCGGTGAGAAGAACAATGGTGGAGGAGTTCAGCCTGGTGCACTCCCTTATAAGAGTACTCTGGGCAAAGGGAAGTTCCCAGCTCCGGTCATAAGCCTCGCTCTCCTCCACGCTGCTGAACCCCGCACAGACAATGACAGCATCAGCCTCACTGATGAACTCTCTCTCCTCTCTGTCAAGCTGAGCTTTTCTCTTCTCCCATGCCATAAGACGGAGTTCCGCCTCCTCAGGAAGGAGCTCCCTTATCCCCTTTTCTATGGTCACCTTGTCGTAGCTCTTTACTCCGCAGGAACCTCCCCCGCAGGTGGTGGTATCGGACGCGTTGAAGCCCAGAAGGGCAACTCTGCGGAGTCTCTCTCTCTTCAAGGGAAGGAGGGCCTCTTCGTTTTTCAGAAGTACAACAGCCTCTCTGGCCCCCTGGAGTGAAATTTGAGAGTGGCCGCTGCTATACTCTTCAGACCCTTCATCCTTCAGATCCCTGCTGTAGGCGCCGATTTCGATGAAGGCTCTCATCATGTTCCGGACCTTGCTGTCTATCTCCTCCTCACGGATGATTCCCTTTTTGATCAGGGGGAGCAGTCTTCTGCTGTTCATATATCTGCCCCGCGGCATCTCCAGATCCAGCCCGGCCCTGACAGGACCCTCTGTGCTGTAGACGCAAGTCCAGTCGGAAATGACAAAGCCTTTGAATCCCCACTTTTCCCGGAGAATTTCTGTCAGAAGGGTCCTGTTCTCGCTGGCCCACTCTCCGTTAACAAGATTGTAGGCGCACATGACCGACTTGCTGCCGCCTTTCTGAACGGCCGCCTTGAAAGCGGGGAGGTATATCTCATGGAGGGTTCTCTCATCCACCTCGGAGTTCATTCTGTGGCGGTCATAGTCTGAGTTGTTGCAGGCGAAGTGTTTTACAGTTGTGATGACTCCCCGGGACTGGACGCCTCTGATATAGGCCGCAGCCAGTTCTCCCGCAAGATAGGGGTCCTCACCGAGGTACTCGAAGTTTCGTCCGTTGGTGGGAACCCTGTATATATTGACTCCCGGTCCCAATAGAACCGATACACCCTTGGCCCGGCACTCCTCTCCGATGGCTTCCCCCGTCTGCCTTTGAAGTTCCCGGGACCAGGTTGCCGCCATGGCGACGGGCACGGGAAAGGCAGTGGACCGGCCGTAGCAGCGCACCCCTGCAGAGGCGTCGGTGCACCAGACATCGGGGATGTTCAGCCTCTCCACACCCCGGACGGCGAGGTTTTCCCTGCCGCCCAGCATGGCGATCTTCTCATCGGTACTCATTGCACTTATAAGCTCCTGCGCCTGAGCATCAGCATCCTTATCAGGATCGAGTTCCGGCACCTTCAGGCTCTGTTCAAGTACTTTACCTGCCATTGCAAAGGAGCTGTCATTCTCTTCATTCATTGCACCGGCAACAATTCTTCTGATCACACTGTCGAACATATTTTCCCCTCCCGGGCTTCGGCTCCCGGCTGTTATAGAGCAATTATTTACATAATGCCACAGCCTGTCCATGAAAAAATATCTATTCTTGTTTCCTGTACTTTTAATGACGTCTTTCAGTCACCGGGCTTTGTAATTTCGAATTTTACCCGGATTTGTGCTGCTGGATTCAGCCACTTTTTCACTCAAAATGAAGGAAGAAGTCAATTAACAGATATTAACTAATACTTCGGAATATGCTACTGTTAGTCAGCACTAATATAATTAATAATTTCGGAGCTTTGTTTATGAAAATCCGCTACAAACTATCACTGCCCATTGTAGGGCTGATTCTGCTCTTTTTTACTATCATTCTTTTTTTCGTCTCCTTCGGCCTGAGCAGTTACAGTGATATTGCCCATAAAAATTTGAAGGAGACCCTTGTTGAGGGGCACAAAAAGGAGCTGAAAACCGCTACCGAGCTGGCATCATCCCTTATCTCCGACATCTTCAGGATCGAAGGGATCAGCGAAGATGAAAAGCTGGAGCTTGCAAGAGAGAGTATCGGGCCTCTGCGCTTTGGAAACGGGGAGTACTTTTACGCCTACAGAAAGGGGTCCGGAGTGAATCTTATTCACGGGCAGACTCCTTCAAATGAAGGCAAGTCTCTCTGGGACCTTCAGTCTCCCGACGGAGAGCAGTTCATAATCAGGGATCTGGACAAAGCCGCTGGGTCGGGGAATCTCTTTGTGGAATTCTACTGGTCCAAACCCGGGGAAGATCAGGAAAAAGTCTTTCCGAAGCTCGGGACAGCTATGATGGTACCGGGTACGGATATCTGGGTCGGAACGGGTGTCTATATTGATGATATAGAAGTGGAAATCACATCCATTAACTCCATATTGACCGAGGCAGGAGCGGCAATGCAGAGGAATCTTCTATTTATTATGCTGGCAGCACTGCTCATTCTGTTTTTTCTGATCCTTACTCTTATTAGAGGTGTCATTGCTCCCGTCTCGGCGCTCAGCCGCATTGCTGCCGATTCAGGAGGAACCGATTTCTCAGTTATCCCTGAAGTGAGAACACCGTTGACTCCTGATGAAACCACCGTTCTTGAGGAGAGCTTTTCAACCCTTTTTCTAAGTTTCTCCGATGTCCTGAGAGAGGTTATCGCTTCGGTGACAAGTTCAACTGATTCCGGGTCCCTTATGTACAAATCCCTCACCGAGATTAATAAGGCTCTGGAAGAGTCCGGCCTTGCCTTCAAGGAGATTGAAGCGTCTGAGACACAGCTTTCGAATGAGGCCGCATCCAACCTCACCCTCAGTGTCAATCTGAAGGATTTTATTGAGGGAACTGCCAAACTTGCGTCTGAGCAGACAGACTCTGTAAGGGCGGCGGCAGACTATATAGGGGCCCTTCAGAACCGGGTAAAGATGATTGCCGGGAATATTGAGGAGTACAACGGTCTTACAAGTGAGCTTGACAGCAGTGCCAGGGAGGGGGAAAAGAGAATTTCTGCCGCTGTAGAGTATCTGGAAGAGGCCGATGCCGCAGCAGGAAACATTAATAAGGCCATAGCCATGATAAGCGACATTACCGAAAGGACCAATATTCTGGCTATTAATGCCTCAATTGAAGCGGCCAGAGCGGGGCAGGCCGGTGAAGGTTTTGCAGTGGTAGCCAATGAGATCCGTGCTCTTGCGGCCAATTCAAGGGTCAATATGGAGCAGATCGCCCAGCAGCTCAATCAGATTGCTCAGTCCATTGTTGCAAGCCGTGAGACGACAGTTCAGGCGGATGAGTCATTCCGTGAGATAGGCCAGCTCTCCCGCAGGGTCATCGACGGAAACAGCAGGCTCTCGACAAACAACCAGGTCATTCAGCAGATGAGCGGTGAGGTCGACGGGGTCCTTGGAAAGCTTACGGTTCAATCGGAGGAGACAGGGCGCTCTTCGGTTCAGGCTCTGGATAAGGTCAGGGAGCTTTCAACATCAGCATCCGAGCTGACTCAGCTCTCCTTGAATCTGCAGAACACAATGAATACCGTTGAAAAAAGTTATGCGAGCATCAGGGATAAGTCAGCCCTTATTCTTGAACGGGCGGAGGAGAACAATCGGAATATGGAGATCCTTTCTGTGACTGTAGGTCAGTTCAGACTGGCAGAGAAAACCCTGTCCGCCTGAACTGCGTAAATCTATCGGTTCTTCTCGGACTGCCTGGAATACTTTTTGAGATAGACAAAGCGCATCAGTGCCGATTCAATGGCACTGATTATATGGCCTCCTCCGAGTATATATGACTCGATCCAGGCCTGGCAGGCCTTTTCGCCAACCTGGCAGACCGCATGGGCATCGTCCAGGGTGCCCGCTCCGCAGAGGGCGCCTTCTCCGTCAATAAATACGGCATTCCTCTTTTTAAGGGCTCCGCAGAGAGCCTTCAGGCTCTTTCCGCTGACTTCCGCAGCGGCAGCTCTGATACTTGTTCCGATGAGCTGGGCCATATCGTCCAGAAGGGGTTTTACAGTTTCTTTAGACTTTGAGCAGCAGAGAATGGACGGAGAGACCGCATGGATCAGGGCGTTTATATCCTCTCTGCTCCTGTAGACTGCCAGATGGCGAAGCTGTTCCGGAGCATCCACTCCATCAGCCTCTCTGCCGCTGTCCAGGCTGATGATCAGAATATCCTCTTCCTTAAGATTCCTGAAATCTGCTCCCGGTGAAGTTATCAGCATGGATGAACCTTCTCTTATGCTCAGGCTGCTGCCATCACCCAGAAATCCTTCCTCAGCCAGCCTGGCGGCTGTCGCGCAGACAAGGGTTTTACTCTCTTTCAACTTCGGCCTCCTCTGGTCCGCAGATAGAATTCATGCATCTTTCCGGTTGAGAATTCCTTTTCACCGGAACGTTTCAGATACTCCTTCTCAACAAAACGGGCGCAGGCCTTTTCCAGAGTCATGGCAACCAGAAAGGCTTCATCCATGTCTCCGCCAAAGCAGACGGCGCCGTGGTTGGCCATCAGGGCTGCCTTGCTTCCGCTCTCTTTCAGGGCCGCAGCGGAGGCTGTCTTCAGTTTCTTTGTTCCGGGAAGTCCGTATCCGGCACAGGGGACAACAGGGCCGATGATTCTTTCCATCTCCTCATTGTCCAGGGGAATCTCCCTGCGGGCCGCCGCCACGGCGGAGGCATTCTGCTGATGGGTATGGATCACCGCACCTGCGGAGGGAGCCAGTTTGTAGACCTCCGCATGGAGTCCCTTCTCCGATGATGGTTTCACTCCACCGCTCCATGCCAGATCATCAATCTGGACCTGAACGATATCCTCCGGTCTGAGGTCTTCATAGTTCCGTCCGCTGGGGGTAATGACAAAGCTGTCTTCGTCAACACGGCAGCTTATATTTCCCCAGGTCCGGGCTACAAGCCCCTCTCCTGCCAGTTTCAGTCCCGCCTGACAGACAATCTCTCTCGCTGCTTGTAAATCCATTACTCTCTCCTGGAAATCAGGCGCTGACGCCCTCAATGTTCTTGAATACCCGTTCAAAGCGGAGAAGGGCATCATCAATGATCTCATCACTGCAGGCGGCGGATGTATACATGCGGCTTCCCGCCAGGGTTACGATTCCCTCTGCCATATAGGCCGCTCCCATATGGGTCATGACATCTTTCCTTTTATGTATCTCCTTCAGCTTTCCAGGAATCTCCCAGAACTTAAGAAGGCTGATATCAAAGAGCATTGTTCCCACCGTTTCAAGGTGGCAGATGGAACCCTGGTTGTAGGCTACAAAGGGAAGATCATACTTTTTGATAAGCTCCTGAAGCCCTTTTGTAAGGCGGTCACCCGCTTTGCCTGCGACCTCGGCGGCATTGGTCTTTTCCATTTCGAGAATTGTATAGTATCCCGCGGCCGAGCTTAAGGGGTTGGCCGCCATTGTGCCGCCCACATGGGCCTTCTTACCCTTCTTGCCGCCGACGCCTCCTGCAAGGTAGGCCATGTATTCATCCTTTCCTCCGAGGCCTCCGGCTGAAGGGTAGCCTCCGGCTACGACTTTACCGAACACAGTAAGGTCGGGGGTTACTCCGAAATATCCCTGGGCTCCGCTCAGTCCAAGGCGGAATCCCGTCACTACTTCGTCAAAAATCAGAAGGGCGCCGTATTTGTCACAAAGCTCCCGCACCTGGGCGGGGTACTCTTTCCGAAGGGGGCGGGTACCGCTTTCGGGCCCGATGGGCTCGAGGATTACACAGGCTGTTCCGCCTCTCAGGCTGTTGCGTCTGAGAACCTTTTTAAGGGCTTTGATATCTCCGGGGAATGCCTCCTGGGTATGTCTGTAGCAGGATGCGGGGATTCCGTGGGATTCAAGGCCGCCCACACCGGGGATTCTGTTTCCGTAGGAGAGCTGGTCGCTCCATCCGTGGTAGGCTCCCCCCATCTTGACGACGTTCTTCTTCTTAGTAGCCAGCCGGGCAACCCTTATGGAGGCCATACAGGACTCAGTGCCGGAACCGAGCATTCTGAATTTGTCCACACCGGGGTAGTGCTTCACGATCTCTCTGGCAAGTTTCATCTCATATTCATGAAAGAGTCCTGTTACGGGACCCGCTGTATTCAGGACGTCAATAATTCTGTTCCGGACGGCGTCCGGGTTGCTTCCCAGTACTGTGGGTCCCCCTGCCTGAAGGAAGTCGATGTATTCGTTGCCGTCTACATCCACAAGCTTTGCCCCTTCCGCTTTTTCAAAAGCCAGGGGAAAGGGGTAGTTGAAGGCCAGATTGTGCTGTACTCCTCCCTTGATGTACTGTTTTGCATCTTCAAGCATGGCTTTTGACTTTGTGCACCTGGTCTCAAAGTAGTTCAGATACTCTTCAAGGGCTTCTTTCTTCAGGGTGCGGATGGGCAGGGCAATCAGTGACTTCAGCTGCCTTACAACCTCATCGGCATCATGATATTCGGATATGGCGAATCCATTACTCATATTTTAATCCTCCAGGATAATATTGTTTAGTCATTAAGAAATGAGTCGCTACTCACTTGTGTTGAAATTATACCACGTTTCATTTTATTGACAAGCTAATTGAGGTAATTTCCGGAAACTCTCCCGATAACAGTTCATTTTTCATTTCAGGTCTTATCCCCGGGCCGCCCGGGGGTAAAAGAGAACTCTTGTCCTATTAACAGTGTTGGAGTACTATTGAGACATGCCTGCAAAATACCACAACGACAGCTATGACAGAATATCACAGGACAAGCGGGACCGCATCATAGCGGTAGCCCTCGAAGAGTTTGCCAACAAGGGCTACAGCAGCGCCAATACAAACGAAATTGCCAGAAAGGCAGGAATTGCCGTTGGTTCAATATTCAAATATTTCGACACAAAAGAAAACTTCTTTCTTACTGTCGTCAACTACGGTGTTTCCCAGCTTGAATCCATTCTCGGAGCCATCGCCTCTTCCGATTCAACTCTGGAAGAGAAGCTTGAAAATATTCTCCGGACGATCATGAAGCACAGCCGGGCTAATCAGAATATTGTCAAGCTTTACAATGAGATGACCTCAGAAGGCAATGCATCACTTATAAAAAAACTATCCTCCGATATGGAGACCATTTCGGCAGATACCTATGCCCTGCTTATCCGTCAGGCAAGAGAGGAAGGGATAATTGCCGGTGACATTGACGAGAGGGTCTTTGCATTTGCCCTGGATAATCTTTTTATGGCCCTCCAGTTCTCCTATGCCAGCGAATACTACAGAGAGAGAATGAAAATATATGTCGGGAAAGATGCCTTTGACAGGGATGAGCATATCGTCGCCGAGATGATGAAATTTATTACCCGCGCCTTCTCTCTCTCCTCCTGATTCCGGGCAGTCCGGGGACCATCAGATTTATAAAGTTCATTTTCTCCTCTTGCAATGGCGGTGAATTCTGGTACAATGTATGTGAGTCATGACTCATTTTTTATACTAAATCCGGAAGGTCCGCCATGAAATCCTATGTTATCAGCTACGATATCGGTACTACAGGAAACAAGACCTGTCTTTTTGAGATTTCAAAGGACATCAGGCTGATTGCCAGCGCCATGGAGGAGTATGACCTTGCCATCCTTGAAAACGGCGGGGTTGAACAGAATCCGGATGAGTGGTGGCAGGGGATTGTAAAAACCACAGGACAGGTTCTGAAGGAATCGGGTCTTGAGTCCTCCTGGATTCGGGGCATTTCCTTCTGCTCCCAGATGCAGGGGCTTGTACTTGTCGACAGGGACGGCATGGCGCTCCGTCCTGCAATGAGCTACATGGACCAGAGGGCCGGTGACATCAAGGCCGGGACAGTAAGCCATGGCCTGCAGATTCAGGATACAAATGTCTTCAAACTGCTGAAAAACCTGAGGATATCGGGTGCTGCCCCTGTCAGCGTAAAGGACCCGATCTGGAAGTACGGATGGGTAAGGCAGCACGAGCCTGAACTCTTTGCCGCCTGCCACAAATGGCTGGATGTGAAGGAGTACCTCATCGCCCGCTGTACGGGACGGTTTGTCATGACCGAAGATTCCGCATTTGCAACTTTTCTTTATGACTCCAGAAAGGGAAAGAACCGGTGGAGCCGGAGCCTCTGCCGGATGTACGGAGTCGACAGAAACCATCTGCCCGAGGTTGTTCTTTCGACCGATGCTGTGGGCACTCTGAGTGAGAGGGCCGCCTCTGATCTGGGGCTCTCCGGGGATTGCCTTGTCTTCGGCGGCGGGGGGGATGCCACCCTTATCGGTGTAGGCGCCGGCGCCGTAAAAACGGGGGAGACCCATATCTATTCGGGAACATCAGGCTGGGTTTCCACAGTCTCTGACCGGCGGGTCATAGACATCAGCCATATGCTTGCGGCCGTTATAGGAGCCGAAGCGGGACGGTTCAACTATTTTGGAGAACTTGAAACTTCGGGGAAGTGCCTCGAGTGGGTCAAAAACCATCTTGCACTGGACGAGATCGATATCTATCTGAACAAGGAAAAGGTTACCGACAGCCCCGAAGCGGTCTCTATCAGCCTCTATGACTATATGTGCGAAAGCATAAAGGATACTCCCTCAGGATCAGGAGGGGTGATTTTCACCCCCTGGCTCCACGGGAACCGCTGCCCCTTTGAGGACTCCAACGTCCGGGGAATGTTCTTCAACATCAGTCTGGAAACAGGAAAGAGAAAACTGATCCGCGCTGTTATAGAAGGGATAGCCTACCACACAAGGTGGATGCTTGAGGCCTCGGCCGCGAAGCTGCCTGTTTCGGATACAATCCGTTTTGTCGGGGGCGGCGCTTTGAATCCCCTTATCTGCCAGATCATGGCCGATGTCACAGGTCACCGTATCGAGACAGTTCAGAACCCGCAGAATGCCGGCTCCGTCGGGGCCGCTGTGTGCTGCGGAATCGGCCTGGGGCTCATAAAGGACTTCAATTCGGTAAAGGATTTTATACCGGCAACAGCCGCCTATGAGCCGGACCCTTCGGTGAATGAAGTCCACAAGAGGAACTACCGCGTGTTTAAAAGGCTTTATACTTCAAACAGGAAGAATTTCCGTCTTCTCAATCAGCTTTAGAGAGTGCTTCCCTGCCGCTTCTGCTCCGTAAACCGGATTCAAAGGGCTCATTGAAAAGGAGGTACTCTGTTATTCCAAGCCGTTGTGCCGCCTGACGGGCACAGAGGTGATTCAGCCAGTTAGGTTGATGCGCATCGGAGCCCAGGACAAAACGAAAGCGTTCCAGATGGGGTGTGAAGTAGGACATGTAATCTTCAGCCTTCCATATATACCGGTTATTGATCTCCAGAATACACCCTGTGGGTACCCTGTTCAGATCGGCACCGATGGCAATGGGATGGGAGACTATTACAGGTTTTCCTGTTTCAAGAAGAGCTTCGGCACCCCTGTATTCGGAGTCCCTGTCCCTGCAGTGGTAGATAAAGTAGTCGAAGGGGTATCCGAGGGCTTCACGGGCATCGGCACTGTCGTTTATCTCGCAGCCGCAGTAGAACCCATGGCTGTGAACTTCTGATCTGTACTTGTCAAAGACATCTCCTGTAATGTATTCAAAGTGATCGCTGATCCCCCTGATCCTGGCGTGTTTCAGAGATGCAATATAGGGGATAGTCTGCTGGGGGACCACCGCGCTGTCGCCGGTGGAGTAGACTGTGTGGACATGGAGATCCTGATTCAATAATCCATTCATATAACTACTATCTTAAGGAATTGTAAGTTTTTTATTAACCCCATGTCAGAAGGCCCTTAATCTGTATAAATCAGAAAAAACTCTCATAAGATAATAATATATCGATAAATTATTATAGACCATTCCCATTTATACTGGTAAAATTAACGGCATTCCATAAAGGGGGCAGCTGTATGGAGAAGAAAAAGATTACGATTTGCATGGGGAGTTCTTGTTTCACCCGGGGGAATAAGGATAATCTGAAGCTGATCCAGAACTATCTGAAGAACAATGATTCAGCGGAGATTCTGCTTACAGGGTCCCTGTGTCAGGAACAGTGCAGCAAAGGACCTGTGCTCTATCTCGGCGATACTATGTACAGCTGCATCGAAGCCGCACAGCTTACAGATCTTCTGGACGGTTATATTAACGAACCTTCAAAAATGGAATCGAAATGAGATTGAACCCGATATACACAGAGTTAACAGAGTGTCAGGACTGCTACAAGTGTATCCGCCACTGCCCTGTAAAATCGATCAAGGTTGAAGACGGACACGCCAAAATCATGGAAGAGGACTGCATCCTCTGCGGCAGCTGCTATATGAACTGCCCTGTGGGTGCCAAGAAGATCAGAAATGATCTGCCCCGGGCCAGGAGAGCTGTTGCCGAGATGGACAATGTTATCCTCTCTCTGGCTCCCTCCTTTGTGGGGGAACTTCCGGGCATTGCCCCCGAGAAGATTGTCAGTGCCGCCAGAAAGCTGGGATTCCGCGCCGTCTCCGAGACCGCTTTAGGGGCCCAGGAGGTCAGCCGCCACAGTTCTCAGATTCTTGCCAATGCCAAGAGCGGGATCTTCATCTCCTCCGCCTGTCCTTCAATGGTCGAGTATATCCGCAAGTACAAATCAGAGTACTCGGACTATGTAAACGACCACCTCTCACCCCTATTAACACACTGCCGCATTCTCAAGGAGATCTACGGGGAGGACTGCACCATTATTTTTGCAGGGCCCTGTATCTCAAAGAAGAGAGAGGCGGACCTCAGGCCGGACCTTCTTCATACAGCCATCAGTTTCAAAGACCTTTTGGACTGGTTCTCCTTGGAGGGCATTGATCCTGATCGGATGAACCCCGATGAGAATGACCACTTTATGCCCCAGTCATCCTATGACGGCAGCAGCTATCCCTTTGAAGGGGGAATGCTTCAGAGTATGAAGAAACAGCAGGTTCCCGTTGATGATGATCAGATGCTGAGTTTCTCCAATGTACACAATATGAACAGGGTCCTTCAGGATCTGGAGGTCCTGGGACAGGACAAGCCTATTTTTATAGAGCTGCTGGCCTGTGAAGGGGGCTGCATCAACGGGCCCTCATGTATCAACAAGGCGGGAACCGCTGTGAAGAGAAAACAGCTTTCCGACTATGCCGCCAGCAGGAAGATGAGTATTCCCGAATACAAACCCTTTGAGAACATCGATTTTCAGAGGGAGATCATGGCCGCCCACCCCGAGTCATTCGAGGAGACCGAGATAAGAAAGGCCCTCAGGAGAATCGGCAAGTATGAGAGCGCCGACGAGAAGAACTGCGGCGCCTGCGGTTACTCCACCTGCCGTGAGTATGCCGAAGCCTGCCTGAAGGGACGGGCCGAGCCGGATATGTGCGTCAGCTACCTCAAGACCCTCTCGGTGAAGAAGGCGGATGCCCTGATCAAGGCGATGCCTTCGGGTGTGGTTATTGTCAATGCCGACCTGAGGATCATCGAATGCAACCAGGCCTTCGCAGCCATGATCAGCGAAGAGGTTCAGTCAGCCTTTGAGATCAAACCGGGTCTCAAAGGGGCTTCCCTGGAAAAAATAATCCCCTTTGCCTCGGTATTTCAGGGAGTCCTCGCGGAGGGCGCCGTCCTGACAGACCAGACATTCCATGTGGAAAACAAGGTCTTTACAGGCTCCATATTCACCATTGAGAAAAATAATGCAGTGGGCGGGATCTTCCAGGATGTCACCAACCCCTGGGTCCAGAAGGATCAGGTTATCAGACAGGCCCGGAAGGTTATGGAGAACAGTATCTCAACGGTGCAGCAGATAGCCTATCTCCTTGGTGAGAACGCCGCACAGAGCGAGGTCATGCTGAACTCAATCATCAGCTCTTTTGATCCCGATGGAAACGAATTTAACAATGAATAAATCTTTTTTTGATGTCGGATACTATCAGGTAATGAAACATGGGGAGTCCGCTCCTGGAGATGCCTTCCTTACCAAAAAGGTTCAGGGGAGGAAGAGGGTAATTTCCGTCCTCTCCGACGGCCTTGGCAGCGGAATCCGCGCCAATGTACTCTCATCCCTGACGGCCACCATGGCTATCCGGTCCATTGAGAACGATCTCTCTCCCCGCAAAACTGCGGAGCTCATCTCCCGGACCCTGCCTGTCTGCAGCATACGGAAGATAAGCTACTCCACCTTTACTATTGTGGATGTTGATGAGCGGGGCATGGTGCAGATCGCCGAGTATGACAACCCCCGTTTTGTACTGATCCGTGACGGACGCATACTGGAGCCCACCCTTGAGAAGTTCAGCTTTGAAACAGTGAACCCCCGGCGGAACGAGATTGTCTGCTCCCGCTTCAAGGCCCAGAGCGGTGACAGGCTCGTCTTCTTTTCCGACGGGGTGACCCAGTCGGGGCTCGGACAGAAAACAACTCCCCTGGGATGGGGAGATGAGGGCGCCCGGGAGTTTATCCTGCGGTCCCTGGACCGGAATCCCGAACAGTCTTCAAAACAGCTGACTCAGGCTCTTGTTCAGGAGAGTCTGCGCCATGATGCCTACTCCCCCAAGGATGACATCACCTGCGGCTCCCTCTACTTCAGACGGCCCCGTAAACTGATGATTGCAACGGGCCCCCCCTACGACAGCGAGAGGGATTCGGCCCTTGTGGGAACTCTGAAGGGTTTTGATGGAAGGACCATAGTTGCAGGCGGAACCACAGCAAATATTGTGGCCAGGGAACTGGGTGTGGACATCGAGGTGGATCTGAGCTCCCAGAGCGAACATGTTCCTCCCTCTTCAAAGATGGAGGGGGTCGACTTTGTAAGCGAGGGGATCATCACCATGAGCAAGGTTCAGGAGTATCTTGAGGCCGGCCATAACCCGGGAATCGTGAATATCAATCCCGCTGAGAGGATTATGGAGGAGATGCTGAACTCCGATATCATCCACTTTCTCGTGGGGACAAGGATCAATGAGGCCCATCAGGATCCCAACATGCCTGTGCAGCTTGAGATCCGGCGGAACCTTATCAAGAGAATCGCCGAGACCCTGAAGAAAAAATACTTTAAAGAAGTGATTATTAATTTTATCTGAGAAATCTTGCGTTATAATTCCCTGTATGGCTGATCGTGATAAAATCCTTAAGGATATAAGAGGCCTTATCAAGGGCCTTGAGACGGAGGATCTTCAGTTTCTGCTGAGTCAGGCTGAGGTTCTGGAGTACAACCGGAAGGTTCGTCTGGAGCGTGAGGAGCAGAAGAAAGAGTCTGAAAGCTCCTCCAAAAACAAAAAGAAATCCTCCGCTAAACAGGGAAAGCCAAAAAAAGCGTCTCCCCCGGCCGATGAAATTGCCATTGAGCAGACCCAGCGCAGCAAATTCTTCAATCTCCGCATAGGAACAGCCCTCCTCTTTATGGACTATCAGGAGATTCAAGCCATCTTCAAGATCGCCCGGGCCGCTGGGAACCAGAGTGAAGGGGCCGCACGGCTCTACCGCTGGTTCAATAAGGAGCGGAAGGATATCCTTATCGAAGGCGGGATCGGCGGTCCCTCCAGTCCCAGACTGAAAAAAATCTATACAGTTCTTCTCGACAGTTTTACTTCCAGCTGACCTTCCGTCGGCAGGCACGGCAGAGCTTTACCGCTGTGGTGTTTTCCTAGGGATTTTCAGGCAGGGCATAAAAAAAGCCGGAACTCCTTTCCAGGCGCTCCGGCAGAAAACAGTTTAATAAAACTGAAAACAGGCTTATTTACTCAGGTAGTCGTGGATGCCTCTGGCAGCGGTCCGCCCGTCACCCATGGCGAGAATTACAGTAGCCGCTCCCTGAACGATATCTCCGCCGGCAAATACTCCGGGCATGGAGGTCATCCCGTCCTCGTTGACAATGATATTGCCCCATTTGGTTATGTCGAGTTCGGGAGTTGTACCTGTGACAAGGGGGTTGGAGCTGTTGCCCAGAGCTGTGATACATGTATCAATCTCCATAACAAACTCGCTTCCCTCAATCGCCTTGGGACGTCTTCTTCCTGACTCATCAGGTTCGCCAAGCTCGTACTTCAGGCACTCTATGGACTTCACCCGGCCGTTCTCATCGCCCATGATCTTTGTGGGGTTTGTAAGGAGGTCGAAGATGATTCCCTCTTCCTGTGCGTGGTGAACCTCTTCCACACGGGCAGGCATCTCTGTTTCGGTTCTTCTATAAACAATATGAACCTCTTCGGCGCCCATTCTCAGGGCTGTCCTGGCGGCATCCATAGCCACGTTTCCTCCGCCGAATACAGCGACCTTCTTTGACTTGTAGATGGGAGTGGACGCATTGCCGCGGTCATAGGCCTTCATAAGATTGGCTCTTGTCAGAAACTCATTTGCTGAGAATACACCCACCAGGTTTTCACCTTCGATGTTCATAAACTTGGGCAGACCGGCTCCGTTGGCGACATAGACCGAGTCAAATCCATCCTCTTCCATAAGCTGCTTGATGGTTCTGGTTCTGCCGATCAGGTAGTCGTAGACAAACTTTACGCCCATGGCCTGCAGATTGTCCACTTCCTGCTGAACAATGGACTTGGGCAGGCGGAACTCGGGTATCCCGTAAACCGTTACACCTCCGGCCTTGTGGAAGGCTTCGAAGATTGTCACTTCGTGGCCGAGACGGGCAAGGTCCGCAGCTGTTGTCAGTCCCGAGGGGCCGGAACCGACGATGGCTACTCTCTTTCCTGTGGGGAGGGCTTTATCCATTTTACTCTCTTTTGAAGAGCCGCGGTCCGCCAGGTAGCGCTCGATTCTACCGATAGCGACAGACTGCATGGGGTCTTTTTTCATTTTGCCCAGAGTACAGAGCTCCATGCACTGTTTCTCCTGGGGGCATACTCTTCCGCAGATGGCGGGGAGCATGCTGCTGTCCTTGATGATTTCAAGAGCCTCGTCAAAGTTTCCTTTGGCGGCGGCTCCGACAAATCCGGGGATGTCGATGCTCACGGGGCAGCCCTTCACGCAGGGGGCGTTCTTGCATTCAAGGCAGCGGCTGGCTTCTACAATCACCTGGTTATCGGTGTAGCCCAGGGCAACCTCTTCCATATTACCGGCGCGGACCATGGCCTCCTGGGAGGGCATCTCCTGCTGGGGAATGGCTGCCCGCTCTTTGGCCTTGAGGTTTACAAGACCTTCGGGAAGATTCAGATTCTCCTTGATCGCCAGGGCTTCAAGGTCTAGGGTCTGAGGTGTTTTATATGCTGTCATATCAGGCTCCCTGTGTACTCAGTTCTTTTGCTTTTGCGCTCATACGGCACTTGTGGTCCGCCTCATGATCCTTGTAGGAACTCATCCTGCTCATCATGGAGTTCCAGTCCACAAGGTGGCCGTCAAACTCGGGTCCGTCTACACAGACGAATTTGGTATCCTCTCCCACTGTGACACGGCAGCCGCCGCACATTCCTGTACCGTCCACCATAATTGTGTTCAGGGATACCACTGTGGGCACCTTGTAGGGACGGGTCGTTTCGGCGCAGAACTTCATCATTATGGGAGGACCTATTGCCACAACCTCAGCGGGCTGTTCCTGAGCTTCGCAGAACTCCTTGAGGGGTTCTGTCACAAGAGCCTTGCGGCCGCGGCTTCCATCATCGGTACAGATGATCACTTCGTCAGAAAGAGCCCGTACCTCGTCTTCCATGATAAGGAGGTCCTCGTTCCGGGCTCCCATTATGGTGATGACCCTGTTCCCGGCGGCCTTGTTGGCCTGGATAATGGGGTGGAGTGGGGCTACACCGATTCCTCCTCCCACACAGACTACAGGGGCGTCCTGCTTTTCGATGTGGGTAGGGGTTCCCAGGGGACCGAGAACATGGGAAATATTTCCACCCTCTTCCAGGGCGCTCAGCTGGAGGGTTGTGCCTCCAACAGCCTGAAAGATTATGGTGATGGTTCCCTTTTCCGCACTGCCGTCGGCGATGGTCAGGGGAATCCTCTCTCCGTAGTCGTCATCCAGCATCAGGATTACAAACTGTCCCGCCTTTCTGGATTTTGCTATATGGGGTGCATCGATTTCCATCAGAAATACATCTGCGGAAAGCTGCTTTTTCCTTACTATTCTGTTCATGATCTGCTCTCCTATTTCTTTGCTGTTACAAGGCCGAGCTGCTCTTCAACTTCTGCAACAACGGAGTCGAGAGTTGTCTTGTGCATCTTTCTGTCACCAACGCTTACGGTGGGGCCGTGGCTGCAGTTTTCGGAACAGAATGTCGCCTTCAGGTTGATTCTGTCCTTCCAGCCTTCCTGGTCGATCTTGGCTGTCATACCTGAAAGGATGTCCTGGGAGCCTCTGAGGAAACAGCTTGTGCCGACGCAGACATTGATCTCAACGGGAGTCTCATGATCCGATACAGCCAGTTCCATGGAGTCGTTGTCGATTCTCTTGCGGCTCTGGTACTGCGTATGCACAAGTTCGTGGGCCTCGTGGCTTCCGGGTTTATTGCCCAACATCTTTTCGTAGATTCTCTGGATGTATGGGTTTTCCTCGGGGCAGTGGATGGGTGTGATCTTACCGGCGTCTTTGAGGGCTGTCTTTCTTTTGGTTGCAATGTCGTGATCGTAGGATACGGGCTGACCGGCTCCGGCTACACAGCCGTCGGGACAGGCCATTACCTCGACCAGGTCGTAGCTCACTTCCCGGGCATTGATCTTTTCGATAAGCTTCTCAGTGTTGCCAAGACCAGCCACAACGGCGATCTTCATCTTCACATTGTCCTGATCCACAATCACTTCCTTCCACCAGGGGAACTCATCGTGAGCGTGGGGGACGTAGCTGCTCAGTTCCTGGTTGTTCAGGGCTCTTGAGGCATAACGGGCCACAGCTTCGGATACGCCGGCTGTTGCGCCGAAGCCCAGTCCGGACTCGGAGTAGAGGCCGAAGGGGAGGTCAGCGGCAGCGGGAGCGATGTCTTCAAAGACAATTCCTGCTTCCTTGATCATCTTGCCCAGCTCCTGTGTGGTCAGAACATAGTCAACAATGGGAGAACCATCGCGGCTCAGTTCCTCTCTGTCTTTTTCAAACTTCTTGGCTGTACAGGGCATGATGGAGACCATGATGATGTCCTTCTCCCTCTTTCCTTCGGTCTGTGACAGAAGCTTCTTGCTCAGTGATCCGACCATTCCCTGGGGGGACATGCAGCTTGAGAGCTGGGGGATCAGATCGGGGTGGAACTGCTCGGCATACTTGACCCAGCCGGGGCAGCAGGAGGTGAACATGGTCTTGTTGTTGCCTGCCCGTCTTCTTTCAAGAAACTCGTTGGTCTCTTCCATTACTGTAAGGTCGGCACCGAAGGATGTGTCGTAGACCTCCTTGAAACCAAGGTACTTGAGAGAGGCCATAATCTTTCCGAGGGTTACCTGGGATGCAGGCATATTGAACATCTCGCCAAGGGCGGCCCTGACGGCAGGAGCAATCTGGGCTACAACAGTCTTGGACTCATCTGCCAGAGCGGTCCATACCTCTTCGATCTCGCTGCGGGGCACAATGGCTCCGGTGGGGCAGACCGCGGCGCACTGACCGCAGTTGATGCAGTCCACCTGGGCCAGGCTCTTGTTGAAAGCGGGAGTTACTACAACGTCCTCGCCTCTGTAGGCAAAGTCGATGGCTCCCACACCCTGTATCTCGTTACAGTAGCGGACACAGTCGCCGCAGAGGACACATTTGTCGGGGTAGCGGAGGAGGCTGGGGGAGAGAAGGTCCGGTTTCCGGGGCTCTCTTGTCTTCTTGAAGGGAATCTCCTTGACCCCCAGATCGGCGGCCAGATCCCTCAGTTTACAGGCGCTTGATTTGTCGCAGCTTGTACAACTGGTGTCGTGGTTGGCAAGAAGCAGCTCAATCAGAGTCTTTCTCATCTTCCGCAGCTTGGGAGTATGTGTCTTGATGACCATACCGACCCGGGGGGGAGTGGAGCAGCTTGTGTCTATTCCCCGTCCTTCTATATCCACGATACAGAGGCGGCAGGCACCGTATACACTCAGTTCCGAGTGGTAGCAGAAGGTAGGCATTTCCACACCTGCTTTTCTGATAACAGAGAGAAGATTTTTCTCTCCTTCCAGGGGAACGGATTTCCCGTTAATTGTAATTGTTTCGGTTTTGATCATCAGTTTCCTCCCACAGTGATTGCGCCGAAGCGGCAGGTGTCTACACAGGCGCCGCAGCGGATACATTTTTCTTCATCGATGGTATGGGGCTGTTTTACAGCTCCCTCAATGGCTCCCACGGGGCAGGCTCTCTTACAGGCGGTACAGCCCTTGCAGAGGTCAGCTGTGACAGCGTAGCTCACCAGGTCCTTACAGTTTCCTGTGGGACAGGTTCTGTCTATTACATGAGCTTCCCACTCGGCTCTGAACTGCTTCATTGTTGAAAGTACAGGTGAAGGGGCAGATTTTCCGAGTCCGCAGAGCGAGGTCTCGGCAACGGTTTCACAGAGGTCTTCCAGAAGGTCCAGAGTCTCCATTGTTCCCCGTCCCTGGGCTACATCATCGATGAGTTCCAGGATCTGACGTGTTCCCTCTCTACAGGGAACACACTTTCCGCAGCTTTCGGACTGGGTAAACTTCATAAAGAACCGGGCAATCTGAATCATACAGGTGCTCTTGTTCATAACTACGAGGCCGCCGGAACCGACCATGGCTCCTACAGTCTTCAGGGAGTCGAAGTCCAGGGGTATATCCAGATGCTCTTCGATCAGACATCCCCCCGAGGGGCCTCCGATCTGAACGGCTTTGAAGTCGTCATTGTCAATCTCGCCTTTAGAGTTGAGTACACCGCCTCCGATATTGAAGATGATCTCTCTTAAGGTTGTTCCGAAGGGAACTTCAATCAGACCGGTGTTGGCAACATGTCCTGTCAGGGCAAAGGTCTTTGTTCCGGGTGAACCGTCTGTTCCGACTTTTCTGTACTCCGCGGCACCGCCGGCGGCGATAAGGGGGACACAGGCAAGGGTCTCTACGTTGTTAACAACGGTGGGTTTGCCCCAGAGTCCCTGCTCGGCGGTCCGGGGCGGTTTCACACGGGGCATTCCCCGGCGTCCCATAATGGACTCGGTCATGGCGGATGCTTCACCGCAGACAAAGGCTCCCGCCCCCTCCATTACAAATATATCGAAGTCAAAGTCACTGCCGAATATCTTCTTTCCAAGGTATCCGTTGGCTCTGGCTTCATTGATGGCCTTGTTGATTCTCTCTACAGCCAGGGGGTACTCCATACGGACATAGATCTGTCCCTCGGTACCTCCGCAGGCTTTTGCAGCGATGATCATTCCCTCAAGAACGGCGTGGGGGTTCCCCTCCATGACCGAGCGGTCCATAAAGGCGCCGGGGTCACCCTCGTCACCGTTACAGATGATGTACTTTTCATCACTGTCCTGCTTCAGGGCCAGTTCCCACTTTCTTCCTGTGGCAAAACCGCCGCCTCCGCGTCCTCTCAGGCCCGCATCCTTCATGATGTCGCAGACTTCCTGAGGGGTCTTGTTCTTGATCATGTCCATGGCAGCGGTGTATCCGCCGGAGTAGATATAGTCTCCGATGTTCTCGGGGTCGATATTTCCGCAGGATTTGAGGACTGTTCTCGCCTGTCTTGTGTAGAAGGGGATGTCCCTGTGGCTCTGGCAGCTCTTTCCTGTTGCTGGTTCCTTGTAGAGAAGGTCTTCAATAACCTCACCCTTGAGGATTGTCTTTTCAATGATGTCCTGAGCGTTCTCGGCCTTGACCTTGGTGTAAAGGATGCCGTTGGGCTCAATTGTTACAAGGGGGCCAACCTGACAGAATCCCTGACAGCCGCTCTTGCTAAGCAGAACGGGATCCTTGCCTTCCTCGGGAAGCTCCTCTTTCAGAGTCAGTGTGAGGGGGAGGTTATTCTTTTTGATATATTCGGCCAGGGCGGCGTGGACTTCCAGCGCGCCGTTGGCAATGCAGCCTGTTCCCGCACAGATTACGATGCTGTGGGAAAGGCACTCTTTCTTGTTTTTAAAGTCTTCTTTGATTTTTTCAAGTACGGCTTCCATTCTCAGGCCTCCTTTGCCTTGTATTCGGCGATCAGTTCGGACATCTGTTTATTGGATACCTGACCGTAGACCTTGTCGTTGATAACTACGGCGGGGGCCAGTCCGCAGGCGCCGAGACAGGAAACAGTTTCCAGTGTGAAGAGCAGGTCGGGGGTGGTGTGGTCCTTCTCTGTAAGCTTCAGCTCTCTCTGGATGGTCTCTATAAGACCGGATGAGCCCTTTACGTGGCAGGCTGTTCCGTCACAGACCTTGATGATGTATTTTCCCTTGGGTTCAAGGGAGAAGTGGCTGTAGAATGTGGCGATACCGAAAACCCTGGCCGGGGATATTCCAAGGCTGGTGGCCACAAAGGTCAGAATTTCTTCGGGAAGATAACGGTACTCTTCCTGTACAGCCTGGAGGATGGGGATGATTTTGGACGGCAGTCTGTCAAACCTGTCCAGTATTTCGCAGACTTTGCTGAAGTTGTGTAACTTTTCAGCTGTCATGGTCGGGGTAGCCATTGATCGCACTCCTTTATGATTCCTTTAGTATCGATATAATATTATCGATATGAAAGTATCGTAAGTGGAGAAATAGATCAATACCCCTTTGAAAAATTCACTGTTTTTTTTACAGAATCCACATAAAGGAACTTTTATTTGTCAACTGACAAGGAGTTAGTATAGCCTAACTGAAGATGATCGTATCACCGGTGGAAAGCTTTTCTGAATCAAAGCGGCGGTGAAAGAGGCACTGCACTTCGAAGTCCACACAGTGGAGGGGGTAGAGGGATTCTGGGTTCTGGGCTTCCAGATAATCCATGGTCTTCTCAACCAGGTCATGATAGCCGGCCATCAGGTGAAATCCCCCCAGTACGGAACGGATCTTCTGGCCGCTGACTCTTTTTGCCTCTTCACAGATATTACAGATACCCGAGTGGGCGCATCCGCTGATCACGATACAGCCCCTTTCTGTCTTGAGGAAAAAAGCAGTATCATCAAGCATGGTGTCGTCTTTGTACATACCCCTCTCAAAATTGTTTTTCCGGGGAATCTCTCCCATAAAGAAAAGACCCGGTGCAAGCTCTCTGGGGACTCTGGAGAGTATGATGGTGAAGTCTCTGTTCAAAACCTCGCGAACCGGTTTTTCAAGCTTTTCGGGGAGGTCAGGATGGACGATCAACTTTGTTCCCGGAGCAAAGGAGTGGTGAACCAGACCGTTTGTATGGTCCCAGTGGTGGTGGGAGAGGGCGACATAGTCCACATCATCCAGTGAAAGACCGAGGGCTTCTGCATTTTCTTTCCACAGTGAAGTGTTGCCCGTGTCGAAGAGGATCTTAACGCCCTCGTGTTCCAGCAGCGCTGAAAACCCCCACTCTGCCCGGCAGATCTTGGCTCCTCTGTGACCGACCTGGTTTTCACATAAGATGGTTACTTTCATTTTTGATCCCCCATATACAGATCATACACCTCTCGTCAGATGATGGGAAATGGAAGAAAATACCCAAAAAAACATCTTTTTTCTTAAGTCCTTTAAATACAGTGAATAAAGAATAATTATGGCTTCATGAAATTTAATAAAAACATGTAAAAGTACATTTTCAGGATAAAATCCGGAGCTTTTTTACAAGGAGCTCTATTGACTCTTTTCTGGCGACGGGTGTATAGATATGTTGTTATCGATAAAATAATATCTATACAGGAGTGTGTTATGGCAGTTATGAATTTTTCAATTCCCAGAAACATCGTTTACGGTGAAGGATCAATGGATAAACTGGCTACTCTGGAGGGCAAAAAAGCCGCTCTGGTTACCGGCGGAAGTTCAATGAAGAAGTATGGTTTCCTCGAGCAGGCGGACAAGTTTCTCAAAGACGCCGGAATGGAAACAATCACAATCGACGGTGTTGAGCCCAACCCTTCTGTAGAGACCGTAAAACGCGGTGCATCCGAAATGGCTGACTTTGAACCTGACTGGATCGTTGCTATCGGCGGCGGTTCCGCCCTTGATGCGGCCAAGGTGATGTGGTGCTTCTACGAGCATCCCCATCTGGACTTTAAAGATATTATTGAGCCCGGTTCCATGCCCGGTCTGAGAAACAAGGCTAAATTCGTTGCTATTCCCTCTACAAGCGGCACGGCATCTGAAATCACAGCCTTCTCTGTTATCACAGATACAGAGAACCATATCAAATACCCCATTGTTGCGGCGGACATGGTTCCCGACCTGGCGATCCTTGATCCCGCTCTTCCTGCAAAGATGCCCTCCCACATCACAGCCAACACAGGAATGGATGTAATGTGTCATGCCGTTGAGGCTGTTGCATCAACTGCGGCAACATGTTTTACTGACCCCTACGCCATTGAAGCGATCAAGCTGGTTCTGGCCAATCTCGAAACTGCCTGCAAAGACGGCAGCGATATGGATGCCCGGTACAATATGCACAATGCGTCGTCACTGGCGGGAATGGCATTTACAAATGCCTCCCTCGGTCTTGTTCACTCACTGGCCCACAAGATCGGCGGTGAGTTCGGTGTGACCCACGGTCTGGCCAATGCCATTCTGCTGCCCTATATCATCGATTTCAACAGACAGTTTTCAGATAAATATGCTCTGGTTGAGAAAAATACAGGTGTGGCGGATCTGGCTGAAGAGATCAGAAAGCTGAACAAGGCACTGAACATCCCCGCAACCTTCAAAGACTGCGACGAAGTGGACTTTAACGAAGACAAGTTCAAAGAGGTTCTGGACAGGATGAGTACTAATGCCCACGGCGACCCCTGTACTCTGACAAATCCCGGTGCTCCCACCGTCGCCGATGTGAAGGCGGTTTATGAAGCCTCCTACTACGGCAGGAGCATGAAACAGGTATAAAGACAAGGATTCCCTTCTCTTCTATATATAAATACTGATTAAAAGGCCCAAAACGTTGTTTGGGGCCTTTTTTAGGCTTTCTTCTCCAGGTAGTAGTCGTAGTTTCCTTCAAAGGTCTTCATCTGTCCATGGTCTATTTCAAATACACGGTTGGCCAGGTGTTTCAGAAAGTACCTGTCGTGGCTGACTATGATTACAGTTCCTCCGAAATTCTGAAGGGCTTCAAGCAGCACCTCCCGGCTGGCTATATCCAGGTGGTTGGTGGGCTCATCGAGGATCAGGAAGTTGATGGGCCGCGCAAGAAGAGTGGCAAGAACCACTCTGCTCTTCTCTCCTCCCGACAGTACTCCTATCTTCTTGTCGACATCGTCCCCGGAAAACTGGAAGGCACCAAGCAGGTTCATGATGCTTCCTCTTGATTCAGCAGGCAGCAGGGCCGCCAGCTCCTCATAGATTGTATTTGCCTCTGTCAGGCTGTCCCCTGAGTACTGGCTGAAGTAACCCGTGCTGACGGCAGCCCCTGTCTCGGCGCTTCCCTCGGTTGCCTCTGTCAGCCCGGCCAGAACCTTCAGCAGGGTGGACTTACCGGCTCCGTTGACTCCGGTAAGGGCAATCTTGTTGCCGCGTTCCACAACTCCGCTTATGCCGCTGAATACGGGGTGTACACCGCCGCCCTCCAGGGGCCACTCCTTGGCAAGATCCTCCATCCGGACAACAACGTCCCCGCTGCGGGGGCATGTATTAAAATCGAATTTCATCACCTTGGGTTCCGGTGGAACAACGATCTTTTCCATCTTTTCAAGCATCTTCACCCGGGACTGGACCTGGGCGGCGTGGGAGGCCCGGGCTGCGAAGCGGGCAATAAACTCCTCCTCCTTGGCCATCATCGCCTGCTGCCGCCTCTGGGCTGCAACAAGCTGTTCCCTCCTGATGGCGCGTTCATTCAGATAGAAGTCGTAGTCACCGCTGTAGGTCTGGACTGTTTCTCCGGCGGCCTCAATGGTCCTGCCGCAGATACGGGTCATAAACTCCCTGTCATGGCTTGTCATCATCAAGGCACCCTTGAAGGAGTTCAGCCACTCCTCCAGCCAGACAATAGACTCCACATCAAGATGGTTGGTGGGTTCGTCCATCAGCAGGACATCGGGGTTCAAAAGAAGTATCCGGGCCAGAGCTATGCGCATCTTCCACCCACCGCTGAAACTTGCCATATCCAGCTGCTGCCGGCTCTCGGGGATACCGAGGCCGTCGAGGATAGCCTTAGCCTCATTCTCAAGTTCATAGCCGCCGAGGTTCTGGTAGTCCATCTGAATCTCGCCGTAGCGGGTCATAAATCTCTCCATGGCCTCGTCGCTCATGGCCTCCATGGCGGCGGCATCTCCCATTGTATGCTCCATCTCCTCCATCTGAATGCCCAGCTCATATACCCTTCCGGCTCCCTCTAGAACCTCCTGAAGGGCACTCTTGCCCGCACTCTCTCCCACGTCCTGGGAGAAGTAGCCGATGACAGTTCCGGGATCTACAGTGACCGATCCGTCGTCGGGTTTTTCTTCTCCGGTGATAAGCCGGAAGAGGGTTGTCTTTCCCGAGCCGTTGGGGCCTACGAGGCCGATCCTGTCCTGTGGACGGATAAGAAGGGAGGAATCCCTGAAGAGAATGCGTTCGCCGTAGGCTACTCTGATACCGGAAAGATTTACCATTAAAAAATGCTCCTGAATGGGGAAATAAAACTGTGGGATTTTACTTTATTCTTTTTACGGCTGTCAATTATTGAGAGTGCCCTCATCAGTGAGGGAAGATCTTTTTTGAGGGAATTCATTTAAAAAAAGGAATTCCATGAATAAGTTCTATATAATATTAAATATGTAATATATAAGACGGGAGGAGTATATGGCAGATAAAATTACTGTTTCTGCTCTCATTGGCAAGGATGTGCAGGAGGTCTGGGAAGCATGGACCGGTCCTGAACATATACGGTCATGGAATTTCGCTACTGAAGAGTGGTTCTGTCCCCGGGCGGAGAATGATCTGAGGACTGGAGGCAGTTTCTTCTCCCGGATGGAAGCCCGGGACGGATCGGCGGGTTTTGACTTTTCCGGAACCTATGATGAAGTTGTAAGCGATGAGAAGCTTGGATATACCCTGGAGGATGGCCGTAAGGTGGAAGTCCGTTTTGCCGACAGAGGCGGAGCCACCGAGATCTCAGAGGTATTCGATGCCGAAGGCTCAAACTCCCCGGATGTGCAGCGAAGGGGCTGGCAGGCCATTCTGGATAATTTCGTAAGATACACCGAATCCCTATGATAAAAGCATTGTTTGCAGCGGGCAGGTGCATCACTTTTTCGTGAGACTCTCACAGTTTTCAGGGTTCTGATTTTATTGGTCAAAAGCTCTGATTATATGTATATTTATATATATGAAAGACTGTCTCACATGCAATTCCAAGAGCTGCCGGACGAAGGGTGCCGACTGTTTCGGCCTTAAAGAGAAGAGCCTGGATGTATACGGCTCAGAGGATAACACCAGAACCGTTAAGAACAGTTCCACTCTGGTGGATAACGGCCGGGCAGGAGAGCTCTCCCGTTTTCAGGAGCTCATTGAATTCTGCCGTCTTCAGAAATACAGCAATATCGGCCTCGCCTACTGTTTCGGCCTCGAAGCTCTCGCCCTCGAGATCAGAAGCAAGATGGAGGCCGAGGGGCTTCATCTGATTCCCGCACGCTGCTCCATGGGCGGTGTGAAAGAGAGGGATATTGATCCTGCGAAGGAGGGTGAGGTTGTCTCATGCAACCCGGCAGGGCAGGCCCACTTTCTCAACACCCATGCCGACTTTGTCGTGGAAATGGGTCTCTGCCTGGGCCATGATGTGATCTTTCATAAGGAGCTTGAAGTTCCCTTTACGGTCCTCCTTGTGAAGGACCGGGTTAACGCTCACAATCCTGTTGAGGGAATCAGGTCGTATAAACCAGGGGAGTAATCTCTGATCCAACAAGCTCTTCTATCCCTTCGAGAGAAAACTCTTCCCCCTTTCTTTTCTTTGCCAGAGCCTTTTCAAGGATATTGAACCTTTTTTTAGTCACAGGGTACAGGAACATCGCTCCGATGGCGATGGCCGTCATAAGAGCCAGGAAGAGGGTGGAGATGTTTTCAATTCCCGTCATGGTCCGCTGCTCCTGCACGGGCAGGGAGGCATTGTAGCCCACGGCTGCCAGAAACAGCCCTTCCAGCCAGAGTCCCAGGGCGGCTCCGAACTTCTGGAGGAACTGGGGCAGGGCCGTTATGGCTCCCTCCCGGCGGATGCCGTGAACCATCTCATCAATTTCGACAAGGTCGTAGGCGAAGGAGTAGAAGGTTCCCCAGAAAGAGGCTGCCGATATTCCCGTAATAAGGGAGAGGGCAATGATCTCTGCTTCGCCGTGAATCCCTACAATCTTCATGATAACCATTCCCAGGGCTGAGAGTGAAAACATCACGATAATGGCTGTCCGCCTGTCGGTCTTTGTGGCCAGCAGGGTTGTCAGGGGGGTGAAAATCAGAAATCCGCAGATCAGTCCCACCAGGGCCACCCCGATAAAATCAGGATTCAGACCGGCCCTGTACTGGATAATATAGAGCAGGTTTGCCTGGCTTATGGAACTTGAAACCATGTAGAAGACAATATAGATCATAAAGGGGCGGAAGGGTTTCAGTCTCAGAATCTCAAGATAGTTTCTGAGGATATTGTCATGGGATGAAGCCCCCTCAGACCGGACCAGCCTGATCCTTCTTACCGAGAAGTAGGTTATAAGGACAAAGATGACACCCGTTCCCGCAACCAAAAGGGCCGTAAAGGACCAGGCTCCCTTTTCGCTGATGCCTTTTCCCATCAGTCCGCCTACAAGCAGAGTGGGGAGGGCGCATCCTATAAAAATGGCAAAGGAGTTGATAAAACCGCTCAAGCCCCGGATCTTTGTCCTCTCGTCGTAGTCCTGCGTGATTTCGGCTCCCAGGGCGTAATAGGGAATTGTGTAGGAAGTGTAGAAGAGCCAGAAGAGCATGGCGGCAATGGTGTAGAAGAAGAAGGCCCGCAGTCCTCCCCCCTCGATTTTCTGAAAGGAGAGAATAAAAAACAGGGCCATGGGAAGTGCGGAGAAGAGGATGAATTTCTTTTTTCTTCCCTCCTTCCTGTCCGCATAGTGACCGATGAGAGGGTCTGTAATACCGTCCCAGAGCACTGAAATCAGGCTGATCGTCCCTGCAAGAGCGGGGTTCAGAAAGGCCACATCTGTCAGGAAGATGATGAAGTAGGTATAAAACATGTTGTAGAGGACCGATTCGGAGACGATTCCCGAAGCGTAGCCGAGTTTCTGCGAAAATTTCAGATCTGCCATCGTTCTGTTCCTTTTTTATCCGTTCCCGGCAGGGGAAGACGGAAAATCAAAATATTGAGTCATGACTCATTTTTCCGGCAGCAGAATCCGCTTCTAATAAAAAAAGCATAAAAACTCTGTCGGGGGATAAAAATATATTACCACTACTCATGGAGATTAAGAAATAAAAATGATCATTTTCTCAGGGTTTTAGCCTCAAGAGCTCTATTTCTGCTGTCAGAACCGCCTTTTTCTTCTGCTTACTACATTTATGAAGAAAATATTTATTCTCAACTGTACCGGCGGTCTATGGATATTCCCTGATTTATAGAGTACTGTGAGCTGATTCAAAACATGAAATTAAAGGTAGAAATAAGGATAGAAGATGCCTCATAACAATAACAGTTTTAACAAAGATCTCAGGAACATCGCCATTATTGCCCACGTAGACCACGGCAAGACGACTCTTGTAGATTCCATGTTCCGCCAGTCCGGAACATTCAGAGATGGTCAGGAGACTGAAGAGCGCCTGATGGACAGTATGGACCTGGAGCGGGAACGGGGTATTACAATTGCCGCCAAGAACTGTTCCATTGTATGGAAAGGGGTCAAAGTTAATATTCTGGACACTCCCGGACATGCCGACTTCGGCGGTGAGGTGGAGAGAGCACTCTCCATGGTTGACGGAGTTGTTCTGCTTGTGGATGCATCGGAAGGTCCTCTTCCCCAGACAAGATTTGTACTTTCAAAGGCCCTTCAGGCCGGTCTTTCCGTTGTCATCGTTATCAACAAGATCGACCGTTCCGATGCCCGCCCCGAGCAGGTTCTGAGCGAGGTATACGATCTTCTTATCGATCTGGATGCTCATGAGGATCAGCTTGAGTGTCCTGTACTCTTTGCCGACGGACGTGCGGGTATCGCCAAGAAAGAACTTGCCGATGAGACAGACAACCTCCATATCCTGATGGACACCATTGTCGATGAGGTTCCGCCTCCCGCATATAATGATAAAGAGCCTTTCCAGATGCTTGTAACAGACCTCTCCTACTCAGACTTCCTGGGCCGTCTGGCCATTGGTAAGGTTGTCCACGGTCAGGTCAAGTCCAGAGACTCCCTTGTCTGTATCAAGGACGGCGGAGTGAAGCAGAACCTCAACGTTACCAAGCTTCAGGTCTATCAGGGACCCGCACTGGCGGATACAGACGTTGCCAACCCCGGAGATATCGTGGTTATGGCGGGTATTGAAGATGTTCACATCGGAGATACTATCTGTAACAAGGACGCTCCCAAGGCCCTGCCCAGGATCGCCGTGGATGAGCCTACAGTTGCCATGCGCTTCGGACCCAACACCTCTCCCACCCTGGGACAGGAGGGAAAACTCGTTCAGTCAAGCAAGATCCGTGAACGTCTTGAGAAGGAGACAATGCTTAATGTTTCCATCAAGTTTGAGGAGTCCCCCGACAGAGAGGGTTTTCTTGTAAAGGGACGTGGTGAGTTCCAGATGGTTATCCTTATCGAAACCATGCGCCGCGAGGGATTCGAACTCTGCGTCGGCCGTCCCGAAGTTATCTTCCACCATGAGGACGGGAAGGTTATGGAGCCCATCGAACACCTCTATGTGGACTGTGAAGAGACCTTTACAGGTATCGTCACCGAGAAACTCTCCAAGCGTAAAGGCCGGATGGTCAGCTATGTAAACCATGAGCATGGACGGGTCCGCCTTGAATTCTCTGTTCCCTCAAGAGCCCTTATCGGCTACCGGGACGAGTTCCTTACAGACACAAGGGGTACGGGAATCATGAACTCTCTTATCTCCGGTTTTGAGGAGTACAGAGGGGATTTCCCCGAGCGTTTTACAGGATCTCTTGTAGCCGACCGTTCGGGAGAGGCCGTTCCCTACGCCCTGTTCAACCTTGAACCCCGGGGGCAGCTCTTTGTCAAACCCGGCGACATTGTGTATGAGGGAATGATTGTGGGTGAGCACAACAGGGACAACGATCTGAACGTAAACCCCTGCAAGGCCAAGAAGCTTTCCAACGTACGTGCTTCCGGTAAGGACGATGCGGTTGTTCTTACTCCTGTCCTTCCCATGACCCTGGAGAGAGCCATTCAGTTTATCCGTGAGGATGAGCTTCTTGAAGTAACACCCCTTTCCATCCGTCTCAGAAAGGCCACCCTGTCTGCTACCCAGCGTAAGGTGGAAGGCAAGAAGTGATCCAGCCATGAAGCAGGACCTCTCCATCCTCGCCGCCGGACTGAGCCCCGCCCTCCAGAAAACGGTCCTCTTTGACTGTTTCAGGGAAGGGGAGGTAAACCGGGCGCAGCGCTACTTTACCGACGCTTCGGGAAAGTGCGTTAATGTGGCGAGAGTTCTGCTTCAGGGCGGTGTGAAAACCGCCTGCCTGACCCCTCTGGGCCGGGAAAACAGGGATGAATTTACAGCCCTTGGTAAACGGGACGGGCTTTCAATCTACTCTGTTCCCACAGAGGGAAGGGTCCGGACCTGTACAACCATTGTAGATCTGTCAAAAAGAGTCTGCACCGAGCTTGTTGTAAATGAACCCGAAGAGGCCAGCTCTGAGCAGGAGGCTTCTTATCTGGCTCTCTTTGAGGAACTTCTTTCAAGAGTAAGCCACGGTGTGGTTATATCGGGCAGCAGGCTGCCTGGGTTTTCGGAGCGGATTATTCCTGCCATGGTCCAAAGGATCAGGGAGCGGGGACTTGTTCTCTATGCCGACTACCGTACGGGAGATCTGAAAGCCTCCTTTATAAGCGATACGATACGCCCTGACTATGTGAAGATAAATGAGGAAGAGTTTCTACAGACCTTTGACGAGAAGGATCTTATGGAAGGACTCAGGCGGCAGTCTCTTAAATATAACAGCCGGATGGTTGTTTCAAGAGGAGCCGATTCCACTATCGGAGCAGACCGGGGGACCCTCTTTGAGGTGCCGAGCCAGCCAGTGACTCCCCTGAATGCAATTGGATGCGGTGATGCAATGACCGCCGGCCTGGCCCATGGAATCAGTGACGGACTTTCACTGAAGGATGCTGTTGTCAGGGGGCGGGATTATGCCGCTGCCAATGTACAGAGCATTCATCCCGGCTGGATACTCGGGGATTCATAAGCCTTTTTTCATAAAAGGTAAGAACTGCTGCAATAATAATCGAAGGTCCTCGTAATCTTCATATTTAGTTTACATAAGATACAAGCTTTTTACATCAGCGTAACACTAATAGCATTCATACTGTTTATCATTGACATTGAGAAAAGGGAATCAACTACCCCCTCCTATTGGTGTAGTTAATTTATACAATTTAAAGAGGAGCTTCGTCGTTGGCGAGGCTCCTTCTTATTTATAAGGCCTTAGCGGATGAGGTCTCAGTTGTAGTGGCCTCAACTGAAGGCAGTGAGGTTCAGAATCTCTTCCTGCTGCTGATTGTATAAACTGTGGACGAGGTTCGTTGTATTTTCCATTATGGTAGGCCATATGAAATATCTGCATGGCCTTGATACCTTTGATTCCGCAGGATCTAACGGTGCTGTATGGGAATGGACTATAGCAGAGTAGAAGAGTTTTCTCCATCTTCTATGGATTGTTCCCGGTCCGGAATTCACCGGACCGGGTTTTTTGAATATGGACTCATATTTTCACTCTATACCCTGACAATCTTATCTATAGAAAAACTACTAAAATTATTTTATTTTTTTAATAATCATTATCCAAATAAAAAAGCATCACAAGGTAAAAGTCCTGTAGGAATAATCTTTTGCTATTGCACTACCTGAGGATGGTTTCTATGGAACCAGTGTGAATAACAATTCCGGCAAAATCTTTCAGAATCATATTTACATATAAACAATCAAATATTCGGTTAAAGTTGCTGAATAAAGCAAATTGGATCATACAGTTGAAATTCAGTTGACAGAACTTTTATTGAGCCAATGATCCTGAAATGATATTACATAACCATATAGTTCATTGAAATTGTTTTATTGAGGTTCGCAATCCAGCGGTTGTAATTTTTATGAATTGTCATCCTTTTAAGGTTTGCGTCCAGGTTCTTACTGTCAACATAGGTAATAGAATACCCTTCACTGTCATATTCGACTTTTATGTCAGCAACAATAACCCCATTCGATTTTGAGTACTGGGCTGTAATCAGACCATCATTAATGTCAGTGATAGACCAGTTATAATTAACAAGCGAAGTTTTTATGCTCTTCTCTAATTTTTCAACATCAAAAGGTGCCGAATGGTTCAATCCATCACTTGTAAGTTCAAAACTGGCAGAAGTACAGGATGACAGAAAAAGAGCCCCTAAGAAAAATACCGGGAGAAAAAAGTTTTTCATTTTCATATTGCTAGAAATCTCCTTGTGAGTATAATTGAGCAAAAACATATAATAACCAAAAAGATGAAAAATTAACAACATTATGTGAGATTTTTATGATGAAATATGAAAACAATGAGTACTATTCTGATGATATAAGAGCGATAGATGCTAAATATGAAGCTCAGAAGATCGCTTTTGCTCCATTTGTTTTTCAAGCTGCCCGGTGCTTGAAAGAAATGGGCGTTCTGAAAGTTCTGTTTACTGCAGGGGATGAGGGCATTGAAAAACAGGAGATTCTTGAGAAAACAGGTATCTCTTCCTATGCTTTCAATGTTCTTGCAGAGATGGGGCTGAGCATGAATGTCATCAAAATTGTCAAAGACAGCACTCCTGCCAGATATTATCTGGGGAAAGTCGGCTTTTTTCTTCTCGATGATCCGATGACTTCAGCCAATATGGATTTCATGCATGATGTCTGTTATCAGGCTAACTTCTTTATGGAGGAGTCTTTAAATAGTTCTTCTCCTGCGGGATTGAAAGTTTTCGGTGACTGGCCCACTGTGTATGAAGGGCTCTCTTCTCTTCCTGATAAAGTAAAAGAGAGCTGGTTTCGCTTCGATCACTACTATTCTGATAATGCCTTTCCTTCTGCTTTGAAATTTGTCTACCGTAAACAGTACGATTCTTTGATGGATATAGGCGGGAATACGGCAAAGTGGGCGTTGGCCAGTGTCAAGCACAATGAAGATGTCAAAATAACAATTGTTGATCTTCCCGGACAGGCGAATGTTGCAAGAAACAGAATTGAGGAGCAGGGGTATTCTGACCGGATTTCCGTTTTTGAAGGCGATATGCTTAAAGAGGAAACAGCCCTCCCCGCGGGGCATGATGCTGTCTGGATGAGTCAATTTCTGGACTGTTTTTCACTTGATGAAATAAAATCTATCCTGACTAAGGTATATAACGCTGTTGATGCCAATTGTGATGTTTTTGTTATGGAGCCCCTCTGGGACAAACAAAAATATTCAGCTGCACGCTTTTCTCTCCATGCCACCAGTCTTTATTTTACTTCGGTTGCAAATGGAAACAGCAAAATGTACGGCTATAATGAACTGGTTGATGCAATTGAGTCGGTGGGATTCCGAGTTGTAGAAGAGAACCACAGCATCGGACCAAATGACTATTCAATTCTGAAATTCAACAAGGTTCTCTGATGTTTTCTTTTTCAGTTTCAGACTGGCAGGCGTGGTCTCCGGGGCTTGTTGAGGCACAACAGTGGGAACAGTGGGCATCCGAAGGATATGACCTTCCTTCCGGTGACGTCCGCCCCGCTCTATCGCATCTTTCCCCCCTTTCCAGAAGACGGTTAAGTCTGATCAGCCGGATGGTTCTGGAAGTCGGTCATGGGATTCTTGAGAGAAACGAGGACCCTATGCCTGTTTTTTTCGGGAGCCGGTACGGTGAAATCCATAATCAGTTCAAGCTGAGCAGTCAGGTTATCACCCAGGGAAGTGTCAGACCGGCTCTTTTCAGTCATTCTGTTTTCAATACACCAGTATCCCTCCTGTCAATTCATGAGAACGTTCAGGATGGGATGACTGTCTTTTTGTCAGACAAACAGTGCATCTTTAACGGATTAATATCAGCTTTGTCCTGGATGAAAGAGAATCCCGGGAGATCCGTTCTCCTTCTCTTTTCTGATGAAGAACATCCAATCGAGTATGAAGGCTTACCTGGATATTCCTGCCAGTCTTTTGCATTCGGACTGATTTTGAGCCCGGGTAGTGACTTCTCTCTGAAGGTATGCAGCCGGAAAGACTCCGGAAGTCCTGAACTTTGGCCTCCTGCCTTATTAAGATGGATTCTCTCTGGGGACCGTCAGGCTCTCATACTACATAAGGGAGGAGATCAGGTTTACCAGCTTGCCCGAGGCTGAATCTGTGTGAAATGAAGATTCCTAAGTTTGTTCATATATTTTCAAAACTCTTTTGCTTCCTTCTATTCGGACTGGGCGGCATAATAAATGGGACAGCGGTATTTCCTCTCATTTTTCTTTTTGTATGGGATAAGAGGCAACGGGAAAGGATAATGAGAAAAACCATTCAGTTAAACTTCTTTCTGTTTGTTAAGGTGATGTCTCTGTTAAAGGTTATTGATATCAACTATCATGATCTGGAACCACTTCGGAGGATTTCCGGTAAAATTATCTGTGCGAATCATCCAACGCTGCTGGATGTTGTTCTCCTTATGGCCTTTGTTCCCGATGCCAATTGTATTGTTAAGTCGGCCCTGTGGAAGAATATTTTTATTAGAAAAATTATCGGAACACTCTATATTCCAAATTCAATGAGTTCTGATCAGACAATGGAAGAAAGCTGCAGCTCTCTCCGGCGGGGAAACAACTTGATACTTTTCCCGGAATCTACCAGAACCCGTTCCGGGCAGAAAATAAAGTTCCACCGAAGTGCAGCACAGATTGCCATGTTTTCCAGTACAGATATACAGCCTGTGCATATCGGTACTGTCTGGCCAAGCGGACTCGGAAAGGATGACTCTCTTTTTTCTGCTCCAGAGAAAGGGATTATTGAGTATTCTGTAAATCCGAAGCAGATATTATCTGTGTCGGGATTTGATGAAATGCCCCGGCCCCTGGCCGCACGGCGCATAACCGAAACATTATATAAAACTATTTTTAATTAGAGGAGAATTAAATGGAACAACTGGTAAAGGAGATCAAGGAACTCTTGATCTCTGTTCTTGATCTGGAGGAAATGTCACCGGAAGAAATCGGCACAGACGAACAGCTTTTTGGCGCTGATCTGGGACTGGACTCCATAGATGCTCTCGAGCTGGGACTGGCCATCAAAAAGAAATACGATGTGTCTCTCTCATCGGAAGACGAAGACAATAAAAAATACTTTTATTCTGTAAAAACTCTGGCAGAGTTTATTACCAGCCAGGCATAGGAGGCGATGAAGTGAACAGAGATGATATTTATGATAAAGTTGTTGAAATCCTGAATGAGACATTTGAAATTCCCAAAGAGGATATCAGCTATGACTCTCTTCTTGAGGATGATCTGGATCTGGATAGTATCGATGCCGTGGATCTGATTGTTAAACTTAAAAAATACACTGACAGGAGCATCGATCCAGAAGTGTTCAAACAGGTAAGAACAATTGGCGACATTGTCGATGCTCTGGAAGACCTGATTTCTACTCCTGTTTGATTTTTTATGGGACGTCGAATTAAGATACTCTCCGGACTGTTAGGCGTGCTTTATCCGTTTATTGTATACGTCGGCTTGAAACGTTTTAATACAAGCCCGCGTATACTGGGGTTCCTTATAGCGGCGATGGGTATCGTCTATTTTATGGCCTATACTGACCGGAAAAATGAAAGCCTGTTCTCTGCATTCCGATTCTGGGGGATGATCATTATTGTCACATTGCTGAGCATTTTGACTTTAATCTCTGAATCTACGGGATATGTAAAACTCTATCCGGTTATTATCAATCTGATGCTGTTACTCAGTTTCGGATCAACCCTGATCAAGGGGCCATCCATGATCTTCCGTTTTGCACTGCTACAGGATAAATCTCTTGAGCAGAGTGAAACGAGGGAGGCTGTTGTCGAGTACTGTCGTCGTGTGACAGTCGTCTGGATTCTGTTCTTTCTGATTAATGGGGTGATTGCTTCGATGACAGTGGTTCTGGGGAGTGATGAGCTTTGGACACTTTATAACGGTCTGATTTCCTATCTCTTGATGGGAGCGATCTTTCTAATTGAGTTCATAATACGAAAAAAGGTAGCCCGCTGATGTTTTTTTCTCTAAACAGCCTCAATAAGGTATGGATGGAGCAGGAAAACCCTGTTTTCCGTACCAATTCCGGCACACTAGGATGGCCAGAGTTCAGTAATTCCGCCCTTTGTCTGGCTTCAAAACTTGAAGAATATTCGGAAGAGAATGTAGGTCTGTACTTTGAGAGCCCGCTGCAGTTTTCAGTGGCATTCCTGGGTGCTGTAACCGCAGGGAAGAATATTCACTGTTTCTCAGTTCTTCCCATTGAGGATCTTCCATTTCCTCTTCTTACAGACAGTTCCGGTAGATCTGCTATTTCAGTTGAAACTGTGCCTGAGACTACTGTGAAAATACCCGCAGATGAACCTGGAACGGGTGGGGATGTCTTTTTCTACACTTCTGGAAGCACAGGTTCTGCCAAAAACATCAGAAAGGAATTGAAGTATATCGACCGTGAGCTAAAAGAGCTGGTCGACCTCTGGGGAGGACAATTCAGAGGGAATCCCGTACATACAACTGTCAGTCATCAGCACTTCTATGGATTTCTCTTTTCAATTCTCCTGCCTCTGGCTTCTGGTGGTACTCTTTTTGACAGGCGCCTGGCTTTTCCCGAGTCTCTCAATTCTCTGGATAGGGGAGTTGTAAATCTGATAGCAAGCCCAGCATTCTTGAAAAGGGTAGAGGGAGTCATGCCTGGCAAGGGTAAAACAGAAATACAGGCATATTCCTCGGGGGGATTTCTGCCGCCGGAGGTAGCGGGGCAATGCTCCAGACTATTCGGTAAACCGGTACTTGAAATTTATGGTAGTACAGAGACAGGTGGAATAGCCTGGAAATCTCATCCCGGGAGCGGATTCTGGAACCCGTTCAGCTGTATCTTGGTTGGTATGGATGCCGATGAAGGCGCCTATATTGAATCAGAATATCTCAGTGAAGCGCGATATTTTCTGGACGATGAAATCGAAATACAGGTTGATAACTCCTTTAAGCTATTGGGGAGAAAGGATGCTGTTGTCAAAGTGGAGGACAAACGTGTTTCTCTTCTTGATATGGAATCTGCTTTAGCAGAATCAGGATTGATCAGTGACTCTCTTGTTTGTCTTATTGAAGGCAGACGTCAGTATACAGCAGCTCTGATCGTTCTGAACAAACAGGGGCTGGCTCGGTTTCAGGGATTTTCCGGAAAGGAGATAAATCGTCACTTCAGAGATCTTCTTGAGGGGCAGTTCCATAGTACTGTTCTTCCCAAAAAGTGGCGCTATCTGAATAGTCTTCCCCGTAACGCCCAGGGGAAAATCAAACGAAGCGAAATGATCTCCTATTTCGATAATAGCAGAGATAAAAAGGATTATATTAATTTACCGGAAATTATAAGTACTTCAGTGGACAGCCGTGCCTTGGAGACTGTCCTCGTTTTCCACGGGGAGTATCGGTATTTTGACGGTCATTTTCCGGAGTTGAAGATTCTTCCTGCTCTGGCTCAGCTGGACTGGGCAATGAAAGCGGCTGCAGAACATTTCGGGAAGGTAGGAACTCCGGTGAGAATTCCAAGGATAAAATTCAAAAGTCCGATTTTTCCAGGAGTCCATGTCAAATTGAAAATTACTCTTTCAGAAGATCTGAGCCAAATTCAATTTGAGTATAGAAGTGTAGAAACCGGCGGCCTTCATTCCGGCGGTAAGGTATATCTGGAGGTTTGAGAAGTATGTCAGAGCATAGAGCTTGTATAGTTATCCCTGTATTTAATCATGGTAAACAGGTTGGAGCTGTTTTGGATGGGTTGGCCTCTCTTCAGCTTCCTGTAATTCTTGTTGATGACGGGAGTGGAGATGAAACCAGAGATATTCTGAAAAGACTGGCTCAGGAGAAGAAAGATTTCTGCACTCTTTACAGATTGGAGGAGAACCAGGGAAAAGGCGGTGCTGTGATCAAGGGGCTTATAGAGGCTGAGGAAGCGGGGTATACCCATGCTCTTCAGGTTGATGCTGATGGACAGCATGATCTTAACGAAATCAGCAAATTTCTCTCCTGTTCCCGCGATAATCCTTTGAAGCTGGTATGCGGCCGCCCTGTATATGACGAAACAGTTCCCTCTTCCCGTAAATCCGGCAGAAAGATAACTAACTTCTGGGTAACTTTGGAAACTCTCTCAACAGAAATAGAAGATGCTATGTGCGGTTTTCGGGTCTATCCTCTTCGGTCAACCAATTTACTATTAAAAAAAGGACACCTCGGTAAAAGAATGGAGTTCGATATTGAGATTCTGGTGAAACTCTACTGGAGAAAGGTCAGAATGGTATTTCTGCCTGTTAAAGTTATCTATCCTGAGGATGGATTGTCCAATTTCAGAATGCTGCATGACAATGTGGCCATCAGTATGGCCCATACCCGTCTGTTTCTGGGAATGATTATCCGGTTGCCGATTCTCCTTTCACATAAAATAACACTATCTCGAAAGAGGGCTGCATAATGAGTCATTGGAGTGAAGAGAAGGAGAAAAAGGGCTCTATATGGCATATGCGTCTTCTCTTCTCCTTATATAAACTTTTGGGTCGCCGTTTCTTCAGAGCTATCCTCCATCCAGTTGTTTTTTTCTTCTTTCTCTTTTCTCCCCGAACCCGCTCGTATAGCCGGGAGTTTCTAAAGAGGGTTAAAAAAAGAATCCCTCAATACCATACAATGGCGGACGTTCTATCTACTGGCACTTCTACTGCTTTGCATACCTTCTTATCGAAAAGCTGTCGGCATGGACAGGAGATCTTGATTCGGCACAGCTTGTTAGAAAAACAGATGACGAGGCTGAGCTGTCCGGACAGCTGAGGGAAAAAAGAGGAGCCGTTGTTCTCTGCTCCCATCTGGGCAATACTGAGATGCTCAGAGCCATCGGTTCTCTGGAAAGCGGTTCCAGACTACCTGACTTTCAGACCATATCTATTGTTAATTTTGCGGGTACTGCGCAGTTTAATGCCTTTCTCAAAGAAGTTAATCCCAAGGCAATGATGAAGCTTATTAATGCTGAAAACATGGGGCCTGATGACATCATCTATATGAAGGAGAGGATTGAATGCGGAGATCTGGTAGTGGTTGCCTGTGACAGGACTCCCGGAGGGAACAGAAAGCAGATAAGTATCAAGAATTTTCTTGGAGAAGATGCCCCCTTTCCAAGGGGCGCATTTCTTCTGTCAGTTCTTCTGGAGGCTCCTGTTTATCACATGTTTGCTGTCAGAGAGGATGATTTCAATCTGGACAGTCCCTATGAGCTATATTTGTACAAGTCTGAAATGAAGATGCAGTACACGAGAAAGACGAGAGATATTCTTGTAAGCAAACTGATGGACGAGTTTACAGGTCATCTGGAGAAACTTTGTCTCAACCATCCCTATCAGTGGTTTAATTTCTTTGACTTCTGGAAAAAAACTGACCTTGAGTAGAGAATGATTCCTTATCAAAAAAAAGAACAAAATGGAGTGATTACAATGAATAAAATAATTGATGGTTCTGCATTAACAATTGAAGATATTGTGGCTGTATCCAGGCAGGAACAAACGCTGGAAGTCCTTAAAGATTCTGCCTATAAATCAAAAATCAACAAAGGGGCCGAATTCCTTAATAAGGTCCTGGAAGAGAAGGGTGATGTATACGGGGTTACAACGGGATACGGGGATTCCTGCAATAAAACAGTTAAGGACAAAAACTACTATGATCTGCCGGTTCACCTGACCCGTTTCCACGGCTGTGGTCTGGGAAATCATTTTGACAGCGCTACAACCCGCGCTATAATTGCGGTTCGCCTTCAGTCCTTGAGTCTGGGGTATTCTGGTGTCAGTTTTGAGCTTCTCGAGGCTTTTGAGAATCTGCTTAAATACGATATCCTTCCCTTGATTCCTCAGGAGGGTTCAGTCGGAGCCAGTGGTGATCTAACTCCGCTCTCATATGTCGGTGCCGCAGTAATTGGTGAAAGGGATGTTATGTACGCTGGAGAAAAACGCCCGGCTGCTGATGTCCTCAAGGAATTGGGGCTGCAGCCCCATGTTTTCCGTCCCAAGGAAGCCCTTGCAATAATGAATGGAACAGCCGCTATGACTGCGGTTGCCTGTATGGCCTATAAACGGGCAGAATACCTTGCAGAGCTGGCAACAAAAATCACCTCACTGACAGTTATTGCCTATAAAGGAAATGCCTATCATTTCAATAAGAAACTGTTCGAAGTGAAACCCCATCCCGGTCAGGCTATGGTTGCAGCCAGGATCAGAGATGACTTAAACAACCATGGAGAAAGGGGCATTCTGCCGGAGCGTCTTCAGGACCCTTATTCCATTCGTTGTGCACCCCATGTTCTAGGAGTTTTCTATGATGCGGCTCCCATGCTCAGGACCATTATTGAAAATGAACTGAATAGTTCCAATGACAATCCCATTATTGATCCTGAAGGTGAGTCTATTCTTCACGGAGGACACTTCTACGGCGGACATATTGCTTTTGCCATGGACTCCCTAAAAAATATTATTGCCAATATTTCAGATCTTCTGGACAGGCAGATGGCAGTTCTTGTGGATGAAAAATTCAACAGGGGGCTCCCACCCAATCTTACCGGTTCAGATATTCACTCAATTAATCATGGTTTTAAAGCTGTACAGATTGGAGTGAGTGCCTGGACTGCGGAGGCTCTAAAAAACACTATGCCTGCAAGTGTTTTTTCAAGATCAACAGAGTGCCACAATCAGGATAAGGTCAGTATGGGAACAATCGCAGCTAGAGACTGTATCCGTGTAGTTGAGCTTACTGAGCAGGTAACGGCTGCCTGTCTCCTTGCAGTGGTACAGGCTGTTCGCCTCAGAATTATACAGGGGGAAGTTTCGGAGTCCGATATTCATCCTGTAAAACCTATTATTGATCAAGTCATAGAAAAATTTGACTTTCTTACTGAAGACCGCCCCCTCGAATCTGAACTGAGAGAGATTATCGACTTGATCCATCAGGAGTACTGGAAGACATCCTATGAAAAATAAAACAATAATGGCTGAGACCATTCTGAAAGCCGAATTTTATGATGTTGACTCCATGAAGGTCGTCTATCATGGAAATTACATAAACTATTATGAGCAGGTTCGCTGTCTGCTGCTTGAACAGATTGGATATGGCTACAGAGAGATGGAAAATAGCGGATATGCATGGCCCGTTGTCTCAGTCAATGCCAAGTATATGAGACCAATCGTATTTGGACAGCAGTTCAGGATCAGCGCCGAGCTGCTTGAGTATGAAAACAGGATCAAAGTAAAATTCATGATCAGGGACATTGAAACCGGTGCACTGCTTCACAAGGGGACTACCGTTCAGATGGCTGTTGATATGAAAACAGGGGAAACTCTCTTTGTTTCGCCGGATTGTTTTATCGATCTTGTAGAAAAATACAGGGAAGGTTTATGAGACTGTATTCCGTACTCTGGACAGCGGTTCTGATTCTTCAGACCCAATTTCTCTGGTCAGGTGATCTATACTCGTCCCCCGTAAGCAGAAGTCAGTTAGGCGATGTTCATAAAATTTTCAGCACAATTGGATCTGAGGAGATTATGAAGGCTGATTTCGAACAGATAAAAACTGTCCAGTCTCTTGGAATGAGTTTCTCTGCCCGCGGGACTCTGCTCTTCAGCGCCGAAAACGGGATCGCCTGGCTCTTTACTGAACCCTTTGTTTCTTCCACTGTGATAACCGGATCAGAAATGATACAGATAGATTCCAGAGGGAACAGAACTCAGGTTATATCCGGTGAGAATGAGCTGTTCACCCGGTTTTCAGGAACTGTACAGTCTCTATTTCTAGGTGACTATCCGCTTATTGAAGAGGAGTATGAGATCTTTTTCCAGGGAGATTCGTCTGAGTGGGTGATCGGTCTTGTCCCGAGGAACTCTCTACTCAATGAGATAGTTGGATCCTTCGAACTTACAGGAAAGGATGTTATTGAGAGTTTCATCATCAGAGAGAGTACAGGGGACCTCCTTGAATACCGCTTCAGCTCATTCCAGTTCCCGTCACAATTAAGTGAGGCCGATGGAAATGTGTTCCCTTAGAAACAAGTCAGGACTTGTAATCTGGCTGGTTTTTCATGGTCTGCTGGTGCTCTTTGCTCTCAGAAGTTTTCCCTTTCAGGTAAATACAGATCTGCTGTCCATTCTGCCTCCTCTGCTTAAGGGGACTGAAGCCTCCAGGGCTGAGAGTCAGTATGAGAAGGCTCTTGGCGGAGCAATGACAATACTTGTAGGGGCAGAAGAGTTCTCCGAGGCACGGAAGATTGCAAAGGAGTTTTCCACTTCTTTGGAGGGCATCAGGGGTATTGAGAATCTCAGCTTTGAAGTGGACGCCTCTCAGATGCAGGGATTCCAGCAGTATCTCTTTGAAGGCCGATATCGTCTTCTTGATAGCAAAACAAAGAGTTCATTGGAAGCAGGAGATCTGGATCTACTGAAAGAGCAGGCTTTTATGGTCATATATAATCCTGTAACTGCCGGTTCTCTGGACTATCTTGAAGATGATCCTTTTCTCCTTGGGGCAAACAGATTCTATAGTTTTCTCGATAAAATCCTTGAGAGCGGCACAGAGATGACCCTGAATGATTCAGTTCTGACCCGTCACTACGATGGTACACACTGGGTTATGATCTCAATGAACAGCCAGGATTCCGGTTTGAATATTGAAGCTGAGGAGTCTCCTGTTGCGGCCATTATGGAGCTTTACAGTACCCTTTCCACCCGGTATCCAGAGGCCGAGATTCTGCTGTCGGGCTCTCCCTTTCACTCCTATCTCAACAGTGTGTCGTCCAAGCGGGAAATTACCCTTCTCAGCTCTCTGTCCAGTCTATTCATAATTCTGATGGTCCTTCTGGTTTTTCGCTCTCCCAAACCTCTGTTTTTCACATTGACAGCTATCGGTATAGGGATTGTTTCCGGATTGGCCTCAACCATAGCGGTGTTTCGGGAAATCCATATTTTTACAATTATTTTCGGAACAAGTCTGATCGGAATATCTGTGGATTACTCATTCCACTTTTTCTCTGAATGGTCAAAGGAAAAGTGCGATACCCGCCAGGTCGTCAGAAAAATTTTTCCTGGTATCATAGTTGGATTTATTACAACCGCTATCAGTTATGCTGCCTTTACGGTGACAGATTTTCCCCTTCTTCAGCAGATGGCTCTTTTTTCTATCTGCGGTCTGGCAAGCACACTGCTCTCTGTGCTGGTGATATATCCCCATGCGGGAACTCCTTCTATTCGGTCCATAGCGGTCTCGGCTCGGGTTCTCGCTGTGCTGAAGGGTGTTCTAGCCTTACTGGATATCAGGAAAAAAGGGGCCAAACTGCTTCTGGCGGCTATGATCCTGCTGATGGCAGTCGGTCTCAGTCAATTGCGATTAAGCGTGAGCCTTGGAGATTTTTATACAATGCCCGACAGACTGCTCTATTGGGAGAGTATGAGTGCTGAGATTCTTGGTCACAATTCCACCGGTATGCATCTTCTGGTGTCCGGAGCTTCCCTGGAGGAGTGTTTAAGAGAGGAAGAGGCTGTTATGGAAGAGCTTGAAAGACTGAGTGCGACGGGAGGAATTGACTCCTATATGGGGCTCTCCCAATTTATTCCTTCTGAGAAGACTCAGGATGAGAACCTTGCCCTTGCCCGGAAGGTTCTGTTTCCTGCTCTCGGGGAGCAGTACAGTTTTCTGGGATTCAGCAGTCAGCCTCCCATGAAAAGTTCTCCTCACCTGACTCTTGATGATCTGGAAGGAATCCTCCCCCCCTCCCTGCTGAAGGGACTGCATATCGGTAGAGTCGGTAATTCCTGGTATACATCAATATTGATATTCGGCTTACACGATAGGGAAGGGCTGATAAAAGTAAGCGGTATTTCTGAAAACATTCAGCTAATGGACAGGGTTGGTGAGATGGCATCTCTTCTGCGGGAGCTGAGTCATCTTATGATCAGGATTATTTTTATCTCCTATCTGGTGATACTGGCGGGGCTATGCTTCAGGTATGGTATTAAGAGGGCCGGTTTAATTGTCGGTATTCCCCTGGCTGCAAGTCTTATTACTCTTGCCGTTCTTGGGGTGTTGCAGATTCCAGTTAATCTTTTTGTAATCGTGGGGCTGATTCTGATCCCGGGAATGGGAACTGATTATCTTATACTCCTTTGTGAATCTGTAGAGAAAGATGACAGAACGGTTCTATCGATTTCTATGAGCTTTATGACAACTTTTCTGGCCTTCGGAATGCTCAGTTTCACTTCAATTGCTTTTCTTTTCGGACTCACCGTCTCTCTCGGTATCTTTGTCTCATTTTTTCTGACCTTTCTGGCAGGCAATCTCTTCAGGGAGGGTTTCGGTAAGTGAGAGGCTACAGCTATCAGGCAGCTGAAAAATCATCTTTACATTCCTCAGGCTTCCATCCAGGGAAAGGGATAGCGCATACTGCTCTTCCCCGCAACGAATATACCAGCTCCCCAGGGATTCCGTATCATCCAGGACATCTGGGACACTCTTCATTTGCCACACTGAGAGGCCCATCCTTTTTATCCAGGCTTCTTTCCTGGTCCACAGAGTATAGAAATACTCCGGTTTCTCACGGCACAAATGATGTTCCTTCTCTGAGAAAAAGCTCTGGGCAATGGATTCTCTATTCCGCTTCTTTGACATATGCTCAATGTCAATTCCGACTTCCTGTCCGGCCAGGGCAGAAATACCGATATTGCCTGAGTGGGAAATATTGTAAAACCATCCGGCGGGAGAGAGAAGCCGGGGCTTCCCCGAACTGTCTGTTTGAATCTCAATCGGGCCGCAGTCGCAGCGGTTATGAAGTATATTCTGCCACTGCCTGTCCAGGGAGCTGCGGAAATCGGAGAAATCAGAATACTCCGATCTCAGTAAAACTGAAATGTAAATATTATCCATTTTATCTGGAGTCCAACTTTTGAAAAAAATTATTCTTTGCATCAGCCTGGTTATGGGCCTTCTCTCATGCCGTTCAACAAAACAGTATCATGAAATCACAAGTGGTGAAATCTATTTTACTGATACTCAGAAATATCGTGTTTTAAAGCCTGAAGTCCTGGATGAACCTCTTCTGGTTAGACAGATGATTCATGGTTATTTTCAAAACAATGAACATACAATGCTGGCAGTCCTCAACTGTGACTCGAACCTGATGAGTATGACTCTGCTTTCTCCCATCGGAAATACCCTTTATGAGATCAGCTTCAATGGAGAGGAGGTTGAAACCCGGGGACTGTCAGCCTTTGCAAGCGGAGATCCCTTCTATGTCCTTGCTGATATCCAGTACTGCTACTTTCCAGAAGATGTTCTCGCAAATCATTTAGCGGATTCCGGGATAACTATGGAAGTAGAATCTCTGGATGATGGTTGGATCAGGCATTTTTCAGTAGAGAATGAGTTGATCCTTGAGGTAAAAAGAGAGGGGCGTTCCGTCAGATATATTAATTATCTGCGAAACTATGAATACATGATTGAGGAGATTCAGAATTGAGTAAGGTCTATATAAATGATCTTGGCATAATCAATGCACTTGCCAGTGGCAAAGAGAAGGTTCTGCAAAGTATTCTTGAAGGCCAGCGCTTCAACAGCAGCACGACAATCGGTGACTGCCGGTATATTGTCGGTTACAGCAGTGATTCCGGGGTGGCGGACAGGTTATCCCCGATAATGATGGAGGCCTGCCGTGAGATTGACAGTACTGTAAAGAGCTGTATTAAACGCTATGGCCGGGAGCGGATTGCGGTCATTGTTGGAACTACAGATAATGGTTCCTATCATACACTCAGCTCACACAAAACTTTTCTGGAATCCGGAAGATTTCCGGAGGAATATGAACTGAGAATGCAGCAGGCTGATGGCCCTGCCCTTTTCGTCCGGGATTTCTGGGGGCTTGAATCCATGGCTATGGGAATTTCCACAGCCTGTACCTCAAGTGCAGCAGCCCTGATCAGGGCAAGAGACCTTCTTAACTCAGGTGCTGTCGATGCAGTCATTGCAGGAGGGGCTGATATTGTGTCAGAATCTGTTTTAAGCGGGTTCATTTCTCTGGAAGCAGTTGATCCCGGACCCTGTAATCCGTTCAGCAGGAACAGGAAAGGGATCAATCTGGGAGAGGGGTGCGCACTCCTCGTTCTTTCCAGAGAGCCTATGGAAGATAACTCCATAATTTTGAGCGGCTGTGGTGAAGCTTCTGATGCCCACCATATGACAGCCCCGGACCCGAAAGGAAAAGGTGCCGAGTCTGCAATGCGGAAGGCTCTTCAGGATGCAGGTGCAGATCTGGTGGACTATTTGAACCTTCATGGGACCGGAACTATGCTGAATGACGCAATGGAGTCCATTGCGACGGCTTCAGTTTTTAATACACTTCCCCCTGCATCAAGCACCAAGACAATGACAGGTCATACTCTGGGAGCTTCAGGAGCAATGGAGCTGGGTATATGCTGGCTTCTGCTATCCGGATTGAACGGAGAGCGCTGCCTGCCTCCCCATCTGTGGGACGGTATTTCTGATGAGAATGTGCCTCATTTAAACCTTGTAGAGAAAGGTTCGGTTGTCGGCAGACTGAACTGCTGCATGAGCAACTCCTATGCCTTCGGCGGCAGTAATATCAGCTTGATTATCGAAAAGGATTGTGTTTATGAAACCCCAACTACCGTGTAGGAAACCTGAGCTGCTGCAGTACACCCCCCATCAGTCGAGGATGCTTCTACTTGATCAGATTGATGGTTATTCGATTGAGAATCCCGGTATAGAGACTTCTCTGAGAATTAGCGAAGAGAGCGAGTTCTTTGATCAGAAGGAACAGAAAATGCCTGTCTGGGTAAGTTTTGAGTATCTGGCACAGAGCATTGCAGCTCTTTCCAGTATAGCAAAGGCCCAGGATAATGAAGCTCCTCAAATAGGATTTATTATGGGAATCCGTGACTGTGAAATACACTTTCCCTGGTATAACTCTGGAGAACTTGTATGCCTGCGGGTTGAACAGGATTTCAGGGAGGGGGATATTGCAGTTTTCAGGGGTGAGGCCAGAGTCGGAGGTGAGCTCTATTTCAGCGGAATCCTGAGTGTCGTGGAGAATAATCCTGAATTGATTGAGCTTTGGAACAAGAATCATTGAAGAGAGGAATAATAAATGAATAATCGAGTTCTGGTCACCGGAGCCAGTAAAGGAATCGGCAGAGCTATTGCAATTGCTGCAGCCAAATCCGGTTTTGATATTGCAGTGCATTATAACTCTGACCTGAAAGGGGCAGAATCAACAGCAGAAACTGTTTCTGAAATGGGAGTAGAAGCCTCAATCCTGCAATTCAACCTGTCTGATCGTGAGGCATGCCGCAGAGCAGTTGAACAAGACATAGATGATTATGGTGTATATTATGGTGTTATCTGTAATGCCGGCATCAACAGTGACGGAGCCTTTCCTTCATTAAGCGAGGATCAGTGGGACAGAGTCGTTCATACGAATCTGGATGGTTTCTACAATGTACTGCAGCCTGTTATCATGCCTATGGTCAGAGCAAAGAGAGGGGGACGCATTATTACTCTCTCTTCTGTTTCCGGAATGGTTGGAAATCGAGGTCAGGTGAACTACAGTGCATCAAAAGCTGGTATTATCGGTGCTACAAAAGCGTTGGCCGTAGAGATGGGGAAACGAGGGATCACTGTCAATTGTATTGCTCCGGGGGTTATCGAGAGCGAAATGACCGAGGATATCCCCTGGGACAGGATAAGTTCTTCAGTTCTTCTGCGGAGAATGGGCAAACCTGAGGAAGTCGCATCCCTTGCCGCCTATCTGCTGTCTGAGAGCGCAGCATATATCACAAGACAGGTTATCTCTGTTAACGGAGGAATGGTATGAACAAAAGAGTTGTAATCACAGGAGGCGCTGTGGTCTCTCCTTTGGGCAGCAATTGGGAAGATATTTCCATCAAGCTGAAATCTGAAACAAACTGTATCATCAGAATGGATGAATGGGATCGCTATAAAGGGCTTAACACCCGTCTTGCAGCTCCGGCAGTCTGGGATAAACCAGGCTACTCCCGCAAAAAAACAAGAGGTATGGGCCGTGTCGCACTTATGGCCGTTCATGCCACCGATATGGCTCTGGAAAAGGCTGGATTGATTGACCATCCTGTTCTGACCAGTGGAGATGCCGGGGTTTCCTATGGTTCTTCGACAGGTAACGTTTCAGCCCTTCTGGATTTTTACTCTATGCTTACGGATGACAATGTTCAAGGGATTACTGCTACAACATACATTAAATCCATGCCACAGACATGTGCAGTTAATATCGGAGTCTATTACGGTCTTCAGGGAAGAATCCTCACATCCAATACAGCATGTACCTCAGGAAGCATCTCTATCGGTCTGGGTTATGAGTCCATCAGGGATGGGAAACAGACTGTTATGATCTGTGGAGGAGCTGAAGAGTTGGGTCCTGCCAATGCTGCCGTATTTGATACTCTATTTGCGACAAGCACAAGAAACGATGCTCCAGGTTCAACACCAAGTCCCTTTGATAAAAACAGGGATGGACTCGTTATTGGAGAAGGAGCAGGAACTCTTATCCTTGAAGAGTATGAACATGCAAAAGCCAGGGGAGCTCGGATCTATGCGGAACTGGTCGGTTTCGGAACCAACACCGATGGCTCCCATATCACTCAGCCAAATAAGGACACCATGGAGAAGGCCCTTCATCTGGCCCTTGAAAGCGCTGATCTGGAGCCTGCTGATATCGATTATGTAAATGGCCATGGAACAGCCACTACCCACGGGGATATCGCCGAGAGTCAGGCTACCGCCAGATGTTTTGGAAGGCCTGTGCCCTACAGTACCTTGAAAAGCTATATAGGCCACACCTTGGGTGCCTGTGGAGCCATAGAAGCCTGGTTGACCATCAATATGATGAATGAAGGATGGTTCGCCCCGAATCTGAACCTGGAGGAGCTTGACCCTCTCTGCGGTGAACTTGATTATATTGGTTCCGGAGGCCGTGAGATGCAACCCGAATATGTAATGACAAATAATTTTGCCTTCGGGGGAATAAATACATCACTGATTTTAAAGAGAACTGGAAATTAGCGGATGAGAACCCTGCCCGGGGCGGTTCCCGTTATCACAAGGGGATACTGCCCCAGTTCGGCATCTGATTCGATAATCTCCTCTTTTTCAGGGTCAAATGTCCTGATTACAGGATCATTTACGCCTTCCAGCTCAAAGGGCCCGCCTCTACCGTCTGTCCAGAGCACAAGGGTGATATCCTCTTTATTCCTGTATAGATAGGCTTCGCTCTTTGAAGGAAGGGAGTCTTCCATCTCCAGATCCAGAGGGGAGTAGGTCTTTCCCTCCAGGGCAGGGCCCAGCAGATTGAAGGCATAGGCACCGGGTTTCCACTCCCTGTAAGGTGTTATCATGCCGAAGCTCCGCTCTGAAGGAATGATATGACTGGTTGTGTAGGGACTGTAGGAGTCAAATATTTTGTACCAGGTCAGTATGTCCGCCCCGGCGGCGGTCATCAGAGTCAGCCCTTTGACTGTGCTGCTGAAGTGTTTCTTCAGGGAGACCCTGGTGGGATAGAGGCCTGTTGTAGGAAAACCCATCTCAGTCACCCATATACGGTGCTTGCAGCCCTCTGCCTCAAGAAAGGCTCTGAGGTCGGCCACCCTTCCGGCCGAGGCGTTCAGGGAGATCGCATAGGGGTGTACTGAAACCGCATCAGCCCCCTCGAGAGCACCTGCTTCCAGCATCTTCTTCAAAAATGATTTCCCCCCGACCAGGGGGTGGTAGGAGAGGGCCCCAACGGCTACAGGGACATCTGGAGCTACTTCTTTGAGAACCTTGACGGCCTCCCTTGTAAGTTGAAAGAAGTCCTCATCACTTCCTTTCCAGAAACGGTTCAGGTTGGGTTCGTTCCATATCTCAAATCCAGCAAGACGGTCACCGTAGCGCAGGGCTACAGTCCTGACATAGTCAAGATATTCATCAAGTTCATTTTCTGTGATATTTCTGCTCTGCTTTTCATCCTCATAGAGCCACGGCGTATCGAAGGTCAGGACAGCCAGAATCTTTCTGCCCTGCTCATCGGCTGCCTCAGCAAGATAGTCGTAGTCCCTGAAGTACCAGACTCCCTTCTCGGGTTCAAGGCTCTTCCAGGAGAAATCTACCCGCAGCCAGGTGACTCCCAGTCCGTCATAGAGGTCCTGCCTGATCCCGCTTCTGAAGTAGTTTGACCATTTTTCCTTTTCATAAAAATCCAAGGGTGAGTCAATTGCACTGTTTTCAAGGGGCCACAGAGCGCCGGGCTGGCAGGTTCCGATTCCCAGAGGAGCATGATCATCCGGATTGTAGAGTTCAGAGGAGGGGTCCGTAAAGGTCCGGCAACCGTACAGAAGCCCGAGAAATAGTATTGTCAATTCAAGCTGTTTCATGAAGTCCTCCCTCTCTCTTCCCAGAGCCCTCCGGGTCAAATCTGAGGCTGCCGGGAGTTCTGCCTGTCTCCCTTTTAAAGGCTTTCAGAAAGCTGCTGTAGTCTCTGAAGCCGCAGCTGTAGGCTGTTTCTTTGACTGTCAGCCCCTCTTTGAGATAGTCACAGGCTTTTGAAATTCTGTACTCCATCAGGACCCTCCCTATGGACCTGCCTGTCTCCTGCCTGAATATCCGTGAAGCGTAGGAACGCTCAAGCTGTACAAAATCGACCACATCCTGTACCTGTACGGGAGTGTTGAAGTACTCGTGGATAAAGGTCTCCATGGAGTAAACATGGTGCCTCTTGCCGGGGGGAGCCCGTCTGTAATCCGGTTTGAGGCTGTGCCTTTCCCTGCATAGCCGTCCCAGTATCATATTGAAACGCCCCCTGTTCTCAAGAACATCGCCGGGGTGGCTGTAGAGACTGTTTCCTGTCATTCCGGAATAGAGGGTGTAGAGTTCCCCTTCATCGGAGGTTCTGAGCACCGGGTTGTCTTTGTTCAGCCTGATTGATTCGAAGAGTCCCGTGTAGTTTCCTCTGAACCCGATCCAAAAGTAGGACCAGGGATCCTCTGCGTCGGCCCGGTATACATGGGGCTGCCCCGGGAAGATCAGGAATGAGTCTCCCTTGCCAAGCTCCCAGTGCCTTCCCCCGCAGTGGTACTCTCCCTTTCCCCTTATGATCACATGGAGAAGATAGTAGTCCCTTATCCCCCCGTACTCATGTCCGGGAGTGCACTCCTGAGATCCCCAGTCTACCAGATTGCTCTCTGTTTCTGTATTTATTGTCTTCACAGACACTATAATACCATCTGATTACAATATTTTGACCTGATAAAACAACAAAATGACAGTTTCGTGCTTATCTTTCCTCTGCTAGGATTTGCATATAAAGAAGATAGAGCGGAGAACCAATTATGGCAAATATAGTGATTATCGGGGCAGGAAGCCTCGTCTTTTCAAGCCGTCTGACGGCAGACATTCTGACCTGGCCGGCCCTGAAGAACAGCAGCTTCACCCTTGTTGATGTGGATACAGAACGGCTGGAATATGCCAGGCAGATCGTTGAACGGATATTTAAAGAGGGTGGATATTCAGAGGCATCGGTCAGGGCGACCATGGACCGCCGTGAGGCCCTTGAAAAAGCGGATTATGTGATTATAAGTATTCTGGCGGGCGGGTATGAAGCCATCGAGAAAGAGATCGATATCCCGGCAAAGTACGGCATCGACCAGTGTATCGGCGACACCCTCACCCCCGGGGGGATTATGCGCTGCCTCCGGACTCTTCCTGTAATGAATGAGATCGTCCGGGATGTGATGGATATCTGCCCCGGGGCCCATGTGCTCAACTATACCAATCCCATGGGGATGCTCTCATGGGGGGTCCTTGATGATCAGCCGGAGCTCTCTTATGTGGGGCTCTGCCATTCGGTTCAGGGTACCGCCGAAGAGTTGGCAAAGCGTCTTGAAATTCCCTTTGATGAGATCAACTACAAGTGCAGCGGTATCAATCATCAGGCCTGGTTTACACGTTTCGAGCACAATGGAGAGGACCTGCTTCCCCGGGTAAGAGAACTGGCCCTGAAACCTGAGATATGGTACGGCGACAGCACACGGATGGAGTATATTAAACACTTCGGATATCCGGTGACAGAGTCAAGCGGCCATGTCTCCGAGTATAACTGGTGGTTCCGTAAAAACAGTGAAACCCTTGCACGCTACTGCCAGGACAGATATTCCGAGTGGAACGGAGGGAGCGGTTTTATCAAGAAGCTCTATGAACGCCCCGACTGGAAGGAGGAAATGGCAAAGATGGCCGCCTGGGAAGAGCCTGTGGATCTTGAGCGCAGCAATGAGTACGGCTCGGTCATTATCAATGCCATCGAGACGGGGGTTCCGGCTGTGATCTACGGGAATGTGAAGAACCGGGGATATATCGATAATCTGCCGGAAGACTCTCTTGTCGAAGTACCTGTACTGGTGGACAAAAACGGAATGCATCCTGTCCGAACCGGTCCTCTTCCCGCCCATCTGGCGGCAATCAACAGAACCCAGCTGAATGTTCAGGAACTGGCTGTCAGGGCCGTTCAGAGCGGAGATCCCGAATATGTTTTCCAGGCCATGGCCCTTGATCCCCTGACAGCCATGAGCTGTACCCTGGATGAGATCCGCTCCATGACCCGGGAGCTTCTGGAGGCCCACAAACCCTGGATCAGCTGCCTCAATTCGGAGCTTGCGGAAAAGCCCCTGGTTTACAGGGAAGCCGCCCCTGAAGCAGTTGAGAAGCATATCGATCCTGCAGCGGCCAATAATCTGAATTAGTTTAGATAAGTCCTTCGGCGGGGCTGCCTCTGTAAGGCTGGTAATCAGCCCCCGCCGACGCCGATCAGAGCGGCTCCAGTGACAGCCAGAATCAGCCCTGCAATCCTGGCGGGCCCCAGCTTTTCTCCCAGAACGATCTTCTGGAGGAGGACGGTGGGCCCGGGATAGAGGGCTGTGAGTACGGCTGCCGTGATCATCATCCCCGTTCTGACTGCCAGAAGAAAGAAGATGTTCGCGCTCATATCGAGGATTCCGCTGACCACGGCCTGCCCTCTGGTTCCGGGGGCAAGCCTGACAGCCTGACGGGATATGAGGGCAATCATAAAGAAGAGAGGCACCGTTATAGCCTTGGCCGCCGCAAGGGGCCACATTCCCGAGGCATCGCTTGTCTGTGATATCAGAATAAAAAAGGCGCTGAATCCCAGCCCCGACATCAGTCCGAGTTTTACCGAACGGAGCACATGGCTGCGGTGCTCCTCCTTTTCCAGGGAGAGAAGGTAGATGGCCGGAAGTGCCAGAGCGACTCCGACCCAGCTTAATAAAGGCGGTTTTTCTCCGCTCAGGACTCCAAAGAGAACGGGCAGGACAGCTCCTGTCAGTGCGGCAAGAGGCGACACTATGGAGGCAAACCCGACGGCAAGCCCCTTATAGAGAATGCCGACTCCTATTGAGCCGCAGATTCCTCCGGCCATTCCCCACAGGATGTCCCGGAAGGGCACTGATGCCGATCCCATAAGTGGCGCCGCCGCCAGTACCAGAACCAGCCCTGCCATCTGAGACCAGGCGACTACGGGGATTGAGGAGTTTTTCCGTGAAGAGAGACCTCCCAGAAAGTCAGCCGCGCCGTAGCTTAATGCGGATAGAGAGGAGTAGAGTACAACCATGAACCGATTGTACAGTTTCTTGTCTTTCGGGGGAAGTCTCGACCTCGGTTTCTCTTCCCCCGGAGGCAGAATTTATTTAAGGGTTCTGAGCCAGCGTGCGCTCAGTTCCAGCCAGTTTGCCACATGGGGGATGGTCATACTGCCGTCTCCGCTCTCATCTGTCTCCTCTGTCGCCAGGGAGAGTCCGTGAGGACCGGAGGGATAGATATGCAGCTCAAAGGGAACTGATGCCTCTTTAAGCGCCCCGGCAAAGAGAAAGGAGTTTTCCACGGGAACCGCCTGATCATCGGCTGTATGCCAGATAAAGGTGGGCGGTGTCTGGGGGCCGGCCTGATTCTCAAGGCTCATCAGGTCAAGCAGATCTCCCTGCTCCCCCTCTCCCAGCAGGTTGTCGAAGGAGCCCCGGTGGGCATGGGCTCCGGATGTAATAACGGGGTAGGAGAGGATCAGCCCGTCGGGCCTGTTCAATCCGTCTTTATCGCATATTTCATTCCGGAGCCAGGGCTTGTTCCAGTGAACCCCCAGGCTGGCAGTGAGGTGGCCTCCGGCGGAGAATCCGCAGACATAGATTCTCCCGGGATCAACTCCCAGATCCCCTGCATTCCGCCGCAGCAGGGCCAGGGTATTGGAGAGGTCCAGAAGGGGCTGAGGATGACGGTGCGGGGCAACTCTGTAGTGAAGAATAAGGGCGTGGAAACCCTCCCTGTTGTATGCCCCTGCAACCGGTTCGGCCTCTCTGGGGGAGGTAAACCCGTAGCCGCCGCCGGGGCAGATCAGGACGCAGGGCAGGTCTTTCCCACCCTCAATAAACGATGGAATAAGGCGGGGTGTCTCCCCTTCGGCTCCGGCGGATTTCCGGATACTCTCCTCCATCCTGTCGATGATATTTCTCATTTGCTGTCTCCTTCCGGGGCTCTGAATTGTGATTCTTATAAGCTGATCAGGCAGAGCCGGAGAGAGAATTATAACTCTTCCGGCTCCCTGATAACCATAGTCATGTCTTAAAAAAAGAGATTACTGTCTCTGCTTCTTGTATTCCTTCTGAATCTTGGCAATGTCTTTCCACTTCTCCCGCTCCGCACGGGCTGCCTGTTCGTCCTGCCTGGTCTTGAGGAAGCGCATCTCTTTTTTAAGCTTGCTGTAGGAAGTATAACGTCTTTCATCAAGATCTCCTTCCTCCAGAGCCTTCTGTACGGCGCAGCCCGGTTCTCCCTCATGGCTGCAGTCGGAGAATCGGCATCCCGCCGCCAGGGACCGGATGTCCTCGAAGGCGCTCTCTACATCCGACTCCTCTCCCCATAACTGCAGTTCCCTGAGACCCGGGGTGTCGATAAAGAGGGCTCCCGAGGGGAGCTGAAACAGCTCCCGGCTTGTTGTGGTGTGACGTCCCCTTTTGTCATGTTCCCGCTGGTGCCCAGTTTTCTGCAGTTCATTGCCCGCAAGGGCATTGATTATGGTGGACTTTCCCACACCCGAAGGACCGGTGAGGGCAATTGTTTTTCCTTCCTTTTGAGGAAAGTTCTCCAGGCCCTCTCCCGTAATGGCGCTGACAAGAAGTATTTCGGCTCCCGGGGCACTCTTTTCGGCCTGCTCCACAGCCCTCTGCCGCTCTTCGGAGGAGCAGAGGTCGGCCTTGTTCAGAAGAACAAAAATCTCTGCCCCCGAGTGCCTGGCAAGGGTATAGTACCGTTCCAGCCCGCTCTCGGTAAAGTTCCGCCCTCCGTTGACCCCGAATACGAGAGCAATGCTGTCTATATTGGAGGCCAGTACCTGTTTGTCGCTTCTGTTTCCTGCGGTCTGCCTGGAAAACTCCGTTTGACGCGGGATCAGGGCTTCAATGATTCCCTGATCTTCGGACGCCTGTCTGACGGCGGCCCAGTCCCCCGTAACAGGATAGTCTGAAGGGCCGGCGGCTCTGTAGTGAAAGGCTCCTGATACTTCGCAGCTGAGTTCTCCGCCGGAGGTTACAAGGGTATAGATATGACGGGACTCCCTGACAATGCGTCCGGGAATCAGATCCTGAGATTCGTAGATATTAAAGTTTTCTTTCAGTGAGGAATTCCATCCCCATGCTTCTAAATTCAATGGTTTCTCCAATTGTGTATGGTATGGCTTACCTGAATGGAGTCCTGTTCAAAGCGCGGAATGCCGGGGGATTTCTGATTATAAATGGAATTAAAAAGAAAATTTCCCCTGAACAGGACCTTTTCTCATAACAATCTCTAACATATACGTCCTCCTTCGGGGATGTTGATGACCTCAGTATAGACCCGTATCGGCTGCTGAATCAAGATCTTCTTCTCCTCCCGGGCACCAGGGCCGTCAATCTCAGGTGGACCCTGTCGGCAGGCCGCTGAACATGCAGGCTTGAGACGTCAGGCAAGGCAGGCTGTTGATGTACAGTCTTGCAGGAGGGGCTCCTTTCCCTGTAGTCTTTAATGCATGACAGAATTGAAATACGAGGCCGACCGTTTTGGCGGGGCCATAATTGAAGCATCCTCCCTTCCCGGGACCGGTGAATTTGTTCCGGCTCTGGAGAGCACTATCAGCAGTTTGAAGAAGGACGGCTTCAAGCTTATATGGCTCTTTCTCTCACCCGAACAGGCGGAACTTGTAGCCCCTTCCGTGGCTGCGGGATTCTTCTACCACCATGCCGACGAGGGGGGAATCGAACTCTGTCTCCGTCTTATACCCGATGCCTTTGTACCGGGCTATGCCACCCACTATCTCGGGGCCGGTGGGGTTCTTATCGATGACAGGAACAGAATCCTTGTTATACAGGAAAAACACCATATCAAACGGCACTATAAGCTTCCAGGAGGGGCTCTTGATCCCGGTGAGCATATTTCTGAAGCCGTCGTCCGGGAGGTCCGGGAGGAAACGGGAATCGAGAGCGAGTTTCTCTCCCTCAACTGCTTCCGCCACTGGCACGGATACCGCTACGGTAAATCGGATATCTACTTTGTCTGCCGTCTGAAGCCTTTGAGTTCTGAAATTACAATCGATCCCTCTGAAATATCCGAAGCTCTCTGGATGCCTCTGGATGAGTATCTGAACCATCCTGATACCCACCCCTTCAACAAGAAGATTGTCACAACGGCTTTGAAGGACGGCGGCGGACTGAAGATTGATGAGATTGAGGATTACGGTACACCCGAAACCCACGAAATGATGTTCTGACCCCCGGGGTTATTCGTCGTTGAAATGGATGTACCCCCGGGCTTTTCTGGTCTCGGCTATAAAGGATATCCCCGGACCGTAGAGATCCATGTACCAGTTGTAAGCCCGGTAGGCTCTTTCAGAATTCCGCTCTCCGTAGTGGACGATAATGACAGGCTTCCCCTCATTCAGAAAGCCCCGCAGTTCCCCGCTGTCCCACCAGTTTTTATCATTTGAATAGGATTCCCAGGTCACTCCGTCAAAGAACCCGGCATGTTCCCTTGTATTCTTGGACATGCATTTCATCCCTCTGGATGCCCCATAGTCATAGAGCTCTCTCAGGTAGTCCTCTCCCTCAGCCTCACCGGCCTCCAGAGCGTACTCCTTTCTTGTCTCGGGATCAAATATCCAGTCCATGTTGTCAAACTCAAGCCAGTTGAAACCCAGTTCATAAGCCCTGTCTATCCTGTCTTTCATAAGCTGCACCAGGCCTTTTTCAAGGCGGCTGACATAGTACTCCCCCTCCCAGTCTCCCCACTGCTTTTCAGCAAGCCAGGGTTTGAGGGCTTCAAAGTCACTCCGCCAGGCTTCCCCGGTACCGATGCTTATGTAGGCGCTGACCATGTTGCCTTCGGATCTGAGAAGCTCAATCTGTTCTGAAGTGACAGGGATATCCGGGTCAAACGGGTCGATCAGGACATATGCATTCTTTGCCTCACTCAGAATCATATCCATTGAATCAGGTTCGTAGTTTTCCTGATAGGCCTGAAAGTAGACGGCCAGGGCTGAATCATCTCCCTCCGGTTTACCTGAATCTTCAGCAAATGCACCCCGGCAGGAGAAGAGGAGGATGAAGAGCAGGGACAGAATCCCTAGGAATCTTTTCGCCATAAACTGTTTACCTCTTTGTGACAGAAGCAGCTGACAAGATGATCGTTCACCATGCCCAGGGACTGCATGTTTGCATAGGTCACGGTGGGCCCCAGAAAACTGAACCCCCTCTTTTTCATGTCCTTTGCAATGGTCTGTGCAAGAGGGGTAACCGCCGGAACATCTTCCGCCTTCTTCCATGTATTGATAATAGGAACTCCCTCCTGAAAATGCCAGTAATAGGAGGAGAAAGAACCGAATTCCTCTGCCACATCCAGAAAGAGGCGGGCATTGTTGATAGAGGACTCGATCTTCTTCCTGTTCCGGATCACCCCGGGATTCTGCAGAAGCCGCAGGACATCCTCCTCTCCCCACCGGGATATCACTTCCGGGTCAAAACCCAGATAGGCCTCCCGGTAGCTCTCCCTCCGCTTCAGTATGGTTATCCAGCTTAAACCGGCCTGTGCCGATTCCAGAACCAGGTTTTCAAACATCCTTATATCGTTTTCAAACACAGGAACTCCCCACTCTCTGTCGTGATAGTCCATATAGATCTGATGACCGGTACACCACCAGCAGCGCTCTTTATTCATAACTCACTTCCTTGTTGAAATAGCAGCGATAGTACTCCATCGGGCGGGTCACATTCTTGACGGCAATCTCCCAGGGGCCTGCAAAGTCGACGGTCAGGTCCTCCCGGGGGGCAATGCCAAGGGGGCCTCCGGGAAGATTGTCCAGAAGCACCGAGGTCACAAGCACTTCCCCCGCCGAGGCATGGCCCTGAAGCCGGGCGGCGTGGTTCATGGCCGAAGAGAAGCCTGTATAGTCCTCATTGGGGCCGAAGAACCCCACAGATGTGGGACCGCAGTGGATGCCGTTGCTTGTCGTCAGATACTCCTGAACACCCGCTTCCCTGATCTTTTCGTTCAGTCCCATCTCTTCTCCCAGAGCCATGGTCTCCTTCACTATGTCCGCAGCGGCGCTGATGGCGTTTTCAGTCCTCTCTTCCATTGTAGATTCGAAGAAAGGGGGACCGAAGAGTCCTATGACGCAGTCTCCCACCATCTTGTCGAAGACCCCGTCATAGCGGTACAGGATCTCGAGTACTTTCCGGGACCAGCGGTTTACAAGATCCCCTATCTCTGTGGCGTCGGAGAGCACCTTCTCGCAGATTGAAGTAAAGGAGCTTATATCGCTGTAGAGGATGACGATGTTCTCCTCCCTGGGGCTGAGGTATCTGCTGTAGAAGTCGGGCTCCGAGAGCAGGCGCTGAACGTCTCTGGCGCAGAAGCACTTGGCAAGGTAGCGCCTCTCCCTGTTGTAGTCGAAGAGCCGCTGACAGAGGCATTCTGCAAAAATCCTTATAATATCCCGGCTCTCGGGATTCAGTCCCCCCTCCCTCGGGCGGATCACAAGCTTGCCGATCAGGCTGCCCATGCCGCTGTGCAGTCCCTTTTCGATGACCTCTCCGGAGCCCAGGAGCTCTGAGAAGGAGAGATCATTCTCATCAAGGACCCTCTCCTTCTCATCCAGTAATTCTGAAAAGGCGCCTTCCGGATTGTCTATAGAGTTGTGGAGCATCTTTGCGCCGGAGTAGTACCGGTAGCGGAGGTCGTCTCCCATGGCTGTGTCGCTGTCGCCGTAGACAAGAATAAACTCATCCAGGTCCAGTTCCCTGCAGAGGTGAATGACAGCCCTGTCTGCACCGTGCTCAAAAATCCTGTCCCTCAGGGCCTCTGTTGAATACATTGCAATATCCTGTTTCCGGGCACTTGAGGCGATGCTTTCAAGGTAGTTGTCCAGCTGTTCGGCGGCGCAGTCTACAAGCTCGGCCTTTTCGGAGGTCTGCTCCGGGCTCAAGGGCCCTCTGAAAACAAAACCGCAGATGCCTATAACCCTGTCTACAACATCCAGTGAGGCCACTACAAGGAGTTCCTCATCTAGGGGGTAGGTTTTAGGTTTGAAATCCTGTTCCGGAAGCTTGTGGGGCACAAGACGGGACCACTCCTTCCGGAACCCCTTTGATTTCATGCTCAGGGGTTTCAGGTTTTCATCCATGGTCCGGATAACAGCCTCATGGGCTCCCAGGATACGGCAGAGCAGGGGGATGACTCGGGAGAGCGTTTTCCTCAGAGGAAGTTTTGCCAGAAGGCACTCCTCTATTTCCCTGTCGAATTCTTCATTCAGGCGTTGTCTTGTCTTGAGAATGCTGATGTTTGAGTTCATCCCTTAAGGGTAAATGGTCGTATACCAAATCACAATCTTTTTCTTGACATATCGCCAGTCTGACGGCCTGGAACATCTTAACCGGACCCTTTACGGGAGGGGCATTGCCCACAACTGCCGAGAGGGAGTATTTTAAAGGAATGATTACACTGAAAAATGAAAAAGTAGAGGCTTCCATCGATCCCATGGGAGCCCAGTTGAGAAGCTTTAAGCTGGAAGGACAGGAGTATCTCTGGCAGGGAGATCCCGCCTACTGGGCAGGGCAGTCTCCCCAGCTTTTTCCCGTTGTAGGAATGTCCCCGGAAGAGGGGTGGGAGTACAGGGGAAAAACAATAAAGATGGCCAATCACGGTTTCGCCTCCCGAGTGCCCTTTGCAGTCATTGAAGAGGGGAGTGACGCCTGCACCTTCAGACTTGAAGAGAGTGAAGAAACTCTGGCCCAGTACCCCTTTTCCTTTGTCCTGGACATAACATTCCGTCTGGAGCCCAAAGGCCTTAAGGTGGAGTACCGGGTGGAGAATCCATCGGATGAGGATCTTCTCTTTTCCGTGGGGGCCCATCCGGCCTTCAACTGCCCTCTGAAAGAGGGACTCTCCTTTGATGACTACCATCTTGAGTTCTCATCAAGAGAGAGGATCAGCCGCCGCTGGAAGGACGCCTACCTGACCGGAGAGAAGGACCTCCTGCTTGAAGACGAGAACCGCCTTGATCTGGATCACTCCCTCTTTGACAGGGGACCGATTATTCTTTCAGGTCTGAAATCCGACACCATTGTTCTCAAGTCTGATAAAGGCCCGGAGGCTGTTAAAATGAGCTTTAAAGGGTTTCCCGACTTCGGCATCTGGCAGATGTCCGGAGTAAAGCCTCCCTATGTCTGCCTCGAACCCTGGTACGGTGTGGACTCCACTGAGGGGGACAGCCCCGAATTCAGTGAGAAAGAGGGCCTTCTTGTGCTTGAGGCAAAAGAGGAGTTCTCCTGCTTCTATACAATGGAGCTTTCCTGAGCCTCTTCTGAACACTCCCGGAGGGTTCCGGGAGTGTCAGGAGTTCAGGGCATCTACTGGCTCCATCCGCGCCGCCCGCCCGGCGGGAATCCAGGCCACGGCGGAGGTGATCCCCATGGCCATAAAACCCGCTATAAGAAGGGCCCTGACGCTGAGCCGCGGCTTGAAGACCATCGGGTAGTCCAGGTCCACCGAGTCCATGATCGCCATCTCTCCGATATTGATTCCGATCTCTCCTGTCTTGTAGACAAGCCATGCCCCCAGGACTATCCCTGCGGCGGCGGCAATGGAGCTTATAAAGAGGGCCTCCAGAAAGAAGAGCCTTGAAATTTCCGAGCGGCTGAACCCGATGGACCGTAATATCCCAATCTCCCTGACCCGCTCATAGACAAGCATCATCATGGTGTTGATGATTACCGTACAGCCCAAAAGGACAAAGAATCCCGCCAGGATAAAGTAGATGAACTTGCCTAGTTTCATATAGTCAAACATAAGATTGAGGTCGGAGTAGGCCTTCGCCTCAAGGGGGGAGGAGAGCCGGGACTGCAGCTCCCGGGACGCCGCATCGGCGGTTTTCATCTCCTTCAGATAGAGGAGCACCTCCGATGCTCCGCCTGGCATGCCGCAGAGCTTCTGTCCCCATGCAAAGGGTATCAGGAACCACTCGGTCATCACCGTATTGGGAAAAGCTACTATACCTGTTATTTCAAAGGTAACGGCATTACTGCTGCGTCCCGCCGTTGTGGTAAGGACTGTGATTTTATCTCCCGTACCAAGACCCGTCTTTTCAGAGAGCCTGGCACCTATCACAGCCTCCTTGGCTCCGGCTTCAGGGTAGCGGCCCTCCCGGAGCATTCCTTCGAAGTCCATCACCTCATTATCAAAGTCAACGGCCAGGCCGTAACCGCTCCGGTCCTTGCCGCCGAAGTAGAGTTTTCCCGGAATATGAATACGGGATACTGCCTGAACGGCCCCCTTTGTATTCATGGCCTCCTGCCGGACTGATTCTTCATCCTCTACAAAAAACTGCACCGGATTCAGATAGTCATATTCGAAATACCTGCCGTCCCTGATCTGCACCATGCCTGTGGAGTAGTTCAGAAGCATTGCATCATAGTCATCTGCGGCTCCCATGATAAAACAGACCATAAAGATGCAGAGAAGAGTGGAGAGGGCGATGGCGAAGCCTGAAAGAAGACTCCGGCGGCCGCTCCGTTTTACATTTCTTACAGCAAGTGGCATCAGTTTCATCCTCTACCCCCTCACCCTCAGGTTTTCACTGATCGGTTTCTTCAGAATACGCCGGGACGGGATAACCGCCATCATGGCTGAGACAAGTATTCCTGTCAGGGATGAGTAGATAAAGGAGGAGGCCTTCCACATGCCGTGCAGAACCCCTGTACTTCTGTATCCCACATCGAAATCCTTCAGCATAAATCCGTAGTCGATTCCGTAGTTCACCATGTAGATATTAACAGGCACAGCCAGGGCGACGCCGATGAGAACGCCCAGGAGGCCGATGCCCATGGCTTCGAAGACAAAGCTCCGCAGGATCTCGGAGTCCCGCATTCCCATGGACCGCATCATCCCCACCTCATACCGGCGCTCGTAGATTCCCATCATCATGGCGTTACTGACTCCCACCGAGGCGATGACGAAGATCAGAAAGATGATGATCACAATAAAATTGTCGGACATGGCAGCCATGGCCTGAAAGTCGTAGGTCAGATCATAAAAACTCAGAAACTCAGATCCTTCCGGGAGCGATGCCTCCAGCTCTTCAAGCTGCCTCTTTCCTCCCAGAACTGTAAAGCCTGTCACTCCGCCGTCGGTTTCCAGGTATTCATCGGCAAGATCCAGGGGGATGTAGACCGCCTTGCGGTTGAGGGAGGAGTCGCCTGTATGGATGATGCCGGCTACCTCCATCTCCATCACATCGGTGGAGCCGTATTTCGTTGTTACTTCAAGAAGAAAGGGCGCTCCCGGGGCGGCTCCCAGTTTTTCGGCGAACCAGCTTCCGAGAAGACAGCCGTACTCACCGCTTTTAAGCATCCTGCCGTCAGCAATGTCTCCGTACTGTCCGAATACAGTGGCTGCGGTGGAGGGGTCTATTGCCCTGACCCGGACGGGAAGGTCTCCGTCCTCCACAAAGCCGTCAGCGCGGTAGAAGAGGAGTTCCGCCGGGAAATCGAGGTGAGGGGTCCAGGCATCCATTCTGTCAAGGACAGTGCGGTAGGAGTCCTGATCCTCTATAATATAGTCCAGAGAGACTTCCTCCCTGTTCTCCCACCAGCCCGAAGCAAGAACCTGGCCGTCCCCGGTGTCGTGAAGGCGGTAGTTCCGGAAGCTCTCCTCGTTGGCACCGGACATAAAGGAGTCTATAAAGATAAACATGAGAATGCCGTAGGCCAGGGCCGAGGCGGTGATCAGGGTTCGTCTTCGGTAGCGGAATAGGTTGCGGTAGGAGAGTTTTATCAGTTTCACTGAGAGCCTCCCTCTTCTTGTATTATTGTATTATTAGAATAGTACAATTGCAAATGATTTTGTCCTTTTCTGGGAAATCACTCTCTCTGAGAAAAGATGGGCCCCTCAGGTGTCTGTTATTAAAGATTATCCACAGTAACAACGCCTCTGTTCTGTTTCTGGTACTCTCTTGGCGATACCCCTGTGACCTTTTTAAAGAGACGGGAAAAGTAGCAGGGATCTTTGTATCCAAGCTTCTGTGATACCTCATAGATCAGCATATCCGTCATCTTCAGATCCTTGCAGGCCTGCTGCATCTTCAGATGTATCCAGTAGTCCATGGGAGAGCGGCTTGTATGCTTCCGGAATATGCTGTTCAGATAACTTTTTGAGAGATGCATCTCTGAGGATAATTCATCCAGTGTAAGCTCACGGTCCAGATGGGAGATCATATAGCGGATGACCTTTGTGAGTTTGCGGTTCTGTTTATCAATGTCGGACTTCTCATCCTTCAGGTATACCTCAGATAAGATCACTGTCATAAGCTGGGATGAATAGATGAAATTTCCGATGGTGAAGCCGTGTTCCAGGGTGTCTATCAACAGGGTGAAAAAATACTGGAGGGTGTTGCTTTTTCCGGCACTGCCCAGGGGTACTGCTCTTTTTTCATGCAGGGGATAGAGAGAGCAGCTCTCCCCCTTGAAGTGTACCCAGAGGATGCTCCATGGATTGTTTTTGTCGGCAGAGTAAGTATGCCCGGTTCCTGCGGGAATGCAGAATACCTCTCCGGCATTCAGTTTTATCAACTGCCCGGGGATGCGGATTGTGCCTGCACCGCTGAGGCAGTAGATCAGGATGTTCTCCCCTATACCGTTGTTTCTTTCTCTGTGGTGGTGCTGTGCTGACGGGAAGAAACCTATATCCGTAACAAATAGAGGTTTGACAAGAGGGTGGTCACTGCATGATGAAAAGAAATCATCGGGGACTATGATGATCTTCTCATGCTCAAAACCTTCCTGTTTATGCAGTGAATTCATACCCACAATTATATGTCCATATATGCGATATTGTCCATTATTACTTCATTTCGGAATGAACTGTGCTGTGAAATGCCCGACTCTTTTTTCCATTCTCTCCAGATGAATTGGCAAGAGAAAAGGTGATTGAATCGATTTCTAGTGGATTAGAGCTTGTCGGCAGCTTCTACAGGATCAAATCTGCAATACGGAATATTGCAATAGGATACTGCTAGATAGTTCAATTTTATGTCAGATCTTTCAACTTTCAGAACACAGAACCGTGATATTCTGTTTCAGTACCGTTCGTATTTCAATCCCTCTTCGGGATTCATACAGGCTGCTCAGTTAAAACAGCCGCCAAGGAGTCTTATATGAGTAAAAAAATGATGGGAGCTTTTCTTCCGGGAAATTCTACAGTAGAGATGAGGGAGGTCGATGTTCCCGAACCGGGAATAGGACAGGTCCTTCTTAAAATAAAGGCCAGCGGTGTCTGCGGTTCAGACATCCACTATATCTATCACAAACACATCGGTGAAAAGGCAAAGGGAACCGCCTACCTGGATGTGGTATCAGGACATGAGCCCTGCGGGCAGGTCGTGAAACTGGGCCCCGGGTGCCGGCACTTCAAAGAGGGAGACCGCTGTATCGTTTATCACATCTCGGGCTGCGGTTTCTGCCATAACTGCCGCAAGGGATATCAGATCTCCTGTACAAGCCCTGACCGCAAGGCCTACGGATGGCAGAGGGACGGAGCCAATGCGGAGTATATGGTTGCCGACGAGAAGGACCTGATTGTTCTTCCCGAACCCCTCAGCTGGAAAGACGGCTGTTTTATATCCTGCGGTGTGGGCACTGCCTATGAAGGCATCCTCAGGGCAGGGGTATCCGGCTCGGATACCGTTCTGGTTGTCGGTCTCGGACCTGTGGGCATGGCCGCCGCAATGCTTGCAAAGGGCAAGGGAGCCCGCCTTGTCATCGGTGTGGATGTTCAGGAGGAGAGACAGAAAACAGCCGAAGCACTGGGTTTCATCGACACAGGGTTTGCAGCCGACGGAGAGACTCTTGAAAAGATCCGTGAGCTGACACGGGGCGGCGCCACAAGGACCATTGACTGTTCGGGCAATCCCAAAGGACGGCTCCTGGCCCTTCAGGGAACCCATGAGTGGGGACGGACAGTCTACCTCGGTGAAACAGGGCATGTGGAGTTTCAGGTTTCCGATGATCTGCTCCACAAGCAGAGAACTCTTATCGGCTCCTGGGTGACAAGCCTTGCCAATATGGAGGAGTGTACCTACGACCTTGTAGCCTGGGGACTCCATCCCGATAAAATTGTGACCCATACCTTCCCCCTCTCCAAGGCTCCCGAGGCATTTGAACTGATGTCAGCCGGCGGTTGCGGTAAGGTTGTAATTGATCCCGAACTGGACTGACAGGTGGATATATATACCCTTGAAGAGGGGGATCTCTCCCTCGATGTGACTAATGAGTGCGGCGCTGTCCTGAGGGCCCGCTACAGGGGGCAGGATCTGCTGCGTCCCTTCAGCGGAAACCCCGATGAACCGCTGACGGCCACCGCGGCAGGCAGTTTTCCTATGGTTCCCTTCTGCAACCGTGTGGAGGGAAACTCCTTCTCCTTTGAAGGACGGGAGTACAACCTTGAACGCAATACAGACTGGGACCCTCTCTATCTTCATGGGGAGGGTTGGATCTCTGCATGGGAGCTGCGGCATAGAACAGAAACTTCTCTCACAATGGCTCTGGTTCATGGACCTGAAGAAGGCGCTCCCTACGGCTATGAGGCTGTGCAGACTTTTTCTGTAGACCGGGAGTGCCTTAAGATTGGACTTAACCTGAAGAACACCATGGATGTCTCCCTCCTCTTCGGACTGGGGCATCATATGTTTTTTCCAAAGACTCCGGGAACCATATTGAAGGCCTCTGCACGGGGATTCTGGACTGAGAAGGAGTCTTTCCTTCCCGATCAGAGAACTGCAGTTCCTGAAGAGATGGATTTCTCGTCTTATGCAGGAATACCGGGGCACTGGATTAACAACGGTTTTGACGGCTGGGACGGCCTTGCGGAGATCCGGTGGCCGGAGAAAAATATGGGTGTCTCCATCAGAGGAGGGAACCCGTTTACCGACTACTTTGTTTTTAATTCCGACAGGAGTTTTGAACCTGAGTTCCAGGATGACTACTTCTGTTTTGAGCCTATGACCCATACTGCAAACGGGCATAAGATGGGCGATGGTTTTGGAGGTCTGTCCTTACTTGCTCCCGGGGAGAGTCTTGAAACCGCTCTCGAACTTATCCCCATGGATATACTTTAGGTTCTAACGGGGAAGCACGCTTCCTCTGTCCATATACCGTGGTTTGACCTTCAGGACCTGCGGGGTCTCAAGACCGTTCACAAGCCGGTTCTGAAGCATGTTTACCGCCAGTTTGCCCATGTCTGTCATATTGATTTTCATTGTGCTTATTGGCGGTATGTAGGACTTGCCGTAGTCAAGGACATCTCCCGGAGCCAGCAGTGACACATCTCCGGGAATGGTGAACCCAATCCTTGTAAGAGCGTTCCAGACCCGGAAGGCTTCCTCATCATCCAGGCAGAAGAAGGCTGTGGGAGGATCATCTCCCGAGAGTGTTCTCTTCAGAAGTTCTGAGAGTTTATCCTCATCAAGGCAGCCGTCCAGACGGTAGGAGGAGCTGAAGGGGGCTCCGGCTTCCTCTAGGGCTTTTCTGTATCCGAAGTATCTGTCCGAGGAGAGGGTTGGCAGATTCTTTCTGTGAAAGTCGATAAAGTCGATTCTTCTATGCCCCATCTCAAGCAGCCGCCGTACTCCGTCGCAGGCCCCCTGAAAGTCGTCGGAGCAGATTGTGAAAAAGGTTTCAGAGAGATTGTTGTTCAGAACCACGATTACAGGAATGCCATCCTCTTCCAGTGCAGAGAAAAGACTCTCTCTGCCCGTATGAACCGCGAACACTGCCCGGCACCCCTGTCCGTTGATCTTTGCCTGGATCGAGGGATCCGCTTCATCCTCGGTGATGGGGATCATAACAGCCTGGAGATTCAGAGACTCCAGTTCCTTTTCTATCTGAAGGAGCATCTCTGTCAGAAAGTGCCAGATAAAGGACCACTCCCTGTCAATAAGCATAAGCACTCCGACTGTTCGGCGGATGAGGCCTTTTTTCCTCTCCCTCGGCTGAGGAGTGTAACCCAGTGTTTCCGCGGCCCGGAGCACCTGAACCCTTGTGTTTTCGGATATCCTTCCCCGGCCTGAGAAGACCATGGATGCTGCCGCTTCAGACACTTTGGCCAGCCTTGCCACGTCCTTAAGGCGGGGCAGGGTTTTCTTTTTTTCTTCCATCACTCACTCCCTTCTCAGACCGGATTTCTCTGCAATAACCCCTATATAAGGTAAAAATTAAAGATTGCTAAAGACGTCCATAAATTTACCATGCTTAATCGTGCTTAACAAGTGCTGAAGAGCGTTGACAAATCAGCAGGGTAGGTTAAATTTGTACTTATCTACTTGAAAAGCAATTTAAAGGATCAATCATCCGACGCAGATCCTTCCTCGAGCAGGAAGGACAATAAAGGAGTTTATATGAACAGCAGGGAACGTTTTTTCGCCACCATTGAACGCCGTGAAGTGGATCGTCCGGCCTCCTGGCTCGGGCTGCCCGTTCCATCGGCGGAACAGGGGCTTCTGGATTTTTTCAAAATAGGCAGAATTGAAGAGATGTCGAATGCCATCGGCGATGATGTTTATGCCATTGAGATGCCCTACCATTCACCCGATGCCAATGCAATCTATACCGCCCTGAACTTTGCGGTGGAGTCCGATCAGAACGAAGAGGAACGGACCCTGACAGCCAAGGGCTTTTTTCAGGACTATACAAGCGCCGATGTGGATAAGCTTGAAGATTTTAAATGGCCCGATCCTACTGGATATGTGGATACCGCCGAAGCCCTTAAGCTTATTGAAGAGGCACCTGCGGACAAGGCCCTTCTCGGTGTCTGCTGGGCAGCTCACTTTCAGGACTCCTGTGCCGCCTTCGGAATGGAGGAAGCCATGATGAAGATGATACTGGAGCCCGAGATCTATCAGGCTGTCATCGACAGGATTGTCGACTTCTACCTCAAGGCCAACGAGATATTCTACAAGGCTGTGCAGGGGGAAATTCATGCCGTACTTATTGGTAATGACCTGGGAAGCCAGACGGGACTGATGCTCTCACCCGATCTGATCAGACAGTATGTTCTTCCAGGCACAAAGAAGCTGGTTCAGCAGGCTCATGACTACGGTTTCAAGGTGATCCACCACTCCTGCGGAGCCATCAGTGATATCATTGACGACCTGATCGACTGCGGTGTGGATGTGGTACATCCCATTCAGGCTCTGGCTACGGGAATGGAACCTGCCGCTCTGAAGGAGCGTTTCGGTGACAGGGTCTCCTTCTGCGGCGGTGTGGATGCGCAGAACCTCCTTGTTAACGGCAGACCCGAGGAGGTTGCGGCCAAGGTTAAGGAGCTGAAGGAGATATTTCCCACCGGACTGGTACTCTCACCCAGCCATGAGGCCATCCTGCCGGATGTTCCCCCCGAAAATATAAAGTCTCTCTTTGAGACTCTGAAAGTGCCTGCAGGGGCCTGATCTGACACCGATTCCCGGGCACTGCCCGGGAGTCGGCTCCGGATCAGTACCCCAGAAAAGTTTTGATTTTCGGAATAAAAAAGTGGCCGTACTGTTCCAGTTTTGTCTCTCCCACACCTGATACCCTGAGGAATCCGCTGTTGTCCACAGGCTTCAGTGCAGCCATCTCCCTGAGGGTCTTGTCCGAAAAGATTACATAGGGGGGCACCCCTTTCTTCTTTGCAAGCAGGAAACGGACCTGCTTCAGCTCCTCGTAGAGTTCGGTGCTGTATTTACCGCTTTGGGCAAACAGATCTTCCCCGTCCTTTGGCTGCTTCGGCAGGGTGTCCTCTCTTTTGAGTATGTAAAAGGACTCCTTTCCGAATAGAACCCTCCGGCCTTTTTCGGTTATCTTCAAAGCATTGTAGGACTGAGTATCCTGGAGGGCTGCCTCCTGGCTGATCAGCTCCTCCACAATACCCCTCCACCACTTTTTACTCTTGTCCTTTCCCACCCCGTAGGTCTTCAGGCTGTCATGGCCTGTGGAGCGTATTTTCTCGGTGTCCGCTCCCTGAACAATATCGATTATATGGGTCAGACCGAAGCGTTCGTCAGTCCGCATCACAGCAGAGAGGATCTTCTGTGCGTCAACTGAGGCGTTGATCTTCTCATGGCTGCCGGTACAAATATCACAGAAACCGCAGTTGTCACCGGCACTCTCGTCAAAGTACTCCAGAATCTGTTTCCGCCTGCATACATTGACCGCTGCAAACCGGGCCATCCGGCTCAGGTTCTCTTTTGCCTTTCTCTGCTCCTCGGGATCGGCGATCTGATCGATGAAGTACTGCTGTTTGACAAGGTCCCCCGCCGAGTAGAGGAGGAGACAGTGGGATTCAAGGCCGTCACGGCCGGCGCGCCCTGTCTCCTGATAGTATCCTTCCATGCTTTTGGGCAGATCTCCGTGAATTACAAAACGGATATTGGACTTGTCGATGCCCATGCCGAAGGCGATTGTGGCGCAGATGACCTGGACATCGTCGTTATTGAACTTTTCCTGGTTTTCAGCCCTGAGAGCCTGGTTCAGCCCTGCGTGGTAGGGAAGTGCCTTTATGCCCCGTTCGCTGAGATGGGCGGCGGTCTTCTCGACATCCTTTCGGCTTGTCCGGTAGACAATCCCCGCCTGCCCCTCATGGTCTTTGATAAACCCTGTAATCTGGGCAAGGGTTTTCTCCTTGCGGTCCACCCTGTAGTAGAGCTCCTCCCTGTTGAATGAGGCCCGGACCAGAAAGGGATTGCTTAGCTTCAGAATCCTGACAATATCCTCCTGCACCTTCTTTGTGGCTGTCGCCGTAAAGGCGGCGATGGGGATGCCGGGAAAGGCGCCGCGCAGCATGGCCAGGCTGAGGTAGTCGGGACGGAAGTCGTGTCCCCATTCGGAAAGGCAGTGGGCTTCATCAACCGCAAAAAAGCGGATGGGCAGTTCCCTGAGTTTTTCAAGGTACCCTTCCAGTGCGAGGCGTTCGGGGGATATGTAAAGCAGCTTAATCTCTCCCCTGTAGAGGCGGGAGTAGACGGAAGCGGCTTCATCTGCCTTGAGGGTGCTGTTGATATAGGCTGCGGCAATTCCCGATTCAACGGCAGCATCCACCTGGTCCTTCATCAGGGCGATCAGGGGACTTATAACAAGGGTCAGCCCCTCCAGGGCCAGGGCGGGAATCTGGTAGCATATCGACTTCCCTCCTCCCGTGGGCATGGAGGCAAATACGTCTTTTCCCTCCAGTACGGCATTGATGATCTCCTCCTGGTTGGGGCGGAAGCTGTCGTATCCGAAGCGGGTCTTTAGAATATTCAGGGCACTGTTCATTGTATGGGATACTACAGGATTACAGGGATTCCTGCATCAAGGGAAGAGGGCTTTTTTATGTTTTTCCCGGGGGCTTCACGGATTCCTAACATTTTCAGGCTAATATGATTCTACCCGTTCTTTGGTTCAGATACAGGAGGACCCCATGATTGCTGCCCCGCCGGAAAAAAAGGTAACTGATGATGAGATTTACTCCATAGACAACCCTGTGGCAGATGCCGGTTATACCGTTGCCAGACTCCGCTCAAGCATCTACTACATCAGCGAAAATATGCCTATTCAGAAGCTTGTCGCCCTGTTCAATGACAGGGCCTCGGAAGTCAATGCGGTCGGTGTCGTTACAGGCGGGGGGGAGTTCAAGGGCATTATCATCCGGAAGGAACTTATGAAGCTAGTGAGCCGGCCTTTCGGTCTGGATGTCCTTAAGAAGAAACCGGTCTCCCGGGTCTGTCTCTCTTCCCGCAGCTTTGAATGCAACACCCTTCTGCCTGTGGTCTGCGATGAACTCCGTGAAGAGATGCGCTTCCAGAAAGAGAGCTTCTATGCCATCCTGGATAAACAGGGCGGTTATGCCGGAATCTTTTCTACACGGGATCTTTTGATACACATGGCCGAGCAGAACCGTAAGGATATGATTCTCGCGCGGGAGGTTCAGACTTCAATGGTGAAGAACAGGCACAATGTTCTCGCCTTCGGGCTTGAAGTCGCCTCCTCTTATACTCCGGCCCAGGGCGTAGGCGGGGACTTCTATCTGACCCGTAAAATCAATGAAACCGACTGGGTTCTTATGCTCTGTGATGTCTCGGGAAAGGGAGTGGCCGCCTCCATCGTGACGGCAATGCTCTATGGTATTACAAGGACATATGACTTCCGCAGGGGGATTAAGTCCTTTGTCAGGGATTTGAACTCTCTTATCTTTGAAACCTTCAGGGGGGACCGGTTTCTTACAGGAATCTTTATGCTCTATAACGAGGAAACAGGCAGGATGTCAGTTCTGGATATGGGGCACTCCTACTTAAGCCTTATCCGCGGCGGCAGGGTTATGAAGATGACCTCTTCCATGGATAACCTGCCTGTCGGCATCTCCGAGGATCTGATTCCGAAGGCGGGCCGTCTCAAACTGGAGTTTGGAGATATTCTTGTAACTCTGACAGATGGTCTTGTGGAGCAGAAAAACCCCAATGGCCACTTCTATGATATGGAAAGAATGGAGGATCTTGTAAAAGTAAATCATGAAGATGCTCTTGAGGATATCCGTGACAGAATCCTTGAGGATTTTGAATACTTCCGTCAGGACACACCCTACCATGACGACATGACTTTTCTTCTTATCCGTTATCCTCTTCCTGAGGAGGAAATGCAGTAATCAGTAGTCCCTGCAGACGGCAAAGGTATTGCCCTTCTCGGTAATCACGACACCTCTGTTCCAGAATTCCACCGCAGCAAAAAGGGCATTCCCTCCGTCACTCTTAACACTTTCCGGCCCCCGATAGGAGAGGTACTCCATCATTCTGTCAAAGTCTTTATTGTGAAAGGCTTCCATCTTTTTCCCATAGAAATCATTCCACTCTTCGGCCTTCTGAAAGCCGTGACCCTCATCCTGAACAATAAAATGAGCGTGTCTTCTGGAGTAGGAGAACCAGATCCCTGTTTTTTTATTGGGGTCGTTGCCATTGCCGTGCCGGACGGCATTCTTGATGATCTCGCTCAGCTGCTGCTCCAGAAGATTGACTTCCCTTATCTCCGGGGGGGCTTTCTGCAGAATCAGCTGACTCAGACGCCGCACCCTGCGCAGGTCAAGATTGAACTCCTTGTGATACATCCCTTCGGTAGAGAGAAGAGGGTGGTTGTTGTCCCGGATGATTCCCCGCAGCTCACCGCCCCGGTGTGTCCGCTCCGACTCGTCAATGCCCTGTTGTTCCAAAGCCTCATTAATCGAACTGGCTACAGGCAGAAATCCCGTCAGTTTGGTCAGTTCTATGACAGCCCGTACAGTTGATGTGAGGCTGCAGAGTATAAGGCTGCCCCCCTGTTTCCGCAGGGATGTCAGCAGTGATATCAGAACCCCTATGCCGCTGGAATCCAGGTAACTCAGATCCCGGCAGTCAAGAATGATCCGTCTGAACCCATCCTCCAGGGCTTCCCCTATTTTCTCTTTGACTTCCCGGGAGCAGTAAAGGTCCATCTCCCCAACCAGGGTGAATATGGCCGTCCTGTCCCTGTCAATCCTTGTTATTGTCATCTCATAAACTCCTGCTCTTTCTGTAAAAAGCAGGTTCAGGATGGATGAGTTGTGTGAGAGGAATATTAGAATGGTATTAATTGGGGCTGTCTGGAGATGTTTTAGAGCCTATCATCCTGTCATAGTATTCCCTGTTTATGGGATAGCGGAAGAGAATCAGAATCCCGATGATGTAGAAGACCGCAGGCAGAGGGCCGCAGACCAGTTTGATTCCCAGTATGGATGAAGAGGACTGAGCCTGTTCCGGGACATAGCCGAAGAGTTCCAGAATCCAGCCGTTCAGAGCCAGAGCCAGAGCCTGGCCGATCTTGCTCCCGAAGGTCCAGAGGCTTGAAAAAGCACCCTCTCTCCTTATCCCCCCGTGGTGAACAGAGTCGTACTCAACCACATCTGGCAGTATGGCAAAGGGCATTACATAGTGGGTGGACAGCCCGATTCCGGAAGCCGTTATGATAAGTATCCCTACTGTGACTGTCCAAATTCCTCCGCTGAAGGAGAAGAGAAGAACCCCTACTGTCATTATCGCCATGCCTATGTTGTAGCATGTCTTTTTACCCAGGCTTTCCGAGAGCTTCACCCATAAGGGGATGAAGATCAGGCTTGTTGTAAGGAGGCCTACAAGAGCAGTTTGAAAGAGGCTCTCGTTGCCGAAAATGTATTTGAAATAGTAGAGGAGGGCACCCTGGACCATGCTGGTTCCGGCTATAAAGAGGGTCCAGGGGACAAGGGCAAGAAGAAACACCTTCATTCCCAGAGCTTCTATATAGGTCCGTATGAATCCCTCTCCCTTAACATCTTCCCGGCTGTGCTTCGGCTCTCTGACAGTGATCACTGTGATCATGGCTGTCAGTGCCATAAGGGCTCCCAGTATAGTTGCCGTTCCAGACCATCCCCTTCGGCTGTCTGAAAAAATCCCTATAAGGGGCATCACGGCGCCGGCGCCGGCGAAGGTTCCTATTACGGCAAAGCTCATCCTGTAGGCCGTCAGAACTGTCCGCTCATCGTAGCTGCGGCTGAGCTCGGGGAGCAGGGCCGTGTAGGGAATATTGACAAGGGTGTACCCTGTGCTGAGGAGGCAGAAGTAGAGAGTCGCCTTTATAAAGAGGCTGGTCTGGCTCTCTCCGGCGGCTATGGAAAAAAGAAGGTACATGCTGACAAGGCAGACAGCAGAGCCTGCGATCATATAGGGCCTTCGCCGTCCCATGGGAGTGATAGTCCTGTCCGAGAGAAAGCCGGTTACGGGATCCGTCACGGCGTCCCAGATCTTTCCGATCATCAGAGTCATCCCTGCCAGTGCCGGAGAAAGACCAAGCACATCAGTAAGGAAGAAGAGAAGATAAAAACCGATAAAGGTGAAATAGAGGTTTCCCCCCAGGTCCCCGACTCCGAAGCCGAGCCTTGTTTTGAGCGGCACTTTCTGCATAGGCGTATTTTTAAGTATTTCCTTTAATTATATAGTCTTTATTTATTATTTATTCTTCTGACGTATCCCATCCATGGGCTTCAAGAAAGGCTTCTGTCTCCTCCATCACTTCCGGATTCTCACGAATGAAATCGACGAATACCATTTCGGCTTTTTCAAGTTCTTCGGGAGTCAGGGCATCACGGAACTCAAGGGAGAGAGCTGCCCCCTCGATTAAAAGGGGAATGAGCATCTCCTCTTCGGCATCCGTAGACAACTGCTCTATGATGGACTGAATCCGGTCAAGAGAGGCTGTTTTGCCTGAGGGGAGTTCCCGTTTCAGGGACCCAAGGAGGTCTGGGGAATATTCACCGAAGTGGGCGGCATACTCTCTGAGCTGGAGGTTGTTTTCTGCTGGAAGAATGAGGGCCAGTCTCAGTTCGCCCTCAGATAATTTCAGTTCTTCCAGCCTGGTTCCCGGAGAGATCTCATTCATAAGGTCATCCACAGGAGCCTTGAAACTCATTGTGTCCATATTGAAACTCGCATTTCTGCCCTTTGAGAGGTTTTCAAAATTAACAGAATTATGGAGAGCCTGGATACGGCTGAGCAGTTTGACAGGTACAGGCATCCGTCCAATTTTCAGAGAGTCAAATTTGACTTCCATCTCCCTGCTCTCGTTGATAAGCACTCTGACTGAAAGAGACACAGCCGCTCTGATTATCTTTTCACTGGATGAGAGAGGATTTTTAAGGGTCACCCCGGCCAGAATACCGGCTCTGTTTTCTTCCAGAGAGAGGTCCGCTCCGGCAATTTGAAAATCGCTGTTCTCCTCATTCATCAGGGTCACGGCCTCGGCAATCCGGCTTTCAAGCCACTCTTCGGTAAGAATGACAGTCCTGTCGTCGGTCATGATCTCTCTTACCGCTGTTCCCGGGCCTGCTGCTCCGGATGAATTGATACGTTCCCATTGACTCTTCCCCGGCTGAAGCAGCCAGATAATCAGGACGGGAATGCCGATCAGGATAATCAGAATGATTCCTGCTATAATCAGAGGTTTTCGGTTTCTTTCACTGCTCATGAATGTAATATTAGTTCATTATTGGCAAATGGTAAATCACCCTTTTTTTCAGGGAGTTTCCTCCCCCCGGGATGATCCTGTATTGATTGAATTCAAACGAAATGTTAAAACGTTAGATATGGCTGCAGATACAAAACAGAGAATACTTGATGCTGCTTCAGACTGCTTCATCCGGTACGGTTATGAAAAAGCAAGTATGAGTGATATAGGGAAGATTGTGGGCATGAATAAAGCCTCCCTCTACTATCATTTCAAAGACAAGCTTGCTCTTTTTGAGGCCTTTGTCCTCTCCCGCAGAACTCCTCACAAGAAGCTCAGTATTGAGAGAGTCGAAGCCTGTGAATCCACAAGGGACAAAATCATTGAGTTCCTCTGTGGAGAGATCGATTTTATTGCCGACCTTGCAGTGAACTTCCTTGATTCCGGTTCTCAGGGAAATCATGGATACAGGGATGATACTTCTGCCGTGTTCGAAGCCATTATATCCGAGGATATAGCCTTTCTGGATAAACTCATTGCCGGTGCGGGAATTTCAGAATCCCGGCAGCTGGCGCTGTTGTTTCTTGAAACAGCCAGGGGATTGCTTATGGCCGACTGTCCCCTGGACAGGCCTGCCGGTGAGAGGGAAGAGGGGTATGAGAGAATCAAAGAAAGAGTCAGGGCGGCCCTGTCTCTTATGCTGAAAGGGGCCGGGATCTAGTCCCTTTTTTTGCAATTAAACTAACGAAATAACAAAACGTTAGAATGATATAACAAAGGAGTCTGAAATGACTAAGATCTATGTATTTACATCCACGGGGAATTCTCTTCACCTTGCCCGGACACTGGCAGCTGAGCTGGGGGAGTGCGAGATTCTGTCCATTCCCCGTGTTATGGGTCCAGGGGAGTGGGCTATAGAGGGGGAGACTGTGGGATTTGTGTTTCCCTGCTACTACGGATCGGTGCCTCAGATTGTGAGTCGCTTTATAAGTGAAGCCTCTTCGGTGGAGGCGCAAAGGTTCTTTGCACTTGTATCGGCAGGGAGAAGCACCGGCCTCTCAATGGAGCAGCTTCAGGGGCTTTTGAAGGAGAGGGGGCAGACCCTGAACTACGGCCGCTCGGTGGAGCTTGTCTCAAACTATATGAACGGCTGGTACTATTCCCTCCTTATGCCCTCTGATGAGAAGATTTCCATCCTTCAGGACAGCGCCGAATCCGCAGCGGTTGAGGCGGCAAAGGAAATTACAGCCTGCAGCACTTCCGTAGACCGGGGCAGCAGAATGAATCACTATCTTCCCCGTCTGATCTCTCCCGGCCGTTATGTGAAAGATTCCCGTCCCTGGGACAGAGAGTTCTCTGTAGATGAGAGCTGTACGGGCTGCGGAAGCTGTGTGAAAGCCTGTCCTGTGGGCAACATTCATCTGACAGAGGGAAAGCCCTCTTTCTCAGGGGACTGTCAGCGCTGCATGGGATGCGTTCAGTTCTGCCCCGGAGGATCAATCCGCATAAGGGGAAAGGCTATGGATAAAAAACGGTACAGACACAGAGCTGTCTCTTTAAAGGAGCTCGCGGCTTTTCACAGAGAAGAGATGCAGGGCTGAGGCAGAAACATACTGTTTTCAGCTGATCAGTTTCGGTTCAGGTTTGTCATTTTCTATTTCCATAAGTTCCGAAACTTTGAAAAACTCGATCATCTCCTGAGATGACTCTGCCTGGGCATGGAGTTCTTCACTCATTGAGGCCAGCTCCTCCGAGGCCGATGCGTTCTGCTGAACAACCATGTCAAGCTGTCCGATGGCTGCGAAAATCTGCTCGGCCCCCTTGCTCTGCTCTTCGCTTGCAAAGGTAATCTCTTCTACAAGTCCGGCAGTTTTTTCCATGGACGGGAGAATCTCTTCGATCTTTCTGTGAGCCTGTGAGGCCCTGTCCACACTGGAGTGGGATATTTCAGATATCTCCAGAGCGGCTCTGCTGCTTGTTTCGGCAAGCTTCTTTACCTCGGTTGCCACAACGGCAAAGCCCTTTCCCGCCTCTCCGGCCCGGGCTGCTTCAATGGCTGCATTGAGGGCAAGCATATTGGTCTGCCTGGCGATGTCCTCTATTATGGATATTTTTTCGGTGATCTCTTTCATCGCATTGAGGGTATCCGCCACAGCCTGACTTCCCTCTTTTGAATCAGATGCAACCTTCTTTGCCATTGTGTTGGACTGAAGGGCATTGCTTCTGTTGCTCTCTATATTGGATACAAGCTGCTCAATCGAACTTGCAACCTCCTCCATGCTCGACGCCTGTTCACTGCTTCCGCTTGAAATCTGCTGAGAGGCGGCGGCAATCTGTTCACTTCCCTTGCTTACCTGGTGGCAGGACGAGACAACCGAGTAGACTGTCTCTTTCAGTTTTTCCGCCATCTTGTGCATAGAGTCGTAGACTCCTGTTTTGTGTCCGTCAGTAAAGGTTACATCCAGATTTCCCCGGGAGATCTCTTCGGCAATGGACATAATTTCATGAGGCTCTCCCCCAAGCTGGCGGTTCAGGGAACGGGTTATAAGAAAGGCGATGGATGCGCTGATAAGGACTATCGCTGCCAGAAGAAGGATCATGATGACAGTCATCCTGCCAATAACAGAGGCAATCTCCCTGTCCACCTCGTTCAGTACGGATATCCCGTTGGATACTACCTTGCCGGCCGCGGCTTTCATTACAGGGAATAGATCCTTCTGTTCCCGTTCCAGAAGTGTATAACGGTCTACATTTTCAGCATAGGAGCTGAGAGCCGGGATGATTCCGTTAATAAGAAGCTGTCCGGGGGAGCCGGCCGGGTAGAGGGCCGACAGGCTGCTGAACTTCCTGCTGACTCCATCAATCCTCTCCAGCCAGAGCTCCTTGTATCTGTCTTTGACAGCTTTATCGCTGTTGAGCATATTCAGATACCCGTTCTGGTGAAAAACATGAATATCAATAAGGATGTCCTGGAGCAGGGAGGTCATTCTGTCATTTCCGGTTTCCTGTTCCAGCAGAGATTCACTGTCTGCCAGTATCCTGGTTGCAAGGGCAGCGCGGTCATCTGATATCGTCTTAAGTTCATTTTCCTTATCACTGTAGAGGTAGTTCAGAGATGCATATTCAGAGGTGGATTCCTTCATACCGGATATGGAGTGTTTCATTGCATCTGAGTTCACTCTGGAGGCTGCAGAATCAAGGATCTTCAAAACTGAAGATTCCTCCTCTCTTATGGATTCAATATAGGCGCCGTCTCCATAGATGACAAACCTCAACGAGTCAGCCTGCATCGCCTGCACTTTATTCAGGGCATCGTTGATGATGCTCTCTGTTCCGTTCCGGTCACGAATTATATTTATGCTGTTCATGCCTGAGAAACTGATTAATATGGAAAAGAGAATGAGAAGAAGATAACTCAGAGTCAGTTTTGTCCTTACTTTCATGGTTTCTCCCGTCTGTTGTTATATTCTGGAAATAATAGTAAACATTCGATTATTTGTAAAGATTATTAGTTACTAAATCATATATGCGTAACACAGCCTGCAGAAATAAGTTCATAAATTTTCAAATGCTTTCTTTTTGGAGATGGGGGCGGCTATAATGAAAATATGCACAGTGACAGACTTATTGTTCAGATAGTTATCGCCCTGGTTCAGCAGACGGGACTCAATATAATTGTGGCTCTTCTACTCTCCAGGCTTCCCGTTTTTACACGGGTCATCCGAAGCCGGAACCGCCATCAGCGGGATCTTCTGTTTCCCGCACTTATTCTGGGACTGCTTGGTATGGTGGGAACCTATACGGGGGTTCCCATTCAGGGGGCTCTGGCCAATGCCAGAATGGTTCCTGTCTTTGTGGGCGGTCTTCTCGGCGGCCCCCTTGTGGGAATACTCGCCGGGCTGATTGCCGGGCTTCACCGCTGGGGGATTGATGTCGGCGGTTTTACGGCTGTCTCCTGCATGCTCTCCACAATCATTGAAGGGGCCCTGGCCGGATTTCTGAGTGACAGTTTCTACGGTTCACGCAGAAAGCCCCTGTTTGCCATGGCCGGTGCCGCAGCGGCTGAACTTATACAGATGGTCATCATTCTATTGACTGCAAAACCCTTTGGTGAAGCCCTTGAGCTCGTCAAGGTTATTATAGGGCCCATGGTGATAGCCAACAGCATCGGCTGCGCCCTGATTATCCTTGTGTTTGAAAATCTGTTCAGCGAGGGGGAGAGGCGGGCGGCCCGGCAGTCCCAGCAGGTTCTTAAAATTGCCGACCAGACACTGGCGCTCTTCCGCAAGGGACTCACCCATGAAACGGCAGCAGCGGCTGCGGAAATTATAAGGCGTGAGATGTCGCTGATTGCCGTAGCCATAACCGACCAGGACCATATTCTGGTCCACTGCGGCAAAGGAGATGATCACCACAACGGCTCCTCCGCCGCCCTGACAAAGCTGACCAAAGAAGCCCTTGAATCCAGGCAGCTCAGAACCGCCATGACAAGTGAGGAGATCGGATGCAGCAACAGTGACTGTGTTCTTAAGTCTGCTGTTATCGCCCCCCTCATGCGGGATGAGGAGTGCATAGGAACCCTGAAGCTCTATAAGGGGGAAGAGGACGGTATTAATCAGGCAGATGTTGAGACAGCCCGGGGACTGGCCGTACTGATCTCCTCCCAGCTTGAACTCAGCCGCCTTGATGAACAGAAGATGCTTCTGCGCCGTGCACAGATGCGGGCCCTTCAGGCCCAGATCAACCCGCATTTCCTCTTTAACGCCATCAACACCATTGTCTCTCTGGTCAGAAGCAATCCCGAAAAAGGGAGGGAGCTGCTGATTAATCTTGCGACCTTTTACAGGAATAACCTTCAATCCGGAGAGTCCGCTGTGTCCCTTGAGACGGAGATAAAACATATCAAGGCCTATCTTGAGATTGAGCAGGCAAGGTTCGGTGAACGCCTTGAGGTTGTTTATGACCTGGAACCGGGACTGCAGATTCAGATGCCACCTCTTCTGCTGCAGCCCCTTGTGGAGAATGCTGTACTTCATGGAATCCAGCCCTGTCCCGACGGGGGGAGGGTGACTATCCGGGCGGCCTCATCAGAGGGAGGAACGGTTCTCTCTGTACATGATAACGGTGCGGGTATCCCCGACAAGGATTTTTGCGATGATGAAGAGGAAAAGGCGGGGAAACAGGTGGGCGTCAGCAATATCTGCCAGAGACTGCTGAACTTCTACGGCCCCTCGGCCAGCTTCCGTTTCGACTGCGGCGAGGGAGAGGGGACCACCGCAAGCATATTTATTCCTGCGGAGGATATGCCGTGATACGGGTTCTTATTGTTGATGATGAAAAACCGGCCCGGGATGAGCTGAACTGGCTTCTGCAGAAGGAGCGGGATATCGAGGTGGCGGGTGAGGCAGCCAACGGGATGAAGGCTCTGGATAAGGTTATTGAGTCCTCTCCCGATCTGATTCTGCTGGACATACAGATGCCCGGCCTTTCGGGGCTTGAAACAGCCCGTCAGCTGATGGCTCTTCCTGTTTTTCCCCAGATTATTTTTGTTACAGCCTATGATCAGTTTGCCATAGAGGCCTTTGATGTGAACGCGGTGGACTATCTTTTGAAACCTGTGGATGAGGAGAGGTTGAGCCGGGCACTGAACCGGGCAAGAAACAGAATCGCCGCCCATGACAAATCTCTTGAGAACAAAATCATACAGCTTTTGAAGAGCGGAGGGGGGCAGGACAGGAAAAAGATATGCAAACTGACTGTCTACTGCGACGGTTGCTTCAAGCCGATTGATTTTGACAGCATTACAATGGTCCGTGCCGAGGGGAAGCAGTCGGTGGTTCATACTGTATCCGGAAGCTATCCCTACAGGACCGGACTGAGCGAGCTGGAGGACCTTCTTGCCGACCTCGGGCTTTTCAAATGCCATCGAAGCTACAGCATTAATCCGGCTTTCATAGAGAGTGTTGAGCCCTGGTTCAATTCCGCTTTCAGGATCAAACTGACAGGTTTTGATGAGCTGATTCCCGTAAGCCGGTCCCATACAGGAGGGCTGAAAAATCTTCTGAACATGGATTGATCCCCTTTTTTTCAATTTTTTAGTTAAAACAGGAAAAAATGAGTAACAACTCATGCCTTAATTTCAACAGTTCGTTCTTTTTTCGGCACAAATGCATTTTAGAACTCCAGAATAGACCCAGTTCTAATAAAGGAGTCAGTAATGATCAGTTTTATTATTTGTCTGGCGGCGTTAATTGCCGGATACTTCATCTATGGAAAGGTTGTCGAGAAGATTTTCGGAATCGAACCCGACAGACAGACACCTGCCTTCACCAAGCAGGACGGAGTGGACTTTGTCCCCCTGAAGCCCTGGAGAATCTTTCTGATACAGGTCCTCAATATCGCCGGTCTCGGTCCCATCTACGGTGCGGTAATGGGTGCTCTTTTCGGTACCGCTTCATTTCTCTGGATCGTATTCGGCTGCATTTTTGCAGGAGCGGTTCATGACTTTTTCTCGGGAATGATGAGTATTCGCCATGACGGAAAGAGTATTTCAGAGATCACCGGTCAGTATCTGGGCGGCGGAATGAGACAGGTTATGAGAGTCTTCTCTGTTGTCCTTCTGGTGCTTGTGGGGACAGTGTTCATGGCAGGACCTGCCGGCCTTCTGGCCAACCTCGGAATGACAGGTATTTTTGCCAACAAGTGGTTCTGGCTCGCTCTGATTCTGGTTTACTACTTTGTTGCCACCATCCTCCCCATTGATAAAATCATTGCCAAACTCTATCCCGTATTCGGAGTCGTTCTTCTTGTCATGGCAATCGGTGTCGGCGGCGTTCTTATCTTCGGTGGATATGACATTCCCGAAATCAGCCTTGCCAATGCCCACCCCAAGGGACTCCAGATTTTCCCCATGCTCTTTATCACCATCGCCTGCGGTGCCATCAGCGGTTTTCATGCCACCCAGTCTCCCATTATGGCCCGCTGTCTCCCCGATGAAAGAATGGGACGTCCCATCTTCTACGGAGCCATGATTGCAGAAGGAATCATCGCCCTGATCTGGGCCGCTGCTTCAGTCACCTTCTTCGGTGGTATTGACGGCCTGGCTGCCACTGTAGGACAGGGGGGAGCCGGTCTTGTGGTCAAGGAAATCTCTGTCGGCCTTCTTGGAACAGTCGGCGGAATGCTGGCGATGCTCGGTGTTGTTGCCTGCCCCATCAGTTCCGGCGACACTGCCTTCCGCTCTGCCCGTCTGACCATCGCCGACTCCATGAGCATCAAGCAGGATGCGGCAAAGAACAGGCTCTTTATAGCCATACCCCTCTTTGCCGTCGGCTTTGCTCTGAACTTTATCGACTTCTCCATTATCTGGAGATACTTCGCATGGTCCAACCAGACCCTTGCAACCATCGTACTGTGGACCGCTGCTGTCTACCTGCTGAAGTCAGGCAAGTTCCACTGGATCGCTACGATTCCGGCTACCTTTATGTCCGCTGTTGTGACAACCTACATTCTCCAGGCGCCCGAGGGTTTTAAGCTCTCTCCCGCAATCTCCCAGCCTGTAGGAATTGTTGTGGCAGTTGTTCTCTTTGCCATGTTTATCGTACATGCCGCAAAGAACAGAACCGCCGAAGCCGCAGCCTGATTACTGCTGAACAGGGCCGGAGCTCCCTTTATGGAGGTTCCGGCCTTTTTTATTCCCCTTTCTCCCTGTACCAGTCAATTCCGCGGGTCAGGTACATGGTCAGGGCCAGGGCGGCAAAGAGACCGCCTGTTCCCATAATCAGGGCATAGTCCTCTGATTTCAGGACAAAATAGAGGTAACCGTATCCAGCAGCCATTACCGGGGCCAGATAGAGTCCCTTCCGGCCCACTCCCCTGATGGAGAGGGTATAGAACGTCAGGAGCAGAGTGACAGCAACGGCTGCCGTCAGGTAGGAAGGGGCAAAGCTTATATGCTCCGACAGGGAGAGAAGGATCAGATAGAAGAGGATGTTTCCCCCTCCCGCCAGAATATACTGCACAGGATGAATCTTCACTTTTCGTATCACCTCAAAGAGGAAGAATGTAAGAAAGGGTATCAGCAGGAAGAGTATTCCGTACTGCACTGTCCTTCTGGACTTCTGGTAGGAGTCAAAGAGGGGGTAGAAGTCCAGGCCGAAGGCAGTCTCCCTTATATCGTCGAATACACCCATTTGTGATCCGGTCCATAGTTCCGGTATGCTGCGGCTCAGGGAGTTTGACTGCCATTCGGCGGTAAAGCCGTCTTCATTCAGATGACGCTCCGTGGGAAGGTAGTAGCCTTTGAATGAGGGAGAGGGCCAGTCGGATTTTATCTGTACAAGGGTATCCGCTCCCAGAGGAAGAAACTCCAGAGACCGTCCGCCTCTAATCTTCTGGGTGAAACGGAAGGGGATGGTTCGGCTTATATTCTGAATGTCTCCCCCGCCGAGGTCCACCGGAACCGAAAGTGTTCCGCTGTAAAGGGCAGAATGGCTGCCATCGGCCTCAAAGTTCCTCTCCTCTCCGTCCCACTGAAGAGGAGGGGCTTCAACAAGCCCTTTCAGGCCGGGATAGCTGAAAAGCAGCCGGGCTTCATCCCAGTGGAGGGTTGATGGATCAACTTTCTTATAGAGAGCCTCCAGTGCAAAATCTCCCTGCCCTTCCAGGGACATAATAAAGACAGGAACATCAAAGATCCCTCTGGATTTGACGGAACTTGAGCTCTCCACTGAAACTTTCAGATTCCGCGGAAGAAGGTAAACCGTATCCCTGTAGTTCTCCATTCTGAGAAATTTTCCTTTTTCATCCAGAATCTCCCGGCTCAGGGTCCGTGGAATGATCAGGAGAGGACCCCCAAGAGCCGTATCTCCACCCCAGGATGCAAACACCCCCGCTTCGGCCTCATACTTTCTATGCTCCCTCTCTCTGACAAGGTCTTTGACCATTCCCAGGGGTATAAGGAAGAAGAGTATCATTGCCAGAACAATAAGAATCTTTATCCCGTATCCCGCGGCACCCGGCTTTATAAGGTTTGCCATGACCTTGGCTCCGTTTTTGTCATCTTTCATATTTTTCTCCTCTTATCAGTTTTTTCAGTTGAAGCATGACAGGTGAAGAGGGCAGGAATAGGGCCGTATTATGGCAGAATTAAGGCAGTTCCCTTCTGCCGCATATTTCCATGCATGAGCTGTGATACACTCCTTCTATGGCATTTATTGTTGTAGTGGATGATGAGGAGTCTCTGAGGGATACCCTTTCCTATGCCCTTGAGAAAGAGGGGCACAGAGTTCTCTGTTTTGAAAACGGTGAGGAAGCATGGAGGGCCTTTCAGAAGGAGGCTCCCGAGCTTATGATTCTTGATATTATGATGCCGAGAATGGACGGTCTTGAGCTCTGCCGGCGGATAAGGATGCAGGACAGCCGTATCCCTCTTGTCTTTCTCTCCTCCCGGGATGAGGAATTCGACCGGATTCTCGGCCTTGAAATCGGCGGTGATGACTATCTGGGCAAACCCTTCTCTGTAAGGGAACTCTGTACCCGGGTCAAGGTCCTTTTAAGGCGGGTCCGGCGGGACAGTGAACTTCCTCCGGCATCAGGGGGAGGAGAGCTTAAAATCAGCGAGGAGAGTTTCCGTGCCTGGTGGAAGGGGGAGCTCCTTACCCTGTCGATCTCTGAATTCCGCATCCTTCAGGATCTCTGGGGGAGCCCCGATGCGGTGCGTTCCAGAGAACAGCTGATTCAGGCGGCCTTCCCACTGGACAACTATGTCTCCGACCGCTCCATTGACAGCCACATTAAGAGGCTCAGGAAAAAAATTACATCCCTTGATCCGGAGTTTGACCGTATTGAAGCGGTCTACGGCCTCGGCTACAGGTTCAGGAGCAGGGCATGATTTCAAAACTGACCCTGCGGCTTCTTGTCTTCAATCTCCTTCTGGTGATCTTTCCGGTTGCGGCCCTGCTCTTTCTGGATACCTATGAAAAACAGCTTTTGACAGGTATGGAAAACTCAATGGTTCAGCAGGGGAGGCTTGTTGCGGCTTCCCTCAGAGACAGTGCCAATCTAAAGGGAGACGGAGTTCTCCTTCTTAAAAATATGGAAGGCAGGCTGGATGCAAGGATACGGATTGTGGATGCCGGAGGCCGGCTTCTGGCAGATTCGAGTACTCTTGGTGTAAGGAACTCTGAAGAGCCTGTGGATAAGTACAGCAGAAGCTCCGCCGCCGTAAGTGCTGAACTTCCGGTGAACGTCAGGGAGCACTGGCTCTACAGAGCCGCGGTGGCTCCTCTTAATCTGATAAAGGCGATCTTTTATCCTCCCGCGGCTCCCCTCGCATCGGCAGAGTACTACAGCGGTTCCAGCCTCGATGGCCCTGAAATCCAGTCTGCCCTGGACGGGTATTACGGCGCCTTCACCAGGTACTCCGGAGGCGGACAGAGGTCGGTGACCCTCTATTCGGCCCTGCCAGTGCTCTCGGCAGACGGCGTAAGCGGTGCCGTTCTTGTCTCCCGGTCCACCTACAGAATACTGAGAGACCTCTACAACCTGAGGCTCGATATGGTTCAGGTTGTCCTCTTCTCCCTGCTGGCTGCAGTCCTGCTCTCCCTGATTCTGGCGCGGACAATAACCATTCCCGTAAAGAAGCTGAGAGATCAGGCCGAGAGTTTTCTTGATCACAGGGGAAGGGTGAAGGGGGCCTTCCGGTCACTCAAAAACAGGGACGAGATCGGCGATCTTTCCAGAGCACTGGACGGCCTCTCCACAGATCTTCTGGAGTATATGAGTTTTATGGACGGTTTCTCATCAGACCTCTCCCATGAGCTGAAGAATCCTGTGGCCGCCATTCTCAATGCGGCGGAGCTGGGGCTGGACAGTGATGCTGACAGTGAGGACAGGGCCCGTTTTCTGAAGATTATCCGGAAGGAGGGAGGACGTATTCAGAGACTGATCGATGATCTGAGGGAGATCAGTCAGGTGGATATGAAGCTTGCAGAGGATGATTCTGAGCTCCTGGACCTGACCGCTCTGGTCTCTGGATATACGGAGCAGAAAAATGCAGGCCTCCAGGGGGCTCCCTTCCGTTTCGAGTCTCTGAGCCGGGATCATCTGCGGGTTAGGGGCAGCGCCGACAGGCTGATCCAGTGCCTGTCGAACCTGATGGACAACGCTCTCAGTTTCTCGCCCCGGAGGGAGGATGTGCTGATCAGGCTGGAGGCCAGCGGGGGCATGGTCCACCTTTCTGTACTGGACCGCGGGCCCGGTATTCCGGAGGGGAACGGAGAAAAGATCTTTGACCGTTTTTTTACTGACCGCCCCGCAGGGCTTAAGGATCATCACTCCGGGCTGGGGCTTTCCATATCCCGGACCATTGTTCAGGCCTACAGGGGAGAGCTTGTCTGCCGCAGCCGTGATGGCGGAGGAGCCTGTTTTACTGTCATCCTCCCCCGCATCTAGTTCAAGCCTCTTATTCCTGGGATTCAGTACTTTCGAGTACGGCACTTTCCAGAATCTTCAGGGCTGTGCCGAAATCTTCAAATCCCCGGTTTATCTCTCCGCTGCTGCCGTCGGGACTGCCGTATCCTGTGAGTGTGAGGGGAAGGGGGGCCGTCTGTTCCGGGTGTACCTCAGCGGTATAGAGAAGAGAGGGCTGTCCGCTGCCCTCACTGCCTCCGGTCCATCCCGGAGTACCCGGTTCCGCATCCCGGGGCCATCTTTCATTGAAATCGGTTGAGTGATTGATCTCGAGGCAGATAATATAGGAACCTTCATTGTCGGGGAATCCAACAGAGATTGAGGACGCCTTTCGGGGAGTGGCGCCGCTGATACTGTCAGGCAGAGGCTCTTTTTTAGACGGCAGCAGGTGCCCTTCGGAGTCCGTTATATTTCTCTGATGGGACCATCTTGGAAGTGCCTCGTCCCGGCGGTTTCCCTTATTGAAGGCCCATCCTTCGGTGGCAGCTTTTTTTGTCACATAAATTGTTTCCAGATAGTGCCCCTGGCTGTCCTCAATCCACAGAGCATACTGGGGCGGTACCTTTATCAGGGCAGAGAAGCTGTGAATCCACTCCTCTCCGGGAGTCAGTTTCAGTGTAAAACCTCCCTCTTTTATTTCAGCCGAACTCTTTTCCTTCTGGCCCTCTCCGCTTAACGGGAGAAGGACTGCCAGAAAAAATACAAGAATCAGTCCTGTATTCATAATCTTCTTCATATAAATCCTCCATAAGTGTAACCAGCCGGTTACATTGTCTGCAAAAAAACTTCCGGCCCGTAACCGGAAGAACGGCAGAGAGCCGGCTGACCGCTCAGGGCAGACTCTCCCTCACAATCTGATCCATCAGGCGGATCAGCCGATCCCATCCCTCATTGCTGTTCAAAGGGAGCCCGTTGAATACATCAGCCCTGTCGGACATCAGGGCCAGATAGGATATTCCAGCCGTCATCAAGGCGATAAGGGCCTCAATGTCCGTGTCTCCCAGTCCGCCGCTGTGAGCCTTTGTAATAGCCACCCCCGCCTCTTCTATCTTCTTCATTACTTTTCTGCCTGTCTCTGTCTTTTCAGCCAGCAGCCAGCGAAGGATCTCACGCTTTAAGGGATTGTTTCTCAAATCATCTATATAGCTTGACATGTAGAGGGCCGCTGTTTCTGCGGGAGGGGTGCCCGGAGTAATTTCCATATCCGGATTGACCCAGAAGCTGTTCTTCAGCGCCCAGGCTTCCAGAAGTCCTTCAAAGCTTTCAAAGTAACGGTAGATCAGAACCTTGGACACTCCTGCCTCCCGGGCGACCGCGTTAACCCCCAGATCCTTAAATCCTTTTTTGGTAAATATCCGGTCCAGTGACGCCAGTATCTGTTCTTCCGTTGCTTTTCTGTCTTTCATGATTTAGATGTTACTACCTGGTAACATGGTTGGTCAAGAGCTGTTCTCACCATTTATGCCTGAGGTTCGGGACCGGCTTTTCTGCTCTTTGGTAAAAAAGTACAGATTATCTTACAAAAATGTATGTATAAATGACGGCAATGTGCTTCGGGGGAGGGAAAGGCAGGGGGCTGGAGTGTTGGCATGAATTTTGTACTGTGCTATACCAGAGTTACATATACTGGAGTTTTCTATGAAAAAGATTCTCTCGAGCCTGTTGGTTCTCCTCATTCTTGCATCTGCAGCCTATGCTTCGGGGCAGTCCGAAGACTCACCGGTCCAAACTGTTATTGTCTTTGCTGCCGCCAGTACCACCGATGTGATGCAGACCCTTGCTGATTTTTATACCGATGAGACTGGAGTTCCCGTAGTTCTGAACCCTGCCTCAAGCGGAACCCTCGCCAAGCAGCTTGACCAGGGAGCCGAGGCTGATATCTATATTTCAGCCTCGAAAAAGTGGATGGACTTTGTCGTGGATGAGGGCTATGTCCAACGCTCCGGACCCTTTGCGGCAAACCGGATTGTTCTGATCGCTCCCTCCGGTTCCGATGCCGGGGAAGTGGAACTGGGGCCTGACTTTGACTTTCTCTCCAGTTTTGAAGGACGCCTTTCCATGGGTGATCCCTCACATGTTCCCGCCGGTGCTTATGCGCAGGAGGCTCTGGAATTCTACGGCTGGTTTGAGGGGCTTGAGGGAAGAATCCTGCCTGCTGCCAATGTACGGGCGGCCCTGTCTGTTGTCGAACTGGATGAGACGGAGCGGGGCATAGTCTACAGGACGGATGCTCTGAAGACTGACAAGGTAAAGATCCTCGGGGCTTTTCCCGAAGAGTCTCACAAACCGGTCTCATACTATTCAGCTCTTCTGAAAGGGTGCAGTGAAGAAGGGGCCGGATTCTATGACTTTATTGTCAATGGCGACAAGACCAAAGAGGTTCTGGAGAGCTTCGGCTTTGATATGAATAACTGAGGGACCGGGCAGAATCATATGGCTATGGATACGGCAAGCGTAGTTACAACTCTATTCCTCTCTGTCAGAATTGCCCTGTCCGCCACAGCCCTGAATCTGCCGGCGGCACTCCTTCTTGTCTACTGGACACGCCATGAGTTCCGTGGAAAGAACCTTCTGGACGGATTTATCAATCTTCCACTGGTGATGCCTCCCGTAACAACGGGATATATTCTTCTCTTCATCCTTGGAAAGAAGGGCGTTGCAGGTTCTGTGTTTTTCAATCTTTTCGGATTGAGAATCGCCTTCACTACGGCTGCGGCTGTGATCGCCGCCATGGTGGTCTCATTTCCCCTTATTGTAAGGAGTATAAGGATCTCCATGGATATGGTGGATCCCCGCTTTGAAAGGGCTGCCCTGACTCTGGGAGCCGACAGAAAGGCTGTGTTTTTCAGGGTTACTCTTCCTTTGATCCTGCCTGGATTGATCAACGGCATGGTCCTGGGCTTTGCCAGGAGTCTGGGGGAGTTCGGAGCCACCGTGACCTTCGCCGGCAACATAGAGGGTATCAGCCGGACAATCCCCCTCTCTGTTTACGCCCTGCTTCAGGTTCCGGGAAAGGAGAAGGAGGCGGGGTTTCTTGTGCTCCTCTCGGTTATTATCTCCTTTGCCGCCATGTTCGCGTCATCAGTTCTGAACCAGAGGCTGCAGAAAAGGAGGAGCAATGAGCCTAAAATTTGATTTTACCCTCCCCAGACGTGACTTTGTTCTGGATCTGCAGGGAGAGTTTGACGATACGACCATCGGAATCTTCGGTCCGTCGGGTGCCGGAAAAACTTCTTTCTTTTCGATACTGGCAGGACTGGAGAAACCGGAAACAGGCAGGGTTGTACTGGGAGACCGTGTTCTTGTAGACGTTGAAAAGAACATCTTCGTTCCCGTTCACAAGCGGAGGATAGGGGTCGTCTTTCAGGAAAAACTCCTTTTTCCCCATCTCAGTATTAAAGAGAATATTCTCTTCGGGGAGCGCTACGCTCCTGAAAAGCACCTTGTGCTGGAGGAGGTGGCAGAGCTTCTCGGACTGACAAACCTTCTAGACTCAATGCCCTTTGAGGTCTCCGGCGGCGAGCAGCAGCGGGCTGCCATTGGACGGGCTCTGATGACTTCTCCCGATATGCTCCTTCTTGATGAACCCTTTAATGCGGTGGACAACTCCCTCAGAGCCACGATTCTTCCCTATTTGAGAAACCTGAGGGACCGTCTGGATATCCCCTTTCTGCTCATCAGCCATGACCTGCCGGATGTCCAGCGGCTGACCGATCAGATCTACTTTATGGATCAGGGGCGCTGCGCCGGTTTCGGCCACTCCATCGACTTCTACGGCGACAGGGTCACCCGGGATTCGGGTTTTGTAAACTGTTTCCGCTTTACAGACCCCCGGGACCTTGGAGCGGGGCTCTTCAGCGCCATGGTCAAGGATGTTCCCGAGCTCCGGATGATTGTTCCGGCAGCTCCGGCGGACAGCTACTCTCTGGTTCTCTCTCCCCGGGCGGTTGCCCTCTCCCGGCAGAGGATCAAGGGACTCTCTGTCAGAAATCAGATTCCAGGTTATCTTAAGAAGATGATCCGCACAGAGACCCATGTCCTCTGCATCATCGATGCCGGTGTGACCATCGCCTCCCAGATAAGCGCCATCGCTGCGGATGAGATGAATCTGAAGGTGGGTGAGCCTGTCTGCTGTCTTATCAAGTCGATGTCTTTCCGGTCCTGAATCAGTCGACACGGCGGTCAAATCGGAAAAGAAGCAGCCGGATTCCAAGGCCGTTCAGGATCAGGGAAGGAAGCAGCAGCAGGAGAAACAATCCATACCCGGGCGCAGAAAAGAGGGCAAGCGACGGCCATAATCCTGGAAGGAGAGACCCCAGTAACTTCAGAGGCCCCGGTGCAAACCAGGCTATAAAGGGGGCCAGAAAGAGAAATCCGGTCATCTTGCCCACGGCCATGGCCTCAATCTTGTTGCCTGCAAAGGCGGCTATAATGAGGGCCTCGAAAGGCGCTCCCAGGGCCAGAATCAAGATCACCGGAACCAGCCTTTCCGGTGTCTGCATCACATCCAGTCCGCTTATGAAAGGCACAGGAAGAAGGCACAGAACAGTCCATATATAGGGCGCCGTCAGCCTGTGCCGGAGAAAGCCCCTCTTCCCCGGTGGAGTCACCGCCAGAGCCTGCAGTATATGGTCGTCCGCCTCATCCACAAGAAGGAGCCCCGTCATCATTCCTGTCAGCAGGGGACCCAGATTCAGAATAAACATCAGCACCAGAGGGGCGTGGCTTTCCAGTTTGATCCAGGGGCTCAGAGCACCGGCCAGCAGGGGAAAGAAAAACCTCACCATGAGAGCCAGAAAGGGGGCCACAATGAGGAGTACTCCCAGCATCAATTCACGGGATATCCTCTTCAGATCCAGTTTAATAAATGCATTTACTGTCACAGACTGCCTCCCTTGAGCGCGCCCTTCTCAAGCAGATTCCGGGTAAACGCCCTCTCCGCCAGAGGCAGGAGCAAAGCGGTGCCGGCTGTCAGTGAAAGAAGGGCCGGCCATGGGATTGTTACCGGAGCACTGCCGGCCGCCATGGATGTAAGGTCCAGGGTTCCCCGGCTTACAAGCAGGTAGTACCAGGGGCCGGGGAACAGTCCAAAATAGCCGAGAAGGGGGATGCTGAAAGGTGTACCGAAAAGGGTAATCCTGTAAAAAAGCCCCATAATATCCCCGGAGCCTGAAGCGCAGACAAAGCCCAGGAGGGAGAAAAAGAGGGTCGTGAGAACAACCGAAGGGATTAGAAGGAGTATTCTCAGAGCCGGACCTGTAACCAGCAGTGTAATTGTCATTGTGCTGAGGCAGGCGGGGAGGCTGAGGGCCAGGGACTTTGAAACCATATAGGACCGTATTGTCATGGGTGTGATGAACAGATTTTCAAGAAGCCCCTCATCCCGCTCCAGAAGAACTATGGCGCCGGTAAAGATCATTGCAAAGGTGGAGGGCTCCGAGAAAAGCCCTATGGGCAGGGCAAAGCGGACGATCTCTTCGGGCAGAAAATGGAAACATAGGATATAGAGCAGGGTGATCACTGACCAGGCTGCTGTGAACCCCTGACGGTGCTGCAGCCTGATATTGTACTTCAGAAGGCTTGCGGTCATATCAGGCTCCTTCCGGTTGTGCGTATAAAAATATCCTCCAGGCTCGCCTCCATGCTGTGGATCGTCTCAATCTGTTTCTCTCTGATCAGTTCTAGAAACTCATTATCCTGCCCGAGGCCCGCAAGGGAGAACTCTCTTGTCTCTGATCCTTTGCCGGAGGTATAGTCTACACGGACCTTCTTTATTCCCTTTTCTATCTTAAGATTTCTGGGGGAGTCTATCAGAGCCAGTTCCCCCTCGTTGATAAAGGCCACCCTGTCGCAGAGTTCGTCTGCCACATTCATGTTATGGGTTGTCAGAAAAATTGTCTTTCCCCTGTCTTTCATATTCAGTATTATGTTTTTAATTCTTCTGGCATTGACAGGGTCCAGTCCCGAGGTGGGTTCATCAAGAAATACGATTTCAGGATCATGAACAAGGGCTCTGCAGAAGTTGAGCCGCATCTTCATTCCCTTGGAGTATTCACTGATCCTCATCTCTGAAGAGTCCTGCAGATCAACCATCTCAAGCAGCTCTGATACAGGTGTTGTGGGGACTCTGTAGAGGGATGCGAAAAATTCAAGGTTTTCCCGGCCTGTCAGCCTGCTGTAGAGGTTGGGCAGTTCGAAAGAGACTCCCACTCTGTTGTAGAAATCACCCTTAACGGTTCTGATTTCCTCTCCCGCAACCGCTGCGCTGCCGGAATACTCCTTCAGAATTCCAATCAGAGTCTTCTGGGTTGTGCTCTTTCCGGCCCCTGAAGGTCCTAGGAATCCGAAGATTTCCCCTCTCTCTATTTTGAAACTGATTCCCTTGAGGACTTCCCTGTCTCCTCCGGGATAGGTGTATCTCAGATCTTTCACTTCAATCATGATTGCCTCCTTTCTGCTGCGGCTTACCTTCAGTTCGTATAATTTTTTCTGCAAGACTCCGGGTCAGAAACTCCAGTGCCGGGGCAAAATGTGCCGCTCCTATGGCCTCCCTCTGTGTAAAGAGGATAAAAACCGATCTCATCAGTGCGGCAAAAACAAAGCGGTCCATCTCCTTCAGATATCCCGCTTTCTGCCACTCCCGAATGACAGTGTCCGACCACTGTTCGTCACTTTTCATATGTTCACGTACCTTTTCCGGCGGCAGCCTCAGCATCAGCTGTTCCACGGCTCCCTCCTCAAACATTTTAAGAAAGAGGGGTTCCCTCTCCATAAACTCTATAAAGCCCATGAAAAAATCCCCAATCCCCTCTGCAGTCAGTTTCTCTCCTGTCAGAAAGCGTGACTGCATTTCAAGGCGCAGCTCCCTCTCCTCTTTTTCAATAATTTCCATATAGAGAAGTTCTTTGGAGGGGAAGAACTTATAGAAGGAGCCCTTGGCAATTCCAGCTGCTCTGACAAGATCATCGACGGTTGTCTTTTTCAATCCCAGGCCGGAGAAGAGTCTTCTGCCCTCCCGCATCAGGTTCTCTCTAATTTTTTCTGACTCCTCTTCGGTAAATGAACGGGGCATGGGGTCTCCTTTTTATATGACCGTATGACTAAATAAGCTAATATAGTCATAGTTTATTACTGGACGGCTGTTTTGTAAAGATCTTTCTTGTCCCGCCGGCAAGGCGGGTTTATTCTGGATACCATGGATATACTGAAATCTATATTAGACAGTTTCTTCGAGTTTAAGGCTTATATCATGCTTCCTGTGTTTATCATAATCATAGGGCTGATTATCAGGATGAAGATCGGCCCTCTTCTAAAGGCGGCTCTGCAGCTGGGGACAGGATTCGCCGGAGTCTTTATTGTCTTCGGATTCTTTGTGGATAATATACGCCCTGCTGTAGAATCTATCATCAGTATACGGGGCCTGGACTTTCCGGTTCTTGATGTGGGCTGGCCGCCTCTGGCGGCAATCACATGGAGTTCTCCCTTTGCAGCTCTCTCAATTCCCCTTATCATCCTGATTAATATTGTTCTTATAGTCTTCAAGATGAGCCGGACTATCTATATCGATCTCTGGAACTACTGGCATATGGCTCTGATCGGGGCCATTCTCTTCGGTGTAACCGAAAGCTGGTGGATTGCTCTTACTGCCATAGTTCTGCTTACAGTATTTACAATTAAAACGGCGGACTGGAGTACACCCTATGTGAAGCGGGAGACAGGAATCGACGGAGTGACAATCTCTCCTGTTTCTGTGGTGGGTCTCCTTCCCTTTGCCGAATTGATGGATGCCCTCTTCGACAGGATTCCCGTTGTAAAGAACTGGAGCTTCAATCCTCACAGCGGCAAGTCCCGGTGGACAGCCCTGGCCGATCCGATTCTCATCGGTTTTTTGATGGGGGTTCTTCTGGCACTGGCTGCGGGGTACGAGGTGAAGGCCGTACCTGAACTTGGTATTCATATAGCCGCTGTAATGTTCCTTCTGCCCAAGTGCGGAGAGCTTATCGGAGAGGGTATCGCCCCAGTCTCCCGGGAGATGAAGGAGCGTATCCAGTCCTGGCTTCCCGGAAGGGAGGGACTCTCAGTGGCTGTCGATACTGGAATCCTGATGAACAACAAATCTGTCATTGTTACAGGTCTTATCCTGATGCCCGTGTCTCTGGGAATCGCTCTGATACTGCCTGGTAACAGAACTCTGCCCCTGGGTGATCTTCCCAACCTGATCTCCCTGATGTCGGTTACGGTGCTGATCTTCAGGGGGAATGTAATCCGCTCGGTTCTCACGGGCATTCCGATTGTTACAACATTCCTTCTGATCTCAAGCCACATGGCTGAGCTCTACACCCAGCTCTCCAGAACGACAGGGATGGAGATGGGGGAGGGGCAGCTTATCACCGCCTTTACAGACGGCGGGCACCATATGCGTTTCTATCTGTTCGAACTTTTTACTGGAAATATATTTGCCCTGGTTTCCATTCCCTTTTTTGCCCTTCTGATGCTCTTTTCATGGAGACGGTACAGAAGGAACCTTCTGCTGGATACAGGTGATTCAGTAAGAGCTGATTTAACCAAGGACGGCGCTGAAGAGGATCTCTGATCAGCTAATAGTCAGTACCTGTGTTATCAGGCGGTCCAGGTCCTCTTCTTCAGGGCAGGGAATCGCCTTTTTCACAAGAAGAACAGTCAGGCCGTGGATCAGGCACCAGGGCTGCAGGGCTTTCCCTGAAATCATCCTGAAAATTTCAGGACCTGTGCATTTTTCAAGCCCTTCCGGGATCTCTCCCATTCCCGCAGCCGCCGCAGCAGTAAGGTATGTTATAAGGGAGGTTCCCCCTTTGTGACTGTGCTGCTCCTTGACCACATCATGAATACCCGGACTGAGGAAGAGGAGCTCCAGATAATCGGGGTGATCCAGAAAAAAATGGATATATCCCCGTCCCATAGCCAGAAGTATATCCTCCGGCGTACCTGCTTCGGCTATACCCTCTTTCAATGCTTTGTTGAACTTTTCCTCAATCTCCTGTCCTATCGCCAGAATCAGCTCCTCCTTATCCGCAAAGTGCCTGTAGGGGGAGTTGTGTGATACGCCGCAGCGCCGCGCCAGCTTCCGCAGGGAGAAGTTCTCAATTCCGTCATCCGAAAGGAGTTTCAGTCCCTCTTCAAGGAGGAGCTCTCTTAAATTGCCATGGTGATACTCTTTCATAATTGATAAAAATATAGCACATCCATGTTGACAGTGTAAACATTTGGTGATTATTATTGATGTAGACAGTGTCAACATCGGTTCTGCCGTAAAGAAGCCCCTGCGGGACCGGCACGGTAGTGTATCTGAAAAACCGGGAGGTAAAATGAAATATACGGTAATCCATGACTGCCCTGATTCACAGGGAGAGGATATTTTGAACTATTTGAGAGAGAGAACCGCCGGGCGTAGTGAATTCAGTTTCCTCAGCCTGACCGGGGAGGTTCCAGAGCCCTGCTGCGGCTGCTTCAACTGCTGGACCAGATCCCCGGGGATCTGCGTCTATAACGACAGGTATACGGAAATCCTGAAAGAGGATATCAACAGCGACAGGGTTCTCTATCTGGGGCCGATAACATGGGGTGCCTGGAGTCCGGGGCTGAAGATTTATCTGGACCGGTCCATCGGACGGGTTCTTCCATTTCTTGTCAGTCACAAGGGGGAGACCCATCACCCCTCCCGGTACAGCAGGAATCCGGAACTCTTTCTTGCCGGTTACACTGAGAATACGGACTCCGGAGAAGAAGCTCTCTTCAGGGAGTGCACCGAGGGGATGAACGACAACCTCAACAAGGGTGAAACAAATACAGTTGTAATAAGGACAGACAGAGACTTCTCCCTGATGGACAGGTTTCTGGAAGGAGAAGAGAAATGAAAACAATCCTTTATATAAACGGAAGTCCCAGGGGAGAGAAAGGCAGCTCTTCGGCGGCCATCCTCAAAGACCTTGCATCTCTGATCACTTTGCAGTCGGGCCACATCCTGAAGGAGGAGCACATGATACTGCCCCGGTCTCTGAAGGGGGATTCCCTTCCTTACTTTAAACAGATGGACGAGGCCGATGTCTGGATCTTTTCCATGCCCCTTTATGTGGACTGCCTCCCGGGGCACCTCACATGGTGGCTCAGGGAGTATGAAAAACAGCGGGGGTCTGAAAGGGCCGGAAAGCGGGTCTATGGCATTGTGAATTCCGGATTCCCCGAGGCCGTACAGAACCGGGGAGCCTTGAAAATACTAAAGAACTTCTGCGACAAAAACGGGTTCGAGTGGCGGATCGGAATAGGGCTGGGCATGGGAGATCCCTACAAAGAGCTTGTTAAGGTTCCCCTGAAGTCCTTTCTGAAAAAACCGATTCTTGAGGCCTTTACGGCCCTGGCAGAGGATCTCGGGAAGGAAGAGCCTCCGGAGAGGGATGAACTCCTTGTTTCAATGCGCTGGCCGGTTTTCCTCTACAAGCTGCAGGGGAATCTGGGATGGCCTCTGGTGCTCAGAAAGAACGGCAGAAAGAGACGGGAGATCTACGCCCGCCCCTATCAGGCGGGATGATCTGCTATCCGCGACCCCTATAGCGGTAGAAATGGCGCTTTGATTATTGACAAGCCGTCATTTCTATACCAATTATATAAACATACACTTTCCCATTGTTGATGGGATTCGACAGACTAAGGACCCTTTAAGCTAACAAACGTCTGTTATCATCTTCATTTAATTGCCTTTGTGTTTTTGGAGTTGGTTTCAGGTTGCATCTTAAAGGGGACATCCCCCCTCTTTTTACCCGACAGCTCTCCATTTTCACCAAGGCTCAGAGAGTTAAATCATGAGCAGCACTTTATGGTTTTTAATTCAGGACGACGAGATTGTTGACGTCTATGAAGACCGGGATATCGCCCTGGAAGAGAAAGTCTTCCTGAAGGAAGATAATCCCCTGGATAAGATTGTCCTTAGAAGCATCGGTATGGTGGAGTTGAAAAACTATCCCGATGAGTATGATTTTGCAAAAGACAGGGGGATGTGCGATGAATAGCAGTGTCAGTTTCAACCATCTTTACTTTGGAAACCTGAGCTATGAGGTCACAGAGGACGACTTGAGAGGAATGCTCAGTAAATACGGCCCCGTTGAGGAAATCCAGCTGAAGCAGAAGAAGGGCTATGCCATCGTCCACTTCACCGATACAGCCGATGCGGAGCTTGTAATGAAGTCGCTGGAAGAGGTTCCCTTCCTGGGACGAAAGCTTGTCATCGACTGGGCCAAAGAGCCCCGGAAAGAGGAGAAAGCCGGGACTGGTCTCTGAGCCCCGTTAGCCTGACAATCTAAATATCTCATTTCTGACGGACCGGCTTCCTGCCGGTTCCTGTCAGCGGGGCCAGGAAGCCTTCTTATTTCAGATCCCGGGCCATGCAGAGGCTTTCGCGGATATCCCTGTAGGGGCCGTAGTTCGGAATCCTCCTGAAACCGGATGAGAGGTAGAGGCTGTGGGCGGCTTTAAGAGACTCCCCCGTTTCCAGAATTATCCTCCTGCCGCCGAGCTTTCGGGCCCGGACCTCCAGATCCTGCAGGATCATTCTTGAGAGCCCCCGTCCCCTGTGTTCAGGCCTTACAAACATCCTTTTGAGTTCGAAGATACCCTCTTCACAGGCTCTGAGACAGGCGCATCCCGCCGGCTCCTCACCATAGAGAACAAGGGATACAAGGACATCTTCCGGGACTATATTCTGGCGGATGTAGACCTCTGTAGCATCTGCTTTATCATCGGAATCAAAGGACCGTAGTTCTCTATCCAGTTCGTTAATCAGGATTCTGAACTGCTGATTTCCCCCGGTACATCTTATCAGACTGTATTCCATACTGTTCTCTTGTCTCATTCTTCGCCTGTAAAGCGGAAAACCTTCCCAAGATCAGCCCGCTTACAGGCTTCCCCTGATCATTTTAACAAGAATACCCGGAGATATTATTTCCCTGACGCTGCTTACAAAGGGAACCGCCTCCTCTCTGCTGCTTGAAATCCCGCCCTGCAGGAGAACCGGTGAGAGGTCCAGGTCCTTTGCCCCCGAGTATGTCGAGATAACACAGTGCTCCGCAGCATATCCGCAGAGAACGGGGATATCGATCTTCTCCTTTATAAGGATCTCTTGAAGATCGGTTTTATTGAAGGAGTTTGCATAGTATTTGTAGACCGAGTAATCCTCCTGTGTCGGGGTGAGCTGGTCCACGAATTCAAACCCTTCGGTTCCGGGAACCACATCGCACTCCTCATCTACATCCTGTACCCATATGACTGGAAGGTCATTCTCTCTGAAAAACGGAATTACAGCGTTGATCGTCTCACAGGCCCTGTCCATAGAGGTTTCGGCATACCCTCTGTAGTAGGCTTTCTGCAGGTCAATAATTACAAGTGCATATCTCACAGCCTTCTCCTTGCTCCGGGGCTACCCGGTTCTAATTTAAATGGTAATGAAGTCTACAGGCAGCCCAGTTCAGCAAGCTCTTCGGTGCACTGGGCTGCCGACTGAAAGTGGAGGGGACGGATTCCTGTACGGGAAGCTGCTTCCACATTCTCCTTCATATCATCGATAAACAGTGTCTCTTCAGGGTTCAGTCCATACTCATTGAGAATATGCTTGTAGATTGCCTCTTCCGGTTTGACAAGTCCCACCCGGCAGGAGGCTACTTTTCCGTCAAAGAGTTCGAAAATATCCTGGGTCTCATCCAGGTAGTCCATGGATTCATGGTGCATATTGGAGAGGATAAACAGGGCATGCCCTCTCTCTTTGAGTTTCAGAATCAGATCGACAGTCTCCTCTTTGACAGTCAGACTTTCGGGGGTGGCATCAAGGAGCTCTTTCAGAGGGGCTTGTGAGAGACCGGTCCGTTCGGCCGCCCTGCTTACTGCCGTATCCGGGCTGAGGCTGCCGCGGTCAAGTTCCACCCAGTCAGGGTGTTTCATAAAGAGCTCCCTGACCTTGTTCCTTTCACTTTCCACAGGGAAAAACCGGAGAAGCAGGGACTCGGGGTCCCAGTCGAATACAACTCCTCCCAGATCAAAAATTATATTCACGTGCTCTCCTTCAGCTCTTTCACCCTCTCTTCCAGATGGGCTGCATGCAATTTCATATGTGAGACATAGTCCTTTACAAGGAACGCCAGACTCAGCCTCTCCTCTTCGGTAACCCAGACATGGCCGGGAAGGGGATGCGGCAGGTTCCGGATAATATGGACAAGAAGCATATTATACTCTTTCCAGAGGGTCATCAGAGGAGATAGCGGATAGCTGTTGTAGGGAACCATCTTGACCCAGTCCGTGCCGTATCCGGGGAAACCGGTAAGATCTGTCTTTTGAAGGCGCATAAACCTCTGGTAGTTGTTCGCCGCTGAATCGATCAGATGGCCGAAGATCTCCTTGAGAGACCATTTATCATCGCACAGCTGTATTGAGCAGAACTCATCCTCAAGGGCGCTGTATTCGTCATAAAGTGATTGAACAAGCCGCTCCAGTTCCCGGGCTGTATCTTCCATGTCTACTCCTCTATCTTCGGGCGGGAAAATGACTTTTCCCAGTATCCCACATCGGCCCACTCTCCCATCTTATACCCGACTTCGGTAAAGAGGGCGCACTTTACAAATCCAAGCGCCTCATGGAGGCCTGTACTGGCCCGGTTCGGCTGTGTAATACCGGCAATGACCTTGTGAATCTTCCTTTGTTCCAGCTCCTCAAGAAGGGCCGTGTAGAGTTTTCTTCCGATACCCCCGCCGCGGAACTCCTTACTTATATAGACCGTTGACTCCACTGAAAACCTGTAGGCGCTGCGCACACGCCAGGGGGTGGCGTAGGCATAACCCCTGATTTCGCCGTCTTCTTCCCATACCAGCCAGGGGAGGCTTTTCTGAACCCCTGCGATCCTGTTTTCCATCACTTCGTCGCTTACGGGTTCTTCTTCAAAGGATATCCTTGTATGTTCAATGTAATAGTTGTAAATTTCACAAATGGCCCGGGCATCTGCTGCAGCGGCATTTCGGATCATCTCTCACTTTCCTCCGGATTACTTCTGAATTTCATTGTCAGTATTATCATATTACGGCACTCAATTCCTTTCTCCTATAGGGGGCCCGAATAGTTCTTTCTGAAGAAGTCTTTTAGTATCCCTGTCATCTTAAAACCGCAGTTCTGATAGAGTGCAGGCCGGGGTATACTTGAGTTTCCCGTTCCGCGCCCTGTGTTCTGCAAAGCGGATAAGGGCTATCCCTCTGTATCTGAAGTCTTACGGAATGAGAGGGTGTTTTTTATTGCCCATTCGGAACATATATCATAAGCTGATTCCTATGAAAAGATTCACTGAAATTTTAGTCGTTCTTCTTATCATCGGTTTTCCGGCACTCAGCGCCGGTGAAGGTTCCACAGAAACTATCTCCGCCGCTCCCCCGGTGAACTCGGATATCCCTGTAAAGGCGGTGACCCTCTACAGCGCCGGGCTGGCGCAGATCGTCCATGAAACAACTGTCTCAGGAGATGAGGTTCTCTACCTTCCCGTGGAGTACGGCGATGTAAACGATGTGCTCAAGTCCCTCCGTGTTGAGGACCTTGACGGCGGCAGGGTGGACGCTGTTAACTTTACAAGCGGCAATCCTCTCTCTTCAGTGCTTTCAGACTTGAGAGTAGATCCCTCGGGATCTCCCGGTATAACCGCCTTTTTGAGAAGAACCCAGGGAGAGGCTGTAAGAGTCTCAACCCCGGAGGGAGTGTTTTCAGGGGCAATTTTCAGTGTAGAAGAGAGCAGTGCCGCCGATGGAGAGATCCGGACTGTTCTTAATCTTATGACCTCCGGCGGACTGGAGAGTGTGGATATAAGCCGGCTGGAGAGACTGACCTTTGCCGACAGTGATCTGCAGGCGGAGCTTTCGGCGGCGATGGGAGAGATCGCAAGAGCCAGAATCAAGTCTTCACGGCTTCTTAAAATATCATTGAAAGGGGAAGGGGAGAGAATCATACGCCTCAGCTATATCAGGGCTGTCCCCCTTTGGAAAACCTCCTACCGTATTATGGTCGCTTCCGACGGCGGTGCCCGCCTTGAGGGCTGGGCTCTGGTTCAGAACACAGGGAGCGAAGCCTGGAAGGATGTGCAGCTGAGCTTTGTGGCCGGAAGCCCCAATGCCTTTCAGATGGATCTTGAGTCTCCCCTTTATGTCCAGCGCGAGACAGTGGCTGTACCCGGCGCCGCCCCCGTGGGTGCTGTTGTGTATGAGAGCGGAACCCAGTCTAAAAACTACATGAGGTCCGTAGCTCCTTCCATGGCCTATGAGTCTGAAATGATGGCCGAATATGATGATTTTGCCATGGAAGAAGTTTATGAACCGGCACCCATGGAAGCCGCTGCGTCGGGGCAGAGGAGCGGGAACTACTACCGTTATACTGTCAGCAGCCCTGTGACCGTAGATGCCAGGTCTTCCGCCATGATTCCCATTATGAGCTCTGAAGGGGCCGGAGAGACCCTGGCGGTCTATGATCCGGCTTCGGGTGGAATGGTTTTCAAGTCCATCCGTCTCGAGAACTCAGCAGACGCCCACTGGGCTGCGGGCCCCGCTTCTGTTTCTGAGGGGAACTACTATGCCGGGGATGCTCTGATTCCCGATATGATTCCCGGAAGCCGGCGTTTTATAAGCTATGCCCTTCATGGAAGTCTGGAGGTAAAGAAGAGCGAGGAGAGTCTGCCCCGCAGGATTGTGGCATTGAAGATTGTGGACGGTGTCCTTCAGCGGAGCGAGAAGATGGAGAAGGAGACCCTCTACCGGATTACGGGTACAGAGAGGGAACTGATTCTGATCCATCCGAAACAGCAGGGCTGGACCCTGACAGAGTCTCCGGAAATTGATGAAGAGACTCCTTCAGCCTACCGTTTTACCCTTGAAAGCTGGGATGACAAGCCTGTAAAGGTGTCGGAGGAGTATATCCTCTCCCGGGAGTACGGCCTCTATCAGATGTCCCTCAGTGATCTGGCATGGTATCTGGAGCAGGGGGATCTGAGCCGGGAGATGAAGAGTGCCTTCGAAAAAATCTCCGCATTGAAGAGCCGGGTTCAGCAGCTGAGCAGCGATTCCCAGGCCCTGAGTTCAAGAATAAGCCGTCTTGAACGGGATCAGTCCAGGGTGAGGGATAATATGGGGGTTCTTGAAAGTTCCTCGGAACTCTATAAGAAGTACAGTGAACAGCTGGCCGGTCAGGAGGATGAGATTCAGAGTCTCAACCGGCAGGTAGAGTCAAAAGAGGCATCCCGCCTCTCTGCAGAAAGGGAGCTGCGGAGCTATATCAATACATTGAATCTGTAAATGAATGTTCATTTAAAAAACAACGATGCGGGAGCTTCGGCTCCCTCAGTATCCAATAAGAAAAGGCAGCTATGCATATACTATTTTCACCAACTAAACAGATGAATTTTTCCCCGCTGGATGGAGGAGTGCTCCTGCCTGAAGCCGGAACTCCCCGCTTCAGGAAAGAGGCTCTGATGATTCGGGATCTCCTTGCGGACCAAAGCCCTGAAGAGCTTTCATCACTGATGAAAATGAGCTCTTCCCTTGGTGAAAAGACCTTCCGGGAACTGAATGAGTTTCCAGTTCATCCGGGGAAGCCGGCTCTCTTCACCTATTCGGGAACAAGCTTCAAGCATCTGGATCCTGCAACTCTCAGCAGGGAGGCTCTGGACTTTGCCGCCTCCCGGCTCTCCATACTGTCGGGGCTCTACGGCATTCTTGCCCCTTTTGATCTTATCGCGCCCTACAGGCTGGAAATGAAGACTCCCCTCTCCCCTGAGGGCTCTAAAAGCCTCTCAGCCTTCTGGAAACCCCGGATTACAGATGTTCTGGACAGAACACTTCAGGTTCAGGGAAGCGGTATCCTTCTTAATCTGGCTTCATCGGAGTATACAGCCGCAGTGAACTTCAGGAATCCCCGGTTCCGGCTTGTTTCAATACATTTCAGGGATAAAAGTAAAGGCGGCTCCTACCGCACTGTGGGCATGTATGCCAAGGAAGCCAGGGGGAGAATGCTCCGTCACATTCTTGAAGAAAGAGTCTGCGATCCTGAGGTCCTGAAGGAAGAATCAGGCTGCGGATACAGTTACTCTTCCTCCCTCAGTGACCCTGGAAACTGGGTTTTTATACGGGATTAATCGATATATTACAAGTGAACTATGTTTTTATTTGAATTCTCTGCTCAAAGATTGAGAACGACCTGAACTGGTCCTATATTTATAAGTAGAAATAAATATTAGGAAATTTCTATGAAAAGAGCAGTGTTCATTTTCGTCCTGTTTTTTTCTGCTGTTATTTTGCAAAGTGCTGAGAGTCCTTTCAACCTGTTTACACAACCGACCCTACTGGTTCCTCTGGGACCGACAACAGAAAAAGATACCAGTTTTTACTCTCTGGGAGGCGGTGTCCTTCTGGAAGGCGAATTCAATCTGCCGGGGCTGAAACTCCTCCACTTCGGACCTCAACTGGAATACAGCATCCTTCCGATCAAGTCCGGTGACTCATCTCTCGGTATCTTCAACTTCGGAGCGAATGCCGGAATCCGGCTGACCCCTTTCACCCGGTCGGTCTTGAGAATATGGGCCGGAGGCGGCGGATCCTATGCCTCTTTTGAAGGTACGTCAGCCCTCTTTCCCTATTATCAGGGTGGAACGGATATAAGCTTCCGCCTCTCCCCTTCGATGAACCTTGGAGTCGGTGCCCGGTATATTCAGGGGCAGTCGTCGGCTGGAACAGTCTATCAGACTGTGGGGATCTCCATGGGTGTGGGCTATAACTTCCGCGCTGCCAGAAAGGGTGCCGAGATCCGCTATGATATTAATACTCTTGAAATCTACCCCCTCTACTATACCTGGTACGATGAAAACCCACTGGGTTCTGTTGAGATCAGCAACCGTGACAGCGAGAAAATTAAAAATATAAGGGCCAGTTTCTATGTTCCCCAGTATATGGAACAGCCCAAATACTCTGACGGAACAATCCTTGCAATGAAAAAGGGAGATTCTGCGGTAATCGATCTTCTGGGGCTCTTTACCAACGATATTTTTGAGATAAACGAAGGGCTCAAGGTGGCTGCCGAGGTAAGAGTGGACTATGAGTACTTTGGAAAAGAGTATACAGAGTCCATCCCCCTTACAGTTCATATCAACAATAAGAATGCAATGACCTGGGATGATGACCGGAAGGCCGCGTGCTTTGTTACAGCCAACAATCCCCTGGTCTACAGCTACTCCAGAAGCCTTTCAGGCAGAATCCGGAGTGAAGCCGTGGCGGCTCTGGATAAAAACTTCCAGATTGCCATGGGACTCTTTGAGGCTCTTGGACTCTACGGCATGGGATATGTTGTCGACCCCTCTTCTGCCTATGCGGATCTTTCGGAGGCTACCGAAGTCGTCGACTACATTCAGTTTCCCCAGCAGACTCTGATCTCCCAGGCCGGAGACTGTGACGACCTTTCTGTCCTCTATGCCTCCATGCTGGAGGCCTCCGGTATCCCTTCGGCCTTTATAACCATCCCCGGTCATATCTATGTGGCTTTCAAGCTGGGGCTGGATGAGACTCAGGCAAAAAGAAAGTTTCCGTCCTCCCGTGATCTTCTCTTTATTGACGGCCAGGCCTGGCTGCCTGTGGAGGTCACCCTTGTGGGAGACGGTTTCATGCCCTCCTGGCAGACAGGGGCACGGCAGATCAGGGATAACAAGGCACAGTACGGATTCTATCCGGTACGGGAAGCATGGGAGGTCTATCCTCCCGCCGAATACGAGACAAGCGGCATTGCCTATCTTCCCAGTCCCGATGATGTGATGAGCAGACAGAGACAAATTCTAAACCGCTTTTTAAAGCAGGAGATCAATACACAGGTTGCTGCAATCAATGCTGAGATTTCTGATAAGGGAGCCTCCCATATTCTCTACAACAAAATGGGCGTAGCCTATGCCCGGTATGGTTTTCTTGATGATGCAAGGCAGTGGTTTGAGAGGTCTGTTGCCATGAAGGAGTTTTACCCCGGCTATATCAATCTGGGAAACATATACTATCTGCAGAAGAATGCATCGGATGCGTCCCGCAGTTACGCACGGGCTCTGGAGCTAAAGCCTGACAGTGAAAAGGCCCTTGTCGGCCTGGCTATGGTCAGTTCCGAGCTTGAGGACTATGACACCGCCAATACGGCACTGGCCACACTGGCTTCAGTCAACCCCGAGACTGCCAGAGACATGGCGCACCTCGGTACAACCGGTGGTGCAGTCAGGGCCTCTTCTGCTCAAAACAGGGAGGTTGATGAATGGAGCGAATGAAAAAAAGGATGATCAGGGGCATCCTCTTAATCCTTCCCCTTCTGTTCTTCTCCTGCCGTGACCCCCTCGCACTCATTGAAACACTTGAGGATGAGGTGAAGTCAGCCAACAGCCTCTATCTGAGGATTCTGAGTGTGACACCCGAAGCTAACGACACAGACTTCAATCCAGGGAGCGAAATCAGGATTACCTTTGACAGGGCTGTTGATCTTGAAACTATCAAAAAATATTTTGACATCCAAACCCAGGGGGGGGTGTCCTTCGAAGATGAAGAGGCTGAAAACACGCTCACCTACGAGTACAACTCAAATACCAATACTCTTACAGTTTCAGCTTTTCCCTATCTGTCCGGTCTTGAGAACTACAAGCTGGTCCTGAAAGAGGGGCTTATCAGCAGAGACGGAAGCAGGATCAGGGAGTCCGAGACAGTTTATTTCCATACCTCCGATGCCCCCAGGGGCAGTGTCACCCTTGAAGGGGATTATTACACAGCATCAGCTACTGTCAGTGTGGAAATCAATACAGAAGCTGCCAATTTCTACAGAGTCTCCGATGACTTGTCGGATTTTGATGATGTCAGTTTCGGATGGACCGAGCTTACATCCCAATCCATGACCATTCCGGGAATCTCCATATCCGGACCTGACGGAGTGAAAACAGTCTATGCTCAATTCCGTGACGGCGCCGTAGGGGATTCATCCACAGCAACCAAGTCACCCGTCGAGAGTACAACTGTCTACTACGATACGACACCTCCGGTTGTAACGATAAGCGGCTATACTTCCACCCTCTACTCTAATGCTGTCGGGGCCCTCAGATCCATTTCAGGTTCTGCAAATGACGGTACCGGCTCTGGTGTAGAAAGTTATGAATGGTCCTATACCACAACTGCCGGGGATTCCCTTACCTTTACAGATGAAGCGAGTCCATCGACCACAGTTTCTGCCGATACTGCGGCAAATGAGGATTACACTCTGATCCTGAGGGCTACAGACAGCGTCGGCAACACTTCAACGGGCACCCTGACAGGTTCCCGCAAGCCCTTCACTTTTGACAATATTGCCCCTTCTGCACCGACTTTTGTTCTTGCCGAAGGCTCCTCTATCTATGATGCCACCCCTCTGAGTTCAACCTACCCGGAGACGGATGACAGAACTCCCTATGTTGCAGCCTCGGTGGGATCAGGTGGCACCACCTATTTCAGATACAGTCTGGATGGCGGAAGCTGGGTCTATTTTTCCGGAACCAGGCCCTATCAGATGCCGAATACTAAACTCTTTCCAAGCGGAATCCTCTACGGCGGGCATACCGTTGCTGTACAGGGACGGGACCTTGCAGGCAACTGGTCAAGCTCTACAAATCTAAGTAATCCACTCGTGGTCTATCCTTCCAGTAAGGTGCTGATATCACCATCAAGCGGCGGCAGGATCGGAAGCGGAGATCTGGTTTGGTATGATTCGAATTACTACTATCAGATCCGCTTGTGGAACAGTTCCGGTACCGTATTGATAAATGATGCAGGTGATGGAGCTTACAGAACACGACCTTTCGTTGACTTATCAAAGACTTCAATTCTTCCAAAGACGACTTACTATTGGAGAATCTCAGTATATGACAAGAGTAAACAACCTGTTTCGGTTCTGCCCGGAGTAAAAAGCTCCTACTCCTTTACTCAGTAGTCATCCGGGGGAGTCTTAGATGAGACTCCCCCTTTTATCCCTTCCAGTCATCCCTTATCTGCACTAAAATAAATACATATTTACTCAGGGAGTACCAAATGTCACTGAATCAAGGGACCATGAAACGTCTGCTCAAAGAGCAGCAGGACGAATGCAACGCCCATATTCTATACAGCAGAATGTCGGATATTATAAAAGATGAGCACAACAAGAAGACCCTCCGTCTGATGGCCGGAGACGAGCAGAAGCACTACCGCAGGCTTAAGAGTGTTACAGGAAAAGAGCTGAAGCCCCAGAGAATTAAAATATGGCTCCACCTCTGGTTTGTCAGAATCTTCGGAATTACCTTCGGAATCAAGCTTCTTGAGAAGGGGGAGAGTCAGGCCATTGAGAATTACGGTGCCGAAGACAAGTCTCTGGAGTTTATGGATGAGATCGTAAAAGACGAGGAACGCCATGAACAGGAACTCATCGATATGCTTGATGAGGAGAGGCTTAAGTATGTGGGTTCTATTGTGCTGGGACTCAACGATGCCCTTGTAGAACTCACCGGTGCCCTTACAGGCTATACAATTGCCTTCCAGAACACAGATCTAATAGGGCTTACCGGACTGATCACAGGTATCAGTGCATCCTTCTCCATGGCTGCCAGCGAGTATCTTTCAACCCGTCATGAGGGCGGCGATGATGCATTTAAATCATCAATTTACACCGGCGTCGCCTACATATTCACTGTGATCTTCCTGGTCGTGCCGTTTTTTATCTTCACCAATCCCTTTGTCTGTCTGGCGGTTACTCTTGCAGTCGCCGTACTTATCATCTTTGCCTTCAACTTCTATATCTCCGTTGCCAAGGACTATATATTCCGCCGCCGGTTTCTGGAGATGGCGGGTATTTCCCTCGGAATTGCTGCAATCTCATTTTTCATCGGAGTGCTTGTAAAGAAATTTATTGGAATTGAGATATAATGTCTGAGGATGAAAGATCCTGTTCTGTCTGCCTTAAATGGAGTCCCTCAACATCTCCTTCAGGCAATACTCAAACGAACTACATACAAAGTCGTTAATGAACGCTTAACTTTTACATCTTAATTTCCAATAATGGATCTAATTTCATTCATAGGAGTTTGTATGAAGCGTATCTTGTTTATAATAACCGCAATTCTATTTGCCGGCTGTACCACTTTTTCTCAGGAACAGCTGGACCGTCTGGAAAACAGTATTGAACTTCAGAACAGGAATCTCTCCCGCCTGGAAGAGGATATAAACCGTCTGGAGCTTATAGAGATAGCTGAACCGGAAAAAGAAATAATAATTGAGCGCGTTGAAGTTCCTTCAGAAGCAACAATTATTCAATACTCCCTTGATGGAAAGATCGTTGTAGGGGGACGGGAACATATTCACCTTGATCCTCCGGGGCTCTGGATGAATGGCAGGATCGATACCGGGGCCACTACATCCTCAATTCATGGTTCTGATATCACTATCTTTGAAAGGGATGGAGCCAAATGGGTCAGTTTCAATCTGGACCATGATGGAACCGAGCGTATAATCGAACGGCCTGTCGTCCGGATAAGAAGAGTTCTCCAGTCAAGCAGTTCCACTGCTAACCAGAGGCCTTCAGTCAATCTTTTTGTCAAGATTGGAGGCGTCAGTACGGAAGCCGAATTTACAGTCATTGACAGAAGCCATATGACCTATCCGGTTCTGATAGGCCGCAATATTATGAAAGATCTTCTTGTGGTTGATGTAGCCCATGATTATCTCCATGACATGGATAAAGAGGACGAATAAAAAAAAGAGATACCTCTAAAATAGTATTCTTGTTATTATTCTGCTTGCTGTTGGAATATCCTCTCTTTTCTACCGTCACTATGTGGACCATCAGCCCTGGTTGCCTGGGGAGACAGCTTCTGTATGGAATATTGAGGGGCAAATTGAGTTTGATGCCCTCGCCACCACCCCCCAGACTGTGCGTCTGGCCCTTCCTTCTGATCAGGACGGGTACAAGGTCCTCGACCAGTCTACCGCCTCTTCAGGTTACGGCCTTTCATATATAACAGGTTCAAGAAACGATCCCATGGCTGAATGGAGCAAGCGGGAAGCTGCGGGACGCCAGACTCTCTATTACAAAGTCAGAGTGGCAGCTCTGCCCGATTTCAAAGCTGAAACTGAAGATTATCCCCCTGCGGTTCCCCGTCTTTCTTGGAAAGTCGCCGAGGCTGCAGCTGCCAGTGCTCTGCATCAAAAGGTATTCAGCAGTAGTTCCAATCATGAAACCTATGTTCGGGAGCTGGCCAAGGTTTTCAGCGCATCATCCGGTACCGATCAGAACCTGCAGCTCCTCCGCTCCTACTACAGTGATGATGCTGTTCTCTTTACACGCCTTGTCAATCAGGGGGATATTCCTGCTCATCTCGTGAACGGGCTCTTCCTTGAGGACGGACGGAGACGGCAGAGCATGGTGAACTTCCTTAAAATCTACCTGGAGGACGGTTCGGTCCAATACTATGACATGTCCAGCTTCCGGGAGGGCCTGCCTGAGAACTTTATTATATGGAACGACTACAGCGTCAACTCTCTTGATGTTTACGGTGGAAGGGATTCAACTGTAAGTTTTTCAATGATGCGGCAGAGAACCCAGATCGCCGATATCTTCCGTCCCGAAGAGACGGACCTGACTCTTCTGAGTTTCTCAATCTGCGAACTGCCCCTGGCGGAGCAATCCATATTCAGGACCATGCTTCTGATTCCCCTGGGAGTTCTTGTGGTTGTCATTTTAAGAATCCTCGTGGGTGTCAGAACCTCTGGAACATTTATGCCTGTCCTTCTGGCAATGGCTTTTGTGGAAACCAGTCTGATCACCGGGCTTCCTTCTTGTAATAGGGACGGGTCTTGTCATACGGTCCTATCTCTCCAGGTTGAACCTCCTGCTGGTTGCCAGAATCTCGGCGGTAATTATCACAGTCATCTGCATCATCACAATTTTTACCGTAGGCTCCTTCAAGATGGGCCTCACCGAGGGGCTTAAGATAACCTACTTTCCCATTATCATTCTTTCCTGGACCATTGAACGAATGTCCATTCTCTGGGAAGAGGAGGGGGCAAAAGAGGTCGTTGTTCAGGGAGGAAGCAGCCTCCTTGTGGCGGTACTCGTCTTCCTTGTTATCAACAGTACTGTAATCCGCTATCTGGTTTTCAACTTCCTGGGACTCCAGTTGATTATTATGGCCGTGACTCTTCTTCTCGGCAGCTACACAGGCTATAGGCTTTCAGAGCTGCGCCGCTTCAGCCCTCTTGTCGGAGAAGATGAACTATGAGACTAACCTTGCCTTCAGCCCTGAAACAGCGGGGGATTATGGGGATGAATATGCGTAACGGCCACTACATCGGCAGGTACAACAGCCGCAGGCTCTACCCCCTTGTGGATGATAAGCTTAAAACCAAGGAGATTGCCCTGAAAGCGGGCATCACCGTGCCCGATCTGATCGCCGTCATCAACGGCAACTATCAGCTCAAAAGCCTTGAACAGAAGCTGCAGGGCCATCAGGGGGTTGCCATGAAGCCTGTAAAGGTTCCGGGGGCAAGGGAATCCTCGTTATAACAAGACGGGAAGGGGACCTGTTCTTCAAACCTTCGGGTGAGTCTCTTTCCATCAAAGATATGAGGCGCCACTGCTCCAATATTATGGCAGGTCTCTACTCTCTGGGAGGCAAACCGGATACAGCTATCGTCGAATCACTGATTCAGCCGGATGATGTTTTCAGTGACTTCTCTTATGAAGGAGTCCCTGACATCAGGGTTATTATTTTCAAGGGATTTCCTGTTATGGCCATGATGAGGCTTTCTACCGCCGAGTCCGACGGCAAGGCCAACCTCCATCAGGGCGCGGTAGGAGTCGGTCTGGATATCGCCACCGGAAGGGCTCTGAGAGCAGTGCAGCATGGGATGCCTGTTAATGAACATCCCGATACCAAAGTTGCATTGAGCAAGTTGGAAGTTCCCCAGTGGAGGACGCTTCTTGAACTTGCTTCAGGCTGTTACGAGATGACCGGACTTGGTTATCTCGGGGCTGATATGGTTCTGGACAGGGAGAGGGGCCCCCTTCTCCTTGAGCTGAATGCCCGTCCCGGACTGGCAATTCAGGTTGCAAACGGCCGAGGACTGGTGGACAGGCTTCGTTCTGTGGAGTCACTGGGGGAGAAAAGCTTCTCGATCTCCGAAAAAATAGATTTCTGTGCCCGTTTGAACTAATGTTTTTTCAAACTTGAATAATTAGCAAAAAATGATTTTAATGTGTATACTTCCTTGTGTTATGCAGTCACTTGAAAGGCCTTGAAAGAGGCTTGGAAAGTGAATAGTGCACGGCGGTTTACTTTGAGACGATCTTTGCAGTTACTAATTAAAAAGAGAGAAAATTCTTGTTCTTTACTGAAATCTCTGTCGTCTGGGCACTGCTGATTGTAGCATCTGCGGTTTTCGCCCTCTATCTATCCGCATACTCACTTTTTCGAAGGCAGGTATCCGGAGCTATCGAATTCTCTCTGTTTATGCTTACAGTAGCCATGTACAGTATCGGCTATGCCTTTGAAATGAATGCCGTTACTCTTGAGAGGATAATCGATTTCCTGAGGTTTCAGTTTCTCTTTTCAAGCTTTACGGCCCCTGTTTTTCTTCTCTTCGTTCTGAGATTTATAATACAGGGCAAGCTTCCCGGACCTCTATACGCTCTTCTTTTTCTGATTCCTGTGACCATTGCAGTGATGGGGCTGACCATCGATTCCCATAAGCTTCTCTACAGAAGCTATACTCTTGTGGAGGGGGAGTACTTTCCTTTGATCAAGTATGAGGGAGGTCCCTGGTATATTGTTCAGCAGATCTATCTGATCGGAACCTCTATCATCGCGGAGATCCTGCTGCTGATCCATATCTTTAAAGTGCACGGAAAGGTTCAAAAGCAGACCATCCTGATTCTGATTGCAAGCGTTCTTCCCACTGTTAATGCCATGATACAGCCGGAACGGACTGCACACTCCTATATGGATCTGCAGCCATTTGTAATGGTGTTGATGGGAATCCTCCTCAGTATCGCCCTGTTCCGGTTTCAGATGCTTGATCTTGTCCGTGCTGCAAGATGGATGGCTGTGGACAGCATTCACGACTACCTTGTCATACTGGACAGGGACAGGATTGTGCAGGACATCAACCATGCCGGAAGGAATTCGAGGCTTCTGAATGAGCTGAAGATCGGTTCCTTCTTCTTTTCAGACTGTGAATTTTCAAGATTTGTTGAAGAGGGTGGATTTCTCGATTATACAGGTGAACATAAGAATGTTCAGAGGTTTGACTGGAAGGATAAATCCTATAAGTTTACAATTTCCAAGGTCTTTGACTGGAAAGGGGATGTTACCGGATATGCACTTCTTATAAATGAGAATACCGAACTGGTTCAGCTCCTTGATGAACTGGAACGGCAGGCAATCTATGACGAATTGACTTCCATGTTCAACCGGAGACAGCTAATCAATCTTGCTGACAGGGAAATTGAAATTGCAAGAAGGGATGAGTCCTCCCTGGGCATCATTATTTTCGATCTGGATCACTTCAAGAATATTAATGACAGCTTTGGTCACCTTGCAGGAGACGAGGTTCTTAGAGCCGTTTCGGGCTGTATCAAAGAGAAGCTGAGGCCTTCGGAAATCTCAGGCAGATACGGGGGGGAAGAGTTCTGCATCATCTGTCCCCATTCCGACGGACAGGAGACACTTGCCATTGCAGAAAGGCTGAGGGTTTCAATTGGAAAGATCAGAGTGGATATCGGCGGCCGGAACGTAGGGATTACAGCCAGTTTCGGAGTCTACTCAGTCAGTGACCTTCGAAATACAGGGACTGAAGATCTGCTTAAAAATGCCGATCTGGCCCTCTATCATGCCAAGGAGAACGGGAGGAACCAGTCGGTTCTCTGGACAGATGATATTGCCTCACCCGATTCCGAGAATATGCCGAAGCAGGCTCTTCTCTAACCAGTAATCAATATAAGTGAACATCAGGCAGGGGTCCGTGAATTTGATAAAAATGGACAGCTTGCTTATTTTTATAAATGCTATTAAATATCAACTTTAGGAGCAGTTATTGTTCAGAGAAACTCTGTCGCTTCTGTTCTTCGGTTTCCCCGAGAAAGAGAGGGAGAAGGAGTTTCTGAAGCGACTTCATGATCCCGGGGAGATCAGAGTCATTATAGGAACCGGCTCATGCATTTATCTTCTCTTCCATTTTATTGATTTCTATCTGTTCAGGGAGCATTTTGCAGCGATGATTGTCCTGAGGAGTTGTGTCTTCCTTCCTTTTATGCTCCTTTTAATCGGCCTGACTTTCACAAGTTTTTATCACTCCATTTCGACAGTTCTTATTGTTATGGTTGCCTATATCTCATCAGGTGGCATCATCGTGATGGAGTATCTTGTCAGAGATTCCCAATATGCGGATATGGTCTACTATGGCATCTTTCTTGTCATTATTTTTTACTATGGAAACGGCAAGAGCCGTCCTTTTATAGGGATTCCCACGGGGGGCTTTATTGCCGCAGCGGCTATTTTTGTGGATGTAACATACATCGAATCAGACCCCAGAAGAATCACCCTTAAAATATTCTATCTCGTATCCATGATGGTAATTGGAAATATACTTTCCATGGTTGTTCAGTACTCGGCCAGGCAGCAGTTTCTGAAGCAGCGCCAGATAGAGGATCTTTCCATAACCGACCAGTTGACAGGGCTGAAGAACAGGCTTTTCTTTAATGATTTTATCCGCCGGGAGATACAGGAGTACTGGCTTAAACAGAACAGTGTGACTGCCGTCGAAGGGGAACACCGTCAGGCTAACATTGAAGGCCGTCAGTACTATGGAGTCATGCTTCTGGATATCGATCATTTCAAAGTCATAAATGATACCTACGGCCATGAGGCTGGAGACTGTTTTCTGCAGGAGTTTTCAGAGAGGATTACAAAGATCATCAGGCCATGCGATGTCCTTATCCGCTGGGGGGGCGAAGAATTTCTGATTATTCTCAGGTTCATCTGTCTTCAGGGAATTGACGGGCTCAGCGGACGTATCCTCGATTGTATTGCAGACAAACCCTTTGATCTGGGATCTGCCAAGGTACAGGGGACAGTATCGGGAGGGTATGTTCTGATTCCTCCAGATCAGGAAGACTCGGACCTGATGATAGACCATATGATTGATATGGCAGATCAAGCTCTCTATTTTTCCAAGAAAAACGGCAGAAACAGGATGTCAGAAGCGATCTATTGTGAAGATGGGCAGAAAGGTCATGAGTTCAGGGAGATCGTCAGGATGTAATGGCCTGATCCCTTCATCCGGTACTGACGAAAGAGGAACAGGTCAAAAGCCCCCACTGAACTGGTTCAGATGGGGGAGTCTATTCTCATCTAATGTGCAATGCTCAATGTCACAACTGACATGGGTGGCAGTTCTATACTGAGGCTTCCCTCTCCGGCCTTGAAGGCCGAGAAGCCGGATGGTGTGACGGCTTCGGGTTTCTCGAAGCTGTTGTGGGCATCCCTCGCATCACCTGTAATAATCGAACCTGCTATCTTTGCATCCGCTTTAAGGTCAGCCATGGCACAGCTTATTGTCTGAGCCTTTGCGGGATCAAGGTTACAGATGCTAAGGTGTGTCACACCCGCGACATTAACAGAGGCCGTGGCCGAAATAGCGGGTATCTTTACCCCGTCGCACACAATGATCTCTGTGTCCAGCTCAAGATGTATGTGCTGTGCATCCTTGTGTACGCTGTACATGCTGAATACATGGTAGGTGGGGGTGAGGATCATCTTCTCCTTGTCTGTAAGGATCACTGCCTGAAGTACGTTGATCATCTGGGCTATGTTGGCCATTTTCACTCGGTCGCAGTGGTTGTGGAAGATATTGAAGTTGACAGCGGCAACCAGTGCGTCACGGATGGAATTCTGCTGGTAGAGAAATCCGGGGTTCGTGCCGGGTTCAACGTTATACCATGTACCCCACTCGTCAACGATAAGGGCAATAGACTTGCCGGGATCGTATACGTCCATGATGTTGCTGTGCTTGGTTATAAGCTCGTCCATGCGGAGGGTGTTGGCCATAACCTCGTGCCACTCCTTCTCCATAAAACCCAGAGCCTCTCCCTTGTCTTCCCAGCAGCGGGTAAAGGTATAGTTGTGAAGGCTCAGTCCCCACATCAGCTGTTTTGGGATGTTCTTCATACATACTTCGGTCCAGTGGTAGTCATCGACGTTTGGGCCGCCGGCTATCTTTTTGATCCTGTTTTCGCCGTAGTTACGGACGTAGGTGGCATAGCGGCGGTAGAGATCTGCATAGTACTCGGCTCTCATGTTACCGCCGCACCCCCAGTTTTCGTTACCCACACCGAAATAGGTGAGGGGCCAGGGGGCCTCTTTGCCGTTAGCCTCTCTCTCTTTTGCCATGGGAGACTCTCCATCGAAGGTCATGTACTCGACCCATTCGCTCATCTCCTGAACCGTACCGCTTCCCACGTTTCCGCAGATATAGGGTTCGGTTTCTATGAGTTCACAAAAGCGCATAAACTCATGGGTTCCAAAATGGTTATTCTCTACAACGCCTCCCCAGTGGGTGTTTACCATTCTCTTTCTGTTTTCATAGGGGCCGATGCCGTCTCTCCAGTGGTACTCGTCGGCAAAACAGCCGCCGGGCCAGCGAAGAACGGGAATCTCAAGCTTCTTCAAAGCTTCGATGACGTCCTTTCTGTACCCCTCCACATTGGGAATGCCGGAGTCGGGACCGACCCAGATCCCTTCGTAGATACAGCGGCCCAGATGCTCAGCAAAGTGGCCGTAGATATTCTTGTCGATCTGACCTTTGGTAATCTTCTGATCAATCTTAATCCTGTTCAAATTCATTTCCTTCTTATTATATATCAACCCTTTACCGCACCGGCAGTGATTCCATCAATGAAATAACGCCGGAAGGCAAGAAAGAGAACTGTGAAGGCTCATGATTTCCCGAACCGCCGCCGTAACGGTTTATTTGGACAGACGGATACAGTTCCAGCTGAGTCTGGCTACTTTTCCTGCCAGTACTCCGTCTTTCACGTTCAAGCCGCTGCCTTCAAAGGGAACAACATTGTTCTGATTATCTTTCGTGTTGGTTGCTTTGATATCATCATGGATCATCCGGGTGTGCTCCGTAATTCTGTATCCTTCGAAACCGTCAAGGCTTGCTTCAAGATCCATCTCCTCATCTGCATTTCTATTGATCACAAAAAGAGTCAGTTCGCCCTTTTCGTCATTGCATACGGCAGTCGCGTCGAGGTAGGGGACAGTTCCAAAGGTTTTGTTTTCATAACAGGGAGACTCAATCTGAAGGTTCAGAGCTGTACCTCTTCCGTAGCGTGATGCATAGTAGAACGGGTAGAAGATGGTCTGCTTCCACACTGTGCCGTCATTCTCTGTCATTATAGGGGCTATTACGTTTACAAGCTGGGCCAGGCATCCTATCTTCACTCTGTCAGAGTGCCGGATCAGGCTGTTAAGCATTCCGCCTACAACCAGTGCGTCTTCGAAGGTATAGATATCTTCCAGAAGGGGAGGGCCAACCTGCCAGGGCTCTTTCTTTATGGTGTTCAGGTCCTGTTCATCCGAGTGGAACCAGACATTCCACTCATCAAAGGAGAGGTTGATTGTCTTTTTGCTTCTCTTTTTGGCTTTTACATAGTCACAGGTCTTTGTCACTGTGTCGATGAAGTCGTCCATTCCCATGGGGCTGGCCAGGAATGTCTCCAGGTCGTTCTCATGGTTTTTCAAGTATATATGAAGGGAGAGGTAGTCCACGTTGTCGTAGCACTCTTCAAGGACCTCCCGTTCCCATTCGGGGAAGGTGGGCATATTGTTTGTCGAGCTTCCGCAGACAACCAGTTCCAGGGAGGGGTCGAAGAGTCTGATGGCCTTCGCCGCTTCGTCAGCAAGGCGTCCATACTCATAGGCCGACTTGTGGCCGACCTGCCAGGGACCGTCCATCTCGTTTCCAAGACACCAGAGTTTAAAGTTATGGGGCTCTTCATAACCATGCTCTTTTCTAAGATCACTCCAGTAGGAGCCTCCGGGGTGGTTACAGTACTCAACTACATTGCGGGCATCGGAGATCCCCTTGGTTCCGAGGTTGATAGCCATCATGACCTCGGTGTCGGCCTTTTTAGCCCACTTGGCAAATTCATTGAGGCCCATCGTGTTGGGCTCAGTTGATTTCCAGGCCAGGTCCAGGCGAACGGGACGCTCTTCAACGGGGCCGATGGAATCCTCCCAGTTGTAGGCGGATACATAGTTTCCCCCGGGGTAGCGGACAACGGGAACCTGCAGCTCTTTGACAAGCTCCAGTACATCTTTTCTGAAACCGTCTTCATCTGCTGTATCATGACCCGGCTCGAAGATTCCTCCATATACAGCGCGCCCAAGGTGCTCAATAAAAGAACCGAAGAGCCTGTCATCAATGTCGCTGATGGTGAACTTTCTATTTATTACGATAGTACTTTTCATTATTCTCAACCCTTGATTTGTGATTCATGTAAATTGATATGTAATGGCATGTGTGATTTATAAAGTTATTATATGGTGACATTTTTTAGCTGTCAAACTGAACTTGGAGGATCAAATTTATTATTTCAAAGCTGAAAACAGGGAGTTTAATGCAAGAAATGACGATCTTTTCATCTATTTATATCAATGGAAGTGATATGATTTATTGGCTTATGTAGAGAGAATCTGCGGTTTTATGGCAGCGTATTACACATTTTTACTGTGGTCTTGATACATCAACACTGAATCCCCAGAGTGAATCTCCCCACAGGGAGAATCAGGAGGGAGTTCCGGCATTTCAGAAAGAGAGGTTCAGCAGGATGTCGTGGTTATAGTTTCCGAAGCCTTTGCCGAAAATATTGATGCCTCCGACATTTTCAGCATCTTCTTTAACTTCAAATTTTACTTTGATAGAGTGGTGCTCTGTCAGTTCCAATTCGTCAATCTTCAGATCTGATATCTTTATACCGTCTATGTAGGACCCCTCTTCATTAACAACCCATGTTTTCAGTAAACCGTACTGGGAGCCCTCAAGTTTCCACCAGTCGGGAGTAAAATTTCCTCTTTTGTCGCCATAGTCACCGGGGCTGGTCCATGTTCCGACTTCTTTATTATTTATATTGAGTGTAATGTCACTGAGCCACTTGGGGTTGGTGCCGGGAATTTCAGAGGACAGTTCCACCGTTAGTTCCAGCTTTCGGACAGGTTTCTTTTTGTTGTAGGAGTTGTTGGGGAACTGATATTTTACATAACCCTTCTCAAACCAGAGAAGGCCGGCGCTGATTCTTTCGGGTTCCAGGAAGGATTCAGGTGTATCCAGGTATCCAATAATCTTTTTATTGGTGCACATACCGCAGGGAGCACTGACTTCGTATTCAATAAAAAGGCCGACAGGCATCTCTACTGTGATAACCTCTTCATCAGATTTACTGCTGTCCTGAAAGGATATGACATACTCATCGTAGATATTTTTGCATATCTTCTGATTTCCTTTTACAGCTTTCTGTATCTTGTAGCTTATCAGCTTAGCCTTGGCCAGGGTCATCACGTTGGTTGCAACTGTTGACTGGGGCAGATTCAGTATCGAAGCCAGTTCATTGACGTTCTTATCGCCCTTTCTAAGTTCTTCAAGAATCCGGATACGGATATCAGACGCCAGGCCTTTTATTACGTCAGTATCCTTCAGAGGATCAATCAGCATGATGCGTCTTCCCATAAAACGGATGCTCCTTTTTAATAGAACAGTTTTTGTTCCCCGTTCTAAAATATGTACCCAATATCTTTTATTGATTATATACTAAAGTCAAGAGTTTGTATCAAAAAAATGGGTATGGTGATATAAATATTAGACTTAAGGGTTTCGCTATACCTTATACATGAACAATCTTAAAATTGCAGTACTGCCATTGCCTCCTGAAACAACCGTGAAATCGACGATACCAATAGAAAGCCTTGGATAACAGTATGATAATAAAAGCGGCTCCTGCTATCTCAATGAGTCCTTTGAAAATCCTTTATAGTACAGCGCCTGTCAGATAAGGCTTTCTGGAGCTCAGCAGAGAGGCTGTATTTCGGTTGTCTGTGGGAGTTGAACTGTATGGGCTGTCCGCTTCCCCATATCAGATAAACTGATCCGGCTGAATGATATAAATATGGGATTATTTTGAAAAATGAACACGTGAAGTGTATAATATATTATTCAGAGGAGTACCTGATTTTGATCTGCAAATTCAACTCAGGAGATGAAATATTATTATGCGGACAAGTCCTGTCGTCGGGGTCAACCCGGACCTATGTATCAATTGCCATCAGTGCATTGCTGTCTGTCCTGTTAAATACTGTCTGGACGGCAGCGGTGAAACCGTCAGAATCAACAGTGAACTCTGTATCGGCTGCGGTTCCTGCATCGATGCCTGTCAGCAGGATTCCCGATATTTCATGGATGACTGGAATACTTTTATTGAAAACCGGAAACGGAAAAAATATGTTGCCATTGTGGCACCTTCGGCGGCAGCTTCCTTCTCAGGAAGTCTTCTGAAACTGAACGGCTTTTTCAAATCTTTGGGGGTTAAGGCTTTTTTTGATGTAAGCTTCGGAGCTGAACTGACAGTCCGCTCCTATCTGGAGCATCTGAAAGAGCATTCTGACAGCTTTATGATTGCTCAGCCCTGTCCTGTGATCGTCAACTATATGGAGCTGTATCAGCCGGGGCTTCTGGGGAATCTCGCTCCCATTGATTCTCCCATGATGCATACTGTCAAAATGGTCCGGGAGTTTTACCCTGAGTATTCGGATTGCAGCTTCATTGCGGTTTCTCCCTGCATCTCAAAGAAAACAGAGTTTGAAGCCCTTGAACAGGATGTTCTGAATCTGACTTTCATTTCCATTGAGAAGTATATGAAAGAGAAGGGCCTCTCTCTGTCTTCCTGTGACGAGGTCCCCTATTCCTCCCCCCTGGCCGAACGGGCGGTTCTTTTCTCTTCTCCCGGGGGATTGAAGGATACTGTGGAGCGGGAGGCTCCTCATGTAATGAGCAAGATACGGAAAATAGAGGGCATTCACTCAGTATATGATTACTTCAAGAGTCTTGAAGAGGTAAAGGACCGGGATGGTCTGCCCCTTCTTATTGACTGCCTCAATTGTGAAAAGGGGTGTAACGGGGGTACCGGAACTGGCTGCCGCGACTTTCCCCGGGATCTTCTTGAATCGGCTGTTCAGAACCGGTCGGAAGAGGCAAAAAAAGTGTACAGCAGTAAACAAAGCCGTAGAAAAGCCGTCAGAGTTCTGGGGCGGGTTGTTGATAAATACTGGAAACCTGATCTGTACAGCAGGTCCTATACTAACCGGTCTGGAGACAACCTTGTCAGGACTCCTGACAAGAATCAGCAGTGGGAGATCTTCCATTCCATGCTGAAATCCTCAGAGAAGGATCTGTACAATTGCGCCTCCTGCGGGTACAACTCCTGCTCCGGAATGGCCAAAGCCATATTCAATGGTCTGAACAAAGCCGAGAACTGCCACCACTACCAGATTGAAATGCTTAAAAGAGGCAGGGAATCGGTTGTCTCCGCTGCGCAGAAAATTGAGAGTAAGGTGCAGGATGTCAGCAAAATTGTTCTTCAGATTGCTGATCACGCCGTGTCTATGCATGACAGTTCATCGGATCAGGTTTCGGCGGTGGAGGAGTCCAGTGCTGCGATACAGCAGATGATCGCCTCTATTCTTAATGCTGACAATCTTGTGAAGTCCAGGCACGAACAGATCCATTCCATGAAGGAGGGGACTGCTGACAGTGCGGATATCCTCGATCGGAACGTGAGGTCCGTGGACAGCGTTTTTCAGAGTGTGGATAAAATCCAGTCCGTAAACAAGACTATCAATTCAGTAGCCGCCAATACAAACCTTCTATCAATGAATGCGGCCATTGAGGCGGCACATGCAGGCAATGCCGGAAGCGGATTTGCCGTAGTGGCCGGTGAGATCAGAAAGCTGGCCACGGAAACAGCCCAGAATGCCCAGATTATTGCAGGTGACCTTACGACTATTCTGAAAAATATCGAGGAGACAAGAACCTCATCCAAAGAGTCCTCCAGAATGATGGAGGGGATTGTCAGCAATCTTGATTCGGTAACGGGGTGCTTCACAGAACTATCCCGGGCCATGACGGATATGAGTGAAGGAACCGAACAGGTCAGCCGTCATCTGGACGGCATTATGAACGGCAGCCGTCTGGTGGATGATCACTCCCGTTCTCTGCGGGAAATTATGAATCAGCTGAGGGGCCATTTTGATGAGCTCCTTGATATCTCCCGGGAGAGTTCGAAGGCTTTTATCAACTGATTTCTATGACTTCCATGGGAGAGGCGCGATACTTCCCATGAGTCTACATTGCCCAGCCTCTGTATTAATAAAGTCTCTCTCTCAATAATGGGCAGGAATAAGCCCTGTAAATCCGGCTATGCGTACAAGTAGAACTGTCAGGGGAATGGCTATCACAGTCTTTACAAGAAAGATGGATACGAGATCCCGTAGTTTTACAGGGATGCTGGATGAGAGCAGAACTGCAGCCATTTCAGACAGGTAGACAATCTGCACCAGAGAGACAATGGCGATGATCAGTCTGGTCTCCACCGACTGAATGGAAGACCCTATGATGGCGGGAAGAAACATATCCGTGAATCCCACAATCATGGTCGGCGCCGCCGCGGCAGCTTCTTCAACACCCAGAATCCTCAGGTAGTGTACAAAGGGGAAGGAGATCCACTCAAACACGGGAGTATACTCAGCCACTACCAGACCGACGGTTCCGATTGTGATCACCGTGGGAATCACATTGAGAATCAGGTCCAGAGAGTCTTTGAGCCCTCCTGCAAGCACATCCCCTGCTGTTCCCGCCTTCTTTGCATTTGCAACGGCGCAGTGAAGCCCCCATTTCAACGGGGTTGTCCCCGCCGGGATCTCCTCGGCAGTTCTGCGGGCAAGATCGTTGTGATTGCTGTCTTCAATGCGTGAGAGAGGAGGAATCCTGACCATTATAATTGTGGAGAGAACTCCGACCATAATCAGTATCCCATAGAGAGGGATAAAGAGCTGGCCCACTCCCAGTGTACCTGCAATGATCAGACAAAAGGGGAGGGAAACCACAGAGAACATGGTTGCAATGGTAACAGCTTCTCTCTTTGTATAAAAACCGGTCTCGTACTGTCTTATTGTTACAAGTATTCCTGCGGCATTACCTCCAATCCATGACGAGACAAGGTCAACCGCAGAGCGGCCGGGCAGGCGGAAGAGGGGATTGATAAAGGGTCTGAACATATTTCCTGTAAAGTCCATCAGCCCGTAGTCTGCAATAAGGGGAAGGGCAAAGGTCACTACAAGGAATGTGGCAAAAAGAGTTATTCCAAGCTCCATCATAAGGAGTCCCGTATCCTCGTGGATAATCATTTGAAGCATCTCATTTTCTGGATTTATGATCAGCAGCAGTACTATGAATGAGGCTGACACTTTCAGGCCGGTAAAGACAGGAGAGTTGTTAAACAGGCTATTGCAGAGAGAAGACCTTTGCAGGGCTGCGGGTTTTCTCATTTTGTTGAATAGGGTCACCGCTGTTGAAATCAGAACGGAGCCTCCGACAAGGATCATACCGGCATCCTCGATAAGTGATTCAATAAAATTTATCAACACTCCCAGCGGGATAGTGATGCCGTTCTCTGTCCTGAAGGGGAATAGAAAGAGAAAGGCTCCCAGCAGTGAAGGGAGCAGGAACTTCAGAAAGTTCTTTGGTGAATGCCCCTGTACAGGGGTGATAACAGTCGTTTCCAATGGTTATTCCTTGCGCCGTTTAAGGTCTTTTTATAGTCGTTGGCGTAAGAATATACCTTGCCTGGACGGATCGGATGGGGGAAAGATGTGGAAATGCCTGAGATTTATGCAGACTTTGTGAATATTTATTCCGTATTGTTTCTCTCTTCTGTCTGCCCGGCAGGAACCCGGAGGTGCATTCATCACCGGGTTCCCTCTGGAATTACGGCTTGTTATCCCTTCACAGATCCCGCAGTCACCCCGGCGATAATCCTCCTGGAGAAGATAAAGTAAAGGACAATGGGGATCACAGCCACAATTACCATACAGGCAAACTGGACGGCATAGTCCGATGAGTACTCTCCCTCAAACCTTATAATTGAAAAGGGAAGGGTTCTCTTTGACTCCGATGCCAGATAGGTGTTGGCCATAATGAACTCGTTCCAGCTGTTCAGAAAAGCCATGATCCCGACGGTAACAAATCCCGGCTTCACCATGGGGGCAACAATCTTAAGCAGAATGGTGCCCAGACCTGCTCCGTCCAGATAGGCTGACTCCTCCATGGCAAAGGGGAGGGAGTGTAGGAATCCTGTAAACATCATAACGCTGAAAGCCAGAAAGAACGCCGTATAGGGAATTATCAGACTTAAGTGGCTGTCTATAAGACCGAATTTATTGAACCAGACAAAATTGGGCAGCAGAGTTGTGTGAATGGGAATGACCATTCCCAGCAGAACAAAGTTATAGACCACTTTCCTTAGTTTCCACTTCATCCGGCTGCAGGCATAGGCAATGGTGAAAGAGAAGAACAGAATCAGTGAGATTGAAAAGGCGACTACAATGAGGCTGTTGGTCAGATACTGGGCTATTCGTCCGTCAACCCAGGCCTTCATATAGTTGCCCCACTGAGGTGCCTCCGGAATATCAATCAGCTTTGGACCGAAGAGGTTGGAACTCTTCTGGAGGGAGTAGTTGAAAAGCCAGAACAGGGGGAAGAGCTGGGCCAGAGCGATAAGGATAAGAAAGAAGAAGATGATGATTTGTCCAATAGATATTTTTTTCATTCCTCTCTCCTACAGTTTCTCATTGGCCTGAGACAGATACTTCTGGGCCAGCATTGTAATCGTCAGTGCCACGATAACAAATACGATGGAAAGGGCGTTTCCGTATCCGTATCGTGAAAATTTAAAGGCCTGTTCATAGAGGTGGTAGGCAACAAACTGTGTGGTATTTCCAGGGCCTCCTTCGGTAGACAGAAGAATGATCTCCATCTGTTTCAGGCATGAGGTAATATCAATGATAATGACAGCCTGAATGACAGGAAGCATATAGGGGATGACGACCGCCGTATAGCGCCTGAAGGGGCCGGCTCCGTCGACTACCGCCGCCTCGTGGAGCTCCTGGGGAACCGTGGTCAGGCCGGAGTAGTAGAAAAGCAGGGCCCAGCCGAATCCATGCCAGACAGTTATAAAAATGACTGACCAGAGGGCTGTCCGGGGGTCGCTGATCCAGCTGTGCTGCCAGGACTCCAGCCCCATCGCTCCAAGGAGTTTGTTTATAAGCCCGTAGTTGGGGTTCATCATATTGATCCATAGTTTGGTGATGACGACCACCGTCAGAATAGCGGGTACAAAATATATTGTTCTCAGTATGAGAGAGTATTTTTCTTTAAGCTGGTTCAATACGGCTGCCAGGATAAAGGCAAGAACGTTCTGAATAAAGACCGTTACCACAAGAAGAAGGAGGGCGTTGTAGAGGGAGCGCCAGAATGTGGGGTCCTGAAAGAGTACTTCTTTATAGTTCGCCAGACCTATAAAGGTTTTGGCTCCGAAGCCGGACCAGTCGGTCAGGCTGTAATAGATGCTAAGGAGAATCGGTGCCACAATGGCAAAAAGCATAACCGCAACACCGGGGCCTACGAGGCACAGTATGTTTTTTTTACTTGTAAACAATTGGTTCATTCACTAAAGCCTTTTTTTAAAGATCCCCCGCCCGGAGGCAGGGGATGGAGGAGGTTATTATTTCAGTGCTGTCTGAAGAGCCTGATCCAGTGACTCACAGAACTGAACAGGTGTGATTATGCCTGCTGCAAGATCCTTGCACAGTTTCTGGTGTGACTCTTTGAAGGCCGGAGTCAGCATGTCCAGGGATGTAGTTCCGCTGGTTGCGGTGGCCGCGGCGCTGATGGACAGCAGATCTTTTGCAAGCTGGTTGTCATCGGCCTTGGGTTCGATTCCCTGTGCGGGGAATCCAGCCTGAAGGTCCCACATGATGTCGGCGTACTTTTCTGCATAGAGCTGAATGTACTCCATGGCCAGGGCTTCATGTTTGCTGCCGCTCTTAACAATGTAGTTGCCGCCGTACCAGGCAATCAGGTTGTCTTTCTGGTCTTCGCTTCCGGCAAGTACAGGAAAACGTGCGGCCCGGACATTGCTTCTGAAAGACTCGGAGAAGTTCTCATCGCTTGCCATTCCCATCTCCCAGGGACCCATAATGTACATGGCTGCCTGCTCCTGGCCGAAGAGGTTTCTTGCGGCGCCGTAGTCGGTGGTGACAAGGTCGTTTCTGAAGATGCCGCTGGTGTTGAAAAGCTCCTGATAGAGTTCTGCAGCTTTTACAAACTCAGGATCTGTAAAGGGCTTTCTGCCGGCAAGGGCATCGCCCAGAAGACTGTAGTCACCTGTAATTCTCCAGAAGATGTTGTCATAGGTAATGCTAAGGGGCCATCCGTCTTTTCCATCTGTTACGGCGGGGATGTATCCAGCTGCAGAGAGTTCCGCTGCTGCGGCTTTCATTTCTTCAAAGGTTGTCGGAACTGAAACACCAACCTCTTCAAAGATGGCCTGGTTGTAGAATACGACCCAGAAGTCGGCTGTAAGAGGAATGCCGTAAAGTTCTCCGTCATAGACATTCCCTTCCAGAGCACCGGGCATCCAGGGGAGGTCCGCCAGAGCGTTTCTGTCCAGAGGGGCGACAAGCTTGCTGTCCACAAGGGGTTTCAGTAGAGTTGAGAAACTCCAGTATTTCATAATGTCGGGAAGCTGACCGGCGGTAGCGTAGATTTTGATTTTCTGCTGGTAGGGCTGGTCCTGATAGCTTTCAACTTCGAAGCTGACCTCGGGATGCATCTCCAGAAACTCTTTGTTGATAGCTTCCGCCACAGCACCGAGTCCGACTGATCTGTCAGGAAGGTTGTCCCCCATTTTTATTGTGACAGAGGAGCTGTCTCCGTCAGCCTGCCCTGCTGCGAAAAGAGATCCTGCGGCAAACAGCAGAATCAGTGATAGACATAGTGTCTTGAAACCGAATTTCATCATTTTCTCCTTTTATTCCCCTGGCCGTGGAAGCACCGCATCAAGGGGTTGAATCATTGGTATAAATTCAGAATACCACCGGAATTTTCAGGGCGAAATGAATCCTGTTACGGTTTATTGATCTTTTACAGGATTTGTTCTTTTCTGATTTACAAAGCGGTTTGCTGTTGTTCCCACTGTTTTTTTAAAGATCCGGGAGAAGTGCTCCACATTGGGGTATCCTACTTTTCCGCTGATTTCGTAGACCTTGAGACTTGTCTCCAGAAGGAGCTTTTTTGCATGGTCTATGCGCACCTTTGTCAGATAGTCCCGAAAGGTTGTACCGGTTTCCTTGGAAAACTGTGCGCTTAAGTGGGCCTTGCTTATCTGAACATATTCACTGACCTCTTCCAGAGACAGGGTGGAAGAGGAAAAATTCTTGTGAATGTACTTTTTGGCGCGCCTTATCATCCGGCTCTCTACAGTTTTCAGTGAGAGGGTGTATCTGTACTGCCCGGGAAGTTCCTGCAGAACCTCGCACTGACTGCTCAGGGCATATTCAAGGCTAATGTCGATACTGTCTTTGACAATTCCGGAAAAGTCCCTGCAGAAGGAGTCACAGTAGACCATGGCGGCCTCGCTGTTCTTTCCAGCTTCCAGAAGAAAGAACACCTCACCATCGGGGGTGACAAAACTGCATACGCCGGCGTTCTGTTTTTTCAAGAACTGTGCCGCATTGAGCCTCAGCATACCGATGATGTTGGCTTCAATTTTTTCTTCGGTCCACAGGTAGCAGATACGCATGGGGAAAGTTATTTCAATACCAAGTTCCGAGAGCATCGACAGTGTCAGCTCCGGATTGCGCAGCTCAAATAGATCCAGAATCAGTTTCTGTTTGAGGTACTCAAGGTCCCTGAACTGAAGAGACGGGGTGCTCCCTTTTACAGGCTGAATCTCCTCTCTCTTACTATTCAGAAGATCCAGGAGGGTCTTCTCGTCCAGATCAGACTTCAGAATATAGTCCAGGGCTCCCAGCTGAAAGGCTTTGCGGACCGATGAGTAGTGGTCGTTTGCACTGAGTACAATGACCCCGGGCTTCTCAGTCCTTCCTTCCAGCTTTTCCAGGAACTCAAGTCCGTCCATGCCGGGCATGTGGATATCCAGGAGGATAAGATCAACAGGCTGTCGTTCCAGCTCTTCTAGAGCCTCTATTCCATTGGAGGCTTCACTGACAAAGGTATATCCCTCTTTCTCCCAGTTCAGGAAGGACTGGAGAGACGCTCTTACAAGGGGTTCATCATCAACTATCATTATGGAGATCACTCTCACTCTCCTTTAGCAGGGGCAGAAGGATACCTGTTTTTGTAAAGTATCCCGGCCGGCTGTCCATCTCAAGACCACAGGACTCTCCGTAATTAAGCCTGATTCTTCTGTCTACATTCCTTATTCCCACTCTTGTCAGAGTACCGGCGGAGCTGCTTTCCGGTTTATCCGGCAGCTCACCCCTGTTCATTTTAAAACCCTCTCCGTTGTCGCAGACAATCAGATAGAGCTGTTCACGGCGGATCTCCGCTTTGATAAGAATAATTCCCTTGCCCTTTTTCCGGGCAAAGCCATGGACTATCGAATTTTCTACTATGGGCTGAAGCACCATTTTCAGAATGCGGGCTTCCTCCAGTTCCCCTGGAATGGAGAAGCGGAGCTCAATGGGAGTGCTGAAGCGGACTTTCATTATATGGGCATAGCTCTCCAGGGCTTTCTTTTCATCCCGGAGGGATGTTTTATTTCCCTCTCCCCTGAAGCTGTCGTTGATGATCTTCATCAGTGAGGCTGTCATATTTTTGATATTTTCATTTTTCTTGACCACAGCCATCAGCCGGATGCTGTTCAGAGTGTTGGCGATAAAGTGGGGGTTTATCTGATACTGCAGGGCCTGCAGCTCCAGAAGCCCCTTCTCCCTGTCTATTTTAGACTGGGTCTCTGTCAGTTCATTAACCCGTGAAATCATTCTGTTGAAACTGTGGAAAAGGTTGTTCAGCTCTCTTTGAGCGGGTTCCGGAACAGACACAGAGTAGTCGCCGCCCTCTACAAGCTGCATCTTTTCTATCAGATCATTGAGGGGGGAGATCATGCTGTGGAAGAAGAGTACCGTATAGGCAATAAAGAATATAAAGAGAATGCCAAAGATCAGGAGAGAGAATCTCTGGATCTTGTAAAAGGGCTCAAGCAGAGCCTGAAAGTCGGTTACATGGTAAAGGGTCCATCCCGTATTGCTGATGGGGGATTTGAGGATCAGCCATCCTGATTCCTCTCTCTCATCGCCGGTCATTAAGTCAAGGCCGTTTTCCGATTCGGGACTGAGCAGAATGTTTCCGCTGCTGTCGGTAATGTAGTTGAACTGATGCCGTGAGCTGTTGTTGTATATCCTTTCAAATATCTGGATCTTGAAGCTGAAAATTATCTTGTTGATTGATGTTCCCACTCCTCTGACCCGCGGCTGAATGCCCAGAGTCAGCATGGGTTCTTTTGCATCCCGGGGCTGAATATTCTGGTAGAGTATAAAAAAATCGTCGGAGACCTGCATGGCTCCGGGAGTCATTTCTACTTCCTTCTGCATTGCCTGTTCCGGCAGGGGGCCGTTGGGCAGGTTTCTGGACATGGGAAAGTTGCGGAAGAGGAAGACAGGTCTGTTCCGGGTATACACATGGATGATTCCCCTCTTGCTTGTATAGAGGAAGAGGTTGCTCAATTCCAGGTCCATAGCCTCGCTCTGAAGATAGATGTCCCTTGGGGCCGTGGCGGCGTCATAGAGATCGCAGACTTCACGGAAATTCTCATTATGGATCAGAGCGCTGGAGAGTATGAGTGCGGAGGCAATCTCGTCGTTCAGATTCTCCGCCATCTGATTTACATTCTGCTGCAGTTGAAGTCTGCTCAGGTCACGCTGGTAGCGGCTGTAGTTCAGGCTTGATACAAAGGTATAGAGAAGCACCGGAAGAATAACGAGGAGGGAAAATGTGAGGATATACCGTATTGAGAGGGTATGAACTTTCAAATGCATCTTGAAGAATAATACCGGCACTCAGGTAATTTCACCAGTATTTTCTCTTTGGGGCCTGTGAAATCCCCGTCACCATTTTCAAAGCAAAAAAAAAGACTGAACCAGTAATGATTCAGTCTTAAAACGATTCGGGCTGAGAGGATTTGAACCTCCGACCCCATGTCCCCCAGACATGTACGCTAAACCCCTGCGCTACAGCCCGTTTTTTTAATGCCTGAGTAACTTAGCACAGCCCATTTTTTTTGTCAATCAGTCGGGTGGCGATTTTTTTTTGTCAAAACAGGCACTCCTGTAATCAATAGATTAGAATCTATATATGAGCAGCCGAAACCAGCGCTATCTCTTCCCTGTTATGCTGGGGATTGTCATCTCTCTTTTTCTTGTCATCTATCTCCTGATGTTCAACTACTTCTCACAGGTCAAAGAGGGGATTATTCAGGGGTACATGGACGGGATAAAAAATGATTACAACATAACAGTAGATACATACAGCCGTTCAACCAATCTTATCTTTGACAGAGTCATCAATCAGGAAGAGGTTCTGAAAGTCTTTGCAATGGGGGTCAATGCCCGGGACCCGGAGGAAAAAGACATCTATAGAAAGGCACTGTATGACCAGCTTCAGAGGTTCTATGGAATACTGCAGCTTTACGACTTTAAACAGCTTCAGTTTCATGAAAAGAACAATGCAAGTTTTATACGCTTTCACAGTCCTCTCAAGTATGGGGATAACCTGACCGGTTACAGGGCCACTGTTGAATATGTGAATTATAATAACTCAAAAGTATTTGCCTTTGAGGGCGGGAGGATTATCAACGGATACAGATTTGTATTCCCTCTGAACTATGAGGGGGAGCATATCGGATCGGTGGAGCTTAGTATCTCCATAAAAGCCATTGTTGATCATATGGAGGATTCAACGGGGAAGAAAATCCAGTTTATCCTGAAGAAATCGGGTATTGAAAGAAAGGTCTTTGAATCGGAACTCAATAATTTTACGCCTTGGTCTCTTGATTCCCGTTATGTTCTTGATAACAGTGTTCTCTCTCCCGGGTTTGACAGCCATATTCCCGCCTCTGTCGCTGAGGCCATACGGAGCAGTATAGATCTCAACAGTGATACCTCAGCTCCTTTTGCCTTTGAAGGCCTTTTTGACGGAGCCCGGTCTGTTTACACCTTTATTCCGGTTACCAATCTGCTCAACACAAATGTCGCCTATCTGATCTGCGTTTCCGATGCCGACAGAATTCAGAGTGCCAGAGAACCATTCGTTCTGTTCAGCATTGTCTATCTTCTCCTCTTCGTGGTCCTCCTTGTCCTGGCGCTCTTTTACGACAGGGCCAGACGGAAAATGAGACAGGTTCTGCTTACCGATCATCTGACAAGGCTGGATAACAGACACAACCTGATGGCAAAGATGCATGAAGAGTTTGTACGATTTATCCGCTACAGAGGAGTTTTTTCGGTAGTCATACTTGATATCGATCACTTCAAAAAAATTAATGATACCTTCGGTCACCTGAAGGGGGATGATGTTCTGAGGCGCCTTTCTCAAGTCCTTAAAAGCAATATACGGGCTGCGGACACAGTCGGCCGCTACGGTGGAGAGGAGTTCCTTGTTCTTCTTCCCGAAACCAATCTTCAGGATGCCTCTGTTGTGGCAGAGAATCTGCGGAAGAAGATTGAGGAAGCGCCGTTGCTGGATGACTGGCCTGTTACTGTCAGTATGGGTGTGGCTGAATCCAATCCTCGGCAGAAGTCCATTGAGACCCTTGTCGATGCGGCTGACCGGAAGCTCTATGAAGCAAAGAATGCGGGTAGGAACAGAGTCTGCTTTTAGCTCTACCGGATGCAGGCAAAGTGCCGGAAGTTTCAGTTACTCTTTATTTCTTTTTAGTAATTGCGGTCCTGTCTCAGGGCCGTTACCCAGAAGCCCCTCAGCCAGAACTGAATCGGGAACTGTTGCCTGGGGCATGGTTGCAATGGCTGTTTCTGTCAGGCCCAGCGCCCTGATCACCCATTCGGAATTGCATATCAAATTCTCTCCTGTTATCCGTGTGTAGGAGAGGGCTGTTTTCAGGCAGCGGACTGTCTCGGCTGTTCCTGTGAGCCAGTCACCCCTGTGGAAGTGTGTCCACTCTCCTTGATCTTCGGCTTCAAGGGCATGCAGGGCTCTTTTCATTGCCTCAAGGCTGAGATAGAAGCCTGTAAAGGCATCGATGTATTCACCCTTCTGGTAGGAAAGAGAGGCCTCACATCCCCGGACAAAGCCTTCACAGCTCTCCTTTATATAATGGATATGCATTCCAAGGAAACTGCCGAAAAACTCCTTCTGCCTGCCCTCCAGAGACTCTTCGAAGGCAGCCGATTTTACTGCCAGAGCCTCCCATTGAGGAAGGCTTTCCGCGGCCCTGCTGTAGATCCAGAGGGTACAATCTCTGTTGTCGGTGAACTCTTCGGGAATATAGGCAAACCAGGGGCGTACATCCTCCTTCCGGATAAGAGCCCGGATCAGCCGCCTCAGGCCGTGGTGGTAGAGTTGTTCCCCCGCCCGGGCATCCGTATACAGGTCGTTGAAGGAGAGGGGAGCGGCAAAGTAGGCATCCAGCAGAGCCAGGACTTCTCTCTCTCTGCCTGGAAAGCCGCGGCGCAGCCACTCCAGGGTTTTCTCCTCCAGACAGAGGCCTAAGCTGTCTTTTACATGACTCTTTTCCCAAAGGGCCCGGAGCTGCTGGATCTGGAGGATGTGAGGGCGTATATTGCTTACATTCAGAAGGAAGAAGTCAAAGTGATTATGCTGCGTAAAGGAGCGAAGGTTCTCCTCCATTACCCCCCGGCTGACAAGAGGAACAAGCTTATTTGAAATATGGAGGTCATGGAAGCTTATGTGATAGTAGACTCCCACGCTGTTTCCACTGTCACCGGGGCCCGGCTTCGACGATATTCCAGTTTCGGGGCCGCAGAGTTCACGGCGGACCCGCATGGCTCCGAAGCCATTATCGCTATAGACCCGTATGACATCATCAGGCAGCCTGAGATGACCATCCCTGTAGAGTTTTCCGGTTTCACTGTAAATATAGTGGATGAAGGTCTGATTCTCTCCGGCTATCTCCCTGACGATGTCCTGCTGGAGGCGGATCATGCTGCTGATTAGCTCTCCCTGTGCTTCCTGGCTCTTGTACCGGGGATCGTCCTCACTGAACGGGCGGTCCCCCTGGCCCCTGAAACCCACGGTCCATATCATTTTCCGTCCGGCGGCGCTGTGGACCGACTTTCTGTATAGCTCTTCAAAGCGGTGCTTCTCTTCGGGCAGCAAGGCTGGAATTCCGGGATACGCATCGGAGAACATCTGAGCTCCCAGTGGCTCTGCATGGTGCTGGGCTATCCAGAGACCGAACTCCGATGCAAGATCAAGCTGCTTTCCTGTGGAGGATATTCCGGTGCCTGGAATCACAAGGTTGTAACCGCAGCGGAGGATTGTCTCGAAGATTCGGCACCAGGTGTCTTCCGTTATGGAGACGGAGTCATCCCAGGCCGTCAGGCAGTCCTCGTCATTGATGAACCACCCCCTGAACCGGGGCCCCTGTCTTGAGAGAGGGGATCTGAATGCTCCTGTGTCGATGAAGTCCCGGGGAGCCGGTTTGAATCCCGACCAGAGGCTGAGGGGATCAACACCGAGGATCTGCTCTGATATCCAGTAGAGTCCGAAGACAAACCCGAGGTCGTCAGAGGAGGAAATCTCAAGTGTATCCGAACTGCTTATTATAATGCAGTTTTCCGGCGGCAGATCAGGTTCTCCTGAAAGGGCAAGACGGATCTGATTGCTCCGGAGGTCAGAAACCCGTAGAGGTAGAGTTCCGAATACTGCCTCCATATCCCTGTCAAATCCGATAAGTCCCCTTTCCAGAGCGCTCCCCGAAGATTGGCTCAGGTACAATGTGGTCTCTCTGTTGATTCTCATGGTTCCTCCGTATACCCGGCTTCCCTCGGGCAGGACTTTGTACCAGCGGTTATTTCAGATAACCGGCAAGCTCCGGCACTTTCAGCCGTATTCCATCCGCCGCCAGAGCCGCAATCCTGCGGGCTCCTTCGGCATTGAAGTGGGTATCGTCCTGTTTCCCATCGGGGTGTTCCGCATATTTTCCGGGAGCTAAATGCATAAAGAGCTCTGTTGATTTCTCAGGACCGTATGCTCTGAGGAGGGCGGCGGTTTCCGCTTCCATATCAATGCAGGGCACTCTCTGTTTCGAAGCAACGCTTTTTAAAGCATCCGGGTAGGCTCCGTGGGTCATCTTCAGTTCTCCGGCCTCAGTAAACTTCCGCCGGCAGACAGGAGTCATCAGCACTGGCACAGCCCCCTTTTCTCCGGCGGATACTATAAAGTACTCCAGGTTCTGCCTGAACTCTCCTTCAGGAGCTGTGTAACGGGCAGGGTCCTCAGTTTTCTCATCATTGTAGCCGAACTGAATGAGTACATAATCACCAGGTTTCAGCCGGTCCAGAATCTTCTTCCAGCGACCCTCACGGATGAAGCTTTTTGTGCTGCATCCGTTCCTGGCTTCGTTGATAAACTCTATGGAAGAATTGAAAAAATCCGGGATCATCATTCCCCAGCCGTGTTCCGGGTACTCCCTGGCTTCCTTACTGGCCATGGTTGAGTCTCCGGCAAGATATATTGATTTCAAGGCTCTCTCCTGTAAAAGTTCTACTCTACCATGAAGAGATCCTGTTTTCATCTTGAAAACAATAAAAGACCCGTCCGGAAAATATGGACGGGTCGGTGTTCTGGATTTCAGCTGCAGTATTACCAGAGGTCCTTCAGAAAGAGGGCTCCCGGATAGGCGGGATTCACCGCAATTACTTTTTCAAGCAGAGCTTCCGCCTTCTCCTTCCGTCCCAGACCGGCCTCGCCGAGGGACATCAGATAGGTACAGTAGATTCGGTTCTTTTCATCTCCGTCTTCGTCGAAGATAAGAAGGTCGGGGAGTGATACGGCAAAGTAGTCAATTTCTGTTTCATCATAGTAGTGTCTCTTTCCCCAGGAAAGGAGGGTGTTGAACCGTCCCCTGGCAGCTCCTTCTTCGCCCAGTTCCTGCCATGCCAGACCCTGAAAGTAGATAAGGTCCGCAGACTGGTCGTTGTAGAACATGGCCGGGGCGGGTTCCTGTTCCCCTTCTGTGGCAGAACTGAATGACGCCGCAGCCTCTTCCTCTCTCCCAAGGGCTTTCAGGGCAAGGCCTTTGAAGTAGTCAAGCTCGTTGTCTGTCATTGTGCAGAGCTTGCCCTCTCCCAGGTTGTGGGGATAGGTATAGGCCTGTTCAAAACAGTCCAGAGCGGACAGGGCATCTCCGGAATCAAGGGCCTTCAGTCCGATCATGATGAGAGACCTGACGTACTGGGAAGATACGCGTCCTTCACCGCCTTCCCACGGCTGGAACTGTCTGCTCTTAAGGAGGCTCATCGCCTCTTCCGGGCGGCCCAGCAGATTCAGAAGGGTAATCTTCTCGACTGTAAGGTCATCTCTCATAGCAACGCAGCCTTCATGCTTTTCAAGGAATACGAGGCGTTCTTCGGGAGCCAGACCGATCTTCTTGTAGAACTGATCCAGCTCAAAGAGGATACGGGCGTCGCCGGTATCAAGGGCAAAGGCCTCCTCCAGAAGTTTACGGCATGTTTCAGCGTCTCCCTGTTTGTTGAAGGCGGCCAGAGCCAGGTTTCTTTTTACTGTGGGGAACTCAGGATTGCCTTCCGCTGCGGCCTGCCAGAGTTGGCCAGCACGGTCAAAACGCTTCATATGGTAGTAGAAGTTTCCGGCGTAGTAGGGGGCCATAGGGTCCTTTCTGCCGCTGCTTATTACATGCTCCAGAATCATTGCCGTTGCTGTGCGGATGGGGAAGCAGTAGTCGGGTGACGCTGCTGCTGCTTTTGTGTACCATCTGTCCGCCGCTGCTGTATCACCGGCTTTCTCTGTAAGATAGCCCAGATAGTAGGAGACAAGGGGGGAGGCACCGGCAGCTTCGGAGGCTATCAGCTCAAGAAGGGTGATGCCGTCATCAAAGGCGCCGCACCAGAGGTAGTCCAGTGATAGCTCCAGAAAGGAGAAGGCTTCGTCTCTGATCACCGCACGGAAAGATTCAAGGCTTTCAGAACTTCTGTCCAGAAGCCAGAGTTCGCACCAGGCGGCATGGTCTACGGGATCAATTCTCACCAGCTCATCCAGAACCCTTCGGGCCTCATCTGTTTTCCCATATTTGCGGAGTATGACGGCCTTTGTATGAAGTGCCTTGCGGTTGTGTGCTCCCGATGCCAGGGCCCGTTCAACTTCAATAAGAGCCTGTGCATAGTTCCCTGAGGTGCATGAAAGACGGGCCAGCTGGGTGTACCCGGGTCCCTGCCAGGAGCCGTTCCATATGGATTTGTAGAACTTTTCATATGCCTTGATGTTGTCTCCCTGATATCTCAGGGTCCATCCCAGATGATAGAGGGCCTCTCCGTCATAGGGGTTGGGGTTGCGGAATGTCTGGCGATGAATGGCGGCTTGAAAATGCTCACGGGCAGTGGCAAAATCAGCCCGGGCAAGGGCTCTCTTTCCAAGAGCTGTGTGACAGCGGCTCTCACCGGGGTCCCGTTTCAGGCCTTCGTTATAATAGTCCTCGGGGTTTCGTGTGGCGTGGCGGTACTGCTCCAGATGGAGGCCTGTCAGGTAGAGTTCTTCCGTCGACTGGATTTTCTCCGGAGCCGGAGCAGCCGTGGCGGGGTCGGGTATGGGGCGCATGGAGTCTTTCTCCTTGCGGGCGGCAAGTACTTCTCCATCAGCAAATTTAAGACGGAGGATATAATCTGTGTGATCAGTGCCGCTGACTGCCGGAGCCGATTCCATAAATGTTTTCTCCGGACTCAGTTCCAGGGATTTCGTCGTGAGGACTGTTTCTGAGCCGTCAGCTCCAGATCGGCTGAGTTCCAGTTCCATCCCTTTTTCCCTGCCTGTTACATAGACGGACATTGTAATTGTTTCAGAGCCGACTTCAAGAGAGAGGGCTCCCCTTGTAGAGGCATTGTCCACGGTACCCAGGTTCTTGTAGGGCATGAAGTTCTGGCGGAAGACCTTCTCTTCACCGGGCTGGAGCCAGCTGAAGTCGGGCTGGTTGTCGGTAAAGGCCCCTGTCATAAGTTCTATATAGGGTCCGTCCTCATCTGTCAGGTTGCGGTCCCAGGCCCGGCCGAAGTCGCCGTTTCCCCAGGTCCACTGTTTCTTGCCGGGGACCAGATGGTGGTTGGCCACATGGAGCATTCCCGCCTGTTTATCATGGTCGTAGCAGCCCATAAAGTCATAGTCCGAGTGGTAGGCCATATAGCTTGTGGGGACTGGGATATTCTTGTAACGGCTGATGTCCACACCCTCGGAGTAGTCCACCTTATAGTAGGTGCCCGTGGCGATGGGGAATGAAGATACATCCCTCTTGCCGTGGTCCATGACGGCATGAACATCGGGAGGGAAAATGGACTGGTAGGAGTCGCCTACGGCCACTGCCGGATTGGCCCACCACAGAAACGTTTTGGGAGTTTCTGATCCGTTGTAGAGACGGGCCTCAATCTCAAGGACCGCCTTTCCGGGCTTCAGGGTAAAGGCTGTGGAAACCCGGGTCCGGGACATCTGTTCCAGCTCCCCTATCCAGACAGTGGCGCTGCCGTCTTCATTCTCCTGAATCATATGGTCAGTGGGTTCGTAGGTTCCGGGACGGTGGTGCTGGGGCCAGTTGAACTCAATTCCCCCCGACAGCCAGGGACCCGTGAGCCCCACAAGGGCGGGCTTTATAACCTGATTGTAGTAGACAAAGTGGTAGTCGTTTGTCTTGTCATAGGCCATCTGGACCCTTCCGCCCAGTTCCGGGAGGATCATAATCTTCAGATATTCATTCTCGAGGATCAGAGCCTTCCACTTCCTGTCCTCCTTTTCTTTTCCAACAGATTCAATAACAGGATAGGGGTATACGGCTCCGCTGGACCCCTGATAGACCCGCTTTTCCAGAAAAAGGGGGTTCTTCTCTTTTTTTCCTACAGGATAGGTGGGGATGGTAACCATCTCCTGACGGACAGTTGCGCTGTGCATATATTCCTCCAATGCCTTTGGGCTTCTACTTTCAGATTATGTCCCTATATTAATTGGGCAGGATCAGTTTTCAAATGGACAGTATTATGAGAAGATGGATTATATTATGGTTGTGTTCGACCTTTGTTCCTGTAAAATAATGTTTAAAACGGATTAAAAGCGATATGTATGAAATATTCTAGGAAACAGGAAGGTTTTGAAGGACAGAAGCTCTATGTCATTCCTCCTCTTGTAGGTCATGAGACCAGCCTCTCTCTGATCATCCGGAATCTTCAGGTCACAGATGCGGGGTATTTCCCCTCCGCCGCAGGGCATCAGAAGATCCGCCGGGAATCTATCAGTGAGGGGATACTGCTCTACTGTGCAAAAGGCTCGGGCTTTGTAAGAACCGGTGACGAGTCCTGGCTGGTGCACGGAGGGCAGGCCTGTTATCTGGAGCCGGGACGGGCACATATCTACGGGGCATCGGACCATGATCCCTGGAGTCTCTACTGGATTCATCTCCGGGGTGAGCTGCTGTCAATCTATACACAGTCCGTTTCTGGCACACCCGGCCCTGTCCCGGTGGCATCGGGGACAAGGACCCAGGTGGTTCAGCTCTTCGAGATGCTCTTTTCCGCCATGGAAGGAGGGTACTCCAGGTCTATTCAGATTCATACGGGGCAGCTGGCAGGAAGCATTCTTACCTCCCTTTTCCACAGCAACAGGGATTTTCACCCAGGGCTTCAGAAGGAGAACAGCCGGAGACTGGACCGTGTTATCAGCCTTATGAGGGAGGCCGCCGAAGGAGGTGAGGCCCTTACCCTAGGGATGATGGCCGATGCGGCAGGAGTTTCAGTTCCCCATTTTTCTGAGCTTTTCAGAAAGGGGCAGGGCTGCCCGCCTGTGGAGTACTTCAATCAGCTGAAGATACAGCGCGCCTGCCGTCTGCTTGAGCTTTCTGATCTCTCTGTCCGCAGTATTGCATCTGAGTGCGGATATTCCGACCCCTACTACTTCTCCCGCTTGTTCAAGAAGGTGATGGGGATCTCCCCCAGAGAGTATCGCAGCAGGGTCCTCTCCGGCCCTGATGAGAATCTGTTTCCATCATGACCTCCCTTGATGCCGCCTCAAGAACCTCCTCTGGACATTATCGGGTCCCGCCAATAGGATAAAACCATGAAGAACATCCTGATTTTCGGAATTGGAGGGATCGGCGGCTACCTGGGTGCCATGATCGGTTCCAGGCTCCCTGAAGTCCAGCTTACATTTATCGCCCGGGGTAAACATCTTGAGACCATAAGAGATAAGGGACTGCGTTTTGTCCGTGAAGGGGAGGAGGACCGGATGGTTCATCCCTCTCTGGCAACAGATTCTGCGGCGGAAGCGGGAGCTCAGGATCTTGTATTTATCTGCGTCAAATCCTACGACCTGCCGGCAGCCTGCCGGGATATCGCCCCCCTTGTGGGAGAGCACACTGTCATTGTACCTGTTCTGAACGGAATGGATATTCACAACAGAATCCGTGAACATTTGAAAGAGGGAGTCCTTCTTTCGGGTGCCACCTATGTCTCTGCCTATATTACCGAACCCGGTGTTGTCCGCTATCAGACGGGACGGGAGCTTTTTGTTCTTGGAAAGAGTTCAGACTGTCCGGACTTCGACTCAGGCCCGCTGCTTCACTTTCTTGGTGCAGCGGGAATTAACTGCTCCTGGTTTGATGATCCACGTCCCGCCATATGGCGGAAGTACCTCTTTATCTCTCCCTACAGCATGGTCGGTGCCTGGAGCGGAAAGACTATGGGCGCTGTGCTGGAAGACCCTGAACTGAAATCCACGGTGGATGAAATACAGAGGGAAGTATATGCTGTCGGCCTGGCGTCGGGAGTCGCACTGACCCTGAGTGATGTAAAAGATGCGGAGAACTTTGCAGCCGGTCTGAACTACACGACAACAACATCCTTTCAGAGGGATTTCTCTGATCCTTCAAGAAGGAATGAACTGGATCTGTATGGAGGAGCCGTTGTCAGGCTGGGAGAGTCTCTTGGAGTTGCCACTCCGGTAACACAGCGGGTCTACAGGGAACTGCAGAAAGCAGATTAAACAGAATCCCCAGTCCCTGTTATGAGCTCAAGATCCGACAGAATCCTGTTTTCAGAATAATTTCGCAAGATCTTTCAGTCTTTTTATAAGTCCCGAAATTTCATCACTTTTTCTGTAGATATACTGTGTCGTATGGCCATTCACCCTCTCTTCCGTACCCCTCTCATCGCTCTTCTCTTTCAGGTTCCTGCGGTACTCCTTCGGGAGTTGGCCGCAGTTCCTTCTAAATGCCTGATTCATATATTTCGTATCCGAGAATCCGCACTCCAGAGAGATATCCAGTATTTTCAGGTTTGTTCTGGATATTAGTTTTACGGCCTTCTCAAACCTCAAATCACTGATGTACTCCTGAAAGGTTATATTGAAATTGTCCCTGAAAAAATGGGAGAAATAATTGGATGAGAGACCCACAGAGGCTGCCGTCTCCTGAAGGGTTATTTTTTCACCGAGATGGTTCCGGATATATTCTGAAATCACAGCAAGTCTTATCTGCCTCTCTTTCTCCTTGAGCAGATCTTCTTTATCTATAAGCTTGTAAGGGGTTGTCTGAAAAACGGCATAGACAAGGGAGTAAACCTTTGAGAGAACTTTTAGTTCGAATCCGAACCGGCTGCCGAAGTAATTTTCAGTCAGATCATATAGTTCTGCCACTATTTCTGAGCGCGCTTCTGGAGTGAGACCATTCAGAACTTCATTGGTCAGAAAGAGTATGTTTTCAAAATCCGGAAAGCTTTCTTTAAAAAAACTCTTTGAGATCTGTATGGTTAAAAGTACAGGGCTTCCTTCGATCCTGTTCAGGCTGTGGGGTTCGCTGAAATTAAACAGGAGCAGGGAACCGGGACATGCTGTAAAATCCCTTGTTTTTATCCTTATACGGAGCTTCCCCCTCATTATATAACAGAGTTCCAGATCCCCGTGGAGGTGGGTGGTCCTCTTTATGAGATTTACAAAAAAGACATTGAGGTGTTCGATCCTGGGGTGCCTGATTATCTCAAACTCATTCTTTTCTTTTTGCATCGCTTCACCTTCAGCCTTTTTATCGGCCGGGGGGATTGTAATATCAAGATTGTCGCTTTTAATTCACAGAATTAACCCTTTGAATCGCTTTCAGACGTGAATAATAAAATCAGTAAATCAAGATTGTTGGTAAATACCGGCAGAAAAGGAGTATTTCTATGTCTAGATTCAAGTATTCTGTAGGACCCTGGAATGTACACGATGGAGCCGATTCCTACGGCCCTGCCACCAGAAGTGAAGTGCCTTTTGAAGAGAAAGTTAAAATGTTTGCGCAGATGGGATTCAGTGCTGTTCAGTTCCATGATGACGATGCCGTTCCCAATATAAATAATCTATCGGATGAGGAGATCAAGGCCGAAGCCCGAAAGGTAAAGGCCCTTCTTGATAAATACGGGCTGAAAGCTGAATTTGTGGCTCCCCGGCTGTGGATGGATCCCCGGACGGCTGACGGCGGCTACATGTCCACTTCGGAAAAAGACAGGGAGTTTGCCATGTGGCGGTCCTATCGTTCCATCGACATCGCCAGAGAACTGGGAACAGACAAGATTGTTCTATGGCTTGCCAGGGAGGGAACCCTCTGTGCCGAGAGCAAGAGCCCCGTCTGGGCCACCCGCAAACTCATTGAAGCCCTGAATCTTATGCTGAGGTATGATTCTGAAGTCAAAATTCTTATTGAGCCCAAGCCCAATGAACCAATAGACAGAAGTATATGCGGAACCATAGGCCATGTAATGGGTGTTTCTGCTGCCACAACTGATCCGTCCAGAGTCGGGGGGCTTCTTGAGTCGGCCCATGCCATACTTGCAGGACTCGATCCCTCCCATGAAATAGGTTTCGGCCTTGCAATGGGGAAACTCTGGGGTGTTCATCTGAATGATCAGAACGGTATCAAATTTGATCAGGACAAAACCTTCGGTGTGGAGAATCTGCGTCAGGCATTCAATCAGATTAAGGTCCTTATGGAAAACAACTACGGTTCAAAGGGCGAATATATTGGGCTGGATGTAAAGGCCATGAGAACGACTAAGGACGGCGACAGGTATAAACACCTGGCCAACAGTCTGAAAATTGCCAAACGCCTTGAGAAAAAGGCCGAGCAGTTCGATTATGGTTTTCAGGCTGAGTGTATTGCAAAGAGGGATTTCGAATCCCTTGAAATGTATGTCCTCGATCTGCTGATGGGGGCTGAATAAGTGTTGTCAGAGGGGATGCTGCAGCTTGTGTCTCCCGGCAGACATCCCCTCTGAAATCAGTGCCAACTCTCTTTCTTCAGCATGGGGAAAGAGGGATTTTAAGTAACTGCTTTTGTAAATTCAATGTAAAAGGTCTATGGTCCCGGTTGAAAATGAATTATATTTATAAAAAATGAACGAATGTTAACAACTGGAGGAACCTATGGATTGCGAATGTTTACCCGGATGCCCTTTCTTTCATGACAAGATGGAAAATAAACCGGCCCTGGCTAATCTGATGAAGAAGCAGTACTGTCAGGGAGATGCCACAGACTGTGCAAGGCACAGGATTTTTGAGGTAAAGGGAAAGGATGCCGTGCCTTCTGATCTCTTCCCCAATCAGACCGAGAGAGCGAACCAGATTCTGGGGGCCGGCTGAGGGTTTCAGGGGATGTGGACGGCTGATCCCGTTTCAGTCGTCCTGAACATTGTCCGGATAGATTGAGACATCCCCATCGATTGTTTTATAGAGAGAGGACTCAAAGGTTCTCACAGCTCCTTCCGTATCTCCTGACTCAATAAATCTGTATAACTCTGATGTATTTGCCACCAGGTCATTTTTACCGTGAATCTGAAAATAGCGCTCCCAGAATCTCACTGCCAGTTCTTTAAACGAGAAGAAGACAATGGGCAGGATCGTATTCCCTGAAAGAATGCAGAGTTCATGGTGGAAGCTGAAGATTTTCTGTGCAAGTGCTGCTGGAGTCTCTCCCTCTTTGAAATCTGTAAAAAGCTTGTAGAGGGTTTCAAGGTCTTTAGTGGTTATAACCGGAATGGCGAGTCTTATGGCAAGAGTCTCAATGACAAGTCTGATTTCAAGAAGGGACTTCATCTCCTTCTTCTGCATAATGCCGCCGTTGTATCGAAGGATGTCCATCAGGGTTTCTATGGTACCGGTGCGGTTGTAGTCTGAGACGACAGCCCCGGCTCTGGGAAGAATTTCAACAAATCCCTTACGTGCAAGCTCAAGCATTCCGGCGTTGACGACTCCCCTGCTGACAGACATACGGGATGCAAGTTCTCTTTCGGGGGGCAGTTTGTCTCCCGGAGAGAGCTGACCCGACAGAATCAGTCCTTCGATCTCCTGGACAAAGAGCTCCTTCAGAGAAGGTGATGACAGTTTGGAAAATTCCATATACTCCCCCGGTTCTGGACCAGCCAGATACCAATGGGGGAATTATACAGCTCTCAGCCGGCTCCTGTACAGCGCCGGCTGAAGAAAGGAATCAGGCGCTGACCTGAGCTTTATCATCCCGCAGTTCGTATACTTCCTGATAGGATTTGTGCTCGGCGTAAAGTTCCTCTTTGTAGGGGTTCTTTCCGGTCTTTTTCATTCTGTAGATCATATATCCTACAAGGGCGATGTTGGCCGCAAGTGAGAGGACACCGAATGTCATGTAGATGGCAGGGTTGTATGTGGAGTTGACAGCAAACATTCCCTTGTCCTGGAAGTTGGGGAAGGTCTGTGCAAACATACACCAGATGGCCAGAGTCTGTGCTCTGTGCTGGAGCCATGCACCCTTTCCGATTGTGAAGGAACAGAGTGTGGGCGCCAGAAGAAGAGCGAATCCGCAGTACCATGCATGGTGGGGCAGGCAGTTGTAGGTATAGGTGAAGTTCCACAGGTCGTAGGCCAGAATCCAGAACCAGAGCATATCGGGCCAGATCATGTCCCGGCTGCCGTCTTTTGCTGTTTTTTTGCGGATTGTAATTCCTACCCAGCCTGTGATGGCAATGATATTCAGAAGACCTGCAAAGCCGTTAAGGTGGTTCCATATTCCGCCAAGGAGGTAAACACCTTCGTCAGCCGCAATTGCTCCGCCGGCATATCTGAGGCCGACTTCAAAATCTCTGACACAGGCTTCCAGAATGTTGATAGCCAGGATTACAGGAGGAAAGTAAAGGGCCCACTTCTTTTCGTAGAGGTTCCACTCTTTTCCTGTCTTTTTATCCTTACCTTTCAGGTGTCTGATCAGCCAGAATCCGATACATCCCGCTGTTGAAGAGTAGACCTTGGCCAGGTGGAACCAGTCTGTATAGGTTGTATCTCTCATGGCTGTAAACCAGAGGACTGTCAGAAGCACGGGAAGTATCACAAAGGTGAAAAACCCGGTCCATTTAAACCGTCTTGCTACTTCATTGAAAATGAACAGGGCTGCCACAATGGCAAGCCACATTCCCCACGCAGATGCTGCGGAAGCGCCCGCAGCTGTGTTAAATACAAACATCACTTTCTCCCTTGTGTTGTTTTATGGACAGTTAACGACCGGAGCCGTCTTGGAATGACGGGTTATTTTATGTAGAACAATGGGTTTTTAACTGATCATACCAGTCTATTTTCAAAGCCGTTTTAAGTCAATAAAAAAATATCAAAACTGATATAAAGTGTTTATATATAGAAATATATAGGGTATATATGATTTTTATTATTATATTGGTATCTGGTATAGCCAAGAAAAACGGGTTCGATAAACCTCTGACCCCTCTGCCGATACCGGCAATATCACCAAAGCAGCAATTGAGGGGGAACTCTATCTCCCCCTTGAGTCTGTCAGATTTGACAATCCGATGTGGGAGCCTGTATTCTGGGACACAAAAGTTTTATCAGGTTCTCAAATATGACACAGTTAAAAAAACGTAAAATTATCCGTTCGATCATTCTACTGGCTCTGCTGGGCGCCGTAGTCTCCCTCTTTTCGGTAAAGCTGAACCAGTTCAAGAAAATGCGGCCTCCCGCCATAATGGACGATGATCAGTACAATCCATTCCGCTACAGAACGAACCTCTCCTATGGAGAGACCGTTCCCATCCTCTTCGCCTCCAACAGGGTGTTCAGTTACGGCAGTAAAGGCGAGCTCCGCTATACAAATGACAGACAGAATGCGGTTCTTCTGGGACAGGCTGAAATCTCAATCGCCGGAAGTGACAAGAACTGGCACGATATGACAATGATCGAGGCCGGCCGGACCTCCCTCCGCAATCCGATCCTCCAGGTGGATGATGTAGATATTTTCGGCACAATGGAGAGGAGTATTCCCGGGAATCCCGGGGGGGAGGAGCAGTTTCTACGGGAGATGAAGGAGCAGCTCGAGACCTCGGGAGACCCTGATGTATACATATTTATCCACGGTTACAAGGTCAACTTTGAGAATCCGCTGCTGATTGCCGTGCAGCTCTGGCACTATCTGGGGTATAACGGCAGCTTCATTGCATACAGCTGGCCGTCTACAAGTCACAGGAACCTCGCCTATATGAAGGATCTGGACACCGCTTCCATGTCAGCCCGGAGTTTTCGTCTCTTTCTTGATTTTCTGGCGGAACAGGAGGAGGTTGAGAACATCCATATAATAGGATACAGCACCGGCACCCGTCTCGTGACCCAGGCTCTCTATCAGAAAGCCCTGCAGCTTGGTCACCTTTCTTCTGAAGAGGCCCGGAAAAAAACAAAGCTTGGGACGGTTATACTGGCGGGGAGTGATATGGATGCGGGTGTCTTCGCCTCCTATCTTCTGGATAATATTACCGGAATCCTTGAAAAGATGACCCTCTACAGCTCATCGAAGGACATTATCCTTCTGGGGTCCCGTATCCTCCACTTTACACCGCGTCTGGGGCAGACAATGAGGCCCGGCAGGATTCCCTTCGCTGAGTTTTCCAGCGACAGGATTGAGTGGATAGATGTAAGCAGCGCACCCAGTATCTACAGCCGGGGGGCCCACTTCTATTTCCTCGAGAGCCCCTGGGTGAGCAGTGATGTTCTTATCAATCTCTGGACAGCTGTTTCTCCGGGGCAGCGGGGGCTGGTTAAGGGTGAAGATGATTTTTACTGGAGTTTTCCGGAGGAGTATGTAGAACTCGGACGCAGCCGTGTGGACAGCTTTATTGAAGAGGCTCAGTCGGTTTCAGGTGCAGAACTGCCTGTCAGGTAGGCTTCCATTTCAGAAGGGGGGACCATTCCTCCCCCTGTGGCCCATGCCATATGGGTGGCCTGTTCCAGCCTCTCCCGGCTGAAACGCTCAAGATATGCCCTTCCCTCATCCGTGGAACTCAGCATTTCAGCTGCGGTAAACCCGGCTAGGGCCGAGGGCTCCAGTTTCAGGTTTTCAAGCGCCGCCAGTGTCCTCAGTCTTTCTAAGAGAGTCCCGTCGCTGACTGTATAGCAGCCGTCAAGATACGGTTCAATAATTCTTCCGGCGAAACCCGATGCCCGCCCCACCGCCAGACCGTCGGCACAGGTAATGTTGTCAATGCCGAAGTCCTGGACCCTGACTCTGTTGTGGCATCCTGTCATCAGCCCCAGGACCATGCAGGGGCTGTGGGTGGGCTCGGCAAAAAAGCAATGCACATTATCGCCGAAGACCTGCTTGAGGCCGAAAGCCACACCGGCGGGGCCGCCGCCCACTCCGCAGGGAAGGGAGACAAAGAGGGGATGGTCCATGTCTACGGGAATACACAATTCCTCCAGCTGCCCCTTCAGCCTCAGGGCGGCTACAGCGTATCCCAGGAAGAGCTCCTTTGAGTTCTCATCATCAACAAAGTGACAGTTCTCACCGGCGCTCATCCGGCCCTGTTCAACGGCCAGGCTGTAGTCTCCCGCATACTCCCTTACAGTGACACCCCGGCTTCGGAGGAGATCCTTCTTCCACTGCCGGGCATCATGGGACATATGTACGGTGGTCCTGAATCCCAGGCGGGCCCCCATAATGCCGATGGAGAGGCCCAGGTTTCCTGTGGAGCCCACGGCCAGTTCATGCTTTGAAAAAAGAGATGCATAGGGCTCCGACAGGAGGCAGGAGTAGTCATCCTTCAATTTCAGTCCGCCTTTGGAGAGAGCCAGATCTTCTGCGTGTTTCATAACTTCATAGATGCCGCCTCTGGCCTTTATTGAACCTGAAATGGGGAGGTGGCTGTCGCATTTGACAAGAAGCTTTCCGGGCAGCTGAGTCCGTTCTTTCAGCCATGCCTGATAACGGGGTATCTCTTTTATGGGAGACTCGATTATTCCGCCGGAGCTGCTGGTTTCAGGAAAGGCTTTGGCGATGAGAGGGGCAAAGCGGTTCAACCGGGATTCTGCATCCACTATGTCGTTCACCCCAAGTGGGCCCGTCTGGACAGCCTCGTCAAATGACTGAAGGCCCGGATTCGCCCAGAAAAGCTCTTTCAGAGAGACAAGGTCTTCCAGTGCCGGAATCTGTCTTCTCCATTCATCGATGGTTCTGCCGCAGATTTCAGATCCTTTCACTCTTCTCTCCCTGTGCTGTCAGCTGAGTATTTCAGTCTCTTTTTCTACAAGGAAGCTTTGGAATTCCTTGGCGTTCTTCAGTTTGGATAAGTCGGATATAAAGCTCTCCTGTCCCCCTACCTTTGAAAAGAAGGAGAGGATTCTGAGGTGTACAGGGTCCGTATGTGAGGCAATCACAACAAATAGATGTGTTTTTGATCCGTCAATGGATTCGAAGTCGATGCCTTCGGGGCAGTAGCCCACGGCAAGAGCGCTTCTGAGTACAGGAGGCCTGCCTGATATTCGGGGATGGGGGAGGGCAAGACCCTTTCCAATAGCTGTGGACATCATCTCCTCTCTTTCCAGAAGCTGGATGAGGAACTGCCCTTTGTTGTCAACGGCGCCGCATTTGTAGAGGGACTCGGAAAGGGTATCCAGGATGATTCCCGGAGGGCCTGGACTCATATTCCAGAATATACAGGAGGGATCGATCAGGCTGCTGACAGAGATTGCCTCTTTCTGGGACATAAGGGTGTCCATATAGGCCTGCTGGGGAACAACCTTCATCTGTGACTGGAGCCAGTGCTGTAGCATGGGTTTCATAAAACGCCACTGTCCCCCGACTTTTGCACAGGGGATGGCATCATCATCGATAAGCCTGCGTACCGTCTTTTCCGATACCTTCAGATAGTTCGCCGTTTCCGCGAGTGTCAGGATCTCCTTGTCCATATCTCCCCTGGAACCGGCTATATATTCCGACACGTCAGGATCAGCCGGCCAATGTTACAATACAGCGATTATCATGGAAGAGCAACATCCCCCAGTTTACAGGGAGTTCCTTCTCATTTCCGTCGGGAGTTCTGTAGGAGAAGCTGCTTCCCGGCAGAAGAGGAGCCCCAAAGCCCTCATGGAGGGCTTCGAAGCCAATGGACCCCCCGCTTGTAACAGCGGAGCAGTAGAGAGCCTCTCCGGCGTAGCAGAGCTTGTCCTCTTCCAGAATATGAAGCTGAAAACTTCTTTCCATCAGAGCAGCCCCGCCTTCCTTCTGGCATCCTCAATGGTTCCAACCATATAGAAGGCCTGTTCCGGCAGATCATCGTGTTTTCCGTCGAGGATCTCTTCGAAGGAACGGATAGTATCTTCAAGAGTCAGGAAGACTCCCTTCATTCCTGTAAAGTGTTCGGCTACATGGAAGGGTTGTGAGAGGAACTTCTGGATCTTCCTTGCTCTTTCAACGGTCTTGCGGTCCTCTTCAGAGAGTTCATCCATTCCCATAATGGCGATGATATCCTGAAGGTTTTTATAGACCTGCAGAATCTCCTGGACCCGCCGGGCGACCGAGTAGTGGCGATCTCCGACAATGTCGGGGCTGAGCATACGGGAGCTGGAGGCAAGGGGGTCGACGGCGGGGTAGATTCCAATCTCCACAATGGCCCGGCTCAGGTTGGTGGTGGCATCAAGGTGGGTAAAGGTGGTGGCCGGAGCGGGGTCGGTATAGTCGTCGGCGGGAACGTAGACTGCCTGGACCGAGGTGATGGAGCCCCTCTTTGTTGAGGTGATCCTCTCCTCAAGCTCTCCCAGTTCGGTAGCCAGGGTGGGCTGGTATCCTACAGCAGAGGGTATCCTTCCTAAAAGGGCGGAGACCTCGGAGCCTGCCTGGACAAAGCGGTAGATGTTGTCCACAAAGAGAAGAACATCCTTCTGCTCCTCCTCACGGAAGTACTCTGCCACACTCAGAGCCGAGAGGGCGACCCTGGCTCTGGCTCCGGGAGGCTCGTTCATCTGTCCGTAGACAAGACTGGTCCGGTCGATAACTCCCGAGTCTTTCATCTCACCGAAGAGCTGGGTTCCCTCACGGGTCCGCTCTCCCACACCGCAGAAAACAGAGTAGCCTCCGTGAACTTTGGCAATATTGTTGATCAGTTCCATAATCAGGACGGTCTTGCCCACACCGGCTCCTCCGAAAAGACCGATCTTGCCGCCCTTCATATAGGGTGCCAGCAGGTCCACTACCTTGATTCCAGTCACAAGAACATCGTTGGAGGTGCTCAGAGCCTCAAAGGAGGGGGCGGGGCGGTGGATGGGATATCTTTTTTCACTTAAAACGGGTCCCTGTTCATCCACAGGATCTCCTGTCACATTGATGATCCGGCCCAGGGTGGCATCCCCGACGGGAACGGTGATCTGTTCTCCCTCATCTTTGACTTCCTGCCCCCGCTGGAGGCCGTCGGTGGAGTCCATGGCGATGGTCCTGACGCTGTTGTCTCCGATGTTCTGTACCACTTCCAGCACAAGATTGCCCTCCTTGTCGGAGAGGGAGGGGTTGGTGACCCTGAGGGAGGTCTGGATTTCGGGAATGTCCTCTTTCTCATAGCGGACATCCACTACGGGGCCGGTGACCTGTGTTATGGTTCCGATTCTTGTTTCTTTACTCATTGTTTATCCCTTTAATGCTTCCTTGCCTGAGACGATCTCAATCAGTTCATTGGTTATCCTGGCCTGACGGGCATGGTTCAGCATGGTTGTGTATTTGCCGATCATATCGTCCGAGTTGTTTGTGGCGTTTTCCATGGCTGTGAGGCGGGCGGAGTATTCGCTCAGGAAGGCATGCTTCCAGTAACAGCGGAGAGTATCGGCAAGATAGATCCGTCCATACTCCTCTGCCAGCTGTTCTCCCTCCGGCTCGGTCTGGAGCGGTCCCCTGGATTGAGTCTCTCCGGACCCCGCAGCTTCAGGGTCCGGCTCAGTTTCAAGCGGCAGAATCTGTTTCAGCTCCGTATCCTGCTGCAGAGAGTTTTTATATACCTTCCCGATGATCCAGACCCTCTTGATCTCTCCGGTGAGAAAGCGGTCATAGATCTCATCGCTGATCTTCTTCAGGGTTTCCCTCTCCAGGGTCCGCTCGTTCATGGCTTCGAAGGCCGAGATGTCCCATCCCTCCCTGAGGGCGTGGTTGTATCCCTTGATGCCGAAACAGCTGTACTCCAGGGAGGCTCCGCCGCTCTGCCGTTCTGACAGAAAGGAATCCACAGCCTTGAGTACGGAGCTGTTGTTCGTTCCGCAGAGCCCCTTGTCGGCGGTAAAGAGGACAAGGTGCTCCTTTCCCTTTCCGGGGTGTCCCTGTACTACAGGATGAGAGCAGCCGGCAAGCGAAGGGCCCAGTGCCCGGTTGATCTCTCCCACCGCTTCAGTAAAATCCTCCAGCCTCGGAAGGGCGGAAAGATGCTTGCGCAGTTTTATTGATGAGATCATATTCATAGCCCGGGTCACCTTCTGCATATTCTGCAGTGACTGGATCTTGCTTCCCAGATCTCTTATATTGCTCATCTTTTTGCCCTCAGTATCAGCTGCCTCAGTTCCTCGGTAGACCCTGCATCGAGCCAGTTCTTTTCGAAGTCGCTGCTCTGAACCACCGAGGCCAGGGCTGTCAGTGTTACAAGATGAAAGTGGCGCTGATCCCTGGAGCCCACAAGGAAGAAGAGGGACTTGACCCCGTCCCTTTCATCATCAAAGTTGATTCCCCTGGTGGATCGGACAATGAGGAGTTTAAAGGTCTCTTCCTTCTCCACAATCACATGGGGCACTGCAAAAAAGTCGCTCAGGGCCGTGGAACTTGATTCTTCCCTCTCTACAAAAAGCTCATAGAGTTTCTTCGGATCAAGATCTTTGTCGGAGAGAAGCTTTGATGCCTTTTTAAAAAGGTCGTCCCGGGAGCTGTTTTTGTTGTAGTCTATGATGGTGCATGAGGAGATAAGGGCGCCAAACCTGTCCTGCTCGTTTTCATCCTTCCCGGAGATGATCTCTTCCACCTCTTCCTTGATCTTTTTGCCGGGGAACTCCCTGGCCGATAGACGCTCCACAAGTTTCAGCATATCTTTGTTTATGGAGGAGTGGTGCTCGCTCATGGCCAGCGACAGATTGGCGTTGAATCCCGAGTCCGCACCGGCGGCGGAGGCACCGGGGCGGAAGCGTTTCTCAAATTTGTCAAAGATCTGCTCTGCTTCCTCTTCCAGAGCATCGTCAAAGGCTTTTTTAGCCCTCAGAAGCGACATAAACTCCGACTCATTTTCATCAAGGTAATCAAACAGCTCTTTCTGATAGGAGAGGAGCTTGTTGGTGGGGTACTTGTCCAGGCGGCCCGAGGTTCCGGCCTTCAGAATCATCACCTGCTTGAACACGTCTATGGGGGAGTACTGCGGCTGTTTCAGAATCTCTGTGAGGCATTCACCCCGTTTCAGCTGAGCCTTTGTGGCGCTGTCCAGGTCAGAGGAGAACTGCATGAAAGCTGCAAGCTCGCGGAACTGGGCCAGATCGATACGCAGGGAGCCGGAGGTCTGTTTCATAACCTTAAGCTGTGCGTCCCCTCCTACACGGGAGACAGAAATACCCACATTGATGGCGGGTCTGAGGCCTGAGTTGAAGAGCCCTGTTTCCAGAAAGATCTGTCCGTCGGTGATGGAGATAACATTTGTGGGAATGTAGGCTGAAACATCACCCTCCTGGGTTTCAACGATGGGAAGGGCTGTCAGAGAACCGCCGCCCCGTTCATCGCTCATCTTTGCAGCCCGCTCAAGGAGGCGGGAGTGGAGGTAGAAGATATCACCGGGGTAGGCTTCACGTCCGGGGGAGCGTCTCATCAGAAGGGAGAGTTCCCTGTAGGCTTGAGAGTGCTTTGTAAGGTCGTCGAAGATTACAAGGGCGTGGCGGCCGCTGTCCCTGAAGTACTCAGCCATGGCCATGGCGGCGTAGGGCGCAAGGTACTGGAGTGACGCGGGATCTGATGCGGTGGCGGCGACAACGGTTGTATACTCCATGACGCCGTAGCGTTTCAGAGTCTCAATTATCTGGACAACCGAAGAGCGTTTCTGGCCGATGGCTACATAAAAACAGTAGACCCTGTCTTCGGGGGATGAGTTTTTCTGGTTGAGTATGGTGTCAACGGCGATGGTTGATTTACCTGTACGCCTGTCACCGATGATAAGCTCCCTCTGGCCCCTTCCGACGGGAATCATGGAGTCGATGGCTTTCAGTCCTGTCTGCAGGGGTTCCGAGACATCCTGTCTGTCGATGATGCCCGGGCCTTTGGCTTCAACCCTGTTATACTGAGAGGCCTCAATGGAACCAAGTCCGTCCAGAGGGTTGCCCAGGGGGTCTACGACCCTGCCCAGAAGGGCCTCTCCTGCAGGAACCTGAGCTACACTGCGGGTCCGTTTGACAAGGCATCCCTCTTTGACCCTCTCGTATCCGGAGAAGAGGATGACTCCCACACTCTCCTCCTCCAGGTTCATCACCATTCCTTCAATAGAAGAGCCGTCGTCCAGTTCTATCTCGACGAGTTCTCCCATCAGGATGTTGTCCAGGCCCCAGACCTGGGCAATGCCGTCTCCCGCCTGGAGGACCCTTCCAATTTCAACTTCTTCCGTTTCCGGTGAGAATCCGGCAATACGGCTTTTCAGAACATCCAGCAGCTCTGCCGGTTTTATCTCTTCTCTCATACAGCTTTCCTATTCAATACGCGCTTCAGCCCGGCAAGTCTGTTTTTGACGGACAGATCCAGTAGCCTGTTGTTCCACTGAACGCTTACGCCTCCCAGCAGTTCGGGTTTCTGATTCCACTCCGCTTCAATCTCACCGTCAATTCGCTTTTTCAGAGCTCTCAGCACATCCTGTTTCAGCTCTTCATCAGGGGCAGATACGCTCTCCACAAGGACCCTTGTTATTCCCAGATCCCTGTCTCTCTCTTCTCTGACCGCAGTGCTCAGCAGAGGCAGGGCCTCGAGGCGCCTGTTCTGCCCCAGCAGCTTGACGGCCCGCCGGGTGAAATCCCCCAGATAGGGGAGAAGGGCTGTCTCCACGAAGACCCGGCTCTTTTCGGGAGAGGGGTTCCCGTTGAGGCAGAAATCCCGCAGTTCCGGGAGGGCCATAAGTGTATCCAGGCTCTCCATATCCTTCATCAGCTCATCAGAGGCCGAGGCGTCCCGGACGGCCTCATAGAGGGCCCGGGCGTAGCGTTTGACAACCAGATGTCCGTTCATAGTTTACTCACAAGGCGGCGGCTCAGATCCCGCTCTTTCTCGCCGGCAAAACTGAATCCCACAACTTCTTCGGTGGCACTGCAGACAAAGTCCGCCAGCTCTGCCCTGAGGGACTCGACCATGGCCTTTTTCTCCTGTTCCGCCTGTATCCGAGCCTGTTCCATAATGGCCCGGGCCTCCAGCTCAGCCTGATCAGCAAGACGTTTTCGGAGTTCATCCCCCTCCCGGCGGATCTTGAGAAGAATCCTGTCGGCTTCCGCTTCGGTCTCCTTCAGGAGTTCCTCCCGTTCCGACCGCATCGACGCAAGGCGTTTCTCCACTTCAGCTGTCTTGTCTACGGAAGAGCGGATGTAGTCCTCCCTCTCCTGCAGGTTTTTCAGCATCACAGGTATCACATACCGGGCCAGAATAAAGAAGAGGATTCCGAATGTAATCCAGGTCCAGACGGCCAGGCCCGGTTCCAGTTTAAACAGGTCCATAGGCTTATCTGAATATCACAAGGAGGGCTACAATGGCTCCGAAGAAAGCCAGACCTTCAATCAGCGCTGCCATCAGGATCATATTGGTCCGGATGTCCTTCTTCTCCGAGGGCTGTCTGGCAATGGCTTCCATCGCTCTTCCTCCAACCAGTCCGATTCCGATACCGCCTCCGGCAATGCCGAGTCCGGCTCCGATAACTGCAAGTGCTTTTGCAAGTACTGATAAATCCATATAAAATCTCCTAAAAAATCAGATTATCTATTCATGCTCACTGGCATGGGAAATAAAAATACAACTGAGCAGGGTGAACACCATGGCCTGGAGAAAGTCGATGAGGACTTCAAGGAGGTAGGTGAATGCTGCAAAGGGTACTGAAACAAAACCCATAAAAGGGCTGACAACAAAGATGAGTACAAGAAAGGACAGGATCGCCATATGGCCGGCGAACATGTTGGCAAAGAGCCGGATCGCCAGAACCATGGACTTGGTGAAGATGCTTATAAACTCAAGCAGAGCCACAAAGAGGCCGATTCCGGGTCCTGTCCCCGAAGGGTAGAGGTTCTTGAAGAAGGATTTGACGCCGATCTCTTTGAATCCGGCGATAAAGGTCAGAAGCAGTATCAGAACAGCGAGAGCTCCTGTGACATTGATGTTCCCCGTTGCCGTCTTCAGGGCGGGAATCAGTCCGATAAAGTTACAGACAAGGATGAACAGAAAGAGAGTTGTGTAGAAGGAGAGCCATTTGCGCCCCTTCTCCTCTCCCATGACGGGATAGACAATCTCGTCCCTCACAAAGAGGAGCAGCGACTCCAGGGCCAGCTGCGTCTTTCCCGGTTTCAGAACCTGTCTGCGGGCGAAACCCAGATAAAACAGGGCGATCAGAGCGGCGGCAAGAAAGAGCATCACCAGATGAACCGTAAGCCCCTGAGACAGATGGATCTCAGGCAGCCCAGGGAATATATCCATAACTTTGCCGTTCAGTACATGTGCAAAGAGTATTCCAGACACATCGTCGGCAAAAAGAGGGGGGCTTATAAAAAAGATAAGTGGTAGAAAGGCCCGGAATATATAACTTTTCAATATGGGTGTGCGGCTGTTCATGGCGTCATCCTTATGAGATGAATAATAGCTTTTGCCCGCAACAAGTCAATAATATTTGCCGGATTTGACCGGTATTGGCTGCTCTTGTCTAATTTGATTCTGATTTCAGCCGATATGTGAGGATTTTTGGAGCCCGTAAATCAGGCTCTCCCTTACTTGTTTGTTATGTGAACATTCCTGTACCAGTTCCGGTATTCTGTGGGTGTCGCCGTCTTTCTCTGTTTGAATTGATGTATAAAATTCCTGTATGAGGAGAAGCCTGTGGCCGATGCAATATTGGAGATTGTCTCATCGCTGTCTCTCAGCTGCGTAAGGGAGTAATCGATTCTTTTATCCAGAATGAACTCTGAAAGTGACTTCTTCATTACCCCTTTAAAGTGGCGGTTCAGGTAGTCGGGATTGTAACCAAGGTAGTCAGCCAGAGTCTTCACGGAAAAGTTGGAATCTGTCAGATTCTCGTATATGGTCTGGATGATTTTATTCACAATACTTTTGTTGTTGCATTTCTCTTTCCCTTTGAGCGATTCGATCACAAGTGAATTCAGGTTGATCAGCATCAGCCGGACATTGTATTGATATTTCTGCTGTGTGAAGCACTGATGCTCCTGTTCGTACAGAAGTTCGTGAAAGGATTCACGGGTTGAGATCGTATTGGAGAAATTCATATACCGCGGAAGAAGGAGTGCATCATTAAGCCTTGCTTTCGTTATTTCCTCATTTTCAATGATCATCTTTGCCTCTGATTCCGACAAAAACTCCGGTTTCTGCGGTGTTTCGAAGTGAATCCAGTAGTATTTCGCCTTTTCATTGAGTTCTTCTATACCCCAGTGCTGACGGCCTGCCGATAGAATACAGAAGGAGGAGGGACGTATGGAGTAGCATTCCGTCTCTTCCTGAATCCATACTTCTCCCTGATAGCCGAGGATAAACACAGAGGTGCTTATTTTCCTTTTTCTATGAATCCAGCCTGGATTCAGGATTGCAATACCGCAGTTTTCTGCTCTCAGCTCAGACAGATTCTGGATCAGGACGAATTCCATATTTTCTCCTGGACGATGTCGGAATATTGCATATATTATCATATTTCTTTGTCTACTTGTATAAAAAAAACGGTGGTTAAATAAAGTTAAAGTTCCAAAAAGGAGAAACTTATGAAAAGGAAATCAATTGTTTTCTTGTGCCTTATCCTTCTTGTTTTTACAGGATTTGCCGGTGCAAATGGTCAGGAGGATAAATCTCAGGATGGTGTGGTTCTGACCTATGTATACTGGGGAAGCCCTGCGGAGGATGCAGCAATCAAAAGTGCTTTGAAAGGTTTTGAGGAGGCTCATCCGGGGGTGACTGTTAAACCGATGTATCTTCCGGGGGATCTGGATGGTTCCACATATAATGCCAAAATGAAAACTCTTGCGGCATCAAACTCACTGCCCGATGTAGGGTATTTCAGACCCGAAGAGTTCGGCAATTACGCTGAGAAGGACTTCTTCCTCAAACTTGATGATCTGATCGCCCGGGACGGAATGGCTGAGTCATATATTCCTCAGACATGGCTGAAGATCAAGGGCAATACCTATGGTGCCTATACTGCGGCTGAGTGCCAGGTCATGTGGTACAATAAAAAGGTCCTGAAAGATGCCGGAATTCCAGTTCCTCCGACAGATTATACCAATTCCTGGTCCTGGGATGAGTTTGTAGGATATCTGAAACAGCTCACAGTAGACAGTGAAGGACGCCACCCGGGAGAAGCCGGTTTTGATTCCAGAAATATTGTGCGCTACGGAGTCAGCTATGACCTCTGGTCGGCTATGTACTATCCCAGCATCTGGAGCAATGGCGGGGGAGTCATTGATAAAGACGGGAAAACTGTACTCCTGGATAAACCAGAGACAATTGAAGCTGTTCAGAATCTTGCCGACCTGATGAATGTTCATCAAGTAATGCCCTTTATGGCCGGAGGAACAAACATCTCTCCTTCCATTATGCTTGCAAATGAGCAGCTCGGATTCTGGGTGACAGGTCAGTGGACCCTTCTTGACCTTGGAACAATTGACTCTCTGGACCTTGGTGTTGCGGCTCTTCCCGCGATGAAGGATCCTGCCCAGATCTATTTAAGCGGTGTCAATGTTGTATTCAATGCGACAGAGCACCCCGAAGAAGCCTGGGAGCTTCAGAAATGGATGATGGACCCCTCAAAAACTCTCGATCTCTATACATCAGGACTGTGGATGCCTACCAAAAAATCATTTTACACAGATCCCTCTGATCTGGCTCTCTGGCTGGACAATGATGTTCATCCCGAGGGGTATAAAGAGGCTGTTGTTGATTCCATGGCAGTTTCGGTCAATGAGCCCATCATGATCCGTAATATCAATCAGGTCTGGGGTGATTATTTGAATGGTGCGTTTGAGAGTGTCTGGGTAGGGAAGGACACTGCAGAAAATGCCCTGACTGAAGCGGCAGCAAAAGTAAGAAATTCAGGTCTTCTTGAAGGTAGCTACTGATCTTTTCGACTGCTCTCCCTGCAGGGGGGAGCAGTCCTGCAATATACGGAGGATGTTGAATGTTTCATAAAAACAGGGGAATGAATGCCAGAAGACAGACTTTCTGGGGCTGGTTTCTGATTTCCCCCCTTGTATTGGGCTTGTCCCTCTGGGTTGTTTTCCCGATGGGTCTCAGTTTTTTCACCAGTCTTACCGAGTGGGATATGCTCAGCAAACCCACTTTTGTCGGTTTTAAAAACTACTTGATGATTTTTACCAAAGATGAACTCTTTCTGAAATCAATACGCAATACACTCTATTTCACGATACTGAGTGTTCCTTTTCAGATGGTTGTCGCTCTGGGAGCGGCTCTGCTTCTGAACTCGGATATAAAAGGAAAAGGTATATTCCGGACAATCTACTATCTTCCCTCTCTGATACCAATTGTTGTTTCATCGGTGATGTGGCTGTGGATGTTCAATCACCAGTATGGTCTGATCAACCATTTTCTGAACAGTTTGGGGATGAACAGGGTCAAGTGGATTGACAGCGAACAGATGGTCATTCCCAGTCTTGCCATAATGAATATCTGGAATGTGGGGAATGTGGTTGTTATCTTTCTGGCGGGCCTTCAGGGCATATCGTCAGATCTGATGGAGGCTGTGGATATCGACGGAGGGCATTACGGACACAAGTTCCTGTATGTTATTCTTCCTCTTCTCAGCCCGATTATTCTCTATAATATGATAGTCAACATGATCAAGTGTCTGCAGCTTTTTGTAGAACCCTATATCATGACGAACGGCGGACCGGTCAACTCATCCCTGAGTTTTGTTCTGCATATATACAACAATGCCTTCAAGTACGGAAAGATGGGCGCAGCCAATGCAATGGCGTGGGTTCTGTTTATTCTGACTATGATTATCTCTCTCATTATTTTCAAAACCTCTGATCACTGGACCTATTATGAGGGGGATAAACGATGACCGTCAGAAAATCAGGTACTCAACTTCTTATATATATTTTCCTGCTGGCTGGAGCAGTTCTCTGTCTTGTACCCCTTCTGTGGCTGCTGAGAAGCTCTTTTATGGCTACAGAGGATATGTTCAAGCTGCCGCTGATCATTTTCCCAAAGAAATTAAAAACTCAGAACTATGTCGATGTTTTTACAATGGTCCCCTTTGCCCGGTTCTATGTAAACACCATCTTTGTGGTCGTCATAAATATTATTGGGGCCATGGTCTCCAATCTTATGATAGCCTACGGTCTTGCAAGGGTCGAATTCAAGGGAAGAAAGCTGATGTTCTCTTTGAGTATCGCCACATTGATGCTGCCCGCCTATGTACAGCTGATACCACTGTTCATTGAATGGAAATGGCTGGGAGGAGTCAATACTTTCCTGCCCCTGACAGTGCCCGCATTTTTTGGAAATGCCTTCTTTATCTTTATGCTCTATCAGTTTCTCAGAACCATTCCCAGAGATTTTGATGAAGCGGCATTTATGGATGGAGCAAACTATCCGCAGATCATTGTCAAAATCATATTCCCCATAACCAAACCGGCTATGGCAGTTGTCGCCATTTTTCAGTTTATGTTTACATGGAATGATTTTATGGGGCCTCTTCTCTTTCTGAACGATGTGGAGAAGTACACCCTGGCCATTGGAATCCGTACCTTCATCTCAACATTTTATACACCCTGGGGTGTATTGATGGCGGCGGCGACACTTACAGTACTGCCGTTGATTGCTCTGTTTTTTATGGCGCAAAAATACTTTGTATCCGGCCTGACCATGGGCGGAGTTAAAGGATAATATATGAAAAATGAAATAAAGGGAGTTTCTCCTGTCGATATCAGATTAACAGGAGGCTTCTGGGGAAACCGGACCCGTCTCCTTTCCGAGGAAATAATTCCCTATCAGTGGGATACACTGAACAACCGTACAGAAGGCGTCCCTCTGAGCCATGCAGTTGAAAACTTCAAGATCGCCGCTGGTGAATCCCGGGGGGAGCCTGAGGGAACCATCTTTCAGGACAGCGATGTTGCCAAATGGATTGAGGCAGCATCCTACTCTCTTATGAACCATCCCGATGCCGAGCTGGAGAAGACTATTGATGAGTTGATCCGTCTCATCGGAAAAAGCCAGCATGATAACGGATATCTGAATACATTCTTTACAGCCAAGGGAATCGAGCAGCGATGGAGTGATCTTGTTATGGGACACGAAATGTACTGCGCCGGTCACCTTATGGAAGCGGCTGTTGCCTATTATCAGGCGACGGGGAAGAAGCCGTTTCTGGATATAATGTGCCGGTATGCGGACTTGATATATCGAGAGTTCGGACCGGAAGAGGATCAGATTCACTCCTTTGACGGTCATCCCGAAATAGAGCTGGCTCTCTACCGCCTCGCTGATGCTTCGGGGGAGTCCAGATACAGGAATCTTGCAGACTACTTTGTCAACATCAGGGGATCAGTTAAAAACTTCTATAAGGGAATCGCCGCCAAGGAGGGAATGATTCCCAAATCCAAATGGTTCAGGTCTGACTACTATCTGGCACATAAACCTGTGCGGGAAATGACAGAGGTTACAGGTCATGCGGTCCGGGCGGTATATCTGTATGCAAGCATGGCTGATCAGTACAGAAGAACAGGAGATCCCGTTCTTCTGGAGGCTCTGAACTGTCTCTGGGATAATCTTGTTAAAAAACGTGTTTATATTACAGCGGGGATTGGCTCCCAGAGCCATGGCGAACGGTTCACAGTCGATTATGACCTTCCTTCGGACAGGGGATATACCGAAACCTGTGCATCAATAGGCCTCATTTTCTGGGCCTGGCGAATGTCGCTTATCAACCCGGACAGGCAGTATGCTGATATGATCGAACGGGCTCTTTACAACGGAAGCCTCAGTGGAATTTCCCTTGACGGGAAGAGCTACTTCTATGTTAACCCCCTTGAAATCAATCCGGAAACCGCTTCCTACAGACAGGACCTGGAACATGTTGAGACCCATCGGGTGGGCTGGTTCGACTGCGCCTGCTGTCCGACGAATATCGCAAGGCTCATCGGTTCGGTCGGGCAGTATGCCTACAGCAGTACACAGGACAGAATATATCTCCATCAGTATCTTTCAAGTGAAACGGTCCTGAAGGCATCGGATGTTCCTGTTACTCTTAAACAGCAGACTGAATTTCCATGGAACGGGAGCGTTTCAATCACAGTTGAACCTGAAACATCGGCAGATTTCAGTATTGCCCTCAGAATACCTGGCTGGTGCCGGTCTTATGACCTGAAGCTGAACGGCGGCGCTGCTCAAATCTCTATTGAAAATGGATATCTTATCCTTGAGAGGGAGTGGAAGAAAGGGGATCTGATCGAGCTTACTCTTGATATGGTTGTTGAGCTGATTCAGGCAGACAGCAGTGTCTCAGGTTGTGAGGGCCGGGCGGCACTTGTCAGGGGGCCTCTTGTCTACTGTCTTGAGGAGATTGACAACGGCTCCCGTCTAAATGAGCTGATTATCAAATCTCAGGGGAATTTTGAGGTTCTGGACGGCAGTATGCAGCCGGGCCCGTCAAAAGAGATTATTCTGGAGGGGTACAGGGAATCAGTCAGAAGCGGTTCTCTCTACTCGACGTTCCATAAGCAGAAAAGAGAGCCTGTGTCAGTAAAAGCTGTTCCATACTTCCAGTGGGGAAACAGGGATGAGCATAAGGGGCTGCTTGTCTGGTTCAGAGTCCTTTAAGGACCCGCATCGTATTCACAAAGCAGACTCCCGTTGCACCAGAAGGTCGAGGGAGTCTGCCTTTTAAGAACCCTCATATCAGCTCCCTTCACTGAATCTTGCAGATTGAAGATATAATAATGAAATACAGGTTATCATTATATAGTTGAAAGCCGATGATTTTTTTATGTTTCTTTCCCGTGCAAAAAAGCTGAAAGGTCAGAAGAGCTACCTTTCCTACACCTTTGTTAACGGCCTTGGCTACAGTTTCATGGCCGAGACCATAATCTACCTGCTGGCTATTCACTTCGGCGCCGACAACCTCTCCCTTGGCTACATCTCATCCGCCGTCTATCTGACGGGAGCGGTGATCATTTTTGTCCCTGTTCTTTTTCCTGGTGTCCGGATAGTATCCCTCTTCTTTGTGGCATGGATGCTGCGGGGGGTGGTCTGCCTTCTCTATGGACTTACATTCTACATACCCCCCAACCTGGCGGTGATTCTGATTGTTCTGATCTATACGGCCTACTGCCTGCTCAGAAACATGGCATACCCCTTCAATCCCGTTATTCAGGGGATCATCACAAAGCCCTCGGAAAGAGGGGAGTTTTCATCCAGGATGATTGCCGTTCTCTACACATCCATGATGCTCTCCCGCTTTATAAGCTTCTCTGTTCTCTCTGTTCCCTATTTTGAGGAGCTGGAGGCGATTGTTCTGCTGCTTGGAATGGGGATTATCCTCAATACTGTAGCCTCCTTCGCCATCAGAAAGGTTCCGGTGGAAGAGTCTATTGAGCGGCAGAGCCTTGGAAAGCTGCTGACACTCTTTCTTGCCTATCTGAAAACACCCCGGTACCTCGTGTTTATTCTGCTTTACTGCGGGGGGATGTCCCTTATTGTCCTGTTCAACTTCACCATTCCATTTCTGAAGAAAGTGGCCGATGTCCAGTCCAATCTGATCTTTATCTTTACAACAATCAACTTTGCCGGAGTCATTCTCTCCTCCCGTGTGGCCCGTCCCTTTCTGGACCGTTTCGGGAGCAAACCGCAGTTGACTCTGGTCAGTCTTGCTGTCGCCGTCCTCTCTATTCCCTGGATTCTGGGTCCCGATGAGATGCCCCTGTGGGGGTATTTTATTCTTGGGTTTATCTCCATGTACTTTATTGGAATGGTAAGGCTTCTGCTGGAACGGCTTGTTGTCAATATGATCCCCGCCGATGACAGAATCGGCTTTACATCGACACTTTCGGTGGTTTTCTCCCTGGTCGCCCTCTTCGCCGGACTTGCGGGCGGGGCCCTTGCCGACCTCTCCCTCTCCCGCAGCCTTCCTGTGTTTCACGACTACTCTCTTACCTTTGTGCTTATGGGCGCCCTGGCGATGGTGAACTTTTTCCTCTCCCTCTTTCTCAAGGAGGAGGGCAGCCTCTCGGCCAATCAGTTTCTGACTGTAATGACCAATCCGAAACACCTGAAGACAATCCACAATGTGGATCTGCTGAAGCGAATCAGCAATCCGGCCCGAAAGGAGAGCATTCTCATTGAGCTTGAATCGGACCAGAGCCATCTGGCCACCCAGGAGATCCGAAAACGCCTCCATCAGGCCACACTCCGCGACAAGGAGATGATTCTCCGCTCCCTCTTCTCCTGCCCCCGCCCGGAGCTGGAGGACGATCTGATCCGGGAAGCCATGGACAGGGACTCCTGGTGGCGGCAGTCCGCCATCTTCGCCCTGGGAGCTTATCCGACAGACAAGAGCCGGGAAGCCCTGAGGAAGGTTATGAGGGAAAAGTCCCCCTACATCTCCTCGGTGGCCGCCAAGTCCATGGCCAGGGTGGGGGATAATTCGGCCCATGACAAGATTCTGGATCTCCTGGAGAGGGAGCGTCTTGATGTGAGGATCTGCCTCAACCTGATCATCGCTCTCTCACTGATGGAGAAGAACGGACGCTACTGGCAGAGCATCTTTAATCTGGTCTCCACCCGCAAGAGCCACCGCTTTACCCAGAGCCTTATGATCATCGGCTCCCGGCGGCAGAACTATCAGCCTCCCATTGAAGATCTCTTCTATGAGCTGAACCTCTCGGAGGAGGGCGGTTTTGACGCCCTACTGGAGGATATGGTGGACCTGAAGATTACAGAGGAGGAGTTCAACACCCTTGTCGCGGATATTGAGAACAGGGAGTTCGCATCCCTCTGGAGCTGGTCCCGAAACCGATGTAAGGCCCTGAGTGTCCTGCAGCCCCATGAATTCTTGAGGGAGAGTATTGTTAACTACAGAAAGAGGACTATCAGCCCCTCACTGGCCCTGGCAGGGCTCTACTTTACCCTGCAGCTTGAGAATATCAGCCGCCTGGAGAAGGGGCCTGTAAAGTATTAATCCAGGCTGCTCTGTCTGGAATAGAATGAGCGCTGTTGTTTGTGGAGAGAGAATGTCATTTATAAATGAGGGAGAGGCTCTGATCCGTCAGGGAGACACGGGACTCTGGTTTCACTTCCGGGAACCTGTGGACCGTTTCAGCTGCCAAAGGGTGGAAGAACTGCTTCCTCTGATTGAGAGTCTTGATCTCAGGGTTCAGTCTGAGGGGCTCTATGGGGCGGGATATCTTGCCTATGAGGCGGCGCCCGCCTTTGATCCGGCCCTGAAAGTCTCAGAGGAGAGGGACGGCCCGGTGGCGGAGTTTGCCCTCTACCGTCCCCCCGCCATTCTCCGTTCTCAGGATATCTTAATATCAGGGCTGTCCGAATCGGAAGAGATAGAGTGGACTCCCCTGATCACTCAGAGGGAGTACGACTCCGGTTTTGGCAGGGTCAAGGAGTACCTGAGACAGGGAGACAGCTACCAGGTCAATTATACCTACAGGCTTGAATCATCTCTGCCCCCAGATCCCTGGTCACTGTTCTGCCGTATCCAAAAAGCCCAGAACGCCGGATATGCGGCCTTCCTAGATTTTCCTGAAAGGACAATCTGCTCTGCCTCTCCGGAGCTCTTTTTTTCAAAGACAGGCAGCCGCATCTGTACACGACCCATGAAGGGGACAGCTCCCCGGGGAGTTAGAGACAGGGAGGACAGGGATATTGCCGCCGGATTGCTTGCATCCGGGAAAGATCGGGCCGAAAACATGATGATTGTGGATATGATCCGCAACGATCTGGGGAGGGTAGCCCTCACCGGGAGTGTCCGGGTGCCGGAACTGTTCACTCTGGAAAAGTATCCAACGGTCTGGCAGATGACAAGTACGGTCACCGCTGAGACAGAAGCCTCGGTTCCTGAACTCCTGAAGGCCCTCTTTCCCTGCTCCTCGATTACAGGAGCCCCCAAGTGCCGCACCATGGAGATCATCAGGGAGCTTGAAAACACGCCCCGGGGTGTTTATACAGGCTCCGTCGGCTACTGGGGCCCCGGCGGCGAGGCCCAGTTCAATGTGGCCATCCGGACGGTAACCCTTGAAAAAAAATCAGGAAAGGCCCTCTACGGCACAGGTGGCGGTGTGGTCTGGGACTCCACTCCAGACGGAGAATTCAGGGAGACCCTGGACAAGACCGCTGTCCTCCTCCGGAAGAATCCTGAGTTTTCACTCCTTGAGACCATGCTCTGGAAACCGGGGGAGGGAATCTCGCTTCTGGAGCATCATCTGGACAGGCTCGCTGCTTCGGCTGAATACTTCGGCAGATCCTGTCCTCCTGACAGGGGGCGGCATGTTCTGGATAAGTACTCCCTTACTCTCTCCTCCTCTTCCGGCGGCAGGGCCTGCAGAGTCCGGCTGCTTCTGGATGAGACCGGACGGATCAATGTAGAGAGTTCTCCCCTTACTCCCCTGCCGCAGCCACTGACCCTGGGACTTGCTGCCACTCCCGTGGACCGGAACTTTCCCTTCCTCTACCACAAAACCACCTTCCGCCGCTTCTACGAGGAGTTCAAGGCGTCCTGCCCCGGGACGGACGATGTTCTTTTGTGGAATGAAGAGGGGGAGCTGACGGAATCTACCATCGCCAATCTTGTTCTTGTTCTGGAGGGAAGGCACTGTACACCCCCGGTGGAGTGCGGGCTCCTCGGAGGAACCCTCCGCAGGGCACTTCTGGAGAGGGGAGATCTTGAAGAGCGCAAACTCTTCAGGAAGGATCTTGAAAGGGCAGATGAGGTCTATCTGATCAACTCTGTCAGAGGGCGGATGGCTGTCAGGCTTACTCCATAGACGGAATCAGGGACTGGCTTTTCAATCAGAGTAGGGGTTGAGTTCCTCGCGCCTGAAGAGTCCGGGGCTCCGGCCCGTAATCTTTTTAAAGACCCTGTAGAACTGGGCATAGCTTCCGAAGCCCGCCTCCATGGCGCAGTCGGAAATGGTTCTGTAGGGCGTCTTCTGCAGAAGCTCGCAGAACAGTTCCACCTGGACCCTGTCCCTGAACTCCCCGATGGTCTGCCCTGTCTGCTCCTTGAATATACGGGAGAGCCGGGAGTAGCTGATTCCGGTCTCACCCGCCAGTTCCGGGAGGGACAGCTCTTTCCCGGAGGAGCTGATCAGGCGGATCATCGCGGCCACCGAAGGGTGAAGCCTGCCGGCTCGTCTTTTTGCCTCGGCCTCCCTGAAGCTCTGCCATGAACGAAGCAGGCCGTATTCCAGCCCGGAGTTGAAGAGCTTACTGTCTCCGGAAAGCCCTTCCAGATCAGTGAGCAACGCCGTCAGATACTCTCCCTCTTCAGGAGAAAGAGTCCGGATCAGGACCTCTTCGGGATTCTCCGACCGCAGTATATGTTCCGGCGGAGAGCAGACTCTTTTTACAAGATCCGGCGTAAAGAGGGCTATCAGCATATCAAAATCGGAGGAGTATCCTGCAGCACCGTGGCGCTGGCCGGGAAAGAGCCAGAGAATGGTCCCCTTCCTGAGGGTGTACTTCTCACCCCTGATGATGTAGTCCAGAGATCCTCCGAGAACAAGATTCAGCTCAAGCTCCAGATGGTTATGCTGCCTGTATACTCTGGTTCCTTTGTAGTCGGAGAATCTCCCGACCAGGCCGGACAGACCTGGAGGAATCCTCAGTTTTTCATATCGATCAGCCATATATGATAACTAAATAGCATATACCGCAAAGAATTGCCAATTATTCAGACATAAAATGAAATCTATCAAGGAGACTGAACTATGAAAAGAATGAAGTTGGGAGTTCTGGGGCTGGGGGAGGGAAGGAGCATCCTTTCCGCCGCAAGGGCCAGTGAATACTGGGAAGCCGCCATGGTCTGCGACAGAAATGAGGAACTCTGCCGGGAGATGCAGCATACTTTCTCGGTGCCCGAATATACTACAGAGTATGAAGATATGCTGAAACGGGATGAGCTGGATGTGATCGGTATCTACACTCCCGACTCCCTCCATGCCTCTCATATTGTAATGGCCCTGAACGCGGGGAAGCATGTGATCTGCACGAAGCCCCTTATGACGGACCTGGGAGAGGCCGCGGAGATCCTCGAAGCTTCCCGTAAAAGCGGCCGCCATGTCATGGTCGGTCAATCCACCCGTTTCTTCGAACCCATGATCCGTCAGAGGGAGAGGTTTGAAGAGGGGGCTCTGGGAGAGCTTGCCACCATGGAGGCCTGCTATAACGCAGACCACCGCTGGTTTCTGGAAAAGCCCTGGGCCAGAAGCGAAGAGTTCAAGTGGCTCTTCGGAGGCCTCAGCCACCCCATCGACCTTGTGCGGTGGTATATGCCCGATGTAAAGGAGCTGATGGCCTACGGGGATATAAGCTCAAACGGTTTGGAGAAAGAGCTGAAGCATGAGGATATTATCCATATTATCTTCAAGAGCCGAAGCGGCCGGACGGCCCGGGTTTCGGGCACCTACTCCTGCCCCATGCCTCCTGAAGCGAGGGACAGCGGTATGAGCTGCATTCTCAGGGGCACCAGAGGGGCATCCCAGGCAGACTATCATGAGCTGCGCTATTCCGAGCATATTGAGGGGAGCAATCCGGTTGTCATGAACTTTCCCAGGGAGGACTACTACTTCCGGTTCAACGGACTGTCCCACCACGCCGGGGAGTATCAGAACTATATCGAGTACTTTGCCCGCTGCATTGAATCGGGAACGGCTCCCCTTCCGGACCTGAAAGAGGGGATTGTGACGGTGGCCTGTATGATGGCTGTGGACCGCTCCCTCACTGAGGGGCGTCCTGTACAGGTGGATGAGATCCTCAGGGAGGAGGGGCTCAGTTCTTCATTCCCGTCATGATGATTCCCTCTGTCACGCTTCCGCCAGCAGATGGAACTCATACGCCCGGTTTTCTTCCATCTGATAGGGGAGGCAGACTCCGGCTTCCATAAGCTCATCCCCGCCGAAGCATTCATCTCCATTGACCCTGTAGATCTTTTCCGGATCAAGGCCCTTGAATTTGAGGCTTCTGTAGGGGTGGTTGGATTCGATCCTCGTTGAGACGTAGAGCGCCAGTGCTTCGTCTCTGCCGGGGCTGACAGTCATCCAGGCGTAGTCTGTCTTCTCTTTCAGTGCCGATGTCAGGCGGTAGAATGTTCCCTGTACTGTGAGGTGACGGCGTTTCTTATAACTCTCAACCTGCTCTTTTATCTTTTCTTTTTCACTCTCATCCAAATCAAGCAGATTCAGTTCATACCCGAAGTTTCCCGCCATAGCGACAGAACCCCTTGTTGCCAGGGGGATATTCCTTCCTGTTTGATGATTGGGGACTGCTGATACATGGGCTCCCATGGAGAGGGGGGGATAGACCAGGGCTGTACCCTCCTGAATGGGGAGACGGGAGAGGGCGTCGGTGTTGTCACTGGTCCATGTCTGGGGCATGTAATAGAGCATCGCCGGGTCAAAACGGCCTCCTCCTCCGGAACAGCTCTCAAAAAGGACATCGGGAAAGGCTGAGGTTACCTTCTCCAGAACCTCATAGAGTCCCAGTACGTACCGGTGTGCTGTCTCTCTCTGCCTGTCAGCAGGAAGTTCAAGGGACCCCACTTCGGTTAAGTGGCGGTTCATGTCCCATTTTACATAGCTGATGGGGTTCTCCTTCAGGATAGTGATCAGAGTGGAAGTGATATAATCCCTGACATCCTGTCTGCTGAAGTCCAGTACAAGCTGCGACCGGCTGTGGGAGAGGGGTCTTCCCTTTACCTGGAGACACCATTCGGGGTGTTCTTCAAAGAGTCTGCTCTCTTCACTTATCATTTCAGGTTCAAACCATATTCCGAACCTGAGCCCTTTGGCTATGATTTTCTCCGCCAGTGCCTTGATGCCGTCGGGCAGCTTCTTCCTGTGGGGGAACCAGTCTCCCAGGGAGGTTCTGTCATCATCTCTGCTGCCGAACCATCCGTCGTCCAGTACAAAAAGTTCAATGCCCAGTCTGGACGCCTCATCTGCCAGGGAGAGAATCGTTTCGGAATCAAAGTCAAAGTAGGTGGCTTCCCAGTTATTGATCAGAACCGGGCGTTCCCTGTTTCTGAACTCTCCCCGGATGAGCCTGCTGCTGTAAAGATCATGGAATATTCTGCTCATTTCACCCAGACCGCCAGAGGTCCTGACCATAACGGCTTCGGGGCTCTGGAACTCCTCTCCCGGCTCCAGTTTCCACTGGAAATCGAAGGGGTTCACACCCATCATGACTCTGGCTGAGTCAAACTGGTCCACATGAACTGCCGCGAGAAAGTTACCGCTGTATACAAGATTGAATCCGTAGACAACTCCCGAGTCCTCATCGGCACCCTCCGAGGCAAGAGCCAGAAAGGGATTCTGCTGATGACTGCTTGTACCCCTCCTGCTGTCTATTGACTGGGTTCCGGGAGTAAGACTTCTTGTCAGGATATGGCGCTCTCTGTTATGGGCTCCCGAGAGCTGTATCATTTTGTAAGCGGAGGAGTCGAAGTCCAGGGAAAAGCTCATTACATCTTTCAGCTTCAGGGGTTTTGATCCTCCATTTCTGATGCGGGTGCTTCTCGTAATGACATCTCTGTCGCGGAAAACGGTATAGATCAGATCACAGAGGAGGCCTGTGAGAGGGTCCTTGAGTGTTATAACAAGCGTATCCGCTTCTGATGGATCTTCAACATAGACCGCCGGGAGTCCCTTTAATCCTGGTTTTCCCGCCACAATTCTGTGTTCTTTATAGAAAAGATCTACAGATGTACTGCCGTCTTCCTGTTCGACATAGAGTGCCGGGGGTCTGAGGTCTGTTCTGCCCCATGCTGAAAATTCGAGGGGAATACTGTCAAGTGAGAATGATCTGTCCCCAGCCTCAGGGTTGGGAGAGAAGGAGCGGTCATGGATCTGAACCGGCCGGCTGCCCCGCCATGTTCTGACAGCTCCGAACCATCCTGCATGGACGGGATACTTCTCTCTTAAAATCTGAATCCTGTAACTTGAACTTTTTGTTTTCAGATGAAACAGATTCTCCTGTTCGTTGTACTCTATGCTCATCAGCATTCCCCTAATTATTAAGATCTCTGACCGGGAGCAGTCCCGGTCAGATTTGACACGTCTGGTTAGAAGAGGTCTTTTATTCTTTTATTTGCCTCTTTCAGTGCCGGTTCAGCCTCAGTGATACCAAGAAAAATACTGTCAAAGGTCTGTACCATGATTTCACTGATTCTCACTCCGTTTTCAAGGATGGGGTAGACAAATGTCCCGCCGGAGGTCGTCGCTATATCAGTAAAAGCGGAAACATCAATGTTCCGTGTTGTGTAGGCATCAAGAGCCTGTTCCACTCCTGATTCGTAGGCCGGGAATACGACTCCGTATGATCCAACGATCTTCTGGGCCTCTTCCGAAGCAAGATACTTTACCCATTTCCAGGCTTCTTCCTTGTTTTTCGAACCTGTCCATATGGAGTCTGCAAGACCGTTGGTCATGCTTTTTCTTCCCTCGGGTCCTTCGGGCACAGCCGCAAAACCTACGGGAAAGGATGAACTTGTCGTGTAATAGCTTATCATCCAGGAACCATCCAGCAGTGTAGCCGCTTGGCCGGAAGTGAAAAGGCTGTTGGCTCCGTTTGCTGTGGATTCGTAGGGGGCCAGATATCCTTTGTCTGCCATTTCCACCATCCATTCAATTGTCCGTATAAATCTGGGATCATCAAAGTGGTAGCTGTTGTTATACAGTCCGTCGGTGTACATCCATCCTGTGCTGACGGCAAAGGGGCTGAACTGTCCCTGGCCGCGGTCGTCAAAATGGTTCAGTGCCATTCCATAACAGGCCACATTCTTTGGATCGAAGGAGGGGTCCAGTCCGTTGCGGCCGTTTTTATCAACAGACAGTCTTGCAATAAACTCCTCAAAAGAGCCGCCGTTTTCAAGGTTCCATGTAAGGTTTCTGGCCTCTTCGGCAGTTATTCCTGCCTCATCCAGTTTGTCGCTGTTGTATACTACGGCAATGGTGTCCCAGTCCTTTGGAAGTCCGAAATGTCTGCCGTCTTCGGTTGTCCAGAGGCTGTCCAGATTGTTCATATACCCTGAGGTATCAAATCCGTCTCTTTTAATGTACTCGGAGAGGTCCACAAGCTGCCCCTTGGAGGCAAAGTCGGGGTATTTGGCCAGATGGTTTGTGAACACATCGGCCGCCAGGCCGGCAACCATATCGGTCTGCAGCCCTGTCCAGTAATCATCCCAGCCCAGCTGTGTTATCTCAATCCTGATATCCGGATTGGCCGCCATAAACTCCTGAGCACACTTTTCATAGGCAGGCAGCTGATTAGCGTCCCAGAGGGTGTAGTTGATTGTAACCACTCCGTCAGCGGACTCTCCCTGTCCTGCCGCCCATATCCCCGATACCGATGCCACTGCCAGTAATAGTATTAACAGTTTCTTCATGCTTTTCTCCTTTCAATTGAAAAAGTTTTAATATCTCCCTTTTGAGAGTTATTTTTCATATGTGAATATCATCTGAATCCGGAAAAACCGATGGAGTTGACAATCCTTTTTCCGAATGCCAGCAGAATCCCAAGTGTTGGTATCATCGCCAGAGCTGCCCCGGCCATCATTCCTCCCCAGTCAGGCTGTCCCTGTGGTGTCTGGAGCCGGAAGATTCCTAGGGCTACTGTCAGAGTACGGATGGACTCTTTTTTTCCGACAATAAGAGGCCACATATAGTCATTCCAGGTCCCTATGAATGTGATGACGGCCAGAGTCATCATGGCATTGGCACAGAGGGGCATGATAATTTCCCAGAATGTTCTGGCTATACTGGCTCCATCCAGAAAGGCTGCCTCTTCAAGCTCCCTGTTGATGCCCAGCATAAACTGCCTGAGAAAGAAGACTGCGAAGGGGGTCATAAGAAGTGTGGGAGCCATGATTCCCAGGTAGGTATTAATAAGTTTCAGGTCTCTGATAAGAAGGAAGTTGGGCAGCATCATCACAATTCCGGGTATCATCAGAGTGGAGAGGTAGAGGGTAAACAGAAGCCCCTTGAATCTGAATTTGATCCTTGCAAAGGCGTAGGCCGCCATTGCCGAAAATATAACCTGTGCCACAGTGACCCCGATCGAGACGATAAAGGAGTTCATCAGATTCAGGCCGAAGTTAACCGACTGTCCTGATCCTCCCAGTTCAATAGCCCTGGTTCTGTCGATGAGTCCCAGTACTCTTCCGTAGTGGGTTGCGGTCAGCTCGGATGGTATAAGGGCTGTGGGTTCACTGAAAATAAGCGGCTTTGGTGTAAAGGATGTTCTGACGACCCAGAAGAAGGGAAACAATGTGACAATCAGTACCAGACTGATCAAACCCCATAAGGCTATCCGGGATAGTTTGATTTTTTTCAGAACTGCGTGGTTTATCATCTTCATATACTCCTTGTTGAATTGACGGGACTCTTAGAAATCACTTTCGTCACCTCTCATAAACTTCATTTGAAGAAGGCTGATCCCAAGAAGAATCAAAAAGAGGATCATGGATGCGGCGGTGGCATATCCCATGCGGTAGCTTTCAAAGCCGTTTTTGTAGATAAAAAGATATATGACATAGGTTGCGGTGACCGGACCGCCCTTGGTTGTGATGGCCACGGTGTCAAATACCTGAAAGGAACCGATGACCGATGTGATCATGACAAAAGCAAGAACCGGTCTAAGGTAGGGCAGGATGATTTTTGTGAATCTTGTCCAGGGGCCTGCACCGTCAATCAATGCGGCTTCCTCAACCTCTCTGGGAATACCCTGGAGCCCTGCAAAAACGATCAGAGCTGTGTATCCCATATGTCTCCAGATATTGATTCCGGCAATAGAGGGCAGTGCCAGATCCATGGATGTCAGAAAGTTGACTGTCTTACCCCCCATGGCCTGTATGGCACTGTTTATAACACCCACTGAGGGGTCAAGAAGCCAGAGCCACAGAAGGGCCACAACCACATTGGGAAGAAGCCATGGGATAAGAATGATCCCCCTGAAGGCGTTGGAACTGATAACCCTGTCCATCACAAGTGCTATACCGAGGGCCAGGACAGTCTGGAAGGGGATATTCCAAAGTACATACTTTACAGTCACACCCATTGCGTTCCAGAACTCCCTGTCTTTCAGCAGGTTTTTGTAGTTTTCAATGCCTATAAATGACGGAGTCCCCAGCAGATCCCAGTCTGTGAAACTGAGAAAGGTTCCCCGGATGGCCGGTATTATGAAAAAAGCCAGAAATCCGATGAGGCTGGGCAGAAGAAACAGAAAGGCTGCCATTTCAGAGCCTGATTTAAGCCTTCTTACGGTTCCTGTTTTCTGTAATTTTAATTTGATAAGGTTCATTAGATTCTCCCTCGATTAAATTCACAATAGATCCGGTTTTCTGTTTTGTAAAGCAAAAAATGTAACATATTACAAGAAAAATGTAACAGATTACATTTTTGGGGTGTTGTGAAGTGATGTATAAAGCTTGACATCCCCTGTCCCTGAAGAGATAATTAAGCTGAATCAGAACGGGTGTTTATCCTGTTGGTTGGAGATATATTAAATATATGACTGTAAAAGAAATAGCAAGAATATCAGGGGTGTCTACAGCCACTGTTTCAAGGGTGCTGAATAATGGCCCTGTAAAAAAGAACACCCGTGACAAGGTTGAGGCTGCCATCCGTGAATTGAATCATATGCCTGATGATCTTACAAAAAGGACCCTTGGTACTACGCAAAGAGCCTATGCCCTTGTAACGCACAGTGTAACGAACTATTACAGTATGGAATTTGCAGAGACTGTGGTTAACCGCTGCGAGCAGGAAGAGGACCTCATTGTCTATCTGAACAGAAGTGATCAGTATGACAAACAGTACCGCTGTATCTCTGATCTTCTTTCCCGGGGAGTGGAGGGGATTATCCTTCATGACCCTCCGCTTTTAAATTATGACCTGGGGTTCCTTCATAAACTGGCTGAGAGAATTCCCCTTGTCATTGTTCACTCCAATCCTGATCTCTACGACATCAATTCGGTTATGGTCGACCAGGAAGCCGGCATGAGAAAGGCCGCAGACTTCCTTATAGAAAAAGGGTACCGCAACCAGCTTTTTTTGCGAGGCCATTTCGGTTTCTCCTTTGATCTGAAGGAGAGAGTCTGGAAGGAGGAGCTTCTGAAGGCCGGAATAGAACCTGGCGGGAAGAGTGTGGTGGTTGTTGAGGGTGCTGACATGGAGCGGGGTATTGAAACGGCATATAATCTTGTTTCAGAGCGCCTGAAAAGCGGAGATGTACCTGATGCAGTATTTACATGTAATGACATTATGGGGGTGGGTGCCCTGAGGGCTCTCAGGGATGCCGGACTTCGGGTTCCTGAAGATGTTCCCCTGCTGAGTCATGACAATACAATTCTGGCTTCCAGTTTCCGTATTAGTTCTGTTGACCTGAAAATCTCAAGCCTGGCTCATGCAGCCCTTGATCTGCTTGATTACGCCATAAGCGGCAGCGACAGTGAGCCTCGGAAGATTCTTATAACCCCTGATCTGAATCTCAGGGATACAACGTTGGAGAGATGCCGCTGAAGCACGGTTGGCTGAAACTATCCCTTTATCCCCCCTGCTGTCATGCCCGACATAAAGTACCTCTGGAAGAAGAGGAACACAATGATTATCGGAATCGTAGCCACTGCGGCGCCTGATATCAGGACATCATAGTTATTGCCGTAGGGGGTCAGCAGTGTATTCAACCCAATGGGAAGTGTGAACTTTTCTGATGACCTGAGAACAATCAGAGGCCACAGAAACTGGTTCCAGCTGTTCAGGGATGTCAGAATCGCCATGGCGCCGTAGGCCGGTGTCATTATGGGAGCCATTATCCTGAAGAAGATCCCGAAGTCATTGAGCCCGTCGACTCTGGCCGCATCGATAAAATCCCGTGGAAGTTCCGCGGCATACTGCCTGAAAAAGAAGATTGCCAGAGGGAATACGGCAAAGGGAAGTATCACCCCCAGGTAACGGTCGATAACGCCCAGTGTGATTGTCAGCCTGTAGAGCGGAAGAATCAGGATCTGAACCGGAATCATCATGACGAATATAACACTGACCATAACGAAGTTCCGGCCTTTGAACTCATAGACACCCAGTCCGTATCCGACGAGGGAGGAGAGAAACAGACTGACCGAGGTCTGCAGGATTGTGACAATAATGCTGTTTATAAACCAGCTTCTGTATTTGCTGCCTGACTCTCCGAAAAGAGCGGCGATATAGTCCATGCTTATATCCGAAGGAACAAGGGTTTTGAATGTTATGCCGTGACGCATAAGTTCCTGCCCCGGACGAAGTGCTGCCAGAATCAGGGAGTAGAGGGGGAAGACAAATACCAGACAGACTGCAAGAAGAAGTAGATTCCTGATCAGCTCTGTCAGGGGAAATGATTTTTTGCTGCTTTGCATCATTCTATCCTTATTTTTCCTTTTTAAAAAAACCGAATGCTGTCAGCTGCAGGATGCTGATTGTAAAGACAATTCCTATCAGAACAACACCGATGGCCGCGCCGACTCCAAGCTTGGCCTGCTGAAATCCCCGCTGATACAGATATCCCACCAGAGTCAGTCCAACATTATTGGGGGACTCATTTCCGGCCCAGAGGATATAACTCTCTTCAAACATGGCGAAACCGCCGAATACGCTTATGGTTGTGACAAATATAATCGTCGGTTTCAAAAGAGGGATGGTTATATGGAAAAACCGGGAAATAGCACCGGCTCCATCTATTTTCGCAGATTCATAAAGCTCACCGGGAATGCTCTTCAATCCCGCCAGAAAATAGACGATGTTTACACCAGTCCACTTCCATGTCGCCAGGCTGACAAGGAGGGCCATGGCATAGGGCTGGCCTGCCAGGAGCCAGTTCCGGGGCTCCCATCCGAATGTCCGGACAACAGTATTGATAACTGCATTTTCCCCCGATGCAAAAAGAAGGCGCAGGATTGTTCCGGCAACCACTACAGATACTAGGGAGGGCATAAAAAGAATGGCTCTGTACGCCGTGTTCATTCTGCTGATCTTCTCCAGCAGAACCGACAGGATTATGGGGATGGGCACAAGAATCAGAATGGTCAGTACTGTATACCAGAAAGAGTTTCCGGCGGCCGTAAAAAAGCGCTCTGTCACAAGTTCTCTGTAGTTCTCAAACCCTACAAAGGTGACCTCCCCCGGGTAAATCTCCTGAAAACTCATGATAATGCTGGATACAAAGGGGTATATATAGAAGATAGCTACAGTGATTAAAAAGGGTGAAATAAAAACGTAGGGAACCCAGCGCTGGGAATTTTTATATGCTTTTTTAGGCATCAGATCCTCACTTTACAGAAACCCGGCTTTCACCGGGCTTCTGTGTTCAAAGTCATCTTAAATTATGTGTAATCAACGTTTAGCGGAGTTCATCGGCAACATCTTTCAATGCCTGGGCAGGAGTCTTGCTCTTGTCCTCAAGGGCCTGAAAGATAGCGGTACGAACTTCTGTGATGCCTTCGGGGAGTTTCTCAACAACATTGACGGGATAGATCTCATCTTTGATGTCCACAAGCATTCCGAAAATATTGTCGTTCTGGAAGTACTCTGTGAATTTGTTTGCTTCATTCATTTCAGGGCGTTCCCATACATCCCAGCGGGGAGGATCGAATCCCAGTTCCTGCCAAAGGGCTACATTTCCCTCGACTGAGAGTTTTGCAAAAGCTGCAAACTCTTTTACAACCTGGGGATTCTTGGCCTGAACTGTAACACTGGTGGAAGTCCCACCCATTCCTGCGGAGCGGTTGCCGTCTTTTGTCCATCTGGGAAGAGGGGCAATGACAATTTTTCCTTCCAGGTCGGGCATATAGTCTGTAAACCTTCCCATGTACCACATTGGCATCATGATGGAGGCGGCTCCTGCGTTGTTCATAAAGCCGTAGTACTCTTCTGCGTGATGGAATCCTCCGGGGGCTGCAACAGCTACGCCGGCGTTTACCATCTCAAGCATAAACTCAAGGGTCTTTATATTGGTTGTGTTATCAATGGCGGGAGAACCGTCTGCATTGAAAAGATCTGATCCCTGCTGGCTTATCATCTGCCAGAAAGTCCACTGCTCTGTCACTTCAAAGGTGGTCATCGGCTTTCCTGTCGCAGCGAGAACCTTTTTACCGGCTTCAAAGTAGTCATCCCATGTTTCGATATCGCTGACTGAAACCCCGGCCGCATCCAGAAGCTCCTTGTTGTAGTACATCACACTGGCTCCCACATGGAAGGGCAGACCGTAGTACTGGCCGTCTTTGGAGTAGATGTCATACCGGGCTGTTACAAGTTTATCCTTTACAGGTCCGATCAGGTCATTGAATGATTCAAGCTGAACTTTCCCTTTCATATAGTTGGGGAACCTTGAAATTTCAATGTCCACCATGTCGGGGGCACCGACACCGGACTGGAGAGCAACAAGCAGTTTGTCATGCATCTCTCCGTAAGGCAGAACCTGTCCCTCAAATTTGATCTTTGGAGTTTTTCCAGCCGCATTCCACTCTTCAGCTTTTTTTGTAAAATACTGATTGTGAATATCCTGAAAGGTCCAGAAAGATATCGTCACTTCGTCGGGAGCTGAAGATCCGGATGCTCCGGTTTCCTGCTGTCCCCCTGCACATACCAGACTTACTGACATCAGCATCAGTAAAAGCCCGAAAATCCCCTTTTTCCATACATTCATAAAAACCTCCGAATCATGAACAAATGATTTGTCCTTTTGTGTCAGTCTATGATTGCTTTCTTCAGCTGTCAATAAATATTTGTATTACCGATAGTGGTAAGTATCATTTATATGGATTGAGATTGATCTTTTTCCATTGAAAAATGGATATATTTCAACTATTGACTCGTTATTGGTTGCTTTTTGCAAGTTTTTTCACAGATGAATCAAAATAGTGAATAAACACCGTGATTTATAAAACACTTTCGGTTTTGTCTTTTTTGCTTCATGTATTTGCGCCAAACCTCCGGTACAATCCCTTGAGAGCCGTTTTATAAAAAAAAAAGACTGAACCATTTCTGATTCAGTCTCATAAAACGTATCGGGCTGAGAGGATTTGAACCTCCGACCCCATGTCCCCCAGACATGTACGCTAAACCCCTGCGCTACAGCCCGTTTTAATGTTCCCGTAAGCTATCACAGCGACAGAAATACTTCAATATCTTTAGAAAAGTTTTTTCAGGATCTCAGGAAATCTTCGCTCTCGCTATAGTTTGTCATTGTATCAATCTTTTCTATAAACAGATCTATTATCCCGGGATCAAATATCTTTTCTCTTTCTGATTTCATGTACTTGATGATCTCATCCCGGTCCATTGCCTTTCTGTAGGGCCTGTCGGAAATCAGGGCATCGTAGATATCAGCCAGAATGAATATTCTTGCGGCAAGGGGAATATCCTCACCTGCCAGACCGGCGGGATATCCTCTTCCATCCCATCTTTCATGATGGTGATAGATGACAGGAACCGCCGGACGGAGAAAGGGGATATTAATTACAGAGTCCCTGCCTATCTCCGGATGCTGCCGCATCAGGCTCCACTCCCTATCACTCAGGGGACCCTCTTTCTTAAGAATACTGTCGGGGATTCCAAGCTTTCCGATATCGTGGAGAAAGGCGCCCCGTTTGAGCTGTATCTGTTCCTCTTCGGGAATATTCATCTCACGGGCAATATTCAGGGCTATACCGACGACCCGCCTGCTGTGGCCCTGGGTTTCTATGTCTCTGAGTTCCAGAATCCTTGCCCAGGCCTGGAGTATCTCGTCATAGGAGGCTTCCAGAATGTCACGGCTCTGCTTTATTTCGTGTATAAGCTGCTCATTGGTCATAGCCGCACTGAGCTGGAAGAGGTTCATCTGCAGATAGTTCAGGTCTGAATCATCCGGCTCCGCCTTCAGCCTCAATTCAAGGAATCCTGTAGGTCCTGTTGTATAGAACTCCGCACAGAAGTATACCTCTCCCTCTTCAAGCATATCCATTTCAGGGGTTCTGATCTTCATCATTATCAGATCCTCTCTATTCAGCAGCAGAAAGGGCTCATCAAAGTCGGGTATGATAAGATGGTGCTCCCTCCTCCCTGCGGGGATTGCGGCTATGCAAACGGCTGTATCGGCGCCCTTCTCGGCCATGGACAGGCTGATGCTGCTGCAGTTCAGTTCTTTCTGCAGAGTTCCCAGAGCCATATTGAGCCTCTCTTCATAATCCAGGCGGAAATCCATAATCACCATACCGGCCTGCCTGAGGCTGTTGAGGAGCCGTATCTGTTTATAGTGCTTCTTCTGGACTTCTATCAGGTTTTTATTTATGTACCGGGATTTTTTATAGCGCCGGTCCATCCCCTTTATAATCATGCTGATCATTACAAGGATGAAGAGGTTGACTGTTATCGCATTCATGACAATGAGCCACCAGTAGGTGCCCCACTCCTTGAAAAGAAGGAAGGAGTTGCTTTCAGCAAAAACAAAAACCAGACTCAGGATGAAAAATACAACGGTATTGATTACAGCAAAGCGCAGAAATTTGTTTCTTTTTGTGAAGAGCAGGATCAGTATATAGGAGGCTCCCAGGTAGAGCTGGCCTGCTCCCCGGGGGCCTGTTGTGATCAGAACGGCAATACTTAAAATATAGAATCCCCAGGCAAAAAGCTTTTCCCTCATCCTGTAGGAGACAAATCTGGCAAAACCTATAAATAGAAAGAAGATATAGAAGCTGAGCAGCATTATGGCGGGAGGGATCATCTTCTCAATGATGAACTGCCTCATACCGGTGATCAGAGCAAAGAGTCCCAGTGAGAGAAGGGCACTGAGCATGTTCACAAAGATAACCTGCTGCCAGTAGAGTAAGCTGGATGTTATTCCATGCTCCTCTCTCCTGATCATCAGGTTTCTTGTGAGAAGTGTCAGGCGGTAATAGGTCAGATTTCTTATTTTCATAAAAACTTACGTTATAAATAATAATCCAATGTTTACTGCCTGACAAACCGAATCTATACAATGGTGACAAATTCGGTTATATCTTTTTTATGAACCTGCTTTCAGATTCTCTCTTCTGAGGATGTATCCCTCTTCCACCGGGACAGAGGGGATAATAGTGCAGGGTTTGCCATGATCTATCTTCCCGATCAGATTGCCTTCCGGGTCCTTGAGCTTGAAAGAGGTATCCGCCTTGTAGAGAAGGTCGGGGCCTATATACTCAATCTCCTGAGTCGTGAGGATCTGGTTTTTTACATCCAGTTCATATTCACCGGGAGCGGTCTCTTTTCCGATGGAACCGAGAAACTTATAGGATGAGGCTTCCAGTTTACCCGTGGGCTGCTCTATGTCATCCTTCCCGAAGTAGAAACCTGTGGAGAATTCACGGTGGCTGACCTTCATCAGTTCCTCCCTGAATCCTTCAAGTTCATCTATAACCTTTCCTTCCACGGAGTCGATCATCTTGCGGTAGGCTCTGGTGACGATGGCTGCATAGTAGATGGATTTCATCCGGCCCTCGATCTTGAGGGAGTCAACTCCGGCGTCCTTGAGCTCTCTGATATGGTCGATCATACAGATGTCTTTACTCGACAGGATGGAGGTGAACCCGTCACCTTCGTAGATGGGGTAATACTCGCCGGGGCGGGCCTTCTCTTCAAGTACCATCTCGGTGTTGGCAGGTCCTTCCAGAGGACGGAAGTCCCAGCGGCAGGAGTGGGCACAGCTGCCGTCGTTGGCGGAGCGGTCGATCATCCATTTGCTGAGGAAACAGCGGCCCGAGTAGGCCAGGCACATGGCTCCGTGAACAAAAGTTTCAATTTCAATGTCCGGTACGTCACGTCTGATACGGGCTATGTCCTTCAGTGAGCACTCCCTTCCCAGTATGACCCTTTTGAAACCGAGGTCTCTGTAGAGCTTGACGGCGTCACTGTTGATGGCATTGGCCTGGGTGCTCAGGTGAAGGTCCCTTCCCGGGAAGCGGCTTTGAAGTTTTCTGACGATTCCCATATCACTGAGGATAAAGGCGTCAAAGGGATAGGCTTCAAACTGGTCCAGAGAGGCATCCAGCCGGTCAAGGTCATTATTGTGAAAGTATATATTCAGGGCGCAAAAGAGTTTTTTGTCCCCTTTTATCCTTGCAATTTCTGCAGCCTCATCGCCGCCGAAGTTATCGGCTTTGGCTCTTAAAGAGAAGCTGTGGAGGCCTATATAGGCGGCATCGGCGCCGTATTGATAGGCATATTTTAGTTTTTCAACATTTCCTGCGGGTGAAAGTAATTCCATGGCACCAATTATGAGTAAAATCGGGGTCTGGTCAAGAAGCTGATACCTTATTGGGACCATATTCTTTATATCCTGATTTTCTGTCCTGTATTTACGAAAGTCTGTCATATGATAAAATACCCGGAGTTCAGGAATAAGGAGAGGTGGATGACGGAAGAACAAATACTTTGCTGGTACGGCAGTGACCCCTATGAAGCGGGCCGGAAATTGATGGAGGCATCAGAGGTCTGGAAGAACTGGGGCCGGCAGGAGCATATCGGTCTGAAGCCCAATCTTGTAGCCGCACGGAAGGCAAATACGGGAGCCACTACCCATCCCGAATTCTGCGGAGGAATCATCAGTTTTCTTCAGGATCAGGGATTTGAAAATATAAGCATAACCGAGGGTTCCTGGGTTGGAGAAAAGACAGAGCGGGCTTTCAGGCTCTGCGGGTATACGGAACTGTCGCAAAAGTACGGTGTGCCTCTGGTGGATCTTCAGCAGGACAGCTCAGTCAGTATTGAAGCGACAAACGGTGAGTACCGTGTCTGTCAGGCCATTCTGAACCTGGACCGCCTGATCAATCTTCCGGTTCTTAAGGGACACTGTCAGACTGTAATGACCTGTGCTCTCAAAAATCTGAAGGGATGCATCCCCAATAACGAAAAGAGGCGATACCATGCGGAAGGGCTGTTCCAGCCCATTGCCGACCTCAATGAAATTCTCAAGGCAGACCTGATCCTCGTAGACGCACTGGAGGGTGACCCCGATTTTGAAGAGGGAGGAAATCCCCATACTTTGAATCTGTTTATGGCGGCCCTGGATCCGGTCCTGCTGGATAGCTACGGATGCTCTCTGATGGGGCTGTGTACCGACGATGTCCCCTATATTGCGAAAGCCGCTGCCCTTGGAGCCGGTTCGATGAAGCTGGATGAGTCCACCCTAGTCAACCTGAACAAAGGGGAGGGTATCTCTGCCCTCCAGCGTTCCTCACTGGCTGCCGCCTATTCATCCTGTGTTCATGAGAAGGGCGCCTGCAGCGCCTGTTACGCCTCACTGATTCAGGCACTGAAGATCCTTGATCAGCAGGAATATCCCCTTCCTGAGACTGTCAGAATCGGTCAGGGATTCCGTGGGTCCCAGCCCGACGGACCGGGAATAGGGAACTGCCTGAAGGGTTGCGGCTCCTTTGTACCCGGATGCCCTCCTGCAAGCGGAGAAATTGTAAATTACCTGAAAAATGCTTGAATTCGAGTTTAAAATCCTGATAAAGGCCGCAAATAAACGGAAAAATCATATTAATTAAACAGAATTCTTACAGATGCCGATGTATATTCTATATACATTATGAATATTCAACCGGATAGGGATCACAGAATCCAGATTGCCGGATGATATATGTAACCCCGGGACAATGAAGCGGGGTTTTTTTATGCCCTGACAGTTTTACAACCGGCCTTTTTTTTGCTCGAACCGGTAAGGGGAGCTGAGGTTAATTTTTATCTTTTGACAGCGCGGTAATGTTGTGAACAACCCAGACGACCTTGTGCAGCTGCTCTTCTGCATCATAATCCAGGGGATATAGATTCCCTCTGAATTTCTGAACTGCATCGGGACCTTCTGACAGGTTCTCCAGAAAATCGGATGGAGAGAGAGAGTATTCAACTTCCAGGGCCTCTTTTTCCTCGACAACCCTATCCAGAAGAGACTGAAAATACTCCGCCTTTTCTCTGATCAGAACCTCAGGATAACTCTTGCCTATCAGAATAGATCCGTCGGAGTAGAGGGCTCTGTTGCTGCCCCCCAGAAGACTGAGGTACTGTCCCTTGTGACTCATTACAAAGACAATTGTATTTTCTTCCTGCAGGACCTGTACAATCCGGTCCTGGAGATCGGCAGATATATCCATGGAATAAACCTCCCCGGACTTATAATCTTATTATAAAGATATTCTCCTGTAAACGTAAACATCAGTTATTTTTAGATTATCTCCGGCCCTTTCAGAAAAGATCAAGCTGTCTGCCGTGGCAAAGTTCATCAAAACTCAGCCCCATAAAGGGGAGAACCGCATCCGCAAGAGGCCGGATCTGCTTCTCAATATAGTGTTCGTAATCCGGCTCTTCAGGGTTCAGCTGGACCGGTACAGGCCCGGAGGGAGTCATCACATATTCCACTGTTCTGATTTTATGCCTCTCATCTATGGGGAGAAGAAGTGCCGCCTTTACGTGGGGCGGGACATTTTTAGTATACTCCTCGGGAGCCTTGCTCAGGCCCTTGCGGTAGATGAGCTCGGAGTCCATCTTTCCCTCCCTGAGGTCTTCAATATACTCTTTGATCCAGGCCGCAGCATCCATATTGTTGAAAAACTGTCTGTAGAGTTCATACTGGAAATTCCGGGCCATCTCGGTCCAGTCGGAACGGACAAACTCCATTCCCGTAAACTCCAGAGTCTTCAAGCCTCCCTTGTCCAGAAGCCCCGCATAGCGTTTTCGGGCGCCTGTGTCGCTTCCCCTCAGGCTGGGCAGGAAGAAGCGGGAGTAGAGTTTTTCGAACTCAATTTCAAGATGGGAGAAGACGCTGGACTCCTCCATGATTTTCTTTTCCATAAAGTGATTCACCCGGTCAGCCAGTCTGGCTCCGGCCTCTCGGGGAGCATGGCGTTCACTCTCCTTTAAGCAGACAAAGACCGAGTCCGTATCTCCGTATATCACCCTGTACTCTTCCTGCCTGAGCCAGCGGACCGTCTCTTTGAGAATCCACTGGCCCGTGCCTGTGATGGCCCTTGGAAGATCGGGATTGTAGAATCGGCAGGCCGGTGTGCCCATGGCGCCGTAGAAAGAGTTCATCAGAATCTTTATGGCCTGGGAGAGGTGTTCGTTTTTTTTCTCTTTGGCATGCTGACGCAGTTCCATCTTCTCAGCAAGGAATTCAGGCAGAATGGTCTCGGTCCGGGAGAAGCTGTGGCCTGTGGGAGTCGTGATGCTGTGGTCCGCCTTCCTTATCAGAGCCAGGGGATCGATATGAAAGGTGCGGATCACGGAGGGGTAGAGGCTCTTGAAATCAAGAACGATCACATCCTCGTAGAGACCGGGGTCCTCGGAGAATACATATCCTCCGGCAGCGCTCTCTGCAGCCTGTACATCCGAAGTGTCAGGTGCTACAAGTCCGTGACGGTGAAGCCGGGGGAGGTAGAAGAAATCAAAGGCGGCCACTGTCCTGTTCACCTGGTCCAGGGCCATGCCTGTCATCTCCCGTCTGGCAAGGATCAGGCCCAGAAGGTCCGTCTTCTTCAGGATGTCCGTAACAAGTATGCAGTCCTCAAGGTTGTACTTCGCAAGGCTTTCGGGGTCTTCACGATACCGGCGCTCGATCTCCTCTATTTTTGAGACCCCTTCCTCCTCTATGTCCTTCCCCCTGCCCAGAAGCTCCTGGGCGACAGTCTCCAATTTAAAGTTTTCAAATTTGTAAAAGTTCTGCTTCATGGTCTGAAGGCCGTCAATCACCTGTCTTCCCCGGCATTCGGCAGAATAGAATCCCGCCCGGCTCTCCTTTATCTTTATAGGCTGCCTGTCGCGGCCGGGGTTGAAGGGAATGCTGTGGAGTGAGCAGCGCTCTGCAAGAACTGTCAGGTCGAAGCCGATGACGTGCCACCCTGTGATGATGTCGGGGTCCCACTTCTCAATCCATCTCATAAAGGCTTTGAGGGTCTCCGCCTCTCCGGCACAGAACTGTAGCTCTCCCTTGGTGCCGCTGTGGTCCGAGTGGATCAGAACTTTTCTGAACTCCTCAATTACATCGTTATATCCGCTGCCGTGCATGGCTATGGAGTAGACCTCTCCGCTGCCTGAAGTCTCAATATCCAGGGACATGACTCTGAGAGCCGGTTTCCAGCTCTCCTCCACAGGAATGGCTGTTATCTTGGGATTGATATAGAGGGTGCCGCCGTCAACCTGCTGTCCTGAGCCCTCCCAGCTGATCCTGCCTGTGATAAAGCGCTCCATAAGAAAGCGTTCCACAGGGTATATATCACTTTCGTAGGTCCGGACTCCGGCTTCCTGGAGTTTCTCCCGGCCGCTGTAGAACTGGTGCATCGAGTGGAAGTAGAGGGCGTCTACAGGAGCTCCGGCATAGTCGTACAGTTTCAATGACTTCCGGTGGGAGAACTCCACCGGCGGGAGTACACTGTTACCCGGGACGAAGAGTACTGGATTGTTATCTGTAATACGGATGAAAAAGGGGCCTTCCGGTCCTGTTCCGCTCAAATGAATTTCATGTCTGGCCCTGTTGTCCAGACTCTCTGCTGTCAGAATGTACCCGAGGTGCATCAATCTCTCCTGTGGAGCGTTCTCCTGTGAAAGTGAGTATAAGCCGGGAGACCCGTTTTATGCAAAATCCCCGAAGGGGTATCTCAATAACTGCTTTCTCTCTGAAAGGGCTTATATTCTGATGCGTGAACTCCTTTGGAGAACCCGACCGGCCGCAAATAGAATCCTTTCCCAATCAAGGGATTTGGGTTACAATCAGCCCTGACTAATTCAGGGAGTCCGATGGCTCTCAATTAAAATACAGGAGACAACTCCCATGGAGAATACTCTTAAAAAATATCCCTGGCTGACTGATCTGCTTCTTCTCGCCTCAGGGGCCCTGCTTTTTGCTCTTTCCTTCCCCAACTTTCTTTACCGCTGGGGATTCGGATTTCTTGCCTGGTTCGCTCTGGTTCCGGTTTTCATTCTGATTAATAGATCTGGTTATCTGAAGATCATACTCTTCGGCCTGCTCTACGGTTACTTCGGCTACAGCCTTTTCAACTTCTGGCTGGCCAAGTTCAATCCCACCTCATTTGTTGTTGTCCCCTTGATCTACGCCGTCTACTTTATGTGCTGGTTCCCTGTATTCAAGTGGGCTGACAAAACACTGCCCCGGTATGGATACATTCTGCAGACTGTATTCTGGCTGGCCTACGAGATCTTCCGGACAAGAGGGTTTCTGGGCTACTCCTATGGAATACTGGGATATTCACAGTACAAAAATACAGCTCTTATAGGCATTGCCGATCTGACAGGGGTCCTCGGAGTGTCGATGCTTGTTGTTTTTCCGTCCCTCTGGATTGCCCGGTACATCCGCTTCAGGAAAGAAGAGGGCAGATCATTCAATGCATTGAAAAAAGCAAAGTATCTCTTTATCCCCGGAGTCGTCTATCTTGTCATTCTTGCAGGCAGTTTTCTCTACTCCGGAATCACCAAAGTGAACTATGAAGAGGGACCCAAATGGAGAACGTCTCTGATACAGCACGATGTCAATGCCTGGCTCAGTGGAACCGAGGTCTATCAGATGGCTCTGGACAAACTCCTTGAGCTGTCGGATGAGGCCCTTGCAGATGAGCCGGATACCATTATCTGGTCCGAGACCTCCTTTGTTCCCTCCATCGACTGGCATAACAGAAGAAGAACAGACAGAATCCGGTACAATATGGTACAGGAACTGATGAGCTTCCTGGAGCAGTCGGATGTTCCCTTCCTTATAGGAAACAATGATTCCGTACTTTCCGCAGGCAGGCAGATCACCTATAATGCGGTGCTGCAGTTTGACGGCGCTGAAATCGTCGACAGATACCACAAGATCCATCTTGTACCGTTCGGGGAGCATTTTCCATTTGAAAAAATCTTCCCCTGGTTCTACGAGTACATTCTCGACAACGGAGCCACCTTCTACGAGAAGGGAGAGGAGTACACTGTTTTTGATGTAGCCGGAGTCAAGGCTTCTCCCCTTATCTGTTTTGAAGACACCTTCGGCTATCTGAGCAGGAACTTTGTAAGGGAGGGCGCCCAGGTCCTTGTCAATGTGACCAATGACTCATGGTCTCCCGCACAGGCCTGTTCGATTCAGCATGTGGGAATGGCTGTATTCCGCTCTGTGGAAAACAGGCGATCCATGGTAAGATCAACCAACGGGGGATTCACCTGTCTGATAGACCCCAACGGCAAAATCGTGGACTGGCTCGAGCCCTTCACAGCGGATGTTCTGACAGTGGATGTCCCTGTCTACGACGATACAACAAGCCTCTATACCGCAACGGACCATCTTTTTGACAGACTTGTCATGGTTCTGTCAGTTCTGGGCGGTATCGGACTTCTAATTTTGAATATAGGCAGGAAACGAGGTAAATAAATGAATCATAGCGACAGAATCATCTCCTTTCTGGAGGAAATAAATAAGACCCCGAGAAAGTCGGGAAACCGCGGACCAATTACGGCATATCTGCGGGGCTGGGCAGAGGGCAGAGGTTACGCAGTGAAACAGGACGGGATGGACAACCTCCTGATCAGCGTTCCCGCTACTCCCGGTTATGAGAAGGCGCCCGTTGTTGTCCTTCAGGGACATTCGGATATGGTCTGTGAAAAGGTTCCCGGTTCAACCCATGACTTCTCCAAAGATCCTGTAAAGCTTGTCCGTGACGGAGACTGGGTAAGGGGCGACGGCACCACAATCGGTGCTGACAACGGAATTGCCATTGCCATGGCCATGGAACTTGTTTCTTCAGAAGATGCCGAGCATCCTCCCCTTGAGCTTCTTATAACCTCTGATGAGGAGATCGGTCTCATTGGTGCCAACAATCTGGAAGAGGGGTTTGTCAGCGGTAAGATTCTGATCAATCTGGACTCTGAGGATGAAGGAGTCTTCACCATTGGGTGCGCCGGGGGAGCGGACAGCAAAATGACTGTTCCCGTGGCTTCGGCCAAAGCGGGGAGCGCCCCCTTCTATAAACTGATTGTGGGCGGCCTCAAGGGCGGCCACTCGGGAATGGAAATCGACAAAAATTACGGCAATGCCCTGAAAATTATTGAGAGGGTCCTTTCCGACCTGAGTTCTCTCAAGGGATTCTCCCTGGCTTCAATTGGCGGCGGCAGCGGAGCTCCCAATGCAATCTGCCGTGATGCCGCGGCTCTTTTTTCAGCGGACGGCGACATTCAGCCGGTTCTGGCCGACTGGGCCGCCCGGATCAAGGATGAGTGCGGTACTGTTGAAGAGGACTTCTTTCTTACCGCAGAAGAGGCGGAGACCCCCACCGAGGTTCTGGACGGGCCTTCTGCTAAGATGATCCTTCAGGTTATCCGTATCCTTCCTCACGGAGTTGAGAAGATGTCCTCCTACATCGAGGGCCTTGTTGAAACTTCAAGCAATGTGGCCTGGGTGGATATCTCCCCCCGTAAGGCTGACCTTCTGAGCAGCCAGAGATCCGCCGTCATGTCGGAGCTCCAGGAAATAAACGAGCGAATGGCCGCTGTTATCGAGCTGGCCGGCGGAAAGTGCGATACCGTGAACAAGTATCCCTCCTGGAAGCCCAATCCCTCATCTCCCCTGCTGGAGCGCTGCCGGTCCATCTACACTGAGTGCTGCGGCAAAGAGCCCGTTGTGGAAGCTATCCACGCCGGACTGGAGTGCGGCCTGATCGGGGACAGGTATCCCGGTATGGATATGATATCAATGGGGCCCAGCATGGAGGGTGTGCATACTCCCGAGGAGAAACTCTATGTTCCCTCCCTGGAGCCCACCCGCCGCTTTCTTGTGGCTCTGTTGAAGTCCTATAAGAAATAATCTTTTATTATATTGAGCGGTCTCCCCCCAATGGGGAGGTCTGCAGAAAAAGACCGGCTGCGAAAACAGGCCGGTCTTTTTTTATCTCTATTTCAGCCCGTCATCCAGAAGCTTGTGGAGAACAGTGTGAGCTATCTGAAGGCCGAAAATACCAGTCACTGTGGGCAGGCTTCCCAGAACCATCCGGGTTCGTCCCCTGTCGATGATCTGCTCATTGCGGTCGGGGAGGTCTTCCTCTTCGGGGGCTCTGTACTCATATTCAACAGCTTCTGTTGAGAAGATGCAGGTGATTCCCTTTCCCACTCCCCGGCGGCGGAGTTTTTTTCTCAGCTGTCTGGCAAGGGGGCAGGAATGGCTCTTCATCAGGTCCGCCCGTCTTATTGAGAATGGATCCATATGAAGGGCCGCGCCCATTGAGGATACAGTGGGGATGCTGTTTTTCCATGCGTACTCCAGCAGAGCCATCTTGGGGGCCAGGGAGTCGATGGCATCCACAAGATAGTCGGGTCTGTCCCTGAAGATCTCGTCCATTGTGTCTTCGTGGGCAAACATATTCAGCGCCCGTACTTCGCAGCCCGGGTTTATATCAAGCACACGGCGCCGGGCCAGTTCAACCTTGGACTCTCCCAGTGTTGATTCCAGCGCCAGAAGCTGGCGGTTTATATTGGTCAGATTAACGGTATCGAAGTCCACAAGGGTCAGGTGGCCGATGCCGCTGCGGGCCAGAGCCTCAAGGGCATAGCCTCCCACGGCTCCCATGCCGACGATACAGACCCGTTTGTCTGTCAGTGTTTCTCTTTTTTCCTGTCCTATCAGGCGGTCAATTCTTAAAAAGCGTTCCATTCCTCTTAACTAACCCGGCCAGACGGGTAATGTCAATTCCAAGAGTCCGGGATACGAGTCTGTAGTGTGATTCCAGGCAGGATTTATATGATTCAGGCGGAGCCTCCCCCTTTGAGAGACTTATATAAGGCCAGTCTGTTTCAAGAAGAAGGCGGTTTTCGGGAATCCGGGATGCCGTTGTCAGGAACTCTTTCTTCTTCCAGTGGGCTCCCGGGCCCAGAGAGATATAGAGCCCCAGTTTCAGATAGCGCTGGAGAATCTCCTGTGAGTCATTGAAGCCGTGAATCATCATGGGAACATTCACTTTCAGGTCTGTCAGAAGATCGGCAAGGACTCCCGGGGCTCCCACCTGATGAAGGGATACGGGACGGCAGAACTCTTCAGCAAGCCGGATCTGGGCCGATAGGACCTCTTCCTGCAGGGACCGGGGGAGGGTTTTGTAAAAGCGGCGGTCAACACCGCACTCGCCCACGCCGGCCCGGGGATTTTTTTCAAGGAGTGATCTGAGCTCCTTAAGATGATCTGTCCAACGGCTGTCTATCTTTTCCGGGTGGATGCCCAGATAGGGTGTGATGCCGGGGCTCTTAAGCAGTGTGCGCCAGTCATCCGGCCCTGCGGCGCAGGAGAGGGAAAATCCCTCTTCCTCTGCCGTCTGTGCCGGTTCTCCGGTATCGGGACAGGGAGTATGGCTGCTGTGAAAGTGGGCGTCACAAAACAATCTTTCAGCCTCCCATAAATTCCTTGTGAAAGAGACGCAGGATGGTTAGAGCCACAACTGTCAGGAAAAAAATCCTGACGAACCGGGTGCCCTTTGTAATCACAAGATGTGAGCCGATCCAGGCCCCTGCAACCTGGCCGACAGCCATAATCAGCCCGGGAAGAACAAGGATCTTGCCGCCGACGGCAAAAACAACAAGAGCCACAAAGTTGCTTGTAAAATTGGTTATCTTTGTGTTGGCTGTGGCTCCCTTCATATCGAATCCCAGGAAACTTATCATGGCGATGGTCCACAGCGATCCGGTTCCGGGACCGAAGAAGCCGTCATAGAATCCCAGTGTCAGTCCGGCAAGGGTGTAGAAGAGTCCCTTTCCTATCTTCTCTCTCTCCTGACTCTGTCCCAGGCGCGGAGAGAAGAGAGTGTAGAGAAATACGGCGGTGAGAATAAAGGGGATCATCTTCTTCAGGAAATCAGCAGGTATAATCTGGATCAGAACTGTACCTGCGGCGGCTCCGATCAGGGTGAATATCACTCCCCTGAGAAGCTGCTCTTTGATAAGGAGTCCCGAGCCGGCGTAGCGGAGGGCGGCGGTACTGGATCCGAAGCTGGACTGGAGTTTATTTGTTCCCAGGGCCATATGGGGAGGTATGCCCACTGCAAGGAGGGCGGGCAGAGTTATAAGCCCTCCACCTCCGGCAATGGAGTCGACAAAACCGGCGCCCAGGGCGGCGGTAAAGAGTATAGTCAGTTTAAGAATAGTGGGTTCAAAGTTCATGGAATCACAATATCCTGTCACCGCGGGGTTGTACAGATCAGCCCGGGCAAAATCCGGTGGCGGATTCTACCAGTTTTAGGCGTAAATCACTTCGATTGATCCTTCAGGCAGGGCTGAACAGGAGTCTGAGGCGTTCCGGAGCTTTCGGAGGCTGATTGGCACAGTACTTGTATTTATATAAGCAGACAGTTACAGGAGTGATATTATGTTCGAATTATTATTTATAGCCTTTCTGCTGCTTTTCGGCGGCCTCTTTATTTTAAAAGCCCTCTTTTTTCTGCTGGGGATGATTTTTGCGGGAGTCGGTGTTCTGCTTAAGGTCATTCTCGCTGTAGTCTTCGGCGTCATCTTCTTCCCTGTGGGTGCGGCGGTTCTGGGTGTTGTATTTTCGGGGGGATTCCTGATTTTCCTCCTTATCGCTACGGCTCTGGGGGCCCTTTTTTCCGACCGGAACAGAGGGCATGAGCACTCCAGGGAGTACATCAGAAATCATTGACAGTTTTTTTCTGTCTTCCCGGGGCCTTGAGGGGAGGGAAGTACTATACTTTCTGTTTAAACAGCTGAGGGAGAGATTTTATGTACAGTGCTACCGTGATCTATGAGTTCCGGGAGGAGTCCTTTGAAGAGGCCTGCCTCCTCTGGGAGAAGGAGGTCTTCACCCTTGCAGTGAAACAGCCCGGATTTGTGAGGATGCAGTTTCTGACAGCACCTCCCCGCGCCATGGCCATGGGAACCTGGGAGGATGAGTCCTATGCCCGGGCCTTTATGCAGACGGGGGTCTTTAAAAGGCTTCTTGAGAAGATGAAGCCCATGCTTGCCTCTGATCCCCGGCCCCAGGTCTGGGATTTGAGGTACTTTGCCCGGAAGGAGTAACTTGACCAATCGGCGGGATCCCTTATGATAGGGGCATGACCTTTTTATGGTATGACCTTGAAACATTTGGAAAGAATCCCCGATGGGACCGGGTGGCACAGTTTGCCGCCGTCAGGACCAACGAAAACTTTGAAGTAATAGAAGATCCGGTGGTGCTCTACTGCCGGATCACACCGGACTACATTCCCGACCCCTATGCCTGTCTTGTGACGGGCATTACTCCCCAGGAAACTCTGGAGAAGGGGCTCCGCGAGTATGACTTTATCAAAGCCGTAGACAAGGAGCTCTCCCGCCCCGGCACCTGTGTTGTCGGTTACAACAGTATCCGCTTTGATGATGAGTTTGTCCGTAATCTCTACTACCGCAACTTTATGGACCCCTACCGCCGTGAGTGGGCCGACGGCAACAGCCGCTGGGATATTCTGGACCTTGTCCGTGCCACCCATGACCTCCGGCCTGACGGAATCAACTGGCCGCAAAGGGACGACGGAGGTCCCCTGTTCAAGCTTGAGAAGCTGACCGAAGCCAACGGCATCAGCCATGAACACGCCCATGACGCCCTGTCGGATGTTTATGCCACCATCGCCATGGCTAAACTTGTAGCGGATACCCAGCCCAGGCTCTACAGTTACTTCTTCGAGAACCGTCAGAAGGAGAGCCTCAAGAAGATAATCAATCTCGATACACGGGAACCTCTTGTTCATACCTCCGGGATGTTTACAAGTGCTCTGGGCTGCACAACTCTGGTGGCCCCTCTTGTGGTAGACCCGATGATGAGCAACTCAATTCACTGTTTTGATCTGAGATACGATCCATCTCCTCTGATGGAGCTGAGTATAGAAGAGATCCGCCGGAGGATATTTACACCCAGGAAGGAGCTTGAAGAGGCCGGGCTCGACCGGATACCTTTGAAGGATATTCATATTGGAAAGTGCCCTGTGGTGGCACCCCTGTCCACACTGGATGATGCCGCGGCGGAGAGGCTTGGAATCGACAGGGAGCTCTGCCTCAGGCACAGCCGTATGCTCAGTGCCGATCCTGGTCTCCTGCAGAAGGTCCGGGAGGTCTTCAATCAGGACAAGTCGAAGTACTATCCCGTGGATGATGATCCCGACCTACAGATCTATTCGGGCGGTTTCTTCCGCAATGATGACAGAATCAGGATGAACATTATCCACCAGACTCCGCCGGAGGAGCTCAAGCATCAGACACTGAACTTCTATGATCCCAGAATCCCCGAGATGCTCCGCCGTTTTATAGGCCGGAACTTTCCTCAGACCCTGGATGAGGAGGAGATGCGGGCCTGGAAGTCATCCTGCGCCGGACGAATCCTCTTTCCCAAGGCCAGAGGGGCTGTTGATCATGGTGAGTATCTAAAAATTCTCGAGAATCTGAAGTACTCCACCGATGTGACCCCCGAGCAGAAGCTGGTTGTCAAAGAACTGGAGCAGTATGAGCTGATTCTGCGGGACCAGGTTCTGAAGTACGCCCCGGGAGTCTGAGTTTGGAAAGGGGAGTGCCCGGTCACTCCCCCTGCCTCAGCCCTTGAGGCGGGCAAGCTCCTCTTTGGCCTCCCGCAGCTCTTTCATAAGACTGAGCATACGCACCGAGTTCTTCATTCGTGCAAGAAAAAGGTTTACGTCAAAGGGCTTCATGATGTAGTCATCTGCACCGAACAGCAGGATCTGGCTCATGGATTTGTAGCTCCTGATACCGGAAATGGCAATGATCACCTTGTCTCCCGTTTTTTTTCTGAGCTTCATTACAACCTCTTCCCCGGGAATGTCGGGAAGGATAAGATCCACAAGGTAGATTGAGAAGTCCTCTGTCGAAGAGAGCAGCTCTTCAGGGGACTGGAAGTAGGTGACATTCCTGATGCCGTTGAGGTCGAAGATGCTTTTTATGGCATTAAGGGCCACCCGGCTGTCATCAAGAACGGCAATTTTCTGCTTCTGCAGCTGCAGGCTGAAGCTGTCATCGTTCATAAAAATATCAAAGTACTTGTCCAGGCGGTGCTGGGAGAGTTCGGATTTCAGAATATAGTCCACCACGCCCATCTCAAAGAGTTCCTCCCGGGATTCAAGGGAGTTGTTGGATGTAACCGCAATAATCGGGATGGCGGCAAAAGTTGACTTTTTCAGATCAGAGATAAAGCTCTCTCCGCTGGTGTCTGCAAGCTCCAGACCCGTAATAATAAGATCTACCTTCTCTGCCTTCAGGACTTCCATAGCCGAAGCCTCGCCTTCGGCCTCCATAAACTGAAGTCCTTTCTCAATGGCTATATTTTTGATTATTTTTCTGACAAACGAACTGTTGTCTACGTGAAGTATTGTTTTCATACCTCTATTCTAGTGTATCCCCGGCTGAAAATCATCGAAAATACATCGTATATGAACGGCGTTTGCACGCCGTTGGGAGGGCCTGTGAAGTAAAAAGATAAGACAGAAAGGAATATATTGAATTTGCTGATCAGCTGTTCAATGTTTATATTGGATTTATATCCCTTGAAACAAGGATGCTGTATGAGAAAGATTCTTCTTGTCATTCTGTCTATATTTCTTTTTTCCTGTGCCCGGGAAGCTGCCGACTCAGGAAGTTCAGCCAGCAGCTGGCAGGTTGCGGACAAGGATGCTATTCCGGTTTTTACGGGCAAGGTTGTCAGGGAACCCTTCGTTACAGGTGTGGAAGCATCGGGAATTATTGAGGGAATCCGTGAGGCCGAAGTGGTTTCGGAGACAAGCGGCCTGATCACCTCTATGAATTTTGAAATTGGTGAGTATGTGGAGTCCGGTGATGTTCTGCTGAAGGTGGAAGACAGGCTGGCGGGCATCAGTTTTGATTCCGCCGGAAGGGACTATGAGGCTGTTCAGATTGAGTTCGAGGCTCTTGAGAAGTCCTTTAAAACCGGCGGTACCTCTCAGCTTCTCTACTCTCAGGGACGGGCTCGCCTGGAAGCGGCCCGGTTGCGTATGGAGCAGGCCCGCAAGGTTCTGGACGATACGGCGGTCAAGGCGCCCTTCAGCGGTTATATAAGCAGCCGCGACTCCTCCATTGCCGAGGGCAGCTACCTGCAATCCTCAAGGACAGTGGCCCATATTGCCGACCTGAGTGCCTGGCAGATAAGACTGAGTCTGGGGGAGAGCGAAATCTCTCTTGTTAAACCGGGGGATGAAGCGGCTGTCAGGATCAACGCCCTTCCCGGCAAAGAGTTTCCGGCCCGGGTGAAGGCTGTCTCCCCCGGAAGCCGCAGCGGCGGGGGCGGATTTCCCGTTCTTGTTTCCTGGTCGGACGGGAGCGACCCTTCACTGAAGTCAGGCATGTCTGCATCGGTTCTTATCCGCCCCGATTATCCGGGGCCTTCACAGATCATTGTCCCCGAAGAGGCTCTTGTGCGGCGGGACTCACAGGATTATGTCTTCCGGGTGAGGGAAGGGGCTGCCGAAGCTGTCCCTGTACGGGTTCTGCAGTCTCTGGGGAACCGGGTTTCAGTCGCTCCGGTCAGAGGAGAGGAATACTTTCTTCAGGCCGGTGAGGATCTGATCATAAGCGGCCTCTCCTCGCTTGTCCCCGGAGACCCTGTTCTGCCGTCCTCTTCTGAGGAGAACGAGCCATGAATATCGGGCGCTTTTCGGTCAATAATCCTGTTCTGCTGAACATCCTTATGGTGACCCTGCTTGTTCTGGGTGGGCTCAGCCTCTCCCGTATGCCGCGGGAACAGTTCGCCGAGGTGCCTTTCTACTGGGTGAACATCACTGTCCCCTGGCCCGGAGTGTCGGCGGAAGATGTTGAAAAGCTTGTGACCATCCCTATTGAAAATGAAATGCAGGGGCTTGATAAGCTGGATCAGATTCAGTCTCTCAGTTCCGAAGGCCTGTCGGTTGTGAGGGTTGAGTTCGACAGCGGCATCAGTTCCAATCAGTTTGACAAGCTCTTTCAGGATGTTCGTACCAGGTTCAGCAAAGTCTCTCTTCCCGAGGGGACCCTGGACAGCTCGGTGGACGACTTCTCATCCAATGACTTTCTGCCGGTTGCCGAGCTTGTCCTGTCCTACACAGGGAGTGCCGGAGATCTTTCGGCTGAGGAGGGGTATGCGCTTCTTATCGATCTGGCTGAACGCTTTCAGGATCAGATGATCCGTGTTCCCGATGTCTCCTCTGTTGATCTTATAGGGGCTCGGGACCGGGAGATCTTTATAGAGGTGAAACCTGCTGTTCTGGAGAGCTACGGCCTCCGAGTGGGGGATGTTGTTCAGGCTCTTCAGGGAAGAAACAGCAATACCCCCGGAGGTACCCTTACAAGCGGCCGCAGGCAGTACCTGCTGAGAACCATCGGCGAGCTTGAGACGGTGGATGGACTCAGAGATGTGATTCTCCGCCAGACTCCCGACGGCTACGGCTATATTAAAATTTCCGATGTCGCCGAGGTGGATGAGGGGTATGATCCCCGGGGAGTCCGCTCCCTCTATAACGGGAATACCGCTGTTACCCTCAGAATCGCCAAGGTACCCAAAGGAAATTCAATAAAAATAGTAGAGTCCCTCAGGGCGCTCTCCGGAGAGTGGGAAGAGACCCTTCCTGCGGGAATCAGCCTCCATATCCAGAATGACTCCACCATTCAGATCCGGGACAGCATTGATGTGCTTGTGAATAACGCCCTCTTCGGCCTTCTCTTTCTTGTCCTTCTGCTCTACCTTTTCGTAGGGCTCAGAAATGCCCTTATGACGGCTCTGGGTATTCCAGTGACCTTTGCTGTGACATTTCTTATCCTTGACCTCAGCGGTGAGACCTTCAACAGCAACACTCTCTTTGCACTGGTCCTGGTTCTGGGTCTTATTGTCGACCATGCCATTGTTATTATCGAAAACAGCTTCCGCCTCGAGAATCTCGGTCTGGAAAGGCGGCAGGCGGCCATAGACGGCAGCAACCAGGTTGTTCTGCCTGTCGCGGCGGCCACGGCAACCACTGTAGCCGCTTTTATTCCCCTTATGCTGCTGCCGGGAACCATCGGAAAGTTCCTCAGGATCATCCCCCTGACGGTCTCCATCTCCCTGCTAGTCTCCACCCTTGAGGCTGTGATTTTTCTTCCCTCCCACTATGCCGACTGGCCTGAGGGCAGAAAGGTAACCTTTGCCAAAAGGGAGAGGGAGCTTGTTTTCGCGAAACTCAGGGAGGGGTTTTCCCGGCTTCTTGAGAGGATCTATCACCGCAGGAAACTGGCTGTACTTCTGATCATTGCCTTCAGCCTCGGTACCTGTTCCCTTGTCCCCATGTTGAAACAGGACCTCTTCAGTGCAGAGGACTTTACACTTTTTTATATAGATATCGACCTTCCTCCCGGTTCCTCCCTGGACAGCACTGAAGCTCTGATCCGGGCCTATGAGGAGCGGCTTGTCCCTCTGGTGGGAAACGGAGAGGTTTCGGGGATCAACAGCTTTATAGGCTTCCGGGCCGGGAGCAGCGGTAATACGGTGCAGGGGAATATCGGGCAGATTGTAGTTGACCTGACCGAGCAGAGTGAGGGCCGGACAAGGAGTATTACAGGGATTATGGCGGAGCTCAAATCTCTGACAGGTGATATTCCCGGGGCCGATCAGGTCATTTTCAGGAGAGCCACCAACGGCCCCCCCACATCGTCTCCCGTCTCCTTCCGCCTCTTCGGTGACTCCTATGAGGACCTGACAAGGGTCGGCACCGCCATTACCGAAGAACTCGCCGCCTACGGTGAGCTTTACAACATCAAGGACAACTATGAAGCTGGAACACCCGAACTCAGGGTTGTCGTGGACGGCGCCGCTGCGGCGCGATACGGCATGTCGGCGGTCTATATAGGACAGTATCTCCGTGCCTCCCTGGACGGTGTACGGGCAAGCAGTTTTTTCCAGAACAACAGGGATGTGGATATCTATGTGGGCTTGAGCGCTGCCGGAACTCTCAGGGCCGAAGAGCTTGCCCAGATGAAGATCAACTCACCTTCGGGAGTTCAGGTTCCACTCTCATCCCTGACCCGTCTGGAGCAGGGCAGTGCTCTGGCCTCCATAAGGCGGCTGGACGGCAAGCGGGAGATCACAATTACAGCCGACAGTTATGACAACAGCCGGATCCGGGAGATTAATGATGCTGTGAAGGAGCTCTATAAAGAGCGCTTTGAACGGCGGTACCCCGATATGCGCCTCTCAGTGGGCGGTGAGTTTTCCGATCTGGATGACCTTCTGATTCAGATCGCCCGGATCTTTCTGCTGGGAATTTTTCTGATCTATCTGATCCTGGGAGCCCAGTTTAACTCCTACTCCCAGCCTTTTCTTATCCTGCTGGCTGTGCCCTTCGCCTTTGTGGGTGTCGTCCTCTACCTTTTCGTATCAGGTACTCCCTTCTCCACAACCGTTCTCTATTCCGCCGTCGCTCTGGCGGGGATCGCCGTCAACGACTCCATCGTACTTATCTCCTTTATCAATGAGCTGCGGGCTGAAGGCCGGGGTGTCGGTGAGGCTGTGAAGGAGGCGGCTGCCACCAGGCTGAGGCCTATTCTTCTGACATCACTGACGACCATAGCCGGTCTGCTGCCGACGGCTCTCGGGCTGGGAGGCAGGTCGGTGGTATGGGGACCCATGGCCAGCACCATCATATTCGGTCTGATCTTCTCCACAATCACCGCTCTGATTCTGATTCCCTCCCTCTACGGCCTTCTCTATGACAGGCGCTCCGGGACGGAATAAGCGGCCCCTGCTGAGCAGAGCAGGGGAGGGAGCGAAACCGCTCTTTTTATATTTCATTCACACTTTTTTCACAGCTCACAGTTATACTGGAACTATGAAAACGATTCTTGTTGCAGAAGATGAACGCGGAATAAACGAAATGATCTGCGATTACCTGGAGGCCCTGGGCTTCTCTACTATCTCGGTCTATGACGGGATTGATGCCCTCAAGAGCTGGCGGAAGGGCGGGGTCGATCTGATTCTTCTGGATATCATGATGCCCCGTCTGGATGGAACAGAGGTCCTCCGTGAAATCCGTAAGGAGTCGGATATCCCCGTACTGATGGTTACTGCGAAGACTGAGGAAGGGGATACTGTACTGGGACTGGAACTGGGTGCCGATGACTATATTGCCAAACCCTTCAGCATGAAGGAACTTGCCGCCCGGATCAGAACCGTGATGAGACGCTCTTCTCCGCCCCCGGCCCCTTCTCAGGACCTGGAGATGCCGGTCAGGCTTTCCATCGGAGATCTTGAAATCGACAGGGACAAGCACTCAGTGACAGTCCGGGGCGGTAAGGTGGAGCTGACGGCAGCGCAGTTTGAAATACTGGAGCGGATGATCAGCTCTCCGGGGCGGGTCTTCTCCCGAATGGACCTCCTTCATACATTTCAGGAAGATCCCTACGAGGGCTATGAACGGTCCATCGATGTGCATATCAAGAATATAAGGAAGCTTATCGAAGAGGACCCCTCCCATCCCGAGTATATTCTGACAGTCTGGGGAGTGGGCTACAAGATGCGGGAGAGCGAATGAAGATATCCCTCACAACCCGTCTTGTAATGATCATGGTCCTCTCCGTATTTTTCAGTTCCCTTGTAAGCATCTTTTTTGTCAGCTCGGTGACTATGAACAGGGTGCGTCTGATGAACAGCCGCCGGGACAGCAATATTGCCTCGGTCGTTGCGGATACTCTGACCGCAGCAGCGGAGAAGGGACAGCTTGAACAGACTCTTAGAACCATGAGTATGAGACGAAATGGTCAGGGTATGATGGAAGGGCGGATGGGAATGATGCCTCCCAGAGATAACGGCCGGAATCAGGTCCTTCCCCTGCGGCCTCTTGTTGTTCCCGAGGGGGATGAACTTATCCCTCTTATTGTTACCGATGCAAACGGTGCTATTCTGCAGGGGGAGTATCGAGTCCCCGGAGAGGGATCCGCCCGGCACAGTCTCACTCCCGAAGAGTACCGTCAGGGAGAACCTTTTCTGTCAGATGGTGAGGTAGCTGGCTATGTCCTTGCGGGAAACCAGGCGGGACAGGCGGAGGGTTTTGTTGATCTCTACCACATGAGCTCCCTTTTTCACAGCATACTTCTCTATCCCATTCTTTCAGCCCTCTGTGCCTCCCTTCTGGGAGTCGTTCTTCTGAGGCGGACCCTCCGTCCCCTGAAGAGCCTTCACCGCGGAGTGCAGACCCTGCAGAAGGGAGAGTACGGATTCAGGGTGGAGATTCCCCGGTCTAAGCTTGGAATTGAAGATGATCTGACCCTCCTCTCCCGGGGATTCAATGATATGGCTGAATCCCTCGAGGCTTCAGAAGTGTGGAAAAAGCAGATCATCAGTGATACAGCCCACGAACTCCGTACCCCGGTAAGCCTCATTATGGGAAATCTTGAGATGATTCTCGACGGCGTCTATAAGGCCGACAGGGGGAGGCTTGAGTCTCTGTACAGGGAGACCCGTTCCCTGGCCGACCTGGTGCGTAACCTTCAGCTTCTTGCAAGTGAGGAGTCGGGCAGCAGGAGAAGTGAGGTTGAAGATTTTTCTCTTTCCGCTCTTGTGGAGAGCGCCGCCGCTGATTTCAGGGCTCTGGCGCTGCAGAAGAGTATCGAAGTTTCACTTGAGTCGGATTCAGATATTTTTTTTGAGGGAGACCGTCAGAAAACAAAGCAGGTCATTGGCAATCTTATGACCAATGCTCTCCGCCATACACCGGAATCCGGACGCATAACTCTCCGCTGCCGGCGGGCTAAAAACAACATTTATGTAGATGTTGAAGATTCAGGGCTTGGAATTCCGGAAGAGTTAAGAGAGAAGATTTTTAACAGATTTTTCAAGATTGATAAATCACGGAGCAGTGAAGGCAGCGGGTTGGGGCTCTCAATCAGCAGGATTATAATTGAAAATCAGGGAGGAACAATTGAGGCTCTGCAGGGAGAGTCCGGCGGGGCTTTGCTGAGAATCTCTTTTCCCTGTAAGAAAATATAATGAAACAGTATTTCAAAATCAGGTGAATAGATAAGAGTCGTTCACAGTATTCATAAATGAACTGGATGAAATCTTTTCAATTTCTTCACAAAATCCTGACAAAGAATAATTAAACTACAGTCAGCTTGTCACCGGAAATTACCCCGATGAGGTAAGCATAATGCAAGCCCCTCGGCTTGACTTAAAATGACGAGATTATTATATTTTGAAGTGAATTAGCGAGAAGCTTCAGTCGGAGTTTTCCTCCTTTTCTTCGTTGAAGTGCTAATGACCTATGGTTGAAGTTGTTAACTGAAACCTGCGGAAGAAGAGATTGATTACCTTTTTTTCCAATTGCTTTTGGGCCCCTGAAGTTTCCTCCTTTTCTTCAGGGGCTTTTTTTTGCCTGAAGTTATTCTCTCATCACTCTTTTTATTTGTAAAGAAAAAAATGCAATTTAATGCTGCAAGAGCGTCAATACGCATCCCGCCGGGACTCAGAACGGCAGAAAGCTCATTACAAGACCTATAATTCCTCCGAAGACGCCTCCCCAGAGAACAAGCCAACCCAGATGCTTCCGGATCATCTCCTGGACAATCTCCTTTACCATCAGCGGGGTCAGTTCATCCAGTCTTTTCTGGACAATGGAGGATACCTTTTCAATAATATCCTCGGCGGCTCTGCCTGTATCCATCGAGGATGCAAGCATTTTGTGGAACTCGGGACTGGCGGTTTCAGTGATGATTATTTCTCTTGTTTTTGTTTTGAAGGGGTCTCTGAAGTTTTCAAGGACAGACGCTCCTCCGAACATGCCCAGCATACCGCCCAGTGACGAGCTGAGAATTGTTTCGGTGAGGCCCTCGAATATCCTGTCATAGTTTACGGCATCAGCAGCGGCGCTGAAGTCAACCCTGTCTGTAAGATTCCCTGTCTCTCCGGCCATCAGCCTCGATACATTTTCCGAGGTAAAAAACTGATCCATAATCAGGTTTTTAATCCCCTTTTTAAAGTCTTCGAAGTGAAGGGGGATGACTCCTGAGCCGTAGAGGCCGGGGACCTTCTCAAAGAGCATGTGTACTGCCAGCCAGTTTGTTACGGCTCCCGAGAGGGCGAAGAAACCCAGAGAGCGGAGCTGGGGGGCAAAGACCGGAACGATGTAGCTGATTCCGATGATAACCAGGGTTGCCAGAGTGGTCATACTGTTCATATTCATAATCACTGCCTTTGGATTCTGCATCTGTCAGATCCTGTGTATTTTTAGAAATTCTTCTGGTATATTAGAAAGACATGAACAGAAATTCAAGACAGATTCTGCTGCTTCCGGCATTGCTTATTTTTATATCCCTACCTCTTTTTTCTGCAGAACGCTGGCCCGGCCCAGTTCCTCTTGAGGATTTTCGTTTTGACAGGATGGAACTGCATGCCATCGGATGGACAAAGGAGGGTGTTTTTGCCTATGGAATTGTTTCCCCTTCCGAATCGGGAGGTTCCTACTGGCAGTGGTATGTGATGGATCTGATTGAAGACAAACTCCTATATGAGAGCCCCCGCTGGACCCTTCTGGAGAATCAGACTCCCAAGGAGCTTTGGAACCTCCATCCGGAGTGGTACTCGCAGCTTGTTCGCTTCAAGGTCGAACCCGGAAAAGATTTCCAGTCGGGAGGTCAGCTCTTCGAACATGACGGCGCTGCCTACAGAATCACATCCTCCATGGACCGCTCCGAATCATCCACCCATCCCGGTGGCAGGACGAAAGATATCAGGATTGAACTCTACAGGAACTCTGTTACAGCTAAAACAGTGTACAGCTACAGCCCTTCTCAGGAGGGGGGAGTGGTGGAGGACCTGATTCTGAAGGGGTATATCCTCAGTCCTTTTGAAAAGCGTACAGCCATAGTAGCTCTTGAGAAGTCCGGTGATTCTGAAGAGAGTGTTCAGTGGCGTTACAGGATTATCGGAGCCCATCTCGGGGTTGGTTTTTCGGCTGTGACCCAGCAGGGCAGCGCTCTGGCCGAGGCTGTTTTAAACGGTCAGTATTATGTGACCCGGATGCTCCTTTCTGAAGGAGCTGATCCCGGATCGCCGGACCCCCGGGACTACAGCCCTCTTCTTATCTCCGCCAGGCTGGGGCACTGGGAGATTGCCTCCCTTCTTCTTGAAGCCGGGGCATCACCGGCAGGCAGAGATGAACGGGGGCGGACCGCTCTCCACTATGCCGCTGAGGCGGGAGAGGAGGGGGCCGTCAGAATGCTTCTGCGGGCGGGGGCTGACAGAACTGTAGAGGACCTTCAGGGAGACACGCCCTCAAGCCTTGCCGCAGCGGGAGAGAACAGCGCAGTCCGCCGTCTTCTGCGCTGATTTACTTATGGTAGGGCTCGTTTCTGATGATTCTGTAGGCCCTGTAGATCTGTTCCAGCAGGATGACCCTCATCATCTGGTGGGGAAATGTGAGCCTTGAAAAAGAGATTGCCTGTCTGCTTCGGCTGCAGAGTTCGCTGTCCAGCCCCACGGAGCCGCCAATAACAAACGCAAGGTGGGAGTGGCCCTGGTGCGGCAGACGGTCCATCCAGGAGGCCAGTCCTTCGGAGTCAAAAGCCTTCCCTCCGATCTCCATGGTCACCAGAAAGGCATCGGCTGAGAGTTTGGCAATAATCCGTTCCGCCTCCTTTTTTCGGACTATTTTCATATCCTCTTCAGAAGCGTTTTCCGGACATTTTTCATCGGCCACTTCAACAATATTGAGTGTGCAGTAGCGGCTCAGGCGCTTTGAATACTCCTCGATGGCGGCTTTCCAGTATTTTTCTTTGAGCTTGCCGACGGCAATAATTGTTATCTTCATAATCTTTTATTCCTTCCACACCGTGCAAAACAGAAAAAAAATGTCAATTATGAGGAAATGACTTCTGTTTCTGTATTAAAATTATTTTTAAAATGATCATAAGAGACTCGGATACTCCCTTTTGAAACGATGAACCGATCTGCTGTGCCGGATGTCCGTATTAACTAATAATATCTTATGATTCGGAGGAATCCAAGGATGAAAGACTGGGACAGTATGATCGTGAACTCTGACAGTGAATGGAATGAGCTTGTTACAGAGGTTCTCAAAGGAATGCCCGAGCTTGAGGATAAAAAAGATTTTATCCTGGGCCACAGACTCTGCCGGCTGATCGGTATGCTGCCTGGAATTGCAGGAACAAATCAGCCTCTGAGAGACGGCTTTACCAATCTCTCCCTCTTTCTTCTAAGCAAACATACTCCTGTAAAAGAGGTCTATGAGCACAAACCTCAGGACGATCAGGATATTCTGCGCCCTCTTATCCCCTACTGCCACTTTACAGGGGGAGATGACAGAATCCTGAGCCGGGGAATGCACCTCATTGCCATGGTTCTGCTGATGGACTACAAAAAAAACAGCGAATCCGATCTGGATAACAACCGATACAATCCTCTCAACTCAGGACAGTGGGACTATGAGGCTGTCATGGAGACACTGGGACTCTGTGTAGAGGATATTGACTGCCCCGTGATGGACGAGATTCTTTCGGTTGAGTATGTCCCCTTTACAACCTGGGCCCTTGGTGCCTGATATACTTCAGAACCTGTGCACAGAAGGACTGTATTAAAAAATAATTTGCTGATATTTTTAGTAAAGTATGGGAAGACTGTTTGAAATCCGTTTTGATCTAATAATAGGTTTTACTCTTTCGGCACTGGGGCTTTTTTCATTTTTCGGAAATGCCTACTCAATTTTTGTTCTGCAGGACCCTGCGTCAAGAACCCTTATCTCCTTTGTCAGCTTCACGGCTCTCATTCTACTGGCTCTCCCCATGCTGGCTGTCACCATCCTTTCTATAAGACATCACTATCCCTTCAGGGAACTGAGCCGGGGACTGCAGGTTCTGATCCTTCTTTTTTTCAGCGGTCTTTCCATTCTGGACAGTTTTGAAAGCTCCTACGGCATTGCCCTGTTCTATCTTGCGGTGATCCTCGCCTATAACTACAAGCAGCTGAATCATCTCCGCTTTGCTCTTCTGGCCCTCTTTATTATTTCATTTACAATCATCGGAGCAGGGAGGGCGGACCGTCTTCACGGAAGCGTGCTGAGCATACTCTTCGATCTCTTTTTTCTTCTTACAATTGCCATGGCCCAGCATGAGAGTCTCAGGAAGATGAGGCAGAGAAACAATACGCTGCAGATGATCGTTAAGGATCTCAAGAAAGAGCTGACCGATATGGAGCCCATCGAGTCTAAGATTACGGCTCTGCAGCTGGATGTTGACGAGTTTTCCCTTACTCCTGCAGAGAGGGAGATTCTCTTTATCATGTGCGACAAGGGCCTGACTTCCAATAAAGATCTGGCGGATCATCTGAATAAATCCATCAGTACAATCAAATCACAAATTCACTCGATTTTTGAAAAGACAGGAATTCATAAGAGATCCAGTCTTATTGCCTTCTTCAAAGAGTAGCTTTTACTGGACATTTTACTGCTATTTATGATTTTATAAGAGCCAAATAAACAAATTCCGGGGGGAATTCCGATATGAGCGACCTTAAAAACAGGGTAGAGTCCTTTTTAAAAAAATACAGTATGCATTCTGACTCTGTAAACCTTGATAACTGTGTAGAATCCTTTATCAGCGAGATGGAGAGGGGGCTTTCCGGCGATAGCAGTATTGCCATGATCCCCACCTATATTGAAACAGAGAATCCCATTCCTCCTTCGAAAAAGGTCGTTGTAATTGACGCCGGCGGTACCAATCTGAGAACCGCACTTGTCTCTTTTGATAAAAACTATAAACCCCTTATTGAGGAGTTTAAGAAGTATCCCATGCCCGGTACAGGCGGAGCTGTAAGCAAGGATGAGTTTTTCGATACACTTGCTGAATACATAAAGGACCTGGTTCCCAGAGGAGACAAGATCGGGTTCTGTTTCTCCTATCCCACAGAGATCTTTCCCAACAAAGACGGAAAACTGATCAAATTCAGCAAGGAAGTGGAGTGTCCCGAGGTCCATGGTGAGATGATCGGTGAGAATCTTCTGGCCTATCTGAAGAAGAAGGGTGTAAGCGAAGAGCGTGATATTGTCATCCTCAATGACACGGTGGCGACCCTTCTGACAGGAATGATCTCGTTTCCTGATCAGAATTTTTCAAGCTATGTGGGTTATATCTTCGGTACCGGTATCAACAGCTGCTATATCGAGTCCAACAGCAATATCAAAAAGCTTGATGGCATGGACCCTGCCCATCACCAGATTATCAATACAGAGTGCGGCTCCTACGGCCTGCCTCCACAGGGAGATATCGACAAGACTCTGGATGCGGGAACAAGCGATCCCGGCAGCTACTTTCTTGAAAAAATGATGTCCGGAGGATATTTCGGCCTTGTTGTTACCAAAACTCTTGAGAAGGCTGTGGAAGATGGGCTTTTTACGTCTGAAGCCGGAAAAATTCTGATGGATCTGGGACGTCTCAGCACCAAGGATGTGGACGACTATCTTCATAATCCCAATGACAGGGAGAATATCCTTGTTTCCTCCCTCAAAGAGTGTTCTGACGACGACAAAGAGAGTCTTTTCTACATTATCAATAATCTCCTGGAGAGAGCGGCCCGCCTTGCAGCCTGTTCCATGGCCGGAACGGTTTTGAAATCCGGTGCCGGAACATCGCCTCTCGCCCCTGTCTGTCTGACAGTCGACGGTACCACATTCTACTGTTTCTTCCAGTTCAGAAGCCGGGTTGAGCAGTACCTGAGAGAGATCTTCAGCGGTGACAATCAGCGGTATTTCGAGATTGTCCGTGTAGAGGACGCACCCCTTCTGGGAGCGGCCATCGCGGCTCTGACCAACTGATCATCTTTTTCACTTTTTGCTGAAATACACATCCTCCCTTTTCTGATAACTTACTGGAAAAGGGGGGCGAAAAGTCGGATACTTTGAATTAGCTTAATATTCAAGGGAGACCGGTTTGCCTGATACGGGTTTATTGACAGGAAAGAGGATTATCATTGCCGATGATGAGGATTTTATCCGTAAGCATCTCGGCAGACGCCTGTCCGGGCTGGGGCTGGAAGTCTTTGAAGCGGCTACAGGGCGGCAGGTGCTGGATCTTCTCTCCTCTCTTCCCGATCTTATTCTTATGGATGTCAGGATGCCTGAAGTTGACGGGTATGAAACCACCAGAATCATCAAGTCGGCGGCAAATACATCGGGTATTCCCGTGATACTCCTGAGCGCTCTGGCCGAGGAGAGCGATATCCGCAGCGGTTACAATGCCGGTGCCGATGAATTCCTCTGCAAACCGGTGACCTTCGCCGCAATTCTTGAGAGCATTTCCAGAAATTTGAATTAATGACAGAGACTCTGAATATTGCAGATATTGTGTATAATAGAGTGAAAGGATTTTCTCAAGATGGATGATAATATAATCAATGAACTTGAGCGCCGCCGGCTGCAGAAGCAGATGTTTGCCCTTGAAGATGAGAAAGAGGCTGTAGAGGCCAGGTACCGATACCTTCTTCAACAGGCGCGGGTAGGGCTGTTTACCCTGACTGCCAGGGACTGCCGCCTTCTGGATGCCAACAGCGAAATGGTTCAGCTCTTTCTCTGTGATACTCTGGAGGATCTGAAGCTTCACCTTCAGCCCAATCCCGAAGATGATTTCTATTTTATTGATCCCCGGCACTTCGCCAATATCCAGGAGGGGGAGGCCGTCTCGTTCTCTCTCCATACATTCAGGAAGAACGGCGACTCCTTCTGGGCCAGAGTCATACTCCAGTCATTGGAGCATACAGAAATTCTCGAAGGGATCATTACAGACATATCAGAGCAGGTCAAGGCGGATATAGACCTCCGCAAGGCCATTGTACGGGCAGAGCAGGCACAGCAGGAGGCGGAGGAGGCCAATAAGGCGAAGAGCCGCTTTCTGGCAAATATCTCCCATGAAATAAGAACTCCCCTGAACGGGATAATCGGTTTCACCGAAATTGTTATGGCTTCTCTGGAATCTCCGGAAGCCCTGATGTATGCCGGAAAGATTCTGGATGAAACAGAAAACCTGATGACCCTTATCAATCAGCTTCTGGATCTCTCAAAGATAGAGGCCAACAGGCTTCAGCTCAACTTCAGTTCCTTTCCTCTGCGCAGCCTTCTATCGGAGACCATCAGTTTCATCCGCCTGAGAGCCAGGAACAAGGGGCTCAAGCTGACTGTGGACTACGACAACCGCATCCCCGAGTTTATATGGAGCGACTCCTACCGCCTGAGGCAGGTTCTGCTGAACCTGCTCTCCAATGCTGTCAAGTTTACCTCCCAGGGCGGCATTAAACTCAGTGCTGTCGTGGAACGTGACGATCCTGAGGGCCTTATTCTGCGCTTCGAGGTGAAGGACTCGGGAATCGGTATCCCCGAGCATATGCATATGAGCATCTTTGAGAGTTTTGTTCAGGCTGATACCTCCATCTCAAAGAACTACGGCGGCACCGGGCTGGGAATCTCCATCTCCAGGGAACTTGTCAATATAATGGGCGGAAAGATCTGGTTTGAATCGAAGGAGGGTGAAGGCTCGGTATTCTACTTCACAATCCACTGCCGCAAAGCCGCCCCCGGGGAGCTGGTGGACAGATCTCCCCTTTCAGGCTCAGCCGAGCTTACAGCAGACCTTCAGGGGCTTCGTATCCTTGTAGTTGAAGACTATCCCACCAACAGGGAAATTGTGCAGCATCATCTATTCAGCGCCGGGTGCCGGGTGGATCTCTGCAGCAACGGCCTTAATGCCCTTAAAAAGGTGAAGGAGAAGAGCTTCGACCTTATACTTATGGATGTCCATATGCCCAGGATGGACGGGATGGAGGCTACAAGCCGCATCCGTTCCCTTGAAAACTATAAAGATGTACCGATTTTAGGTATGACAGCCAATGTTCTGAGCTCCAACAAGGAGGCCTGCCGCCGGGCGGGAATGAATGAGGTTCTGAACAAACCTCTCCGCAAGAAGGCGCTACTCAGGGCTGTCAGTTTCTGGTGCCTCAAGGATGACGGCGACAAACCTCCGGTCACCAAGCCGGCAGTTCCGGGAGAGCCTAAAGATGAGAGCTGCGGAACTCTTCCTCTGGACTATCGGGCCTTTTTGAAGGAGATGGACGGCGACAGAGTCGTGGTCAGGGACATTATCCTGGGGTTTCTTGATGCTCTTGAGGTTCAGCAGGGAGAAATTGAGGAGGCCATCTACCGCAGAGATACTGCTTTGATCCACAGGGAAGCCCACTCCATCAAGGGGGGCGCCCTCAATCTGGGCGCTGAAGATCTGGCCTCAGCCGCTCTGGCCCTTGAACGGGCCGCATCAGAGAAATACTCGGATATCATTCCCCATCTCTTTGCCAAATTGAAAGGTTCCATCGACGAGGTGCTTGCCTGCCGTGACAGATTCGCTTCCATCGTATAAGATGGGGCTATGAAAAAAAATTCTCTTGTACTCTACAAGCAGGTACCCGCCTGCGTTCAGGATATTCTGTCCGATAAAATCGTCATATCTCTGCCCGACGGGAAGGAGAAGAAGGTCCGCTCCAAGGACATCATTCTCCTGCATCCCGGCCCTGTAAGCAGCACCGCAAGCATCCAGGTTCCCCCTTCCAGCGTGGAAGAGGCCTGGGAACTCCTTCAGGGAGAGGCCCCCACTCTTGAGGAGCTGGCAGAGCTGGCCTTCTCGGAGTTTACTCCCGCCTCCGCATGGGGGGCCTTCCTCCTTTTAAACCGTACTCCCTGGTTCAGGGGAACCGTTGACGAGATCATTGTAAGAACTCCCGAAGAGGTCGAGAAAATTCAGAAAGAGGAAGCTGAAAAGAAGGAAGCCGAAGAACGGTGGTCCTCCTTTATAGAGGATCTGAAGAAGGGGACTATCCAGGATGAAAACAGGGGATTCCTGACTGATCTGGAGCAGTACTGCCTGCAGAAGAGCAAGCGGTCCCGTATCCTCCAGGATCTGGGACGCCAGCAGAGCCCCGAGAATGCCCACCGTTTTCTTTTAAAGCTGGGTGTCTGGGACCAGAGGCGCAACCCCTGGCCCGAACGCTATGACATGCCCCTTACGGCTCCCTCCTTTGCACTGGAGCAGGGGCCTGAGACTCAGCGTCGCGACCTGACCCATATGGAGGCCTATGCCATCGATGACGAGGGCAATAAAGACCCCGACGATGCCCTGAGTTTCCACGATGGAAAGTTCTGGGTTCATATTGCCGACTCATCCTCGCTGATTCCTGCGGGAGGCGATGCGGACAGGGAGGCCCGGGGAAGGGCGGCCAACCTCTACCTTCCTGAAACCACTGTACCCATGCTCCCTCCCGAGGCCACCGAGAAGCTGGGGCTGGGGCTTCAGGAGATCTCTCCTGCCCTGAGTTTCTGCTATACCCTGGACGACGGGTGGAATGTTGCCGACTGTGAGATCTTCTTCTCTACTGTCAAGGTCACCCGAACCACCTACGGTGCCGTAGAGGAAAGAATGGCGGAAGAACCCTTTGCCTCAATAAAGAAGATTACAGACCGCTTCAATGCCTGGCGGATGGAGAACGGCGCCCTTGCTCTCCAGCTTCCCGAAGTGAAGACAAGAGTGACTTCCGGCGGAGCCATTGAGATATCTCCCATAGAGGAGTTTTCCAGCCGGGATATGGTGGCCGAAGCTATGATGATGAGCGGGTTCCACTGTGCAAGATACTGCCGGGACAACTCCATTCCCATCCCCTATGTGACACAGCCGGCCCCGGAGGGAGACCTTCCCGTGACCTCTCCCGATGATCCTGCCTCCATGGTGGCTCTGCGGAAGTTTATGAAACGGAGCCAGACCACCAGCATCGGCGGACCTCACAGCGGAATGGGGCTTCCCGTATATACAAGGGCTACGAGTCCCCTGAGGCGTTACTCAGACCTTCTTGTTCAGCAGCAGATCCGCCTCTATCAGGCGGGGCTTCCTCTTCTGACTGAGGAGGACGTCCTGGAGGGAACCGCCTCGTGTGAGTCGGTCACCGGCCGGGTTGTCATGAGTGAGCGCAGCTCCAATCTCCACTGGAAGCTCGTTTATCTCAGTGAAAATCCCGAATGGGAGGGCGAGGGAATCATCGTCGGTCGTGCCGACAAGCAGTTTGTCCTGCAGATCCCGTCCCTGGCCCTGGAGACAAGAGTCGCTCTGAAGGAGAAACTTCCCCTGAATGCCAGAGTTACAGTCAAGGCTGAATCTGTGGATATTCCTGCCCAGCAGGTGCAGTTTACAGTCGGGGATTGATCTGAGGGCTGTGAGGGGGTAATATGATCTTTATGAAAAAGGTACTGCCTGTTTTTCTATTCTGTCTGATACTCCCTCTGGCAGCACAGGAGGGGATCTCCTTTCCGGGTAATCTGGAGTATGATCCCTTCTATACCGTCAGTGTCGAAGACAGCGACGGAAATATCTACTCCCTCAACGATGCAAGCTACCTCAGCCCCGAAGGAGACCGGAAGTACTTTGTCTGGTTTCGCCGGGGGACAGACAGGGGTCTTGCCGAGTATCCTCTGGATCTTTTCAAAATTACAAGCTTTGAGCTGACAGGCAACTACGAAGCTCCTCCCGACGGTTATACACCCTGCCGGGTGGAACTCAGTTCGGGAGAGGCTTTTGACGGCTTTCTTGATACGACAGGTTATCTGGGCGGGATGGACCCTGAGTTCGGTGTCTATGCCCGGATCTATCTTCAGTACAACGGTGTAAAGAAGGTTACCTTCCTTCATGACGGAACCTATCTGCGCTGCCCTTTCTGCGGGGCTCTCTTCTATGATGACGGAGTGACTGAGTGTCCCTTTGACAGGACGCCCCTCGTTCCACAGAATCCATGATCCATTCAGGTATTCAGCAGGCTGCCGCCGGGATCATCCTTCAGATCTTCTCTACCTCTTCTCCATGCCAGGCGTAGGAAGAGGGAACCCCGAGTGTTCTCAGTGCACAGAGCCACTTGTATCCCGATACCCTCAGGGTCGGGAAGAAAAATACATAGAGGGTCCGGTCATGGTAGAACTCCAGCTTCTGCCGGGTCATGACATGGACCGCGCTTATCTCCGCAAAGGGAATCCTGCGCATTTCTCCCTCTCCGGAGCGGAGGAGTACATGCTCTTTATAGAGGGAAATCTCACCCTTTGAGGTCCAGGTCTTCAGGGGGGCCATACGGAATCCCGTCTTGATTTCAACATCACTGTCGGACATAAAGGGCTTCTCTTCAGCTGAGGTGCAGTACTCATTCAGCATGCCGGGAAGCACCTCTTTCTGCCACTGGTTCCACTCCATCAGATTGCCCGGCAGCCTGCCTGGTTGAGCAGTTTTTTCTTCCTTGTATCGGAACTCATAGTACTCATTGAGTTCGGCAGTGTGTCCGCAGCTGCTGCAAAGCAGGGTGTTCCCGCGGGAGGTGAGGGTTTTGATACTCCTGCAGGAGGGGCAGATAAAGAGTACGTTTTCAAGATACTCCGCCCGGCTGTTCGAGCGGTAGCTCCAGTTTCTCTCAATAAGGGCCCTGCCGCTGTCTGTTACGCTGTGTGAAAGAATCTCTTCCATCCGCTTGAAAACACCGTCGCTGTCCAGGGCCTTTATCTCCTTTGAATCTTTAAAGATTCTATGGATTGTAAGCTCCATAGGCCCCTTCCGCTTCCCCTTTCCCCAGCGGGGGAAAACGGCTGTGCCCCCCGAGAAAACAGGAGCATACACAGGGAGCTTCAGCAGCTGGATCAGCTTGGCTGTGGAGTAGAACAGGGGCAGGCTGCTGCCGTCCCAGCTCATCTGCCCCTCAGGATAGACGCAGATATTTTTATTAAGTTTCTTAAGGTCCATCATATGCCTTATGGCTCCCAGATCGCTCTTGGCTTTCGCCTTGGGAAATGCCCCCAGAAGAGAAAGGAGAAAGGCTATATGCGGTTTACGGTAATGAGACTCGGAGACCATGCAGTTCAGGGGCTCAGGGAAGAGATTGTTTATAAGTACCGCATCCCATTTCATCACATGATTGGGCAGGATAAGGTAGGGCGGTTTCATCTCTTTGAATATCTCGGGATTGGTTATTTTTACAGGGTAGAAAATCCTGAACCAGGTTCCCGCCGTGGCTTTCAGGATAAGGAATAGGGGTTTGCTGAAATATTTTGAACGCTTCAAATGATGTCCTCCTGATGCAGGGGACTATTTTATCAGAAAGATTGAGAAATGACAAAAAGCATTTTCTGCAGGAACCCTGCGCCGCAGTCTGCTGTCTAGAATTCGAAATCTTCGGGCAGGGGATTGTAATGCATGTCCACGTCGTCGATGGTCCACTCTTCCGGGAGGCAAAAGCTCTTTTTTACAGCGTCCAGCTCTGAATCGCTGAAGTCATCACCGTGGTATATCACAAATTTTTCCTTTTTAAACAGGTAGACCACACGGCCGCGGGGGATGGTGTCATACTCGGAACGGAAACTGGGGGGGAGCTTGTCCAGTACACCCTTCTTGCTCATAAGGAACCAGGCTGCATAGTGGCCGACCTTGTAGTCAACGGATATGGACGTAATCATACCCTGGGTCACAGGAGCAGATTCGGCATAGAACAGATGGTTCTGGTAACTCCAGAAGATCCCCACTCTGGGTTCAGGGTCCAGGGGCAGAAAGGGAAAATCACTCAAATGGAACCGCCCGTTCCGCCCGGCTGATATCAGGAAGAAATTCCTGTACTCTGCTTATAAAGTTATAGCTGCAGCTGCAGAGGATATACCCCTGCTTCCAGTCCTCATAGAGATCTGATTCTTCCCTGTCCAACTCTCTCTCATCCATTATGGAATGCAGCGCCGGAAGCTGTCTCTCTCCGGTTGAGAGAAGATTGTGCTGGATTCCAGGAGTTTTCAGAAAGTCAAGTAGAGTTCCTTCCGGTAAATCCAGGCTTATTCTTTTGAGCTGCAGCGGGTAGACTCTGGCAGGAATATTTCTTGTCATTCCCGGCAGGCGGGGCAGGGGAGCCAGGACACCGCTCATATGGGCAAAGGAGCGGGCCGGGAAGAAGGCAAAGTGCCGTTTCCTGTAGGTCTCACTCAGGAAAAAATCATCCTGTTCAACAAGGGCCGCTCTGAGGATAAGATCAAGATAGATCGATGTGGCGCTGCTTATGTTCTCTTCGTCCATCGGGAAGGCCGGTGAATAGGGTGTTTCACCGGGAAGGGTGCTGAATTTAAGTATACTAAGAAACAGGTCAGGATGAAGTTTCCGACCTGATGGAAGGACAAGGGTATCAACGGGGCTTTCATCTGCCTGTTTAAGTATGCTCTGCATTATAAAAGCTACGGTGCGGTCTTCCGAGAAATCTTCTGATTCCCCCTGGAACTGAAGAATAAAATCAGGCCTCAGGTCTCCGGTCATCTCTCTGTGAATCAGCTCGTCGCCGATGTTCTCTATTTCTCTGACTTCCACTATTCTTTTGTGGATACCTGCCCATACTTCAATCTGCTTTTTTAATTCTTTCAGTCCCGGTTCCACCCATATAACCAGAGGCCTGCCGGGTAAAGGAGTTCCGTAGAGATCGACACGCACAGGACTGCTGTAGACAGAGCTCCCTATTGAAAGAAGCCACTCTCCCTCTTCGTCCCTTAAGCTTGAGTGTCTGAGAAAGTCCATGTCCCTTTCCAGGAAGATATCCCCGTCGGGTACGGTCATCCTGATCCCTTCCAGCTCTTCCATCAGCGGGAGGAGTTCGCGGAAGGGGATTCCGGTAAACCACTGTGCTGTGCTGCCGTTTCCGGACAGCTTGACCTTCAGTGCTTCCAGATCCTCCTCGGAGTAGCTGTGCCAGAGACTTTCGTTCAGATAAATATCAAGTGCTGTGAGAGGCGATGAGGCTGTAGCGAGGAGTAGAAATATGAAAAGACGGAGCAATTTCATCTGATGGAATTGTATCCTGTCATGCCTGCCCTTTCAAGTCAAACCTGAAAATTAATCAGATTGATGTTCATTTATATTCGGGGCAGGCTGGGATTTGCCGTCCACGGCGGCTGAGTATGATCAGTCCTCCGGGATGGTTTCCACCGGGCCTGATAAGCCCGGGCGGGAAGGAATCAGCCTAGAAAGAGGTTGATTGCCTCTTCGGGTTTAATCTTTCTGTTCAGGATGGAGTAGACCATGTTTATGATGGGAATCTTCAGTCCGTGTTTCTCACCCAGAAGAACAGCGTACTGGGCGGCAATAGCTCCCTCGGGAAGGTAGCCGAGGCTTCCAATATGGGCGATCAGATCGTTGATATCATCAAACTGTTCATGAATCCGTTTCAGAATTATATCCCTTCCGAACCGGCGGTTGCGGCCGAACTGAGACCGGCAGGTTACATCCAGGTCTCCCACACCGGCGATGGATGTGAAGGTTTCGGGGTGGGTGGATCCCAGCGCCTTGCCCAGGGACTGAATCTCATTGAGACCGGCGGCGAAGAGAAAGGACTCAGTATTGTCACCCACAAGTTCAGTGGTCTCCTTCAGGGCATCCAGAATGCCGAAGGCGATGGCTATGACGTTTTTGATGGCTGCGCAGGTCTGAACTCCCACAACATCCAGTGAAGAGAAGAGCCTTGTGCTTGGTGATGCAAGAAGCTCTCTGAACTCAATGGAATTGCGGGGATTGGCAGATGCGGAAATCAGCCCTGTGATTTTTCCCATTCCGATCTCTTCGGCATGACTGGGGCCTGAGATATAGACAAGGTTTCCCTTGTAGAAACCGGGCAGATAGTTTTCCATTGTTTCGATAATAAACTGGGGGCCGTTTTTACCGGGGGCGAATCCTTTGGTGATGGTGGCGATCAGGGTCTCACCTTCCTGAATATTGGGAACATGGAGAATCTGTTTGATTGTATCGACAAGGAAAAGGGAAGGTGTTGCCAGTATCAGGTAGTCCCGTCCGGTGGCTGCCTCCACAATATCAGTTGTGGCCCTTACAGAGGGAGGAACGGCGACTCCCGGAAGAAACTCGCAGTTCTCTCTTTTATCATTGATGTCTGAGGCACCGGCTTCGGTAAAACTCCAGATCGTGGTATCGATTCCCTTCTGCCCGAGAATTTTGGCAATGGCCGTTCCGAAGGCTCCGGCTCCTATTATTCCGACTTTCTTTTCACTCATTGTTTTTCCTTCTGTTACCGCCTCAGCCTCTGTAGCTGAGGGAGTAGTTAATGTCTTCATTCTGCATAAGCAGTTTTACAAGGGGCAGGGTGAACCGCATTGTTGACTCATTCAGCAGCTGACCCCCTTTCTGGTTTGTTATGGTTCCGTCAACCGTAATTATAAGTTTGAGGGAGGCCGTTCTGATAAGGGTTCTGAGGGCGCTCTCTGTCAAACCGTCCTGGCCGTCAAATATGAAAAACAGCATATTGCTGTACTCCGCTTCGCTAATGCCGGGATCGGGCATAAAGTACTGGAACCCGGGGTCCTGAAGCAATGGGAACAGCTGGTAGATCTGGTTGAAGTTATCCCTGTTGATACGGATCTCCAGGCTGTGGATGTCTCCACCGTCACTGCTGTAGTTGAAGATGTTATTTTCTCCGGAGGCAGCCGCCGATCCAAGGAGTTCTTCAATATGATTGAATTTTAGAGATCCCTTATACGTTCCCTCCGCCGGAGATTCCACCTCAATATCAAAAAAGAAGGGATTCATCGCCATCTCAGCGGCAATGGCATCGGGCTCCAGGCGGTCTGTTCCTTCGGGACCGGAGCTGCTCAGTCCGGTCAGGTCCTTCAGGGTGTTCAGAAAGAATCCCTCAAGATAGACATTGCTCTCAATGGAACCCGAACCGTCTTTGTTCAGCGCTATCTGCTGGTCCACGGCACAGGAGAGAAGAAACAGGGGCAGTAATAATATGACAGTCAGCTTTTTCAGTGCAAACCTCCATCTGTATAAACTAACTCAAATACACAGGATACAACAAAGATGAGGGAAATTAAAGAGTCTCTGTCATCCAGGGTATTTGTTCCCCGGGTAGTTTTGATCTATAATGAAAAAAATTCAACAAGGGAGAGCTCCTAAATGGATATTCGGGAACTGCGGCTTTTTCTCAAACTTTCAGAGACTCTGCACTACACAAAGACCAGTCACCTCATGGCGATCAGTCCATCCGCCCTGAGCAGAACCATCCAGAGGATGGAGGACGAAGTAGGGCAGAAGCTCTTTTTCAGAGACAACCGCGGCGTTGTTCTGACTCCCGCAGGAAGCCGTTTCAGGGAGTATGCCCTGGCCGTACTGAATGACTGGCAGCTGCTTCAGGACGATCTGTCCGAGGAGAGTCATGACGTCAAAGGGGAACTTGTTGTCTATAGTTCGGTTACCGCCTGTTATACAATTCTGCCCGAACTGCTTGAAAAGTGCCGCCAGATGTATCCAGGCATTCATATCAATTTGAAAACAGGTTCCGCTGCCGATGCAGTTGCCGTGGTTATGAGCGGTACAGCTGACCTTTCGGTGGCCGCCGAGCCCGACTCTCTCCCTGAGAATCTGGTCTTTATGAGTGTTACAAGTACGCCCCTCCAGCTTGTTGCCCCCGCCTCACAGTGCCATCTGACAGACCGGCTGAAAGCACCCGGCACCGAATGGTATGACCTTCCCCTTATTCTTCCGGAGAAGGGACTGGCCCGCAAACGGCTGGATCGTTTTTTCAAGGCTCGGCAGATTCAGCCCGAGGTCTATGCCGAGGTGGATGGAAACGAGGCGATCATTGCCCTTGTCAGTCTGGGATTCGGAATCGGTGTGGTTCCTTCTCTTGTAAGAGAAAATTCCTTGATTCAGGACAAGGTTCAGGTTCTTCCCGACGTACCCGACCTCGAACCCTATAATGTCGGTATCTGTGTGAACCGCAGGAAGAGCCAGACTCCCGTGCTTCGGGCCTTCACATCCCTCCTGGCAAACCTGGATGGAGATGAAGAGGATCATTACGGAGCCGGGGAGTAATGGAAAAGACCGATGCCAAACGGCTTCTGATTCTGAAAATTCTTTCTGAAGAGGATGAGCCCCTCTCCAGTCAGATCATAAAAGAGAGACTCCAGGAAAGGGGAACCTCTTTGAGTGAGCGGACTGTCCGTTTTCATATGCTTGCCATGGACAAGGCCGGACTGACTGAGTACAAGGAGAAGAAGGGACGCTATCTTACGGCGGATGGTTATAAAGAACTTGCCCGCAACCAGGTGTACGACCGGGTTGGATTTCTCTCCTCACGGATCGACGAACTCTCCTATCAGATGAATTTCAACTGGAAACGGCAGAAGGGGACAGTGCTTGTCAATGTCTCCCTTGTGCCACTGGAAAACTCTTCGGTGGTCTACCATCTTATGGCTCCTGTCTTCGAGTCGGGGCTTACAATGGGACAGAAGGTCGCGGTATTCCGTCCCGGAGACAAGGTGGGTGATCTTGAGGTCCCCCAGGGATACTTTGGTCTGGGAACTGTCTGCTCCATTACCCTTAACGGTGTCTTTCTGAGCTGCGGTATTCCTGTTACTTCGGTTTTCGGAGGCCTTCTTGAGGTTTCGGGAAGCCGCCCCGACCGGTTTGCAGCCATTATCAACTACAATGGAACCAGTCTGGACCCCCTTGAAATTTACATCAGCAGCGGCATGACCAACTGCCGTGGGGCCGCAGAGGCAGGGCATGGTTATATCGGAGCCAGTTTCAGGGAAATCCCCGCAGGAAGCCTGGATCAGGTGACCGAGGTTCATGGCAAACTCACCGAGATGGGGCTGGGTGGGATTCTGAAAATCGGATACTCGGGGCATTCCCTGCTAGATATTCCCGTTGCCGACGGCAGGGTGGGCATCATAACAGCGGGAGGCCTCAACTCAATATCCGCTCTTGCAGAGGCTGATATTCAGGTAAAATCCAAGGCCCTTTCGGGAATGATCGAATACGACCGGCTGATCATGTATACCGATCTCTATGACGAGCTGAGCCGCATCCGGGGTTAAACCGGATTGTAGGCCCGGATCTCCGCGGTTTCAAGGTGCTTCAGTGAGCGGTGGGTTTCAGGTCCTCTCTTCTCAGCCCATGTCAGGGCAATCTGCAGAATATCTCCATGGGAAACAAGCAGAATATTTCTCCCCTTATACCGCTCTTCAAGCTCTGCTAACAGTGCCAGGAAACGATCTCTAACCTGACGGGGGCTCTCCACCCCGCAGGAACTGTTTTCCGGGTCATCAACATCTTTATCCCAGACTTTCTGATAGTTTTTATCTTCTGTCTTTTCGTAGCTTCCGAAATTTCTCTCCCGCAGGAGGACTGTAGTGAGAGGGGGAGGGGTTCCAAGTATCTCCGCGGCCAGATCGGCGCTCTCTCTTGTTCTTTTAAAGTCGGAGCAGTAGATAAGGGTCTCTCTGTCCAGGATGTTCTGCTTCTGAAGGGCTATGCGGATCTGTTCCCGGCCCCTGTCTGCCAGACCCCAGCCGCTGCAGCCGTTATCGGGGCTGCTGATGATTATCCCTTCCTCATTGGCAAGGCTCCGGCCGTGGCGCATCAGGTAGTAACTGTTTTTCAGGCGGCGGTCCGGCTGCCCCTGTTTTTTACCTATATTCTCTCTGCTCGCTGTGTTCATTGTAAATCCTATTCTAGTGTTCATAGTTGTTCTAAGGAATAGTACTTGACCTATGTTAGAGGAGTATTTAGTCTGTAACCGAAATAACCGGCAGATTGCAGATTCCGCCGGCAGTCCGTGGGGAGGTCCGGCAGAATTTTACAGCCGGACTGAAGGAACAATTTTTGAAAATACTTTTTGTCTGCTCCGCCCGTATCTGGGGGGGGAATGAGAAGTGGTCCGGCATGGCCATGTCTGAACTTGAGAAGCAGGGGCACACTGTCCGCATCCTGCTCAGGAACCCGCTACTGGGGAAACAGTTCGGGCAGAAGTGGTTTTTCGCTCCCTTTGTGACAGCCTTTGATCCTTTTTCCTTTCTTATCTCCTTTTTTATTCTTCTCTTCTGGCGGCCTGATGCGGTGGTCAGTACAAAGAGGGCGGAGTACTTTGTTCTGGGCTGTCTGACGCGGCTCTTCAAGATCCGCCATATTCTCCGCCTGGGCATCGTCAGGGATCTGGATACGAAGTGGAAGAGGTTTGTCTACACCCGTCTAAACGAGGGGATTATAGTCAATGCCCGCAGAACCAAAGATAATTTTCAAAAGTATGATTTTGTCGATCAGGATAAAATCAGGCTGATCTATAACGGAATACCCGAACTTGAGATTCCTTCGGTTCCCGAAAGAAGGGATAACCGTTTCAGGATCGTGTCTGTGGGTATCCTCTCCCCCCGCAAGGGATTCCATCTCCTTATCGAAGCTCTGGCCGTCCTGCCCGAAGAGATCCGCAAAGACATTGCTCTGACCATAGTGGGCAACGGCCTTATGAAACCTGAACTTGCAAAACTGATAAAGGATCTTGATCTTGAAGGCTCTGTGGAGCTGGCAGGATTTCAGAGCAATCCCGTACCCTTCCTGCTGCAGTCCGACCTCTTCGCACTGATTTCGGAGAATGAGGGCATTTCCAATGCCCTTCTTGAAGCGATGATGCTGGAACTGCCTGTGCTCACGACCTTTTCAGGAGGAACCGAGGAATTCCTCAAAGATGGTGAAAACGGCTTTGCCGTGGACCGGGATGTTACCGCTCTGGCCGGACGGATTGAAGAGCTGTACCGGAGTCGAGCCTCCCTGCCTGCCATCGGTGCTGCCGGATGCGGAACGGTTAAGGAGTTCTTTTCCCTGTCCAGAATGGGCCGGGAGGTGGAAGCCTTTCTGAAAGGGCAGGAATAGAGCGGGGAATCCGGTGGAGCTGATGGATCACCCTGCCGATGATTATATAACGGCACAGGATTAATTCCGGCTCCCTGCTTCAGATGCCTTAACGGCATGGCAGGATTGAAGAGCAGCCGGAGTATCTCAGCATATACCCGAATGTTCAGACAAAAATTGTATAAATCTACAAAACAGGAGTGTTCTATGAAAAAGTCTATCTTTTTCGCAGTGATTTTTCTTATCTATACCTCTGCGATACTGACGGCTCAGACCCATAATTCGGTTCCCCTATCGGAAACCGCTCTCTACAACTTTCTCGATCAGGCTGAGATGAGGGGGTATACAGGCAGACAGCTCCGGGCTATCAAACCTTATCCCCGATCCTATGTCATATCCACTCTGGAGAGGATTGGAAAGTATCGGAATCAGATGACCTCTTCTGAAAGGGAAGTCTTTCAGGAGTTTTACGATAAATATGTGGTTGATGAAGACAAGGGGATCTTAACCGATGGAGATATCCGGGTGGGAGACGAAGATGATCTTTTCACTCTTCGTGCGGAGATCAGACAGGATTCTGAAGCCAAAGTACTCTTAAATGATATAGGTTCATCGGGTGGTGAAATAACAGCTACGGGTACTCTGTCAGGTGATTTGGCCGATAACTTTTCCTGGGCCCTTGAAATAGGAGGAGGAGCCTGGCTCGTTGATGAATACGATGGCTACGGCCCCGAAGCCTGGGAACCATATACCTTCAGTAAGGGCTGGGATGGCGGCATCCATAAGCTCAGCAGTCTAAACAACTATTATATGATGCCTGATGGTCTGGGGATTGCCTATACCTATAATGCGGAGATCAACGCATCCTTCTGGGATAACAGCCTGGATCTCCGTTTCGGCCGTTTGCGCCGGGACTGGGGTGTGGGAGAGGGAAACCTTTTTCTGAGCAGCTCTGCCCGTCCCTTTGTCGGTTTTGAAGGCAGTTTTAATCCATGGCACTGGTTCAATCTCTCCTTTATCACAGGCTCTCTTGAGTATGGGGAAAACTTTCGGAATGCCGATGACTTTAATATTAAAAGAACGGCAAAAACCCAGCAGAATATGTTTGCCATGCTGAAGATGGAGTTTATGCCCACCGACTGGCTCTACTTCGCCATTAACGACAGCGGCGTCTACCTGAAGCGGCCTGAACTTGGGTATATGCATCCGCTTTTCAGCAACTTTTTCTTCCAGAACAATGTTGGAGACTATGACAATATGGCCCTCGGCGGGACTGTTGCTGTTAAGAAAGCGGGTATTGGAAAGGCCTACTTTTCTCTCTTCCTGGACGAAGCCAGGTTCAACCATCCCGATTTCTTCGGCAACTATGCTAATATGTACAGCTATCAGGCTGGACTGGAGGCTGTGATTCCAGGGCTTCCCTGGACAACGGCCCTGCTGCAATACACCAAGATTGAGCCCTACTGCTACACCCACTACTCCGTCAACAACTCGCCCTGGTACGATGGGCTGTATATGCAGACGGGGTATCAGAATAACGGTGAGTCCCTGGGATACGGACTGGAGCCCAACTCTGATGAGATCATGTTCAAGTTGAGAAGTCAGCCGAAAAGGGGATTTACCTCTGAGTTCGGCTACCGTCTGGTGCGCCATGGAACAGGCCCGGGCAGTACCTTTGACTCCTGGGGAGGCTCTGAAGAGGGAGACAAAATAACCCCCGACAATGATCTCGATGGAGCTTACGGCCAGACCGGTCGGAAGAATTTTCTGAAGGATGACATTTATGAGTGGTTTCATATTTTCAGCCTGGGGGGAACCTGGGACCTTACCAGTCAGGGCAGCCCTGTGGCTTTCGGTGCCGGCTACTCCTATGTGTTTAAATATTTCACGGATTATGAATCCAACGGAGGGTTCAAACCGATGAACTCTGCCGGCTATGAAAATGAGCACCGTCATATTGTAACCCTGTCCTTGACTATCTTCCCCTGATTGTATCCTTTTCAGGGAAAGAGCATAAAAAAAGGACCGCCGCGGCGGTCCTTTTTTGTTTCCAAGCTGAGAAGCCTTATATTTTTCTGTACTCTTTATACCACTCGGCAAAGCGGGCGATTCCCTCTTCCAGTGTCACTTCCGGTTTATATCCGGTAAGGTTCTGAAGCCGGCTTGTATCCGCCCAGGTCACAGGGACATCTCCGTCCTGCATGGGCAGGAACTCCTTTCTGGCTTCCATTCCAAGATTGGTTTCAATGATTTTAATAAACTCAAGAAGATCTACCGGTGAGCCATGCCCGATATTGAGTATTCGTGCAGGCACCTCTCCTTCAGAGGAGTCCATGGGTTTCTCAACTAAACGTGATATGCTCTCGATAATATCGTCCACATAGGTGAAGTCCCTCTTCATATCTCCATTGTTGAATACCTTTATGGTTTCGCCTTTTCTTATCTTCTCTGCAAAGAGAAAGTAGGCCATATCGGGGCGTCCCCAGGGGCCGTAGACCGTAAAGAAACGAAGACCCGTGCATGGAAGACCGTAGAGATGGCTGTAAGAGTAGGCCAGAACCTCATTGGACCGTTTTGTCGCTGCATAGAGGCTTACTGGTTCACAGACAGGATCATCCTCGTGAAAGGGTGTCTTTTTATTTGCTCCGTAGACCGAAGAGGAAGAGGCATAGACAAGATGCTCCACCTTTCCATGGCGGCAGCACTCGAGGATGTTCATAAATCCCTGGAGGTTGCTGTCCACATAGCTCTGGGGATTCTCAATGCTGTAGCGGACACCAGCCTGGGCTCCCAGATGGATTACATGGGTAAAGCTGTGGCGCTGAAAGAGTTCATTCATCTGGGCCCTGTTGTGGAGATCCGCCCTGTAGAAAAGCCAGCCCCTCTCATTGGATACGGGTTTCATTTCGGGCTGTTTCTCATCAAGCTGAAAGCCTCTTTCTGCAAGACGGCCGTATTTCAGGGCGGGATCGTAATAGTCGTTCAGGTTGTCAGTCAGGACCATTTCGCAGCCCTCAGAAAACCAGGGGTGTCCCGAGAGATGGAAACCGACAAAACCTGCGGCTCCGGTGATAAGTATCTTATTCATAGTGTCCTCTAGTAGGCGTTTTTATTTACAAATCCGTTGAACACGGTGAGCAGGAGAATCTTCATATCCAGTCGAAGGCTCCAGTTCCGGATGTAGTACATGTCAAACTCAATTCTTTTCTTGAGACTTGTGTTTCCCCTCCAGCCGTTTATCTGAGCCCATCCTGTGATCCCCGCCTTCATCCTGTGGCGAAGCATATAACCGGGTATCTCATTTTTAAACCCTTCAATGAGTTCAGGCCTTTCGGGGCGGGGGCCAACAAGGCTCATGTCCCCCTTGAGGACGTTCCAGAGCTGGGGAAATTCATCAAGGCTTGTCTTTCGTATAAAGGTCCCGAACCTTGTTTTCCGCGGGTCATTTTCTGTGGTCCATGTAAAGCCGTCCTCTTTGTCTGCTCCCTGACGCATGGAACGGAATTTCCACATTTTGAAGATCTCTCCGTCCTGGGTCATTCTTTCCTGTCCGTAGAAGACAGGCCCCGGGGATGTGATTTTTACAAGGATCGCCACAATCAGAAGAAGGGGGGAGAGAATCATAAGCCCCAGAAGGGAGCCGAGAATATCTGTTATCCTCTTGGCCAGCAGGGCAAAGGGATTCTCGGAAGGTTTGTTGATAAAGATCAGAGGTACACCCAGGACATCCTCGATTGTTGTCCCTATCATGGCATAGTTCACCTGGGGGATCATGATGATGGGAGTCACCTGGTTGTAGTGGGTCTTGATATACTCATCCTGACGGGCCAGGGACTCTCCCTCATAGCCTATCATAATACTGCCGGGATTCAGTCCCTTAATCATCTTGTCGGCTTCATCATAACTGAAGGAGGGAATCCTCATCTCTTCGGCTTTGCCCTGTGAGTCGGACCACCCTATCACCTCTATTCCCATCTGGGGGGAGTTCAGAACCCTTTTGACAAAACGTTCCACCTGCACACCGTGACCGATCAGAAAGACTGTATGGACAAGCTCCCGTTTGATCAGTTTCATCATCTGATGATTGCGGAAGAATACCCTGTTCATGATCAGAAGGACCTGGCTGATCAGGAAGAATGTAATCAGGGTCAGCCGGGATATTCTGTCTGACTGGATGTTGTAACCGGCAAGGATGAAAAAGATCTGGATCTTGATATTCAGCATCAGCAGCTTTGAAAACTCTCTGTGCCAGGCTCTCAGTATCTGGCCGGAGTAGTAGTGTTCCATGTAAAGCAGGTATGCCGCCACGATAACAGGGATCGGGAGATACCTCATAAAGCGGTAGAATGAAGCGGGGTCATTCATGAGGACAGTAAAACGCAGGTATGTGGCCAGAAACCAGGCCAGACTTACAAGGGCAAGGTCTGAAATATAATGAAAAAAGAGAAATTTTTTTGATTGTTTATGCAGCATGTTTTCCTAAATCCGGATCTTCTGGTTTTTGGGCAGTTCTCATCCGGTCCTAACTAGTAAAATACTTTCACCATTATAAAGTAACATTCCCTTTATTAACAGGTAAAAAAATATGAACTTTACGGTCATTTTTCTTTATTTGTATCCTTTGCGAGTATAGAATTGAACTCTCAGGAGGGCGGTATGTGTTTCAGTGTGGCTCTGACCAGAGAAACCATAGAGAGTGATCCCCGGTTTTCTCACCTTAAGGGGCTTGTAGACCGTCCCGGGGCTCTGATTTCAGCCTTCCATTTTCCCGGGTTGCCGGTACTCCGTGAGGGCCTGAATGCTCCGGCTGACCTCTCTCGCTGGGGGCTGGTTCCCGGTTGGGTACGGGATGAAAAAAAGGCAGGCAAGATCAGGCAGGGGACAGTCAATGCCCGATGGGAGAGCCTTGAAGAGAAGCCCTCATTCAGGGACAGCTGGCCTGGAAAACGCTGCCTGGTTCCGGTGGAGGGTTTTTATGAACCCCATCTGGAAGAGGGGAGAAAATCGACCTGGTATATATGCCCGAAGAAGGGTGAGCTCCTCTATCTGGCCGGAATCTGGCAGCAAAACTTACATTTGAGTAGATTTATCTCAGAATCCACATTTTCAATCATTACGGTTCCCTCGTCGGGACTCATTCAGGAAATACACAATGAAAAGCCACGGATGCCTCTGATTCTCTCGGCTCTGGAAGCTGAAAAATGGCTGAAAGCGCCTTTTAAAGCCCTCCCTGAGCCTCCCGGGCCATTTGATCAGGCCCGTCTTGATGCCTGGGAGTGCAAGCCGGGGGGACGCGAAAAAGCAGACAGAACCGGGAAATGGAAACAGGGTTCTCTGTTTTAATCATTGATGGAAAGCCTCTCCCGGGAGTATAATTGATCAATCAGTCAACTTTTTGCTGAAGCTCTCACAGGAAGGAATCGTGAAAAACTGTTTTAGAAATGATGCCAGGCAGAAGGTAACCGGAACGGCCCGCTTTGCAGATGATCTCTCTTTTCCCGGAATGGTTCATGCCGTTCCCGTATACTGCGATTATGTCCATGCCAGGATTACCGCTCTCCTTATCGAGGAGGCCCGGAATATGCCGGGGGTTCTGGCTGTTTATACATGGAAGGATGTGCCCGGCGCCCTCTGCACGGGACAGATCCATGCGGACTATCCCATATTTGTAAAGGACAGGATCAGGAGCGGCGGTGATGTCGTGGCACTTGTCGTCGCGGACTCAAGAGCCCAGGCTCTGGCCGCCGCCGGGAAGGTCCGGGTTGAAGCTGAACCCCTCCCCCTGATACTCGATACAGAAGAGGCCCTGAAGCCTGAATCGGTGATTATCCCCGAAGGGCGTCCCGGTAATATTGTAAACCATCACAAGGTCAGGAAGGGAGATCCCGATGCCAGAATGGAAGAGTCTGAGCTTGTCATTGAGGAGTTCTTCGAGACGCCTCTTGTGGAGCATGCCTATCTTGAGCCTGAATGCGGAATCTCCGTTCCCAGGGAGGACGGCGCTCTGGAAATCTACGGTTCTGTTCAGCACCCTTTCAGCACAAGGCGTTTTATATCGGCCTATCTGGCAAGGCCTCTTGCCTCTATCATTGTTCATGCCCACGCTGTCGGCGGAAGCTTCGGCGGTAAAGATGATACGGCTTCTGTTGTCTGTGCCCGGGCGGCACTGGCGTCTATTGACCTCGGGCGTCCTGTGAAGCTGCTCTATGACCGCCCCTGGTCGATGCGGGAGAGCTATAAGAGAAATCCCTACAAAATGTGGTACCGGGCGGGCTTTACAAAGGAAGGCAGGCTTCATTCGGTTATAAGCCGGACCCTTTCGGATTCAGGGGCCTATACCTCCACGACACCCTGGTCCACCTGGCGCTCCGCTGTTCAGAATGTTGGCCCCTATGAGCTTGATGATATCCGGGCCGATGTTTACGGTGTGGCGACAAACAACCTCTTTACCGGAGCCATGAGGGGATTCGGTTCACCCCAGACAAATTTCGCCTTCGAACAGATAATGGATATGGCAGCTGAAAAGCTGGGAATCGATCCTCTTGAAATCAGACGGATCAATGCTGTGAAAGATGGGAGCGAGACCATTACGGGACAGCTCCTTGATGATCATAAAGTAAGTCTTGTCGAGGTCCTTGAGAGGACTGCCGAAACCATCGGCTATGAAGAGAAGAAAGAGAAAAACAGCCGGGGTGTTCCCGGAGCCGATGGAAAACTCTACGGCATAGGTATGGCCTGCTCCTATAGAGGATGCAGCCTGGGTGCCGAAGGAATGGACTTCTGCTGCGCAACGGTGAATGTTCAGTTTGACGGGTCCGTACTTATGGATGTCTCAGTTTTTGAGAACGGACAGGGGGCTCCCAGTGCGATGATGATTCTGGCCTCTGAAATGCTTGGTATTCCAGTGGAGAAGATTCACTACAATGCCTCTTCCACAGCCACCATTCCCGACGGCGGAACAACTGTTGCCTCCAGGGGAACCATGGTCGGCGGGGGCGCTCTGAAGGATGCTGTTGATCAGCTGAAAAAGATAATCAGGGAGACTCTGAAAAGTGATTTAGTGGATGGTGATGAGGATATTGAATTCAGGGATGACAGGATCTGGGGCAGCCGCGGACGTTCTCTCAGCTGGCAGGAAGCGGGAAAGAAAATGTACCTTGCAAGGGTTTACCCCTTCGCTCTTGGAACTTTTCAGGCTCCTCCTGTTACCTGGGATGAGGAGACAGGGCAGGGTGATGCATACTTCTCCTATGTCTACAGCGCCCAGGCGGTGGAACTTGAAATCGATCCTTCAAACGGGGTCTGCAAAATCCTGAACATCGCGGCTTCCCATGATATCGGCAGGGCTGTGAATCCTCCCATGGTGATCGGCCAGATTCAGGGAGGGATAGTCCAGGGGGCCGGGATGGCTCTGAGTGAGAAGTTCCTTGTGGATGATGAAGGCCGGGCCCTGTCTCTGAATTTTTCCAAGTATAAAATACCCCGGTCCACGGACCTGCCGGATATAGAAACGAATATTGTTGAAAACTTTGATCCCCTCTCACCCATGGGTGTAAAGGGAATCGGTGAGCCGGCTCTGGAGATTATTGCTCCGGCCATAGCCAATGCAGTGGCTGCCGCGGCGGGGCGGCATCTGAACTCCCTGCCTCTGGATATTAAATCCCTGTTTAAAGAGACACTATGAAAAAGATAAATATAAACGGTAAAGAGTACAGCTTCACGGAGGAACAGGGGGAGATGAGTCTCCTTCTCTATCTGAGGGAGGAGCTCCGGCTGACGGGAACTAAAAACGGTTGCGGCGAGGGTACCTGCGGTGCCTGTACAGTGCTTGTGAATCACAAGGCTGTCCGCTCCTGCCGCTACAAACTGGGCCGGGCTGAGGATGCGGAAGTTTTAACAGTCGAGGGACTTATCAGAGAGGACGGCAGCCTCCACCCCGTGCAGCAGGCTTTTATTGATGCCGGAGCCGTACAGTGCGGATTCTGTACCCCCGGTATGATCATGCAGACTCTTGACCTGCTTCATAAGAACCCCGAGCCGGACAGGGCCATGATCCGCAAGGCCCTGAAGGGTAATCTCTGCCGCTGTACAGGCTATCAGACCATTGTGGATGCTGTTGAGCTGGCGGCAAAGATGATGATGCCCTCGGCCAAGTGCAAACCCTACGGTCAGTAGAGTTTGCCTCTAGAGGGCTTTAAACAGGCATCAAGACTAGAGGACCAGGCAGTCGGACAGAGACACTGCCAGATCCATCACCTCTCCGGGGCCGGGGCATACTGTTTCACGGCTCTTCACCCGGACAGTATGTCCGCCGCAGTCCAGTTCAATATAGTGAAAATCCCCTCCGTATTCGACATAGAGAACCTTCCCTGACCAGTTCAGTTCCATCAGGCTTTCTAAGCGGAGTGTTCCGGCAGCCCCGGACGGAAGATCACTTTCACTCTCCGGTTTCTCTACAAGGCGGCAGTACTCGGGTCGGAAGAAGAGCTTCTTCCCCGCTGCATCACCTTCCAGTAGCCCTGCCTTTCTGACAGCGGTGTTCAGTGCTCCGGCTTTTTCAAGATTTATAAGGTTGGCTGTGCCGAAAAAGTCCGCTGCAAATGCCCCGGACGGACGGCGGTAGATCTCCCCGGGGCTTCCCGTCTGAACCACTTTCCCGTCTTTCATAAGTACTACCATGTCCGAGATGGCCATGGCTTCCTCCTGATCATGGGTCACATATACCGTGGTGAGTCCTGTCTCCAGCTGTATCTCCCGAATCTGCCTCCGCAGAGTCTTCCGCAAACGGGCGTCCAGGGCGCTCAGGGGCTCATCAAGGAGGAGGAGCTCCGGCTCATAGGCAAGTGCCCTAGCCAGGGCTATCCTCTGCTTCTCTCCCCCCGAGAGTTCATCCACCCTGCGCTCTTCAAAGCCTGGAAGCTCCACCATCTCAAGAAGTTCGGCGCAGCGTTTACGGGCCTCATCCCCCCTCTTTGACATACCGTAGCAGATGTTCTTCCTTACGCTCATATGGGGGAAGAGGGCGTAGTCCTGGAACACCATTCCTATCTTCCTGAACCGGGGATCAAGGTCAGTAATCTCTCTGCCCCCCAGATCAATACGCCCCGAGGCGGGAGTGTAGAGCCCGGCAATGGATTTTAGAAGGCTGGTCTTGCCGCATCCGGAGGGGCCGAGCAGGGTTATAAGCTTTCCCGGAGGCAGTTCCAGGGAGCACTCCAGCATGAACTCTCCCAGAGACAGCTTCAGTTTCTCTATACTCAGGTTCATATCTTTCATCAGTTTTCCCATCCTTCAAAGGCGTCTATTAGAAAAAAAGCAGCCAGGCAGATCAGTATAAGCACGGTTCCCAGGGCACAGGCACTGTAGAACTTGTAGTTTCCGATCAGGTTGTAAATGGCGATGGGGATTGTCTGAATCCCCGCATCAGAGAGTATCAGTGTGGCATTGATCTCGCCCAGTGAAATGGCCATTGCAAAGGCTCCTCCGCTTATAAGCCCCGGCTTTACAAGAGGCAGTTCCACTGTTAGAAACTGTCTTATCCCTCCGGCTCCCATCAGGCGTGACGCATCAAGGAGATCCTGCCTGATCCGTTTCATAGCGGGAGTAAGGGCCCGCATGACAAAGGGCAGGGCAATAACTGTATGGGCCAGTACAATGGAAATCATTGCGGGAAAGGCCGTTATCCGTCCTCCACGGAGCATCCAGAGGTAACCCATTCCGAGCACCACCGACGATACCCCCATGGGCATCATTATCGCCGTCTCCGTCAGCTGAGGGAATCTAAGGGGAAACCTTGCAAGTATCCACGAGGCATAGGAGCCGATGAGCAGTGCCAGCCCGAGGGTGGAGAAGCCGAGAACAAGGCTGTTCCTCAGAGCCTCTGCCAGAATCCTACCGCCCCGGATACGGCCGGGTGGAGAGAGCATCTCTCTGTACCATCTCAGAGATAAAACAGGGGGGCCGCTTCGCGATGTCTGCTCCAGAAAGGACTGGACCATTACTGTCAGGATGGGACCGAAGATAACAAAGAGTATGACCACAAAGTAGAGGGCTGTCAGAATCCTGGCCCTTAATCCCAGGTCTCCCCAGTGCATCTTCTGTTTTCGCAGACTCTCTCTGTGTATTGTCCGGTTTTCCCGCCTGATATAGAACCAGGTAAGGAGAAGTGTCGCTGCAGTTTCTATAAGGGCCAGTGCGCCCCCGCGACCGAAGTCAAGAGAGTATTTAATAAGCCTGAAAACCTCCACTTCCATTGTGGAGTAGCGCGGACCGCCGCCCAGAACCAGAACAACTGCAAAACTCATAAAGCAGTAGAGGAATATGAGTGTTCCCGCGGAGATAAGACCGGGCATCAGCTGGGGCAGGGTTATGGTCCGGAATACCTTTCGTTCGGAGGCTCCCATAAGCCGTGCCGCCTGATGCTGGTTGTCCCCCAGCCCCTCCCACCAGGCGCCTATCAGTCTGAGGGCAATGGGGAAGTTGTAGAATACATGGGCCAGAAGGATGGCCTTGAAGGAGTAAAGCACGTCCAGTAGAGGTTTGTCTGCTCCGGTCAGTGCCATCAGCATCCTGTTGATTACACCCTGGCGTCCCCAGAAGAGGATAAACCCGAGTACCACAAGAATGGAAGGGAGTATAAAGGGGATAGTCGTGAGGGCCTTGATAAACTTCTTTCCCGGAAAATCAAGGTGGGCCAGAATCCATCCCCCCGGAAGCCCCAGAAGAAGGGAGAGAAGGGTACTTAAAACAGCCTGGCTGAGGGTGAAGGTGAAGACTCTTCTGTAGTAGGAGGAGCCTGCCATCTCCTTCAGCCAGTGAAGAGACCAGCCGGCATCGGTCTGAACTCCCTTGAGGAGAAGTACCGCCACCGGCAGATAGAAGGTCAGAAAGAGAAAAATTCCCACCGGAAGAAGACGGATCTCGCCCCTGCGGAGGAGGCTTTCTTTCCTGACCTGCTTGCTGTACATCAGAGACCTGCGTTCTCAACCCACTCCTGAACCCAGAGTGACTCGCCTGCTTCAACTTCCTCCATATCCAGAAGAAGAGGGGTCTCGGAGATAAATCCCATGTCAAAGGCCTCTGGAAGATCTTCAAGGTCCAGAACGGGCATCATTATATTGGTTGTGGCAATGATCATCTGACCCTCTTCACTGAGCATATAGTCGATGAACATCTTTGCCTCTTCCGCATTGGGGGCTCCCTTGATCACTCCGGCGCCTTCAACCTGCAGATAGTTGCCCTCAGTAAAGGGGACTGCTTTGTAGCGGTCTGTATCCTCCCACATCTTGTGGTAGATGGGGCTTGTGGAGTAGCTGAGGACCATGGGAGCTTCACCGCTTGTAAAGAGGCCGTATCCGTTGCTCCAGCCCTCTGTGACTGTGAGGATGGAGGGAGCCAGCCGGTTCCAGTAATCGATATAGTCCTCGCCATAGACAGCTACAGTCCAGAGGAGGAATCCGAATCCGGGACTGGATGTCCGGGGGTCCATAACAACCAGGCTCTTTGCGTATTCGGGTTTTGTGAGGTCCTCCAGAGAGGCGGGGGGATTGTCCATCACCTCAGAATCATAGCAGACGGCGAAATAACCCCAGTCAAAGGGCAGCAGATGGTGTGACTCATCAAAAATAAGTTCGGGAGCAACCTGCTCAAGGGCCTTTGGTGTGTAGGGTTCGAGGATGCCCTCGGCAAGTGTTCTGCCGAGAAGATTGTTGTCCGGCCCGATAAGAAGGTCCCCTCTGGGGTTGTCCTTCTCCATTATCGCCTTGCTCAGAACTGTAACAGCATCTCCCGGAGCAACAAAATTGACTTCAATCCCTGTTTCTTCAGTAAAGACTTCAGCCAGTGCGGGACCGGGGCCCCACTCCGATGAGAAGGCATCATAACAGTAGACATTCAGAACACGTGTTTCTGAAGCTTCAGATGCGGCTTCCTTGTTTCCCGATGCGCCGGCCAGGGCAGCACAGAGTACAAAGAGCAGAATAGAAAGTGACTTTTTCATGAAAAACTCCTGGTAAAAATATAACCAGGGGATGATGGAAGAGTATGACCTTTCCCTTCGCCGGCATTATCCGGATCAGGTTCTATGGGTATAATCTCAGGTTCCTTCATGCGGAACCACCCCCGGGATTAAGTTGATCATACTCAGCTCTTCTGTAACCGTCAATATGCCGGGATGAGTTAATAAGGACCTGCAGGAGGGTTGGTAAAGCTTTTCGGCGTCTCTGAATCACTTCTTTCGGGTTTCTGCCTGTGTATGGCATCATCAAACTCGGCCCATGCTTTCTTTCGTTCTCTGGGAGTGTATACCCTCTTCTCATTCTGATGGTGGCGGCTGTAATTTTTCACTGCACCCGAAGGATTTACATCTCTGTACCGTCCATGCTTCTTCTCCCGGGGCTTTATCTTTCTGCCCGGAGGAAGATCGTCGGCAAACATGGCCACATAGCTGTCATAGCGGCCCGTGATCCTCAGGATAAAGCGGCTCAGCCAGCTCAAATCCTTATAGGATTTTTCAAAAAGATTAATAAGCTTGAGCTGGAATATTGTATCAATATTCCTGAAGCTTTTCAGGTCCGAGTGGAAGTAGAGCTCCATGGCATCCTTGATGCGGGTGCCTTTCTGTATCCCTCTTATGTCCTGAAGGTAGTGGTAGGCTGCCTCGGCTACTCGGGTCGGTTTCTGAAGGAGTTCCCACAGCTGCAGATCCTCCTCCTTTACCCGGGTCATAATATCGGAACGGAAGTTGCTCCTGCTGAAAAACTGGGAGTACCTCTCATTCCGGTTGTGCCTGAGGAGATCGGTCATCTGGTCCTGGTACATAAAGAGAAAGTCCCTTCTGAGATTGCTGATTCCTATGGTGAAGTAGCGGAAGAGGAAGTCCCTGTGCATGATCATGTTGTTCACAAGAACCAGTTCGGGAAGGTCTTTTCCTTCTCCCCTTATCAGGGCCAGTGCTTTGAACTCCTCACGGAATCCGGTCCACTTCTCCTCCTTCTCTTTCAGCTTGTCGTCGAGAAGGCTGATATGGGTCCAGCTGCTCTCTTTTTCCCTGAACTCTTTAATAATCTGTTTTGATGCCTCCTCTCTCTCCCTGTCCTCCAGCTCTCTCTCTTTCATCTCATTCAGACTGTTCTGAAACCATGTCTGCAGCAGCTGGGCGGACGTGAAGATCAGGGGATTGAGCCCCTTCAGCCTCAGTTTCAGCTCCTCCTTCTGCTCCAGCATCTTATGGCAGAGCTTCACCCAGAAGGCGGGCATTTTCTGAGCCATGCTTTTCTGGATATCACTGATCTTTTCGTCGGTAATACGGGACAGGTTCTCCAGAACCGAAGGGCTTGAGGCTTCCGAACGGATATGGCTGATCATGGCGTCAACAAATTCTTCAAGCATTCCCGAAGGAAGAAGGATGGGGGACTTCATGGTGCGGGGAATCCCTATAAGGACGGGCTCATTGACCGAACCGGCGTAACCGGGGCTGAGCATTGAGTTTTCAAGATGAGTAACCATACCCTCGGGAAGGCTTATCCCCTCATCGTCATAGGCCTTGGCTGTCATAAAGGGGTGGGGGTGGTCATGGATCTGCTTCACCATAAGGTCCTCACCCAGATAGTAGTAGAATTCCCTGGAGTCTTTTTCACTCAGAATGATCCGGGAGGGTTTCAGCTCTCCATTTATATCGGTGTACTGCAGCAGTCCGACATGGGCCGCCTTGAGCTTGTCCATCAGAAGTTCTATCTGATTGTTGGAGGCAAGAAAGGATTTGGCACTTTTCAGGATAAACTGATTGTAGTCCAGCACAGGTTCCCAGAAGTCGCAGATCGTGTGGAACAGCTGATACTGAACCTGGGTGAAGCTTCCCACCTGAGACAGAAACTCTTCCCTGCGGAAGGTCTCCATATGAAAATATTCTGGTACCTTTTTACTCTTCTCTTCCATCTCGTCCATGCCGTATTCAGGATATTCATCCCTTATAAAAGATAGGGCAGTGACAGTGACAAAACAATAAAAAAGAGCCGAAAACAGGGTTTACGGCTCTTTCAGAAGGCAAACAGTGTGTTTTTCCCGGCATCGGGGTGCCGGGATTCATCACAGATCAGTTCAGTGCCTGATCAATATCGGCCTTGATGTCTTCAATGTTTTCAATACCGATTGAGAGGCGGATAAGGTCTCCCGATATTCCCGCCGCCACAAGGTGCTCTTCGGAAAGCTGGGAGTGGGTCGTTGAAGCGGGATGGATGGCAAGGCTCTTGGCATCTCCCACATTGGCAACATGGGAGAAGAGATTGAGGTTCTCAATAAACTTCTGTCCTGCTTCCCTTCCGGCTTTGATGCCGAATACAACCATTCCGCCGAATCCATTCTTCAGGTACTTCACCGCTGTTTTGTGGGCGGGATCGGACTCCAGGCCGGGGTAGCGGACCCAGGCTACTTTGGGATGGGATTCAAGGTATTCAGCCACAGCCAGCGCATTTTCCGAGTGTCGTTCCATTCTCAGTGCCAGCGTTTCAATACCCTGCAGGAAGATCCAGCAGTTGTCGGGGCTGATTGAACCACCCAGGTTTCTTAGGGGAACAGTTCTCATTCTCAGAATGAAAGCGATGGGGTTCAAGTCTCCCAGTTCATGGCCGAAGCGGAGTCCATGGTAGCCTCCGTCGGGCTCATTGTAGAGCTTGAACTTGGGATTCTGCCAGTTGAAGGTTCCAGAATCCACAACGATTCCTCCAAGTCCGGTTCCGTGACCGCCGATCCACTTGGTCAGTGAATGTACAACGATATGGGCTCCATGCTCGATGGGACGCAGCAGATAGGGAGGTGTAAATGTTGAGTCCACGACCAGAGGAATTTCAAATTCTTTTGATATTTCAGAGAACATATCCAGGTCCGCTACATCCAGTGAGGGGTTCCCGATGGTCTCTGTATAGAGGACCCTTGTTTTATCATTAATGGCTCCCCTTATGGCTTCGGGATCTTTGGGGTCGACAAAGTGAACCTTGATTCCGAAACCGGGCAGAAGGTCGTTGAACATTGTGTGTGTTCCGCCGTAGAGATTGCTGCTTGAAACAACTTCATCTCCCGCAGCGCAGATGTTGATGATGGAGTAGAAAATTGCATTTGTTCCCGATGCCAGAGCCAGTGCGGCGGCTCCGCCTTCCAGTGCGGCCATTCTCTCTTCAAGGACTGCCTGTGTGGGGTTTCCCAGGCGGGTATAGATATTTCCAAGTTCCTTCAGGGCAAAGAGGTTCTGTGCATGCTCTGCCGAGTCAAAAAGGTAGGCTGTTGTCCGGTGGAGGGGCACTCCCCGTGAGTTTGTGGCATCGATGGTCTGCCCGGCATGAAGGGCGACTGTTTCAAATGAGGGATTCTTAAGATCTGAATAGGGCATAGATTATTCTCCTGTATTTTTTCATTTACTTGGTAACTCCCGGGAGTGCTCTGATGCTGTCCCGGGACCGGTCATTCTTTGGTTGTCAGGCGTCCTCGAAGAGCCATGTACTCAGATAGCGCTCTCCGGTATCGCAGCCTATTGTGACAATGGTCTTGCCTTTGTTTTCCGGGCGGGATGCCAGTATCTCGGCAGCTTTCACATTGGCTCCGGCTGAGATTCCCACCAGAATGCCCTCTTCCCGGGCCAGTCGGCGTGATGTCTCTCCCGCCTCTTCCGCGGGCACCTGAAGAACTTCATCATAGATGGCGGTATTCAGCACTTCCGGAACAAATCCGGCGCCTATACCCTGAATCTTGTGGGGGCCGGGGCTTCCTCCCGAGAGAACGGGAGAGCCTACGGGCTCAACAGCCACAGACTTGATGTCAGGGTTCTTCTGTTTGAGGGCTTCGCTTACACCGGTAATGGTTCCTCCGGTTCCGACTCCGGCTACAAAAATATCGACTTTGCCGCCGGTGGCTTCCCATATCTCTTCCGCTGTTGTGACCCTGTGGATCTCAGGGTTGGCGGGATTGGCAAACTGCTGAAGGATAAGGGAGTCCTTTATCTCACTGTTCAGCTCGTCCGCTTTCTCAAGGGCCGCTTTCATGCCTCCGCTTCCGGGTGTCAGAACAAGCTCAGCTCCGAAAATCTTCAGAAGTTTTCTCCGCTCCACACTCATTGTGTCAGGCATTGTCAGAATCAGCTTGTAACCTCTCTGGGCACATATATAAGCAAGGGCAATTCCTGTATTTCCGCTTGTCGGTTCAATAAGAGTTGTTCCGGGTTTCAGCTTGCCGCTCTTTTCGGCGGCTTCAATCATGTTTTTTCCGATTCTGTCTTTAACGCTTCCAAGAGGATTGAAAAATTCAAGCTTCAGAAGAATTTCAGCATCAGCCCCTGTTTTATTCAACCGTACAAGGGGTGTGTTTCCTACCAGTTCTGTAATGTTATCCGCAATGTTTCTACTCATTTTGATACCTCCCTAAAAGTATCTGTTTATTGTTTTTAATAAACCTGTTCTAAATAAAATACATAGGCTCATCGCCTTCCTGTATCTGTTTTGCAAGATCTTCGAGATTAATGGACTCGAGGGTTTCCTTAATAGCCTGGCTCACTTTGTCCCAGACGCTTCTTGTAAGACATATTCCAGACCGCTGACAGCTCTCTTCGTCTGTGAGACAGTCAACGATATCAAGTCCTCCCTCCATAACTTCAACAATTTCACGCAGTGTTGTGCCGGAGGGGTCTTTTGTCAGAAGATATCCTCCATGGGCGCCGCGTACAGAACGGATCAGGCCGGCTCCCCTGAGGGTTATGACGATCTGGCTCAGGTACTTTTCGGAGATCTCCTCTTTCTTGGCGATCTCGTTCAGCTGGGCCGGACCCTGTCTGTAACTCCAGGCGAGATTGATCATCAGCCGGGCTGCATACCTTGATTTTGTTGAAAGCTTCATTGTTCCGTCCTTTTTTAATCTCTATAATAACTAGTGAAATAGTAGTGATTAAATTGTCTGAGTGCAAGAGAAATCCTGTAAAAAATTGAAAAAAAGTTAATTTCCCCCTTTTTCGGTAGACCAGGGAGGGCTGAATTCCCTTCTACAGACCCGATTACAGCGGGAGAGGGAGCTCTTCATTGGAATTAAGGCTTCCGCTCAATTATTCTTTATGTAGCAGATGTAGCAGGAGTCTTGTTGAATATGTCTTCAAAACTGGTATTTAAAAAAAGTGAAAGCTCCAGGAAAAATGCCCCCGGAGAGTTCTGGAAAATATTAATTGTCGATGACAGCCCCGAGGTTCATGAGGCCACGACCTTTGTCCTCAAAGGAGAGATTGTCCTTGGAAAGGGGCTCTTCTTTATCCATGCCTACTCCGGGGCCGAGTGTCTTGATGCCCTGAAGGAACACCCCGACACCGCAGTTGTTCTGATGGATGCGGTGATGGAGACCCGGGATGCGGGTCTTCAGGCTGTAAAGAAAATCAGGGAAAATCTGGGTATGGGAGATGTCCGGATCATACTCCGGACGGGCCAGCCGGGAGATGCTCCCGAAGTGGATTCCATTCATCAGTATGATATTAATGACTATAAAACAAAGAATGAACTGACAAGAAACCGTCTTCTTACCTCCATAATCACCGCAGTCCGCTCCTACTCGCAGCTTAAAACTATTGAGGCCGGGTCACGGAGTCTGAGACGGATTATTGAAACCACAAGAACTCTGCGGCCTGATGTCAAACTGGATACTCTGGCAGCGGAGATCCTCAAACGATTCTCCTCCCTCTTCGGTTTTAATGAGATGATGATTTTCTGCCGTTCTCATCTGGTGGATGATGATGCAGAGATCATCGCCTGGATGGATGGTGATGAAGCGGGACAGGGGGATGAGGGAATTCAGATTGACAGTTCTCTTCTGGAACAGGTACGTCTCTCTCTGGGGATAAAGAAGTCAGCTTACGGAGAGAACAGCATAAGCATATTTTTTGATGACTCCGAGGAGTTCTCCTACGCCGTCGGCATACAAACAGGAACATACAGGGAGGAGGAAATACCCCTAATTGAAGTCTTTGCTTCCAACCTCTCTCTGGCTGTTCAGAACTTCCTTCATTTTCAGAGAATGTCCCTCCTCGCCTACGAAGATCCTGCATTGAAGATTCCCAATCTCAGTGCCCTTATCAACAAAATTGAATCCCTTGATTCAACATCAGAGCACATTCTTTTTCTCCTGGACATCAATCAGTTCGGCAGCCTTAATGACATGCTGGGACACGACTACGGAGATCTGGTTCTTTCTGCTGTGGTCCGGCGTCTGAAAGAGTCTCTGCAATCAGATTCGTATATCGCCCGAGTTGCGGGAGATGTGTTCAGTATTATCTCAAGAAATCTCAACGACAGTGATCTTCTTGATTTTTTCACCAAACCCGTTGATGTGGAGGAAGGTAAACAGAAAATCTCAGTCAGCATCGGATCGGTGATCCTCAGCCGGGGGTGTCAGAGCGGTTCGGACTGTCTTAAAAATGCACATATCGCCCTGAAAAGATCCAAGAGTGAAGGAATGGGAAGCTCGGTCCGCTACAACCCTGAGATAGGACTTGAAACCAGGGAGCGTATAAGGCTCCTCCATGACCTGAGGGCAGCCTTTACCCATGAAAAGCTCTTTCTTATGTACCAGCCCCAGGTGGATATAGAGACAGGGAAGCCCATCGGATTTGAAGCGCTTCTGCGCTGGAAAACATCCGAAGGAAATTTTATTCCCCCCTCTACTTTTATACCCGTGGCCGAGCAGGGGGGGCTGATTGTCCCCATGGGTACCTGGATTATGAGGATGGCCATGCATGCCCTGAGGGATTTGAACCGCGGCGGGTACAGGGATATACATATGGCCATAAATGTATCGGCTATTCAGCTCAGCAGCCATGACTTTCTTCCGGAGCTTAAAAAGGCGCTGAAGGACAGCGGTGTCGCTCCTGAAAAGGTGGATCTTGAGATAACCGAATCCGCTGCAATTCTTGGCGCTGAAAAGGTGCTGGCCCTCTTCAGGGAGATCAAGGCCCTTGGCCTTACCATTTCCATAGATGATTTCGGGACAGGCTACTCCTCTCTCTCTTCCATCGACAGCTGGCCGGCGGACCGGCTTAAAATTGACCGCTCATTTGTGAAGGATCTTGTCCCCGGGGGCCGGGGAGGACGAATTGTGGATCTGGTTATCCCCCTGGGAAAAAAGCTGGGGATGAAGGTCCTTGCCGAAGGCATTGAGACCGATGAACAGGCCCGGATACTTCTGGATCTGGGCTGCCCTGAAGGTCAGGGTTATCTTTACGGTAAACCAATGGTTCTCAGTGAAGCCCGGAACTGGCTGAAAGAGAGGTCGTGAGATGTTGAGCAGGAGCCTGTTGTTTGCCGCCTGCCTTTCAGGGCTTCTTTCTGTCTCATGCAGGGGGCGGGAACCCTACCTTATCGGATTTATGGGAAGCATGACAGGGCCGAATGCCGACCTCGGTGAGGCAGGAAGAAACGGAGCTCTTCTGGCTGTGGAACGGGTTAATTCCGAGGGGGGAGTCAACGGCAGGCCTGTTGAATTAGTTGTCATGGATAACGGAATGGATGAGAGCAGTATTGCTCCTCAATTTCAGTCCCTGCTGGACAGGGGAGGGGAGGTTGTTATCGGGCCGCTGACCTCCCGTATGACCCGGGGGGCTCTCCCTGTGGCAAGAAAGCTGAATCTCTGCCTTGTTTCACCTTCTGCATCTTCGGAAGAGTTTTTTGACATTGATGATATCCTTCTTCTTGTTTCATCCTCATCCCAGAAGAATGCCTTTGCCTATGGCGAGTATATTCTCAACAGGGCGGGGTATAGAAGCTGCGGCATCATCTCTGACAGGCAGAACGGCGCCTTTACCGACAGCTGGCTCAAGGCCTTTGTCAGCTATTATACAAACCGGGGGGGCAGCATTCTTACAGCCCGCTTCATAGACTCCTCCCTGAACTCCGATTTCAGGGAAGAGCTTGAAATCTTTCTTGAAACGGGAGCTGAGGTTCTTATAATCAACGCTAACTCCATGGATGCGGCGACGATCATTCAGGAGTTCCGGAAGATGAATAAAACCATCCCTGTCATCGTCTCAGAGTGGGCGGCAACTGATCTCTTTATTAAAATCGGTGGAAAAGCCGTAGAGGGCGTTGTGTTTATGCAGCCCTTCAATCCCTTCAGCGAGTCAGAATCCTACAGGGAGTTCCGCAGCGTATATACAGACCGTTATCAGGGTGAACCCTCCTATGTATCGGTTGCTTCCTATGATACGGCTATTGCGGTTCTGGAGGCACTGGGAAAGAGAAATAAAGATGAGAGCGTAAAAAACTCTATATTGAGAAACAGCCCTTACCGGGGACTTCAGCAGGATATCGTTTTCAACTCTGAGGGCGATGCCGACAGGGATATCCAGTTTCTTGCTGTGGAAGACGGGCAAATCAGGATGGTAGAGTGAGAACCAAAGGGTCTATTCATTTCAGGTTCTATTTGATCCTCCTTTTCTTTTTGATTTATCTGATCTGCATGGTTGTGACAGTCTCCTATTTCGCCCTCTACAGGCTTCCCCGGCTGGAGAATAAAAACCGTTTTTCAGTCCGCAGTGCCTCGGAGGATCTGAAGGCCCGCTTTGAAATCCTTCTGAACGCTGTACTTGAGAAAACCGAGATATTCGTGATGAGCTGTGACTATCTTGACCGGGAGACTATTGATCTTATGATCAGGGAAATGACAGACCCCAGTGATATCAAATCTGTTATTCTGGTTGATGACCGGGGCATTGTGGTGTCGGCAGTGTCTCAGGAGGCCTCCTATCAGGACAGCTCCCGGATACTTGGAAACGACCTCTCCTACAATCCCCTGTATATGGAGGTTCTGAAAGAGGGCGGCCCGGTGTGGAGCGACAAGTATCTGTCCCAGCTTGCCGGGGACAGTACAATAGCCGTAGCTGTTCCGGGAAGACACTTCACCGCCATAGCCGAAGTTTCCTGGGAGTATATCCAATCCACCCTGCAGCTGGCACGCTCCGAGGACTATCTCAGTGTCTGGATTATCGATAAAAGCGGTGACATGGTTGCGGATACCGAAGGAATCTACACTCCGGGAGTGGATAATCTAATGTGGATTGATTTTGTCCGACAGGCTCTGAAAGAGGATATTTTCATTCCCCGTCAGAGCTTCAAACGCCGAAATTACCATCTGTCATCCAACTATTCCGATTCTCTGGGTTGGGTATTTCTTACAAGGGTGCCTGTGGGGCTGGAGCATCCTGATATCTACTCCAGGATGACTGATCTTGTTATTCTCCTTCTGGTGCAGTTTCTGCTGATTCTTGTTATTACCCCCCTTGTGGCCAGTCCCATCTCCATGAGTATGATCAGGCTTGCGGAGTATGCCCAGAGAATTGCTGATCAGAGTACCGAAGCCCCCTGGGTTCCACACAGGGTTTCGGAGTTGAATACCCTGGCAGCAAATCTGCGGTATATGGCAGGGGAGGTCTACCAGCGGGAGGCCTCACTCCGGGATCTGAATAAGGAACTGGAGAACCGGGTCAAGCAGCGGACCAGGGAACTCAAAGATGCAAACAGTGAGCTGCAGCAGAGCCTGAACAGCCTGAACAGAATGAAGGATGAGCTTGTGGAGGCCGAGAAGCTTTCCGCACTCGGCAGTCTCGTTGCCGGCATTTCCCATGAGCTGAATACTCCCCTCGGTAATGCCCTTATGGCTGTCTCTGCCATGATGGAACAACACAGGAATTTTAAGAATATTCAGGAGGGGGAACTTACGGTCAATGCTCTGGAAAAGTACCTTGAACACATAGGAACCGGCCTCTCAATCTCCCACCGGAATCTTGAAAAATCATCTGAGCTTGTAAGCAGCTTTAAGCAGGTTGCAGTGGATCAGACCAGTTCCAAGCGCAGGACCTTTTCACTTGAGGAGATGCTGTCAGATCTTCTTTTAACCCTGCAGCCCCTTATGAAACGCTCTCCGGTCAGAATTGTAAGGAATCTTCAGAGCGGCATCAATATGAACAGCTACCCCGGTATGCTGGGGCAGATTATAACCAATCTAATAAATAATGCTGTAATCCACGGATACGGTGGAGATCAACCCGGTGAAATCTTTCTCACTTCTGAATCACTGAATGCAGACAGGGTCGTTATTACAGTCCGTGATAATGGAAAAGGGATGAGTGAAGAAGTACTGGGGAAGGTATTTGAACCCTTCTTTACTACCCGTCAGAATGAGGGAGGCTCCGGACTGGGATTGAGTATTGCCATAAACGGAGTCAAACAGATTCTGGGAGGAACTATTGAGGTCGATTCAAAACAAGGTGAAGGAACAGTTTTCAGGGTAAATATTCCGGTGAATGCACCTCACTTAACAGAAGAGGCGGAGTAGGGCGGCCCCTAGATCTGTTCATTTTCCCGGAGCATAAAATCCGGTATCAGGCCCTGATGGCTCGAAAGAGTCTCCATGCGCCGTCTGCTGATTGAATCCCTGATCTCTCTCATGTTTTTCAGTTCCAGCATTGTTTTGAGGCTGCCGTTGAGATTCACTTCCTGTTCCATGTCGTGGATGATCTCTTCAATCAGCCTGCCGAATGAGGCATAATTGTTCAGTTTTATAATCCTGGATTCATCAACAGCCCCGGCCTGCATTGTCTCCCTGCTTATTAGAATTGTCATCTCCTGAGAGCAGTGAACACAGCACAGCCTGGAATGAAAAAGGGCTTTGCTGATCTGAGGATGGGGTTGGCAGTTGGTGATTTCAATTGACACACTGTACTCCTTTCTGCAGAAGGGGCAGTGTATCTTCTGTTTGTTCATATTCGGGCTCCATAATTCAGTGGCAGTGGTGCATGACTCTCTGGCTTGTATCTTGAGTGTATGCAGTATTTTGGTGAGTAATGACTCATGATGAACGGTGTTTATATTAGTGAGAAATCCGTCCACTGGGAAGGGGCTTTTGAATTTATGGTGCCTCAGGAGGAAGTCTTGTCCCGGAAGCGGACAGATCCTCTGAAATTAACTAGAGTAAAAGCCAGGTGATTCACCTGACAATCAATGAAAAAGTCTATCTTGAGTTTTTCTGATCGACATTGTCGACTGTAATTATTTCGATGGGTATATCAACAGGGTTTGTTGCGGGGGATTGTTCTTTAATCAGATATTCAAAGAGAATTTTGACAAGAAGATAACCCTGAAGCTCCGGATTCTGCCCCAGGGTAAAGTCAAGAACTCCTTCTTTCAGGAGCCTGACAGTATCGGGAATTACATCGTGGCTTATGACCTTGATCCTGCCTGTCTTCTCTTTCAGGTCAAGAGCTCTTCCGACTCCGGCAGAGCCTCCGCCTGTAATATAGACGCCCTTGAGATCAGGATATGCATTGGTATACTGCAGCATAATCTTGAAAGCCGTCTCAGTTCTGTCCTGGTTCTCTTCTACCTCAACAATATGCAGATCGGGGCATGTCTCGCTGATTCTGTCTTTGAAGCCCTGCAGTCTGTCCTGATGGCATGAGAGGTTGTTTGAGCTTATTATAACGGCAAGGTCTCCTCCTTCGGGAAGCATCTTGCTCATCAGTCCGGCAGCAGTTCGTCCGCCTTTATAGTGATTCTGTCCAACAAAACAGATATCATTGATCTCATCAATCCGTGAGTTGAAGGTTATTATGGCTATGTTCTTCTCACGCATTGAATTTATCTTGCTGATGACCTGGCTGTCTGCAAGGGGGAAGACAGCCACGCCGGCAAAATTCTCATTTTCAAAGTAGTTCAGGATTCCTATCTGCTCTGCGGGTTCGAGGGTGCTGAGCATCTTGATCTCTATGTCCAGACCGAAGAGGGCAAACTCCTCTCTGGCATCGTGGATGCCCTGAATGATTTCATGGACAAAAGGGTTGTATTCGGGAGTCAGGATGATCCCGATCCTTGTTTTTTCATTGCTTCTGACAAGAGCCTTGCCGAGATAGTTCGGTTTATAGTTCAGTTCTTCCGCAATGCGCAGGACCCGTTCTTTTGTCTCAGCTTTGACTCCGGGTCTTCCATTCAGTACCTTGTCGACAGTACCGCGGGATACATTCGCCAGTTCTGCGATCTGTTTGATTGTAACAGCCACTATCTCTCCCCTCAACATACGATTCGTCTGCATATTATATCATTCTTTATTTATTCATTATATCTGCAATACAATCAATTTATAACACACGAGCACAATTTCGTGCAAGCATTCTTTTTCACTATTTAGATCTTGTTCGGAAAAGCGAACAAATTTTCAAAATATTCCTTGCTATATGGAAAAACCCATGATATTCTGCACTCAAGTTAGAAATGTGCACGAGCACAAAAAAACTTATTTAGAACAAATTAAATGGATTAAATAACAGATATGAATCGGATCAGCAATATAATGTGCTCGTTCTAATCTGTGTGACAGGAGGGTCTTGTGAAGTTTGGAACTCTGTATTCCTACTGGGGAAATGAATGGAGCTGTGAGTATTCGGATATAGCCCGGAGAGTGAGCTCTCTCGGATTTGATATTCTTGAAATAGGTGCAGGTCATCTGCTTGATATGTCTGACAAAGAGATCGCAGATCTGAAGGCACTGGCCGAAGAGCTTGAAATTGAAATCACCTGTAATATCGGTCCCGCCAAAGAGAAGGATGTGGCTTCAGCAGATCCGGAAATCAGAAAGGCAGGCATTAAATTCCTCTCTGATATTATGAGAGCCATGAAGAAACTGGGTTCCGACAGGCTTGTGGGTGTTCAGTACACCTACTGGCCCAATGATTTTTCCGATCTGGATAAACCCGCTATCTGGAAACGGGGTGTTGAGAGTGTCAAAGAGCTTTCAAAGGTTGCCGAAGAGTGCGGAGTGACAATGTGTCTGGAAGTTGTAAACCGCTTTGAGACTCATATTCTCAATACAGGTTCTGAAGCTCTGGACTTCTGCAAAGAGGTTGGAAGCGATCATGTGACTGTACTTATGGATACATTCCATATGAATATTGAAGAGGACAGCATTCCCGAGGCATTCAGAACTGTCGGTTCAAAACTGGGGCATGTTCATGTGGGAGAAGGAAACAGAAAGCTTCCCGGAGAGGGATCTCTTCCCTGGACTGAAATTGGCAGATCTTTGAGGGACATCAACTTCAAGGGCGGGATTGTAATGGAGCCCTTCTACTTCGACGGCGGTCAGGTAGGCAAGGATATCAAGGTCTGGAGAGACCTGAGCGATGGAGCCACACGTCCGGAAATGGACAGGAAGATAGCCGATTCCCTGAAGTTCCTGAGAAAAACATTTCTTGAGGAGACAGCATAATGGCTGAAGTCTGGACCATGGGAGAGATGATCGTAGAGATCATGCGGCCTGAAGTCGATGCACCCCTGGGAACAGCCGGCACCTTTCTTGGTCCCTATCCCAGCGGTGCTCCCGCCATCTTCATCGATACAGTGGCCCGTCTGGGCCGCAGTGCGGGAATTGTCGGCGGCGTGGGGGATGATGATTTCGGCAGCTGCCTGATAGACCGTCTGGAGAAAGACGGTGTGGACTGCTCCGAGGTTATCAGAAGCAGCAGGAATTCCACAGGGGTCGCCTTTGTTACCTATTTTGCCGACGGCTCCAGAAAGTTTCTCTATCATATTGGCAATACTCCCGCTGTAGAGCCTTCGGCGCCGGGTGCTGACAAGCTCAAGGGAATAAAAAACTTCCATATCATGGGCTGCTCCCTTATGGCGGATGTAAAATTCGCCGGAGAGATAAGAAAGATGATGCACACCGCAACCGGTCTGGGGGCAAAGGTTTCTTTTGATCCCAATATCAGGCCCGAGCTGCTGGGAGATGCTTCACTGCAGGATATAGTCAATGAAGTCTTTGAAAATACAAACATTTTTATGCCTGGTATTGATGAACTTCTGATGATGAGCGGAGAGAGTACCATTGAGAAGGCCGTTGCAAAGTGCTTTGAAAATCCGAAAATGGAGATGATTGTTCTCAAGCGCGGTTCTAAGGGAAGTACAGTCTATACACGGCAGGAGACACACTCCCTGGGAGTCTATCCTGTTAAGGTTCTTGATCCCACAGGTGCGGGAGACAGTTTTGACGGAGCCTTCCTCTGCGGACTTCTCGAAGGGAAATCCATTCCCGAGGTTCTGGAACTTGCCACTTCTGCCGCCTCCCTTAACACCGCAGCCTTCGGCCCAATGGAAGGGGACATAAGCAAAGAAACTGTTTATGAGCTTATCCGAAGCAGCGAGGCTGAGTAATGAGTACTCTGGTCAGGGATGTTTTGACAAAGCAGAAAAAGGGCGTTCCCGCGGGGATTGTCTCCATCTGCACTGCCAACAGGTATGCCATAACCGCCTCTATGAAAGCGGCAGAGAAATACGGCAGCCCCCTGCTCATTGAAGCGACTGCAAATCAGGTGGATCAGAACGGCGGATATACAGGAATGCCTCCGGCAGAGTTCTGCACTTATGTTCATGGCCTTGCCCGGGAGTCTGCCTTCCCTGTTGACCGCCTGATTCTCGGCGGAGACCATCTGGGACCTCTGACAAGAAAGGGCGAGGATGAAGAGACTGCCATGGACTATGCTGAAGAGCTTGTCAGGGCCTATGTTCTGGCCGGTTTCACCAAGATTCATCTGGACACATCCATGCGTCTCGGATCTGACTCCCCCGACCGGCCCCTTGAGGATGAAACCATTGCCCTTCGGAGTGCAAGGCTCTGCAGGGCCGCCGAGGATGCTTTCAGTCAGAGACTGGCTCAATTCCCCGGTTCCGAGGCCCCGGTCTATGTAATCGGAAGTGAAGTGCCCATTCCCGGAGGAACGCAGAGCGCCGAAGAAACAGCCTCTGTCACATCCCCCGGGGAGTGCCGGAAGACCTTCGATACTTTTCAGAAAGTATATACCGGAGCAGGTCTCTCTTCTGCCTTTGAACGGGTCATTGCCCTTGTTGTACAGACGGGAGCCGAGTTCGGCGACAATGAGGTCTTCCTCTATACTGGCAGTGATGAACTGACGGCTTACGGCAAGGAGTCTCTGCCCATCGTTTTTGAAGGTCACTCCACCGATTATCAGCCGGCGGAGAATCTGAAGGCCATGGTACGGGACGGAATCGCCGTTCTCAAGGTCGGCCCCGCTCTGACATTTGCCCTCCGTGAAGCGCTTTTCGCCCTGCAGAGGGTCGAGGAGGAGTGTGTTCCCGAGTCAGGACGATCCAATTTCGCTGAAGTTCTTGAACAGGTAATGGTTGAGTCTCCGGTCTACTGGGACTCTCACTACCACGGAAGTGATGAGGAAATTCGTCTTGCCAGACGGTACAGCTACTCCGACAGGGCCCGTTATTATCTGAACCATAGGGATGTTGAAGAGGCCCTGCGGAAACTTCTTGTCAATCTGGAAGGAAAGAACATTCCCCCCGGACTGATGAGCCAATATCTGCCGCTTGAGTTTAAAGAAGGCAGCGGAAGTATGCCGGGATTCAGTGCCCGGGATATCGTCTACAGACATATCGGTAACTACCTGGAAGGGTACTACCGTGCAGTTACACCATAGAATCTTTTTTATCGGATTCTAAAGCATTCCGGAAGCAGCCGCTGCCGGGATCAGTGGTCCGGTGAATACAATAGAGAGGTAAAGGAAAATGAGTTACAAGGATACGTTATTAAACCCAATCAAAATCGGAACAAGAGTCTGTAAAAACAGATTTTTCATACAGGCCATGGAGTGTAATGATGAGGATGCCACAGGAAATCCCTCAGCAGAAACTACCGAGCGCTACGTCAATCTGGCAAAGGGAGGCGCCGGCCTTATCTCTCTGGAAGCCATCTCTGTAACAAGGGAGAGCCGTGCCAGAGACAATCAGCTTATGATTATGGAGCCCAACAGAGCTCCCCTTCAGAAGTTTGTCAAAACTGTTAAGGACGCCAGTCCCGACAGCCTCTTCATCTTCCAGCTGACACACTCCGGAGAGCTCTCCAACCCCGAGTTTTCCCGCAGAGTCTGCGTTAAACCCCTTCACGGCTACGGCGGAGAAATGCTGACTGAGGACGAAGTGGACAAGATCATGGACGACTTCGTTCTGTCTTCCAAAATTGCCTACGATATCGGTGCCGACGGAATCGATATGAAGCTCTGCCACGGTTACCTTGGTTCTCAGCTTCTGAGACCCTATAACGACAGAAAGTGGAAATACGGAGGTTCCTGGGAGAACAGAAGCCGTTTCGCTTTTGAACTCTACGAGCGGATTGCCAGAGCCGTCAATGATGACAACTTCCTTATCGGTTCCAAGATTTCAGCATGGGAAGGATTCCCCGGAGGCTTCGGAACAGACGGTCCCGATTCTCCCATCATGGACTTTTCCGAGCCCCTGAAACTGATGAAGGGCCTTGAAGACCGCGGTGCCCAGTACTTTATCCAGTCTGCAGGCAGCCCCTCCATCACAGTAAGCCTGACACAGGTGGACAGACATGTTCCCTACTTCGGATACCTCCACCAGTACTGGACCAAAGAGATGAAAAAGGTTCTCAAGCCCGAGACTGTCGTGATCGGTTCCAACTACTCCATCTTCAGAGACGGAACAAACAACAACCTGTGCGGTGTGACTCCCGAGCAGAGTTCTCTCTTCAACTTCGGCGCCCAGTGCATCGACCGCGGTGTAGTCGACATGATCGGTCTCGGCCGCCAGTCTTTCGCCGATCCCATGCTTCCCCTGAAGCTTGAGGAAGGAAGAGAGAAGGAGATCAAATACTGTACCGTATGCGACAACTGCCTTGAGCTGCTGATCCGTCAGACTCCCGTAGGATGTGCCACATTCAACAAGAAGTTCGCTAAGATCCTTTTGAATGAGAGAAAGGAAAAAGGACACCTCAAAGTCAGCCATACATAAGAATCAAAATTGTTGAACAAGGAGGGGTGGAGAATGTCAAATCTTCTGGAGATGAAAAATATAAGCAAAAGTTTTCATGGAGTTGAAGTTCTTCACTCTGTTCATCTTGAGGTAGGAAAAGCCGAAATCCATGCTCTGTGCGGTGAAAACGGAGCAGGAAAGTCCACAATGATGAAGATTCTTTCGGGGATCTACACTCAGGACAGCGGGGAAATCAACTTTAAAGGTGAGCAGATCCCGGGAGCGGTCGGGCCGCTGCAGATGCAGAATTACGGCATTTCAATGATTCACCAGGAACTCAACCTGGTGGATGATCTGACCGTTGCTCAGAATATATTTCTCTGCCGGGAGCCGTTGAAGAAAAACGGTACGATAGATTTCAAAAAAATGAACTCTGACACGGTTCATCTGCTGGACAAGCTTGATGAGAAGATCAATCCGGCGGCAAAAGTCAAAGAACTTAAAATTGCACAGAAACAGATGGTGGAGATCGCCAAGGCAATCTCCTTCAATGTGGAGCTTCTTATAATGGATGAACCCACAGCTGTTCTGACAGGTAAAGAGACGGAGATTATGTTCCGTCTGATGGAAAATCTCAGATCCGAAGGGATCTCAATCATATACATATCTCACAGACTGCGGGAGATCAAGGATATCTGCCAGAAAGTGACGGTCCTCAGAGACGGCAGCTATGTGGGTACAGAAGATGTGAGCGGCTTGAGTGAGAAAGACATCGCCCAGATGATGGTGGGCCGTGAGATCTCCGATGAGAGAGCCGGCAACTACTGCGGTGATCCTGAAGATGTGATCCTTGAAGTGAACAATGTGAGGGACCATTTTCTACAGGACATCAGCTTCAAGCTACGGCGGGGTGAGATTCTCTGTTTCAGCGGTCTTGTCGGGGCAGGGCGGACAGAGCTGATGGAAGTCCTCTTCGGTATGAGAACTCCCGAGACCGGTGAAGTTGTGCTGGAAGGACGGAGACTCAATATAAGGAATACAAATGATGCCATTTCTGCAGGAATCGCCCTTGTTTCGGAGGACAGAAAGGACACCGGCCTTGTTTTATGCAGGGATATTACGGAGAACGCCAACTATGTCTTCTGGCGCAAGAACCGGGGATTCTTCAAGAACAGGAAAAGGACAGCTGAAAATACAGCGACCATGATCCAGCGGCTCAATATCAAATGTAATGATGCCGGTCAGGCTGTGGCAAACCTCAGCGGCGGGAATCAGCAGAAGGTGTCACTTGCCAAATGGCTTTTAAGTGATGCAAAGATTCTGATCCTTGATGAACCGACCAGAGGTGTCGATATCGGTGCCAGGCAGGAGATCTACAGGATCATTCATGAGCTTGCAGACAGCGGTATCGGAATTATTATTGTCAGTTCGGATATGCAGGAAGTCATGGGCATCAGCCAGAGAGTGATTGTTATGCACGAGGGGCGGACCACCGGTGAGCTGGAGTGTTCTGAACTCGATGAAAATAAAATTGTCTACCTGGCAACAAATGTATAGGAAGTGAAAATGGAAGAAGTAAAACTGCAGGATTCTAAACTGCAAAATAGTTTTTCGGGCATACTGTCCAGGATCTGGAAAGATTACAGCGTCATTGTTGTTTTCCTGGTTATTCTTGTACTTTGCGGGATTGCAGCACCCCGTTTTATCCAGTCCAAGAACCTCCTGAACATCCTGAGAAACACATCTATTGTCGGAATAATCTCTCTGGGGATGACTTTCGTTATTATCGCAGGGGGAATTGACCTCTCCTGCGGACCGGTGCTGGCTACCTCGGGAGCGGCGTTGATCTATCTGCAGGGAATGGTTACCGAGACCGGTGAGCCGGCTCTGCCTTTGATCGTACCCATTCTTGTCTGTGTGGCCATTGCCACAGCTGTCGGTTTTTTGAACGGTCTTATTATTACAAAGGCAAAGCTTCCTCCCTTTATAGTGACCCTTGCGGTAGGAATCATTGCCAGATCCATTGTTATGTACTTCTGCCGCGGGGCAACCATTATGGGCAACCGGGTACCCGAGTTTACAAGAATCGGCAACGGTTCGTTCCTGGGGCTTCCCATACCCTTTGTAATGGCCATTGTCCTGGCTGTCATTCTGCATGTCGTACTGACCAAGTCCAAACTGGGTACCTATGTATTCGCCGTCGGCGGCAATGAAAATGCGGCCAGGTTCTCGGGAATCAAGGTCGATCGTATTAAGATCGCCACCTATATGATTGTCGGTTTCTGTACCGGAATCGCCGCGGTCATTGAAATGTCCAGAATGGCTGCCGTCGCTGCAACCTCATCGGGGATGCAGTATGAGTTTGAAGCCATTACAGCGGTTATCGTCGGAGGAACTTCCCTGGACGGAGGAAAGGGACGCCTTATCGGTACAATCGTCGGATTCATAATTCTGGGAATTGTGAACAATATGATGATTATGCTGAACATCTCTCCCTACCTGTCGGGGGCTGTAAAGGGATCGGTCATCCTCTTTGCTGTCCTTCTGCAGAGGCGGGACAAGTAAAAACTCTTTCTAAAATAGAATCTCACCGGTTTTGAAGCAGTTTTTCAACTGAACGGGTGTACTCCGTCCGCGTAAAAAACGGGGGCGGTGCATATAAAGCAATTTAATTATTGGAGGACAATTATGAAAAGGATTGTGAATGTGGTTCTGGCAGTATTGCTGCTGGCGATGTCTACTGCGGTATTTGCCGAAGGACAGCAGGACAGTGATGTGTACAGGGTAGCGGTTTCTCTTCCCCCTGCAAACAACTCATGGCAGGCAAGAATGTACTCTTCTATTGTTGAAGAGGCGGCAAAGGATACAGACGAGTTTGTATTTGATGTAAAGAATGCTGTAGATGATGCTGATCAGCTCAATATGCTGCAGACTTTCAGAGACGGCGGTTATGATCTGATCATGTGTCTGCCCGGAAACGGAACACTCATGACTCCCATCTGTGAAGAGATCTATGACTCCGGAACAAAGCTGGTGATCATCGACAGACCCATCGACAGTGACAAGTACACAGCTCTTATTGCCGGTGACAACTACGGATGCGGTGTGAATGCAGCCAAGTATTTCGGTGAGCAGCTGGACGGCAAGGGGGATATTGTCGTTCTTCACAGCTACATCGGAAGCCCCATCGACCTGCAGCGCTACAGCGGGTTTGCCGACACTCTGAAAAAAGACTACCCCGGAATCAATATCCTTGTTGAGGGTGATGGAGAGTTCAATCAGGAAGCCGGTCTGAAGGCAACAAGCAATGTACTTCCCGCCTATCCCCAAATTGATGCGGTCTACACCCACGATGATGAGACAGCCATCGGCGCGATCACTGCTATAGAGAATGCGGGACGTGACGATATCAAGTTTGTTATCGGAATGGGCGGAGCCAAATCAGCCTACAAAATGCTGCAGAACAACCACTATCTGTTTACTGCTTCCATGTCCTACTTCCCCACAATGGGTGGTGATGCGGTTGTTATCGCCAAGTCTATCCTGAGGGGAGAAGACTATGAAAAGAACACCATCGCACCGACATACATTGTTACGAACGATAATGTTGATCAGTTCCTTGGCAATGCTTATTAAGGCATAATAAAGTAATAATGAATGGGGGCAGCCGGGATATTTATTCCGGCTGCCCTGTTGATAGATATTTGAGATCGATAAATAAATGAGAAAAGAGATTGAGAGAGAGTCTGTTCGGTCTGTGACAGCTTGATCCATCGGGAGGAAAGAGAATGAAAACATACAGAGCAGGAGTAATCGGGACCGGTTTTGTCGGGAAAATCCATGTTGAAACATTACGCCGACTCGGAAATGTTGAAGTTGTAGCTGTTGCAGATATGATGAATGCCGAAGAGTCTGCCAAACAGATGAACGTACCCGATTATTTCAGTGATTATAAAAAAATGATCGCCGAAATGAATCTGGATATGATTCACATATGTACACCCAACAACACCCATTTTGAGATTGCAATGTACGGTCTTGATAACGGAGTAAACGTGCTGTGTGAAAAACCCATGTGTACCACAATTGAAGAGGCAGAGATCCTTGCAAAGAAGGCGGAAGAAACCGGTCTTGTTGCGGCGCTGAACTATCACAACCGTTTCTATCCCATGAACCACCATCTTATGAATGTTATAAAAGACGGTGAACTGGGAGAGATCTTCTCTATTACAGGTACATATACCCAGGACTGGCTCCTGAATATTACAGACTACAGCTGGAGACTGAGCGCTAAGGAGTCGGGTAAAACAAGAACCGTTGCTGACATCGGCTCCCATTGGATGGACCTTGTCGAATTTGTAACAGGAAGCAAGATCACAGCCGTCTGTGCCGACTTCTCCATTATCCACCCTGTACGCAAGAAACCCAAAAAGCAGGTTCTTGCTTTCTCCACAGATACATTCAGTGAAGAAGACTACGAAGACATTGAGGTTAAAACAGAAGACTGTGCCAGTGTCCTTTTCCGTTTTGACAACGGAGCCAAAGGAAGCGCCTTCTTCTCCCAGGTAATCGCCGGTAAATCCGTTGCAATAGACTATCTGATCGGAGGATACAAGAAGTCAGCCCAGTGGGACAGCGAGGTCTGCAACCAGCTGACCATCGGCCGCAAAGACAGTTTTTGTGAAGTGTCTGAAAAAGGCCCTGTTACCGTTCATCCCGACAGCCGCTCCACAGTTGCCTATCCCATCGGACATCTGGAAGGCTTTCCTGATGCCTTCAAGCAGTGCTTCAGACAGGTTTACGACAGCATCGGCAACCCCGATGCCCCCAGGGACTATGCAGATATGAATGACGGGCTCCATGAGATGGTTCTCTGTGAAAAGATCTTTGAGAGCAACCAGAAGCAGAAGTGGATCGAAATCTGAAGTTAAACCCTGCTGTCAGCTCACATTTGAACCTGGAGGAATAAATAATGCAAATATCAGTTTTTACTGTTGTCTATAAGGATCACCCCCTTGCTTATGCACTGGATGAGATCAAAAAAAAGGGAATCAACTCCGTCGAAGTAGGGGCGGGAGGTTTTATCGGCAAGGATCACTGTAATCCTGCAGAACTTCTGAAAGATCCTGCAGATCTTGAGGAGTTCAAAAAGCTCTTCAGTGACAGGGAAATGACAATCAACTGCCTCAGCTGTCACGGCAATCCCCTCCACCCCCAGAAGGATCTGGCAGAGGAGTATGACAGGGATATAAAGGATGCTATCGATCTGGCCTCAGTTCTGGGGGTTGAAAAGATCGTCACCTTTTCAGGATGTCCCGGGGACAGCGACAGCGCCCGGTATCCCAACTGGCCCGTCTCTCCCTTTCCCGAGGATCTGCAGGCCGTATTCAACTGGCAGTGGAAGGAAAAGCTTATTCCCTACTGGAAAAAGATGGGAAAGTATGCCGAAGAGAAGGGCGTTAAGGTGGCTATGGAGCTCCATGGCGGATACTCAGTCCATACTCCCTACACAATGATTAAGATGAGGGAGGAGACGGGCTGCAGTGCCATCGGAGCCAACCTTGACCCCAGCCATATGTGGTGGCAGGGAATTAATCCTGCCAGGGCCGCCCGGTATCTGAACGAGAAGGAGTGTCTTTTTCACTTTCATGCCAAGGATGCCTTTATCGATGAGGAATATGTCTCCTACTACGGGGTGACAGATATGCAGAGTTTCGGTGAGCGCTACTCCCGGGGCTGGCAGTTCCGGACCGTGGGGTTCGGTCACGATCTGAAGACCTGGGCAGATATTATGAGCACCCTGCGGCAGACAGGTTATGACGGTGTCATCAGTATCGAGCATGAAGACTCCTATATGTCTGTGGATGAGGGACTCAGCAAAGCCGTGAACAATCTCAATCAGGTTGTGATTTTCGAAGCCGCTGCCTCCCCCAAAGCCTTTGATATTGATGACAAGTTCCTTGTCTGATCCAATATAGAGTACTGATATAAACGGTTTCTCCCGTCGGGGGAAGCCGTTTTTTTATTTTATATGAGCGACTTTAACCGGGACAGATGCTACATTTGTTCTAAACCGTTTTATTGGGAGCTGCTGATGTTTGATGCCCCGGCTTATCTTGAAAAACTGTCCTCGGGAGAGGATGTGGACAACCCTGTTCTTGATTTTTTAGGAATGAAGCTTGAAGAGTTCCGGGAAGGCTATGTCCGTTTTTCAATGGATATCCGTTCCGGTTTCAAACAGGGAATGGGAGTGATGCAGGGAGGCCTTACTGTCGCCTTTGCCGATGAATCCGCAGCCCACTGCGCCATGACCGTGCTGGCTCCGGGGGAGGGAATCACTACGCTGGAATTAAAGAACGACTTTCTCTCCATTGCAAGAGAAGGGCGGCTTACAGCGGAATCCACTGTCTTCAAGAAGGGCCGCCAGATTGTGATTGTCGACACTCTCGTCACCGATTCCAGGGGTAAGAATATCTCCCGGTGCAGTGCAACCCTGATGATTCTGAGAAAAAAGTGACAGGGGTTTTTCACAGAAAAGTGAATTGAGTTTTATGCTGAACTGATTGTATTTCATCCTTTTTGAACGGCATGGCTCCCATCTTTTTTTGTAATACCGACGCAACTGTTGTAACATTACCAGAGGGGAGTATCTCTGTTTTAGTGATCGGATGTGAATTAATCCGTTTGTGACTTTTCTCTCCGGAACTTTAAATACTCGGGGTGAATCTGTGAGTTCCAGTTCCAGGCTGCTTTCTTTTCTTATCGAAAATTCATCGGAGACTCTGGTATTCTTCAATTCCGAAGGCCGTATCCTGAATATCTCGCATAAAGCCGAGCAGCTTCTCGGCCTAACCGGGGACGAATCCGGGAAGTCCGGGTTTGGTGATCTTTTCAGTGCTGAACACCCCCGTGATTTCTACTGGCGCAATCTGAACGAAGGACAGGTCGTAAGCTTTACCTGCCGCCCTGCAGCGGATGCGGAAAACGTGCTGAAAGTCACACTTGTTGAACTTTCAGAAGATGAAATCCTTGCCTACATTCATAAACCGGAGAACCCGGGTTCAGTTCTTTTCCCCGATGATGAATCCCTGTTCAAGTCTCTTGTACAGTCGCTGCCGGATCTGTTCTGGATGAAAGATACGGATGGTGTTTTCCTGGCCTGCAATCGTCTTGTAGAGGATCTTTTCGGTGCTTCTGAGAGAGACATCATAGGAAAAACTGATCATGACTTTGTAGATAAGGAAACTGCCGACGGCTTCCGTCTGCATGATAAAAAGGTTCTTGAATCCGGAGCACCAGCGAAGAATGAGGAGTGGGTCACTTTTAAAAGCGACGGCCACACGGCGCTGCTTGAAACAACCAAAACACCCTTTTATGACAGAGAGGGAAATCTGATTGGAGTCTTCGGGCTGGGCCATGATATCACTGAGTCTCACAAAGCACAGGAAAAGCTTCAGGACTATATCTTCCTTATGAAGGAGATGGGACGGGCAGCCAAGGTCGGTGGCTGGGAGTTTGATGTGGAAACCGGAGAGGGCAGCTGGACCGAAGAGATTGCGCTCATCCATGAAATGGCCCCTGAGAAACAGACAAGCAGGGACGTCGGTTTAACCTACTATACCGATGAGTCCAGGAACCACCTGACCAATGCCATAAGCACCTCCATTGAAACTGGTCTTCCCTACTCCTTGGAACTTGAAATGATCACACCCTCAGGTGTACATAAGTCAGTCCGCTCTATAGGTTATCCCTACATCAAGAATGGAAAGGTCGCAAAGATCCGGGGATCCTTTCAGGATATTACCGAAGAGAAAGCCGTACAGCAGGAGAAACAGAAGCTGGAGCATCAGCTCAATCAGGCGCGCAAGATGGAATCCATCGGCCGGCTGGCCGGTGGAGTGGCCCATGACTTCAATAATATGCTCGGCGTAATTCAGGGCTATACCGAGATGATTCTGGAGGAGAGCCGGTCCAACCCGACAATGCATGAGGCCATAGTGCAGATCAAGCAGGCCACAGAGAGGTCTGTGAATCTAACAGGACAGCTTCTGGCATTCTCCAGGCAGCAGTCGGTTCAGCCCAGGGTTCTTGATGTCAACAGTTCCATTGAAAAAATGATCTCGATGCTCAGGCTTCTTATAGGTGAATCGGTTTCCCTCATATGGATTCCCGGAAGTGATGCCGGCAGTATCAAAATTGATCCGAGTCAGCTTGACCAGATCCTTGTGAATCTCTGCGCCAATGCACGGGATGCCATCCATGCTGCCGGAAAAATTATCATCGAAACAGATCTTATTGAAATAGATGAAACCTTTCACCCGGAGGACCCATCCATACAGTCCGGGACCTATGTCCTTATCTGTGTCAGTGATGATGGAGCGGGAATCGAACGAGAAGTTCTTGAAAAGATGTTTGAACCCTTTTTTACAACGAAAGAGGTGGGGGCCGGAACCGGTCTTGGCCTTGCCTCTATCTATGGAATTGTCAAACAGAACAACGGAATCATAAATGTGTACAGCGAAAAAGGGGAGGGCACTGCATTCAAAGTTTACCTTCCTCTGTCTGAGAGCTCTGATTCGGCAGGGCAGGTCCAGGGAGAGCTGAAACCTTCACAGGGAAATAAAGAAACAATACTGCTTGTTGAAGATGAAGCCATCATAAGAGATATGACGCTGAAAATGCTTGGGAATCTGGGTTATGAAGTTCTGCCTGCGGCAACTCCGGGGGATGCCCTTGATATCGCTGCGGATGAAAGTATCCGCATTGATCTACTGATGACTGATGTCATTATGCCGGAAATGAACGGGAGAGACCTTGCTGCAAAACTGAAAGAATTGAGACCCGGTCAGAAGTGCCTGTACATGTCTGGCTATACATCCAACATTATTAATGGTCAGGGTATCCGGGAGGAGTCATTCTGTTTTCTCCAGAAGCCTTTTACAAGGGCCGAGCTTTCGGTGAAGGTGAAAGAGGCTCTGGAAGATAAAAATCTGTGAAGGAAAATGCAGAGGAGGTAAAGTTTTTCAGCATAATATAATCATTTTATTGAATAATAATTATTATATGCTATACTAGTATGGTGATTGTTCGCATATGCGTATTGTCGATAGAAAATTCTTGACAACTGCCCATAACAATGTAATGTAAAGTAAGTTTATTGGCCCTTCGGACAAACTGGAATACTAAAAAATATTGATTGCATCGTTGCTTTTCAGTCGGTTTTCCGGTTGTTTTGCAGGCGGCTCATGCGGCCTTCTGCAGACCCAGGGGATTTAAATAATTTTGGAGGTTTCTATGAAAAAAATTGCTTTAGTACTGCTGACAGCCCTTATTGCTGTCTCTGCTGTCTCTGCAAACGGCCAGCAGGAAGTTGCTGATGGTGCTGAGAGAACTGTTACTCTGGTTTACGCCGAAGTTAACCCTCTCGATACAATCGTTGGACAGACTGGTCTTAAGTTCAAAGAAGAAGTTGAAAGACTTTCTGAAGGAACAATTATGATCGATCTGCAGCACAGTGGTGTGCTCGGTTCTGAAAACGACGTTCTCGACACAATGCTCGGTGGTGGTGGAACCATCGACATGTCCAGAATCTCAGCTTTCGCTCTTACAAGCTACGGCGGAGAGAAGTCCAAGCTTCTGTCTATTCCCTATACTTTTGAAGGAAGAAACCACTTCTGGAACTTCGCAACCAGTGATCTGGCTCCCGAGTTCCTCCTCGAGCCCCATGAAAATGGAACAGGAATCCGCGGTCTCTTCTACGGAGAAGAAGGATTCAGACACTTTTTCGCTACCAAGCCCCTCAACAGCATTGATGACCTGGCTGGCATGAAGATCCGTGTATCCAACGACCCCGTTATGAACGGAATGGTCCGCGGTCTCGGCGCTGCCCCCACAGTTGTATCTTTCGGCGAGCTCTACTCTGCGCTCCAGACTGGTGTTGTTGACGCTGCTGAGCAGCCCATTGCCAACTACAAGTCCAATGCATTCCCCGAAGTTGCTCCCTACATGATCCTCGACGGTCACACACTTGGTGCTATCCAGGTTGTAATCACAGACGAAGCATGGGACAAACTGTCTCCCAGACAGCAGGATGCCCTTATGGAAGCAGGAAAAATTGCTTCTGCATACAACAGAGAGATCTCTGAAGGTGCTGAAAATGAAGTTCTTGCTGAACTGAGAGCTGACGGAATCACTGTTGTTGAAGTAGCAAACGGTGCTCCCTGGCAGGCAGCAACTGCAGACGTAATTGCAGAAGCCAGCTCAGCTAACCCCGAGCTCTACAAGAAAATCCTTGAAATGAAATAAAACAGCGTTTTATTTTCGAAACCCGGGTTACAGCTTATTGCCATAACCCGGGTTTTTCGATAAAAATTTAGTGGTTTAACATCTTAAATCAGTTTTCTTGAAGATACTGGCACAGGAGCATACTGTTTCTGTGCCATTTCTCTGTATAAACGAGGAGTAAATTAATGAAAGCGGTTTTTCACGTCGGAGATAAAATTAAACCGTTTTATGACGTCGTGTACAAGGTAGTACTTTTCATCTGTAAGGTACTGCTGGTAATTGACATTGCCATTACAACAATGGCTGTTACGGGTCGGTATGTATCCTTCATTCCCGATCCCGCATGGAGTGAGGAAGTAGTCCTCACCTGTATGGCCTATATGGCTGTACTCTCGGCGGCGCTGGCTATCCGCCGCAATTCCCATATCAGAATGACAGCTTTTGACAGGTTCCTGCCTAAAAAGCTTGTCCATGCTCTGGATTTTATTTCAGACATCGCCGTAATGATCCTGGGTTTTGTTATGATCTATGTAGGCTGGAACTATGCACAGAGACTCGGTTCAAGAGGATTTTATGTCAGTATGCCCAGCGTTTCCCGGTTCTGGATGTATTTTCCTGTCCCCCTTGCCGGTGTAGCCATGGTTATTTTTGAGGTCGAAATGATCTACAACCGTCTGAGACATCTCATTCTCGGGGAAGATACCCATATTCCCGAAGCTCTTGATGAAGCTGAAGAGATTGCTCCAGAAAATAATGAGGAGGACACAGAAAAATGATTGTAAACAGTATGGCTATAGCTATTCTTCTGGGAACCTTTCTCTTCTTTGTTATTATCCGTTTCCCCATCGCCTATGCGGTTGCCCTCTCTTCCATTCTCTGTCTGCTCTACCAGGGACTTCCCCTGTCTACAGTTGCACAGCAGATGGTTAAAGGAATCAGTTCCTTCAGCCTGATGGCAGTACCCTTCTTTATTACCATGGGTTATATCATGGGAAGCGGCGGTATCTCGGAGAAGCTTATCGAACTTGCCAATGCCTGTGTGGGCTGGATGCGCGGTGGTCTGGCGATGGTAAACATCGTTTCCTCATATTTTTTCGGAGGAATTTCAGGTTCAGCTGCGGCTGACACCGCTTCTCTCGGTTCCATCATGATTCCCATGATGGTTGATCAGGGTTATGACGATGACTTTTCCACAGCGGTAACCATTACCTCTTCCTGTGAAGGTCTTCTTGTTCCCCCCAGCCACAACATGGTTATCTACGCCACAACTGCCGGCGGTATCTCCGTAGGAAGCCTCTTCCTTGCCGGTTACCTTCCTGCGGCTATTCTGGCTGGAACGTTGATGATCGGATCTTATATCTTCAGTGTAAAGCGCAACTATCCCAAGGGTGACAAGTTCAACTTTATCAACCTGATCAAACAGCTCGGTACATCATTCTGGGCTCTGGCAGCAATTATTATCGTTGTTGTCGGTGTTGTCGGCGGTATCTTTACTGCTACCGAATCTGCGGCTATTGCAGTTATCTACAGTCTTATTGTCTCTGTTTTTATCTACAAAGGACTGGACTGGAAGGGTGTGTGGAAGGTTCTGGATCAGTGTGTTCACACTCTTTCCATCGTACTGATTCTGATCGCTACATCCAGTATTTTCGGCTTCCTGCTGACCCGTCTGAATGTTCCGACTCTGGCAGCCAATGCCATTCTCGGACTGACAGACAACCCCATCCTTCTGGCTCTGATGCTGAACATGATTCTGCTGATTCTGGGTTGTATTATGGATATGGCGCCAATCATTCTGATTGCCACCCCCATCCTGCTGCCCATCGCCACATCCATCGGTATCGATCCCATTCAGTTCGGTATTATGGTGATCCTGAACTGCGGTATCGGACTGCTGACGCCTCCTGTCGGATCGGTTCTCTTTATCGGTTCCGCCGTAGGTAAGGTCTCCATCGAGCGTGTAGTAAAGGCAACTCTGCCCTTCTATATCTGTATGATTATCACACTGATACTGGTTACCTTTGTTCCCAATGTCAGCATGTTCCTGCCCAACCTTTTCAGATAGGCATGAACTTCAGGTTTAACTACAGTGTGAGGCCTGCAGATCTGTGGGTGTTGACCATGGTCAATATCTACAGATCCATGATGGGGGTGATCAATATTGTTTTCACCCTATCCATGGTTCTGCTGGCTGTTCGTTTCTGGGACGTAGCTCCGGACTGGGGGAAGCTGCTGATTACAGCGGGTATTCTCCTGTTTCCTCTGCTCCAGCCGGTTTCCATCTTCTTCCGCTGCAGGAAGATTGTGGGAACCATGCCTCAGGATATTGTGATCTCCTTTGAAAAAAAGGGGATTACTACGAGCTCCGGCGGACAGAATTCACTGCTGGAGTACGGCAGTGTCAGATCGGTAGTCAGAGTATTCAATATGCTGATTATCTACTCCCGGTCCAAGCAGGGATACATCCTCAGTGACCGGATTCTGGAGGGCAGGGGAAAAGAGCTCAACAATTTTCTTAAGAAGAATGTGACGTCACAAAGCTCCCGTTCAAGAAATAAATGATAAAAGGCCGGGATTGATCCCGGTTTTAAACTACTAATAAGAGGCTGCCCTTTCTTTACGGAAGGAGCAGCCTTTTTTTTCAGTAATAATCATCACCCTGGGGAGTGAATTCGGCATGCTCAACCCACCACTGGGGTTTTTCAATAAGCTCGATCAGGTTCTCCACAGTATTATAGTGGTAGTTTTCCTGTTTTGAGAGCTTTCTGAAGAGTTCCTTCCCCTCTTCTGTGTCCATGTCTGCAAACTTCTCACCGTAGAAGTCCCGCCCTTTCTTCTCTATTTCAAGAGCTTTTCTCAGCTCGGCAAGAATGTCATCGGAAGGTGTCTCCGCAGTCTCTTTGAGCTCTGCGAAAACTGTTTTTACATCTCCCATGGAACTCTTGTTGCTTTCAAGGGGGGATCGTTTCTGCAGATTCTTCAGGGCCTTGGCATGGGTGGCTTCATCATCAGCCAGCATTGAGAAAATCTTTTTTATCCCGACATGGGATGATTTTGCTGCCAGACTTCTGTAGAGAGTCTCGGCGTCCTGTTCCATCGTAATAGAAAATTCAAACATATCCATAAATGACTCCTGAAAAATAATTTAGAGTAATACTCATCTACTATTATAGGAGTATATTTAATAAGTGAACAAAGGTTTTTGATAAACTTCAGGTCAGCAAAGAAGGAATTCAGGGAGAAGCAGGTTGTATCTCTTTACCTGGATACAGCATTATGACTGCAGATACTTCTGAAGGGCGCTGTTTCCCTGGAGCATCCGGCTCACCCTGTCCAGGGAGTCATTCAATCCAAAAAACTGGGCAAGTTCATCTTCATTGAGGAAGCCGATAAAGGTTCTGTCTATCTGAGAGGAAATCTCTTCAAGGGCTCTTCTGCCTGTGATGAACCTGAATTCCTCAGGGGGGACATTTATTCGAATCTCTGGTCCTTAGCCTGGAAGACGTAGTTGTCATCTTTTATTATCTTCCAATAAAATGATTTCTTTTCGGGATTGATCCATTTTGATTGGTAAGTAATCCCCTGGGAATTCTTTTTTTTCAGCTTCTGATCCCATATACTGATTAGTGAAGTCGGAAGTTTATGAAAAAAAATAAAAATATTAAGGCTTTAACAATCTCAGTTGCAGCATTTATTGTTCTTTGCGGACTCCTTCTGGGAATATTGAGTCTTCTCATGAACAAGGTTAAAAACCAAAGGACCATTGATGCCAGTTACAGGTATCTAATTTTCAACAACAGTCTGGAAAACTTCCTCGTCTCTCATACAAATATGCTATTTGGGTTTCGCGCCTATGTGAATACATTTGATACTTTGGATGATAATGAAATATATGCTTTTCTGGAGCATTTACTGGAAGATAACAGAGAATATATCCGTAATGTAGGCATTCTGAAAGACACCACTGTTTTATGGAATTATCCCCGGGAGAACAACTCATCGGTAATTGGTGTCGATCTGTCGGACGTTGAATCTCAGGCCCCTCAAATTCTAATGGTTAAGAATCAGAATGTAAAAGTCTTTGCTGGACCTGTAAACCTGGTCCAGGGAGGTATAGGCTATATCATTCGTATTCCCATAAGAAAGGGAAATGAATATTGGGGACAAGCCAGTATTGTACTGGATGGGGAAAAATTCATTCAGTACATGGACGATATCAGCCATGATGCGGGAATGAATGTTCTTGTATTAGACCTCAACAAAGAAGAAACCGTCCTTTACGGTGATCCGGATATTCTCGATAAAGATCCGGTGACTATAACAAAGAAAACAGATTTTGGCTTATGGAATATTTATTATATTCCCAGTTCTACTGATGCACGGTTCCTGAGTGTTCTTCTGGTCACAGTTCTTGGATTTCTTCTAATTCTTGGAGTGACGTTGTTCATTTACAGGCATGCTGTCAGGAATCTTCAATTATCCAGCCAGAACATAAGGCTATCTGAAACAGCATTAAAAGACAAACTTACAGGTGTGTACAACAGAGCTATGTTTGAACGATACATCTACAGTGAACTGGCTAAGGCTGATTCTTTGGGATACGATATGTCTCTTATCATTTTTGATCTTGACCATTTTAAAAGAGTCAATGATACATATGGCCATGATACAGGTGATGAAGTACTTGTAAATACGGCAATGGTAACTCAGAAAGCTCTACGGAAAAGTGATCTTTTAATCCGGTGGGGTGGTGAAGAGTTCCTTATTATACTTTCAAACAGTAACCTCAATAGCGCGGCGCGGATTGCTGAAGAAATACGTAAAGAAATTTCCAACTTTAATCATGAAAAAGCCGGGCAGGTAACTATTAGTCTTGGTGTTGCTGAGCGTTTGGAATTCGAGTTTTGGGAGAGTTGGTTTAAGCGTGCCGATAAAGCACTTTATCAGGCAAAAAAATCTGGACGGAATAGGTTGTCCATTTCAATGGATAGTAAACCAATACGCAACGACTCAGACGGTCTCAATTGGAAAACAGAATGGTTTTGTGGAAATGAGAAAATTGACCAGCAGCATAAAGAATTGATGATAGATGCAAATGAAATGATCGCAGCCTATAATAACGATATCAGTGAATTTACTGTCCTGTTTGAAAAGTTTTATCAATCTCTTAAAAAACATTTCAGGTATGAAGAAGGTATTCTAAGAAATGTTGAATATCCTTTTCTGGAAGAGCATGTTCAGATCCATGAACAAATACTCGTAAGCGTTGAGAAAACAAAAGATAATATACAACGATTGAGCACCTCGTCGGCATCCATTTTTGATTATATTCTCGAAGAAATATTAGTAGGCCATTTTCTCTTGGAGGATTTTAAATTCTTTAATTATCTGCAAAAGAAGTAAAATTAAAAGTTTAGAGATTCAAAATTCATCATATCTGAGTTTCCGTTAAAAAGGATTCGCCTTTCATTCGTCGGCATCGTGACTCCTCATTGCAGGCCGCCTCCATACCTAAATGAGCATCCTGCTCATTTGCACTCCATGTATTCGTGCCGGTATTCCGTTTCGAATCCTTTGGAGCCTCGAAAAAAAAGACCTGCCCGAAGGCAAGTCTCTGTCTCATTTCCCTATCGGAACTTCATCAGTTCCGATGTATATCAGGCATAGGACCTAAGGGTTTACGTCCAAGAGGATTCGCTTTCCATTCGGCAGGATCATCCTACCTCATTCCAAGCCCTCTTCAATCACTAATCAGGCATCCCTGCCTGATTGCGCTCCATGTATTCGCGCCGTTCTTTCAGTTCGAATCCTTTGGAGCCTCATAAATAAAAAAGCTTGCCAAAAGGCAAGCTTATTTTATTTACGTCCAAGAGGATTCGAACCTCTGACCCTCGGCTTAGAAGGCCGATGCTCTATCCAGCTGAGCTATGGACGCGGGTTGCATTTAGCGTAAAAAAACCGCCTCGAAAAGCGGTTTGTATTACGTCCAAGAGGATTCGAACCTCTGACCCTCGGCTTAGAAGGCCGATGCTCTATCCAGCTGAGCTATGGACGCAGATAACATTTTGCGGAACTTTACACAGTGTTAAGGTCCCGACAGGCTGTTAACCTATTGTCGGGATAGCAGGACTCGAACCTGCGATTTCCTGCTCCCAAAGCAGGCGCCTTAGCCACTAGGCTATATCCCGTTAACGTGTAGGGAGTATATAAATGTTATGATATTTGGTCAATAAGCTATCTTGAAAAAAAATTGAAAAAATATCATAGCCCTGATATCCGTGAAAATCAAAGACAGGACTGGGCAAAAGTTTAATAATAAACCCATAATAATATCCATGACTAAAGCAGAGAAAGCACGTGTTATAACAGACATCCTGAACAGGGAGTATCCCGACCGGAAACCCCTTTTGAATTATACCAATCCCTTTGAGCTCCTCATTGCCGTAATCCTGTCGGCACAGACTACCGATGCCGGCGTGAACAAGGTCACACCGGAACTCTTCCGTTTCTATCCCGGGCCTGCGGAACTGGCGGCAGCAGAGCAGAATCATGTGGAGGAGATCATCCACAGCACCGGTTTTTACAGAATGAAGGCGGCAAACATTATAAAAACCGCTGCGGCCCTGAAGGAGCGGGGTGACAGCACTCTTCCCGATAACATGAAAGACCTCACGGCTCTTCCTGGAGTGGGGCGGAAAACAGCCAATGTTATCCTTTATCATATATTCGGGAAGCCGGCCATTATTGTGGATACTCATTTTAAACGCGTTTCAAAGCGCCTGGGCTTTACAAGGTATACAGAGCCGGAAAAGATCGAGAAACAGCTTCTGCGGGCCATACCGGAGGATATACAGTCGGATTTCTCAATGACCCTGAACCTTCACGGCAGAAAGTACTGCTTTGCCCGTAAGCCGGAATGCGGGGGGTGTCCTTTACAGGAGTTGTGCCCCTCATCCCTGATGGGGAATGCAGGGACAGGACAGTCCGGCGGGACGAAAAAAAAGGGCTGACCTCTATTGAGACAGCCCCTGTTTTCCGTTCATCGGAAGAGTTAATATCAGAAATATCCGTGAAAGTCGCGGATACTGCTGAACCCCGCTTCTTTCATATACTCTTTGATTCCTTCAAGCACCTTGCCTGATGTATCGGGATCTATAAAGTTTGCCGTTCCGATCTGCAGAGCTGAAGCTCCGGCCAGGAGATACTCCACCGCGTCATCGGCATTCATAATGCCACCCAGTCCGATGACGGGGATCTTTACAGCTTTGCTGACCCTGTAGACTGCCGCAACCCCGACAGGCTTGACTGCCGGACCGGAAAGTCCTCCAGTAATGGCGGGAATGGCAGGCTTTCTTTTGTGAATATCCACAACCATTCCCATTACAGTATTGATACAGGCCACAGCGTCGGCGCCTCCCGCTTCGGCGGCTTTCGCCACAGCGGTGATATCGGTGACATTGGGCGTCAGCTTCATTATAAGGGGCTTGTCCGTCAGTTTTCTTAAGGATGATGTCAGCCGTTCAACCTGTACAGGGTCGGTACCGAAAGCTAGGCCTCCCTTTTTTACATTGGGGCAGGATATGTTGACTTCATAACCCCATATGGCATCCTGGGAATCGACGCGCCGGATCACCTCGGAGTACTCCTCCTCAAAGCTTCCCGCCACATTCAGGACTACAGGACAGCTCAGGCCCTCCAGAAAGGGGATCTTTTCTGTGAGGAATCGTTCTACCCCTACATTGGCAAGACCTATGGAATTGATCATTCCCGCAGGGGTCTCCACAAGACGGGGCAGGGGATTTCCGGGACGGGGTTCTACAGTTACCGCCTTGGTATAGATGGCACCCAGTTTGCTCAGGTCAGTCAGGGGGGCGTACTCCTCTCCGTAACCGAAAGTTCCCGAGGCCACTCCAACGGGGTTGGGGAGACTCTTGTCTCTTATCTTTATACTTAAGTCCATTTAATCATCCTGGATTGAAATACGGGTCCGTCCTTGCAGACCCGGGCATACTGCCGGTCCTGGTCTTCCGCCAGTTCGACAACACAGCCCATACAGGCTCCCACACCGCAGGCCATCATCTCCTCCATTGCTGTTTCGCAGGGAAGTTCTCTCTCTATGGCAAAGTTGTGGCAGGCCTTCAGCATGGGGGCGGGGCCGCAGCTGTAGATCCTTGCACCTTCCAGTTCGGAACTCTCGAGGCTGTTCATATAGTCCACCGAAGTCCCGTGGAAACCTTCTGAGCCGTCATCTGTACAGAACTGGATTCTCCCGTTTTTTAGAGGTGCAAGGTCGGGGATCAGTGATCTGTCCCTGCATCCGAATATAAGAACAGGCTTCTGTCCTGCCTGATCCAGTTCCCTTGCAAAGAACAGAATGGGGCCAAGGCCGATACCACCGGCAATAAGCAGGGGCTTTTCTCCTACAGTGGGAAAGGTGAAGCTGTTGCCAAGGGGGCTCAGTACATCCAGATCAGAACCTTCACTGAGGTCTGAGAGAATCTCTGTGCCTGTGCCACGGATCTGATAGATGATCGATGCGGTTCTGCTCTCCCTGTTGAAGCCTGAGAGTGCAAAGGGCCGGCGCAGCAGCGGGACAGGCTGTTTCTGAATTCTTATGGTGAGAAACTGGCCCGGCCGGGGAGTTTCACACTCTTCCGGCCAGAGAAAACTCATCTCCATATACCCTTTGGCAATGGATCTCTGGCTGAGAATTGTAGATTTAAAGTTTTTCATATTTATTCCAGAATGATCTTTTGAAGTTCTTCTTCAGAGAAGTTTTTTGTAAGGAAGCTGTTCAGGTTGTCGATACGTTTTGCAGTTTCCTTGTCGATGGAGTGCTCAATCCGGCAGGCTTCATCGGCGGCTTTTTCTGTGCCCAGCAAGAGAGCCTGCTCCAGAAAACTTACAAGAATCTTGTGCTTGCTCAATACGGCTTCCGCCAGCTCTTTGCCCTGGGGTGTCAGATTGATAAAGGAGTTTTTCTCGTATTCAATAAGACCCTTGGACTTGAGGTTTTTCAGAGCTCCGGTAACAGAGGGCATCTGTACAGACAGTCTTTCTGCAATGTCCTTTACCCTGGCTACCCTGTTTTTTTCTTCCAGCTGGAGGATCGCCTCCAGATAATCTTCAAGGCTGGGGGTAAGGTTAATTTTGTTTTCCATATATCTTTTTTACCAGAAAGAAAGTGAATTAGCAAGAAAAAGCATGAGGTTAGGCTAAGAATGTTAGGAGTTTTCTCGTATTCTTCCCTTTTCAGGAAGATTTTCGGACTTTCCAGAGGAGAGAGACGCTGCAGTCTTCCCACCACAGCCTCTTCGGGTCGTATTTCAGGCGGTAGAGCGCAAGCTGCCATATTCTGAAATCAAACTGTCTTTTCATGTTTGTCCCACCCATGAAACTCTCATCAGGGGTTAATGAATATCCGCTTCCAGGATCTTCGGGATTCAATAGAAGACCCTTCCAGTTCAGAAAGCTGTTCTCCTCCCTTTGCGGTACACTCTTGCCATGGATCTCTCTGAAGAGAGCCTCTGCTGAATAGCTCCCGCTTTCCTCCAGGCTGAGGATGATATGTCCCCCGGACAGGACGGGGCCTGACAACTTCAGGGACGGGCAGTTTTTCAGGCCCGTCGGGTCTACACGGTCCCGGGGAAAGGACTCTTGCCATGAATAAAGAGGCACCATCAGGGGAAGAGGGGAGTGCCAGCCGAAGTCTGAAGCACAGCTGCACTGGTAGTTTTTGAGTTCCCCGTCTCCCCCTTCGGGAGGTATTATTGCAGTTAAATATGTAATTTTCATAATATGAGCCTTCTTTACCCCTTCACACATCTTATATTATAAAGGTTGCCATGCCAAAGCATAGAACCCTTTTTTATATACTGATACTTGTGTTGACCCACTCCTTTCTCTATGGAAATGAAGATTCAGCCTACTCGCTGAAGAGAGAGCAGAGAGTCTTTGACAGCTCCCTTCAGGACTCATCGTACCTGATGAAGGACAGCCGGAAGTTCTTTCCCGGGAATGAGACAAAGGTCAAGAACTTTTTCCCGCCCCTCCAGGGGCAGACTGTTGTTTTTTCTCTTCCTGATAGAGGAGCTTCACAACTTGTTGTTCATACGGATGAAGGTCCTCTTGATGTGGCTCTGCCCGCATCAGAAAATGGACTTTCCCTCTCTCTGGTTATACCTGACTCCATGACAGTTCAATCGATAACCATGCCCTTCAATCAGGACTACTTTTTTGATGATGAAGATCATGCAGGGAGTATGACTCTCAGTCTCTCCCTGGACCATGCTGATGAGTATCTGCTGAGACTGCCTGATTTCTCCGGCAGCAGAGATGAGCTTGAACTAAGCCTTGAGAACCGTGACCCTCTCATTATAAGAACCGCCAAAGATGAGAGCTATATTCTTGAGGGCTTTCAGGGACAGAGAACCTTCCGGTTTCCCCTGAACTCAGATAGCCCCTCTTCTCTGAGCATCAGTGCTGACAGGGGGCTTGAGTATCTCAGCTTCAACAGCACCGAGGTCCCTGATTTTCCCGAGGCTCTGATCCGCAGCGGTGTTCAGATTCTGAACAGCCCGCTGGAGGGATGGAGAAACAGAGACTTTGAGATCTACAGCTGGGCTTCGTTTCCCCATGTCCTGGTCTTTGACTGCCTGGATTATGAGGTTCAAAACCGCTTTTTCAGAAGGCTCGCCTTCTATATCGAGAAGAAAGGGTATGTCGGGAGACTCATGACCAATGCCGAACTTCAGGGACTCCGTGCCTGGAATGCCCATGACTACAGGGCTGAAGATCTCGCCCGGTTCTACAATCTTGTTGCTGAAAGGGATTTTCCCATTTACCCCGAGGAAGCGCTGCTGCGCAGTGTGCTTGTGAGCCACGGTATTTTGATACAGGATGATCAGGGGGTTCTCTATCCCGGAGAAGGGGCTGTTCTTTCAATTTCCCGGGAATCTACAGAGTCTCTGCGCTACCGCTTTTTCGTGCATGAAGGTTCTCATGGCATCTACTTTACCTCGCAGGAGTACAGGGTCTTTGTGAAAGAGCTCTGGGAGTCTCTTGATCCCCGGGATCAGGGGATGTGGCGTTTCTTTCTGGGATGGTATGGATATGATCCCGAGGATGAAGACCTGATGATGAATGAATTTCAGGCATACCTGCTGCAGCAGGGAGCTTCGGCCGCCCCAGGATACTTCGGTTCCAGAATGGGCAATCTGGCCGGCCGTTACCCCGGAGAGAGGTCTCTGCTGGAGAGGGGTACAGGAGCGGGAAGTGCCGGATTTCAGATCTGGGCGGAGGTACTGGAAGAGTGGATATACAGCAAATGGGGAATGAAAGCAGGGAATTTCTTCCCGCTATATAAGGAATTGCATTAAATTCCATGAATTTACGAATTCAGACTGGAAACCTGAAGTTTTCGGCTTTACATAGTTTTTTCTATTTGATATATTTCAGGTCGCTTATTTAAGATGAAAGCAAAGGTAGGATAGATATGTCTCGAAAATGTGAAATCTGTGGAAAAGGTACTGTTGCGGGACACAGTGTACCCAGAAAGGGTCTTCCCAAGAAGAAAGGTGGAGCCGGTCAGCATATCGGTGTAAAGTCCAAAAGGACTTTCAAACCTAACCTTCTGAAGATAAAAGCCCTTGTATCTGGTACACCCAAGTCCATGAAAGTCTGTACCCGCTGTCTTAAGGCAGGAAAAGTAGTAAAAGCTTAATTTGCTATTATTCATATTTCAGTTAATCAGGGATGTCTAATTGCAGACCGTCCCAGGCTGGTTCTACTCCTTCGGGAAGATCAGCCTTTAACTGAAAGTGATCCACATCATGACATAAATGTGTCAGATAAGCCCGTTCAGGGCTTATTTTTTTTATAACTTCCAAAGCTTCCGGAATAGAAAAGTGTGTTTCATGGGGTCTGTATCTGAGAGCCCCCAGCACAAGAGTTTTCACTCCATTCAAAAGTTCCATTGATGATTCGGGTATGGCGCTGCAGTCTGTTATATAGGCGAAGTTTCCGATTCTGAATCCCAGGATTTCCAGATTTCCGTGATAAACAGGAACGGGAGTGATCTCTATTCCTTGTGATTTTATATGTGATCCTGGTTCAATTTTGTTTATGGAAATCTGAGGAGTTCCGCCGCCCTGTCCGGGGGGATTGAATATATATGGAAACCGTTCCCTTATCTCTTTGCATACATCTTCTTTCGCCCATATTGGAATTCTCTGTTTCCAGCTGAATGGCCGCAAATCGTCAATTCCATGAAGATGGTCGGCGTGGGCATGGGTAATCAAAACACTGTCAACTTCTTTGATCGATGCCCGGACCGTCTGGAGTCTGAATTCCGGGGTGGTATCAATTATAAGGCACTTTCCGTTTTTACGGATGCTTATGGAGCTGCGGTAGCGTTTGTTTTCAGGGGCATTCGAAGTACAGACGGCACAGCTGCAGCTTGCTACGGGGATGCCGTGGGAGGTTCCGGTTCCAAGTAAATCAATAATCATGTCTGTTATTCTAGCAGAATCCTGAAGCTATGTGTCATACTGGTTTACTTCCGTTATGATAATGATTAGAATTGAATATGTAGCTATCGTTCATTTATTCCTGCAATTGTTTCCTCACGGTATGTCTGCTGTTAATACATAGTTGAGGAGTATTTTCAGGTGCATTTCAAATTGAAAGAATGCCTGTTTTTTTTATCTTTTCTGGTCTATATAGCTTCTTCGATTTCAGCCCAGAGTGATCTTACAACAGGTGTTCCAAGAGTTTACGGCATAGACTATAACGAGAAATATCGCAGTCCATTCTCTATAGGACTGGAATATCAGAGCCTTTCGCCTTTGACAATCACATATGATGAAGAATACAGGATGAACGACTTCCGTTTGACAGGAGCCTACTCATTCAAGTTTATGCCTCAGCTTCAGCCTTTTGCAGGGATAGGTATCAAGCTTATCTCTCCCCTGAACGTAAGTGAGCTGGGAGATGCCGAGAGATTTGCCAACACGAGCTATTACGGGCTGGTCGGGGTAAACTATGTACATAAATTCAGCAAACAGTTTGAAGTGGGCGGGAAATTTTATCTTGGTCTGGGTCAGGCAGTTTTCCCCAATATCGATCTCATTGAGGAGCAGTCCAGAGGGGCTGCTGAGTTCACTACGGGAATTGCCGGAAGTGCCGCTTTTAATATCTCATACAATTTCAGCCTCAGTGCGAATCCCTCCCTCTCCTATGTCCGGTCACTGTCTCCCCTGGAGCGGTTTAACGGTTTCTATATTGGTCTTGGATTTTCTGTGTCCTACAGGGTGGGGACTGACCCGGATGATCCCCGTTCTGAAATAAAGAGCATCAGATTCGGAGAGTTTACCCTTCCTCCCGTCTTTGCTTCCATGCAGAGTTATTACTCAAAAAACCCGGTTGGTGGAATAACTTTGACCAATACAGAGAAATTTCCAGTCTATGATGTTAATGTAAATTTTATGCAGGCAGGATATATGGATGCCCCCACAAAGGCTCCAATTGTTGCAGAGATCCTTCCCGGTGAAACTGTTACTGTAGACATCTTTGCCGCTTATAATCAGGAAGTCTTTTCTATCGAAGGAACAGCTCCCCTTACAGGAGAGCTTACTGTTGATTATACGGCTCGTGGAAATGCGGGAAACCAGACACAGACAGTCTCTTATGACCTGTATGACAAGGAGTCCCTTACCTGGGATGACGACAGGAAAATGGCCGCATATATCACTCCGTCCGATTCGGCCCTGAGAAACTATGCAAGCTATGTCAGACAGAGTGCCAGAGATGTTCTCAACCCCGGATTGAACGAGACGCTTCAGGCAGGGCTCCAGATGTTCTACGGACTGACAGAGATCGGCTGTATTTATCAGAAGGACCCCACATCCCCCTTTGACGCCGCCCAGGACAATCCTCTTGTTATCGATAAGGTCAGCCTTCCCAGAAGTACTCTAAAACGGGGTACAGGTGACTGTGACGACCTGACTGCACTCTACTGCAGCCTTCTGGAATCTGTGGGTATCGAAACTGCCTTTATCACAACCCCCGGTCATATCTATGCCGCTTTTAATACAAAGGAGCAGGTAAGGAATTTTCAGCAGATTCACCCCGACAAGTCACGGACTCTGGTAATTGATGACGAGCTCTGGGTTCCTGTGGAGATCACTCTGATTGGAACCCTTGGTTTTGATCAGGCCTGGCAGGTCGGGGCGGACGAGTTTAACAAGTATGATAACGATACTGAAAAGAGAGCTTTTTACAGAACCCGTGATGCCCAGCAGATATACAGGCCTGTCGGTTTAAAGGAAACAGACCTGGGACTTCAGTATGGAGAGGGGGCAACTCTTGCCAGATCTGTGAATCAGGCTACCCGGGAACTGGTTAATACAATTATCGCCTATTATGACCAGGTCGCCCGTGAAAAAGACAGCAAAAGCGGGTATAATACCCTTGGGACCATTTGTACCCAGTTTGGTGAGTACAACCGGGCAGAGCAGGCTTTCAACTACGCACTCGCCCTGGATAGAAACTACCTGCCATCCAAAATGAACCTTGCCAATATTATGTTTCTGAAAGGGCAGTATCAGAATGCTCTGCGCCTCTATCACAATGTGGAACAGGATTACCTTTCCCGTTCCAGAACCTCTTCTGCCGCTTATGCCCGTGTGGTTCTCAATCTGTCCAGATGCTACTACGAACTGCAGAATTTTGATCAGTCCGCACAATATGCGGTTCTGCTGCAGGATCTGGACCCCACTCTGTTGAGGGATTATCCCTATCTGACTCAGGACGGGGTTTCTGCAGCCGCAGGGGAGGAGCAATGATGAAAAAAATATTCAAAGGTATACTTTTAACCGTTTCGGCTCTGCTTTTTGTCTCCTGCCCCTCTCCTATGACAGAAGAGATTGTTCTTGCGGCTTCGGACAAACTGGCTCCTATAATCAGAGTCGTCTCTCCAAATAATTACGATACCTACCTTTCAGAGGTTGAATTTCAGGTTGTCGTGGATGATGATGCAATAAGCAGCGGTGATTCCAGAGGGAACATTGCATCTGTTTCCTTCAGCCTTTCAAATGATGATTTCAGAGGTGGAAAGGTCAATATCTCTGCCGATGGCTCGGTCAGTCAGGACAGCTCAGCCGGCAGCAGTGTTATAGATTATAATAGCAGCACCGGGGCTGTTAATTTTTCATTCTCCACCATTGAACCGAACATCCTTACAGGACTGCTTTCTGTGACGGTTTCAGTTACAGACAGAAATGGAAATACAACAGAAGAGAGAGTCTCCCTTGATGACAGCGAGGGGCCAGCGGTTGATTTTACAGTAACCAATGATGATGGTGATGAGAATGTATACCTGGGAGACCAGAACGTGTTTCTTACAGGTAATATCTACAATTCTAACCAGGACCTGACAACAAGCAGTGATATCAGGCGGATTTCCTGGAACATTGCAAATAATATTACATCGGAAATCATAGTGGATCAGGAAGAAACTTATACCGATCCTTATGACACCGGCAGTGAGCTCTCCTACTATAACAGCAGCAGCGGTTTATATGAAAACAAGATCTCCGGATATCTTCTGGAAGCTGATGCAAATATCTTCAGCTTTGATGCGGATACAGGTGAAATTGCAGCAACCATATATATGAAGTCACAGCTGGAAGCCCTGGGTACAGTCAGTTTTTCTCTAACAGCGGAAGACCTGAATGGTCATGAGACTAACGAAACGGTTTTATTGACGCCGGTGATGGATATTCCGGACCTTGTCGGGACAGATGCTCTTTCAGATACCTCCTTTGGTCATATCTCTCTTGCTCAAAGAACATCCGATCCGATTCATATCATAAGTGACACAAACTTCGATGAACTGACCCTTGGATATCAGATCAAGAGTGGTTCCGCGGTCACTGATATTATCTACCCCGATACAAGCGGTGTTGCTTCCACAAGCTATACTATCAATATTGACCCCAATCTCATAAGGAATTCCGGTGGTTCAGTTACTGATGATCTGGACTCCATATACACAGATGGGGCCCTTATCAGCCTGATTGTTCTGGCTGAGAACTCAGCCAGTTCCTCCGGGCAGAACAAGATAGCCCTCTCTCTTATAGAAGACAGCATTGGTCCCGTACTATCGGGTTTCTCACTGGAAAGCAATAATTCGAACACAGCGTATGCCGCTTCAGGCGACACCCTGGACCTCTCCTTTTCCTTCAGTGAGAACAGGGCTCTTGTCAGTGATACCGAACTCTCCATAGGCGTCAATGTCGGGGGGCACTCCGCATCCACAAGCGGCGGTCTGGTGACAAGCTATTCAGAAAATGGCATCGCCTGGACTGACTGGAGCAGCTCCCAGAGCTCAGATGCCGATCTGCCTGTTACTATCACACTGCAGGACCGTCTGGGGAACACCAATGTCTATACAAACAGCAGCAGTGAGATTGCGGACAAAATCATGTACTATTATGGAGATCCTGCTCTCACAAACGATGTTGATATTTCGGGAAGTGAAGTAAAGGTCTCATTGATCAGCAGCAATTCTAATCCGGAGTATGCCCTTGCAGCCAATACTCTAAGCTTTTCTATTGCATCGGGACGGAAACTGAAGGTCCCCGCACTGACTGTTGGCGGAACTCCTGTTTCCTTCACAGCAGCTTCAGAGGGGGATACAACTTTTGCTGTAACAACAGCTGCCCTGTCCACACTCTTTGCCGATGACGGCACTGATGACGACAGGATTCCTTTCTCGCTGGTTCTGACAGATCTGGCAGGCAATGAACTTACAGTTACACAGGATAGTTCTCCCATGAGCTCACCGGTCACTCTTGATACCATCGATCCTGATGAGACAACAGCATCCATCTCCCTCTTTGCGACAGACGGTACAGGTGTTGTGGACAGCTACCTGAACTCTTATGCCAACGGAGATGAGTCTGTAACTCTTACCTACCCTGGAATTGATACAAATTATGCGGGTTACACCTATACACTGACAGGACCTGCCGGATTTACAGCGGTTACTGAAAACTCGCTGCAGACCTCCGGATCTGTCAGCCTGAGTCCTCAGCTGGCTCTGGCCAAGTCCGCATTCCCCGATGGAGTTTATACAATGGCGTTTACATTTTATGATTACGCCGGAAACAACAGCAGCAAGAGTTTCTCATTTACAGTGGATAGTGAAGCCCCGACAGTCAGCGGTATCGATTTCAGAAGCAGCTATGCCGATCATCCGCAGTATGTGAATCAGGATTCTGATCTTTTACTTGATTTTACCGCCACAGACAGTGTTTCGGGAGTGGTCAACGCTAACAGCACCGCAACGATCCTCGGGGCATCAGTCTCTCTGACTGATTCATCCGTCACAGACGGTTACAGCTATTCCGCAACAAAGACTATTTCTCCAAGTTATGATCCTTCCCCTGACAACTTTGAGGTTCCGGTTACCATAAATGTAGAGGATGCGGCAGGCAATGTCAGGTCCCTGACAGATGCTGACTTTGCCTCTGAAGAGAAAGTACTCTTCTACTCAACGAAGAACAGCCTGTCCAGTTATCTGAGCTTTACCTTCAATACCGGCTACCAGGATACGAACCGCAGTACATACTGGATCAAAGAAGGAGAGAATATCACCATCGCCTACAGTGCCTCACGGGATATTGACATTTCCTCTCTGGAGGTTGACAGCAACAGCGCAGCACTTGCGGGAACGACTTTCACCATTGCTCTGCCTTCCGGATTTTCTGACGGAGATACAGTCAGTTTTGATGTTGCATTCACTGACATGGCTGGAAACAGCTATTCCGGTGCTATCGACACCGACAGTGCCTCTTTCTCTGTGAAAAATGACTCTGCTGTACCTGATGAAACCAAGGCTGTTATCTCACTGACCCCGGGGACCGGAGTGAACGGCGACTATCTGAACTCTTATGCCGATGCAAGTGAGACAGTCACTGTGGATGGAAGTCTGGTTGATCGTTCCCTTGTTTCCTATTCCTACGATCTGAAGGATCCTGGCAGTGCAAGTATACAAACCGGTACAGATGTGGCTTATGATCAGGCGATTATCCTCAGCAGTGTGGCGGACAGCTGGACTGCCGGAGACTATACTCTGCAGCTTACGTTCAAGGATTCTATGGGAAATACAAGTTCATCCCATGCCGAATATGTGTTTACCGTAGACAGGGATATTCCTGTGCCGACCATAAATAAGTCATCCGACAACTCGAAGCTGTCAATTTCTTTTGACGGTTTTGCAAGTGTAAGCGGTAGTGATTTCTCTCTCATCGCCACCAGTCCCAGCGGTTCTTTGATAACCGCTAGTGAAAGCGTCTCCTCCGGTGTTGTGACCTATACCTTCCTCAGTGTGGTTGATGGTATTGCCACGACTTTTGCTGGAGCGGACTATACGCTTACAGTCACACCTTCAGCCATAACCGATGCCGCTGGAAACATGTGCACAGGAAGCTACTCCGGTACCTATGATTCTCTAGCCGCTGCCGGAATAACTGCATCGCTCCTGAGCTCCTCTATCGTAAGGTCCGCCTCGGCAGCATCTGAAGTGTTAACATCTGAATCATCAGCATCCGGAACTGACTCATCCCTCTCTTCACACAGATACTCTTCCGGCACATGGAGCCGCAGTTCCTCCGCAGCAATGCAGCAGAGCGGGGCTGACAACTCTGCACTTGATAATACAATTGCCAGGGAAATTATTCAGGATTCTGACACTATCTCTGTTTCATCCTCTCCGTCTGGAGATTCTTATCTGCCTCCGTCTGCCAGTGCTGTTTCAGAACTACCCGCCGGAATATCCGGTGTGAAGAGAGTCTCTGCCGTACCGGAGAACTTTTCTGCCAATGATACGGCGATAGTTTCTGCAGTATTTACGGAACTGCCTTCTGGCTCAGCTGATAACGGCTCTGTCGCATCTCAGGAACTTCTCCTGCCCGAAGCATTTACAATAGAATCACCTGATGGCATGAACGGTCTCTCTGAGTTCCGGAGGGACCCAGCGGAAGTTCTTACAGTAGCTGCAACACCTCTGCTTGCCGGTCCTGTTGTAGAAGTTGATATCAGTAATATCCCTGCAGAAGAAAACGAGAACAGGACTCTCCTTATAATTGTTCTTCAGACGATTCTGATTCTTTCGGTTATCCCTCTCTCCATGGGGTTTATTAAAGTACTCAGGAAGTTAAGCTGATCATGACGAGAAAGAGGGTGCTTCTTCTGTTGGCTGGTGCAGCTGTATTTACCACGGCTGCTGTGCTTATCAGCAGAGCCTCTGGAAGTGATCCTGAAACCGACAGACCGGAGCATCATCTAATTCTCCAGAAGGATGTTCCTCAAACCTATAAGGAGGAGTCACAGCAGGATTCTGCCCCTGAGTCCTCCGTATCTACTGATACTGTTCTACAGAGCGCTCCCCAGCAGGATACGATTCCTTTACTTTCTGAGAACTCTGATGCTGAAGCTTCCTCTCTAAAGGAGGAGCCGGTTTACAATCCGGATGTACCTGACAAGCAGAATAATTTTGACAATCTACCAGCTTTGCTTCCGGATGAACCCCGGTCCATGCTGTCCGAGGCACCACTGCCATACGGGCATAGCGATTTTCAGGCTGTTCCAGATTCAGATATCTATGAAACTTCCATGACAAGCGGAGATTCTGAGCCGAAACCGATGCCGATGGATGATACACTTGTCATTGAGAGCCGTTACGCTCTGATTCCTGACGATTGGCGGAGCCTATTCCCCTTTATCGATGGATACTCCAGGCATCCAGATGAAAGCGGAAGTACTGATGCGGCTGTGGAAGTAGCACCCGTTGTAGCAGCGGCTGATGAAGAACCTGAACCGGTGACAGAACCCTCTCCATCAGTGGAAGTCCCCGCTCTGTCTGACGGCCCGCAGATCCTGCTGACCAGCCCGAAGGCCGGCGGCTACTACCGGTCTTCTCTTTTACTGGAAGGGCAGTGCCTTCCTGTAAGCGGTGCCGGTGATGACGGAAGAATCCGCTCTCTGAGCTGGAAGATTCCCGCCATGGGCGAGTATACAAATACAGTGTTTATGGATGAAGAGGGCCGGTTTCAGCTGGATCTGATGACAGCAGGCCTTTCCGGACCACAGGAGCTGATTCTTGAATCTGAAGATTTTTCCGGACGGAAGCGGCAGATTACGCTGATTCTGAAAGACGGCAGCCGTCCCCCTGAAATCCTGCCGGACAGAGACCAGGAGAGCCAGAGCTACGGAGCTCTTTACACAGTCAGAGGGCATGTGAAGGACAGTTATAGAGGAATTCCGGAACTTGAAGGACTGGAATCTCTATCGTACCGTCTGGTTCCACAGGACCGTGCCCTGAATGAAGAGCTTCTGACAGGAACCGTGGACTTAACTCCTGACGGACAGTTTCAGCTTGTTCTGGATATGCGGGACAGGCAGGGGCCGCAGGTCCTTCAGTTGACAGTCAAGGGAAAGAACGGCTCATCCTCAGATCTGGGGATATCTCTTGTTCCAGGTTCCGGAGACATTCCAAGTTTCACCATGACTCCCCAGGACGGACGTCTTGTGTTTGACTGGGATGAAGTCCCGGGAGCCCTTGAACAGAATATCTATCTCAGTGACAGAGCGTTGGAAGATCCTGGAGTCAATGCGGGAGCCGCATTCCGTGATGTAAAGCCGCCTCTTGTCATAGACAGATCTGTTAACGGCAGAAGGTATAGTGCCAGACTGGAGATCATGACTGATGAGGGCCGATTCTGGTCGAATGTCAGCTATGCAGTGCCTCTAGCTCCTGGAACACTCTCCCTTCGGGCGGAAGGTGGATTTGAGCAGATCAGACTCAGCTGGGAAGAAATTCCGGGGGCAGAGAGCTTCCGGATCTGGCGGCGTACAGAGAGTGAGAGTGATTTCAAAGTTATAGCCGAAAGTATCAGCGGCAGCGAATATATAGATGCCACTGCGACCTACGGGACCGGATACTTCTACCGTATTGAGCCTGCAGCTGTTTCAGGACCGATGAGCTATGAAGTAACTGCTGCCAGCGTAGAATCTCCATCTGAAAAAATTACTCTGGCCTCACATTATAGACAGATCGTGCCCGAGAAAATCAGAGTTCAGGGATCCTATGCCTATGTTGCAGCAGGAGAGGGGGGCTTCCATATTATGGATATCTCCACTCCCCAGAAGCCTGAGAGCATCGGCTTTCTTGACCAGAAGGGTGTTGTTGATGTTTACCAGGGAGAGGAGTACCTATACCTTGCCTCCGGGCCTCAGGGATTTCAGATTGTAAATATTGAAGAGCCCACCCGTCCCTATGTTGTTCTCTCCAGGGTCACGCCGGATGCGCTATCCGTCGTGGGGCAGGGGGATCTAGTCTATGTGGCAGACAGTCTGCAGGGACTTCAGATATTTGATGTCAGTGACCGCCAGAATCCCCAGAGGTTGAGCAGTCTGAGGGATCTGAAAATCTCCCAGCTGGCTCTGGAAGGTGAGTTTCTGTATGGAGCGGGAGGGGAAGACGGTCTTGTAATGCTGGATATTTCTAATCCATACAACCCCTGGACCGTTCAGCTCTGGCATGATACCCCAGTGTATGATGTACTTATCAATGAGAGCTATGCCTATCTGGCCTGCGGAGCAGAGGGCGTGGAGATCTATGAAATACTGGAACCCGGAAACTGGCGCAGAATCAGCAGGTTTGAATCTGTGGATGCCAGAATGATTCAGCTCTGGGACAATTTTGCCATGATTGCAGATGGGCGCGGAGGTCTGAGGGTTGTTGATGTTACCCATCCCGGGGAACCCCGGAATTACGGCATCTTCGGCGGGACTGACATCAAGGCTCTCGCAATGACTGATGAGTATGCCCTTCTGGCGGATGTGAGCGGTATGAAGGTAGTTCGAACCTATCTTTTTGGACAGTCATTTGTTCAGCGGCACTGGGATACTCCGGGGCGGGCCTACTCCGTATATGCAGAAGGATCAAGTCTCTGGGTTGCGGACAGGCAGGGAGGAGTGTCTCTTTATCAGGCAGGAAGCCCCGACAGAATAGGATATGATGCTCCGGTAAAGCATTTTGATACTGAATTTGCTGAGGATATTCTAATACAGAGCAGTCTGCTCTATGTCGCTGATGGTCCGGGAGGGGTAAAGGTCTTCCGTATGGAAGATGAATCTCCTGTGGACAGTTATGCAGTTACCGGCAGAGCCCGTAAAGTTATTCCCTACGGCAGTCAACTGGCAGTAGTCTCCTCTGAGGAGGGACTTCTTATTCTGAATACAGGTGAAAGTCTGAGCTATGCCGCCCGGTTCTTCTCCTCAGATCTCAGGGATGCCGCCTTCTCAGGGAGCACTCTGTTTCTGGGGGATAACAGAGATGGTCTGATAGTAGCGGAAAAGATAGGGGCGCAGTTCAAGGAAGTACAGCGTTTTTCCACTTACAGCGGGATCAGACAGTTGATTCTTCAGGGGGACCGGCTCTATGTTCTTCACAGGGACGGTGTAACCCTTTTGAATATCCAAAACCCCGAGAACCCGGTTGTATTGGCGGAAGTTCCCTTAAGAAATGCTGAAAGCATACAGCTTGAGAACGGACTGCTCTACCTTTCCGAAGGGATCGGAGGCCTGTCGGTTTATAGGGTAGGCCGGGATGAACAGCTTATGAAGGTTTCGGTCTGTCAGGATCTCTATGCTGTGGATGCCGCTCCATCGGGAAACTGGATCTACGCCGCCGATATGGATGGAGTCTCTGTTATCCGGCTGATCATTCCCGACTGGAAATAGCTTTTTTACTCGTTTGTTGATGGTCCGAGTATGGTCCTGGTATGGTACGGGACACAAAACCGGAATTGCTCCGTGCCCAGCCCGGGGGCGGACACGGCAACAGAATATCAGATCTTCTTCATATCCGGGTCTTCCGCCGGATTGTGGGTCTTCATATACTCATGCTCCTCTGAAACATGATCGATGTACTCCTGCAGGGTCCACTTCAATGCTGTCTCTGTAATCATGGCGAACACAATATCCTGCGGGTTTTCGGATACTGCTTTTACATTTCTCATAATGGAAACGGCCCTCTGTTTAGATGCTGCAGCCATGATAACAACGCGGTGCCCCTCTCTCAGGGGATCTCCCCCCGGGGAATTTCCGCCGAACATGGTTTCCAGGATATCCTTCATTTTCATATCCCGCATATTTTCTGTCATCGGTGCAAAGCTTGTCTTGAACTCTCCGCCTTCGGCTGAAAGCCCCTGAAGAGCCTGACCCGCCTGATCCTTTGTAAATCCTCTGAATAAGCAAAGTTCCTGAAGCATTTTAAATCCTTTTACATTGTCATTTGTTCCGCCTTCAGTTCAGTGACTCCTGCAGCCGGATACGGACTCCCGCCGTCCCGGGCAATAGTCCGGGCTGTTCTGGATACCGAAGGGGAATACTGTCAATTTACTCTTTTTTACCCCGCCTTTCCAATAAAATTATTTTCTTCAGATTTGACCGCAGCCATTTACGGCAGTATTTTATGCATATAGATAATTCATTATTCATCTAATAAAAAATCTTTAACGGATGAAAAAGATTAGAAATCAATGGAGGGATATATGGCTCCGCAGAATTTTACGGTAAAAGCCCAGGAAGCAGTCGCAGACTCTTCCAGACTGGCACAAAGATACAATCACAGCATTATAGACGAGGAACATCTGCTCCTGGCCCTGATGGAGCAGGCAGACGGCGTTATACCGCCCCTGATGGACCGCCTCGGCATCCACAAGGAGTCCTTGAAGGAGGAGCTCAGTAAAGCTCTTCAGACAAAGCCCAGGGCCTACGGCGACGCTGTGGACAGTTCAGCCTCCCCCTCACTGAGAAAGCTTTTCAATAGAGCCGAGCAGGAGGCCACGGGCCTGAAGGACGAGTATATCTCCACGGAGCATCTCCTTCTGGCCATGACCGCTTCAAGCGATAATGGGGGACGTTTGCTGCAGCACCATGGTGTGACCCGCGATGCAGTGCTGAAGGCTCTTGTTTCAATCCGCGGTTCCCAGAGGGTCACGTCCGAAAATCCCGAAGGGCAGTATCAGGTTCTGGACCGTTACTGCAGGGATCTCACAGCTCTGGCCCGGAAGGACAAACTCGACCCCGTTATTGGGCGGGATGAGGAGATCCGCAGGGTCATGCAGGTCCTCTCCAGGAGAACCAAGAACAACCCCGTGCTTATAGGGGAGCCCGGTGTCGGTAAAACAGCCATTGCAGAGGGTCTTGCCCGTCGAATTGTGGAGGGGGATGTTCCCGACTCCCTGAAGGGCAAGCAGCTTCTGGCCCTTGATCTTGGGGCTCTGGTGGCGGGAGCCAAGTTCCGGGGTGAGTTCGAGGAGCGCCTGAAGGCGGTTATCCAGGAGATTACCAAAGCCGACGGACAGATCATCCTCTTTATTGACGAGCTCCATACCATAATGGGCGCCGGGGCGGCTGAGGGCTCTACGGATGCCTCCAACCTGCTGAAACCAGCCCTTGCAAGGGGAGAACTCCGCACCATAGGCGCCACAACTCTGGATGAGTACAGAAAGCATATTGAAAAAGACCCTGCCTTTGAGCGGCGTTTCCAGCAGGTCTACACCTCTGAACCCAGTGTGGAGGACTCCATTACCATCCTCCGGGGCATCAAGGACCGCTATGAGGTTCACCACGGAGTACGGATAAGGGATGAGGCCCTGATCTCTGCCGCCGTCCTCTCCGACCGCTATATCACATCCCGCTTTCTGCCTGACAAGGCCATCGACCTTGTGGACGAGGCGGCCAGCCGTCTCAAGATGGAGATAGAGAGTCAGCCTGTGGAACTAGACCGTCTGCAGCGGAAGATCCTGCAGCTTGAGATTGAAAAGCAGTCCCTCGCACGGGAAACCGACGAGGGGTCAAAAGAGAGGCTCTCTACCATTTCAAAGACCCTGGGGAACCTTCAGGCCGAACGCGACTCCCTGCACCTTCAGTGGCAGAACGAAAAGGGAGTGATCGACGGCATAAGAGAGCTGAAATCCAAACTCGAGGAGCTGAAGAGGCAGGAGTCCCAGTACGAGCGTGAGGGAAACCTGGCAGGGGCCGCCGAGATCAAACACGGCGCCATACCCCAGGCCCAGGCCGAGCTTGCCGCAGCCAGCCTTGAGCTGAACCGCATACAGGGGGAACGGAGCCTTCTGAGGGAGGAGGTCGGTGAGGAAGACATCGCCAGGGTTGTCTCTACATGGACGGGAATCCCTGTGAGCAAAATGCTCAGTTCAGAGAAGGAAAAGTATCTTGTTCTTGAAGAGACCCTGGAAGAGAGGGTTATCGGGCAGGAGCAGGCCGTACAGGCTGTCTCTGACGCCATCAGGCGCAACAAGAGCGGCCTTTCCGACCTGGGTCGTCCCCTGGGATCATTTATCTTCCTCGGGCCCACAGGAGTGGGTAAAACAGAGCTTGCAAAGACCCTGGCGGATTTCCTCTTTAATGATGAGAAAGCCCTGACTAGGATTGATATGAGCGAATATATGGAGAAGTTTGCCGTTTCCCGTCTTGTGGGAGCTCCTCCCGGATATGTGGGATACGAGGAGGGGGGACAGCTGACAGAGGCGGTTCGCCGCCGGCCATATTCGGTTGTACTCTTTGACGAGATAGAGAAGGCCCATCCCGATGTCTTCAACATCCTCCTGCAGCTTCTGGATGACGGACGGTTGACGGACAGCCAGGGAAGGGTGGTGGATTTCAGAAATGCCATCATAATCATGACAAGCAATCTGGGTTCCGAGATCATTCTTGAAAAAGGGGCGGGGGATGAGACAAATGCCCTGCTGCGGGAGATGCTGAAGAAAAACTTCAAGCCTGAATTTCTGAACCGCATCGATGATATTATCACCTTTAACAGCCTGCAGAAGGAGCATATCCGCGGCATCGTCCGGCTGCTTATCTCCCAGCTGACTGAGCGCCTGGGTGAGAAGAAGATGAAGTTCGATATTGACAGTGAAGCCTTGGACTGGCTGGCCGATGAGGGTTACGATCCTGTCTTCGGAGCCCGCCCCCTGCGCCGGGCGGTACAGAATCTGATCCAGAATCCTCTTTCCAAAGAGCTTCTGGCTGGGAATTTTAACGAAGGCGATACTGTTTACTGCCGCAAAGGAAGTGACGGGCTTGTCTTCACTTCGAGCCTCTGAACCTTGCTCCGGCATGGCAGCAGCAGAGCTGTTGTCAGGAAAATAACATAAAAAAAGCCTCCGGGAGACCGGGGCTTTTTTTTGCTGGGGAACATCTGATTGAAAAGCTGAGGTTCCGTTATGTTAACCTTAACGCCTCAGATATGAAAGCGAGGGGGGCAGGACAATGTTATTTCCGAACTTGTCTTCGCCATAGCCGTGGTTGGCCAGGGTTTCAAGATCCTGAAGGACCCTCTTATCCCCTTTGAAAATCACCTTGGTATCGCTGACGATGTCGATCTTTCCCATGGCAAGATAGAGGGCAATTCCCCTCTTGGCAAACTCTCCGAGGGTTTCATTCTCCAGAGGAGTGAGGTCTTCGAAGGAGAAGTTGTTGTCGTAGATCATGATTTTCTGTTTTTCAAGAAGGTCCAGGAAGACAATTCTCAATATCTTCTTCATCAGGGGTGTGTCGTACTGGGCCGAGATGTCCTGGGCTATCAGTTTATGGTTTACAAGGCATTCAGAGACGCTCTTGCGCTTGACCTGGTTGATCTCCTCGTTTGCCCGGAACAGTTCCAGAGGCATCGAGGCGTTATAGTCGTTGTTTCCGAGGGTCATTGTCACATCGCTACCGTAGTGGACGACGATTTTGGCTATAAGGGTGGAGGGGCGGACATGAAAGCCCCTGTAGTTGGGAATGGGTACTTGAATCTCTCCCATCTCTGCATAGTGTTTCAGAATCTCCTTGCAGAGTTTCTGAGATGCCAGAATATACCGCTCGGGGAAGGAAATAAAGTACTTCATCAGGTAGGCCAGAAGGTCCTTGTCCAGAATGGGGGCCTCAAGAATTGTCTTTTCATGGAAGTACAGGCTGTGGCGCTCATAGTAGTGGGTCAGATTGGTAGCGCACTCCAGAAGATGGTAGACAACGGATATATGTCCCCTTAGAACAGGCAGGCTAGGGTCTTTCTTGGCCACATCGGAGCCTGACAGATAGGTGTCGTAGAGGGACTGAAGATTGTGGAACTTGTTCTCCAGAAGCCTCAGCTTTTCTTCAGACACCTCATCGGGAATGGCTGAACTGTACTCATCGGCATTCAGTTTTTTATAGATCTTAAGCATGATGCTTTCTTCCGCCAGATTGAGGAAGGAGGTTGCCAGATAGACCGCTGTCTTTCCCGGAGACTGTGATTCTTTTCTGATTCTGTCTCCCGCAAGACGCCCGAGAACCTGGTTCTCTCCGAACCTGTAGGTCGCCATGGGTTTCAGTTCCTGGTTAATATCAAGACTTTCATTCAGTCGGCAGAGTTCGCTGCACGACTTCATCAGAACGGCGAAAATGGATGCAATCATGCTGTCAGTGGCACTGTCGAAGTCCTCGTCAAGCTGAACAAGGTTGTAGGAAGGGGCTGCGTTTTTGATATGGAGAAGGCTGTAGCCTATCCGGGAGAAGGCCTTTATTACGGCTGTGATCTTTCGTAAAGGACTCCATTGGGTATTCTGCTGTGCTCCGTAGGCATCCAGAAGTTCTTCACAGCGTGAGGATTCCAGATTCAGCCGTCCCAGGAGAGGTCTGTTTACCTCGTCTGCCCGGTACTGACTGAGGCCTGAAGAAATTGAGAGCAGATCCTGCAGGTCTTCAGCAATGGATGTTTTAAAAACTTGATTCTCTATAGTTTGCATACTTTCATCTTTGGAACCTGTATTAATAATTAGAATAAATATGAAACTTCTGCAATGCTTTTCCAGGTGTTTCTTTATTTCTTATCGGTCAACAGACGCAGTCTGGTAAAAATATAATCCAGATCATCCGACTTCAGGGTGTATCTTCTGATCCTCGGGTCCTCCTTTATCAGGGGGACATCCCACTCATAAGGGAAGATGCGGCTCTGGGGATTGCTGTTCTCATACCAGGCATTCAGGTAGATCCTGTCGTTCTCAATTTCAAGACAGGTGGCCCCGAATTTATGGATGACAGTACCCGAATTAAAGAGACAGGCCACCGCCAGGGGGTCGTAAAGGCTGCCCCGGCTCTTGTAGTCCTCATTTTCAAGCAGTTTATTGAGCACATCGGCGGTTCTGTGGATGGCATCGACAAGTTCCGGGTTCTTCTCTTCCTCCTGCATATAGTCACGGATCATCTTGTCAATTCTGATTTTAAGGTACTCCTCTTCCGAGTGCCCTTCAAACAGAGCCCTGTGGGTATGCCCGGCAAGGGCAATGATCCTGCGGTTTTTTGCGTATTCAAATATCCTCTGCTCCGCCTTCAGCAGTTTATCGCTGAGAAAGTCCCTCTTTATATTGTTGATATGAAGGGGATGGGCCAGGTAGCGGAGGAACAAATGGGTCATCTTGTGTCTCAGGGGAGAGCTGTAGAGTGAGGCCTGATGGCCGTGGAGGACAAGCATCTCTCCTTCCTCATGCTCCAGAATCAGTGAGGGGAGCAGGTCCGCATTGACAGCAAGTTCCGCTTCACTGCGTCCGGATTTTTTCCCGAAGGAGGGACCGCTGTCGTGGTTCCCTATAATCTTGTAGAGGCCCGGGCCCTTTTTAAACTCAAGCAGAAGAGAGTAAAGCTCCTCCCAGGCCGTGCTTATCCTGGGAAGCCTGACCCGGTGAAGTTCCTCCACATCACCGTTGAGAATCAGGGTATAGCCCCGGGGAAGATACCACTCTCTGAGCATGGTCATTACAAGATCTGAATTCTTTTTAAATTCATCCCGGCTTCTGCCTCCCCCCAGATGGAAGTCGCTGAGAATTACAATTCTGCTGTCCGGGCCGATTTTTATTCTGGGAGCCTGCCTGTATGTCTTTTCAAGATTCTCCTGTATTATACTGTTCAGGAGAAGGGTATCTGCCACTTTATTACCTCGATTAGAGAACGAATCCTCTACAATATCAGTTTAATGCATGGAGCGACAAAATGAAATTCATTCCCCATTTCAAGAGTATAAAAATGAGTCCTGAGTCCGGGGATACATGTCTGCTTGTCTTCTCATCCTCTGAGAGGCAGATAGTTGTAGACTCGCAGGGCAGCCCCTTTCTGGACTCTTTTCCTGCCCTTCATGATACAGAGAGTCTTATCATCGGAAATCTTGACGGCCGGGAGTGCCGCTGTATGAGTATTTCCGGTGAAACAGAGCTTCCCGAAGGTTATCAGTGGGAGGAGTTCCGTAATCTCTACCGTTCCTTCAAGGACGAAAGACAGTTTCCCCTTGGACGGGCCCGGGTCCTTCTGGAGTGGAGGCGGACACACCGCTACTGCGGTGCCTGCGGGTCTGAAATGGAGCTGTCGGAAACTGAACATGCGAGCCGTTGCCCGGGTTGCGGAGAGCTCCGGTATCCTGTAATCGCTCCGGCTGTTATAATCAGGATTACTAGAGGTGAGGAGATCCTTTTGGCCCATAATGCCAATTTCCCGGAGGGTTTTTTCTCTCATATCGCTGGATTTGTAGATGCCGGGGAGAATCTGGAACAGGCTGTCAGACGGGAGGTAATGGAGGAAGTCTCACTTGAAGTGGAGAACATCCGTTACTACGATTCCCAGTCCTGGCCCATGCCCCACTCACTGATGCTTGCCTTTACCGCAGAGTGCAAAGACCCTGCGGCTGAGCCCTGCCCCGATGGTGTTGAAATTGCCGAGGCCGGCTGGTTTACAAGGGAGACTATGCCTGAGATTCCCGATACAGGCAGTATTGCCGGAAAGATGCTGGCCGACTGGATTCAGAAGCGGTAGCCGGCCCTGATCAGGGCCGTAACAATGTGGATATCCTTGCTGTTGTAGACAAGAAAGCGGTAGGCTCCTCCCGCCTGAAAGCGCCACTTGCCCAGTCTTGCGAATATGATATCCCCTTCGACGGCATAGACAGTTCCCGTATCATTTTCCCGTTCCTGCTGTGAGTCGAATAGATCGTAGGCACCGTCTATAAAAGCCATTCCAAGGCCTATCTTCAGACTGAAATCGATCTTTTTTCCTCTGTCGGTGGTGTAGTAGAGGTAGGGGTACATGAGGGTTATCCCGAGGCCCTCTCCGTTTTTCATGTTTATACCGCTCAGGCCGCTGATTTCCAGAACCCCGCCGACGCCCATTCGTTTCAGGACAGGTTTACGGCTTCCCAGATCGGCTTCCCAGCCCAGGCCGAGACCTCCAAAACTGAAGTTGGGGGTCATGAAATCAATATAGGCCGGTCCTGCTTCAAAGCGGTGAACTCCCCAAGTCCATCCGGGCAGATGAACCGAAACGGGGTAGTATGCGTAGAGTTCGAATCCTGTTTTCAGGTACTCCTCTCTCTCCCTGGCTTCCCTTGCCGCTCTGCTTCCATCGCTTGAAGTTTCACCGGATGGCATGTCTGAATCAGACTCCTGGGCAGTAAGATCTGCAGCGATAAGGATTATAGTGAGTAGAAAAAAAATCTTAAGCAGGTTTTTCACAGTCTGATCCCTCCCCCGATCCAGGGCTGGATCAGCATGAAATTCCCCATGGGGTAGAAAACAGGGTTGAAATTCAGTCCGGTCTCAAAGAGGAATCCCGACTCCCATATCTTCTGGACACTTGCGCCCAGAGTGAGGTTGACTCCAATATCCCCCTGCTGCAGCTCTCCTTTCAGGCTGTCTCTGTTGACCCATAGAAAACTTACACCTGTCCCGAAGTGGGGGATGAGGGACCATCCGTTTTTAAGCTGAAGCTGATAGTAAAACTTAAAATTAAGTATAAGATGGCTGAATACATAGGCTGGCTCCCTTTGGCGCATATGGGCATTCATAACCTCCATCTCAACCCCAAGGGGCCTGAGGCCCTGGGCATTCCAGAACCGGGCATTGACCAGTTCATGGCGGACCTTGAGGGTAAAGCCCAGAGGCATGGAGTCAAGTTCATGGACTTCGCTGTCCATGGGCAGCCCCGGGCCGTATCCTGCGATCAGGGTCATGTTGTTTCGGGGAGGGAAGCGGCGTACCGGAACCATTTCGGGGGCTTCGGCCATATAGATTCCGTTTTTCAGGACATCCTTCTCTCCTGAAGGATTTGTTACCTCGATGGAGTAATCTCCTATGGGGCTGTCCTTGGTGAGCAGGGATATCTTAATAAGTTCATCCGATATCCATTCAGTGCTGTAGGGGGTGATTATCCGGCCTTCACCGCTGATCCTGACCAGAGCTTCGGGATGGAAGTTCCTGCCTCGGATCTCCACTTCATCATAGTCCAGATACTGGAGCATTTCCCTGGTATCTGTATTTCGTATTTCAGGTTGAATGGAGGGAAACAGGGTCAGAAGGGTTTCGGTGTTTCTGTCTTCAAGACCCGATGGATTTTCTATCTTCAGGGTGTACTCTCCCGGTTCCAGTTTTCCGGAAGGAAAGCTCAATCGGACAATTTCACCGTTGATTGAGATTATGGAGCCTTGAGTTTCTTCTCCCTCTGACGAGACCAGTGTGAAAATACTCTCCTCAAGGGCCTGGAATACAACCGCCTCCAGTTCCAGATCACCCCTTGAGAGCAGATAGGCTTCCTCCGGACTGAACTCTCTTATTACGGGCTGCAGGGCCTCCTTGATAACAAGGGGCTTCCAGCCGGTGGCATTGACTGTCTTCTTGAATTTGTTGAGAACTCCGATCTGGATTTCATACTCCCCGGGAAGGAGGGAGAAGCTGATTTCAGACTCGTTTACAGTGGTCCGGAGTATTTCATCCGCTCCCTGGCGGATAATTACTTCATAGGCCCAGGCTCCCTCTATGGATTCCCAGGAGATAAACTGCTCCACCTCTTTCCCCCGGTTCAGCTGGGCTGACAGCGGTCCTGCCGCAAGGGTGAGGATGAGGAGGAACAAGATTTTAAAATCAGCGCGCATATTGAAGCTCCGGTGACAGAATATCCGGAATGTCGTCAATTTCCGGCAGAGTCAGCTGAAAGGGAACGTTGAGGACCGGACTCTCCTGGAATACCCTGCCGTCCAGTTCCCTGACTGCTTGAACATCAAAGCGGAAGGCTCCTACATCGAGATCCTCCAGCTTCCTGAAATTATAATTCGTTCCGGACCACTTGTCCTCCCGGAAGACCATATTTCCTGTATCTGTTGAATACAGGGCAATCCTGTAGTAGGAGGTCCCGGGTACATCGGACCAGTTGAAATCGAGGGTATCCCTTGTCTGCATATCCAGTATCTCTTCAGGAAGGGGGGAGAAGGACCTTACAGAGGGCAGGGCCGGAACAGGGGTGACCTCAAAAGAGGAAATCTGCGAGTCGGGAGCACTGTTGCCGCTGTTGTCCTCAGAGCTCAGCTGTACATAGTAGACTCCGGTTTCCAGATCCGGTACCGGACGGTTCAGCACGCTTCTCTCCTCATCCAGAATCAGGCTGCTGAAATTGGGGTCTCTGGAGAGTCTGATCCTCTGCCTGGGGAGAGCGGGTGTCTGGGTCCAGCGGAATGAGGGTTTGTTTTCAATTAGAACCTGCCTTGTCACTCTCTGTCCGTCAGCAGGGTAGAGGAGCCGTGGAGCCCCGTACTCCTGAACCTGGTCCAGTGAAAATGAAAGGATGGCGCTGCCGCTGCTGTTGATCACACCGTTCTCCAGTCTCTGATGAGCCTGTACCTGAAGGGTATAGCCGCCTGTTCTCAAAAGGGCTTTGTCGGCTATGGTCCATGTGGTTTCCGCCGAAGTCTCTCTTGTGAGAGTGGGGTAGTCAGGGTCACGGGGAATCAGTTCGGCGCTGTAGTACTGTGCTCCCCCGACGGGCTGCCACTCAATGGTGAGGGGCGTCGAACCCAGAAGGGAAATCTCATCCCCTTCATCAGGTTCTATCAGTCTCGGGGTAGTGAGGCGATAGACCATCTCAAAGGGAGTCTGGATGCTTGTGATCACGGGGACTCCTGTATCGTCCAGGGCCGCTACCTGCCAGCTGTAACTTCCTGCTCCCGGCAGAACCATATTGGAAGCCAGTCCGTTGAATACCTGGCTGATCAGGGGGACGCTGCCATCCCTGAATATCTCAACCCTATAGGGACCTTCCACGGTGCTCTCCCAGCTGAAGGGGATGTTGTCAAAACTTTCAACAATATTCAGGCTGCCAGGTACAGGTTTGACGGTGCTGATTGCAAATACGGCTTCCATAATGGAAAAGCCGCGCAGGGGGGAGGGGGGGACTGCCTTGTTGTCCCGGTCAAGACCTTCTACCATCCAGAAGTACTCTCCCTCGGGAGGCAGATCCTCCATAAGATAGGAGTTTCTGCTGAGCCACTGGTCCACAATGGGGGCGTTCATCTCCCTGTCTCCCGCTACAACAATATGGTAGCTGCCTATCTCCCTGTCCGCCTTCCAGCTGAAACGGAGTCCGTCCTTTACCTTGAGCGGGTTGACCGCTTCGCCGGCAGCGGGAAGGATCAGCCGGGGTGGTTCAAGACTGTCGTTTCTGGTGATGTTGAAACGTCTTATTTCCGGTGCAGAGTAGGCAATCAGACGGGCGGAGCTGTACCGGGGAATGACCCTCCAGTACCAGGTTCCTTCGGTAAGACCCTGAAGGGTGCTGAAGTTGTTGGGCCCGCTGATCTCCCTTGTAATCTCTGTAAAACCCGGGTCCGGTGCAATCTGCAGGACCGATTCGTTGGCAAGGGCAGAGGCTTCCCATGAGAACGCAAGATCCGGTGGCGTATTGCGGAACTCGAAACTTTCGTCAGGAACGGGTACCTGCTGCTGAGGAGCATTGTCACGGATGATGACAACCCTGTTGGAAGGGCTGCTGTAGGAGCTGCCGTCGGCAAACTCACCGCTGATTCTCCAGTAGTAGGTTCCGGGAATAATATCCATATCATAGGAACTGCTGTTCCCGTCGAGGGAATAATCGCTGAAGTTGATAAAGTCCTTGTACTCGCCTATCTCAAGGCGGGCCCCTGTCAGAGGCAGAACCTGGTCCCATGTGAAACTGATAGGCACAGAGGCGGAAGTGGTGACTATCAGTCGATTGTTCAGGGGGACTTTCAGTTTTACAGCCTCCTGTTCAACTGTTATATCATCACTGATGCTTGCCTTGAAGTTCTCCTCTATGCTTGTGGTCCTGCCGCCCCTTGATACATCGATAGTTCCCTGGTCAACAGAGAGATTTATCTCCTCTCCCTCTGTCTTGTTAAGGGAGACGCTGGCCTTGTTAAGGGCTATGACTGTGTCTTCCGACCTGATCTGAAGCCCTCCGCTGCCATCGCTGCTCGATGCGGAAATGTTTCCTCCCAGAAATTCTATATTCCGGGATTCCTCTCCCCACTCAAGAACTATATAACTGTTGGCATCCATTGTGATTTCGGTGCCGTCAATAAGCCTGATTACGGCCCGGGAGTCATCAATTGTTCTGAGGCTGTCATAGTTGTAGAGGGGGGAACTTGTTTCAAGCTCTCCCCATACAGCCCTCTTGGTGAATTTTCTCTGGGCGCTGTTCTCTATATAGCTGATCTCTCCAATGACTTCTCCCCCCTCGTTGCGGATCTCTCCGTTCAGATCGCGGTAGAATTCATACCCCGCCCATCCGAAAATTCCGAGGAGGACAAGGCTGAGAAAGAGGTCTCTAATCAATGATCTCATATTTGACTTCTTCTTTCTCCAGATCGACATCGGCTATATTGTCAAAGTTGCCCGGGATGCCCACGTAATCCCTGAGCTCTTTCATCGTTCGGGGGCGGTCGGGGTTGTCCATCCGGCCGAGGACCGCATAGATCTGCTGGGGTTCTGATTTTCCCTTGACCTTGATCTTGTTCATGGGGACAAGGTCGTAGATTCCCTCGACAATGTCCGCGGTTCCCTGGGAAATCAGAATATCCGAGCCCATGGGCTTGTTCAGCGCCTCAATACGGGACGCGAGGTTTACGGCATCACCGATAACCGTATACTCCATCCTGTCATTGGACCCTATCTGGCCCGCCAGTACATCACCGCTGTTCAGGCCGCAGCCGATTCTTATAATCGGTTTTCTGTCTCCCCCCCGGCTCTGGTTGAACTTTCTGAGAGCCGTTCGCATCTGCAGGGCTCCGTTGACAGCATTCTCCGCATCATTTCCATGGGAAATAGGAGTCCCCCAGATGGCCATAATGGCGTCTCCGATATACTTGTCCACGGCACCGAAGGTATTATTGACGCACTCAACCATCAGAGTCATATACTCATTGAGGAAACTTACGACCTCTTCAGGAGTGAGTTTTTCGCTAATAGCTGTAAAGGAGCGGATATCCGAGAAGAAAATGGTCGCCGGCTTTATCTCGCCTCCCAGCTGAATTGCCCCCTTTTCGGCAAGTTCTGCCACCTCTTTGTTTACAAAACGTCCGAAAGCGTCTTTGATCCTCTCCTTCTCCTCCAGACCCGTACCCATGTTGACAAAGGCTCTGGTCAGAACACCGACTTCGTCCTGGGACTTCGGCTTCAGGTTGAGGGAGTAGTTCCCCGCTTCTATCTCCCTGGTGGCTCCGACAAGGCGGCGCAGAGGGCCGGAGAGTGACTTGGAATAGTAGTAGATTATAAGCACAGCAAGGGCAACAAACATAACCATAAGCAGTATGTTCCGCCTCTGTATCCTGTATATGGCCTCAAACGCCAGGGCTTCGGGTACCGTTGTAATGACACCCAGGCGTCCGAAGCTTATTTTTTTGTATGAACCGAGATAGCTCTCGCCGTCATCGGCTGTATAGCGGATCTGCCCTGTATTGACGGCAGAACTGAAGAGTTCCCGCACGATGGGAAGGTCTCCCATATTGACTCCCGAAGTCAGTATGGTGTTATCCGGGTGAGCCATCAGGTCTCCAGCGGAATCGGCAATAAATGTGCTCGTTATGCCCCTTGACTGTACCGCCTTCTGCAGACTCTCCCTTGTCTCCACAAGGATAAAAAGTGTCTTTATGCCCTGCTCCTGTTTGTAGGGAATTGTGAGTCCCAGAACGGGTACTCCGAAGTAGGTTGAAACATTGAATACAGATGGTGTTCCCCCCATGGCCAGTCGTATCTGGTCTCCGTGGTCGTCCACAATTCCCTGTATAAAGGATTCAGACACATCCAGCTCTGCCAGAAGGGACTCATTGTAAAAGAGCCTGTCCTCTTCAGGTATCCCGGCAAAGAGAATATTTCTCTCGCTCCGGAAGTAGTAGCTCTTGAAGTTTATCTGGCTTCCCGTACTCTCATCTCCCGCACCAAGCAGGAGGAGGGAGGCGCTGTTGCCGACTGCAACCAGGGTTTCTTCAACCTGGGCGGCAATGGTTTCTGAAATTTTCAGGTTGCTCTCTTCCACCCTTACCTGAGAGTCCTGGAGGAAGAAGTAGGTCGCAAGCATAATCATTCCCGACAGGGCCAGTATTATGATCAGGGATGTGATGATGCTCATTTTCATTCCGATGGGATAGAGGATGGCCGTGCCGGGTTCCCTTTTTGTCCGGCGTTCCTTTTCCTCTTCTTCGGGGAGCTGATCCACCAGATTCTCATCTTTATCCCGCTCCGGTGGGGCTGTTACAGGAAATTCAAGAGCCTCAACGGATTCCGGGGTAAAGAGAAGGGTCTCCTCTTCCAGGTTGCTTGTCTCTTCAGGATTGAAGTCCAGCCGGCTGGCAGGGGGTTCCGCTGTTCTGACAAGCTGTATTGTCTGGTCCGGCGCAGACAGGGTTGTCAGGAGCCGGACGGGAATCCTCTGTTTGTTCCAGAAATTTTCGGGGTCTTCAGAACTCTTTATAATAAAATAATAGGGAAGTCCCGGCGGGTCAGGTTCGTCCTCCAGCGGCAGTTCCAGAGGACCGTGAAACTGAAGGCTCCCCTCCTGCTTCAGGGTTCTGAGGGTTTCCACAAGGGTCAGAGGATTCTCCCAGTTGAGAAGGTCAACGTAGGCCATGGAGAGGTAGGCTCCCCGGCCTGCCTGATGAAAAACAGGATCAGGAACCCTTAGATTCCAGTCTCCTGCCTCGGAGCGGATCATGGATACTGGACGGAGGGGGAAGGGGGAGGGCATGGATACTCCCTCTCTTGCAAAACGGCGGACTGTCCACTTCAGGGCTTCCGAGGTCTCCTGATTGATCCGTTCCACCGCGGGATAGATCATACTCTGGGAGGGGGTTATGAAATTACCGTAGTCTTCCGCCAGTGTGATGCTCTCATACACCTGGCGTATCTGTTTCATGAGTGTCAGAAGAAGGGACTTTTCGTTCCGACCAAGACGGCCCGTGCGTGACGCTTTCTGGCTGAGGTAGACTCCTCCCAGGTACCCGAGGCGGCTCAGGGCCATAAGATTCATGAAGCCTGCGGTGTAGTGGATCTCGGAAAAGGCATGGATCAGACCTGTTCCCGCAGCGTTCCTTCCTGAGGAAGGCTGCCGTATTAGGGTCTCTGTACCTGAAATAAGATCTTCCAGCGCTGTCAGATTTTTATTGAAATAGCCTGGTATACTCTGAGACATTCCCTTCTCACCTTCAAAAATATTGAGGCTGACTTCGCTGTTTGCAGCGGGTCCTGCCCCTTATCCTATTATCTGCTCCAAGGCTTAAAACAATGAGTAAAAAATGACATTCTGTTTACCGGTTCACGATTCACGGTCCGGTGAAACTTGATTTTTATCCTGTTTCAGCACTTAATTAACATTATAATAAAAGTACAGCGGGTCTGCCTGTTTTTGATGGTCCCCCTGTCTCTTATGGCCGTGAATGCCGATTTTTCTGATGCTGCGGAGGATCGAGTTGTTAAAAAGGTATAAGTCTGTTTTGAAATGGGGAGTCCTTCTGCTTTTTATTCTCTCCGGTATTGCCTGCTTCGACAGATATCCTATTATGCTGAATGACGCGAGAATGCCCGGGATTGACTTCAATGACAGTGAGTACTCAACACTGGGAGTTCTCTATATCTGGATGTGGTATGAGGGGGATGGAGAAGACCAGACCATCTACTACACCCTGGACGGAACCGATCCAACTCTGGATAACTACAATGTCTACTCCTATGAAGAATCTCCCATTGAGGTCTATCCTTCCGCTGGTGATACGGTCATTATCAAAGCTGTTGCCGCCTGGCCTGACTACGATCTGATCGGCCCCATGGCTGAGCGGTGGTTTGTAGCCTGGTGAGTCCCTGGTTGCGGGAGTTCTGTTTGACAGATTTTGCCTTGAGAACAGATCTTCCGGTTCTTTTTTATTTATGCTAGTATGGCTTTCAAATTCCCCTCTTCAGGAGCTTTAAAATGAGTAAACTCTGGGCCAAAGACTATGATGTCAACGAACTTATAGAGGAGTTCACAGTCGGCATCGACTATGTCCTTGATCAGAAACTGATCCCTTCAGACTGCGCGGCCTCCCTGGCCCACGCCACCATGCTTGAATCCATCGATATTCTGACAAAAGAGGAGCTTGAAGCCCTTAAAACAGGACTTCAGAAGATCCTTGCGGAACATGCAGAGGGAAAATTTGAGATCACCCGCTCCGATGAGGACGGCCACACGGCCATTGAAAACCGTCTTGTACACCTTGCAGGGGATGCGGGGAAGAAAATACACACAGGCCGCAGCCGGAACGACCAGGTCGTCACTGCTCTCAGGGTCTACGGCAGAAGCCGGGTCCTTGGAATTATAAGGGAGTGCGGTGAGCTTGCTCAGGCTGTGCTGACCCTTGCTGAAAAACACAAAGAGACTCCCATGCCCGGGCGGACCCATATGCAGATTGCCATGCCCTCGTCGGTGGGCCTCTGGGCGGCCGGATTTGCCGAGGAGCTTATAGACTCTATCGCGCTTCTCTCTTCGGTCTGGGAAATCCTGGATCAGAATCCCCTGGGTGCCGCCGCAGGATACGGCGTTCCCCTCCCCCTGAACAGGGAGATGACAACAGAACTTATGGGGTTCAGCCGGGTTCAGAACAATGTCATCTATGTAAACAACTCAAGGGGCAAGATGGAGCTTATGGTTCTGGACGTGCTGGATCAGATTACCCTGACCCTGAGTAAAATGGCCCAGGACCTGATCCTCTTCTCCCTTCCCGAGTTTGGTTATTTCAGCCTACCAGCGCAGCTCTGTACAGGTTCCAGCATCATGCCCCAGAAGAAAAATCCCGACGGACTGGAACTGATGCGGGCCAAGGCCGGCACAGTGAGCGCCTGCGGAACCCAGATCAGAAACATCCTCCGTTCTCTCCCCAGCGGCTACAACCGCGATTTCCAGGAGACAAAGGAACCCTTCCTCAAGGGGTGTGATATCACTTCCATATCGTTGAGGATGATGACTCTCACCTTCCGGGAGCTTAAGGTTAACGGAGATGGACTGAGAAAAGGGTTTTCAAAGGATATCTATGCCACCGATGTGGCTCTTGAACTTGTGGCCTCGGGGAAAAGTTTCCGTGATGCCTATAAAGAGGTGGGACTGGCACTGGATAAGCTGGAAGATCAGAATCCCGATGAGTCCATCCGTTCCAGAACCTACACAGGTACAAGCGGGAAGCTCTGCCTCGATCAGGCGGAATCCCGTCTTGCCTCTCTTCTTGAGACATCCGCCCGGCGGGAGTCAAAGATCGATGAGGCTGTGGAATCTCTTATGGGACAGAAAGTCGATCTTCTGATCCGCTGATCTGCCCCGGATTACTGTTCCGCGGAGAGTTCCTGAATCTGTATCAGGAGCTCTCTCAGTTTTCTCTGCTCTTCAAGACTCTCGTCCAGTCTGTCTTCCAGAGCCTTCTTTTCCTCGGCCAGAGAGCTGTTGTCTCCGCTGAGTCTGCTTATTTCGGCTTCCAGGCTGCTGCTGAGAGTCTGCAGCTCATTCAGGCGCTGACTGCTCTCTCTTATCCTGTCACTGAAGTCATCTGACAGACTCTCAAGCTCCCTGTCATAACGTTCCTTCATCTCTTCAGGAGATTCCCCGGGTTCGTTATCGGCCTCTTCCTGAAGGCTTTCCCGGAGGCCCAGAGCCTTCATCTGCAGAACCACCTTGGATGATTCAAGTTCTCCCGGAGTTATTTTCAGGCTGAGGTCCTCATATCCCCGTTTCCGCGCCAGAAGGGTGAGGGGTGTGTCAGGATCAAACAAACCCGACAGGCGGCCGCTTCTGCTGAGCCTGCCGTTCTGGTAGAGCTGGGCCCCCTCGGGCCGGGCCGTAATCTCCAGATAGACAAGGCGGGCTGCATTCTCCTGTACAGAAGGACTCTCTTTCTTGAACAGTTCCCGGTCCTGAGAACTCAGTGAGCTGTTTTCTGGTACCGGAGCTCCGGCTTCCCATCCTGTAAGATCAAGTGACTCTCCTGCAGGTACCCGGCTGATGATCTCCTCGCTCCCTCCTTCGGCAGTTTGAAGAACAGCTACTGTACCCTCTCTTACAGATACACGGCTTCCGGCTCCCGCGTGAGACTCAATATAGAACTCTGTGCCTTCAACACGGTAGATTCTCTCCTGAGCCCTGACCTCCAGGTTGTCTGTGGCATTGAGGCGGTCTACCTTGTACAGCATTGATCCAGTGAGAAGCTCTGTTCTCACATCGATGTCCCGGCTGTTTGTCAGCAGCCGCTGAATTTCAACCAGAGTATTGCTTCTGAGGTTCATTGTCGCCTTACCCACAAAGTCAACCTGGCACCAGGAGTCATCAACGACCTTGATAATATCCCCCTGCCGGACGGAATCTCCCGGTTTCGGGACAATCATCTTCTCCTCTCTAATAAGGTAGACCTCTCCGGATATATGGGAGATCACAGCGTCCCCCGGCTCTATCTCCACAAAACCGAGACTGTTGTCTTCAATGTTTCTAACAAGGTATGAGTAACCGAAGAGAAGGGCTCCCGCTGTCAGAGCACCTGCCAGCAGAAGGATGATGGATTTAACAATTGATTTCATGGATAGCCTGTCCTAAGGGGGGGAGTCAGGAAAGGGCTTCCCTGACCAGATCTGTAAGATCGGGTGGAAGCCCTTCACATATGGAGTTGAAAATCCGCAGAACGCGGTTTTTACTGTAACGGCCGTCAGCGCTGAGGACGGGTCTGCCATCCCCTGTTTTCTGCCAGGTAAGGCAGCGCTGGACCGATTTTTTATCAAAACAGAGTTGGAAGCCGGTGATTCTCTCACGGGGCTGATCAAACCAGACTATAAGATCCGTGTTTTCATCAACAAACCATTTGCGGAAATCCTCACCGGGAATCTGGCGGACATTGGGGATCTCTACCAGCATGCTTCCTCCTGTTTTCAGGTTGGCAGGCAACGGCAGTGCAAGCTCATTCGGCTCTGCCGTTGCTGCGTGGGGCTAGTTGTAGGCCCTCAGAGCCTGAGCTATATTCAGGCAGTAGTCACCGATCTGCTCGACGTGGGCAACAACATCAAGATACATCAGCTCTCCCTTAATATCAGCCCCTTTCTTGATATTTTTCCGGATTCCCTTGTTCAGGCTTTTCTTGAAGGATTCGAGTTTCTCCTCCATCTCATAAGCCTCTTTCAGAGTATCTTTGTCCATATGCTCATTGATATGGGACTTAATGAATGTAAGGAAGTTCTGGACCATCGATGTGATGGGCTCCAGGTCCTTGATTGCATTTTCATGAAGGGGGATGTCCTTCTTGAAGCGGCGCTCGGAGAGGAGGATCAGGTTGTAGCAGCTGTCACCGATGCTTTCAAGCTCGTTGACAATTCTCATCATGGCACTGACGTTGTTTCTTCCGTGCTCATTCAGACTCTCACCGGAACAGGCAATCAGGTACTTTGTGATTTCTTCCTGCATCTGGTCACTATAGTCTTCCATATCCTTAATCTCTTTGACCTGGGCGCCCATCTTCTTGTCGGGATGTCTGAATACCTCCAGATAGATGCCGAACATATCTTCAACGACCTTGGTCATATGAGAGACCTCTTTCTGAGCGTTGATAATATTGATTTCAGGCATGCTCTGGATTGTCGGTTCCATATAGGTCAGTTTGTACTTGCCAAGGATTTCCTCTGGCTCGCTGGAAGGAATGACCTTTTCGATGAGTTTTGCAATCTGGGGAACGAAGCCGATAAATACGGCTGTACTCAGAACATTGAACATAGTGTGGAACATGGCCAGGTTGGAAGTGATCTCATCTCCGGGAACAATCTTCTGAACCATGGTCAGGAAGGGAGTGAATATAAAGGTGAAGACAACAACTCCGGCAATGTTGAAGAAAATATGAACTCCCGCGGCGCGCTTTGCATTAACATTGGCTCCGATGGAGGCCAGGAAGGCGTCTACAGTTGTTCCAATATTGGAACCCATTACCATTCCGGCGGCTGCTTCCAGCGGGATAAGACCGTTGTGAGCCATGGTGAGTGTAATGGCCATTGAGGCGCTGGAGGAGTGTACAATAATTGTGATCAGCGCTCCTGCAAGGATAAAAATAATCAGTGAAAGGGGGCCCTTGCCTGTATAGCTTTCAAGGAAACCGACCATGCCTGCGTCCATTGAGGGCATGGCATCCTTCAGGAAGTCCAGACCCAGGAAGAGTATACCGAAACCGATCATAAACTCACCCCAGTCCTTTCTCTTCGCCGATTTGGAGAAGTAGAGGGGGAGGCCGATTGCAATAATCGGCAGAGCCATGGCGCTGATCTTGAACTTGAATCCCAGCAGTGAAACGATCCATCCTGTAATTGTGGTACCGATGTTGGCACCCATGATTACTCCGATAGACTGTGTGAGGGTGAGAAGGCCTGCATTTACAAAGCTGACAACCATAACGGTTGTTGCCGAAGAGGACTGGATAATGGTTGTTACAAGAAAACCAGTCAGAACAGCAATAAATCTGTTGGATGTAATGTGATTCAGTACGCTCTGAAGTCCGTCGCCGGCAGCCTTCTGAATACCTTCGCTCATGATCTTCATGCCGAAGAGAAATACACCGAGGGACCCGATGATTTCCAGTACATTCAGTACTATGCTCATATTTTTATATCTCCTGTTTTTATCAGTAAAAAATTGATTCAGATTAGTGATTCAACGTAAATGGTTGACCGGATAATTCGACCCAAAGTCTATAGACCACAGGTACGGAAAGCAATAGTTCTGTTAGAAAATTAACACAAAATACCTAATAAAATCATTTAATATTTCCATTTTCAGACAGATTTTTTTCTTTTCTTCACCGAAAAGAGCCAGAGGGCTGCAAGAGTCATAAAGTAGGGAAAACTCAGGATAAGGGTGGGCGGAAGACCGAGAAATCCCTGGGCTCTGTTGGCACCCCATTCAGCAAGGCTGAAAAGAATACACGCTGCCACCACACCGGGAACTTTTCTATACCCGAGGTAGATCGCCACAAGGGCGATCCATCCCTTGCCGGCGGACATCCCGGGGACATACACTCCCAGGTTCAGGGAGAGGGCCGCGCCGGCCAGACCTGAGAAGAGACCGGAGTAGATAACCATCTGTTTCTTTATGCTCACCGGTTTTATGCCCCTGGCCCTGAGAAGATCCTCCTGCTCACCGCAGGAGCGGATGACAAGACCCTTGCGGGTGCGGTAGAAGATGATCTGCAGTATGACAGCCAGAAGAAAGGCCAGAGGAATGAAAATATCTACACCCCCGGTGCGGGCAATACCGGAAAGACCTGCGGGACGAATAATTCCCTGGTTTCCGTAGAGGCTCTGTGAAACCGATGCCGTGAGAGCGGGAACAAGGACATTGATTCCCAGTCCTGTTATAAAGGGGTTGCCCTTGAGGGTAAAGGTTCCCAGGTTGAACAGAAGCGCTGCCAGTACTCCCGCAGCCAGGGCAGCCAGGACTGCCATTGCGAGGCTCCCTGTCATACCGCCGACAATGACTGCGGCAAAGGCCGATCCCAGAATCATCCCTTCCAGGGCAATGTTGAGAATTCCCGCACGCTCTGTGAGAAGCCCGCCCAGTGCGGCCAGAATCAGGGGAGTGGCACTGCCTAGAATAGCCGAAATCATGATGCCCTCCCAATCTTTTTCCGAAGCACTGCCGAGGATATCAGCAGGAAGAGGACTCCCTGGATGATGGCTCCCAGCTCAAGGGACAGATCCGAGTGGAGCAGGGCAATCCGTGATCCCTGGTTGATCCAGGCAAAAAAGAGGGCCGCCGGCAGGAGCCCGGGGACCTTTGTTCCTGCAATCAGGGCCACGGCGATGCCGTTCCACCCCAGTCCGGCTGTCAGCCCCTGGATTCCCGCAAAGTATGTCCCTGTCAGGACTATGGCCCCCGCGAGCCCATGGAGGGCGCCGCTGACGGCAAGGGGCAGAGTCTGGTAGAGCCCTGTATTCAGTCCGCTGTGGCGGGCAAAGCTGCTGCTGCTTCCTGTTATCTGCAGTTCATACCCTCGGCGGGTATGGTTCAGAAAGTAGTGAAACAGAGGCAAAAGCAGGATGGGGATTATAAAGGATATATTAAAGGGGCTTGGTATCATAAGAGATGCCAGCCTGTATTTCTCCGGAAGGGGAGGGGTGGTCATAAGATAGCTGTCCGGATCGCTCAGGGGACCGGAGATCAGGTAGTCTATCACTTTGCTTATCCCCGATGAGAGGAGAAAGGTGCTTATCAGATCATCCACGTTCCACAGAGCCTTGAGAATACCCGAGATAAAGGCAAGCAGCGCTCCGCCCAGGATTCCCGCCAGCAGCAGGACAACGATGCCGACAGGGCCGGGGAGGTGGGGCAGAAGCTTCGCTGCCAGAACGGCGAATATGGCCCCTGTATAGACCTGTCCCTCTCCTCCCAGGTTGAAGGATCCTGCGCTGAAGGCCAGAATGATGCCCAGACCCGTCAGTGAGAGGAGGACCATGGTGTTCAGCATCTCTCCAAGGTAGAGCTTGTTGGACATGACCGCAGGGAAAAAATAGTAGAGGGTCTCTCCGGGGGTGTTGCTGAAAAGCAGGATTATAAGGGATGCCACTGCAAGACAGAGCAGCAGGACCGGAAGTGATCCGGGAATGCGTATTTTCTTCATGCTCTGTCGGCTCCTGTCATTTTTTCTCCTATATAATACCTGTTCCATTGTGCCTCGGTTCTTTCTATTCCGCTGAGTCTTCCTTCGGTAAGAATACAGATCCTGTCGCTGAGGGTCAGCAGTTCATCAAGGTCAGTTGTAAGGAGGAGTATGGCGATTCCCTCGTTCCTGGCCTCTATAAGCTGACGGTGCAGCCTCTCCCGGCTCTTGAAATCAAGGCCCCAGCTCGGCTCTGAAACGATAAGGAGGGGCGGGTTGTTTTCCAGCTCCCGGGCGACAATCATCTTCTGGATATTACCGCCCGACAGGGTTTTGACCTTCTGCCTCGCTTCTCCTTTGATGGCGTGTTCGGCTATAAACTGTCCAGCCCAGGACAGAAGCAGTTTCCTGTAGCTTCCGAATCCGGCCTGCCTCTTGAGAACCGAGAGGTTCTCCGCCAGTGTCGATTCAGGAGCGGCTCCCCGTTTCAGGCGGTCTGCAGGTATATAGGAAATCCCGTTCCGCCGCAGTTTCAGCGGGGTCAGAGGCATGCTGTTTTTCCCATTCAGAAGAATTACACCCGAATCCGGCTGAACCAGGCCGCAGAGTATATCCTCCACAAAGCTCAGTCCGTTCTCTCTTATACCCCCCATTCCCAGAATCTCCCCGGGATAGAGTGCCAGGTTGAGGCCCTCGAGGCGCCGGGTTCCGGCTTCGCTGTAGCCTATCCCCGACAGCTCCAGTACAGGTACATCGGCCCCTGCTGTGCGCCCGGAATGAGCCTCCCGGGGGGAGAGTTCCAGAGGAATGTCGTTCTCTCCTATCATAAGACGGGATATTTCCGCCGGAGTAATTCTATCCTTTTGCTTTATACCCTGAAGTTCTCCCCTGCGTATGACGGCGATCCTGTCGGCCACCTTCATCACCTCATGAATCTTGTGGCTTATAAAGAGGATTGTCTTTCCCTCCTCTTTCAGACGCTTCAAAAGTTCAAAGAGTTCTTCACTCTGTGTCGTGGAGAGGCTGGCCGTCGGTTCATCCAGGATGAGAACTTCCTTCTCTTTCCAGAGTGCTCTGATAAGCTCGCATCGCTGTATCTGGGGAGCGGTGAGTTGTTTTGCCTTGAGATGCAGATCCAGGGAGAGTCCGTAGCGTTCCTGAACCTTGATGATTTCTTTTTTAAGAATGTCTTTCCTGAAGAGGCCTTTCTCCGGCCCCAGGATGATGTTCTCCAGAACCGTCAGGTCTCCCGCAAGGAGTGGTTTCTGGTGGACCATACCGACAAGGGTACGCAGAGAGGCCGGACTGTTTCCGTTCCTGCAGAGAATCTCCCCGCTTCCGGGGGTCATAAATCCCGAGATAAGAAACATCAGAGTCGATTTTCCGGCTCCGTTTTCGCCCATTACGGCCAGAATTTCAGCAGCTTCCGCCTTCATCGATATGTTGTGGCAGGCACGGACTCCGCTTTCTGCAAAGATCTGGGTTACATTTCTGAGTTCGAGAACCGGGGTGTCCCCCGGGTTTTTGTTCAAGTTTTCTGACAAATGGTGTTCTCCGCTGATCTAGTCCAGCTTCAGGCTGCCGCTTCTCAGTCTTTCAGCTTCTGTGGAAAGGGCTTCTCTAATGGATTCGGGTACGCTGCTTCTGTAAAGATCACTGTCTTCAATAAAGTCCACATAACCCTCTGCTGCTCCGGCATAGACCGAGGAGCCCTGTTCCAGTTCTCCCTTAAGGAAGAGGCTTGTCTGTTCATAGGCTGCGATATCCTCACGGATGATCCCGCTTCCAAGGATGACGCCCGGCTCGATGCTGTAGCCGTCGGTGTCATACCACAGAACATATTTTCCTTTCTCCTTGGCTGCGGAGACGACTCCCTGATTTGCACCACCGGCGATGGTAAGGATAATATCCACTCCCTCATCGAACATTCCCTGGGCCAGATCCGAGGCCTTGGCCGCGTCATACCAGTTTCCAATGACCCTGAAGTCTACACTTCCGCCGGGTGCGGCGGCAGTGACACCCTGTTCGAAACCGGGTTTGATTTTCTGCATCATTTCGGGGTACTCCTGGCCGGCGATAAGGCCGACTCTCAGTTCCGCATTGGCCCCTTCGAGTTCATTGCTCTGTGTAACAAGACCGGCAAAGAAGCCAAGCATGTAGGAGAGGTCCAGATGGCTGAAAAGAAATGTCGCCACCGTGTCATTTTCAACACGGCTCCCTTCGAGGACCAGAAATTCCTGGTCGGGGTAGATCTTCTTGATATCCCGGCAGATTTCGGGCATGGAGGGGTTGGAGGTGACTATAAGGTCGTACCGCTTCTCTGCAGCCAGAGCCAGAACCTGGGGTTTCCATTCGGCCTGGTTGAATCCGCCTTCAACTGTCTTTACTTCGGCGCCTGTCTCGGCCGCAGCCTGCCTAACCCCTTTGTCCATCATTTCATAGGTGGGGCTTCCGGCAAGAACTCCCGGTACAAATACAGCGAGGGATACTTTTTTTTCTCCGGTTTCTGCTGCTTTTTCAGCCTTTGGTGCGCAGGATGCGAGAAGCAGAAGCGCGGGAATCAATATGCAAAAAATAATCGATTTTGCTTTAATGTTCATTTATTTGTCTCCTTCAGATTGAAACTCTGTCAGGTCTTCTATTCCAGTATAGTAAAAAGAAAAGTCTGGAGCCAATTTAGCTTATTTCGGCTTGTCTGGTAAACCCTCAATATTGACCCCGCAAATCGGCTGTGATATCTTTTTATCATAATCAAATAAACTAATAAGGATACCAGATGAGTTTTTCCAAGCCCACGTCTCTTGGGGTTATCGCCTGTCCGGGTGGGGAGCAGTTCGCTGATGAAATCACTTCCCATCTCAAGACGATTTACAGGACAAGGTTCGAAAAAAAAGTAAGCTATATTTCCCGTCTCTATAATATGGATAGAGAGGAAGTTTGCAAGCAAGCCAATTTCGCCAACGATATTATCGCTCATCGTGTTTCTGCCGTCGGTGATTCTTCCAACTACAGGAGTCCGTCTTTCAAGATCCCCTGTAAGGTTACGAAGTTCGCCAATGGAGAAGTCAAGGCCGAGATTCTCCGTTCTATCAGAGGTTCAGACATCTATATTGTCCAGGACCTTGCAAACAATACACCGGTGCGCTTTTCCGGGTCCGATGAAAAAAGTGTCTGCTCCGTCAATGACCATCTTATGAGTCTTCTTGTAACCATTGACGCCGCCATGCAGTCGGGTGCCCGCAGGGTGACCCTGGTCATGCCCACCTATCCCTACAGCCGCCAGCACAAAGCCAAAGGCCGTGAGGGACTGACCGCTTCCACTTTGGGACGTATGTTTGAAAGCATGGGTGTAGAACGGATCATCACCCTGGATATTCACTCCAAGGAAATCGCCCACTGTTTCCACAATCTCTCCCTTGAGAACCTCCATGCCTCCTATCAGATTCTCAGGCAGCTGAACAGTAAGATCGATCTGACAGAGGAGGATCTGGTTGTCGTTTCTCCGGATACCGGTGCAATAGAGCGTAATAAGTTCTATGCCAACAGCCTGAAAAAGCCCCTGGCCCTTCTTTATAAGGAGAGGGACTACTCCAAGGTTTCCAGGAATGCCGCGGACTCCAATATCACTTCAGCCCGTCTCCTGGGTGATGTAAAGGGAAAAACAGTCTTTATGGCGGATGATATGCTTGGAACCGGAGGGACCCTTATTCAGGCGATGAAACTGATCCGTGAGATGGGTGCCAAGAAAATTATTTGTTCTGTCTCTCTTCCCATGTTTTCCGGTTCCGCCGTAAAGCATTTTGACGAGGCTTATAAGGAAGGCTGGTTCGACTACATCGTAGGAACCAATGCGGTAACCCTTCCCGACGAGATTCTTGAAAAGGAGTGGTTCTTTTCGGCGAGTGTATCAAACCTCTTTGCCCGTTCCATTTCAAGAGTTCATCACAACCGCTCTGTTTCACCTCTGCTGGACAACAGCAAGATGATTCAGAGAATGCTTAAAAAGAAATAATACTGTCTGCCCCGGGGTAATGCGTGATACTTGCAATTGATATCGGAACCTCCTCTATGAAGGGGGGGCTCATTTCGGATGAAGGTTATCTCTTCTCCTATCACAGGGTGAGGTTTCCTTCAAAATCCCTCCGGGGGGATTTCTCCTTTTCCGCGGAACTCTGGACCGAGGGGGCCCGTGAAATAATCGAAACCCTCGGAACCTCCAGAGTCAGCGCCGTTGCCATAAGCGGAAACGGTCCGACCATGGCTGCCTGCGATTCCGCGGGACGGCCTCTTTTTCCCGCTCTGATGTGGAATCAGGACTTTTCAGATCCAGGATTCACGAGCACTTCCTACTATCTTTCAAGGATTAACTGGCTCAGGAAGAATGAACCTGAGCTATATAAAAAAGCGGATCTCTTTCTCTCCTGCCCCGAGATTCTCTATACCCAGCTTACAGGCCGTTCGGTCATGACAATTGCCTCGGACGCCTATCTGCCCTATATATGGACCGATGAAGAGCTGGAGAAGCAGGGGCTTCGAAGGGATGCCTTTCCTCCTCTTGTCAGGATGGGGAGCATTGTCGCTCCTGTGGCGGATAATCCTCTGCTGAAAACATCGTTGAAACCGGGAACACCTGTTGTGGCCTGCGGCAGTGACTTTATTGTCTCTCTTATAGGTGCCGGAGCCACTCTGCCAGGCAGGATCTGCGACAGGGCGGGAACCTCGGAGGGCATAAATTACTGTGCCTTGGAGCCCACGGGAGACAAAAGGGTTCGTGAACTGCCCCATGCTGTGGACGGTTATACCAATATATCCGCCATTCTCTCCTCCACCGGGGCCCTCTTTGAGTGGTACCGCTCTCTGACGGGGCAGGAGAAGAATGATTATGATGAAACCATGAGGGGCGTGGAGGCTATTCCGGCAAATCAGGACCATCCCTTTTTCTTCCCAAGCATGAAGGGGCAGAACCTCTGGGAGTTTTCCAACGGCCTCTTTACGGGTCTTGATCCCTCTCAGGGGAAGTTTGAACTGGGAAGGGCTGTGATGGAGGCCATAGGCTTCGCTGTGCGCAAGGGGCTTGAGATCTTTGAGGAGCTGGGGCTCCCGGTGGAAGAGCTCAGAATTTCCGGCGGACAGGCCAAGAGCCGTGTATGGAATCAGATGAAGGCGGACATTACAGGGAAAACCATGCTCATCCCCGAGATAGAGGATGCGGAACTTCTGGGCTGCGCCTGCCTTGCATCGGTGGCCCTCGGGCGTCATGGAAGCATAAGAGAGGCATCTGAAGCTCTTGTGAAAATTAAGCATGAAATATCTCCCAGAAGGGAGTACTATGATATTTATGACAGGAAGTATAAACGCTACCGTCAGGCCTGTTCCACGGTCGTTTCCTTCTACAGGAACTATCCCCCTGTAAATTGAGCAGTTGTTGATATTGTGGGCATAATTGTTTTCAGTATAGGGATATATTTTTGTGCTGATTTAATATTTTATTTTTTCTGAAAAAGAGTTGACAAAGAAAGGGCATTTTGGTAGTTTACATGAGCACTTCACGACATGCCTCTGTAGCTCAGTCGGTAGAGTACGACCATGGTAAGGTTGGGGTCACCGGTTCAAATCCGGTCGGAGGCTGAATTTTTATTTGGATAATTTGCTGATCAATTGATTCGGCTTTAAAGCGGGAGATATATAATTATGGCTAAAGCTAAGAAAGGAGCAGTTGAACTGATTGCTCTGCAGTGTACAACCTGTAAACGGAAGAATTACACCACTACCAAAAACAGGAGAAATATCCAGGGTAAACTGGAAATGAAGAAGTACTGTAAATGGTGTAAAGGGTCTACTGATCATAAAGAGACCAAAATTAAATAAGTAATATACAGGCCAGTAGCTCCAATGGCTAGAGCGCCGGTCTCCAAAACCGGATGTTGTAGGTTCGAGTCCTACCTGGCCTGTTTTTTTTAATTTTATTTTCTGATTGGATAGACCTCCGGCCTTTGCGTCGGAGTTTGTTTGTCTAAAGAGGCGGTCGAAAAATTCGTCGCTGTTTATTGTCGGGGAGCTAGTTGTTTATGAAAAAGATTAAGGCGTTTTTCTCTGAAAGTTACGGAGAGCTCAAGAAGGTTGTATGGCCCGGGAGAGACTCTGTGGCATCATCCACCAAGGTTGTTCTTGTTTCTACAGCTCTTTTTGCTGTGTTCTTCGGTGTAGTTGATTATGTTCTCCTTAAAGGACTTTTCTTCATTTTTTAAGCAGAGCCTCAACGGCAAGGATGTGTAATGGCAAAGGGATGGTACGTTCTTCATACTTATTCAGGGTATGAAAACAAAGTAGAAAAGTATATTCGGCTCTATATGGAGGATGGAACTCTGGATGGAGCCGTTCTTGATGTAAAAGTTCCTGCCGAAGAAGTCGTGGAAGTGCGCAACGGAAAGAAGCGTACAGTATCCAAAAAGTTTTTGCCCGGTTATGTGCTGCTTGAAATGGATCTTCCTGACAGAGGCTGGAAGAAGATCTGTACAGAGATCAAAAGAATCCAGAGCGTTGTAGGGTTTGTAGGTTATGCTTCAGGAGCAAAACCCCAGCCTATCAGCCAGGATGAAGCTAAATCAATTCTGCAGAAGACAGGGGTTATCAAGGCTGAGAAGCGGTACCAGTCCAAGCAGGATTTTACAATCGGCGAAGAGGTTCGTGTTATTGACGGCCCCTTCGAGTCATTCTCCGGTAATATCGAAGAGATTAACCAGGAGAAAGGCAAGCTGAGAGTTATGGTCGGCATCTTCGGAAGAAGTACTCCCGTTGAAGTTGACTTTTCTCAGGTTGAAAAGATCTAAAAAAGCGGTTTTTAGCCGTTTTTATATAGATGGGAGTCCCTGTTGGATAGAAACAGGGACGCTAATACCACAAGGAGATTTTAATGGCCAAGAAAAAGGTAACAGCTTATATTAAGCTTCAGGTGCCCGCTCAGAAAGCGACTCCGGCACCTCCTGTAGGACCGGCCCTCGGTCCTCACGGTGTTCCTGCTCCCCAGTTCGTTCAGCAGTTCAACGACAGAACAAAGAACTTCGAGCCCGGACTCACCATTCCTGTAGTAATTACAGTTTTCGCTGACAGAAGTTTTACTTTTGTTACAAAGACACCCCCCGCTGCGGTTCTTCTGAAGAAGGCTGCAAAGCTGGACAAGGGCTCTGCTGAACCCCACATGGTAAAGGTTGCCACTGTAACCCGCGCTCAGGTTCAGGAAATTGCCCAGACAAAGATGGAAGATCTGAACGCCAACGACATTGACGCTGCAATCAAGATCATTTCCGGAACTGCCCGTTCAATGGGTATCAAGGTGGAGGGTTAATCGATGGCTAAAGGTAAGAATTACAAAGCAGCTGCAGCCAAGGTTGAACTCGGCAAGATCTATGAAACAACTGAAGCAGTAGATCTGGTCAAAGACGCAGCTTTTGCTAAATTTGACGAAACTGTTGAAGCTTCTGTAAAGCTCAACATCAAAAAAAGCCACTCTATTCGCGACACCGTCAGTCTTCCCAATCAGTTCACTGCTGAAAAGAAGATCCTGGTTTTCGCCAAGGGAGATAAGGCTAAAGAAGCTCAGGAAGCCGGTGCCGCATATGTCGGTGACGAAGACCTGGTTGAAAAGATCAAAGGCGGATGGCTTGATTTTGACATCTGTGTTGCCACTCCCGATATGATGAGAGAGGTTGGTAAGCTCGGTCCCGTTCTCGGTAGAAGAGGCCTGATGCCCAACCCCAAGACTCGTACAGTAACAATGGATATTAAAGGCGCTCTTGCTGAACTGAAGCAGGGTCGTGTTGAATACCGTGCTGATAAAACCGGTGTAGTTCACCTGGCTGTTGGTAAAGTGTCTATGGATGCTGCCAAGATCGCCGAGAACTTCGAAGTTTTCATCAATGACCTGAAGAAGAAGAGACCCTCTGATATCAAGGGTGATTTCGTGAAGTCAATTGCACTGTCCTCTACTATGGGCCCCGGCGTCAAAGTAGTGGTGAAGGAGTAAAAAATGGCAGAAAAGAAAGTACAGCAGAGTAAAATCGATGCCGTTAAAGCTCTTAAAGAGCAGTTTGATGGTGTTAACAGCTTTTTCTTTACAGATTATAGAGGTCTGACTGTATCCCAGGTGACTGAGCTGAGAAGCAAGCTGCGCGAGCAGAATGCTGAATATCACGTAATCAAGAACAATCTGGCGAAGATCGCCATGAAAGATCTTGGTAACGAAGGTGTTGAGGAGCTCCTCGTAGGTCCTACTGCAGTAGCCATGGCTCATGATGAAGCCGGTCCTGTTGCAAAAACACTTATTGATTTCGGAAAGGATGCCCCCGTTGTAATGAAGGGTGGTCTTCTTGACGGAAACATCTATGATGAGACCGGTGTTGTGGCGTTCAGTAAACTCCCCACAAGAATCGAGCTTATCTCCAAGCTTATGGCTACAATGAATGCACCTGTAACCAATGTTGCACTTGTGCTCAATGCAGTTACAACAAAGCTTGTTAGAACTCTCGCAGCTGTTGCTGAAGAGAAGGGAAACGAATAATATATCCTTAAGTTCTTAAGGAATTATTATAGGGCGGCGTTAGTCTTCTGATAGTTGTTATTGCTATCGTCGCCAAAATAAATATATTCTATAAGGAGAAGATAATATGACAACTGAAGAAATTCTCGATGCAATTGCATCAATGACAGTACTGGAAGTTTCCGAGCTCGTAAAAGCTATGGAAGATAAATTCGGAGTAACTGCTGCTGCTCCCGTAGCTGTAGCTGCTGGACCCGCTGCCGGTGGCGATGCTGCCGCTGCTGAAGAAAAATCCGAATTCGACGTAGTTCTCAAAGGCGTTGCTGACGGCAAGAAAATTGGCGTTATCAAAGAAGTTAGAGGAATTACCGGTCTTGGTCTGAAAGAAGCCAAAGAAATGGTAGAAACTGCTGACGCAGTTATCAAAGAAGCCGTTTCCAAGGAAGATGCAGCCAAGATTAAAGAGCAGCTCGAAGCTGCTGGCGCTACTATTGAAATTAAATAATTCTGTAACTTATATACAGAGTTAATTTTTTCTCATTTGACCACAGGGGCAGTTCTGCCCTTGTGGTTTAGTGTATATCAGGGGGTTTTGAGTGTTTGAAAGGGATAAGTTGGAAAGCCGAAGCTATATCGGTAATGAGTATGAAGAAGTAATAGATCTGCCTGGATTGATAGATATCCAGCTCTCTTCATATGAAAAATTTCTGCAGACCAATGCCCTTCAGGGTGATCTGTCTATGGTCAGCCAGGGGTTGGAAGAAGTGTTTCAGGCTACATTCCCTATCGAGAGTGCCAACGGCGAGCTGGTGCTTGACTATGATTATTATACCCTGGATTACAACGGTGTAAAGGTTACAGAGGCTGAATGCAAGAAGAAGGGCCTCAGCTATGCCGTTCCCATTAAAGCCCGTATCAATCTGATTTTCCAGTCCACAGGTGAAATCAGACAGAAAGAAATCTACATGGGCGATATTCCTCTTATGACTGATAGAGGAACCTTTATAATCAATGGAGCCGAACGGGTTGTTGTATCCCAGATTCACAGATCTCCAGGTGTTATTTTCTCAGTGGAGAAGGGTGTATACTCCTCAAGGATTATCCCCTATCGCGGATCATGGCTCGAATTCGAGATCGATCCCAAGAAAGAACTGGTTTTTACAAAGATTGACAGAAAGAAAAGAATCCTCGGTTCCCTGTTTCTCAGAGCTCTGGGACTGGATACCCGGGAAAAAATTATAGATCAGTTTTATAAGACCAAAAAGGTCAAAGTAAACAATAAAAGAGACGGAGCCGGATCTCTTGTGGGAATGGTCTTCGGACGTGCCGTATACACAGAAGTGGACGGCGTTAAGAAGAAGATTTACCGTGCCGGTGAAAAAATCCATCCTCATGATACGGATGAACTTGTACACTCTGAAATCAAAACTATCGAAGTTGTAGATTTTGAACACCCCGAATCACTGAACTCATCCCTTATTCTCAACTGTTTTGAGCGTGAAGAGGCCAAGTACAACCAGGATGATCCCGATCAGGACGAGCCCACAAAAGAAGATGCTCTTTCCTCTATCTACTCCGTTCTTATGCCCGGTGAACCTATCACCGTAGACAGCGCGGAAAAAGACCTGGTGTCCATGTTCTTCTCCAACAGAAGATATGACCTTGGAAGAGTGGGACGCTATAAGCTCAATAAGAAGTTCGACTATGAAAATCCCGAGGACGTACATGTTCTGACACGGGACGACATCGTCAATACTATGGGATTCCTTATCAAGGTTTACGACGGTGACGCATCCATTGATGATATCGACCACCTCGGAAACAGACGTATCCGTTCCGTCGGTGAGCTCCTTTCCAACTCTCTGAAGACTGCGTTCTCCAGAATGGAAAGAATTGCCAAGGAAAGAATGTCTCTGAAGGAAATTGAGTCTCTCAAACCTCAGGACCTTGTTTCAATCAAGCCCATCGTGGCTGCTGTAAAGGAATTTTTCGGTTCTTCACAGCTCTCCCAGTTCATGGATCAGGTTAACCCCCTTTCCGAACTGACACATAAAAGAAGACTCAACGCTCTCGGACCCGGTGGTCTCTCCAGAGACAGAGCAGGATTCGAAGTAAGAGACGTACACTATACCCACTACGGACGGATGTGTCCTATTGAGACACCTGAAGGTCCCAACATCGGTCTTATCGTTTCACTGGCCAACTTTACCCGTGTAAACGACTACGGATTCCTTGAAACTCCTTTTAGAAAGGTTGTGGATGGAAGAGTAACCAAGGATGTTGAGTATCTGTCGGCCATGGACGAAGAGAAATACTTCATCGCCCAGGCTTCAGCAGAGCTTAGTGAAAAGGGTGAGTTCGTAGAAGATATGGTTGCCGTAAGAAAGTCCGGTGACTATACAATCAAGAACCCCGAAGATATTAAATACATGGACGTTTCACCCCGGCAGATTATCTCTACCGCGGCGTCCCTGATCCCCTTCCTTGAGCATGACGATGCAAACCGTGCGCTCATGGGTTGTAACATGCAGCGTCAGGCTGTTCCCCTTCTCTTTCCCGAGGCTCCCCTTGTAGGAACCGGTATGGAGAAGAAGGCTGCCTATGACTCAGGTGTATGTATCAAGGCCAAGAACGCAGGTACCATTGTAAAGGTTACCTCCGAGGAAGTAGTTATTGCTCCTGATGCCGGTGACGGTGAGGTTAACGACTACTACCCCATGATCAAGTACCAGAGAACCAACCAGGATACCTGTTTTAATCAGAAACCCATCGTCAAGCTGGGTGAAAAGGTTGAAGCCGGTGCCGTACTGGCCGACGGTCCCTCCACTAAAAACGGAGAGCTGTCGCTTGGTAGAAACCTTCTGGTGGGATTCGTTCCCTGGAACGGTTACAACTATGAGGATGCCGTACTTATCTCCGAAAAGGTTGTTAAGGATGACTATTACACCTCTATTCATATCAAGGAATTCGTAACTGAAGTCCGCGAAACAAAGCTCGGCCCCGAAAAGCTGACCCGGGACATCCCCAATACATCGGAGAAGTCTCTGGAACAGCTGGACGAGGAAGGAATTATCCGGGTCGGTGCCAAGGTCAAGTCAGGATATATCCTGGTTGGTAAGGTAACACCCAAGTCCGAAACCGAGACAACTCCCGAATTCAAACTCCTTAACTCCATCTTCGGAGAGAAGGCAAAAGAAGTCCGGGATACATCACTGAAGCTGCCCCACGGTGTTGAAGGTACGGTTATCGACATTCAGAGACTGAAAAGATCTGAAGGCGATGATCTCTCTCCCGGCGTGGATGAGGTTGTAAAGGTTCTTATCGCCACCAAGCGTAAGCTGAAAGAGGGTGACAAGATGGCCGGTCGTCACGGAAACAAGGGTGTTATCGCCCGTGTTCTTCCCGAAGAGGACATGCCCTACATGGAAGACGGAACTCCTCTGGAAGTCTGTCTGAACCCCCTTGGTGTACCTTCCCGTATGAACATCGGTCAGATCATGGAAACCATGCTCGGTATGGCCGGTGCAAGGCTTGGAAAGATGTATGAGACACCTGTATTCAACTCGGCTTCAACTGAGATGATTTCAGAGGAACTTGAAAAGTCCGGAATCTCCGGATCTTCCAAGATCACCCTCTATGACGGATACACCGGAGAACCCTTTGTAAACGAAGTATTTGTCGGATATATGTACTACCTGAAGCTTCATCACCTTGTTGATGACAAGATGCATGCCCGTTCTACCGGTCCTTATTCGCTGGTTACACAGCAGCCCCTGGGTGGTAAAGCCCAGTTCGGTGGTCAGAGACTGGGAGAAATGGAAGTATGGGCCCTTGAGGCCTATGGTGCGGCGAATACTCTCCAGGAGCTCATGACGATCAAGTCGGATGACATGAACGGAAGAGCCAAGATATATGAAAGCATCGTTAAGGGAGACGCGACTACCGCAGCCGGTATTCCCGAATCTTTCAACGTACTGGTACAGGAATTGCGTGGACTGGCACTTGATGTCCGTATTTACGACACAAAAGGAAAGCAGATCCCCTTCACAGAGCGTGATGAGGAACTGATTAACAGACAGGGCAGCCGGTTCTAGGCAAGGAGGGGACATTTGATGAAAGAAATTCAAGATTTTGACAGTCTTATGATAAAACTGGCTTCTCCGGAACAGATCATTGCATGGTCTTACGGAGAGGTCAAAAAACCCGAAACAATCAACTACAGAACACTCCGTCCGGAAAAAGACGGTCTGTTCTGCGAGCGGATTTTCGGTACAACTAAAGAATGGGAGTGCTACTGCGGTAAGTTCAAATCCATCCGTTACAAGGGTGTGATCTGTGACCGCTGTGGAGTCGAGGTAACTCACTTCAAGGTGCGCCGTGAGAGAATGGGCCATATCGCCCTGGCTTCTCCCGTTTCACACATCTGGTACTACCGCTCAGTACCCTCCAGAATGGGACTCCTCCTTGATCTGTCTATTGCAGCCCTCCGTTCCATCCTCTACTACGAGAAGTATGTCGTAATTGAGGCAGGAGATACTGACCTTAAAAAGATGCAGCTCCTCTCTGAAGAAGAGTTCATGGAAGCCCAGGACCGTTACGGTATGTCCTTTTCCGCAGGAATCGGTGCCGAAGCAGTCAGAAGCCTCCTTGAAGGGCTGGACCTGGACGCACTGTCTGTTGAGCTTCGTGCCAAGATGGTGGAGAAGGGTGCCAAGGCCGACAAGCGCCTTCTTAAGAGAATCGAAATTGTAGAAAACTTCAGGGACTCAGGAAACCGCGCCGAGTGGATGATACTCGACGTAATTCCCGTAATACCCCCTGAACTGAGACCCATGGTACAGCTTGACGGAGGACGTTTCGCAACTTCCGACCTCAATGACCTGTACAGAAGGGTTATCAACAGAAATAACCGTCTCAAGAGACTGATGGCTCTCAACGCTCCCGATATCATTATCAGGAACGAGAAGAGAATGCTTCAGGAAGCCGTCGACGCTCTTTTTGACAACTCCAAGAAGAAGAAAGTCGTCAAGGGTGCGTCCAACAGACCCCTCAAGTCGCTTTCAGACCTTCTCAAGGGTAAGCAGGGACGTTTCAGACAGAACCTTCTCGGTAAGCGTGTAGACTACTCCGGTCGTTCTGTAATCGTTGTAGGGCCCAACCTGAAGCTGCACCAGTGCGGTCTGCCTTCAAAGATGGCTCTGGAGCTCTACAAGCCCTTTATTATGAAAAAACTTGTAGACAAGGACATTGTCTACAATATCAAGAAAGCGAAAACTCTGGTTGAGCAGGAAACTCCTGAAGTCTGGGCCGTACTTGACGAAGTCGTTAAGGAACACCCCGTTCTTCTGAACCGTGCTCCCACACTCCACAGACTCGGTATTCAGGCTTTTGAACCCGTACTTGTAGAAGGTAAGGCAATCCGCCTCCATCCTCTTGTATGTACAGCCTTCAACGCCGACTTTGACGGAGACCAGATGGCTGTTCACGTACCTCTGACCCATGCGGCTCAGATCGAGTGCTGGACTCTGATGCTTTCCGATACAAACCTTATGAACCCTGCCAACGGTGAACCCGTTGTATTCCCCTCACAGGACATGGTTCTCGGTCTGTATCACCTGACCAAGAACAGACCCGGTGCCAAGGGAGAGGGACGCTACTTCTCCGGTGCCAATGAGATCTACATGGCTCTTGACTCAAAGTCCGTAGCCTATCAGGCAATGGTTAAGGTCAAGATCAACGGTGAATTTATTGAAACCACACCGGGACGTGTTATCTTTAACGAGCTTCTTCCCGAAGAGGTCTCCTATGTTAATACGACCCTCGGTGACAAGCAGATTCGAAAGCTGATCACAGAGACCCATGAGATTCACGGTTCTTTTATCACTGTTAAGATGCTCGACATTGTCAAGGACACAGGTTACAAGTTCGCAACCAAGTTCGGAGCTTCCATCGGTATGGATGATATCATCATCCCCGAGAACAAGAAGGTTCTTATCGATGCAGCCAACGACGAAGTTCTGAAGATCCAGAACCAGTACCTCTCCGGTCATATCACATCGGAAGAACGCTACAACCGTGTAGTTGAGGTTTGGTCCAAGACAAACGAAGAGCTTACAAACGTGATGATGGAACGCCTGAAGAATGACCAGGGCGGATTCAACAATGTATACATGATGGCCGACTCCGGTGCGAGAGGTTCAAGGAACCAGATCAGACAGCTTGCAGGTATGCGTGGTCTTATGGCCAAGCCTTCAGGTGATATTATCGAGCTCCCCATCCGTTCGAACTTCAAGGAAGGTCTTTCGGTAATTGAGTTCTTTATCTCGACCAACGGTGCCCGTAAGGGACTTGCTGATACCGCTCTGAAGACTGCGGATGCCGGTTACCTTACAAGACGTCTTGTAGATATTGCTCAGGACATGGTTGTTAATGAAGAGGACTGCGGTACAATCAACGGTATCGAGACCCATGCGCTGAAGGACGGAGAGGAAGTTGTTGAATCTCTGGCCGACAGAATACAGGGACGCTTTACTCTGGAAAGAGTTAAGCACCCCATTACAGGCGAAGTAATTATCGACGTTAACGAAGAGATTACCGATGAGATTGCACGTGCAGTCGAAGAGGTCGGTGTTGAATCTGTTAAGGTGAGAACTGTACTGACCTGTGAAGCCAAGCACGGTGTCTGCCGTAAGTGCTACGGTAGAGACCTTGCGACAAAGAAAACAGTTAATATCGGTGAAGCTGTAGGTATCATCGCGGCACAGTCCATCGGACAGCCCGGTACTCAGCTGACTATGAGAACCTTCCACGTTGGTGGTACTGCAAGTACCATCGCCGAGGACAACAGGATCTCCCTCCGCTATCCCGTGCTTGTAAGAGAAATCAACGGTACGAACGTAGCTCTTGATAACGGCTCACTGCTGTTTACAAGAAAGGGTAACCTTGTTGTAACCAAGGTACTCGATTCCTTTGAACTTACTGACGATGTAAAGCTCCTTGTTGAAGACGGTCAGAAGGTAATTAAGGAAGAGCCCATCCTGAAGAAGGGTAAAGAGGAAATTGTTGCTGATCAGATTGCATTTGTAGCGATCGTTGACGGCAAAGTCCTCCTTGTAGCCCAGGATCAGAAGCTGGAGATCAGAAACGGTTCAACCGTTCAGGTTAAAGAGGGTATTGTGGTTCCTGCTGAGGAAGCACTGGCCTACTTCGACCCCTTCTCCGATCCGATCATTGCCGAACAGGACGGTAAGGTTAAGTTTGAAGACATTATCATCGGTACCACACTGAGAGAGGAAGTAAACGAGGATACAGGTAATATCGAAAAGAAAATTACCGAGTATGCACAGGAGTCCCTTCAGCCCCGTATTGTTATGCTTAACAAGCAGGGTGAAGAGATTGCCAGCTACTACCTCCCCGGTAACGCATACCTTAATGTTGAGGATGGAACCGAAGTCAAAGCCGGTAGAACACTGGCCAAGATGCTGAAAGAGTCTGCAAAGACTCAGGATATTACAGGGGGTCTTCCCCGGGTTGGAGAGCTTTTCGAAGCCAGAAAGCCCAGAGAGGCAACTGTTATGTCCCGCATCGACGGAACTGTAAGGTTTGACGGTATTGTCAAAGGACGCCGTGTTCTGACAGTAGTTGACCCCTGGGAGAAGGAATTCAAACACCTTGTACCCATGGGCAAGCATCTGCTTGTAAGAGACGGAGACTTTGTAGAAGCCGGTGAGCCTCTGTGTGAAGGAGCCAAAGATCCCCATGATATCCTGGATATCCTTGGTGAAAACGCACTGCAGCAGTTCCTCGTTGACGAGGTACAGGAAGTTTACCGTATGCAGGGTGTAAATATTAACGATAAGCATATCGGTGTAATTATTCGCCAGATGATGAGAAAAATCGAAATCATCGATGTGGGTGACACACACTTTATTTACGGTCAGCAGATCGACAAATATAATTTCCGCAAGGAAAATGAGAGAGTCAAGAAAGAGGGTGGAGAGTCTGCCATTGCACAGCCTCTGCTTCTGGGTATCACCAGAGCCTCACTTAATATTGATTCTTGGATTTCGGCTGCCTCCTTCCAGGAGACAACAAGGGTTCTGACCAATGCGGCGATCGCCGGAGATATCGACCATCTGAGAGGATTGAAGGAAAACGTTGTCATCGGTCATATCATTCCTGCCGGTACCGGTATGAAAAAATACCGGAATATGAAACTGTTCAATCAGGAAAGCCAGGATCTGGACAGCCATGTTCAGATGATTCTGGAAAACAGAAAGAAAGAGCAGGAGCTGGCAAGCTTGAACAAGGAACCTTTCGACGAGTCTTACGACGAGAAGGTTGAATCCTGAAAATCCGGTCCTGAAGCCTGAACCGGACGGCATAATATTTAAATGAAAGTGCCGTTCGGGAATAGTGAAAGGAATTGGAAAGATATTCGCAGATAAAGTGAAAGTCCTGATGGACCTACCGGAGAGTATATGCTGATCTCTCCGATAACCGGTTTTTGATAAAAAGGGGTAAATTTGCCTTTTTTTTGAGAAAATTATATATATATCGAAATTTTGCTTGACTCAACATTTTAGAATTGTTAGAGTCCTCATGCATTTAATTAAATAGTGAATGGGAGAATGTAGTATAAATGCCTACAATAAATCAATTAGTCAGGAATGGACGTAAGTCTTCTGTCAAGAAGACCAAAGCCCCGGCCCTTCAGGCTTGTCCTCAGAAAAGAGGTGTATGTACAAGGGTTATGACCATAACTCCTAAGAAACCTAACTCAGCACTTCGTAAAGTAGCCAGGGTCAGATTGACCAATGGTATCGAAGTTACAGCTTATATTCCTGGAATTGGACACAACCTCCAGGAACACTCTGTTGTTGTTCTGCGTGGTGGAAAGGTAAAAGACCTTCCCGGTGTACGTTATAGAATTATCCGTGGTGCGAAAGATACCCTCGGTGTGGATGGAAGAAAGAAGTCCCGTTCTAAATACGGAACCAAGAAACCCAAGGCGTGAGGTAAGGGATTATGGCAAGAAGAAGAGAGGCGCCGGTTAGACCGGTAATGCCCGATTCAAAATATAACAATACCACTGTTGAGAAATTTATCAAAAGAATGATGAATGACGGTAAGAAGTCTACTTCTGCCGCTTGTCTCTACGGTGCGCTCGCTGTTGTAAAAGAAAAAGGCAATGATGATGAGCTTCAGGTTTTTCTGAAAGCTCTTGAAAATGTAAAACCCGCAGTAGAGGTTAAGTCAAGAAGAGTTGGTGGTTCTACCTATCAGGTTCCCGTGGAAATCCGCGATTCCAGAAGAGAAGCACTTGCTATGAGATGGCTGATTGCTGCTGCAAGAAGCAGAAGTGGAAGAAGCATGGCTGAAAAGCTGAGTGCAGAAATCATGGACGCTTCAAACTCTACAGGTTCTGCTTTCAAAAAGAAAGAAGATACCCATAGAATGGCTGAAGCCAACAAGGCTTTCTCCCACTATAAGTGGTAAGAAAAGCATTTTAATTTTGTGACTTACAGGCCTGCTGCTTTGCGGCAGGCCCCTCGACGGAATGCCTTACTGACTTGATGTCAGAAAGGCCGCTACGGAAACAGAGGTTTACACGATGATCAGCCTGAACTGGCTGCAAGACTTTCAATAGATCCAAACCGGCTGCTTTTGGCAGAGAGGTGGACGAAAGAGTTATCGTGCATACAATTGAGACTATCTCGTTTTACTATCTGTTCTTTAGTGTAAAAATCCGTTGATTAGGTATGTTTTAGGTTATTTGGATGTTGCCGTGGATTGGCCCTTTTTGCTAATATCACGCTAGTGCCCGTTTTTAAGGGTAATATCCGAAGAGTTGTTTTTTAAAGCCTAGGAGGTAGAAATGGCTAAAGAAAAATTCGAGAGAACCAAACCGCACGTAAACGTCGGTACAATTGGTCACGTTGACCACGGTAAAACCACTCTGACTGCTGCAATCTCTATGTATTGCGCTGTTAAGAGCGGTAGCAAGGTCATGAGCTACGAAGATATCGATAACGCTCCCGAAGAGAGAGAGCGCGGTATCACTATCAACACACGTCACGTTGAGTACGAAACAGATGCACGTCACTATGCACATGTTGACTGCCCCGGACATGCTGACTACATCAAGAACATGATTACCGGTGCCGCCCAGATGGACGGTGCAGTTCTTCTCGTTGCTGCAGACTCCGGACCTGAGCCCCAGACTAGAGAGCACATCCTGCTCGCTAGACAGGTTGGCGTTCCCAAGCTGATCGTTTTCATGAACAAAATGGACCTGGCTGACCCCGAACTGGTTGAGCTGGTAGAAATGGAAGTTCGCGAACTCCTCACCGAGTACGACTTCCCCGGCGACGACACTCCCATTATTAAGGGATCTGCGTTCCAGGCTATGTCCAACATCGAAGATGGTGAGAAGACAGCTTGTATCCAGGAACTCCTGGACGCAATGGACACTTACTTCCCCATCCCCGAAAGACCCGTTGATAAAGACTTCCTGATGCCCATCGAGGACGTTTTCTCTATCTCCGGTCGTGGTACAGTAGTTACCGGACGTATCGAGCAGGGTGTTCTGCACGTAGGTGATGTAATTGAAATCGTTGGTATCAGAGACACACAGGACACAACTTGTACTGGTGTTGAAATGTTCAACAAGCTGCTTGACGAAGGTCAGGCTGGTGACAACATCGGTGCTCTGCTCCGTGGTGTTGACAAAAAAGACGTACAGAGAGGACAGGTTCTTTGTAAACCCAAGTCTATTCTGCCCCACACAAAGTTCAAGGCAACTCTGTACTGTCTGACGAAAGAAGAGGGTGGACGTCACAATCCCTTCTTCTCCGGATACAGACCTCAGTTTTACTTCAGAACAACTGACATTACAGGAACTGTTACCCTCCCCGAGGATAAGCAGATGGTAATGCCTGGTGATAACACTGAAATTTCTGCTGAGCTGATCCACGCGATCGCTATGGACGAAGGTCTCAGATTCTCTATCCGTGAGGGTGGTAGAACTGTAGCTTCCGGTCAGATCATCGAGATTATTGAATAAGAGTAATTGAAGAGTCGCCCTGCTGCGAGGCAGGGCGATTTTCTGGAGGACTAATGGGTAAGGAACGGATACGCGTCAGATTAAGAGGTTTTGACGTTGAGTTGATTGACCAGAGTGCGAAGGCCATTGTACAGGCCGTTCAGAAACAGGGTAGTAAGGTTTCTGGACCGATCCCTCTGCCTACAAGAATCAATAAGTTTACTGTATTGAAATCAACTTTTGTTAATAAGAAGTCTAGAGAGCAGTTCGAAATGAGAACGCACAAAAGACTTATAGATATTTTAGAGCCAACCTCTGCTGTTATGGATGCTCTCATGAAGCTCGAGCTGCCCGCTGGAGTGGATGTAGAGATCAAGCAGTAAGTAAGAATTGTTGAGGTATTAGATGATTGGTTTAATTGGCAAGAAAGCTGGAATGACACAGGTGTTCGACTCCGAAGGGACACTGACTCCTGTAACTGTTATTAAGGTTGAGCCTAATGTTGTCGTAGCCAATAGAACTGTAGAAAAAGATGGCTACAGCGCTGTAGTTCTCGGGTCAGTCGAAATGAAACCCAGCCATGTAAGCAAGCCTTACGCTGGTCAGTTTGTTAACGACGTAACCCCCAAGAAGCATGTTATTGAACTACGCGGGTTTGAGAAAGAATGTAATGTTGGCGATTCTTTCGGTGTTGAATTGTTTGAAAATTTTTCCTTTGTGGATGTTATTGGTACATCCAAGGGAAAAGGTTTTCAGGGTGTAATGAAACGTCACAATTTTAGTGGAGGCCGTGCCACACACGGTTCAAAATTCCATAGGGCCAACGGTTCAACCGGTATGGCTGCCTACCCTTCAAAAGTAATTAAGGGAACTAAAATGGCCGGTCGCATGGGCGGTGAGAAAAAGACTGTTCAGAACCTGGAAGTCGTAAGAATAGATGCTGAAAAGAATATTGTATTGGTGAAGGGTGCAGTGCCCGGTACGAAAGACAGTGTTGTTTTTGTACGCAACGCCAAGAAGAAATAGAGGATTATTATGGACAGAAAAGTCTTTTCAATTGATGGAAAAGAGCTGCGGACAATAACTCTTGACGATTCAGTATTCGCACGTGAAGTAAGCGATGGCTCAATTTACAACGCCATCAATAATGAGCTTGCTAATAGAAGAGTTGGAACAGCCAGCACTCTTACAAGAAGTGAAGTAAGAGGAACAACAGCAAAACCCTGGAGACAGAAAGGTACTGGCCGCGCAAGAGCTGGTAGAAGAAGATCTCCTGTATGGGTTGGCGGAAGTATTGTTTTCGGGCCTAAACCCCGGGATTACAGCTATTCACTTCCCAAGAAAGTAAAGCAGTTAGCTATGAAATCCATACTGAGCCTTAAGGCCCAGGATGAGAATAGATTTAAGATTGTTGAAGATTTTACGGTTGATTCCGGAAAAACCAAAGATTTTAAAGCCATTCTGACAGCTTTGGTAAATGATGAGAAAACTGTTGTTGTACTTAAAGATGACGACAAGATGATCAGACAGGCAGGTCGCAACCTTCCCAACGTCAGATTCCTTTCCTATAACAGACTGAGTGCACACACTCTTTTCTACGGAAAGAACGTTCTGGTGCTTGAGGGCGCTGCTTCCAAGCTGAATGAGTTTTACGGAGCGTAAGTATGGAAGCGTATAAAGTAATTATTGAACCTGTTCTGACAGAAAAATCTAACGTTCTCCGTGATGGTGAACTGAAGAAGTATGTCTTTAAGGTAGATAAGAAAGCAAACAAAATCCAGGTCGTTGAAGCAGTGAAAGAGCTGTTTTCTGTAACACCTGTAAGCTGCAACATTGTGAACGTAAGAGGCAAAGTAAAGGCCAACGTTCCTATTTCTGCTGCCAGCTTCAAAAGAGGTTATGGTAAAACCGCATCCTGGAAGAAAGCAATTGTTACTCTTGCCGCGGGCGAGAAGATCGATGCTTTTGAAGGCGTTTAAGGTAGGAGTATTTCTGTGGGTATAAAAACGTATAATCCTAGAACACCGTCCCAGAGATTCAGACAGAGTCTGACTTTTGACGGGATCACAAGATCCACTTCCGAAAAGTCACTCACAACCGGTAAATCTTCAAAAGCCGGTCGCGGAGCTGGAGGACGGATTAGTGTACGCCGCCGTGGTGGTGGACACAAAAGAAAATACAGAGAGATAGATTTCAGACGTAACAAGTTTGACATCCCCGGTAAGGTAGCTCAGATCGAATACGATCCGAACAGATCTGCCAATATCGCTCTGATCAACTACGCCGACGGTGAAAAGCGCTACATCGTAGCCCCCAAGGGTGTCGAAGTTGGAACAGTTCTGATGAACGGTCCCAATGCTCCTATCGAAGTAGGAAACGCACTTCCCCTGGAAAACATTCCCGTAGGTCGTCTTGTACACTGTATCGAGCTTCAGCTCGGCCGCGGTGCACAGCTTGTTAGAACAGCCGGTGGATCAGCAATGATCGCTGCGAAAGAAGGTAAGTATGTAACTCTTAAGATGCCTTCCGGAGAAATGAGACTGGTTCTCAACAAGTGTATGGCTACCATCGGTGAAATCGGTAACGAAGATCACATGAATGTGAAAATCGGTAAAGCCGGTAGATCCAGATGGATGGGTAGAAGACCCAAGGTTAGAGGGGTTGTAATGAACCCGGTTGATCACCCCCATGGTGGTGGTGAAGGAAAGACTTCCGGTGGACGTCATCCTGTTTCCCCCTGGGGTAAACCGACCAAGGGATTCAAGACAAGAAAGAAAAACAAGACCTCTGACAATTTTATTGTCAAGAGAAGGAAATAGGAGTAAAACGTGTCTAGATCAATTAAAAAGGGACCGTTTATTGCTAAAAGCCTGTATAAAAAGATCGTTGAGCAGAATAAGTCCGGTTCCAAGAAAGCGATGGTTAAAACCTTCAGCAGAACCTCCACTATTATTCCCGAAATGGTCGGTTTAACAGTGTCTGTATACAACGGCAAAACATGGGTTCCTGTATATGTAACAGAAAATCTTGTTGGTCATAAACTTGGTGAATTTGCTCCGACCAGAATGTTCAGAGGACATGCTGGTTCCGACAAGAAGTCTAGAAGGTAGGTAAGTGATGGAAGCTAAGAAAGGTTATAAAGCAGTTGCAAAGAATCTGCCTATGTCTCCCACTAAGATCAGACCTATTGCTGATAATATTAGAAGGAAACCTTATTCAGAAGCTGTAGCTATTCTTGAAAACCTGCCCAACAAGGGCGCCAAACTGCTTGTTAAAGTAGTTAAGTCTGCCGCAGCCAATGCACTGAATCAGAACAACATGCTTGATGAAGATTCACTGTACATTGCCGAGCTGCTCGTAGATGGCGGACCCATTCAGAAAAGAATGTGGCCCAGATCAAGAGGTAGAGCTGACAGACTGCTGAAGAGATCTTCACATATTTCTGTAGTAGTAGATGAATTAGGAAGCACGGGGGAATAAATGGGACAGAAAGTAAACCCTTACGGTCTCAGACTGGGTATTAATAAGACTTGGAAGTCAAAATGGTATGTCGACCCCAGAGATTATGCTGATTCTCTGCATGAAGATCTGGCTCTTCGGAAAGCCCTTATGGACTCACCCGAAGCTCGCGGTGCTGAAATTGGTGATATTGAAATCATCAGACAGCCCCAGCGGATCACCATGATGATTTACACTGCAAGACCCGGTGTGATTATCGGTACCAAAGGTGCCAACATTGAAAAAATCGGTCAGAGACTTCAGAAACTGACAGACAAGAAAATCCAGGTGAAGATCAAAGAAGTGAAGAAGCCCGAAGCTGACGCACAGATCATCGCTCTGAACATTGCACGTCAGCTGAAGGGACGCGTTGCTTTCAGAAGAGTTCTGAAAATGACTGCATCCAATGCTATGAAAGCAGGTTGTAAAGGAATCAAGATTAAGGTTTCCGGAAGACTTGGTGGAGCTGAAATGGCCAGAACTCAGGAAGTGAAAGAGGGAAGAATCCCCCTTCACACACTGAGAGCAGATATTGATTACGGATTTGCTGAAGCCAACACAACATTCGGTGTCATTGGTATCAAAGTCTGGGTTTTCAAGGGCGAAGTCTATGGAAACGAGCAGAAAGACGATGCCGGACTTCTGGTTTCTAGGAACCAGAGAGACAAGGCTTCAAGGAGCTAACAGATGCTGAGTCCAAAGAAAACGAAATATAGAAAGAGAATGCGTGGTGGAGCCCTTAAGGGTAACGCTACCAGAGGTAATACAGTAGCTTTCGGTGAATGCGGACTGGTTGCTCTTGATAACAAATGGATTACTGCCAGACAGATTGAAGCTGCGCGTGTTGCCATGACTAGACATATCAAGAGAGGTGGTAAGGTTTGGATCAGGATTTTCCCTGACATCCCCTACACAAAAAAGCCTGCTGAAACACGAATGGGTAAAGGTAAAGGTAGCCCCGAGAAATGGGTTGCTGAAGTTAAGCCCGGAACTGTGATGTTTGAGATCGGCGGTGTTGATAAGGACCTGGCTAAAAGAGCTATGGAACTTGCCGGCAGCAAACTGCCCATCAAAACTAAGTTCGTCTACAAGGAGGCGAAATAGTCATGAAAGAACGTTTCAACGATCTGTCAGTTGAAGAGATGATTGCCAAGCGCGACGAACTCAGCACCAAACTGCAGAAAATGAGATTTGATATGGTTCTGGGTCATGTTGAGAATCGGATGGAAAAGAGAAGTCTGAGAAGAAGCATTGCCCGTTTGAACACAATGATTAACGAGTTTGATCTCGGAATCAGGAAGGCGTAGTGATGGAAAAAACCCAGAATACTGGAAAAAAAGTTTTTACCGGCGTTGTTGTCAGTGACAAGATGGATAAGACTGTTGTTGTAAAAATTACAACAAAGAAGCTGCACCCTCTGTACAAAAAGTACGTGACAAGCTCGGTAAAGTATAAAGCGCATGATGAACAGAACGATGCGCACATCGGAGATACAGTAAGCATTAAAGAATGCAGACCTGTAAGTAAAGATAAATGCTGGACTCTGACAAAAGTTATTGAGAGAGCTAAATAAGCATCGGAGGAAATAGATGATTCAGGATAATACATATTTGAATGTAGCTGATAACTCTGGTGCTAAAAAGGTACAGTGTATCAAGGTTCTCGGCGGAAGTAAGAGAAAGTATGCCAGCGTTGGCGACATTATTGTAGTGGCTGTTAAGGACGCTATCCCCCACGCACCTATTAAAAAAGGTGATGTGAAGAAGGCAGTTATCGTAAGAACTCACAAAGAGTACAGACGTGCCGACGGAACATACATCCGTTTCGACGACAATGCCTGTGTTATTATCGATGCTAATAACGCGCCTGTGGGTAAGCGTATTTTTGGCCCCGTAGCAAGAGAACTTAGAGATGCCGATTTCATGAAAATTGTATCTTTAGCACCCGAAGTTCTTTAGGAGTGTAATAGGATGGCTGAAGTGAAGTATAAGATTAAAAAGGGCGACCAGGTACAGATTATGGCTGGTAAAGACAGCGGTAAGTCCGGTCGTGTCCTTAAAATCCAGAGAGATACCGGCCGGGTTATTATTGAGGGTCTTAACATGGTTAAGAAGGCTCAGAAACCCAAGGCTCAGGGCGAAAAAGGCAGCATCGTAGAAATCGAAGCAGCTATTGATCTCTCTAATGTCCAGGTTCTCTGTAAAAAATGCGGACCCACAAGGATCGGTATTAAGGTTGACGGAGATAGTAAAGTTAGAGTTTGCAAGAAGTGCGGGGAAGCGTTATAATGGCGAATACACCGAGATTAAAGACTGTTTATACAGATAAGATCGCTCAGGAACTTTTTTCTGAGTTTGGCTATAAGTCCAAAATGCAGATCCCCAAGATCGAGAAGATTGTTGTAAGCATGGGTGTTGGTGAGGCTATCGCCAACAAAAAGCTTCTTGAGGCTGCTGTTGAAGAACTGACACTGATCACCGGTCAGAAAGTCATGAAGACTAAAGCTAGAAAATCTATTGCGAACTTCAAGGTTCGTGAGGGACAGGAAATTGGTGCAAAGGTTACCCTTCGTGGAAACCAGATGTATGAGTTCCTGGATCGTCTGATCAATATTTCCCTTCCCCGTGTAAAGGACTTCCGTGGCGTAAGCAACAAGGCCTTCGACGGTAGAGGTAACTACTCACTGGGAATTACTGAGCAGATTATTTTTCCGGAAATTGACTACGATAAGATTGAACAAATCAACGGTCTGAACGTAGCCATTGTAACCACAGCCAAAACGAACGATGAAGCAAGAAGCCTTCTTGCCAAGTTCGGAATGCCTTTTCAGAAATAGGCGTTTGGTGAAGAGCAATAGGAGTTGATAAATGGCTAAGAAGTCAATGATTGTCAAATGTAATAGAAAGCAGAAATACAGTACTCGCGAGTACAATAGATGCAGAATCTGCGGTAGACCCCGCGGATACATGAGAAAGTTTGAAATGTGCAGAATCTGTTTTCGTAAGCTTGCGAACGAGGGAATGATCCCCGGCGTTACAAAGTCTAGCTGGTAGGAGTGTGTTATGAGTGTTTCAGATCCTGTAGCGGATATGCTCACAAAAATTAGAAATGCCAGCGGGGCGAAATTTGAGAAGGTCGATATCGTTCCTTCCAAGCTTAAGCTGGAAATTATTAAAATTCTTAAGAATGAAGGTTTCGTCAAGAACTTCAAGAAAGTAACCCAGGATGACGAGAGTGTTATCCGTGTCTTTCTTAAGTATGATGAACAGGAAAATCCGATTATCCACGGTATCCAGTCTGTATCTACCCCCGGTAGACGTGTTTACACAGGCTACAAGGATATGCCCCGTGTTTTGAACGGATTCGGTACATTGATCGTTTCCACCTCAACAGGTGTGACAACCGGTAAAAAAGCCGCTGTCAGCAAAGTTGGTGGTGAGATCATTTGTAAGGTCTGGTAAGGGGGAGAGTTAATGTCTCGTATTGGTTTAAAACCAGTTACAGTACCCAAAGGTGTAACTGTTACTGTTAATGACAATATTCTGACCGTTAAAGGTGCTAAAGGAGAACTTACACAGTCCTTCAAGCCCGAAGTCAGCTTCAAGATTGAAGAGGGCGTTGCAATAGTCAGCAGAAAAGATGATTCCAAAAGAGCCAAGTCCATGCACGGACTTTACAGAAAGCTTCTGGAAAACATGGTAACCGGAGTTTCCGCCGGTTTTTCCAAGGCTCTTATCATCAACGGTGTTGGTTACAGAGCAGAAGTAAAGGGCACCAGCCTCCTTCTGAACCTCGGTTTCTCAACACAGATTGAGTACGTTTTGCCCGAGGGCATTACTGCTACTGTTGAAGCTAACAAGGTAACTGTTTCCGGTATTAACAAGGAAACTGTCGGTCTTGCTGCCAGTGAAATCCGTGGCCTGAGACCCCCAGAGCCTTATAAAGGCAAGGGAATCAAGTACGAAACAGAGCATGTAAGACGTAAAGTCGGTAAGTCTGGTGTTAAGTAGGTTGTAAGTTATGGATAGAATTAAAGAAAAACAGTCCAAAAGACTGCAGAGAAAAAAACACGTTCGGAAGAAAATTTCCGGAACCGCTGAAAGACCCAGACTCACTGTTTTCAAGAGCAACAAGAATCTCAGTCTTCAGGTTATTGACGATCTCAAGGGTCACACTCTTGTAAGCGCATCTACCCTGGAAAAAGATCTTGCCGCTATCAAGGTTAACGTTGAAGGCGGAGCTCAGCTGGGTAAAGTCATCGGTGAAAGAATGAAAGCTGCCGGTATCAGCACAATCGTATTTGACCGTAACGGTTTCATGTACCACGGTGTTGTAAAGGCTATCGCTGAAGCAGCCAGAGCCGAAGGCATTCAGTTCTAAGAGGTAAACAATGGCGTTTGAAAAAAGACAGAAAGAAGAAAAAGAATTTACCGAAAAACTGATCAGACTGAATCGCGTTTCCAAAGCCGTAAAGGGTGGACGGAAAATGTCATTCTCGGCTCTGATGGTTGTCGGTGATGGTAAAGGCCGGGTCGGTTACGGCTTCGGTAAAGCCAATGATGTTGCGGAAGCAATCAGAAAGAGTGTTGAAAAGGCTAAGGGTAACCTTAGAACCATTCCCCTCAAGAACGTAACTATTCCCCACGAAATCCTGGGTGAATACAAGAGCGCTTCCGTTCTGCTGAAACCTGCTGCACCCGGTACCGGTATTATTGCCGGTGGTCCCGTACGTGCGGTAATGGAAGCAGCTGGTATTCATGACATTCTGGCCAAGTCACTTGGTTCCAAGAACACCATGAATATTGTAAAGAGCGTCTTCAACGGACTGGACAATATCTTTGATGCCAAAACCGTTGCAGCCGGTCGTGGTAAATCAATAAACGAACTGTGGGGTTGATTATGGCTGGAAAGATTCGTATTAAGCTCGTTCGCAGCACAATAGGCCGTAAACCTGAACAGAGAAAAACTGTAAAGGCCCTCGGTCTTGGCAAGCTCAACTCCGTAGTTGAAAAAGAGGTTAACCCCTCTGTTCTGGGAATGGTTCAGTCTGTTTCCCACCTCGTTGAAGTTGAGGAGATCTAAGATGAGTAACATTTTTGAACTCAAAGCCCCCAAGGGCGCCAATAGAAATAAAAAAGTCCTCGGTAGAGGACATGGGGCCGGTACCGGAAAGACTTCCGGTAAGGGTCACAAAGGTCAGAAGGCAAGATCAGGTGGTAATGTTCGTCCCGGTTTCGAAGGTGGACAGATGCCCCTGTACAGAAGAGTTGCAGCCAGAGGATTCTCGAACTACATGTTCAAGAAGACTTTCGTTCCTGTAAATCTGATGCTGCTTGAAAAAAACTACAGTGACGGAGAAGTTGTTTCTCTGGAAACTCTGGTTGAAAAAGGCCTTATTAAGAAATCCGAGAAGAATGTAAAGATTCTTGGTAACGGAGAGCTTACTAAGAAGCTTGATGTTCAGATTGAGAAGGTTTCTGCCGGAGCTGTTGAGAAAATCGAAAAAGCCGGTGGTAAAGTAGTTAAAAATTCAAATCAGGAATAGTTGGTAATTTATGGCTGGTAATCCACTCTACGACATGTTTAAGATAAAGGAGCTTAGAAATAAGATCTTCTTTACTCTGGGAATGCTGATAGTATTCAGATTTGGTGCAGTGCTGCCCATTCCGGGCATCGATGCATCTGCTCTCAGACTTTACTTTCTGAATCAGGCCTCAAGCGGTTCGGGAATGGGAATTACAGAATATCTGGACTTTTTTGCTGGTGGAGCTTTTTCAAACTTCTCAGTATTTATGTTGGGTATCATGCCTTACATCTCTATGTCCATCATCATGCAGCTTCTGCTGCTGGTGTTTCCCCGGCTGAAGAAAATCTCCGAGGAAGATGGCGGAAAGAAGAAGATTCAGAAACTGATCCGTTACGGTACAGTTATCGTCTGTATTATTCAGTCCTATGCAGTAACCGTTTATGCCAGTAGAATCCCTGATGCAATCATCCCCTCCATGGTCGGATGGAAGTATACCGTTGTAGCTATGATAACCGTAACTACAGGTACCATGTTCCTCATGTGGATTGGTGAGCAGATAAATGCCAGAGGTATCGGTAATGGTATCTCATTGCTGATTTTTGCTGGTATTGTTGCTAGAATGCCTGGTGCATTCAGCGTACTGGGAACTGAGATTCGTAATGGAAATCTCAACCCTGTATTTGTAATTTTTGCTTTGCTCATGTTCGTTGGAATCATAATGCTGGTGATCTACGAACAGCAGGGGCAGAGAAAAATCCCTGTGAATTATGCTAAGAGAATTGTTGGTCGGAAGATCTACGGTGCACAGAGCACCTACATCCCCATCAAGATCAACCCCAGTGGAGTTATCCCTGTAATCTTTGCTTCTTCTATTCTGACATTCCCCCTTCAGATAGCAGGGACCCTTGGAGGCAGCAGTAAAGCATGGGCCGCCGTTTCAAGTTTCTTGAGACCTAACGGAGGCCCGTATCTGGTGCTTTACACGCTGTTAATTGTCTTTTTTGCCTACTTTTATACACAGGTTTCGATGAATCCTATTGAAATTGCACGGCAAATAAGAGAAAATGGCGGTTCAATACCCGGAATTCGGTCAGAGAATATGGAAGAGTACCTCACAAAGGTTCTCAACCGGATAGTTCTGCCCGGTTCAATGTTCCTGGCATTGATAGCTTTGATTCCTTCCTTTATTATTAACCTGTTTGGATTCCCGCAGCAGGTTGCGTACTTAATGGGAGGTACTTCGTTGTTGATTATGGTTGGTGTTGACCTCGATACCATGAGTCAGATTGAGGGTCACCTCAAGATGCACCACCATGATGGGCTTGTAAAACGAGGGAAACTGAAAACAAGGAACCTATAAGAGGTGAAATTATGAAGGTTAGAGCAAGTGTTAAACCTATTTGCGATAAATGTAAGGTTATCAGAAGACGTGGTGTTCTGAGAATCGTATGCGAAAACCCTAAACACAAACAGAGACAGAAGTAGGAGGTCCATAAGTGGCTCGTATTGCAGGTATCGATCTGCCCAACAAGCATACTGATATTGCACTTACATATATCTTTGGTATTGGTAGAACCTCTGCTAAAGAAATCTGTGCAAAGACAGGTGTAGATCCAGAAAAAAGAATCAATGATCTCTCAGCTGAAGAAGTAAATGAACTGAGAAAATTGATTGAAAGTGAATATAAAGTAGAAGGTCGTCTGAGATCCGAGGTCGCTCTGAATATCAAGCGTCTCATGGATATCGGTTGTTACCGGGGTCTTCGCCATAGAAGAGGTCTGCCCGTTAACGGACAGAGAACCAAAACAAACGCCCGTACCCGTAAGGGTAAGGTCAAAACCGTTGCTAAGAAGAAAAAGTAAGCGGTTGGAGGTTTTAGAAATTGGCTAAGGCAAAGAAAAGAAAAGAAAAGAAGAATATCTTTGAAGGTAACGTCTATATTCAGGCAACTTTCAATAATACAATCGTTACAATCACTGATCTGAAGGGAAATGCAATTTCCTGGAGTAGTGCAGGTTCACTTGGTTTCAAGGGAGCTAAAAAATCTACTCCTTATGCAGCTCAGACAACTGCTGAAACTGCCGCCAACAGAGCCCTTGATTTTGGGCTTCAGGAAGTTAACGTTTACGTTAAGGGTCCTGGTGTTGGTAGAGAATCTGCTATCAGATCTCTCGGCGGACTTGGTCTGCGTGTTAAATCCATCAGGGATATTACTCCTATCCCCCATAATGGATGCCGTCCCAAGAAGAGCAGAAGAGTATAATACTTAGAAGCAGGTTGAACATAAACCGGTTTGAATCTTTCAAACCGGTTGTTCGCTTATTTGTAGTAAGGAGCAGAAATGGCACGTAAAAACCTATTGAAGGGATTTAAACGACCAAAAGGAATCACCTTTGAACATGGTGAGCAGGAATCCGGTTACGGTAAATTCATCGCTTATCCGTTTGAAAGAGGATATGGAGCAACAATCGGTAATTCATTACGCCGCATTCTGCTCTCCTCTATTCAGGGATATGCTGTTACTGCCGTACGGATTACAAGCTATAACAAGGACGGAAACGCCCATGTTATCACCAGTGAGTTCGAGTCAATTCCCGAGGTCGTAGAAGATACACCCGAACTGATCAGCAATTTAAAATCTCTGCAATTAAGCCTTCCTGAAGACATCGAAGAGAAGACAATTCTTGTCGAGTGGAAAGGCACTGGTGAAATGACTGGAGCTGATCTTGAAAAAGACGGTGTTACAGTTACCAATAAAGATCTGAAAATCTGTACTATGATGGAAGACGCTGATCTCGAATTTGAGATTCAGATCGACCTTGGAAGAGGTTACGTTCCTTCAGAATTGAACGAGAAATATATCGATGTTGTAGGTACAATTCCTGTCGACTCGATCTTTTCTCCCATCAAGAAAGTACGTTATGAAGTAGAGAATACACGTGTTGGTCAGAGATCGGATTACGATAAACTAATCCTTGAAATCTGGACAGACGGAACAATCTCTCCTGAAGACGCTCTTGCTGAGTCAGCCAAGATCGCCAAAGATCACTTCACAATCTTTATCAACTTTGATGAAGACGATGTGGTTGGAGATGACGAAGTTGACGAAGAAGAAGAAAGAGTAAAAGCTCTCCTGGATACTCCGGTTGAAGAGCTCGAACTGTCAGTTCGTTCAAGTAATTGTCTGAAGAACGCCAACATCAAAACTATTGGTGATCTGACCAGACGAACAGAAGAAGATATTGCGAAAACCAGAAACTTCGGTAAGAAGTCCCTGATGGAAATCAAGGAAAAACTGAAGGAATGGAATCTTTCTCTGGGTATGGTTGATTACAGTGTTTTGAAAAAAACAATTAAACTTGAGAATAATAAGGAAGAATAATCATGCATAACAGAGTTGGTTTTAACAGACTCGGACGCAAGTCCAGTCATAGAAAAGCTCTTCGCAGAAACATGGTCACTTCTCTTTTCAAACACGAGAGAATCCAGACTACTAAAGCAAAGGCGCTTGAGGTTAGAAAAACAGCTGAGAAGATGATTACCAGAGCAAAAGAAGACTCGGTACATAATCGTCGGATCATTGCCAAGAACATCCAGGATAAGGATATTCTGAATAAACTTTTTACTGAAATCGCACCCCGTTTCACAGAGAGACCCGGTGGATACACAAGAATCCTTAAAATGGGATTCCGCCAGGGAGATGCTGCCGAAATGGTAATCCTCGAACTGGTTGAAAAGGGCGATGCTGAAAAGTAAGATTCCTAAATGGATCTGACAGGTAAGCTTCAGGAGGCAAGCTGATTCTTTTCTGAAAAGAATTAGTGAATCACCCCTAATGTAAAGTTTAATAAGTTTCGATATTAATAAGGAAGGTTTGTCTGTTATTGGGCAACTCTTCCTTATTTTTTTGGGTGATTAAAAACTGAATGCGTAGCATATTCAAAATTTTTATATCTTTATTTATCTCACTGGTCCTTGTCAGCGGACTGGGCTATCTGGCTTTTACTGGAACTTTCAAGCAGATTGAAACACAGTATTTCAGCCAGAGGGTTCTTCAGGGGCAGCAGGAGCGACAGCTTGTCAACAGCGGTCTTGTAGATGAATACCACAGTACAAACATCACCCGTCTTCAAAGTTTTCTCGAGCTGGATTATATGCGCAATGTATACGACCCCAGCCAGGAACGTGCAGACATCATTTCCCGGACTAATCTTTTTGGCAGGCTTTCAGATGAACTCGCCGGCTTTCAGAATATACGCATCATAGACCGTAACCGCCAGAATGTTCTCTACAGTACTCTGGAAGGAGATATCACACAGAGAAGCAATACAAGAATTCTTTATAATAGATGGAGCCAGAGTCCTGATAACGGCGCCCCTATACAATACCTTGAGTCGAAAGAGGACAGTCCTGTTTTCAGCTATGATGTAGAGGGGAGCAGAATCTTTTACTCTCTACCCGCAGTGGATCAGTATGGTCTTTTTCAGGGAACTGTGGTTGTCGACTTTTCCATATCCGGACTTCAAAACTATCTCTACAGGAATGGCGGCCTCTCCGATATAAACAGACTTCATATTCTGGAGTCTGATGTACTGGTTTATAATCTAAGCCCGGAGCAGCTTGATATTCTTCGTGACAACATTACTCAATTCCGTGAAGGTGCAGGCCGCTCTGACTACATTCAGCAGATAGCATCCGGTGAAGGTCAGGACTACTACCTTGTTCAAACTATCGATGCCAACGGTTCAGCTTCAGTGACTGCTATTCCCGGGGATGAACTGGTTCTTAACCGCGAATACAGGCTGCTGCTGCTTCTATCCATATTCATAACTCTCTTCCTTCTATTTTTCTTCCTGATGAATATTCGTCAGAACCAGGAGCTGATTCTTAAAAAGAAAATTAAAAAGTTTCAGCTTAGTTTTCTCAGAGACCTTCTTGATGCGGAAGAGGAGCTTAACTGGGAAAAGTACGAACTTGAACTGAAGTCCCGCAAAGATGAAGTAAGGAAAGAGCTTCTTAAAGGTCTTTCTGAAAAGTTCAAGAAAAACAGGATGGATGAGATTGATCAGCTTCTGAATAAGAGCTGGGAAGAGATTATCCGTTTCCTGGTAAGCAAGAAGGAAGAGGAGAAAGAAGAGCCGACAATTTCTATTTCCGATCTTGAGAAGATGATCAAGTCCGCATTGAGTTCAGCTCATTTCACCGTTGAAAATGCGGATGTAAGAAATGTTTCAGGCTCAGCAGCTGCCGCTCCTGCCCGGGAAATGCAGCCAGTGGATGTCGAAGAACTTGATGAGTTTGATGATGTAGAAGAGCTGGATGAGCTTGATGAAGCGGATGATGCAGAAGAGCTCAATGAGGTTGCTGAAGACTTTACAGCCGGTATGAGAGCTGTTGAAGTTGAAGAAGTTCATGAACTTGATGATGCCGATGAGCTTGAAGAGGCTGATGATCTGGAAGAAGCTGGCGAAGAGGATTTCACCGCCGGAATGAAACCGGTTGATGTGGAAGAGGTCGGGGAGCATGATGAAGTCGAAGAGCTCGATGAAGTCGAAGAGCTCGATGAAGTCCAGGATCTTGAAGAAGCAGATGAGCTGGATGAAGTAGAAGATCTTGTTGATGCTGCTGAGCTGGAAAACGCAGAAGAGCTTGGAGAAGCTGAAGAGCTCGATGAAGCCGAAGAGCTCGATGAAGCTGAAGAACCTGACGGGGGACTTCTTTCTGAGTTGTTGTCTATTGCTTCTGAGGACAGGCATATTCACGCGGATGAAGAAGCAGAACAGCTTGAGGATCAGGACTATCTTGCACCTCTTGAAGATCTGGCCGGTGTTGTTTTCAGTGAAACAGAGCCGAAAGAGTCTGATGAGTTAATCGAAGAAACTGCTGAAGAGGCTGCGTCAGAAAACCAGATGATAGATCTGGACGAAGTCGGCAGTACATTTAGTATTCAGAGTCTTATGGACTCCATGGATGTCGATGAAATTTCCAGGAATCTGGAGATCAGATATAACCAGTATCTTAATGAATCCGAGCAGGTCCTGTCTCCGGAAGAGATGGATGAGCTGCCTGTTATTCCTGAGGTAGAGGCCCTTCCTGCCGACGATGTAGATACTGAAGAAGTCGATATGCTTCATCCCGAATATGACGAATCTGTTGAAGATGATCTGATTGAACTTGATCTGAATGAGGATCTGACTCTTTTTGGTCTTGATATTACCGGAGGCTATCCGATGAACAAGTCTGCGATCATAGAGAAGAAGAAGCAGATGGATTCTGTAGATGATGCAGAATCTCTCGGATCGGTAGCCTTAATGACAGAAGAAACCAAGAATCAGCCTGCAAAGAGTGATGAAGCTGGTATGATTGAACTGGATATTATCAGTCCTCAGGATTATTATGGTGACTCGAATAACTTCGTCGGCTATGACAGCGGCGTTTCTGCCGTGCTTGATGATATTGATGAGTCAGACGGGGGAGGGGATGTGAAGGATAACATGGATATTCCTGAAGAGGATGAACGGGAGGATCGTTCTGCCTTTGATAATATAGAATCATCTGAAACCGCTGATGAAGTCGAAGAGCTTGATGAAGTCGAAGAGCTTGATGAAGTCGAAGAGCTTGATGAAGTCGAAGAACTCGATGAAGTCGAAGAGCTTGATGAAGTCGAAGAACTCGATGAAGTGGAAGAGCTCGATGAAGTGGAAGAACTCGATGAAGTGGAAGAACTCGATGAAGTCGAAGAACTTGATGAATCTTCCGAGCCTGTTGTTATCCCCCTGATGGAGTACCTTGAAAAAGCGGGTATCGAAATCGTATCCAGGACAGAACTTGTCAGTGAGCAGCCGCAAGTGGAAGATGATAAAATTACATCAGAAGTTCTGATGCCCGGCATGGGCGGGCTGATTCAAAGCCTGGCAGACGACCTGCTTCCTCCTCTTGACGACTCTCCCGAAGTGGAGCTCTATACTATCAAGGATGAAAATGCCCGTATTGAGATGACCGCGGAAGGTATCGATTTTGATAACTTCAGAAACCACTACAGGGATGGCTCTCTGGGACTACTTAAGGCGCTGAGGGATTTTACCCGTGAGTACAAGGCTCTCGGCGGTATTCTGCTGGAGAAATCGGATAATGGGCTTGTTCCTGCATATTCAATCGGAATCAATGAAGATGGTGTGGATACTCTGGCAGAGGACAAATATGCAGCACTCCTGAGTGAGCTGACAGCAGAGAAGGGCATTGTCTATATCCGTAACAAGGATCATAACTCTCTTGGTGGAGCTTTCTCTCATAATGACTTTAATCTGTTCAAAAGCTGGATCATTCTCCCCCTGAAGAGTGAAGAAGGCATTGATGCCGTTCTGCTGGGCTATAAAGACAAGAGCCAGACATTTCTGAAGGATCTGTACTGAAGCTGTTGCTCCTCAGTTTTCCAATTATATGTATAGCGATATTAAAGTGATCTTGTGCTCACAGATAGATCCTTTAAGATAATTCTTTGACTTGACAAATGGGTCTTTACTTATATAATCATAATATCTTGTAAAATTAGGGGGAAATATGGATCTTATCTATATGATAGCTCTTCCCCTCGTTGGTATATTATTAGGTTGGACAATAAGATGGCTTTACGCCAGATATCAGCTCTCTTCTTCAGAGCAGAAATCGTTAAGAGTAAAACAGGACGCAGTTAAAGAGGCAGAACAGGAAAAAAAATCCATCTTACTGGAGGCACAGAATCAGATTCTGAAAGAAAGACGTCAGCTGGAAAAAGAAAACCGCGACAGACGTAATGATGTTCAGAAATATGAACGTAGAGTGCAACAGAAAGAAGATAATCTTGATAGAAAAACTGCCATACTTGAACAAAAGCAATCTGAAATTAACGGAAAGGAAGAAGCCCTAGTAGCCAGAGAGGAGACTGTCGCAAATGAAGAAAGCAGATGGCAGTCCGAATTGGAACGAATCTCCGGTTTAACCAAAGACGAGGCGAAGAAATTGATAGTTCAGAGTCTGGAAAATGAGGCAAAACACGATGCCCAGGCCCTGATCAATAAAATCGAACAAGAAGCAAATCTCACGGCCGAGAAGAAGGCCCGCGATGTTATCGTAACAACCATTCAGCGTCTGGCGACAGATGTAAGTACAGAAATCACTGTTACTTCCGTCAGTCTCCCCAACGATGAAATGAAGGGACGTATTATCGGACGGGAAGGTCGGAATATCAGAACCCTGGAGACTTTAACAGGTGTGGATATCATCATTGATGATACTCCTGAGGCTGTTGTTATCTCCTGCTTTGATCCCATCCGAAAGGTGATTGCCAAAATCGCCCTTGAGAGGCTCATTGCCGACGGCAGAATCCATCCCGCAAGGATTGAGGAAGTCGTACAGAAAGTTACTAAAGAGATCAGCCAGACCATCTATGAAGAGGGTGAAAAAGTCCTCTTTGATCTGGGTATCCACAATGTCAGACCCGAAGGTATCAGAGCTCTTGGACGTCTGCACTTCAGAACCAGCTATGGTCAGAATGTGCTTTCACACTCCAAGGAAGTTGCTGTTATCGCCGGTATGATAGCCGCCGAAGTCGGCGCGGATGCCGAGCTTGCCAAGAGAGGAGCCCTGCTCCACGACATCGGTAAGGGACTGGAAACTGACGGGGATGTTAACCATGCGGAACTGGGTGCTGAACTCTGTAAGCGTATGAACGAAGATGCCCGTGTTGTGAACGCCGTAGCGGCCCACCACAATGATGTAGAGATCAACTCCATTGAAGGTATTATTGTTCAGGTTGCGGACGCAATTTCCGCTGCCAGACCCGGTGCCAGACGTGAGACTCTTGATAACTATATCAAGCGCCTTGAAAACCTCGAGAAGATCGCTATGAGCTTCGACGGTGTTGAAAAGGTATTTGCTATCCAGGCTGGACGCGAGCTGCGGATCATGGTCAACAATGACAAGATCGACGATGCAAAAGCCCAGATCCTTGCAAAGGATATCGCAAAGCAGATTGAAAATGAACTTAAATATCCCGGACGCATCCGGGTCACCATTATTCGCGAGACAAGGGCTGTTGAGTACGCCCGATAGGAAGTGAACTTTGGCGAATGAATTACGCGCCCTTATTCTGGGAGATGTTGTAGGCACTCCCGGAAGCAGGGCGCTTTTCTTTGGACTTAAAAAACTCATAAAAGACTATAAGGCAGATCTCGTCGTTGTAAACGGGGAGAATGCCGCGTCCGGTTTCGGAATGATGCCCGAGGATGTGGAGCACCTTTTTTCAGCAGGAGCCGATGTAATCACCACAGGGAATCATATCTGGCAGAAGAAAGAGATCAATGAGATGCTTGATAACAGTGAGTATCTACTGCGGCCGGCCAACTATCCTCAAGGGGTTACCGGACACGGTTCCTGCATTATTGAGAAGAAAGGCATCCGTGTGGCTGTGATGAATCTGCTGGGGCGTTCCCGGATGGGATTCAACGGCTTATGTCCCTTTCAGACCGCCAGGAAAATGCTTCATCAGTTCCAGGGGAAAGCGGATCTCAGTATACTCGATTTCCATGCCGAAGATCCCCAGGAGAAAGAAGCCCTTGCTATCTATCTTGACGGCCAGCTGAATCTCCTCTTCGGAACCCATACACATATCCAGACAGCCGATGAGCGGATACTTCCGGGAGGGACTGCCTACATCACCGATGTGGGCATGGTAGGCCCTTCAGACAGCGTTATCGGCGCTGATCCAGAGCAGAGCATCAGACGAAGCCTGACACAGCTCCCGCTGAAGATGGAAGTTGTTGACAACCCGGCAGTGATCTGCGGCATTCTGGTTGAATTCGCAGATGGTGCTGCAAGATCCATTACCCGCATTTGTGAACAGGGACTGTCATGAAAAAGCAGCGTCTCTTACAGCTCGCTCTTTTGAAATTTGAAGATTATACGGAAAAAGAGATCTATGCCTCCATTCTCTGCGGTGAGTTGCTTTGCAACGGAGAGAAGATCCGGGACCCGAAGGCCATGGTTTCTTCGGTTTCAACTTTGGAGCTAACACGGAAAAGGTATGTCTCCCGGGGCGGACTGAAGCTGGAACGGGCTCTCGATTTCTGGGATATGCCTGTGAAGGGGAAGATAATACTCGATGCCGGTTCCTCTACCGGTGGCTTTACAGATTGTCTGCTTCAGAAAGGTGCGTTGTCTGTCTATGCCGTTGATGTCGGCTATAACCAGCTGGATTACAGCCTCAGAACAAATCCCTCGGTAGTGGTTATGGAACGGACAAACATCATGAGTGTCGAAAATCTCGATCCCGTACCCGACTGGGCCGTTGCCGACCTCTCCTTCAGGAGTCTTCGTTCGGCGGCTGCCCATATTCTGGGGCTTACCACCGACTCCCGGCTGATTGCATTGATGAAGCCTCAGTTTGAGGTTGAAGATCCCGATGATGATTTTGACGGCATAGTCCGTGATCCCCGGGAGATTCTTGAGATTACAGCCAGAGTTGTCAGTGAGATGGCCGAAGAGGGCGCTTATGTATCAAGGGCGGCTCTCTCTCCGGTTACCGGTCGCAAGGGGAATCAGGAGCTTCTGCTTGATGTAAGCGGTGATTCTCAAAAGGCCTGCCCTGTTGATGAACTTACAAGGGATCTTGAAAAACAGTTCGGAATTTAGTTAGAGAACCTGTCAGGGGTTATTCTGAAAGGATTCTCTGCTCAGAGGTGCTCCGATATAAAATCCCTCTCCTCCAAGATACTCTCTAATTACCCCTTCTATCATTATCTGGACATCGTTGATTCCGGGAAACTCGGTCGATGTAAAGACAATCTGTTTCAGCTGGGCCATATATCCCTCCCGTCCCAGGGGGTTGAAGCGGAAGTCCTCGTTGAAGTTCAGGTAGGCGGTTCCCCCTTCCACACGGGCGGAAAGAAGCCGGCTGCCTTCGGGAATCAGTGTCAAAGATCCCTTGTTCAGTTCATCCGATGCAGGACCGCTGATAAGGGTGTTGATTGTCTGGGTAAGAGGAGCCTTGCTGAAATCTATGGTTCTGTTGACGCTTTTAAGTGAGATCTGCCCTTCGGCATTGACTTTAACGAAGTAGATTCTTGTATCGCGGCTGCCCGGTGCGGGGGGTGTCTCCTTTTCTTCAGGCGGAGTCACAGGTTTAACGGCCTGAGCCGCAGTCTCTGCGGGAACCACTGGGTCTTCAGACATTTCAGGAGGGTCAAGGCGCTGAATAACAGTATCCCCTCCGCTCACTGATGTTAGGTCCCATATTTGAATCTTCCCTGGTTTGAAGAGGAAAAGAGTCGCAGCCAGAAGGGACACCGCAATCACACAGAGTAAAACTATCACGGCTATCTGTGATGCTTTGATACCGCTGCTGCCGGGCGCGCTGCCGTTGAGGGTCTGCTGAAGGGCGTCTTTGGGTACGGGTTTTGACCTTCTTTTTGCAGTGGCCTGGCCGCCCTTTTCCCGGGGGGAGCGGCTTCCGGATGGCCTTGAATCTGTACCGCCGGTTTGACCGGATCGGGCGGAGGGCTTCCGGTTTTCTCCGCGGGGTGCTGCGGGCCTGGTTGTGCTGCTCATTTTCCGGTATTCTTCCCGGCTCTGCTCTTTCTCTTTCATATCTGTCTATTATCGGAATATACAGAGCCGTTGCCAAGGGAAAACAGGGGAAATCACAAGTTTGACTAACTCTTTAAAGTCGCATATATTTAAACAGATGAAAGAATTTCGCGGTATTTCAGCTTCACCAGGAATAGTTATCTCCAGAGCTTTTCTCTATAACGAGGACAGTTTCACAATACCTAAGTACAAGATTTCCGAAGCTGATGTTGAACGCGAGACAGAGCGCTACAACAGGGCCATCCTTTCAGCCTCCGAAGAACTCCAGGAGCTCAAGAAAAGCATAACCCGGGAGTACAGTCAGGAGGAGGCGCGGTTCCTCGATTCCCACATCCTTATGCTTCATGATCCCATGTTCAAGGAACAGGTTTTTGACCGTTTGAAAACGGAGCTCAACAATGTCGAGTGGATCGTTCAGGGAGTCATTCAGTCTCTGGTAGACCGCCTCAACGCATCGGGTGATATCTATATGCAGGAACGCACTATGGATATGAACGATGTAGCCAAGAGAATTATCAACAACCTTCTTATGCGCAAAAGGATCTCTCTTTCTGATTTGAAGGAAGAGGTCATTATCGTAACCCCGGATCTTCTGCCCTCTGACACTCTTCTGATGAACAAGAGGATGGTAAAGGGTATCCTGATGGACGTGGGCGGAAGAACTTCCCATACGGCCATTCTGGCGCGTTCCTTCGGTATCCCTGCAATTCTGGGCCTCCGTACAATCACACGGGAGATCTCTTCAGGGGACCTTATTATTCTGGACGGCCATAAGGGAAAGGTTATTCTCAATCCCGATGAAGACACACTCAGCCGCTACCGGAAGAAGCAGACCGAGTACCTCAAGCGCGAATCCGAACTCTATAACCTGAAGAACCTGCCCTCTGAAACAGGAGACGGCAAAGAGATTCTTCTGAAGGCCAATATCGAAGTTCCCGACGAGATGGACTCTGTCAGCGCCTTCAATGCAGCGGGAATCGGACTGTTCCGGAGTGAGTTCCTTGTAATGCAGACCGGCCTTGAGCTGGATGAGGAACTGCAGTTTTCGGTGTATAAACGGGTCGTTGAGGGAATGGAAGGCGCCCCTGTTACTATAAGAACACTCGATGTGGGCGGTGACAAGCTTATCAACGAGATTGCCCAGAAAAACGAGAAAAATCCCCTTCTGGGATGGCGGGCCATCCGGTTCTGTCTGGAGCGGGTTGATGTATTCAAGGTCCAGCTGCGGGCCATACTGAGGGCATCGGTCTTCGGTCCTGTGCGAATAATGTTCCCCATGATTTCCGGTATTGAAGAGTTGGAGAAGGCCACGGGTATTCTTAATGAAGTTAAACGGGATCTGGAGGCTGAAGGTATTGCTTTTTCATCTGATATTCCGGTAGGATGCATGATCGAAGTTCCTTCTGCTGCAATGACTTCCGACATTCTAGCCAGGAAAGCGGACTTCTTTTCGATCGGAACGAATGACCTAATCCAGTACACCATAGCTGTAGACCGGGGAAATGAGAAGATTTCGGATCTTTATGAACCATTTCATCCGGCTGTGCTTCGTTTGATCCGTATGGTTGTAGAAAACGGCCATGCGGCGGGAATCCCCGTGGGGATGTGCGGCGAAATGGCCGGCGACCCCATGGCGACTGTGATCCTTCTGGGACTGGGTCTTGATGAGTTGAGTATGAGTGCCTTCGGAATTCCGGAGATAAAGAGAATAATTCGTTCCACCACCATATTGGAGGCTGAGGAGTTTCTCGGCACCCTTATGGATATGAAGAGTATTAGGGACATAGACCGCTATGTCCGCCACTGGATGGAGGAACGATTTGAGTTTATCACCGGATAGGGAGGACAGACTCCCCCGTGTTGTAATAGCCGGACGGCCCAATGTAGGCAAGTCCACAATGTTCAACAGGCTGATCAGAAAGAGAAAGGCCATTACCGACCCCACACCCGGAGTTACCCGGGACACTATTACAGAAAGAAGTTTTATCAAGGACCAGGAAGTCCTTCTGATGGATACAGGCGGATTCAAGCTGGAGAGGGACGATCAGTTCGATGAACTGGTGGCGCAGAAGTCCCTTGAGATGATTGAACATGCCGACCTCATCCTCTTCCTTATGGATGTGAACGACATTACAAGTGAGGATGAGACATTTATTGAAAATCTCAGACCCTATGAGTCCAAGGTTCTTCTTGTTGTAAACAAGGTGGATCATCCCGACAAGGAGAACGAGGTCTGGAACCTCTACTCCCTTGGATTTGAACATCTTGTCGCTGTTTCAGCCACCCATGGCCGGAATATGGAAGAGCTTCAGGACAAGATCATCTCCATGATCGATTTCTCTCTCTACAACGGCGCCGCTGTGCAGGAGAAAGATCCCCATATAAGAATCGCCATCCTCGGTAAACCCAATGCCGGCAAGTCAACCCTGACCAACCAGCTTACAGGTTCGGAGAACTCAATTGTCTCTCCCATCGCCGGAACCACCCGTGATGTAATTGAAGGCCGTTTCGTCTTCAAGGGCAGGGAGTTCCGCGTTCTGGATACCGCTGGTATCCGGAGAAAGAAGAAGGTCGTTCAGGATGTGGAGTACTACTCGGTCAACCGTGCCTTTCACACCATTGAAGAGTCGGACATAGTCTACCTTCTTGTGGATGTGACCGAAGGACTGACGGAGCAGGATAAGAAGATTACCCAGCAGATCGTCAAGAACGGCAAGGGTGTTATTATTGTGCTTAACAAGTGGGACACCACCGACGGCAGCAAGGAGACCTGGGAGAAAACTGTGGACAGGGTCCGCTTTCTCTTTCCCATTCTTGGTTTTGCCCCGGTTGTGGCTGTTTCCGGTCTCAAGGGTTCCGGCCTGGACAAGCTGCTGGAAGAGACCGAGAAGGTCTACCGTCAGCTTACAAAGAGAGTGGAGACCTCCGCCCTCAACGATTCAATGCGCTACTGGAGTGATTTCAACCCCATTCCCACGGTGAAGGGAAAGCGGTACAAGCTTCTCTACCTGACTCAGGTAACCACTCACCCTGTAAAATTCGTCTGCTTTGTTAATAGAGAGAAGGGATTTCCCGATTCTTATAAGAGGTATGTGATGAATCAGATCCGTAAGGATTACGGAATGTCCAAGATTCCCATTGAGATGGAGTTGAAGGAGCGGTCCTGATCATTCATAGAACCTGAACGAGGTTTTATATGAACATCAAATCCGGAGGAATCCTGTTCCTCCTTCTATTTCTGGCCGTATCTCTGTCAGCCCAGACGTCTTTTTCAAGGGAGGCGGAGATACTGGATCGGGCTTCTTTTCATGAAAATGTAGAGGTCCGCTCAGCCATGGCCGATTCTATTTCGGCCCCCCTTTTCTCCCTTCTCACAAGGCAGAAGGAAATTCATGAACAGATTCTCTCGCCCGTTGCCGTTGAGTTTGAGCTCCGGAAGGCGGAGGATTCGTTCTATCTTCTTTTCAAGAATGAACTCGATTACAGATACCCTGTCTGGGGCAGGGGCAACTATATCATCAAGAGGGACCTGAGGAGCGGTGAGTTTCTTCAGATCAAGATTTTCCTTCAGAATGATGAGGAATCCTTTATCCGCCTCTTCCCCCTCGGTGATAACAGGACAAGCCTGGAGCTGGAGCTCTACGGTCTGACCCTCTACAAGGGGATTGTTCTTCCTGTTCCCCTCAGTGAGCTGGCGGTCTCTTCTTTTGCCAGAATTATGAACCTGACAACGGGAACCATCCGCTGGGACCAGATCTTTACGGATGCCTCCTATCCTGAATGGCAGAGTGTGGCCTCTCTGCAGGCCGAACTTCGGCAGGACCTTCCTTATCTTTATGAAACAGATGACGGAGGCATGGACGGGAAAGGAGTGTTTGCCCTGATCGCTACTGGTGAGGCCAGCGGTGAAGAGGGCGGTGTGAACTGTTCGGGATTTGCCAAATGGGTGGCAGACGGAATGCTTATGGCCCGGGGGAATGAAGGGTTTCTTGAATTTGAAGCTCTGAAGGCACCCACCGATCCGGCGGCCCGTCAGGGAAATGCCTGGAGTTCGGTGCGTGAAGACCGTGATCCCTACTTCGGTCTGGACTGGAGCCGGAATCTTGCCATCGCCCTGAGGCTCTCTGAGCCCGGTGGACGTGTGGAAAAGGATACGGATCTGGATGTCAGGACTGTGCCCTTCTTCGATTACAGAGAGAATGTGGGGTATGAGCTGGATTATGTGAAGACTCTGCTGTATCTTCAGGCGGTAAAGGAACCGGGTATGTTCTACCTTGGTGCCGTAAACTCTCCCTTCGGGGAAGATCCGGTGCTCTGGCAGTATCACCATATAGCCCTGTTTTTTCCATGGTTCGACAGCAACGGCGACTTCCATCTGGATGTCCTTGAAACCGGAAGCTCCTCTTCTGAGGCAAATCTGAATGCCCGGTATCCCCGGGGATTTGTACATCTCAGTAAGGTAAAGGCTGGCGGTTATGTTACCCCCTGGCAGCCTGGGGATCAAATAGTCCGTTCGGATGATTCAAATGATGAATCAGACGGCTTAGAATAGATCGAATTGATCAGACACGAAACATAAAGTACAAGAGGGAAGTGAGGAAATAACTATGTTGGATATACTTGATAAAGGCGGAATCATCCTCTGGATCATCATAGGATTGTCCGTTCTGGCGGCAGCTATCATCATTGAAAGACTGCTCTATTTTAAACGGATCAAGGTGGATGAGGAGAAGCTCTTTGTCAGAATCAAGGGCGCCATTGCCAAGAACCATTTTGATGAGGCTCTGTCCATCTGCGACAGCAATGTCTCTCCGCTTACAGGCCTTATGAAGGTTGGAATCAATCACAGAGATCAGCCCGATCATATTCAGAAAGAGGTTCTCAAAGACGCAGCCCGCCAGGAGATTCCCCAGCTGGAGCGTTTTCTGACTCCCCTGGGAACTATTGCCCATATCTCTCCCCTCCTGGGACTCCTGGGTACTGTAACTGGTAATATCAAGTCCTTCGGTATACTCGGGGGCGGTACGGCTCTGGGGGACCCCTCCATCCTTGCCAAGGGAATTTCGGAAGCCCTGATTACTACGGCCGCCGGCCTTATCGTCTCTATTCCCGCAGTTATTTTTTATAACTACCTGGTCAAGAAGGTTGAGAATATTCTGATCAATATGGAAAACCAGGTGAATGAGATGATCCTCCTCCTCAAGGGAAGGCAGAAGGTTCAGAGAGTACAGAATACAGAACGGCCTCAGAAGACCGTCAGAAGAGAGGAGAGAGCAGGAGAGGGTCTATGATTTTCGAAAGACGTCTCAAGCCTCATATCAATGTTGACCTGACTCCTCTGATCGATGTTGTCTTTCAGCTTGTCATCTTCTTTATGATCTCATCGGTCTTCAACGTGGCTCCCGGAATCGTTCTTGATCTGCCCGAATCGGCAACTTCGGAGAATGTTGAGATTACAGAACTCCGCCTGACGGTGCAGTCCGCCGACGAAATTTTCGTCAACAAGGAAGCCTGTACTCTTCTGACTCTTGAAGAGACTCTGATTGCCGTAGTTGAACAGAACAACATGGAAGAGCCTGTGGTCGTTCTGGACGGAAACAAGGATATCCCCTATCAGATGATGATAGAAATACTGGATATACTGAGGCGCCAGGGTTTTGACGGCGTCAATCTTGTGACCAGCGAGAAAAACACCGGAGACAGCTGATGACAGAGTACCAGCTGAAGAGGCAGAAGAAGAGGACTCTTATAAGCTTTCTTGCCGCCTTCCTTCTGCATCTATTGATTTTCGGGGGAGTTCTGATCTATGGCCTTCTCTTTGTGGAGGATATCGGAGACTACTCAGGCCCTGTTCTGGTTAAGCTTGGAGAGCCCGAAGGGGAGGATCTGCCGGTCATGCCGGATGACTCTCCTGTGCAGGAAGAGGTTCCCGATGAGCCCGCTCCTCCGGTGGAGGAGACTCAGCCCGAGGCCGTCCTGCCCGACACGCCTGTGACTGAGGAGGCTCCCGTGATGCCTCAGCCCGAAGCCGACAGTCCGGAAGCTGTGCTTCCCGCAGAGACGGCGCCGGCAGAGACCGAGCAGACAAGTACTCCTGAGCAGGACAGTGTGCCAGCTGAGCCGGCAGTACCTGCCGAGCCCGAAGTGCAGACAAAGATCGAGGGTGACCCGGCGGGGAACTCTACGGTGTCCGAGTTTTTTACAAGCGGAAGGGTGGGCCGGACCCTCGGTGCGGCCATCTATCTCTATATGCCTCTTCCGCCCTTTATTGGGGAGGATCTTTTCAACCGTGTTCAGGGAATGTCCTACTCACCTGAGATCAGCCGTCAGCAGCTGATTCAGCGGTATTACAGTCCTGTGAACAGGGAGTATGTACTTCAGGAGGCTCCTCCGGTTGATGATCTGCGGGCCATCTGGTCCTATCTGATCGATGCGGGCTACGATTATGCCAATGCCGATTACAAGGCCGGCGGCTATCTCAGGCCGGTGATCATTACATTCTCCCTCTCTCCCGAGGCGGAGCTGCTGAACCTGAAGATTTCCCAGTCCTCCGGAAACGCCGAGGTGGATAACGCCGTCCTGGAAGGATTTCAGGAGGCGAGCTTCTATAACTCCACCGATAAAGAAATAAACGGCAGGTTTACTTATCGCTTCGAGTAGACCCCGCTGATACCCCTTCTTCCCGTTCCCGGCATTCAGGGGGCGGGAAGTTGGTTCAACCTTTCATTTTCTCAGGGCCTGAACGCCCTCCGGAGAGTGCCGGCAGGTAGAAACAGCTTGCCAATTCCCCTTCATTCCTGTAGTGTAGAAGCAGATTAAAAACGGACGGTACCACTGAAACATGGCTATAAAAGCGGTCGCTTTTGATATTGACGGAACCCTGTATCCCAACCGCAGGATGATGTTCCACTCTATTCCCTTTCTATTTTCTCATTTTAACCAGGTAAAGGAGTTTAACGAGGCCCGCAAGGATCTCCGAAAGCTCGAGAACGTGAGTGATTTCAGGCAGGCTCAGGCCGAACTCTTTGCCGGAAGAATGAATCTTTCCGTGGAAGAGGCTCTTCGTATAATTGAGAAGATTTTCTATGTGAAGTGGGAGCTCATCTTTAAACGGGTCAGACCCTTTATGGGACTTCAGCGGGAGCTTGAGAGTCTCAAAGCCAGAGGACTCAAACTGGGTGTCATGTCGGACTTTCCAGTAGGAAATAAACTGGAGTACTTTGCCGTTGACGGTCACTGGGATGTGGCCATGTCCAGCGAGGAGACAGGGTATCTTAAACCCCACGTCCGGCCCTTTGAAGTTCTGGCGGAAAAGCTCGGCTGCAAACCCGAAGAGGTGATCTATGTCGGAAACAGCTACAAGTACGATATTCTTGGGGCTTCCGCTGCCGGTATGAAAACCGTCTATGTGAACTGGAAGGGAAAGAAAATTCCCGAAGCCGATATAACCATCACTAATTTCCGGCACTTTTCCAGAGAGATAAATTTTCTTCTGGAGGGGGAGTGATTCATGCTGTTTAATGCCGGAGATATACTCACACTGGCTATCGTCGTTCTCGTCCTGTTTCTGAACAGGCAGTTCGACAAGAATAACCGTTCCCTTGAGAAGGTCCGGAAGTATGCGGACAAGGTCAAAGAGGAACTGGACCGGCTTGTAGGTGAGAAGAAAACCCAGATTCATGATCTGAATCTTGATATTGAAGTACAGGAAAAGACCAACAGAGAGATCCTGAAACGGGTTGTGCAGGCCAATGAAGAGTCCGCACAGCGCTCGGAAGAGATGGATGAACTTAAAAATACACTCTCCCAGGTGACCGGCCGTCTGGAGGAGCTGGACCAGCTGACCCACAATGTGGATGAGAACCTTCAGCGCATCAAGAAGGAGTCCGAGTATGTGGACTCCGTCGGTGTCCGCCTCAATGAGCTTCTGAAGAAGAGCAAGGACCTTCAGGGGTCGATGGGTCAGCTTCATGAAGCTTTCAGGCAGGAGAATGCCAAGGGCCTTGAGAGTCTGCAGGAGTCCTTTAACCAGGAAATGACTGTCGTCTACCGGAAGTTTGTTGAAGACCTGCAGGGGTCTGAAGGACGGCTGGGGGAATTCTCTTCCCATCTTGATGAACTCATTGCTGCCCGGGACAGGGTCGCTGAAGAGAAACTTACAGCCTTTACCGCCCGGTGGACCGAGGTGGAAGGGGACTATATGGCACGCCTTGAGAAGGTTGCCGAAGAGGGCGCCTCACTGGAGGCTGATGCCTTTACGGAGCTCAAGGATGTTCTCTCCTCACACAGAGATTCACTGGCAGAAAACTGGTCACGTGATACACAGAAGCTGGAGCGCCGGTATCAGGATCTGGCCGAGGATCTGAAGCAGGGGATGGAGGAACTGGACGAGCAGCACAAGATCTGGAAGTCCGACTCCGAAGGCCGCCTGGCTGAGTTTGACGGCAAGCTGGCTTCCTCTACAGGTGAGCAGAACAGGGTTCTGACTGCCATGAAGGAAGAGCTTGAGCAGATGATGCAGGACTTTTCATCAACCCGCACCGCCTCCAACAGGCAGAAAGAAGAGGTTCAGCAGGAGCTTGAACGCATCGATGCCAGAATCAATGCCCACAGAAGCGATGTGGACAGCCGGCTCCAGGAGTTCTCCGAATCTTTTACAGGAAAAATTGAAAATACAGCTGAAGACCTGCAGATTGAATCCCTCAAGGCCATTGAGAAGAAGCTGCAGGACTTTGAAAGCGGCTTTAATCCCCGGTTCAACAAGCTTGAACAGTTTATGGAGGATATGGACAGTCTCGAATCCTCTCTGCGGATGAGTATGAATGAGATCTCCGGCAGAATCCTCAGCGAATTTGAAGTCTTCGACCAGAAGATGCAGGCCCTCCGTTCCGATGAGGAGCGGGATACCGAAGAGCGTGCCGAGCAGCTGCGGAATGCCATGAACGAACTGGAGCAGGGTCTGGATGAGCTCAAGAGCCGTGCCTACGACAATGTTTCCACTCAGCTTCAGGTCTTTGAAGATGACTTCTTCCAGGATTTGAAGAAGAGGGATGACGGCATTCAGAAATCTCTGAGGGACTGGCAGGAAAACCTGAATGCCCAGGTTACAGAGATCAGTGATCAGCAGACCCGTGACCGTACCGAAATGGAACGGAGCTGTACCGCCGATATGAACAGAAAGCTCGGTGAGCTGCAGACCCGTGTCTCGCAGCAGTTTGAAAAGTTCCGGGATCAGGTGGAATCCTTCCGGGACTCTCTGGACGGCCGTGTGGATGAAGGCAGCGCCCTTGTTATTGAGTACAGGGATAATCTGCAGAACTCCGTCACTGCCCTCCGGGACGAATCCATGGACTATATGAACCGGGAGCTGGAGCGTCTGAGTATGGGGCTCAATGAACGGGCCGATGCCTCGGACAAGTCTCTGTCCGAAAAAGTCGAGCTTATGTTCAATGACCTTGAACGTTCCAGACGGGACTTCGGCGGCATGAGTGAGGCACTTCATAATGATGTTGCCGCATGGCAGGAGAGAGCCCTTCAGCAGATCAAGGACGAGGAAGCTGGAATCCGGGAAAATCTGGATGACTTTAAATCTGCCTTTACCGAAGACCTCAATGAGCTGCGGGACGATTTCAAGTCTCAGAAAGAAGAGCTTATTCTCTCAAGTAACGAGGAGCGAGCGGATCTGAAACGGGATCTCGCCGGTATGAGCGAAAAGGTCTACCAGCTCCAGTCGGAGCTGAAGGAAAAGACCGAGTCCACTCTGGAACGCTTCAACAGCGACTACAATCTCTTTACCCTGGACTTTCAGAAAAAGCTGCGTGAATCACAGAACGATGCGGAACTCAAGATCCGCGAAATGCGCCAGGGCGTGGCTGATGCCCGTGAAAAAATGGATGCCTACCAGAAGAAACTGGTGGCACGGGTGGAAGAGGATACAAGACACCTTACTGTCACCCTGGAAGAGATTGAGAAGAAGCAGCAGGACTTTATTGCCCAGACCCATGTATTTGAGAAGGCTGACCGCCTGAAAGAGTCCCTCTCCAGAAATATTCTGGAACTGAAGGGAGATATTCAGAAGGTCGATGCCAATATGGACCGTCTCAAGGACTACCAGAACGGTTTCGACAGGGTCCAGGAGCAGTATCAGAGTATCCTGGATCAGATCAACCGCTTTATGGACGAGAAGCAGAAGGTGGACGAGCTGGAGGACAAGATCAGTTCCATGGTCAGCCTCTCCCGTTCTGTGGACCTCAAGCTGGACCAGATATCCTCGCTCCATGATATGCTTCAGCAGTATCAGAGCCGGGTCAAGGAACTTGAGGACCAGCACCATGCACTGGACTCCGTATTCGTCAGAATGGAATCGAAGGCCGGTCTTGTGGACAGCGCCGTCGGACAGATAGAGCAGTTCAGCAGCACCGTTGACGCCCTGAAAAATAATATTCAGATGATGAAATCCGAGATAGGACCTCTTGCCGGCCGTCTTGAAGAGATGGAAGAGAGGAACGTTCAGCTGATAGAGAACCGCCAGGAAGCCGATGCTGTCTATGCAAAAATTGCATCCCTGGATGACATTCTTGCGGAACTTGACAGCAAGGCAGAGAAGATTGATCAGGCCCGGGACTGGATTGCCAGAACCGAGACCAGGATGGACGGTGTGGTTAAACAGGCCCAGGACCAGGTCAAACTGCTTGGCAAGCTGGCTGACAAGGACGGCCGGGGGGCCGGCCCAGCCGGATCTCCCGATATGGATACAAGAGAAACGGTTCTCCGTCTGGCACGGCTCGGATGGAAAACCGAGGACATCGCCCGGACTCTGAAGCTCAGCCAGGGTGAAGTAGAGCTTATTCTCGAAATTACTCCCCGGGGCTGACATTGTTCCGCCACGGCTACATTTTTCATGACTTTCTGGCGGAAGCCGGACCTCTTAATGACGGAAAGGTCAGAACTCACCGCTGCCTTCAGCTGATATACGGAGTGAACAAGCCCTTCCGTGTCCGGCTGCAGGGGGAGTGGCGGGAGTGCCGGATCTGCCTGCTGGATAACGGTGTTGATCATTTCATTAGCGGTGAGGACGACTGGCAGATCTGCTATTTTATCTACCCCGACTCTCCCCTGGGCTATCTGTTCAAGTCTGCAGTTCTGAAGGACTCTGCTGTTTCGGTACTGGATCAGGATGAAGATCCCGGGCATATCAGGACCGACCAGCCTGCGGTCCGGCCCATGTCGACAGATGATATCAGAGGACTATTTGAAACCTTCATCTACCTCTTTACAGGGAAGCGGAGTACTCCGAGAAACGGGCTCGCTGTAGCCGGTCGGGTGAAAGGGGTGCTGGGCTCTCTCCGGGAGGAGACTCTTGGTGAGCTTGCTGCAGCCCTGAACATAGAACAGGATGAACTTATTGACGGGTTTAAAAGGGAGACTGAGCTTGACCTGAGGACCTTTCTGATGCACCGGAGAATGATTAAATTCTACGACTCCCTTGAAAAGCTTGATGATCTGCCCGGTTTTGATGAGCTTGAAACTCTGGCAAGGAAGGCCGGGATCGCCGGTCTGCCCGGGCTGGACAGGATGTTTGAAGACTTTTTCGGCATGCCCTATCTCCGCTGGCTCAACTCAGACAGCGGTACGGTTATTGTGACAGAAAAAAAGCCTGTCTTTCTCGTTTATAACTGAAAAACAGGCTTTTGCTGCCGCCCGGTATCGGGGGGGATCAGGTATGAAGTTTAATGACGATCAGAGATCGTCGGGTGAAGTGAGTTCTTCCTGAGCTTCCTCATCCCTCTCAAGTTCAATAGCAGGCTCTTCCATGTTCTGGAGAACCTTGAGGCTTCTGGCCATAACATCGCCTGTTGTCGCAGACATCTCCAGAAGGTTCAGAAGGATCTTTTCCTGCTTCAGAAGCTCCTGGTTCTGTTTTTCGAGGAGATCAATCCGTTCTGCCTGTTCCTTCAGGGCTTCCACCAGAGGGTGTGTATACTCAATCCCGGGTTCGTCTTCCATGACAAACAGGGTATTAATTGTTCCGTTTAAATATACATTTCTTATCATTGAACCAATCCTAACAGCTTAAAAACATAAAAACAATCAACTTTTCTTCTGATATGGAAAAAAACAGCAATGACCGGAGTCTTCCTGCTGCCTGGTGCAGTTTCTCCAAAAGAGAAGGGAAAGTATTTACATAAGACAAATTAGGGATATTTCTTGAATCTTTTTCTTGACCTTATTTCATCAATTTTATTATTTTTTATGCAGGAAACAGGAAAGCTTAAAATCAGACTGGAAGGTAGTAGTGGCAAATATGGAAAATGAAGATCTGCAGGAAGACCTTGCCGAGGCAAAGGAAACTGCGGATGAGACAGTTCAGAACCAGGATACAGATGCGGATAACGCCGGCGCTTCTGATTCTGAAGAGAAATCAGAACTTGAAATTCTTTCGGAGCAGGTAGATTCTCTGAAAGACGAAAACAGTGAACTGAAAAATCAGTATCTGAGAAAGCACGCTGATTTTGAAAACTACAGAAAGCGGATGGCCAGAGAGAAAGCCGATTCTGTAAAATACGGCAACCAGGAACTGCTGAAGGATCTTATCGAAGTTATTGATAACTTTGACAGGGCTATCAAGTCCTCAGCCGACTCACAGGATTTCGATTCCTTCAAACAGGGAATCAGTATGATCGAGCAGCAGTTTACAGGCATGCTTGAAAGCAAATGGGGGCTTACAAAGATGAGCTGCACCGGCAGTGAGTATGATCCCAACTCCCACGAGGCCCTTATGATGGAAGAGGCCCCGGGTATTGAAGTACCCACTGTTCTTGAAGATTTTCAGGCCGGTTATACACTTCATGACCGTGTATTGAGGCCTGCAAAGGTTAAAGTGGGAAAACCCGCAGCTTCCGCCCCCGCGGCTGAAGAGGCAGAAACTGAGAGTGATAAGGGCGCTGAAGCCTGATGCATCCCCGGTGCTCGGAAGCACCTGGAATAGAACGCCCCAGAGATGGCGGCTAGATAATTGGGAATTGAATAGGAGATACAAATATGGGACGGATTATTGGAATTGACCTTGGTACTACAAACTCTTGTGTTGCAGTAATGGAAGGTGGAGAGCCGGTAGTTATTCAGAACGAAGAGGGACAGAGAACAACTCCCTCAATGGTAGCTTTCACTGACAAAGGCGATCGTCTTGTCGGTCAGCCCGCCAAAAACCAGATGGTAACAAACCCCGAAAACACCATCTACTCAATCAAAAGATTTATGGGAAGACAGTACAGCGAAGTGAATGAAGAGCTTCACATGATTCCCTATACAGTTACACCGGGACCCAGCGGAGACTGCCGTGTTGATGTGAACGGAAAACACCAGTCACCCCCCGAAATCTCAGCAGCCATCCTTCAGAAAATGAAGAAGACTGCAGAGGACTACCTCGGTGAATCAGTAACAGAAGCAGTTGTTACTGTTCCTGCTTACTTCAACGATGCCCAGAGACAGGCTACAAAAGATGCCGGTAAGATTGCCGGTCTCGATGTAAAACGTATTGTAAACGAGCCTACAGCGGCTGCCCTGTCCTATGGTTTCGGTAAAGAGAACAAAGAGCAGAAGATTGCTGTATACGACCTTGGAGGCGGTACATTCGATATCTCCATCCTCGATATGGCTGAAGGTGTATTCGAAGTACGCTCTACAAACGGTGATACCCACCTTGGTGGTGACAACTTCGACCAGAAGATCATCGAGTGGCTTGTAGCCAGCTTCAAGACTGATCAGGGTATCGATCTGTCCCAGGACAAGATGGCCCTGCAGAGACTGAAAGAGGCCGCTGAGAAGGCTAAAAAGGAACTCTCTTCCACTCAGGCTACAGATATCAACCTGCCCTTTATCACAGCCGATGCCACAGGCCCCAAGCATATGCAGTACAACCTGACTAGAGCGAAGTTCGAGCAGATGACACTTGATCTTGTTCAGAGAACAAAAATCCCCTGTCAGAAGGCTCTCAAGGATGCCGGTTACACCGCCTCCGATATCGACGAGGTTATCCTTGTCGGTGGTTCCACAAGAATCCCCGCGGTTCAGACCATCGTTAAGGAACTCTTCCAGCAGGAACCCCACAAGGGTGTTAACCCTGACGAAGTAGTAGCCATGGGTGCTGCTATCCAGGGTGGTGTTCTGGGCGGAGATGTTAACGACATCCTCCTCCTCGACGTTACTCCCCTTTCACTGGGTATTGAGACTCTCGGTGGAGTTTCAACTAAACTCATCGAAAGAAACACAACAATCCCCACAAAGAAGAGTCAGGTGTTCTCTACTGCCGCCGATAACCAGAACGCAGTATCCATCCACGTTCTTCAGGGTGAGAGAGAAATGGCCAGCGCCAACAGAACCCTCGGTAAGTTTGACCTTGTAGGGATTCCCCCTGCACCCCGCGGTGTTCCCCAGATCGAAGTTACCTTCGACATCGATGCCAACGGTATCGTACATGTATCCGCCAAGGATCTTGGAACTGGAAAAGAGCAGAAGATCAGAATTGAGTCCTCTTCAGGTCTTAGCGAAGAAGAGATCGACAAGATGGTCAAAGACGCTGAAATGAATGCCGAAGCCGATAAAGCCGTTAAGGAAAAGGCCGAGGTCATGAACGAAGCGGACAACCTGATCTACTCCACCGAAAAGTCTCTGACAGATTTTGGTGACAAGGTTGGAGCTGACGACAAGAGCAAGATCGAAGCGGCTCTTGAATCTCTGAAAGAGATCATCAAGACCGATGACATCGAAGGCATCAAGGCCAAGGTGGAAGAGCTGAAACAGGCTTCCTACAAACTGGCTGAAGAGATGTACAAGGCTCAGGCCGGTGAACAGGGCCAGCCCGGTGCAGACATGGGCGGAGCGGCTCCCGGAGCCGATGCTTCTGAGCCCAAACCCGCTGAAACCGATGCGGAAGATGCGGACTACGAAGTCGTGGACGACGATAAATAAAGTACCGGACTGCCGCCCCCGTTTGCGGGGGTGAGTAGAGAAGAATAGGCAGCCCTGGGTTTCTCAGGGCTGTTATTACTGATAAGGAAGTGTGAACGCCCGTGTCAAAAAGGGATTATTACGAAGTTCTGGAGATCGAAAAAAACGCATCTCCCGACGAGATTAAAAAAGCATACAGAAAACAGGCTATTAAATATCATCCGGACAGGAACCAGAACAGTACGGAAGCCGAGCAGAAATTCAAGGAAGCCACAGAGGCTTATGAAGTCCTCTCTGACGCCCAGAAGAAGCAGGCCTACGACCAGTACGGTTTTGCCGGCGTCGATAATATGGGCGGTCCCGGTTTCAATGCGTCAGCTTTCTCCGGTTTTGAAGATATCTTCGGCGGTGACTTTTCCAGCATCTTCGACTCCTTCTTCGGAGGCGGAGGCGGCGGCGGAGGCCGCGGCGGAAGAAGAGGTCCCTCCAGGGGAAACGATCTCCGCTATGATATGGAAGTGGATTTTAAAGATGCCGTATACGGCGACAAGGTTGATGTGGAGTACTACCGTCAGCAGTCCTGTTCGGTCTGCCACGGCTCCGGAGCGGCTTCAGGCACAGGCAGCAAGACCTGTCCCACATGCGGCGGTTCCGGTCAGGTAAGAAGAAGCTCCGGTTTCTTCTCCATTGCCCAGCCCTGTTCAAGCTGTCACGGTGAGGGAACTATTATTGAGAATCCCTGTACCTCCTGCCGGGGACGGGGTGTAGTCAAAGAGAAACAGAAGCTGAAGGTTACAATTCCTGCGGGAATCGCCCCCGGAAAGCGTATCCGTCTTGACGGTCAGGGAGATGCCGGGCCCAAGGGCGGTCCTACAGGCGACCTTTATGTCTATATCCATATCAAGGAACATGAATTCTTTGAGCGGGAAGGGTATGACCTCTACTGTGTTGTTCCCATCTCCATCAGTCAGGCTGCTCTCGGTTCAGAGGTCTTTGTACGCACTCTTGATGACAAGAAGATCAAGATAAAGGTTCCCGCTGGAACACAGAGCGGCAAGATGCTCCGGATCAGAAATGAGGGTGTTCCTGTTCTGCACGGTTCAGGAAGAAAGGGAGATATGTATGTGAAACTTCAGGTACAGATTCCCAAGAAGCTCAACGGAAAGCAGAAGGACATCCTGAAAGAGTTCTCCGAGTCTTATGGCGAAGATACAGAACCACAGCCCATCAAATTGAGGGATCTTTAGGTTCAACCTTAATAATTGATCTATCAAAGGGCCGTCCCCGGTACAGGGAGCGGCCCTTTTTATTTCCACCCATTAATTTCCCCTCCTCCTGGGCAGGACAGTTCTGTCTTGGCTTTTTGTCTCAGTCCGGACTCACAGGAACGGATCGATTTCCCGATAAGTAAGTATGGCAAAAGTTCCCGAGCAGATCGGTAAATACAAAATTCTGTCCCTTCTGGGGAGCGGCGGCAGCAGCATTGTCTACCTTGGCCTCCATCCCACCCTGAAGAGGAAGGTTGTTCTCAAAAAACTGAACCTCCGGGGGAAAAAAAGTTTCTATGACCGCTTTGTTCAGGAAGCTGCCCTGATGATGGATTTGAATCATGACCATATCGTCAAGGTTTATGACCACTTCAAAGAGGGGAGCCGCCACTATATGGTTATGGAGTTTGTTGAGGGGGCCTCTCTGGATCAGCTGATGGACCGCCCTTTGAGCTCTGAAACAGTCAGATATATCCTTATCTGCTGCTGCCGGGCACTCAGCTATATCCATTCAAGAAATATAATTCACAGGGACATCAAGCCCTCCAATATCTTTATATCCCGCAAAGGAGAGGTGAAGCTCGGGGACTTCGGGATCGCGAAACTGGAGGAAGGGGATGAGACACCCGAAGCCGCTTCTATTCTTGGAACTCCCGCCTATATGGCTCCCGAGCAGTTCAATCCCCACGGCCGGATCACGCCGGCCACCGATACTTACGCCCTTGGGGTCAGCTACTATGAGCTCCTGAAGGGGGAGAAGCTTTTTTATGCAGACTCCCTGGAAGGGCTCCGGGAGGATGTGCTCAAGGGGCGTCATCCCTCCCTTCTGCCCCTTGTTAAAGAGTTCGGTCCCCTTGTCTGGTGGCATATAAGGCGTTCTGTTTTCAGAAATCCTTTTTTCAGATACTCCGGAGGCCGCGCCATGGGCAGAGCACTTCGTCTTTTCAGGGTCAATGATGAACTCTGTATGGATGAACTGCGATCCAGGTTCGGCAGGTCCACAGGAAGTGATGGAAATGCAGGCAAGCCCGTTAATACAGGAAGGAATAAGGATATTTCGGATGTTCTCGGTGTCTCTGGAAGAAAACGGAGGCTGCCTGTCCTTATTCTGGTCTCGGCCCTTCTTGTCTCTGCAGCGGCGGTTTCGTTCAAAACCGGCCATTTCTACAGAATCTTTCTAGCAGACAGTTACGGTGCATTTATTCTCGATGCCGGAGGTGGTGACGGAGAGGGGACGTTTCCCCTGGACTCTCTGCAGCTCTACCGTGAGAACGGACATCCCGGAAAGTCTATCGATCCCTCTGATCTGAAGACTCCGGGGATGTTCTACAGGAAGAGCGGAAGCTACAGGATGGAAGTCCGCCGGGGCAACCGTGTGGAGTGGAAGAGCTTCTACCTCCCGCCCCTGAGCGCCAGGGAAGAGGTTCGTATACTGACTCTTAAGTCTCCTCCCCTTATTTCGGAGCCTGTAAACCTCCGGGTGACTGTGACTGACGCTTTGAGCGGCGCTGACCTGGATGGTGTAAAAGGGCTCTATATTCAGAATTCCAGGGGAGAGTGGATTCCCTTCGATGAGGGAGTGGTTCTGTTTTCAGGGAGGACCTACAGCTTCAGGCTGTCTGTCTCCGGGTATTATGAGAAGGAGTTTTCCAAGTCTCTTGAGTTTTATGAGAATGAGCTCTTTATTCATGCCGAGCTGCTCCCTCTGCCGGGAAAGCTTGTTGTATTTCATAACCTTGAAAAGCTGAATCTTCGTGTAAACGGAAAAAGGAGCCTTGCTGCTTCATCAGAAGATACCCTTCATTTCGGATCCGTTGAGAGTGAAGGGGACGAGTGGCTGATGGACCCCGGGGTGTACCGTTTGAGCTGGAAAGGAGAGGGGTGGAATCAGGAGCAGAGGCTCACTGTACGTTCCGGCGAGATTGTGGTATACCGGATACTACCGGGGGAGGACAAGCTTCCAGTTTTTGAAATGGACAGACGGGAGCTGACCTCTCCTTAAAAAATAATATGAATTAAAAATATATGTTACTGGAGAATATTATGCCTCTTAAGGAGTTCCGCCGGGAAAATCCTATTCCCGTATTTGTCCGTGGAATCACGGAATCAGAAGATCCGGAGTTCAGGACCTGTGAGGTCATTACGAAGATTGATCATATGCTCTGTTCAAGTAAACAACTGCCCCTCAGGTATACCGAGAAGATTGAGATGCTGAAGTCCCTGAAAAGAGGGCTGGAGAGAAGCCTGAAACAGCCCTTTCTTATAAGCAGCAGTCAGCATGACAGAAACCGGACAATTTATCTGATGATAGATGATAAAATCAGGGAGTACAGCCTCTGTCAGCAAAAGCTTCCCCCTGAACCAAGAATATACGACAGGAGATAATATGGATGAGTGCAACAAACTGATAATACCCGAAGTGGAGGCTGACTTTGACCTCCTTTCGACAGATCCCGCTGCCTTTTCCGCTGCCTTTGACCAGCTTGGCCGGCCGGGAACCCTTGAAAATGCACCCTGGAAGGATTTTTCATACAAACCGGCAGTCAAGTTCAGGATCGCCTGGTCAGCTGATAAACTGATTCTCAAATTTACAGTTAAAGAGCGTGAGATTCTGGGAACCACTACAAAGGATTATTCCGACGTTTTCAAGGACAGCTGTGTCGAAATTTTCCTCTCCCCTGAGGGACGGGATTATTATTACAACTTTGAGTTCAACTGTGTTGGAGCCTGTCTTGCCCAGAGGGGTGCAGAACGGGCCGGACGGGAAGTCCTGTCTGAAGATCTGCTGAGCAGGATTGTCAGAGTTCCCTCACTTCCTGTAGAGCCTGTTCATCAGTACCATGAAGGCCTTGCGGAGGAAGCGCCCGCGTGGTCTCTTCTGCTTGTGATTCCTGCTGAAGTGTTTTCAGAGGAGCATTTTGATGACTTCAGCTCTCTCAGGATGAGAGGAAACCTCTATAAATGCGGTGATGATCTTGAAACTCCGCACTATCTCTGCTGGAACAGAATCGACACTGAAAATCCTGATTTTCACCGTCCCGAGTTTTTCGGCGAGCTCTGGTTCAGCTGACAGCCCCGTATTTAACCGACTATAAACATACTTCAAGCCTTTTCTGAACATTGCTCCTGTTGAATTGAGCTATCCCCGAGAGGGGGACTCTCAATGCTACAGGAGAAATAATGAAACGCTTACTATCAACTATCTTACTCTGTGTTCTTGCTGCTGCCGCTTTTGCATCAGGGCAGAATGAAGACGCTGTAAAATCCGCATCGGAAAATGAAGTCAAGGAGATCCAGTTCTGGTTTTCCTTCGGTGACGCCAAGAGATCCGGCTGGATCAAAGACCTTGCAGAGGAGTGGAATGCAGCTAACCCCGGTTACAAAGTTGTAGCCGAAGCAAAAGGAAGCTACAGAGAGACTCTTCAGGCTGCCGTTCTTGCTTCAAGACAGGGTGTCGCTCCCCATCTAGTTCATGTTTTTGAAGTCGGGACCCAGCTTGCCGCAGACACAGGCATCTTTGAACCCATTGGAAACGTCGGAAGCTTTGATACAAGCGACTATATTGAACCCGTCCTTAACTACTACACAATCGACGGTACAGTAAACTCAATCCCCTTTAACAGCTCCTCTCCCATCCTCTACACCAACAGAGATATGATGGTTAAGGCCGGACTTGATCCCGATAATCCCCCCGAAACATTTGAAGAGATCCTTGCCGCATGCGAGCAGGCCAGAGCCGCCGGTGTGGCCGAGGCAGGAATGGGTTTTTGTCTTCACGGCTGGTACTTTGAGCAGTGGATGGCTGAGCAGGGCGCTCCCATCGTCAACAACGGAAACGGACGGGACGGCAGAGCCACCGAGACAATGCTGAACAGCGACGCTGCAATGAATATCTATGAGTTTATCAAGGAACTCAACGACAGAGGCTTTTACAGATACAGTGGAAAGTTCGAAGACTGGGACGGCTCCGACGCCATGTTCCAGGAAGGCAAGATCATGTTTCACGTAACCTCTACAGCCGACCTTGGTAACATCAGTACTGCCATCGGCGGCCGCTTTGAAATGGGAACCGGAAGACTCCCTGTTCCTGCAGACAGCAAGAGAAACGGCGTTGTTATCGGCGGAGCCAGTGTCTGGCTGACCAAGGATCATCCCATGGATGAGATGGAAGCCGCCCGGGATTTTATCCTCTTTCTGACCAATACAGAGAACATGATGGACTGGCACAAGATGACAGGCTACTACCCTGTCAGGAAAAGTTCTGTTGAAGAGCTTGAAAAAGAGGGATGGTTTGCCGATGCCCCCGAAAGAACCATTGCCTTTACACAGCTCCTTGAGACCATACCCAATCAGGCTACCGCCGGTGGTGTAATGGGTACCTTCGGAGATACAAGAACAATTGTTGAAGAAGCTATTCAGAAGATCCTGAACGGCGCTGATGTAAACAAAGCGGCAGACGAAGCCAAGAAACTCGCGGACCTGAAGCTTGAAGAGTACAATAAAAACTTCTAAATCAATCTAAACCAATCAACTGTGACAGTCCGGAGCGGAGACCGTTCCGGGCTGTTTTTCACTTTTCCGGAGTTCATTATCATGAATAGTCAAAGCCAATACAGATCCAGGGCCCTCCCCTGGATATTTCTTATGCCTACCCTTATTATTCTTCTTGTTTTTCTCTACTATCCCGCCTGGCAGTCTATTATTCTGAGCCTCTTCAGAAGCAACCTCTTTCTGGGGACAAGACAGTTTATCGGATTTGAAAATTTCAGGAATCTTCTGACGGGACCTCTGGCCCCCGCATACAGGCAGGTCTTTCTTCAAACCTTTGTTTTTGCCCTTCTCGTTATCTTTCCCGGCCTTCTTATCAGTCTTATTCTGGCTGCCATGACTAACTCTCTGGGAAAGGAGGGCAGGATCTATCGAATTCTTCTGATCTGGCCCTATGCTCTCTCTCCTGCCGTTGCAGGTACGATCTTTTCTTTTATGTTTAATCCCGATACAGGTGCGGTGAACACTTTCCTTCGTCAATTCGGCGGTATTCAGCCCCGGTGGCTGGACAATCCTGCATGGGCCTTCGTACTTGTGGTCTGCGGCTGTATCTGGAAAAACCTGGGGTACAATATCGTCTTCTATCTGGCATCCCTGCAGAATATCCCTGCAGCCAACTATGAGGCGGCGGAGCTGGATGGAGCGGGGATCATGCGTAAATTTTTCAAAATCACCATGCCCCTTGTCAGTCCGGTGACCTACTTCCTTGTGTTTACAAACCTCTCCTATGCCATCTTTGAAGCCTTCGCCCTTGTGGATATTCTTACAATGGGCGGTCCCATGGGACCCGCACCCCTGGACAGTGCCGGGTTGACCACCTTTCTGATCTATAAGGTTTTCCAGGACGGTTTCGGCGGCAGCAGTAATATGGGATTTGCCGCAGCCCAGTCTGTGATTCTGATGTTTATGGTCGCAGTGATGACAGTGCTGCAGTTCAAGTACGGTGAGAAAAAAGTCCACTACGGAGGAGAGTGATGAAAAGAAAAAGGATTATTACCCATACTGTTCTGTGTCTGTCGGTCTTTCTGATCGCCTTTCCCCTTCTTTTTGCCCTTCTGAAGGCAACCCAGAGCCCCGGGCAGGTCATGTCGGCCCGTCTTCTGCCGGGAGGAAAGTTTATTGAGAACATTAAAAGTGTATGGAACAATTACAGCTTTTACAGATATATGGCCAACTCCATAAAGATATCCCTTGTAATTATGGTGGGAAAAACTCTTCTCTCCTTCTTTGCAGCATTTGCTCTTGTTTTTATGAACTTCAGGGGGAAAAAGGTCATTTTCGGCTTTATTCTTGTGACCCTGATGATGCCGACGGAGATGCTTATCATCGGTCTCTTTGATGTCGTTTCTCTTCAGCCTGCTGCAAATACGGCGGAGTTTCTGAGATGGTTTCTCAATCCCTCGAAGCTGCTCTTCGAGCCGGTCCGCTATGGACTGGGGTGGACCGACCGGGCCGTATCTATTGTCGTCCCCTTTCTGGCTTCCGCCACAGGAGTCTTTCTGTTCCGTCAGCATTTCAGAAACATCCCCGGCTCCCTTATGGATGCCTCTCTTATAGACGGCGCGGGACCGTGGCGGTTTATATTTCATGTACTCTTCCCTCTGAGCCGGAACACCATCGGAGCTCTTTTTGTAGTCCAGTTTGTCTATTCCTGGAATCAGTATCTCTGGCCGAGGGTTATAATCCGCAATGAAAGCGCCCAGGTTGTGCAGGTGGGGCTGAAGGCCCTCTTCGGAAATTCCGAGGGTGTGGAGTGGGGACAGGTGATGGCGGGATCAGTTATTACAATGATTCCCCCCCTTATCGTTCTGATTATTCTTCACGATCAGTTTATGAAGGGGATTGCTCTGTCAGACAGCAAATAGGTGGGGCTTGAAAAAACCCGGCTTTACGCCGGGCATTCAACAGGCTACTCCCGGTTCCGGGAGTCTATACAGATGGTGACGGGACCGTCATTGCAGATGTCCACTTCCATGGAGGCGCCGAACTCACCGGTTTTAACTGTGAGTTCCGTCTTCTGTCTTATTCGTTTGACAAACTTCTCATAAAGGGGGATGGCTGTTTCGGGAGGAGCCGACATGCTGAATCCTGGACGGTTCCCCTTTCTTGTGCTGGCAAAGAGGGTGAACTGGCTGACAACAAGAAGCTCTCCCCCAATGTCCTGGACGGACAGATTCATTTTGCCGGCATCGTCGGTGAAAATTCTCATTCCTGCAATTTTTCCGCTGAGCCATTCAATGTCTTCCTCTCCGTCCTCCGGAGAAACTCCGAGGAGGATCATCAGCCCCGCCCCTGTGCTGCGGGTCTCTTTTTTGTCTATACATACCGAGGCCCGGGACACTCTCTGCAGTACGGCTCTCACTTTTTCAGGGCCACCGCTTCGATCTCAATTTCCCCGTCCAGGGGCAGCCGGGCTGCTTCCACAAGAGAGCGGGCGGGTTTGTGGTCTGTGAAAAACTCTTTGTATACTTCGTTGATTCTTGAAAAGTTTCCCATGTCCTTGACGAAGACAGTTACCTTCACGACGCTGTCCAGTCCTGAACCGGCTTCCTTCAGTACTGCTTCCACATTTTTGAGGGCCTGTCTTGTCTGATCCTCAATGGGACCGTCCAGAAGCTTTCCGGTTTCGGGAACAATGGGGAGCTGGCCTGATGTAAAAACCATGCTTCCTGTATCGATACCCTGTGAGTAGGGGCCTACTGCTGCAGGGGCTTTGTCTGTTTTAATTGTTTTCATTTTTGTCTCCTGATAGATAATCTTAATGAAATTAGGGCTATGACTGAATTGAGCAGACCGCCGTGTCCATTCCAGGGGGGCATTCACCCATTATGTATCATGTTCATAATCTACTTTTTCCTCGGTAAAATTGCAATTGGCGTAATTGACAGAGTAAGAGTATCCGGTGAATAATTTTACTACATGAAGAAGTATATTTTTGTTACAGGCGGTGTTTGTTCCAGCCTTGGAAAGGGACTGGCCTCGGCATCCCTGGGTACCCTCCTTGAAAGCAGAGGGTTTTCTGTATGTATGATAAAAGTCGACCCCTATATCAATGTCGACGCGGGAACTATGAGTCCCTACCAGCACGGTGAAGTATATGTTACCGATGACGGCGCTGAAACAGACCTCGATCTGGGAAACTACGCGCGTTTTACCCATTCACCCCTCAGTGCAGCCCACTCTCTGACAACCGGTCAGATTTATGATGCGGTAATCAGAAAAGAAAGAGAGGGGAAGTTCCTTGGAAAGTGTGTCCAGGTCGTTCCCCATATTACCGATGAAATCAAGAGACGGATCTTCTCTCTGGGCGAAAAGCCCGATATCGATGTGACCATCGTTGAGATCGGAGGAACCGTTGGAGATATCGAATCAATTCCCTATCTGGAAGCGGTTCGTCAGATTATCCATGAGAAGGGACATGCCAACGCCCTCTCCGTACACCTGACTCTGGTCCCCACTGTGACCGGCGGTGAAGTCAAGACCAAACCAACCCAGCACTCTGTTAAAGAGATGAGAGAGATCGGTATTCAGCCTGATGTCCTCCTCTGCCGCTGTCAGGAAGAGCTGGAAGATGATCTTAAACGCAAGATCTCGCAGTTTACCAATATTGACTATGACTGCGTCCTTTCGGCACATGATGTAGATACAACCATCTATGAGATCCCCGTTGTTTACCACAATCAGGGAATGGATGATGTTGTATGCCGCAAGCTGGGACTTCGCAGCAAGAAATCCAGCATTACAACTACCTGGGGTAAACTGGCTGATATTCACAAGAACGCCGATACAACCGTCAATATTGCCATGGTCGGAAAATATATCGAGCTTGGCGATGCCTATAAATCTGTTGATGAAGCTCTTGTACATGGCGCCTTTGCCAATGGTGTAAGACTGAATCTTACCAAGGTTGACTCCGAAGAGGTTGAGAAGATCATAGCCGAGGGCGGAACTCTGGATGAGTATTTTGCCCCCTACGACGGTATTCTCATTCCCGGCGGGTTCGGTTCCAGGGGTATTCTCGGGATGGTTCAGACCGCCCGGCACGCCCGTCTTAATAAAATACCCTGTTTCGGTATCTGCCTCGGACTTCAGATCCTTGTCATCGAGTATGCCAGATCTGTCCTGGGGATTGCCGATGCCGACAGTTCCGAGTTCAGACCCGAGGGTAACAACTCACTGATCTCCCTTCTTGAAGAGCAGGTTGATGTAACAGCCTATGGCGGAACCATGCGTCTGGGGCTCAGCGAGTCTCTGATCAGCAAAGACACCAATATATATAAAGCCTACGGAAGTACAAGTATCTGGGAGAGACACAGACACCGTTATGAAGTTTCAAACAAATACAGGGCTCAGCTTGCGGATGCCGGTCTGATTCTCTCGGGTACCACACCTGATAAGTCACTTGTGGAATCTGTTGAGTGGCCCGATCATCCCTGGGGTGTGGGTGTTCAGTTTCACCCCGAGTTTACTTCTTCGCCCATCGATGCCGGTCCTCTGTTCAGGGACTTTATATCCAACTCCCTGAAGAACTCCGGAAAGAAATAATTATATTATTTTGATTGAACAGGCCGTCTGCATCTAAGCAGGCGGCCTTTTTTTTACGGATATTATTTATGGGGTACCAGAAGAAGGGGTTTTTTAAGCTTTTTGAGCAGATCGGCACCAATGCTGCCCTTGATAACGTGAGTTGCAGCATTGGTTGTCCTTGAACCTATGATTATATAGTTGATTTCAAGGTCTTTTGCCTTCTTTACAATAGCGTCTGATACGTTACCGCTTAGAATGCTTCCGTCAACAGATACTCCCTGCTCCCGGCATCGGGCTTCACAGGATTCCATCTTCTGGTTCTCCTTTGTCATTTTCAGTGCTATGGAAGCGGTCTGTGCTTCGGCGCTTGCAACATGATCGGCATGTTCACCCCGATAGGGGGATACATAGACAAGATGGAGGGCCGCTCCTGTCTTTGATGCAAAGCTGCAGGCTTCCTCAATAACTGAATCTGTAATATCGGTGAAATCAAGACATACCAGAATAGTTTTCATAACAGTTCTCCCTTTAATATAAGTCTTCATTATGTTTCCCGGATATTCCAGTTTTATTGTTTTTGATGGATAAGAGAGGGAGGACCAGGACCGGTGATTTGAGTCGGCTGGAGAGTGTATCCCGGGCATTGAAAATGAGCGCCCCGAGGCTTGAAAAAAAGAATTTAAAAAAAATAAAAAGGGCTGTTGACAAGAACGCGGTATTAACGATATATTCACGGAGCGCTCGGGCAACACGCCACGGACGCACAGCGAACAAAGGATGAGCGGTTCACCTGAATTGCAGATCTTAATTGTTCGTTTACAAAGGAATTAGAGAAGGGAAATTGAAGTATTTGACGAGAGTCAAGCACTGGTAGTACGAACGTTAGTTTTCTTTAGAGATAAAGGGACTGACTCTTCTGGATAAGGGTTCAGGATGAATACATCCGCTTAGTAATCCTTTGAAAGTTTTGATACGAAGTTATCGCCTTCGGGCGATAAATTATATCATGGAGAGTTTGATCCTGGCTCAGAACGAACGCTGGCGGCGCGTTTTAAGCATGCAAGTCGAACGGGATTCAAGGTGCTTGCACCTTGATGAGAGTGGCGAACGGGTGAGTAACGCGTAGGTGATCTACCTTCTAGTTGGGGATAGCCCATGGAAACATGGGGTAATACCGAATAATCTCTTAGATCTTGTTTTGAGAGGAAAGGGGCGTTTGCCTCGCTGGAAGATGAGCCTGCGTATGATTAGCTTGTTGGTGGGGTAATGGCCTACCAAGGCGACGATCATTAGCCGGCCTGAGAGGGTGACCGGCCACATTGGGACTGAGACACGGCCCAGACTCCTACGGGAGGCAGCAGCTAAGAATCTTCCGCAATGGACGAAAGTCTGACGGAGCGACGCCGCGTGTGCGAAGAATGTCGAGAGATTGTAAAGCACTTTTATATGTGAGGAATAACCGTGTCAGGAAATGGGCATGGGATGACGTTAGCATATGAATAAGCTCCGGCCAATTACGTGCCAGCAGCCGCGGTAACACGTAAGGAGCGAGCGTTGTTCGGAATTATTGGGCGTAAAGGGCATGTAGGCGGTTACATAAGTCCGATGTGAAAGCGTGCAGCTTAACTGCATTGTTGCGTTGGAAACTGTGTGACTAGAATCCGAGAGGGGTAAGTGGAATTCCTAGTGTAGGGGTGAAATCTGTTGATATTAGGAAGAACACCAGAGGCGAAGGCGACTTGCTGGCTCTGGATTGACGCTGAGGTGCGAAAGCGTAGGTAGCGAACAGGATTAGATACCCTGGTAGTCTACGCCGTAAACGATGTACACTTGGTGTCTGGATCATGAGATCTAGGTGCCGTAGCTAACGCGTTAAGTGTACCGCCTGGGGAGTATGCCGGCAACGGTGAAACTCAAAGGAATTGACGGGGGCCCGCACAAGCGGTGGAGCATGTGGTTTAATTCGATGATACGCGAGAAACCTTACCAGGGCTTGACATATACAGGACGACATTAGAGATAGTGTTTTCTCTTCGGAGACTTGTATACAGGTGCTGCATGGTTGTCGTCAGCTCGTGCCGTGAGGTGTTGGGTTAAGTCCCGCAACGAGCGCAACCCCTGTTGTATGTTACCATCATTAAGTTGGGGACTCATGCAAGACTGCCGGTGACAAACCGGAGGAAGGTGGGGATGACGTCAAATCATCATGGCCCTTATGTCCTGGGCTACACACGTGCTACAATGGCCGGTACAGAGTGATGCGAAACAGTGATGTCGAGCAAAACGCTTAAAGCCGGTCTCAGTTCGGATTGGAGTCTGAAACTCGACTCCATGAAGGTGGAATCGCTAGTAATCGCGCATCAGCATGGCGCGGTGAATACGTTCCCGGGCCTTGTACACACCGCCCGTCACACCACCCGAGTCGGGGGTACCCGAAGTCAGCAGGCTAACCTTTTAGGAGGCCACTGCCGAAGGTATGCTCGGTAAGGGGGGTGAAGTCGTAACAAGGTAGCCGTACCGGAAGGTGCGGCTGGATCACCTCCTTTCTACGAGAAAGGTATTTAAAGTCTGACAGTACGGTCAGCAGGTGCAGCAATGCATCTAGTACACATCAGTCTTGGCTTTCGTTAAATACTTCTAATTTCCCTGAAAAATCTATTTCCACCTGTAAAAGGAAGCCGCGGGATTAAACATGCAGCTCACCTGGACAAACAGGGCCTGTAGCTCAGTTGGTTAGAGCGCACGCCTGATAAGCGTGAGGTCACAAGTTCAAATCTTGTCAGGCCCATATTTGATTTGCCGTTCTTCGGTAAAGTCGAAAACAAAAGTTTGATCTTAATTGATGCAAGCTTTTTTTAAGCCGTAATGAAGGTTTTAAACCCGATTTGCAGCTCTTAAACAGGAATTAGCGAAGGGATAAATAATAATATGGTCAAGCGACTAAGGGTCCATGGTGGATGCCTTGGAGCTATCCGGCGAAGAAGGGCGTGGTAAGCTGCGAAAAGCCTCGGTTAGAAGCAAACATTCTGACACCCGAGGATTCCCGAATGGGGTAACCCGGCTGATTGTTATCAGTCATCATGCGGTGAATACATAGCCGTATGAAGCGAGACTCAGGGAACTGAACCATCTAAGTACCTGAAGGAAAAGAAATCAAAAGAGATTCCCTTAGTAGCGGCGAGCGAACGGGGATTAGCCCAAACCAATTACATTTCGGTGTAGCTGGGGTTGTAGGGCATGCAAAATGCATTCAACGGAGATAGCGGAACGGTACTGGGAAGGCCGACCGAAGAAGGTGAAAGTCCTGTATGCGAAATTGAAGTTGAGCTGGCATGTACCTGAGTAAGGCGGGGCACGAGTAATCCTGTCTGAATCTGGGGGGCCCACCCTCCAAGGCTAAATACGAGATAGCTACCGATAGCGAATAGTACCGTGAGGGAAAGGTGAAAAGCACCCCGGGAGGGGAGTGAAATAGAACCTGAAACCGTGGACCTACAAGCGGTCAAAGCCCTAATACGGGGTGATGGCGTGCCTTTTGTAGAATGAGCCTGCGAGTTAATATATTAAGCGAGGTTAAGGTATAGAAGTACCGGAGCCGGAGGGAAACCGAGTCTGAATAGGGCGTTCTTAGTTTGATGTATTAGACCCGAAGCCGGGTGATCTACCTATGATCAGGTTGAAGCTTGGGTAACACTGAGTGGAGGACCGAACACTAGTCTGTTGAAAAAGGCAGTGATGAATTGTGGGTAGGAGTGAAAGGCTAATCAAACCCGGAGATAGCTGGTTCTCCTCGAAATGGCTTTAGGGTCAGCGTCATATGGTTAATAGCGGAGGTAGAGCACTGATTGGGTGCGGGCCTGTCACAGGGTACCAAATCCAGTCAAACTCCGAATGCCGTTATTCAAAGTATGGCAGTGAGACTACGGGTGATAAGATTCGTGGTCGAAAGGGAAAGAGCCCAGACCGTCAGCTAAGGTCCCTAAACTATGCTAAGTGGAAAAGGAAGTACGATTGCACAGACAGCCAGGAGGTTGGCTTAGAAGCAGCCACTCCTTTAAAGAGTGCGTAATAGCTCACTGGTCGAGTAGTTGTGCGCCGACAATGTAACGGGGCTAAGCATAGTACCGAAGCTACGGATCAGCATATTTATATGTTGGTGGTAGAGGAGCATTCTGTAGGCCGATGAAGGTGATCTGTAAGGGTTGCTGGAGGTATCAGAAGAGAGAATGCAGGCATGAGTAACGAAAAGGAAGGTGAGATCCCTTCCCGCCGAAAATCTAAGGTTTCCTGGGTAAAGGTACTCTTCCCAGGGTTAGTCGGCCCCTAAGGCGAGGCAGAAATGCGTAGTCGATGGGAAACTGGTTAATATTCCAGTACATCTAGTAATTTCGATGGGATGACACTTAAGGAGATCCCATGCCAGGCGTTGGTTGTCCTGGTCCAAGCATTTATCCGTTGACGGCAGTAGGCAAATCCGCTGCTGGAGGAGAGATGTTAAGGGTAGCGATCCTACGGGTGAGCGAAGTTGGGTGATTCATCGAGTCAAGAAATAATCTCTAAGGTTAGGTTACTAGGTACCGTACCGCAAACCGACACAGGTAGATGGGATGAGAATTCTAAGGCGTACGGGAGAACTCACGTTAAGGAACTCGGCAAAATACATGCGTAACTTAGGGAAAAGCATGGCTCAGCACGTGATGGTGGAGTTGCAGAGTCCAGGAGAAAGCGACTGTTTACCAAAAACACAGGTCAATGCGAATCTGCAAAGAGAAGTATATTGACTGACACCTGCCCGGTGCCGGAAGGTTAAGAGGAGCTGTTAACTTTTAGTGAAGCAGTGAATTGAAGCCCCGGTAAACGGCGGCCGTAACTATAACGGTCCTAAGGTAGCGAAATTCCTTGTCGGGTAAGTTCCGACCCGCACGAATGGTGTAACGACTTTCTCACTGTCTCAACGTGAGACCCGGTGAAATTGAAGTATCGGTGAAGATGCCGATTACCTGTGGTTAGACGGAAAGACCCCGTGAACCTTTACTGTATCCTGATATTGAACTATGGCTGATGATGTGTAGGATAGGTGGGAGACTTTGAAGACTGGTCGTCAGGCTGGTTGGAGTTGTTGGTGAAATACCACCCTTTATCAGTTATATTTCTAACGTGGTGCGTTACCCGCATCATGGACAATGTCAGGTGGGCAGTTTGACTGGGGCGGTCGCCTCCTAAAGAGTAACGGAGGCGCGCAAAGGTTACCTTAGCATGGTTGGAAATCATGCTGTAAGCGCAATGGCATAAGGTAGCTTGACTGCGAGACTTACAAGTCGAGCAGGTACGAAAGTAGGTCATAGTGATCTGGCGGTTCTGAGTGGAAGGGCCGTCACTTAACGGACAAAAGGTACTCCGGGGATAACAGGCTGATTTTGCCCAAGAGTTCATATCGACGGCAAAGTTTGGCACCTCGATGTCGGCTCATCGCATCCTGGGGCTGGAGCAGGTCCCAAGGGTATGGCTGTTCGCCATTTAAAGCGGTACGCGAGCTGGGTTCAGAACGTCGCGAGACAGTTCGGTCCCTATCTGCCACAGGCGTTGGATGTTTGAGAGGATCTATTTTTAGTACGAGAGGACCGAAATGGACGAACCTCTGGTGTATCAGTTATCGTGCCAACGGTAAGTGCTGAGTAGCTAAGTTCGGAAGGGATAACCGCTGAAAGCATCTAAGTGGGAAGCCTACCTCAAGATGAGACATCCCTCTCCCTTTAAGGGAGCTTAAGGAATCTGAGAGAATATCAGTTTGATAGGCTGGCGGTCTAAGTGTGGAAACATATTGAGCCGACCAGTACTAATCTTCCGTGAGGCTTGACCATATTATTATTTGTCCCTTTAGTTAAGAATATATATAGGTGTGAAGTTCATTGAACTGATCACTAATCTGGTGATTTTAGCGTTGAGGTTATACCCGTTCCCATCCCGAACACGGAAGTCAAGCTCAACCGCGCCGATGGTACTGCTACGGTGGGAGAGTAGGTCGTCGCCAGTTAAACCCTCAGTCGAAAGATTGAGGGTTTTTTTTGTTATAATCCTCTTCGGGGCGGGAAGGTCGCGTGCCGGAGGATTCTAGCCGCAATACTCTGTGCCCACCTGGAATTATTGTATTTCTCCTGTCATGTACGTCATTGAAAAGGAATTTAATCTTTTTTTTCAAAATGGGTTTACACGATTTGAGTTTTCCAATATTATCACCATCACGCTCTGAGCAGCACAGCGGAAGCGGCGCAGCGAAAGAGCATGGCAAATTACGGTTTTAAAAGAACTTACTGAAAAGCGTTCAGAAAAAACTTTCAAAACCCGGTTGACACAAAAGAGTCGATCAAGTATATTTGCTGAGCGTTTGGCACGGAAGTTGCTAAGCGGTTCTTTTACAGAATTATAGAGAAGGGAAATTGAAGTATTTGACGAGAGTCAAGCACTGGTAGTACGAACGTTAGTTTTCTTTAGAGATAAAGGGACTGACTCTTCTGGATAAGGGTTCAGGATGATTACATCCGCTTAGCAATCCTTTGAAAGTTTTGATACGAAGTTATCGCCTTCGGGCGATAAATTATATCATGGAGAGTTTGATCCTGGCTCAGAACGAACGCTGGCGGCGCGTTTTAAGCATGCAAGTCGAACGGGATTCAAGGTGCTTGCACCTTGATGAGAGTGGCGAACGGGTGAGTAACGCGTAGGTGATCTACCTTCTAGTTGGGGATAGCCCATGGAAACATGGGGTAATACCGAATAATCTCATAGATCTTGTTTTATGAGGAAAGGGGCGTTTGCCTCGCTGGAAGATGAGCCTGCGTATGATTAGCTTGTTGGTGGGGTAATGGCCTACCAAGGCGACGATCATTAGCCGGCCTGAGAGGGTGACCGGCCACATTGGGACTGAGACACGGCCCAGACTCCTACGGGAGGCAGCAGCTAAGAATCTTCCGCAATGGACGAAAGTCTGACGGAGCGACGCCGCGTGTGCGAAGAATGTCGAGAGATTGTAAAGCACTTTTATATGTGAGGAATAACCGTGTCAGGAAATGGGCATGGGATGACGTTAGCATATGAATAAGCTCCGGCCAATTACGTGCCAGCAGCCGCGGTAACACGTAAGGAGCGAGCGTTGTTCGGAATTATTGGGCGTAAAGGGCATGTAGGCGGTTACATAAGTCCGATGTGAAAGCGTGCAGCTTAACTGCATTGTTGCGTTGGAAACTGTGTGACTAGAATCCGAGAGGGGTAAGTGGAATTCCTAGTGTAGGGGTGAAATCTGTTGATATTAGGAAGAACACCAGAGGCGAAGGCGACTTGCTGGCTCTGGATTGACGCTGAGGTGCGAAAGCGTAGGTAGCGAACAGGATTAGATACCCTGGTAGTCTACGCCGTAAACGATGTACACTTGGTGTCTGGATCATGAGATCTAGGTGCCGTAGCTAACGCGTTAAGTGTACCGCCTGGGGAGTATGCCGGCAACGGTGAAACTCAAAGGAATTGACGGGGGCCCGCACAAGCGGTGGAGCATGTGGTTTAATTCGATGATACGCGAGAAACCTTACCAGGGCTTGACATATACAGGACGACACTAGAGATAGTGTTTTCTCTTCGGAGACTTGTATACAGGTGCTGCATGGTTGTCGTCAGCTCGTGCCGTGAGGTGTTGGGTTAAGTCCCGCAACGAGCGCAACCCCTGTTGTATGTTACCATCATTAAGTTGGGGACTCATGCAAGACTGCCGGTGACAAACCGGAGGAAGGTGGGGATGACGTCAAATCATCATGGCCCTTATGTCCTGGGCTACACACGTGCTACAATGGCCGGTACAGAGTGATGCGAAACAGTGATGTCGAGCAAAACGCTTAAAGCCGGTCTCAGTTCGGATTGGAGTCTGAAACTCGACTCCATGAAGGTGGAATCGCTAGTAATCGCGCATCAGCATGGCGCGGTGAATACGTTCCCGGGCCTTGTACACACCGCCCGTCACACCACCCGAGTCGGGGGTACCCGAAGTCAGCAGGCTAACCTTTCAGGAGGCCACTGCCGAAGGTATGCTCGGTAAGGGGGGTGAAGTCGTAACAAGGTAGCCGTACCGGAAGGTGCGGCTGGATCACCTCCTTTCTACGAGAAAGGTATTTAAAGTCTGACAGTACGGTCAGCAGGTGCAGCAATGCATCTAGTATTATTCAGTCTTGGCTTTCGTCAAACACTTCAATTTCCCTAAGCATCCTTAACCGGATGCACCTCATATAATATAAAATCCGTTTTCGGACGGTCTGTTTTAAGCTTTTAGGAGCTGAAAGACGGTTTAACAGGAATTAGCGAAGGGATAAATAATAATATGGTCAAGCGACTAAGGGTCCATGGTGGATGCCTTGGAGCTATCCGGCGATGAAGGGCGTGGTAAGCTGCGAAAAGCCTCGGTTAGAAGCAAACATTCTGACACCCGAGGATTCCCGAATGGGGTAACCCGGCTGATTGTTATCAGTCATCATGCGGTGAATACATAGCCGTATGAAGCGAGACTCAGGGAACTGAACCATCTAAGTACCTGAAGGAAAAGAAATCAAAAGAGATTCCCTTAGTAGCGGCGAGCGAACGGGGATTAGCCCAAACCAATTACATTTCGGTGTAGCTGGGGTTGTAGGGCATGCAAAATGCATTCAACGGAGATAGCGGAACGGTACTGGGAAGGCCGACCGAAGAAGGTGAAAGTCCTGTATGCGAAATTGAAGTTGAGCTGGCATGTACCTGAGTAAGGCGGGGCACGAGTAATCCTGTCTGAATCTGGGGGGCCCACCCTCCAAGGCTAAATACGAGATAGCTACCGATAGCGAATAGTACCGTGAGGGAAAGGTGAAAAGCACCCCGGGAGGGGAGTGAAATAGAACCTGAAACCGTGGACCTACAAGCGGTCAAAGCCCTAATACGGGGTGATGGCGTGCCTTTTGTAGAATGAGCCTGCGAGTTAATATATTAAGCGAGGTTAAGGTATAGAAGTACCGGAGCCGGAGGGAAACCGAGTCTGAATAGGGCGTTCTTAGTTTGATGTATTAGACCCGAAGCCGGGTGATCTACCTATGATCAGGTTGAAGCTTGGGTAACACTGAGTGGAGGACCGAACACTAGTCTGTTGAAAAAGGCAGTGATGAATTGTGGGTAGGAGTGAAAGGCTAATCAAACCCGGAGATAGCTGGTTCTCCTCGAAATGGCTTTAGGGTCAGCGTCATATGGTTAATAGCGGAGGTAGAGCACTGATTGGGTGCGGGCCTGTCACAGGGTACCAAATCCAGTCAAACTCCGAATGCCGTTATTCAAAGTATGGCAGTGAGACTACGGGTGATAAGATTCGTGGTCGAAAGGGAAAGAGCCCAGACCGTCAGCTAAGGTCCCTAAACTATGCTAAGTGGAAAAGGAAGTACGATTGCACAGACAGCCAGGAGGTTGGCTTAGAAGCAGCCACTCCTTTAAAGAGTGCGTAATAGCTCACTGGTCGAGTAGTTGTGCGCCGACAATGTAACGGGGCTAAGCATAGTACCGAAGCTACGGATCAGCATATTTATATGTTGGTGGTAGAGGAGCATTCTGTAGGCCGATGAAGGTGATCTGTAAGGGTTGCTGGAGGTATCAGAAGAGAGAATGCAGGCATGAGTAACGAAAAGGAAGGTGAGATCCCTTCCCGCCGAAAATCTAAGGTTTCCTGGGTAAAGGTACTCTTCCCAGGGTTAGTCGGCCCCTAAGGCGAGGCAGAAATGCGTAGTCGATGGGAAACTGGTTAATATTCCAGTACATCTAGTAATTTCGATGGGATGACACTTAAGGAGATCCCATGCCAGGCGTTGGTTGTCCTGGTCCAAGCATTTATCCGTTGACGGCAGTAGGCAAATCCGCTGCTGGAGGAGAGATGTTAAGGGTAGCGATCCTACGGGTGAGCGAAGTTGGGTGATTCATCGAGTCAAGAAATAATCTCTAAGGTTAGGTTACTAGGTACCGTACCGCAAACCGACACAGGTAGATGGGATGAGAATTCTAAGGCGTACGGGAGAACTCACGTTAAGGAACTCGGCAAAATACATGCGTAACTTAGGGAAAAGCATGGCTCAGCACGTGATGGTGGAGTTGCAGAGTCCAGGAGAAAGCGACTGTTTACCAAAAACACAGGTCAATGCGAATCTGCAAAGAGAAGTATATTGACTGACACCTGCCCGGTGCCGGAAGGTTAAGAGGAGCTGTTAACTTTTAGTGAAGCAGTGAATTGAAGCCCCGGTAAACGGCGGCCGTAACTATAACGGTCCTAAGGTAGCGAAATTCCTTGTCGGGTAAGTTCCGACCCGCACGAATGGTGTAACGACTTTCTCACTGTCTCAACGTGAGACCCGGTGAAATTGAAGTATCGGTGAAGATGCCGATTACCTGTGGTTAGACGGAAAGACCCCGTGAACCTTTACTGTATCCTGATATTGAACTATGGCTGATGATGTGTAGGATAGGTGGGAGACTTTGAAGACTGGTCGTCAGGCTGGTTGGAGTTGTTGGTGAAATACCACCCTTTATCAGTTATATTTCTAACGTGGTGCGTTACCCGCATCATGGACAATGTCAGGTGGGCAGTTTGACTGGGGCGGTCGCCTCCTAAAGAGTAACGGAGGCGCGCAAAGGTTACCTTAGCATGGTTGGAAATCATGCTGTAAGCGCAATGGCATAAGGTAGCTTGACTGCGAGACTTACAAGTCGAGCAGGTACGAAAGTAGGTCATAGTGATCTGGCGGTTCTGAGTGGAAGGGCCGTCACTTAACGGACAAAAGGTACTCCGGGGATAACAGGCTGATTTTGCCCAAGAGTTCATATCGACGGCAAAGTTTGGCACCTCGATGTCGGCTCATCGCATCCTGGGGCTGGAGCAGGTCCCAAGGGTATGGCTGTTCGCCATTTAAAGCGGTACGCGAGCTGGGTTCAGAACGTCGCGAGACAGTTCGGTCCCTATCTGCCACAGGCGTTGGATGTTTGAGAGGATCTATTTTTAGTACGAGAGGACCGAAATGGACGAACCTCTGGTGTATCAGTTATCGTGCCAACGGTAAGTGCTGAGTAGCTAAGTTCGGAAGGGATAACCGCTGAAAGCATCTAAGTGGGAAGCCTACCTCAAGATGAGACATCCCTCTCCCTTTAAGGGAGCTTAAGGAATCTGAGAGAATATCAGTTTGATAGGCTGGCGGTCTAAGTGTGGAAACATATTGAGCCGACCAGTACTAATCTTCCGTGAGGCTTGACCATATTATTATTTGTCCCTTTAGTTAAGAATATATATAGGTGTGAAGTTCTTTGAACTGATCACTAATCTGGTGATTTTAGCGTTGAGGTTATACCCGTTCCCATCCCGAACACGGAAGTCAAGCTCAACCGCGCCGATGGTACTGCTACGGTGGGAGAGTAGGTCGTCGCCAGTTAAACCCTCAGTCGAAAGATTGAGGGTTTTTTTTTATTCTCAGGGGTAGTCCTGAGATGATAAGCCTGTCGCGCCCCGGTCATTTGATCGGGGCTTTTTCTGTTTCCCGACGGTTCCTTTTATCATTTTCAAGGCTCTATAAGTTTCGCAATTATTCCATATAAATCCAGAATCTTTACAATGGCGGCATAAATCATCCCGATGGTATGCTGAAATCAGATAAAAGGGAGGACACTATGACATCAAGGGAACGCATTCTTGCTTCTATAAATCATCAGGAACCTGACAGGGTTCCAGTAGATCTGGGGGCTACCCCCAGTTCGGGTATCTCTGCAATAGCACATGCCCGTCTTATGAAGCATCTTGGAAGCAGCGAGCCTACACTGGTTTACGATGTTGTGCAGCAGCTCGCACAGCCCGGTGAAGAGCTTGTAGACAGGCTTGGGGTGGATGTCCTTGACATTGGCAGAGTGTTCAATGACAAACCCTCTGACTGGCAGGAGATTGAGCTGACTGACAAGTACAGAGCCTTTAATCCATCCTGGTTCAATCCTGTTTTGAATGACAGGGGTGTCTGGACGGCTTACCATCAGGACGGAACTCCCGTGGCGGTGATGCCGCCGGGGGCTACTTTTTATGATCAGGCCCACTTCCCATGGGTTGATGGATATCCTGAAGGCAGGAGAGCCATGGAGGAGGCAATAGATGAGGCCATGGATAAAGTCCTTTGGTCCAATCTTGTCCACAGTCCATGGGATCATGCCGGAGAGGATGATTTCTGGGAGCAGCTGAGGAGCCGCACAATAAAGCTCCGTGAGAGTACTGATAAGGCTCTCCTTGTTGTCTGCGGATGCAACCTGTTTGAATGGGGTACCTTTCTTCGGCGTATGGACAACTTTCTGATGGATCTGTATACGGACCAGGATAATGTAGCCATACTGATGGAGCTCCTTATGGAACGTCATATGAAAACCCTTGCTAAGGTTTGTGAGTCTGTTGGAGACGTTGTTGATGTCCTCAGGTTCGGAGATGACCTTGGGATGGATTCCGGTCCTTTTATGGGCCTTGATGTTTACAGGGATCTTTTTCATGAACACAGGAAGACACTCTGCTCCTATGTACACAATAACAGCGGTATGAAGACATTCCTCCACAGCTGCGGTTCTATCTATCAGTATATTCCCTCACTCATCGAGGAGGGGATGGATATAATCAATCCACTGCAGACCAACTGCCTTGATATGGAGCCTGAAAAGGTCAAGTCGGAGTTCGGAAAGGATATTGTTTTCTGGGGTGGTGGGATGGACCCGAGGGAAATCCTGAATAACGGAACTCCTGCTGAAGTAAGGAACGAGGTCTTCAGGCGTCTTGATCTTCTCATGCCCCGGGGCGGTTATGTATTCAATAATATTCATAACATAATGCCTGATGTTCCCCCTGAGAATATTCTTGCAATGTTTGATGCAGTAAGGGAGTACAAATAGTCAGTGATACTGAATCCGGGAGTCATTTTTCCGTGTTATAATACTTGAATCATTTTTTTCAAGGAGCCCGGTTCTGACCTCACGAGATTCTCTGCTGATAATTGGAACTCCCGGTATGGCTGCTGTGTCAAAACGCCCTGAACATCCCGAAGATTTTCCTCTTGATGATGACAGGCACTGGTATGATCAGGAGCATATGCACTGGCAGGTTGAAAAGCTCCCCATGCCTGAAAGCAGTGCGGACGGCCCAGAAGGGAAGCGGGTATTCTGCAATATACCAATGGATCACCCCTATATGGATCATATGGCTGAGGGAATGCGGCAGCTGGCGGAGCTGTATGATATTGAGTTTGAGCTTACAGGCACCGACGGCAGTACCGAGTCTGAAGTGGCCTTCGCTGAGAAGGTCCTTTTAAGCAAACCGGATCTTCTGATCCACCTGATGCCGGAGTTCATCAAGATTAAGGGACTCTACAGGAAGATCTACGAAGCGGGTATCCCCATAATCGGCTGCAATCTTATGCCTTCCCAGGAGGATCTTCCGTATATTCTTTCATGGACAGGACCCAATGATTGGGAGATGTCCCGGGAGCTTGCAAGGCATTTTGCCAGGTATATGAACTACAGAGGCGGGTATACCCTGATTCAGCATTATGAAGGGACCTCATGCAATCTAGCCAGAACCTGGGGCGTTATTGCAGAACTGAAAAAGATAGCTCCCGCAATGACCTGTCTGGATTTCTGTTCTACCCAAATGGATCAGGATTCCACAGAGAAGGCCGTCAACATCTGGCTTGACCGGTTCGGAGACGGGCTGAAAGGGATCGTCTCTGCCGACAGCATAGTCCAGAAGGGTATATTCAAGGCAATGGCCGGTCACCGGCGGGATGATATTGTCTGTGTGACGCACTGGAGCCCCCCGGAAGCACTGCGGTTTATCAAGCAGGGGCGGCTCAAAGCGACAACCTATCAGTCTGGATTCATTGATGGTACTCTGGCCATGCAGACGGCTATCGACTGGTTCAACGGTTTTGAGATTTCCCCTGTCTCTTTTATGCCTGTTCATGTTATAACCCGTGATGATGTTGAACTGTTCCTTACAAGAAAGAACGAGCTGCCTGTCGTTGATTATCTACCCTATACGGAAGCCCTGAAACTGGGAGATCCCGAGGGTGTAGATCTCTTTTTTGAGGATCTTGCCGGCCGTTTTAGGGACTGCAGCCTTCTGACAGCAGAGTACTGCAGCGGTGTGGCAATCGAGATTCTCTCCCACTTTATACATATCTCTTCAGAGGCCGGGATAAACAACCACAGCTTGACGGGATGCAGTAACCCGGCGACTCTGACCAAACGGATTGTACATCAGAAGAGCATTGATCATACCTTCAGATGGCTCCGTGAAATCTCCGGAAAATTCTGTGATCTAGTAAAAAAAGAACAGTCCCTGAAAGTTCCCATTGAAGAGATCGTCCAGTATGTGAGGGTCAATTCCGAGAAACCCCTCTCCTTGAAGGTCCTCTCCTACAGGTACAATCTTACAGCTGCCTATCTGGGGCAATTGTATAAAAAACATACGGGTCATAACTTCTCAAGTCATCTGAATACGATCCGTGTAGAGAAGGCAAAACTCCTCCTTCAGAATCTCCAGCTCAAGGAGTATGAGGTTGCCAGGGAGGCAGGTTATTCCGATGCCAGCTATTTTTTCAGAATCTTTAAGAAGCAGACCGGTATGAATCCATCGGAATACCGGGAGAAAATCACCTCGGAAAAAGGATGACCTGAAAACATTCCATCTTTACATGATTGTGTCTCCGATTTTCCAGTCACCCCTGGAGGGAATATGCTTCATTATCCCATAGTCCCGGCATCCCCGCTGACAGCACAGGTACGGAAAAATTCCGAAATTATTCCAGTGCTATACATAATTTGTCCTGTTGCGGGTGTTTTAAAACGGATTTAGTCTGAACAAGAGTTGTGAGGAAATAAACAATTTTTCTCGCATTTTTACAATGCCGCAACCTAATCACGCGGTGATTCAAATGTTTAAAGGAGTTTTTGGTATGAAGAAGATCTTTTCATTGGTTTTGATGGTCGTTCTTGTAGCAGGAAGCGCTTTCGCAGCGGGACAGCAGGAGGAAGCTGCCGGTAAAAGCGATGCAGAAGCAAAGGCAAACCTGGAAGCCTCTCTGGCTATCGACATTTCTGATGTACGTGGAAGCGATGGACAGCTGCTGCTGATGTACGGAGATACAAGACCTGTACCTCCCAAGCCCACTGATGCCGAGGCACTGGATATGTGGAAGCTTGAGTATGCCGGCCGGCAGACCAAGAAAGTTGAGATGATCCCCTCTCCCGCTGACGGTATCGTCGGCAAGAAGATTGTCATGATCATGCAGTCAGAGCACCCCTATTGGACTGCCGTAGCAAACGGTTCAAGAATCGCCTGTGAAGCTTACATGGCTGAGTTTGAAATGTGGAACCCCAACGGTGACCTGAACCAGCAGAACCAGTATATCGACAGAGCCATTGCCGAAAAAGCTGATATTGTTCTTCTGGCCAGCCTTGATGCAAAAGCCAGTGTTCAGCAGTTCAAAAAACTCTACGATGCAGGAATCCCCGCCATCGCATACAACATGATTCCCAGCGATGACGCCATGAGATACGTTCTGGCCATTACCGCTCCCGATGACTTCGGTCAGTTCAAGATGCTTGCCGAGTATATGGCATCTGATGTCGGTGGAAAGGGCGGTGTAGGATACATCACACATATCCCCGGCGGTTCTCCCTACTTTGCAAGAACTACCAATGTAATTGAGTACTATAAAGAGAACTACCCCGGAATGAAGACTCTGGACATTCAGTCTCCCGGATTTGAAGCTCCCAAGACAAAACAGGTTGTTGCAGACTGGATCACCCGTTTTGGTGATGATCTGACATGTATCGTACTTGCCGATGACTCTGCACAGGCTCTTGGTGCCACACAGGCCCTGGAAGAAGCCGGAAGAAGCGATGTTTATGTAATCGCCGCAGGTAACTCCAAGGTAGGTATGGACCTTGTTAAGGCCGGAAAGATAAATGCAATTACCTTCCAGTCCGCCGAAGCTGACGGTGCTGTTCCCATCAAGGTAGCAGCTGACTACTTCAATGGTGTTGACCTGGGTGCCAATGCTGCATTCTACCTGCCCCAGGCTGTAATTACTCCTGAAAACGTTGATGATTACATGCCCGCTCAGTGGTAGGAAAAATGCTCATCTGAGTTTGAGCGTAACATTTTTTAAATGAAAACAGGACCTTCCCGAAAGGGGAGGTCCTTTGGAGTAGAGGAGAAAAAAGTGGGCGAATCGGCAATAGCACTGCAGATGAATGAGGTGAGTAAACAGTTCCCCGGTACTCTCGCGGTGAACAAGGTCAGTTTTGAAGTCAAAGCCGGAGAAGTTCATGCCCTTATGGGGGAAAACGGAGCCGGGAAATCGACTCTGATGAAAATCCTGGCCGGGTCCTTTGCGGACTATTCAGGAGAGATTCTTATTGATGGAAAAGCAGTACAGCTTCATACCCCTCATATGGCTAAGAAGGAAGGGGTAGGCATGGTCTACCAGGAACTGAGTATAGCCTATAACAGATCGGTTGAAGAGAATATGTTTGCCGGCAAGATCCCTACAAAGGGGTTTTTTGTCGACCAGGACGCACTGAGACAGCAGGCTCTTGAATCCCTGGCGAAGGTCAGGCTGGATAAGAAGGTTGATCCCGGCACAGAGATGAAGAACATCTCCCAGCATGAGTCCCAGCTTATAGAAATGGCCAAGGTTTTAAATGACAATCCCAAAATTCTGGTTATGGATGAGCCTACTTCAGCACTTTCAAGCGAAGAAGTTCAGATGCTCTTCGAAATTATCAGAGAGATCAAGAAAGAGGGAGTGGCCATCGTATACATTTCACACCACCTTCCCGAAATATTTGAAATAGCAGACAGGGTCACCGTTCTGAGAGACGGAAAAAAAATTGATACCTGCGACATTAAAGATGTAGACAATGAGACTCTGGTCGAAATGATGATCGGAGAAAAAATAGATGATTTTGTCAGGGACTGTCCCGGAGCTGACTGTAATGATGTGATTCTCAAAGTAGAGAATCTGACGCACTACGGTTTTGTCCACGATGTCTCATTTGAGCTGTACAGCGGAGAGATCCTCGGCGTTGTAGGGCTGGCCGGTTCAGGACGGACCGAACTCGGGCGCTGCCTTTCAGGAGCCGACAGGGTGGACTACGGCAGGCTGATTCTGGATGATGAGGAGATCCGTGTAAAGGGAATGAGCCAGATGCTGGACAAGGGGGTCGCCTATCTTTCTGAAAACCGGAAGACCGAAGGCCTGGCCCTGAGACTCTCCAACAGGAACAATATTCTTTCGACAATCATAGGCAGACTTTCTCAGTTTTTCTTCTTCCGTCCCAAGAAGGGTAACCCGATTCTTAAGGAACTCTATGAGAAGCTGACAATCTATCCCCATGATCCCGAGATCACAACATCTAACCTTTCCGGTGGAAACCAGCAGAAGATTCTTCTGGCCAAATGGCTCTCTACCCAGCCCAAGGTTCTGATTCTGGATGAACCCACAAGGGGTGTTGATGTGGGTGCGAAAAAACTGATTCATGAAACCATAGTAAAACTTGCCGAAGAGGGGCTGTCGGTTATCCTTCTCTCTTCCGACCTTCCCGAACTGGTAGCTCTCTCAGACAGAGTCGCCGTAATGCGTCAGGGGCATCTGATCGGAGATCTGCAGAAAGATGACGGCTTTGATGAAAACAAGGTCCTTCTGGCGGCCAATGGAGAAAGAGGAGTTTTCAGTGTCGAATACTAAACAGGATATTAGAAAAACAAGTCATAACAGCATTACACTGATTATCAACAAATTCGGTGTGTTCTTTATGATTCTGGTGCTGTCGATTGTGGGAATGATTGTTTCTCCCAGCTTTCTGAGTTCCACCAACATGCTCAATATTCTCAACGCCGTTTCCTACCTTGGAATCGTTGCGGCGGGAATTGCCTTTGTCATATTCTGCGGCCAGTACGGAGATCTTTCGGCTCCAATGACCATGGCTACAACCGGTGTTATCTGTGTCGAGTTTATGCGCTACGGCATCTGGTACGGAATTATTGCGGCAGTCATAGCCGGTACTGTAATAGGAATGATCAACGGCTTTGTTATAGGAAAACTCAGGGTTAACGCCATTATCTGGACCCTGGCAATGAACTTTATCCTTGAGGGACTGGTGCGCTGGTCCTATAAGGGAACTCAGATCTATCCCGATATGGCAACGGAAAAGACCTATACAACCGGTTTTTTCCTTCCCATTATGCGGAAACTGGACCCTAATATCATGGATCTGGACCTTGTCTCCCGGGCGGCGGTGTTCAACGGCCTTGCCACCACCTATCCTCTGGGAGTCCCCCTGGTCCTCTATGTCATGTTCGGTGTGATGATTCTTGGATATATTATCATGTCCAAGACCACCTTCGGTAACCAGCTTAAAGTTGTCGGTTCCAGCTATGAGGTCGGTAAAATGTCCGGAATCAACGCCACCCGCACCGTTATGATGGCCTTTATGATGTCTTCCATCTTTGCAGCCATCGCCGGTGTGTTTATGACATCCCTCAACCAGGTAGGTGCATTCTATATCGGACAGGGATACGACTTTCAGGCAGTAACCGCCATCATCCTCGGAGGCATGAGCCTTTCGGGAGGAAGGGGCTCGATGATAGGTGTTTTCGGCGGTGTCTTCACCCTGGGACTCATAAGCAATATTCTGACTCTTCTGGGTATCGGTACCTTTACACAGAAGATGATTACCGGTGCCATATTCATCACGGTAGTAGCGGTGAATGCCAAATCCTTGAGAAAACTGGGGCGTGACTATGCTTAATAAACAAATTGATAAAGATAAAATACTGGGGACCCTGAACAACAACAGGATCTACACCTTTCTGGTGATAGTAATCATTATGATGTCTATCGGAGCTCCGGGCTTTATGCGCTCCTCCAATGTCATTCCGATGTTGAAGACTTCCCTCCTGCCGATGGTTGTGGGAATCGGGTTTACCTTTGTAATGATCGGAGGAAACTTCGACCTTTCCGTCGGTTCCATGATCAATGTGGGAGCCCTGATGGTAATGGGTGAGTTCAACCGCTTCTATGCCATCTTTGGCGGAGAGCCTGCCGGTGCGGCTGCAGTGGTGGGAGCATGGATTGTTGCTTTCCTTATAGCCCTGGCCGCCGGTTCTTTCTTCGGACTGATCAACGGACTGCTTGTGGCCAAGGGGAAGGTTCACTCCTTTATCGTAACCATCGGTATGCTGACAACCTTGAGCGGCTTTGTTTATACCTACAGCAAGGGAAATACGATCAGTGCCAACAGCTACATGCTTGTGGACATCATTGAGAAACCTCTTCTGAAGGTGCCCTATCTTGAGTTCTTCACCATGCGTTCCCTTATAACAATAGCTGTGCTTGTGTTCTTTGAGATTCTCCTTGTTAAAACAAAGTGGGGACGCGGCCTTTTTATGGTCGGTTCCAACAAGGAAGCAGCCTGGCAGGCAGGTATCGATATGGAGAACAAGATTATCTGGACCTTTGTAATTTCCGGATTTACAGCGGCTCTTGGAGGAATCCTCTTTGCAACTTCTATGAATGCGGCAGTTCCCAACTATGGAGAGAGAGGGATCAATCCTCTTATGCTGGTTCTGGCTTCCACAATTATCGGAGGAACCGTCATGACCGGAGGACGGGGATCGGCTGTTAAAACAGCGGTAGCCGTAATCACTATTCAGGCAATTTTCAATGGACTCATCGGTATGGGACTCGGGTTTGACTCACAGGTCCTTTCTGCAGGAGTCCTGCTGGGTGCGGTTGTCCTTTATGAGGCCTATGTCCTCTATAAAGAATCCCTGCGCAAGGGAGAGAGACCCGCACTGCTTCCCGAGGCCGATAAACTGAAATCAATTCAGCGCAGCAGCAAGGGAAACGGAACAGGACCGGATACTGCTGTATCTGAAGCCTGAGACTGATGTAGCCAGTAAACAAGGAGATTAAAATGAGACGATTTGGACAGGTAATCAAAGTAAGACCCGACAAACTGAATGACTATGCCTATCACCATGCCCATCCCTGGCCCGAGATCAATGCCATGATCAAAGAGTGCAATATCTCCAACTACAGTATCTATCACAGGGACGGCTATCTGTTTGCCTACTTTGAATATACAGGAAATGACTTTGAAGGGGATATGGCCAAAATGGCTGCTGACCCCAAGACTCAGGAGTGGTGGGATCTCGTCAAACCCTTTCAGGAGCCTCTGGAAAACCGGAAGGAAGGCGAATGGTGGTCCGATATGGAAGAACTTTATCATCTGGACTGATCTCTCATGAATAACAGCCCGTCCTGCTCCCGCAGGCGGGTACTCTGATAAGCAGAAAGAGGTATGTTATGTTACACGATCCCAGCCACAGATCGGCAGTTCCTGTTGCAGAAGAGATAAATCTGCGTCAGGAGGAAAAGGATGTGCTCCGCGATCTGGGTGAGAAGTATGCTGTCATCGCAGACAGTCCTGTTCACAAAGAGAAGGCCCGTCTCTGGACCCGCCTGAACGATCTGGACTCTGTACGTCCCATGGTCTGGGTCAACGAGATCCCCTGGCATGAGATGAATGTTGATGATGAGCTGACACTTCGTTGTGAACATCCATGGGCAAGATCCCTCGAAGACTCTCTGAGAAAGACGATCTACCAGTGGAGCCATCTTCCCTGTGATATGATTGTGAATCCCTGGTTTGACTGTGAAAAGGTCATCCACAGCACCGATTTCGGGATTCTGGAAGAGACTGATATTGCCAGAACCGACGATGCCAACGACATTGTTTCCCGCCACTTTAAAATTCAAATTTCAGAACCTGAAGATATTGCAAAAATCAAAATGCCCGTAATCACACATAATGAAGCGGCGACTGCCTACAGTTTTCATACCATGAGTGATGTACTTGGCGATATCCTTCCAGTGAAGCTCAAGGGGCAGAGCCACATCTGGTTTACACCCTGGGATTTTCTGATCCGGTGGTGGGGTGTTACCGAGGCCATGATGGATCTGGTTCTCCGCCCTGATATGGTTCATGATGCGGTAGACCGTATGGTGGACGCCTGGATGGTCGAGCTTGATCAGTTTGAAGAACAGAATCTTCTGAGCCTGGACTGTGACAACACAAGAATAGGATCCGGGGGATACGGCTATACAAGCACCCTTCCCGGTGAGGATTTTGATTCTGAGCATATAAAACCGAAGAATATGTGGGGCTGTTCCAATGCCCAGATATTCTCAGATGTTTCCCCTGAAATGCACTGGGATTTTGCCATCGACCACGACCTGCGCTGGCTGGAACGATGGGGACTGACCTACTACGGATGCTGTGAGCCTCTAGCCGGAAAGATGGAGCAGCTGAGGCGGATTCCCAATCTCAGAAAGATCTCATGCAGTCCCTGGAATGACACTGTGAAAGCCATTCGGGAGATCGGCAGTGACTATGTGATCAGCCGTAAACCCAATCCCGCTGTATTTGCTACCCGCACATGGGACCCCTCAGAAGCCAGAAAGCAGATCCGGGATTTTCTGGATCAGGCAGAGGGGAACTGTCATATAGAGCTGATAATGAAAGATATTTCCACAGTCAATTATGATCCTCCCAGGCTGTGGGAGTGGGCAGAAATTGCGATGGAGGAAGTCGATAGATAGAGCGGTCTTAAATCCGTCAGGAATATATTTTCTACATGGAGATAAAAGGAGTAGTTCCCATGGAAAGAAGCGAAAACTGTTTGAAAAAGCTGGACAGATTGAATAAATCCCTCAGTCATGAGGAGGGGGACAGAGTTCCCGTCAGCGACTTTTTCTGGCTCACATTTATTGAACGCTGGAGAGAGGAACTGGGTCTGCCCAAGGATGCCACACCATATAAATATTACGATCTTGACTGGATACCCATCATGCCGAACCTTGATCCTCATATCAAGGACTTTGAAATAATTAAGAGTACCGAGGATGAAGAGATCGTCCGAACCGGTTTTGAGGCAATTATCCGCCACAAAAAGGGTGCTCAGATGCCCTATTTTGAAAAGTTTGAAACCGATACGGTTGAGAAGATGCTGGACTTCAAATTTGATGATCCCTGGGATGAGCGGCGCTACTTCAAGGCCGGTGACAATCAGCTGAACGGAGTGTCCGAGGTTATAAGCCGCAACACCCCCGCCTTTACTGAAACTGTTAAGGAGTGGTACGGAGACTTTCCGGTATACGGTTCCGTCTGTGAGGGTATGGAGCAGGGCTGGAGAATCATAGGAAGCGAGAATGTCCTTCTATGGTCCGCCCTCTATCCCGAAGAGCTTGAAACATTTATAAACAGGGTCCATGATTTCAATCTGGAGTGTATGAAGGCACAGTATGAAGCTGTAGAGGGAAAGCTGGACGGCTTTATCATCTACGGAGATGTCGCCTATGTAAACGGCATGCTCTTCAGCCCCGACTCCTGGCGACGCTTCTTCAAGCCGGGACTTCAGAAACAGATTGACTTTGTCCACAGCAAGGGGCTTCCTGTCATCTATCACGGCTGCGGCAACTCCACCGATATCTGGCCTGACCTGATCGACATCGGGCTGGACTGCTACAATCCCCTTGAAGCCAAGTCGGGTATGGATGTTATTGATAAAAGAAAGGTGTTCGGCCACGATATGGCCTTCTGCGGTAATATCAACGTTATGAAGTGGGCTGATGCCCCTCTGGATGAACTGAAGGAGGAGGTCCTGACCAAGATGAATGCGGCCAAAGGGGGCGGATACATCGTTCAGTCAGACCACTCCGTTCCGAGCAATGTCAGCGCCGAGCGTTATGAATATGTCTTTAATCTTATCAAGGACAACGGAACATATCCTCTTGATCTTGGTGAGTTTGATCTGCCTGAAATAAAGTAGACTAGGAGTTCTGCCTCTGAATATATTCGGAGGCGGATATTCCAGTTCTCTTCTTGAATATCTTGTAGAAGTAGGCCGGATCCGTATATCCAAGGCGGAGGGCAATCTTGTTGATCACAACATTCTCTCCCTTCAGCATCCTTTTGGCTTCTTCAACCCTTTTATCATTCAGATAATCGTTGAATTTCATCCCTGTCTCTTTCCGGAAGATCTGTCCCAGATAAGCCTGGGATATTGAGAAGTCGTAGGAGAGGGACTTCAGGGACATGGGAGATGTAAAATGGCTGTTGATATAGTCTATGATCTCCTGAATGTGGGACTTCCGGTTGATTTTAGCCAGTTTTGCGGCAATTACCTGCTGGGCCATATCATTCATCCACTCCAGTACCGAAGGGATATCCCCGCCTTTCAACAGGTGTTTCACAAGATTATCATAGCTTCCCAGTGAATCCTCCACCGAGAGGCCGTCCTCCTTGAGAAGCACAATCATATCAGTCAGAAGTTCCAGACAGATTCCCTGAAACATTTCGCTGGGGATTACCCGGCTTGTTAGAAGTTTCTCATAAAGGTCGCCGAAAAAGTTGTAGCAGGCACGCCAGTTGTACTCCCTGATGGAACTGTAGAGATGGTACATATTCAGAGTGTTGACTCCGGGGCTGCGGTTTATAAACTCATCGGCATCGGCGGCCGTCACAATATGCTTGGGAAGATAGCGGATTGGCTCTACCGAAAGACCTTCAAACCAGTCTGCAATGGTCTGAATTGCTGTTTCCGCATCTATTTCAGGAGACTGATAGGAGGAGGCGTAGAGCCTGCCTTCCCTTATAAGCTCAAGCCCCGTATTGCTGCTTCCCGCGGCAACGCAGCAGATGTCCTTTCTGTTTCTTCTCTCGAGCACTTCGGCTACCGCTGTCATAACAGCCTCGTCGTCGGCGCTGTAAATCCCTTTTATTTCATCACCGTAGAGGTCAAGCCATTTTTCAACCGCTGCCGCCGCCTTCTGGGGATTCATTCCGCCCCTGGAGTCCAGATGCTTCATCTCCGGTGCATACTCCTCCAGTTCTGTAATAACCCCCCAGGTCCTTGCATAGTAGCTTGAATTCCCGGGACGGTGGCGGAGTATGGCATAGCCTCCCCTGCGGTTCATTCTGTCGGCCATTGTTCTTGCAAGCAGACGGCTCTGTCCCCAGTCATCCGGGCCTGTCCAGGCCAGGAGGTAGCGGTGGCCCTCGTTGTCTGCGAGGAAGTTCCCCCCGATAACAGGGATTCCCGCTTCGTTGATTCTTTTATACCATGTGTTGCTGAGTTGCTGATGCTCCGGATTCAGAAGAATAATATCAGGTTTCATGGCAATGGCTTTGCTTACATTGGCATCAAATTGATCATCGTTCCACTCGGATGTCAGAATGGTGAGGTTTATCCCGAAATTCCGGCAACGCTCCTCCATTGTGGAGGCATACTGTTTCATATAGGGGTGTTTGCTTCCCGGTTGAAGATAAACAAGGCTTTTACCGGCGGCGCCGTCTCTGGGTGAGTCGGGAATATTTATTTTGTTGCTGTTCCAGCCGGCAAACTCCAGGTCATACCAGTAGGCTTTGTCGTATCTGTTCAGCTTCTCCCTGTTTACAGGGGGTAGGGGAATCTCTTTCTCTGTCGCTCCCCAGAGCAGCAGAAACTGGCCGTCGTATCCTCTTTTAAGACTGACCGACTGGACTCGCGGATGGATGTTTTTAGGCATGTCCCGGATTATACCATATTCCGGGTCTCGGAAAAAGAATATCTTGAGTTATGATGTATACTCTATACTGTTATCAAAAGCAGATTTCCTAAAGGGAAAAGAGGTTTTATGTCAGCTTCAACACAGAGAAAACTCTCCTTACTTCTAATGCTAGTACTTTTTATGATCACGGGGCCTCTCTATTCGAACAGCCCCCTTAGTGACCCTCTGATTCCGGAAGGTGAGGAGATCCGTTATTCCGTCAGCGGTGATGATCTTTCTGTCACCCTGATACAGAGAGTTGACAGATTCCTCAATGATGACGGCAGCTCCTGGTACCGGATTACCTCTCAATCGCCCCTGCAGGAAGAGGAAATAGAGATTTCCAGAGACAGCCTTGTTCCCTTCAGGCATCACTCTGTCCTGAAGAGCGGCCGAACTGAGTTTATAAGCTCTTCCGAAATCCGTTCTGTCCCTCCATTGAAGAGTGATGAGATTTTCCTTGTGGATATTGCCGGTCTCAGTCATGTTCTCAGGGGATATCCCTTTGCCGATCCTAAAACTCTCAATCTGGTACTTCCCACAAGTCCGGAGGATGACTCCGGCAGGAAAAGCCCCGTGTCCTTCCGCATCAGGTATGTAAAGAGGGAGAGCATCAGTATCGGTGAGGAGACTTACACGGCACATAAACTTCAGCTCAATGTTAAAATGTCAGGGGGAATGGCCATGTTTAACGGCATGGTCCCCAAAACATATTTCTGGTACTCCGCAGACCGGCCCCACTATCTCCTCAAGTACGAGGGGAGCGCAGGTGCCGGAAGCAGTGATCAGATTGTAATGGAAATGGAATCATACAGTTCAGGGAGGTAGAATATGTCATTACCGGCACAGGTAAAGGAACATCTTGAAAGAATTTACAGCCAGTCCACGGGTGAGTGGATCAAAGAGGACGACTCCTTTGACAGGCTCTGCGCCAGCTGGGAGAAGAAGGAGAAGCTCTTTTCCGAGCAGATTCGTCTTCTTGATATGGAGGAGCTTAAGGAGCTTGATGCAGACAGTCCCAGGGCAGCCCTTTTTCTGACCTTTTCAGGCTCCCTTATAACCCTCGGCTACGGGTCAGAACGCTGGCTTGAGTATGCCAGTATCACCCTGAGGACCGATGTTCCCGATCTGGTGACCTATCATGCCACTTCTCTTGGCAGTGCCGCAGCCTATGGAAAGTCCGCCGAGTTTACAAAGGGCCCTTTAAAGAAAACCTCAGCCCTCTACAAAATTGTGGCCTGCCGGGACGATGTTCCTCCCGCCGAACAGGACAAGAGGGTCCGGGAGGCTTCGGTCTTCCTCACAAATTCATTTATCCATCTCAACCGTGACCTGACCCTCCCTGTGGATGCCCGGGATGCGGACCAGTTCAACAAGCAGAATATCATCGCTTATCTTGCAAGAAAAAGCGGCCTGACCCAGGATAAGATCCGAGAAGTCACGGATGACTATGTGTCCATGCTTGAAACGGGAATGCTGATGGGCAAATCGGTCTCCTTCGGACGTATGGGCCGTTTCTCAATGAAATTGAAACCCAGCCAGAAAGCCCGAATAGGCAGAAACCCCAAGACAGGCGAGGAGATTACCATTCCTGCGAGGGAGGCTCACTGGTCTCCGGTCTTCAAGTTCTCCGCTGGCAGCAAGGAGAAAGCGGGAGCCATGCCTCTTCCTGATTCTGAAGATGAGTGACTTACAATTTTGAGGGATTCTGGTTATTCTTTAGTATGTATAGACTCTTGAAAGGAAGTGCCGATGATTTCGCTCCGTAGCTTTTGGTTGTCCCTCGTTATGATGCTTGTCTTTTCACTCTCTATCAGTGCGCTGCAGCCCGGGGACAGTATTCCTTCGTTCTCTGTTGCCTCCGGGATGGGGCAGATTCTGATCCGAGATGATCTGAGAGACAGAAAAACTCTGCTCTTTTATGAAGACCGCTCCAGCATGTCTGCCAACGGTGAGTTAAAGGATTATATCAAGTCTCTCTCCCTGAACAGGGAGGATGTTCTGACTGTAGTTGTTGTAAACTGCTCGGATGTGGGGCTTCTTAAAAAGATCTGGCAGGAGCGGCTTATTGAATACTCCCGGAAGACCGGAATGCCTGTCTATGGAGACTGGAACGGTAATATGACCGATAATTTCCGTTACCGCGGCAAAAGCTTCAGTTTTCTGATTGTCAATGAAGCGGGTCAGGTCGTATATACAAGGGAGGGAACCGTCCCGGCCTCGGAGTTTCCAGTCATCACGGATTTGATCGAGTAAATTTTTCAAGTGTTTAAACAGCTATCTGATAAACAGATCCTCCTTCTGTATTTTCTCTCACTCATCTTTCTTGGAACTCTTCTCCTGCTTCTGCCTTCATCATTTTCAGAAGGCAGAATTACCCCTCTGGATGCTCTGTTTACGGCAGTTTCGGCAGTTTGCGTGACAGGCCTGTCCACGGTGGACACAGGGAGCTTTTCCTTTTCCGGTCAGATTATCCTGCTCTGTCTTATCCAGGCGGGAGGTTTGGGATTTATAACCTTTTCCACTCTCTATCTGTTCTTTCCGGGAAGCCGTTTCTCCTTTTCAAATATGGCTATCATTCAGGAGTACTACGGCTCCGAGCATATACAGAAGCCTGAAAGAATCATAAGAAGAATCCTTTTCTCAACACTGATTCTTGAAGTTATAGGAATGGTTATACTCTATCCGGGAATGATTCGGCAGGGTGTGGACCGGCCTCTCTTTTCATCGGTTTTTCACGGCATTTCGGCCTTCTGCAATGCCGGATTCTCCCTCTATTCAGACTCATTGACCCGGTTCAGCTCCAATCCCATCGTAATGACGGGGATCTCATTCCTTATCATTACAGGGGGGATGGGGTTTATGGTGCTATGGAATGTAGCCCGGGTATGCCGTACACGGGGGCGTGTCAAACTCAGGTATCACAGCAGGGTTATGATCCTCTTCACCCCTGTACTGCTGACCCTGGGGTTTGTTGTTTTCTATCTAATGGAACGTACCCGTCTTTTTCACTCCATGAGTGAGATTGAATCTGTGGGTGCGGCTCTCTTTCAGTCCATTACAACAAGGACAGCGGGATTCAATACGGTGGATCAGGCGGGTTTCTCCCTTCCTTCATATCTTCTGAATCTGGTTCTTATGCTGATCGGTGGCGGTTCGGGATCCACTGCGGGAGGAATTAAGGTAACCACCATGTTCCTTCTGCTGCTTGTCTTTATCAAGGGAATTGACGACAACGGGGAGATCACCTTTCTCAAACGAAGGATAAATACAAACCTGCTGACCCGTGCGGGACTCTACTTTATGAAGGCTCTGGCCATCCTCTTTCTGTCGGTCTTTCTCGTCTCCCTCTTTGAGGCTCTTCACTGGAACAGTACTGCCGGGTTCCGGGAGATTCTCTTCGAGTGCGTCTCGGCCCTTGGGACCGTGGGGCTCAGCATGGGCATCACTTCGGATCTAAGCAGTCTCAGCCAGCTTGTCCTCATATGCACCATGTTTGCAGGCCGTATAGGCCTCTTTGCCATTATCATACCCGTCAGTTCGATGGATAGAGCATACAATATCCGTTATCCTGAGGGGGAGGTTCTGATCGGGTAGAAACCCCTTCAGGATCAAACAATAAGGAATTGAAGATGAAAAAGCAGTTTGCCATTATAGGACTCAGCTCCTTTACAAGACGTATACTGGAACAGATTGAGTCTGAGGAGTGTGAAATCCTCCTCATCGACAAGGACCCTGCCACCATTGAGGCCTACAAGGACCGGGTCCACCGCTCTTTTATCGCCGACGTTCTCAATGAGGCGACCATCGGCCGCCTGATTCCCCCTGATATTGATGCTGTCATCGTTGACCCCGGCGACAGAATCGAGGTGTCCATACTGGTTACCAACTATCTCAAGAAACTGGGTGTAAAGAAGATCTTTGTCCGGGCGGAGACCGAGGAACACGGAGAGATCCTGAATATCATCGGAGCTGAGCATGTTATCTACCCCAACAAGGAAGCTGCGCAGCGTCTGGCCCCAATTCTTCTTACCTCCCATCTCATAAGCTATATGCCCCTGAGTCAGGAGATGGTTCTGGCGGAGGTCAAAGCTCCGCCCCAGATTGTAGGAAAGATGCTGAAGGACTCTGGCATACGCGATATCCGTCATCTGAATGTGGTGGCTATCAGAGGTGAGAAAACCGGTCAGGAGTACAGCTTTGTTACACCCGACTACATTTTTTTGAAGGATGATGTCCTGCTGCTGGCGGGAAACGAGGCTAATCTTCTTGAATTTTCAGACAGGGAGGAGCTTCAGAGCGGCAGCGGTATTTCAGGATTCCTAAAGGGAATAATGGGGGGGCGATAAAGATCGGACATTCTCCTTTTACTGCCCCATAAAGGGACCCCCCGGTATTCACACAACCACCCCTGATTCCCTATAATTGCCCCTATGATTCGAAAATTCAACGGAAGACCCCTGGAGCTCCTGGCCCCGGCGGGAAACTTCGACATTTATAAAGATGTGATCCAAAGTTCCTGCGACGCCGTCTACTGCGGCGGTCAGGTGCTCAATATGAGGATGATCCGCAAGGGGTTCAATTTCAGCAATGAAGAGCTGAAGGAAGCAGTAGACCTTGCGAATGAAAACAGCAAAAAACTCTACATAACAGTAAACAGTCTGATCGACCCGTCAGAAATGGGACAGGCCGAGGAGTACATGGCTTTTCTCCAGGAACTTCAGCCCCATGGCCTGATCGTTCAGGATATGGCCATCCTCTCCCTGGCGAAGAAGATGGGTGTTACAGTCCCGCTGCACTCATCGGTAATGATGAATGTCCACAATCTTGATATGATCCGTTTTCTGGAACGTCAGGGTGTGGAGAGAGTGGTTCTTTCAAGGGAGATGAGCTTTCAGGATGTCCGTCTTCTGTCAGAGCAGACAGATGTGGAACTGGAGTACTTCACCCATGGCGACATGTGTGTCTGTCACGGCTCCCAGTGCCTCTACAGTTCATGGATCTTCGGCATGTCAAGCAACCGGGGACGCTGCCTCAAACCCTGCCGCTGGCCCTTCAGCCTCCCGGAAAGTGAATCCGGTTCTGCCGGTGATAAACCGTTCCCTCTTGCCGTAAAGGATATGAACCTCTACAGCCACCTGGGAGATATGATTGCCGCAGGTGTTTCGTCCTTCAAGATCGAGGGGCGGATGAGAAACAAAGAGTTTATTGTCGAACTGGTAAACAGATACGGTGAGGCTCTGGACCGTTTTCTCGCAGATCCCCTGGGAGGAGACCGCTCTGATCCTGAGGACATGGAAGCCTTTAAGAAGAGAGACTTTTCTACAGGCTTCGCCTACGGAAATCCAGGGCTTGAGAACATCAACACGCTGGGCGAGGGGACAGGGAAGTTCTTCTCCACCGGGAAAATGTTCAGTACTCCCACTAAAGAGAAAGATGCAGTTATCCCGTCTGCAGCGGCGGAAACAGACGCAGCCGCTCCGGTGAAAAGTTCGAGGCTTAAACTCTCTGTACGCGTCAATTCGCCCGAACAGGCCAGGGCTGCCCTTAAAGGGGGAGCCGGCAGAATCTATCTCAGTCTTGAGCCGCTGGCTCCTGCAAAACCTGCATCCCTGAATGAGATTGAAGAACTCTCGGTTCTGTGCTCCGGAAATAAGGCGGAGCTCTATCTGGCCCTGCCCCGGATGACCGACGACAGGCAGGGAGTGCTCCTGCGGGAGTATTTTGAGAAGAAGCCCGCTGCTGCGGGAGTTCTTGCGGGAAACTCAGGTGTGTTTGAGTTTATCGATACAGAAGTCTACAGCCTGGTCTGCGACTACACTATGAATATCTATAATGGAAAGGCCGCTGCCTTCTTCACCTCCCAGGGCGCAACAGAATGGACTCCCTCTCTGGAACTTCCTTTTGCTTCCCTGCAGGCCCTTTCTGCCGACGCAGAGAGTGCGGGCGCGGTATCCGCCGGAGAAGCTGTTGTACACGGTCTTCCCTCCGTAATGTATATGGAGCACGATGTCAGTAACAGGGGAGAGGACGAAGTCCATCTGGATACAGAGGTCTCACGGCTTACAATCCGGAAGGACTGGTGGGGGCGTTACCATCTTCTCCCCCACAAGGAGCTATGCCTCCTTCCCCGGATGGCCGAACTTATTGCAGCTGGTTACGGAAGCTTCCGTCTGGAACTTCAGGCCTATGGCATAAGGGAGACAGAGGCCCTCGTTTCCCTCTATAACAAGGCCCTGAACTCTCCGGAGAAGGCGGAGGAGCTTTTTTCATCACTTGAAACAACAGCAGGAGGATTCACCTATGGCGCCCATCAATTCTGAACTTTCCGCCGGAGCTCCCGGCAGAGCCGGAGGCCCCTGGATCGGCCCGGATGCCGTTCTGGATAAAAAGAAAGAGTATCTTATGCCCTGTTCCTACAACTTTTACAGCAATCCTCCCCAGATAGTAAGAGGGAAGGGGGCCAGTCTCTTTGACAGTGAAGGGAAGGAGTATGCCGACTTCTTTGCGGGGGTGTCTGTAATGAGCTGCGGCCACTGTAACGAGAGCATCAACAAACGTGTGATGGAGCAGCTGCAGACCCTTCAGCATATGACAAGTATCTATGTGACCCAGCCGGTTGTAGATCTCGCCGAGAAGCTGGCTGGTGTTCTTCCCGGAGACCTGAAGCGCAGCTTCTTCTGTAATTCAGGGTCTGAGGCCAATGAGGGCGCTATGCTGCTGGCCCGTGTATATACGGGGAAACGGGAGTTTATCGCCCTTGAAAACAGCCTCCACGGACGGACCTACCTCTCCTCCGGAGCCAACCACATCAACATGTGGCGGACCGACCCCTTTATCGATGAAGTCCCCGTTCATTTCGCCTCGGATGCTGCCGAGGTAGAGAGGATCATCCAAGAGAGAGGGGATAAAATAGCCGCCCTTCTGGTGGAGCCCATTCAGGGAAACGGCGGTATCCGTCCTCTTCCTGAAGACTTCTTTGACGGCCTGAGGGATTTGATGAAGCAGAAGAATATCCTTCTGATCTGTGACGAGATACAGACAGGTTTTGCCCGGACGGGAAGGATGTTTGCCATCGAGCACTATGGAATTGTCCCTGATATCATCACCGGAGCCAAGGCTCTGGGCAACGGCTTCCCCATTGGCTTTTTCGCCTCCAGGGATGAGGTGGCTTCCTGCTTTACACGGCCTTCAGCCTCCACTCTCGGGGGGAATCCCGTCTCCTGTCAGGCGGCCCTGGGAGTACTCGACTTTATTGAAAAGGAAGACCTGGCGGAACAGGCCAGGGAGAAGGGTGAGATCCTCAGAAAAGGGCTGGAAGAGATTGCCGCAGCTTCCTCAAGAGCGGGCGATCCCCGTGGAATGGGGCTGATGCAGGGACTCCCTGTGCTGCCAGGCCCCGGAAACAGTGACAGCGACGATCCATCGGTACTTACAGATATTGTTCTTGAAGCAATGAAGGACCGGGGATTTCTTATCGGAAAGAATGGTATTGGACGGGATGTGCTGGCCTTTCAGCCCCCCCTTATAATAGGTAAGGACGTCATAGAAGACATGCTTGCAAATCTAAAATCAATTTTCAGGACTGTAGAATGAGAAACTTAATGGTACTGCTTATCGCCCTTGCTACGGTATTCAGCCTCCCTGCCTCAGGGCAGAATGAAGACGCTTCCTCTGAAGCTCCCATCCGGATCGGAATCATGCCCGATGCCGGTGCACTTCCCCTGCTTCTTATGGAAGGAGTGGAACTGATTCCCTTTATGAGTGCCCGTGAGCGGGACATGGCCGTACAGGCAGGTGAGCTCGACGGGATAATGACAGATATGGTTGCAGTTGTCTCCTTCGGTCAGAACGGCATGCCCCAGAAGGTGCTTACAATTACCGAGAGCCGCTTTATGCTCGTTGCCGGCCCGGCCTACAGGGAAGGGGATAAATGGCAGGTTGGACTCTCCGAGAACACTGTTATCGAATTTATGGTGGACCAGCTTGCGGCAGGGCGTGAGGTCGAGAAGATCTCCGTTCCCCAGGTACCTGTACGGATGGAGATGCTGCGGGGCGGACAGCTTCCCCTTGCCTGTCTGACTGACGCCATGGCCTGGCCCCTTCTGAGCCATGACTATCCCATTGTTGCCGATCAGAACGGAACGGGACTGGAGCCTGCAGTCCTTTCCTTTACCCAGGATTTTGTTGATACCAACCCCGAAAAGGTTGCCGCCTTCGCCGAAGGCTGGAACGAGGCTGTTGAGACCATCAATGCCGATCCTGAAGCCTACAGATCGCTCCTGCTTGAGCAGATCCGTCTGCCCGATGATCCCGATCATCCCTATCCGGTACCTGAGCTGCGCCCTGTTATACTGCCCCCCCGGACAACAGTAGATGCGGTCCTGGCGTGGTATGATGACAAGTACGGGTTGAACCACCCCGTAAGTTTCGAGGACCTTGTAATCCCCTGATTTTCATTATTGTTCTGCTTTCTCCGGAAAGCAGGATGATCACTTCTGAAACAGCTCGCCGGGGCCTTCCGGCGGGACTGTAATTTTCTCAGTGAAATGAATTTGCCTTAAGTCCCCGGTGGATGTGGACGTCCTCTCCCTGTCTCACTATAATCGGGCTTATGGCATATAAGAACTTGCAGGATTTTATCTCCAAACTTGAAAAAGCCGGCGAACTGAAAAGAATCAGCACACCCGTCAGCTCCCGCCTGGAGATTACCGAAATAACAGACAGAGTAAGCAAGCAGTACGGACCTGCTCTGCTTTTTGAAAATGTGGAAGGATCGGAATTTCCGGTCCTCATTAATGCAATGGGCACATACGAACGTATGGCTATGGCCCTCGGGGCAAAGACCCTGGATGAGAAGGCCGAAGAGCTGGAAGACCTGATGGACTGGGCCTTCAGCCAGATGCGGAAGCTCGACATAATGAGCTTCTTCCCCAAGATCAAGTGGGCCCGGCTCTTTCTTCCCCACAAGGTCCTCTCAGCCCCCTGTCAGCAGGTGGTGAACAAGAATCCCGACCTTACAAAACTCCCCGTCCTGACCTGCTGGCCCGGTGACGGCGGCCCCTTCTTCACACTTCCTCTTGTTATCACAAAGGACCCCGACACCGGCGCCCACAACATGGGAATGTACCGGATGCAGGTCTTTGACAGCACCACAACAGGAATGCACTGGCACCACCACAAGGACGGCGCCCATTACTACCAGAAGTACAAGGAGAGGGGAGAGAAGATGCCCGTATCAGTGGCCCTGGGAGACGACCCCGCTGTTACATATTCGGCGACTGCACCCCTTCCCGAAGGAATCAACGAGCTCTTCTTTGCTGGATACCTGAGAGGAAAGCCTGTTGAGACTGTCAAGTGCGTTACCAATGACCTTCAGGTTCCCGCGAATGCGGAGTTTATCATCGAAGGCTACATCGATCCCGAAGAACCCCTGAGACGGGAAGGGCCCTTTGGCGACCATACAGGCTACTACTCACTGGCAGACAACTACCCTGTTTTTCATGTTACATGTATTACCCACAGGAAGAACCCCGTTTTTCCGGCCACCATTGTCGGTCAGCCTCCCATGGAGGACTGCTACATGGCCAAGGCCACTGAAAGGATCTTCCTGCCTCTCATCAAGAAGATGCACCCTGAGATTGTGGACATGAATCTCCCTCTGGAAGGGGTGTTCCACAACTGCGCCATTATCTCCATTGAAAAGCGCTACGCGGGACAGGTACACAAGGTTCTCAACAGCCTCTGGGGCCTGGGGCAGATGATGTATACCAAGATGATCATTGTTGTGGACCACGATGTGGATGTCCAGAACATGAGCCATGTGATGTGGAAGGTTTTCAACAACATCGACGCCGAGCGTGACCTTATAATGAGCAAGGGGCCCCTGGACGCTCTCGATCACGCTTCTCCCCGTGCCCGCTTCGGAACCCGCCTTGGAATCGATGCGACCCGCAAGGGACCCCTGGACGACCACCACCGCGAGTGGCCCGAGGATATCCTTATGAGCGATGAGGTCAAGGCGATGGTTGACGAGAAGTGGAAGGAGCTTGGTCTTGATTAACGCCTCCTCTGTGAAGCGGAGCATCCGCCGTGAACTGAAGCGGGGACAGGGAATCAGCAGGGCTGTCATGTTTGAGCACACCCTTTTCTCTCTGCCTCTGGCTGTCTGCGCCCTCCTTCTGGAGAGCGGAGGCCGTCCGGCACTCAGCAGTGTTCTCTGGATTATTCTGGCTGTTTTTGCCGCAAGAAACGGAGCCAATGCTCTTAACCGCCTGATTGACAGGAAAATCGATGCCGAAAACCCCAGGACGGCGGGGCGTGACCTGCCGACGGGGCGGGTCAGGGTCAGGGACCTCTGGATCTTTACGGTGGTCTGCGGCGTACTCTTTATCCTGGCAGCAGCCATGCTGAATCCCCTCTGTCTGATGCTGGTACCCGTTGGAGCCGTTCTGATAGGGGGGTACTCCTTTACCAAGCGTTTTACATGGCTCTGTCACTTCTGGCTGGGGATCACATGCTCCGCCGCTGTAATGGGCAGTTTTCTGGCCCTGAGCGGCCGTTTTGAGCTCCGATACTTTCCCCTGACAATGGGAGCGGCACTCTGGATCGCGGGATTTGATATAATCTACGCCCTGCAGGATATTGAACATGACCGGAGCCACGGCATCCACTCGGTGCCTGCACGTTTCGGCCGTAAAGGTGCTCTGGCCATCGCCGCTCTGAGCCATCTTGGAACTGTTTTTTTCTTTGCACTGAATCTTTACTTTTTCCCTCTGCGGGGATGGTTCGCCGCAGGCCTCGCTTTGTCTCTTCTGATCCTGATTGCAGAGCATATCCTTGCATGGAAGGGCGATGTTAAGTGGATACCCCTGGCGGCGTATCATCTGAATCAGATCCTGTCGCCTCTTGTCCTCCTCTTCTGCCTGCTGGATATCTATCTTCCCGGCGGACTCTATGGCTTGTAAGATTTCTGGATTCCACAGACCCGGTTTCGACGGGCCCCGGAGGGGCAGGTGATAGCGTTCATAAATACAGCCTTCAGCTACGGTTCAGAAAAAACTGTAATTCCTGCATTCTCAGGAATCTGGGAGCGGGGGAAAATACACTCTATTATCGGACCTTCAGGATGCGGGAAGAGTACGCTGCTCTATCTGATGGCAGGTCTTATCACTCCGGGTTCCGGAAGCATCCTTATACGCGGTGAACAGCCTGTTCCCGGCAGAAAGAAGACAGGAGTCATTCTTCAGAACCACGGACTCTTTCCCTGGAAAACCGCAGGAGAGAATCTGGCTCTCGGTCTGAAGATCCGGAAGGACAAACCCGGGGCCGTAAGAGAGCGCGTGGGACGTGTCCTTACCGAACTCGGCCTGGAAGGGCGGGAACACTCCTTCCCCCGGGACATGTCCGGGGGGGAGCGGCAGAGACTGGCCATCGGCAGAGCCCTGGTTCTTGAACCCGACCTTCTTCTGCTAGATGAACCCTTTTCCGCACTGGATGCAATGACCCGTGAGCGCCTGCAGGACAGTCTTCTTTCCCTGAAGGAGCGCCGCTCCGGTGATACAGGCGCTGAGGAACTGACAATAATACTTGTGACCCACAGCATCGAGGAGGCTGTTTTTCTGAGCGACAGAATTCATATCATGGATGAAGAGGGCAGAATGAGCAGCCTTGAAAACTCCGGCGGAGCCGGCGGCAGAAGACCTGAAGGCAGATTGAGTCAGGAGTATTTTGAGACCTGTGTCCGCCTGAGACGGAAGTTTGAAGAGATCGCCGGAGGCAGGGCATGAAGAAGATGATTCCGCCCATGGCGGTGCTTACTCTTATATGGTGGCTTCTGTCCGTGCTGCTTCAAAAGCCATTTCTCCCGGGTCCGGGAACGGTATTCCTCGTGATGATGGCAAGGTTCCGGGAAGGGGTGCTCCATCCCCATCTTTTAATTTCACTGCTTCGCGTTCTGGCAGCCCTCTTCTTCTCCTTTATACCGGCTCTTCTTCTTGGTATTCTGGCCGGGAGAAACCGTCTGGCAGACCGACTGATCAGCCCCGCATTTTACCTTCTTTTTCCCATACCCAAGGTGGCTCTCCTGCCTATTATCCTTCTGTTTTTGGGACTGGGGGACGGATCAAAGATTTTTTTCGTAGCTCTCATTGTGTTCTTTCAGTTCTATCTGAATATACGGGACGAGGCCGCCGGTATAAGCCGTCAGTACTTCGACTCCCTGACGACCCTGGGTGGAGGAAGGCTGGATGAACTGCGGCATATCGTTCTGCCCGCCCTTATGCCCCGTATCTTCTCATCTCTGAGGATGACACTGGGTACGGCCATCGCTGTACTCTTTCTGGCAGAGACCTTTGCCACCCGTACGGGAATAGGCTGGTATATTATGGATGCCTGGTCCAGGATCGCCTATGCCGATATGTATGCCGGGATTCTTGCCTTAAGTCTGGCGGGGCTGGTTCTGTTTCTGATTCTGGATCTTTTTGAAGCCAGAGTCTGCCGCTGGAAATAGACTCCTTTAGAGCATGTAATAGTTGGTGTGGTTCTCTTTCATTCTTCTTAAGTGAATTGTCTTCGAAATCATACGGTCTGCTGTACTGACTGTCAGCTTAAGACTTCTCTTTTCAAGGGCGCTATCCGCATCAATTACTATCTCAACCGAATCCCGGAGGCTGGTCTTCCGGAGTGCTGATCCAATTTCATTATGGAGCCTGAGCCGCTGCACTGCCCATTTTCTGCTTCTGGTGTCTGCGAGTATCCTGTACTTGAAAGTATCAGAATACCGGAGCCTCTGAAGCTTAAGATAGTACTCCGTATATTTGAGTTCCTTGTCAATTCTGGAGTAGTCATTTTTAGACTGTGAGTAGTAGAGTAGCCGGCAGATTCCGATATATGAGCGTTCCAGATACTCTTCCTGATCTGTTATCTCCAGGGGATATCCTCTGTTAAAGGCTATAAGAGAACTGAAAATTCCCTCAAGAAAACTGTACTGAAGCTGATGATTAACTTTCATATCAACTCTCCTATAGTTGTATCCTAATACCCGGCAAGTTTTTTTTCCTTGAGAATAGAGCCAATGACCGGTACTATAATGTCATGGTAAAGTCCGTTTCTCCTTCCGGTTACTACGCCGGAAAGGAGTTCTTTCTTAAAGGCCGGCTTCCTCTACGGGTCCTTCATATGGATCACAGCATTGCGTATCCCATTCATTCCCATGATTTTACCGAAGTCGCTGTAATCTACTCCGGACAGGCTGTCCACCGTACCTGTGAGGGGGATGAGAATGTGTCTGCCGGTAATGTCCTGCTGATTCCAGTCGGCATGGGCCACTCCTATTTGGGAGTGAAGGATTTTTCCTATGTAAATATCATCTTTGATTCTGAGAAGTTGATGCGTCTTCCTCTGTCACAAGAAAAACTTCTTCCTTTTAAAGACTATTATGATCCCCACAGCATCTCAAGAATGGAGCTTTCCGGCTATCAGATAAAGGCTTTACTCTCTCTGGTCAACAAGGTTGACCGGGAACTTTTCAGGAACAACACTGTGAGCCCAATGCTGACTGTAAGTTACTTTCTGCAGTTTCTTTCACTGCTGTACGAATCGGCGAACCAGTCCAGACAGGGAAATCTGCCCGCGGACGAGCGGATCAGGAATGTTATCGAAGGGATTGATGCATGCGCCCCCGATGACTGCTCCATCAAGAATCTCTCATCCAGATCAGCCACAAGCCCGCGAAACTTTTACCGTCTGTTCAAGAAGATTTACGGTAAGTCTCCCTCTTCATATATAAATGAAAGACGGATTGATTTCTCCTGTGAACTTCTCAGGGATACAGATCTGACAGTGACTCAAATAGCCTCACTTTCCGGTTTTGATGATCCCAATTATTACTCTCATCTTTTCAGGCAGATGAAAGGAGTTTCACCCAGTGTATTCAGAAATCATGATCGCCGGAACTTAAAAAGAGAAAGCTGAATAAGAAGTGAGCATAAAAAAAGCAGACCCCGAAAGGCCTGCTTTTCTATATGAACAGAGGAAAAGAACCCTAAGGCTCTCTCCTCCGGACTGCTCGATACTGCCAGAAGGCAGAGTCTTACATGATGGCTCCCAATTTCTTGAAGAAGTCCCATCTCTTTTTCGCATCCGCTTCACATTCGGCAAAGAGTGCCTCAGCTTCTTCGGGTGCTGTCTTAAGCAGCGCTGTATAGCGTCTTTCGCTCCGGATGAATTCCTGGAAATCGGCAGAAGGATCTTTTGCATCCCAGCTGAACTGTTTTCCATCTTCCAGAGTGGGGTTGTACCGGTACAGGGGCCAGTAACCGCAGTCTACCGCTCTCTTCTCTTCTGTCTGAGTTTTCATCATGTCGATTCCGTGAGCGATACAGGGTGCGTAACAGAAAACGATAGAGGGTCCGTCGTAAGCCGCAGCTTCCATCAGAGCCTTCTGTGCGTGGTTTCTGTTTGATCCCAGTGCGATAGAGGCAACGTAGCAGTATCCATAGCTCATGGCCATGAGGCTCATGTTCTTTTTACCCAGTCTCTTACCGGCGTTGGCAAACTTGGCTACAGCAGAGATCTGTGTAGACTTGGAAGCCTGTCCACCAGTGTTGGAGTAAACCTCGGTATCCAGTACAAGGATGTTTACGTTCTTACCGGCAGCCAGTACGTGGTCAACACCGCTGAAACCGATGTCGTAAGCCCAACCGTCACCACCGATGATCCATACTGACTTGTCTACGAAGTAGTCCTGGAGCTCAACGATTTTAGCCAGGAGAGCTGATGCTTCACCGGAAGCTGCGGAAACAGCCGCGGGGAGGGCAGCCTTAACGGCATCCTGAGCGTCGATGGCAGCCTGAGTTGTATCAGTCCACAGCTCGTAGGAAGCCTTGATTGCCGCTGTCAGTTCGGGAGTTGTTCCCAGAGCCAGCAGAGCGTCAGTTTTCTTCTTGAGGAGTGTTCTGTTGGAGTCAACAGCCAGTCTCATACCGAAACCGTACTCGGCGTTGTCTTCGAACAGTGAGTTACCCCATGCGGGTCCTCTTCCCTGATCATTCTTGCAGTAGGGGATAGTGGGGAAGGTACCACCGTAGATTGAAGAACATCCTGTAGCGTTGGCTACGATCATGTTTTCACCACAGATCTGTGTTACAAGTTTAACGTAGGGAGTTTCACCACAACCGGCACATGCACCTGAGAACTCAAAAAGAGGTCTCTTGAACTGCATACCCTTTACGTTTGTTTCGGATGATCCGTCGAGTGCACCGTAGGGAAGAGCTTCGAAGAATACTTCGTTTTTGTGCTCGCCCAGTTCTCTTTCTTTTTCAAGTGTAGAGAATACAAGTGCTTTTTCTTTTGCAGGACATGTTTCGATACAAACACCACAACCCTGACAGTCGTCGATGTAAACCTGTACCTTGTACTTGAGGTCTGCTTCTTTATCTTTGGATGCTTTCAGGTCAACTACATTCAGAGTTTCGGGAGCACCGGCCATGCTGGCGGGAGTGATCTGCTTGGCTCTGATAGCAGCGTGGGGACAGGACTGTACACACTGGTTACACTGGATACAGTTGGCTGACTGCCACTGGGGTACACGGGGTGCAACACCACGTTTTTCCAGTCTGGAAGTTCCAATGGGGAGTACACCGTCGTAGCTCATGTGAGATACGGGGATGTCGTCACCCTTCATCAGCATGGACTTCTCAATGATGTTCTTTGTGAAGTCGTCAGCGCCTGCGGGAATCAGGCTGGGGGGTGTGAAGGATTTAGCGATAGTTGCGGGAACTTTCACTTCGATCAGAGCAGCGGCAGACTTGTCTACGGCTTCCCAGTTCATCTTAACAATGTCTTCACCCTTTCTGCTGAAGGTTTTCTTGATAGCGCCCTTGAGCAGTTCGATTGCCTGTGCCTCGGGGAGAACACCGGAAATCTTGAAGAAAGCAGCCTGCATTACAGTGTTGGTTCTGTTACCAAGACCAACCTCTTCGGCTACCTTGTATGCGTTCATGGCATAGAATTTAACCTTGCGGTCGATGATGATCTGCTGCTCTTCTTTTGTCAGGTGGTCGAAGATTTCATCTTCGGGAACTTCTGTGTTCAGAAGGAATACACCGCCTTCCTTGATGGGACCCAGCATGTCGTAGCGGCCGATGTAGGCAGGGTTTGAACAAGCTACAAAGTCAGCTGCGTCGATGAGCCAGGGCATGTTAACGGAGGACTTACCGAATCTCAGGTGAGAAGTAGTAACACCACCGGACTTCTTTGAGTCATAGGCAAAGTATGCCTGGGCGTTCATGTCTGTGTTGTCACCGATGATCTTGATGGAGTTCTTGTTGGCACCAACTGTACCGTCAGAACCGAGACCCCAGAACATTCCGCTGAATGTGTCTTCGGGAGCAACGTTGATTTTTTCTTTTACTTCGATGGACTTCTTGGAAACATCGTCTATAATTCCGACTGTGAATCCGTGGAAGCATGCGCCGTCGAGGTGATCGAAAACGGCTTTTACATCAGAAGGTGTAAATTCTTTTGAAGAGAGACCGTAACGTCCGCCGATGATTTCAACATCCTTGCCGGCCATAACAGTTACAACGTCTTTGTAGAGGGGCTCACCAAGTGAACCGGGCTCTTTTGTTCTGTCCAGAACGGCAATCTTTTTACAGCTTGCGGGAACAGCGTCGATAAAAGCTTTGGCAGAGAAGGGTCTGTAGAGTCTTACCTTGATGGCACCGACTTTTTCACCCTTGGCTACAAGGTAGTTAACAGTCTGTTCGATTGTGTCACAACCGGAACCCATGGCGATCAGGATCTTTTCAGCATCGGGAGCTCCGACATAATCGAAGAGGTGGTACTGACGTCCGATCTTCTTGGCAACAATGTCCATGTACTCCTGAACGATTTCGGGAACAGAGTCATAGATGTTGTTTGTTGTTTCACGGCCCTGGAAGTAAACGTCGGCGTTCTGTGCAGCAACCTTTACGACGGGGTTTTCAGGTCTCATCGCTCTGCTGCGGAAACGCTCGATGTACTTGGGTTCGATCAGTTCTGCAATAGTGTCGTATGAAATCTCTTCAACTTTCTGGATTTCGTGGGAAGTTCTGAATCCGTCGAAGAAGGACAGGAAGGGAACTTCAGATTTCAGAGTTGCCAGGTGTGCGATCAGTGCCATATCCATTGTTTCCTGGATAGAAGAGGCTGCTGTCATGGCAAAACCGGTTGCAAGGCAGGACATTACGTCAGAGTGGTCTCCGAAGATAGACAGTGACTGTGCTGCGAGTGAACGGGCTGAAACATGGAAAACTGTCGGGATCATTTCACCGGCAATCTTGTACATGTTGGGGATCATCAGAAGGAGTCCCTGGGAAGCTGTAAAGGTAGTTGTCAAGGCACCACCGGAAAGAGCTCCGTGTACGGAACCGGCTGCACCGGCTTCTGACTGCATTTCTACTACATCGACTTTTTTGCCGAAGACGTTTTCCCGGCCCTGGCTTGCCCAGGCGTCGGAGTACTCACCCATCGGTGATGAGGGAGTAATGGGGAAAATTGCGGCTACTTCACTGAAGGCATAGGCTACATGAGCTGCAGCCGCATTACCGTCAATGGTAACCATTTTCTTTTCATTTGACATATGAGAAATCCCTTATTATTAGAATAGTTTTGACCTAAACATGATATCGGTTATGGGAATAGAACGCAAGGCTTTGCTCGAGGTTCGGGGTAAATTCAGCAATGAACTATCGATAAACGTAGTGAGGTAAAACTTTCTTAATTAAGGACGTAAAATGCTGTTTCAGCTGTACAGGAGCCGCAGGAACTCCAACCGACTGAATCCTGACCGTAATTGTCCATCGATCCCCTGATCCGTTAAATTATTGTGAATTTCAGAATTTTCTGTTTCATAAAATGAATTGATGATTTTCATGAAGTTTTTCCTGTAGGAATCCACACCATAGGCCCTGTAGAGTTCTGCGGATTTGTCAGAGGGAGTACCGCTTTTCACCGATTCAATCCGGTTCAGCAGCTCTCTGTTGATCTGCCTGCATTCATCGGCGAAGGTTCTGTCTTTGAGTTTTTCAAGGACCTCATACTGATCTTCCGGCGCCAGATAGGAGAACTCCGGGTTCGGGGCGGCAAGATACTCTTCAAGTTCACTGTGAAGCTGCTCCTGAATGTCCGGAGTCAGATATTCCTTAAGATTTGCAAGACGGCTGCGGTAGAGTTTTCCCGTCCTCATATTGAGGGTGGGGTCAGCGGGAACAGATACCCTATTATAAAGGTAGGCGGGATAGTCCTTCATAAGGGGTAGAAAGCCGCCCATAATATCAAGGGACCGGGCGATCAGCCCCTTTCCCCAGAGAAGGGCATTGAGATACATATAGCCGAAGCCTTCCTGCACGGAGGATGAGAAAATAAGGTCTGATGCCTTTATCACACCTCTGTAGCTTACTCCCGAGTCTTCCGGGAGGGTCCCTGATCCCCAGAATCCGGGAATGAGTCCCCGGGCATATGCCTTTTCGACAAGATCGGAATAACCCTTTTCCTGGGGGGAGACTCCCGGAAGGGTCAGAACAAGATTGACCTCGCTCTCCTGAAGGGCGGCGATAAATCCTCCCTCAAGAACATTCTTCCGGCGTATGCTCCTTACGGGGTAGAGCCATATTTCCCCCTCGGTATGGAAGATCCCCTCTGACGGCTTCTGTCTGCCGAGAGCCTGAAGTATCTTTTTCTTCTCATCTGCTTTTCCGGTACTGTCGGATACGGCTCCCGCGGCAGGGACCGGATTTTCAAGGAGGAAGAGATGCTCTTCGGGGAGTCCTGCTTTTTTGAGTATTTCAAAATCTCTTACATTGATTACACAGTAGCGCAGGGAGGGGCTGACGGGGTAGAGAGAGCCGGGGATATGATCCTTCAGTTCCTTCAGGTTGGCATAGCGGGCGCATTCGGGAAAGTCATGGATCTGATAGATCATCCTCTGTTTTCCGCTGCGGGCAATGCTGTTCAGGGCCGCGGTGAGGGCCCAGTTCTTTCCAAGATGGAAGTTATGGATCAGCCAGATGTTCTGTTCCGATCCATAGGCTGTTGTCAGGAGCTTTTCCAGTAGATCGGGGTCGCCGCTGCTTCCCTCCTGACTGAGGTAATCCAGCTCCGGCAGAAATTCAATTGCAAGGGGAATCCGGGGAGACAGGGAGTCTATATGTTTTTGTATGGCTTCACTGTTTTGCCGTCGGCCGCAGACTATGGTAATGCCCGAAAGGCCATTCAGCTCACAGAGGCTTGTCAGAGCATGACGTATGACGTCTGTGACTCCTCCCGGCAGTAGGTGATGATGGAATATTATCAGTTTGTTTTCCCGGGCTGACACAGATGCGCTCCTCATTTTTATATACCTATTATGATAGGACGGATCAAATGGGAACGCAAGCTTCCGGAATCAGGCCTCGTTCTGTTTGGCGTATCTGTTTTTCAGGATATACTCTGCGGGCCTGTTGTAGACAAGGCTGTTTTCAGGTATGGATGAGGTTATCCATACATTACCGCCTATAACCGAGTTCTTTCCTATAACAGTATTCCCGCCGAGAATTGTGGCACCCGCGTAGATGGTGACATTGTCCTCAAGGGTGGGGTGTCTCTTCTGGTTGGCCTCTTCCTTCTTTACACTGAGGGCTCCCAGAGTCACACCCTGATAGATCTTGCAGTTTTTACCGATGCAGGTGGTCTCACCGAATACAACGCCCGTACCGTGGTCGATAAAGAAGGACTCTCCAATAGTCGCACCGGGATGGATATCAATTCCTGTTTTCCGGTGGATATGCTCATTCATCATACGGGGTATGAGGGGGACATCCATAATAAAGAGTTCGTGGGCCATCCTGTGGACTGTAATGGCTTCAAGACCGGGGTAGGAGAGGATTACCTCCTCCCTGCTTCTTGCAGCCGGGTCTCCCTGCAGTGCCGCCGAGACATCCTTCATCACAAGTTCCCTTATTTCAGGAATCTTTGAGAGAAACCGGAGGGCCAGAACCGAAGCTTCGGCGTCATTAAACTCCTTGTCATCCTCATCCCTGCAGGGATTGGTGCGGCAGTTCAGGCTTTTGGATATCTCTGATATCAGATCCTGTGCCACCCGAAGGAGTTTTCCGCCTATATTGAAGGTCAGATACTCATCATCCAGAGCCTCGTCTTCCTGAAATCCCGGAAAAATTATGGATTCGAGAGTGGCAATTATGTTTATGACACTCTGCCTTGAGGGCAGGTGGGGACCGTTTAAGTGGTTGATCCCCTCTTTGACGCGGAAAGTTTTGATGATTTCACTGCTGATTCGCTCAATTTCTCTGATCATATCTTTTTAATCCCCGGTTCCACAATAAAATTCAGTTTATCAAAAGTCAAGCTTTCAGTATGATAGGCCCATGACGGAAATCAAGGATCATATTGAACTTACCCGCAGCGAAAAGGCCTGGTTTGAGGCGGAGGGTGAGAAGCTTGCCTACAAGGGCAACCCCTACTATCTGGCTCTGGCCTCTGCATCACCTGCTCTGCGGAGACAGCTTGTGCCTACGGCATCAGAGCTGACTTTTCTGGACAGTGAGAGTTCTGATCCCCTTTCCGAAGAGATTCATTCACCCCTTCCCAGAATGGTGCACCGCTATCCCAACAGAGTCGCCCTGCTTTTGACTGATAACTGCGCCATCCACTGCCGCCACTGTTTCCGGCGCTCCTTTACAGGCAAGGGAAACCGGAATCTGACTCTCGATGAGTGCGGCAGTGTCATCTCCTATATTAATGAACATCCCGGAATACAGGAGATCCTTATGACCGGGGGAGATCCCCTGACCCTGCCGGCGACCCTCTTACGGGATATTCTGGGCAGGTTCCGGGAGGGGCTGGTTAATAAAAAAATAATCTTCCGTATGGCTACCAGAGTTCCGGCGGTTCTTCCGGCAAGGATTAATCAAGAGCTCCTGAAGGTGCTCAGAGACAACCATCCACTATGGATGGTGATCCAGTTCAACCATCCGGATGAGCTGACTCCCGAAAGCCGGAGTGCCCTGCGGATGGTCCGGGAGGCCGGCATCCCCATGGTGAACCAGTCTGTTCTTCTCAGAGGAGTCAATGACGGTGCCGAAATACTGGGAGAACTCTTTCAGGAGCTTCTGACAGAAGGTGTAAAGCCCTACTACCTCTTTCAGGGGGATCTGGCCCGGGGAACATCCCATTTTAGAGTGCCCCTGGAGCGGGGCTGGGAAATCATGGACGAGCTGCGGCAGAGGGTCTCAGGGCTGGCCATGCCCACCTATGCCGTCGATCTTCCCGGCGGGGGAGGCAAGATTCCCCTGAGCCGGAGCCTCCTTGTGGAGGAGCGGGAAGAGGGATATGTGTTCAGGAATATTGAAGGGGACGGAGCCCTTTATATCTATCCCCGGGAAGATGAAAACCGGGAAATTTGAAGCAGATGACTGGAGAGAGAACAAATGAGTGACAAGAATCTGATATGGAAAGACTGCGGCAGAGTAAAGGAGGTCTGGAGAGGACCTATATTCTCAATAGACCAGGTGGAGCGGAGAGCTCCCGACGGCAGTGAACAGCCCATGATTGTCTGCCAGTCACCCGACTGGGTAACTGTCATTCCAGAGATACAGCCGGCTGACGGCGAGGGCGATCCCTCTTTTCTTATGGTCCGGCAGTTCCGCCACGGAAGCGGAACTCTCTCCTGCGAGTTTCCAGCGGGAGTCGTGGATCCCGGTGAAACAGCTCTTGAGGCGGCGGTCCGGGAACTCCGGGAGGAGACAGGATTTACAGCTGAAGAGATGATTGAGATAGGCAGTATCAATCCCAATCCCGCTTTTATGAGCAACCGTTCCACAAGTTTTCTGGCCCGGGGGCTGAAGCGGACCCATGAACTGGATCTGGATGACAACGAGTTCCTCCAATGGCGTGAGGAGAGCCTGTCTCAGGTTGCTGAGAATATGGGAAAGGGAGAGTATAACAGTGCCATTATGGTTCAGTGCTGGTACTGGTACCTGAAACATCAGGGACGGGTCTGATTTTTCTTCTTCAGTGATTTGAGGTTGAGCTTCAGTGGTTCTTCCTCCGCCCGTTTTCTTGATTTCTCCATGATCTCATCGGGGATCAGCCTTATAGACCAGGCCAAAAGAGCGGGGATCAGAATCAGATCATCAAGATAGCCCAGAACGGGAATAAAGTCGGGAATTAGATCTATGGGGCTCAGGGCTGAAAAGAGGGTTATCCATATCACAATCTTCGGTCCCCGGGGTGTTTCGGGGTTTCTAAAGGCATAGTAGATCGCTGTGATCTCCCTTTTGAGAGCCCCGGCACGCCGCTTCAGAGCCTCCAGATTTTTATTCTTCCCTTTTCTTCCCGGTACTCTGCTTGTTCCCTGGTAGGCCAGAACCCTGGAGATGCCCGCTCTTTTCAGAACAGTATACCTCGTATAGCCGTCCATCAGTTCCATGGTCTCTCCATTTACAAGAAGAGGTTCGAAGGAGACGCCCCTGGAGAATGACTGCTGCATTTCATCCGCTCTTATCTCGAGGCTGCTGGAGAAACAGTCCTGTGGTGTATTGTAGCTCATCAGGTCTTTCCTAAGGATTATCCTGTCCAGAGGGATCTTTTTCAGGCGGAAGTTCCTGCGGTCGAGCTGGTCTATCCATTCTGCCGTCCAGGGCTGGTCGGGAAACTCTCTCCTGTCCTGTTCCCACTCACTGAGTATAAACTCATCAAGATAGGAGGAAATCATGCGACGGGGGAGGATATTCCAGCATACTCCCTCCAGGGTTTTATACTTCCAGCGGTACTTCACTGTTTCGAATTCCCTGAGAGTTCCTTGAGGGAGGATAGCGCCGTTTCAGCCAGGGAGGCCTGTACAAAAATATGGTCATGATAATAGGCGGCAAACACATTGGCACTGATCCCGTTCTCTGCCAGTTTTGACGAAACCGCAGCCGTCAGCCCCACGGCTTCCAGGCTGGAATGGACGTTCAGAGTAATCATGCAAAAGCGTATGTCTGTGTTCCATCCCGCAGCAGATGCATTTTCAGCCGGTACAATCAGGCTCAGCCCTTCGTCCTCCTGAAAGACTGCGACGGGCTTCAGCTCAGCAAAGTCCCCATAGCAGCCTTCTGTCGTAAGAAAGACATACTCCCCGTCCCGCAGTACGGGGCTCATGGTTTCAAGCAGCTTTACAAGATTCTGTTCTCCGGACATCTGATTCTCCTTTCCCTTTGTAGATCATCACATCTATAGATAATAGAAGTCTTCATTCTGAAACACCAGAGGGCCTTTCATTCTGCTGTGTCAGGGATCTCCATTGATTTATGCCTGAGGATTGCAAGAATCCGCACAAAACTTCCCCCGGCAAGGACTATGGCAGGCAGGAGCCCTGTGTATAATCCCATCATAAATGTGGTTGTGAAAACTTCGCTGTCCGGAGGACTGGCGTACTCTCCGGCTTCCCCCGCTATAAGGGCAAAACCTGTAAAAAGTCCGATTATGCCTCCTGCAAGGCCCAGAAAAAAAGAGTGCTCAAGACCATTCCGTTTCATGGCCTTCGATGTTGCGGCTGCCAGTATCAATCCGGCAGTCAGTCCGAGTATCAGAGTCGGAATAAAGGCCGCAGTGAAAGAAGAGAGTACGAATAAACCCGCCATTGGTGCTAATCTCCGGTTGTTGTTGATCCGGCCTCCTGTCGCTCTCCCGGGTAAGAAAAACCGGAAAGTCAGGGAATACAGCCGGGATTTTTAAGTCCAATAGTAATATATATCAATTCTCCGGGTTATCAGAAAAAAGGCCGGATTCTATTCAATCCGGCCTTCTGTTTACGGGTATCCTTTATTTCAGCTTTAAGCCGCGGAAACCGCTTCCGATCTGGATGCCTTTGACCGGCGGGAAGCAATAATCATAACCCCCAGAATCAGAATAGAGACAGGCAGGATGGCTACTGTTGCTCCGATAGAGGGGAGTATGGTTCCCTGTGCCAGGGAAGGCTTGCCGAAGAGAAACTGGCTCACTCCGAGAACTTTGGCATTGGGACCGATAAAAAGACTCCAGATCAGCCAGAGGGCTGCGCCGATGGTCACCTGATACTCAACTGCCTTTGTGGGTACCTTTTTGATGTACAGAGCGGCAAAGTATGCCGGGAGAAAACAGACTGTTGTCATTTCAAAAAAGAGGATTGTTCCCTTGGAGATAAAAGCGTTGCCCATGGCGGAACCTGTGAAGACCATAGAAATTATGGAAGAGATGATGATTACAAAAAAAGTTGCGAATCTGTTGACCCTGAGGGCCTTCTCTTTTCTTCCGCTGATCACCTGATACACATCGGTTCCCGCAGCAGCTCCCATGGTATGAAACTGGGATGACAGGGTGGACATGGCGGCGGCCACCATGGCCATCATAAAGACCGCACCGTACCAGGAGGGCATGTAGTTGGATATAAAGGCCGGGATGACCTGGTCCACATTCCCCTTTACATAGTCAATGGCGACAACACCGAACTTCTTGTAGAGGAGGCTGTTGGAGAGGGCTCCAACCATAAAGATGACTCCTGTCATCGAGAGGATGAAGATTCCTCCAGATAGGACTGCTCTGTTGAGCTCCTTTCCGGAACGGATTGTCATAAAGCGTACAACAAGCTGGGGCTGTGCAAGAACTCCGATCCCCACACCGAGGATGAGTGAACTTACAAGGCTCCACCAAATGGGAGAGCCTGATTCGGGCATTGCTGTCCAGCCTCTGAAGCCACCGGCGGTAAGACCGGCCATGGACTCCTGTACATCGGGCTGGTTATAGAGCCTGGTCAGACCCTGATGGGCTTCGGTTATTCCGCCGAGCTGGGAGTAGGCTGTGAAGATCAGTCCGATCATGGCTATAAAAAGAATCCCCGCCTGCAGGGCAGAGGTGTACATGATGCTCTTCAGTCCCCCCGAAAGTGTGTAGGCGGCAACGATGACTACAAAGATCAGGATGGAGAAGGTCGGATTGATTGAGAAATACTCACTGAGCATATTGGCTCCGCCGATCATGACCGAGGCTGCATAAAAGGGCATGGATATAAAGATCAGAAGTCCCATAAAAACCTGAAGGTAGGAGCTGTTATACTTCTTGCTGAAAAGTTCCGGGAAGGTGTGGGCATTCAGTTCCTGTCCCAGTTTTCTTGTGGGTTTTCCGAAGAAGACAAAAGCCACAAAGATTCCTATCAGGATTGTCAGCATGGCTAGAAACATCATTCCCATTCCCAGCTGTGCCGAAATTCCTCCGAATCCGACAATTGCCGAAGTAGAGATGAAGGTTGCACCGTAGGACAGAGCCATGATCAGAGGATGAATTGATCTTCCCCCTACCAGATAGTCATTGGCAGTAGTGGTCTGTCTGTAACCCAGATAGCCGATTCCGACAGTAATAAGCAGGTAGACTGCGATAATTATTATGTCAAGCATGGCTTAGTCCCTGTTCCACATAATCAAACCGTATACAATACAGAGAACAGCGGACAATACTGTCCCCGCCACGGCGAATATAATCACCGGATCCGAAATACCAAACATCATTTTACTCCTGTAGATAGTAAGGGCGTACTGCCGGAAAGGTTAGTGGCAGACGATTCTTTGTGTAGAAACATATCATGATATTATTTAAGGGGAAAGAACTTTATAAGCGAATAAAGGAGAGTCAGGCAGTTTCTGAAGAGCCTCAGCCGGAAGCAAGCTGTAAAATTGAGGACTCACAGCTCAATTCCGGCGGCGGTTCATCTACTTTGTCAGTGCATAAACCGCATAGTCCCGGGGGCGCCCGGGCAGATTGGGAAGACGGGCATAACGTTTTAATATGCCCTCTTTTTTCATTCCAAGCTTTTCCATAACACGCCCGGATGCGGGATTTTCTGTATCGTGGAACGCTTCGATCCTGTAGATTTCCTCTCTGCTTATAATCTCGGCCACAAGCGGCCTGCAGGCTTCGGTAACAATACCCTTGTTCCACCAGGGCCTGGCCAGAACATATCCCATGGTCCCTTTAAAATCATCAATTCTGATACCCGCCATGCCGATGGCCTGAGCACTTTCCCTGTGCCATATTACAAACTCAAGGGCCCTGTTTTCATCCCAGTTCCTTATGCAGAAACTGAGCCACTCCTTTGTCTTCTCTATGTCTTCATGGGGCTTCCAGGTCATATAGCGGCATACTTCCGGGTCCTGAGTATAGTTTCTAAAGAGGTCTTGCGCATCTTCAAGGTAGGGTTTACGGATGATAAGTCTCTCTGTGTGAAACTGCATGGAGCCTCCTTTATGCTCTTTCCAGAAGGATTTTTGCAGTCTCTTCATCGGTAATGAGGGTTTTTATGTATCCCTGACGTGCCGCACTTATTATGGCGTCGGCCTTCCGTTCTCCGTAAGCCAGACAGATGACCCGGGATGTATGCCTGAGCAGTTCAAGGGGCATCCCTGTATTGATGATATCGCCGGGAAGTTCCAGATACTCACCGTTATCATAGAACACATGACCCAGCAGGTTGCCGTGGGGGCGGGCGAGAATAGAACTGGTATCGATCTCCTTTTCAAAGAGGGTGAACTCCTCCAGGTAGGGATAGTCTACATTTAAAACGCCTCCCAGAGAGAGAATGACTGTATCAAGGCTGGTGTATGCCCTTTGAAGTTTATCCAGCCTCTCTTTGTCCAGAGGGGACATCAGTGATCCGGATGTCAGTATGGGGAAGTTGTTATAGCGGCAGTGTCCTCCGAAGGGGCGGGCAAAATTCTGAAGGAGGATACTGGCCTGAAGGTAGGGGTTGTCTGTACCCGATGACCCTACGATGGAGAAAAACTCGGGAGTCCTGCCTGTCTTCTGGTCGGCAATCTGGGAGGATACTTCATATAGTGTCTTGCCCAGTCCTATTCCTGCTCTTCTGCTTGTCCGGAGTACTTCTTCAATATAGCGGGCTGCAAAAAAGTTGTATGATTCATGCCTGTCCTCTCCGGGGGAGAGGGGGGGCGGAATAATGACCTCTTCCAGGCCGAGCAGCTCTTTCAGTTTACTTCCTGATGAGTGGCCTGAGCTGTTTTCGGGCATGACTATTTTTATCTGAACATATCCCTGTTCCCGGGCCTGTTTGAGAATACGTGAGATCTGTGATCTGTGGATCTTCTCCTTACCGGAGATCTCCTGCTGGCTCAAACCGTCAAGATAATACTGTTTGGCAATGCGGAGAATCACCATTTTGTCGTAGTTCGGAATCAATACATCTCCTCTTTTCAGCTCTATTGTCACATTTGTGATTTTTACAGTCAACAAAATTTTATGCCCCCGGGGGGCTCTTTATTTTTTGTTGACTGCACTCATAGGCAGGTATATCATGATTCAGGATGATTTTCACAATTATGAATCACAAATGTGAATTTAGTCAATTAACATCTGTGAAGGTGTCCCGAGAGAGGAACCGGGACTCATCAATTGGAAAACTCTATAAAGGAGAACGGTTTAAAGGCGGGTGAACGCCCCGTAGAACCGGCTATAAGGAGACTCACCATGGAAATCCAGGCTTACACACAGGACCGTCTCGGGGAACTTCTGTTCACAAGCAGATCTTCCAGGATCTTTCACTGGAAAGACAACACTTTGATCAAGCTCTTCAACCCTGAAGTTGACCCCGCCCTGATAAGGGATGAAGAGATCAACACCAATGAGGCCTTCTGTAAAGGGGTATCCAGGGTGAAGTGCCATGGACTTGTCAGGATTGAAGAACAGCTCGGCCTTATTATTGAGCGGATCGACGGCAAAACCCTTATCAGCCTTGCCGCATCTAAACCGGGAACTGCCTTTGCTGTGCCGAAGCTGATGGCAGATCTTCAGATAAGGATGCACCGTACTGAAACAAGCACCATCCGCTGTTATAAAGAGTTTGTCCTGAGCGCTCTGGAATCAGAGCCCCTCTCATTTTTATCTGATGAAGAGAAGCAAAGAGCCAGAGATATTATAGGCTCTCTCCCTGACGGGAAGTCAATTCTGCACCTGGACTACCATCCTGACAATATTATGTCCGACAGCAGGGAGGCGACTATCATCGACTGGATGACCGCGGCAAGCGGGGCTCCCGCTGCGGATGTGGCTGCCACCCTCTATCTTCTTACAGAGGGGGAGATGATTCCCGGATTGAACAGGGCCGTTGCCGCAGTTCTTGAGTCTATAAGAAGGGTCATCTGCAAGCGCTATCTGAAGGTTTACAAGAAAATGACAGGTTTACAGGATGAGGAAATCGCACCCTGGCGGCTTCCATTTCTTATTGTCAGGCTTGGGATCTGGAACATCAGCAGTGAAGTCCCGTCTCTGCAGCAGAAAATTCGAGTGGAACTGGGACACAGCTCCTGAAAGGAACACAGATGGACAGGCTGAAGAAGATCAGAAAGAAGATAGAGGGAATCTCTCCATATATAACGGTGAGAGAAGAGAGGGGCTGTGTGGTCCTCGAGGGAGAGGTGGACGACTGGTCCCCCGCTGTTAAGGCCGGGCACGCGGCTGTTGATAAAAAACACTTTCTCGGAGTCATTAACGATGTCCGGCTGAAGGGTTTTGAACAGAAGCGCTCCATGCCGGAAACCTCGGACAGCAGCCTTGAAGGCCGCAGTATGGATGTCCTAGTTATCGGCGGAGGAATCACAGGCTGCGCCATAGCCAGGGAACTGTCGGCATACAACCTGTCTGTTCTTCTTGTGGAAAAGGGTGCGGATGTTGCCGTCGGGGCTTCCAGCGCCAACGGTGGCGTGGTCCATGTGGGGATAAACTTCTCCCGGAAATCCCAAAAGCACTACTACAATATCAGAGGGAACAGGATGTACAGGGAACTCTCACAGCAGCTGGATGTTCCCTTTGAGCAGAAGGGGCAGACCATGCTCTGCAGCAGAAACTGGGAGCGTATTCCCGTGGCTCTTCTGAGGCTGAATGCCAGACTCCTTGGTATCCCCGGTGTCCGTTACCTGAAGCGCAGAGAGCTTCTCAAGCATGAACCCCATCTACCTGATTTTGCCATTGGCGGAATGCATATGCCCATCGGCGGCATCACCAGCCCCTATGAGATGACCGTCGCTATGGCAGAAAACGCTCTGGCCAATGGAGCAGAGATTCTGCTGAACACGGCGGTTCTGGATATGGAACTTGAAGAGGCTGATTCCGGCGCGGAAAAGAATCACGTTCAAAGTGTAATGACCAACAGGGGCAGAATCTATCCCCGGCTTGTAGTCAATGCCGCCGGAGTGTATGCCGATGAGGTCGCTTCTATGGCAGGGGACAGAACTTTTACAATTCATCCCCGCCGGGGGACAAATATTATCACCGACAGGAGGGCGGGCTACCAGGTGCAGTCCAGCATGGGGAAATCGCCCTTCAGTATTATTCCCGGCCAGAACAAAAACCGCCCTGCGGGGCTTTTCGGCCGGATAAAGTTCTTCTACGGCACCCTCACAAGCAGCAGCCATACAAAGGGAGTCGGTCTGATCCACTCCCTGCACGGAAATATGCTCGTAGGGCCCAATGCTGTTGAAACTCCAGACAGGGAGGATCGGGCGACCCGGGCGGATGAAGTGGAGAGCATTATCAGGATGCAGCAGCATATTGCTGTCGATCTGAAGTTCAGCGATGTGATCGCCTACTTTACAGGGGTCAGAGCCTCCACCTATGAGGAGGACTTTGTGGTCCGAAGGGGAATCTTTACAGATAATATCCTTCAGGCTGCAGGCATACAGTCTCCCGGGGTCACCGCGGCTCCGGCCATCGCCGCAGATATTCGGCAGTGGGCTCTGGAGTATCTGGGTAAAGAGCAGAGCGTTGAGGTAAATCCCCGGTTTTCCCCCTTCCGGAGGGGCGTGCCCCGAACGGCGGAGATGGACGATGAAAAGAGGGATGCCCTGATCCGGAAGAACCCTGATTACGGAGAGATTGTCTGCCGCTGTGAGGAGATCAGCCGGGGTGAGATTATCGATGCTCTCAATTCTCCTCTCTGTGTTCCTACCCTGGATGGGATAAAACGGAGACTCCGGCCCGGGATGGGCCGCTGTCAGGGCGGGTTCTGCGGACCTCTTGTCATGCAGATTATTGCGGAGCACCAGGGTATTTCGCCCTCTGAAGTCAAAAAAAGCAGTGAATCGTCAGTCCTGTGCTGGAAGGAAACAAAGGAGGCCCGGGTTTGATAAAGAGAGATGTTGTCGTCATAGGCGGGGGGCCGGCGGGTCTTGCTGCAGCCATTGCAGCAAAAAAAGAGGGGGCGGAAGTTCTTCTTATCGAACGGGAGGCACGGCTGGGAGGCATTCTGAAGCAGTGCATCCATGACGGATTCGGCCTAGTACGGTTCCGGGAAAAGCTCACGGGGCCGGAGTATGCCGAGCGGTTTATAAGGGAATTTGAGGATGAAAATATAAGAGCCATGATGCTCTGTTTCGTAAGCAGAATTGAGAAAAACGGGAATGGCTTCCTTATTACTGTGGTCAGCCGGGACGGGGTAGAGACAGTTTCAGCCGGGGCTCTTATTCTTGCCACAGGCTGCAGGGAGAGAACGGCGAAACAGATCTTTATACACGGCAGCAGACCGGCGGGTATTTTTACGGCGGGAACGGCACAGCACTACATCAACCTTCTGGGCCAGCAGCCGGCGGGGAAAACTGTGATTCTGGGAAGCGGTGACATCGGACTGATTATGGCAAGGCGCCTCACTCTGGAAGGGGTGGAAGTCCTGGGCGTATACGAAGCAAAATCCACACCTTCGGGGCTGAGCCGTAATATCCACCAGTGCCTTAATGATTTTGACATACCCCTCTATCTCCGGCATACAGTGACAAGAGTATTCGGCGAGAACCGTCTGGAAGCCGTGGAGATCAGCGGGGTGGATGAGAGTATGAATAAGATTGAAGGCAGCGAGCAGATCGTACCCTGCGATACACTGATCTTATCTGTAGGGCTTATCCCTGAAAATGAGCTGGCCCGGACCCTTGATATTTCTCTTGATCCCCGGACAGGGGGGCCTGTGTGTGATGAATCTCTTATGACCTCTCTTGATGGTGTTTTCTGCTGTGGAAATGCCCTTCACGTGAATGATCTTGTGGATTATGTTTCCGAAAGCGGTGAATGTGCCGGCAGATCAGCCGCTTCCTATGCAAGCCGTTCCGGGGCGGGTGGGCAATCCATGTATATTGAGCTGCAGCCGGGAGAAGGGGTTCACAGTCTTGTCCCCCACAGGCTGGATACCTGTACAGCAGACAGTAAAACAGTTCTCTATTTCCGCAGTACCAGGGTTATGGGTGAGTGTTCGTTTGTTTTGGTCCGGGAGGGGCAGGAGCTCTACCGTAAAAAATACCCTTTTGTCAGGCCGCCGGAGATGGAAAGGCTTGAAATTGACTTCTCGGGATTTGCGGTTGATCCCGGTTCGGTAATCCGTTTCGAACTGCAGGAGGCCTGATTTGAAAGATCTGATCTGTATTGTCTGCCCCAGAGGCTGTGAACTTAAAATTGAGGATTCAGACGGTGAGCCTGAGGTTTACGGCTGCTTTTGCTCAAGGGGCAGAGACTTCGCACTGACCGAAATAAGCTCACCCGAAAGAGTTGTCTGTTCCACTGTCAAAACTGTCTTTCCGGGAGTTCCTGTACTACCTGTGAGAGTCTCTTCAGAGATTCCAAAGGAAAAAATCTTTGATCTTATGAAACTTATCAACTCCCATGTCGTTGATAAGCCCCTGGGCTGCGGCGATGTGGTTATTGCCGATGTTCTCGGGCTGGGAGTGGATCTTATTGCCACAAGCGGTATCCTGAAAACAGAATAACAACAGTTCTTCCTCCTCTCTGATGCGGTCTATCCTTTCTATAAACAAAAAAGTAGAATAGATTTATTAAAAAATATTTTAATTTCAGGAGTTGTTTTTTTGACTACGGAAAAAGACGCTGAGATAAATGATCTGATCCGCCTCTCTTTTCTAACAGAGATGGGCAAGGAGATCAGTTCATGCAGGACTGTCAGAGAGACCATGAATGCCGTAATGAGCCATGTCGGGAAGATCTTTGCCCCTTCCTACTGGTCCCTGCTGTTACGAAACCCAAAAACCGGTGATCTCAAGTTTGAAGTTGTTGTCGGAAGCGGGGTTGAGAATCTGAAGGGGATGGTTGTTCCAAAAGGGCAGGGCATTGCCGGCTGGATTGCTGAAAATGGGGAAGCACTGATTATTGAAGATGTGGAACGGGACAGACGTTTCTACTCCGAAATGGACAGGATCAATGACTTCAAGACAGAGTCCATCATCGGTGTTCCCCTTAAAAACGGCAATAAGGTTTTCGGGGTCATAGAGCTTATCAACAAGATCAACGGTGCCCCCTTTACGCCCCTGGAGCTTCAGCTTCTGAAGACTATTGCAGACTTTGCAGCCATCGCCATAGAGAAGGCATACTATCTGCGTGCCCTGCACAGGATTGCCACGGTAGACTCCCTTACAGGGTTGAACAACAGACGCAGCTTCCTTCGTGCCTTCCAGAGGGAATCGGAACGGTCCGCGAGAAACGGCCGTCCCTTCTCTGTGATGATGATAGATATTGACGGCTTCAAGAAGATCAATGATGTTCACGGTCACAACAAGGGTGACCGAATCCTTGTTCAGACTGCGGATCTCTTACGGAATAATCTCAGGGCTGCTGACCTTCCCTGCCGCTATGGGGGAGACGAGTTTGTCATCCTCCTCCCTGATACCCCGCTCAAAGATGCTGAACAGCTGAAACAGCGCCTCCTGGCGCAGGTTGAGGCATTCAATACAGACAGCCCAATTTCACTGAGCCTCAGTATCGGTGTACATGAGTCGGATGAAGAGAGCAGCCTTAAAGATCTTCTTCATATGGCCGACCTCAAGATGTACAGAGAGAAGGGCAGGAAGTCGGAAATGAATATCGACGATATGACAGAAAACCTTGGAAGCGTTCTTGACGGCGAGGATAATCAGGAGGACTGATTATTAAGCTCTTCCCTGATTATATTCTCTGTAATCCCTGCAGCGGAAGCGGCATAGCTGTGGCAGCGGGTAATGAGATTCTCATTTTTAAACCTCTCCTGTCCTGCGGGAGTGAGAAGGTCAGCTTCGTCCAGAAGGTCCAGACAGGCAGTTGTTCCGTGGTCCTTTTCAAACTCCATTATCAGAGACTGAATCATTCTGTAAAGCCGCTCCTGAATCTCTCCTGGCTCATCAGAAGCCCGTCCGAAGAGGATATTCAGTGCAAGGATTCCTCCTGAAACGGCGCCGCAAGTCTTCTGGGTCCGTCCCATTCCGGAACCGAAACCTGTAGCCAGTTTCAACGACTCGTCCTCAGAGAGCCCTGTGTACTCCCTGAGGCTGTACAGAACCGACTGGGCACAGTTGTACCCGCCCTTAAACTTTTCTACAGCACTGTCTGCCGAACTCATATACAACTCCTTTCCCGATTCTGACCTTTCTGCTTTCCGCAGATGGGGGGAGGATTCAAATCCTGTTTATATAAGGGAGCATAACATACTTTTTTTCTGACCGGATATCCTGTAAACAGTTTTATTACGGCCATTTTCTTACAGTCCAGGTAAGGATAGTGTGTTTATCTTCTTGACAAATATTTCTTGTGTTATATAACGTATGTAATATAGTTTCAGTTTATGCAGAGTATTCATAAGCAATTGCCCGTTGAAACCAATACAGGCAGTAGCTTACAGCAGTATAAAATAGGAGGATCAATGAATATCGATAAAATAATCAGCGAAATGACTCTGGAGGAGAAAGCCGGGCTCTGTTCCGGTCAGGACTTCTGGAAAACAAAAGCTGTTGAGCGGCTGGGTGTACCCCAGATGATGGTCAGCGATGGCCCCCACGGACTCAGAAAACAGGATGATGCCGGTGACCATGCCGGAATCAATGAGAGTATAAAAGCGGTCTGCTTTCCTCCTGGAGTTACGGTAACCTCCTCTTTTGACCGCGATCTGATCGGTACAATGGGTGAATATCTGGGCGAGTCGGCGAACGCCGAAAACCTGGGTGTCCTGCTCGGGCCGGCTGTCAATATTAAGCGTTCGCCTCTCTGCGGACGAAATTTCGAGTACTTTTCCGAAGACCCCTATCTCTCCTCAGAGATGGCTGTCTCACAGATCAAAGGGATTCAGAGCAAGGGTGTGGGAACCAGTATCAAACACTATCTTGCCAACAGCCAGGAGCACAGGAGAATGTCCTCCGATTCCCGGGTGGATGAAAGGACTCTGCGTGAGATCTATCTTCCCACCTTTGAAAAGGCCGTGAAAGAGGCTCAGCCCTGGACTGTTATGTGCTCCTATAACAGGATAAACGGAGAGTATGCCTCCGAGAGCTACCGCTTTTTGACAGAAATCCTCCGGGAGGAGTGGGGCTTCGAAGGCTTTGTAGTATCCGACTGGGGTGCTGTAAATAACCGTGTTGAGGGTGTGAAGGCCGGTCTGGATCTTGAGATGCCCACTTCCTGGGGACAGAATGACGCCAGGATTGTCAAAGCCGTTCAGAAGGGTGAACTGGATGAGGCGGTGTTGGACAAGGTTGTTGCCAGAATCCTGCGGATTGTGGACCTTTCTCTGAAAAATCACCGTGACGATGCGGTATTCCATCTTGAGGATCAGCACCGGATGGCCAGGAAGGTCGCCGGTGAGTCTATGGTTCTTCTAAAAAATGAGAACCTTCTGCCCCTCGAAAAGAAGGGGAAAATCGCCTTTATCGGCGCCTTTGCCGAAAGACCCCGTTTCCAGGGGGGAGGCAGTTCCCATATCAATACTTTCAAGGAGTCCAGTGCCCTGAATGCGGCCCGGGATCTTCTTGGTGATTCGGCGGAGATCATTTATGCCCCCGGTTACTCCCTTAATAATGACAGTGTGGATCAGACGCTTCTGGATGAGGCCGTTGCCGCAGCAAAAGCCGCGGACATCGCCGTCGTTTTCGCCGGGCTTCCCGACTCCTACGAGAGCGAGGGCTATGACCGGACTCATCTGCGGATGCCGGAAAGCCACGACAGACTGATCGAAGCGATCAGCGCTTCCGGGAAGAACACCGTGGTTGTCCTTCATAACGGTTCTCCTGTCGAAATGCCCTGGATCGGAGCTGTGGATGCAGTTCTGGAGGCCTATCTCGGCGGACAGGCCGTGGGTGAAGCTGTGGTGGATCTCCTTTTCGGAGATGTAAACCCCAGCGGAAAGCTGGCGGAAACCTTCCCCCTTAGACTGGAGGACAATCCCTCCTACCTCTACTACCTTGGTGAAAAGGATGTTGTCGAGTACAGGGAAGGAGTCTTTGTGGGCTACCGCTACTACGACACCAAAAAGATGGACGTTCTCTTTCCCTTCGGCCATGGACTGAGTTATACAACTTTTGAATATTCCAATCTTAAAACCGGATCATCCTCTATTACCGACAGGGAGAAACTGACAGTCTCTGTGGATATTAGAAATACAGGGGACAGAGAGGGACGGGAGGCTGTACAGCTCTATGTGGCTCCCCCCGCCGGTCAGGCGATCCGCCCTGTAAAGGAGCTCAAGGGCTTCGGCAAGGTGTCTCTTAAACCGGGTGAGACAAAGACCCTCAGTTTTGAACTCGACAGCCGGTCCTTCGCCTACTTCAATACAGAGATCAACGACTGGTTTGTGGAAAGCGGAGAGTACGCCATTCTGGTCGGAAGTTCATCCCGGGATATCCGGCTGGAAGGATCTGTTGTCATGGAATCCGCACAGAAGCTGCCTGTGACCTACAGCAGAAATACTCTGGTGGGAGATCTGAAAACTCCCTTTGAGCTGGAGACCATTAAGCCTCTGACCAGTGCCATGAGCGCCTTTTTCTCGGCATCTGAGAATGAGAGCGCCGAAGATGCCATTACCGATGCCATGAAGGAGGCCATGTTCGGCTACATGCCTTTGAGAAACCTTGTTGTTTTCGGTGACGGAAGTGTCAGTTTTGACGAACTGGACAAGATCATTGACAAATTGAACGGAAAATAGAATCCTCCCCGGCGGTGCTCTTTATTGGAGGGCCGCCGGATTCAGGGGATCTTACTGCTTGTTAAAGAGCCTGAAAAAGCGTTTCTGGTCCTTTTCGCTGTCAAATCCCCTCCTGCGGTAGAACTCATGGGCCTCCAGGCGCTCTACGCCGGAGTTGGCTCTGATACCCGCACATCCTGCAGACCGCCCGAATTCCTCGGCCTTTTCCAGGAGCAGGGAGCCTGTTCCCTTTCCTCTTGCTTTTTCATCCACAGCAATTCCAAGAATATTCAGAGCAGGATCAAAGAGAAGAGTTCTGTATATCTGAACATGAATAAAACCTGTTACCTTGCGGGATGAGGGATCAACAGCCACATAGATCCTGTCGTTCTCTGATTCCATCAGGGTTTTAAGCAGCTCTGCTTCCGGTGCGTAGGAGTAGCCCATCTGAGCCGAGAGTCCTTTTATGCTCTCCAGGTCATTTTTCTCTATCGATCTGACTTCCATTCTTTATCTCCTTTGCCTTATGAGAAAAAGGACTGTCGCCCAGACACTGCTCCCGCTCACTGTCTGCCTGAAGATTTAAGAAGTTTTACCCGGCTCAGGATTTCTTGTCTGCTCTCCTCATCGCTGAGATTCAGGTCTATGCACTGTCCGTACCGGGGGCAGGGGAGTTCCGGGCAGTCCGAGCAGCTGCGGCTTTCCGGATATCTGCCCATAACACACTCATAGATGGGGCACATCCCCTCTTCGGTTTCCACCGGAGCACTCTGCCGGCGGGAGTAACAGCCGAAACAGTCCACTCTGTAGGTATCACACTCCTCGCAGATACGTCCGCATGCATTAATGATCATTCAATTATCCCCTGTTCTCCTGTACCGGTCCTGCTCCATGGGTTTCTACAGGACGGGATAAATTATATCACAGGTTTACTGAATAGAAGGATGGGAAGAGCAGATGAAAAGGGGAGCCTTGTATACCCGTCTTATTGTTTTGCCAGTCTGAGAATCTTTGCAAAGCGGATGATTCCGGTTATCAGAATCAGAGCATTAAAGATCCATAGAACAGGAACCGCCCCGGCCGGAAACAGAAGCATCACAGAGAAGGCAATAAAGGTTTCGGTCCGCTCAATCAGGCCGTTATCGTAGTGCATGCTTTTTACGCCAGTATTTTCAAAAAGCTTCCCCGCCAGCATAAAGGTGGAGAAGTTGAATATCACTGCTCCGAGAAAGAGCAGGGCCGCTGTGTTGAGTTCGGGCAGGGTTATGGCAAATGTAATAATAAAAGCAGCCTCAACGACTCTGTCAAAGATCAGGTCCATAAAAGCACCTGCAGGAGTTCCGCCTCCGCTCAAACGTGCCATGGAACCGTCCAGAACATCCCAGAGCCCCGAAAGCCAGAGAAGTGCCAGAGATAGCAAATACCAGCCTGGAATCAGCGCCGCCGCTGCAGCAATCCCGGTTACAAGAGCGGCGATGGTTAAAGCATCCGCAGTTGCACCGGTTCTGATCAGCACAGATGCTAATGCATCAAATAGTTTCTGAAAATGTTTTCTGAGTCTGCTGTCCACCATGATTCACTCTCTCCCTGAAGGTATAAACTCTTTTTAATCGATAAAGATTCGAATGTCGAGTTTTCCTTATCAATTATCAAAGTATCTGAAAATCTTTTTATTACTTAATATATATAGTATATTTCATATTATGAAGAGAATTATAAAAACAGCCCTCCTGCTGGCTGTTCTGGTATCAGTATTTTTCACAGCCAGGGCTCTGGGGCTTTTTGAGGTTCTGAAAAATTATGATAAGTTCAGATCCTTTATTGAGGGATTCGGAATCTGGGGATATCTGATCTATGTGCTGATGTACATTCTTGTCGCGGTATTCTCCATACCCGGGACCATACCCACCCTTGCCGCAGGGATTGTCTTTGGTCCTGTAAGAGGCGGGCTTCTTGCACTTGTCAGCGCTACAATCGGCGCCACAGCTGCTTTTCTTATAGCCCGTTATCTGGCCAGAGATTTCATTGTTGAAAAATTCGGAGAAAATCCGATTTTCAGGAAGATCGAAACGGGAGTAGAAAAGAACGGACGTGACTTTCTTATTCTCACAAGGCTTGTCCCCCTGTTTCCCTACAACATCCAGAATTATGCCTACGGGGTCACAGGTATCAGGCTGATCCCTTATGCTGTAATATCCCTTCTCACCATGGCCCCTGCAAGTTTTCTCTACGCCTATATGGCAGGAGATATAGTGTCCAATGGATTTACACGGCTGTTGTTTCTGAAGCTTCTGGCTGCCGGGGTTCTTTTGTTTGCCCTTTCACAGGTCCCCAGGGTTTTTGCCAGGAAAAAGGGGATTGATATTGAATAGGGCGCCAAGGGCAAGGAAGTTCGGGCAGAATTGCTTATGTTACTAAAATGAGTAAAAGAGCGCATCTGTCTCAGAAGCGCTCTTTATCGGATAACTATATTTCCTGTTTCATAAATGAATCTATTCTAGCTTTCTGGTCCTTATTCAGAGGTACGAAGGGCTTTCTGCATGAACCACAGTCTATGCCAAAAGATCTATATGCATATTTCACTGCATTGAAGATCCCCACCTCAAGAAACAGTTCAATTGCCTCATTGATTCTGCTCTGGGCCCTGGATGCCGCTTCCATCTCTCCTTCAAGAAAGAGGCGGCGGATCTCAACAAATGTTTTTGCAAAAAGGTTTACTGTTGTGCCAACAGTGCATTCTGCACCAGATGACAAAGCCGATAAGAATATTTCATCATGACCATTAAAATATACTTTCTCTGGATAAGCAGATTTCATTCTTTCCAGGTCATATAGGTTCATAGAGGTATGCTTTATTCCTATAATTTGAGGATTTTTTAGAAGCCGCCCACCAGTTGTATTATTGAAGGATATACCTGTGAAAGCAGGAATATTGTAGAGCATCATAGGCATATCAACAGAGGACATGACATCTTCATAGTAGCTGCAGATCTCATTGAGGCTGAATTTGTAGTAGTATGGGGGAATCATTGAAACGGCAGATGCACCAGCTTCCTTTGCATGGCGTGTCAGCTCTATAGCATCCTCAGTCCGTATGGTTCCCGTATGGGATATGACAGGAACCTTCCCACCTGCTTCATCAAGGACAGTTTCAAGCAGTTTCTTTCTTTCTTCAACAGTAAGAAGAAGCCCTTCCCCTGTTGAACCACAGGTATAAAAACCTTCAACTCCCTGCTTCAGATTCAATCGAATTGTCTGTCTCATCGCATCAAAGTTTACCTTTCCGGCTTCAGTCATTGGAGTTACTGAAGCGGAGTAGATGCCCTTGATGCTATTTTTCAGGGCATCATCTATTACCATGCTGTCCAGCCCCCGTCAATAATCAGGTTGGAACCTGTCATGTATCTGGAAGCATCCGAGGCGAGGAAGATCATTGCTCCATTATACTCATCTGGCTGGGCCATCCGGCCAATGGGAATTCTGGCACAGTAGTTTTTCTGGAATGTTTCATCCTGAGTGTCCCTGAATACTCCAGAAGGAGTCAGCACATTGACTCGAACCCCTTTCTTTGCCCAATAGGTTGCCAGATAACGAGTTAAATTGTAGATACCCGACTTAGATGCGGAGTAGGCAACAGGTTTGACAAAAGGAATTCCAGTCTGTTCCTCTTTATACGCATATATATCCTGCACAGGTGAGAGCATTCCGTATATAGAGCCAACATTGATAATAGAGCCTTTACCGGCTTCAGCCATTTTGGCTCCTATGACCTGGCAGCATAGAAAAGTTCCTACAAGATTTACGTCCACGACTTCTCTGAATACATCCTCGGGGAACTTTTCAAAGGGCCCGGATACTTCAGGGGGAGCACTAGGCTGTGTATCTATTCCTGCATTGTTCACCAGTATTTCGGGAGTTCCCCAGCATTCTTCTACTTCTGCAAGAGCTTTTTCAAGGGTTTCCTTTTTGTTTATATCTACCTGAAAGAACCGGATTTTATCAGATTCTATATATTGGGAGTCGATCTCTTTTTCAATGACATCCTGCTTTATATTTCTTGCAAAAACAGCGACTCTTGCGCCTCGTTTGAGAAGCTCAAGGTCAAATTCAATTCCTATCTGTCCAAGACCGCCTGTTACAATAGCGATCTTATCATTCATATCAAATAATTTATCAGTCATTTTATTCTCCTAAATATTTTATTGGATTAAAAGGTCGGGCAACCATGTAATTATGCCCGGAAAAAAAACGGTTAGCAGAAGCACAAAAACCAGTGGGAAGATAAAAGGGATAACCGCCTTGGAAACATCTTCAATGGAGACTTCTCCAACCTGGCTTATTGTAAACAGACACATTCCGAAGGGTGGTGTAATCTGACCTATCATAAGATTCAGAATCATCATTACTCCGAAATGAACATAGTCCAGTGCAAGAAGATCTATGATGGGGAGCAGTATTGGAAGGATCATGATCAGTATGGCTCCGGGTTCCATTATCATTCCCAGCAGGAAGAGAACCGCATTGATCAAAAGAAGAATCACAATAGGGTTTTCTGAAACGGAGAAAAGCCATTTGGCAATCATGTCTGAAACACCCTGATTTGTAAGAATGAACGAAAACAGGGTGGCAATTCCGATAATAAAGACAACATTTGCTGATGTAACGGCTGTGTTCTTAAGTGCTGTAATCAGTTTTTTTAGAGTGATCTCCCTGTAGAGGAACGCTCCAACCAGAATAGCATAAAGAACTGCTACGGCAGAGGCTTCTGTCGGGGTGAAGAATCCAGTTACAAAACCGCTGAGGATGATAACAGGTGTCAGTAATGGGATTATTGACCTGAAGAATTCCACAATGAGCTGCTTCATAGAAAAAGCTGTTCTGGGATAATTCCTTTTCAGTGAATAGAAAAAAATCATGACCATAAGAGCCACCATCATCGCCAGTCCTGGAATGACGCCTCCCAGAAAGAGCTTACCTATGGAAACACTAGCAATTCCTCCGTAGATTACAAAAGGAATACTGGGAGGAAAGATAGGGCCGATTGTTGAACTTGCTGCTGTAACAGCGCAGGAAAATTTATCATCAAATCCTGAGTCCTTCATTGCCTTGAGTTCTACTGTTCCCAATCCGCCTGCATCGGCGATAGCTGAACCTGACATTCCGGCAAAGATGACGCTGGCAACAACATTCGCATGCCCCAGTCCTCCTGGTATCCAGCCCACATTGGCCTTGGCAAAGTTGAAAATTTTATCTGTAATCTTGCCAACATTCATCAGCTCTCCTGCCAGAATAAACAGAGGTATAGCGATGAAGGTGAATGAGTCGATTCCTGTTACCATTTTCTGAGCAACAACAATCAGGGGAAAGCCGCTCGTTATCAGGGAAATAACGGCACTGATACCGATTGACACTGCTACAGGGAATCCCAGAAAAATCAATATAAAGAAAAATACAAATAGTAAAATCATTTTAAATTCCTAAGAGTTTATAGATGCAGACACAGTCTGAGTTTTTCTTCCTGGCAGCATATACAGCAGTTTGCTGATTGTTTGAAATACCAGAAGTGATCCAGCAAAGACAACAGGGATGTACAGCCATTTTGTTGAGACCGGGATCGTAGAAAAAAACTGAACTTTTGCAAAGTCGCTCACCAATATACCGGCTTTGGTCATAATATAGAAAAAGGTTAGAGCTGTTATCTGTTGAAGGAAGTGCATTACCTTAGCCAGTTTATCTGTATAGTGCCTATCTAGGATATCGAAGCGGATCAGCATGTCTTTATCATTGATATAGACAATTCCAAGGAAGCACATCCATATAAAAAGCAGTCGGTTTACATCGACTATCCACTGAATAGACATCCCTGCAGTATTTCTGATGATAACTGAACTTATAATGAGAAGAGCCATAGATGCAACGCAGAGGCTCATTAAAAAACCTACCGCTCTTGCAATAAGATCATTTATATGTTTGAGAGTGTTTTGAAACATTTATTTTATTCTCCGGAGAAAGGATATTCTCCGACGTCCCCTCTTTGGTGGGAACGCCGGACTTTTAGTGTTTAGTTGCCTCTCAGCATGTTGATAAGATCCTGGTCATACCAATCTTCATTTGCATATTTTTTGTAGAAGGTATCAATTCCATCCATGAAGCTTTCTCTGTCAGGAGTGTAGTTGATGACAGTGCCTCTGGCTTTCATTGTTTCAAGAGCTGTCACATTATCTCTTTCAATTTCATCAAAGGACCATTTCGCAGCTGCAATGGCCTCTTCTTTGATGATTTTCTGCTGTTCATCTGTAAGTGTTGCCCATTTAGCGTTGTTCATAACCATAGTGAGTCCCATCCACATATAGTTGATCATAGAATAGTAATTTTGTACTTCGTAAACTTTGCTGGCAACTGAGTGATAGGGCGCATTATCCTGTGCTTCAACAATACCGGTTTTCAGCCCCATATACAGTTCTGTAACAGGCATGGGAGTAACAGCAGATCCCCAGTAGGTCCACAGGTCAACATAGGTACTGATACCAGGAACCCTGATTTTCAGGCCCTTAACATCTTCAACTGTATTGATAGGCGTATTTGATGTACTTATGTGACGCATCCCATTGTCTCCGGTGGACAAGTAAACAAGGCCGAATTTGCCCATATCCGCAAAGATTTCTTCACCGACAGGACCATTCACTACCTCATAGGCTTGTTCTGCGTCATCAAAGAGGAAGGGGAGGTCGAATACTTTGGTCTTGTCATAGAATGTAGAGTATCCCCCTGTACCCGCAAACATGATATCGATTGTTCCGATACGTGTTGACTCAATACCTTCTCTATCATTTCCAAGCTGTCCGCTATGATAAACCTTTACATTTATTGATCCACCACTTCTTTCATTGACATTTTCAGCGAATAAAGTTAATGCTTTAGTAGGTACAGCTGTTGGGTTAGTGGGTACGTAGGCTTTTAAATTGACCGTTTGACCGCCTGCGTCCTTCTGCCCTTCAGCGCTTACAGTAGATACCATGGCTATTGAAATACATGCCAGAATCAGTATCATCCTCTTCATAGTTTTTTCTCCTTAATCTATTTATTTACAGTTATGAATTATGAAAAGACATATCTGTATAAACCATATCCAGATGTTCGATCAGGAACTTTTTGGCTTTTTTTATGTCCCTGTTCTGAACGGCATCATTTATCTTTCGATGGGGTTCTATTGCATTCCCTGCATGATAGGGTACGGAAAATGAATGGAGCCTGTACCCCTTGAACGCCTCCTCAAGTACCGTGTAGATATTCTCCAGTACAAAATTATGGGCCATCTTTATAAACGCATGGTGGAATGCAGAGTCTGATTCAGCCAGGGCTGTATTGTCCTTCTTTTCCCAAGCCTCTTCATATCTGATTCTTATCTCATCCAGTTTTTTAAACTCATCTTTGCTTCCTCGAATAATTGCCAGTTCAATGGCCTGAGGCTCAATCATCTTTCTGACCTCGATAAAGTCAATCAACTCCATTTTCCTGTTATCAAACCAGGCCATAATATCATTGATAGGTATTTCCATTTCTTTTCTTTTCAGATATGAACCGCGGCCGTTTACAATTTCAATTATTCCAAGAACAGACAGAGTTCTGATAGCTTCCCTGATGGTGGATCTGCTCACATTGAGCATTTTTGCCATTGTGAGTTCGGGAGGGAGGCGGTCTCCAATCTGAATATCTTCTTGTTGAATATACTCTTTCAGTACTTCGACGACCTGGTCGGATTGAGTTTTCTTTTTTAATGGTTTCAGCTGTCGTGCTGTAGAGCTGTCAGACATCATGACAGTATGGTATCTCGAGTTTTTTTAGCTGTCAAACTTTTTTTCTCAGTTTTTTATTAATCATACTATTTGCAACGCTTAGTTTGGAATCATAATAGAAGTGAATAGGATACTATTCGTCCGAAAAGGGTTGAAGTGGAAACATGCGGCCGACTCCCGTCTTCACAAATAGCAAGTAGTGATATTAGATTCCTAATAGAATGTGTTACTGTTCATCGTCAGACAGTTCTTCTTCCTCGGCATCCAGAACCATGGAGTGGCACTCCACCTCAAACCATCTGTTGAATAGTTCATAGCTGAGCTCTCCTGGCCAGTGCTCCTCAGTCGAAAACCAGCTGAAGAGTTCGTTTTCAAAAAAGTATCTGTAGTTCTCACTCAAAAACTCTGTCAGGTCCTCATAGGCTTCCTCTCTGACAAGATACACAGTTCTGTCAGAGTTGACCGACTCCGCACTGAGCTTTTTTTCAGTCTCGGGATCAGCTTCATTCAGCCAGTCAACGGCGGGCTGTTTATATTTGATAAGAATTGCAGATCTGTTTAACATCATTTACCTCTTTGACTCTTTATCCGGAACGCGGGCTCTCTGCCTGCAGTTCCGGAATTGTGATAATCCTACTCCTTCTTTTCAGCAACTACGGCCATTGTGGCCGAGTCCTCCCTCCAGGGGGCGCCGGATACATCCGAATAGATCTCTTTTATAATAAATCCATTTGACCGCAGCTCTTCCTCAAGTGCTCCGGAACTGAAGTACTGTAGCCAGTTATAGATGGTCAGGGTTCTGTCCTTTTCAAATATATCATACTTGTCGAGGATCACCCTTTCATCATCATATTTCCAGGTCTGCTGTATTCCAGTATATTTATCAGGTGACCAGAACCCGCTCATCAGATTGGCCTCAATGGATGAACTTTCAATCCTGGAATCATAGGCTCCGTTTGTAAAGACATCAAAGAGAAAATTCCCTCCCGGCTTCAGAATCCTGCCGATCCTGTGAAGGAGAGTTTTTCTCTGGGCTGGGGACAGGGGACAGAAGTCGCAGTAGATCATTGTGGCAAGGTCATAACTTCCAACTCCGGGAAGTTCCGCATCCAGATAGTTGCCCTCAATATAGCTTATATTCCTGCCGGACACTTCAGCCTTATTTAAGGCATAGCCTATAGATCTATGGGAATAGTCTATTCCCGTCACCTTGGCTCCGGCATCATGGAAACGGGTTGTGTAGAGTCCGGGGCCGCAGCCGAAGTCCAGTACCTTTCCACCGGCCTGGAAATCAAATTTCTCCGAGATCCAGGCGGCGGATCTGTCCAGGAAAACATGGGGGCGCGAAGCCGGTTCTGATTCAGGGTCAAGATGGAATGCGAGCATGCTCTTTGATATGTGGTCATCCGCCCAGAGCTCATAGGCTGTGTATTCACTCCACACGTCCGGCCGTTCTGTTATTGTGTTTAAGATTTCGAAAATATTATTGTTTGACATATTGCTTCCTTCCGCGCACTCCGGCGCGGTATCAGGGGTTGAGATGACTGACTGTCTGTCTGTCAGCTTTCAGATCTGTATTCAGATTCTCAAGGAAGCGTTCATAACATTTGTATTACATCATAAAAGGGGGAGCGCCGTCTATACCGGGGGAGGGAAGATGGGACGACCTTTTCTATAAGCCGGAAGACAGCTGCTTTGCGAAGTCTGCTCCCAGTTTGTATATCCTGTCCAGCAGTTCTGCATTGTTCTTTATTCCACTCCTTTCAAAAACTCCGAATACTGGAATTTCTTCAGTCACTTCAAAGCCAAGAGCGGTGAGGGGTTTTGCCATTGCCTCTATTGTCCATCCCATGTCCTCTCTCTTTTCCTGTTCGCATACTCCGATGACAAGGGCCTTTCTGTTCTGGCCGGAGAGCCGGCTGGACCACGGGCCGGGACGGGGTGTTTCAAAGTCATAAAAACAGTAGAGCCTGTCAATAAAAGCTTTCATCCATGCTGTAATATTGTAGTTGTGGGTTGGTGAGATCAGGATCAGGCCTCTGCTCTCCATTATCATGGGATAAAGAAATGAAAGGCCGTCTTTGTGGCCTGTACATATTTTATCCTTTCTGCACTTTTCGCAGCCTATACAGGGATTGAACCGGTAGTCTCTCAGTTCTGCCGAATTGAAGGGTATACCGCTCCGGGTTATGCCTTTTCTCAGGGCTCCCATAAAAGTATCGGAGTTGCCGTTTTTCCTGGGACTTCCATTGATTCCGAGTACTCTGTTTTCAACAGGGACTTCCCTGTAGTTCCCGGGGAAGACTTCATCAATTCTGTTCATAAATCACCCTTTCTCTATGTGATCAGACTTCTTCTATACTGTTGCGCTTCCTGTGTTCCTTGTCAATATACATATTTCGATCCGCTTCCCTGACTGTTTCATCATAGCTGCTGCATGTGAAGGAGTCGTATACGGCCGTCCCACAGCTGCATGCCAGGCGGTAGGGTTTGATTCCTTTTCTGTTGAAATCATCAAGTTTCTCTTTAAGCCTTTTTATTACAAGATCCGTTACAGCAGTATCGGTGCTGTTAAGACCCACCAGAAACTCGTCCCCGGCATAGCGGGCTGTAAAATCATCCTGTTTGACCGAATTCTTCAGAATATGGGCAAAGTGTATCAGAGCCTGGTCTCCTTCACTGTGCCCGTATTTGTCGTTGACCTGTTTGAAATTATCCAGATCCATCAGAATCAGAGAGAACTTGCTGTCCGGTTTCCTTGACTGAAACATCATCCACTCTTCAATCTGCTTTCTGTTGTTCAGGCCGGTCAGGGGATCTCCTGTAAGATTACTGAGCTCCAGAAAAATATACACGGCAACAATCGCCAGAGCCGCGCAGTTCCAGACCAGAAGAGTACTTCGTGTTGTAATCTGAAGAACTGCTCCTATAAGAGGAAGACCAGTGAAAAATAAATTTGCAATGATAATGTCCCTGTCTGCCTTCTTTCTGTTGATGATTGTCAGAATGACCGGAGCATATATGATAAGGAAGAGGTAGGATGTAAAAATGATTATGCCGGATAAATCGGTCCTGTAGTTATTCTCTTCAGTTATCCTGTAGATCCACCCCGTTTTAAGGTTGACCGTCAGCATCGCAATCCCCGGCAGTATCAGAATTCCATAGTATCTGCGTCTTTTCAGACGGGCTGCCGATTTAAAGATCTGAAAATCGATATAGTTGAACCAAAGCAGGGGAACCAGAAGGTTCGAAAGATAAAAAATATACTTGAGGGTAATATGAAACTGCCTGTGCAGAGGACCGGATGAGCCGTCGAAGTACCAGCTTGAAATTTCAAGGGCCAGAAGCAGGATCATTGAAAAAGTCAGATGAAGAAACCATCTGTTGGATATTGAGAAGTGCTGTTTTCTGTAGAACATGTTCAATGTCAGTACTGCCAGCAGCGATATAAAAAGGTAGTGAGCGGTGAACTCATACTGGTGATACATAGTTCCAGTATAATACTTCTAGTGAGCCCTGTTCAGTCAATGAGTGTTTTATCTTTCAGTATCCCCGGGTTTCTGCCCTGATAATATCCGTGACGGCTCTCCATTTCTCAAGTTTCTCATCAAATTTGATGGTATAGGCAGGGCTTGTGGAGGGAAGGGCTGTGCATACATATTCAGCAGCAGCTTCGGGATAGTATCTATTAAGGCTTTTATATGCGCTGACGCCGTTGCAAAAAATGTGTGTCAGATCCGGGCACTCATGAAGTAATTCCGGAATATTGTTGGGGACTTCGTTCAGGATATCCCTGTCGAGGCTCCCTTTCCGCCGGCAGCTGTAAAAGACATCCCACAGGGCTGCTCTGCTTTCCAGCAGCATCTTCTCTTTTTCAGGGTAATCTTCTGTAGGCTCCCTGCCCAGGAGGGTGAACATGATTTTCCAGAACTGATTTCGTTTATGGCCGTAGTACTGCCCTCGTCTAAGAGATTCAGTTCCGGGCATTGTTCCCAGAATCAGTACTCTGGAATCGGGTCTATAGACAGGTTTAAAGGATTTTATAAGGTCCACAACACAAGTACCCTCATTTTTCGGTTTTATTACAGAACTCCATTATAAACCTGGAAATGTCAGAACGTACTGCCTTTCAGAGAATTTCCCTGACTAACCTGTAAAAATCATCATGCCGAAGTATTTGGCAATGTAATCGATTTCATTTTTTAATCACACCATCAGCAGCGGCAAATGGTCCTCTTTCTTTGTATTTCATATGAATATGTACCCATGAATCTCTCTGTTTCATCTTGTATTTTGTATTCTTACTCATTAGATTAATGTAGACGATGTATAAATATACAGCCATAGGCTTGTAAATGCGGCTGCCGGGTGGGGCTGCGTGCTGTCTGTGGCTGAGGGAGTAATATGAATAACAAAATAGATGTAGGCCTGGATCTTGACCTTGGTGATGAACGTGTAAAGGACAGGTTTATCAGATATATAAATCTGAAACTGACATCCATGGGACAGCCTATTTTTAATAAGGTGGATCACCAGGATATCGATATTGCGCAGGATCTGATTGCCAGATTCAGGGAGAGAAACAGACTCTTTTCAAAGGTCCTCTGTCCGGTGGACCAGCGAATCCAGAGCTTTCTTAACCGCTATCTTGAAGACCTGAATCTTAAGAAGACTCCCCGTCTTCCCTATAATACCCTGATTCTTGACAAGTACGGTCTGGGGCGGACTCTGAGTCTTGCTCCTGATAAAGATGAGTTTATTACTGATATTGTTTCAACTCACAGAATCAAACAGGGAATTCTGAATAACCCAAAGAATGACAGACGGACGACACAGGGTTCTTTTCACGTCGCTGAAGGCGGTCTGGATATTCCCTTCGACAAGAAGGCCGTTCCCAAAATCACCTTTGCCAGACTTCTGGAAAAGGCCCTTCAGCCCCCTGCGGATCTGATGGAACTGCCTTTTACCTCTTCCCAGCAGGACAAGGCGAGAACCTTTGTCAGCCTGATGCTGAAACCCACTGTCTGCCCCGAGGTTCCCGGTTTTATTGAAGAGAAGCTGATGGAAGTCCGTTTCTTTGCTCCCGGTAACCTTGTGAGCAACCTGGACTTTGTTGAGTCTATTTTCGGCAATGCGGGAGATCCCAACCTGTCGGAAAATGATTCAGCCCTTGATCCCGAGCACTGGTCCGGTCACACAGGCTGTGTGATCCTGGCTCCCCATATTCTGGGTCTGAAGAAGAAAGACCTCGGTCTTCCCTACTACGATGATGCTACAGAACGTCAGAAGAAAGACGGGATGTGCTGGAAGGAAGAGAATGAGAAGTACAATAACGGTACTCCCTTCAAGCTGACCTGCCGTAATGAAGAGGGTATTATTGTTACTCTGATTGCGGACAACTATTTCGGTTATTCCAAGAAAGAGGTAAAAACCCAGATCAGTTATGCCACCAACCTGATGGGACTTGCCGAAGAGGAGCATGCCGGCGGCGCTCTGGCTTTCCCCCAGTATAATCAGGGTAGCTACTACATTGGTGACAGTAACCTCCACTCAAAGGGGCATAACCTCAATGAGGTCCTCCAGCTGATGGGAGACCAGGTTACCCTACGGCCCGAAGGTTATGCAGTGGACAACAACTATCCTTCCATCATCTATCTTCCCGAGAACTTTACAATGGAAATTGATGACCAGTATGCCAAGTGGAAAGACGAGAGCGGTAACCTCCAGAAGCTGAGACTCCTCCCTGAGAACGTCTATATTCACCCCACAGGATACAAACTTCATATTGAACAGCATCCCCAGACTCCCTCCTGGAGAATCGTGGGTACTGTTGCCGAGGGAACTCTCTGCCACAAACCCTGTACCGTATCGGGTGGAGGAAAGTCGGAGATCTCCAAGTCGCTCTGGGATGCCATCCTCTTCGGCCCTGTCTATATCAATGACTTTGACAAGGATATGGCTGAAGTCGAGTCCGTTATCAATAAATACTACGGCGATCGTTTTATTGTTCCCAAGACAGACCATGTCTCACGTCCCATTCTGAGCGACAAGCGTTCTCTGGGATCTGTCATCAAACTCCTGACTCCCGCTGATGAGAACAAACCGGAGTTCAACGAGTGGCTTGAGTCTGTTCCCAACAACATTAAAGCCCTGGTTTACTACGTCAAGCGTTTCTACAACTCAGAAATGGGCGACAACTGGAAGGACTACTTCAGCGTGGATGTTGTTAACGGCGAGCCCGGCAAGCAGATCAAATTTGATAAGCGCCCCCTCTCCGCCCAGTACCTGAGAGTTGGTATGCGGCAGGATGGTTCTGGCTGGATCTTCAAGCTCCGAAACGACTTTATGCCCTCCGAAAAGGTACAGTGGGAAGATGATATTTCCGCTTCTGTTGTCGTGCCGGCAAATATTGTGAAGAACCTGAATCCCCAGTATAAGAACCCCAGTGTTAAGTTTACACAGAATGTTGAAAGCCGATTCTTCCAGAGGCCTGATGATGCCATCAAACGGGGATACGACAAGCAGGCAGAAAAGGATCTTTCTTCGGACAATAACTTTATCTGTAACTTTGAGCCCCTGAACTATCAGAATGCCAAGGACCTTCACGAACAGGCTGTCTCCTTTTTCGAGTATACTGACCCCATGCGTGAGATGATCGAAGAGGTCTACAAGGAAGGGAAGGAGCAGTATTTCTGTGCATCCTCACATCCCAGGATCGTCAATGGAGCCATTACCAAGAACCCCCGGTACCTCCAGACCAGACCTGACCTGGAAGACCCCAAGAAGCTTTATCTGGCAGAACTGGGTACAAGACTCTACAGAAAGATTCCTGTTGGTCAGCCTGTTCCCAATCCTGTGAACAGCGTACTTCCCGGAAGAAGAAACAACCCTGTCGACCACGAAGCGGGTATCAGACCCCTCGCTGTCTACGGACCCATCCACTATCAGGAACTGCCTGAGCTCTTTATGGACTTCACCTGCAGCCTGACCGGAAAGTCTCCCTCCACTACAGGAGCGGGAACCGAAGGCGCTCTGACAAAGGGCCCCTTCAACGCCCTTGTTGCCACAACGGACCTCAACAGCGCTCTTCTCTCCTTTATTCTGACCGGATACAACGCGTTCTCATCAGCCGCCGGTTATATTGGACACAAGTTCAAGGTGGATCACGATGTGAGCCTCTTTATACCTGAGCTCTGGAGCCGTCTGAGCGAGGAGGAAAGGGACCCCGGTAAGATGATCTCCGAAGGTCTGCTTGAAAAGATTGAGGATTTCGATCATAAGGGCAACAAAATTCTGGGTAGCCGTCTGGGGTACAGGATCACAAGAAAGTTCACCAACCACTATCTGGGTAGAATGTTCGACTCTCCCGAGATCATCTTCAGGACAGAAATGCTTCAGCCTGAAAAACAGAATATTGATGATTTTGTTGACGGCATCAACAACATTGTGGAAACCCATGAGAAGGTTGCCAAGGCCTATGTGGCCGACAGAAGTGTCAATAAGGCCATTCCTCCTCTCAAGGCTCTCCTCTACATAATGGCGGAAGGCAGTTTTGAAGGCAAGGGAATCGAAGACCCCGAGATACGCCGTCTCTTTAATCGTGAGTATGTTGTCGCCTCTGACTGGTACGGTGAGAGACTGGACAGTCAGCAGCAGCGTATGATCGCCCTCTATGAGAAGCATGAAGCCGCTCTGGACCGTTATATCAATGCGCCCAGAGTTGAAGGTGATCCCATTGAACCGGAGCTGAAAAAGCGTCTGACCTATACCCGTGAAAAACTGGCTTACTTCAGAAGCAGCTCATACAGGGAGACCCTGGTGGGTACCATCGGAGTAGACCCCGTTTTCTGACTTTCTGCTGAAGGTTTAAGATTGTAGATACAACAGAGGCTGTCTTCCATTCGGAGGGCAGCCTTTTTTTACATGTTCCGGTTTATTCCCAGAAATCCGAGGCAATCTCTATCAGGTTTCCTTCAGGATCAGCCACCATGGCGGAGCGCATCTTCCAGGGTTCATCCCTTGGGGGATACACTTCTCTGGCTCCCGCAGCGGTTATTTTCATAAAGAAGGCATCCACATTCTCTTTCTTTCCCATATTGAATGCCAGTTCAAATGTCCCGTTTAGACCGGAGGGGTAGGAGGGGCTTTGGCCGAGAAGCTCCGGAAGCTTTTCTCTTTCATACATTGCAAAACGGACGCCTTCATGGCTGAACTCGGCATAGGGACCCTCTCCGTCCCAGTCGATCTCAAGCCCTACCGCATCCCTGTAGAACTCCACCATTGTTTTCAAGTCCCCTACGAAGAGGCCGATCATATCAATCTTAATTTTCATTGTCTCTACTCTTCCTTCAGCTTGTACATCACTTTCCAGCTTATCATAAGAAAGAGTAGAAAGGAGATCTGACTCATCATAAAAAGATTGAAGATACCCTGAATCCCCCTCAGGCTGATTGTAAAATACAGGTTGATGATCACATCGGAAAGGATGATCAGGGCGTAGAGAACCATTCCCTTTCTCAGGCTGATCAGAAGAACTGCGGCGGCCAGAGGATCGGCAAAGGTCAGGGCGGTCCAGTAGATATTGGCCCACAGGGGTTTGGAGATGTAGGGGAGAAAGCCTCCGGCTGCAAGATCCCGGATGTGTGTGGATGCAGCAATCAGGAAGGAGAAGATGTAGATGATAAAGATGGTTTTCTGCAATGGGGAACTGATCTGCCAAAATGTTCTGACGTTCATATAATCCTCCTCTCTTTAGTGACTGACGGGCATCCTTGTATGGACTCTTCCTTTACAGACCTCTCCCTGCAAGCTTCTGCAGAGATTTTCTGTATATCCCCTCTGGAATGCAGATCTGTAGGGTTCAATGATGATGGGGGAGGGAAGGGTGCTCTTTGTATGTTCCACTATAATCAGACGGGATAGCGGGACGAATCGGGTTTGTCTCAATGATACTGATAAGATTACCTCACGGGGTACCATCAAAAGAATGTTCTCCCATTCCCAGTGAAAGATAATGGCTGCTCCATTATCAAGAACTTCGGCAAAGAACGGGGTGTTAATCCCCATATAGATCCTGCATTTTCCAGATAGTCTTTCCAGCCCTACAAGATCTATCCTGTCATTACTCAGACTGCTGACACTTGTTGCTTTCTTTCTTATTTTCAGAATCTGAATATTATGGTAGATCATTCCTGTGAACATCCAGAGCCACAGAAGCAGAAATACAGCTGTAAATAAAATAAATCCAAAAGAACTCATAGCACCTCTTTTCCTGTTCAGCTCATCAGGACAGAAGAGAGGCTGTCTACATCATCAACTATATATCTGGGACTCTCCGGAGTAAACTCTTCGGCCGTTCCGTATCCATAGAGAACACCAATGAAGTCCATTCCGTTCCTGCCTGCTCCGATCAGATCATGAACCCGGTCTCCCACCATGACCGCATCGGCGGCTGGGGTTTTCATTTCATCCAATACAAAGGCAATGACCTCGGCTTTATTGGAGCGTGTATTATCAAGATTGCTGCCTGCAATGGCTCTAAAGTATCCTGCCATATTGAAGTGGTCCAGAATCTGTTCGGCAAAGACTGTAGGCTTGGAAGTGGCTACTGCCATCACCAAGCCGCTGTCATTCAGTTTCTCAAGGAGCTCCGGAATTCCCCGATAGACCCTGTTTTCAAAGATCCCCTGCCGTGAGAAATACTCCCTGTAGTATTCGATGGCCTCAATGGACTGGTCCTCTGTAAAGCCGTAGTACTCACTGAAGGAGTCCTTCAGAGGAGGGCCTATGAATTTCTCAAGTGAATCCAGGTCCGGAACCTCTATTCCATACTTTTTCAGGGCATACTGCACAGACTTTGTGATTCCCTCTTTCGGATCGGTCAATGTGCCGTCCAGGTCAAAGAGTACAGTTTTATACATGTTCTGCTCCGCTTTCCAGTTATTGTGTTATTTCAGGTTCATTTTAACATGAACCGCGCTTTCAAGGCTGCCCAGGAGTTCATCACCTGATATTTCAAAGGTACAGGGAACTGTTTTCCCTACATTATCCGCCTGCCGGATCAGCTGTTTTGCGGTTTCATCAAGTTCACTATTCAGCAGGGTTTCAAGCCTGCTTTGAGGGAAGTACACCGTTGCCTTCAGAAAGCCCTGCCAGACTGACATCCAGAGGACTGTCTTCTTTTTATGCTGGAACTTGCAAAGCCAGGCCTTTCCATCTTTGTAGTAGCGCCATTCCCCTTTTATTCCTGATTGGTCCAGTGTGCTTATCAGCTTCCGGTAAGAAGGATAGGCTTCCTGCAGAACTCCCTTAAGTACTTCTTCATCTGGAAAAATGCTTTCATCCTGAAGTGCGATCTCTTTATTACCATCCATATCTATACTCCTGATACTTCGGGGCTGATTCTTTGATTCTACAGTATAGCAGGTTCCTGATGAATTATGGTTTATTATTATGGGGTTGATTCTGCTTCAGGGGGTTATGCACGGAAAGTGGCATAAAAATACCCGCCGGATTTCCCGGCGGGTACAATTTTCAGTTCTGAGTTATTTTTATTTCTGATCTTATTCGGTTACGGCGTTCTGACCGGCAATGCGGCCGTAGACGATGATGTCAGTAATCGCATTTCCGCCGAGACGGTTTGTTCCGTGAACTCCGCCTGTAACCTCACCGGCTGCATAGAGACCGGGAATCACATTACCATCGGTATCGATCACCTGGGCTTTGGTGTTGATCTTCAGCCCGCCCATTGTGTGGTGGATGAAGGGGTGAGTCCAGGTGGCGTAGATAATATCATCTGCGGTCACATCGAACTCTTCTCCGTAGATGGCCCGTCCGAACTGGTCGTTTCCATTTTCACGGCCTTGGTTGTACTCATTGATGGCGTTAAGCAGATTCTCAACAGGGATTTCCATATCCTCGGCCAGTTCTTCCACAGTGCTTCCGGAGAATCCATAGGGACCGCCGTCATACTTTTCGATTCTGGATTTTACAAGGATGTCGTTCTTGGCGGGGTTGTAGACCATGAACATACCTTTTTTGTCCTGACTCAGTTCTGCAGCGGAAATTTCATCTCTTCTTCCGTCTTCTTTGACAAAGCGGTTTCCATCCTGGTTCAGCATGATCAGGTTTTCGATGTATCCGATGTAGATAGCCGCTGTCTCGGAGTAGTAGATGGGGATGAGTTGAATCCACTCCATTCCGACTGTCTGGGCTCCCAGGGCAGTGGCCATGGCAATACCGTCACCGGTTGCTCCGGGGTGGTTGGTGGTTTCAACATCTGATGCAAGGGAGGGCCAGAACTTGTTGTAGCTTTCGCGCATTTCGACATTGGCACCGAAACCGCCGCTGGCAAGTACAACAGATTTTTTCGCAGTGTACTCAAAGGGAACTCCGTCGGTTCTGGTTCCTTTTACACCGCTGACTTTTCCGTCGGTCATTACCAGCTCTTCAACCTTGGAGTCCACAACGATTTCTCCGCCGTTGGCGACGATGTAGTCTCTCTGGGGATTTACAAATTCAGATCCCTTGTTGTTTTCAACTCTGTTGGCCCGGACCCAGACGGTTCCGATCATGGCTACAACTTTTTCGGTCCAGTGGGTACCCAGCTCCTCAAGGAAGTGGAAAGCCTCTACTGTATGGTCACCGTAGGTGTCGATGATTTCAGGATCACCGATATAGTCACCGCCGGCATAGGTCTGTATCTTGTGGAGAGAGGGGCTGTCAAAAAGGTAGTCCTCACCGGATGCGAGGTAGGCGTCAAACTCTTCACGCAGGGTCGCCTGCCATCCCGCCATAATCTCATTTTGGGGTTCAAGGGCAATGGCCTCTTCCACGCGGCGTATTTCGCTTTCGTGCATTTTATATTTATGCTGTCTTTCAGGAACAGGCGCGTTCATGGCGCTTCCTGCTCTTGTTGTGTTTCCGCCGATAAAGGGCATCTTTTCAACAACAAGAACAGAGTTGTCCGCTCTCAGGACCTCTACTGCCGCGCTGAGTCCGGCTCCGCCGGCTCCGACGACGATGACATCGTATTCACCGGTCAGCTTGCTTACTGCTCCGGCCTGGTCGATTTTCGCCTGTGACAGCGCATTTTCAACGGCATTCATGATGCCCACACTTGTATTGGTGGCACCGGAAATGCCGTCTACATCAGTGCTCTGGGACTCAATGATTCTTTCAGGGACAGATTTGATCGCGGGATCGCTTAAGCCCGGTGTTTCTGTCTGATGGGTCACTTCAATACTTTTGATCTCAGATCCTGTTACTTCAACTTCAACCGTAATGGGTCCGCCGTTTCCCGTGGCTTCTCCGGTATAGGTTCCGGCTGTATAGATCTCTTCCTTTCCGCCGCAGGAGGCAAGAGTCAGCAGACCCGCCAGAAGCAGAAGAAACAATCCTTTCATTCCTTTCTTCATTTAACATTCCTTACTTGTAGACTATTTCATCGTACATGTACGACGAAATTATAATAGTAAGGTCCTGTTTATGAGTCAAGAGTTATCGATATTTAATTAGAGATAATAAGAGAGTCTATCCATCTGAAAATTTCAGCTTTGGAGTATTCATCGGGAAGGGATTCCCCGGCGGTATGGCAGTATCTGATCCTGATTCCAAGAAACAGAATCTGCATATAGTTGTAGAGTTCATCAGGGTTGTGACGGGAACTGATCTCTCCTGTTTCAATTCCCCCCCGGATAAGCTTTCTAAGGATTTTCTGGGCACTGTACTCATCCAGTTTTCCTTCTGCACTCTTGGACAAAAGTGTTTTTTCAAAGGAAATCAGCATAGGCTGAACTCTTGTCTCAATATACTTGAAGTATTCTGTAGTATAGAGCTTCAGGGCCTCGATCGAATCAAGTCCTTTCAAAGAATTTTCATAAAGGTCTTCAAAAAATGTATTGAACCGTTTCTGCCGGTCTATGATCAAATCATCCTTGGATTTGAAGTAGTGGTAGAAGGATCCGTGCTTTATTCCGGCTTTCTGACAAACGCCTCTTATTGTGAGTTTGTCAAAGCCTTCTTTTACAATGATTTCATCAACAGAGTTCCGGATGGATTCAAGGGTTTGCTGATACTGCAGCTCTCGTTTATTCATGACCCTATTTTAATAAATACAGGGGGGCTTTGCTATTACCATCGGTAAACGGAATCGGGTTGATAGAGAGAGTCTTTGTGGATGGTCGGTTTATTCCCGGAGCATAAAAAAAGACCAGCAGATTTGCTGGTCTTTAAAAAGAGGCGCCGAGCGGACTCGAACCGCTGAATGATGGATTTGCAATCCACTCCCTTAGCCGCTTGGGTACGGCGCCGAATGCTTGAGAAATATACCAGAACCCGTATTCTTTGTCCAGACCTCTTCTGAAAAACTTTTGAAATTGGAATATGAAGAAAAATACAGCCAATATGAGTTCGCATAACAGGGCTTTACGATTATGATAAAGGCAGACAAAACATTTAAGGGAAAGACATTGAAGGAACAGGATCTGATCAAGCTTCTTACCGAAGCCAAGGAAGCTTATTACAATACAGACACACCGGTTTTATCGGATGCAGAGTTCGACAGGATGGAGGAGGAGCTGCGCTCCATCAATCCTGACAGCAGTTACTTTTCTGTAGTCGGTACAGAGAGCGGGGCGGGTGGGAAGATTACCCACGCCGAGCCTATGCTCTCCATGGGTAAGGCCAAAACTCCGGCTGAAGTCTTCAAGTGGATGGATAAACTGGCCCTACCTGAAGACACTCTCTGGACAATGCAGCCCAAGATTGACGGTCTGTCAGCCAGCTGTTACTACAGCGGCGGAAAGCTTCAGTATGTCGCCACAAGAGGTGACGGAACCGTCGGTCAGGATGTTACATCCATTGCCGATTATATTGATGATATTCCCGGGACAATTGCAGAAACAGAAAATGATATTGAAATAAGGGGAGAGCTCTATCTTCCCAAGAATACAGCTTATGACACAGGCGGCCGCCCCTTGCGGAACAACTGCGTGGGGCTTGTTAACAGGAAGGAGAACAGGGGCGACCTGAAATATGTCCGCTTTGTCTGCTATCAGACTGCCCGCTGGAATCCCTCGACCAGTGAAGGGGGGATCATCGCCTGGCTGGCTGAGGCTGGTTTTCATACTGTTGAGTACTTTTCCATCCATTCAAGGGAAGAAGTTGAGACGTTCTATAAAAAGTATCTGGATGTGTTAAGGGACAAATGGCTCTATGAGACCGATGGACTGATCCTTACTGTGGATGATAATTCAAGCCATGAGGAGATTGACAGCCGATGGGTTGTGGATCACCACCACCACTATGCCATAGCCATCAAACCTCCTGCAGCGGCAAAGAAGTCCCGTCTGACCGGAGTGGAGTGGCAGGTGAGCCGCCAGGGTGCTCTTGTTCCGGTGGCTCTCTTTGAACCCATCCAGCTTGGCGGTGCGACCCTCTCCCGGGCCTCTCTCCATAATAATGCCTTTGTCGAAGCCATGGCCCTTCAGCTGGGTGATGAGCTTCTTATCGAAAGGGCCAATGACGTTATTCCCTATGTGAAGGAAAACCTCTCATCCGCTGACAGGGAAGGGGAGCTTTTCTTTTCAAATCTGGCACCTGAAAAGTGCCCCGTCTGCAGCAGTCCTCTGCTGAATGAGGGGGTTCATCTCAAGTGCAGCAATCCTGACTGCCCCGAGCGGAAAATACAGACCATTCTCTACTGGGTCAAGGAGTCGGGAATGGAGCAGGTGGCCGAGGCGACTGTAAGAGTTCTTTTTGAACGGCATATCATTGACAATGTAAGCGACCTCTACCGTGTGACAAGAGCAGATCTGATGGGTCTTGAAGGATTCGGAGACAAGAAAATTAATAACTTTCTGGAACAGGTGCAGAAGGTCAGCTCCATGACCGCTCCCGAGCTTATAAGCAAGCTTGGAATTCCCCTGGTTCAGCAGAAGGCTCTGAAAAAGCTCGGCATCAGGACAATGGATGAATTTCTGGAGTTTGAAGATGAAAGCTTTGTAACCGGCCAGAACATCATGGCCTGGAAGAAGAACGAGGACAATCTGCGTTTCCTTGAAAATCTAAGGAAAGTTGTTGATCTCAAAGACATGGATGAGTCTGGTGCCAAGGGGCAGGTCTGCATGACAGGAAAAGGCCCTCTGGGACGGAAGGAACTGCAGAAGATCATTGAAGAAAGGGGATATGAGTTCTCTTCCTCAGTGACAAAGTCCACACATATCCTGCTCTGTGAAGATCCTGAAGGGACAAGCTCCAAGCTGCAGAAGGCAAGAAAGAACGGCACCCTGCTGCTCTCCTATGAGGATTTCCTTTCTCAGGAGTAAAGAGGTTCTGCCGGCGGGAGATTACTCTTCCGGCAGAAATGCGCCTACTCCCCCAGGCGCTGTACTCTTCTGATATCTTCCACCCTCAGTTCTTCTTTTCTTCTTTCAAGGAAGTCGGGATAGAGGCGCTCTCCTCCCAGAAGGACATAACCGGCACTGATCTCCCTGTTGGGGTTCCGCGCACTTGATGCCTGTTCCTCTATCAGTTCCCTGTAGCGGGTATAGGCGAAGATTATGCTGTCTTCGATTCTGATCTGGTCTCTGGTTCTGTCCGGTTCAGGGGGGATGACTATACTGTCACCCGGGCGGACAAGGTCCGGGTCCGGGAAGCTTGTGCTGTTTCGGCTGTAAAGGTAGGGCCACAGGTAGATATTTCCCCAGCTCCGCTGAGCAAGAAGGCTGAAGGAGTCTCCGGTTTCAATGCTGTAGCTGGTTTCAGGCATATTCTCTTCTGCAGACACTGCAGGAGCCTCCGGTTCCTCAACAGCTGCCTCCGGCTGCTGTATCTCTTCTGTAACGGCTTCGCTGACGAGAATCTCGGTCACTCCGTCATCTCCGATATTCCTGAACAGAAGCCAACCGGCTGCGAGGATCAGGATAAGGGCCAGAAGGGTTAAAAGGATCAGTTTGACAGAGCCTTTTCCCCGCTCTTTCTGAAAGTTGAAATCCGGCTGCTCACTGAGTTCCTCTTCGGGTTCAATTTCTCGGGCTGTTTGATCGGGGCTGACTTCATCATCCTCTGTTCTTTCAATGGCAGGTGCAGGGCTGACCACTGTCTTCTCGATTAACTCATCGATCCTCTCTTCTGAAGCATCTTCAGAGGCATTTTCGCCATCTGTTCTGTCTGTATGGCCAGCGGGCTCGGGCTCCGCCTGTATTGTCATTATATAGCGCTCAGCCTTTAGCAGCAGGCCCTCTTTGACTCTCTCCTCTGTTTCAAGTATTACAGGCTTGAGATGGGCATAGTCTGCATTGATCCGCTCAGCGAATTTTCCGGCTGGTGAGAATCTGATCCTGTAGTGGGCAGGGACATCAATGGCCTCTCCCGTCTGGGGATTTCTTGCGGTGGAGGGCTGTACGAAACTCTTTTTAAAAGTACCGAATCCAAAGAGGGAAAAGCTCTCCTCTTTCTTCAACTCTCTTATGATGATATCAAAAAGCTCACTGCTGAAACGGGCGCACTGTTCTTTGTCCAGTTCGCTCTTGTGGACAAGGCGTTCGGCCATTCTTCCGGGGCTGAGAAAGTTACTCATTGATCCGTTCCTTCAGCCGGGAAGAGGGGCGGAATTTAATCTTCCGCTTTTTGGGAAGAATCATCTTCTTTTTCAGGGCGGGATTATAGCTGATCCGTTCTGCACTGACTTCAGTCCTGAATGTGCCAAACCCTGTCTGTGTATAGTTATCACCCTCTTCAAGGACTTCAATAATCTCCTCAAGAAAGGCATCAAGAGTACTCCTGATGGTTTTCTGGGGGAGATCCATGGTTCCTGAAAGCTCTCGAATAAGATCCTGTTTATTCATATCTATATATTATACAAACAATTCTTTGAGGCAACAATCACATTTTATTTTTCTGAGAACAGGTGCTGCTGCTAAAATACAACACCGGAAAAAAGAATCACATTGGCGAAAGGCGCACACTCACCTGTCCGGATAACAGCTTTTGATGACGAGGTGAGCCGCTTGAACTCTTCGTGGGGAATAAAGGCCATGGCCGGTTTGCAGCCTGTCTTCTCTTCATAGCGGGCCAGGATGTCCTGGATTTCCTCTAACCCCTCAGGATTCCTGCTTCTTATCTCTTCTGCAAAGACAACCTTTTCGATACAGAGCTCTTCCAGTACTGCCGACAGGACATCATTGAGTCTTGGTATATCCCTGGTTACGGCAAGATCAATCTTTACACTGCCTTCGGGAACTGGAAGACCGGCATCGCAGATTGTAAGGGAATCGGTATGACCCATATCGGCCACTACTGCCGAAATATCTGAATTTATTAAAGATCCTCGCTTCATTTATGAGCCTCCTATGGAATCAGTATAATCCCAATTTACCTGATCCGCCTTCAAGTTTTTCCTAATACATACCCTTCCGGCGGGCCGATAATCAGAATAAGACCGGAATTTTAGTCTGCCGGGATTATTTTTCAGACAGACCAGCACCCTTTGCAGAAAGATATCAGAGGGAGAATCAGATGGACTTTGTTACATTTCTTGTTTTTAAGGACTACATACCTTTTCAGGTCGGGCTCAATCTGCTCCGCTCCTGCATCGCCGAAGAACATATGAACCAGCTTATGGATGAGATGGTTCTGCGTCATATCCTGTCCCGTGCCCAGATCAATGAGTACCACAGGGAGTGGGAGAGGGATGAGAGCGGGGAAATCGCTCTGTAGGTCAATAGAAGGTGATAGAGAGTGCCGCATCTCCGTCGACGGGGACGGGAGAAGGTGTTGAGCTTGAATAGATTGGATACTTGATTGTTCCGGTTTGAACTGCTCCGGCAGCTAAGCCGGTTACAGAGCCGGTTTCACTGTACAGAGTCGCATCCACAGTTACCGGAAAAACTACCTTGACCTGATCAATTGTCACAGCCGAATTATTCTGTACTGTATAAGTTACCATAGCGATGCCGTCGGTATTCAGGGGATCATCCGGCGGGAGATAGCTCACATAGGTGAATGTTACATCTGCCGCCGTTACAGGAGCCCTTGCATCGGCAATGATTGTATAGTTTCCAGTAAATAGGGCACTTATATTGCCCTCCTTGTCAGTTGCTGTGAAGTTAAGAGTATAAGCTCCGGGAACCTGGCCTGTTGAATCAAACCAGCCTTCCCAGTATGATCCGTCAATAATTCTAGACTCTGAAAACTCCTCTGCCTGCACTTCCACACCGGAAGACAGAATGCTCAGGTCCAGGGTGTATGGATCATCCTCACTGTCATCCACATCCAGCGTAAAAAAAACTGTGTCATTCTCATAACCTGTGGTGGTCTGGGTTCTGAAGCTGCTTGTCGTCATGACAAGGTTTGATAAAACAGGAGCATATGTGGGCGGATAGAGTTCGCTCTCACAGGACATGAGAAAGATTAGAAGTAAGGGTATGTACCACAGTCTCCGGAACATACCTATATAGTACATCCACTATGGAAATTAATCAAAACCGCCAAAAAAAACGGAACCCTGATGGATTCCGTTTTGAGCTCCCCCGAACAGACTCGAACTGCTGACATGGTGGTTAACAGCCACCCGCTCTACCAACTGAGCTACAGGGGATCATTAAATCTTGATGAGAATATAAAGGGTTTTTGAAATAGTGTCAACACGGTTTATTGAAGTAAAAAGAGCGGTTTGAGCGGGGAGTCAAAAAAGGGGTCAGGGCATAAAAAAACGGAACCCATAAAGGTTCCGTTTCAAGCTCCCCCGAACAGACTCGAACTGCTGACATGGTGGTTAACAGCCACCCGCTCTACCGACTGAGCTACAGGGGAATATCAAATCTTTCGATAATTTAATTGGTTTTCCGGATAGTGTCAACAGACATTGGAAATAAAATTTAAAGGAATTTTTCATATCCCGGTCTGTGGATAAATCAGGCTGTTTTCAGGGAAATAAAAAAGGCTGATCCCAAAGGATCAGCCTTTATTAACTCATTTTACTGTAATGGATTACAGGTTGAAGAGCATGTCCTCGTATGAGGGGTAGGGCCATACTTCCTTGTCAGTCATTTTTTCAAGGGCATCGGCACATGTTCTAAGGTCGTTCATTGCAGGAATAACCTTCTCTCTGTAGGCAACAGCCTGAGCCATCAGATCCTCTTCAAGCTCGAGAGCTGCATCAATCTCTTTACCGAGAACGGCAGCTGTTTTCAGCAGACACTCCATCTGAGCATTGATGTCGCCCAACAGGGATTCCTGTGCAGTTGTGTCGGCAGAAGCCAGTACTGATTTAACAGAAGCAATTGTTCCGGCAACGCTGGCAGCAAAGTCACTGACAGAGGGGAAGATCAGGCGGGTAGCCATTTCAAGGGCAACACCGGCTTCGATATTGATCTGCTTGCTGTATACTTCGAGGTAGGTGTCTACTCTTGACTCCAGCTCAGCCTTGGTCAGTACCTTGTACTTTTCAAAGAGGCTGACGCTTGCGTCAGACATGTAAACGGGCAGAGCCTCTACGGTGGACTTAAGATTGGGCAGTCCGCGTTTTTCAGCTTCTGTAACCCACTCTTCTGCATATCCGTTTCCGTTGAAGACGATCTTTTCATGAGCCTTGTAGGTCTCGCAGATAATCTTCTGGATTTCGGCATTCACATCGGATGCTTTTTCAAGTCTTGTGGCGAACTCGTCCAGGATAGCTGCAACTGCAGTATTCAGAACAACGTTGGGGCCGGCGATAGACTGTGAAGAACCAACCATTCTGAACTCGAACTTGTTTCCAGTGAAGGCAAAGGGTGAAGTTCTGTTTCTGTCGGTCATATCCATGGGAAGCTTGGGCAGTGCTGTTGCACCGATTTCCATCATTTTGCCGTCCAGAGCCTCAACGGGCTTGCCGGCAGCCATTTTTCCAAGGATGTCAGAGAGCTGATCACCGAGGAAGATGGAGATGATGGCGGGAGGAGCTTCATTGGCTCCCAGTCTGTGGTCGTTACCGGAGCTTGCAGCGGAGGCTCTCAGAATGGGAGAGTAAACGTCTACAGCTTTGATTGTGGCAACACAGAACAGAAGGAACTGCGCATTCTGGTGGGGTGTTTCACCGGGGTTCAGCAGGTTGATACCATCGTCTGTACAGATGGACCAGTTGTTGTGCTTACCGTTTCCGTTTACACCGGCAAAGGGTTTTTCATGGAGCAGACAGGCAAGTCCATGCTTGTCGGCTACCTTTTTCATCATTTCCATGGCCAGCTGGTTGGCGTCTGTAGCAACGGAAGCGTTGGCATATACAGGAGCCATTTCAAACTGGTTGGGAGCAACTTCGTTGTGCTGTGTCTTGGCGGAGATTCCGAGTTTCCAGAGTTCTGTGTTCAGGTCTCTCATGAAGTCGGCTACTCTGTCCTTGATGGCACCGAAGTAGTGGTCGTCCAGTTCCTGTCCCTTGGCACTCATTGTTCCGAAAACTGTTCTTCCGGTGAGTTTGAGGTCGGGTCTTGCGAGGTAGTACTCTTTGTCTACAAGGAAGTACTCCTGTTCGGGACCTACGGAACAGTCAACTCTTTTGGAACTTGTATTTCCCATTACCTTGAGAATTCTCATGGCCTGAGCGCTAATGGCGTCATTAGAGCGAAGAAGAGGAGTCTTTTTGTCCAGAGCTTCACCTGTGTAGGATACGAAGGCTGTGGGGATGGTCAGAGTCAGACCGGAATTGTCCTGTTTCAGGAAAGCGGGGGATGAAGTATCCCATGCAGTGTAACCACGGGCTTCAAAAGTTGCTCTGAGGCCTCCGTTGGGGAAGGAAGAAGCATCGGGCTCGCCCTGAATCAGCTCTTTTCCGGAGAATTCCATCAGGATTGTTCCGTCGGCTTCGGGAGAGATGAATGCATCGTGCTTTTCAGCAGTCAGTCCTGTAAGGGGCTGGAACCAGTGTGTGTAGTGGGTTGCACCTTTTTCGATGGCCCAGTCTTTCATGGCACTTGCGATAACTTCCGCAACATCCAAAGACAGTTCTACATCCCCTGCCTTTACTTTTTTGAACTCTTTAAAGACGCTTTTGGGCAGTCTTTCTTTCATTACTGCTTCAGAAAAGCAGTTTTCCCCGTAGAGATCTACAAGGGGTGTCTTTGAATAATCAACACTCATCATTCTTCTCCTATTCCCTATTAGTCCTTTGTTCTAAATACCTGAAGATTAGATCCAGGCGAGGGTTTAAAATTAATTGTTCTATAATACGTACGAATATATATGCACATTCCATGCCATTCGTGTAATAAAAAGAGCAATATATCTTAAATGCTTTTATGTAAAGGAAATGATCTCCTGTTACATGACGCCTTGTCCTACGGGGGATACTAGGATGCAAAAAAAAGTTACATAAAGGTATAAAAATATTTTTTGATCTACATTTTTGTACCTGGATGTGGCTTATGGAGATTCCCCATCTCCAGCTCCCCGGAGCTTCTTTTATATTCTTGCAGATAATTCATTAAATGTACATCTGTACATTGTCGAAAAAGACCCGGTGTAAGAACCGGGCCTTTTATCTTAAATCAGATTGTTTGTTTCAGATCCTTGAGTTTATCAGCCGATGGCCGCTTCACCCTTTTCACCGCTTCTGATGCGGATGGAATCTTCGATGGGCATGATAAAGATCTTACCGTCTCCGATTTCTCCGCTTCTGGCACCGCGGATGATTGCATCTACAGTGGACTGTACGAAGGGATCTGTAACGGCGATCTCGATCCGTACCTTTTTCAGCAGGTTCACTTCAACGTCTACACCACGGTAGGTTTCTGTGTAACCCATCTGCTGTCCGCATCCAAGTGCATTGGTTACGGAAATCTTATGAATCTCGTCTTTAAAAAGTTCCTGTTTAACAGCATTCAGCTTATCGGGCTGAATGTATGCTACGATCATTTTCATATCTGATGGCCTCCCTTAATTACATGTTCTGGAAAATCTGGAATCCTGCGTAAGACTCAGTTCCGTGCTCTTCAATATCCAGACCTCTCATCTCTTCAGTTTCACTGACTCTCAGACCAACAGTCTTCTTGAGGATCAGGAAGAGGAGACCGGCAGTTACAGTTACCCATACGAATACTGCGGCAGCACCCAGAGCCTGAACACCAATCTGTCCAACTCTTGTTGCGGCTCCGCCGATGGCGCCAAGGTCACCGAAGATACCAACTGCGAGGGTACCCCAAACACCACATACACCGTGAACGGAGATGGCACCAACGGGGTCGTCGATGTGCAGTTTCTTGTCGATGAACTCAACAGAAGCTACTACGATGATACCGGCAATAAGACCGATGATGATGGCAGCGCCGTTGGATACAACACCACAGGGAGCGGTAATACCAACAAGACCGGCAAGTGCACCGTTCAGTGACATGGAAACATCGGGTTTACCGAAGGCAATCCAGGTTGTGAACATGGCGCCGATAGCACCGGCAGCAGCAGCCAGAGTTGTTGTTACAGCAACATTGGCCATTCCTACGGGGTCAGTACCTGTAAGAGTAGATCCCGCGTTGAATCCGTACCAGCCGAACCAGAGGATGAATACACCAAGAGCTGCGAGGGGCATGTTGTGGCCCATGATGGCTTTAACGCTGACTTTTCCATCAACTTTTACATATTTACCTGTTCTGGGTCCGATGATGATGGCACCCATAAGAGCAGCCCATGCACCAACAGAGTGGACAACTGTAGAACCGGCAAAGTCATGGAAACCAAGAGCTGTCAGCCAGCCGTCTCCCTGCCAGATCCAGTGACCGGAAACGGGGTAGATAACACCTGAAATTACGATTGAGTAAATAATATAGGAAGAGAACTTTGTTCTTTCTGCCATGGCACCTGAAACGATGGTGGCTGCTGTGGCAGCAAATACTACCTGGAAGAACCAGTCTCTTGTGGCTCCGCTGGCCAGGAAGAAATCACTTACACCAATAAAACCACCGGCTGTTTCACCGTACATAAGACCCCAGCCGATTGCCCAGTAAAGGATTGCTCCGGCAGAAAAGTCCATAAGGTTTTTCATAATAATATTACCGGCATTCTTTGCTCTGGTAAGTCCAGTTTCTACCATTGCGAATCCGGCCTGCATGAAGAATACCAGACCTCCGCAGAGAATAAGCCAGATAGCATCAAAGGAATCTTGAATAGTTTCCAGCGACAGTTCTTCAGCATGAACGCTGACACCAAGCGCTACAGCCAGAATTGTGAAGATTAACATCTTCTTGTTCTTTTTCATTTAGGATACCTCTCCTGTTTTGTGTTCTGCTCTATATATTGCAGAAGCTGTGCCAAATAGGAGAATAATATTTCTATAAAAACATAAATACTTGCTTTGTAAGGAAATAAATGTTTAAAAAAAAGAGGCTTTCTTAAAAAGCCTCTTTTTTACCTAAATGAATAATTGTCCTGATGTAACATTAATGTAGCATTAATATTCGTGAGTTACATATTTGTACGGTATTTTCTGTAGTCAATGTCATATTTTTTTACACGAAGTCCCATAATCCGTTCGGTAATATCCAGCTTCCGGGCGGCTTTCGCCATATTTCCACGGTTGGATTTCAGGGCCTCCTTGATCAGCTCTATTTCAAGATTTTCCACTGCCTGGGACAGGGTCGTATGAAGACCCGTGTCAGAGGATTCAGCGGACTGGAGGCTGGGAGGGAGATGATAGGCGTGTATGACCTGGTCTGTACTGAGGAGGGCTGCCCGTTCAATACAGTTTTCAAGTTCCCGCACGTTGCCGGGCCAGTGGTAGCTCATTATAAGATCGATGGCGGAGCTTGAGATCCGTTTGACTGTCTTTCTGTTCTTCTTGCTGTACTTTTCGGTAAAAAAGTCGGCAAGAAGCATTATATCTGTCTTTCTCTCTCTCAGAGGGGGAATGTGGATGGGGAACACATTCAGACGGTAGTAGAGGTCCTCGCGGAAACTTCCGCCGTGGATCTCTTCTTCCAGATTCCTGTTGGTCGCCGCTATAACACGGACATTGACCTTTATTGTTTCAGATCCTCCGACCCGTTCAATCTCCCTCTCCTGCAGTACCCGAAGCAGTTTTACCTGGGTCATAGCGGAGAGCTCTCCGATCTCGTCGAGGAAGATGGTTCCACCGTCGGCCAGTTCGAAACGTCCCTTTCTGGTTGCCAGGGCACCGGTGAAGGCTCCCTTCTCATGTCCGAAGAGTTCGCTCTCTATGACAGATTCCGGTAGTGCGGCACAGTTTACCTTGATAAAGGGTTTTTCCGCTCGGAGACTGTTGTAGTGGATGGCGTGGGCTACAAGTTCCTTACCTGTACCGCTTTCACCGCGGATTAGAACTGTGGCTTCGCTTTTGGAAACCTGGGCGATAAGATCAAAGACGCCCTGCATGGCCTGTGAGCTTCCGATCATGTTGTCGGGCTGAAATTTGGCTTTCAGCTCCTTTTGAAGCCTGTTGTTCTCATCAAGGAGTTTCTGTTTCTCCTCTTCCGAGTGCTGCCGAAGTTTGACGGCCCGGGCAATCATGCTTGTTACAATGGTCAGAAGGCGTACATCGTCTTCCAGATCAAGGCTGGAGTCCTGGTAGGGGCGGTCGACACTGAAGGCGCCGATTACCTCGTTCCCGCTCTTGATGGGCACGCAGATAAAGGAGGTCTTCCGCTTGTTCTTGGTCTTCCTTGCTCCTGTACGGTCAAGGAAGGTGGGCTCTTCCTCAATATCGGGAATGATCATGGGCTGTCCTGTTTCAACAACCTTACCGGTGATTCCCTCTCCGATCTTATAACGTCCGCGGACCTGTTCCTCTGTAGAGAGGCCATAGGCGGCTTCGATGGATATCTCACCGGTTTTTCTGTTCAGGAGAGTGATGGTTCCTCTCTCCATTCCGATGTTTTCAGCCAATGGTTCCAGAAGGGGAGTGATGACTTCCTTGAGGTCCATATCCTGGTCCAAAATCTGACTGATCTCAAAAAGAAGAGTCAACTCTTTTATCTTTCTTCTGTAATGTTTTGAATTCATTGCTTCTGACATAGGGTTGATCATACATATATGTAGGTTCTGATGCAAGCAAATAATATAATAAAATCAATAAAAGTTCATAATTGATTCAATTGCCTCTATATTCGAAAGAGTGCGTTCACCCGTAAAGAGTGCTGAGAGAAGTAATAGGAGGAAGAGGGCGGGCAAAACACGGAGGGAACTGTCCAGGAGCTCAGGTTCCGTCGGATCTTCACAAAACAGCCTTGATTCCATGGCATCTGATAGGGACTCGGCCCGGACCAGCACCCCTTCAAGGAGAGGAAGCCCCAATCGGGTCAGGTTTCTGAGAGGATGACGGGGATTCCATCCGCACCGGGAGATCATGGCGTCCCGAATCTCAGCCATCTCCGAGATGATAAGGGGTATCAGTGTCAGGGACAGCCCCATTCCTGCACTGATCCGTCCCGCCGGGATCAGGGGAAGCGGTTTCAGCAGCCTGTAAAATGCAGGGGTTATGCTCATTGGATCGCTTGTTCGAGTAAATATCTGGGCCATCCAAAGTACATAGATAAACCGGAAGGCTCTGATTCCGGCAGTTGCCAGGGCCTGTGAGAACTGCCCCTCTGACCAGGGCGTGAGGGATAGAAAATTTCCGGCAAAGATGACAATGGGCATCACAAGGAGAAGAAAAGGGGGAGCTCCGGCCTTCCGCCCTTCACGGCTCAATATATCAAGAAACAGAAGTACGGGAAAAAGGATTATCAGCCTGAATACATTGACCCTGATGAGGATCAGGCTCAGGACAATCATGGCAATGAGCTTGATTCTAATGTCTGTCCTGTGGATTGCGCTGTTTCCGGGGGAGTACTGGAAGATCAGTCCTTCAGCCATGTCATTGTCTCCACACCCCTGTCTCCCCGGGGTCTTCTGATGCCGAAGGCTTCAACCTCTTCAAGAAGACCGGCGGGATCTCCCTCTCTCCGGATCTCCCCATCCTTCATCAGAACAAGCCTGTCAGCATGGGCCAGTGACTTTTCAAGATCATGGGTTATAAGGATTATTGTTTTTCCAAGGCGGTGGAGCCGGATGATGTCCTTCAGTACATCAGACACACCCTGATAGTCGAGCCCTGTAAAGGGTTCATCAAGAACGATGATATCGGGCTCCATGATGAGCACTGCCGCCAGAACACAGCGCCGCTTCTCTCCTCCCGACAGGTTATGGGGGCGGCGGTTTCTCAGATGACCTATGGCAAGTTCGGAGAAAAGGGCTTCCATCTTCTCATTAATCATCTGACGCGGCCATTTGAGGTTTTCAGCGCCGAAGGCTATATCCGAAGCAACAGTCTGTCCTACGATCTGGCTGTCTGCGTTCTGGAAGACAAGACCGATCCGCCGACGGGCGGCCTGGAGATCCTCCCTGATGTTCTTCCCGTCCAGAAGTACCTCTCCCTCCTGCGGCTTAAGGAGTCCGTTCAGATGGCGCATCAGCTGGGTCTTTCCCGAGCCGTTGGGCCCGGCGATGATTGTAAAGCTTCCCTCGGGGAAGTTTATGTCTACATTGTTCAGAACCTTCCGGTCCCGATCGTAGCTTCGGGAAAGCCCCCTTACTTCTAGCACTCTTTACTCCTCCGAAGCCTTCATGTAGTCCTGAAAGCGCTCTTTCAGTCCCACTGCCAGTACAGCGGCTGCGGCGCATTTTATAAGATCTCCCGGTATAAAGGGGATCAGCCCCGCCTTGAAGGCTGTCGGCCAGTCCATGGAGAAACTCTGCTTCATCCAGGGGATGCCTGGAATGTAGAGGACGATTCCTCCGGCCAGTGCCGCCAGTACGGCCAGAACAATCTTCTTTGTTCTGGAACTGACCTCAGAGGGGTTGAAGATGACTCCTGCAAGGGGCGCTGCAAGCAGATAGCCCACAAGAAAACCGCCTGTCGGCCCTATCAGTTTGGCAATGCCCCCTGTGCCCCCTGCAAAGACAGGAAGGCCGATGACTCCCAGCACAAGATATGTCGCTACCGCAGTGAACCCTGTTCGGGGGCCTCCGAGCATTCCGCTCAAAAGGATAAACATGGTTGTCAGGACAATGGGTATAGGTCCAACGGGGATCGTAAAGAAGGCGCTTGCGGCGATCAGGGCTGTAAATACGGCGCTGAGTACTGTTGTTCTGATTCTGTTCTTTGACATTTATTCTCCTTTGTGCCGGTAGAACCGGACTCATAATGCTGTTTAATCAGCCTGCTTCCATTTTATAGATTTTCAGGTCAGCCGTGGCGTCCTCCGCTTCTCCGCTTATCCTGTCATTCCATATCTTCTTGAGATCTCTGATCAGAGCAACTCTGTTAAGCTCCTGTGATATAAAGGAGCTTACCGAACAGAGGGGCGGGCCGGGATTATCGTTCAGATGGATTCCCACCCCCAGTGAAAACCATAGTATCCGGTCGCCCCGTACCTGGTACTCCTCAAGAATCCCTCCCACCTTGCAGCCCTTGATAAGGATGTCTCCTCCCTCTCTGCAGGAGAGGTCAGCTGCGGGGATTCCGAGATTCTCAAGGGCTTTCAATGCAGTGAAAATCCCTGTTTCTTTGAGTCTTGTGACACTGGACAGAGGCATCTCTTTTTTTAGTACAAATGTGAGATAGACGCCTCCGCTGGGTGAGTCCCAGGACCCGTTGTCTCTGGACAGCCCGGCATTCTGGTGTTCGGCGAGTATGGTGAAACTCCTGTGGTCAGAATCCTGAATATGAATCTGACGAACCGCTTCGTCCATAGTTGATCCGAGTTCACTGTAGAAGAGGATCTCCTCCTCGTCGGCGAATTCAAGACGGGAAAGGCAGTCCTCCTCTGAATCCAGTGAATAGCCCTTCGGGCCTGACTCTACGGGATACCCCTGTTCTATCAAAGATTTTACCTGCTTCCATACAGCCACCCTGCTGATGCCGAGGCGGGAGCTGATCTCCTCCCCTGATATTCGGGAAGGAGAACTCTTTAAGAGATCCAGTATTTTCTGTTTTGTACTTTTGTTAACCATGTTTATTTTGACAGGTTAACGAATGATGCCCGAAGAATCAATAGACGGGAACTGATTAATTCAGTCCAGGCACTCTTCGGCTGGGGGATTTTCGGTTTTGAAGCTTGCTATCAGGTTTTCAAGGCTGTTGAGGCCGGCCTTGTTGTCTTCACTGACGCTGTGAACCTCTTTCATCGTAGCAATGATTTCGCGGCTGCCCTGGGATATCTCAACAATATTACCCGACACAAAACCTGTGCTTTCGCGCATTGTGCTGACGACAGAGGTGATGTTATCGGCATTGCCGCTGATGGTCCCTGAGGAGCTTTCGATATTTGAAGCGATACTGTTCAGGCTTCTGGAAGAGCTTAAAATCGCATTTCCAGCCGAGCTGAGCTGTTTCATGCCGCTGTTTATCTCATCCAGAGAGCCGCTGAGTTCTGTCAGCCCCTGATTCAGATAGTTCATTGACTCATGGCTCTCCGTACTGGCGGCGATGGCCATGTCTATATTCTGAGTAACTTCGTTCAGAGTGCTGTCAATCTGATTGGCGTTTTCAGCAGTGGACTCGGCCAGAATCCTGATCTCTTCTGCCACAACTGCAAAGCCTTTTCCAGCCTCTCCGGCATGGGCCGATTCGATGGCTGCATTCATTGACAGTATATTGGTCTGGTCGGATATCTCGTTGATGATCCGGGTTATCTCCATAACATTCTGAATGGATTTAGCTGCCTTGAGGATAATGGAATGGGACTGATCAACCTTTTCGCTGCCGATTTCAAGCTTGTCTGTCATGGACGATGACTTTCTCTTGCCCTCTTCTACAAGGGAGTTCATCTGCTCAATAGAGGCTGAAATATCTTCAACGGAATCCAGGTTTTTCTGAATCAGTCCGGTCTGCTCTTCAATGCTTGTGTTGAGGGACTTTATCTGGGAGCTGATGGAGAGAACAGACTCCTCGGTGAGTCCTGTGTTCTGCTCCATTCCCTTCAGAGTCTCTTCGAGGGTTTCAATGTTTTTACCGATCTGCTGGAGGGCCGCCAGGGTTTCGGAGGTTCCCGCCGCCAGTGTGTCCTGGAGGCAGACGCTCTGGTAGGATACCTGCTTCACTTCATCGATAAAATCGCTGAACGAGCCGGATACCTTGTTGAAGTTACGGCCCAGATTGACCATCTCGGTACTGCCCTTGAGGTCTGTACTCATGGTCAGGTCACGGGTGGCCATCATCTCCATATTCTCTTCAAGCTTTCTGAATCCCCCTGTCAGTTTGCGGCTGAAGCGGTTCAGATAGAGTGTATTGAGAAGGATAATCAGGGCGATAATGGCAAGAAGGCGTATATAGATTATCCGGATCAGGTTTGCTCTGTAGTCATCGAGTCTCTGATTGATAATCCTGAGGTTGTTGTGGAGTATTCTGTTACCGCTGTTAACCTGTTCGACGCTCTTTTCCAGGTTCCTGAGAAGTCCCCGCCAGTAGGGCTGTTCATCCTGGCCCAGGTTCAGGAAAATACCGTAGAGTCCGTTGAAGCGGACCTGGTCGGCAAGGGTTTCCTCTTTCAGTATGTCGCCGGCGGAGGAGGCAAAAGACATCCTGTACCCCTGCATGATAGAGGCTCCCTCTTTCAGGGACTGCAGCGACGACTGAAGCTGCTCCGGCAGTTTATGGCTGCTGAATGCCTCAAGGAGGCCGGATGTTTCCCTGTCAAGGTTGGAACCGATATCGTTCCAGTTCTTTACAAGAACCGAAAAATCGTTCTTTTCAAGGAAGATAGAGTTGGTCATCAGCTGAAAGTCACCTGCTGTGACCTTGAGTTCCGCAGCCATCAGAGACAGATCCTGCAGATTCCGGATTTTCTGGAAATTTGAAAATATGAGTACATAGGACAGCGAGAAAAGAGTTATTACCAGAAAGGAGTTGATATAAAACTGGGTCTTTAATTTCATATATATATCCTATGGATTATTAATTGATTCCTATCATATGGATTGATTATAGTTTTGTAAAGTAAATTGTCGTATATCGTAACAGGGAGAGGATTTATGGCTGTTTTACGTTGGAATGCTACGTTTTGGTAGGGAAAACGGCGCCGGGGAAAGTACCCGGCACCGGAATTATCTATTTTCCACTAGAAGGGGCCGAAACCTATGGCAACGGCAATCATAAGGAATATCATTGACATCAGGGCGATGGCCACCTGCATCTTCCATGTCCACTTTATCCACTTGGGGTAACTCACTACTGTCAGGCTCAGACCTATCAGAAGGAGGGCATTGGTGGGGAATATCATGTTGGAAAAACCGTCTCCCAGATCAAAGGCCAGAACAGCGGTCTGCCTTGTGAGTCCGACAAGGTCCGACAGGGGTGCGATGATGGGCATCACAAGGAAGGCCTTGGCCGATGCACTGCTTATAAAGAAGTTCAGCACAAGGGTGAGAATGTAGATGTAGAAGGCTGCGAGATACGGATTGGTTCCGCTTATCACACCACTGGCATAGAAGAGAATCGTGTCCATTACCTTTCCCCGTGTCATGATATGGGGAACACTCATGGCCATCAGTATAAGAACAATACCGGGCAGCATGCTCATGGCTCCTGAAGCCAGAATCTTCATCAGCTCTTTTCCCTTATAGCCTATGATGACTCCGGCTCCCGCTCCGCCTATAAGAAAGAGCAGGGCAACCGCGGGGAAGGCCGCATCCGAGGGAATAGCGGGTACAAGTCCCGCGACAATCATAAAAACAATGGCTACAGCCAGACAGATGCCGAAGAATCCAGCGGCTTTTACATGGGCGGAATCCGCGCTGCTGCCGGACTGAAGAACCTTTTCGGGAGAAAATCGCTCTTTTACCTTTTTATCAGCTTCATAGACCGGGGAGTGTTCAGGATTTTTTTCAACTTTTCTGGCATACCCTCTGACGGAGATGAAGCAGACAGCATAGGTTGCCATGAAAAAGATGATTCTGAACCAGGCTCCCGAAAAGAGAGGGAGGTCTGAAAGCTGCTGCGCCACGGCTATGGTAAAGGGATTGGTTACAGCCGCGGCAAAACCGAAGCTCAGGGCCAGCAGACTCATCCCCAGTCCGGTGAGGGAGTCCCAGCCCAGTGCAAGAGAGAGGGGAACTATGATCACTACAAGAGGAACCAGACCCTCATAGACTCCCACAAAGGCGGCAAGAAACATCATTGCAAAGATCAGTACCGCCATGAGGGCATACTTTCTGTGCCTGAACTTCCGTACGGCCACCGAGAGGAGTTCCTGCATGACTCCACCCTTTTCGAGGACTGTAAAAGAGCCTCCCAGGAAGATCATAAAGAGGGAGAGGACCATGACCATAAGCCAGTTGTCTCCCCAGATCACTTCGACGGGCGCTGTAAACCAGCGCCATACAGGGTAACTGGATGAACCAATAAAACTGAAGGAGTCGGCAACGACCTTGAGCCGTCCGTCCTCCATGACCCTCTGGTAGCTTCCGGCGGGAATCCATATTGTCAAAAATCCTGATACAATTATCAGAACCAGGAGTATTCCAAAGGCTGTCAGAAAGGGTTTCAACCCTATCTTCAGCATGGAATCGTCCTTCGCTGTGTCACTGTCTGTGCTCATTTACTGTCTCCTCAATCGCTGCATTTATATGTTTCCTGCGGGAGCAGGCAATGTCCTCTCAGAGTTTTTTCATCAGGGTCCGGTAGAATACGAGGGCCCTGTTCAGGTTTTCCAGGCTGACTTTCTCGTTGACGCCGTGTACCGAAGCGATATCTTCAGGGCTGAGTATCAGAGGGGTAAAGCGGATAATCTCTCCCGTCAGTTCTTTGTAGTACTTTGAATCGGTGGAACCGTTTACAAGATAGGGCGCGGCTATGACCTCGGGATGGGTCTGTGCAAGGGTCTCTTTTACCCAGTTGAAACCGCGGTCGGCCCCCGCCGCAGGCTCAATCGGGTCGTTGGAGGGCCAGTTCCCGGCATCTTCAATCTCAAGATCAAGGCCTTTCAGTTTCTTAAGGTGTCTGCGTTTCAGAGCTTCCATGCTGTCACCGGGAACAATTCTGTGGTTCACTATGCAAAGTGCTTCACCGGGAATGATGTTTTCCTGCTCACCGGCCCGGGCTACCGTAAAGGCCTGAGTGGAACGGATCAGGCTGTCTGTTGTTCTGCTGCCTGCAAAAATCTTTTTAATCAGCGGGGAAAAGAGCCACAGGTTTGCAAAAACAACTCCCAGCGGAAGGGATACATGGGGAACAAAACTTTTGAGCATTCCTTTGATCTGGGGTGGGAGAAGGGCGGGCTGCCGTTTCTTTCCAATACGGGCAATTCCTTCGGCCAGACGGCTGACAACGGTGCCCTCCGCCGGGGGCATGGACGAGTGGCCGCTCTCGCCGCGGGCACGGATTTTATAGCTTATAAAGCCCTTTTCCGCCTGGCCTATCAGAGCCACGGGTTTTCCTTTCAAAAAGCTGAGCATGTCCTGGGCAATGACTCCCCCTTCGTCCATAACCATGGCGAAACTGAGTCCTCCGGCTTTCAGGTCGGCCGCTGTTTTCTGTGCGCCTCGGAGACCCGAGATCTCCTCATCTCCTCCAAAGGCGAAGTAGAGGGTCCTTTCGGGCTGGAAACCGTCCTTAAGAAGAGCTTCTACAGTCTCAAGGAGCAGGGCTATCTGTGATTTTATATCCAGAGTTCCACGGCCCCAGAGGATTCCGTCCTCAATCAAACCGCTGAAGGGAGGATGAACCCAGCTCTCTCCTCCCTCTTCCTCTGCAGGAACAACATCGTAGTGGCCCAGAAAGAGAACCGGTTCAAGACTTTTATCAGAACCTTCCCATATGTAGGTAATTCTGTAGGGATCGGGAACCTCCCGTTTCAGGTTCTTGTGAACCAGGGGGAACAGTTCTTTCAGTTTCTCCTGAAATTCCACAAGCAGATCAACATCGACCTTTGACTCATCGGTCCAGGATACAGTGGGTATCCGGATAAGAGCGGACAGCTTCTCTGCAAAACCCGATGATTCCACGGCCTCTGCCTTGGAAATCTCCTGTTTCACCTGTCTTTTTAAGGTTATATAGGGTATGAAAATCAGAGCAAAAAAGAGAATAATGATAATTAGGGCCATACTTTCAATCCTCGGGTCTTTCTTAAGTTGTATAAGGGTCCATGACAGTGTATATTGTAGCGCCATTAATCCGCAAGTAGAACGGTTCATTTATCATACACGGACCATCTGCTTTATAAATAATCAAGGAGAGGACCAATGGACGAAAAAAAACTGAATCAGCTCAATGAGTATCTTAAATCTATGGATCTCCCCTTTCAGTATCCTCTGGTAGAGGCTTTAATCCGTGATGATCTGGCATCGGGGCGGGGCGAGAAGGCCGCCGACCTCTGTACGAGAATTTACAATCTGGCAGGTTCTGTTCCTCCCGGTGAGGATGCGTCCCTCCTCTTTGAACAGTACATATTCGACCTGTTCCGGGAACAGAAAAAGAGTTTTGAAAAAGATGATGATGAACTTGTCGCACCCATGCGCAGCCGTCTGATGACCCTTCTGGACCGCTGGACCCAGCTCACCGACTTTCTGGCTGAGGAGAAACAGTCCGGGCTGAAAGGAAAGGAAGAGGTTACAAGAGAGCTGGGGGAACTTCTCAGCTTCGCCAACGGCCTTCTGGACAGGGTAAACCATCCCGCCGATGAGGATGGGGAGTCTCTTGGTGAACTTGATTTTCTGATCCAGCAGAGCGAAGAGGTTCTGATGAGGATAATGGAGAAGATCGATGAGATGCTCCATCCTCCCGTTGAAAATGAGGTTCCCGACAGTCTGAAAAAGGTTCTGACCCTTAAAATCTCTCTGGACGGACTCTCCCGTCCTGTGTGGCGGCGAATTCAGGTTTCAGGGCAGATCACACTCTCCCAGTTCCACTCTGTTCTGCAGAAGACAATGGGCTGGTGGGATCTCTACGGCCATCAGTTTGAGCAGGCCGGCAGATTCTGGACGCCCGGAGGGGACGAAGAGAAGAAGAGTGAGGATGAGGGACGCTGTATTCTCTCATCACTGCTGGAAGAGGAGGATGACCTGCTTCACTACCACTATGATCTTGCCGAGGACTGGCACCACAAGGTGTATGTCGAGAGTGTGGAAGAACTCCCTGCCTCATCGGATGACTCTTATGTCCTTGAGTGCACCGCCGGGGAAGGAGCCTGCCCCCCCGAAGACTGCGGCGGCCCTGAAGGTTTCAGAATGCTTCTGGCTTCTCTTAAAGAGGATGCTTCGAAAGATCTGAAAGAGGACTTTGCCTGGGTAGGGGATTTTGATCCCGATGGTTTTTCTCTTGATGCAGTGAACAAGGAACTCAAAGCACTCCTTTAGGGCAACATCTTATCTTCAGCACTTTTTGAAAGGGCTTCCTGTTTTTCAGGGGAGCCCTTTTTTTTCTGCAATTTATGTTCATTCACTCTGCTGTACTTCACCATACACTTATCATTACTGTGTGGGATCTGCTACATAACTATATATTATGATAATAGTATTATATTGTTATATCTTTTCCAGAGAATCATTTAGATAACTTTTTTCTTCGGATCTGAAACTCCATAAATACTACACCTGTTTAAACAGAACTTTAATCAAAAACGGGACGGCTTCTGTTTATAGTGCCTTCAAGTTTGAAAAACTATGAAAACAGGAGTTAAAAAACATGAAGAAAGTATTTATGGCAGTAGCCGTACTTATGATTGCAAGCCTGCCCCTTTCTGCGGCAGAAGTATTCAGCAGCGACAGTGGAAGCCTGAGCATAGGCGGTAGAATCAAGACCGCTGCAGGTGTACAGGATGGAGATTTTTCATGGGGCGATGAAGGTTCCAGAATCACAATCGCAGGTGAAAAAGCAATTACCGACGAAATCACAGCTTTCGCAACATACGAGTTCAGCTTCGATTCACTGAATCCCGGAAAAGGAACAGGTCTGCGCCTCGGTTATATGGGTGTAGATTTTGACGGTCATACATTCTCTGCAGGTCGCCAGTGGTCCATGTACGATGAATATGCAGGCATAGCCGACTACACCGAAATCGCAGGTGGAGCTTCCCACGCCAACGAGGGAGTCCTCGGTGGCGGCCGTGGTAACTCTCTGCAGTATGCCGGTTCATTCGGCGTTGTATCCTTTGGTGCAGACGTACAGTACGATGAGTACTACAACAATGACTGGGCGGCAAGTGCTGCTGTTGCTGCAGACCTCGGAGATGCCAAAGTGGCCTTCGCTGCTTCCTATGCCGCAAATCCCTTCTACACAGAAGGCAAAGCTGTTATTGCTGAGTATGACAATGCCGCTACTATGGTTCTCGGAGCCGAGTACAAGGTACTGAGCAACCTCACTGTTGCACTGTCCGGTTCTTACCAGATCTTCGACGACATCTACAAGGTAGGTCAGGAGTCAGGTATCAACTTTGCATACGATGCAAAGGGTTCCAGCATCTACTTCGGAAACAACTTTGTCTACAACCTTGAAACTGAAGAAGTTGAAGAGAACTTCCTCTCCCTTGGTGCTACATACAGAGTTCTCTCCGGAAGCAGCTTCTACGTATTCACTGAAGGTTTCATCAACCTCGATGAGATCGATGAGAGCGGTGTCTGGTTCGGTGCCCGCTACAGCTTCTGATCCTTTAGTTGATCCATCGAACAGGTAGATTGATTTAAAGAGCATAAAGGCGGTTCTCCTTCGGGATGGCCGCCTTTTTTTATCCGGTGGTGGGGACTCTCATGGAGCACCTTCAAGCAGAATACGTCCCCGCGGAGTGGGGCATAAAAAAACCGGCTCACAGGGAGCCGGCTGATCTTTGCCCGCAATTCAGGGCGTGAATATCAATATTATCAGAATACCAGTTTGAGGACCTCATCCAGGGTCTCTACAGGATGGAAGGTTATTCCCTTTCTGATATGCTCGGGAATCTCATCGAGGTCCCGCTCATTCTGCTTGGGAATCAGAATATCCTTTACCTTGTTCCGTCTGGCGGCAATTGTTTTTTCCTTCAGACCTCCGATGGCAAGGACCTTTCCCGTCAGGGAGAGTTCTCCGGTCATGGCAAGATTCTTTTTAATTGTCCTGCCTGTTGCCAGGGAGAGGAGTGCCGTCGCCATGGTTATACCCGCAGAGGGGCCGTCCTTGGGGGTCGCTCCCTCGGGGATATGAAGGTGGATTGTATTCTTTTCAAAGAACTCAGGCTTAACTCCATACTTTCCGGCTATCTGTTTGACTCTGCTGAAAGCAATGCTGGCAGACTCCTTCATTACATCACCCATCTGACCTGTAAGCTGCAGGCCTCCCTTGCCGGGAACATTGATGGCTTCGATTATAAGGGTGTCTCCCCCCATGCTGGTCCAGGCAAGTCCCAGAGTCATACCGGGTTCGCTGACCTTCTTTATCTCGTCATCCCTGAAGATCGGCTTCTTCAGATACTCTTCCAGATTGTCCTTTGTAATCCGCAGGGGCAGTTCCTCTGTGCCTGTAACCACCTTGCGGGCGGACTTCCGGTTGATCTTGTCGATGGCCTTTTCGAAGGTTCTTACACCCGCCTCACGGGCGTAGCCGTCGATGATGCTGCGCAGCGCAGTCTTGTTGTAGATAATCTGGTCCTTCATCAGCCCGTGTTTCTTCAGGGATTTGGGAATCAGATAGCGCTTGGCAATCTCGATCTTTTCATCGGTAATGTATCCCGACAGTCTGATAATCTCCATTCTGTCCAGCAGGGGCCGGGGAATGGTGTCCAGGGTGTTGGCCGTGGCTATAAAGAGTATGTGGGAGAGGTCGTAGGGCAGGTCGAGGTAGTGGTCCCGGAATGCAATGTTCTGTTCGGGGTCCAGAACCTCAAGCAGAGCCGAAGAGGGGTCTCCCTGATAGGACTGACCCAGCTTGTCGATCTCGTCGATCATAAATACAGGAGCCTTGTTTTTAACGATCTTCAGTCCCTGTATGATCTTACCGGGCATGGCGCCCACATAGGTTCGGCGGTGTCCCTTGATCTCAGCTTCGTCCCGCATTCCTCCGACGGAGAAACGGAAGAACTCTCTTCCAAGGGCCCGGGCCACGGACTTTCCGATTGAGGTTTTACCGACTCCCGGAGGTCCTACGAGAATAATGATGGAGCCCTTGGTGTCTGCTTTGAGCTTTCTCACAGCCAGGTACTCCAGTATTCGCTCTTTCACATCCTCCAGGCCGTAGTGGTCCTGGTTGAGGATCTTTTCACCCTTTGCAATATCGATGACATCGGGTTCGGGATCGTCCCAGGGGAGGGATACAATGGTTTCAAGGTAGTTTCTTGTAACGATGTACTCGGACGAGGAGGGGTCCATAAGGGAGAACTTCTCAAGCTCCCGTTCCACCTGCTCCTTGATCTCGCCCTCGAAGTCCAGTTTGTCCACCATCTCCTTGAACTTAAGGTATTCGCTGGACTTTGAATCCACCGGTTCACCCAGTTCTTTTTTAATGGCCTTGATCTCCTCTCTGAGGAAGTACTCTCTCTGGCTCTTCTCTATCTTTTCATTGATCTGTGTGGCGATCTTTTTCTGTATTCTTAAAAGGTCCTGTTCCTTCTTTATATAGACGAGAACCTGCTCCATTCTGGCGCGGACATCCAGCTCTTCCAGAATCTGCTGCTGCTGGGCTCTGTCAATATTGAGAATGGATGTGATAAAGTCGGCAATCTTTCCGGGATTGTCGATGTTCACCATATTCAGGCGCATCTCTTCGGAAAAGAGGGGGTTGTCCTCGGATATCTGCTTCATCTCGGAGATGACAGAACGGGTCAGGGCCTTAAGCTCATCCCGCTGCTCATCCTCAATGATGTCGTCCAGATAGTCCACCGCCGCGATAAGGGGGGCTTCGCTTGTGAAGAACTTTCTTATTTTGAATCTCTTGACTGTGGAGATAAAGATATTTACTCCGCCGTCGGGGAGGTTTATCTTTTTGACAATCTTTGCCGCCGTTCCGATCTGGTAGATGTCGTCGGGACCAGTGGCCTGTTCATCCTCCTCCTTCAGAAGGACAAGTCCGATGACCTTGTCATTTTCCATGGCCTGATTGACTATCTCTATATCGTCATTTGAGGTTATCATTATGGGGGTGAAGATACCCGGAAAAATGGGTTTACCCAGAAGGGGAACGATAAACAGCTTGTCCGGCAGTGCCTGTTCCGCAATGATGATCTCTTGTTCTGACATTTTCTAACCTCTGTATATATTCTTGAACTTCTGCCTTTCCTCTCCACGTCACGGGAGGGAAATAGAAGTACTCTTCTAGAATTTATTAGTTAAGGCCTCTAAAGGCAAGGCTTTTCGATCTTTTAAAATCTGAAGTATACTCATCTTCAAGGAATTTATGGACAGGCATATCAAAGACGACTACATTCCCTTGAGCTCCTCCGACCTGGGTGAGAGCCATAAGCTGGTTCATCTGCTGACCCGTGAACACGGTTTGATCCGGGCTGCGGTATTCGGCGCCAGGGGAAAAAAGGCGGGGGACAAGCGGCTTCTTATTCAGCCTTTTTCCCTCTGCAGGGGGGATTTTTATTTCGATCCGGTGAAGAAACTCTGGCGCCTCAATGAGGGGGAGTGTCTTGAGAGCCGTGACACTTTCCATCTCCATCTGAACAGATACTACGGGGCTCTCTTCTGGGCGGACCTTGTGATCCAGAGCCATGCCGGCGGTGGGCATGTCGAGTTTTTCGATTTTACACTCTCCTTTTTCAGATCCCTGGATCAGGGGGATGAGGGGAGGACCGCCCTTGTTTTTCTCGGGAAGCTCTGGGAGTATCTTGAGCTTGAGGGGCTGCGCCCTGAACCGGCTGTCTGCTCCCGCTGCGGACGCAGGGCCCCTGCGGGAAAAGCCCTCTGCTACAACTCGGAGGGGCAGACCGTCTGCCGGAACTGCCGGATCAATTCCCTGCCTCTTTTATCCCCGGGAGCAAGGAATGTGCTGGAGGATGAGAACCCGGAGAATCCTGAATCCGGGGATGTGAACCCCGATGATCTTGCAAATCTGTCAGCCTATATTCTGACGGTTATCGGCTCCCTCTTCCGTCTTAAAATGAATAAGGAATCCCTTTCAATTATTCTGGAAGAGGAGTCCTGAGCCCCGGTGTTTCCGATCTCTTTTACCATAAGAAGAGCAGAAGACTGTCCGTCGGCTCTATATAATTGTTTATTTGTAAGTTATTTTCTGAGAACAGCTTCAGTTTGATTGCTTTTGGATTTTCAATATCCCTATAATTCTAGTATAAATAAAAAAATATCAGGTATTTGTAATGAGTAAAAAAAATCTTCGGGTCAGGAATTCCCTGGCTTTCAAAATCAATCTCTATTTCCTTCTCTTTATGGCATTTATATTTCTGGGGTTGGGAATTACAATAAAAACAACAGCCAATGTCCTTGTGACCAGAGTGCAGTCCGAAAATCTGGACCGCCTCGGTGACTCCATCACCGGCCTTCTGGACAACCATGTTGAAAATGTGGGGCAGCTTGTTTATGCCCATTCGATAAATCCTGTTTTTGTTGAAACTCTTGAAACAGGCGATTTCTATAGAGCCGATTCCAATCTGACAAAGCTTAAAAAACAGAACCATTTTTTTGAGTCGGCCTTTCTTCTTGATTCACACGGCAAAGTTCTGGGAACCACCGATCAACGGCTTCGGGAGCAGGACTACTCCTCCAATGAGTACTTCTCAAAGACAATCAGTTCCACTGAACCCTTCAGAGTGGAGTCTGCCGCTATTCAGGCGGGCATAGAAAAATATCCAGCCATAATGGTCAGTTCTCCCATTGTTAAAAACGGTGCGTCCATCGGAGTTCTTGTGGTTGCCATGAATATGGAGAAGTTCGGTGAGGAGCTCATAGTCAACAGGCAGATCGGAGAGACAGGGTACCCCTTTGTTGTGGACAGCAAGGGCCATGTCTTTATCCACCCTGATCAGGACAAGATCTTTGAGAACGCCTGGCACTGGGACTTTATCAATGAAGTCCGGGATATGGGAGGGGATAGTGCCTATCTCCCCTTTACCTTTGAGGGAGTTGACAAGCAGGGAGCCTTTTACTGGATGAATAATCCCCGCTGGCTTGTGGCTGCTGTTATCGATAACAGTGAAATTTTCAATATCTCCCGGCTTATTACAATCGTACTTATTGTTCTGATGATGATCGGGGCGTTCTTTGTGGTTATATTTCTGGCCACTCTGGTCCGCCGTTATATCACCGGACGCCTGACTCCTCTTGAAGTCCTTATGGCGGCGGCCTCGGAAGGGAAGCTTTCTGAACGGGGCATAATCAAGGGAAATGATGAGGTCAGCAGTATTACTGAGAGTTATAACAGCCTTATCGACTCTCTGGGGCTCTTCTTCCGGGAGCTCAAGCTGAGGATGGATGATATGGAGGTCGGGGGCTCTGATCTGGCGGCCAATATGGAGGAAACCGCAGCGGCGGTACATCAGATCAAAGCCAATATCGACAGCTCAGCAAGGCAGATACGGACCCAGAACGACAAGGTTCATGAAACGGTTTCTGTTGTGTCTCAGGTTGCCGGAAATATAAAAGTCCTTGAGGAGTCCATAGAAAACCAGAGCACAAGTGTTATGGATTCATCCACTGCGGTTGAGGAGCTGATCGCCCAGGTGGCTGCCATCACAGCTTCAACAAATGAAGCCAGGGAGTGTATGCAGGAGCTTATTTCCGCTTCAAACACAGGTAAGGACAATCTGGACCGTGTGAGTTCTCTGGTTCAGGGGATTCTTGAGAGCTCCCATAATCTTGAGGATGCGAACAAACTGATAGCGGGAATTGCCGCACAGACCAATCTTCTTGCCATGAACGCCGCCATTGAGGCCGCCCACGCAGGGGATGCGGGCAGAGGCTTTGCTGTTGTTGCCACTGAGATCAGGAAGCTTGCCGAGCAGTCCTCACAGAGGTCAAAAGAGGTCAAAGAGTCTATATCTGAGATCAACAGGCGGATTGATGATGTGGTCAGCGGTTCACAGGAGTCGGGAGAGTCCTTTCAGACTGTTCAGGGCGGAATTGACAGAATGAACAGGATTACCGCAGAGATCCGCTCCTCCATGGAGGAGCAGGCCGCCGGCGGCAGGGATATACTGGGTTCCCTTGAAGGCATGAAGAGCATCGCTTCGGGGGTTCTTGAGCAGTCCAGGGATATGACCCGGGGCAACAGCCATATCAGCGAGGCTGTTTCCGTTCTGAGTGAGATCAGTGTTCAGGTTCTTCAGTCCATGGAAGAGATCAGCAACGGCATTGATGAAATCAATCAGTCAGTAGTGAATGTCTCCGAACTGACAGAAAAAAACCGCAGTAATATTGAAGCCGTCAGGACTGATGCATCAAAATATGATGTATGACAAGACTTTTTCTGGCCATTCCTCTTCCAGGTGATGAGGCGGACCTCCTCTGGCAGAGCCGGGAGGGAATGAGATTTTCTTCCCCCCGTATACGCTGGATTGAACCGTCTCAATTCCATATCACTCTCCTTTTTTTCGGAGAAACCGAATCCTCATGTATCCCTGATATCTGTGAAGCCATGGACCGGGCCGCGGAGCTTTTCCCTTCACCCGTTCTTGAAGCCGACGGACCCGGACAGTTCCCCTCCAGGGGAGAACCCCGGGTCGTGGTGGAGCATCTGAAAGATGTCAGCGGAAGGTCCGGAAAGGGAGGCTGTCTGGCTCTTCAGCAGTTTCTCAATTCAGCCCTGTCGTCCCGTTTTACCCTTGAGAAGAGGAAGTTCAAAGCCCATGTCACTCTGGCCCGTGTCAGGCGGGGAGCGGGAATCCTTCCTTTTGACAGCTCTTCGGCACCCCGGGGGCTCCTTCTCCATCCCCGGGAACTTGTACTCTTTGAATCCATTCTCAGGCCGGAAGGAGCCCTGTATTCCCCTGTGTACTCACGGGTTCTTGAGGGCTGAAGGGGATGTGTGATATTCAAGGGCTGACAGAAGGGGCTTTTTAGGGTTATTTTAAGACTGTGCCCTGATGCAGGGCAGGAGGAAATCATGCGGACCGCTGATATCATTATGAAAAAGCGAAGCGGAGAGAAACTGAGTGAAAAAGAACTTCAGTTTCTTGTGCAGGGCTATGTCTCCGGGGAGATCCCGGACTATCAGATCTCCGCATGGCTGATGGCTGTCTTTTTTCAGGGAATGGATTCCGAGGAAACCGGCCTTCTGACACGTCTTATGATGGAGTCGGGGGAGGTCATGGACCTTTCGGATCTGAAGGGGCCTCTGGTGGACAAGCACTCTACCGGCGGAGTAGGGGATAAAACCTCTCTGATTCTGGCCCCCCTCGCCGCAGCCTGCGGAGCACAGGTCCCCATGATGAGCGGGCGCGCCCTGGGGCATACCGGGGGGACACTGGACAAGCTTGAATCCATAAAGGGATATACAATTGATGCGGCAGAGGATGACCTGAAGAGGATTATCCGCCGGGCGGGATATGCTGTGATCGGCCAGACTGCCGAGGTTGTTCCGGCGGACCGGAAGATGTATGCCCTGCGGGATGTGACGGCCACCGTGGAGTCTATCCCCCTTATTACAGCCAGTATCCTGAGCAAGAAACTGGCGGAGGGTGCAGATTCGCTTGTTTTTGATGTAAAATGCGGTTCCGGTGCATTTATGAAGACCCTTGAGCAGGCGGAGGTTCTGGCTGAGTCCCTTGTGAACACCGGAGTCGCCATGGGCCGCAGAGTCATTGCCCTGATCACATCCATGGAGGAACCCCTGGGCCGCATGGTAGGAAATTTCCTTGAGGTGGAAGAGGTATGGAACTGCCTTCAGGGGGAAGGCCCTGATGATCTGATGGAGGTCACCCTGGCTCTCTGTTCCCGGATGCTTGTCGCCGCAGGAATAAGCCGCGGCAGTGAAGAGGCCCTTGAACTCTGCCGCAGGAAGATTTCCTCCGGTGAGGGGGCCGACTTTTTCAGGAAAAATCTGGAAGCCCAGGGGGGCGACTGGGAGTGGTTTACCTCCAGCTGCGGCAGTTGGAGGGCACCTGTAAGGGCCGAATACAGAGCCGGCTTATCGGGATATATAGATGAAATTGATGCCTTTCAAACGGGGATGTGCGCCCTCTCTTTAGGGGTGGGCCGCAACAGGGCGGATGATCCTGTTCAGCCCCATACGGGTCTTCACTTCCTTAAAAAGAGGGGAGACGCCGTTAAAGAGGGAGACCTCATCTGCGAGGTCTTCGCCCTCAATGACTCCGATGCCGCCGCTGCCCTTGAGAAACTTGACTCTCTTGTCGGTGTAGGAGCAAATAAACCTGTAGAATCTCAGCTGATACTGAAAGAATTTGGAGCTTGATACTTTAAAATATGAAATGGACAAAAAAAGATATCGATAACAACGGCGTCAGGGAGATGTCCCGCAAGACGGGTCTGGACCTCCTGGAGGCCTCAATACTTGTGCGCAGGGGATTCAGTCTCCGGGACAGCCGATTTTTTGCAGAAGATGATCTGCGCTACCTTCACAATCCCTTTCTCTTCCGTCATATGTCGGATGTTGTGGACCGTATCCACACCGCAGCCGAAGAGGAGGAGCATGTCCTTATCTGCGGAGACAGGGATGTGGACGGCATCACCTCTACAGTCCTTCTCTATGAGGCTCTGAAGGAGGAGGGTATCGAGGCTCAGTGGAAGGTGCCTACAGGGGATGATCCCTACGGCCTCAGTCCTGAAGTCATTCGGGATTTTGCCGGAAAAGACGGCTCCCTTATTTTCTGTGTGGACTGCGGAATCTCGGACTTCGAGGAGATCCGGCTTGCTGGAGAACTGGGGCTGGATGTTATCGTTCTGGACCATCACAACCCCCGGGGAGATGAACTTCCCGACGCCCTATGTATCATCAATCCCAAGGTGGCCGAGGACAGCTATCCCTTTGAAGGGCTGGCGGGGTGCGCTGTTGTTTCCAAACTTTTCTGGGCCCTCTGCTTCTCTCGGACTGAACTCTACAATCAGGGCTGCTGCTTCTTTTATATAAACGGTGATGCGAACCGGCTGGAACTCTATCAGTACATCAATCTGGTGGAGACGGGGCGCAGGTTCTACTCACTGGAGGAAGCCCTGCCCATAGAGGAGCTTTCAGAGTATCTCAGAGGCTGGCCCCTTTTCAGCTATGATCTCCCCGGGCAGAAACGGATGCTGGACCAGCTCTTCGGCCGTGCCGCGGAGCTCCATATTACGGATATTGCCGTTCAGATCTGTGAGGACTTTCCCTCTCTGCGGGGCAGAAGCTTCCGGGAACTCAGGGACAAGAGCCGCCTGGCCCGGTACAGCGATGAGGCCCCTGATAACGGGGAAGCCTTTCTCCATCTCTTCTCAGGCCTGATGCTGAAGCGTTATGAAAGCTCTTTTGCTCCCTATAACAGCGCCCTTGATCTTGTGGCTCTGGGAACCCTTGCGGACCTGATGCCCCTTGTGGATGAGAACAGGATCGTTGTAAAGAGGGGGATGCCTCTGCTGAGTCAGGCTCTCCGTCCGGGACTGAGGGAGCTCTTTATCCGCCAAAGGCTTCTGGGGAAAAAACTGGAATCCGGAGATGTCTCCTGGTCCATCTCTCCCTGGATCAACTCCTCAGGGCGGATGGGGCAGGCCGACAAGGCCGTTGAACTCTTTATCACAACTGATGATGCCCGGCGCAGCGAGCTTGCTGATGAACTTCATGAACTGAACCAGGAGCGCAAGAAACTGGGGGATTCCCTCTGGGAGTCAGCCGTAGAAGAGAGCCGAAGCAGCCTTGAGGAGACAGGGGGAAAGCTGACTCTGGTCCGGTCCGATGAGATCCCCAGGGGAATTACAGGTATACTGGCGGCCAAGATGGTTAACACCTTTGGAGTCCCCTCTCTGATTCTTTCAAGACAGGGAGACGGAACCCTATCCGGCTCTATCAGAAGTCCCCGGGGCTGTCCGATCCAGAGCCTGCTGCAGCATCACGCATTCTTATTCAGCGATTACGGCGGCCATGACTGCGCCGGCGGTTTCAGCATGGACGGAGAGAGGGAGAATGAGTTTCTCAAGACTCTCAGGGAGTTCTGCATCAGCTGGAAACCTGAACTGAGCGAAGATATACCGGAAGTGGATGCAGAGATTCCCGGTGACTACCTCAAACCTGAGCTCTGGGACATGGTCAGCCGTCTGGGACCCTATGGTGAAGGGTTCAGTGCCCTGACCTTCTACAGCAGGAATATCCTTATCGAAAAGTCCGAACTTATTGGAAAGGAACCCCAGAACCATCTTAAATTTCTTTTGAGTTCCGAGAACAGCAAATTTCCCGCTCTCTACTGGAATGCGGCTGAGAAATTTACCGATTTTATGCGTCCTGACAACCGGGTTAATCTGCTGTATCATGTTAATAGAAATGTCTATATGAACAGGGAAACCCTGCAAATAACCGTTATCGATATGGAGCCTGCAAATTGAAAAGAGCCGAATTCCTCATCATACTGAGTCTGTTGTTTACAACCCTTGTCTCTCATGCCGCGGCAGAATCACTGCTTTCCACACCCCAGGCGGTTCCGGGAGAGATCCTCACCGCAGTTGTCTATCAGGGGAACTCGGAGGATGAGATTCAATTCATGCTTATTGATGATGAGGGCATTGTCCGTTCCAGCGCTCCCGGACTGACCTTCGAAGCCGAGGAGCTGCCGGGGCAGAACTTTATTGGTTTTCTGGGGCTCAGCTCCGAAGTAAAACCAGGCAGCTACAAGCTCAAGGCGGAGATCCGGAACACCCGGGGCCTCCGGGTTTACGAGCGTCCCGTACTCGTCAGGTCGGAGGATTTTCTGAGTGAGGATATCTCTCTGAACCAGGCCATGACAACTTTAAGAAGCGAGGATTCTGAAGAGAAGAGGGACCAGTCGAGAAAGCTCTGGGCCCTGCTCAATCGGGTTTCCGATGATAAAGTGACCCGGGGAGATGTCTTCCTCTCTCCTGTTCAGGAGTTTATTACAAGCGCCTGGTACGGTGACCGGCGGACCTATCTCTATACAGGAGGGGACAGCTCCTCTTCGCTTCATAACGGAGTGGATCTGGCAGCGCCCACGGGAACTGAAGTCCTGACTCCCCTGGAGGGGAAGGTTGTTATGGCGGAGTTCCGGATCATTACTGGAAACACTGTAGTCCTGGAACATATGCCCGGTGTCTACACCCTCTACTACCATATGGATTCTCTCAATGTGAAGCCCGGGGATTCCCTGAATCAGGGGGATCTGATGGGTACCGTCGGCAGTACCGGACTTGTCACAGGGCCCCATCTCCACTGGGAAATGAGAGTGAATACAATTCCTGTTGACCCGACGAAATATCTTTCCCGTCCCCTTATTGACAAAGATGAAATTATCGCCATAATAAACGGTACTAAAGAACAAGGGAGGTGATTCAATATCGCCCACATAAGAATTAACGACGAAGAGCCCCTTGAAAAGGCAATCAAGCGTTTTAAGCGTATGGTGGAGAAAGAAGGTATTATCCGTGAATGGAAAAAACGTGAATACTTCGAAAAGCCTTCCACCATCAAGAACCGGAAGAAAAAGGCCATGATCAGAAAACAGGCCAAGAAACTCAGAAAAACTGAGAGTCACCGGAGATAATCACTTAAACCAGTAAGCTGCTTCATTTTTGAAGCGGCTTTTTTTTTTGTCCCTGAGCTTTTTCTCCCTCCCCGGGAGTCATACCCTGCTTTTCCTCTCCACCGTTCCATGTTATTATGGGGCTTATGGATGAATGGCTTCAGTATCTGATAATTTTTACAGCAATAGCTGTACTTGCCGTTTTTGCCGGGATCTACAGGATGAAAAGAAACCGGGAACAGCAGAAGAACCTGTCTTTGAACAGTACCCTGCAGAAGCTGATCAATCAGGATCAGTATGAGTACTATCTTATTGATGTCCGTTCGGAAGCGGAGTTCCGCAAAGGCCATATCCCCACAGCAGTCAATGTCCCCTACGGGCAGCTCGGCTCTTTTCTCCCCACAGACAAGCTCTTTACCAATATGGTTGTTTACGGGCGCTCACCCCTTCAGTCCAACAGAGCCGCTGCAGTACTCAGCGAGGCCGGATATTTCAACGTCACAAGTTTCGGACCCATCTTCAAGTGGCGGGGACCCGTCAGCCGGGGCCGGGACGGGAAAGACGGAAAGAAGTCAGGCACCTCTTCTTCTCCCGCCTGAATCTGATTCTCTTCTCCAGCATCCCTCTCTCTATCAGTGATTGAATCTCTGTTTTATCTGTCCTCTCCTTACGAATATTAGTATATTTATCCTTTATAGGAGATTTTATTCATGTCCAATCAGACAACTCCTTCGGCCTTTGAGCTTATTTCAGTAGACAAGCTGGATGAGTACAGAGGAGAAGGCACACTTTTCAGACATAAAGCCACAGGCTGCGAAATATATCATGTATCCAACGATGACGAGGAGAATGTTTTCTCATTCAACTTCCGCACCCCTCCTTCCGACAGCAGCGGTGTAGCCCATATTCTCGAGCACTCGGTTCTCTGCGGATCAAAGAACTTTCCCGTAAAGGACCCCTTTCTCTCTATGATGAAGGGGAGTGTTAATACCTTTCTCAATGCCATGACCTATCCCGACAAGACCCTCTACCCCGCGGCAAGCGTTCTGGAGAAGGACTTTTTCAACCTCATGGATGTCTACGGCGACGCCGTATTCTTCCCTCTTATCCCCGAGGAGGTGTTCCGTCAGGAGGGACACCGCCTGGAATGGGATGATCAGGGACGTCTTGTGAGAACAGGGATCGTCTATAACGAGATGAAGGGAAACTACTCCTCTCAGGACGGCATTGCCTCCGAGTGGTCGATACGTTCCCTTTTTCCAGACAACCCCTACGGAGTCGATTCAGGGGGAGAGCCCGAAGCTATTACCTCCCTTACATATGAGGAGTTTCGTGATTTCCACAAAATGTGGTACCACCCCTCCAACTGCCGGATCTTCCTCTATGGAAACATCCCTGCTGAAAAAACACTCAACTTCCTTGAAGAGAGATTCCTGCAGCACTTTGAAAAGAGGGAGATCGATTCTGAAGTCTCCTTTCAGAAGAGCTGGTCCGAGCCCCGGGTGATGGAGAAGACCTGGCCCCTTGGCGAGGGGGATGACCCCGCCGGCAAGAGCAGCATTCTCCTCAACTGGAAAATCTTCGGACATGGCGATCCTGTACGGCAGCTCAGTATGTCGATCCTGGCGGAGATGCTTATCGGAAACGCCGGGGCCCCCCTCTACAAGGCTCTGCTTCAGTCGGGGCTGGGGGATGACCTGTCTCCCGTCAGCGGAGTGGACTATGACCTGAATGAAGGGGTCTTCAATGTAGGCCTCAGAGGAACAGACCCTGAGAAAGCCGAAGCCGTAAAGGAACTTATCTTCAAAACCCTCAGGGACCTTTCGGAAAAAGGTTTTGACGAGGACCTGAAAGAGAGCTGCATGCGCCGTGTCGAATTCAGGGCCAGAGAGATCAAGGGGGGAGGGCCTTTCGGAATGCGCCTTCTCCGAAAAGTTCTCAAGGGCTGGAACTACGGTTTCCTCCCCGGGCAGTGTATACAGTTTGCCCCCGTCATGGATGAGGTCAGAAATCTGGCACAGTCTCCCCTGTACTTCGAATCCGTTCTGAAGGAGTGGGTCCTTGAAAACAGCCACTGGACCCTTTTGACTGTCCGTCCCGATGCTGAGGCCCAGAAGCTGAAAGACAAGGCGGAACGGGATGCCCTGGACGCTCTTCAGGCCTCCTTTAACGAAGAGGACATCCAGGAGCTGAAGAGGAAGAACAAAGCCCTGGAAGAGTTCCAGAATGCCGAGGACAGCGCAGAGGTGCCCTTTCTCCACAAGTCCGATATTCCAGAGAAGGTCAATATCCTTCCTTTTGAGATTCTGGAAAGCCCGGCTGGTACCGTTCTGGGGCAGTCCGTCTTTACCAACGGAATTATCTATAACGATATGGCCTTCTCCGTGAAGGATATGGACCCCCGGTTCTACCCCTATCTCTCCCTCTTTACCAAGCTTATCTCGGGATGCGGTCTTCCCGGAGTCTCCTATGATATTGTTTCCCGTGACCTTGCCATGAAGACAGGCGGTTTTGCTCCCAATCTGGAGACAAGCCACAAGGTAGGGGACAGCCCCGAAGACAAGCCTGAAGTCTTTATGTATATCCGCATGAAGATGCTTGAAGAGCAGAGGCAGGAAGCCCTTGAGCTGGCAGCCTCCCTGATCAACAGTGCCGATTTTGACAACCTGGAACGTCTTGAGCAGATTCTTGTGGAACTGTCGGGGGACCTGAAGTCCTCTCTTGTTCCCGGGGGGCACTCCTATGTCCTTACACGGGTCAACAGCCGGTTCAGCAGGGCGGGATATCTGGATGATTTGATGTTCGGAATCGGACAGGTACAGTTTCTGGAAGCCCTTCTGAAACAGAAAGACAGGCTTCCAGAGCTGGCGCAGCTGATGAAGGAGCTGAGAAAACAGATCTTCAGCAGGGACAACCTGACCCTGACACTGACGATGGACGAGGGCGCTGTCAGCTCTCACAGACAGGCTGTCCAGGATTTCTGGATGGACTCTCTTCCCTCTCTCCCTGAAGACAGAACAGTTCACAGTGCTCTGGCTGATGAGATCGGGCTGCCCGGTGCGGCACCCGGGCTTAAGGAGGCTGAGGGGCTTGCAATTCCCGCCCTTGTCGGATTTGTCGGCAAGGCCGTCCGGGGAAGCTCTCTTTCAGATAAAGAGCATGCATCGGACAGCCTTTTGAGCTACATTCTCAAGACAGGCCCCCTCTGGGAGAAGATCAGGATGAAGGGCGGAGCCTACGGTGCCTTCAGTACCCTCTCCAGCCTGAACCGGACCTTTGCCTTTGCCACATACAGAGACCCTGAGATTGAGAAGTCACTGGATGCTTTCAAAGAGAGCCTTGAGGATTACAGTGAGTTTGACGATACGGGGGAACTTGAAAAGACTCTGATTGCCGTTGTCGGAACCGAGATGAAGCCCATATCGCCCTCAGAGAAGAGTATGATCGTAATGAAACGCTATCTCTACGGCATCAATGATGAACTCAGACAGTTCAAACGGGACAACCTGATGAGCTGTACCCCGGCAGAAATCAGGGCGGCCTGCGGCAGAATCCTCTCCCGCTGGGAAGAGGATGCGGTTGCCGTTATGGCCCATCCTGACAAGCTGGATGCCGCCTCAGGACGGTTTCCTGGATTTAAGTCCAACCGAACCAATCTGCCCCAGTAGGACGCAGAGGATCAGAGGCAGGAAGAAGAGGGTTGTCCTCAGGTTCCCCTGATGCCAGAAGGCCGTATTGACCGCAAGCATCAGCAGCCAGAGGCCTCCCTGAATCTTCCAGAACAGGAACCATCCTCTGGCTCTGTCCCTGATCATCACCACCGCCGCCGCCAGGTAGAGGGGGTGGATCAAAAGAATATTGATGTTCTGGCGGGCCACATCGTGGTCCGTCAGGAATGCAACAAACCAGAAGGCAAGCCCGAAGAGGGAGACAGCTGTCAGTATCAGGGTCAGAATGATTTTGGCAGCCACTGCCGCGGGCTTCCGGGCGTTACGGCTTGTTCTCCACAGACCCAGGATCATTATCCCCGAAGCGAGCCCCCAGAAGAGAGCCTGCACACCGTTTCCGGGGACCTTTTCAGGTACGGTGACATTTTCGGAGGATTCCGCCAGAACCGCTTCAGAGAGCACCGCCTTTTCCCTTCCCCTTTCAGTCTCAATGGTCAGGCTGTCCAGTTCTTTCATAAGTTCATCGGGAAGAAACATCTTGTCCCAGACTTTTATCTCATTATCGATTGTCCTTCCCTGGAGCAGGGACAGGAGCCAGTCCGGAAAGAAGCTGCGGCTTGTCCGGCTGCGGAACATACTCCTGTAGCTCTCTCCCGAGGGGATCTCTGTTGCTGCCTTAAGCTGGCCTTCAAGGGCCCTGTCTATGATGTCCCTTGGTCTTGTGGAGCAGTTGTCATGGTAGTGGTGGTAGAGGTAGGTATTGTTTTCGGGGCGTATATTGAATTCAAGGTCTTCCTTCATGGCCCGGATACTCTCCTGGCTGAGGTTGAGCTGCTGAATGGTGACGTTTCTGTTTTCACGGACGATATAGTTAAGATAGCTGTTGGAGGATACACCTATTTTAAGGTAGACAAGCCGGCCCATGGCAAAATTTCTATAGAAGTTGTCAGATGCAAAGGAGAAGTTCCCGAAATCGTAGAAGCGGCCCCTCTCATCGTCTTCTATTATTATTCCGGTGTGCCCGAACCAGGAGTAAAGGGCCTCTCCCGGGCCTATTGTGAGTAGATAACAGCGCAGGTTCTCCTGCCCTGAAAGGGGAGTCAGCAGTCCGGCTGCCATCAGCAGAAATATAAGGAATCGTCTCAAAAATATCCTCCGGTTCATAATATCGGGTAAAAATATCAAATTATGTTAATCTACAGGGGTTATTTTATCCAGCGTTTTGCAAAAATCTATTTATTTGATTTGTGTTTCTATGGTAGAATAGGCTTCATCAAATTGGCATAAGGAGCAATTTATGGCTGAAAAAGAAACCCTGGTGGTATCATCAAAGGTAAAAAATTACATTAAGAGCAACGGGGATCTTAAATGTTCCGCTAAGGTTATTGATGTATTGTCAGACAAAATCAGAGAAATGTGTGACGTCGCGATTGAGAATGCAAAAAACGATAAAAGAAAAACTGTTCAGGAAAAAGATTTCTAAGAACAATCTTCATCTGACAATTGATAAAGCTGTCCCTCCGGGGGCAGCTTTTTTTTTGTTTCCTGCCCCTCTTTTTGACGTCTGAGGAGGGACGGGCCTGCAGAGCTCCGGGATCACTTCTTTTTAAGGAGTCTGAGGGCCGCCGGCAGGCAGTGGACCTCCACCTCTTCCGCTTCGGTGCTGAGGGTCTCCCCGTCTGCATGGATCACAAGGGCTCCCCTTTGGGATACGATACGGAATTTCACAGCCCGGGTTACAAAGGTATCCTTCCTCTTCTTCTGTTTTCCCCTGTAGTAGTCCCACAGAGCCGAGATCATGACCCTGCGGTTTCCCTGGTGGGATGTTGTCAGGTCCAGAAGGCCGTCTGTCATATCTCCGTCGGGAGCCATAAGGAAGGCTCCCCCCAGCCGTTTTCCGTTCATTATGGATATTAGGGCGGCCTGGGTCACCATCTTATCCCTGTCGTAGGTAAGTTCAACTTCCGGAGCATCGGGGTATACCACTATGGTCTTGAGGGCCGCCAGGGTATAGCCCTGAAAGTATTTGATCTTTGCCGCTTCGGCATTCACGATAGCGTCAAACCCGATTCCCACACCATTGGCAAAGTACCGGCCTTCGGTGGCTTTGCCTCCTCTTATCCAGCCTACATCCAGATTGACTGTCCTCTCCTGAACCAGATTCTCAAGGGCGTCCTTCATCGTCAGGGGAAGGCCGGCTCCAAAGGAAAAGTCGTTACCCCTTCCCATGGGCAGGACGGCAAAGTCGGGAAGGGGGGCTTCATTTTTAATATTTCTGAAGTTCATAAGACCGTTGATAACCTCATTGCAGGTGCCGTCGCCTCCGGCGGATACGATTATTGTGGAGTGGTGGTGTTCCTGCTCCGCAAGGGATGCGGCAATCTGGGCCGCATGGCCCTGTTTCTCTGTTTCATGAATTGTATATGTAATATCCCTGTCACTGAAAAAACGGAGGGCTTCAGGAAGACGCTTGAGGGCGCGTCCCTTCCCTGCTGCAGGATTCAGTATCAGATGGCAGTGTTTCTTCACTTCTCAAACCCCTTTCCCGGCTGATTCCACCTTTGCCGGGGTTATCTATCCTACACCGGATTGTCCTCTTGTCAATGCCGGTTTTACCTCTATGGAAGGTATGACCTCTTCCTCTAATTGTAGACAAATGAACAGCAGCAAAGGATAATTCAATTATAAACACTCTTTTTTCTACTATTTTGACCGGGGGAAATGTATGTCTCATTCAATAAGCACAAGCGTCCGAAGGAAGGATGCCGTAGACAAGGCATCGGGAAAGTGCAGATATCTCTCTGACCTCTATCCTACTGCTCCTCTCTATGGAAGGTGCTTCTTCAGTTCAATCTCCCGGGGCAGAATCGTGTCCAGAAAACTTCCTGATCTTCCCGAGGGCTACTATATCATCGGAGCCGATGATATTCCCGGTAAGAACGGCCTCCATATGCTTATTGAGGACTGGCCTGTTTTCGCAGACGCTGAGGTCCGCTACCTGGGGCAGATTATCTATCTTGTAGTAGGGCCCGGTAAGGACAAAGTCCTTGAGATCCTTGAGAAAATTGAGGTGGAGTATGAGGAGATCACCCCCTGCTACAGCATTGAGGACTCCGCTGCTCTTCTCGGAGGCCCTCAGCATGGTGAGAACAATGTCTACAGCCGGTATGACATTCATCACGGCAGTATTCTCGACCCCTTCAGGAGAGCTGCCAGAGTCCTTGAGAATGAGTACTACACGGGATATCAGGAACATGTTTATATGGAGCCCCAGAGCATGTACGGCGAGTGGAAGGATGACGGATTCGTTCTCCATGCTTCCGCACAGTGCCCCTACTATATCCGAAAGTCCCTTGTTTCGGCACTGGGAATGGCTCCGGAGAAGATCAGAGTCATCCAGACCGCCACTGGCGGCGCCTTCGGCGGCAAGGAGCACTTCCCCGATGTCCTTGCAGGACCTCTGGCAGTGGCTGTCTACAAGATACGTAAACCTGTAAAAATCGTTCTGGACCGCAAAGAGGATCTTGCCTATACGGTAAAGCGCCACCCCTCTGCGGTGCACATCAGGACGGCTCTGGACAAGAGCGGAAAAATACTGGCCCATGATATTGACCTGCGTCTTGACGGCGGTGCTTTTGCAAGCTGCTCGGCTGTTGTTCTGGCACGGGCTGTTTTCACAATCGGAAATGTATACAACATCCCCCATATCAGGGTCTGCGGCAGGGCATTCTGCACCAACAAGCCCCCCTCCGATGCATTCCGCGGTTTCGGCGCTCCACAGGCTGTCTTTGCCATGGAGTCCCATATGAACTATCTTGCCTGCGAGCTGGGAGTTGATCCCCTTGAGATGCGCCGGCCCTATCTCTTCAAGCAGGGCGATACCACCATAACCGACGGTATGGTTCATGAGAAGGTTCTCCTTCCGGAGATGATTGACAGGGCTCTTGATATGTCGGGATACAGGGAGAAGCATGAGGAGTACAAGACTGTTCCCGGAAAGGGAATCGGTCTCTCTCTCTTCCTCCACGGCTGCGGATTTACAGGAAACGGTGAGCGGGATCTTATCAAAGCCAGAATCTACCTGAAGAAGAATAAAGAGGACAGGGTCTTTGTCTACAGCTCCAATGTGGAGATGGGCCAGGGGCTGCAGACTACCTTCTGCAAGGTGGCATCAAAGAGTCTGGGCATTCCCCTGGATCAGGTGGAGTGTATTGTTCCCGATACAGGGGAAGTTCCCGACTCCGGCCCTACTGTGGCCAGCCGGTCCATCTCTGTGGTGGGGTATCTTGTGCAGAAGGCTGCCGAGAAGCTCAAAGAAGAGTGGGTTTCAGGCAGGGAACAGGAGGTCGTTCAGGACTATGAACCTCCACAGGGCCTTGTGGAGTGGGACCAGGATGCCCTCAAGGGCGATGCCTATCCCGCCTACAGCTGGGGTGTGAATATTGTAGAAGTTGAGGTTGATCCTCTTACCTGCGAGGTGGATACAAAGGGAATCTGGGGTGTCTACGATGTGGGTGTTCCCATTGACAGGCAGATTGTGGAAGGCCAGATCAACGGCGGTATGATCCAGGCTCTGGGATACAGCCATCTTGAGAAGCTGGAGTGCCGGGACGGACGGTTCCGCCAGGCCACCATGGCGGATTACATCATACCCACAAGCATGGACTTCCCGTCCACAAGCAGCGATATCTTTGACAATCCCTTTGAATACGGGGCTTTTGGAGCCAAGGGGGCCGGAGAGATGGTCTTTGACGGTGCGGCACCCGCCTTTACAGCAGCTGTTTCCCAGGCTGTGGATGCAGTTATTGATGAAATACCGGTTCTGCCGGAAACACTTATGGAGCTGACCGATGAAGGACAATAAGATCGAATTCCGGGTGAACGGAGAGACAAGAGTTTATGAGGGAGATCCTCTGCGCCGTCTTCTTGATGTGCTGCGGGAGGACCTTGGTCTCACAGGCCCCAAGGACGGCTGCGGCGAGGGAGAGTGCGGAGCCTGTTCGGTACTCCTCGACGGAGAAGTTGTGAACAGCTGCCTGATTCCCGTGGGAACCATAAAAGGGCAGGAGGTCCTTACGGTTGAGGGGCTCAATGAGACGGCTCAGGGGAAATGTATCGTAGAAGCCTACGCCGATGCGGGGGCCGTACAGTGCGGTTTCTGCATTCCCGGCATGGTTATGGCGACAGAAGCCCTCCTCCGAAAGAATGCAAAACCCGATGAGGCGGCAGTGAGAAAGGCCATCTCGGGGAATCTCTGCCGCTGTACAGGATACGATCAGATTGTGGATGCCGTACTGATGGCCGCTGAAAGGGGGGAGGGACTATGGTAGAATTTTTCTATCCTGAAACACTTGGTGAAGCCCTTGAACTCCGGGCGGAGAAGGGAGCACTCCCCATGACCGGGGGGACCGACCTGATGGTCCGATACGAAAACTGGAGCAGTCTGCCTCCCCGTTTCCCCTCATCCATCATGTCTCTGAAACAGCTGAAGGAGCTCCACTATATCCGGGAAGAGGAGGATTTCCTCTGCATAGGCGGAGCCCTGCCCATGAGCAGGATACTCGAGGATTCCCGTGTTCCCCGGGCTCTTTCACTGGCTCTTGATGAAATTGCAGCACCCTCCCTGAGAAACCTTGCCTCTCTTGCAGGGAATATTCAGAATGCATCCCCCGCGGCGGACTCCCTTCCTCCCTTGATAATGATGGATGCAGAAGTTCGTCTTGTTTCCTCAGCAGGCAGCAGAATCCTGCCAGTACAGAGCTTTATCACCGCTCCCGGCAGAACGGTTCTTGCTCCGGATGAGCTTATTGAATCGGTCCGCATTCCCCGTTCCTTTATTTCAGAGGCAGAGAAGGGGAGTCTGGTTTATAGAAAGGTGGGGACCCGGAAGGCCAACGCCCTGTCCAAGCTTTCGGTCTGTTTTTACGCTTATTGTGAAGAGAACAGGGTCAAAGATATAAGAATGGCTCTGGGAGCCGTGGCGGCTACTGTCGTCAGGCTTCAGGATGCAGAAGACAGACTCAAGGGTGTTTCCTGCGCTGATCTAGCATCAGTGTGGAAGGGTGTGTACGGCGAATTTGAAAAGGCCGTCCGCCCCATAGATGATCAGCGCTCCACTGCCTTCTACAGGAAAAGAACGGCCCTTCGCCTTCTTGATGACTTTATTCTTCAGCTTTCGAATCAGCACTCAGCCTGAATGGCCGCCTCCCGCTCTTCGGGCGGAGTCAGGGCCAGAGCCAGCTGATCGGGGCAGGAGGTCTCTTTTCCGAAGCAGTTGATGCCGCGCAGTTTGCTGATGACCTCATCCCTCTTCATTCCCTCCACCAGGGCCTTCAGGCCCAGAAGGTTTCCGGGGCAGCCCCGTTCAAAATCAAGCTGTGTAATTCTGTCGTCTTCAAGGATTATGCTTATCTTTTTTGAACAGGTCCCTTCGGGGATATACTCGATTTTCTCCATACTGTATTCCTTTTCTTTTTGTAATGGATTCATAATATATCGCTGAATAATCCATAATCAACCAAGTCAGGCAGCGAATAGGAAATATTCCTGTTTCTTCTTGAATCAGGTCTATGCGGGGGTATTCATCGCCTCGAATACCTTGTAGAGTCCCTGGGTTCCCAGATCCTCAAGGCCCTGAGCCATGGCAGCTGTGTAGAACTGATTTACAAGAGCCAGTCCGGGAAGGCTCAGGTTCATGGCTGCTGCTTCTTTCAGGGCAATTCCCATATCTTTGACAAAGTGTTTGATAAAGAACCCGGGATCGAAGTTTCCGTCGGCAATCCTGCGTCCCAGATTGTTTATAGACCAGGAGGCAGCGGCGCCGCTTCCAATAACATCTATGATTTCGTTCATATTCATACCGGCTTTGTGTCCGTAGAGAAGAGACTCAACCACACCGATCATGGTACCTGCTATAAGGATCTGGTTACACATCTTTGTATGCTGGCCGGCACCGGGGGCACCCATGAGCTTGATGTTCTCTCCGAAGGATTCCATAAGGGGCAGAATCCTGTCAAAGACATCCTGCTCTCCTCCGCACATTATGGCCAGGGTTCCGTTTCTGGCTCCCAGATCCCCGCCGGAGACCGGGGCATCCAGAGATCCCACACCCTTTTTTGCGGCTTCTTCGGCAATCCGGACCGCCAGTGAGGGCTCGCTTGTTGTCATATCAACAATGACAGATCCTGTTTTAACATTCTCCAGAACTCCTCCCTTGCCCAGGATGACCTCTTCCACATCCTTCGGGTATCCCACAATTGTAAAAACTGCATCAGCACCTTTTGCAGCCTCACCCGGTGTGTCGCACCAGCGGGCACCGGCTTCAATCAGATCGGCGGCTTTGGATTTTGTTCTGTTGTAGATGGAAAGGGAGTACCCTTTATTGATCAGATGGAGGCACATGGAACGCCCCATGACCCCTGTTCCTATCCAGGCAATGTTCTTCATATCTGTCTCACTTCTTTTGTTTTACTTGATGAATACCCGATTTAAAGGGTATTCACGACAATAGTATTGGAGTATTTTGAGGTTTTCAATATTATGGCCCCGGTATGGGGAAATATAAATGAGTATGTGATTACCGGAGGCAATATATGGATAATCAACTGGAAGAACGGCTTGTGAATCTGGACACAAGAATTATGTATCTTGAAGACAGTGTACAGCAGATGAGCATGCAGCTGATGCAGAAAGACAGGTTCATCGAGGTTCTGCAGGAGAAAATTTCAATTCTTGAAGAGAAGTTCAAGGATCTGGATGAGAGGAAGGCCAACCGTGCATCATCGGATGCCGCTGATGAGAGGCCGCCTCACTACTGACAGCTGACTCGATTTCTTGAGGTATCTGTATTGTAGAGTGACGCATTTACAGCCGGATAAAAGAGTTGGAATTTGACAATTTGCGGTCATTGGTATAATTTAGTGTTTTAGAACACAGGAGGGCCCGGTGAAACTGGAGATAGACAGAAGTATAAGCATTCCTCCCTATCAGCAGATTGTCAGACAGCTGCGGGAGAGCATTAACCGGGGAGAGCTTACGGATCACGAATCCATCCCTTCCGCCCGGGAGATAGTACAGCTTACCTCGATCTCACTGGCAACGGCCCAGAGAGTTCTCAATGAACTTAAAAATGAAGGGCTTATCTACAGTCTTCCAGGCAAGGGGAGTTTTATCTCGCCCCGGAGTGAAGAGCAGTTGAAAGCCATCCACATTTTTCTTCCCTCCACAAGGCTCTCATTCTTTATGGAGATGATGAACGGCATCTATGAGGAGCTGGCGGACAGCTCGATTGAAATCAAGATGCACAGCCTCAATACGGACAAACTTGTATGGGACTGGAAGACCGTTGAAGATCTTGAAGATGCTGTAAAATCCCATGACGGAATTATTTTTATTGAGGAAGCCTTTGATTCGGTCCGTACGGCCTGCCTCAGGGCTGCCCGGCAGATTCCCTTTGTCTCTGTGGAATGGGTTCTCGACGGTGCGGGCAGCGTTCTCAATGACTATGAGGAGTCAACCGTAAGGGTTGTGGATTATCTTTGCAGGGGTAAGGGATGCTCCTCCCTGCTTGTTCTCAAGGGCCGGGACTATCAGTACAATGCCAGCTGCAAACTGAACGGAATCAGGCGCAGTGCCGGCGAGGCCGGCCTGAAAGAGGGGAAAGACCTCTTTTTCCTGGACACCGACTTTGACGCCTACACAGGCTATGAATCTGTATCCGCCTTTCTTCAGAACCACGAAGCCCCCAAGGCTATATTCTGTGCCAATGACTACGAGGCCATAGGAGTGGTGGGTGCTCTCACAGAGCAGGGCCTGCTTCCCGGCAAAGACGTACAACTTGTGGGCTACGGCGATATGACCGATAAAACCACCCTCTATTTCCCCCTGACCACTGTCAAACAGAATCTGGAAGAGATGGGCCGGGCGGCTGTTAAATCCCTCCTGGCCATGGCTTCGGGAGACGGGAAGGCCGAGCGCAAGATTATCCCCGCTGAACTGATTATCAGAAAGACATGATTCCTCCATTACTATGAATTGACAAATGATTCTATCTGTTATATTTTAGTGTTCTAAAACACATCGGAGGCGGGGATTTAATCACACCCGGTACAGCCGCAGCCTCCGGCAGTGAAAAGAGAGGATTCCATCATGGCAAAATACATTCTGAGCGTGGACCTTGGAACCACCAGCACCAAGACCGTACTCTTTGATGAAAACCTGAGGGTTGCCGCATCGGCCAGAGCCGAGTATCCCACCTACTACCCGAAACAGGGCTGGGCGGAGCAGGACCCGGAGGACTGGTGGAAGGCTCTTATCTCCACAACCTCGGAAATTTTAAAGTCATCAAATATTGATCCCGCAGATATCGCAGGAGTAGGGGTGGACTCAATGAGCAGCATGGCCCTCCCCATGGACTCTGAGGGCAAGCCCCTGAGAAAGGGCCTCCTCTGGCTTGACCGCCGGGCACAGGCCGAGTCGGACTGGATCAAGGAGACCTACATCGATCTGCAGAAAGAGATCAACTCCAACGACTCCGACCCCTCCAACTTTGCTCCCAAGATCCTCTGGATGAAGAACAACGAACCTGAAGTTTATGAGAGGACGGCAACCTTCCTCCACTGCAACGGCTATCTGGCCTATATGCTCACCGGTGAGATGACCATGGACATTTCGGAAGCGGGAATGTCCCAGCTCTGTGATATACGCACCGGACAGTGGTCCGATGAACTTATTAAGGCAAGCGGCATCGACAGGGCAAAACTCCCTGAAGTCTTCGCCTGCACCGATGTGGTTGGCAGTGTCACAGCTGCTGCCGCAGCGGCTACCGGTCTGAAGGAAGGGACTCCCGTTATCGCAGGAGCCATGGACAATGTGGCAGCCACCCTGGGACTGGGACTGCGCCACGACGGCCAGGCCTATATCTCTGCGGGAACCGCTACCAATGCCGGAGCCTGTGTGGCCTCGGTCCCCTCGGACCCCAGCATGCTGAACTACCACCACGGTGTACCGGGACTCTACCTTGTCAACGGCGGCGTTGACTACGGCGGAGCAGGACTGAGGTGGTTCAAGGCTCTTATTGAAGAGGAGAGGTTCGATGAGATCGACCGCCTTGCCGAAGAGGCTGGATATCTGGAGGATGTCCTCCTCTATCTTCCCTATATGGTGGGACAGCGGGCTCCTCTCTGGGACCCCCACTCACGGGCCGTGGCCTTCGGTATGAATCCGGACACAAGCCGCAAGGCAATGATCCGGATGATTATGGAGGGCATCGCCATGGGAGTACGCAATGTTTTCCGCCTTATGGAGGAGAAGGGGTACACCATCGATGAGATTGTGATGACCGGAGGCTGTGCCAACAGCCCCATATGGACCCAGATCTTCAGCGATATCCTGGGCAAGAATATTATCCTGCCCGGTGAAATGGATGTAGCCCCTCTGGGATGCGCCATTATGACCGCTGTAGGAGTAGGGTTGTTCCCCGATTTTGATGCGGCATTGTCAGTTCAGACAATCCGCGCATCATACCAGCCGGATGATGAGAAAGAGGCATACTACAAGGCCCTCTTTGCAGCCTTTGTTAAATTGTATAAAGCCGTCGGCCCCGTATATGAGGACCTCGACGACATCAGGAAGAAATTTCAGAAATAATCCCTCCTTTTCCGGGGGATCATTCCCCCCGTGCAGAAGCAGGGAGAAACGATCTATACCGGATCAAGGAGATTGCATGAAAGCAGCAGTACTTTATGGCGACAATGACATCAGATATGAGGAGTGGGAGAGCCCCAAAGCCGGCCCCGGTGAAGTCCTCGTCAAGGTAAAGGAGTCGGGCCTCTGCGGCTCCGACATTCCCCGGACCATCCATCAGGGTGCCCACTTCTATCCCATCGTTCTCGGACATGAGTTTTCCGGAGAGATCATCGAGCTGGGCGAGGGTGTGGACAAGAGAGCCGTGGGCGACCGCATCGCCTGTGTTCCCCTTATTCCCGATATGACTGATCCCCAGAGCCAGAAGGGGAACTACTCCCTGTCTAAGGGCTACAAGTTTATAGGTAGCCGAATCCAGGGAGGCTGGGCCCAGTATGTGGCCATGCCCTGGCAGAACACAATGATCCTTCCTGACAGCGTCAGCTACACAGAGGGAGCCTTCTTTGAGCCCATCACAGTTGCCCTCCATGCCCTGAACATCATGAAATTCGAAGGGGGCAGGGATGTGGCCATCACAGGTATGGGAACCATCGGCCTTCTGACTCTCCAGTGTGTCCGGGCCATGGGCGCCAGAAAGGTTACCGTTTTCGACATTGACGACAGCCGCCTGGAGCTTGCAAAAGAGCTTGGCGCCGACCTCTGCCTCAACACCCTTAAAGAGGGCTTCAAGGACGAGGCCATGGCCTTCACAGACGGCATCGGTTACGAGGTCTGCCTTGAAACCGGCGGTGTTCCCGTTACAGAGATCCTCTGTATGGAACTGGCGGCCCCCAAGGGCACAGTCATGTTTATCGGAACCCCCCACAAGCCCGTCACCCTTCAGCCGAATGAGTTCGAATACATCAACAGAAAAGAGCTCTGGGTCACAGGCAGCTGGATGAACTACTCCGCCCCCTTCCCCGGACGGGAGTGGGAGATGGCCAACTACCTCTTCAGTAAAGATCTTGTAAAAACTGAAAAACTCATCGACCGCAAAATCCCCCTAAGCCGTGCCTCTGAAGCCATTGCGGACCTCCTTGTGCCGGGTGCTGTAAAGGGAAAGATCCTCTTCGACTGTGAAAAGTAATTTAGGAGAATATGAAAATGTCAGCGACAAGTGAATTCTTAAAGCTTATGAAAGATAACAAGGCTGGAAAGGGAACAGGTCTGTACTCGGTCTGCTCCGCCCATGCCGATGTCATTAAAGCCTGCATGCTTCAGGCGAAACAGGACGGCTCCATCGTCCTTGTTGAATCCACAAGCAACCAGGTGGACCAGTTCGGCGGCTACACAGGCATGGTACCTTCCGAGTTTGTCGAGTATGTAAAGGGATTGGCCTCAGAGATGGACTTCCCCTTTGAAAAAGTCCTTCTGGGAGGGGACCATCTGGGACCCAATGCCTGGCAGAAAGAACCCGCCGCCCAGGCCATGGCCAAGGCCCGCGACCTTGTGGCCGCCTATGTGAAGGCCGGCTACAAGAAGATTCACCTCGATGCCTCCATGTACTGTGCCGACGACGAAGGCGACCGCCATCAGCCCCTGGCCGATGAGATTGTTTCCAACAGGGCCGCGGAGCTCTGCGCCGTTGCAGAAGCCAGCTACAGCGAAGCCTTCGGAGGAGATTCGGATATCATCTATGTGATCGGAACTGAAGTTCCCATCCCGGGAGGAGCCCAGGAGGAAGAGGAGACTGTTACCCCCACACCCGCCTCCAATGCAAAGAACACCATGGCAGTGACCAAGGCCGCTTTTGATGCCGCAGGGCAGCAGGAAGCCTGGAAGAGAGTCATCGCTCTTGTGGTACAGCCGGGCGTGGAGTTTGGAGACGACCAAGTCTTCCACTACAACAGCAGCGCCGCGGCGGATCTCAGCGCCATGATTGAGAAGGACCCGCAGTTTGTCTACGAGGCCCACTCCACCGACTACCAGAGCGAGTCAGGTCTCTCTCAGCTTGTAAAAGACCACTACTGCATACTGAAGGTAGGCCCCTGGCTCACCTTCGCCTACAGGGAGGCTCTCTTTGCTCTTGAAGATATGGAGAAGGAACTTCTCGGCGGGACAGCTGTGGAGCTTTCAGGGCTTAGAGATACTCTTGAAAAGACAATGATGGACAATCCCGGGTACTGGCAGAAGTACTACCCCGGGGACGAAGCACAGCAGTTTTTCAAACGGAAGTACAGCTTCAGCGACAGAAGCCGTTACTACTGGCCCGATAAAAACCTGAGTGCCTCTGTAGAGAAGCTGAAGAAGAATCTCAATGAGAAGGGCCTCTCTCTGAGCCTGCTCAGTCAGTATATGCCCAATCAGTACAACGCTGTACAGGAGGGAAAGATCAAACTGACTGCAGAGGATCTTATCCTGAGCCGGATTCGGGATGTGGCGGGAATTTATGCACGGGCCTGCGGGTTCGGTAGCTGATTTTTCAGTTGATCAATTAAGTAGAATATACCGCCGGGTTTATATCCGGCGGTATTAAAAAGTGCATTTCAATATTTAAATTGTTTTCTTCAGAATCGGAAGATAATGCCCTTATCCGGGACACTGGACAATCCGGTTCCGGCCCTCCCGTTTGGCCGAGTAAAGGCAGTGGTCGGCACGGGAGAAGAGGTGATCCACCGATTCATCTTTTTTTCTCAGTGAGAGTCCTCCGCTGACGGTCTGGTTCTTCGCTCCCATCTGCTCTGAGAAATCCAGCTCCTCAACGGTCTTCCGGATACGCTCGGTGCACTCTCTGATGTCATCCTTCTCATCCATAATAAAGATAACCGCAAACTCCTCGCCTCCCACCCGGACGGCGATATCCCCCTCTCTCAGGGTTCCCTGAATGGCCTGGGCCACCTCTTTAAGAACAATGTCTCCCACACTGTGTCCGAAGGTATCATTGACAGTTTTGAACAGGTCCAGATCCAGCATCAGCAGTCCGATGCCCCGGATAACACCCCTGTCATGGTGTGAGAAGAGACGGGGAAGGGTCTCGTTCATATACGTACGGTTGTAGAGTCCCGTCAGAGTGTCCTTGATTGACATCTCATAGAAGGCCTGCTTCTCATTGTCTATCTGCTGATGAATAAGCTCTCTCTCAAGGGCTATACAGAGAGGAGCGGCAATGGTCATCAGAATGGATTCTGTTTCAGAGTCGATAGATATCGCCTCTTTCATACCGATCATGGCAAGGGCAAAGATATCACCTGATTCCATCTGCTTCATGGGAAGAATTATAGAAATCCCACCCGATTTTTCTTTTACTTCCAACAGATTCCTGTCGCTGCTGAACATACTTCTCAGACTTCTGTCCGGTTTATATTCCACACCTCTGAACCTGTTTTTCTCCTCAAGAAGCCTCCAGCTTTTATCATCCTTTCTTACAAGAAATTTCAGACAGCAGGCGGGAATGATGCTTCTTATATGTTCCAGCAGATGCCTTGCAGTGGTATCAAAATGTTTGTAGAAAACAAGGGTCTGCATAAAGTCGTTCATGAATTTGTTCAACAGGGACAGCTTCTGTATTTCAGTACTTGTCTGGGTCAGCATATAGAGCCCGCAGTCCAGATCCTTCAGCTGCTGCAGAAAGAAGGGAATCAGTTTCTCCCTTATGATTGAACCATGCTGGGGGAGGATATACTTCAGTGGCAGCTGCTGGAACTTGTTCATTGCAAATGCAAGGATCTCCCGTGAAGGCATATAGTGTTCATGGAACAGCTTAACGGATTCAAAATAACTTTCATCTTCGGCAAAGAGGGAGAATCCCTCGGTAAACCCGCCCATAAGATCGCTTGAGAAGAGAACTTCCGAGGCAGGATGGTAGGTGCAGAAGGCTCCAGGGAAGTGGAGGTAGGGGGTGAACACAAACTGAAGCTCCAGCCCTCCGGCCTTTAGGTTCCATTTCATCTCTTCTACGCAGGTAAAGGGTATCTTCAGCCCAAGATGCTTTAAAAGAGCAATGGCCCGCCAGTGGCTTATGATCCGTGCATCCTCCCGAACCACAAGACGATCTATTATATCAAGGGCACCTGTAATATCCGGGTCCTGGTGGTGCACTACAAAGTACTTGATCCTGCTGAAGGGGATCACTTCTTCAATTTTCCTGAAAGTTTCGGGGAAAGTAAGTCTGGAGCCGGGGTCCAGGAGTATCGATTCATCGCCGTTTTCTATCAGATAGCAGTGGCACTGGAACTGATCATCCTGCAGAAAGTGCCCCACCCACCATATATGGTCTGTAATCTTCAGGGCTTTGGAGGGATCTGCTTTTTTTGAACTCATGTAATAATTTTACTTTATGATGTTCATTTTTAACAAGTTGTAAATTTTCTGCCGGAACTCTGCCTATACTTTTAAAGAATTGACCTGTATAAAAGGAAATAATATTAGAATTCATCAATGAAAATGGTTAAAATTCAATTGTGATATAATATGGACTCTATACTGTTATCATAGCGTTTAAGGAGAACTCTGATGATCGAACTGCACTCCCATGAATATTCCATTGAGGATATCAAGACACTTCTTCCCTTCCGTTTTCTGGACGATCAAAGGGCCCTCAACCTCCTTGAACTCTCAGAAGTCCTCCGCTTTGAGGAGGGGGAAATGATCATTGAGCAGGGCGATCTGAACCAGTCCTTCTGCAGTATCCTCAAGGGAAGTGTCAAGGTGACTGTCAACCGCTCTTCAGACGGCGGAGAAAGCTATGTCAGCACTCTCGGGAAAGGGGACATTACAGGTGAGGCGGGGATGTTCATTAAGGTGCCCCGTACGGCCAATATCATCTGTGCCGAAGAGACGGATGTCGTTATGATCACCCGCGATAAGATGCTTAACTTTATAAAGGTCTATCCCCGGGACGGAAACAAGGTCCTTATGATGATTATTTTCAGTCTGCTCCGGAAGCTGAAGGCCGCCAACCAGGAACTCGCATTCGAGAGAAAAGATGACGCCTCCCAGGATGATATTGATGCTCTTGTAAAGGATCTGCTGGGCTGATTCAAATCAGCAAGCAAATTACTTCAGAGACCTGTCAATATTACTCATGGGTACCGGTTCTATTTTTGATTTTTTCCTTTACCTCTCCTCTATATATAACTAACTTATAATATATAGCTCTTTGTTTATTTATCATGAAACGATTCATGACTCCCATGTTGCTTTATGTGTGTAAAAATGAACTTAAGAGAATCCAAATTAGGAGATATTTATGAACCTGAAACAGCTTGAAATAATGAAAGACGGAAAAGGTTTTATAGCGGCACTCGATCAGAGCGGTGGAAGCACCCCAAAGGCTTTATCAGCATACGGTATCTCTCCGGACTCCTATGATTCCGAAGAAAAAATGTTTGATCTTGTCCATGAGATGCGTACAAGGATAGTAAAAAGCCCTTCTTTCAGAAGTGATAAAATCCTTGGAGCCATACTGTTTGAGAAGACAATGGACGGCCTTATAGACGGAGAGTACACTGCCGACTATCTGTGGAATAAAAAGGGGATTGTTCCCTTTCTTAAAATTGATAAGGGACTTGCGGAACCTGAGGATGGTGTTCAGATCATGAAGCCTATTCCCGGTCTGGATGATCTTCTGAAGAGGGCTGTGGGAAGAAATATTTTCGGAACCAAGATGCGTTCTGTGATCCACGAGTATAATCTCAAGGGAATTGAGGCAGTTGTGGATCAGCAGTTTGAACTCGCCGGACAGATCAGAAAACACGGTCTGGTTCCAATTATTGAGCCTGAAGTCGATATACACAGTTCTGAAAAAGAACGCTGTGAGGAACTGCTTCTGCAAAGCCTTATTCAGAAGCTGGATCAGATGGAAGGGGAGGTCCCTGTCATGCTGAAGCTCACCATTCCTGTGGTACCGGATCTCTATCTTCCTCTGATAAATCACCCCATGGTACTTCGTGTTGTCGCCCTGTCAGGAGGATATTCAAGAGAGGATGCCAACAGAAGGCTGACACAGAATCACGGGCTTATTGCCAGTTTCTCACGGGCACTTTCTGAAGGATTGACAAGTCAGCAGTCCGACGGGGATTTCAACTCCATGCTTGAAAAAACAATCCTGTCGATATACGAGGCTTCCATAACTTAAAAGCGCCTTCCGGGAGGATATTTCAGGGTGGTCTCCCGGGTGGTAAGGAGTCTTATAAATAAAAAACTCCGCCGGGCAGGAAGGATCAACTGGACCGACGGAGGCTTCCGGGAATCGAAACCGGAGACTTCATTGTGCTCCCGAATTTGATTCCTGACAAGGGTAAATAATTAAAAAATTAACGGCTTTTTTTTATCATGGTATAACAAGGCCTTTGAGGTAATCGTGATCACTCATTTTCTTTAGAACTGCTAATAATCCATTAAGGTCTGTCCTGTGTGTGAACATCTTTGAGAGGCCTAAAGCTTCGTGTCTCTCCAGAATTCCGAAGGCTTTATTGAATGCTCCGGGGTGGTTCGCGCTCATGCCCAGAATCCTTGCGTGCTTGCTGCAGACAAGGCGGGCAGGGTCGAAAGAGACCTCTTTTCCCTGGTTTACCATATTTCCCACTTCCACGTAGGTTCCCATGCGGCGCATCATTTCAAGTCCGTCAATAAATGTATCCACATTGTTGGAACACTGCAGTACAACGTCCGCTCCACCACCTGTCAAATCTCTTACCATGGAGATTCTCTCTTCACGGCTGTACTTGTGGTAGTCTATAACATGATCTGCCTGACCTATCTCGCGGCTTAAGGCGAGTCTGGTATCCCGGCTGCCTATCATGATAACTTCTCTGGCCCCCATCAGCTTGGCCAGAAGGGCTGAGAGTACTCCCACCTGCCCCGATCCGATGACAGCGACTCTTGAATCGGTTGTCAGTCCCGGTTCTGCAATTCCGGGACCCGTCAGGGTCAGTTCCAGAGCCCTCATGGCGACAGCCATCGGGTCCAGGAGTACGGCTATCTCCGAGGGCATGGAGTCGGGAACCTTCCAGACGTAGGTCTCAGGAAATACATAGACATACTCCGCAAAACCTCCCATAAAGTAGGGCCAGTTTGATATATCTGAACTGATGGTTTCCTCTCCCTCCAGTCCAAGTTGGGAGTAGGGGACACCGTAGACAAAGGAGCTGTCACAGACAGTACAGGTTCCCGGCCGGGTGGAGAGGCATCCGGGGCATTTACCGCATGTTATCCAGGGGTAGAGGACTATCCTGTCCCCCGCCTTCAGAGGGCCGCCGAAGACATTGAGGCTTTTGTTGGCACGGGAGCCCATGGAGACGACAGTGCCTGTGACTTCATGGCACATGATGGCCTCGTAGGGGGGATTTTCCTGAATCAGATGACCGTCGGTGCCGCAGATTCCCGCAGCATTCACCTTTATGAGAAGGCCATCATCCTTTACTTCCGGTACCGGCAGGTCCCTGACTTCTATATCGTAACGGCCCTTCCAGACCGCAGCTTTTCCTGTCTTGCTCATTTTGCTTTCCTTTCATCTTTTATAGGAAGATTATCCTACCCGGGAAAGGAGCTGTCAATAAAAGTTCTTTCACCTCTCCTTTTTCAGGGCCAGCACAGCATTCTGCCCGCCGAAACCGAAGGAGTTGGTCAGAGCCGCTGTGATTTCCGCCTTTCTGGCGGTTTGGGGAATGGTATCGAGGGGACATTCGGGATCAGGATTCTCCTGATTTATTGTGGGGGGGAGTATCCCGTGGTAGAGGCTCAAGGCTGTTGCTGCAGCCTCGATGGCTCCTGCGGCTCCGAGAGTGTGTCCTATCATTGATTTATTTGAGCTGACTGGAGGTGTTTTTCCTCCGTTTTCTTCTGATCCGAAAACCGACAGAATGGCTCTGGATTCTGTTTTGTCATTGGCCTTTGTGGACGTTCCATGGGCGTTGATGTAGCCGATGTCTTCAGGTTTCAGTCCGGCTTCAGCCATGGCCTGCTTCATGGCAAGGGCTGCCCAGCGTCCCTCCTCATCAGGTGCGGCTATGCTGGAGGCATCTGCAGTCATTCCCGCACCACCGGCGACGGCGTAGATTCTGGCTCCCCGGGCCTCGGCATGTGCACGTTTCTCGAGAATCAGGCTTGCAGCCCCTTCACCAATTACAAATCCGTCTCTTTCCGAATCAAAGGGCCGGCTGGCCTTTTCAGGTTCACCGTTTCTGGTGGAGAGGACCCTCATGCAGCTGTACGCATCCACCACAAGGGGAGTGATGGTGGACTCGGTGCCTCCTGCAATCATCACATCCGCCTGTCCGCATCTTATAATGTTCATGGCAGAGGCTATTGAGTGGACCCCGGTGGCGCAGGCCGAGAGCGCTGCCATATTGGGGCCGTGGATGCCGAGTTCTATGGCAATATTGCCTGCCGCCATATTGGGGATGATCCGGGGGACTGCCAGTGGATGACCCTTGCCGGGGCCTCTCTGCTGGAGGGTTGTAAACTGTTTTTCAAGAATCTCATAATCCCCTGCAGCGGATCCCATAACGCATCCAGTGGCCAGGGGATCTATGCGGCCTTCCAGACCCGCATCCCGGACGGCTTCAATGGCGGAGCAGACGGCGATCTGTGAAAATCTGGACATCTTCCTGGCATTCTTTCTGTCCATGAAATCTCCGGCGGTGAAGCCCTTCAGTTCGCAGGCTATGGCGGTGGCAAAGCCCTCGGTGTCGAATGCGGTAATAGCTGCGGCTCCTGAAACACCTGCTGTCAGATTCTTCCAGAACGCCTCCCTGCTCAGTCCTATGGGCGTAAGCATTCCTATTCCCGTTATTACTATCTCATTCGGATTTGCCATATAGATTTCTCCCCTCTTAAAATTACATTTATACAAATAATGTCAACAAAAAGCACTGGTGTAAAGCCACTATTCGTGACAAAAATGCACTATTTGTCAAAATAAGAGTTTACTCTTTTGAAAAGCTGTCCTAAGATTCACTCAAGATTATTCTGATTCCCGGACGATACGCTCCGGCACTCAGATTTATTTAAAAGGAGTCTTATATGAATCATCCTCAATTAATTCAGGGCGGAATGGGTATCGGAGTATCCAACTGGAATCTGGCCAGAGAAGTTGCCTTGAACGGACAGCTCGGCGTAATTTCCGGAACCAGCCTTGATCAGGTCCTGGCCAGAAGGCTGCAGGATGGAGATCCCGGAGGATTTATGAGACGGGCTCTGGCGGCCTTTCCTTTTCAGGAAACCGCAAAGAGAATTCTGGACAAGTATTTTATTCCCGGAGGAAAAGGCGACAGACCCTACAAGCAGCTTCCCTTCTTCTCCATTGACAATAATGACAATCTCAACGAACTGACTGTAGCCGCCAACTTCACCGAAGCCTGGCTTGCCAAAGAGGGGCATAAGGGAACAGTGGGGGTCAACTACCTCTCCAAGGTACAGCTTCCCACTCTCTCTTCCATCTACGGCGCTCTTCTGGCTGGAATCGACTATGTCATTATGGGAGCCGGCATTCCTCTGGAAATCCCCGCAGTTCTCAGGAACCTCTGTGAAAACAGAGATACAAGCCTGAAGCTGGATGTGGAGAATGCTTCCAAAGAGGATGACTACAAGGTCAGTTTCAATCCTTCCAGCCTATTTGGAAGCGGACTGCCCGAGCTGAAGCTTCCGAAGTTCCTTCCCATTGTTTCATCCAACTTCCTGGCAACCCTGATGAGTAAAAAAGCTTCCGGGCCTATCGATGGTCTGATCGTGGAAAACCATGAGGCCGGAGGCCATAATGCTCCTCCCCGGGGAAAAATGATACTCGATGAAGCAGGGGAGCCTGTCTATGGTGACAGGGATTCTGTTGATACCGAAAAACTCAAAGAGATTGGCCTTCCCTTCTGGCTTGCCGGTTCCTACGGAGATCCCAAAGGATTCCGTTCGGCCATGAAAGCCGGAGCGGCCGGCGTACAGGTGGGCTCAGCTTTCGCCCTCTGCAAAGAGTCAGGGATTTTTCCCGAGCTGAAAAGCAGGATGCTTTCCGCCATAAGAAGGGGAGACAGTTCTGTTTTTACCGATGCCGAAGCCTCACCCACGGGATTTCCCTTCAAGGTTATGAAGCTGAAGGATACAATTGCAGACCTGAAGATCCTTGATATGAGAAAGAAGATCTGCAATCTGGGATACCTCAGGGAGCTTTACAAGAAGGATGACGGTTCTGTGGGCTACAGATGTTCTGCAGAGAAGAAGGAGTCCTTTGTAGAAAAGGGAGGAAACTCCGAAAAGGCCACACCCCGCAAGAGATGCCTCTGCAATGCTCTGCTGGCTACTGTTGGACTTCCCGGGAAGACAGCCGATGGACGTGAGGAAAAATCCCTGATCACCCTGGGCTCCCACATGGAGTCCCTGAAACAGCTGGTGCAGGAGAAGATGGATTTCACTGCGCGGGATGTGATCAACTATATTCTGAAATAAGCACATTTCAGATCAACTGCTGACTGATTCAAGACCGGGTTTTGCCCGGTCTTTTTTCTTTTCTTGTATTCTGAGAAGCCGGAGTGGATAAAATGCGTTTTATTATAGCTGCGAGCGGTCGAATGATCACATCCTTCAGGTGTGAACATCGGTGATTATTCTTAATATTTTCTTTCTCGTATATATGAATAGATTTAGTTTCATGATTTTAATTCTTGATAAATAGGTGAACAATTGTTAATGTATTAAGGCAGATCTTACGGATGCATATTTAAAAAAAATTGTGAAAATACATCGATAATACCAAGGTAGACTAATATGACTCATTCCATACCGGATAGAAGAAAAATTCTGATACTTTTTCTTTTTTTCTCCGGCTTTCTCCTGGATTTTTACTATTTTCATCTGAATCTCAATGAACGGAACAACACAGGAGTTGCCTATATGTCCCTGGCCTCGGGGATCATTCTTCTTGCTTCCATCATCTACTATCTGAAGACCAACCGGCGGGAAAACACCTTTCTGGCAGGTCTTTTTGTCTGTTCCACTCAGATTATCTCACTTCTATTCATAGGTACAAATAATGACAAGGGCCTCTACTGGCTCCTGGTGCTGCCTCCCATTGTGTTCTATACCCAGGGAAAGCAGAAGGGCCTCTATTTTACAGGTAGTGTGATTCTGATTATGCTGGGAACCTTTATTTTTTTCAGGAACCACATGCTGAACACGGGGGTCACCCTTGACCAGTATCTGGACCTGCTTTTTATGTTCAGTATCATTTCCTCTATGACATATGTTTATGAAAATGCTGCCGAGATCAAAACTGGCCGGCTGAAGGAGCATCTCTACAGAGATTATCTTACAATGCTGCCCAATAGAAACAGCCTTATCAAGGACCTGGGTGAACAGAGAGTCCGTTGGCTGATTCTGATTAATATAGACCGCTTCAAGGAGATCAATTCAGTATATGGGACTGATATCGGCGACGGTCTGCTCAGGAAGACCGGGAACACCCTGACCGAAGAAGCCCTTGAGCATACAAGAGTTTATAAACTCAACTCCGACGAGTATGCCCTTCTTGTTGAAGAGGAGGCACAGAGCCTTAATGCGGAGTCCTATGTCAAGAAGATCATTGAAGCCTTTTCCGGAGGACTTTTTGTGGAGGGAATTCATATTCCCGTTTCCATAACCATGGGTATCAGTTTTGGTGATTCAAGGTTACTGGCCAGATGCAATGCCGCCCTCCAGGAAGCCAGAGCCAGAAGAGCCTCCTATTACTTTTATGAGAAAAGCATAGAAAAGAAGGAATTCTACAGAGAGAACATCAGGCTCTACTTCACGTTGAACAAAGCCCTGACCAGGGATCTGATCATTCCCTATTATCAGCCCATCGTATACAACAGAGATGGATCTGTATGTAAGTATGAATGCCTTATGCGGGTCAGAGTCGGAGAGGACATTCTCAGGCCCCACGAGTTTATCGACGCCGCAAAAAAGACAAGACTCTATCCCCATTTTTCCAGGAGTCTTATATCCAAAGCTTGTGCGGATTTTGCTGATATCCAGGATCATGTGTCCATCAATACCTGTATCGAGGATATCGATAATCCGGAAACCGTGGATCATATCTGCCGGGAGCTGACGCGGTACAAGATGGGGCCGCGGGTCATATTTGAGATTCTGGAAACCGAACGGGTTGAAGACCATCCTGCCCTTCCGGGATTTATCACGCGGGTCAGGGAACTGGGGGCCCGAATCGCCATCGATGACTTCGGTTCGGGGTACTCCAATATGGACTTCCTCCTGAAGATGAAGTTTGATTATCTGAAGATCGACGGTGTTCTTATCAAATCGATCTGCACAGATCCGAATTCTCTGGCTCTTGTGAAGATGATTGTGTCTATCTGTAAAGAGATGGGTACGGCAACCATTGCAGAATATGTATACTCCCAGGAGGTCTTTGAGAGTGTCAGATCCCTGGGGGTGGATTTTTCCCAGGGTTACTATATCGGGGAACCTGCTCCCCTGGGACAGCAGGTGGAGGCCGGCACAGTTCTCCCCGGAAGGATTCATGCAGACAGAATCTCCTGATGCTCTCTCTTTCCTGTGTTCTTACCGGCTTGGGCTATGGTGACTGTAATAAAAAACCGGAAGCTCCAGGGAACTTCCGGCCGGTATACAAATAAAAGCTTTATCTAAAGCGGTTTTAGCGGTCTACTCTCGCTCCGCCGCCGCCGACGATCTTCTCAACTTCCGCCAGGGACGCCATGGTGGTGTCTCCGGGGGTTGTCATGGCAAGGGCTCCGTGAGCCGCGCCGTAGTTCACGGCCTTGTCCGCGTCGTTGTAGGTCATATATCCGTAGATCAGACCGGAGGCGAAGCTGTCTCCGCCGCCGACACGGTCCATAATCTCAAGGCCGGGTCTGTGCTGTGCCTCAAAGATCTCTCCGTCGTACCATGAGATGGCACCCCAGTCGTTGACTGTGGCTGTCACTACACCGCGGAGGGTTGTGGCTGTGGCCTTGAAGTTGGGGAACTCTGAAACAGCCTTATTGATCATGTTCTTGAAGTTCTCTGTTTCAAGGTCTGTCAGGTTATCATCAGTACCCTCTACCTCGAAGCCGAGACAGGCAGTGAAGTCCTCTTCGTTTCCGATCATGACATCAACGTATTTGGCGATCTCTCTGTTTACTTCCTGAGCCTTGGCTTCGCCGCCGATGGCCTTCCAGAGGGAGGGGCGGTAGTTCAGGTCGTAGGAGATGATGGTGCCGTACTTTTTGGCGGCCTTCATGGCTTCGATCACAACACCGGGGGTCGTTTCGGAGAGGGCTGCGAAGATTCCTCCTGTGTGGAACCATCTTACTCCCTGGCTGAAGAGTCCTTCCCAGTCGATGTCGCCCTCTTTGAGCTGGCTGACGGCTGTGTTTCCTCTGTCAGAGCATCCAACGGCGCCTCTGATGCCGAATCCTCTTTCGGTAAAGTTCAGACCGTTTCTTGTCTCTCTTCCGCAGCCGTCGTACTTGTCCCATTTGATCCAGGATGTATCAACGCCGCCCTGGAGGATCAGGTCCTCTACAAGGCGTCCAACGGGGTTGTCGGCAAAGGCTGTGACAACAGCGGCTCTCATGCCGAAGCAGCGGCGCAGTCCTCTGGCCACATTGTACTCTCCACCGCCTTCCCAGGCCTGGAACTGTCTTGTTGTATGGATTCTTCCCTCACCGGGATCAAGACGAAGCATGACTTCTCCCAGGGAAACGATATCGTATCTGCACTCTTCGGCAGGTCTTATTGTCATTTTGGACATTCTTATATCTCCTGTACTTTAGTATTTAGCAGCCAGTTCTACGGCTTCTTTTACGATGGTGGCGATCTTGTCCCAGTCACCGGCTTCGATGTCCGCAGCCTTTCCTACCCATGTACCGCCGGCACAGGGAATCTGGGGAATGGAGAGGTAGTCACCCAGGTTGCCTGTGTTTACACCGCCGGTGGGCATTACTCTGATTCCCATATGCTTGTAGGGGCCGATAAAGTTTGCAAGCATCTTTGTTCCGCCCATGGCTTCGGCGGGGAAGAACTTAACCATTCTGATGCCGAACTGCATGATCTGCTCCAGTTCACTGGGGGTACAGAATCCGGGGAAGAAGGGGTAGCCTGATTTTACGGCCTCTTCAACAACAACGGGGTTGAATCCGGGGGCAACGGCAAACTTGGCTCCTGCATCGAAGGCCTTGTGGAGGTCTTCCTTGTTGAGGATGGTTCCGGCACCCAGTACCAGTTCGGGGAACTGCGCGGCGGCTTCTCTGATAATGCCTTCGGCTGCCTTTGTTCTGAATGTGATTTCGGCGGCCTTGAGTCCGCAGTCATTCAGGACCTGACACATCTTTACTCCGTCTTCCACACTCTCGATGGCGAGGACGGGAACGACTTTCACCTGCCCCAGGGCATCGGCTACGTCGCTGCATTTTTTCTGATAATCAGTCATCCTAATCTCCTTTCTTTCTATAGGAATAGTATAGGTCATTTGTTTTTAAGTTTTACGGTTCTCCTTTATATCACATATTTAGAAAATGAAACAGGGTTTCAAAAAACGTTTTCAGCAAAAAAATATCACCATTTTCACTCTTTCATCATCAAATTCAGCAAAGTGAGGTCTAAATCCTTGACAAGTGAACGATGGATTACATACTCTTAGTATTGAAAAAGATACTTTGGGTAGGTTTTGAGGCTATGGGCAGTTCGGAAACTAAAAAGCAGCTGGAGCTGAAAGCGCTCCAATTTTTCTCGGAACACGACTTTGACCGTTCCAATCTCAATGATATCGCCAAGGCTCTCGGTGTGACCAAGGGAGCCATCTACCACTACTTCCGAAGCAAGGATGAACTGTTTCTTGCTGCGGTGAACCATCTTCTTGATGTGATGATGGAGATGTTTACAAAGGGCCTGCCCCGGGATATCCCCGTTAAAAACCTTCTTGAAAATCTCTTTCAGATGGAGGAGATGATGATGGTCCTCAGTCAGGCCCTGAGCCTGAAGGCCGATGGCGACATGTATAAGAACACCCTCTACCTTTTTCTCACGGGCACCAAGAAATTCCCCGAGCTGACAGACCGTATGGACGAGCTCTATTCCGGATTCATCAACTCCCTTGAGAACCTTCTCAATGCAGGAATTGTAAGGGGAGAATTGAGGCGGGATGTTGACAGCAGAGCCATCGCTTTCGAGATCACCGCCTTCTATGAGGGAGCTCTGCTCCTTGGAAGTTTTTCAAACAGAAACGACTATGCAGTTCTGGGCCCCAGGGTCTGTACTTCCATCTGGAAGAGGATTGCCGCAGAACCGGCAGACGGGGGTTCTGAAGGAGGAAATAATGAGTAACACCGACAGACAATCCCTGCTGGGGTCCTGGGCTATATGGGCGGGAACCAATCCCAAAAAGGTCTTTCTACTTGTCTTTCTGATTACCGCCGTGATGATAACAGGGACCCTTCATATGAAAATGGAGATGACCTTCTACTCCATCATGCCCCAGAAGTCCCATCATGTTCAGGATATGAAGAGGATTACAGAGAACTATCCATTTGCCTCAACAATTATTGCTGTGGTCGACGGGAGAGGCCTGCCGGAGACAGATGCCAAAGCTTCGGTTAAGGCGGCCATTGATGAGATGGAGATGAGCTTTCTCTCTGAAGAGTTCTCCGATGCGGTCTCCGGGGTGTACAGCCGGGTTGATCTTGATTTCCTGAAGGAGCATGGTTTTCTCCTTACTGAGGAGAAGGACCTGAAGCGGATGGCCCGAATGTATGCCGATCCCGAGCTCCTTCCCTTTCTCACGGCCCTGAATGATGATCTGGAGAGAGAGTACTCCGGTGACGGTGAAGCCATGGACGATGATGAAACCAGGCTCAGCGCCTGGCTCGGGGGGCTGGAGGATCTTCTGAGCCTACTGGCCGACTCTCTGGAGGGTGAACTCCCGAAGGGTGAAATGGAAAGCGCAATGGACTCGTATCTTCTGGGAGAGAGCTACTATCTGAGCCGGGAAGAGAATATGGGGATTATCTTTATCAACCCGACCTATACCGTAAACGATCTGGGTCCCCTGGTGACGCAGACCAACCGGATAGACCTGAAGGTCACAGAGATTGCCCGGAGCCGGGGACTGGATGCCGGTATTACAGGTTTTATTGTTGTGGGACGGGATGAGATGGTCACCTCGGAGCAGGGCTTCGCCCTCTCCATGATCCTGGCTCTGGTACTGATCCTCCTTCTTATGATTGCTGTATTCAGGATGCGCTCCACACCCCTGATTATCGGGACCCCCCTTTTCCTGGGGATACTCTGGACTTCAGGGATGACGGGGTTTCTCCTGCACCGGCTCAATATCATGACCGCCATGTATATGGTGGCCCTCCTGGGGCTTGGGGTGGACTATGCCATCCACCTGATGACAGGCTATGTACAGGAGCGGGATCGGGGGCAGGATTTCCTCCCGGCACTGAAGGAGGCATTTGTAAAGGGTGGCAAGGGGGTTATTACAGGAGGCCTTACAACGGCGGCGGCCTTCTATGCTCTGCTGATGGCTGAAAGTGATCTTGTCCGGGAGCTGGCTGTTGTGGCAGGCACGGGTATACTCTGTGAACTGCTTGCTATGATTCTCTTTATTCCCGCATATCTGGGATGGCGGAACGGGCGCCTTGTGAAGAAGGGGAAGGAAGACCCCATGCTCCGGAGAAAGTCCCGCATCCGCTCTGATTTCGCCGACGGACTGGGGCTCCGTGTAACAAGGCGGCCGGGACTCTGGGCTGGGGGGCTTATGGTCCTCTGCCTTGCCCTCGCCACTCAGGCTCCGAAGGTGGAGCTGGAAGACAACATAATGAATATGGAGGCCAAGGGGCTGAAGTCCATCGAGCTGCAGGATGTTATGACCGAGGAGTTCGGCGCGGCTCCCGATGTGCTCTATGTGATCTCCGATGACAGGAACGAGCTCCCCGAAATGGTTACGGCCCTTGATGATCTGGACTCTGTGAAGGATGTGAGTGCCATTACCCAGTGGTGGCCGACGGAGGCTCAACTGCAGGAACGGCGGCCCTGGCTGGATCTGATCCGGAGTCAGCTGGCGGGCCGGCCCTCCGGCAGCGCTGCGGTTCCCGCCCCGGGGCAAGAGTCTGAAATCGATCCCGATCTGGTGCTTGAGGAGCTCTACCGCCTCGAGGCCAACCTGATCGAGATGGGTGACCTTGCCGTACTGGGGGGAAGCGACCGTCTGGCCTATCTTCTGAACCTTATCACAGGCCTGAATATGGATGGTGAGAAGGTAAAGGACTCGGTCTTCGACCGTCTCTTCGAATCCCTTGAATCCAGAAGCTTTGATGCCTCGGGCCCCGGGACTTTCCAGAGTGAATTTTCCCCTCTCCTGACTGAAAAAATCCTCAGGATGGCCTCGTCCGGGGATATCGCGCTGGAAGACCTTCCTCCCATGATCCGAGACACCTTTCTGTCAACCACCGATGACTCCACTCTTGTGACCATCGCCCCGGGAATGAATCCCTGGGAGGGGGAGTTCCGGAACATCTTCTCAAGACAGGTGGCCACCGTCACAGACAGGGGAACGGGAATGATCCTTGCGGCGGACCAGCTGATCCAGATTGCCGACAGCGACGGTAAGAAGTCCATGGTGGCCGCCCTTATCGCCGTATTCATCATCCTTCTTCTTGACTTCCGGAATCTGAAGCTGACGGTGCTTACCTTTATTCCCCTTCTCATGTCCTTTGCCTCCCTCTTCGGGCTTATGGCTGTCTTCGGAATCAAATTCGACTTTGTGAATATTATCTCCATCCCCCTGCTTGTAGGAATAGGCATCGACGATTCGGTACACATCAACCACCGTTATCTGACCGAAGGGAAGGGGCAAATGCACACCGCTCTGGCGGGTACGGGTTCCGCCGTGGCCCTGACAACAATAACAACCATGATCGGTTTCGCCTCCTTTATCCCCTCCATCATGAGGGCCATGAGGAGTACCGGTATCGTTCTGACCCTGGCCATGGCTCTGGCCTTTGTCTACTCAGTCTGCTTTCATCCTGCCCTTATCGTTCTGGTTCATGAGCGTTTGGGATGGGAGCTGAAGGAGTGGAACCCGAAATCCTTCGGGAAATTTTTTGGAAAGAGGAGTTCTAAATGAAAAAATCTGCACTTACGGCCCTTATGGGCCTTCTTATCCTGTCCGCTGCGGCGGCCCAGGATGCACGGGAAATACTGGACCGGGCGGACAGAAGCTTTGAACTGGACAGGGTGTACTCGGAGAGTTCCCTGACAGTCTATAAAAACGGAAAGCCCCAGTCGCCCCAGCTTATGATCGGTTATACCCTGGATGACTCTTCCGGCGAGGCCCGGTCTCTTACTGTGTTCCGGGAGCCTGCAAGGGTGGCGGGGACGGCCTATCTGATGCTGGGAGACGATCTGTGGGTCCGCTTCGCCTCGACAGGAAGGGTCAGGAAGCTGAGTTCCTCGGCCAAGAAGAACTCCGCCGCCGGCAGCGATTTTTCCTATGCCGACATGGGAGAGGGGGGAGACAGCTTTTCCAAAGACTACGATGCCCTTCTGGAAGGAAGCGAGAGGATTGACGGAACCGACTGCTACCGTCTGGTTCTGACACCGGCAAACAGGGATGCAGTCTATGAAAAGATGGTTGTCTGGGTCAGCCGGGATGACTCCCTCTATCTGAAAATTGAGTATTATGACAAGGGAGCCCCTGTAAAACAGATGACTCTGGAGGGGTACAGCGAAGTCGGGGGCGTTCCCTATCCCGGAGTGATCACCATGACAAGTCTTGTTAAAAAGTCTGAATCCGTGATGGAAACCCAATTGATAGAGCATGACTCCGACAGGGTCCAGGAGAGTTTTTTCACAACGGGCTACCTGGATACCATAAGGTAGGAGGCGGATATGAAGAGGATTCTGTTTCAAGCTCTATTTTTTTCCGCTGCTCTGACCCTGACGGCGCAGGTCAACTTCTCGGGAGAGCTGAAACCCGAGGTGATATTCAATATTCCCGGATCTGGGGACTACGAATCGGCCCTGAATCCAGGCAATTTCCTGGGGGTTCAGGATCTTATGTTCCGGAATGAGATCAATCTGAAGCTGGATCAGAGAAGCGACAGTGCCGCACTTGATCTCTGGCTGCAGATCGGACAGTACCCGATAGCGGATATGCTTGCAGGAACTGCCGCCATTGTGACAAGTGACGAGGGGGTTGCAGGTCTGGCAAAGAGTGCCGCCGCGGGGGATCTGGCCTATATGGCAGACGCCTACATCTACACAGCCGCTCTGCTCCGGGCCAGTGCTGCCTGGATGCCTCTGCCCGAACTCAGACTCACCCTGGGCCGGCAGAGTTTTCTCACAGGATACGGCTACGGCTGGAACCCCGTTGATCTGGCCAACCCGCCCAAGGACCCCACCGATCCCGCCGCCTACCTGAAGGGTGTGGACGGCCTGTCCATTCAGGGCGAACCCCTCTCCTGGCTGGGAATCAGGGCCTACGGCATCCTCCCCACCGAAGCCGGGGCAGCAGGGTATGATGACCTCCTTGCCGGAGGGGAAATGACCTTTCAGCTTCCCGCCCTTGAGTTCAAACTTGCAGGGCTCTACGGGGGAGTCAAAGAGGATTCGAATGCCGGCGATCTCTACCCCCATGCCGCCGGAGCCGCCTTCTATGCAGATCTTCTTGGGGTCGGCCTCTATGGCGAGGGAGTGGTCCGCAGCCGTTCCAGACGAAACCTCACGGAGCCCGACGGTGACCCTGTCTTTTCAGCCCTGGGGGGAGGGGAGTACTACTTCACCTCCGGACTGAGCGCCGCGGTGGAGTACTTCTACAACGGAGAGGGCTGGGATGATAAACAGAGGCAGGACTATGCCTTGGATCTGGCGGCGCAGGCAGCTTCTCCGGGAGCCGTGGACGGGGACTCTTTGAGCCTCTACACTCCCATGTATTTTGCAAGGCACTACATCCTTCTTAATCTTATGATTCCCTGGTATGCAATGGACAGCAGCTTCAATGCCAATATCATCTACTCTCCCGATTCGAAGGCTCTCTTTGTAACCCCTTCGGCCTCCTTCAACCTCAACTATGAGGGCACTCTTGTCACAGAACTCTGGTACAGCGGTCAGTTCTCTCTTGATGACAGTGAGTATAACGAGGCATGGCTGGCTCCTGCAGCCCATTCAATACTTGTGAATCTGAGATACTACTACTGATGCAGGCTCCCTGCCCGGAGCAACTGATACCGGTGAGTGGTAAAAATTTCTGTTGACAAATTCCTTTTGGTGTTTTAAAACACTAGAAGGGTCTGTGCCGAGCATCAGACCATGTTATAAGCGGAGGAAGCTATGCTGAATAAGATACCCAAGATCCTCTCACCCGAACTTGTAAAGGTTCTGATGGAGATGGGACACGGAGACGAGATTGTAATTGCAGACGGGAACTTTCCCTCTGATACCTGCGGACAGAGGGTTGTCCGGGTCGACGGCCACAGCGGCACCGACATTCTGGACGCCATTCTGGAACTCTTTCCCCTGGACCCCTACGGCGACGAGATTCCCGTATCCCTTATGGAGAAGGTTCCCGGAGATGAAGTGGAGACACCCATATGGGACGAGTACAAGGCCATTGTCCAGAAGCATAACAGCAGCATCAAAGAGATGAATTTTATCGAGCGTTTCGAATTTTATGAAAGAGCGAAAAAGACCTTTGCCGTTGTTGCCACAGGCGAGGGCGCTTTGTATGCTAACATACTGATCAGAAAGGGAGTCGTCGTCGACTAGGACTCCTTCGTTATTAAGGAGGCGGGGATGAGCCAGCTGCCGCGTATATTGATTCTGGACACAGGAGGTACTATCAGTCAGACCGCCGGTACCGACGGTTCCCTGATACCCTGTTCCACCGAGTATATCGAGATGGTCCCCCGTCTTCACGAAATTGCATCCCTTGAGGTAAAGCGCCTGCAGAGGATGGACAGCAGCGATATGACTTCGTCCCTCCGGATGGAGATCGCAAGACTCATCTTTGAAAACTACGACAGCTATGAGGGCTTTGTTGTTATCCACGGTACAGATACCATGGCCGACACCGCAGCCGCCCTGAGTTATATGCTCCAGAATCTGGGAAAGCCGGTGGTCCTCACCGGAGCCCAGCTCCCGATCTTCGCCCCCGGTCCGGACGGACTGAACAACCTCTACTACTCTGTGCGTACAGCTTCCATGGATCTGGGTGAGGTGGTTATCTGTTTCGGCGACCGCATCCTGCGGGGAAACCGCAGTATCAAGGAGAATGTCCACGGCTTCAACGCCTTTCACTCCATCCGGGTTCCCGCACTGGGAGAACTTGGAGTGAGTGTGCAGCTTCAGGATCACAGAATCAGGCGGAGCAGCAGCCGTCCCGACTTTCATCCAGATCTGGAGCCTTCGGTACTCTACCTCCCCATGACATCGGGGACAGATCTCTCGGTGCTTGAGGCTGTTTCGAAAGTCCAGGGGCTCAAAGGCCTTGTTCTGGGGGGATTCGGTTCCGGGAACCTTCCCACCCTTGAAATGCCGGCCCTGAAAAAGCTTATGTCCCGTCAGATTCCCGTGCTTGTCATCACCACCTGCCTGAAGGGAAGCACCATACTGCATCTCTATGCCACCGGAAAGCAGGCTTCGGACCAGGGTGTCCGGGAGGGGCTGGACCTGACTCCCGCAGCGGCGGTACAGAAGATGATGTATGCCCTGGGGCGCTGCGGCTCAGAGCATCCTGATCTCACCGGGGCTGCAAGACTGGAACAAGTCTTTGAATACCTGACGGCTCCTGTCTCTCTGGATATGTCTGAATCAACCGCCGCTGAATGAGGCAAGGCTCCTGCGCCGGATCAGCTGTTTGAAATCCTCTTCAAAACCCATATTTCTCAATACATCACCAAAGGGGGATTCTGCCGCGGGAACGCCGTTGATCTCTTCCACCACTATCCTTTTAAGGGGCTTCTCCTGACGGCAGAGGAGATGGCTGAAGAGGGATTCCAGAGACCCTTCACTCCCGGGAGTTGAGGTAAACTCGAGAATCCTGCCGTTTTTCCTGACTCTCAGGATGAGCCGGCCTCCCTCATAGACGAGATAGCTGTTTCTGCTGCGTACAGGCAGGTCCCCGGGCATATCGAGAGAGAGACCGCAGGGGGAGACGGGGTCCATCGTACTGCACCAGAAGTCTCCGCCTTTATCCATTCTTTCAAGACACTCCAGGGCGGAAGGAGTTATAAACTGGATACCTCTGATTCCCCTGAAGAATACCCCCGAAAGGACCTCACCAGAAAACTCCATCTGCCTCAGGGCGTTAAAGCACTCCCGCCACTCCAGAAAGCCTCTCTCCCTGTTCACAAGCTCCCGGAAGAGAATCCCGTACCGGTCCAGGAGGAGGCGAACCCTCTCCTTGTTGATTTCATTCTCTTCAAGGGGGTCTCCGCTTCGGCTCTCGCTTCCCTTCCGGGTCGGCATCCATTCACCTGTGAGGGGGCGGCTCTGCTTCCATCGGCTGAAACGGCTCCTTCCGGAAATGGATCTGCCGGGGAGGGAGCCCGCCGCCTGATTTTTTGAATAAAGGGGCTCTGATTTGAAGGAGCTCCGTATGCCACCTCTCAGAGTTTCGGGTCTGCTGTTCCAGATTTCTCCCCTCCACACAAGGTTCCAAAGGGCGCGGCTGATATCAGACGAGCCGGCAGAGCCGGTGCTCTCCCTGAGGGAGCTGAAGTCCATTGGGGTTTCTGCAAGCAGGCCCATAATCTTCTCTTCAAGATTCCCTGAAACCTCTTTTCCTGCAGGAGGGTAGATCAGAGGATACTCTTCGGGGATTGAAAAAAGAATACGCCCCCTTCCCATTCCCGTCCAGAGAAGCTCTCCCTTCAGAAGGAGGCTGTCCAGATCTCTGCTGCTGTAACGGGCCATGCGGGAGGGGAGCAGATCCTCCTCCCAGAGGCCCGCAGGCGCAGGATATCCCAATAGAGGTTCAAGTGTTCTCTTCAGTTCTTCTTCCGGTGAGAGGCTCTCCTGTTCCTCATCCGCCATGGGCTTGCGGTGATCCAGAAGGCCCTGGCGCCGGGCCTGAAAGAGAGGAAGCTGTTCTGCGGGTCTCTCCGCTGTCACAGGCCTGTGGCGGCGGCGCTGCATCCTGAGGAGTATCTCCAGGTTTTCAAGGGTGCATATTTCAGTTTCCGGGGCGTCGTCGCTGATGAAGTCGATGATATATGTCTCATCAAAGTCATCGGTTTCCCGGTTAAGGGCTTCAAGCCATACCTGACTTGAAACGCCGAGGATCTTTTCTACTCTGGAGAGGGGGAGGGGGCCGTAGTAGTTGAGCCAGCCCGCCGGCAAACTGCGGAGGGCGTGGCCTTCAAACGATACATATCCGCCGCTTCCTGAGGCCTTGAGGGCGGGAAGAGGAGAGAAGCTCCCGCCATCCTCCTTCCGCGCCATATCTGCTGCCTCAAGAATATCCTGCCACTCATCCAGGGGAATCAGTCCCCTGTCCTCCAGCTGCAGCATCAGATCCTCTGCAAGAACAGGAGCGTATCCGGGCCAGGTCCTGTTCCGTTTGGCCTCGAATTCCCTGATGATGTTACGCCTTATCCGGGGACGAAACAGGTTCCCCGCCAGCATATCCTTCAGTATGGATTCGGAAAGCTCTGAAACAAGACCCCCCGGAGGGGTATCGTCGGATGCCATCCGTGCAGCCGTTTCCCGTCCCATTATGGGCAGGCTGAGACGGGGAAGCTCCCGGGGATGGAGGGTTACAAGTTCGGCTTCTCCCGAGTTCAGCTGGTCGATCAGCTCCTGCAGTCCCGCGGGTGATGTCTCATCCTGAAGGCAGCTCCTCCAGGTTTCAGCAAGCACCGGAAAGTCATCAAATCCGGCAACCGTCTTCAGCAGTTTTCCCGATTTCTGCCGGGTCAGCCAGAGGGGCTGCCTGCGGTTGAAGCTCCTTCGGGGAAGCAGCAGGGCCCTGGAGGCTGTCTCTCTGAACTGGGTGCCGAAGAAGGCCGTGGACTCAAGTCCTCTGCGGATCAGTTTCTCAAGGTTTGATGAACATAGTTTCTCAAGAAGCCCTTCACCCCGTTTCCTGTCGGGGATATGGAGGATGACTGAGGCTTCATCGCTGAGGAAGGGGAGCTCCTGCCTGTACTCCGTCTCCCAGAGGGAGGCGAGGCAGAGGGCCAGAAGAAAGTTGATCTTTCCACCCCTGAAGCTGTGGATAATCATTACCCAGTCCTCCGACCCTCCCGACGGGGACCTGTGTATTTCCTGAATGATCCTGAGCCGGTGGGGCCAGGCTTCTCCGGTCTTCTCCCTGTAGTCCCGGAGCTGATCCATCAGAGTCTCCGCCGCCTCATCATCCAGAAAGCACTCCTCTTTCAGGTAATTCATTGCCTCTGAGCGGTTTAAGTCCTCCATTTTCTGTAGAAGTTCTCCCGTCCGCTGTGCGGGGAGAGGGGGGCCGTAGATTCCTTCGGCCCTCCAGAAGGGGGTGGCTGAGGGGCGTTCTCCCGTGGGGATGACTTTGACATCCCTGTCGCCTACAGATGTGATTTTCCACATGCGGCCTGTCATGGGAAAGACAGAACCCACTCTGTTTTCCCAGACAAATTTTTCATCCAGATCACCTATCTTTATTCCGCCGTCGGCCAGAATCATCCTGTAGTTCCCCCTGTCGGCAATGGTTCCTCCGGACATATAAAGGAGTGAGGCAGCCGAGTCCCGTGAGCGGAGCTCATTTGTTTCCCTGTCCAGGAGTATCCGCGGTGTCAGTTCAGGTATCCTTGTCCCGGCATAGCGGCCTTCAAGTAGGCCTGTCACAAGATCAAACTGTCTGCGGCTCAGGTTTCTGTAGACCCAGCACCTTCTTATAAACCGGAAGAGCTCATCAGGGTTCCATGGGGCGGTACACCCCATGGAGAGGATAATCTGACAGAGAATATCCAGTGGCTGGGAGGGGGGGACCATCTGTTCAACCTCATTGACCTTGACAGAACGGGCGGCGGAGGCTGCAAAGATCAGGTCCGTCGGGCTCAGGGGCAGCAGCAGCCCCCGGCTGACACCGCCGACGGAGTGCCCGCTTCGGCCGATCCTCTGGATCAGGGATGCCTGGCTTACAGGTGTTCCCGCCAGAATAACCTCGTCCAGAGTGCCTATATCTATTCCAAGTTCGAGGGAGCTTGTGGCAATAATCGCTCTCAGCTCACCCCTTTTCATCTTCTCTTCCACCGAGGACCGGATCTCTCTGCTGAGAGAGCCGTGGTGGGCATAGGCCGTCAGGTCCTCAGTCTGTTCGTTTATCATGCGGGTAAGCGACTCGGCCATGGAGCGGGTGGGTACAAAAACAAGGGTTGAACGGTTCTGCCCTATCCGATCCAAAATAATGGATATCAGTTTTTCAAGGGGCTTCTCCGGATTGACCTCACCCGCAAAGGGGTAGGACACACGGATCTCTTTTCTCTTCTGGATAACAGGTTCAAGCCACTCCACCTCCCTGGCCCTGCCTGTCCCGTCATATCCTCCAAGCCAGGCGCAGGCTGTTTCTTTTGGCCTGACTGTGGCTGAAAGCCCTATGCGCTGAAACTCACCGGCATAGAGGGTCAGCCGCTCCACTGCAGATATCAGATGGACCCCCCGTTTACCGGGCATCAGGCTGTGAAGCTCATCGATAATCACGGTTTTAAGGTCCCTGAAGAACTCTCGGCCCCTGCCGGATGTCAGAATCAGGTTGAGGCTCTCGGGAGTCGTTATAAATATGGAGGGAGGGTGGCGGAACTGGGACTGACGTTCCGACGATCCTGTATCACCGCTGCGGAGACCGACCCGGACCGGTGGCAGAAGGATTCCCCTCTTCTCAGCGTGTTCTCTGATTTCCGCCAGCGGGGTTTCCAGGTTCCGCCGTATATCGCTGTTCAGCGCCTTCAGGGGTGAAATATAGAGGACCCTTACCGATTCGGATACCTTTCCTTCCACTCCTTCCCTCAGCAGTTCATCTATAGCATAGAGAAAGGCCGACAGTGTTTTGCCGCTTCCAGTCGGGGCGGAGAGGAGAAAATGATTGCCTCCGGAAGCTCTCTTCCAGGCTGCTTCCTGTGCGGAGGTAGGAGAGTCATACCTCTCTTTGAACCACTCCTGTATCAGAGGGTGAAAGTATTCAGGCATGCTCTTATTATAATGGAGCGGTGAAAAAATGTCCGGTTGATTTCTATATTCTAAAAAGGTCTGACCTGAGAAGATGATCAGAGAAATCAGAGGGTAATCATGCTATAATTATAAACACTCAGGATCCTGTTCAACAGACAGTTTAAACACCGGAAACAACGGGATCTCTTTTCCGGTAGAACATGTCCGGACAAGAAGAATACCCCGCCCTGATTCAGCAGGTGAAAATGAAGGGGCGGGAAGAACAGGAGAACTCATGGAAAGCATCTTAATAAAAAACTGCGGAACCCTCTTCCAGAGTGCCGAAAAGGGCTGTCTGAAGGATGTGGATCTCTATATCGAGGGCAACACAATCACAAGGATCGGCAAAGACCTTGGTGTAAAGGCCGACAGGGTCATTGACGGCCGGGGCAGGGTTGTTATCCCCGGGCTGGTCAACTCCCACCACCACTTCTATCAAACCTTTACAAGGAATCTTCCAGCCGTACAGAACGCAGAGCTCTTCGAGTGGCTTGTCTACCTCTACGAGATCTGGAAGCATCTGGATATAGACTCTGTCTACAACTCCTCCCTCCTTGCCATGGGGGAGCTTCTTAAAACAGGATGCACCACCGCCACAGACCACCACTACCTCTATCCCAGGGATATTGACGGGGACATCATGGCCACCCAGTTCGCTGCGGCAGATGCCCTGGGCATGCGCTTCTCCCCAACCAGAGGCTCAATGAGCCTCAGCAAGAAGGACGGGGGCCTTCCTCCGGATACGGTTGTTCAGGATGAGGCTACCATACTGAAAGACTCAGAGCGGGTCATCAAGGCATACCATGACGGCAGTGATTTCTCAATGAAGAAGATCGTCCTTGCCCCCTGTTCCCCCTTTTCCGTAACCGAGGGGCTTATGAAAGACTCCGCCGCCCTGGCCCGTGAATACGGGGTTCGTCTGCATACACATCTGGCGGAGACCCGGGATGAGAACGACTTCTGCCTCAAGGTTTACGGCCGCCGCCCCGTTCAGGTTATGGCGGACTGCGACTTTCTGGGCGAAGATGTCTTCTTTGCCCATGGAATCCACTTCAATGATGAAGAACTTAAAATTCTTGCGGATACAGGTTCCCATATAGCCCACTGCCCCACATCCAATATGCGCCTCGGGTCCGGTATCTGCCGTGTTACCGAGATGATCCCGAAGGGGATCAATGTAGGCCTCGCCGTGGACGGTTCTGCCTCCAATGACTCATCGGACATGCTTGGTGAGGTTCGGAACGCCCTGATGCTGCAGCGGGTTCAGTACGGCGCTGCGGCAGTGACATACGCAGATGTTCTGAAACTGGGAACCGAGAACGGAGCGAAGCTTCTGGGCTATGAAAAAGTCGGACGCCTGGAAGAGGGAATGGCCGCGGACCTGGCTGTTTTCAACATGGACAGACTGGAGTATGCCGGAGCCCTGAGCGATCCTGTGGCGGCACTGATCTTTTCAGGCTATAATCATGAGGCTGAGTACACCATCGTCAACGGCCGGATCGCTGTAGAGAAGGGCCGTCTGACAGGCGTGGATGAAGAGGAACTGAAAGAGTCCTGCATGCGCCTCTCTGCTGAGCTATGGAAAAAAGGAGGAGTTCAAGTATGAGCCAGTTTTTAAAGCCTCTCACAATCGATGAGGCTGTTGCCCTTAAAAAGCAGTATCCCGGAAGTCTGTACCTGGGGGGAGGTTCGGAGCTGAACAGTCCCCTTTCGGCAGCGGTTTCGGATATCTATATATCTCTGGAAGCCCTCAATTTGAAGGCCTGCGTCCGGGGAAACCACACAACCATTTTAGGGGCCAGCACTACATTTCAGGAGCTGATGGACTGGGACAAGTGTCCCGATGCCCTGCGGGAGGCCGCGGGATTTCTTACATCACGGAATGTACGCAACCAGGCGACACTGGGAGGGAATATCGGAGCCCATCTGTCCGATTCCTATATGCTCCCCATCCTTATGGTTCTGGATGCCGAACTGGAACTTGGAAATGACGAGGTCATTCCCGCGGTTCAGTATGTAGAGGAGCACCGTCAGAACCTTATAATCAATATCCGGTTTGATCATACCCGTGGCGGAAGCGCCGTGAAAAACGTTCTCCGGAGTTCCGGAGGTCTCTCGGTTCTCTCCGCCGCAGTCTGTCTTGAAGCTGAGGGCGGAAAAATCTCAAAGGCAGCCATCGCCGTCAGCGGCATGGGACCCCGCGTGTTCCGTCTGACCGCTGTAGAGAAGGCCCTTGTGGAGGGCAGTCTCAAACCGGGGGCCGATCTTGAAAAGGCCGTTGCCGATCTGGTGGAGCCGGAATCAGATCTGAGGGGTTCATCGGAGTATAAAAAATATCTATGCGGCGTCACAGTACAGGATTGTATAAGCCGTATTCTGGAGGCCGGGAAATGAGCAGCGCAATGACAATACAGTGGACCCTTAACGGGAAGACCCTTTTTACAGAGGTCAATCCTTTTCAGAACGCTCAGGAATTTCTCAAAACCCTGGGAATGCTTTCGGTCCGGGACAGTGACGACCATGCCGGATTCACAGGCAGCGATGCAATTCTGCTGGACGGAAAGGTTGTCAATGCGGGCCTCCTTATTGCAGGGCAGCTGGACGGCCACTCTGTAGAAACCGTGGAGTCCCTGAACCGTGGAAACCGTATGGGATATCTCCAGGCCGCTCTTGTGGATGCCGGTGCAGTTCAGTCTGGATACAATTCAGGCGCCGAAGCTCTTATTCTCAAGGAGCTGCTGGAGCGTGAGGAAAATCCCTCGGAAGAGGATATCAGGGACGCATTCTCAGGACTCTTTGTCCGAGACTTCGGTTATCAGCCCCTCTTCAAGGCGGTTCAGCTGGCTCAGGCCTATGCCGACGACCCCGATTATGCCCACGGCAGCGGGGAAATCGAGATTGCTCCCGAGTACAGGGAGGATCTGCGGGAGGTGGGAACTCCCCGCCGGAAGATTGACGGAGCCCAGCTGATCATGGGCCGCAAAGCCTATGTGGAAGACAGGGTTGAGCCGGAAGCCCTCCATATGAAGCTGCTTCGCTCCAGCTTTGCCCATGCCTATATTACAAGTATCGATACCTCAATGGCCGAAGCCCTGCCCGGGGTTCATTCAGTGCTCACATACCTTAACTGCCCCGATGTTTTCTACGGAACCGCAGGGCAGGGATTCCCGGAGCCTTCCCCCTACGACAAGAGGATGTTCAGCCGCAAGATCCGCCATGCCGGAGATCGTGTAGCCGCGGTTGTGGCCGAATCTGAGCAGATTGCTCTGGATGCACTGGCTCTGATCCATGTGGAGTATGAAGCCCTGGTACCGGTAATGTCCATAGACGAGGCAAAAGCCGAAGGTGCCCCTGTGGTGCAGAACGGCTTTATCCGCTATGAGGCGGGAGCTCCCGATGATCTGAATGAGCAGAATGCAGCCGCCGATGAAAGAGACGGCCAGGTGATCTACCAGTTTCCCATCGGCGGAAGGCCTCATCAGAACCTCGCTTCCTATGTGGAGGGGGGAATCGGTGATGTCCAGGAGGGCTTTACCGCCTCAGATGTGGTTCTTGAACGGACCTATGAGTCATCACAGATCCAGTGTACCCCCCTCGAAACCCACTCTGTCTATACGAAGATGGAAGGGGACCGCCTTATCATACATGCCTCTACACAGGTGCCCTGGCACCTCAGACGCATTGTGGCCCGGGTCCTTGGAATCCGTGAAAATAAAATTCATGTGATCAAGGAGCGTGTCGGCGGAGGCTACGGCTCCAAGCAGGATATTCTGCTTGAGGAACTGGCTGCCTGGGTGACCTGGGAGACAGGGAAACCTGTGTACTACAAGTACTCCAGAAAAGAGGAGTTCACCTCCTGTTCCACCCGCCATGTAATGCGGATCACAGTGAAGATAGGTGCCATGAAGGACGGCACCATGACCGCCGTGGATATGAAGGTGGAAGCCAATACAGGAGCCTTTGGAAACCACTGTCTTACTGTTCCCATGAATGCCTGTTCCAAATCTCTTCCCCTCTTTCTCTGCGACCACTTCCACTTTGATGTGTCCACGTACTACAGCAATATTCCCCCCGCCGGAGCCTACCAGGGTTACGGTGCTCCCAAGGGGTCCTACGCCCTGCAGATGGCTGTGGCCGAACTGGCAGAAGAGCTTGGAATCGACCCTCTTGCCCTCATCGAAAAGAACAGGGTCCGGGAGGGGTCCATGCTTGAGATCCTCAAGTGCCTGGGTGAGGGAAGGGAAGGGTCAGCGGCTCCCGTTGTGAGCTGCGGACTCGGTCCCGCCCTCGACCAGGGGAAAGAGCTGATCCAGTGGGGTACTAAAGAAGAGTCAGGTGATCCTGATGTAAAGATAGGAAAAGGTGTGGTTATCATCCAGCAGGGCTCAGGCCTTCCAGGCCTGGACCATGCCAATGCAGAGGTCAAACTTCTCACCGACGGGACCCTTCTGGTCCGGTCCGGGGGTGCCGATCTTGGTACCGGTCTGGATACCCTCTGTACAAAGATTGTCTCCGAAGTACTGAGTGTGCCCATGGAGGATATCTCCATTGTCTCCGGTGATACCGACTCCACCAGCTTTGATACCGGAGCCTATGCCTCAAGCGGCACCTACTTTTCGGGAAATGCGGCGTTGAAAGCGGCGGAAGACCTGAAACAGATGATTCTGAAGGCCGCATCTGAAATGCTTGATGAGCCTGTGGAGGACCTTGTTATCGAACTGCCTGCCTTGGTCCGTGGAAAGAAAGGCACTGCCAGTTTTGAGGATATTGCAAGGGATAGTCTTACAGGTGAAGGCAGGGGGCAGCTCATAGGCTCGGCCTCCTACATTACCGATGACCAGGCCTTTCCCTACGGAGCCCATTTCGCTCAGGTGGCTGTAAATACAAGAACCGGAGCCATCGAGGTTCAGAAATACTATGCCCTTCAAGACTGTGGAACCCCCATAAACCCCGAACTGGCTCAGGGACAGGTTTACGGCGGTGTGATGAAGTCCATCGGCCATACCCTCTACGAACAGATGGTCTTTGATGAAAGGGGAAGGTGCATCAATACTGATCTGAGGAGCTACGGTGTTCCCATGATGGGAGATGTTCCTAAGGACTTTCAGGTCCATCTGATTCAGACGGACGATCCCTTCGGCCCCTTCGGGGGTAAGTCGATTGCCGAGATCTCGGTAAACGGAGCCGCCCCGGTCATTGCCAATGCAATTCATGACGCCTGCGGTGTCTGGGTCAGATCCTGGCCGCTGACACCGGAAAAGGTGCTCAAAGGCCTCGGTAAGATAAAGTAAAGTTAATGGCAGTTCCCCCCCCGGGAACTGCCTTTTTTATTCATAAAGAATCAGTTGAAATTCCTGAACAGATTAACGCTCCAGAAACCTGCTGTACTCCATAAGCTCTCCCGGCAGGGGAACGCCCTTCTTTTCAAATTTGATCATCTTTGATTTCAGGCGGAGGCTGTCTTTCAGCCGGCGGCTCTGGAAACGGTTCTCCATCACCTTGAAATCGGGCTTCTGGGCCATCACCTCACGAATCTTTCCGGGAAAGGGGCAGAACCTGTAGAAGATGTCTCTGACATAACCGTTGAGGCGCATCTTTCCCTCATACTCAAAGGCAACCCAGTTGGCATAGTCCTGTGCAAACCTGTCCTTGTCGGATTTGGTCTTCTTGATAAATTCAGCAAGCCGTTCCTTGGCTTCGGGGGTTATATTGGGGTTCTTCCTGTAGTACTGAATGTAGTCGTAGTAGACCCCCACCACCCCGCCTTCGACGGGGTCGGTCCAGTTGTATCCGGCGATGCTCTTCTGGAGCTCCCAGCGGAAGTAGGCCAGCTGGGTCAGGGCGCTCTGTTCCAGCTTTTCCGTAAAGAAGAGAGGATAGAATATACGGCCGGGACTTTTTTTGTTTGTTCCGTCCATCTCCTGCCACATCACCGAACGGTTGCCGAAGGACGGGTAGAAAACGAAGTTGGGGATCACTTCCTTCTGAATGAAGTCGGATCCCAGCTTGTGCTTGAACAGAACCTCCCTGTAGAAAAGGGAGTAGTCTCTCTTTCTGTACTTCCGGATCAGAGAGGTGAAAAGCTCGGGATCGATAAAGAACCGTTGTGCCCCTCCCGAGAGGGAGTCGCTGCAGAGGAAGGGAAGAGCCCTTTTCTTGTTGCCGAAGAGCATTTTAGAGAGATCCCCTGCAATAGTCCTCAGTTCGAAACGGACCTTGTCCTCCGCCGTATCTTCGTAGAGTACCGCGGCTGCCTTCTCCTTCTTTGTCATCTTCTCCTGGTTCTTCAGGATTGTTGTGAAGTAGTCGCCCATTTCGGTCATGCTGGGAGGAATTTCCGACTTGTAGATCTTTTCGAGGAAGTAGGGCAGCGTCATGACGGGAATGTCCTCATCCATAAAGAGATTGGCAGAGTAGAACCTGTCGATGACATAAAGCTCTTCATCAGTCAGAAGCCGCTCATCCACTATGCCGAAGTGAAGCATAATGCCCGGAACAAAACCCTTGAGGTCCGAGTCAATTACCTTGAGAAAACAGTTCTCGTAGAGTTTCCAGTATTCCCCGGAAATCCTGTCGCGCAGCTTCTGGAGGGCCGGGTCGGTGTCATGTTTGTTCTTATACTGCAGAAGCTCTTCCATACCGGCGGCAAAAGACTTTTTAAACTCTTCATCCATTGTGGAAAAATTAAGAATCCGGGTCAGAAGTCCCCTGTACTTTTCCAGCCGTTTCTTCATCTCTTCTGTGGCATGTTCGGTCCCGGAGTTCTGCTGTTCATCCTCCTGGGACTTGAATTCCTGATACCGCTTGAGAGCGCCGAATACCCTGTACTCCTTGAAAAGATCAATTCCGAGAAGGGTCATTGTATCCTTGCGGCAGCGCCAACTGAATTTTGCGAGAAAATGGAGGAAATTGCTCTTTTCGGGACTCTTTTCCTCTTTGATAATCTGAGCCGCCCAGCCTTCATCGGAGTAGATCCGGTCCATCAGTTCCTTGATCTCGGCGGCGATGTCTTTATTGGCGTGTGCCACAGCGACAATGCTCTTTGCCATAAAATCAAAGATATATCTGTTGCTCGGTTCATCCTTGCTGAAGATCGCTGTGAGTATTTTGTCATTCTTATGGACAAGCCTTTTCAGGAACAGGCACTGCTGATAGTCCAGAAGGTCTTCCGCCCTGACTTTGTCATGGTCCTCATAGAGCCTCAGGTTGTCCTGTATTCTGCCAAGAAAGAGATTGTAGTCCCATTCCTCAGGCAGCGCCGCCGCAGGGTCTTCCTTTATCATTCCCTTCAGGAAGGCTGAGTATTCCTGCAGAGATGAGTCTGTACGGCTCTTTTCGTCGTAGACAGAGCCCGGTTTACCCGGGAAACCGAGGGCAAGGGAGTCGGCGATGGAGGCATACTTATGCCAGAGGTATTTATAGTTCGTATACAGGTATATGGAAGACTCCACACGGCCGCAAAGGTCTCTCAGCATCTTGAAGTTGAGGGTGTTGTCCCTCTGAACCTTTGCAAGCATCTCCTCTTTCCTGACTGGCTGGCTGCTTATAATGCATTTGGAGACGGTTCGGACCGAGAGACCGGGAAACTCATTATTTGAAAGGAGGCCGATGATTCCAATCATCGCCTCTCCCTTGACAAGGCCTATTCTCAGGCTGGATGCAATAATCTCTTCGGGAGTGTCTCCCTCTTTCAGAGTATCTGAAAAGAGAAGTTCCACCATACCCGAGTGCAGTATGGTAAAGGACCTGCTCTCATCTCCCTGGAGAAGGATCACCGTACCCGGAGGTACAGGAGCTTTGGTTTTCTGTGTTTCGGGGTCAAGTATTTCCATTTTTCTCTTCCGGATTTGGGCAGTCATGCAGTTCTGTTCCGTGGTGTATTTGTCTTATGCAGTTTTTATTCTATTACATATAACCCCGTATTAACAGGAATCCTGTAAATTATGATCCTTAGACCTCGACAGCAGGAAGCATCTTTTTCAGAATTATCTCTTTTTCTGCAGGCGAGAAGTAGGCGGGAGGGGCGTAAAGATAAAATGCCTCTCTGCTGGCCCGTCTGGCTATCAGAGGAATATCCTCCTCCTTCAGCTCTTTTACAGTTTCGGGTATATCGAATTTTCTGTTGAGCTCCCTTATCTTTTCCACAAGATGTTCCGCCAGTTCTCTCTCAGACTTTCCCTCTGAGGGTATCCCCGCATCCCCTGCAAGCCGGGCCAGACGTTTTTCGCATGAGTCTTTACAGGCATCCAGTACATGGGGCAGGACAATGGCGTTGGCCAGTCCGTGGGGTACGTGGTACATCCCTCCCAGGTTATGGGCAACGGCATGGACATTTCCAACCATGGCTCTGGTGAAGGCTGCACCTCCGTAATAGGAGGCCCACATCATATTCTCTCTGGCTTCTGTATCCGACGGAGTTGAAAAGCAGGTTTCCAGATTCTCAAATACAAGTTTTACAGCCTTTCGGGCATACTCATCCGATTCCTTCAGGGGAATGGTACTTATATAGGCTTCCACGGCGTGTGTCAGGGCATCCATTCCCGTGGTTGAGGTTATATGGGCCGGCAGGCCGTAGGAGAGTTCCGGGTCCATCACTGCCATCGCAGGCATCAGTTTCGGAGAGGCCACCGAATATTTGGCTTTTTCCCCGCTGTTTGTTATTACGGCGGCCACTGTGCACTCCGAACCGGTTCCAGAGGTTGTGGGGACGGCTATGACAGGAACGGGCCTGCGGCGGATTTTAAAGTATCCTGTCATCTTCATTATGCTGGTCCGGGGGTTGGAAATCCGTGCTGCGGCCACCTTGGCCGTATCCATGGAAGAGCCCCCGCCGAATCCAATTAGGCAGTCGCATCCGCCGGACAGGCAGCTCTCCCGGGCGGCCTCAATAACTTCAATCGTCGGATTGGGGACCACTTCATCAAATATATCATACTCAAGCCCCGCAGATTCAAAGCTTTCACACATTCCCTTCAGCAGTCCCGCAGCGATAATTCCCCTGTCTGTTACGATAAGAGGCTTTCTGAAGCCTTTCTCCTTCAGGCAATCCGCCAGCTTCAGAACTGAGCCGGCTCCGCTGAGAGTTTCGGGCTCTCCGAAATTTACAATCTTTATTACAAGTCTTACAACCTGCTGATAGGCCTTGATGCCGGTGACCTTGAGTCCCTTCATAAATTAAATTCTCCTTGATGAGTATCATAATACGTTTTGATCTTCAAAAGGGTGGAAATTTGATGCAAAAGTAAAGAGAATTAGTGTTTACTGATAAGGCTCCCGCATATGGAGCACAGAGAGCTGTTTTTTTGACTAATGTGAACCAAGATCATATTATTAATGGTGGCGCCATGAAAAGAGAGAAAGACTGTTCATACTATAAAAAGATCCTCAACTGCCTTCATGATCAGGTTGTTGTCATCAACAGAGAGATGAAGATCGAGTATATGAACGAGGCCTTCGAGTCGTTTATTCTTCTCAATATTGAGCATCCCGAACTTGTGGAGGAGGAGAGTGTAGAGAGCATCTTTCCCGAGTCCATGAACTGCCTCCTCTCTGATATAAAGACCTGCTTCAACGAGGGTCAGGTTGTAAGGAATATTCTCAGGATAAGCCACAGGAAGAGGGATACCTACTATGACTATGTAATGTTTCCCAACTACGAGGGAAGCAGTATCGATGAGTGCAGCATCATTCTCAGGAATATTACCGACATTGAGATGAAAAAGAAGGAGCTCAGCCAGCAGGTCAATTTCTTTTCGGGTCTTTTGAAACGGATACCCATCGGCGTATATATGTTTGATCTCAATGATGATGAGGTTACTTTAAACCTCTGGAATCCCAGAATGGTAAAATACTTCGGCCGAACCGAAGAGGACCTTCTTGGCAGAGGCTACGGCGAGGCCTTTGATCATGAGACCCTGAAGCGGCATCAAACGGCCCTGAGAAAAATCATGGAACTGGGCCTCTACTATGAGTTTCCCGCCGAGCTTGTCAAAACGAGAGAGGGACCAAGATTTTTCCATACAATCATCTCGCCCATAGGATGGACCGACGGCAAGCCCGACAGTTTTATGGGGATTATGGAGGATATTACAGACAAGATAGCCCAGCAGCAGAAGCTTAAAAAATACCAGAGAAAACTGATGCAGCTGCTTAAAGCAAAGTCTCAGATCCTTGACGACACCACAGCGGAGTTCTCCTCCATCCTCGAGAACACCTACGGTATCAATATCCTCTCTCTGGACCGTAATTTCCGCTACAGAATATTCAATGCCCACTATGCCATACAGGTACAGACTAGATTTGGAATGCAGATAGAGAAGGGGAGTTCCTTCTTCGACCTTCTGCCCTACTTTCCCCTTAAGGGGAAGGAGATAAAAGAGGCTCTGAATATGGCGCTTCAGGGAAAGAGTACCACCCGGGAGCTGACCTATTTTCAGCCCGACGGGGAGCTGGGGTATCTGGACGGAGTGTTCTCTCCTCTCTATGTCCAGAATGAAATAACCGGAGTCACCCTTGTTTTTATCGATATTACTGACAGTAAACAGCTTAAACGGGAAGCCGAGATCTTCAAGTCCATTGCAGATATAGTGGAGTACGGTGTTCTTCTTGTCGATACGGAGATGAATATCCGCTACACAAACAGCTACTGGCGCAGAAAACTTCCCGTTCCCGAACATGAGGGGATTGTACTTAATCTGGGAGACTATCTGGATATCGATCAGGTTCAGTTTCTTAAAGAGCTTATTGATGATCCCGGCAGAAAAAAGAACTACGCCGAGCAGGAGTATAAAACCACCGACAGCGACGGCAATCCGGTGACTCTTCTTTTGAATGGTGTCCGCTTTGATCAATCTGATGGAGAAACAGTCGGTCTGGCCTTGAGCTGTCTGGATATTACTCCTATAAGCAATGCCAGGGAGACCCTGATTGAATCCAAGGAGAAGGCTGAACACACGTCCCAGATGAAGAGCGCCTTTGTAGCCAATATGAGTCATGAGATCAGAACTCCCCTGAATGCGATTCTTGGTTTTGCCTCTGTTCTGAAGAAGAGTGTTGACGATCCCAGGCTCCAGGACCATGTTGAGTGTATTCTTTCAAGCGGCAGCATTCTCAAAGAGCTTATCAATACTGTTCTTGATTTTTCAAAACTGGAAGCATCCAAGATGGAGATACAGCCGGAAGCGACAAAGATCACTCCCTTTTTCAGGGATATCTTCAGCCTCTTCAGTTTTCAGGCACAGGAGAAGAGTGTATTTCTTGAATTTATATGCCGGGAAGAGGTTCCGGCGGTTCTGAAATTCGATGCATTAAGATTGCGGCAGATTATAATCAATCTGCTTGGCAATGCATTAAAGTTTATTCACCGGGGCTGTATCAGGGTCTTTATCTCCTACAGTAAAGAAGATAGCATCCTTCTTTTTTCTGTTTCCGATACGGGTATCGGAATCTCTGAAAAGGATCAGCATTTTATCTTCAATCCCTTCGAGCAGAATGAGAAGCATGATTCGAGGACCTATGAAGGCACAGGTCTGGGGCTCTCCATTGCTAAAAAACTTATTGATCTGATGAAGGGGCAGATCCGGCTTGAGAGCACCCTCGGCAGAGGAAGTTCCTTCAGTATTGAACTGCCGGCGCCGGCAATGACTGAGAAAACGGAGCAGTTTTACTTCCATGATAAAACAATGGAGGCCTCGGTGGGGTCTCTCTGCTATGTTGATGAGGATTTCTTAAGCGGTCCTTTAAGAGAGGAGGGAGACAGGTTGGGACTGCAGTTTCTTCCGATAGGCGGGCCGGAAGGTATTGATCTCCAGGGGCTGAAGGAGCCGGCTGCCTTCCTCACACGGGACAGGAATTTCACATTTAAGGGAAAGTCCCTGATGATTATCAGAATCCTTGATGAGGGAGTTCCGGGAAACGGCTCGGGAGAGGATAAGTACAGCTATATCAGCAGCGCCTCTTCCCCTCCGGAAGTCTGCGCCGTTGTAAAGAGCCTGTTCCTGCAGCGGTGGGAGGACTTCTCTGCCCGAGAGTTCAGTCTGGAGAACCTTGAACCGGTCCATATCGCAAAGATCGCCAGAGCCGTTGAAACTAAGGATTTTTCGGATGTGGGGGATATTGTTCCACTTGTAGAACAGTGCGGACCACAGGGGGCTGAATACTCCAGGGTCATAAGAAAGGCCCTGGCCGATTTTGATATAACCCGGCTGAACTCGACGCTGGATAGAATAAAGGAAGCATTATAATCTGGAGGAATCTATAATGAGCAAAAAACGTATTCTTGTAGTTGACGACACCGAGGTGAATCTTAAACTTCTGGGTAACCTGCTGTCCGGCAAGTACTCCCTCAGCTTTGCATCGGGAGGGCAGGAGGCTCTTGATATTCTGGAAAATACTCTTCCGGATCTTGTGCTTCTTGATATTATGATGCCTGAAATTGACGGCTTTGAAGTCTGCCGCCGTCTGAGGAGCGAAGAGAGGACCAAAGCTCTGCCGGTGGTGCTTGTGACAGCCAAGAATGACAAGGACAGCGTGGTCAACGGCTATCTGCTGGGGGTTCTGGATTACATTATAAAACCCTTTGATTCAGACAGGATACTGGAGCGGATTGCAAAAATATTTGTAAGCATAGAGCTCAAGAAATCCATTAAAGAGAAGAAACAGAGAGAGCAGACCCTTCCCATGGTCATTGACCGGATCGTTGAGCTTGAAGAGCGCCTGGACGGGGCAGTTAAGGTGGTTCCCGAGCTTGTTCAGTATCTGAAGAGTCTTGAGGAACTGATGAACAGTGAAGAGGTTCAGGAGATACAGACCGTGCGCCGTAAACTGGACACTATTTATGACGAGAGGCTCAGCCCCCGCCTGACCGAGGCCGTACATACAATCTCTGAAAATATGCAGGACATGCAGTATGATCTTGTCGACGTCATCAGGGATCTTGAAGACATAAATAAGAAAAGCCAATAAAAATGGCCCTTCCCCCGGGGGAGAAGAGCCTTGTACTTCACTGCTGTCCGCCTGGAATGAATCCGGGGCAGACAGGGGAAATCAGATAAACATACTGGTCTGGGACTCTTCGGCGGCGCCCAGGAAGGATGCGACTCCTCCGATCTCAACACCGTCGATCATCTCCTCTTCCTTCACACCCATGACATCCATGGACATCTGGCAGGCTACAAGGCGGATACCGCTTTTCTGTGCTGTTTCAAACATTGTTTCCACGCTGTCTATTCCCAGTGCCTTCATCCGTTTTTTCATCATAATGGAACCCATTCCGCCCATATTCATCTTTGACAGGCCCATCTTGCTGCTGTTGTCAGGGAGCATCATGCCGAACATTTTGCCCATAAAGTCCTTCTTGACACCTCTTGTTTTCTTATGCTTCTTCAGGAAGGTGAGACCCCAGAAGGTGAAGAATATGGTCACTTCCTTTCCGGCGCTGATGGCACCGTTGGCGATGACCATGGCTGCAAGAGCCTTGTCCAGATCGTCAGAGAAGAGGATCAGGCTGGTTCCCTTCTGGGGACCGGCGCCTCCGGCTCTTCCTGGTACGGGAGCTCCGCCCTTCTTCACAGTGGCCACTACCCGGGGGCCGCTCTGTTCAACCGAAACAACCTGATTTCCTGTCATCTTGGCCCAGGCGTGAACGTCTCTTGCAAAACCGGGGTCTGTGGCTGTTTCCTGAAGTAGTTCTCCGGGTTTTATCTTCTCCATCTCTTCTTTCAGCTTCAGAACAGGACCGGGACACTGGAGTCCGCAGGCGTCGACCTGAATGGTTCTGACAGGGCCTTCACTCTTGCGGGCATCGGGATCGGTCTGGTAGATGTTGTCATCGTGTCCGATAAAGTCCTTTTCAAAAATATCCTCGTTGCTCTGCTTCTGTGTGGAGAGGCTGTAGGTCTTCATTCCTCCCGAGAGGTTGTAGAGATTATCAAATCCCTCCTGACGGAGAATCCTCTCTCCAAAGTAGGCCCTCTTTCCCACTCCGCAGTAGAGGACGATGGTTTTGCCTTTCGGGAACTCTGCAATCCGGCTGCGGATGGAGGGCAGGGGAATATTGACGGCGCCGTCGAGGTGTTCAATTCCGAACTCGTCCTCAGTTCTCACGTCCACAAGAAAGAGTTCATCCTGGGGAATATTCTGCAGTTCATTCCAGCAGAGGTGTCTTGATGAGCCGTTGATTATATTCTCAGCGACAAATCCGGCAATATTGACGGGGTCTTTGGCCGATGAGAAGGGGGGAGCATAGGCGTGCTCAATCTCCTGCAGGTCGTCGATGGTTCCGGCATTGCCAAGTATGACTGCAAAAAGGTCTATTCTCTTGTCTACTCCGCTGTAACCGACAATCTGGGCTCCCAGGAGCTTACGCTCATCATTGAATATAGCCTTGATTGTCATGGGGTCGGCTTCGGGGTAGTAACCGGCGTGACTCGTCGCGTGGATAACAAGGGAGCGGTAGTCCTTTCCCTTCTCCTTGCCCATCCGGGCAAGCTGCTTTTCCGAAAGGCCCGTGGATGCCACAGTCAGGTCAAAGACCTTGGCAATCCCGGTGGCGATGGTTCCGCGGTACTCCCTCTTGTTGCCTTCGATGATGTTGTCGGCAACCATGCGGCCCTGTTTGTTGGCGGGACCTGCCAGGGGGACTCTCAAGGGGTCTCCGGTGATGGGGTTGGGGTACTCTGTGGCATCTCCAAGAGCATAGATATTTTCATCGCTTGTAAGGAGGTTTTTATTGATCTTTATTCCGCCTGTTGTTCCGATCTCGAGACCCGCTTCAACGGCGAGTTTCACGTCGGGACGGACACCTATGGAGAGGATTATAATGTCCGCTTCGATGACCCTTCCGCTCTGCAGGGCAATGTGTACTCCCTCTTCCTTGTCTGTAAATGAGGAGACACCGTCGTTCAGGTAGAACTCCACACCCTTTACCTTCAGGTGCTGGTGCACCTCGGCAGCCATTTCGTAGTCCAGAATATTCATGACCTGTTCCGCCGCTTCGACTATGGTGACAAATATCCCCATGTCATGGAGGTTCTCGGCCATTTCAAGTCCGATAAAACCTGCGCCGATGATGACGGCCCGTCTTGGCTTCTTCTCCTCTACAAAACTCTTTATTGAATCCGTATCGGGAACATTTCTGAGTGTGAAAATCCTGTCTGAATCAATTCCGGGAATTCCGGGCCTCAGAGGTTCGGCACCGGGGGAGAGAACAAGTTTGTCGTATGCCTCTTCTGTTATCTCCTGGGTTTCAAGGTTTTTAACAGAGATTGTGTTCCGGTCTTTGTTGATGGCGATGACATCGTGTCTGACTTTGACATCAACATTGAGCAGCTGTGAGAAGCTCTCGGGGGTCTGAACAAAGAGTCTGTCCCTGTCGGTGATGGTTCCGCCTATGTAGTAGGGCAGACCGCAGTTCGCATAGGAAATATAGGCTCCCCTCTCAAAAATCGTAATTTCAGCTTTTTCGTCGAGTCTTCGCAGACGAGCCGCGGTGGTGGCTCCTCCGGCAACTCCGCCGATGATCAGTACTTTCATTTCATTGCTCCTCTATAACAGGTCTTTTCGCATGAATATATAATTATCAATATATTAAATAACATATATTGATCCACCAATCAAGGACTTTCGATTTTTTTTTATCAATATTTTTTTTGTGATTCTGCTTTGTGCAGGGAAACAAGGGCATTCCTGCCGTCCGGTGCTGAAGAATCAGTCTATATAAGTAAGATTATAATCGATGATAAAGGGAATTTCATGCAGGCAGAAAAAAGCCCCGGAGACTGAGGTTCTGCAGTTTCCGGGGCCGGTTTATCTTACAGTAGGTGCAATTATTTCATTCCGGCTTCAATGGTCCGGATCAGATAAGGCCTGATTTCAGAGGGTTTTACGATGTCGTCGATAGAGCCGACCTCCTTAGCCCTCTGAACGCTGTGTATTTTATCAAACTTCTGCCCGAGGGCGGTCTGCTTTTCGTTGTAAACCTTGCTTACAAGTTCGTCGTACTCCCTCTGGGAGCAGCTACCCCTGTTGAGGCAGTCCAGCATCTCCGTGATTCTCGGGTCGCTGAAGGTCTCCTGTTTCACCTCTCTCGGGAAAACAACCGCCGCCGCGGGGGCTCCTCCCAGAACGGAGGCGAAGGAGCCTTCAAGAGCCGCCGCCCTGAGGTTGGGGTTCAGGGCCTTGGAGAAGACTACATAGGCTCCGCCGTGGTATCTGGCCACAACAAGAAAGGCGATGGGGCCCTTGAAGTTGACAATGGCCCGGCCGATCTCGGCGCCGTACTCCAGCTGCAGGTTCCTCAGGCTCTCGGGAGAACCATCGAATCCCGACAGGTTGGCCATAATTATAAGGGGCATCCGTCCGGAGAAGGAGTTGATTCCTCTGGCCACCTTCTTTGAGGACTGGGGAAAGAGAGTTCCCCCTGTCCACATCTCCGGACCGTCGTGGGGAATGGCGCCCATTCTGTTCAGGGGCCGGCTCTCGATACCGATCATACCTGTGGCGATTCCGCCCACACGGGTCTCCCATATAATGGATGTGTCGGCGTCTTTCATCCGCTGCCAGCGCTCGAAGTAGCCGGAATCACTGTCGATGACTGACTGCATGACCTGGCGGATATCGAAGGGTTTTTTCCTCTCGGGGTTTTTCTCCATGCTGAAGATGTCGCCGATAGTGTTGAATCCCTGATCAAGGAAATCGTTGTATTTCTTCTGTGTAATATCCCTGTCGGCGGGGTCCCCTGATTTCATACGGGGAGGCCAGGCCTCTCCGGGCAGTCTGTATGTGTAGCTGTAGTGGTCCAGCAGGATACCGTAGCCTTCGGCAAGGGTTTTGGCCCTGACCTGGGACTGTCCGTTGGGTGCCATTATCTTTTCGGCGCCTCCGATATCGAGGTTGGTCTCTCCCGATACTGAACCGGAAAAGTCCAGAGCCCGCTTACCGGTGAGGAGCATGGAGGCGTCATCTGTCATTATCAGCAGACCCCTGGTGTGCATCAGCATGGTGGACTCGGCATTCCAGTATGACTGGGCTCCGACGTTGACGCCGGGAACAATAATGTTTATCTCTCCACCGTTCTGGGTAAATCCAATGATTTTTTTCAGAGCAGAAGCGGTCCAGTCGAGGTTCTCAGTTCCCGTCTCCATATCAATTTTGGCTCCCGATGACACGGGTATCCATTCGACGGGAATGTCCCGCTTTTCGGCCAGGTCAAGTGCGGCAATGACCCTGCGGCACTCAGGCTCCGAGAGGGAACCGAGGTCCTTCGTGGGGTCAGAGAGGATAATAACCCGTTCCATCTGTGTGCTCTGGTCGGGGTGGGAGTGGCGGATCAGGCCGAAGACCACATTCGACTCGTTGAGGCCGTACTCCCTGTTTTTTACAGAGACAGGTGCGGATGCACCATCTGCTGTAATTTCAATATCAAACTCTTCAAATTCACCCCGGGGGAAGCCGTTGTGCAGGGGAAGACCGGCATAGGTTATCATCTTCAGGAACTCATAGGGGTAGACCATGCTCCGCTGACGGGCCCGGACAACCTTGCCTGTGTAGCTGTCCTGGGTCACCAGAGGGGTGTCCTTGGGTTTACGGCTTCTCATGGTGAACTGGTCCTGGGATATGTTGGACATAATCAGTTCATGCTCTCTGACAGAGTCCTCGCTCCAGCGCTTCCGTCTTGTATATACGGTGACTTTTTCCAGTCCCAGATCGTGGGTCATGGGGATTATCTTCTTCCCGTAGTCCTGCATCTGCTGAAGTTTAAGATTCTGCAGTGAGCGGTTGTGGAGGATGATTCTGTTCCACTGGAGGCGGAACTTGTACCGAGCCTGTACGGCTCTCATTGCGGAAACACAGTCCATAAAGACCGATTCAAACATAACCATACGGTTGATGCTCTCTCCCTCCCACTCGGGTTTGGGGTCCGAGAAGCGTCCCAGAGCAAAGAGTCTCTTGTCTTTGGGGTGGTCCTTCTCTACTGATTCAAGAAGGGTAACGGTGTCGGACTTATAGAGGATCTTGTGGCTGAAGTTCTTAAGACGTATAACCCGGAGCTCTCTGAACTCAAGGGGATTAAAGCCCCTGTAGAGGAGGTTCTCCTCCCATGTTCCGCCCTTGTTTTCGTAGCTGCGGTAGAATTTTGCTTCACCGGGGCAGAACCAGCCGATCCTGAAGGCTTCCACCTTTCCGTCACAGCCCCAGGGAGGGCTGTTGAGGTATTCGATATCCGCAGGCCGCTCAGATATGATCAGGCAGTTGATTTTTATCTTCTCATCTCCGTTTCCGCAAAGGGCGGCAAGGTCTTTGACGATTCCGTCGTTCAGTTCTTTTTCGCTTATAACTGTTGTAATATTTTTGTGAATCACATCATGGTCAAGATTCCGGCTTTCACAGTAGTAGGCTGTGTACTTGTCATTCTGTACAAGGCGTCCCGTGCTGAAGTCGCGGTCTCTGTTCATCCGCCGTCCCAGGGCTTCAACACCCAGGGCCCGCCGGCGTTCATCACTGCTCAGGGCCAGTTCGCAGAGGCTGTCCATAATCTCGGCGGAGGAGTCTATGATGGTCTGCATATCCTCGTCGATCTGTTTCTTGGCCGCTCCCTCTTCGGTCATCTTCTCAAGCATGCTGTCTATGGCGCGGCTCTGACGGATTTTTATCTCGTCCCTGATGCGCACATCGATGATCCTGTACCGGGCATAGAGGGCCGCATCGGCTGTGGAGGGGTCTCTGGTCTGAGTCAGTTCCACTATTTCGGAGATCAGAAGAGAGAGCTCTGACAGACTCTCAGCAGGGATCTCAAGGTCCTTGAAAGCAAATAAGATCTTTTTAAGAACTTCAAGCTTGTCGGCGAGCCTGTCATGAGACTGGAATATACGGTAGAGGGCTCTGTCTCTCTCCGCTTTTCCGGCATCCTCGTTGTGATAGTAGGCGGTACAGGCCTCAAGGTCTCTTATAAACTCTTCGGGAAGGCCTTTTTTCTTATCTTCGTGCCTGAGGAAGTAGTGAGTCAGCATCTCCTGATAGCTGACGGGGCGGGCAAAGCTCTCGGAGCTTACCTCTATGGTTGTAAATAGCTTTTCCACGGCTGAAAAGCATCCCAGTATACCAGTGAGGGGGCCGATGACACGGGGCATTTCACCGTGATTTTCTTTCAGGTGACCGACAATCTCTGTGAATACAGCTCCTGCGGCCTCTCCATAGTCATACCCTCTGAAAAGGGCATCCAGTTCAGAAATGAGGCGCTCAGTTTTTTCGCTTACAGACTCCCGGGAGGCCGGAAAGCTGACGGGAGCGGCCTCAGCGGCGGACTCCTCCTCACTCTCTTCTCCCATATCCAGCAGAACAAGGGGCTGGCCGGCGGTGATCTGGGCACCGTCGGAGACACATATTTCGCTGACCACTCCGTCACCGGGGGACTCCACAAGCATCTCCATCTTCATGGCTTCCAGAACCACAAGGACATCGCCCTTTTTAACCCTGTCTCCCGCCTTGCACTGCAGGGAGAGAACGATGGCCGGTGAGGGTGACTTTACATAACCCCCGGAGTCGCTTTCAAGCATGACAGGGAAGCCGTCCACTTCGCACTGAAGCATATCGGCCCGGTTGACCATGAGAATATTGTACCGTTTTCCGCCGTAGATCAGCAGAGACTCCTGTGCTCCCTTGCGGTAGCTGCAGATGATCTCCTGATCCTCGTACCGGATATGGTAGGTTTCATTGTTTACACGGCGAACCTGAAACTTGTACCCGTTTCCTCCGGATGCAATGTTTATCTCATACCCTGTAGAGCCTCCAAGGCTTCTGGGCCGGCCTATCCTGTTGATCTGCTCTTCAAAATTGAGAAAGTCGCTGTTGAACTGATCATTGTAGATCTCAACGGCTCCCGCCAGAAGGGCGGCTCTGGTCTTCTCATCTTCCACAGAGGCCTGTCTGTCTTCCAGAAGCTGTTCAACAAAACCGGTATGAACACCGCCAGCCTTGATCTCCTTCAGATTCAGGAGTTCCAGAAGGAAGGCTCTGTTGGTTGTTCCGTTATGGATATTTATTTTAAGCGCGTGTAGGGCCTGTTCCAGACGGGCCAGGGCTTCGGGTCGGGTGGGGGCGTGGGCAATGATCTTGGCCACCATGGAATCGAAGTCCGAGGGAATCTCGCTTCCCTCTTCAATTCCTGAGTCCACACGGATGCCGGGTCCCGCGGGGGCGCGGAAGAGTTTTACATGGCCCGGAGCGGGGCTGAAGTCCCTGTCGGGATCTTCCGCGTTGAGCCTGACCTCCGCAACTGCTCCGTTCGGGGTCCTGTCTCTCAGATCAACAACCTTTCCTCTGGCCGCATCGATCTGGCCCTTTACAAGGTCGACGGAGTAGAGGGTTTCCGTGATGGGGTGTTCCACCTGAAGGCGGGTATTCACTTCCATAAAGTAGTACTCTTTCCGGTTCAGGTCGTAGAGGTACTCTACAGTACCCGCTCCGACATATGCCGCGGCTTTGATCAGACGCTCCGCGGCCTCTTCCATTCCCTTGAGCACCTCTTCAGGCAGTCCTACAGGGGGAGTCTCTTCAATGATCTTCTGGTTCTTTCTCTGTACCGAGCAGTCCCGGACACCGAAGGTATTCACAGTGCCGTGGCTGTCAGCCAGGCACTGAACCTCCAGATGGCGTCCCCTCTCAACAAGGGCTTCGATAAATACAATATCATTGCCTGTGATACGGATTGTCTCCTCCCGGGCCGATTTGAACTGGCCGGCCAGTTCTCCGGGGGTCCTTACAAAACGGATACCCCGTCCGCCGCCGGCATTGGATGCCTTTACGATAACGGGATAACCGATCTCAAGAGAGATCTTTTCTGCATCCTCCAGGTCCTTTACCGCCCGGCGGCTCCAGGGCAGGATGGGAACATCCGCTGTTTCCGCAAGGTCCTTGGCCTGGATCTTGTCTCCAAGAACGGCCATGGCTTTGGCCGAGGGACCCATAAAGGATATTCCAAGCTCTTCTATTTTCTCAACAAAGGGGGCGTCTTCGGAGACGAATCCCCAGCCGACCCATATTGCATCGCAGTTTTTTTTCTGTATTCCCTGAATCATCAGTTCGTGATCCAGGTAGGGGGATTTCTGTTTTCCGGGGTAGTCGGGAAGATCCGACAGGAGGAGAACATCATCAGCCATCTTTACAAAGGGCGCGTCCTCTTCGGCCTGAATGTAGAATGCTACTGTTTTCAGTTCTGTACCGTGAAGGGAGTTGTACTCCTTTACAGCTCTGATAAAACGCAGGGCCGCTTCGCCCCTGTTGATAATACCGATTCTTGCATTGTCTTTAAGGATTACCATATACCGTCCTTTTTCTTTCGATAAGGGCAGACTCTCCTGTCCGCCTCAGACTGCTCCGGTAATGGGCAGTTTGTTTATCAGCCTTTATTTTGACATTATTTACGGAAATGTCAATAATGTAAGCGCTTCTGCTTTAAAATCACGGGGTCTCACCCGTATAATTTTCTTTCAAACCTGTCGTATTCTTAAGCTTAAAGCAGAGTGATTCAATATACATTGGTATTCGGATAAAAAAGCCCTTAGACTATAAGGAAAATACATAACAGGTGCCGCCAATGAACTATGATTTTGTTATTATCGGAGCATCACGTGCCGGCCTTACAGCCGCAGCGACCCTCAGAGAGAGGGTTCCGGGAGCATCAATACTTCTTCTCAACGGAGAGGACAGGCCCCCCTATAAACGAACCAATCTTACAAAAAAGATGGCTGCCGGTTTCGGCAGGGAAGATTTTTCACTCAATACACCCTCCTGGTACAGGGAGATGAATATCGATCTTTGGAACGGTGTGCTTGCCACCGGAATCAGCCCTGATTTTCTGGAGTGCTCAGACGGCAGAAAAATCGGATGGGGGAAGATCCTGCTTGCCAGCGGAGCTGTTCCCCTTGTTCCTGATTTTCCCGGATGCGAACATCTTCTGCATCTGAGAACCGCTTCGGATACTGAGAGAATCATTCAGAAGCTGAAGGATGCGCGGCGGGTCGTAGTGGTCGGGCAGGGTGTCGAGGGGATCGAACTTGCCGAGCAGTGCCGCCTTCTGGGCCGGGAAGTGCATATCACAGGCCGGGACAAACGGCTGATGCAGCGCTGGACAGATGAAAGGCTCTCGGAACGGCTTCGCCGCCTTCTTGAGGATAACGGTATCGGATGCAGCTTTTCACAGGACCTGAAGGAGATCTATACCGAAGAGGACACCTGTATTATCCGCAGCACCACCGAAACTCTTGAAGCTGAAATGGTACTCTCTTCCACCGGTATCAGGGGGAACCCTTTTCTGGCGGAGAAGCTGGGGATCTACGGGGAGAGCGGAATCCTCTGTGACGAGTATCTGGAGACCTCTGTGAAGGGTGTTTATGCCGCCGGGGATGCGGTGCAGTCCCTTCCCGGATGGCCCCGGGGGCTCTGGCACTGGGCGGAGTATCAGGGACGGCTTGCCGCCGTCAATATGACAGGCGGACGGGAAGCTCTTGCCAATATACCCACAAGGCTGAAGACAGAACCCTTCGGAAGTTTCTTCTTTTCCATGGCTCTGCAGACTGTCATTCCCGGAGACAGTTCCAAGGTCTATCTGGACAGTGAAGAGGGGTATCTCAGGATATACAGCCGTGAGAGCGGGAGTATTGCCGCCCTGATGGAGGGATTCGGCAAGGCCGCTTCCAAATGCCTTGAGAAGGGAATCAGAGAAAAAACAGACCCGGACAGGCTTGCAGAATCTGTTCTCAGCGGAAAATATTAAATAATTTCTGTGGATATGTACTTTACTGCTTGATAAATACTAGTAATATGATAATAATACTAAGGTATGAAGAGTATAAGTATTCCAAAAAAGGTTAATTCTACGGTTGTGCGGCTGGTGGGAGGCCAGGTTTTCCTCCTTTCAATTCTCTATATCATTACAGCCCGGCCTGTTATTCCCGCCTTTCTTGCTCTTGATTTTGCCATTAGGGCTGCAGGGTATCCCCGGTTCAGCCTTCTGGCCGCAGCCGGTTCACGCTGAGCAGGCTGCTGAATTTGAAGGAGCGCCCTGTCTTCTTTACTCCCAAGCGTTTTGCAGCGTCCATCGGGCTTACGCTTTCCCTGACAGCAGTTGTTACGGCACTCCTTACAGGGCCTGCGGCTCCCCGGGTGATTCTTTCTGTTCTGGCTCTCTTCTCATTTCTGGAGTCGGGATTCGGTTTCTGTGCCGGATGTAAGATATTCGCCTTCCTGACGGGACGGGGATTGATTTCATCCCGTCACTGCCGTGACTGTGTAAGCTGATCCATAGATTGCAAAAAAAAAGCAGTCCATCCCTGCGGGTGGACTGCTTTTTTTATAACGGCATAACCGGAATCAGCCGATGGCGTCGTGACCTCTCTCTCCTGTTCTGATACGGATGCACTCCTTCAGTTCGGTGACAAAGATCTTACCATCACCAATGGTACCGGTTCTGGCGCCTTCGATTATGGCATCGATTGTGGGCTCAACAAAATCCTTGTTCACCGCAATCTGGATCTGAATCTTGTTGCGGAGGATTATTTCCGAGTGGACACCTCTGAAGGACTCATCATATCCCTTCTGCTGCCCGCATCCTCGAGCCGATGTAACGGTCATCTTGTGAACATCCGCCTCAAAGAGTGCTTTTTTGACATCTTCAAGCTTCTGGGGCTGTATTAATGCTGTAACTAGATACATATGTTTCTCCAATACTATACTTCAGCAGCCGGTTCGGGGCTCTCCCCGATATTCCCGGCAGGTCATTATTCGATAATCTGAAAACCGGTATATGATTCCAGTCCGTGTTCTCCGATATCCAGACCGAGGTTCTCTTCTTCTCTTGTAACTCTGAGACCGATGGTCATATCAATGAGTTTAAAGATACCGCCCATTGTAATCAGAACAAAGGCAATGATCGCGGCAATGCCGAGGATCTGAACTCCCAGCTGGGCAAATCCGCCTCCGTATACAAGGCCGTCATGGGGAAGGCCGAGGGCAGCCTTGCCGAATATTCCGATGGAGATAGTTCCCCATATACCGTTGACGCCATGTACAGGAAAGGCTCCCACAGGATCGTCGATTCTGATTTTGTCCAGAAAGATGGCGACCAGAACAACAAGGATTCCACCGATAAAACCGATAACAATCGCCGCCCAGGGCTCAATAAAGGCACAGGGGGCCGTAACGGCTACAAGTCCCGCGAGAGCGCCGTTGAGGGCCATGGACAGGTCCGGTTTTCCGGAAACCTTCCATATTGTTATCATGGCGGCTACGCCTCCCGCAGCGGCGGCAAGGTTGGTGTTGATGGCGATACGGGCAATCAGACTTCCATCTCCCACAGAGAGGGTGGAACCGGGATTAAAGCCGAACCATCCGAACCAGAGAATAAATACTCCGAGAGAGGCCAGGGGGATGTTGTGACCGGCAATCATCTTGACTGATCCATCGGCCCTGTATTTGCCCTCTCTGGGCCCAAGCATAATGGTACCTATCAGAGCGGCAATACCCCCTGTGGTATGAACAACACCGGACCCGGCAAAGTCGTTAAAACCAAGTCCCGCAAGCCAGCCGCCGCCCCATACCCAGTGACCCACGATGGGATAGATAAAAGCGGAGATCAGAAAGGAGTAGATCAGGTAGGACTGAAATTTCATTCTTTCGGCCATACCACCGGCAACAATGGTTGCCGCTGCACCGCAGAAGGCGGCCTGGAAGAGCCAGAAGGCAAAGAGGGGGACATCGGCACCGCTCTCGGCGCCTGCAAGAAACCATCCGCTGGTTCCCATAAATCCGTTGCCTGTTCCGAACATCAGGGCGTATCCGAACGCAAAGTATCCCAGTGACGCCATACAGAAATCAAGAAAGTTCTTTGTAAGAATATTGGTTGTGTTTTTAGCACGGATAAATCCAGCCTCTACCATTCCGAATCCGGCCTGCATGAAAAATACCATAAAGGCGGCCATAAGAACCCAGAATGTGTCCAGACCTGCTATAACATCGCTCAGACCGCTGTCGGCCCAGAGGGAGGAGAGCGGAAGAATCAGCAGAACTGCTGCCATACCGGCTTTCCTTTTAAAAGACTTGTTCATTGTTTTGTGTTCTCCAGAAATTGTTTTTCACTATTAAGCAAATCTTGTACCATAAATATACATATATGTATAAAACAGGGTGTTTGAATTTGATTATATTATTATCTGATAGGTAAATAGAGGATAATTTAAGATTGTACGATAATGTAAAATATACGGAAAGGTACGAAATCCCTGTGTTTCATTTCTACAAACGTGTCGGGATTTTAAAGAAGAACTACATTCCTGTAGAGCCCTGAGAAGAGGAGAGAAGAGGATATAAGAGGTTCTCCAGCCCCGGCAGGCTGTCTGTACCGCGTCTGCCGGGGAGGAATAAAAGAGAAAATTAACTCTTTTTTCTGTCGAAGAAGAGGGCTGCCAGAAAGATTGCAATTGACAGCAGGATAAAGGGAATGACCATCTCTTTCTTGATTCCTCCGTAGAGAATATAGAGAGAACCGATTCCCGCAAGGGAGGGCGCGATAAATCGCTGGAAAATATTAAACTCCCTGAAGTGGCGCATATACCAGATGTAGAGGGCCAGGTAGATGGAGTAGAGGAAGACAATGGGCAGCTCCGAGATATCCATAAATCCACCCCACCAGCCGTGGAAGTTGCCGTACCAGACCATCAGCCAGAAAAAGGAGAAGCAGAACCCGGCAAGGGACGAGTTGACGGCAGAGCCTGTTTTTCCGTTGATCCTGCTGAAAAAGCTCCGGGCGGGACCTCTGTTTCTGGCGGCGATGGAGTACATGCCCCGGCTTGAACCCATAATAAGCCCGTTAAGGGTTCCCAGACAGGAGATGATTACAAATACGGTCAGCAGGCTTCCTCCGATATTCCCGAAGATTCTGCTGATAACAAGTACCGGAGCCTGGTCCCCGGCTTCCATAATGGCAGAGTTGGACAACACTCCGGAGAGTCCCAGGTAGTAGAGCATATAGATAAGCATTACCGTAATTGTTCCGGTCACAAGAGCCTTGGGCAGGGTCCGTCTGGCGTCTTTGATTTCCGCGTTGATCGATGTGGCAATGATCCATCCCTCATAGGCAAAGGCAGTGGAGAGGGTTGCCATGGCAAGGCCGCCGCCCTGGGCACTCAGTCCCTCGGCGGCTGTTGTAAAACTTTCCACTGTCTGACCGCTGATCAGGCCGCCGATGAGCCCGAAAAATCCTATAAGAGTAAGGGGAATCAGTTTTATTACAGTGGAGCTTACCTGCCATCTTCCGGCAAGGGCGGGGGATACTGTATTTAAAATAAAAAAGAGGGCCATATAACCTGAAGCCAGAAGCCACAGTCCCTGTTCCCATCCCATAAGGGCCAGTGTATAGTTGGCCGAAACCCATGCGAGAACCGCTACAAGAGCGGGATAGTAGATAACAGTAATAAACCAGGCAACAAGATAGGCGGCCTTTTCTCCGTAGGCAGCTTCAAAATAGTCCACCATGCCGTTGATTTTTTCAATCTGTGATGCAATACGGGAGAAAACATAGGCTGTTACAACCATGATTAATCCCCCGATCAGCCAGGCAAGAAGGGCCTTGGGCAGGCTGCCCCCCGCCGCGGACAGAACGTTGTCCGCCTTGAAAAAAACACCAGAACCTATAACAATCCCGACTACCATGGCCGAAGCGGTCCAGTAGCCGTATCTCTTGGGGATTCCCCCGCTGTTTTCCATAGAGATTCCTTTCATATTATGATTGCATGAAAGGTAATGTAAGATTTCGATTTTAGCAATAGCTGTTCTTATATATCAGTACAATCCCGCTGAAATTCAGCTCTAGACCTCGTCCTGGCCCAGTAGAAGCCTGCCTTCGTCCTCATCATCCTCAACATAGATCATACTGCCGTCCACCTTGAAGAAGGATATCAGCTGTTCCAGATGGTTCGCCTGGGCCGACAGTTCCTCCGCCATGGCGGCGGACTCTTCAGAGGCTGAAGAGTTGAGCTGAACCACCTGGTCCAGCTGATTTATGGCCTGGCTGATCTGGCTGGCTCCGGTACTCTGCTCCGAGTTGGCTGCCGCAATTTCCTGGATCAGTGCCGCTATGTTTTTGATTTTCGGTACGAGTTCCACCATAAGCTCACCACTGCTGTTAGCCTGTTTGACGCTTCTCTCGGTAAGGACGGAGATCTCTTCCGCGGCCTTCTTGCTGTTGGATGCCAGTTTGCCCACTTCTGCGGCCACAACGGCAAATCCCTTGCCGTGCTCACCGGCTCTTGCTGCCTCTATGGCTGCGTTGAGGCTGAGCATATTGGTCTGCCGGGCTATATCCTGGATGATGGAGATCCTTTCGGCTATATTTTTCATGGCCTCCACCGTTTCCAGTACGGCCTGGCTGCTCTTCTCAATCTGTTCGGCGGCAATACCTGAAATAGAGTCGGTCTGCACTGCATTTTCAGTACACTGCTCAATATTGGACATCATCTGCTCCATAGAGGACGACACCTCCTCAGCCGATGCCGCCTGCTCCGTGGCTCCCTGTGAGAGCTGCTGGGCAGTGGCGTTGAGCTGCTGGCTTCCGGAGCTGACGTTCTTTGAACCGCTTAATACCTGGGATACCACATGGCTCAGGCTGTTTCTCATCTCCTTGAGAGCCTCCGCCAGCTGGCCTATCTCATCTTTCTGCTCAAGATTAATGTCCGCAGTAAGGTCCCCCCTGGAGAGGCTTACGGCAAAATCGATTCCCTTGCCCATGGCATGGACAATCCCTCTTGAAATGATAACAGCAAGGACAATACCCATCATAAGTGCAATAACGCTTATGAGAAGGATCATCCGCCTAGTAACCATGGCGGCTGTCAGCATCTGCTGATCTGTCATAATCTGCGCCGCCGCGTCGATTCTTATTTCCCCCAGAAGGCGTTGTACCTCATGGAGGGCAGGAGTGGTCTGATTGCTGTAGATCGCAAATGCCTGATTCATTCTGGCCATCTCCTGATTGGAAATATCTTCCAGCTGATTCAGTTCCTCTATGGTATTGTTCAAATAGGGCAGAAGCGTCGAAGTGAAGTAGGTCTGTGCCCGGGACGTAGAGGACATCATACCGTTCATTGTTCTTGCGGAGTCATGAAGAGCTGTGTGCTCCTCAAGCATCCTGTCCCAGGAAGCCTGAAACTCGGGGCTTCTGCTTTCATAGATGTGACGGCCCTCGTCTGAGTTGATCCATCTGCCCAGGTTACAGCGCTCCGGGTTAAGTTCTACCCTCAGGGATCTTTCCTGAAGAAGGAGGCTGTCCCTGATGGAAGAGGCCCATACAAGGTGCTCTATCTCTCTCTGTTTCAGGGTGCCCGAGAGAGTCGTATCGGCCTGCACAAAGACACTGTCAATCTCGGAGGCGGAGTCATGGAGGTGCTGGTGGGGTTCTTCTATAGCCTTGAACAGAGGGGCCAGGGAGGGCATGAGGGTTTCAGCCTCCCTCCTTTCAGGGCCGTAGAGCCATTGTCCGAAGGCGCAGAGAGTATGGTCAAGCTGAACATCAAGTTCAGTTATACTGTCATCAGTCAGCAGCTGGTTGACACTGTTGGCCCAGTTCAGATGGTCCACCTCTTTCTGCGCCAGGTTGCCGTTGAGCTGATTGCCCATTATAACTTCTTCCGCATTACCTACAATTTCGGAGATCCCCAGGACAGCCCAGAGTGATACCACAAGGAGCAGCGCCATAACCGTTCCGAAACCAATGAGCAGCTTCCCCATAATTCTGATATCTTTCCACTTTTTCATATATTACTCCCTGTGAACTACCCATCCATGTGAACAACCATGAAATTATTAAAATTCATTTGTTTATTAAAGCAGTGCAGGAATTAATTCTAGTTTACTTTGTTGGGGTCTTTCAAAAGAAAATCAAGATTTTTTATATAATATATAAAGTGAATGCTCTTCATTTTCTTAGATGCTGCCTTACAGCCTCCAATAGCGGAATCTCTGAGACAGGTTTTGTAATCACCGCTGTGATGCCGGCTTTCTCGAAACTATCCTGGTCCTGCTTCTGGGCATAGGCTGTTACGGCAATGACAGGGAGGTCTGCAAATTCCTCTTTTTCACGGATCTCCCTTATGACATCCAGACCGCTTTTCCGGGGAAGGCCCATATCCAGAAGAACAAGATCGGGTCGTGAGCTCACCACTTCCTCCATGGCCTCTTCGCCGTTCAGGGCTTCACTGACTTCGAAACCCGCCGCCTCCAGAATATTCTGAAGAAGGAAGAGGTTGACAGTGTTGTCTTCGACAACAAGGATCTTTGCGGGACCCGTATCCTCTTCTGCCCGGGACTGTCTCTTCGGGGCAGCGGGGAAGGGGGCCTTGTGCTGCGGCAGTGTAAGGATGAATCTGCTTCCCCTGCCGGGCTCCGAGTCCACCTCTATCAGGCCACCCATGGCCTGAGTCAGGCTTCGGCTGATGGCGAGGCCCAACCCGGTTCCGCTGTGTTCCTTGGTATAGGGGGATTCCAGCTGCAGGAAGGGGGTGAATATTTCCTCTGTTCTTGAGGGGGGGATACCCACACCTTCATCTTCCACCCTTACAATCAGTTCACTGCCCACCCGGCAGTCCACTTTGATAGTGCCGCTGTTTGAGTATTTGATCGCATTCCCTATCAGATTGTTGACAATCTGTATCAGACGCACTTCATCGCAGACAAAGGGGGTCTTCTCCCCTGTAAACTTCCAGATCAGCTTCAGGTTCTTCTCTTCGGCCCTCAGCTTATGGATACGGCATATCTTGTCCAGAACTTCCGCCGGATCAATTGACCGGTAGTTGAACTTCATGGACTGCGAGTCCAGCTGTGTATAGTCCAGTATGTCCGAAAAGACGGCGGAAAGATGGCGGGCCGAAAAGGACGCCAGATTGTGATACATCTCAAGGTCTTCGGTCATACTCTCTTTTTTCATAAGATCAAGCATTCCCAGAAGGCCGTTCAACGGAGTTCTTATCTCATGATTTATATTGGCAAGAAATTCTGTTTTTGCCTGGTTCGCCTTTTCAGCGCTCTCTTTGGCGATCCTCAGTTCCCTTGTTCTCTGTTCAACTTTTTCCTCAAGGGTATCGTTTATCGATTCAAGAAGGCTTGTCTGCTTTCTAAGCTGCACATGGGTCTTCACACGGATCAGGACATCCAGGTTCTGAAAGGGTTTGGTTATGTAATCCGCTCCTCCGGCCTTGAATCCCGCGGCTTTCTCCTCCATCCCCAGAAGGCCTGTTAAAAAGATCACCGGAACCGCAGCTGTCTTTTTTTCAGCCTTGAACCGGCGGCAAAGTTCGAGTCCGTCGATATCGGGAAGTGTGATATCCAGCAGGAAGAGATCGGGAGGGTCCGCCAGTCCCTGTTCCAGGGCATCTGCCCCCAGGGAGCAGCTTTTTACATCGTATCCGTCCTCATAGAGTATATCCGTGAGTAGGTCCGTTATCATTTCGTTGTCGTCAACGATAAGTATTCTGCTCTCATTCATGATTCAACACTCCTGCAGTATCCGACGATCTCTTCAGCCTCTTTCCGGGCCCTGTTTTTCATAGCCGGAGTTTCTTTCAATTCCTCTGATTCCAGACGTATTTCAGAGTTCCAGAGAAGGGCGCCTCCCTCTCCCAGACTGATTCTGGAAATCAGGCTGAAGGTTCCGGGAAGCTGTTGTCCCCTGATCTCCAGCAGCAGAGAACGGGCTCTTTTCTGGTCCCCTGCAATCACTTCCATTGACTCGGTGCTTACACGGCTCAACCGGTGTAGTTCCGCCACAAGATCATTGGCGAAGAGCATCACCCCTTCGGATTCCGGTGGCTGAGGTGCAGTTATTTCAATGGCTATAAGGAAGCGTCTATCCAAAAGAAGGGCCTGTCTCAGGTTTTCGGTGCTGTATTCGGGGTCGTCTTTAAGGGTGAATGCGGGTATGTATGACCCTTTTTCAAGGGATATAATCGTATCATCTCCCACCCCGGGGCCTTTGTAGTAGAGGTCCAGCCTGTCCCTGAGCCGTTTGGCTTCAACCCTGATCCGCGGATCAAGCTGCTGATCGAAGTTCAGCTCCAGTCCGAAGGCATCAACGGCAATGGAGTACTCCTTGATGCTGTTGCTCTCGCCGTTGACAGTCTTCTCGCATATATATTTAAGAAAACTGCTTGATCTTTTGGCACCCTTGAAGAGGGGGGCTGAAAGAATTCTGTTCAGTTCTTTTAAAATTCTGTCTCTGTTTTCAATGGGGTCGATACTCATTCTGTCATAAGTTCCTGTATGGCTTTAATCAAATCCTGAATGCTGTAGGGTTTCTGAAGGTAGAGAACCCTGTCATTCTTCATAATCTCCCTTACATCTTCCTTGCGGCTGTAACCGCTTGAAAGAAGTACTCTGATTCCGCTCTCCCTCTTCTTCAGCTCTCTGTAGCACTCAACACCGCTCATTTCAGGCATAATCATATCAAGAATGACAAGATCAAAGCCCTCTCCCCTGTCCAGGGATTCAAGAAAGCTGAGGCCGTTTTTAAAGAGGGATACTCTGTGGCCTCTATCCTTAAGGGATATCCTCAAAAAATCCCGAATCATTGTCTCATCATCCACAACGGCAATGCTGTAACTTCCGAGGGAGGGCTCAGAGTTCCCTTTTCGGGACGCCTTCTGTTCTGTACTCTTCTCAACGGGAAAGTAGAGATTGAAAACGGTGCCCTGGCCTGGGGTGCTCTGTACAGTTATATTCCCCCGGTGCTCCTTGACGGTACCGTATACCATGGAAAGTCCCATTCCCGTGCCTTTTCCCTCCTCTTTCGTTGTGAAGAAGGGTTCGAATATCTTCTCTCTGACCTCTCTGCTCATACCTTCACCGGTATCCTCAATGGACACTTTGAGGTAGGGACCGGGAGGGATTGCATATCCCTGAAGGGCGCTCATCTTTTCGTCCACCGTTATGTTTGAGCTTGTAAAGTAAAGATCTCCCTTGTTGTTCATGGCATCCCGGGCATTTATGGCGATATTCAGAAGTGCATTCTGTATCAGTCCCGGATCACCCATGATCTGAGATTCTTCGCAGCGCTCGTCAAAATGGATGTGGATCTGTTTGTTCAGACTGTGGGAGAGGAGGCTTATAAGTTCATCGATGATCCCGTTCACATCTATCTGACGGTTTTCCTTCTTCCCTTTCCGGCTGAAGCTGAGGAGCTGGGAGGTCACCTCGGAGGCCCTCTCTACGGCGGTTTTCAGTTTCTGGGCATACCGTTCCCGTCTCGCATCGCTGATTCCGCTTGTGATAAGGTCCGTATACCCCAGGATTCCGGCCAGCTGATTGTTGAAATCATGGGCTATGCCGCCGGCAAGCTCTCCGATGGCCTGCATCTTTCGTGACTGGTTCAGCTGTTCTTCAATGGCTCTGGATTCGGTCAGATCCATGCCGACCCCTCCAAGATAGAGGGTACCGTCCTCTCTTTTGATGGGAAACATAAGTTCATGGAAGTAGCGCGGACTCTTCTCTCCCGGCACCTGAATCTCGTACTCCAGACTCTCCTTTTCAGACTTCTGGGTAAACAGATTGTCTTCAGCCTGTTTCAGCTTCTCTTTCATTCTGCTGTCTACTATAAAATCCTTCTGCTTCATGTCCTTTTCGGTATTTCCTATAAGCTCCTGCAGAGCCTTGTTGAAGAACAGCGGCTGGCGGTTCTCATCTTTCATATAGGCGAATACAGGGATATTGGACATAAAGGACTGAAACTGCAGCTCGCTCCGCTGCAAAGCCCTCTCGGATTCAATCTGATCGGTTATATCGATCCCGATACAGAGAATTTCGGTTGAAGGTGTGTTGTCGACTCTGGTGACTACACGGTTTATGGACCACTTCACATACTGGTCACCCCGGGAGGTCTTTACACAGCTGAGGGTTTCCAGGTCCTTCCAGGGGGCCGATCCATCCAGTTCGGCAGAGCTTATGGAGGCCGGCAGAAGATCAAGTTCGAAGATAGTACTTCCTTCCAGATCCTCTTCCCTTCTTTCAATCAGACTGAGGCCGTAGCTGTTGATCATTATAATTCTGCCCTGTGTATTGATTCTCATGACAATCGCCTGCAGCTGCTGTACAAGACTCCTGTAGTTGCTTAATGCGCTTCGTATCTCATCAGTTCTGCGTTTGATTGTCTCTTTCATATAGATGCTTACAATTGAAAAAATGAGAAATCCGAGTATGCACAGAGGTATGAAAACTTTAACCCAGAAAGGAATAACAGTTACCTGCGGGTGCTCAGGAGTCATCCACTCTTCAATCAGCTTGTAATAGACCGACTTGTTGTCTCTCTTCCACAGCTCAAGATTCCGGTCAATGTCCTCAAGCAGCCTTGCATTTTCACCTTTTTTTACAGCAAAGTGCACAGGAAAGGGCGAAAAGAGTATGTTCGTACCAATAAGATTAAAATCCCTGAGTTCATTCAGACCCAGATACTGGGGAGCGGCAAAGGCCTGAACTTCTGATTTTTCCAGGGCGTCCATAACCTCCTCCAGAGTACTGTAGATTTCTATAATTACATTTACTCCCGATTCCGCAGCCTCAACAACAAGGTTGCGGCTGTTTGCTTCGATGTCCAGAACGGCAACATGTTTGTCGTCCAGGTCTTTCATTGTCTGTATTCCGCTTCCAGGAGGAATAAAGACCTGCCCCCAGATCTCCACAACCGATTCCCTGTTGAAGTCCATGGCCAGTTCTCTCCCGGGAGACGGTTTTATGGGCATGAGCAGATCAATTTCTCCATTCTCAAGTTTATCAAGCATCTGATCCCAGCTCCCCTCCAGGTAACTGACCCTCCAGCCCTCTTCCTTCACTATTTCACTTGCAAGGGAGGGAAAGAGGCCGTTGGCCCTGCCGTACTCATCGGTAAAGCTCAGAGGGGCAAAGGTGTAGAGACCGATTCTGACCCTGGGCCTGCCTGAGTCCCTCTCCTGCGCAGCAGTACCTGAAAGGGGAACAAGAGACAGGAAGAGTGTGAGGATGAGGAGTGCCGGAAGAGTTCTTTCTGAGTTCATTATCTTAATCATAATACAGATGATGTTTATTTATGAATGAAAAAAAACAGTCAATTTGTTCTATTTTTCTGCTGCCCTTGTAACTGAGTGGGCCTCCAGGTTCTTCTTCAGAAGTTTTTCAAACTCATCAGGCGGCAGAGGGGGAGAGAAGAGATAACCCTGAAAGCGTGTACATCCGGCATCAAGGAGAATCTTCAGCTGTTCTTCGGTCTCCACACCTTCTATGATAAGTGCCTTTTTGCGGTTGTTCGCCAGATGGGTAATCAGCTGCAGAAAGTTCCGGCTGTCCTCATCTGTTGTGATATTGTCGATAAATGTCTTGTCCAGTTTGAGGGTGGTTGCCGGAATATCCTTGAGATAGCTGAGGCTGGAGTGGCCTGTGCCGAAGTCGTCCATAAAAATATCAAATCCAAGATCTCTGATAATCTGCATCTGTTTGATGGACTCCCCCGGGTGCTCCATGGTCTCTGATTCGGTAATCTCAAGGTGAAGGAAGTCGGGTGAGAGATTGTCCGCCTGCTTCAGGGCCGACATCAGGATGACCGGAAGATCAAGGTTGGCATACTCCCGGGCCGTCAGGTTTACCGAGGTGTAGATGCCGTACTGTTCGCTCCACTTGCGTATCTGCCTGGCTGTTTTGAAGAGGACCAGCTTGGATATGGCCGAGATAAGGCCTGTCTGTTCGGAGACAGGGATAAAGAGGGAAGGGGGAACCATGCCTCTTTCGGGGTGCTGCCAGCGTATCAGGGTCTCACAGCCTATTATCTTCCTTGTCTCGTCAACAATGGGCTGGTAGTGGAGTTCAAACTGATCCAGATCAAAAGCCCTGTTCAGGTCGTTCTCCAGTTCCAGTCTGGATACTGTTTTTTTATGGATGTTCTGGTCAAAGAGCCTGTACTCCCTTCCCTCGTTGAGGGCGGAGACCAGGGCTTTTGATGCATTGGCTATAAGAGATTCGCAGTCGTTGCCGTCTGCGGGTGATACGGCAATCCCCATGGTGCAGTTCATTGTGATATTCACCCTGCCCTTCCGGTAGGGGATGGTGACGGCGTTGATAAGCTTCTGCGCCACAATCAGCGGTTCCGTCTCCCGGGCCATGGTGGTCAGGATGACAGCCAGTTCATTTCCATTGTACCGGAAGACGTAGTCCGTTGCCCTCAGGCACTCACCGATTCTGATGCCCGTATTTTCCAGAAGCATGTTTCCCGTACTCAGGCCGTGTTCAAGGCAGATCTTCTGATAGTTGTCTATGGAAATGATGATCAGGCATCTCTGGCTCTCATGGGCCGAGCGTCTCGCCTTCTCCAGTTCCATATCCAGGATAATATCCAGGGAACGTTCATTGAAAAGACCTGTCACAGGGTCACGGAATTCATAATTGAGGAGTTTGGATTCTATCTCGCCCAGTTTGCTGATGTCGTGGGAGAATACAAGGGCATGGGATATGCTGCCTCTCTGCTCATTGTAGGGATAGAAGGACACATGCATGTATTTGCTGCTTTCACCGACCTTGAACTGGTCGACATAGTGTATCTCCTCGCCTTCAAAACAGCGGTTGAGGTAACCCTTTATTGTGTTGTTGAACCGCTCCTCTCCCCATACCTTTGAGATGGGTTTGCCCAGAAGGTCCTTTTGATCAAACCCGACAGCCCGGCAGTAGGATTCATTGACGACCTCATAGCAGTAGTCCTTGTCTATCAGTGTGATAAGGTCCGATGAGGTGTTGATAATATACTTATACTTGCGTTCATGCTCGGGCATAGTATTAATAGTATACCTGAATTCACTTCCAAGTCTAATATTATTTGCCCGGGACCTCTGGTCACCCGGTATTTATATTTATATGCCCTCTGTGGTACTATAAAAAAACAATACCATCACTATTTCAGGATTAATTATGCAAGCAAAGATTATTTACACAAAGACCGATGAAGCGCCGGCTCTGGCCACACGGTCTCTTCTGCCTCTGGTTTCCGCTTTTACCGCTGCGGCTGGTATCAATGTGGAGACAAAGGATATCTCTCTGGCCGGCAGAATCATTTCCGCCTTTCCCGAAAGGCTGAAAGAAAATCAGAGGATTTCCGATGACCTTGCCGAACTGGGTCAGACCGTTCTTCAGAAAGATGCGAATATCATCAAGCTTCCCAATATTTCAGCCTCCATTCCCCAGCTGAAGGCGGCGATTGCCGAACTCCAGGCCAGGGGATATGATCTGCCTGATTATCCTGATGAACCGGGCAGTGATGAGGAAAAAGATTTTCAGGCCCGTTATGACAGAATAAAGGGCAGTGCCGTAAACCCCGTACTGAGAGAGGGAAACTCCGACAGAAGGGCCCCGGCATCTGTAAAGAACTATGCCCGCAAGAATCCCCACTCCATGGGCAAGTGGTCCTCTGATTCAAAGTCCCATGTTTCAAGCATGGACAGTGGTGACTTCTACGGCAGTGAGAAGTCTGTGACCCTTGAGGAGCCCGCAACTGTAAAAATCATCTACAAAAGCGGATCTCAGGAGAAGGTTCTGAAGGACTCTTTTCCCCTTCTCCAGGGGGAGATCATTGATTCCGCCGTTATGAGCAGAGAGGGCCTCCGCAGCTTTCTGAGAGAACAGCTTGCCGATGCAAAGGCGAAGGGTGTGCTCTTCTCCATCCACCTCAAGGCGACAATGATGAAGGTTTCTGACCCCGTTATTTTCGGTCATGCCGTGTATGTCTTTTTTGAGGATGTCTTTAAGAAATATGAAGCTGATTTCACCTCCCTGGGAGTCAATCCAAACCTTGGACTGGGTGATCTCTATACGAAACTCTCCTCTCTTGAAAGTGGGAAGAGAGAGGCTGTCGAGAAGGACCTTGAAGCCGCTTTGACCGAAGGCCCCGACCTTGCCATGGTGAACTCCGATAAGGGGATTACCAATCTTCATGTCCCCAGCGATGTGATTGTCGATGCCTCCATGCCCGCCGCAATCCGCAGCTCCGGCTGTATGTGGAACGGCGCGGGAAAACTCCAGGACACAAAGTTCATCATTCCCGACCGCAGCTACGCCGGCGTATACAGCACCGCCATCGACTTCTGCAGGGAACACGGCGCCTTTGATCCCGCTTCCATGGGCTCTGTTTCAAATGTCGGCCTTATGGCCCAGAAGGCCGAAGAGTACGGCTCCCACGATAAAACCTTTCTGGCCCCCAGAAAGGGCGTCATCGAAGTTGTAGATGAAAAGGGAAACACCCTTCTCTCCCAGAGTGTGGAGGAGGGGGACATCTACCGCTCCTGCCAGGTCAAGGACGCCCCCGTGCGGGACTGGGTCAAACTGGCAGTAAACAGGGCCAGGGCAACAGCCTCTCCCGCTGTCTTCTGGCTGGACCCCGCCCGTGCCCATGACAGAGAGCTCATCAGCAAGACCGAGCTCTATTTGAAAGATCATGACACCGAAGGGCTGGATATCCGCATTATGAGTCCCGTTGATGCCACCCGCTTCTCCCTTGAGACAATCAAGGCAGGAAAGGATGCTGTCTCGGTCACAGGAAATGTCCTCAGGGACTACCTTACTGACCTTTTCCCCATTCTTGAACTGGGAACAAGCGCCAAGATGCTCTCCATTGTCCCCCTTATGAACGGTGGAGGACTCTTTGAAACCGGTGCCGGCGGTTCGGCTCCCAAGCATGTTCAGCAGTTTGTTTCCGAGGGCCATCTGCGCTGGGACTCTCTTGGTGAGTTTCTTGCCATTGCCGTCTCTCTGGAGCATCTTGCACAGATTTTCGATAATCCCCGGGCACAGGTTCTGGCAGACTGTCTTGACCAGGCCACGGCGGAGCTTCTGGATAACAGAAAATCACCCTCCCGCAAGGTGAATGAGCTGGATAACAGAGGCAGCCACTTCTACCTGGCCCTCTACTGGGCAGGGGCTCTGGCATCCCAGGACAGGGACAGTGAACTGAAGGCCCTCTTTACACCCCTTGCAGCGGATCTTGAGGCCGGGGCAGAGAGCATTCTGAAGGAGCTTCTGGACGCGCAGGGACATCCTGTAGATCTGGGCGGTTATTACTTTCCCGATGAAGAGATGGCCGATGCCGCCATGAGACCCTCATCTGTTCTGAACAGGATAATCGGGGAATTCGGCAGTAAATAATCACTTTTTCTATCAAAACAGGGGCCGCCGGTAAAAATCAGAAAAAAGAACTGGTCTATACCGGCGGCTTCAGTATATTCTGAAACCCACGATTAATAACCTATTATGAAAAATCCGGAGAAGAATATGCGCCTGTTGTCTGAAGCCTATGAAAACGGCAGTTATGAAGTTCGACTGAAAGCCAAGTTCAGTTTTTACCTGCAGCTCTTTGTTACCCTGATGCTGATTCCTCTGATGCTCATCGACTTTCTTCAGGGCGAGTCGATTGTGGGGACTGTCATTCTGGTTATGGAACTTTTTCTTGTTCTGTCGCTTTTTCTTCTCTCCAGAGGAAAGTACGATCTCTCCTCCTATATTTTCAGTACTGTAATACTGCTCCTGATCATTGCCGATATGGGCGCCAATGCCCTGTTTCACAAAAACCTGATCCTTCAGGAAGCGCTGTTTCTTGTTGTCTTCTCACAGGTGATGAGCTTTATGGTGAGGAGGAGAAAAGGTGTTCGGATCTTTGTCATTACAGGCTCCGCCTTCTATCTGCTTCATATCATCTATCATGCCGCAGCAGGGGGGCTGAATCTTTCAGACTCTCTTGAGATTACAAACGCTATTATTGCAACCATCCTTATGGGAGCCAGTTTCTTTGCAATTATTATTCAGAAGGGTGTTTTTACACAGGTTACCGAAGACTCTATGAAACGTTTTGAAGAGAGTGAGGTCCACAGCAACAGGATGATCAGTCTGGTCGAGTCCGTATCCGGCCAGATCGACAATGCCCTGGTTCTCAGGGAGTCCGCCGAAGAGACGGGTATGGCTGTCACTCTTATCGAGAAAAGGGTAGAGGGAATGCAGAACTCCCTGACCGAACTCAACGGCGGATTCGAGAGTACAAAAGATGCTCTTGATGCCATAGGCCGGAGTCTTGAAGAGCTCCGGAACAATGCTCAGAACCAGTCGGCCACCGTGACCGAATCAAGCGCGGCCATAGAAGAGATGGTTGCCTCTATAAAGAGTGTCTCCTCCACCATCAAGGTAAGAAAACAGAGTGTGGAAAGCCTTATCGATACCTCCCGTAACGGCGAGGATATAATCAGACAGACCGAGAGCTCCTTCAATGAGGTGATCGACCAGATCAGCAGCATCCGGGATATGACCAGTCTTATCAGCGGCATTGCCGCCCAGACCAACCTTCTGGCTATGAACGCAGCCATCGAGGCAGCTCATGCCGGGGATGCGGGAAGGGGATTCGCGGTTGTTGCGGACGAGATCAGAAAGCTTGCGGAGAACAGTTCCACAAATGCCAAGAAAATCTCTGAGAATCTGAAGTCCATGATCGCTTCCATCGAAAACACCGGAGCCCAGGTAAAGCAGTCTGGATACTCCTTTACAGAGATAAGAACCGAGGTCGACTCGGTTGCCGGTGCCATGGATGACATCTACAACAGCACCGAGGAACTCAACACGGGCAGTGAGGAGATCCTGAGATCCACAGCCAGTCTGAAAGAACTGACAAGCAGTGTTATGGACAGTGTTCACGAGGTTTCCGGAGACAAGGCCACCATCGATACCAACCTGAACAGCAACAGAGTCGTTTCAGAGCAGCTTGGTACGGTGACCTCTGAGATCTCAATGGATGCCGGTGAGATAAAGGCAAGTTCCGACAAGGTCCTTGAAATGGCCGCCTCCCTAGCTCAGCAGTCAGAACGGCTTAAAAGCGAACTTCACTAGGAAACAACCGCAGCCGCTCCGGAAGGTCCGGGGTTGCCCCGGTTTTAGGGAGGGCTCAGGGATTGTGGATAAAGTTTCTGCTGTTGCCAAGCATCAGGGATTCAATTCTGTGTACCTTTCCGATGCCCCTGAAATCCACTTTCCAGATCTCTCCGTTATTAGGGAATGACTCCGGGTAACGGGGCAGGGTGTTTTCGAGAACCCCTTTGATCAGCCGGAAGGTCACAGCATGGGTCACTACGAGAACCTTTCTGTTGTCCTCCGGATCGAAGGAGGCAAAGAAGGACTTCACCCTGTCTGCAATCATAGCGTAGGACTCTCCGCCGCCATCGGGTATCCAATCCCACCTTCTGTCGGTTCTGGTTTCATACTGCTCTTCCTTTTTGACCTCGTCATAGGTCATTCCCGAGTACTTTCCAAGCTCCTGCTCACTGATCCTCTCATCCTCTTCAATCTCAAGATTATAGATGTCGGCAAAGGACTGAGCCGTCTGGAGGGCTCTTACAAGGGGTGAGGAGATAACCCTTTCAATGGAGAGCTGTTCTTTCAGTTCCGATGCTATGAGGTCGGCATCAGCCTTTCCTGCCGCCGTCAGCGGATATGGAAGCCTGCTTGCCATAATTCTTTTGCTGTTGGCCTCGCTCTGTGCATGCCTGATCAGATAAATCTCACCCATTTTCGTCCCCTTGTTCCATTAAGGTTTTGATGATTGTAGCCAATTTATCAGATGAGTTCCAGTGATACTGTTTTTTTGACTTTGACATGATATACGTCTAATATTAATGTGAGCAGTTGTAATCTGTATTGCAGCTGTATTTTCTGATTTGGGATGGACTATGAAACTTCTTGTCGTTGACGACTCCAGAGCTGCCAGGATGCTTATTAAATCCATACTCCTTGACTACGATCCTGAAATGGAAATAGAGGAAGCTGAGAATGGAGCTCTTGCGGTTGATAAATACGGACAGTTCGGGCCGGATCTTGTTATTCTTGACCTGACAATGCCTGTTATGGACGGCTTTACTGCCCTTGAGAAGATCCGACAGCAGGACCCTGAGGCTCTGGTTGTGATTCTTACTGCCGATGTTCAGACAAAGTCAGTTGAACGCTGTATGGACGCCGGGGCCTTTAAGGTGCTTAAGAAACTCCCCGACAAAAAAGTTGTCTATGCCCTCCTGGATGAACTGACCTCCAGAGATTCCGGAGTCAGCTGATGAGCCGGGTTAAACTGTCCGAGATGGAGCTGGACGCACTGCAGGAAACTATGAATATCTCCTTCGGTTCGGCGGCTGCCGATCTGGCCGAGGTTATGGATATCTTTATCCATCTCACTGTACCGGATATTACGTCGGTCAGTGCACGGAAGCTTCCCCATTTCATCAACAGTGAAATTGATGATTTCCCTACAAGCAGTGTTGTTGAGCAGAAGTACTACGGAGATTTCAAGGGGATTGCATTTCTTGTATTTCCCTACGGCAATGAGAAGGATCTGATCTCTTTCTTCAATGGAAATGACAGGGAAAAATTGAAATCCGATCAGCTTCTTGAACTGGAGAATGAGGTTCTTCTTGAGGTTAGCAATATTCTTCTTGGCGCCTGTGTAGGAAAAATCTTCGAAATGCTGGAGAGCAGTATTCACTATGATCCTCCCCAGATACTCACAGGAAAGGATTTTGATAAGGCCTTTATTGAATCTGAACTTGACTCGAGGGATCTGGCTATCACAATGAAGACCTGTTTCTCCTTTGAGGACAGGGACACCAGGGGCTATCTTGTTCTGATCAACAGTCAGGAGTCTATCCCCTATTTGAAAAAAGCATTATCTCGATTTATTGGAGCGTAAAAAATTTGGAACGGCAAATCCTGGATATTCTGAATACAGGTATAGTCATTCTGGACAGCAGGTATCAGGTGGTTCTGTGGAACCACTGGATGGAAATCAACAGCGGTATGGGGAGAGAAGATATTGAAGGAACTCTCCTTTTCAAACATTTCCCCCAGTTGAATACCCCCTTTTTCATCAGAAGCATCAAGTCTGTCCTGAAATTCAACAACTATGTCTATCTCTCGCAAAAGCTGCATACCTATCTGTTTCCCTTTCCCGCAAGAGGAATATATGCAAAAGAGTATGATTATATGCAGCAGAGCTGTTCTCTCATCCCCCTGGATGAGAACGGCGAAAAACTGATTGTTCTGACCGTACAGAATGTCACAGAGACTGTCTATCTGGAACAGAATCTCAGAGATCTGACCCGTCTGGACGGTCTTACGGGTATTTTCAACAGGCGCTATCTGGACAAAAGGCTGGATGAGGAGTTTCTGCGCTACAAACGGAGCGGACGTTCATACTGCCTGATCATGCTGGATATTGATGACTTCAAACAGGTCAATGATACCTATGGCCATCCTTTTGGTGATGTGGTTATCAGGGAGCTGGCCCAGCTCTGCAGCGAAGGTATCCGGGGCAGTGATATTGTCGCGCGCTTCGGAGGTGAGGAGTTTTCCATCGTCCTTCTGGACACCGAGGGTGAAGGGGCAATGGTCTTTGCCGAACGCCTCCGCAAACGGGTGGAGCAGTACAGCTTCAATAAAGATGGAGTCTCCCATTCAATAACAGCCAGTCTGGGAGTCTCTGCTGTTTCCCCGGGCATGGAGGATTCCAGGGAGATGATTGAGCAGGCCGACAAGGCCCTTTATGCCTCAAAGGAGAGCGGTAAGAACTGCGCCACCCTCTATCAGGACGATCTGCACAAGGAAAAACCAAACAAGGCATTCTATTAAAAAAAGCCCGGTATCAACCGGGCTTTTTTATGACTCAATCAAGTATGAAGCTCATCTTACAGATGAACGTCAGCGTTGGTTTCATCGAAAATCGCAAGGGTCTCTTCCGAGGGTTTCTCTGTCAGCAGGCTGACAATGATAACCGCTATAAATGACAGAATGAATCCGGGAAGGAGTTCATAGAAGTACTCCCCTTCGATGGATATGTAGTTCTTTACAACAAAAATTGTAACAGAACCGACGACCATTCCTGCCAGTGCTCCCCATTTGGTCATGCCTCTCCAGGTCAGGGCCAGAATAACAAGGGGACCGAAGGCTGCACCGAATCCGCCCCAGGCGTAACCAACCATATTGAGGATGGTTCCCGAGTCGGTGGAGGCAATGATAAAAGCCAGGAGGGCAAAACCTACAACACCCAGACGGCTGATAAGCTCTTTGGTCTTGTCGTTCTTCTTCTGGATAAAGGGAATATCCTCTGTCAGAGACGATGTGAGAACCAGAAGCTGCGAGTCGGCAGTGGACATTACAGCCGCCAGTACCGCTGCCAGAACAAATCCGGCGAACACGGGGTGGAAGAGGGCTGTTGTCAGGGCGAGGAAGACTCTTTCACTGTTTCCGTCGGGTCCGCTTACACCGGGGAGGTGGGAAAATGAGTCGAATCCGATTCCGATAAGGCCGATGCCTGTAGCCAGAATCAGTGTGAGGGCCATCCATGTAATACCGATGCGTCTAGCGCTCTTTACGGACTTAACATCCCTGATTCCGATAAACCGGGCCAGAATATGGGGCTGTCCGAAGTAACCGAATCCCCACGCCAGCAGGGATATGGCTGTGATCCATCCTGTTGAGAACTTGAAGGCCGCGGGGTTTACTGATGAGATTTCAACTCCCGTTCCGCTTATAGCTGCAAAGCCGAGGAGGGCACAGAATACAAGGGCGGCAAGCATCAGGAGTCCCTGAATCAGGTCGGTCCAGCAGACAGCCATGTATCCGCCCAGAAAGGTATAGGAAACAACAACCAGAGTTGTCACGATGAGTCCTACTTCTTCGGAGGCACCGAAGCTGTGGGCAAAGAGGAGAGTTCCCCCTTTCAGCCCTGAGGCCACATAGAGGGTGAAGAAGAAGAGAATTACAAGTGTGGAAACAATCTTGAGTACACCGGATTTGTCGTCGAATCTGCTTCCGATAAAGCTTGGAAGGGTAACGGCATTCATTTTTTCAGTCATGGACCTGAGTCGGCCGGCAACGATAAGCCAGTTGAAATAGGCTCCGATCAGAAGTCCAACGGAGATCCATACACCCTCTACAAGACCGCTTGCAAACACGGCTCCGGGAAGACCGAGAAGGAGCCAGCTGGACATGTCCGAGGCACCGGCGGAGATAGCCGATGTCATGGGGCCGATAGTTCTTCCTCCGATGAGAAAGTCCTCATTCGTATTTGTCTTTTTCATTGAATAGTAACCGATGCCCAGCATCAGTATCAGATACAGTGCAAACTGCACGTAGAGAATCATAGAGTCACTCCTGAGTTTGGTTTTGATTCATTTTTTATATGAACTGTAAGGCTTAATGATAAGTGCCATGAAATTATATGTCAATTGCATCGTATATTTATGCAGTTCCTGTTCACTGATAGCCCTGAATTCAGGGATGAAAACTTCAATACTTCTGAAATACTGTATAAATAAATACTTTTTGGTGGCTTTTAACTTTAAATTCTACTTGTGACATAAGTGAAAATCTAATAAATTGAACTCATGAAAATTCTGAATTACGGATCTCTGAATATTGATATTGTATATAAGGTCTCCCATATTGTGAAACCGGGAGAGACCATCCCCGCCTCCGATGTAGAAATGAACGGAGGCGGTAAAGGGGCCAATCAGTCTGTTGCTCTTGCCAAGGCCGGGGCACAGATATGGCATGGCGGAACCATCGGACATGATGGTGATATGCTTCTTGATCTATTGGGAAAATTCGGTGTTCATACCGATTATATCCGGCGGTACGACGGCATTACGGGACAGGCTATTATCCAGGTTTCCGATGAGGGCCAGAATTCCATAGTTCTGGTGGGCGGCGGTAACCGCAGCAACACGAAAGAACATGTGGATGAGACTCTCTCCCACTTCGGCGAGGGGGACTATCTTGTTCTCCAGAACGAAATCAACCTGACCTCCTATGTCATAGAGAAGGCCTGGGAGAAGGGGATGAAGGTCTGCCTGAATCCCGCACCCTACACAGCCGATGTAAAAACATGGCCTCTGGACAAGCTGGAGCTTCTTGTTGTGAATGAGATCGAAGGGCAGGATCTTGCGGGAGAGGAGGGGAGTTTTGAAGAGACTCTGGACCGCCTGACCGCAGCCTATCCCGGGATGAGTATTCTCCTGACTGCCGGCAAGGCAGGTTCCTGGTTCGGCAGAGACGGGGAACGGGAATTTGTTCCCATTGTGGAAACACCGGTTGTGGATACCACTGCAGCAGGAGACACATTCTTCGGATACTTTCTGGCAAGCCGTATTGAGGGCATGGGAGTCCGTGAGTCAATGGAACGGGCCACAAGAGCCTCATCCATAACAGTCTCACGCCCCGGGGCAATGGACTCCATTCCCTTTGTCAGGGAGCTTGAGAAGTAAGCAGGCCATTCCTGTACCGTTTTGAATCCGGCATCCGGATATAGGATGCCGGATCTGAGCAGACTATTTTTTCTTCTTCTTGTCCTTGTTCCTGATTTTTTCAGTCTCACTCATAAGCTTGTCTATCATGTTCTTGTACTTGTCTTCAACATATTTACGTTTGACCTTCAGTGTCTGGGTGAGCTCCTTGCCGATGGAAAAGTCATTCTTTACAGGAAGTATCTTTGTGATGAATTCAAAGGGCTTGAATCCCTGTTCCTTTGAGATAAGCTGGTTGACCTCCTTCATAATCACCTCGTAGATGTGGTCATGTTCGATGGAGTCCTTTCCGCTCATCGGAATCTCTGCGTCCTTAAGTTTCAGCTGGGCTGCCAGCTTCATCAGCTCCTCCTCGTTGACCGCAACAATGGCTGAAAGCTGTTTCTGGTCCTGACCGAGAACTACGGCATGGTCTATATAGAGGCTCTCCTTCATCTTGTCCTCGATGGCCTCGGGTTCCACATTCTCGCCCCCCATCAGCACGATGGTATCTTTGGCCCGGCCCACAATTATAAACTCTCCGTTTTCAGACTGAACCGCGAGATCCCCTGTATTCAGCCAGCCTTCATCATCCAGAACCGCTGCCGTCGCTTCGGGGTTCTTGTAGTAGCCTTTCATTACCTGTGGGCCGCGGCAGTAGAGTACTCCCTTCTCTCCGATGCCGGCAGGAGTTCCGTCCTCCCTTCTTATCACGACCTCTGTGTTGTCAAAGGGGACACCCGTGGAGCCGAATGTGTTCCGGGCAAAGGTTCTTGAGAGAATACCGGGTGCGCACTCGGTCATCCCGTAGGCATTGGCAATCTTTATTCCAAGGGCATTGAACAGTTCATCCAGGTACTTGGGCAGGGACCCCGCGGCGGAGGTCGCTCCCCGGAGCCGTCCCCCCACCTTCTCTCTGAAAGGTTTAAAGAGAAGCCCAGCCATAAGGTGGCCGGGGGTCATCAGAATCAGAAGCAGGAGATGGTAGAACCAGGAGAGGCCCCTCCTGAAGGCCGAACGCCTGTTGAGGCGGATATAGCATCCCCGTAGGTAGTGTCTGGAGCTCAGGTACACCTGATTGACCTTGATGAAGAAGAAGATCAGGTTCCGCTTAACGAAGCCCATCTCGCTGAGGGCCCGGATCAGCTTCTGGTAGATTGACTCCCAGACCCGGGGAACCGAGATCAGAATTTCAGGTTTGATCCGCAGCAGGTCCGAGGCGAAACGGCCGGCCGAGGAGTAGACTATTGTCAGTGCGCAGACCATGGCGCAGTACTCGAAGGTACGCTCATAGACGTGCCATGAGGGGAGCATTACGACACTGCGCTCCGCCCTTTCCGGATCAATTTCAAGACGGGGTGTGTTCGCTTCCACATTCTGGAGGAAGTTTCTGTGGGTCAGCATGACTCCTTTGGGGTTGCCTGTGGTTCCCGAAGTGTAGACTATTGTGAGCAGGTCGTCTTCGTTGATCTCCTCCATAAGTTTCTCCACCTGATCGGGGTTTTCGGCAAGAGCTTCTTCACCCATTGCGGTGATTTCACTGTATGAGATCAGCATCTTGAGAATATCTTTCGGCAGGTCTGTATCCTCCACTGCTTCAAGAACGATAATCTTCCGGCACTGTTTCCAGTCCTCCTTTTCAAAGACAGGGAGAATGTCATGGAGCTGTTTCATTGTCTCCAGAATCAGAAAGGCCGAATCGGAGTGTTTGTATATAAACTGTATTTCCCTGGGTGTCGTGTCGGAGCCGCGGGGAACCGATACAGCCCCCAGAGCCATCAGGGCCATGTCTGTCGAGATCCACTCGTAGCGGTTGTTCATAAAAAAACCGACATGATCCGACTTGCCTATGCCCAGACGGCCGAAGCCGGCAGTAAGAACCCTTATAAATCGGGTGAACTCGGCAAAGTTGATCTTCTCTTCCCCCTTCCTGGTCCGGAACTGGTGGGATATTCTGTCGGGATATTTTTTTACAGTGTCGAAGGGTATTTCCAGAATGGATTTATACATATGCATTTCCTTTTTTTTCCTCTGTCCAAACCTGTTTCACAGAAAAGGCCGGAGGGCGAATCCAGAGTCTCTACTATATGTTATAAACCATTCCGGCGCCGGTGGGTGATTTTAAGGGCTGATTTTCGATTTTTCCCGGCGGTTCAGGCAGGACCCTGGAGAAGGGGTTCCTCATAACCTGTTTTTTTGCTGTTCTCCGGGGGCCGGATTTATTATTTTGACACTAAGAGAGTGGAAGGAGGGTCTTTTATGGCAGCACTGCCCCCGGGATTTGAAGATCTCGTCAACAGCAGCGAACTACCTGTGCTTGTGGACTTTTATGCGGACTGGTGCGGTCCCTGCAAGATGGTAAGCCCTGTGATCGCCGCACTGGCAAAAGAGTACAAGGGACGGATTGTCACGGTGAAAATCAACACCGAAAAGAAGCAGGATGTGGCCCGGCGTTACGGAATCCAGTCCATACCTACAATTATGCTCTTTTATAAGGGGCAGCAGCTGATGCGTCTGCAGGGGGCCTATCCCTACGATGCTCTCAAGGCGGAGCTTGACCGATCCCTGCCCCGATAGATTTCCACTATACGGGGGCTTTTCCTCTGGGCAAAAGGTACTAATTCATCTTTCTCTGATTGTCTGTCCCCCGCAGTGCAGATAGAATGCATCTATATTTACGAAATAACCGGAGGCCCTTCTTGAACAGTATAGCCCGCTGGCTCGATACACATATCACTCTGCACAGCCATGACTCCCCGAAAGAGGAGCTGGCCAACTCCGTCACCCATGGGTTCGGAGCCGTTCTTTCGGTTGCCGCCCTCGTTATAATGCTTGTCTCTGCGGCGGGAGCTTCTGCCGGAACCCATATAGCCCTGACTGTTTTCGGCATTTCCATGATCCTCAGCTACACGTCCTCCGCTGTCTACCATATGATAAGACCCTCAAGCCTGAAACGGTTCCTTAGAATTCTGGATCATGTAAATATCTATATTCTTATTGCAGGTACCTATACGCCTTTCTGTATGGCCCTGCCCGATTCCCGCAGAAATCTCCTGCTTGTCATTGTCTGGTCCATCGTTGTCCTGGGCACCGTGTTCAAGCTTGTTTTCTGGGGAAGGATGAAGGTGCTCCACACCCTTATCTATCTGGCCATGGGCTGGATTGTTGTATTCTTTATCAATGATTTCATCGCGGCCTTCCCTGTGGAGTCTCTCTACTGGATGCTGGCGGGAGGCCTCTCCTATACCATTGGGACAATCTTTTATGCCATGAAGAAAATGCCCTTCTACCATGCTGTGTGGCATCTTTTTGTTCTGGCCGGCTCCGCCTTCTTCTTCGGTGGAATCTATATAACCGTACTGCCCCTGATCGTTTAGTCTCCCCACTCTTCAGCACTGTTCCTGCCGGTTGTGTCAATTGTACCGGCAGGTATAAATAACAGGCTTACAACACATTTATGTCTGAAATCTCACACTGCCGGGGCCCTGCTGATCTTCTTAAATCAGCAATACGGTGAAATTTAAGCATTTTTATCAGGGTGGTATGCATTTTGCACTTCTGTCTGTACTGGAGGCAAAAATGGTATTTCCCCCGAAACCCCTTGGATTTGTTAAAGAGGGACTCAACAGAATGGGACAGGAGATCTCCCATGTCTATGAGGATCTTATCTTTCCCGACCACTCGGCCTATCTGATTCAGTTCGCCCGTGAGAACCACGAGCTTAACCTCTACTTCAACAGCGAATGCCCCGACGATGAGCGTATCAAGCTGAAGGACAAGCTGATCTCGGAACTGGCAGGCAATATCGGATTCTCCCTGAATTTTACAGGCAGCTTCACGATGGAGCAGGCTGAGGATGAAGAGATTAAACTGACTTTTTCAGCCTGAGATCCACAGGATACGGTTCCTTTGCGATCACTCTTCTGTCTCCCGGCTGCCGCATTTATGAGCTGGAACTCATTGCCATATTGAACTTCTGCCCTTATCATTGAGGAGCGGAGGAGATATGGCCCATTCAATTGTATCCGGATGCATAGGCTGCGGAGCCTGTCGAAAGATCTGTCCCACATCAGCCGTTTCAGGCTCAATTAAAGAACTCCACATTATCGAAGGTGTTCTCTGTATCGACTGCGGTTCCTGCGGCCGGGTCTGTCCCAAAGGCGCGGTCCGCAACAGCTACGGAGATGCTGTCCCCCGGACGAAGAGGGCCGAGTGGCTTCAGCCGAGGATTATCCCTGCAAACTGCTACGCCTGTGAAAACTGCGTTGCAGTCTGTCCGGTTCAGGCGCTGGCCATGAAGGACGAACACTCTCCTCTTATCCGCAATCATGCTGTACTTGCCAAGTCTGACAAGTGTATTTCCTGCGGCTGGTGCAGGGACAACTGCCAGTTTTCAGCCATTGTAATGGAGGTCCCCGGTGAAGGTAATTAAGGGTACATCTTCCAAATATCTGGATATCAATCTTACAAATGAGACCTGGTCTGTATACAGTATCAGCCCTGAGGACCTTGAGGGGTATCTCGGCGGCAAGGGGCTGGCCCTGAAGATATATCATGACCGCTTTTCAAGGGAGAGCCTGGGCAGGGTCGATCCTCTGGGGCCGGAGAACCTTCTTATCTTTTCCATGGGGGTTATGCTGGGAACAGGAGCGCCCTGTACCGCCCGGTTCGAGGTGCTTACAAAGTCCCCCCTGACGGGACTGATGGTGGGCTCCTCCTGCGGCGGTCCTTTCGGCGAGGCCTGCAAAACCGCAGGATGGGACGGAGTTATTATATCGGGAGCCGCCGAAGGCCCGGTAACCCTCAGAATTGACAGGGAGGGCGCCTTTTTTGAATCGGCCCGTACACTCTGGGGACAGGGGACCCATGAGGTTCAGGAGTCCCTGAACCTGACTCCCAAGGAGGGGGCCGCGGTAATCGGACCTGCCGGAGAGAACGGAGTGCTCTATGCCAATATCTGTTCGGGCCACCGCTTTGCCGGCCGCGGCGGCGTGGGGGCTGTGATGGGCTCAAAGAACCTGAAGGCCCTTGTGGCAAGGGGAAAAGAGGTCCGCTGCGAGCCAGCTCTTCCAGAGCTTTTTGATGCCACCGTCAGGAAGGCCCGCAAGTATATACTGCGGAATAACATGACCAAGAGCTACCGCTACTACGGTACCAATGTAAATGTAAAAACAGGAATGGAGAAGGGCTTCGCCCCTGTCAGGAACTTCCGTGACCGAAGCCATCCGGATGTGGAGAAGAACTCGGGGGAGGCCATGGCCGAGAAATATTCGACCCGTCACTCCTCCTGCAGGCACTGCTCGGTCCTCTGCGGCCACAAGGGGCGCTATCCCGACGGCAGGATGAGGCAGATCCCCGAATACGAAACCACAGGCATGTTCGGCAGCAATATTGAAAACTACAATCCCGATCTCATAGGCGCCTGGAACGATCTTATGAACGAGATGGGAATGGACACCATCTCCGCCGGAGGAACCATTGCCTGGGCCATGGAGGCCGGCGAGAAGGGCCTGCGGAAGACGGAGCTTGCCTTCGGGCAGACAGGCAATATCGCACAGATTCTGAAGGACATCGCCTTCCGGAGAGGGGAGGGTGATGAACTTGCCGAAGGTTCCCGGAATTTAAGCCGGAAGTACGGGGGAGAGGATTTTGCCATCCAGGTCAAGGGAATCGAGGTGGCCGCCTACGACCCCCGGTCCAGCTGGGGACACGGACTGGGCTATGCTGTCCATAACAAGGGGGGCTGCCATCTGGGCTCCTATATGATTGCCATGGAGCAGCTTCTTGGCTTTATGCCTCCCCATGTGACCTTGGGCAAGGCGGACTGGGTCGTTTTTATGGAGGACCTTTATACAGGGGTCAACTCTCTGCAGGTCTGTCTCTTCTCGGTCTTCGGGATTATGACGGAGCCTGTAATTCCAAAATACCTGCCCTCCTTTATTCTGAAGGCGGCAACCATAACCATGCCGAAACTGGCCATGGCTCTGATGGACTGGAGTATTCTGAGCAAGTACTTCTGGTCAGTTACGGGAATCAGGATGGGGAAATGGGGGTTCATCCGATCGGGTGAGAGAATCAACAAGCTGGAACGCGGGATGAATGTTCAGATGGGTATGGATGCTGCGGAGGACTCTCTGCCCCGGCGCTTTACCCACGAGAAGGATACTCCTTTCAAGGGTAAGAATACGGTGGTGCCCATCGAAAAGATGGTACGGCAGTACTATAGAAAAAGGGGTTATGGAGACGACGGAGGTCCTGCCGACAGGGATCTCGAGAAGCTGATGGCCCTCTGATACCGGCCTGTCCCGGGGGGCTTTCAGATCGGGGTGACCTGGTCTCCCTTTTTGACACGCCCCTGCTCAAGGACCTCAAGGAATCGCACTCCCTTTGCAAGAACACAGGTGGATTTCGCCTTGATGATCTCACACTCGGGCCAGCACTTTTTTCCTTTGAGGCTGACCTTCATTATCGTGTCGCCGATGCGGAGCCAGCTTCCGGTTTCCAGAGCATCAAGCTCGAGGCCCTCCACCTGAACTGTCTCCAGGAAGCGGGGAAAGCAGAGCCCGTCCCGGCTGTCCCTCTCAAGCTCTTCCCTGTCCTCTCTCCGGAGGAGGCAGACCTGACGGGGGCCTTCGCCTGAGTTTGCATCCCCATCAAGGCCGTGGTTTTCCAGAAACATCCCCTCTTCGATCTCTCTTCGGGGGGAGTCCTTCTCTGTCTTGATATAAATACCGGTCACAGTCGCCATGGTGTACTCCTTTTTTATACTCCGGTCAGTGGCCCATGCCCTTGAGCATCTTGATGCTGTGCTCCATTACAGGAACAAGAACCTTTGTACAAAGCCGGACCGCCTTGACGGAGCCGGGGAAGTTGACCACCAGGGTTCTTCCCTTCATTCCCGCGTAGCCGCGGCTCAGCATGGCCATGGGGGTCTCCTTATAGGACTCGGCCCTCAGCATTTCCGCTATTCCCGGCAGTTCCCTGTCGCAGAACTCACGGCACACCTCGGGTGTTATGTCCCGGGGGGATATGCCCGTTCCCCCTGTGGTGATGATCCAGTCCTCTCCCAGAGCGCCTTCAAGGGCCATTCTTATGGCATCGGCTTCATCGGGAACGATCAGACGGCTGACGCCGCATTCAAAAAGACTCTCCTCCAGAATGGACTGGATTTCGGGGCCTGAGAGGTCGTCGTACTCCCCCCGGCTGGCCCTGTCACTCACCGTAAGAACAGTTACTTTCACTTGAGATACTACCTCCCCTGATGACCTTTACAAAGATACCCTTCCGGGGCATGACACAGTCTCCCACAGTCTGGTAGATGGCGCAGCCGTGGTGGCACTCCTTGCCGATCTGTGTTACCTCCACTTCGCACTCACCCAGATTAAGCCGGGTTCCCACGGGGAGGGTGTGCAGCTCGATGCCCGAGGTTGTTATGTTCTCGGCAAAATCACCGAAGTTGAGTTCAATCCCCTGTCCCCGCATGGTCTCCACATCCTCATCGGCAAGCATGGAGATCTGGCGGTGCCAGTTTCCCGCATGGGCGTCGCCTACAATGCCGTGGTCCACCTGGAGTTCAGCCTCCTGTACAGGGACCTTCTGTTCTCCCTTTTTCAGGGATATATTGATGGACAGTATTTTAAATTCTTTCATTACTCTTATCCTGTTGTGCCCGCGGCGGAGTTCCGCTTAACCGGGCAGGGCTGTTTTTGTCTTTTCCAGAAGCCGGATCTCACCGATCTTCATCTTTTTATCCACGGCCTTGCACATGTCATAGACCGTAAGGGCTGCGACGGATACGGCGGTGAGGGCTTCCATCTCAATGCCCGTCTTATCGGTGCAGACTGTCCTGGCGGTGATTCTGACGCCATCATCCTCCACTTTAAGGTCAACTACAGCCTGATCCATTGAAATGTTGTGGCACAGGGGAATGAGCGCGGAGGTCTGTTTGGCCCCCATCACTCCCGCCAGGTTGGCTGTGGTGAGGACGTCTCCCTTTCTGATCTGGTTTTCACGGATCAGAGAGAGGGTCTCAGGGGCGCAGAAAATCTTGCCTTCCGCTGTGGCCGTTCTGTGAATCACTGGCTTGGCCGAGACATCCACCATACGGGCCGCACCCTTCTCATCTATATGGGAGAATCTGTCTCCCGTTTTTTCTGTCATTCTATCCTCCGATCTCCACCATGTTCCGGGTGGAACAGCTGCTGCCGCAGCGGGGTTTGCTCCGGATCGCCTGTATAAGGGATTCCCGGATATTATTCATATCGACCCGGATCTCCGTGTCCGAGTGGAGGCAGGGTTTCAGGGTGCCTCCCGACAGAAGGCGGATTCTGTTGCAAAGATGGCAGGGGGGAGGCCGCTGATAGACGATCTCCTCCTTTTCAAACTTGTCCTCCTTCAGGTCGTACTCCCTGATCTTCTGGAGGCTGATTCCACGGGCTGCGCAGAACTCCTTCATCCCGGTGATCTCATCCATTGTGGTGTCATCGCTTATAACCATATTGATCTTTACGGGAAAGCCCAGGTTCCGGGCCGCTTCGATTCCCCTGATCACAGGATCTATATCACCGCATCTTGTCAGTGTCCTGTACCGGACAGGGTCCAGTGTATCCAGGGATATATTGATTCTTCCAAGGCCGGCTCTTTTGAGCTCTTCGGCATACCCTGCAAGAAAGTGTCCGTTCGTGGTCATGGCAAGGGTCTCAATCCCCTCTATGCTGCTGAGGCGCGACACAAGAGAGCAGATTCCCTTTCGAACAAGGGGCTCCCCGCCTGTGAGGCGGATCTTGGTAATGCCCAGGGCCGCCGCTTCCCTGGCGACGGCAATTATCTCTTCATAGCTGAGGATCTCTTCGTGGTGCTGCTTGACGACCCCCTCTTCGGGCATGCAGTAGATGCAGCGGAGGTTGCAGCGGTCGGTGACGGAGATTCTCAGGTAATCAATTTTCCTGTCAAAGGAGTCTAACATAAACAATCTTTCCTTTTTCAAGATTCTGCACACCTATGTCCATAATGACAAGCCCGTCTGCTCCGGCGATGGAATTAATATGGGATGAGCTGCGGCAGACTACAGGATAGACCCTTCCGTCCCTGAATGCGACAGGAAGGAATTCCGTTCTGTCCGCTGTCTTGCGGCCCATGGGTTCTCCCAAGACAGCCTCAACACCAAGCGGCTTGTACTCCATCCCGCAGAAACGGTAGATGAGATGTTTAACAAAGACCTCGAAGAGGACAAAGGTGGATAGGGGATTTCCCGGAAGTCCGAAGACAAAACACTTTTCACTGCGTCCGAACCAGATGGGCTTACCCGGTTTGACAGAGGCTTTATGGAAGCTTTTTTTTACTCCCAGCCTCTCAAGGGTTCCGGGAACAAAGTCAAACTCCCCCATGGACACCCCGCCGGACAGGACAAGGATATCACTCTCTTCCAGGCCCTTTCTGATAACCCTTTCAAGGGCCTCTTCGTTGTCGGGAGTTATGCCGTAGTACTTTGGAATACAGCCGGCCTGCACCGCATGGGCCGTCAGCTGGGGGCCGTTGCTGTTGTATATCTGCCCTGCCGCCAGGGGATTGCCGGGTTCAATGATCTCAGAACCCGTTGTTATAATTCCCACCCTGGGGCTTCGGGCGGCGCTGATTTCAGCAATCCCCATGGACGCGAGAATCCCCGTGTCCTTCGGTTCGAGTCTGCGGGGAGTCAGGACAATGTCCCCCGACTTCATATTATCCCCCCGTCGGATTATATTCTCGAAGTCTTCATCCCTCTCCAGAAAGACCATATCCCTTTCCCGGCGGGTGTACTCGATGCGGATCACCCTGCCGCAGCCTTCGGGTATGCGGGCTCCCGTCATTATGGCGGCGCACTCTCCTGTTTTCAGGGGCTCTCTTGTTGAGACAGTTCCGGCGGCGACGGTTTCCATTATCTTCCAGGGGCCCCTGCCGTCTCCGGGCGGAACCGCCCAGCCGTCCATGGAGGACTTGTCAAAGGGGGGGGAATCTATCTCTGCATAGACTGTTTCAGGCAACAGCCGTCCTATGGCCTTATGTAGGGGGACTCTTTCAGTCTCAGGTGCATACTTCTGCTGATCCAGTATTTTATATATATCTGATATTCCTATCATCGCGGCAATCCTTATGATGCTTGCAGATATTGACCGGAGGGATTCTGATGGAGCAATTCAGGTCATTCCGGAAGCGGCAGTGTTCACGGATCTGCCGGGGGAGGGTTTCTGCTGCTCTCTATTATACCATCCTACCCCTTGTTTCTGAAAAGAGCTTTATACTCTTCAGTGATTACAATTTTTTAATAAATCCCCTGCCTTACAGGGCAATGGGAGTTATACTACCCTGAAGAGAGGGATTCCCTTTTATAAGGGGAATCGCGGCCCGGAGAGAATGGCCGGATCAACAGGGAGGCGGATATGAAGGGATTACAATTTGCAGTGGGCAGCTATACACAGGTCCTGCCACATGTTCCCGGAGGATGCGGAAAGGGGATCTCAATTATCTCCTTCAATGAACAAAGCGGTGAAATCCGGGTTATTCAGACAATCGAAGAGATTGAAAACCCCTCATGGCTTCACTGGGATACGGAGGGAGAGCTTCTATACTCAATTTCCGAGAGCGAAGAGAACGAGGGGTATATCAGAACCTTCCGGAGAGATTCAGGAGGTTTTTTCCGCGAAAGCAGCAGTCTGTCCGTGTCCGGGCGAGCCTGCTGCCACCTTCTGCCCCTGCCTGAAAGGGATCTCCTTTTTATAGCATCCTACGGTGACGGCCGGTGCGCCGCATTCTCCATGACAGAGGGAGAGCCCCGGAATCTGATCCATGATTTCATATACAAAGGCAAGGGACTCAACCCGGCAAGGCAGGAGGCCTCCCACGCCCATCAGATCAGTGTCCACAGGGCAAGTTCTTCGGTTTATGTCTGTGATCTGGGCTGCGATCTGGTTCGGCGTCACTCTCTGGCGGCTCCCGGACTGAATGAGTCTACGGCCCTGAAGCTTCCCGGAGGATGGGGTCCCCGCCATCTGGCACTGGACCCTGAGCTTCCGGCGGCATACATCCTCTGTGAGCTGGAGCCCAGGCTTGTCTGCGCCGGCATCGTAACAGAGGGGGCCGAGCAGGGGAGGATGGAGATCCTCGAAACCCACGATACAGTCTCTGCTGATGAGTTCGGAAAAGCGGCACCCGCCGCGGTCAAGATCCACCCCTCGGGGAGGGCGGTCTATGTTTCAAACCGCTTTACCGATACCCTGACACTCTTCTCTATAGACAGGAGCAGCGGGCAGCCGCGGCTGAAGCGTATAGACGAGTTCGGTACAGGGGGAAAGACCCCCCGTGACTTCTCTTTCAGTCCCGACGGGGGCTGGCTTCTTGCGGCCGGCCAGGACTCAGATGAAATCCGGGTCAGACGGCTGGATACGGAGAGCGGAACTCCTGCGGCTGACTGGCTGCCACCTTTTTCTATCAGCACCCCTGTAAGTCTGGTGCCCCTTGTCTAGATGGCACAGCCGGGTGATCCGGCGGGGGTAAATGTAAAGAAATACTCGCTTTTTCCGCCCATCTCAGGTACTCTTGAGAGCTATGAAAACCATCGAAGAGATAAATGAAAAAATAAGCTCCGGGAAGGCGGTGGTTCTCACCGCCGAGGAGATAATCGACTATGTCGACAAAAAGGGCGTTGAGCAGGCGGCTAAAGAGGTGGATGTCGTGACAACCGCCACCTTCGGCCCCATGTGCTCTTCCGGCTGCTTTTTGAACTTCGGCCACTCCAAACCCAAGATGCGAATCACCGAAGCCTGGCTGGATGATGTGAGCGCCTACGCCGGTGTCGCCGCAGTGGACCTCTTTCTGGGAGCCACCCAGCTCAGGGCCAATGATCCTGCCAATACCGACTACCCCGGAGAGTTCCGCTTCGGCGGCGGCCATGTTATGGAGAAACTTGTGGCCGGGGAAGAGGTACAGCTCTTTGCCCTCTCTTACGGAACCGATGACTACCCCCTGAGGGAGAAGAGAACGACTTTTACAATCAACGATCTGAATCAGGCCGTCATGGTGAATCCCCGCAACTGCTATCAGAACTACAATGTGGCGGTCAATGCTTCTGACCGTCCCATATATACCTATCTCGGCTATCTGAAACCCCGCATGAAAAACTGCGGATACTCCTCGGCGGGGCAGCTTTCGCCCCTTTTGAACGATCCCTTTTACAGGACCATCGGTGTGGGAACCAGAATCTGGCTTGCCGGTGCCCAGGGTCATGTCTACTCCGAGGGAACCCAGCACGCCCCCAGCTGTGAGCGGGGGCATCTGGGTGTTCCTTCAGAGGGCGCGGGGACTCTGGCGCTTACGGGGGATATGAAGAAGATGGATAGCGAGTTTGTCAGAGGGGTCAGCCTGAAGGGCTACGGAACATCTCTCTCGGTGGGAGTGGGGATTCCCATTCCCATTCTCGATGAACAGATGCTCCTGCAGACCACTATCCGGGACAGGGACATCAAGGCCCAGGTCATCGATTACTCCTCGGACTATCCCGATAGGACCGGAAAGGTCCTGGCTTCGGTGAACTATGAGGACCTGAAGTCGGGAAGCGTCGAGATACTGGGGCAGAAGGTGGCTGCCGGAAGCCTTTCGTCCTACTCAAAAGCGAGGAAGATCGCAGCCATCCTCCAGGAGGAGATCAGAAGTGGAAAATTCATGATTTCCGCTCCCATCAGTTCCCTTCCGGTGGAGCAGGGGATGAAGCCCATGAAGGAGAGTCTGTAATGAGTAGTGAAACCAGGGTAACAAGAAAGCTGATGCTCTACTTTCCCGAGTGCGAGACAGAGAAGCCCATCGTCTACCATCTTGTAAAGGACTATGATCTGATCATCAACATATTCCGGGCCAGAGTGACTCCCGAAGAGGAGGGCTATCTTGTTCTGGATGTGACGGGGTCCGAAGAAAATATTGAGAAGGGAGAGGCCTTTATCCGCTCCCTGGACATCCGGATAGACAGGGCCAACAAGGGACTTATCTGGGATGAGAAGCGCTGCGCCCAGTGCGGCAGCTGCGTTCCGCACTGTCCTACCTCCGCCCTCTCCATACCGGACAGACAGACAATGGAGATTGTCTTTGACTCCCAGGAGTGCATCGAGTGTCTGAGCTGTATCAAGGTCTGTCCCTTTGGAGCTGTCCACTCCCTCTTCTAGGGGCGACCACCCGGCCCGGGGGAATCATCAGATGAAAAGAACTATTAGAGAATTCCACCATAAAGACGCTCATTTCCATATTCTCAGTGCCGCCTTTGAAAGGACCGGCGGGAGGATAGTGGCTGAGCGGCGCAATCTTGAGGCTTTCCTTAAGGCCCATACCGGATTTGAGGAGGCCCTTGAACCCTTTGATACGGGAGGGGACGAGGGCTTTCTGCCGGATACTGTCAGAAGGATGCAGGAGGCTTCCCGCCTTACAGGTCTGGGGCCTATGGCGGCGGTTGCGGGAACCATGGCCCAGGCGGCTGCAGAAACATCCAGGGCTTCAGGCTCCCCTGAGACAATAGTAGAAAACGGCGGCGACATCTATCTGGACTGCCGGGAAGAGGTTGTTCTGGGCCTCTACAGCGGCGGCAGTGAGCTGTTCCGTAATCTGGCTCTTAGAATCTCGCCCTCAATGATGCCCCTTGCAGTGTGCAGTTCTTCTTCCCGGATGGGCCACTCTCTGAGCTTCGGCGACTGCGATCTTGTCTGTGTCTTTTCAAAAAACGCCTCTCTTGCCGATGCCGCTGCCACACTGGGCTGCAATTCTGTAAAAGAGTCAGGGGACATCGAACCTGTTCTGAACCGGCTGGCGGCCATAGAGGGTGTTCTGGGGGCTGTTATTATTCGAGATGACCGCTTCGGGGCTGTCGGAGAGATTCCCGAACTTGTAAAATCCGCCGATCCCGATGTGAAGCAAAAGATTTCCCGGGATGACCTAGCCATACTTCCTCCATAAAACATAGAATAGTCAAACCGACCTAAGTTCTCTCTTATTGGAGTTTTATTATATGAAAAAAGTTGTAATTGACTGCGATCCGGGTATTGATGACGCCATGGCTCTTCTTATGGCCTTTGCCTCGGATGAGATTGATGTACTGGGTATCACGGCGGTTTCTGGAAATGTCCCTGTTGAAAATACAGCGGAGAATGCCCTGGCCCTCACAGAGCTGGCAGGGCTGGATATCGAGGTGGCCTCCGGTGCATGCAAGCCTCTGAGCAGATCCCCCCACCATGCCTACCATGTCCATGGCGACAACGGCCTGGGTGGAGTAAACCTCCCTGCAAAGGGAAAACTCAGCAGCAGAACCGCCGTTGAGCTTCTTATCGACAAGATCAATACCCATCCCGGTGAGGTGGAGATCATCGCCCTCGGTCCCCTGACCAATATCGCTCTCCTTCTCAAGGACTATCCCGAAGCTGCGGATAAGATCAAAAAAGTGATTATTATGGGAGGCGCCCTGAAGGGGGGGAATGCCACAGATTTTGCGGAGTTCAATATCTACGCCGATCCCCATGCAGCGGATATCGTCTTCTCTTCAGGAGTGCCTGTGGATATGTACGGGCTGGATGTAACAAACCGTGTCCTCCTCAGCGCCGATGAGGTGAAAAAGCTGGCTGACATGGGCGGGAAAGTTCTGACACCCCTGGCCAAAATGCTGAATTTCTATCTCAGTTTTTACAAGTCCGTCGGATTTGAGGGTCTGGGGATGCATGACCCCTTTACTGTAGCCTGTGTCATCGATCCCTCATTGGCCAATATGCTTGATGTGGCCATCCGTGTGGAGTGTGATGATTCGGTCACTCTGGGGCAGACCATGGTCATCGAGGGTGAGCCGGCCCACTGCCGTGCAGCGGTTGAGCCCGATTCAGAGGGGTTTAAGAACCTTTTTATGGACCTTATGGAGAGCTTCCTCTAGAGGGACTCATCTGGAACTCAGGGATACCTTCTGATCCTCCTCCAGAGAGATATAATTCTCCAGAGCCCGGATCAGAAGGACCAGAGTCTCTTCGTGCACCCTGTCCAGCCTCTGTGCAAATTCATCCGCCTTTTTTTGAAGTTCCCCTGTCTCCTCCCGGGATGCGTTTAATCCGGAGGTAAGACTGTCCATATCCTGCCGGATTGAATCAATCTCCTCTAAACGCTCTGTGAGAAGGGCAATATTCTCCTCTGCTGAAACCATTCGCCCTTCGTCGCGGTTCCTGACCGCCTCCAGTTCCTCTTCCATTCTGCTGCTTCTCAGCGACTGTTGGTCAAGCCTTGTTTCAAGTTCCTCCACATAGGCCGAACGGGAAAGGCCCAATACCGAAGTGCTTGAACAGCTCTGCAGGAGCAGAAGCAGCGGAAACAGTACAGCAAGTGCGAATCTTCCTGACGGGTATCTTTTCATTGCAAACAATCCTCCCTGTTTTCAATTAAACAAAGAGGGCAGCCGGTTCTGTCACCTCCTTATCAGGAGGTTCCGGGAAATTCAGTTCAGGGTAAGGGAGAGAAGATCCTTTTCCGTCTCAAGAGCCTTTACCGACAGGGACCATCCGTCAGAGGCGGCAGAGTCAATAATACCGTAGGAGGGAGGATTTCCGCCTTTGGGCAGGGAGATGGAACCGGGGTTGAAGAAACACACTCCCTCTTTTATTTCAAGTACGGGAATATGGGTGTGACCGGACAGTCTTATCTCGCCCTTCAGGGGCAGTGCCACTCCGGGCCCTTCAAGGTGTCCATGTGTCAGAACAAGGCGGCGGTTTTCAAGCTGCAGCTGGGCAGAGTCGCCCATTATGGGAAACTCAAGGAGCATCTGATCCACTTCGCTGTCGCAATTTCCCCGGGCAGCAAGAATTTCACTCTTCAGCGGGTTCAGCAGTGCGACTACCTCCTGGGGCGCATAGCCTTCAGGCAGGGGGTTGCGGGGGCCGTGATAGAGGATGTCTCCCAGTATCAGCAGCAGGCTGCAATTCTCTTCTCTGTATATGTCCAGAACCTTTTTCAGGGCCGGAGCTTTTCCGTGTATATCGGATATGACCATTATTTTCATGTTGACCAGTATAGGTCAGAGCCCCTGCCGTCTTCAAGGAGAAGGGGGCTAATCTTCTGATACTGTGGTCACTCTGTTTCTGCCGCTCTCTTTTGCCCTGTAGAGGGCCGAGTCCGCAGAGGATACATTTTTTTCTATGGTCTCAGAGAATTTGAATGGGGCAAGGCCTGCACTTACCGTAACCTTCCGTCCTTCAAGGCAGGGAAGGTCTGTTGATTCTACGAGGGATCTGATCCGTTCGCAGACAGGAGCCGCCTCTTCAATCCCCGATTCAATAAAGACGAGAAGAAACTCCTCTCCTCCCCATCTGGATATAATATCCGTTTGACGGCATCCTTCCCGGATGAGTCCGGCAACCTGCTTCAATACATCATCACCGCACTCGTGCCCGTATTTGTCGTTGATGCTTTTGAAATGGTCAAGATCCATCATGGCCAGTGAGAGTTTCTGGTTGTAACGTTCAGAACGCTCTATCTCTTTTCCGAGGAGCTCAAGGAGTCTTCTTCTGTTATAGAGGCCCGTCAGAGGATCGGTCCCCGCCGTCCGGGATACCTGTTCATAGAGTTCAGCATTGTGCAGTACAAGGCCGATCTGTTCACCCAGGTAGTAGAAGAATTCACTGTCCAGCAGATCACTTTTAATAGTTGCGGAACTGGCAATGGTTACGGCTCCGATAATACCGCCTGAGCTCTTCAAAGGAGCGCTGATCAGCTCCGTACAACCTCTGGACAGATAGGCTTCTGCTACTGTTCTGTTGTGGTATTCATCCATATGTACCCTGATGACTCTGTCTTCGCTGACAGCCATTCCTGCGGCGCCCTCTCCCTTTCGAAGGGTCCATACATCCTGCAGGGGCAGGTCAAGTTCATTGAAAGAGTAGGCAATGGAGTAGGTCTCCTCTCCCTCATCCTTAAGAAAAATGGCTGCGGTATCCACGCCGAGGCTCTCTTTCAGTATTCTCTCGATGGAACCGAAAAGCTCATCCCTCTCCAGATGCCTGGCGGTATCATTCAGGAAGTTGAACAGAGCTGTCTGCTTCTCCTGCTCCTGAAGAACACGGCTGTTCTGTCTGCGCAGATTTGCAAGAAATACGGCGATCGTATAACTCACATTGAAGAGAAGGGGGAAAATCAGGCTGATGCTCACTATTGAATTTGAGTCAAAGAGAGACTGAACCGCGCCGATTCCCGACAGAGTAATGATCATGCGCAGGAGGTAGAAAATGCTCGAAAAAGCAAAGATGAAAATCAGCTCTTTTGTGATACGGTTCCTGACCCCGAATTCCTTTTTGCTTCCTGTCAGTTTGAAAGTTCCCAGGAGGTAGATGACCGTGAGGAAGGCGGATATAACGGCGATTCTTGAGGAAGTATCGGGGCGTATAAAGGTGAAGTAGGGATAGACTATCCAGTAGACCAGTGAAATTACAGGGAAAAAAAGTCTATGAAATCTGTTTTTCCGGAACTCAATCATCAGGGCCGCCGCGATCTGAAGATAAAATCCTGAAAGGATCATGTAGTTTGCCAGACAGACAGATATCAGAATCGGCAGATTCGGCTGGAACAGCAGAAGAAAGAAACCTGCAAAGAGGGAGAAAGATGACCTTCGCCACTCTCTGGTACGTTTATTTTTTGTTCCAAATGAAATGGAGTATGCAAACAGTGCATTTATACCGAGAACCATTATAAGAATTGCAATGAGAGTAAAGTTGTCCACCTATTCAAGTATAGGGGATGGTCCGCTTTTTTTCATGGGCAGGAGGTCACGGATTTTCAGGGTTTGCATCCCAAAAGTTTTTTTGGGGGGGGAGCTGCATATGAATTGGATTCAGAAGCAATTCAGAAACAATTCAGGAGAGAAGGGGCTGGCAGATAAAAAAAGGTCACATCCTGAGATGTGACCTTTTTAATTTAGCAGGGGTAGGACTCGAACCTACGGCCTTCGGGTTATGAGCCCGACGAGCTGCCAACTGCTCCACCCTGCGACGTTTGTTGCTTGGAGACAATATTCTTTATCAGAATAAATGTCAATGTTTGAATGCATTTATTTTCTTTTCTCATCGGATTCCGGAAAGCATAAAATAAAACGGTACCGATTGATTATCACATAAAAAAATAAGGATAAAATCCTTTGTTTTCAGTAATTTAGCAGGGGTAGGACTCGAACCTACGGCCTTCGGGTTATGAGCCCGACGAGCTGCCAACTGCTCCACCCTGCGTCGTGTGCTAAAAGAAGATATTCTGTATCATGATATTTGTCAATAGAAAGTTTGAAAAAAAACAGATTTCTGAATTCAGTGTCCCGTCATCAGACCCTGTATTCATCAATGTCCTCGTTTACGGCCTGCTTCATCTTGTGCATTGTATGGAAGAAGAGTATGACCAGAAGGGGTATTACGAGAAGTCCGGCGGCACTGCCTGTAAAGAGGAAGAAGTCATAGAGACCATGGTAGAGTACCGCAAGGATCAGTCCTCTGTTCCGGTGGTCCTTCTGTGAGAATTTTGAGCGGCCTATATAGTATCCCATCAGCCCGGAGGCCAGCCCGTGGAGGGGGACCGATGTGACACCTCTGATAAGCAGCAGGCTCCAGCCGTGATCAGAGTTGACGCTGTAGAGGATGTTCTCGAGAAAGGCGAAGCCCAGTCCTGCCGCCATGGTGTAGACAATCCCGTCATTGACTTCATCGAATTCGGGCCGGGGATAGATGAATTTGTTGATCACAGCCATCTTGCAGCTCTCCTCTACAAGCCCTGCAATCAGAAATGCCCTGACCGCTGCCGAGGCAAGGGGAGAGAGTCCCCGGGGGGTCAGCCATGAGAAGAGAATCTCAATCAGCAGAGCGGGGAGTGTGGCGGCTATTCCCCAGAGAAAGGCCTTTGTCACCGTAGCCCGGGGTTCGGGACGGGGGTCTTTTTTATAAAAGTAGTTCAGAAGGAACAGGGCGGGCAGGAGTGCCAGAAGGAAGTTTATTACCTGGGGAAGAAGGAGAAGAGCCAGAAGATAGTACATTTATTACTCCTTGTCACCTTTGCCGGACCGGAGCCCGGCAAATGCTGTGTCAGATCTTCCCTGTTTTGAGAGACTTCAGAATCCGGATAAACTCACAGTTCTGTTCATAAGTGCCTATGGTGTAGCGTATCCACTCTTTCATGCCGAAGGAGGCAAGGGGGCGTATGGCCATTCCCTCCTCGAGGAAGTAGTCAAACACCTCTTTACTGTCTCTATCCACGCGGATGCAGAGAAAGTTTGCTTCACTGGGGTAGAAAAAGTATCCCTCCTCTTCAAGGGCCTTATAGAGGTACTCTCTCCCTTCCCGGCAGAGGGTCAGGGTCCTTTCAATAAACTCGCTGTCCTTAAGGGCTTCGGCACCCGCCTTCTGGGCAAGGAGATTGACATTGAAGGCCTGTTTGGACCGGAAGATATCCTGGACAATGGAGGGGTGTCCCATGGCATAGCCCAGCCGGAGTCCCGCAAGGCCGTAAATCTTGGAGAAGGTCCTTGTGACAATGAGGTTGGGGTAATCCATTATAAGATCCCGTCCCGGGCAGAACCCGGGGTGTGTTACAAATTCAGCATAGGCTTCATCAAGTATAAGTACGACCTCTTTGGGCAGCCGATCCAGAAAACCCTTTATTTCGGAACAGCTCAGTATTGTACCGGTGGGATTGTTGGGATTGGCCAGAAAGACAAGGCTTGTTTTATCTGTTACAGCCTCCAGAAGCCCGTCAGGATCGAAACGCCCCTCCTTCAGGGGGACCTTTTTGACATGGCCGCCGAAGAGGAGGCCTGAAAAGTTGTACTCCGAGAATGTAGAGTCGGCGGTGACAACCTCCCGTCCCTCTTCAAGGTAGGTTCCGGCAATAAGTGCGAAGATTTCGTCAGATCCGTTTCCGGCGATAAAGCACTCCGGGGGAAGGTCGAAGTGCCGGGCCAGGGCATCGAGCAGCAACTGCGCCCGGCCGTCGGGATAACGGTGGAGATGGTTCATTTCCCTGCTTATGGCATTAAGAGCTCTGGGGGACGGGCCCAGGGGGTTCTCATTGGATGAGAGTTTAACGGCACCGGCTCTTGTTTTACCGGCAACATAGGGGGTTACAGACTCTAGAGTCTTCCGAATTTTCATGAATGCTCCTTGGAAATTACTGCCTACAATATTTAAGAAGCATCTGTTTTAGGTCAATAGGACTGACGGGTTTTCCAAGAAAATCGTTCATTCCCGCTTCGGTGATCTTATCTCTGTCCGAACTGAGAGCCAGGGCTGTCAACGCAATAATGGGTGTACTCTCTTTACTTTCCTCTTCAAGGAGCCGGATCTCCCTGGCTGTCTCGTATCCGTCTTTTCCAGGCATCTGTATGTCCATCAGAATTATGTCGGGTCTGTTTTCCTTATAGCGTTCAATCCCCTCATAGCCGTTTTCCGCCGTCACAACCCTGTATCCTGCCTTTTCCATTGTCTTGACCGCAAGGAACTGGTTGACCCTGTTGTCTTCAAGCAGAAGAACAAGGGGCGCTTCGCTTATGCTGTGGTCGATGCTTATATCATTGCAATCTGAACTGCCGGCGGACTCATTCTTTTCCTTTTCCGGCAGGATCAGGGGCAGAAAGAAACGGAAGGTGCTTCCCTTTCCCTCGCTGCTCTTTACTTCTATCTGGCCGTTCATTTTACTTGTCAGATAGGCGCATATGGCCAGGCCCAGCCCCGTTCCCCCGTACTTTCTTGTTGTGGAGGCATCAATCTGGGTAAAGGACTGGAAGAGAAGGTGCTGCTTTTCCGCAGGGATTCCGATCCCCGTATCACTGATGCTGAAATAGATCCTTGACTGGTCGCTGTTCAGGTAGCTTGATAACTCAATATAACCGCTGGAGGTGAATTTCAGGGCATTGTTCAGGAGATTCTGGATAATCTGTCTGATTCTCACGGGATCCCCGATAATGGTTTCCGGAAGATTTTCCTCACCGCTGTACCTGAATTCAAGCCCCTTCGAACGGGCCTGGGCACTGAAGAGCTTGACGATGGAGTCCAGAAAATCGGGCAGTGTGACAGGAATCTCCTCCAGGAGCAGATTGCCCGTTTCAATCTTGGAGTAGTCAAGGATGTCGTTGATCACCCGCATCAGGGAGTCCGCCGAGATGTGTATCACATCAAGGTACTCCTTCAGAACAGGACTCATCTCCTCTTCCAGGGCCAGGTCTGTCATCCCTATTATGCCGTTCATCGGGGTTCGAATCTCATGGGTCATGGCCGCCAGGAAGGGTTCACTGCCTCTTGATTCGCTCTCCTTGTTCTCCTGTGTATCCTGCAGAAGCCACATCATCATACCGGTCTTGGGGTCTCTGGATATGCTCCGTGTGCTGATCTCTCTCTCTTTCGGGGTCATCAGGGCATTAATATGCCTCTTTATAAGATCATCCTCCCTGATGCCGAGGAGCTTTTCGGCCCTGTGGTTTACATTGACTATCAGGCCTGTTTTATCGGAGATTATAAGAGGTACATTCATGTCGAGAAAGAGAGAGCGAATCTGGCCGGGACTGATCATAAAGTACCTCCTTTTGAAAGTATCTGATAGGTATAATACAATGTTGCAATAGAATTGCCCGGATTTCCATATTCTCTTTCAAAGTTTATTATGGATCTTGCAACAGGAAGAGCGGCTCCCTTCAATTCGGGAGCCTCTTTCAACCTCTCCCGGCACCAGTCCAATATGGCCCCATAGTCCTTCTTCTCATAAGAGTCCTGCAGAAAGTCATGGGCCCGGAAGAAGAGGTCCATCTCCCTTGTTTCATCCAGAAGAATCTGAATGCCCTCTCCGTCCCTGATGTTGTTCATCTGATAGATCCATCCCAGAGGGGGGCTGAGGTCCATCTGCCTGGCCGCAAGGGTATAGAGGTTCTGTTCATAGGTTTCGCCCTCTCTGCTGACCTCAGGTGTGAAAAGACTTTCCATCCACTCCCCCTCGGGGGCCATGTTGTAAAGGGCTATTACGTAGTTCAGGTCTCTGTGGATATTCCCCCGCCGACCATGGATATAGCGCTTATAGACCTTATCCATATTTTCGGTGTTTCCTATCCGCCCCAGGGACTTGGCTGCATTGGATGCAGTCAGGCTGTCCTCGTCCTCCAGAAGACGGGTCAGGACGTCCTCTACCTCCTTCTCCGGATACGCCCCCAGGGCAAAAATCGCCTCCTGTCTGTAGAGGGAGTGCTTTTCCATGGCCTCCCTTATCAGGTCGGGCACAAGTTCGGGGCGTCTGCGTTCAAAGAGGGTCTTCATAATGTCCCCCTTCTCTGCACCAAGGGGGTTGAGGAACATCTGCCTGATTTCCTCATTTGCAAGGGAGGAACCCGTATAGGCCAGTGAGAGAATCAGGGTCTTCCGCTTCAGGTTGCTTCTGCCGCTGCTCAACCGGCTGATGTCCCGGAAGGTCCGCATGTGTTCAATGGAGAAGAACATGGTCCAGGTCTTCTTCAATGTGGCGCTGTCCTTCTCATGGAAGCCGGCGGCAACAATGGTGATGAATATGCATATGGCCATGGCAAGGGCAAAGGTCAGGCCGTAGACGTTAAGAACGGGAAGATTGAGGGTCGTGGAGGAGAGGTCTGCAAGGCCTCCCGCGGCGAATCCGAGAAAGAAGGCCAGCACCGATGTCACCACTACGTCCATGGATGTGTATGAGACAGACCCTTCGTCGGGTATGGACTGGATAAAGAGCCGCGCCGAGAGGAGGGAGAGGATGTTCTGGATAAAGACTGTAAGGAATCCCAGGATATAGAAAAACTCGCTGTTTCTGTGGGGTGATATGGTCATCCAGGTGAAGAAGAGGGCGGCCTGGGCAACTCCCGCGGGGAGGATAAAGGGCCTGCTTCCCATTCTGTCGGCAAAAGGCCTTATAAAGAGGGCCGCCATTACCGAGGCGATTGTAATTATAATTGTGTACATAAAGACCTGTGACGCCGTGAATCCCGCATACTGCCTTATAAAGGGAATGGTCATCCCCCCCATAATCTCGATGCTGATGGCGCTCCAGCGGAGCAGAAGAATGGAGCGTTCCTTCTTCTTTTTGAGGGTCCTGGCAAGAAGCCGGCCCATGTGCTCGCCTTTCACATAGTCAACGGTTTCGCGGTTGGGCATCTTTTTCAGGTTCAGACTGGAGAGGGTGTTGGCTACAACTCCGAGAAACTGAAGCGTCAGTATCCCTGTCAGTTCCGAAAGAAACTGGAGAGATGTGAGTACATAGCTGAAGAACCGGGACACAAGGGCAAAGGTGTTGAACCTTGTGGACGATGTCATCACAACCTCACCCCTGGTCCGGCTTGTGGAGACCATCTTCTGTATTGTCTGCTGTACGGCAACCCCGATGGTCCGGGTGACACAGAAGAGGGTGTAGGTTACAAGGATAAGCAATACGGCGGACCTTCCCTTCAGGAAGGGGAGAAGGAGGTAGGCCAGTGAGACAATCCCCCGAAGCTGCCAGGCGATGTACCCGACCCTGCTGTTTGAACGTCCCCGGAAGAGGAGGGGATAGAAAATCAGCAGCCCCCCTGTAATATAGTGGGCCGCCGAGATATACCCCAGCTCCATATTGCTGGCGCCGTAGAGTATGGCTAAAAGGTATACCGTCGTATTCCCCAGAAAACTGAATCCAATGCCGTTAAAGCAGACAAAGCGGTAGTAGTATTTTCTGGCGGTTTCGCGTTCTTTCTGAGAAAGGTACTTGGTTCTTTTTATCATTGCAGGCTGAAGGTTGCTCCGGATTTATTTTAAAACTTTTTTTCAAACATCGATACTTAAAAAGAATAGAACCTTAGAACCTTCAGGTAAAGTAATTTATCAAAAAACAGAGCTTTCTTAAGGGGGCAGAGGGAGCTCCGGGAGAGGGGATAACAGAAAAATTAAAAAAAACTGATTTTATTGTAACTCTCTTTTAAGAGGGTAGTTTTCAAAGTGTAGAACAACAGGGATTCTCCTAATTTTTGTAGATTTTTTTCATTTACTTGCCCCCGGGTTTCCTCCTTTTCCCGGGGGCTCTTTTTTGCCCCTGTATTTCGGCGGTTCAGTCGGCGGCGGCAAAGAAGTTGTGAAACTCGTCATCCGCCGCCCGGGTATACTTTTTAAGATCATCATCACTGCACTCTGCCAGCTCCTCAAAGGTGCAGGAGGCATTGCTGTCAATGTCCTCGGAGTGGAGGATGTAGGTCGTCTGATAGAAGGAGAGCTTCTTCGACGGGTGGATGCCCATCTCAATCAGTTTCTGTGCAGCCCCCCGGATCAGTTTAAGCTTTGTTATCAGATCTTCACCTGACTTGACCGACCAGACTCCCAGAACAATGGGTTTGCTGTCGATATTCATGTCTCCTATAAACTCACCCCGCACAAGAAGTTCCTTGGGCTTGCCGAGATAGGGGGCGAAATCCAGGTGCTCCGCCAGTTTTCTGTCGGTGGCCCTGAAGTTTCCTGTTTCCGGGTCCAGTGTAAAGATAATGATGTTTTCAAAGGCCTGGCCGTAGCTTTTGAACATGGCCCCCTTGAAGTCCCCTGTCTTCCGGCTCTCTTTCAGCCTGTCCTTCCTTGATTTTATCTCCTGAACAATCTCAAGGAGCCACTCCTTGACCACAGGATCGTCGCAGCGGTACTCCTCTGTCTCTTTTGTAAGCAGCTCAAGGCTCAGGGAACCCTCCATATAGGATAGGACGGTTCTGTGTATGTTTCGGATATTGTGGTATTTACTGAACTTCATAAGCAGGTCGAAGAGGAATATCTCCATCTTCCGGAGCTGCCAGATCGAGGCGATCACCGCATTCCGGCTGACCCCCTCATGGAGCTCCGCCTTCTCCCAGAGCATCTTGAACTCGCCCAGTCTCCGCTCCATTGATATATGCCACTTGTCCAGGCGTCCCGAGACCTTCTCCAGTCTGATCTGCCAGCGTGTTCCCCGGCCCTTGATGCTGGAAACATCGATGTTCTGTGCCCCGAAGGTGGCATAGATCTGTCTCGTACCGATGCCTTCGCCTGTTTTGCCGCCTTTTGTGGTTCTTCCCACAAAAAGGGGGATACCGTCGACCCCTTTCTTCAGCTTTGCCTCGTCTATGCCGGCTCCGTTATCCTCCAGTTCCAGAAGAATATGATCGTCCTCGTTCATCAGGGATATCCTGATAACGCCCTTTCTCTTTGCCTCGGATACGGCGTCCAGCGAGTTGGATGCAAGATTGATCAGGGCCCGGCCTATGCTTACAAAGGAGCCCGGTGTCTGGGACTCTCTGGTTCTCAGCTCAAGGTGGAGCTCGCAGGGAGTGGTGGATGCTTCAATGTAGGGGATGATCCTTTCAAGAATCAGGTCCTGGAGATTGACAGTATGGGAGACGAGCAGGTTGTCACGGAAGGAGTTGAGGATGTTGATCATTGTTGTTGTCTCCCGGTTCAGATCCTCAATGATCCTGTCGGCGTTGTCCACCGAGAGCATATCCACCATGTTGGACATCAGGCGGAGGGTCTTGCGGGCATCGTGGCGTGTCTTGCCGATCTCCTCAGCGCTGCGGGGCTTCTTCTCACGTTTCTCATCCAGAACCAGAATGTCATGCTTGTCTGCCAGAAGGTGACTGTAGACAAGGTTCCTGTAGACCATGGGTTCACCCTGGCGGAACCCCTTGTTCTGGAAGAATTCGATGGTGTCCCTCTGCTTCTCCCATATGTAGAGGTAGACCCTTCCGTTTCCGGGAATCCGGGAGGCCAGATACTCGATAAACTCGGTACCGATTCCCCGTCCCCTGCCGAAGGGGCTTGTGACCAGTTTGTATATGTGGAAATTTCTGCGGTGCCTGTCGGTGTAGACAAGCATGTATCCCAGTATCTCTCCCTCGTCCACCCATACGCAGCTGTAGTCTCTGTCCTTCTCAATATCCGGGTCCCTTATATAGGGCGACGGGATGATAAATGTATCGATATTGAGCAGAGGGTTCCGGGCCACAAGATCTTCTATTGACTCGGTCAGAGGCTGAATATGGGGATTGCGGGTCACTCTTCGCCTGCCAGTCCTATTTCGGGGGCCACCTGCTTCATGGCATCGATGGTCATGGCTATAAGGTCTCCTGTCTCCATGCCGAGCATGGCGGCTCCCTTCTCTATGATGCTCCGGTCCACTCCGGCGGAAAAGCCTTTGGCCTTCCACTTCTTTTTGACAGACTTGACTCCCAGATCCAGAATACTCTTTGAGGGCCGTACCAGAACGGTGGCTGTGATCAGCCCTGTGAGCTCGTCACAGGCATAGAGGATCTTCTCCATCTCGTGCTCCGGCTCCACTTCGCTGCAGATTCCCCAGCCGTGGGAGACCACCCCGTGAATCACCTCTTCGGGCCACCCCCGCTCTTCCAGAATCTCCGGGGCCTTGATGCAGTGCTGGTCCGGATACTTTTCATAGTCGATATCATGAAGAAGGCCGACGATTCCCCAGAAATCGGGATCATGTCCCCGTTGACCGGCGGCATGGCGCATTACAGCCTCCACCGAAAGGGCATGGGTATAAAGGCTCTCTGACTTGTTGTACTCCCTGAAAAGGGTCAGGGCCGCGTCTCTGTCAAGCTCCATTCTGTTCTCCTGCTTTTGTTTTCATCTTCTTCTCTTTGGTTATGAGATCCCTCAGTTCCTTGTCGCTGAAACCGCCTTCCTTCTGCCACTGTTCCAGATCCAGCTCTTCCAGATCCACAAGGTTCTCTTTTTCCACGCATTGAAGCAGCTCATCAATAAAACTGTTCATCCGCCCGGCTTCCCTCGGGTCCTGTATCATTTTATGGAAGACTGGAAAAGGTCCCGGTCTGGCAGGCTGGTCAACTCCCTCGTCAAGGGCTATAAATCCCTCTTCTCCGATGCATCCCTCGGGGCCCCAGAGCCGTTCCTGCTCCAGAAGGGAGGTTTTCAGCTCTTCTCTGACTCTCAGGACTTCCTCATCCTGGGCGCTGAACAGGAGGTTCCGGCTCTCTGCGGGGTCCTGGTTCAGGTCAAAGAGCTCCTCCCGGCCGTCGCGGTAGTAGTAGTTGTATTTATAAGCTTTTGTTCTCAGGGATATCCACCGCCGAATGCCTGAGCCGTACTCCATATACTGCAGAGTCCTGTCTTTCCCGGACTCTTCACTCTTCTCCTTCAGGAGGCTTTCTCCGGGGAGTCTGGTGGATTTGTAGGATATCCGTATGCCCGCGGCATCCATTATGGTGGGAAGGATGTCTTTCAGGTCGGCAAAATCATCGCATTTCTCTCCCGGTTCAATCCGTATGGGATAGCTGAGGATCAGGGGAATACGGGTACAGCTGTCGTAGGGCAGGCCTTTTTCCATGCATTCATGATCTCCAAGCATGTCTCCGTGATCACTTACAAAGATAATCAGTGTGTTCCGTCTCTGATCAGTGGCTTCCAGACAGTCCAGAACCCGCCCTATATTGTAGTCAACCTGTGAAACGGCGCTGTAGTAGAGCTCCCTGTACCGGCGGAACCAGCCGGTGGGGATCTTTCTGTAGAGGGCGGCGTTCTTTTCGGCTGCCGGAGAGAGGGGCGTGCTGGATTTGAGTTCTCCGGGGAGCTCACTCTCCCTGTAGAGGTCTGCAAAGCGTCCCGCCGGATTCTGGGGGGGGCGCGGGGAGAGCCAGCTGAGCTTCAGAAGCCAGGGGTGACGCCCCCTGTTGGTCTCCAGAAAGTCGATGGCCCTGTCGGCTACCCAGCTGTCTCCCTGATGCTCTTCAGGGATCAGAGGGCTCTGGGGGACATGGTAAAGAAGATTCTCGCATCCGTGGATATTCAGAATATGGCCGTAGCCCTGTTTTTTAAGGTAGAGGGCGTAATCGTCAATTTCCCTGTATTCCGGGTGGGGCTCCATAAGATGGATGCGGTCGAAGCCGCGGTGCCGCCGGGGAGGAACAAACTGGTTCTTTCCGACGGAAACTGTTTCATATCCGTGGTCCGACAGAAGCTGGGGGTATGTGTAGATCCAACCGGGCATTCCGAAGTTTCTGTTGTATTCGGTATAGCCGTGGGTCTTGCCTGTCAGTCCTGTAAGCATGTTGTGCCGGGCTGCCATTCCATCGGGAACCGGTGTGAAGGCATGGGTGTAGAGCCTGCCGGAGGCGGCAAGCCGGTCCAGCTGGGGGGTATACATATGCTCAGCCCCTGCGTATTTTATGGTGTCAAAACGCTGCTGATCTGTCATAAGGATCAGAATATTGGGGCGCTCTTTCTCCGGGTCATTATTGTCATAGGGTAGTGTTGTAAGGTTGTCCTTCTCTTGAGATCCGTCCATGTCTTCTCCTTCAAGTAACTATAATACACCATTCGTTCAGGGGGGAGCCTCCTTAAGGCAAAAAAAATCCCCCCTTCGGTAAAAGGGGGGATAACTGATTATAGAGCCGGAGGCTGGAAATCAGACAGCAGCTGTTTCTTTAACGGCGCTTACTTTTCCAAGACCGTAGGCTGTGGTGAACTCTCTAAAGAGTTCCATCACCCTTTTTGTGTTCTGACCGGGTTTTCCGTCGGCGATGATCTGGTCATCCACCTGGATAACGGGAACGATCTCCTTGTTGGACGCGGAGATCATAACCTCACTTGCCTTCAGGAGGTCATCGCGGCTCAGGTCTCTGAGTTCTACCTCGAACTCACCGTCCATCAGATCCAGGACAACAGAGCGTGTGATTCCATGAAGGATGCCCTTGTCGGGTGTGACCCATTTACCATCAATAAAGAGGTAGATGTTGGTTGTCGTTCCCTCGAGGACACGGCCATCTCTGTCTACATAGACAGATTCTATGGCACCGGCTTTTTTTGCTTCCTGCTGTGTGAGGACTGCATTCATATAGTTTGTGCTCTTTGCTTCGGGCATGTAGCGTTCTACATCGGAAGTGATGATTTTTGCTCCGTCTTTATACCACCAGTCGGGGAGGTCCATTTTTTCTGTGACCATGACCATGAGCTTGCCGTTTCCCTGGGGAGTAACGGAGTCGGGGCTTATGCCGCCGGTGTAGACGAATCTTATATTGGACTCTTCAAAGTCGTTGCGGCTCAGGGTATCCATAACGATGTCGCAAACCTCTTCCTGGCTGCAGGGAAGATCGAGTCCCACATGAGCCCCGGAATTGGCGAAACGCTGGACGTGCTCCTTGAGATAGAAGGGACGGCCGTTGTAAGTCCGCAGGAAGTCAAAAATACCATAACCTCTCAGCACTGCCATATCGCTTACAGAAAGGACCGCATCCTTTGAGTCGACGAATTCTCCGTCAATGTAAAAAACACTCATAATATTCTCCTTGAATCAAAATCCGTATTCCGGGATTTAAAATTACTTATTTAGCAGCCCGTTCAGGGCTTCATTTTTTGCCCAGAGGGCATTATAGGCTTCAGCGGGAGCCACTTCTTTGAAGTGGACCACCTGTCCGGGGCCGTAATGGGCCAGCATGTCCACATCCGCCGTAATAACATTGAAGATCCGGGGGTATCCTCCCACTGTCTGTCTGTGCTTCAGAAGGATAATGGGACCCTTTGGCGTGAGCTGGACAGTTCCGTCGCTCACCGCCTCGCTGATCATATTGCCGGGCATCTCCAGGTTCAGTTCCCTGCCGCCGCAGGAAAGGCGCATGCCCATATTGTTGATGTCCTGAGTAAGGGTCCATCCCTCTTTCAGAAAGAGTTCCGGATTCTTAAGATACTTAAACTCAGGGCCCTTTATCACACGGATGGCTCCCTTCGGATCTCTCCAGCTGCTCAGGCTCTCATAGGAGGGGCGCACCCGTCCTTCGGGGCTCTCTTTTTGAGAAGCTGTCTCAGGCAGATCTTTTAACGGCCGGCAGGACAGATAGCTCCTGAAACCGTACTTTCTGGGGCCGAAGACAAGGGTCATTCCCTTTTCCGCCCTTACAACTGTTCCATGGGCCACTTCTGCCTCCGATGAGTCAGTTTTGAGGCTGACTTTCTGAAAGGCACCGCCTGTGATCACGATCAGACAGTCCTCAAGAATTTCAAGCTTCGGCGGGTAGATTATCTCCAGGGCCTCGGCATCCTCGGGATTCCCAAGCAGAAGGTTTCCGCACTTATATGAAAAAAGATCCATGGCTCCGGCAGGACTTATGCCTATATCCTGTTTTCCGAATTCCGGACCACTGGTATATCTGCTTATGCCTTTTGTCAGTTCCTTGAACATCCTATTACAACGCTCCCAGTTCCCTGTTCAGGGCTTCCGCCAGCTCCAGGGCTATTTCAGAGTCAGAGTGGATGCAGATGGTCTCGGCCTTCAGGGGAACGGGATCGCTCATCAGTTCATCATCTTCGTATGCAAGTACGCTCTGGTTTTCATATATTGATTTTGAATGGGCCACAGCCTCTTTCAGGTTGTGAATGGAGGCATACTCTTTTGTTCTGCTGACAAGGGCAAGTTTTCCAGCCTTAAAGGCATAGCGCCGTTCGGCAAAGGCCTCGGGAACAATCTTCATACCCAGAGCACTTCCGGCTGAAGCCAGTTCGGAATCAAAGGGAGTCATTACCTCGGTGATACCCTTCTTCTGCAGCCATCCGGCCAGCAGGGCTGCCAGGGATGCATCGGCCGCGCAGTCATTGTAGAGGGCTCCATGGAACTTGACCATTTTCACATCGTCCATCAGGGAGTACTGCTCATCCAGGGAAGCCAGAAGGTCACCGGGTGAAATATCCATGCTTGTCCGCCCGAAATTCTCTCTGTCGGGATAGGAGAGGTGGGCCGATACTTCCACACCCCTTTCGGCGGCGAGTTTTCTGAAGGCCGCAACCGACTTTTCATCACCCGCATGTCCGCCGCAGGCTATATTGGCAATCTGTATCCGGTCCATCAGGGCCGTGTCCACCGGGTGGTCGTGACCCCTTTCTCCGATATCGCAGTTAATTTTTATCATAATTTGTCTACCGCCTTCATTTTCAGTCTGTCTCCGGGAAGCACCTGCTTCAGCAGTTCGGGGTCGCAGCTTCCTATGAGGTTCCATCCTCCGGGGGATTCCTGGGGATAGATGCCCGTCTGGGCACCGCCGATGGCGACGGCCCCTGCGGGGATTCTGGTTCGTGGGCTGGGGAGTCTGGGGGTTTCCAGAGCCGGGTCCAGACCCATAAGGTAGGGGAAGTGAGGTTTAAAGCCGACCATGGCTACAAGATACTCCCCGGCGCTGTGCCTTTTTATGACTTCATCAGTGGAGAACCCGCAGTGTTCAGCCACAAGTGCAAGATCCTCGCCGTCATAGACGACGGGAATGATAATCTCCCTGCCCGGAAGTTCGGGAAGATCATTGGAGCGGTCCATATTTTCAAGTTCAAACTCTATCAGCTTCCCTATCTTGTTTCTTATATGCCCGTAGTCAGCGCTGAGGGCATCGAAGTGAACAGCTATGCTCTTGTAGGAGGGGACGATATCAAGCACTCCCGCATCCTGTACGGACAGGGATTTCTTGAGAAAATCATAAATATGCAGAGTCTTTCTGACAGTCAGTTCATCTATACCCTCGCCGAACGACCAGCAGAGGCAGGAATCCCCGATCAGGTAGGGTGCACTCATAATCTGACAAGCTCCCTTTCCCTGTTCCGTGACAGGCTGTTAAGGCCGCTGTAGACAGACATCTCCCACTTTTCGTCCAGACCGTCTACTGTGTTTTTCGCCTCACCGCTGATGCCGTCAACAGCGCCGGCAGCTACAATGGCTTCAAGGATGGCAGTTAGTGCAGCCGTGCCGGGCATCAGCTCTTTTCCGCTGAGTCCTGAAAGTAGAGATGCCAGGGCATATCCGGCCCAGTTGCTCACTCCTGCGCAGATGCAGAAGTCTGCTGCAGTCCGGCAGCTGAAGGGGCGGTTCAGACTGTGGTGACTGTCCACCATCTCCGCAACCCTTCCCATACCAAGCTCATTGCCCCCGTCGCCTATCCCAATGGTTGCAATACCTCTTTCACTGCATCCTGCAAAGATATGGTCCAGGCAGGCATGATAGGGATCAATGCATCTGCCGCTGAAGTTGTAGAAGGAGCCGTCCGAAGCCTGGCCGGGGCGTTCCAGAGCTATGAAATGAGTCGTATCCTCCCTTATAAGCTCAGAAGCTTCGGGAGTTCTGCCGGGTTCAAGGGAGACCATTTCAATGCTGCTTCCCAGAGCTTTCTGACCGGCTTCCATAATTCCCAGCGAGTGGCTGTCGAAAACAAGGGTTACCTTTTTACCAAGCGCTTCGAGGGCATGAGCCAGGATAAGGGCTCCGGGAGGGCCGTCAGTTTCGATGGCTCCGGCACTGAGGATATAGAATCCTGTGGCAAGCAGAATGTGTTTTCCCGACAGCAGTGAGAGTCCGGCGGGGAGAATCTGGTCCCGGACCGCCCAGTTTTCAAGTCCCCGGAGTCCCGGGTCCTGCTGAATCAGTGATTCGATTTCCGATGCAAAGAGTTTCATATACCGAACTCCCTGTCCTGGATATCTCCCACAAACATATGCCCGGGGGCATGGGATATCATAAGAGGAGGTTTCGCCATCATCACAGCCATCTGGGGTGTCACACCGCAGGCCCAGAATGCAGGAACTTCTCCCTCTTTAATGGTGACGGCATCTCCGAAGTCGGGTTTGCTTATATCTTTGATGCCGATCTGAGCAGGATCTCCAATATGAACGGGGCTGCCGTGGACAGCCGGGTAGAACCGTGTCACCTCGGCGGCTCTGGCCGCGTTCTCCGGTGTGAAGGGTCTCATGCTGACGACCATGGGGACATTGACGAAACGTCCCGCATCACGGCACATGATATTGGTTATATACATGGGGACATTCCGTCCCTCTGTAATATTGCGGACTTCAAGACCCGCCGAGAGAAGAGCCTGTTCGAAGGAAAAACTGCAGCCCAGAAGGAAGTAGACAAAGTCATCCTGCCAGAGATCTTTCAGGTTGAAGACCTCTTCGGATTTTACTCCGTCCCTGTAGATGTAGTAACGGGGAATGTCAGTTCTGATATCCCCGCCTTCGGCTATGTACTTTGTAGTGTATTCACCCCTGTCGCCGACTTCTACAAGAGGGCAGGGCCTGGGGTTTCTCTGGGCAAAAAGCAGAAAGTCATAGGCCCAGTCTCCCGGAAGTATGCATAGGTTGGCCTGAACGCAGCCTCCGGCCTGGCCTGAAGTCGAGCAGGTCCACTCTTCGCGCCTGATGGCGTTTCGAATATCTTTTCCTGTTTTATACATTAATTACCCCGTGTAATGTACGAATATTGTTTAAAAATGTGTTATTTATTACACATTTCGTATTTTTGAACTGACGTTAACACGGAAATAATAATATGGCAATAGCAAAATTATCTCTTTGATACACTATGTTTCAAGACAGCCTTCAAGGGCTGTTTGAGGTGGCTTTGATCGATGTAAAGCACGAAAATGTAGGAAAAAGGTCTGTTTCTGTATAGCTTTAAACTGCAGAATACGAGTGAATACAAATGAATAATATATAAAGAAAAGCTTTACATTCCTTTCATTTTTGGTAGAGTATTGAAACATGAAAAAAAATGCCCTCGTATTTCTCTTTTTTATGGTTGCCATTTGCACATGGGGACAGCGTGTTGAGCAGGGGAGAATTAATCTCCGTAGCTACTACTGGAATGACTCCGCAGTTACCCTGAACGGTGACTGGTCCTTCGCATGGGAACAGCAGCTGACCGAATCAGCCGACAAGGGAAGTTATATAACTGTTCCCTCCTACTGGAGCTCGTGGAAGGCTCCCGGCGGCAGCCACCCCGGGAATGCCGGGTATGCAAGCTATTCCGTCAGGGTTCAGCTTTCAGATGACTCCCCATCTCTGGCACTGATGGTAAAGAGACCCAATAACTCATACAGGGTATATATGAACGGGGACCTTGTGGGACAGGCCGGTGTTCCCGGTACCGACAAAAAGTCCACAGTACCGAAGTACGGCAGGGAGATCTATCCGGTACCTGCCGGAATTACAGATCTGGATATTACAATTCAGGTAAGCAATTTTCATCAGGCAGGGGGCGGACTGCAGCAGGATATTGTTCTGGGTGAATACGGCTCCATGAAAAAGCGGTGGGATCTCAAGCGGGGCATGGAGATGATGATGATCGGTGTCGCCCTCTCGATGATGCTTTACTATCTGGTTCTTTTTCTGCTTATGAGAGACAGAACTGTCCTCTTCTTTTTTATATTTACCCTGATTGCCGTACTCCGTTCTTTAGTGACCGAGTCGGTTTTTCTGCAGGAGATATTTCCCTTCCTGAACTGGCACATTCTGATCAGAATCGAATACATTACATTTGCAACAATTTCCACGGCAATGATCCTTCTGCTGAAGCAGCTCTATCCTGAGGATGTAAAGGGAATTCCGGTAAAGCTCTCCATTGGGGTATCGGCAGCATACAGTCTGCTCATCCTTTTCGGCCCCTCCATGGTCTTTACATCCCTGATGACAGCGCAGCAGGGGATCATGGTCCTTCAGATAGTCTATCTGGTTTATCTTGTGGTCATTCTGACTGTGAGGAAGAGGGAGAATGTGGGCTATGTTATTGCCGCCCTCACCATCCTTGTGGCCACCTTTATCAATGACCTGCTGAACTCCCTTCTTATCCTTTATACAGGAGCGATGCTGAGTTACGGAATGGTCGGATTTGTTCTGGCCATGGCCTTTCTTCTGGCCCGTCAGTTCACTGCTGCCAAAGACAGCAGCGACCGTTACAGCAGGGACCTCAAGGTTTCAACCGGAAGGCTTGAGGAGCTTTTTCAGGAGATCCGCCTCGCCGGGGAGTCTCTGTCCGAATCAGGCCGCTCTCTGGGGGGAAGCATGGATTCGGCCCGGCTGGCAATGGAAGAGATCGGCCACCAGGTAGAAGCCGTTGATACGGGTATCAGGAGCCAGAATGCCGGCCTTGCAGAGAACAGTGAAGCCTCGGGGCATCTGAATACATTTCTTACAAAACTGGATGAGGGAATCCGCAGACAGTCCGATGAGACAGGCAGTGCTGCCGGAACCATCAGAACACTACTGGAAGAGACTGTCCGGCTTCTGGAACAGTTCAGCAGCATGGATAACTCCTTCTCCCGCCTTTCCGCCTCTGGAGAATCAGGAGAGGAGGTCCTGGAGCGAATGAGCCAGCTTGTTCAGGGTGTCAGCAGACGCTCAGAGAGGCTGGTGGAGATAAACAATCTTATTTCAGAGATATCGAGCCAGACCAACATGCTTGCCATGAATGCAGCCATTGAGGCCGCCCATGCCGGAGATGCGGGAAAAGGATTTGCAGTTGTCGCCGATGAAATCAGGAAACTTGCCGAGCAGACGGCCCTGCAGTCCACAGACTCCGATAAGGAGCTTAAGGAAATTCTCAGCGAGATTGCCTTTATGGTTGAGGCAACAAAGGCCGTTGAGGGCAGTTTCGGAGGAATCCAGACAAGCATTGACGGTTTCCGTTCCAATCTGGATGAGATGAGGGAAGTACTGGATGAGCAGAACCGTCTGGGAGACGATATCAGGAATAGCCTCTCTTCAGTTCAGCAGGAGTCGGATCGGGTCCTCAGTGAATCCGCCGAGCTCCGTGAAGGCAGAATCAGGGCTGAAGACAGCCTGAATCAGCTGCAGGAGCTCAGTGATGATGTAAACCGCCGGGTAGAAAAGATGCTCGGCAGCTGCAGCAGCCTTGCCGAGGCGATAAGCACCGCTTCAGGAATGGAGCAGGCCACCGGAAACGCTATCCGGCGGCTCATCACACTGACAGAGAAATAAATTCAAAGCCGGCTGAGCTATTCCGCTTCTGCCGGTTTTCTGTTCAGTATGAACAGACCCGTCACTCCGATAAGGGATGAGGCGATGACGCCCATCCATCCTGTGTGTCTGTAGTGACCCCATATCTTCTCCAGCATGCTGAAGCTCCAGGGACCAAGGGCGCTTCCCGCCACGATGAAACTCATGGCCATACCTGAGATGGCACCCAGGTGCTCCCTTCCGTATAGTTTGGGCCAGGTTACCGAGTTGAGTACTCCGAAGATTCCTCCTCCCAGTCCCAGGCCGGCGATCAGCAGGGTTGCCGTGACGCCGTTATAGGGCAGGGTGAGGGCGTAACCGGCCACAGCGATGGATATACTCATAAGGAAAAACTGATATTTAAGGTCAATAATGTCACTGAGCCAGCTTCCCAGAAACCGGGCTCCCACCGAGAGCACCGAGATGGGAAAGAAAATGGCAACGGCCTGGGCTGTTGAACGTCCCAGTGAGTCGAAAATTGAGGTGACATGGAAGGTAAAGGCTGTGTTGTAGAGGGCCCAGAAAAAGAGGAGGGCCATGTAGCACCAGAGGGCAGGATCTTTTCTTGCCTCCTGAAGTGTCTTTGATTCGGCGGCAGTACTCTTTGATGCATTGCTTCCGGTACGGATGCGAACACCCTCTTCCATTTCAATTCCGCAATCCTCGGGGCTGTCCCGGAAGACTATGATTATAAAGGGAACAATAAGGACTATAAGTGCAATACCTGTATAGAACCATGATCCCTTCCAGCCTGAAAGATCGATGAGGGCCTGGAGAAGTCTGGGTGCATAGGAGAAGCCGAAGGTCGTAAAGATTCCCATTATGGCCGCTGCAAAACCTCTGTGGGATTCAAACCAGCGCATAACCATTCCCCTGGAAACCAGGGTCAGTACTCCCTGACCGAAAAATCGGATTCCGAAAAATCCCAGGATCATAAAACCAAAGGCCGCAGGTATTCCGGGAATCCCTGTGATTCTGCTGATCCCCGTGGTGATCTCCACGGATGACGAGAGCAGCATAAGGCAGAGGCCCAGGCCCAGGGCTGAACCTGCCGCGGCCACTCGGGCGCCGAAGCGGTCATAAAATATACCGGCTCTTGTCATTATAATGGAGCTTCCGAGTGTGCCTATCATATATGCTGTTGAAATCTGGACCCGGCTGAGCTTCAGACCTTCAATCAGGTGGTCAGTGTAGACGGAGACTCCCATTGTCTGTCCGGGAATGCTGAAAAGGATACCCAGTGCGCCTGCGGCGAGGGCAATCCAACCGTAGTAAAAGGGAACCTTTCGGGGATTGAAGGGGAAGGTTCCCGGAATAAGATGATGTTTAGTAGTCTGGATAAGATACTCCTTGATAATTCAACTACATTATAGGCAAAGGAGTTGGAGGTGAATACCCGCCGGTAGGCTCTTTCAGCGAGCCGGCGGGATGCAGATAAAGCCCAGGACCGGTCCTGTCAGCCGTTTATAAGACCGACAAAGGCCTCTTTCAGTTTCAGTGTAAGGGGGCCGGGGCTGCCGTCGCCGATCTGACGCTTGTCTACCGCTGTTACAGGGATCAGCTCTGCTCCCGAGCCGGTGAGAAAACACTCGTCAGCCGTATAGAGATCGAAGCGGGTCATGGTCCTCTCCTCAAAGGGAACTCCCGTCTTTTCTGCAAGTTCGATGATTGTATTCCGTGTAATTCCCTCAAGCATGCCGTGCCATGTCCCGGGGGTCAGAAGTCTGCCGTTCTTGACAATAAAGATGTTGTCTCCGGTGCACTCGCACACATATCCTTCCTCGCTCAGCATTACGGCCTCAAGGCATCCGGCGTCAATGGCCTCCATCTTGGCCATTACATTGTTCAGGTAGTTCAGAGACTTGATACGGGGATCAAAGATCCTGCCGCTGAGGCGTCTTGTGGCCGCCGTGACAATGGGAATACCCGTATCATAGAGCTCGGCAGGGTAGAGCTGGATGTCTTCTACTATGATCACAAGCGAAGACTTCGGGCATGTAAAGGGGCTGATGCCCATTGTTCCCACGCCCCGTGTCGCCAGCAGACGGATATAGCCGTTCTCCTTTTTATTCCGGCGGACGGCTTCTTCAACAAGGTCCATAATCTCTTTTTTGGAGTGTCCCAGATCAATCCGGATCACATGGGCTCCCTCAAAGAGGCGGTCGATGTGTTCCTTCAGCTTGAAGACTTTTCCGCTATAGATCCTGATGCCCTCGAATAGACCGTCTCCGTAGAGAAGACCGTGGTCGTAAACCGAGATCTTTGCATCTTCCTTTCCGTACCACTTTCCGTCGATGTAGATTTCCATTTTTTTTCCTCTCTTAATATCCGTTCAGTGTCCTGTCGGAGAATATGTCCCGGAGAAGGGCATAGCCTTCGCCGTAACAGTCTGTCAGCTCTCTGTCAAAGCGCTGAACAATTTTCATTATGTATATGTCATGCTTGATATAGTCCTCGGCCAGGGTCACAAAACCCTTGCTCCGGCTCCAGGCACCGTCAGTGCTGTTTTCGGAGAATGTTCCCGACAGGGCCTCCTCGCCATCGCAGACCAGAGTGAAGCCCCGGCCGCCCTTCTCCTGGTAGAGGGTGTCCTGAATGGGGTGTTCGAATATATTGCTTCCCTTGATGGAGGAGGGGCCGAAGTGGACCACCGCCGTTCTGATTCCTTCGTTCTCTCTCTTCTTCAGAAGGGGGGCCAGTTCGGAGAGTTCTTCACCCCACAGGGATATGAGAACTGTCTTCCGGCTCCGGCTTATCATCTTCTCAGCCCGTTCCAGAAAGGTGTTCCTGTCGGTGAGATTCCACACATAGGACACCTCCTTTTTGGGGCGGGGTGTTTTGAGTTCGCTGCTCAGGGTTTTCAGTACCTTTTCCATGCGGAACCTGTAGGATGATATGTACTCCTCAGGGTCCTGGGGGATGTAGCGTTTTTTGTTTTTCTCCACAAGTTCAAGGACCAGTTCCCTCTCTTCCAGTTTCCTTATGACTCCGTAGATCTTGGAGGTCGGAATACCGGCCTGTCCTGCACACTCATAAGCCGTGAGAGGATGCTCTTCAAGGAGGGTCATGTATGCCCTTGCCTCATAGTCGCTTAGACCTGTTTCTCTCAGTTGTTCAATTATATTAACTACCATGGTAGTTAATATATGTTCGGCAGTTGAAATCTGTCAATATTAAAAAAGTAAGTGGAGTTGATAATTATTCAAAGGAGTGATGCGTTTTGCGGGATTGCCTGGAGACTGTCTCTCCGAACCGGGGGAACACCGGCCCGGTATCCAGGCCGGTGTAGAAGGAACCTGTTTATGCCCAGAGAGAGTCCAGGTAGTGCCTCAGATCCTTTCCGCTGATCAGATGCCTCGAAAGGGCTATCTCACCGAACTTCCGGTGATCTCCATGCCTTTGAAACTCAAGAACCTGCTGGACTCCGTTATAGTCCATGAGACCTTCCTCCATAAACCACTGACCTGCCATTTCAGCCATTGTCTGCACCTCCTGAAATCTTCCAGTACAGCATGTAGAAATCTCACCTTTAAGTATAATACATCTTCCTGAATCCCTGCTTTCGAGGAAAGAATAGAGGGGTGTTGATTCTTCTTATGATAGAGATTATTTGATATAATTGATTCCATGATTGATTTAAACGAAGCAGAACAATTTCTTAAAGATATAATTCTCAGTGCCGGAGAACTGACCCTGGATTACCGCCGCCGTCTCTCCACTTTGAAGGTGGATCACAAAGCCACAGACCGGGACATCGTGACCGAAGCGGACAGGGCGGTTGAGTCCTTTCTGCGCATGAAACTGGCCGAAAAGTACCCTGATCATGCTGTTCTGGGAGAAGAGGAGGGGGAGAGCGGAGACAGTGAATACCGCTGGATCATCGATCCCATAGACGGCACCATTGCTTTCCTTCACGGCCAGTATCAGTACTCCATATCCATCGCTCTTGAAGCGGCGGGGGAGACTGTGGTTGCTGCAGTTTATGCTCCGGCTCTGAATGATCTGTTTACAGCGCAAAAAGGCAGGGGAGCCGCACTCAATGGCCGGCCCATCCATGTGTCCGGGGCTTCTTCAGTGGGAGAGGCTGTCTTTGCAACAGGATTCCCCTGCATCCGCGCCGGAATGAAGGAGACCAATCTTCCCCTCTTCAATGAGATGATGATGCATATCCGTGATATCAGGAGGGGCGGCTCTGCGGCTCTGGAACTCTGTTATGTGGCCTGCGGCCAGCTGGACGGTTACTGGGAGAAGTATATTGAGATATACGATGTGGCCGCCGGACTTCTTCTTGTTGAAGAAGCCGGTGGGAGGATCAGCGACTACAGAGGCGGCACCCAGGGCCTGCCCCGTGAAGTGCTGGCGACAAACGGCCTGATTCATGACCAGGCCATGACATTGATAAAACCGTTTATCCGCTGAGGTCTACACGCCCAGCAGGGCTTTCCAGCTTGTCTGCTCCATATAGATCAGGCAGCCCAGAATCACCGCAGTAAGTACTGGCAGAATAAGGTCGGTTCTCTTGAAGTGCACATCCTTTACATAGGTCCGGTTATCGGCGTAGCCGAAACCCCTGCATTCAAGAGCATCGGCGGTGACCTCCGCCTTCCTCAGTCCATTAACCAGAATTGTAAATACATAGCGCTGCCACAGCTTGAATCTGTGGGATACTCCGGAACCGGCAGCCTTGCCTCTGATGGCATGGGCCGACTGTACCGCCTCAACCTCCTTCTGAATCAGAGGGAGGAAACGCAGTGCCAGAAAGATGGTGTATGCATATCTGTAGGGCATCCCTGTTTTTACAAGTGAGGTCATCAGGTCACGTGTGTCAGTGGTCCATATCAGCACAAAGCTTGAAAGGACAATCGCCGAGAGGCGGAAGAAGAATACCGGTCCGATTACAAGGCCATAGTCGGTAACAGTCAGGAAACCCAGAGACCAGACAACTTCGCCGGGATTGATAAAGAAGTGAAAGAGCATCAGAAGGAATCCAAGTCCGAAGACTACGATTCCGCTGCGGAGAATCTCTACAGGGCTGATCCGTCCGGCTGTAATGGCGAGCATCAGGACCAGTGCAAAAACGATGCCGCCGGAAATGGGAGTATTGAAGAGAAAGAGTCCTACGGCCACCATAAAAACCCAGATCAGTTTAACAAAGGGGTAGGTCCGGTTGAGAATAGATTTTCTCTCTTTAAAGCTGAGGAAATTGTTTTGCGACATCAGGCTGCCTCACTGTTCTTGAGAATGATTTTAAGAAAGGACTCTGATCCGGGGATGTGTCCCTCCACGTTGATTCCCTTCTCCTTCAGGGCTCCCAGCATCTGGTTCAGCAGGGTCTGCTGAAGATAGGCATTCTTGAGAATCCCGGGTTCTTTGAAGAGGTCTGTGGGGACACCGTCAAAATGCTTCAGTCCTTCACTGAATACAGCAACCCTGTCGGCGTACTCCTCCACAAGGCGCATATCGTGGCTGATCATAACGATGGAGACGCCTCTCTCCCTGATGGCGCACATTATCTCCATCAGAGTCCGGGTCATCTCTCTGTCCTGCCCGTAGGTGGGTTCATCTACAATCAGAACCTTGGGGTCCCCCACCAGCATGGTGGCCACACCAAGGCGTCTCTTGTTCCCGGCGCTCAGGGAGAAGGGGTGGGCACTCTGAACCTCTGTCAGTTCAAGCATTTCAAGAAGTTTTTCACGCTCCTCTTTGAGTTTCTCTTTATCGAAGATACCCTGGGACTGAAGGCTGTAGTCTATTTCGTCGGCCACTGTGTCTGTAAGAAACTGGTGTTCCGGGTTCTGGAATACAAGGGATATATGGTTTGCAAGTTCGGGGACCTTCCACTTGCCCGAGGGTTTCCCGAAGAGTTCAAGCGATCCTTCGCGGCACTTGTTCAGACCGATCAGAAGCTTGGCTGTTGTACTCTTTCCTGCTCCGTTGCGGCCTACGATTGCAAGCATCTCACCGGGATGGATATCCAGGGAGATCCCCTTCAGGGCATATAGGCCGTTTCCATAACTGAACCGGATGTCTTTTCCCTTTATAAAGGGGGGATCATTATGCTTTTCATAGATTTTGCGGGGAGCTGTGATGCTCTCTCCCTCTTTGATCAGGCCGAGGCTGAAGAGGGTCTCCATCGTCTCTTCGATTGTAATGGGCATCCTCTTGACGGGGTAGCCTGCCTTGATCAGGCCCAGACCTATCTCGACGGTTTCGGGAAGCCATACACCGAGGGTATCAATCTCTTTCCCCTTATCAAGAAGAAGATCGTAGGGATTGCCCTTTCCGGCAAGTTCTCCCTCGTGGAGCACGAGGATCTGGTCGGCTTTAGAGACAAAGTCATCCAGCTCTCTGGTCACGAGAAGGATTGTGATTCCCTCGGACTTGAGCTTCAGTATCAGTTCGTGGACCTGACGGGTTGCCGTGGGGTCCAGATTGGCCGTGGGTTCATCAAGGATGATGATTTCCGGCTTCATGGCGAGGACCGAGGCCAGCCCCAGCTTCTGGATCTGGCCTCCCGAGAGATTCCATACAAGGTTGTGCCTGTACTCCCCGATCCCTGTCATATCAAGGAGCTCTTCGACGCTGCCGAGAATCTCCTGTTTATCAAAAAGAAGGTTTTCAGGCCCGAAGGCGATCTCATCTTCCACCGAAAGGGTGGCGAACATCGATTCCGGGTCCTGAAACACATAGCCTACCTTGCAGGCCAGGTCTTTCATCTGTGAATCTGCAGTGGATTGGCCATCTATAAGAACAGTTCCCTCAAGCTTTCCCCCCATCAGGTGGGGAGCCCTTCCGTTAAAGAGATTGCAGAGAGTTGACTTTCCGCTTCCTCCGGGACCTACAAGTATGTTGAAGCTTCCCTTCTGAAGTGAAAAATTGAGGTTTTTAAGGACAGATCCATCTTCTTCGTGATAGCTGTAGCTTACGTTTTTGAAGACTGCAGATTCATTCATGATTATTTTTTCCTTGAAGACCGGAGAAGTCCGGTTTTTGAAAGTCTCTCAGCCAGAATATATCCCAGAAGTCCGCTGAAAATAGCTCCGGAGACAACGTTGACGGGAACAGCAATCCATACATCTTTTGAGTAGGCGGGGTCCCATCCGTAGAAGACAGAGCTCCAGAGAGTACCGAACTGGGAAGATGCCACACCGGCCATAACCGCAGTAATCATTCCAAAGCGGGAGTAGGAGCAGATCATCAGAACCACTTCAATTGCAAGGCCCTGGCTGATTCCCCAGCCGAGGGTTCCGATTCCCGCCGCGTTTCCGAGGAGCACCTCTACAGCACCTTCGATGATACCGAAGATCAGAGCCACACCGGGTTTACGGACGATGAACGCAGCCAGAATGTAGGCCCACATAAACATTCCCTGAATCAGAGCGCCGCCGAGGGGACCGAGGGATGTGTTTGCAAGGTACCAGAGGTTTCCGATTCCTGTGTTGAGTACACCCGCAATAGCGGCAAGAACAGCAACCATTACGAGGTTCTGTGTAGTATATCCGCCTGCTTCTTTCTCCACCTTGTTCTTGTCGGCGAACCGGGCAATCAGACCCAGAACAACAAGAACAGCCACATTAAATACTGTATAAACTGCCATTTTCTTTCTCCTGAAAAGATGAAATTTAAAATCCGGCCCTTCCGTAAATATGGCAGAGCCGGTTGTTTACTAGAGATTCAGGCCCAGTTCCTTGAGTTCGGCTTTTACTTCATCATAGAGAGCAAGCCATTGGGGAACGGGTTTTACAGAGACAAGATCATAGGCTTCTTCGATGGACTTTCCGGGATTTCCTCCCTCCATCTCAAAGACATGCTCATATTTGCCGAGGAGTGTCTGGATCAGCCTGTTGGCTTCATCCATTGTCATGCCCTGACGGGCAACCGCATGGGCTGTTTCCGCCATCAGTCTCACTTCAAGTCCCGTTCCGTGGGGAACGCTTCCGTCGGCGGAACCGCATCCTTCCAGGTGGCCCCCGGAAACAGTGACGGCAATGGCGTTGGCCGCTACTTCGTAGAGAAGCTCTTTTGTCATGGCACCGCTCTTGGGATAGACATCACAGACGATGACAGCAGGAGCGTTCCGTGCAAAGGCATGGCAGACGATGCTCTGAAGGAACATACAGCCGGGAGCCGATGTGGCAACATAGCGGATGTGGATGGGGTGACAGAGGTGATAGTCCGCAAGGCAGACTATATTGGCTGCCAGGAAGGATGCCACCTGGACTATGGCGGCTCCATGGGCGTCACCTGCAAGGCCTCCTACCATTACAGTGGCAAGGGAGGCATTTGCCTGTCCGTAGAACTGTGAATTTGCCGCCCGGAGCATATTGCCCTGATCGATCATCAGCTCGTTGAACATGGCTACAAGATGGGAGTCGCAGGGGCGGAGCAGGTCGGGGTGGGTGGCCGCCAGGTCACCGATCTCGGTGACAGAGCTTTCCGCCGCAAGCATTCCCATGCCGGGGCGTCCTACCTCTTCGCGTACCTGTTTCAGATAGCTCAGCTCCCGGCGGGAGGCCATAAGCTCGCTGACCTCACCGGACTCAACTTTTACACCGTCGATATCGACAAGGGAACCGCAGGTGATCAGGTCGACCAGGGGCTCCTGTGCCCAGCTCTTTACAGAGGCTTTAAAAATCCTTTCGGGAGTGGGGCAGCCGGGGTTTCCCGCCCAGATGGCCGGGGCCTCTGAGTCCATTATGTCACGGGGAAAGAGGGTGCAGCTGTCCTTGCCTTCCCCCATTACAAGGGGGCGGTCCATCTTGTGGATTCCCTCTTCAATCTCTTCGGCGGATAGTTTGATAATTTTTCCTGTGCTCAGTGCATAGACGCCAGTATCAAGAAGGAGCTCTTTTCCAGCCTTGAAGACTCTGTCGGCCAGATCGGGATCGTCTGATGTGATATTCTCTTTGCTCCAGGACAGGTCGTATTTTTCAACCATCTCCTGCACTTTTTCGATAATTCTGAAATCCCAGTCCTCTTTGGACATGGGCTCGCCGGTTTTGGCGCGTTCGGATATTTCCAGATAGTTGTGGATCATTCTTGTTTTCCTCACAAAAAAATATTTGCGCCTGAAAACTGCCTGGACCGGGGGATGGTATCTGTTGGATTAGAGAAAAGAAAAAGCATGCAATTCCGGCACAGACACTCAACATCCCGCTTATTTGGTAAGCAGAACTTCAAGCTATTGGCGTGACCCCGATACCCTTTTTAAAAGGTACGAACAGGCTTCCCGTCCTCAATGTCAGCGCCCGGAATTTTCTATGAAGTTGTACAGGTCAGACAGGTCTGACCATGTGCGGATATTAACAAAATATAGCGAAAAAGCACAATATGGGATCTTTGAATTCGATTGAATTCTCTCGAAAGTGGGGGAAAAGAAGTGTTTAGTTACGAAAATGTGGGAAACCGGCTGATTTTTCATTCAACCGGAATTTTGGGATTTTACAAGTTCCCGGAGGTTTTCTCAGATCTTCCGGCCTATGTAGAAAACGTATCCGTAGTAGTCCTTGTATTTGTTGAAAAGCTCTATCTCCTGACGCTGCTCATCAACAAGAGCCCTTGCTGCTAAATCAGCCTTATGGCGGCTCAGAAAGTCGGGAAGATGCTTCAGTATTGGTTTGTAGTAGTTGTTTTTCCAGCTCTCTTCGGAAATGGTAAAGGTTCCAAGAAGCTCAAAACCGCTCTGCTTCATCTGTTCCCTTTTGACATCCTCTGTATGCATCTCCGAGTAAGCGCCGTTCCAGTATTTTTCAAGTTCTTCTGGACGTTCCTCTTTCAGCCAGGTAATCTCTGAAACCCCGATAATACCCCCGGGTTTGAGAAAGCGTTTCCAGGCCTGCAGCCCCTTCTGGAAGCCCATGTTGTAGATGGCTCCTTCGGACCAGATCACATCGAGAGACTCCTCTTCAAAGGGCAGATCTTCCATGGAGCAGAGGAGGGTGTTTATTTTGTCCTCCACTCCCATCTCTTTGGCGTGGGTCTTCACCTGATCAAGGAATTCGGGAAAGAGGTCTACAGCCACAACCTTGCCTCGGGTCAGTCTGGCCAGATCCAGGGTCTGTGCGCCGCAGCCGCAGCCGATGTCGGCGATCTGCAGATCTTTTGACGGCAGAATACCGCTGAGTTTCAGTGCCTTGTCTGTCTCTTCATGACTGCCGGGGCCCAGGCGTTCGTAATCCTTGTAGAAGTCTACTATCAGTTCCATATTTTCCATTATGCTTCTGCCTCCCGGGCCAGCTGCGCCATCTTTTTCAGGGTCTTAAGATTGCGTGTCGTTGCCGAACAAGCCAGTTTCTTTTCTATTTGTGAGTTGTTGAGTCTGGTTTTGCCATATCCGTCGGGGCAGAAAAGCCAGAGTCCCTTGGCTGAATATACTAATTTTTCACCCGGAGAGACAAATTTTTCGAGTTTTTCGGATAACTCCTGTCCAATTCCGGCAGAATCCATATTTTTGATTAAAGTGAAGAAGGTCCTGTTTCCTGTTTCATCGGGATGCCCGGGACCGAAGGGGAAGCTTTCCAGTATGCCTGCATAATCTGATGCGGATATCAGGAAAGCCGGAACACTGAACCCCGCAAACTCAGAGATTTCTTCTTCCAGATTTTTTTCGATGGCCTTCTGCCCGGCTTGTCTCCCCTTTGAGGAGAGAAGAAGGTTGCCGCTCTGTATGTAGCTTTCCACTCTGCTGTATCCGATCTCCCTCAGATGGTCGCAGAGTTCCGCCATTTTTATCTTGTGACGGCCTCCGACATTTATTCCCTTAAGAAAAAGTATGTAGATCATATTCCACCCTTATTATCTGATATCCTCTGCCGGACAGGTTCTGCGTGTTTATTGAACTGAGGCAGTTTTGTGATGAATATCAATTAATAATAAAATATCCTGAACAGATATTCCCGAAGGTCTTTGAAAAAGAAACATCTGCTGATATTCTGATTCCTGATAAATGATGAGCCCCTGAACCCGGCTCCCAAGGAGATTCCTTATGAAAGCAGCCCTCTATGAAAAATTCGGTGAACCCCTGAAACTGGTGGATCTCCCCGTACCGGAGCCCTCGGATTCCGGAGTTGTTGTCAGGGTTATGGCGACCGGCCTCTGCCGCAGCGACTGGCACGGATGGATGGGACACGATCCAGACATTACTCTGCCTCATGTCCCCGGACACGAACTTGCGGGAATCATTGAAGAGTGCGGACCCGAGGTCAAACTCTGGAAGAAGGGCGACAGGGTGACAGTCCCCTTTGTATGCGCCTGCGGCAACTGCCCCCAGTGTGCCACCGGTAATCATCAGATCTGCGATCACCAGACTCAGCCGGGCTTTACCCACTGGGGCTCCTTTGCCGAATATGTTGCTCTTGACCATGCGGACGTCAACCTTGTTGCCCTTCCTGAGTCAATGGACTATGTAACAGCCGCCAGTCTGGGCTGCCGTTTTGTCACATCCTTCCGGGCTGTTGTGGATCAGGGGCGGGTAAAAGCCGGAGAGACGGTTGCCGTACATGGATGCGGCGGAGTGGGGCTGTCGGCTGTTATGATCGCCTCGGCTCTGGGGGCCAGAGTCATTGCCGTTGATATTGCCGAAGACAAGCTGGCGCTTGCCAGAGACGCCGGTGCCGCCTATACAATCAACAGTAAAGAAGTTCCCTCTGTATCAGAAGCAGTCAAAGGACTCAGCAGAGACGGGGCTGACCTCTCCATTGATGCTCTGGGGCATCCCGAAACCTGTTTCAATTCGGTGAGCTGTCTTGCCAAACGGGGACGCCATGTTCAGATCGGCCTTCTTCTTGCCGACCAGAGCCGTCCGCCCATTCCCATGGATATTGTGGTGGCCAGGGAGCTTGAAATCCTTGGAAGCCATGGTATGCAGGCTCACCGCTATCCGGCCATGCTGCAGATGATTGCCGACGGACTTTTAAAACCGGAACTGCTGATTGAGCGGACCATTACTCTATCGGAATCCCTTACAGAGCTGTGTAATATGGACAGCTTCAAGGGGCGTGGGGTGACCGTGATCGACCGGTTTGAATGAGCCTTGAGGGTTGTTTTTGAGGCTTAGTTCAGATATTGGAGAAACTCAATTTCAACCCCGTTGGGGTCCAGCATTAACCCGCCGATAACATTCAGTTCTTTTGTTAAAGCTACAGGTATATGAAAGGGATAACCGGCATCGGTCAACTCTTTTTCGAGTGATTTTATGTCAGAAACTTCAAATGCCATATGCCTGTATGTGCCTCTGTCCTTCAGTTCACTAACCGAGTCCCTTGTAGGGTAGAGGTATTCATTCAATTCCAGTTTCACTCCACCGGGAAGCTGGAAATATCTCAGAATATGATCCTCAAGATCGACAGTTTGTATCAGTTGAAAGCCGAGAATGTTTCCATAAAAATCAAGTGTTTTCTCTAAATCCTTGACTATGATTGTGATGTGATCGACTGATCTGATGCCTGTCATAACTCTATTCACCGCTCAAACCCTTCACGACTTTCTGCATGTCTGCGAGAGTCATTCCAAGGTGCTTCATCATAGCTGATGTTGCCAGTCTCTGGTCTCTTGTTCTAATACTTTCCAATATCAATTTATGTTCCATGATTGTGTTGTCCGAGTGCTCTTTCGCTGAGATTGACATTACTCTGTATTTCTTCAGATCTGCAGCAAGAAGAGTATTTATTTTAGATAGAAGAGTGTTATGGGCCATGGTCATGATCTGGGTATGAAATTTTTCATCCAGGCTGGCCATGAGTGTGACATTGTTAGCTGATTCAGCTTCAATGAATTCTTTATGAATTTTTTCAAGTTCTTCAAGTTCGTGGTCTGTCCCTCTTTGTATTGCCATCCGGATGGCCAGGGGTTCAATCGCCTCTCGCACTTCTGTATAGTCTTCCAGAGTGGGGGCTGCTTCAATAAACCATTTTCTCACTGTGTCATAGTCATGAGACTGGTTGTCTCTTACAAATGCACCTCTCCCGGCAATCAGCTCTACATAACCCTCCACCTGAAGGGCCTGCATGGCTTCCCTTATGGATGAACGGCTTACATTAAGCAGCTCACAGAGTTTTGTTTCTGCAGGCAGTTTTTCCCCTACGGCAAACTGACCATTAATAATTGATTCTTTGATGGACTCTGCCACCTGTTTTGTTACTGATACTCTTTTTACTGATCTCATATTATTGTCCGACAACATACAATATAAAGGGTGTTTCATCATTCGTCAATGGATAATATTATTTTAGTGCTGCATTGTGATTTTCCTGTTCTTTTGAAGAATCTCTTGGCTTTATATATATTGAAAATAGTTTAAATACATATAATGTAATGATATAAATTTTTTTATATTTTCCGGAACAGTTTTTTACTTCTTATTTCAAAAGAAAACTGTTGACAACTTATGACTCTATGGTAAGCTTTAATTAAAATTGTCTGACAATCAGACGTCATTCGATTAAATGGAGGTATCATGAAAAAGGTATTGGTCCTAATGTCAGTATTAATGCTGACTATGACTACTCTGGTTTTTTCCAACGGTAATCAGGAAGAAAAATCAGATTCAACAATTATTACTTTCCGGTACTGGGCTGACAATACGGATTATTCTCAGCTTATGCAGGACATCATTGCCAGATTCAACGCTGAGAACGGAAAGGGAATTACAGTAATCGGCGAGGAGGTTCCCTGGGACGGAGGGGCCTACTCAGAGAATCTTTTCAACACAATGATGGGCGGCGGAGACATTGACTGTGCAACATGGAAACTTACTTCTACACCGCTTTTTGCAAACAACGATCTTCTGGCGGATCTCACTCCCTATATCAACAGCTGGGACAAGAAGAGTGAAATTGATGACAATCTTTATTCCATAATGAAACAGGCCGGCGGTAGTGACAGCATCTATGTTATGCCATGGAATATTCAGGTCCTCTATGTCTATTACAGACCTTCCTACTTTGAAATGGCCGGAATTGATGTACCTGAGACCTATGAAGATTTTCTTATAGCCATCGAGAAATGCACCATGGATACCAATGGCGACGGCAAGACTGATGTGTACGGATATGGAATGCGCGGTGCCAAAGGCGGACAGGAACCCTGGGGGAGCTTTGTTTATGGAAGGGGCGGAAGTTTTGATAAACTGAATACCCCTGATGCCGTAAAGGGTATGCAGGATTTCATTGATATCTATCAGAAAGGTTATGTTCCTCCCACTGCTCCCAACGATGGATTCAGCGAGATCATTACCAATTTCAAGAGTGGTGTTGCCGCAATGACAATCCATCATACCGGATCATCCGGAGGAATGATTGAAGCTTTAGGTGATGATGTTTCTGCATTCCCTTTCCCTGCAGGAAAAGGGCAGTGGACATCCATGGGTGATACTGAGACAGTTATTTTTGAAAGCAGTGAGAATAAAGAGGCGGCTTTTGAGTGGATTTCCTATCTTGCAGCCGGAGAGGGACAGAAAATGTGGTGTGAAGGAACAGGCAATGTTCCTGTCAGCAAAACAGTTTCAGAGTCACCTTTTTTCCAGGATAACCGCTTTATGAAGGCTTCAATAGAAAGCCAGAGCTATGCGGGAATCCTTCCTATTCTTGACACAACAACAGAGTGGATTTCTGTGATCTGGCCCAACACAGTTGCCCAGGCGCTTACAGGTAAAATCTCAGCGGCCGAGTGCATGGAGACTCTTCAGTCCAATCTCTACAGATAGGGGAGTCTGGTTTTTAAATCATGAAAACTTTCCGGGAGGCCGCGGTAATGACCTCCCGGAAAAGTCTTTGGAGCTTTATGTGAAAAACGTAAAACAAAAAATATGGCCCTATCTTTTAGTGGCTCCTGCGGTTCTGATTATAGTCGGAGTCGTATTTATTCCAATCATAAACGCAATATTAATGAGTTTTCAGAACTATGATCTGAGGAGACCCAAGGAGATCGGCTTTATAGGATTGGGGAATTATCTCTTTATGCTGAAGGACCCACTGTTCTGGGGGGCATTATGGCGGACTTTTCTATGGGTGTTCTTTGGTGTCGGTTTACAGTTTGTTTTTGGCTTTCTTCTCGCAAATCTTCTCAACAAGAATTTTTTCGGAAGAGGGGCAATCCGGGCTGTCAGTATGATTCCCTGGGTGACTCCAGGTGTTCTAATCGGATTGATGTGGCGATGGATTTATGACGGGAACTTTGGTGTACTGAATGATCTTCTGTTGAAGTTCGGACTGATACAGGATGCCATTCCTTTTCTGTCTCAGACTCCAACATCCCTGGCCTGTGTCATTGTCACAATTATCTGGCAGGGAATACCCTTTTTTGCTCTGATGCTTCTGGCTGCTCTTCAGGTTGTTCCGGATGAGCTGTATGAAGCTGCTGATATGGATGGCGTCAATGCAGTTCAGAAACTGTTGTATATAACCATACCATCCATCAAAAACACTCTCTACATCACCCTGCTCCTCAGGATCATCTGGGTCGCCAACTCGGTAGATGTAATTTTCAACATGACTGAGGGAGGCCCCGCCTATTCAACTCAGACTCTGAGTGTTTACATCTATAATAAAGGGAACTCTTTGAATCTCGGTTATTCCTCAAGCATGGCCATAGTCATGGCAATTCTCCTTTCAATGGTAGCCATTCCCTATTTGAGCGCTACATTCAGGGAGTCAAAATGAAAAAGAAAAATTATCTTGAGAAAACTATTCTGTTCCTGATCCCCCTTCTTGTTATTCTTGTATTTCTGCTCTTCCCTTTCTATTGGACACTGGTAACATCTTTGAAGACGGAACAGGAGCTTTATGGGGCTGTAACTTATTGGCCCGGAGAAATAACATTCACATCTTATTCCAGGCTGTTCACTACAACTGTAAACTTCTTTTCTGCCATGAAGAACAGCCTTATAGTTGCGTCAGTTACTTCCATCGTCTCTCTGACCGTTTCTACTCTGGCTTCCTATGCGTTTTCCAGGTACAGATTTATTGGCAGAAAGCCGCTTATGTTTCTCTTTCTCAGTAACAATATGTTTCCCACTGTTCTGCTTCTGATTCCGCTTTATGCCATCATGAGGAAGCTGGGACTTTTATACTCCCATTCAGCTCTGGTTTTGTCATATACAACCTTTACCATTCCTTTTTCGGTCTGGCTGCTCAACGGGTTTATCAATGACCTGCCCATGTCTCTTGAAGAGGCTGCCATGATTGACGGTTGTAATCGGGGCACGGCTTTTATAAGGATTATTCTTCCTATTCTGACACCCTGTCTGGTTGCTACGGGAATCTATATCTTTATGACTTCCTGGAATGAATACACCTTTGCAATGATGTTTACAAATGTAAAGGGACGGACAATCCCTATAGCTCTGAAAAATTTGATAGGACAGCTGGGAGTCCAGTGGGATCTCCTGACTGCAGGAGGAATAGTCACAATCATTCCTGTCTGCATCATGTTTTTCTTTGCACAGAAAAGACTGGTTGCCGGTTTAACAGCCGGAGCCGTAAAAGGATAAGAGGTATAAAATGCATAATTCAAAAGTGGCTCAAATCGATACATATCTGATTGAGACCAAGGCAAAAGGTGATTTCTCCGATTCTACAAGAAAGGTTGAAACCATCGGTTATGTCGTCGTTGATATTACTACGGATGACGGACTTCACGGAGTTGGAGTCACCTACCACGAAGTAGGCGGAGAGGCAATCTGTGAGTTTATTCAAAGCTCTATCGGCCCCAAACTCATTGGATGGTCACCCTTGGAGACTGAGGCTCTATATGAAGAGATCTTTGCCTATATGAGAGGGGTCGGCAGAAAGGGGCTCTCCTTCTGTGCCTACAGTGCTTTGGATATTGCCCTGTGGGATTTGAAGGGAAGAATGATGAATCTTCCTCTCTATAAACTCCTGGGTGGTAACAGGACTCAGATTACTTGCTATGCCAGCGGAGGCTGGACCTCTTACTCTACTCAGCAGCTTGTGGATGAAGTAAAGGCAATGGTTGCGGCCGGTTATAAATATGTGAAAATCAAGATCGGAGTCGACGGTGGCAGGAATCCCAATGAGGATGCCCGGAGAATCCTCGCTGTAAGTGAAGCTGTGGGACCTGATATCGGGATCATGATAGATGCCAACAATGCTTTCACTTCAGCTGTCGCCCTCCGTCTCGCCTATCAGCTGAGGGACTGCAACATTATCTTTTTTGAAGAGCCCGTATTTGCAGATGATACCCCGGGGCTCACACGGTTCCGGCAGGCCGGTATCCTGCCTTGCGGCTCCGGTGAGCATGAATACACCCGATTCGGAGCCAGAGATCTTGTTGTTAACAACTGTGTGGATTACATACAGTGCGATATTACCCGGTGCGGCGGTTTTACCGAAGGTCGAAAGGTCGCAGCCATCGCCCAGGCATTCAACACCTCCTGGGCTCCCCATGGTTTTGATGTCATACATATGCATATGCTCTCTCCCTATCCCAATGGTGTTTTTCTTGAAAGTCTGTTTATGTTCAATGAACTGATTGAGAACACCTTTACCAACGCTCCAGTTCCTGAAAAGGGAGTCATGACAATACCTGACAGACCGGGACTGGGACTCGAGCTCAACTATAAAAATCTAACACCCTATGGAAGTGTTAAATAAACAATCAGGAGAAGATTAATGAAAGATATGCTGTTCGATGTCAGTGATAAAATAGTTGTAATTACAGGAGGGCTTGGTCAGATCGGAGCCGAATTTGTAAAGGAATTTCTGAATAGAGGGTCCCGGGTAGCTGTTCTTTCCAGGAGTGCCAGTAACGAGCGAGCAGAAAAAGCTCTGGGAAGGGACGCCGCAGGAAGCAGCTCTCTTTCGCTTTATGCAGTTGATATTACCAAAAAGGATAGTATTAATGATTTCCTGGATGACCTTGAAAAGAAGTGGGGTACTCCCGATGTGTTGATCAATAACGCAGGAATTGATACCCAGCCCAGTGCTCCACCTGAGGTCTCCGGTCCTTTTGAAGACTTTCCCGAAGATGTTTTCCGTGAAGTTGTTGAAACTAATCTTACAGGTACATTTCTGATGACTCAAGCTGTAGGAGCCCGTATGGTTAAGGCGGGCAAGGGCGGTTCCATTGTGAATATCGGTTCTATATACGGCATGGTCAGCCCAGTCCAGGATATATACGCCTATAAAGCTGAAAAGACAGGGGTTCCTTTTATCAAGCCGGTAGCCTACAGTGCCGCCAAGTCGGGCATCTACAATCTGACCCGATACTGTGCAACCTACTGGGGTAAAAAGGGAATCCGGGTTAACGCCTTCTCTCCTTCCGGAGTCTGGCGGGATACTCAGGATAAGGAATTTCAGAAGAATTACTGTGACAGGATGCCCATTGGACGGATGGCGCAGGCTGACGAGTACAACGGAGCCCTCATTTTCCTTGCCTCTGACGCATCCACATATATGACCGGTGCAAATCTGGTTATGGATGGGGGATGGACCGCATGGTAAAGACCGGTTTGAACAAGACAGGGATTTACTCCGCACTTTTTACTCCGGCAGACAGTTCCGGAAACCTTGATGTTCCCGTGCTTCGGGATCTGATCCGCTATGAAATGAAGCATGGTATTGAAGGAGTATACTGTTGCGGGTCTTCCGGTGAGGCTCTTCTGTTAAGTACTGATGAACGAAAAAAACTCGTTGAAGTCGTTGCCGAAGAGACAAGTGGTAACATCCCTTTTATTGTTCATACCGGCGCTTTGAGTACGAGGGATGCTATAGAGCTCTCAACCCATGCACAGACCTGCGGGGCAGCGGCTGTCTCTTTGATTCCGCCCATATATTACAATTACTCTCCAGAAGAGATAGCCGGCTATTATGGTGATGTTGTAAAGGCTGTTGATCTTGGTGTAATTGTCTATAACATCCCTCAGTTCACTGGAATCTCTTTTTCAAAGGAGAACAAACTGCTCTGTGATGAAAAGATTATAGGTATCAAACATACCTCTATGAATTTGTATGAACTTGAAAGGATTAAGCAGGCCTTTGGTAATAAGACAATTTTTAATGGTTTTGATGAAATATGGCTTTACAGCATGACCGCGGGAGCAACTGCAACAATCGGAACCACAGTAAATATCTGTCCTCCTGTCTTTAAGGCCATTAGAGAAAGTGCTCTGGCTGGAGATATGGACAAGGCAAAGCAGATTCAGTCCATGCTGAACGGTTTCATTGAGACTCTGGTAAAGGTGAATGTCTTTCCCGCAGCGAAGTACTGTATGGCTCTTCTCGGAGTGGATATAGGACCGTGCCGGAAGCCATTCTCACTGCTGACCGGAGATGAGAAGACAATTATAAAGGATGCGCTGGATCTGATTTCTGATTATCTGTGAAAAACTCCGGGAGTAAAAATCAAGGATCAATGGTGAGTTGATTCTGAACTCCCGGAAGTTCTATACTGCCTCCATGACGGCATCGGAAAATCTGCTTGAAATCAGGGACTACAGCTTTCAATTTCCCTCCTATCCCGGCCTGAACAGCAGGCCTCTCTTCACCTCTATGAATTTTACCCTTAAGAGGGGAGATTTCTGTATTATCCTCGGAGCCCCTGAGAGCGGTAAAACAACACTGGGCCGCTGCCTTACAAACCTCTATCCCGGCATGACAAGGGCTGACGTGTCAGGTTCAATACTTCTCAGGGGCAAGCCCCTGTATTCCCGATCGGCCTGTGACTGGATCGAAACGGCGGGGACTGTTTTTCAGGACCCTGAGGAGCAGATCATTACAACACGCTGTGATGATGAAGCGGCGATGCTGCTGGAGTCTATGGGCCGTGCACCCGGGGAAATCATGACATCTATGGCTGAAGCCTTCAGCCGGTTCTCCCTGACGGGCAAAGAGGAGCGCGATCCCCTCTCCCTGTCGGGTGGGGAGAAAAAACGGCTTCTTCTGGCGGCTCTTGAGATGCAGAATCCCGATCTTTGGATACTTGATGAAACCATGGATGAGCTGGATCGTGAAGGTCAGGAATTCCTTCTGACCTATCTTGAGACCATTGCAGGGGAGCAGGGGAAGGGAATTATTCTTTTCGCATCAAAATACAGGGATCTTTTTGATTCCGTATCCGCCCGAAAGGTTCTGTTGAAGGACGGAACCCTTCAGGAGGAAGGTGATGATTCACTCCTCTTTACAGAGCTTCTGGCTGCTGAGGGGCTTGTCAGTTCCGGAGGAGAACCTCTTCCGGCAGGTGCTGTTGAAAATGAAAGTATCTATGAACTGAAGGATATCCGGTTTTCCTATCCCGGTAAGGGTACCTTTGGACTCGAAATAGACTCCTTTTCGATCAGAAAGGGCGAGATTGTTGTTCTTGCAGGCCCAAACGGCTGTGGTAAGAGCACTCTGGCCCGCATCCTCTGCGGTCTGCTGATCCCTGATTCCGGAACAGTTCAACTCAAAGGGGAGGCAGCAGGAAAGGATGAGCTCAACAGGAATGGAGCCTATCTGTTTCAGAACCCCGACTATCAGCTCTTTCTGCCGACAGTGGAGGAGGAGCTGGCCCTGGGACTCAAGCACAGGGGCTTGAAGAAGGGTGAACTGAAAAAGAGAACAGATGAAGCCATGGATCTCTTTAAACTCCCTTCAGGAGAAGCCCCACCGGCTCTTCTCAGTTTTGGTGCAAGAAAGCGTCTGCAGGGTGCCATCTACTATCTTCTTGACAAGAACCTCTATATTCTTGATGAGGCCGATTCAGGGCTCAGTTTCAGTGATTACAACTGTATTGTCAGAGAGTTGAAGAGAAAGGGGGCAGCCATGATAGTTATCAGCCATGATCCCAAGGTTCAGCGGATGGCCGCCCATAGAGTTGTCGAGATGAAGGATGGCAGGATTCTGGGGGAGAATGTTCTGTGATAGATACGCTTTACAGGGATAATCCATCATCCCTTCATAGATACGACTGCCGCCTCAAGCTGTTCCTTCTGCCTCTGCTGCTTGTTCTTTTCTTTCTGCCCCTCGGGACTGCAGCCCTTTGTGGTTATACTCTTTTTTTCATAGTTCTGACTCTTTTTGCGTTGGGTTACAGGGAGGTGCTGTTGCCTCTGAAGGCTATTTTTCCCCTTCTGATTCTGATTGCAATCCTGACTCCTCTGTTTCACAGGTCGGGACAGCCGCTTGTAGAGATCGGAATTTTTGCTTTTATGACCGATGAAGGAGCTGCGGAGACTCTCTCCTACATTGCCCGATTCAGCGGTATCAGCACTCTTTTCTTTCTCTTCTTCAGAACTACTGCCATGGAAAATATTCTTCTGGGTCTCAGCTGGTACCGACTGCCTTATAATGCCACTCTGGTTATCTCCATAGCTCTGCGCTACATTCCTCATCTAGCAGGCCTCTACGGTCAGATAAAGGCAGCTCATGCCCTTCGCTGCGGCATCAATGATGAACTGCCTTCCAGACGGATCGGCAGCAGGCTGGGACAGCTTTTTCCTGTACTTGTATCTCTTGTCATCCAGAGTGTGAAGACCATCCCCACCCTTACAATGGCTCTGGAATTGAAGGGGATAGGGCGGAGCAACCAGAGAAGCCGCTGCAGAAGGCTGAAAACTCCCGACACCATTGCCGTACAGATCATTTTCACACTTCTGCTTCTTGTGCTGATAGTCAGCGCTCTGGTAGTATTCCTGATAAATTGAATACCGGTTTTCTTCATAAGACGACACGGTGCAGTTTCAGGAGAAATAAGAGATGGAAAATCAGAGTGACAAGTCGAAGCAGAACCTGGCCTTCCGTATTGCCGCCATAGCTGTTCTGACGGCGCTAACTACAGTCTGTACAATGATTATACGGGTACCGGTGACTCCCACCCGGGGCTATATCAACCTGGCCGACGTGGCTGTGTTTTTTACAGCCCTGACCTTTGGACCTTTTACCGCACTGGCCGCAGGAGGACTGGGGACAGCCCTGGCCGATATACTTGGCGGTTATGCCCAGTGGGCGCCGATCACCTTTTTCGCCCATGGGATTCAGGGGCTTCTTATTGGTCTGGTTTTCAAAACTGCGGGAACAGATAGCAGGGGTAAGATGATCACCGCTCTTGTCGTTTCCTTTATTCTGGGAACTCTCGTTATGGCGGGAACCTACTTCGTTACAGGCGGCCTGATGTATGGTTTCGGTGCTGCGGCAACAGAAATCCCCGGGAATATTCTGCAGAATGCTGCGGGTGTAGTTCTGGGATTCCCCCTCTATCTGGCTGTCAGAAAAGCCTATCCGCCTATTGCCGGCTACCGCTGGTAAAGTCCGGAAAAAAAATACCCGTGGATATCACCCGGGTATTTTTTTGTCGGATGCTTCACAGCGCGCTACAGTTCTGATGATTCAGATTCTGACTCATCGAATAATCCAGTCAATGAGAAGTAACCGGTCAGACTCTCCGTCTCACTTTCGTCCTCATCTTCCAGAACTACACTGTCCAGTTCATACCGGGTCAGGTTTCCTGAAATAGTGATGGTTCCGCTTTTTCCGTAGTACTCCTCGCTGCTCTCCTGCTGGAAATCGTTCATCACCACTTTGAAGAAAACATCTGAGTCCACTGTGTAGGTTCCGTCCGCCGCTCCTGCCTCATCGGGGAAGTCTATGACGATATACTGATCAGGTTCTTCCCCCTCTTCAAAATCATAGCCCATATTGACAATGACAATGTCTCCAGGGCCATCGTCTCCGAAATATATACCCATAGGGTCGTAGGAAAGGTAGGAGGACAGGTCGGAGGACAGGTCGGCAAGTCCGTCATCAGTGGGCTGTTCACAGCTCAGGAATAAAAGAGCCGCCGCCAGGATCGTGAGAGGGATTATTCTTTTTTTCATGATTTACTCCAGTGAATGCAGGTGATATTAAATATTTTTCTTTAAGGAAACTACTGAGAATACAGTAGAAATTTTCTTTACTGAAAAGGCCGGGGTGATAGCCCCGGCCTTTTATTTTCATAGTTAAAGTCTCTATTCCGCCTGAGACGAAGAATCGGGTTCAAATATATCAGAGAGGCTGAAATACCCTGAAAGAGTCTCCGCCTGCAAATCTTCTTCATCGTTCAGCACTACATCTGCCAGTTCAATTCTTTTCAGGCCGTTAGAGAAGACTACAGTGCCGCTCACCGCGGTATAATCCTGCTCATCAGTCTCTACAGACAAAACAAGCTCTCCGACGTTCTCTCCGATTGAGAATGTCCCGTCTACAGCTGTATCAGGAAACTCAAATATCACAGACTCAGACGGAGATGGTACGCTGTCAAAGTCATAACCGGGAGGCACAAGATAAAGTTCATCAGAATCGACAAGCAGACCGACTGCATCATGGGAGAAGTAGGAAGACAGGTTGGTACCGTCTTCCCCCTCTTCACAGGCGAGAAGAAAAACAGAAAGAACCAATACGGTAAGGGGGATTAAGTATTTTTTCATAATTACTCCAGTAAATAAAGTTAGTTATAGCTAATTATATTTACTGGAGCTAAATTTTCAACGAAATGATACATTTTGTGAAAAATGTATCACCGTCTCTGTCCGGGCATGAAAAAGGGGCTGCCGCCGGCAGCCCCTTCCATTGAAAATAAAATCATCCATTGAATCAGCAGCGAATTGTGTGACCCGGCTCTACCTCAATTTTTCGGGCGCTCTCCCGGGTTCCAAGCATGAGGGAAACTCTCTGTTCTCCCTGGTTTTCAAGTTCAATTCCGTTGTCTGAAACAGATATCCTCATAAGAGTCCCCCTGTTCATCAGTTTGAAGCTGAAGGCTTTCCACTGCTTTGGGAGGGATGGATTCAGGTAGAATGTCCCCTCCCTGTGGCGGAGGCCGCCGAATCCCATGACAACAGACATCCATGTTCCAGCCATACTTGTGATATGGCATCCGTCCTCTGTGTCGTTATTGTAGTCATCCAGATCGAGGCGTGCTGTTCTGAGATACATCTCATAGGCTTTCTCATTGTAGCCAAGGCTCTCTGCCAGGATGGTGTGGACACAGGGACTGAGGGAGGACTCGTGAACCGTCAGGGGCTCGTAAAAATCAAAATTCCGTTTCAGGGCCTCTCTGTCAAAATCATCTTCAAAGAAGAAGAATCCCTGAAGCACGTCGGCCTGTTTTATATAGCAGGACCGGAGTATCCTGTCCCAGGACCAGTTCTGGTTCAGTGGGCGGTCTTCCTTCTTGAGCTGATCGACTATTTTGAGATCCTTGTCCAGAAAGCCGTCCTGCTGGAGATAGATACCTCGGGCTGAGTCTTCGGGGAGATAAATCTGTGCCGCTACGGAAACGAAGTCTTTCAACTCTGTCTTACTCAGGTTTATTTTTTCAGCGAGGGCCTTAAAGTCATCAGGACGTTCCGCCGCCAGCTCATCGGCACATTGGGCGGTGTAGCGAAGGCACCAGGCGGCGATGTAGTTGGTATACCAGTTGTTATGGACGTTGTTTTCGTACTCATTGGGGCCGGTTACACCGAGCATTACATACTTCTTTTTTGCTTCAGACCAGTTCACTCTCTGCTTCCAGAAACGGGCAATTCCTGTAAGAACTTCCATACCCATGGGCATCAGATAGTCTTTATCGCCTGTACACCGGATGTAGTCATAGATTCCGAAGGCAATGGCGCCGTTTCGGTGAATCTCCTCGAAGGTGATCTCCCACTCATTGTGGCACTCCTCTCCATTCATCGTCACCATGGGGTAGAGTGCCGCTCCCCCTGTGAAGCCCAGCTTGCCTGCGTTTTCAATGGCCCGTTCCAGATGGCTGTGGCGGTAGACCAGAAGCTGCCTGGCTATACTGGAGTCGGCGGTGCTGAGGAAGAAGGGGAGGCAGTAGGCCTCGGTGTCCCAGTAGGAGGCTCCGCCGTACTTCTCTCCTGTAAAACCCTTGGGCCCTATATTCAGGCGCTCATCCTTGCCTGTATAGGTCTGTTTCAACTGAAATATATTGAAGCGGATGCCCTGCTGCGCAGCCACATCGCCGTCAATTGTAATATCGCTCTGATCCCATATCTGTTCCCAGGCTCTTTCATGTTCCTGTTTAAGTACATCGAAACCCGTTTTTACAGCAGCCGAGAGCGCAGAGGCTCCCATGGCAAGAAGCTCATCAGTGGGGTGGTCCCTGTCGGTCAGGCTCGAATTAAACTTTTCAATTCTGATAGTTTCGCCGGTTTTCAGGGCTGTAGAGAACTCCCTGCTGACCCGGCCCGGCTGCTTCAGTGTTTCCGGGCTGCTGATTTCTGAAGTGCATTCACCGGATTCAAGGCGGTAAATCTTTGTTGTAATCCGACTGGCCAGGGTAAAGTCTGTCTTTCTTGTTTTAAGCAGAATGGCTTCTGAATCATCATCAAGGTATTCGCCCATCTGTTCCCAGAAGTACTCATTGTAATTAGCATCCTCGTTATGGACATTTCCTTCAATGAAGCTTGAAACCTCTATCTGCCCTTTGCCCTCTAAAAGACTGAGGTCGTAGCGGAAGCACCCGATCTCAGGCCGGGCCATGGATACAAAACGTCTTGATTCAAGTTCTATAAGGCAGCTGTTCCCGAGACGGAGGCGGGCCTTTCTGTAGAGAATGCCCGTTTTCATATCGATCTCTCTATAGAACTCCTCCACTTCTGAAGCGGCCAGATCCAGTTCCTCTCCATCAATTTTGATGGAAAGACCCTTCCAGTCAGGAGCATTGAGTACCTTGGCAAAGTACTCCGGGTAGCCGTTCTTCCACCAGCCTACAATCGTTTTGTCGGGATAGTAGACTCCTGCCATGTAGTTGCCGGGAAGGGTGTCTCCCGTGTAGGTCTCTTCAAAGTTGGCTCTCTGGCCCATATGGCCGTTGCCTATGCTGCACAGGCTTTCTGATATGCGGTTGTACCCGGGGACAAATCCCTCTTCAACAATTTTCCAGGGATCATGTTTTATATAATCTTTCATATTCTATCCCGCCAGCTCGCTTTTAATTCTTTTCCAGCTGACTCCGTCAAGGCTGGAGAAAAGGGCATCGGCCTTTCCAAGCTGTTCGGCGCTGCCGATACCCACGGTCATCATTCCGCCGGCTATTCCGGCTTCGATTCCCGCTTCGGCATCTTCAAAGACAACACATTCCCGGGGTTCCAGACCAAGGTCCGAGGCGCCGAGAAGGAAGACTTCGGGGTCCGGTTTGGCCCGGCTTGTTCTGTTCCCGTCCACTACGGCATCCAGGTAGTTTCCAAGCCCTGTTCTTTCAAGGATGACGGGTGCGTTCCTGCTGGCTGAGCCAAGGGCTGTTCTGATTCCGGCATCTCTCAGTTCTTTTAAAAGTTCAAGGGCTCCCGGCAGAATCCCTTCAGGGGTCATCCGGCTGATCATGGCCACATAGTTGTCGTTCTTTGTTTTCATGGCAGCCTCTTTTTCGGCTTCAGAAAGAGAAACGTTTCCAATAGAGAGGATTATTTCCAGTGACGCAAGGCGGGACACCCCCTTGAGACGTTCGTTGTCCTTTTCAGTGAAATTGATACCCAGAGATTCTGCTAACTGTTTCCAGGCAATAAAATGATATTTTGCTGTGTCTACAAGGACTCCATCCAGGTCAAAGAGAACTCCTTTTATCTCGCGGCTCATAACTGCCTCCTTATCTTTTCAAATTATCTTATATTCAGTACAATAAAATACGATTAATGGTAACGTTTCCATTACGCTGATGTGTCATTTATAGCATTGCCCCAGTTCCCCGTCAACAAAAAAAGGGGATGAAACCCGAAGATGGGAAGCCCCGAAGGGGGAATCATCTTAAAAACAGTGATTTAACTCACATAATGGGTGATTATAGCGGCATCCGGCAATTGCAAGAGACCCTGAATTCAGGATAATTTGTGCTCTGCAAATAAAAAATTGTATTTTACCGACTTTAGGGAGGATGAAATGTTCCACCATAAACCACTGGAAGAACTGGTGGTCTACCAGATATATACCCGGAGCTTCAAAGACAGCAACGGCGACGGCATCGGCGATCTTGCGGGTGTTACAGAAAAACTGGATTATCTTGAGGATCTGGGAATCGATATGATCTGGCTGAGCCCCTTCTGCTCATCACCCAATGACGACATGGGATACGATATTTCCGATTATCAGAATATTATGACCGAGATGGGTAGTATGGCCGATCTGGACCGTCTGCTTGAAGAGGCTCACAAAAGGGGCATCGGTATTATGATGGACCTGGTCCTGAACCACTCCTCCGATGAGCATCCCTGGTTTATTGAATCAAGAAGCAGCAGAGACAACCCCAAACGGGACTGGTATATCTGGGCGGATGAACCCAACAACTGGGACTCCTACTTCTGCCCCGAAGCATGGGAGTACGATGAGACCACAGGTCAGTATTACCTGCATATCTTCGGTGTGAAGCAGCCCGACCTGAACTGGCGCAACGAGGAACTCAGAAATGAGATCCAATCCATGGTCCAGTGGTGGCTTGAAAAGGGGATCGACGGCATCCGCTTTGACGCCATCCACCTGATCGGAAAACCCGAAGGGAATCCCGACTATGTCCATGCACCCGGAGAGAGCACACGGTTCTGCCACTATCGGAACCATGAGCTGGGGCATCAGTATCTGCAGGAACTGAATGAAAAGGTTATGAAGAAGTATGATCCTGTAACCGTGGGGGAGACCGGGGGAGCCACTCCCGAGAGTGCGCGGCTCTATGTGGACAGAAGCCGGGGCGAGTTTGATATGATCTTCCACCTTGGATTTCTGGAAGATGACGAGTTTGAGGACAATCCCGCCCAGAACTACAAGAAATTCTATGAGAAGTGGTACAAAGAGCTCTCCAGGGAGGGATGGGACGCCATCTTCCTGGGCAATCATGATCTGGCCCGGCTTGTTTCAGTCATCGGGGATGAAAAGAATTACTGGCGTGAGTCTGCAACCTGTCTGGCTGCCATGATCCTGACCCAGTGGGGGACTCCCTATATCTATCAGGGAGATGAGATCGGCATGGTGAATGCAGGCTTTACCTCTCTGGACCAGTTCCGGGATCCCCATACCATCAACCGTGTTCATGTGGCCCGTGAAAAGGGAGATGATGTGGATTACGTCATGAATGACATTATTAAATGGGGCAGGGACAACAGCCGTACTCCCATGCAGTGGGATGCTTCTCCCAACGCCGGTTTTTCAGAGGCAGATCCCTGGATCATGATGGCCCGCAACTGGGAACATATAAGTGTGGAGGCCCAGGCCGGAAAGACTGGAAGCATCCACAGCTTCTATAAAAAGATGATTGCCCTGCGCAAATCGGATAAAAGCCTGGCTTATGGAAAGATGGAGATGGTTCCCTCTGATCCCACAGTTTTTGCCTACAACCGAATCCAGGAGGGCAGAAGAGTCAGGGTCGTTCTGAATCTCAGTTCCTCTCCGGCGGCTCACCGCCCTGGCAGGTTCACAGATGATCAGGTACTTATATCCAACTATGCCTCGATACGGCAGAATGTGTCGGGTGTGATGCTCAGGCCCTGGGAGGCCATTGTTATAGAAGGGTAAATTTAAAAGGGCTGCTCCCCCCCGGGAGACAGCCCTTTTTTTTTGTTCTCCGAAAGAGGAGAAGGTTATATCCTCCCGGAATCGGGAGGATAAAGCGAGATTACTGCAGCAGCTGGAGTACTGACTGAGTTCTCTGGTTTGCCTGAGCCAGCATGGCGTTACTGGCCTGGGAGAGGATCTGGTTCTTTGTGAAGTCAACAGTTTCTTTAGCCATGTCCAGGTCCCGGATTCTTGATTCAGACGCCTGCAGATTCTCTGCAGCCACATCGATTCCCTTAATAGCCATTTCCAGTCTGTTCTGGTAGGCACCAAGGTCTGCTCTCTGCTTGTTAACAGTTTTCAGAGCGTTGTCCAGCACTCCGATGTTTCTGTTGGACTGCTCAGAGGTTGAAAGAGACATGATCTCACCTGTTCCTGTCTGACGGAGGCCAAGGGCGCCTGCTGTCATTGTACCGATGAAAACCTGTTCTCTCTGGTCCATGTTGGCACCGATATGAAAGTGCATTGAACCTGTAACAACGTTGTTTCCGTTATCTGCGGCAAAACGACCGGTCAGCATGTTCATACCATTGAACTGTGCGTGAGAAGCAACTCTGTCCAGTTCGTCAACAAGCTGGGAAACCTCAACCTGAATCTGCATTCTGTCTTCAGAAGTGTAGATACCGTTGGAAGCCTGTACAGCCAGTTCTCTGACTCTCTGGATAATATCTGTAGTTTCCTGCAGAAATCCCTCTGTTGTCTGAATGAAAGAGACACCGTCGGCGGCGTTTCTGGACGCCTGGTTCAGACCGCGGATCTGTGACCGCATTTTTTCTGAAACAGCCAGTCCTGAAGCATCGTCTCCAGCCTTGTTGATACGCATTCCCGAAGAGAGTTTACCCATGTTGTTCGCAGTGCTTGTAGACGCGATGTTCAGGTTTCTCTGGGCGCTCATTGCACTCATGTTGTGATTGATAATCATAATTCCTCCATGACTTATTACATATTTCGGGGCATCCTTGCCCCGGCGGTTTTTGTCCCGCCATTCTCTGTATCGGGCCCCGCTCTGCATAAAATTTAATTAAAATTAAAGCTTATTTTTGAGGTGCCGATATATCGGCCTGCACTGTATGGACTTAATAGATTAATAAAAAAATCATGTTTAGTTTTGGATTTGCAGCTTTTCGGTTATAGTCCTCGACAAAGGGGGGTGATCATTCTAAAATCAGGGCATGACTCCAGACCTCTTCAAGAAAAGCCCCGCCGAACTGAAAACTCTCTCAAATGAACTGAATATTCCTCTGGAGTCGGTCCATTCCTATTTTAGAGACAGAAAGCTTCCTGTCGGAGAGCATCTTCAGGCCATAGCCGGCTACACAGGTTACACTGTGCAGCAGCTGAAGGTTCTCTGGGGGTATGTGGATGAAGAGCTTCTTGCTTTTCTTCAGAAGAATACTGATCGTATTCCGGATCTGAAGCTGCCTGCCAGAAAGGTAAATCCCCTTAATGAGACCATGAAGACAGGTCTGGGAAGCCTCTATCAGAATGACTGTCTCGACGTACTTGCAACAATCGCCGACAATTCACTGGATCTTGTTTTCGCCGACCCTCCCTTTAATCTGAACAAGAAGTATCCTTCAGGTATGAACGATTCCCTGAAAGAGGAGGAGTATGTCTCGTGGATGACAAAGTGGGTGGATGAGCTCTGCAGGACCCTGAAACCCGGGGGAGCCCTCTTTTTGTGGAATCTGCCCCGGTGGAACAGCGAGATAACAAAACAGCTGAATAAAAGCCTTTATTTCAAGCACTGGATTGCTGTGGATATAAAATTCAGTCTTCCCATAAAGGGGCGTCTTTATCCCTCCCACTATTCTCTTCTCTATTATACAAAGGGAAAGAAGGCCAACTGTTTTATGCCTGACAGGATTCCCATGCAGATCTGTCCCAAGTGCTATGGAGATCTGAAGGATTACGGCGGTTACAAGTCCAAGATGAATCCCCTGGGAGTGAATATCACTGATATCTGGACCGATATCCCTCCCGTGCGCCATGCCAAGTACAAGAGGCGGAAGGGCTCCAATGAGCTCTCCATCAAGCTTCTGGACCGGATTATTGAGATGGCCTCCCGGCCGGGGGATCTTGTTTTTGATCCTTTCGGAGGCTCAGGAACAACCTACATCGTATCAGAGCTCAAAGCACGCCGGTGGATTGGAACCGATATAGGTCCTTCCAAGGAAATTATTGACCGCTTCGGTATCATTGAAACTGAGAGGGCTATCCTGGAGGAGTACCGGGCCGATCTGAACTGCCTTTTTACAAGAAACGGAAGGGAACAGAGGATCAAAAGAAAAATCTGGACTGACGAAAGCTTTCACGGCGGGAAAGACCGCGGAAAAGAGAAGGGGAAAAAGTAGGAGGGGAATCCGGGAGGATTTGAAAAGACGGAAGCCGTCCTTGAATAAACAGCTTCCGTCATTGACCCGTTATTATTTTTTTTTGTCGGCTTCGGGTATATCAATCCGCTTCTTGCAGCTGGGACAGAGACCGACTGTGAAGCTTTTCGAGGCGTCTATAGACAGCCTCTTGCCGCAGTTGGGGCAGGTGAATACTTTTACATAACCGTTATCACTCATTGCTTATGACTCCATTTTAGTTTTATTTTTTTTCCAATATTGGATGCCGTCCAGTATGGCGGCGGCATATTTCTGCTTTGAAAAGTAGATGAGCCGGCGGTTCTTCAGGACCTCCAGTTCGGGCTCATGGTTTCCCACAACAATTCCCTTCATACTCCCTGTGAGCATATCCGCATCGTTGCCTGAGTTTCCGGCGGTATAGATGTTCTGCATGGGTATTTTCCACTTGTGGGAGAGGTAGCGTATGGCTTTTCCCTTCGAAGCCCTGTAGGGAAGGATGTCTATCATTGTACCGTGGGAGTGGATCAGGTTGTAGGACAGCTTGTTTTTCATAAATTCGCGGTGGATCTTCGGCACTATTTCGTCTGAAGAAACTCCCGGCAGCAGGTCGTAGCTGATCTTGTAGTCCCTCTGGGCATCGGGGTTGCTCTGCAGAACCAGCCCGGGCAGATGGCCCAGGGTTTCCTGGATCAGGGCGGGCTTCCATTTGTTGCGGATATGGGCGGACCAGCCTGTATCGTAGATCTTCTCATCAAAGTAGTAGATCTCCGTTCCAACCGAGGCGATGATGAATTCCACATTCCTGATGCCGTTCTCCTCAAGCGCTTTCAAGGCCGACTGAATGTTCCTTCCTGTGGCAACTCCGAAGCCTGTTTCTCCGCTGTTCTCTCTTAAGTAGTCCATCAGCGGTTCCACGGCATCCCTGTCCCCCAGGAGGGTGTCGTCGATGTCGACAATCAGCATCTCCTTCATGGATTGAATCCTTTTTCCGATGCTTCTGTACTCCTTTTCTACGGTAAAGCTTGCATTCTGCCTGTTCTTGTCCAGTTCGTTCAGCTTTTCAAGGTAGGAGCGGCAGTGGTGGTTCCATGTATAGACCTCACGGGTTCTGTTGACACCCTGTTCCGACAGGGTGTTCCACTGTTCACTGTCAGTCAGTATTCCCTTGATCGCCGCGCTGATGGACTCCCTGTCTTCGATATCCACAAGCTTTCCGCTGCGGCAGTTGAGCTCGATATCCACGGGTCCTCCCTTGTTGGTCGCCACAAAGGGAAGACCGCAGGCGGAGGCTTCGATAAAGGTGAGTCCGAAGGTCTCGAGGAAGGATGTGCTTACAAAGGCTCCACCGCTGAGGGCGGCGATTCTGTACATTTCAGGCACATCTTTTTCGGGGTTGTGGTATTTGGGTACAGCCATCTTTCCGTATAAATCGTATCGGTCCATGGCAAGCAGAATTTCGGTCAGTACCTGCTGTTCACCCTCTTCCATGGTGCTTATATCATCCCGGATACCGGCAAAGACAGCCAGATTGGCTATGGCCTGAAGTTCCTTGTCGTTGCCGTATACATCGATCAGCAGGTCAATGTTCTTTCTGGCATCGGGGCGGCAGAGGGTTAAGATCAGTGGTTTGTTCGGCTCAAAGAGAAAGCGCTGAAGCTCCTTTGTGACCCTCATATGGGCCTGTTTTGTCTCTTCACTGATATCACTGTGGGCAATCTCATAGTTGTAGTATGGAAAGAACTTGTCCAGCTCCGCTCCCGGAGGAATTACAGCATAATTGGGAATGCTCTTGTGGGCATACTGCCCGAAGAGCTCCTCTTTCTCAAAATTGGTGCTTGTTACAACAAGATCGGCCTGAGAGAGGATCTCCTCCTCCGCCTTAATTCTTGTGTCAATGGCATATTCCTGAACAGCCTTTGACTCACTCATTCCCTGGGACAGCAGAAAAGACCGTTTGTTCCTTCCCAGAGAGTGGGCCGTGTAGATAAGGGGAATTCCGAAAAGGCTGGCAATCCTTGAGGCAACATAGGCCGCATCGGCGTAGTGGCCGTGGATAAAATCGGGAATACGGCCGCGGCTCTGAATGTACTGAATCACCTTGTCGGTGAATTCATCCAGATGGGGCCATAGTTTCTCCTTGCGGATATACTTGCGCCCTCCGCAAGAGAGGCGGACAATCGATGCCTTCGGTGTGAGCTTCTCTCTCTCCCGTCCGTAGGTCTCGTGAACGGTTTTGTCGTTAATCTGACGAGTCACAAGATCTATTTCATTTACTTCATCATAGGCTGACAGACACTTTGTCAGCTCCAGGATATATCTTGTTTGACCTCCAGTATCGGCGTCTCGTCCGAACTCGATATCTTTTGACCGGACCAGACCGTGAATATTGATCATCATTATATACATATTATGCTTAGTGTACTAATAAAAAGGGATAGGGTCAATTGCCCCGAAATTTGAGGAATTAAGGATTAAAAGTAGTTTTATCTGTTGTTTACAGAGCCGATGATTTCTATAATTATTAGAACAGAAAGTAAAGGGAGTTGTCTTTTATGTATACAGGAAGCGGTTTTGTTCAGTCAGAGCTTGGAGATGTGGATGTTCTCAGCCATAACGGTCTGTTCCATCTCTTTCATCTTGTGCTGCCAAACCATGATTATATTGCCCATGCCGTCAGCAGTGACGGTTTTCTCTGGCGGAGGGTCAGAAACCCACTGTTTATAGGAGAGCCGGGAGACTGGGATGATGATATGCTGTGGACCATGCATGTGAGTCCCGATCCCGATGGTCCTTCGGCGTTCAGGATGTTCTATACGGGGCTCTGCCGCAAGGAGGGGGGACGGGTTCAGAGGATCGGCCTGGCCCGGTCCAATGATCTCTACCACTGGGAGAAGGTCTCCTCGTCCAACTACCCCCTCACTATTGAGGGGCCCCACTATGAGGAGTCTGTGGAGCAGGGGCGCCACTGGGTCAGCTGCAGGGACCCTTTCTTCTTCAGTGAGAATGATGAGCGTTTCCTTCTTGTCAATGCCCGGATTCCCACAGGGCCAAAGATCCGCAGGGGGTGTATAGGCTTTGCCAGGGAGGTTGAGCCCGACCGATTTGAGTGGGAGAAACCTCTCTTCTTTCCCGGAATGTATGATGATATCGAGGTTCCCGGCCTCTACCGTATAAAAGGCCGCTACTACCTTCTGGGAAATATAAAAGAGGATATCAAAGTCCACTACTGGCACAGCGACAATCTTATGGGCCCCTATGAGTGCTTTGCAGACAATGTCCTTCTGCCCAAGGGAAACTATGCGGGGAGGATCACAAAAACTGAAGAGGGATATCTTGTCTGGAACTTTTTTGCCAACAGGGACTCTTCGGTACGCACAACCATACTTCCGCCGCCGACGGAGCTTGAAGTGGATGATGAGGGGCGTCTCTATCTCAAGAGCTACAGCCGCTTTGATACTCTTGTGGGTGAGAGCCTCTGCTGCAGCGAGCTGATTCCCGATTCCCGGTTAATAGGCAATCCCACTGCGGAGAATACCGAAGGCAGCGACGGACTCAGGTTCAGCAGCCTCAGCGGGTATGAACTCTTTTTTCTGTCCCGCCGGGCCAGAGATTTCCGCCTCAGCTTCAATCTGACAATGAAGGGAAAGGGAAAGTGCGGTATCGCATTCCGTTGTGATGACCAGGGAAACGGTCATTATATAGGCATAGACCTTATCAACGGTTTGACCCAGGGGCGGGTATGGGGTGAGAATCCGGTGGAGGATATCGAGCACGCCTTTGTCTACCGGCCCGTTCAGACAGGTCCGTTCAGGTGCCGGGGGCTGAACCGGTGGACTATCTCCCTTGTGGTTTTCGGCGGGTATATAGAACTGTCTATAAACGGCAGGATCATTCTGCGCTATGTTGAAACAGAGTACATCTCTCAGGAGATGATCGGCATATACGTTGAGAGCGCGGAAATCGCACTGGGAGATCTGCTGCTTGAAGAGCTTGACGGTCCGGAAGAGGAAGACCACCATGTCCTGTAGGAATGTTTGCCCAGTTTACTGAATACAGGTATACTTCTTTCAAGTATGAAAGAGAAACACTTCCTTTTTATGATCCTTTTTATCATGTTCCTTCTCCTGTCGGTGATGACTATTCTTATTCTGGAGGGGCAGGTCAGGGCGCGGCAGCGTTTCTCCCTGATGGAATATGAGAAACTGATGTACAGCTATTATCAGAACTATCTGGACGGCAGTTTCACTAATGACGAACTTGCTATTGATGATGTGACCATGCCCGAAGATGTAACGGGAGTGGGTCTCTATAACTTCTACGGCAGGGAACTCTTCCATTACGGAGAGGCCGTGGATAATGTAGAGGAGGATTCCTACGGTTTTATGCCCGTCTTCGACAAGCAGAGGCGGTCAGTAATCATTATAAGGGACTTCCTCAATCCCTTCGTACCCAATTCAAAGGATAATCCACTCTTCGACAATATTATAAGCAGGTCCTACACAAAGGCCATGAATGAGTCTGAAGAGACCAAGCAGACCATGGTCCGCTACTTCTATCTGAGTGTTAAAGATGATTACATGTTCAGTCTGCTCCTCCTTTTCCGGGGGATGCAGGTTGTATTTACTCTATTGATTCTGTTTATTGTGCTTCTTATAGGCCGTCTTTTTCTCTGGAATATGAAGTACAGGAAACAGATTGAGGAGCAGGAACGCCTTGTACTTCTGGGCGCGGCATCAAGAACCCTGACCCATGAGATCAAAAACCCCCTAAGCAGTATCAGGCTTCAGAGCACCATAATCAAACGTTCAGGATGCGGCCTTCATGAAGAGGCTCTGAATGTGATCAATGAGGAGGTGGAACGTCTCTCTCATCTTTCCGGGAGGATCAGTGATTATCTGCGGCAGCCCGAAGGAAACCCCGAGTCCTGTGAATTATCAGCTCTGGTCCGCCGATGCCTTATCCGGTTCTCCGAGAGGATTCCCGGGATAGAGAAGACCCCGCTTCCCGAGCTTACAATCAGAATTGATCCGGACCGCTTCCGCTCGGTTCTGGATAATCTTATTAACAATGCCCTTGAGAGCGGAAGTGATCCCTCGGATATCAGAGTTTGCCTGGAACAGAAGGGGCATGACGCTCTTTTGACTGTCGCAGACAGGGGGAACGGGATAAAAGAGGATCAGCAGGATCAGCTCTTCAATCCCTACTTCACAACAAAATCAAGAGGAACCGGGATCGGTCTGTCCATCGTTCACAGCTTTGTTAAAGCGGCGGGAGGGCAGATCCAGATCAATTCAAAGTCCGGCGAGGGTACAGAAGTCCTCCTCCGATTTCCCCTGGGGAGGAGCGGAGCATGAAAATCCTTGTGGTGGATGATGAGAAAAACATCCGCGAAAGCCTCAGAATAATTCTTGAGCAGGACGGCTATGAGGTGGAATGCGCCGAAAACGGACTCTCCGCCCAGAGGCTTATCGAGTTTGGAACCTACGATGCAGGCATCTTCGATCTCAAGATGCCGGGACTTTCGGGGCTGGAGCTGCTTGAGTGGCTGCAGCAGCAGAATCCCAGGTTTCCGGTAATCATGATTTCCGCCTTCGGCCAGGTTGAGGATGCTGTGAAGGCCCTGAAGACGGGGGCCGAGGACTATGTTATCAAACCCTTTGACCCCGAGGTTCTTCTTGAGAAAGTCAGTCTTCTGAAAAGCCGCAGCACCAGTGCAAAGGTCATAGAGTCTCTGGCTGATCAAGTGACTCCGGGCTACTTTTTCGGGGAAAGTCCCGTGATGGAAAAACTGTCCAGGCGTCTTGAACGGGTGGCAGCATCCTCGTCAATTGTTCTTCTGACAGGTGAGAGCGGCGTAGGCAAGGAGATGACAGCCAGGATGATCCATGACAGGTCTGCCGTCTCGTCCGGACCTTTTATGGCCCTGAATATCGGAGGTCTCCCCGAAAACCTGGTAGAGAGTGAACTCTTCGGTTATGAGAAGGGTGCCTTTACAGGAGCTGATAAACAGAAAAAAGGGCTTTTTGAGCTGGCCGGTGGAGGAACCCTTTTTCTGGATGAGATAGGCGAGATGGCACTGCCTCTTCAGGTTAAACTTCTCAGGGTTCTGCAGGAGCGGCAGTACCGCCGCCTGGGAGGCCTTGATAATATTTCAATTGACGCAAGAATCATTACAGCCACCAATCGCAAACTGGAGGATATGGTGGAGGAGGGGCTCTTCCGTGAGGACCTCTACTACCGCCTCAATGTAGCCCGCATAGAGATACCCCCCTTAAGGGAGAGAATGGAGGATCTTCCCAGGCTTACAGGCTTTCTTATAGACAAGCTCAACAGAAAGATGTCCCTTCAGGTAAAGACCCTTTCAAGGGATGCCTGGGAGTTGCTCTCGGCCCACTCCTTTCCGGGCAATATCCGTGAGCTTGAAAATATCCTCGAGAGGAGCATGATCTTTGCTGAGGATGATATTATCCGCGGGGATGATCTTGAAATGACAGCCTCTCCGGTCTCCCGTCCCGAATCTCCGTCAGGGGAGCAGGGACGAACCCTGAAAGAGCTTGAAAAATCATCCATACGAAGCGCCCTGCAGCGCTGGGAAGGCAACCGGAGCCGGGCGGCTAAAGAGCTTGGAATCTCCCGCCGGACTATAATCAACAAGATACAGGAATACGGCCTCGATGACCCGGATCTTTCAGGTCACTGACCCCTGTTAAGAGGGGTGTGCAGTTTTTGTAATCTGCGCAGAAATTGCACACCCTCCAATCTCCATTCCCTTTATATTTCCCCCTGATCCCCCTATAGGCACCCTTTTTTCTACTTGGCACAGTTCCTGCATAGCACCTGATAAAATCAATTATTCAGGATGCTATGAAAATGAATATTCGAAATCTATTATTGACAATACTGTTTCTTCCGGCTGCTGCTCTGTCGGCAGAGGAAGCGTTAAAATTAACGGTAGAGGATTCAGTGGCTCTGGCCATGGAGCAGAACCTCTCCCTCCAGTCCTCCCGGCTGGATGTCTCCAGCGCCGAAGAGGCTGACACATACAGCTGGAACTTTATGATGCCCGATCTTTCGGCTTCCGCAGGGATCAGCGGCACAGACAGCCTGCTTGAAAGCACCGGATTCGGCAGTGAAACCTGGGGGCTCAGTGCGGGCCTCAGCGCTTCTCTGTCGCTGAATGCAGGGAGCGGACTGGCCAGAGACTCGGCCAGACTGAACCTTGAAAATCAGAACATATCCTATGAATCTGATGAGAGTGAACTTGAGCTTAATGTCCGCAGAGAGTTCTACTACCTCCTTGCCTATGAAGAAAATCTGAATCTGCAGATGAAGAACCTGGATCTTGCTGAAAAGCGTTATGAGCAGGTCAAGGAGAATTTCAACAACGGCCTGGCTTCCCAGCTGGATGTACTTGAAGCGCAGAACTCCTATGAGTCTCTCCGTCCCGACTATACGGATGCAAAAACGAGCTACAGTTCCAGTCTTATGTCTTTCAAGAACCTTCTGGGACTCCCCCTGAATCAGGACATTCAGCTGGAGGGCACCCTGGATGTAACCCTTGTGGATCTGGATGCTGATGAGCTTATAGACAGCTATCTAGCCGGCAGGCTGGATGTTCAGGCTGCCCTGAAGGCCCTGGAGATACAGAACCTGTCAGTCACATCACTTAAAAGATCCTCCTGGTCCCCTGTTGTCGCTCTCGGTGCAACATGGTCAGGCTCCGCTTCTATGGCTGCCGCCGACGACTGGAGTGATCAGGCCAGACTCTCTCTGGATATCAGTATTCCCTTGAGTTCTCTTGTTAAAGGGTCTTCCCAACAGGTCGCCATCAGTCAGGGGGAGATGTCCTCCGAGAAACTGAGTGTGGAGCTTGAGAATACCCTGGCTTCGGCAGAAGAGGAGATCCGTACCCTTATAATGCAGCTCGACGGCGCCCGGGAGAATATGGAAATTACAGAGCTCAGCAAAGAGCTGGCCCTGGAGAATTATGAAATGACCGAAGCCTCATTCAAGGCGGGAACCCGGGAGCTTCTGGATGTTGAAGATGCCCAGAACAAGCTCTTTGAAGCAAATCAGAGTCTGCTTGTCAGCCGCTACACCTACCTGAGCAATCTTCTCGAACTTGAGAATGCTCTAAATACTACTTTTGAAAAGAAATAATCTCTTAATGGAGGAATGGAAATGAACGATTCAAACAAATCGGATAAAAGAAAAAACACAATTACAGGGATTACCCTTGTTCTGCTTATTGCCCTGGTACTTGGTGCCCTTGCCTACAGTATTCTTGGAAGTGATTCGCCAACAGCGGGTATGGCTTCAGGCGCAGCTCCCTCTGGAGCTCCTACAGCAAGCGCCCCTGCCGATGGCGCCCCTTCCGGTGATGCTCCTGCAGGAATGATGCCCGATGCTCAACAGGGCGGAAGCGACACAGTTTACACTGTTCTGGCGGAAGAGACTGTTATGACAACTCTTATGGACTATCTGAAGGTCAACGGTGATGTGGAAGCTGAAACCAGTGTGGATATCTATCCCGATGCCGCCGGTAAGCTGACCAAACTGGAGATCTCCCTGGGAAGCTATGTACGCAAGGGGCAGATCATTGCCGAGGTTGACCCCTCACTTCCCGGTCAGGTCTACGTAGCCTCTCCTGTCCGCTCCACTATCAGCGGAACAGTCACTGATATTCCCTATAAGGTGGGTGCTACAATCAGTTCCACCTCCGTCCCCGTCGCCACTGTCGGCGATCTGGCGGACCTGCAGCTTGTAAGCTACATTGCCGAGAAGAACATGGCCGAGGTTGAGCCCGGTCAGAAAGCGGATATTACCTTTGAACCCTACGGTTCAGAGATCTTTACAGGAACAGTAACTGAGATCAGCCCCGTTCTGGACAAGGATTCCAGGACCCTTGAGATCAAAATCTCTCTGGATGAGAGCGACAGCCGCGTGAAGTCCGGAATGTTCGGTTCGGTCAAGCTATACACCGAAACCCGTGAAAATGTTCTGATCCTCTCTTCTGACAGCATTGTCAGTGCCGCTTCAGGTATTTATGTCTATGTAATAGGTGAAGATGATGCCGTAGAGCAGAGGTTTGTTGAAACAGGCCTTACAGTTGACAGCCTGACAGAGATCGTCAGCGGTCTGAGTGAGGGAGATATTGTTGTCTCCAGAGGTCAGAGCATGCTTCAGGACGGATCGTCAGTCAAAGTGGCCGAATAAGGAGGCCTTAGTTTATGAATATTACAGAAACCGTTGTACGGCGGCCGATTACGGTTGTCATTATCTTTATACTTTTTATCGGAATGGCGGGATTCCTTGTCCCGAATATTCCTGTCGCCCTGTTTCCCGACATGGAAATGCCTGTGATTATGATCAATACCCAGTATTCAGGGGCATCTCCTGAGGATATTGAGCAGAATGTAACGGAAGTTCTGGAGCAGCAGCTCTCCAGTGTCAGCGATCTTGAGGCCATCTCATCCACATCCTCCGAGGGAGTGAGTCAGATCAGCCTGGAGTTCGGATTTTCCAAGGATCTTGACGAGGCAACCAACGACATACGTGACGTCCTTGAGCAGGCGGGAGATATGCTTCCCGATGAAGCCTCCAGCCCTACCATCTTCAAGATGAACTCCGATGACATGCCCATTATGACCCTGGCAGTCCTGGGGGACCTCTCCCAGAATGAGTTGAGGACCATAGGTGAAGATACTGTCCAGCCCAAGCTTGAGAGAATCAGCGGTGTAGCCAATGTTTCTGTCAGGGGCGGACAGGATCAGATTATCAAGGTCGATGTATCCCAGAACCGACTTGAGGCCTACAATCTGACTCTGAGCTCTGTTGCCGGATCTCTCGACTCCCAGAACTATCAGCTGGGGGCAGGAAGCATTCAGGAGGGCAATACCGACTACCTGATCCGTACAAGTGCAGAGTTCGAGAGTGTTGAACAGATCGAAGATGTTGTAATTGCCACCTTCACCAGCGATTCGGGGAATGTACAGGAGATCCGCCTCAAGGATGTAGCCGATGTGACCCTGACCAACGACGATGAGGACACCCGTGTTTTTATCAATGGAAGCTACGGCGTGAATATCTCCATACAGAAAGAGTCCGACGCCAACAGCATCTCCGTATCAGACAGCGTGACTGCATCCCTTGACAGCATCAATGCGGATCTTCCCGACGGCGTGCAGGTGATCGTCCTGACCGATGACTCCTCCACCATCCGGTCCATCATGAACCAGACCTACAACTCTCTTATCCAGGGGATTTTCCTGGCGATGCTTGTGCTCTTCTTCTTTCTGAGAAGCTGGCCCAGTACCCTGATCATCGCCCTGTCTATCCCCATCTCCATCTTTATCACCATCCTCTTTATGTACTTTATGGATCTTTCGATAAACCTGATGACTCTGACAGGGGTTATTCTGGGACTTGGAATGGTTGTAGACTGTTCCATTGTTATCATCGAGAATATCTTCCGGTTCCGGGAGAGGGGAACCAAACTGAAGGCTTCGGCCATACTGGGAAGCCGGGAGATGGTTATGTCCATCACAGCCTCCACACTGACCACTGTCTGTGTATTCATCCCCATCCTGATCTTCAAAGATCAGCTTGGAATGCTGGGACAGATCTTCGGTGATATGTCCTACACCATTATCATCGCTCTGGTCGTTTCCCTTGTTGTAGCCCTGACCCTTGTTCCCGCTCTTGCGGCAAACTACCTCAAGATCAATACAAGAACCCAGAAACCCCTCAAATCAGCCGCCCTGAAGAAGGCCGACGGTATTATGGAGAAGGGGTTTGAAAAACTTGACAACGGATACAAAACTGTTCTGAGCCGTCTTCTTGACCATAAATACAAGGTTCTTGTTCTGGTCGTTCTGCTCTTTGCCTTCTCGGTCAAGCAGTTTACAGACCTTGGAATCATCATGGCTCCTCCCATGAGTGAGGACTCCATCCGTCTCTCTATCGAGCTCCCCACGGGTACCTCTCTGGATGAAACAGAGCAGACCGCCCTTCAGCTTGCCGAAATCTTTGATGACGAGTTTTCCGGCAACTATGAGAATATCTCTGTAACCGTCGGATCAGGCGGAGGAATGGGGGGCACAAGCTACTCCAATGAGGCCAGCATAAGAATTGCCCTTCCCAGCTATCAGGATCAGGAGGTCTCCGCAACCGATATGAAGGCCTTCCTCAGGGAACACTTCAATGACTTTCCCTCCACCACGGTGGAGTTCGAATCCTTTGGAATGGGTGTGGCCAGTGATACTCCTGTTGATGTTGTGCTCGCTTCTGATGATATCGACGCGGCCACAGCAGCGGCTGAGGAACTGAAGACTCTGATAGAGGAGAATATCCCCTTTATCACCGAGCCCGCCACCGACCTTGACAACGGCCTGCCCCAGATAGAGGTCCAGATCGACAGAGACCGTGCCTACAATATGGGTCTGGACATGTACACTGTAGCTACTGAGATCGGAGCCAGCATCAACGGTGTCACCGCCACAAGCTACAGCCTGGGCGGGGATGAGCTGGATGTGAAGGTCGCCCTCAGGGATGAGGACAAGAGCTCAGTACCCGACCTGAACAAGATCTTTGTCACAAACAGTTCTGGAACCAGAATTGCCGTCTCCAATGTAGCGACTCTGGGCCGGTCCACAAGCCCCGTCAGCATCAAGCGTGAGGATCAGCAGAGACAGGTTCATGTAACAGCCGGTCTTGCAGACGGATACTCCCTGACGGATGCCCAGGCGGCTCTGGAAGAGATGATCGATGCCAGTCTCGTACTCCCTGACGGGGTGACCCTTGATATGAGCGGAGACTTCAGCGATGTACGTGAGCAGAGTTCCAATATGGCCATGATTGTTATTGTCGCCATTCTTCTCGTGTTCGGCGTTATGGCCGCACAGTTTGAGTCGGTAAAGGACCCGTTTATCATTCTGATGACCATACCCCTTATGCTGATCGGTGTCGTGGGACTCTACAAGTTTACAGGGGAGTCATTCAGTATGATGTCGGCGGTAGGTCTTGTCGTACTTGTCGGACTTGTTGTTAATACAGGTATCGTTCTGGTGGACTACACCAATATGCTTCTGAGGAGGGGCCGTCCCCTTAAGGAGGCTTGTATCGAGGCCGGAGGCAACAGGCTCCGCCCTATCCTTATGACAACCTTTACAACAATTCTGGGTATGTTTCCCCTGGCCTTTATGGGGGGAGCGGGAACGGAGCAGGTTCAGCCCATCGCCCAGACAATAATCGGGGGTCTTCTGGCCAGTTCGCTGATGACCCTCTTTGTAACCCCGGTACTCTTTGCCGTACTGAACAGGAGGAAATACAGATGACAAGACTGGAAATTATAGCCAACAATACCGTTGAAGAAGATATTATCGAAGCCCTGGACAAGGTGGAGCAGGGGTTCTACTACTCCAAACTGAGTGCTGTCCACGGACGCGGGAAATCGGACCCCCGCAAGGGGGACGCCGTATGGCCCGAAGAGAATTTCATTTTCATAATTTACTGTGAGGATGACAGGGCTGCTGAATACGCAAATGCAGTCAAACAGGTCAAGGAACATTTTGACGGGGAGGGGATCAAAGTTTTTGCTCTTCCCTTTCAGCAGCTTCTTTAAACTAATCACTTCTGCTTGACTGAAATTTATACAATCAGGCCCTCTCCCAGGGATGTTATCCGCGGGGAAGGGCCGTTTTTTTATACCTTGAACTTTCCTATTACGCTGTCCATTTCAGAAATATTTTCCCGTGTGTCATCGGCAAGTTTGGAGACCATCTGGGCAGATTCGTTTATCTGTGCCGCACCGGCGCCCATTTCGTCCATACTGTTCTGAATCAGTGAGGATATCTCCTTCAGGCTGGTCATGGAGTCGGATACGCTGCGGGTGGAGCTGTTCATCTGAACCGACTGTCCCTGAACCGTGTCACCGGCATCTTTCATATCCTTGAGTGCCGACAGAACCTGTTTGGATCCTTCCTTCTGTTCACTCATGGCGCTTTCAACCTCTTTTACAAGCTGGTCGGTCTCTTCAATTTCATTGATTATGGTATTGTAGGCCAGACTGGATTCCTTTGAAGCCTCCACAACCTCCAGAATTGTCTGCTCAATATTGCTCAGCTGGGCACCGATGGAGCGCGACTGTTCAGTGGATGTCTCAGAGAGCTTCCTGATCTCATCGGCCACAACCGAAAATCCACGTCCCGCATCCCCCGCATGGGCCGCTTCTATGGCGGCGTTCATGGCCAGCAGATTTGTCTGAGAGGCGATTCCTGCGATGATTTTATTGGCTTCCAACAGCATAGCCGACTGAGAGCTGATCTCAACTACGCTCTTTTCAACAGCCTGCTGTCTTGTCTTGCCGTTGGCGGCAGAGGCGGTAAGGTTGGTAAATCGGCCGGACATTCCAACAACAGATCTTGTGACCATGTCTATATTGCTTATCATCTCCTGGATTGCCGACGAGGCATGGCTGCTGCTGTTCTCCTGTGCCTCCAGCATCTGGTTGAGCTCCTCGATTGCCCCGAGTATTCCCTCTACCGCAGATGATACATTGCCTGTGCTGTCTCCCTGTTTCTTTGAAAGGTTCCTGACTCCCTGAATATTGGCAAGAATCTGACTGATGGCGCTGGCAGACTCCTGGCTGCTGGTGGCAAGCTCCTGGCCTATGGTATCAAGTGTACCCTGGGAGTCTTTCAGAACGGAGATGATGTTCTGGAGGTTTCCGATAAACTTGTTGAATCCCTCAACAAGGGTTCCAATCTCATCGCCTCTTTCCCTGAACTCAATTCTGCTTGTGAGGTCCGCGTCCCCCGAGGCAATTCCCTTTATGCTTGCAGAAATGACCTGTATCGGACCTGCCAGGGTCTGACCGAGAAAAAATGCAAGAACAATACTGATGGCAGTGCCTGCAAGTACAATAAGAATCATATATCCCTTGAGTTTATAGATGTCTTCCATGGCACTTTCTTCGGGAACGCTGATGGCAACATTCCAACCCAGATTCCCAACGGGAGTGTAGGCCACAAGTTTTGTAAAACCGTTATAGCTGTAGCGGTCGATGCTCTTCTCTCCGTTCATCATTCTGACAATCACTTCCGCCAGGGGTTTCAGGCCGGGGTCCTCTTCAGCTGACTTCAGAATATCAACCTGGCTTTTAACTGTCTCGGGATCAGAGTGGGCTATGGGAACAGAGGAGGTGCTGCTTATGACGAAGTTGGAGGCCCCCTCTCCATTCTGGCTTGCATGGAGATATTCGCTCAGGTATTCCGCCTGCCTCTGTGCGATAAGAGCCCCTGCAAGTTGATCATTCTCCCAGATCGGAACAGCCATCAATACTGTGAAGAGCCCCTCTTCTCCTTCCACCGCACTGTATACAGGGTCAGAAATTGAGGGTTCTCCCGTCTCAAAGAGGTTCCGGAGGTAGTCCCTACCGGAAAGGTCAGCTGTTCTGCCTCCTTCCAGATGGAGGATGCCGTCAAGATCTGCCGGAGACATGGAGTTGAATCCGAGGCGGGCAGCCGATTCTGCCAGTACCGCATACATTTCAGGAGAGTAGTCCATGGTCACATACCGGCTTATTGCCTTCAGTTCATTGACCTGCTCATCTATCCACTTCTCATATCCCTGGGCAAGAAGATTTGCTTCAGTCTCAAGTCTTATATAGACTTCTTTCTCCATAATTTTTTTTGCTACAATGTACGAGACACCCAGAAGAGAAACACTGAGAATCAGTGTCAGCAGGGCAAAAGAGATTATCTGCTTTCCTTTGAGGGACAGCTTCAGTTTCATTGTTAACTCCACATGTTTTGATATAGTAAATAATAGTTTATTAAATAATAGTGTTCATCTAGTTTGATAAAAAAATATACATTATGCTCATTTTTAATCTTCAGTCAATATCTTTAATTTGAGAGACAGGCGGGCAGCAATAAAAAGAGGCCGGGAAAACCGGCCTCCGCGGTGTTTGATGGCAGCCTGGATTTAATCGATCAGTTCAAGGTCCTTCAGGGCTTCTGTAATCTCGTTCCGTGGTGAATCCGAGAGGGGCAGTTTTTCTCCTGTGATTTTCTCGGCAAGATCGATATAGAGGCGGCTGACCTCCATCATCTGTTCATCTTTGAGCCTGAAACTTTCAGCCAGAGCCTTGCGTTCATCCATACGGTTTTTATTCAGCAGAACATCTTTGTCTGGAACGCTGGCCTGCAGCATCTCACGGAAAAACTCTTTGGAGTCTTCACGGATCTCACCTCTGCTGTAGAGTTCACTGTCCCAGTAGCGCGATGAATCAGGGGTTCCGATCTCGTCAATATAGATCATCTTCCTGTTATCGCCTTTTCCGATGAAGCCGAACTCGAACTTGGTATCGACAAAGACCTTGCCTATCTTCTCAAGTTCATCGGAAATCAGGTTAAACCCCTCTGTCAGGAGGCGTTCATAGGTCTCCACATCCTCACTGCTGCGGAAGTTGAAGACCTCCATATTTGCGATGATCTGGTTTCTTGTTATATTAACATCATCCATTTCCGGAATCCCTTCCACTCCCTCTACAATCCCTTTGGTGGAGGGGGTAATAAGGAGTTTGTCCAGCTTCTGGTTTCGTTTCAGGCCGTCAGGCAGAGTGATACCGCAGATCTCCCTCTCTCCTTTTTCATAGGAGCGCCACATGCTTCCTGTTATATACTGGCGGGCGATGGCTTCGATCATTACCGGTTCCGCCTTGCGGACGATCCACACGAGGGGGTGGGGAACATCCACAATATGGTTTCCCGCAAGGCCTTCCTCCTCAAAGCGGGTGAACCAGTAACTTGCAATCGCATTGAGTGCCGCCCCCTTGCCGGGTATCCCTTTCAGGCCGCCCTCGCTCTGCCATATGCATTCGTATGCGGAGATACGGTCGCTGATAACCATAACTGCAAGCTCTTCATCCTCAAGTCCGTACTTTTCGCAAAGTCTTGTATTGTCCCTGTCTGTCAGCCAGTAGACCGACCGGACTTTGCCGGAGTGGATCTTCCCTGAATGTCTGATGGGAAGATCGTCAGTACTGATCAGTGCTTTGTCAAAAATCGCCATATAAACCCCTGGTATTGTTGCCCTCAGAAAACTGCGCCTCTCTGGTTCAGTAAGCTGCAGTTCTGTGGTTTTATTCCCTAATTTATACAGTTGTCTGACAACATTATCAACATGGCTGGCCAGTTTCATGAAAAATATGGAGTACAAAGAGTCACTATGCTGTTTGAGTTTAATTGATATCGGTTCGGGAACTCTTTGTAGAGAAAGAATTATGAAATAAACTAACGTTTGCTAATGGAGCAGGTCTGATTTAGAATTTGTAATCGGGACATCTGCCTGGAATCCATGCATTACTATATTGATGATCCCGAATCAGGGGGAGCAGAGGGATGAGTAACACCGGTAAATCTATTGAGGGGATCAAGGATCTTCATGGAAACATTCTCGTCCAGCTGCCTGCACCGGTTATGGCGGTTGATAAAGATTTTAAACTGGTTTTTGTAAATGACGCCGCATGCAGGCTCCTTGGAAAGCGGGAGGACGAGCTTCTGGGAAAGTTCTGTCATGATACTTTCTGCACCGATCACTGCGGGACGGGTCAGTGCCGCATGAAGAGGGTTATGGAGGGGGAGGAGCCGGTCTCAGTCCGTAACAGCATCGAAATCAACGGAAGAAGAATACCCATAGAATACACCTCTGATGTTCTGCGCAATGATAAGGGAGAGATCATCGGCGGTCTCGAGTTTATTATCGATATCAGTGAAGTGGCAGCCAAAGAGGAGAAGCTCAAGGAACAGGGCAGGACGATTATGGAAATCTCCACACCTGTTATTCAGCTATGGGACAAGATTCTGGTTCTTCCTGTTGTGGGAGTTGTGGATTCCTACAGGGCCCAGCAGATGATGGACACCATGCTCAACAAGCTTAAGTCAACAGGTTCTAAAATCATCATCCTCGATATTCAGGGAGTGGCCGCCGTTGACAGTGCGGTTGCCAACCATTTTATTAAAATAGCCAAGGCCACCAGGCTGATGGGATGCACCTGTATTCTTTCAGGAATCTCTCCGGCTGTTGCCCAGACTCTGGTGCAGCTTGGAATCGATCTTGGAACTGTCAGGACCAATTCAAATCTTCAGGAGTCCCTCTCCGATTCATTCAGGATACTCCATTACAGAGTTTTGGATGAGGGAGACCGTTACGGTGAATGAAGAGAGTGGTACTGAATCAGACAAGAGAAGAATGTATCTGCTTCACGGCTGTCTGGTGATCCCTGTGGGAAGCGATATCGGTGAAGGCCGGGCCCTTCAGCTGGGCAGCAGTATTCTTGAACGCATCGAGGATGAGGGTGTAAAAAAGGCCATTATAGATCTTTCTGATGTACCGGTACTGGACAGTAAATCTTTTGCAGTCCTCTGCCGGATAGGCAGGATGATTAAGCTGATGGGAGCTTCAGTCATTTTTACAGGATTTCTTCCAGGAGTTGCTTCAGCTCTGGTGGAGCTGGATGCCGACACTGACTCAATTACAACCTCTTCCACTGTAGAGGAGGGGATGGCCCTTCTCAATAACATGCAGGAAGAAGCACAATGAATACAGAAACCGCCCTTTCGGTTTTTCAGGTGGATCACCCCGCTGATCTTGCATTCATACAGATCAGTGTTAAAGAGATGACCTCTGCTGTAGGGTTCCATTCTATTGAGCAGACTCTGATCGCAGCGGCAGCTTCAGAACTTGCGACAAACATCCTGCACTATGCCGGTGCGGGGACTCTAACCATTGAAAAGATTGAGAAAGCCGGCAGGTCGGGTATCCGGATAAAAGCCGAGGATACGGGGCCTGGAATTGAAGATATCTCAAGGGCTATGGATGAGGATTACTCTACCGGCAGCAGTCTCGGACTGGGGCTTCCCAGCGTTAAGAGGATTATGGACAGCTTTCAAATCATCTCTGAACCGGGTAAGGGAACCTGTGTCACCGTTGAAAAATGGAGAGTCCTCAGATGAGGGGGTATGAGACGGCCATTCTCTGTGAGGCAATGCCCGGAAATAACGGGCTGGGTGGAGACATCGCTCTTGCTCTGGAAGAGCAGGACGGCAGTTTCGTCTGTCTGATTGACGCCCTCGGTCACGGAGAGGCGGCATGGAAGGCAGCAGAAGCTGCAAGAAAATGTATTCTTGAACACAGAAACGGCAAGCTCATTGATCTTGTTTTGCAGCTGCATACAGATCTTGCCGGAAGCCGCGGCGCTGCTGTGGCCTGCTGCCGGCTCAGCCTCAGCAGGAACTCTCTTCAGTATACGGGAATCGGTAATATTTCGACCCGGATCTATGGCCTCAAGAACCGGACACTCATCTCCAGGGACGGGGTTGTCGGATACTCCATCCCGAAACCTGTTCTGCTGGAGGAACCATTTCTTCCTGAGGATACCCTTATTCTCAGCTCCGATGGTTTGAAAGAACACTTTTCCCTTATTGATCATGGGGACTTTCTAAAGGGCTCCTCCCATGAAACTGCACAGTATATGTTCCGTCATTTCCGGAAGGAAGATGATGCTTCCTGTATTGTTGTGAGGTATAGAAGATGAATGCGGAAATAACAGATATCGGCAGAATCTCGGTGGACGATCTTCTCCCTCTGACCACTGTGAGGCTTAGAATTCTTGAAATGTACCGTGATTTCGGTTTTGGTGATATTGAAGCTGTAGGGATGACTACCGCCCTTTCGGATCTTCTTGTCGGGGACGATCTGAACTATCTGGTTTCGGAAGTCTCCCTTACTCTTGAGGAGGATGAAAAAGGGCAGGCTCTTGTTATTTCCATAACCCCCTGCAGCGGTGAAGTTCATGTTCCGGCCAGATTCTTCAGTAAGTCCGGGGTGGAACGGACTGATGATGGAGGTCTGAGCTTCACAGGTAAGGCCTTGCTCCCGGGAACTGCCGGGTATCCTGTAAAGAGCCTTGTCAGAAAGTGGACGGGACAGTTCCCGGTTCCCTCTCCCGAGGCTCTTGTTATTAATCTACAGCAGAAAAACAGGGCACTTGAGATGAGCCGCTCAGGAACGGCCGCCCTTATTGATGCCCTTCCCGACCTTACAATTATATATGAGAGGGACGGGACATACAGGGATATCTATAGAGGCCAGAGCTCACGCCGTTTCCATCTGAAAAGGCCAGGGCGGGGGAACCCGGTTCTTGTGGGCAGAAATGTTGAAGATGTCCTTCCAGCTCCGCAGGCTGAACAAATAAGGAAATCCATTGCTGATGTTCTTGAAAGTTCCGGTGCCGTGAGCCTGGAGTACTCCCTTGAAACCGATGGAGGTCTCCGCTGGTATGATGCCCACTTCGCTCCCCTTAAGATGCAGAACCGAAAAGAGGACCTTGTGGTCTGTGTGGCCCGGGATATCACCGATCTTAAAAACCTGACAATGGAGCTTGCCTTTGCAAGGGACGAGGCAGAAGCCGCCACCAGGGCAAAAGGGGATTTTCTTGCCAATATGAGCCATGAGATCCGGACACCCATGAACGCCATTATAGGATTGAGCACCCTGATCTCAAGGACTGAAATGACAGAGAAACAGCAGGAGTACATCTCTAAGATAGGTCAATCAGCAAAAAATCTGTTAGGCATCATCAATGACATTCTCGATTTCTCCAAGGTGGAAGCCGGGAAGATGGATATTGAAGAGGCTGATTTCTGTCTTCATACGACCCTGGAAAATCTTTCAAATCTTATTGGTGAAAAGGTAAGGGACAAGGGGCTGGAGCTTGTCTTCAGGCAGGACCTCTCCATTCCCGACCGTCTTGTGGGTGATCCGCTCAGACTCGGACAGATCCTTCTGAATCTGACAAACAATGCGGTCAAGTTTACAGATGAGGGGGAGATCCTTGTATCCACCCGGCTTCTGGGGACTGAAGACGGCAGGGCCAGAATTCAGTTTGAAGTAAGTGACACCGGTATCGGCCTTACCAGAGATCAGCAGGGGAAGCTTTTTCAGTCTTTCAGCCAGGCTGACAGTTCAACAACCCGGAAGTACGGAGGAACCGGGCTGGGGCTGGCCATCAGTAAGCGCCTCAGTGAACTGATGGGAGGGAGTATCGGCGTCCGCAGCGAGTACGGGCATGGAAGCACCTTTTTCTTTACAGTGTCCCTTGGAATCGGAGAAGAGGAGTCAAAAGTCTCAGCACCGGATGAAATTAAAGAGATCAAGGTGTTAATTGTGGATGACAATGAAGCAGCCGGAGAGGTTCTTCTCTCATATTTGAGGGATTTCTCCTTTGAAGCCAGGTTTGTTTCAAGCGGCGACAAGGCGCTGCGGGAACTTGTTCAGGCAGGAGCCTCAGGGCAGCGGGAGTACGATCTGGTTCTGATGGATTATCAGATGTCCGGAATGAATGGTTTTGAAACAAGTGTGAAAATCAGAGAGGAGCTGGAGAATGTAAATCAGCCCCATATTATTATGATAACCGCTTTCGGACGGGAGGAAATTATAAGGCAGGCTGATAAGATCAGTCTCGACGGGTTTCTTATCAAGCCTGTGAGCCCTTCCATGCTTTTTGATTCCATTATGCAGGCCTTTGGTAAAAAGAAGGCCGTGGAGAAGGTCTGTCTTGAGAGCACCGGATGCATGCCTGAGGGCTTCGAAAGGATTCGGGGAGCCCGTATCCTTCTGACAGAAGACAACGAAATAAATCAACAGGTCGCCAGTGAGACTCTGGAGCAGGAAGGTTTTGTTGTGGACATTGCAGGTAACGGCCGTCTCGCTCTGGATGCCCTTGAAAAGGAGGCCTATGACTGCGTCCTCATGGATCTTCAGATGCCTGTCATGGACGGTTATGAAGCATCGCGTCAGATCCGGATGATATCAGAATTAGACGATATGCCTGTGATTGCCATGACCGCTGATGCCATGGTGGGAGTCCGGGATGAGGTTCTCCGGGCGGGTATGAATGATTATGTCTCCAAACCCTTTGATCCGGCTCAGCTCTGGGCCGCCCTTGTCAAATGGATTACCCCCCTTTCTTCCCTATCAGAAGCCGAAGACCCTGGAATTGCCTCTGTAGAGGCAGCCTCAGAGGAGGTTCCTCCGGGGAGTGATTATATTCCCGACCTTCCGGGGGTCGACCTGAGGGACGGGCTTACCCGCCTGATGGGAAATATATCACTCTACCGCCGCCTCATCGGCAAGTTCGCCCTGTCTTTTGCAGGTGCTGCAGATGAGATCCGGGAGCATATTGCCGCCGGCCGGACCGAAGAGGCTCTTCGCGGAGCCCATACTGTAAAGGGTACGGCGGGTAATCTGGGTTTCAGGGAGGTACAGGAGTCGGCAGGCGCTCTGGAGAAGGCCATAAGAAAGGATGAGAGCTTCAGATATGAAGAGCTTACTGCTGACCTGGCTGACAAACTGGGAGATGTTATAGATGCAATAGAGTCCTGCCGCTTATTTAAAGAGGAGAAGTACCCATCAGACTCTTCTTCCGACGGGGACGGCAGACCTGCGGGAGAGCTCCTTTCGGAACTGGGACGGCTTCTGGGTAAACAGCAGCCTCTGCAGTGCGCTCCCATTATTGACGAGCTGGAGAGCCGCTGCCGGAGCAGAGTCGAAAAAGAGTCATTAAAGGGGTTGTCGGATATGATCGGCCGATACAGGTTCAAGGATGCCCGGGCACTCCTTGAAAACCTGTCGCAGCAGATGCAGTGAAACCCGTTCTGATCCCTTTTCTGTGGACTGCTTAGATGCTTTAAAAGAGCAGCTCGGAGAGGCCGCCCCGGAGTTCAAGAGTTCCGGCGAGGACCGGAGGCAGAAACTCTTTAAGGAGTCAAGCTGAGAACAATTAATATTGAACAGCCTGTCAGCCGCTCTTGAACACTCCCCCTCCCGGGGAGTAGAGTTGAATACATTTTCCGCCTTTGACGGTCCCGGTAAGGATTTTTCAATTGAAAATTATCAACAATCTCTACAGAATCATTCTGACATCTCTGTTCGCATTTGTTCTGGCTTCTCTTTTTTCCCTGAATTCCATGGTGGCCATACTCAAGTTCAAGGATCTCTCGCTTCAGGTCTGGAAGGTCAAGAATGACTGGGACAGCCTGTCTCTGATTACCTCGGATATCATGTTTCTCCAGATTGATTCCATAGAAGCCCTTCCGGAGCTCTATACCAGCTGGACTGAAAAGAGTGAAGCCCTCCAACACTCCTTTGACGCCCTGCGAAAACACCCCAAAATAGGAACACTCTCTTCTGATCAGATCGGTGAGCTGATCCATGCCGCTCATATCTGGAAGTTCTCAAGGGAACGGGTTCTCGAAGCCCAGAAGATCCTCCACCGCCAGATCCGGGACAATGAGATCCTCAATACTCTTTTGAGGGGAGGTGAGCCTACACTTTATGAGAATATTCAGGCATTGAGCAGCGATCCCGGTTTGAGCTTTGAAGAAAAGAAGGTGTACCGCTTCTTCTCTTCCAATATGGCTGTCTTCAATATGACCAGGAACGAATTCACGGATATCCTGAACAAGGTGAATGACGAAATTCCGGGGATTCTGGAGCGGCAGATTTTACTTCGAATCCTGATGACTGTTTTTCTGTATCTTCTTATTATCATTTTCACTCTTTTCTTTCTGGGACGGATATCAAAACCCATGAATGAGCTGACCACCGTTATGGGGGGCATCGGAGATATGGAGTACCGTAATATTGATCCTTCTGAGGTTTGGCAGGGGGAGTGCCGCAATGAGATTGATATTATCCAGAAGGGTGTTTTTGAGATGAGCCGCCGCATGGCAGGTCTTTATGAGGAGAATCTTGCCATCGAGAAGGAGAAGCAGGAAGCAAGGCTCAAGGCTCTGCAGTATCAGATCAACCCCCATTTTCTTTACAATACCCTGGGTACCATTCAGATGGCGGCCCTGATGGAGAATCACTCCCGACTGGCTCAGGTGATCAGAAGTCTCAGTGATCTGCTTCGCAAGACCATCAATATCACAGGAGAAATGGTTTCTCTGTCCAATGAACTCTCCATGATTGATGACTATATCAACATCATGCAATTCCGGTACTTTGACAGGATTACAGTGATAAAGCAGATTCCCCAGGACTGCATGAAAATCTATATTCCCAGCCGGATTCTCCAGCCTCTGCTGGAGAACGCCATCGGCCACGGACTCAGTGATCTGCTGAATCAGCCTGAAGGGCAGGGCGAGATCAGGATTGAAGCTTCCCTTGCAGAGGATGTTCTGGAGCTGCTTATCAGAGATAACGGAAGCGGCATGGACCTGTCAACTTTAAAGTCTGTTTTTTTCAGAGGGGGGGAGGATGACGCCTCCCATGTTGGACTGAGAAATATAGATGAGAGGATCAAGCTGCACTTCGGCGCTTCTTTCGGAGTGACAGTTGAGAGCCGGCAGGGTGAGGGAACCGCTGTGAAGATCTGTCTTCCCGTCATTGAGAGCCTGAACAATGGATAGAGTTCTGATCGTCGATGACGAACCCTTTTACAGACAGTCCTTTTCCAGAATTATTGACTGGCTGGCTCTGGATCTTATGATACCCGAGGAGGCCATTAACGGCAGTGATGCCCTGGAGAAGATCCGCAGCGGTGGATTCAATCTTGTAATCACCGACATAAAGATGCCCAAAATGAACGGACTTGAGCTCATACGCCGGGCTTCCCTTGAGGTCCCGGAGTGCCGTTTTGTTGTACTCAGCGCCTTTAACGAGTTCGCTCTTGTGAAGGAGGCCTTCAAGCTGGGGGCAGTGGACTACCTTCTGAAACATCAGATCTCCCAGGAGGCGGTGGAGCAGTCGGTCCTCCGTTTCAGGGAAAAGCGGGGAATCCGGCGTGACCCTGTTCTGCAGGAAAGATCCTTCAAGACCTCCTTTCTTCTGAATGCTGCGGGAACTCTGATTGATCCGGTTCAGATATCGGAGGTGCTTGGGATTCCTTCGGACCGTGAAGGAGGGAGAATATATCCCGCCAGAGGAATCATCCATGGACGGGCGCATGCCGGGATCGGAGGGGAAAAGCCTGAATCGGAAGAAAAGCCTCTGGATGAGCTGTTCAGGGAGATGGCTGAGGTCTTTTCCGATATTTTTATCCACCGGGATGGAAGGGAGCTGACTTTTTTTCTTGTCTCACCGAAACCTCTCTCATGGCAGGAACTGGACTCCCGATGGTCCTCCATTCACAGCTTTCTGCGAGAGCATTGCGGTCCGGTTTCTATAGGTTTCTCCCTGCCGGGAGACTCCTTTCACACTCTGTCATCCTCCCTGCAGGAGGGGGCACTCTGCCTCTCGCACTTTGTTACCCGGGGAAAGGGCTCCCTCACAAGCCACCCCAGAATCCACAATGACGGAAAGACCCCTGATTTCCCTGTTATGGAGAATCTGACCGGGGATATTGTGGAGAAATCACCAGAGGATTCGGAGAGGATCATCCGGACACTGGCACTCAATCCGCCGGATTACAGAGGTTGTTCCCCGGATCTGGTCCGCCTCTATTTCAGCCGTGCCCTGGCCCATCTGGTCACGGCGGCCGAGATGATGCATCTTCAGGACCATCCCCGTCTGGCATGCCTTTTTTCCGCTTTACGGGGAGATACTGAGGACTGGGACCTTGAGGACTTTAACTCCTTTCTCAGTGATATTGCCGGCTTCTTTTCATCCATGAAGACTGTGGATAATCCCGTTATCGGGAGTGTTATCGAATATCTCCATATCCACTATGCCGATCCTCTGACTCTGGCGGAAGTGGCGGAGAACTTTCAGGTGCATCCCTCTTATCTGAGCCGTCTGTTTACCAGAGAGGCGGGGACAGGATTTGCCCGGTACCTGGCAGAGGTCCGGATAAAGGCAGCTGTTAAACTGATGGACACAAAGGCCTACAGGGTTTCCGAGCTTGCTGAACTTGTGGGGATTTCACAGCCCGAAACCTTCTGCCGTGTATTCAAGCGGGTCATGGGAATGAGCCCCAGCAGCTACGTTCAAAGCCGGGGTAAAAAACTGACGGATTAAGTAAAATAGCGTCATAGACAGCTCATCTGAAGGGTCATATCATAAATCAAAATTCAATATTCACAGGAGAATAATGTGAAAAAAATTATAACTTTGCTGTCTGTTCTTGCTGTTCTGACAACCGCTGTTTTCGCGGAAGGAACACAGGATGCTGCAGCTTACCCCTCAAAAAGTATCAACCTGATAGTTCCCTTCTCAGCGGGAGGCGGAACCGACGCTGTTGCCAGAGCTATGGCTAAATCCGCTGAGAAATACCTCGGCCAGTCCATCGTTGTCCTGAACAAGACAGGAGGCTCCGGAGCTGTGGGAATGACAGCCGGTGCTACTTCCACACCCGACGGCTACACAGTAACCATGATTACAAGAGAGATTGTCTCTCTGCCCCTTATGGGACTGGCTCAGATCACTCCCGATGACTTTGATCTGATCAGACTCGCCAATATGGACCCTGCTCTTCTCTGTGTGAAAGAAGACTCCCCCTATGAAAACATTCAGCAGCTTGTAGAAGATGCCAGAGCCAACGAGGGAAGCATCCGCTTTGCCAGTACTGCAAAACCCAACTTCTACATCCTCGCCCTTGAAAACAATCAGGGCATCAAATTCAACCAGATTCCCTTCAACGGCGCTGCAGAGGCAATTCCCTCTGTCATCGGAGGCCATACAGATTTCACAGTTGCCGGTCCCGGAGAACTGATCGCACAGATCGAAGGCAAGCAGCTCCGCCCCCTGGCCATCATGGCTCCCGAACGCATCAAGGCCCTCTCCGATGTCCCCACATTCAAGGAAGAGGGATATGATGTTGTATCCGGAACATGGAGAGGTCTTGCGGTTCCCAAAGACACTCCTGAAGCTGTGAAAACAAAGCTTGAAGATGCTTTTGCCAAGGCCATTGCAGACCCCGACTTCATATCCTTCATGGAAAATGCCAAACTCGGTATCTACGATCTGAGCAGTGAGGATTTCCGCGAGTACATCAATTCTGATACAGCTGTCATTACCGACATCGTTTCAAAACTGTAATTTATCTGCTGCCCCGGTAGAAATACCGGGGTCTTTTAGGATTTCCATTATGAAAAATATTTTGAAAAAAACAGATTTCTGGGTAGGGCTTATCTCTCTTGTTCTGGGGTTCTTTGTCTTTTCAGTAACTTTTACTTTCAAGCAGACCCTGATCACCGATAATTTCCTGGGTGCTACTTTTTTTCCCAGAATTATATCTGTTGTTATGATGCTTCTTTCAATTTCTCTACTCTGGTCAACATTGGCAGCGGTAAAGAGTTCTTCTGATGATGACTCTGCCGGAAATAACAGTACTGCCTTTTCTATGGAAAGAATGAAGAGGCCCTTCATAGTTATCATCTGCCTTGCCATCTACTACTTCCTGCTGAGATTGAGTGGTTTCTGTATCACCTCAACCCTTCTGTTCTGGGCCATGCTTTTTGTCATCAAGGCGGACAAGAAGAAATACTATGTCATTGCCCCTGTCTTTGTGGTCATTGTCTACGCAGTGTTCCGCTATCTCTTTCTCGTTCAGCTTCCCACGGGAATCGTCGGTTTTTAGGAGTTATTATGTTTCATTTACTGATGCAGGGATTTCAATCCGTGTTTACGATCCAGATTTTCCCGCTTTTGGTACTGGGAGTTACCGGAGGAATCGTTATCGGATCATTGCCGGGCCTTACGGCAACAATGGGAGTTGCTATTCTGCTCCCTTTTACATTCGGAATGTCTCCAACCGCAGCACTGGTCATGCTTGTCGGTATCTATATAGGAGCCATCTATGGAGGCTCCATCGCCGCAATTCTTCTACGGACACCGGGAACCCCCGCCGCCGCGGCGACTGTGAACGACGGAAATGCCCTCGTGCGGGATGGGAAAGCCGGAGTGGCGCTCAGTATGTCCGCCATCGCCAGTTTTACAGGTGGCCTGGTCAGCACGATCATGCTGATTACTCTATCCCCCCTCCTCGCTAAATTTGCGTTGCGCTTCAGCGCTCCCGAGTACTTTATGCTTGCCATTTTCGGTCTGACCATAATTGCATCGATCTCTTCAAAAAATATCGTGAAAGGGTTTATCGGAGGGTTCTTCGGACTCTTCCTGGCCACCGTCGGGATGGACCCTGTAACCGGTTTTCCCCGTTTTACATTCGGAAACATCCAGATGCTCAACGGCCTGTCCATTATTCCGGTTCTTATTGGTCTTTTTGCCGTCGCTGAGGCCCTGATTCAACTTGAAGACATTCTGAAAAAGCAGGAGAGCAGTTCCAAAGTAACCAATCGCAAGCTGGTATCCTTCAGGGATGTCCTGAAGGTCTCTCCCACCATGGTCAAGTCGGCATTTATGGGAACACTCATTGGATGTATTCCAGGGGCTGGTGCCGATATTGCCGCCTTTATCTCATACAATGAGGCCAAGCGGAGTTCTAAGACTCCCGAGAAGTTCGGAACGGGCCATCTGCCTGGAATTGCTGCTCCTGAAGCGGGAAACAACGGTGTTACAGGAGGGGCTCTTGTTCCTCTGCTGACTCTAGGTGTTCCGGGCGATGCTGTTGCGGCAATCCTTTTGGGAGCTCTGATCATTCAGGGAATCGCACCGGGGCCCATGCTCTTTGAGAAAAATCCGGAGATTGTCTACGGCCTGTTCAGTTCCATGCTCATCGGAAATATTCTGATGCTTGTGATCGGACTGACCTGTATCCGTTTTTTCTCAAGGATCGTGGATATTCCCAAGAAGCTTATTGTTCCCATGATTTTGATTCTCTCGGTGGTCGGTTCCTTTGCCATCAACAACAACCTCTTTGATGTTCTTGTGACTCTTGTTTTCGGCGTTATCGGCTACTTCCTGGTCAAGGCCGAGATTCCCCAGTCACCCATTGTGCTGGCCCTGATTCTTGGCCCCATGGCCGAGAGTAATCTGAGAAAGTCCATCCTCATGTATGAGGGGAGCTGGAGCTTCCTCTATACCCGGCCCATTACCATCGCCTTTATTGTGCTTTCCGTATTTTCTCTGGTGACTTCCATGAGAATGAAGAAAAAACAGTCCGTCACTGGCTGACGGATGAATCCTCAGCAGCCTCTCCGCTTTCCTGCCCGGGAGTTCCGGGAGGCTGCCTGTTTTCTGATTCTCCCTCCTGATGTAAGAATCACTCCGGACCTTGTCTTTTTAATCACACCCAGACTCTCCAATCCCCTGATCATCTCCTTCACATCATCGGGATCATTCTTTGTCAGAATGCCGAACTCCGGGCAGCGGTGGTAGAAAGCCTGCCTTATCTCCCGGCTGTGCCTTCCCAGTAGAAACTGCGACAGCAGAGCTGATGTAAAACGTCTGCTGTAGCGGCGGATGAGATCCTGAAGGACAGGCTGCAGCGGGTCCTCCCGCAGAACTTCATCCCGGCAGACATCACAGCTGTCGCAGTCCTCGGGTTCCGCATCCAGTATGGACAGCAGGGACTCCCTCCGGCAGGTACTTCGATCTTCCGCAAAGGACAGAAGCTTCTCATAGCGGCGGCGCTGCTCACTGTTCAGATTGTTACTCTCCCTCTCCCTGTCTTCAGGGTGGTAGAGGAGAATCGCCCGGCAGGGCTGACGGTCCCGTCCGGCGCGGCCCGACTCCTGAAGATAGGCTTCCACCGAGGAGGGGAGGGTGTAGTGGAGCACCGTCCGTATTCCACTTTTATCCATGCCCAAACCGTACGCACAGGTTGCCGTCAGTATGCCGTCTTCAGAGTCTAAAAACCATTTTTCAAGATCACCGCGGATCTCTTTTGACAGCCCCGCATGGTAGAAGCGGATCTCATTATCCCTCAGGCGCTGCCTCAGATAGAGGGCGCACTGCTCAGTCTGCCTTCTTGTGGTGCAGAAAATGATGGCCGGCCGTTCTATCCGTGGGATCAGCTCCGTCAGGGCCGCCATCCGGGAGAGTACCGGGCGGACCTCATAGTGGATATTCACACGGTCTGGGTTGGCCATGACAAGGTTGAAGCTGAGGTCCGAGAAGAGGATGGATTTGATCTTATTCAGAATCAGGGGGCTGGCAGTCGCGGTAAAAGCGGTTATCTGTTCCATACCCAGTTCCGGGAGTATCCTGCCCATCTCAAGGCAGGTGGGGCGGAAGCTCTCTCCCCACTCAGGGATTGTGTGCACCTCGTCCAGAACCATATGGCTGACCCTGATACCCCTGAGTCTCTTTCGGACATCCGGTAGAATCAGCATCTCCGGCCCGGTGAGCAGCATATCAAGCTCTCCTGTCTCCGCCCTCTGCCAGAGCGTCTCCTTCTCCTTCTGGCTCATCCCCCCTTTCAGGACGGCTCCTGTCATACCCGCCTCCTCCACCCGGCGCAGCTGGTCGGCCATCAGACCCAGCAGGGGGAAGACCACAATGGTCAGCCCCTCAAGGAGGCAGGCAGGGAGCATAAAGCAGAGGCTTTTTCCCGCACCTGTGGGGAGGAGTACCACCTGATGGGGCGGGGCTTCGGCCTGCTCCTCCTCACCGAAGAGTCCGGCCCGGCGGAGGATGTTGGTGATTACAAGGCGCTGGTAGGGGAAGAGATAGGATATGCCGAAGCGTTCTTCGGCGGTCAGGGTCAGGAGGTCAGGATTTTCTTCAGTCATACATGACTAAGGAGAAGAACCTTTTTTGCGATTCAATTCCCCTTAATCGGATTAAACAGGAAATGGCGTTGATGTACCGTTTCCGTCACGGAACTCTTTTTCATCAAGAAAGATGAGGCCGGCTTTTTCCATCTCCCTGACAAGGGAAATCACCCTGTGCTGTGCCTCCTCCATCATTCCCAGTCTGTAGGGTCTCCCTGAGTCAATTATAGGTTTCAGTTTTTGCAGAGCCTCTTCGGGCAACTTTGCCAGGATACGCTCTTTAATCCCGTTATTCAGGGGTTTTAATCCCAACGCCAGATCTTGGGGATCTGCTTTTCTTGCGACCAGGGCAAGGGAATCCTCTGTCAGAATAACAAGGTCTTCCATAACGAACATGTTCTCCTTCAGCAGTACCGCTGTGTCAGGATGGTTCTGTTCCAGATGCGCCATAACCGAGGCTTCAAGACTTCGGCGGCTGTACTGCAGTATCTCTGCAGTCTTAAGTATGCCGGATGATTTATTACTTCCTCTACCCTCATAGTTCCGTATTCCCCGATTAAGGTAATCTGAAATCAGAGCAGAAACCCGCGGTTCTACCAGGTCCATGGAGCTGACTCTTTCACACAGTTCAGATTGCTCCAGAGAATCGAATCTTTCAAGATATACTGCGGCGATGGGGGCGGGGAGGAGAGACAGGAGCAGGGCGTTCAGCTGGTATGGTTCTGGGCTTAAAAGATCATATATGAACTCAAAATCTCCAGGGGTGATGAACTCAAAATTTCCCGCATCAGGGGAAGTGGAAGTTTCATTCAGCAGAATCTGATCATTTAACAGATCCTGGCCCAAGTTCAGTTCTTCAATTTTTCTGCCCAGGGTCTGGCTCAAGTTATCGATTTTTGAAGTGAGCCTATCCAGCTTGTCTCCACTGGAGTCTTCTCTTTTTCCAGTCATCAAATTTTTCAGTGTAATGGTGCCGGCAGTCTGTTTTCTTAAAATGTTAAATCCCTTCAACCCCTTCAGGGCTTCCAGTTTTTCAATCCTCCTTCCCCCCCATTTCAGATAGGCTTCGTTATCATCAAGCCCTTCGACGGCTATCAGATCCCCTTTCTTCATGGTGAGAAGGCCTACCAGACTGATTTCACCGCAATCGCATTCGATATTTCCGGGAATTTTCACCTTGTTGAATTCCGGTCTGGTCATGTTCTGCATGTCCCTGTCCCGGTGTCCGAAGTAAAATGCCGGTGAGAGTCTGTCCATGATGGGTTCCATAAACAGGTATGGTATGCAGAGCTCCATTTTGTGTTTTTCACCAAAGAAGCTTACTTCCCAGGTCATAAGGACAATCATCTCTGTGGGCGGAAGAATCTGCGTGAAAAGTATGTTGTGTTCCAGACCCTTCACAAAGAATGGAAAATCGCTTGTTTTTTCCCATGCAGCGTTTAATGGTGCCAGAATCTCTGAAATGATCCCTTCCATCAATTTTGTGCTCAGACCGCTGAAGCCTTTGAATACTCCTGCATCAGCTTCCTGCTGACCATAGCTTCGGGCCTGCATCAAATAGGTCAACCGATTGTCCAGAGTTAGAAGAGCTGAGCTGCGGATTTTTCTGTTACCAAGTATGGCGAAGGTCGCAGGATTCTCCTGCGGATAGTTGGAAGTGAACTCTTCATAAGTACACTGATCTACCGAAAAAAGATGCAGTTCTGTCTTCTGGCGAAACATAGCGGAGAGTTTCACCGTCGCAAGACGGGCAAAGTTATCATGTATCACAGCCATGGACCTGATCTGATCTTTGGAGAATTTGTCAGGGCGCCGGAAGTCCATTACTACTACCCGGGGATCTCCGCTGCGATTTTTGTATCCGGGGAGAAAGTTGATTTCACCCATCCTGTTCTCCTGCCAAAGCTGTAATTCTGATTCCGAAATTCTCATCGATAATCACGACTTCACCGATGGCTACTGTTTCGCCGGATGCCTGCAGTTTCACAGGCTCTCCCGCATAAGAGTCCAGCTCAACAATGCTACCAGCTTTCAGAGAAGCAAAGTCTTCCAGAGTCATTCCGGTTTCCCCCAGAACAACCTGAACAGGGACTTTTACTTTTTCAACAGGGCTCAGTTTCATGATTTTCCTCCAGCTGTTTCGATGATTTTAAGGTAATGTTTACCCTTTTTTTTTATCAGTTTGCCTCTGGCAATGGTTACTCCCTGAACTTCCAGCTCAAAGCGCGGATCCTTTATACCGGTGAGACTCCCTGTGTCCTGTATCTCAGCCAGATCTGCAGGGCTAAGGTTATTCCTCTTCAGTATTAGGGCAGGGCGGATCATTATTTTTCCTCCCTTGGGAATTTCATTTGTGTTCATGGCTGCTCCTGTAATATGTTCTGCTTTTATTCTCATACACAGAAGGATTGAGGCGCTTACACTATCTTGAATATTCAAGCATAGAAATCTGAACAATTTTTACATTCTGATTCAGGAGCAGGAGATTACGAACGGATGCTATTTCTATACTCTCCCGGTGTTTTGGCCATTGCCCTTTTAAACATGCGGTTGAAGAAGGATAAATTATTATAGCCCACAGAAAATGCGATTTCAGTTATAGATAGATCACTGCTTTTCAGCAGAAGACAGGCCTTTTCAATTCGGATCTGATTCAGGTAGCTGAAGATTGTCGTTCCGGTCTTTTCTTTGAAACTTCTTGAAAGGTAGGAGGCATTCAGGGCACAGCGTGAAGCCATTTCGTCCAGACATAAGGGATGGTCAAAATGGTTCTGTATATGGTCTGCCAGATCTTCAATGCTCCAGACCCCGGGTCTCTCTTTATTGGATGCCGATAGGGATAATTCATTCATAGACGGAAGATTCTTCATCTTTATAATCAGGCTTAAGAGTGCCATCTCCCGATCCAGCATTTCCGATGCTGTGGAGCCTCCCGCTGCCGCCAGGCTGAATAAATACCTGAAGTTGTCTACTGCCCGTTCATTGGGAATCGGGAAGAATCTGTCCTCGCTGTATCCGGAACCGGACAGTTCTACAGGTTTTCCAGGAGCCTTTAAATAGAGGGGGTTCAGAAGGAGGGTGAGAAAAGCGTCTTCTGTCAGATCAAGGGTCTGATATCCCGCACTTATTTGAAGGTGATGAGTGGAAGGAGCCAGGATTATCATTGGGGCCTTACTGTTCTCCTGCCTGCTTTTTGTTCTGATTTTACAAGGGATTGGCAGGAGATACAGAGTTACACCGGTAAGGTGCCGGTCGTGAGGTGATGTACCGGGGAGAACCTCTGCATTGGCGTTCAGATCCGTTTTTGACGGTCCGTTCATAAAACTATTGTATACTAATCGACAGAGGGACGCTTCTACTATTTTTACTTATGATTCATTTTATACCCACACTAGATCCCTTCCCCCATGAAAAAGGTATAACCATGGAGATTGAGATAGACCTCATCACCCACCTTCAGGTCAAGGAGCCTTCCTTCCCGGTGGGAGAGGCTGACTTCCAGTATCTGAGCATTGTCGCTCCGCTGTACTTCCACCTTGAGCTTTGATCCCAGCCAGCTCAGGTCTTTTATTACCGACGGGGCATCCTGTTCCGACTGCGGCTCCCTGTTGATGCTGATTTCATGGGGCCGGGCCATTACGGTCCTGTCCTCATGGCGCAGGTGAAAGAGGTTTACCGTATCCAGAAAGGAGTAGACAAACTCATTGGCCGGCTCGTCATAGATCTCCTGAGGCGTTCCAACCTGTTCGATATTCCCCTTGTTCATCAGAATGATCTGATCCGCCACCTCCAGGGCTTCCTCCTGGTCATGGGTTACCATGATGGTGGTGATATGCATCTGGGAGTGAAGCTTTTTCAGCCATCTCCGCAGGTCCTTGCGCACATTGGCATCCAGGGCGCCGAAGGGTTCATCCAGAAGAAGAAGGGCCGGCTTGACAGCCAGAGCTCTGGCAAGGGCGACCCTCTGCCTCTGGCCTCCCGAGAGCTGGTCGGGATACTTCTTCTGCTGCCCCTCCAGCTGCACAAGGCTCAGAAGCTCCTCTACCTGTTCCCTGATTTCAGAGGCTGAGGGCCGCTCTTTCTTCGGCTTTGACTTCAGGCCGAAAGCTACGTTCTCATAAACAGACATATGCCTGAAAAGGGCATAGTGCTGAAATACAAATCCAACCTTTCTTTCACCAGGGTGGACTCCGTTCTGATCAACACCTTCAATCAGTATTTTCCCAGCATCCGCCGTCTCCAGTCCGGCTATGGTCCGCAGAAGAGTTGTTTTACCGCATCCCGAGGGGCCCAGGAGGGCATAGAGTCCCCCTGATTCAAAGTTGAGTTCTATATCATGGAGAACTTCGGTTTCACCAAAAGATTTTTTAAGTTTGTTTACATGTACATCCATTATTGAGACTCCTTGCGGTTTTGGACAATTCTTTTAACAGTCAGACTGATAAGGGCAAAGATAAAGAAGAAGGTCGCTGCCCCGTAGGATCTGACTGTCTGGTACTCACTGAAGTAGATCTGTACCTGTATGGGCAGGGTGACTGTTTTGCCTCTGAGCAGACCGGATACCACCGAAGCTGCTCCATACTCTCCAGCCGCCCTTGCCGCCGACAGGATAAGGCCGTAGAAGAGTCCCCATTTGATTTTTGGCAGGGATATTCTGAAAAAGACTGTCCAGCTGCCGGCTCCCAGGAGAAGGGCTGCTTCCTCTTCGCTGTGCCCCTGTTTTTCAAGAAGAGGGATGATCTCTTTGGCCACATAGGGAAAGGTCACAAAGAGTGTCGCCAGAAAGAGTCCGGGCCAGCTGAAGATAATGGCAAATCCAAGGTCGTTGAAAAATCCGCCGATGGGTGAGTTTTTACCGTATGCAAGTATCAGCATCAGCCCGGCAACAACGGGACTTATTGTCAGGGGAAGATCCAGTGCCGCTCTGAGGACTCTTTTGCCTGGAAATGTAAAATTACAGAGAACCCATGCAGCTGCCAGTCCGAACAGGGCATTCACAGGGAGTGAAGCCGCCACAAGGCTCAGACTGAGAAAAAGCGCCCGGAGGGTATCGGGGTGAAGGACGCCTTCCAGCCAGGTTCCCGCTCCTTTGCTGAACCCTCCGATAAGGAGCGAGAAAAGAGGAAGGACAATAAATATCAGGATATATCCTGTGGATATGCTAATCAGAACTTTTCTCATTGTGAAGCACTCCTGTTGATCCGGCTCTGTATCAGGTTGAAGAGAACCAGGGTTATCAGACTTATCGCCAGAATCATAAGAGAGAGTGCCGCAGCCCCCTCGGTGTCATAGGTGTCTATTTTGTTGTAAATAACCTGTGTAAGAACTTCCGATTTAAAGGGAAGGTTGCCTGCTATAAAAATGACTGTTCCAAACTCGCCGATTCCCCTTGCAAAAGCCATGATAAATCCGCTCAGCAGCCCGGGAAGGAGGGCCGGAAGAATAACAAAGAAAAATGTCCTGAATGGGGAAACACCCAGAAGAAGGCTTGCTTCCTCCTCCTGTCTGTCCAGCCCTTCAATCATGGGCTGAAGGCTTCTGACAACAAAGGGGAGTCCCACAAAGGTCAGGGCTATAAAGATTCCCGAAGGGGAGTAGGAGAGCTGAATATCAAAGCGGGCCAGAAAGGAACCAAGCAGGCTTTTTGCTCCGAAAAAGGCCGCCAGGGCAACCCCTCCTATGGCGCCCGGTATGGCAAAGGGCAGATCCAGGACACTGTCCAGGAGGGATTTGCCGGGAAACTCATATCGGGTCAGGACCCATGCTGTTATTAGTCCCAGGAACAGGTTGAACAGCGCCGCCAGGGCACTGATTCCGGCTGTGAGGCGGACGGCATAGAGTGTGGCAGGGGTCAAAAAGGTTTTAACAATACCCTGAACTCCCAGTTCCGTCCCTTTGAGAACCAGAGCCCCCAGAGGAATAAGGAGGACTATGGAGATATGGATCAGGACCATTGTCAAACTCAGGGTTTTACCCGGAAGTATGTTTGTTTCCTGTTTTGTGCTGAACATCAAGTCCTCCTTGAGACTACCGGTTGTTACCCAGCTCTTCCTGGATCTGGTCGTAGCTGCCGCCCTGGGAGAAGTGAACCTCTTTGGCACTTGTCCATCCGCCGAATACTTCGTCTACATCAAAGAGGTCAAGGGTAGGCAGCTGGTCTGCGAACTCTTCGGCAACCTTCTGATTGTAGGGACGGTAGTAGCTTTGTGCGACAATCCTCTGTCCCTCTTCGGTGTACAGAAAGTCCCAGTAGGCCTTTGCCGCTTCAAGGTTGCCCTTTTCCCTGGCATTTCTCTCAACCACAACAACATACATCTTTGCATCAATGCCGTATGAGGGAACCACAACTTCAAACTCTCCGTCTCCCAGATCTCTTGCAATAAGGTTTACTTCGGATTCAAATGTGAGCAGAACATCTCCCAGACCGTCCGATACAAAGGCATTTGTAGCGGCTCTGCCTCCGGCTGCCTGCAGTATGGTCTGCCCCAGAACCTGTTTTACATACTCTCTTGCCGCCTGCTGATCACCGTCGCTCTCTTTCAGTCCCCAGGCCCAGGCGGAGAGGTAGCTGAACCGTCCGTTTCCTGTTGACTTGTAGTTAGGTGCTACAATTTCAACATCCTCACGGACCAGGTCAGACCAGTCGTGAATGTTTTTTGGATTTCCCTTTCTGACTACAAAGGCCATTGTAGAGGAGTATGGGTTTGAGTTGTTTGGATACAGGGTGTACCAGTTTTCAGGGATAAGGCTTCCATCGGGATCATCTTTTGTCTCCTGATAGAGCATATCAATATCCAGAAACTGATTCATGGAAACCAGGTCTGCAGGAACTCCATCCACAACAGACCGGGCCTGCCTTGAAGATCCGGCATGGCTCTGTTCTATTTTGACGGCTGTGCCTGTGTTTTCTTTGTACCAGGGTTCATATGAGGCATTCTCATTCTTGAAAATCTCCCGGGCAATATCGTAACTGACATGAAGGAGCTCTTTTTCTCCCTCGTCTGATTTACTGCTGCATCCTATAAAAAGGGCCGCCGCAAGTACTGTCAGAACTATGTATTTCAATTTCTTCATTTTCGCCTCCATCAGCTAAATACTAGTAATATAGTGGGGAATATAGTATTTATCTGAAGCAATGTAAAGTAATACTATCGGAATACTAGTAATAATTTTTAAAAAAGTATGTTTTTATACTTCTCCAGTCCACTCTCCAGAGTGGGGAAATACTTATCAATCTCTCTGTACTCCCTCTCTCATAGGGGTAATTCTGCTCACGGATTATGTATTTTGAGATTTGTTAAAATGATCCAAAGGGAGAGGTTTATTTCATATTTTACTTAGGGCCTGCTGAAAAAGTCCTAAGTGTAAATTTACAAAGGAGATACAGGTCGTTATGATGTTATCAGGTGCATGAAATATGGGGAAAATGCCTCAAAACCCTTGCACCTGAGGTGAGCATGTATAGAGAAGAAGCAGATTATCAGCAGAAACTAGAAGATTTTTACCTTCCTTTCGGAGGTCATCTTAGTGAGGATAACCGGTGGGTTATTCTGAGCAAGAAAATCCCCTGGAATAAGATTGAAGCTGACTATGCAAAGCAGCTCTCTTCTTCAAATATGGGTGCACCAGCGAAGCCATTTCGTATGGCACTTGGTTCTTTGATAATAAAAGAAAAGTTTCAGCTTTCTGATGAGGAAACGGTGGAGCATATAAAGGAGACACCGTATCTTCAATATTTTATTGGTATGGAAGGGTATAAGGATGAAGCACCTTTTGACCCATCTTTGATGGTTCACTTTCGTAAACGACTTGATGGCAAGATCTTACAGAAGGCCAACGAGATTCTATTCCGGGAATACCAGGAAGTAGAGCTAAAAAAAAACCGGAAAATCCGGAAGAAACTGAAAAAAAAGTAGAATTGAGAAATCAGGGACAATTGATTGCGGATGCGACCTGTTGTCCTGCCGATATTCGTTTTCCGACTGACATGTCCCTTTTGAATGAAGCCAGAGAAAATACGGAGAGAATGATTGATTATCTCTATCCGCTGGATAAAGAGAGCAAGAAGAAACCTCGGAACTATAGGCAGGATGCACATAATGATTTCATCGCTTACACCAAGAAGCGGAGGCCAAGTACAAGTGTTCGCAGAAAAGCTCTCAGAAAGCAGTTAAACTACCTGAAACGGAATATACAGAATATAGAGGGGATGTTGAACCGGATTGAAGAAGAGGTTCCTTACCGATTGATCAACCGCTTTATAGTTGTGAAAGAATTGTACCGGCAACAGCGTCAGATGCATGAAAGACAGGAGCGCAAGGTCGAGAAGAGAATTGTGAGTGTGACCCAACCTCATATCAGACCAATTGTTCGTGGTAAGTCCGGAACAGCTGTGGAATTTGGAGCGAAAATTTCATTGAGTTTGTGTGATGGATTCAGTTTTATCGACCATCTATCCTGGGAGAACTTCAATGAGGCTGGAGATCTGATTCATCAGATTGAAAAGTATAAAGAACGGTATGGTTATTATCCCGAATCAGTTCATGCAGATAAGATCTATCAGAATCGGGAGAATAGGAAATACTGTAAGGATCGGAATATTCGGATGACAGGAAAGCCATTAGGTCGTCCTCCGAAAGAAACTGAGAAGAATAAAGAAGAATTGAAAGCAGCATCAAAACAGAGATATCAGGATGATGTAGACAGGATAGCGGTTGAAGGCCGCTTTGGAGTTGCCAAAAGGAAATATGGAATGGGGTTGATAAAAGCTAAACTTAAATCAACCAGTGAAACGGAGATCTTTCTTTCGGTTCTGGTCATGAATCTGGATAATATGTGTGCCAAAGATATGACTGAAATTGAAGAAAGATTCAAAATTAGGAGAAGAAGGGCTGCCTGAAAGACTTTTTCAGTAAGCCCTACTTATTGATCATGAAAATTGAGAAAAGGATTTACAGGGGATTACTTTCAAATTAATATTCAGTATAAACGTATCGATAAAAAGTCGTACATTACTTTTTCTGGAGGAAAAATGAAAAATAATATATCCCGCAGAACCTTTTTGAAGGGAGCTGCGGCAGGAACCGTGGGTGTCGCATCCATGGGAATCGTTGGCTGTTCAAAACAGGTGACTCCCGGAGGATCAGCAGGATCTGCAGGAGCAGCCGATGTCCCGGGAAACCGGACGGGTGGTGCGGCGGAGCTCGACCTCATCCATCAGGCCTATCTGAATCCCCAGGACTATGACTACCGTCAGAACACAGGGAGCCTCTCGACTCTTTTCTCTCCGCTGACAATCGGCTCTCTGACTCTCAGCCACCGGATGGTCAAGTCCGGTGCCGGTTCTGCCTGCTACCTTGAAGGACTCGGGGATGAACTGCTCCAGTACTATGTTGAATTTGCAAAGGGGGGAGTGGAACTGATCTGGGTGGAAGGCCTTCCCGCCTTTGAACCTGGTTATGACGGAAGCCCAATATCCGCCTCAGCAATAGAATTCGGAAAGAAGCTCTCCCGTGAGTGCGGAAAATACGGGGCAAAGCTCGGCTATCAGTGGGCCCAGTTTCCAATGAAGGCCGTAGGTGATATGACCAAATCTGATATTGCAGGAGCACAGGAGCGGGGTGTCGCCATCGCAAAGGCCCTCAAGCAGATGGACTTTGCCGCCATGGAGATCAATGCGGCGGGGTTCAACCTGGGAGAACAGTTCCTTTCGCGGTTTCACAACAACCGCAGTGACAACTACGGTCCCGGCAGCCTTGAAAACCGTGCCCGTTTTGTGACCGAGTCCATTGGAAAGATCAAGGCCGCCTGCGGAAAGGACTTTGTTGTACAGCTTCTTATTGACTGCATCGAAGAGAATGATAACCTCAGCAACAATGCCACCCTTATGTGGATGGACAATCAGATTACCGCTCCCCACAATAAAGTGACAAGCATAGAAGAGGGAATCGGTCTTGCTAAACTTTTTGAGGCGGCCGGATGCGATTCCATGCACCTCCGTCTTGGCCCTCTGGGGAACCACCCCTGCCAGTTCGGAAGTGATCTCTACTTCCTCCTGAACGGAATTGAAGGAGCCACCGGCTACGGTACACAGTGGGATTTCTCAAGACACTGGCAGGGGGCCCTGAGAGCGGACCACAGCGGTGCCGGTATGCTTATCGATGTGGTTGAACGTTATAAGAAAGAGCTCTCTATCCCCTGCGGTACGGTCACCTATATGGACCCGGCCCACGCTCCCGACTATTTTGAAAAGGCCCTGGCCGAAGGAAAGGTCGACTTTTACCTTATGAACCGGCCACTGACTGTGGATACGGAATATGTCAACAAACTCAAAGAGGGACGGATCGATGAGATTGCCCCCTGTACAAGATGCCTCCACTGCCATATCGGTTCCAACGAGATGAACCGGGCCATGGCCTACTGCCGTGTCAATGCTCTGACGCAGCGGGTTATGACCAAAAACGGTCCTGCAGCATATGAGTTGAAACCGGCTTTGAACAAGAAGAAGGTTATGGTCGTCGGAGGGGGCCCTGCGGGAATGGAAGCCGCAAGAATTGCGGCAGCCAGGGGACATGATGTCACCCTCTATGAGAAATCAGGAGGCCTTGGCGGGCAGCTCACTGTTGCCGGCATTGTCAAAGGCCTTCATGAAAACCTTGGGGACCTGAAATCCTACCTTGTAAGGCAGATGGATATTCATGGAGTGAAGGTCGTTCTGAATACGGAAGCCGATGCCCAGCTAATCGAAATTGAGGCACCGGATGCCCTTATTCTTGCAGTGGGAGCCCTGCCCGGCAGTGTCAGTGTTTCCGGAGGGAGTGTTCCTGTTCTGGATTACGGCCGCTTTATGGGACCCGATACCGGAGAGAATGTCGTTGTGTACGGCTCCAACGCCCAGGCCTTCGACTGTGCCCTCTGGCTGACAGTACACAAGAAGAGGGTGTCCATTGTGACTCCCAATTCCAATGAGGATCTGGATAAACAGCAGTCCCAGCATGCCCATCGTTTTATGACTTCAGCTCTCTATGCCCTGGGACTGAAAGCCTATCCCTTATCAACTATAAAATCGGTTGGAAAGGGTGAGATCACCATCTCAACAGAAGGGGGATGGGACACAACCATCAAGGCTGACTCCATTATCAACGCCGCCGACCTTCAGCCCAACAAATCGCTTCTCAAGGGGATTTCGGTTGCTGAAACCTACGCCATCGGCGACTGCAATGAGCCGTTTAATATTGCCATGGCCATTCGCGGCGGAAACGACGCAGGACGCAAGGTCTGATAACAGGGAACTGATATCCAGTTTCCAATAAAAAAGACCCCGGTCCAGGTACTTTCGTACGGCTGTGCCGGGGTCTTTACTTTCAGAGAGGTTCACTGAAGGGGCTACTCTTTGCTCTCTTCTGAATCCTTCTCTTCGGTTTCCTTTGCATCTTCCAATCCCGCCTTGAGCTCTTTTCTGGCCTGGCCGATACTGCGGGCGAATTTGGGAAGGGCTGATGCTCCGAAAAGGAGTACCGCCGCTCCGCTAATCACCATAATCTCTGTTGTTCCGATCATTTTTCAGACTCCTTCTGTTCCTCCGAGTCTCTGTCAGAGGGAACATGCTCTTTATCTTTTTTCTCATCAGTGAGAACGCGGTCAAAGTTGGCGATCTCACTTCTCATTCTTGCATTGATGGCCCGGATCTCTTTCATCTCCTCTTCGATGCCTATCTCTTTTTCCATGCTCCGCAGCTCTTTCTTTATCATTGTGTAGTAGTAGTAGACCTTTGCCCATATCTTCCCCGCCTTGCGGAATATAAGGGGGAGTTCAGAGGGCCTGACAAAGATTATTATTACAGTCGCTATCACCAGGATCTCCTGGAGGCCGAGTCCGTTCATCATGATAGTGCATCTCCTTCACCGAAGTGGAATATCTTTGCAATAAACAAGGCGCAGAAGTAGAGGAATATGAGAGGCATGGAGATGATGCACTGTGATATAAAGTCGGGAGGAGTGATCAGTGCCGACAGGACGAAAACCAGAATAATCACTACCCGGCTTGCCTTGAAAAGGGCCTTGCGGGAGACCACATTCAGCACAAGCAGTGCCTCCAGAAGTATGGGGAACTGAAAACTGAGCATTATTATCAGAATAAACCGGAAGATGTATATTACGTTCTTCTGGTAGTTCAGCATAAACCCCACATTTTCAGGAAGAAATCCACGGTTTGTGAAGAATTTTACAGTCAAAGGCAGAATGTAGTAGTAGCCGTAGTAAAAGCCAACCAGTACAAGCAGAGTTCCGCAGACAAGAGATCCCAGAAGGACGCTCTTCTCCTTTCTCTTAAGAGCGGGAAGGATGAACCGGACCAGCATAAATATGATGACCGGAGCCGCCAGTACCAGTCCTGCCATCAGGGAGATCTTCAGCTTTGTGGTAAATCCCTCAAAGAGGAAATTCACAAAGAGAGTCTCCGATGTTTCCAGACTCTCCATGGCTTCAAAGGGGACATAGAGGAACCGGATAATTGGATCAAAAAAGTAGAAACAGACTCCGCTGCATACCGCAAGGGCAATGATGGAGACCATAAAAACGCTCCGCAGCTCTTTCAGATGTGTCAGAACCGGCAGCTCTTCAAGCTGTTCGGGCTCTTTGTTGTTTTCTTTGTTTTTCATTGCACTCCGCCAACGGAAGCAGTGTACATTATAGGGGAATCCGATTCAATTCTGCCGATGATCCGGCAGCCTGTTTTCTGCACAATTCTGCAGGCCCGGGTAGTGGCAATGCTTCTGCTTACAATAAGAGGGAAACCGCATACTGCTGCCTTCTCCGCAATTTCAGAATTGATCCGTCCCGAGGCGAAGTAGATCAGCTGAGACGGGTCTTTTCCTGCAAGAAGCGCGGCTCCAATGGCCTTGTCCAGTGCATTATGACGTCCCACATCCTCATAAAGGGCGACAATCTCCCGCCCGTCGGAGAGGACGGCGCAGTGGACACCTCCGTGGATTCTGTACTTTCCGGCCAGGTCTCTGATCCTGTCAGCCTGGGACTTGAGGTCCCTCAGGGCGGGAATCTTAAAAAGGGCAGGGGCTTGCATGTTGTTTGCGGCGTCTTTAGAAAGATGCACCTGCACCTTCTGTCCATCTATGCTGCAGGGGTCAGAAATCTCTATCCCCGAGACCTCCCCCGCGGATGCAATCAGGCCCCGGCAGTAGAGATGCCCCACAGCCAGCTCTTTCAGCGCCTCGGGGGTGCACAGAAATACCTGAACAAGTTCATCTCCGGCAAAGAGGGAAATTTCGCTCTCCTCCACCTGAGGCTCGCTCAGTCCGGGAAATTCGTTTTCAATCATTTACTGGCACTCCATGCTTCCGACTGATTCCCATTCGGCAAGGTACTCCGCCCTTGATCTGTTCATATAGCGGTCGGAGAAGAGATATACATCTCCGTTTGATGCTGCAGTGCGGAGTATATCAGCAAATTCGCTGTTATCAAGAACAAGCGCCTCAACGGCCGTTTCAAGTTCCTCCCGGTCCAGGTTGTAGGGCTGTCCCTGAAACACCCGGGTCAGGCAGGGCCTGGGGTAGAGTCTGGATTCCTTCCTCACCGTTTCGGCAATGGTCTCAAGGCTGTAGCCCTCGGCAGTCAGATTCAGGGCCTGTGCGTAGGAGGCGCTTATCAGTGCGGGGTCATAGCAGCGCAGACGCTCTTTTCCTTTCAGTACTGTAAGGGGGTCTTGCCCGCAGCTGTCCATCTGCATCAGGGTTTCTCTAATGAATTCATTAGTTATTTCAATATCTGCGCCTGTTTCGGCGGTTGTTTCGATCCGGTCCGGAACCTCCTCAAGGGGCTGCTCCTTAAGGCAGAGCTCGGTGAGTTCCAGATCATCGATCAAACGGGATTCCCCCGATGCGGCGTGAACCGCATTCAGAAGAATCCCCTTTACAGAGTCATTTGTCATTTGTTAAATCAGCCCCAGGGTTTCCAGCTCGTCTGCCACATCGGAGAGTTCCAGATCGTCCAGGGTTTTTCTGGTGGGCATACCTGTCTTTTCGTCCCATCCCATCTCCTTATAGAAGTAGGTCAGGGCCAGAGAGAAGTCATCCCTGTCCAGTTTTATTGTCCCTTCGCTGAAGGGTTTCTTGTCGGGGTCCATTGTGAACTGCCATCCTACAAGCTGCTCGTCATGGTCCTGTCTCAGGTCCTTTGAGTTCATCTGTTTGGCTGTCAGGGCCCGGTGGAGCTGGAAGGTCCGTTCCGCATAGCGGTCCAGAGTCTCTTCATCAGTACCGAATCCTGTGGCCATTGTAAAGAACTGGGCTTCCAGAGAGGTGTCGCCCCTGTAGTTTCTCTCCTTCAGGGGAGAGACTGTCATGGGCCACATCCAGTTGCAGAGGGTCAGTGAGTCATGGAGTACGTTCCGTACGATGCTCCATTTTGTAAACTTCGCCTTTGCCTCATTAGCGGGGGTGTAGAATGCAGGCTGGTCGATTGCTCCCTCTCCGAAGAGTTCGGCGGCAATCTCCTGCTGCAGTTCTGTGGGCAGACCGCTTCCCAGAAGGTTCTGGTGGGTATGGCACTGTGCGTCTCTGTTGAACATGGCGGAGATCACGGCACCGACCACTCCGTTGGATTCGGAACTGTGGTGGATGGGGTATCCCAGTTTGCTCCAGAGGTGGACTTCATGGCTCTCCCAGTAATCATCGCCGAATCCCCACTTCTCGGCTACGGCGCAGGCGCCTTCACCCAGGGTGGCCAGTTCACCCTTCTTGAAGGCAATGCGGTTGTAGAATTCCTCGAAGAAGCTGATGTCTCCGGCTTCAAGTTTTTCAAGACCCAGGGACTCATACTCCTCACGGGGCAGGACTTTTTCAAGGTAGCCATGGTCTATGGCGTACTGAAAGTCCCGTCCGATCTGTCCGTAGTTGCACCATACGCCGTAGTCATCGGCAATCTGGGCGCCCATGGACCGGCCGATAACTGTCATCTCATCCTTTGTCTTGCCTTCCATCTTGTAGTTTCCGCCCATTACATAGTTGGGAGAGAAGAATCCCATACAGGTGTTGGCTACATTGGGGCTGACTCCGTACTGTTCCAGTTCGGGGACCTTGAGGTGGGAGTGGCAGCGCACGGGGCATGAGGCGCATCCGCCCATGCGGACTGTATACTTTTCCGCGGCGGGGCCGAGGTCCTTGATGGCCTTCATGGTTCTGTAACCGATCTTGTTCAGTTCCTGTGGTGTCACTTCCCCTGTTTCGATGGGATACTCCGCTGCACCCCAGTAGAGTCCCTTCCGGGAAGTCCAGCGGCTGCCGGGATGGCTGTATTCAGCCCAGGCCTGGGGAGTGGAGGGAACAACGTGCTGGTTGTTGGCTCCCACAACCTCAAAGGCCGCTGTATTCAGTTCGTGCCATTTCAGTTTGTCTCCGGCAATCTTTACAGATCCCGTACCCCTGATACCGATGGCTTTGAGGTTCTTTGAACCCATAACACCGCCGTGTCCTCCGGCGGAGTGGCTGGCTCCCGTTCTGATGACAGAGAGATTCACCTGGTTCTCTCCGGCCTGCCCGATGGCTGCCACCTGGGAGTCCTTTCCCGTCAGGGCTGTTACTTCCTTGATGGTGTCAAAGGTACCGTGTCCCCACAGAAGGGACGCATCTTCAAGTGTTACATCCTGGTCTGCAATTTTAAGCCAGACCGGTTTATCCGACTTGCCCTGGATAATGATCGCATCATACCCGGCGTACTTCATCTCCACCGCAAAGTGGCCGCCCATATGGCTGTCTGTAACACCGTGAAAGGGGTTGGATGCCAGAAGGCTTGTTATATTTGTACGTCCGCTGCACATGGCGCCGGTACCTGTCAGGGGGCCGACTCCGAAGATGATTCTGTTCTGTTCATCGAAGGGGTGGGTTCCAGCGGGAACTTCATCCCACATAACCTTGTAACCGATTCCCATACCGCCGATGAAATATGTATATTTTTCCGTGGATTCACGGGTGATCTGACCTGTACTCAGATCCACACGAAGGATAGTTCCTGCCCATCCGCCTTTAAGTGCCATTTATCTTCCCTCCTATGCCTGAAAGTGTTCTTTGTATCTTGTGAGTGCATCCGCCCATGAAACATAGGAGAGCGCACCGGTGGGACAGGCCTTAACACAGGCCGTGTAACCGTGGCAGAGGATACATTTGGTTGATTTGCCGGTTTCCGGGTCCAGAGTGGGTATTCCCCAGGGACAGGCGCGGGTGCAGGTTCCGCATCCCACACAGAGTTCAGGATCGACTTCACGGGCACCTGTGGCTTCCTGCTGAAAGATGGCTCCCTGTGGACAGGCCAGAGCACAGGCGGGCTGTTCGCACTGGCGGCAGGTGTCGGCGGTCATGGTAAAATTTCCCATCTCCCCGTCACCGTGAACCCAGTCGCCCCTGACTCCTTTGGGGCCGTAGGCCAGATTCTGGCTGACTTTGATTCTTGCGGTCACCTGGCTTGCCTTTCCGTCGTTGCCGACGGAGCAGGTTGATTCACATACGAGACAACCTGTGCAGCGGGCCGGTTCATGAATGATCATACCGTCCGCGGTTTCCCATACTTTGATGTCTTTGGATGTACAGCCGGGCAGCAGAAAAGATGCTGCTGCGGCTCCTATGGTTCCGAGACCTGTAAACTTGAGAAAGTCCCGACGGGTAATTGCCGTGTTTAGAATTTCGTTTTCTTTTACGGACACAATAACTCCTCCCTGGTTTGTAGTCTCCTTTTCAAACGCGGGAGGCAGCCACCGTTTCCAGGGTACCCAATGTTCAGAATCCATAGACCAAGAGAGGGCCCTTAGGAGTACTGAATCGGAGCTAGATGAGATAATTATATGCATGACAATTTACTTTTGAAAAGGGTAATCGATAAGAAAGTAGCGATATCTCATTTTTTTTATTTTATGAACACCGATCACTCTCTCCGCTGCCTGCGGGAGCTGGAACAACAGCTTCAAACAAGGGTTTCCGGACGGGGAAAATTATGAGGATCAGTACAGTTTGACCGATGACGGGCTGAACATCAGGTTCAGTTCATCCCCTGTTTTTACCCCGGATACAGAGAGCTCCGCATCGCTTATGCGTACCTTCAGGCGCACAGGCCCCGCAAGGGAGAGGGTATGCAGCCCCTTCCTTGACGGAGTGATCTCCTTCAGGACGGCTTTACAGCTGTTTCCTTCGCATCCTTCATCGGGCGAAGTGAGGAGGGTGATGCTTTCAGGAGGAATAACGGCTGTAGTGTACTCCCCCGAGAGGGAGGGGCAGCGGAACTGCCACTCACCGACTTCAAAGTCCGAGAAGAGACCGGGGCTGAAGCTGTAGCGCCCCTTGAAGATGTTCTCGTCATGATCCACCGGTTGTCCCTGATAGAGGTCTATCAGATCATCACAGCAGCGGTAGGCAAAGCCCCTGTTATGGGAACAGAGTACGGTGCTGATTCCTTTCCCCTTCAGCTCCCGGATCAGTCTTTCAAGGTCACCTGAGGTTTTACTGTCCACATTGGCATCGGGCTCGTCCAGAAGAAGTACATCCGGCTCCGTCATAAGAGCCCTGGCTATGGCCACACGTTTTTTCTCGCCCCCCGACAGCTCACGGGCCTTTCTTTTTTCAAAACCTTCCAGTCCCACCAGTTTCAGGGCGGAAGAGGCTTTTTCATGCTCTCCCGGTTTCCTTCCGTAGTGAAAGCGGAGAGGAGCGGTGAGGTTGTGGAGTACGGAGCCGTGAAAGAGATAGGGGTCCTGGTGAACAAGGACCGAACGGAACTGACTGTCTTTCAGGATCTCGCCTTTTCGGGGCTGGAGTATCCCGTTCAGCAGTTTCAGCAGGGTGGATTTACCGGAGCCGTTGTGCCCCCGGATTACGGTAACCCTGTTTCTGCGGATGGCGAGATCGGATATCCGGAGTACCGCATCGGAGACCTGGCTCCTTTTCTTTCTGTCATAGCGGAAAACAAGATTCCTTATTCTGTAGAGATCACTCTTCATAGCCCACCACCAGGTGCATCATAAAATTGAGGGCGAAGGCTAAAAGCATCAGAATGATTCCCAGTGCCAGTGCCAGTTCAAACTCACCCTTGCTTGTCTGAAGGGAGATGGTTGTCGTAATGGTTCTTGTAAACCAGCGTATATTGCCTCCCAGCATCATGGAGACCCCCACCTCGCCGATGGCCCTGCCGAAGCCTGCCAGAACTGCCGAGAGAATCGGTCCCCTCAGTTCCCTGACAAGCATGAAGTGGTAGCGGTAGCCCTTTGCTCCAAGGGTTTTCAGTGTTTCCGGCAGTCTGGGGTCCATATCGGACACGCTGCCGTAGATCAGAGAGGTAACCAGAGGCAGAACCAGCACAGTCTGCCCCAGTATAACTGCCGCGGGAGAGAAGAGCAGGCCGTAGGGTCCCAGAGGGCCTGAACGGCAGATAAGCGAATAGACCATCAGCCCCACCACAACAGTGGGCAGAGCCATAAGGCTGCTGATGATGACAAGCACCATTTTCCGCCCTGGAAACTCCTTCAGTTTCAGAAGAAATCCCAGGGGCAGACCGGCAAGAGAGGCAATCCCTATGGAGATGGTGGAGAACTTCAGGGATGTCAGGCAGATAGCAAAGAGTTCCCTGTCTCCCGTTAAAATCAGGCGGAGTGCCTCACCCAGCGCGGTCAATGAGCCTCACTCCCTACAGAGCGTCGGGGTAGAAGAGCTGTTCACCGTTTCTCTTGTAGTCCTGAATAAGGGTCTGCCCCTTTTCAGAGGTCAGGAAGTCGATAAATTTCATGGCTCCCTCATAGTCTACATGGGGGTGAAGTTCGGGGTTGACCGCGATCACGCCATAGGGGTTGAAGAGCACAGGATCACCTTCAACAAGCACTTTCAGATCCAGTTTGTCCTTCATGGCCAGCCAGGTGCCCCGGTCGGTGAGGGTGTATCCCTGCATTTCAGAGCTCATTGTAAGAACCGCTCCCATTCCCTGTCCCACTTCCTTGTACCAGGTTCCTTCAGGGCTGACACCCGCGCTCTTCCAGACGGCTTTCTCTTTGGTGTGGGTTCCCGAATCATCTCCTCTGGAGAGAAAGTCAGCTTCAGATGCCGCAATCTTTGCAAATGCTCCTGCTGCATCGCTCATGCCGCTGATTCCGGCAGGGTCGCCGGCGGGGCCCAGGATAACAAAGTCATTGTGCATTACATCCCGGCGGTTGATTCCGAATCCGGCATCCACAAAGGCGTCTTCCCTGCTTCTGGCATGAACCAGAATGACATCTACGTCGCCGTTTTCTCCATGGGCAATAGCCTTTCCCGTACCGACGGCAATCACATCCACCTGAATGTTCTCATCTTTCTGGAACACCGGCAGCAGTTCTGCCAGAAGTCCTGAATTTTCCGTACTTGTTGTTGTGGCCAGCTTGATGTGGACGGGTTCTTCCTTCTGTCCCCCTGCAAAAAGTGCAGAGCCGAGACAGAGTGCGATCAGAGTTGTAAAAATCTTTCTTTTTACTGTCATGTGTATTCCTCCGGTTTTTGTATACTGAGTTCTTCTCCATGGTTTGTAAAGGAGTGAGGACTCTCTTGGTAACGAAGCCGCCGCCAGGTGCAGGGAAGCAGGCCTGAAATAAGAGTCTCCTCTTGCATTTCAGTAAACAATTATCTATTTTATGATCGAATGCTATATACTTTCCCTGTGTGATGTCAATCGCCTGCGAGCAAGATTGTTTTTACAGCAAAAATAAATTATTAGTTTATGTTTCCTGCGGGGAGGGCTCACTGCTCCTACAGAGGGCTGCAGGTCTTGCCGGTACCGGGGGAAAACTGATATTACAGAAGAATCCCTGATCTGCCGGAACAGGCCGGATCGGGATCTTTAATTTATCCGGAGGACTCAATGCCCCTACTGAAAGTTGTAACCCTGGACAGTGCAATAAGTGAACTGCAAAGCCGTTTCTCCCGCTTGAGGCCGGGAACGGAAAAAATTCCTGCCCGGGATGCATCGGGGCGGTTTCTTGCGTCTTCAGTGGAGTCCAAAGACCCAGTTCCCCACTTTACCCGCTCCACCATGGACGGCTATGCCCTGAGAGCTGCAGAAACCTCCGGAGCCTCCGATACCATTCCGTCACTGCTGAAATACAGAGGGGATGTTGCCATGGGGGAGGCTCCCGGATTTTCATTACTTCCGGGGGAGACCGCCTATGTTCCCACAGGGGGAATGCTTCCCGCTGGGGCGGATGCTGTTGTTATGGTTGAATATACCGAAGTCCTTGGCGGGGATATTGCGATTATGTCTCCGGCTTCTCCCGGGCTGCATACGGTTCCTGTTGGACGGGATATAAAAGAGCGGGAGGTCCTCTTCAATGCCGGACGGCGCCTTGGGCCTGCAGATATCGGTGTACTTGCGGCAGCGGGTATCAGGGAGGTCGAGGTCTATCGGAAACCGTCGATGACCCTTCTTTCCACGGGAGATGAAATCCTGGGGCCTGAAGAGGAGCTCCGTCCGGGAAAGATCCGGGATATCAACAGCCATACCATAAAGGCCGAGGCTCTGCAGATGGGCTACAGCGTGGTCAGAGCCGAAGTCATTCCCGATGACAGGGAGGCTCTGGAAAAGGCTGTGCGGTCAGGAATAGCCGAATCGGATATCCTCTTTTTGAGCGGTGGAAGTTCTGCAGGTAAAAAGGATTATACCACCGACATTTTCAATGCCATGGGAGGAGAGGGCTGCTTTGTTCACGGACTTGCCTTCAGCCCCGGCAAACCCACAATATTAGCCGACTCCCGGGGCTTCCCGCTGATTGGCCTGCCGGGACATCCAGTCTCCTCTCTAGCTGTGTTCCGGATCATCGGCCGGGCTATGCTCTATCTTCTGAACGGTTCAGCGGTTCCGCCGATCCCCTGGGTCGAAGCAGTCCTCTCTGAAAACATTCACGGTTCTCCCGGCAGGGATCTCTATACTCCTGTCACTCTGACAGGAGTTGAGGAAGTTCCGGGAACAGGTCATCTTTTTGAAGGCGGAGACAGCCTGTTTACGGCAGTTCCCGTTGCTGGCGGTTCAAGCATGATCACAACATTGAGCCGGGCCGACGGTTATATTATGATCAGCAGAGACTCTGAAGGAGTTTCTGCAGGGACAAGAGTCCGGGTCTATCAGTTTTAGGAGCTGCGTGATGAAAAGAAATATCTACCTCAATCCCCTGAACTTTGAAGCTGCACTGGACCGGCTCAGCAGTGAATACAACACCCCTGTAAGCCCGGCGGAATCCGGGAGAACAGAAAAAGTCGGAACCCCTGACGCTCTGGGACGGGTAAGCGCCGCCGCGGTTACCGCCGTCCTCTCAAATCCAAACCATAATGCCTCGGCCATGGACGGAATCTGTGTCAGGGCCGAATCCACAGTGGGTGCGGATCCCAGAGCGGCCCTGACCCTCTCCTCTCCCGGGGATTTTATCTGGGTGGATACGGGAGACCTCATTCCTGCGGGAATGGACGCTGTTATTATGATCGAAGACCTCTCGGAGTCCGGTGAGCACAGGGCCGTCATCACCGCCCCGGCCCATCCCTGGCAGCACATCCGGCCCGTGGGTGAGGATATTGTGGCCGGAGAGATGATTATCCCCTCTCGGCACAGGATACGGCCCGTTGATATCGGTGCCCTGATTGCCGGTGGAATCACAGAGGTGGAGGTCCTGAAACAGCCTGTGGTGGGTATTATTCCCACGGGAACTGAGATCATTGAGACTCCCGATCTTATGGTACCCGGTGCAATTCTGGACTCCAATTCCCGTATGTTTGCCGCAATGGTTACCGAATTCGGTGGCCTGCCCCTTCGATACTCTCCTGTAAGGGATGACTATGACGATTTGAAAACAGCTGTAAACCGGGCCCTGAGTGAGTGTGACATTGTGATTATCGGTGCGGGATCTTCGGCGGGGTCCGAGGACTACTCCCGCGCGGTAATTGAAGAGCTGGGCGAGCTCCTTTTCCACGGGGTCGCTATCAAACCGGGAAAACCGGCTGTATTCGGAAAGTCAGGCAGTAAGCCCCTCATCTGCATTCCCGGATATCCTGTTTCGGCCTGGGTTGTTTTTGACCGTCTGGTGCAGCCTCTTATAAGGGAACGATCGGGAATCAGAAAGGTTTCCGGACCCCGGCGCAGAGGTATTCTCACAAGGCCCCTGGTCTCATCACTGAAACATCTGGAGTTTGTCCGGGTCAAGTGCGGCGTAGTGGGGGACAGGACCGTTGTAACCCCCCTCGGCCGGGGGGCGGGGATCTCAATGAGTCTGGTACAGGCCGATGCTGTTGTTGAGGTTCCCCGGGAGTACGAGGGATATCCCGCAGGTGAGGAAGTCGAGCTGGATATGATGAAACCCTGGAGGGATATCGAAGACCGTCTGGTCTCTATCGGCAGCCATGATGTTCTTATGGATGTTATTGCCGAGCTTATGAAAAGTTCAGGGTCCGCCGGCCTTTCCTCCACTCACAGCGGCAGCATGGGCGGAGTCATGGCTATAAAACGGGGAGAGTGCCATATTGCTCCGGTTCATATTCTTGACCCTGAAACGGGAGTCTACAACAGACATCTTATTCCTCAGTTTATGAAGGACGGGGGAGTGGTCCTTGTAAAGGGAGTAAAGCGGATTCAGGGAGTGATTGTCCAGCCTGGAAACCCAAAGAATATTATGGGCGTGGGTGATCTGCAGAGACCTGGGACTGTGTATGTAAACCGGCAGCGCGGTTCAGGCACAAGAATCCTTTTTGACTACCTGTGTGCAAAGGAAGGTGTGATGACAGATCAGGTTGAAGGATATACAAGGGAGATGACAACCCATATGGCTGTGGCCCAGGCGGTTCTGTCGGGTACAGCCGATGCCGGAATGGGAGTCGCTTCCGCCGCCGGGCTCATGGGGCTGGATTTTATTCCTGCAGGAGAGGAGGATTACGATTTTCTTGTCCGTGAAGATGTTCTTGCATCCCCCCAGGGCCAGCTGTTTCTTGAGATTCTGAAGTCTGAAGAATTTGCAAGGGAGATTGAGAGGCTGGGCGGGTACACCCTGGATAGGCCGGGGGATATCATAAGTTTCTGATCGATATGACTTCCGGTGGTGTAAGCCGCGGCTGCTTTGGCAGCCTCTGTGGCAAGCAGCTGCATGGAATAATCAGCCAACCGGAGCTCTAGTGCATAATGCTTTTCCTTTTGACTTGCCCCCCCGGGGCAGAGTGTTCGCCTTTCCGAATTATGAAGCAAGCCTCCCCTGCGGGGGAAGATTTCCCTGTTCAGTTTCGGCCTGATATGGTATAGCTAAAATATGGATATAAAGAATTTTTTCAATACTGAAAGTATGCACAGGGAAGTTGTGGAAGGGGACGTGACCCGCTACATCTACACAGGCAAGAACCTGCAGGTGGTGGAGTACCACTTCCCTCCCAACAAGACCTTTCCCGCCCACAGCCATGATGTCCATGAGCAGATGGGCTACCTTGTAAAGGGGAAGATGGGAATGAAAGTCGGAGAGAAAGAGACCATCCTCACTCCCGGCGACTGGTATCATGCACCCATCGGGGTGGAACATAATGCCTGGACCTTTGAGGAGCCCTCGGTTCTTCTGGACATCTTTTCACCACCCAGGGAAGACCTGATTCCCGAATAAAAACAGGGGGGCATCTCCGCCCCTTTCTGTAACCGTTACATCCTCATCCTTATGTCTGAATCATTAGTAATAATATCTCTTTCTGCATATAATTATTCATAGAAGTTCATTCTTCGTAAAAAATATGAAAAAGAGACTGAGTCAATTTCTATCTTACAAAATAACAAGCAGAGAGGATGCTGTTTTCTGTGTAACTCTTGCTGTGACGGTTTCAGTGATTGCGCTGTCACTGTTCTCGCTCTTTCTGACAATCATGCATCACAGAAGGGTCGGCCTTGATCTTGCCTTTCCAGGCATTGCCGTCCTCCTTATCATCTCTATGGTCATGCTGAGAAGCCGCCGCTCCACATCGGGTATATATCTTTTTCTTCTTTCAGTTTTTATTCTTGTCCTCCTGATGGACTACAGAATTCCCAAGAATTACGGCCCCACCATACTTCTCTATGTTCTGCCTGTTTCATTTTGTATTTTCCTCGTTGAAAGTAGATTCCTGGGAGCCCTGTTCTCATCCCTTTTTCTTGCTGCTTTTGTTATCCGAACCCTTTTCTTTACAGACCTTGAAGTTCTGGGAGATCTGTTTGTTTTTCTGCTTGTAGCTCTGTCGGTTATTACAATGGTTGTTGTAAAGAATCTGCTCACAGCTTTGAGTGATCATAAACTGAAGTCCATTGAGATGCTTCACACCACAACCTTGAGGATTCTGGGAAATGTGTCGGAGGTCAAGGACAGGGAGACAGCCAACCATCTCAAACGGGTGGAGATGACTGTGAAAAAACTGGTACAGCTGATAAGGAAGAACAGACGCTATTCCCGGTATATAACCCTTAAATATATTGATGACATCAGATCCGCCGCCTTCCTGCATGATATAGGAAAGATCGGTATACCCGATGCCATCCTCTTCAAACAGGGAAAGCTGACAGAAGAGGAGTATAATATTATAAAGAGTCATTCTGTCATCGGTTATGAACTGATTGCAGATGCAATCAAAGACCTTGAGGGACAGAGCATCTACTCTCTGGCCCTTGAGATAGTCAGACACCATCATGAAAGATGGGATGGAAAGGGGTATCCCGACGGTCTGTCGGGAATGGATATACCCCTGTCTGCAAGAATAATGGCGGTTGCAGATGTCTATGATGCTCTGATCTCAAGAAGGCCCTATAAGGAGCCTTTCACCCATGACAGGGCTGTTCAAATAATCAGTGAGGGGCGGGGCACGCAGTTTGACCCTGATATTGTGGATGCTTTTATGAAGCACAGCGATGAATTCCAGAGTCTTATCAGGGATTTAATAGAATAGGTTCCTGATGACCCTGCCATGACCAAAAGAGGCATTCCTTTAAGGAGGAAGTTTTTTGAAAGAGAGAATATCAGTCTTAAGCAGAAGTTCCTTTTTCTATGCCGCCATAGGGTCTCTTTTCTACACCCTCTGGTATCTGGCAATGGGTTTCAGAGGGCTTGCTCTTGAAGAACTGGTTATTACTCTTGTTTTCGCAATCTGCCATTTACTGTCGCTGAAGGGAAAATCCGTAATCTCCACCTATCTGGGCATTATAGCTATTCTCTATATCTGTCTCAGAGTGATCGCTGTTTTCGGTTTGAGATACAATGTTCAGGTCTTCTTCCTTGTTCTTATTCCCATGATTATTGCATCTGAAAGTGTGAAAATCCGCAGAAAAACCCTGCTTTCTGTTCTTCTTCTTATTATCTATTTCACAAGCCGGTATCTGGCCGGAAAATATCCTCCCCGGAATACTCTTCCTCCTCCCTGGAACACAGTGCTGCCCGAGGTGAACCTTCTTATGGCCATAGGGGTTGTTTCCTACAGCTTCCTCCGGTATCGAAGGGCTTTCCAGCGCTCCGAACTCTCTTTACAGGATGCGAACAGCAGTATTGTTAAAATGGCCAACATCGATATGCTGACACAGGTTTATAATCGGATGGCCATAGAGCGTTCTCTTCAACTCTGTATAACAGACGTCCAGAAAGGGAATTCCGACTATATCGCCGGGTTGATTGATATTGATAATTTCAAGAATATAAATGACAGCTACGGACATCTCCGGGGGGATGAAGTTCTTCAGGAGATGTGCCGCCGTATGAGGGGAAGTCTCCGGAGCCAGGACTTTTTCGGCAGATGGGGTGGCGAGGAATTTCTTGTCATTCTGAAAGAGAGGGATCTTCTGCGGGGGACTGCCACCATGGACCGCCTCAGGAACATAGTTGATGAGAGTACATTCCAGGGGTCCGACGGGTCGGACATCAAGGTAAGTATTACAGTCGGCGTTGCGCAAATCTATTCCGGCAGTACAGTTGAATCTGTGTATAACGAAGCGGACAAATACCTCTACACTGGTAAAAAGAGCGGAAAAAACAGGGTCGTCTCCCGAATTTCTTAGGTCAACGACCCTGTGGTAGGAGTCAGGTTTTAAGTCAGTTCATTTCAGGAAAAGGGATTCACATCCCCCTCTCCCAGAGCCTGCTGCCACTGGAAGTAGGCATCCAGGTAGTCATAAACAGCGGAGTAGTAGTTCAGTGTTGCTCCCGACTGGTTCAGCCTTGCATCTTTCAGATCCAGCTGGGTGGCCATGCCGTTCCGGGCGGATATTTCCATAATCCTGTAGGCCTTGTCGGCGGTCTCCCTTGTCTTTTCAGCCGATACAAGACGGGAGGAGGACTCAGCCAGCAGGAGCTGGAGGTTACTTATCTCGTTGCGTATCTCATCCTGTTTTTTCAGCAGATCCATCTTTGACTGTTCCAGATTCAGTTTGGCCTCTTCCAGTTTGGCAAAGCGGCTTCCTCCGTAGTAGATCGGGATGGTCAGGGTCAGTCCTGCCTGAAGGGCGTTTGTGCCGTCGGCAAGGGAGAAGTCGTCATTCGATGCCTGCCAGCCGAATCCGGCGGTTGCAGAAAGACTGGGGTAGAATGAGGCCTTCTCTGCTTCTTTGTTTATTTCAAGGAGCTCAACCTGCTGCTGCATGGTTACGTAATCGGGCCTGGAGCCGAGCACCTCTCCAAGGTCAGGGCGGAGGGGCTGTTCAGGAAAGGCATTGGAGAGGTTGTCCGCCAGCCCCAGCTCCATGTCCGGGTCGATGCCGGCAAGGAGTTTCAGATTGTTCATGGCAAGATCCCTGTTCCGGGCTGCCTGTGTCGTATCGGGAATGTTGATCTGCCAGTTCACCTCGGCCTGAAGGACATCCAGCTCTGAAGCGAGTTCGTTATCGTACTTCTTCTGGATATCCAGGTAGGTCTCGTAGGCGTTCTGTTCGGTCTCTTTTTTTACATTGTAGACCTCTTCCAGCAGGACACTCTGGTAGTAGAGCTGTTTGGCGGCAGTCAAAATTCCCTGTCTTGTGGCTTCGAATATGGTTCCGGCCATGTCGGTGTACTTGCGGCTTGCCTTCAGGGCCTGGAAGACGCTCATATCAAAGAGAAGCTGCTGGACTCCGACGCTGGCGGAGAAGTCGTTGTTGCTGTTGTAGGGCACATCGGCATACATCAGGTCATAGTAGCCGTTCGCATTGGGGACAGGGTTGGCTCCAATTGCATAGGGAGAGGTTATCTCAATAAAGTTCCGTGTATATCCGGCTGAGGCGGATACCATCGGCAGTGCCTGTGACTGGGCCAGTTTCTTCTGTGTCTCCGCGAGTCTGGTATCAATGTCAGCCATGTAGAGGTCCTTGTTGTTCTCCTCCACCATCTTCATATAGTCACTCAGGCTCAGTTCAAGAGCACTGAGCCCCTGTATTCCTAGGCCGGCGCTCAGACCGATTGTTATTAAAAGCAGTAGTGTTTTTTTCATCAGAACTCTCCTTCGCTGTCATCTGTTTTGGTCTCTGCGGGGGCTGTGGCGGGGACAGCGGCCCCGGCAGCCTTTGCTTTCTTCGCTTCCTTTCCCGATTCAAGGGCGTTCTCTATGGCCGGAATAACAAAGAGGGTCAGGAATGTGGCTGCCAGAACTCCACCGATACTAACAAGACCCATGGGCTGTCTCATTTCGGCACCGGAACTTCCGATTCCCATGGCCATGGGGAGCATACCCAGTATGGTGGCGATATTGGCCATAAGTATGGGCTGCATCTTGGTGGGGCAGGCTTTTAAGAGGGCGCTTCTGACATCCATTCCATCGGCTCTGAGCTGGTTGGTATACTCCAGAATCAGGATGGCGTTGTTTACAACCATACCTACAAGCATGATGATGGCCATCATGGAGGCCATGTTCATGGTGAAACCTCCGATAAGGAAGAGGGCAATCACTCCGATGAGTGAAAGAGGTACTGTCATAAGGATCAGTACGGGCTGTGCCAGTTTTTCAAGCATAGCCGCAAGAAGCATATAGGTCAGAACAATGGCAATGATAAAGGCAAAAGCCATGTTCATAATCGTTTCCTGCATCATGTCGGCATCACCGCTCCACTTGAGAGTCACAGAGGCGGGAAGGGTTTCATCCGCCGTTGTTTCGATGGAGGATGTCATAGTACTCAGGGCATATCCAGGGAGAGTGTTGGCATTGATCTCAATAGTATTGTGCTTGTCTACCCGGAGCAGTTTGCTGACCCCTTCCTCGATCTCCACATCGGCAAAGAAGGAGATAGGGTAGATCCCGAAGGGGGTGGCTACGGGAATACTGCCTATGTTTTCAAGGCTCGAAACTTCTGTGTCCGACAGGGTCACCCGGATGTCGTACTCCCTCTCATCATCTTTGAGCTGTGTCAGAACAAGGCCTTCGATGGCCCCTCTCATGCTCATGGCCAGATCCTGCATGGTTACACCCATCTCCGACATTTTCTGCCGTTTGGGATAGAGCTTTATTTCAGGTTTTCCCGATTTCATACTCATTGTAATACCAGTCAGCCCGGGGATCTCTCCCATGGCATCCTCCATGTCAGCCGCTGCACTTACAAGTTCATCCATGTCTGATGCCTGGAGATAGAAGCTTATTGGAGCCCCCGAGTCGGAACTGAAGAGACTCGTTGATGCCACAACCCTGATCTTGGCGCCTGCTATATCGCTGACAGATGCGCTGATGCGGCTTGCCAGAATACTGTTGGACTCTCTCAGGTCCTTATGGATCAGTGTTACATCAAGCTTGGCCAGGTTGGTTCCTGTATCCAGGCTTGAAAGGCTGCCCAGGCTTGTCACGATCTGTTCCACTTCGCTATAGGAGGCGATCCGGTTCTCCACCTGTTTTACAAGCTGGGCCGTCTGTTCCAGTCCGGCATCCTCGGGCAGTTCAATTTCAACATATATGATTCCCGAGTCCGCAGCAGGCTGAAACTCGAAGGGAATGGTTGTAAATGCAAGAAGCGACAGTATGAAGAGGGCAATGGTTCCCAGAATCAAAAGGCCGCTTCTGAGTCTGTTATGAAGGATTTTTTCAAGGATATAAGCATAGCCTGTCTCAATTCTTCTGAAGAAGCTCTCAATGGCCTTTGAGGCTTTTGATTTCTCCTTGGGCTGTTCCGGGAGAAGTACCGATGCAAGCATGGGGGTCAGAGTCAGGGATATTATCAGTGAGAATGCAGTGGCGATTACCACGGTCCAGGCAAAGTCTCCGAGCATGATACCCACAAGGCCGCCCATTGTTCCCAGGGGAAGGAATACACAGATATTGGTCATTGTTGAGGCGAAAACGGCTACGATGACCTCTCCGGTTCCCGATGCGGCGGCATCCTTCCTGCTGTGTCCCATCCCCTTGTGGCGGAAGATATTCTCAAGAACCACAACCGAGTTCATTACAAGAACCCCGACCGAGGTAGACAGTCCCATAAGGGACATAAGGTTCAGTCCGATGCCAAGCTGATTCATGATAATAAAGGTGGGTATGATGGACAGAGGCATGGAGAGAGCTACAATCAGGGTAGACCGGAAATCATGGAGGAAAAACAGCAGAATTGCCGCAGTGAAGATTACCCCGAGGATAATGTTGTTCAGTGTATCGTTTACTGTATCCTGAATGAAAATAGAGTCATCCGATGTTATTGTAAGATGGACGCTCTCGGGCAGCTGCTTTTCGAGTTCAGGAAGGATGGCCTTCACCTGGTTGGCCACGTTTACAGGGTTTCCATCGGGAGATTTTACAATGCTCAACAGAACTGTGTTGTCCTGTCTTATCTCTTCCGAAGTGTTGAAAAATGTTACCCTCTCTCTGACGTCCTCGGATGAGGGATTGATATCGGCAAGCTGGTCCAGACGTCTCATTCCCGAGGCTGTGGGGATCATCATGGACTGCATCTCTTCTACACTTTCGATGTTGCCCTTGAGGCTGACAGAGTAATCCTGTTCACCCTCCTGGTAGTTTCCTCCGGGCATCTCCATATTTCCATAGGCAAGAATCCCGGCTACCTGAGAGAGATCAAGGCTGTTTTCATAGACAGTGGTTCTGTTGAACTCGACACGGATCTCTTTGTTGAACCCACCGAGAATCTGAACATTACCAACACCCTCAATCTGGGAGAGCCTGTCCTTGACTGTATCCTGTGCCAGATAGTTCAGTTCCGTGGATTCAATATCCCCGCTTAAGAGGATACTCATGACCGGTGTGGCCACAAGATCCACCTTGCTGATAACGGGAGCATCTGCTCCATCGGGGAGATTGTTGACAATGGTGTCGACCTTCTCCTTGGTATCCTGCAGGGCGATGTTTACATCCTTTTTCAGGTCAAACTCAAGAGTAATGACTGATACGGAGTTGAGGCTGTAGGAGGTGATTGACTTCAAGAGGCTGATAGAGCTTACTTCGTCTTCAATTTTCTTTGTAATAAGTGTTTCAATCTGTTCCGGCGCAGCGCCGGCATAGATAGTCTGAATGGTTATGTAGGGTATTTCCGCATCGGGCATCAGGTTCAGGGGCAGCTTCAGGTAGGCCAGTACACCGAAGAGCAGCAGTCCGATCATGACCATGGTGGTCATGACAGGACGTTTTATGGATAGGGATGCTATATTCATGAGTTTTCTCCTGTATTTTTTTATAAGAAGGATTGATCCCGGCGGCTTTTAAAAAACCGCCTTATTGCGGGAGCTATTCGTTAATCACCACAGAGGCGACTTCCTCGATCACAAGGACAGGGGAGTCCTCTCTTACAAGGCCTCCGCCGGTGCTTATCAGTTTGTCATCGGTGCCGAGTCCGTTTGTGACCTGGTAGTTCATACCCTGGCGTATCCCTGTTTCGATATCTCTTCTGACGGCTCTGCCGTTTTCATCCACATAGACATACCATCCCTGATTATCCTTCTGCATCTCTGTTCTGCTGACAACAATGGCATCGGGAACAAGTTCTGTCTCAATATGAATATCGCCGGTTACACCGCTGGGGATGGCATGGTTGATATTGTCAAAGTTCATATAGACGGCAAAGGCTTTTCTGGAGGAGTCCATGGAGAGGTCTACCTGGTTGACTGTTCCCTGGAGGGTTATTCCCTCCCATTCGGCAATGGCCCTCTGGCCCTCTTTTATATTGACAATTTCATGGTCTGCCACCCAGACAACAGATCTGAGGCGGTCGTAATTGGATATTGTAAAGAGGGGTTCGCCGGGATTGACGTTGTCCGATTCCTTTACTGCCAGCCGGGTTATATAACCGGATATGGGAGCCTTAACCTCTACCATGTCCTGAACCATCTGCCAGTTGGCTTTCTGCACCTCATACTGGGTTCTGGCATCGTCATAGTTCTGCCTTGAAACACCGTTGCTGTTGTAGAGGCTCTCAATTCGTCTGAACGCCTTTTCTGCTGATTCAAAACCGGCCATGGACTGGTAGTAGTTGGCTGAGGGGTTGGTTCTGGGAAAGCGGACAACAGTCTGATCCTTCTCAACATAGTCTCCCACTGACACAAGGACTTCCTCCACAGTATCGGAAACAAGGGAGGAACCTGTGGACTCCTTGATTCCCTTGAGTGAAGAGGTGAAGCTTACGTAGCTTGAGAAGTTCTGCTCTTTCATGGTTCTGACTTTTACAGGGATGCCCTGTTCGGCATAAATCTGTTCTATATCCTTAAGGGCCGTTGTGTCCTCTTTCTGACAGGAAGATGCCAGAAGCAGTATTGCAGCGGCAGTGAAATACTTTACAGCTCTCTTACTCTTTTTCATTTCTATTACTCCTGTTATTGTGTCCATGTCCCCTGTATCAGCGGGATGGATTATCATTTAAGTTTTTTTCAGGTACTTTCCGTTTCCTGTTCCATATAAAAACTACTGCTTTTTAATAGTTGTTGACTATTAACAACGGCTTAACAAATCCGAACGGCTTGTTCAATTTTGTTAAGATTTTCTTACTGGTAAAAAGGGAAGCTGTGAGATGATAATAGATAACTGTAAACGGGAGCCTCCCCGGATGCAGACCCAGGACGGAGAGTATTTATATGAATGCAAAAATACTGATTGTTGAAGATGACAAGGATATCGCAGATATCATTATGCGTTATCTGAAGAAGGACGGAGTCAATCCTGTCTGGCTGGATTCGGGGGAGACTGCTCTGAATATGCTGGAGAACGACAACTTTGATCTCCTTGTTCTGGATATCAATCTGCCCGGCATGGACGGCTTTGAGACCCTGGGAAAAATCCGTAAATTCAGTCAGATCCCCGTCATTATCGTCTCCGCCCGGCAGGAAGATGTGGACATGATTCTCGGATTCGGAGCCGGGGCTGACGACTATGTAACAAAACCATTCAGCCCCTCTGTACTTGTCGCCAGGATCAGGGCCCATTTGAGACGCATGGAAAACAGTGGTGAGGCATCCAGCAGCGATATCTGTTTTGGAGACTTTGCTCTTGATACTGTGAAGCAGGTGCTTCTCAAGGCGGGAAAGACTGTCAACCTCTCCCCCCGGGAGATGGATCTTCTGATTTTTCTTGTTCAGCATGCCGGAGATGCCTTCAGTCAGGAACAGCTCTACAAGGAGGTCTGGGGCAACGATTTCGGCGACCTCAGTACTGTTTCGGTTCATATCCGGCGGCTCCGTAAGAAGCTTGGGGAGGAGTCTTCCGACTTTAAATTTGTCAAGTCCCGCTACGGTTACGGTTACTTCTTCAACAAGGAGTCTTTAAAGTGAAAGACAGAGCCTTCCCCCTGAGCTGGAGGATGATCACCCTTGCCGTTATTCTGCCTGTCAATCTTGGCATTCTTGTTTTTGTTCTCTTTATTCAGGTCTGGTACTTTCAGTTTGATATGGACAAGGACGGACTTCAGGCAAAACGCTATCTCTGGGAACCGCTGAACCACATTGTGACTCAGGAACCCGGGGACAGTTCTCTTGTTCCCTCATGGATCACTCTTGTGCTGATGGAAGACGGAACAATCTACTATCCCGAGGAAACTCTGGTGAGAGCCATGCTGAAGGACTGGTCTTCCAGCAATGAGGAAGAGAGGGTGGATAGTTTTCTCTCCCTTGCAAGTGCGGCTCTGGCTGTTGAATCGGATATGAGCCTTGCCAGGTTCAGGTACAGGGGGCAGTGGGGAGTCTGCTACTATGTTGAAGAGCGTTTTCCCGGTCATGTCAAAGTACTGGGCAGCCGCCGCTATCTTATAAATCTGTTTATTGTTACAACCCTCCTGTTTCAGCTGGGGGGGATCATCATGTATAACCTCAGAAGGAATATGAGTGACCTTATCAGGGCCACCGAGCGTCTGAGGAACAAGGACTTTACAACGCCCCTTCATGTAAAGGGCAACAATGAGCTCTCCCGGGTCTTTGATGCATTCGAGGAACTGCGGAAGGAGCTCAACAGGACCTCCAGCCAGGCCACCCTGATGCTTCTGTCCATTACCCATGATCTGAAAACACCCCTGACATCCATCAGGGGGTATCTGGAGGCGTTTCAGGACGGTGTTATTGATGAGAGCGATGATATCAGTGAGATTGTAGGGACCATGCTCAACAAGACAAGTCTGCTTGACAACCGGATATCGGAGCTGCTGGATTACGGGAGGATCTTCTCTGAAGATGAGGAAGTGAGAAAGAAGAGCTTCAACAGCAGCATCTGGAGCAGTGAGCTGGACAGCTACTGCTTTGAAGAGGCCCGTCTCTATAAGAGAAAATATGAGAGCCGTATTGAACTTCCCGATGATATTGAACAGCAGGGAGATGAAACAAGGCTTACAAGAGCGGTGACCAATCTCTTTGACAATGCCCTGCGCTATACATCGGAGGGGGACCTTCTCCGCTTCAGCTGCTCTCTTTCAGAAGGCCGGAAGTCTCTGCTTATCGCCGTCGATGACAGCGGTCCGGGAGTCTCCGAAGAGGACCGGGAGTCGGTTTTTGACCTCTTTTTCAGAAAGGACAGGACCAGAAACTCCCGGGGCATGGGAATAGGTCTGGCTTCGGTGAAATTTATAGTTGAGTTTCACGGCGGGTCTGTCAGATGCATGGATTCAGAGCTGGGGGGCGCCCGGTTTGAGATTCTTCTTCCACTTCATCCAAGCTGAGGGATTCAGCTGTTTCTGGTGATTCAGGCTGCCTCCCTTGTTAATAGCGTAATGATCTTTTAAGATGCAATGATGATGAAAGATGCCGCAAAAAGTGATGAGCTCAGATACAATGTAAATTCCGAAGTCGGAAATCTGGAGGCCGTACTCCTGCACCGCCCGGGCAAGGAGCTGGAACGGCTTACTCCCCTCTATCTGGAGGAGCTGCTTTTTGAGGATATTCCCTGGCTTGTAAAGATGCAGGAGGAACATGACAAGTTCGCTTCGGTTCTGAGGGAACGGGGCTGCCGTGTTCTCTACTATGACCGCCTTCTGGCGGAGGTTCTTGAAAATGAACAGGCCCGGTCGGAGCTGATCACAGAGACCGCTTCCCTGAGCGGCATTACAAGGCTGAAGGAGCAGGAGGCCGTTCTGGAATACCTCCGGTCCCGAAACGCCGCCGAGTTGGCGGAGATCTTTATTGCCGGACTGCCCAAGAGTGATATTCACAACAAGAGGGAGAACCGGAGTCTCTCCTACTATATAACCGAAGACTATCCCTTCTATATCAATCCGCTTCCCAACCTCTATTTCACAAGAGACCCGGGAGCGGTTATAGGCAGAGGAATCTCAATCAACTCCATGAAAACGCCGGCCCGCCGCCGGGAGACTGCCATCCTCTCCTATATCAACCGTTTCCATCCCCTTCTTAAGGGCAGCGAAGCACCTCTGTGGTACAGCCCCGAATATGCATCAGCTCTTGAGGGAGGCGATGTCCTTGCCCTCAGCAGTTCTGTTGTCGCGGTGGGCTGCAGTGCCCGTACCTCTCCCGAAGGTATTGAAAAGCTGGCTGAAAACCTCTTCCAGAGCGATTCAGGCATCAGGCAGGTTCTGGTGATTCAGATTCCCTTCAACCGTGCCTATATGCATCTTGATACCGTATTCACAATGCTTGATGTCAATAAATTCATCCTCTATCCCGGTATTGCCGACGGGCTGAAAATTTTCAGTATAAGGCCGGGAGTGGGGGATTCCCTCAATATTGAGCCTGAAAAGGATCTGAAGCAGGCCCTTGCCGGAGCTCTTGACCGGAGTAATATAACAATCCTCCACAGCGGCGGCAGCGACAGAATCACCGCCGCCCGGGAGCAGTGGAACGACAGTACAAATACCCTGGCAGTCGCCCCGGGAGTTGTTGTCACCTACCGGAGAAACCAGGCATCCAACAGCACTCTCAGAGAGAACGGAGTGGAAGTCCTTGAGATTGACGGTTCCGAACTTGTGAGGGGCAGGGGAGGCCCCCGCTGCATGAGCATGCCTCTCAGGCGCTCGGCACTGGATTAGTCCTCTTTTACTCCGGGTTCCGGGATCTGTTGGGACCGGCAGGTGATGATTGCTCCTTCCCCGGCCCCGGTGCTATACTTGCGTTCATGATTTACAAAAAGGAACGTGAAGCGGTGGCCGCCACAATGCGCCGCCTTTACAGGCAGGGGCTTACAACCTGTTCTGGTGGAAATATAAGCCTGAGAGCGGGTGATGATCATATCCTGATCACTCCATCGGCTCTGGACAAGGGCATTATCAACTTCAGGCAGATCGCCCAGATGACCCTGGAGGGGGAGAACCTCTCGGTCGGCCTGAAACCAAGCATTGAAACGGACATGCATCTTAAAATACTCAGAGCCAGGCCCGATGTAAATGCAGTCGTTCACGCCCACCCTGTCTCCGCCAGTTTTCTGACAGCCCTTGAAAGCGGACCTGTCCGGACAGATCTTATGGCCGAGGCCCGTTATCTTCTAGGTGATCCCGTCTTTGTTCCCTATGCACTGATGGGGACCACTGCCCTTGGTGATCTTGCGGCATCGGTCCTGAAGGCCGATACAGCCGCCCTGCTTCTTGAAAACCACGGAGTTCTCTGTGTGGGGCAGACCCTGCTGCAGGCCTTCGACCGCCTTGAGGTGCTTGAAGCGGCGGCAAGGATGAGTCTCCATGCCGCCCGGTCGGCTGGGCTTTCCAACCTGACCGCGGAACGTCTGGCCGAGATCGACGGAATGCACTCAGCCTGAAGGCTTCTGAGCCTTCAGCTGTAATACACTGAGGTCTCTTTTCCGGCGCTCAGGCTAATCTCTCCTGTGCCGATTCTGATTTTTATATCGTTATCGGTACTGAAACTGATGCTCTTTTCAAGGGCTGTACAGCTCACTTTGACAAGAGTCCCTTTATGAAGCAGAGAGAAGCTCACCTTTCCCCAGGAGGACGGGAAGGAGGGGTTGAAACTCAGTCCGTCCGCTGTCAGTTCCATGTCGGCAAACCCGTTTATAAGGGCCGTTCTGGCCCCGGCCATGGCTGCCAGATGAACTCCGTTGTCCGTATTGCCCTCCAGGTCCTCCAGGTCCAGAAATAGGTTTTTCCTGAAGTGCTCCTCCGCGTCTTTTTCATATCCCGCAAGGGCTGCCGCCACCGACTGTACCGCCGACGAGAGAGACGAGTCTCCGCTTGTCAACGGATCGTAATAGGCGTAGTTGTCGGCAAAGCACTCCCTGCTGAAATACTGCTTTTCAAGGAACATGGCCATTAACACATCAGGCTGCTTGAGGACTCTATGGCGGTAGATCTTCAGAGGATGGTAGAAGAGGAGGAGAGGTCTGTTCCCCTTCGGTGTATTCTCCCAGTCCCAGGGGGACTTCTCCAGAAAGGAGTCGTCCTGTTTGTAGATATCCGAGTCTTCAATTTTAGGAAGGTAGAACTTTCCGGCTATCTCAAGCCACGAGTCAGTCTCCTCCCTGCTCAGTCCAAGCCGCAGGGAGAGCTCCTTCATCAGCTCCGGATGTTCCTCACGCAGTTCCAGGGCAACAGCCTCGGCGTAGCGCAGGTGCTCCCGGGCCATAAGGTTTGTATAGAAGTTATTGTTCACACAGGCTGTATACTCATCGGGGCCGGTTACGCAGTGGAGGCAGTAGCCCTTTCCGGGGACATCAACAGCGAAATTCGCCCAGAACCGGGCGGTCTCGAAGAGCATCTCCGCCCCCCCCTCCACAAGGAGCTGCCTGTCGCCGCTGTTGTCCAGGTAGCTTTTCATTCCCCAGATAATATCGGCATTGATATGAAACTGCGCCGTACCCGCGGGAAAGAAGGCGGAGCACTCCCGCCCGTCTATGCTGCGCCAGGGGTAGAGGGCGCCCTTCTCAGAGAGTTCGGCTGCCCTGTCCCTTGCCTCTTTCAGATGCCTTATTCTGTACTCCACAAGGGTTCTGGCCCTTCGGGTATCGACTGTGTTGAGAGCTGACTGAATGTAGATGTCCGCGTCCCAGAAGTAGTGCCCGTTGTAGCCGGCGCTGCTCAGCCCCTTTGCCGCGGCGCTGCGCATGGGGTCGCAGCCGCAGGACTGAAGAAGGCCGTAGGCCGCATACCTCAGGGCTTCGGTGTAGTCCGGCTTTTTTTCAATAGTGATATCAGCCTTCTCCCAGAACTCTTCAAGATACGCCCTCTGTTCCTGCAGGGCTGTTTCGAAGCAGTCTTCACTGCGGCATAGATCCGGCTCAGACTCTGTTCCCCGGAATATGTCTTCCGTTTCCCCTCCGCTGCTGAAGAGTGCTTCGATTGCCCAGGCGGCCTCTCCGGTATCACTGAGATCAAAGTCCTGGTAGAACTCTGCAAAGAGTCCCTGTTCGTACCCTCCGATCCGGCCGGAGGTCCTCATTTCAAGGGCGCATACATAGCTGAGGCCGCTGGAACGGGTCGTCTCCTCTATTATGCAGCCTGTATCGTTGAGGCGGCAGCTGCTGTTGCGGAAGAGCTCCTCTCCCAGGGCTTCTGTTTTCCTGGGGTCATCGCTCTCCTCACTGCTGCGGTCAGGGGATTTTATCTTTCTGGTGACCCTGTACTGTCCCCATCCCCTGAGAGTCAGGCGGTTGTGCAGCCTGTTCGGATGGCTCAGGGAACAGAGGGTTTCCTCTTTGACCCTGAGGATTCTGCCGTCTTCTGCCGTATAGCTTGCCCGGGTTGTTCTCACTCCCCGCAGCATGTCGGTCTCTACTGTGCCGTTTGTAAAATTCAGGGGACTTTCACTCCCTGATGTCCTGTCGCTGATCTCCCAGCCGAGAACATCGGCCAGAGGGATCATTATCTGCTGCTGTGAGGGGTAGCCGTAGGCTTTCTCACCGTATGTGATGGGTGCCGATTCAAAGAAGCCGTTGATAAAAGTACCAGGGCTCTCACCGGGTGCTGCCCCGGGCACTCCCAGAAAACCGTTTCCTGCAAACAGCAGGGATTTAAGGTTGTCCGGGAGTGAGGAGTCCTTGAACTCCCCTTTCACAGTCCATCGAGATTGTTCATCCATTATGCTCTCCCTGTCAGCCTTTTACAGACCCGGCCATCAGGCCTCTGACAAAGAATCTCTGAAGGCCGAAGAAGACAGCAAGTGGAAGAATCATACTCATAAAGGCCCCCGACGTAAGGAGGTGCCAGTCCTGTCCCTTCTCTCCGACCATGGCGGCCAGAGCAGAGGTGACGACTCTGTTTTTATCACCCAGAAAAACAAGGGCTACAAGGTAGTCGTTCCATACCCACAGGAACTGAAAAATGGCAAAGCTTGCAAGCGCCGGTATGGAGAGGGGCAGAACAAGGCGTACAAATGTCAGAAAGGGGGTCGCTCCATCCAGATAGGCTGACTCGAAGATATCCCGCGGCAGGGTGCTTATATAATTGTAAAGAAGGTAGACCGCCAGGGGCAGCCCGAAGCCTGTGTGGGCCAACCACATACAGAGGAACGTTCCGGTGATTCCCCATCTCGTAAAGTCTCTGAGTACGGGAATCAGTGCTATCTGCAGGGGGACCACAAGCAGGGCCACAACCATGATAAACAGGGGTTTCCGTCCGGGGAATTCCATCCAGGCAAAGGCATAGGCCGCAAAAGCGGCAATCAGTATGGGGATAACAGTAGCGGGGATACTGACGGCAATGGAGTTCAGTACGGCGGTGGAGAAGTTATTTCCCTGACGGTAGATTGTATTGCCGTTGGCATCGGTAAACTGAACCGTTCCCCCTGAAAGAACATCCCTGTAGTTCTGGAGGGTCAGGTTGGCTCCAAAGCCGACCCACTGCTCTTCATATACTTCTATCCTCCGGGAACGCTTGTTTCCGTACCAGCGCAGCTCCCGTCCGTCTTCCATTGTAATTCCCTGCCTCCACTCTTCAAAGCTGGCAGTGACGCCCTCTATCTCAATGGGCTTGTTGGGGTCAAGTTCCCGTGGAAGTTCAAACTCATCTGTTTTGGCAAAGGTTTTATGGGGGAGCACCGACCACCAGCCGGTGGCGAAGATGTCCGCCGGGTCCCGGAAGGAGGTTACGAGAATCCCCAGTGTCGGGACGGTCCAGGCCAGAACAATGGCAAGGAGAATTACGGCGACTAATGCACCTTTCACACGGGACGATTTACTGTCTTGTTTTCTGCTCATTTTAAAACCTCCCGGCCTCTGAACTCTTTGAGGTTGTATGCCAGTACGGGAATAATCACAACAAGCAGGACCACGGCGATGGCCGAAGCCTGTCCGGAATGGCCGTAGGTGAACTGCCTGAGATAGAACTCATTGGCTATAACATTTGTACCGAAGTTACCTCCCGTCATAACCCTGACTATATCGAAGAGTTTCAGGCTGAAAATCAGGATTGTGGTTGTCACTGTCACGATCGTCGGCATGATGTAGGGAACGGTTATTCTAAAGAAAATTGTAAATGCGCCGGCTCCGTCTACCCGGGCGGCTTCGTTTATCTCCTCGGGAATAGCCTTGATGGCGGAGGATAGTATGACCATGGCGTACCCTGTCTGAAGCCATACCATAATGATAATAAGGAAAAAGTTGTTCCAGAAGGGCATAAGGAGCCAGGCCTGGGCCTTGCCTCCCAGGGCCACAACAATGGCATTGAGGAGGCCGATTTCGGTCACATTCAACCCCTCTCCCTTATAGGCATAGATAAACTTCCAGATAACCCCGGCTCCTACAAAGGATATGGCCATGGGCATAAATATAAGGGATTTGAAGACCTTTTCCGCTTTGCTCCGGTCCGAAAGGACCGCTATGATCAGTCCCATAATGACGCAGAAGGAGGTTCCGAAGATCATCCACAGAAGGTTGTTCCGGAAGGCTTCCACCATAATGGGATCAGTAAAGGCAAATTTATAGTTGTCCAGAAAGACAAAACCCCTGCCGTGGGCGTCCGCAAAGCTGAGGCGGAGAGAACGGAGGGTGGGGAGGACGAGGGCCCATATCAGTATTAATACTGCGGGGCCTGCAAATACCGCTGCAACTGCAACGGAGCGTATCTTCCGCGGTGCTGATTCGGCGATGGCGTTGAGTACATAAAAGAGGAGGGCCACGGAACCCAGTCCCCAGACTACCGCGGTCAAGGTCATAAGTACTTTTTGGTTCTGCAGCTGCTGCAGAAGCTGGAATCCTCCGATCAGAACCACAAGTGTCACTATAATCAGAAGGATCAGTTGAATCGGATTCCATTTGGAATCAATATCCTGGCTCACTTTTTTCTCCTTTTACACATTGGACTTTTAAATGATAAGGAACAGAGGCCTTGCGGCCTCTGTTCCGGAGTTAATCAATCATGAAGCCGGTTATTCGGTAGGCCAGGAGGCATCAATTGCAGTAAGTGCTTCATCAAGAGACTTGGCTCCTGATACATAGGCTGTCATTTCCTTCCAGAAAGAACCCGCACCGACTGCACCGGGCATCAGGTCGGAACCGTCGAAACGGACGCTTGTCGCGTTCTGAATCACTTCGGCAACCTTTCTGTCTACTTCGTTGGTGTACCAGCTCAGCTGGGAGTCCTTGTGGGGGCTGATGGCTCCGCCGGCCTTTACCCAGCCCTCTACAGAGGCGCCTGTGGCAAAGTACTGCATAACCATGCGGACTTCGGGTCTGTCATTGAACATGGCATAGATGTCGCCGGCAACCAGAACAGGACGTCCGTACTGGGAATCAACACTGGGAAGGTAGAAGAAGTCGTAGTCAACACCGGCCACTGCGTTTTCGGGGAAGAAGGAAGTGATAAAGTTACCCTGTTTGTGGAGCCATGCCTTGGGGGGATTCTCAAACATAACCTTGGGTGCATCTCCAAAGCTGGTGGTGGCGATTCCAGTGCGGCCGCCGTATACCATGCCGTCGGCAAACCAGATGGAAGCCATGGCTTCGATAGCCTTCTTCACTTCGGGGCTGTTGAACTTGAGGTCTCCGTCAACCCATCTGTCATAGTTTTCAAGGCTTGTAGTTCTGAGCATCATCTCTTCGATCCAGTCGGTAGCTGCCCATCCGGTTGCGGCGCCTGATTCGATTCCTACACACCAGGGAGAGTCTCCGTCTTCCAGGATCATATTCTGCAGCTCTACAAGTTCATCCCATGTTCCGGGGACTTCATATCCCGCCGCATCAAACTCTTTCTTGTTGTACCATACAAGGGATTTTCCGTTTACACGGCCCCATATACCGGCCATGATATCACCCTCGGGAGCGGTCATTGTACCCATGTCCAGCCAGCTCTGGATGTAGTTTGCCTTGACCGCATCCATATCCAGGGTTTTATTCAGGTCGACAACATAGCCCTTGGCTACGAAATTCTTCAGCAGACCGGGCTGGGGGAAGTCGGCGATATCCGGGGGATTTCCACCTTCAATGCTGATTCCGATGGAAGCTTCAAATTCTTTTGAGCCTTCATACTGAATGTCAATGCCTGTCATCTCTTCGAAGGACTTGATGGACTCTTCGAATTTGATGGCATCGCTGTCCACAAAGGGGCCGGCCATGGTTACCACTGTGCCTCTTACTTCGGCATAGGGATCAACCTCGGTCATTTCATCTGCGGCTGCCGCTGTTTCAGGAGCTGCCTTCTTCTGGCATCCCGTGAATGAAAGGGAAGCAATAATTGCGATTACAACTACTGCCGGAAACATTTTTCTCATACTTTTCTCCTTGTTTATACAGCTCCCCTTGAGCTGTTGGAATACATTTTCAGGTTGTGGAGCGCTCGATAAGCTCCACCTGCAGATTCACCTTCTGGATGGCATTTCCCTTGCCGGCTATCCCTTCCAGAAGCAGTCCCGCAGCGATCCGGCCCGAGTCACCCAGATGCTGGGATATGGATGAGAGTCCCATCCAGTCCGCCGATTCGATATCGTCAAAGCCGAGTACCGCCAGATCTTCAGGGACCCTGAGCCCCTTCTCCCTTGCCGCCTTGATGATGCCCACGGCCTGAACATCACACATTGCAAAAACGCCCCGGGGAGGAGTTTCCGAATCAAGGAATTCTGAAAATACCCTGTACGAATCCTCTACGGTGGTATCAGATTCAAGAATCAGCGACCCCGCAATACTGTGTCCCCTCTCTTCAAGGCCCTCTTTAAAGCCGCTGAACCGCAGTTCCGACGGGTGACAGCTGTAACTGATCTCCTTGTTCTTGTCGCCCATAAAGGCACAGGGAAAGTAGCCCTTTCTGCTGAAAAGCTCTGCGGCAATTCGTCCCCCGCTGCGGTCATCGGCAAGGACCCGGCTGTAGTTTTCGTCGTCAGATTCAATCATTACAACCTGCAGCCCCGAAGCCTTGAGTGTCCTTTCCTGTTCGGTGCTCAGGTTGACTGACATCAGAATCAGCCCGTCAATGCGGCGTGTAAAAGGGACGGATGTAAGATACTCATCGAGCTGGTCGGGGCTCTCGATGGTATAGATAACAAGTTCAAAGTTATTTTCTGCAAAAGTCGGGGTCATACCCCGCAATCTGTCTACAAAGGAGGGTGCGGGAAAGAAGGGGGTCAGGACACCGATCCGTCCTACGGCCCGTCCGGCGCTTGTACCTGCATTTCCCTGGCGGATGTAGTCAAGCTTTTCTACAGCTTCGTAAATTCTGGCTCCCGTCTCGTCTTTGACGCTGTCGGGATTATTGAGATATCGTGAGACGGTTGTGATACTCACATCCGCTTCTTTGGCAACATCATAGATAGTGGCACGTTTTTTCATTAAAGTATTACACCTGATTCGAAGTATGAAAGAACTTTTATGAAAGTACTTTCATATGTTTAGGGTATACCCGTTTACAGATGCTGTCAAATAATTAATAAGCTGATCACGGACAGGCTGCGGAGGCCCTTTCAAAAAATTGAACAAGACTGTTTCTGTCTTTCGTAAAGTTATGCTAATATATGCATTATTGAACACTGGGGGATTAATGAGAAAGCTCTGTCTGATATTTGTTGTGCTCCTTTCGGTGCTGTCTCCTTTATACTCCTCTCAAGGTTTTCAATCACAGGAAAGCCCCGACATTCTTCTTCTCTTCTCCTATCATCCCGGCCATACCTGGGAGGACAGCGTCTATCTGGAGATGCTGAAGGGGATTAATAACACTCTTCCCGCCGCCAGCATCACCCTGGAATATATGGACTCCAAAAGAAACAGTCCCGAGAAGGTGGAAGAGGATGTATACAGTCAGCTCTCATCCTATGACAGCCGCCGCTTCTCACTGATCGTGGCTGTTGATGATAATGCCCTCCAGTTTCTGGCCGGCAGGGGAAGGAATCTCTTTCCCGAGGCCTCAATTGTATTCTGCGGCGTCAACGACTACGGCCTTGTAAAGGACTCTCTGCGTACCCGCCATACTGGAGTCGTCAGCAGAGTGAATCTTGCGGATACCCTGGCTCTGGCAATGAAACTTATTCCCGATCTGAAAAAGGTGTATGTCATTGTAGACGCAACCCCCACTGGAGCCGGGAACAAAAATATGGTTCTTGAGCAGAAAAAGGAGCTGAGGGGTGAGCTCAAACGTCTGGAGTTCAGTTTCCTTGGAGAGAATCTTCTGACCACCGAAGAACTTGTCAGCCGGAGCTCCGCCCTGGAGGATGATTCAATTCTCCTTCTCACAAGCTGGTACCGCGACAAAGAGGGCCGGTTTATTTCGGAGAGTGAGTTTCTGGGGCTTCTTGGAGAAGCCGCATCGGTTCCCGTGTTCAACCTTCTCCATCTCCGTCCGGGAATACTGGGGGGGAAAGTCACTTCAGGAACAGTTCAGGCGGATATTGCCGTTGATCAGATCCGCAGTATTGCATCAGGTACTCCAGCCGGCAGTATCCCCGTTGTCAGCGGGGATACCACAGTCTATGCCATCGATCAGCAGCGGCTGCGGAAATGGGGGTTCAAAGAGAACCGCCTTCCGAAAGATTACATCCCCCTGAACTCTCTGGAGCTGAGCACATACCGCATCACAATTCAGATTCTTACCCTTTCCCTTCTGATCCTGCTCCTCCTTATATCTCTTCTTATAAGGCAGACCTGGCTTCTGAACCGCTCCTCCCTGGATCTGTCGAGACAGAAAAACGAGCTTTATACAACATTGAGTTCCATCGGTGACGGGGTTATCTCTACAGACACCGACGCCAGGATTGTGTTTATGAACACAATGGCCCAGTCCATGACTGGCTGGAGTCTCAAGGAGGCGGAGGGCCTGCCTGTTTCGCGGGTTTTTGTTCTTGAGAACTCCCGTACAGGAGAGGCTGTAAATGGCCCGGTGGAGAAGGTCCTTGAACTGAACCGCCGGGTTTTTCTTGATCCCGGTACACAGCTTGTCAATAAGAATGGAGACAGGCTCAGCATTTCCGACAGCGCCTCTCCCATCAGAGATCCCAGAGCCGGTACCATGCTGGGGGCCATTGTCGTCTTCAGGGATATAACGGAATCCGAAAGAATTCAGCAGACCCTCCAGAATGAGCAGCGCCGTCTGCGGGATGCACAGGCAATGGCTCTTGTCGGCAACTGGGAGTATGATCCCGCCGAGGACAGCTACTGGTACTCACGGGAGGTCTATTCGCTGACATCGACCACACGGAATGAGTCAGGGGATTCAAGTACCCTCGATTTTATGGCAAAACTATTTCCCTCCTGGATCAGGGGCAGTGAACTGCCTGTCGAACTGGCGGAAAAGCAGAGCAGAATCAAATCCATTATGGCGGTTACAGGCAATGACGGGATTGATCAGATCCTTCACCTTGTTGCCCGCCGTGTGGTGAATCCCGAAACGGGACGAGAGATCGTTGCCGGTATTATTCAGGACTTTTCCGAGCTGTCCCAGACAAGGGCTGCCCTGAAAGCCAGTCAGGATCAGCTGCGTCAGGCCGCAAGGATGGAAGCCGTCGGAAAGCTGGCAGGGGGGATCTCCCATGAGTTCAACAACCTCCTTCAGATCATTCTGGGGTACAGCCAGCTTCTGAAGGACGAGTTTGAAGGGGAGAAAGAGATGGAGTATCTGGAGCCCATCCTCAAGACGGCCGCCAGTGCCAGAAACCTGACCCGCCAGCTCCTTCTTTTCAGCCGTACTGAAAATATGAACTTTCAGGACTTCTCCCTTTCATCACTGATTCACAGTCTTATTCCTATTCTTGGAAGACTTCTTGAGGAGAATATCTTTCTGGAGTCGGAGCTTGAGGGCCATGACGACTGGGTTCATGCCGACAAGCATCAGATTGAGCAGGTTTTAATCAATCTCTGTCTCAACTCCCGGGATGCCATGACTGCGGGAGGCAGAATCGTTATCCGCCAGTCAATTCTCTCTGCTCCCTACTCATTTCCGGGGCTGGAGGGATTTATTCCGGCAGGAGACTATGTGGAACTGACGGTCCAGGACAACGGCTCCGGAATCAATAAGGATATACTTCCTGAAATCTTTGATCCCTTTTTTACAACCAAGAGCCGGGACAAGGGGACAGGCCTTGGCCTCTCCATTGTCTACGGTATCATCCGGCAGCACCAGGGGTATCTGAATATTGAGACCGGAAGCGACAGGGGAACCACTTTTCATATCTACCTTCCCCGGATCAGCTCTTCCGAAGAGGAGCGGAATGAGACGGAACAGAGGTATCCTGAGATCTCACCTGTCAAGGGATTCGTCTATATGGCGGAAGATGACCCCATGGTTCGCCAGCTTTCAGAGACCATGCTCAGAAAGAGCGGTTTTGAGACAAGGAGCTTTGTAAACGGGAAGGAACTTGTGGATGCTCTGGAAAAAAAGAAGGACGATGAGATCGGTCTTTTTCTGCTGGATGTAATAATGCCCGAAATGGGGGGGGTACAGGCATTTAACATTATCAGGTCTATGGGCTATGATAGGCCAGTACTTTTTATGAGCGGTTATACAGAGGACCGTCTGCAGAATCTTTCGGATCTTCAGAACACCGCATTAATTCACAAACCCTTTACAATGAAGGATCTTATCGGAAAGATCCGGGAACTTATGTAGGGTCAGGAGTCATTATGCCCAGGGTTATTACATCCTATCACAGTATTATGGAGAGCATGAAAACAGCAGACGGCTGTCTCTATCTCTCTAAAACAAATAAAAGAATCTCCCAGCTTGAAGAGACCGCAGGAAAGAAGGGAATCAGGATTGAGAGAATCACTCCCGCGGAGATGGACAAAATGAGCGGTTCAGAGGGCCACAAGGGTGCTCTGTTTATTGCGAAATCATCCGCCGCTGCAGAGACCGGAACAGCCCGCCGCTACAAGGACCTCAAAGAGTTTGTCGCCGCCAGGGAAGGGGATGACAATCTCCTGGTTCTTCTTCTGGACGGGATTACTGACCCCCACAACCTGGGAGCCATACTCAGGTCGGCAGACCAGTTTTCTGTGGACCTTGTGCTTCTACCTGCCAACAGATCCGTGGGAATCAACTCCACCGTCGCCAAGGTTTCCGTAGGTGCCCATGCCTGGGTTCCCACACTTCAGATCAACAATGCCGCCCGGGCCCTTGAGTCTCTCAAGGATGCGGGATTCTGGATCTACGGCGCCGATATGGGAGGCTCCACAGCGGCACAGACCGACCTGAAAGGAAAAACCTGTATCGTCATGGGCTCCGAAGGCAAGGGAATCTCCCGTCTTCTGAAGGAGAACTGCGACACCATGGTAAGCATCCCGATGAACGGGCATGTAGACTCTCTCAATGTGTCTGTTGCCGCAGGAATCTTAATGTATGAGGTCGTCCGCCAGAGAGGCTGACAGCCGTTCAAGTCCCTCCCGGAGGATACTCCGGGGGCATCCATAGTTCAGTCTGAAGAATCCTTCTCCCCCCTGGCCGAACCAGGTCCCTTCAACAAGGGCGATCTTTCCCCTGTTCTGGAGGCGGTCCTGGATCTCATTGTGATCAAGTCCTGTTCCCCTGAAGTCTATCCAGCCTATAAATCCGGCATCCGGTTTCATCAGTTTTACTCCGGGAAGGTTGTTCTCAAAGTACTCTTCAATATAGGAGATGTTCTCCCTCAGATAGATCTTCAGGGCTATAAGCCACTCTGCACCCTCTTTGTAAACAGCCTCACCCATGGCCAGAGCCAGGGCCGACCCCTCCTGTATTGAGAAGGCCTTCTGGCCGTCTGTGTAGATCAGCTTCTTTTCGGGAGAGCCGAAAACGGCAATCGACAGTTTCTCCCCGGCAATGTTAAAGGTCTTTGACGGAGCCATCAGGGTCATGGAATTCTCGGCGGCCTCCTTTCCAAGAGAAGCAAAGGGGATATGGGGCCTCTCTCCCAGAACAAGGTCTGCATGAATCTCATCGGAGACAACAAAAACACCGTTCTTTCTGCAGATGTCTGAAACCCTTTTCAGCTCCTCTTCAGTCCATACCCGTCCGCCGGGATTGTGGGGGCTGCAGAGGAGAAGCATTGTTGTTTCAGGCCGGGAAGCCTTCTCTTCCAGATCTTCAAAATCCATATGGTATCTTGCTCCGTTCATCACAAGCTCATTGACAAGAGGCTCCCTGTGATTCCGGATTATCATATTGCGGAAGGGCTGGTAGACAGGTTCCTGAAGGATTACAGAGTCTCCGGGAGCTGAAAAGAGGTGTACCGCCAGACTCATGGCCCCTACAATCCCCGGTGTAAAGCATATATCCGACATGGGCACTGCCCAGTTGTGCTCCCGTTCAGCCCAGTCCTGCCAGGCCTTGAGAAATCCCCTTTCGCTGGCGGGGTAGCCGAATATTCCATGGTCAGCCTTCTCCTTCAGCACCTCTGTGACAATAGAGGGTGAGGCAAAGTCCATATCCGCCACCCAGAAGGGGAGGAGGTCATCGCTGCCGAAGCGGGCCTTCAGGACCTTCTGGTCCCATTTGGCGGCATTGCTGTTTTTTCTGTCTATAATTCTGTCAAAATCCATATCAGGCTCCTTAAAATGTCTGCAGCCGGCAGTTCCGCCGGGGTTATAGATAAGTCTGGATAATTGTAATTCCAGCCATTGTCGTCAGTGCGGCCAGGGCGGTTGTGATCATAACAATCAGGGCTGCCAGATCTCCGTCGTTGTCCATGGCTTCTGCCATAATATGTCCGGAAACTGCGGCGGGAGCCCCTGTTATAAGGAATATCATGCCCAGCTCTTCCTGCCTGTACCCTAGATTATAGAAAATAATCACTCCTGCCGCAGGAAAAACAACAACTTTCAGCAGCGAGGCCCAGAGAGCCTTTACTCCCTTTTCTCTGAAACCTCTGGCGCTCAGGGAGGCTCCAATATTGATAAGGGCCAGGGGCAGTGCCAGGTCCGCCAGGTACTTGAGGAGCTGACGGAGCACCACCGGGACGGGAATGCCAAGTACTGATACCAGTATTCCTGCGGCAACCGCCAGGATAAGGGGGTTGGTAATGATGCTTTTCAGAGATTTTATAAGTCCCGCAGGGCTGAGGCCGTGGAGCGGCAGGGTCAGGGCGGTTACGGCCAGTATATTGAAAAGAGGCAGCATAAACGCAAGGATCATGGTTCCCCGGGCCGCCATGGCCTCGCCGTAGAGGCTGAGGATCAGGGCTATGCCTATAATAACGATATTGCCGCGGAAACTGCCCTGGATAAAGGCACCCTTCTGCCTGACATCACTGAACCTTATGGTAATGACTCCCGAGAGCAGGGCCATGACAACGGTCATGGTACAGATAATCAGGATTTCCTTCACATAAAATACCTGCGAAAAGTCAAGAACCGAGATCTTCTGGAAGGCCAATGCAGGGAGTGCCAGTTTAAAACCTATGAGAGAGGCGGCCCTTGTGAATTCCGGGCCTACAACCCTCCGGGATTTCAACACAGAACCGATAACAATCAGAAGAAAGACAGGGAAAACCCCCTGAAAGGCAAATACAATGATGTCCATATACACTTTTTTAGCATTTGAGGAGCATCGGGTAAAGCAATTCATCGATGCGTATTTGTCAATACTAAATATTATTACAAAAATGTATTATGTGTAGACTTTAAAGGACGGATCGATATAGTATTTGTGCCAATAACCAATTTTAATCAGGGACGGCGCACCCTGCAGGCTGCTCCGTTCCGCAATTTTTAAGGAGAAGATCAAATGAGTTATGATCACAGGAAGTACAAACCCTTCCCCCCCGTTTCGCTCACCGACCGGACATGGCCTGAAAAGACCATTACAAAGGCACCTCGCTGGTGCAGTGTTGACCTACGAGACGGAAACCAGGCTCTACCCGTACCCATGAGTGTGGAAGAGAAGCTGGAACTATTTGACCTACTCCTGAAAATTGGTTTTAAGGAAATTGAAATCGGATTTCCCTCGGCGTCCCAGACAGAATTTGACTATCTGAGAACTCTTATCGACAGAAATCTTATTCCCGATGATGTGACGATTCAGCTGCTGACCCAGTCGCGGGAGCACCTGATCCGCCGTTCCTTCGAAGCCATCAAGGGGTGCAAGAATGTTGTTATGCACTTCTACAACTCCACATCCACGGTTCAGAGAGATGTTGTATTCAAGAAGGACAGAGAGGAAATTATAAGAATTGCCGTCGAAGGCGCCAGGCTTATCAAGGAAATAGCCGCAGAGTATCCCGACACAAACCTCAGCTACGAGTACAGCCCCGAAAGCTTTACCGGAACCGAGCTTGATTTTGCCGTTGAGATTTGCGAAGCGGTGATGGATGTTCTTGAGCCTACTCCCGAAAAGAAGCTGATCCTCAATCTCCCCGCCACCGTGGAGATGCATACACCCAATATCCACGCCGACCAGATCGAGTGGTTTTCAAGAAATATCAAGAACCGCGACTGTGTCCTGATCTCTCTTCATACCCACAATGACAGGGGAACCGGTGTAGCAGCCGCGGAACTGGCCCTGATGGCAGGCGCCGACAGGGTTGAGGGGACTCTCTTCGGAAATGGAGAGCGGACAGGAAACACCGATCTGATCACCATGGCCATGAACCTCTACTCCCAGGGAGTGGACCCCTGCCTCGACTTTTCGGATATCGAACATATAACAAATGTATACAAGCGCTGCACCCGGATGAATGTGCATGAGCGTCATCCCTATGCGGGTGAACTGGTCTACACAGCCTTCTCAGGCTCCCACCAGGATGCCATCAAGAAGGGTCTGGAGCACAATAAATCTTCCAGGTCTGCTTTCTGGGATGTTCCCTATCTTCCCCTGGACCCCTCGGACCTGGGTCGGGAGTATGAGGCGATTATCAGAATCAACAGCCAGTCTGGAAAGGGCGGCGTCGCCTACATTCTGGACGCGCAGTTCGGATACAAGCTTCCCAAGGCAATGCATCCCGAGTTTTCCAGAACCATACAGAAGATTACCGATGAAACCGGGAAAGAGCTAAGGGCAGCGATATCTTTAATGAATTCAGCAAAGAGTATCTTGAGATCAAATCCCCCTGGTCCCTTGTAAACTACGAGATCAACGCCAGGCTTGATGTAGATGACAAGGGTGATGAGGTTCAGAGTGTGGGAATCAACTGTTCCCTGAAGTACAATGGTGAACTGATGAAGCTTGAAGGTCAGGGAAATGGTCCCATCGACGCCTTCTTCCATGCTCTGCAGGCCACTTCCGCACCGAAGGTTCACTTCATCTCCTATGACGAGCACGCCCTGAGTGAAGGGGCTGACTCCCAGGCGGTCTGTTATATTCAGGTCGCCGACAGCAAGGGACGCTCTCATTTCGGAGTCGGTGTCGACAACAGCATCAATGCGGCTTCACTGAAGGCCCTGCTCTGTGCGCTGAACCGAATTGAAGCCTCTCTGGCCGACTGATATTTGTAATTATTAACAGCGGGTTCCGGCAGGTCCGGAGCCCCCTATACAGGAGAAATGAAAATGTCTTATAAAGTAGCCGTCCTCCCCGGTGACGGAATCGGACCGGAAGTGATGGATTCTGCACTGCAGGTCCTTGCAAAAGTGGAAGAAAAATTCGGATTCAAACTGGAGCTTACTAAAGGGCTGATCGGCGGGTCCGCCTACGATGAGACCGGATCTCCTCTCCCCGATGCGACAAAAAAAATCTGCCAGGAGGCCGATGCGGTTCTCCTCGGTTCTATAGGCGGCCCCAAATGGGACGGTCTTCCCCCTGAGCTCACTCCCGAGCTGGGCGGCCTTCTTGCCCTGCGGAAGATGCTGAAGCTCTATGCGAATCTCCGCCCCGCGGTAATCTATGAAGAGCTGAAGGCCATGAGTCCCCTCTCAGAGAAGGTCCTCTCCGAAAAGGTTGACCTTCTGACTGTGAGAGAGCTTGCCCATGGAATCTATTTCGGCGAGCCCAAAGAGCTTACCGATGATATGGGTCTTGATACCATGGTCTACACAAAAGAGCAGGTTCAGAGAATTGCAAAACAGGGATTCGAAGCCGCACAGAGACGGAATAAAAAACTCTGCTCTGTCGACAAGGCCAATGTCCTTTCCAGCTCCAAGCTCTGGAGAAAGGTCGTGACCGAAATGGCCGCGGACTACCCCGATGTCGAGCTGAGCCATATGTATGTTGACAACGCCGCCATGCAGCTGATGCTCAATCCCCTGCAGTTTGACGTAATTGTGACATCCAATCTCTTCGGGGACATCCTCTCCGACGAGTCCGCCGCCATCTGCGGTTCACTGGGAATGCTGCCCTCCGCCTCACTGGGCGAGAAGATCAGCCTCTTTGAACCCTCCGGCGGTTCGGCTCCTGATATTGCAGGTAAAGGAATAGCCAACCCCATTGCGCAGATCCTCTCTCTGGCTATGATGCTTGAGATCTCCTTTGATCTCAATGATGCCGCCACTGCTATCAGAAGCGCTGTGGATGAGTGTGTGAAAGGCGGGATCAGAACCGGTGATATTATCGATCCAGGCATGAGCCCTGTTTCTACCAAAGAGATGACCGAGGCTATTATCAGCCGCATCTGATCCATTGTTATTGAAATTTCAAGGGCCGCCGGAGAACTCTTCGGCGGCCTTTTTCTGTTATGCCTCTGTTAAGAGCTCCCTTCCCGCTCTGCATCGGGCAAAAGATGTACCCGTCTTTTTAACTCCTTTATTTAAAACAGTTTATCTGTTTTTCTGCAGCATCCTTTTTTTACTTTTCTTAAAAACACCCTGTTAAGATTTATTAATATACCCTCTTTTATTTTGACAGAATCCCTCTGCTGTTTTTACTGTGAGTCATGGACCAACTCGACGAATTAGAAAGTATCGGCGTCCGGATCCTCCGTGAAGCCTACTCAAATTTCAAGAACCTGTGCATGCTCTGGTCGATAGGCAAAGACAGCACGGTTATGCTGTGGCTGGCCCGTAAAGCCTTTTACGGTCATGTTCCCTTTCCCCTGATACATATCGATACTCACTTTAAAATTCCTGAGATGATCGAGTACAGGGACCGACTGACCCGGGAGTGGAACCTGCCCATGGTCTACGGTGAGAATACCGATGCCCTCAAGGCACGGCAGACTTTTCCCGACGGCAATACCGACCGCCTGACATGCTGCCGCCTGCTGAAGGCAGAGGCTTTGAAGAATACCCTGAACGGAAACTGGACCCGCTATCGTTTCAATCACAGCAGCGACTGCTATGAAGTGGATGAGGACAGGGAGATGTATACGGGTGTGATTGTCGGGGTCCGGGCGGACGAGGAGGGGTCCCGTTCCAAGGAACGCTACTTCAGCCCCCGTGACAAGGAGAATATCTGGGATGTGGGGGATCAGCCCCCTGAGTTCTGGAACCAGTTCAAGACCGACTTCGCTCCCGGGACCCATGTGAGAATCCATCCTCTTCTGGACTGGACCGAAACAAATATCTGGGAGTATATCCAGCGGGAGAAGATCCCCACGGTCTCCCTCTACTACAATCAGGGCTCCGGCAGGCGCTACCGCTCACTGGGTTGCGGCCCCTGTACCCATCCAGTCGAGTCATCAGCAGGGAATGTTACCGAAATAATTGAAGAACTGAAGACAGGCAAGTTTTCCAATATTGCCGAACGATCCGGCCGCGCTCAGGACAAAGACGACGGCGGGGGACTTGAGACCCTCAGAAGAGACGGGTACATGTGATGCAGCGTGAACAGATGAACATCGTCTTTACAGGACATGTGGACCATGGCAAATCAACCGTAGTCGGACGGCTTCTGGCTGATACAGGCAGCCTCCCCGAGGGCAGGCTGGCACAGATCCGCCGTGAGTGCGACAGGAACTCCAAACCCTTTGAGTACGCCTTTCTCCTTGATGCCCTGAAGGACGAACAGTCGCAGGGAATCACCATCGATGCCGCCCGTGTATTCTTCAAGTCGGACAGGAGGGACTACATCATAATTGATGCTCCCGGCCATATCGAATTCCTTAAGAATATGATCACCGGAGCCGCAAGGGCGGAGTGCGCCTTTCTTGTGATCGATGCGGAGGAGGGAATTCAGGAGAACTCCCGCCGCCATGGCTACCTCCTTGCCATGCTGGGGGTCCGTCAGGTCTGTGTGGTTGTGAACAAGATGGATCTAGTGGATTACAGCCAGCAGGTCTTTAACCGTATCGTCCGCCGGTTTTCACGCTTTCTCCGTTCCATCAACCTCCTTGATGTAGAGTTTGTTCCCGTCAGCGGCAGAGAGGGGGACAATGTGTATCACAGGATGGACAGAATGCCCTGGTGGAAGGGGGCCACTGTGCTCGAGCGCCTTGACGCTTTCCGCAAAGCCGAACCCCTGGACAAAATGCCCATGCGCATGCCCGTCACAGACATCTACAAGTTTACAGACTACGGCGACAGCCGGCGGATCATTGCCGGAACCCTCGAGACAGGAAGTTTCAGGCAGGGGGATGAGATTATCTTCTATCCCTCTGGAAAGAAGAGCCGGGTCAGAACCATAGAGTCCTTCAATACCGAAGCTGTAAAGGGCGTTTCCGCCGGCAGGGCGACAGGATTCACCATGGATGAGCAGATCTACCTCTCCCGGGGGGCTCTGGCATGCCGGGTGGACGAGATGCCGCCAAAGGTGGGCAATCAGCTGCAGGTCAGTCTTTTCTGGCTGGGCCGTGAGCCTCTTGTATCGGGCAGGGAGTACTACCTGAAGACAGGAACCAACAGGGTTCGCTGTCAGCTGAGCGAGATCAACAAGGTCATCGATGCCTCCTCCCTGGACTCCCAGACAAAACGGGACAGGGTGGAACGGCACGAGGTGGCTGACTGTACCCTTTCCCTTCAGAAGACAATCGCCTTCGATCTTGTTATGGACCTGCCCCAGACAAGCCGCTTTGTTCTTGTTGATGAATACGAGATAGCGGGGGGAGGTATCATCCGGGATGTGGACGATCACAGGCAGCATGAGTTCGGCGAGAAGCTTATCCGCCGCCAGCTTGAGTGGGAGAACGGGATTGTTACCGAACTGGACAGAATGCAGCAGAACGCACAGCGGCCGGCCCTTATCCTTGTCTCCGGAGAGGATGAGGCTTCTGCAAGGGAGTTTGCCGAACAGCTTGAGAAAAAGCTCTTCAGCCTTAAAAAGAACGTCTACTACCTGGGCTACAGAAGTCTGAAATACGGACTCGATGCCGACCTGAAAAATGATCCGAAGATGCTCAAGCGGCGCAGAACGGTGCGGGAGGAACACATCCGGCGGATCTCGGAGATCTCTCATATCATGATCGATGCCGGAATGTTTTTCATAGTCAAGATAGACGGACTCAACTATGAGGAGCGGGATTTGATCCAGCTGCTGATGGGATCTTCCCGGCTCAAAACCATCTGGGTCGGGAAAGAAATTACAACAGATATTGCTCCTGACTGGCATATCCGCCGCCCTGAGAATATGGAGGAACATATGGCAAAGGTCGACAGGATTATGGAGGAGTGGGAGCTGATGGGGGATATATCATGAGCGGAAGAAAGAACGGCAGCCACTACAGCCTCAAAGCAATGTGCTGCGGAAGAGAGTTACAGGACACAGGAATGCTTCTGACCTGTCCCGAGTGCTCCAGTCCCCATTTTCTGCGTGCCTCCTACAGCAGTTCCCGTCTTGAGGCGGGGACACCCGATGAGGGACTCTACAGGTTTTCAGACTGGCTGCCCATACGCCGGGAACTTTCAGGTTCAGGAGCGCCTGTGACATACAGGAGCCGGGCTCTTGCATCCAGACTGGGGATGACGGATCTCTGGATTACATTCAACGGCTGGTGGCCCGGGAAGGGCGCCTTTATGAGGACAGGCAGCTTCAAGGAGTGCGAGGCTTACTCGGTCTGTGCCAGAATCCCTGGGGAGGAGAGCCCTGAGAGGGGGGTGCTTGTAGTGGCCTCTGCGGGCAATACAGCCCGGGCCTTTATCAGGGTCTGTTCGGATAACAGCATTCCTCTGGTTGTGGTGGTCCCCGAGGACAACCTCTCCTCTCTCTGGAGTGAGACAGAGCCTGCGGACTGTGTGAAGATCATCGCATCTGAAACAGGGTCGGACTACTTTGATGCCATAGCTCTGTCGAACAAGCTCTGCAGCGGCGGTTCTTTTTATCCTGAGGGCGGGGCAAAAAATCCGGCCCGCCGGGACGGCATGGGGACTACAGTCCTCTCTGCGGCGGTCGCAATGGGAGTCATTCCCGAGTACTACTTTCAGGCCGTCGGCAGCGGTACAGGTGCCATCTCCGCCTGGGAGGCGTCACTCAGGCTTGAACAGGACGGAAGGTTCGGTCCCAACAATATGAAACTTATTGTCAGTCAGAACAGCCCCTTTCAGATCATACATGACAGCTGGAAGGCGGGCAGCCGGGAGCTTCTTCCCCTGAGTGACAACGAGGCCCGTGAGAAGGCCCATGCCATCGATGCCAAGGTCCTTTCCAACAGAAAACCGCCATACTCACTGCCCGGCGGCCTCTTCGACGCCCTTACAGAGTCGGGGGGGGATGTTCTTCTGGCTGACAATGGGGAGGCTGCGGATGCCGGGCGGCTCTTTCTTGAGACTGAGGGTGTCGATATTTCACCGGCAGCCTCAGTGGCCCTGGCCTCTCTTGTCAAAGCCCTGGACAAGGGGACAGTTCCCCGGGACGGGAAGGTCATGCTGAATATCACAGGAGGAGGGATGGGACTCTACAGGGAAACCCATGAGACTGCGGCCTGCCGTGCGGACCTTGTCTTCGCCAATGACGCCTCTCCATGTGATGTGGTCAGAGAGACGGAAGCTCTGTTTACAGGCTCCCTTAAGAAAATAGATCCGGCTGCCGCCGGGATGTCACATAAAAAATAGAAAAACCAGTGCAGTTATACCAAGGAGATATAAATGAGTGTTGATATTTTTGACAAGTGTAAAACCGATGCGGGATACTTCGGTCAGTTCAGAAAAATGGGCGAGCGGGATCTAACCCGTCCCACGATGGACCCGATTCCCGGAAAGACAATGACCTACAACGGCAATGAAGTTGTCATGTGGTCGGTCAATAACTATATCGGACTGGCGGAAAATGATGAGGTAAAGGAGGTCGCTGCCCAGGCAGCCAGGGAGTTCGGTACATCCGCCCCCATGGGCTCCCGTATGATGAGCGGGAACACCCGATATCATCAGGATCTGGAACAGCGTTTTGCCGACTGGGCCCAGAAGGAGGCAGCCTACCTCTTCAACTACGGTTATCTCGGAGTGCTTGGAATTGTTTCATCCCTGTGCGGCCCGAAGGATACTGTTGTTGTGGACCGTCTGGCCCATGCCTGTATTCTCGATGCCGCCGCCATGGCCAAGGCCGCCGGAGCCACAATCCGCTACTTCAAGCACAACAACATGAAGGACCTTGAATCAGTACTGAAGCAGGTGGACCAGAAACGGGAAGGAGGTGTTATGATCCTTATCGAAGGGGTCTACGGCATGACCGGGGATCTGGCGGATCTGCCCGGCATTTGCGATCTGAAGGAGAAATACAATGCCCGCCTCTTTATTGATGATGCCCACGGAGTCGGAGTCATGGGCGAGACCGGACGGGGGACAGGAGACTTTTTCGGTGTTCAGGACAGGATTGACCTCTACTTTGGAACCTTCGCTAAATCCTTTGCCTCCATCGGCGGTTTTGTGGCGGCGGACAGGGATGTTGTGGAGTGGATCATGTTCAACGCCAGGACCCAGGTCTTTGCCAAGAGCCTTCCCATGGTTTTTGTTAAGGCCCTGAACAGGACCCTCGATTTTGTAATTGAAGGGGACGACAGACGGCAGCTGATGTGGGACAACTCGGACAAACTGAAGGCAGGACTGAAGGAGCTCGGCTACTATATCGGTCCCGGAGAGTCTCCCATCTGTTCGGTCTTCACTCCCACAGGCAGCGATGATGTGAACGGTGTGGGTGCCAGAATGGTGAAGTATCTCAGGACTAAGAATATCTTTGTCACAGCCGTGGTTTATCCTGTCATTCCCCCGGGACTCTGCATGTTCAGGATGATACCCACAACAAGCCATACGGACTCTGAAATACAGAAGACGATTGAGGCATTCAGAGAGATGAAAAAAGAGATGAATCTGATGGACTCTGTGACAGAAGAGGATATCAGGAAAATCAACAAGGTCTACAGGAATATCAAGGACTGATATGGCGAATAAACTTTTCGGCAGGGAGATGATCTCTGAGTGGCAGGAGAAGCTTGCAGGTTCCTCGCCCCAGGAGGTGCTGGACTGGGCCCTGGAGACCTTTGAAAACGGGAAGATTATGCAGTCCACAAGCCTGGGTCTGGAGGATATGGTTATTACCCATATGCTGCGGCAGAAGTCGGAGGACTTCGGGGTCTTTACCCTGGATACGGGACGGCTCTTCCAGGAGAGCTACGACCTTCTCGAGGAGGCCCGGCTGAAGTGGAAAACTCCCGTCAGGGTCCTTTTCCCCGACAGGGATGCTGTTGAGAATCTGGTGGGGGCGAAGGGACCCAACTCCTTTTACTACAGTCTGGAGAACCGGAAGGAGTGCTGCCGCATCAGGAAGATAGAGCCTCTGAAGCGTGCCCTTTCAGGGTTGGATGCCTGGATCTGCGGTCTCAGGAGAGAGCAGTCTGTGACCCGTGAATCGGTAGCCCTTGTTGAGTGGGATGAAGCCTTCGACCTGGTCAAGATCAATCCCCTTGCCTTATGGTCGGAAGAAGAGTGCCGGGACTATGCCGGGAAAAACTCAGTTCCTGTTCATGCTCTCCACAAAAAGGGTTTTCCCTCCATCGGCTGCGCCCCCTGTACCCGTGCGGTTGAAAAGGGGGAGGATCTCCGTTCCGGCCGCTGGTGGTGGGAGAATCCCGGGAGCAAAGAGTGCGGACTCCATAGGAAGTGATCTTATTTTCTATCCGGGAATGTATGCAGTCTTGCAGTAGATTCCCGCTGAATCCGGGTCGACAGCCCCGTCGCCCGGATTCTTTATTTATATGCTTCGGTTTTGAGCCCTTCTGTACATCCTTTTAGGGGATTCTGTACAGGGCTGACTATATTTCTGCACCGGCACTCTCCTGTCTATTATCATTAAAAATGAGTGGTGTTTTCATACTATTCTTGGTTTTTGCTCTTTTCAGAGAGGAAAAAAGACTATAAGGTATAGTTATTAAAATTACAAAATGCACAAATGTGTCAATATAAATGGAGGCGTAATGGATCTAAAAACCTTCCGTAAGTATTACCGTACAATGGTAACAGCCCGCGAAATGGATCTGCTGGAACAGAGTTATACCGGCAGAGGAGAGGCTTTCTTTCATGTGTCCGGAGCCGGACATGAGGCTGTAGCCCTTCTTAATGATGTTCTGGGACCCCAGGACTGGCTTCACTGCCACTACCGTGATAAAGCCCTGATGCTTGCCAGAGGAATCTCCCCGGAGATGTTTTTCCTCTCCCTTTTCAATAAAGACGGTTCCCACTCACACGGGCGCCAGATGAATGCTCATATGAGCGACCCTTCCAGAAATATACTGAGTATTGTCGGACCCGTGGGGAACAGCGCCCTTCAGGCTGCCGGTGTCGCCGAGGCTGTCAGAGAGAGCGAGGGGAATCCTGTCGTTCTCTGCGGACTGGGTGATGGAATGAGCCAGCAGGGTGAGGTTCTTGAAGCCGTGGCCCATGCGGTGCGCAAGGAGCTTCCGGTACTCTTTTTCATACAGAACAACGGCTTTGCCATCTCTACAAAAACCGAAGGGAACACCTTCTTCTCCCGTCCCGACGGAGATGCCCCAGATTTCTACGGCATTCCCATCACAACCATAGACGGCAGGTATCCTGAAAAACTTCCCGAAACCTTCAGCTCTCTTGTGAATGAGATGAGGGAGGACAGAAAGCCGAAGATTGTAGTCTTTAATGTAGACCGCCTTCACAGTCATACCAATGCCGATGATCACAGAGTCTACCGTACGGAGAACGAGATCAAGTTGGTTCAGGAGTCGGGGGACCCCATTACCCATCTGGGCAACTGGCTGGTAGAGCAGGGAGTACCCGCTGCGGAGCTGGATGCGGAAGTAGAAGAGATACGCACATCCCTTGCCGCCGATGCCCGCAAGGCACAGCACTCGGCGGACCCCGAACCGGTCTATACGGCCAAAAAGGATATTCCCGCCCACCTTACTGATCCTGCACAGGAGTACAGAGGTACACCCGGCAAGGAAGAGCTGACAATGATCGAGGCGATCCGTGAGACCCTCCGCTACCATCTTGAAAAGAACCCCGCCGTCGAGCTTCTGGGCGAAGACCTGGAAGACCCCAAGGGAGATGTCTTCGGAGTTACAAAGACCCTGAGCCAGCAGTTTCCAGGGCGTGTTGAAAACAGCCCCCTGACAGAGTCCACCATTACGGGTATCTCCGTTGGACGGGCCCTGGCAGGGAAACATCCTGTTGCCTTTCTGCAGTTTGCAGACTTCCTGCCCATCGCTTTCAATCAGCTCTGGGCCGAGATGGGAAGTATGCACTGGAGATCCGGAGGCGGCTGGAGCTGCCCGATGATCCTTATGGTATCCTGCGGAGGCTACAAACCGGGGCTCGGCCCCTTTCATGCCTCAAGTATGGAAGCTGTAGCTGCCCATATTCCCGGTGTGGACGTGGTAATGCCGTCAACCGCTGGTGATGCTGCGGGACTTCTCAACGCCGCCTTTGAATCAGGCCGCCCCACAATTTTCTTCTACCCCAAGGCCTGCCTCAACGAAGCGGCCAGCCGTACCAGTGCCGATGTATCCCGTCAGCTCGTTCCTCTGGGAGTCTCCCGGACTTTCAGGGAAGGGGAGCATATCAGCTTTATAACCTATGGCAACCCTGTCAAACTCTGCATGAAAGCCGCAGGGGTTCTGGAAGAGCATGGTGTCACATCCGATGTGATTGACCTTCGCTCCATCAGCCCCTGGGATATGAAGGCCGTTCTCGCCTCGGCGGAGAAGACTGGAAGAGTCATTATTGTACACGAAGAGAACAAGACCGCTTCGGTCTCCTCGGAAATTGCAGCCGAGCTTGCAGAGCTGTCAAGCCGTCCCCTTCAAATCAGGCGTGTTGTCCGTGAGGATACCCATGTACCCTGCAACTTTGATAATCAGCTTGTAGTTCTGCCCTCCTATCAGAAGATTCTGGAGACAGCGGTTGATCTGCTTGGAGGAACTGTAAGCTGGAAGAAGGACGATTCTGCGGCATCAGGCTCCTTCACCGTCGAGATTATCGGAACCAGCCCCGCCGACGAGACTGCCACCATTATCGAGTGGAAGATCGCTGCCGGTGACAGCATAAAAGAGGGCCAGCTTATAGCTGACTTCGAAGCCGACAAGGCCGCGGCAGAACTGAAATCTCCCGTAAGCGGTGTGGTGGAGGAACTGCTCCTTGAAGAAGGGGAGGCCGTTGAAATAGGAACTCCCGCTCTCCGTGTGAAAACCGAGGACTCGGGAGAGGCCCTTCTGAAGCCTAAAACCAGAGAGGAGCCCGGTGAGCCTGTTATCAGCGGGATATCCACGGCCCCTGCAGCGTCTGCCCCGGCAGCAGCTGCCTCCGGAACCGCAGGGGATCTTCGCCCCTGGATTCTCGATATCCAGGGTGCCCAGGGCAGCCGTGTCGTAACAAATGAAGAGATTATGGACTCCTGTCCCGGTTGGGAAGAGGGGGAAATCTTCAAGATGACGGGTATCGAGACGAGGAACTGGGTCGGTGAGGGAGAGGATATCATGACTCTTTCCGAATCGGCGGTTAAGGCTGTTCTCGACCGGAACGGACTGACTCTGGATGATCTGAGCCTAATTCTTGTGACTACAGGAACCCCCGGGATTCAGACACCCTCCCTTGCTGCAAGAATTCAGTACACCCTGATGCCCGAGGGAAAACGGAGCATTCACTGCCCCGCTTTTGATATCAATGCCGCCTGTTCCGGATACCTCTATGGTCTGCAGACTGCCTATGACTTTCTTGCCGGCCGACCCGACGGAATGATTCTGCTGGTGACTGCGGAAGTTCTCTCACCCCTGGTTGATCTGGCTGACAAGTCCACATCTCCCATCTTCGGGGATGCCGCAACGGCGACTCTGATTACAGGCGCCGCTCACCCCCTGAAGGGAAAGGCGAAGGTCTACCGTCCCGTTACAGGAGCTGCCGGTGAACCGGGAACGATTCTGACAGTACCCTCCGATCCGGCGCAGAAGATCTTTATGCACGGCCCCAAGGTCTACCTCGAGGCGGTTCAGGATATGATTACTCTGCTTGGTGAAGCCTGCAGTCAGGACGGCATCAAACTTGAGAATCTGGATCTGATCATACCCCATCAGGCCAACCAGAGGATCATCAATGCGGTCCGTCAGCGGCTGAAGCTGCCTGAGGATCAGGTCTACTCCCAGATAAGAAACAGGGGAAATACCTCATCCTGTACCATTCCTCTCTGTCTTGAAACACTGATGGAAGAGGGCCGGGAAGGGGAAACCTACGGACTCACGGCCTTCGGCGGCGGCTTTACAGCGGCCGGCGGACTTGTGGAGTTTGTCTGAATCATCACTGATCTGATTAGATCGATAAATTGAGTTTTCAAAGCCGCTTCTCTTTTGGGAAGCGGCTTTTTTTTCTCTTTCCGGCAGAGCTGAGGTGGACGTAAAGTCTGTATTTGCTGATTATAGAAGGAAGGAGCGGGAACAATGGAGTGGAGCAGCCAGAGTTTTTACAGGGATCTCTTTGAGAAGTTCAGGAGCATCGCGGTGCAGAACGGACTCACCGGTGAATCGGTGGTTGTCAGCGGAAGACCTCTGACCAATGAGGAGGCTATCGGCAATCCCGACAGAAAGGACTTTCCCCTGCTCACAGGACGGGAGAGGCTGATGGAGGCCGGGTTCCGCGGTTTCCGGGGGCAGGCTTTTACAGACCAGCCCGGTCCTTTTTCTGGAACAATAGGCTCCATTCTGGAGAGAATGCCTGAAGACAATTACGGCAGGGCTGTCTTTATAAGTACCCTCAATGCGGTCTGTGCAAGCCTCGGGCTCTGCGGTGCCACTGTGCACTGCAGGGATAATGAACCGGAACAGTGCGCATTCGATATTGCCTCTTTTATAAAGGAAAGCCACGGAGCAGATGTAAAGATAGCTCTTGTGGGACTTCAGCTGTCCATGGTGGATGCTCTGGCCCCCCTGTTTCAATTGAGGGTTCTTGATCTTAATCCGGAGAAGATCGGTACAAGCATCTCCTCTGTTAAGATAGAGAACGGCGAGAGTGATGTGGATGATGTTCTGAGGTGGTGCGATATTGTTCTTTGTACCGGAAGTACTGTGGTCAACGGTACAATCACCCGCTACCTGGGGCCTGAAACCGCATATTTCTACGGCACTTCCATTGCAGGCACGGCGGCCCTGACGGGTCTGAACCGGCTCTGCTTCAAGGCTTCCCTCTGAGGCTGTCCCTGTCCGGAACAGCCTCAGCTAAAAAGGGGTGGAGAAGGGAGTCAGTCTTTTATCCGTCCCAGTTCCAGAAGGCGGAGCATCCAGTCTGCCAGTGGTCTGGCAGGATCTCTTTTTCTGAGGTTCAGGTACCAGTTCATTTTCTTTATAATTGGAATCTTATGGGTTTCCACAAACTCTATAAGGGTTCCATCCGGATCTTCTATATAGGTAAACCGTCCGGCTGCCTCACCCATGTCAAAGGACTTTCCGCTGTCCACCGTAAAGGGATAGCCCGCCTCTTCCAGTTCCCTTCCCAGGCTGTCCATGCCGTTTATGTCAAAACAGAGGTGAATGAAACCCGCATCTCCCCAGTATCTTCCGGCAAAGATTTTTTCAGGTTTGCGGTCCAGAGACTGGATAAGCTCAATACTGCTGCTTCCGAAAACCCGGGAGAAGGCGCCCCTCCGTTTCTGAGAATGGGTGAGAAGAACCCGTCTGAACTCTCCCTCTCCCCCTTCCAGTCCCCTGAGGTCGCCGAAGGTGCCGCACTTGTCATAGACAGCGGAGTCATATCCGAGGAGAGTGTAGAGGGGCAGGACCTTCTCTATATCGCTCACAGCCACTACAGCACCGCAGGGACCCCCTGTCAGGGCATTCCGCTTGAGAAAGTAGTCTGAGCGCTCACAAATTTCAAATATATTTCCCCAGGGGTCTCTTATGAAAAAGTGCCCTTTTCCCGAGGGATCAGCCTGCAGTTCTGTCAGAATCTCAACGCCCTCCTCCCTGTACCTGTCATAGCAGAGTCGGGGGTCCGGAGTCTTGATCTTTCCTGCGGCAATGCCAAGATCTCCCAGTATCCCGGTCTTTTCAGGATAGGCCGACACCCGGCTTGTGTACTGCCAGATTTCAAAACCGCTTCCGCCCTTGAGGTTCAGGGCCAGAGCCGCATCCCTGGACTGGACCTTTCCGCCTGTATACCTTGTCATAAGAGGTGCATCCGCCGCCTCCTGAAATACAGGTACATCCATTCCGAAGAATTTTCTGTACCACTTCCAGGATTCGTCTCTGTTTCTGACCCCTACGCCGAGCTGCTGAATTCCGCTGATTATATATGACATGCTTACCTCTTTCACTTTCGGTTCATTTATTCTACCTGTAGAGAAAGAGGAGGGCAAACGGAAAATTGTAAGGAGTGTGTTAAGGATTCTTAATCTGGAGAGATTGATTGTCAGGCTTCGCTGCTGAAACTTTCAAGGTACTCCCTGAATATTTCCTTGTATGTGGCAAAGTCCTCGGAGTGGACCATGCGGTTTCTCGCTTCCGATGAACCGGGGAGACCCTTTGTGTAGGCGCACAGCTGCTTTTTCATCTCGTTCACCGCGGTCCTCTCGTCCTTGTAGTGCACCGCAAGCTCCAGCTGCCTGAAGGCTGTCTGCATCTTTTCAAGGGGGGTGGGAGGGGCGATATGCTCACCGGTTGTAAGGAAGTGCTTCGCTTCCCTGAAGAGGAAGGGATTCCCTATGACTCCCCTGGCAAGCATAACGCCGTCAATACCGGTCTCATCCATCATGGCAGCCACAGACTCCGCGGAAAAGAGGTCTCCCGAGCCGAGGACGGGCATATCGCCGAGTTCCTGTTTCAGAATTTTCAGATGGCTCCAGTCGGCAACTCCGCCGTAGGCCTGCTTTTTGGTTCTGGCGTGCATGGTTACAGCAGATGCGCCTGCCTTCACAGCAGCCCCGGCCACTTCCAGGTAGTTCAGTGAGAGCGCATCCCATCCGGTTCTGATCTTGACTGTGACGGGGATGTCTGTATTGTCCTTCATGGCCCTGACGATATCATAAACCTTTTGCGGGTTGCGCATCAGATCGGAACCCGCTCCGGATTTGATAATCTTGGGCACGGGACAGCCGCAGTTCAGATCGATCAGGAGGGGTTTGTGCTCAGCCACCATGGCCACGGCACGGCCGGCGGAGTCTGCAGTTCCGGAGAACACCTGAACAGCGTAGATCTTTTCCGCGTCGGCCTGCATCAAAAGCTCACCTGTCTTTTCGCTGCCCCTCACAAGAGCTTCGCATGATACCATTTCGGTATAGCAGAGATCGGCGCCGTTTTCCACACAGACCGTACGGAATGCACGGTCTGTATAGCCGGCAAGGGGGGCTGCAAAGAGATTCCCCGGTATCCGGACACCGCCGATATCGAGGGGTTTATAAAGAGAGGCTGCCATCAGAGTCCGAACAGTGTTTTGGCGTTCTGAAAGAGAGCTTCATACACTTCCTCTTCGGGTTCTTCCCTGAGAGAGGCAATGAATTCGGCTGTAGAAGGCAGGTAGATAGGCTTGTTTCTCTTTCCTCTGAATGCGGCGGGCACCATAAAGGGCGCTTCCGATTCGATGACAATTCTGTCAAGGGGAAGGTATCTTACTGTGTCATGGAGGTTTCTCGCATTCCGGTAGGTTACATTTCCGGCAAAGGAGAAGTACATGTTGTCATGGTTGTCCAGGATCTTCTTTGCGTACTCCCAGTCTTCCGAGTAGCAGTGGAGTACACCGCCCCTGGAGGGCATTCTGGTGCTGAGGATCTCCTGAATGTCCTTTCCGGCATTCCTGTTGTGGATAATGACGGGAACATCATTCTGGTCGGCGAGCTCCAGCTGGGCAATAAAGAGTTCAACCTGTGAGCTCTTGTCACCGAATTTCCTGTAGTAGTCCAGTCCTGTTTCTCCCAGAGCCACTACATTGTCCAGAGCAAGGCCTTCAGAGATCTTCTGCTCCCAGTCGGGACCGGGGTTCTGTACTTCAGAAGGAGAAACGCCGATGGCGAAAACCACGTTGGATGCTGAGGAGAGGTTATTGTATAGGTCAAAGAAGTCGTACAGGTTGTTGCAGATGCTCATGATGTATGAGACGTTTTCCTGCCGGGCCTCCTGAGTTATAATAAGCTGTTCGATCGGATCTTCGTGAATCAACCCGATATGGGCGTGAGTATCAAAATACTGCATGTTATTACCGCTTTAAAAAATAGGATTGTTGGTAAAAATTCCGTATGGCCGGCGAAGAACTCTCCAAATCAATGGGAATGCCGCCATTTGCCGGAAAACCTTAAAGGGGAAGACATTGGTAAATCTTCCCTAATAACTGATATTATTATCTCATTTTGAAAACAAAAACAAGAAAAAAGTGAAAAAACCGTCCCGGGAGACTGAAACGGACAGTATAAAACATTGATATACTGAGAAATAAAGAGAACACCCTGCGGCTTTGGACAGGGATTGATGTATTATGTTGTTTTTCCACGGTTTGGGGGGTATAATGTCGGTGAAATCCCTGAATATAGCTGTCAGATACCCGTATCAGGCCCTTACAGCCTTGTCTCACGCTTCAGAATTGGTGTACATTTGACGATAGTTATATATAAGAAGAAAGAAAGGAGTAGCAGTGGCTGGGAAAAAGAGAATTAGAACATCCGGATCCGGCTCTTCCGCAGGAAGAAAATCCTCGTCCGGGATGGGAAAATTCGGCAGGGCAGGCAGACAGAAACTTACCATTATGCTCATCCCTCACTCAGAGAAGAGGGTCTTTAATTTTCAGATATCCATTCTGGCACTCAGTTTTATAAGCATCCTTCTTATCTCTCTGGTTGTCACATTTGTATGGCTTACAGCGGACTTTTCCGGAACAAATGACCTTCTGGCCTCGCGCTCAAGGGATCTTGAACACTCCGAAGCCAGTCTGGAGACTCTCAGAAACGAGGTAAATCAGCTGATCAGTTCGACAGAGACATTCCAGAAAACCCTGGCGGGTACTCTGGACAATCTGGGTGTAGCATCAGAATCCCGCGATACGGGTTACAACCGCAGCGGCGACCTTACAACTTTCTTTAATGTAGAAACCGTAGATGACGGCTCCCTCAGTGAGACCGTTGAAATACAGAGACTGAAAACGGCTCTGGACCAGTCGGTGTCATCCCTTGATGAGATAGGACAGGTCCTCAAAAGCCAGAAGAATCTTCTGGCAGATATTCCGACCCTCTGGCCGCTGAAAGGTGTTCAGGGTTATGTGACTGCCGTTTTCGGACCTTCGATCCACCCCTTTTCCGGCCAGTGGTACCTTCATAAGGGAGTTGACCTGGCCTATGGTTACGGCGTTCCCGTTGTAGCCACCGCGAACGGCAGGGTTATGGAAGCAGACTTTGATGACGGCTTCGGTAACTTTGTCGTCATAAGGCACAAGTACGGTTTCTATACGAAGTATGCGCACTTTCAGAGAACATATGTGCAGGCCGGTCAGGAAGTCAGTCAGGGCGATGTTATCGGAACAATGGGTAATACGGGTCTCTCTACAGGTCCCCACCTTCACTACGAAGTCAGAATCGGATCACAGGTTGTTGACCCGATCAAATTTCTTAACATGACTGATAACCATGATATCTTCTCACGGGTTACCAGAAATCTCCAGAAATACCAGTAGGCATTAATCCGATTCAAAATCACCTGATAAAGAGTCCTTCTTTTTGAGAAGGACTGTTTTGTTTTTTTTAGAATCGGGTTAGACTATCCGGGATTTTGAAGTTATTGATTAAAAGGGCTGATTGATGAGCGATTATATAAAAAACCATTCCTTTATAAATTCCATTATCGGAGAGGGAACCAAATTCAGCGGTGAGCTTGAATTGGCGGGACTTCTCAGGATTGACGGTGATTTTTCAGGTAGTATTAATACAAGCGGTAAGGTTCTTGTTGGAAAGACAGGCCGGGCCGAATGCAATATCGTTGCAGGCACTGCGGTTGTCGGCGGTATTGTCCATGGAAATATCTACTCTTCAGGAAAAGTTGTCATTCTGGCGACCGGGATGGTAATAGGTAATATTCAGGCACAGCAGCTTGTAGTGGAGGAGGGTGTCCTTCTTCACGGCAACTGTGTCATCAAGGGTGAGAGCGGTGAGCAGAAAGAACTTCCTGCGGCTGTCGGAAGCGGTTCCTACACTGTGGACTGGCAGGACGGGAGCGATGAGGCCCGCTGATGGATAAGCTGGGGATGGTGGGGAGCTCTCTTGTCCCCGGAGATTCCCGGACCCGGGAGAAGAAGGTCGACAAAAAGAAGAAAAGCTCTTCCACCGGTTTTAAAAGCCGTATCCGTGAAGCTGAAGATACGGGCAGTGCCGCAAGCGCCGGACTTGCCGGTGAACTTACAGGCCTTGAGAGTGCTGAAGATCTCCTGGATGATGTATACAGACTGGGAGAGGATCTGAAGCATGACGGCACCCTGAAGTCCCTGCGGGATTACAGGGCTGCCGTGCAGAAGTTCTATAAATATGTTGTCACAGGGAGTCTGGAGGCCTCAAGAGTCGAGGGCAGGCTGAATCCCAGGACAATGAGCCGCAAACAGTACACGCTGATTGCGGTTGTAGATGAAAAGCTGGAGAAATTGGGAGCTGCGGTTCTCCAGAATCAGAAACAGCAGCTGAATCTACTTAAAAAAATTGATGAAATATATGGTATACTGATCGACCTTACAAGGTAATCAGAATCCATACAGGAGCTTTACGATGGGATCCGATAACAAAAAAGATCACCACAAGAATACTTCCTCTTTAGATATAAAAGACTATCCCGAGGGACTCTTCAGGGCCAAAATTCCCCACTCAAGCGAGACTGAAGTCTGTCTTCCCCCCCAGGGCGAGAGCTTTGAAGTGGGAGAAATGATCATAGTCAAAACCCGTTACGGGAATGATATGGTCAAGGTTCTCGGACCCCTGACGGATCTGAGGCATGTCCGTAAAGGTGATATCAGGACTCTGGTCCGCAGAGCAAGTGAGGATGATCTTAAAAAAGCCGGCTCTTTCCGAACCAAGGAGGAAGAGGCTTTCCGGACCTGCCGGGAGAAGATAGACAAGCACAAGCTTGATATGGCTCTTGTCTCAGCCCACTATCTGCTGGATGAACCCAAGGTGATGTTCTTCTTCACTGCGGAGAACAGGATCGATTTCAGAGAGCTTGTGAAAGACCTGGTATCCATCTTCAAGATGAGGATCGAGCTGCGCCAGATCGGTGTCAGGGATGAATCCAGGGTCCTTGGCGGACTGGGGGTTTGCGGACGTGAGTACTGCTGCCACTCCCTGACGGACCATTTGAGCCCTGTTTCAATCAAAATGGCCAAAGAGCAGAACCTTTCACTCAATTCAATGAAGATTTCAGGACCCTGCGGCAGACTGCTCTGCTGTCTCTCCTATGAGTACGAGTACTATCAGGAAGAGAAGAGGAAGCTGCCCAATGAGGGGTCCAGAATCCAGTGGGACGGTACAACCTTCAAGGTCATTGAGGTAAACATCTTTTCCAAAAGGATCCGTTTAAGCGGAAACGACGGCAGGATGCTTGATCTGAGTACCGCTGAAATTTCCTATAACAAAGAATCCCGCGGATGGGAGCTAAATCCTTTAGAAATTTAAGCTTATATTGTTGACAGTGTCTTTGGATCTCTGTTAATATCCATCTGCTAATGAATTAAAGGACTGGAGCTGAAGAGCTTCTAAGATGCTGACGGTGAGGTTTCTCGCCCCGGCGGAAGCGCTTTTTTGCCGGTCCTTATGTTTTTTATGCAATAACCGGCAGGCTTGTCCTACCGGTAGATTTAGGAGTCAAAAATGGCAGGAGTTAGTAAGAACGCCCGTATCGGTTCTGGTACACATAAGTTTGTCCATGCCGAAGATGGCGGCGAAATCAAAATGCGTTCTATCTTCCAGAATGGACGTATGAGACATGTTGCCGAATGTGAAAAATGTAAGCGCCAGGAAAGAAGACCCAGCGATTTCATTTTAGCACAGGGCTGATTTAAATCTTCAGAGGAGTTGATTTCCTTTTCAGGGTAGTTTACCCGGGATCTTAACGAAAGGTTTTCTGAAGTTGAAAGAACAAAACCACAGGAGGTAGTAGAAGTGCCTAATTCACTTAATGCTGCTAAGAGACATCGTCAGAATCTCAAAGCCAGAGCACACAATCGTACTATCCGGAGTACTGTAAGAACAAGTATCAAAGCATTTGAAGTTGCTGTTGAAGCCAAAGACAAGGCCGCTGCAGAAGCAAAATATGCTCAGTTTGTAAAACTGGTTGATACTGCTGCAGGAAAGGGACTGTATCACAAGAATATGGCTGCAAGAAAGAAGTCCAGACTTCATAAAGTTCTTGCCGCAATGGCTTAACGATAACGATCAAATCCTAATTATTTAGAGAAGAGATATGTCAGAAATAAAGCTAACTAAAGCTGAGATAATTGAGCATATTTATGACAATTCATCTATCAGCCGAAAAGATATTCACAATGTGATAGATTCTTTTTTTGAAGAAATAAAAGATGCTCTGGAAGATGACAGAGTAGTTGAGCTTAGAGGATTCGGGACCTTTGAAATCCGTACCCGTAAGGGTCGGGAGAAAGCCAGGAACCCCAAAACCGGTGAAATCGTGCCTGTTGAAAGTCACGGTGTTACTGTTTTCAGACCTGGTAAAGAACTGAAAAAACTGGCTTGGCCCCTGCGTAAGTAGGAGACAGGGCTTTATTATAGCCTCAGCAGGCCTTTTGCGGCGGTTTACCGCCTGGAATTGAGCCTACTTATTTCTGAAAGATCTTTCCGGTTAAGCCGGAGATACACAAGAACGCCTCAAACGGGGCGTTCTTTTTTTTCCAGCACCGGTATACCCTTTCAGGGGCCGTAGGGCTGAGAATTGACAATCCCCTCCAGAAGTAGGAGAATAGGAGAAGATACGCCTTCCCCAGGAGGTTCGGCCTATGATCTCTGAAACAAAAAGAGAGGTTCTCAGTCTTTTCAGCGAGGGCCGGGAACTGTACAAGACACGAAAGTTCACCGAAGCCATGAGCAAATTCGCAGAGGCTTTGAAAATGGACAAGGACGACGGTCCGTCAAAGGTCTACTATGCCAGATGCAAGATGTATCTGGAGAGTCCTCCTCCTCCCGAGTGGGACGGTGTATTTGTAATGACAACTAAATAGGAATAACAAAATATTATGGCGCCATCTTTAAAAGATATTGAATCAATTTCCACAATTTTAGGGAATGAAACCGTATTCAAGGGGACGATGAAATTCACCAAGCCCCTCAAAATAGACGGAAAATATGAAGGCCGTATTGAATCAGAAGGCTTTCTCTATATTGAAGAGGGAGCCGAGGTTCGTGCCGATATACAGGTCGGTTCCATTGTTATCGGCGGGATTGTCTACGGAGATATTGAAGCTTCCGAAAAGCTTGAGATGCTCTCTACTGGACAGGTTATCGGAAATATCCGTACAGCCAAGCTCAAAATCGCCGACGGTGTGCGTTTCGAGGGAAAGTGCGACATGATCAGCGATCCCGAATCGGTTGACGTCTTCTCTGCACCTGTAGCCCAGCTTAAACAGGACCATAATGATCTTTGAAGAGCAAAGCTCTTCACTACTTGAACTCTGCCGGAGCAAAGGACTGACCCTTGTTACGGCTGAGTCATGCACAGGCGGCCTGATCGCCGCAGCTCTGACTGATATTGCCGGAAGTTCCGATGTTGTATGGGGCGGTTTCGTCACATATGCCAATGAGGCAAAGACAGGGACTCTGGAGGTCTCTCCTGCTCTGATACAGGAGAAGGGAGCCGTCTCCAGGGAAGTCGTTGAGGCTATGGTGAGGGGGGCTCTGAGTAAGAGCGGCGCCTCTGCTGCAATGGCTGTTTCCGGTGTTGCCGGCCCCGGGGGAGGGACTCCTGATAAACCGGTGGGCACTGTTTGGATTGCCGCAGGACTTCAAAATAAAACACCCCGTTCCGAGCTATTTCATTTCAGTGGAAACAGATCTGAGATCAGGGAGATGACGGTGACCTCGGCTCTCAAGCTTTGTGAAAATCTTATTTTGTCACCTTCCTCTCTTGACAGTGAACAGCACTGATAATATATTTTATTTATGATACGGTACCCGGAATACCGGGACAATCCCTTTAAACAAGTCTGTGTCTTCACTTTTAATCCTTAATACAAGAAAATAATTTTGAAGAAATTGACATATATTTAATCAATCAAAACTACTTTGGAGAATTTATGGCGATAATCCGGAAAAATCTGGACAATCCTCAGGATGAGGCCGCAGTATCCGAGACGGTTGACGTGCAGAAAGAACTGGATCTGGGAAACGGATTCGAATCATCTGCCTCTGCAGAAAGTACTGCAGATGAAGCCCAGGAAACCAAAACTGTAACAGTTAAAAAAGCTGCTGTAAGAAAGCGCGTAGTCAAAAAGAAAGTTAAAGCATCCGACGACAGCGAGACAGCTTCAGAATCTGAAGAAACAAAATCTACACCAGTAAAATCAAGAAAAAAAAGTGTTGAAGCACCTGCGGCCGAGGCTGCAGACAGTGGAAAACAGGAGACCGGACAGGCTGACACAGCCGCATCGGCATCTCTCGAGCAGGCTGGAAGCGATTCAGCGGCCGGCAAGCCTGCCGAAGAGGCGTCGTCAGAGAGAAGCTCTCAGGATGACGACCAGAGCAAGGATGAATCAAACAGATCTGATTCAAACAAATCCGACTCAAACAACAGGTCTGAATCAAATCGCTCCGATTCAGGAAAAAATGATTCTTCTTCCAGAAGAAACAACTCCTACAACAAGAGAAAAAACGGTAAGAACAGAAGAAATGATCTTGCCAGACAGACAAGAAATCAGCCCCTTCCTACACCTGACCAGCCAGAATTGACAATCAATGATCTATCCATGATGACAATGCCCGATCTGCGTCAATACGCGGAAGAGATGGAGATTGAACGGGAAGATCTGATTACCCTGAAAAAACAGGAAGTCATATTTACAATTCTGAAGGGCCATATTGAGAAGAGAAACGGTGTAATTTACGCCTATGGTTCTCTTGAGATTCTGCCTGACGGATACGGATTCCTCCGTTCCCCCCAGAACTCCTACCTGCCCGGAAGCGATGATATCTATATTTCGCCCTCCCAGATAAGACTGTTCAACCTGAAGACGGGAGATACAGTTTACGGTCAGATTCGTTCACCCAAGGAAGGGGAGCGCTTTTTTGCAATGCTCCGGGTTGTAAATGTCAACTTTGATGAGCCCGGTGTGGCGCAGTCCAGGGTCTCCTTCGAGAACCTGACACCCCTGTACCCGACAAAGCGGCTGAATATGGAGACCAAGGTCCCCGATCCCTCTACCAGAATGATCAACCTGTTCTGCCCCATCGGTATGGGCCAGAGAGGTCTTATTGTATCACCTCCCCGTTCAGGTAAGACAATTATCCTTCAGAAGATCGCCAACGCTATCACCGAGAACCATCCCGATGTACAGCTTATAGTTCTTCTTATTGATGAGCGTCCTGAAGAGGTAACTGACATGAAGCGGAGTGTTCAGGGTGAGGTTATTGCCTCCACCTTCGATGAACAGGCCAGCCGTCATGTACAGGTTGCCGAAATGGTTCTTGAAAAAGCCAGACGCCTTGTGGAGCACAAGAAGGATGTTGTTATTCTTCTGGACTCCATTACCCGTCTTGCCAGAGCCTACAACCAGACCGTTCCCACCTCAGGAAAGATCCTTTCCGGTGGTGTGGACTCAAATGCCCTGCACCGTCCCAAGAGATTCTTCGGTGCCGCCCGTAATATTGAAAACGGAGGCAGCCTGACCATCGTGGCCACCGCTCTTATCGAGACAGGAAGCCGTATGGACGAAGTTATCTTTGAAGAGTTCAAGGGTACGGGTAACATGGAGCTTGTTCTGGACCGCAGACTGGCAGATAAAAGGGTCTTTCCCGCCATCAATATCAAGAAATCAGGTACAAGAAAAGAGGACCTTCTCCTTTCAAGCGAAGAGCTTAACAAGATGTGGGTTCTCAGAAAGGTGATGAATCCCATGGATGATATGGAATGTACCGAAATGATTGTTGACAAAATGCGTAAAACCAAGAATAATGAGGCGTTCCTGAAGTCGATGAACTCGGCCTAGGACTAGATAAGGCTCTTTGAAACGGAGAGTCGACGGAGGATAAACAGTTATGAAAGAAGGAATTCATCCTAATTACGTGGATGCCAAAGTTACATGCGCTTGCGGTAACGTGATTGAAACCAAATCCACATCAGGTGATATGGAAGTTGAAATCTGCAGCTCCTGCCACCCTTTCTATACAGGTAAACAGAAGCTTGTTGACACAGCTGGACGTGTAGAAAGATTCAACAAGAAATACGGAATCAAAAGCAAAGACTGATTTTATCAGATCTTGTAATAAAGCCGCTCCCGAAAGGAGCGGTTTTTTTATGCCCCGGGCTGCTGTCCCATATAAACCCTGGCATTCTGAACGCCCCTCGTTTAAATGATACCGTTACACTAGTAAATACCTTCGCTTTTCACAGTCAACAGGCTTAAAATTATATATGGAAAGTAAAATGTGAAAGATCTGCCGGCCTCAGCAGTTCAGGAGGGCAAAATGAAAAAAATTCAGAATAAAATCATTGTTCTTGTAATTTCCTGTCTATTGATTCTCGGTATTTCCATGAGTATTCTCTCGATCATGCAGCTCAGAGCCCAGGGGCAGGGTGATATCGCTGTTCTTGAAGAGAAAATGAGGGGTGAATTCGACAGAATGTCTAAGAATCTTATCTCTCTGTCTCTCTCTATTGTGGAGCAGAGCTATTCCCGCATTGACGAGCTGGGGGAAGAAGCAGCCATGGAAGAGGCCAAGGAGTATCTGAGACACCTCGGCTACGGTGAGGACGGGTATGTCTTTGTTTATGATTCTGAGGGAATGACCGTTGTCATGCTGGGACAGGATATTGAAGGCACAAGCCGATGGGACCTGCAGGACAGCAAGGGAGCCTATCTTGTCCGTGACCTTGTGGCCGCAGCAAAGGCGGGTACAGGATTTACTGAGTACTACTTCCCGAAACCAGGTGAAACAGAGGCTCTTCCCAAACGGTCATACACTACCTATTTTGCGCCCTGGGACTGGGCCATCGGAACGGGTAATTACATTGATGACATTGATAACCTTATTATGGCTGAACAGGCGGAGATGGACCGGACTTTAAGCCGGGTCACCATGATTATTCTACTGGCTGATCTGGGGATTATTCTTGTTGCCGCAGTGCTGGCCCTCTATATAGGACGCAAGATTGCAGAACCTGTAGTCTATCTGGCCCGTGAAGCGGGTATGATTGCCGAGGGAGATCTTTCAAGGGCCATCAAGGTTTCGGCATCTGATGAAACAGGGGCACTGGCTGAAGCATTTAACAATATGATTCTGAGGCTCAAGGAGATCATGATCAATATATCCCATGCCGCGGATATAATCGGAAGCAGTGCCACAGAGATGAGCGATGCCTCCCGGCAGGTCGCCGAAGGGGCCAATGAACAGGCCAGCAGCGCCCAGGAGATCTCCGCATCAATGGAGCAGCTTTCGGCCAATATTCAGCAGAATACGGACCACTCCTCCGAAGCCAACCGAATCGTCAGTCAGGCGGCAGGTGATGCCGATGCAAGCGGACGGGCCGTAGAGGATGCGGTGGAGTCAATGAAGTTTATCTCAGGCAAGATCGGTATCATTGAAGAGATTGCTCGGAATACCAATCTGCTGGCTTTGAATGCAGCCATCGAAGCGGCACGGGCCGGAGAGGCTGGCAAGGGCTTTGCCGTTGTCGCCTCGGAGGTCAGAAAGCTTGCGGAGAACAGCCAGAAGGCCGCCAGCGATATTACACAGGTTTCAGCGGAAAGCACACAGAAGGCGGACAGAACCCGTGAGATGATGGCCAATATGGTTCCCACCATAAAGAAGTCAGCAAGCATTGCCGAGGAGATCCTTGAGGGCAGCCGTGAGCAGGCCACCGGCGCTGAACAGATCAACACGGCCCTGATGCAGATGGACAAGGTCATTCAGAGCAATGCCAGTTCCAGCGAACAGATTGCTGCCATGGCACAGGAGCTTAAAAGCAGGTCGCGGGAGCTCAATGACTCAGTCAGTTTTTTCCATATAGGTGATTCGGAAGATACTCCTGAAAAACCGCCGGAAGATTCCCCGCTGCTGACCTACAGCGAGGACCCTGAGCATCCTCACGCCGTTTAGAATGCTCTAGCGGAAGAGGGGCGTCATTCCTTTTGCACTGTTCATACGGGCCATATCCTGATCAGTGGGGCTCTGTATGATTCCCGCCGAGAAATCCTCGGCGGCCTGAAGAACCCGGGGGAGAACATGTATATCTCCCGGGGTATTCAGGAAGTACTGATCATCCGACAGAACCCATGCAACGGCCCTGTTCAAATCCTGCTGATCTTCCAGCGGTTCATACCACGTGGCTCTGGTCTTTACTCCCTCCGGCCAGGGCCGGCGGCAAGTCCCCTTGATAGTCTGCAGGGCTACGTTTTCCCTTGAACATATATCTTTAAGTTTCATAAAGCTCTCTGTATAGGCGCTGTTCAGGCTCATGGGATAGTTCCAGGGCACAAGCACAGAGTCAAAGGGGTATTTCTCAAGGCTGCGCATATGCATCTCCGGAGTCTGTACCCCGTGACCCGTAACCCCCAGGAACCGGACCCAGCCCTTCTGTTTTGCTTCAATAAATGCCTTGAGGACTCCGTCAGGACCCATTGCGGTTTCCCACTCATCCTCCTCAACAAGGCAGTGCATCTGCCACAGATCTATTACGTCGGTCTGCAGCCTCTGTCTTGAGGCTTCAATCTCCTTCATGGCTCCCTTATAGGTCCTGTCTCCCGTCTTTGTTGCAAGAAAGAACTTGTCCCTGTGCCGGGGCATCCAGGGGCCTATGCGGAGTTCAGCCTCACCGTAGCTGGCGGCTGTATCTATATGATTGATCTGGTGCTCAAGAAGGAGGTCAAGTGTGGCATCCGCCTCTTTCTGGCTGACTTCGGCCAGGGATGCGGCACCGAAAAGCGTTCTGCTGCTGTTATGTCCTGTTTTTCCAAAGGGTGACCTTTTTATCATTGTTAACTCCTGTAATTTATTATTGTAACAGGAGTATTGCCGGGCCGGGATATTTTTTTTGCTCTTTCCAATTTTAACGGATTAGCATAAAATGTCTTAATCAGTTTTCATGTAAAAAAATGCAGATATGCTGTATTGGAGGATATTTATGAATCATACACCATGGGACTTTCTTGCTGAATATAAAGGTAAAAGATTCAACGGGGAGTGGCCCACTCTTCCCGAGGTACTTGAAATCACTGCCGAGCGTTACGGCGAGCGGCGGGCCTTTACAACCTATGCTCCGGAACTCATTGAACTGAACTACAATGAGGTTCTTGCAAAATCAAAGATGCTGGGACAGTATCTCCACTCCCTTGGAGTTAAAAAGGGCGACCGTGTGGGGGTTACAGGGAAAAACACACCCGAGTGGGGGCTTGCCTATCTGGGGGTCCTTTTCGCCGGAGGAGTCGTGGCTCCCATGGACTATGGTCTGAAGGACAAGGAGCTGCAGGGTCTTATAGAGATGGCCGATGTGGATATCCTCTTCTGCGACGATGAGAAGTTTGATCACTTCAAAGACAGCATGAAGACCATGATCAGTCTTTCTCCCAAAAAAGAGAACTATATTCTTGATATTGACTTTGATGGAAATGCTGAGATTGAACTGCCTCAGGAGTCCGATCTGGCCGCTATCCTCTTTACCTCGGGAACGACAGGAGTCTCCAAAGGGGTTATGCTTACCCACGCCAACTTTGTCAGCGATGCCTATCAGGCTCAGGCGCATATGAATATTTTTCATACCGATGTATTCTACGCCCTTCTGCCTCTCCATCACTCCTACTCCATGCTTGCTGTTTTTATCGAATCCCTCTGTGTGGGGTCTGAAGTCGTATTTGCCAAACAGCTTGCCATCGGTCAGATCCTCAAGGACCTCAAGCAGGGTAAGGTTACCATGTTTCTGGGAGTTCCCATGCTCTTCAACAAGCTCATAAAGGGGCTGATGAAGGGAATCAAAGAGAAGGGACCTGTTGTATACGGCCTTATCCGTTTCCTTATGTGGGTCAGCGGCGTTATCAAGAAGTACCTGGGAGTGAATCCAGGGAAGAAGATGTTCAACGGCCTTCTTGCAAAGCTCTCCCTGGATACAAACAGGGTCTGCATCTGCGGAGGCGGTCCCCTTCCCGCATCCACCTTCAAGATGTTCAATCAGCTCGGTATCGACTTTGTGCAGGGATACGGCCTGACCGAGACCTCTCCCATTGTCGCACTGAACCCCAAGGAAGCCTATAAAGAGGAATCCGTGGGTAAAATGATTCCCGGTACAGAGACAAAGATCCTTGATCCCGATGAGAACGGATGCGGTGAGATCGCCATCAAGGGCTCCATGGTCATGCAGGGATACTACAATAATGATGAAGCCACAGCGGAAGTCTTTACAGAAGACGGTTTTTTCAAGACCGGTGATGTGGGCTATCTGGATTCAGACAACTACCTTTATCTGACGGGCCGTGCCAAGTCAATGATCGTTACCGAGGGCGGAAAGAATGTCTTCCCCGAAGAGATCGAGGACAAGTTCCAGCTCTACGATGAAGTGGAGCAGATTCTTATCAGAGGCTATGTCCTTGATGAGAAGATGAAGACCGAGGGAATCGAAGCCCTTATCTATCCCAACCAGGATGCTGAAGACAGTTCGAGAGAACACTTCCAGAAGGTTATTGATGAAGTGAATTCGGAACTCAAAGCCTTTCAGAAAATCGGACGATTTCATATACTCGACGAAGCTATGGAAGAGACGACCACAAAGAAGATCAAACGCTTCAAAGTGGACGTGAAAGAGGATTAATGAATCTTACGATACTTGATTCTGTGGAAGCCCTCGCTCAGAGGGTGGAGCAGGAAACAGGAAAACCCCTTCAGTGGGTCCAGGCCGGCGGTATGCCCGGCATGGTTGAAATAAAGCCGGCCTCCCAGGAGGAGGCCGCACATACAATCTATATCTCCGAAGGGTTCAAGGACCCCGAGGGGCAGCATCTGATAGCATGCAAGTGTTATCAGATCCTGAGGATGTTCAGGGAAGAGGAGTCAGCACGTATGATTCCCTCATCCGGAATGAGCCACTTTAACAACGCAAAGATGCGTCTGGCCCTGGATGCCGGCGACAGGCCTGATCTGGCGAAGGCCCTCAATGAGGATGAGATCGTCAAGGCCTGGGTCTTCGGTGTGGTCAATCAGCTGATCAGCCAGCCCGCGGATATCTATATTCAGAAGGCTATCTTCGAAGAGATGCCCGAGCTGCATGAGGCCAGGGCCGCTGTTCTGGAACAGCAGTTTCAGGACTTCCTCTCCGCAGGGCGGGAAGAGGTCAGACTCTACAGTCCGAAAACAGTTTATGATGCCTCTCTGATTATGAATGCGGTCTATCTGTCCCTGCTGGATGAACTGGCGGGAACCTCCTTTATGGAGCGGGTGAATGACCTTCCCCAGAGCCGTAAAATCCGGCGTCTTCTGGAGGCTACAAGAGAGATAGGTGATGACGGACCCGCGGGAGACCGCAGAAGAACCGATCTTTGGGCCGGTTCTCTTGGAATCCGTGACTGGTATGAGTGGGTGCCCTATGGCGGCGGATCGGCCGAAGGCTGAGGATATCCGCCTCCTTCCGGCAGCCTGTGAAGAGCTTTCCCGTCTTGTGGAGATCTCTTCACGGACTTTTCTGGAACACTCGGAAAGGATGTCCCCCTACAGCCCGGGAGGGCCTGCCGGATACGACAGTATCCACTGGCACCGGAAGGCTCTGGAGGTTGGCACTCTTTACAAAATCTGCCGGGGAGGCACTGTCCTCGGCGGACTCTATATGACAGTACTTCCTGGAAAGCGGGGATGGGTCAATCGTGTTTTTCTTGACAGATCCTGCCAGGGGCAGGGCTTCGGACACAGGGTATTCTCGCTTCTGGAGGCAATGCATCCTGAAATAGGAGTCTGGGGTCTGGACACACCCGAGTGGGCTGTGGATAATCTGGGCTTCTATCACTCCATCGGGTACCGGGTTGTTGAAATCCGTTCTGTGGAAGAGGAAAAATTCAATCTGGTGATTCTCGAAAAGAGATTTCCAGGGGCAGGCAGCATTTATGATGAAGATTAAGGAACTGATTGTAGTAGAAGGTGTGGACGATGTGGACGCTGTCAAAAAGGCTGTCCAGGCGGAAGTCCTGCCTGTACACGGTTTCGCTGTCCGGTCTAAAAAAACACTTGAAAAAATCCGCTTTGCTGCGGAACGGGTAGGGGTCATTGTTCTTACCGACCCGGATCATGCGGGCCAGAACATCCGAGATACCATTGAAAAAGCCGTCCCCAATGTGAAACACGCCTATATCTCCCGGAAAGAGGGAACCAAAAGGGACAACATCGGTGTGGAAAATGCCAGTTCAGACGCCATCAGGGCCGCCCTTGAAAAGGCCCGGTATAAACTGGTGGACGAGCCTGAGACCTTCACTCTTGAGGACATGGACCGCTACGGTCTGAGCGGTGCATCGGGATCCAAAGAGAGGCGGCAGGAGCTGGGGCAGATCCTCCGGATCGGCTACGGCAATACAAAACAGTTTCTGGCCCGTCTCAACCACTACGGCATCAGTCGTGAAGAACTGGATGAGGCGGTCTCCCGCCTGAATTAGTTTCTGAAACAGGCAGATGCCTGATATAGGGATACAAGCATGCAGAAGAGTGACAGATTTCTCCTTCTGAGCCATGGAAAGGTTCCGGCTGTTTTCCATGTGCTTGCGGTCTTTCTCTCCTATTCCGTTCTTGTCATTTTCTTTCAGGACCTTGCAGAAATCAGCCGCTTTCAGGATAACTTTTTCAACAGTTATATAGTCTTTCTCATATTCTCCGCATCCCTGAGTACCGCCCTGCTTTTTACACGCACAAGCTATACCGCAGGCATTCTGCTGCTCTTCAGGTGTTATCTGATTATGATTGCAGGTTATGGCGCCGAGGGCTATTTTTCGGTAAAACTGATTCTCGGGTTTGCCCTTCTTCTGGAGTGCGGGACTATCCTGACCTCTCCCTGGAACAGAATCTTCACTCTCCTTTCAATTCTTTTTATTCTTATATCCCAGAACTATCTGCCTCTCTTCGGTCATCCCGCAGGGGGGTATGAGAGTTATGCCCCTCCGGGCACCATGGCTGTGATGGGATTCCTCCTTTCCGCCTTTGGAGCATTGGTTCTTATCATGGTGGGCCAGGCCGACAGCCGCGCCGAAATGTACAGGGATCTGAAGATGCAGAAGGAGACGATGAAGACTCTGGCCCGGTTCAACGCGGACCTTCAGAATTATGCACGGAAGATTGATGTGGAATCATCGGACAGGGAGAGAAACAGGATCAGCCGGGAGATCCACGATATTTCAGGCTATATATTTACAAATCTGATCGCCCTCCTGAATGCTGCCAGCAGCATTCCCCCTGAAAAGCACTCCGAGCTTTCTGACATTCTCATTACAGCAGGCAAGCAGGCCCGGGAGGGACTGAACGAGACAAGAACGGCTCTCAGGAAGACCCGGGAGGTTCCCATTCCCGAGGAGGAGGGGGTCCGTGCCATCAACAAGATCATCAGCATCTTCCAGAAGGTCACGGGAGTTTCTGTGAGGGTCAACTGGGGCAACACGCCCCACTCATTCAGCCGGGAGATGAACTTTGCCCTCTACAGAACCATTCAGGAAGCCCTGACCAATGCGATCCGTCACGGCAAAGCGACGGAGATAACCATTCACTTTCAGATAGAAGGGGCTATTCTCCATCTCACAATTATCGATAATGGTCAGGGAGCGGGCAAGGTTGTCAAAGGGATCGGTCTGGCGGGAATGGAGGAGAGGATCGGCAATCTGGGCGGGACAATCGGGGTCGAGAAGGCCCCCGGCGGAGGATTCCAGCTCATCGCTGAAGTGCCTCTGAAAAGTCCAGAGGATAAAAAGAATGACTTTGTCGTCCAATAATCCCGAAACTGCCTGTATAATATCTCTGATATGATAAATGTTCTTATTGTTGATGATCAGAATCTCTTTGCGGAAAGCCTCAAGACCTTTATTCACAACTATACCGACGACATCCGGGTTGCGGGAATAGCCGGCGACGGAGAGGATGCCCTGACCCTTCATGCTGAGCTCAAGCCGGACCTTGTCCTTATGGATGTCCATATGCCCCGATTGAACGGTGTGGAAACCACAAAAGTTCTGCTTGAGAAAGATCCCGGCCTGAAGATCATAATGCTCTCCACCTACGATGAGGATGAGTATGTGCATCAGGCCCTGGGCTACGGCGCTTCAGGGTACCTGCTGAAGGACCTCTCTCCCACAGAGCTTATAGCAAGCATACGGGCTGTGAACTCGGGAGTCTCCCAGATCTCCCCCCGTCTCATCAACAACCTTATCAACTCAATCCACCGTGAGGACAAGGCCGCCCTGAACGAGCTCAGCGAGCAGATGGAGTGGATCGAGAAACTCACCAAACGGGAGAAGGAGATCTTCACCCTTATTGCCACGGGGTATGACAACGATCAGATTGCCGCGGATCTCTCAATCTCCGAACGCACAGTCCGCAACCATGTGAGCATCATCTACTCCAAGCTGAATATTGAGAACCGTTTTCAGATCATACAGCTTGCAAATAAAATCCACTATCACGTCTGATTTCCCTCATCCTTTATGAAACCGTGACATTTGTACCGGATTGCCCTGCTGTTTTTGTGATTTTTGTCTGTATCGTGTTCACTTTTCCCGTGGGACAATAAAGTAATCAAATCAAGATCCCAAAAGGAGAAAAAAATGAAGAAAGGATTTTTATCCGTTCTGGTACTGGTTTCCATACTGTTCCTTACAGTGTCCTGCTCAAAGAGCGAGGACTCTTCCGGCGGCTCTGCCAAGGCACAGAAAATCACCGTATGGTGCTGGGACCCCAACTTCAATATCTACTCAATGAAAGAGGCCGCCAAGGTTTACAACACCATGCACCCCGAAGTTACTATCGAAATTGTGGATATTCCCGAGAACATCGAAGGTAAGATTGAAGCAGGGCTTCAGGCCGGTGGCGCCGGACTTCCCGACATCGCCCTTTTTCAGGACTACATTATTGAGAAGTTCATCCAGAACTACCCCGGCTCCTTTGTGGATCTGAAGGCCGAAGGTGTTGATTACAGCCAGTTCGCCCAGTATAAGGTAGCCCCCATGACAGAGGGCAACTCTGTTTACGGTATTCCCTTTGATACAGGGTCCACCGGATTTTTTCTCAGAACGGATATGATTGCCGAGGCTGGACTCAATCCTGAAGACTACCGGAAAGAGATGACCTGGTCCGAAATGATCTCCCTGGGAGAACAGGTAAAGGCCGCTACAGGCAAACCTCTTATCGCCTACGACAACACCTCATTTGACTTTCTCAGAATCATGGTCCAGTCCACAGGAACCCAGTTCTTCAAGGACGACGGATCTGTAAACTACAACACCCCCGCAGTCAAGAACTCAATTGCTATCCTTCAGGAGCTCCACTCCAAGGGCCTCCTTTACATAGCTGAAGGCTGGAACAACTGGATTGCCGCTTTTAACGGCAGTGAGGCTGCCGGATTTATGAATGCCCTGTGGATCATCGGTACAATGAAGACCCAGCCCGATCTCTCAGGCAAGTGGATGGTTGTTCCCACTCCCATGGTCGATGGTGTGGCAGGCGCCAGAAACGCCAGTAACAACGGCGGTTCCTCCTGGTATGTCTTCTCCTCTACCAAGAAAAAGGAGTTGGCCGTGGACTTCCTGAAGTCAACCTGGGCATCAACCGAACCCGCCGCTCTGGAGTTCTACAATACAATCCTCAAGGGCGCCGGAGCCATGGGAACCTTCCTGCCCAGCAGAAACGGTTCCAACTATACCGCTTCCGATGACTTCTTCTATAACAGCCAGGCTGTCTATGCGGACTTCTCCGCATGGATGGAAGAGGTTCCCGTCATGTATTACACACCCAACTACCTGGCCATGAGAACATCTCTGAACAATGCTCTTCAGAATATGCTGGCAGGAAACCTCAATTCTGTTGATGATGTAATTGCGGCTGCCGAAGCCGAGTACAAACAGGTTACCGGAAACTGATCTTGTAAATGAATCCCTCCCTCCTCTGCGGATGCAGCTTACGCAGAGGAGGGGTGTGATTCAACCTGTGAAAGTATTTGTCTGAAGGAAATATCATGAAAAAATCATCCAGCTATCACCGTTATCTGAACAGAACAGGCTGGCGCTTTATTACACCCGCCATGCTCTTTTATTTAATATTTATGCTCTATCCCATCATGTACTCCCTCTTTCTGGTGACCCAGAAGTGGAGGGGAATGAGCCGTGAATTTGTGGGACTGGGAAACTTTGTCCGCATGGGCCAGGACCAGATATTCTGGAAAGCCCTGAGCCACAACTTTATCTTTATGCTGATCCAGATTCCCCTTATGGTTTTTCTGGCCATGGTGCTGGCGGTTATCCTCCATCAGGGAATCAGGCGGTTCAGGGGGATATTCAGGACAATCTATTTTCTGCCCTGCGTGACCTCCCTTGTAGCCTATTCGGTGCTCTTCCGTATCCTGCTCCAGTCCAACGGTCTTTTGAATAATCTGATGCTCAATCTCCATATGATCAATTCGCCCATCGGCTGGCTCAACAACCCTTTCTGGGCCAAGGTGACCATTATCCTTGCCCTGACATGGAGATGGACAGGGTACAATATGGTTTTCTTTCTGGTGGGACTCCAGAATATAGACAGCGAAATTTACGAGGCGGCGGAAGTGGATGGAGCCTCCAGAATCCGTCAGTTTTTCAATATCACCCTGCCTCTGCTTATCCCTGTTATTCTCTTCTCCATGGTCACATCAACCAACGGGACTATGCAGCTCTTTGACGAGCCCAATATACTGACCAATGAGGGGGGACCAGCCAATGCAACCATGACGGTCGCCCTCTATATCTACCGCCAGGCCTTTGTTCTGAACTCGGACTTCGGCTATGCCTCGGCCCTCTCGTATATGATGGTTCTCATCGCCGGAGTTCTGGCCTTTATACAGATAAAAGTCCTGAAGGAGAGAAAGTAGTATGGCTATGGTTACACGCAGGCTGTCGCCTGCAAAATTTATTCTTATGATCTTTTTCGTGGCCGGCGCCGTTATCTCTCTGTTTCCCTTTGTCTGGATGGTCATCGGTACAACCCAGAACCCCAATGATGTGGTCATGGGCAAGCTTACCGTCGGAGATCAGTTCAGCCGGAACTGGGAGTGGATCAATCAGACCTACTCGGTGCTCCTCTTTTTCTGGAACTCCTTCAAGATCGCTCTGATCACAGTGGGTCTTGGGATTCTCATCAACTCTCTGGCAGCCTTCGGTTTTGAGAAGTATCCCTCAAAGATCCGGGACCGGGTCTTCGGCATCCTTCTTCTGACCCTTATCATCCCCCAGATGGCCATTGTGATCCCCATGTTCCGGCAGATTGCAAGCATGAGGCTGCTGAATACACATACTGCCATTATACTGCCCTCTGTAATGTCTGTGTTCATCATTTTCTTTCTGAGGCAGAACTTCAAGATGTTCCCCACTGAGATTATGGAGGCCGCTAGGGTGGATGGAGCGGGGGAGACAAGGATCTTCTTCTCAATCGTTGTTCCCGCCATGAAGGCCACATTTGCATCGGCAAGCATCTATATGTTCCTCCTTCAGTGGAACAGCTATCTCTGGCCCCTGATGACGATCCTGAGCGATGAGATGAAGACCCTTCCTATTGCCATGTCATCTATAATGAGAATGTATACAATTGAATACGGCGGACTTATGATACTCGTCTGTATCTCGACCTTCCCCGTTCTGGCTCTCTTTCTCGCCATGCAGCGGCAGTTTGTCCAGGGACTTCTCGGGTCGGTTAAATAGAGGGGACCGTCTTGATCACCCACGGGGTATGCGCCAGAGACTGTTATTTAAGAAATGGAGAGTGATATTGTGGCTAATAAATGGAAAATTAAGGATGAGTTTCTCTTCGGGGGAGACTATAATCCCGACCAGTGGCTGGACCGCCCTGATATTCTGGAGGCGGACCTGACTCTGATGAAGAACGCCGGTATCTCGGTTGTCTCCCTTGGTATTTTTGCCTGGAGCACCCTGGAGCCTGAGGAGGGACGGTTCGAGTTTGACTGGATGGACTCGGTTATCGATAACCTCCATGCTACAGGGGTGAAGGTCTTTCTGGCGACACCCAGCGGGGCAAGACCCGCATGGATGGCACAGAGCTATCCGGAAGTGCTGAGGGTAGGCCCCTCGGGGGGGAGAAATCTCTTTGGAGCACGCCACAACCACTGTTACTCCTCTCCCGTCTACAGGGAGAAGGTCCGCATTATCAATGAAAAGCTGGCAGAGCGCTACAGCAGCCACCCGGCCGTGGTGCTCTGGCATGTATCCAACGAGTATAGCGGGGAGTGCCACTGCGAGCTATGTCAGGCGAACTTCCGCAGCTGGCTCAAAGGGCGCTACAAAACGCTGGATGCCCTGAACAAGGCCTGGTGGACCGGATTCTGGTCCCATACCGTGACAGACTGGTCCCAGATTCATTCGCCGGTTCCCCATGGGGAGACCTCGGTTCACGGGCTTAATCTGGACTGGCAGAAGTTCACAACACATATGACTGTGGACTTTATGACCCATGAAGTAGAAGCCCTGAAAGCAGCGGGTTCCGATCTTCCGGTGACCACAAATATGATGATGGTCATGGAGGACAGGGGGATGGACCCGGGACTGGATAACTGGAAGTTCAGGGACATTCTGGACTATGCCTCCTGGGACTCCTATCCCGCATGGCATATGCCCGGTCACAGTATTCTGATTCACGGAGAGACCCCCGAAGAGGAGGCTGACGACTACAGGCGGGCTTCGGAGGAGGCCTTTCATCACGACCTCTACCGCAGCCTCTGCAGGGGCCCCTTTCTTCTGATGGAGTCCACACCCTCAAGGGTCAACTGGCAGTCCACTTCAAAGGGCAAACGGCCAGGCATGAACATCCTCTCCGGAATGAACGCCGTGGCCCACGGCTCCAACTCTGTTCAGTACTTCCAGTGGCGCCAGGGACGGGGGAGCTTTGAGAAGTTTCACGGTGCCGTGGTAGACCAGAGCGGACGGGATGATACGGAGGTGTACAGGGAGTGCGCCGAACTGGGCGCCCTGCTGAAGAAGCTGAAGCCCCTTGCCTCCGCCGATTATAAGGCCCGTGCGGCCCTTGTCTACAGCTGGGAGAACCGCTGGGCCCTGGATGACAGCCAGGGGCCTGTAAACAATGACCGCAAGGCCTATGTGGAGACGGTGCGCAAGCACTACTACTGCCTCTGGAGAGCCGGAATCCCTGTGGATGTGATCTCGGGAGAGGAGGATCTGTCGGAGTATGAACTTGTCGCCGCTCCCATGCTCTATCTGACAAGCCGGAAACAGGCTGACAACTTCAGAAGCTATGTACAGGGGGGAGGAAACCTTCTGACTACCTACAATACCGCCTATGTGGATGAGACGGATCTCTGCTTCGAGGGTGGTGCTCCGGGGCCCCTGAAGGATGTTCTGGGACTGCGGGTGGAGGATCTGGATGCCCTGCACAGGAATGAGAGGATCTATCTGTCAATGGAGGATGATTACCCCGTACAGGACTACTATGAGATTATCCGTCCTGAGGGTGCCCAGGTGCTGGCCCGGTTCCGGGATACATGGCACAGTGAGCTTCCCGGCTTTCTTGTAAACAGCTTCGGAGGCGGGAAGGCCTATCATCTGGCGGGACGCCTCGATGCGGAGAGCCTCTACGAGGTATATCAGATTATTCTCAGCGACCGTGAGATCAGGTCAAATCACGATCTTCTTGCGGAAAAGTCTTCTGAGCTGGATATTCAGATCAGGGAGAAGGACGGAAAAGTCTATCTCTTTGTGATGAACTTCAGCGCAAGAGAGGGACATATCGTTCTCAAGAGCGGCTGGAAGGATGTTCTTGAAGAGGATGTGGCGGGAGACGAGTGGACTCTGCCTCCCTACGGCCTGAAGATCCTCAGTAACTAAAGCTTTTCATCCTGCGGCAAAAGCCGGGCGTATCCTGAAGTTTAGTTGAAGGTTCTTTCGTATATGGTTCCGTCATCACTCAGAGGGGAAAACCCCATCTGCTTCAGGTAGGTCCGGTGCATACTGCTTTCGGCCGAAGCCCGCAGGCTCTTCACCTGACCCAGATCTACATGGCGCAGAACATATTCAAAGAAGTAGGACGCATTGGTTCTGTCCCGGTGGCTGGGAACGGAGTAATCAATAATGATCTCTCCCTCTGTCCCGTTCAGGCGGTAGAGAACCAGGGACACGGGAATGGCATCTCTCAGGATCAGGCAGCCTTTGACTCCCTCCCTGTCTTCGGGATTGAAGGAGGGGAAGATATTCCGGATATCCTCTTTGTGGAACTCAATAAACTTTCTGACATAGAGGGACTGAAGGCCGTCTACCGGGAGGAAATCGAACTTTTCGTCGGAGTTTCTCATCCTGAAAAGAAACACTGTATTTACAACAACAATGAAACAATTGAGAATGATGACCGGAAGAGCTCCAATCATAAATCCGTACACGGCAAATCCTCCGGATCCCAGAGTATTGAATATACGCAGCCAGCGTATATTTTTCTGCATTAGAGATACGGCAATGATCGCGGACATGGCTGTTCCGAAATACTCAACCCACATTTCCATTAATTTTGCTCCTGCTTGTCAATCTTATATACAGTATAGAAACAGGTACAGCTGAATAACAAATGGTGAATAGGTGTTTTTTTAGTGAGAGATCCCCTTCATTCCAAAGCTCCTGAAGTATTCGTACCACTTTACCTCGGGCTGCTGTACATCCAGAAGCTGCTTCAGGGAGTCCTCCTCCTTCACTCCGTCCTCCAGGACATTGTACATATGAACGAGGTTTGAGGACTTGATATTCCCGCCGCAGTGTACGAGGACCTTTGCATCTCCCAGTCCTTTCAGTATCCCTGAAAAAATTCTGTAGTGCTTATCCTGCAGGTTGCTGCAGTCCACGGGGTAGTGGATATAGTCAAGCCCCGACTTCTCTGTGATTTCAGCCTCTTCTGCAAGGTAGTTGGGGGTGCTTCGTGGGGAAAGGTTGATTACAGCATCGAAGCCCCTCTCCTTCAACAGGGGAAATGCTGCGGCTTCCGGCTGGGCGGCGGTTGATATTCTGTCATTGACCCTGTAGTAGGCGGGGATCTGTTTTTCCATTTATGAGCTCCTTTCGGCTTTCTTTATATATGATAAAATATATATAAATATTCCCAAAAGTAAAGGACACAGTGATATTTCCCTGTACCAATGTCTTCATGTGGTATAATCTGTCACAGAAATCGTGAAATAAAGAACATACAGGAAAATAAATGGATAATAATACGGTACTTAGATCTCTCCGCTATGCTTTGAATGCATCGGACCAGGACATGGCTGACATCTTTTTAAAGGGAGGTGTCTCTCTGGATGCGGCAACCGTTGAACTCTGCCTCAAAGGCGAGGAGGACGAGGGTTTTCAGCCACTGGAGAACAAAGAGCTTATAGCCTTTCTGGATGGTCTTATCCTTCAGAAGAGGGGCCCCTCGGACAGGGCTCCCGTGGAGGAGGAGCTGAACAACAATCTCGTACTGAGAAAGCTCCGCATTGCCTTTGAGCTGCGGGATGACGATATGATCAGAACTATAAGCAAAGGCGGTTTTGTGATCAAAAAACCCGAGCTGTCGGCTCTGTTCCGCAAGAAAGGCCACAAGCACTACAGGGCCTGTGGAGATCAGCTGCTGCGTTATTTCCTTAAAGGACTGGGCACCCGCTGAGGTTTTCATTTTAAGAGGGATATAAACAGCTTAACCGTAATACCTGCGGCATTTCCGAAAAAAAAAGCAGCCCCTTTTGGGAGCTGCTTTTTTTATTCACTGAAATCCTGCCGGAATCAGATGATTCTGGAGCGGTCTCTCTTAAGCATTTCCATAAGCTTCTCAGAGGGATTGCGGAATTTGCTTGTGAAGATCATGGCCGCAATGATGTAGGGCTTGAAGCTGGCTTCCTTGTAGAGGGGAACCCTGTAGCGGTCGAATACGGAGGCTTCCACTTCCCCTTCCTTGCAGCTGACACCGCTGATGTCTGCGGGCAGACAGTGGAGGTAGAGGGCTTCGCCGTTCTTTGTGGTCTTCATCAGATCTTCGGTGCACTCCCAGTCTTTGTGCTTTGCATTCTGGGCCAGAAGCTCTTTTTCAAGGGCTTTGATGCCTGCATCGTCTCCGGCGGCATAGAGATCTGTTCTCTTTTCCATTGCACTGAAGGGCGCCCAGCTCTTGGGATAGACAATATCTGCGTCCTTGAAGGCCTCGGCCATGGAGTTTGTCTTTGTAAAGGAACCGCCGGTTCCTTCGGCGTTCTTTCTGGCAACCGCTTCAACTTCGGGCATTACCTCGTATCCTTCGGGGTGTGCCAGAGATACTTCCATTCCGAAACGGGTCATCAGTCCGATGATTCCCTGGGGAACAGAGAGGGGCTTTCCATAGGAGGGGGAGTAGGCCCAGCTCATGGCAATCTTCTTGCCCTTGAGGTTTTCAACTCCGCCGAAGTGGTTGATAAGATGAAGGGCGTCGGCCATGCTCTGAGTGGGGTGGTCGATATCGCACTGAAGGTTTACAAGTGTGGGTCTCTGTTCGAGAACGCCGTCTCTGTATCCCTCTTCAACAGCCTTGGCTACCTCTTTCATATAGGTATGTCCCTTGCCGATGTACATATCGTCACGGATACCGATAACGTCGGCCATAAAGCTGATCATATTGGCTGTTTCCCGGACGGTCTCACCGTGGGCAATCTGTGATTTTCCCTCATCAAGATCCTGGTCTTTCAGGCCCAGAAGGTTCAGGGCGCTGGCATAGCTGAATCTTGTTCTTGTTGAGTTGTCCCTGAAGAGGGATATTCCCAGTCCGCTGTCAAAGGCTCTGGGGGAGATATTGCTCTCTCTCATTCCCCTGAGGATTTCGGCTACCTCGAAGACTGCGGCGATTTCATCATCGCTTTTCTCCCAGGTAAGCAGAAAATCTTTCAGATACATATTCTCTGTCCTGAGGCAGGACAGGTCTTTTATTCTTTCCTCAATTCCGATTCTATCCATTTTAATCTCTCCTAATGAGGGGAACCGCAGCTTCTGCCGGAAGTTCATCCGGAAGCCGGCGCCTCGCCCCGCTTAATTTGCTGTTATATGGGTTCCTTTTCCATTGAGAACCGCCTCTTTCAGGTTCTCGGGGCTGGTTATCACAACCTCTTTGCCCCCCCGGCCCAGGAAGTCCAGGGCCGCCTGAATCTTGGGTGCCATGCTCCCCGGTGCAAAGTGGCCGGCATCAAGGTACTCCTTTGCTTCGGCGGCGGTAATCCTGTTCAGACTCTTCTGATCGGGTTTGCCGAAGTTGAGGCATACCTCCTTGACCCCTGTTGATATTATAAACACATCCGCCCCGATTTCATAGGAGAGAAAGGCCGATGCAAAGTCTTTATCTATGACTGCATCCCTGCCCTCCAGAATTCCATCCTCTGATTCCACAACGGGTATGCCTCCGCCGCCTGCGGCAATGACGCAGAAGTCGCTCTTCAAAAGGGCTTTAATGGCGTCCAGTTCGATGATTTTACGGGGGAGGGGGGAGGCTACAACCCTGCGGAATCCCCGTCCCGCATCCTCAACAAGAGTCCAGTCGGGGTAGGCGCTTTTCAGAAGCTCCGCTTCGTCTGTGTTGTAGAACTCTCCAATGGGTTTGGCGGGTTTCCTGAAAGCTTCATCTTCAGGGTCCACAAGAATCTGGGTCACAATTGTGGCCGCTGTAAGGCCGATGTTTCTCTTTCTGAATTCGTTATCCAGAGCCTGCTGGATCTGGTAGCCGATGGCCCCCTGGGTGTCGGCATCGCAGCTGACAAGGGGAACCGGGTGCATATGGGCAACTTCTCTGGCGATTTCAGAACGCCTGAGGATAAAACCGACCTGCGGCCCGTTGCCGTGGGTCACTACCACCCTGTAACCTGCCTCTACGAGATCGGCAATATGTTCGGCGGTTTCACAGACAGCTTTGTACTGATCCTCAACTGTCATGTGTTCCCTGTCGGCGATCAGAGAGTTTCCTCCGACGGCGATCAGTGCTAATGAAGCGGACATAATATCTCCTGTATTTATGAGTAATCCACAGGGAAATTATAGGCCTGTTTACAAAAAATATGCAAGACTTATTAAAAGATTGTAAGCCTGTTTCTGTACTTTTTGGCAAAACAAATGTACCATGGTGTATACAGTACAGCCAAGGTCCGTTTTTGCTCAGGCTTCCCTCTGCCGGACCGGCCGGAAACAAGGAGTTTGTCATGCCCTTTAAAGATTCTTCACCCTTTCTTATTTCCCATATTCCACTTGTGGAAGCAGTTGGGAAAACACTGGGGGTGGGTGAGGTCATCCTCTATGATTTTGAGCAGGACCCGCCTGTTCTGATTGCCCGGGAGGGGGGCATTACAAACAGGCCTCCGGGAACAAGGGCATCCCAGCTTCTCTGTGACATGGTCAGGGAGATGGAAGAAAAGTCAGAGAATATGAGGGTCAACTATGAGTCCGCCACGACTTCGGGAAAGCCCCTGAAGTCAACAACCCTTCTTCTGCGTCATGAAAACAGGGTGGCCGGCGCCCTCTGCCTCAATATCGATATGAGCGCCATGAATATGCTGCAGCATTTTCTCGATCAGTTCAGCGGCAAGGAGAGGCTCAGCGGCCATGATGACATGCCTCAGAATACCCAGGAATTCCTGAATATAATGATAGGCAAGGGAATCGAATCCATAGGGAAGCCTGTCTGCTACTTTGACAAGAAAGACAATATCGAGGTTGTCCGCTTTCTCAATGAGAGCAATATCTTCTCAATAAAGGGGTCCACAGACACTCTGGCCGGCGAACTTAATGTAAGCCGCTACACAATCTACAACTATATTGAAGAGGTAAAAAACACTCCCTGATAAAGCTGTTATGGCTGATTAGCCGAATCTCTGCTAATATTAGGGCATGGGATACTTCATCCTCAATCCTGAGATCAAACTAACCAACCATATTCCCCTTGGAAAGGGGAACTTTCTCACCTCCGACTACGATCAGACTCTGATGGAGGCTGGTGTGTATCCGTGGTTCTGGGATCTGGAGGCCTCAGAGTTCCTTCTGACTCCCAACTTTCTGAAGCTCATGCCCGAGGCGGAGGGGTATTCAAGCAATCTCTATCCCGTACTTCACGAAAATCTCTCTGCTGAAGCAGCTCGTCAGTTTTCAAGGATCATCAAGTCATTTATAAGGGGAGAGAAGGCTGAAGACTATGACTTCAGCATGACAGATTCAGGGGGACACCCTGTCTGGCTGAGAGTCTCCGGACGCTACCAGAGGAAGGATCAGAAGGTTGTGGGTGTTGTCGGCACAATCCGCAATATATCGGAAGCCGTGACGCTTCAGGAGAGTCTGGAGGAGAGCCGCAACTTTCTTGATACCCTGATCAATCTGGTTCCCCTTCCCATCTACTATAAAAACAACCGTGAGGAGTATGAGTTCTGCAACAGGGCATTTGCTGATCTACTCTGCCTGCCGGAGGAGGATATGGCTGGTAAAAAAGCCTCGGACTTCTACTCAGCCGACCAGGCTGCCCGGTTCTCCCTGGACGACAGGAAGGTTCTGGATGAAAAGGCAGTCAGAATATACGATGACAGGGTGACAATGAAGAACGGGGATGTCCGTGAGCTGATGATTCACAAGGCCCCCGACATCAGTCCCTGGGACGGACGGGTAAAGGGGCTGGCCGGTTTTATTCTGGACAAAACCGAACAGAACAGCATCAACCGCCGGATTTCACGGCTCGTGGATCTCAAGGAACTTGTACTGGAGATCAACCATGCCATACTCTCCATTCCCGACCAGAAGAGCCTCCTCAGCTTTGTCCTTCATAAAATACCCCGGGTCGTTAAGCATGCTGACTGCGGTTCCATACTCCTCTTTGACGGTGAAAACTTCTCGGTATACGCCTCATTCGGTTATAACACAGAAGAAATATCCAACTTTTCCTTCCCCCTGAAATCATCCTTTATGTACAGGGAGGATGAGGGGATACCCCAGGATGTTCAGATTATCAATGACCTTCAGGCACTGAGTCGGCAGAACGGATATATTCCCCTTCTTTCTACTGAAGCGGGAGGGATTGTCAACTCATTTATGGGGGCTCCCATCCTCAGAAACGGAGAAGTCCTGGGGATATTCTCCCTGGACAGTTTTACCAATCACGCCTTCGGAGACGAGGATGTAGAGGTCATGAACTATCTAATAGAACAGCTGGCGGTTATTCTGGACAAGCAGGAGCTCTACCAGAAGGTTCTGGGGCTGTCCCGATTTGACAGTCTCAGCGGACTGAGCAACAGACACTATTTCCAGGAGCAGGCCCGGGCGACCCTGAGCAGGGCTGAGCGGATGGGGCAGAAGCTTGTCATTCTTCTGGCGGACCTGGACTCTCTCAAACCTGTGAATGACTTCTTCGGTCACGAGGCGGGAGATGCCATGATCAAGTGTTTCAGCAGCCTTCTGAAGGAGAGCTTCCGTGACTCCGATATTCTGGGACGAATGGGGGGAGACGAGTTTACCGCCGTCTTTCATGATACAGACCGTGAGCGTCTTGAAGCAAGAATGGAGTCATTCCGCCATGACCCTAAACTCTTCAGGGTTGAGGGAGGCTATGCGGCCTGCCGGTTCAGTTTCGGTACCGCAGCGTTTCCTCAGGACAGCGGCTCTCTGGATGAACTGATAGGCATTGCCGATAAGCGGATGTATGAGATGAAGCTGCAGGGTAAAAAGGGCAGGGTGCCTTATACAAGGGACACCCTCCTTGTTAAGAAGATCTGATTCCCACTGCATCTGAATAAAAAAGGCGCCCTTTGACGGGCGCCTTTTTCAATCCTTGCCATAATCCCCCGGCAGCCGCAGCTTCACGGCCTGTAAGGAGGAGTATTTCACATCAGATTTTATATGCGAGCATGGCGTAGAAGGCCGAGCAGACAACAAGGTCTTCAATTCTGTTTTTCTCGTTGGGAGCGTGGGCTTCCTTCTCGTCTCCGGGGCCGAATCCGATGGTGGGGATCTTGTGGCGGCCGCAGATGGCTACGGCGTTGGTGCTGAAGGTCCACTTGTCCACAACGGGGGCCTTCTCATAGAGGTCTGTATGGGCTGAAACACCGGCCTGTACAAGGGGATGGTCCTCTTCGATTTTCCATGTGGGGAAGTAGAGTTCCTGGCTGTAGTCGGTTTTCTTCCAACCCTTCTTGGCGTAGTCGGGCATGGTGACTGAGAGGGGGGGCTCGCCAAGAGCCTCTGTGATGTACTCTTTCACCTGGCTGATGGCCAGATCCGCATCTTCTCCCCATGTAAGACGGCGGTCAAGGTAGAGCATGGCCTGGTCGGGAACGGCGCACTGGGAGGGGCCGTTAACCTTCATCTCCGATACAACGATGGTTCCCTTTCCGAGGAAGTCGCCTTCGTCGGGCTGGAGGTCGGCATTCAGTTTCTCCATGGCCAGAGCGGCGCGGCTTGCCTTGTAGGCGGCGCTGACACCGCGCTCGGGAGCAGATCCGTGGCTGGAAACACCCTTAAGCTTAACGACCATCTCCATTCTTCCCCTGTGGCCTCTGTAGAGGCGGCAGCTTGTGGGTTCTGTGGAAACCGCAAAGTCGGGAACCAGTTTTTCCTCTTCGATGAGGTACTTCCAGCACATTCCGTCACAGTCCTCTTCCATTACTGTAAAGGTGAAGTAAACGGAGTACTCCTTGTCGTAACCCATCTCTTTGAGGATGCGTCCGGCTGTGATCATGGCGGCGGCGCCGCCCTTCTGGTCAGTACTTCCTCTTCCCCATACATAGGTATCGTCGATATCTCCGGAGAAGGGGTCCTTTTCCCAGGCGTCGGGGTCTCCCACTGTCACTGTATCGATATGGGCGTCAAAGGCCAGAATCTTAGGTCCCTTTCCGACGCGCCCGATAACAGAACCCAGTCCGTCAAAGTAGACTTCATCAAATCCCGCTTCTTCGCAGAGTTCCTTGATTTTGCGGCATACCGCTTCCTCTTCACTTGAGTAGGACTTAACCTGTACCATCTGGGACAGTACTTTTGCAGTGTAATCTCTGTATTCCTCCGCCTTGGCGCGGATCTCTTTTTCTATGCTCATTTTACTTCTCCTGTGCATTTGTAACTGATCTGTTTTCCGGACTGCCTGAAAGGCGCACCGGGGCAGGGCGGCAGTATCTTTGACTGCCGGCCTCTGTTTGTTTACGGTTTGATTTTATTCATCTCATCCCAGAGGCGGGAGGCGTTCTGCCTTGCCTCCGCATAGATGCCGCTGACATCCATGGGGAACTCCCTGTCCCTGAGGACAACCTTTCCTTCGATAACCACAGAGCGGACCGATCCGGAGCTCTGGCCGAAAGCGATATGGCCGGCGATGTTTTCGGCCTTCATGGGGGTGGGGCTGTTGTAGTCAGAGACCACAAGGTCCGCCTTGTATCCCTTTTCGATCCGGCCGAAACGGCTGTCGAAGTTCCGTTCCAGAATGGTATTACCGTTGTGGAGGAAGCCGAGTATGTCACCGGGCCAGAGGGGGCCTCCGGTATCTTTATGCTTGAAGTAGGCGAATTTGAACTCCTCCCACATGTCGCTGCCGATACCGTCAGTTCCCAGTGCAGCATTTTTAACCGAGGCAATATGGTTCTGCACTCCTACTCCGTTATTCATGTTGGAGCGGAAGTTGACAACAAGGAAACTGTTGCGTTCATCCAGAATCCTTCTGTCCTCGTCTGAGAGGAAGAGGCCGTGGACAATCAGGGCCTTGCTGTTCAGAAGTCCGTAGTTGTCCATCCGGACAAGAAGGTCCTTTCCGTATTTGTGGTGGGAGTGGGACACATCGTAGCGGTCTTCGGCGGCATGGGTATGAAATCCACGTCCTGTGGACTCCACTGCATCACCAAGCATCTTCAGAGCCTTGTCGGGCAGGGTGAAGGGGGCATGTCCCCCCAGATGGGACTCAAAGAGGCCCGACCATTTTCCTGCGTCTTTTTCGGCGTCGATCTCCTTTGTTATCCTGATATTTTCGGCCACTCCGGCTTCCACTTCACCCTCGCCGTTGCGGTCGGTGGTTTCATAGCAGCTCATGCCTCTCAGGCCTGTCATTTCAAAGGCGTCCTTGAGGACTGTCAGGGACCCGTCTATAAAGGCGGGGGAGGCGTGGTGATCGATGACTGATGTCGTTCCGTTCCGGATGGCGTCGAGGCAGCAGATCTCGGCACTGGACTTCAGTATATCTTTGTCGATGGCCAGGTCCAGACGCCACCAGAGGTTCTTGAGAACCGAGATGAAGTCGGGGCTGGGCGGAATGTCCGCCAGAATTCCCCGGGAGAGGCCCGAGTAGAAGTGGTTGTGGCTGCATACAAGTCCCGGGTGGACTATTTTTCCAGCTGCATCCCATACTTCATCGGCGCTCATGCCTGCGGAAGCTCCGGGGCCTGCCGCTGCGATGATGCCGCCGTCTATAACAATATCCCACCCTTCATGTACTTCGGGAGGGGAGAAATTCACTACAGTTGCGTTTTTTATAATCAACATGTTTTGCTCCTTGCTCCTGACGGGGCTGTGCCCCGGCAGGTGTACTGGATGAAAGCCTAGGCCTCCACCGCTCCGTTGTACCAGTTGTAATCCTTCATAATCGTTTTGAGGGCGGCGGCTGTCTTCTGGCCGTCGCTGCCTCCGGGAATGGTGCCGCTCAGCTCCGAGCCGTCCCACTTCAGTTCAAAGAGGCTGCTGCTCTGGCGGAGGATGATTGTCTCTCCCTCCACATAGAAGCCGTTGTTGTCGCTGCCGTCGAAGTCTTCTCTGGTGCTGAATACAGTAATTTTATCCTTGTAGGGACGTCCCTCCCAGGGACAGAACTGGGCGCAGTTACCGCATTCGTTGCAGTAGGCATCCACATGGAGAATCTGGCTCTCCTGGGTAAAGCCCGCGGGAGTCTTTATGACGACATTGGCCCTGTTGGGGCAGACGTCGACACACTTGTTGCAGAACACGTCGCACTGAAGGCAGCGGCTGGCCTCCACTTCGGCCCAGGCCGCAAAGTCCTTTTCATCCTCTCCGCTGGCAGTCATGCGGCTCTTTCTCTTTGTCAGATCCTCACGCTCCGCCTTGTCAAGTTCTTCAACTTTTGCAGGGGTCAGCAGAACGCCTTCGGCTGCGAGAATATGATTTACAGCCTTGCGGGCACTGCCCATGGCTCCGACTATGGAGTCGGGACCGTTTTTGGCGTCTCCCACAAGGAAGACACCCGGCAGCTGGGTTTCATTTGTTATCTTGTCGGTAACGGCCCAGCCGTCGCCCACGGGTATGCCGAAGGATTTGAGAAGCTCATTGTCCACGGTCTCACCGATGGCGGTGATCATTGTGTCCACGGGGAACTCCTCTGTCTCTTCAGTTACAACGGGGCGGCGCCTTCCCGATTCATCAGGCTCTCCCAGTTTCATGACAGAGCATCTCAGAACGCCCTCGGCCTGAAAGGATTCGGGGTTTCTGAGGAAGTGGAAGCTGATTCCCTCTTCCATGGCGTCGTAGTACTCTTCCCTGTCTGCAGGCATCTCTTTCAGAGTCCGTCTGTAGATAACACGGACCTGCTTGACACCCGGCGCCCTTACGGCAGAACGGGCTGAGTCCATGGCTGTGTTTCCTCCGCCCACAACGGCGACATTCTCACCGAGATTGCATCCTTCGGGGTCGTTGCGGAACTTCTCCAAGAACTCCAGAGAGGTCATGATCCGGCCTCCGGGAAGGTCCAGGTGTCTGTCTTTTTCGGCTCCAACGGCAACAAGTACCTTGTCGTATCCCTTTGCCTTGAGGTCTGCCGCATTCAGGTCCTTCACGCCGAAATGGAAGTCCACACCGTGCATGCGGATAAAGTCCATATCGTTTTCTATCTGATCCGGGGGCATACGGAAGGAGGGGAGGACATTGCGGATAACGCCTCCGGGACCGTCGGTCTTCTCAAATATGGAGACCTCCATACCGCCGCGGCGGAGGAAGTAGGCTGCCGCCAGGCCGGCGGGGCCGGCTCCGATAACAGCCGCCTTCTTCGAGCTCCCTGTTTTGGGGGCGTTGAAGCGCTTCAGGTACTCATCAAAGCCCTGCTGAGCGGCGATCTTCTTCATTTCACGGATCTTGACTGTTCCGTCATAGTCTATGCGGGTACAGTTGTAGTGACACTTATGGTCGCAGATCCATCCTGTGATAAAGGGAAGGGGGTTCTTGTTGTAGATGACTTCCAGAGCATCTGCATAGCGGCCCTGTCCTACAAGACGCAGGTATTCGGGAACATCCTGATGGATGGCACAGGCTGTTTTACAGGGAGCCACGGCGCACTCGTAGAGGGGGAGTTCCTCTTCGGTACTGATGGCATCGGTGCCTCTCCAGTCCTTTTTATACTCTTTTGCACTCATAGCCTTTTCGGCAAGAGCCTCAAGGGCTTTCAGGTCTATGGAGGAGCTGTTCCAGTCGCTCACTTCCTTCGCCTTTTCAACTGCCCGGGCCATGCGTCCGTAGCCGCCGGGTTTCAGCATCTCTGTGGCCATTGTCACAGGGCGGATGCCGGTTTCGATAAGCTCTTTCATATTGGAAACCGAGGCTCCTCCGGAGAAGGAGATGGGCAGGGCGCAGTCGAACTCACGGCTCAGCTTCAGAGCCACATTGATGGAGATGGGAAAGAGGGCCCGGCCGGACATGTACATCTCTTCTCCGGGGAGAGCTCCCTTATTGTTGACGGAGCCCAGAGTATTTGTAAGTTTGACACCGAAACTGAGGCCCTCTTTTTTTCCAAGGGCGATCAGCCGGGTCAGCATGGCCACGGCATCGGGATACTGCAGATCGTGGTCGAAACCCTCCTGCTTGAGTCCCACATAGTCGAATCCAAGTGAGTCGAGGATGGAGCGGACTTTTTCGAATCCCAGAAGGGTGGGATTCAGTTTTACAAAGGTATGAATCTTTTTCTCAGTCAGCAGATAGACGGCTATTTTTTCGATCTCTTCGGGAGGGCAGCCGTGCATTGTGCTGAGGGTCATGGAGCGGCAGATCTTACCGGATATTCTGTCGGCCAGTCCCTTCAGGGCCGAGGCTCTGTTTTCAAGACCTGTTCCCTTGAGAAAGGATGTATCCGCGGCAAAGGCTTCAAGTTCTTTTTTATACTGAAGAAATTTCTCTTCCGAACCGGAGTCCATCAGGCGGTTTATGAACTGGTCCATACGGGGGTTCTGAATCCCTTTCAGATCATAACCTACGGACATATTGAATATAAACTGTCTCTCTTTATGATCTTCGAAGAGGGCCTCCATCATATGGAGAAGGAACCAGGCCTTAAGGTATTCGTCATAGGCCTTGTCCAGAGTGAACTCTGTGGACCACTCTGTGTTGAAGCCCTCGTCCTCGGCGTCGATACAGGGCTTTTCTATTTCAAGGGTATCCATGATCTGGACGGTTTTGAGTTCGAAAAACCGGGCTCCCGCCGCCCAGGAGGTCACAATATTCTGGGCCAGCTGGGTATGGGGGCCTGCTGCGGGTCCCACGGGGGTAGCGGCGTTTTCGCCGAAGAGCTCCATGGGGCTGTGGCCGCTGCCGTCGGCTCCGCTCAGAGATTTATTGAAGCTGAAAACGGTTCCGTCCTGGGCCAGTTCCGAAAACAGCCTGTTCACCAGCTCTTTAAAGGAGAGGGGGTGCATAATATCTGTCATTTTACTTCCTCGTTATAAGACCCGCCGGAGGGCACCCTCCGCCGGGACTTGATTTTCCGGATCTCCGCCCGGCCGGGACCGGAGCCCCGGAGATCCCCCCTTTATGGGAGGGACCGGACTGATTTATCAGCTTTTATCGATCATCTCGTTGAATTCATTGATTTTGGCATCCACCTCATCGGCCTGGCCGAGGGTTCCATACCAGTAGTTGTCGTGGTCGTACCACTGTGCGTTGAGTTCGGCAAGTTCGCGTCCCTGCTGTTCGATCCATGTAAAGTACTTCAGGTTGTGGATTGCCTTTCTGTCGTAGTAGTTCAGCTCTTTGGTATGGTCGAAGGTCTGACCCAGAAGAAGTTCCATATCCCGCTCCGCCTGTCCGGAGGTGTATGCTCCTCTGGAGGCTGCCAGTTCCTGGATTCTGGAGCCGTAGAGCTCCATGGAGTCGGTGGCGATGGTCACAACATAGTCGTTCTCTGTAAGCTCGTTGTATTTGGCGAACTTGATGGCTGACAGAACGTTGGCCACCCCTGAGATTCCCATAAGGTCCAGCTGTTCAACAAGGCTGCTGTCTACACCGGCGCCCTTGAGGAGGTCCCGTCCAATGGGCTCGTTGAAGAGGCGGATCAGACGCATGGGGTCCTCGTCGTCGATGGCTGTTACAAAGTCTGTGTCTTTACAGTTGTGTACCCAGGGAACATGCTTGTCGCCGATTCCCTCGATTCTGTGGGCGCCATAGCCGTTGTTCAGAAGGGTGGGGCACTGGAGAGCCTCGGAGGCGATGATCTTGCTCTGGGGGAAGACAGTTTTAAGATAGCTTCCCGCCGCCAGTGTTCCGCCGGAACCTGAAGAGGATACATACCCTGCAAATTTGTCGCCGTCTTTCATGTAGTAGCCAAGAACTTCCTCGATGGCGCTTCCTGTTACATTGTAGTGCCACAGGGGGTTACCCAGTTCGTCAAACTGGTTGAAGATCCTCAGGTCCTCGCCTGACTCTCTGAGTTCCCAGCACTTGTCGAAGATCTCTTTTACGTTGGACTCGGAACCGGGTGTCGCGATGATCTCGCCGGCAACCTTTTTGAGCCAGTTGAAACGCTCTTCACTCATCTCTTCGGGGAGGATGGCTATGGCGTCGCAGGCCAGAAGAGCGGAGATGTAGGCTCCGCCACGGCAGTAGTTTCCTGTTGAGGGCCATACGGCCTTGGTTGTCTGGGGGTTGAACTGTCCTGTTGTCAGACGGGGGGCAAGGCAGCCGAAGGTGGCTCCAACCTTGTGGGCTCCCGTGGGGAACCACTTTCCTGTGAGGGCGATGATTTTCGCCTTGGTTCCTGTGAGTGCTTCAGGCAGGACAATGTGGTTGACCTTGCCGAACTGTCCGCCCTTGCTGACGGGTTCGTTCTTCCAGGTGATTCTGTAGAGGTTGACGGGATCAAGATCCCAGAGACCTGTATTCTTCAGTTTCGCCTTTGCCTCTTCGGGAACCAGCTCGGGGTTCTTCATCATGGCAATCGTGGGAAGTTTGATTCCCTTGGCCTTACAGTAGGCGGCGTTCTGTTTCTGTACCTCTTTGTTTACGGTGTAATCAATCATCTTCTTCTTATCCCCTTATATCTTCAATACTTGATATTGTCTTTTCCGGCATGCTGACCCCTTTCAGGGCTGTGGCCGTATCTTTCAGACCGCTTCCTGTCGCCAGGACTACGGCGGTCTCATTTTCTGCAATTTCACTGCTGCACTTCAGGAGTCCCGCCCATCCGGCGGCTCCTGCGGGTTCTGTAAAGAGTCCCCCCTTCGAAGAGAGGTGAGCCTGGGCTTCGATGATCTGTTCGTCTGATACACAGACCACGTCCCCTCCGAAATCCTGAAGGTATTTCAGAGCTGTATAACCGTTTCGGGGAACATCCACAGAAATGGAGTCGGCTACGGTCGTACTGGGCTGGAAGTCGAAACTTCCTGTCTTCCAGGCTCTGTAGAGGGCATTGCTTCCTTCCGCCTGAACAGCGGTAATCCGGGGCATCTTCTCGATCAGACCGAACTGGAGAAGGTCCTTGAATCCCTTGTAGACGCCGCCGAGAATACAGCCGTCGCCTGTGGGAACAAATACCCTGTCAGGAGCTTTGCCGCCCAGCTGACTGTAGATATCCAGGGATACCGTTTTCTTTCCCTCCATTGTCATGGGGTTCCAGGCTGTGTTTCTGTTCATTCCCCCCTCTCTTTCAGAATAATCCAGGGAGAGGTCATATGCCATATCATAGTTGCCGGCAACCTTATAAAGTGTCGCTCCGTACTGGAGAGCCTGGATCAGTTTGGCGGGAGGAGCGGTTTCGGGCAGAAACAGGACGACCTTCTGACCTGCCGCGGCGCCAATGCCCGCCATTGATGAGCCTGCATTTCCTGTGGATGCCAGAACAATGGTGTCGATGCCGTGCTGTTTTGCAAAGGCTGATACAAGAACAGAGGCCCTGTCCTTGAATGATCCTGTAGGGTTGCAGCCGTCATTCATCACATAAATCCCATTCAAGCCAAGCTCTTCACGGATTCGCCGGGGAGCCCACAGCTCTCCTTTGACCCGGGGAAGGGGAGGGAAAAACTCTTCGGGAACCGGAAGAAGGCTCTGAATCATTTCTTCACTGTCTTTCGGCAGATTCCCTTCGGCATGGACTTCCAGAACCCCTCTGAGAGGTTCGTTGCTTTTCTGATTCTTGCTGCAGGAAGGACAGGTTGTGAGGGCAGGATTCAGATCGTAGAACGATCCGCATTCACTGCATTGGTATTTGAATTCCATTTTACTTCCTTAAGATGTTGATTAACTGATCAGTCAGCTTTCTGAAGACTCCGTCGATCAGCGCAAATTCATGAATACTATTGTAACAGGGATTGGCAGAAGGAAAAGAGGTATTACTGATTTTTTTGTAAAAACTACAATTTTATTGTAAGTGGCTCCTTTTTCCTTCCTATATGAAGGAAAAATACACACATAGCCCTTATGGAACGGGGAAATATTTCTTTACAACTTGTCCATTATGCCTGAATAATAGGTTCCGGTACCCTCCTGTTTTGTGTTCAGGTCCCGGCAGCGGCTGTCAGTCATGCCGGGATTGGGGGGTCCTTCTGCTGCCCTTGAAATCCGTGCCTGTATTGAATAGAATATGCAGCAGATAGAAAAGATACGCGCTGCCCGAATCTCATTATAGATAAAGAGACTGAGGGTTTACTGGAATTAAATAGAAATAATGCTTATACGATATGGAAAAAACAGCAAAGGCCGTCTGATCAGACAGGCCAAGGTATACACTCTGGAAGAGCACGGCATCAGCAGGCAGAAGCTTGATCATGATGCCCTGAAAGTCACCGACCGTCTGAGGTCCGCAGGTTATCAGGCCTATGTTGTAGGCGGAGCGGTCAGAGACCTTCTGATCGACAAGGTTCCCAAGGACTATGACATCGCCACGGATGCATCCCCCTCCCGGGTCAGAAAGATCTTCAGAAACTCAAGGATCATCGGAAAACGCTTCCGTCTTGTCCATGTCTACTTTCCCCAGGACAAAATTCTGGAAGTAGCTACATTCCGCTCCCTTGAGAGCGGAGACGGTGAGAACCTCTACGGAACAATCGACGAGGATGCCAAGCGAAGAGACTTCACACTCAACGCCCTCTACTACTCCCCCCGGGAAGAGCAGATCATTGACTACCATGACGGGGTCAGGGACATTAAGAACAGAAAGCTCCGCTCGGTGATTCCCCTGGACTACACCTTCAAGGAAGATCCTGTAAGAATGCTGAGGGCCGTAAAGTACTCGGTTATGACGGGTGCGAAAATTCCCTGGCGTCTGCGGAAGGCCATAAGGCGGGACTCTCTCCTTCTGGCGGACTGCTCGGTCTCCCGGATGAGTGAGGAGATTTTCAAGATCCTCCAGTCGGGCTATTCCGAAGCCATTGTCAATTCAGCCGAAAAACTTCATATATTTGAATACCTTCTTCCCCGGTTTCAGAAAATTCTGAACGGTCCCCGGGGCCGTGAATTCCGCAAGAGACTTCTCCGGGACCTGCAGAAACTGGACAGGTATATAAAGAAGGAAGGGGAGAACAAGAAACGGGGCAAGATGCTCTACTTTCTGTGCCGGGGTTACCTGATGGAGACCGGTGCCCTTGATCAGGGTGAGGAAACCTCTTTCAATGATACTGTAAATGCTGTCAAAGAGGCCCTTCGGCCGATGATTGCCCCCAACAGGGATGTGATCGACGCTGTGAAACTTGTATTCAAGCAGAACAACTGGAAGATCCCCCGCAAACGGCCCCCCTTCAAGGCTGCAGGGGGTTCACGCAAACCCGGAAAGTCAAAGCCCAGAAAAAAGGCGGCTCCCGAAGCCTGACATGTATTCTCAGTCAGAGCTTTAACAGGTGGAGGGCTCCCCGTATTCGGGGAGTTCCTGCCTGAAGCTCCGGATCAGATCTTCTTTCTTTTGGAAACCTTGGCCACCTCGATGGATACTTCTTCGATCAGAATCCCTGTAAACCGTTCCACCTTGTCCAGCACATAGGCCTGAAGGTCGTGGAGATTGCCTCCCAGCTGGCTGCCGTATCCCGCTTCGATATAGATTCTTATCTTATATCCCCTGCGGTCTCTTTTTACTGAAATCTTTATGACCTTGATGGCACCGTCGTACTCGTCGATGCAGTGGAGGATCATCTGCGAAAGGGCCGCCTCGGAGATCCTGACGGTTCCGCGGGTCTTCTCGCTTGCGAATTCAGGGGTGACTACAGCTTTTTCGAAGATCTGGGTCTCCTTCCGGAAGCCGAAACCCTTCCGGAAGAGGATCTTGATGGAGTCGGAGAGGATATGGGAGTAGTCGGTTTTCACCTCTATCGAGGGAACCGGGATGATGTGCTTGCCTTCGGAGTATCTGGCCTGGATTGCCTTGTCTATCTCCTCGCGGCTGGCGATGTCCTCAATCCTTATAAGTTTGCTCACAGGAGGAAGGCCCAGACGTCCCCCCATCTTGTTGACCATCTTTTCCGATGTGCCAATAAGAAGGATCTTGCGGACCTTCTCTTTCTTTATTGTCTCCCGTACTTCCAAACGGTGCTGCGGGTCGTCAAAGAGGGCTGTTTTGATGGCCCCCATATAGAGTTTTTCTTTTTTTGCCGATTTTCCAGCTATGATGCGGTTGTCTTTGATAAGAAGGCCGTCGTCGATCATATAGGGGATATTATATTTTTCAGCCAGCAGACGGGCGCGGAAACTCTTGCCAGTACCGCTTTTCCCTATCAGGGCATAGACTGAAACACCTCCCAGGACCGAGACAACCGAGGAAATGACTTTTTTAAATTTTTCAGTAGAGCTGCTCATGCTTTTAATATAATGAATACCTTCACCGGGGTAAATGAAAAAGCTGTAATACAGGGGCTTTTATGAATATATATTCTTGACAAAGAAGAGCCTAAAAAGGAGAATTATCCAGATGGCCCGGTATACAGAATCTCTCTCAGCTCCATATGGTTGTTTCAATGAATAACCGCTCCTTAACTTATGTACTCAAGACAGCTTCCCTTGGTCTGGTTATTCTGGGATTCGCGGGGATTTTCTTTTTCTCCTCCGCCTTCACAAGGGAAGGGAAATTCTGGAGCAGCTGGTATCCACTTCTTATCCCTTCGGTTCAAATGAGTGAGGATCTGGAACAGGAGATATTCAGCATAGCCCCCTCCGAGCCAGTGAGCATGTCCAACAGCATGATCTCCTACGGTTCCTACGACGGGACGGAATCCGTTTCGGTAAGGGATTTTACAGGCGGAATGGGGCCCAACCGCTTTGATCCGCGTATTGATCCCTGGATGACAGGAATTTCAGCCTACTTTCAGCAGGACATATATGAAATCCTCTATTTACCAAATTCACGCACTCCTCTAGAATACCGGAGGGTTTTTGAGAATTCACAGCTTATGAGCCGTGTGAACTGGATTCTGCCGGATGAGGAGAGAAGCCCGGAAGCGGCTGTTCTCTATGCCGCAGTGATTCTGCTCCTCTGTGCAGGCTGCCTGCGTTTTGTATTTCCCGGCGGAGCTTTTCTCTTTGCCGGCTATTTTATATTCCGGGCGGGGTTGAACGGACTTTTTCCGTTTCTGGCTGTTACGGCGCTGCTGCTCCGGCTTGCAGTGAAAAAGGGCAGATGGTATCCGCTTCGGATGATCCTCCCCTTTCTTCCGGCCGGCTTTCTTCTGCTGTCCGGACAGATTCCGATGCGGTATGTTCTGGTTGTGCTTCTTGTCTTTTCCGTTTTTGCAGGAGCCGTTCTTTATCCCGGCACCCCCGGGAAAGTCCGCCGGGCAACGGCGGCCGAGAAGAAACCGGCAGTTGTGAAGAAAACGAAACTTTCATGGAAGAAGCAGGATCATGCATTTTTTGAGCCTGTCTCCCTGACCGCCCACCGGCGTCCTGCGGCGGTGCAGAGCCGGAAAGAATTCCCGACAGGGTATTTTCTCATTGCCGCGGCACTGGCCGCTTTTGTTCTGACTGGGCTTCAACTGCCCTCGGAGAAGTCTCTTCCCGCGGGTATACCCGCTGCCCTGTCAGCCGGGGGAGAGTGGAACTACGACAATCTGAGTCGGAAAAACAGAATCAGCGGGCTTCCCGACGGGGCGGATTATCTGAAGCACCGCGCCTATCAGGACTCCTTTCTCTACGGAGGAAGCTATAGTCTTCCCATGCCAGGCTCATCGGTCTCCTTTGAGGACTACAGCCTGCAGGACGGGAGAATCATGGAGAGCCGCCATACCGCTCTTGTCTTTTCAGACGAGTGGTACAGTGCTGCCCTTGGGGATCTGAGTCTTTCGGGTCCGGGAAAACTGATGGCCGGCGAGACCGGCCCGGCGGAGACAGGGATTCTCAGCCGCGAAAAAACAGGAACTGATCTGCATCAATTGATGGTTTATGCAGTGTTTATATGTGTCTTTGTCCTAATCCACCTCTCCGGTCTACACCATGCCGCCCAGAAGAGCAGCATCCGGAGTTATGGTAAATTCGTATTAAGGAGGAAACAACAGGCAGCATGAGTCGATTTAGTACTTTCCCCAAAGGGGGAATTCATCCTCAGGATTACAAGGAAGCTACTTGTAACAAGGAAATACAGAATGCCAGCTTATCAAGTATAGCAGTTGTGCCCCTTTCTCAACATATCGGTGCACCCTGTGAGTGCCTGGTTAAGAAAGGCGATCTTGTAGAAGAAGAGCAGGTTATCGGTAAGGCGGGAGGATTTGTTTCTGCAAACATCCACTCACCCGTCCCCGGTGAAGTCAAGGAGATCAAAAAGATCTACCTTCCCAATGGAATCGCCGTTGATGCGGTGGTTATCGAAATGCAGGGAGAATTCAAACGTCTGGGCAAGGAAACTTCACCCAGAGACTGGAATTCAATGAGCAATGAAGAGATTGCGGCCAAGATTTCCGAAATGGGTATCGTAGGGCAGGGGGGAGCAACCTTCCCGACCCACGTCAAGCTGAGTCTGCCCAAGGGAAAGGTCTGCGAAACCTTTATTATCAACGCCGTTGAGTGCGAACCCTACCTTACCTCCGACCACAGAGTTATGCTCGAAAAGGCGGATGAGGTTCTTGAGGGTATCAGGATCGTTCAGCGTCTTCTGGCTCCCGGCAAGACCGTTATCGGTATCGAAGCCAACAAGATGGATGCCGTTGAACACCTTCAGTCTCTTGTAACAGCCAAAGGCTATGACATGGAGGTTATGCCCCTCGAGGTTAAATACCCCCAGGGTGCTGAAAAGAACCTTATCAAGGCTGTAACAGGCAAAGAGGTTCCTTCAGGCCAGCTTCCTCTGGAAGTGGGCGTGATCAATGCCAACGTGGGTACCTGTCTCTCCATCTATGAAGCAGTCGTCTTTGACAAACCCGTAATTGAACGGATCGTGACAGTTTCCGGGGGAGCCATCAAGAACCCCTCGAACCTGAAGGCAAGAGTGGGAACCAGTTTCCGTACTCTCATAGAAGACTGCGGCGGATTCTCTGAAGAACCCGTCAAGGTTATTGCCGGCGGTCCCATGATGGGATTTACGGTCTATGACCTGGATACCCCTGTAACAAAGGGTACAAGTGGAATCCTCGCCCTGACAGCAAAAGAGATCAAGGCAGCCAAACCGTCAGCCTGTCTCTCCTGCGGACGCTGTATTTCAGCATGTCCCATGGGCCTGAATCCCACAAAAATCTACAAATACGTTGACTTCAATATGAGTGATGAAGCTGCCGCCGCCGGTCTTATGGACTGCGTGGAGTGCGGTTCCTGCTCCTTTATGTGCCCCGCTCACATCCCCCTCGTTCAGGGATTCAGAGGCGGCAAGAAGGTCATCAGAAAAAACAGTATGAAGAAGGCGGGCAAATGAAAGATAAACTCGTAATATCAAGCTCACCCCAGTTTCATCATCCTCAGAGCACGGCCTCCATTATGTGGACAGTTTCCGCCTGTCTGCTGCCTGCGGGGGTGTGGGGAATCTATATTTTCGGCCTCAGATCCCTCCTGGTTCTGGCTGCGGCTATTATAGCTGCCGTGGGAACAGAGGCTCTGCTGAACAAAATTAAAGGCGAAAATACAATCGCCGACGGCAGTGCGTTTCTCACCGGTCTTCTGATCGGTTTCAATATGCCTCCCGCCGTCCCTGTGTATGTTGTTGTAGTGGCTTCAGTTTTCGCCATTGCCGTTGTTAAATGGACTTTCGGGGGCCTTGGAGGCAACTGGATGAACCCCGCTCTTGCAGGGCGCGTCTTTGTTTTCTTCTCATGGACCGGAAGCATGACAACCTGGACCCTTCCCAGGGTTGCCGGTGCCGATGCTGTAACAGGACCCTCTCCTCTGGGTTCCATCAAGGTGGGACTCTCGTCCATAACCGAAGGAATCCACGGACCTCTGGATCTTCTGGCGGCCGAAGGTGTACCTGTAAGCTATATGGACCTCTTTCTGGGACGTGTCCCCGGTTGTATCGGTGAAGTTTCAGCCCTCCTTCTTATTGTAGGCGGTCTCTACCTGCTTATCAGAAAGATAGCCAACTGGGAGATCGTTGCAGCCTATCTGGGCAGCTTTGCCCTTCTTGTATGGATTTTCGGCGGTTTCCGCTATGGACAGGGACTCTTTTCCGGTGACGTTCTGTTCCACCTTTTCTCGGGCGGACTGATGCTTGGTGCCCTCTTTATGGCTACCGACATGGTTACCTCGCCCCTGACTTCCAAGGGAATGCTGATCTACGGTGTGGGATGCGGTTTCATGACCTACCTGCTGCGTTTCTTCGGCTCCGTTCCCGAAGGTGTCTCCCTGGCGATCATCTTTATGAACATTTTCGTTCCTCTTATCAACAGAGCTTTTCAGCCCGAGAAGTTCGGACTTGTAAAGGAAGAGGAGGGATCTAAATGAATGCTACCATGGAAAAAGCCGGAAAACTGGCTTTGATTTGTGCAATATCCGCCCTTCTTCTGGGAATGGTCAACTCCATAACCGAGCCCGCCATTGCCATCCGCAAGGCGGCGGAACTGAAGGCTGCTCTGGAAAACCTTCTTGAAACCGGTACACCCGGTGCCATTGAAGAGCTTGAAGATGCCGGTTCCATTCAGGCCCGCTACCCCGTAGTCGGCGCCGATGCCTGGATACTCGAGTTTACAGGAAAGGGATACGGCGGAGACATGAAGATCCTCGCCTCCTATGAGACCGACGGAACCGTTATGGACGTTGTTCTGATGGACAACTCCGAGACTCCCGGTCTCGGTAAAAAGGCAGAGTCCCACGGTTATATGGACAAGTTTATCGGAACCGGCGGAGACTCTCCCGTTCCCGTGACCAAGAATGAACTTGAAGCTCCCGATGCGGTTTCGGGTGCGACCATTACCTTTGCGGGTATTGCGGGTCCTCTTAAAGAGGGGTCTGAGTACGTTAAAGCTCTGGGAGATGATAAATGAGAGAACTGACTAAGGGTTTTATCAAAGAAAACCCCATTTTTATACTGATGCTGGGACTCTGTCCCTCCCTGGCAGTATCAACTCAGGTTGTGAACGCCCTGGGTATGAGCGCCGGTACCATTTTTGTACTGCTCGGCTCCAATATCATGGTAGCCCTGCTTAAGAACTTTATACCCGATGAGATTCATATCCCCGCGTATATCGTTATTATCGCTACATTTGTAACACTGGTAGACCTGCTGATGCAGGCCTATGCACCCGGACTCTCCAAGAGCCTCGGTGTATTTGTACAGCTGATTGTTGTAAACTGCATCATCCTGGGACGGGCGGAAGCCTTTGCCAGCAAAAACGGTGTTAAAGACTCCATCATGGATGCCCTGAGCATGGGTCTGGGATTCTTCTTCGGCCTCACACTGATCGCCCTGATCAGAGAGGTTCTGGGAGCCGGAACCATCACTCTCTTCCCCATGGGCAGCTTCAACGGTGTAATCGAGGTTCCCGGTCTTGTACAGGCTCCTGTACGGATCATCTCCCTCTCCGCCGGAGCTCTTTTTGTCGTGGGCTATCTGAAGGCCATGTTCAACTGGATCAGCTCCAGACCCGGTAAGGAGGAAATCTAATGAGCTATTTTGCAATACTTATTACATATGTATTTATCAGTAACCTGATTCTTGCCCAGTTCCTGGGACTCTGTCCCTTTATCGGTGTATCCAAGAATGTGGAATCCGCCGTGGGTATGGGTTTTGCGGTTACCTTCGTTATGTCCATCGCATCTCTGGTCACCTGGGCTCTCTATCATCTGATCCTGATGCCCCTGAATCTGACCTACCTTCAGACCATTGTGTTTATCCTTACCATTGCGTCTCTGGTACAGCTTGTTGAGATGGTTGTGCAGAAGTACTCTCCTGTGCTCTACAAGGCACTGGGTATCTACCTGCCCCTTATCACAACAAACTGTGCTGTTATGGGTATCGCTCTGATCAACATCAACAGCGGATACAATGTTCTTGAAAGTTTTACCGCAGGTATCTCCGCGGGTATCGGTTTTCTGCTGGCCATTGTTCTGATGTCGGCAATCCGTGTACAGATGGAAACAGAAAAGGTTCCCCGTTTCTTGAAAGGGGCGCCCATCGCTTTTATCAGCGGGGGACTGATGGCTATGGCCTTTATGGCTTTCGACAAGGCCCTCCTGAACAACCTGGTAGGATAGTAGAATGGATCAAGTATTAAGAATATTCTGGGGGTTTCTGTCCACTGTTGTGTTCGGAGGTCTCCTCGGAACGGGACTGGCTGTAGCCTCCCGTAAACTGAAAGTAGAAAAAGATGCCACAGTAGAGGCCCTCGAGGGTGCATTCCCCGGGCTGAACTGCGGTGCCTGCGGTTATGCAGGATGCGGCAGCTACGCCGAGGCTATTGCCGGTGGTAGCGAAGCAGAACTGACCAAGTGTAAACCCGGCGGGGCGGACACTCTGGAGCAGGTCGGAAAGATCATGGGTGTCGAGGTAGATACCAATGCCGAGCGTCTGGTGGCAAGAGTCCACTGTATCGGCGGCAGTGAAGAGGCTGTAAGAAGCTTCAACTACCAGGGCATCAGCGACTGTACCGCAGCCACCGTCCTTTTCAACGGGGACAAGTCATGCAAGTACGGCTGTCTCGGACTGGGAAGCTGCGCTTCCGTATGTCCCGTGAACGCCATCGGCAAAACCGAGAACGGTCTTGTTGAAGTGGATCAGGATCTCTGTATCTCATGCGGCAAATGTGTGGATATCTGTCCCACCGGCGTTATGAGAATGATTCCCGATTCTGCGGACTTTATTGTAGCCTGTAATTCACGGGACAAGGGTAAGGATACCAAGGCCAATTGCAAGGTCGGATGTATCGCCTGCCGCATCTGTGAGAAGAAATTTCCTGATGCAGGTTATAAAGTGGAAGATAATTTGTCTTTTCTGAGTTATGATAGTAAAGATCCGGGTAGAGCAGAAGCTGCTGCGAAGTGTCCGGCAAAATGTATTATCCCAAATAAGAAAGTGAAAGCAGAAGAAGCATCGAATGCCGGCTGATCAAGACCCGCTTACGATGCCGGCTCTAGTAAATGAAAAAAATTAAGCTGGTTTTCGGAACGAACAGTACACAACCTCTCGACCTGCCCGAGCACCTCTATGAGGATGCCTACCAGAGGGCATACAAGCCTTTCCTGACGGCTGTGTACAACTTCTCCGACCTGGCTTTAACTCTTCACTATTCCGGTCCTCTCCTCTCCTGGCTGGAGAGGAGACACCCCGAGTTCATAACTGTACTCAGGGAGATTGTGGACCGGAAGCAGGCGGAAATCCTGGGCGGCGGGTTCTATGAACCGCTGCTGCCCCTGATTCCTCCTTCCGACAGGGTCGGTCAGATTGAAATGATGACCACCTTCCTCCGTAAAAGTTTCGGCCGCAGGTCCAGGGGATTCTGGCTTTCCAAGCAGATCTGGGACAATCAGATGGCCAATACCCTCAACAGCTGCGGCATGGAGTACACCTTCCTCGATGAAGCCCGTTTCCGGGATGCCGGAATAAGGGAGTCCCGCCTCTTTCAGCCGGTTCTGACAGAGGAACAGGGCAAGGCCGTCAAGGTTTTTCCCCTCTGCCGCCGCATTCAGGACATGATGTTTATCTGCAGTCCCGATGAGGTTATTGGGGAGCTTAAAAAACTGAGCAATGAGTGCACAAAGGACTCTATTGTCTCTCTAATCCTCTCCGGAGAGTCTCTGAACAGAGACTGTACACAGGAGACCGCCAGCTGCGATACAGGCTGGCTTGAATCCTTTTTTACAAAACTCGATGAAAACCGGGACTGGATCGAACTGACCCTTCCCGGACGATATATAAGAAACTCCTTTCCCATGGACAAGAGATACTTTGCCACCACAAGTTTTTCAAACCTGATGGAGTGGAAGAAGGACAGTTTCATCCCCCAGAACGGTGAGAATGCCGGTGACTGCAACTTCCGCCACTTTCTTACAGTCTATCCCGAGAGCAATCTGCTCTACTCCAAGATGATGTATGCCCACATCCTCACCAATCAGGTGAGAGGGGACAAATACAGAAAGAAATCCTCCAAGGAGGAGCTGTGGAAGGGGCAGAACCACTCCTCCTACTGGCACGGCCGTGACAAGGGAATCTACAACATCCAGCTCCGGCACAGCGCCTACAGATTTCTTATCGAGGCAGAGAAAACAACCCGGGAGAAGGGGATCTTTATTCCCGCCCTTATTCCCATGGACTTTGACCTGGACGGCCTGAACGAGTACCTCTATCAGGGCCATACCCTGAATGCCTACTGCCATCAGAAGGGCGGAGCCCTTATCGAACTTGACTATCTGCCTTCAAGCTGGAACTATCTGAATACCCTCTGCCGTCACAGGGACGGAACGGGTAACGGTCATCAGCGTGACGGCTATCTCCGCAAGGCTTTTCACGATCATCTTCTTGACTCCTTCGATTTCGATGCCTTCCGTTCGGACAGGCATAAGGAAGAGGGGGACTTTCTAGGCGGCAACTATGAAGTTCATGCCCATAACAGGGAGAAGCACTTTCTCGTTTTCCAGCGCAACGGTTCTATGGACCGCAAGGGCCGGAAAATACCCGTGAAAATCCGCAAGCAGTATGATTTCAAACGCAACAGCGTGGAACTCCAGTACGATATAAGCAATATAGGCTATGAGAAGGTGACATACAATTTCGCCAGTGAGTTCAATCTCGCACTGCCCAATCCGGCAAGCTGCGAGTCAAAGTTCTTCTGCATTGACAGCAGGGACAACTTCAATGAGATTGGTTCCCAGCCTGCGGAGGTAAGGGATATTCAGATCCTCCAGGTACAGGACGTTATGAATAACACATCGATTCAGGTCGATTTTTCCAATAATCCAGATTATTTCTGGATGCTTCCCCTTGAGACACCCTACAGCGACGGCCAGGGCGGCCAGGAGCTGCTCTATCAGGGCACTACCTTTATGCCCGGATGGGAGATAACCCTGTTTCCCGGTGAGAGCTGGTCTGTATCTATGAGTATGAAAGTGGGTAAGAGCAGAGGTAAAGCCTTCGCCTGATCCCCTGCGGGGGCTTTTAAGCTTATTCCAGATCCCGGCTGACTGTCAGTCTGTGGCGCTGCCTGTAGATATTGATAAGCCAGCTGTTTGACTCTCTGTAGTACTTGTCCCTTGCCGACAGAAAATCCATAAAAGCCGCTTCAAGATTTCCCTGAAAATAACATGCCTGTCCTCTGTAGAAGAAAAGACGTGCCCTTACCTCATTGTCAAAGGTCTGTTTGAGTCTGCTGCTGCACTCTCCGTAAAGGAGGTCCCAGCTGCCGTTTTCCATCATCTCACCGGCCCAGGCTGTTTCGGGAGGCGGCTCCAGGGCCTGATCCACAGGCAGGAGTTCGCTCTGCTTCCAGACGGCGGGATCGACGCTCTTGCCGAAATCAAGTTCGGCCAGTGCCAGTTCTGTTTCGGGAGACAGATCGCTCTTTTCCACGGGGATACCCGGATTCGGAAGCCTCCGGCCTGTCTCGATGTCAAGCTCAATGTTCAGAAGGGGCAGGGGAATGTGACTTGAGGCGTACTGGAAACTGTGAGCTTCCTCTGAGGACCACTGTTCAAGGGGGATGCTGACACCCCTCAGGGAGACACTACCGTCGTAGAGTACAATTTCACTGCCCGATTCATAAAGCCCTTTGTCCACAAGGGCATAGTAGAAGGGGATGCCCGGAACTACCTGATCCTTGAGAATGATCTCTTCTCCTTCAAATATCCTTACCTCTGTAGACTCCGACAGATGGCTTCTGTTCTCCATCGCTTCGGTAGAGCGGAAGAGGATCAGAGGGCGTGATGGATCGCTTGTGAGTGCGCTCACAAGCAGGTGGTGCTCCTCGGGATAGACCCTCAGATCAGAGATTCTGGCGGCCTTCTCCTCCTGTACAGGGGCAGCTTCTGCGGCAACAGCTTCCATGGACATGTTTCTGTAGGGGATGAATACATCAAAAATGCGTCCCTCCTCCTGTGCCAGTATCAGAAAGTACCTGGGAACCGAATCCCCGGGGGTATAGAAGTAATTTTCTGTACCCTTTTCAACAACAGCGATCTGATTGCCGTATATAAAATGGACCGGATCAAAGGGTCTTTCCGAGGCGTAGATAAGGTACTCGGGATTGTCGAGCTGGGCAGAATCCTTCCAGGACAGAAGGACTCCGCTCCCTCTGGTTTCCACTTTCAGCCGTGAGACAAAGGGGGCATAGACACGGCTGTCCTGTGCGGCTGCTGTCCAGACGGGGAGTAGAAGAAGTATAAGGGGCAATAAAATATATCTCTGTTTCATGTCGGTCTCTCTCATAAATCATCGGCAGAACTTTCTGTAATGGCAAACAAAAAAAGAGACCCGTCGTTGACCCCGCAGGCGGCAGGGGATAATATGATTTTATGAAGTTTCCCCAGAAAGGCCTTGATGCCTACAAAGCGGAGAGCAGCAGATCTCCCAAGAAATCAAATTCCGGAGACAATGCGGCTCTCAGGGTTCTGGAGTCCGAAGCACCGGGACTACTCAAGACAGGCACACCCCGGCCGGATGTGAAAAGTAATGCCCCTCTGCCGAAGCCTTCGGCTGATTCCGGACAGGGCAGTTCACAGGCCGCCAGATTTCTTCTTCTACTTGGTAAAGAGGAGGCCGGGCAGGTCCTGAGACGTATGAGCGAAGCGGAGATAGAGCAGATCACCGCGGAAATCGCCAGAATCAGGGAAGTGACCCGGGATGAGGCTCTTGAAATACTTCAGACCTTCGGGGATAAATTCAATCTCAAGGGCAGCAATTCGGGAGGAATCGACAAGGCCAGAGCCTTTCTGAATGAGGCGTTCGGCGAAAAGGAGGCCGCCCGGATACTCAGCAAGGCTGTTCCCGATACCCTCGTACCCCCCTTTTCCTTTATCAACGACCTCTCCCTTCCCCAGACCCTTCAGCTTCTGAAGGATGAGCCCCCTGAAACCTGTTCAGTGGTCCTCTCTTTTCTTGAACCCAGGACCGTATCGGCTTATATAAAGAGCTGTGATCCCGCCAGGCAGATCATACTTGTAAAGATGATGGCACGTGAGAGAAATATTGCACCCGAGGTTCTGACCCGGATGGAAACCCTGCTCCAGGAGAAGGTTCACCTTATAGGCAGGCAGGATGATGTGGTGATTGACGGGCAGGACCGTCTGGCGGAGATCCTCAAGCATATGGACAGCTCTTCCGAGAAGAGAATCCTGGACCATCTGGAAGACGGCGATCCGGACTTGAGCAGATCCATCAAGGAGCAGCTCCATACCATTGACTGCATCTTCCAGATGCGTCCCCGTGATCTGCAGAATCTCCTTCTTGAGATGGATAATGACAAAATCGCATTTATCCTCAGGGGAAAGGACGCAGAGGTTGTAGATCATATCCTGAACCACCTCTCCTCCCAGAGGAAACTCATTGTCGAGGAGACCCTCATCCTCTCTCCCAGAGTCTCCCGGAAAGAGGTGGATAAAGAGACCCGGGAGTTCCTCAATCTTATCAAAAAGAGAGAGGATGAGGGCACCTATGTCCTTCTGGGAGCCGACGAGGACGAATATATCTGATTCAGGGTCTCTTCACGGGGCCCCGGGGTGAAAATTCATAGCCGGCAGACCCCTTTAATTGAGTCGGGACTATTGCCTTGAACTGGCTTGCCATACTATTATCATCTCTATGACAGGCAACGAACTAAGAAAAAAATACATCGACTTTTTTGTATCCAGAAATCATAAAGAAATATCGGGACAGTCTCTGATTCCCGAAAACGATCCTACCGTGCTTTTTACAACGGCCGGTATGCACCCCCTGGTTCCCTATCTGCAGGGACAGCCCCATCCTGCGGGCAAGCGTCTGACGGACTACCAGAAGTGCATCCGTACAGGTGATATCGAGGCGGTCGGCGACCCCTCCCACCTTACTTTCTTCGAGATGCTGGGAAACTGGTCTTTAGGGGACTACTTCAAAGAGGAAGCCCTCTCTATGAGCTGGGAGTTCCTGACCTCAAAAGAGTACCTCGGTCTCGACAAGGAGAGACTCTCTGTTACCGTATTTGCAGGTGACGATGATGTCCCCAGAGACGATGAGGCTGCCGATATCTGGAGAGGCCTCGGTGTTCCTGAAAGCAGAATCTACTTTCTGCCCAGAGAGGACAACTGGTGGGGACCCGCCGGTAAAACCGGACCCTGCGGACCGGACAGCGAGATGTTCTACGATACCGGAAAAGAAGCCTGCGGCGACGACTGTAAGCCCGGCTGCCACTGCGGCAAGTACTTCGAAATATGGAACGATGTTTTCATGCAGTACAACAAGCAGGACGATGGCAGCTATGTTCCCCTTGAAGCCCCCTGTGTTGACACTGGAATGGGTATTGAGCGGACTGCCACCATGCTTCAGGGCAAGAAATCAGTCTATGAAACCGAACTTTTCGCTCCCATTATCGCAAAGCTGGAAGAGCTGACAGGCAAATCCTACGGTGATAATGAGGACGATGATATGTCCATAAGAATCATCAGTGACCACTGCAAGGCGTCTACAATGATTATCGGCGACCCCCGGGGAGCCAAACCCTCCAACCTTGGACAGGGATACATCCTGCGCCGTCTTATCAGACGGGCTGTACGCCACGGCAGAAAACTCGGTATTACCGACAACTTCCTCGGCGGAATCAGCCAGGTTGTCATCGATATGTACAAAGATACCTATGCAGAACTTGAAGAGCATAGAGAGCTTATCCTTACCGAACTGGAGCTTGAAGAGAAGCAGTTCAGTACAACACTGAAGAAGGGTGAGCACGAGTTTGAAAAGATCCTCCCCAACCTGATGAAGAATCCCAAGAAGGAGATCCCCGGACGTCTGGCTTTCAAGCTTTACGATACCTTCGGATTTCCCCTTGAGCTGACCGAAGAACTCGCTGCGGAGCACGGCATGAGTGTTGACCGTGAAGGGTTTGAGGCCGCCTTCAAGAAGCACCAGGAAGCCTCCAAGAAGGGTGCCGACAAGGTCTTCAAGGGAGGTCTGGCAGACCACTCAGAAATGACTACCCGCTACCATACAGCAACACATATGCTCCACGAGGCTCTCAAGAGAGTTCTTGGTGATCATGTAGAGCAGAAGGGAAGCAATATCACCGAAGACCGTCTGCGCTTCGACTTCTCCCATCCCGAGAAGATGACCCCCGAAGAGATCAAAACCGTTGAGGATCTGGTTAACGCCGAGATTCAGAAGAACCACCCCGTGACCATGAAGACAATGACTGTGGAAGAGGCCAAAGAGCTTGGCGCCAGAGCCCTGTTCTCCTCCAAATACGGTGAGCAGGTCAAGGTTTACTTTATTGGAGACTACTCCATCGAAGTCTGCGGCGGACCCCATATTGAAAACACTTCCGAACTCGGAAAGTTCGTTATCAAGAAGGAACAGTCCTCCTCAAGGGGAGTCAGAAGAATCAAGGCCGTTCTCGAGTCCTGATATCTTTCCGCTCTTCTGAATAAAAAAGCCGTCCTGCAGAGCTTCTGCAATGGGACGGCTTTTTTTTAGCTTGATCTTAATGGTTCAGGTGCGGGGCTTCTTCGTTCTGTCAATCTCCTGAGTTTCTAATCACTACAATAAATGTAGTGATTGTGCCACCATGAAAAGAGAGGGACCGATATTGAATGGGGGAGTGGAGAGGGATATCAGTAAATTTCAGCACCGAAGGGGATCAGCGAGAGTCCTGCAAGCTTGAAGTGCTGCCTTCCCAGGGGGATGCCGATTATTGTGATTGAAAAGATGATTCCGAAGAAGAGGTGGGTGATGCACAGCTCCCAGCCGAGAAAGATGATCCAGATCACATTGGCAAGGGCTCCCGAAACACCGAAGCGTCCCAGTTTCACTTCCTTTCCGAAGGGGGCCAGAACCATGCCTCCAATTTTGAAGCACTGAATTCCGAAGGGGATTCCTATGATTGTGAGGCAGCAGAGTATTCCCGCTGCCAGCCAGCCTATTGCGCTGACAAGGCCTCCGAAAATCAGCCAGAAAAGATTACCCAGAAAACTCATGCAGAACTCCTTTTAGTCTGTTATTTCCCGATAAAAAAAGGCCGTCCGCCGGACAGCCCCTTTACTTGCAGAACCTGACGGATCTACAGCTTGTCTTTAAGATCCATCATTCTGTCTATGACTCTGCTGTTCTTGATGCCCAGTTTGAGGAACTGTGAGAGTATCTCCATAGCCTCTTCCAGGTCTCCCTCTTTCTCGTAGCACTCTGCGGCTTCCAGATAGAGGCGGTAGTTTCTGGGATCATTGCTTATAAGGTCCTTCAGAGAGGTTATGGCATCCTGATAGTTGCCCTTCTCCTTGTTGATCATGGCAAGGCCGAGAATGGCATAGGTATCAAATTCAATATTCAGAGCCTTGCGGTAGTAGTCCTCAGCGCTCTCCTCTTCTCCGATATTTCTGTAGGCATCCCCTGCACGGGTCAGAATAACCTTGTTTTTTCTGTCCAGCTCCAGAATCTTGTTCCAGTAGACAAGGGACTTCTCCTGCTGGTTCATACCTCTGTAGCAGTCAGCCAGCCCGAAAAGGGCATAGAAGTTGTTGGGCTGCATCTTGAGGGCTTCCAGAAAGTAGGGGACTCCCTTATCAAAGGTTTTGAGCTTGCGGTGGCAGTTTCCAAGGGATGTCAGTACTCTGATGTCCACATGACCCCGGCTGATCTCAAGCATACGCTCCCAGTAACCCAGGGCATCTTTATACTCTTTGAAATCATAGTAGAGGTGGCCCAGGCCGATGATGGCATAGGAGTTGTTTTCCTCCATCTTGAGGACTTTCTGGTAGAGTTCGAAGGAACGTTTGAAATTGCGCACCTTTCTGTAGGCGTCGGCTATCCGTGTAAGGACTGTAATATTTCTGTCATCATGGAGGAGGTATTCCTCCCATATATCAATGGCCCGGTTGTACTGGTTCATGGCTTTGTAGCAGTCAGCCAGACCGAATAGTGCATAGTTGTTGCCGGGATGGGAATCGAGGCATCTCTGGTAGTAGACTACGGCATCCTTGAATTTCCGTTCTTTCCGGAAACAGTCTCCCATACCCACAAGGGCATAGTTGTTGCCAGTGTCCATACTAAGTATCTTGTCGAAGGACTGTCGTGCTCTTTCTGTGAGATTTTCTTTCAGCAGCTGGTAGCCACGCTTCGAAAGCTCGGAAATTTCATTCAGAGCATCCTCTCCAGGTTCCTCTGACAAACCTTTGGTCAATTCATCCAGACTCAGCTTGTCTTGTGACATTTTAAAATTCCTTAACTACTTTTATTACTTGTGTTCAAGCCACTGACGAACAATATGCGCCATCTTCTCTGCGATCATATCCACCTTATCCTGGGCGGGAGCCGCCTTGTACATCCTCAATGCTTCCAGTGCATTGTTGTGGTTGTAGTAGTAATCTCCCACACGGATCAGGCCGTCGGTATACCCGATGGTTATAAAAATTCGTCCGGCTGTCTCAATGTCACCCTCATTGAAAAGTTGATTTCCCTTACGCATAAGTATCACTTTTCTCTCAGGGCTGAGGGGTATTCCGCCTGACTCCGGAACTTTTATAAAGCCCTCTTCAGGTATCAGATCAAGAATTTCACGCCTCTTCATCTTGCTACCACTATTATAAGAGCAAAAATAACAGTTTTCAATAAAAAGTAAACATTAAGTGCTTTAATTAGATCATCCCTTTTGTAGACATTCCGGAACTGCTGTTTCCGGCAGGTTGAAATGACTGAAACAGGGCTCTACCCAGGGCTTTGAAGAGGGCCTCAGCCATATGGTGGCTGTTCTCTCCGTAACGGCAGAGGGCATGAATATTCAGTCCCCCCCTGTTGGCAAGAGCCTGGAGAAATTCCTTTATGAGAAAGAAATCGAAGTTGCCGGCACTCATCTGCGGCCAGTCGGCCTGCAGCACCAGATAGGGTCTGCGGCAGACATCTATTGTCACTTCCGACAGGGCATCGTCCATGGGTATCACAGAGTGCCCGTACCGGGCCACGGCTCCTGTCTCTTCAAAGCACTGCATCAGGGCGTCTCCGAGTACAAGTCCGGTGTCCTCTATAAGGTGGTGGGGGTCAACCTCGATATCTCCCTTCGCTTGGACCTTGAGGGTAAATCCGCCGTGGAATGCCATGGCGTTGAGCATGTGGTCGAAAAAGGGAAGACCCGTATCCAGAGAGACCGAGGGGCCCCCCAGCATATCGAGTTCGAGGTGGATGGATGTTTCCTTTGTCTCTCTGTTTATACTGATCATGTTCTAGTCCTCCCGGATCTGCTCTATGAATCTGTTGATCGCCTTATAGTGGATCTTGTAGTAGGCAGGGTTGGCGATGAGATGAACCTTAATGTCATGGAGTTTCTGGAACACCTCAAGGTTGTTGGCCTTCAGAGTGCTACCGGTCTCCACAAGGTCGACGATGCAGGGTGCCAGTCCGAGAACCGGTGCCAGCTCGACGCTGCCGTTGAGTTTTATGATCTTTACAGGAATCCCCTGCTCATGGAAGTAGCGTCTTGTCATCTCAGTGTAGCTCGTGGCGATTGTAAGAGGGCCGTCGATCTTGTCCATTGAGAAGCCCTTCAGTCCCGCAAGGCTCAGGGACGTTCCTCCGAAGGAGAAGGGCAGGAGTTTATGGAAGTGGTGACCCGATTCCAGAATCACATCCTCACCGCAGACACCCATGCCGGCTATGCCGTGGGCCACGTAGGTGGGAAGATCACTGTTCTTGACAAGATAAATCTTGAGGTTTTCCTCTTTGTCATAGGCGACAAGTTTCCGCTTCTCAAATTCAAAAAATATTCCCTTGGTTTCAAAGTGCTTCTGCACTCTCTCGTAAAGGCGTCCCTTGGGCAGGGCTATAGTCAGGGGGGTACTCATCAGATATTTCCTTCTCTTACTTTCTTCAGTTTCTCAGCTGCTGTCACTCCCTCGTCATGTCCGGAATTTCCGGGAAAGCGAGCAATGCCTATGGTGCTCAGTTTCTCCAGCTTTCTCAGAAAGAGGGAGAATCCGACGGAAGAGGCTGGTTTGGAGCCGTCGTAGCCGAAATGGTCCAGAAGTCCGTCATACCGTCCGCCCGAGGCTACTGCCGTGCCGCAGCCTTCTGTGTAGGCATTGAATACGATTCCCGCATAGTAGGCCTGGTCTCCTGTTTCCGAGAGGTCAATGTTGAAGAACCCTTCCAGTCCCTCCACCTCGGCCCATCCGTCACAGAGGGACTTGAGGTAGTCCAGAGAGGGCTTCAGGGCTCCCTCCATAAGGACTTCCCATTTTCCAAGTTCTGCGGTGAACTCTTCGGCAGAGCCAATAAAAAGGAGAAGCCGGCAGAGTTCTGCGGCGTCATCTTTTCTGTAGACCTTGCCAAGGGCCTTTCTGATCTGGATCTCTTCCCGGGTCTGGAGAGATTTCTTAAGAAGTTCTCCATCCTCGGGGCTGAGGGAGCCGGAAATGGTTTTAAACAGATCTGTTGAGCCCACATGGATGCGGCTCTCGGGAAGTCCGAGGCTCTTCATCAGTTCTGCAAGCATATAGAGGACTTCAAGGTCTCCCTCACGGCCGGGTTTTCCGATAAGTTCACAGCCGGCCTGAAAAAACTCATGGCTGCTGATGTCCTCATGGTCCTGATAGCGGAGGATGGAATCGGAGTAGTAGACTCTCAAAGGGAGTTCCTTTTCACTGAGGATCATTCCCATCTGGCGGGCCAGAAAGAGGGTAATATCGCTTCTGAGCATCAGAAGATCCCCTTCCCTGTCGATGAGTTTATAACTCTGTTCTTCCAGACGGCTGTCCAGAAGGCTTCTGTAGTTGTCGTAAAAATCGAATACCGGTGTCTGCACGGGAAGATATCCCCACTCTTCGCACATATCTTCCATATGCCGCAGGATCTTCCGGTGTCTGAAAGTTTCTTCCAGATAGAGAGATTCAGTTCCCTGTGGTATCCGCAGCAGATTGTTTTTCATTTACATTTCTCCAAATTGTTATGGCAGCAGTATAGTATTAATCAAGCCATTAAAAAAACCCCATATTCAGGGTATCCGTGATCACCGCAACTCGCTTTGTATGGATTTAAGGGCCTGTCAGAGCCTCTCAGCGCAGGTAGGAGACAATTCCCCTTACAATACGGTCGGCATCATCCTGCCGGAGCTCCTCGTTTCGAATGGCCCATGAATTGTTCGTGTAGGCCAGATTTCTGACTTCAACAAGCACCGCTGCTCCGGCGGGGTTGTTGTTCAGAACCCTTACTTCCTGGGGGCGGCTGGCGGAACCCTGTCCCATATAACGGCTCATCTCATCCGCCAGGTCTTCCGAGGCATTTCCCTCCTCCGACGGATGGAAGAGGACCCGGGAGCCCTCTCCGTCACCGGGGTTGTTGTCGGCATGGATACTTACAAAGATACTCTTTCTTTTCCGTACTCCCTGGAGGAACTCACCGGTTACGACCTTTCTCTGGTCCAGTCCCCAGGCATTCCCTACGGGCCAGACGCTGTAGCGGTTAAGAGAGTTTATTTTCCGGCTGTTGTAGACTTCGTTTTTCTCATTAACAAAGGTAAGGGAGGCGTCTGTGGTGGTCCGGATCGTATTGGTGGGGCTGATCACAGTCATATGGACATCGGCGCCGTGGCGGATCAGGTCCCTGTAGACTCTGAGGGCAATGTCATAACAGTACTCATCCTCAACAACATAGACTTTGTTTCCAAGGCCGTCCCGGCTCTCAACAATGGCGCCGGGGTCCAGACCGCCGTGACCTGGATCCAGAACAACTGTGTACCCTCTGAGGCTGCTGCTCAGGGGGGGGAGGCTTCTTGCGGCTTCTTCAAAGTCTCTTATAAGGACCGATGCCCTGCTGTAGTTATCCTCAGGGTCCTTCAGGTCCTCTTCGAAGTAGTTCCTCGAGGGCTGGGTACGCAGGCGGGTGGGATTTGAGATGTACAGGGGAGCCGTGCTTATGGAAGCCAGCCTGACGCTGTTCTCTTCGGTCTCCTTTGCTGTTTCCGCAGGCCGGGCGGCGGGAGTCGGCGGCGCGGGGTTTCCGGTTGCGGCGGAGGAGGGGGACAGGGTAATCCTTTCGGCGTCGGTGAGCTCCAGTACAACGGGATAGAGCTGCAGCTCCGCACCCTTTCTGAGAACATCCAAAGAGAGGCCGTTCCAGCTTTTCAGATCGTCCAGGGAGAGTTCATACCGGGAGGCAATCTTCCAGAGGGAGTCCCCCTGTTCCACAGTAACGGTCTGGGGTCTTGATGATGTAAGGCTTATGAGCTGGCCTATGCGGAGGCCTCCGCCCTCAAGGCCGTTGATCTGTTTGAGGCGGTCCTGGGATATATTGAATTTCAGAGAGATCCAGCTCAGGGTATCTCCGCTTCTGACGGTCCAGCTCTCTCCCTGACGGGGGGGGCGGATCAGCTGAAGTTCCTGCCCGATCCTGAGATTCGAGTCCTTCATGCGGTTCAGAGAGATCAGCTTCTCCTGGGGAATGCCGTAGCGGATGGATATGGCTGACAGGGTATCACCGGGACGGACTGTATGTGTGTCGGGGTAGAGAGGGGGAATCCTAAGTTCCTCACCCTTGTAGAGGATGTCTCTGTTAAGGTTGTTGAAGCTTTTAAGCTCCTCAATGGAACATCCGTACTGCAAGGCCAGTAGGGTAAGACTTTCACCCGGAGCCACCTTGTGCACAGTTTCAAAGGCGCTCAGGCCTCCGATGCACAGAGTCAGCAGGCTGATTGTCAGGATGACGGATAGCAGGGGTCTTCTGATAATGGAGCTCATACTCCTTTATCGAAAAAAAAGAGGGGATGTCTTAGAGAAAGATGAAAGGGATTTTCATTGTTTTAAGGTTTTCTCCCCCGCCCCGGCTGTCTTGCCCGCCGGAGAGCCGGGTGATGGCAGCGGGACGGGAGGGAATCAGTCTCTTGTATAGAAGATCAGCTTGGAACGGCCGTACTCTCTCAGGTCATACTGTCTCAGGCTGCCGAGGTTTTCGGGGAAACTCTCCTCTCCGGGATAGTGCATCGTCAGGGTGCCTCCCTTCTTCACTATGCCAGTGGATTCACAGAGCTCCAGTACCTTGAGCTTGCCGTCCATGGGGAAGGGCGGATCCAGATGAACAAAGTCGTACTCGTTGTCAAAGCGCTTCAGATATTTCTCTGCGGGCATAAGGAAAAGCTTAATCTCTGTCTCTACCCAGTCTATATTTTCATAGATTGTCTTTTTTTTTATAAAGTCCTTCTCCACCAGATGAACCGGTTCCGCTCCCCTGGAGGCGGCTTCTATACCCACGGAGCCGGAGCCCGAAAAGATATCCAGAAAGGAGAGGCCGTCCATGGGGCCGAGGATGGAAAACATGGACTCCCTCATTCTGTCCATGGCGGGGCGGATAATCCCCTTGGGGCATTTTATGGTTCTGCCGTTGTAGCGGCCGCCTGTGACTCTCATATATCTCTCCTGTTATCCGGCAAATTGCCGGTACTGCATTTTCTGTCTGTTGCCCCGGGCAGCGGGGATGTCCCGGACCGGATCAGCCTGTGCGGACCAGTGTCTCGCTGAAGGGCGGTGCCTTGTCCCAGAGCTCCCTGAGGACCTCATTGTCAGGATGGAGCAGACCGGGGTCCGCCTCGAGGAGGTTCAGAACATCCTCTCTGGCCTGCAGCAGCACCTCACTGTCTCTGATCATATCGGCTATCCTGAATTTCATATACCCCGACTGCCGCACTCCGGCAATTTCTCCCGGACCACGGAGCTTCAGATCCTCTTCGGCGATGATGAAGCCGTCGGTGTTCTCCATCATAACCTTCAGTCTCTGCTTCCCCTCTTCGGTGAGCCCCGTACTGTATATGAGAAAGGCATAGGACTGCAGATCGCTTCGCCCCACACGTCCCCTCAGCTGATGGAGGGCGGAGAGTCCGAAGCGTTCGGCGTGCTCTATGACCATAACCGTGGCATTGGGAACATCCACTCCCACCTCAACAACTGAGGTTGCCACAAGGATATCCACACTCCCCCGGGAAAAACCTTCCATCCTCTCCTGCTTCTCATCGTCGGGGATGCGGGAGTGAATCAGGGCCAGGTTCCGGTCAGGGAAGATCTTCTGAAGATGGGCGTACATATTCTCGGCGTCCTTCAGGTTGGACTTCTCGCTCTGCTCTATAAGGGGGTAAACAAAATAGGCCTGTCTGCCGGCATCAAGCTCCCGCCTTACAAAGTTGTACACCTTCTCCTCGTTTCCCTCCCGGGCCAGATGGGTCTCAATGGGCTTTCTTCCTGCGGGCATGGTCTTGATGGATGAGACATCAAGGTCTCCGAAGGCTGTCATTGCCAGGGTCCTGGGGATGGGGGTGGCCGTCATATAAAGGAGGTCAACACAGCTGCCCTTTTCAGCAAGGGCCTGTCTCTGGGCCACACCGAAGCGGTGCTGCTCATCAATAACAGCAAGCCCCAGATCCCTGTATTCCACATCAGAAGAGAAGAGGGCATGGGTGCCTATCACAAAGTCGATGCTTCCCCCCTTCAGCTGATCCAGAAGGTGGCGGCGCCCCTCTCCCTTTGTATTTCCTGAGAGATAGGCAATAGAGAGCCCCAGAGGAGACAGCAGTTTAGACGCCGACTCGGCATGCTGCCGGGCCAGAAGCTCTGTGGGTGCCATCAGGGCCGCCTGCCGTCCCCCGCGGATCACATTGAGGGCTGCGATAAAGGCCACCAGTGTCTTACCGGAACCTACATCACCCTGGATCAGGCGGTTCATGGGCCGCCCCGTATCGAGGTCGGCGCAGATATCGTCAAGGACCTTGTCCTGGTCCGGAGTGAGCTGGAAGGGGAGGCGCTTTCTCAGCTCAGCCTCCATGTCCCGCCTTGTCTCAGCCGTTTTCTCACGCAGGATGCTCCGCTCTTTCAGGGCGTTCCGCCCCACCGCTGTCTGCAGATGAAAGAGCTCTTCATAGATAAAGAGGCGCCGCGATGCAAGATAGTCGCCGGGTGAGGAGGGGGTGTGAATGGCCTTAAGGGCCGTCAGCTTGTCAGGGAAACCGTATTTCTCAATAATTCCCGGAGGCAGTTCGTCCCTCATTCCCGGGGTGTACTCCTTCAGGGCCTGGGCCGCCGCCTTTCTGAGGACGTTCTGGTTCAGGCTCCCTCCCAGGGGGTAGACGGGAAGGATTTTTCCGAAGACTTCGGGGCTGGCACTGACAGGTTCAAACTCAAAATCTGCACAGCTCCACTCTCCGAATTTGTACTGAAAGTGGCCGTGGAGGAAAATCTGGGCGCCGTCGGGGTACTTGTTGCCCAGGAAGTTCCGGTGGTAGCAGAGGAGGCTCCCCTTTGCCGATCCATCCTCCACAAAGAGCTTGAGAGTCTGTTTTCCCTTCCAGAAAAAGCTGTCTCTGCCCACAACTGTCATCACTGTATTGACCGCGTCAACTCCGGCAGCTTCCAGTATGGTCCGCCGGGTCTGGTGGTCTTCATAGCGCATGGGGAAGTGGGCCATCAGCTGGCCTACTGTGAGTATACCCATGGCGGAGAGGGATTTATGGTGGTTCGGTCCTATCCCCTTAAGACGGTTTACGGGCTGCTGCAGCTCTCCCAGGAACATGAACTGATCAGCGGCCCAGCATCAGGTTGAAGAGATAGGAAAATCCGAAGGCGAGTCCGATTCGCAGAACCAGAAGTATCGCAGCGGATATGGCCAGGCCAAGGGAGAATTTCATTGTCTTTGAAGTAAAGACTCCCAGAATACGGGCAACAGCCTTGTAGAGGATGTTGTCGATTGAGAACAGAATCTGATGGTGCCAGCTTGAGAAGAAGAGCAGGGTGATAAGACGGAAGACCATCAGGATGATAAACAGATTTATAAAGAAGGCTGCAAAACTCCATACAGTGTGGAGGATGTACACAAGTATGTGCATGGGGTCCAGTGTTCCCGAGACGGCAAGGGAGGTGAAGATCTGGGAGACCAGTCCCAGAACAGCGATTCCCACAACCGGAGAGAAGTCGAGCATTCCGAAGCGGAGCCAGCTGATGTTTTTGAATTTGTCCAGGTAGGGGTCTGTAATTTTCATAAGTATATCCACACCCTTGCCGTTGAGACGGCCCTGAAACCAGCTCAGCAGAACCCTGAAGATTATAAGAAGCATGTAGACGGAAACGGCGGCAGCCAGAAATTGAAAAACGGCCTGTAACGGACTCATAGAGGTACTCCCTTTTTAAAGCTCTCCGGCAGCTTGGTACCGGGCATCCCGGTCAGCTTGTTCTGTTCGGGACGGCCGATTCAGAACAGCCGGCAGGCTTGTAGTATAGCAGATCCGGAAGCTACTCCTTCCAGACACTAGATACAATAGGATATTGGTCAATTTCCTTCAAGATATCCGCAGCAGGGCTGATGGCTATCTGTCCGGATACCTTGACTGTGTACTTGTTGTCAGGCCGGTTCAGATGGAGAAAGACCGAGGAGCTGCCGCTTCTGTCCTGAAGGAAGGAGCGGAAATCCACAAGTTCATCCTTCAGAAAGTCTCTTTCCTCAAGAACGATATGAACCTCGCTGGACTGGAGCTCCCTCATCTCTTCGGGGGCGAATATCTCCCTGACCTTGAAGCTCGGTTCATTCCTTGAGAGGTCAACCTGGCCGCTGAAGCCGAGGACCTTGTCCTCCTCAAGCAGGTGGGCGTACTTCTCGAAGGTCTTTGAAAACAGCACCAGGTCGATGGTGCCGCCGAAGTCCTCTATCTGGGCAAAGGCCATCTTGCTTCCCTTCTTGGTCATCATGGTCCTGATGCTCTTGATCATGCCGATGATGGTGTAGTCCTTCTCTGAAGAGGCTCTGGTGACCTGGTCCAGCTTGAGGTTGGTGCACTTGTTCCAGAACTGGCGGTAGTCGTCCAGGGGGTGACCGGAGAAGTAGAATCCAAGCAGGGCTTTTTCTATCTCAAGAACCTCTTTGCTGCTCAGATCTTCCGCCGCTTCCAGATGGAGTTCCGGAGTGATCTCATCCTGGCTGTCGCCGAAGAGGGAGACCTGTCCGTACTGGCTCTGTTCCTTGATGCTGTTCACATGGTCCAGCATTCTTTCAAGGTTGTGCATAAGGGTGGCCCTGTTTGACTCCTCTATCTTGTCGAAGAGCCCCGACTGGATACTTGTTTCCAGAACCTTCTTGTTTACCGAGCGGAGGTCCACCCGTTCAAGAAAGTCCATAAACGAGGTGTAAAGGCCGTTGGCTTCCCGTTCGGCGATAATCACGTCTACAGCGGAGGAGCCCATTCCCTTGATTCCGATCAGCCCGTAGAAAACCTTGTTGTCAACAACGTTGAAGTACTTTTCGGAGTAGTTGATATCGGGTGGGAGGATTTCGATCCCCTCGCCCCGGGCACTCTCCATGTACTCGGTCATCTTGGTTGTGTCGTTGATCTCGTTTGTAAGGTTTGCCGCCCAGAATTCAGCTGGGTGGTTTGCCTTGCAGTAGGCTGTCTTGTAGGCTACAACCGAGTAGGCCGCTGCGTGGGACTTGTTGAATCCGTATCCCGCGAAGGGCTCGAGCATGTGGAAGATTCCTTCGGCGTGTTTTACGTCGTAGCCCTTCTCTTTGGCTCCGGCCAGGAAGTCTACCTTCATCTTCTCCATGTCCTTGACCTTCTTCTTACCCATTGCGCGCCGGAGGATATCCGCTTTACCAAGGGAGAAGCCCCCGATGATCTGGGCTACCTTCATTACCTGCTCCTGGTAGACGATGACTCCGTAGGTGGGAGTGAGCAGTTCTTCAAGGTCGGGATCGGGGAATTTAATGGATCTGGGATTCCTCTTTCCCTCGATAAACTGGGGGATAAACTGAAGGGGACCCGGACGGTAGAGGGCGTTCAATGCGATAAGGTCCTCGATATTGCCGGGCTTGGCGTCTTTAAGAATCTTCTGCATTCCCGAGGATTCAAACTGGAAGACCGCCGTACTCTTTCCGTCACTGAGCATCTTAAAGGTTTTCTCATCCTCTTCCGAGACAGTGTTCACATCAAAATCGGGATCGATTTTCCTGACAAGCTTCTCCACGTTCTTAAGGAGTGTCAGGGTCTTGAGGCCCAGAAAGTCCATCTTTACAAGACCGCAGGGCTCGATGATGTCCATGGTGAACTCTGTCGTAATTTCACCTGTCTTCTGATCCTTGTAGAGGGGAACATAGTCGGTAAGTATGGAGTTTCCGATTACCTTGCCGCAGGCATGGGTGGAGATATGCCGGTTCATGCCCTCCAGAACGCTGGCCGTGTCGAAAAGTTCCTTGTAGGCGCCTCCCCTGTCATAGAACTCCTTCAGCTTCGGTTCCACCTCAAGGGCTATCATGGCGTTTATCTTCCGGCCGTCGGGGGTCTTGCCTTCGGGAACCAGTTTGGTAATGGCGTTTGACTCGGCAAAGGGGATGTCCAGAACCCGGGCCACATCCTTCAGTACAGCCTTGGTTTTCAGGGTTCCGAAGGTACAGATTCCCCCCACCTGGTCGTGTCCGTACTTGCGGTTGACGTATTCAATAACTTCGCCCCGGCGTTCGAAGCAGAAGTCGATGTCAAAGTCGGGCATGGACACACGTTCAGGGTTGAGGAACCGCTCAAAGAGGAGGTCATATTTCAGCGGATCGATGTCGGTGATCTTCATGGCGTAGGCGATGATGGAACCCGCACCGGAACCACGGCCGGGGCCTACGGGTATTCCGTTGAGGCGGGCCCAGTGGATAAAGTCCCATACAATAAGGAAATATCCCTCGAATCCCATTCCCAGAAGAATTTCGAGCTCGTATTCCACACGTTTTGTTATCTCGTCGGTGACCTCATCATAGCGCTCTTTGATGCCCTCCCAGGTGATATGCTTGAGATACTCCGCCTGGCTTACAAACTCCTGTGGGATCACATACTCCGGCAGGATGGGGCCGGGCTGGGGGATCACAAGATTGCACTTCTCCGCCAGACGGACTGTGTTCTCAAGGGCCCCGGGGATATCACCGAACATCTCGTGCATCTGCTCGGGGGTCTTGAAGTACATCTCTGTCTTGTCCATCTTGAAGCGCTTTTCATCGTCCATCTTCTTTCCGGTACCGATACATACAAGAATATCCTGGGCGCGGGCATGCTCCTTTTTAAGATAGTGGATGTCGTTGGTGGCGATAACGGGGATGCCTGTTTCGGCATGGAGTTTTTTTATGCCGTCTATGACGATTTTCTCTTCGGGGATGTCATGATCCATGACCTCAAGGTAGAAGTTTCCTTCACCGAAGAGCTTGTTGTAGTAGAGAGCCTTCTCTTTGGCTTTTTCATATTCACCGGCCACAAGATACCGGGGAATCTCGCCCCCCAGACAGGCCGTGGAACAGATGAGCCCCTCGTGGTACTGCTCAAGTAGTTCATCGTCGATACGGGGACGGTAGTAGAATCCCTCTGTATATCCCTTGGATACCAGAATCATAAGGTTACGGTATCCCGTCTCATTTTTACAGTAGAGAACCATATGGAAGTTCTTGTATCCGCTTGTCTGTTTCTCCTGTCTCGTGGTGGGAGAAACATAGACCTCACAGCCCACTACCGGATTGATTCCCGCGGAATGGCAGGCCTGTTCAAAGCGCAGGGCGCCGAAGAGGTTTCCGTGGTCCGTAAGCCCCAGATGCTTCATGCCCATTTCCTGGGCCATTTCCACGTATTTGGGTATACGGGCCGCTCCGTCAAGGAGAGAGTAGTCCGAGTGATTATGAAGATGAACGAATTCCAAAAAGGTCCTCCGGTGAGTTTAGTCGGTTGATACAATCATAGTGCAGAGCCCCGATTCCTGACAAGAAGATCCGGGGTGATACAGGTAATCTAGAGAAGAATTTCTTCATGCTCCCTGGGGTCGGCCAGACTCTCAAGAAGCTGACGGAAGAGGCTCTCCATAAGATACTCTTCATAGTGGTTTTCGGGTACGGAGAAGTATTTGAACAGGTCCTTCATTAGCTCCTCCAGGTCCCGGGAAGCCAGGGGGAATCGGCGTCCCATCAGGTTGGCTTCCATATCCCGGCTGCGCAGAACAAAGCGGCTGCCGTTGGTAAAGGCCACACGCAGATCTGAAAGGACTCCCTTGTCCATGGAGGCCAGGGCGTTGATTGTAAAAAAATCGTTTCCCTGAATATTCACTTTTCTGTGAAAGTGGAAACCTCCGTCGTAGTAGGGAACACGGATACGGGTCAGAAGTTCACCCTCTGCAAGGTTCAGATTCCCTTCGGGGGAGATAAAGCTGTTGATGTGTATCCATTTTGATTTATAGGAGGCTCTGCCATTGCGTTTTCTTTTTACATGGCGCAGCTCCAGCCGGGCATCCAGCAGCAGAAGAACAGGAAAAAGGTCCATCCTCTTCTCGGCAATGCAGAGGTTCCCTCCGATGGTCGAGCTGTTCCTGATGGGGTGAGGGCCCATATGCTGCAGTGTCTCAAGGAGGAGGGGGGAGGAGAGAAGCATCTGGGCGTCAATCATCTGGTTGACTGTGACACAGCTTCCCAGTTCCGCATAGCGGTCGCTCCGGCCGATCTTCTTCAGTTCATCCAGCTGGCTTATGGAGAGGATGCTGTGGTGATCCCCTCCGGGCTGGAAGGTGTGATTCATAAGGTGGGTTCCTCCCGCCATAATCAGGGAGCCCGGAGCCTTGTTGAAGAGGTTCAGGAGTACAGTCATATTCGCCGGAATATGGACATGGAATGCTGTGTTTTCCTTCACTGACGCCTCCTCTGCCGGAAGCGTGCGGCAGATAGTATTCCTGCCTTGAGGGTTTCATAAGGGGTACAGCTGCAGTTGACTGTTGTCAGTATTTCCATTAGCTGGTGCTCATCGGGGCGGGCGTAGCGGTCAAGGAGAATCCCCGTTGTCAGTGTTCGGGTGGGGGCGCAGTAGTCGCAGAGGTGAACCCCCTCCTTCTTGAAGCCCTTGAAGACATCTTCAAAGTCCTCTGTCTTTGCATAGCCTTCTATTGTCATTATCTCCCGTCCCCGGACCTGAAACACAGGTATGAGGCAGGAGTAGACCAGTTTTCCCTCGAGGACCACCGAACAAAGTCCGCAGTACCCCTTGCGGCAGGCGTTTCTAAGGCCGTGTAGGCCGAAGTTGTCCCTCAGTACATCGGAGAGCCGATAGTAGGCGGGGACGTCGACACTGACCTCTTTTGAATTCAGGGTGAACTCTATAAGCATTACTTGCCTCCCGACAGCAGCGAAGCCGAATTGATGGGCAGTCCCGTCAGGGATATGCCGGAAGCCTGGGAGACTGCCTGGATAAAGGCTGCGGGTATGGTGGCCATGGCCAGCCCTTCAAGTCCCGACGGCTGGGTTGACTTCTTTCCATCCTCCTTAAACTGCAGTTCCAGTTTGGGGAAGAGGCTCGGTTTTATGGCCTGTTTGTCCAGGCAGTGGGTCAGGGCCATACGGACCTCCGACTCCACAAAGGATCTGGCACCCTGGGGATCGAGAAGGGGGCCGCAGTTAATGGTCAGCCAGACCCGGGGGATGGCTATCTCCCTTGTGGCTGTGAACAGGGAGACTTCCACTACGGCGCAGCCCCAGGAAGACTGGGAGAAGGGAGTCCCCTTCATAACCTCTTCATCCCATTCGTTACTGGTACGGCGGCGGAAAGTTCTGGTTTCGGTGATGGGCAGGGTTTCCCTGAAGCGCTTTTTCTGAATAATGGCGCAGCACTGTTCAATGAGCCTTGTAAAGACAATTGTATTCCGTGACAGGCAGGAGGGGCCGTTGAAGCTCTGCTCGTCGGGCCAGTCCTGTATCAGATTGATCTGCTCTTCATCGATGCTCAGGGAGGCGGAGATATTCTTTCTCCATATTGCCAGAATCCCCGGAGTTGCGGGAACAGTGCCGAGAAGGACATCAAGGGTTCCCTCTTTTTTAAGGGTGACCGAAACCGTGGCCGCCGTGAGCAGTTTGTTCCGGCTTAAAAAGTCATATCCCTGGCGGCTTGCAGCCATTCCGATGCCGGCAAAACTGGAGGGGGTTATGCTCAGGGCGTTCCGGTTGGTCCTTATCTGCCGGGCGACGGCGTGTTTTCTTGTGTAGTCTGATGATTCCGCCAGTTCCTGTATCATGTCCGCAAGGGGAGGTGTCTGACGGATCTTGCCGCTTGTGGAGTTGAGATTGCCCTTGGCAACAAGGTTGCGGCTTCTCCACTCCGCAGGATCATGGCCGGTTTCAAGGGCTATATGGTTGGCAAGCATCTCGGCGCCGTAGGCGCCCTGAGCCAGTCCCCATGTGCTCATGGGAAGCCACGGGGGGGTGTTGGAGTTGAAGGTCTTGGCATAAACATCCAGATGCCGGCACTGGTAGAGGCCTGCTGCACCCAGGGCCAGACGTGCCGCCACCTCGCCGCTGAAACAGCCGTAGGCTCCGGTGTTGAGATAGACCTGCGCCTCCAGCGCCGTCAGTCTGCCCCCCTGGTCCACTCCGGCGCGGTAGTGGTAGAAGATCTCCTTGCTGCAGGGAAGGTCTCTTTCGGCTATCAGTTTGACAGGCTGTCTGAGGATGCTTGTGACGCAGACAGTCAGGGCCGCAGCGGGAACGGACTGCCATATGTGGGAGTCCCAGGTTCTGCCGGCGGAGTTAAAGTGAATCTCAACCTGTTTCCGGCTGATGCCGGCGGCCAGGGCGCAGAGTCTTCTGATCAGGGACGGCCACTGGCTGTGAAGGTGGAGAACATAGGTTCCCCCCTCTTTGCTGCAGTAAACAGCCTGCCTGGGGTAGACCGGCATTTCCGGAAGGGTGAGGGTGAAGTTTCCCTCCACCACTGTTTCGGCCTTCTCCATTCCCCTGAGGGAAGAGCCCTTCTGTATCCGTTTTTCAGCGGGGCAGGCCCGGCTGTCTCTCATTTTGTAGGGAGGGAAGCCGGGGATGGGGGAGATCTCAAGGCTTATCTCTTTCCGTATCCCGTACAGTTCGTCCGGATCAGGGCCCGTAAGGACTCCTACGGGCTGTCCTTTGTAGAGTATTTCACTGTCCGCAAGAAGAGGGATGGTTTCATCGGGGTAGGGCAGGTAGTTTCTTCCGGGGATATCTTCGGCCTGGAAAAACTTTATATGAGAGGGGAGCCGGGGAAGGGTGATCCCCTTGAGTATGCCCGGAGCCTTCTGTGCCCGTACCTGAAGAGCGTAGACCATCTTTTTTGAGGAGATGTCTTCGGGGAACTGTACCCGTCCGGCAAGGCGTCCTCTGAATTTGTCTTCACTCATTTACGGTGTTTCTCCAGAAGACTGATTATAATCCGGCAGACCCGTTCAATCTGCTCCTTTTTCAAACCGGGAAAGAGAGGGAGGCTGAGAACTCTGTTGAAGCAGTCCTGAGCAACGGGGAAGTCCCCGGGAGCAAGATTGTAGCGCTCACCGTAGTAACTCATCATATGGAGCGGCTTGTAGTGAACCGAGATGCCGACGCCCTGCTCTTTCAGTCTGTCTATAAAATCATTCCGGCTGATTGTGATTTTCTCTGTTTTCAGGCGGACCATAAAGAGATGCCAGCTGTGGTTCTCCCAGCGGGGCAGTTCCAGAAGATCCGACACATCCGATGCTTGAAGAAGATCAAGATAGAGGCGGACAGCATCCTTGCGCATATCGAGGAACTCTACAGCCCTCTTCAGCTGAACCCGCCCGACGGCTGCGGCCATATCGCTCATATTGTATTTGAATCCGGGAGCCACAATGTCGTACTCCCAGGAGGCGGCTGCATCAGTATATCTGTTCCATACAGATTTGTTTATGCCGTGAAGGCGCATGGTGCTGATCCTGTCTTTCAGGTCGTCCCTTGCGGTAACTACCATTCCGCCTTCGCCGGTTGTGATTGTCTTGTTGGCATAGAAGGAGTAGACCCCCGCATCCGACAGGGTTCCCGCCATTCCCTCTTCTGTCTGAACGGGAAAGGCATGGGCCGCATCCTCTATAAGGAACAGGCCGTACTTCCGGGCAAGTTCGCGTATGCGGAAGAAGTTTTCGGTATTTCCGGCGATATGGACAGCCATGATGCCTTTGAGGCTCTCTCCGGATGCCTTGAGTTCAAGTATCCTTTTTTCACACTCCACAGGGTCCATATTGAAGCTGCCGGGGGCCAGGTCTGCGAAGACAGGCTCTCCGCCGCAGTATCGTATTACTTCGGCAGAGGATGTAAAGGTGAATGTGGGGACGATGACCCTGTCTCCAGGGCCTACCCCCAGGGCTTCCATTACAAGGTGAAGTCCGGCAGTGGCGGAGTTGACGGCCAGGGCATGAAGGGCTCCTGTATACCGGGCAAACTCTTTTTCAAATGTCAGAGTTTCGGCTCCTGTCGTAAGCCAGCCGCTCCGCATAACCCTGAGTACAGCTTCCTCCTCTTCCGGACCCAGGCAGGGACGGGCAAAGGGGATTGTTTCAGTACTCAGGTTCATCATCGGGCATCCTCATTCCCGGAAAATACTTTTTAAGGATTGTCCGGAGTTCTTTTCGGTTTCTGTAGAGCCGGCTGTTCTTTCTGTCGTGATAGCAGACGGGAGTCAGCATCTCGATAAGCTCCCTGACGGGAACGGGGAAATCTGCCGATTCCACCCGGAAGATCCGGGCGTGTTCAGTCTGTGCGGGCTCTTCGCCTTCACTCCACAGCCGTTCCACAACTTTCTCTCCGGGGCGCATGCCGATGTAGGAGACGGGAATGTCCTCCTCCTTGAAGCCGTAGAAGTGGATCATCTGCTTTGCAAGTTCGAGGATCTTAAGGGGTTCACCCATATCAAGGACATAGAGGCCCCTGTTTTCTCCAACCCCTCCGGCCTTGAGAACAAGGGAGGAGGCTTCAGGTATTGTCATAAAGTATCTTGTTGTCTCGGGGTGGGTCACCGTAACCGGCCCCCCTGCGAGTATCTGTTCTTTGAAGAGGGGGATGATGCTCCCCCGGGAGCCCAGGACATTGCCGAAGCGGACAACCATAAAGTCCAGTCCCTTTCTGCGCTCTTCCAGAACAAGCATTTCGGCGATTCTTTTGGTCACTCCGTATACACAGGAAGGGTTGACCGCCTTGTCCGTGGAAATCAGAACCAGTTTGGAGGTTCCTGAAGCTTCCGCCGCATTTATAAGGTTGTATGTGCCAAAAACATTGTTTTTTACAGCTTCCACAGGATTGTGCTCAAGCATGGGAACATGTTTGTGGGCGGCGCAGTGAAAAATGACATCCGCTTTCAGGCGCTTGAGTATAAACTCCGTAAACTCCTGGTCCTGAAGGTCGCCGATTACAGGCACAACCGTGGCCTTTTCACCGACCCCCCCCTCCTGGAGAAGGCGGAGCTCCCTGTCAATTTTGTAGATGCTGTTCTCACCATGGCCAAGAAGGTAGAGACGCTCGGCCCCTCCCGACAGAAGCTGGCGGGCCAGTTCGCTGCCGATGCTGCCTCCTGCTCCTGTTATAAGGACTCTCTTTCCCCTCAGGTAGGAGAGGCTCTCCACAAGATCAATGACGACGGGGTTCCGTGTCAGAAGGTCTTCGGGATTGATGTCCCTGGCCTGAATCAGGTGGGCATGACCGTTGACGATTTGAGATATATTGGGGAGTATCCGGATGCGGTTGAACTCGGCCCTGCTGAGAATCCTGTATATGGTGCTCAGCTCCTCTCTGTCAGCTGTGGGAATGGCTATAATCGCCTCATCGGCGGGGGTGGTCCGCAGAATCCCGGCAAACTCTTTGATGGGGCCGAGGACGGGGATATTCCTTATCTTGGTACCTATCTTGGCCGGGTCGTCATCCAGGAAAGCGACAACTTCTCCTGTATGGTTTTTGCTGCTGATTTCCTGGGCGATATTCTCACCGGCAAACCCGGCGCCTATGATGAAAATTCTGTTCCCTTTCTTGCTGCTCACGAAAATCAGAATAACACAGTCCCATCTGTTCGTTAATATACCATTTGAAAAAACACTTCCTTTTCTTTTTTATCCGCCGATAATATGAAAAATCAGGTTATTTTCCTGACCGACCCGGGAGTGAAATATGGAAATCAGATTCCTTAAAAAAATCATTTGTATATCAATTCTGTTTCTGGCAGGGCTTCTGCCCCTTGCCGCTCAGACCGTGCTGGTGCACTCTCCAGCGCTGGGCGATGAGCCGGAACAGGAGATCAAACTGGCCATGCAGTCCGCCGAAGCGGGGGTTATTGACGCCCTCTTCAACCGGGGGATTATTGTTTTCTCTGATATGTCTGATACCGACAGGAGCGGACTGCAGAGAATCGCCGGTAAAATAGACTGCGAATATATTGTGGACTGGAAACTCAGTACTTCAGGACTCACGGGGCGGCTGATCAGCTCCGTTGATATGTCTGTACTGCAGGAGTCCCGAATTTCCGAAGCGGATTATGAAAACCGCTATAAAAACCAGGAAGAACTCTATACAATCCTTGGAACCCGGCTATGTGAAATGCTGATTGGTGACAGATGGTAAGGCAAAGGAGAGAGAGATGTTGAAACACATAAAAATATTGAAGCCCGGATTCAGAGGTATTCTTCTTCTGATCTTTGCTGCTTCCGCAGCCCCTCTGAGCGCACAGGCTGTCTGGTCGGGGAACGCCTCAGTGGACCCCGCTGAATTTGTCAATTTCGTGGATGATGTACCTCTGGCAGGGGCATCAAGTTCGTTTACACGAAATACGGTGATAACAGTAACCAATCCCCAGAACAATAAAACAGTTGATGTGACCATTGTCAAACGAGCACCCCGTCCGGGTGTTTTTCTCGTTCTCAGCGAAGCTGCCGGCAAGGCTCTCTCTTTTCCGGCGGATCAGGTGATTCCTGTAATGGTTCAGGTCGCTGAAAACAGGGGCGGGACCGAGTACGATGAGTTCAACAGTACGGATCCGGATATCAATCCGGCCGTAAGCGTTCCCGAAGCTGTTCCCGGGGAGACTGCCGAAGCAGAAGCCGAAGCAGAAACAGAAATAACTGCAGAGGCTGATGAGAGCTATGATCCTTTCTCTGATGAGATTCTGGCTGTCCCCTCTCCCGGTGATGATCTGAGAGTGGTCAGGGAGCCTGAAGAAGTTGAAGAGTTGGAACCTGAACCTGAGGCTGTGGCCGAGGCCGAAGAACTCCCTGCTGACGACTTTATTCCCGAAGAGTATATGACTCCCGAGGAAGCGGAAAGCGGCTTTTTTGCAGCGGTTCCAGAGGAAGTCTCAGACGAAACTGCCTATCCCGAAGAAGCCGCTGAAACGGCTGTTGCAGAGGAGCCTGCGGAAGAACCTGAGACTCCGGTGGCTGTGGTTCCCGAAACTGTCGAGCCTTCTGTCATAGAAGAACTGCCGGCAGGGGACAATGTCATCTACTTTCTGACACCCTCAGACTTCCGTCCCCCCACACAGCCCATTGTCACAGAGAATGAGACTGAAGAAATTGTTCCTGTTCTTGTCGAAAGGGATGTTCTTGAAGGCTATATAGTGGAGCATCTGAAAAACGGCTCCTCCTATATCCAGCTGGGAGCCTACAGCAGCCCCGAAAGCATCTACTCTGAGATCCTCTCCATCGGCGAGCGCTACCCCATGGTTGTCTGGACCGAGAACAGGGGAGGGAAGGTCCTCTATAAATTCCTTGTAGGACCTCTTTCAAAAGATGAAACCGGAGTCCTCAGCTACAGGTTCCGGGAGTCCGGGTATCCCGATCTCTTTCTCTATACTCCAAGATAAGCGGATTACAGGATGCAGAACAGTACAGAAATAAAGCAGATGAAGGACGAGGAGCTTGCGGAAATTCTGCGCAGCCGGGGCTGGGGATGCGAGTCTCCCGCCACCTTCGGTATAGATTTAGACAAGGCTTTTCTTAAGATCTGGCAGCAGGTCTCTCCCTATACCCTGATCTCGATTGAGAGGGGATACGCCGTGTACACAGCGGTGAACCATATTGTCCGCAGAAATATTCCCGGAGACTTCGTGGAGTGCGGAGTATGGCAGGGTGGTACCTGTATGCTTATGGCCCTTACCCTTATGGAGCTGGGCGCAGCCCCGCGCCGGATCTGGATGTACGATACCTATACAGGCATGACTCCCCCCACAGGGGAGGACCGGATCGCCTCAACGGGACAGGCCGTCTCGGAAAGGTGGAGTGAGGGCTGGTGGGCCGCTGGAACAGATCTGGTGCGGTCTCATCTTGAATTGACAGGCTATCCCATGGAGCTTTTTACAATGGTAGAGGGGGATGTCTGCCTGACTCTGGATGATTCCCGGCCTGGAAAAACAGCTCTTTTAAGGCTGGATACCGACTGGTATGCCTCCACAAGAAAGGAGCTTGAGGTTCTCTATCCGGATCTTCAGTGCGGCGGTGTTCTTATTATTGATGACTACGGCCACTTCAGCGGCTCCCGGCAGGCTGTGGATGAGTACTTTCAGAGTGATTCCCGGGCTCCCCTGTTTCAGCGGAGTGACTATACAGGCCGCATGGCTGTTAAAGAGGCCTGAGGCCCGGCGTATCTGCTTCAGACAGCCGGTTCCGGGTTGTCAGAGACTCTCTTCAGCTGGTTCAAATGCCAGGCTGTGCCTGTAGTGGAAGAGCAGATTCAGGTACTCCCTGTTCTGAAGAGGGTTCTCCCTGAAGTAGAAGAGATGGGAGGAGCAGCCGCAGTCGGAGCAGCCGAAATCCCTGACCTCCCCGTCGGCAATTTTTGAAAGGTCCTGAGCCAGAATGCACTCCAGGTTTCTGAGGGTATAGACTGGAAAATCTTTAACCTTTACTGCCTTGTCTCTCAGATAGTCTATATGCCAGTGTTTTCTCTTCCGTTTTGCAAGATGCCTTTTGACCCGGCTTTTCAGGTTCTTCATCGCCGAACCGGCGTATATATACCATCCCTTTTCAAAGTCCATCTCACCCATGGCTCCGACTGTGATCCGGCAGTCTTCCATCTCCATCATTATCATATAGACGCCGCTGTCCTTTTCGGCGGCTTCACAGGCACTGCTTATAACTGGTACATCGAGGCGGGAGAGGGTCAGCTCGCCTTCATCGGTGCAGCTGCAGCTGACTCCGTGATACTTTACCCTGCCTGCACAGTTCTTCAGGGTAAGGGCAAAATCGGGATCGGTATGGAGGTTTGGAATAAAGGCCTTGGTTTCAGGATTCATGATCACAAAGACCACATGGGCCTCTCTGCTGCTGTCACCGGAGAGTTCCGCCAGCTCTTCAATATGCCTTGAGGCGCGGATGGAGGGAGCATCGGGGAACATCGCCACCCCCTCTTCAATGAGGGTGCAGGCCTTCACTTCCAGAAAAATCTCCTTTCCACCCGAGTAGAAGTGCCAGTCAAACCGGGATGATCCCCAGGTATACTCCGCCTTGATCTCTCCGGCATCCGGGAAGAGGGCGGGTATTATAAGTTCACCCGCAACGGCGTTGGCTCTGGCCGAGTACATGGAGACCGCCCGGCCGTTGTAGAGGGCTGCCGCCAGAGTCCATTCGGTTTTTCTTCCGGGACGGCCTCTTTCAAGGATCATGGTTCTGCCGGGATTCATAAGCTCAATAAGCCGGCCCGGATTGGGGCAGTGGGCTCTGACAATATCACCATCCACATCCACCATTACAATAAAGCGGTTGGGACGGGATACAAGTGTGCCCCTGGCATGGGGTGTGAATATTTTCAAATCTCTCTACTCCAGTTCTTTCAGGGTGCGCACTACATCGGGATGGGTCCAGGGGGAATTCCCCTGCCTTGAGGCGGCCAGTATTCCGCGGGAGTCGAGGATGTATGCGGCGGGTACGGATTTAAGTATATAGGGTTTCAGACTGTTCCGGTCGGGATAGAGGTAGAGGTCAAGAGAACATCCTGCCTTTTCGGCAAGTCGGCGGGCTTCTGCGGGGCTGTCGTTCAGATTCACAGGAGCTATCAGAATATCGTCACCTTCCAGAAGGATGCTGAGTTCCTCAAGGAGGGAGAGGTCCGCCAGGCTGGCAGGGTTCGAACCCGACCAGAAGTAGAGCAGGGTGACCCGGTTCTGCTTTGTCAATTCGATTTTCTGCTCATCCAGGTAGGCTTTGAGAGGGGGCGGTGTCATCTCCCCTTCGGGGAAGGTGAAACCAAGAGAGGCCAGTCTAGTGATATCCCCGTAGCAGAGGGTGCTCAGAAGGAGCAGGCCGAGAAGAAAGATCCGGTTTTTCAATGTCACACTCCTTAAAGGCTCCCTTTACCTGTCAGATAGGAGAGCAGTATCATCAGAAAGTTAAATATACCATGAGCTGCGGAGAGGGAGAACAGAGATATTCTTTTCAGAACCATAAACCCGAGGAAAAGGCCTGACCCGAAGGCAAACAGGGCTGCGGGAATCCCTTCATAAAGATGTCCCAGGGAGAAGAGGATATTGATCATTACAATTGAGCTTACAGGTCTGAAGCCGCTCTGCCTCAATCTGAAATATCCATAGCCCCTGAAAAAGAATTCCTCCATAGCAGCGGCTGAAAGGCAGGTCACAAGACTGGGAAGAAGCATGACTCCTTTAGTGATCAGAACCGGTTCGCTCTCCGGCGGGGGAACAATGAAGCCGAGGATCAGGATGTATACTCCGTAAATCAGGCCCAGCCCTGTGAGAGAGATCAGTATATGAGTCAGTCTGATCTCTTCAGCAAATGCCCCCTGAAATACTTTTGAACCCGGGTCTTCAGCAGAAAGAGCTTCCGGGGTTCTGTCCTTTCTCATCAGGTAGATTGTCAGAAGAAAGATCAGAAGGGACTGAAGGATGGCCTGTCCGTGATAGACAGGATAGTCAAATACGCCGGCGGGCATAGCTGTCTGCGCCAGGTAGGCAGGGAGAAAAATTATCAGAAAAATCAACGGAAATTCTGCCTTGTCCGGAATTGACGGTATATTAATAGTAATTTTGTTCACGTACCAACCTCATCGTGTTTCAGTTTCAGTCTACCTGATCCATGGAATGTTGAAAACTCCTGCATCTTGGAAGTAAAAAAAGTGGAGTAGATTGCCGATAATTGAGGGATAGCCTATGAGCATTTTGTACAGCCTGTTGACCATACTTATAATTATCTCCTCTGTTCCTCTTTTACTGGCCGTCAGAAAGGGCCTGTCTTCGGTGGACTGGGTTGAGTTCTACTCCATGGGAAAAGATGCCGGGTTCAGTCTCCGGGAGATCAACCTGCTGCGCAAAGTGGCTGTGGTCAACAAGCATCAGAAGCCCTCATCACTGTTCTGGTCCATCGATGTTCTTGACAAGTCCCTGGCCGGAATTCATACGCAGATTGAGAGCGAACCCGATCCGGAATACAGGGATTATCTTGAGTACCTTCTTAAAAAGCTCTACAGCTACAGGAAAAGTGTCGAGTTCCAGAAACCCCGGTATAACAGGGGAATTGATTCCACCTTCGATATATCAATCAATCAGGTCGTGAAGCTGAAGGTGGACGGTCTGGGCATCTACGAGTGCTCTGTTCTGGAGAACAACAGGAATTATATTCTGGTGACCTATCCCAAAGGCCCCCCTGTTCCCGTCGGTTTCAGCTGGCGTGACAGAACCCTGAATGTTTACTTCTGGAGGAGGGAGGATGCAGGGTACTTCTTTCAGTCCCGTATTATGGAAGGCTATCCCGACAGAGAGTTCAAAACCCTGCGCATGTCCCATTCCGATGTTGTATTACGGAGCCAGAAACGGCGCTCTGTAAGGACAAGCTGTAAGCTCGCCGCCCAGCTCTATCCGCTCAAGAGCCTTAAAACCTCAAGCCAGCAGCCCGAGAGCCGCCCCGGTCTGCGCTGTGTCGTTCAGGATATCTCAGAAGACGGTGCAGCTGTTCTTATCGGAGGGAAGGGGAAGGTCAATCTTACATGTAAGCTTCAGATGGAGCTCTTCGGCCGAATTGCGGTGCTGCGCGGAATCGTCAGGACCATCGACTATGACAGTGAAAGAAACCTCTCGGTACTTCATATTCAGGCTGAAGACCCCGATGAGCAGTCCCGCTACCTGATTCTGGCTTTTGTATATGACATCTACAGGGGTGAGCAGAAGCAGAATGAAACAGCCTCTGTTGCCAGTGACGGCATGGTGGATAATGCCATTCCCTCGGCTGAAGAGGTATTCGGTGAACCCGGTTCATCGGCAGGAAACCTTCCCGAAGAGGAAGAACTGGAAGCCCTGGAAGCTGTGGATGAGGACCTTCCCCGCTTCGACTATGATTAAACCGCAGGATTCCCCTGCGTATAAAAAATCAGCGCTACACTTTTCTTTACATTTTCAATGCTTCGTATTAAGTTTTAATACTAATGAGGCAGTACTTTTCCTCTGCTTCTCTAGGATTGCAAGGAGACCATGACATGATGAAATTATTGAATAAAGCAGGGGTTTTTATCCTGCTGGCAGCTCTATACAGCTGCGCTACTGCACCTGAGACAGGTTTATCCGAGGCAGCCGGGACGGCAGCTGAAGCACCAGAAACGAGCTCTGAGGAAAAGGACGCGGTCTGGGTAACTGTAAAGGTTGATGAATTCCTTGTCTCCCAGGAGACAATCAAATATGAAGACGGGTTTATTGACGGATACAGGCTCTACGAATACAACGATAACGGCCGTATACTCAATAAAACTCAGGTCGGTTCGGATGAGAGGGTTATTTCAGAGGAAGATTTTGAGTACAACTCCGATGACCTTCTGACTGAAAGTCACTTCTATTCAGGAGGAGATGAGATCTCCTATTCTCTTTACAAATACGATGGTGACAAACAGCTTATCGAAGAGAGCTATTATAATCCCCAGGGGGATTTGCTGTCGGTTTCCAGATATGAATACAACGACCAGGGGCTTGTGAGCAAATGGATCTCCGGTGACAGCGGCGGTATTCCGATGATGTACACCGAATATGAGTACAAGAAGGGCAAACTGGTTCAGATGAACTACTTTATGCCCGACGGGGAGATGGAAGGCTTCACCAAAATGGAGTATGAAGGGGATGTCCTTATGCTTGAGGCCTCTTACAGTGCCAGTTCAAGACTTGAGAAAAAGACTGAATATACGGTTGAAAACGGCATTGTCACTTCTGTTTCCTACTACTCCGGCAACAACCTGATGAGAGTTGTTGAGTATCTTTACGACGACGCTGGCAATGTTGTTACTGAGGTCACAAAAAACAAACGGGGATCGGTAATTGATATTGTTGAAAAAGAGTACGTCGTTCTGACGGTAGAAAAGACAGTCCTGCAGTAGGAGGGGTCAGATGTTTAAAAAAACAGCTTTAATATTCACTATTTTGTTTTTCATTTTGAATCTTGTTCCTGTATTTTCAAATACAGCAGAGGTGTGGAGCCGTCTCTACAGACGTTCCAACTCTCTTGAACAGAAGGAAATGGTCCTTGAAAATATTGTTAAACTCAACGACCGCGCTGTGGAACCTGTTCTGATTGAAGCCATCGATGAGATGGTCGCCTCCCAGGAGAAATTCAGGGCCGACAGGGCTCTCATGCTTAAATGGGTTGAGATGACCGATATGATAGTCAAAGCTCTGGGAACTCTTAAAACCCGGGATGCCGAGGACCAGGTCTGGTTTGTTGTAAACCACTCCGCCGACAGCTCTCTGCTGAAAGCCAATGCCCTTATAGCACTGGGAGAGATGAGAGCCACAACCTATGCAACCGATATTTCCACAATGCTGAGAAATCTGAACTTCAATACCCAGCAGAGCAGCAGAGAGAGTGCCGAGATTGAAGCCTATGCCTGTATCCTGGCCCTTCAGAAGATGAGGCAGCCTGTGGGCTTTGAACCTGTGTTCTATGCCGCAACGGGGTGGTACTCACGCCGGACAAAGGACCTTGCTCTTGAATCTCTGGCTGCCATTGCAGAGGACCCCACAGCACAGATTCTTGAAATCATGGTGAATGCCGACTTCAGCACAAAAAGAACCGCCCTGGCTGTCGAGAACAACTCAAATGCTCCTGCGGACAACAAGAACCGCGTAGCAGTAGCCGCTCTGACCGAGGGGCTGCGGTATCAGCCCAATGACAAGGTTCAGGTCGATGAGCTGTACCGTCTGCGGGTGGATGCAATCAAGGCTCTGATTCAGAACGGTTCTGCAGAGGATGCCGCTGTTCCCCTTCTGAAGACCACAGTTGAAAGGGCAGATGATCCCAATGAGATGATCTACGCCTACTATGCCCTCGGAGTGATCGGCAGCGACGCCGCTGTGGATGTGCTTTCTGAAAAGCTGACAATGTTCAATGAAAGACAGGTTTCCGGCCTCAATGCCAGTCAGACTCAGCTGGACTATATACGTCAGATCATCAATTCCATCGGCATGAGCGGCAACAGCCGCGGTTCATCTGCTCTGACAGAGGTACAGTTCTCCAACTATACCCCTGCCATCAACAGGCTTGCCAGACAGGCACTGGAGCAGCTGCAGTAAGGCTGCCCGGCTTAATTTTTTAAACCAGAGGGGTTCCGGGATGCCGGTGCCCCTTTTTTTATTCAGCCGTAAAATCACCGGGGAGATCTCCTTCCTGTTCAGCACATGGCTAAACTTAACACTGTCACTCCCTTTCAACTGATGATTCCGGCGGCTCTCGTCTATACTCTTCTGCAGCCCTTTAATGTCCCCTTTTCTGTCTATATTCTTCCTCTGGCTGCTCTGGGCGTTTTTAGTTTTCTGTCGGGAAAAGGGCGGGTACTGCAGTTCGGGGGGCTCCTTCTCTTTTTGATCTTCTCCATGGGAATCTACAGGTATTCCGTCTTCGCTTATCTGCCCTTTCCGGTGCAGGAGTGTGTCCGTCTGAAGGGAGAGCTTATTGAGGAGCCCTCCTGGAACAGCCGGGGGAATCTGAATTTTACGCTTGCTGCAGAAGAGATTGAGCATATTTCGGGTGCTGCGGCGGAGGGGCGGGGGCGTTTCCGTGTCACACTTCCGTCAAGGAGAGCCTTCAGTCCTGAAAGCTGGCTCAGAGGGGATACTTTAGATCTTGAAGGAAGGTTCTCCCCGGACGGGGCTCTCTTTTTCGGGAAAACAGTGCTGGAATATACCTCTGCATCTCCCGGGCATATCAGAAGAAGGATCGTTTCACGGGTTCATAAAAAGGGTGAGGGCCTGTCTCCGGTCTCCGCGTCTCTGCTGCCCGCTCTGGTGCTGGGCCTGAAGAATCCGGATCAGAACCGGATTACAGGAATCTTCAGGCAGACTGGAACGGCGCATATAATTGCCCTGTCCGGATTTCATTCCGGCCTTGTGGCTTTTCTCCTCTATTTTCTTTTTAAGAAGGCTTTCGGGGACAGGGCTGCCCTTGTGCTATCAGGGCTGGGGCTGCTGTTCTACCTCTATCTGGCAGGGCCCAAACCATCGCTTGTACGGTCGGTCATGATGTATGAGCTGATTCTTTTCTGCAAACTGAGGTATATCAGGCCGGATTTGAAAAAGGTGCTGGCAGCCTCCTTTCTGTTAAGTGCCCTGATCTGCCCCGCCTCCCTCCATACTCTCAGTGCCCGCCTCTCCTATCTGGCTCTCTGGGGAATCCTGTCAGGGAGTGGCCCTGTCGGAGATATGCTCCCCCGAAGGATACCCTCCGGCCTGCGTACCGCTCTGGGGGCTTCCGCCGCAGCACAGATCTGGACTCTTCCGCTTGTGCTCTTCAGCTTCGGGGTGTGGTATCCCGCAGGTCTGGCAGCCTCACTTGTACTTACACCTCTTGTCACACTCTACATGTACACGGGTATCCTCTATCTTTTTCTGCCGGATATGCCGTATTTAACTGTTCTGCCGGAGCTTTTCTGCCGCCTTCTCGAAAACCTGATGGTTTATTCAGCTGGTTTTTTCATGAAGTTCCCCTCTCTTTCCATGACAGAGCCCGGGCCGGGTCTTTTCCTCTTCCTTCTCTTTCCGTTATTATTAGGCGTTATTTACCGCCCTGGAGGTTATCGTGGAAAAAGAAAATCTGGACCTGAATTACGACTCAGTGTCTGAGATCAAGATGCTGCTTGAAATGATGGGGCTCGGTCCCCGTAAGAGATGGGGACAGAATTTTCTGATCAACAAAGGTGCCAGAGAGAAGATTGTAAGGCAGCTTGACCTTCAGGAAAATGAGCGTCTGTGGGAGATAGGCCCCGGACTGGGTGCTATGACCAAGATGGCTGCCGCCTATCCGGTTGACTTTACAGCCTTTGAAATAGATCCGGGATATGTTGAATATCTGAGCAGAGCCATGGTTAATTTCCCCCGGTTTTCACTTGTAGCCGGAGATGTTATCAAGACATGGGAAGCTGAACGGGATGCCAACGGCGCTCCGGACAAGGTTCTCGGGAACCTGCCCTACAACGCCGCTTCCGCCATTATCGCTGATTTTGTCGAGAAGAATATGCTTCCATCCCGTCTTGTGCTTACAGTACAGGCCGAGATGGGTGACAGGATGACAGCCAAACCGGGGAACAAGAACTACTCTTCTTTCTCAATCCTCTGCCAGTCCGCCTTTGATGTGAAGGACTGCGGTCTTCTCAAGCCCGGCTCTTTCTATCCTGTACCAAGGGTCGGTTCAAAAATTGTAATGTGTACTCCCCACGGGAAGTTTACGGCTATGAAGGACCGTCTGCTCTTTCAGCAGCTGATCCGTGATATCTTTGTCTCACGCAGGAAGACGATTCAGAATAACCTCAGCTCCATGGCGGGGCAGAGATTTGCCCGCTTTGGCAAAGAGCTCCTTTTTCAGGTCTTTAAAGAGGAAGGTATAGACCTTACCTGGCGCCCTGAAAAAGTGAGTGTTGACCAGTTTGTCTCTCTTGCCGACCGCCTTGCCGATGTTGATCCTAAAGGCTGATCTTCTTGTCTGACTCTCCCTGTCCTCTCTGTAATGAACCTTCCGGACTGTTTCACAGCTTTCAGCGAAAGACCGGGGGGGAGCGAAGCTTCTCTGTCTGCAGGCACTGCAGTTTTGTCTTTCAGAGTGAAGCTACTCTGCCCGGAGCCGGAGAGGAGAGGGAGCGCTATGAGCTGCACCGGAACGACCCTGATGACAAGGGGTATCTGAACTGGCTTGAAGGCTTTGTGAAGGCTGCAGTTACCCCCTGGTATACGGGGGGACGTATCCTGGACTATGGAAGCGGGCCCCGTCCCGTTCTTTCGGAGCTTCTCTCTTCAAGGGGACTTCCCGTTTCATCCTATGATCCCTATTTCGCTCCCCTCTGGCCTGAGGACGGCCCCTTCTCAATGATACTCCTCTGTGAAGTTCTGGAACATGTTCACAATCCCCTGAACGATTTCCGCAGGCTATGCTCTTCGGCCGGGGAGGGGGCGGTGCTCTCTGTTATGACTCAGTTTCTGCCCTCTTTGGACGCAGGGGATTTTAAATCATGGTGGTATAAGGAAGATCCTACCCATATCCGCTTCTTCACACCGGAATCTCTTGAAATGCTGGGAGAAAAGACAGGCTGGCGCCTTATTTCAGAAAACAGTAAATCCATAGCAATTTTTCGTAAAAAATAATTTTTTGGGTCTTGTCTTTCTAATTTGTTTTCTGGAAAGGGAATATTTGGATATGATAACTATTTATCAAATTGAATAAGGGGTAAAATCTATATTTGTCAACAAAAAAATTGATATTTATTTTAAGATAGATTACTTTATATGATATAAGCGGATTACATAGATTGTATTCTATGTAAAAGCTCCGGAATGAGGAGAAATTATGTCAGTTGAAGATAAAATCATCGATGCCGAAAAGGTTGAAAATACAAATCTCCTGAAAGAAAAACTTCAGGCGGATAATCTTGGTTTTCAGAGCGAAGCCGACTGGGATGCTCTTGTAGAGCACGTGTATGTTCATAAATACCTCAACGAACAGAACTCTGAAGGCTTTGAAAGCTGGGAAGCGGCCTTCGAATCCTGGAAAGAAAAGGTTTACGCACCCATCCTGAGAGTCATTGACTGGTGGGAAGTGAAGAAAGCCTTTGAAGGATATACAAGAGGACAGCTCTTCTTTGCAGTATCCAACCACTGGTACTACATGCTTGAAAAAGATGCAGAAACTGAGCCCGAAGATGCAGCAGTTGATTTTGCCGCCTACTGGGGAAAGGGTTTTGCAAGCTGGATCTCAATGATGCGCTCAGCTGCTTCTATGAGACTTAAAAACGACGCAGTAATTTAATGATTCAGGGCAGTATGTTCCCTGTTGATAAAAAAAACCGCAGATCCAGAGGATACTGCGGTTTTTTTATGCTCTACCCGCAGCACTCCGGCAAAAACCGGGTGCCGCGAACAGGATCAGATCAGTCCCTGATTCTTCAGTGCCTCTCTGATTTTTACTTTGGTCTCTTCTGCCGGTGAACACAGGGGAAGGCGGAATACATCCTGAACCAGACCCATTTCGCTCATCGCCCATTTAACAGGGATGGGATTTGTCTCCAGAAACATGCTCTGGAACAGGGGCATCAGTTCATAGTGGATTGTCTTTGCCTTCTCTACGTCACCTTTTCTGGCGGCCTTGATCAGCTCTTCCATCCAATGGGGGATGATGTTGCTTGCAACAGAGATCACTCCGTTTCCACCCATAAGGGTAAGGGGCAGGGCCAGATTGTCGTCTCCCGAGAGGACAGCAAAGTCCGCTGGCTTGCGGCGGATAACTTCCATCATCTGGTTCAGGTCGCCGCTGGCTTCCTTTACGGCCACAATGTTTTCATGCTTTGCAATGCGCATCAGGGTGTTTGTTTCGATATTGACCCCTGTTCTCCCCTTGATGTTGTAAACCACAACAGGAAGATCAACGCTGTCGGCAATGGTCATAAAGTGGCGGTACAGTCCTTCCTGGGTCGGTTTATTGTAATAGGGAGAGACCTGGAGGCTTGCATCGGCACCGATGGCCTTGGCTCTTTTTGTCATTTTAACGGCTTCGTCGGTGGAGTTGGATCCGGTTCCCGCTATGACAGGAACCTTACCGTTTACCTCTTTGACAACTGCTTCGATGACGTCCATGTTTTCGTCATGGGAAACGGTGGGGCTCTCTCCGGTTGTTCCAACGGGAACAAGACCGGATATTCCCTTGTCCAGCTGAAACCGGACTATTTTTTTCAGGCTTTCCCAGTCGACATCCTGCTTCTCGTTAAAGGGGGTGACTAACGCGGTAAATACGCCTGTATACATTTTACTTTCTCCTACTTGTTTCGGGTAATAAGACTATAGAGTCAAAATCAGTCAAGAAGATCGCTGATAAAATCATCTACCGTAAATACTCCGGTTCTGCCTTCTCCTGAGCAGAGCCATTCGGCTGCCATTACGGCGCCAAGAGCAAAACCGCTTCTGTTTCGGGCATTGTGGGTAATCTCCAGGGTATCCGCAGGAGAGTCCAGAGTCAGAGTATGAATTCCGGGAATGCTGCCGCCCCGGACAGAAGCAACATGAAGCTGCTCCGGTTTTATGGCTCCCGGGGGATTTCCCGGGAGGATCTCCTTCTTCCGGTCCAGATTGTCAAGAACCAGCTGAGCGGCTGTCAGAGCTGTTCCCGAGGGAGCGTCCACCTTTTTATTGTGATGGTACTCGATCAGCATGGCGTCATACTCTTCGACCTTGTTGATCATCCGGGAAGCCGCAGCTGTCATTCTGAAAAAGAGGTGTGCCCCGATTGAGAAATTGGAGCCGTAGACACAGGCTCCCTTTCCGCTTTCGAAGGGCTTCAGGACTTCTTCCTTCTCTTCGTTCCAGCCGGTTGTTCCGATGACCGCTTTCAGGCCGTACTCACTGTAGTTTGAGGTGTTGTCCTTAATACCGCCGGGAAGGGCGAATTCAATAACAGCATCCGCCGCTTCCATAGACTCTTTCGACGGTTTCAGTTCATCACCGTAGCCGCCTGAGTCAACACGGGATATAACCAGATGGCCCCGTTCGAGAAGAATCTTTTCTACTTCACGGCCCATACGGCCGTATCCCATTATGATAACATTCATAGATCTAAATCAGTCTTCCACCTGAGTCATTGTAACGGCAACTGTGTTGACAATGTCTTCCACAGAGCATCCTCTGGAGAGGTCGGAGATGGGCTTGGCGAATCCCTGAAGGAAGGGACCGTAGGCACCGGCGTTTCCGAATCTCTGAGCCAGTTTGTATCCGATGTTTCCTGACTGAAGGTCGGGGAAAATCAGAGTGTTGGCCTTACCGGCAACAGGAGAACCCGGTGCTTTCTTGGCACCAACGCTTTCAACAATTGCGGCATCCAGCTGCATCTCTCCATCAACATTCAGCTCAGGAGCCATCTCCTTAACAAGCTTCAGGGCGTCTGTCACCTTGTCTACGTTGGGATGGGCTGCAGAACCCTTGGTCGAGAAGGAAAGCATCGCTGTGAGGGGTTCGGTCTGAAGGAAGGTCTTGCAGGATGTGGAGGACTGAACGGCAATTTCAGCCAGCTGTTCTACAGTGGGATCGGGAATTGTAGCACAGTCAGAGAAGATCATAAGACCGTCTTTTCCCCATTTTTTGTCGGGGAAGTCCATTACAAAGCAGGAAGAGGCGGAAGTAACGCCGGGAGCTGTCTTGATAATTGTGAAACCTGCTACAAGCACCTTGCCTGTGGGGTTGTCGGCACCGGCAACCATGGCATCGGCGTCGCCCTTGCGTACCATCATGGCTCCCCATTTCAGTACGTCCTTGATCTGCTCTTTTGCGTCTTCGGGGCTGATTCCTTTCTTCTTTCTCAGTTCATAGTATTCATCGGCATAGGAGTCGAGGAGGTCGGATGTGGAGGGGTCCATAACAGTAAGTCCGTCCAGAGATACAGAGGCTGCTTCAGCGGCGGAACGTACTGCCGCGTCCTCACCCACAAGGATGACCTCAGAGGCAATCTTTTCGTCCATGATGATTCTGGCGGCGGCCAGTGTTCTTGCTTCGGTTCCTTCCGGAAGAACCAGTTTTTTCTTCATGCTGATAGCTTTGGCTTTCATATCTTCAACGAATGACATAGTTTAATATCTCCTGAATATTTAAAAGTGGAACCGCCGCTTCTCTTGAGGACAGTACCTTTGGATTTTTTTTACTATAAACCTTTTTAGGGAACAGGGAAAGAAGTCTGACCCAATTTCACCGAGGATTGGTTCAGCTCTCTTCTACGCAGTTTTGTCTTTGCATGGTCGAAGTTTTTCTGTATTATAGGAGAATGCAAATTGCCGTGTACGGTCTGGGGCGCTTCGGCTCCTTCTGGGCTTCTTTATTATCACAATCATTTCAGGTGAAGGGCTATTCCCGGAATCCTGACAGACTGACACCTTCCGGAGTGAAGAGAGTGGGTCTTGAGGAGTTGATGGACTGTCATGTTCTCTTCCTCTGCAATGCAATTTCCTCCATGGAACAGGTCCTGCCGGAGATCGCTCCCCACCTGAAACCGGGAACCCTTGTTGTCGACACCTGTTCGGTTAAGGTCTATCCCGTGGATATGATGAAGAAATATCTTCCCGAATCCGTAGGAATTCTTGGAACACACCCCATGTTCGGACCCGACTCAGGGCGGAACGGTGTTGAGGGGCTTCCCATTGTCATGTGCAAGGAGAGGCTCAGTGATAAGGATTACATTCTCTGGAAGGACCACTTCAGGGCTATCGGGCTGACTGTGCAGGAGATGAGCGCCCATGAGCATGACAGGGAAGCTGCCTATACCCAGGGGATTACCCATTTTATTGGAAGAACCCTGGATGAACTGAACCTTCATCCCAGTTCCATTGCCACCGCCGGATATGATGCCTTGCTTAAAATTGTAAGGCAGACCTGTAATGACCCCTGGCAGTTGTTTCTTGATTTGCAGAAATACAATCCATATACATCCCGGATGCGGAAAGACCTGCATAAGGGACTGGAAAAAATGCTTGGAACCTTTGATTCTATAGAAAGTGTAGGAGATCTGAATGGCTGAGATACATTCAAGAAGAATAAAAGAACATAAACTGGACACCGTGCTTGCCGAGGACATCAGCTTCACAGGCGAATTAACATTCACCAGAGAACTGATGATCAAAGGAAAGTTCGAGGGCAATATCAAAGCCCAGGGTGATCTTTATATAGGTGAGGATGCCGATGTTACAGCTGAGATCGGCGCCCGGTCGATCCATGTCAGAGGCAAGGTGAAAGGAAATGTCCAGGCTCTGGCTCAGGTTGAGCTTATGGGGAACGCCGAGGTCATCGGCGATATTACCGCACCTAAAATTATTATGGAAACCGGATGCCGGTTTGAAGGCGTCAGCCGGATGATTCCCGCGGAGGACTCTCTTGAAGACTAAACTTGTAATTCTTGCTCTCTTTGCTGTCACTGTTGTATCACCTCTTTTTTCCCTGGAGAGACGGGACGCCCTCCAGTCCTACCGTCAGGGCAACTACGAACTCTCAGTCGAGATCTGTCTTGAGGAGCTTGCTTCATACAATGACAGTCAGGTCATTCCCCGCATGGACTCCTATACCGTTCTCGGCTGGTCGCTGATCCGCCTGGGCCGTTATGAAGACGCCCTCCAGTATGGTGAGGAAGCCCTGACATGGTCCCGTTCGGACACCAGAATTATTGAAAACCTCGGAGAGGCCAACTACTACCTTGGAAACCATGAGAGAAGCCTCTCCTACTTTCAGCAGTATGTCTCTCTGAATCCTACAGGCGACCGGATCGGACAGGTCTACTACTACATGGGCGAAACCTACATCCGTCTGGGCCGTTATAACCATGCGGACATCGCTCTATCCACCGCCATTCATCATGTTCCCTCTGCCGCCCGCTGGTGGACCCGCCTCGGCTATGCCAGGGAAGGTGCGGAGAACTTCGATACCGCCGAAGAAGCCTATGATCAGGCTCTGGCCCTCCAGCCCTCACTCCAGGAAGCCCGTAAAGGTCTGGAGAGGATCAGTCAGAACCGATAGTGAGTATAAATTAATGAAAGCAGCATTTTTTACCCTTGGCTGCAAACTGAACCAGTGTGAAACCGAAGCCCTTGCCGATGCTTTTGAGAAGCAGGGATTCGGTATATCCGATTTTTCTGAACAAGCCGATGTTTATGTAGTCAATACCTGTACGGTAACCTCAAAAAGCGAGCAGAAGGCCCGCCGTGTTATAAGGAAAGCAAGCCGGGATAATCCGGACTCTCTTGTCCTTGTCACAGGTTGTTATGCCCAGCTGGAGCCTGAACTGATCAGGGAGCTGGGAGACAATGTCATGTCTGTTACCCTGGACCGGAAAGATCTTATTATGGATATGGCCGGGTATCTTGGAAGCGGCCAGGCCGACGGTCAGGATCTGTATAAAAGCGCCGGATTCTGGTTGGAGTCCCACTCCGGCGGGTTTGATGAGGCGGAAGCCCGGTTCCGGTTCTCCGCAGCCGATTTCAACTTCCATGCCCGTGCCTTTGTGAAGATTCAGGACGGCTGTGACAACCGCTGCGCCTACTGCCGGGTCTGTCTGGCCCGTGGGAAGTCGGTGAGCCTCGCTTCGGATACCCTGACTGAGCGGCTTAAGGAGCTTGAGAAGAAGGGGTACGAGGAAATTGTCCTGACCGGTGTGAACATCGATTCTTATGCCGATGGCGATATGAATCTCTCCGACCTGCTCAAAAGGATCATTGACGAGACAGAACACTTCCGGATCAGACTCTCCTCTCTTGAGCCCAAAACCCTGCTCAGCCGGGATCTCTCCATACTCTCCCATCCCAGAATCTGCGATCACTTCCATGTGTCCGCACAGTCCCTGAGCGACACGGTACTCAAGAGGATGAACCGTCCCTATGAGGCCCAGGCTGTTAAGGATGCTGTAAAACGGCTCAGGGAGCTTAAGGATGACCCCTTTATCGCTGCCGATATTATTGCCGGATTCCCCGGAGAGAGCGAAAGTGAGCATAATGTTACCGTTACAAATTTGAAGGAGCTGGACTTCTCAAGAATCCATGTATTCCCCTTTTCGCCCCGTCCTGATACTGCCGCTTGGGATATGAAACCTCAAATTCCTGAACGCATAACAGGTGAAAGAACCGAAGAAATCCGCAAAATTGCAGCTGAATCCTATGCAAAATACCTTGAAAATCAGGTCGGGAAAACTCTGCAAGTTCTTATAGAGGAAGAAAAAGAGTCTAAGGGAGTCAGGTATTGGGAAGGGACTGCAGGGAACTACCTGCGTGTCCGTATCCCCTATGACGGCTCACTTGAGCGGGGAACAGTGATTGACTGCCCTGTCAAATCAATGGTCAGCGGTATCCTCTATGCAGTCAGGTAATCATATATATTGAATAGTAATTAAGCAGTTGATTTATTCTCCATATGGTATATTTTTATAAACGGGTATGTGATCTTTAAAAGTGTCATATCAATTCCCTTCCTGTGTTATATGCAGTAGGGGAAGAGTAAGTAAAAATATTGCCCTATCGGAGGAAAAATGAAAAAGAAGTTAGTACTGGGACTGGTTCTCCTGGTCCTGCTTGTCAGTTGTAATCCTTTCACCACAAATATCTTCAGCGGAATTGACAAGATGAAGATGCCGGACCCCACCAATGTAAACGATCTGCTCAGTGTATCCAGTGAGCCTCAGTTTTATGAGAATCTTGCCAGTGACAGCGCGGAGAAAGAGATTGTAATACAGACTCTGAATACTGTTGCTAATGATACTTCAGCTGATCCAGAAGTCAGGCAGGAAGCCGCCCTAATGCTGGCGGATGTATATCTTAAAACCACTACAGGTACGGATGAAACTCTGAGTAATCTCAACTCCGTTGTGGGAGATGCCATCGAGGGGAATTTGGACAGCTATGATTTAAATAATCCTGAAACTCTCTTAAGAATGCTTTTCGGGGAGCCGCCCGGAGGAGTGTATTCCGCTACCTATAAAGCAGCACTTGTTCTTCAGCTCAATGCTTTCCTGGGAGCTGCCGATTCTCTGCAGTCGTATGGAGAACTACTGGAAGCCGGTTATCCCGTTCCTCCTGATACAAATAGCGGAGACACTGCAACAAAAGCTCTTATGGCAGGAATCGTAAGGACAATTGTCTATTATGAAAACAGTGCAAATTCCATTGATAGTCTGGCTGAGTATCTTGCAACACCCAAAGATTCAGCCGCTGCTCTCTCCTATACAGGACTGCCTGCATTCTCGAATCCCTCAGAAGTACTGGTCGACCCGGTAACATCAAGTACAGGATTGAATTCTGTTATTGAAGCCAGCGGTCTTGTGATTGATGATCTGTTGAGTAATTCTTGAGGAGGGCCGGAATGAAAAAAATTATTACATTTACACTTATTTTATTTACAGTCACCGGACTGGCTTTTGCCAAAGAGCGGTTTTATTCACCCGCTTTTTCCTGGACCAGTCCTGAAGTCAAAGCGCAGGGCGGTTCATTTATCGCAAACGGCAGCGGATATAATTCACTGCTTGTCAATCCGGCTTCTTTTGAAAAGACAAAGGAGAAGGAGAAGAAGGACGGTGAAATCAAGAGAAAGGGAGAGTTGACTATTCTTTCTATGGGAGGCGGTTTCTCTGGTGATATGTTCCAGTTTATGGAAGATGTAAGAAGCAGTGAAAAATCTCCCACCCAGGTCATACTTGATCAGGTCACTTCCAGCGGTATGGGCGCATCGGTTCAGTTCGGAGCCGGATATGTGGGCAAAAGAATCGGGATCGGTTTTATGTCGGTTACCGAGATGAATGCTCCCCAGGCGGAAACCACTCTTGGACTCACTGCCGATATAATGTCAACAAGCGGAATGGTCTTCGGATATGCACACCCCTTTGAGCTGGGACAGTTCAAGCTGGTTGTTGGAGGAGATGTGCGTCCCATGTACAGGGTTGTCATCGATGATATTAATATCGAATCCCTTACAAGCAGCCTTGGTGGCAGCGGCGGGGATGTCAGTTTCAGTTCAGTAGATGCCATGGGCGGCTTTGGGGTAGGTTTTGACCTGGGGGCCGACTTTTACTGGCGTGACCTGATCGCTTCGGTCACCATGCGGGATATCGGTAATACAAGATACTTTTTCAAACCTTTGAATACAGTTTTCGGGATGGAGTTCTCGGGGAATGACATTGATGACGTCTATGTAACTCCCTGGACATTGAATTTCGGTGTTGCCTACAATCCAACCCTTGGCAAGGTTAACAGATTTCTTGATCCAACAGTTCATGCTTCATGGTCTCAGCCTCTTGTGAGGGAGGATGCCATTAACGGCTATAGCGCCAAGTCCTTCTGGACCAGACTGGATATGGGTGCCGAAGTTGTTCTTCTCTCATCTGTCGCTCTCCGAGCCGGTTTTCAGGGCGGATACTTCACGGCCGGATTCGGTCTGGATCTTTTCTTCCTTGAGCTGAACGGAGCCCTCTATTCCGAAGAACTTGGAACTCATGCGGGAGACAAACAGTATATGGGCGGCTCTCTGGAGATGGCCATCCGCTTCTAATTTTATGAATCTTTGATTTTTTACAGCCCGGATATCGTGAGATGTCCGGGTTTTTTGTATATGAAAGTTATGAAAAGAAATTTTCCATTGATTATTGCGGCAGTTCTGCTGTTATCCGGATGCGACAGTCCGATAGGATTCAATATATTTTCATCCTTCAGGAATACAGACAATGTAAGTGTGACAGAAGCTATTGCCTCTGGAGATGAGGATCTTATGGAAATCGTCTACAACAGGGAGCTCTCAAGGCTTGCCTCTGTCAATCCTACTGCTGAACCGGCAAAGTATATCGATATCAGCCTGGGAATCGCCGATCTTCAAACAGCCCGGTCCAAGGCAATCTTCCTCTTTCTGGCGCTGATCGCCGTGGAAGTTACCAACATTGAAGTTGAAGAAGTTATTGTGCAGAAGGTTATTGAGACTTATCTGAGGGATGTGACCGACAAGGTCCGTGATGTTGTTACTAATTACAGCGGTGAGCCCTCACCAACTCAGAACTTTATCTCGGTTCTGGGGCTTGTTGTATGGTGATACTATGTGGCTGAGGATCTGGAGCTGGATGTTTCAGCCATGATAGATGCCTATAATAACAGTAATCTGGCTGGCTATCTTACTGATAACAGTGTGGATGTAGAGGCTGACTCCTCTTACTATGAGAGTGAATCAGAGCTGACAACTGCATTGGGGGATGATGTTGTATATATGACTACCTACCTCAATCTCATTCTCACCGACGATCAGATTGAGCAGCTTCCGGACCTCAAAAAAGCCGTCGGGAAAGTTCAAACCCTCTATTCTCTGGGGAGCTGAATGAAAAAAACAGCATTGGCTTCGGTACTACTTCTGACTTCCCTCTCTCTTTTTGCTCAGCCTCTGACCTGGATATCAGGGCGCATGTCAGCCCTTGGCGGAGGGCATGCAGCCGATGGCAAGACCTTCTCTGCCCGTTTCTACAATCCAACCTATCTGGCTCTGGATAAAAATGAGACCCTCTATTCGGACATCAGCCTTTCTGTGTCCGGTTTTAACAATAAGATCATCGATCTGATTACAGAGCAGGACTATCTTGGACTTCTTCCTCTTGAAGAGGGAACCTATTTCAAGGCGGATCTTTCAGGGCATCTTAATTCCGGTTTTATCGACGATAACACCGGATTCCGCGCCTTCAATGAAATCAGTATTCTGAGCTTTACACCCAATATGGTTGTGTCGTCTGCCCTCAGGATAAGGGATGTTATGGCTTTTGAAGGAGGCCATGGTTGGGAACTCCCTCTGCCTGCGGACTGGAAAGGGGAGGCATATTTCGGATCTCTGGCCAATTTCATAATCGGATGGGAGTATCTATATCACGAGGATGTTCTTGAATTCCTCTACTCCCTTACAGAACCTTCTCTGCTTGCAGAGAATCCTATGACTGTAATTACGGGAGCTGGCCTTGATTTCGGAGCCGTGCATGTACTCTCCGGCTCTTTTTCCTGGGGGATAACGGCTCATGATCTTATAACACCCTATGCCGAGTTTTCCTATGACAGTGCACAGGATTACGGAGAGTCCAAAGGGTTCCGGTCTGTTGAGTTCGGTATGGCCCCCATAGTCATCTCTGCGGGGTTGAAGTACACCCCCCCGCATTTTCAGGAAAAACCGCTGGGTTGGTCCATGGGATCTTTTTGTAGATTGCAGAGATATTTTTGCTTTTGCCTATGATGATCCTGTCAATCCTGTTCTTAACCTCGGAAATGGGACGGAGCTGACTCTCTTTGATTTTGTGGATCTACGCCTCGGGATGAGTGAAGGTCTCTTTTCCATGGGGACAGCTATGAAATTCAGGTATTGGGGTGTCTGTATATCCTTTTGCGGGAATGAATTATCAGGAGGACCCGGGGTGTTTTCAGTATACAGTACCAAATTAAATATAGAATTTCATAAATGATTATTGACACTTTCTGGCGCATTATGTATATTACCACTCGTTCAACGGGACGCCACGGCGGAACGTTAGACGGGCCGCTAGCTCAGCTGGCAGAGCAACGCCCTTTTAAGGCGTGGGTCACTGGTTCGAACCCAGTGCGGCTCATTGGCCAATCGAATGAATATTTTGTCTCCATCGTCTAGGGGTTAGGACACCGGGTTTTCATCCCGGCAACGGGGGTTCGATTCCCCCTGGAGATGTACGGGCCGCTAGCTCAGCTGGCAGAGCAACGCCCTTTTAAGGCGTGGGTCACTGGTTCGAACCCAGTGCGGCTCATCCGTTTCGTTCGATTGGTTATTTGTCTCCATCGTCTAGGGGTTAGGACACCGGGTTTTCATCCCGGCAACGGGGGTTCGATTCCCCCTGGAGATGCTAATTCGGGAATCTCAGGATTTCTATTTAAAAAACCCTTGTCTCCATCGTCTAGGGGTTAGGACACCGGGTTTTCATCCCGGCAACGGGGGTTCGATTCCCCCTGGAGATGATTTTTAAGGCAGCCGTCAGGCTGTCTTTTTTTTCTCTCCTTCCCGGCCCTGGCAGGGAGTCCAGATCTTCTGCATTTTTATATTAATTATACAAGTTCTGTTGTTTCCTGTTTCAGATGATGTAAAATGAATAAAAAGTTATTTATTTTACTTTCCGGAGGAAGTGATGAAAAAAGTTAGTATTGTTGTTTTGGTTCTTTTTGTGGTTATGGGTTCGGCTCTTTTTGCCCAATCTTCACCAGGGGGAATGAATGCCCGCGGTATGACCGGATTAATCGTTACCCCCAGCGCCCTCCTTGGCTGGGATGATGCAGACTTTGGATTGGATCTGACTTATACAATGATCAGTAACAATGATTTTGCCCACATTCCTGCTGTGACAATCAGTTTTCTCAGAAAGGCCGAAGTCGCCATTGCCTATGATATTGAAGATACTACTGAAAATGCGGGATACAGCAACCTGCTGATCGGCGGTAAGTTTCAGCTCTATAAAGAGAGTGGAACCGCTCTGGCTCTGGGAGGAAACTTTGAAAGAGTTCTTGGAGATGCTGTAGAGGGCAGAGATTATCTGAATAGCGGTGATATCTATCTGGTAGCCACCTATGCCGGTGATTTTTTTGAAATGCCTGCGGTTACCTCAATGATGTTCGGCTGGCAGATTGCCCAGGCATTTGATGATGGCCTTACAACCAACTTCAACTACTCCATGGGATTTGAGCTGAGTCTCTTTCCCAAGACCTTCAAGAATTATGTTTACTGGATTAATGACTTTTCCAACTACTCCTATGCTGTAGCTCAGCGGCAGCTTGATCCCAACAGAGGTATGTTTAACACAGGTATCCGGATTACCCCTCTGAAAGACAGCAAGTACAAGCTGATTCTCAACATTGTAGGAACAGACCTTCTTGATGAAGGCGGCAGGGGGTTTCTTGTAAATACAACCTTCGGCCTCTCATTCTGATTAATAACTGTTAAGGCCCGGTAATCCGGGCCAAATAGAGTTTGTGGTTAATCTCATTTTATGTATAATAGTGGCAGTTCAATAGTGAAGGATAGTTGTATGGATAAAAAAGTTATTCTGAAAGCAGAGGACCTGAACGGTTACCTGACAGAAGAAGATCAGAAAAATATCAATCAGATGAACGGCTACTACTCCCAGGCTCTGGAGTCATTCCGTTCACTGTCGATTGCCGAGGGTAACTCATCGGTTATAAAGAAAGAGACAGACAAGATTGTTAAGCTCTATGAGACAATGGGTGATTTTATGAAGGAAGTCACCTCAAAAGAAGAGGCCATCAAGGTTTATTCTTTTGAAACACCCCAGATAAAACATGGAGAGGTCTCCAGGCTGATTGCCAAGCTCAGGGATACAAGAACTCCCCATGATGAATTTGTCTACTATGTTCAGAGAGCCTATGAGCTCCTGTTTAATCTGGCCTATGACGGAGGCGAGTCAAACCGGAAGAATCATCTTATTGTGAAGACTCCCGTTACAATGCCTGTACAGAACTATGCTGTGCACAAGATTCCCGATGTTGATGATGCCATCTCTGATTCAGTCATGTGTGTCATGCTGCGGGGAGCCCTTCTTCCTTCAATGATTCTCAGTAAAGAGATTCAGGAGTATTCGTCTACCGGTTATGTGACTCCCTTTGCCCTTTTCAGGATCAAAAGAGACGATACAAGAATGAAAGACAATATGGAGTATATTCTGGATCTGGAGAAGTCTTTCTTCAATCCTGAAGAACTTGACGGAAAAGACCTTATTTTTGCCGACCCCATGAATGCGACCGGCGGAAGTCTCGTTACCATCGTCAAGTACATCCTTGAACTCGGTGTAAAACCAAAATCAATCAAATTCCTGAATGTAATTTCTGCTCTTAAAGGAACTCTCCAGATAATCCGTTCCATTGAAAATGTAACATGCTATACCCTGTGGATGGATCCTGTTCTCAATGATGCGGCTTACATCCTGCCCGGTCTGGGAGACGCGGGAGATCGTCTGAATGGTAAAGACCAGGAGGACTATCCCAGAAACATGATCCAGCTGATTGCGGATTATGGTTCAAATCTTGCCAACCTCTACAGATCTCAGGTGAGAACCATTGAGCAGACTATACTGGGCAGCTAGTTCTCTAGTACTGATTCTCTTTTTCTCCTGCCAGACATCCAGTGATAAACTGGAGCTGGCAAGGGACTATTACAATATAGGGAATGCCTACTCTGACCTTAAGGAGTATGAAAAGGCTACTGAATACTATAAAAGGGCACTTGTTCTTGACCCTGATGTAAATCAGGCAGCCTTTAACCTTGCCAAAACCAGTATTGAGACAGGTGAGTACTCCCGGGCAGTACGCCTTCTTTCGGGTCTTGAGGAACAGGACGGCTCCAATCTTATGGTTCTGGAGATGCTCGGTTATGCCTGGTATCAGAGCGGAGATGGTGAGATGGCTTCCCTGTACTATCTTAAATGTCTTGAAATTGATCCGGCTCACCTGCGCAGCCTCTATAATATGAGTGTGCTCAGCAGGCAGAATGAACAGTGGTCTGAGTCAAGGGGTTACCTGGAGCGGCTTCTTGATCTGGAAGAGAAGAAAGAGTATCGCGTTCTTCTGGCCGAATTGCTTCAGGATCAGGGAGATGCTGAAGCAGCTCTTGTCAATTATGAGAGCCTTGTTGAAGAATACGGAGGAGATGCCGGCAGTTATCTGGCCATGAAGAATCTCTATCTTGAAACCGAAAGGTATTATAAGGCTCTGGATATGATCGATCTGCTTATCGAATCAGAGGGGAAAGAACAGAAGGCTGATCTTTTCTTTGAAAAGTCAGCCCTTGAGCTGGATGCCCTTGATGATCCCATCAGCAGCCAGGGAGACCTGAAGTCGGCTCTTGATGCCGGCTTCGGTGATGAAGAAGCCCTTGAATCCCTTCTGGAACGTGTCGATCCTGTTTACCGTTCTGATTTCAGAACCCTGATTGAGGGTTACTCTTTTGAGAAAGAAGAAGACTCACCGGAATCTGATGTTCCCTTTGAGGGGAATGGGGACGAGCTGCTGATTGATAAAGAAGCCCGGGATAAAGCTGTTCTGGAAGCGGGAAACTGATTTTCCTGAAGTACTATATTTTTTGCAGATAAAAAAACCGCCACAGGAGATACTCCGGGCGGTTTTTTCGTTATATAAGGAACACAGATTCTTAAAGTGCTGCTTTAAGATCTTCAAATACCTTATCGGGATGCTGGGAAGCATCGATGTCTTTCAGATTGCCCTCGTTCTTGTAGAAATTGATAAGGGGTTCAGTGGAAGAGGCATAGACAGAAAGACGGTTTTTAATAGCTTCAATCTTGTCATCGTCTCTAGTGTACAGCTCGCCGCCGCACTTGTCGCAGACTCCCTCTTTTGCAGGGGGAATAAACTCAACATGGAAACTCTCACCGCAGCCTCTGCATACTCTTCTTCCGGAAAGGCGGCGGATCACTTCCTCTTCGGTAACAGTGAAGTTGACAACTGTTTCAATGGAAGTAATCTTTTTCAGGGCTTCTGCCTGGGGAATTGTACGGGGGAAACCGTCGAGGATGAATCCGTTGTCCGCATCTCCCTGTTTCAGTCTTTCTTCAACGATGGCTGTAGTCAGTTCGTCGGGTACAAGGTCACCGGCATCAATAATAGACTTAACCTTCTTTCCCAGTTCTGTCTGATTCTTAATGGCGGCTCTGAACAGATCGCCCGTAGAAATGTGGGGGATATTATAATGTTCTTTCGCGCGGAAAGCCATTGTACCTTTCCCGGCTCCCGGAGGGCCTAAAAATATAAGATTCATTGATCTTCTCCTGTATAGTGTTTCCTGTCCGCTCCTTCGCAGGCGGTCGAGCAGAATCTTTGTTCCGGATCATCAGTCAGCATAAAGTAGTTCCCGCAGTGAATGCAGCGCCTGTACTGTCTGGCGCAGTCTTCACTGCAGAAGTGTTTGAGCAGCATATTTGCTTCCGGTGCGTACCGCCCGCAATTGATGCATTTACTGTATACCGAAGATTCATCCTGAGACATGGAAAAATAATATATAAATTGACTTGAGCGGTCAATCGTAAATATGGTGACAGGTTATTATGATGAAATTCTTTTTTTGCGTTTGTTTGAAAAGTTAATTTCTTTTAATCAGGATAGATAGGGGGATACGTCTATTCAATATTGATTTTTTTGCACTTTTCGGTTGACAAAAAAGCGGGATAAGCGGTATATTCACGGAGCGTTCGGGCAATGCGCCACGGACGCACAGCGAACAAAGGATGAGCAGTTCACCTGAATTGCAGATCTTAATTGTTCGTTTACAAAGGAATTAGAGAAGGGAAATTGAAGTATTTGACGAGAGTCAAGCACTGGTAGTACGAACGTTAGTTTTCTTTAGAGATAAAGGGACTGGCTCTACTGGATAAGGGTTCAGGATGATTACATCCGCTTAGCAATCCTTTGAAAGTTTTGATACGAAGTTATCGCCTTCGGGCGATAAATTATATCATGGAGAGTTTGATCCTGGCTCAGAACGAACGCTGGCGGCGCGTTTTAAGCATGCAAGTCGAACGGGATTCAAGGTGCTTGCACCTTGATGAGAGTGGCGAACGGGTGAGTAACGCGTAGGTGATCTACCTTCTAGTTGGGGATAGCCCATGGAAACATGGGGTAATACCGAATAATCTTTTAGATCTTGTTTTAAGAGGAAAGGGGCGTTTGCCTCGCTGGAAGATGAGCCTGCGTATGATTAGCTTGTTGGTGGGGTAATGGCCTACCAAGGCGACGATCATTAGCCGGCCTGAGAGGGTGACCGGCCACATTGGGACTGAGACACGGCCCAGACTCCTACGGGAGGCAGCAGCTAAGAATCTTCCGCAATGGACGAAAGTCTGACGGAGCGACGCCGCGTGTGCGAAGAATGTCGAGAGATTGTAAAGCACTTTTATATGTGAGGAATAACCGTGTCAGGAAATGGGCATGGGATGACGTTAGCATATGAATAAGCTCCGGCCAATTACGTGCCAGCAGCCGCGGTAACACGTAAGGAGCGAGCGTTGTTCGGAATTATTGGGCGTAAAGGGCATGTAGGCGGTTACATAAGTCCGATGTGAAAGCGTGCAGCTTAACTGCATTGTTGCGTTGGAAACTGTGTGACTAGAATCCGAGAGGGGTAAGTGGAATTCCTAGTGTAGGGGTGAAATCTGTTGATATTAGGAAGAACACCAGAGGCGAAGGCGACTTGCTGGCTCTGGATTGACGCTGAGGTGCGAAAGCGTAGGTAGCGAACAGGATTAGATACCCTGGTAGTCTACGCCGTAAACGATGTACACTTGGTGTCTGGATCATGAGATCTAGGTGCCGTAGCTAACGCGTTAAGTGTACCGCCTGGGGAGTATGCCGGCAACGGTGAAACTCAAAGGAATTGACGGGGGCCCGCACAAGCGGTGGAGCATGTGGTTTAATTCGATGATACGCGAGAAACCTTACCAGGGCTTGACATATACAGGACGGCATTAGAGATAGTGCTTTCTCTTCGGAGACTTGTATACAGGTGCTGCATGGTTGTCGTCAGCTCGTGCCGTGAGGTGTTGGGTTAAGTCCCGCAACGAGCGCAACCCTTGTTGTATGTTACCATCATTAAGTTGGGGACTCATGCAAGACTGCCGGTGACAAACCGGAGGAAGGTGGGGATGACGTCAAATCATCATGGCCCTTATGTCCTGGGCTACACACGTGCTACAATGGCCGGTACAGAGTGATGCGAAACAGTGATGTCGAGCAAAACGCTTAAAGCCGGTCTCAGTTCGGATTGGAGTCTGAAACTCGACTCCATGAAGGTGGAATCGCTAGTAATCGCGCATCAGCATGGCGCGGTGAATACGTTCCCGGGCCTTGTACACACCGCCCGTCACACCACCCGAGTCGGGGGTACCCGAAGTCAGCAGGCTAACCTTTTAGGAGGCCACTGCCGAAGGTATGCTCGGTAAGGGGGGTGAAGTCGTAACAAGGTAGCCGTACCGGAAGGTGCGGCTGGATCACCTCCTTTCTACGAGAAAGGTATTTAAAGTCTGACAGTACGGTCAGCAGATGCAGCAATGCATCTAGTATTATTCAGTCTTGGCTTTCGTTAAATACTTCTAATTTCCCTGAAAATCTATTTCCACCTGTAAAAGGAAGCCGCGGGATTAAATCTGCAGCTCACCTGGACAAACAGGGCCTGTAGCTCAGTTGGTTAGAGCGCACGCCTGATAAGCGTGAGGTCACAAGTTCAAATCTTGTCAGGCCCATATTCGATTTGCCGTTCGTCGGTAAAGTCGAAAACAAAAGTTTGATCTTAATTGATGCAAGCTTTTTTTAAGCCGTAATGAAGGTTTTAAACCCGATTTGCAGCTCTTGAACAGGAATTAGCGAAGGGATGAATAATAATATGGTCAAGCGACTAAGGGTCCATGGTGGATGCCTTGGAGCTATCCGGCGAAGAAGGGCGTGGTAAGCTGCGAAAAGCCTCGGTTAGAAGCAAACATTCTGACACCCGAGGATTCCCGAATGGGGTAACCCGGCTGATTGTTATCAGTCATCATGCGGTGAATACATAGCCGTATGAAGCGAGACTCAGGGAACTGAACCATCTAAGTACCTGAAGGAAAAGAAATCAAAAGAGATTCCCTTAGTAGCGGCGAGCGAACGGGGATTAGCCCAAACCAATTACATTTCGGTGTAGCTGGGGTTGTAGGGCATGCAAAATGCATTCAACGGAGATAGCGGAACGGTACTGGGAAGGCCGACCGAAGAAGGTGAAAGTCCTGTATGCGAAATTGAAGTTGAGCTGGCATGTACCTGAGTAAGGCGGGGCACGAGTAATCCTGTCTGAATCTGGGGGGCCCACCCTCCAAGGCTAAATACGAGATAGCTACCGATAGCGAATAGTACCGTGAGGGAAAGGTGAAAAGCACCCCGGGAGGGGAGTGAAATAGAACCTGAAACCGTGGACCTACAAGCGGTCAAAGCCCCAATACGGGGTGATGGCGTGCCTTTTGTAGAATGAGCCTGCGAGTTAATATATTAAGCGAGGTTAAGGTATAGAAGTACCGGAGCCGGAGGGAAACCGAGTCTGAATAGGGCGTTCTTAGTTTGATGTATTAGACCCGAAGCCGGGTGATCTACCTATGATCAGGTTGAAGCTTGGGTAACACTGAGTGGAGGACCGAACACTAGTCTGTTGAAAAAGGCAGTGATGAATTGTGGGTAGGAGTGAAAGGCTAATCAAACCCGGAGATAGCTGGTTCTCCTCGAAATGGCTTTAGGGTCAGCGTCATATGGTTAATAGCGGAGGTAGAGCACTGATTGGGTGCGGGCCTGTCACAGGGTACCAAATCCAGTCAAACTCCGAATGCCGTTATTCAAAGTATGGCAGTGAGACTACGGGTGATAAGATTCGTGGTCGAAAGGGAAAGAGCCCAGACCGTCAGCTAAGGTCCCTAAACTATGCTAAGTGGAAAAGGAAGTACGATTGCACAGACAGCCAGGAGGTTGGCTTAGAAGCAGCCACTCCTTTAAAGAGTGCGTAATAGCTCACTGGTCGAGTAGTTGTGCGCCGACAATGTAACGGGGCTAAGCATAGTACCGAAGCTACGGATCAACATATTTATATGTTGGTGGTAGAGGAGCATTCTGTAGGCCGATGAAGGTGATCTGTAAGGGTTGCTGGAGGTATCAGAAGAGAGAATGCAGGCATGAGTAACGAAAAGGAAGGTGAGATCCCTTCCCGCCGAAAATCTAAGGTTTCCTGGGTAAAGGTACTCTTCCCAGGGTTAGTCGGCCCCTAAGGCGAGGCAGAAATGCGTAGTCGATGGGAAACTGGTTAATATTCCAGTACATCTAGTAATTTCGATGGGATGACACTTAAGGAGATCCCATGCCAGGCGTTGGTTGTCCTGGTCCAAGCATTTATCCGTTGACGGCAGTAGGCAAATCCGCTGCTGGAGGAGAGATGTTAAGGGTAGCGATCCTACGGGTGAGCGAAGTTGGGTGATTCATCGAGTCAAGAAATAATCTCTAAGGTTAGGTTACTAGGTACCGTACCGCAAACCGACACAGGTAGATGGGATGAGAATTCTAAGGCGTACGGGAGAACTCACGTTAAGGAACTCGGCAAAATACATGCGTAACTTAGGGAAAAGCATGGCTCAGCACGTGATGGTGGAGTTGCAGAGTCCAGGAGAAAGCGACTGTTTACCAAAAACACAGGTCAATGCGAATCTGCAAAGAGAAGTATATTGACTGACACCTGCCCGGTGCCGGAAGGTTAAGAGGAGCTGTTAACTTTTAGTGAAGCAGTGAATTGAAGCCCCGGTAAACGGCGGCCGTAACTATAACGGTCCTAAGGTAGCGAAATTCCTTGTCGGGTAAGTTCCGACCCGCACGAATGGTGTAACGACTTTCTCACTGTCTCAACGTGAGACCCGGTGAAATTGAAGTATCGGTGAAGATGCCGATTACCTGTGGTTAGACGGAAAGACCCCGTGAACCTTTACTGTATCCTGATATTGAACTATGGCTGATGATGTGTAGGATAGGTGGGAGACTTTGAAGACTGGTCGTCAGGCTGGTTGGAGTTGTTGGTGAAATACCACCCTTTATCAGTTATATTTCTAACGTGGTGCGTTACCCGCATCATGGACAATGTCAGGTGGGCAGTTTGACTGGGGCGGTCGCCTCCTAAAGAGTAACGGAGGCGCGCAAAGGTTACCTTAGCATGGTTGGAAATCATGCTGTAAGCGCAATGGCATAAGGTAGCTTGACTGCGAGACTTACAAGTCGAGCAGGTACGAAAGTAGGTCATAGTGATCTGGCGGTTCTGAGTGGAAGGGCCGTCACTTAACGGACAAAAGGTACTCCGGGGATAACAGGCTGATTTTGCCCAAGAGTTCATATCGACGGCAAAGTTTGGCACCTCGATGTCGGCTCATCGCATCCTGGGGCTGGAGCAGGTCCCAAGGGTATGGCTGTTCGCCATTTAAAGCGGTACGCGAGCTGGGTTCAGAACGTCGCGAGACAGTTCGGTCCCTATCTGCCACAGGCGTTGGATGTTTGAGAGGATCTATTTTTAGTACGAGAGGACCGAAATGGACGAACCTCTGGTGTATCAGTTATCGTGCCAACGGTAAGTGCTGAGTAGCTAAGTTCGGAAGGGATAACCGCTGAAAGCATCTAAGTGGGAAGCCTACCTCAAGATGAGACATCCCTCTCCCTTTAAGGGAGCTTAAGGAATCTGAGAGAATATCAGTTTGATAGGCTGGCGGTCTAAGTGTGGAAACATATTGAGCCGACCAGTACTAATCTTCCGTGAGGCTTGACCATATTATTATTTGTCCCTTTAGTTAAGAATATATATAGGTGTGAAGTTCATTGAACTGATCACTGATCTGGTGATTTTAGCGTTGAGGTTATACCCGTTCCCATCCCGAACACGGAAGTCAAGCTCAACCGCGCCGATGGTACTGCTACGGTGGGAGAGTAGGTCGTCGCCAGTTAAACCCTCAGTCGAAAGATTGAGGGTTTTTTTATTTAAAATCCACTCCCGGGCACCAATGTGGGATATGATTATCATTTTTTTCTCAGATTCACCTCAAAATCACGTAGGGAAATGCAAATAACTGTAATTTTATGTTCATAAAATATCCATTTATGTGAATCCATGGTTGAAAAAGAGCATCCATGTTTTATCATTAAAACATATTTCAATGGAGGAAATAGTGTATGAATAAAAAAGTTTTGCTCCTTGTCTCTCTGATATTGCTTATCGGAGGTGGAGCCCTGTTTGCCGAGACCGGTCTTGGTCTTTCCTTCGGATATGGTTATGGATATGGTCAGGCCAGCAATGTTGCTCTGTCCGTGGATATGGATGCCATTCCAGGATCAGTTCAGAACATTTCAATGAGATTTAACTCTGACGGATTCGGTATCGGTCTGACAGATGACTGGTACCTTATTGATGATATGATTGATGGTCCTTTCGGCTGGTACTTTGGACTTGGTTTTTATGCCAATGTCGGTTTTTATGATGACATAGCCTTTGCAGTCGGGGCCAGAGCACCTGTAGGCCTTGATGTAACCATTCTTGACAACCAGCTCCGGTTCTTTATTGAAATAGCTCCCGCCCTTGGTGTCGGATTTAATCCTGATGTCTACTTTCCCGACTGGGACGTAAACGGCGCCCTCGGATTCAGATTCTATTTCTGACCTGAGTGATCAGTTTTATAAATGAATTGCCCTTCTCTTAAGAGGAGGGTTATTTTATTTTTGCCGGTTGAATTCGGTCATTACGAACGATACATCCTCATTCAATCTTTTCTTATCAAAACAGCAGAGAAATCCCTTCAGGTTCCTTGTATAAAACTTGCGATATCACTATACTTTTCAAAGATTTATTAAAACTAACACATACCACTGGAGGATCAGATGGGAAAAATTAGAGTTGGATTCAACGGAATGGGAAGAATTGGTAAGAATGTAATGAGAGTCATTACAAGCCAGTTCAATGATCAGATTGAGATCGTAGCAGGTAACGACCTGGTTTCTGCAAAAGAAATTGCAGAAGGTCTGCCCAAGGACTCAATCCACGGAAAATTCCCCGTTGACGTAAAACTGATCAGCGACAATGTAATCAAAATCGGCGAGCACGAAGTAACTGTTTACGCTGAAAAAGATGCAAACAACATCCCCTGGGCAAAGCACAATGTAGATGTTGTTCTCGAGTGTACAGGTTTCTACCTGAGCACAGAAAAAGCTCAGGCTCACATCAATGCAGGTGCAAAGAAAGTTATCGTTTCTGCCCCCTGTAAAGATGACACAAAGACTGTTGTAATCGGTGTTAACAGCGATACTCTGACCGCTGACGACAAAATCGTTTCCAACGCTTCCTGTACAACAAACTGTCTTGCACCCCTGACAAAAGCTGTTGATGACAGCTTCAAGGTAATCACAGGACTGATGTGTACAACACACGCTGCAACTGCTACTCAGAGAGTACAGGACTTCTTCGGTGGTGGAAAAAACAGAGCTACTGGAAACAACATCATCCCCGCTTCCACTGGTGCTGCTATCGCTGTAGGTAAGGTTCTGCCCCACCTCAACGGTAAACTGAACGGAACTGCTCTGCGTGTTCCCACAGACACCGGTTCTGTAGTTGAAGTTGTTTACCTTCTCGAAGGAAAGCACACTAAAGATGCAATCAACGCACAGGTTGCTGAAAACGCCAAGAAGATCAATGCAATGTCTGTAACCGGTAAGGTTCTGGATGTAAGCGACTACTACGAGTGTTCAAGAGACTGTGTAGGCGAAGGTTGGACTTCCATGATGATCCCCGGAAACACTCAGGTAACTGAAGCCGGAGACAACACAATGGTTAAGATGACATCTTTCTACGACAACGAAATGGGTTACTCAACCAAAATGGCTGAACTCGTTCAGATTCTTGCTAAACTGTAAGATTTAACATTTCTTTTTGAAATGATTTGACGTCCGGTTTTATACCGGGCGTTTTTTTTTGCACTGTTGACTAATCCTCGATCTTCAATGTGGATTGCGTAGAAAACAACATTAAAAATTACTAAAAACATCAAGATTGGCTAATCATATTGATCATTTGGTTGACATTGGCTCCTTTCTAAATCAAAATAGCTCCGATTTCGAAAAAACAGGAGATGTATTTTGGAAAAAAAACAGCAGTGGGGCAGCCGCCTCGGATTTATCCTTGCAGCCGTAGGTTCGGCTATCGGGCTTGGTAATATCTGGCGCTTTCCCTATATGGTTTATGAAAATGGCGGGGGAGCCTTTCTAATTCCCTATTTCGTGGCTCTTTTGACAGCAGGCATTCCCATTATGATTATGGAGTTTTCCCTGGGGCACAAGAGCAGAGCCGGTGCTCCCCGGACCTTCGGTCTGCTTAATAAAAACTGGGAGTGGCTCGGATGGTGGCAGACCGGAATTTCCGCTGTCATCGCGGTCTATTATGTAGCAATTATCGGCTGGTCCTTCAGCTATATGTTTTTTTCTCTGAACGGAGCCTGGGGCGGAAACCCGGCGGACTTCTTTCTGAATGACTTTCTGAAGCTCAGCTCCGGTCCCTTCGAACTGGGGCAGGTTCAGTACGGTATACTCTTTACTATTGTAATCGCCTGGGTTCTGAACTTTCTTGCAAGCTATGGCGGCGTACAGAAGGGGCTTGAGAGAGCCAACAAGGCTCTGATGCCCGTGCTTATCGTTATGCTGCTTGTTATCGTGGTGAGAGCCCTCTCTCTTCCCGGCGCGGTTCACGGCCTTGAGATCCTCTTTAAACCGGATTTCTCTCAGATTCTGAACCCGTCAGTCTGGGTTGCCGCATACGGTCAGATCTTCTTCAGTCTGAGTATTGCATTTGCCATCATGATTACCTACTCAAGCTATCTGCCCAAAGAGTCAGACATTGTAAATAATGCCTTTATGACAGCCTTCCTGAACTGCGGATTCAGTATCCTTGCAGGAGTCGCCATCTTCAGTATTATCGGATACCTCCAGCATCAGGCCGGGGGAGCTCTTCCCGATAACATGGCCGGCGTGTTCCTTGCCTTTGTAACACTTCCTTCGGCAATAACACAGCTTCCCGCACTGAACGGTCTGATCGGAGTTCTGCTCTTCCTGACTCTGGCCTTTGCCGGACTCTCGTCGTTTATCTCCATCAATGAAGTTGTTGTCCGATCCATCGTGGATAAGTTCGGAGCACCGAGACGGAAGGTCTCTATCTGGTACAACCTCATTGCCGGAGCCGTGAGTATTCTCTTCGCCACCGGCGCAGGGCTCCATATTCTGGATATTGTTGACCACTACATCAACAACTACGGCATTATCTTTGCCGGGCTCATCCAGGTTGTTCTTGTAGGCTGGTTCTACGACCTTTCCTCTATAAGAGAGCATGCCAATCTGACAAGCGACTTCAAGGTTGGCAAGTGGTGGGATCTTATGATCCGTTTTGTGACCCCTGCTGTCCTGGGAGTCAACTCTGTGCTCAACCTGATTGTAGATCTGAAGCAGAACTATTCAGGCTATTCGACTATGGCCCAGATCGTATTCGGGTGGGGACTGATTGCAGTTCTCGTTATAGCGGCTGTTTTAGCCGCCAGATTCAAATGGCAGGACAGTCCATCTGTCCGTAGAGCTGAGGCGTAAGGAGGAACCATGTCTATTGATGCGATTGTTATGATGATCCTTGGCCTTGGTATTACCTGGGGAGGCGCAGCTGTCTGTCTCTACCTGGCCATGAAGAAGAAATAGTTTCTTAAATCTGTATATATAGAAAAATGAATAGAGGTGGGCTCTTTTTTCTTGAGCCTGCCTCTTTTTTTTATTATTTTTGGTTTCAGGAGATAGAATTATGCTCAGGGAATTAAAAGATTTCGAATCAGTAAAAAGGGAGATGGAAGCATCGGGCTTTCACCTCTTCTACTTTTCAAGACCCGAGTGCGGGGTCTGCGGTGCAATAAAGCCCAAGGTCATCGATATGCTCGGCGACTATCCCGGCATTGAAGGTTTCTACGTGAACCTCGATCTCGTCCCTGAAGCGGCAGGACAGCTTTCACTGTTTACAATTCCCGCAGTACTCCTCTATTCTGACGGACACGAACTTGTAAGGGAGGCCAGATATATCTCAATGGATGCCCTGGAAGAGAGCATAGCCCGCCCCTACAATCTTGCGACGGGAAACTGAGTCCGACTCCTCTGGAGGCGTTGGGGGCTACTCCCCGGTTCCGCCCTCCGGCGGGGGAAGAATAATCACCACACGCCCCTCTCTGAGAAGCTCTCTGTTGTGCTCCGAGGAGATCAGCATCTGTACTGTCTCATCGGGAAGAATCAAGTCTGTCTTGTTCCTTCCGTAGACCATCCGGGCCATGGTCCTGAGAGGATAGACACCGACTCTGGGAGTCAGGCTGCTCAGGTCATAGCTGTAGGTGTATCCTGAATTCCCCCACTTGCGGAGGGCATCGGGCTCGGTCATTTCAGCACTGTGGACAAGGTCCATGGATGAGCTGTAGAGGCGGGGGAAGAGGCAGGGATTCAGCTGTCCCTGCTGCTCGGCATTTCCCATATAGGGGAGGGGTTCCGCCGCATATATGACAAGACCTGTAAAGTCCTCATTCGCCGTATAGGCGCTGCTTTCGGGAGAGGGAAAGGGTGTTTCGTGTCTTATCACCAGATCAGCCAGATAGGGGAAGATATCAAGAGTATACCGTACAGTCAGAAACTTCCTGTCCCCTGTGGCCGTGGTAAACACTTTAATCATCTTGTCAGAGAGGTTCTCAAGTTCCCGCAGGAGTACAGGATTCTCACGAACCATATCGCCGATGCTGTGTGTTGAGTTGACCATCAGCTCCTGAAGAACCTGACCAGCGACGGTGGGAGTCTGGCGGATAATGTACTGTTCTGTCTTGAAGCGTCCGGTGGGCTGGTTGGGTTCCTCCTCGATGGGAGATGTTATATCAAGCTGGAAGCGCCCTTCGGGCCAGTTTATCCTGGAACTCACTTCAAGGTTGCTCTGGGCTGACAGGGAGATCCCGGGTAAGATCAAAAGAAGGATCAGCAGGAAGAGCAGGGATCGGCCGGCTCCCGCCGCAGGTTTGTTTAATTCTGATCTGCCGAAAAGATCGGCAGATGACACTCCGGGATATCTCAGTTTCAAATCAGTTACCTACCTTGTCGGGAACATTCAGTACCATGCCGGGCCTTATCACAGTGTTCAGAGGCAGGCGGTTTCCGGCAGCCAGCTCTTCAGGGCTCAGGTCGTACCGCCTTGAGATTCCCCAGAAGGAGTCTCCTTCGACTATAGTATAACGTCCCGTCCAGCTCTCTGTCATGTCGGAAATCATCACACCCCTTCTTTCAGGGATGTTTTCGTGGATCAGAGGGATCAGAAGAACCTGCCCAATTCTCAGGTAGCGGCTGCTGACACCCGGGTTGTACTCATGGATCATGGAGACGGGAATCCTGTACCATTCGGCAATTTCCGACAGTGTGTCTCCTGACTGAATCCTGTAGCGCTTGAACTCCAGAAGATCCGTCTCTTCAGCCAGAACCGCCCTGACCGCATCAGCAGCTCCTGTGGGGACCTTGAGCCTGTATCCAGTCGAGGCTGGGGGAGTCACTCCGTAGTTCAGCTCGTTGTGGGCTGTCAGGAAGAGGGCTTCGTCTATACCCGCTTTACGGGCGATACGTCTAATATCAACTGACTTCTCGATGGGGATGCGCTCCCAGCTTGTTCTTGAACCCCAGTGGAGGGGCAGGCCGTACTTTCCCTTGCTGTTGCTGAGGATGGTCACCGCAGCCAGTTTGGGAATGTAGTTGCGGGTCTCTCGGGGCAGCAGGTTCTTTTCAGACAGCTCCCAGTAGTCGCTGATCCCCGAGGAAGCCATGGTCCTCGTTACCCGGCCCAGGCCGCAGTTGTAGGCCGCCAGTGCCAGAAGCCAGTTCCCAGTACGGCTGTAGTTGTAACCCAGTTTGTGTATGGCCGACTCCGTTGACTTCCAGAAGTCCCGGCGGTCGTCCTGCCATGCGTTTACACTTATATCGTAGGGATCAATGCTGTTCATCATAAACTGCCACATCCCCATGGCCCCTGATCTGGATACAGCGTCCACCCTGAATGCCGACTCGATTACAGGCAGGTAGAGAAGTTCCGGTGGAACGGCGGCGTCTTCCAGGGCTTGTGAAATAAACGGAATAAAGGGCTCTGCACGGGTCAGACAGCGGTTCAGGTAGGCCAGACCCTCTCCATTGGAGAAGTACTCCAGGTAGTAGGCTACGGCCCCGTCAAGAGGCACTGTGGTGCTCCAGACCTTGGTTTCGTAGTGATCTGTTCTTTCATTGCGGACTGTAGGGCTCTGACGGAAGGGTGACGGGCCGTGATCGGTCCTTATCTGCAGGTGGGCCGCCTCTCCTGAAGAACCGGCAGTGATGCCGGTAGAAGCAAAAAGCAAAGCCGGTGAGAGCAGCGCAGCGGCGCAGAACAGGGCTCCTGCAGAAAGACGATTTAGAGTTTTTCTCCGAAATAAATTCCTGACCATTCCCATCTGTTATTAATCTCCGGGTCTATAGGATAACGGATACGGTTAAAGTACAGATACCAGATATTGATTCTGTAGGACCATCCGCCGGTGCGAAGAAATGCTTCGCTCTCGTTTGAATCCGGATCCAGAAGCCTGTTGTACCAAACCGATGATTTCAGAAAGGTAGCCAGCTCCATGGGGATCTCGGTAAAGGGATCGTAACGGTCCTGACCCCAGCTCATCATAAAGAAGTTCTCCCCTTTATAACTGTTTAATCGGCTTCCGTTACGGGTTCTGATAGCATATTTTATGGAATTCACAAGTCCGTCCAAGTCCTCTCGGGTCCAGGATTTATCGGCGTAGTGAAACTTCAGGTAGTGGTTGACCCTGCTGTATACATTGGGCATGCCCGGAATCGTCGTGACAGGGGCCTCCATAAACTTTTCATAGTTTTCGATGGATTCGTCCCAAAGGCCCTCCGCCTCGTAGGCAAGAGCCAGATTGTAGTAGACCTGCCCTCTGTCAATCTCACCGGAAAAACGCCCTATAAGCTCATTGTAGTATCCTATCTGACGCAGTGGCTGGTCCTGACAGTACTGAATCAGCTTCTGAAGACTGAAGTAATGGACCGACTGTCCCCTGATTATCAGGTCTTCGTAGTTTTTCAGCAGCCTGTCATAGTAGATGACCGCGATGTCCTGGGCGTTCTCCTCATCAAAGAGGGTACCCAGAACCAGCAGATAGTAGGCGTTGTAACTGTCCTCTGGATGGCTGAAGAGCTGATCACTCAGAAAGCATTTGAGCTGCTCGTTCCTGTTCTCCTGACGGAAGCGGGAAATAATCTGTTCCATAATACCGTAGCGCAGGGTATCGTCATCCTGGTCCTCCAGAAAGCCGAGCAATTCCTGAACCTTCAGGTCCGTCGCACTGTCTCCCGTCATATAGGGAGACGCCGGCTCTTTTTCCCCGCAGGAAACAAAGAGAAGTGTAAAAAGAAGTGTCAAAAGGACAAAAATGGAGTGTTTCATTCAGATTAGGGATTTTATCACAGCCCCTCACCCGATGACAAGTTCCCGCCTCTTTCCGCAGGCCCGTTTTACGGGTACAGAACCTGCTGAAAGAGGACTGAAATACCGCTGTTATCCCTTGTGCGGAATATACAGGCTCTATACTCCCGCCAGGACTCTGAACTCCGACAGAAAGGCAGAAGACTCTCCTGCCTTCGAACCCGATCCCTGCCAGAGGGGACCCTTGCCGCCCCCCTTGCCGTCAATCAGGATCAGGCATCGGCTTTTAAACTCATCAAAGGCGAACTCCTTGTGCCGCGGCAGATGGAGGGCCCAGTTCAGCCTCTCCCCGTCTTTAGCACAGACCAGAAACGAGATGCCTTCTTCACTGCTCAAATATTTGACAAGGGCGCGGAAATACTCGGGAGATCCCGCGGGAATCTCTTTCACTATAAGGGGAGGGTAGCAGCAGATCGATGAGGCAAGGACTTTGCCCGCCGCTTCGGCCTCTGTCTCTGTTAACAGGCGGTTCATACGGTTCTCCTCCTTTTTCTCTTCCAGTATTTCGGCGGTACGCCGGGCAGTGTCATAGGGGTGGACAGACAGCAGACCGGATATGGCTGCTGTTTGATCAAAACGCCTTGCATAGTCCCTGTAGGCGGGGCCTCCAATCTTCCACACAAGACGCTGGCGTCCTCTTTTCTTCTCCTGCCCCGTGTACTTAATCAGACCCAGCCGGGCTGTATTTTTCACATGGATGCCGCCGCAGGGGTTCACATCAATACCCTCAATTTCAATCAGGCGTATATCTTCGGTTTTATCTGTACTGCCCCGCAGGTCATAAGCGGAAAGCTCATCGGCAGTGGAGAGCCACAGGCTGCGGACGGGCAGGGCCGCCCTGATCTGAGCGTTGGCTTCGTTTTCAACCTCGGCAATTTCATCAGAAGTGAGTACATGCCCTTCCAGCTCAATGCCGCACTCCTCCTCTCCCATATGGACAGAAACCGTAGCCGCGCCACGCTTGTCCAGGAGGCTGGATATCAGATGCTGCCCTGTATGCTGCGCGCAGTAGTGGTCCCTGAAGCCGATGTCCAGTATCTGTTCAACCTCATCCTTTCCGGGAGCCGCGGCGCAGTAGTGGAGAATTCTGTTATCCTTTTTCTGCACATCCAGCAGGGGCTGGCCTCCAAGGGTGCCTCTGTCAGCCGGCTGGCCTCCTCCCTCGGGGTAGAACAGTGTATCTTCAAGCTCAATCTCCCAGTTCTCTCCCTTCTTTCGGGTAGAGATAATTCGGGTAGTCATGGAGCTGCAGTCGGGGTCTGTGTAGTATCGGGTTTTCATATAAGTGGAATTTTATCAGATGAAAATGAGTTTCGAAAGCGATATTTCCTCTTGCAAGGTGGTGAAAAGCTACTATTTCGGGCTATCATGGCGGTCTATGGACAGCAAAACATCTAATTTTGATAAACCCGCCCTTATAGCGGTGGACCTTGACGGAACGGTCCTCAATTCTGAACACTCCCTGAGCGAACGGACCATACGGGTGCTGAAGGCTGCTGACAGTGCGGGAATCCCCGTTGTGATCAGCACCGGCCGCAGCTACGAAGGGATGGTCAAGTTTAAAGACGGGATCGGCCTCAAGAATCCTGTGATCTGTTATAACGGCGCTGTTATTGCCGACGGGGCTACCGATAAAATCGTACATCAGTGGCTCCTTCCCTCGGACATCAGCAGGGCCGCCTGCGAATACGCACGTGAGAGGGACATCCACTTTCAGATATTCAGGGACGGGGAGCTCTATTTTGAAAAGCCCCGTGAGGAGTCGGAATACTACGAAGCTTCCACCGGACTTAAGGGGAACATCACCAACTTTGACGACTGGGAGAGCCTGGAAGCCACAAAGGCTCTGATGATTCTCCCTCCCGGACGCACTCCCGCCGAGTTCCCCGAGCTCCATACAGCACGGGACCACTTTACTTCGGCCTACGGAGAGAGGCTCTACTGCGCCCTCTCCAAACCCTTTTATCTTGAGTTTATCAACGGCAAAGGCTCCAAGGGGAACGCCCTGGACCAGATAAGCCGGGACCTGAATATTCCTGCGGCAAAGATGATCGCCTTCGGTGACGGTTTCAATGATCTTGAAATGCTTGAGTACGCCGGAATCTCCGTGGCCATGGCCAATGCCCCAGACGGTGTAAAGGAGAAGTGCAGCCATGTCACCTCCCTGTCCAATGATGAGGACGGAGTGGCTGATTTCATCGAGCGCTATATTCTATAGAGCCCTCCGGTTCAAACGTAGGGACAAATAAAAAGGGGAGCCCCGGGCTCCCCTCTGTTTTATATGGAATAATCTACATCAGATAGCGAAGATATACATACACACTGGATACCGCCAGGGTTATGACCATAACAATCATTCCGTACTTGGTAAACTCAATAAAGGAGATCTTGAAACCACTCCGTCCGGATATACCGGCACTGACGACATTGGCAGAGGCTCCAATTAGAGTACCGTTGCCTCCCAGACAGGCTCCGATGGCAAGAGACCACCATACAGGTTCAATCTGGTTTGCTCCCAGTTCTGCCGAAAGGTGGTGGACCAGGGGAATCATGGTCGCCACATAGGGAATGTTGTCCAGAAAGGCCGAAAGGAATCCGCTGACCCAGATAATGGACTCGGCGGTAATCAGGATATTTCCCTTTGTCAGAGCCAGGTATTTAGTCGCCAGGAATTCGATGGCTCCCAGAACCACAAGACCGCCGACCATAATAAACAGACCGATAAAGAAGAAAATCGTGGACCACTCCACCTCGTGGAAAAACTCCTCTACATCCTCACCGCCGGCAAGCAGCATCAGGATCGCCGCACCTCCCAGGGCTACGGTAGAGGGCTCCATGTGAGTCACTCCGTGGAGCATAAAGAATACAAGCACCACAAAGAGGACAGCCAGGCTCTTGATAAGCAGGACTCTGTCCTTGATAGAGGCGTTCTCGTCAAAGTCCATAATACGGGCCCTGCGCTCCATGCTTACCTCCAGGTCCTTTTTAAAGAACTTCAAAATAAGGAAGATATGGACGAACATCAGGATTATCACAAGGGGACCCATATTTACTATGAATTCCATAAAACCAAGCTTTGCAGCGCTTCCGATCATGATGTTGGGAGGGTCTCCGATCAGGGTCGCCATACCGCCTATGTTGGAAGCCAGGGCGCAGCTTATAATAAAGGGGACAGGATTCAGGCCCAGCTCGACGGAGATCAATATAGTAACAGGTGTAAGGATAAGAACAGTCGTTACATTGTCCAGCAGGGCTGAGAGTACCGCCGTTATAATGGAGAAGAGTATCAGAATCTTCACGGGGTCGCCGTTAACAATCTTTGCCGACTTGATGGCAATGTACTGAAACAGGCCGGACCGTTTTGTAATTCCCACAATAACCATCATACCGATGAGAAGGAAGATAACGTTCCAGTCTATCTCCTCATAGGCCTGGTGCTCGTTGATAATTCCCATGGCTATAAAGAGGACCGCTCCGATCACCGCTAGGATGGTCTTGTTGACCACTTCCAGGGATATCAGAATAAAAAGGAGGATGAAAAAGCTCACTCCAACTATCAATTGAATCATTGTTATCCCCTTATAACCTTTTGTAGGATATCAGTCTCGCTGATCATTCCCACGAGCTTTTTGTTATCCACTACGGGGATGTGCCTGTAGCCCTTGGTTGTTATAAGGATTACAGCTTCCAGGATGGATGAACCTTTGGAAATTCCCCTGTTGGAAGGACGCATAATCTCTTTTATCTTGATTCTGTCCTCGTCACGGAGCAGGGCTTCGAAGGGTTCCAGTGAGCGCATAAAGCTCACATTGCCAAGGCGTTTTACATAGTCGGGAACCCCCTTGGAGAGAAGGTCCTTGATTGTCACCTCTCCTATCTGGTTTCCCGCATCATCCACGACGGGGAGATAGCTGAGTTTCTTCTGGTAGAGAAGGTCCGCCAGCTGTGCCAGAGACATGTCCTGGGTGCAGCAGATGGGGTCGGGAGTCATTATGTCCTCGACGGTTATCTCTTTCTTCAGCTCCATGGTGTTGAGGATGTCGTGGATTTGTGCAGGTGATTTGCCCATCAGTGAGTCCAGAAACTCTTCGCTGTTGAAGTACTGACCGATGCAGCTTAACACGGGCAGATAGAGGGGAGAGCCGGATTTGGAGGTTATAAAAAAGAAGAGGATCTTTATATCTCCGCTGTCTGTGTACAGGGGGTTCTCGGGGACCCAGATGCCCGCCAGAATATCTTCAAAACCCTCAAGGCGTCCATGGGGTATGGCAATACCCGGGGGAAGAACGGTTCCTCCCAGCTGCTCTCTCTCAAGAACAACCTTTTTAACCTCATCAATAGAGCAGGGGAGCTTTACCTGCTTTTCAAAGTGCCTTGTAAGGGCTTCTACGGCTTCAATCACGCTTTTGCAGCTGCTGCCTGTGATGATGAACTCTTTGGATATCAGCGATCCCAGTTTCATATGGCCTCCATTTTTTGCTTTTCAATGCAGTAAGACGGTTTTTATATTTAAGAGAGTCTGATGTTCGGATCAGCTCCGCTACATCAGTCATCTCCCGTTAACAGGTCAGCCAGCTCTTCGACCCCAGGGGAGGACCCCAGTCGTTCCAGAAGAGACTCTTCCTTCAGTCGGCCCACCACCAGAGAGAGTATTCTCAAATACTCATGGTGCTGATCGGCTCCGACTAAAATCATGACAACAAGTTTTACATCGTCGTTGTCTATGGATTCATAGTTCTTTAGTCCCTCGGGGCTGTAACCGGCAAAAATACGGGGTTCCCGTATCCCTTCGAAACGGACATGTGGAATGCCTATGCCCCGTCCGATGCCGGTACTCATAATCTGTTCCCTGTAGAAAATCTCCTTTTTGAGATTCTCCATATCCTTTATCCCGGGACTCTTTTCAGCCAGATCAAAAAGCTCATGGAAGGCTTCGGTCTTGGTCCGGCTTTTCAGGATGAGGCAGTTCTCACTGCCTATAAAATCCTTCAGTGTCATTGTATCTCCTGCCCTGCAGCGCTCTTGAACAGAGGCCTTGCCGGGAACGCAGCAATATCTGAATTCTAGTTCATTCCCTTTATGGATGCATCGCTAACAGAGGGCAAAGTTGATAAAAAAAGTCTGTTGAGAAGCCTTTCCCTGCTGATCTCGCCAACAAGGGAGCCCGACTTGTCGCATACAGCCATAACTGCGGGGCAGTCGTTGATGTCGGGAAGAACCTCGGACAGGTAGGTGTTCAGTCCGGCGGACTTGTAGTCCCTGTTCATAATTTCGCCGGCTTTAAGTTTTTTAAATCTCTCCAGGTACTTTCCCTCGCTGTCCATAAACATAAGGCCCGGGCTCAGAACATTCATTATATCCTTGCTGCTGATGGTCCCTTTGAGCCTGTTTTCAGTGTCAACGACATAGACATTTCCCTCTCTGTACCCCTCTTCTGCAGGGAAAAGGCTTTCAAGGCTGTCTTCTTCGTTCAGGATAAAAAGCTCTTCCTGATTCATAATCTCTGTAATATGTATGTTTTTCATTTTCTGTTCCTTTTACGGTTCCGGGAGCATCGGTTGAGGATGGCCCGGTGGGTTTGTTTTGAGTTATACCGTTGTAAAAAGTTCAGAAACCGGGGGAGCCCGGAGAGAAAAACTGAGGTCTATATGCTGAGCGGGAAGACCAAGTGCCTCTTCCCTGTCTATGAGAATTGATATAAGGGGAGCCGGGGCCGGTTCTTCGGGAAGCTGAAAGAGCTGTGCTCTGCCCCGGGAGTGTCCTCTGACCTCCACTTCCTCTTCCCCCACCTGATGGCTGCGGAACAAAGATTCCGCTCCAGAGGGAAAATGGGAGGATGAATCAGTGAAAAAGGGAGTGCCTGCGACCTCTCCATGGTGCAGGGGATACGTATGGAGCCCCGAGAGGATAAATGCCGTAATCAGCAGAAATGGCAGTACCTTTTTCATAGCTCCATATCATCACTATTGAGGGAAATTGTCAATGAAATTGAGGCTAATAAAAGGAATATAACGGAATATAGAGGAAAATAGTTCTCTTTTGCTAGCCTTTACGGGGTTGCGGGTCATCTGCAGGGCAGGCCTACATCTCCACATCCTCGGGATACCGGTTTCTGATTATATCCATCATTCTCAGCATATCTATCTGATATTTTTCAAAAAGACCCAGTTCCTCGTGGAGCATCATCAGGCTCCGCCCTTCGGCTACACCCTGCATGATATATTTGAGTTCGTTGTTTGACAGAAAGTGGGAGATTCTCTTCCATATTTCCATCTGGATTTCCGGAGTCTGCTGTTTTATCCAGTTTTGTATGGTCATGGTTTGTACTATACTAAAGGCACAAAAAAATTGAAATCCTGGAGGATCACCTGTTGCTGCCGGAAGCTGAAGTTCCCCGTTCCTTTATCAATGGACTTGATACCCTCTGCATCGATGCCTGCAGTATCATCTATCAGCTGAGGACCGGGCTTCTGGGATCTCTGGCCGCGGAAGTGGCTCTGATCTCCACTCCCTCTGTAATAAAGGAGGTGGACTGGCCCCATCTTCCTGTGACTCCTGTTGATGAAGAAAACAGTGATGAGACCAATGACCGGAATCTGTTCCTTTTGGCCCGGGGCAGAAATATCCCTCTCATGACTGAGGACCTGGAACTTATTAAAGCCGCCTGGAAAGAGGGGATGGAGCACTACAACTCTCTGATGATGCTGAACTACCTTTTATTGAAGGGGCGTGTCACAGAAGAGGAGTATCCTGAGTACTTGGAGCGGCTGACTTCCTATGGCAGGTACAGCAGGGAGGTTCTGGAATATGGCGCCGAGGTATACCGGCTGATCAGGAGTCAGAAAACTGACTAATCAGTCTTCTGGTTTCATGTTTAGAAATGGGTTAAAGATAAATTATTGATTGAAATGACTGAAGAATAGGAAAATCTCCTATATTGAAAAAACGCTGGTCTGCTAAAGTGCTCTTGAATGAAAAAATCAACGTGCCTTTCATCATATTCGCTAAACCTGAGGGATTCTCTCTCAGGTTTTTTATATCTAAATATTTTTGTTCATCACCTGAAGTAATCTTTGTTTTTAGCCAGCAGTTATTTCTCGACAGGAATTGAAATAGTAACACTATACCCATCCCTGTTTGACTCATTTATCGTTCCTCTAAGGTAATTTGTTCTATATTCCAGACTACCAGAGCCCATTCCTGAGAAATCATGAACTTCATTTTTACCCCTTCCATTATCTTTGTAACAGATTCTAAGTAAAGGGGAAGAGTATATGATATACAGTGTAATTGTGTCTGCCTGGGAGTGTTTGTATCCGTTAGTAAGGAGTTCTTGAATAATACGGTAGATGTGAAGATTTGTTTCATCATCCATCCTTAAGTAATCGATTCCTAAAAAACGAGTTTGTAATTTTATATCCGAGTATTGTCTGAAGTCTCCGAAAAAAATAATTAATTGTTGTTTTAGAGCAAAAGAATTAAAGTCCGGCGATCTAAGGAAATGGGATATAGACCTGATATTACTGATAGCATCGTTACAGTAGCTGTTCATCAAATATCTGTTGAATGCTGAGTTTTCTTGTTGAAGATAGCGGCTTAAAGCCGCCAATTTCTGGGCCGCTCCGTCGTGAAGTTCCAAGGCAATGAAATTACGTTCATATTCGAGCTGTTTGCATAATTTTCTATTGTATTCTATTACATCTCTTGTTTTCTGATTTTGCTTCTTCTTTTTTGACTCATGTATACAAAAATATGTGATCAGAAAAATAATAATGATAGAGAAAGTAAAATAATTGATTCTGACTATTTTATGCAGATTCCTATAATTGATTTTAATGATTTCAATAGTTTCAATATAGAGACTTGTCAAAGGCTCGAGGTTCATATCTAAATTATTGTAAAACGGTTCACTATAAGTTGAGTAAATTGAATTTCCCATCATGAATATCAATAAAAAATCCGGGATGTCTAAATAATCACTTACATCTTTTCCTGTTTCTGTAAGCGTCACTTCCTCATGAGGCTCTATCTCCTCCATAGATTGTCCCTCAGGCAATACAACAGGTACTTTATGTTTATTTATAATTTCAGATTTAGATTTGAAGTAGTAAATTTCAGATACTAAAATCAGAAGAAAGATCAGAATAGAAATAGTACTGATAATTCGAGTATGATAGTTGGAAGTTTTACGAATGAAGTATGGGGATATATGAGTTAAATATATTTTCAATTCTATTTATTATTTAAATAGCTAAATATCCATTCATGAATATTTTATATCATTATATAGAAAATATTCTTTGAGGTTTAATAAAGAGTGTATTCGGATTCCTAATAAAAAATACTGTTAATATTGAACAGGAAAATGGACATGTAAATTATTATTGATAATAGTATATTATCTTTATTTATTGGAGGGGGTTTTTTAAAAAACATTTTAATATAAAAAATTATTTGAATTATATAGGATTTTAAAAATTATTCTATCTACTTATGCTATCTATTGAAAATAATGTCTGATTTTAATCCTTAATTCTTTTATTTCATAAATTATTGATTTAACAGGTTACTCCTATTGTCCTTAAAGGATATATGTTTAATTATTTGATTTCTTCTTTTATGAGCGGTAAGGGTATCGTATATGATTTTATTGATGCAATTTTTTTGAATTTTGTAATGATGCTCATTCTTTTCAATTAAAACAGGTTCTTATTTGGAAAGTTTAATCGGCACTGCAATTCATTAAATTTAGGTTAAAAGGTGCTGATATATGCAGAGAGTTCTTCTTATAGACGACCACAATCTAATTTATTTGGGGTTTTCGTGGCAATTCAAGGATGAGATTGAACTCCACTATGCAAGTAATATCCATGATGCCAAGGAGATTATTCATTCCCGGATAATTGATATAGCAGTGATTGACATCTCCATCGGAAAGGAGAATGGATTTTATCTGGCCCATGATATCAGAAACTTTGTGCAGACTATATTCTTTCTCACTATGCATAAATCTCAAATTTATATAAAGAAAGCCCTGGAAGACGGCTTTAGTGGCTATTTCCTGAAAGATGAATCTATGGATCTTATGAAAACAGCCTTTCTGAATCCCGGGCTGAAGAGTTTCTGGATGACAGAGCAGGTTGCTGATGTCCTTAAAAATGTCACCGTATCGAAAACAGAACTCTATGATTAGCTCTCCCGGCGGGAACAGCAGATCCTCCGTCTCATTGCCGAGGGGGTTGGATACAGGGATATCGCTTCCAAACTCAGCATCTCCGCCAAAACTGTTAATGTTCACAGGGCCAACATCATGCGCAAGATCAATGTGGACTCCCAGATCGAATGGTTAAATACGCTATGAAGATAGGAATAGTGGGTTTCGACTGATTTTCCATCCAAAACTTATTAAACATTGATTGACTTTGATTTTTCGAATGTTTATATTTCTAATAATTAGAAATCTAACTATTAGAAATATGAATAAAAAAGGAGGCTGTCATGACAGAGCCGCTGGATATGGACCCCGTCAATGCCGTTCCTCACTACATGATGCGCTTTGCCCACCATCTGCTGAAGAGTTTCAAGAACTCTACCGGTGAAAAGTACAACCTGAACAGAACACAGTTCCGGACTCTTATTCTCCTTAAACGGAGGGGGAGTCTGACCATGAGTGATCTGGTGGCCCATCTGAATATAGAAAAAGGATCCATGACTTCTGTTGTTGATTCTCTTATTGCTGCGGATCTTGTATTCCGGGAGAGGAGTGAGAATGACAGGCGCTGCGTCATCACATCCCTGACACCCCGGGGGAGGGCGCTGGCCCTTGATCTTGATGAGCAGCTGAAGAGGCATATACAGAATAAACTGGAGCAGCTCGGTAAAGAGCGGGCCGATGCCCTTCTGGGGATGATGGATCTGATACGGGACAGCCTTGATATTTGGGAGAACAATAATGAGTGAACATGATCACCAAAAGACCTTTGAGTCTGATTCAATAGGAAAGCTGCTGCTTAAAATGTCCATTCCCGCCACAGTGGGGATGCTTGTAAACGCCCTCTACAACCTTGTGGATACAATCTTTGTAGGGCAGGGTGTGGGGCCAATGGGCATTGCCGGTCTGACGGTTGCCCTGCCTATACAGGCTCTGATAGGGGCAGTCGGTATCTCCTTCGGTACGGGAGCCGCTTCAATAATATCCCGGCGTCTTGGAGAGAAAAGGCCCGATGAGGCTGCCAGGACTGCGGTCAATGCCTTTACCCTGGCTTTCATTTTCAGCGTTCTAATCATTTTTATAGGTGAAGTATTTATTGAGGAACTGCTGATTATCTTCGGTGCCACTGAGAAAATCCTTCCCTATGGTAGGGAGTATCTGCAGGTCATTCTGATCGGTGCCTTTTTTCTGTCGGCCTCCATGGTGGGGAACAACGTTTCCCGAGCCGAGGGGCAGCCCAGAATAGCCATGCTCAGCATGGTCATCGGAGCAGGTCTGAATATCATCCTCGATCCCATCTTTATTTTTGCATTTGGCATGGGAATCCGGGGTGCGGCTATCGCGACTGTGGTCAGCCAGTTCTGTTCCTTTCTCTTTATTATGCGTTTCATGATCCAGGGAAAGAGCCATCTGCCCCTGAAGTTAAGCTACATAAAGCTTCATTTCTCCACTGTTAAGGAGATCAATACCCTGGGACTTCCGGCACTTGTGAGACAGGGTGGGATGAGCGTTCTGGCTCTTGTTATCAATAACGTACTTCGCCACTACGGCGGAGATTTCGGAATAGCGACCTACGGTATGATGAACAGACTCTTTATGTTTGTTCTGATGCCCATCTTCGGTACTGTACAGGGGTACCAGCCCATCGCAGGCTACAGTTATGGAGCCAGACTTGTAAATCGCCTCAGCGAGGTGAATAAAAAGGCACTCCTCGTGACAAGCACCATGAGTTTTATCGGATTCCTTTTCCTTCAGATCATGGCGGGACTCCTTATCCGGATGTTTACCTCCGACGCCACCCTTATAGAGATGGCTGTTCCCGCCCTCAGGACAGGATCTGCAGCAATCTTCCTGCTGGGAGTCCAGGTCATCTGTTCGACCTATTTTATGACCGTGGGCAAAGCTTTCCCCGCTTTCTTCCTGAGTCTTTCAAGGCAGTTTATCTTCCTTATCCCCCTGGTTCTGATACTGCCCGGTTTCTTCGGTCTTCCGGGAATCTGGTTCGCCCTTCCTCTGGCTGACCTGCTGGCTACAGCAGTCACTGTAATCTGGTTTCTGGTGAGCTGGCACAGGACAAAGCACCAGATGCTGCAGGAGATGGCGCCTCTTCAGGCATAAACTTCCATATCTGTCAGCCTGCCTGTATTTCAGGCAGGTTTTTCAGGGGGACAGTAAGCCGGGAAGGACTTTTGTTTTTCCCTTTTCTGCTTTAATATGGGGTCATGAAAAAGACCTTCCTGATTTCACTTCTTATACTAACTCCTTTTTTTATCTTCTCAGAAGATTCCGTTCCTGCTGCATCTGCTGGTGAAAAGGCTTCTGAGGAGCTCTCTTTTCTTGCCTCCCATCTGGGCCTGTCCCTTGCCGAGGCTGTTGAGAAAGAAGGGCTCCCTGCCGAGATGTACTCCCTGAGGGGCCCCTCGGCCGGGCAGGATTCAGTGGTCTTCTACTACTCTGACAGAATCTCCCTCTACTGGACCGAATCCCATGTATGGCAGGTCCGTATCGATTCCGGGTACTCCTCGGATGAGGATGTTCTTAAAATGGGGATGACTAGAAGCGAAATCAGCTCTCTTCTGGGTGCTCCTGATCTGGAGGAGACGGACTTTGTTATCTATACCCTGCCCCAGAGGGTCTATCCTGTGGCGGCGGCATTTTACTTTGATAATAACAGGTTGAAAGACCTCTATGTCTACAGGAGTGATTTCTAGATGAATAAGCTCTGCCTGACCCTCTGCCGGAGAACCCTGGCTGAAAACCTCAAGGATCTGAAGGAGAGCGCTCCCGATCTGGCGGAACTCAGGATTGATCTCCTTGATCCTGTGGAGTATGACGAAATCGCTTCATTCCCGTCCCGCGCGGGGCTGCCTGTGATTCTGACCTGCCGCAAGAGCATTGACGGTGGAGAGTGGACCGGGAGCGGCGAAGACAGGGAAAAACTCCTTCTTGAGGCCATGGAGGGGGACTTCAGCTTTGTGGACCTGGAAGAGGATGAGACCTCTCTTGCCCTGGAGCAGCGGGCCGTTGAAAGAAGGATTAAAATCATCCGTTCCTTCCATGACTTCAAGGCGGTTCCGTCTGATCTGGAAGAGCGCCTTGAGTCGATGGTGAGCCGGGGAGATCTTGTAAAAGCCGCGGTAATGCCAAAGGGAATTGCCGATCTTCTGACTCTGTTCCGCACAGGACAGTCCTGGCAGAGCAAACACTCCGGTGAGGATAATCTGATCCTTCTGGGAATGGGAGCCTATGGTGTTCCCAGCAGGGTCCTTGCCCGGCGGATGGGCAGCTTTCTGACCTTCTGCTCTCCCGAAGCGGCGGAGGCGGCGCCGGGGCATATGAGCTGGAAGGTTCTTCACGACCTTTACAGGGTTCCTCTTGTGGATGATGAAACAAAGATATTCGGGATCATCGGAAATCCGGTGCTCCATACCCGCTCTCCCCATATCCATAATCCCGGATTCCATGCCCTTGGTTTCAACGGGGTCTATGTCCCCTTTACTGTGGATGATCTTTCAGCCTTTATGGAGCTGGCGGAAACTCTTGATATCAGGGGATTCTCGGTAACCGTTCCCCATAAGCTTGGGATCAGAGAGTTTCTTGACAGAGAAGATTCTGCGGTAAAGGCCATCTCTTCATGCAACACAGTTGTTAAAACCGATAGAGGCTGGGAGGGGTTCAACACCGATGCTCCCGGGTTTATTAAACCTCTTCTTCAGCGGTTTCCTGAAGGCCTTGAGGGGAAACGCACTGCTGTTATCGGAGCCGGGGGGGCTGCCAGGGCGGTGGTCTATGCACTCCTCCGGGAGGGGTGCGAGGTGAGTATTTTCAACAGGACAAAGAGCCGTGCGGAAGGTCTTGCTGCCGAACTGGGCGGCCGGGGGGCATCTCTTGAAGATCTAGAGACTGAGATTTCATCTGATGACGGGCAGAGAGGGTATGACCTTCTGATTCAGACAAGTTCTGTGGGAATGCATGGAGCAGAGGGAAATCCTGTTCCCTTTTACAGTTTTACAGGGGACGAACTGGTTTACGATATTATCTATACTCCCCCTGTGACCCTGTTAATGGAAAAAGCTCTGGAGGCGGGGGCTGAGGTTCTGGGCGGGATGCCCATGCTCAAGGCCCAGGGGGCGGAGCAGTTCCGCCTCTTTACAGGAGAAGATCTCCCCGATTGAACCCTCCAGGGGCTGCATGGCCGGCTGGCTTATTCAGCCTGACAGGAGAGTCCTTGAAAATCAGTAGTTGATGGAGGTCATCAACAGTATCATGATGGCGCAGAACATTACGCCTCCCAGAGCTACAAGGGAGGTGGCGCTGATCAGAAATTTATCCAGTCCTGAGAAATCGCTGACTCTCTTCTTACGCTCTTTTTTTGCCGCACTTTTTTTTGCAGTAGTATTTGCCATGTATACCTCAAAGTTTGAAAATCAACCCATTCTAGCCTATTTTTTAATCTGATGGAATTACCGGCAGGCTCCTGATCATTGAAGTTTTCTTACAATAATGTATCCAAGGTGGTGGATTGTTGATCATTTATCATCATTTCAGCCCTGTTTATTGCTAAAAACATAAATATAATTTAAATATATTGGAGTATTCATTAATAAGTAATATTCTAATTGTAGAAAACCTAAGGGGTCAGACATGTTGAAGACTGTTTTGAATTCTTTCCACAAAGATGCGGGTGCCCGACTTGTGGAGTATGCCGGATGGGAGATGCCTCTCTACTATACTCCCGGTGCAACCGAGGAACACAGGATTGTCCGCCGGAGTGCGGGACTCTTCGATGTAAGCCATATGGGCCGTTTCAGAATTCAGGGCCCCGGAAGCGAAGCCTTTCTGGACCATCTTATAACAAGTTCAGTCAAATCTCTTGAACCCGGCCGATCGGGATACGGAATCCTCTTAAAAGAAGACGGCGGCATTATCGATGATATCTTCCTGTATCGTACAGCCAAAGATGATTTTACCCTTGTGGTGAATGCTTCCAACCTCAATAAGGACTGGGACTGGCTGAATAAGTTTGCAGGCGAATATGATCTGACCCTCAGCGACGAGTCTTCCCAGACGTCTCTTTTTGCCCTGCAGGGACCCCGGGTTATTCCCGTACTGGAAACCCTGACAGGCTTCTCTCTTCAGGATGAGTGGGTCCGTTTCGGTGTTATGGACCTGACCCTCGACGGCATCCCCTTTATGGCGGGGCGTACAGGTTATACAGGAGAGGACGGAGTGGAGATCTTTGTCGCCAATCCCCGGGCCCTGGAACTCTGGAACCTGATTCTGAGCCGGTTCTCTGAGCACTGCGAGATCAGTCCCTGCGGCCTTGCCTGCCGTGACAGTCTCCGTTTCGAACCCGGCTTTCCTCTCTACGGCCATGAGCTGAACGAGGATATTCTTCCTCCCGAAGCCCTGCTGAAATGGGCTTGTGATCTTGAGGGCGACTTTATAGGGAAAGAGGCTGTTACAGCCCTTCTGGAAAGGGGGCTTGAAAAGAAGCTTATAACCCTCTCCCTGACAGAGAAAGGGGTGCCCCGTGAGGGATATGAGGTACTCGACTCAGAGGGGCAGATTATCGGGACTGTGGTGAGCGGACTCTATGCCCCCACGGTGGACAAGTACTGCGCCAATGCCTTTGTTCCTCCTGCCTACGCCAGAGCGGGAACGGAGATTCAAGTCTCCCTGAGGGGACGGGTCCGAAAGGCTGTTGTTGAAAAACGCCCCCTCTACAGACCCAGTTACCGCTGATCCCTGTTTCAGCCCGGGCGGGGCCGAATTGTTTATATACCTGAAACTGTTTATACAGATATAATATGAGAAATTACATGCTCCCCGAACCTGGGGGAATCAAGGAGTGAATCTATGGAAATCAGATATTCAAAAACCCATGAGTGGGCAGCTAAAGACGGGGACCTCTACATCTGCGGCCTCAGTGAGTATGCCCAGGAGAAGGTCGGGGACGTAGTGTTTGTCGAGCTTCCCGAAACCGGCGCGGAAGTGGAGCAGGGCGCTCCCTTCGGAGTTATTGAGTCCGTCAAGGCTGCCAATGACCTCTACTCTCCCATTAATGGAGAGGTCGCCGAGGTGAATGATGCCCTTGAAGATGAGCCTGAACTTGTAAACTCATCTCCCCTTAAAGACGGATGGATCTGCAAAATCAAATGCAGTGATGACAGTTTCAGCTCCCTTATGAGCGCCGACGAATACGAGGCTTATCTGAAAGAACAGGAAGACTGATTTTCTGTAATACATATTCGGACTGAAATCTCCCGGTAGCCCTGACACCGGTCCTCCGGGAGCTTTGAAATATTGATTTTGAGGTTGGTAAAGTGAGTTATATTCCCCATACAGAGGGTGACCGGCTTAAAATGCTGGAGCAGCTTGGTATAAAAACGGTGGAGGACCTCTTCCGTGATATTCCCGCGAGCTGCCGTTATCCCGAAATTGATCTTCCCGACGGACTGTCGGAGATGGAAGTCAAGGCAAGACTGAAGGCCCTGGCCGGCAGAAACAAGAGCTCCGAAGAGGGGCTGTGGTTCCTGGGCGGCGGCCTCTACCGGCATTTCATCCCCTCCGTGGTGGATGCGGTCCTTTCGAGAGGGGAGTTCTTTACAGCCTATACCCCCTATCAGCCCGAGGTTTCCCAGGGAACCCTGCAGGCTGTCTTCGAGTTTCAGACAATGGTGGCCGAACTCTACGGCATGGAGGTTGTCAACGCCTCCCACTATGACGGTGCCGCCGCCATGGCCGAGGCCGGGCTGATGGCCCTGCGCTGTAAACCGGGGCGGAAAGAGATTGTTCTGGACTCAGGGATTCACCCCGAGTACATAGAAGTTATGGAAACCTACCTCGAGGGAAGCGATGCCTCTCTCAGAACAGGATCTCCCGATGAGAACTCCGCCTGCTTTATAACAGCCAACCCCTCATTTACGGGAGAGATCCGGGACCTGAAGGCTCTTGCGGAAACTGCCCATACGGCGGGAGCCCTCTTTGTGGTTCACGCCGATCCGCTGGCCTGCGGCATTCTGGAGAGTCCCGGTGCCTGCGGCGCCGACATCGTTACAGGCGAGGGCCAGCCTCTGGGGATTCCCATGAGCTATGGCGGCCCCTCCCTGGGGCTCTTTGCCACCACAAAAAAACTGATCCGCAAGATGCCCGGACGGGTTGTGGGAATGACAAAGGACGGCTCCGGCCGGTCCGGATGTGTTCTTACCTTCAGCGCCCGGGAGCAGCACATCCGCCGGGAGAAGGCAACGAGTAATATCTGTTCCAACCAGGGGCTGATGGCCCTGGCCGCTGCTGTTTATATGGCGGCCATGGGCAAGCAGGGAATCAGGGAGACGGCCCGGCTGATCTACAATAAAACAGCCTATGCCGCTTCTGTTCTGTCTGCTCTTGAGGGATTCTCCCTGAAGTCTGAAGGTCCGCTGTTCAGAGAGTTTGTGTTAAGCTGCCCCGGCAGCGCAGCCAGGATAGCCGGTATACTTCAGGAACGGGATATCTTTCCCGGTCTGGCCATGAGCCGGTTTAAAAATACAGGCGGAGGCTGCTGCGGCGGGTCAGAGTGCTGCGGTGATGATGAACTTCTTGTCTGTGTGACAGAGTGCAATACAAAAAACGAGATCGATCTTCTCGCTGCGGCCCTGAAAGACGCCGCTGCTGAAGCCGGCACCGGAAAGGAGGCATAAGCCATGGATCAGAATGCTATAAGCTCACTCTGGGACCTGAGCTCCCCCGGACGCCGTGTCGTCCAGCTGCCCGAATCGGATGTACCCGAGGCGGTCCTTCCGGACCATCTTAAAAGAACCGAAGACGCCGATCTTCCTGAGGTAAGTGAACTGGATCTTATCCGTCACTATACAAGGCTCTCAACCCTGAACTACAGCATCGACACCCGGTTCTACCCTCTGGGATCATGTACCATGAAGTACAATCCCCGGATCAATGAGGTGACGGCCCGCATGGAGGGCTTTGCCGCCTCCCATCCCTATGCCCCGGAAGAGGCTGTACAGGGAAACCTTGAACTGATGTACAGCCTTCAGGAAGGTCTGGCCGAGCTTGCCGGTTTCAAGGCCGTCAGCCTCCAGCCTGCCGCCGGTGCACACGGGGAACTTGCTGGTGTACTGATGATCAAGAAGTACCATGAAAGCCGCGGAGACAGTGGCCGGACAAGGTTCCTGATTCCCGACTCCGCCCACGGAACAAACCCCGCCTCTGTGGCCATGGCCGGATTCCAGGCTGTAGAGGTCCCCTCGGATGCGAGGGGGAATATCGATCTGCCCCGGCTGAAGGAACTCTGCGACGAAACTGTGGCGGGTATCATGATCACCAACCCCAATACCCTGGGTCTTTTTGAGGAGCAGATCCTTCAGGTTATTGAGACAGTCCATGACTGCGGCGGCCTTGTCTACGGAGACGGAGCGAACCTCAATGCCATAATGGGGGTCGTCAGACCCGGAGACCTCGGATTCGATGTGATGCACTTCAACCTGCACAAGACCTTCAGTACTCCCCACGGCGGCGGAGGCCCCGGAGCGGGTCCTGTAGGAGCCGGTGAGACTCTCAGTGAGTTTCTTCCCGGACCCGTTGCCTGTGAAAAAGACTCCGGCAGGGGCTATACCCTGATGCAGCCGGCCCGGTCCATCGGACGCCTTAAGAGTTTCAACGGCAACTTCGGCGTACTTGTCAGGGCCTACACCTACTTTATTACCATGGGTGGGAACGGCCTCAGGGATGCCTCGGAGACCGCCGTTCTGGGTGCCAACTATCTTATGAGCCTTGTAAAGGACATCCTTCCTCCCTGGTATGACCGGAGCTGTATGCATGAGTTTGTTACTTCAGGTGAAAACCTGGCTGACGGAATTCATACAATGGACCTGGCCAAGCGGTTGATCGACTACGGTTTTCATCCCCCTACGGTCTACTTTCCCCTGATTGTTCCAGAGGCGCTGATGGTAGAACCCACCGAGACCGAGAGTATCGAGATCATGGACGCCTTTGCCGCTGCTCTCCGGAGCATCGTTCAGGAGAGCGAGACAGACCCGGAGCTCCTCCATGAGGCACCCCACAGGGAGATGGTCTCACGGCTTGATGAGGTGATGGCTGTGAAAAAACCTGTTCTGAAGAGTATCAGAACAGAGAGACTCTGATCTTTGATATCTGACTGATCTTCCTGACAGGGCACTGAAAAGGCTTGTCGGGAAGTTCGGTTCCAATAAGCAGGGCATCCGCTTCCTTCTGGTTCTCCAGTTTCAGGGGGATGACCCTGCGGGTGACGATGTCGAAATCCCCTTCGGGCAGGTTTACATCAAGCACCCAGGCCCTGCTGCCTATAACCGACTGAATCATCCGAAGTTTTCCCTGGTAGTCCAGGCCTTTCACCTTGCGGATTCCTCCCTTCATCATGGCTTCATTCAGCTGCTCCTCCATAAAGACAACACCCCTTCGGATTCTCTCCTCCAGTTCATATTTGTCCTCGGGAGCAAGGGCATTGAAGCCCTCTGCTTTTTCAAGAAGATGTTTCAGATGGTCAGGCTTCTCGTGGGGCAGCTCTTCCGGCTCCCCCGGCTCGGTGTGATGGAAGAGAGGAGACTTCACCTCCTCAACGGCTGTAAAGTTCCGGCTGTTTGAAACTGTACCCTGAGACTTGCGGATATGGGGAACCGTTCTGATTCCAAGTTCTTCAAGAACCATCTCCCATTCATTCCGGCTCTCTCTGTTGAGCAGAAAGATCCCCGGGGCCGGCCTGTCCAGGATGTAGGGCTGCAGCCGGGAACTCTCCTCAAGGACCTTCCGCCTGGACTCATCCACCTGCAGTACAAGGGCATCCCACAGACGGCAGCTGTTGTATTCGTTCTCCCAGTCCCTCAGAGAGAAGTGGACATTCTGGGAGAGTTCTATCATATACCTCTCTTTCAGTTCGCCCTCGAGCTCCTCCAGCTTCATCCCTGTCTTCAGGTAGAAGGCAAAGGATCGGTCTGTCAGTTTCAGCTGGGCAAAGGAGTCGTAACGCTCGGGTTCAAGACAGAGTGTCAGGGGCAGGCTGAAGGGGGTCTCGGGAGTGAGGTTTACATCGAAGGTGGCATGAAGGAAGGCTGACCCCGCCGCCGGCGGGACAGGAGAGGCTGCCAGCCGGGGAAGCATGGGGTGGAGGTAGTAGCAGCCGCTTTTATAGACAAGGAGGTTGAAGATCTTCAGCCGTCTGATGACCGCAGTCTCCGGCATGGGCATCGGGCCCTGGTAGACGGCGTCTCCCAGAATGCGGACCAGGGTGACTAGGTCCTCCTCCTCAATACCTCTGTTGGCAGGAAGCTGGATCAGAAGGCGTTCGATAAAGTCAGTACCATCCCCGTGTCCGCTCCGGTCCGGAGTGATAAGCTGGCCCCAGAGTGTGAGGAGCTGGCTCCGTCTGTCCAGAAGAGAGTAGCTTCTCAGGTTCTCCATATGGAGGGACCAGTTTCCTCCCTTCAGGAGCTTCATGCTCTTCAAGGTATTGAGCAGCAGATGGAGCTCCTCTGACTCTCCCTTTGTGAAGATGTCGATGGGGTAGAGCTGGGCCAGACGCTGGAGAAACTTCTTCTTCAATGAACCGTCATTGTTGCCTATGGGCTGCTCCCTGTGGACAAGGGAGAGAAAACAGATCAGAAAGGAACCGTTTAAAAGGGGCAGTGTGCCCGTTTCGGGGGGGAGTGAGGGGTGCAGGTCATAGAGGTGGCCCGGGCTGAGATCCTTTACAATCTCCCCGGGGAGCAGGGGGCTGCACTTCAGACGGTATCCCTGACGGGTCTTGGTACCGAAAAGGAGGAGCCTCTCTTCAAGGCTTGTTACCCTGCGCTGTATCTCGTGGGGGGGGAAGCGGGAGGAGAAGAACTCCGTCAGAAAGGGGAGGTCCGGCTGAGTGAACCAGGCTACCGCCGAGAGAACAAGTATGTCCTCCCGGCTGATCATGCTGATCTGCCGCTGTTCATACTCGGGACGGGTCAGACGGGCCGCCAGAGTATTCAGCAGATCCGTCTTGTTGTAGGGAGTGCTGACGCCTCCCAGATAGTTGTTCATGACTTCCATAAACACGTCTTCCGGAAGTTCCCTCATCAGGGCATTCCATTCGTCCCGTTCCCTTTTCACAAGTCCTCCAATCCCAGGCTGATGGTGTATTTATATCCCTGTTCCGTTAGGAACTGCTGTCTGTTGGCCGCGTACTGCTCCTCTACGGTGTACCTTGTCACCAGAGAGTAGAACCAGGAGTCCTTGTCCTTGGGCCGAAGGATGCGTCCCAGGCGCTGAGCCTCTTCCTGACGGCTTCCGAATGTACCGGAAATCTGGATGGCCACCGAAGCATCAGGCAGGTCTATGGCGAAGTTCGCCACCTTGGATACAACGATGATCCGGGATTTGCCTGTACGGAAATCATCATAGATCTGTTCCCGCTGGACATTGGGGGTCTTCCCTGTGATCAGGGGGGCCTTCAGTATTCTGGCCGCCTCCTGAAGCTGTTTCAGGTACTGCCCTATGATCAGAATGGAGTCATCGGGATGGCGCTCTATAAGCTTTGTCACAAGCTCCATCTTCATGGGATTCTCTGCGGCAATGCGGAATTTCAGTCTCTTGTCGGCCACGGCATAGCTAGTTTTCAGGTCATCCGAAAGATCCATCCGGATCTCATGGCACCAGGCGGTGGCGATCCAGCCTCCCGCTTCCAGCTCCTTCCAGGGAACATCGTAACGCTTGGGGCCGACGAGGGAGAAGACATCCTCTTCGGCTCCATCCTCCCTTACAAGTGTGGCTGTCAGTCCCAGACGGCGGACCGCCTGGATTTCGGCGGTAACCCGGAAGACAGGCGCCGGCAGCAGATGGACCTCATCGTAGATGATAAGGCCCCAGTTTCCCTTGCGGAAGAGGGAGAAGTGCTCGTAGGGACTCTCCTTGTCCTTCCGCCATATAAGAATCTGGTAGGTACCCACGGTAACAGGTTTGATATCCTTCTTTTCCCCGGTGTACTCGCCTATCATATCTTCAGTCAGGTCTGTTTTATCCAGAAGCTCCCGTTTCCACTGATGAACGGCAGCCACATTGGTTGTAAGGATCAGTGTATTGGACTGAACCTTGCTCATGGCTGTCATGCCTATTACGGTCTTTCCGCCGCCGCAGGGAACAACAACCGTTCCGAAACCGGTACCAGGCTTGTTGTTGCCTATAAAGGCTTTGACAGCGTCTTCCTGGTAGTCTCGTATATGAAGTTCCTTGCCGCAGAGCATGGTCTCTCTCAGGGAAAGGGGGCAGGGGTCTCCGGACTTCAGCGGTGCAAGGTCCTCAACCGGGAAACCGGCGCGGATAAGATGGAGTTTGATGGTTCCCCTGTCCATAAGGTTGAAGAAAAAACCGCCCTCTCCGGGGGTCAGGTACTTCTTCAGGCTCTTGAGGTGCCCTATTTCAGTCAGAATTGCCAGATCCGCAGACTTGAGGAAGAGGACCTCTTCGTCTTCGGTGGCATCGATCTTCAGAAGTCCGTAGCGGGAGATGGTGGACCGCACAAAGTAGGTCACGTTCTCGGGCACGGGGAATCTTGAATTTCTGTTGAGGGCGGCAATGATCTCCTCCTCTGTTATCCCGGCGGAAGCGGCGTTCCAGAGGGAGAGGGGTGTCATGCGGTATGTATGAATATGTTCAGGAGACTTTACGAGCTCTGCAAAGGGGGATATTTCAGCCCGGGCCTGTTCAAAGCCGGGGTTGTGTACATCCAGAAGCAGAGAGTGGTCTCCCTGAACGATAAGGGCAAGTTGGGATGGATCAGTCATAGCCAACCATTTTACCTTTTATAGGATAAGTTTTCAATCAGCTTTCTTCTTGCTCCATGGGGAAATAGCAGGCCAGCCGTCTTTCTGTGTCTACATCCTTCAATTCCGGGAGTCTCAGGCACTTATCCTGCCTTCGGGGACAGCGGTGGTAGAAGGGGCAGCCCTCAAGGGGGCGGGTTGAATCAAAGGGTTCGTACGCCTCCAGTTCCAAGGCCTCGTTCATCCGGCTGGGAATGCTGTTGTAGAGGAGGTTTGTATAGGGGTGGAGCCTCTTTTCGGCTATCAGTTTTGCCGGGGCTTCCTCCACTATTTTCCCCCTGTACATGACCCCGATGCGGTCGCAGAAGTAGGTGGTCACCGTCAGGTCATGGGCGATAAAGAGCATTGTAAGGTTGAACTTCTTTTTCAGCTCCAGCAGGAGGTTCAGTATCTGGCTCTGGATGGAGACATCCAGGGCAGAGACAACTTCATCGCAGATCAGAAGCTCAGGCTTCATAATCAGAGCCCTTGCAATGGATATCCTCTGCCGTTGGCCTCCGGAGAAATCCGCCGGGCGGCGTTCCAGATCCTCTGCGTTGAGGCCCACGGTCCGCATCATCTCCTCCGCTTCGGCCCGGCCCTGCTCTTCGCCAGGCCAGTCAGGCGACTGCCGGTACCCCTCAGTCAGAATAGAGTAGATGGTCATCCTAGGGTTGAGGGAGCGGGCAGGGTCCTGGAAGACATACTTCACCCGGCTGCGGTAGTCAAAGAGCTCCTTCTTTTTAAGCTCTTTCAGCCGGCGGCTTTCACCGTCGTTCCCGTGGAATACCACATCTCCCCCATCGGCCTTGTACATCTGGACTGCAAGGCGTGCCAGGGTGGTCTTGCCGCAGCCCGACTCACCCACAAGTCCGTAGGTCTCTCCCCGTTTCAGCTCAAGGGAGACGCCGTTGACGGCGTAGACAAAGCGTCCGTATTTCGCAAAGAGCCCCGCCTCTAAAGAGAAGCGGATGGAAAGGTCTTTCAGTTCAAGATGTGTGCTCATGATTTATCCTCATCTGTTTCCGGCTCAGGCTTCTGCTGAGGGGTGCCGTCCAGGGGGAAGAGGCAGCGCCTGCTCCTTACTCCTGTTAGCTCCAACGGCGGTATAGCCTTCCGGCACTCCTCCTTTGCCCTGTCACAGCGGGGGGCGAAGGGGCAGCCCGGTTCGGGATGGATCGGGTTGGGAACGGTTCCGGGAATGGTATGCAGATCGTGGCTGCTGTAGTGGGTCCCGAAGGCCGGCAGGGCGTGGAGCAGTCCCCGGCTGTAGGGGTGTGCCGGGCTCTTGTATAGCTCCTGTGCAGGAGCTTCCTCCATGACAAGGCCTCCGTAGAGAACGAGTATCCTGTCGGCAATCCGGGCCACCAGGTCCAGATCATGGCTTATAAAGATAATGCCCATTCCCCGTTTCTTCCGGAGCTTCAGCAGCAGTTCTACAATCTGGGCCTGAATGGTCACGTCCAGGGCGGTGGTGGGTTCATCGGCGATCAGAAGCCGGGGATTCCCCGCCAGAGCCAGGGCTATCATCACCCTTTGGAGCTGTCCCCCCGAAAACTGGTGGGGGTAGCTTGAAAGGCGCTCCTCCGGCTGGGGTATCTGCACCTCCCGCATAAGCTCGATGGCCCGCTCTCTAAGCTGCTCATCTGTCTCGGAGGGGTAGTGGAGGCGCAGGGTCTCCCTGAAGGTCTTCTCCATGGAGTAGAGAGGATCAAAACTTCTTCCGGGCTCCTGGAAGATCATGGCCGTTTTCTGACTGCGGAACTCGGGGAGTGCTTTTTTCTTCTCCAGATCGAATACGGAGCGGCCTTCAAAGTCGATGGCTCCCTCAATCTCTGCGTACTCCGGCAAAAGGCGCATAAGTGCCTGGACACTGACGCTTTTACCGCTGCCCGACTCACCTACGATGCCGAGGATCTCTCCCTCTTCCATCGTATAACTCATCCCCCGCAGGGCCTTCAGGGCACCCCGTCGCAGGGGAAAGGTGACTTTCAGATCTCTGATCTCTACAAGACTGCTCATCTCAGACCTCCCTTGTCGCTGTGGTAGGGATCAAGGTAGTCCCGCAGCAGGTCTCCCAGAAAGTTGAAGGCAAGGGTGGTGACAAGGAGAAAGAGTCCTGGAATCAGAAACCATGGAAAGTTCCGCAGGTTGCTCAGAGTGGATATCTCCCTGTTTATGAGGCTTCCCCAGCTCACCGCCGGGTCAACGATTCCAAGCCCCAGATAACTTAATACAGTTTCTCCCAGGATAAAACCGGGTATTCCCAGGGCGATGCTTACAATGATGATCGATGACATCTGGGGGATAATCTGACGGAAGATTATCTTCAGTGTGGGTATTCCCTCAAGGACGGCGTTGGAGATAAAGTCCTCACGTTTGATGCTGTGGACCATGCCGCGGATCAGCCTGGCGCTTCCGGGCCATCCCACAAAACTGAGGATTACTGTGATCACCATATAGGACTGGCCGCTTGTCATCCCCCTGGAGAGAATGGACCGGAGGAAGAGGATCAGATAGAGCCCCGGTACCAGTATAAAGAATTCGGAGAACCTCATTATCAGCCAGTCCACCCGGCCGCCGTAGAATCCGGCAAGACCGCCGAATGTTATGGCCAGGGTCATGGATATGGCAATTCCTATAAATCCGATTGTCAGACTGATGCGGCTGCCGTAGAGAATCCTTGAAAAAAGATCCCGGCCCAGATTATCAGATCCCATCAGAAAGACAGGGTCTTCCGGATTTTCCATTCCGAAGAGGTGGCGCTCGCCGGGAATCAGTCCCCAGAGCTTGTAGGGTTCTCCCTTGACGAAGAATTTTACCCTCTTACTGCTGCCTTTTATACGGGCGTATTTCCACGTCACTTCATTCACTACCGCCCGTTCCTGGACCTGGGGGCCGAAACCGATGACATCGGTATGCCAGCTCACCGCAGGGGGGTGGAAGCTCTTGTCCGGAAAACTGGTTCCCGGATTGTAGGGCGCGATAAACTCGGCGAAGATCATCATCAGGTAGAGGAGTATAAGAACAATAACCGAAATCAGGCTGACCGGTCTGTATAGCAGTGCTTTTAGAAAACCTTTCATTTGCTGGAGTACCTTATTCTGGGGTCTACGAGGGCAAGCAGTATATCCGCAAGTACCATTCCGAGCAGGACGAGGAAGGAGGTGAACATCAGGTTGGCCAGAACCAGGTAGATGTCCTCCTGCAGAACCGCCTCATACATAAGCCTTCCGATTCCGGGGTAGGAGAAGATTATCTCCAGAATCAGGGAACCGGAAAAGAGGCCGGCCAGAAGATTGGCGCTGCTCGTGATATAGGGGTTCAGTGTGTTCCGGAAGGCATGGGCAAAGTATACCCGGCTCTCCGCGATACCCCTGGCCCTGAGGGCAGTGATATAGGGCTGGCCCAGCTGGTCGAGCATGGTCGCCCTGATCATTCTCATGGTTCCGCCTATACCGCCCAGGAAGGCGCCGATAAGGGGCAGTGTTATATGGTGCATGTAGCTGAACACAAATCGTCCAGGGTCTTCGGCAAAGGGGAATCCAGGATAGGCTGTTACGGGAAAGAGCCCTGTAACGGCGGCAAAGAGCTGCAGCAGTATCAGCAGCAGAAGGCCGGGGAAGGAGTGGAGAAAAAGAGCCGTAAATGTGGCAGCCAGATCCGTTCTGGTTCCCACCTTGCTGGAGAAGTAGATCCCCAGGGCAAAGGAGATAAATGTAAGCATAAACAGGGATATCAGGTTCAGCAGGATGGAGTTGAAGATCCTTGTTTTGATCAGATAAAGGATCGGCGCCCGGCTGATCATGGAGGTTCCCAGGTCCCTGTCCACAAAAACCTGCTTCAGCCAGTGGAGGTACTGCACATAAAAGGGGCGGTCCAGTCCCAGCTCCGCTCTCATGGCGGCCATCCTCTCTTCAGAGTACTCCAGGTCCCTTGAAACCGCATTGGCGGCTCCTCCGGATCCGGGACCGTTCTCATTGAGAAGCTGGGCCTGAACATGTTTCTCAACAATGTCTCCGGGAGCCAGCTCCATCAGTCCGAAGACGGCAAAGCCAAGTATAAAGAGGATCACAATCATCGATGCGAAACGTCCTGTGATAAAGTAGAGCAGGGGGTGTCTGCCTCTGGCCCTGAAGACCAGAGACATCAGTTTCCGGTAGATGCCTCTCATTCTTCCGCCTTCAGGAAGAGCCTTTCAGACTGGAGGCCCATCAGATTGTCATAGTAGACGTTGTCCCACTTGTCCCGGATGGCGTAGAAGCTGTTCTGGTGGACAAGGTAGTAGAGGGGGAGCTCCTCCAGAAGGATGGATTGAAACTCGTCCCATATCTTTTTTGCCTGGACTGGATCGGGGGTGTAGCTGCCTTCGTTGTAGAGGTAGTCCACCCGGGCTTCCCACTCGGTGGCAGGCTCCTCCTGCAGGGGGTTCCATACATGAAGGTTGCCTGTGGAAGGCCATACATTTGAGCCTCCTGTGGGCCAGTAGTTCGTCCCAAGGCTTAAGAGAAGGCACTGCCAGTCGTAGCTTGTTGTAAGCATCTCAACCATCTTCTGAAAGTCCATGGGTTTTACAGTCACCTTGATGCCCACTTTGCCGCATTCGTCTGCAAAGATAGTGGCCGCATCGATTCTCAGATTGTTCTCGGTATTGGTGATGATATCGAAGACTACGGCATTGCCGTCTTTGTCTCTCATGGTCCCCGTTTCGTCCCGTTCCATGCCTATGGAGGCCAGAAGCTTCAGGGCTTCATCAGGGTTGTAGCTGTAGATGTTTTTGATATCCTCATCGTAGTAGGGATTGGCCACGGCATAGTGGTGGAGGGCGGGAGTGGCCAGACCCCTGTAGATCTGGCGGACCATCCTCTCCCTGTTTGTCAGGCGGCTCATGGCCTGGCGGAACTCTTTCTGTCTGAACCACTCAAGCTGGGGTCCAGAAATGCCGTTGGAGTTCTGATTGAATGTAATAAAGTTGCTTCCCATAGTAGCTCCGCCATCATAGATGGAGTAGTCCTTGTTCGCAGTGTTCACAAGGTCATCCAGATCTTCAGGCCTGATGGAGTAGCCGTCCCGCTCCCCGTTTTTAAAGAGGAGAAAGTCGGTGTTCATATTGGGGACGATTTTGTTAATGCTTTTTTCAAAGTAGGGGAGTGTGTTTCCTTCTTCATCCTTCTTGAAGTAGTCGTTGTTTTTTTCATAAACAAGACGGACCCCCGGGGTGTACTCTGTGATGAACCAGGCTCCCGCACTGGGGATCTTTTTTACATCTGTATCGATGGATAGAATGCTTTTCACCCCTTCAACACCCCCCTCCCTGAGGGCGGGTTCATAGATAAACCGGGGGCCGAAGCTCATATTGCTTGTGAGAAGGGGATCGGCCACGATACGGGGGTAGCGGAAGACAAAGGTCTTCTCATCAATTTTCTCAATATCTATATGGCGCTGGCTGCCGTCTTTCATGGTCATAAACTGCCCGTTGTAGGCAGTCATCTGAAGATCGGCGTTGCCGTATATCTCGTCATACCAGAAGACAACATCATCCGAGGTGACATCGATCTTCTCTTCAGAACCGTAAAAAGACCAGTAGAGGTCATCCCTGAGGGTGAAGATTACATCCATGGTGTCTTTCTGTTCATCCACTTCTATTGTGAAGGAGGCAGATCCCGGCTTCCACTGCCTTGTGTATGGATCATAATCCGCCAGGTTATCGGGCTGAAGTGCACCTATTATGCCCGATGAGGTTCCGTCACTGTCCGCTATAATCAGGTTGAAGGTTTTGGGATCATTCATGACAGAACTGTGCCACTCTCCTCCGGGGGGTCCTATGGCAAAGGGTTCCTCCCCTCCCGGTTTCCGGATGGTACCGGCAAGAAGCCCCTCCTGATTCTGCGACCGCAGAGCCTCGGCTTCTTCAAGAGTCATCTCCTCATCACTGCCGCAGGACGGGATCATCAGAATCAGACTTCCAAGAAGTAATCTAAATATAAGTCTGTAAATTTGACGGGCTTTCATATGCTACCTTCCTGTGTTTGTTATTGGCTTTATTACTTAATTATGGGAAAAACTGTCAGCTGTTGTCCATAGGTCTTTCTATGGGGAAGTAGATCCGGAAACAGACTCCCTCCCTTTCGGCACCCTCTCTGTCGGGGTCGAAATCAACGGCTCCACCCAGTTTTTCATTTATGGTTTTAAATATTATAAAGAGCCCCAGGCCCGTTCTTCCCTCATTTCTTCCGGTTGTTGTAAAGGGCTCAAACATATGTTCCTTTATCTCGGAGGGAATTCCCCTGCCGTTGTCCCGGTACTCGATCATACCGCTCATTCCTTCAAGCTCAAAGAGGCTGATTGTAATCTTCTTGTCGGAGTTTACTCCGGAAAATCCATGGTTCATGCTGTTGCTCAGCAGATTGTTCATCACATGGTAAAAACTGCCCGGAAAGGAGTTGAGGGTTATCACATCCCCTTTCAGCTCTATCTGAATATTCTGCTGGCTGAACTGTATTCTGTGGGTCCGGATGATTTCTTCCATATATTCGTAGAGGTCGAAGGTCTGCCGTTCACCCGCTGTTTCATCGAAAGAGAGGTTTTTGAAACTGTCGATAAGGCTGGCTGTCTTTTTAAGATTTTTCCCAAGCAGGCTGCTTCCCTGGCCTATCCGTTCTAGAAAATCCTCCAGATCCTCCCGTGAGAGGGTTTCCTCTTTAAGCTGCCCCTCCAGTTTTCTTGTAAGGTCAATGATATAGCTTGATGCTGTAATTCCCACTCCAAGGGGTGTGTTTATTTCATGGGCAATTCCCGAAACAAGGGAACCCAGGGCGGCAAGGCGCTCTTTCTGGATCAGCTGCCTCTGAGTGTTTTGAAGCTTGACCATTGCATCATGGAGGGAGTCGTTGCTCTCCTTCAGTTCATGGGTCCTTGTGTCGACCCTCTTGTTCAGAGTCTCGTTGAGTGACTGCAGGGCGGCTTCTGTATCTTTCCGCTTCAGTACATTCCCGTGGAGGAAATAGATAAGGATCAGGAGGAATATAAAAGCCACGAGGATTACGGCTATCTCCGTATGGTATTCGTAGTAAAGGCTCTGGGGCAGGTTGATGATAATGCGGTCGGCCGGAAGGTCGACCATGGGAACCGAATACTTCAGAAGTTCTTTGAAGTCAAACATGTAGCGGTGGGGTGTCTCCCATTCAACGGGAATGTCGTCGGCATCTTCTCCCTCCAGAATCCTCCTTGCCATGAGGCCGGCTTCTCTTCCCTGATCGAAGCCACGCATGACATAGCCTCCGAGGGTTCCATAGGGGAACTGAAAGTCCCAGCTTCCGAATACAGGAGCGTTTGACGCCTGGCATATTATTGAATTACTGAAGTTATACTCGTAGTAGTGACCCTCTTTGTCCCGCTGGAACAGAATATTAAAGACAATAAAGTCATCTCCCAGGAGTTCCAGGTCCCTTGTCAGTTCATCCATGGTCAGGCCAGACCATATTTCAGTCTGGTCAAAATGATCATTGCCGTATCCCGGCAGGATGGAGTTGAGCTTTTTCTGTATTGTCAGTCCGGTTACGGTCTGGTCAACGATACAGACAAGGTTTTTCTTCTCGGGGAAAAGCTGAATTATGAGATCAAGAGTGCCCTTGAAATTGTTCTCTTCACTGATTCCTGTAATATTTTCCATTCCCTCAAGTGTCACGGGATCAAGGAAATTGAGACCTGTAAAAACGATGGGAATACTGCCGTAAAGTTCGCGGCGGTACTCCTTGAGAAAATTGAAAGCATTGTTATCCGCAACAATTATTAGGTCATAACTGGTCGTGGAGGCCTTCATCTTCAAATAATCTTTAATGCTTATCAGATATTCAGGTGAATAGTGCTTCTTGGTATCCATGTATTCCACATGGAGCTGGACACTGTCCCCCAGAACATCGAGGACTCCCTTTACAAGATCATCACTCCATTTGAACCCCTGGTGGTATGATTGAAGGAGAAGAACATTGGGGAGATCTTCCGGGAGGAGATGAATATTATCCTGGGCGGAGGCGGATCCACCGCATATCAGGGCTATCAAAAGTACTGCCGCGGCAGGAATCATGCGAAGGTTCATGGAACAATTATACACATACTCGGGGCAAAAGGTGACAAAAAAGGGGATTTGAAGGGGCAATTTTGACAGAGGACGGTGAAAGGAGGCATAAAAGACTATATTGTCTGAAACAGGCATAGATATTTATCATGAGGAGTACATTTTTGAAGAGAGCTGTTATAGGTATTCTGCTGCTGTTTTCTATATTCCCCGGGTCCCTCTTCTCTTATGAGACAGCACCCCGGACTGTGGGTGAACTGATTCGTGAGTGGGATGGCGGACGGCCTCAGGAGGAGGATTCCCTTGTCCTTATCGGTTTTGATACGGGTGATGCGGGAGCCGGATCACTGGGGTCCTTCGGCAGCTATGCCGGATCAGGCAGATTTCAAGCTCTGGCCACTCTGGGCATAACACGCCGGGGGGATGACATCTCGCTGTCCGAAGCTCCCTTTCTGGCGGTTCCGACCATGGAGGGGTTCAGATATATTAATCTGCGGATAAGCAGTTCAAAGCTCTCCGATGAGGATATTGATGAAGATATCGCGGCCCCTGAAATGTATGCCTCTTTCTCCTTCAGCGACCTGAGTGTAAGTGTTCTTGTCACACCTGATAAAAGCGCCGTTTCAGAAATTCTGAACCAGTATTTCCCGAAAGGGGACGCCCTGAACAGCTCATACGAGACCGTTGACTATGTAACACCGGATACTCTCTACACTTCGGGCTGGTCAGCAAATGTCACTTTTGCTGCATCATGGTTTCTGGGTGATGAGTTTGTACGGGTCGGGAGTTTTGACGGAAGGAGGATCTCAAGCTCCCTGGAGGGGCTCATATCGGAAGAGAGATACAGGCAGCTCCTCTATGATGCCCATTTGAAGTTCTATGATTCTCCCCCCCGGGGAGATGAGCCCTTTCCCTGGGACAGCGGCCCCTGGCACCAGAAGCGGGATGTCAGGTATACCCTGAACAGGCAGGGCGGACAGGCGGGGCTGAGGGCCCTTGTTCCCTGCTGGAGCAACTCTTCAAGGCGTTTTAATGTCGCAATCGATGCGGGGCCGGCTCCGGCTTCTCTTGTCCGTAACTCCTCCCTGACTCCTGATTTTGACAGGCTGAAGAGCCTTGAACCGGGGCTGGTGGATCTTGTTGCCTCTCCCGGCGGAGAGACTGTCTATACTGTTACCGCCGACAGGATCAACTGCTATGACAGCCTCTCCGGGAGCCTGCTGAAGACAATCCGGTTTGAGGATCTGGAGTATGCCGGAAGGTGGAGCAAAATTATTATGGTTGAATCTGCCCTCGGCAGATATGTGGAGTCCTGGGAAAAAGCTCTGGAACCCTGAACTCCGGCCTCTCCGGGCAAATAAAGGGGGTGGGGTATGCCGCAGTATAAGCAGAGGATTAAAATGCTGTTAAAAAACTGTTTAATTATTTGTATTGTAAGTAATAATAATGGTTGTTGATTACCTGTTGTTATTGTGGTAATGTGGCTCTTATGAATATTTCAGTAATCGGAACAGGATACGTTGGACTTGTACAGGGAGTTATTCTGGCGGACTTCGGTCTGCAGGTAACTTGTATGGATGTGGATCAGAAAAAGATAGACCGGCTGAAGGTGGGAGAGGTTCCCATCTACGAACCCGGTTTGTCGGAACTGATGCGCAAGAATGTTGAAGCCGGACGTCTGTCCTTTACTTCCGATATGAAGGAAGCTGTGGAAACAGCAGACTCCATCTTTATCGCCGTGGGAACTCCTCCCGCCGACGACGGCTCGGCGGACCTCAGGTATGTTCTGGCCGTGGCAAAGTCTATCGGAGAGTATCTGAACGGCTACAAGGTTGTTGTGGATAAATCCACGGTCCTGTTGGAACCGCCAGACTGGTGAAAGAGACCATTCAGAAGGAACTTGATGCCAGGGGCGTCGACCTTGAGTTCGATGTAGCCTCGAACCCCGAGTTCTTAAGAGAGGGCAAGGCCGTCAATGACTGCCAGCGCCCTGACAGGGTTGTTCTGGGTACAGATTCAGAACGGGCCAGAGATCTTCTCAAGAAGGTCTACAATGTACTCTATATCAACCAGACACCCTTTATATTTACAGAAATCGAAACAGCCGAGCTGATTAAATATGCCTCCAACGCCTTTCTTGCCGTAAAAATCTCCTTTATTAATGAAATTGCCCTCCTCGCTGAGAAGGTGGGAGCCAATGTGCAGGAGGTTGCCCGGGCCATGGGAATGGACGGCCGGATCAGCCCCAAATTTCTCCACGCCGGTCCCGGTTACGGCGGCAGCTGCTTCCCGAAAGACACCAAGGCTGTGGCGGATATTGCCCGGAAACACGGAGAAGAGACTCTGGTTATCGAGGCAGCCATCAAGGCCAATGAGAAGCAGAAAACAAGAATGGTCGATAAGATTGCAGGCAGCATGGGTGAGCTGGAAGACAGAACCATTGCGGTCCTGGGACTCTCCTTTAAACCCGATACCGATGATATGCGGGACGCCCCGGCCCTGACCATACTTGAGGGACTTGCCGGCAAGGGCGCCCAGATAAAGGCTTTCTGTCCCCAGGGAATCGAGGAAGCCAAGTGGCGCCTTGAGAAGATTGAAAATCAGGTGACCTACTGCCACGATGAGTACGAGGCCCTTAAAAATGCCGATGCCCTTGTTATAATGACCGAGTGGAACCAGTTCCGGGGACTGAACCTGGAGCGTGCGGCCAAACTGATGAAGGGGGATTTCCTGTTCGACCTGCGAAACATTTTCGCCAAGGACGAACAGGTGAGGGAGCTCTTTCAGTACAGACCCGTGGGACGCAGCTGATTCATCCTGCTCTGTATCCCTGAATCAGGCGGAAGCTCTGCCTGATTCAGAGTATAAAAAATCCTGCCTTCCGGAGTCCGGCGGCAGGATTTTTTTTGCAGTTGAATTCAATCAGTGCAGGAAAGGAACTCTAGCCTGTCAGCAGGGCCAGCTCTTCTGCGGCCTCTTCCCAGGCTTCGGTAAGCTCTGTCTGTTTGTCTTCAAGTTCAGAAATCTTCTGTCCCACGGCCCTGGCCTTGTCGGGATCTGAGTATACCTCGGGGGTTCCCAGTTTCTCCTGTTCTGAGGCAAGGGCTGTTTCACACTCTTCAAGTTCTTCAAGGAGCTGGGTCTCCCGCCGTTCAAGGCGTCTGATATCCGCTTTGAGTTTCTTCTCCTCATCCCGGCTCAGTCTGGCTGTGTTATCGGAATCTCCTGTAAAGGCCGCATCCGGTCCCGTTGCTTCGGCTGAGTCCCCCCCTGAGGCAGGGGCATCTTCAGAGGCTCGGCTCTCCTTCTTCCACCTGTAGTAGGCGTAGTCTCCGTCAAAATATTCCGCCTTTCCAGGGGTGAGTTCCAGAACCGATTTTGCCAGAGCTTCGATAAAGTATCTGTCGTGGGATACGAAGACAAGTGTACCGTCATACCCCTTCAGGGCATCCAGAAGAACATCCTTGGAGGTCAGGTCCAGATGGTTTGTGGGCTCGTCCATTACCAGAAGGTTCACAGGTTCCAAAAGGAGTTTGAGAAGAGCCAGACGGTTTTTCTCTCCACCGCTCAACACGGCGCACTTCTTGTAAATGTCGTCGTCGGAGAAGAGAAAGGCACCCAGCATGCCTCTCAGTTTGGGGATCAGTTCGGTGGGGGCTTCGTCCTCCAGGGTTTCCAGAACCGACTTGTTCGGGTCAAGGACCAGCTCCTGGTCCTGGCTGAAGTAGCCGATCTTTACATCGGTCCCCGGTTTCATGGTTCCTGTAAAGTCCGTATCCTCACCGCTTATAATCCTCATAAGGGTGGACTTTCCGGCGCCGTTGACTCCCGCCAGGTTCAGACGGTCTCCCTTGGCAATCTCCAGATTGATATCATTCAGGACATGGTGGTCGCCGTAGGACTTGTTCACTCCCTCCAGGGTAAGTACCTTCCGCCCGGAGTGGGGGGGAGGGGGAAAGTGAAAGTGCATCTTCCGCATGGACGAGGGGAGTTCAATAATCTCCATCTTCTCCAGCATCTTTACACGGCTCTGTACCTGTGCCGCCTTACTGTCTTTGTAACGGAAACGGCGGATGAAATCTTCAATCCTTGCAATCTCCTCCTGCTGCTGTTTCCAGGAGGCTTCCAGCTGTTCCAGCTCCAGTTTCCGCCGGGCTTCATAGGCCGAGTAGTTTCCCTTATAGATCTTAAGGGCACCCTGAAAGAGTTCAGCGGTCTCTTTTGTCACCTGATCGAGGAAGTAGCGGTCATGGGATACCACAAGAACGCCGCCGGGGAATTTCTGAAGAAATTCCTCAAGCCAGTCCCTGGCTTCCAGGTCAAGGTAGTTTGTAGGTTCGTCAAGAAGAAGGATATCAGGCATCTCAAGGAGTATCCGGGCCAGGGCGATGCGCATCTGCCATCCTCCGGAAAAGGTGGATGTCTCCTTCTCAAGGTCCTCAGTTTTGAATCCAAGACCCAGGAGGACTCGGTAGATCATAGCCTCTCTTTCATAGTAGCCGCTGGCTGTAATCTTCTCCTGTATATCATGGTGCCGTTCGGCAAGGCCCTCGAGGGTTTTCTCGCCGAGAGAGGGATGGGCCATCCGCTCGGCAAGGTCCATTGCCTCATTTTCGAGTTCCCTGATATGGTCGTAGGCCCGTTCAACCTCGCTTCTGAGGCTGCGGTCCCTGAAACGGAGCCCCGACTGGGGCAGGTAGCCGATTCTTGCATTCCGGCTCTGGGAGCGGTCTCCCGTGTCGGCTGTAATTTCGCCGCAGATCACCTTCATAAAGGTTGTCTTGCCGCTTCCGTTGGCTCCCGCAAGGGCGACCCGGGATGTATTGGAAAGGTTGAGATGGATGTTTTTGAGAATATCCCTGTCACCGAAGGCCAGGGATACTCCGCTCAGCTGGACAAAAGCATTCATTCTGGTCAGCCGGCTCCCTGGAGAAGTTCTTCTGAAGAATCAGAATCCTCTGCTGCGGGGACGGCGGAAAGGGGCTCTGCTGCAGGTGCCGCGGAGATGATCTCCACTTCAGGGGCTGCTTCATCTGGTTCAGTTGCAGGCAGGCTGCCTTCTGCAGAATCAGCTCCCTCTTCGGTTCCCTCTTCAGGAACCAGGGCGGTTTTGTCCGGGAAGGTAAAGAACATCTGTATAGGGCTGAAGAACTGATCGCTTGTAACCACACGATCCACAATATAACGGCTGTTGACGTAGAGGAGGCTGACGCCCCTGTCTCTCATGGTATAGAGGAAGTCGGCTGTCTCTCCGCTTTCAAAGTTGAATGTGATGACACCGTCATATGTGCTGCGTATAGCCTCTGCCGGAAAGTTCCGGAAGCTTACATAACCGCTGTTTCCTGCACTGACGGAAAGGACCTGCTGGCTTATCAGAGAGGACTTGTCAATCCATGTGAACCGTCCGGCGTTTTCAAAGAGAATCGTTCCGTAGGCGTTGCTGGACACCTCCGGTCCCCTGTCAATAAACTCCTGAAGCATATTGTCCCGGCGCTCCCGTTCCCGGGCGACAATGGTTTCAACATCTTCATTGAGCCGTACAAAGGCCTGGCTGATCTCCATCCCGTCGTACTTGAACTGTGCGGAGATAAAGCGGTCCGAGGTTATTGTTATCCTGAAACTGGTTCCGGCGAAGTCATAGCGGTTAGCTCCGATTCTTGTCACTCTTGTAAAGGTCTCGTTCAGTTCCTTGTCGAAGGTCTTCAGGGTAATCGTCATGTTTTCAAGGTCTGCAAAGAGACCGTATTCGGGGCGGAAGCTCGCTAGGTCAATCTGACGTTTGCGGATCATATCCTGGTAGGTGTCGGGGTGCCATGAGGTGCTGAAAAATGCATCCAGAAGGGGATCGCTGTTGTCCCTCTGGTTCTGGACTACCATCTCCTGCTGATCGTTCAGGCTGTATACAGTAAGCATGGCGTCAAAAACATAACCTTCCACGCCGTCATCGGTAAGCACTGTGTACCAGTAGCCTTCAAAGCGGCCTACCTGTTCCTTTTCTCCCCGGCCGAGGACCTTGATCTCCTGGTTCTCCCTGAGCTTGTAAATCCTCTGGTTGGATGTGCTGGGGCCGCCTCTCATGGGCAGGCCCTGGCTGTTGGAGTAGGCATACATATGAAAGTATTCACTGTAGTTTTCGGCATAGGCCTCGGCATCCGCGGCTTTTTCGAAGAACCGGACTCTCCATGTGGGGAGCTCGAAACGGTCCTTTGTTCCTCTGATCTGAAGTATGTAGGTCTCTCTGATTCTTGATTCCTCGAGGACTTCGGTGATCATTCCGTTGGTCAGCCCGTCCTCTTCGGACCAGAGGACAACCCCATACCCCAGTTTCCGGGAGCAGGATGTGGCGGATATCATCAATATAATAAGGAGCAGAAAAAGTCTGCCTTTCTGAATTCTCATAGTAAAACCTCATAAAGGGGGAGTTGATCTTAGTTTAGAAGCCAGTGTAGCCCAAGATAGTAAAATTGTCTATTTCCCATAAAGAATAGAGGGGGCTATAATGGGCGGATGGCAGACAAGTATTTTACAGCACTGGATATCGGCGCCGGACAGGGCGCCAAGATAGGGTTCTTCACACCTGAAGGGGAACTGGCTTCCGAAACTCTTATGGGAATTGAAGAGTACAGGCTTGATTTTGATGATTTCGCATCGGTTCTGGCCGGCCGGATCAGGGAGTCCCTGCCTCCTCATGGAAAGATGCTCTCACTGGGTATAGCATCGGCGGGCATCCTCAACTCCGACGGCGGATTCCAGCTCTTTGCCAACTGTGCCCGGTATAACGGGTTTAACCTGAGAAAGGCCATGGAACAGGAATTTGATCTTCCCGCCGCCATAGACAATGACGCTAACACCGGGGCTCTCGCGGAGTGGTCGGTTCTGAAGATGGAGCTCCTCTACTGGGTCTTCGGCGGGGGCTGGGGCGGGGCATGGATCAGCGAGGATGGCACCGTGCAGCATCCCGCCCACGGCTGGGACGGCCGGGATGGTTCTCTCCACTTTACAAATGAGCCTGGTTATGCCATTCCCCTGTCCAAGCACAGGCTGCGTCTGCTCTTCCTCGAAGTGGGGGCCTCTTTTGAGCTCTTTGAGCAGTATCTGGCGGAAGATCCTGATCTCTCTGAATCTGTTTTGACAGGACCCGGGGGAGATGGGGAGAGTCTGCGGGCTGAGGTTATCCTCTCGGGCCCGGGGCGGTGCCGCCTCTTCCGCGCCATAGTGGGGGATGATACCTTCTATGAACGCTTTCTTGACATCCATGAGCTGAAGCAGATCAATGATCCAAGCATCGCCGGGCAGCATATCAGCAAGCTCTCCAATATGAGGGTGGAGTCGGCCATCAATACGGACCGCCTCTATGGCAAGATTCTGGCTGAGGCGGCAAGATGCATGTTCAAATCAGCCGCCGGTGACGGTCTCCGCAGCGATATTCCGATTTTTCTGGGCGGGAAGCCCAGTTACGCGCTTCCCTATTTTGGCCCCTCCTGTCAGCGGGTGCTTGGAAAGATGGGGATTATGAGCTATCTCCGTCCCTCGGTTCTGGATGAAAAGAACCTCAATGCCAATCTTGTAGGAGCGTCGGTTCTGGCACGGCGGGCTTACAACTCCCGTTCTATATAAGTAAGAATTCTTCTCCGATCTGTTTTACAATAATAGAAGTAGGAGAAGAATATGACTCAGAAAAGAATACTTTTTCCGGCGGCTGTTCTGCTGCTGGTACTGCTGAGCGGCTGCGCCAGTTTCGAGGTGAAGGCTGCAAGAAGCGGAGATATAGACGCCTTAAGAGAGTTTATCAACAAGGGGGGAGATGTCAACGAACCCCAGAGGGGAGGGGCCACCCTCCTTATGTATGCCGCCGAAGAGGGGCAGAACCAGGCTGTGACCTTTCTGCTTGATAACGGTGCGAGAATCTCGGCAAGAGACAACAGGGGCCGTACAGCCTTTCTCTATGCCGTTATTCCGGGACAGCAGTCCACGGCGGAAATCCTTCTGAACCGGGGGGCTGATATCAATGCATCTCTGCCGTCCGGGGATAATGCCCTTATCCTTGCAGCGGGGGCACAGAACAGAAATATGGTCTCCATGCTTCTGGACAAGGGCGCCCGCATCAATACACAGAACAACAACGGCTGGTCGGCACTGACAACCAGTCTCAGCAAAGACGCCCAGCGGTCTTCCGGCATACATCAGACAACGACCCTGCTTATAGACAGGGGAGGGGAGCTGAATGTCTCATCTTCCAATGTCTCTGCCATTGCCTTTACGGCTGCATCCAAAGGGAACCTTGATGTGCTGAAGCTGATTCTGGGACGGGGCTTTGAGCTTGAAAAGAAATCCGACAAGGGACTGACACTCCTTTATACCGCCGCTGCGGCAAATCAGTTTGAAACAGTCAGCTACCTCCTCTCTCTGGGAGCCGACCCGGATGTCCGGGACAGTCAGGGCTGGTCCGCTCTGATGCGCTCTCTGTACAACAGCGCCGCTGCCGGTTCAGGCCCGGACAGGGTGGCTCAGCTGCTGATGGATCAGGGTGTACGCCCCGAGGGAAACAGCACACAGGGACAGGCCATTGCCTTTAAGTCTGTGGAAACCGGAGCACTTGAGATTCTGGATCTCATGTTCCGCTACAGCCTGAGCCCGGGAGTCAGAGATTCCGGGGGAAATACACTTCTGATTGCCGGGGTCTCAAAACCGAAGGTTGTCTCCTCGCTGCTGAACCGCGGAGTTCCTGTGGATACAAGAAACAACAGCAAGGATACCGCCCTTATTATTGCTGCAAAAACGGGGTATGACGAATCACTTTCCCTTCTGCTTCAGGCGGGGGCCGAGGTGGACCTCCGGGATGCTTCGGGGCTGACGGCTCTTCTTTATGCTTCAAAGGGAAGTACTGCCGAACCTATACGGAAGCTGCTCATTGCCGGTGCTTCCATCCACAGCACGGATAATGGGGGCAATACAGCCCTTCACCATGCCGCATCTTCGGGTGTTCCCGATACTGTCCGTCTCCTTCTGACTGCAGGGATCTATGTCGATCCTTCAAACGGAAATGGAGAACGCCCCTATGACCTCAGTTTCCGCAACTCTAAATACGGAGAGCCGATCAGGGAGATTCTGGTACAGGCGGGGGCTGAAGTTCCCGCTGTTCCGCTCCCCGAGGTTCAACAGACCGAAGAACCCGATGCTGCTCCTGAACCGGCCGCCGAACCGGAGACTGCTGCAGTCGGCCCCGCTCTGAACGCCGCATCTGAGGATCAGACAGAACCTTCAGGCAGCACAGACAGCTCTCCCGCCGCAGCTTCCCCTGCTGAATCAGTGCCCGCCGATTCAGGGCCTGCCGAAATAGCAACCACAGTGAATCTTCAGATCAGCTACGGCTGGCCCTCAATCAACCCGTCTGCAGCTAAAGGCTGGAGCAACAGCGATAAGCTGACGGGTGCAGCCACTCTGCAGATTGGAGAGAAGGGCAGCTCATCCTGGCTCTATGAAAACACAATGGATATTCCAATGAGAGGGGTCAATGCCGACCGTAACGAGGGCTCCTTGAGTCTGGGCCGCGGGAATGCAGGTGAGTACAGGGCTGTTTTGACCCTTCCGACAAGGAAAGGAAAGAAACTGAGATGCGAAACAACAGCCCAGACTGATCTGGAAGGGCGGGTGATTTTCTATTTTGACAGTTTCAGTTACGGAGATTAGATATGTTTGCTCCTTTTGTTAAGACAGGAATCCGGGAAGAGGATTATCCCGGGCTGATTAAGGCTCTGGGATATCTTCTTGAGGGGGAGGACCGTCTCTACTCGGGACTCGCCAATGCCGCCGCCCTGCTGAACTGGTACTTTGATGAGATTAACTGGGTTGGTTTCTATATCTTTGACAGGGACCTTGGTCAGCTGGTGCTCGGCCCCTTTCAGGGGCTTCCCGCCTGCACAAGGATTCCCCCGGGGCGGGGAGTCTGCGGCCGGGCCTATGATGACAGGAAGACTATTGTGGTGGACGATGTTCTCTCATTCCCCGGCCATATAGCCTGTGACAGTGCCAGCCGTTCCGAGCTTGTTGCTCCCGTTATACAAAAGGGGGAGGTGAAGGCTGTCCTTGATATTGACAGTCCCCGTACTGGCCGGTTCGATTCAGTCGATGCCCTGTGGATGGACAGAGTCTCAGAAACAGTACAGTTTCTCTTCTCCCTGTAGACCTGAAAAAAGCCCGCCTGAACCGGCGGGCTTTTCATTTCTGTATGAATCCTGTTTAAAAAAAGATCAGCCTTCCAGATGATCCAGAGTGATGCCGAGCATCCGTCTTACGGGTTCTGCCGCTCCCCAGAGAAGCTGGTCTCCCACAGTAAAGGCTGTCAGGTATTCGGGGCCCATATTGAGTTTTCTTACTCTTCCCACGGGAACCGTCAGTCCTCCTGAAACAGCAGCGGGTGTCAGATCAGCCAGTGACGCTTCTTTTGTATTGGGTACAAACTTTGTCCAGTCGGAGCTGCTCTTGATGATGTCTTCAATCTCATCCAGGGGAAGGTCTTTTGTCAGCTTTATTGTAAGTGCCTGGCTGTGGCAGCGCATGGAACCGATTCTCACACAGAGTCCGTCGATGGGAACGGCGGGATCATTCATCAGAATCTTGTTGGTCTCGGCAAAGCCCTTCCACTCTTCCTTGGTCATGCCGTTGTCCATGGGTTTGTCGATCCAGGGGATGAGGCTTCCCGCAAGGGGAGCTCCAAACTGATCGGTGGGGAAACTGCCGTCTCTGAGGGTGGATGTGATCTTCCGGTCCAGCTCCAGAATGGCGCTGGCGGGATCAAGCATGCCCTCGCCTGTTATTCCGAGAACTCCCATCTGTGAGATGAGTTCTTTCATATTCATGGCACCGGCACCGGATGCGGCCTGGTATGTCATGGATGTCATCCACTCCACAAGGTTCTCCTTGAAGAGACCACCCATGGCCATAAGCATCAGGCTTACAGTACAGTTTCCCCCCACATAGGTGGTGGTTCCGCCTGCAAGTCCTTTGTCTATTACATCCCTGTTGATGGGATCCAGTACGATGATGCTGTCATCCTTCATTCTCAGGGTGGAAGCGGCGTCGATCCAGTATCCCTTCCAACCTGATTTTTTAAGTTCAGGATATATTTTTTCCGTGTATGAGCCACCCTGACAGGTTACGATAATGTCCTGATTTTTAAGCAGTTCGATATCAAATGCGTCTGCCAGAGGGGGCAGTTCTCTTCCAAAATCAGGGGCGGCCTGTCCGGCCTGGGATGTGGAAAAGAGGGTAGGCTCCATTGTTTTTCTGGTGAAATCGCCCTCGGACATCATTCTGTCCATCAGCACTGATCCTACCATTCCTCTCCAACCAATAATCCCGACTTTTTTCACGGTTCTCTCCTAGTAATATTATGACTTTGGAAAACTATAGGGTTTTCGTAAAAGTTAGTAAATACCTTTAAGATTGGTTTAAAAAAAACTGCAGTTTATCTTGCGGGAGAGCGGCGGCAATTCCGGGCGGAACTTACTGTGCCGCGGGCTTTTACTGTGCAATTAGTATGAATTTTCTACCCCCCTGGTACATCTTCACTATTCTCCATGCAAGTAACATCAAGTATTATAAGAAAGTCTTTGACGCCAAAGCCTTTTTCGTACATTATGTGTGAAGTTGTAAATAAAGGACCCTCCGGGAATCCGGGATATAATATTACTGATTTAAAAACTATCGAGAATGGAGTTGAAAAGATGAAGTACGAACTGGAACGATTCACTCTAAGTGACGCATGGTCCAAAAGCAGGGCCGCCTACGGTAAGCTTGATTTTCTGGGATACGCCGGAAAGAAGTCAGAAAGCTATGCCGAAGTAGATATGAACATCAGAAAGATTCAGACTTTCCTCAGAAATGAGGGTGTCAAATTCGGCGACAAGGTCGCCCTTATAAGTGAGAGCCGCCCCGAGTGGGGTCAGGTCTATCTGGCCGTAACAACCATGGGCGCCGTTGCTGTACCCGTAATGGCTGATTTCTCTGGGGAACAGATGGTCAATATTCTGGATCACTCAGATTCAGTATATCTCTTCCTTTCCGAAAAGGTGCTTCCCCGTCTGGCGGAGTCCTCTCAGGCAAGAGCCGGGAAACTGGTTCTCCTCAAGGATGGATTCAAGACAGGATCTGTTGTTGCAGAAGACGGAAAGGTCCGCTTTGAAGAGTCCGGTGATATTAAGGCAGGGGAGGCTGAAGATCTGATCGCTTCCTGCGAGGAGGATGACCTGGCGGCCATCCTCTATACCTCCGGAACTACAGGGAACTCCAAGGGTGTTATGCTGACCCATCAGAATATTACCCACAATGCCCGCATAGGTGTTAATGTCGGCGAAGCTGTTACAGGCGAAAGCTTTCTCTCGGTTCTCCCCTTGGCTCACTCATACGAGTGTTCCCTGGGACTGATTCTGCCCATGCTTGCCGGCTGCGGTATAAACTATCTTGAGGGAGCCCCCACACCCCGTGTGATGCTGAAGGCCCTTTCCATAGTAAAACCGCAGATGATGCTGAGCGTTCCCATTCTGATGGAGAAGATCTACCGCTCCAGTATTGCCCCCAAATTTGCAGGAAACAAGGTGCTCAAAGCCCTCTATGCCTTCCGGCCGACACAGTTTCTGCTGAACCGTCTTGTTGCAGGAAAGAAACTGAAAAAGCTCTTCGGCGGCAAGCTCCACTTCTTCGGAATCGGCGGTGCCCCCCTGGCTCCCGATGTTGAGCGTTTTCTCAGGGATGCAAAGTTTCCCTATTCTGTAGGATACGGACTGACCGAGACCGCTCCCTGCCTAGCAGGCGACTCTCCCAGCCGCTCCGTTTTCAGAGCCATCGGACCCGCATTCCAGGACGTCAGTCTTAGAATCGCCGATGTGAATCCCGAAACCGGACACGGTGAGATTCAGGCCATAGGCCCCAATATCATGAAGGGTTACTACAAGGACGAGGAGAAGACAGCCGAGGTCTTTACCGAAGACGGCTGGTTCAAAACCGGAGACCTTGGGTATCTGAACAGAAAGAACGTCCTCTTTATCAAGGGAAGACTGAAGAATATGATCCTGGGGCCCAACGGAGAGAATATCTATCCCGAGGAGATTGAGGCTGTTATCAGCAGAGACCCCTATGTTCAGGATGCGCTGGTTACAAGAATCGGAAATACCCTTGTAGGGATCGTTCATTTCAACCATGACAAACTGGATGAGTTTATTGCGGGAATCAAGGCCAGCCCTGAGGACCTGACAAGGATCAAGGAGGATATGCTTGAGAAGATCAGGCAGTCCGCCAACAACAGCCTGACTGCCCTGAGCCGTCTGGGCAAGATGATCGAACAGGTCGAGCCTTTTGAAAAGACTCCCTCACTGAAAATCAAACGCTTCCTTTATACCAATTTCAAGCTGCCGGCAGCGCAGAACTGATAATACAGCCTTCCGGCGCCTTTGCGGTTCCGGGAGGCTTTTTTTTCCCCCAGGCTCTCTCCTTACCTGCTCTCCCTTAAGTTGTCCTCTCTGCAGTTTACCTGTTTGCGGAGTTCCTCTCTCTTGTGCTATGATATTCGAAATGAACACAGTTGTTCTTTTATTTAAGTGAGCAAGGGGAGAATAGGGGAATGATTGACTTTTCAGCGCTGGAAGCATTCAGCGGAGACCAGGAGCATCTGCGGCTCAACTGTACACTGGATACACGTTTTGATCCGCCAGCCGCCCTGATTACCATGAAGGGGTATCTGGACCATAGCAACTCCATCGAATTTGCAGATGCCATTGTCGACTTTTTTAACGGAGACTGGAAGAGGCATCCCGTTGTTCTTGATCTTGAGAACCTCCAGTATATTTCGTCCAGCGGACTGGGCAGTTTTACAACTATTCGTGTCCATGCCGAGCTCAAAGAGAGTCCTTTTTATCTTCTGAAGATGAACGGAAAGGTCCGGACTGTCTTTGAACAGATCGGTTTTTCTTCATTCTTCAACATTATAGAGTCCCTCGAGGAGGTCCTCTGATGGCGGGAGGCCCATTTCATGACATCCGATCTTCTCTTAACGGTGTCATCTGTATGGGCAGTCTTCTTAAGGATACAGAACTGAACCAGGAGCAGAAGGAACTGCTTGAATATATGCTTCTCTCCGCAGGGAAGAGTCTGGATCTTATCAATGATCTTCAGAAATCAGGTCAGGCCGGTTCTCAGGCCGGCATCAGCGGCCTGTCTGAAAAAAAAGGCAATGCCGGATATCCTGTCTCCGGGGCAGCTCCCGAAGGGACAGGAAACAAACCGCTTTCCATTCTTCTGGCCGAGGATGATGATATAGGGCGGCTCTATCTTACAACCCTGCTTAAACGGCAGAACTGGTATGTGGATGAGGCCAGCGACGGCCTTGAGGCCCTTGAGCTTTTTAAAAGAAACAGTTATCAGATTGTGTTAATGGATGTGAGCATGCCCGGAGTCGACGGGATTCAGGCTTCACGGCAGATACGGGAGATCAACAGCGATATTCCCATCCTTGTGATTACAGCTCACGGCGAAGGAGAGCTGCAGGAGGACTTTCAGGAAGCCGGCATAAGCGATGTGCTTCGGAAACCCATTTACGACGAGTTCCTTCTGAACAAGATTCAATCCCTCTGTCTTTCCTGATTCCGGGAAGACTGTCAGCATTCAATCATTATTTCTCTTTATAAAAACAGAAGCCGTCACAACGTAACGGCTTCTGAAATGGAGAAAGTAAAATGAAAAAATCTTAACCAACCCTGTTTGTTAGGTTCATTACCTTGATAACAACCCTGATCAGTTTATGTTACAGAATATAAAGGTCCTATTTGTGAATTATGTGAACCAATGGTGGCCATTCTCTGAATAGTAAACAAGAAAAGGGTGAAGATCAGTTATTTTTCGGGCTTTTCGGGTCTTCCAAGGGGGGCTCCCGAGCGGATACGGGGCAGATCCGCCCATTTGGTGGTATAGCTGGGGGAGAGGTACTCTCTCTTCATCTGCCAGCAGCTGCCGGGGCGCAGGGGCTTGCAGTGGAGGGTCTGACGGCCGTAGCGGCTGTTGATCTTTTCCACAGCCTTCATCACTGCTTCGCTCCGGTCATCCTCTTCATGAAAGAGGTCGAGCTGCTGCTTCCCTGCATCCTCAATTTCGCTCAGAAAGACGGATATCTTCTTGTACCTGTATCCGGGGCGGTAGAGCTTCTCCAGCTGCCTGCGGACAACTGCTGCTATGGTGGGCGGGTAGTTTACTGGAAAGCTGAGCTCCTGGGTCAGCCCCTGTGCGTACTGCCTGTCCCCCTCGCGGAAGGGGTTTGTGGTGATGGATGTATGGATCACCCGGCAGGCCGAGCCCTGGGCCCTCAGCTTTTCAGCGGCTCCCGAGGCGTAGTCGGCTCCGGCTTCCAGAATGTCCTGCTTTTCGGTGACGGGGAATGAGAAGCTCCGGGATGTGATAATTCCCTGTTTCGGAGAGGGACTCTCCTCCAGGGTGAAGCTGGGACGGCCTTTGAGTTCCCACAGTGTTTTCAGTCCCACCAGGGTCATCTCCTTTTTCACCCAGCTCTCTTCCCGGGCCGCCAGATCGGCGGCGCTGTGTACCCCCAGGCTGTGGAGCTTCCGGGCGTACTGCCGCCCAATGCCCCACACAGCTTTTACATCGGTGGCCTCCAGAATCTCCGGCCACCTGCCGTCTTCGGGCATAAAGACTCCCTCCGGGCGGTCCTTGGCTATCTTTCCGGCTATCTTGGCCAGGGTTTTGGTCGGCCCCAGGCCGATGGACACGGGAATGCCCACCCAGTCCTGTACTCTTTTACGGATGCGGCGGCACTGGCCGAGGAGCTCCTCCCTGCTTCCCTGGAGGATAAGGAAGGCTTCGTCGATGGAGTAGACCTCCAGGGTTGGTGTAAAGCCCTCAAGCACCGTCATCACCCGGCGGGAGAGGTCGTCGTAGAGGGTGTAGTTGGATGAAAATACGGCGGCCCCTGCAGCCTCCAGCTGTTTCTCCACCTTGAAGAGGGGAACACCCCGGGGCAGATTCAGCTCCTTCGCCTCCCGGCTCATGGCTACAAGGCAGCCGTCGTTGTTGGAGAGAACTACAACCGGCTTTCCCTGCAGATCCGGGCGGAAGACCCGTTCGCAGGAGGCGTAGAAGGTGTTGCAGTCCACCAGGGCTGTAAGGGTTCTGCGGTCTTTGCCGGAGACGGGGAGGCGGTTCATCCGGCCCGGCCCGGGAGGAAGCTGTGAATCACATAGGTCACCACTCCCCATACCTGAAACTCCATATCCAGCTCGATGCGGACCGGATCATAGGAGGGATTGCCCGGGCAGAGCCACAGCCTTCCCTCCCGGCGCACCAGGCGCTTGACTGTGAACTCGCCGTAGAGTACGGCCACTACGATCATATTGTCCCGGGGCGGGATGCTCCGGTCCACGATAAGAAGGTCACCGCTGCGGATGCCCTCGTCCTCCATGGAATCCCCCTCCACCCGGACTGTAAAGCTGGCGGCGGGATTTTTTACAAGATAACTGTTGAAATCCAGCACGTCTTCGCGGTAGTCTGCCGCAGGCGACGGGAATCCCGCCTTTATAAGGTCGCCGTACCAGGGAACTCCTTCGGCGCAGTGTTCGGGGGTATGTATGGGCCGGGGAGGGCCGGCCAGAGAGAAAAGATCTCCCTGTATCGGATAACTATTCATATGTATAGTATAGTCCTCCACTGAAGCCGCCGTCAATGAGAGTACACCGGGTTTTTCCATGACAAAGGATTTTCTCCCGGGGTAGAATGCCTCCCGTGTACCGGCTCTTCCTTATGGCGTTTTTCTCTGATATAGTAAAACGCTGTGTTCATGATTCCTGCGGCTCTTCCCCTTCGGGGATGCAGATCTTCCCGTTTAGCAGAGGACCTCTTTGAAAATACTGGCTCCAGACTTTAACGAACATTTAAATCCCGAAATTCTCCCCGAAGCCAGGGGGCTCAGGAAGGAGAACCGTGTCTATAATCTCAAGACCGGGGATTACAGCCTCAGGGTATTCGTTCTGGGGGACCAGCCCATGCCCTTTGCCGTTGAGCTGCACTTCCGGGAGGAGAGGTTCTTCTGGACCTGCGAGTGCGGGGCCGATGAGCCCTGTGTCCATCTTGCCTCGCTGATCCTCAAGGCCGGAGATACAGGTTTCCCTGAGAACCACTGGTTTTATAAACTTCCCCATCTCGACTCCTCCATCCTTCAGGACACTCCGGACCCGGGTGACCATCTGCTGGAGGGGGACCTCTTTGCGCTGGATGCTCTTGCCCCGCAGACACCCCGGGTGAAAAAGCCCCGCAGGGATTCTGAGGCAGAGGAAGATAAACAGAAGATCACTCCCCTGTCCGCCGGGAGCGATGCATCTGAATCGGCCGCAGTTGAATCGGCCGGAGCTGAATCGGCTGGAGCTGAGCTTGCCGCAGTTGAGTCTGCCGCAGCTGAGCCCGCGGGGACTGAGGCTGCCGGAGCCGAGGCGGAAGCCGTTCCGGTACCCAGGGAGTCTCCGGCGGGCAATTCTGTTCCCGAAGCGGACGAAGCTGCTGTCACTCTTTCAGAATCAGACCTCCCTGCCGCGGCCCCTGAACCTGAAACGGCAGCCTCCCCCGAAACAGAGGATATTCCCCTCTTTCAGGGCCTCTCAGAGGAGGAGCTTCATATCCAGCGGGAGGACCCCCGGTACGATCTTGTTTTTACACTGACAGGAAACGGAGAGCAGGGAATCTATGTCCGTCCCGCCCTGCTGCGTCTGCGGGAGGGGATGAGAAGCGGGGGAATCCTCCGTTACAAGGCCTCCCGTCCTGTATCTCCACTGACAGAGAGCCAGCAGACCCTGCTGAACCTCCTCACCGACGGCGGGTCCATCGAGGAGGGGGGCTCCCTGCCTCTTGAGGAGTGTCTGGAGGCTGTCGCCCTGCAGGAAGAGCTCTTCACCTCCGCCAGAGTTCCCGTAAAGGTCCACCGGGCGGTGAGCCTGCAGACTGGATTCCACTTTCAGGAGCTTCTGCCTGACGACAGGCCCCTCTACAGCCCGGAGTACCGCTTCCTCGATGCCGGGGGAAATGTACTCCACAGGGAGCTCAAGCGTTCGGCCATCGTCCTGCGCAGCAAGAGGGTGTTCTGCCTGGACGAGGAGGGGGGCAACCTTGCCTTTCTTCCCGAGGATTCCAACACCTCCTTTTTTGTGAACCTTCTTCTCTCCAAGAGCCAGGGATTTCTCCCCGCCGACATTCAGGGAATCTGCCGGCTCACCGGGAAGATGAGCAACCATGCCCTGGATCTTGATGAGAACTACTCTCCCGTTTCAGTCCGGAAATCCTCACCCCGGCCTGTGCTGAAGATAAGAAGCCGCCAGGAGAAGACGGAGACCTTCTTCTTCTTCCGCTACGGGCATATGGATGTGGCCTACCAGTCTCCCGTCAGCTGGATTCACCCCGAGATCCCGGAGAAGACCGGCGCCGAGGCTCCGGTACTTGTCATTTTGAAGAGGAACAAGGAGAGGGAGTCCGAACTGGTGGGCGGGATTGTCGATGCCATCACCGATCACCTCAGTTTCGAGAAGGGCTACTACGCGGGAATGCTCAGCGGCAACAGGGAGGGTGACCTCCGGCTGGATATCTCTCTTGAGGAGTTTCTTGGATACTACACCAAGCGCCTGGGCTCTCTGGGGGTAGAGCTGCAGCTGGAGGACAGAAAGATATCCAGCACCGCCAGTGTACAGTACAGCGTAGGCAACTCCACAGACTGGCTCGAAGTGGATGCCATGGTGGAGGACCCGGACACCGAGGAGCTCAAAAAACTCTTCTTCGACGACCACTTCCAGACCCTGGGGCTTATAAGCACCGGGGACAGCTATGTCCGCCTCTCCGAAAGCGATCTCAGGCAGCTTGAGTACCTCAGGCGTCAGGGAATGGATGACGAGGGGCGCCTTGAGACCTCCACACGGAACTTTTCTGTTCTCGATCATATCTACGAGCAGGTGGCCGATTCAGACGGCTCGCCGGTGGATGACCTTGTGGAGCAGGCCCGGCTTATCCGGGAGGCCTCCGGTGCTACAGGAGTGGAGATCTTTCACAAACCGGAGGGCCTTAATGCCACTCTCCGCCCCTACCAGAAGGCGGGATTCAACTGGCTCCTGCGGCTTCACGAGACAGGCTGCCACGGCTGTCTGGCCGACGACATGGGACTGGGGAAGACCCTGCAGACCCTCAGCCTTCTGCAGCACCTGAAGGCGACGGGAGAGCTGAAGACCAGTCTCCTTGTGGCACCGGTTGTCACACTGGCCAACTGGGAGAGCGAAATGGCCAAATTTACTCCCGGTCTGAAGTCCTGCCGCCATGCAGGTACCGAGAGGCTCAGCGACGCATCGGGATTCGATGAGTATGACCTTATAATTGTCAGCTACCATACTCTCAGAAACGATGTGGATATCTTTCTGGACTTTGATTTTGACTACATCATCCTCGACGAGGCCCACTACATCAAGAACGCCGGGTCCAGGATCTTCAAGGCGGTCCGCTCTTTAAGAAGCAGCCACCGCCTCTCCCTGACAGGTACTCCCCTGGAGAACAACACCATGGAGCTCTGGTCCCAGTTCAGTTTTCTCACCCCCGGGCTTCTGGGCAGCAGCAAGGACTTTTACAACCGCTTTGCCCAGCCCATCGAGAAGAAGAAGGACGATGAGGCCCTGACGGTCCTCCGGGACACTGTCTCTCCCTTTATGCTGCGCCGCCGGAAGGAGGACGTACTGGATGATCTGCCCCCCAAGGAGATCATCATCCACTACAGCGATATGCTCCCCGAGCAGGAGGCTCTTTACACCAGGTACAGGGATTTCTACAGGGCCAGGGTCAAGGGACTTCTCGACGACAAGGGCCTTGCCGGATCTTCGGTGGAGATCTTTCAGTTTCTCCTCAAACTCAGGCAGCTGGCCATCTATCCCCCCATGACGGGGGATGCCGAAGCCGCCATGGTCTCATCGGGCAAGATGGACGCCCTGAGGGATGTTCTGGACGAGGTGCTTCAGGAGGATCACAAGATCCTCATCTTCTCTCAGTTTCTGGGCTCTCTGGACGCCATGGGCGACTTCTGCCGCACGCAGCACTGGGATTATTCCAGGATCACAGGGCAGACCGCCGACAGAGCCGAGGAGATCCGCCGCTTTCAGGAGGAAGAGGATGTAAGAATCTTCCTTCTCAGCCTCAAGGCCGGAGGAGTGGGAATCAACCTGACTGCCGCCGACTATGTTGTCCTCTTCGACCCCTGGTGGAACCCCGCCGCAGAACGGCAGGCCATCGACAGGGCCCACCGTATGGGGCAGACCCGTAAGGTCATCTCCTACAAGATGATCACACGGGGCACCATCGAGGAGAAGATCCTCCGGATGCAGGAAGAAAAAACCGCCCTGATGGACGGTATTATGCAGGATGACTCCTCCCTCTTCTCTTCACTGGGTGAGAATGAAGTGATGGGGCTCTTCGAGTAGATTGCTTCAGGACCTCACCGGCAGGCGGCGGCCCTGAAGCCGGCAAGTACAGATCTTCCGGGGATCAGTCTTTTTTCGTCTTCTTTCCTGTTACAAGGGATATAATGGACCAGGCCAGAACCAGAAGACCAAGCAGAAGGAGCACAAGGTCCGCAATATACCGCGGGATATTGCCATAGTCTGACTTCTGGCAGTAGATCGCCGGTGTGCCCAGGCCGTCGGTTCCCTGCATCCAGATTACACCGCTGAAACTGGAGCTGTTTTTCACAGACAGTCCAGCCAGATTTTCTCTGAGCTTCTCTCCCGGATTTTCATTCATATACACTTCCGCGCTGTTGAAGCCGTAGCCCCGGCTCAGATTGAACTTTCTCAGATCATTTGTATCCAGTCTCAGCTGGAAGTAGTCCTCCATACCGGGGATTTCCTGACCGCTTTCATAGTAGAGGGCGCCGCTTTCTTTCAGGTAATTGGTGAAGGCGGTTTCTACAGCAGTATTTACAAGGTCTGTCTGCTCCTCGATAAAAGCTCTCAGGAGCTGCGGGATCATCTCTACCAGTTCACTGACCTGGAAGTCCTCCCGGATCATTCCATAGGACATCTCTTTATAGAGAAGGCTGTCTTCGCTCAGGGTAAAGCTGTCGCTTGTCTCCGCCTCTTCGGGAAGGGCATCATAGGCATCCATCAGCTCCCGAAGCAGCTGATAGCCCCGGCTTTCCGAGTAGTACTCTCCAAACAGATCCATGGACGGAAGATACTGATCGTAGGAGAGGGGATAGTATTCATCATAGAAATCATAAATCCACATATCATCGCTGAAAGCAATGGCTGCGAGCATAAACATTTCCTCTGTCATCTGCACTTCATCAAGTATACGGATACGCTCCGCCGCATCGGGTATCTCTGTCAGGGCCGGGGTTTCGGGATCCATTAGGTAGACCGCTGAGTACATACCGGGAGCGGGAATCCAGGTCAGGCCGCTGAGATTGAGTTCCTGACCCTCTTTAAGGGGGTACTCCCTCAGACTTTCCAGACTGTCGAAGGCGGAGGTCATACTTCTTGTCGTTCCGTAGCGTACGGTCTGTACCCCTTTGTTGACAATATCACCGGCAAAGAGCATCAGAATAAGAGCCAGGCCCGAGCAGATTGCCATGCTCAGAAAACGGTCATTCTTTCTGACAGGCTCTTTTGCCAGCTCCCTCTTCAGGGAGTAGATGCCGTTGAGGCTCATAACCCTGAGCTGTATACCTGTTTTATCTTCGGGAAAGGCCTCGGCTGTGATCCTCTGACCGGGGGTCACTCTTTTCTCCCATCCCTCGGGAAGAAGGATATTATGGCGGCCGATGATCAGGCTGTCATTCACTTTTTCAAGGGTACCGCTTATATTGATCAGATTACGCAGCTTCTTCCTGCCTATGCTCCTGGGGGAGGAGGGGAGCATAACGAGAAGCAGTAGCGCCAGAGCGGCGGCTGCGGCTAGGGCCTTGGCTGTCAGATCAGGAATAATGACGGAAGCTGCCAGAAGGACTGCAAAAAGAATAGCCGGCAGTATCCGCCGGTCTTTCCTGACGTAGTACTCCTCTTCGGGAGTGAGTTCCCGCCCGGGTGTTATTTCAAAGCCCTTCACTTCTCCGTCGCTCTTTTTGGTGTAGCTTTTCCCTTCTTCAAGAGCCTTAGGGACTCCTGTTTCGTGGACCGCATTGAACCGGCTGTTCAGACTGAGTACAGCAGCTCCCTTTTTATGGCCGAAGTCTACGATTTCAGCCTCGTTGATCTCTTCCAGGTGGGGAAAAAGCCATTCCTGCGGAAAAATCATAACCCGTCCTATAGTCAGAACCGCATCGGCAGTGCCGCCCCCCACAGTCAGTTCATTTCTCTCCACCTCTCCTGAAACCTTCTGGATCGGCATTCCCGCCTTGAAGGGGGTTTTATAAAGATACTCCAGTGCCGAGGCTTCTTCCGCTGTCAGTGTCCGGTCGCTTTTCAGTCGGGAACTGACAGTTTGAGAGAGGTCTTTCTGTTTGCTCTTACGGGTGTAGAAACGTATCATGTTGACTACGGATATCACAAAGATCAGCAGGTATAAAAAGATGCGTATTTCATTCATATATTGTCTCCAGTGATTGTAAATTCGGATTGTAGAATTTCAGGATTAATCTTTAAAGAATTGATGCAGATGTTTTCAGGCAACGATGTACTCCAGGCTGCAAATACAGGGATAAGCTGAAAGATACCGCAAAAGAACGCATTTCTCAATCTCAGTGGTTTTTTTCTGTATTTATGAACATTATCCGCCCAATTTTGCGTCAGAGAGAATCAGGCAGCAGGATTTCCGGAAAAATGGTATATCCTGTCACATATAGACTATACTGGAAGAATAATAAACAAAAGGAGACGGTTAGTGAAAGCAGTCATTGAGGGGAACCCTTCATTCAGTCATGTTCATATTGACCTGGAGCCGGGAGAAACAGTTATTGCCGAGAGCGGCGCCATGCAGTCCATGGCCGCGGAACTGGAGACAAACGCAAAATCCAACGGCGGTTTTTTTCCGGGGCTAGCAAAGAAAATGTTCGGCGGAGAGTCATTTTTTGTCAATGAATTCAAAAACAGCGGGACCCGGCCCATGCGGGTCACCATTGCCCAGGATGTACCCGGAGAGATAAGAGAAATGAATCTCAGGGACGGCAGCGAGCTCTGTCTGCAGAAAGGGGCATGGCTTGCCTCGGCGGGGGACGTGAAACTGAAAACAGTCTGGGCCGGTTTTGTATCCATGTTTATCGGTGAAGGTCTTATCAAACTCAAAGCCTCGGGAAACGGAACCATCTGGTACGGTGCCTACGGCGGTATCATCGAGCGCAAAGTAGATGGCGAACTCAAAGTGGATGACGGTCATCTGGTGGCCTATGATCCCTCACTCAAGCTTAAGGTCTCTCTGGCCGGCGGGCTTATAGCCAGCATTACAAGCGGTGAAGGTTTTGTATCCAAAGTGGTCGGCAGCGGAACCGTCTATATACAGACCCGCAGCCTCAAGGGACTGGCCTCCTGGCTGAATCCCAAGTTCAGATAAAGCCCTCAGGGCAGATCCCGGATACAGAACACCGGAACTGCCTGCAGTAAACGGAGTAGACAATGAATATAGAAATTCTGAAACGCCCCTCCAACTCAGCCGCCAAGGTCAGCCTGGACCCAGGTGAGACCCTGACAGCCGAGGGGGGAGCCATGATCGCCATGAGCGGCGACATGCATATTGAAACAAAAATCAATAAGAACGAGGGAGGAGCCAAAGGCTTCTTCAAGGGCCTGGCCCGCAAACTGGCGGGGGAGGGGCTCTTCCTCAACCACTACACCGCCGCATCCAGTGGAGGGGATGTTTTTCTTTCACCCCCTCTACCCGGCGATATGGCTGTCCTTGACCTGAAGGAAGGGACAAGCCTCAAGGTGCAGAACAGCTCCTTTGTGGCCCACAGCGACGATGTGGATATGAATATAAAATGGGAGGGCTTCAAGAACGTCTTCTCAGGCGAGAACATGATCTGGCTGGAGATGACGGGGCAGGGCAAGGTTATTATCAATGCCTTCGGCATGATCTATCCCGTTCAGGTGGACGGTGAGTATATTGTGGATACAGGAAATATAGCTGCCTTTGAAGACTGTCTTGACTTTAAAATCAGCAAGGCTTCTAAAAGTATCTTTTCATCAATTGCAGGGGGGGAAGGCCTTGTCTGCCGCTTTAAGGGGAAGGGGACCGTCTGGTGCCAGACCCATGCGGACAGAGTTTTCGGTTACTCCCTGACACCCTTTCTCAAGCCCCGGGAGGAAAAATAACCATGGCCGAAATGATTAAAACTGACTACCCTTTTACACTGGAGAGCCAGCCCTCCTACGGAATGCTCAATGTAAAGATACCCTCAGGAAAAACCCTCAAGGTCGAGGCCTCCGCCATGGCCTGGATGGACAGTTCTCTGACCCTGAAGACAAAGATGAAGGGCGGACTGAAGCGCCTTGTCTCAGGAGAGAACCTCTTTATCTCCGAGTTCACCGCCTCAGGCGGAGATGCGGAAATGGGTATTGCTCCGGGATCTCCCGGTGAGATCGGCCACCTCTATCTTGAGGGATCAAAGGTCTATCTCCAGAATTCAGCCTTTCTGGCAGCCAGTCCGGATCTTGAAATAACGGTGCAGTTCCAGGGATTCAAAGGCTTCTTCTCGGGAGAGAAGTTCTTTATGATCGAGGTTTCCGGGACGGGAGACCTCTGGTACAACACCTACGGCGGTCTTATCGAGATCGATGTGACGGACAACTATGTTGTGGATACGGGCCATATTGTGGGCTTTACTGAAGGCCTTACCTACACTGTGGAGCCTGTGGCCGGTCTTAAAAGCACCTTCTTTTCGGGGGAGGGGCTGGTCTGCCGTTTTTCGGGTTCCGGGAAAGTGTGGATTCAGACCCGCCTGGCATCGGCTTTTGTAAGCTGGGCCGAACCCTTCAGACGGGTTAAAAAGAAGAAGAGTGACAACGACTGACAGGCGGGGGGATCAGTCCTCTGATTCCTTCAGCTCCCTCAGTTTGTCTTCCACCTGCTCTCTTTTCAGGGTACTCAGGTAGGAGAACTTTTTTTCAAGGGCGGTTTCCAGCAGGGAGGCCGCCTTTTTATTGTCATTACTGTGGATGGCCACCAGAGCCGCGTTGTACCAGGCATCAGGGAAACCGGGTTCCTGTTCCAGCAGTTTTTTATAGATCTGCTCCGCCTTGGTCCACTCCAGTCTTTTTATATGGCAGAGTCCCAGGTTGTCCTGGATAACCGGAGACTTTTCATCGTAGTTCCAGGCTTCCTCATTGACCTCAAGAGCCCGGTCCAGCTTGTCCAGGAGTATCAGGAAAAAGCCAAGATTGCTGTAGAGGGCTGTTGTGCGGTAGCCGTCCTTCAGAAGCTCTTCCAGCTCCTCAACCGCGTCGTGGAGGCGTCCCTTCTTCCAGTGGATAAGGGCGTTATAGCAGCGGGCATGGTCGGCATTGAATTTTGCACCGGGATTCTCAATAAGAAAGTTGAAGATACGCTCTGCGTCGTCGGGGTTTCCCTCTTTCAGAAGCAGGTATCCCACTGTGAGCTGGTGCTTTTCAGCCAGACCCTCTTCTATGGATCTCTTCAGAAGCTCCATGGCCTTGTCTGTATTGCCGTTGTTGTAGGTTTTAAGACCTTTCAGATATATGGGGAGACTCCTGAACCGGTACATAAGATAGGCAATGAGGATAACGGGAACAATTAAAATAATGAAATTCATATACAGACCTCCGGGATTCCTGATGAATCATACCGGAGCCTGTACCTTTCTGGCAAGGATTTTGTTCGGAAGAAGGGGAAAAGAAGATTGAATACGGTGTGGGAGAACTATCCGGAAGGTTTAAAATAAACGTTAATGTATTGATAAAATGAATTATTGTAATATTTTAATAATATGCATTTAAGAGAAGATCAGACTCACAATATCCATAAGCTTGTATCAGAGCTCTTTTCCTCTCCCCTGAATACATCATCCCTGGCAAGGCTTTATCCCCTTATCGGGCGAATAACGGACAGCCAGTATTTTGCTCTTGTCCTCTTTCCCGGTCCCAATATTTTCGAACCTATCTACCTGTCCAACAATCCGGATGACTTCAATTCCATCTATCTTGAGATCCAGGATAAGGATTTTCTGCTTCAGGAGCTGTTTAACAGTGCGCGGCCTGTCCTCTATAACCGGCTTCTGATGCAGGATATTCCTGAAAAAGAAGAGTTCCTTACCGATCTGAACAAGGTCAGGCCTGTTTCTGACTGCTGTTATGTTCCTATCAAGTTTGAAGGCAGGATATTCGGATTCATCGGGATTGCCAGAGAAGGGGCATCCAATCTGCCTTTCAATGCGAATGAGGTGGGAATCATACACTTTACATGCTCCTTTCTGATAGAGAGCCTGGGGAGGAGCCTTGCAGTTCCGGAGCAGGAGGGGAATGAAGGGGTACTGAACCGGAAAGGTGAGGTCATTGAAGCAGGAGACTCGATGGAAGAGGTTCTGAAGGGACTCTTCGGCGAGTGCTGGAAGACCCCTCTCTGGTCCTTTACTCCCCATACCGCCAGGTTCTCAGAGCAGTGGAGGAGTTTTACATCCCCCCTGATACTCCCGGGGAGCAGCCGTTTTACATTTGAACTCCGGGGGGAGCTTTTCTATCTTGAATTTTCAAGTTTGAAGGCTCCCTTTCTTTCGGAACTGGAGATGGACAGTCCCTGTGTAAAGATAACCCTGAAGCCTGGAAACCGTCTGGTGCCGGCATACAGGGATTCGGAGTACTCCTTTACCCGAAGGGAGGAGGAGATTATCGACTGCATCTTCAGGGGGCTGACCAATCCTGAGATCAGCACAGAGCTCTGTATATCGGTTTCAACAGTAAAAAAGCATATCTGGAATATCTTCAACAAGGTGGGGATCGATAACAGGATGGGCCTTGTTCTGTCTCTCTCATCCTGAAGGCTATAAAATGCGGCTTACCCCTCCGGTCTGACGGAAGGGTAAGGGCTTTGAATGTTATTTGTACTCAATATAGTAGCTAAGGTTGTAACTCCAGCTGTCATGATTCAGTGCGGAGATCTCTATTGCTCCGTCGGTCCATTCACCGCTGCTTGAAACATAGCAGTTTCTGTAGGTTACCTTGCAGTTTCTGAAGGTACTCTTGTTCATATCGACCCGGACGGTTCCGCGATTGCCGTCGGTAAGGCGGAAATGGTATCTGTCCATGTCCATCAGCCACTCAGAACTGGTGGTCCTTACCTCTTCAATCTTGCAGTCCAGACCGGAAATATGCGTGTTATGAGACTTCCAGTTCTTTGTTACCGAAGCGAAGACCGCAGTGCTTGCCAGTGCCAGAATCAAAAGCAGCAGAATTGCTTTTTTCTTGTTCATGTGAACTCCTGTTTCTTAATGTTAGGAACAGTCTATGGACTGGTTCAGAACAGTTCAATGAAACTTAAGTTCTATAGACACCGGCTCTGCGAATCTCTGTCCTGCCTCTCAGCCTTTTACCGCTCCCGCTGAAAGCCCCTTAATAAAGTAATTTGAAAGAAGAAGGTAGATCACTATTACAGGGATCGTAGCCAGCGAAAGAACTGCAAACACAAGGTTCAGCTTGGTGTCGAACTGCCCGAAAAGCTGGCCTGTTGCCAGAGGAATCGTGTATTGCTCCCTGCTCTTGATGAGTACAAGAGGAAACCAGAACTCATTCCAGTTGGGAATAAAGCTGATGATGCCTGCTGCCGCCAGACCCGGCTTGATCAGAGGAACCACAACTCTGCTGAAAATGCCCGGTTCACTGCATCCGTCAATTCTTGCGGCGCTGCTAATCTCTTCGGGAACCATCTTTATATAGTCATAGAGAATAAAGACACTCAAGGGTATCGCCATGGCTATATAGACAATGACCAGAGCCCACAGTGTGTCGTAAATATTCAATCGGAGCATCGTAATCATTATATCGATGGTACCAAGCTTGATTGGAACCACAAGACCTATGACAAAATAGACGTAGATGGCGCGGTTATACTTGAACTTGTATTTTGATATGGCATATGCAGCCAGTGCTGACATGGTGACTGCCGCCGCCAGCGATAGTATTGTGACTCCTATGCTGTTCAGGAAATACATTCCATAATTGGATATAACAAAAAGGTTTATATATGCATCCAGATTGAAGCTTTTGGGAAGTCCGAATGGATTGTTGAAGATTTCAGCATTGGTCTTGAATGATGTCATGACCATTATAAACAGAGGAATCAGAATGCTGAGGGAGTAGATTACCATTGTCAGGTAGAGCCCGGCACGGGCTGTTTTCTGTTTGATTTTCATTTTTCAAGCATCTCCTTCTTCCTGGTAAAGTAAGTTAGAAAGAGCCCGACGCCGATTGTCACGATAAGGAACATCATTGTCGCTACGGTTGCACCCATTCCAGTACCCCAGCCGCCCCGTTCGGATGAAGCGAAGGCTGTACGATAGAATAGAGAACCAAACAAATCCGTGCTGTAATTGGGGTCACCCCTTGTACCCGTCATGGCGAAGATAATGTCAAACTGAGTAAAGTCACCGATGAATATGAGTATTGTTACAATTCCAATAATAGGAAGCACTGATGGCAGAATAATATGGTATATCTCCTGCCATATATTGGCTCCATCAATGCGTGCCGCTTCCATAATGGATTTACTTATACTGTCGATGCCGGAAGTGTAGAACAGTACAGACTCACCAAGAAACTGCCAGCTGACAGCAATTGCTACTACATAGATAGCCGTTCTTGGATCACCAAGCCAGGGAATAATCAGTTTTTCTAAACCGATCATCTCAAGGAATTTATCAAAAACCCCATAGTAGGGATTCAGTATCAGTTTAAATATGTATCCGACAACAAGAACAGAGAGGGTCGTCGGGAGAAAGCTCAGTTTCCTCATAAACTTGGCACCCCTGAATTTCCGGGATACCATGACTGCCAGAAAAAAACCCAATACATTCTGTATCAGAGTAACAATCAGAAAAAACTTGATATTGTTCCGGAAGGCATTCCAGAACTTTGTGAAATAGCGTTCTTCTGTAAAAAGCCGGACATAGTTGTCCAGACCGACAAACTCATTCGGTATCAGCCCGTCACCAGTGTAGAGACTCAATTTCATAGAGTTAAGGATGGGCAGCAGCATAAATACCGTATAAACGATAAAAGCCGGAAAAATGAAGAGAAAGAGAAATTTAGCATGCTTTCTCCGTGCCTCCAACATAAAACTCCTCCTTGGATGTAACCGGCTGGACAGGTGCCACCGGGATCATTGTCTGGTTTTTTGAAAAGCTCTCTGAAATACAGAGAGCTTTTCGACTATTTATTTAAGTATAAGAATCAGTAGTACCAGGACAGTCCGTCGTCTACATATTTTGCAGCCTGAGCGGGAGTCAATTCTCCAGCGTACATCTTCTGGATGGCTTCGCCTACAAGTTCATTTCCACTGGGAGCCTGAGCAGACATCTTTTCCCATACAGTTCTTACAGTGGGAACAGAATCGGATACATAGTCTTCCATCTCTTTGGCCAGAGTGTTTGTAAGGCTGTAGCTGCCGGGAGTATAGCTGAAGAAACCGGGAAGTTCATTCATATAAAGCTGTGCATACTCGGAAGATGCCAGCCATTTCATGTATGTCTTTGCCTCTTCTGGATATTTGGTGTTATTGTTCATACCGATTCCGGCATCAACGTGGAAACAGTACTGAAGAGTATCGCCCTCTGAAGCAACAGGGGGAGCAAAATAACCGACATCCTCAAGACCGCCGAGGTCTTCAAAAATACCAATCTCCCAGCTTCCTCCGATAAACATGGCTGCATTGCCTGTACCGAAGATCTGCTGCATGGTTACGTAGTCAATACCTTCAAATCTGTCGGGAAAGTAGGGCTGGAGTTCCTTGATCTTTTCAAGAGCAAGAACAAAGTTGTCATCAGTGAAGCGTGATTCCTTGCTTATCAGAGACTGTCTTGCTTCCTCTCCGCCGTAGAAGTTGGCTCCCAGACCGGAGAAAATAACTTCATAGAGGGTCCAGTTGTCTTTTGTACCCTGAGCGAAAACTGTTTCACCACCGGCTTTCAGGGTTTCGCAGGCTGCAATAAACTCATCCCATGTTGAGGGTACGGAAAGTCCGTATTTATCAAAGATACTTTTTCTGTAGTAGACTCCATGTACAACCCCGGCGGCAGGTATTCCGTAGCTTGTACCTTCGGGTGTTGCCCATGCCTTGACCGCTGCAGAGGGAAATTCAGCCAAAGCGGGAACCACATCTGTCAGATCCTGAAGTGAACCTGTCTGATAGATCTGATATCCTGAGTCATAGGAACGCAGGAAGATTATATCCGCACCCACTCCCGCAGCCAGAGACTGTTTCAGCTGTGCATCGTATTCTGTATCCTTAACAGGCTGAAAGTCTACAACGATATTGGGATATTCTTTTGTGAATTCCTTATTGATCCGGTTCATCCGGTCAATATCCTCTGTTCTCCAGCTGGTGAATACCAGTTTGACCTTGTCGCTGCCGCTGTCGGCTGTCGAGTCCTGTGAACCCGTTGCAAATGCGAAGTTCGCTGTCAGAAGGACAGTCAGAACAGTCAATAGTAGTTTTTTCATACAATCTCCTTGGTATGACTGAAATTGGTTAGTCATACCTTATTTTAGGTGTCATAATTGTATGTTCACAAGGTACCGAAGTACTGTTTTACGTACTGTTTGTCCGGTACAAAAAATTACTTAAATGTGGTTTTTAGCTATACGGATCACCTTCAGCCGGTCATGGGTTTCGAGCTTGTTGTATATCAGGCTTATATGGTTCTTTACTGTCTGCTCGGCAATAAAGAGTTCATCCGATATCTCTTTGTTTGTCAGGCCGCTGCAGATAAGCTTCAGAACCTGTTTTTCTCTTTTACTGAGTTCATCATACCAATCCGGTTTATCATGGATGATATTCTGCCGGCTCGAATCCTGTGCAAGGTGTTTGATGATGGTCGGCGAAACCAGAACGAGACCGTTCATGGCTGCCTCAATAGAGGCAATCAGCTTTTCCGGAGCCGTGTTCTTCAGAAGGTAGCCGTCGGCACCGTTGTTAAGGGCGTTGTAGATATACTCTTCATCATCAAATGTGGTGAGCATGATGATTTTGATCTCAGGAAGTTTTTCCTTTATGATCCCCACTGCTTCAACACCGCTCATTTCTGGCATACGGATATCCATAAGGATCAGGGCGGGGAGGTGCTTCTCCGACATCTTTACAGCCTCTTTTCCGTTGCCTGCAATCTGAATAACTCTAATATTCTTACTGCGTGTTTCCAGAACTGTTTTAAGACTTTCAGCAAAAAGGATCTGATCATCGACAATCATTACATTGATTTCATTCATTACTGCTCCAGGGGATCATCGCTTTGATAGCAAAACCTCTATTTGTATTTTCATAAGAGAGACTTCCGTTGACATCTGAAAGCCTTTCATTCATACCCTTCAATCCGATTCCTTCCTCAATATCCTGACTGCCTTTTCCATCGTCATCGATGGAAATATGAATTGAATCGTTATTTTTCCAGAACTGTATTGAAATATTACCTGCACCTCCATGAGTCAGGGCATTGGTCATGGCCTCCTGAAGAAAGCGGTAGATAATATGATCAATCTCCTTGTTGAGGGTCCAGGGGAGGTTGCCGTATTCCACCAAAACATTGACTCCCGTTGATTCTGAGAATATTTTGGTCAATTGACGAACAGATTCAATGCTGTTTTTGTCTTTTATTTTTGTGTTTCTAAGGGTTCTGAGAGACTGCCTCATTTCCTCATGGCCTGTTTTTGTCAGATTCAGTGCCTGATGCAGAAGTTTTTCAAGTTTGTCGGAATCATTCTTGATGAGATCAGTACTTGCTTCCAGCATCATCAGAAGGTTTGTCATTGTGTAACCCACTGTATCATGTATCTCTCTTGTAATATTGAGTCTTTCATTTATCATACTCTTCTCTTCTGCAAGATTGGCGTACTGCTGAAGGCCGCTGTTTGAGGCTGAAAGCTTCTGTATAATTTTTTTCTGGTTTTTCTGCAGTTCAATGTTCTTTAGCAGTGTTCTGTGGGCATTCCTGATTATAAGGCTCATAGCCGTAAACATTACTGTAAGGATCAGAAGAGAGAGTTTCAGGTCCCATCGTCTGTTTTCTATCGATACACCCCAGAAAATCTCATTGTGATCAGTAAGAATGATGCTGAGTATTATAAAGAGTGTTAATACTCCTGTTTCTGCGGAGTTCAGATAAAGTATGGCTTCCAGGAGCATTATCATTATAAGGAAGAATTCAAACCAGATATTGCTGCTGAAGGGTTTTGTCATAATGTATTTGCACGACATCTGCAGCAGGAACACAATAGTGATTATGCCATTCCGGCTCCAGCTCTTTTCAAGAGGGATGAAAAGTATGCAGAGCGACAGAATAAAGTTGAACAGCAGCAGAAGGAGAAACTGGGTGTTCCAGTGATCGGGAAGCTGAAAGTCATGCTTATTCAGCAGAAAAATTATGAATATTGCCAGATTACATAGCAGTATTACAGGGAATATTGTCCATTTCTGAATGACTCTGCTGAAAAAATACATATTATTTTTCATTGGATTTTATTTAATAACGTAAGTGAGAAATAGTCAAACACACAATTTTCCAACGGCCCCGGTAGTGATGAACTAGAATTAATACTCTATAATGAATAGGGATTTTAATGGATAGCAGTAACTTTAGAAATGAAATTAGAATAGACAGAGCCAATAACAATGTGGGACTCGCAGTCCTCACCAATCTGTTTCTGACTTTTCTTGTATATATAATTTTCTCGGACAACATAGCTCTCAGCCTCCGAACCGCAGTTCTTTTAGGATTGAACGTGTTCATTTCACTGATGCGCTTACTCTATCTGTGGATGGTCCGGTCTTCCCATATGGACAAATTCAGCATGAAGGCCTTCGTCTGGTTTCATCTCAGTATCCTTCTGTCTGCAGTTACATGGGGTTTTATTTTCCTTCATCTCTATATCACAGTTGACTCATCCCGTATTCTGGTGCTTCTTGCCCTGCTGTTCGGCCTTGCAACCGGAGGGGTCATCAATCTTTCCTCCCGGTTCAGTATTGCCTTTGTGTACTTTAATCTTGTTCTATCACCTCTTTTTATCTATATGGCAATCATTGAGGATAACTTTTTTTTCAGTCACGCCCAGATGATGTTAGTCTACTATCTCTTTCTTACTTTCTGGTCCTATCAGCTGAGCAGAGAGGCCGGCATCAACCTGGGTTTGAAGGTACGGCACCTGAACAACCGGGAGAAATTCCTTCTCAATGAGAAACGTTATAGAACGATATTTGAAGAAGCACCAACGGGGATCTTCTACTATAACAAGGACCTTATCATACAGAACTGCAATGCAAGCTTTGTTCAGATTCTGCAGGCGGACCAGGATCTGCTGATCGGCCTGGATTTAAATACAATTCCCGATAAGCGGGGCCTTCCCGCCATCAAAAGCCCGCTGAATAATGAGAAGGGCTTCTATGAAGGCCCCTATCATACCGTACACTCCGATATAGACATCTGGGTCTCTCTGAAAACGACGCCTCTTTCCGGTAAAAACTCGGAACTCATCGGAGGGGTCGGCATTATTGAGGACCTGACCGTAAGGAACCGCATCAAACAGGAGATAGAGTATCAGGCCTATCATGACAGCCTGACCAAACTTCCCAACAGAAAACTTATGATGGATCGTCTGGAACAGGCACTGCACAGTGCTCAGCGTCACGGGTATCTGGGGGCGCTTCTGTTTCTGGATCTGGACAAGTTCAAGCTCATTAACGATACCCTCGGCCACCGGACGGGAGATCTGCTTCTTGTCGAGGTGGCAGGCCGGCTGAGAAAGCTTCTCAGGGAAGAGGATACGGTTGCCAGGATAGGCGGAGATGAGTTTGTTATCCTTCTTCCCAATCTCGATGAGAACCAGGAGAAGGCTCTTCAATTCACAAACCTTGTAAACAGCAAGATTCATGATGCTCTATCAGACTCCATTCTTGTTGACGGCCAGAGCATACAGACATCAACAAGTATCGGTGTCTATATCTTTTCCGAAGAGGACAGTTCGGCGGGGCATATCCTGAAGGCCGCGGATACAGCCATGTACAACGCAAAGGATCTGGGCCGTAACAGGAGCAGTTACTTCCATGCAGGCATGGAAGAGGTGATCCGGCAGAAGATGATTCTGGAGGTGGAACTCAAGGAGGCTCTGAAACATAATCAGCTTGAAATATACTTTCAGCCTATTGTGGAAACAGGGAGCGAAAGGATTGTCGCCGCAGAAGCTCTTTTAAGATGGAACCACGCTGAACGGGGTTTTATTTGCCCTGAAGAAATTATTGAGGCGGCGGAAAGTTCCAATCAGATCATAGCTCTGGGAGACTGGATTGTTGAACGGGTTCTTGCCATTTACGGAGAGTGGCTGGAGAGAGGTCTTGTTTCTCTGGAATATGTTTCCATCAATATAAGTATCAAACAGATTCTGAACTCGGGGTTTGCCGCAAAGATGATCCGTACTGTGAGTGAGTCAACTGTCCCTATGAAGAACATTGTGCTTGAGATTACCGAAAGCGTCCTGATTTCAGATTTCGAGAGAACAGTCAAAGCCATCCGGACCCTTCGGAAAGCGGGAATCAGATTTGCACTTGACGACTTCGGTACGGGTTACTCCTCTCTGGGATACCTGAAAAGGCTTCCCATGGACAAGCTGAAGATAGACCGCAGTTTTACTCAGTCCCTTCTGACCAGCCGGGATGATTTCATTCTGGTAGAGACCATTCTCAGTATTGCCGAGTATTTTCAGCTTGATGTGATTACCGAGGGAGTGGAGGAGCAGGCACAGGTTGAAAAGCTTAAAGAGATGGGATGTCCCCTCTATCAGGGCTATTTCTGCAGCATGCCTCTGCCTGAGGACAAGTTTCTCAAACTTCTGAAGGACCGGTCACTCTGATGCTGCCACAAGAGTACCCTTGTCGGCGAGGGACTTGTAATACCCCTCAAGTGCCAGAAGCTCGGAATGGGACCCCTGTTCCACAATTTCGCCCTGTTTCATAACATAGATCCTGTCGGCCATCTGTATCGTTGAGAGGCGGTGGGCTATGATGATTGTTGTCCGGTTCCGGGAGAGCTTCCATAGAGCCTCCTGAATCAGGGCCTCCGACTCATTGTCCAGAGCGCTGGTGGCCTCGTCGAGGATCAGCAGTTCAGGATTTTTCAGGAATACCCTGGCAATGGATATCCTCTGCTTCTGGCCTCCGGAGAGAAGAACGCCCCTTTCGCCGACCTGGGTTTCAATGCCGTCGGGAAGGGACTCGACAAACTCGGTCAGATTGGCCATAGCCATGGCTTCTTTCAGTTCCTTTTCAGAGGCATCGGGGTTTCCGTAGCTTATATTTTCCCTGATGGTCCCGTCAAAGAGAAATACATTCTGCTGGACAATGCCTATGGAGCGTCTGAGGCTCTCCTGGGTGACAGAGGAGACATCCTGTCCGTCAATCTCTATCCTTCCTCCCCGGGCTTCGTAGAACCGGGGGATCAGGGCGGCAAGGGTGCTCTTTCCTGCTCCCGACTCACCCGCCAGGGCAACGGTCTCGCCCGCCTTGATCTCCATGTTTATACCCTTCAGGACCTGCTCCGTTGATTTCTCATAGGAAAAATCAAGATCTTTTACAGAGACGGCGGCACCGGAGGGGGTGAAGTCCGCCGCATCTCCGGAGTCCCTGATATCAGGCTCTATATCCATAATCTCCAGAAAGCGCTCAAAGGAGGATATCCCCTGCTGCATCTGCTCGGTAAAGTTGATAAGCCTGTCAATGGGAGGCAGTATTACTCCCACATAAAGTATGAAAGCAAGCAGGTCAACGAGGTCGAGGCTTCCACGGAAAATAAGGATGGTTCCCCCTGCTATGATGCAGAAGTAGTAGATTTCCCGCAGAAACTGCATAAACGAATGAAACCGGGCCATCTTCTGATACATGATCTCCTTGGCCAGGCGGAAGTTTGTATTGCTGTTGTGAAACTTCTCCTGTTCCATCTTCTCATTGGCAAAGGACTTTACCTCACGGATGCCCTGAACCGAGTTTTCCACTGTGCTGTTGATATCGGCAATCTCCTTGCGCACCAGCCTGAAACCCTGACGCATCCGGCTCCCCATAACAAGGCCCCAGACAAGCATAAAGGGGAGGGGAATCAGAGAGATCAGAGCCAGTGAGGTGTTGAAGACAAACATCATTGAGTAGGCCATCAGAAGGACCACAATCGAGATCAGAAGATCTTCCGGAGCGTGGTGGGCCACCTCGGCGATGACATTCAGATCATTGGAGATCCGGCTCATCAGGTGTCCTGTCTTGACCCTGTCAAAGTAGCTGAACGAGAGCTTCTGTATATGGCCGAAGAGATCCCGCCTCATATCCGCTTCGATCCTCACACCGAGAATATGGCCCCATTTGACCCGGATATAGGTCAGAAAAGACTTGATTATATAGATTGCAAACATGACCCCTAAAAGGGTGTAGATCATGGAGAGGTTGCGGGAGGGGAGGACCCTGTTTAAAAGTTCCCGTGTGATGAAGGGAAAGATGATTGCAAGGGCTGACGCCAGTACAGCGCAGGCCATATCGAGGATGAAAAGAAGAAGATGGGGTCTGTAATAGGATATGAATCGTTTAAGCATGAGCCTACTATAGCGGATCATCCATGTTCTGTGAATATTAGAATCCTGTGGGCTGTATCAGGCAGGCAGTACGAAACTTTCAAGTATATTGAATATGGTTATTCCCATAATGACAACCATGACCGCACTGAACAGATAATCCACCTGCCTGTTGCTTAATTTTCCTGATATGCAGGTTCCTGCCAGGCCACCTGTAATTCCCCCTGTAATCATAAGAGCGAGGACCGGACCGTGAAAAGGAGGGACTTCACCCGACAGTACTGTAAAAACAAGATTGGTGAGTTGTGAGCAGAAGATGACAAAGATGGAGTTAAGGGCTCCTGTCTTAGAATCCATGGAGAAAAAGAAGTAGAGGAGAGCCAGGTTTACAGGTCCGCCTCCTATTCCGAGAAATGAAGCGATCCCTCCCAGAAGCAGACCGGTGAACAGGCTCTGGAGGCTCCCGTTGAGGTTCAGCGGTGTTATCCTGTTTTTGTTGAGTGTAAACAGAAGCACGGCCAGTGTAAGAATAAGCAGGATTATGGACTGGGTCCCCGAAAGAGTACTTTCTTTTTTTATACTCCTCTCAATCAGATCAAAAAGGAATTTTCCGCTTAGACCTCCCAGAACCCCCCCGAGGGCCAGAAGTGAGCTTATTCGTTTGTCCAGCCTGACAGTACTCTTTCTGCTTCTAAACAAAGCCACCGTCGTCATGGCCAGGACAGTGCTCCCGGAAAGAAAGCCTATAAGATCAACAGGATCGGATGTCGCGACATCCAGGGTAGGCTTTATAATCACCCCCCCTCCTATTCCACTGATGGCTCCGGCGATGGATGCTATGAAACTTATTATCGGATATATCAATGGCACTGAGTCTCAATCCTTATATTATTTTCCGGCACAGTTCTACCTGTCAGTAATTATCGATTCTATCGATATTTATGGATTGTTCAATATCATTCTAAATAAAACTTGAAAAAGGAAAATACCTCAAGGGGGAAGAGCTGTCTTAAAAAGACAGCTCCCCAAATCATGCATAGGAGCGAAAGAGAATAATATCCCCGTCAGGCACCGCCGGGTCCGGAGCTGTTACTGTATCGATGAGAGCCACAGGAGTTCCGGGAAAGGCCCTCTTCATTGCATTGGCATTGGCCGGTTCATTCTCCACAGCCAGGATGCAGCTGCCCATGGACCTTATGCGGTCAAAGGCCTCCATCTTAAAGGCAAGGTCCTCATGGTCCTGGCTGGGTTTCAGTATAAAATCGGCATCCACGGGAAGCCCGTAGTCTGCAAAGGAGTCGATAGTTCCTTTTTTCATGTTGATTTCATCCCTTCCTGTCAGATAGACAATCCGGATGTCCTTCTCCCTGAACCAGTGGAGCACCTCTTTCACACCCTCGTAGGGGGTGTCGTATCCAAGCCAGGGATCAAAGAAGAATCTCTCATACCAGAAGTCCTGGAGCTCCTTTTTCTGCTCCTCAGTCATTGCAAGCCTTGATGCCACAGCATCGGCAAAGTTCCAGCCGATCTCCTCCTTGTCAATAAGGATGCTTATGCCCCTGAGGTAGGGCAGGGCCTGTTCGGCCTCCTGCAGAATCCTGTAGTTCCGGGGAGCTGTATTCATTATGGTGCTGTCTATATCAAACAGGACCAGGGAGTCCCCGCCGGCGGCCGGAAGGACATTCTCTTCCAGCCAGGAAATATCCAGTGTGTTAATCATTGGGTTCAAAACTGTATTCTCCTTTCTCTGTAATAATGGCGTGGTGTTTCCAGAACTCCACAGCCTCGGCAATTTCACAGAGCTTCAGGTCGGGGTCGTGAATCTCCCGGGGAGCCTTGCGTCCGGGGTAGACAGTATGTATTTCAAATCCCCCGTCTGTCCATGTTCCCCAGAGGCAGATGCTGTTGGTGGGGACTTTTTTTCCAAGCGCCAGTTGAGAGGGGATGGATCTTCCCTTTCTGTAGGCCCAGAATACGGTGTCCTCATCGGGGTCCTCCCTCTTGAACAGTACCTTCAGGCCCGAGAGGCCGATGCTGCGGCTCAGTTCAAAGTCCTCATGATACCATGTACCGGCTTTTCGTTCCCCGGTGGCGGGCAGGACGGATTCCAGTTCCTCAAGGATCTCTTCCATGGGCCTTGAAAAGTCTTTTTTGTGGGCTTCAAAGTGCTCCGGGTCCTTCCAGGACCAGATGAATTTTCTCTCTTTCATATCATGCTCCATTATTTCAATCCCGAGTTCATATACCCTTCCATAAAGCGCTTCTGGAATACTGGAAACAGAAGCAGCTGGTACCGGGCTTTCTCGCTCTGGTTGACTATCATGGGCCGGAATGCGCAGGCGGCATGGCCCCAAAATTGTTTCACTATACAGCGGAGAATGTGGTAGAACTGTCAGGGTGATGTTGACTCTTTGTTGAGAGTTTTTTGGGTTTTGTATCAGGCTGCCCCGGGGGGACGGGAAGGGCTCGTTAATTCTTTTTTCTGAAGGAGCCAGAAGGAAAAAACACGGTCTTTCTCTCTTCGCCTTTTATCAGCCTTCTTATATTCTTTCTGTGCAGTATGGTTATCAGAAGGGCCGCAAGTATAAAGAAAATCAGATAGACAGGGGACATGCCTGTCCATCCTGCACGCCATGCAAGAAGGTAGGCCGGAGGAAGTGTCCATGCCGCTGTCAGGGAGGCCAGTGAGAGATAGGATGTGAGGATGAGGATAATCAGAAAGGCCGCGAGACAGAGAGGCGCTGCCTGAGGGACAAGGGCGGTGACGGCCCCTGCGGAGCTGGCGGCACCTTTTCCTCCCCGGAAGGAGGCGAATACTGGGAATGCATGTCCAGCCACAAGGCAGAATATACAGAATACAGTAAAGATTTCAGCGGCTGCGGATGTGCTTCCTCCGCTGCTGCCTGCCTGCTGTGCATCTAGATACATCTTCAGAAGCAGAACCGGCAGCAGCCCCTTGAGGAAATCAAGTACAAGTACAACCCCTCCGCCAAGTGGCCCCAGTACACGGAAACTGTTTCCCGCACCGGCATTGCCGCTGCCCTCGTTCCTAATATCAATTCCCTTTAGGGCTCTGCCCGTAATCAGGGCAACGGGAATGGACCCTGTCAGATAGAAGAACAGGGGGATGAGGGCATACAGGGGAGTCACTTCCTCCCCTTTCTGCGGGGCAGAGGAACAAGAATACTGGTTCTCGTCTTATACTCGGTGTATCCTGACTGATTGCCGTATTTCTTGTCGGCCTGTTTTTCCAGGATGGGAATCCCGCTGACCTTCAGCAGAAAGAGAGTTATCGTCAAAGGGCCTATTACAGTGATCCACTGCACTCCCTTCAGGGTCGGAGCTGCAATCAGAAAGAGTCCCCACCAGAGAACTATCTCCCCGAAGTAGTTCGGGTGGCGTGAGTACTTCCAGAGGCCCTTATCCACCCAGTGGCCCCGGTTTTCCTCTCTGCTCTTGTAGATGAACTTCTGATGATCGCTTACCCCTTCGATAACAAGACCTGCCGTAAACAGGATGATTCCCGCCAGGCTGCTTTCAAGAAGGGTTATTACCGGTCTTGCACTTAGAAAGAGGCTGAATGGAAGCATGACAATCCAGACCACAAGGGCCTGGAGAATCCAGAATGTCAGAAAGGCTTTGAAATTGCTCCGTTTATCATCAAAACGCTCATCCTTTCCTATGGCCATGATTCTGCGGAGCAGATAGCTCCCCAGGCGCAGTGCCCAGATCATTATCGCCGCTGTTACGACAAGCTGGTCGAGATTGCTGCCCCTGCCTCCGGATAAATAGAGAAGGGGGGCCATAATGAAAAAGCTGAGGCTGTAGCTGAGGTCTGTCACCTTGTCCGTTTTAAAGGCCGCGGCAAAGACAAAGAAAAATGTGTTAATCCCTGCAGACAGAAGCAGGGAGAAGAGAACAGGTGCATTTAAAATAGCTGCCATGGTTGACTCCTGATAAATATCTTAGGACTTTTTCAGCACAGAGGAAAGTTTTTTTTGGTCTTGCCATCGATCCTGTATATAATTTGTAGGGTATGGGATTTCCATATCCACGGTTTTCGCAGTGTGATTCACAGCGGGAACCGGGATAAACGGCTGACAACAGGAGACTGCTTTGACGGATACCATAATCACCGGCTATCAGATCTACCATGGATTTCTTGCAGGATACCTGAATATTTCCAGAAACAGGGAGTATTTGAACAGGATCAATGTCTTTCCCGTTGCCGACGGTGATACCGGAAGCAATATGGTCAGGACTCTCAGAACCGTTGTCTCGGGGATGAAAAGCAGCCGATCTGCCGCAAAGGTCATGAACAGAATTGCCGAGCTCTCCATCATCGGAGCCAGAGGCAATTCAGGGATGATTCTGTCCCAGTTTATCAATGGGCTGGCTGTGAATATTGACTCCAGGGAGAGCCTCAATCCGGTTCTCTTCGGCCAGGCTGTACGAGACTCTGTAACCTTTGCCTATGAAGCCCTGGACGATCCCCGGGAGGGGACCATCCTGTCGGTCATCAAACACTGGGCGGATGCGGTGTACAAAACAAGCAGAAGGGAGTCCTCCCTCTCTGGAATATTCAGTGCCGCTCTTGTGGAGGCCCGGAAAGCCCTTGCCATGACCCCCAGGCAGTTGAGAGTGCTTGAGGATAACAGCGTCCTCGATGCCGGAGCCTACGGCTTTGTCAGCTTCCTGGAGGGGATTGAAAGCATCAGCAGCAGGGGATTCATCCCCTTTGATATCAGACGGAACATTCATGACTACAGGGCTGAGAGTACAATCAGTTTTGATACTGAAAAAAGTCACAGAACTCAGGATATAAAATACAGATACTGCACCGAAGTGCTTCTGGATAACTGCCGAATACCCGCCAGGGAGGTCAGAAGAAAGCTCAGGGGAATGGGGGACTCCCTGATTGTAGGTGAGTCACGGAAGATGATCCGGGTCCATATCCATTGCGACCGGCCCCATGAAATAGTAAGGACCCTTTCGTCCTGGGGCAGGCTTCTTGAACAGAAGGCCGATGATATGATCCTCCAGAAAGCCAGTATTGAAAATCCCCTGTCAAAAACAGCCATCCTGACCGACTCCATTGCCGATATTCCCGGGGAACTGCTGGACCGCTATCAGATTCATGTAGTGAATCTCAAGCTCAACTGGGATGATGAGGAGTACCTTGACCGGCTGACAATCACTCCTGAAGAGTTCTACCGTCTCCAGGGTCAGAGGCGCTCTTTTCCGGGCAGCTCGATTCCCGAGGCCCCGGTGGTGGATGGGCTCTACAGCTCTCTTCTGGACCGGTATGATTCAGTTCTTGTACTTCCTGTGGCCAGGGGGTTGAGCGGGACATGGCAGCAGTTTAAAAACTGCGCCGGTAAATACAACAGCCCGAGGGAGCGGATCAGGATAATTGATACCTCATTGAACTCGGCCGCCCAGGGGCTTCTTGTTTTGGAAACCGCAAAGGCTGCCGCAGAGGGAATGGGATTTGAAGAACTGTCCGAACTGGCCCTGAGCCTGAAAAAAAGGACAAAGATCTATGTCAGCGTCAGTACATTCAAATATATGGTCAAAGGGGGGCGAGTAAAGCCCCTGACCGGTCTGCTGGCCACTCTGCTTCGCCTCAAGCCCATTGTGACTCTGGATGCTGAGGGGAAGGGGCAGGCCCTGGACAAGGCATTTTCATCAAAGGGCCTTGAGAAAAAAATTATTTCACTCATCGAAGAGGCGGAGGCCCGGGGCGGAGTGGAGCGTTTTGCCGTTGTTCATGCAGCAGATCCCTCACGGGCCGAGAGGTTCTGCACTCTTATTACGGCTGTGCTCGGAAAGAAGGCTGAATTTATTACAACCATCTCTCCCATTGTGGGCATGCATTCGGGCAAAGGGGCTGTGGCCGTGGGTATTATCGAAGCGGCGGACGACGGGGAGGCCTCTTCTAGTTCAGAGGGTTGAAGCAGCCCTCGTTTCTGTCGTAGCCGTATACTTCACCTGTTTCAATAATATAGTGCCATCCCATAATATCCAGGCTTCCCTCTTTGAAGCGTTCGGCAATAAAGGGGTAGGTCAGCAGGTGTTTCATCTGCTCCACAACATTGCTCTGTTCAGTAAGCCACTCCCTTGCCAGGGGATCATCCTCAGAGATCTGTGACTCCACACTCTCCTTGACAGAAGAGGCCAGTTCCATCCACTTCCTTGTATGGGGCAGTTTTTCATTCTGTTCCTGATAGAGTGAGGCACATCCCCCGCAGTTGCTGTGGCCGCAGACGACAATGTTTTCTACATTCAGCATTTGAACGGCGTACTCGATTGCAGAAGTGGTTGCAAGATATTCGTCGGCCATCCTGTAGGGCGGTACTATATTGGCAATGTTTCTGACTATAAACAGTTCTCCCGGTAGAGTTTTTGTAATCAATGACGGAACGACCCGTGAGTCGGCGCATCCTATAAAAAGGGTATGGGGTTTCTGGTCACGTCCCAGCCCCTCGAAGAGGCCTCTGTGTTTCTCAAAGTCCCTCTTTTTAAAGTGAACAACACCTTTAAGCAGTTTATCCATGTCCGTATCATAATATATTGTTTCCTCAATTGCACTATTTATATTGACATATATGCTAAAAATGTCTGAAAAAAAAGACAGGGTGACAGGCTGCGCCTGCTCCGTATAGGATGGAGTCATGTCCATCTCCTGGATTCCCGCCAAGTCCATACTCTCCCCATGGAAGCCCCAGCCCCGCTGGTTCGCTACAGAGTACAATATGAATCTCTACAGGGGGTGCAGCCACGGCTGCATCTACTGCGACAGCCGGAGTGAATGCTACAGGGTTGATGACTTTGACAGGATAAGGCCCAAGGCCGGTGCTGTAGAAATTTTTGAAAGGGAGCTGGGAAGCCGCAGGAAAAAGGGAGTGATCGCCATGGGAGCCATGAGCGATCCCTACAATCCCCTCGAAAAGGAACTGAATCTCACATCCTCCGCTCTCTCCCTGATTCACAGGGCCCGGTTCGGTGTCGGTCTTGCAACCAAGAGCCCCCTTGTTACAAGAGACGCGGGGATACTGAAAGAGATAAGCACCCACTCACCGGTACTTGTAAAAATCACAGTGACAACTGTGGATACAGGTCTTGCCTCCCTTATCGAACCCCGGGCGCCCTCTCCCCTGGAGAGGCTTGAAGCTGTAAAGCAGCTGAGTGAGCAGGGAATCTTCACAGGTATACTGCTGATGCCGGTTCTGCCTTTTATAACCGATAACGAAGAGAATATCAGGAGTCTTACAGCCGCGGCATCCCAGGCGGGGGCATCCTTCATCTATGGCGGTTTCGGTGTTACCCTCAGGGACAGGCAGCGTGAGTGGTACTACAGCTGTCTGGACAGCTCATTTCCCGGACTCTCGTCGCAGTACAGAGAGTATTTCGGCGACAGCTACGGCTGTGCCCGCCGGGAGACGGGAGCTCTTGAGCAGGTTTTCCGCAGGGAGTGCGAATCCCGGGGTATTTTATGGAAAATGGATGATATAATCAGGGCATACAGGAAAAATTACAGGGAACCCTCTCAGATGGAGTTGTTTTGACAGATAGAAATACAGGGGATTCCTCCAGTAAAAAGATAAAAGAATCGGACCTCTACAACCCTCTCAAGAAGTATCTTGAGAAGCAGGGATATGCACTGGGCGCTGAGGTTAAGGACTGTGATCTTGTGGCCCTCAAGGGCGATGAGATGATCCTTATCGAACTGAAGACAAGTGTCACCCTCTCTCTTGTGATTCAGGCCGCCCGGAGAAAAGATATCAGCGACTCCGTTTATATAGCTGTTCCTGTCGCCCCCGGGAAGAAGAGCCTTCCCAATGCAAAGGGCCTGAAGAACCTCCTCCGAAAGCTGGAAGTAGGGCTTATTGTGGTCCGCTTTATGAAGACGAAGACCAGGGTTGAGGTTCTGCTTCATCCGGCTCCCTATGAGAAAAAGGTCCGCCGGAAAAAACAGGCCGCCATACTCAGGGAGGTCAACGGACGGTACGGAGAGTTTCACAAGGGTGGAATCCCAAGCACCGAGGAGCGGATCACCGCCTACCGTCAGGAGTGCATCCGTCTGGCATGGCTGCTAAATGAGCTGGGAGAGGCCAGTCCCGCCGGGTTGAGAAAAAAGAGCGCCCGGCCCGACAAGGTTCAGCCCATTCTTGCAAACAACATATACGGATGGTTTGAAAGGGTCCGCAAGGGAGTATACAGGATCAATGAGGCCGGGGTTAAAGCCCTGCAGCGGTATGAGCGGGACTATCCCGCCCTTATAAAGCTTTTTGAAACAGAGATTAATGGCGAAGGCGATGCTGACTGACCCGCGGGCAGGGAGATTTGTAAATAGTTTTTTAACTTGACCCCTCAGATATAGGGCCTTATGATTTCACAGCCTAGTTGAGTTTACCCAGGAGTGGATGGATGAAGAAAGATATAGTACTCAAAGACGGTCTTCCGGGAGTTTTTCCCCGCATGATGTGGGATTTCGGCCAGTTTATTGCCCGAAAACTCTACAACAGGAAGATGAATGTAGTCCTTGAAAACTGGGATGCCCTTGAAAACCTTCCGGCTCCTTTTCTTATCGTAGCCAATCATGTAACCAATTTTGATCCCGTCCTTGTATCCTGCAACCAGAAGCGTATGATTCACTGGGTTGCCAACGATGCTGTTTTCAGGCACCCCGTACTCAGATGGGCGTTCCGGCAGATTCAGGTGATTCCCAAAACCAAGGGAATGTCAGATCTGGACACTGTAAGGATCATGCATAAAAAGGTCAGGGAGGGAGGCATTGTCGCCCTCTACCCCGAAGGGCACACATGCTGGGACGGCGTTACAATGCCCCTTGTTCCAGCCACTTCCAAACTGCTGAAACTCCTGAAGGTCCCGGTGGTGGCAGTTGTAACAAAGGGCGGGTATATGTCCCAGCCCCGCTGGACCTGGACCAGAGATCTGAGGCGGGGGCGTGTTGTTCTTGAAGCAAAAGTTCTTTTCTCCCCCGAAGAGATAAAAAAACTCGATGTTAAAGAGATCGAAGAACGCCTGGATGCGGGCCTGTTTAATGACGACTTTGAAAATATTAAAGAGAACCCTGTTCCTCTTGAGAGTGAAAAAAGGGCGGAAACCCTTGAGCTCTTTGCCTATATCTGCCCCAGGTGCCAGACTCTGGATGCCCTCAAGTCCTCTGGAAATGATGTGACCTGCGGGAGCTGCGGCTGGTCCTTCTCAATCGATAAATACGGAGCCTTCCCCTCTGATTCTGATTTTCCCTTTCCCGGAGGACTTAAGGAGTGGAACCGGTGGCAGAAGGACGTGAGTGCCCGGATGGTATCGGACTACCTTGAGCAGCAGTCTCCTGAAGAACCCCTGCTCTTTAACAGAGGTCTGACTCTTCTGACAGGAAAGGGGCTCGTTCCCCTGAGAAAACTGTGCAGGGGGGATCTGAAACTCTGGCAGGACAGGCTTGAGTTTCTTACAGGGAAGGGGGAAACAATGGTCTTTCCCCTCCGGGATCTTGAGGCTCTGAGTATTTTCAAACAGCAGAAACTGGAGTTCTACTATGAAAAAGTTCTCTATCGTTTTCATTATCCGACCCCCAGGGATTCAGCATATAAATGGCTTGAGATTGTAGGGCAGGTTATTGCAGCGCAATGATTTAAGTCTAAATCCTATTTGCCTGAGTGCAGATTGAATGCGCCTCAAAAAAGCATAAATCATTAATTATCAATAAAAATCTCCATAATTATATTGACTTTAGAATATATAGAAAATACTATATACATATCCTGATTAGAGAGGTATGTATGAAAAAGTTACTGATTATAGGCGGCGTTGCCGCAGGTGCCACAGCGGCAGCAAAAGCCAGAAGGCTTGATTCGGATGTGGAGATCACAGTTCTTGAAGCGGGACCTGATGTCTCCTTTGCCAACTGCGGACTTCCCTACTATGTGGGGGGGGATATCAAAAGCAGAAGCAAGCTGATCCTTCAGAGCCCCGAGAGTTTTAAAGACCAGTACAATGTGGAAGTCAAAACCATGACTGAGGCTCTGAGAGTGGACAGAGAGGGAAAGACTGTTTTTACATTCAACCATGACACAGGAGAGGAGAAAGCCTACGCTTACGACAAGCTGATTCTGGCCCAGGGAGGAAAGCCTTTTATTCCCGGTCTGGAAGGGGCCGATAAAGACCATGTCTTTTCTCTGTGGACCCTTGATGACATGGATAGAATAGATGCTTTTATCAAAGAGAAGGCTCCCGCGTCCGCTGTTGTTGTCGGCGGCGGTTTTATAGGCCTTGAGATGGTGGAAGCCCTCCGGAAGAGGGGACTGAAGGTCTCCGTTGTTGAGCTGGCTCCCCATGTGATGTCTCAGATGGAAGCCGAAACCGCCGGATTCCTTCAGAAGGAGATGGCCGCCTGGAGAATCGGTGTTCATACAGGCCGTTCGGTTACCGCCATAAGCGACGGCTCTGTCAAACTGGATGACGGATCTGCAGTTGACGCGGATATGGTTCTTCTTTCGGTGGGAGTGAAACCCACCCTGAAACTGGCTCAGGACGCCGGTCTGGCAGTCGGCCCCTCGGGGGGACTCGAAGTCAATGAGTTTCTTCAGACCTCCGATTCGGACATCTATGCAGCCGGCGACATGGCTGAGATTGTGAACTCCGTTTCCGGTGCAAAGGTCAGAATACCCCTGGCAGGTCCTGCCAACAGACAGGGACGAATCTCTGCAGCCAACGCTCTGGCCGCCGATGATTCAAACAGAAAAGCCTACAAAGGTGCCCAGGGTACCTCTATTGTAAGAGTCTTCGATGCGGTTGCCGGAAGCACAGGCCTCAGCCTGAAACAGGCCGTGGCCGCGGGAATTAACGCTCAGTCTGTCACAGTCAGAAAGGAAAATCATACATCCTACTACCCCGGTGCATCCCTTGTGGCTGTTCAGCTTATCTACAACGCGGACAGCGGACAGGTTCTGGGAGCCCAGGTCTACGGCGAGGACGGTGTGGACAAGAGAATCGATGTTCTTTCCACAGCTGTCAGCGCCGGAATGACTGTGGAGGATCTTGCAGAACTGGACCTTGCCTATGCTCCTCCCTTCGGCTCCGCCAACGACCCTGTCAATATGGCCGGATTCGCTGCGGAGAACAGATTAAGCGGCTATAGCCCCGCTATTCTTCCTGCTGAAGTTGAGGCGTTTATCGAGAATAAAAAACTCGCTCTCATTGATATCAGAGACTACTTCAGCTTCCAGAAGGGACATATTCAGGGATCAGTCAATCTGGCAGCTGAAAAGGTACTGGATGAACTGGCCCAGGTACCTTCGGACACAACTGTTCTGATTGTGGATGACAACGGCAAGACTGCTCACCGCCTTGTGCGCCAGCTTCTTATGGCGGGATATGAGAACAGCCTCTATGTCAGCGGCGGCTATCCCGGATTTGAGTACCTTGGACGGGCAGGGGGCCTGAACTTCCTTCAGCTTCCCCTTCCTGCACCCGACGAAAAGAGTCTGGAGACTCTTGAAGAGAGCGGCAGTGATGATGCTGCGGAAAACGCAGCTGTTGCCGATGACGGAGGGCATCTGATTGTGGATGTGAGAACTCCCGAAGAGTATGCCATGGGAGCCTACCCTGAAGCGGTAAACATTCCCCTGGATGAACTTCCAGGCAGGCTGGAAGAGCTGGGATCAAACGACAGAGAGATCACTGTCTACTGTGCCTCAGGCGCCAGAAGCGCCTATGCAGCAAGAATTATGGAACAGCAGGGCTTCAGCAAGGTCCGCAACGGCGGCGGGCTGATGCAGATGATGGCCGGCTGATAGCTTTCTTATTTTTCCTCGTCCCCGGGTGGAGTTTCCATCCGGGGTTTTTTTATGCTGTCTACCTGTATGAATCAAGTATCTGCTTGACCTGAGACGGGCGTACGGCTTCATGGATGTTTTTATCCACCATAATAACAGGGGAAATCTCACTGGCCTCGCAGCAGGTACCCGCCAGAAGGGTAAACTTCCTGTCTGTGGTGGTCTGCCCCACCCTTATCTTCAGCTCCTTTTGAATGATATTCAGTATTTCATTTGCCCCTTGCATAAAGCAATTGGCTCCGAGACAGACCGTTACAATATGGTCTCCCCTGGGGGTGAGGGAGAAGAACGGGTACCCTGCAACAACAGAGTAGATCTTCTCAGTGGGAACAGCCAGCCTGCCGCTTATATAGCTCATAATTTCAGGAGGAAGGTAGCCCAGAAGCCTTTGAACACCCTGGAGAACAGTCATCAGAGTATCATCCGATTCTGTCTGACTTATAATAATCTCATCTATCTGAGGAAAAAATGCTTTGAAATCCTGACACTCTTCTTCCGGGTGGACATGGTTCTGCTCTTTCATAATCCAGCTCCTGTAAAATGATGAAATTTAAGCTGTAACAGATACTGGAACATAGCTGTCCGCTTATATTCCAACATGAAAGACTGTTCATATTATAGGACAGAAAGATAAAAAAATCTAATTTTATAGATAAAAAAATACCGTATTAGAGGTTATATGAGTTTTTATATATGGATAGACTGTCAGGAAAGGGCATCCCTTCGAATAAACTCCTCTTTCAGAAGACCGTAGACAATGTGATCTACAGTCCTGTCATAGAGTCGTTCGGCTCTTCTAATGCATCCCTCCTCCTTATAGGAGAGGCGCAGAGGAATCTTCCTGCTGTCCCTGTTCTCCACAGCGCAGCGTATCTCGACCTTGGATAGACCCTTTTCATTGAAGGCAATTTTTTCAAGCTCTCTGACACAGCGTGTCATGATTCCCCTGCCGCAGTGGTTTTCAGCAAGCCAGTATCCGACGGAGGCCGTGCCGGTGCTGTAGTTGAAGCTGTTGAATCCCGCAACTCCGCACAAACTGTTCTGATAGAGTATGCCGCAGGTCATCTGCTCTGCCGCTGCAAAGCGTTTCAGACAGGCATTTATAAAAAACTCTGTATCTGCAGGCTTCTGAATGCTGTCCAGCCAGGGGAGCCATCTTCGCAGCCAGGCTCTGTTCTGTTCGGTCAGAACAAAAAGGGCCTGAGTATGCCCTGGGGTCAGAAGGCAGAGTTGTAATTCATGGTCAATATATCGATAGAACATAGCGGCTGCTCCTTGATTCTCTTCCTACTATACATGACAGAAGAAGAAATAACTCTGAAGATTATACAATTTTCTGGTATTGGCGGGATGAATCTTCTACATTTATAGTATGCGACACACGGCACTATTGACTGTATCTATAGAGAACAGGTTTCCCGAGATGCAGATGGCAATACATCCCAACGATGCCCTCGATCTGGATCTGATTACAAGAGAGCACAATTTCATCATTTTTGCAGGGTCATCCCTGGACAACTTCAAAGAAGGAAAGGGGCTTATAGGGGAGGGTGAACTTCATCTCCTGAATGAGTGCCCCCTCGGTCTGCTTCAGGTTTCTGAGAAGATAGGTCTTCAGCTTGCAGGGTCCGATAAGGCTGTTCTTATACTGGATAACAAGAAGCTGCTTGTCGCCTATAAGTAGGCGTTATTCAAGAATCTCAAGACTCTCGAGGTCCTCGTTTTCAGAGCTCCTTTGAAGATCATTGTACCTCTTCTGCATCATAAAGAAGGAGCGCTTGTACAGATCGTTCTGAAATTTAAGCTGGCTGATTTTGTCTATCAGAATCTGGTGCTGCCGTTCCAGGTCTCTTGCCCTCTCTCTTGAAAGTTCAAGAGCGTATTTCATCTCAATTTGCTTCTTCTGATCAAGAATTCTCTGATTGAGGCCTGCAAAGCGGCTGTTGAAAAGATCCCTTACCTGCTGTTCAAGAAGAAAGAGATCGGTGAAGTTCATTTTGTCGACATAGGATATAAGCCTGTTGTAGATAAAACTGACAGGAATCCTGAGGCCCAGCTTCGAGTTTCCCTCGTTGTCCCTTGTAAATCCGGAAAACTCCTGGCTGTTGATATGAAGCACAAAGAGTTCAGGTTCCACATCCCTTACAAGCGAGTTGAGCCTCTCAATTTTTTTCTCAATTATCTCGGAGGACTTTGAAAACTTTTTAAGAAAAAGGAGTGCTTTGTTCTCCTTTTCAAGATCAAGGTCATCCAGACGGATACGGTCAAAGAGACGTGTAATATATTCAAACAGTTCACTCAAAAGCAGGTATAGCATATTCCCGCCAAGAGATATCTGATTGCTGTTCCGTATCAGGGTCTGATAATTCTTCGCCTTCAGGTACTCATCCATAATCATTATCGTAAGATGGGTGCCGTTCCGGTCTCTTATGAGTTCGCCGTTAAAAATGTGTACTTCGTTATCTTTGATGCAGTTCTGTTTCATGGGGACCTGTATTAATTAACGGCCTGTAGGGGCTATAATTCAAAGAAAATCAACGATTATTCATTTTCTTTGAAGGAGAGGGAGGGTTTCGTTGAGTATTTGAGCGGTTATTCCCCAGAGGACTCCCGAGTCCGTTCTGTAGGCAATGACTCTGTGGCGGATCTTGCCTTCCCATGGATTTTTGTACTTTTCAGGCAGGTTCAGTTCGTGGGAGGGAAAGTGATACTCCGTCCTCCCTGTCCTGCTGTCACGGGAGTAGGGGTGGATGCTTACAGGCAGTTCATAGCTTTCGGGCGGGTTCTCTCTGAACCAGTCCACAGGGATAGTAAACAGATACTCCACCTCTTCAGGATTGGGCTTCAGACCGCTTATCTCCGTGATATCCAGAACGGCAAGCCAGGGCTGCACAAGCACTCCCATAGGGGTCACAAGGGTGCCGGGAGTCCCGAGGATCTCTATTCTGTCTTCCGTCAGCCCGGTCTCCTCACGGGTTTCCCTGAGGGCCGTAGCCTTGAAGTCCTCATCCTTGTCCGGATCATAACCACCGCCGGGAAAGCAGATTTCCCCTCCCTGCCTGATATTGGCAGACCTTTTCTGAAAGAGGAATGACCACCCATCCCCTGTTTTAAGCAGTGGTATGAGTACAGCAGAGCGGAACATATTGTCCTGTCCGATAATCCGGGGGAAATTCTCTGTGCATTGAAGGTTTTCCCGGATTTTTTCAAGATCCATAAGACAATTGTATCCTATTTTAAGGATGTTTAGTAACAGACTTTATTTATTTTTGGACTGGATTTTCAGCGGCAGTGACGGGCAATGCAGAGAAAAAACGGTCAAGAGACTTCCTCAGCCTGAAGAAGTCGTCTCTCCTGCTTTTTCGGCCAAGGGAGATCCTCAGAGAGCTTGATGTGTACTCCTCAGGATAACCCATCGCGTCCAGTATTGATGAAGAGCCGTTAACCGTGCCGGAGCATGCGGAAAAGCGGCTGAGAAAGATCCCGTCTCTGTTCAGATTGTAGAAAAGCTCTTCCATTGTGATCCCCTTCTTCCGGAGCTCACTCATATCAGGCAGGCAGATGCAGAGGACCCCCGGCGCTGAATTCGGGGGCGTTAGTATCCTGTAGGCAAAGTTTCCTTTTTCAAGAATATCCGCACCCTCTCTCTGAAGGACAGTGAGACGGGAGAGAAGTTCATCCTTCTCCTTTCTGTAGAGCTCCGCAGCCAGGGTCAACGCCGCCGCCCCCGCTGTATCCGCAGTTCCCGCGTAGGCGGGGGGGCTGCTCTTCAGTGCCAGAGGGGGATTCACTGCCAGGACCCCGCTCCCTTTGAGGCCGTATATTTTCTGGCCGCTCAGGCTGAATCCGTCGCATAAGCCGGCCCACTCTGTTTCGGGAAGCCTTGCTGCCGCCTGGGGAGCGTCCAGAAAGATCCTTGTCCCCCGCTCCCGGCAGATTTCATCTATCCTCCGGCAGTCCTGAAGGGCACCGGTTTCATGATTCACAGGGGAGTAGCATAAAAGGGCACCGGGAGTATCCAGAGCCTCAGAGAGGGCAGGAAGGTCTATCTTTCCCTCCTTGTCGATTTTTAGAAGCTTCAGGGGGACCTTCCGGAGTCTGCTGTACTCCTCCATCAGATTCCGAATGCCCGGGTGGGCACTGACTGGTGCAGCAAGAAGCCCGGGAGGTTCTGCCATGCCCTTAAGCAGAATGTCCATGGCCTCGGTGGCCCCCCGGCAGAAGATGATACTCTCCTTGCCGGAAAGCTCCTGCCAGCGTCTTATACAGGAGTCAAGAAGATCCTGGGCCTTCTGTCCTGACAGATGGGGGGAGCTGCTGTTGCCCCAGATGCCAAGGGCCCTGTTCTGGAACTCTGCAAGAACCCGGTGGTCCGGCGGGCAAGCGGCGTTATAGTCCATATAAACCGCAGAGGCTTCATCCAACTCCACCCGGGCAGACTTCAGTTTTTCAAGATGCCGGCAGTTACAACTCATTTCTTATAGTCAATTTTCTCAAGAATCCCGCTGATTCTGCTCAGCTCATCTGTTGTAAAATCCAGATTGTCCAGAGCCTTCACATTCTCCTCAAGCTGGCTGACCCGGCTTGCTCCGATAAGGACTGTCGTCACTGCAGGATTGTTGAGAATCCAGGCAACAGCCATCTGGGCCAGTGACTGGGAACGTTCTGCTGCAATCGAGTTCAGCTCATTCAGATGGCCCACAAGTTCGGAGGTAATTTTATTCTGTTTGAGAAAGTGATCCCGTGCGGCCCGTGAGTCCTCGGGAATGTTCCCCTCCAGGTATTTGGAAGTCAGGAGGCCCTGGGACAGGGGAGAGAAGGCTATGGCTCCCACACCCTCTTTGAGAAGCAGGCTGTCCAGGTCCCCTTCGATCCAGCGGTTGAGCATGGAGTAGGAGGGCTGGTGTATCAGGCAGGGGGTACCCATCTCCTTCAGAATCCGGAAGGCTTCGGCGGCTCTGTCGGCGGGGTAGTTGGAGATGCCCGCATAGAGGGCCTTTCCGCTTTTCACAGCCGTATCCAGTGCTCCCATGGTCTCTTCAAGGGGGGTGTCAGGATCGGGACGGTGGGAGTAGAAAATATCTACATAGTCCAGTCCCATCCTCTTCAGGCTCTGGTTCAGGCTGGCAATCATATACTTCCGGCTTCCCCACTCACCGTAGGGTCCGGGCCACATGTCATATCCGGCTTTGGAGGATATAATCAGCTCATCCCTATAATGGTTCAGGTGGGTCTTCAGAATCTTTCCGAAGTTCAGTTCTGCAGATCCGGGAGGGGGTCCGTAGTTGTTGGCAAGGTCAAAGTGGGTGATTCCCATATCAAAGGCGCGGAAAATCAGATTTTCCATATTTTCAAAGTTGTCAACATTGCCGAAGTTGTGCCAGAGCCCCAGGGCCAGACGGGGGAGTTTCAGCCCGCTCCTTCCGCAGCGTTTGTAAATCATGGAGTCGTATCTTTTATCTGAAGGCAGATAGTGCATATTCAGTTCTCCTTTTCTCTTTTCATCTATTATAGCTTGTTAACAGGCGGATGATATTTTGTTTTTGAACAAATCCGCCTCTTTGTTATACAATCAGAGTATGGGGACCGCAATCCCTTGCAAAAAAAGAATGGTTCCAGCAGGCCAGGGAGAGTCTTATGTCTAAAAAGAGCAGTTCCGGAAAAGTCTCAAAGAAATTGTATAATGAGGAAATCGCAAGATTGCAGGTGGAACTGGTCAAGCTTCAGGACTGGGTCAAGCAGAATGAGCTCAAGGTCTGTGTTCTCTTTGAAGGCCGTGACGCCGCAGGGAAGGGGGGAGTGATCAAGAGGATGTCCCAGCATATGAATCCCCGTTTCTGCCACACCATAGCCCTGGGCAAGCCTACAGAGAAAGAGGAGTCCCAGTGGTACTTTCAGCGCTATGTGCCCCACCTGCCCGCCAAAGGGGAGATCGTCCTCTTTGACAGAAGCTGGTACAACTGTGTCGGCGTCGACAGAGTCATGGGATTCACAACCCCCGATCAGTGGGAGGAGTTCTACCGCAGCTGTCCCGAGTTTGAACGGATGCTGATCCGGTCGGGAATTGTTCTTGTAAAATACTGGTTCTCCGTCTCTCCCGAGGAGCAGCTCAGGCGTTTCAAGGGCCGGATTGAAGACCCCATCAAACGCTGGAAGATATCCCCCATGGATCTGCAGTCCATTGAGCGCTGGGATGAGTACTCCCGGGCCAAGGATGAGATGTTCAAGTACTGCAACACTGATGATTCCCCCTGGTTCGAGGTTCCCGCCGACAGTAAGAAGAAGGCCCGCCTCAACTGTATAACCCATCTGCTCAGCTGCTTTCCCTACAAGGAAGTGCAGCCCCGGATTATCAAGCTCCCCAAGCGGCCTGAAAGCAGCTACGACCGCCCCCCTCTCACAAAAGAGAACTTTGTGCCCCAGGTATTTTAATCGGGATATATGAAACCATCATTTAAAAACTACCCGCAGCTCCGTTTTATGGGGAATAAATACCGTCTCCTTCCCTGGATAGAAGAGACTCTGAAGGAGCTTGAGTTCTCATCAGTTCTCGATGCCTTCTCCGGTTCCGCCTCGGTTTCCTATCTTTTCAAGACTATGGGAAAAGAGGTCTATACCAATGATTTTCTGAACTTCCCCCGGATCATCAGCCGGGGTGTCATCGAAAACCCCGGAATCACAGTGTCAGAGGATGAGCTGGCTTTTCTCTGCCGGGACAAAGAGAGCCCGGGCAGCGGCTCCGGTTTTATCCGCAGAACCTTCGAAGGAATCTTCTATACTCCCGAAGACCTCGACTTTCTGGACAGGGTGACCCGAGGTCTGGCCGGCCTGGATGATCCCTGGAAGGAGGCTCTTGTATTGAGCGCCCTGATCCGCTCCTGCGTGAAAAAGCAGCCGCGGGGGGTCTTTACAATCTCCGGAGACCTCAGCCGCTATGACGACGGCCGCCGGGATCTGAAGCTGACTCTCGCAGAGCACCTGGCCGAGCAGGTCGGAATTTACAACAGGGCCGTCTTCGATAACGGCATGAAGAACAAAGCCTTCTGCGGATCGGTTTTTGACTTTGAAAGCCCCGGATGGACACCGGACCTTGTCTATATGGACCCGCCCTATGTCCCGCGGAGTGACGACAACTGCTATATCAAGCGTTATCATTTTCTTGAGGGCCTCTCCAAAAACTGGCAGGGCGAGGAGATCCTCTACAATACAAAGGTGAGGAAAATCCCCAAAAAGTACACTCCCTTCTCCTACAGAAAAGATGCGGTGGATGCCTTTGACAGGATGTTCCGCAGATTTGCCGACAGCACTCTTGTGCTCTCATACTCTTCAAACGGGTATCCCGATCTTGATGTCCTGACGGAGCTGATGGGCCGTTACAAGAGCCGCATTGATGTAAAAGAGAAGGACCACCGCTACCACTTCGGCACCCATGATAAAGTGAAACGTTCACAGGTTTCGGAATACCTGATTATAGGAAGGTGAGAGAATGAAGAAGATAACACAGACCACCGCCGGGCTCCTTGAAGAGCTCAGTGTTCTTGAAACCGACTGGAAGGATGATTTTTCAAGGAAGGTTCTTGCATTTCTTGGCAGGTTTGAATCGGTGGGAAGCGATCCCTGGACCCTTGTCCGCCTTCTGGATGAGGACTTTGAGAGCGCCTCAACGGCGATCCGGCTCTTTCTTGAACTCTCAAGGGACGAGTACAACACACTCCTGCGGAGTCTCTTCGCGGACTCCAGGACCGCAGGTAAGAGCGGATTCAAGTCCAATCCCCTGGGCTATGTGGAGACCCTGGCCCCCCTGCTGCTTTCAGATAAAATTCAGGAAACAATGAACCGGACCTATACCTGGCAGGACATTCTGACCGAGCGCCTCAAAGGGGGCCGCGGCAGCGCCATTAAGGGGCAGAAACGGGGACGGGAGCTTGAGGACTATGTCGAGGCCATTGTAAAAGATGTGTTCAGTGAGTATGAGGCCCGGGTCAGTTTTACAGGCATGGACGGGGTTTCAACCGAGAAGGCGGACTTTGCCATCCCCTGCAAGGACAGGCCGGAGATCCTTATCGAGGTAAAGGGCTACGGCGCCACAGGGAGCAAGCAGACCGATGTTATCGGGGACATCAACAGAATTATTCAGGAAAAGCGCCATGATACTGTGTTTCTCCTCTTTACCGACGGGGTGACCTGGAAGTCGAGGGAGAGCGACTTCCGCAAGCTTGTGGACTTTCAGAACTCGGGCTTTATCTACAGGATCTATACCAAGAAGATGAAGGATGAGTTCCGGGAGGATCTGATTCTTCTTAAAGAGGAAAAAGGGCTGTAGCCACCGGGAAACTGTTTCGGGCATAAAAAAGGCCCTCCCGGAGGAGAGCCCTGAAACTATTTCAAATTATGACAAGGGGGGTGGCTTACCAGGAGTAAGTCATACCGATCTTGGCCATCATGTAGTTGGTGTAATCTGCTTTTTCAACACCCTGCCACCATGCTTCAGCAAAGGGAGAGAGTCCGTTGCGGGCTGTGTAGGAGAGTTTTGCACCGACTCTGTCTCTTCTTTCGTTAACCTCTTTTCCGGCTTTGTTTCTGTAAAGACCGATTCTTGCGAAGGGGCTTACATTGATTCCGTTTTCGAAGGTGTAGGAGTAGTAGAGTCTTGCCTGAAGTTCGTTGTCGAACTCGTCAAAACCGTCTTTTTCACCAAGTTCGTTGTATACAGCAAGGGCAAAGTTCTGGTTGCCGCTGATCATGTATCTGTAACCCAGTTCGATTTCGTGGTAATAAGTGTTTACATCACCGTCGATTTTCAGTGTGGGCATTGTGCTCAGGTAGGGTCTGTGATCACCGAGGTTCAGGCCGAAGTTCAGCTTGAAGCGGTTTTCATAGTCTGCAGAGTCTCCGAACATGTCATCCATGTCAGAAGTTGTTCTGAACTCATACTCGGGGCTGAACGCCAGAGCACCAAAGTTGAAGCCTGTTCCAAGCATTGCTTTCTGTCTGAGCTTTTCACCACCACCTCTGCTCTCTTCGGCGATCTTTACATATACATCTTTGTACTGTGCTTTAAACTCAAGACCGAGGATCTGCTGATTGCTAATGTTGTCAGTCAGGTTGTTTTCGTTTTCGAGAAAAGAACCTGCAGAAAATTTCCAGTCGCTGCCGTCAGCGAATACGGGGGCTGCCATTGCGATCAGCAGAACAATTGATACAAGGGAAATAACTTTTTTAGTCATTTTGCTATCCTTTGATGATTATAGATTTTTGATAAAAATATATCGTTATATGCCCGTTTAAGTGTGAATATGCTGTTCTATCTATGTATGGATAAACTGAAGAGATGTGTTTGCCGGATGAAGACATCTTCACAAATGCACCCGGACTGCATCCGATTCTGTCTCAGTGTAAAGAGGCGGCATAAAGAAAGAATCTCCTGTGAGATAATGTTGCAAGCAGGGCTGTCGGATTTCTATACTTCATGAAGTGAAAAGTATAAAAAATATTAAACCTGTTTCTATGTTACTTATAAGTTCTGTTCTGCTTCTTGCAGTATATGTCCCTTCTGCCTCTGCCATGGGAGGCAGTGATAAGCCTCCGGCCTTTGAAGAGCGGTACAGCTCCATGAGCTGGGAGGATATTGTTGCCGAAGCCCGCGGGCAGACCATCTATTTCTATATGTGGGGCGGAAACGAAAGCTATAACCGCTGGGTAAGCTCCTGGTTCGCTGACCGTCTGATGGAATTGTACGGCATCCGCCTCCAGATGGTGCCTGTGGACGGACCCGGGGTCTACATCAATAAAGTTCTGGCTGAAAAACAGGCCGGCAGAGACCGGGGAGGCTCGGTCGATCTCATGTGGATCAACGGAGAGAATTTCAGAACCATGCGTCAGGCTGATCTTCTCTTCGGCCCCTATGCCTCCAGGCTTCCCAATCTGAAGTATATGGATACCGACAGGCTTGAATATGACTTTGGATACCCTGTCGAGGGCTTTGAGTCGCCCTATGGCGCAGCCCAGTCGGTTATGGAGTATAACAGTGAGATGGTTGCGGACCCGCCTTCGGACATGGGTGCCCTTTTGGAGTGGGCAAAGAATAATCCTGGCAAATTGACCTATCCCGCTCCCCCTGATTTTACGGGCAGCGTCTTTGTCCGTCATGTCTTCTACCATGTCGCCGGAGGATATGAAAAGTTTATGGGGCCCTTTGACGAAGAGTTCTATGAGTCTGTGGCACAGGAGGTCTGGCGGATTCTCAACGAGGTGGAACCCTATCTGTGGCAGGGAGGAGAGAGCTATCCGATCTCCCTGAGCCGCACTCAGGACCTGCTTGCAAACGGAGAGATCTACTTCAGTCTCAACTACAGCCCTGACGGCGCAGCTGACTATATTTCCAAGGGGCGTTATCCGGACACAATCAGAACCTATATGTTTGACTCCGGTATGATAGGAAATCTGAACTTTCTGGCCGTCAGTTACAACTCTGACAGCAAGGCTGCTGCCATGGTGGCGGCAAACGAGGCTCTTGATCCCGATGTCCAGTATCACGCCGCCAGCCCTGATGGTATGTTCTGGATGTCTCCCCTGGATATGAAGCGTCTTCCCGAAGAAACCCGGGGCAGGTTTGAGTCCCTGCCCCTCGATCCTGCCAGGCTGCCGGCAGATACACTGAACCGTCTGAGCCTCCCGGAGCCGGGTTCCGACTGGCTCACCCGCATAGAGGAGGACTGGCAGACCCATGTTCTAAGGAAACAGCCTTGAAGCCGGGCAGGACGGCCTATATTCTCACTCTTCCCGCGCTTCTTGTGGTACTGTTTCTCTTTTTCGGAGGATTTGTTCTGGGGGTTCTGCAGAGTTTCAGCTATTTCCCTCTTATTGGTCTGGACCGCCCCTCTCTGAAGGCCTACACCCTGATCCTAGAAGGCCGTGAAGTTTTTCTCAGTCTGGCTCTGACTCTCTTAATCTCACTCACAGCCACCCTTCTGACCATTGTGCTTGCCATTGTCTCGGCACTGGCTCTCAGGTCGGCACGGGGGAGGGGAGGGCTTCTGTTCCTGTTTCAGTTTCCCCTGACCGTCCCCCATGTGGTAATAGCTCTGGGGGCGCTCCTCCTCTTCTCTCAGACAGGTTTTGCCGCCCGGGCCGCAGCCTTTGCAGGGATTATTTCAGATCCCTCCCGCTTTCCTGTGCTTATCAACGACAGTACGGGGCTGGGGATCATCTACGTTTACCTTTGGAAGCAGATACCCTTTATAGGCGTCATCATTCTTTCAGTTTTCCAGTCACTGGGCAGCGACTATGAGGAGCTGGCACGGAGCCTGGGGGCAAAGAGGGGGCAGATTCTTTTTCATGTGATACTCCCTCTTCTCCGGCCTGCCCTTGTGCCGGGGGCTGTGCTCTGTTTTGCCTTTACCTTCGGCTCCTACGAGGTCCCTTTTCTTCTGGGCAGACCCTATCCTTCAATGCTTCCTGTCATGGCCTACAGGTATTTTTCCGATCTGAATCTGGAAAAACGCCCCCAGGCTATGGCTCTGGCGGTTCTTATAACCCTGTTCCTTCTTTTTCTTGTCCTCCTCTACAATATCCTGAACAGCAGAAGGAAGGGACTGTGAAGGTATTAAGACAGATTATCCTTCTGGGGATTGTCATAGGGGTGGTACTGCCCCTTATCCCCCTTCTTCTCTGGGCTTTCAGCGGCAGCTGGATCTATCCCTCACTTCTGCCTGAGGCGTTGAGCCTGAGAAGCTGGACCTATATCCTCCACCCGGGTAGCCGTATTCTGGAGGCTCTGGGAAACAGCTTTTTTATAGCCCTGAGCGTTACGGTTCTCTCTCTACTGGTGGGTGTGCCTGCGGGAAAGGCCCTGGGGTTGTACCGGTTTAAGGGAAAGAGAGTCATAGAAATGATTCTTCTCTCTCCGGCCCTGATTCCCTCAATGACGGTGACAATGGGGATTCAGGTACTCTTTATACGATACGGTCTGGCAGAGACCCTTCTGGGGGTCACCCTTGTTCATCTGATTCCGACCATTCCCTATATGACAATAAGCATGAGCGCCGTTTTCTCCCATTTTGATATCGGTTATGAGGAGCAGGCCCGGTCTCTGGGGGCAAAGGCGCCTGCCGTATTTCGCCATGTGACACTTCCGGCTGTTTTTCCGGGAATGGTAGTGGGGGCAATGTTCGCCTTTCTGATCTCATGGGGACAGTATATTCTGACCCTGATGGTGGGGGGCGGGCGGATTGTTACCCTTCCTGTCCTCCTATACAGTTTTGCCTCTTCCGGGGATAACTCCCTTGTCGCCGCACTGAGTCTTGTCTTTATTGCGCCGTCACTGCTGATTCTAATTTTGAGCAGCCGCTTTCTTACAGGGCTCTCATCGGGTATGGGAGGTTTGGGAGGAGTATGATAGATCTACGGCTTTCAGGTATAAGCAAGTCCTATGGAAAAAACAGTGTGGTGATGTCCCTCGATATGGATATCTCATCGGGGGAGCTTATCGCTCTTCTGGGTCCCTCGGGCTGCGGAAAAACCACAATACTGAAGATGATTGCAGGGTTGTATGAACCCGACGGAGGAGAGATCTTTTTTGACGGACGGCCCATGAAGGGAATCCCCGCGGAAGAGAGGCCGGCTGTTATGGTCTTTCAGAACTACCTTCTGTTTCCCTATATGACCGTGGAGGAGAATATTGCCTTCGGTTTGAAAATGGGGCATATCGACAAAGCAGAGATCCGCACCAGGGTGTCGGATATGCTCAAACTTATAAGAATGGAGGGGATGGGACAGAGAAAACCTTCGGAGCTTTCAGGGGGACAGAAGCAGCGGGTCGCTCTGGCCCGGGCCCTTGTTCTGCGTCCCCAGATCCTGCTCCTTGACGAGCCCCTCTCCAATCTTGATGCCCATCTCAGGGACGAAATGCGGGAACTCATTCTTCAGGTCCACAGGGAGTTTCAGGTTACAACCGTATTTGTCACCCATGACCAGGAGGAAGCGGTCCTTCTGGCCGACAGGATCGCACTCATCTTCGAGGGGAAGCTTCATCAGTTCGGTGAGGTCCGTGATTTCTTTGAAAAGCCTCACAGCGAGCGCATAGCCGGTTTTTTCGGCAACAGGAACATCCTTAAAGGTTTTTGCTCCGAAAGCGCTGTAGAGACGGAAATAGGCGCCATCAGGACTCCGCTTATTGAAGGGCGGGAGGAGAGCGGCAGGACTGTCTCTCTGATGATCCGGCCGGAACATATACTGCCCCGGGAAGGAGGGGAAAACTCCTTCCGTTTTAAAATACACAGCAAAATCTATATGGGGCACTACATTCGGTACAGGGTTGAGGTGGGAACGGAACTCTGGGATGTCATTGACGGTCCGGAAAGCAGGGAGGGGTATGAGGCCGGATCGACATGCTGGTTTACCCTGCCTCCCCACAGAATCTGGCTTGTCTGATTTTTATCTGCATACGGGTACCTGATGAATTAAAATAAAAGATGATTTGAAAAAATATCAGTTTTCTAGTGATTTAGTAGCTGATATTGATTACTATTGTTAATAAGAATTAAATGGAGAGGATGAAATGGCATTAGATAAAAAAATGGAAAAGGCCCTTAACGAACAGGTCAATGCAGAAATGTATTCAGCGTATCTCTATCTGTCCATGGGCAGCTGGTTTGAAGACCAGAATCTTATAGGCTTTGCAAACTGGTTCCGCTGCCAGTATCTTGAAGAGAACATGCACGCCATGAAGATCTACAACTTCATCAATGAGAGAGGCGGAAGGGTTGTTCTTAAACCCATCGAGGGCCCTGAAACAGAATGGAAGAATTTTGTTTCGGTTTTCGAACAGGTCGCCGAACATGAGGCCCATGTTACAAATCTGATCAACAAGCTTGTCACCCTGTCACGGGAGCTGAGCGACTATGCATCAGAAAGTTTCCTGATGTGGTATGTGGATGAACAGGTTGAAGAAGAAGCTACAGCTGATGAGCTTCTCTCCCGCCTTAAAATGATTGGAAGCGATGCCAATGCGCTGTTTAATATGGATACGGAGCTTAAGACGAGACAGCCGTCTCCCAATGTGCTTCCCTTCCATCTGAACCAGCCGGTGACTGCCTGATTTCAGGTCTGGCCGGATCTATAGCTAATCCGGCATTCAGCCGGACATAAAAAAATCCTCCCGGAAAGGAGGATTTTTTTTACCCTGTTAAGGGGAAGAACTATATTAGGAAATGCTTAGAAGCGGTTTTCCCGGGGTCTTCTTTCGCGTTCGATCGCTTCGTTAACCCGCAGGTTTCTGCTGTCCAGTTCCTGATTGTTCAGAGCGGAGATTGCAGCTTCTGCAGCTTCTTCATTTTCCATTTCTACAAAACCGAAACCTTTTGAACGGTTTGTTTCTCTGTCGAAAATGATTCTTGCGCTGAGTACGTTACCAAACTGAGCGAAGTGATCAGCCAGTCTGTCCTCATCAGTGTTGTAGTTAAGGTTCCCTACATAGATTTTCTTGGGCATTGTGCATCCTTACCGGCCTTGCCGGAATTTAAAAATAAAAATTACTTTGAGAGTATAATGACTAAAACACATTCCTATTCATGTGATTTTGGATCAGTCGTTACTCTTAGTAAGGATGTACAAGGAAAACGAAGACGTGAAATCAGGCCAGATAGGGAACTGCATTTTTTTTAAAGAACATTACGGTCTCTCAACCTAATTAAATAAATAACAGGAAAAACCTTAACGGTCAATGATTTTTATCTAAAATGACCTTTTTACTGAGCAATATTCACCCTAATTACCTATATTTAACATAAATTGAGTCATTTTTTTTTTGACAATGGCCCAAGATCGATCTATCATGTGATATATCACATAAAATATTGAAGGATTTTATGCAGCTATCAAGGGATGTTTACAACAGAATTCTGGAGCAGCTTCTGGCTGGAACACTGCTTCCGGGACAGATTATCAACCGCAGGCAGATTGCCGCTGAGTTCGGCGTTTCGGTGGCTCCGGTGCTGGAAGCTATGCTTCTGCTGGAGCATGAGGGGCTCCTGGAGACAATTCCGCGTAAAGGAACCCAGGTCCGCCTTGTCCGCAATGAGGATGTTCTGGGTCAGTTTATGATACGGGATGCCCTTGAAAGCAAAGCCGCCCGCCTGTACTGGAACAGGGGACTTCCTGAAGCTGCGGATGATCTTCTGGACTTCGCAGCCCAGGTGGACGGAGCAACTCAGGATCTCCTTGAGGACTGGCGACTTGAAATTCTCTTTCACAAGGAGCTTGTCTCCCTTGCGGGAATACCCGTACTGACTCAGGCTTTCGACCGGACTATGAAGCTGAATCTCTTTTTTGCAATTACAAGATCCGTCTCCGAGGGAACAAAACTTGGAAGGGACAACCATGTCCTGCTGATCCGGAACCTTCTGGAGGCGGGCAGTGCGGATGAAGCCGAAAAAATTATACGAACCCATGTCTGGTTTGCCAAAGAGCATCTGCTTCAGGATCTGGGTGAGGTGTAATCTGCTTGAAATTCTGAATATTGAGTGAGTTCTGTAAAGAAAAACTGGAGGAAAAAATGAAGGTTGTAATCGCTTCGGATTCTTTTAAGGGATCCAACTCAAGCATAAAGGTGGCTGAGGCCATGGAACGGGGCATTAAAAAAGTAGATCCCGATCTTGATGTCGTAAAGCTGCCAGTGGCAGACGGAGGTGAAGGGCTTGTCCAGGCCCTTGTGCCCGATCAGGAAAAATGGGTCTATGTGGATGTTACAGGGCCCATGGGGAAACCCGCAAAGGCTGAGTATGCCCTTTACAAAGATAATACTGCTGTTATCGAGATGGCTTCGGCTTCAGGTCTTCCCATGGCCGGAGATGAGAAAGACCCCTCTCTGGCGACAACCTTCGGCACAGGGCAGCTGATGAAGGACGCCCTGGAACGGGGCTGCCGGACACTCCTTATAGGTATTGGCGGAAGCGCCACCAATGACGGCGGCTGCGGAATGGCGCGCGCTCTGGGAGCCCGTTTTCTGGATGCTTCGGGAGCTGAAGTTGAGGCCGTCGGCGGAAATCTCGACAAGATAGCCGACATTGACCTTTCCGGTATCCATCCCGCACTGAAGGAAACTGTAATCAAGGTTGCCTGTGATGTAGACAACCCCCTCTGCGGTGAACATGGCGCCAGCGCCATCTACGGACCCCAGAAGGGAGCCACACCGGAAATGGTAAAATTACTTGATGCCAATCTTGCCCATCTGGCCGGGGTTGTGGAGAATATAACAGGACAGAATATGGCTGAAGTTCCCGGAGCAGGGGCCGCCGGCGGTCTTGGTTTCGGATTGATGGCCTTCTGCGGAGGGACTCTTGAGAAGGGAATCGATCTTGTTCTCGACTCTGTCGGTTTTGACGAAGCCCTTGAAGGCGCTGATCTTGTTATTACAGGAGAGGGCAGAATCGACGGACAGTCCGTGAGAGGCAAGGTTCCCGTCGGAATCGCCGCAAGGGCAAAGAAAAAAAATCTTCCCGTTCTTGTCATTGCAGGTGATATCGGTCCCGGCATCAGCAACCTCTATGAATACGGCATCGATGCTGTTATGAGTACGGTCAACAAGGCAATGCCCCTGAAAGAGGCGCTGGAAAGATCCACCGAGCTTCTGGAAGACGGAGCAGAGCGGGCCTTCCGCATGGTCGGCATCGGCATGAAGCTGAACAGGAAATAAACAAGCCCCGCCCGGATACTGTACACCGGTGCCGGGCGGAGGAATAGATTTGAAAAAACAGGCAATTATCTTCGATCACGACGGAACCCTGGTGGACTCCATCGACTCCGTCGTTCACTGCACCAATCTTGTTATAAAAGATGCAGGCTGCCCCGAGGCAAGCCGCAGAATCATAATGGACGGTATGGCCCTCCCCACAACAAAACGCCTTTCATGGCATACAGGTATTGAAGACCCCGTCCAGCTTCAGAAGATGTGGACTGATTTTTATATGTATATGAATCGTGACGGGGTGGAGATGGTTAAACTCTATCCCGGAATCAAGGAGGCCCTGGACCGCCTGGCACGGGAGGGGTTCTCCATCGGAATACTTACAAATAATCAGGGAATTTTTGTCCGCAGAGTCGCGGCCTTTCTGAGGTATTCATACGATGTGGAGATCATTCTCGGTGAGGACAATGTCATTGCCCCCAAACCGGACCCCCGCGGGCTGCTTCAGGCCTGCGCCGGGCTTGGCGCCGATCCGGCTCAGAGCTGGTATGTCGGGGACGGAAAGCCGGACTTTGAAGTGGCCCGGAATGCGGGGCTCAAGAGCGCCCTTGTTACCTGGGGAGCCCATCCTGCCGAGGAGCTGATACCCCTCGGTGCGGACCGTTATTTTGATACGGTACCGCAGATGGCCGACTTCTTTACATCCGGAGACTGAAGCCTATCAGGCCTGAGGAGGGATCAGGCGGATTTCCGCGGATTTACAAGATCGGTAATCAGGACTGATGCATGACCCATGGGGCAGACGGCACACCAGCTTCTGCTCTTGAATACCACTCCCAGTGTGGTTCCGAAGAGGAATGAGACAGCCATAAAGCGGAAGAGGGTAAAGGCTATCTTTTTGGGATCTCCGCCGGTGTGGATCATCCCCAGGGTCAGCATGACAACCATCATTCCCAGCAGAATGTGCCTGAACGTCCTTGTTCCCATAAAACGGGGCATTCTGTTTCCCAGAGAGATCTTCCTTACCACATTGGACATAAAGGAGCCCCGGGGGCAGTGCTTTCTGCAGTGGTGTTTTCCTCGTCCCTTGAGGGCGTGATAGATCGGTGCCCCCATGCAGACCATTCCGAATAGACCAAACCATATATTGTAAATGGAAAGAGCGAAAAAGCTGATGATGATAATCCACCTGAGGTCCTGTTTTTTTGCCTTTTTCATTGTGTATCCTTATCTGTAAAATTGAATTGATGCAGAATGTATCAAATAATGAATATATTGTAAATGTAATATAATATAAATCGTATAAACGTACGCTTTTGTAACTTTGAACAGCAGCAATCGAAGGAATTAAGCCACCAATGCATCAGGAGCATCCTCTCTCTTTTTAAATAGAACATTCAGAAATTGTGCTATCGATGATAAACTACAGAGTATTGATTAGAGACAGGAGCAGTGCTCCACAAGAAGGAAAACCGGAACCGGGAAAAGGATAATATATGAATTTTCTGAGCCTTGATGATTTTACAGAAGACCAGCTGACTGAGATCTTTGAAATTGCAGATCATATCTCCCGGGACAACTCCCTTCTTAAAGGGAAATCAGTGATTCTTTTCTTTCCCGAGTCAAGCATCCGAACGCGGATAAGCTTTGAAAAAGGGGTGCATGATCTTGGCGGTCAGCCTATCCTCTTTCCCCCGGAGGCCCTGGACAAGAGAGAGGAGCTGCGTGATGTATTCGGGTATATTGAAAACTGGGCGGATCTTGCGGTCATCAGGCACTCTGACTTCCGCAGGATTCAGGATATTGCAGAGATTTCAAATATACCGGTTATCAATGCCATGTCTTCGAGTAATCACCCCTGTGAGATCCTCTCGGATCTCTACGGCATCAGAAAGCTGAACAGTCACTACAGGTCTTTGAACTATACCTATGTCGGGCCGGGCGGGAATATTCTTCAAAGCTGGATCAATATTGCAAAGGTCATGAACCTTTCTCTTACCCATGCCGGACCGGCGGGTGAAAAAGTGCAGCCCGAGGACGGGAACTACAGGTTTACCACCGATCTTGATCCGGTTCTGCCCGGGACGGATGTACTTCTGACCGATCCTCTTCCTGACTGCTTCAGGACTGCTGACTACTATAAGAGTTTCCAGATAACAGAAAAACGGGCAGCCATGCTGCCGGAGCGTGGCATCATCAATCCCTGTCCGCCCTTTTACAGGGGAGAAGAGGTCTCCGCCGAAGCAATTGAATCGGAAAAGTTTGTCGGTTACGGATTCAAGAAAAGCCTTCTGGATGTTCAGAAGGCTCTTATCAGATACTGTTCGGCCCGAGGGCCGATTTGACAGGCATGAGGTATTGATGGAGAGCTTAGCCCGTGCAAAGATCTTTGTAGAGGCTGCAGGGGACAGGTGATTTAAATGGTAACAGAGTTTTCTGAAGGTATGGCTGGGGAGCTGTCGGCCTTTATCGTTGATGTCTTTGATAAGTACGTGGGTCGCGACTATCCCGAAGAGGGGCACAAGACTTTTCATGACTACGTCAGGCCTGATGAGATCAGAAAGAGGGCCTCATCGGGAAGCCGGATCTTTTTGTATATGGAAGAGGGCAAAATCACAGGGGCCCTTGAGCTTAAGGGGGAGAACCACATAAGCCTCTTCTTCGTCAGGGGAGACCGGCAGAACCGGGGAATCGGAAGTCTTCTCTTTTCCAGGGTTCTTGAGGAGTGCAGGGGGGAGAGCCTTACTGTCAACTCATCCCCTTTCGCAAGGAAAATTTATGAGAACCTCGGTTTCAGGGCCGTCGGCGAAGTAAAGGAGCAGAACGGAATTATCCATATTCCCATGATCTACTCCCCGGAGTAGGGCTACAGAGGTTTCCGGGCTATGATGATCATATTGGTGGGCGGATAACTCAAGGGAGCCAGGTCTTCGCTGTAGAGAGAAGCCTTCCCCATAAACCGGTTCTCCATAATCCAGGGGTTTGTAAAGACCGAAGAGCGGCTGTCTACGGCAAATCCAGCCTCTTCCAGTGCTGTTTTCCACTCTGAAAAACTCCAGAAGCAGAAGCGCTCATGCATTTCGCTGAGCCAGTTGTCCTTGTAGTCCTTGGTCAGGAGAAACTCCGAGGCCTCTTCCATTCTTACCTCTATATAGTCCCGGCTGTTTTTGCTTACGATCTTATAGGGAACCTTGAAGCCCTCTTCCTTTCTGAAGTCTTCGGCAAACTGTTTGAACAGATCAAAGGTGCTCAGGCCGTGGAGACCGTCCAATTCAGAGGAGCCGTCATTTTTGCTGAGATCCATCAGAATCATCCTGTCCTTCTCCTCAGGGCCTATCACATCACGGTTGATCCAGATGCCCCCGGGAAGGAGCTCATCATAGCGGTTTCTGATAAACTGCAGCAGATCCTCATGGGAGCTGTAGGACTCTATCTCATGGGTCAGAGAGCTGGAGTGGATGGTGTTCATGGAGGCGGGTGGAAAGACCAGTCCTGTGACTGCATTCTTCTGAGAGAACCAGATGTTGGGGTTTTTGAACTCCCCGTTGCTCTTTCTCTGATTACAGATGTCGTGGAGCTGCCTTGTGAGTTCGATGCCGAAGAAGTCCGACTCGCTTAAGAGGGGGGACTCGGAGGCGTACTTCAGCCAGCTTCCGGTGGCGCAGCCGATGTCGCCGACTCTTCCGGCCTGCACATAGGGGGCAACATCCCTCCATTTGATATGGGTGTTCTCATCCATCTGCCGCACATAGCTTGCATAGTCCCTCGTATCGGTGATGTCGCCATCCTCCGAGGCGATGGGATCGGCAAAGAGAAAGCGGATCTTCTTACCCAGGTGGTACCGGGTCAGTATCCTGTAGGACGAGGGATGGACGGCATCCAGTATCTCTTTCCTGGAGGACCAGTTCTCATCTGCGGCTATCATCTCAATAAGCTCCCAGGGGGAGGTTGTCTTTTCGGTAAGCTCTGCTCCGTAGACCTGGTATCCCTCTGCCTCATAGAGATTTCCCACATCAGTGGAGCATGCGACGATGCAGTTTTCAGGGGAGAGGGAGAAGTTCCCGTCAACCTGATGGAGGATGCTCTTGACTGTAAAGGAGGCAAAATCGCTGCGGCTGCCCACATCGGTTACAGGAAAGCAGTACACAGGAACCGAAAGGTCGTGGGAAAACTCCTGAATCGCCATGGCTCTGTGAGCGTAGGAGAGAGGGTTGCGCCGGGTCCCTTCGTGGTTGGCGGAGGTCACGGCGAAGATGATTCCCTCTATCTTCCCGGAGGGAAGGGGAGCTCCCTTTCTGTCTGTTTCCGACTCAAGGCGGGAGTGGATAAAACGGAAGAGGTACTGAAACTGAAAGTTGGTTACAATGTGGTGTCGGCCCGGGATAAGAATATACATGGGCTGATTATAGAGAGAACCATTTACTTTGCCTATCCCGGCTGCAGTAAAACAGCCTTGTGGGCCGCGATCCCGATCCGGGCCGTGCTGCCGCTTGTAAACTCAAGAAAATCCTCCTCCATCCCGTCACTGAAAATCACTCCTGTGTCGCTCATCCCCGATACGATGGTCAGGGGCTCATCCCTCTCCACCCTGCCGAATACAAGTTCCGCTCCCGATGAGGGGCTGATGTAGGGTTCACGAACCGCAAAGCTCAGGTATTCGGCGTCCCACTCCCAGGAGGCATCATCTACGGCAGTCATGCCGCCGCCGATCCGGGAGCTGATCCGTGTGGCCCCGGATATGACACTTTTCAGCCATCCCGTGGACCCCAGGCCCGTGGAGACAATTATCCCGCTGGAGGACTGCCTCTCTTTCTGTCCTCTGTACTCTATCTCATAGCGGCTTGAAATATGGCTGCGCTGACCGATGTAAAAGTCGTTGACCGCCAGAAGCTCCTGGCCGCCGCTGAGAGTCACCTTTCCCAGGGTGATTGTCTTCCTCTTTGAGCGGGCGATAAGCTGAACCGGGGAGAGGGATGCCGCCTTGTCGGCTGTGAAGGGGAGGAGGAGGCCTACCCACCTCCGGGGGTCGGGATTGATCCCGATAACAGGCTGATCCTTCAGGTACTTAATGGTGTTGGCAACCAGTCCGTCCTGACCCAGCACATAGACAATATCCGAGGGAGAGAAGACGAAGGTGCTCAGAAAGGAGCGCTCCACCTGTATCCAGTTTACCGAGGAAGCCAGGTTGCGGAGTATGCTGTCCTGAATCCTCCTGTAGTTGTCATGCTCGGTGAGGTAGTCCGAGAAGTCCTGGCCCAGGTGCTCTATGTAGAACTTTGCCTGGCCCTGGGTGTTGTACTTTTCTACAAGCTCTTGGAGGCGTGTTTTTCTTGTCACCAGAACAATTCTCGGATCACTCATTTTAAGCCCCCTGTTTCCCCGCTCCCAGGGAGCCCAGAGCCTGCATCAGCTCGGGTGTTACATTCAACTGGCCAATGCTGCCGTTGTTTTTGGCAAGCTCCCTGAATCCGTCGGCCAGGATCTGCACAGGGTTCATGCCGCTGTACTTGACTGTCTCCAGAATGGAGGGGTCGATGTCGTTGTATGCCTTCATAAAGGCGGATATCCTGTAGGCTTCGGCCTCACCCTCCTTGCGGATATTTGTGCTTTTCATATCCACAACCTTCTGGTTCATCTCCTCCAGGGTTATCTCATTCTCCTTCATCTTCTGCTTCATCTGGGAGTCGGCCTTCAGCTTCTCCTCCTTCGACCTGATCTGGCGAGCCTGAATCTCAAGCTCCTTCTCCTCAACGGCAATCCGGGTATTCAGTTCGTTCTCCTGGATCAGCCGCTCCTGTTCCACCGCTGAATTCCTGCGCCTGTAGATGGCCTCGTCCGCCTCCTGCAGAATCTTCTCTCTGATTCCCGCCTCCAGAGCCCTTGCTGTTTCGGGATTCGGTTTGAGAGAGGTAATCCTCACACCCAGAACCTGAAGACCCATGCGCCGGGCTTCACCGTCCTCCTTCATGGCCGAAAGGAGGGCGTCGCTGAGGTTCTTTCCCGAGGCGATAACCTCTTCCATTATTTTGCCGCTTATCTCATTGCGGACCTTGTCCTGGATAATATTCACAAGCCGTTCGGGCAGCTTCAGAAGGTCATCGCTAATATATCCTTTGCTGTCCACCGACAGATTCAGAAGCTCCGCTGTCTTCCCGGGATCACTGATCTGCCAGGTGACCTGACCCTGAATACTGATCTCCTGAAAGTCGCTGCTCAGTTCTTTGAAAATAAAGGACTGCTCCCTGCTCTCCAGGGGAACAACCACAATGGAGGTCCTGGATGTTATGTAGTAAAAGGAGAGTCCTCTTCCCTCTGTGACCCTTTCACCCTTTCTGTACTTCATAATGTACTGGTTGGGCTGTCCCTTGAAAAATCTTATACCCGTCATGGCATGCCTCCTGATTCAAAGTTCGAAGTAAAATCCCCTGCTTTCCAGATCCCTGTATTTATCCCTGTCGAAGCGGTAGAGCTTTGCGGCCCTGTGGCTGACATCCTTCTGTATCTCATCCGTCTCTATAAGTACGTCCAGCTTCTGCAGCTTTTTCCGGAAGTTCCTTTTGTCAAAGCGTGTATCCAGTATGATTTCGTAGAGTCTCTGAAGCTCCGAGAGGGTAAAGAGCTCGGGAAGCAGTTCGAAGCCTATGGGCTTGTACTTCAATTTTCCCCGCAGCCGCTCTGTTGCTTCAAAGAGAATCCTGTCGTGGTCAAAGGCCAGTGACGGGAGTTCGTCCAGACTGAACCAGGCGGCATCTACGGCGTCCGTTTGAGCCTCAAGGAGTCTGCCTTCCAGGTTGACCAGAGCGAACCAGGCCACCGAGATGACCCGCTCCCGGGGGTCCCGGTCCACGCTGCCGTAGGTGTAAAGCTGCTCCAGATAGATGGACGAAAGACCGGTCTCCTCCTGCAGTTCCCGCTGCGCCGCCTCCATAAGGGACTCATCGGTACGGACGAATCCTCCAGGCAGGGCCCAGTGGTTAAGGTAGGGCTCTTCCCCTCTCCTTATCAGCAGCAGCTTCAGATTGTTTTTTTCAAAATCGATGGCAAAAACGACGCAGTCTACAGTAACTGCGGGTCTTGCATATTTGTATGTAAAACTCATACTCATCCTCTTAGTGTATCTTGTACACTTATATAGTTGTGTATTTATTACACTATGTCAAGGGAATAACGTAAATTGGTGTGGATATATCCACTGCGGCCAAACAAAAGGGGACAAAAAGCAGGGATTATCCTCCCTGTTGTTCTCCCGGAGCTCTTTAAGCAGATTGAAAATAGTAGACGAAACAAAGACTTGAGTGAGACAATGATCAGCGCAAATACCACATTGATGCTGAGGAACAGACATATGGACTTGAAAACATTGACTGAAAAAATTGAACTGCCCGGGACTGTAAAGGACTTTGTTCTTGCCTATACCCCGGATATGGAGCCCCGCAGGTTTGAATCCCTCTCAATGGCCCTTCATAATCCGGCAACACGGGAGAAGGGCTTTGAAGAGGTTAAAAGCCTTCTGGGCGATGATCCCGGCGGCCTTAAAATCCTCTCTTTTCTGCTTCTGTGCGCTCTGGATTCCTATAAGGAGTACCGAAAGAAGGGAATCGGGGATGAGATCTTTATTGATACAATGAAGTACTGTACCCGGACCCTTAACGAATTCCACAGGGTCCACGGGCGCTACGGCTTTGATTCTGCCTGGTGGTTTCCCAGACAGATCTCATTGGACCTGTTCCGGCTGGGATCTCTTGAATATGAGATGTTTGTAAGGGACGGGGAGAAAATGCTGAGCATCCACATCCCCTCGGATGCTGACATGAGCCGGCGAGGATTGAGAGAGTCCTGGCTCAGAGCCCAGGATTTTTTCGGCAGATTCTATCCCGATTACAGCGGTGTAATCATCTTCTGCAATACCTGGCTTCTTGCCCCCAAATTGAGGGAATTCCTTCCGGAGAGTTCAAAAATCATAGGATTCCAGGACGGGTTCACAATCAAGTCGGTGGACAAAGAGAGCCGGGAGTGCATGAAATGGATTTTCGGCAGGGAGGATCTTCCCCTCGAAGAGCTGCCTGAGAACAGCTCCCTCCAGAGGAAGGTAAAGGACCTTCTGTTAAAGGGAGAGAGTGTGGGGGAAGCATACGGCATCCTGAAGGATGACCCCTGGTGTGAGAATCCCTCAGTTTCCTGATCTTGTCAGATTTGAACAGGGATATTGTGCATCAGACTCAACTGGTTCAGTCTGATGCCTGCAGCCGTTTGCAGAACAGCCTGTATTGAAAGATATTCTTTTATTTTACCTTATCGGCGTGGACTATAATAATTTGTAAAAGACCATAATGAAATCCGGATACTATTATCAGAAAATAAACTTCTGCTGCGGACCTGAGACTGCTCATCATGTTTTAACGATATGCTGCCATCCGGAATCAAGGGAGAATATTATGTTATCTACCCGACTAGGGCTCCTCAAAATTGCATGCCTCTGTGAATTACCTCTATGAGGGAGGATGTGAAAGGGTTTCTGGCAGATGTCTTTAAGGAGTATGCTGAGATACCGGAAAAGCAGATTGACATGATTGTACCAAGGCTCAGGGTTCTGGATCAGAGGAAAGGCAGCTGCTTTCTACGTCAGGGGGACGAAGTAAACCGTTTCGGCCTTATCAGAAAGGGCTTGTTCAGGATCTTCTGTAATGCCATATCAGGAGATGAGAAAACCCTGGCTTTCAGGGGGGAGGGACAGTTTCTGGCGGGGTTTTCTCCATATCTTGAAAAAAGGGATATCTGGTATTCCATGGAAGCCCTGGAGGACAGCCGGGTTCTCAGTTTCGATTTTGCTGATTATCACAAGCTCGCGGGACTGCATCCCTGCTGGAATGAACTGATCAAGAACTATGTCACAAAGCTATTTATTGAGAAGGAAGAAAGAGAGCGCTCTTTTCTCCTTGACGATGCGGCCACCCGGTACAGGAATTTTCTGGAATCCTTTCCTGAGTATGAAGGAAAAATCTCCCAGTACCATATCGCCTCTTATATAGGTATTACTCCTGTTTCTCTGAGTAGAATCAGGTCAGGAATGAAATAATCAACTGCATATTATCATAGGATAATTACATCTTCTCACCAGACCTTTATTGTTCCTCTTGTATTTATTATCAGGAGGACAGTATGTCAAAAGCGTTTGTAACTGGAGCTGCAGGTTTTCTGGGAGCCAACATGGTAAGGGAGCTCCTTTCTCAGAAGTGGGAGGTAACAGCTTTCCATCTCCCCAACGAAGATTTGAGGAACCTGGAAGGATTGAATATCAGGCTTGTTGAAGGGAACATCCTTGATTATCTATCCCTTCTCAGAGCCCTGCCGGAAGACGGGGATATGACAGTCTTTCATATGGCCGGAGATACGAGTATGTGGAATAAAAACGCCTCCCGGCAGTATTTGGTTAATGTGGAGGGGACGGCCAATGTCGCAGCCGCCGCCCTGGTACGGGGAGTGAAGAGACTTGTCTTTACCTCGTCCATATCTGCCTATGGTTATCATGGGGAACGGATTGATGAGACCACCCCATCCAATGCGCTTGAATGCAGGATGAACTACAACAAGACAAAGTACCAGGCAGAGCAGGAACTACGGAAATATATAGATCAGGGGCTTGATGCTGTGATTCTGAATCCCTGCAATATGATGGGGCCCTATGACAGGAAGGGATGGTCCTCCCTTATTCAGAGTGTTATCAATGACAAGGTCCCTGCGGTGACCCGGGGCATCGGTACCTTTGCTCATGTCAGGGATGTGGCCCGGGCCCATATCAGAGCCGCTGAAACGGGGAAGCGGGGAGAAAACTATCTGATTGGCGGTGTGGAGATTGTATTTAAAGATATTTACGATGAGATTAGCAGGATGCTTGGAAAGAGCATGTCCCTGAGAACCCTTCCAGCACCGATCTTCCGGATGGCTATGTACATTATCAGATGCAAGGCTTTTCTGGATAAGGAGGAACCGATTTTAACCTATCCCCGGTTCAAGAGGCTCACAGGCCGCATCGTCTGCAATGATACCAGGGCCAGAGAAGAACTATCTTTTGAGACTTCTGATATCAGAGAGATGCTGAATGATTCCTATACCTGGCTTCGTGGCCAGGGGCTTGTAGAAGGGATATAAAATGACCGATCCTTTTGTAGATGTCGATGAAGAACCCCTTCATCAGGAAATATTCAGAAACAGTGACTTCAGGATCTATAGGGCTATATTGAAGCCGGGAGTCAGTACATACTTTCACAGACATTCAAGGAATACTGTCTATGTTGCCCTATCGAAGGGCAGGATCAGAACAGAAAGGATGAAGAAAACCCCGTCCTGCCCAACAGTCTTGGCAAGGAGTATTTCATTCCCCAAAAGGTTTCTTCTGGGATTTCAAAAAACTGTGACTGGCTCCATCAAGATTTATAGGGGCTTTCTGTTCTATATGCCCAGCAAGGATTATCCTGTTATCCACAGAGCAGTGGCCTCATGGAAGAACCGCCATGCCATTGAGCTGCTTGGAATTGAAGTTCTTCCCTCCCGAAGTTCGGTGGAGAGGGAAAAAGCAGAATCCGGGAAAGTTGAGATCGAGACGGATGAAATCCGGGTCAGACATATTGTTACAGGTTCAAACTCAATTTTGAGTGGTTGTCTCAGGGGCGGTAAAGGAGTGGCAGTAGTCCTGTCGGGTCAACTGGAACTTCGTTTTTTGCGTGAGACCACCTCGAAGAGCACCGGTGATATTGTTGAGATGGATAACTCATCCATATACACTTCTGCAGATGATGAGGTAGAACTGCTCTTCCTTATTGTGAAATGAACTGCGTTGCAGGCCGGATTTTTGGGAAGGGATGCCTGTATATATGCACAAATAAAGAGTTTTCCGGTCTGCTTAATACTATTTACAGAATGAATCCACAATAACAGCCAGGTCCCGTCTCAGCTTGCCTACCAGATCGTAGCTCCCCTCCATAAGACACCAGTCGAACAGAATTCCCCGGCCGCAGGTAATCAGCATCTCAATCAGATGTTCCAGGTCTGCATCCGGATAAAACTCGTTTTTTTCGAATCCCGCGTCAATGACCTCTTTCAGGTGGGTGTAGATGGGCCTGTCCCTTTGAATGGCGTATTTCTTATCGCATGTCAGAAGATGAACATAGCTGTGGGCGGTCATCTCCCAGCCCAGTTCCAGCATGATACGACCCGCCTCATCGAAGAGGGAGAGGATATTCTCCCTGGTGCTCCTTTTCAGATCCAGCTCGGGAAGGGTGCTTTCCCACAGCTGATCCAGCTGCTGGTGCACAGTATTTATAATCTCCTCTTTGGACTTGAAGTGGTGGTAGAAGTTCCCGATGGAGATGGATGCTTCAGAGCAGATATCCCGGACAGTCACATTATTCATGCCCCGTTGCTTAAACAGGGAGATGGAGACCTTTGTAATCTTGAGTCTGGTTTTCAGGGATTTGAGCTGCTGTCTGTTTTTTTCTGCCATAACTGTCTGATAGTAGTTCACAACTGCTCGAAAATGCAAGGAAACAATCATTCATTTAATATAGATAAATAATTATTGAAAAATATGAGAAGTCATGTCATAATAATACCGAACAATGTTCGGTTGGGGGAACGTGCATGGATAAATTCAAGGTTATTGAAATTAAGAAAAGCATCTTTGAGGGCAATGACAACAAGGCCCGGGAGCTGCGGGGAAAACTGAAGGAGAAGGGCGTCTTTCTTATGAACCTGATGTCCTCTCCCGGTTCCGGGAAGACCACAACTGTAATGAGGACCATTGAAGCCCTGAAGGATTCTTTCAGAATCGGTGTTATGGAGGCGGATATCGATTCAGATGTGGATGCTGTGACTGTATCTTCTTCGGGAGCCAAGGTCATTCAGCTCCATACGGGAGGGATGTGCCATCTGGATGCATCTATGACAGAGCAGGGGCTGACAGGCCTCGGCACTGATGATGTGGATTTTGTCATCCTTGAAAATATAGGAAACCTTATCTGCCCGGCGGACTTTGATACCGGCGCAGCTCTGAACACGATGATACTCAGCGTGCCCGAGGGGGATGACAAGCCCCTGAAGTATCCGAATATGTTTGCGACTGTTGATGTTCTGATCGTCAACAAGATAGATGCCGCGGATTTCTTTGACTTTGATCTGGAAGCCGTGAAGGAGAGGGTCGGAAAACTCAATCCTGATATAAAAGTGTTTCCTGTTTCGGCAAAGACCGGAGAGGGAATCTCTGAATGGACAAGCTATTTAAAAAATGAAGTTAAAAACTGGAAGGAGCTCTAGGATATGAATGTATTTGCAGATCTGAATGTGGACAAGACCAATCTTGCAAAGATGTGGTTTCCTGAGGGATACAAGTGTCAGTACAAGAAGGATGTTCTTGCCCTGGCCAACATTATTGGAAATAAAAAGAAGGCCAAAGACTCCTACAAGTGGGAAGATCCCGAGTATGTGATTCTGGAAGCCGGAATTGATGACGATATGGCCAGGGTCGGTCTGGGACTTGAGCTGTATAAGCATTTGAGCGCTGCTCAGATTGCCGAAAAACTGGGCCTGGACGAGACGTTCTGCCACGAGCAGCTTATGAAGCTTGCCGTCTACGGCGCCTGTTTTGTAATAGAAGAGGACGGTACCGATATCTTCTGGCTGGAAACCTGGATTCCCGGTGCCATGGAAGTCATCGTCAACAATCTGGACAATGTCAAAAAGTACCCCATTGTCTCCTACGCCATGGAAGCCTATGGCCGTGTCCGCGGACCCAAGAGTGCCGGAGCCTTCAAGCCCGGTGTGGGACTGATGCGTGTCATCCCCATTGAGTCGGCCATTGACGGCAACAGCCGCAGCGCCTCTTATGAGGAAGTTTCAAAATATCTTAATGAAAACGATGTTTTTACAGTTACAGACTGTTCCTGCCGTACCAACAGGGAGGCCATGGGTGAGGGATGCGGTCATCTGAAGGAGGATATGTGTATTCAGATGGGCCATGCCGCCGAGTTCTATATCAAGACCGGCCGCGGACGCGAGATCACAAGAGACGAGGCCTTTAAAATTATACAAAAGGCAGAAGAAAACGGTCTGATGCACCAGATTCCCAACCTCGACGGAAGCGGGAACACCCATGCCATCTGCAACTGCTGCGGCTGCGGCTGTCTCAGCCTCAGAACAGCGGGTATGTTTAAAAACAATGACATGGTCCGCTCCAACTATGTGGCCAGGGTGGATACAGACAACTGTGTAGCCTGCGGCCAGTGTGTCGAGTACTGTCCTGTAAACGCCCTGCAGATGGGGCAGAAGCTCTGCTCTTCCAAAGAGGTTGTTTCCGACATTACTACAAAAGACACTCCCCGTGACCTCAAATGGACTCCCGAGTACTGGAACCCCGAGTACCGTACCAACCGCAAAAATGTAGTTGATACGGGAACAGCTCCCTGTAAAACAGCCTGTCCCGCCCATATTGGTGTTCAGGGATATATCAAGCTGGCGGCCCAGGGCAAGTACAAAGAGGCTCTGGAGCTTATCAAGCATGAAAATCCCCTTCCCGCCATCTGCGGCCGTATCTGCAACAGACGGTGTGAAGATGCCTGTACCCGCGGTGATATCGATTCTCCCATTGCCATCGACGAGATCAAAAAGTTTATCTCCGAGATGGAGCTGGACAAAAACAAGCGTTTTATCCCTGTAAAACGTCACGACTACAGCGATAAAAAGATAGCCATCATCGGTTCCGGACCCGCCGGACTCTCCTGTGCCTACTACCTGGCACTGGACGGATACACAGTCACTGTATTTGAAAAAGAGAGACGCCTGGGCGGTATGCTGACTCTGGGACTCCCCAATTTCCACCTTGAAAAGGATGTTGTTGAGGCGGAGATCGACATCATCAAAGAGATGGGCGTCGAGTTCAAAACCGGTGTGGAAGTTGGAAAAGACATTACCCTCGATGAGCTGAGATCAAAGGGCTACGATGCCTTCTACCTGGCTGTCGGCGCTCAGGGCGGACGGATGATCGGTGTTGAAGGAGAGGACGCCGAGGGTGTTCTTTCGGGAATTGAATTCCTGAGGGTGATCAACCAGGATCAGGAGAAAAAACTCGAGGGGAACACAATTGTAATCGGCGGCGGAAATGTGGCCATCGATGTTTCCCGTACAGCCGTCAGAGCCGGCGAGGGAAGTGTTTCCCAGTTCTGTCTTGAATCCCGTGCACAGATGCCTGCTCTCGAAGAGGAGATTGAAGAGGCCGAGGAAGAGGGAATCACAATCAACAACAGCTGGGGCCCCAAACGGATCATCACCGAAAAAGGAAAAGTCACAGCTGTTGAGTTCAAAAAGTGTCTCTCCGTATTCGATGATCAGGGCCGGTTCAGCCCCGTTTATGACGAGAACGACTGCATCACTGTGGAGGCGGACAATGTCCTCCTCTCTGTAGGCCAGTCCATTGTTCTGGGAGATCTCCTGAAGGGTTCTGCCGTTCAGACAAGACCCAACGGCGCCGTTATTGCAGACGAGTTTACCTTCCAGACAGCCCAGGAGGATATCTTTACAGGCGGTGATGTCTACTCAGGTCCCCGTTTTGCCATCGACGCCATTGCGGCGGGTAAACAGGCAGCCGTTTCCCTCCACCGCTTTGTGCAGCCCGGTACCAGCCTCGTTCTCGGCCGTGACCGCCGTATCTACTCCGAGCTGGATAAATCAGCCGCGGTTATTGAAACTTTCGATAACACACCCAGACAGGAGCCTGCGGCTCTTGAAGCCACGGGGGAACACAAAAAAAGCTACAGTGACTTCCGCGGTATGTTTACCGAAGAGCAGCTTAAAAAAGAGACTGAACGCTGCCTTGGCTGCGGAGCCACGATTGTGGACAGCTACATGTGCGTGGGCTGCGGTCAGTGTACAACCAAGTGCAAGTTTGACGCCATCAGCCTTGAGCGAGTTTACGACGGGGAAGGGGTAGAGTACTTCGACCTCAAACCTGCCGTTGTTAAACAGGTCTTAAAGCGCCAGGGTAAAATTGCTGTGAGAAAGGTTAAGGACTCATTCATGGGGGGAAGAGCATAGCCCCGGGGCTTTGTTCTTTCCTTACGCGGGAGCCTTCGGGTTCCCGTATCAGGGAGGTAGATTATGCATGAACTTGGAATAGTAATGAATATCGCCGGAACTGTTCTGGAACTGATGAGGGAGAGGAACCTTAAAAAAGTTCATAAGATCGTTCTCCAGGTTGGGGAGCTCTCCTCTGTTATCCCGAGCTATCTGGATGAGTGCTATCCTGCGGCAGTGGACGGTACGGAGCTTGAGGATACGGCCCTTGAAATTGAGGTCATTCCAGGCAATGCCCGGTGCAAAGAGTGCGGTGAGGTCTACAACCTTCTTATACAAAAAAGGATCTGTCCCGCATGCGGGGTGGATCACTGGGATCTTGTAAGCGGCAGGGAGTTCACCCTCAAAGAGATTGTGGCCTGTTGATTTTTAATCCGGGAGCGGCCCTCCCGGATTAAAATTCAGATTTTTTCTGCAGCCGTATAGAACCAGTCCCGGTTAAAGCTCTGCTCTTTGCAGAATCCATGCTTATGGAACATCCTGTGAAAGAAGCTTTCATCGGGCAGAACATCATCAGCCACGGCCCTGTGTTTCCGCCTGTGCAGAGCATTCAGAGCGTCCCTGTCCAGGGAGTGGGCAATGATAAGCTTTCCCCCGGGTTTCAGATACTCAGCGGAGCGTTTGAAGACCTCTTCAAAATTGTCAAAGTGGGGAAAGGTGTTGTAGATCACTATCTTGTCCACACAGGCCTCGAAGGAGAGGGGCTGCAGAAAGGACTGATTGAAAATTATAAGATCGGGGAATTTGCCTCTTAGTATTTCGACCATCCCCCGGCTCAGTTCCACCGAGTACAGCTCGGATATTCCGGCCCGTTTGTAGTAGGGGATTGAGATGCCTGTACCGCTTCCCACATCGATGATTCTCTCTTCCTTTGAGAGAGGGAATATGCTGAAAAGCCTCTCAAGGACAATATGATCTCCAGCCTTGATTTTTCTGTCCCAATCCTCTGCCGCCTTATTAAAAAAGTCCTGTTTCAGGCTGATGGGGCGGCTGCATATATTTAGATTGTTCATAAGATTCCTGTTGTTTATAATTCATTTTATGGAAAGAAAATAGAATGATTTATGATACCCCGTTTACGGGGTTTCGGCAACAGAAAAATGACCTTTGTTTCTGAATATCAGCCAGCAGCGGGCAATGTTGTTCCTGCGGGTGATGGACAGGGACAAATGGGCTCTTGATAAAGGGCATTTTTAATACTATGATCCCCGCCATGCATAATGACACATCTATTGAAGGGGACTCATCGAGCCCTCTGTTCACAGCTTTTCTTGTTGCTCTGGCCAATCAGTTTATAAATGGTCTTGTCTATATCGGATTCATTCCCTATCAGTTCTTCCCGCTGGTCTCACTGTTCTCATTGGGGTCCATCATTCTGGTAACGGCCCATATGAGCTTTTCCATGGCTCTGCTGACAGCCCTTGCCTGCAGGCTGCCTCTCGTCCACTATTTGAATCAGGGCGATATTCTCTCAGGCGATATACCTGTCATTGTATTGGTTACCCTGGAGTGCCTTCTCATTGTTATGGTGATCAAACGGGTTCTGAAGAGGAAACCCCTTGCTGATTCATCGGCAGGAGCCCCGCTTTTCAGGGGACTTGTGCTTATACAGCTCTTCAATGAACTCTTTTTGGGGTATCTGGTCTATGGACTCTGGTCGGCAGGTTCTATCTGGGCCGAGAGAACCGCCCTGGGTCTGGATGTGCACAGTTCCCACCTTGCAATGGAACTGATGTACTATCTGAATAGTTCAGTAAATATGCTGAAATACTCTATCCTGTCTGATTATATCAAAGATATGATCGGAGTCGCTGTCTCAACGGGAGTAGGGGTGTTCCTTGCCATGATGATAGAGAAAAAGTACTTTACTAAGAGCTCAGGGCGCCCGGAGCTTTAAAGGCCCATCATAAAGAGGTATCCCAGATCATCAAAATCGGGGATGGCTTCGTGGCCGAAATCGGGGTAGATGACAACCTCTTTGTCCGCCTTTATCTTGTTATACATGGCAAACTGGCTTGAAGGCGGGCAGATCTCATCCATAAGGCCGCAGCCCATCATCACCTTGGCTTTGATCCTGTGCGCCAGAAACTGCAGATCAATGTAGCCGAGGGTTGTAAAGACTTCTGCTTCCTTCTCATGCCGGGGGTCGAATTTCTTGAACCAGTACTGAAGTTCCTCGTAGGCATCACGGCCCAGGTCCATCTCCCACACCCTTTTGTAGTCGCAGAGAAAGGGGAAGAGGGGCGCCGCCCGTTTGATCCGGGGCTCCAGTGCGGCGCAGGCAATGGTAAGGGCTCCTCCCTGGGAACCCCCAAGGGCGCCGACTCTGTTTTCATCTACTTCGGGTTGTGCCAGAGCGATCCGGGCCAGTGCCGCCGTATCCAGAAAAATCTGGCGGAAGAGGAGTTTTTCAGGGCCGTCCGAGAGCCCCCTTATAATCTGTCCCCTCCAGGTTGTACCCCGAACTCCGCCCCTGTCTTCGGAGAGTCCTCCCTGTCCTCTGGTATCCATGGCAAAAACAGAGTAACCGGCTGCGGTCCACTGCATCAGCTCGGCCCAGCTGGGAGCCTCTCCTGTGTAGCCGTGAAAGCGCAGGACTGCGGGATTCTTGTTTCCGTCCAGTCCGGCTCCCGAGGGGCGCGCATAGCGCACATGAATCCGTGAGTTGTCCACCCCGTCAAAAAACAGGTCAAAACAGTCGCTGTGGCCTGTCTTGAACTCTGCTGGAATTATCTGGGTATTGAAGTCGAGTTCATCAAGCTCTTTCAGGGCTCTCTCCCAGTACTGATCAAAGTCTTCGGGTTTCGGATTGATTCCCTTGTATTTTTTGAGTTCCTTCAACGGCATATCAACACTGGGCATAGTACTCCTCCTCGCTCATTCTGCGGCTATGTTCTAGAAAGAGTAAAGGATATTGACTGAATGTGCAAAAGGGGAAAAGAAAACATTGACAAACTGGTTAACCAGATGTATAACCAAGATAACTGGTTAACCAGTTTGAGGAAAGAATGGCAAAACAGTCGATTGTAGATCTGAAACACTTTGAGATTCCCGAAGAGGAGAGCCTCTCTCCCGAGGACTTCATCTTAAAGAGGATACGCGAACTGCTGCACCAGGGTGAGCTGCAGCCCGGAGCGCGTCTTCCATCTGAAAGAATCCTCGCGGAAACTCTCAATACTACAAGGGGAACCATCCGAAAGGCACTGCAGAAGCTCGACTTCTACGGCCTTGTGGAGATCACTCCCCAGAGCGGTACAAAGATAAGCAATCTGGGCCAGGACACTGTCGAAGAGCTGATGAAATCCATTCCCGTATCCCGTGATCAGAAAATGATAGATCTCTTGGAGGCCCGTTTTGTTCTTGACCTGCAGTGTACCATTCTTGCTGCACAGAGACGAAGCGAAGCCGACCTTGTTCTGATCGAAAAGCGGCAGGACCTGTTCCTCCAGAGGTTCTACTCAAACGGCAACAACGACTACCTTGAAGCGGACTACCTCTTCCACCTGGCCATAGCCCAGGCGGCGGGGAACCACGTCCTGGTATCCCTTTTAAACCAGCTGACCCCCCGGATCGTCACCCGGGAACAGCCCCATCTGAAACAAAGAGACAACGACTTTTCCAGGATTCCCGCCGAGCATCAGACTATAATTGATGCTGTCAGACGAAGTGATCCGGAAGCCGCAGAAGAAGCCATGCGCAATCACAGGCAGTGGGCTCTAAAACGTATTTTTACAGGAGACAATTAATGAATCAGTTGAATCAGGATCTCGCCCTTAAAATGGGCATCGAAAAGAACGAAAGACCCGTAAAGGTGCTTCAGTTCGGTGAAGGTAACTTCCTCAGAGCGTTTATCGACTGGATGGTCGACTCAATGAACTCCAAGGGACTCTTTAACGGAAAGATTTCCATTGTTCAGCCCCTGGCACAGGGAATGATCGGCATGATGGCCGAGCAGGACTACCTCTACACCCTCTTCCTCCGTGGTATCCAGAACGGAGACGTCGTTGTAGACAAGAAGGTCATCGACGTTGTTGAAAGAGCCGTCAACCCCTACGAAGATTTCGCCGCCTACCTGAAAGAGGCAGAGAATCCCGACCTGAGAATCATCATCTCCAACACAACCGAGGCCGGTATTGTTCTCCGCAAGGAAGACAAGCCCACAGATGAGCCCCCCGTATCCTTCCCCGGAAAGCTTCTGACTCTTATGAAAAAGAGATACGACGCTTTCGGCGGAGACCCCGCAAAGGGATTCCTCCTCTTCCCCTGTGAGCTTATTGAAAAGAACGGTACAAACCTTAAAAAGTGCGTCCTCGAACTGGCTGCAGACTGGTTCCCCGGAGACGATGCCTTTGTTAAGTGGATCGAAGAGGCCAACGTCTTCTTCAACACCCTTGTAGACAGAATCGTATCAGGTTACCCCAGAGACGAAGTAGAGGGCCTGTGGAACGAGCTCGGCTACAAGGACAACCTCCTGAACACCGGAGAGATCTTCCACTTCCTCGTAGTAGAGGGTCCCTCGGAGTACGAAAAGGAGTTCCCCCTGATCCAGGCCGGACTGAACGTAAAATGGTGCGACGACCTGACTCCCTACAGAACAAGAAAGGTCCGCATCTTAAACGGCGCCCACACAATGACAGTTCTGGCTGCATGGCTCTACGGTCTTGAAACAGTAAAGAACTGCATGGACGACGAGGTCATTGCAAAATATATCAAGAAGGGAATCTTCGACGAGATCATCCCCACTCTGGATCTGCCCGCAGACGAGCTTGCCGAATACGGCGGAGCCATCCTCGAGCGTTTCTCAAACCCCTACATCAAGCACTTTCTCCTGAGCATCTCACTGAACTCTGTTTCCAAGTTCAAAACAAGAGTTCTTCCCTCACTGCTTGAGTATATCAACCGCAAGGGCGAGAATCCCGGCCTGCTGAGCTTCTCTCTGGCTGCCCTTGTTCTCTTCTATAAATCTGTTTCAAAGAGCGAAGACGGTACTTCACTGAACGCCGTACGGGCTCTGGACGGAAAAGAGTATGCCATCAATGACTCCCCCGAAGTACTCGACTACTTTGCATCACTGTGGGACGGAAAAACCGCCGCGGACAAGGCGGAAGCGGAAGTGATCATGAAGTCTGTTCTCAGCAAGACTGACTACTGGGGACAGGACCTGAGCACAATCAGCGGACTGACCGATCTGACTGCCGGTTACCTCTCTGCCATGGTTTCAGAGGGCGTTCCCGCAGTTATCAAGGGTCTCCTGGAGGACTAATATGAGTGATTCCTATATCAAAATCGCCGACCACGACAACGTCGTCGTGGCCCTGAAAGACATCCCTGAGGGAACTGAAGTTCTGGGTGTCAAAGCGGTTATGGATATCCCCCGGGGCCACAAGATGGCCCTGGCAGACATCGCAGAGGGCGAAAACATCGTCAAATACGGCTTTCCCATCGGCCATGCCAAGGTAGCGGTCAAGGCGGGTGAGCAGGTACACACACAGAATACCAAGACAAACCTGTCTGGAACTCTGGAATACAAGTACGAACCCGTGGCACCGGCCAGCCTGGACACCCTGCTTCAGGGCAGAACCTTCCAGGGATACAGACGGGCCGACGGCCGTGTGGGTATCAGGAACGAGGTATGGATCGTCAACACCGTAGGCTGCGTCAACAAGACAGCCGAGGTTCTTGCAATGCGGGCCTCCATGATCAACGATAAGCGGGTAGACGGCGTGTACACCTTCGTACACCCCTTCGGCTGCTCCCAGCTGGGAGACGACCACGAGAACACAAGAAATATTCTGGCTGACCTTGTAAAGCACCCCAACGCCGGAGCCGTACTGGTTCTGGGCCTGGGATGCGAGAACAACACGGTCCCCGAGTTCAAAAAACTCCTTGGCGACTTTGACGAGTCCAGAGTCCGCTTCCTTGTAACCCAGGAAGTAGGGGACGAGCTTGTAGAGGGCGTTGCCATGCTGGATGAGCTTATGAGCGAAGCGGCTAAAGACAAAAGGGAAGAGTGCCCCGTATCCGAGCTGGTTGTGGGCCTCAAGTGCGGCGGCTCCGACGGACTCTCCGGCATCACAGCCAACCCCCTTGTGGGACGCTTTTCAGACTCCCTTATCGGAGCCGGCGGAAGCACCATCCTTACAGAGGTTCCCGAGATGTTCGGAGCGGAGACCATTCTGATGAACCGCGCCGAATCCGAAGAGGTCTTCGACAAGACTGTACACCTGATCAACGACTTCAAGGAGTACTTTTTGAAGCACGACCAGGTTGTCTACGAAAACCCCTCTCCCGGCAACAAGGACGGCGGCATCACCACCCTGGAGGACAAGTCCCTGGGATGCATCCAGAAGGGTGGACGGGCTCCCGTTGTGGACGTCATTCCCTACGCCGGGCGTGTGGAAAAGAAAGGGCTGACCCTCTTAAACGGCCCTGGTAACGACATCGTCTCCACCACCGCCATGACCGCCGCGGGTGCTGTGATGATCCTCTTCACAACAGGACGGGGAAACCCCATGGGCGCTCCCGTTCCCACACTGAAGATCGCCACCAACAGTAACCTTGCAGAGCGCAAGCCCAACTGGATTGACTTCAACGCCGGTGTGGCTGCCGAGGGCAGGAGCCTTGATGACACCAACAAGGACCTCTGCGAGCTCATCATCGATATCGCTTCAGGCAAAGAGGTCAGAAACGAGATCAACGGATACAGGGAGATCTCCATCTTCAAAGACGGAGTCATCCTCTAGTTAAAATATTCAAAGGCAGCCGGAACAACCTTGTTTCAGGCTGCCTTTTTGCGCTACCATACTACCATTTCAGACCAATAAAGGAGTCTATATGAAATTCATCACAGACAATTTCGGCCTCGACAACGACGCTGCCGTAAAACTGTTTCACGAATACGCCAAAGAGATGCCCATCATCGACTACCACTGCCACCTCTCTCCCCAGGAGATCTACGAGGATAAAAAGTGGGACAACATCGCCCAGGTATGGCTTGGGGGAGACCACTACAAGTGGAGAGTCATGAGAACCAACGGTGTGGCAGAGCCCTTCTGTACAGGGGATGCCCCGGACCGGGAGAAGTTCCAGAAGTTTGCAGAATCCCTTCCCTATGCCCTGAGAAACCCCATGTACCACTGGTGCCACCTCGAGCTGGCCCGGTACTTCGGCATCGACGATGTCGTCCTCAACGGCGACACAGCCCAGGACGTCTGGGACAGAGCCAATGCAGAGCTTAAGAACCTCAGCTCCCGGACCCTTATGGTCAACAGCGGCGTCAAGGCCGTCTGTACCACCGACGACCCCATCGACTCCCTGGAGTACCACAAGGCCCTGGCTTCAGAAGGCTTCGCCGTCAAGGTTCTCCCCACATGGAGACCCGACAAGGCCATGGCCATCGACAAGGATTTCTACCTGGACTACCTGAAGACCCTTGCTGAAGTATCGGGAGTAGAGATCAAAGACTTCGCTTCCCTCAAAGAGGCCGTCAAGGTCCGCCACCAGTTCTTCCACGACGCAGGCTGCCGCCTCTCCGACCACGGACTGGATACAATGTATGCCTCGGACTACACAGAAGCCGAAGTAGAGGCCATCTTCGCCAAGGCCCTTACAGGAACAAAGGTAAGTGAAGAGGAAGACTTCAAGTTCAAAACAGCCATGATGGTCCTCTTCGGACACCTCGATGCCGAAAAAGGCTGGACAAAACAGCTCCACATCGGAGCCATCCGGAACAACAATACAAGACTCTTCAACAAGCTTGGACCCGACACAGGTTTCGACTCTGTAGACGACCAGAACTTCGCCCGCCCCATGGCCAAATACCTGGACATGCTGGATCAGGACGACAAGCTCCCCAAGACAATCATCTACAATCTGAACCCCAGGGACAACGAAGTGATCGCCACCCTGATCGGCTGTTTCCAGGACGGAACTTCCGCCGGTAAAATCCAGTTCGGTTCGGGCTGGTGGTTCCTTGATCAGCTGGACGGCATGACCCGTCAGATCGAATCTCTGAGTCAGCTGGGACTGCTGCGCCGCTTTGTGGGTATGCTCACAGACAGCCGCTCCTTCCTCTCCTACACCCGGCACGAGTACTTCCGCCGCCTTCTGTGCAACATCCTCGGCTCCGACATGGAGAAGGGCTTGATCCCCATGGACTTCGATATGGTCGGTTCCATGGTCAAGGAGATCTCCTATGAAAATGCAAGAGACTACTTCGGCTTCGATCTGAAGTAGTTCCTTCTTTTTATTAAACATTTATGGGCGTTTCCCCCTGTCCTTACGGGCAGGGGGTCAGGCTTTGCGGGGGTCCCGTCCTGCGGTTCCCGCAAGACCACCTGCGGCGCCCCTCCAATCCTTAACGCAAAAGAGTCTGTTCCAAAAGGGACGGACTTTTTTTTGTAACGAAAACTTGCAATTTGAATATAATGAACTAAAAAAGTACAAAACAACAAATAGAACTAAATAAGTTCAATTGACGGATGTTGAACTATAATGGTACAATCTTCCTATGCAGGTGTTTACGGTTATCGCCGACATCATTAAATCCAGGGAGATCGACAGCCGTGCAGGTTTCCAGCAGAACCTCAAAAAAAGGCTCAGCGAAATAAGCTCCCGGTCCCCCTCCATACTCTCTCCCTATACCATTACCCTGGGAGACGAGTTTCAGGCGGTCTATCAGAACAGCAGCGGTATCCTCGAAGATCTTCTGGATATTATCCTCACCATCCATCCTGTCAAACTCAGGGTGGCTGTCGGGGTAGGGGAGCTTCATACCGATATCAACAGGGACAGTTCCATAGGTATGGACGGTCCCGCCTTCCACTATGCCCGGGAGGGGGTGGAAAATATGAAGTCCAGTGATAAAACCATTATCCAGTTTTACGAGGGGCAGTCGGATGCGGATCTGGACCTTATAAACTCCTCCCTTGATCTGGCCTTCTCAGAACTCAGCAGATGGAAACTGAATACCCTCTTCACATTCAAAGAGCTTCTGAATCATATTCCGGTCAATGAAATATACCCCGGTCTCGGTATCTCCCAGAGGGCCGTATACAAGCTGATCTCCACCAACAATCTTGAAAAGTATCTTCACTATATTGAAGCGTTAAACACAAAGCTGAAGGAGAGATACCCTTTATGACTCCCGTATTTTACTTTTTCAACTCCTTCCTTCTTGTAAGGTTTTTCACGCAGTGGTCCGACGAGAGGCACAGCAGTTTTAAAGAAAATCTGATTCAGGGCATGATTACGGCTCTGCTCCTTGCTCCCTTGTTCACATCCTGGATATTTACACTTATCACCCTCTTTATAGTTATTGCCTATCAGATCCTGACGGCCACCACTGAAAAAAGGGAAAAAAACATCTTCTGGGGGAGGGCTCTTCAGCTTGCAGGACTGATAATACTCTCAACCACACTTTATGGAGTGACCCTGCAGACTCCCGGTTTCACCAAAGCGGCCGAAAACGCTTTGACAGCTATTCTTAAACTGAATATTCTGACCCGCTCCAGCAGCCCTGAGGATTTCACTCTGGTTCCGGTCTACCTCTTTGGCATCCTGATTACCATTCAGGAACTCAATCACATCATCAGAGCCATCCTCAAAAGCATTAAAGCGGCTCCCCTGAAGGACAATGACAACAAGGAGAGTGTTGATGACTCTGAAGAGCTGAAGCGGGGCAAGATCATCGGGGGCATTGAGCGTCTTCTCTTTTTCTTCTTTGTCCTGACGGGACACTACGGCTCCATAGGCTTTATTCTGGCTGCCAAGGGAATCACCCGGTTCAAGGAACTGGATGATAAAAACTTTGCCGAATACTTCCTCATAGGCACACTCCTTTCAAGTTCCCTGTCCATCCTCACGGCAGAGCTTATAAAAAGAGCTGCCATCTAATACGGGAGAACAGACTACAGTCTTGTATTCAAAGATTTCAACCTTTTGGCCGAAGCCGGCTCAACTGCAAAAGGGTAGAATAGAAATGACAGAGAAAGAAAATCAGGTTAATATGAGAGCTGTTCACAAAATAAAAGTACTGTCAGCTAAGAATTATACTGACTCAGCATAACAGTGGATATAAACTACTTATACTGAATTATCAGCCGGATATCACTGAATTGTTATACAAATCAACATGATTACTGGCAAATCAGGGAATTATATAGAACAACGAATAATTTATGTTATGCAGAACACCGGAGGTCCTAGAGCCTGAAAACCGGTAGTTTTGAGAGGATATTTGAGGGTAGATTGTTGCCTCTAGAATAATGTTGCGTTGGCTGACTCCCGCTGATTAACCATCCGGCTGCGGCTGGCAGAAGTAGAGGAATAGGGAATTCGCCTTCACCTCGCTCAACTGTTTAGGTATGACCCTGAAGTGGCCTTGGCATTCTGATAATTGGTGCATAACAAGGAATTGAACCAGTCCTGACTGCTGATCACGTTTCTTGCAGAAACGGTTAACAGTGAGAACAAGTTCTCTCGGTGAAGACGGAATAAGGAAGACTGAAAAGGCAAGAAAAGCGCCAGCACCTGGCTTTGCCAGGCCGTCAGGCAGGTTAATTCAATGTTAAGTCGACATGAGAAAAAAATCAGAAAAATTCACTGAAGAATTGAAGCACTAAACTGTTTTCAGCAGTTCCCCATTGCATGGCAATGGGGGATTTTATGTCACAGGTCGAAATATGGGCAACCACGCCGGGAGCTCTATTAGATAAAGAACAGGCACAAGCCGCAAGCAATATTCTATCCTGCCGTACAATCGATTTGGGAGGACGTGTCGTCTACTGCCCAAAATGTCATACCCATACAGTTTTATACAATCCCTGCAATCAACGGGGTTGCCCGAATTGCTCTAAAAAGAATCAGGCAAAGTGGAACCGTAAAATGCACGCCAAGATATTACCCATGGGGCATTATCATCTGATAGTCTCTCTCCCAGAAGAAATGAATACGCTATGGCTGATAGATCGTCGGCAGTTCATCAGTTCGTTTTTCCATGCGGTAGATCTTGGATTCAAGAATATGTGCAAAGAATCAGGGATAACCCCTGGGGTAATACTTGTCTTCCAAAGCCATAGTGTCGGTCTTGCCTATAAACCGCATATGCACTGTATCGTCACGGATGGAGGAGTCAACGCAGAGAATGACTGGTTCGAATCTTATCCTTCAATGAAATACTCTATTATCTGTGATACAGTACGGGAAACTCTGCTTCCGCATTTTATTAAGAAATTGTCCGGTGTGAAAAGAAATACTGTCCGCTTTGAAACAAGAAACTGCCAGGATAGGGAGTACACTGTTTATCCGGCCATCCATAAGTTCAATGGAGACAATATTGTTGATTACCTGTCTAAATCCATCTGTGGGTTTATTTCGGATATAGAAGACATTGATTTCGATAACTATAACGATACCGCGACAATTTACGAGAGATATCGTGGTGAAACGAGAAAGACAGTACTCAGTATGCGGATATTCAGAGAACGCTACTTTAATCATGTACCACCGAAAGGAACAGTCACGATCAGGAACTATGGATTGTATTCTAACCGGCAAGTTGAAACACTGGAAAGAATCCGTGTGGAAGAGCTTGGTGGGGTTAAAGAAATCATTGATGACGAAGAGACATGTCCAGAATGCGATACACCCTTGGAAACAATCGATGTCTTTGGTCGAGGGAAACCTCTTCCGCTGATAGTAAGATTATATCTGTCAAAGTATTGCTGGCCACCAGGCCACGGCCAACTTTTAGGAATAGCATGAACATCTACGAAGACAGATTCATAATCGAGGACTGTCTCCAAAAGCAGCCATATTGCAAATATAATACCTCAGAAACAGATTCTCTGAATTTTTTAAACTCCTTTACTTATGAACGCCTCTCGTTTACTATTTTCTCAGAAGAAAAGACTATTCAGGTAAGTCCGCAGAATAATTGAATTTCTTATAAATGATGCTGACTTAACAATCTTTTGTAGCAGACAGTCGGGGTCAGGTTCCAGGTATATGCATTCATTTTGCACGCTGCCACCTCCTGCAGCTAAAAAGGGTGTTCTACTGAAAAAAACAGAAATAGTAACAGCTATTTAAAAAGTAATTATAAACAGCTATAAGAATTTAAATAAAGGATTAATTTGATATGGTGATAAGCAAGAATCGTTTTTTTATTTTCATACTTTCACTAATATTTGCAACATTTATAGCCGGTCAAGAACTGGAAGCTAATAAGACGAAATCAACTATGATCGGTATTTTAAATGATTCTCAAGTTAGGATTCGAAAAGACCCAAACCTTGAGGGTGAACACATCGGGTACTTAAATAAGGATCAGATTGTCTATGTAGTTGATGAGACAAATAATTCAATGAAAATTGGAAAAATGGATTCGAAATGGTATAAAGTAAGAACATTTGAAGGAATTGAGGGGTGGTCATATGGTGCCTTTATTGATTTAGGATTTGAAATCAATTCTGACCCTTTAAATATAAATTCCATATTTCTTTGTAAAGTTGCATTATCAGAAGGTTTCAAATTAAAATTAGTATATTTAAAAGATAAACAACTATTTAAGCAAACTGATTGGATGGATAGTTCAGATTACATTGTTATACACGGAAAAGAAAGAATTATTCTAGGTGATACATATTATCCTTCTGATGAGTCATATACATATATTTTTGATTTTGATTTGAATGAGATCAAAGAATTCAGGAATCCAGGTATTACATATCAGTTTATGCAAGTAGAGCATTCTACACTATTTTATTTAATTATTTTTGATGGAATGGATAATGAATTCTCAGCAAAAAATAAATGCATTGTTTATGACAGCAATGGCAGTATTGTCATGCAATATTCATATTCAAGTAAAGAAAAGTATCAATTTAAATATAAGGAAGAATCTTATTATATAAATTTGATACAACCTGATCTTCCATAGCTTATGCATTGGTAAGAAATTTAAATAATTGAATTCAGTAGAACAAACTTTTGAAGCTGACAGTCGGAATGTCATGATCCTTGCATACGCAACGATCCCGCCATCTCTCCTCCTGCAGCTTAAAAGGATGTTCTACAGCTCTCGAAAGGAATGAAATATTTGGCTTGGTGATTTGACGCTTTTTTGCTCACATCAAGAAATATGCTGCGACCTTTCGGTTGCGGCTGGCAGAAGCGCAGGTATGTGGAATTCGCCTTCACCGGAATGCTGCTCTTGAACCTTGATTTATTCCTGGTCCAATAATGTCTATAGTTCCAGATATATGAATGGACCTTGATCTCCCGTTGTGATAGAGCGTCGGTTTTCGTCAGATAAGATGTTTGACCTTGATCTGGCCCGTGGATCTGAAACATGGGGCAGTAGAACAAACAATTGAACCTGTCGTTCCTATTGTCAAGTTTCTTGCAGAAACAGGAGGAACGACAAAAAGTTGTTTCCGTGTAATTGTTAAGGGGATACACTAGAAAGCAAGAAAATCGCCAATGCCCGGCTGAGCCGGGCCGTCACGCAGGTTAATTGGATGTTATCTAGGAGGTCAAAATGGCAAAAATTAAATCAACTAATTCTTATGATGAATTCAAACTGTCTCATTTTGAAACAAATAGATTTTCTTTGAACACTCAACAAAGTGAATTTATAGAATCATTTAAAGAGCTATTAGTTGATAATGAAGCTGAAATCGATGAAAAAACAGTATTGTGTAGAGCTCAGAGATATTATGATTCAGATGTATTGATTGATGAAAAAGGTAATAAATTATACGATATTGCTGTTCCTGCATCAAAAGAAAGAATGTACCCAAAATCAGAATATGTAAATGATGGAAGAATCAATCCAAAAAAAATAGCTTACTTTTATTGTTCTAATGATGAGAATACAGCTTTAGCAGAAACTCGTCCTTGGGTTAAAGAATACATGTCTCTTGGGTTATTCGAGACTACAAAGAAACTTAAACTTGCGAATCTTATGTATGAAACTAAACCTTTTTATTTTAAAGGAATCCCAGAAGATAAGGTTGATGAGTATATCTGGAATGATATTGCATATGATTTTTCGAAACCAGTATCACGTAATGATGATCTTCTAGAGTACACATTAACTCAAAGGCTATCAGAAGTCATTAAATCAAAAGGATATGATGGAATAGTCTATAATAGCCTACTCGCAGATGGAAAAAATATTTGTCTTTTTGATATGAGTAATGTGAAGTTCTTATACTCAAAACTTTTTGAAGTTAAACAATTTAATATTGATTTCAATGAATTACCACCAAATACTCCAACATAAGATTAAAAGAGAAATATATGATAATTGAAAATTATACATACTTTATTCCTAATGATGCTAATGATGATGATTGGTTTTATATTGAATGTTACAGAATTCTTGTATCTGAAAAGTTTAAGCTCGAAACCGATCCTTTTAATATAAACGTCTATAATACTGGGATATTCATATCTCAAAGAAATTTTGTTTTTGAAAAGTTTTTACAACAACCACTAAAAATAAAATTTTGGAACCAAAATGGACTACAAAAAGAGTCTATGCGACTTGAGCGTCATACAGATACATTTGATTACACAACCAATAATGATGAATCTCACGTTTTTATAGTCTCGAAAATAAGTTCACCATCAGCAGATATAGCAAATTTATATGATCATCAATCTATAAAAGGCTTGTTATCAATCATCTATGGGCAAAATTTCTTATATGAATTAGAAGCGAACTTCATCCTTAATAAAAAAAATGAAATGCATACAATATCAGAAGAAATATCAGAACCTTTCATTGCTGAAATAACAGATATTAAAATTCATAGAGACTTTAATTCTAATTAGGGCTTACTGAAAAAGTCTTTCAGGCAGCCCTTCTTCTCCTAATTTTGAATCTTTCTTCAATTTCAGTCATATCTTTGGCACACATATTATCCAGATTCATGACCAGAACCGAAAGAAAGATCTCCGTTTCACTGGTTGATTTAAGTTTAGCTTTTATCAACCCCATTCCATATTTCCTTTTGGCAACTCCAAAGCGGCCTTCAACCGCTATCCTGTCTACATCATCCTGATATCTCTGTTTTGATGCTGCTTTCAATTCTTCTTTATTCTTCTCAGTTTCTTTCGGAGGACGACCTAATGGCTTTCCTGTCATCCGAATATTCCGATCCTTACAGTATTTCCTATTCTCCCGATTCTGATAGATCTTATCTGCATGAACTGATTCGGGATAATAACCATACCGTTCTTTATACTTTTCAATCTGATGAATCAGATCTCCAGCCTCATTGAAGTTCTCCCAGGATAGATGGTCGATAAAACTGAATCCATCACACAAACTCAATGAAATTTTCGCTCCAAATTCCACAGCTGTTCCGGACTTACCACGAACAATTGGTCTGATATGAGGTTGGGTCACACTCACAATTCTCTTCTCGACCTTGCGCTCCTGTCTTTCATGCATCTGACGCTGTTGCCGGTACAATTCTTTCACAACTATAAAGCGGTTGATCAATCGGTAAGAAACCTCTTCTTCAATCCGGTTCAACATCCCCTCTATATTCTGTATATTCCGTTTCAGGTAGTTTAACTGCTTTCTGAGAGCTTTTCTGCGAACACTTGTACTTGGCCTCCGCTTCTTGGTGTAAGCGATGAAATCATTATGTGCATCCTGCCTATAGTTCCGAGGTTTCTTCTTGCTCTCTTTATCCAGCGGATAGAGATAATCAATCATTCTCTCCGTATTTTCTCTGGCTTCATTCAAAAGGGACATGTCAGTCGGAAAACGAATATCGGCAGGACAACAGGTCGCATCCGCAATCAATTGTCCCTGATTTCTCAATTCTACTTTTTTTTCAGTTTCTTCCGGATTTTCCGGTTTTTTTTTAGCTCTACTTCCTGGTATTCCCGGAATAGAATCTCGTTGGCCTTCTGTAAGATCTTGCCATCAAGTCGTTTACGAAAGTGAACCATCAAAGATGGGTCAAAAGGTGCTTCATCCTTATACCCTTCCATACCAATAAAATATTGAAGATACGGTGTCTCCTTTATATGCTCCACCGTTTCCTCATCAGAAAGCTGAAACTTTTCTTTTATTATCAAAGAACCAAGTGCCATACGAAATGGCTTCGCTGGTGCACCCATATTTGAAGAAGAGAGCTGCTTTGCATAGTCAGCTTCAATCTTATTCCAGGGGATTTTCTTGCTCAGAATAACCCACCGGTTATCCTCACTAAGATGACCTCCGAAAGGAAGGTAAAAATCTTCTAGTTTCTGCTGATAATCTGCTTCTTCTCTATACATGCTCACCTCAGGTGCAAGGGTTTTGAGGCATTTTCCCCATATTTCATGCACCTGATAACATCATAACGACCTGTATCTCCTTTGTAAATTTACACTTAGGACTTTTTCAGCAGGCCCTAATTATTTATGTCAATATAATAAAATAAATGAATTAGAAATCAATATTAAACGGAAAGTCTTGCTTGCTCTTAGATGGATAGATAATGCAGTTTCTTCTGATGATATCATCGATAAAATTATTAGTCTTTGGATTGCCATAGAAACATTGATTATGAACAATACTAAAATATATCCAATTCAAAATGCTTTAAAATATATATATCCGCAATATAGAGATATGAAAGATTATTTCAAAGTTGGAATTCTTTACAAAATACGCTGTGATATAGTTCATAGTGGGAAAAAGATAGATCTACATCCAGCATTAATTGAATATGGTTTTTCTCTATTCTATGACCTCTTAAATTATGTTCTTGGAATTGAAAGTAAAAATAATCTTAATTGGTTAATAAAGGAAACAAAGTTCGATATAGGAAATTATTATAAGGAAATCTCTAGATAACAAACAATTGAAGTAGAATTACCTACTGTCATGGTTTCTGCATTCGCACAAACCACGCCAGCTGACGGTAATCTACTTAATTGGATGTTGTAATGCTTACTATCCTTCTTTTTCTCTGTATGTCTATATGTTATTACAATGGAAGGAAATATTCAATATTTAATTGCTTTTCATTCTTTATGATTCTTTAAATATCTTTTCATTTTGAAGCTTATCTGCTTACAAAATTGCCTACACCTTATTCAGGTTCTAAGAATGTTTCACTTTGGCTGTTATGTAATATTCCACAAAGGATGTGGTAGGATGTAATGATGGATCTATTATCAATCTACTTAGAGATTTTCTCGTCCTTAATTTTAATGGCGCTTTATACTGTTATCATATTTTTTCCATTGATAATCTCTTTTCTGATTCATCACTGGATAATTGTTCCATTCTGCAGAGATAAAGGATACTACCCAAGATTATTTTTTATGTTCAAGGATTCTATGAAGGAAAATAAGTATTACAGAAAGAATGCGAAACATCCGGTTTATAATTGGGCAACATTTCATAATGCTATCTTCACCTTTCAGTTTGTATGGTTTATTTTTCTAGTTATATTTTGGATTTAGGGTTTCAACCTTCTTCAGTTATTAAAACATCTTTATTTACTATTTCAAGTAAAGCAAAGCGAGAGTAAAAATCATCAGATTCAATCTTTTTTTCATCATGATTTGCTTCAATTACTAAAATTAAGAAATGCCTATCTTCGTAATGATACGGATAAGCACCACGATTTATAATTTTTACTTCTTCTTCATCAACAACATTAGTAATTGCATTTACAATATCAAACTGAGTTATATTATCTGTAAATTGTTTTACTTCAAGTTTGAATGGAATCTTTGATAAATCATCGCTGAATTTGACGGTTTTGTTAGTATGATTATTTCGTATTTCAATACCTGGATCAAAGGATAAGGTTAATATTTCGACATCAATAAAATACTGAAGATCTAGGTCATTCAGCTTCTTTGATTCAAATGAACCATATGAGATTTCTTCTCTTGTGTCATAAATTGAGATGGTTTTTTCTGATAGTATCGGAACAATTTTGTTATCAATACTGTATCTATTGAAAGTTCTTGAATCCACTTTTTTGAGTAATATCTTATCACCATTTACCAGATTTACTGGTAATAGTGTGTTGCGGCCAATTACAAATATATTATCATCATCAATTTTATCTAGAGATGAATTCTCTTGATTATTAACAAATTCCGACAAGTCATATGATGTAACAATATGAATGACAAATACTATTATAAATGATGCGATTAATGAAACTGTTTGACCTTTAAGAGAAAAATCCTTAAAAGCTATTTGGTCTATTCCACCTTCCTCTCCGCTTAATGCTTTAAAGAACACAGTAAATAGATAAACCATATAATATATACTCAAAGTTAAGCATGCCAGAAAGATTATATAATAACTCTCATAAGTTAAAAGTGTTATTATCGCCAAGATTACTGCTATTATGACAATCAGAAAAATAGTAGTTGGTTTCTTCATTATCTGTCCTTTTATGGTCATATAATAAACAGGTGAAGCTTTATTAACAAGTGTAATTCTCCTATTGTTTAAACTTTGGCGTCGGCTCCGCCCGGGGCTCTGGGCCCACTCCAACCCCAAAGGGGGCGCATCCCCTGGAACTGATAACTACAACCACCAGGGAGCGCGGCTCCGGCCCACCTCCACCCGGCAAGCCGGCTTCCGGCCGGGCTCCGCGAACCTTCTCTCGCAGGGCACTGCTCCGCAGTCAGCTGACTACTCAGGGCCTAAGCCCTTCGCATGTCCATCTGCCTGCTCCCGCATCGCCCTGATTCCCCGCCAACACCCGCAAATCGCCGCGCACGGCTTTCCTTTGCGGGCTTTTCCCCGACTGGAATCTGCCGGGCTGCCCCGCCAAACATCCTGTTTGGATATCCTCCCGTGGTCCACTCATCGTGTTATCCCGCCTCATAAGGCCTGCCTGGTTGCCAGGCAAAACAACGCCAGACCCAAAACAGTGAAGGGCAAAGAAAAGGAGCCTCATTCGGACGGTCTACTTTCAGGGAGGCTCCCCCGGACAGGCAGCTGCAAGGTCGGTTCTTCTATTTGATTCCCCCCTCCCGTCCCCCGTAGGGGGAGCGTCCGGGTCCGCCCGCCTGAAAGGCAAGCGCTATAGGGACAAGGGCAAACGCCGAGGGCGGCCTTACGGGTACTGCTAAAGCAGACCCCTCCAGACCTCCACGATCCGCCGATGATCAGGTTCCAGGCAAAGAGGATGGTTTTCCCGGTGAGGGGCAATCCGGCAAGATCTATTCTTCCCGCAACACCATCACAACAAACCACGAACCCGGCCTCCGGTGCCGGCTGCGCCAGCCCCTCCAGCCGGAGGGACTCTGAAGAATTTTTAAGTTTTGGAATTCACCCCGGAGGGGGTGTTTATTTCGGCTCGGATGATAGGGATAGAGAATCCGGTGCATGGGAAAAGGTGGCTTTCATGTAAGAAACCATACATATCGGAAAGTCCTCCCTATAATACTTCCCCACCTTCTTATTCTTCTTTATACCCTTTTGTATGTACTATACATACAGAAATTCAGAAAGATTATAAAAGATTGATAAGACAAAGGATGGATTCCCCGGGATAACTGGGTTAATACACCAAGGGGTGTATCTCTGTACGGCGAACCCTACGATGGGGGAGCCCGGGGTAAGCGGGTAGCCTGAAAACAGGTAAACAGAGGTCAAGTAAAACTGACTGAATCTCTGTTTTGGATATGACAGACCCTTCACAGAATCCCTTTAATGCACCCCTTTTTTGGCTGGAAAATCTGAGATTCTACATTTTTAAAAATTAATTTTACAGTTAAAAAATACTTATCTATCCTGAGAGTCAGGAGTACTACATGAATGATTTGAAACAACTGCCCTCGCCTGAAACCGATATGGATTTTCCCTTGATGAAAGCTCTGAAAGAGCGGCGAACCAGGCGAAAATGGAGTCAGGAAACATTCAGCGATCAGGAGATGTCAAATCTTCTGTGGGCCGCCTGTGGTATTACAGCTGAAGAAACAAAACGGAGCAAGTCAAAACGGACAGCGCCATCAGCCTGTAATACCCAGGAAATTACGGTCTATGCTGCCCTGGCTGAGGGAGTTTTTCTTTATGAGGAAAAGTCCCATCGATTGATCAGGCAGTGTTCTGAGGACCTGAGAGGGGAGATCGGGACCCAGAAGATGATGAAAACGGCTCCTCTGGGGCTAGTCTACGTCTCTGATTTTTCAAGATTCAAAAGATTCATATTCGGTAAGGATGAAGAGAGAAAGTGGTATACCTCCACAGCCGATACCGGTTTTATCAGCCAGAATGTTTATCTCTATGCGGCAGCCGCAGGCTGGAATACCGCTCTTCTTGGCCTGGTGGACCGGGACAGGCTTCATACCTTAATGGGCCTGGGGGAGAATCAGAGGATCGTCTATACTCAGGTTATAGGAAAGCAGATTTCAGAATAATCAAAAGGTTTCAAGCATCAAATAACAGATCACGTGAACCAGAAGGGACAATCATGAGACAGCCATACTCCATCCACATCTTTCTTTACCGAATCACAGACGACCAACCTGAGTATCTTATCTTTAAGAGGCATCCCAGGCCCGACTTGGCCTTACCAGGCTTCTGGCAGGGCATCAGCGGCGGTGTGGAAGATGATGAGACACTGCAAGAGACAGTGATCCGGGAAGTATGGGAAGAGGCGGGAATCAGAATTCCCGAGGCTGTACCAAGCGGTTTTATCTCTACCTATCCCATAAGGGATGAGTGGCGGGTACACTATGGTGAGGGGCCTTCCCATGTAAAAGAGCACTGTTTTTTCTTTGAGACTGATGAGGAACCAAAGATATCAGAGGAACACTCTGAATACCGTTGGATCCGCTTCGATGAAGCTTCAGATTACCTGAGTTACGGCGACACCCTTGTAGCCTTGGCTTCGGTCCACAGGGCTCTTCAGTAAGGAGTCTCCTCCCTCAGCTTGAGCCCGATCCAGAACACCCCGGCGCTTAGGCGCACCTTGTCCTGGCCTGCCTCGGAGAGCATCATGCTGAAGTTGCGGTTGCTCTTGGGCCGCTCATGGTTCTTCTCGCACCAGGAGACATACTCACCATAGAGAACACTGGACTGGACCATCTCCTCCTCGTTCACAAGGCAGCAGTCGGCCAGGAACATCTGGACATCGCTCATCTGGTTGCGGTATTCGTCTGTAGCCTCATCGATGGCATCGGTGCTGCCCAGGCCCTCCTTCTGCCACCTCAGGCAGCCCTCGACCATCCAGGCGAGAATCCCGGGGAGTTCTGCCTCCAGTTTCTCACTCAGCTTCCGGTCCTGTTTCTCCACGGGAAAGGTCTTTACAAAGGGGATCAGCTTGATCCTTCTCCAGATGGCATGGTCCATACCGCCCACTCGTGGCTTGTGGTTGGTGGCCATCACGATTTTGAAGGTGGGGACAAACTGAAAGTACTCCCCGTAGAGGAAGCGGGCGCTGATCACATCATTCCCGGTGAGCCTCTTGATCACGCTCTCCGCCAGGCGGCCGTGTTCATCACTCTCTGTGGCCGTCACAAACCGGGCCCCTTTGAGCCGGGCGATATCGTTGGTGGCCTGCTCTCCCTTCTTCTGCATAAAGGTCTCCGTCGGCGTGGTGGCCGCATAGTCCCCCATAATCCGGTTGATCACATTGATAAAGGTACTCTTGCCGTTGGCCCCGGTACCGTAGAGGATAAACATGGACTGGCAGCTCATATCCCCGGTGAGGGAGCAGCCCAGGAACTTCTGAACGAACCTGATCAGCTCCCGGTTGTTGTCAAAGATATCCTTCAAAAACTTCTTCCAGTGCGGACAGACCGCCTCAGACTCAAAGGGAACGGGAGAGGCCTTGGTGATCATCAGACCCCTGCTGTGTTTCTCAAGGCGTCCCGTGGTCAGATCGATAATCCCGTTGGCGCAGTTAAAGAGAAAGAGATCCCTGTCCAGATCATCGGGGCTGACCCGGACCCGCCGGTCGGCGCTGGCGGTGGTCAGCATGGCATCCACCTTCCTGGCCGTGGAACTTCGCCGGGCATGGGCCATCAGGGCCAGAGCCTCATCGGTGCTGGTCATCAGAGGGGCTTTCTCTACCATAGACTCGATGCTGAGTTTCCCCATATCCCAGATGACCCTGAGTTCATCCACCTTCCAACGGCAGTCGTCCCAGATCAGCCACTTCTTCCAGGGGCTGCAGAAGCGGATATCCCGGCCCCAGTCATCGATCATCATGGCGGCATTAAAGAAGTCGGAAAAGGTGGACCCCCGCTCCACCTCATTGGATGAGAGAACCCGGATGGCCTCCCGTTCGATATGCTTCTCGGCGCCCATAACAACCGGAGGATCGGGAGGATTCCACTTCTCATAGGCCCTGATATAGCTCATCCACCGGATCTTGAAAAACCGCGGTGACCGTCTCTCGTCCGCCGTGTATTTCTGCTCCAGGGAGATGTAGCAGTTGTAGAGGAGGGTGAGGAGGCCGTAACAGGTCGGCAGAAGCTCATCCTTCACCAGGTTCATCACATCAAGCTGCTCCCGGGGGAAACTCTCTCCCGAAGCCAGAACCTCCTTCACCGAAATCCGCTCCTCCTCCTGAAAGCGTTCCATCCTCTCCATGAGTTTCTTGAGCTTTGTCTTCTCCGCCATCAGGACCCCTCCCGCCGCACAAATACCCTCTGCACATCCCCGGGAGCCGAACGGCCGCCTGTAAAGGTGATATGGGCCCAGAACCGCCACCAGCCCGCCTGGTCGATATCCCCCTCATTCACATCGTAGGAGATAATTCCGGCGGAGCTGTCCAGAACAGAGGCGGTAAAGGCACCCTCGGTGCCATCGGGTTTGATATAGCGGATCTCACAGCTCTCGGCGGAGACAAGGGAACAGGTGGTCGATACCCGGATGGTCAGGCTGCTCTGCCCGGTGTAGATTTTATTCATAACATCACCTCGTATTACTCAGATGGGAGATTGCAATTCCAGTGTCAGGGTCACAGGGGAGTAGAGAGTCAGCTCTTCAGAGGCATAGGCCCGGGAAGGAGCGATCACATCCCAGAAGGAGAGACCCTCCACCAGGCTGATAAAGGCGGTATAGACTCGGCTGAGCCGGGAGACGATCCCGGCCCCCGCCTCCTGGAGCCTCTGGAACCAGACAGTCCGGGTTAAGGTATCGGTCATTCCTCCGGCGGAAGATACCAGCCGGATAAGCCCTCTTGCTGCGCTGGTCACTCCTGTGGGTGCCATCTCCGAAGACGCTTCCCGTTTGTACTCCGTGGTAAAGGCCCTCTCATCATCGGGGTAGATAGTCTCTGTCAGGGCGGCGTAGTTGTAAACCACATTGATATAGTCCATATACTGGGAGAGAAGGTAGCCGGAGTAGCTGTAAATACTGGTATTGATGGTCCCGGGAGGAGTCGTAAAATCAGAGGGATAGGTCATTCGGAAATCGGCTCCCTCCACCTCATCAAAAACGGGGTAGTGAAAGTAGTAGGCCAGTATCCCCAGCCAGAGGGAGCTCCCGGCCTCCTGGGACTCGGGAACGGTAAAGCTGCAACTCTTCCAGGAGGGATCGCTCCCGGAGGGTGTATTCAGGTCCATCAGGGGAGCGCCGCTGCTTACAAGGTCAGTAGGTGTGGATCCTCCATAGAGGACAGCCGTTCCATTCGCTTCCCCATCCAGCCTGTAGCAGTAGAAGGCGGCGGTACACTCTCCCGTTACGGGACTGTCAGGAATCACTTTCTGCATCCCCATACCCATCTCGTACATAAAACGCCCGCGATCTTCCGGCTCACCGACATCCCAGGGCGCCCAGGTATTCACTCCCACCGAGTCATACCCCAGCCGGGGGTCCACGGTCACAGGGTAGCGGGCAGTTTTGAGCCAATCTTCATCAGCCCGGATTAAAAGTGCCTCTCCGTCAAAGTCCAGCTCAGCCCAGTGCCACCTTCCGGCGGCATCGATAATTTTCGGCCGGAAAATATGGCAGAATTTCCCGGTCTTATAGGCTCCGTTCCGCCTCTTCCAGTAGACCGCGTAGCTTCCCTTTATATCTCCCGAGACCCGCTCGGGGTGACGGAGACCCTGCTTGTGAAAGGAGAGCCCCCGGGGCATATCCAGGGGGATTTTGAAGAAGGGGGACCGGGGAATTTCCGCAAGAAGGATGTCGTACTCGATGCCTCCCTCATCCAGGCGGCGGTAGACGTGCTGCCGGTCCCCGCAGCAGAGGACCGTCTGCCCCGGCTCACGCCGGATATCCCTGACATATTCCGATTCAAATTCCGTACGGAACTCCATAGCTACCTCGCCGTCCCACTTGCTCATACAGAGGAGGGGAAGCCCCCTCCGGCCAAAGGCACCGGCCCGGACCCGGCAGGGAGAGTCCCGGGGACTCTGGATAAAGTCAAAGGCCCCGGGAGGTTTCATCAGTCTAGACGGTGCCATAGAAGGTAATCTCCCAGTCCACCTGGAGGATGTCGTTTTCCCCCAGGTTTACCTCCGGGGTGATCTGGGCGTAGGCCAGGCAGACGCCGTCAGTCTCTGCGTTCATCAGGGCCGCCTCGTTCACCCCGTCCACCACCAGAGACCCTGCGGGGAAGGTGGCCCGGTAGCAGGCAATCCCGTCATTGGCCTCGGTGTAGGCCCCCTTGGTGGCGGGGTAGTCGGCGTCCATAATCTGCCGGCTTCCGGTGGGGGTGTTGCAAGCGGTGTTGTTCTTGGCAGACAGCCCGGTCCAGCCGGTTCCCACCTCGATATAGCCGTTGGAACTGTCCACGGGAGTCATCCCGCCGCCCACCGCCAGGTTCGCCAGCAGAGCATCGCCGTAGATGGTCACCACATTGTGGAAGCTCTGCTCCATCAGCCTCCCGGGGAGTCCCAGAAGCCGCCGGAGGAGTCCTGCTTTCTTTCGCCGTACAAAACCGTCGGGTCCGATCACCCGGACAGTCACCTGTCCTCTTGTCTTCATCCTCTCTCTCATTCAAAGGCCCCCAATGAGTCGGCGGTCCACAGCCCGCCCATCACAAGGGTGGACCCGGCGCCGGCAATGCCGATCCACCGGCACTTCTTCTCCAGCTTCACGATCTTCTTTTCAAGCTCATAGATACGCTCACCCCTGCGCTCGGCCAGGTCCTTGTAGAAGGCCGTCTCCCCGGCGTCCAGGGCGGCCACCTCCCGGGCGCTTTCAAGGCCGGTCCGTTCAATCTCCTGTAGAGCGATCCCCATGATCGCCCCCACGATCTCCGCCACCTCCTCGCGACTGTAGGTAGGCTTTGACCCGAGCCACGAAGCGATCTCCTCCTGTTCCGGCATCTCGGGGAACAGAGGGGTAGCGCTCAGTAAAATCATCATCACTAAGAGAGCGGACCTCAGCCTCCGCCTCCCGGCTGATCCTCTTGTACCGTTCCACAGTCTCCAGATCATCTTCATCTACTTCCTCCTCCTGTTCGTTTTTACCCGATGCAATCTTCGACCACAGGGCCGTTCCCGCCAGAGTCCCCAGCACCCCGGCCAGCAGAAAGGCGAGCCGTGTCAGCCAGGTCTTCAGCTTGATCAGAAAACTCATGTTGTCTCCTTCCGGGCCATCATGTTCCCGGCCACCTTGAGTCCCATAATCCCGAAGAGGACCATCATCAGCACGCACAGCCACACCCACTGGCCGATATGCCCCTCCACCAGAAGCCAGGTTGCCAGATAGAGGCAAACTGGCTTGAATCCGATCATCTTGGATGGGAGAGCGATCATCCTTTTCAAGAGGACGATAAAGTGATAGCCAAAGCTCATCTCCCACACAGGCTTCTCCGAGAGCCTGATCCCCGATTCATTCTCCATCCGTTCCTCCTTCCTCTGACTCTTCCAGCAGGACCACCCGGCACTCCATCCCCAGGCTCCTCTTATAGTCCAGCACCAGCTCCTCCACCCGGCAGGCGACCTCTTCTGTTTCCCGGATCAGGGTGCAGCGGCTCCCGGCCTTCACATAAAAGAGGGAGAACTCGCTCCGCCCCCGGAATCTCCGGCCCCGGTTCACACCCTCCGCCAGCTCCCGGCTCACCCAGTCCTCGGGATGGGAGAGACTGTCAGAGCCCACAACATCGTCTGAAAAGTACGGGGAGTCGCCGCTCCGGATACGGAGGCCCCGTTCGGCAATATCCTCATCATCCGAGAGGTAACAGGCAGTGCCGCTCCGCATCACAATAGGACGGCCCGAGATGCTTAAATTGAAGAGGGAACCGGCTGAGCCGCAGACCACATTGACCAGGGCCCGCTGCCGCTCGGCAAGGTAGGAGGTGACCGTAAGGCCTCCTTCGCTCTCATCGGCTGCCTCATAGACCAGTGCCGCCTCCACATCCTCCAGGGACTGCACCTCATCGGCCCAGATTACAGGCAGCCTCTTATACTCCTCCCGGACCTCAAAGTGGGCCTCATAACTGACTTCTTCATCCTGTATGGCCCGGTCCCCGTCAGGAAGAAAGGGCCAGGACGGGATCATGGCCTCGTCATAGACCACAGGGGCATCCTCATAACTCCAGAGCAGCTGGTTTGCCAGCCGCTCCGGCCGGTTCCACTTCAACCGCACCGAGTTCCAGTGAAGCTCGCCGGCATCCTCTTCGCTCAAGGAATGGAAGAGGTCCGCCGGCAGTGCGGGGATCTCTTCGGCTTCCTCATCGCTCTGGTAGGGGGAACCTGAAAAGAGGAGCTTGAAGTCCACGCCCCCCTCGATAATCGCCCGGCAGCTGGAAGCCAGGGCGCAGAGTTCATTCCAGGGATTCCCGGAAAGGGAGGCATAAACCAATGTGAGGGATATGGTGGAGCAGTCGATCTCCTGAAAGGTGACGCCGCCCCTGGCGGCGATCAGATGAAGAAGGCTCGAAGAGGGAACACTCTTGTCGCTCATCACAAGGTCAGTCACCGTCTGCTTTTCCTGCCAGTTCCGCAGGGCCCCAAGGCGTTTGATCCGGCTGGGGGCATCCTCCACATAGGTGGTGATCCAGATGACCCCGCCGACCTTCCGCCGTATAAACCCCATATCCCGGACCTGCAAGGTAAAGCGATGCAGATAAAGCCCGCAGTCCCCGCTGGAAAAGTACACCTGGATCTCCCGATCCTTCCCCGACAAACCGGACAGCAGATTCCCCGCATCCTTAAAGAGAAGACGGCCATAGGCGCAGTAGCCCCCCAGGCTGTCCCTATAACTCCGCATCCAGGCTTCCTTCACCGCATCAACGGGCAGACGGATATAGGAACCGGAGTCATCGGCAACCTCTATCACAATCACGGGAGCATCGCTGCGGGAGGCGACACTCTCCTCAAGGGCCGGGTCCAGGGAGAAGAAGGCCATTACAGGGACTCTCCCTCTGTATCCAGATGGGTAAAGACCCGGATCTTTACAGCTCCGATAATGATGTAGCTGAACTCCCGGCCCCAGATCCCCTTGTTGTCGGGAAAACACTCCTCCCCGCGGTATACCGCCTGATCAATGGTGATCTCACAGCGGACCTTCTGCCCCGGCTCATAGCTGTCCCGGGAGCTGAGGACAATGGAAAAGCCGAGCCTCTGGCGCATCAGGGAGTAGTCGGTACTGGCGGTGTCCTTACGGCGGATCATCAGGGAGTGGGATTTCAGACTCTCCGTAAAACTGCCGGAGAGGGCAAAGGCGGCCAGATCCGGAAGAACCTCACCGTCAGCGGAGATCTCATTTCCCTCCAGATTGAGAAAGCCCTGGTCCGGGATTTCGGGAGGACCGTCCTTGCCGAAGCTGGTACTGGTCCTGGGAACCTCCCCCAGAATCCGCAGGGAGAGAAGAACTGCCTCCCGGCGTTTTCCCTTCAAATGGAACTCCAGCAGCTCCAGATCTTCCATCAGATAGACACTGTCCTCCATCATCTGGATCATACTGATCGCATCCATGGGAGCCGGGGAACTCTCCAGATCGTGATAGAAGACGCCGTGGGTCTGATCAAGATGACCGTTGCCCGTCAGAACTCCGGTCACCAGAGTCATGAGAGGAGCCAGACACTCTCTGTTCAGCCGGAAGGAGATCAGTCCGGTCACCTCATGGCCCAGGGTAATCACCCCGGAACTGAGCAGGCTGTCAGATGTGGGCTTCAGCACCCGGATCTTCTCCCTGAACTGCAGGCTCTCCCGGGTGGACACCATTGGCAGCGGCGACCGGTCCGGACGGACCAGAAAGTAACGGATCATATAATCTGATCCCTGTAGAGCCGGATGGTATAGGTGGACTCAGGAAAACCGATCCCGCCCCGGGGAGTCACGGACCGGAACACACACTCCTCAATCACATAACGGTCGATGATGGAATTGATGGTTTCATCACTCCGGAACATCTCCTTCAGCAGCCAGGTATAGCGAAAGGGCGTATCCCAGTCGAACTCATACCGGCACTCCAGAACAAGCTCAAACTCAACCAGCTCCACAAAGGGATCGCTGCTCTTCCGCTTCACCCGCTCCAGCTTCATCTCTACCAGAGGGAGGGGATGGAGGTCGTAGTTCTCATGAGTTTTCAAAACCGTGGCAAAGGGCTTGATCCAGAGGCGGTTCCACTCCTTGTTCTTCTCTACCACAAGTTTAGGGAAGTATTCTGTGAGGGCCTTGTCGACCGCATCGGTCAGGGCTTCTTCGGGAATAAAGATCTCACTCATCTAAAAACCCTTCCGGCGATAGGAGAGGAGGATCTGCCTGGTATGATCTGGGATATTGGGATCATAGAGGAGCGGGCCTGTCTGGTTTGCTGCCCTGTCCAGGGTATGAACACCGACCTGCCGGGCCTTCAGCCGCTTCAGCATCCAGCTGACAATCTCGCAGAAAGCCATCTTCAGATCATCGGGGACTTCCCCGGGGAGATAGCCTGCGGTGTATTGCAGTTTGATATTGTTCTTACCCTGGGGGAATGTGTATCCGGATACCAGCTCAATATCGATGGGGCCGGAGGATTCACCTGGCTCGGGGGTAAGAGAGTAGTAATCGGTGTTGAGAAGCTGGAACTCGCCGCTGGTCCTGTCCTTAACCTCAAGAGATTCAAAGGCAGTGACGGGATATTCCCGGGTTGTAACAGCACCGGAAGCAGAACCGCCCTGGTACTCAGTAATGGGACGGGAAACGAATACACGAGAACAGTAATTCTCAATTTCAAGAGTGACGGAAAGGTCGAGCAATGCTATCATGTTTTCATCAGAGGGATCGGTATTATCAATAAGTGAACAAATTTCATCAAGGGGGAGGAGTGTCAGCTTCGGCATGATACTTCCCTGCCCTTGGTAATGTATCCAGATTCCTTCCGATTACCATAACGGCGGAGGAATTCCTTTCGGGTCATCTTGATCTCCCTGCCTTTCACAATGACTTTGATGGTCATGGATATGCCTCCCAGTTGGGGTATATAGAAAGTGTGAGGGATAATTATTGATTTGTGCCCTAGGGAATACCCTAGGATTCTCGGGTTTTGACAGATTCAATAAATGTAAAACAATGAGTGTAGTTTTAATGAATAGAAAGAAATTTTTGGAGGTCTGCATTGATTGAAGAGTTTAGACGACCAAGAAGTAGTAGTATTGTCCATGATAGAGATATTGAATTTGAAATGAAGACATCTGTGAAAATATTAAAGGATAATGCAAATAAAAAAGTTTATAGCTCACGTAAAATATCTGTGAGAGAAATTGACAATTTTTTATTGTCCGGGAAATTTAATTCAGTATTAGGGCTAGATGGTTTTAGTAAATTCAAAAAAGTCCTTAAAGATGTTATTGCAAAAATAAATAGTAATGATTTCTCTAGTAACATTATCAACCTGGATAAAATGTTCGAAGCACTTCTGGGTTCTGGAATTTACTATGAGGATGAGCATTTACCTGAAGATTTCAAAAACACAAGAGAAGATCACAGATGGCTAACAGCATATCGATATCTTGCCAAAAATTTTCTTGAAATGTCATACAAAGATTTTAGAGAAATTATAAAAAGATTTGAAGAGACCAGAGGATACTCATTTTATATTGATGAAAGTGATAATGAATATTTAAAATCTATATTAAAAAAACAAATGCTTTTTATTGAAGTGCAGGATGTGAAGGCTGATTTGCTACAGTTGTCTCAAACAGAATTACGTGAAATCTGTAAAGTACTAGAAATTCAATCAGCGAGAAGTATGATAGAGACAGTAGAAAGAATTAGTTTATGCAACGAAGAAGATATTAAAAAACTAATTCCAGCAAAAACAAAAAAAAGAACCAACCTTATAATCAAAGATGATGAACTCGCTACAGGGCATGATTTAATTAACTTGGATAAATATCTCAGGGAGTTGTCTAAAATAATGAGAGAGGATCTTTCAGGTTATGTTACTGAAAGAAGATATATTTCATTCTTAAAGGATTAAAATATTATGGAAGTTTTTATAGTTGTATTATTAGTGGTTTTGATATTCACAGTAATGAATAACTTCAAGAATCGTCAAAGAATTAAAGATCTAAATGACGATTTAACTAAAAGATCTGAAGAATATGATTTGAAAATCAATAATTTAAATAATGAATTAAATAATTATCGACCTATTATTGATGTAGAAGAAAGGATTTCTGAGCTGCAGAAGGATGAGTTAACACTAAAATCAAACGTAGAAAGAATAAAGTTATATTTTGAAGATTATGAATATAAAGTAGATATTGAAGAAATGAGTTTCTATCAACCAAAATATGATTTTGGATATTATCTTGATTATTCAGATGCTCTTGATGTCATAAGGGAAGCACAAAAAGAGTTAATTAAAGATAAAACTGTTTTCAATCGTATTCCAGATAGCGCAGGTAAGAATATAGCAAATCTTGGAGTAAATGCATTCAACAACGAATCCAGCACAATAATTAATTCAGTGACGTATAATAATTTTTTAAAATCTAAAGAAAAGATGGAAGTCACATTTAATAAAATCAATAATCTATTATCTGTCTATAATATTGCAATCAGTGAGAAGTACCTTGATTTGAAATTTCAAGAAATGGGCCTGGTCTATGATCTTCTTGATAAAGAAAGGAGAATTAAGGAAGAGCAAGATGAACTTAAAGAGCAAATGAGAGAAGAGGAAAAAGCAAGACGCGAAGCTGAGAAAGCTAGAGAAAAAGCCATTAAAGAGCAGGAGAAATATGAGGAGGCCTTAGCCCATGCGCGTTTGGAAGTCGAAAGTAAAACTGGAAAAGATAGGGAGAAGTTTGAAAAACAGATTCTTGCATTGCAAGCTAAGTTAGATGAAGCTATGCAGACAAGAGAAAGAGCAACTGCCATGGCCCAGATTACAAAAGAAGGGCATGTTTATATCATTTCAAATATTGGATCTTTCGGAGAGGATGTATATAAAATAGGGATGACTCGTCGAATGACTCCAATGGATAGAGTTTCAGAGTTAAGTGGCGCTAGTGTTCCATTTCCTTTTGATGTTCATGCCATGATTAGAACAGATAATGCACCAGAGTTAGAAAACAGTCTACATAAGGCCTTTGAGGATAGTCGACTTAATAAAGTTAATTTACGAAAAGAGTTTTTTCGTGTACCCCTGGAATCAATTTCTGAAGTTTGCGCGAGTAAAGGGTACAACGTAAAATTAACACAACTTGCTGAAGCTATGGAATTCAATCAAACAAAAGATATTGAAAGACAGAGTAGTCAATCAATCTTATAGGGGGTTAATAGATCCGAATCAATGTATAAATGGTAATGTTACAGGTTTTAAACAAAGTGAATTCATCCCATTAAAGACTTGTTGCCTAAAAAAGGGCCATATGGTTTTCATTAAGTTATTATCCAAAAATGCAGTCCATAAGTCTTTGTCATTCTTGATTGATTCAAATTGATCCATAGAATGAATATTGAAAGCAAGTGAATATGCAGTTGAGTGTTTGTAAAAGATTTTACCATTAAGCTCACAATTTAGATCAATCTTTGGTCTTACAATAAAACGATCTTCTTTATCATCGGTGATGACTAATGGATCATTGTCAGCAATAGCATAACCCCATGTTATATTTATTTTTTGATCTATAGAAATCTCTCCAACATGTTTTTTCTCAAAATTAACCTTAAAAACATCTAGTTGGAGTAAATTGAGATTATTATTAAAGTCCAAAAAAATATCATATTTTTCTTTGGACAGGTTCTTTATCATGCAAGTTTCCTTGTTTTAATTTTTTTAGAATATTTGGGTTCTTCCATTTCTTGTGGAACTGCTTCATCTTCAATATTGCAAGATAATGAGCCACTACCGATCAATTTAAAGCTGTATCTGCTGTAGTGCTGTGAGATTTGCTCCTTTATCAATCTGGCTATAAACTCTTGTACATCAATCTTATTTTCCACAGCAAGCTCTTCAACTTTCTCATGAAGATCATAGGGCAAAGTGAAAGTTCTACTTTTCATGGGAGTAATCAAAAGTTCATCACCCAATGCACTACTAATCTTTCTAAGAAATTTGTATCCAGGATTGTTATCCATTTTTTCAAATCTTGAGATAGCGCTTTGTGTTGTGCCTGCTAGATCTGCAAGGTCTTTTTGATTGAGTCCTTTGGATTCTTTCAAGTATTCATAATCATTTATAAAATTTGCTAAAGGTGCATATTCGATCTCATAGTTTTTTAATGATTGATCTTCTGATAAAACTTCATCAAAGTAATCTAAAACTTCATTTTTTGACATTGCATTCCCTCTTTGCATACTCATTGTATTGCTTCATTCTTCCAAGAGCACAATCTAGTCTTGATGGTTCTTTCTCTTTTTTGAACTCAGCATCCAGTAACACTAATGTAGTTTTTAAGTATGGATGAAACTGAAAATAAATTCTTACGACTCCTTCTTTTCTAGTCTTTGGAATTCTCATTTCATATAATCCTTTCTTTAAAGGCAGTATCATCTGGCACTTTACATAAGGATCGATTGAATCGCATTCACTCAACTTCTTAAGGAATTCATTAACTAATAAAAAGTATCTCCTCTTCTTTTTTGTATTGAGAACCTTCTGTATAAATTCCTTAACAGAAGGTGTTTCATCTTCTGTTAGCGGTTCAGGGTACCATTTAAAATCCATTCGATCCTACTAGAAATATAGCATACATGCTATAATAATATGTGAGAATTTTCAAAAATAACTAAAAAAAAGTCATTTGCACTATCTGATCAGTGTTCATTAGAGATAAATATAGCATGTAAAGACCAATACCGACAAAAATAATTTTCCAATATGATCAAACCAAACCCACACCTTTTACAACGGCCACAAGTGTGGGTATCACAGTCAACAGGAACCCGTAAAGGCCGGGGCCCTTCGGGTGCCTGCGGCAGCCTTTACTGAACCCTGCTGCCCGTGATGAGGTGGGGCAAGCCGTTGGAAAAGGCGGGGGGATTTCCCCTTTGCCGGGAAACTATTTCTTTTTTGGAGGATTCTTTTATGAAAAAGTACAGTTCAGTCTACACGCCCCAGATCTCTGAAGGTTCAGCCTTTCTCTTAAGACGGATTGCCTGGGCGGCTGAGATTCCCATGACCACCACCCTTGATGCCTGTATCTCTGCTGTGGGCAGTCGTTTCGACAGGTCCCTGTTGTGCAGAGCCTGTAAGGATCATCGCTGTCTGGAGTGTCCCATTTCCCGGGTGGAAGAGCTCAAGGCTCTTGATAAAACCCTCTTCCTGAAATAAGCAAAGGGGCCGTCTGGCCCCTTTGTTATATGTCATGGTGATTACTTGATTCTCTGACTTTACCGGTGACTGATAATTGAGGCCCAAAAGAGATCCTTTCCTGTGGGCTTCAGGATCTCTCTGGCTCTTGCTACTGGTAGAGGGATGTCGTTTCCCCTGTGGCTCCTGTAACCGGTCTGGTAGTCGCCGTAGGGATCATCTATCAGCAGGGTGTCGATTCTGTTCTGGTGCTTCATATAGCCCGCCAGAGAGACCACATGATCGATGGTTCCTCCCTGATAGGGAAACTTCCCAGAGACCACCACACCGCAGCCTCGGTCAAGGGCTTTTACCAGATCATCCAGGCTCCAGTCCTCCCGGAAGCTGACAATGTCTCTTCCCATCAGATGATTTACCGCCCAGGTCATGACGCAGTGGATCTCATGGGGAGGTGTGATGCTCTCCCCGGTGATCCGGTCATAGGCCCAGGGGGCCAGGCGTCTTGATTTTTCAGCTGCCAGATCCGATTGAAGAAAGGCTGTGAGAACATCCTCCGGCTGTCGGTTACTGGGAAAGCGGGACTCCGGGAGTTTCGCTCCTGCCTGCTTTAGAGCCATAATCATGCTGGTGGCATTGCAGGAGGAGTGCGGGATCAGGGCGTTGTTCCTCTGGCTGTGGTACTCACTATCCCGTGAGTAGTTAACCACCATCAGCGGCAGATGTAGACCACCGTGGCAGCGTTGAAGCTGACAGCGGTGATGTCGTTGCTGATGGAGATCACAACGGGAAAGCAGAAGTCCCTGGCGATGAGACGGCCCGGGGCAGGGTCGCTGATATGGATCTCGGCATCGGCGGCCAGGGGAACCTTCTGGTTCAGTTCGCTATCCTCTTCGGCCATCAGGAGGAAGCGGCCTCCCTCCTTGACCTCAGAGAGGTCCTCGGTGAAGCTGTGGGCTCCGCTTGAGGTGGCTGTGACGGTGTCAAAGAGCCAGTCCCCGTCCTGGGTTTCCAGGGCCACTAGGCGGCCCGCCAGATCAGAGGAGAGCTCCTCGGGGGTGACAGCGCTGCCTTCCAGGGTGTTGATGATGTCCAGGCTTTCCACCTGCAGCAGGCTTAAGGACTGGGCATCGGCGCCGCAGTTCACCGAGAGTTCGGGGATGGTGATCCTCATGCCGTCGATCCCGGGGACGGGGATCAGAAGGTCTTCACCGACAGTTCCGGCTCTTCGGCCGATGGCATCTATTCTTTCAGGGTAAAATCTAAAGCTCATACTTTCTCCTCCTTCATCCCTTGCACTTCATAACGACCATGTTCTTCTCGGGCCGGGTGACCAGAAAACCGTCTCTCTTGCGGAAGCGGAGGAAGATCTCTCCGTACTGCAGGCTCTCGGTAGTGCCGTCAAACCTTTTCAGCTCCAGGCCCTTGCGGTTGCCGTGCTGGATCCGCTTGGGGTTCATGAAGATGGCAAAGGGTTCGCTCTTCTTGATCTCGCTGCCCTGGGGGAGGATGTCACACTCGGTGTAAGGGTAGCCGTCAAGGAGACCGGGCTTGCTGTCGGTGGGGCCTCTCCAGACCGGGCGGCCGTCGGAGTCCTGAAGACTGGTGACCCGGGAGAGGATGGACTCATGGAGAAACCAGCGGCACTGTCTCCGCTCTTCGGCGGGAACCTTCAGGACCGCTTCCCGGAAGTCCAGGTAACTCAGGCCGTAGGGAGAGGCGCTCTTGAGGTAGTGGCTGATAGTCCCCTTGCTGGCCAGTGCTCCGGTAAAGGGGGCGGCATCGGCGATCAGGCACTGGCGGTCGAACTCCTGGCCGTAGGCATCGGTGAACTCCTCGATAAACATCTGTCCCAGATCGGCGTAGATGTCCTCTTCGAACTCATCATACCAGGGGATAAACCCGGCCAGGGTATAGGCCTTGAGCTCCACCCGCTGTCCCATGGAGGGCTTGGAGTCGGTGATCTGCTGGCCGTAGCTGGTGAGCCAGTTGAGGAGTACCCCACCCCGGTCCCGCTGGGGTAGGAAGAGGGAGGGGCCGGCCATGGGGCGGTTGCTGACCAGACTCATCATGACGCTGGACTTCCTGGCATCGCTCATGATCTGGTTTTCGTAGATCGGGTTGATCAGATACTGGTCGTTGGTGGCCATATCTCCCATGGGGGTGCCCACGGTGTCCTTGGAGACCCAGCCCTTGCCTGTTTCCCAGCTCATCTCCTTGGGGTTCACCCAGCTCTCTTTCTTGAAGTTGGGCAAGGCTTTGAGCTCGCCCAGGATCTTCTGGTTGTTCCGCCACACCCCGGCGATGGTCTTGCCCAGGTTGTAGCAGAACTCGTCCCGACTCAGGACCCGGGCTCCGGCGGCATCTCCCTTCAGGGAGGACTTCAGGACCTTGATGCTCCCTTTCAGGGCCTCGATCTCCTGGCTGTGGTCCTGATCCATCCGGCTCAGTGTTCCGGCCATCAGTTCGAGGATCTCCTCCTTCTCCTGAAAGTACTCCCGGGCCAGTTTCTCATCGGGAAACCCGTCACTCTCGATTCTCTTCATGGAATCAAGCAGCCCTTTCAGCTTGGCGATAAGCTCTTTCATATTTCCTCCTAATGTCTTATAAGTCCGCTCCAGAAGGATGAAACCTCCGGGATTGAATGCACTTTGTCTCTCTGCAGATTTAGGGCATAGGGATTACTGGGGATGTTGCAGATGGAGAACTCCAGAAGCTCCTGCTCCCGGAAGATCAGACCTGTACCGTCGGCGCTGTCCAGGATCTCCACCTTGTTCACCATAAAGCCCACGCTCCCGGCGCGGATCACGCCGTCTGCCACCCTCTGGCCGATGCCCCAACCGAAGGGGTCTGTCTCCCTGCTGTTGAAGCTGATATTGCCCCCGAGGACGCCGTTTCTGACGGCGGTGTCCCGGGAGACGCCTATGGCGGGGATCCGGCTGTCATGGGCCCAGAGGATTACCGGGTTCTTCAGGTAGTTCTTCAGATCCCAACCGGCGGGATCGATCTTCTCCTCGTCCCGGTCCAGATCAAAGGTGCTGAAGATCCAGGGGAAGACCGGACCCTCCAGATCCTTCTCTCCAAAGAAGGCTCCCCCCATGGAGATCTTGAGCTCCTCCTTCAGATCCCCCGAGGGGGTGATCAGGTCTCCCTCCTTCAGGAGACGGGCAAGGTAGGTGAAATCCTTAATCTCGATTCCCCGTTCCAGGGCCTTGCAGTTTACAAACACAGGGTTTCCTCCTTTTCACAGACGCCGTTCCGAACGGCGAAGGATACGATCTCGGCCATACTGGTGAGGCCAAATTTGGTTTTCAGCTTGTTCTTGTGGTACTCCACAGTCTTTACGGATATTTTGAGATTCAGGGCCATCTGGGAGTTGTTGAGTCCCCGGGTAATCAGGATCAGAATCTGTTTTTGCATTCTGGTGAGTTTAGAGTAGTCCTGGGGATGTTTCTCATAGTCGTTTTTCTTGACCAGTTCTTGAATCTCTTCGGGATAGCTTTTCATTCCATAGGCTACCTTGGAGATCACTTTGCGGTATGTCTCCAGGTTTGAATCTTTGTCGATCAGGCCGGTGGCACCAAAGTGGACCGCTTTGACTCCCAGCATTGTGTTGAGTTTCTGACAGTGGCAGAGGATCTGGGGGTGACTGCGGCCCTTGTGGATCTCTTCGAGGATATCCAGGCTATTGATTCCAGGAAGCTGAAGATCGAGGATAATATAATGGGGGCTGTACCGGTAGTAGCTACTAAGGGCACTTGGACCGTTATGGCATAGCGGGCAAAGCTTTCCAATGTGTTCATGTTCAACAAGGTCACAAAGGACGTCTCCCGTAAAGACATCCCTGGCAGTGACCAGAACGGTCTTCTGTCTCATGGACGATCCTCACGGGTTTTGTCGAAGCGGGATGAACTTTTATCGTCATCTGTTAGTAAATCTATATTAGTTACGGTACGTTCATTATTGTTATTGACAACTTTTTTATCTGAGTCAGAAAAAATTGGCATCCAGTGCCACTCATCTCCCCAGGGCTTGGGTTCAAGGCCCCTCTCGGAAAGAACATCGTTGATGGTCTTAAGCCCTGCCTCTATCTCCCTGATATCCCGCTGGCTCTTCTCATTCTCCGATTCCTGGAGCTCGGGTATGGCGGAAAGATCAAAACGGCCGGATTCAGCAAGACCGAAGCGGCCGAAAAACTGGGTCTCCAGAATCTCCTCGAAATTCTTCAGCAGTGGGATAATGGTGTATTTCCAGAAGGCAGTGTGCTGCATGGAGGTATCGCTCCCTGAGAGGGAGCTGTGCTGATCCTGGATATTAGCAACCCGGGGAGGGATGCCGTAACAGGCCAGAAGGGTATAGAGATTCCAGCGCTTCAGGTCAAAGGACTTGAGGGCCGCAGGAGTCACACTCAGGGGCTGGAAGCTGGTTCCTTTGCCTAGGACCGCGATGGACCGGGTCTTGTGCTTGCTGCCGTAGCTGGCCTCCCATCGCCTTTCAAGACGGTCGGCCTCCTCCTCCCGGAGAACCTGATCGGTCTTGAGGATGCCCTCAGGGACAGAGTGGTTCTTCAGAAGCCTGCTGACGCTGCGGTTTCCGTTTATATCCTGCTCGATCTCTGAAGAGAGGCTGATAAGGGGAGTCACGCCCCGGTGGGGATTCCAGGGGTTCCAGGATCTGAAGTGGATGATCTCATCGGGAAGGATGGGGATCTCGCCCATGTCGGTGGCATAGAACCAGCGGTGAACGCTACCGCCGGAGATATAGGCCCGCATCTTGCGGGGACTGAGGACATAGATTTCAGAGGGGATACCGGCGGTGTAATCATCGCCGAAGTACCAGAAGGCCTCTCCTTCCAGAAACCACCAGGCGGCGGTCTCCTTCCAGAGATCACAGCGGTTCATATGGGGATTCACATCACGGAACAGGGAGAAGATGGCGCCCGAGGAGAGATCTTCTCCGGAGCGGGAGATAACAAAGGGAGCCCGGCCCACATTGCGGATCAGGATATTGATGCATATATTCACCCAGGAGTGGGACCGGTAGGGGTCGCTCACTGTCTCGGACGGCTCCCGCTCAAATGGGTCATCGAGGCCCATGGTCTGGGAAAAGGAGAGCACTTTAAATATTTTTCCGAGGTGGAGACCCCACCGACCTGCACTCATAGGTATCAGTCTATTGGGGAAAATTCGGCTTGTGCCCTAGGGAATACCCTAGTATTCGGGGGTTTAGAAGTCTCTCTGTTTATATGTCTCTGGAAATTGAAGAAATGTGTTCAGACTTAAGTAAGTAATACAGCTATATCAGTGAAAAGAAAAAAGTTAAAATGATTGACGTTCATATATAGCGGGGTTATCATGAAATCAAATAAAGCATATAGGAGTGCATAGATGTATAAAACAGGTGAAAAGCCAGGCAAAGGAACATACTACTGTACAAAATGTGGTCAGAAGGTTGTACTTGATGATACTACCGATACACTTCCTCCCTGCCCAAAATGTAGCAATACAACCTATCGTAAATAGAACAGACAGATTTCTTTCAAATCCAGTATCCATATAAATGATAATTCTTTGGTGGATCAATTTCTCCAGCATTCTTATCATGCATTGCCATTTACCTTACTTTTTATACTATCAAAGAAACGAATCAAAATATCTTCAATATTGCTGTTTGTTCTCCATTCAATAAATATCTCTGCAAGTTGGAGTGAGCGCCAAGTATACTCTTCAGGTTTGAGATGGGAGAATTCGTTGTAGCTTCTTAGAATGTCATTCGCGACTTGTAAAGCCATGACTCGATCTAACCCTTTGAGTTCATCAAGAGTATCACCTCTTCATTCAATTCTCCTTTTTCCATAATTGAAAAGATTTTCCGGTATATTTTTTGAATAATTTTGAAAAGTATTTAGGATCATAGCATCCGACCCGGCTACCGATCTCCTCAAGAGTCATCTCTTTGTGTGAGGATAAGTCTCTCGCTTTTTGAACTCTTAGTCTATTTAAGTAGTCCATAGGAATCTGTCCAGTCTGTTCCTTAAAAACCTTATACATATATGTTGAGCTCACATTTACTAGCTCTGCCAGATCCTTCTGATAAATCTTTTCCGAATAGTGATGCTCCATGTAATTAATAATTTTGTTACTCATTGGTTGCTGGACATCACTTTTAATTCTCAGGCAATCATTTATATAGCTGAAGAGTAATTCTTTCAGTGGGTGAACCATGTCACTGTGTTTTTGCTTGAAGCGAAGACTCAGTTGGATAAATAGCCATTCCAGCAAATGATCAGGATCGGGAATAGTTAAAGCATCTGATGAGGATAGTTCATTGTTCAGTGTCAGACCCAGGCATATAGCTTCCTGATGTTTTTTGAGGTCAACGAATTCTCTGTGACAATACTCCGGAGGATAAATTATGAGATCATTCGCAGCTATATCACTAAGCCCATAGTCACCCTCAATATGTGCTGAACCCTTTATGAAATAGAGCAGTTCCCAGTAATCATGAGCATGTTGAGTGTTTCGCCAATCAGGACTTGACTGGTCTAAGTGAAAACAGTGTAAAATCTCAGATCCTGCTTTTACTTCATTCAGAAGAGTACTACATATTTTATTCTGGTCTATATTATTCATGAGTTCATTCCTGATACTGCACAAATTGAATAAAATTTATTTTATATAGATTCATCTCTTAATAAAACCAAAAATATTATCTTTTAGGAGTAAAATCTTAAACTTGTTTGATTTTGTATGATGATTAAATTTCTAATAGAAGAATTCATCCTTTTCCAAACAACCTTATTTCAATCGAAAGGTCTGTTTTTGTCATAAATCAACAATAAACATGCACTATCCAGAAATCAATATCAGAAAATATACTTTCTAATAGCTCTTGATTAACGTTCCTCTGTCCAGAAGGATACCCTCGTATCAATCTTAGTGAGGTGGGATTTTCAGGTCTGCTTTTGTCATCTTCATACAGATGGCTTTAAAATATTTAAAGAATTGGGGTTTTATGATTAAAAGAAGCAATATATCCGGATGCATTGAAGTAAATCTTTTTGCTCTGCCGGCGGTCATACTGGTATCGCTGACAATTTATATTCCCTTTGTCTTCAGCGGATTCTTCTCCCTGATGGACTGGAACGGAATTGACAAGGACCCCGTATTCGTCGGTCTTGCCAATTTCAAAACACTTTTTCAGGGAGGAGACAGCTTTCTGAGCTCTCTCTGGTTCACAGTCAAGTACACTGTTTGTGCAATGGTGCTGCTGAACGTATCGGCTCTCGCTCTGGCGCTGGGTCTTGTTAAGAAGCTGAAGAGCGCCAATGTGCTCAGGAGCCTCTTTTTCATACCCTATATCATCAGTATGACCATTGTCGGTTTTATCTGGAAATTCATCTTCTCTCAGGGCTTTGCGAACCTTTTTGATCTGACGAGCTTCGGATTCTTTGATCTGAGCTGGCTTGGTGATCCCAGTCTGGCATTCTACTCAGTCGTTTTTGTAGGCTCCTGGCAGTCCGTCGGATTCTACATGGTTCTCTACATCGCAGGGCTTCAGTCCATTTCCAAGGACGTTCTGGAAGCAGCCTATGTGGAAGGCGCCGGACCCTGGACCAAGTTCTTCAGGGTTGTTCTGCCCCTTCTGGGATCTTCTGTAACAACCTGTGTACTTCTTTCACTCATCAACTCCCTCAAGGTCTTCGATATCATTCTGGCTCTGACAAAGGGAGGCCCGGGAGGGTCCACCTACAGCGTTACCCTGGATATCTACAGGGAAGCCTTCCAGAACAATAACTACGGACTCGGATCGGCCAAGTCACTTGTCTTCTTCCTGCTGGTTCTGATTCTGACTCAGGTCGTCCTTAAGGGATTCAGCCGTACAGAGGTGGAAAAATGATTAAAAAACAGAATATGGGACTCTATGTCCTGGAGATCATTATGATTCTCGTGGGGCTTGTCTTTATATACCCCGTCTTCCTTATGTTTATGAACTCCTTTAAGTCCTTCGGAGAGGTTATAAGTAATGTCATAGCCCTGCCGAAGAGCCTGGAATTCCAGAATTATAAAGATGTTATTGAGAAAATGAGCTACTTCAAGCTCTTTATGAACAACGTGGTGATCACAACTATCGGTATCCTGGGGATTGTGCTCTTTTCTTCTACCGCCGCCTATATACTGGACAGAAGAAAATCCAAATACACAGGGTTCCTTTATGCCCTGATCATCACTCCCATGCTGATCCCCTTCCAGACCATCATGATTACCCTTCTTAAGGTCATGAATGTGCTTCACCTCTCCGGAAGCACCTGGGGACTGGGAATCCAGTACTGGGGATTCGGTATCCCCATGGCTACCTTTATCTTCTACAACTTTATGAAGACCATTCCCAAGGATATTGATGAGAGCGCCCTGATTGACGGTGCATCCACCACAAGAACCTTCTTCTCAATCATCCTGCCCCTCCTTAAAAACGTTACGGTCACCGTAATTGTTCTGGATGTGATGTGGATCTGGAATGACTTTCTGCTGCCCCTTCTTATGGTAAACAGGTCTCCCGAGACAAAGACCCTTGTCCTGTCGGCCTACACCTTCGTCGGGCAGTTCAATACCCAGTGGCACTATGCCATGACCGCTATGGTCCTGGCCGTCCTGCCGTCGATTCTGTTTTTTATACTGCTGCAGCGCTACATCGTTGAGGGTGTTGTCGCCGGAGCGGTAAAAGGTTAAGGCACTATCTGCCTGGGGTTCTCCTCAGGCAGTGAGCATAAAAAAAATTGGAGGAAGTTATGAAAAAATTACTCTCTATTTTGTTAATCGCGGTTACAGTATCTCTATTCCTGTTCGGCTGCAGTGGTAAGTCCAATTCGGGACAGACTGCTGACTCCGGGGTTCAGAAAGATGAAGCTGTAAGTATCTACATGTTCATTTCCATGCCTGAGTATGCTGAAGCTATAGGCCAGTTAATAAAAGCCTATAAAGATGTTAAACCCAATGTGACTATCAACTATGAGACTACTCAGAATGATTATCCCACTCTACTTAAAGCAAAGCTTAATTCAGGTGATGCTCCAGAGATTTTTTCTTCTACTTCAGGAAAGGAAATCGGGGTATATCTGGATTACTCCCAAAACCTGGCTACAGAACCTCTCGCTCAGGTAATGTCTGACCCTGTTAAATCAGTCATGATGTCAGGAAAAGAAGTACATGGTCTTAGTATCAAAGGAAACTTCTTTGGTATTGTCTATAACAAGGGTATTTTTGAAGAGGTTGGAATATCCTCATTTCCACAGACTTTCAGTGATCTTGAAATCGCTTGTGAAAAAATCCAGGAGGCCGGCTATCAGCCTTTCAGCTCCGGTTTTGCTGAGTGGTGGGTATATAAGCATATATTCCAGCATTTTATGTATGCCGCACAGCCGGATGATGTAGAAGGTCTTGTAAAATCCTTTATCAGTGGCAAATCTAAAATGAAGGATTATCCAGAGCTGTATAACGATTTCTTCAGGTTCATTGATCTTGTTGTGAAATATGGTGACAGAAAACCGCTGGAATCTGATCTGAGCACAGAGATCGCTTCTCTTGGAACCGGAAAAGTCGCAATGGTGACTGGACAGGGCGCCTGGATAGAAGCAGATGTAAACAAGATAGATCCCACTGTGGAAATTGGATTTGACGGATACCCGGTCAACGACGATCCTTCCATCTGTAAGGTTATTGCCGGTTCTGACCAGGCTATACGTATCAATAAGGGTTCACCGGTTTTGAAAGAGACTCTGGATTTTGTAAACTGGTGGTACACATCGGACTACGGGAAGAGCTGGTTTAGTGATATTGCAGGTGTAATCCCGCCTGTTATTGGCGCGACATCTCCTGACTTTGAAATAATCAAACAGGGTAATGCTCATGTTGAAAAGGAAGGAGCAGGAACTCTGGGTGTTGTATATTCAACAGACAGTTTTCATCAGGCATTCGGAGAAATAATGCAATCCTATGTTGCCGGTACTCTCGGTAAGGATGCAACCTGTGAAGCAATAGAAAAGAAATGGATAGAGCTTGAAGGTTAGGTCTCGGTAGAATTTCTTTTTGATTCAATTGAATAACCGGGAAAAAGATAATTCCTATCCCGGTTATTCTGTCAGTGATTTATATGCATCAGAAGAAACCTGCTCCTGTATTCTGACGGGAGCTGATCAGTTCTTAATTTGAATTGGCGGACAAAATTCCTGTATGAGGAAAAACCAGTCTTATCGGATATTTCACTCAAAGACATTGAAGTCTCACATAGATACCGTCTGGCAAGTTCGATCCGTTTATCAATGATATAACTTTTCAGAGTGATGCTCATAATCCCTTTAAAATGTCTGTTCAGATATTCCGAATTATACCCCAAATCATAAGCAAGGCTTTTAACAGAAAAATCAGGGTCTGCCAGGTTTTCGTATATTGATTGAATCATTATGTTTACCAAACCTGATCGAAGACTCCTGCTGTTCTGGCTTAATGTTTTAAATACAAGTTCATTCAAATTGATCAGCAACAACTGAGCCATCATTTGATACTTCAGCTCTGTAAAACTTCTGTTCTGATACTCATTCAACATTTCCTGAAACTGATCCTTCAGCTTCTGGCAATGTTCAATTTTGATACTGTTGGGAAGCAGCAGTCCACGACTTAAGCGGCTCTTTGCAATTTCTGGACTCTTAACTATCTGTAAAGCTTCCTTTTCCGAAATCACAGAAGTATTTGCAGGGACAGAAAAGTGAAGCCAGAAATATCTTGTCTTTTCAACTGTCGGCCTGATCCCCTCATGAAACTGGTCTGCTCTTAAAAGAATTATCGAAGAAGGTTCAATCACAAGATCTGTATCATCCTCTTTCAATACAAGAGAACCTCGATCTCCAATTATCAGAACCATTGTGTCGAGCATGCGTCTCTGGTGGCTCCATCCTGGAGGGAGGATAGCCATACCGCACATATCCGCTTTAATTATATCAATACCGGGGATCAACAGATATTTCAAAAGGGACTCCATAAAGATCTGATTTTGTCATAATACAGCTTTATTTTAGCACTTTTCGTGAACTTCCTATAGCTATAATATTTGGTAAATCAATATTAAGGATTATTAAATGCATCCTCAGGTTATATTTATAAATGATTCCGGTGGTAACTCCACATTGCGGAAAATAAATTCGGCAAATAAAACTGATAAGTCTGTTTGTGTATCTATGCCAATAGGGTCTGTACAACTCCATCACTCTGTTTTTCGTGAGCGTAGAGACCTCATAAGTCATTACTTACTTAGTCTTGAACAGGAGTCACTATTCCAGAATCATCTTCTGGAAGCAGGATTTCGAATTGATACTCCATGCGATCAGCTGCACAGAGGTTGGGAAGAGCCCCATTGTCAGTTAAGAGGCCACTTTGCAGGTCACTGGCTTTCTGCAGCGGCTTTCAACTGCTCTGTTGAGAGATCTCCAGTTCTGGAGGGCATTATTGAAGAAGCTGTCGAACTGCTCTTGGAGTGCCAGAAAGCAAACGGAGGAGAGTGGGCTGCTTCCATTCCAGAGAAATACTTTGGCTTTCTGGAAAGCGGCAGAGGAGTCTGGTCTCCTCAGTATACGGCACACAAGACTCTGATGGGTCTGGTGGATGTTTATAGATTTATGGGAAATGAGAAAGCACTCAATATCCTTGAATCCTGGTCCAAGTGGTATCTTAATTGGTGTCGGAGATTGAACTCGGAAAATAAGGCAGCCATTATCTATCAGGGTGAATGTGCAGGAATGCTCGAACTCTGGGCTGACCTTTTTATACTGACTGAGAAAGAACACTATCTGGAGCTCTGCTACTACTATGGCTCTCCAAGTCTCTTTACCCGACTTCTGGAAGGTGAAGATGCATTAAGTCATACACATGCCAATGCCTCGATTCCATGGATTCAGGGAGCTGCACGAGTCTATGAGGCAACAGGTGATAAATACTACAGAGATGTTGTTGAAAAATTCTGGGATGTTGCTGTAACAAAAAGAGGAATGTTTGCTACAACAGGCTGTAACGCCGGGGAATATTGGATACCACCAGGAAAACTTGACCAGTTCTTTGGAGAAAGAACCCAGGAACACTGTACTGTTTACAATATGATCAGAGTCGCGGACTTTCTGTTCCGATGGACAGGTGAGGTGACTTATACTCAGTACATTGAAAAAGCTTTGTATAACGGAATACTGGCCCAACAGAACAAAACTACTGGAATGGTGTGCTACTTTTTACCGATAAGTCCGGGTTCCCGGAAAGTATGGGGAAGAGAAACTGATGATTTTTGGTGCTGCCACGGAACTCTGGTGCAGGCTCACTCCAGTTATGAAAATTTGATTTATCATAGAAGAGGTGACGGTCTCTCAATTGATCAGTATATTCCCTCTGAAATTAAGCTTGAGAAGGGAGTTCGAGTCCGGCAGAAACGGCAATGGACTCCCAATGATATTAACTCTACTTTTGCTGTTGAAATAGAGGTGGATTCAACTTCTCCAAATCCCTGGACTCTTTCTCTGCGGATTCCGGATTGGATTGAGACAAAACCAAAAGTATCAATAAACGGGGAACAGGTTGATTCATTTACTGTGGAAAATGGTTACATCAAACTCAAAAGGATATGGAGAGACTCTTTAGTTTATCTGTCCTTTACCAAACATATCAGAAAAGAATATCTCCCTGGAAGTACAACTCTCTTTGCCTTCCTGGATGGTCCTGTAGTATTGGCTGCAATCAGTAATCAGGAAGTGAATCCTGACAGGGATGCCAGAGTACGTCCCTGTCAGGAGCATCAGTATGTAGGTGGAAAAGAATGGCTGGAAAGTAATTATATACTGGAGACATCAGAAGGAAATGTGAAGCTTGTACCTCTGTATGAAATCCAAGATGAGAGCTACAGTATATATCATCGTGATATGACCAATTGATAATCATCTGAAATTATTAATGGTATATTATTCCAGAATTTACAATGGTAAATATCCCATACCTCATAGCGTCCATATAGTGGTCGTTGATCTTGATGATGCGGTCCTCTTCGTCCCGGGCATAGTCCCAGATCTCGGAGAGGACGCCGCTGCAGCTTGAACAGACGTAGAAGAGGCCCCGCTCCATCAGGCTGTTGATGTAGTCGATGCCGGGGTCCACATTGTTGTTGGCCTTCTGGCCTCCGGTGATCTCCTGGATGCGTTCTCCTCCGGCGGGGTCGCAGTAGACGGGCATATCATCATCAAACCATCCCAGGGCCTTCAGCTGGTCGTTGAAGGTCCGGGTGGTGATGTTGTGGCCGCCGTGGTCGGCGACGATGTAGACCGCTTCTCCTGCATAGCCGATCTTCACATTGGTAATGTTCAGGCCGAAGTCCTGGCCGGCGGTGTAGTAGTCCATCTCGGGGAGATCCTCTTCTCGAATGATCATGGTCTCTTCAAAGCGTTCATAGATGCAGCCCTCTCCCTTCACCCAGAGGCCTGAGAGGAACCTGGCCCGCTGCTTCTCGGGGAGGTTGGCCAGGACGTCCTCGATATAGCCCTCATCCAGATGCTCTTGGTTGTCTATGGGGTTTATCAGCATGGAGGAGTAAAGCTCGGGCTTCTCCAGATCCTCCTCGGTCTTGAAGTCGATCTTCCTCACAAAGATCTTGTAGGTCCAGTGGAGGGGCGAACCCGGGTTGCAGTCATAGAGGAAGATGTTCCGGCAGCCGGGGGTCTTCATGGCGAGCCGGGAGTAGGCGGTGGTGACGGCGTGGTAGGAGAGCTGGGAGACCTCATTGAAGTAGATGGAGTTGTACTCATGGCCCAGAATCCGGTCAACCTGCTCCCGGTCCCCCAGGCCGCCGATCCATATCTCACTGCCATTATAGATCCTCACGTAGTTCTCATGCTTTACGAAGGTGAAGCGGTCTGCTCCGATGGTCTTCTCCAGCCAGGGGAGGAGGGTCTCATGAAGGACGGAGCTCCTGGCATCCTTCAGGCGGAGGCGGCAGATCAGGTGGCGGCTCCCGGGATACTGGAGGGAGCGGTAGATCAGTACCATCACCAGGAGGGTGGTCTTGCCGCTTCTGGATCCTCCAAAGAGGAGGATGTGTTTGGCCTTGGATTTAACGAGGGAGAGGGCCTTCCTCTGGGCGGAGGTCGGCAGGAACTTCTGACTCATACACCCTTGAAGTCCTCAAAGAAGGAGATCTCAAGCTGCTTCAGGGTGCCGGTCTCCTTCTCATCGGTCTTGAGGATGCCTGTCTCAATCTGACTGGCGTTCTTGGTCCAGTCGAGGATGGTGGTCTGGCTGAGTTCTTCGGGGTCTAGGGACTCCAGTCGCTTCTCCACCAGATCCAGCATCTTCTTCGTAATAGCCAGGTGCTTGGCCTCCCGCTCCCGGAGGGACTTCTCGTTCTCGGCTAGGCGGATCTTGTCCAGGTGGGCGTCATACTTCTCGCTTCGGAGGACCCAGGCATACCTCTTGGACCAGGCAAGCCATATCCCGCTGCGGCCGGAGGGGAGATCCAGGGACTTGATCACCTTGCGGATACTCCGGTCCCCGCCGTAGTCCCGGTAGGAGCAGAAGGCGGTGTAGGCCGCGCCGGTCTCTCCGGGCTGACGGAGCCAGCACTCCTCTTCGATAAAGGTTCCCTCTTCCACAATGCTTCCACAGGGCATGGCTTACCTCTTTATGGTGGTGAGCTCTTCGATCACCCGCAGACAGTTCTCATACTCTGCGGCCCAGTCCTTCTTCTTGACGGTAACGGTGTGGTTCTGCCGGGCCTTGAGGAAGTCCAGAGCCTGCCTGACGGACTCGGGGCTCAGATAGGACTTCTTCACTGGGCAGTTGCCGCAGGAACAGCATTACCCCTGATCCACTTCTCCAGCTGCACCTGGTCAAAGAGCAGCCGGCTCCCCAGCTTGATATGGGGAATCCTCTTCTGGGAGGCATAGGTGTACAGGGTCTTGGTACTCAGCCGGGTAAAGTCGGCAGCTTCTTCAACGGTCAATAAACCTTCCATAATCTCCTCCAGCTTGATTCTTGGGTGATAACAAATCCAATCATCTCTCTCTGTTAATAAAACAGTAGCCCAGGTAAAAGGCCCTGTGCCCTAGGGAATACCCCAGGAAACAGGGGTTTAGGAACACCAAAACTGTACTAATAGGCTACCCATGATCAACTTATCTTGGCAAAGGGAAGAATCTTTGCTTGGACTCTGGAAATCTCTTCCAAGTCTTGGACTCCATAGTGAGTATAGTGATCAGTCATCTTCGATGACTTGTGACCCGTCATCTGCTGCAGCTTACTGTCGGCAATGTTATTGGTCCGCATAACGGTGTTGAAGTAATGGCGCCAGCTGTGAAAGGTGATATTCTTCTCCTTGATCTCAGCGGTATCCATCCCCAGACCATTCAGGGCAGCCCGAAGTGCCTTCCATATACTGGTGGGGTGCATCGGGTTTCCATGCTCCCGGGGGGAGGCGAAAACAAAGTCATCAGGATCTGAATGAGGAAGGCTTCTGAGCGCCTCGATCAGCTCAAAGGGAATAGGTATCTCCCTGGACTCCTTTGTCTTCGTGGGAGATAGTCCGTGACGCATGAGGAACTGTTTGGATACCGAGACAATCCCCTCACCGAGATCAGAGTACTGGAGTCCCCGGATCTCTCCCATACGCATTCCGGTACAGGCCGCCAGAAGATTGGCGTAGTAACAGCGGGGATTGAGCCATAGGACCTCCCGGTTGGATTCCTTGAATAGAGCCTGAACTGTTGCCTGATCCAGAATTCCCCGGCGCCTGGCACTGGATTTTAAGGGGATCACCTTCTTGGTCACATCCTCCTTGAGCATCTCCCGGCGGATCGCATCGGTAAGCATTATACCCAGAAATGCCATGCTGTGATTGGCCGATGATCGGGAGAGTCCATTGTCCACCATTTTCTGTAGCCAGAGCTCCACACTATGGGGAGTGATGTCCTCCAGGCGGGTAGAGCCGAAGTAAGGAAGAATATGTTTTTTCATAATCGTCATACCCGCATCAGCATAGGACCGGGAAATTGATTTTCGGGATCTCTTGAATTGCAGGAACTCACACTTATCCCAATCCCACCAGTCTTTGGCATAATCTCGGAACAGCATCCGGCTACCTCTGGTGGGGATAAGTTTGTCTTCTTTCTCAAGTTTCCGGCACATGGCTTTGGCTGCAGATTTTGTCGTCTGCCCTGTAGAAAGAGCATTGGTCCGCCTGCCATTTTCATCGTAAGTCTGATAGTACCAGATTACTTTTCCAGATTTCATTTTTCTAGGGTATACTGTAAAAGGCTCTCTGTATCTCACTGTTTCTATCCTTCTTGAAGCGCAGTCATAACTGCTGACACTTCAATTTATGGGCATTAACAGAGAAAGAGACAGATTGGTTAATTTGTTATCCTGTATAAAATAATTCCATAGCTTTCTTTTGTCAACTATGGAGTGATTTTAATTGGATGTTACACAGAATGAGAATTTTCTGTTTTATTCTGAGAAGATAAAATTAATTCTAGCTAAGAAAAAAGCTGTTAAATAATGATCTCCGATGGAGGATTATGCTTCGAAGTCACAGTAAATCTCCGATGGGAGATTATGCTATGAAGAGAATCCAGACGCAAGGAGAAAAATATTGGGAATTTGTCTGGATGAAAAATTAAAGAATTGATTTACAGTGTTAATAATAATACTATTAACAATGAGGTAACCAATATGTTAAATAGTATAACAGCCAATGATTTAAAGGTTAAAGGTGTTTCAATCCTTGATCAGGCTATATCAGATAGCAATGAGGCTATCATAACAGTCCGTGGGAAAAGCAAATATGTTGTTCTTTCAATGGATGAATACAACCGCTTGAGGGAATGTGAACTTGAAGCAGCTTTGATGGAAGCCAAGAAAGACATGGAAGAGCATAAGTATCATACTGGTACTGTTGAAGAGCATATGAAAAGAATCACTGATGCCTAAGATCTTTTTTACACACAGTTATGAGAAAAAAGCCGCCAAGTTCATCAAAAAGCATCCAGAGCTAAAAAATCAGTATTCCAAAACCCTTCAGCTGATGGAAATCAACCCAAATCATCCATCACTACGCCTCCATCAATTAAAAGGCAAGCTATCAGATCTACACAGCATTTCAATAAATATATCCTACAGAATAACTATAGAGTTCATAATACAGGATGATACAATAATCCCAGTAAGTATTGGGACACATGATGAGGTATACTGAACACAGAAAAAGATTCTGTGTAACAAACAATTGAACCTGTCATTCCTATTGTCAAGTTTCTTGCAGAAACTGGTAGACCTACTAAAAGTTGTTTCCGTGAAACTGTTAAGGGGATACACTAGAAAGCAAGAAAATCGCCAATGCCCGGTAGGGCCGGGCCGTCACGCAGGTTAATTGGATGTTAAGTCGACATGAGAAAAAAATCAGAAAAATTCACTGAAGAATTGAAGCACTAAACTGTTTTCAGCAGTTCCCCATTGCATGGCAATGGGGGATTTTATGTCACAGGTCGAAATATGGGCAACCACGCCGGGAGCTCTATTAGATAAAGAACAGGCACAAGCCGCAAGCAATATTCTATCCTGCCGTACAATCGATTTGGGAGGACGTGTCGTCTACTGCCCAAAATGTCATACCCATACAGTTTTATACAATCCCTGCAATCAACGGGGTTGCCCGAATTGCTCTAAAAAGAATCAGGCAAAGTGGAACCGTAAAATGCACGCCAAGATATTACCCATGGGGCATTATCATCTGATAGTCTCTCTCCCAGAAGAAATGAATACGCTATGGCTGATAGATCGTCGGCAGTTCATCAGTTCGTTTTTCCATGCGGTAGATCTTGGATTCAAGAATATGTGCAAAGAATCAGGGATAACCCCTGGGGTAATACTTGTCTTCCAAAGCCATAGTGTCGGTCTTGCCTATAAACCGCATATGCACTGTATCGTCACGGATGGAGGAGTCAACGCAGAGAATGACTGGTTCGAATCTTATCCTTCAATGAAATACTCTATTATCTGTGATACAGTACGGGAAACTCTGCTTCCGCATTTTATTAAGAAATTGTCCGGTGTGAAAAGAAATACTGTCCGCTTTGAAACAAGAAACTGCCAGGATAGGTGACCTTCCCCCCATATTCATCCAGTAGCGTTTAGGGGTCCTTCCTTCTTTTTTGACTCTTCAAACTTACGACGGAAATCCCTTGGTGACAAATCATTTAATGAGCTATGGGGGCGGATTGTGTTGTATTCCTGCCTCCAGCATTCAATTATATGTCTTGCCTGGGACAGGGATGTAAACCAATTCAGGTTCAAGCATTCGTCTCGCAGCCGTCCATTAAAGCTTTCAACAAAGCAATTTTCAATTGGCTTGCCAGGGGTGATAAAACTCAACTTTACACCCTTTTTATAACACCACTGATCCAGAACTTTACTTATGAATTCCGGGCCATTGTCACACATTATTGTTTCGGGTAGTCCTCTAAGTAGCCCTGTGCGTTCAAGAACTCGCGCTACCGCATATCCTGACAACGATGTATCAACTTCAATAGCTAGAGCTTCTCTTGTAAACTCATCGATAACATTCAAAGTTCTGAATCGTCTTCCTCCGGCAATACTGTCAGAGACGAAGTCCATTGACCATTTCTGATTCGGGGCGGTCGGATCTGCAGGACGCTCCCTGTTTTCTGATCTGATTCTTCTCTTACGTTTCTTCCTGAGGGACAATTCCTCTTCCCGATAGATACGTTCAACCTTTTTGTGATTGATTGTGTATCCTTCCCGCTTCAAGAGAACATGAATCCTTGGGCTGCCATACCTGGGATAACGTCGAGCGAGAAAACGAATTCTCTCCCGAATCTCTGTCTCATCTTTCTCTTTTGGTGCATAACGGAAACTGTTCCGGTTCAATTGAGCTAATCTGCAAGCATGCCTTTCAGATAGCCCGAAGTGTTTGATCAACCTACTGACTGCTGATCGCCTTACTTCAGGCCTGAGAAGTTTTTTACCAGATCATTCAATGCCAGTATATCAAGAGATTGATCAGCAACTATTCTCTTCAACTTCTGGTTTTCTGTTTCCAGTTCTTTAAGACGCTTCACATCACTGACTGCCATACCGGAATATTTACTTTTCCAGTTGTAGTAGGTAGCATCGCTGATACCGTATTTCCGGCAGGTGTCGAGAACCTTTGCTCCAGCAGTTACCTCATTCAAAATCTGTACGATTTTCTCTTCTGAATACTTCTTTTTCATTCTGTCCTCTCTTACTAATTTCGGACAGAACCTCTAATTGCTTATGGACTAGTTTTCGGGGGGAAGGTCAAAAGATCTAAGAGACGGTATCCAAATGAAATAAAAGAATGGCATTACCCTCCGGAATACAAAGTGAGGTATATCTGCAAGAATGGAATAATCAGAGTCGGTAAGAAAGACAGTATATTTGTAGGGACAGCATTCAAAGAGAAAAAACTTGGATTCGAAGACATAGGAAATGGAATCTATCGTGTCTGGTTCCGAGAGTTCTTCTTGGGCTATCTGAATGAACATGAGCTGAAAATATATGATATACTAGACTATGAATTCATTCCGCGTGTGTAACTGAAGAGGTTGGACTTTTGGTAACTATGTAGTGGAGAGAACATGTTAGCGAAACTTGTCCCGGTGTTTGACACGATAAACCATAAATCGTGCAAAGAATAACCAAATACATATCGCTCCAGATATAAATCCTAAATAGGCTAAATATTCGATGGACTTTTGCTTTATAAAAACACTCTTATCAAGTTCCACCTTAATCTCTGCATTATTGGTTATATAATATTGTCCATTCTCAACCTGAAGAGATAACTCATCTTCACCAAAACCACGACTAAAGCTAATGGAATTTGAAACACAAAAGAATCCTATTCCAAGTAAAATAGCTCCTATCAACAAAAAAGAAAATGGGATTTTATCTTTCACTTTTTTACTTATCTCCTATGTCTTCTTTTCGGAGTTACATCAAGAGAACCAATTCCTCCAACATCACTCTTTCCAAAAGTAATAGATACACCTGCTCCAAATGCTCCTAAACCGATTTTAATATCAATCCCTTGTGAGAAATCTAGTCGTAGCCCTCCAGAAAGTAATGACCCTGATGCTCCAAGCTTCGCATATGTATTGCCTGGTAAATTAAGCTGACCACTTACTTCACCCTCAAGCATTGCTCCGAAAACTTCTACATTTGGACGACCGTCTGTTAGCCCTATCGCGGCTACACCAGTAACTGCTTCAAGTGAAGCTTTACCTGATAGATCTTTCCAACTACCTTCTACCTGAGCCCCCCCAGTAGAGCCTTCTATCGATGCTCCTACAGAGTAATTATTATAATGGGCCTCTCCCTGAAGATTTGGATTAATAGCATTCCCATCAGAGACATCAACTCCTCCAGGAGTCAAAGAAAAAGATGCTTCACTACTATATAAATAAGGACTATTTTGTTCTGGTGTTTCTGTCTGTTTTTGTGAGTTTGACTTATTGAAATAATCCTCATCTTGGATCATTCCCGAAGGATCTTTATATTTTAGTGGATTATTACTGGTATATGAGTACCAGTTAACTGACTCAACAACTGAGAAGCCAGATCTAAGATTACCATCTTCTCCCATTGGATTCAAAAGCTCAGGCCCCGCCGGATCAGCCGAAATCCACCTGGATGTCATCGGATCCTGATACCGTGCACTCATGTAATACAGTTCAGTCTCTTCATCCCACTCTTTGCCTGTAAAGCGGTAGGGGTGGGACTTCTTATTCATTGACAGCATTCTACACATTTTTCCCGAGATTCATCTCAAGACTCAGAATATCATTTTTATTTATGAACCTAGGCAGATTTATTGAAACAGGTCTATGATGGATTCTATAACTCTTAATATTAGCTTCCGCAATTGATCCATGGGGTGAAGATAGTAACAAGTCGGGTATGATACAATTACGGTACAGTACCCAAAATATTAATAGAACAAAGTAATATGGGTTAAGTTTTACATTGCTATCGAGAGGGCTCAGATGATTTTTCATAGAAATATATTATCACATTTAATAAGGAAATACGTGTATACTGTATCCTCAATATGCAAATATGTAATATTTATATTAATTTATGGATTATACAACTTCGCCAAGGATGGCGAAGAATTATTGATAGCGGACCCATAACAAGCAAATGCTACTGACAGCTCTATTGTCAAAGTTCTTGCATTCGCAACAACTTCGCCAACTTTACGATCTGCAGCAGATTTGGATGTTATACCGAATCAAATTTTAATTAACTTAAATGCAAAGAATTATATGGATTTCTATATGTGAGAAATAAACCTCCGGTGGTAGATTATCCTTCGAAGTCTTATATTGCAAAATGTTAACATATATGTTAACATGAGTTGTGCATAAGATAAAGTTCTATAAAGATGAGCAAGGAAAATCTCCTATTGAAGAATTTCTTGATGACTTAAAAGCAAAAGAAGCTCAGAAAGTTGTCTGGGTGCTGCAGTTGATTGAACAGCACGATATTATTCCAAAGACTTACTTCAAGAAATTGGTAAATACAGATGACATCTGGGAGGTAAGAGCTCAATCAGGAAATAATATTTTCAGATTATTATGCTTCATAGACGGTAAGAAGGTAATTGTTTTAACTAATGGTTTCCAGAAGAAGACACAGAAAACTCCAAAGAGTGAAATCCAACTGGCTGAGAAACGAAAATTGGATTGGTTAAGGAGAAAAGGAAATGAGTGATTTACAGAAATATATATCAAATCGAAAAATGAAAGATCCTGATTTCGCAGAAGGTTTTGATAAAGGATATGAAAATTTCAAGATCGGTGCTGTATTAAGGCAAGCCAGGTTAGAAAAGGGAATTACTCAGGAAGAATTAGCTAACCTTGTTAATACAAAGAAAACTGCTATCTCAAGGATTGAAAACCACGCTGAAGATATTAGACTTTCAACACTTGAAAAGATAGCTCACGCTCTTGATAAAGAAATTAGGGTAGAAATACTTTAACAGCTTACATATAGAAACATACAGTAAGAAATAAAATAATCGGTATAACAATCTAATGCACCAGACTTTCCTATTGTCACATTTCTTGCTGCATTGATCTCTCCTACAATTATTCCTTTCCAAATAAGAAAATACAATTTACAATAAATCGCAAGAAAAGCGCCAATGCCTGGCAAGCCAGGCCGTCAAGCAGGTGATTAGGGCGTTCTAAAGACAAATATATATAAAAATATATCAATTAGAAAAAGAAAGAACCATAAAGAAATATAGAGCTAAGCGGTAAAATAGGATATTGTATTGTATATGACTAGTCATACTTTAAAATATATTGATCTATTCTCTGGAGCAGGGGGGTTATCTGAAGGTTTTATTACTTCTGGGTATCAACCGATCGCTCATGTCGAAATTGATCACCATGCATGTAAAACTCTTGAAACTAGGCTTATTTATCATCATTTAAGAAAAGAAAACAATCTTGAACCATATTATAGATATCTTAAAGATGAAATTACTAGAAAAGAATTTATATATAATTATAGTAATGAAGAGATTTCTACTTCAATTATAAACAATTCAATTGGTGATAATAACGAAGAAATATTCCAAATCATAGATTCAAAATTAGACGGAAATGGAATAGATTTGATTATTGGAGGTCCTCCTTGCCAAGCATATTCCCTAGTTGGAAGAGCAAGAGATAAAAATAGGATGAAAGATGACCCCCGGAATCATCTATATAAAGAATATGCAAAATTTTTAAAAAGATATAATCCAAAGGTGTTTGTATTTGAAAATGTAATAGGTTTAATAACAGCTGATAATGGTCGTTATTTTAAAAATATGCAATCTTACTTTAAAAGAGTTGGTTATGAATTAGATTATACAATTCAAAAGGCTGAAGATTTTGGCGTTCTTCAAAAAAGAAGGAGAATAATTCTTATTGGATGGAAAAAAGGTTATGATTTTGAATATCCCAAGTTTGAGAAAGTAACAGATAGATTCACCGTCAATGATATTTTATCAGATCTTATAGAGATTCGAGCGGGAGACGAAAATAAAGTAACAAAGTATAAATCGGATAGGACTCAATATCTAGAGATATTTAAGTTAAGAGACTCTAATAGTTTTGTTACACAACATATAGCAAGAGCTCACAATGAAAGAGATTTGGAAATTTACTCAATAGCAATAAAAAAATGGTTAATCAATAGAGATAGGCTCAATTACTCAGATCTACCAAGTAAATTAAAAACGCATAGAAATCAAAAATCATTTCTTGATAGATTTAAAGTTGTAGATCATTTAGGTCTATCTCATACAATGGTTGCTCATATCGCAAAAGATGGGCACCACTATATTTACCCAAGTTTAGATCAGATACGCTCTCTCTCGGTTCGAGAAGCAGCTAGAATCCAGTCTTTTCCTGATGATTATTACTTTGAAGGTGGAAGAACTTCAGCATTTAAACAAATTGGAAATGCGGTTCCACCCTTAATGGCTAAAGAAATTGCGAGAAAAATAAAGGAAAAAATTTGTGAGTAGTACTTATCAAATAAAACCTGCTGGAAGGCATATATTAACAATTGGAAGAGATTTAATCAAAGATAAATATGCTGCCATTGTTGAACTTGTAAAGAATTCCTATGATGCCGATTCAACAAACTGCACTGTTTCACTTCAGCCTTTTGAAGAAAAAATTAAAGAAAATGATAAAATAAATATTAAAAGAGGAATAAAAGTTATCATTAGAGATGATGGTCATGGTATGCCATTTGAAACTGTCACCGACAAATGGATGGTACCCTCAACTGATGATAAATTACATAGAAACAAAAGTCCTAATGGTAGGATTATGCAAGGAAAGAAGGGTATTGGAAGATATTCTGCTTCAATAATTGGAGACGATTTAATCCTAGAAACTGTTGATAAAAATGGCAATCTTACTACTCTATACTTGATTTGGGAAGATTTTCAAAATGCAAAATTCTTGCAAGATGTTGATATTCTGATAGAAAATAAAAAAACAAACAAACCAAGTGGAACAGAGATAATTATTGTAGGAAATGAAGACCATCTTAAAGAATGGAATGAAAAACAGCTCAGAAATTTAAAAGCTGAATTGAAGAAATTAATCCCACCATTTGATAAAAATGCTAATGAAAAGAAGGAAAACTCTCAGGATTTTCAAATAAATTTAGAACTTGGTAATTTTCCTTATGAAAATTATTCAAATACAAATGAAGTCATAGAACCATATCCACTATTCGAGTTATTTGATTATAGGATTTCAGGGGCAGTTTCAAAAAATGGTACAACAGATCTTGTATTTGAAAATAAAAGAACTGGAAGGCCCGCTGAAAAAATTCCACCAGTAACAATAAAATTGAATCAAGACCCTAACAAAGATTTTCAATCTTTTTGCGGAAATGTCAAATTTGATTTTAGAGTTTTTGATAGAGACCCAAGTTCCATAGATGCTTTAATTGAAAGAGGTTTAAAAGATCCTATTACTGGAGAATCAGTTGGAAAAAGAGAAGCAAGAGTAATTTTAGATACATATAATGGTATTGGTGTTTATAGAGAAGGTTTTAGAATAAGACCATTAGGTGATGCTGGCTATGATTGGCTATCATTGGATAATGAAAGAGTTCAGAATCCTTCATTACGAATTGGTAGTGATCAAATAATCGGGTTTATTCATATAGAACAGGAATATTTATCTGGTCTTGAAGAAAAAAGTGCCCGTGATGGTATTAAAGAAACATCTGAATATTTCGGTCTTATAGAGATTTCAAAACAAGTCTTAAAAGAACTTGAGAACAGACGTTTTGCATACAGACAGAAAGTTGGTTTAGGTAGAAGTAAAAGGAAAATTGACAATAAGATTGAAACTCTTTTCGACTTTAAGGACTTGCAAAGTAAGATAAATAAAGAACTCGATTCGTTAGAAATTGAAACCTCTAAGAAGAAAAAAATTAATGACTTAATAAAGTCAAAAGAAGAGAGAAATAACCTAATTGCAAATGAATTAAAGCAGATAATAGCATTATACCAAGGACAAGCAACTGTTGGTAAAATTATTAATGTTATTCTTCATGAAGGGAGAAAACCTTTAGGTTATTTTAAAAATCAGATACCTATGATATTTGAATGGGAAAAAGAGTTAGAAGAAAGCTATGATCATGAATTATTTGAAAAAGTTCTTAATCGACTAACGACAATAGGCGAGCAAGGGGAGATATTTACTAAACTTTTTGCAAAGCTTGATCCTCTTTCAGCAAAAAGACGAGGTAAAAAATTAGATTTTAAGATTTATGATGTACTCATAAATGTCCAGGATATTTTTGAATCAGAACTAAAGTCACAAAAGATTAGTGTATCAATTTCATGTAATGCTGCTTTTCAGATCCATGGATGGAAGGAAGATTTTTATTATATATTTACTAATCTTTTAGAAAATAGCATTTACTGGTTGTATAACTATGACCAAAATCATAAAAAAATTAGTTTTAATGTTTATGAAGATGACAATTACATTGTTATAGATTACAGAGATAACGGACCAGGAATTGAGAAAGATTTTATTGAGTCTGAAATAATATTTGAACCCGAATTCAGTAATAAGGTTGGAGGCGGGTCTGGACTTGGATTATCTATCGCTGGTGAGGCTGCAGCTAGGAACAATGCAAAGCTCCAAGCTATTTATTCAGATTCGGGTGCTTTTTTTAAGGTTGTGATACAAAGGATATAATATGAAAATGAATCTGTTGATAGTTGAAGATGATAAAACCGCTATAGAATCTTATTCTGATAATATTCAATCGTTTAACAAAACCTCAGATATAAAAATTTCATTCGTAGTTAAAGAGGATTTATCTAGTGCAAAGGACGCTCTCATAAGTCCAGACTTTGATGGAGCTATCGTTGACCTTAAACTATCTGCATCTAATCAATTAGAGGGTTTAGAAATCGTTAATGAAATAGAAGAAAATCAACGTTTTCCAATTTATATTGTTTCTGGAAGTATTGCTCAAGTCACAAAAGAGGAAAATTCATTCTTTAAAAAAAAATCAAGAGATTCTAACTTTAAAGAGATATTAAATGAAATTGTCCAAATATATCAAACTGGGATAACAAAGATCCTAGGAAAGAAAGGGGATTTCGATAAATATCTAAACAATATTTTTTGGAAGCATTTATCAAATTCAATGGAGTTTTGGATAAATGATTCAACGAGGACATCTGAAGAAAAACAAAAATCATTACTTAGGCACACTATTTCCCATATGCATGAGTATATAGATGAAGAAGTCGAGAAGTATCATCCAAGTGAGTTTTATATAATCCCTCCTATCAAGACTGATCTATATACCGGTGATATTGTGAAATACAACGGTGAGAGATTAATCGTTCTAACACCATCATGTGATATGGTTCTTCGTTCTGAAGGAAGAAATGCAGAAAGAATCCTTTTTTGTAAAATTTTAGAATTAAAAGACAAAGTGGAAAATATTTCATCTTTAACCATGACTACAAGTAAAAATAATAGAACAAGAACGAAAATAGAGTCTCTTATAGATAATAAGAAGCAAAATACTCATTTTATTCCTGTTAGTAAATCAATTGAGGCAGGTATTATAGATTTTCAGAGTACATGCTCTTTTGAAACACTTGAAGTTGAAGAGTATATAAAAAGTGGAGAAATGAAAAGATTAGCAACAATTTCATTACCATTCATTAAAGATATTATATCAAGGTATACAAGCTATTTTGCACGCCAAGGCTCACCTGATTTTGATATAGATGAGGTATATCATTCTCTATTTTAATGTAAAGTAAATCTTATAAAAAAGTACAATAGAAATACGCTTTAGAACAATCGCATGCAACTGACAATTTTTTTGTCATAGTTTTTGAAGTCGCTTAGCTCATTTCAAAAACTACGCCAACCCTTCGGGACAAAATTGCAGCTGATGCGGACGTCCTACCGACAAAATCAGTAAAGAATATATTTATTTAAAACTGTTACATTTTCTAATTCGGTAAAATATAATAATCTTTCTTCGGAGGATGAAAACAGATAGGCAATAAAAAATTCAGAATGGAAGAATCCAGATCAGAAGAGGTGTTCTGAATTGATATATTTATTCTGCAATATAAATGTTTTTGTGTATTTTTACCTGTTGCAGCAAGGAAGGATTTATGGATTTTGATTTAATAGCAAATAACTGGGATACAAAAAGAAGAATAGATAGAGCAAAAATTATTTCTAACAAAATTAAAGAGACTATATCATTAAATAGAGGGTATTCTGCCTTGGATTTTGGATGTGGAACTGGTCTGATTAGCTTTAATCTTCACAGTGAATTCAAAAGCATAGATCTTATAGATAATTCTAAAGGGATGATTAAAACTTTAAAGGAAAAAATAGCTGATTCAAATATTTCTAATATGAATCCAATTTACTTAGATCTTACTCAAAATCTAGAATTGGGTAAAAAATATGATGTCATTTATAGCTCTATGGTTTTTCACCATATTAATGACGTGAATGAAATAGTTGGGGAATTTGAGAGACATCTGAATGGAAATGGAACTCTTTGCATCGTAGACTTAAATATTGTAAGTAAATCTTTTCATAAAAAGGAATCAGATTTTATTGGCCATCATGGTTTTGATGTAAAAGAATTGGAAGAGATTCTTATTACGAATAATTTTATAAAAATAACAGCGAACAGTTTCTATCATTCTGAAAAGAAAGTAGATGATGAGATCATTCCATATTCATTATTCATAATGAAAGCTATAAAAAAGAAACAATGATAGAAGAATTAATACACTGTAGAACAAAGAATTGAACCTGACATTAATATAGTTAAATTTCTTGCAGAAATTAGAACAAACTCGGAAAAACACTTTCCCTGAGACTGAGCCGGGAGTAGGCTAAAAAACAAGAAAGTCGCCAGCACGTGGCTTCGCCAAATCGTCAGGCAATTAAACGGCGTTCTACAGAAAAAGAGATTTGTAAATACATATAATGCAATAGTATAATAGATTCTCATGTGAACAGATGCTGATAGAAGGATATGAAATAAATCTCCGGTGGTAGATTATCCTTCGAAGATAAAATCAAGATATTCGTCTGGATGGAGAAAATATCAGTCCATGAGAAATGATAAATACGCCATATATAAAATTGCTTTACACTATAATAATGACTTGAGGTTATTGTGGCCACAAATTTAGCTATTGTTGATAAATTACTTGTCCTGGCACAAACTGTTGGTGTCATCAAGACAAAAAAAGAAACAGTAAACCTTGCTCTCAAAGAATTTCTTCAAAGAAGACAGCAAGAGGATCTAATTGATCAGTTCGGTGAGGTTGAGTATGTTGACGATTATGACTATAAGAGCCAGAGAGATAGACATAGAAAGTACTTTTTGATACATCAGTATGGTCACTGGCTTTCCGAAAGAAGAATCCTATAGACGATGAGAAGAAGATCATTGAAGAGCTCAAGGAGCTGCTACGTGAGCTGAGAGTCGTTCTGATAGGTCCTGTCAGACAAGAATTACTTTCAGGCATATCAAATAAAATAAGGTTTCAGTCATTAAAGGAAAAATGAGGGCATTTGATGATTTGGCTATATCATCAAAGGATTATGAAAATGCTGCCAAAATTTACAATGAGAGCCCTAAGAATGGAACTCAAGGTACCCGGATAGACTATCTCATCTGCAGTGTAGCCAAGTCTAACAATATCAGAATATTCACAACAGATAAGGATTTTCTCAATTACAGTAAAATAATTGAGCTTAAGCTGCATCAGGTAAGAAAAGAAATATAAGAGAAGGCATAACTATCTATTGAACTTGTTTTTACGATGGCTCGATGGGGAAGGTTTCCGCGAGGTACATGAGGCCTGACTGGTCATGTAGAAGTCTTGAATTCCGCATTTTAAAAATACCTGAATGTAGAAATTGATTTTTTTGGGATTTTGATTAAAAAAAAATACGAGCAGTGTCAGGTAAATATATTAATCACTAAATGACTCTGCATAAATAAAATAATTAACTACCATGGTAGTTTATTAAAGGGTGCCCTGCTGATTATTCTAAGATTTGATCACTTGATCAATCAATGTGAATTAATAATTCTTTAACATAGACTATAGGAGAACGTATATGTTAAAGAAATTATTTGTGTTAGTTGCTATGTGTGTAAGCCTTAACGGTTTTCTTTTTGCTTCCGGAGAACAGGATTCCGGTTCGGCTGAAAAGGGTGGGGCTTCTGATTATAAAATCGTATTGATCCTTCCCGGTCCCATCAACGACCAAAGCTGGAATGCCACCAACTACAGTGGACTTGTAGCCTGTAATGAAGAGCTTGGAACCAATATGGAATACATTGAAAACGTACAGGCCAGTGACTATGAATCTACCTTCAGAAACTATGCACAGAGAGGTTATGATCTGATCATGGCTGCGGGAACTCAGTTTGATGAAGCAGCCAATAAGGTAGCTCCCTCTTTCCCTGATACCACTTTCTGTGTTGTAAACGGAATGATCTCAACTGGTTCCAATGTCGCTCCAATTTTTCCCAAAGAGTATGAAGCAAGCTTCCTCGCCGGTGTTATGGCTGCCCATGTGACAGAGAGTGGAAACATCGCTACTGTCGGCGGTTTCCCCAACAAGGCAATGGTAGACCTCCTTGATGTATACGAAGCCACTGCTGCCGAGTATGCTGATGTAGATGTGAAAGCTGTGAGAGCCTATGCAAACTCATGGGACGATGTTGCCCTTGGTAAACAGATGGCAGAAACAATGATCGATAACGGAGCAGATGTGCTCTTCTTCTATGCCAACCAGGTTGGTCTTGGTGCCATTCAGGCTGCAAAAGAAAAAGGAGCCAAATTCATCGGGTTTTCCAGCAATCAGAACGATATCGCCCCCGAAACTGTTGTTGCCAGCGTTGGATTCGATTTTGCCACATTCTACACCTGGGCTGTCTCTCAGTACCTTGAAGGAACCCTGGAAGGAAAGGTTAATATGGCCGGTCTGAAAGAGGGAATCTTTGTTCCCTACTATACAGACAATGTAAGCTCCGCTATGAAAGAGGATGTGGACAAGGCAATGGCAGCCGCTGTTTCAGGAGATGTTGATTTCGAATCAATGTTCTCCGGTTCATACTAATCTGAATCATATAGATACATAACTTGAAAAGTTCCCCCTTTGCCGACCAGCAGAGGGGGTTTATTATTTAAAACAAAGGAAATACACGGAGTTTCTCTATATGACAGAACCTTTTATTCAACTTAAGGGCATCAGCAAGTACTTTTCACGTGTTATCGCCAACAAGGATGTGTCCTTCTCCATTAATAAGGGAGAGGTCCTGGCACTTCTGGGCGAAAACGGAGCTGGTAAAAGTACCATTATGAAAATACTTTATGGGCTGTATCAGGCAGAAGAGGGGGAGATCCTGATCAATGAAAAGCCCAGCCGCATCAGCTCTCCTCAGGATGCCATGAATCAGGGAATCGGCATGATTCAGCAGCACTTTTCCTTGATTCCCGCACACAGTGTGGTGGAAAACATCATCCTGGGAAATGAGAAGGGGATTCTCAATCCCGGGAAACTGAATGCGAAGATTACTGATTTAATTCATAAGTATAAATTTGAAATTGACCCTCAGTCTCTAATCAAGGATCTTCCGGTGGGAGTTCAGCAGAAGGTTGAGATACTCAAGGCTCTCTACCAGGATGTGGAGCTTCTTATCATGGATGAGCCTACAGCGGTACTGACTCCTCAGGAGTCCCTTCAGCTTATCGAGTTCATCAATGAGTTCAAAGAGAAGGGTGCTGCCATTGTATTTATCAGTCACAAGCTCCAGGAAGTCATGTTGGTCGCCGACAGAATCATTGTCATGCGTAACGGTGAGATAACCGGGGAGCTGAATAAGAACGACACTAACGAGGAGGAGCTCTCCCGTCTGATGATCGGTAAAGATCTGCCACCCATAAAGGTCTCTCCCAGGGATTCGGCAGAGAGACTGCTTGAGGTCAATCATCTGACGGTGAAAGGAGCCATGGGACATACCGCTCTGGATGATCTTTCTTTTTATATAGAGAAGGGTGAGATTCTTGGAATCGCCGGGGTAAGCGGTAATGGTCAGCAGGAGTTGGGTGAGACTCTCAGTGGCCTCAACTGCGGCAGCCTTGAAGGAAAGATATTGCTGGATGGAGAGTCCATTGAGGGATACTCGGTGAGGCAGTGTATCGAAGCGGGCATTGGCTATGTGCATGCGGACAGACACAGAGCCGGACTTGTTCTGGATATGAGTCTTAAGGAGAACCTTCTTCTTAAAAGCAGCTACGATAATAAATGGTCCTCCAAGACAATTATCAACAGAAAGAAACTGGAACAGTATGCTGATGAAATCGTGGAGAACTACTCGGTCAAAACATCCGGGATTGATAGCTCGATGAAGGGGCTATCAGGTGGAAACCAGCAGAAGGTTGTTCTGGGGCGGGAAGTTATGCTGGGGCATAAGCTTGTGATCTTTGATCAGCCCACCCGTGGACTTGATCTGGGAGCCATAGAATATGTTCACCGCAGTATTCTGGAAGAACGGGACAAGGGGAAGAGCATCCTGCTCATCTCTACTGAGCTCTCAGAGATCTTTGCCCTCTCCGACAGGATCGGGGTCCTCTATAACGGGAAGATTATTAAAACAATGAATAAAGACGATGCCGATGTGGAATCAATCGGAATGCTGATGGCTGGAATCAATACGGAGAAGGGCAATGAATAAAAATGTGAGAGATCTGATAGTTTCTACGGTTCTATCCATTGTCGCAGGTATCTTTGTAAGCGGCCTGATGCTCCTGTTTTTGGATAAGAACCCCTTTCTTGTATACGGAAAACTCTTCGCCTTCCTTGTTCGGGATGGTTATACAGTAGCGGAAATATTTGTGAAGGCAACCCCTTTGATCTTTACGGCACTTGCCTTCGCCTTTACCTTTAAAGCCAACCTTTTCAATATTGGAGCCCAGGGGCAGTTCTATATGGGGGCTGTAACTGTACTGGCCCTCTCCCAGCTCTTTGCCGGGGGAATGCCTCCTGTGATTGCCCTCATACTCATTGCTGTCGGTGGATTTCTGGCAGGTGGAGTCTGGGGCGGATTAGTGGGATTCTTCAAGGCCCGATTCAAGGCGAACGACTTTCTTGTGAGCATGATGTCTGTATACATCGCTCTGGCCTTTATGAACTATATGCTGCGTACCGTACTGATTGAAGCAAAGAGGGAGTATCCTCAGTCAGACCCCATCAGTGAGGCTCTTTTCCTCCCTGTTATTGTCGGAGGAACCAGGCTTCACCTCGGCTTTATTCTGGCCGTTGTGGTTGCCATCCTCTGTTGGGTTTTCCTCTATAAAACAACTGTGGGATACAGAGTCCGGGTTGTGGGACAGAACCCTGTGGCCGCCGGATTTGCCGGAATCGATGCAGGGAAAATCAGTGTTCTAGCCTTCTTTATCAGCGGTGGACTGGCTGGCCTCGCCGGATTCACCGAGGTCAACGGCGTACAGCACATGCTGGTTCAGGGCTTTAACCCCACCATTGGCGCCGAAGGAATCGGTATTGCCATTCTGGCCAATGCCAACCCTATTGGTATCATCTTCGGTTCACTCCTGTTCGGAGCTCTAAAGGTGGGGGGCAGCATTCTGGGACAAACCTCAGGAATCCCCTCCAGCATTATCGAACTGATGGAGGGCTTTGTAATGCTCGCTGTAATAATCTCTTATCGTTTGAGGCATAACCTTGAGATAAGACGGAACATTCACAATCTTATGAACAGGAAATCCTCATGATCAATATACTTAGCCGTGCAATTCTTATGAGTACCCCTCTTCTTCTGGGTGCTACTGCAGAGGTTTTTGCGGAAAAAACCGGAATGATGATAATAGCCATCGAAGGACTGTTTCTTGTAGGAGCCTGGGCTGGTTTTGTGGGGGTCTATACCACTGGCAGTTATCTTGCCGGATTCCTCTTTGCAGCAGTCCTGGGAGCCATCGCTGCCATGGTATATGGTTTTATTACCATCTACCTCAAGCAGCACCAGATCGTGACAGGAACAGCGCTGAACATTCTGCTGGCCGGACTTGTTGCCTTCTTTCACAGGGTTATCTTCGGTATCCCCCTACTGCCACTGACAATTGAGCCTTTGGAAAATCTGCCCATCCCTCTGCTCAGCAGAATTCCCGTTGTTGGTCAGATCCTTTTCAATCAGAGCATCCTCACATACATTACCTACCTGATTGTTCCACTGGCGTTTTTTATCCTCTACAGGACATCTGTCGGACTCATCATCAGATCCACCGGAGAAAATCCGGAGGCTGTGGATGTGGCGGGAATTAAGGTGGAGCGGGTACAGTTTATCGTAACCATCCTTGCGGGAGTGGTCGGAGCCATTGCCGGTTCCTTCTACTCTGTGGTCTACCTGGGAATGTTCACAACCACCATAATTGGGGGACGGGGATGGATTGCCTTTGCAATCTGTTTCCTGGGAAACTGGAACCCTGTGGGTGCCATGATCGGAGCTCTGATATTCGGAGTGGCCGAGGCCCTGGCCATCTTTATGCAGTCCTCGGGACAGAGCTTTCTGCCAAACGAGCTCTTTATCGCTCTTCCCTATATTCTGACTATAGTACTGACCATCAGCAGGAAGAATTTCAATGTTCCTTCCCGCCTCGGGGTTCCCTATATAAAGGGGAACTGAAAGATTATTCATCGCTCTCTTCCTTGCGGATGAGCCCCGGAGCAGGAAACTTCTCCGGGCTTTTTTTTGCATAAGTTATTCTTATCGTTCCATAAAAATTAATCGTTATATTAAGTCCCTTTTTATCGATATACTTTTCTCAATAAACAGCCGATCTGTAATAGCCCCATACTAAAACTGCCAATAAAGGTGTACTCATCGTATTCATTCTATCAGTGGGGGCTGAATAAATACTGCAATTCGGCTGCACGGAGGTTATATGTTCTTCAATTCTAAGAATCGCAATCCTCTTCTCCTTATCCTTCTGGTCCTTTTAGTGGCCTTTACAGGGTGTGGGAATAAGGAAACCGGTCTTACAAACGGCACTTATACAGCCAGCGAAACTGGTTATGGCGGAGATGTTACTGTCAAACTGACAGTCGAGAAAGGCAAAGTCAGTGCCGTGGAAATTACAGGGGCAGATGAGACTCCCCAAATAGGCGGAGCCGCTATTCCCACATTAGAAGAGAAGCTTTTAAAGGCTAAGAGCGCTGATGTGGAAGCTGTTTCCGGTGCGAGTGCCACCAGTAAAGCTGTTTTGGCCGCTGCTGAGCAGGTTTTTGCCGAAGCCGAGGGTAAAAAAGTAGCGGAAGCTCCTTTGAAAATGGCCGACGGTACCTACAGCGCCGCTGTTTGGTCCTTCTCGACCACCTACCCTTTAAACGTGGAAGTCTCTATTGAAGACAACAAGTTTACAGCTATATCAGTGGGCGACAACAACGACACCGCTCCCATTCTTCAGACAGCTATCGACTACCTCATTCCCCGGATGATCGAGAATCAGTCAGTCTCCATCGACTCAATCACCGGAGCCACTTCCTCCAGTACAGCCATCAAGGCCGCCACTGAAGAGTGTCTGGTTCAGGCAATCCGTGTGGCCGGCGGCGATGAAAAAGCCATCCGCAACTTCTATGTTAAATCAGAAAAAGTTACCGGCGACCCTGTGAAAATGGAAACCGACGTCCTTGTTGTCGGTATGGGCGGTTCAGGTATTATGACTGCCACAAGAGCAGCCGAAGCTATATACGCCGCCAACGGCAATGACAAAACCAAAGTCAATGTCTTAGGGATTGAAAAAGCCGCCAAATACGGCGGAACCGGGGCAATCACTTCCATGCCCATGTCCATCAACCCCCCTTCCTCTGTTGCCTCCAACGGCGGTGAAGACTATGTTGACGCAGATGTTCTGAAACAGAGATGGATCGAATATACCGAAGGCGACGCCAAAGAGTGGGCCATCGACTATATGATGAACGTTTCCGGTTCTGTTACCGACTATCTGATGGATAGAGGCTTTATATTCGGTCCTCCGATTCAGGGTCTTTCCGACCCCGTCAAGGCGGTTGTCAGCTACGGAGGCGAACACCATGCCACCAAGTCCGAGATTCAGTCTTACTATGATACCATCATGGATCACTACGTTGAAATTGGCGGTGAATACATTCTCGAAACTTCAGCTACTGACCTGATTACCGACGGTTCAGGCAAAGTTGTGGGTGTTAGAGCTCAGAATGATGATGGAACCGAATACGAGATTTACGCTGATGCGGTTGTCCTCGCCACCGGTGGTTACGGTTGCGATGCCGAAATGACAGAGAAGTATCTCTCCACCGAGTACTATCCTTTGACAGGTGCTTCCTACAATATGTATGGTATGAGAACCAACGACGGGACCATGCTTGAATCTGCTATCCAGAAAGGGGCTGCCACTTACAATATCGGCGTTCCTCCCATGAGCCACATCGGTGGTGCCGTTGCTGTTATGCACGACTTCCCCACGACTGTTCTTCCCGGTACGGTTGATTTCTTTACAGGCAGAGAGCTGACTCAGTCCCTGAACGACATTCCCATGATGCTGGCTATTGCTCCCAATGCTCTGGCTGTCAACAAGTTCGGTAAGAGATTCGTTGATGAAACGGCTCTTTCTATCTACGGCAACTGGCAGGCCGGACCCAGATACTACACTCTCTGGTCCAGCGACATGATTAACGACCTGAAAACCGACGGTCTGAAGTTCAGCACTTTAGGCTTGTTTATCAACCAAGGCGGTTGGCCTGTTGAAACTCCCATCGATAATATCGATGAGGTGATGGATGCAGCTATTGCACATGGTATTGTTGTTAAGGCTGATACTATTGCTGACCTGGCCAAGGCTCTTAACATGGACCCTGCGGTTCTGACTGAGACTGTGACCAACTACAACACTTACTGCGACACTAGGGAAAATCCTGCTGACGGGATCACCAAGAGTGAAAACACCTATGACCTCTTCGGTAATGCCATTCCCAGCAAGTACCCCACTTTGGAGAAGGTTGAAGGCGACGGACCCTACTATGCTGTAGTCAGCTCTCCCTGGATTTACTCCTCTGTCGGCGGTCTGGATATCAACGATAATTTCGAAGTTCTTAACAAGAGCGGAGATCCTGTCGGCGGTCTCTATGCAGTTGGTAATGACTCCATCGGTGTTCTCTTGACTGAGAAGAAAGAGTATGTCAACTACGGCGGTGCGGCTCAGGGTTGGGCTTTTACATCCGGCTATTTAACCGGTGCCATTGTTGCCGAGGAAGTTATCGACAATTGAATATTGAAGGATAAGAGGCTTTTTTAAGTTTCTTCTTAGTTAGTAAATAATTTACAGAATTTTAGCCCGGAGAAGGAAACTTTTCCGGGCTTTTTTGTTCTGTTTCAGAGCTGAATAGTGTCAGAAACCGGGCATCATTTCTCTTAATAGTAGAGGTGACGCTCAGTGTTCATGCACGGCCTGTCTCTGTAGTTTTTAAGGTAGAGTGTCCAGTCAAGAGCCGATTCCCTGTCTGGCATACAGCTCATGGGAATTTTGGATTTCTGAATAACGTTTTTTACCCAAAGACGGTGCAGGACAGGGAGCTTGGAAACTAGAATGACCCTCTGGCAGCCCAGGTACTTCAGCATCCTGTAGTAGTTGATAGGGATCTCGGCAGGACGGTCCACAGGCCCCCTGATGTCTTCATCAAGAATCTCTATAAGGTACCATGATTCGAGTTTTCTTGAGAGAACCGAATCTATAATTGCAAGGAATCCATCAAGCTCTCGTGATTCTGTGTAATCGGCTTGAGGGTGAATAATTAATATATCATCCAGAATTTGAAATTCATCATATCTATCGCTCACACACGGTGCATTGTTCATTAAATAACTACCATAAAAAAAAGATTAAGCAAGCCTCAAAGAGATAGTATCCTCAGGAACTATATACAAGTATCATTGAGTAGACTTTCAGGTACCCGGTATATACTTGTGCTGGAAGGATTCATTTTAAGATCAATATAGAGAAACATGCAATACATCTTTTTTAATATATACTTTCAAATAGATAGACTGGTGGAGATCAAGGAACATTCAAATGGAAAATGTCATATATTTTAAAAACAGAGAAGAGTTTTTGACCTGGCTTGAAGATAACAATGACAGCGCCGGAGAACTCTGGCTTGGCTACTATAAAAAGAGTTCAGGTCACAGGGGAATCACATGGTCTGAGTCCGTTGATGCAGCCCTCTGCTTTGGCTGGATAGACGGGATTCGCAAAACAGTGGATGAGCAAAGCTATAAAATCCGCTTTACCCGGCGTAAGGAAAACAGCGTGTGGAGCGCTATCAATGTACAAAAGGTAGAAAAGCTGATGAACCTGGGGTTGATGAGAGAGGAAGGAAAACGCCTTTTTGAGAGCAGGTCCGATACAAAGGGTTATACCGCAGAGAGCAGAAATGTGCCCCTTGATGCAGGCTATGAACAGAGGATCAGGGAAAATGAGGCTGCCTGGCAGTTCTTCTCCAATCTGGCACCCTCCTATAAACGGGACTCTATCTGGTGGGTCATGAGTGCAAAACGGGAAGAAACAAGGTTAAAACGGCTTGGAATACTGATAGAGTCATCAGAAAAACGGAAGAAGATACCGGCCCTGGGTTCATAGGGGCTGAGGGTTCCTGTACAACTTTTTCATCACATCGTATTATTCGGAAAAAAGGAGCACTTAATGGACAAAAACTACTGCGCCATAGACTTTGAGACTTCCTGTAATGCCAAGGCCAGTGCCTGTGCTGTTGGAGCGGCCAGAATCCGGGGCGGGGTAGTGGTTGATACCTTCTACTCCCTTATAAAGCCGCCTGAAGGCATGGAAATCCTCCCATTTTTCACAACCATCCATAAAATTACGAATGAAGATGTCTTTGATGCTCCCAGCTTTGCCGAGCTCTGGCCTGAGCTGAAGGCATTTCTGGGATCTGATACTCTTGTTGCCCATAACGCACCCTTTGACAGGGGAGTGCTGACAGCTGCTCTTGAATACTACGGCCTGCCGGACAGGGTCCCCTTCTTTGAGTGCAGCTACAGGCACTCCCGCAGGGCGTGGCCCTCACTGCCCAATCATAAGCTCAATACAGTCAGCCGGTTTTTGGGGATCAGCCTCGATCATCATGAAGCCCTGAGTGATGCGGTAGCCTGTGCACAAATCTTTGTCGAGGCTACCCGCCTTTAGCCCGGGGGGGGAGGCTTAGCTTAAAGACTCCATCAGGCTGAAAAAGTACTTTGCCTCTTTTGTCCTGTAAAGCTGATACCACGGTTCAAGGGTCTCCTCTTTCATGGCGCCTGTTTTCCTCAGTACCTCCCTTGCAAACTCCAGAGGGGCAATCCCCGTTGCCGTTATAAGGTTTCCGTCAACAGCCACAGGCTGCTCTTTGTACAGGGCTTCTCCTTTGTATTCAGGGCAGACCATCTTAAGATAGCCCTTGTCATTGCTTGTATGCTCTTTGTCATCGAAGACACCGGTTTGAGCAAGAGCGATGGTTGCCCCGCAGATGGCGGCGACAATCACACCTTTTTCAAGAAGACCGGGAACCATGGACAGCACCTTCTGATTGCCTGCTTCCATCCACGTGTCCCCTCCCGGCAGAATCAGGAGGTCTCCCTCTTTAAAGTCAATATTGCTTATCATCTCATCGGGACTGATCTTCAGGCCTCCCATGGTGACTACGGCATCAAGGCTGCTGCCGGCTGTCTTTAATACTATGCTTCTCTCCCTGGAGAGGTACCTGCCGCTATTGAGCTCCGCCGTCAGATATCCCACCTCCCAGTCGGCCAGGGTATTCAGTACATAGAGCCAGCAGTTTCTGTTTTGGTCTTTATTCATATTATTTCTCCTGTTTATACTTTCTTTTATGATTGTCTCACCCTGTATATGACAGCTGTATGTCATGGATTGATTTAAAGAGCTCTGCCGGGTGGAAAAAGATAAAATATGTAACCTGTTTTGAGTGAGTCATAGTATATTATTAGTGGTTTTTTGCGGTTCATATGAAATCCCAATCATAAAAAAAATTATTTAAAAGGGACGAATAGGGTATTTAGATTAAAAATCAGACATTAATTTTTAGAATCTCTTTGCCATAAAAATAATATTTGATAATCTATTTACACATATAAAAATATATTTTGGAGAAATACAGTGCACAAAACGACAACCTCTAGAGTTATTCCTTTTTTTCTTATGTCTTTGGTTTTGATCGTAGCAGCTACGGCGCTATCTGTTTATTTTCCTGTATGGGGCAATATTCCCTTGAATATCATCCTCCCCGTTTTTCTCCTTTTGACCACAAAGATGGTCTCCTTTGAAAAAATCAAGCTGTCGACCCTTATAATTGGCCGGGCCCTGACGGCTCTTACAGCCTTTACTCTGCTGCCTCCGAGGGCATTGATCATTACCCTTGCGATTCTTATGTATATCAATATATCTGAAGCGACTGTTTCGGATTTCAGGAAAAAACGGTACTGGAACGGCATTGCGGGAATCGCGATGCTGGCCTCAACCCACCTTCTGTTCAATTCTCAATGGACCTCGGTTGTGGCAGGGGACAGCTGGGGGCTGGTACACATCGGATATTATATGATTCAGGCCAGGGGAATCCTTCTGTGGTCCATTGCCTACACCCTGTGGAACTGGAACTTTGTAACCGGAGAATTTTCTCCCTCTGTGAGCCTCTTCCATCTGGCCATCCTTGCAACCCCTGCCCTTATCAGTGTTGCATTTCTCAACCCCGGGATCTGGGTGCTTGCAAGGGCAACGAGCCTGACTTCCGGGGGAGTGTTTCAGATTGCATACAAAGAGAAGGTGGAAGAGAATCTGAAGTCACCAGGCTTTGCCGCTTTTGTCTCTTTTATTCAGAAATCCGGGGTACAGATTGCCCTGATGATTGCTGTCATAGTGCTAAGCGCTTTCTCCATTATTGTTTCATAACAAGAGGTAGAATATGGATACTGTTTCAACAAGGTATAAAGATCAGGATTTTGAGATTCGTCTGAAAGCAAACATGTTTGCAAGGGTGCTTCTGGCCATCCTGGGATTGTCTGCGCTGATCATAATAAGCGATGTACTCACTGGGGTTACGCTTTCAAGATACATTGCCCACTTTATTCTTATAGCCATCATAGTCGGCTCATGGGTCCTTGTGAGAAGGGGGTATTACAGACAGGTCAGTACATCTTTCTTCTTTCTGCTTACAATCGGTTTTATTGCAATTAGATTTTCAAGGGGGAACTGCGGAGATGCAACCCTTCCTGTTCTGACAACCATAGTCGGTGCCTTTATCATTTTCAGTTCTGTCTTTATAGACAAAATGCTCTTTCTCATGATTCAGGCGGGAATCTATGTTTTCAGCTTTATTGCCATGATCCTGATGCTGCAGTTCCGGTGGGGATGGGATACTCAAGGGGGACTTTCGGTTCCCGAGCAGATCCTGTTTACAACGGTTGCGGTACTCTCAGTGTGTCTCAGTATCCTCATGATCCGCAGAACAGTTAATATTGTGCTTGCCAATATGAAAGAGAAGATGGAACAGCTCGAAGAGTTCTCCCTGAAGAACAAGAACCTGATCAGTGAGTCGGCACAGCAGCTCAGCAAGGCTTCGGAACTGCAGAAGGATGCAAACCGCACTCTTCTTGTGAGCGACAGGATAAACGATCATACAGAGCGTCTGAAAGAGGATACAGAGCAGTTGAACCGCCGCCTTGAAAACTCGGGTGAAGCCCTTCAGATTGTAGACAGGTCCATTGAAAAGCTCAGGATGATCTCCCAGGACCAGTCCTCACAGGTCACAGAGTCAAGCGCCTCCATCGAGGAGATGGCCGCCTCGATCAATAACGTCTCAGCCATCATTCAAAGTAAAAGCGAGTCGGTGGAAAACCTTAAAAAAGAGGCGGATCAGGGTGAACGGACCATGACTCAGACAAGGGGCGCCTTTGACAGGGCCAACGCCCTTCTTGATGAAATACGAAATGTAACAGTATTGATTTCCGGAATAGCCGCCCAGACAAACCTCCTTGCCATGAATGCCGCCATCGAAGCGGCCCATGCGGGGGACGCGGGCAGGGGATTTGCAGTTGTCTCAGCTGAAATCCGCAAGCTTGCCGAATCAAGCTCTCAGAATGCCAAGCGCATTGAAGATACAATCAAGGAGATGGTTACTGCCATTGAGCAGACCGGTCACCATGTGGATGCATCAGGCCAGGCATTTCATACAATAGCCAGGGGAATTGATAACGTCGGCCTGTCCATGACCGAAATTTCCCGCAGTACGGGGGAACTCAACGCGGGAAGCCAGGAGATCCTTGTATCCGTGGAGCATCTGAACAGCATCACCCAGGATGTCCTTGAACAGGTGGACAGTGTTGCAAGCGCAGCAGCGAAGGTCAACTCGGACCTTGAGGATATCCGCAGCATCTCGGAAAACACAGCCTCCATATCCCGCTCCTCTTCTGAGGAAACCCTTGAACTGAAAGACGCCTCGCAAACCATGGAAAAACTCTGTGAGGATCTGCTTGAACAGAGCAAGAAACTGAACTCCGCCATGCAGTAAAAGCCCTTCAGCTCCTCTGGACGGGATGCTCTGCCAGGATTTTCAGTGGAAAACTGCACCCCCGGATACGATACTTGATAATCACCTCTAAAAAGGGAAGCATTCAGGTTTCCCGGGGAGCGCAATTTATATGCCCTATGGTCAGCTTGTTTTCTGGTTTTTACTTATACTGTTACCATCGCCGGAACGGCTGTCAGCGCTCATGAGGCGGTTACCCAGAAGGATCGCCGTTTTTTTGTTATCCTCTTTGCTGAAGCTTCCCTTCTGCTCATGGTTCTATCGGTCTCTCTCATAATCTTTGCCTATTACCAGAAGGTTTTTGAGTTTGAGAGTCTCTACTATCTGTTTCTCCAGATCATTTTCTTTATGGGTATTACCGCATCCTCCCTCTCTCTGCTGCTTATTCCTTCGGCTGTTATTGCAGAGAGAAAGCATAAAACATCACACCGGATACCGGCATGGGTCATAATCGGCCTTTTTATCCTCTATCTTCTGACCGCCGTGCCCGGATTCTCAGGTGCCGCGGGAGCCTTCTTCTCTCTTGCAAACGGGGGCATACAGCTTGTTCTCTTTCTCTCCTTTATGATTGTGTCTCTCTATTCCCTTGTTCAGTTCTTTTTGTCATGGCAAACAAAATCCTCATATCTGAAGGGAGTTCTGCTTTTTTGCGGAGCCATCGTGATTGTTGCTATCTTTGTTATAGATATTTTATACGGCCTCTGGTCAAAACTGCACTACAACAGGGATCTGAGCATATTCTATGTTCTGCCTGTTTACACCCTGATTGTGTCGGTTCTCCTGACAGCATCAGTTGTAAAGATGACCGGAAACAGAATGCAGAGGGGAATAAATCTGACAACTCTCAAGACCAGCGGAATCAGTCAAAGGGAAGAGGAGGTCATCCGCCTTCTGGTTGACGGAAAGGGATATAAAGATATTGCCCAAGAACTTCATATCTCACTGGCTACAGTCCAGACCCATATTAAGAACATCTACAGGAAAACAGATGTGAAGAGTAAGGTTGAATTGATCAATCTCCTCTTAAACGGCTGAAAACACCCTTTTCACATATTTATGTGACCCCGTTTTCGACAGAATCCCATTTATATAGGATTGTTTGGGGAGATCCTGAAGAGCAGACTTCTGAAAAAGACTTTTAGGAGGATGCTTTATGAAAAAGGCATTTACAGGATTTTTATTCTTATCAGGACTGCTGCTGATTCAGCCCCTTTCAGCGGGCCCCGTCAGCAGAGAAGACAGGGCAGACATTAAAACGATCGGAACCATTGTGGTGGATGGAGGAAATCTCCAGGAATTCAGGATGGGGATAAATATTGTTAAAACATCGGTTCTTGTAAAAAGCTGGGAGAAAGATGAACTGGCTGTCCTTCAGACGGGGAACCGCTTTCTGGGGGGAATCCACCCGGTGAACGTTGATCAATCCCGCAGCGGGGATAAATTGGTTCTGACCCTTACCAGGGATCACTCCTTTGGGATGGGAATCCGGATCGGCAGGATTGATATGACTATCTTTGTTCCCCGTGAGTGGGATGGCAGGCTTGAGCTGCATGATCTCAATATGGAGACCCGTGTTGAAGGACTTCATACCGGAGTACTCAGCGGCAGTATGAAACTTGCAGGACTGACCATTGCAGATTCGGATTTCAGATTTGTTGATTTTGATATGGGAGGGGATGCCAAGTTCAGGGCTGAGAACGTCCGGTCCGACTCCTGGCATATCAGAGGAGCTCTCGGGAGCATTTATGCAAAAGATATAAGAGGTACTGTCAACGCGGAAACACTGGACGGCAATATCTCCATCGATTATGCAGACTTTCAGGGATCTTCCAGGCTTGTTTCAAAGATGGGGAAAGTTTCTGTCTTTCTTCCGGCAGACTCCGAGTTAGAGCTCAGCCTTTCCAGCAGGCTCGAGTCGGTCAGGACTGATTTTCCTGTGACAGGTCTTGTAGCGGAGAGTAACGAACATCAAATTATTGGAACCATCGGTTCTTCCGGACATCGTCTGACGGCCCATTCGGTATTTGAAAAGGTCCTGGTTTATTCAAAAGAGAACTGACCTGAAGCTGTTTTGATCGGCAGCAGACAGACCCACTGCCGATCAAAGTTATTTTGGAGATGAAAGATTACTCAAAGGAAATTGTTACATGAAAGGAAGTTGCAGAACCCCGGTAATCTCCCTGGTTTGCAATGATTCTAAAGACATCACCGGCAGAAACAGCCTTATTGTTGAATGTCTCTATATCATATCTTGTATCAAGGTCGGAGGTGTAGGTGATTTCAAAGGTTCCGGAGCTTGAGGAAAGATCCACTTTCATGGTGCATGCCGACAGGACTGTAAAATCTTTTTCATTTTTTATCCTTTTTCTGTTTTTAAAAATATTATGCCTGTATACTAAAGGACGGTCTGAAACATGTACAGCAGATTTTAAAAAGTTTCAGCACTGGAGCCCTTCCGACATGGGAATACTGCTTTAGAATTGCGAAAGCGAAAACCGACTTGAAAAGGAGTACTGGATGAAAAAGGTTTTATTAATTGTTTCACTCCTCACACTGCCGTTGTATGCCTACTCCCAGAGTAATAGGCTGGAGTACGACAATTTTAACCTGAACCCCGGCTGGGGAGTGAGGTTTACAGATGACAAAGCCGCGTTTTATGGTGATGGTGATATTGAAATAGACTGCAAGATCAGTGTTGAAAATAAACTTCAGTTTATTGAGTTTTTCGGAAATCCTCCGGGGATCTGGGGTTTTAAGAGCAATCAGGAGTACCAGAAGCAGCTGTGGCTGACCTATGATCCCCATATGGGGCCTGCCATGATTTTCGGAACATATACGTCTGACAATGCCATGCCGGAACTGCTTCTTCCCGGTACAAAGCATGGGGGCAATTTCATCCATGGCTCTGCAGAGTCATCATCCCGTTATGCGGAAGCGGATAAAACATACTATGCAAAAAACATTCTTGATATAAGAACCTATCACCCCTGGGTTGAGGACAAGGATGGCTACGGCATAGGAGAGACAATTACGCTGTCCTTCGACAGGCCTGTTCATATTCTCTATTTTTCCAATGGATTTGTCTCTTTTGACAAACCCTATCTGTACACCGATAACAGCCGGGTAAAGCAAATTGAAATGGAAAATCTGGATGACCATACTCTGACCACCATCGATATATCCGATACTCCCAATGTCCAGGAAATCCGCTTTGACGGGGCCATGCAGAATATTTTGATAAGAATCACAGATGTCTACCCCGGTGACAGGTGGGATGACACCTGTATCAATTTTATAGTCGGTGAAAGCTGGGACAACTTCTATTAACATCAATTTAAACGCAGGATTATGAACTTGAATATGAAAGTACAGGGAAGCAGGGTAACCACCGGTCCCTGTTCCATCAGTAAGATACCAATGCCGGACCTGAAGCTGCGTGGTTTTCTTTTGACCCTTTTTTGTATACTTTCTTTTACTGCAGAATTGGCGGCCCTGGAAGAAGTAAAGGGGGTATGCTTTGACGGCCCCTTGAGGATACGCAAAGAGCCGGGAACTTCATCTGCAATTGTAGGCCGTCTGGCAACAGACGAAGAGTTTATAGTAACAGGGAGAACGTCCTATAGAGACAGAGTGGGAAAAGACAACAACTTCTGGTATGAAATCAGAACCGGCAGTAATCAGACCGGATATGTCTATGGTGCTTTTATCAGAGTTTCAGGCCGGAATTATGGAACTGTGTTCCAGTGGAACGGCAACAGCTATGACTATATAAATGATGTATACCACTGGAGGCTCTATGAAATTGAAGATTCCGAAATTGAATTTTTAAACTCTGATGTCAGACGCATCATCTCCGGAGAGGTCTTTCTGGTGGACTATTCAGAAGAAAAGGAAGCGTTTCTGATTGTTGCTCCGGACATGTACGGTCGAATTGAGTATGGTTTCATTGGTAAGAACAGTCTGAAGGTAGATGATTCCTTTTTCTATCGGGAGGTCGAAGGGTATTCAGATGTTTCTGAAGTTCCCCCCGGCGGCGGCAGATGGGACCGGTTCAGGGAAATGGAGATGCTAAAGGCTCACCCCGAGATGGACCGCAACGGTCCGGTTCTTCAGTTGGGAAACGGGATCGATATTATTGATAAGGGGCGCAGCGGTCCTGAGCACATCCTTTTAGGGATTTACGGCCGGTTCTGCTTCATCCTTCAGTCTTACTATGAAGGGAGCGAGTGCTTTCTGATCAACACAGAAACCCAACAAAAAATTGAACATCTCCAGAGATCTCTTGTTTTTTCACCTGACGGAACCATGTTTATGAACTACGGCAACTCCTATATGGACTGTGCCGAGTATAGGATATTTGCCTACAGAGACGGAGTATATGAATTGATCTATGAGCATTATTTTAACGAAGAGTACTTCCCTGACGGCGGATTCTACTATTACATTCAGTCATCAGACTGGGTAGATGACGGGAGAATCAACCTGACTTTCAACAACGACAATTCCTATGAACTTGTCAGAGTTGAAAATGACTGGGATCTTGTCAGTAAATAGGCTCAAAAGGCCTGAATACCTGACAGTCCCGGAGACTCCAGGGATGATTTTTCATTGACCGTATTCATGCAGAATACCTTCGATGGTCCCGTCTTTCCACATCTCATCGAGCACACGGTTCAAGTCTTCCATAAGTGCAATATGAGAGGACTTTCTGCTGATCAGAAGATGAAAGTCTATCTCTGATGTTATCCCCTCCGTCCGGATAATCTTTCCTTCAAGCTTCAGTTTTCGGAGGCTGGAATCGGCGATGCTCTCTTCCTCAATGATCAGGTCAGCCCTGTCGGCAGCCAGCATATGGTACATGCCCTCAACGGAGCTGGCATAAATGACCGGAATATTCAGAGCTTCCATCTCATCTCTTACTCCCTGGTTCCCGTTGTAGGAAACGATGGTGTAGCCCGCGTCTTTAATATCACCCAGACTGTCCATGCTGTTGATGATTCCGGTATCGGGATGCCCCTTCCAGGTATATATATGCCTGATTTTTCTCCATACCGGAATAGCTGTTGCAATGGTGTAATTCAGTCTCTCTTCTGTCGGAATTGTCAGCATCATGTCATATGCTCCACTTTTGACCAGCTCCTGGCACCGGGGCCAGGGGAGTATTGTTATTTCAAGAGAGACATTCAGCCTGTTTTCAAAGGCTTCCCGGGTGATATCATATAAAAACCCTGTATAGTTTCCACTTTCATCAATGTAGTTGGCAGGAGGATAGTCTGTGAAAACAAATTTAACCGAATCTGCTCCCGCAGCAACAGAGATGAGTAATATCAGTGACTGTAAAATAATGGTTTTTTTTATATTCATAAATAAATCTCTTATAGATTATTCTTTATGCAGATTCAATAATAATCAATAGATATATTATTATGTTTTTTCATATTTGACATAAAGTTGTGAAATCAAGGATAATAGACGAAATAAAAAATAAGGTTTCTTTCATGAAAAAGATGTTGACTCTCCTGCTACTGGTCAGCTGCTGTTCTGTCTGTATATACTCCCAGTCTCTGATTCTTGCCACAACAATCTGGCCTCCTTTCCGGATTGAGCCGGGAAGTGGAGAGCCAGGTGTATACGGAATCGATGTAGACATTATTCATGAGCTGGAAAAGCGTCTTTCCGTGGATATTGAAATACAGTATCACCCCTGGCGAAGGGCTCTTCAGATGGTCCGGACAGGAGATGCGGACCTGATAATCGGTATTGCAATGAATGAGGAGCGTTCCGGCTTCCTAAACTATGTTCCCACCTCCTATATCGCTGCACAGGCGGTCTTTTATACCCAGAAAGGGAGAGGGGAGTCATTCCATGACTATGAAAGCCTTAAAACCGGAACGATCGGATACGGCCAGGACAATCTCTACTTCGAACCTTTTGATTCAGACAGCACTCTTGATAAAACGGCCTATGCTTCTGATAAGCAGATTCTGGACATGCTTGCCCTATGGCGGCTGGATCTGGCTGTGGGAGCTAATCCCAATATGGCCTATGCCGTCTCCCGTTCCGGCTATAAGGACAAACTGGAAATGATCAGCTATATTCCCCCGCAATCCACCCCCCTGTACCTGGCGTTGTCTAAACAGTCATCATGGGCTGACTCTGTGGGAGTCTTTGATGCGGCAATTAAGCAGATGCTGCAGGAAGGCACGGTTGAGGAAATTCTGGAAAGGTACAGGTAGAGTCCAATGGGTAGAGTTCCAAATGAACATTCAGGCCGCCGCAGGCTCCTCAGTGAGATTCAGATCACCTTTATTCTCATTACTGCCTTAACCATAGCTGTTGTCGAGATATTCCTGATTCTCGCAGTATACCGCAGGATGGACAGAGAGTTCCGGACCGAAGCGGTAGCCTCGGCAGAGGAGATCAAAGAGTTGCTGCTGATCCCTCTGTACAATGTAGACGACGAGCAGGCAGGGCATATCGGTGAGGCCCTTCTCTCATCGGGCAGAATCTGCGGTATTGTTCTGGAATCTGATGTCTCGGGAATCATCATTGACAAACAGCTGGAACCTGCTGAAACAAAGGTTCTGGTTATCAACAAAGATCTTCAATACCGTGGCTTTGACCTTGGAAATCTTGAGCTCCATTTCAGTAATTTCACGGTGATGGAGACCATCAGGAGTCTGATCGTTCTGTCCATTGCGGTGATTATCACAGTTGTTCTTATTGTCCTGATTTTTTACTGGATCATACTGAAGTGGAGAATCAAGGACTCTCTGAAAAGCATTATGAACGGGTTTGAGGCGATCAGAAAGGGAGATTGGGAGGTCACACTGGAATATACAGTATTTCGGGATGTAAACGCACTGATCGAAATGGTTAACGGTATGGCCGCCAGTATCCGTGAAAAGAACCGGGAGCTGATCAGCATCAACCGCAATCTGGAAGATCTGGTTTCAGAGCGGACCAGAGAGCTGGAAGAGTCCCTGAATGAACTGAAAAAAACGCAGGCCCATCTTGTTGAATCGGAAAAACTGGGACTCCTGGGACAGCTTTCTGCCGGCATGGCCCATGAGCTGAACACCCCTTTGGGAGCCATTCAATCCTCAACCGGGTCTGTACTGTATTATCTGGAGCATAAAGCAGAACAGGACAGGCAGCACCTCATCGGGTTGAACAGCCGGGATCAGCAGGCTTATCTGAACCTGCAGGAGTACTGCCGGAATACCCATCCAAGAAATGAAATCCACTGGAAAAAAAAGAAGAGCATAAGAAAATATCTGGAGGACCGAGGCATTACCAGAGCCAAAGTACTCTCGGATCTTTTGATGGAGCTCCGGCTTGAACCGGACTGCCCGGTGGTTGCTCCCATTCTGTCAGGGGAAAAGGCTGAGGAGATCCTTCGGATTCAGGAGGGAAACCAGCTCCTGATTAAAATGGTTTCCATCATTGATATGGCCGTTAAGAGAGCGGGCCGAGTCGTTTCAGCCCTCAGGTCCTATCTTTCCCAGGAATCCACTCAGGAAAACGGGGAAGTCGATATAAACAATGATCTTGAGCAGGTACTGCTGCTGATGCACAACCAGCTGAAGCATGGCGTGGTCGTTGAAAAGGACTTTTCTGATGCCAGGCTGATCGGAACCTCCGACAAGCTGTCACAGGTATGGATTAACCTGATCCGGAATGGAATTCAGGCAATGGGCTATCGGGGAACATTGAAAATCAAAACAGAAACCAGTGAGGGACGTGTGTTCGTGAGTGTTATTGACTGCGGACACGGCATTCATCCGGAAATACAGGACAGAATCTTTGAGCCTTTCTTTACAACTAAAATCAGCGGAGAAGGGATGGGCCTCGGCCTTGATATCTGCAAAAAAATTATTGAATCACATGGCGGGACTATTACATTTGAATCCCGTCCGGGAAGAACCGAATTTCTGGTATCTCTCCCTGTGGAAGAAGAAACCATTGAATAAACCGGGTATATTGAGTATTGAAGGCGGAGGGCAAAAGTGAGCCAGGAATATATGATCTGTGTAGATGACGAGGTCATGCTGCTGGACAGTCTGAAACAGGAACTGAAACAGGATGAGTTTTTTCAGGACCTTGAAATTGAGACTGTGGACAGCGGTGAAAAAGCCCTCGCCATGATCAATGAGATCGAGGAGGAGGGAGATGAGGTTCCCATCGTGATCTCTGATCAGCGCATGCCAGGCATGACAGGGGATGCTCTGTTTCTGGAGCTGCAGAAAGACCGTCCCCATATCAATAAGATTCTTCTGACAGGTTATTCGGATCTGGATGCCGTGGTCCGGCTTGTCAATCATAATGCGCTCTACCGCTATATTGAAAAACCATGGGACAGCCATGACCTGAAATTGACCATACGGGAGGCGGTCATCTCCTACCGCCACAGGAAACTGATTCAGCAGCAGAACCTGAAGATTGAGAAGATTACCCAGGCCATGGTCTCCTGTCTGGAGAATGCAAATTTTTACTATGACGAGGATACAGGCAACCATATTCAGAGAATGGCTGTTTTGTCTGAATATATAGCCGAGCTGGCGGGCTGCGACAAATATTTCTGCGAACAGATACGGCTCTATGCCCCCCTGCATGATGTGGGGAAAGTGGGCATCGACAAAAGCATCCTGACAAAGTCTGGCAAGCTCACAAAAGAAGAATATCAACTGATTAAGGAGCATGTCTCCATCGGTGCCAGGATTCTTGGAGACTCCGCCATTGATCCGATGGCAAAGAATATCGTGCTCTACCACCATGAAAAGTGGAACGGAACCGGATACAAGTTCGGCCTGTCCGGCGAAGACATACCTCTGGAAGCCCGGATTGTCTCTCTGGCAGATGTTTTTGATGCATTGATCAGCCGGCGGGTCTATAAAGCGGCTTATCGTATTGAGGATGCTCTTGAGGCTGTAAAGAGCGAGAAGGGTGTCAGTTTTGATCCCCGTTTGGCAGAATTGTTTCTGAATGAAATCCGCTCCCGGGAAGACCTGAAGAAAAAGGTTTTTGAAAAGAGCGATCATTTCAAGGTTTTTCTGGAAGAACTTTAAGGAGGGCTTTTGGTATGAATGACCGGAGGATTAACCTGTTTCGGCAGCGGTATTTCAGGGTACCGGTTCTTCTTATACTGGCTCTGCTGGCGGGTCTCTTGAGCGGATGCTCCCGGTACAACGGCGAAAAGTACTCCATCACCCGGCGGGGAAATGTCACCCTCTATGACGGGAGCAGCCGTTCTACAAGGATCATAAGGAACAATGTCTGGAGCAGCGCAAAATTCCTCTCGGATATCCTTCCCCCCCAGAGCAACAGGATTGAAGTCTATATCACCGACGGACCGGTTCCCGAACTTCTGGGGGATCGGGACTTTCTGGAGCATATATTCAAGAGGATCGAAGGCAACAAAAACTACGATGAAAAGGAGCAGGAGAAGGCCCGGCTTCTGGCCACCACCGACTTGAGGGATCTTCTTAAGAATCCCGATGTAATGCAGGGGCGGTCCATGCATTTGCTGCCGGCGGCCAATATCGTTATCCTGCGGCATGATGAGAACTACAATGCCAGGCTCTTCCTCTACGCCTGTGTCAGCCTGATGCTTTATGACAACAATCCCGGGTACTACCTGAATCCCGCTCTGACCCGGGATGAGCTTACTGATCTGATGATCTTCAAGTTTATGCTCTCCGGATTCCCGAGCCTCTACTCCCGGTACTTCTCCAAATACCCAGGAAGAAAACCTTCGGCATCCCTCTACAAAATGCTTGCTGAGATCGATATTGAGTATCTTGAGGATATCTACAATCTGGACGAGGCGAAGTTTGCCGCCTATCCCGATGAAATACTGGCATCCAATGCCGAGGCCCCCGTCTACTATGCCTACTTCTTCAAGTACCTTTTTTCCCGGTCTGATGAAAAGAGGTCCGTCGAACTTGTAAATGCCCTTTTTATGCCTTCAGAAGACCCGTCGGAGGAGTTCAGAGGGATCTACAGGGAGTGGAAAAAACAGATTGCCCGAGACTGACTGGCCTGCAGCAGACTCCTCAGATCCGTTCGATCAGCTCGTGCAGGAGTTCGTCGTGGCTTCTGCCGCTGCAGGACACTGTTATTTCGGCATATTTCTTATACAGGGGCAGCCGCTCGTCGTAGAGATCTTTGAGGGTCATACCCTCACCCATGACCACACCTCTGGCTGCAGGATCGCCTATGCGGGTTTCAATTTCACTGAGAGGCAGGTTGAGGAAGACTATCTGGCCGATGCTCTTCAGATGCTCCATGGCTCCGGTACAGTAAACGGCGCTTCCCCCCGTGGCGATCACAGTGTTGGCGCAGTCCACCTTTTCAATCACCGAATCTTCAAGACGTCGGAACGCTTCCATTCCAATGCTGTTCTGGATCTCCTGAAGCCGCCTGCCTTCCCCTGCCTGAATCAAAAGGTCGGTGTCGAGGAATGACATGGATAAAGATTTAGCCAGAAGCACCCCCAGGGTACTTTTACCGCTGGAGGGCATTCCAATGAGGACGATGTTGTTTTTCATGATGAGAATCCGGAGCAGTAAAGCCTAAGATGCGGCTTTAAGCATGCTCTCGTAAGAGATCTTTGCCATTCTTACGCGGAATTTTGTGAAGGGATTCCTTGTCCTCTTCAGAATAATCTCAAAGCTTGAGAGATTCAGTTTGAGAACACTCTTCTGGACATTGGGCTTCAGAGCCTTATAGGCTTTGCTTCCCGGCGCCTGTCCCGATCTGAGAAACTCACTCAGGCTTTTGCGGTCGCTGCCTGACAGCTGCTTGAGGATGACCTTGAGCTGCTTTTCCTGTCTCCGTGTTATTTCTTTCTGTACTTCAGGTTTAAACTTCATATTAAAAACTCTCCCTGTTTTTTACATTATTTATTGAAGGAGATTCTACTATACCCCCGGTTGAAAGAAAAGCCTGAAATCATGTTCAGCGGTCATTTCAGCCATTCTGTCCTATGAGTTCTCCTATCGGCTTCAGGGGATCAGGATCTTTTCATATACATAAAGCCCTCCCAAACTTGTAATAATAAACGGATGTATTACTATATAGATAGAAGGAATCAGTAATGTTTGAAAAACCGGGCAGCGAAGAGCTGAAAAAGGTTATGAAGCATCTCGATGAGGGGCACATCGGTACAGATGAGTGCCGGGATATCCTTGAGACTGTGCTTCTATACCACAGGATACTCTTCGATTCATCAAGTGATGCTGTTCTGGTTTTCAGCCTCAGAGACGGAAGGGTCAGGGATCTGAACTCTGCCATGCTTGATATGTTCGGGTATGACAGAGACGAGGTTCTGTCTATGACTGCCGATTTTCTGGGGGAGGATAATCTCCTGGCTCTGAATGAAAAGCCCCTCTGTATCGAAAAGTGGCTTCCCCGGAAGGATGGTTCCTCCCTGTGGGTGGAGATTACTGTCAACGGCGTTGTACTTGGTACTGAACCCTTTTTGTTTGCGGTTATAAGGGATACTGATGCCCATAAAATGGCTGAAACTGATCTTAAATCCCAGAGGGACAGGCTGGAATACATTGTCGAAGGAACCAGTTTAGGGACCTGGGAGTGGAATGTTCAGACGGGAGAAACCATCTTCAACGAGCAGTGGGCCACAATTGTAGGCTACACCCTTGATGAGCTTTCCCCCACCGATGTGAATACCTGGAAAAACCTTGTATATCCCGAAGATCTGGAGCGGACCGTCGGTGAGCTTACCGCATATACAACCGGGGAATCCGATGTATATGACATAGAGTTCAGAATGGTCCACAAGGACGGTCATCCTGTGTGGATTCAGGACAGGGGAAAGGTCGTCTCCAGAACAATCGACGGCAAGGCGCTGTGGATGTACGGCACCCATCAGGACATAAGTGAGAGGAAGCGGAACGAAGAGGCTCTACTGAGGGAGGACAAGAAGTATAAATCCATTCTGCAGACCTCAGTCGACGGATACTGGCTTGCCGATTTAAGCGGAAAGCTTCTTGAGGTGAACGATGCCTACTGCCGGATGAGCGGATACAGTGCCGAAGAGCTTGTGGGGATGGAAATTGCCCGTCTGGAAGGGACTATGACCTTTCAGGAGGTGTCCCGGAAGATTGATGAAGTTCTCAATAATGAGTTGAGCCGGTTCAACACAAAACACAGGAAAAAAGACGGAACCCTCTACGATGTTGAGGTGAGTGTCCAGTTTCTGGATATTGAAGAGGGCAAGCTCGTCATGTTTCTGAGGGACCGCTCCATACAGACCGAGGCCGCCAGGCAGAACAAACTGCTTCAGGATCAGCTGCTTCAGGCCCAGAGGCTGGAATCTGTTGGAAGGCTGGCAGGCGGTGTCGCCCATGATTTCAACAATATGCTCAGCGTGATCATTGGCAATGCCGAGCTGGCTCTGGATGAGATAAGTTCAGGGAGTTCCACCCACGGGTATCTGACGGAGATATTCAAGGCCGCCCGCCGCTCATCGGATATCACAAGGCAGCTGCTTGGCTTTGCCCGCAAGCAGACCATTAAACCGAAGCTCCTTGATCTCAACGATACCGTGGGTAATATGCTCAATATGATTCAGCGGCTTATAGGTGAAAATATCTCCCTGTCATGGATGCCAGGCAGCGATCTGCCCCCTATCAGAATTGATCCTTCCCAGCTGGACCAGATTCTTGTGAATCTCTGCATCAACTCAAGGGATGCCATTGGGAATGTGGGACGGATTACGATCGAGACCGCCATGGAGCGCATCGATCCCTATTTCAGTAAAAGGCATCCCGAGTTTGTACCCGGAGAGTATATACGCCTTTCCGTAAGCGATGACGGCAGCGGGATGGACAGAGAAACCCTGGAAAAAATATTCGAACCATTTTTTACAACCAAGGGTCTTGAAAAAGGGACAGGTCTTGGACTGGCTACGGTCTACGGGATTATTAAACAGAACGGGGGCTTTATCAACGTTTACAGCGAGCCGGGTGTGGGGACGTCATTTAAAATCTACCTTCTATACGACAAGTCCAGCAGGATTGCAGCCATTGATTCAGATAAACTCAGGATAAGGGGAGATAGGGCCGGTGAAACCATTCTTCTTGTGGAGGATGAGCCGTCCATTCTTAAGACCACATCCCTGATGCTGAAAGCCATGGGCTACAGTGTGCTTGGAGCAGGGAGTCCCGAAGAAGCCCTGACTCTGGCCCGGGAGAACCGCGGGCGCATCGATCTTCTTATTTCTGATGTTATTATGCCCGAGGTAAACGGCCTGGATCTGGCAAAGTCTCTTCAGTCCGTCTGCCCCGATATGAAACAGCTTTTTATGTCGGGTTATACGGCAAACGTTGTTGCAAGCCACGATATTCTTGAAGAGGGGATACACTTCCTGCCTAAACCCTTTAACAAGGACGATCTGTTTACCAAAGTGAGAGAGGCTCTGGATTTCTCCGGAGGCGGCTCTCCATAGAATACACCCGTTCTTCTACTTAAATGCGATTGCTTTGTGCATGAAAAATAGCCTCTATTTGCAAAAAAATATCCAGGTTTAGTAGAAATAGGCAATCTATTTGTTGGAATAGATATTCTTTTTCCCTCTTTTTAGTATTAATTTATTTATGTAGAACGGTAATCCGGTCCGGTTAATGGCCCGGGGAGCCGTGCCTATTGAACAGGGGAGGCCTGATCCCCCCTTGTAAGGAGATACACTAATGAATATTGATTTTACCTACCAGAATCCCACAACCATCCACTTTGGCAAGGATTCCCTGAATAATTTGAAGAATGAACTGTCAGCCTATGGCGACACCGTTATGCTGGCTTATGGAAAGGGTTCCATCAAGAAATCAGGACTCTATGACAAGGTCATGACAATCCTCTCTGAAAGCGGCAAGAAGGTCGTTGAACTCACAGGTATTATGGCCAACCCCACATGGGAGAAGGTCAAAGAGGGTGCCGCTCTTGTAAAAGAGAACAACGTTGACCTGATTCTGGCCGTGGGCGGCGGATCTGTTATCGACTGTGCCAAGGGAATTTCGGTATCAGCTCACTGCGAGGATGATCCCTGGAAAAAATACTGGCTTGAATTCCAGCCTGTAAGCAACAAGGTTGTTCCCGTTGCCTCCATCCTGACACTTGCCGGCACGGGTTCCGAGATGAACGGAGGCTCCGTCATTACAAATGATGATATGAAGCTGAAGATGGGACGCGTATTTCCTGCGGAAGTATACCCCAGGTTCTCCATCCTGAACCCCGAGTTTACCTTTACTCTGCCCAAATACCAGATGGTAAGCGGTATCTTCGACATGATGAGCCACCTTATGGAGGTTTACTTCTCCGGTGATGATGATGTGACAAGCGACTACCTTATCGAAGGGCTCCTGCGCTCCATAATCCACAGCGCAAAAATTGCCGCTGATGATCCTGAAAACTACGAAGCCAGAAGCAACCTGATGTGGAGCTCCACACTGGCCATGAACCCCATAATGGGACTGAGCAAACCCACTGACTGGATGGTTCATATGATGGAGCATCAGCTCGGTGCCTATACCGACTGTGCCCACGGCATGGGTCTGGCTGCTATTTCCATGCCTTACTACAGAATGATCCGCTCCGGCGGCCTGCACCGCTTTGTCCGCTTTGCACAGCAGGTCTGGGGTCTCGACACCACTTCCATGAGCGACGACGAAGCTGCTCTGGCGGGAATCGCTGCCCTTGAGAATTTCTGCAGGGATCTGGGAATTGTACTGAACCTGAAGGAACTTGGTGCAACAGAAGAGATGCTTCCTCAGATTGCAGGTTCCACAGTTCTTCTCGGATGCTACAAAAAGATGAGCTCCGATGATGTGCTTGAAGTACTTAAAGAAGCTTACAACGCGTAAATAACAGGCTCTTTGAGCCTCACTGCCTTTAAGGAGGGCAAGATATGATAATACAGGAAAATTATACACTTTCCAACGGACTGGAGATCCCCAAACTGGGGCTTGGCACATGGTTTATAAGCGATAAGGATGTTGAACAGGCTGTCGTTGATGCCGCTGCAGCCGGATACCGTCATATTGATACAGCTCAGGCCTACCGCAACGAGCGGGGTGTCGGCCGGGGAATTCAACGCTGCGGCGTCCCCCGGAACGAGATGTTTGTCACTTCAAAGCTGGCAGCCGAGGCCAAGAGCTACAAGAAGGCTTCTGCCTCCATCGACAAGACTTTGAAGATCATGGGACTGGACTATATTGATCTTATGATCATCCACAGCCCCCAGCCCTGGACAAAGTTCCGGGGTGATGACCGTTTCTTTGAGGGAAACAAAGAGGCGTGGAGAGCGCTGGAAGACGCCTACAATGCAGGAAAGATCAAGGCCATCGGTGTTTCCAACTTCGAAAAAGAGGACCTTGATAACATTCTGGGCTCCTGTACAGTGAAACCCATGGTCAATCAGGTCCTGGCCCACGCCAGCAACACACCCTTTGAACTGATCGAATACTGCAAAAAACAGGGCATCCTTGTGGAAGCCTACTCCCCGGTGGGGCATGGAGAGCTTTTCAAGAACTCCACTATTGTGGATATGGCCGGTAAATACGGTGTCTCCGTACCCCAGCTCTGTATCCGTTATGATCTGCAGCTGGATCTTCTGCCTCTTCCCAAGACGGCTAATCCCGCCCATATGAAGAACAACGCCGATCTGGACTTTGAAATCAGTGATGCAGACATGGAGACTCTGAAGAAGATGGAGAGGATTAAGGACTACGGCGATGCGGGGCTTATGCCTGTTTTCGGCGGAACCCTTAACTTCAAGTCCATTCTGGCCATGATTTTTCCTAAAAAAAGCAGTCCTCAGGAATCCTGAATTCCTTTTGATTAATTGATTTTACGGCCCCGGAGCGGTTTTCTGCTCCGGGGCCGTTTTTTCTGGCAGCCAGGTTCCCCATGTTTTAGTTTTAATTACATGGGACAAAAGCATTACAGAGTATGGTGGCAGAAGCCGAAGCGCTATGCAGAGCAGGAGGAGGAACGTAAAGTCAGTTTTCTGGAGCTGTTTTACGATCTTGTATATGTGGTTATCATCGCCCAGCTCTCCCACAGACTGGCTGAAGATATCAGCTGGACCCAGTTTCTGGAGTTCACCTTTCTCTTTATGGTTGTGTGGTGGGGGTGGTTCAATGGTGCCATCTACCATGACCTGCATGGCAATGATGATATAAAAACAAGGGTCATTACCTTTCTGCAGATGTTTGCCGTGGCGGGAATGGCTGTTTATATCCATGACGCCTTCGGGGAGGGAGCCGTCGGCTTTGCAGTCTCCTACAGCGCATATCTGCTTATAATTACGGTTTTGTGGTACAGAACCGGGTATCATGATCCGGATCACAGGCCTCTTTCCACGCCGTACTCCCTGTTCTATCTGATAAGTATCGTGGTTGTGGTCCTTTCTGTCTTTTTCGCTCCGCCGGTCAGGTTTTATCTCTGGTATGCCTCCTTCTTCCTGATTCTGGTCCAGCCTCTGATCCTTTACTCCTTCGGCAGGATGAACGCCGGGATCAAGGCACAGCTTGACCGCTCCGCCGGTCTTTCGCCCTCAATCATCGAGCGGTTCGGACTGCTTACAATTATTGTTCTGGGAGAGGTCATCACCGGAGTGGTTACGGGGCTGACTAAAGGCCATGGCCTTGAGCCTGTTTCCGGAATAACCGCTTTTCTGCTGATGTCCATGGGAATCGGGATATGGTGGGTCTATTTTGACTATATCTCTAACCAGAAACCGAAGGACAACCGCACTGTCGAGAGTCTCTGGGGGTATCTTCATATGCCCCTTACACTGGGTATAACCGCTGCCGGAGCGGCTGTCATCAATATTACAGAGGCCGGTCATGATCATATACAGACAGCACTGCTCCTGCTTACGGGGGGACTCGCGCTTGTGTATGCAACAATATCCATTATGTTCTTTACTCTGAGAAGTGACAAAACGACCCGGAAACTGAACCGGACAGGGCAGGTGGTGACAGCACTGGCTGCCGTTCTGTCTCTGGTTCTCTATTTTTTTAAGCTGGATATTCTTTTGACCCTGATTCTGCTTGATCTGATAATTCTGGCTCCTGTCTACTTCGGCTTCAGGGTCTGGCTGATTCAGCATTTGAGAACCATGGACCACAATCTGTAATCCTCCAGATAAAAAAAGGTCCGGAGAGTACACTCCGGACCGGATAGGTTTTAACTTAAATCAAAAGTATCATTATCAGCTTTGGACAGCGCTTTTTCTCATCTTCAGCCCCGCTTTTACAAGAGGGTAGAGGATTGAAAATACAGTCAGTGCAAAAAGGATCAGACTGATGGGGGAGGCGAAGAAGATAGACAGGCTTCCGTCTGAAATCTTATAGGCTCTCCGGAAGGACTGCTCCATATTGTTTCCCACTATTACCGCAAGGATCATCGGTGTGGAGGGGAACTTGCTCCGGCTCATAAAGTAACCCAGAAGGCCGAAACCAATGAGGAGATAGAAGTCCATCACACTGTAGCTGATGGCATAGGCACCCACAAAACTGAGTCCCAGAACGATGGGGTAGAGGATCTTGGGGGGAACAGAAAGGACCCGGACAAGAAGACCCGCCAGGGGGATGTTCATAACAGCAAGTATGATGTTGCCCACAAACATTGAGGCAATCAGTCCCCATACGATCAGGGGCTGCTGCTGGAAGAGCATGGGACCGGGCTGAAGGCCCAGAAGGAGCAGGGCTCCCATCATAACCGCGGTGGTACCGGAACCGGGAATACCCAGGGTGAGCATGGGGATCATGGCTCCTACCGAGGCGGCGTTGTTTGCCGATTCTGGTGCCGCAAGGCCCTCAATGGCACCGTCTCCGAACTCTTCGGGGTGCTTGGATAGCTGTTTCTCGTTGTTGTAGGACATCAGGGAGGCCATGGTGCCGCCGGCGCCGGGAAGGGCTCCCACAAAGAATCCAAGGGGGGCCGACCGGAGTATGGGCCATACAGAGCGTTTCCAGTCCTCCCTGCTGATCCAGATCTTTCCGAAATTCTTCTGAACCATTGCCTTGCCTGTATCGATGTTCTTGAAGCTCTTGAACACCTCGCCCAGGGCGTAGACAGCGATGATGACGATAAGAAAGTCTATGCCGCTTTGAAGTTCAAGTATGCCCATTGTAAACCGGCTGACTCCGGACTGGCCGTCAATACCGATTGTGGCGATCATAAGGCCCAGAATCGTGGCCATAAATCCCCGCAGTCTGTTGCCTTCGGTCATGGAGGCTGTTGCGGACAGGGCGAAGAGGAAGAGCATAAAGTACTCGGCAGGGCCGAATTTAAGGGCGAAATGGGCCACGGGAATGGCAATGGCAACCATACAGAAGGTCGCAAATATACCGCCTATAAATGAGGCTATCGCCGATATTGCAAGAGCTGATTCAGCCCGTCCCTGACGGGTCATGGGGTAGCCGTCAAAGGTCGCTGCAACGGCAGCACCGTCACCGGGGGTGTTGATCAGAATGGATGCCCTTGAACCGCCGTACATGGCGCCATAGTAGACTCCGCCCATTGTGATCAGAGCGGCAGTGGGACCCATGGAGAAGGTCAGGGGAAGAAGAACGGCAACTCCTGTGGCCGGACCGAGTCCGGGAAGCATACCGATGATGGTTCCAAGAAGTCCGCCGATGGAGACCCACATAAGGTTCATCGGAGTCAGGGCAACCATAAATCCGTCAAGTAAAAAAGATATCGTATCCATGGGGCCTCCCTAAATCCAGATTCCGGGAGTCATGGGAAGGTAGACTCCTAGAAGTTTGGAAAAGACGATATAGATAAACAGACTGAAGGCCAGGGCCACAGCTGTATTGATCTTCCAGTTTTTTATTCCGTTGAACAGGAACAGTTCCAGTTCAAGAAAGATGATTGTGCTGATGACGTAACCCGCCTTGTCGAACAGCAGGGCGTAGAGAACGGCAAAAACGCAGGTCAGGGCGATTTTTTTGAAGCCCGCCTCTTTGAAAAAGAGCTGAGTCTCTTCGTCTTTTTTACTGTCGTGCCGGGTTTTAACTTCACGAATCATGAGTGCCAGTGACATCACAAGCATCAGTGTCCCCAGCATAAAGGGGAAAATCCTGGGTTCAAAGGGACGGCCAACCGCAGCTTCGGGAAGCAGGGCGGTTGAAACTGTGTACACCAGACCCAGGACAAAAAACAGCAGGGATGGGATTATTGAAAAACTCACGGTTTCCTCCAGATCCGGAGCGGCTCTGCAGAACCGCTCCGGGTTATATCCTAAATATGATTATTTGATCATTCCGATATCAGTCAGAATCTCTGTATACTCCTGGTTTACACTTGCCAGGAAGGTTGTAAAGTCGGGGGCATCCTGGTAGGCGTCGTCCCAGCCGTTTGTAATTCTGGCCTGTTCCCATTCAGGAGTTGCAACAAGTTTGGCCAGAGTCTCTCTCCAGTAGCTTACGGCATAGTCGGGCATACCGGGGGCACCGAAGAGTCCTCTCCAGTTGACGAAGGTCGCATCGATTCCCTGCTCAACGCAGGTGGGGATGTCGGCAACAACACCGGTTCCCACTCTGTGGTCGGCAGTCTGTCCCAGGGCACGGAGATCGCCGCTTTCAATGAGTCCCAGTACTTCAGAGAGGCCTGTGGAGTAGACATCGATGTGTCCGCCCAGAACCTGAGCTGTTGCAGAATCATCGAAGCTTACATAGTCGATCTGGTTCAGGTCTTTGATTCCCGCAGCCTTCGCCATCATAAGAAACTGAATGTGGTCCATTGAACCAACAGAGGAGATCCCTCCGATCTTTACGCTCTTGATATCAGATTTGAGGGCTGCCATAAGGTCGCTCATGGATGTGTAGGGAGAGTCGGCGGCAACTACAAATACGGCGTAGTCTGCAATCAGACGGGCCAGGGGTGTGACATCTTCATAACCCAGATCGGTTGTTCCGTTCAGCTTGGTCAGGATAAGGGGAGAGGAGTAGACACAGACGATTTTGTCAGAGCCCTCTTTCTCCTGCAGGCTTGCAAGGTTTACAGAACCTCCGGCACCTGGGTTGTTTCTTACAGGCATGGGAACTTTTACAAGTCCGGTATCTTTGAGAACCTTGGCTGTTGTTCTTATGGTCAGGTCCCATCCGCCTCCGGCTCCACCGGGAGCTACAAAGTCCAGGACTCCTTTGGGGTAGGCAGGATTTCCGCCGGCTGCGTCAGTCTGTCCCTCAGCGGCCAGTCCCATTGTGAAGACTGCCATTAAAATCATAAGAATCGAAATGGTTCTTTTCATTACTTAAACTCCTTTGGACCCGGCTTGGCCGGGGTTTGTCGAATTGATATCAGGCCGGCATGGCCTTGATGAGAATTATTGTAATGTTTGGTTCTGAAATCTGGCTGTAGGATATAAAAGGAAATGCGTGTAGGAATCATCCTACACGGAGGCTTATCTGTCGCTGATAAGATTATGCTTTACAGCGTAATAAGTTAGCTGTGCATTGTTTTTCAGGTTCATCTTCTGGAGCAGTCTTGTCCTATAGGTGCTTACTGTTTTGACACTGAGGTTCAGCTTCTCCGAAATCTCCCCGCTGGAGAGTCCCGATACAAGAAACATCATGACCTGATACTCCCTTTCCGAGAGTTGTTTGTGAGGTAGCCCGCTGTGATCACCCTGGTACTCCTCAAGAAGAAGCTGACTGACCTTGGAGGTAAGGTAGCGTCCTCCCTTCAGCACCTCCCGCACCGCATCCACAAGTTCTTCAGGAGCGCTTGCCTTGTTAAGGCAGCCCGACGCCCCCATCTTCAGTGCCCTCAGGGCGTACTGGCTTTCAGGCTGGATACTGAGGATCAGCACAGCCGTATCGGGGTACTGTGAATGAATGTCCATTAGGATATCGAGGCCGTCCCGGCCGGGAAGGGATATGTCCAGTATCACCACATCGTAGTTCTCACGGGCTATGTATTCGAGAACCTTGCTGCCCTCGGAAAGCTCATCGAGAACCCTGTAGGGGATGGCATCTTTGAGAATCTGACAGAGGCCCTTCCGTACAAGGGGGTGGTCATCGACAATCAGGATTTTATACATAAGGGCTCCTATCTTTTATTCTCTTCCTGCAGGGGAAGGGTTATTTTTACTACGGTACCCCCGTCGGGGTGGTTATCAATTGAGAAGCTGCCGTTGAAGTGGCGGCAGCGCTCACGCATGCCTATAAGTCCGAAGGAGTCATCCTTCCGGCTCTCTTTCTTTGAAATCCCTATGCCGTTGTCTCTCACACTCAGATAGATTCTTGAATCGGCGCGGTAGACCTTTACGGTGACCCTGTCGGCTTCGGAGTGGCGTATAATATTGGTCAGGATCTCCTGATACATCCGGAAGAGGGCAGTTTTTCTGTCAATGTCCTCCTCCGGAAAGACCCGGCCCCTGATCTGGACATCCAGATCCAGTTCTATCCCCGTCCGTTTCCGGAACCGCCGGCTCTGCCACTCAAGGGCTTCAGTGAGGGTCAGGTTGTCCAGGGCCTTGGGGCGCAGATTGGTTGAGAGGGTCCTGACCGATGATATGGCATCATTTACAATTTCAAGCAGACTGGTGATCTTCTCCCGCCGGACCTGCTCTTCGCTTTCTGGATGGCTGTTCAGCCAGAACAGATCGAACTTCATTGCCGTGAGCTGCTGTCCCAGTTCGTCATGGTAGTCTCTGGCCGCCGCCTTTCTCTCCTCCTCCCTGGCCTTTTCCATATGCATTGTAAAGCTCCTCAGCTGGGCGTTGCTTTTGGCTAGTACCTTGAGGCGGTAGAGGATTATAAGGGAGATCATAAAGAGAAACAGCAGGGTCGATACAACATAAAACCAGAGGTGCATCCAGAAGGGGGTCTCTATTATGACTCCCAGTCGGGCTTCGGCCCTCTGCCCGTTGTTGTCGGTTCCCGTAATGATCAGTTCGTAGCTTCCCGGCGGGAGAGAGGCGTAACTGACCTGATTGCTGTTGCCGAGGAACCTTGCCCTCTGCTCAAGGCCTGCCAGCCTGGCTGTATAGTGGTGCTTCGATGAGTCTATGTAGGAGAGAATGGAGAAGCGGATTGTTATGTTGTTGGACTCATAGGGCAGCCTTATCTCATCTGTAAGGGCAATGTCCCTGTTGAGAATGACTCTGTCCGAGATGCTCTGGCCAATTCTTACAGGAAGATTGTGAATCCACAGACCTGTGAAGCGTATTGTTCCGGGAGGTCTTGCACTGAAATTGAGGTCCCCGGGGTAGAAGGCGCTGATACCGTGGTTTCCACCCCAGAAAAGCCGTCCCGAAGAGGTTTTCAGGTAGGCATTCTGGGAGAACTCATTTCCCGCCAGCCCGTCGCCCCTGCTGAAATTACGAATCTCCTCATCAATGAGAGATATTCTGGAGAGGCCCTTGTCCGTAGAGGCCCATATATTGCCCTCATCATCGTCCATAAGGCCGTAGATATTGTCGCCGGCCAGACCGTTTCTTGTTGATATATTTCTGAATATGCTGTCATCGGGGCGGATGATGCTGATGCCGCCGCCTCCGGTTCCCACCCAGATACGACCCCGTTTGTCCTCGAAGATTGTGTTCACCGAGGTGTCGCTCAGGCTGCCCGCCAGGGAGGGGGACCGGGCAAAGCCCGTGAAATTGTCCCTGTCCTCATCGTAGAGGTTCAGGCCTCCGTCCCAGGTCCCAACCCAGATTCTCTTCCGGGAGTCTTCAAAGATACAGCGTACGGCATTGCCGTTGAGTCCTTCGCTGCTTCCGGGATCATGGGTGAAACCTGTCATGACGCCGTTCTTCCACCGGAAGAGACCCAGTCCCTCTGTTCCTATCCATATACTGCTGTCACTGCTCTCAAAGACAAACCATATGGTCTCTCCCCCCTGTCCCTCTCTCTGAAGGGAGAAGGGCCGGGCCCTGCTTATGTCTTCACCGGGTGCAATGGTGTAGAGTCCGGCTCCGTCTGTCCCTATCCACATTACACCGGAGGAGTCCTCCAGCAGGGAGTACACCTGATCCGATTCTCCCGGTCCATTGCCGGGGGATGGGGGTTCCGGCAGGGCTATTTTCCCGGTGCCGCCGGTGAGAGGATCAATGACAGTTATACTCCCTCCGTCGGTGGCCACCCATATGCTGCCGTCGGAACGCTCTTCCATCTGCCTTATGTAGGGGCTGCTTAATGCACGGGCTTTCTTGTCTTCGGAGGTCCAGGTTGTAATAAGCTCCGTCCGGGGGTTGAACATATTGATGCCGCCTCCCCGGGTCCCTATCCAGATCAATCCGCTGTCGTCCCTGTAGATGCTTCTGATTTTATTGTAGGAGAGGGAGCTGTTCGTCTCATTCAGTACCTGCCACTCCTGCTCTGTAAAGTCATAGATAAACAGTCCGGACCGCTCGGTACCCACCCACAGATGCACCCCGTCGGAAACTACAGTGCGCACCCCGATTTCCGAGGGCAGGGGAAATTCCGAAAGCCCTGTATTATCGTATAGATACAGACCCTCTTTTGTGCCGATCCATATGCCTCTTTCCCTGTCATAAGAGATGCTGCGGATAAACTCGCTCTCCAGTTTTTCAATGCCGGGGATGGTCTCATCAATAAAGAGTCCGCTTTCGGTGTCATAGACAGACAGCCCCTCTTCGGTGCCGATCCACAGCCTGTCCTCTTCATCACAGTAGAGGGTGCGTATCCTGTTGTTTATAAGCCGGGAGTTCTCTGTATCGAGAATGAAGAATTTACCCTCTTCCCTGTACAGGGCAAGCCCGCCGCCGGCAGTTCCGACCCACAATCGGCCGGAGTTGTCCTCTGTGAGTGAGAATACCTGGTTGCCCGGCAGGCTGAGAGGATCGTCGGGATCATTGGAAAAGGTTCCGAAATCCATTGTCTCTTTGTTGTAGAGGTTCAGGCCGCCGCCGTCAGTGCCCACCCAGAGACGCCCTGTTGAATCTTCGAATATGCTGAACACAACTGAACCATTGATGCTGTTCTTCTCGCCGCTGCGGGGTCTGAACACTCTGTTGTCTCTGCCGTCATAGCGGTTGAGGCCGCTGAAGGTTCCGAACCACATAAAACCTTCCGAATCTTTTGTGATGCAGTAGACCGAGTTGTTTGAAAGCCCTTCGTCCAGGGTCAGATGACTGAAGCGGATGTCGCCGTAGAGGAAGGATGAGAGTGTCAGAAGGAGCAGAGCCGGGGTCAGAATCCTGATCATATGCTTATTGTAGTCTTTTTCTATTCATTTGGGGATCACGTTTTTGCTTTCGCCATGGATGGAAATAATTTTTTTCCGGAGCTGTTCAATGCTGTGGGCCCGGCTGCGGCCGCACTCATGGGCCGGTCTGCCGCAGATAAGGCATCTCCTGCCTTCAAATCCGAGCTCTTCCCGGGAGAGAGCCCTGTCCCTTTCATCGTAAACATCAAGGTCCCAGAGACGCCCCCAGGGGTGGCTCTCCTCCAGCCCGCAGCACGATCTTTTTATCCTCTCAGTCTCCCCTTCAAGGGCAATCCAGGCGGAAGGCCCGGTGACCTCATCGGGAGCCTGCCGGACAGCGGTGATCTGCGGAGCGAAGAGCTCTTCAAGGGAACCCACTCCCGTATTGAAAATCTCCTGTATCATTGTGCTGTTTTTCCGGGGGCCCGGAGTGTTCACTGTAATCTGGATGACTGTTTTCCCCCCTGTCTGCCTGAGCTCATCCCGGCGGGCCCGGCGCTGCTCCCGGCTCACCAGAACCTCGGGCAGGGTTACATCTCTGAACAATTCTGCCCTCCTGATGACTCTTCTATATAAAGGAGGAATCGGGTCAGGGCCAGAAGATCGGCGCATCCTCCCGGAGAGATATTCAGGCTTACAAAGGAGCTGTTCATCTTTTTAAGACGGGAGATTGCCGAGGGGGTCTGTATGCCGCCGGCCTCCAGAAAGTCACAGGCTTCCGCCTTCATGGCAAGAAGCCCCTCCATTCCCGAACGGTAGAGTACAGTGCTGTCCTGTACCCTGGACATCAGAACAACAAGGGCTTCCAGCGCCGCTTCTTCCATGGTACAGCCTCTTTTAAGGAGCTCTTTCCATCGGGGCAGGGCCCGGTACCGAACAGAAGGAAAGCCGGCTTCCGCCTCACCCCTGATGCCGTAAGAGCCGAAGAGGCTGAAGATCCTTTCCCCATGGGTCTGGCTCTCCTCTCCGGACTCAGGCTTTATACAGGTAAGTTCACTGCAGATTCCCCGGCAGATGGAGGATACTTCATCCAGAATGGACAGAGTGTTTCCACCCGCTCTCCGCCGGGCGGCTGCCAGGGTGACACCCAGTATAAAAATCTGCCCCTTGTGGGTATTGATCCCCCCTGTGGCTTCATACATCGCCTGTTCCGCTTTCACTCCGGTCTTCCGTATTGCAGGCAGTACCGGAGCGGGATCGGCCCCCCGGGGGGCAGTGGTGAAGATCTTCTCAAACCAGGGTTCCAGGGTGTAGGCGCTGCGGTAGAAGAGCTCTCTGTTCATGTCGCTGTGGGCTCCCGTATCCAGGGCGTCCACAAGACCCGGCTTGGGGCTGAGGTCTACTTCAAAGAGCATGGACTTCAGGGCCAGACGGGCCGCCTCCGCGGCGCAGAGGCCCGGTGAGACAGGCCGTACGGGAAGGAGGGCTTCCATTACTCCAGTCCCTTCACCTGCCTGACAACATCGATAATCGTTCCGTCCCTGTACTCGATAAGGCCCACAATCTTGTCTGTGAACTCAATGGGATCGGGCCGGCCTACAAGGCGTTCGGCCTTGTCCAGAAGTTCTTCCATTGTGTAGAAGGGGAGGCGGACATCCTTGAAGTGGTCAATCAGGTCCTTCCGCCTGGGGTTGATGGCTATGCCCCTGTCCGAGACAAATACATCCACCGATTCCCCCGGGGTAACCACCGAGAGGGCCTTCTGGGTCAGAGTGGAGGTCCTGCCCCTTATAAGAGGAGCGACGATAACAGAGAGTCCCGATCCAACAGCCGTGTCCGAGTGGCCTCCCGAGGCTCCCATGATCACTCCGTCTGAACCTGTGAGCACATTCACATTGAAGTCAACATCAATCTCAAGGGCGCTGAGGATAACAACATTGAGTTTGTTGACGGCACAGCCCTTGTTCAGGGGGTTGGCATAGTAGGAGGCATCAATTTCAGTGTGCAGGCGGTTCTCGCCAATGGAGCGGATCGCCTCCTTGTCGAAGCTCTGTACATCAAGCAGTTTCTTGATCAGTCCCGCTTCGTGCATCTTGACGATCTGCCCTGTGATTCCCCCCAGGGCCCAGTTGGCCTTGATGCCGCGGGCTTCCATATACTCTGTCAGAAATCTTGTTGTCGCCAGGGAGGCGCCTCCTGATCCTGTCTGTATGGAGAAGCCGTCCTCAAAGTAGGGGGACGCGGCGATGAAGTCTGCGGCGTTCTGGGCAATCAGCAGGTCCCTCGGGTCCTTTGTAATCCGGGTGGCGCCGGTGCTTATCTTTTCGGGGTTTCCCACGGCATCCACTTTGACAATATAGTCCACCATGTCCTGGTCTATGCTGAAGGGCGTGTTGGGGTATTCTGCAAGGTAGTCTGTGAGGAGCACTACCTTGGCTGCGTACTTGGCGTCTACCTTGGCATAGCCCAGAGATCCGCAGGCCGATGGGCCGGCATAGCCGTTGGCATTGCCGTAGACATCGCAGGACGGGACACCTAAAAAGGCGACATCGATCTTGATCTCTCCCTCTTCAATGGCCCGGGCTCTTCCTCCGTGGCTGTGGAACAGAACCGGTTTTTCCATATGTCCCGCCGAGATAAAATCAGCCAGTTTTCCACGCATACCGCTTGTGATGATCCGTGTGACAGTACCCTTCTGAATATGAGAGATAAGCTCGTCATGTACGGTTGTAAGGGAGCTTGAGGCCAGAGTCAGATCTTTGATGCCCAGATTGGAGATCACATCCATCACCATATTCAGAACATAGTCTCCCGCCCGGAAGTGATGGTGGAAGCTTATGGTCATGCCGTCCTTGAGTTCCGACTTCAGTACGGCCTGCTCGATGGTGTCCACCATCTTGTTCAGACGGGGGAGCCGGCGGTTTCCCTTGTCCTGCCGGACACGGGGGGTCCGTGTAAAGGCACCTTCAAAAGGAGCCAGAGAGAGGTCTCCTATCTTCTCCGGGATCTCCCGGCCAATGGCATTTTTATTAATCTTCATCGCAGTAAGCCTCCAGTTCGTTGATGCGGATACCTGTTGCCCTGGCCATTTCCAGGACCCGTCTGGCGCGGTCTACAATGGGTTTGTCCACCATCTTTCCGTTCAGGGATATGACTCCCGAGTTTTTCTCTTTCGCCTCTTCAATGGCCTGAATGACCCTGATGGCATGGTCTATCTCTTTGTCATCGGGGCAGAACACCTTGTGGACAGGCTGGATCTGCCGGGGGGATATAACCGACTTGCCGTCAAATCCAAGCTGTTTTATATGGCGGACCTCATCGAGGAAGCCCTCTTCGTTGTTTACATCGGAGTAGACCGTGTCCAGGGCATATATTCCCGCAGCTCTTGCGGCATTGAGGATCTGGGACCGGGCGAAGAGAAGCTCAATCCCGCCGGGGGAGCGGCTTGTCTTCATGCTTGTGACATAGTCCTCGGCTCCCAGGGCAATCCCTATAAGCCTGTCTGAGGCGGTGGCGATCCCGTAGGCATTCAGAACACCAAGGGGCCCTTCGATGGCTGCCATCATCTTTATGGTTCCCACAGGGTAGCCGCAGATCTTCTCTTCTTCCTCAATAATAGACTCCACATCTTTTACATCCTGTGCCGTCTCCGTTTTGGGCAGGCGGATGACATCGGGTCTGGCTCTCACCATGGCCCGCAGGTCCTCCCTGCCGTAGGGGGTGTCCAGCCCGTTGATCCGGACGACCGTTTCGATTCCCTCATAGTTCAGTGTCTTAAGGGCATTGAACACAAGAAACCGGGCGCTGTCCTTCTCAGGGAGCGATACCGAATCCTCCAGGTCGAACATGACAGAGTCGGATCGGTATATATGGGCATCTTTCATCATTCCGGCATTGTTGCCGGGAACATAGAGCATGGTTCTTCTCAACTTCATGACAGTGACTCCCAGGGGTAGGTTTCGCTTCCGGCGGCCCTGTATACAGCGGCTTCCAGACGGGCTCTGATGGTGCAGTCCAGGGCTCCCTTGTCTTCCAGGCGGATGCTAACATCGGCAACCTCCAGAAGATCCAGAGTCTCTTCGACGACCTTCAGTATCTGTTTGCCGTACTGCCGTTTTACGGTGCTCTCCAGTGTAACGCTGCGGCCCTTGCCTGTGTTGCTGTCCACAGTGATCATTACATCGCTGGACTCCAGGGAACCGGACATTCCTGTTTTGATGATCTTCATCTATTATTCTCCCTTAACGATTGTGCAATTTTTCTCCCTGCATCGGATTCAAGATATTCCAGGGTTGTTTGGGGGACCCAGTTCTTCAGTGAGTCCAGGTCGTCATCGATCATGGCCTGCCTTATTCGTGAGGCGCTTACCGCCGTACCGTCCACCTCAATCCTGGGTATCTCAACTACTTCGATACCCCTTTCAGGAAGGATGGATTTCATAAGTCTGTTGTAGGATGCGGTAACAGGGCAGAAGGGTTCTTCACCCACATACCGGCGGGTGATGCCCAGGTAGGGAGCAATCCGGCGGCCGAAGAGGTCGAGGTCCAGCCGGGTGTGCACTTCGTCCAGGATCTTTTTGTCTTTGATAAAGTAGGCGGGGAAGGTCGGCCTTGAGATTATATATTCACCCCCTGCATGGATGTGAAGGTTCTCAAGACCGGCGCAGCCTTTTCTTACAAGTTCTATCCTGTCGGTGAAGGGAAAGACCGAAAGGTCCTCCTGCACAACAAAAAGATGGACCTTTCTGTTTTCTGAGCAGGCTTTCTCAATCAGGTAGCGGTGGCCCAGACTGAAGGGGTTGCAGTTCATTACAATGGAGGCGGCTCCCTCTTCAGACTTTTCCTCCAGCAGTCCCGACAGATAGCCCGAAAGGCCGTCGCTTCGGTCCTCCATCAGCACGGCTTCTTCTGTTTCCGCAATCATGTGGAATCCAAGGTCCGTGAAAATGGACCGGTTATCCGGTTTTGTGTAGATGAAAAGGGTCTTGAACCCCTCATGGTATCCCCTGAGCCGGAGATAGCTTATGATTTTATTGGTCAGGGCCTGTCCCTGATAAGCAGGATCAACAGCAATACACTTCAGGATATTCCCGGAAGCGCAGCCCGAGGCTATGATCACCTCTTCCTCCATAAGGCAGAGGGCATAGTCGATATCATCTTCAAGACTCAAATCCCTGTCATTCAGAAAGGATTCAAGCTGGAGACGTTCTTTTTCCCTGTTTAAATTCAGGGTTCTGATTTCAAAGGTTTCTTCAGACATGGGCCTATTGTCTCACCCCCCCTTGTCTGCTGTAAGTAGGAACAGATTGTCTCTTTATGTAGGATTGATCCTACAAATACCTGACATGAGTCTGTGCCCTGAAGGACCCCCTGTCCCCCCAGTATCCGGCAGGATCGGGAAAGGAGCCCTTCTATATAATATCTTTCAAGGCATTATCTTATTCAAATACTTTTTGTAATCTTCGAGTCACTGAACTATAGTAGAACCTATGAAATTAAATATTATAAAAATACTAGTAATAGGCGTTGTGCCTCTGATTTTTGCCGTGACTGCCTGCAGCAGTGAACGGCAGGAACTCTCTGAAGAATTTTCGCAGGGTGAAGCAGTGGAAATGAAGGTGGCGGAATCAACCGCAGAAACTCCTTCAAGTTCTGCTGTCACTGTTTTTGAAGGCATCGACCTGAAGAGCCTGAACACAGAGGACTGGGACGCTGAAGTTCTGGCTGAAGGTCTTGTATATCCATGGGATATTCATGTGCTGGATGACCTGATTGTTCTGACAGAGGTTGTTGGAAATATTGTCACTATACGGGATGGAGAACTGACCCGCTACAAAATTGAGACTTCCGATCCTATCCTGCAGGAGGGAGGAAGCGGTCTTCTCGGAATGGAGCTCTCCGAAAATTTTGAAGAAAGCGGCAGAGCCTATCTTTACCACAGTTACAGCAGAAATGGCAGCATCGGGAATAAAATTATCGCAGTCCACTTTGACGGGAACTCATGGAGAGAAACGGCAGTCCTTGTTGACGGCATACCCGGGCACAACCTTTACAACGGAGGGAGGATCTCCATAGGCCCCGACGGAGCCCTTTATGCGGCAACAGGATGGGCTCATCTTGATGATGCGCCCCGGAATCCCGATAGTCTGGCAGGTAAAATCCTCAGAATGAACACCGACGGTTCCGTTCCTGAAGATAATCCCTTTCCCGGCTCCTATGTATACTCCCTGGGACACAGGAATCCCCAGGGGCTGGCATGGAATGCAGAGGGCTCGATCCTCTACAGCTCGGAACACGGCAATATAGGTGAAGACGAGATCAATATAATTGAACCCGGCGGAGATTATGGTTGGCCCGATATCAGCGGCGCCGCAGAGGCCGAGGGAACGGTCTCACCCGTTCTCCAGTCGGGACGGGACACCTGGGCGCCCTCGGGGATTGCCTTTGCCGGGGAGAGCCTGCTTATCACCGCTCTCCAGGGGAGAGGGCTTTATGCCTATGATGAAACTGAAGGAGTGCTGAGGCAGATCTTCAGCAACGGAGAACGGCTGAGGCAGGTGTATCCCGGCAGGGACGGCCTCTATCTGATAACCACAAACTCATCCCCCCGTTCCGCCGAACCCGGCACCGATGACAGGCTGTACAGGATCACTCCCGGACAGTCCTGAAGTCTCTAGATCTCTGTTTTCCGGTCTCCAGGGCTGCTGTCATTCAGGATGCTCTGGAGATAGGAGTCGAGGAAGCTGTTCTTCAGAGTCCTGAAGAGGCGGAGGATCTCCGGGTCTATATCCCTGGTATTGTCGGCCTCACGGCCGGCGAAAAAATTGAGGTTTGCCGAGGCAAAGAGTTCAGCCATCAAATCCAGTTCTCCCGGGCTGAAGGAGCTCTCTCCCAGGGTCTTCCAGATCAGGCGATTGGAGCTTTCTCTGAAAAAGCCTTCCGCCTCCTGCCTGAAACTCTCTGTAAATGAGTCTGATTCTGCAAGGCTGCGGACACTGTAGATCCAGCTTCCACCTTCCCGTTCCAGACGGCCTGTATTATGGGGAAAGACCGACAGGGCATTGGTGGATATATCCCGCACAGTTCCCCAGGCTGTCTCTTTTTCAATGATATCCTGAACATGGATATGTCCTGAAAGAAAACTTCGTATCTCCAGAGAGGCGAAGAAATCCGCAAGGGCCGTGTTGTCGTCAATTGTAAAACCGTCGCTGACCACGGGGTTGTGCTCAAGCAGAGAGTGGTGAAGGGCGGCGATGATTTTCTTCCCTTCCTCTCTGCCCGGAGCGGCGGCGGATTCAATCCACTGCCTTGTCTCATCCGAAAGTCTGCCACCGGTCCAGGGAATGCCGTAAGTATAATTGTTGTCGTATATACAGCTGTCCAGCATCAGAATCTGAAGCCCCGGTACAGGCTCCGCCAGATAGCTCAGGGAGCCTTTGTCTTCGGTGAGAGCCCTGTCGAATCCATAGTCCGAATAGATGGAACGGAACTCCCGGGGTGTGACAGAGGGAACAGAAGATGCCCGGCCCCCTTTGAAGCTCCGGGCCCAGGGGTTCTGAATATCATGGTTGCCGGGAATGACATAGACCTCTGTTCCCAGTGCCTCAATTCTGCCCAGGTATTTTGCAAAATCCTTATGGCTTTTTTTCTCTCCGTTAAAGGTCATATCGCCGGTCACAAGGAGGGCCGCGGGCCTCTCTCTTTTTATCTCTTCAAGTAGGCCGGTGGTCAGCTCATCCTGGATAAGAAGGTTCTTTCCGTCACCCTCTTGAATAAAGGCAGTGAAGTAGGGGCTTTCATCCCGCAGCCTGCCGGACAGAAAGTGGACATCCGTGATGACCCATATGGAGTCGGAGGCGGCTGTTTCACCAGCCTTTGCCTTTTCCCCTGAAGTCTCCGCAAATGCGGCTAATACTGCAAGAAGGAGGAGGGGGGGCAGGAGAATAAGAAGTGTAATCTGTAAGCGTTTGTTCATAATCTCAGCAGATTATGACAGAATTTATAAACTATTAGAACAGGGGCAGGGTCAGGAGAAAATCTCTTTCATAACCCTTGTAAGCTCCTCCCTTGAAAAAGGCTTCTGGATAAACTCCTCAATCCCGTGATTCTTCAGCTCCTTCAGGTCATCTTCCTTGGTAAAGCCTGAAGATACGACAATCTTTACATCCGGTTTAATCAGGTTCAGTTCCTTAATAAGCTCTCTGCCTCCCATTCGGGGCATGATCATATCGGTAATGACAAGATCAACTGCAGCAGAGTGCAGCCGGAAGTGTTCAAGAGCCTCAATGCCGTCAACGGCTGTTATGACGGTCAGACCCATACCTTCAAGGATCATCCGGGCTGTTTTACGGATAATCTCCTCATCGTCAACAAGAAGCACAGTGGCCGAGCCCTGCCATGATATTTTCTCATGGGGCTGTGCCGGAACACTCAACTCAACAACTGGCAGATAGACATGGAACACCGTTCCTGTTCCCGGCTCGCTGTAGACCGATATAGCCCCGCAGTGTTCCTGTACCGTTCCGAACACCGAGGACAGCCCGAGGCCTGTTCCCTTTCCGGTCTCCTTGGTTGTAAAAAAAGGATCAAAGATTCTGTCGATGATTTCAGGGGCTATCCCAGTGCCCGTATCCCGTATCTGCATCTCAATATATCGCCCCGGCTCTATTTCAAAAGGGGTCTGGGAGCAGTAGTATTCATCAAGATCCATGTTTTTTGTCGTTATACTGAGCAGTCCGCCTTCGGGCATGGCATGGGAGGCGTTGATAGCCAGATTCATTATAAGGTTCTCTATCTTGACGCCTCCTCCCGTAAAGAGAGAGGTCTCTGCTCCGGCTTTCACATTGATGCCGATGTTTCTGTCCAGGGTCCTCTTGAGAATTGATACGGTTCTGTAGATAATTTTATGCAGATCTTCTGTGGAGAAGTTCCTGTCGGTCTTCCTGCTGAAGGTGAGGAGGTTTGAGACCAGGTCGGAGGCTCTGCCTGAAGCATCAAGAATCATATCGATAAGCTGCTGATTCCTGTCCTCTTCCGGCAGAGACCCTTTGAGCAGATCCGCCGCAGCGATTACCCCGCCCAGCATATTGTTGAAATCGTGGGCCACTCCTCCCACAAGCTGTCCGAGGGCGTCCATCTTCTGGAACTGGAACATCTGCTCTTCCATCTTCTTCTTTTCACTAACATCATCAATTCTGAGAACGGCACCGCCTTCTTTGTCCTTCTGCAGGGAGTATATGACCATTTCAAAGTCTTTGGAGTTATCGTTAAAATGTATTGAGGAACTCAGATGGTTCCGGTTTGTTTTGATGGAGTCGAGGATGTTTTCTTTCTCTCCGCAGAGAGGGGGGCAGGTTTCCCACAGCAGTGAGCCTTCTGCCTCGGACAGAGGGACTTTAATAAGCTTCTCCGCCAGGTTATTCATCCTTGTGATCCGTCCTCCGCTGTCCAGGCTGATAATGGCAGAGGGCATGGAGTCTATAATATCCGAGATAAAACTCCGGGCATTTGTCAGGTCCTCCATCTTCTCCCTGATTGATCTCTGCATTGCATTGAAACTATCCGCCAGAATAGCAAGTTCATCGTTACCTTCAACCTGAACCGCATCGCTCCATCCCCCCTCCGCCATGGCTCTGGATGCCGCGGTCAGGGCCTTCACCGGTTTGAAAAACCTGATCAGCATTACTACAGAAAAGGCAATCAGCAGGGAAGAGAAGAACAGTATTATCAGAATCATCATCTGCCTGAAGGAGTGGAGATCCTCATGTTTGAGATTCATGGGAACAGCAAAGCATATAATCCAGTTCCATGGGGAAAAACGCTTGAAAATATACCACTTCTCCACACTGTTGAAGATGTCGTAAATCTCACCCGAATTTACATCAGGAAAATGCTTTTCTGTGAGGATGAACATATCCCTGTTGTCGTCGTTCATGATGGGGTGGAGAAGAACATTCTCATTGGTATCCAGTATAAATGGATAAATATCCTTGGGGCTGTCTCCATAGTATTTGTTTCTGATATCCCTCAGGGCCGAGTTCTGGAAGTCTTCCAGATAGGCCTCTCTGAGTCCTGTCTGCTCCAGCCTCTGGTCATAGACATTAAGCTCAAGCCAGATCATGTCCAGCTTTTCCCTGTAGATCTCATTCTGGCTTTCATCGACGATGAGTCTCAGATTCCTGTTGGAAAGGATCAGAATGGCGGACATTGTAATGAGCAGGGATGCAATCAGAAAAAGAAGAAGTTTTTTTATCATACTGCACCGGCCCCTTCAGTCGGCAGATTCGTCAAACCAGTTTTCAAGCATATGGCTCCTTTCTATAAGGTCCATGGGGAATATGATTCCCAGCTTCTTGGCCATTCCCATATTCAGATAAACACTTGCCTTTTTGTTCTGCACCACAGGAATCGTTCCCGGGGACTCTCCCTCCAGTATCCGGATGGCTGTGGATGCGGCATATTCTCCCTGCTCTTCGGCGCTGAGGGTATAGGAGAGTAAAACCCAGCCTGCATTCCACTCATCCCATGAACCCGTGGGAACTTCTGTGTTTTCCCTCAGGAAAGCCTGATAGGGTTCTGTATTGCCGTCCCAGTCCTCCAGGGCACTTGGATAGCCTACCAGTATAATATCCGCTTCCTTCTGAAGTGACAGAAAGTCCTCCTTCCAGCTGGAGAAGGTTGTGGGGAATCTCTTTATGATTTCTGTCCCCAGAAGTTTTTCATAATTTTCAGACTCTTTTCTCGATGTTGTTGTGTTGTCCCGGATATAGGCGATCCTGCCGCCTTTACTGTAATGAAGGAGCTCTTTAACCATGCTGTCTATCAGGTTTATCTCTACCATTCCTGTTATGGAGGATGTGGGCAGTCCATAGACAGAGGCATCCCAGTTAATACCGCAGAAGACAACAGGTATTCCCGAATCCATAAGGTAGGGGACAATCAGATATTTTGCGGCATTGTCATCGCTTGTAATGATAAGGTCGGGGTTCCAGGTTTCTATCAGGGTATGAGCTTCCTCCGCCGCCTCTTTAATGCTCTTTTCCGAGGGGTTCCTCTTGCTGTTCATATGAAAAATCTGAAGATCGTAGCCGCTCCGGCTGTTGTCCAGTGTTCCGTCGGGATTCATTGAGATATTCAGAGTTTCCAGAATGCCCCGGGTTATTCCCTGTATCCACTGGTAGTCGAGTGAGTAAGAGTCTACATAGAGGATTTTTTCCCTTGTTGTAATTTCGCCTGTGGGCTTTCCGGTCTCCGGCTGTATAGGCTTTTCCTCCTTTGTGCAGGACGAATAAAGAGTGAGTATGATGAGGGCCCCGAGAGCCGCTCTGTAAAGTGAACAAACAGCACTGTTCATTGTCTTCTCATAGAAACAAGAATAGTTTACAGAGTATTATATATCAATGAAATATTCTGATGAAACAATAAGAGAAACCTGGAATATGGTGTTCAATCTCTCGGTACAGATGCTCCATAGTGAACAGGATGCCCTGGATGCCGCCCAGGGTGTTTTTGAAAAGGTCCTGCTGAAAAAGGAGAGCTTCAGGGAAGAGTCTCAGTTCAGTACATGGGTATACAGTATTGCCTATCACTATCTCGTCGATGAAATCCGCAGAGGAAAGAGAGAGGCTGTCAGTTTTGAGCTTTTTGAAAATGATATAAGTCATTTTGAAGAGTATCGGAATGAGCTGGGTTTGACTCCCGCAGAGGAGAAAATCTACATTGAACAGATCAAGATCGGATGCACCAGGGCCCTGCTTCAGTGTCTTGATCCCGAGAGCCGGTTTATATATATCCTTGGCTCCATCTTTGACTTTCCCCGTAAAGAGGCTGCTGAGATTTGCGGCATCACACCTGGAAGTTTCAGGATGAACCTTTCACGTTCGAAAAAAAAGGTACGGAACTTTATGACAAAGAACTGCGGTCTTGTAAACAGCGGGGCCAGGTGCCGATGTGGAAGACGGATACTCATCGCCGCTGAGCGGGGACGGGTCAACCTTGAGAAGGAGTTCTATCATGCCTCGGGTGCACTGATTGATGAATATGTCAGAGAGCTGAATGAAGCGGATGAGATTGCCCGGATCTACAGGGGCAATCCCTATCTTGAACTGACGGCGCAGGAAATCTTCAGGATTCAGAGCCGCCTGTCTGTGCTGAGAGATACTCCCTGTCAGACTAGCTGAGAATCACAGCTGGAATGAATCCGACAAGCAGACCCAGAACCACGGTGGTCACACAGACCTGAATCATGGCAGCCCTGTCCATCCTGTAGATGAGAAAGGAGAGAGGCAGGAAGACAAGCAGGGCGCAGAGCAGTCCGTTGACTGCCGGAATGCCTGTAAGATGAAGTGTTCCCGCGAGAAAACCCGCAACAAGCCACATCGTAAAGGCGGAAGCAATGAAAAGCGGGTCCAGTTTCTTGATTATCATCGGGATGATATCGATCAGTCCGGCAATGAGGCCGGCGGCAATATAGATTGTCATATGTACTCCTTGTACTCTGTTAGACGGTTTCCGACGAGAATTGTAACCGCATTTTTTTAAAAAAGTGATTTAAAGCGATATGTTGAACAGTAAATTGATGTAGATCTATGCATGCCTGTTCCTGTAGGGAAGATGGGAAGGATGTCAGGATAGGGGAGACCGTAATGAAAAAATACTTCAGGGTACTGCTTTTAATTCAAGCCGCTTTTCTTGCAGGCTGCAACAGCTCTAATCAGGATGAGGAATTGATCAACAGGATTTTGAGCCTCCCTGCAAAGCAGTATGAAAACTACACCTTTGATCCTGAAACAGCTCTTACAGGCAGAATCAGCGAAACTCCAGGTTTTGTTCTGGTGTATCTGAACAACATGGACGGTGTGGACAACTACAGCTCCTACACCCCCACAGATGAGGAGAGGGCCCTCTTTGCCTCCTGTCTGGAACTGCTTCCGGAGATAAACAGACAGATTATGGAGGAAAAGCTGGCAGCCGTATACTTTGTTGAAAACCTCTACGGCAGCGCCCTTGCGGATTATATCATCTCCCGGGAGGGGGATCTCTACAATATCCTGATTATCAATCCCGAAGTGATGCGGCACTCCATGACTGAGTGGCTCAGCTACAGGGAAAACTCAGCCTATAAAGACAGCCGCGGTGAAATAACAGTTCACTGCGGGACAGAGCATACGGGACTTTTATATACCCTCCTTCATGAGTCCACCCATATAGTCGATTATCATCTGAACATCACACCCTATGCTGAATACAGCAGCCATCTTCTGACCGGTGCATCCCTTGACCGGGATAATCCGTTTTTAAAAGATATCTGGAAGGACTACAACAGGGTGCAGCGGGGGTATCGCAACTCGTTTACATCCCTTGTCTCATTCTACGGCCTGGGGGCCGGCCCCTCCCTTGAGCTCGCCGATGCCCCCCGGATCTATACAGATTTGATGGATTCCCCCTTTGGGTCCCTTTACGGCTCAATGAGCTGGGCGGAGGATCTGGCGGAGCTTGTAACCTGGTACTGGATGACCGAGGTTCTGGGTGAACCCTATACCATCACCCTGTCTTCCGGGGCAGAGGGAAGCAGGGACACTCAGTCATGGTCGCCCATGGACAATGAAGGGGTCCGCCGGAGGTTTCAGCTTCTTGAAACAGAGTTTTTAAGGACTCCCTGAGCGGCTTTTTCACAGGCTTCAATTACCGCGTCACACCAGCTGTCGAACTCAGGGTCCTCCTTCTGCAGCTCTTTATGGGCCAGTACATTGTTTATTGTCTGCCTCACTCCCTGGTCGAAACGGACTTTCGCTGTAAAACCGGGAACAAGGCGCTTGAGCTTGCTGTTGTCAAATACAACGCTGTTTGCCTTGTCTCCTATCAGTGAACCTGTAAAGTCGTAGCTGCTGCAGGCATCAAGGAATTCACTTGCAACATGAACCGCCTTGAGTTCCCTTCCCAGGGCCGCTGCAATACTTGTGTAAATCTGGTTCCATGTCAGGCTCTCATCGCTTGTGATCTGTACCGCTTCTCCAAGGGCATGGATATTGCCGAGGAGACCTGTAAAGGCCCGGGCAAAGTCGCTGTTGTGGGTCATGGTCCACAGGGATGTTCCATCACCGTGGATGATGACTTTTTTACCTTCGATTATTCTCTTGGCCACCTGCCAGCTGCCTGTATTCCCATGGACTCCCAGAGGGATGGATCTTTCATCATAGGTATGGCTGGGGCGGACAATTGTTACAGGGAACCCCGTCTCCCTGTACTGCTTCATCAGATACTCTTCACAGGCTATTTTGTTGCGGGAGTACTCCCAGTAGGGATTGGAGAGGGGAGTGGCCTCGCTAATTTCAAAGTGGGAGAGGGGTTTCTGATAGGCCGAAGCGGAGCTTATAAAAATATACTGTCCTGTTCTGCCTGAAAAAAGTTCATAATCCCTCTCTACCTGTTCCGGGGTGAAGGCTATAAAGTCCGCCACCGCATCGAATTTCATATCACCAATAAGCTTTTTTACCTTTGATCTGTCATTGATGTCGGCAGTGAGGCTATGGCAGTTCTCTGCCTGCAGTATCGGTCTGTTCCCTCTGTTTATCAGATAGAGCTCATGCCCTTCGCTGATTAGCTGTTTTGATATGGCTGTGCTGATGGTTCCGGAGCCGCCTATGAAAAGTACTCGCATTGATTTTCTCCTTTGAGGCCCAAAGTATACCACAAAATATATGTCCCTTATTAAAAGACCGGAGTCTTTCGGAGCAAAGGGTCTTGAAAAAACAGATGAAGAATATAGTAAAATAATCCAGGATGTATTATTATCCCGGTGGTTCATATTCAGGAGGAAATGATGATTATATGGGGTATCAGGAAGAAACGGTTTGAAGAGAGTTTTACAGGGGGGACAGGGTGTCCCTCTTGCAGAAGAAATGAGTATCAGACCGAAGGCATTTTAAGTTACGTTCATATATTCTGGATACCTCTTTTTGTTATATCAAAGAAGCTGAATGCCCGCTGCCTCAAGTGCGGAACTGTCTCCGGCAGAAAGGAACTTCCCCGGGATGAATACAGGGATATGAAGAGCCATCTATTTTCCCTCTCCAGGGTCCTTCCACGTAACTTCGGACTGATTGCAGCAGCTGTTGTCGTCGTCCTGTTTCTTCTGCTGGTTCTCTCAGTTTCCGGAGGATCATAATCATCGCCGGTGGCCGGCAGGTCCGGAGGGAGGCTGATCCGGAAGGCGGCTCCCGTCGGAAGTGTTTTTTTAACAGTATTTACAAGTCTGTCAAAATTCGATTTGTGTTTGGACGGATAGCTGAATTAAAATTTATATAGAGGAGAAGGGAATGTTTTTCAGAAAAGACAATGCATCCACAGACGGGAATACAGATCCGGAAGGCAGTTCTTCTTTTATTTCCAGGGAGGCCGTTGAGTCTCTGGAGAAAGGCAGCTCAAAGCTGGATGTATATGATGCCTTTTACGGCAGAATGGATGATGACAGTCTCGGCAGGCTTCTTGCAAGCTATCCTGACAGGTCCCTGTACAAAAAATACCGCGGATTGAATACGGCTCTGGGAGTTCTGCTCTCTTTTATTACCCTCATTAAACTTGTAAACCTGATACTCTATATTCATCAGACCAGCCTCAGTCTGCTCCATATACTATGGGCTGCTCCCCTCGGCCTCATTATCAACTTGCTGCTGATCTACTTTGTTGTAAGGAAAATTGGAATTTCCTATAGACTGCTGGGGATATTTGTCATTCTGATGACTTTGTTCAGAGCCTCCGAGTCCCTGGGAAGAATGAGTTCTTCTGCGGATTTCATAAGTTTTTATCTGATTACCGGTTTAAGTCTTCTCTCTTCCATCCTATTTATTTTCCTGGGGTACAGGATGTTTCCCTACCTCGGCTTTTTTAAAACCAGAAGGGACATCAACGGGCGGATCATTTATACTGTTGAGGATATGAATCCGGTATAAAGGAACATTGTGATGGACCTGAATCTTTTTACTCCCCAGTGGCAGGGGTCAGGACTGACCCGTGAACTCTATGACGGCGCCTGCGCTCTCAAAAACTATTTCAATAAAACCTTCAGCCTCGATATGGTTGAGACAGCCGTGGAGACCGGTTCTCCTTCAGAAATAAAAAATGGAATTCTCGGTTACAGAGAGATTCTGTCCCAGCTTCTCCGTCTTCAGGATGTTCTTGCAGAACGGCGGCCCGGGACGACCTTCACTCTGGGGGGCGGCTGCGGGATTGAAATCCCCCTTGTTTCCTGGCACCTCAGGAAAGACCGGGATCTGGCCCTGTTCTGGTTTGACGCCCATGGTGATCTGAACAGCCCTGCAACATCCCAGAGTCATCATTTTCATGGAATGCCTCTGCGTTTCCTCACGGATGATCTCTTCCTGCATCCCGGATTGAGTATTGAAAGGGCCGATCCGTCAAAGGTTGTGCTTTCAGGGGCCAGAGATCTTGATCCTCCAGAGCTTGACTATATAGCCGCTCATAAGATAAAAGTTCTCGGTCCTGACTCTTTCCCCCTTGGCAATGCTTTACAGATGAATCAGATGCCCCGGGCCCGAAGGGCCTATATCCATATTGATCTGGATGTCCTTGATCCGGGAGAGTTCAGAAATGTGAAATGTCCTGTACACCGGGGCATCTGTGCTGATGACCTGGCCTCTTCTATCCGGATGATCCGGAAGAACTATGAAATCGCAGGAATCAGTATTCTCGAAAACACTGAACTTGAAGAGGATAATATCGCTTCACTGTCGGGTCTATGGAATGAATGCATGTCTTAACACTCTTTCGGGTGAAGCGAACTGTTTTTTATCAGTGAGCATGTGATTTCTGTAGACCTTACATTATATTATTTTTGTAGTATTCTTTTTCTCTATTATCATCAAAGGAACGTTCCAATGAAAAAATCAGCTGCACTTATTCTTCCTTTTATTCTTGTTTCCCTGTTATTCTCCTGCGGAAGCAGAGACTCCTCCGATCAGAATGCTTCTGCCGGGTCATCGGGAGATCTTCAGGCCCTTGAGGTCGTTCCCTCTGACCAAAGTCCCCTGATCTCTTCCGGGGATGTGGATTTTCTGCCCGGCGAGCCTATTCTTTCGGATACGGATATCCTTAAGGAGAGTCCTGTCTCGGAAATGGATATGGATGCTCTTCTGAGGGCTGTTGAGGAAGAGAGTGCCCACAGTGAGCAGCAGCTGCGGGCTTCTGTTGACTACTCGGCTCTGACGACCAACTACTTTGATGCGGATGCTGTGGACACCGGCGCCCTGAGGGCTCCGGAATCGGTAGGAGCCCTGAAAATTGTTGATTTCGGCCCTGTCGGCAGGCTCCCCATAGAGATGCGCAGACCCGCAATCTATGTTCAGTTCAATCAGCCCATGGTCCCAGTTTCCAAACTGGGAGAGCCCATGCGGGAACACTCCATCCTGAAAATGAGTCCCGAGGTTCCGGGAGTATACCGCTGGTACGGTACCAAGACCCTCAGTTTTGAACCTGATGCCCCCATTCACAGACAGAGCAGCTATACAGTCTCTATCAATCCCGGGGCCAAATCCATCTACGGCAGGGTTCTGGGACAGCCTTTTGAGTTTGTCATCGAGAGCGAGCCTCCCGAGATTCTCTCCATCGCCTTCGGTCCGGGAGATGATCTTTATGATGGAGTCCGGGAAGTTCCCCCCACCCACAGCTCCAGTATTCTTCTTACCTTCAATCAGACCATTGATGCTGGGGCTCTGCAGGATTATATAAGCCTTGTGGATGAAGCGGGGCGGTCCTGGCCCGTCACAGTCTCCTCCCCCGAACCGGAGGAATATCATCTGAATGAAAATTTCCTGAAACGGTCGGCCCTGATTCAGGTTGGAGAAGAACCGGCTGTCAACGGCTCATATACTCTGACAGTGGCTCCGGGATACAGGACCGCAGGGGATGCAAGCCCAACGGTAGAACCCCTTGTGTCAGAGTTTAAAACGGTAACACCCTTCAGATATTCGGGACATAACGACCGAAGTTATACATTCCCCTATGATCCCGAGGGGGTGATGAATCCTGTTTATCTTGAATTCTCGCACCCCGTTGATCCTGAATCAGTCGCCGGAAATCTATCGGTAAGCTTTGAAGGTATTGATGCTGCAGAACATATAAAAACCTTTGGTGATACAGTGCGAATCGCCAATCTTCCAGTGGAATATGAGAGCAGCTATACAGTCACAATAACCTCGGGAATACGGGATATCTACGGCAGACAGCTTCTTTTGGCCGACTCTCCTGATTCACCTGAAGCCGGTCAGAAGACCATTAAGGTCGAGGTCCCGGCAGCCATAAGCTACTCATACTTTCCGGGCTGGGACGGACTTGCCGCCCTTGAGGCCCAGTTTGACCCCGCCGTGATCTATGAGTTCCAGAACATCGACAAGGGCAGTTTCCGTATTAACGGTACCGAACAGGACCTTGCACTGGATGATGCTCCAAGGAATCAGGCGGTCTACTCTCTGGTGGATCTGAAGCCCTGGATGAACAGCGACGGTTTCGGCACGGTCAACCTGAACTGGAATTTTACTGAGCGCCAGCGCGGCTGGGACAATAAAATCAGAGAGTATGAAAAGAAGCGGAATATGGACGTGCAGGTCACAGACATGGGAATTACAACCCGCTTCGCCTACAATAAAATTCTTGTCTGGGTGAACAGCCTCTCTACGGGCGGGGCCCTGGAAGGTGCCGATATTACCCTTACAGGTCCCGGTGGAAGCCGGAGTGCCTTAACCGATGCCCGGGGGCTGGCCGTTGTCGACCTGGAGGACGGTGAGTTTCGCGGGAAATTCTACAATACCCAGAAAAGACGTTATGATCTCACCATTACTGCCATAAAGGGAGGGGACCGGGCTGATCTCAAGGTCTCCAATACCCAGTATGCCGGACGCTTCGGCATAAGCAGCAGCCGTCCGGAGTTCGCCCTTGAAAACATCCCCAGGATCTTTCTCTTTTCAGACAGGGGAATCTACCGTCCCGGTGAGACCCTTACCTTCAGGGGAGTGGACTGGAACCAGAGGCTTGGTGAGTTCACCCCCTATGAGGGGTCCTATACCATCTCCATCATGAAGAGGGAGGGGTATCAGAGAAAGCAGGTCCGTTCCTGGCGGGGCACAACCACCTCATCCGGTGGATTTTATGATACCTATACAGTACCCGAAGATATGGACCCCGGTGACTACTACATCCGCTATGAGCGGGGAGGAAAGAGCAGGGATGAGCACTTCCAGGTTGCTAATTTCAGGCGCCTCAACTTTCAGGTTGAGCTGAAGACTCCCGACAGAAACTTTTTTCTTGGTGATACCATTGCTGTGCCGCTGGAGGCCAGTTATCTTGCTGGCGGCCCCCTTGCAGGTGGGGACATCTCCTACTACTGGACCCGGAAGCCTTTGGAATTCCGCCCCTCCGGCGAGAGATGGAAGTTCTGGTCCTTCGGCCCCGTAGGATGGGAGCAGGAGAGAAACCTGAGCTCCGACAGCCTGAAACTCTCCCTGCAGGGAGAGGCGAACCTTGAAGTAGAGACCAGCGGCCACAGCCTGAAGGGCAAGGCATATCGTTATGTTGTCGAAGCCACTGTTGAGGATCTGGACCGGCAGGCCATCTCTGCTTCCACTTCCGCAGTTGTCCATCCCGCCTCCTGGTATATCGGCATGAGAACCGGCGCGGGTTCCGCCTCCTACTGGGGGAGCCGCTTTGTATCGGTGGGGAAAGATATCCTCTTCTCCCTGGCACAGGTGGGCCCGGACGGCAGACTCCGGTCAGCCGATGGAAAGGTCAGTCTTGAGATGATCAAGGGCTCCTGGCAGGCTGTACAGCAGAAGAATGTGGGAAGCCGGATCAATACCCGCTATGAATGGGTGGAAGAGAGTGTTCTTACAACCGAAACAGAGTGGAAGGACGGAGAAGCCGCCTTTACATATACCCCGGAGAAAGCGGGAAGCTACAGGCTCCGTGCCACGGCAGCAGACCCGGAAGGCAGGGAAGTGATTTCAGATATCAGCTTCTACGCTTCCGGAGGCTCCTGGGTCCGCTGGGCCGGAGGCAACCGCGAGGATATTACCCTGGAACCGGAACAGGACCTCTACTTTCCCGGAGATACAGCCAGAATCCTTGTGAAAACCCCTCTGGAAAAGGGGCGTTATCTTATGACCATCGAACGGGAGGGCATTCTGGATGAGCGCTTTGTCGACCTGGACCCTTCCAATCCTATAATCGAAATTCCTGTGAAAGAGGAGTGGGTTCCCGTAATGTACATTACCCTCTCCAGCTTTCTGCCCCGAAGTGATCTTCCCGACTCCTACTATGATCCCGACTTCGGAAAGCCAAAAGGAATTTTTGGAGCCACCGCACTCAATATATCCACCCGCAGCCGTGAACTGGATCTTGAAATCACTCCGGATAAAGCCGTTTACCGCCCCGGGGAGAAGGCGAGGGTTTCCATCCGTGTTACTGAAAACGGACGTCCCGTACAGGGTGCGGAGGTGAGTTACCTCGCCGTGGACAGGGGAATCCTTGACCTTATCAACTACCATATTCCCAATCCGCTGCACTACTTCTACAGCAGAAGCAACTTTATGAGTTACGGAGCCGGAGATGATTCCCGGCGCCTCCTTCTCAATCCCGTGACCTATGAGACAAGCAACCTCCGTGGCGGTGACGGCGAGGAGAGCAAACTGCAGCGGCGGGACGACTTTACGCCCCTTGCTGTTTTCGAGCCCTTCCTCCTGACCGATGAAGAGGGAATGGCCGTTGTGGAGCTCGAGTGGCCCGACACCCTGACAACCTACCGCTCCACTGCCATTGCACTGAAGGATCAGAAGATAGGCTACTCGGAGGATGAACTTTTTGTACGGAACCCCCTCAATGTCCGAGCCGCACTGCCAAGGCAGATGCGTGTCAGAGACACAAGTTTTGCAGGGGTTGTGATAAGCAATATTGACGGCGAGGATCATGATGTAACAGTCAGAATCCGGGCCGATGGGATGGGACTGCCCGGTGAAACTGAAAAGACAGTGACAGTTCCAGCAGGCCGTGCCTTCGAGGTCCCTTTTGTAATAGAAGCAAAAGAGGCGGGGGAGAGTGAGATAGTCTTTACTGTTCTCAGTGATGTACTCAAGGAGGAGCTGGTTCAGACTCTCAAGGTCAGCGCTCCTGTGATTACTGAGAGCATGACTACTACCGGAATTGTTGAGGGGGATGAAACCCTGGCCGAAGAGGCCCTCCTTGTTCCCGGGAGCATCGGTGAAGGCTACGGATCACTGCAGATCTCCCTTGACTCCACCCAGGCGCCCTTCCTGATGAGCCAGCTGAGGACACTTACAAATCACAAGGTATATGACTTCACATTCGACTATCTCTATGCCGCTTCTGCCGGTATTATCTCTCCGGATCTGCTTGAACTGATGGACCCGACTCTGGCGCTTTCAGCCGCGTATAACCGGAACCGTTTCCTTACAATTCTGGCTGACAGGCAGAATGAAGACGGCGGTATCCGCTCCAGCGGTTCTCTCTACAACAGGATGAGCAGCCCCTACCTCTCCCTCGTAAGTTTCCATATGCTGCAGCTGGTCGATAAACAGGGAATCCCCTATAACGTTGACAATAACTCTCTGAACAACTATCTGAGACGAGAGGGACGGGAAACGGGCAGCCTCTACTTCAATGTCTACCTGAGGTATATCGAAACCCTTGGAGGGAAGATTGATAAGGAAGAGACCGACCTGCTGCTCAAGTCGGAAGATGAACTTGGAATCAGCGGCTACGCTCTGCTGGGTGCTGTCTGTGAGATGGAGGGCCGTTCGGGTCTGGCTAAGGAGCTTTACGGAAAGGTAAAGAACTTTGTATCCATCGGTACAAGGACAGTCGATATCCGTGATACCTATGAGACAAGGTTCTATTTTGACTCGGGGTATCAGCAGCTTGCCCACCTTCTGAACCTGGGAGTTCTTGCAGATGAAGGCCCGGAGATGCTCCGGCGTTATGCGGCCACCCTGGATACTCAGAGGGGAGAGAGGAACTGGATCAATGCCCAGGACAGGATCTGGATGGCTGTGGCTCTCTCATCACTGATCTCAAATGAAAATCCAGGAGAAACCGACTTCCGGGCCACCGCCGATCTGAGTGGAACGGCTCTGATGTCTGAAAAGTTTGAAGGACTGTCACAGGGGGCCAGGGAGGAGAACTTCTCCCTCTTTGACAGGATTATCCCCCTGAGTCCGCAGAATGAACTCAGCAGTCTCAAGTTCGAGAAGGAGGGAGAGGGCATACTCTACTATACAACCACTCTGAACTACGCCCTTCCCGGAGAAATTGCTCCGGCCAGGGACGAGGGTCTGGCTCTCTTTACCCAGATTGAAACCCTTGATGGAGAGATTGTCGACTCTGACAACCTGGAGCTTGGAGGAAGCTACAGAATGCGGGTCTTCCTGAACAGCTCCAAGAGCAGAAGCTATGTCAATCTCTCTGTTCCCATTCCTTCGGGGGCCGAAATCGTCGATCCCAGCCTGTCTGTCTCCTCCTCCTACTCCAACAAAGGGGGAGTTCAGTCGGAGAGCTGGACCCGGGAAGAGCAGTACGGCGATGAGACAACCTATCTTGAGGAAGGGTATATCTGGCAGGGACTGCGTTTCCCCAACAGGCCGAATCAGCTGATCTATGACAATGAGATCCGCTACTCCTGGGACTACCTCTATTACGGCCAGCGGGAGGTCTCTTTCATCTTCCGCTGTACCACACCGGGTGTCTATCCCACACCTCCTGCATCGGCAAGCCTCCTCTTTGAGCCCGAGGTATTCGGACGGGGCAGGGGAAGGCTGATTGTTGTCCGTTAGGCTGAAGAGAGCTTTGAAAGTTGCGGCGGCAGGAGCCGTTCTGGCCGCCGCACTGTATCTTGTTCTCCGATTTTCTCCCTATCCCGATCTCAGTGAGTTCCGTGAGTCATTCTACTCACCGGCCCTCTTCAGCCGGGAGGGGGAACTTCTTGCTGTTCTCCCCCTTGATCAGGGGCTCCGCAGGCAGCGTCTGGACAAGGAGAGCCTGACAGACCCTCAGATCAATCTGATTCTGAACTCCGAAGACAGCTCTTTTTATACCCATCCGGGAGTCGACCTTCCGGCTCTTGTCAGATCTCTCTACCTCTATCTGAACAGCGGTGAGATCATCTCGGGGGGGTCCACCATTACAATGCAGCTTGCGAGGATCATCTCCTTAAGGCCCGCAGGTATCAGGGGAAAACTGGTGGAGATCTTCAACGCTCTGCGTCTTGAAACCCGGCTTGGAAAGGATGAGATCCTCTCCCTCTACCTCAGTCACCTTCCCTTCGGGAGCAATATTGAGGGACTTGAGTCTGCTTCCAGGTATTTTTTCAGCAAAAGTGCCCGTGAATTGAGCCGGGAAGAGCTTGCCATCCTGATGATGATTCCCCGCCGCCCGGGCAGTTTTAATCCTCTTCTCTATCCCGATGAGAACAGAAAGGCAGTGGTGCGGACCATGCCCCGTCTCTCCGGGGATCTGAATGTAAAGAAGCTTGAGGCATCCTACACCATCCTTGAGGAGAATACCCCCTCCTGGCCCCGTATCGCACCCCATTTTTTAAACTTTGTGAGTGAGAGACTGACTCCCGATGACTGGAAGCGGGGAGGGAACATCCCCACGAGCCTCAGTCTTGAGGTTCAGCGGACAGCGGAGGCAGGGCTGAGGGAGACTGTGGCGTCTGCTGAGGAGTACAGAATCAGCAACGGAGCGGTGATTGTTCTGGACAATGCCACGGGGAGAATCCTCGGCTATCAGGGCTCCGTGGATTTCTACGATGATGAGCATCAGGGGCAGATTGACGGTGTTCGAATCCTCAGACAGCCCGGCAGCACACTGAAGCCCTTTCTCTATGCCCTGGCCCTTGAAAATGGTTTTACTGTCTCCTCTGTTCTTCCGGATATTCCAATGGAGTTCGGTAAAGATGAGATTTACGTTCCCGAGAACTACAACCAGAGATTCAACGGCCCTGTACGTCTTGCGGTTGCTCTCGGGTCCTCCCTCAATGTCCCGGCGGTCTATCTGGCCGAGCGGATCGGTGTAGAGGCGTTCCGCAGCCGTCTTATGGAGGCCGGATTCGATTCTCTTGCCAATCAGAGGAGCGTCGGTGTCGGTCTTGCTCTGGGTAACGGTGAGGTCCGGCTGATGGAACTGGCCGGAGCCTTCTCCCTATTCTCTCGTCAGGGACAGGTCCTGCCTCCGGGCTTCCGCATGGACAGGGAGGTTCCTGAAGGAACTGAAGTTTTCCCGGCGGAGGTCAGCGAAAGTATCCGGAATATCCTCTCAAGCAAACAGAACCGTATTCTGGGTTTTGGAAGAACAAGCCCTCTGGATACTGAGTTTGATGCCCTGTTCAAGACAGGTACCTCCAACCAGTTCAACAATATCTGGGCCGTAGGGTCTACAGGGGATATTACCGCTGCCGTCTGGATGGGGAATTTCTCCGGTGAAACTGTCATCGGGGCTCCTGGAAGTTCCTTTCCAGCCCGTCTTGTTGTCTCTCTTCTCAAGGAGCTCCGGCAGGAAGACCGCTTTGAGAGACTGGAAGGTTTTACAAGTGAGAGGATTTGTTCACTGAGCGGTGCCAAAGCCGGCCCCCACTGCCCCTATACAATTTATGAGTCCTTTCCAGAGGGGACAGTTCTCAAGGAGTGCGGGTGGCATAGAGAGGGGGATGTCTATCTTCCCGCCCTCTACAGCCCCTGGATCGAGTCGCACAATCTGGACTACAGGGTGGACCGGTCTTTCTCTCCTGTCCGCTTTGTACAGCCCGGCGACGGAGCCGTATACTATCTGGACAGCACACTGCCCGCCTCGGGGCAGTCCATACCAGTGAGGGTCACAGGCAGCGAGTTTGCCGAACTTTTTGTAAACGGACGGAAAGTTTATGAGGGACAGGCTCCGTTTTCCTTCTTCTACCCCCTTGCAAAAGGGAACTTTACACTGGATTTAAACACTTCCAGGGGGAGCGACAGGGTCAAAGTCATTGTCAGATAGATAGACTGCTTCCCCCGGCAGCTGTACTTCCCCTCAGGATCGGCCCCTGCACAATCGGAAAATTTCCTATATTACATCTCTCCATTTGAAAATATTATAAATTTTAAAATATTGAAAACCGGAGAAAAGAGTGAGCAAACGCAATGTATCCCGCAGTGATTCTCGAATCAGGTCAGGTAAAAAAGGAACACCCGATGATCGTGACGGGTGCCGCGTCTTTCTGGGATGTTTCATGGCTCTGGCTCTTCTTGTCTGGCTTATAAATTTAATGGGAACAACAACCATAGTTTTTTTCCTTTTGACTCTGGGTGCTGCCTACAGCCTCTATTTTCTTTATAAAACAAGAACCAATGCAAAGCGGGCCCGGGAGGGTGAGTTTCACTACAGGCACGGAGACTTTGAAGCAGCCTATGGATGTGTTGAAAAGATTTCAGGACAGAATGCCGATGCCGCTCTGGTTGCCGGACTCTGTCTTCGCAATGGAACAGGCTGTGGTCAGGATCATGAGAAGGCATGCAGCTGTTTCAGGTTTGCACGCAGTAAAAGCATGGAGGCCAGAGCCTACTACGGAGAGATGCTTACAATGGGAACAGGATGTGTCCGGGATGTGATAAAGGGAATCAAAGAGCTTGAGCTTGCGGCGGCCCATGATATTCCCTATGCCAACCTCTGCCTGGGGCGACTGCAGTTCAACGGTACCCTGATGAAAAAAAATACAGGCAGCGGTATGAGACACCTCAGGATCGCCGCGGAAGCGGAACTTCCCGCTGCCCAGTATATTGTGGGATACATCCTCTTTAACGGCCTGGAGGGGATTCCAAGAAACCGTTACCAGGGGCTCCGTTATATCAATCTTGCCGCATCGGCGGGTAACCTGAAAGCAAAAAAACTGCTTCAGAAGATAGGATGATGCCTGCAGAAGCAGAAACAATTCATTTGCCTGCAAAGGTCTTGGTGAATTGACATCCTCTAAGGTTTAAATTTATTACGAAATAGTATACCTTATGGGCAATAGTTTCGGAGGGTATAAGATTGAGTGATGAAAAACTTCAGGGAAGCGAAGAAGACTTTGCATCCCTTTTTGAAAATAGCATAAGCGGAATGGACTCCATGGAGCCCGGTCAGATGATAGAAACCGAAGTCGTTTCTATCTCCGGAGATACCATCTTTCTCCAGCTCAGCGGAAAGAGCGAAGGTATTCTGGATAAGTCGGAAATGGAAGACAAAGAAGGCAACCTGACTGTAAATGAGGGCGATACCATTCAGGTATACTTCCTGAAAGCAAAAAACGGCGAGATGCACTTCACCACCAGAATCAGCTCCAGCGAAGCGGGACAGGCAGTATTGGAAAATGCCTTCAACAACGGTATTCCCGTCGAGGGAGTCGTCGAGAAAGAGATCAAAGGTGGATTTGAAGTAAAAATCGGTGAAGCCCGCGCCTTCTGCCCCTATTCGCAGATGGGTGAAAAGCGTGTTGAGAATGCCTCCGACTATGTTGGAAAGCACATGAGCTTCAAGATCATCGAACACAGTGAAAAGGGACGGAACATCCTTGTTTCCAACAGAGCCCTCATCGAAGAAGAGCGGCAGAAACAGATGGCTGAACTTAAAAAGACGATCAAAGAGGGACAGACTGTCACAGGTACGGTCCTTCAGATCCGTGATTTCGGCGCCTTTGTCGATATCGGCGGCATACAGGCTCTTCTTCCTGTCTCTGAGATCAGCAGAACCCGTGTGAACGACATCAACAAGGTTCTCGAAGTGGGACAGGAAGTGGAAGCATCCATCCTGAAGCTGGACTGGCAGAATGAACGCTTTTCCATCAGTATGAAGGCTCTTGAACAGGACCCCTGGGATCTGGCCAGCGAAAAGTACACAGCCGGTTCCACCCACAAGGGAAAGGTTGCCAGAATCATGGATTTTGGTGCCTTTATTACACTTGAACCCGGTATGGACGGTCTGATTCACGTTTCAGACATGAAGTTTGAAAGCAGAGACAACAACCCCTCAGACCTCTATGAGTCAGGAGAGGAAGTTGAAGTTGTCATCAACAGTATTGATTCAGAAAAGAAGAGAATCTCTCTGAAACCTGTATCCTCTTTCAAGAAAGACGCAGCTGCCAAAAAATATATGGAACCTGAAACAGATACCTATAATCCCTTTGCGGCTCTTCTTAAAGACAGAGTTGAAAAGAAAAAATAATCAAAAATCTTAACAGCTTTGTCTGTTGAAGAGTGTAAGGCCCGGTTATGAGAATCCTCTTCTCTTCCGGGTCTTTTTTTTTGCTCCGGACTTCAGTATTTTTTATCATACTGATATAGTGAGTAGCTACTCATTTTATGGAAATATCTTTTTATGGGAGTTCAGGTTTACTCTGAAACAGTTAATTACTATTTTCTATGTAGCAGCAGTGCAGGAGAGGAGATAATATTTTGGAAGAGAGCAGAAGAGAGATAATTGCTGAGGGATGCCGCAGCCAGAAGGAGTATTTCGAATCAGGTAAAACAAGGGAGTATGACTTCAGGATAAGCCAGCTGAAGGCCTTGAGGGATGTCATTATCAAGTATGACGGCGCCCTGAAGGATGCTCTGTGGGAGGACCTGCACAAGTCTCCCGAAGAAGTCTATCTGACTGAGATAAGCATCGTCCTGCAGGAGCTTAACTTCCATATAAAACATCTTGGAAAATGGATGAAACCCGAGAAGGTAAAGACCCCCGTTCATCTGTGGCCTTCAAGGAGCAGAATCGTTCCCGAACCACTGGGAAGCGCCCTGATCATCGCGCCCTGGAACTATCCCTTCCAGCTTCTTATCAATCCTCTTGTGGGAGCTCTCTCCGCCGGATGTACGGCTGTGCTCAAGCCCTCGCCCTATGTCCCCCGCATTTCTCAGGTTATGGAAGAGATGATTGCAGAAGCCTTTCCTCCGGAACTTGTTACAGTCTTTCAGGGAGGCCGGGAGGTAAACACAGCTCTCCTTGATCAGCCCTTCGATATCATCTTCTTTACAGGAAGCCCTGATCTTGGCAGGCTTGTAATGCACAGCGCCGCTGACAAGCTGATTCCTGTTGTCCTTGAACTGGGCGGGAAGAGCCCCTGCGTCGTTGACAGGGATGCAGATCTTGATATAGCCGCCAGGCGAATCGCCTGGGGCAAGACAGTCAATGCGGGTCAGACCTGTATAGCACCGGACTATCTTTTTGCCCACAAGGATATTAAGGATGAGCTTATCAGAAAGATCGATGAAAATATCCGGTCCATGTACGGGAGTGATCCCTCTGCCAGCCCCCACTTTCCACGGATCGTCAACGAGAAGGCCTTCGACCGTCTTGAAAAACTGATGAACCATGGGAGCATACACAGCGGCGGGGAGCGGGACAGGGAAGAACGTTATATCTCTCCGACGATTATTGACAGTGTGAAGCCGGAACATCCCATTATGGGTGAGGAAATTTTCGGCCCCCTTCTTCCTGTAATGACGTTCTCCGATCCCGGTGAGGTTGCAGACTATGTCAACTCAGGTGAAAAACCTCTGGCCTTCTACTTCTTCGGGAAAGAGAGGAGGGGGAAGGAGCTGATGGAGAAGGTTCCCTTCGGCGGTGGCTGCATCAATGAGATACTCCTTCATATTGCCAACCACCATATGCCCTTCGGCGGGGTAGGCGGCAGCGGGCAGGGCCGGTACCATGGTAAGGAGAGCTTTACAGCCTTCAGTCACAGGAAGTCTCTTGTGATAGGCAGCACCCGGCTGGATCTTCCCTTCCGCTATGTTCCTTTCAGGCAGTTTTCCATGATAAGGAAACTACTCTAGTACTCTGAGTCCATATCTTCGGGAACGATCTCCACATACTGGTACTCCAGTTCCGGATCAAGGCTGAGGGCAAAGGAGTAGCTGTTGTCATCTTCGTCCCAGGCCTGTATGTCAAAGTCTGTACCCAGGTCGTTTTTAAAAAGCAGAACAGAGACAGAGTCATCCGGGGAGAGTGTCGTAATGCTGTCCATAAAATCTATACCGTACATCTCTGAATCCGCGGGGGATACAAAGAGAAAGTAGATCTCCATTCCCGTTGAGTTGACAATTTCAAGGCCTATAAGTTCTTCGGACAGGGCATCCAGGTCAATCTGATCGGACCTGGCAGACTTGTTTATGTAAATCACAGCGGGTTCATAGTCGCTTATAGCCTGTTCATAAATCTCATAGATATTTCCGTTTTCATCAATTCCCATGAAATCAAAGTTGTTTGTCTCATCGGGATAGGAAATATAGAACTCCACAGATTCCCTGGGCAGAAGGGTTCTTGAATCACCAAGCACATCGGGCCCCCAGTACTCGCTGTCCGAGGGGGAGAAGAACAGGTAGATGATCTCTGCGCTTGTGTTGTTCTGGAACTCTATAGTGTTAAAGTAGTCGGTCTGTCCCCAGAGGGTGAAAGCCGGGAGAACAAAAAGTAAAATCAGTATAATCTTTCTCATAATTTCATCTCCTTACAGATAAATGATAATTCATCTGCCTGAAAATCTCCTCCCCCATTCGCACTCAGCCGCCTCATACCTTTCAGCCCGGCAGGGCTCGGGAATCTTCCCCGCTATCAATGGATTCTATAAGATAGGATTCTGAGAGCTGGAAAAACTCAATCATCTGTCTGAGGCTGATGGCCTGACCTGTCAGTTCTTCGGATATTGACGCCAGCTCCTCTGAAGAAGACGCATTGCTCTGGATGACTGAATCAAGCTGGCTGACAGCCTGTGCTACCTGCTCTGTTCCCAGTTCCTGTTCTCTTGTTGCGGCGTTGATCTCCTGAACCAGTGAGGCTGTTTTCTGAATGTCAGGTACAATCCTTCCGAAAAGCTCACCCGCCTCTTCCGCCTTGATCAGGCTTGTCCGGCTCAGCTCATGTATTGAAAGGGCCGCCTCCTGACTCCTTTCCGCAAGTTTGCGGACTTCCTGCGCCACAACGGCAAAGCCGCGGCCCTGTTCACCCGCTCTGGCTGCTTCAATGGACGCGTTCAGGGCCAGAAGATTGGTGTTTCGGGAGATCTCCTCAATAATCGATATTTTCTCTGATATCTCCCGCATGGCCTCGACTGTCTCTCTTACGGCACTTCCGCCTGTTGCTACCTCTTGTGCCGTGGCGGCGGCAATCCTTTCCGTTGCCCTTGCGTTTTCCGCATTCTGGGCTATATTGGAGCTGATCTCCTCAATGGAAGCCGACACTTCCTCAACATTGGAGGCCTGAATCTGTGCCCCCTGAGAGAGCTGCTGAGCAGCGATTGTCATCTGCTGGCTTCCCGATTCCACGTGGCGTGAGGATGTGTTGATGTCTTCAATAATATTGATCAGATTATCAACCATCTTTTTGATGGAGGCAAAGACGCCGACAATCTTCTGTTTCTCTCCGCTTTCCTTGAGATCAAGTTTTCCGTTGGCCACATTTTCTGCAATATCCGCAATCACTGCCGGATCATCACCGAGCTGGAAGAAGATAAAGCGGCTGATTATGACCGAGGCTGCAACCGCAAGGAGAAAGGTCAGAAGAACGACTGCGCAGTAGCTTACAAGGAGGGTCTGCAGGTTCCGTGTGATTTCCCTTGTGAAGTTCGCAGTGCCTTCATCCTGCAGTTCTCCCAGAATGTTAATGACCTCTCTCATACTGTCAAAGTTGATCTGACCCTCTTCTCTTTCCGATTGAATCTGATTCAGGGTATTGAAATTGCTCAGGGTGAGATCAATACTCTTCCGGCTCTCATCGATCCAGCTGCTGAAGTAACCGTCAAACTCCCTGTAAAGCCCGTTCAAAACAGGGCTTGAGGTTTCGACACCAGTTTTGATCCGCTGCAGTGTCTGATCCGTATTTTCGGTAAAGGAGGCTATATAAAGTTCCAGATCCTCAATGGTTTCAGCGGACTCCATCTTCAGAAGGGCTGTATAGGCCTGGTAGGAGTCCCTGTCGGCATTGAGGATCGACTGAAGAGATCTGTTCAGTGAGAGCACCCGGGCCGTGGAGGCATACTGCTGTTCTCTCTCCAGGGCTTCAGTCATTCTGTCGATCACATCCCGCATCATATCGAATCCGGCCAGAGAGTTTCTGATGGACTCTTGCTTCTGTAATTCATTTTCAGCGATGGAGAGAGTACTCGTCTTTATTGTGTCATTAACTGAAATCCATTTGTCATAGTATGTTTTAAAGTCCTCCGCAGCAGCCTTCATCTCCTCTGTGTACCGTGAGGACGGACCGATAACTCTGTCCCATGTCTGGGTCTGGTTCTCTTCCATTGACTGGAAAATCTTAAGGAGTTCACTCTGGTTGTAGTTCTGCTTCGAGCTGACTTCCGCCAGAAGGGCCTGATAGGCATCCCTGTCACCGTTCAGAATCAGAGCCCTGTCGGACTGCATTTCATTCAGACGGGGCAGGCTTTTCCTCAGGTTGTTGAACCCCCGGGCACCAAGGATAAAAACTGTTGAAAGTCCAATGACAGGAATTATAACAAGAATAAAAAGATTTGTTTTCAGTTTCATGCATTCTCCTATGGGTAAAAGAGTTTCTGATGCAGAAATAACTGTTTTATGGATTTGAAATATAATCGTTATGTAAACAGTTGTAATTTAATAGTCTATACGACAGGCGAAGCAAATGCAAAAAGAACTGCAGTTAAGGCTCTGAAATCTGCAGGCTGTTTATTCCTTTTATCTTCAGGGCTAAATATTGTATCATACAACTTGATTTGAACCATATAATTTAATATGCTTGATTTAAAACAATATGATTCTTCCATAGGAATTAAATATGAGTAAATCAGATAGTAAAGCAAATCCCTTAATTCTCCAGCGGGCTGATCCCTGGATTTTCAGACACAGTGACGGATACTACTATTTTATAGCCTCGGTTCCCGAGTTCGACAGGATTGAACTGCGGTGTGCAGATACAATAGAGGCATTGAACAGCGCAGAGGCAAAAGTTCTCTGGAGGAAAAAAGAGTCCGGTCCCCTGAGTGCCAATATATGGGCCCCGGAAATTCACTTTCTTGAGGGTAAATGGTATATCTATTTTGCCGCAACATGGTCGGCTGAACCCATCGGTGGAATCTTTGATCACAGAATCTTTGTCCTTGAGAATGAATCCGCCAATCCCATGGAAGGGGAGTGGGTGGAGAAGGGCCAGCTGAAGACCCATGCAGAAACCTTCTGCCTTGATGCGACAACCCTTACCCATAAGGGAAAAACCTATCTCGTGTGGGCCCAAAAGGATATGGATATAGAAGGGAACTCAAACCTCTACATCTGTCCCATGGCCAATCCCTGGACCCTGGAAGGGGAACCTGTGATGCTCACAAAACCTGAGCTTGACTGGGAGGTTATCGGTTTCAAGGTTAATGAAGGTCCCGCCTGTATCGTTCGGAACGGAAAGGTCATTATTGTATACTCTGCAAGTGCAACAGACTACAACTACTGCATGGGACTGATCTGGGCCGATACTGATGCCGATCTGATGAACCCCTCCAGCTGGACAAAGTCTGAAAAGCCCTGCCTTACGACCAATGCGGAAATCGGGGTTTTCGGCCCAGGCCACAACTCATTTACAACCGATAAAGACGGTACAGACATTCTGGTCTACCATGCCCGGCCCTACAGGGATGTGGATCTGGATAAGGCTCTGAGCGACCCCAACAGGCACTGCTATGTTGCTCCCTTTGACTGGGATGATCAGGGACTTCCTCTTTTCAGGCATAAATAAGCCCTTTCAGCCCGCAGTTTGCAGATCAGCCTTTTCAGGTTATGATTCAATATGAAACAGGGCAGGGGAGCCTTCGTATTTGACAAGAGCTTCTCTCCGGCTGATTTTTGAAGTTACAAGTATAAATGCAGGAGATAACAGAAAATGAATTTTTGCTGGTCTACGATCATTGTAAGCAGTATGGAGAAGTCTCTGGAGTTCTATTCTGAGGTTCTGGGTCTTACAATTAATAGCCGCCGCAGTGTCGGTGATGTTGAAATCGCTTTTCTGGGGAGCGGGGAAACCAAGATAGAACTTATGGTCCGGGGTGATGTGGCAGAGCCCGCCTACGGGAGGGGAATCTCACTTGGGTTCCGTGTTGATTCTCTGGATATGACTGTAAAAATGCTGGAGAAGAAACAAATCCCTGTAGCTGAAGGCCCCTTTCAACCGGCCCCGGGTATCAGATTCCTCTTTATCCACGATCCTGACGGCCTTCGAATCCAGCTTGTGGAAGAGACCAGACAGTAATTGTTTACCCCTCTACCCCGAGGGGGATATCAAAAAAAAGAGAGCCTCAAGAGCTCTCTTTTTTTATATATAACGATCCCCGGTTTAGAAGGATTCGTTCACATTGATATACAGGGCTCCGGAACCGTCCATTCTGACGGCGTAGTCGATATTCAGGTTGGCTCTGGACTCTTTCTCGAGCATGATTCTGATACCTCCTCCGAAGGCGGGTTCAAGGTAGTCAAAGAGATCCACATTGTTGTATTTATCGGCCACAGTTGTCACGTTGGCAAAGAGGACTCCTCCCAGAAAGTCGGGGTTCTTCTTAACCCAGGGAAAGGGGATGGGGAAGCGGTACTCAACCTCGGCGTAGTAGATGTGTTCTCCCCGGAATCGGCCCTGTGCAAAACCCCGGCCGGAGCGTCCCATCTGGTCCCAGCCGAGAGAGGGCATGGCCATGTAGGGGAGGGTTCCTGTGGTTGTAAAGTGTCCGTAGGTCCATAAGCCAAGCAAATGTCTGGGATTGCTCTTCTGGAGTCTGACGTAGTCCCTGTACTCAAGCCACAGGGTGCTGGCGCTCTGGTCGTTTCCAAGCCATTCGGGCATGTACTTGTAGCTTGCTGTGGCATAGCGGCCGTGGTAGGGGTTGGCCACATTGTCTCTTGTGTCGTAGGTCAGGTTGGCGGAGACTCCGGAGATTGTATATCCGTTGGGATCAAACCCGTTTCGGATGCTGTAGTCGTGATGATAGGAGTATTCATCACTTTCATACTGATGGTCTTTGATATTGGAGTACACATCCAGGTGATACCCCAGTCCAGCATAGAGTCCGGGGACGATCCTGCGTGATGCTGTTTCATGGAAACGGATCAGATCGAAGTCCATATCCTGTCCCTCTGTTTCAAGAGCGCTGTCCCAATCTGTCTGGGGACCTGTTCCCAGTCCGAAGGTCTCCTGGGAGGAGAAGAACAGACGCCAGTCTCCCACCAGGTTCCAGTCGTTTCGGGAGGTGAATACATTGGATTTCAGGGTAAAGAGAAGCTGGTTTTTGGTTGAGTAGGACGCTGTGGTTACGGCGCTGGACATATTTGTATTGGAGGGGTCTCCCAGGTAGATTCCTGTTGAGAGGCCGACTCCGCCGATAAAACCTGTTGCCGGGGAGCTTGCAATAAAGGGCAGGATTGCAGGATACACCTTGAAGGCTTCAGTCCCGCTGTTCTCTGCTGTGCTATTTTCATTCTCCCCTGCTTCTGCTGCTTCCGCGGCATAGAGGGTGAATGAAAACAGTGCCAATATAAGTAATAAAACTGTTTTTTTCATATTAAGTCCTTATTATTCCCCTCCGGAATGGAAGAGATGAATATCTAGCCAGCACCATATCACCTCTGTTGAGCAGAGAAAATCATTAAATTTCTTTACTATTGTGAAGCGTCACGCTGCATGACGGGAAGAGAGATTCTCCCCTTTACATCTGTGGGATATTAGTTTGCTTTTTACTGTTTTATGAGAGCTGCTTATGGCTTTTATATGAAGATTTTTGTAGATGGACAGGTGAATAGTGAAAAGGCCGGGAGGAGTCAGGAGTACAGGCTGTGCACTGCAGGTACTCCCGACTCGTCTCAGTTCCCCGCCAGGGTACAGATGGTCTTCCAGACCTCATCATTTACAGGGATGCCTTTTTCCATGTTCTCCTTCCGTGTGAGAGCTGTCCGCTCTCCGGGGTAGTAGACTCTGCCTCCCTCTCTGTCGGGTATACTGTTGTGGAGCTGTTCAATCGTTTCAGACACAGCTTGAACCATCATACTGCTGTTGCCCAGTTTCTCAGGATCGAAGGCCATATAAATCTGGGAGCATCCCCCGCAGTTGCCTGCCTTCTTTCTGTCAATTCCAGCCGTGGTGAGACCGCCAGAGAGGAGAGCAGCTACAAGGTCAAGCAGCACAGCGAAGCCCGAACCCTTCCAGTATCCCATGGGAAGAAGCCGGCGGCTCTCTTCGATAGGGCCCGGATCATCTGTCAGATTACCCTCTTTATCAAATCCGCCGGGGAAGGGGAGTTTGTCTCCCGCCTGGCGTGTCACTTCGAGTTTTCCGTAGGAGTACTGGCTCATGGCCATATCAAGAACAACAGGTGCAACGCCGTTGGGAACCGCCATAATCAGAGGATTGTTTCCAACTCCTCCCTGCAGGGCTCCCCAGGCAGGCATACAGGTTTCTGTGTTGGTCCAGCAGATTCCTATATATCCTTTTGATGCGGCAAGGTGTCCATAGCTGCCGCCCCTCATCCAGTGAGTTGTATTTTTAAGGGCGACCAGGCCCATTCCCTGTTCAGACGCAATCTTCATGGCCCTTTCCATACAGAACAGGGCATTCAATACACCCGGCCCCATGCGCCCGTCATAGTTTTCTATGAGCCCTGTCCGCCCTTCAAGGACCGGTTCGGCATCGGGATCTATCAGCTTGTCATTCAGATGGCGGACAAAGTTGGCCACCCTGTTGGAACCGTGGGAGTAGACACCGTCCCTGGATGATTCAGTGTGAATCCGGGCGCATGTTTCAGCCTTCTCTCCGCTCAGCCCTGCTTTAATAAAGGCCTTTTTTATCATTTTCTGCATTTCGTCAAATTTGACTCTCATTTGTCCTCCGGTATTTTATTAAATTGTTTTATTCACTGTCCCCGGAGCCTTTGACACCAGTGGGGGGACAGGTTGAGAATTTTCCTTGCCTGTCGATGCAGCTGCACCGGTTTCTTCCCATTGCCTTGGAGTGGTACATCGCCTTGTCGGCCAGTTTCAGTCCCTCCTCAAGGGTGCCGGCAGAGTGGCCGAGTTCCGAAACACCGACGCTTACAGTAATCGAGAGGGAACCTGACGGGGCCTCTATAACACTTTTTTCGATTGACTCTCTGAGCCGCTCGGCGGCTTCAGTGGCCTCGGACAGAGCTGTTTCAGGAAGAAGGACTACAAACTCTTCTCCTCCCCAGCGGGCAAATATGTCTACCTCTCTCAGCCCCCTGCGGCAGATCCGGACCATCTCTTTCATCGCAATATCGCCGGTGTCGTGTCCGAAATTGTCATTGACCTTTTTGAAATGATCAATATCAATCATAACGATACTCAGAGGATTGTTATACCTTATACCGCGGTGAAGTTCCAGCTCCGCAAGCCGGCTGAACTCTCTGCGGTTATACAGCCCTGTAAGAGAGTCGGTGGTGGCATAGTATTCAAGCTTATCCTCCAGCTGTTTCTGCCTTGTCACATCTCTGAAGGAGAGGATCTTTCCGGCGGAGTCCCCCTTTTTTGTCCTGATGGGGGAAATTCGCACATCATAATAAAAATCATCTTCCCCCTTCTTCAGGTGCAGGGGAATCTTGCTCTTCATATCAAGAAGTTTTCCTGCAACTTCCACTTCAAAGAGTTCGGAGAAGTGTTCCCCGATGATGTCCAGGGAGAGGACCTCCAGAATACCCCGGGCTGCCGGATTGAAATCGGTAATCCTCTCTTTTGCGTCAAGGACAACGATCCCGTCGCTCATATTCATAAAGGCCTGACCCCGGGCAATCGGTTGAAGATCGAAAAGGTGGTTTTTGTAAAATGCCCATATAAAACAGATTACCGTTACTGTATAGGCAAGGGTGGTGGCGTCAAAATCTTTAAGGGAAAATGTACCGCTGATATGAAGGATGTTGAAGACCCATGGAACAAGAAGTCCAATCAGAATGGCAATATACTGATTCCTGTAGAAGGCGGTTGTCGTCTTCAGAGCCATAATGACCATAATCAATCCTGCCAGCATCAGCAGGTAGGCGTATATTGACCAGAGAACAAAGAGGGGGCCGTACTCTATGCTGAGAATATCAATTGTGGCCGTTTGAACCATGTTGGCTGACTTGTAGAAAAGCCTGTGCCGGGGATTGCTCCAAACCGCCAGAACTGTAAGGAGCGGCACAATACTCAGCCACAGATACCTTCTGCGATTGAATCTTTCAGAGATGCCAAGATACTCAAAAACAAAAATCAGAAAAAAGGTGGGAACCTGTACAATAAACAGATACTGCAGATAGCAGAGTACAAGTCTGGTTTCCATGGAATAGCCCATCCATATGATTCCCTCCAGAAGGGCCCATGCCGCGTTGCAGGATACTATGAAAAAGAGGGACAGGGCTCCACGGGAAACCCTGCGCTTCAGTATGTAGACAGCAAGGGTGGCGTTGAGAGCAAAAGTAAAAAAAAAGGGAAACCAGTATTTTATATACATTCTGAACCTATTTTAACGGAGAGAGACTCAGTCAGTCATCTTAAAAAGGATGTATTTCTTCATTTTTCGCGGAGTTGATCAATAATTAACACACCTTTGCAAATGGAGGGGTTTAAGGTTTAGAATGACAGCATGAAAAAGATCTTATATTTCACTGTTGGTTTATTTACAGTTCTTCTGCTGGGTTCATGTGAATCCGCACAGTCTTTCAATCTCTTTTCTCTGGCAGAGGATTCTGCATTCGGTGCACAGATGCATGAGGAAATCCTTGCGAATCCTGCAGAGTATCCCATCCTTGATCCTGCGGCCAGTCCTGAAAATGAAGCGGTTTACGACTATGTCGAAGGAATCATGACGAGGATTCTTCAGTCAGATGAGGTTGAAAACAGGGATACCTTTGAATGGCATCTGACCATCATTGATGCGGATGTGCTCAATGCCTTTGCCGCTCCGGGAGGGTACCTCTACTTTTATACGGGATTCCTGAAGTTTGCCGAAAGCGAGGCCGAGCTTGCGGGAGTTATGGCCCATGAAATTGCCCACTCAGACAGGCGCCATTCGACTCAGAAACTGACAAAGGTCTACGGCATACAGGTCCTTTTGAGTCTGCTTGTGGATGAGAACTCCTCAACCATGTCCCAGATCCTTGCCCAGATGGCCGCAGGGGGGAGTGATCTTGCCTTTACCCGGGAGAACGAGTACGAAGCGGACGAGTATGCCATGCGCTACATGCACAGCATTTCAGGAAGCTCCGGCAGAAACTATAATCTCCTCTCCATGCAGGACTTTTTCAACCGTATGGAGGACGATATGGGGGTGGACGGTTCAGGGGACAGCCTCTCTGTGTTCCTGAGAACCCATCCCTATAATGATGACAGGGAAGCGGCAATGACAGGCCTCTGGGAGAGCTTTGGAAGCCCCTCAGGGGAACGGTATATAGATAATCACAGACAGATGAAAGAGCTGCTCTAGTCACTGCGGGCGGTTTCTTCCTGAAACTGCCTGCGAATTCCTTTGACGAAGAATTAAGAAAGGTATATATTCAAATAATACTATGTATGTGAGGTGAAAATTTGAATATATTATCCGCTCTTCTTATCATGGCCGTTGTGTTCTTCGGTTTTCAGTACTTTATGATCCTGAAGACGAAATTCAAAAAGGGCAAGCCCGCCCCCGATCTCAATGGTAAGTACGGCAAGGCCGTAAAAAGCAGTAAAACATCCCTGTTTTACTTCTACAGCCCCTCATGCGGAGCCTGCAGAAGCATGACCCCTCTTGTCGAAGGCTATACTAAGAATAATCCCCGCTGTTTCAAGGTGGATATTTCCAAAGATATGAATACAGCCCGTGCCTTCGGTGTAATGGGAACTCCCTCTACCGTGCTTGTTGAAAACGGTATAATTAAAGACTTTATTGTGGGTGCCAAACCGGCAGGTGAGTTCACTCAGCTTCTTGAAATGACAAAGTCCTGATTGACTTTTTTTCCTTCTGCCCTGAACCTTGAATAATGCAGACAAGATCCGCAGGGACAGAAGGAGATCAAAGTTGAATAGCACTCTTCAAATTATAAATCAGAGGAAATCCCTCCGTAGTTATTCTGACAGGGCGGTGGACAGAGATACAAAAGACTGTATCCTGGATGCCGCACTCAGAGCCCCCACAGCGGGGAATATGATGCTCTATTCAATGCTTGAAATAGACGATCAGTCACTGAAAGAGAAACTTATTGAGAGCTGTGACAATCAGCCCTTTATAGGCAAAGCCCCTTTTGCAGTTATCTTTCTTGCCGACTATCAGAGAACTTGGGACTATTTCCTTTCAAGCAATATAGAGGAGTACTGCAGGGAACAGGGCCGTGAGCTTCGCAGACCCGGAGAGGGGGACTTCCTTCTGGCATGCAACGATGCCCTTATCGCCGCTCAGACCTCGGTGATTGCTGCCGAATCCATGGGCCTGGGGTCCTGCTATATCGGCGATATAATGGAAAACTACGAGTTTCACAGGGATCTGCTGGATCTGCCCGATTATGTCTTTCCCGTCACAATGGTCTGTTACGGATACCCGAAGCCGGAACACCTGGCCAGAAAGCCTGTTCCCCGGTTCAGCCGGGAGTTTATACATCATAAAGATTCCTACAGATCTCTTGGGCCTGACGATTTTGAAAGGATGTACTCACCCTGGCTCAAAGAGTGCGGACCTGCAGGTGGATACAGGAAGGGGGCAAGTAATTTCGGCCAGCATATGTATGCCCGTAAATTCGACAGCGATTTCAGCCGAGAGATGAGCCGCTCTGTCAGGGCCGCCCTGAAAATCTGGGAGAGCAGATGTGATTGAGACAAGCCGCCTGGAGCTCCTTCCTCCTTCTCCGGAACTGGCTCAGCCCGCCCTAGACTACTACCTCCGGAACAGAGAGTTTCTGAGGCCCTGGAGCCCCGCCTGGAAAGAGGGGTTTTTCACTCTTGAAAATATGCAGGACATGATGTTTGGAGGAATGGACAGGATGAGACGGCAGGAGGAGATAAAATACTGGCTCCGCTGCCGGGGAGAGAGTGAAGTGATCGGTCAGTTCTGTTTCTCCCAGATCATCCGCGGCCCCTTTCAATCCTGTTTTCTCGGCTACAGCCTGGATGGGCAGAGGGTGAACCGCGGTTATATGACCGAGGCCCTTGAAAAGGGAGTCTCTCTCATCTTCGAAGAAGTTGGACTTCACCGTATCGAAGCCAATGTCATGCCCCGCAACAGCGCCTCTCTGAGGACAGCCGAAAAGCTCGGTTTCCGGGCTGAGGGAACGGCCCGGGACTACCTTAAAATCAACGGCCGCTGGGAGGATCACATTCATATGGTCCTGCTGAATCCGGACGTTTAGCACTCTGTCAGGCTGCCTCAAATGCTACGGGGCAGCTATTTTTTACCTCTTATATGCCTTAAAAAGCCTTTCAGCCCCTTTATTTTATCAAAAACAGCAGAATTCACACTTTACAAACCCGTATGAGAGTCCTATTCTTATATTGTACTATAACTATAGTACAATGGAGCAATGAAAGATGGCCTTGAAGGAAGCGGATATAAAAAAGCTTGATTTTACACTGGACCCCAAAAGCGGTGTGCCCTACTACAAGCAGATCATTCTGCAGGTGGAACTGGCCATTGCGGACGGTAGGCTGGAGAAAGGGGAGCAGCTCCCCACTGTCCGGGGACTCGCCGTAGACCTGAGGATCAACCCCAATACAGTGGGGAAAGCCTATAACGAGATGGAGATCCGGGGCATCGTAGCCACTCAGCAGGGAACGGGTACGTTTATTAGCGGAAAGAAGGTGAAACTTGATGAACTGGAACGGGAGAAGGTGCTTGAGCAGATTCTGAGGCCCCTCCTTATCAAGGCCGGGTCCTACGGCTTTACTTTAAATGAGATTATCAGGGCACTTGAAAATATGAACGACGTCCCTAAGGAGACAAAGGAATGAATGTATTTCAGCAGAAACTCGATGGAGTTAAAAATCAGAAGAAGGCGATCCTTAAGAAGGACTACAGCTACAACGCCTTCTCATTTATGATCCTTGGGATCTTTCTGGCGGCAGGGGCGGCGCTTCAGTATTTCCTGGGAGACCTTTTTGACCTGAAGGATATTGTACGCTATGCCATCGGAATCCTTGCGGGAGGAATTGTCCTTACAATTCTGCCTCTGTGGATCATGAATGTGCTGATCATTATAAGTGCATGGCTCTATCTGCCTGTAGGGCTGGATACGGCTTACTATCTTATGGCCATTGCCTCTTCACTGGGCATTCTCTTTTCCGCCTCCCTTGAACTGATCTATCAGTGGGACAAGGTTGTCGTCCTCAGGATGGGACGGTTCCGTTCGGTCCACGGTCCGGGGCTCTTTTTCCTGATGCCTCTGGTCGACAGGGTGGCAGCCTATGTGGATACCAGAATCCGGGTTACCGATTTCAGTGCCGAGAGGACCATTACAAAGGATACCGTTCCGGTCCATGTGGATGCCCTCTGTTTCTGGATGGTATGGGATGCAAAACAGGCGATCCTTGAAGTCGAAAACTTCGAGGAGGCCATCAGCCTCTCCGCCCAGACCGCCCTCAGGGACGCCATCGGTAAGCATGACCTTTCCGTTCTCCTGTCGGGACGGGAGGAACTGGGCCATGAAATCCAGCAGGTTCTGGATGCAAAGACCAACCCCTGGGGAGTGACTATCATGTCCATCGAATTTACCGATGTGATTATCCCAAGGGAGCTTGAGGATGCCATGAGCAAGAAGGCCCAGGCGGAACGGGAGAAACAGTCCCGGATTATTCTGGGAGAGGCCGAAGTTGAGGTGGCCAAACAGTTCCGTGAAGCCTCTGCAAGCTACGAAGGCAGCCCCGAGGCCCTGCAGCTTCGGGCAATGAATATGGTTTACGAGGGAATCCGCCACAAGGGTTCCATGATGATACTGCCGTCATCGGCACTGGACAGCATGAACCTCGGGGGAACCCTGGGTATGGCGGCACTCCAGAAAAACAGACTTGATTCCACCGATAGCGGAAAGGGTGATGAAGGAGAGGCAAAATGATAACAATTGAAGGCGTAAGAAAGACGTATAAGGCCGGTGATACGGAAGTTAAAGCCCTGCGGGGAATTGATCTTGAGATAGGGAAGGGGGAGTTTATCTCCATAGCCGGACCTTCGGGCTCCGGGAAGACCACCCTCCTCAATCTGATCGGCTGTATCGACACCGTGGATGAGGGGAAGATCACCATCGATGAGGAGATTGTCACATCTCTGGACAAGGAGGCCAAGACAAGCTACAGGAGAAACAAGCTTGGCTTTATCTTTCAGAGCTACAACCTGATTCCCGTTCTCACAGCCTATGAGAATGTGGCCCTCTCCCTCCAGCTTCTGGGCTTGAAGGATAAGGATATCAAAGAGAGGACCATGACAATCCTGAGGGAGGTCGGTCTTGAGGGAATGGAGGACCGACGTCCTGCAAAACTTTCTGGAGGCCAGCAGCAGAGAGTTGCCGTTGCCAGGGCCCTTGTAAAGAACCCCCTTATCGTTCTGGCCGATGAGCCCACGGCCAACCTGGACTCCCATACCGGTGAGGAGATTCTGAAGCTGATGAAAAAGATGAACGAGAAGCACGGCACCACCTTTATCTTTTCCACCCATGACAAGATGGTTATGGAGTACGCCAGCCGCCTGGTTTCAATCCACGACGGCCAGTTCACCTCCGACGAGAGGAGATAGTCATGAACTTTGTATTCAAGATGGCAGTAAAAAACCTCTTCCGCTACGGAAGACGGACCATTATTACAGCCTCGGCCATAGCCTTCGGGATTATGTGTTTTATCCTGATGGACTCCCTGCTGAAGGGGCTGGATGAGGACTCCCAGCGGAATCTGATCTGGTATGAGACGGGGTCTGCCGGATTCTTCAATCCCGAATACTGGGACGACCGTGAGATGCTGCCCCTGGACCGGCCGGTTGCCGATTCCGAGGGACTTGTCGCCGAGCTGCGGGAGCGCAGTATTGATGCCGTTTCACGTATTGATTTTGCAGGGGACCTTATTATCTACAAGGATCCCTTTCCCGAGGACGGGAACCTGCAGGTCAGGGTAACGGGAATCGATGTGGAACACGACTCGGATGTCTTCCGTCTGAAGGACAATGTGGCCTCCGGCCGCTATCTGGAAGCAGGGGAGGAGGGTGTTCTCATGGGACAGTGGCTGGCTAAGGACCTGGGAGCCGAAGTGGGCTATCCCCTGACCATCGTCACAAAGACAATGGACGGCTACTTTCAGACCATGGACCTCGAGATCGTCGGCATCCTTGAGAGCGACAATCCCGTGGTGAACCGCTACGGCATGTATGTTCCCCTGGACACAGTGCGCTATGCTCTGGATATGGATGACTATGCCACCGGCGTCTATGTTTCCCTCCCAAGGGGGGACCGGGAGGCCGCCGCCCTGAAGAGCCTGGAGCCTCTGGCTGCAGAGAAGGGACTCGACCTGCTGGACTGGCGTATTCTCGGGGCCGACTATGTTGCCCTGGCCGAGACCAAGCGCTCGGGAAGCTCGTCCATCCTTTTTCTGGTCTTCCTGATTGCCGCTGTCGGGATCTCCAACACCATCCTGATGTCCATCTTTGAACGGATAAGGGAGCTTGGAATGATGCGTGCCATGGGCATGCGGAACCGTTCCATCCTGGGAATGTTTGTTGTTGAAGCCTCGGGAATCGGTTTCCTCGGTTCTCTGGGGGGCGTCATTATGGGGGCTATTGTAAATCTCTATCTTGTAACCAAAGGGATTGACTACTCCGAGATGTTCGAATCCGGAGATATGGGGTACAGGATCTCCGCCATAGGATACGGCACCTGGGACCCGACCACCTTTATTCAGGCCTTTGTTATTGGAACGGTGATGGCTCTTGTTGTGGCCTTTATTCCCACCCGCCGGGCCCTGAAGCTGGAGATTCCGGTCTGCCTCAGATACAACTGAGAACGGGCCAAAGGAGATATGATGAAACTGGGATCTATTGCCTATAGAAATATATACAGAAACAAGCGGAGAAGCCTTCTCTCGGCTACCGCCATTATGGTGGCATCCATGAGTATTGTACTGCTCTTTTCCCTGCTTACGGGTATGCAGGAGGACCTCTCCTACAACCTTCAGACCTATGCCACCGGCGCAGTCAGAATCAGAAACGCCGAGTACAGCCGCAACGAGCGCCTCAACCCCATGCATCTGACCATTGGAAGTGTGGAGACTCTGACCGAAGAACTTCTGGCAACACCGGGAGTGTCTGTTGTCAGTCCCCGGATCAGCTTTCCCGCCAGGATCTACAGGGAGGATGAGACCTACACCTCCCAGGGAGTGGGCCTTGATTTTGACACCGAGACCTTCTATCAGGATCTAGGGCCCGATGTGATTCAGAAGGGACGTCTCCCCGAAAGTGGAGAGAATGAAGCCCTGCTGGGTTACGGTCTGGCCGAAAAAGTGGGGGTGGATATCGGTGACAGAATTACCCTGATGTCCACCACAGCCAGCCGGGGAACCAACGCCATCACCTTTGAGGTTGTGGGGCTGGCTGTCTTTCCCATGGCAGCGACCAGTGAGACAACCTTTTACGCTCCCCTGGACAGGGTCCAGTACTTTCTGAAGATGGATGACCAGGTTAAGGAAATCCTTGTAAAAACGGATGAAGGTGTGGATACAAAGGCAATGGCGGGTACCCTGAAGGAGAACCTCTCAGGTGTGGATGATCTTGAGATTATCGACTGGACCTCCATCAGCACCAGCTACTCCTTTATCGAGCTGGCGGGGGCTGTCTACAATCTTGTGGCTCTTTTCTTCTTCTTTCTGGCCTCTACGGTGATTCTGAATACAACCATAATGGTTATCTTCGAAAGGATGAAGGAGATCGGAACCCTGAGTGCCATGGGAATGGGCGGGAAAGACCTGGTCCGTCTCTTTTTCCTGGAGTCCCTGTACATTGCCGTGATCGGATCTGTTCTGGGAGTGTTTCTTGGAATTGGAGTCACCCAGATTCTCACAAGAACCGGTATTAATCTGGGAGCAGCCATGGACGGTGTGGATTTTGATATCTCATCGGTCCTCTATCCCCGGCTCAGTCTAAAGTCTACTGTACTTGTGTTCTTCTACTCGGTTGTTGTGGCGTCTCTTGTATCGATTTTCCCCTCCCGAAGGGCCAGCCGGATTGAACCGGTTGAAGCTCTCCGGGCGGTTTAAGGAGTTCTTGAATGAATAAAAAAACAGCTTTGGCCGCAGGAGTTTTCCTCCTGTTTATGACGGCTCTCCTGCCTGCTCAGACAGCGGATGAGATCATCAGGTCCATGGATGAACTGCAGTCTTTCAGCAGTCTCAAGGCGACAGGCTCTCTGATCACCACCGACCGCTTCGGCACCAAGAAGGTGGACTATATCAGCTGGTCCGAGGGGGATGATCAGTTTATCATTGAGTTTACTTCGGCAGCAGAGCTGGGACAGAAAATCCTTCGAACCTCGGAGGAGCTCTTCCTCTACTATCCCGATGCCGAAGAGATTATCCGCCTTCAGGGCGCCGCCCTCCGGCAGTCTATGATGGGCACTGACATCTCCTACGAGGATATGACCGAGGGGAACGACACCCTGGCAAAGTATGAAGCCGAGCTTGTGGGGTCGGAGACGGTAAACGGCAATGACTGCTGGGTCATCGATCTTACGGCAAAGACCCGGAAGATTCCCTATCCCCGTCAGAAAATTTGGGTGGCCAAGGATACCTACGTCCCCGAAATGGGGCAGTATTTTTCCAAATCCGGTAAGCTGCTGAAGGAGATGCGGGTTCTGGAGATTATGGAGGTGGAGGGCCGTATTCTCATCTCCAGGATGGTTCTCGAGGACAAGTTGAAGAAGAACTCCAGTACCGAGATGATAATGGATGAAGTAGAGACAAACCCTGTTCTGGGACGGGACTTTTTCAGTCTGGATCAGCTGGCCTGGTAGGATACCCGATGCAAGGAGATTGTAAATGAAAAAAATTATAGTCCTGGCTCTGCTGATCCTCCCTCTGGCAGCTTTGAGCGCCGAGGTGCAGACCGTCTCCAGCCTGGAGTTTTACAATACAGTCTACAGGGGGGAGGATGAGTTTTTCTTTCTTCCCACCGGCAAGGCATCCCTCTCATTCAGGGCTCCCCGGAGCAGTGATGTCTACGGCCATACGGAATTGGAGTTCTATCCCATGGACCTCTATGGTGGAAATCCCGCTGAGGTTCCGGTTCTTGATATCAAGCGCGCCTATGTACGGGCCAGGTTTCCCGGCTTTCGTATGACCCTGGGCAAGACCCGGCTGTCATGGGGCCAGGGATCTGTATTCAACGCCGGAGATGTTCTTTTCGGCAGTCTGAATCCGGTGCTGGACCTGACCCAGAGCGAGTTGCGCTCCGATACCGCCTGGCTGACCTCTATAAATGTCCCTCTGGGGAACTTCTCCTTTGTGGAGGCTGTGGTTCTGCCTCCTGCCTTTGTCTATGACGGCAGCGGTTACGCTGTGGAAGGAGTGGACAAAACTTCACTCGGAGGGAGATTCTACTTTCTGGCGGGAGGCGTCAAATTTGAGGGGGGATATGTATTCAAGGGACAGGATACTGTGGATTCAGCGGTTCTTGGGCATCGTCCCTATATCAGCCTGCAGGGCAATTTCGGACCCGACTGGTACCTTTCAAGCTCCCTGGCTATTCCCACAGAGAAGCAGCGGGCCGATAATCCTGAACTGAGCGACTGGAAGGAGAGCTGGATTGTCTCTTTCGGCCTCTTTCATATGCAGGAGATCAACCGGAACAACACCCTCAATATGAGGCTGGAGACCCTCTTTCTGCCCTGGCAGAACTGGGAGAACCAGAACACCCGGGATGCTTTTTACGGAATCTATCTCTATCCCGAACTCTCATGGGTCACAGGGAGCGGCACCTGGTACTCCCTCCAGTCTGTTATCTCCCCCCTTGATGCTTCAGCCATGATCACCGGCGGGGCAGGGTGGAATATCTTTCAGGGGTTCTATCTGATCGCCTATGCCACCTTTATGGTGGGGGATGATACAGCCACCTTCGCCTGGGACCGCTCTGATGTCTGGGACCCTGTCAACTACGGGGATACTGTCAACGGCATGTCCTTTATGACGGGAGTCCGCTACACCTTCTAGGATCTTTTATTTAAAGATCGGAAACAGTGATTGCAGAATGGCTTTAATAGTATACAATATACTAAATGAATAAAACATCAGGTCTTTCAAGATGGGGGCTTCTACTTCTGCTCTCGGTTGTCAGTATACTTTTCCTTTCCCTTCTCAGGCTGCCTGCGGCTCTTCTGCTTGGCCCGATGATAGCCGCCATGATTCTGGCTTCCCGCGGGTTTGCCTATAAGATCAGGGGAAGGGTTTTCCTGACGGCCCAGGGGATTGTGGGGCTTATGATAGCCGGGCAGCTTCCCACAGAAGCACTGGGTGATGTTGTCCGGAACTGGCCTGTATTTATATCGGGAACCCTCTTTACAATTGCCGCATCGGCTGTTTTGGGGCGGATACTCTCCCGCAACTCGCTTCTTCCTGGTACCACAGCCATCTGGGGTACTTCACCGGGGGCCGCATCGGTGATGACTATCATGTCCGAATCCTTCGGAGCCGATATCCGGCTTGTCGCCTTTATGCAGTACCTCCGGGTTGTAAGCTGCGCCCTCTGGGCCACTGTGCTTGGCCGTTTTGTCGGCGGGGTACACGCCGGTGGGGGTGATATCTTGCCGGATCTCCTTTCATCAGATTTCTCACTGGTCTCTCTGGTTCTGGCAGTCCTGATTGTTGTGGTAACCCAGTTTCTGGGAGAGGCGCTTAAAATTCCGGGAGGCGCACTGATTCTGCCCATTGTTGCGGGAATCCTTCTTAAAGTTTCAGGGGCAGCGGATATCGTTCTTCCGCCGCTGTTCCTTCTGCCTGCCTACGGGGTGGTCGGCTGGGTTATAGGTGCGCGCTTTACAAGAGAAGTGTTCAGTCATGCTGCGAAACTCTTCCCCTACATTCTGGGCTCCATCTTTCTTTTGATAGGGGTCAATGCCCTCTTTGGCCTTCTGGTTATGCGCTGGGCTCATGTAGATCTTCTGACCGCATTTCTTGCAACAAGCCCCGGCGGTGCCGACTCTGTGGCCATCATAGCTGCATCCACCCCTGTGAACGTTGCCTTTGTCATGTCCATGCAGATCACCCGCTTTTTTCTGGTGCTGACGATGTATCCACTCCTTGCAAGAAAGCTCTCAGGGTCTTTTCAGCGGCAGGAAGAGCAATAAAAAAGGGCGGAAAGAGCAATAACATTGCATCCTCCCGCCCAAAGGGTGGCATTTTACTTTCCCGCTCTGTCTTTCAAGAGCGAATAATTCAATAACTGTTATTTCAAAGAAACCTGAATAATGTTTTCAATCCCTCTAATTTTAGCAAGTACTGCATCTTCAGGACTGTCATCGAGCTTCAGGGTACAGACTGCAGCCCGTCCCCCTGAGAATATGGAGTTTTCCATCTCCTCTATATTGATGCTCGCCGCCTTCAGCTGATCCAGAACTCCCGCCAGAACCCCCACTTTGTTGTAGTGGCGGACCACCAGATTGTAGGGGGCTGTGCTCTTGTCCTGATGGTTTACCTGGTGCAGGGGTTTCCCGCTCTGCATATAGGCGCTGACGATATTGACAACTTCCATGGCTATGGCTTCCGAGGCCTGATCGGTAGAGGCGCCAATATGATGGGTTCCCGTTATCACAGCAGCCAGTTCGCTGTCGTTGAAACTGCTGTCACCGGCTCCCGGTTCGTTTTCATAGACGTCCAGTGCCGCCTTGATGCCTCTGTTTTTTACTGCATCCTTAAGGGCAGCGGTGTCTACCACCTCTCCCCTTGATGTATTGACAAGAATAGCTCCGTCTTTCAGAGCGGAGATTATATCTTTTCCTATGAAGTGGGCCGTGTCTTTTCCGGCAGCCAGATGAATGGTAAGAACATCCGCTTTTGATGCGGCATCAACGGGGGTAGCACAGTATTCAACACCCCATTCGGCTGCTTTTTCGGGAGTGAGGCTTCGTGACCAGGCGGCTACGTTCATGCCGAAGGCCTTTGCCCTCTCCGCCGTACCACGGCCGATAGAACCCATACCGATAACCGACAGAGTTCTGCCTTTCAATCCCGCTGCTTTTCCGTAGAGCTTCTTGTTCCAGACTCCGTTTCTGAGATCCATTGTCCCGTCGGCAATTCTTCTGTCGGCGGCAATCATCAGCCCCATTGCAAGTTCGGCCACCGCATCGGCGTTTTTGCCGGGACAGTTGGCCACATGGATGCCTCTTGTGGAAGCTGTTTCCAGATCAATAGTGTTTACCCCGGCACCGGCACGGATGATAAGGGAGAGATTCTCACCTCTCTCTATGGTCTCTTTGGTGACCTTTGTGGAGCGGACTACAAGTATTTCCGCATCCTGAACGGCTTCGGGGAGGTCATCTGCTCCCAGGGACGCATTAATACGGAGGGAAGCACCAAGGCCTTCAAGGGCTTTGACTGCAGAATTGGACAATTTATCGGCTATCAATATTCTCATAACTTAAGAATAGGGCCGAAAATTTAATCTGTAAAGTAAAAACTGATCAAATGGTCAATCCATTTTCCCGACTGTTACACGGAGGTTCCGCGGTCCCTGGCTGAGGCCGTTTTAACTGTCGACTGTCTCCCGGAAGATCATCAGCGCCGACATCATTCTGGGGAACCCCGCACTGGGGGCAGTCAGGAGAATCGTGTGCTCTATCTCCTCTTTGCTGCATCCTGCCTTCATGGCCTTCTCTATGTGGGTTTGAAGGGCAAAATCAAATTGTGAGGAGGCTGAAACGGCAATTTTAATAAGCCATCGCGTCTTTTCATCCAGAGGGCCTCCCTTTTCATGGAGGGCATGGCCGAAGTCCTCATAGGATTTGTAGAGATCGGGGTGATTCTTCATCAGATACTGGAGGTTCTCTTTCCTCTTCTTTTTCATATTCATTTAAAGTCCCGTCCTTATCTTAATCTTTATCACATGATATCATGTCCGGTATCGATGAACAGTTATAGATTTATAAAAATTACAATTCTTTTTGCCCTCTTTTTTCTCTTTCAGTGGTCCGCTCAGTATGCCGCTTCCTCTCTTTCCGGGGGAGGCAGCAGGCTGTATCTTGTCCTTATGTACGGCGGGTTTTTTATGAGGGCTCTTGTCTGGATTGAGATTCTCAGGGATATGAAGCTGATTTCTGCCTACAGTATCAGCAGTCTCTCATACCTTATTATCCCATTCCTGTCCTGGAAACTGACTGGTGAGGAGTACAAGTCCTCCTATCTTCTTGGGGGAGTGCTGATACTGGCTGGAATACTCATATTTTCTGTAGGGGAACAGAGGGAGCGGGGTCTTGAGCCTGCGGGAGCGAGCCTGTGACAGCCTTTCTGCTTATGATTCTGATTCTTTTGATGGTTGCCGGTGGACAGACCCTCCTGAAGAAGGGAATACAGGCGGGCAGGGAGCGTGGATGGAGCCGTCTGGCCTCCCTTTTCCACCCCCTTGTACTGCTTGCCGGTGCAATGGTTCTGGCTTCTCCTGTCCTCTATGTCCGGGTTGTCGCCATTCTTGGGCTCTCTTCGGCCTTCGGGCTGAACGCACTGAGCTATCCCCTTATTTTTCTCCTGTCGAGGTTTTTCCTCAAAGAAACTTCAAATCCCTGGCACTGGTCGGGGCTGATCCTTATAACAGCGGGCGTTTTCGCCTGGTCTCTCCCGTAGAGTTCAGGTTAAAAAAAGGCCGCTCCCATAGAGAGCGGCCCGTATCAAATCAGATACCCCTGAGGGGATATTATTTTGTACTCAATTATTTTCTGCTCATTGAAAAGCTGAATCTGTATACTCCCGGAGCCAGTTCGTATTCAGGTCTGGTCTGGGGGCCGCAGCTTCCTGTTCCCAGTCCTCTCTGAGCAAGGTCCAGGGTCAGCCAGGTCTCTTTTCTTTCGGGAAGGTCTGTTACGTGGCGTGATGAGTAGAGATCGGCCGCACTGTGGTGGAGGGCAGAGAATTCAAACTCTCTGTCTCCTTCAATCCTTATAGTTCTCTCTCCGTCACCAATCTCCATCCATCTTGTACCGCAGTGGTTGCCGCACTCCTGGGGAAGGATATAGGGAACAAACTGCTCTGTCACGCTCTGGTCCCATATGCCGTAGAAGGCGGAAACATCACGGTCGATGTAGCTCTCATGGGGGCCTCTTCCGTACCAGCTGAGCTCTTCAAATCCCGCTTTCAGTGGAAGAATGAGTCCCACTCTGGGAAGGCTGGGGTATTCGGAGGGAATATTAATCTCAGTATCAATCCTCAGATTTCCGCTGAACTTCTGGACCATTGTAATTTCGGGCATATCTTCTGCGGCCCTGTAGGTCTTCTGAACCGTCAGAACTTCCTCTGTATCTGAAAGAACTTCCGTGTTTACAAGGGTCAGTCTGTCCAGACCCGCTTTGGTCCACTGTCCAAGAGGCTTGTCCTCCTGCCCCGACCATTCGCGGATGCCGTCGTTGTCGGTAGCGGCGCGCCAGAGGTTCAGTTCCATGCTTTCAGCAAGAAGGGCGGCTTCACCGTCTTTCAGCTGCATTTTTCCATCTTCCAGTACAGCCCTCAGAGAAGACTTTTCTGTTTCATCATCCGAGGCTTCCCACTCTGTACTGAATACATAGCTTCCAGCCAGCTGCAGCTGCTCCGATGCAATAATATGACCGGCCTTACACCATCTCTGTGCTTCTTTCACAGTCACAGTGATGTTCAGGAAGAACTCCTCACCCGATGCTGCGGGGGGCATGGATACGGGAAGGGCTAGTTCCGCTTCTTCTCCCGCTTTCAGGGCAGGGAGCTTAAGGTCTCCCGATGCAACAGTCTCACCGTTCTGAAGCAGCTCCCAGGACGCTTCAAGCCAGCTCAGGTCTGTGAAATCCTGTTTGTTCTTCAGGACCATTGTTGTGAGTCTGCCATCACCTGATTTCAGGCTGAAACTGACGGGCTGTTTCAGGTACTTGCACTCTTCCATGGCGGGGTGGGGTGTTCTGTCGGGCCAGATCAGACCGTTGATACAGAAGTCCGAGTCATGAACAGGTTCGCCGTAATCTCCGCCGTAAGCCCAGTATTCACGGCCGTCCTCTGTCTTTTTGGTCAGTCCCTGGTCGACCCAGTCCCAGATAAAACCGCCCTGCAGTCCGTGGACATTCTCAAAAATATCCCAGTAGTCCTTCAGGCTTCCGTTGCTGTTGCCCATGGCGTGGGAGTACTCACAGGCGATATAGGGACGGTGGTCCTCTGTCTCCTGTGCAAAGTGGAGCATATCCTCGATGGTTTCATACATGGGGCAGTACACATCGGTGGCAAAGGCACCCCAGCCTGTCTTGTGAACGTTGGGGGACTGTCCCCACTCTTCACGGCAAGCTCCCTCGTAGTGGAGGACTCTTGTATCATCGTACTTTCTGATCCATCCGGCGCAGGCGTCGTGGTTGGGTCCGTATCCGGACTCATTTCCAAGGGACCACATGATGATACAGGGGTGGTTTTTGTCCCGGTGGACCATTCTCTGGACCCTGTTCAGCATGGCTCCGCAGAAGCGGATGTCCCGGCAGACCTGGTCGTAGTAGTCGTGGGTTTCGATGTTGGCTTCGTCCACAAGGTAGATTCCCCACTCATCACACAGGTCATACCACTCGGGGGTGTTGGGGTAGTGTGAGGTCCGTACGGCGTTGAAGTTGTACTGTTTCAGAAGCTCAAGGTCTTTGATCATCCCCTCTCGGGTTACAGTCTTTCCTGTATCGGGCTCATGCTCGTGGCGGTTTACACCCTTGATCATGACGGCTTTGCCGTTGATAAGGAGCTCCCTGTTTTTGATCTCCACCTTGCGGAAACCGGTGCGGCAGCTGACAACCTCAACGGCTGTGCCGTCGGGGGCGTTGAGTGAAACAACAAGGGTATAAAGAACGGGATTCTCTGAGGACCAGAGTTTTACATCCTCAACTCTGACTGTCTTTCTGACCTGTCTCTCACCTGTTTTATCGCTTTCTGTCAGGCGGACATCCTTGAAGCGTGTGTCACCCAGATTTTTATCTTCCCACTTTACGGCGCCTTCAGCATCGTAGAGGGCCGCTGTCAGGGTATAATTTTTCTCGGCAGCTGTAAGGCTGTCTGTCTGCAGGGCAATTCTCATCTCTCCTGCACCGTCAGACACGGGTTCTGACTGAACAAAGAGGTCGGCAATCCGTTCTTCGGCGGTGGAGTAGATATAGACGTCACGGTAGATACCGGCCATCCACCAGTGGTCCTGGTCCTCCATAAAGCTTCCGTCTGACCAGCGGATGACAACGGCGCAGAGGCTGTTCTCTCCCTCTTTTACATAGGGGGTGATGTCGAAGGCCGCGGGAGTTCTTGAATCCTTGCTGAATCCCACTTCCTCTCCGTTGATAAAGAGGAAAAACGCCGATTCAACACCGTCAAAGTGTATGACTGTGCGGCGCTCTTTCCATCCCTCGGGGAGGGTGAATGATGTGTGGTAGACTCCCGTGGGGTTCTCTTCAGGAACATGGGGGGCCTTGATCGTAAAGGGCATCTGCACGTTGGTATACCAGGGATAGTCTCCGGTATCTTCCATGGTCCAGTTGGCGGGAACTGTGATCTTCCTGCTTCCCGCGGGAACCGCCTTTGTGTCTGCTGCAGTTACAGCTTCGGGCTTGTCTTTAAGAAGAAAGTCCCACTGGCCGTTGAGCTTTTTGTACCAGGGAGAGTTTTCGGGGTCCCGGGTCAGGGCGGACTCTGTGTCTTTATAGGGGAAAAGAGTGGCTCTGGGGGGAATTGCTGAAATGGACGGCAGCTCTGGCTGAATCCATGGTTTCGATGCTGATAGTGGTGAAAAGGACATATATTACTCCTCATTATTTGTTTAATGGTATGGATGTATCAAATTATATCTGTGTTTTAGCACAAGTCCAGCACTGGTAAAATGGTATTGTTGGTATATATAATGTGTTATATGGTATTTCCCGGAAACGACAAAATCAAAGAACAGCTGATCTTCCGCTCCCTTGGAGATATTTCACACCGCCAGCGCATCGGCTGCGGCTTTATGAACAAGGGCGGGATCAGTCTGGATGAATATAACAGCCGTTTCACAACCTATGTCCTGATCTATGTGATCCGGGGAACAGGAAGGTATGTGGACGAAGAAAGGCAGGAGATTCCACTGGGGCCGGGAAGCCTTTTTCAGCGGCATCCCGGACTCCTTCATTCGACGATTATTGATCCTGAGAGCAGATGGCTTGAATGCTTCCTCGATCTGGGAGAGGATCTCTACAGAGCCCTTGTAACAATGAGACTGATTCTGCCAGAGGAGAAGGTCTGCTGGCTGCCCCCGGGAAGCGGTATCGAGGAGGAGTTTTTCAGAATGATGGTCAGTCTCAGGGATTCATCAGAGCGGGAGCTTTCCCATTACAGCATGAGTATGATGCAGTTCTGTGCCACCCTTCTTGAGAGGGCAAGGAAAGGGAATGAGGATGAGTGGAACAGGATAGAGACAAGCTGCCAGGATTTTAACAGCCGCCTTGATGAACGTCTTGATCTGAAGGAGTACTGCCGCACCAGGGGATGGGGATATGAGTCCTTCAGGAAGAACTTTTCACAGAAAATGGGATTGTCTCCGGGGCAGTATATAATTCAAAGGCGGATGGACGAGGCCTGCCGGCTTCTCCGTACAGGACGGCTTTCGGTGAAGGAAACCGCCCGGAAGCTGGGTTACAGAAGCCCCTATGAGTTCTCCGCCCAGTTCAGGCGGTTTACAGGCTGGTCCCCCAGGGACTACCGGGGAGCTCAGCCCTCACAGGATGCGGATCAGCCTCTGGCTACAAGATAGTCTCTGACAAGCTTGGTGATCAGAAGGGCCGTGGGGATAAGGTGATAGAACACATCGAAGATGTCGATGGGTTTCTTCAGGGTACCTTCCCTGAGCATATTGAACTTCTCCACCAGGTGCGGCTGGGGTGTGAAAGGGGCCAGCAGCATCAGAACCGATATCATAATGAGCATTGTATAATCCATCTTGTCCAGGAATGAAAGCATAATAGTCTCCTTGACTCTTTGTCTTTTTCTTCAATAAAATTAGATATCCGGCTGATCCCTTTTTTAGGATACACGTACCTTCGGGAAAACTTCATTCAAATAGAGTGATGCCTTTTCAACACAGCCTTCACAGCTCAGCTTTTTGGCCTTGCGGATCTTTTTGCAAACAAGATCACCCGCTTTATCGGCAAACCACCTGTCAAAGTCTTCCCTCTTTTCGGGATGATGCTGCTCAAGGAGCCAGGAGGCTGCATAGTATGCTCCGCAAACCTTTCCCGGAGCCTTTCCGAAACCGTGTTTTCTGAACTCAATAAAGAGGTCACTGTCTGTTTCGGCGCCTTCAGGGGCATAGGTTGTAAGGATGGCCTGTGCGCAGTTTACTATTTTTCTGTCTATCCTGGTTTTGAATATGTCCAGGGCTTCCTGTTCTCTGTTCATTCACCTGTCCCGATATATTATATTGATAAATGTATATATTAAAAACCATATGTTGTCAAGAAAAAAAGAGAATCAACTGAATTATACTTTATAGACCTCCGTTACGGTAGTCTGAGACAAACTGGTAGTAGAGCTCTTTCCAGACTTCCACATTATACGCCGTGTCCCTGGGGTGAAGCATGCGTCCAATCCGGCATTCAGCCTTACCGGGGTTGAGAATCCATGTCTTCATCTCAGAGCCCTGAAAGCTGTAGACCTTTCCCTGCCTGCCTCCCAGAGTGGGCATGTTGTCGAATACATCCTCACCTGTCATGATCACAAGGTCCGGCTGCAGGGTCATAAGGACATCCTGATAGATCTCCTGAGCCTCTTTCCACATATCCCTTTCGATGGGAGAGTACCCGTCGGGAAGAATCCCCTGTATGTACTGATGGAAACAGACACTGTTCCAGAACTTTTTCCGGTCCAGTTTCAGTTTTCCCCCCAGTCCTGATTTCCAGTGCCTTCTGCCTGATAGAACGAGTTCTATTGTTGTAAAAAATGAATCTTCAGCTCTTCCTCTGCTGAGGTCTGATATGAAATTTTCCAGGGTGCTGTCCCTGTACTTGGCATCGTAGTAGCTCCTGCCTACAATGAGAAGGCGCAGATTCTCTTTCGAGTCATAGCTGCGTCCTATCCAGGGAGGATAGTTCAGTGTCTGAAGGGAGCGGTTGCGGCTCATATGTTCAGATCATTGTTCCCTCCCTGGCAGGGAGGGATACAAAATCAGTCCTGATAGCCCACAATCCAGAGGGACAGCAGAATTATTACCTGGGGAAGCAGTGCCCCCAGCCAGCGGATAAAGTCGGGTTCGACAAAATTGGAAAGGAAGAAGTTCAGGATGATGCTGATAAGGAAAAATACGCAGATAACAATATGAACGATTCTGAAAATACTGTCTCCCAGAGAGACAAAGAGGGAAGCCGCCAGAACAATTCCTGCAACCAGCTGAACAATACCGAAGGTTATGGGAAAAATGTTGCTTGACTTTCCAAACATCTTGTTCAGGCCGCGGATCGCTTCCTGTCCTGCTGAATTATAACCGTTGATAGCCATAATTCCAAATACAATAAGGGCAGCGCCCAGCACCAGCTGTAAAATAAAATATACGTTAAGTTCTCTTCTCATATAATTCTCCTGTTTTTAAGAGTAAATCAAAGATCAGTTGTCTACAAATCAAAAAAACAATATTTCATATATCAGGACCTTTTTTTGAACGAGAGCGGCAACAGGGAATGGATCATCGGGAATACAGGATGCCGGTCAGGTACAGGCATCGGGCATATTTCTGTTTTTAATAGATTTCTGACTGTCTGATTGTTATATTTGTTACGGAGGTACTACTGTGACTAAAAAAATCAAAACCGGATGGATCGTTCTGGCGGTCGTTGTCCTTGTTGTTATTATGATCTTCTCCTCTTTTAAAGGAACCTACAATAATATGGTTGCTCTCGAAGAGAATGTAACATCTTCCTGGAGTCAGGTTGAAAATGTATATCAAAGACGGATGGATCTGATCCCCAACCTTGTGAATACCGTAAAGGGCTACGCTGCCCATGAATCAGAAACATTTGCACAGATAGCCGATGCCCGGTCCAGAGCGGGCGGTACAATTCAGGTTTCCGATGAAATACTGAATAATCCTGAAAGCTTTCAGAGGTTTCAGCAGGTTCAGAACGAACTCGGTTCTGCGCTGCAGAGGCTGATGGTCGTATCAGAGAACTATCCCCAGCTGAAGGCGGATCAGAACTTTCTTGCCCTTCAGGACCAGCTTGAGGGAACAGAAAACCGTATTGCCGTGGAGCGGAAGCGCTTCAATGATGCCGTGCAGGCCTACAATATGTACATCAGACAGTTCCCCCGGGTCATGATAGCCGGCTCAATGGGCTTTGACCAGAAACAGTATTTCCAGGCAGCCCAGGGTGCAGACCAGGCTCCGGCTGTTTCCTTCGAGTAGGAGAGCCTTTTTATGAAAAAAATCCTTTTAACCGATGAGGAGCAGCAGGAAATTGCCGCAGCTGTAAAAAAGGCAGAGTCACGCACTTCGGGAGAGATCTCCACGGCTGTTATCACCGAGAGTTCCGATTATGCCTTCTATGAAGTACGGGCTGCTGTGATCTTTGCTGTTATCCTCTATGTTCTGCAGATACAGTTCTTTCACGGTCTGGAGAGTTTCGTCACTTCCCTTGTCTGGAACAGTCCTCCATGGCTTGTTCCCCTTTTTATGGGAGCCCTTTCCCTGATCGGAGGCGGGCTCTTCTACTTCTTCAGCAATCTTCCCGCAGTGGACAGGATCATCGTTCCCAAATCTGTAATGGCCAAAAAGGTCCGGTCTCGTGGGTTAATGCACTTTACAGAGTCCGGAGTCTACAGGACAAAGGACGGAACGGGGGTCCTTATATTTATCTCCCTTCTTGAAAAGCGTGTGGAGATTCTGGCGGATGCTGGAATCAGCAGCAAGATGCCCGAAGGGGAGTGGGAGAGCATTGTGAAGGATATGACTGCCCATTTTGCAGATAAAAAGATAAGCAAAGGCCTTATCGGAGCCATCGAGCACTGCGGAGCCAGGCTTGAAGAGTTTTTTCCCAAACCCGAAGGGAATGAGAATGAGCTCAGCGACAGCATTGTGATTCTGGAGGAGTGAGTATGAAAAAAATCCTTACAGCTCTTTTTATTGTTTTTCTCACTGTTCCCTTCTCTCTGGCAGCCCTGGATGTTCCCTCCCTGGACGGCAGGGTCAACGACAAGGCCGGGGTGTTCTCCCTGGGGCAGAAGCAGCAGCTGGAACAGTATCTTGAAGCCCTTGAACAGCAGACCTCTGCTCAGATGGCTGTCCTGACTGTAAAAAGCCTGAAGGGCGACAGTCTGGAATCCTTCTCCATCCGTGTTGTAGATGAGTGGCAGCTTGGACAGAAGGGAGAGGACAACGGAGTTCTCCTTCTTCTTGTACTGGATGAGCGCAAGGTTCGTCTGGAGGTCGGGTACGGCCTTGAGGGAACTCTCACAGATGCAAAAAGCGGCTACATTGTCCGTGAAGTGATGATACCCTATTTTTCAAAGGGTGATTACGCCGGAGGCATTATGGCCGCATCCAATGCCGTAGCCGGGGTGATTACAGGAGGCGAGGACATCTCGACTCAGGCCCTGCAGCGTTCGCAGAAGAGCAGTCAGAGCTCCTCGGGAGGTTCTGGAATCGGTTTTCTGATTTTCCTTTTTGTGATCATTTTCAACTCCTTCGGACGGGTCGGCCGCAGGGGGAGGGGCGGAATCTTTCAGCTCCTTCTTCTGAACTCCCTTCTTGGAGGTTCAAGACGCTCACACAGGTCCGGCGGCTTTGGCGGGGGCGGCGGATTTGGAGGCGGAGGCTTTGGCGGAGGCGGTTTCGGCGGCGGGGGCGGCGGCTTCGGCGGTGGCGGTGCCTCGGGAAGCTGGTAACAGCCGGCCCATTCTCAGCAGGGAGGGCCTACCAGCCCTCCTCGCTGTAAAACCTCTTCTCCCCGATATAGGCCACAACCCTTCTGATATAGGGGATTGTTGACTCCGGGAGACTGTCCATGGGGAACCAGCTCAGGTCGGAGCACTTATCCGGTTCCCTGTTTACAGGATCGCCCTCCCATTTTTCAGCCAGAAAAAACATATCCACCCTGACGGAGTCGTCTGAGTTCCTGTGCATAAAGTGGACGGGGATCAGGTCCTCTTCTTTTACAGTGATTCCAGCTTCCTCTTCGGCTTCCCTGACTGCGGCAGCGGAAAATGATTCATCATCCTCAACATGTCCTGCAATAAAGCTGTATTCTCCATCGCAGAATCCTGTGTTCTTCCTCTGCAGCAGCACAATCCTGTCACCCTTTTTCAGAATCACATAGGAGGCAGGGGTGTTGGAGCAGCGGCTCACAGCAGTACCATCCCGGCTACTGCCGCAGCGGCTATATAGATGATGGGGTGGAGTTTCCATTTCAGGAATCCGAAGCCTATGACCGTAAAGATGATAAGGTTGACAGGAGGAAGGAGGTCGGAGATCTCTCTGCTCTCTAAAAAGACCCTCCAGGGAATGACTGCAACGGTAAGCACATTGAAGGCTGCTGTAGCAATAAGGCCTGTTACCGCCGGCCTCAGACCCTTGAGTACAGACTGGACCAGGGGCTTTTCGTTGAAGTGGAGAAAGTATCGGGCCACAATCAAAATAATGATCACCGAGGGGCTGACGAGTCCCAGGGTCGCTGCCACAGAGCCTCCGATACCTGCCTGCTCCAGTCCCACATAGGTTGCCATATTGACACCGATGGGGCCGGGGGTGGACTCGGAGACAGCTACCATATGAAAGAAGCGGTCCAGGGTAAACCATCCCTGCCTCAAAGCTTCTCCCTGAAGAAGGGGCAGAGCGGCAAGTCCTCCGCCGATTGTAAACAGGCCTATTTTGAAGAAAGTAAGGTAGAGGTTTATAAAGGTCATTTCTCAGATCCCTCCTCAATATTTCCCTTGTTCTCAAGGACTTTAAGGAAGAAGGATGCTCCGCCGCAGACAGCAGCGACAAGAACAATGGCAATCGGTGAGATCCCTGCAAACCCCGCGGCCGCGAAGGCGCCAAGGCAGAGAAGAAGGCCCCATATATTCCGGACAGTTTTCTGCGCAAACTTCCATACCGAAGAGATCAGAAGAACAGCCACCGCTATATTAACCCCTTTCAGGGCCTTCTGTACGAGAGGGTACTCGTCAAAGCGGTCCAGAAAACTTGCAATCAGAATGATTATAATCAGTGAGGGGGTGATCATTCCCAGTGTAGCGGCCAGTGCACCGGGAATCCCGGCTGTCTTATATCCTGTAAAGGTGGCAACATTGATGGCAATGATTCCGGGAGTGGACTGCCCGATGGCATAGTAGTCCAGCAGTTCGTCATTGCTGACCCATTTTTTCTTTTCCGAGAGTTCCTTTTCCAGAAGAGGAAGCATGGCGTATCCCCCCCCGAAGCTCACAGAGCCTATCTTGAAAAACGTTATATAGAGTTCCCTTAACAGGGAGTTTTTTCCCTTCATTATATCCTCTTCGCTGTCACTGCTGTTTCGCAGAATAATAGATGATTTGCAGAAAATAAAAAAGCCGCCGGAACACTCCGGCGGCTTCTGTTTCGAGACTCTTTTCTGTCTGTTATTTGATTTTGTGCTTGTAGGAGAGGGCCAGTCTGTGGATTCTGAAATAATCAGACTCGTACTCTCTGTTTCTGAAGTAGTTGTAGTAGATGGTATCATCTGTGTACTTTTTCTGGTTTTCAAGCTGAAGAAGAATTGTCAGACTGTTTTTCTCGTTGAATCTCAGATTCATAAGAGGACCGAACTTGACATGGACCCATGAGGAGTTCCAGTCGGTTGTATCGCCCTTGGAAATCTCACTGGCACTGCCCACACGCTGGGTTGTCTCGACAAGAAAACCTACAGTATCGACCATCTTGGGCATCTGGTAACCAAGGAGATAGGTGCCCTCATAGAGGAGTCCGTTAAAGTTTTCTCCCTTATCGGCCTTCCACTGCCAGGCATCGTTGCTTCCGGCGGCGGTAAAGTTTATGTAGTTGATTTTTGCATCAGCCACCATCACGATATGGTGCCAGTCTCCGGGCCAGAGGGCGGCTACATCAAACTGGAATGTTCCGCTTGCCCATGTTTCCATGGCTGCACCGGGGAACGCTTTCTGTTCGGGAACTCCGGTTCCGTCATTGTTCAGTCCGATTCCGTTGAATCCCAGACCGTACCAACCTGTACCGATGGAGTATCCTGCACTGAAGTTCAGAAAGGCAAGGGGCTCGATTGTGGCGCTTGTTTCGATATAGGCAACAACGGGGGCAAGGTATCCCTTTACCTGAAAGCTTACATTATTGTTGCTTGTGAGGGGCCCTGAACCCTGCAGGAAGGGAACAGTTACCTTATGGCCGGCATAGAGCTGAAGCTCAATGGCTCCCCAGCCGGAACCCAGTTTACGGCCCTCATCGCCGCCTATGGCTGTATAATCACCGGGCAGACTCGTAGGGCTATAGGAGGGGAATTCAAACTTGTCCTGATTCTGTCCTTCATTGCTGTCCAGGTAATAGGCGAACTCTGCGCCCCAGAAGGTCTGATGGGTAATGCCATCAACGGCAAATACCGCAGAGAGGCTGCAGACAGCCAGTAGAGCAACTATTAAATACTTTTTCAAAATCACTTTCTCCTTAGTGTAAATTGTGTGTGGAACAATTGCAGATATGACATACCGAATAAGGAGAGAGGTAAATCGAAATTCGATAATTACAGTCCTCCGGGGGGCAACCGGGGCCCCGGGAATATCAGTTTTTCCAGTCTACAAGAATCTTCTCTTCCCCAATTTTTTCTTTGGCCAGAGCCGCCAGATTCAGAAGCTCTTTTTTACAGCAGTCGACGGTTTTGCCGTCATTAAGCCGTTTTTTAAGTTCGTCGGCAAACTCTTTTACTGTGATCATTTTCTCTGACATAAATTAACCATCCTTTATTTATCTGTCTTATTATTCTAGCTTATGCTGTTCTCTCCGTCCATTTTTTATTATCATTATCAAATGCTTTGTCCCGTATGTTTTTCGGAAAATGAGTGTTCCTGCCTGACAGAGGGGACCCTCATCGTTAAAAAGAGAAAAGACAGGATCTCCGACTACTACGATCCTCTGCTGGATGGAGGCGTGGAAGAGTATGAGAAGCTGGGATGGGAGAGCGCCGGTGCACAGAGACGGCGCTTTGATGTGATGCTCGATGGTGTCGGTTTTGACGGAATGTCAATTCTTGATGTGGGCTGCGGCCTTGGAAGCCTTCTGGAGGCTCTCAAATCAAGAGGCTGGGAGTCCGGCTACTGGGGAGTTGATATTCTGCCCGAGATGGTAGAGGAGGCCCGTTTGAAGCATCCGGACCAGGACTGGCTCTGCACCGATCTTTTTGCGGATAATCCTTTTGAAAAGAAGAGCTTTGATGTTGTTTATGCATCGGGGATATTCAATCTGGACCTTGGAAACAACATTGATTTTCTGAAAGAGGCCCTCAACTGTTTTACCGGGCTTTCAAGGTCCCATATCTGTTTTAACCTTCTTAGCGACTCCTCCCGGGACAAGGAGGAGGGCTATTTCTACTACAGAGAAGACGAGGTTCGGAGGCTGGTCGCCGAAGAGCTTTCTGCCCTGTCCATCCGGGTGGAACACTCCTATCTGCCCAACGATATGACTGTTATCATTACACTGGACTGAATCTACCTGTTCTGAAGCCTTCTTTATAGAGGGTTTAACGGAACCGGTTCATAATGTATTCGGTTATCTCTTTCAGGCTGCTTATCTGTCGTGACGAGTTGCCCGAACGGACAAAGAACTTCTCAGTCTTTCCGCTTCCCTTCTCGTTGCTCACAAGATAGAGGGGCTCCTCACCTTTTCTGATGTTGATCCGGCAGATCTCCTTTCCGTCGATTACAGGGAAGTCGACCTTTATATGGCTCACAGGATAGGCCACTCCGAACATATTGGAGAGCAGAGTTCGCAGATGCAGTTCGTAGTAGTCCTTCCCCGGCTCCTTCAGGCAGTCATAGTCCTTATCAAGACCGAGGATCTCACCATCATCTGCCACTCCGATAAGGAGGGTCCCTCCGTCGCTGTTGCTGAAGGCTGAAATGGACTTCATAATCACCTGTTCAAGAACCTTGCTGGGCTCCTCTTCCCTGTAGTCCCAGCGCAGTGAGGACTTGAACTCGCAGTAGAGATTCTCTCCAAGTACAATCTGCTGCTTCACTTTCTCCTCTTCCGAAATGATGAGGTGCTTCTGGATGACTTTTCTGTAGTCGTTGAAAAGAAGGAAAAAATATCCTGTAATCAGTACTGAAATGAGGGCAAATATCACAAGAAGGGGGTTCTGGAGCCTTGTCAGAATCATACTGGACTCGGGAGTATATCCCCCCATTATTATGGATGAATCCAGAAGATTCACAGTTGAATACTGAGCCCACCATGAGTCATCCTCAAGCAGTATCCGTGATACATTGGCGGGAGGGCTGTCGGGATCGCTGCCAAGTTCATAGATTTTCTTTATAAGTGATGCATCCAGAGGGGTGCTGTTTATCTCTATTTCATTCAGAGTTCCTCCGTGGAGTTGTCTGAACCCCATAAGGTCTCTGATGGAATAGGATACATAATCATCTTCGTTGAGAATAATAAATACTACGGTATCCTCATTGACAGAGTACTCGGATATTGTTTCCGCAAGTTCCTGCAGGGAGTAGTCCATCCACATCTCCATGTAATGGTCGCTGTCCCTGTACAAGCGGTAGTAGATTGTGATTCCTTCCTGCCCCAGATAGGGCAGGGTATAGCTTTCACTCAGTCTCAGGGGGCTCAGCTGTCTGCTGTCTGAGGGCTTGATGTAGTCCTGAAAGCTTGAGTACTTCATTCCCGCGTCCTCTCTTGCGGTGGTCAGGGAGTCAGGTGAGTCTTTGTCTGTTACAAAAACATCCACATCTCCACCCTCCCGGCGTACCACATTCAGCTCTGTACCGCTGCTGTCCCTCAGGGACATGGAGCTGACCATATTTTCATTTCTCACAAGAAACTCAAGCTTGTTTTTATAACTGTCGGGGTCTCCCAGGCTGTCTATCTGGCCGAGGAGGACCCAGAGTGAGGATACTTTATAGGTATTCAGAATCGGTTCATATATTCTGTTGATCGCCTGGATTGTCATTCGTGAGTCGTTTGTGAATATCTGACGGGCAAGGGATCTCTGCAGCTGGCTGCTGCTGATGTAGACTATCAGGCTGATCATCAGCAGGAGAAGTACTGCCGGAATACTGCTTTTTCCCAGCAGCTGACGGTGGGTGGGGCCTTTTCTCCATTTGAATCTGATTCTGGTGCTCAATTAAATATCCTTAATATACGGTAAATCAATCATCCGGCCGGGGGGATACAAAATATCAGGCTGTATAGCTCGCAGGTTTTGCCATCTCCTGTTCCGGATGTATCACCTCTTTCAGAACCGAGTGGTCCCTGTCGTAGACAAGAATGGTTCCCGGATGGAGGTACGGATCCTCCCATAGCCTTTCAAGGGGCCTTGATTCCAGTATTTTGATGATCATCTTGATTATCACTGTATGGGTCACCAGCAGAACCGGGCCTGTCTCATCTTTTATGCTTTTGAGGAACTGACGGACCCTCTTTTCAAGGTCATCCATACTTTCCGCACCCTCAAAGATAAATTCCCCGGGGCTGTTCCAGAAGCGGTTCTGGGCTTCTGTCTCTTCGGCATTGAGGTCCTTATGGGTTTTCCCCTGAAGGAGCCCCAGTGAGACCTCTTTGAGTCCGTCATCAAAAACAGTTTTGTCGCTTCTGGGAGAGAGTATCTCAAGGGTCTGGCGTGTCCGGCCCAGGGGGCTGCAGTACACTGCACTGAAGTGGAGGCCGCTGATGCGTTCTTTCTGAATTTTCGTCCTTTGAATTCCTGTCGGGGTGAGGGGAGAGTCCAGCTGTCCCTGGTAGCGTTTTTCGCTGTTCCAGACTGTTTCACCGTGTCTCATTATGTATAAATTGTCCATATCAAGTATTCTTATCAAATTCCGGAATAAAAAAATAGCCTGTTTTCCTTGTACCGGTCATATTGAGAAGCTACTATTAAAGAATGGTATTCAGATTAAATGAACAGGCTATGAGGGAAGAGTACAGGGAGAAGCTCCTGGCTGATCAGAATTTGCTCAATTATCAGCATATGAGTGATGTCTCTCTTCTCATGATCGCGGTATCCGTTCTAATGCTGCTGCAGCATCGCTTTTTCCCCCAGGAGGGAGAGCTTCCGGAGTTTACAAAGTTCTATGTCCTGCTTTACGGAGCTCTTGCAGGTCTGGGTATTCTGTTTGTCCTTGTAAGGGGTATAAGCAGGTTTTCGCAGAAAATATTGAGTGAGCCGAAGAAAAAAATGCTCCTTCAGTTATATCTTTATCTGCTGGCCACACTGTTTATCGGTCTGACCTGGGTGGATATACACTACACAATGGATCTATCGGGATATATTATCATTATCCTTTTTATAAGTACCATCATATGGCAGAGTGCACGGGATTTCGCTATTATTTCAGGCTTTTCCCTTCTTCTGCTGATTCTTTCATTTCTGCAGGTGGAACCCTATCATAAAATTGAGTTTCAGAATTATATTCAGGCGGTTATCTACTACATCCTCAGCTGGGTTCTCTATACAAGCCTCTTCGGAGTGAGGACAGAAAATTTTCTGAACAGAATCCATCTGGAAGGGCAGTACAGGATGCTGGAGAGTGAAAGCGCCACTGACCCCCTTACATCACTGTATAACAGAAGGTATATGAAGGAGGAGCTCCAGAAAGAGCTGGCCCGGAGCGAACGTTCGGGACGGCCCTTCAGTATTGTTCTTCTGGATATTGATCATTTCAAGAAGGTCAATGAAACCTACGGGCATATTACAGGGGATGATACTCTGCGGGAGATGGCCCGAATATTGAGAGAGGCTGTACGGCTCTCGGACAAGGTCTTCCGCTTCGGGGGGGAGGAGTTCCTTATCCTTCTGCCCGAAAGCCGGGGGGACGAGGCCTTCTCTCTGGCAGAGAGGATACGGGAGAAGGTGGAGCACTTTCCATTTACAGGGCTGCGCAGGCATCTTACCATCAGCCTCGGTGTGGCACAGAGCGGTGAAGATTCAACAATGGACTACCTCATCAGCATGGCTGACAAGGGGCTTTATACGGCCAAAAAGAAGGGCAGGAACCGGGTCGTCCGGGCAGGTGAAGGCACGGACGGTGAATCCGGTGATTAAAGCCTCTCTCTCATCCCTGCAATAATCTGGAATACCTGATGGTCTTCGGGGAAAATCTTTGAGTACTCCTCTTCCGCTTTTATAAAGGCCTCTCTTGAGGCCTCACTGTTTTCAAGATAGAACTCTGTCAGCCCCTTATGAAAGTAGATGTTTCCCATGATTTCCGGTTTTCCGCTGTAGATATCGGTTACTATGTTGAAGAAGGGAATGAGTTCCTCAAGCTGTCCGAAGTCGTAGAAGTACTGGACTATGGTCCGGAAGTTCTCAGGATTATCGGGGTAGAGGTCCAAAAGTCGGGAAGCCGCTGCTCTGGCTCCGTCATAATCCTCCCGGCTGAGTGCCAGGCGAATCATTCTGTCGGGAAAGCGGTAGTCTTCGGGTGAAACCTCCAAACCTCTTATCAGAACGTTTTCAGCATCCCCTTCATTGCCCATATAGAGGTGAATCGACGAGGCAAGAAAGAGGGCATTGGCCATCTCCGGGCCCTCATCCAGAAGGTTCAGGGCCTTCTCTGTGTATTCAAGGGCCTCTTCCAGCTGCTGCAGATTGAGGAAGGCAAGCCCCAGGTTGTAGTAGTACTCCCCATTGTCACCGTCATATTCAAGCGCTTTTTTAAGATCCCCTGCAGCCGCATCCCACTCGCCTGCCATCAGCTCGCAGTATGCTGTTTTACCGTAGAGCTCCCCGGACTCCTCTCCCAGAGATACTGCCTTTCTGAACGCCTCGAGGGCAAGTTTACTTGTTTCGGCAGCGGGTTTCTCCCATCGGTCACCGTATATTGTGAGGACCTGGTAGTAGTACTCACCCAGCCACATCCAGGCATCCGCCCTCCCGGGTGTCTCCTTCAGGACCATATTCAGGGCGCCCGCGGGGTCATAGAGTTTCAGGTCGGGTCCGGAATCACCCCTCTGTCTCAATTCAAGAAGAGTCTCTCCCTCATCAAGGTCATCAAAGGAAAAAAGCTGATGACTGCTTGTCTTGGAGTAGTAGAGAAGGGTGAGCTCACTTTTTTTTACAATAAAGTCTCCCAGTTCAATCGTATCGGCCCTGTCATGGAGAAGTGTCCAGGCTGAGAGGTACTGTCTGTTTTCTATAAGTTTATCCACCTCTGACAGAGCTTCGGCACCTGTTGAACCTGATAAAGACAGATCGGGTTCTGATGAAACGGATGTCTCTCCGGGCAGATATGCGGTTAAGCCTGTAAGGATGAAAGCAGTGAAAAGCAGTTGTCGGATGTTCATAGGGACCTCTGTGAAATAATCTTGCCGCCCTGTGCACGGGCAGCGGAAACACAGTATACCCTGCCTTGCCTTGACAAGTCATCTCCATCGGGGGCACTGTTTTCAAAGGCTTCAAACATCAGTAAAAGGCGGCGGAAAGAGATGAGCACTCCTGCAGGGGATTTTGATACACTGGAACCATCGGTCATTATAGATGCTGTGGAGAGGGAGAGCGGTCTCTCTCTGACGCCCCTTGTTCAGCCTCTCCCAAGCTATATCAACAGGGTTTATGAACTGCGGGATGATGACGGCGGCCGGTATGTGGTCAAGTTCTACCGCCCCGGGCGGTGGACGGAAGAGGGAATCCTTGAGGAACACGACTTTATGGAGGAGTGCCATGAGATGGATATACCCCTTGCACTGCCTGAAATCCTTAAAAACGATGAGACCCTGGGACGGACGGAAGATGGTATTCTCTTTGCTCTCTACCCCCATATGAGCGGCAGACTCTGGGAGTTTCTGGAGGACGATGAGCAGTGGTTCCGTCTGGGGCAGCTAATAGGGCGGATGCACAGTGCCGGTCGGCTTGATACCGCTGAGCACAGGCCGGTGATCCATCCCGGGAAAAGTTTCAGGAAGGACTGCAGGGAGATCCTTGAATCGGGATGGCTGCCTAAAGGGCTCAGCGGAGATTTTGAGGCGCTCTTTGACGGTTTGAGCGCTCATATCACTCCGCTGTTCCGGGATGTCCCCCTGCAGCGTATCCACGGCGACTTTCACAGCGGAAACATCCTTGACCGCCTTGACCAGGGGCTTATGATCATCGATTTTGACGATATGGCCATGGGTCCTGCTGTTCAGGATTTCTGGCTTCTTCTTCCCGGTCATGCCTCGGCATGCAGAAGGGAGTTTTTCATGCTTCTTGACGGCTACAGCGAATTCTGTACTCTTTCACCCGATTCAATCGCCCTCATCGAGCCCCTGCGGGCCATGAGAATGGTCTACTTTCTCGCCTGGTGCGGCAGGCAGAAGGAGGATTTCAGTTTCCGCAGGAATTTTCCGGACTGGGGAAGCGGTGCCTTCTGGGAGAGCGAACTCCGGGATCTTCAGAACCAGTTCCAGGAGATCCTTGATTTTGAAGAGGCTGCAAATTCCCCGGACTGACCAGGGGATAAACGGGTAAATAAGCAGATAAAGGATAAAAAGGAACAGCTCTTTTCTTGACTTTTCCCATACCTTTTATCATATTAGGGAGTACAAAGCCATGACGGAGACGAGTATCTGTTCTCCCGGGTCAATAGAGAGGCGGTCCACAGGCTGGAAGACTGCTGATCCGGATTCAGAGAAAACCCCTCCCGAGCTGCTTCCCGAACCCTTTGTCCAACCCACCGGTACGGACTTAAAGGAAGTAGACGAAGACGTTATCCCGCGAGAAGGGAGAGCTGAGAGCGCCGTCCTGCACAGACACTGGCAGCGGCGAAGTAAGGTGGAACCGCGGAGAACCCTTTTGTTCTTCGTCCTTATGCTGAAATTTTTATATTTTGGTACAGGACGGAGCATGAAAGGGTTTTTTCGTCCTGTGACGGAGGTAATACCTATGAATCCCAAAGAGAAGAAGAAGCTTGAAAAGCTGCAGAAGATGCGTCACTCCATGGCCCATGTAATGGCCGGTGCCGTACTCAAACTGATGCCCGAGGCCAAATTTGCCATCGGACCCGCCATCGACAATGGATTTTACTACGATTTCGATCTTCCCCGTAAACTTACAAATGATGACCTTGTCACCATTGAAGAGCTTATGAAGGAGATCATCAAGGAAAACCTTCCCTTTGAAAAGGAAGTCCTCAGCCGTGCCGAGGCCCTTGAAATGTTCAAGGATCAGCCCTACAAGGTGGAACTGATCAATGAACTCCCCGAGGACGAGGAGATCTCAATCTTTAAGATGGGTGATGTCTTTGTCGACCTCTGCCGCGGACCCCACGTGGAAGATACAAGCCGCCTCAATGCCCAGGGCTTCAAGCTCCTTTCCATTGCCGGTGCCTACTGGAGAGGGGATGAAAAGCGCCCCATGCTTCAGAGAATCTACGCCACCGCTTTCGGCGACCCCAAGGCCCTGAAGGCTCACCTTGAAATGCTCGAAGAGATGGAAAAACGTGACCACCGCCGTGTGGGTAAGGAACAGGACCTGTTCAGCCTCCATGAAGAAGCCGGTCCCGGTCTTGTCTACTGGCACCCCAAGGGAGCCCGGATGAGAGTGACCATCGAGGACTTCTGGAGAAAAGAGCACTATAAAAACGGATACGATATGGTATTTACCCCCCATGTGGGAAAATCCTGGCTCTGGGAGACTTCAGGGCATCTGGATTTCTACAAAGAGGGTATGTATCCCAACATGGTTATGGACGATGTGAACTACTACGCCAAACCCATGAACTGTCCCTTTCATATTATGATCTACAAAAACGGAAAGCACTCCTACAGGGATCTGCCCTTCCGCTGGGCCGAGCTTGGAACCGTTTACCGCTATGAACGTTCCGGAACCCTCCACGGTCTGCTCAGAGTCCGCGGTTTTACCCAGGATGATGCCCACCTGATCTGTACGCCCGATCAGATGCAGAGCGAAATTTCCGAGGTACTGCGGTTCAGCCTCTTTATGCTCCGTTCTTTCGGATTCAGTGATATCTCTGCCTATCTGTCCACCATGCCCGAAAAGAGCGTCGGTGAAAAAGACAGATGGGACGCGGCAACCGAGTCTCTGAGAAAGGCCATTGAAGACGAAGGCCTCGAGTACAAGGTGGACGAGGGAGGCGGTGCCTTCTACGGACCCAAGATCGACCTTAAAGTGAAGGACACCATGGGACGGGAGTGGCAGCTCTCCACCGTGCAGTTCGACTTCAACCTTCCCGACCGTTTCGATATGACCTTTGTGGACAGAGACGGACAGGAGAAGCGGCCCTATGTGATTCACAGAGCCCTCCTCGGTTCCATCGAGCGCTTCTTCGGTGTACTTATCGAAAACTACGGCGGAGCCTTTCCCGTATGGCTTGCTCCCACTCAGGTGCGTGTCATTCCTGTAAGCGAGAAGTTTGAGGAGTATGCAAAGAAGGTTGAGCGCAGCCTCCGTGCCGAGGATATTCTTGTGGACGGTGACTACTCTGATGACCGTATGAACGCGAAGATCAGAAATGCCCAGAACGAGAAAATCCCCTATATGATGGTCATCGGTGAGAAAGAGATGAACGATAATGCAGTCAGCATCAGAGTCCGTACAGGTGAGCAGCTCAACGGTATGCCTCTGGATGAGGCTCTTTCAATGATCAAAGAGAAAATCGAGAAGAAGGAAATGCCTTAATATTGATCCCGGTCTGAGATTTTAAAGACCAAAACTCAAAGAGTGCCTTGTCGGGCACTCTTTTTTTATTGATAATACTTTAGCGATTGACATACAATGTAGATATTTGTTTATCTATCGTTAAGATAAATGTTTAATAAAGAATACAGGGGAAAACTATGACAAAGATAGTGATTCTCGGCGGTGGTTATGCCGGCGTACATGCAGGGAAGCTTTTACACAAAGCCTACAAAAAGAATGATGACATTCAGGTTACCCTCATTGACGCAAATCCCTACCATACGCTGATGACAGAACTGCACGAAGTGGCCGGCGGCCGCGTAGACAATGGATGCGTAAAGATCTCATTTGACAGAATCTTCGACGGAAAGACTGTTGAGGTTGTTCAGGATAAGATCACAGGATTTGATTTCGACAATAAGAAAATCAGCTCAGATTCTGCAACATATGACTACGACTACCTGGTAATGGGAACTGGTGCTGAGGCTACCGACTTCGGTATCCCCGGTGTTAAAGAACACTCCTTCTCACTCTGGAGCTACCAGGATGCTCTGATCATCAAGGATCACATCCGTGAGATGTTCCGCCAGGCTTCTTATGAAAAAGATGCCGAGAAGCGTAAGAAACTGATGACTTTTGTTGTTGCGGGTGCCGGATTTACCGGTGTTGAGATGCTCGGAGAACTTATTGAAAAAGTTCCCCAGATGTGCCGTGACTACAAGGTTGATCCCAATGAAGTACAGCTGATCAACGTTGAAGGTCTGGACAGCATCCTCAAAATGCTCCCCGAAGGTCCCCGTGCCAAGGCTCAGAAGTACATGGAGAAGAAGGGCGTTAAAATTATGCTCAACTCTCTTATTACCAAAGCGGAAGCAGGTTCCTTTACCCTCAAGGACGGAACAGTTATCGAATGCGGTACACTGATCTGGACCTGCGGTATCAAGGGCGGTTCCTTTGCAGCTCAGTCCGGACTGACTGTAGGACATGTAGACAGACTGAAAGTTCACCCCACCATGCAGAGTGAAAATCACGAGAATGTATATGTTGTGGGTGATGCCCAGTGGCTCCTCGAAAACGAGCGCCCCATTCCCCAGATTGTAGAAGCTGCAGAGCAGACAGCTGCAACAGCGGTTAAGAATATCAAGTCTCAGATCGCCGGGGGCAAGGCTGAAGCAACATTCAAGTCCAACTTCCACGGTTTTATGGTATCTATCGGTGGACGTTATGCCGTATCCCATACCGGAGGAATGTCTCTGTCCGGTATTCCCGCTATGGCACTGAAGCATCTTGTTAACTGCTACTACCTCCACACAGTATGTGGTGTGAACGGATGGTTTAAGTACCTGAAGCACGAAATCTTTGATATGAAAGACAAGAGAACCCTCCTCGGCGGGTTTATCACAAACCATATTCAGAGCCTCTGGGCACTCCCCTTAAGACTCTGGCTTGGTCTTATGTGGCTCTTTGAAGGTCTTAACAAGATCGGCGAAGGCTGGCTTAATTTCGACCTTGGTTCCAAGTCCGGCTGGATGTTCAGCCCCGGTGTTGTACAGGCGGGTGTTTATACTGCCGATGCGGGAAGCGCTGCCTCGGATGCTGTTGAAACCGCAGTTGAAACTGTAGCTGCCGCCTCTGGAGCTGTAGAAACTGCCGTTGAAACTGTTGCCGCAGCCAGTGACGCCGTAGCCGGTGCCGCTACTGCTACACTCAGTGCAAGTGCTCACACCCTCGGCCCCATCTGGGATCTCAGCGGTCTGGTACTCAAGGGAAGCAATGGCTTTGTAACCTGGTTCCGGGAACTCTTTATGGACAGCATGGCTGCCTATCTTCCCTTCCAGTTCTTCCAGTCAATGGTTGTTTCAGTTGAGATGCTGATTGGTCTGGCTCTGATCGGAGGACTCTTCGTATTCCCCGCAGCCGGTGTTTCAATCATCATGTGTTTCGTATTTATCTTCACAGGTTTCTTCAGCTGGGAGCAGGTATGGTTTATCTTTGCCGGATTCCTGATGCTCGGCGGAGCCGGAAGAGTCTGCGGTCTTGACTACTGGGTACAGCCCTGGCTGAAAGGCTGGTGGAACGGTACTTCTCTAGCCAAGAGATCCTACCTCTTTTTCGACGAGCCTCTGAAGCTGAAGAAAAAAAGGAAATCCTGATTGTCTTCCCTTCTTGCGAATCTGAATGATGAGCTTGCAGGCTCCCTGCAGAAGGTCCGCAGGAGGATAGAAGTTCTTGTAGCTGAGAGTCCCGCAATGATCCGCAGTGATCTCGAGACTCTCACTGCCCGTCCCGGAAAGATGCTTAGACCTCTGTTTGTCTTCCTTTCCGCCCGGGGCGGAGAGGCGGTTGATGATGAGCTTGTCTCTATAGCCGCCTCTATGGAGCTTCTTCATATTGCCTCACTTGCTCATGATGATGTAATTGATAATGCCGCCAGACGGCGGGGAGAACTGACTCTCCATCAGACACAAGGGTCAAAAAGAGCCATTCTGGCGGGAGATTATCTTCTTGCCATGTCCATGAAACTGGCTTCAGGCCGTTTCGAGCAGTCTCTTGTTGCCCGAATGACCGAAGGGGTTGAACGTCTCTGTCTCAGTGAAATTGAGCAGGACGAGAATATCGGCCGCTTTAATGTATCACGGGAACAGTACTACAGCCGTATTCAGGGTAAAACTGCAGAGTTATTTGGACTTTCCTGTTTTGCCGGAGCTCTTTTGAGCGGTAAAAGTGAAGAGGGCTGCGAGTCGCTTTATCAGGCCGGTCTGGATTTCGGGATGGCTTTCCAGATACAGGACGATGTTCTGGACTATCTTGGAGACTCCGGGATTATGGGTAAGAACGGAAACACCGATATTAAAAACGGTATTCCCACACTGCCTCTGATTCTGGCGATGGAAGACAATATCCCCATGGTAGAGGTTCTTCTGGTAAAGGGGCTCAGATATCTGTTTGCTCCTGTTGTTATCAGAAAGATAGTTAAAGGCGGTTACCATTTGAAAGCAGATGAAATCGCCGCCGAATTTCTGGAGAAATCTCTGGATGGTGCCCGTACCGCCCTGAATGAAGAGGGTTTTTCCCTGTTTCACGGGGTTCTTGATTCTCTCAGGAGCCGGGTCCACTAGATCTTCTTTTCAAAAATCATTTTCTGTTTGATAATGATGTTACTCCGCATCTGCGGAAGATCCCGTATAAAAGGACTTTCCTGTGGCAGACATCATTGAAACAATCAAAAAGAAAGAACAGGTCATCAAAGACCTGCAGCATATACAGGGTCTTCTGGGCTGGGACCAGGAGACCGGTATGCCCCCCTCCGCCTCAGAGGGAAGGGCGAGACAGGAGGGGCTTGTTCAGTCCATTCTGAGTTCCCATCTTGAGGACGGCCTCTGGGAAGAGTGTCTTCCCCTTCTTGCCGAAAACCCTGATCCCGACTGCCGCAACTGGCACCGTATCCTTGCAAAACGCTACCGTGACAACAAAGTCCTCCCCGACGGCTTCATGAGCCGTTTTGTCGAGACAGCTTCCCTCTCCAGAAGCAGCTGGCTCAAGGCGAGGGAGTCCGATGATTTCTCAATCTTTGCTCCATCCCTGGAACGGGTTGTTGAACAGCTTCGTGAAATGTGCTCCTATCAGGGCTATACGGATGAACCGTACAATGCCCTGCTTGATCACTATGAACCGGGTATGCAGGCTTCTTTTCTTGAAACCCTCTTTGACGATTTGCAGGGGGAGCTTACAGGTCTCCTTTCGGATGTGCTCTCAAGACCCCTTAATGCATCCCGTATGAAGCAGCACACCTTTCCGGCAGAGTTTCAAAGACGTGTGAGCCTGCGGGTGCTCAAGGATATGGGATATGATTTTGATGCCGGCCGCCTGGACGAGTCGGTTCATCCTTTTACTGCAACTCTGGGTTCAAAAGATATAAGACTGACGACCGCATTCCATGAAAATGATTTTATCTCAGGCCTCTCAAGTACTATTCATGAGGGAGGGCATGGGCTTTATGAACAGAATCTTCCTTCGGAATGGACGGGAACTTCCGCCGCAGAAGCAAGCTCCTTTGGGTTTCACGAGTCCCAGTCCAGGCTTTGGGAGAATATAATCGGGCGTTCAAGGCCCTTCAGCCGCTATTTAAGCAAAGTGATGAAGGAGATAGACGGAAGTTTTGATTTTGATCCGGAACTTCTCTACTCAGAGCTGAACAGGGTAGAGCGGGGACTTATAAGGGTGGATGCTGATGAGCTGAGCTATAATCTTCATATCATACTCCGGTTCCGCCTTGAGCGTGATCTTGTAAACGGCAATATCAGCGTGAAAGAGCTTCCAGGGCTCTGGAACTCCCTTACAGAAGAACTTCTGGGGGTCAGGAACGGCAGTGATCGCCTCGGTATCCTTCAGGATATTCACTGGACCGGCGGTGATATGGGATATTTCCCGACCTACACTCTGGGGAATCTCTATGCTTCACAGCTTTGGGGCTCTCTCGTGGATGATCTCGGCCCTGTGGACGGATGTATTGAAAAGGGTGATTTCTCCGGTATAAGGGAGTGGCTTGTCCGGAATGTTCACACAAAGGGTGCGCTTCTCCTTCCGGGGGATCTTATGATGAATGTTACAGGTAAGATGGCTGATGCATCATATTTTCTGGAGTATTTGAAGGGGAAATACGGTCAGTGACAGGTAATCCAATTTTCTGGCTGACTCTGTCTCTCTACTTTTTTGCAGCTGCTTCCGGGAGTTTTGTACGGTTCTGTCTGCGTAGAAAAGCCTCACCTCTTTTATTTGTCTATCCTGTGCTTTGGGTGTTGTCGACAATCGGTCTATGGCTTAACTACTCACCCCTCGGATTCAAGGATGTCGTTTCTCCTGTCTCGCTCATGTTTGCAGCGGCCGGATTAGTTTCAGGGTATTGGGTATTCCTTCATCCCCTTGCCCTGATCGCCCCCCTTGTTATCTCTCTTTATACACATACCCCGGCGGCTCCCTTTCTGAGTTATAACATCTATTCAGTGGGCAGCCTGCTTTTTTATCCTTCCAATGAAGGCACTCTTACTCTGGGGTGGACTCCCTATGGCGAGAAGGAGATGATGATCTCCCTTGACGGACCATCAGCGGGAGTTCTGTTTGTAAGAAAGGATCTGCCGCGTCAGTATTTCTTTTTGAAAGAACAGATCTATCCCGTGGCTATTATTTCCCGTTCTGTTCCGGTATCAGCGCTTGCCGATGCTGAACCTGATTGGTACTTCCCTTTAAGAGATGCTGAAAAGACCGATTCAAGGCTCTATTCAGTAAGCTATCCCGCTGTACGGTTTTACACTCCCGGTTTCTTTACTTCCAGGGAGTACAGGGTAGAAGAGGGGACACTTCTGCTGAAACAGCGTTAATCACGGCCCGATTCCTGCTCAATCTGTCGAAAATCTGTATTGAAATAATCGGCACTTGAAAATAGACTGTCGGTTATGACACTACCAAACAAACTAACAACGGGCCGCCTTGTGCTGACCCCCGTATTTTTCGGACTCTTTGTATTTACAGTTATGGGCGACTCTATTCTCTTTCCGGGAATGATCGCTCTCTGGATTATTCAGCTTGTAAGCGAAGTCTCTGATGTGCTGGACGGCCATATTGCCCGTTCCAGGAATCTTGTTTCCGATATGGGAAAGATTATGGACCCCTTTGCTGATGTTATCAGCCGGGTGACTTACTTTGTCTGCTTTACTTTTGTGGGCATGATGCCTCTCTGGGCTCTGATGCTTATTTTATGGCGTGAGTTCTGCATTATGTTTATCCGCATGGTAATGGCTAAAGAGGGAACCGCTCTTGCCGCCAAATGGGGAGGAAAGGCCAAGGCTGTATTCTACTTCGTTTCAGGTATTTTCGGCCTCGTAGTCCTTACAATGCAGTCTCTGGGTGCGGTGAACAATATTCAGATTATGATGTCTGTAGCCAAAGGACTCTTTATTCTGGCAGCCCTCAGTTCTCTTCTCTCCTTTCTGGAGTACCTGGTTCTGTTTCTTAAAACTGACAGTATGAAACAATTTATTTCAGAATAGAGCTTTATAAGAAAACTGTGATTTTTTAACGATTTCCGGTTGACAAAAAAGAGCGATAAGCAGTATATTCACGGAGCGTTCGGGCAACATGCCTGCGACGCACTGCGAACAACGGATGAGCGGTTCACTTGAATTGCGAATCTTAAATGTTCTTTTACAAGGAATTAGAGAAGGGAAATTGAAGTATTTGACGAGAGTCAAGCACTGGTAGTACGAACGTTAGTTTTCTTTAGAGATAAAGGGACTGACTCTTCTGGATAAGGGTTCAGGATGAATACATCCGCTTAGTAATCCTTTGAAAGTTTTGATAAGAAGTTATCGCCTTCGGGCGATAAATTATATCATGGAGAGTTTGATCCTGGCTCAGAACGAACGCTGGCGGCGCGTTTTAAGCATGCAAGTCGAACGGGATTCAAGGTGCTTGCACCTTGATGAGAGTGGCGAACGGGTGAGTAACGCGTAGGTGATCTACCTTCTAGTTGGGGATAGCCCATGGAAACATGGGGTAATACCGAATAATCTCTTAGATCTTGTTTTAAGAGGAAAGGGGCGTTTGCCTCGCTGGAAGATGAGCCTGCGTATGATTAGCTTGTTGGTGGGGTAATGGCCTACCAAGGCGACGATCATTAGCCGGCCTGAGAGGGTGACCGGCCACATTGGGACTGAGACACGGCCCAGACTCCTACGGGAGGCAGCAGCTAAGAATCTTCCGCAATGGACGAAAGTCTGACGGAGCGACGCCGCGTGTGCGAAGAATGTCGAGAGATTGTAAAGCACTTTTATATGTGAGGAATAACCGTGTCAGGAAATGGGCATGGGATGACGTTAGCATATGAATAAGCTCCGGCCAATTACGTGCCAGCAGCCGCGGTAACACGTAAGGAGCGAGCGTTGTTCGGAATTATTGGGCGTAAAGGGCATGTAGGCGGTTACATAAGTCCGATGTGAAAGCGTGCAGCTTAACTGCATTGTTGCGTTGGAAACTGTGTGACTAGAATCCGAGAGGGGTAAGTGGAATTCCTAGTGTAGGGGTGAAATCTGTTGATATTAGGAAGAACACCAGAGGCGAAGGCGACTTGCTGGCTCTGGATTGACGCTGAGGTGCGAAAGCGTAGGTAGCGAACAGGATTAGATACCCTGGTAGTCTACGCCGTAAACGATGTACACTTGGTGTCTGGATCATGAGATCTAGGTGCCGTAGCTAACGCGTTAAGTGTACCGCCTGGGGAGTATGCCGGCAACGGTGAAACTCAAAGGAATTGACGGGGGCCCGCACAAGCGGTGGAGCATGTGGTTTAATTCGATGATACGCGAGAAACCTTACCAGGGCTTGACATATACAGGACGACACTAGAGATAGTGTTTTCTCTTCGGAGACTTGTATACAGGTGCTGCATGGTTGTCGTCAGCTCGTGCCGTGAGGTGTTGGGTTAAGTCCCGCAACGAGCGCAACCCCTGTTGTATGTTACCATCATTAAGTTGGGGACTCATGCAAGACTGCCGGTGACAAACCGGAGGAAGGTGGGGATGACGTCAAATCATCATGGCCCTTATGTCCTGGGCTACACACGTGCTACAATGGCCGGTACAGAGTGATGCGAAACAGTGATGTCGAGCAAAACGCTTAAAGCCGGTCTCAGTTCGGATTGGAGTCTGAAACTCGACTCCATGAAGGTGGAATCGCTAGTAATCGCGCATCAGCATGGCGCGGTGAATACGTTCCCGGGCCTTGTACACACCGCCCGTCACACCACCCGAGTCGGGGGTACCCGAAGTCAGCAGGCTAACCTTTTAAGGAGGCCACTGCCGAAGGTATGCTCGGTAAGGGGGGTGAAGTCGTAACAAGGTAGCCGTACCGGAAGGTGCGGCTGGATCACCTCCTTTCTACGAGAAAGGTATTTAAAGTCTGACAGTACGGTCAGCAGATGCAGCAATGCATCTAGTATTATTCAGTCTTGGCTTTCGTTAAATACTTCCAATTTCCCTAATGACTTATTTAATAATAGGTTTCTGATTCCCCATACTGGGGGGTATAGCTCAGCTGGCTAGAGCACTAGATTTGCATTCTAGGGGTCTGGGGTTCGAATCCCCATACCTCCACTCAAATCCGTTTTCGGACGGTCTGTTTTAAGCTTTTAGGAGCTGAAAGACGGTTTAACAGGAATTAGCGAAGGGATAAATAATAATATGGTCAAGCGACTAAGGGTCCATGGTGGATGCCTTGGAGCTATCCGGCGAAGAAGGGCGTGGTAAGCTGCGAAAAGCCTCGGTTAGAAGCAAACATTCTGACACCCGAGGATTCCCGAATGGGGTAACCCGGCTGATTGTTATCAGTCATCATGCGGTGAATACATAGCCGTATGAAGCGAGACTCAGGGAACTGAACCATCTAAGTACCTGAAGGAAAAGAAATCAAAAGAGATTCCCTTAGTAGCGGCGAGCGAACGGGGATTAGCCCAAACCAATTACATTTCGGTGTAGCTGGGGTTGTAGGGCATGCAAAATGCATTCAACGGAGATAGCGGAACGGTACTGGGAAGGCCGACCGAAGAAGGTGAAAGTCCTGTATGCGAAATTGAAGTTGAGCTGGCATGTACCTGAGTAAGGCGGGGCACGAGTAATCCTGTCTGAATCTGGGGGGCCCACCCTCCAAGGCTAAATACGAGATAGCTACCGATAGCGAATAGTACCGTGAGGGAAAGGTGAAAAGCACCCCGGGAGGGGAGTGAAATAGAACCTGAAACCGTGGACCTACAAGCGGTCAAAGCCCCAATACGGGGTGATGGCGTGCCTTTTGTAGAATGAGCCTGCGAGTTAATATATTAAGCGAGGTTAAGGTATAGAAGTACCGGAGCCGGAGGGAAACCGAGTCTGAATAGGGCGTTCTTAGTTTGATGTATTAGACCCGAAGCCGGGTGATCTACCTATGATCAGGTTGAAGCTTGGGTAACACTGAGTGGAGGACCGAACACTAGTCTGTTGAAAAAGGCAGTGATGAATTGTGGGTAGGAGTGAAAGGCTAATCAAACCCGGAGATAGCTGGTTCTCCTCGAAATGGCTTTAGGGTCAGCGTCATATGGTTAATAGCGGAGGTAGAGCACTGATTGGGTGCGGGCCTGTCACAGGGTACCAAATCCAGTCAAACTCCGAATGCCGTTATTCAAAGTATGGCAGTGAGACTACGGGTGATAAGATTCGTGGTCGAAAGGGAAAGAGCCCAGACCGTCAGCTAAGGTCCCTAAACTATGCTAAGTGGAAAAGGAAGTACGATTGCACAGACAGCCAGGAGGTTGGCTTAGAAGCAGCCACTCCTTTAAAGAGTGCGTAATAGCTCACTGGTCGAGTAGTTGTGCGCCGACAATGTAACGGGGCTAAGCATAGTACCGAAGCTACGGATCAACATATTTATATGTTGGTGGTAGAGGAGCATTCTGTAGGCCGATGAAGGTGATCTGTAAGGGTTGCTGGAGGTATCAGAAGAGAGAATGCAGGCATGAGTAACGAAAAGGAAGGTGAGATCCCTTCCCGCCGAAAATCTAAGGTTTCCTGGGTAAAGGTACTCTTCCCAGGGTTAGTCGGCCCCTAAGGCGAGGCAGAAATGCGTAGTCGATGGGAAACTGGTTAATATTCCAGTACATCTAGTAATTTCGATGGGATGACACTTAAGGAGATCCCATGCCAGGCGTTGGTTGTCCTGGTCCAAGCATTTATCCGTTGACGGCAGTAGGCAAATCCGCTGCTGGAGGAGAGATGTTAAGGGTAGCGATCCTACGGGTGAGCGAAGTTGGGTGATTCATCGAGTCAAGAAATAATCTCTAAGGTTAGGTTACTAGGTACCGTACCGCAAACCGACACAGGTAGATGGGATGAGAATTCTAAGGCGTACGGGAGAACTCACGTTAAGGAACTCGGCAAAATACATGCGTAACTTAGGGAAAAGCATGGCTCAGCACGTGATGGTGGAGTTGCAGAGTCCAGGAGAAAGCGACTGTTTACCAAAAACACAGGTCAATGCGAATCTGCAAAGAGAAGTATATTGACTGACACCTGCCCGGTGCCGGAAGGTTAAGAGGAGCTGTTAACTTTTAGTGAAGCAGTGAATTGAAGCCCCGGTAAACGGCGGCCGTAACTATAACGGTCCTAAGGTAGCGAAATTCCTTGTCGGGTAAGTTCCGACCCGCACGAATGGTGTAACGACTTTCTCACTGTCTCAACGTGAGACCCGGTGAAATTGAAGTATCGGTGAAGATGCCGATTACCTGTGGTTAGACGGAAAGACCCCGTGAACCTTTACTGTATCCTGATATTGAACTATGGCTGATGATGTGTAGGATAGGTGGGAGACTTTGAAGACTGGTCGTCAGGCTGGTTGGAGTTGTTGGTGAAATACCACCCTTTATCAGTTATATTTCTAACGTGGTGCGTAATCCGCATCATGGACAATGTCAGGTGGGCAGTTTGACTGGGGCGGTCGCCTCCTAAAGAGTAACGGAGGCGCGCAAAGGTTACCTTAGCATGGTTGGAAATCATGCTGTAAGCGCAATGGCATAAGGTAGCTTGACTGCGAGACTTACAAGTCGAGCAGGTACGAAAGTAGGTCATAGTGATCTGGCGGTTCTGAGTGGAAGGGCCGTCACTTAACGGACAAAAGGTACTCCGGGGATAACAGGCTGATTTTGCCCAAGAGTTCATATCGACGGCAAAGTTTGGCACCTCGATGTCGGCTCATCGCATCCTGGGGCTGGAGCAGGTCCCAAGGGTATGGCTGTTCGCCATTTAAAGCGGTACGCGAGCTGGGTTCAGAACGTCGCGAGACAGTTCGGTCCCTATCTGCCACAGGCGTTGGATGTTTGAGAGGATCTATTTTTAGTACGAGAGGACCGAAATGGACGAACCTCTGGTGTATCAGTTATCGTGCCAACGGTAAGTGCTGAGTAGCTAAGTTCGGAAGGGATAACCGCTGAAAGCATCTAAGTGGGAAGCCTACCTCAAGATGAGACATCCCTCTCCCTTTAAGGGAGCTTAAGGAATCTGAGAGAATATCAGTTTGATAGGCTGGCGGTCTAAGTGTGGAAACATATTGAGCCGACCAGTACTAATCTTCCGTGAGGCTTGACCATATTATTATTTGTCCCTTTAGTTAAGAATATATATAGGTGTGAAGTTCTTTGAACTGATCACTGATCTGGTGATTTTAGCGTTGAGGTTATACCCGTTCCCATCCCGAACACGGAAGTCAAGCTCAACCGCGCCGATGGTACTGCTACGGTGGGAGAGTAGGTCGTCGCCAGTTTATTTAAGCCTTCAGTCGAAAGACTGGAGGCTTTTTTTTGCCCTTTTGCCCTCTTGAGCTGCTCTTTCCCGCTTATCTTCTTTAATATCGTGATAATTTGACTCTTTGTATGAATAGACTACAATATTGGTAGAGTATGCAGGAGAGTTTATGGATGAGCCCAGAATCCTTATAATTGAAGATGATCATGAGATTGCCGATGTGATAGCCCTGAATCTGAAAGATATGGGGCTTGCTCCTGTTCATGCCTACAATGGTTCAGATGGTCTGAATATGGCACTGCTTGGCGGATATGAACTGATTATCCTGGACCTTATGCTTCCCAAACTGGATGGTATGTCTGTCTGTTCCGGTATAAGGCGGGATGATCCTGTTACCCCCGTGCTCATGCTGACTGCAAAATCAGGGGAAATTGACCGTGTCCTCGGACTGGAGCTGGGGGCCGATGATTATATGGTTAAACCCTTCAGCCTCAGGGAATTGAGTGCAAGAGTGAAGGCTCTTTTGAGGCGCTCCCGCATCGGGCAGAAGGTTGACAATCAGGTTCCGGAGCTCTACAAACTGGGTGACCTGGAACTTGATTTGACAATGCACAAGGCAAGGCTGAGGGGCAGGGAGCTTGATCTTACTGTAAAGGAATTTGAACTTCTCTCTCTGTTTCTGAGAAATCCCGGACGGGCCTACAGCCGTTCTGATATCCTTACGGCTGTCTGGGGTTACGATTTCGAGGGGTATGAGCATACTGTGAATACTCATATAAACCGATTAAGAAACAAGATTGAAGAAGACCCGTCTCATCCGCATTTTCTTAAAACTGTGTGGGGGATCGGTTACCGTTTTACCGACGGAAAGGAGGAGGCATGAAGATCTTCCGATCCTTTTACGGCCGAATTTCTCTGCTTTTTCTTGCAATGATACTTTTTCTGGGTGCCGGCAGCCTGTTGATCGCCTTTAATGCTTCTCAGCATCTTTTTGATGAGGTGGAGCAGCTCCTGAACAGAGAGTATGCAGGCAGTATAGCCCTTGAGCTGGAGCCGCTCGTTTCCAATGGGTTCTCAAAGGATACAATTGGTGAAGCCATCCACTATATGATGGTTCTCAACCCTATGGTCGAGATCTATCTTCTCGATTCTTCGGGTGTGATTCTCGCATATTTTACTCATCCAAAAGAGACCCTTAAAACAGAACGAATCGATACGGAGCCCATTGATAATTTTATATCTTCTCAGGGCTTTCAGCTTGTCCTCGGGGATGATCCCCGGAGCCCTGATACTGACAAACCCTTTTCAGCCGCCCGATTGGACATGGGAGGTGAATCAGGATATGTCTATGTCATCCTTCGCGGGCAGAGTTATGACAGGTCCCATGCCCTGGCAAGGGGAAACTACTACCTGAGATCGGGGCTTACCACCTTTCTTATAGCACTTTTTGTCACTTCCACACTGGGTCTCAGTCTCTTCTTCTTCCTTACAAGGCCCCTGAAGATACTCAGCTCTGCAGTAAAAAGCTTTGAGGCGGGAGATTACGACATGAGGGTTCATACAGGCAGGCGTGATGAGATAAGCGATCTCTCCCTTGCCTTTAATGATATGGCCGGCTCCATTCAAAACGCCATGACAAGCCTGAGGGAGAGTGAGAAGCAGCGTACCGATCTGCTTGCAAATATCTCCCATGACCTGCGCAGTCCCCTGACATCCATGCGTGGCCACCTTGAGATGATTCTGATGAAGGAGGAAAACCTTGATCAGGCAACACAGCGGGAGTTTGTGGAAACTGTACTCAGAAATGTGGAAAGCCTGCAGGTTCTTGTGGAAGAGCTTTTTGATCTAGCCAGGCTGGAGTCCAGGCAAATGCAGCTCAGGATGGAGGAGTTTTCACTGGCTGAACTTGTTCAGGATGTCATTATCAAAAGAAAGGCTCCCGCAGAAAAGCGTGGAATCAGTGTGCACTACAGTCCGCCGGCAGATTCATCCTATATAAATGGGGATATAGCACTTGTGGAACGGGTCCTTACAAATATTCTGGACAACGCACTGACACACACGCCCGATGGCGGACAGATCAGGTTTTCTTTGAAAACAGGGGACAGGGCGCTGGTGCTTGATATAGAAGACAGCGGTCCAGGAATTCCGGATGAGGACCTTCCCTATATATTTGAGCGCTTCTACAGGGCTGACAAGAGCCGCAGCCGTGATCTGCCGGGTACCGGTCTCGGACTTGCAATTGCTCTTGAAATTATGACTCTTCATGGCGGCTCGGTTGACGCTGTAAACTCTTCTTCCGGCGGAGCTCTGTTCTCACTCAAGTTCAAAGTTTAATCAAGTTATACTCTTTCGTGACAGTTTTGTGACATTTGCCTCCTACTCTTTAGGTAACACTTTAAGGAGGTAAACAGATGAAAATGTTTACACTGTTAATTCTTATTGCTCTTATCCCCTTTACCGCATTTGCATCCGGTCAGAAAGATTCTGAAATGAAAGATGACGGTATGATGAAAGAAGAGGCGATGGAGTCTGATGAGCACTCAGATACAATGTCCAACGATGTCATGATGATGACAGATAACGGTATGGCAGAGATGGGGCTGATAGATCCATTCCCCGATTTTGTAAATATTGAGAAGGCAATGATGGCTGCAGAATCCCGCCCGACGGTCCTTCTGTTCTACGCCACCTGGTGTCCCAGCTGCAAGGCCCTCAAGGAAGAGCTGCAGGCAAGGGCGGGAGATCTTGAAGGGATCAATCTGCTTATAGTTGACTATGACAACTCCGATGATCTCCAGAAAAAGTACGGTGTCAGTTATCAGCATACCTTTGTGCAGATCGACGCAATGGGGACGGCTGTCACCAAATGGAACGGTGGAGATGTGGATCAGATTCTTGAATCTGTTATGAAAGAGGAGATGATGTAATGATCGTTCTTTCTTTTTTCGCCTTCCTGTCAGGAATTGCAACCATACTCTCTCCGTGTATTCTTCCGGTGCTTCCACTGATTCTTTCAGGCAGTGTGGGCGGTAAAAGAAAGCCTCTGGGTGTGGTTACGGGATTTGTTCTGAGCTTTACTGTTTTTACCCTTCTTCTTTCCACTTTAGTACAGGCCCTGAATATTGCACCTGACACACTCAGATGGGCAGCTGTGATTATGATCATCGGATTCGGCCTGGTACTCCTGCTTCCGCCACTGCAGAAAGCCTTTGAATTGTTCACTTCCCGTCTTCTGGCGGGAAAGCAGAAACCAGGCAAAAGTGGTTTTACGGGAGGAGTTGTTCTGGGAAGCAGCCTGGGACTGGTCTGGACACCCTGTGTCGGCCCCATTATGGCTTCGGTGATCTCTCTGGCTATCACAAGCCGGATTGACGGGGGCAGTGTGATTATCGTGCTGTCCTACTCCCTCGGTACTGCTCTGCCCATGCTGGCGGTCATGGCCGGGGGCAGATCACTTCTTAAGAAGGTTCCCGGACTGAAGAGGTCCACAGGCAGAATCCAGAAGGTTTTTGCAGTGGTTATGATCTTTGTGGGGCTGGCTATAGGTTTTGATCTTGACCGTGCGTTTCAGACAATGATTCTCAGGGCATTCCCCTCTTACGGCAGCGGCCTGACGGCTCTTGAAATGGTTGATCCGGTTTCAAAGGCTCTGGACAGGAGACGAGCCGGTGATGATGGTGCATCTCTCTCCGGTGGTCAGCTGGAGCTTTCCTGGCAGAACCCTCCCGCAAAGGGGGAGTTGGGGGATTACGGGCCCGCTCCTGAAATCCTGACTACCGGTGCATGGATCAATTCACCTCCTCTGACAATGGAGGATCTCAAAGGAAAGGTTGTCCTTGTCGATTTCTGGACCTACAGCTGTATCAACTGTATCAGAACAATTCCCTATCTAAAAATGTGGCATGAGAAGTATGCAGACAGAGGCCTTGTGATCCTGGGGGTGCATTCGCCGGAGTTCGCCTTTGAAAGGAATGAAGACAACCTGAGAAAAGCCGCGGAGGATCTGGGAGTCATCTGGCCGGTGGTTCAGGATAACGGATTTGTGCAGTGGCAGGCATACAACAACCGCTACTGGCCTGCCCACTACTTTATCGATGCTGAGGGCAGGATAAGGTACTACCACTTCGGAGAGGGAGACTATGGGGTTTCAGAGATGGTTATCCGTGAACTTCTTGCCGAGGCGGGTAACCCCGTTTCCGAGCCCTTTACAGCACAGCCCCTGCAGAAGGGAAAGGGCGGGATGCGGACTCCAGAGATCTATCTGGGGTATGGAAGAAGCAGCGGTTTCCGTTCCGGAGAGGAGGACGGGGAATATCCAAAGGATGAATCATTTGAATATACCCTTCCCGGGAATCCCGGACCCGATGAGTGGGGGCTTGAGGGAAGATGGACTGTCCGTGATCAGTTTATCGAGAGCAGCGGTGAGGGTTCACTCTCCCTGCGCTTCAGTGCAAGTGAAGTTTTTCTGGTGGTGCAGCCCCTTGAAGAGGGAAGCCGCATAAGAATTGAGCTGGATGGCGTTGTTGCCGGAGATACTGAGGATGTTTTCCGGGGGCAGCTGGAGCCTGATGAGAACAGGCTCTATAAAATTCTGAAACTGAAAGATCCTTCGGATCATCTGCTGAAGCTGGATGTGGAAGGACGGGTCAGGCTCTATGCCTTTACCTTCGGATAATCCTGAGTGTATGGAGGTATACCAAATGAAAGTCGGGAAATTGATGTTGACGGTAGCAGTTTTTCTTGTTGCTGCAGGAATCGGAGTCTTCTCCCAGGGGCGCAGCGGATCAACCGGGAAAGATGATTCGGGAATGACAGGGTCTCAGAGAACTGCCGTATCGGAGGCACCCTTTCCGCCTCCTGAAGGGAGGGAATATGTTAGACCTGATGACGATGAGCTGCGGAGCAGGCTGAGCCCTTTGCAGTACCGCGTTACCCGGGAGGAGGGGACTGAGAGGGCTTTTTCAAATGAGTACTGGGACAACCATGCTGCGGGAATATATGTGGACATCATTTCGGGAGAGGTCCTTTTCAGTTCTCTTGATAAGTTCGATTCAGGTACAGGGTGGCCCAGTTTTACCAAGCCTGTCAGTGAGGGAAATATCATAGAGCATCAGGACAGGGCTTTCGGAATGGTCAGAACAGAGGTCCGGAGCTTTTACGGCGACAGTCACCTGGGACATGTTTTTACCGACGGACCGGCACCCACGGGACTGAGGTACTGCATAAACTCGGCATCATTGAGATTTATAGCACTGGAAGATATGGAGAGGGAGGGCTACGGCGAGTTCCTCTCACTCTTTGAGATGTAGGACAGGAGGCTGTCATGAAAAAGATAATAGCAGCAGTTTTGTTTTTAAACGCACTCTCTCTCTGGGGGCAGGATGCACCGGAGCTGAGAGAACTGACGGACTGGAGGGGTAAATATACGGAAGACGAGCTTGAGAAAGCGGTCTTTGCAGGGGGCTGTTTCTGGGGTGTCGAGGCTGTCTTCGAGCAGCTTGAGGGAGTCGTGGATGTCCGGTCTGGATATGCCGGTGGAGAGGCGGAGACGGCCTATTACTATCAGGTCGGAAGCGGGTCGACAGGGCATGCGGAATCGGTGGAGATCCTTTTTGATCCCGATGTAATCAGCTACAGGACTCTTCTGGAGGTCTTTTTTACGGTAGCCCATGACCCGACGCAGTATAACTATCAGGGACCCGACCACGGGACTCAGTATCGATCCGCAGTATTTTATGCATCACCCGGGCAAAAGAGGGAAGTTCAGGCAATGATAAGGTCTCTTGAGAAAAAGAAAACCTACGGTGATCCCATCGTGACGGAGCTTGCTCCTCTGGACACCTTCTACCCCGCCGAGGAGTATCATCAGGATTTTATGCGTCTGCATCCCTACTATCCGTATATTGTTCACTGGGACCGGCCGAAGATACTGCATCTTCAGGAGGCTTACCCCCATCTGCTTGCAGAGTAGGCAGAGGCAGTCCGGCTGTATCAGGGTGTAAAGTCTGTCACACCGAGGGGAAGCTGTGGGAGGCGTCGGGAACCAGCCAGTACTTCAGGGGATCGGATTCCCCGGTGCCGGCATAGTGGTCGACTGCCTCCTGCAGGGTCCTGAAACAGCTGATGCCTGCAGGAGTCAGATCGTTTTCATCCATGTCGGTTACAAAGAGTACATTGAAGCGATCGGCCAGCTCGCAGCCGTAATAGGCTATAAAGCGGCCGATGGTGTAGTTGTCCCTTAGAAACTTCTCCCTGGAATGCATATCAGGATACTCCCGGATCATCTCTTCCATAAGCGGATTTCCCAGGCCTTCCGGGCACTGGGATGCCAGTATCAGTGTTCCGCCGGGATTCAGAGCCTCGCAGCCGTTGATCATGGACTTCACACTCTGGTAGAAGTTGATGTCTCCGGGGAATCCGCCAGCAGATGCTATGACAAGATCTCTTTTTTCAGGAATGGATATTTTGTAGAACTCTTTCAGGATCTCATAACCCTTTTTGTGGGCTTCTCTGTAGTGCCCTGCCACGGCAGCTCCTGGACCCGATTTTCCGGGGATAATATTCAGGAGGAAGGAGGGCTTTATCATATCTATCGCCTCTTCAAGGTCTTCATGAAGAAGGTTCCCCTCAATTTTGTCACATCCGATATCGGGATGTGATCCATCTCCCGGGACGGGGCTGAGGCTCAATGAGTGATTCTGCATAATTGTCTTCCGGCTGCTGATTCCAGGAAGCACGGATTTGCGTCCGCCGCTGTATCCGGCCATCAGATGGAACACTATGCCCCCTGTGAGGATAAGATGATCAGCCTCAACGGCAAGGCGGTTGAGTTCAACCTCAGTGCCCCGGCTTGTTGTTCCCATGGACTGAAGGTTTTCTGCATCGTCACAGTCATGGTCAACAAACCTACAGCGTCCGTAGAGGTTCCCTGCCAGCTGCTTCTTTTCCTCCTCTGTATGAGGCCGATGTGTACCAAGGGCACAGAGAAGGGTTATGTCCTTAAGCTCAATGCCCCCCTTCTCAAGCTCTTCTGCAAGGATGGGGAGGTAGTCACCGGTTCTCTGCCAGGATCTTGTTATATCGGAAAAGACAATGCAGACCTTTTCACCGGTTTTGACAATCTCTCTCAGGGGTTTTGAACCTATAGGTGAATCAAGTGCCTCTCTGACTATTACATCAAAATCGGTGTCAGTGAATTTATATTCTGAATCTATGCTGTCTCCGGACCATGACCGGGGAAAGAGGGCCGACTGTGAGCCGCGTCCATAGGGAATCTCTGCTTTTTTCATTGAACTCATGTTAGATATTCACCATCAGACTGTCAATAATAGCTGAAAGTATATTGACACTGAAAATGAATAGATGTACTTTTGAATAGAAACGTATCTATCAGTAGAAACATTCTTTAAGGCTGATTGATATTTCAAAATCAGAATGATTGAATAATGAAGGGAATAGAGATGAAAAAAGCAATTCTAGCAGTATTAACCTGTATTTTTCTGGTCACCGGACTCAGTGCCGAAGGTCAGAAGGAGGACAGGAGTACACTCCGTATAGGAATATCACAGTTTGTACAGCATCCCGCCCTGGATGCCGTGCGTCAGGGAATTATTGATGAGATGGGTGCTCTCGGTTATGAGGATGTTGAGTTCTTTTATGAGAACTCAAACGGTGATGTAAGTACTACGAAGCAGATAGCCAGTCTCTTCAAGACGAGGAATCTGGATATGGTTGTCGGCATTGCCACTCCCAATGCCCAGGCTCTGAAGATGGCTGTCTTCGATATTCCTGTAATCTATTCAGCCATTTCTGATCCGGTTTCAGCCGGTCTTGTTGACTCTCTTACAGTCGGTGAGGCTGGAATTACAGGCACATCCCACCAGACACCTGTAAAGGAACAGCTTGAGTTTCTGATGACCCTTATGGACCTCAAGGTCGTCGGCCAGGTCTACTCCGGCAACGATGACAGCGCCATGTATCAGGCGGATCAGACCAAAAAAGCATGTGAAGCTCTGGGATTGACCTATGTAAGCACCACCGTAAGTAATTCGGCAGAGGTTAAACAGGCTGCTCAGACACTGATGGGCCGTGTTGATGCGATCTATGTCTCCACAGACAATACGGTAGTATCTGCCCTTGGAGGCCTGTCGGCTACGGCTCTGGAGAACAATGTTCCCGTATTGTCAGCGGACCCCTCATCGGCAAAAGAGACCCCTGTACTGGCGGCATGGGGATTCAACTGGTACTACATCGGTCAGAGAACAGCCCGGATGATGGATGAGGTCCTTAAGGGCGGGGATATGGCTGATATGCCTACCGGAATTGTATCGGAAACCGAAAATATGGATCTGATTCTCAATACAGCCGTAGCCGGTCAGCTTGGAATTGAGATCCCCGCAGAATATATCGAGATGGCCAGTATGGTTATCAGCGAGTAATTTCACTTCAACTATAAAAGGCCGTTATGATGCGGCTGTCAACGGGAGCGGTGTTTCGTCTATAGCGGAACATCCGCTCTTTTTTTTGAGCTTTTTGAAACCCTTCTGCTGGATTGTAATCCTCTGCCTGCCGTACTATATTGGGATAAGGAGTTTCTGTTGTCCGTTCTGCTTGTATGTCCCATGAAAAAAGAGTATCACTGTGCCAGAGAGGTTTTCGGGGCTGTTGAAGTACCTTTTTCAAAGCCCTTCCGCCTTGCTGAAAAGAAAGGGAAGGGGGTATACATTCTCCACTGCGGTTTCAGCCCTGAAGAGGCTCTGAAGCTCTATAAAGAGCGCTTCGGTGCGCCGGGTTATCTCGTTGACAGCGGAAGCTGCGGTTCCCTGAAGGAGAGTATCCGTCCCGGGGATATTCTTATTGCAGACAGGATTCTCGGTTCCGGAGAGCCTTTTGTAATCACCGATGCCTCTGATGCAGGCTCCGGCGGCTTGATGAGAGCCTCGCTTATTGAGGTGGCAGAGCCGGTTTGTGACAGTTCTGTCAGATCAAGTCTTGCGGAGCAGGCGGATATCTGTACCATGGAATCCTACAGGGTCTGCAGGGCCGCTATGGAGATGGGGAGCCGGTTCGTCAGCCTGAGGGTTGTTACGGACAGTGCCGATTCGGATATGAAAGATGATTTCAGAAGGAATTTCCGCTCTTCCTGCATCGCTTTATACAGAGCTGCTGGTGAATTTCTTAATGATATAAGTCATTGATTTTCAATTCTAAATAGAACATAATAAAAATGGGAGTAATTAATGGCAGATACAACTTTACAGATGGTCACCTTTCAGCTGGGTGCTGAAAACTATGGTATCAATATCATGGATGTAAAAGAGATTTACAGCATACAGGAAGTCCGTGATATACCTAATGCCCCTCCTTATGTAGAGGGTATTTTCAATTTGCGGGGAGATATTATTCCCGTCATCAATCTTCACAAGAGATTTCATATCAAAAAGGCCGAGCTTACAGAAGATGAATCCCTCTTGAGCGGTTTTATCATTATCAATCTCGACGGTATGCAGCTCGGTGTAATTATCGATAAGGTACTCAGGGTCGTCTCTATAGAGCAGGGGCAGATACAGCCGCCACCCCAGATGATTACAGGTATCGGTACAGAGTATATTCAGGGTGTTATCCATCAGGATGATGGATATCTTATTATCCTCGATATAAGACGTCTCTTCGATCCTGAAGAGCTGCAGCAGATCAGTCTCGTTCACCGCTGATTATGTCAATTCCTGTATTCAGACCCTCAATCAAACGTCGGGAGATGGACTCGGTTCTCAGTTGTATGGTTTCAGACCATATCGGGCCGGGTATGTACTCCGAACAGCTGCAGGATATTCTCAACCAGAACTGCGGTACCAAGTCCGCCTTTCTCTTTCGTGAGTATGAGAGAACTCTGGAGACTGCTTTCAGGGCCCTCGGCCTGGAAGAGGGGAAGGAGGTTGTCCTCTCTCCTCTGGTACCGGACACCTATCTGCACACGCTTACAAAACTGGGTCTGACGCCTGTTTTTGCGGATGTCAATGAAACCACAGCTGTTCCCGATCTGGATGAATTTCTGGACAAGTGTACAGAAAACACCGGAGCCGTCGTGCTGCGCGGTGCCTTCGGATATCACTGGAATCTCAGCGAATGGGAGAATCCCGGTGTAAAAGTCATAGAGGACATCAGTCAAAGCTACGGTTCTGTGGTTTCTGAAATCCCTGCGGGTGCAACGGGCGATCTTGTTCTGATGCGTATGGAGCCCCAGGATCTGATTACAACCGGCGGTGGGTCGGCACTTATGGTCAGGACAAAGGAACTCAAAGATGCTGTGGAAGATGTGCTTCAGCTTCTGGACGAAACAGTCATTCTATCGGATATGAATGCTGCTCTGGGATTCAGTATGCTCAAGGATTTTGACAAGAGCTTTGAATTGCGGGATGAGATGTATGAGTTATTTCTCTCATCGGTACGCAAGGGCAAGCACGGCTTTCTTCTGGGGGGCAGCGGAGAGAGAACTGTCCACTCCTCATTTCCCGTCAGGGTCAAGGGGAACCGTCAGGAGATCCAGAAGTATGCCCAGAAGAAGAATGTGGAAACCACTCTTGCTTTCCGCGGCTGTTGTCTTGAAGAGGAGCTGGGTGATATGATCGACTGCCCTGTAGCGGAGCGGCTGATCCTCAACTGCATTCTCTTTCCCCTCTATCCCTCGCTTGGAAAGAGCAACAGCGAGATTATTTCCAGAATTCTGGCTACACTGCCCTGATAAGGGCTTAAAGCATAAAGGAACTCTATGGCTGCTGTAAAAAGTGTCCTCATCATAGCTAATTTGTCTAAAAAAGGCGCCTCCGAACTGCGGGAGGATATTGTTGCCTACCTCACAAAAGAGAACATTTCTATAACAGAGCACTGCTTTAGCGGTCAGCCGGGGCCTTATAAGGCCGATCAGGCGGACCTTGTTGTTGTTCTCGGAGGGGATGGAACCGTTCTCTACAGTGCACGTCTGTGCGCCGGAATGAATATGCCCATCCTTGCGGTGAACCTGGGGACATTCGGTTTTCTGGCCGAAGTCAATCCTGATGAGTGGCTCCTTGCCTTTGATCTGTTTCAGATGGGACGGATGGGGGTCAGCCACAGGATTATGCTCAATACCTCCCTCAGAAGAAAGGGTGAGATTATAGGCAGCTACTGCTGCCTCAATGACTGTGTCGTCACTTCAACGGGAATGGCCAAGCTTGTCAATCTGAAGGTGAATATCTCTGATCAGGAGGTGATAGAGTACCGTGCCGACGGGATCATTCTTGCCACCTCCACAGGATCCACAGCCTACTCTATGGCTGCGGGCGGCCCTATTCTGCATCCCGAGCTTCCGGCGATGATCGTCAATCCCATTAATCCTTTTACCCTGAGCAACAGACCCCTTGTGATTCCTCCCGATGAGGAAGTAACAGTGTTTATCAAGGAGCAGCAGAGAACAAGCCTTGTGCTGACTCTGGACGGACAGGATGTTATTCCCCTGCTTCCCGGAGATGAAGTCATGACAAAGCGGCACCGCTGCAGTGCCGATATTCTGAGTTTTAAAAAGATGAACTTCTATGAAGTTGTGCGCAAAAAGCTGGACTGGAAGGGAGGCCCCCGTGATTGAAGAACTTCATATCAGAAACCTTGCCCTTATTGAAGAGAAAACAGTCCAGTTCAGAAAGGGGCTTAACATCCTGACCGGTGAGACAGGAGCCGGAAAATCTGTTCTCATAGGGGCTCTCGGTCTTGTTCTGGGAGGAAAAGGGGACAATGGTTTTATCCGTACAGGCTGTGATGAAGGCGAGGTGACGGCTGTATTTTCCGTTGACAGGCCCGATGTAAAGCAGTGGCTTGCGGCCCATGATCTGGATGCGGAAGAGGAGGGGCTTATCCTCCGCAGGAAGATCCGCACCGGTGGACGGGGCGCCGTCTATATTCAGTCCAGGCCATTTACCCTGGCCGAGCTTGGTGAGCTTGGCTCACTTCTTGTGGATGTTCACGGACAGCACGATCATCAGTCTCTCTTTCATATTGACCAGCACCGCCGTTTTCTGGATCAGAGCGGCCGTCTGGAGGACCGGAACCGGGAGGTTCAGCAGCTCTTCGGAGAGCTTAAGGAGAAGACTGAAGAGATCCGGCTTCTCCGGGAGGAGCTTGAAGGTATTGAGAAGGAGCGTGAGTTTCTCAGTTTCGCCGCCTCCGAGATTGAAGAGGCGGACCTGAGAGAGGGGGAAGAGGAGGAGATCCGCAGCTCCCTGAGGCGCATGGAACAGGCTGAGGACCTCTATTCAACTGTAGACAGCCTTCTCTCTCTGCTGCCTGAAAACAGGGGCGGCTGCCTCGGCTCTCTGAGGAAGGCCCTGGGTTTCTTTGAGAAGCTTAAATCAATGGACCCCGCCAGCGCCGAGCTTGCCGATCGTTTCTCCAATGCGTTCTATGAACTTGAAGACCTCAGCGATTCCGTATCGTCCCTGAATGATGAGCTCAGCTTTTCCCCTGAGGAAAAAGAGGCCCTGGAAGACCGTCTTGCGGTGATCAAGAAGGTCTGCCGGAAGTACGGAGCAACGGTTGACGAGGTGCAGGCTTACTATGACGAGTGCTCTGCCAAGCTTGATCAGCTTGATAACAGTTCCGGCAACCTTGAGGGGCTGGCCAGAGAACGTGATGAACTTGAGAGTACTCTCATAAACAGAGCCCTGGCCCTTTCTGAAGAGAGAAAGAAGGCGGGAAGTGTTCTGGAAGGGAAGGTGGCGGAGGTCCTTCGTTCCCTCGGAATGCCATCTGCCCATTTTTCAGCTGGAATTACCCAGAAGACAGGACCCCAGGGGCAGTCCCTCTGCGGGTTGAATGGAATAGACAGGGTGGAGTTCCTCTTTTCCGCAAACAAGGGTGAGCCCCTGAAGGCGCTGAAAGAGGTCGCATCGGGAGGAGAGCTCTCCCGTGTGATGCTGGCTATCAAGTCGGCACTGGCGGGCAGCGACGGTACTCCTGTCCTCGTATTTGATGAAATAGACGCCGGAATCGGCGGTGAAATCGGTTCTTCCATAGGAAAACATATGAGAAAACTGGCTTCATTTCATCAGATATTATGCATAACTCACCTTGCTTCTATAGCAGTTTATGCCGATAATCATATAAAAGTTGAGAAAAATGAACGGGATAACCGTACTCTTACGGATCTTTATGCCCTTGAGGGCAGCCGTAAGGTCTCTGAAATCGCAAGAATGCTCTCCGGCGACAGTGAGGGAGATGCCTCCCTCAGTCATGCGGAGGAATTGCTTAAAAGTGCATCACTTTGAAGGTGTAGTGTAGATGGCCAAAGTCAGTGAAGAAGCCCGAACCCGTTATTTCGAGAAGATACGGGAATATAAAACCAGCATAGAGAGTGTCCTGGCGCAGGAAGCTAAGATCAAGTCGCTTATCGATGATAATGATGAGTCGGCTCCATATAAGAAAATTCAGCTTGCTGAAGAGAATCTTATTATTCTTTCCAACTATATTCTGATGAATCAGCTCTCCCTTGATCTTCTTGGAATCAAAAACGAGAACTTTCTCAATGATGCCCGTAAGGTTTGCTATAAAGTTATAATCTATCTTGAGGATGTCTTTTCCGACTTTCTGGATGTGCCGTATTCGGACTACTCCGACAGAATCGAGTCTGTTCAGGAGTATCCTGAACTCCAGCGTTATCAGCTTATCAGAACCCTCGGGTTTTCAATACAGATGGTCAAGGATCACTTCGGAGAGAACTCCAAGTGGAAGTGGTCCATTATCGAGATGGAAGGCCGTCTGGCGACGCTGTCGAAGAATGTCATCGATTTAAAGCGCTTTGTCCCCGGCATGGACCCCCGTTCTGAGGGGTTCCGCGACAGAGTGGAGCACTTCCGCCTTACCTGCCGTCTTCTGCAGTCCGCCGGTGACAGTTACAGAATGAAGTATGAACTTACAACCGGACGGATGGATGACTTCAAAACAGCCATCAATTTCCTCTCCGCACTGAAGCGCTTTTATACACTGACAGGCCAGAAACGTGAGATCGAAGAGCTTAAGAAAAAGGTCGATATCTGGAAGCAGAAGATGGAATCCGACGCCAAGCAGAGCGAGTCTGCCGCCCGGCTGAAGCGGCTGTCCAGATAGAATCACTCCTTCAATTCATCAAGAGCATTGTCAGGGAAAAGTTCTCCCATGGTTCTGTCTATTCTCTCTCCGCTGTTTCCCTGAAAGGAAACGGGAAAATCCGATGCAACAAATTCGCTTATAACCTGGCGGCATGCACCGCAGGGGGATACGGCGTAGTCGGCATCCGGAGCATAGACGGCAAGGGCTTCGAACTCGGTTATTCCCCGGCTCAGAGCCGTTCCAATGGCGTTCCTCTCGGCGCAGACAGTCAGTCCGAAGGATCTGTTTTCAATATTTGTTCCCTTTATAACTTCGCCGTTTTTGCAAAGCAGCGCCGCTCCCACCCTGAAACGGGAGTAGGGGGAGTATGAGAATTCAGCGGCCGCACGGGCTTCTGTCATTAGTTTTTCCATTGTCATAGGGCTGATATTCCTTTATCACTTTTTGCCGGTCAGTTTGACCAGACTTTATACATAGTATAATATATTTTTCTAATCAAACACTCAAAGAAGGTTTATGAATAAAACGCTTTTCCTGCCGATAATCATACTTTTTTTTACACTTTACTACTTCGTATTTCCTGTTGACGGGAGTCTCGAGACTGTCTGGAACCCGACGGGGGAAATATCCCTGCAGAGGGAGGCCTTCAACTTTGACAAACAGGGCGGGACATTTGTTCTGGAAAACCGCGAGACCGGACAGGTAAACAGGTTTAAAGGACCGGGATTTCCCCTGGCTCTGGGGAACCGGTTTTTTGCAGCCGATTACGGAACCGCCTATATCTGCGAGTACAGTTCTGACGGCGAGGTACAGTGGAGCTGGCAGGGGCTGGCTCCGATCAGCGCCCTCTCCTGGAATGATGAATATCTGGCTCTGGGCTCCATAGACGGTGTTGTCAGGATATTCGACAGGAACGGTGATATCCGGGAGCTGCCGGTGCCGGGGGACGGAGTAGATCATGCTGTCTACGGTCTGAGCCTCTCTCCTCTCTCATCAACAGTATCATTTATTGCCGGCTTCAGGGAGCAGCATCTCTATACCTACGATCTGGAAGACTTCACGGAGCTGAGATCAGAGATTCTCAGCAGCGACTACAGAAGATCTGTCAAGATGTACGGTACAGAGCCCGAAATGCTCTGGGTGGAACAGCCCCGGGGGCTGCTGCGTTATACCGATGACTCAGAACCCTCTTTTGTCCCCGTCGAAGGAACCCTTCTGACAATGGAGAGGGATGAATCAAGCGAGCTTGTATATATTCTGAGCCGGTCTTCCGATGCCGGAGGTTCAGGCATGTTCTATCATGTAAAGATTCTCTCTCCCGAAGGAGGTCTTCTCCTTTCAAACAGGTTCAAGACCTTTCCCGAAACATTTGAGATCATGGACGATGCAATTGTCTTGAGTATGGACGGCGGCAGGATTGTCTACAGGAGGCAGGAGCTTTGATGTTAAAAAGAGTCTTTCGGGTTCTGCTGTTTCTCACAGCCCTTTCTGCTTCGGCCCTTCAATGGCCTGTGGATATTGACAGTATGAGCAGTTCTTTTCTTGAAGAACGGGACGGTGTGGTTCAGACAGGTCTTGTCTTTGAGGGGTATGACACAATGCATCCCTTTGATAACGGTGAAGTTGTATACCGCTATATTCCCGAGGCCTATGGCGCTCTTCCTGAAGGGGACAGTTCGCTTCTGGTACTGAGCCATGACAACGGCTTTCAGTCCATCTATACAGGAATTACAGGGCAGGAAACAAGATCTGACAGGAGCAGGCTCTCGGCAGGGGAGTTTCTCAAGGCTCCTGCCGAGTCGGGTGATGAGGGCGCAGGGTTCTGCCGCTTCTCTATCCGCGATGCCAAACTGAATCAGATAGTCAATCCGCTTATACTTCTGCCTGTACCTGCGGATTCAAGGAGTCCCCGGTTGGTTTCGGTCATCCTGCAGGATGAAGATAATTCCTTTGAACTGATGTCAGAGGAGGAAAAACTTGTCCTCCCGGCGGGAAACTATTCGGTCTATGTAAAGGCCGAAGATTTTACGAACAGAGGGGTAAGGCAGATGCCCTACTCATTCTCCTTGTATAATCTGGGGACCCTTCTCCTTGAAAGGAAGCTGGACGCCCTGCAGCAGCAGGGAGGTGATCGGGTATTTCAGGACGGCACTTCCATGGTTTCGGTCTTCTCCATGCCGGAATATCTTCTGCTCGGGGACATTGTTATGACCTCGGGCCGTTCCATTATGGAGATTTCCATGGAAGACATTCACGGAAATGAGGGCTCCGAGTCCTTTGATATAGAGGTGCACCGGTGAGTCATAAAACTTTTTCCAAACGCCCCGGAGAGTCTGAGAGCAGTACTTTTATTGACTGTCCCTCCTGTGGAGGGGATGAGTTTCTGCCTCACTGGGACAGCGATCAGGGGCAGTGGCAGCGATGCCGGAGCTGTTCTCTTGTTCTTCAGAATCCACAACCCCTGCAGGATGATATTCTCAGCCGCTATGACGGGGAGTACTTCAGCTATGAGGCTGAAAACGAGCAGGCCTTTCTTGAACTGATGCTGCTGGGGCTAAAGGATGTCGGGTTCTTCCGCTGGGACAGCATTGAGGACGACCGGAAGAGTTTTCTGGATATTGGCTGCGCCACAGGGCGTCTGGGGGACTACCTCAACAACCGGGGCTGGCAGGCCGAAGGGGTCGAGGTGTGCCGTGAGGCGGCTGCCTTCGGCAACCTTCACTATAATGTCAATATCTTTCCCGGGACCCTGGAAGAGGCTGAGTATGCCGATGAGAAGTTTCATTTTGTCCATTCTTCCCATGTAATTGAACACCTGAACAGACCGGACCGCTTTCTGTCGGAGGTCTGGAGGATACTCGAGCCCGGAGGGTTTTTTCTCTGCGCCACTCCCAACTGCGACGGATTCCAGGCCCGCCTCTTTCAGGGGCGCTGGCGTTCGGCTATTGCCGACCATCTTTTCCTTTTTTCAAAGAAGACCCTGACAGAGCTGGCAGGAAGCCATGGCTTTTCGGTGAAAGATCTGAAGACCTGGGGCGGTATCGGAGCCGGCTATGCCCCCGGATGGATCAAGAAGCCCGTAGACCGTCTTGTTAAGGTCCTGGGCTGGGGGGATGTGATGATGCTTGTGCTTCAGAAAGATCCCGAAGCGTCGAAGTAGATCCGGTCCGACAGGTTGAGGAGGAAGCGCAGCTTCTTCATATCCTCTGAATCTGCAGACGCCAGAATTTTCCTGCCTGATCCGCTTACGGCAAAGAGCTCGAAAATACGGCCTGACAGTGAGTTGCTGATTCCGCTGCGGACTTTTCCCTTCTGTATCTCATGGATCACAGAGAGTTTCCGTATAAAAACTCCACCCGAGCTTCCGGTGAGTCCGGTCGTTCCGTTTTCAAGCTCCTTCTCTATCACATTGATAAGCCATAGATTGAGGTCCGCGGGCAGAGGGATCTTCCAGTTTCTGTTCTTTTCAAGGAGCTTCACAAAGGAGTCCCATGCCTCTTCTCTGCCGCTCTCCATAAGGAATGTCAGTTCCCTGAGGGCGTAGTGGAGGAGGGCCTTTGCCGACTGCACCAGATTTTCCTCTTCCGGCAGACGCAGTTTGACCCAGAACTCCATCTGATCGATAATGCCGCCGTATTTTCTGTCTATGCTCATAGTCTCATCAAGTTCATGGAGACAGAGCTGCTTCAGCAGAGCCAGTTTGTCGCTGCGGTTGAGGTCCTCGGGGATGAAACTCTGCTCCCGTTCTCCAGGGAAAAGTTTTATTTCAGTGAAAAGACTGCCCTTCTGAGAGACTGAAAAGGGGATGGTCCACAGCTCTCTTGTCAGGGGATTGCTGAGCTTCAGGGTCTTATTTTCGAACTCAGGCCTCAGGAAACCCTGGTTGAGAGGAGCCGCGGTGTAGCGGCTTCGGACAATTGCCGACAGGGCTCTCCGCTGGATCTCCTGTTTTCTGTTGTATTTTGATATTGTGAAAAGAACCGCTCCGTTTCCCTTTTCGGGGATGTTGCTCAAAGCTGCTGAAAGGACTTCCAGCAGCCGGGCTTCCCTGTCATCAGAGCCGAAAGGAGCCAGAAGCTCGATGGTTCTGGCGGCGTACATCAGGTTCTGTACAGGTTCAAGACCTGAAATGTCATTAAAGAACCAGCCGCATGATGTATACATGAACATGGCATTCTTCTGCCCTTCGAGCAGACGGAAGAACCTCTCCGCGGAGTTCTCGCTTATACCTTTGTCTACATGGGAATTATAGAACTCTTCAGCCTCTTTTCGGCCCGTCAGTACCTCGATGTATTCATTGCGAACGTCCCAGGGATTATGAGTGCTCAGCTGTGACATTTCACCTTCGAAAGTCCGGTCGACGTCCTTCTTAAGTCCGTCAAAAGCGTCTCTCAGGGGGCCTCTCCACTTCTGGTTCCACCCTTCGGGAGCTCCCGTGGAGCAGCCGCAGTCCTTGTACCATCTTGATACTCCGTGGGAGCAGCTCCAGGAGCTTCCCCGGGAGTCTTCGCCCTCCATAAGGATTACTTCCCCCGCCTCTTCCCGATGCCGCCCGGCCCAGGAGTAGTTGACCATCCTGCAGTTGTCTGAATATTCAACCTTGTTCAGAAAAGCGCTGAGTCCCATATTTCCAAGATGTTCATGGTGTCCGTAAATCTCACCGTCGGTGGCTACAGAAAGGAGTTCAGCCTGTTTTTCGTCAAGCTCTCTTGTCACTCTGGAAAAGAGGTAGTCCGCATCCCGCAGGAGGTGGTTGAAGGAGATCTCTGAAGAGAGGTCAGGGTGATAGAAAAATACCTTAAGTGGTCCGGCTTCTGTCTCAAGCCTCCAGGGCGACTGCCACAGTTCAGGGTCCCAGTGTGCGGTATCCCTCTCTTCTCCGTCCTTCTTGAGGACTCTCTGCGCCTGCCAGGGTGAGAGTACTGTATATTCAATTCCGTTTCTTACAAGTTCGGCCGCCGTGGCAGGGTCTATGGCTGTTTCTGCGAGCCACATGCCCTCCGGATCTCTTGTGAAATGTTTTTTGAAGTTTTCTGCACCCCATATTATCTGGGTTGTCCTGTCCCGGGGAGAGGCCAGGGGCGTAATCATATGATTGTAGACCTGGGCAAGGGCATTTCCACCGCCAAGGCGGTTCAGGCTGAATCTATCGGCTTCTATGATCCTGTCGTATACATGACGGGAGTGGATCTCAAGCCAGTCCAGAAGGGTAGGGCCTATGTTGAAGGAGATGTGTCTGTAATTGTTGAAGAAACTGCTGATAAGGCCGTTTTCATCAAGAAGGGGAGAGTAGGCGTTGGCCTCGTAGGACTCCCTGCAGATTCTCTCGTTCCAGTTGGCAAAGGGCGCGGCTTCACTCTGATCCTCAATGATTCCGGTCCAGGGGTTTTCCCTGGGAGGCTGGTAGAAATGACCATGAAATATCAAGTTCCTCATCTGTGTATATTGACTGTAAAGGGGGAATCTTGTAAACAGTTCCTGCGTGGGAAAGGGTTAAAATGAGAGCCGGCCGGTCAGGTTTTCTATTCTGAGAGCTCTTGACATGATCCTTTTATTTTTCCTACGATTGATAATCACTAAAACGGAATGGATATAATATGACTGAAGAGCGTCTTTATTCTTTCTCATATGAACAGCTGTTGGAGATTTCGGATCGCGGAAGCATTCCAGTTACTCCCGGAGTGGATAAATCCACTCTTATCGCCATGCTCCTAGAAGCCTTTGAAGAGGATCGGGATGAGCGGGAAGAACTGAATAATCTGGCTATTCAGATGGAAGCACGGAAATTCTCCATCTCACAGGATGAAGAGATCGATCTGGGCCAGGATGATGACCTGGAGCTGCCTCTCCGTTACAACGAAACAAGTGCAACACTTCTTCTGAGAGACCCCTCATGGGTTTTCTGTTTCTGGGACATCGAGGATAAAAAGGCAGATGAGATCCGCAAGACCCCCGGTTTTCAGGGGCTGCTGCTCAGGGTTGTTGAACTGAACTCGAAAGAGTACTCAAGTGACAATATTCTCGACTACTTTGATATTCCCATAAAATTCAGCGATTACAGACGCTATGTGAACCTTCCCAGTGAAGACACCTGGTACTGTGTTGAGATCAGGGCCATCGTAGAGGAGCAGGATTACCTGATTATCCGCTCCAACGTGATTGAGACGACAAGAGAGTATGTTACCGCTCCCCATGAAAATCTCAACTCCCATAGTGACGAACTGATCCGGCTTTCAGGGTTTACTTCTGAATTCGGCGAAGCCCACGGCGTTTCCGGATATCAGGAAATTCCCCAGAGGATCATTCCGATCCACGATCTGCTTGATGAGGAACAATTCAATGATTGAACAGCTTAAAAACAAGAAGGGTATGATCTCCCTGGTCCTTCATGCACACCTCCCCTTCGTACGGCATCCCGAGTTTGAAACATTTCTTGAGGAAGCCTGGTTGTTTGAGGCTCTTTCAGAGACATATCTTCCTCTTATGAGAATGTTTGAAAGTCTTGAGAAAGACTCCATTCCCGCCAGAGTGACAATATCCCTTTCGCCAACACTGACCCATATGCTCACCGATGAGCTTCTGATGCAGCGTTATGTTGACCATCTCAACATGCTGATCGAGCTTGCTGGAAAGGAACTGGACTTTACAGCTTCCAATCCTGATGAGCACAAGATGGCCCTGATGTATCATGAGATCTACTCCCGCAACCTGCAGGAGTTTGAAGAGGTCTATGAGCGCAATATCCTCAAAAAGTTCCGTTATTTCCAGGAACAGGGATATCTTGAGATTATTACAACATGCGCCACCCATAGTTTTCTGCCCCATTATCAGAACTTTCCCGAGATGATCCGGGCTCAGATCCTGACAGGGATCGAGTCTCATGACAGGATTTTCTCTTCCCAGCCCAAGGGGATATGGCTCCCTGAGTGCGGATACTTCCCCGGTGTTGAGGAGTATCTCAAACCTTTCGGCATAGAGTACTTCCTCTCCTCCGCCCACGGCCTCCTCTATTCAGAGGACAGGCCTGTTAACGGCCTTTATGCGCCTGTAGACTGTCCTAACGGTGTAAGTACGTTTGCCCGGGACAGGGCTTCCTCAAGGGCCGTCTGGTCCGCTACCGACGGATATCCCGGTGATCCCGTATATAGAGATTTCTACAGAGACCTCGGTTTCGACAGGCCTCTTGATTATATTGCCCCCTATATCAACTGCGGTGTTAACCGTGTAAATACGGGGCTCAAGTACTACGCCATTACCGACAAGAGCGACAACAAGGTTATTTACGATCCCGCTCTGGCTGCGGAAAAAGCGAAAGAGCATGCCGCGGAGTTTCTGGACAACAGAGTCAAACAGTGTGAAACCCTGGGGCAGTATATGGACAGAACCCCCATTATCAACTGTCCCTATGACGCAGAACTCTTCGGTCACTGGTGGTTTGAAGGACCCCAGTTCCTTGAGGCTCTGATCAGAGAGGTTCATAGGCGCTCTGATGAGGTGGCTCTTGCAACACCTTCTGACTATCTGAAGGCCTACCCCGAGAATCAGGTGACCAAACCTGCTTTCTCAAGCTGGGGTGACAAGGGTTACGGACAGGTGTGGCTTGACGGTTCCAATGACTGGATTTACAGACATACCCATAAACTGATTGAAAGAATGCAGGAGCTTATTGAACGTTTCCCCGATGAGAAGGGCCTTAAAGAGAGGACCCTGAATCAGGCGGCCAGAGAGGTTCTTCTTTCTCAGGCTTCTGACTGGCCCTTTATTATGAAGGCGGGGACCATGGTCCCCTATGCCAGGAAGCGGATCAAGAGTCATATTCATAACTTCAACTATATCTATGACTCCCTGTCCAGAAATACTATTAAAACCGAATGGCTCACAAAGCTTGAAAAGCGGAACAATATCTTCCCTTTTCTTGACTATAGAGTCTTCCGTAAAGGATATTAGCAGAGGCCGGCGGCCTGCTGTAAACGGGCCGCTGAGAACTGTTTAAAAGAAATTTACCGATTACGATTGAAATTTCTGAAAAATGATGTAGCAGCCCCGGAAAATGTTCCGGGGTATTTTTTTGCCCTTAAGACTAAACGCATGTGGAGTATTTTTCTGTCTATTTGATAATAAAGGAATTCACTTTTGCAATCCATGTTGACAACACAATTTTACGTGCCTATTATGGAATTAAGTGGAAAAAAGTGGAGAAAAGTAGGAATTAGTGGAAATAAAGGGGATCAGTGGACAGTATAGCACCACTCTCGATGATAAAGGCCGAATGATGCTTCCAGCGAAGCTGCGCAGTCAGGTCCCCGTGGAATCACTGGTTCTTACAAAGAGCGTAGACCGCTGCCTCTGGCTGTTTCCTGTTGAACACTGGGACCGCCTTGTAGAGGGGCTCCGGTCGAAAAAGTCGCTGTTCAATGATCAGTATCAGATGATCTACAGACGGCTTATTGCTCCTGCTGAGGAGATCTCCATCGACAAGAGCGGAAGGATCAAGCTTCTTCCCTCTCTTATGAAGTCGGTGGATCTGACAAGAGACTGTTCCCTGATCGGTATGGATGACCATATTGAGATCTGGGATGAACGCGTATATGAAGAGTATGAAGAAGCCTGTGCCCAGTCCGTTAAAGACGGCTGGTCAAATTTATCAGGCATGGGAGATCTGGGACTGTAATGGCAGATAAAGAGTACGTACATTATTCAATAATGAAAGACGAAGTCTGTTCGTTCCTCGCTCCCGCCGAACCGGGGCAGCTCCTTGTTGACTGCACCATGGGCGAGGGGGGACACTCCCTCGAATTCCTGACCCGTTATCCCGACCTTCGGGTTACCGGTCTTGATGCAGATACTGAAATCCAGAAGAAGGCAAAGCGGCGGCTGGCCTCCTTTGGTGACAGGGTAAGCTTTGTGCATACCTACTTTGATGACTATTTCAAATACATTGCCGAAGAGGACCGCCCGGACCGCATACTCATAGACCTTGGGATTTCTATCTTTCACTATGAAGAGAGCGGCAGGGGATTCTCATTTTCAAGGGAAGAGCCCCTTGATATGCGCCTTGATACCGACAACCCTCTCTCTGCAGAGGTCCTTGTTAATGAATATGATGAAAAAGAACTGGCTGACCTGATCTATCAGTACGGTGAGGAGCGTTACTCCCGCCGGATAGCCCAGGCCATTGTACGGGAGCGGGAAAAAGAGAGGATTACAACGGCATTCCAGCTGGCTGAAATTGTTTCAAACTGTGTGCCCGCAGCCTACAGGCATGGCCGCATACATCCGGCTACAAGAACCTTTCAGGCAGTCCGGATCGTTGTCAATAATGAACTGGGCCGTTTAAAATCGGTTCTGCGTGATGCCGTCAAGGCTCTCAAGCCCGGCGGGGTTATAGCCATCATTACCTTTCACTCCCTTGAAGACCGTATGGTCAAACGCTATTTCAGGGATCTGAACAGGGAGTGCATCTGTCCTCCCGAACAGCCCCGTTGTATCTGCGGAGGAGCCAGGGTCGTGGATCTTGTGACCCGCAAGCCTGTTGTCCCCTCGGCGGAAGAGATCGCCGAGAATCCGGCATCCCGGAGTTCAAAGCTGCGGGTCGCCATACGAATTTCCGATTTCTGGAGAGAAGCGGATGTTTAAAAAGGTTCTCTCTGTGCTGATGCTTCTCCTGTTTCCGGTGCTTCTCTGCCTTAATGTCTGGCAGAGCTTCCGGTACCAACAGCTTGAAACCGAGCTTGCAGGACTGCAGAAGCAGCAGCTTGATCTTGTAGAGAAAAACAAGAGGGCCCTTGCGGCGGTAGCCGTATTCAGTTCTCCTTCAAGGGTGGGAGCCCTTGCGGAAGAGAGTGAAGACCTTGAAAGAGCGGGAGCTGGTGATATCATCCTCCTTCAAAAGGAGGGGCAGTGACCAAACCCTTCAGTATCGACAAGCTTCTGAAGCTCTCGGAAGGATTCTTTCTTGGTGACCGCGATAAGTGGACCGAACCCGGTTCGATTTTTATCGACTCAAGAGATGTCGTTTCAGGTTCGCTTTTTGTTCCCCTTAAAGGGGAGAGAACCGACGGACATCTGCATATAGAAGCGGCCCTGGATGCAGGTGCATCGGCCGTACTTGTAGAGAAACTCTGGGCGGAGAATCACGCAGTGACTCTGCAGAAGTGGGCGGATAATTACAATGTAATTTTCTTTCCGGTTCATGACACACTGAAGCATATGCAGATTCTGGCTGCATCCTATAGAAGCCTTTTTACCGACTTGAAGGTTGTAGGAATAACAGGAAGCAACGGGAAGACAACCACCAAGGAGATGGTGGCTGCCATTCTGGAGACCATGGGGCCTACCTACAGGAATCCCGGCAACCTCAACTCTGAAATAGGTCTTCCTCTGACGGTTCTCCGTATGGACAAGGTCTATGAGTATGCGGTCCTCGAGATGGGGATCAATCACATCGGCGAGATGGACATTCTTGTGGATATCGCCAGGCCTGGTACGGCTCTTGTGACCAATATCGGTACAGCACATATCGGATATCTGGGGAGCAAGAGGCGGATCGCCGAGGAAAAACGTAAAATTTTCTCTTTGATGAATGAACATGACAGGGCATTTGTCAATGAGAGCGAGGCTTTCAGGGATATTCTCCTTGAGAATGTGAAAGCCGAAGTGACCCTTTTCGGGGAAAAATCCTTTCCGGAACTGGAAAAGGTAATTGATCACGGCCTTGAGGGGCAGGAGATGGTGTTTACCGACTGTACCGTCTTCCTTGCACTTCCCGGGGCCCACAATCTGAGCAATGCCCTTGCCGCCGCGGCTCTCTGCCGCAGCCTGGGGGCCGGCTGGCAGAATATCAAAGAGGGGCTGGAAGGCCTTTCGGCGGTGTTCGGCCGGAGCGAGATCCTCAAGGGAGAGGTTTCTGTTGTTCAGGACTGCTATAACGCCAACCCCGATTCGGTGATGGCGGCAGTGAAAATGTTTTCAGCCCTTCCTGCATCAGGACGGAAATTTCTGGTGCTGGGGGATATGTTGGAATTGGGTGAAGAGAGCGGGGCTGCCCACAGCAGACTCGGTTCTTCCCTGGCCGGATCTCCGGTTGATGAAGTATTTTTCTTCGGAACCGAGATGAAAGCCGCTGCCCGGGAGTACAGCCTCAGCGGAAGGAACGCTTTTTATACCGACGACTACAGCGTTCTTGAAGCAGAAGTTTTGCGAGCGGTCAAATCCGGTGACCTGGTCCTTCTTAAGGGGTCCAGGGGGATGGAGCTTGAACGGCTGACGGCGCCTCTTATAAAAGGGCTGTCTAAAACATCATCCTGAAGCATCGCTTCAGGAGTGACCAAAAATTGAAATAAACGTCCTGCGCCGCAGGGTGTTGTATGAATGTTCGGGAGGGGACATGTTTGAAGCGATTTTTTATCCGCTTGTAGAGTATTTTTCATTTTTCAACATCTTTAAATATATCAGTTTCAGGTCGGCCTACGCCGCTGTAACTGCACTCCTTATTTCATTTCTGTTCGGCCCGAGGGTCATCAAGATGCTGACCCGCCTCAAACTGGGGCAGGAGGTCAGGGATGACGGTCCCGAGACTCACCTCTCCAAGGCCGGAACTCCCACAATGGGAGGGGTCCTTATCGTTCTTTCCGTAACGATCTCGGTCCTCCTCTGGCAGGATCTCAGTGAGTTCTATACATGGGTCACCCTTATAGCCCTTGTGGGGTTCGGTGTACTCGGTTTTTTCGATGATTATCTAAAAATAACAAGAAAGAGTTCAGAAGGCCTCAGGAGCGGATTCAAGCTCTGGGGGCAGCTCATAATTTCAACGGTTATCATGCTTGTTCTGTATCTTTTCAGAAATGAGCATACAACACTGCTTTATATGCCTTTCTTCAAGAACGCCATTCTGGACCTCGGTGTTCTTTATATCCCCTTCGGCGTTTTCTGGCTTGTGGGATTTTCCAATGCTGTAAACCTCACCGACGGCCTTGACGGACTGGCAACAGGATTGATGATAATCGCGTTAATTGCTTTTACAGCAATAGCTTATCTTTCAGGTCATGCCGTGTTTGCAGACTATCTGCAGATCCCCTTTCTCAAAGGTTCCGGAGAGCTGACGGTTGTAACCTTTGCCTTTCTCGGGGCCTGTGTGGGCTTCCTGTGGTTCAACTGCCATCCCGCCGAGATCATGATGGGGGATACAGGCAGCCTGTCCATGGGAGGGTTTATCGCCACCCTGTCACTGATCCTTAAAAAAGAAATACTCCTTGTCATTATTGGCGGTGTCTTTGTCATAGAGACTGTCAGTGTGATGATTCAGGTTTACTCGTTCAAGAGAACAGGGAAGAGGGTCTTCAAGATGGCCCCTCTTCATCATCATTTTGAGCTTTCCGGCTGGGCGGAGAGCAAGGTTGTAGCCAGATTCTGGATTCTGGGAGGGCTTTTCGCCATCCTGGGACTGTCTACGCTTAAACTGCAGTAGGTCTTACAGGAACAAAAGGATAGATGAGACGATTCGAAGCCGACCGCATGGTCTACAAAATGGGTGACTCCGGCCTTCTTGGCATTATGGTTCTTCTTACAGGAACCGGTGTGAGCGCTCTGTTTTCGGCTTCCTATCACTTCGCCCGGGTTATTTCTGGCAATCCTTTCTTCTTTTTCGGACGTCAGGTCCTCTGGATTCTGCTGGGTACTCTGTTCAGCTATGTTCTGAGCCGGGTTCCTCTGAAACTGATCCGGAAAACCACTGTCCCCTTCCTGTTTGTAACGGTTGTGCTGAATCTGCTGACCTTTACTTCGCTGGGATCTACCTCCGGGGGAGCCACAAGATGGCTTGAGATCGCCGGATTTTCATTCCAGCCCAGTGAGCTGGTCCGGGTGGCACTGGTGCTCCATGTGGCCAATCTGCTTGAAAAGAAAAAGGAACGGGTCAATGAGTTCTGGAGCAGTATCTTTCCGGTGCTCTTCTGGTCTGCGTTACTTACGATTCTTGTTTACAAGCAGAACGACTTTTCCTCTGCCGTATATATTTTCTGCCTGGCTGTGCTGATGCTTTTCCTGGCTGGAATGAACTTCAAATATATCGGAGTGGGCGCCGCCATCATCATCGGCATGGCCATTCCCATGGTAAAGGACAGCAGCTACAGGATGGCGCGGATTCACTCCTGGCTCAATCCTCTGGATGATCCTGCAGGTGCGGGGTACCAGCTTCTTAAATCCAGAATGGCCCTTGAGAACGGACATTTTCTGGGTCTGGGCCTGGGGCAGGGGGAGATCAAGCTGGGCGGTCTGCCTGCAGCCCATTCTGACTTTGTTTTTGCCGTAGTGGGAGAGGAAACAGGATTCCTTGGAATCCTCTTTATTCTGGCTCTCTTTCTTGTTTTTGCAATGAAGGGATACTCCATCGGACTGAACAGCTCAAGCTGCTATGTCCGTCTGGCTGCCATCGGTCTGACCTCTTCGGTCTACTTTCAGTTTCTGATCAATGCGGCTGTTGTCTGCGGTGCCCTGCCTGCAACGGGAATACCTCTTCCCCTGTTTTCGGCGGGAGGGACTTCGACTCTTGTAACACTGGGGATCTTCGGGCTCCTTATAAACTTTTCGAGGTATAAGGCTGATGAGAGGGAGGTTGTCTGCAGTGGCTGAAGCTGTCCAGAGCCCCCTGTATTTCAGGGTCAGAAAGATTCTTTTCATCTCCATTGCTGTACTGATCTTTCTTCTGGCTCTTCAGCTTGTATTCCGTCTGGCGATTCTGCCGAGGATGGAGATAGGAAGGATTCTTCTTGAGTGCAATTTAAGCCTCAGTGATGAAGAGATTCTTGCCATGGGAGGACTGACGGGGAGTGAAAATTACCTCTCCCTTGATGAGGCTGAGATTGTGAGCCGCTTTGAGAGTTCCCCGCTTATCCGCAAGGCTTATGCGGAAAAGCAGTTTCCCGCGACCCTGAAGCTTGTACTGTACGGGCGTTCCGCTCTGGGTACAGTGCTTGTAAAGGAACAGGGCGTTCAGAGACTGCTGATTTTTGATGAGAACGGTGTGCTTTACGAGCCTGTTGACTCATCGCCCTACAGGGATCTTCCCGTACTGTCCGGTCTGGACGAGGGAGAGGGTGAAACCTTTGAGGTTCCCGGGGCACTTGTTCCTTTTTTAAGGGATTTGAAGAGTCTTCGAGAGAGCTCTCCTCTTCTGTTTAATCAGATTTCGGAGTTCTCAGTGAAGAAGATAGAAGGGGCTTTGTATGAGGTTTATCTCTATACAAGCTCATATAAACTGCCGGTTCTGGTCTCTTCGGGGCTCAGTGACGGTTTGATGAAGAAGATTCTGCTGGTTCTGGACTCCCTTGACGGGGACAACCGGATTCCCGGCATTGAATATGCAGATTTCAGAACGGACCAGGTGGTTCTCAAGACAAGGGAGGGCAATTAGTTTTGCCGGAAAGAGATATTATTGTAGGACTTGATATTGGCACCAGCCGGGTGTCAGCCCTCATTGCCGAGTATGATGAAGCCGGTGATCTCTGCTTTGCCGGAGCGGGATCAGTACCTTCTGATGGTCTGCGCAAAGGGGTCGTTGTTAATATAGAAGCTGCTCAGAAGGCCATTGCCGATGCCATTGAGGCAGCGGAACAGGAAGCCGGACGAACGGTTCATGATGTATACACCGCTGTGACAAGCGGAAATGTGGAAGGCCTGAACTCAAGGGGAGTCGTCGCAGTCAGCGGCAAGGGCCGCGAGGTGACTTCTCAGGATATCAAAAGGGTTATCGAAGCGGCACAGGCCATTGCCGTGCCCATGGACAGAGAGATTCTCCATGTGATTCCCCAGCACTATATGGTGGATGACAAGGTGGGAATCAGAGACCCCCATGATATGATCGGTGTCCGTCTGGAGGCGGACGTTCATATCATTACAGGCAGTATTGCCGCTACCCAGAATGTGATCAAATGCATCAACAGGAGCGGTTTCAAGGTGAATGAGATCTCTCTGGAGTCTCTTGTGGGATCACAGGCTGTGCTCTCGGGGGACGAGAAGGAGCTTGGAGTACTGTATCTGGACATTGGCGGCGGAACAAGCGACGCCATCGTCTATATGGAGGGTTCCCCCCATTTTTCCGGTTCCCTGGCCGTTGCGGGTGAGCAGATAACGACGGATCTCTCCATCTGTCTGGAACAGTCCATGGAGCAGGCCGAAAAGATCAAGCTGACCCAGGCGAAGTGCTGGGAGCCTCTGGTGGATACCTCTCAGGAGGTTCTTCTTCCGGGACTCGGCGGCCGGCCGCCCCGGAGTATTCCGGAGCTGGATGTCTGTCAGATTACCCAGTCCAGGATGGCTGAGATTTTTCTTCTGATAAGGAAACAGCTCCATCAGAAGGGCTATCTGAACCGTCTGGGAGCTGGTGTGGTCCTTGCCGGCGGAGGTGCTCTGCTTCCGGGAGTAGGTGAGCTGGCTTCGGATATCTTCCAGAGGCCTGTACGGATCTCTCTGCCCGGCGGTATGAAGAACCTGCCCGCCGACTGCAGAGGCCCTGAGTGGACTACGGCGATCGGCCTTGTGCTTGCGGCTCATGATTCAATGAGTTCCGGCAGCGCCGATACCGAACTGCCCGGAGGCAAGCAGATGATGACACGGCTTAAGGAGTCGTTTATCAGATTTATGCGGAACTTTTTTTAGTAACTGACAGGCTTTATGCCTGATCAAATATGACTGAATGGACATCTATCCTTGGGAGGGGATTTATGGAACTCGAGATACTCGATGATACTTTGGGAAACAAGACCGTCATCAAAGTTATTGGTGCGGGAGGCGGCGGCAGCAATGCTGTAAACAGAATGATTTCATGCGGTGTACAGGGTGTTGAGTTTATTGCAACCAACACTGACCTGCAGGCTCTGGAGAAATCCGAAGCCCCCATTAAGCTGCCTCTAGGCACAAAGCTGACGGGAGGGCTTGGAGCCGGCGGAAACCCTGATATCGGCGCTCAGGCGGCGGAAGAGGACAAGGAAACCCTGAAAAACGTCCTCAAAGGGGCGGACATGGTCTTCATTACCGCCGGAATGGGCGGAGGGACCGGTACCGGTTCAGCTCCTGTTATAGCCAAAATCGCCAAAGAGCTGGGCGCTCTGACAGTGGCGGTTGTGACAAAGCCCTTCAGCTTTGAGCAGAAGAGGAAGATGGCTCTTGCCGAGAGCGGAATTGAGAAGCTCTACGAGGCCTGTGATACCCTTATCACAATCCCCAACGAGAATCTGATGAAGATTGTCGAAAAGAACACCCCCATACGTGAGGCCTTCCTGATGGCCGATGATGTGTTGAGGATGGGTGTACAGGGCATTTCCGACCTGATTACCCAGCATGGTGAGATCAATATCGACTTTGCCGACGTGAAGGCTGTTATGAACGGCCAGGGTGAGGCCCTTATGGGTATCGGTACAGGCCGGGGAGACAACCGGGCCATCGATGCGGCAACAAGCGCCATCAACAACCCCCTTCTGGAGGATGCCTCCATCGACGGAGCCAGCGGCCTTCTTGTCAATGTTTCCGGAGGCCGGGATTTTGCCCTCTCCGAGTTTGCAGAAGTTATGGATATTATCACCGAGAACACCGATTCCGAGGCGATAGTCATCTCCGGAGTTACAAGTGACGATGCCATGGATGACGAGATCAAGGTTACAGTAATTGCAACCGGATTCCGTCCTAAAAAGAGTGTGGTCGACTCCCCGGTGGAAGAGGAAGTTGTTCCCGAACCGCCCATCGGCAGCGGGAGTGACGAGATCCTTCCCTACGACAAATGGAAGAGCTTCTATGAGTCAAAGGAAGAGGTCTCTACGGGAGGAAGTCCCTTTCAGAGCCTTGTAGGGTCCGGACCCAGTGAGTCCGACCTCTATGTGCCCACATACCTGAGAAACAGAAAAGCCGGGAACTGAAAGTGCAGAACTTATCCAAACAGTTTCAGGTATACCTGACTGTTGAACTCCGTATGTCTCCCAATACGGTGGAAGCCTACCTCAGAGAGGTGCTGAAACTTGAGGAATTTCTGAATACAAGCGGCAGAAGCTGGGAGGACCTTGATACTCCCTGTCTGGAGAACTACCTGCTGGCGGTACGGCAGTCCGACAGGGATTTGAGCCCCCGGACTCTGTCGCGGATACTGAGCAGCCTCCGTTCAATGATGGAGTTTCTTATCCTCGGCGGCTACCGTCAGGATAATCCGCTTCAGGGGATCGATATGCCCAGGATTACCCAGTCTCTTCCCGAGGTGATGACCCTTGAAGAGGTTGAAGCCTTTCTGGACGCCATCCCCCTTGATACACTCCTCGGGCAGCGGGACAGGACTCTGTTCGAGCTTATCTACAGCTGCGGTCTCAGAGTCAGTGAGGCTGTCGATCTTGAGATGACAAACCTCTTTATGGATGAAGCGATGATTCAGGTTTTCGGCAAAGGCCAGAAGGAACGATGGGTTCCCCTGGGGCCCGTTGCCGAGCACTGGCTTAAAATCTATTTAAGTGATGTCCGTCCCCGTCTTGTGCGCCCGGGGAATATGACCAATGCTGTGTTTCTTAACAACCGCGGCAAAGGCCTCTCCCGCAAGGGAATGTGGAAGAATTTCAAGGGTTTTGCCGATCAGGCGGGAGTCAGCGGAAAGATTCACACCCTGCGCCACTCTTTTGCCACTCATCTGCTTCAGGGCGGAGCGGATCTGAGATCGGTTCAGGAGATGCTCGGACATTCTGATATAAGTACAACACAGATCTACACCCATCTTAACAGGGACGATCTGCAGAGCGCCCATGAATCCTTCCACCCCAGGGGGAAGGCATAAATGTCAAGGAGGAGTGATATGAAAAAGATTCTCACAGTCGTCGGCGTTCTGTCTCTGCTGGCCATACTCTCCTCCTGTAAACCCATGCGCAATAACGAGCTTGCCGAACGCGTCTATGATATCGAACAGTTGGGTGAAGGCGAGGAACCTGCAAAAATCAAAGAGATCAGAAAGGACATTAACCGCTGGGAGGATGAGCTGAACGATGCCATCACAGCCGGCAAGAACACGGCCCGTTACTACAGGGTCCTGGGACTCAAGTTTATGGACTACGAGATGTACGGCCCGGCAGTTGAAAGTTTTACAAGAGCCCTTGAGGTCACATCAGGGGACAGCCGTATGTTCTACTACCGGGGTGTTGCCGTTTCCCGTCTTGCCATAACCCGAAATGATCCCGAACAGCGTGCAGGAGAGCTGGAGCAGGCTGAGGGAGACTACCTCAGGGCTATCAGTCTGGATGCCCGCTATACGGCTCCCTACTACAGCCTCGCCATCCTCTACATCTATGAACTGAACCGGGCTTTTGAAGCAGAACCCTACCTGGAGCAGTATCTGAAGATAGAACGCAGTGACGGCCGGGCACTTCTCCTCTATGGTCAGCTTCTGGAGCAGATGGGTATGAGCGAGAAAGCCATGGAGCAGTACAACAGGCTCCTTACCATATCGGGCTTCAGCAGTGAGAAGGAACAGGCGCGGCAGTACCTGGACCGAATCAGGGAGGCCTTTTGATGAATCCTGTAATGCTGTTTGCCGCAGCCGGACTCGGATCACTCTCATGTACAGAGAAGATCAGACTCCTGCAGCACTATCCCGAACCGGCTGATTTTCAGCGGATGACACGATTTGAACTGGAGTGGCAGACAGGCCGGTCCAGCAGAATGAAAAACTTTATTCCCCTAGAAATTCTGAATAAGGCGGAGAGAGACCTCAAGAGGACCCGGGACCTTGGAATCAAGTACTGTTTTTTCGGCTCCGATGAGTATCCCGGTATCCTTAAAAATATCTATGATCCTCCCTTCCTCCTCTTCTACAGAGGAACCCTTCCCGCCCCGGGCCGGAAGGCACTGGCTGTCGTGGGAACACGGCGTCCCTCGCTTGCCGCGGACAGAGCGGCATTTTCCCTGGGGGTGGAGTCTGCATTGGCCAGGATTCCCCTGGTTTCAGGCCTGGCGTTGGGCATTGACGCGGCGGCACACAGAGGTGTTGCGGAAGCCGGCGGAAAGACCTGGGCCGTACTGGGAACAGGGTGCGACAGGATCTATCCTTCTGTAAACAGAAAACTGGCGGCGCGGATTCTTGATCTGGGCGGAGGACTCCTTTCCGAATTCCTGCCCGGAACAGCGGCGGCCAGATATAATTTCCCGAAACGGAACAGGATCATCAGCGGCCTGTGCTCATCAGTCGTCATCGTTCAGGCTCCGGCCCGTTCGGGGGCGCTCTATACAGCCGATTTTGCCCTTGAACAGGGACGTGACGTCTATGTTCATGAGCAGGGGCTGACGGGAAGCCGGAGCGCCGGCACCGCTGCTCTTTCAAGTGAGGGGGCAGATGCTATTGCCTCTCTGAAGGACATCTATCCCGAGGCGGCATCGTCTGCCACATCCAAAACTCCTGCCGTCAGAACCGGCCGTGTTGAAGAGGCTGCGGCCCGGGCTGTCAGAATGATGGAGCAGGAGATGGCGGATCAGCTGATTTTCTATAAGGGGAGGGCCTTGTGCTGATGGCTGAAAGCGGAATCAGAGAGTACGGACAGTATATAAGGAATCTCAAGGGCCTTTCCGAAAGGACTCTCAAGGCCTACAGCACGGATATCTCTTCGTGGATAAGTTTTCTGGAAGACCAGGGGGTTCTTCTGGAAGAGGCCGGACGGGATGAAGCCCGCCTCTATATAAGTACCCTGAGCATGAGGCAGCTGGCTGCTTCCACCATAAACAGGACACTCTCCTCCCTGAAGGGATACTACAGTTTTCTCGAGAAGAGGGGTGAAGTAAAGGGAAATCCCTTTACCGGCCTCCGCTCCATGAAAAAACCTGCCCATCTGCCTGTCTATCTGACAAACAGAGAGGTAACTCTTCTGCTGGAACAGGTGGAGGGAGAGGATTTTACGGCCTCCCGGGACAGGGCACTCTTTGAGATGCTCTACTCCACGGGCTGCCGTGTCAGCGAACTCTGCCATCTGAATGCCGAGGATGCCGCTACCGACAGGATTCTGATCAGCGGTAAAGGCGGCAGACAGCGCTATGTTTTTATAGGCGAAAAGGCCCGGCAGGCACTGAATGCCTACCTTCCACTGCGTCAGCAGCATCTTGAAGAGAAGGGCCTCGGTTCTATCCGCTCCCTTATCCTCGATGAAGCGGGCAGGGGATTGACCACACGGGGGGTGTACTACATCCTTCAGAAGTATATGAGAAAGTCGGGACTGAACCGCAAGATAGGGCCCCATGCCTTCCGCCACGCCTTTGCCACGGAGGTCCTCAATGAGGGCGCCGATATAAGGGTGGTACAGGAGATGCTCGGGCATGCCAGTCTTTCGACTACACAGGTCTATACCCATACGGGAATAGAGCGTATCCGTCAGGTATACAGGAACGCTCACCCCCATGGTAAAAGGACTAAAGATAAAACTCACAGGAGTTCTGTATGAAATTAAGAGGAACAACTATACTGGCCGTCAAAAAAGACGGAAAGATGGCCATGGCCGGAGACGGTCAGGTCACCATGGGTGAATCGGTTGTGATGAAGGGCAACGCCCGCAAGGTCCGCCGCCTTCTCGGCGGGCAGGTTGTCTGCGGTTTTGCCGGTTCCACCGCCGATGCCTTTACTCTGGAAGAGCGCTTTGAGGGAAAACTCAGAGAGTTCGGAGGGGATATCACCCGCTCCGCAGTGGAGCTTGCCAAGGACTGGAGGACCGACAGGGCCCTCCGCCGCCTCGAAGCGATGCTCCTTGTAATGGACAAAGAAAAAATCCTTGTACTTTCGGGTACGGGAGATGTTATTGAGCCCGAGGGCGGATGCATTGCCATCGGTTCGGGCGGAAACTACGCCTATGCCGCGGCCATGGCTTATATGGACGGCTCCGATCTGGATGCCGCCGAGATCGCCAGACGCTCTCTGGGAATCGCCGCGGACATCTGCGTCTACACCAACCACAATATCATTGTAGAGGAAATTGTATGAGCATAGGACTGGAACTGCAGACACCCAAAGAGATCGTCGCGGAACTGGACAGATATATAATCGGCCAGGACAAGGCGAAGAAGGCTGTTGCCATCGCCCTGAGAAACCGTCTGAGACAGTCCCGTCTTCCCGATGAACTGCGGGATGAGATCGCACCGAAAAACATTATCATGATAGGCCCCACAGGGGTCGGTAAAACCGAGATTGCCCGGCGGCTGTCAAAGCTTTGCGGCGCTCCCTTTATCAAGGTGGAGGCCACAAAGTTTACCGAAGTCGGTTATGTGGGACGGGACGTGGAGTCCATGGTAAGGGACCTGATGGCCGCAGCGGTCTCTATGGTTAAAAGTGAATTAAAAGAAGGTGTGCAGGCCGATGCTGAAGCTGCTGCAGAGGAAGCTCTGCTGGATCTTCTTCTTCCAGGTAGCAAGCAGAAGCCCCCCATGCCCGATGAACACGGCAATCTGCCCGATGTTATTCCTGAAGCCCCAGGTGCCCATACAAGAGAGGTCCTCAGAAGAAAGCTCCGGGACGGTGAGCTGGAAGAGAGGATCGTCGAGGTGAATACCACAGGCGGCGGAGGCCCCTCCATCGAGATCTTCTCCGGTTCGGGAATGGAGTCCATGGATATGAAGATGGGCGCCCTGGGGAATATTTTCGGAGGCATGAACCGCAAGACCCGGAAAGTAAAGGTTGCCCAGGCCAGGGAGATCCTCCTTGCCGAACAGACAGAGAAGCTCATCGACAGCGACAATGCAGTGGATATCGCCCGGGACAGGGTACAGAATATGGGAATGATCTTTATTGACGAGATCGATAAGATCGCAACCTCAGGCGGCAAGGGGGGAGGACAGGACGTCTCCCGTGAAGGTGTACAGCGGGACATTCTTCCCATCGTGGAAGGCTCTACTGTGAACACCAAGTTCGGCATGGTTGATACCTCCCATGTTCTTTTTATAGCAGCGGGAGCCTTCAATCTCTCCAAACCCTCGGATCTGATTCCCGAACTTCAGGGACGTTTTCCGATCAGGGTGGAGCTTGAGGATCTGAACGCAGATGCCTTCGAGATGATTCTGACCCAGCCCAAGACGGCGCTTATCAAGCAGTACACCGAGCTTATGGGAACTGAAGAGGTGACCCTCAATTTCACTCCCGATGCAATACGACGGCTGGCCGAGCTTGCCGAGGACGTCAATAACAAGACCGAAAACATCGGAGCCCGGCGGCTACATACCATAATGGAACTGCTGCTGGAGGAGGTTTCCTTCAATGCTCCGGAGATCAAGGGACAGACCATTGATATTACATCTGACTATGTCAATGAACGCCTTGGTGAAGTGATACAGGACAGGGATTTAAGCCGTTATATCCTCTAGGGGTATTGCGGGATGAAATAAGGGCATAAAAGCCTAAGTGACGGCGGGGAGTTTGCCGAAAATGGGTAGTATAAGCTTTTTGCAAAGGATGAGAAGGTATGTTTACAGGTAGCAGTTTTGGAAAAACACTGGATGTTCTGCAGCGGACTATGGATACGAGCCTCGTGAGAAGAGAGGTCATCTCCAATAATATAGCCAACGCCGAAACACCCAACTTCAAGAGAAGCGATGTTTCTTTTGAGACAGAACTGAGAAACGCCCTGGCCTCTGAACAGAAGCGCACCCTCCCCGCCAAGGTAACTGATGAGAAGCATATGAGCTTCAACGAGACAACAGATTACCGCAGCGTCAGACCCAGACGGGTCCTGGACTACCTGACAACAAGCAAGAGCAACGGCAATAACGTGGACATGGAGCAGGAAATGATGATGGCCACACAGAACCAGATGATGTATGAGCTGATGACCAACTCGGTCAGTTTTCAGTTTTCACAGATCAACCTGGTGACAAGGTAAGGAGCTAGAAAGATATGGGATTGTTCAGTTCGATCAATACGGCAGCAACAGGGCTCTCCGCCGAGCGGATGAGACTGGATGTTATTTCCGATAACATCGCCAATGTAAATACAACAAGAACAGCCGACGGCGGACCTTACAGAAGAAGCCGGGTTGTATTCAGACCCGTTACGGATCAGCCCTACTGGCGCAGCCCCTTTCTTCCCGAGAGCCTTGATAACGGCATCGGCAAGGGAGTCCGGGTTTCGGAGATTGAAAAGGATACAGACAGCGACCTTCGCCTTGTCTACGATCCCACCCATCCCGATGCCATCAAGACGGGGCCCCAGAAGGGATATGTCGAGTATCCCAATGTGAATATTGTGAATGAGATGGTGGACATGATCTCCGCCACAAGGGCATATGAGGCGAATGTTGCAATTATGGACGGCAGCAAGTCTATGTTTCAGAAAGCCCTGCAGATCGGCCGTTAAGTCGGCTTTTAAGGAGTAGCAAATGAGTCTGTTGAACACTTTAAGCGAAACGGCGGTAAGCGGAAATAACGTGGCCATGAAGACCACAAACAGCCTGCATATGAAGGCTGCGAAAAACTCGGACCCCAAAGAGGTCCCCGCAGACTCCGCCTTTGCCGACCTTGTCCGCAAGGGGCTCAACTCCGCAAACCAGAGTCAGCTGGACAGCCAGGAGATCTTCGTGAAGATGATCACCGAACCCGATTCTGTAGAGGCTCACGATGTGACAATCGCCATGGCCAAGGCCAATATGTCTCTGCAGATGACAAAAAGTATCGTAGATGGAGCCGTACAGGCTTATAAAGATATTATCAATATGAGGTAAATCAGATTTGAGGGGTCTTCTGAAATTATTCGGAAGGTCCTCAGGTTTCACCGTGGGAGGGGGAAATGCTGGAATGGATTAAAAAACTTTTATCACAGATCTCAGGGATCTGGAAAAAGTGGAGTCTCATCCAGAAATTGATATTCGGGGGCATCCTGACCGGCGCGCTCGTGGGTATCTTTCTGCTTTTTACTGTCTCGTCGTCACCAAGCATGGTACCCCTGCTGGGAGTCACGATTACAGACCAGTCACAGAACGACAGAATCATCCTGAAACTGGATGAAGAAGGCGTGAACTACAGAATTAACACCGACGGCCGTATTCTTGTCAGTGATGACAAAACCGCCAGACGGATGCGTTCTCTTCTGATCCGGGAGGATCTGATACCCAGTGATACCGATCCCTGGGCTATCTTTGATGTGGAGCGCTGGACCCTGACGGACTTCGAACGGGATGTGAATCTCCGCCGAGCCATCACAGCCAACCTTGAACAGCATATCAAGGCCCTGAGCGATGTGGACAACGCCCAGGTGACCCTTGTAATGCCCGAGCGGACTCTCTTTTCAAGCGATCAGAACCCCACAACAGTTTCAGCTGTAATAACTCCCCGACCGGGCAGCGATATCAGCGAGAACAGAAGTAAGATCGAGGGAATCGTCAAGCTGATTCAGTTTGCCGTAGAGGGGCTTCAGGCCGAGAATATAACAATCCTCGACTTCAGTGGAAAGATTCTCAACGACTTCGAAAATCTTGGAAAGATCGATGACCTTCTGCTTACATCAAGGATGCTGAAGCAGAAACGTTCCCTTGAGGTTCAGTATACAAATACTATTCTTGCTTCACTGCAGAATGTGTTTACAGCCAAGCGTGTGAACATCGTGAATATTGATATCGATCTTGAGTTTATCAACAAGTCCATCCAGACTGAGGAGCACTTTCCCATCGTTGTAAGGGAAGACAACCCCGAGACGCCCTATAGTGAACTGGAGACTGTGAACTCCATTACTATAAGCAAGAACTCAAGCTCCGAAACCTTCGAGGGAACCGGATTCAATCCCGAGGGACCTCCCGGTCAGGAGGGGCAGACTCCTCCCGCATACAAGGACCTGAACAATCTGGTGGGCCGGTATGAGAGCAACAGCGAGACTCAGAATGAGGTTGTAAATACAAGAAATATCCAGGAACAGAAATCACCGTTCAATATTGCCCGCATCTCTGTGGCTGTAGCCGTGGACGGAATCTGGAACTGGGATTATGATGAGAAGGGTAAGCCCGTTGTGGAGAAAGGCAGCATCAAACGGATCTATACACCCGTTTCCGATGAAGACCTCGCAAAGGCTCTGACTCTGGTTCAGCATGCCGTGGGCTACAGCACAGCCCGGGGTGATACCGTTACCGTACAGCACATCCCCTTTGACCGGTCCGCCGAGTTCAGGGCCGAGGATGCCGAGTACAGACGGCAGCAGCAGATCCAGCAGACCCTGCTGTTCTCCATTGTAGCTCTTGTAATTCTGATTGCAGCCTTCTTCATATTCAGAATGATTTCCAAAGAGCTGGAACGGCGCCGCCGCCTCAGAGAAGAGGAGCTGGCAAGACAGCATCAGGCCATGAGGGAGCAGACTCTCAGACAGGCCGAGGAAGAGGGCATAGACGTAGAAATGTCAGTACAGGAACGGGCACGCATGGAGATGCAGGAAAACGCCAAGAATATGGCAAGAGAGCATCCTGAGGACGTGGCCAACCTGATCAGAACATGGCTGGCGGAGGAATAGAATGGCCAACAACCAGCAGGGAGGGAAACCCTCGCATAAAGAAGACCTTTCGGGCAAGCAGAAGGCAGCGATCTTTCTTGTAACCCTGGGTGCGGAGATCTCGGCAGAGGTCTTCAAGCACCTTCGGGAGGATGAGATTGAGATCCTGACCTTTGAGATCGCCCGACTGGAAAATATCGATTCCGCACAGAGGGATATGGTACTTCAGGAGTTTCAGGAGCTGATGATGGCTTCCGACTTCATCTCCTCAGGCGGTATCGATTATGCAAGGGAACTCCTTGAGAAGTCTCTTGGAAGCCAGAAGGCGGTGGATATTATCAACCGACTTACAAGCAGCCTCAAAACCAGGCCCTTCGACTTTGTTCGTCGGACCGACCCGGCACACCTGCTGAACTTTATTCAGCAGGAACACCCCCAGACCATCGCCCTGATTCTGGCCTATCTTGAACCCCTCAAGGCCTCTCAGATTCTGGGGCAGCTTCCCCAGGAGAAGCAGTCTGACGTAGCCAAGAGAATCGCGACAATGGACAGAACCTCACCTGAAATCCTCAGAGAGGTGGAACGTGTGCTTGAGAAGAAGCTCTCCTCCCTCTCGTCGGAAGACTACACTTCCGCAGGTGGTGTTGGAAGTATCGTTGATATCCTCAACCTTGTAGACCGTACTACAGAGAAGACCATTATCGAGTCACTGGAAGAGGAAGATCCCGAACTCGCAGAAGAGATCAAGAAGCGGATGTTCGTATTTGAAGATATTATTATGCTCGATGACAGAGCTGTGCAGAGGGTTATGCGCGAGGTGGATACCGCCGAGCTTGCCAAGGCCCTCAAGGCTGTAGACCCGGAGGTTCAGGACAAGATCTTCCGCAATATGTCCAAGCGTGCCGCAGCTCTTCTGAAAGAGGATATGGACTTTATGGGTCCCACAAGACGTAAGGATGTGGAAGAGGCCCAGCAGAAGATTGTATCTGTTATCAGAAAACTGGAAGAGCAGGGTGAAGTTGTTATCGCCAGAAGCGGCGAAGAGGACGTTCTGGTATAGAGCAGCCGGCCCCGGGCTGATGCCGGGGACAGTGTATTGGAGTAAGGATTATGGCAAAGAATCTGTTCAGACCCATGGAAATAGTCAACCTCACTGCCCAGAAGGTGCAGATTACTGCCCCGATTTTCGAGGCAGAGGAAGACCTGGATGAACTGGCGGATGTTGAGGAGTATACAGGACCCACCGCTGATGATTTGAGGCGGGAGGCCGAAGCCTTCAAGACCAACTGGGAAACTGAGAAGCAGAGTATGATTCAGAGGGCCCAGGACGAGGCCGAACGGATCAGAAAGGAAGCCGAGGAGACAGCCTTTGAGGAGGTCCGCCGCAAGACCGACCAGGCCAGCCGCGAGAAAATCGAGGCAGAAAATGAGTCGGCCCGGATTCTGGAGGAAGCCAGAGCCGAGGCAGAAAAAATCGTTGCCGAAGCAAGAGACCAGCAGTCCCGGATTGAGGAGGACGCCCGTCAGAAGGGTGAAGCCGCCGGCCGGGAAGAGGGTTATCAGCACGGCCGTGACGAGGCACAGCGTCTTGTTGAGCGTCTTCATGTCATCATTGACAAGGCCATTGAGAAGCGTGAAGAGATGATCAACGAAGCGGAGACCCAGATGATCGATCTTGTTCTTCTGATCTCACGCAAGGTTATCAAGGTTATCTCGGAAAACCAGAAAAATGTTGTGGTCAATAACATCGTTCAGGCTCTGCGGAAGCTCAAGAGCCGGGGTGATGTGGCTGTCAGGGTTAATCTTGCGGATCTGGACCTGGCTACCGACCATACGAGAGACTTTATGAAGATGGTTGAAAATGTGAAATCCATCACAATTCTGGAAGACACCTCGGTAGATCCGGGGGGATGTATCATTGAAACAGACTTCGGCCAGATCGATGCCAGAATTACAAGTCAGCTTAAAGAAATTGAAGAGAAGATCATGGAGCTTGTACCCATCAAGGTGAAGGGCGAGCAGTAATAAACCATGGTCTGGCATGCCGCTGGGGAGGGGAACATGCTGGAACGTTACATAGATACAGTCGAAGAGATTGAAACTGTTAAATACCACGGCCGGGTCATCCGGGTTCAGGGCAGCCTTATCGAATCCAGCGGTCCCCAGGCCGTTATCGGCGAGGTCTGCCGTATTCTTGTCCCCCGTGAGGGCAGGGAATATCTTGCGGAGGTTGTGGCCCTCAAGGATCAGCGGGTTCAGCTGATGCCCTATGAGGATATACAGGGAATTGAAGCGGGCTGCCCCGTGATCGCCACAGGCGAACAGCTCTCTGTCATGGTTTCAGAGGATCTTCTGGGACGTACCCTGGACGGTCTGGGACACCCCATCGACGGGCGGGGCGGGCTGAAAGGCAGCGTAAGGCGCTCTGTATTTCAGACTCCTCCGTCTCCACTTAACAGAAAACCAATCTCAAATCAGATTATTACGGGAATACGCTCCATTGACTCCATGATCCCTTTAGGGGAGGGGCAGAGAATCGGTATTTTTGCAGGGTCAGGTGTGGGCAAATCCACACTTCTGGGAATGATAGCCCGGAACACCTCTGCGGATATCAATGTCATAGCTCTCATCGGTGAGCGTGGGCGCGAGGTTCGTGAGTTTATAGAGAACGATCTGGGGCCTGAAGGCCTTGAACGGTCAGTTCTTGTTGTCTCCACAGGAGATACTTCGGCGCTGAGCCGGGTCAGGGGAGCCTACACCGCGACTACAATCGCCGAGTATTTCAGGGATCAGGGCAAGAACGTCATGCTCCTGTTTGACTCTGTGACCCGTCTGGCCATGAGCCAGAGGGAGATAGGCCTTGCGGTGGGAGAGCCGCCGGCAACAAGGGGGTATACTCCCTCTGTGTTTACAATCCTCCCCAAACTTCTTGAGCGGAGCGGTACGGCCCAAAAGGGAAGTATCACCGGCGTCTATACAATTCTTGTGGAAGGGGATGATATGGAAGAGCCCATTACAGATGCTGTTCGGGGTATTCTGGACGGTCATATAGTCCTTGCCCGGAAGCTTGCGGAAAAGTACCACTATCCCGCTGTGGATGTTCTGAGCTCGGTTTCCCGTCTTGAGAACAAGGTCATGCCCATGAGGATGCGGCGCAATGCCGGTTATATAAGAAAGCTTCTTGCCCTGTATACAGAGAAGGAAGATCTGATCTCCGTCGGGGCCTATGCCCGGGGCTCCAATCCCCTTGTGGATGAGGCCATCGACAAGATTGACGAGATAAACAGCTTCCTGCAGCAGGAGATTGAAGAGAAGGCCGAGCTGAAGGAGACTCTTATAAATGCAGGCCGGATCAGCGGAGACAACCTCACTGAAGAGGACCTCGCCCACGAGGGATTCAGAGACGGCAAGAACAGGGATGATGGCGATGAAACGCTTTCAATTTTCGCTTGAGTCCATTCTGGAGCTCCGCCTTGAGGAGGAGCAGGAAGCTGAAATCCTTCTGGGGAAGGCTGTAAGCGAGTGGAATCTGCTCAATGAGAAAAAGATGAGCCGCATGGGTATGAAGGCTTCATATAGAATGCCTGCGGGTGCAGCGGGGCAGGATCTGCTGCAGCACGGGCTCTACCGGGCCCGCCTTGATCAGGAGATCGGCAGGCTTCAGAAAGAGATGGACGCCCGTGAGGGGCATCTTGAAACTCTCAGAGAGCGCTACAGGGAGGCTCGTGCAAAACGGGAGGGCCTGGACAAGCTCAAAGAGAAGCGCAAAGCGGAATACGAAGTGGTCAGAAAGAGGGCGGAAGCCCATCAGCTTGATGATCTGCTTAACAATATGAACAGGATAAACGAATAGGAGATTCCAGTGGCTGGTATTGGTGGCGGCGCCGGAGCGGCGAAGATATTTTTTCTTATAATACTCATTCTTTTTCTTATCGTAGGCGGAATGCTCTGGGTGGACTTTCTGGGGCTCATAGATGCCCGTGAGAGTCTTGCTCCGGTATTGAAACTGGTCCGGATCGATGTCCCTGAACCGGTTCAGCAGCCCGATGACCTCTATCTTCTGGACAGAGAGCGTCTTGGCAAACAGGAGGAGGCTCTGGATATCCGTGAAGCCGAACTCAATGCAAGGGAAGAGGGGATACAGCTCAAAGAGGCGGAACTCGCAGAACTGGGCAGTCAACTGGAAGAAACAAAGAAATCTATTGAGGAAAAAGAGAAATCTCTTAATGAAGCTCTGAATTCTTACGACAATAAAAGAGCAAACCTGGAACAGAATGCCAAATACCTGGAAGGTATGCAGCCCGAAAGAGCCGTGGCCATCATGTTAGAGATGGCGGATACGGAGCTTGTGGATGTCCTCAGGACCTCCGAACGGCTTGCATCGGAAACAGGCAAAGCGTCCCTGGTTGCCTACTGGTTGTCCTTGATGCCCGCAACACGTGCTGCGGAACTGCAGAGCAAGATGGCGTTGAAACCGGTAGACTAATCTATCTGGAGGTGCCATGATTCAATTGTCTTCTTCCCCGGCGGAATTTATTCCGGTCAGCCAGGGGACAGAAAAGAATAACGCGCCGACTACAAAAGATGACGGATTCAGAACCGCCCTCAGGGAACAGCAGGATCTCTCCCGTGAGACAGCTGCATCCTCAGGCTCTGATGATGCCCCGGCAGGCGGGAGTGCAGAGAACCCCATAAGGCCTGAAGAGGGTATCCGCGAAGCCCGTGCAGGTGAAAAGGCTTCTGAACGCCGAAATGATGAATCCCTTACATCCGGAAAAACATCCAAATCATCTGAAACCTCAGAATCGGAGAAACAGGCTCAAGCCGGAAAGGCCGGAGATCAGGCCAGGGCATCCCGGACAGCAAAAAAGGGAAAAGAGAACAGCTCTGCAGCATCACTGCTGCATCTTGTTAAATCCGATGAAAAGGGTGCCGGAAAGAAGGCGGATCTCAAGACTCTTGCCGCGGCGGATCGTAAAAAGAGCAGCACCATAAGCGCACAGTCCCTTGAGGCTCAGACGGCTGCAGCTGCGGCCGAAGGTGCTTCTGCAATGGAACTGGCAGCCCTGAAGCAGGGAAAAGCCGAATCCCTTCAGGCTGAAGGTGCTGATACCGGACTGGCTTCATCTGCCCCCGGTACACCCGAATCAGCCGAAGCAGGGGCCGCCGTACAGGATCTGCAGACAGCGGAAGCTGTCAGGAGTGGTGAAGAACTCCTGTTGCAGACAGCCGGAGCACGGAAGTCCGCAGCCCTGAATGACGGTAAAACCGCAAAGTCCGAAGAAAAGAAGAAATCCCATGATCTGAAGATCGCCGTAGAGGACAGAAGGTCTGCAAAAGAGCAGGCTCCCCTTTTACGCCGTGTTGATGAGAACAGTGAAGGCAACAAGCTGACCATGGAGTTTGCTCCCTCGGATGATGTGACCACGGCAATGCCTTCTGTTGAGAACGCAGACGGCTCAGGGAAAAACTTTGTACTCATGAGCGCCGAGGAGCAGAAAGGCGCAGCCCTTCTGGACCGGCAGCTGCAGGACAAGGGGACCCAGGAGCTTACAAAGAGCATCCGGTTTGTCCTTAAGGATAATAAAGAGGGTGAGATCAAGCTGATCCTGAAGCCTGAAGCCCTTGGAAAAGTACGGATTAATCTGAATCTTCATGAAAACAATATAGTCGGGAAGATAATTGTCGAAAATAGTAATGTACGTCAGGTGTTTTTAAACAATCTGGCGGATCTTACCCGATCACTTGAAGAGAGCGGGTTCGATACGGCATCCCTGGATGTTTCCGTCGGCGGCGGACAGACAGAAGGCGGAGATAAGCACAGAAACGAGAGTCCTGTGTACTTTGCCTCAAATGCAGCGGAAGAGCTGGATGGACAGATTCCTGTCGTCTACGAAGAAGGAATGAACCTGGGTCGGATCGATCTGGTCGTATAGCAGATTTGTAAGGGGCCGGCCCGGCCGGAGCCCTGCCATAGATAGGAGAGAGTTGGAATGGATTTCAACACAACAATGAATGCATCGGACAGCGCAAAAGTTTCCATGCAGGTCGAAAGTTTCAATAAAGCCCTCAATGGAAACAGGGTTGTTAAGCAGAGTCTGGACAAGGATGACTTTATGAAAATCCTGATCACCCAGCTCTCCCATCAGGACCCGACCAAGCCGATGGAAGACAAAGAGTTCATCGCCCAGATGGCACAGTTTTCAAGCCTCGAGCAGATGACAAATATGAACCAGCAGTTCACAGCCATGGCCGAGCGCCTCAACAGCTCACAGGCCTTCAATGTCCTTGGAAAGGATGTTGAGCTCAACTTCGCCGGACAGACAGTATCCGGTAAGGTTGATGCGGTAACAGGGGGCGAGTTCCCCCAGCTTCTCGTAAACGGAAGCTACTATGATTTCAATACACTGCAGACAGTATATAACAGTAAAGGAGAGTCCCAGTTATGATGCGCTCACTCTATTCAGGAGTTTCCGGACTTCAGAACCATCAGACAAGAATGGATGTAATCGGAAACAATGTATCCAACGTCAACACAATCGGATTTAAAAAAGGCCGGGTTGTCTTTCAGGATATGATCTCCCAGGGAATGAAAGGCGCAGCCCGACCCACAGAAGAGCTTGGTGGTGTAAACCCCATGCAGGTCGGACTCGGTATGCAGGTGGCTACCATCGACACTATTCATACACAGGGATCTCTTCAGTCAACAGGGAATACAACGGACCTTGCAATTCAGGGTGACGGATTTTTTATTCTCAGCCAGGGTGACAAGGAGTTTTACTCCAGAGCCGGTGCCTTCGGCCTTGATTCCGAGGGTATGCTTGTGAATCCCGCCAACGGTATGAGAGTGCAGGGCTGGGACGCAGAGACCATCGACGGCGAAACTTTTATCAATACAGCCGCCGATACAACAAGCCTCTTTATCCCTGTGGGAAGCAAGGACCCCGCCAGCGCCACAACTGAGGTGGAGCTTGCATGTAACCTGGACAAGAGAACTCCTGAAATTGCCGACGGAGCAGGTCCTGCCGACATAAGACAGGGAACATGGACCATCGACAAGGATATCTACGACAACTTCGGAAACGTCCACCAGATGACAGTCAGTTTTACAAAGGTTCCCGGTGTTGCCAACCAGTGGAGTGTCAACGTCAACGTTGATGCCAATCAGGAAGCTCCCAGCAATACGACCCTTGATATCGGAGCCGAGAACAACGCCGACAACAACTTTATTATGGAGTTCGACAACCTCGGTGCCCTGACAGCCGCTTTTGATGCACAGGGAGACCGGGTGGAGCAGGGGAATCTGCTGATTCCCGTATCCTTCGATGTACAGGATACCACCCCCGGAGCCGACGGAGCTCTTCTGCGCCAGACCTTCAACCTGAATCTTGGTGAAGTTGGAAGCTACACCAATACTGTAACCCAGTTTGCCGAAACATCTTCAACCAAGGCCTTCCGCCAGAACGGTTACTCCATGGGTTATCTTGAAACCTTCAAGATCGATGCCAAGGGTGAGATCACAGGTGTCTACTCAAACGGAACCAACAGAGCCCTCGGTCAGGTCGCCCTGGCAAGCTTTGTAAACCCCGGCGGTCTTGAGAAAGCCGGTGAAAGCACCTATGTCGAGACAATCAACTCCGGTGAAGCCAATATCGGGCCCTCCGGGATTGCAGGAAAGGGAAAGTTTGTTTCAGGTGCTCTTGAAATGAGTAATGTGGACCTGGCTGAGCAGTTTACCGATATGATCGTGACCCAGCGTGGTTTTCAGGCGAACAGCAAGTCCATTACAACAAGTGACACAATGCTGCAGGAACTTCTGCAGCTCAAGAGATAATGGTAGCCGGTAGCCGATGATCAAAGTAACAATGATGGGGAAACTGGGCAAGGTTCTGTATCTGAATCCCCATCAGATCGAGTACATTGAAACGGAAGCCAGCACTACCATAGTAATGCTGTCGGGAAAGCGTCTGGTTGTTCAGGAGGACTATGACACGGTCTTTGAAAGGATCGTCGAGTACAGGCGCCGGATCGGCGGATTCAAGAACGAGGAGTAGTCAATTTTATGGATATAGCAACGATAGGCGGTTTGTTCGGCGGTTTTCTGCTGATCATCGGATCGATTCTGGCCGCGGGAAACGCGATCAATCTCTATATTGATATTGCCTCGGTTATTATCGTAATCTTCGGTTCCTTTGCGGCCATGATCGTCGCAAACCCCATGCAGAGAGCCCTGGGGTTTACCAAGTTTATAAACATCGCCATGAATGTGCAGGTTTTCAACAAGGAAGCCATCATTACACAGCTTGTAACCTTTGCGGACAACGCCCGTAAAGAGGGTCTTCTTTCACTGGACGATGCCTTGAACGATGTTGAAGATGACTTCCTCAGGGGAGGCCTCCGGCTTGTTGTAGACGGTACGGACCCGGATGTGATCAAAAAGATCCTCTACGGGAATGTTTCCATGATCGATTCCCGCCATCAGGACGGGATTGACTTTTTCGGGAATTGGGCTAAGATTGCTCCGGCCTTCGGAATGATCGGTACCCTTCTGGGGCTTATCGGTATGATGGCCAACCTTGAGGATACCGCATCCATCGGTCCCAACATGGCTGTTGCCCTTGTAACCACACTCTATGGTTCTATCTTTGCCAACCTTGTACTGATGCCCATTCAGATAAAACTGGATGACAGGAACAAGGAAGAGCTGCTCGTCAAGGAGATTATGGTTCAGGGAATTCTTTCCATTCAGTCCGGGGACAACCCGAGAATCCTGGAAGACAAGCTGTATACCTATCTGCCGCCGGCTGAACGGCCCCAGAAGAGCAGCGGAGAGTAGGGGATAACCTATGGCCGATGACGATCAGGACAAGTGTCCAAAATGCGAAGAAGGGGCTGCCGAGTGGATGACCACCTACGGGGACATGGTTACCCTCCTGCTCTGTTTCTTTGTTATTCTTATGAATCCGGAAACCATTGAAGGCGCCCGCATGGAGCTTATAATGGTTTCCTTTAACGGCCTTGGGCCTCTGCAGGGCGGAAACACCCTGGATGTAGGGGAGCTGGCTGAGCTTGGAAACAATATAATGGCCATGCCCTCAACAAAGCGGGCGAGGGGGCTGGACAAGGCGAGGCAGACGGCTGTCTCCATGTTCAAGCCGGAGGTGAAGAGTAAGCAGGTGAGGATCACCGAGGATGAGAGGGGGCTTGTTATTACACTTGCCTCGGATGCCTTTTTCCGTCCCGCCAGCGCCGAGGTTGATATCGAGAGCACCAGAGAAATCCTCCAGAAGGTCTCGGGGCTCCTTTCAAGCCAGGAACTGAGGGAGAGAAAGTTCAGGATAGAGGGTCATACCGACTCAAGCCCTACAGATCCTGCGGGACCCTGGCCGAGCAACTGGGAGCTTTCTGCAGCCCGGTCGGCCAATGTCCTTCACTATCTGGTGGACCTTGGAGTGGATGAAGCCCAGTTCCAGATTGCCGGAATGAGCGACACTGTTCCCCTGGCTGATGAGAATACTCCCGAGGGAATGGCATACAACCGGAGAGTCGATATTATAGTGCTTGCCGAAGCACATGAGTGAGTAAAGGTTCATAAATGAGGAAGTGTTTGCATAAACGCCTTATTTCTGATAAAATTTATCTGTTTACAGGATGCAGGTGATAAGATGGCTGATGAAGATTTAGAATTGGGAAATGCCCTTGAAACAGCGTCTCCCGACGAGATGGGTGAGACAAAGAAAAAACGTTTTATCTCCGACAAGATTGCCAGGGTACTGGTCTATGTGGCGGCGGGTATTGTAGCCGTCCTTCTGACCATAACTATTTCAGTAGTGACCTTCAGGGTTCTGGACAAGGGATCGGTGAACAGAAGCTTCGCCGAGGTATCCCAGGCCTATGAGACCATACCCGAGCCCTATACCTACTACACCCTGATTCCCCAGATCAGGGGGGTGACAAGGGATCAGTCTCCCCACTCCGTTATTGTCAAGGTTGACATCGGATACAAAGAGGGGGACTCACAGGTTCAGACCGAGCTTGTTGCCAGAACGGCGCAGCTTACAGACATTATCAGGAACTATTTCAGTCAGAAGACGGCTGCCGAACTGGCTCCGGAAAGAGAGCATATTATCAAAACCGAACTCAAGGATCTGGTAAACCGGGTTTTGAGTCAGGGCAAGGTACAGGATATTATTTTTCCGGAACTACAGGTTTATGAATTCTGATTCAGGAAAGGGGCTAGCATGACAGAGGTTCTGTCGCAGGATGAAATTGATCAGCTGTTAACCGCTATATCTTCGGGGGATACGGAACCCGAAGAGGCTCAGCAGGTCACCGAGCGTAAAAACATCAGAATCTGGGACTTCAGGCGCCCGGATAAATTCTCAAAGGAACAGATCCGAACGGTCTCATTTATGCATGAGACCTTTGCCCGTCTTACAACAACATCTCTGTCGGCACAGCTGCGGAGCCTTGTAAACGTACATGTGGCCTCTGTAGACCAGCTTACATATGAGGAGTTTATCCGCTCCATTCCCTCTCCCACAGCACTTGCGGTAATCAACATGGACCCCCTGAAAGGGTCTGCCATCCTTGAAATCGACCCGGCTGTAACATTTTCCATTATCGACCGTCTTTTCGGAGGTACCGGAGAGGGGTCCAAGATCAACCGTGAACTTTCGGAGATCGAGCGCTCTGTAATGGAGTCCATTATTGTAAGAATCCTTGGAAATATGCGTGAGGCATGGAGCCAGGTTATCGACCTGCGGCCCCGTCTGGGACAGATTGAGACCAATCCCCAGTTTGCCCAGATCGTACCTCCAACTGAAATGGTTGTTCTTGTAACCCTTGAAACCAAAGTAGAGGATGTGGAAGGGATGATGAACTTCTGTATCCCCTATCTTACGATTGAGCCGATCATTTCCAAACTGTCGGCACAGTACTACTACTCCTCCATCCGGAGGGGAACGACAACAGAAAACCTGAATATCCTGAGAGAGCGTCTCTCCGGAATCGGGGTTCCCATTATGGCGGAGGTCGGCGGAATACAGCTGACCATGCGGGACATCCTTTCCATTAAGACAGGCGATATTATCCGCCTGTCAAATACAGGGATCAATGATCCCATGGTGCTTAAGATCGGTAACCGCCCCAAATTTGACTGCCGTCCCGGTGCTGTAGGCAATAAGATAGCCGTACAGGTAACCCGGAAAATAGAAGATATAGATCAGACGGACTTTGAAGAACTGGCCGTTGAAGGAGACGAAGAATGAGTGATGGTTCCCTCTCTCAAGATGAAATAGATGCTCTGTTGATGGGTAATGACTCTCTGGGCGGCATGGATGACAGCGGCTCTTCAGCCGGCGGAGGACTTGGTGCTTCCGAGGTGGATGCTCTGAAAGGGCTTTTTGCAAATGTTGTTGGAAATCTCAGCTCAACACTGAGCGGTATTATGTCCACCGGCGTAACTATCAATCCTCCCTCCGTCGAAAGCCTCTCTCGGGATGCCCTGATCGGCGGTCTCAGCGATGAGGTCGTAGAGGTCAAGATGGATTTCAACCAGGGCCTTTCAGGGGGGCATGCCTTTGTCTTTACCCCTGACAACGCCGTGAAAATCGCCGGCCCCATGATAGGCCAGTCCGATGTGGATCTTGACGGAACGGCAGTAAGCGCCGTAGGCGAAGCTGTCTCCCAGATAACAGGCTCTGAAGTAACCGCCATCGGCGATACCATAGGCGCCAATGTCATGACAATCAGTCCCGAAAGCCAGAAAATGGCCAAGGGCCTTATCTCCCCCGGGGGAGATACTCTTGTAAAAATAACCTATCCCATAGAAATTGACGGACAGGGTTCTCTTGAAATGATAGAGATTCTTGAACTGTCTGTGGCCTCAGACCTTGCAGCCCGTGCAGGCGGATCTGCAGCACCTCAGGCTCCCGATCCCATGGCAGCCATGGGTGGAATGGGAGGCATGGGTTCCATGGGGGGAGGTGCCCCCGATATGGGCGGAATGGGAATGCCCCAGCAGCCCATGGGCGGAATGGGAATGCCCCAGCAGCAGATGGGCGGAATGGGTATGCCCCAGCAGGGAATGCCCCAGATGGGCGGCATGCCCGGAATGCAGCAGATGAACCCCTATATGATGCAGCAGGCGGCTGCGCCCAATGTTCAGGGAGTTCAGTTCCCCGAGTTCGGGGCCAATATTTCACCTTCCGAGCAGCGGAACATCGGTCTCCTTATGGACGTATCCATGGAGCTTACCGTAGAGCTGGGCCGGACCAAGTGGCAGATCAAAGATATTCTCGGTATTGGTGAAGGTACGATTATCGAGCTTGACAAACTGGCTGGTGAGCCCGTTGATATCCTTGTTAACAACAACCTTATTGCCAAGGGTGAAGTTGTGGTTATTGATGAAAACTTCGGTGTACGTGTAACCGACATCGTTTCCAATCTGGACAGAGTGGGAGAAAACTAGTGTAAGCAACCGGAAGGCTTTCTGATTCATTGCGCCGGACCGACTACCGGTGTCGAATCAAATGCCTATCCGTACAATTGAATCATAGTGAAACTTGGGAGGGGGACACTGAAACATCTTTATCTGATACTCATTCTATTGGGGACTCCGCTGCTTATAGGAGCACAGGAGTCTTCTGGAAATTCTCAAGGTACCTCGGAGTACCGGAAAATCGACGAAACTGAACTGCCTCTATTTCCGGCTGCGGATACCGCAGTGGACGGACAGGCTGCAGGGGAAGAGGGGGCAGCCGCTCCCGAGGCGGACGCTCCGCCCCCCTCTGTGGGGCTTGGTGATCTGATCAGGGTCATTATCGTTCTGGCCGGTGTCATAGGGGTTATCTACCTTCTTGTTTATCTGCTTAAAAGATTCACACCCATTGCCGAGTCCGGTGAGGAAAGGATAGCTCTCCTCTCCACAAGGCATCTGAAACGGGACGCATCCCTTCATCTTATAGAGGTGGGGAACCAGGTTTTTCTTGTGGGCAGCGGTAGTTCATCGGTGAATCTTATATCCGAAATTACAGACCAGGAGACCCTGGATTCCATCAAACTGGAACAGGCCGGTGAGCCCCAGAGGGCAACAGGTTCCTTCCGGTCCCTCTTCCGTCAGGGACTCTCCCTTGGAAGCGGCCGGAAGATGACAGAAGAGTCTCCCGACTTTCTAAGAACCCAGAGAAACCGCCTCAAGGATCTGGAGGACAGGGAATGAAACGCTTTCTGCTGATCCTTTTCCTGGCTCTCCTTGCGGCCCCTGTCTTTGCACAGCAGGTACCTGACCCCGATCCAAGTGAAACCGATGGTATTCTGGATCTTCCTTTTGTGGATCTCTCCATACGAAATCCTGAGAGCAATCAGGAAGTAGCTCTTTCCATTCAGCTCCTTCTTCTGTTGACAACTCTGTCTCTCGCACCCTCCATTGCCATACTGATGACCTCTTTTTTGAGGCTCTCTATTGTTCTTGACTTTATCAAGAGGGCCCTCAGTCTCCAGCAGGTGCCTCCCAGTTCGGTGCTGATGGGAATCGCTCTCTTTCTGACACTCTTTATAATGTGGCCCACCTTTGATCAGATCTATCAGGAGTCTTTCCGCCCCTTTGCGGAGGGGGAAATCGGAATTGACGAGATGATTGAGAATGCCGAAGGGCCAATCCGGTATTTTATGTACCGGCAGCTAAGGGACAATCCGAAGAATATTGAGCTTTTTATGTCCCTGCGCGGACTGGACAGGCCCGAAACCTTTGCCGACGTGCCTACCTATGTGGTTATCCCGGCATTTATTCTCAATGAGCTTACAATTGCATTCAAGATAGGGATTCTGCTCTATATCCCCTTTATCATAATCGATATGGTCGTGGCATCGGTTCTGATGTCCATGGGTATGATCATGCTCCCGCCGGTTATGATTTCCATGCCCTTTAAACTTGTTCTCTTTGTACTTGTTGACGGGTGGGGCCTGCTGACGCAGCAGCTGGTCCAGAGTTTTTTATGAAAGTCATAAGAAAGGCGCAGGAGGTTTAAATGTCTATTGGTTTTATTGTAACGCTATTGAGAAACTCCATTGTTCAGACACTGATTCTGGCGGCACCTGTCCTTCTGGTTGCCATGACAATCGGTCTGATTATCTCCATATTCCAGGCTACCACGTCAATTCAGGATCAGTCGCTGACCTTCGTACCCAAGATTCTGGCTATCTTTATCACCCTTGGGCTTTTAGGGGCCTGGATGGCCAACTCCCTTATAAACTACACAATCTCCATCTTCCAGCTTATCCCCGGAATGGCAGGATAGGGGAGGGATGATTGATCCTCAATGAGCTGATTCCCGATCTACAGCTGTATTTCCTCATCTTTGCAAGGGTTTTTGCTCTGTTTATGGTTGTTCCCATCATATCCTCATCCGGAATTCCGGCCATGGCCAAGGCTGGCCTGGCTATATTTACGGCGGTTGCTGTGTATCCCATGGTACGGACACTTGGATATGTGATCCCCGACACGGGGCTTCTCTACGGCGCCCTTCTGATCTCCGAGGTCCTTACAGGGCTTCTTATCGGAATGTTTATGCAGCTCGTTTTTGTTGTATTTCAGCTCGGGGGGCAGATGTTCTCGGTTCAGATGGGTTTTGGAGCCTCCGCGACATACGATCCCATGAGTCAGGTTGAAATTCCCCTTATCGGACAGTTCTTCAACCTTATCGGAATGTTTGTTTTTATCGTTTCAGACAGTCTGCAGAAGGTATTTCTTATAGCTGTATACAGCTCCTTCCGCGCCATGAAGGGTGACTATCTGATGACCAACCCCGGTTTTCTTTCGAACAGCCTTATAGGTGCCCTTGCTCAGCTTTTTGAGCAGTCTCTGATACTGGCAATACCCATGATGGGGACTCTTCTGATGGTTTCTGTGACAATGGGTCTTCTTGCAAAGGCCGCTCCCCAGATGAACCTGATGATGGTAGGTTTTCCCATACAGATCTCAGTCGGTTTTCTTATTATTATGATGGCTGCCCCTTTTCTGGCAGAGAAGATGGTGCTTGTGATCGAAAACGGCTTCTCCCAGATAGAGGAGCTGCTGCGGCTCTACCACTTTGAAGGAGCTTCCCTGTGAGGCCCCTGAGCACCGCCGCGGGAACTGCCGGCATGCCACGGCCCGAGTCCTTTTACGGCGCAGACTGGGACGCCCTTCTGCCCGGATTTGCCCAGAGGCCCTCCCTTGCTGATGAGAGTGAGTTCCAGATCCATCTCCAGTGGTTTGCCGCAGAGGATGAAGGGCGTACCGAAGAGCCAACAGAACAGAAGATCAGAAAGGCCCGTGAAGAGGGCAAGGTCGCCAAATCAGCAGATTTTGTGGCCGCTCTGGTACTCCTGTTCTCCCTGCTGCTGATAGGGATACTGAGCCCCTGGATGGTCAGAACCATGAAGTCCATGCTTCAGTTCTTCCTCACCCGTTCAACAGAGACAGCCATTGTGTCAGAGTCGATCCTGCCCAGGGCTTTTATCGAATACTATTTGAAGCTGACCCTCCCCGTTATGGGTGTCGCTTTTCTGGCGGCTTTCCTGGGCAATGTTTTTCAGGTCGGATTCCTTTTTACAACCAAGACGATTCAGCCGGACTTTAACAAGATCTCCCCGAATATAGTAAAATGGGCCCAGCGGGTTCTTTTCTCAACCGAGGGATTGTTCAATATGGCCAAGTCACTTGTAAAGGTTGCTGTTATCGGAACTCTTGCCTTTTTGAATGTAAGGAGCAAAGTTCCCGAGATTACAAATCTTGTTTACGGAACCATCGGTGAGGCGGCTGCACTTATCGGAGGGCTGGCGTTCCGCCTGATGATTGAAACGGCACTGATTCTTCTTGTATTCTCTCTGCCCGACTATTTCTTTCAGAGAAGGCAGCACAGGGAGTCATTGAAAATGACCCGCCATGAGATCAAGGAAGAGATGAAGCAGTCAGACGGAGACCCCATGATCAAGAGCCGTCTCCGCCAGAAGATGCGGGAGCTGCTGACCAATCAGATGATGCAGAATGTTCCCAATGCGGATGTTGTTATAACAAACCCGACCCATTACGCCGTGGCCCTGGAGTACAAGCAGGACTCCATGACGGCCCCCCGGGTCAGCGCCAAGGGTATGGACGAGGTCGCCCAGAGGATAAAGTCTGTTGCCCGTGAGAATGATATTCCCATTGTGGAGAACAAGCCTCTGGCACGGGCCCTTCACGCCAATGTGGAGATCGGAGATGAGATTCCTGAAGATTACTATAGCGTGGTTTCGGGTATCCTTGTTAAGATTTACGAAATGACCGGAAAGTCGGTCAGTTAGGAGATATAAGCGGCAATGGCATTGCAGGACGAAATAAAGCGACTACTCAGCTCTGATAACAGCGATATGCTTGTGGCCGTAGGTGTACTGGCGGTGGTGATCATGCTGATCATACCACTCCCTACGGTGATGCTGGACGCCCTGATGGTAATCAACCTCCTTCTGAGCATGATGATCATTCTGATTGTCATGTATAACAAGGACCCTCTGGAATTCTCGGTCTTTCCCACAATGCTGCTGGTGACCACCGTCTTCTCCCTGGCCCTGAACGTCTCCTCAACAAGACTGATTCTGACCAAGGGAATGGACTTCGACGGAAAAATAGTCAAGGCCTTTGCAACATTTGTTGTGGGTACAACGGGGCAGGAAGGTCTGGTTGTCGGTCTTATTATCTTTATTATCATCGTTGCAGTTCAGTTTATGGTAATTACCAAAGGTTCTACCCGTGTGTCCGAAGTCGCTGCCCGTTTTGCACTGGATGCCATGCCCGGTAAGCAGATGGCCATCGAGGCAGAACTGAACTCAGGTGCCATATCAGAAGAGGAGTCCCGTAAGAGGAAGGACCACCTGCAGAAATCGGTCGACTTCTACGGAGCCATGGACGGTGCCTCGAAATTTGTTTCCGGAAACGTCAAGGTAGGCATCGTCATTACACTTGTGAACATCATCGGCGGTCTGATCGTTGGTGTTTCCATTCATGGAGAGTCCTTCGGGGGAGCACTGGCAACCTACACCTCCCTTACAATCGGTGACGGTCTTGTCTCCCAGCTTCCGGCCCTGCTGATCTCTGTGGCAACGGGTCTTGTTGTTACACGGTCCATCTCCGACGGAACCTTCGGTGAGGATGTTTCCAGCCAGTTCACGGCTCAGGCCAGGATCTACGGCATTGCTGCCGGCTTTCTTATCCTCCTCGGTATTCTGCCCGGCTTCCCCTGGTATCTTCTTATTCCCATGGGCCTGCTTTCGGCCTACACAGCCTGGAATCTGAGCCGCAAAGAGAAGCAGAAAGCAGAAGCCGCGGAGCAGGAGGTTCAGAAGGAGAGTTCCGAGCCCGCCGAGATGTCACCGGTTGTGCCCTTCGATCCCCTCTCTCTGGAGCTGGGGTACGGTCTTATTCCCCTTGTGGACAAAGATCAGGGTGCCGAACTGCTTGAAAGGATAACAAGAATACGGAAGGAAGCCGCCCTTGATCTGGGGCTTGTTGTTCCCCGTATCAGGATCATAGACAATATGCGACTTGAACCAAGCGAGTACTGCCTTAAAATCAAGGGTGTTGATGTGGGCACCGGGGTCATCCGGGTTGACCAGTATATGGCTATCAATCCGGGCGGTGACAGGGAAGCTCTTTCGGGTGAGGCGACGACTGACCCGGCCTTCGGGCTTTCCGCCGTATGGATCGGCGCAGACCAGAGGGACAGGGCCGAGAGAGAGGGGTACACTGTGGTTGATCCCCCCTCCATCATTGCAACTCATCTCACCGAGATCATCAAGCGTCATGCTCCCGAGATCCTTGGCCGCCAGGAGGTTCAGGCAATGATGAACGCCCTGAAAGAGGACTACCCTGCTGTTGTTGATGAGGCTACGAAGACCTTCAGCACCGGTGAAATACAGAAGGTTCTGCAGAACCTTCTGAAGGAGCAGGTATCCATCCGGAATCTTGTAATGATTCTGGAATCGGTGAGCGATTACGGCAGCATCACCAAAGACATCGGTTTCCTCACCGAAAAGGTAAGGCAGACTCTTGGAAGACAGATATGTTTGCAGTATGCTACAGAAGGTAAGGAACTTAAAGTTCTTACCATCGATCCTTCGGTGGAGCAGAGCATTATTGAGGCCCGGATGGAGACAGGAACCGGTGATATAGCCGCCCTGGACCCGGACTTTCAGAGGGCCTGGATCAATGCTGTCGCCAATAATGTGCGTGCAATGCAGGAAGCCGGTTTTTATCCTGTCATACTGACCAGTGAAGCCGCTAGACCCCTGGTGAAATCCTCTACTATGAGAGCCATGCCCGATCTGGTGGTTCTTTCGGTACCCGAGGTTGTAAGTGATATCAATATTGAATCCCTGGGCACTATTGTGCTGGGAGATCAGGCATAAAGGATAGAAAGGAAATGGAGCAGCACTTTACAGAATCCGGGTATACCCATGCTGAGGTCATCAGCAATATCCGCGTCAAATACGGCGACAAGGCAAAGATCCTGTTCTACAAAAATGTCCGTCTGGGCGGGTTTATGGGTCTTTTTACAAGAGACGGCGTGGAGTATACAGGTTACATCACCGATACCCCCGCCCGAAACCGCAGGGAATCCGACGAGAAAAGCAAGAAGGAAATCCTCAATATGACCCAGGCTCAGAAGGGGTCTACCCTTGATGAGGTTCTCAAAGAGGTCAAGGAACTGAAAGAGCAGATCGGCACCGGCCCCCGGGAAGAACAGCCTCTCCATCCCTCCCTTGAAAAAATGAGGGAGCTGCTTGAGGAGAATGATTTTTCTGCATCCTATATCAAAGCAATGATAGACCGTCTTAAAAGGGAATTTTCCCTGGAGGATCTGGAACAGTTCAACCTGCTTGAGGATGCCGTTATCGAATGGATCGGCACCTCCCTCTCAGAATTTCAGGACAGCCCCGTTCCCTCTCCCAGGGTCTTTGTACTTGTGGGCCCCACGGGAGTGGGCAAGACCACAACCATAGCCAAGCTGGCTGCCATAAACGGTGTCACCTCAGGAGATCAGTCCCTTCGTGTCTGTATGATTACCATAGACAACTACAGGATCGGTGCCAGGACCCAGATTGAAACCTACGGTGACATTATGGGTATTCCCGTATTCACAGCCGAGAGCTACGATGATCTTAAGGACAAGATCGAAATGAACCGGGATCAGGACCTTATCTTTGTAGACACAATAGGAAAGAGCCCCCGGGACTTTATGAAGCTGGCTGAGATGAGAACCATTGTTGAAGCCTGCGGCGGAAATGCGGAGATCCATCTGGCTATCTCCTCAACAACAAAGGACAAGGATATCAATGAGATTCTTGATCAGTTTGAGCCATTTCATTACAAGTCGGTCATTCTGACCAAACTGGACGAGACGACCCGGGTCGGCAACCTTGTCAGTATTCTCAGCCAGAAGGGCAAGTCCCTCTCCTATATCACCGACGGGCAGGGTGTTCCCCAGGATATTTCAAGGCACACCCGGGCCAAGCTTCTGAACTCCCTTATCGGATTCGGCAGCGACATACAGCAGATTACAGATAAACTCGAAAAAAAATATACCAGAATGCGGAGCTGAAATAGATGCAGGATCAGGCAGAACTCCTCAGGGAGATGATGAAAAAAAAGAATGAAACAGGGGGCTCTGAGGAAGCATCTTCTTCGGCGACCAGGATCATTACCGTCGCCAGCGGAAAAGGCGGCGTCGGAAAAACCAATGTCTCAATCAACCTGGCTCTGGCTTACGCCAAGATGGGAAAGAAGGTCATAGTCCTTGACGCTGACCTGGGACTGGCCAATGTAAACGTTGTGCTCGGGGTTATTCCCAAATTCAACCTCTATCATGTCATCCGCAAGCAGAAGACAATGAAAGAGGTTATTCTGGATACAAACTACGGCATTCAGATTGTGGCGGGAGCGAGCGGTTTCTCCCGTGTCGCAAACCTCACAGATGATGAGAGAAACAACTTTATCAAGGAGCTCTCTGAACTCTCTTCGGCGGATATTATTATCATTGATACAAGTGCCGGTGTCTCCCAGAATGTACTCGCATTTGTCGAGGCGGCGGACGATGTCCTGATTGTCACAACTCCCGAACCAACGGCCATCACCGATGCCTACGGGATAATCAAAATAATCTCCACAGAGATTGATAATCTTGATATGGGGATGAAGCTTATTGTAAACCGTGCTGCCAATGTGACCGAGGCCAAGAAGGTCTCCCACAAGGTCATCAATATTGCGGCTCAGTTTCTAAACCTTAAAATTGACTATCTAGGGTTTGTTTACGACGACCCCGCCGTACCGGCATCTGTAAGAAAACAGCTGCCCTTTATGATTTCGGATCCCCGGGGGCAGGCTTCCGGATGCATCCAGCATATCGTCAACAGACTTGAGAATGTTGAGTTCCGTGAGGGACGGGGTGTAGGGCACTTTATCCGCCGCCTTATGAACAGAATTGATTAGATTTGACCGTGGCGGAATATTGGGGTAGAATTTTATGAGGGGAGGGACCGGAATTTGAAAAAACTCGGAAATGTGATTATTCCCGCCTCAGTGAGTGCTTCTGCTGCTCTTCTTTCCGGTCTGACCGGGTTTTTCAGCGGAGTGACTCCGGGAGTTGTACTTGTGAGAGCTGTTGCGGCGGCGCTCCTTGCAGGACTCTTTGTTTTTTTAGCCGACTGGCTTGTTAAAAACTACCTGCCCGAACTCAAATCGATAAATGACAGCGGAGAGGCTGACAGCTCTGCCGGGAGCGGAGGCCGTGTGAATATTGTAATGCCCGACGAGATGCCGGGTACCGCCGGCTCCGAGAGTGACTCCGGAATACCCGGAGAGAATCCTTTGGTTGTTCCCTCTGAGTCAGGGGACGCCGGAAACAATGAAATTGCAGAAAGTAGCGATATACTGCATAATAATAAACCAGAGGAATCTGATTTAGCGGATGCTGTGGGGGGAGAAGTGGATACACTTCCAAATCTGGACTCTCTTGAGATCAGTTTGGATAGCTCCTCCGAGGAAGTCGGGGATGCCGGACAGGTGGACAGCGTTTCGCCTGAGCCCTCTTCTGCATCCGGACCGAATATAGGTCCGGGGGGCAATGAAGATCCGGAAACCATAGCAAAAGCAGTGAAAACCGTGCTCGCAAGAGATCAGCATAAATAGGAAGTGATGGGGAATGTCTGAACAGGTATTGGAAAATGTAACAGAAGAAGAATTGTGGAAGGAATACAGAAAGACTCACAAGCAGGAAATCCGTGACACACTCATCAGGCAGTATGCTCCCCTTGTAAAATATGTCGCAGGGAAAATTTCTGTGGGTATGCCGCAGAATGTGGATTTTGATGATCTGGTGGGTTTCGGTGTTTTCGGACTCTTTGATGCTATTGAGAAATTTGATCCCGAGAAGCATGTAAAATTCAAAACCTATGCGGTGACCCGTATCAGAGGGGCCATCTTTGACGAGCTTCGTTCCATTGACTGGGTACCCCGGTCTGTAAGGCAGAAAACCCGTGAGATTGAAGATACAATTCAGACTCTTGAAGCCGATCTGGGCCGTTCCGCCAGTGATACCGAGATAGCAAAAGCCATGAATATGTCTGTAGACCAGTATAATCAGATGGTTCTGAAGGTGAGGGGAACAAGCATTCTCTCCCTCAATGACGTCTGGTTTACAGGAGACGATTCAGACAAGGTCTCCATTCAGGACAGTATAGAGTCTCCCGTCAGCCTGCAGCCCGACTCCATTGCGGAAAAGGATGAGATCAGAAGGGTAATAGTGGAGGCAATCAACGAACTTCCCGATAAGGAGAAGAAGGTACTTGTTCTCTACTACTATGAAGATCTGACTCTGAAGGAGATTGGAAAGGTCCTTGAAGTGACTGAATCCAGAATTTCCCAGCTCCATACCAAGGCTATAATGAGGCTCAGGTCAAAACTGACAAATGTGAAGAAAGGAATCATGTAGATGCTCAGCCAGGATCAGTTCCAGGACATTATGCGTACTCTGTCTGATAAGGATAAGGAGCGCAGGTCCGTGGAAGTTTCGGGTCCTTCGGTTGATGATGCCCTGTCTCAGGCCGCCATTGAACTGGGGGTGCCTGTCCGCCGTATCGAGTACGAACTCCTTGAGAAGGGAAAGCGCGGATTTCTGGGAATCGGTAAAAAAGAATACTCACTCATCGCCTATGCAGCCGAGCAGAAGATTGCAAGGACAGCAGGCGGAGAGATTATAATCGAAGACTTTGAAGAGGATGAGGGAGAAGAGGAAAAGATCATCAGAAACGGTGACTTTTCCGTTCGTCTTTCAAGTGACGGAGCCTACCTGAAGGTCATCGCACCCGATCCGGGCGGAATACCCGTAGACAGGAGTGATATTGTCAAAGAGCTCAATTTCAGGGCTGTTCATGATATTGATGACGACAGATTAAACTCCGCTCTTGGCAATGGCGACGGCGTTTTTGTAAAGGTCGGGGATTTTGTCTACAACCCTGTCAATGACGCCAGAAGCACTGTTGAAATCTCCGATGATGAAATGCAGGCTTATATTGAGGTGCAGGAACCGGGGCCCGGAGGGGCCGACCTGACATCATCAGATATAACTTCATTTTTAAGAAACAACAATGTTGTATACGGCGTCCTTGAGGACGCCCTGACTAAATTTGAAGATCACCCAGTTTACAATCAACCCTATCTGATAGCCAAAGGCGATCCCCCTGTTCACGGCAGAAACGCATCGATCTCCTACCTCTTTGAAACAGGAGACTCCCATATCAAGCTGAAGCAGAAGAGTGACGGAACCGTGGACTTCAAGGAACTCAACCTGATTCAGAACGTTGTAAAAGGTCAGCCCCTCGCCAGAAAAGTTCCCCCCGAAGCGGGTAAGGACGGCAGGACTGTTTACGGAAAGTATATACCCGCCAAAGACGGTACAGACCTTCAGATCGGGCTTGGAAAGAATGTCTCCATTACAGATAACGGAAAAACAGTCATTGCCACCGCCAGCGGACAGGTCCTTCTTTTGAAGGGCAAAATTACTGTTGAGACAGTTCTTGTCATTCCCGGAGACGTCAATGCCTCCACCGGTAATGTCAACGGTCTCGGAACTGTTATTATCAAGGGAAATGTGGAAGACGGTTTTCAGGTTTCCGCACAGGCCAATATCGAGGTCAACGGATTTGTCGGTAAATCAAGCCTTCAGGCCGGCGGGGATATAGTCGTAAAACGCGGTATCAACGGCGGAGAGGGTGAGTTCGGCAAGATTTCTGCAGGAAAGTCTATCTGGTCCAGTTTTATCAACAATGCCTCAGCCGATGCCGGGGAGAATGTTATTGTCAGCGACGGAATCGTCAATGCCAGGGTCAATGCCACCAGCCGCATCCTCTGCAAGGGAAAGAGGGCCCGGATTGTGGGAGGCGAACTGCAGGCATCGGAAGAGATCAATGCGGCCACCCTGGGATCTTCAGGAGGCGCAGAGACGATTCTTCGTGTCGGTTATGATCCCAAGGCCAAGATAGAGCTGGATGAGATGACTGCACGTCAGGAGGAGCTTGACCGGGAACAGAATGAAACCGACCGGAACCTCCAGGGGCTTATGAAGCAGAAACGGGCCAGAAAGAAGCTTTCAGCAGAGAAGGAAACCCTTTTTACAGAGCTGAGGCAGCGGCATAATGACCTTGTTGACGAGATTGAAAAACTGAAGGAAGAGGTGGAGCACAAGAGGGAGTATCTCTCTGTTCTACAGCTCCAGGGCAAAATCTCCGCATCGAAAAATGTTAACTCCGGGGTTAAGGTTTATATAAAGGATGAAGAGTACGAAGTTACCAATCCTTTTGACTATCCCGTTACGTTTCTTTTGGAAGGCGGTTTCATCACTACCGCCAAGTATGAGGAAATCTCTGAGGAGGACATTCAGAGGAGGGACTAAATGTCGATTAAACCTCTGGACTTACAGACAATGTTTGTCCGGCTGAATGAGGTGAGCAAAGAACAATCTCAAAATCAGCATGCAGCAGCCCTGCAGCAGAATCAGGAAGCAAAAAAGCTTGTTGAGCAGGAACTGCATAAGGACAGCTCTGTCAACAATACTCAGGAAGACAAAGAGACTACAAAAGTCGATGACAAGGACAAAAGAGAAAAAGAAGAGAAAAAGAACTCTTCTGACAGAGAGAAAAATGAGAAAGAAGACCCCAAAAAGGAAGTTGTAAAAGATCCTGAAATGGGGTTGCATATTGATATATCAGGCTAAATGGGATAACCGGTCCAGGCAGTGCCGGCCGGAAATCCGTCGGGAGTACTATGACAGCAATCATTGCAGGCATCTTTTTGATTCTGATGGTCTGCGGTTTCTTTTATCTTAAAATACGTGTGGACAGAGTCGTCTCAGGTGAGGAGTGGATCAGGAAAATCCGGGATGAGGTTGATGAGCTGGTTCTTGAAATGAACCAGACAGCCGAACGGAATGTGGCCCTCCTTGAGAACCGTGTAACTGTGCTTAAAGAACTGCTTGATCAGGCGGACAGCAAGCTTCAGATCATGCAGAAGGAGAGTGAGAAGTCCGATCTTTCCCGTCAGGTCTACAGTCATCTGAAGAAGAACGCCGTAACCCGTCCTCATCATTCCGATAAAGAGGAGAAGGAACCCGAACTCTTTGATGAGATCGCTCTGCCCGTAAGGGAGAAAAAGGATGACTCTCCCTCTTCGGATAACCGTCCTTTGAGGCAGAAGGTTATGGAACTCTATGAACAGGGCTTCGGTGCCGAAATTATTTCACAGCGCCTTGGAGCGTCGATCTCCGAGGTCGATCTGATTATAAATCTGACCACCGGGGGCTCCAATTGACGGATCTTCAGAAACATCTGAGAGAGTATATCAGGGATGCAGGCCCTCTTCTTGAGGAGCTGAAGCTTCTTGTGGAAGCATGCCGGAGCGAAACTCCCGGGAAAGAGACTCTTGATGAGATCTTCCGTCACCTCCACTCACTGAAGTCGGGGGCGGCTTTCTTTCAAATCACAGATGTTGAGCAGCATATACACTCCATGGAGTCTCTCTTTGAGGATATGAAGAGCGCTGCGGGCAGTCCTGATTTTTCAAAGATGAGTGACAGGCTCTATCAGGGCCTGCCGCTGCTTGAAGAGCTTCTCCTCGGCAAAGTACTTGCACCTGAACTGAAGGGGGATGATCTTTTTCCCCGTGAAGAGGAGAGTACCCGGGACGGCAGAATAGAGCTCACGTCATTTGAAAAACAGCTCCTTGCGGAGGCAGAGGAGCGCGGGGAGACCCTCTGCCGGCTGACAGTTCAGCTGGATCCAGAGGAACGGCTGCCCTATGTCAGATCCTATCTGCTACTGAATAATCTGGAGCTGAGTGTCAATGTCATCAGAACACTTCCCTCCCTTGATAATCCGGACCAGGATTTTTCCACCCTCACATTCATTCTTACCTCAGACGGCGGTGATGAACCTGTTTTTCAGGCTGTCAATGTGGATGGTATTCTTCAGACAAGCCTTGTAAACCTGGATTATTCTGTCTTTTCCGATGAGGACAGGGGAGGTACCCGCCTCTCTGAAAGCCTTATCAAGGAGAGTCTGGCTCCGGTTATCAGAAAGGTTGAGCTTGAAACTGATTCTATTGTCCGCCTCAAGGACACACTGCAGGAGATGAAGGAGATTGTCCTTCCTCTTCCTCCCGGGCTGCCTCAGCGTGAGCCCCTGCTGGGACTGATCAAGGAGATGGAGGAGAATCTAAGTACCGTCTCACTGGTACCCCTGAGTTCTCTATATCCCAATCTGAAACGTTTTATCGAAGAGACAGCAAAGGCTGTGGGAAAGCAGATCATCTGTGAGTTCCGCGGAGGCCTTTTCGGCTTGAAAATACGAAACCTGGAGATAGTTTCAAGGGTTCTTATACAGCTTATCCGCAATGCCGTCAGTCATGGAATAGAGACCCCCGGGGAGCGGACCGCTTCGGGCAAGTCACCTGAGGGAACTATTATGATTGATGCCCGCGCCGTGGGTGATTCCTTCCGGATCGACGTGAGTGATGACGGCCGTGGTGTGGATGTCTCCGCCGTCGCTTCTCAGATGGAAGTGGATGAGTCCTCTCTTGAGGGAGACAGGCTGCTCAGGGTTTTAACAAGACCGGGCTTTACAACCTCCGACAAGGTTGACCGTCTTGCAGGCAGGGGCATCGGACTCGATCTTGTGAACCATGATGTGGAGAATGCACTGGGCGGTACATTCTCTCTGAAGACAGGGAAGGGACGGGGAACACGGTTCTCAATCTATCTGCCCGGGCAGAAGGATCTTCTTCCTCTTATGATCTTTCAGCTTGAAGGACGTCTTCTTGCACTCCCCAAACGAAATGTGGCGGGAGTCTTTCCCATGGATGAAACCGAGATTCTTAAAAAAGAGCACAACCTGCTCTACTGCAGGCTGGCGGGGGATGAACTTCCACTGTTCAGTCACGGCGGAATGGTAAGCAGGAGAAGCAGCAGTATAGAAACGCCCTACATACTTATTGTCCAGCATCTGGGCCGAAAGGCGGCGCTCCCTGTGGATGATCTTGTCATGGAACGGGAGTATCCCCGGGACAGCTTCTATCTGGGACAGCAGAAGGAGCCCTTCCTCTATGAGGTCACCCTGGGAACCGAACCCGCCGATTTCATGTATCTCTCACCAGGGCTGATAGGGTAGATGCCTTGAGTCTGAGAGATCTTGTAAAACAGGAACTGATTGTTCATCCTCTGAGAGGGAATGACAGGGACTCTGTCATTTCCGAGCTTGTTGCGGGAATGGTCCGGAACTCCTGTGTACAGAATCCCGAAGTTGTGATCCGGCAGGTCCTCAACCGTGAGAAGATGGGAAGCACGGGCCTGAACAAGGGAATTGCTGTGCCCCACTCCAGAACTCCCGAGGTGGAGCAGGTCACAGTTGCAGTGGGATTCAGTTCCGATGGAATTGATTTCAAAGCCCTGGACGGGGAGCTCTCCCGGCTCTTCTTTATGATTCTGGCACCCCCTGATCAGAGCAGCGCCCATATCCGTATCCTTTCCGAGATTGCAGGGCTTTCAAAGGACGACGAGCTGATCAACAGGCTGATGCGGGCATCAGATGCCGAAGAGCTCTACACCCTCCTGACTCAGTAGACCCTCTCTACCGAGTATCCTCCCTTCTCAAGGGCTCTGATGATACTCTTTACATGATCATGGCCGTTTGTCTCGACTGTTACCTCCAGCTGCACCTGTTTAAAGCGGTCCAGTGTCTTGAACTGGTTATGGTCCAGCTTGATAATATTGGCATTCTCCTCTGAAAGAATCTGAGAAATTTTAAGCAGCTGTCCCGGCTCATCCGGCATTTCAGCGGAGAAGCAGAAGATTCTTCCCCGTTTTACAAGACCCCTGTCTATCATGGATGAGATTGTAACTACATCGATATTGCCGCCGCTGATAACAGGAACTATTTTCTTCCCTCTCTCACTCAGCTTATTGAGGGCTGCAAGGGAGAGGACCCCTGAGTTCTCGGCTATGAGTTTGTGCCGTTCCAGAAGAAGGAGGAAACACTCCATCAGTTCCGGGTCGGATACTGTAATAATTTCATCGACAAGTTCCTTGATCACGGAAAAGGTCTTGCTCCCCGGGGTTTTGACGGCCACACCGTCCGCAATGGTGTCCACCTTCTCAAGGGTCTGTATTTTATTTCTGAATATGGAGTCTGTCATGGCCCTGGCACCATCGGGTTCCACCCCGAATATTTTCACATCCGGACGTTTGGCCTTGACTGCCGCAGCGATGCCTGCTATCAGTCCTCCTCCACCAATGGGTACGATGATGCCGTAAAGGTCATCCATCTCCTCCAGAATCTCCAGGCCTATTGTTCCCTGGCCCGCCATGACATCGTAGTCGTCAAAGGGGTGGATAAATACAAGTCCCTCTTCTCCCTCCAGACGTCTCGCCTCCTGATAGGCATCGTCATAGCAATCTCCCTCGAGTATGACCCGGGCTCCGTACTTGCGTGTGGCTTCAACCTTGATCAGAGGAGTTGTTTTGGGCATAACAATCGTTGCCTCTACGCCCTGCATCTGAGCGGCCAGTGCCACTCCCTGGGCATGATTACCCGCAGATGAGGCAATGAGCCCCCTTTTCTTCTCCTCTTCAGTAAGACGGGATATCTTGAAATAGGCCCCGCGTATCTTGAAGGCACCGGTCAGCTGAAGGTTCTCCGGCTTGATGTAGACTTCGTTCCCTGATTCTGCACTGAAAACGGGACTGTAAATAAGATTTGTGGGGAGCGTTATTTCTTTCAGAACCTCTGCGGCTTTCTCTATCTGTTCAAGTTCGGGTTTCATTTTTTCATCCTTTCTCGGTCAATTTTATACATATTGTCTTTTTATGATTTCAGGGCTTCTGTAAGCAGGGGCATCAGAACCTTGCGGGATATTTTAGGATCTTTCAAGCTGTAGAAGCTCCAGGGCCCTTCGGATTCTTCAGCTTCTACTCCGCGGGATTCAAGGCAGGCCAGAGCTTTATAGAGTTTATCTGCCTTGTCTTCGGGGTCATAGAGACTTATTTCACGCTTTAAAGGTGTTCCATAGCTGTGAAGAAGCATCAGAAAGTCCCGGCAGCAGCTGTTTTTAAACCGATCCAGCTCCCGGGGACTGTAAAAAGGAGCCTTCATAAATTCCTTCCGGTTTATAGTCAGTGAGGCAATTCCCCCTGAAAGGCCGGCAATTGAAAAATCTTTATAGTCTCTGCGCAGATGGTCAGCCATTGTAAGATGGCTGAGATCGTTCTTCAGTTTCAAAAGTCCGGCGACATACTCTTTCTCTCCGGAGCTTAAAAGAGATGTCAGCCTGCTGTACTCCCGGCTGTCCAGTTCGGTGGTCTTGCCCCAGTGGGGATCAAGGTAACCCGTGTCGACAGCTATGGCTCCTGCCAGGAGGAGGGCTGTCCTCCCTGGAATATCCTCACCCGATGCACTCCAGTATTCGCTGATAATGGAGGCGCAGGAGCCGCATATCCTTATATCCCGCAGGGGAAGGTTCATGGCCCGTCCGGAGTCTCTGTGATGGTCTACAATACCTGCCAGAGGAAGATCGGGCAGACCCGGGTCCTTCTCGTTATGGTCTACAAGTATCAGCCTGCTATTCGGTTCCGGAAGGAGTCCGCCCGGGTTCTGGAGGCTCCGCTGAAAGGAAACCGCCTCCAGGGGAGTTCCCGCCTCTGTAAAGAGACCTTCTATCTCAGGCTTCAGACTGAGGTCATCAAAGGCCCCTTGAATAAGCGGGGTTACATTAAGTTCAGGGTTCAGCCTTCCTATAAGTTCTGCCAGTGCAAATGCTGACACGGCGCTGTCCAGATCGGCCGCCTGGTTTCCAGCTATAAGCAGATTCGTGTTGAATATGAGTCTCTTTTCCGGCATGGAATCAATTTTAGCCGTTTTCCATGATGATGTCCATTTTTCAGACTCACTCTCCACCCCGGAGAAGGGCCGTTGTGAATAAAGATCACCAATTTATTGCAAATGAGTCGCAAAAGCTTGACAAAAAAGTTAGGTACCCCTATCTTTGTGTTGATGACGAAGAAAAGAGCATTGATTCTTGAGCAGATCAGAGACTCAATTCAGCCCCTGTCGGCTCAGCAGCTTTACGAGAAACTTAAGGGTTCTCTGGATCAGGCAACTCTGTACAGGGGACTCAGATTTCTTGAGGAGAGAAGGGATATCACTTCTTTCCTTCTGGATTGTTCGGAAAGAGGAATTGAACGCTATTACTCGTCCTCCAGGGGGCATCACAGCCACTATATGCACTGTGTTTCCTGCCACAGCTTCACACCTGTGGGAAACTGTCCCCTGAAGGGACTGGACACGCTTGAAAAAGAGACAGGATTCAAAGTAGAAGAGCACTTTCTTACCCTGAAGGGAATTTGCAGAAAGTGCCGGGAAAAAGAGGTTTAGAGGTTTTACATGAAAAAAACAGTATTGATATTTACTCTTGCAGCTCTATCGGTTCTTCCGGTTTTTGCCGCAGGCAGCACAGAGAAAGAGGGCGTCACCTTTGTGACCACTACAAGTCTTGTGGATGATGCGGTACGCCGTGTCGCAGGGGAGGGCATTGATGTCTACTCACTCATAGCCAAGGGGCAGGACCCCCACAGCTATGAACCCACTCCCAGGGATATGGCGCGAGTCGAGAAGGCTGACATTGTCTTTGTAAACGGTTTTGATCTGGAGGAGAATCTCCTCAATGTTCTTCAGACAGTGCATACAGGACGGATTGTTGAGGTCTCCTCGTCTGTGAATTCAATTCATGGAGATGAAGGAAACGGACATGATGCAGATGCTGATGATGATCATGACGATCACCACCAAGATGCAGGTGAGGACCATGACGATCACCACCACGATGCTGATGAGGATCATGATGATCACCACCACGATGGTGATGAGGATCATGATGATCACCACCACGATGGTGATGACCCCCATACATGGATGAGCCCCCTCAATGTGATGGCATGGGTTGATGTCATCGAAGAGGCTCTTATTCAGGCTCTACCGGAACAGGCTGATACCTTCCGGGTTAATGCGGAGTCATACAGAAACGAACTATCTGAGCTTGACAGCTGGATCAGAGCGGAGTTGGAAGTCATTCCCATGGAGAAACGGGTCCTTGTTACAGATCACAATGTATTCGGCTATTTTGCAAGAGATTATGGCTTTGAAGTTATAGGTACCATTATTCCCGGATTTTCAAGTACATCTGAGCCCTCTGCCGGAGATATCTCCAGGCTGCTGGATCTGCTTGAGTCTGAAGAGGTAAATGCTCTGTTTGTGGGTGAATCGGCAGGGGAGGGGACCCGGAAACTGGCGGAAACCCTCAGTTCCGAAGCCCGCCACTCCATTGGAGTCTACGGTGTCCTTACAGGTTCACTCAGGGCCGAGGGGGATGAGGCGGATGATTACATCGGTTTTATGAAGTTCAATGTAAAACAGATTATATCTGGTCTCCGGGGTTAAAAGGTATTAAACTGAATAGGATCATGAAAGTACCTGAAATTCTGTGCTACGGGAAGGACTGCGATCACCCGCCGGTGAGCGGTTCTTCGGCCCTTGAGGTCCGGGATCTTGATTTCTCCTACGGAGGAAAAAAGAATCTGGTCCTTGAAAAGGTCAATTTGACTATAATGCCCGGTGAGAAGGTTGCCTTTGTCGGCCCCAACGGCGCCGGCAAATCGACACTTATGAATCTGATCCTCGGTCTGGAACCCCTCCAGGCCGGCAGCATTAAAGTATTCGGACATAACTCCAGTTCCTGCCGCCACAGGGTGGCAATGGTTCCCCAGAAAAACTCGGTGGACTGGCACTTTCCTGTCACCGTGCGTCAGGTTGTGACCATGGGGCGCTTTGTTCATCTGGGATGGTATAAACGTCCCGGCAGAGAGGACAGGGACGCCGTGGATCATGCCATGGAGACCATGGAGATCTCGGATATCGCCAACCGTCAGGTAGGGGAGCTCTCCGGGGGACAGCAGCAGAGGGTCATGCTTGCAAGGACTCTGGCCCATGATGCGGACCTTCTGCTTCTGGATGAACCGCTGAACCATGTGGATATAGCCACCCAGGAGCTTATCTTCCATACCATGGAGAAACTCTGTTCCATGGGCAAGGCTGTTCTTGTCAGCACCCATGACCTGGGAATACTGACGGTTCACTTCAGCAGAGCCCTCTTTCTGGACAAGTCGATTATCGCCGACGGAGCGGTAAAGGATGTTCTTACACCCGAGAACATCGCCAGAGCCTACGGCTTTGAATTTCACAAGGACAAGGAGCTCAGCCCGTGGTTGAATGGATAATAGAACCCCTGCAGTACGGTTTTTTTCAAAGAGGTATTCTTGCGGGGATAATAGTTGCTGTCAGCTGCGGAGTCCTGAGCGGTTTCATTGTCTGGCGGGGTATGGCTTTTATTGGCGACGCCCTGGCCCATGCTGTTCTGCCTGGAATTGTAATCTCCATTGTTCTGGGGATTCATGTTCTTGTGGGGGCCCTGGCCGCGGCAATCCTTTCGGTTCTCGGCATCGCCACACTGACCCGGCACAAAGGATTCAAGGAGGACACCGCCATCGGGGTGATCTTCTCAGGGGCCTTCGCCCTGGGTGTTCTGCTGATGACCCGTGTGGCCAGCTACAGGGACCTCAGCCATATCCTTTTCGGCAATATACTCGGTGTAGCCCGGACCGATGTCATTCTTATCTCCATTGTGGGAGTGATAGTTGTTCTGGGGGTTGTTTTCTTCTATAAGGAACTGCTGGTGACTAGTTTTGATCCAACCCACGCCAAGGCTATCGGTCTCGATCCCCAGATGATCCACTTTGCCCTGCTTGTTCTTGTGGCGGCCACTACTGTGCTGGCTACCCAGACCGTGGGGGTCGTCCTTGTTATGGCTCTTCTTGTGACACCCGCTGCAACAGCCTCCCTTCTTGTCAGGCAGCTGAAGGGGATTATTCTTCTCTCCATCGTGTTTGCGGTGGTGTCGATAATCTGCGGCTTTTATCTTTCCTACTACTATGACCTTGCTTCGGGTGCAACAATAGTGCTTGTTCTTACAGGCATGTTTATCATAAGTTTTATTGCCTCCCGACTGAGGAGCAGATAAAAAAAGCCCTCCGTTTCCGGAGGGTTTTTTATTCAGTGTCAGAACCGGGAATTAGACAGGCTTGGGTTTTCGGCCGGCTGCTTCCTGTTCGGCTATATACATACCGTACTTCTTGTCCACTTTAGCGATGTGGTCCAGGAGCCAGTTGATTATCTTGTCCTGTATCTGTATCAAAAGTTCGGCATCAAAACCACCCTCTCTGAGGATCTTCTCTATATTGTCAAACTCCTCTTCATAGATGGCATGGAGTTTCTTGTGCTGATCAAGTTCCGGGTAGTCCCAGGATGCCAGCATTTTTTCTTCATCCCTGAAGTGGAAGTTGATGTACTCATTGACCCTTCTTACAAGCTCGGCAATATCGAAGTCTCCCTCGAAGCCGAGGAGGCTCTTAAGAAGGTCATTGATCCTTGTAAAGAGCACCTTGTGTTCGTCATCCATCTTGTTGATTCCGACGGACAGGAGATCCGACCAGTCAATCCCCATGGCGATATCTACGTTGTCATCAATTTCGACACCGGTGTGAAGCTTCTGAACCTCACTCATAAGGAGGGAGTTGTTGTATTTATTCTGGTTTCCAAATGCAGATACACGAAGGGACATATTGCCCAGTCTTACTGCCTCTTTGCTGACCCGGCCCATATTGCTCAGGGATTCTGCCGAGATCTCCTTGATATGGGTTATGGACTTCAGTATCTCACTTGATCCGACTTCCATTTCAGTGGATGCATCACGTACAATCTCGCTTGTGGACATAAGGGTTGATGTGGAGCTCAGAATCTCGCTGCTGGCGCTGGAGAGTTCATTCATTGACATGGTGACCTCTTTCAGGGCATTTGAAAACTGGTCTACCTCATCGTTAATGACAAGAAGAGCCTTTTCCGAGTCACTTCCGGCGGCTGTGGCTTCATTGATTTTCTCTGTGGTCGAGTTCAATGACTGGGCGATCATACCTGCATTGTCACTTGTATCTTCTGCAAGCTTTCTGATCTCATCGGCAACTACGGCAAACCCCTTTCCCGCTTCCCCCGCATGGGCTGCTTCGATGGATGCGTTCATGGCCAGGAGGTTGGTCTGGCTTGAGATGTTGTTGATGATATCAACCATGTTCATCATATCTTCCGCATTCTTCTGAATGTCATGGATGATGTTGTTGGTCTGTTCTACCTTGTCACCGCCGTTCTTGATCAGTTCCACAAGGCCGTCCATGGTGGCAAGACGGGTCTCTGTAATTCCCGCAACATTACGGACCGAGGCCATGATCTGCTCTACCGAAGAGCTGGACTGCTCAATGGCAGTAAACTGCTGCTCCACCTGGTTTGAAAGGCTCTGGATAGACTGCATTATCTCTTCGATGGACGCAGAGGCGTGGAGAATAGACTCATCCAGCTCTTTGCTTCCCTTTTCCATCTCGTGGATATTGCCTGAAATTCCGGAAACAGACTTCGCAGACTCTTTGGATGCATGGGAGAGCTGTGCTCCGAGCTTGTCATTCTTTACAACAATTTCACTTACGTTGATAAGAAGTATTCTCAATTTCTCAACAAACTCATTGAACCAGTCCACCATTTCACCGACTTCATCGTTGTCATATTTTTTGACCTTCATGCTGAGGTCGCCCTGGCTTGTGGCAAGCTCTCTTATAGAGTCGGTGGTCCTGTTTATTGATTTTGGAATTCTTCTGGCCATTATGGTCCCGACGGATACAAGAAATACAAGTGTGAAGACGCCGATAATAAAAGTTATAGTCTTGGCTCTTCTGTCGGTTGCAGCGTAGGAGATCAGAAGGCCGTCACGCTGCTCTACAATGGGTGCTTTCAGCTTGCTCAGCTCCTGCTGCATGGCTATGGCGCTGCTGTCAAATCTGTCCATAAGGGAGTCGCCTTCCGCCTTGGAACGCATGTAGGCTTTCTGCATTTCAACGCCTGTTTCAAAGAAACTGCTGAATCCTGCCCTCAGCGAATTGGCAAGGGCCTCGTAATCAGGGTGTATGGCTACAAGTTCCTCCAGGTGGGTAAGGGCATTTGTCTGTGACTGCCCGGCTTCCAGGAGAACGTCTGGATCATGGGTCAGACTGGCATCAGTAAGAAACTGCCAGGTATTTACTATTTCGATTTCAACATCCTGAAGGAGGGTATTTTCCTTCTCAAGCTGGAGCAGCTGGTTCAGACTTTTCCTGTTTTTAATGCTGCTTGTGACTGAGGTGGCCAGTAGAACCAGTACCACCAGTGCAATTATCATTGTACTTAAATATAGTTTTGATTTTATTGTGAATTTCATTGCCTCTCCAATTTCCCTGAATTTTGACTGGAAAACTATAAATAAGTATTGTTCACAAATTACGGCAGTTCAAGCCTCTGTTTTATCCTTTACAGTTTTCAGGTATATTGAATTCGGTATATTTTCAGATCAGATAGTAATTTTTACAACCGGAGGGAAATTTTGGCAATTGAGAGAGTAAAAGAGCATCTGTCCCGTTGGAACAGAGTGGAAGATATTAAGGAATTTACCCAGAGCAGCGCTACCGTTGAACTGGCGGCGGAGGCACTGGGCTGTGAGCCCCAGCGGATTGCCAAGAGTCTCTCTTTTGATCTTTCGGGGCAGGCCATTCTGGTTGTCGCCGCCGGAGATGCCCGTCTGGACAATAAAAAATACAGGCAGGAGTTCGGGATGAAGGCCAGAATGCTTTCAAGAGAGAGTGTTGAGGATGTCATCGGCCATGATGTCGGCGGCGTGTGTCCCTTCGGGATAAATGAGGGAGTCTCTGTCTATCTGGATGAGTCCCTCAAACGTTTTGAAAGCATCTTTCCAGCCTGCGGTTCATCCAACTCGGCAATTGAACTCAGTTGTTCCGAACTGGAGGAGTATTCAGGCAGTGTTAAGTGGGTGGACGTTTTTAAGGACTGGGAGTAACCCTCCCAGGCCGGCTTGTACCGGCCGGGCCGCCCCTCAGGGCTGACCCTGAGAGTGAATCAGCGGCGTCCTGTGAGCTTGATGATGTGAAAACCGAACTGCGTCTGCACCACATTGCTGTAGCTTCCCACACCCATCCGTTTGCAGGCCTCCTCAAACTGACCTACCATTTTACCGGGACCGAACCATCCAAGGTCGCCTCCCTTGTTTTTGCTGGGGCAGGTGGAGAACTCCTTCGCCAGGGCGGCAAAATTTCCTCCGGTCTTGCAGCGTCTTAACAGTTCATTTGCAAGGGATCTGTCTTTAACAAGTATGTGGCTGGCGCGCCATTCCATATCGGACCTCCGTGTTTATATTGCAGGGCCTATTATAGTGGGGACTTTTTCTTTTGACCAGATCAATTAAGGAGCCAGTCCGGCCGATTCATCTTGACCGAAGCCCCCCGGCAATTTATGGTTATAAAAATATCTTATTCTACCCCGGAGGCCCGGTCTGACGGGAAGGAGTCATTCAATGAAAAAATTATTTGCAGTCCTTATTCTCGGGAGCCTGCTGCTCCCCGCTTTTGCAGGCGGAGCGAAAGACAGGGAGGAGTCCCCGGCTGCGGCGGGACCCGGTAAACCTGTCAAGATCGCTCTTCTCAACGGTCCCTCGGGGATCGGTCTGGTGAAGCTGATGTCCGAGGATATCTTCTCTGACCCTGCTGTCGAGGCTGACGTTCAGGTTCTGGGGGCACCGAAAGTGCTGCTGGGGCAGATGCTTAAGGAGGAGTGGGACGCCGCCGTTCTTCCTGCCAATATGGCCGCCATACTCTTTAACAAGGGAGTGGGGTACCGTATGGCTGCTCTGACGGGTATGGGGAATCTCTACCTTCTCACAACGGCCTCTGTCAGCAGCCCTGAAGAGCTGGAGGGAATGACCATTCATGTTCCGGGACTCAATACGACTCCCGACCTCATTACAAGGCTTGTCGCCGAAGAGCGTGGTCTGAAACTCAATCTTGACTACAGTTTCAACCCCTCCGATCTTGCAAAAGCCCTTGCAGGGGGCGTCGCCGATGCGGGAGTACTTCCCGAACCTCTGGCAACAATAGCCCTCAAGACCTCTTCCGATCTGAATATCGCCCTTGATATGCAGAAGATCTGGTCAGAGACATTTGAAGGGGAGGATGACTATCCTCTGACTGTTCTTGTAGTCAAATCATCCTTTGCCGAGGCCTGGCCCGAACTGACCGATGAACTCCTGGAAGCGGGACTGGCCTCCATTGTCTGGGTGGACAAGAATCCAGGGGAAGCCTCCCGTCTTATAGGGGAGTACGGATTTACACTTCCTGCCCCCATTGTCGAGCAGGCCATTCCCCGCACCAACTATACCTGGGTAATCAAAGAGGATCTGCCCGTTGTAATGACACCCTATTTTACGAAGGTCTTCGGGCTTGACCCTGCAGCCCTGGGCGGTAAAGTCCCATCTGATGATTTCTACTACTGATATCTGATGGACAGGACAGTCTGAGTATGAGGGAAAAAAGAATCTGGACCATTGGGGCCTCTCTTGTTGTGTATCTTGGAATCTGGAAGATTATATCTCTTGTTATCGGACGCAGCATCATACTCCCCCCTCCGGGGGAGGTCCTTGTCCAGACTGTCCGTTTTCTGGGAACCCGGGATGCCTGGCTGAAGATCCTTGCCACATCATTGCGGTCCCTGGGAGGCTTCTCTGTCAGCCTTGTCCTTGGATTTTTCACAGGACTGGCTGCCGGCAGGAGCCGAGTTTTCAAGTGGTTTTCCGACCCTTTTATGATCTCTGTCAGGTCTATTCCCGTTCTCTCATTGATACTTATAGCCATTATCTGGTTTCCCACGGAATTCGTTCCCGTATTCATCTGTTTTCTCATCGCTTTTCCCGTTATTACAGGTGCCGTAGCGTCGGGAGTCAGACAGGTGGACAGAGAACTTCTGGAGATGGCAGCGGTCTACCGGAAATCCAGGATGGCGGTCCTCAGAGATATTACACTGCCCTCTGTCATGCCCTATCTGCTGAACGGCATCTCCACAGGCCTGGGGCTGACCTGGAAATCAGTGGTGGCAGCCGAAGTTCTCAGTATGCCTGCTTCAGGTCTGGGAACCGCCATGCAGACGGCCCAGCTTCAGCTTGATACGGCCCACCTTTTTGCCTGGACCCTGATTGTGGTTCTTCTGGCGAGTATAAGTGAAATAGCCCTCAGGGCTCTGGAGAAGAGACGATGATCGCCTGGAAAGAGTGCAGTTTCAGCTACGGGAATCTTGAAATCCTGAATCAATTCAACCTGGTGGCCGGCGGGGAGGGGACAACAGTTCTTCTGGGGCCTTCTGGCTGCGGCAAGACGACCCTTCTGCATCTGGCAGCGGGCCTTGTCTCTCCCGGTTCCGGAGCTGTCGACAGAGGCAGCGACAGGTTCAGCTATCTCTTTCAGGAACCACGCCTTCTTCCATGGAAATCGGTACGGGAGAATATTGCCTTTGCACTGGATGAGTCTCTGGATCGTGAAACTGTTCACTCCCGATGCGACAGGCTTATCTCATGGGTGGGGCTGGATGGTTTTGAAGGGTACAGGCCCTCTGATCTGAGCGGCGGGATGGCCCAGCGCTGTGCCATCGCCCGGGCCTTTGCACCGCAGTCGCCGCTGATTCTGATGGATGAGCCCTTCAAGGGGCTGGACCTCAAGCTGAAGATGCCCCTTATAACTCTTCTGAACTCCCTTCTCAGGGAGCGGGAGACGGCGGCGGTCCTTGTGACCCATGATGTCAGGGAGGCTATCCTTATGGGGGACCGTATTCTCTTTCTGGATGGTCCGCCGCTGGTTCTGAAGGAGGATATTGAAGGTCTTCCCCGAGATGAGCGCGATACATCCTCCAGGGCTTTTTATGACCTTGAAAAAAGGCTCTACTCCCTTATTCTAGGGTAGCAGAGCCTCTACTCATTCATTTCAGTATCCGGTCTGTCGTGCAGATTATTTCTGAAGTTTTACAAAGCTTCTGAAGTTCTCCATCTTTGTCTCGACAAGGCCTCTTGCCTCGGCTGAGGAGATAAACTTCTTGAACTGGCTGAATCCCAGAGCCTTCATAACGACTCCCTTGTCTTTCAGTTCACTGCTTATAATGCTGTAGGGGTGGAACTGGGCTTCCTTGCCACCGTCAAGCTTTTCCAGTGTGGATACAAGGGTTTTCAGTGCAGTCTGCAGAGAGCTGACTTCCTGTGTATATCCCTTGCCTGGAAGAATCAGAGTCTGGTTGTCCTCATCCTGGAGAGTGACAAAACCCGCCCTTACGGCTGCGGATACAAAGTCGCTCCAGCGTTTGTATCCGCGCTTTCCGATCTTCTTCTCGTTGAAGTCCCGGTTAAGCATTTTCATCTTGATCTTAACAGATCCCATATTGGATGATTTTTTGTTTTTCTGCAGAAGGGCTGCGGACTCTGCGAGGCGCTCGAACCAGTACTCCTTGGGGAAGTTCTTGCGGTTCTTCTCGTCACTGTCATTGTCATCTGAATCATCGCTGTCATCGTCATCACTGTCGGGCATCAGCTCCTTGTAGTCGGCAAAACTGTCGGCCAGAAGCAGAAGGTCCTGGGCTGCTGTCTTGATGTCACAGATGATATGGACTTTCTTGCCAGATTTTCTTAAGGAGAGGAGGAGGGAACGGAAGTCGCTGTCTCCTGTGATCAGGACAAATGTATCGATGTGCTCATGGAACCGGAGCAGCTCAAGGGCATCGGTTACAAGCTGCATATCGCTTCCGTTTTTGTTCTTCCTGGTTCTCTGGTAGGGGACGTGAATCATTGTGAAGTGAAGTCCGGCCAGAATGGGGCCGAGGGAGCGGAATCCCGGTTTGCTCCAGTCTGCATAGGCAAAGGATGTTACTATCCGGCCCAGTGATTCAGCATAGTCCCACATACCCTGGATCAGCAGGCTGTCGCTGCTGCTGGGGGTAACGTTTTCTATATCCCAGAGAACGGCTACATTCTCATTGTCGCTCATATTATTTTCCTCCGAAGGTTGAACTCTGACAGCATTCAGGGGTCAGAGATACTATTTAGTATAGTAGAACAGTTTTAAAAATAAATCACTTCTTAATGCTTTGTAATCAAAATAATTATGAATTGATTTAATGTGAAAGGATAAATAAAAAAACCGTTCCGGAATGGAACGGTTTTTAAAAGCTGCCACCGAAGAGATTCGAACTCTTGACACGAGGATTTTCAGTCCTCTGCTCTACCGACTGAGCTACAGCGGCTACTACAAGAAAGGACTATATAGGACTCCCCGGATTGTGTCAACTGCTCCCCCTGCAGAATTGTTTTTCACTCACGGTCAGCCGCGGGAATACTCCTTCCAGCAGCTGCCGGCAGGGCTTTCAGGGAGGGGGGCAGGGCATAAAAAAACCGTCCCTGAAGGGACGGTCTGAAGTCGTTTGCCACCGAAGAGATTCGAACTCTTGACACGAGGATTTTCAGTCCTCTGCTCTACCGACTGAGCTACAGCGGCGACTACGGAAAGGAATATATCCGATTGTTTAAATTCTGTAAACCGGGTTTTGGAATTTTTTTCACAGTTCCGGTTTCTGCCTGATAAAGGCCGTTTTACAGGGAGTCCCGGAAGGCACCCCAGGACTCTACGGGCATAAAAAAACCGTCCTGAAACAGGACGGTTAATATAAATTGCCACCGAAGAGATTCGAACTCTTGACACGAGGATTTTCAGTCCTCTGCTCTACCGACTGAGCTACAGCGGCAATTGCTTGAGTATATTACTGAAACCCATCTTTCCTGTCAATACACCCTGGGGAAAAATCTTCAGCCTTGAAACTTTCGCCTCTCTGAAGTACATAAAGGGTATGTATAAATTAGTATTTTTTGTCCCTTCAGAGGATAGAGAAAAAGTTAAAAACGCTCTTTTTGATCTTGGCGCCGGTCAGCTCGGCAACTACAGCCGCTGCTGCTGGGAGACCGCAGGTACAGGACAGTTCATGCCCATGGACGGGAGTTCTCCCGCCCTGGGCAGTCAGGACAGTCTTGAAAGTGTAGCCGAACACAGAGTGGAGATGCTCGTTACAGAAGAGATCGTTCCCCTCTGTATTGAAGCCATCCGTGTGAACCATCCCTACGAGGTGCCTGCCTTCGAATTCTATAAGGTTTTTACCGATGAGAGTGAACTGGAAGGGCAGGAGTGGCTATAGCCCCCGCAATAGGCTCCGCCGGTTTCCTTGTTTCAGGAAGCCGGGGAGTATTACGGGACTGTTTAAATATAACCCAGGGCAGCCTGAACAAGGGCCGTCCCCATGTGGGCTGCGGTTTCAGTGCGCAGGACCCGCTCGCCCAGTGAGCATATTCTGAAGTTCTTTTCCCTGAGCAGTTCCCGTTCTCTGTCGCTCCATCCGCGTTCGGGGCCCAGGGCCAGGCAGCAACCTTTTTCAGCTTTCAGGTCTTTCAGCGGGAGGTCGGGGGAAAGGTTGTCCAGGGCAAGAAGCTCACGGTCCTCGGGAATGCTCTCAATGGCTTTGTAGAGGGAGTAGAACTTGTCCACCTGAGGGCTCAGGGAACTCTCGCCCTGGGCCATGCCAAGAAGCACCGCTTCCTTCCACTCATCTTTGCTCCAGAGCCTGCTTGTAAGGTAGGATTTCTCTCCCAGATCGGTTCCCGTGAAGATGATCCTCTCGATTCCCGACGCCGTCAGATCCCGCAGAAGCCGTTTGGCAGTCGGAGGCCGGGGAGTTCCGATAATAAGTGTCAGGGGGCACAGTGGTTTCGAACGGCCCGTCTCCCTGTACTCAAATAGGCAGCTCCCGTCATCATCTATTTTTTTTATAAGCGCCTGTCCCAGAGAACCGCCTGTTACGCCGGCATCAAGGCTCTCTCCGGCCTTCAGTTTGAGGATGGTGTGTATATGTTTTATCCTGTCATCAGTTCCGGGAATGGGCTTTTCCCACTCTCCGGGTGTAAAAAGAAGTAAATTCATAGGCTCAGAGTATAGACCTCTTATCTTTTTTTGTAAATTTACCCTTAATTTTGTACACTAAAGTCTGTAGGGCTTTGCATTTATTGAAAGAACATGGCATAGTCCCCTAGGCTGTATCCGTCCCCGATTAAGGGGATATCAGCATCAGGAGTTATATATGGAAACATTAAAAGGATTTCAGCGCAGCTACCTCAGTAAAAAAGCCCACAGTCTCAAACCTGTGGTGATGATAGGCGGAAACGGACTGACCGACGCCGTAGTAAAAGCCGTTGATGCCGAACTGGAAAACCATGAGATGATCAAAGTAAAATTTGTTGACTATAAGGAAACCAGAAGAGAACTGGCCGAAGAGCTGGCTGAAAAAACAGAAGCCCATCTGGTGCGGGTGATCGGCAACATCGCCGTACTCTACCGCTACCAGCCGGACCATGATAAACGAATTTATCATGTTCCCAAGGGCTGATTGAAATCCCCGGGAGCCGGCAGCGGCTCTCAGAAATTATGATTAAGGTTCATTCCGGCAAGTGTCGCGGATGAACCTTTTTTTTTACTGCTTTTCGTACTGCTGCACTTCTTCGAACTTGTATTCCACAGGAATCCCTGCAGCCTTGAACATCTCTTCCGATTCAGAACCGGCATGGTACTTCCTCTCACAGACTATCCTTGATATTCCGCAGCTGATGATGAGCATGCAGCAGGTCCGGCAGGGTGTCATCCGGCAGTAGAGGGTCGCTCCTTCGAGGGCAATGCCCCGTCTGGCGGCCTGGCAGATGGCATTCTGTTCGGCATGAACCGTTCTGACGCAGTGCTGGCTTTCGTGCCCGTCTTCATGGACAGTTGTCTTGAACTGATGCCCCACCTCGTCGCAGTGAGGCAGCCCGGGAGGGGAGCCTACATAGCCGGTGGCCAGTATCTGTTTGTCCCGAGCAATGACGCATCCGCTTCTTCCTCTGTCGCAGGTGGCTCTCTTTGAGATGGCCTCACATACTTCCATAAAATATTCATCCCAGCTCGGTCTGATGTATTTCGACAATTTATTCCTCCTGGTGAGCAAAAAGGGGTGCAGAAAATCTTTCTCCCCCGGGTTCTCTATAGTATAGTAGGAAAACCAAAATCTGAAAAACCACTTTAACCTGTCTTTTTATGAAGCGGCTATAGGGGTTTACGGGAGGACATCTATGAATGCCAATGAATTCGAACGGAGCAGCAAGCATATCCGTAAAAAATATAACTACGAGAACAGCCCCGAGCTGATGGCCGATCTGAGCGAGCTCTTTGTGAAGTATATGGATCAGCCGGAGGATCTGTCTCTGGATGTCTTTGACTACGTTCTGAACGGCAGAGAGCTGGAGGACGGCCATATCATCAAGCTGTCTGATATGGTTGATCTCTTTCGGATGGATTACAACGATGAGTTCAATCATCTTGAACTTGAAGACTGGCGCTATCTTAAGGAGCTTGTAAACGGCTGGGCTCTGGAGATGGATATGGATATTGTAACCTATGTGATGCAGAGGGTCGTCGACGCCGGAGCTTTCGACTGATGATATACGTCAACCAGAAAGGCTATTCTCTTCACTCGGGGGTCAGGGCTGTATTCCAGATTCTTGACGGCAGGCATCTCGAGAAAGCCGAACTGGTTGACGCATTCAGCGGCAGTACAGCCGGCTGAGCTCTCTCTCTACAGGGCTGCATCGGATGAGTTCTACCGTAATGAGGTTCTATCTTCTCTCATCCCTTATAAGGGAGAGGCGCAAATAGAATCCCGGGGACGGTGTTGAAAAAGATGTAAAAGCTCATATTCTCTTCATTTACCCTCTTATTTAGATGTTTATACTGCGGAAACCGGACATCAATCTGCAAGGTATCTTCTTATTATCTCCATCTGGGTCTGGAATGATTTACACCAAAGGATGGGATGATTGGTTTTATGGAAAAAATACTGGTGCTTGAAGATAACGAGGCTATCAGAGAGTCTGTTGAGAACTATCTCAGACTTTGCGATTACGATGTGGTTTCCTGTGGTTCTGTTTCCGAGGCGGCAGCCTCTCTGGAAAATCACAGTCCCGATCTGGCTGTCCTGGATATCTCTCTGCCCGACGGGAACGGTCTGTTCTTTGCAAGAGATCATCTTGCAGCCCGAAATACACCTTTTTTATTCCTCACAAGCCAGGGGGATGAGTCCGGGAGGATTACGGGTCTTGAGATCGGTGCACTGGACTATGTGGTCAAGCCGTTCTCTCTGAAAGAGCTGACCCTCAGGATCAAGGTGATTCTGAAAAGAGCCAATCCCGATATGATGATGTCCTCCAGGCAGAACCGCTGGGTTCTGGGGCAGGATGTCATGGAGTTTTCCGAGAATGTTCACAAGGTGAACGTCAACGGCAGGGGAATTCATCTGACTACTATGGAGTGGGAGATTATGAGTTCTCTTATTCATCATGAAGGCTCCATTCTCTCGAGAAAGCAGATCCAGAAGCAGCTTCACTTTCTGAGTTCCGAGCTGAGTCCGCGAACTATTGATTCCCATATCAAGAATATCAGAAACAAGCTTGGCAACCCCGACTGGATTCTGGCAGTCAGAAGCTTCGGGTTCCGCTTTGCAGGTGACCGTTCTCCGGTCTGAAGACCATAAAAGATCTCCTCTCATGCCCCGTCTTTCTTTAAGACGGGGAGAAAATCCTCCATTGAAATAATTTCTTCGCTTTTTTTCCCCTCAACCATTTATTTTCTGTCGATCCATTTCCCTTTCTCAGTATTGTCTCTCTCTATTATATCTCCTTCTGCTGCCGTTTTTTATCCCTGACCTTTCAGTTCCTACCCTTTCAATTGTGAAGGATCTCTGCGTCCGTTCTGCTGAATTTCTTCAATGTTCTGAAATGTTTAAATGCATCAGCTTCATCAGACATGCGATGACTGGTCATAAGATCCTTATATCAACACGGGATCTTCCCGTGGAAAAACAATATGGAGAAAAATACTATGAAATGTAGAATTGCTGCGGTTCTTTCCGCTCTGCTGCTTATTGCAGCTCCCGCCTTTGCCGATGTAACCGTATCCGGAGACTTCGCCTTTGGTTTTAACACATCAACTGATGAATACGAGCCTGTTTTTGATGATGGCTCTCTTGTTTTTAAAGGAACCAGTGCTTCAGGAAATGCTACTGCTGTCTTCGGTCTGGACTTTACTGTGCTTCCTTCAACTGAAGAAACCACAGTTCCCATGGACTTTATCAGCGACCTTTATATGACCTTTGACCTGATGGGCGCCATGAATGCCGATATTCCTGTCGGTGCAGAACTTCTTTGCAGGTGCTTATGGATCTTTCGGTCCCGTTATGGCTGAAGCTTTTTACTCCTTTTCCGAAGGAGAGAGCCTGGCTGTCGGTGGTGACTTTGTTGCCGATCTTGAAGTTGTTGCTTTCGGTGCGGGTGCACAGTACTACTTTGATTCTGAAGTTGTAACTTTCGGTGCTTCTGCCAGAACACCCATTGTTCCCAGAACAGATATGGGAGTTGCCTTTACAGGTGCTTCAGAAACTGATTCAGACGCCTTCGCCTACACAGTGGGATTAGACATCAACTTTGCAGTTACCGACGCCTTCAAGGTATACGGTGCATTTATGATGAAGGACCTTGAAGGACTGGATAACAACGACAACTTCGGTTATGAGATTTCTGCTTCCTACGCCTTTGCCGGAGACACCACTCTCTATGCCGGTTATGTAACTGATGAGAGCGGCTATAACGCACTTGGAGATCTGGGCGGTTTCTTTATGGCTGTTTCAATGTCATTCTAATCTGATTGACCTTGAAGTATTGTTTTGAAAGGACCCCGGCTTCGGCCGGGGTTTTTTATGTTCAGGACTTTGTTGTGCAGGCATAAAAAAAGACCGCCCGGAGGCGGTCTTTTCAGATCACTTTAAGTATAAAGCTCAGGCTTTTTCGTACTTAAGTGTTTCTGTGGGCTGGTCACAAACTTCGGCGGGTCCGTAGTACTGGATTGCACCGGGGAATGTGAAGGCAGTCTCTACGGCCCACTCGTCTCTCTTGGCTGCAAATGCCTTGAAGGGAGCGCCGTCGAGTTCTACAAGAGCCTTTTTGATTACGGGCTTCATGGCTCCGTGTCTCTGCTCCATGTTCATCATCATTGTCAGGGGGCATCCTCCGGGAACCCACTGGTCAGCGGATTTCTGAAGTTCAGCAACATTTGAGATGTAACCTGTCAGTCCGTGGCTCATCAGGATGAACGCGGAGTAACCGAGGGAGTAGCAGTAGTCAGAGTCAAAGTTTGAGGGGAACGCACAGCGTCCTTCGTATCCGAAGAAGTGGGCCAGGGCGTTGAACTTTGCCTTGCTGTCCATGGCGGCGATCTTTCCGGCAACCATTTCGATCAGAAGCTTCTCTGTTTCGATTCTGGAAACCTGTACGTTTCCGTGGGGGTCGCGGTCCATAAGCAGCTGCTGCTGGATGGATACGGGGAGGGAGGCGAATACTGCGGCAGCGGCGCTGTCCAGTTTCTCTCCCAGCCATTTCTGCTGACCTTCGAAGTCAAGAGCGTTGAACTCGGCTTCGTGGTGGGCCATCAGGTCATTGAGCTGTCCGATAAGGGCTCCCACTTCGGGGATGAACTCGATAAGACCTTCGGGGATCAGGGCAACACCAAAGTTGTTTCCTTTTTCGGCTCTTTTAACAACCACATCTACGATCTGGTCTACAACTTCAGCCAGAGTCATCTTCTTCTCTTCAACTTCTTCGGAGATGATACAGACGTTGGGCTGAGTCTGAAGGGCACACTCAAGGGCGATGTGTGAAGCACTTCTTCCCATGAGCTTGATAAAGTGCCAGTACTTCTTGGCTGAGTTGGAGTCTTTTTCGATGTTTCCGATCAGTTCGGAGTATGTTTTTGTGGCAGTGTCGAAACCGAAGGATGTTTCGATATACTCGTTCTTCAGGTCTCCGTCGATTGTCTTGGGGCATCCTACAACGGTGATACCTGTTTCCTTGGCTGCAAAGTACTCTGCAAGGATGGCACCGTTGGTATTGGAGTCGTCACCACCGATGATAACAACACCTGTGATGTCGTACTTGCGGCAGGTAGCCAGAGACTTTTCAAACTGCTCTTCTGTTTCAAGCTTGTCACGTCCGGAACCGATGATGTCGAATCCTCCGGTGTTTCTGTAGGCATCCATCATGGCATCATCGATTTCAACAAGGTTGCCGTTCATGATACCGGCGGGTCCGCCGAGGAATCCGTAAAGCTTGGATTCGGGGTTTGAATTCTTCAGACCGTCGTAGATACCTGCGATAACGTTGTGTCCGCCGGGAGCCTGTCCACCTGAGAGGATTACACCCAGATTGATTTTTTTGCCTGCGTTGGGGTTTGTTCCCTTTACAAAGCGGGCAATGGGGTTTCCGTAGGTCTTTTCGAAGATACCTTTTACTTCTGTCTGGTCGGCAATGGACTCAGTGGGTTCACCCATCTGACAGGTGATCTCTTTGATATCTCCCTGCAGTACTGCGGGCAGCTTGGGCTGATAAGTGTATCTGGCCTTCTGAAGAGCTGATAATGTACTCATTATGAAAATACTCCTTGTTGGTTGTATCCCCCGGGAGGGGACCATGGGTTTACGAAAGGTTTAAACAGAGCTATTCATCTGATTTAAAAGAAATTAAGCTCTGCAGTTTCCACTTGATAATATGTATGTTTATAAGGATTTTGAGGATCAGAGTCAAGACAAGCCTCTCCCGGAGGGGGAGAGGCGCGATACGGAAAAGCTAAATTCTGAAATACTTTCTGAGGTACTCCGCTTCTCCTGCAATCTCGACGATTTCTATCCGTTTTCCACGGATTCTGAGGGCGGTCAGGTAGATATAATCCTTCTGACCCAGAGGGACTCCCCAGGCTCTGCCTGTAAAATCCTCCCCCTCGTCCAGAGATAAAGTTCCGGACTCACCCATGGGGATGTATCCGAGCTCCTCGAGATGGCTGAAGAGAGCTTCAGACCAGAACTCCCTGTTCTGGAGGGGATAGTTTTTCACTGTCCTCAGACGGATCTGGACTCCTTCGGGAGAGAGGGCCCTGAACCACGGCCTTGTATCAGCCAGGGCAAATCCTTCGGGAAGGGGAATACGCGGCCCCCTGAACACTCCCCCGGGCATGTCCGGCGGGCTGTTTATAAAGGAGTAGAAGTCCATGGAGTTGATCCACTCGAATCTGGAGGGCCTTCCCACGGGGATTGACTGGTTCCGGAATGAGAGGTTCAGGTCCACATAGGCATAGGCGCTGTCGTTTTCATATTTTTTAAGCCGTCCTTTCAGGCTGTCTATCTCCTGCATAAGCCGGCGTATTTCATTTTCAAGAGTCAGGGTTCCTTCGAAATCCGAGCGGTCCAGATACTCCATGTTCCTTGCAAGAAGCTCCTCTCTTGATTTCAGATGAGACCGGCTCAGGAGGATCTCCTCTCTCAGGTCCGAGGCTGTCTGGCTGTACTCAATAATCTCTTCGGATTCGGCTTCGAGCAGTTCCTTCAGGGTTTCCAGTTTCGTATCGGGTATCCTTAGCGACAGTCTTTCAAGTGAGAAGAGGGTGAAGTATCCGCCCTCCCTCTCGGCCCAGTCACTCAGATTCTCCGATGTCTTCTGCCTGTCTTTTACAAGAAGCCGTGCGGAGACTCTGTAATAGAGGTTGTCCTCTGAAAACAGAGGGGAGGACAGGATGATTGTAAGCAGGAGAAGTGCAGCATGTTTTTTCATCTTATTTCTCCTTCGTTGAGGGCTTTCATAAGGAGGGAGAGGTCAGCAGATGCATCCGGGGAAAATATCTCCAGAACATGCAGTTTCTTTCCTTCTGTCAGAACAGCAACAGTGTAGGCATAGGGAGTCCTGTCCTTGCTCGTAAAACGAAGTCCCTGGAACTCACTGTCTCCAAGGGCAATGGTCAGGGGAACAGCCTCTTCATAATAGGATGAGAGATGAAAGGAGAGAGCCTGCTGCCAGAAGCCGGAATCTCCTCTGGGGTTATTCTCCAGGGTACTGAGGAAGAGTGTGGTTCCATCTGCATTTTCCGCGGCAAAATATTTCTCCCTGTCAAATACAGCAAATCCTGTGCCGGGATCTATTTTAAGCTTTGCCTTGAGTTTCCCTGACACCGGAGAGAGGGGATCAAGAGTGGCAATCCAGTCAAAGGGGATGGCCGACCGGCTTATATAATCGCTCAGCCGGGGTTCGAGATGTACTGTTATCCTTGAAAAAGCGATGCGGTTTTCCATCAGTATCAGCTGCTGGTTCAGAGACTCTATCTCTTCGCTGAGACGTCCGATTTCCCTGAGAATTTTTGAACGTTCCTCGGGGTCGCTGCTCTTTTCAAGCAGATCGTAGAGACGCTCCCGTGTTTTCCGGGCGGTTTCAAGCCGCTGTTGGGAGTCAGCATACTGGTCGGTTACATCCAGGGTACTGATCTCCTGCTGTGTGACAGTTCCCATTTCGAGAATCCTGCTGAATGTTTCTCTGAATGCCGCTGCTGGAATCCTGAGGATCATGTAGTCGGTATAGGAGCTTTCGACATAGCCCCCTGTATCCAGGGTGAGCTGTTCCAGCTCTTTCCGCTTCTCTTCGGTTTTATCGACTATCAGGCCGATGGTGCCGTTGTATATTCTCTTTCTTCCGGACTCCTGATTCTCAGGGGGAAGGGCGTTGGAGATCTTCTGTACATCTCCTCCGGCCATGGGCGCTTCATCGGCCATAATGGCTTCAGACTCCATCCTGGATGCATCCATTTCTGCATTTCCGAGAAAGTTGTAACCGGAGCCGCAGCCTGCAAGTAGAATGACAGGCAGTATCATGAGTGCCGTAAATAACCTGGGTAATCTCTTTGTATTCATCTTTTCAGTATGATACACGGACAGGTGATTTGCACAAAAAATACCTCCCTTTGACAGGAGGTGTTTTTGAAAAGGCAGTTGCTTGTTCTGCCCTGTTTTACTGTTTACAGATGCCAGGGCTTCAGGCCAGAACCTGCATTGATGAGAGGGGACGGACTCTTAAGGGAGTAACCGATCCCTTGCCGAAAAAGTTCTCCATGTAGTCTATATAGGCTCCCGCTTTGTCATGGGGTACGTATACCTGGATGGTTCCGGCAAAACCGCCGCCGTGTACACGGCAGGCTCCGCGGCCGTCCAGAAAGTCTTCAGTCAGGGCCAGGGCCAGGCTGATTCCCTGTTCCCCGGGGGCCTTGCTTGCATAGACGTTCTGCAGAAAGCAGAAGGAGGAGTGTCCCGAGGCGTTAACCTGGCTCAGGTATTCGTCCACCCTGTTGTCTCTGAGGGCTTCTACCATACGGCGGACCCGTTTATTGTCATTGTAGAAGTGGAGGGCTCTGAGGATGGCCCTGTCTCCTGTCTTTTCACGGAGTTCAGGAACGGCCTTCAGTAGGTCCTCTTCCGGAACTTCCCGGCATACATCTTTTCCGAACTCAGCTGCAACGGACTTCATCTCTTCGGGGATGGCTGCGTACTCGGGAGTCAGGTCGGCATGGTTGCCTCCTGTGTCCACGATCATCAGGGAGTATCCCGCGCGGTTGAAGTTGTATACAACGGGGGTTATGACGGGTTTCTCCTCGTCGCCGAAGTCAATGGCTACAATGCCGCCGTTGGCGCAGGCCACCTGATCCATCAGTCCGCAGGGTTTTCCGAAGAACTTGTTCTCTGCGTACTGGCCGAGCTGGGCGATTTCGGTGGTGGTGACTCCGTTATCGTTGAAAAGGGTGCTGAAGATGGTTCCCACAAGGACTTCCAGCGCAGCCGAAGAGCTCAGGCCCGAACCCTTGAGAACGGAACTTGTCGTATTGGCATGGAAACCGGCAATGCTGTATCCCTTTTCTGCGAATCCCGCGGCAATACCGCGGACAAGGGCCTCTGTTTTCCCCTCTTCTTCAGGGCGGACCGAGAGATCAGAGAGATCGACTGTTACAGCAGGATAGCCCTCAGAGTCGATGACAACAACAGGCTCATCACTGAGGCTGACCGCAGCAATCGTATCCAGGTTGATGGAAGCGGCAAGAACACGTCCACGGTTGTGGTCCGTGTGGTTTCCGCCCAGTTCGGTCCGGCCGGGAGTGCTGAAAATGCTGATCTCGCCGTCACCGAAGAGTTCGGCGTGGCGTTCAACCAGGCTTGTGTACCGGGGAATCTGAAGCTCCGCCAGCTCTTCGCCGTAGATCTCCTCAAACAGAGGAGCCATCTTTCCGTCGTTTATATGTTTCAGAACTGCATCTTTATTCATCTTGATTACTCTCCCAGTGTCAGTGTGTAGTGTTCTTCCGGGCAGTTGCGCAGACTCAGGGCTGCACCCTCTGCGGTAATGTCTCTCTGGGGCATACCCATCATCTCATAACCCACCATGAACTTCTTTACAGTTGCAGAACGGAGAAGGGGCGGATAGTAGTGGATGTGGAACTGCCACTCCCCATGGTCCTCTCCATCCGTGGGCGCCTGGTGGATACCCATGGAGTAGGGGAAGCTTGTGGAGAAGAGATTGTCAAAACGGGTTCCCATCCTCTTCAGGGCGTCAGCCAGGTCGGCTGCCTCAGCCTCACTCATGTCGCTGATACAGGGGATGTGCCTCTTGGGAAGGATCATCGCCTCATAGGGCCATACTGCCCAGAAGGGGACAAGGGCGGCGAAGCTGTCATTTTCAAAGATGATTCTTTCACCACGTTCAAGTTCTTTTTTAATGTATTCAACAAGAAGGGGAGTACCGTTCTCTGCAAGATGGGCCTTCTGCATCTCCTGCTCTTTTGCGGGGATGTCGGGGATGATCTCTTCGGCCCATATCTGTCCGTGGGGATGGGGGTTGGAGCAGCCCATAACGGCTCCTCTGTTTTCAAAAATCTGAACATGATTGATGTAGTCAATGCTTCCAAGCTCTTGGTACTCTTTCTGCCAGGTCTTTACAACCTCTGTGATCTTGTCCCGTTCCATGAGGCTGATTGTCAGGTCATGACGGGGTGAAAAACAGATAACCTTACAGATTCCCCGTTCGGAGCGGGCCTGGAAGAGGCCGTCATTCAGCTCTCCTGCAGGAGTGTCCTTCAAGAGGGCGGCAAAGTCATTTTCAAAGACAAAGGTTCCCTCGTAATCGGGGTTTTTATGGCCACCCGCTCTCTCATTGCCAGGGCAGAGGTAGCAGCCGGGATCAAATTCAGGTTTTTTGTCCAGGCTGGGTTTTTCAACCTGTCCGTTCCAGGGACGTTTTGTTCTGTGTGGTGATACCTTGATCCACTCGCCGGTAAGGGGGTTGTAGCGTCTATGAGGGTGTTCGGTAAAGTCGATTTTTCCGCTCATGAAATACTCCTTGATCTCTATATGGGTAACTCCCGCAGGGGAGGTCTTGCACAACTTTATGTACACGAGTACAATACTCGTGCAGCCTGAGTTTGTCAAGGATGGAATATTTAATGTCTGGTAAAAATAACAGAGACAGGGTCGCCGCCCTGGCCGGAGTAAGCAGCGCCACAGTGTCGAGGGTCTACAACAATCCTGAACGGGTGTCTGCAGTCAAGCGGGATGCAGTGCTGAAGGCAGCCCGTGAACTTGGATACTCTCCTGATAAATCGGCAAGCGCCCTCAGACGGAAGGGAACGGGACAGATCACTCTTGTCAGCATTGAGAAGAAGGGCAGAGCCTGGTACTGGGGAGATTTCCCCGGAGCGAAGTGGTTCTTTACCGATGTCCTGAGCGGTGTACTTTCGGTAGTGGACTCATCCATGTACCGCCTGAACCTGAAGACTTTGAAATCCGCTGAAGAGCTTAAAACCATTCCCTGGGAGCAGATAAGCGACGGGGTTCTCTTTTATGATACCGACACCGAAGAGGAGGCGGCGGCTGCGGCGGCTCTTCCGGTTCCGACGGTCATCTCCCATCATACCTCCGCCTTCAAGGGAAACCACCGCTGCTGTACAGACAACAGGGCGGGGGGGCGTATCGCAGCGGGGCATCTGAAGGAGAGCTCCTTTGACCGGCCAGTTTATATCTCCTATCTTCACAGCCTCAATATTCCAAACCGGGAGCGGTACCGGGGTTTCTGCGAGGGCTTCGACAGAGAAGTGCCTCTACATCTGACAGAACCGGGCAAGGAAGGGGGCTACAGAATATGCGAAACACTGATTCCCCATATCAAAAGGGGCGCCATTGATTCGATCGGAGTTGTCAATGATATGACAGCCATCGGTGTTATCCAGTGCCTTCAGAGCCACGGCCTTACTCCGGGAAAGGACCTTGCTCTTATAGGATATGACAATATGCCCTTCAACTATGCTCTTCCCTTCCGTCTGACAACAGTGGATCTTCAGCCTTCAATGATTTACAGAGAGGCAATGTCCATGCTTCTTGAAATCCTTTCGTCCGGTGGCGGCAGGAGTGAGAATTCTGCCCTGTCCGGGGAGTACAGAAAGAAGATCGTCCTGCCCCGTCTTGTCAAAGGGGATTCGGTCCGAGGGTAGAGTCCTCAAAAACAGTACTTGAAAACGGTACTTTATATGATGGTCCGGATTCACTATACTTTGTTTCATGATTACGAAAATGACCAATCCCATACAGGATTATCCCTGGGGATCAAGAGTATATCTGCAGGAGCTTCTCGGGCTGGAGAGTCAGGGCCCTCTTGCGGAAATGTGGATGGGGGTGCATCCCCGCGGTATGTCTATGGTGGAATCTCCCGATGGAACTCCCTTAAGTCTGGAAGAGCTTATTCTCAAGAATCCTGAGGAGTATCTGGGGAGTGAGGTCGCCGGAAAGTTCGGAGATCTTCCCTATCTTTTCAAATTCCTTGCAGCCGGAGAGCCTCTCTCCATTCAGGCCCATCCGAATAAAATGCAGGCGGAAGAGGGGTATGAGAGAGAGAACCGGGAGGGTATCCCCCTGGATGCCTTCAACCGCAACTACAAGGATGACAACCACAAGCCTGAAATTATCTGCGCCATAACCGATTACTGGGCCATGAAAGGGTTCCGGGATGCTTCGGAGATCAGGAAATACTTTAAATCCTTCTCCCCCGAGGCCCTCTTCGATACTCTGTGCAGCGGAGAGGACGGAGCTTTTCACAGGCAGTTTTTTATTGCACTGATGAACCTTGCAGAGTCCGACAGGAAGAGCCTGCTGGGGGCCGCACTTGCATACTGCGATGGAAGCAGCGACGCAGCCTGTTCATGGGTCATCAAGCTCAATGAGAAGTACCCCGGGGATATCTCGGTTCTAGCACCCCTCTATCTCAATACAGTTATGCTGAGTCCCGGTGAAGCCCTCTATCTTCCCGCAGGAGAGCTTCATGCCTATCTGCAGGGCTTCGGTATGGAGCTGATGGCCAACTCGGATAATGTTTTAAGAGGCGGGCTGACAGAGAAATATATGGATCTGAAGGAGCTGGAGCAGACTCTGCTCTTTGAACACTCCCCTGTAAAACGTATTCAGCCCCGTTCCCAGTCCGACGGTACCATGGTCTATCCCACTCCCTCAGGAGAGTTTGAACTGCTTCGGCTGGACACGGCGCAAGGGAATATCACTCTCAAGGAGAACTATCCCGTAGCGATTCTGGCTGTTTTCAACGGTTCCCTCACCATCACCGAGGACGGTCAGGTTGTGGAGCTTAAAGCAGGTGAATCCTGCTTCCTGTCGGGTTCCGCAGGCCCCCGGACGATACAGGGTGGCGGAAGCGCATTTATCGCAAGGGTTCCGGGATAGATGAGGATCTGGATTGACGGAGACTCCTGTCCGAAGCAGGTCAGGGATATTGTAAACAAGAGATGCATTAGGGACAGGGTCTTTCTAAGCTATGTTGCCAACAGGGCGCTGCCCCTTCCGGAATCGGAGTTTATAAGCTTCGTTCAGACCTCCACCGCGGCGGACAGTGCTGATGACTATATTTTTGAACACTGCGAAAAGGGAGACCTTGTGATTACAAGGGATATCCCCCTGGCCTCCCGCCTTGTTGAAACAGACCGTGCCGTGATCAACGACAGGGGTACGGCCTACACAAAAAACAATATCAGGGAACGGCTGCAGCAGCGTGACTTTATGCAGATGATGCGTGAAGCCGGTATAGGGCAGGAGAGAGGCAGCAACTACGGAGCAAAGGAGCTGCGTTCCTTCTCCTCCTGCTTTGACAGGACTCTGGTACAGATGCTGGCTGAAGAACGCCACAGGAAGGCCCGGGGGCTTTCTGGCTGATTCAATCCGGAAGGCCCCAATGTGTAGGGGTTTACGATTGTTTTGCCGGATGGTTTTTACTATAATGGTTTTTGAACCACTGTATACCGGTGTAGAATAACGCTGAAAAAGCTGGATATAACCAAAAAGCCTGCAAGGAGAGCAAAATGAAAACTGTAAAAATCTGTGAAGGTGTATACCGACTCGGTGTTAATATTGATCCCGGCAATCTGTTCGAGGGGATATGGTCCATTCCGGATGGAACATCTATCAATACATATGTTGTCAAAGGTGACAAAACCGCCGTCATCGATCTGACTCAGGACAAGGACGGCTTCCCCGGAAGCATCAATTCACAGCTTGAAGAGTTGGGTGTCCGCCCTGAAAATATCGACTATATTATAGTGAACCATATGGAGCCTGACCATTCAGGGTGGCTCGGTGAATTCAGAAAGCTGAATCCCGCCATGGAGGTCTTCTGTACAAAGAAGGCTGTTCCCCTTGTGGAGCAGTTCAGCGGTGTGACCGAAAATGTCCATGCCATTGAAGACGGAGAGGTCCTTGAACTGGGACAAAACCTCAGCCTTCAGTTTTTTGAGACCCCCAATATCCACTGGCCCGAAACAATGATGGCCTATCTGCCCCAGGAGAAGATCCTCTTCTCCTGTGACGCCTTCGGTTCCTATGGAAGCGTTGAAGAGAACGCCGTTTTTGATGATGAAATCTCTGATGACCAGCACGCCTTCTTTGAAAAGGAGGCTCTTCGCTACTACGCCAATATCGTGGCTTCCTTTTCCACCTTTGTGGAGCGGGGGCTGAAGAAACTGGAGGGTCTGGATATCTCCATGATCTGCCCCTCCCACGGTATTATCTGGAGGGAGAATCCCTCTGTTATTGTTGAACGCTATGCCCGGTACGCCTCTTATCTCAAGGGCCCCGCCTGTCCTGAGATCACTGTTATCTGGGGGTCCATGTACGGCAATACAGCTAAACTGGTTACCGAAGTGATCAAGGGTATCAGAAGCGAGAAGGTTCCTGTACATCAGTATCAGGTACCCGAGGATGATATCGGCTTCATCCTGGCTGACGCCTGGAGGTCTGCGGGAATCGTTTTAGGGATGCCTACCTATGAGTACAAGATGTTCCCCCCCATGGCCCATGTTATTGACGACTTCAACAGAAAGAAAGTTCAGAACAAAAAGGCCTTCCGTTTCGGCTCCTTCGGCTGGTCCGGTGGTGCGGAGAAAGAGCTGGGGACGGCAACAGAAGCCCTGAAGTGGGAGTTCCTTGAGTCAGTTGAGTGGCAGGGTGCACCCGGGGAAGAAGAGCTGAAAAAAGCTTATGAGAGGGGTAAAGAACTTGCTGTTCTGGTGAAGAAGTTCGCCGCAGGTGAGTGCTGACAGGACTTAAGAACGAACTCTTTTGTTCGTAAATACAGAAATTTGATGAATCCCTCTGTTTTCAGGGGGATTCTTTTATTAATGCAGTAAAATAAACACAATGAGCAGCAGTATTTCAAAACAGAAAAGCCGTCTGGCCTCCTACTTCGGAGATGAGAGGAAGGTGGATATCCTCTTCAGTTCTCTTGCAAAAAAGCTTCTGAGAGAGGGGCGGGACCATCTGCCTCCACAGGTGTTTGCCAAAATCAGCGGCATTCCCGAAAAGGAGTGGCAGCAGCTCTTTTCGGCGAATCACTCCATCGTCAATGATATTATGTCAGCCCCGGTTCAGGCTACTTTGAAGAGGCTTGAAAAGATCGAAAGATCCGAATCAAATTTTATTGAAAAGCTTTCAGGAATATTGAGCCTTATCTACAGCATCAACTGTACCTATCCCGAAATTATGATTCTCTTTCAGGGGTTTTCCCTGAACAGGAAGCTTGACAGCAAGTACAGCATCTCCGGGACAATGGAGAAGCTTATTCTGCAGTCCATGCTTATTCTGAGGAATCAGGCAAGGGAAGAGGGGATCGTCAAACCCGGATCTTCCATGGAGAGCCTGCTTTTCTTTCTGGTGCGTCAGCTGCTGGAGACGATGCAGAGCCGGGTCTTCGGATACTGCGAAGAGTACCTTGAGACAGGTGATCACTCCTGTTTTCCTCCGGAAGAGGATGTTGTGGACTCTCTGATGGCCCCTGTAAAAGAGCAGCTTGCCGGATTAACGGCTATTTGAGAACAGATAATCCTTTTTTCCCTCTCTTTACAATTTTATTGACTCAGAATATCATTTCTCCCTATGAGTGCGAAGAAGACCAATTACGATGAAAGCAAAATCAAGACCCTCAGTTCCCTGGAGCATATCCGCCTCCGGTCCGGTATGTACATCGGCCGGCTTGGAAACGGAAGCAACCTGGATGACGGCATATACATCCTTATAAAAGAGGTCGTGGATAACGCGATCGACGAGTTTATCATGGGTTACGGCAACCGTGTGGATATCTCGGTGCAGGATAAGAAGGTTCAGGTCAGGGACCGGGGCCGCGGTATTCCTTTAGGGAAAATTGTAGAGTGTGTCTCTGTTATTAATACAGGTGCCAAATACAATGACGATGTATTCCAGTTCTCCGTGGGCCTCAATGGTGTGGGTACCAAGGCGGTGAACGCCCTCTCCTCGCACTTTCTTGTCAGAGCCTACAGGGACGGCCAGTATGCCGAAGCAATTTTTCAGAAGGGAGCTCTGATCTCACAGAAGAAGGGCAAGGCCCCGGATGTGGATGACGGAACCTTTGTGGAGTTTATTCCCGATGAGGAGATCTTCGGAGAGTACAACTTTGTCCATGAGTTCCTTGAGCAGCGCTGCTGGAACTACGCCTGTCTCAACAAGGGGCTCCGCCTCTACTACAATAAGCAGAAATTTGAGTCCAAGAAGGGGCTCTGGGACCTGCTGCACTCAGAAGTGGGGGACGAAACCCTCTATGAGATTGGTTATTTTCAGACCGACAAGATGGAGTGTGCCTTTACCCATACCAATACCTATGGTGAGAGTTACTTCTCCTTTGTAAACGGTCAGTTCACCTCCGACGGCGGATCCCACCTCAGTGCCTATAGAGAGGGTATTCTGAAAGGGGTCAATGACTTCTATAAAAAGAACTACTCCGGAACTGATGTGAGGGAGGGCCTTGCCGGGGCCATCGCCATTAAAATCAAGGACCCTGTCTTTGAGAGCCAGACAAAGAACAAACTTGGCAACTCCGACATCCGCAGCTGGATCGTCAATGAGACCAAGGCGGGGATTGTCGACTTCCTTCATAAAAACACCGAAGCCGCCGGGCTTCTTGAGAACAAGATTATAACCAACGAGAAGCTCCGCAAAGAGCTTAACGCTGTAAAAAAGGAAGCCAAGGCGGCGGCCAAGAAGATCTCTCTCAACATCCCCAAGCTCAAGGACTGCAAGTACCACAGGGCCGACGGAGACAAGGGCCGGAACTCCACGATATTCATTACCGAGGGACAGTCGGCAACAGGTTCAATGGTCTCCTGCAGGGATGTTTATCTGCAGGCCATCTACTCACTACGGGGTAAGCCATGGAACTCCTATGGCAAGAAACCCGCTGATATCTACCGCAATGAGGAACTCTACAATCTGATGATGGCTCTGGGAATCGAGAACTCCATCGACGACCTCCGGTACGACCGGATTGTAGTGGCCACCGATGCGGACACCGACGGGTTCCATATCAGGAACCTCCTTCTGACCTTTTTTCTCAACTACTTTGAAGAGCTGGTCCTGGGAGAACATATCTGGATTCTTGAAACACCCCTGTTCCGTGTGAGGAACAAGAAGAAAACAGTCTACTGCTACAATGAAAAAGAGCGGGACGAGGCAATGCAGGCTATCAAGGGACATGAGGTAACCCGGTTCAAGGGACTCGGTGAGATCTCTCCCACGGAGTTCGGCCAGTTTATCGGTGAAGACATGAGGATTGTTCCTGTAAACATCAAGTCCATGAAAGAAATCGGTGGAATGCTGGAGTTCTATATGGGTAAAAATACACCTGACCGCCGCAAATACATTATGGAGAACCTTGTCTGATGGCCTATGTAAATAAACTTTTTGATACAAACTTTATCGAGTACGCATCCTATGTAATCAAGGACAGAGCCATCCCCCATCTTGATGACGGCTTAAAGCCGGTACAGCGGCGTATTATTCAGTCCCTCTTCGATGTGGACGACGGCAAGTTCAACAAGGTAGCCAATGTGGTGGGCCACTGTATGCAGTACCACCCCCACGGGGACTCCTCCATCTACGGCGCCCTTGTCAACCTGGCCAACAAGGACATGTTTATCGACAAACAGGGAAACTTCGGTAATATCTATACCGGAGACCCCGCCTCTGCGGCAAGGTACATTGAGTGCCGTCTTCTGCCCCTGGCCAAGGAGGTTCTCTACAACCCCGAGATTACAGACTTCGAGGACTCCTACGACGGACGCCGTAAGGAGCCTATCACTCTGCCGTCGAAGATCCCCCTTATTCTGATTCAGGGAGCCGAGGGAATCGCCGTAGGTATGTCCACCAAAATTCTGCCCCACAACTTTGTAGAGGTTCTGCAGGCTGAGCGTTCCTTCCTCATGGATGAGCCCTTTGAACTTTTCCCCGACTTTCCCACAGGCGGACTTGTTGATGTTTCCGAATACAGGGAGGGGAACGGAAAGGTACTCTCCCGGGCAAGGCTTGATACAAAGGACCCCAAGAAGATTACAGTCAGGGAACTTCCTTTCGGAACAACAACAGAGACCCTTATAGCCTCAGTCGAAGCGGCGGCCCGGAAAAACAAGATCAAAATCGGCGGGATCAACGACTTTACAACCGATCAGGTTGAAATTGAGATCAAACTGCCCCGGGGAGTCCATACAAACGACGTCCTCGACGGACTCTATGCCTTCACCGACTGTGAGGTCTCCCTCTCGGTCAACCTCCTTGTGATCGGACCCGATACCAAGCCCGTGGTCATGACGATCCCCGAGATTATCAGGTACCATGCCGGCCAGCTCATCAAGATCCTGAAAAAGGAGTTGAAGCTTGAGGAGGGGCAGCTTCTGGACAGGCTTCATGCCCGGACCCTGGAGCGCATCTTTATTGAAGAGCGCATATACAAGGCCATTGAACAGATGAAGAGCCCCGAAGCCATTACCCTTGCAGTTCGGGACGGTTTCGTCCCCTTTATGAAGGAGATTCAGAGGGAGATAGAGGAGGAGGATATTGAGCGTCTTCTCAAAATCCCCATCCGCCGCATCTCTCTGTATGACATCAACAAGATGAAGAAGGAAGTGGACGAGATCAAAGCCCGGCTCAAGGAGATCCGCCACCATCTGAAGCATCTGAAAGAGTATGCCATCACAACTCTGGACGGCTTTATCGGCAAGGCTGCCAAGACTATGAAGCGGCGGACAGAGATTATGGAGATCCAGAAGGTTGATATCCGTGACGCCGCCCAGAAGAACCTGAAGATCCGCTACAACAAGGATACAGGATATCTTGGCCATGAAGTCTCTTCGGGTACCATCATGTGCGAAGCCTCTGTGTACGACAGGGTTATGATGATCCGCAAGGACTGTACATATCAGATTATTGATGTTCCTGATAAACTTTTTGTCGGAAAGGGACTGCTTTACTGCGGACTGACCGATAAGGATACCATGGAGAACACGGTCTTCTCGATTGTCTACCGGAACTCGGAGAATGAATACCCCTATATCAAGCGCTGTAAGGTGACCCAGTTTATTCTGAACAAGGTCTATGAGATGCTTCCCGAGGGGGCTCAGTTTGTACGGTTTACAACCAAGGAGGATGTGTCTATAGTCGTTGACTTCAAACAGAAGTCTCTGATTCAGACAGCCGCCGACAGTTTCCCCCTGGACAAGTATCTTGTGAAAGGGGTCAAGGCTCAGGGTGTCCGGATCAAACCCAAGGAGTTCAGCAGTGCCCGGTTTATCAAGACAAGTACCCTTGAGAAGAAGGATAACTGATTTCTTTCCCATCCTTCTTCTGATCCTTCTGCCTTCTTTTAAGGCGGCGGCTCAGGAGGAGGGTGTCCTCTTAACCATTCAGCCCGGAGACAAGTACCGGGTTATCGAAAAATTCAACCTCCGCCAGTACAATAACGGCCGGTATACGGGTTATGTCTACAGGGAGAACCGGGGCATCTACGAAACCGAGGCAGCCGGTCAGAATCTCTACAGGGTCAACGGTACAGTCTATCATCTTGAAGAGAAGACAAAGGACGGATTCAAAACAGCGTCGGCCCTGAGGGGGAGCGAGGAGACTTCCTACACCCTGAATGCCCGGGGGAGTATGCTTGTTCCGGGAACAGGCTATCCCAGGCTCCGGGGCTTTCCAACCTTTCCCGACAAGCCCCTTCTTCCGGGACAGAAGTGGGAGGCGGGGCTTGATGTTGTCATCACATCTCCCGATGGTTCTGTCCGGGCCGTCCTGCCTCAGTACTGCGGTTATACATTTGAAGGCGAAGACTACTATGAGGGACGCCTTGTCTATGTTATCAATGCCCAGTATGCCGTGCGTTACAGAAGCGGCCAGTCTCCGGCAGCCGACAGTTTTCTCAGGGCTCTCAGCGGAAAGCATGTGGTGACTCTGCTTATCGATGCGGAAACCAGGGAATTTATCCTGATGAGAGACAATATGGAGGAGGAGTATCAGTACCGTGACGGCACAAGCCGGAGCGAGAAGGGCTTTCTTCTTACATTCTACAAGGGGATCGAACTTCTCGACCGCCCCGCACTGGCTGAAGATGTGCAGAAGAGTCTTGCCGATTCCCTCAAGGACTCCTTTGAAGAGAGAGGGGAGAGTCTGGAGGATCAGGTATCGGTCGAAGAGAGAGAGGAGGGGCTGGCCCTGAATCTCAAAAACCTCCACTTTGTGGCCGATCAGGCTGTGCTCCTCGACGAGGACAGGCCTCTTCTGGATACAATCGCCGAAGTTCTGAAAAGAGTTCCCGACAGGACCTTCCTCGTCAAGGGACATACCGCGGACATCGGAACCATGGAGTCTCAGATTGACCTCTCCCAGCAGAGGGCGAAGGTTATTGTGGATGAGCTGGCTGCCCGCGGGATCGAGGCTGACCGCTTCCTCTACTCCGGAATGGGAGGCCTTGAGCCGGTGGGAGATAATGCCACTGATGAGGGACGGCGTCAGAACAGACGGGTTGAGATCCTTATTCTGGAGGATTAACTTTTAATAAGCACTTCAATAGTGTATTCTGATGGAAGGAATATGATTCATAAAACTAACCGCCCCCTTGTTATGGGCATAATCAACTGCACTCCCGACTCATTCTACTCTTCAAGCCGCAGGCAGGGGGTGGATGAGGTTCTGCAGCAGGCCGAAGTCATGGTGAAAGAGGGAGCCGATATTCTGGATATAGGAGGCGAGTCCACCAGACCCGGAGCCAAATATGTCTCCCGGGAAGAGGAAATGGACCGTGTTCTGCCGGTTATCGAAGCCATCCGTGCAGCCGGAATGGATGTAACCCTCTCAGTGGACACAAGAAAGGCCGCTGTCGCTCGGGCCGCGCTGGATATGGGGGCCGATATTATCAACGATATCTCCGCATTCCGTGACGATCCGGATATGCTGCCCCTTGCTGCCGAAAAGGGCTGTCCCGTCTGCCTGATGCATATGCAGGGCAATCCTGAAACCATGCAGAAGAAGCCCGACTACAACTCCGTAGTGGATGAAGTCCTTGACTTTCTTCTTACTGAGGCTGCAGCGGCAGAGAAAGCGGGTGTGAGAAAAGAGAATATTATAATCGATCCGGGCATCGGATTCGGAAAACGGCTGGAGGACAATCTGGCACTGATACGGCAGCTTGACCGCTTTGCCGCAACAGGGTACTCCGTGCTGATGGGGCTTTCAAGAAAGTCCTTTATAGGCAGCATCCTTGATGCAGAGGCCGATGACAGGCTCATCGGCACCCTGGCCGCCAACGGTGTTTCCGCTGCAAAGGGCGCCGATATCCTCCGGGTCCACGATGTGAAGGAGACGGTGCAGATGCTTAAGATCATGGAGGCCCTTTTGTGGAAGGACTGATAGACAGCTGGGCCCTCCGGGAGATCATACGGCCCGCCATTGATATTGGGCTTCTCGCCTTTCTTATCTACAAGGCCTACAACATCATGGAGGAGACCCAGGCAATCCAGCTTATGAAGGGGGCCTCCTTTCTGGCCCTGATCTATGTGGCCGCCTGGTTTCTCAAACTCAGTACTCTTTTGTGGATATTAAACCTCCTGGCTCCCGGTATTTTTATAGGTGTGGCCATTGTGTTTCAGCCTGAACTGCGGAGCATCTTTACAAGGATAGGCCAGCGAGATTTCTTCAGGCTCCAGGCCCGCTCACGCTCCCTGCAGATGGACTCTATTCTGGGGGCAGCCGAGGTCCTCTCCGGACAGAAGAGGGGAGCTCTTGTGGTTTTCTCCCGGAATGTGGGACTGAAGAATATTATCGACACCGGAACCAAACTCAATGCCGACCTGACCTCCAGTCTGATCATCACCATCTTCGGGCACGACACCCCTCTTCATGACGGGGCCCTTGTCATACAGAACGGCGAGATCGTGGCGGCGGGATGTTTCCTGCCCCTCTCAAGACAGGCCGATATCAGAAGGAGCTTCGGAACCCGCCACAGGGCGGCTCTGGGACTCGTTGAAGAGACCGATGCGGTTGTGCTTGTTGTTTCTGAAGAGACCGGAGCCATCTCTCTGGCCTATGACTCCCATATATTTTATGCCCTCTCACTGGATGAGGTCCGTTCCCGGCTGAGGCAGCTCCTCAAGCTCAGGGAAGATCCCGGCGAGGAGGCCCTGCAGTGAAAAAGGGATTCGCCCACTTTATCTTCGACCGCTGGCTTGCCAAGATCCTCTCAGTCCTTGCGGCCATTCTGCTCTCTCTTTTTTATCAGATAAACAATCTGGAGGAGCGGTATTTCAGCATTCCCCTGGTTATCGAGACCAATGAAGATCTTTCGGTCAGCGGGAACTACCCCGTGAGTGTCCGGGTCAACCTCAGGGGCACGGAGGAGCTTATCTACTCCATTCTGGATAATGATATCTCCGCTGTGGCCGACTTCTCCTCCTATGACAATGAGGGGACCTTCAAGGCGCCGGTACAGATCAGATTCAACACAAGCTACGGTTCCGGAGAGGATACAATGGAGATCCGGGTGGAGCCGTCGGAAGTGACAATCAGTCAGGAACTGAAAGTCACCCGGAGTCTTGAGATTCAGCCGACTCTTACATCCTTTCCCCCTGCCGGGTATGAGATGGTCCAGTATTTTGTCTCTCCCTCGGTTGTTACCGTTCAGGGACCGGCCTCACAGCTTGAGGATATCGACAGCATAAAGACCGAAGAGATCGATCTGGCCGGACGGTATGACGACTTTACAGTCAGCTCCCGCCTTCTGCCTCCCGGTGACAATGTCACCTTTCCCGGCGGTAGCACCGTCGAGTTCAAAGGGGTGATTGAGGAAGCCGTAATTATTCAGAATCTTAACAACCTTGAGATAGTCGCCGTGGATCTTGATCCCGGACTGTCCATTGCCCAGAATCTTCCTGCAGTCTCCATTACGATTCAGGGCAGTCAGCTGCTTCTTGAACAGATCCGAAGCCGGGATCTTCACTTCTACCTTGACTGTTCCCGTGTTACTCTGCCGGGGATCTACACTCTGCCCCTTCAGGTCGATGTCCCCGAGGGTGTCGCGGTGTTGAACTACAGCCCCAGAGATCTCTCGGTGACCTTTATCCCCAGGGGGGAGCAGCAGTGATTCTGGGTACTGGAATTGATATTGTAGATAATGGAAGAATCGAGTCCTGGCTTGAGGACAACGCCCTTATGGAGCGCTACTTCAGCCGCTCTGAAATAGAGTATGTTCTGGGAAAGAAAAAGAGCGCTGCCGCCTCACTGGCCGCCCGCTTTGCTGCGAAAGAGGCCTTCGGCAAGGCCCTGGGAACAGGGCTTCACGGCATCAGTCTCAGGGACATCGAAGTGGTTCCGGAACCGGGAGGGAGACCCTCCCTTCATTTGAAGGGGTCCGCCCGAGATGCCCTGGATCGGGCGGGGGGCGGAAAGGTCTTTCTCTCACTCAGCCACGACTCTGTATTTTCCATAGCTCAGGTAATCATAGAGGAGGCTCCCTGATGGCTGACAAGAAGATAAAGCTCACCTTTATGAGCAAACAGGAGCTTGACTGCCCCGTATGCGAGGCTAAATTCCGCAAGGAAGAACTTCTCTCCGGAGGGGGGCGGATGAACGCGGGGGACCTGACCAAGGAACTCCACAGGATCTATGTTCCCACCAACAAATTCGGTGCAGTCTATCCGCTTCTCTATCCTGTCACCGTATGCCCCTCCTGCTTTTATGCAGCCTATCCTTCTGATTTTTCAAGTATCGGTAAGGAGCGTAAGGGCATGCTGAGCAAGGGGATTGCAGGACGAAAGCTCTCTTTCAGGGATATTTTTCCCTCCCTGGATTTTCATAAATCAAGGACTCTTGCCGAAGGCGTCGCCTCCTATGCCTTTGCTGTGGAGTGCTATGAATCGGCTCCGAAGCTGATAGCCCCCAGTTTCAAACAGGCCCAGTCCTGTCTCAGGGCGGCTTGGCTCTGCATGGATATGCATGGTGACAACAAGACAGAAAATTATGACTATCTGGCTCAGGTCTTCTACAGGAAGGCGGCCTTCTTCTATAACCGTGTCGTAGAGCTGGAGCAGAAGGGGGAGGAGTCGGTTGAGAATATAAGCCATCTCGGGCCGGACCTCGATAATAACTTCGGATTCGACGGAGTACTTTATCTTTCAGGCTATCTGGAATATAAATACGGTCAGCGCAGTAATCCCGAACGCCGGGCAAGGCAGCTTGCCAATGCCAGGGCCACTGTTTCCAGAATTGTCGGAATGGGTAAGTCTTCCAAGTCAAAGCCTACAGCAATACTCGAACTCTCAAGGGATCTGCATAAATTAATCAAGGAAGAGTTGGATGAACTCGGCGTCGACACGTAAGATCCGCCTCGATCTGTCCTATGACGGAACAGATTTTGAAGGCTGGCAGAAACAGAAAGAGGGAAGGACCGTTCAGGGTGAAATTGAAAAAGTCCTGAAGCAGCTGCATAAGGGACAGGATACCGGCCTTGTGGGATCGGGGAGAACCGACTCCGGAGTTCACGCCTCTTTTCAGGTGGCCCACTTTGAGTCTGCCGGTTCATCGGTTCCTTCAGAGCGCTTCCGTCAGGCCCTGAACTCAGTGCTCCCCCGGGATATCCGGATTCTTAAAAGTTATGAGGTGGACCCAGCTTTTCATGCCCGGTATGATGCGGTGATGCGGGTCTACCGCTACTATCTGATCAAACCCGAGGATCAGAAGGCCCATATGTGCCGTTACTCAACTACCTCGGTTCTTGATCTGGATCTTAAAAAACTCAATGAGATGGCCATGGCCCTTACGGGAACCCATGACTTTACATCTTTTGCAGCGGCAAGGGATCCCAATGAAAACAAGGTAAGGACCATTTACTCCGCCCGTTTTTTCAAAGAGGGGCCCTATACTGTCTACAGGGTGGCGGGCAATGCCTTTTTATGGCGGATGGTTCGGACAATGGTGGGAACCCTGCTGCAGCAGTATGAGAACGGCGGCGGTCCTGATAATATCAGGGATATACTGCTGAATAAGGACCGAACCCTGGCCGGACCGTCGGCAAGACCCTACGGATTGTTTCTTGATAAGGTGATTTATGGATCAGAAAAAGCTCTATACTGACTTCTGGAATCTTCTCTCCGACTCGGAGGATTATTTCCGATATGGAATGAAGACCCGCCGCGGCGAAGCTCCCGATTTTTCAGCCGATCAACCCGTTCCCGGCCCTGAAAGTTTTGTTCTTGAAAATGAGGTGCTCCCTCCTACAGAGAACTGTGAAAACTGCCCGATGCACAAGGCGGGGCGGAAGGCTGTTTCCGCCATGGGAACTGTGGCTTCGGACCTCTGGGTCGTGACGGACCCGCCCTCTCTCGAGGCGGAGCGTGAGAAGATGCCACTCGGCCATGCCGAGATGGACTACTTTCAGAAGTGGATGACAGCGATTGAGCTCTCTCTCCCCGGCGGTCTTCTGCTGCAGAACCTGACCCGCTGCCGGACCCCCGGTAACCGGCCTCCCTTTGCGGAGGAGCTGAACCGCTGCGGGCGGGAGATCGAATCCCGCCTTAAAATCCACAGACCCAAGGCAATTCTTGCAATGGGCCCCTCCTGTGCGGGCTGGTTTTCAGGGCTCAAGGGGCAGAAGGTAAGCGAGATCCGCGGGCGCCTCTATATGTGGCGGGACATTCCCGTTGTCGTAACCTACTCACCCGATCAGGTCTTAAGCTACGGTGAACTGAAACGTCCCGTGTGGGAAGATCTCAAGAGTCTGCGGAATATTTTAAGTGGCAGCTGAGTATATTGAAGTTGCCTTCAACCTCCCCCTGAAGTCTCTCTTCTCATATGCCCTTCCCGAAGGGGAGGCAAGGAGCCCTGAAGAACTCAAAGGCTGCCGTGTCTCCGCCGATTTCGGCCGGAGGACCCTGACTGGCTGGGTTGTCTCTTCCGGAGAGAGCCTTCCGGAAGGAGTCAAAGAGGCCAAACCTGTGCATAAGATCCTCGATGACAAGCCCCTTTTCGGTGCGGAACTTCTTGATCTGGCTGAATGGATTGCCGGGTTCTATCTCTGTTCCCTGGGAGAAGCTCTGTCTGTTATGCTTCCCGGAGCCAAGAGGGAGAAGGACCTCCCGCCTCTGGGCCTTGGTGGAGAGGAGGATATCACCCGTAAAGCGGTGACCCTGTCGGATGAGCAGCAAGAGGCTTTGGATGCTGTCACACAGGGGAGCGACTCCTACTGTTATCTCTACGGCATCACCGGAAGCGGGAAAACAGAGGTCTTTCTCCGGACCGCCGAGGACGTTCTTGCAAAAGGAAAATCAGTTATCTTTCTGGTTCCCGAAATTGCACTGACCCATCAGATGATAGACGATATCTCAGGCCGCTTTGACACGAAGCCTGCTGTGCTCCACTCCCATCTCACTCCCTCACAGAAACTGAAGGAGTGGAGGCGGATTCAATCCGGAGAGGCCCGGATTGTCCTTGGAGCACGGAGCGCCGTGTTTGCCCCTGTTAAAGACCTTGGGCTTATTATTCTTGACGAGGAGCATGAGACCTCCTACAAGTCCGGCTCCACACCCCGGTACCACGGACGGCAGGTTGCCATGAAAAGGTGCCGGATGGCCGGAGCCAAACTACTTATGGGAAGTGCAACTCCCTCGGTTGAGGCCTGGTCGATGATGGAGAAGGGGAGCTTTAAGAAGCTTGTTCTGAAGCAGCGCCCTGCAGGGGGAGGCCTTCCCGAGATCCGTGTGGTGGACCTTAAAGAGTCAAAGAGCCTTCTCTCACAGGATCTGATCCGGACCATGGAGTCGGTTCTTCAGGAGAAGAAGCAGGTGATCCTCTTTTTGAACCGCCGGGGCCACTCCTACTACTTCCACTGCCGCAGCTGCGGTTATGAAATGAAGTGCCGCCAGTGCAGCATACCCCTGACCTTTCACAAGAACCGGAACCGGATGGTCTGCCACTACTGCGGCTATCAGTCAGCTCCTCTTACCCAGTGTCCCGACTGCTCCTCCATGGATGTGGGATATGCCGGGTTCGGCACCGAACAGGTGGAGGAGCAGGTGGCCGCCGTCTTTCCCCAGGCACGGATGGCGCGGCTGGATACAGACAGCGTCCGGAAGAAAGGGGTTCTCCAGGAAACTATAAGCAGTTTCAAGAGGGGAGACATCGATATCCTTCTCGGGACCCAGATGGTAGCCAAGGGACTGAACTTCCCCGGGGTAAAGCTTGTGGGTATTGTCCTTGCCGATACAGGGCTCTCCCTGCCTGACTTCCGTGCCGCAGAGCGCTCTTTTTCTCTGATTACCCAGGTGGCCGGACGGGCAGGGCGTTACCGCAATGACGGTCTGGTTCTGATTCAGACAATGAGGCCGGACAACCATGCCGTTGTCTGCGGAAGCCGGGGCGACCTGGACGGTTTTTACTCCTGGGAGCTTGAACAGCGTGAGATGATGGCTTTTCCTCCCTATTCCCGGCTTATCCGCATTGTCTACCGCGGTAAGGAGGGCAGGAAGGTTCTGGATGCCCTAGAGGGGCTGACCGAGTCCTTCCGCAGGGCGGGGCTTCCCGATGTTATGGGGCCCGCCGAGTGTCCTCTGGGGGTAATCTCTGGCAACTTCCGTTATCACACCCTGCTGCGGTGTACCGATGATTTTTCAGGTGTTCACCGCATCGCCGCCCAGATTATTGAGGGGACTGAAGTGCCCCGGGGAGTCTACAGGGAGATCGACATCGACCCGGTTCAGCTTTTATGAAAGCTTTATCCTCCCGTAAGTTAAAAGATTGACTTTTCTATCCGCCTTGTGGATACTGAATCAGATATATGAGGATGTTATGGATATTTACACTATAGATATAGAAAAAGAGCTTGAGATTTTGAGAAAGAAGTCAGAGCTCGTTACGGATATTAATCAGGATCTGGTGGATTTTACAAATGAAATGATTCGATCCATCGACAGCATTGGAATCGGTCTTGCCGCTCCCCAGGTGGGACGGAACGAGCGGTTTTTTGTTGTACATCTTGATCAGATGGACCCTCTCGTTTTTATCAATCCCGAGATTATAGGAACAAGCGAGGAGCTCTCATCCTATGAAGAGGGCTGTTTGAGCATTCCCGGCATGTATGGTGATGTAAAGCGCCCCGCAGCCATTCAGATACAGGCATGGAACCAGAAGGGACGTCCCTTCAAACTGGAGGCCGACGGCCTTCTTGCCACCTGTATCCAGCATGAGTTTGATCATCTGAACGGGAAACTCTTTATCGATCATCTGAGTGACCGGAAAAGAGCCAAGCTTCTCAAGAAATATGAAAAGTCTGTGGAGTAGCAGGTGCGAGTCGTATTTGCAGGTACCCCCGACATAGCCGTCCCCTCACTGAAGGCCGTGGCCTCGGAGCATGAGGTCGTCGGTGTTTTGACCAATCCCGACAGAGGCAGCGGACGGGGCAAGAAGCTCCATCACTCTCCTGTCAAGGAAGCGGCTCTGGAGCTTGGACTCAATGTTCTGCAGCCGGACAGGCTGAATGGTGAGTTCAGAAAGACCGTTGAGTCTTTGAGACCTGATATTCTGATCTGTATGGCCTATGGTAAAATCTTCGGTCCCCTTTTTCTGGAGCTGTTTCCCAGGGGAGGAATCAATCTCCACCCCTCTAAGCTTCCGGACCTGCGGGGCCCCTCTCCTCTCAACTCTCTGATACTGAGGGGGGACAGTGAGGGTGCCATTACAGTGCAGACTCTTGCAAAAGAGATGGACAGCGGTGATATTCTTCTTCAGATACCCCTGGGCATCGATGAGAGAGAGACCGCCGAAAGTCTGACAGAGAAGGTCGCCAATGAAGGCGGTGCCTGCCTGCTGAAAGTTCTCGAAGGCCTTGAAAAGGGCAGTATAGAACCTCATCCCCAGGATCATGAGAAGGCCACCTTCTGCGGAATGATCGGCAAGAATGACGGTCTTATGGACTGGAACAGACCTGCTGTTGAACTTGATAGAATTGTCAGGGCCTATACCCCCTGGCCTCACGGCTTCACCTTCTGGAAAGGGCAGCGGCTCAATATTATTGAGGCAGCACCCTATGCCGGCAGCAGCAGTGACGGAGAGGCCGGAGAAGTCATAGGTATGGACAAGAAAGAAGGAATTCTGATAAAAACTGGTGAAGGTGTCCTGGCTGTCAAACGCCTTCAGCTGCAGTCAAAAAAAGCCCTGGACTATAAATCTTTTCTCAATGGATCAAAAGACTTTATAGCTTCGGTACTTGGAGCGGAAAATGATCTCTAAAATTAAAAACTTTATTAAACCACCTGTGCGTGATTCGTTTCAGGGAAAGTCTGATCTTGAGAGCCGTGATGAGAAGAACTTCTTCCGTCTGGCCCTTATGGTGATCCTCGGAACCCTTCTGGTTCTGTTTTTCTCATTTCTGATCACCTTCTTTGTCTCCGTCCGCGGAGCAGAGCAGACCCTGGTTCCCAATGTAACAGACGAGCTGCTTATCGACGGTCTTGTCGATCTGCAGGAGAAGGAACTCTATCCCCGTATACAGACAAGGTATACGGAAGATCCCCTTGAGAAGAACAGAATCATCTCACAGGACCCCAAGGCGGGAAGTGTGGTTCGTGCCGGTAGAAGAGTCAAACTGACTGTCAGTCTCGGCGCTGTTGTAGACAAGGTCGGTTCCTATACAGGAGAGAGTCTCTCCGACGTGAGAGCCCAGCTTCAGACCCTCTTTGCATCCTACACACCTCTTATGGTTGTTAAAGACCCTGTCATCTTTGTCTTTGACGATGCTCCTGCGGGAACTATTATTGAGCAGACACCACCGGCGGATACCCCTCTCACAGGGCCCACTGAACTTGTATTCGTGGTAAGCCGCGGTCCTGTAGGTGAGCGCTATGCCATTGATAACTTTGTAGAACTGAGATGGATGGATGCGGTCAACAGACTGATCCGTTCCAACCAGCCCTTTGTATTCAAACAGAGTGAAGATGATCCCACAGGCAGTAACGCCGTGGTTCTGAATCAGACTCCCGACGCAGGTGAAACTGTCAGAGCCGGGACAAAGATCACTCTGGAAGTTTCCACTCCGGAAAACCTTGCACGGGATGAGCGTTTCGGTTTTATTGAACTGGATCTCCCTGATTACCCCGTCTCCGTTGACCTTACAGTTGAGAGAACACTGATCGGCGGACGCCCCGAAGTTGTATATACAATGAAGCATCCCGGCGGTGAGTTCTCACTTCCCTACAGAGAGAAGGTCGGAACACAGCTTACTGTCAAAGTCTTTGATGAGGTTGTGACAAGTTTTACAATCGAATAAATGAATCTGGCATAAACTGCCGCAAATAAATTGAAGATTAAAAAAGCCCCGGACCTCCGGGGCTTTTCTTGTTTCCGGATAAGTATCCGGATGATATCAAATCAGTATCTTATGATTTCTGGCCTGTAAAAGCGGCTTCCAGAAAACTGCTTTTTTCATTCAGAAACCTTAGCATTCTCTCCTGGCTTCCTTCAAAAAAGTCTTTTTGCAGAACTGCCGCATCAAGTCCGATATAGCGGTAGTGCCAGCTTTCCCACATATAGCCTGTGTAGGATTCCATCCCTTCAGGGTAACTCAGAGAGAAGCCGAAATGCCAGGCGTTTTCCTTGAGCCACCGGCCGGAGGCTGTTTCGGCAAAGCTGTTGTCAATGCTTCCGAAATCAATAACCGTACCAAGCTGGTGCTGTGATTTGCCGGGCTGGGCAGAGTAGCGGTCAGCCGCTTCTTTGCCGTCTCTCTCCACATAGCGGTTGTAAAGCCCCTCCTGGTATTCATAGGAGCGGTAGCAGGAGGATATCATTAGATCCAGTCCTTCCTGTGATGCCGCTTCGGTCATGGCGAGGAGGGAAGGGAGGACGACGGCTCTCAGTCTGTGGCCTCCTCTTGAAAGGAGAAGGGAGGAGCTGTAGTCATCCAGCTGGACTATGTCTTCGGGTATATAGCTGTCTGTGAGGCCTGTTTCCTTGTTCACCAGTATTGTAAGATCTGTTGCCCAGGGAGTGATGTCGCTGACAAGCTGGAGAAAGTACTCCGGTTTTTCATTAATCTTCGCGACGATGCTGCCGGGCAGTCCCTTTGTCAGTTCGGGAAGGTTCTCTTCGGTCAGGGTGTATGCGGAATGAAGAAGCCGGGGAGGTGCCGGTTCCTCTGATGTTTCAGTGTCCGCCTTAGCACAGGAGCTGAATGCAAAGGACATAGCTGCAAGAAATAAGATTGTTTTTTTCATGGCCTCAGTATCGGTTTGTCCATAAAAAAAGTCAATTCCAGTCCCCGAAAATGACAACCCATTTCTTTTGATGTATAATTCTCTCTGTGGAGAATTTTTCCCTTAAAATAACCAATGCCAGATCCATGATGGATGACGGCGAATACAGAGAAGCCTTTGACCTCATTGTTAATCAGGAAGTGGAAAGCCTTCCGGATCTGCTTAAAAAGATAGAGTGTCTTGTGGATATCGGTTTTGTTCTCCGGGATGAAAAGATCCTCCGCTACGGGCTATATCTACTTGAAAAGCACGGAAGTGAAGTCCTTGAAGTGGAAGAGCTGGCTCCCCGATATTTTCTGAATCTGGGTCATCAGTATGCCAACATGGTTACCCTCTCTTCCTTTGATGATGAATACTACGGATTTTTTAAACGGGCCGAACAGGTCAAGGCCCGTGCCTTTTATTCCCGGGCTCTGGAGTACAAGAGTGTCAGCGAAGAGGTTGCTTTTGAAGCTCATAAGGGTCTTGCTCAGATGTATCAGAGTTCCGGAAGGGGACTTGAGGCTCTGGCGGAGTATCAGATCTGTCTGAAGCTCAATCCCAGAAGCAGGGAAGTCCTTCATGAAAAGATAAGGCTTATGAAGGAGTACGCAGTAAACTCCCTTCCAAACAGAACCGAGTTTCTTCAGGAAGCCTGGACCCTTCTGATGAAAAGCTGCGAATACAGAACTGATGAGGATGATCAGGAGGACAGCATTCTGAAAAGCCGTCTCCTCTCATCCGATATTGACAGGGTCCTTCTTCAGACACCCGGTGAGTACCCCCTGCGCTCTGTGACTACAAGTTCCGATGAAGAGTACTTTTATACTGAGTTCTGCGACACAAAGGGACTCTACCTCAATCTCTGCGGTTTCTGCAGGCGCTGCGACTTCTCCATGGGAGATACCATCGGCCTCAGCAGCTCCAGCCTCACAATTCGTCAGGGGCAGAAAAAGCGGTTCGTCAAACTCAGGGGGATATACGATGCAATGCGGGGCAAGTACTGCACTGCCAGGTATCTTCTGACTGACGCACTGAACAGCGGACGTAAGAAAGAGTATCTCCAGCGCCGCTTTACGGATGAAGAGTCTTCAATCATTCCGGCAGAACAGCCTGACTTTCATCAGCTTGCCGCTGCATTTCAATCTGCATGGTCCCTTTGGGACCTGGCTGCCGAGTATATTTCTGTCTTCTGGGATGAGGAGTCCAGCAGTGATTTCCACTCCCTCTTTTATAAAGGAAAGGATCTCAAGGCTCACTGGGCCGAAAAACAGAGTCCCTCTCTGCATGCTGTATTTGATCTTTATGTGGACTGTACCGCCGGAAAAGAGAGGCATCTTGCATCTGTTCAGGACATACTAAAGGGCGGAAGCAGCGGCTGGTCTGTACTTGACCGCAATACTCTTCAGAATGACTGTACCAACCTTCTGAGGCAGTTGAATCTTGTAATTTTATACCTTGGAATTATGCATGAAAGGAATGAATTTTCATCAGGGGACTGGGATTTTCCGCGGCCTCTCTACAATTTTGTGGTAATAAAAGAGGAAACAAACAGTAAATAGTTGTACAGTTAATCAGTGTACAGTCAGATAATAACAATGGAGGATGATTGTGAGAACCCTTGGAACAGCGAACAGAGTTTTTCATCTTGGACCGGAATGCTATATTCTCTATCTGGGCAGTGACAGGGAAGACGAAGACCCTTTCATCCGGATAGGAAACTGCACCGACCTGCCAGAGGTTGTCCACAAAATTACCTCAAAAATAGTTCTGACATCCTCCTATACAGGTAATCCCTTTCTTGAGGTTCAGTATGCCAGGCACCACAAGCTCTCCTATCTTGGGGATGTGGATATCATAGCTCACTTCAGGAAATTTTTTCAGGGACTCCATCTTCCCGCCAGAGAGCTCAATGACTACAGGCAGGTTCAGTCAAAGGAGAACCGCCACACACTGTATTTCTACAACAACGGCAACATCCATCTGAATTTCGACAACACCCTTCTCTTTGATCTTCATAAAAAAGAGATTGAGGATCTTCACAGCAATCAGAAGTGCGACAGGGCCAAAGCCCTCCTTCTGAAAAATCCCCTCAGGTATACAAGAGAGGAACTCAACAAGTCGGGGTTCTTTATTTCAGAAAACGGCAAGTTCTATCTGATTCACAAAAACTGGACCGCTCTGGATCTTGAAGACCAGTACTTCACATCTCTCGCTTCACAGGGAATTGATCCCGATGAAGTCCACTCCGTTTTTACGCATCTTTCCGAAGAGGAGCTCGGCCCTGCCGAAAGGGAAGCCCTTGTACAGCTTATAAAAAGAAGAGCCCTCAGAAAACAGGAGGTCCGGGTCTGGACCACAAAGCCTGATATTACAGACCATCTGCTCCATCTTTTTCCGGATGATCAGAATACTACCGCAGTAAAACCCATAATGATGGAAGCGGGAACATCGGTTGAAGAGAGGGGCATGACAGCGTTTGTCAAAGAGAACACTCTCAATGTCGAGTTTGGAGATGACCACAGCCTGATTGTTCCCCACTCACCCTCGGGGCAGGGAGTTCCGCGATGGGCCGGATGGCACATCTCGTATGACCGCAAGGTTCTGACTCATAGAACTGAAGATGGTGTTGAGACTGAACTGTCAACCTTGAAGGGTTTTCCTCTTGTCCTGGAGAGCGGTTCTCCCCGGGGGGCAACCCTTGTCAACAAATATCTGACATTCCTCCATTCCTCTCTTGAGGCATGGGAGGGCAGAGACTCATGGAAGCTCCTTTATGAGCTTGAAGATCTGGTGCAGAGCGCCCTCGGCGGTGCTGCAGCGGATGTTCCAGCAGGTCTTGAAAACCTGAAAGCACGTACACCGGGGCTTGAGTATCTCTTTCTTCATAATGCTCTGGTTCTGCTGACCCACTATGCAAAGAATCCCTCAGACACACTGACGGCCGCTTTGAAAAAAGCGCTGGCCGGACTTTCTGAGCCTGATCCTGTGATGCCGGTTCTGGGAGATCTCTATTCCGGTAAGAAGGGTCCCTTTATCCTTTACAGAACAAGCAGCAGTAAGCTGAATCCCTTTAACCTGAGAAAGGCTCAGGAAGTTCATGATGAAATGAACAAACTCAACACACCCGACGAGAAGCTCTATCAGGATGAAAAGAAGCGGTTACAGGCCCTTCTTGAAAATCTTTATGGTACAGGCTCCGGACTCGGCTCAGCGGCCGCCGCTGCTGCCGCCTCCAGGAGTTCACAGCCTCAGAAGTCCGGGACCGGAACTGCAGAGAAAAAGGAGCCGCCCAAAGAGCGTGCACCCGAAAGGCAGTACGGAGGATTTGAGCAGAAGACGGTCAGGAAGACGCAGCCCTCCAAGAGCGGCGTGTCAAAGTTCATCTGGATTCTTCTTGCAATACTGCTTCTGGCAGTCCTCGGAGGCGGGGCATGGTTTCTGTTCTCCGGTGGAGCTTCCGGAGGAACAGGGGCTGATACAGTTGTCAGCCGGACCGAAGCAGACGGAGCAGGTGATGCAGCCGGCACCTCTGATGGAACGGGCACCGCAGATGGCACTGGCGCCGCAGATGGCACCGTAGATGGCACCGGCACCTCTGATGGAACAGGCACCTCTGATGGAACAGGCACCGCAGATGGAACAGGCACCGCAGATGCAGCCGGCACCGCAGATGGCACAGGTACCGCAGATGGCACCGGCACCGCAGATGGCACCGGCACCGCAGATGGCACCGGCACCGCAGATGGCACCGGCACCGCAGATGGCACCGGCACCGCAGATGCAGCCGGCACCGCAGGTGGCACAGGCACCGCAGATGGCACCGGCACCGCAGATGGCACCGGCACCGCAGACGGCACCGGCACCGCAGACGGCACCGGCACCGCAGACGGAACAGAAACTTTTGAAGAGCCTATCGTTGAGACTGAACGCCGGCCCGAAACCACAGCCGAGGCTCTGGCCTATCTTGTTATCGACGACATCGAAATTACTCTCGTTGATATCCATCTTGTCTCCAATGACATTGCAGTTCAGAGCGGATACCGCGACCTCGACTACAAAGTCTTTGAAGGAAAGAACCCGAACTGGATCTATGCGGGAAATGAGCTTGTCATGCCCGATGGTTCCATCTATGTTGTAGAGAAGGGTGATTCAATCTGGTTCATAGCTTCCCGTCTGATAAGGCGTGAACTTGAGGTGGATCTGAGGACCATTGCAGAGATCCGCGAAGAGTTGAAAGACCCCGGATTATCGGACTCGGATAAAAAAGTTTTCACCGATCAGATGCTCGAAATTGCCGAACGGACGAAGAGTGAAAAGCTTAGGGAAAAGATAATAAATCAATATGTAAATTAAAAATGGAGTCGAAAAAAAAAGATGAAAAAGTTTCAAAAAAATGACACTTTTTCATTTATGAGGCAATTAGACCCTAAAAATGATTCAGTAGAATTTTGAAAAAGGGGTATAATGTTATATAATTGTTGATACTGGAACAGGTATTTCCAATTGTTTGTTAGATTAAAATGAGGAGAGTATTATGGCTGGTGATCTTCCTAGAAGTCCTAATGTATTTCACCCGACGAAACCGTCAGCAGTTGGTTCAAGAAACAGTCTTGCCCAGGACGGCCGTCAACAGAATGATGAATTTGATCGTGTTATACAGGAAGAATCTGAAAAGGTTCTGAAAGAAATTCAGACAAAACTGCCCCAGGAAGTTCTTAAAGAACTTGATGTAATGGGTGGTCTGAAACAGAAACTGTACAACTATTACAACCAGAACTACCAGAACATGTTCAACCGTTACGTTGTAACGACTGAAGATGAGATGGTCAAAAAAATTCGTGGTTTCATTGATAAAGAGGAAAACAAGGCTCTTGCCCGTTACACTCCCAAAGAAATCTCCGAAATGCTCGACCAGATTGGTGGCGCCGACAAGTTTAATACAGGTGAGATTGAAAAATCCATCGTTAACATGTACGGACACCTTCAGGGTCATGTCCAGAGAGGACTGAACGATCTCGAAAACGAGACCAATGCCCTTCTGAGACAGAAGACTGATGTCGGTGCGTTTATCCGTGGTGAAAACGCATACTCCATCATCAAATGTTCTTTCAAAGACAATGCTCTGAAACCCAAAGTTGTTTCAGATGTCAAACTGTCTATCAATATTCTTGAGTCTGAACTGATTTCTCCGATTATCCAGTATCAGGCTTCCGTTGAATACATCATCAAAGATCAGATCTCAAAGACTATTTCCGAGTTTATCGACAGAGAAATTGAAGTTCTTCAGGATCAGCTTGTTGATGAAGGAAAAGAAGAATTGACTGATTCCGAACTGATGTTCGAAAGAATCAAGAAGGTTCCTGATTTTACAGATGATGACAAGGATGATGAAAGCTCACGTCGCTATGCGTTTATGGCTAAGAATCTTGTTGAAAAGATTGAAGGCCTGAGAGCGGAAATTCCCAGGGAAGAGTTCGACCCCCAGAACATCCGTGAAAACATCAAGCGTATTGTTGATGATGAAAACATCAGAAACAGAGGTTTTAACACAGCAGTCAATAACCTGACTTCCATCCTCGATACATCAAAGATGGGATATCAGTACATTGAGAACCTGAAAAATGCCCGTGAACTGATTGTTAAGGAATATGAGGATACAGATCCCCTGAGACTGCCTGATGAAAGATATCAGATCAGACTCAAATTCTACGACAACGATCAGCTTGAAAACCTCAGAAAGAACTACGATCAGCAGATCGATGAGTTCAGAAAAGAAGTTATTCATCTGTGGGATGTCTGTGAAGTTGTTTACCAGGGCAAAAAAGCCAGAGGTAAAGTCAACGACTTTGATGATCTGAGCAAGAAAGTTTCAGGATCCATCAAGAAACAGATCAAAGATGTTTCCGGTGATCCGACTTATGAAGAGCAGGAAAAGAACTGGAATGAGATTATGTCTCTCCGTGTCGAAGATACAGATGTTGAAAGACTCAACCAGACATACCTCTATGAAAAAGAACTGCTTAAGAAGATGCTGAGAAAGAGCCGTGAAAAAGTAGCCGTCACTTTTGGATATGAAAACCCCAAAATGAGAGTTGTTACTGATCAGAGAATTGATTTTCTGGAAAAAGAAGTGGAAGAGTTCGATTATATCATCAACCCCTACCATGTTCAGCCGGGACTCATCCTTGATGTTGATATCACAAGTATCAAACGCAAGAAATACACTCTGAATGCCATGGCAAATGTAATGAACGAGTTCCTCAACGGAGTTTCCAAGGGATTCCAGGATGCGGCTTTTGCTTCATTCAAGAGACGCCGTTCAACAGTTCGTGATGACATTAATCAGACTTTCTCAGATTCTGCTGCCCCCGGAATGGCTCCTTCTACAAATGAGTACGCTCAGAAGCTGAAGGGACTCAATGAAGGTGCTGAAGCTGAAGCCCCCAAGGGAAAAGCCGATGTAACTCCTTCCAGGTCACCTAGAAGAAAGAAAGTAAATCTGGATGAATTAAGCGAGATCTGATATGACTCAAAACATCAGTGATAATAAATACAATTTGTTATCCACCAGAGCAGGTTTCAACCTCGCTCTGGGGCATTTTAAAACAGCCCTCTCCTTCTCTTCGGATGTAGAAGAGGGTTATAATCTGGCTGATGTACTTTCCGAAGCTATTGGGGAGGGAGCAATCTCTCCTCAGCAGCTGAGGCCTGTACTCAACATACTACTGGTTGATAAGTTCTCTTATCAATACAAGTCGGAAAATCTTAGAGACACAGTGGATTCGGTTGATAAAGTCGTTGAAGCTGTCAGTCAATGGACCGCTTTGGATGTCGTTATGGCATTCTACAACTCAAGCGGCGACCTGACGGTCCTCAATCCTGCCAATGAAGCCCACTGGGCTCCTCTTCTTCCTCTGAAGCGGGATGAACTGATGGTCTGTTTTGTAAAAAGTCGAAAAGAAAACGATCAGAAAACCGAAACAGCAGCATGCAATGATCTGTTCAGTCTCTTATACGGTAAAAAAATCAAGGTCAAGAAAGCTTTTGTTGATCCTGATGTCAAGCCGGAAGAGAGGGTAGAGATGAAGGCTCCCGTACCGGAAGAAACGGCTCCCGCTGCGGCACCCGAAGCACCGGAAGCCCCTGCAGGAAATGTGAACAGGGGAAAATCCTCGGCGAAAATCTCCGTTCTGGTTACAAATGAGCTCTTTCACAACGGTAATGTGGAAGCATGGAAGAAAATTATTGCCAGCTATAGATCTAAACATCCTACTCTGGATGTTAATATCTGGTATGACGGTGAAAAGATCAATGATATAAACACGCTTTTCAAATGGGGTAAAGTTAAACACGGTACACCGATTGTCTTTAATGTTGTCGGCGATAATATTAAGGATGTTTCCAAGCTGAGAAAGTACTTCTTTGAAGGGGCCAGTCCCCGGTTTGAAGTTTTTCTGCGGGGTGCGGTAAACAGTGTTCTTGATCTCTTTTGACGAGTCTTGAAAAAAGGAAAGCCCTTTATGGATATTTATTCATTCAGCAGTGAAGTCTATACACAGGATGAGGATGTTTTGGATGCTCTGGGGTACAGAGGCCGGCGTCTTATGCATCTTGCCGGTCTTGGAATTCCCATCCTTCCCGGTTATGTGATCACCAACGATTCCCTGATAGCGGAACTTGAGAATCCGGGGACCAATGACAGGCTTGTCAGAAGTTCCATCAGCAATATGGAAGATGTTGTCGGGAAAAAATTCGGCGACGCGGCCAATCCACTGCTGATTAAACTTGTATTGAGTCCGCAGCTGAATATGATAGATACATTCTCCAGTCTGCATAATGTCGGATTGTGCAGCAGTACTCTGGAAGGATTTGCATCCTTTGTAGGTGAAGATTTTGCCTATCACGAGTACAGAAATATGCTTCGAAGGGTAATTACTCTGGATCTGGAGATTGAAGCAGACAGCAACAGAAGAAAGCTGCTTGAAAAGATGGCGAAATCTCTGAAGGCATGCACAAATGTAGCGCAGACAAAGAAGTCTCTTATGGAGCTTGAAGGACTCTATCCCCCTGAGTTCTTCTCTGATTCCTGGGCCCAGCTTGAATATGTACAGATTCTCTATACAAAATATCTGAAGGGTTCCGAGTCAATAAATGATTCCTCACTGCTGATTCAGGCAATGACCTTCGGAAACTATGGAAAGAAGAGCTACTTCGGCTCCTACTTTTCAAGGGATATTATTGCCGGAGCCAATGAGCTGAGCGGTGATTTCTTTATGAACTCCTTCGATGCCACAACCACCGAAGGTCAGCCCATCAAAAAGATCACTAAATCAATCTATACCGAACTGGATTCCATTGCCCGTCAGTTAGAGAACCACTACAAAGAGATCAGACAGATCAAATTTACAGTGGAAGACGGAAAGCTCTGGGTTATCGATCAGCAGGAGGCGGAAGGCAAGTCTACACAGGCTCATATCCGTACTCTCCTTGATCTGAACAAGCAGAAGGTCGTGTCCGATGAGTATATGATTAATGATGTTCAGCCCGGAAGACTGGCTGAGATTCTTCATCCTGTTATCGATAAACGAACTGCAAAGAACATGGAATCCGTCAAGGGCGGTATTTCCGGTTCAGTAGGCGCCGCAAGGGGACGGGTGTTCTTTTCAACCGAAGCCCTTATGCAGGAGTTCAGAATCACAACTCAGAGAGGTCTGGATTCCGATCTGATTCTGATTATGAAGTCCACCTACGCAGAGGATGTTAAGGCCATTGAGGTCTGTCAGGGTGTTGTTACCTGTGAGGGCGGTTACGCCTCTCATGCCCCTGTTGTTGCCAGAAGCCTCGGTAAGGTTGCCATGGTCAATCCGGATCTGAAGATTCTGAAAACAGGAGTCAAAATCGGTGACAAGACTATCAAGGAAGGTGATTACATCTCCCTGGATGTACCCTCCTATGACAAGCCCACCATCTTTTTTGACAAGGTTGATCTCATTAAACCAAGTATCGAAGAGAGCGGAATCCTTGAGTACCTCGAGGTCATTCAGAAGTATATAGGTGACTTTGATGTTCATGCCAATGCAGACCAGCCCAAGGATGCACAGCTGGCTAAGCTGTTTAAAGCCGACGGTATCGGTTTGTGCCGTACAGAGCATATGTTCTTCGATGAAGAGAGAATCCCCCTGTTCCGGTCTCTGATTATCACAGATGACATGAAAGGCAGGTATAAGATTCTTGAGAAACTCGGAAAGATGCAGACCTCCGATTTCTACAATCTGTTCAAGATAATGGAAGGGCATCCTGTGACAATTCGTCTTCTGGATGCACCCCTCCATGAGTTCCTGCCTCATACAAGAGAGAGTATGCAGGAGTTTATCGATTACTACAGGAAGGACAATCCCAAGGTAAGCGAGGCTGATATCCGTCTGCGATGCGATATGATGGGCGAGGTTAACCCCATGCTTGGACACAGGGGTATCCGTGTGGCTATCTCAAAGCCCGAGGTCTATGCGATGCAGATCCGCTCTATCTTTGAAGCAGCCTACAAGCTGAAGGTAGAGGACAAGGTTGAATGCGATGTCGAAATAATGCTTCCTGTTGTTATGTCGCACCGTGAAGTGAAAACGGTCCGCTTCGGTAAGAGAATCGAAGGAACCGAGATCCTTGGTATCCGTGATATAGAAGAAGCCGTCAGACAGAAGTTTGACTGCGCTCCCATTGAGTACAAGGTCGGAACGATGATTGAACTCCCCGGGGCAGCGTTGAATGCCGATAAGATCGCAAGATATGCGGATTTCTTCAGTTTTGGTACCAATGACCTGACTCAGACTACAAACGGTATTTCAAGGGACGATTTTAACTCCTTCTTTACCGATTACAATGAGTATGACCTGCTTGAGAGGAATCCCTTCAAGTACCTGAATGAACCCGTCAAGGAGCTTGTTTCCATAGCTGCCGAAAGGGGCAGGATGGTACGGCCTGATATGAAGATGGGTCTATGCGGTGAGCACGGTGCCGAACCTGAGAATATCAAGTTCTGTAAGGAAACAGGTTTGAACTATGTATCCTGTTCTCCCTATGGTATTCCCATAGCAAAACTGGCTGTAGCCCAGATTAATCTTCAGAACAGTAAATAAGTGAATTATTAATTTAATAAAGCTGCCCTTCATGGGCAGCTTTTTTTATGCTCTTATATTCCGGTATTTCATTCCTGAACAGTCAGGCAGTGATGGAATGCTGATCTACTGGAGAAAGAAATGCATCTGTCTGTCGTACTCCTCATTGCGGAGCTTCAGAAAGCTGTCAGCCAGATTCTGAAAGATGAGAAAGGTCGTGTCCTCTGCAAGAACGGGAAAGCGCTGTTTCAGATACATAAGCTGGTTCCAGCAGTGGGTAAAGCTTGTATTCCAGCTTGTCTTTCTGTAGTTGTGCATAAGATGGGGGACAAGGTAGCTTTTGATTGAAAGGAGAAGATAGTCCTCCATGCTGTCCCAGTGGCTGTTGATAAGCGGATGGTCGGGAATATCGCTCTCTCTGAGCTGTATGTACTGGATAAAGTTTCCTGTAAAGCGGATGAAAAGGTTCAGGGCGAATCGGTCGTACTCCTGTCGGCAGAACTCTTCAAGTTCAAAGGATTTCTCCATGGACTGATTGAAATCCCTCAATGATTCTCTGTATCGAAAGCGCCGCACACCCTCATACCGCATTTTACGCTTTTCAAGGCCATATTCGAAGTACTTTTCAGCTCCTCGTATGAATATCGTGGAAACATTGGTCATTTTGCTGTATAATTCAGATGATATATTAAGGTTTCTTGATTTTTGGCGTTCATTAATGGTGCTAAATTTATCGTAATCCCCTGATTTTTTGTTTATATCTTCTTTTTTTGGTCTGTTTTCGGGAAACTCTTGATTTATTTTTGTTTTTGATTCTAAATGTTTACAACAAATTTCATAAGCCAGATTGATTTCGGTCATTTTTTTATGAGACCAATCCTGGTTTTTGGGGTTTGAGTCCGGGTGGTATTTTTTTACCAGCTTTTTATATGATTTTTGTAGATCTTCTTTTGAGTAATTTTCCTTCAATCTGAAGATCATCAACGATCGGTGTAGGTCGGGCATTTCGGTTTATTATATTCCATAATTCAGGAGGTGGAAATATGGGAATCGTTAATTTTAAAACTCCTGTTTGCAATTTGGATCAATATAAATATAATTGAGATCAATTTATTAATTTAAGGAGGAGCAGATGAAGAAAGGGCGAACCTATGGAGCCAAAGCACTGGTCAAGACATTGGAAAAACTTGGCGTCGAAGTTATCTTTGGCTATCCCGGCGGCGCCAATCTGCCAATTTATGAAGCCCTGGCGTCCAGTTCTATCAAGCACGTTCTGGCTCGTCATGAGCAGGGTGCCTCTCATATGGCTGACGGTTATGCAAGGGCTACCGGCAGGGTCGGTGTCTGTCTGGCTACAAGCGGACCGGGAGCCACAAACCTGGTTACCGGAATAGCAACAGCTTATATGGATTCTGTTCCTGTCCTTGCCATCACAGGGCAGGTTCCAAGCATCAATATCGGAACCGATGCCTTTCAGGAAGTCGATACAACAGGAATCACAATTCCTGTTACAAAACATAATCTTCTGGTTCAGAGTGTAAAAGAGATACCCAGCAGGGTTGAGGAAGCATTTCATATCTGTTCCACCGGCCGTAAAGGTCCTGTTCTGATTGATATTCCCAAGGATGTTCTGAAGCAGGATTTTTCAATGCCTGATCCCAAAGAGATCGTTCTTGAAGGGTATAAGCCTAACACTGAAAGTCATCCCGGACAGATTAAAAGGGCCGTCAAACTGCTTGAGCAGGCGCGGCGTCCGCTGATCATTGCCGGGGGAGGGATCTGCTCATCTGAATCCTATAAAGAGCTGAAGCACTTTGTAGAGAAGGCTGGAATTCCTCTTATTTATACCTTTATGGGAAAAACTGCACTCTCAGACAACCATCCCCTCAACTTCGGTATGTGCGGCTATCACGGAAGGGTTGTGGCCAACCAGGCCATCGATCAGTCAGATGTTATCCTTGCACTGGGGGCACGGTTCAGTAACCGCCACACAATCAACCTGGAAACCTATCCGGGGCATAAAAAGATTATTCATGTGGATATTGATCCCGCCGAGATCGGAAAAAATGTAGAAACCCTGCTTCCCATAGTAGGGGATCTGAAAAATACCCTTACGAAGCTTATCGACCAGATCAGCCAGGGTAACAATGAGGACTGGATTTCCCGTTTGAAGGATATCGATTCCAGAGCTGTTATCACTTCGGTTCCCGAAAAGGAGCTGAGCCAGCCCGCAGTTATGAGAATCATGCAGGAGTACCTTGAAAATCCTCTAGTTATTACTGACGTTGGACGGCATCAGATGTTTGCCGCTCATGAGTTCAATCTGGAAGCAGGACGGAACTTTATAAGCTCCGGCGGCCTCGGTACAATGGGATTCGCCCTTCCTGCAGCCATCGGCGCCGCTGTTGCCTGCCGTGACCGTCAGGTTGTTGCCATCGCAGGGGACGGCTCATTTGTTATGAACTGTCAGGAGATGATAACTGCTGCCGAGTTGGATATCAATATGATATGTTTTGTTATGAACGACCAGAGGCTGGGGATGATTGTACAGCTTCAGGATGAGTTCTATAAGAGCGGTTTTGATATAAGCAATCTGGGCAGCCATACTGACTATGTCAAAATGGCCGAGAGCATGGGTGTTACAGGTCATAGGGTCGCGACCCGTGATGAACTTCATGACCTTATGAAAGAGAGTTCTCTTTACAAGGGTGTACATATTGTAGAGTGTATCGTTCCTCCCGGTGAAAACACATACCCCATGGTAAACGGCGAATCTCTGCTGGACATTGTTGAAGAAGGGGGAAGAAAATGAAAAAGCATACAATATCCATCCTCTGTGATGACGTTCCCGGTGTCATGACCAGAATTTCAGGACTTTTCTCCCGCCGCGGCTTCAATATCGAGAGTCTGTCTGTAGGAACAACAGACCAGCCCGGAAAAAGCCGTTTTACAATTGTTGTCAACGGGGATGATACTGTACTGGAACAGGTCCGCAAGCAGCTGCAGAAGCTTATTAATGTGATCAATGTCTGGGACTACAAAGAAGAATCCATAGTGGCCAGGGAGCATGCCCTGCTGAAGGTCAAGGCGGAGCGGAAGCACCGTGGAGAGCTCCTTCAGCTTGTTGCCTCCATACAGGCACGGATTATTGATTCCTCTGGAGATATCTGGACACTTGAGATTACCGGAGATACGGAAGATGTAAGCAGCTTTATTGATCTGTTCCGGCATTATGAGATCATAGAATCCATAAGAACAGGAAAAATTGCTTTGAAAAGAGGCTGAAATCTCAGTATAATAAACATAGGGGACTTTTACTGTCCCCGTGTTTTTTATGAAGCTTATATGTGCAGCTTTATTCAAAGCGAAATGCATGTGACTCTAAAGGAGATATTATGGCCAAAATTCTTGATCTGTTCGATGCTTTTGAGAGTGGAGATCTGCCCAATGAGGGCGGTTATATAATTAGTAATTTCTTTGATAATAACAGTTCTTATACACGTTTCGAGATGATTTCCTATGGAAATGTGAAAGACATTTATAAGAATGACGAGGGAATTACCTTTCAGGCTGACGGACTGAAGCTCTTTGTTCTTGTAGAACCGCCTTCCTATTCAAAAAAGCATGTGGAGCCCTGCTACAGGGATGATGCCCATAAAATTCCCTATCGTTTCAAAGAGGTTGAAACCTACACAACAAAGCGCCAGGAAAAAATCATGGTAGGGAAAGAGCCTGTTGAAACCTATACAGCCTTTACCATTATGAATGAGACCGGTGAGAATCAGTCTTTTATAGTGCATAAGTCTGAGGGAATTATCGATTCTTTGAAAAACTACTTTTCCCAGGTACTTTGGAAAAATGTAAACATTCCCCGTACCGAGTCAAAAGCGGCTGCCGACATGATTGGTCAGGTACTGCCCCAGATTATCAACCCTTTCAGCTGATACCGGTGGAATCCTGTTTTAGCTGATTATAGAGGTAAATCTCAATAATAAGAAAACCCTTCCTGATGGAAGGGTTTTTATGTTTAAGAGAACTGGAGGTATGGGCTTTTAGAAGTTAAACAGCCCTCCGGGGGCTCCTTTCTGTCCCAGACCCATCATTTTCACTGTCTGCTGAAGCTCCTGTATCTTTTTCTGCTGAATCTCAATCACTTCAAGCAGCTGGTCCACATCGTAGGAACCGCCTCCCTGCTGGTTTTCAGCCTCTTTTATCTGTTCAAAGAGTTCAAAGTCGTTTTCAGTCTCGATTTGACTCAGTTCAAAGCTGTCTCTGTATTCGGAGTAGTCCAGTGGTAGTTCCGGAAAGTTTCTGGACTGGGCAATCTTCTGGCCGATTCTGAATATCTGCTGGGCTGTCAGTGTCTCCTGGAATTCGAGCAGGAAGGGATGGCGGTTGTGGAGGGAGTCGTTGATATTCTTGTCAAAGAGAATGGCTCCCAGACACTCCATATCGACGAGCAGGTCCTTTTTTACAAGCCCTGAAAGGTTTACAGCCATCTGGAAGTCATCCTTCTCTTCCATCATATTGAGGATGACCTTTGGCTGAAGAACTTCAAGATAGGTGAGTGCCTTCTCCATGGTTTCAGGCTCCTCCTGCCCGATTTCATGAAGGAGATGGGCCAGGGTAAGATTGGTGCCCGGCAGCATCCTCTTAATGTTCTTCTTCAGATAGGCTTCCATCTTCTTGTTCGAGGCAAAGGCCTTCTGGAGGAATCTGATAGTTAGGTTTTTAAGAAAGGTATAGGCATTCATAACGGCTCCTGCCTGTGGGGTCGTTATAATCAGTCCCGAGTTGGATATCAGGAAAAAATCTATTGTATTGAAACTGGTTCCCGCACCCAGATCGATGATGATGTAGTCGGCATCCAGATCCTGTATTTCAAAGATGATCTCCTTCTTCTGTTTGTCCGTAATGTCTGCCATTCCGTAGGAGAGGGTGTCACCAGGTATAAACTGGAGGTTTTTAAAGGGGGTATCCAGAATCAGGGATTTGAAGCTTCTGTTTTTATCCTGAAGATAGCTGGCGATTCCCGGGTTTGTATTTTTCATTCCCAGAACAGTGTGGAGGTTGGCTCCTCCCAGGTCCAGGTCAATGATGATTGTCTTTTTATCGGAAACGGCAAGCGAGAGGGCAATGTTGACTGAGAGAACTGATTTGCCGACGCCTCCCTTTCCACCAGCGATGGGGATTATTTTTTTATCCAGACTTTCGTTCAGAACCAAAAGATACTCCTTCTTTGAATTATGCAATGTGTCTATTATACAGCCCTCTTGAAGCCAATAACAGGAGGAAGGTGAAAATTAAGAGAAAAATCACTGATTCTCGGGAAGTTCTCAGGTATAATAGTAAATATAGTTTCAACAAAACAAAGGTTACGGGGTTTCTTGAGCAATGAGTGAGACAGGGCGAGCTGCGAATAAAGACGGATTTGATGATGAGCAGCTCAGGCGTGACATTGAAAGATATTATCTTCCAAGACATCTGGTTAAGGCAATAACAGAAATTGGAGCCATCCCCAATGATTCGGAAGAGGCTATTGTAGGTATCGGCTTTCTCGATATTGCCGACTACACATTTCTCTCAAAGTTTTTAAGCCCGAATGAGAATCAGACCGTTCTAAACGGTCTCTACTCTGCTTTCAACTGGGTTCTTAATAAACACGGCGGCTATCTCAACAAGCTGGAAGGGGACAGCCTCATGTTTCAGTACGGCGGCCCCATCGATCCCAAGGTCCGGGGTCTCAGTGATGACGAGGCGGAACACTACATCGCCAAAGAGCTTTTCTACACATGTATTGAGCTGCAGAGAGTCTGCATTCTCTTCAACCAGGCCAATGACAAGTTTCTCTACTCCGAGGAGGAGGGAACCACCAAAGAGGAGATTCTCAAGGCTTTTGATATTATCCGGGGTCTTAGAAATAATGAGTTTCTCTCTCCCTCCATCAACGCCCTTTTTCAGATCAGAATCAGGATCGGCGCTTCCATCGGCAAAGTTATGATCGGAAACTTCGGGCCTGAGGGCTCCAAGCACTGGGACGTTATAGGCATGCCTGTTATCAATGCCAAAAGAATGGAGTCCACAGCTCCCATCGGAGGGGTCAGAATCTCTGAGGAGTACTACCGTCAGCTTGAGAAGCAGGGCATCGTTGATTCCTACTACCGGAGGTTCCTCCGGGAGGCATCGGCTCTTTTCTCAGTCTACAGGAACATTAAAAAGGAAGAACTCTTCCGTTTTAACGCCGTACATATCAAAGAGAAGAAGAATGCCGGTTACAACACCTACAGTGTGCAGGTGGAACCCAACCTTCCCGAGGAGATTGTCAGCCAGGTTGAACTCCTTCTGCAGAAGGAGGAACCCGGTGCCCAGAGGATCATCGACTTTCTGAAGTACTACAGGGGGAATCAGTATGTTCTGCAGAAACTGGAAGACCTCTTTGACAAAATCAATGTCAAACTCAGAAAGGATGCCCTCTACAAGATTCTTCTGCCCCGAAGATATGAGTCCATTGTTGAATCCCATGGGGGAGACAGGGATGCCGCTGCCAGGGAAATATCCGAAACCCACAATCTGAAGGATCTGATGGATATTCTGGGGGATATTCAGGATGCGGTTAAACACGGCGGCTGTAATGAAGAGAACGGAGAGTGCGATTTTGATGATTACGAGTCCTATGTGAAGGTCGAGGAGGATAACCTCTACAGGCAATATGAGTCCCTTAAAGATTCCATCGCTCATACAAGCTACTTCTATAATCTGATATTCCCCATGTACTTTGCCCATATAAAGACAAGTATTCTTGAATTCCAGAACCAGGTAGATGAGCTGGAGGAGCTTTAGTTATGAAAAGCCCCTTGAAGTCTGTGCTTCTTATCCTGCTGCTGACTCTTGTTTTTCAGGGTGCGGGAGCTCTTGAACTTGTTCTTATAAACAAGACCGACAGCCCGCTTTTTGAAATTTACGCTGTTCCCGGGGATTCAGAGTCATGGGGCTATGATAAACTGCCCTATGATGTCATACTCCCGGGTGATTTCGCGGTGCTTGAACTTGATCTTGATCCTGAAAAACCTGTGAACTTCCGGATGGTTGATGAAGACGGTGATCTTTATCTGAAATACGGTGTGGATATAAGTTCCCGCCGCAAGATACTTGTTTCTCCCGAGGATCATCAGGTTTTCGCTCAGGACGGTCTGATTCGTTTCACCCTTGTCAACAGGACAGGATCTGTAATAAGAGGCCTTTATATCTCTTCCGAGAAGGATGAGGAGTGGGGGGATAATCTCCTGAATGAGTATCTCCTTGAATCGGATGAGAAAGTACTTGAGGTTCAGAACACCGGCAGTTTTTACGATATCCGGCTGGATCTTGCCGCGGAGACAGTAGTAAAAAAGCGGGTATTTATATCCGACAGAGCCAGAATCCTTCTTACTCTTTTTTGACAGATAACGGCTCTGGCGCCATGAGGCACAGGAGCACTTTTGAATAACAGTTTTTTACCAGTAAACAGAGATGATATGACTCAAAGAGGATGGGATGAGTGTGATTTCATCCTGATCAGCGGTGATGCCTATGTGGATCACCCCTCCTTTGCATCGGCCATCATCTCAAGGACTCTCGAGCATGCGGGATACAGGGTCGGTATAATCGCCCAGCCCGACTGGAAGGATGTAGAGGATTTTCGCCGTCTTGGAAAACCCTCTCTTGCATTTCTTGTATCTCCGGGAAATATAGATTCCATGGTCAGCCACTATACAGTAAACAGAAAGATCCGGAGCCAGGATGCCTATACTCCGGGAGGTGCTGCAGGCAAACGCCCCGACAGGGCTTCCATTGTATACTGCGGCATGGCACGGCAGGCCTACAAGGGCGTTCCTGTTATACTGGGAGGCCTCGAAGCCTCCCTGAGGCGTCTGAGCCACTACGACTACTGGTCCGACAAGGTCCGTCGTTCGGTACTTCTGGACTCAAAAGCCGACCTTCTTATGTACGGCATGGGTGAGCGTTCCATGCTTGAGATCGCCGCTCAGCTTAAAGAGGGGCGGGGAGTCAAAGAGATAAGGGATGTCCGGGGCACTGTGTACGCCGTAAACAGCTCCGATACACTTCCCGACAAGGTGATTGTACTCCCGTCCTACGAGGATATTTGCGCAGACAAGGCGGTGTATGCCGACAGCTTTTCGATCCAGTACAGGAACACCGACCCCATTGCCTCCCGTCCCCTGGCAGAACCCTCAGGGGAGCGTGTGGTTGTACAGAACCTCCCCGCCTATCCCCTCAGCCGGGAAGAGATGGACCGGACCTACAGCTATCCCTACACAAGACAGGCCCATCCCTCCTACAACGAAGCGGGGGGAGTTCCCGCCCTCAAAGAGGTTGAGTTTTCCCTGGTTCATAATAGAGGCTGCTACGGAGGCTGCAACTTTTGCGCCCTTACATTTCATCAGGGGCGGATAATCTCATCCCGGTCTCATAACTCTGTAATAGACGAAGCGGCGCTGCTTATCTCTTCGAAGGGTTTCAAGGGGTATATTCATGATGTGGGAGGCCCTACGGCCAACTTTCGTAAGCCCGCCTGTGAGGCTCAGCTGAAAAGGGGTGCCTGCCCCAACAAGCACTGTCTTACCCCTGAGCCCTGCAAAAATCTTGAGGTGGATCATGAGGACTATCTGGCCCTGCTGCGGAAACTCCGGAGCCTGGACAGGGTCAAGAAGGTTTTTATCCGTTCTGGAATCCGCTTTGACTACATGCTTCAGGAGAAGAACGACGAGTTTCTCAAAGAGCTCTGCCAGCACCATATCAGCGGTCAGCTGAAGGTGGCCCCGGAGCATGTGTCTCCCCGTGTTCTTTCCCTTATGAACAAGCAGAAGCATCCTGTCTACAGGAAATTCATGAAGAAATACAGCGATATGAACCGGAAGCTCGGGAAGAAGCAGTTTCTTGTTCCCTACTTTATATCCTCTCACCCGGGAAGCACCCTTCAGGATGCTGTTACCCTTGCCCTTTTTATGAAGGAGACAGGTTTTGTACCCGAGCAGGTTCAGGACTTTTATCCCACTCCCGGTACTGTGAGCACCTGTATGTACTACACTGGGATCAATCCAGTTAACAAGCAGCCTGTGGAGGTCGTGAAAAAAGAGAGGGAGAAGCGTCTTCAGAGGGCCCTGCTTCAGTACAACCGCCCCGAGAACTACTCCCTTGTCCGGGAGGCTCTCACCGCGGCGGGGAGACGGGATTTAATAGGTTCCGCTCCGGGCTGTCTTGTCTCCGACAGGGGTGGGTATCAGCCGGGCAGCACAGGAAAGGGCCGGTCCGGGGGCACTCAGCGTCAATCCGGAACTTCCCGCAGTTCCGGCAGTCCACGCCGTTCCGGCGGTTCGGGCAGAAAAACAGCTAACCGGAGATCAAAGGGCTGAATGTCAGTGCATCGTTCATAAAAGCTTCATATTTCTCTGCTTTACCGTAACGGCAGGAATTGTTAGTTTATTATAAAGAATAAAGAGTATTGCGGGATGTACTGTCCTGATGAGTTTAAGGAGATATGTAGTGTACGGCTTTTCTTTGATCGGCGGATTTTTGGGTTTCCTTCTGGGATTTTCTTTAGGCGGACCGCTCTTCGGGTTTCTTGGAGCCTATCTCGGAAGCAGGGTCGCCCGGGAAATCGGCGGAGGGAGCGGCAGTGCCAGACGCCGGTACAACTTCTTTCACAGTTCAGGCGGTACCGCCCAGAACTCCTATTCAGGCAGACTCAATACAGGCCAGGTTTTCTTCCGTTCTGTTTTTTCAATGCTTGGAAAACTCTCCATTGCCGATGGGTCCATCTCTGAAGAAGAGAAGCAGACAATTTATAATTTTATGAGATCCGATCTCAGGCTGGACCCTGTAAGCCAGCAGTCCGCCATGGAGATCTTCAATGCAGCCATCCGTTCGGGTGAAAGTTTCGAGTCCTATGCCAGAGAGTTCTATCAGAGTTTCAAAGGGAACGCACAGTTTACAGAGCTGGTTCTGGACATTCTTCTAAGGGTCGCTTCTGCAGATGGTAATATTCATCAGGAGGAGGAGAAGCTGATTCAGCAGGCTGTGGGCATTTTCGGCTACAGCCAGACCTCTTATGACCGCCTGAAGAGCCGTTATGGTTTCGGCGGCGGAAGCGGTTCTTATTCCGGCGGATCCGCCTCTTTCGGGTCTTCCTCAAATACAGGTGCCTATGGTATTCTCGGCTGTTCTCCTTCGGATTCCGATGACGTTGTCAGAAAGGCCTACCGCAAAAAGGTAAATGAATTCCATCCGGATAAGATCTCGGCAAAGGGCCTGCCCGAGGAGTTTACGAAATTTGCAAGTGAAAGGTTTACGGAGATCCAGAATGCCTGGGAGAGCATCCGTAAAGAACGAAACATTTAATGAAGAAAAAACTGTTTAAGGAAGTCCCTTCCTATTTTGTAATATTTCTGGGCTGTACAATAATGGCACTGGGAATGAATCTGTTTCTTGTTCCCAACAGAATCGCCGCCGGCGGTCTGTCGGGTATCGGTATTGTGATATACACACTGTTCCATTTTCCCGTGGGTATGACTGTTCTGATTCTGAACATCCCCCTCTTCCTTATATCCTGGAAGGTTCTGGGAACCTCTTTTGGAGTAAAGACACTCTTTGCCACTCTCTGCTTCTCCTTTATGGTGGACGCGACTGCATTTCTTGACGCCCTGACCTACGATCTGTTTCTGGCGACACTCTTCGGAGGAGTCCTGGTGGGAACGGGTCTCGGTTTTATTTTCAGACAGGAGGCAACCACCGGGGGGACCGACCTGGCTGCCGCCATTATTCATAAGTTCGTCCCCTCATTTTCGGTGGGGCAGCTGCTTCTTGCCATAGATGCAATTGTTGTCCTTATGGCGGCATTTGCTTTCGGCCAGTATGAGATAGCCCTCTATGCATCGGTCTCTATATTTATAACCTCAAGGGTCATCGACTTTGTTGTTGTGGGTATCAACTATACAAAGGCCGCCTATATTATCTCCGGCAGGTCTGAAAAGATCAGCAGCAGGGTTCTGAAGGAATTGAATAGAGGTGTCACCGAACTCAAGGGCAGGGGAATGTATACAGGTATGGACCGCCCCGTGCTGATGTGTGTTGTCAGGAGCCGGGATATTCCCCATATGAAGAAGATTGTCCAGGAGGAAGATCCCGAGGCTTTTATTTTCATCTCCGATGTCCGTGAGGTTCTGGGGGAAGGATTCAGCTATGAACAAAAAAGATAATGTATTTGAAAACAGCGACCCCGTAGTAAGGGCTTTTGAATTCAACGAGACCGTAGCCCATGTCTTTGACGATATGGCCCAGCGGAGTATTCCCCAGTATAAAGAGGTTCAGTCCATGGTAAATACATTGGCCCTGACCTTTTTTCAGGAGGGGAGCCGCATCTATGACCTGGGCTGTTCCACGGGCACTTCCATCGCCCTTTTAATCCAGGGGCTGAAGGAGCACGGACTGGATGATTACTTTATCAGGGGGATAGACAACTCCGCACCCATGTGCCGTGAGGCCCTTGATAAAATTTCGGCTCTTGATTACGACAGGGCCAGGGTTCAGATTGAGGAGAAGGATATTCTCGATGAACCCATCGAAAACGCATCGGTTGTCATTATGAACTACACCCTGCAGTTTATCGATCCCCTTCACAGGGAGAAGCTGATACGGAAAATCTATAAGGGCCTCAACCACAACGGCATCCTGCTTGTCAGTGACAAGACCCTACAGACCAATACGGATATCAGCCGGATTTTTATTGATAACTACTACAATATGAAGCGCAGAAACGGATACAGCGAACTGGAAATCTCACGGAAGAGGGAAGCCCTCGAGAACGTGCTGATTCCCTATCCCATCGCAGAGGAGGAGCGTCTGTTCAGAACCTGCGGTTTTGAGGCCGTGGACCTCTTCTTTACCTGGTATAACTTCTCATCCTTTATCTGCCTGAAAAAAGGATAAGCCTGTGGCCCGAAAGAAAAGCCCTCAGAACTCCCCCGAATTCTCAACTCCCCCGATGAGCTCCGCTTATCTCGGGGACAGGTACTTCGCTCCCTATCCGGGAGAGCTTGACAGTGAGCGCCTGGAACGGCGCCGCCTTGAGCAGTCCGCTCTTCTGGACAAGCCCTCTGCCCGGGTGTTTCAGACACCCCTTGAGCAGCTTGCCGAGAGGGAGGGAGACAGCTTTGACTTTGATTCTGATATTGTTCGCTTCGGTGAGGCCGGAGTGCTCTCTGCGGATCAGGAGGAGGCTCTGGCTGCTTCCTTGAAGTCCCTGATCCCCTGGCGTAAAGGCCCGTTCAGCTACTATGGAACCGAGATCGATTCGGAATGGCAGAGTAATCTGAAATGGGACCGTGTGGCTCCCTGGCTTCCGGATATGAAGAACAAGAAAATCTGTGATATCGGCTGCAATAACCTCTACTATATGTACCGCATGCTCTCTCAGGACCCCTGGTTTATTCTGGGGGTTGACCCCATGGTCCGCTACTATTTCCACCATCAGCTGAACAGAAAATTCAACAGAGACCCCCGGATCAATTTCGACCTTCTGGGGGTGGATGATCTGGATATCTTCCCCGGATTCTTTGATGTCGTATTTTTTATGGGGATTATCTATCACCGGAGGAATCCGGTACAGACTCTCAATATTATTAATGAATCCATGAAAAGGGGCGGGACCCTGATCCTTGAGACCAGCGGCATACCCGGAGATGAGCCCTACTGCCTCTTTCCTGACGGAAGGTATATGAAGGCACCGGGATACTGGTTTCTACCCACTGCATCGGCCATGAAAAATATGCTCGCCAGAACAGGATTCCATAAGATAGAGATTTTTGAGAATTTCAAGCTTGAGAATTTTGAGCAGAGGCAGACACCATGGGCCATCTATGAGTCGCTGGAGCACTTTCTGGATCCCGATGATCCTTCCAGAACCGTTGAGGGCCATCCTGCGCCGACCCGGATCTATATCCGGGCTGAAAAGCGCTGATAGATACCCTTTCAAAGGGGCGGGCCGTCAGACAGAATCACCAATACTGGACAGCATCTCTTATAAGGCTTATAAATAAAACTGCCCCGCCGAAGCGGGGCAAACCGACTAAATGGAACAACACAGGAGTATTCGTTGGGAGGGGAATATTGATCCCATGCCGTTGCCATTATAATCTTCGGCAGAATACCGCTGATATTAAGAAAAACTTGTAAACTTGGGAGAGTGCCTGAATGAATATACGCGAAAGAGTAGATGCCCTGCGAGGCAGAATGAGGGAAAATGGAATGAAGGCCTATGTGGTCTACAGCTCCGATCCCCACGGTAGTGAGTATGTTTCCGGACACTGGAGGAGCCGTAGCTGGCTCAGCGGGTTTACAGGTAGCGCCGGTACTCTTGTTGTTACCGAAAAAGAAGCCGGTCTCTGGACCGACTTCAGGTACTTTATTCAGGCCGCTGAAGAGCTTGCCGGCAGCGGTATTGACCTCTATAAGATGGGTGAATCCGGTGTTCCCGGCTACCTTGAGTGGATTGCCTCTCACCTGTCTGCGGGTGAAGTCCTTGGAATGGACGGGCGGACCCTCACTCTGAAGGAGTGGGAGGAGATGGCCCGGCACTTTACGGATGCCGGTATTATGATCAATGGTGAGAATGACCTTGTCGGCGATATCTGGAGCGGCAGACCCGGTGAGTCCGGGGGAGCTGTCTGGGCTCTCAGCGATGAGGAAGCCGGTGAAAGCGCTGCATCCAAGGTCGGCAGGCTGAGAGATGAACTTGCCGCCCGCAGGATAGACGGGACCCTGATTGCCTCTCTTGATGATATAGCCTGGGTTCTTAATGTGAGGGGATCCGATGTTCCCTATAATCCGGTGGTGCAGAGTTATCTCTATGTCTCCCGGGATGAGCTTGTCTGGTTTGTAGACCAGTCCAAAGTCGGGGATGACCTCTCCGGTCTGATCTCAGCGCTTAAGATGGATGTCAGACCCTATGCAGATGTGTCAGGCTTTATGGCCTCCCTTAGTGACAAGACCCTTTTTCTGAGTCCCGAAAGAATAAACTCCGCTGTCATGTCAGTTCTTTCTGAAACTGTAGTGCCCCTGAAAGGTGTGGACCTTACAACCAGGATGAAGGCCCTTAAGAATGAAGGTGAGCAGGCCAGGCTGAGGCGCTGTATGGAAAAAGACGGCGCCGCCATGGTCCGTTTTATCAAATGGCTCAAAACAGCTGTTGCATCGGGTGAAAATATCAGTGAACTGAAGGCTGCTTCTGTGCTCAGGGAGTTCAGAGCGGGGCAGGAGGGGTTCCTTTCTGAAAGTTTCAGCACCATTCCAGGCTACAGGGCCCATGGCGCCCTCTGCCATTATGAGGCGGACGAGGAATCACAGGCTCAGCTTAAACCTGAAAGCCTTTTTCTTGTTGACTCGGGAGGGCAGTACAGAGAGGGGACAACCGATATTACCCGGACACTCAGTCTCGGAGAACCTGCAGACCTGGAGAGAAGCGATTACACTCTGGTCCTCAAGGGCCATATAGCCCTCTCCCGGGCTGTCTTTCCCGAGGGGACAAGAGGGTATCAGCTGGACCTGCTGGCCCGTCAGCCCCTCTGGAATGCAGGACTGAACTATGGACACGGGACCGGACACGGAGTGGGGTACATCCTCAATGTGCATGAAGGTCCCCAGAAAATCAGCCCCCATCCCATTGATGAGCCCCTCCTCCCCGGAATGGTCACTTCCAATGAACCGGGCATCTACAGAGAGGGGACTCACGGCATCCGGATTGAGAACCTTATACTGACGACAGAGTGGGCCGACTGCCCTGAGCAGGAGCCCTTTCTTGCCTTCGAGACCCTAACCCTCTGTCCCTACGACTCCGCCCTTATTGATACATCCCTGCTGGACAGCTCGGAGATTGAATGGGTAAACAGATATCACGCCATGGTGTTCAGCCGTGTCTCTCCTCTTCTTGATGATGAAGAAAAGAAGTGGCTGAAAGAAGAGTGCCGTGAAATCAACTAGTTCCCGCCTTCTTGCAGTTTTCGCCTGTTTTCTCTGGTCTACCGCCTTTATGGGTGTAAAAACAGGGCTTGAATCCATGCCTCCCATGCTCTTTGCCGGAATCAGGTTTACCCTGGCCGGTCTGGCTGTGGCCCTGTTCTACAGAAAACCCGGAAAGCTGAGGCAGTTAAGGGCTCACTGGAAGCAGCTGCTCCTAGTCGGTTTTTTTCAGACCTTTGCCCTCTACGGTTTCTTCTTCTACTCCCTGACGCTTATGAGGGCGTCCACAGGGGCTATTATCAACGGAATGGGTCCGCTGGTTGTGGCTCTTGCAGCCCACTTCGCTCTACCCGGGAGCAGGCTGAACCGCAGACAGTTCTTCTGCCTCCTTCTGGGGGCATCGGGGGTTGTTCTGGTGGCCCTGTCCGGCGGCAGTTTTTCTGCCGGTGGCGGCGAGAGTGAGCTGCCGGGAATCCTTCTGATGTTTATGAGTCTGCTTGTGAGCGCTTCAGCCAGTATTCTTGTGGCAAAATCATCAAGTGACCTGGACCCCTTTCTTCTTAATGCCGGTCAGCTTACTGCAGGAGGGGTGGGGCTTCTTCTTTTTGCCCTGATTATGGGGAACCGTCCCTATGAGGGTATTCCGGTTCTTCAGTTCTCGCTGGCTCTTCTGTGGCTTGTCTTTGTAAGCGCCGCCGCTTTCTCTATATGGTACTATCTGCTTAAGGTCAGAAAGGAAGCTCTCTCTTCAATGGCTGTTTGGCGATTTCTTATTCCTGTTTCAGGTGCTGCCCTCAGCTGGATCTTTATGGCCGGAGACAGCCCTGATATCCTTTCGGCTGCTGGAATGGCTCTGACTGGATTTTCGATCTATCAATTCTACAGACTCCCCCGCAAGGGGGCAGCCCGGGAAGCTGAAAGCTCCAGTTAGGGGGCTTCTTCTTTCTGCAGGGACGGCAGTTCCGGTTCGCTTGCACGACCCGGGATTGCCGTTCTTTTTTTTATTTAACGAATCATTCCCGAATCTACGGCTTGCTGCAGGGACAGGAGATTATTTTCAGAATTTTTCCTCAGGTCTTCACTCTTTGTCCGCATATTCTGCTTTGCGGCAAAAAAGTGATCAAATTGTATCCAAAAATATGCAAAAGTTGCCGTAAAAATTCAAAAAACTGTATTCTATATGTCATGAATAGAATGACCTGTGCTCCTTTTTCTCTAGATAACGCCCTTTAAGCCCTGTCCCGGATAGTAGGGTGACATGATTCTCAGGGGTTCCATCTTTAAGTCTTGACACTCTCTACTTTATTGTATAATTTTTATGGCAATACATTGCCGTAAAAATAACTGTTTGATTTCGGCTGTGAAGGAGAATGTCTATGTTGAAAAAAAGGGGTCTCTATGATCCGGCTTATGAACATGATGCCTGTGGTGTCGGTTTTGTTGCCAGAATCGACGGAGTAAGAACCCATAATATTGTAGAAGAGGGTGTTCAGATCCTCTGTAACCTGGAGCACCGCGGAGCCGTCGGTGGTGATATGAAAACCGGTGACGGAGCGGGTATGCTCCTTCAGATGCCCCACGATTTTTTCAAGAGAGTTCTTCCCTTTTCACTTCCTGACGAGGGCAGCTACGGTGCGGGTATGATCTTCCTCCCCGCCAACCCCAAACAGGCTTCCGAAGCCATGTCCATGACCGAACAGGTTATTGCCTCCGAGGGCGGAACCCTTCTGGGCTGGAGAGAAGTTCCTGTTGATCCCGAATGCCTGGGAGAGCTGGCCCGCAGGGTAATGCCTTCGTTTAAACAGGTTTTTGTAAGTTTTGAAGGCTTGAAGGGTGAGAAGCTTGAGACAAAGCTCTTTGTTCTCAGAAAGTGCCTTGAAAATGCGGCAGCTGCAAAGGGAATGGAGCTGGACGATTACTATCTTCCCTCTCTTTCCTCCAAGACCATTGTCTATAAGGGTATGTTTGTAGCACCCCAGTTTGTCACCTTCTACCCCGACCTGGGAGAAGAGGACTTTGTTTCAGCCATGGCCCTTGTCCACCAGAGGTATTCCACCAATACCTTCCCCTCATGGCCCCTGGCACAGCCCTTCCGCTACATCGCCCACAACGGTGAGATTAACACTCTCCGGAGAAACAAGAACAATATGAAGGCCAGAGAGACCTCTCTCTCCTCCGAAGAGTTCGGCAACGATCTTCAGAAGATGTACCCCATCGTTCAGGAAGGCGGTTCCGACTCCGCTGCCTTTGATAATGTTTTTGAACTGGTATCACGCGGCGGCCGGTCCATGGAGCACTCCATGATGATGATGGTACCCGAAGCCTTCGGTACCAAGTATCACATATCCGAGGACAAGAGATCCTTCTTCGAGTATCACGCAGCCATTATGGAGCCCTGGGACGGACCCGCGGCCCTTGTCTACACAGACGGATACAAGATCGGAGCGACTCTTGACCGTAACGGTCTGAGACCCGGACGTTATACAATCACAAGAAGCGGCAAGGTTGTTCTGGCCTCCGAAGCCGGTGTCATCGACATTGCTCCCGAAGATATCCTTGAGAACGGAAGACTCGAGCCCGGCAAGATGTTCCTTGTGGATCTGAACCAGCACAGAATTATCCGTGACAACGAAATCAAGAGTATCATCAGCCGCCAGAAGCCCTACAGAAGATGGCTCAGCGAGCAGAAAATTGAACTCAAGGGACTCCACGGAGCACCCCGTAAGATCAAACACGACCCCGAAACTCTCCTTGAAAGGATGAAGTCCTTCGGTTACTCCTTTGAAGATGTTCAGAAGGTTATAGGTCCCATGGCTACAAACAGCCAGGAGCCCATCGGTTCCATGGGTAACGACAGTCCCCTGGCTGTCCTCTCAGAGAAGCCGCAGCTTCTTTATGAATACTTCAAGCAGCTCTTCGCACAGGTAACCAACCCTCCCATCGACCCCTACAGAGAGCATCTTGTTATGTCTCTGATGAGTTTTGTCGGTAGAGAGCGGAACCTGCTCAAAGAGACTCCCGAGCACTGCCGTCAGCTGAAACTGACACATCCCGTACTGACCAATGACGATATCAAGAGTCTGAAATCTGTCGATCTTGACGACTTCAAGGTAGCCACTGTTCCCATCATCTTCGAAGTAAGCGAAGAAGAGGGGCAGCTGGAAGCGGCTCTGGACAAGCTCTGCAGCGATGTTGAAGGGCAGATCGATCTTGGCAACTCTCTGATCATCCTCTCCGACAGGGGAGTGGATCAGAGAAATGCAGCCATCCCCGCACTTCTGGCCATCTCCGCGGTCCACCACTACCTGGTACGCCACGGCAAGAGACACCTTGCAGGTCTTATCATTGAATCGGGAGAGGTAAGATCAGTACACCACTTCGCAACCCTCATCGGTTACGGTGCCAGCGGTGTAAACCCCTATCTCGTATTTGAAGCCCTCTCTGATCTTAAAGAGCGCGGATATCTTGGTGATGACCTTACACTGCCTCAGGCTATTGAGCACTACATCACAGCCGTCAAGAAGGGACTCCTCAAGGTTATGTCAAAGATGGGCGTTTCAACCATCAGAAGCTACAGAGGTTCCCAGATCTATGAAGCCATCGGTCTTTCCGAGTCCTTTGTCGAAAAATACTTCGACGGTACGGCCTCAAGAGTCGGCGGTATCGATATCAAAGTTCTTGAACACGATGTTCTTGCAAGACACAGAAAGGCATGGGAAGAAAACGATGTCTACAGCAACCGCCTTATTTCGGGCGGAGAGTTTGCAAGCAGAAAGAACGCCGACAAGCACCTTTTCTCGGCAGAGGCCGTTGTGGATATGCAGAAGGCCGTCAGAACAGGCGACTACAGCGCATTCAAGAAATACTCAAACGGCATCAATGACATCAGCCGCAACCTGAACACTCTCCGCGGACTTTTCCGCTTCAAACCCGGAAAGTCTGTTCCCATCGAAGAAGTTGAAGCAGCTTCCGAGATTGTAAAACGCTTTGTATCGTCGGCCATGTCCTTCGGTTCCATGAGCCGGGAAGTTCACGAGACCATGGCCATCGCCATGAACGGCCTGGGCGCCAACAGCAACTCAGGTGAGGGCGGTGAAGATATGGCCCGCTACAATGTCAGAGAGAACGGCGACAATCCCAGAAGCAATATCAAACAGATCGCTTCCGGACGTTTCGGCGTGGACAGCCCCTACCTCTGCAACTGTAATGAGCTGCAGATCAAGATGGCTCAGGGTGCCAAGCCCGGTGAAGGCGGACAGCTCCCCGGACACAAGGTAAACGAGATTGTTGCACGGGTTAGACACTCAACACCCGGTGTAATGCTTATATCTCCTCCCCCCCACCACGACATCTACTCCATTGAGGACCTGTCACAGCTGATCTTCGACCTGAAGAACGCCAACCCCAAGGCCAGGGTCTCTGTAAAGCTGGTTTCCGAAGTGGGAGTCGGTACAGTTGCAGCCGGTGTTGCCAAGGGTAAGGCCGATATGGTTCTTATCTCCGGCGGTGACGGAGGAACCGGTGCATCGCCCCTGTCCTCCATCAAACATGCAGGTTCAGCATGGGAGATCGGTCTGGCTGAAACACAGCAGGTTCTCGTTATGAACAAGCTGAGATCCAGAATCCGTATCCAGTGCGACGGTCAGATGAAAACAGGACGGGACGTCGTAATCGCCGCCCTTCTGGGAGCAGAAGAGTTCGGTTTCGGTACAGCCTCCCTTGTATCCCTTGGATGCGTCATGATGAGAAAGTGCCACACCAATGCCTGTCCCGTGGGTATCGCCACACAGGACCCCGAACTGAGAAAGAGATTTGCAGGTAAACCCGAGCATCTTAGAAACTTCATGACCTTTATCGCTGAAGAGGTCAGAGAGATTATGGCTGAACTTGGATTCAGAACCTTTGATGAGATGGTCGGTCATGTCGAGCGCCTCGAAGTGAACGACGCTGTTGAACACTTCAAAGCAAAGGGACTGGACTTCTCCAAGGTCCTTATGGCTCCCGATACTTCGGGAGGAGAATCCCTCTTCTGTACTTCAAAGCAGGACCATGACTTCTCCCTCTCCCTGGACCAGGGACTGATCGAGAAGGCAAAGGATGCCATAGAGAATAAAAAGCCTGTTGTTATAGAGCAGCCCATCAAGAACTGCAACAGAACAGTGGGTGCCACACTGAGTTACGAGGTTACTTCACGCCACGGCGCCGAAGGACTTCCCCAGGACACAATCCACGTCAAGCTGAAAGGTTCGGCGGGTCAGAGCTTCGGTGCCTTCCTTACAAAGGGAATCACCTTTGAACTGGAAGGGGAGAGCAACGACTACCTTGGAAAGGGACTCTCCGGCGGACGGATCATCCTCTATCCCCATGCAGGTTCAACCTTCTCGGGATTCAGAAATATTATTACAGGTAACGTAAACCTCTTCGGAGCCACCGGAGGTGAGGTCTTTATCAACGGTAAGGCCGGTGAGCGTTTTGCCGTAAGAAACTCCGGAGCCGTCGCGGTTGTCGAAGGTGTGGGTGACCACGGTTGTGAATACATGACCGGCGGTAGAATCATTATCCTTGGCAAGACGGGTGTGAACTTCGCGGCCGGTATGTCGGGAGGTGTCGCCTATGTCTACGATGAGACTCAGCTTTTTGATACAAGATGTAACCTTGAAATGGTCGATATTGAACCTGTTGTTGACGCCGAGGATATCGAGTTCCTCAAGACCATGATCAACCGTCATATCGAATATACAGACTCAAAGCAGGGAAAACTGCTTATCGAGTCCTGGGAAGAGTCTCTTCCCAACTTCGTAAAGGTTATGCCCCTTGATTACAGAAAGGCTCTTGAGCGCATCAAGGAACAGGAAACCAAGGAAACTGATGAAACAGCTATTACCGAGGAGGTATATGCATAATGGGTAAGGTTCTCGGATTTGTAGAGTTTGACAGGACTGACTTCAAGTACCGTCCTGTAGAAGACAGGCTTAAGGATTATAAGGAAGTGATGATTCCCACACCCGTGGAATCCCTCCGTGACCAGGGTGCCCGCTGTATGGACTGCGGAACTCCCTTCTGTCACAACCTGGGATGTCCCATCACCAACCTTATCCCCGAGTGGAACGATGCGGTCTACAGGGGACAGTGGAAAGAGGCTTTCGAGCGTCTTGAGATCACTAACAACTTTCCCGAGGTAACAGGACGTGTCTGTCCTGCACCCTGTGAAACCTCCTGTACCCTGAGCATCAACGATGCCCCTGTTACCATCAAGCAGATGGAGCTGGGGATCATTGAAAAAGCCTGGTCCGCGGGATGGGTCATACCCCGTCCTCCCAAGTTTGAAACCGGCAAGAGCGTTGCTGTTGTCGGAAGCGGACCCTCCGGTATGGCTGCAAGTCAGCAGCTGCGCCGTATGGGCCACCAGGTGACCCTCTTTGAAAAGAGCGAAAAGATCGGCGGACTCCTGCGTTACGGAATTCCCGACTTCAAGCTGGACAAGGGAGTACTGGACAGAAGAATTGAGCAGATGAAGGCTGAAGGGGTCAACTTTGAAACCGGTGTAGCCATCGGTGAAGACCTTTCCATCCGCTATCTGCAGAACAAGTTTGATGCCGTACTGATCACCATGGGAGCCGGAGCGCCCCGCAATCTTCCCGTACCGGGAAGAGAGCTTGAAGGTGTTCATTTCGCCATGGAGTACCTGAGTCAGTCAAACAAGAATGTCTCGGGCGAGTTCTACGACGAAAGCGTCATAAATGCCAAGGGTAAAAGTGTACTTGTTATCGGCGGTGGAGATACAGGTTCCGACTGTGTCGGCACAGCCAACAGACAGGGAGCCAAAAAAGTTCATCAGATTGAAATTATGCCCAAGCCTCTTGAGTGGAAAGAAGCCCACAACCCCAACTGGCCTGACTGGCCCGCCATCCTGAGAACCTCTTCATCCCATAACGAGGGATGTGAAAGAGACTGGAATGTCACTACTTTGAAGTTTGAAGGAAAGAACGGCAAGCTCAAAGGCGGAAGTTTTCAGAGAGTGGAGTGGAAGGCTGATCCCGCAGGCGGGCGCCCCCAGATGGTACCTGTTGAAGGCAGTGAGTTTGACCTTAAGGTTGATCTTGTCTTCCTTGCAATGGGATTTGTCCATGTTGAGCACAACAGGATCATCACCGATCTGAACCTGGAACTCGACGGCCGGGGAAATATCAAGACCGACGGTAACTACGGCACATCCATCGACGGCGTATTTGCCGCAGGTGACGCCGAAACAGGAGCCTCCCTTGTGGTAAGAGCTCTGGGCCACGGCAGAAAAGCAGCGGAAGCTGTCGATACCTACCTGAAATAAAACGTTTCGAAAGTAAAATGAAAAATCACGGGGCCGTCTCCATTTCGGGGGCGGCCCTTCTTTTTGTTCCCCGCAGGCCCCGTCAGAGGGCCTTGAAAAGGCCTTACAAGGGCCGAACGGGAAATATACCAAACGGTCTATTCTTGAAATCACTGTTTTCGCCGACAATCTGAGTATCAACTGTGAAAACAAGGAGAATAGAAATGTACGAGCTTAAAGAAGCAACCTGTGACTGCTGCCGGACTGTGTTCAGAGCCATCAGTAAAAGACATTACTGTGCTCATTGCGATAAATACTACTATGTCTGCAGCAGGTGTAACCAGGATCAACCTGTCTGTCCAAGCTGCGGTATCGCTTTGAGAAAGAAGTCCGCACCCCTGAGCATGATGAAGGAGGAGCTTGGAATTGCCGAGTCTCTGAGAATTCACAATCTGCGAAAGCAGCGTTATTTCGGGAATCAGTGAAACCTTCCCCGGTATTCACTTAGTTTTTAATATGCATACAAAAAAGGCTGTCCGTGTTACGGGCAGCCTTTTTTTTTGAGCATTCTGCTTTCGGCCCGGAGGCCGGAAGAGAGGCTTATTTGTTCATATACTCAATCAGAATATCATCGAGGGTTCCCATCTCGGCGAGTACGGGAAGTCCTTTCAGCATGGTGTATTCATCACCGCCGGCTGCCAGGAAGTCATTGGTTGCCAGGCTGTATTTTGCTGCGGGGTCAAGGGGCTTGCCGCCGACCATAACACTTGTGACCTTGCTGCCTTCGGGCTTTGTTTCGTCAAATTCAAATGAAAGTCCCGCAACATGGCAGTATCCGCCGCTGGGTTCGGGGTAGCTCTTGATGCCGTTTTCAAGCATTTCGACGACACCGGCGCCTGTAATTTCAAGTACAGTTACTGTATTTCCAAAGGGGAGAACCGTAATGATATCACCCTTGGTTACATCTCCGGCTTCTATGGAGGCTCTGATTCCGCCGCCGTTCTGCAGTGTAATATCAGCATCTGTGGAATAGAGAAGGGCCGCGCCGATCAGATCACCCAGGTTGGTGGCGCCTGTTCTGACATTGGCTCTCTCTCCATCGAGATATACATCGCTGTGTCCTACCACAACAGAGGTGATCTTTTCATTTTCGGCGCTGATGGAGTCCACGAGAGAGAGGACTGCCGCATTTTCTTCAACAGAAGCCGATTCATCCTTTGTAAAAAGCATGGCTTCTGCGGATGCTCCGGTTTCCATTGAATAATCGAGTTTTACGACTCCCAGATTGTGGTCATGGTAACCGGACTGAGCTATGAGTCCGCTTCCCGCTCTGATGCCTTCGGGGAGGGCTGTATGGCTGTGGCCGTCGATCATAAGGTCTATTCCTTCCACACTGTTCATAACTTTCTCGGAAGTGTTTTCTGTAGACTCATCTACTCCCAGATGAACCAGGGCTATGATGACATGGGCTTTGCCTTTCAGTTCATCGACCATCTCCCGGGCAACCTCTGAGGGATCTCTGAAGGTCAGGCCTTCGACATTCTTGGGGTGTGTTTTGTAGAGGGTTTCATCTGTTGTCAGGCCGAAGATACCAACGAGCAGGCCGTTGACATCTTTGATAGTGTAGGGGGCCAGGATGGTTTCGCCGGTGGCGCTGTCTACAACATTGGCGCAGACAACGGGGAAGTCGCACATGGCAGCCAGTTCGACAAGTCTCTCTTTGCCGTAGTTGAAGTCATGGTTTCCCGGCACCATGGCATCGTAGCCGACTGTGTTGAGAATCTTGACAGCCGCTTCACCCTGAGAGAGGGTGACAAGAGTCGTACCATGAAATGTATCCCCCGCATCAAGAAGCAGAAAATCTGGGTTCTCGCTTCTGAGTTCTTCGGATTTTGTTGCAATTTTTGCGAAACCCATTCCATCATATTTTCCCTCGAGAATACGTCCGTGGGTATCGTTTGTATGGGCAATAACCAGAGTTGTATCTTCTACTTCAGGCAGGGAAGAACAGGATGCAAGGGTCGCGACAAGGGCTGCTGCAAGAAGCGCGGTCCTTATAAAAAATGATCCTTTTTTCATTAAAAAACTCCTTAACTTACAGATCCGCCTGTTCGGCAGGACCTTCTTAATTTGTAGACCTCGCCTTACATTGTAGACCCTGCCGGTGCTCTGCTCAACCGAATAAAGTTAAAAAAAGATGAAAGGACAAGCAGGCTTTTTACTGCAGTGTATTGAGTTATTGAACCGCCGTTCCGATAATCTATGGCATGAACAGGATCATTCCCGTGGCCAGTGGAAAGGGCGGGGTAGGAAAATCATTCTTAACTGTGAATCTGGGAGTGACTCTGGCCCGGATGGGGAAAACGGTTATACTCGTTGACCTCGACCTGGGGTGCTCCAATCTCCATACCTTTCTGGGAATCCGGAATACCGCAGCGGGAATAGGAAACTACCTTAATAAACAGTGTGAATCTCTGGAGGAGCTGATCATCCCCACATCGGTTGAGAGGCTTTTTTTTATACCCGGTGACGGCCTTTTTACAGGAGCCGCCCAACCCCACTATTTTCAGAAGATGAAGATTATCAAGGAGCTGCCCTCTCTGGTGGCTGACTATATTCTTCTGGATCTGGGTGCAGGGACGAGTCACAATATAGTGGATTACTATATTCCCTTTAACGAGGGGATAGTGGTTACAGTACCCGAAACCACTGCCATCCTCAATGCCTACTCATTTATGAAATCTGCCCTATCCCGGTCTATTTTCAGAAGCTATCCTCCCCACTCTCCGGAAAGGGCGGTCATTAAAGACTTTTTCAAAAAGAGGCTTGAAGGTTCAGGTGAAAATCTTGATGCCCTTTCCCGCAGGCTGGCCGAAATTGATCCTTCCAGGCGGAAAGAGGTGGAGGATCTTGTCTCCCGTTTCTATCCCAGTGTAATAATCAATATGGGACGTTCCGAGGGAGACCGCTCCCTTGGATCAAAACTGAGGAGTATCAGCCGGAAGAATCTGGGCATGGAGCTTCAGTATCTGGGATATGTGGAGTGGATGCCAGGTGTTTCAAGGTCCATCAACAGCAGACGTCCCTACTGTCTCGACAACAGCGATGGCCTGACCCGGTCTCTGGAAGGCATCTGCCGAAGACTTGAGAACCAGGGTCCCGGCAGGAGAGGCATCCATTTTGAGGGGGATGCGGATCTTGATGCGCTGAACTGGAAGTCAAATCCGCAGTGATATCCTGTAAACATAATATTGAATAAATAGGGATACTCCGGCGGATGCTGTAAATATACAGTCTTCTTAAATAAGTGGATGATGACTTATAAAGATATTTCCAGAAAAGAGATATTGCCTGTTTTTTCGATTCACCCTTTCTCCTTGTCTCCAACACCTATTCTTGACATTACATATTTATACAGATATAAATAACAGATCATGGAAAAAAGCGATTTAACTGTTACGGCCACCCTGGCAAGCCTCGTTCTCGATGAGGCGGAAACTCAGAAACTGGGAGACGAAGTGTCCCGTATGCTGAGCTATTTTGAAAAGATGAGTGAGATTGATGTTGACGGGCTCGAACCTACGACCCACGCTCTTCAGAAGGAGAACCGCCTGCGGCCTGACCGCGGGCTTTCTAATGAGGCCCAGCCGGATGAATTGCTTGAATGCGCGCCGGATCTGGAAGACCGGTTCATCCTTATTCCCAACGTTCTCTAATTTACTTCCAAAACTGATCACTAAAAGGTAAATCATGTCTGATTTTGAAAAAAAATGGTCCGGTGTACTCACTCAGTCCCAGACCCTGAAAGCTTATAAAAACTATGTTGACGGCTGGGAAGAGAAGATAGGGAGTTTCCTTGAGTTCGACCCCAACCGGAGTCTCAGTGATGAGATCCCCGAGGGGCCCCTGTCGGGAGTTCCCTTCGGTGTAAAAGACAACATCGCCGTTAAAAACTATAAACTGACCTGCGGTTCCAAAATGCTGGAGCATCTTGTCTCTCCCTATACAGCCACTGCAGTAAAGAATCTGCAGAAGGCGGGGGCTGTGGTTGTAGGAAAAACCAATCTCGATGAGTTCGGGATGGGTTCCTCCACCGACAACTCTGCCCTCCAGACCACAAACAATCCCTGGGATACCGAACGTGTCGCGGGTGGTTCCAGCGGTGGAAGCGCCGCGGCTGTTGCTGCGGGTCTTGTGCCCTTTGCCCTCGGTTCCGATACAGGAGGCTCCGTCCGCCAGCCCGCCTCATTCTGCGGTGTATACGGACTGAAGCCAACCTACGGAGTTGTCAGCCGCTACGGTCTGACCGCCTATGCCTCATCTCTCGAGGTCATCGGAGTTCTTGCAAGGACCACCGATATGTGCAAGGTCGTCTTTGAGAATATGAAAGGGAAAGATCCCATGGATCATACCTCCCTGGACCATACGCCCTCGGGAAAAGAAGTAAAAACCGTGGGAGTTCTTAAACTTGAAGAGGGCGCTCTCAGCCCCGAAGTTAAAAACTCCTTCGATACCACAATTGAGCGTCTGAAGAAGGCGGGGTATGAGGTCATTGAGATTGAACTTCCCACCCTTGAATATGTTGTTCCCGCCTACTATACAATCGCCACTGCAGAAGCCAGCGCCAACCTGGCGCGGTACAACGGCATCCGCTACGGCCACGCTCCTGTTTTTGCCGAGAACCCCACAGACCTGATGCACAAGTCCCGTCATGAGGGATTCGGCGACGAGGTAAAGCTGAGGGTTCTTCTTGGAACCTATGTTCTGCGTTCGGGATTCCAGGACCAGTACTATGTCAAAGCCCAGAAAATCAGAACCGCCATCCGTCAGGATGTGGAAAGATGGTATGAGAAGTGCGACGTGCTGATGATGCCCGTCTTCCCCACACCCGCCTTCCATCACGGCTCCAGCGATCTGGACACATTCCAGCAGAAGCAGGCCGACCTCTACACATGTACTGCCAACCTGGTGGGACACCCCGCACTCTCAGTGCCCTCGACATTGGAAAACGGACTGCCCGTGGGCGTCCAGTTTATGGCCCCTCCCTTCGAGGAAGACAGACTCTTTCAGGTCTCTTCCGCACTGGAGAAGGAATTCCAGGCTCCTGAAGCACCTGGATATCATACGGATTGGAGTTAAGTTTTGTATCAGTCATTTATCGGTCTGGAAATTCATATACACCTTGCCGCGGAAACAAAGGCCTTCTGCGGATGTAAAGCGAACTTCGGGGACGAAGAGAACACAAACGTCTGTCCCGTCTGTATGGGATTCCCCGGCGTACTGCCCACACTGAATGAAAAAGCCATTCAGATGTCCTATGTCGTGGCCCGGGCGCTGAACTGCAAGCTCAGCCCCAATACGAAGTTTGAAAGAAAAAACTATTTCTACCCGGATATGCCCAAGAACTATCAGATCTCCCAGTTTGCCGAACCTGTCGGCCGGGACGGGTATATCGATATTGAGATCGGCGATACCATCAAAAGGGTCCGCATTCATGATGTCCACTTTGAAGAGGACGCCGGTAAAATGATCCACGCCGGGGATATGTCCCTTCTGGACTACAACCGTGCGGGTTACCCCCTTCTTGAGATCGTTACAGAACCCGACCTTGTTGTCGGTGAGGATGCCGAGTCTTTTCTGAAGAGCTTTCAGCGTCTCGTGCGCTACCTCGGAGTCTGTGACGGAAACATGGAAGAGGGTTCCATGCGATGCGACGCCAACGTCTCAATCAACCCCGCCGGAGTAGGGCTTGGTGAAAAAGTTGAGATCAAGAACCTCAACTCCTCAAGATTCGTCCGCAAGGCTCTGAACTATGAGATCGAGCGTCAGTCGGGTCTTATGGACAACGGTACAAAGATTATCCAGGAAACACGCCTGTGGAATGAGAACAGAGACCAGACAGAAGGAATGCGTAAGAAGGAAGATGCAAACGACTATCGTTACTTCCCCGAACCCGACCTTCCCCCCTTTCGTCCTTCCGATGAGTTTATGAAAACAGTGGAAGAGGGTATCTGCGAGCTGCCTCTGGTGCGCAAACAGCGTCTGATGACAAGCTACGGCCTCAGTTCCGATCAGGCAGAGTACATCCATGACGAGAAGTTTATGGCAGACTTTTTCGAGCAGGCTGTGTTCCTCGGTGCCGATGCGGTGCAGGTCTACTCCTGGCTCTCTTCGGATGTTAAGAAGCTGCTGAACAGAAACAGCCAGTCTCTGGAACAGTCCAATCTTACTGCACAGCGCCTTGCCAAGCTGATCTCCATGATCGATGAAGGTCAGATCAGCGGTAAGATAGCCAAGAAGGTTCTGGATCATATTTTCGATGAAGACAAGGACCCCGATGTAATCTGCGATGAGCAGGGACTGGTGCAGATATCCGATCCCTCAGCCATTGCCAAATTTGTCGATGAGGTCATGGCTGCCAATGCACAGGTTGTTGAAGCCGTAAGAGAGGGAGACCAGAGACAGATGGGATTCCTTGTGGGACAGATTATGAAGGTCTCCGGCGGAAAGGCCGCTCCTGCGGTGGTTCAGTCGGTACTGAAAGAGAAGGTCCTGGGCTAGGAACTCCCTCTTTGAAAAATCAATCCCGGCTGCGGCCGGGGAAGGTAAAATGAAAAATGCGCGTATTAGCAAAAGATATAAAAGACTATGCAGGTAAAGAGATCTCCCTAAGCGGATGGATTCATAGAGTCCGCGAGCTTGGAGGGGTCAACTTTATCATCCTCAGAGACCGAAGCGGCATGGTACAGCTTGTAACAAACGACGAAATTGATTTCAACCTTGAGTCTGTTGTTACAGCCACCGGCGAAGTGCAGGAGAATGAAAAGGCTCCCGGCGGATATGAGATTCAGCTCAAAAACATTGAGATGCTTGCTCCCGCGGCAGGGGATCTTCCCTTTCCCGTCAATCAGGACCCCGCCAACATCGGTCTTGAAAATATCCTGGACCACAGAAGCATCTCCCTGAGAAACCCCAAGATCCGTTCCATCTTCAAGCTTCAGGCCGACCTGATGCGCTACTTCGGAGAGTATCTGCGGTCCAATGACTTTACAGAGATCAAGTCAAGCAAACTTGTAGGGGGAGCCACCGAAGGCGGTACAAACCTCTTCCGAGTGGAGTACTTCGACACCTATGTAAACCTTGCACAGTCTCCCCAGGTCTACAAACAGACTATGGTTTCCAGCGGCCTTGAGCGGGTCTTCGAGATCAGCCATGCCTATAGAGCCGAGAAGCACGAGACTTCCCGTCATATCAACGAGTATGTCTCCCTCGATGTGGAGATGGGATTCATCCAGGATGAGATGGACCTTATCGAACTTGAAAGAAATCTTATCAAGTATATCTTCACACAGGTGAAAGAGAACAACCAGAAAGAGCTTGAAGACTGGGGCGCCACCGTTCCGGACCCTGAACTCTGCGACAAGATTCCCGTTATTGCCCATGAGCAGGCCAAGAAGATCGTTTCCGAGCGCATCGGCCGCCGTGTATTCGAGATCAATCCCGAGGCGGAAGTGGCAATCTGTGAATGGGCCATGGAAAACTACGGCATCGACCTTGTGTTTATCAACGAGTTCCCCCGGAAGAAGAGACCCTTCTACACCTATCCCAAGGGACTGAAGACAATGAGCTTCGACCTTGTATTCCGGGGCCTTGAGATTACAACAGGCGGACGCCGTATCAATGAGTACAAGATGTTCCAGGAGGCTCTTCCCAAGTTCGGTCTGACCGAGGAGTCACTGGGGGCCTATGCCACCATATTCAAGTACGGCTGTCCTCCCCACGGCGGATTTGCAATCGGCCTTGAGCGTCTGACCCAGAAGATCCTGGGACTCCACAACGTAAAAGAGGCCTCTCTCTTCCCCAGGGACAGAAAGCGGGTTACTCCCTGATTTTCAGTTTTATTGTAAGTACAACCCGGTCGAAGGACCGGGTTTTTTATTGCAGGAGGGGTGGGGGACTGGAGTTATGACTCTTCAGATGTAAATACTTCGACCTGTCTTTTCAGTGTGTCGATTGTCTTCTGAAGATCCTCAAGGCTTGTTGTCACCTGTTGGATATTGCTCAGCTGATGAGAGCTGCTGTCGTTAATCCGGGTTATGCTGTTATCCATGTTTTCACCTATGACAGTAAGCTTTCCGAATCCCTCGTTAAGAAGGGGCAGTTCACTCCTTGTCACATCTACGGCAGCTCTGACGCCGTCAGCCGAAGCCGAAAGTTCTGTATTGCTCAATCTCAGGTCTTTAAAACGGTTTTCCATGGACAGGGTGGTGGCATTGGTCTGATCCAGCCCCCTGTTTACCTGGTCAATATCTTCCAGAATGGATGAGAAGGACTGTTCCGTCTGCTGACCTGCATCAGTGGCTTCCTGTGCTCTTTTTACAATGCGGCTTATCTTTTCATCGATGCTTCCGGAACTCTCTGCGGTCTGGCTTGCAAGCTTGCGGATTTCATCGGCTACGACGGCAAATCCTTTTCCCGATTCTCCGGCATGGGCCGCTTCAATGGCCGCATTCATGGCAAGGAGGTTGGTCTGAGCGGCAATGGAGCGGATGATGTCCACAAGCTCCATTATCTCTTTTATGCTTCCATTCATATCATTGATAATCCGGTTTGTCTCGCCAAGCTGAGACCTGCCGTTTTCAGCCTCCAGGACGAGGGAGTCGGAGAACTCTTTCTGTCTGGCCATTGTCGTTGAGAGGGAATCAAGTTCCTCCCCGACGCTTTCCATCTCGCTTATGGTATGCTGCACCGTTTTTTCCTGAACATCGGCTCTCGATGACAGGCTGTCAACCTGATCGGCGATCCGCTCAAGGGATGTCCCTGATGCCTTGATGTGGCTGTTGAGGTTTTCAACTCCTCCCTTGATCTCTCCTGTTTCTCTGTCAATGTTTGTCATTAAATCGGAGGTACGGGAGACAACCCGGGTAAGCTCTTCTTTCACCCGTACTGTCTCTCTGCGGGAGCTGATTATCCCGTCGATTATCTCCTGGAGTCTGGCTGTGAAGGTATTGATATTCAGGGCAACCGCGCTGACTTCATCACCCGCGCCTGTTGTAATTCTGTGGTTCAGATCGCCACTGAGGATCAGATCAGCATGATCGGAAATCCCCTTCAGGCGCTTTACGAGGGAGTTGATTACAAGAGTAATAAAGAGAAACATAAGCATGGAGATGCCAAGTATCATCAGGCTGATCCTGACTATGAACTTGTGATACCCCGCGTCGCGCACTTCCAGGGGCAGGTAGTAGCCTGTATACCAGTCCCATGTCTCATAGTAGCTGAGTATCACCCAGAAGCTCCCTGAATCAGTGGATACTGTATACTCACTATCAGCCTCTTTGCTTGAGAACATCCCCGCGGGCCCTTCGTTCTTGATGTCTGCAAGAAGTTCAGGCTCCAGTGAGAGGATGATTTCGCCGTTTCCATTGACTATAAAGGGGTCAAGATTGTTGTCCTCCATGCGGATATACTTGTCTTTAAGAGATTCAAGTACCTGATTCTGTATGTGTTCCACATCTTCCGAGGCTGCCGAGACCGCGTCTGTACTTGAGTAATCTGTTTCCACAAGATGAAGTCTGTCTTTCAGGTCTATTCTGTAGAGAGTGGATATTTCCTGTTTGAAACTGTATGAGGAGAATACAAGAATGGAGAGAAGGATTGCCAGGATTGAAAAGACAAGAAGGGATATTAGCTTTGTACGGAGGGAAAACTTCATAAAGTGTCCTTGATATAAATGAGTGTCGGTATTATACAAGTATATCCCTTAAATATGAGGTTCTCAATATAGATTTGAACCCATATTCTGACCCTCAGGGGGAGGTGAGGCATAAAAAGGGTTATCTTCAGGGATGGATTGGATTTGTCCTTTCAAAAGAGGGGTCTTTTCTATTGCCAACAGACAGATAGTGAGATTATACTGCCGACTATGATAAAAGACACAATCAAACAGATTTTAACAAAAACCGAATCAATCGGTTTAGAAATAACCGTAGAAGGCTGGGTACGTACCAAGCGTGATACCAAAGAGATCGCCTTTATCGCTCTGAATGACGGTTCCTGTATGGGAAACCTTCAGATCATTGCGGAAAAAACCAATATTTCCGAAGAGATCCTCCACCGCCTGACAACTGGTGCCAGCTGCTCTGTCACGGGTACCCTTGTGGAGTCCCCCGCAAAGGGCCAGGCCGTTGAGCTTCAGGCAAGCTCAGTTGAGGTTCTCGGGGACTGTCCTTCCGACTATCCCCTCCAGAAGAAGCGTCACTCCTTCGAATTCCTCAGGGAGATAGGACACCTCCGTGCCCGGACCAATACCTTCGGCGCCGTCGCAAGAGTCCGTAACGCCCTGACTATGGCTGTTCACAATTTCTTTCAGGAGAATGAGTTTTTCAATGTTCATACCCCTCTGATCACAGCAAGTGATACCGAAGGGGCAGGGGAGATGTTCCAGGTAACGACCCTTCCCTTTGAGACCTTCGACAGTTCCAAAGGCATCGACTACTCCAGGGACTTCTTTGGAAAGAAAGCCTCCCTCACCGTAAGCGGTCAGCTTTCAGCCGAGACCTATGCAACAGCTCTGGGGCGGGTTTACACCTTCGGCCCCACATTCCGCGCTGAAAATTCAAACACCTCACGCCATCTGGCCGAGTTCTGGATGATCGAGCCTGAGATGTCCTTCTGCGACATCAACGGAAATATGGATCTGGCAGAGGATTTTCTCAAGTATGTACTCTCTTATGTCCTCGAGAACTGCGCCGAGGACATGGAGTTTTTCAACAAGTTTGTTCAGAAGGGAATCATCGATGACCTGAAAGCGGTCATCAACTCCGATTTTACCCGCATCTCATACACCAGGGCTATCGAAGATCTGGAAGCCTCGGGAAAAACCTTTGACTTCCCCGTATCCTGGGGAATCGACCTGGCTTCCGAACATGAGAAGTATCTGACAGAAGAGGTCTATAAGGGGCCGGTGATCATCACTGATTACCCCAGAGAGATCAAGGCTTTCTATATGAAACTCAACGACGACGGCAAGACCGTACGGGCCATGGATGTTCTAGTTCCCCGTCTCGGTGAGATCATCGGAGGTTCCGAAAGGGAGAACCGCCATGATGTCCTTCTCAAGAAGATCCAGGACATGGGTCTTGAGGCTGAAGATTACTGGTGGTACCTTGATCTGAGAAAGTTCGGAACAGTTCCCCATGCGGGATTCGGACTCGGATTCGAACGCCTTGTGCAGTATGCAACGGGCATGGCCAATATCCGTGATGTTATCCCCTACGCCCGTTCCGCGAAAAACTGCGAATTCTAAGGTATGCTTGACCTTCTCGGACTGACCCGCTCAGAGCTGATTGCCTATGTGGCCGAAGAGTACGGGAAGGGCGAGTTTTACGGCGACGCCCTCTTTCGTGAGCTCTACGGAAACAGCGACAGAGGGCGGGAGCGACGCTCCAGTATCCCGTTTCAGCGCTTTTACGGCAAAGTCACCTCCCCGGGTATGCCGGCTGTTCTCAAAAAGTATGAAGAGGAGGGAACAGTAAAGTTCCTTCTGGACATGGGTGAGATCCGGGGAGAGACCCGGTGCAGCGAATCTGTTATGATACCCATGAAAAATTACAGTACCCTCTGTGTCTCTTCACAGATCGGCTGCCGTTTCGGCTGCCGCTTCTGCGCTACCGGAAAAATGGGGCTTGTACGGAATCTGTCTGCTGCCGAGATCATGGCCCAGGTATGGACCGCAAGGTTTACCCTTGGGGCGGAAGACCTTCAGAACATCGTCTTTATGGGTATGGGTGAACCCTTTGACAACTTTGACAATGTAATCAAAGCCGTCGATATCCTCTCGGATGAGAGAGGGCAGGATATTCCCAAACGGAGGATCTCCATCTCCACTGCGGGCCACTGCGCCGGAATTGACAGTCTGTCGGAACTCTGTCGTACAAGAGAGAAGAACAACTATCATACCCTCCATCTCAGCCTCAGCCTGCACAGCGCCGTCCCGGAGGTAAGGAACTCCCTTATGCCCATCGGGAAAATGTATCCTCTTGATCAATTGAAGCAGAGTCTGCTTGAATCCCCCTTCAGCCGTCTGAAAGACGGGCTCTATATCGAGTATCTTATTATTCCCGGAGTAACAGACCGTAGGGCAGACATCGATGCCCTCAAGGGATTTCTTGAAGGGATGCGTGTAAAAATCAACCTGATTCCTTATAATCCGGTACAGGGGAGTTCATGGAGGGCTCCCTCGGAAGAAGAAGTCAATAAACTATGGCTTAATCTGAAGAATTCAGGGTATTATTGCAGAACCAGAACAAGCAAGGGTGAAACCATGATGGCTGCCTGCGGGCAGCTTGGCGGCAGGAGCAGTGAAAAATGAGCGTACAGGAAAGTCCCTTTAAGAAAATGACCCAGCATATCAGCCCGGGAGAGGCTGTATTCCGCGAGGGAGATCCGGGCAGTGTTATGTATGTCATCATGGAAGGGGAGATCGAGATAAGAAAGAAGACAGGAAAAGCCTCTTTCAAGACTCTTGTAAACCTGAAAAAGGGCGATTTCTTCGGTGAAATGGCCATTATCGAGCAGAAACCAAGAACTGCCACGGCGGTTGCCAAGACCCAGTGCAAGCTGATTATGCTTGATACCGATGCCTTCTACACAATGGTGGAGAAGAGTTCCGATTTTGCCGTAAAGATGATCAAAACCCTCTCGTCCCGCCTGCGCAAGGCGGACCATCTGATTGAGTTTCTTCTGGGTTCTAATGACGAGAAACAGGTTGTTTTGGAGCTCTCCAACTATGTAAAGGCCTTTCCTGAAACAGATACGGGAAGCGGAGAGTACAAGATTATCCTCAGGGATTTTCTGCGCTGGTCGTCACAGCACCAGGGCTATACGGACCAGATGGTGCAGGAAGCGATCAAGCGCCTTATTGCAAGAAGGGTTCTTAATGTTTATGACCCTCCCGGCAAGATCAGCGCCGTCTTTCTTTCACACAGCCTTCTGGCCAGACTCTGATTTATCTGAGCATCTCAGGCGTAGGTGCTCTGAATAAACTTCAACTGATCCCTCAGCATCGCTATGGATTTAAGGCTGCATCCCTTTGATGCTGCCTCGGCCAGAGGCCTGTCATACATATACTCAATTTCCATCTCTCTGCTGTTGTTGTAGTCCAGTTTCATACTCGGTTCGTAGGGAATCATCTTGTCTGTGAAATCAAGCATTTTTCCCACGGCTTCCGCTTCGATGGTGCATCCGCAGGCGGCCGCACCTTCAATGACCTCTTCCATCAGGGTTGTTATAAGCTGCCTGGATGAAGGGGTCTCCATGATGGCTTTTGTATCGCTGTTTAAAACCACTGTGAGTCCGTTGTAGGGTATGTTCCACAGGAGTTTGCGCCACCGGGCCTCGTGAAGGTCCTCGACAAGGGTGACAGGGATATTGGAGTCTTCCATAATTCTGCCTACCTCATCTCTCAGGGCTTTATGCTCCGGATTCAGGGCTCCCAGGGTGATAAGGCCGTAATCGAGATGTTCAATCCTGCCGGGGCCTTTCTTCTGGGAACAGATAAAGCACATTCCTCCCAGTACAGGGTTGTCCGGAAACCAGTTCTGGAACTCCTCTTCCATGCCAAGCCCGTTCTGCAGCACGATGATCGCTGTGTTTTTATGGATCAGAGGGGCAACCTTCTCCTTCAGATTTCCGTTGCCTGTTGTCTTCAGGGAGATCAGGACAGCATCGGCGGGGGGGATCTCCTCGGCCCTGTTGTATACAAGTGGATCTTTCAGATCTATATCCCCTTTGGGGGAGCTTATCTTCAGGCCCTCTTTTTTAATAAACCCGTAATCGCTCCGGGCAAGAAAGTTTACGGTGTTTCCCTTCTCAGCCAGGCGGCCTCCGTAATATGCGCCAACGGCGCCAGTTCCAAATACTGTAAAAGTCAATTTATTCTCCTTCAAGCAGTTCGCAAAGACTCATATTTTCCGGAGACATCAGCTGATAGAGTGACTTCTCCATCAGAACTCCCTCCCTCTGGGGGGTGTTGTGTCCGAAAGTGTTTCTGATAGCATGGATTACAAAGTGGACCGCCCTGTCCATCGCGGCAGGAAGGCTGTCGCCAAGCAGAAGGCGACCTGTAATGACACTGGCAAACATATCGCCCGTGCCGGGATAGGATACGGGAATGTGGTCTGTTTCAACCTTCCACAGACGGTCATATTTTTTTTCATAGCCCAGGACTGTATTGCTTCCCTTTGTAAGGGGCAGGCTTGTCACAACAACCTTGTCCGGACCTCTGTCGGCCAGGAGCCTTGTGATCTCCCTTGCTTCGGGCAGTTCAATACTCTCCTTATAGGGTCTGTCCAGAAGGAAGCAGGCTTCGGTGTAGTTGGGAGTTATCAGATTGGCTCTTGTTACAAGAGTCCTCATGCCGTTTACCATCCCGTTGTCCATGGGGCCGTAGAAACTCCCGTCGTCTCCAAGGACGGGGTCCACTGTCACAAGCTGATCGGGACTGCCGAAGTGGTCCAGAAGACTCTCCATAATCCTGATCTGCTTCACAGAGCCGAGGAAACCGGAGTAGATGCTGTCAAACTCAAGGGGCAGGGTCTTCCAGTGGTTGACGGTCTGCTCCATCACTTCGGTCAGATCATGGAAGACGTAGTCTTCGAATCCGTCGGTCTGTGTGGAGAGCACTGCCGTGGGTAGAGGGCATACATTGATACCCATTGCCGAAAGAACCGGAAGTATGATAGTCAGGGAGGAGCGGCCGTATCCTGAGAGGTCATGGACCGCTGCGACCCGTGGTATTGGATTTTTCATGTTTTTATTCTAATGAATTGATGAAGAATTGAGAAGATATCAATAAAATCAGAATATAGTCGATTATAAGATTATAATAAATATATCGGAGGACAGATAAATTGAGGATGACTTTGACGGCTGAAGAACAGCACGCCTTTTTTCTACTCATGGGAATTCCAGGACAGGGAGTGGATCTCTGCGACGAGGACTCTCTGAAAAAGGCATTCCGCAGCAAGGCAAAAAAATCCCACCCCGATATGGCCGCCCGGATGGGCAAGGACCCCCGTCTGATGAAACTTCGGTTTCAGGAGCTCAACGACGCCTTTAATATTCTGATGGAGAGGGTCCGGAAGGATCAGATCTCTCCTTCAAACGGTCCGGTCCGGACTCCTTCGGCCGGCAGACCCGCATCTCCCCGCCCGGAAGCCCCCGGTGCGGATACCTTCAAAACCTCTCAGAAAAGGGCAAAGAGCGAGCCCGTCCGCAGGACAGAGAGCCGCACAGAGGAAGAGCCGCAGAAACAGAAGGATATATTCTACAAGGGGAAAGTTCCCTCGCGTCACCTCCGTTTCGCAGAGTTCCTCTACTATTCAGGCCATATCTCCTGGACTGATCTTGTACAGGCTCTGGTCTGGCAGTACAGAAACCGCCCGAAACTGGGAGAGCTCGCCATGGAGACCGGTGTTCTTGATTTTGCCGAGGTTCTTGAAATTATAAGGCAGAAAAAATCTAACGAGCTCTTCGGTGAAGCTGCCGTACGCCTCGGGTATATGAATTCTGTTAAACTGAATACCCTTGTTCAGGAGCAGAAAAAGATCGGTCTGCCCATTGGAAACTACTTCACTTCAAGCAGGCGGATGGACGACGAGACCCTGAGAAAGAAACTCGCCGAAAACCGCCGGCATAATATTGATATCAGCTCCGGCCGATCAGGCTCATAAACTCATCCCTTGTGGCCAGAGAGGAGTGAAAGCTTCCCAGTACCGATGAGGTGAGCATGGAAGAGTTCTGTTTTTCCACACCCCGCATCATCATGCACATATGGCGGCACTCCATTACAACTCCGACTCCTTCGGCATCCACTTCATCCCGGACTGTACGGGCAATCTCGGCTGTAAGACGCTCCTGAATCTGCAGGCGGCGGCTGTAGTAGTCCACTATTCTTGCAAGCTTGCTGACTCCAAGAACCTTGTTCTTGGCGATGTAGCCGATATGGCAGGTCCCGTAAAAGGGGAGCATATGGTGCTCACAGAGGCTGTAGACCTCAATGTCCTTGCAGATGATCATATTGTTGGCTTCCGATTCGAATACGGCGCCGTTGATGACAGTCTTCAGGTCCTGGGTGTACCCGCTTGTCAGAAAGCGGTAGGCTTCGGCCACTCTGTCTGGGGTTTTAAGGAGACCCTCTCTGTCGGGATCTTCTCCGATTTCAATTAAAAGTTCTCTGATCAGTCCGCTGACTTTCTCTTTATTCATTGATAATTCTCCTCAACTCCTCCGTAAAACGGAGCAGGGGCTGCATATTGCTCTTTATCTCTGTATCTACAAGACTTTGCAGTCTTCCCCTTCCGGGGACAACAAGGTCCTGGTCCAGTTCCAGCAGGGGGATGTAGACAAAGTTTCTGCTTATGGCATCACCGGAAATATAGTCTTTCATAAGTATAATATCCAGATCCAGGGTCCTGCTTGCCCATTTGTCGCTGCTTCTGACCCTGCCGCAGTCGGCTTCGATGCCCTTAAGCTCCCGATCCAGCTCTTCCATGCTCTGTTCGGGGGTCCTTATTTTCCATACCCCGTTGATATAAGGCGGATTCTCCTTATGCCTCAGAGCCTCTGTCCGGTAGTGGGTCGAGAGGGCTGTGACATGGAATCCCCGGTCCCGTATCAGATTCAGAGCATGTCTGATATTGCTTTCAGGCTCAATGTTGGAGCCAATCCCCAGAAAGGTTTCCATGGCAGCTAGTTTTTCCTGAAAATTTCAACGCCCACTGACCGGGCAAAGCGCAGAGCAGTGGGTTTTTCAACCTTTACCCGGGCCGCCTTGACTCCTTTCTGCTTCAGGCAGCATTCGCATACGGCATGGGTCAGCTTCTCAACAAGCAGATAGGATGAGTTTTCCACATGGTCCATGATCTCCAGCTTCAGCTTCTTGTAGTTTACAGTATCCTCGATATCCTCTGTTTCTATGGCCCTTGTAAAATCGGTGTACAGGGTAATATTTATAAGTACATCCTGTTTGTTGACCCTCTCTTCAGGGTTTATTCCGATAATGCAGCGCAACATCAGATCAGATATCTCTATTTTGTCCATATACTCAAAGTCCATAAAAACTTCCTTTCAGGTGCCGTCCGCCGTCAACGAAGATCACCTGTCCCGTTATAAAGGTATTTGTTATCAGAAAGAGCATGCTCTCTGAAACCTGTGTGAGGGTGCCAATCCGCTGAAGAGGGTTGGTATGAATTCTCTCTTTCAGATATTCCTCGGTCTTCCCCGGAGGGGGAATGACAAGTCCAGGGGCTACTGCATTGACCCTCAGTTTCGGAGCCAGTTCCTGGCTCAGTATCCGGGTCAGGGAGAAGAGCATCTTTTTGCTCAGATGATATGCCAGATGCTGTTTGTCGTAGTCTACAATCCTTGTGTCCAGGAAGTTGACAACACACTCCGCATTTTTCGATTTGGAGGCAAATGTCCGGGTCAGAAAGAAGGGGCTCAGAGCGTTGATCTGAAGGTTCTCCTCAAAGTCTGACTGAGTCACATCCCCGTAGCTGCTCTCGGGGAAGATGGAGGCTGAATTGATAAGATAGTCCAGGCCTCCCGTGATCTCAAGGCCCCGGTCGATAAGGCTCTCGGCTCCTCCCTTCTCAGAGAGATCCTGGCTTATCGTCCAGGCTTTGCCCCCGGCAAGACGGATGGACTCGGCCAGCTCTTCGGCTTCGCTTTCGGATGTGTTGTAATGAATCAGTATTGAGGCGCCCTCACGGGCGAGGCGGAGGGCGCAGGAGCGTCCTATCCGTTTGGCACCGCCGGTAATCAGGGCTGTTTTTCCTCTTAAAGGCATTTCTGCTCCTTCTTTTCAGTTGATGATCATTTCCTGTTTCAGCTCTTCCAGAACCCTGAGTATTTCAGGCAGCAGCTGCTTTTTTCTGGAAAGAATGCCGGGCAGATCGTAGAGGTTGTCGGAAATCTTGTTGTATATAAGCTTCTCTTCGATCTCCCTGTGAGGTGTCAAAAGTAGAAAGCTCTCGCTCTTGATGACATTGGTCACAAGGAGCATAACGCAGTCGAGTTTCTTCTTTGTCTTCAGTGTTTCCATGGCATCAAGATAGGACTCTTTCACAAACTCAATATCTTCCAGGGTGACCACTTCAGCCTGGGATATCCCTATGTTCAGTTCCTCCCTGTAGATCTTGAAGTCCGCGGCCAGGACATCCCTGGGCTTGCTCTCCTGGAGGGATGAGTTCTGGCTGAACAGTTCCTGTCCGAACTCATCCAGCCCCAGCCCGGCAATCTCAAGAAGCTCCTTCACTGTCTCCCTGTCCAGGTCGGTGGTTGTGGGGGACTTGAGCAGAACCGTGTCAGAGAGTATACCCGATACAAGAAGGGCCGCCGTTTGAGGATCAACCTCCTGCTGATACATCTTGAAATGGGTGTAGACGATGGTGCAGGTGCTTCCCACGGGGCGGGCATATACGTAGATCGGCTCTTTTGTCCTGCTGTTGCCGAGACGGTGGTGGTCCAGTATCTCGAGTATTTCAGTCTGTTCCGCGCCGGGGACACTCTGTTCTATTTCGTTATGGTCCATCATGATCAGGTTCTTCCGGGGTTTCTCGATAAAGCAGCGGCGGGTAACGATTCCCGAGAACTGGCCGTCTTCGAAGACAGGAATACCCCTGAGCCGGGAGTTGACAAGCATCTTCTTTGCCTCGTCATAGCTCTGGCTGCTTTCGAGGGTCAGAGGGCTGCTGTTCATGACATTGCCTATAGAGGTGCTGAGGCGGAGCAGGCGGATTGTTTCGGCTGTATCGGTGTGGCTTATAAAGAGGGTTCCCATGTAGCCGGAGAAGTCGACCTTGATAACCTCGTCTTTTTCCATTCCCGTCAGGATGATGGCGGGGAACTGCTGCTCTACCGCATAGCTGAGTATGTCTTCACGCATTCCAATGACAAGCAGCGGTTTCAGCGGGAGCATCTCCCTGATTCTCTCCTTGCTGATCTCATAGGGCATGGCCCCTGTCATAATGGGGGCATCAAACTCCTGAACCTGTCCGCGTCTGTAGAAGTAGCCGGGCAGGACTCTTTTGAAGTTGTTGACCCGGAACCTGTAGGCCGGGCGCTTTTCAAGGGTATCGCTCATCAGAAAACCTGTTATCTCATGGATACTGACTATGCCCTTGAACTCCGCATCATCTTCGAAGATGGGGATCATGGAGAGGTTGTTCTCATCCAGGGTTTTAATGGCTGTAAATACGGGATCTTTCACATCCAGTGTGGGGATGTCTCGCCGGGCCACATCGGAAACCTGGGGACTGATATTGGCCATAAGGCGGGGAGGGGTTACACCCAGCCTGCTGAAGACCATCTTTGTCTGTCTGTTCATATGACCGCAGCGTATGGGGATATAGCGGTTATCAGGATCTATTCTGTTTTTAAGTATGCTGTAGCAGTGAGCGCTGCACACAGAGTCCATATCGGGATTCTTGTGTCCGCTTATGTATATGTCGGCCAGATTGTACTCCTTGGCGGTTCAAAAAAGACTATGAAGCAGATTATAATGATTAAATCAGCCGCTGTCCATTAGAGTATTATCTACAGACCTGCCAGTTCATAACCTCTGGCGGCATCCTTCAGAAGGTGGCTGGAGAGCCAGCGGGGAGCGTGGCCGCTTTCGACATACCGTGCACGCATCGGTGAATTGAGGTTCTGGTTGTCCGGATCGTTGAGGTTCATTTTTTCAAGTACGATTCCCCGTCTGTAGTTATGGTGGATGTACTCCACGTTTCCTTTTTTATCTACATAGACAACCATGCCCATATGGGTGAGGGGATCATTGACCCTGCCGTCATTGTTTCTGTCGTAGGTATCGTCCCAGAAAAGCATATCCCCCGGGGCAAGCTGGGCCTTCCTGTACAGAAGATCATTGTCATTCATAAGAGCGTAGAGCCTCTGAACTCCACCCCCTGAATATGAGGCCATAAAGGGCTGCAGGTCGATACCCGACCGGTAGTAGAGTGCCATTACAACACCGGAGCAGTCCAGATTGAAGGACTTTCCATCGACGACAAGCCTGTTCCGTCCCAGCGCCCACTCTGCGGACTCCACAAGGTCCTTCTGTATGCTGCTCAACTCCCCGCCGGACTGCCGCACCGGTGGATCATCGGCAAAATAGTCTGTTGTTGCACAGGACCAGAACAGGGTGCTGAGAAGCAGTATTCCCACTGTTTTTATAAAGTAACCGTTCATATAAATACTCCGGAGCGTGTTTCATTTCAATCCAATTGATCTTACAATGGTAATAGATCGGCAGGTGCGCTGTAAAGGTAAAACCCGCCCTATGGAGATAATGAAGTTATGCCCTGGATAGATATAAGAAAGATGAAAACCCGTTATGATTCACCCGTCTGCTATGAAGCGGACACCACAGAGGGGGTGCTTGTGATGAACTCCCTCATAGGAAAAGCAGTCCGAATCAGCTTTTCAGGGGAGATCCACTGCGTGGTCTGCGGAAAGAAAATTAATAAGACCTTTGCCCAGGGCAGCTGTTATGACTGCTTCCGGAATGCTCCAGAAAATGCTGAGTGTATCATTAGGCCTGAACTCTGCCGGGCCCATGAAGGGAAGGGGAGGGACCCTGAGTGGGAAATGCTGCATCACAACCGGCCCCACTATGTCTATCTGGCCCTTTCAAGCGCCGTTAAGGTAGGAGTTACAAGGGACGATCAGATCCCCACACGCTGGATCGATCAGGGAGCCAGCGAAGGGCTGATTCTGGCACGCTGCCCCAACCGTTTTCATGCAGGAGAGCTTGAGGTTTATCTCAAAGATCACTTTACAGACAGAACCAACTGGCAGAGGATGCTTAAAAACCAGATTGCAGACGAGTCCCTGTCAGCTGTCAAAGCCTCCCTGGTTCCTTCACTGCCTGAAAAATTCTCATCCTGGATCAGCCGTGATGATGAGCCCCTGGTGATTGAGTATCCTGTTGAGAATTACCCCGAAAAAGTTAAGTCAGTCAAGCTTGACAAGGCTCCTCTTGTGGAAGGAGAACTGTCGGGAATCAAAGGACAGTATCTTATCTTCAGCGACGGCAGAGTTATGAATATGCGGGCCCACAGCGGCTATAAAATCTTCCTGGAACCTCTCTCCTGAACCGGCGGGGGCTACCTGTCTGTATGAATTGCATGAAATACTCCTGTTTTTCTATAAAATTTTAATTTTACTTGACCCTGAGGGGGTATCGGGGAGATTATTGAACTGATGATGGGAGTGTCTGCAAAACTCAATACATTCAAAAATCCTCCGCCCCTCTCTTCATCCCTTCTTGAGGCCGTAAAGCCGAGAACTGAACAGTTTCCTATCAGTTTACCTATGACTCTTGTGCTTAACACAACGGGGCTGTCTATTCTCAAAAGCAATACGGGAGAGAAGGGAGTGTCAGGTTATGAGCTGCCTATGAGCACCTACAAACCCGACGTAATCAGCAAACTGATTATGAAGAACTGTCTCAAGCGGATTGATATCTCTCTGGATGACGTGATTTCCAACAGAAGGGGAATCATCGATCTTTCAAAACTGCTCTACTTTACGGTTCTCTACAAGCAGTTCAACAGGGATGTCGCCGAGAAGACGATCAATACAAAGCTGATCAAGGAGTGGAACCGGCAGCATCCCCGCCAGAAGATGGATCTTGTAGGCGGCCAGTCTCCCTCCTGGGTGGAAAAGGCACTCAGCACAAAGCAGGAAGAGCTTGCCCTCTTCCGCAGAAATCTTCTTATAAGCCTCTGGAAGGAGCACTATGAGCTCTTTCAGGATGAGGACCAGCAGAAAAAGATGGGTTTTGCAGAAATGCTGATCCGTGAGATGGACTCTCTGACGAAATACATCCTTATGGGGTTCCGCAAGCTGGATGAAGTCAAGTTTCTGCAGCATGAGGTTATCTCATCCATTGCCGCGTATATCCGCCGCTTCAGTCTTCCCGAATACAATGCTCTGGTGCTGCTTGAGTATCTGCAGTGTTCCGAGCGTGAGAACCTCATCACCCTGTACAGGACCATATTGAGGCAGGGAGGGAAGGAGTCTGTTGACTATCCCATAAACGAACAGATCCGCCAGGCTCTGATTCAGAAGAAAATTTCTCCAAGGACAAGGCTGAGTTTCTTTTTCGAATTGAAAAATACGAGCCGCGGAATGGTTAACAGAATCCGTACAATTGTCCTGAGCGGTGAGAAGGAGAACCGGGAGATCAACGATATTCTCTTTCACAGGGACAACAGCCGCCTTGGCAGACTCAAGGTCAAGGATTATCTGGAGCAGGACGGCCGCTGCGATGAGAACTATAATCCGGAAATCCTGTTTTACTACCTCAGTAACCTTGAAGATGCCTGCCGTGAGACGGGCTGCAGTTTTTCATCCTTTGTCAACTGCGCCGACAATCAGTTATCCATGACCCATCTTGTTTTTGATTCCTAGGAGCCTATGTCTCTTTACTCATTTTTACTGATTCTGTACAAGTATCTTCTCCTTTTTTTCAGCGGCACTCTGGCCGGCTGGGTTCTTGAAGTCTTCTGGAGACGGTTCTTCGGGCAGGCCAGGCGCTGGATAAACCCGGGATTCCTGAGCGGCCCCTGGCTTCCCCTCTACGGATTCGGGGTTGTTATCCTCTATGTTCTTTCCGCTCTGAGCCTCTCTCTTCCGCTCAGGGCCCTCCTCTTTCTGACGGCACTTACGGTGCTTGAGTATGGAGCGGGATTAATCTTTACCAGGGTCTTTAATATCAGGCTCTGGGACTATAGGGAGAACCGGGGGAATATCCAGGGGCTCATCTGCCCCCTCTACAGCTTCCTCTGGATGCTGCTGGGCCTCGGATTCAACAGGTTTGTCTATCCCTTTTTCAGGGTGAGGATCGATTATCTCTACAGCAACCTCTATCTCACCTTTTTTCTTGGAATCTTTGCAGGGATCTTTGCAGTTGACCTCTGGCAGTCCTTCGGTATCGCCGGCAGAATCAGAAGCTTTGTCCATGAATCTGAAGAGAGATGGCAGGTCGACTTTGAAAAATTCAAACTGGAACTCAGGGACAGGGTCTCCGAAGGATTTATCAACAGAACCCGTTATCTCCTTCCCTTTAACGGCGAGCTGGGCCACTCTTTGAGGGAACAGCTCAAGAAGCATCGTCAGGACCGTATTCACCCTTCCGGCAAGATCCGCCGGGCCATTGAGAAACGCAAAAATAAATAATCATAAGATTTTCCTTCTCAGACTTCATATTTACTGGTAATCTTGTCGGGAACTCACGAACAGGATCAGGTAATGAATAAAAAACGAATATTCTCGGTTTTTCTGCTTATCGCACTGGCTGCGGTTCCGGTCTTTGCCAGTGCTCCGGAAGCGGCTGATGAAGATATTCTCCATAAAATGACCAATCTGATGTTTCAGATCGGATTTATTCTCTTTGCCGCCAAACTCGGTGGATTTCTGATGAAAAAGGTCAGCATGCCTTCGGTACTCGGAGAGCTTCTGATCGGTATTATCATCGGTCCCTATCTGCTGGGAGGCATCCCCTTCTGGGGCTTTCCCCACGGACTGTTTCCCCTTATAAACCCGGAGTTTCCCGTAACCCCCGAGCTCTATGCCATCTCGACGATCGCTTCGATCATCCTTCTTTTTCATTCGGGGCTTGAAACGGACCTGAGCCTCTTCCTCCGGTTTTCTGTAAAGGGCGCCGTTATCGGAATCGGCGGAGTGACTGTCTCTTTTCTGGCCGGTGCCTGGGCGGGAAGCCTGATTACAGGATTGGCTGCTTTCAGCCCGGTCTGCCTCTTCCTTGGTGTGGTCAGTACGGCCACTTCCGTGGGCATTACAGCCCGAATCCTGTCGGAGCAGAGGAAGATGGACTCCCCTGAAGGGGTCACGGTGCTTGCCGCCGCGGTTATCGACGATGTCCTCGGTATTATCCTTCTGGCGGTTATTCTGGGGCTTGTCTCTGTTATGACCGGACATGGAGGCAGTGTAAACTGGGGCGCCATCGGAAAGATTGCCCTGAAGGCTGTTGGGGTCTGGCTCGGGTTTACAGCCCTGGGACTCCTCTTCGCCCGTAAGATAGGAAATACTCTGAAGGTTTTCAGAAGTGAGACGTCCATCTCCATCATGAGTCTCGGACTGGCTCTGATTCTGTCGGGCATATTTGAAAAGGCCGGACTGGCCATGATTATCGGTGCCTATGTTATGGGTCTCTCCCTCTCCCGGACTGACCTAAGTTTTGTTATTCAGGAGAAGATTCACCCCCTGCAGGAATTCTTCGTTCCCGTATTCTTCTGTGTTATGGGCATGCTTGTGGATGTGAATGAAATCATCGATCCCCGTGTCTTCGCGGCGGGACTGTTTTTCTCATTTGTGGGCATCATATCCAAGGTAATAGGCTGCGGGATTCCCTCCCTCTTTCTTGATTTCAACCTTCTGGGAGCCGCCCGGGTGGGTATGGGGATGGTTCCAAGAGGTGAGGTGGCCCTGATTATGGCGGGTATAGGTATCTCCTCGGGCATACTCAGCCCCTCCCAGTTCGGTATGGCTGTTCTCATGACCCTGCTTACAACTCTTATTCCCCCTCCGTTCCTGACATCCCTTCTAAAGAAGGATAAGATGGGCACGAGAACCGAGATGAAGGGGTCCAGTACCGTTGTGAACTCATGGGACTACCCCTCCCATGAAATGGCCCAGCTGGCTCTCTCCAAGGTGATCAGCGCCTTGAGGGAAGAGGGCTTCTATATGCATGAGATGGAACTGGATCACAGGATCTATCAGGTCAGAAAGGGGGATGTCTTTCTGACGATCAATGAGTTCTTTGATTTCTTCGAGATTGAATCGGACCCTGAAGATGAGCTCTATGTAAAGACTCTGGTTTACGAATCACTGATTCAGATGAATGATACCATCGAAAAGCTGAAGACTCTGAACAAGCCTGAAGAGATGAAAAAAGAGCTCTCCGGAGATAAAACGAGAATCCAGAACAACTTTTTCAAACTGATATCAGACAAATGCATCTCCCTTGATCTTAAGGGGAATGACAAAGACAGCATTCTCAGGGAGCTTATTGGTCTGCTCCATGACGACGGGAAGCTCAAAGACCCTGAGGAATGTCTTGCCGCCGTACTGGAGCGGGAGGCTTCCATGAGTACCGGAATGCAGCGGGGGATAGCCATTCCCCACGGTAAGTCAGACGGAGTGGATGACCTAGTTGTTGCAGTGGGTCTGAAGCGGCAGGGAGTGGACTTTCAGTCCCTGGACGGTGAGGATTCAAAGATCTTTATTATGACCATCAGTCCCAAACAGGCTGTGGGGCCCCATATCCAGTTTCTCTCGTCGGTGAGCGCTATTTTGAACAAGGAGAGCATCATTGAAGAGATTCTCGACTGCAGATCTCCCGCCCATGTGAAGGAGCTTCTTGTCCGTGAGGCCAGAGACAAGAACTGATGTCAGCCTCCGGTAATTCAAATTAATCAAAAAAAGGGACAGCTCCCAGCGGGTATCTGTCCCTTTTTTTATTCGGTAATAGCTTATATCAAATCTCTTCGGGGATCTTTCCGTTCTTGAACATCCTCACAGAGAGGTAGATAAAGGGAGTATCCATGGCAGCTACAATCCACTTCAGGATGTAGGTCGACAGGAATATCTCGATAAGAACGGGTACGGGGAACTGGCCTAAAAAGGCTATCAATGTAAAGACTACCGAGTCTATCAGCTGACTGATCATTGTACTTGCATTGTTTCTCAGCCAGATAAACTTGTCGGCGGGCCACTTCTTCTTCCAGAACTGGTAGGACCATACATCGTGGAGCTGAGAGAGGCCGAAGGCAGCCAGGCTGGCCAGAACGATACGGGGCATAAAGCCGAAGATATTCACAAGGGAATCCTGGGCCCAGTCATCCGCCGCCGGTGTGAACCAGAGGGCCGCCTGAAAGAGAATCATTGAGGCTATCAGAGAGAGAAAGCCCACAAAAACAGCCTTTGCCGCGGACTTCTTACCATAGTTTTCCGACAGAATGTCAGTCACAAGGAAGCTGGAGGCGTAGACTATGTTTCCCAGAGTTGCGTTGATGCCGAAGAGGTCAACCACCTTGAGAACCTGGATGTTGGCTATGATTCCGGCGATGGGTATCCAGATAAAGAGACCCGTCTTTCCAAAAAGCCTGTAAAAAAGTAGGATAAAGAGGAAGTTTGCCAACAGCATGGCAAACCAGAGGAGTTCATTCATTGTAATCTCCCAGTTTTGATTTTGCGGATTATTCCCGTTATCCTTTTTATACGGAAATATACCGAGGGTGGGTTCGACCCCGTCAGAGCTGACAGGCCTTCTGGCACCACCCGAAGACAGTTTAACAAACTGCTGGGGTATAATAACGATAACTCTTCTGTACTGCAAGAGATGGATTACCTCAAAGGAAGTTCTTTTTGAAAAAATACAAGGCTGTCCTCTTTGATCTCTTTACAACTCTCACAACACTGACCCATGTCAAAGGGGCCCCGGGCCGCTTTACCCATGAGATTCTTGATATCCCCAGGGAAATCTGGACTGATGCTCTGTTCAACAAGTCCAGGCAGAGGCTGACAGGGGTTATCTCCGACCCCCTTGAAGTTATGAAAGATGTGGCCTGGAAGATAGATCCCTGGATTTCTGAAGAGCTTCTGAAAGAGGCCGCCCGGGAGAGGTGCATCCGCTTCCGTTACTGTCTGGAGCATCCCCCCGAGGGGGTGGTGGAGGCTCTGAAGCAGATCAGGGATGCAGGCTACAGGATGGCCCTTGTAAGCAATGCCGATGTCACCGAGGTGGAAGCCTGGTCATCAGGCCCCATGGCTCAGTTTTTCGACGAGGTCGTGTTCTCATGCCATGAGGGGGTTATGAAACCTGAACATGAGATTTTTCATCTTGCCTGTTCCCGTCTTGGAGTGGTTCCGTCGGAGTGTCTCTATGTGGGTGACGGCGGAAACAGCGAACTTATTGCATCGGCGGAGGTAGGGATGACCGCTGTTCTCACAAGCCAGTTTCTAAAAGATTCGGTTCCACATCTCGTTGAGGAGCGAAAAAATACAGTAAATCACCATATTCTTCACCTAAAAGATATACTTCCACTCATAAAGACACTGGAAGGTTGATTCAGCCCTTTGACTTTTACTCCACACCTCTCTATGCTTCACAGCAGCAAGTCCTGTAATAACGGCCGGTAATATATTTTATGTTTCAGATACAATTCATATCCGGTTAATTTATAGAGACAATAACTAAGGATATTTATTTGGAATTTAAAGAATTACCCTTGAGCGAATCTACCCTCAAGGCCATCGAGAAAATGGGCTTCACTGAACCGACCCCTATTCAGGAAAAGGTTATTCCCCTTCTTCTCGAGACTCAGCGTGATGTAGCCGGTCTGGCTCAGACAGGTACAGGAAAAACAGCGGCTTTCGGTCTGCCTCTCATTGAAAAGATCGACACCTCAAGCAGAGATATTCAGGGAATCGTCCTCTGCCCCACAAGAGAACTCTGTCTCCAGATCAACAGAGAGATGGAGCTTTTCTCCAAGTTCACAAAGGATCTCGGTCTTGTCCCCGTCTACGGCGGTAAGGATATGGGCTCCCAGATCCGGGCTCTGAAAATGAAGCCCCAGGTACTGGTTGCAACACCGGGCCGTCTTGTTGATATGATCAAACGCGGCATTGCCGACATCAGCAAACTGAAATACCTCGTTCTTGATGAAGCGGATATCATGCTGAATATGGGTTTCCGTGATGAACTGGACTTCATCCTCGGTGCAGCTCCCGCTGAAAGACAGACTCTTCTCTTCTCTGCAACCATGCCCCCCGAAGTGGCCAGGATTGCATCAGAGTACATGGATGACCCCATCGAAGTTTCGGTAGGAAAGAAGAACAGCGGAACCGATACAATTGAACACTACTACTATCTTGTAAATGCCCGGGACCGTTACAAGGCTCTCAAGCGCCTTGTGGATTTCAACCCCGGTATCTACGGAATTATTTTCTGCCGTACCCGGATGGATACCCAGAACATCGCCGACAAAATGATGAAAGACGGCTACAGTGTGGACGCCCTCCACGGCGACATGACCCAGCAGCAGCGTGAATACGTCATGAACAAGTTCCGTGATCAGAGCCTGCAGCTCCTTGTGGCTACAGACATCGCCGCAAGAGGTCTGGATGTAAACAACCTGACCCATGTTATTCACTACGAACTTCCCGATGACATAGAGTCCTACAACCACAGAAGCGGCCGTACCGGCCGTGCCGGCCGCCGGGGAACTTCCTGCGCCATCGTCAATATGCGCGAGAAGTACAAAATCAAGCGGATAGAAAAGATTCTGGGCCGGAAGATCCTCGAAGCTCCCGTTCCCCTTGGTGAGGACATCTGTGAGCAGCAGCTTATGAACCTGATCGACCGTGTCAGAACAGTTGATGTTGATGAAGAGCAGATTGCTCCCTATATCGGAGTTATCGAGGACAAGCTGAGGGATCTGGACCGCAATACCCTGCTCAAACACTTTATCTCCATGGAATTCAACCGCTTTCTGAGCTACTACGGCGAGGAAGAGGATCTGATGCCTGTCAGGGCCGAACGTTCCAGAGACGGCAGAGGCCGGGAGAGGGGCGATAGAGAACCCATGGACAGAAGCAATGTCCGGTATATCCATATGAACCTCAACCTGGGACACCGCGACAGGATCACTCCCCAGCATATAATCAGCCTGATCAACAGAAGCACAAAGGGTTCGAAGGTCGCCATCGGGCGCATCGACATCGGTCCCACAAAGAGTTCTGTACAGGTCGATGCCGCCTACGGAGCGGCCGTTGAAGCCGCTCTTACCCGCACTCCCTTTGGAGACAAGCGTCTGAAGGTGGATCTTCAGCAGGGAACCTCTTCCTACCAGGGAAGCGGCAGAAGGGGGGGCGGAGACCGCTCCCATGGTGACCGTTCATACGGTGACCGTCCCTATAGAAAAAACAAGGGTGGAAAAGGCGGCGGACGCCGCAAATTCCAGTAAAGTAAAATTTTCCTCTTCCGATGATAGAGTAAGAAGATTTTAAAAATCTTTTTATGTGGCGGGCTGCCGAGGCGGCCCTGTCAACAGGAAGAGGAGAGTTTATGATCCGTGGACTTTATACCGCAGCAAGCGGAATGCAGGCACAGCAGCACAGGCTGGATGCCCTGTCCAACAACCTTGCCAATGTCGACCTGACAGGCTACAAGAAAGACACTTCAGTCCACAAGGCTTTCCCCGAAATGCTGATCCGCCGTTTCAATGACGACGGGGTTCATCAGTTTCCCATCGGCTCTGTTGACACTGCTCCCATCGTCGGAAAGCTCGGCATGGGTGTGGAGTACAACGAGTCCTATACTGTTTTTGAACAGGGCGCCATGAAGGAGACCTCAAATCCCTTCGATGTGGCCATGGACGGAGACGGCTTTTTTACAATTCAGACAAATGAAGGCGAACGCTACACCAGAAACGGTTCATTTATCCTCGGCAAAGAAGGCTATCTTCTAACCAAGGAAGGCTATCCCGTTCTCGGTGAAGAGGGACCCATTCAGATAAAACTCAATAACTTTACAATCGATGCCAAGGGACGGATCTTCCAGAACGGCGATCTCTCGGACAATCCCCGCAGGCTTGTCTCCATGGAGGAGAACGACTGGGCGGATACCGAGCTTGTGGATACTCTTAAAATTGTCCGCTTTGAGGGAAACGGCAACCGCTTTATCAAAAAGCAGGGCAGCAGTCTCTGGAAGGATACCCCCGAATCAGGTGAGGCCTATATGACAAGCCTTGAGGAGCGTCCCAAGGTGCTCCAGGGATTTCTGGAAGCCTCAAATGTAAATCCGGTGAGCGAGATGGTAAACATGATTGAGGTCAACAGGGCCTATGAGGCAAACCAGAAGGTGATAACAAGCCAGGATTCCCTTCTTAACAGACTGATCAACGGCGCGGCCAAATACGGCTGATCTTGAAAATAGAGAACCGGCAGAAGTAGAAGAGACCAAGGAGTAGACTACTATGATGAGATCATTATGGACTGCAGCTTCCGGAATGAACGGACAGCAGTTTAACATCGATACAATATCCAACAACCTTTCCAACGTGAATACCACAGGCTACAAGCAGGTGAGGGCGGACTTTGAGGACCTGATTTATCAGACAAGCCGCATTGCCGGTACTCCTGCCACCGAAGATACCGTAGTTCCCACGGGGATTCAGGTCGGTCATGGTGTGAAGGTCTCCGCATCACAGAGAATGTTTACACAGGGGTCCCTGCAGAATACAGGAAATATCTCCGATATCGCCATTCAGGGTGAGGGATTCTTCCGTACCCTGCAGATAGACGGCAGCTACGGCTATACCCGGGACGGCGCATTCAAAATCGACAGCAACGGTCAGCTCGTTACATCCAACGGAAATAAAGTGCTTCCCGAAGTGATTATGCCCGAAGGATTCATCCGTGAATCAGTGGCTGTCAGCCAGGACGGGCGGATTACAGTCAAGCTTCCCGGTTCTGATGATCCCGTTGATGTGGCTCAGGTTCAGCTCTTCCGTTTCGTCAACCCCGCAGGTCTCTCGGCCATTGGTGAAAACACCTTCAAGGTGAGCAGCGCTTCGGGAGACCCCATCGGCGGACGGCCCGGTTTTGACGGCATGGGCAAGGTGTACCACAAGTTTCTAGAAAATTCCAATGTCTCCGTTGTAAAGGAGATGGTAAATATGATCGTAGCCCAGAGGGCCTATGAATTGAACTCAAAGGCGATCCAGACTTCCGATTCCATGCTTGGCATTGCCAACAATCTGAAGCGGTAATAAGGGGTCTATATAATGGATATCAGCGCAGCAGGCAACTTTCATCTTTCCAACAGTAATTCATCGGCCCTTGAAAACAGGCTGAACACAGCACAGGGACTCGCCGCGTCAAGCGCAGGCAACGCCGAAATGGCCAAGCTTAAACAGGCCTGTCAGGACTTTGAAGCCATCTTTATCAAGCAGATGCTCGATTCCATGAAGAAAACTGTCAACAAATCAGAGCTGACAAAGAAGAACATGGGAGAGGATATCTTTGAAGATATGCTTTATGACGAGTATGCCAAAAAGATGAGCTCCACCGCCGGACTCGGGGTAGGGGACATGATGTTTCAGCAGCTTTCAAGGCAGCTGCCTTCGGAAATCCTCTCCTGACATTCTCCATTGAACTGTCATACAGACCGGCTTCCCTCGGGGAGCCGGTTTTTTTTTGCTAAAAAGTGGCCGGATAAGAGCAGGTATATGAAAATCATACTCTATTTTGAGTTATAAAATATGATAGTGTATAAAAAAACATACAGCAAATGGGAGTTCTTCTATAACGAGAAATATTCAGTTCATATTTTAAATCTATTTAATATATGAAGATAAGTGATTTTATATCTGTTTTATCTGTTTTGGCACAGAGTTTGCATAACATTCAGTAGGGGGTGTAATGCCATGAAAAGAAAGACAGATACATCATATGATTCCAGTTTGAAGTTTTATCTGGATGAAATATCCCGTTACCCTCTTCTTACATTTGAAGAAGAAGTAATGTTAGCTGAAAAGATTGCAGAAGGGGACGAACCAGCCCGTCAGAGAATGATTAACTCAAATCTGAGGCTTGTAGTAAAGATGGCTCGTTCCTACCAGATTTCAGGCGTCAGCCTGATGGATCTGATACAGGAAGGTAACCTCGGTCTGATTAAGGCCGCTGAACGATATGATTTCAGAAAGAATGTTCGTTTTTGTACCTATGCCGCCTGGTGGATTAAGCAGGCAATTACCCGTTTCCTTACAGACAGAAGCCGTTCTATAAGGCTGCCTTACAGGAAGGAGGAGTCTCTGAGACATATTCAGGACTTTATGCATACCTTCAGTATAGAGCACAGCAGGGCGCCTTCTCTTAAAGAGATTTCCGAAGGAACCAAAGTCAAATACAATGATGTTGTGTCGATTATGGAGTTTTCGTCCAATCCCGTTTCCCTCTATGCGGAAACCAATGTTGAAAACGGTACTCTTATCGATATTATTGAAGACGACAGCTACAATCCGGATGGAGAGCTCTTCAAAAAGTGTGCGGCAGAAGACACAAGGGATTCTCTTTCAAGGCTGCTCAAGAAAGAGAGGGACATTATCCGCTACCGCTATAACTTTGTAGACGGTAAGAAGCATACTCTCAAAACCATTGGAGAGAAGATGGGGATCTCCCCTGAAACTGTCCGTCAGATTGAGATAAGGGCTCTTAAGAAACTGAAAGAAGAGGCGCCTGAATTAAGAGAGTATATGTACGTGTAGCCTTGACCAAGGCGTGAATCCGTCCTAGATTCATTTCTATGTATGTATTAGGAATAGAATCATCCTGCGATGAGTGCGCCGCCTCTATAGTAAAAGACGGCAAGACAGTTCTGAGCAATGTAATTGCCACACAGATAGAGCTGCATAAACCCTGGCAGGGTGTTGTACCGGAGATTGCTTCCCGTCTCCACACCAGATGGATCTGGTCGGTGGTGGATGAGGCTCTCTCCGAGGCAGATATAAAAAAGAGTGATATTGACGGCATTGCCGTTACCAACAGGCCCGGCCTTGTGGGTTCCCTTCTGGTGGGACTCTCATTTGCCAAGGGCCTTGCCTGGTCTCTGGATGTCCCCTTTACCGGAGTGGATCATATCAGGGCCCATCTCTATGCTCCCCATCTTGAAAATGATATTGAATACCCCTATCTGGGGCTCCTTGTCTCCGGCGGCCACTCGGTGATTGCCGTTGTTAAGGGATTTGATGATATTCAGGTTCTGGGTACCACCATAGATGATGCCTGCGGTGAGGCTTTCGACAAAATTGCCAAACACTATGAGCTGGGCTATCCCGGCGGTGTTGCCATTGACCGTCTTGCGCAGCAGGGCGACCCCAAAGCATTCCGCTTTCCCTCTCCCAACCTCCACAAGGGAGACCATCAGTATGATGTCTCCTACTCCGGTCTCAAGACGGCTGTTATAAATCAGCTGGAACAGTTCCTCAACCCGGGTTTTGAACCGACTAAAGAGAATATCGCCGCCTCATTTCAGAAGAGGGCCGTGGATATTCTTGTAAAGAAGGTAAAAAAGGCCGTGAAGGACACAGGGATCAAACGGGTTGTTGCCGGAGGCGGTGTTACGGCCAACAGCTATATGCGTGCCTCCCTGGCGGGATTGCGGGATGTGGAGACTTTCTATCCCTCCCTTGAATACTGTACCGACAATGCCGCGATGATTGCGGGTATCGGCTATCACTATCTCAAGGACGGAATCTGTTCGGGATATGATGAGAATGCCCGGGCCCGGGTTCCTTCATTTAAAAGGGGATATCCCTGATTTATCCTGTTTTTACAACTGTCTGAAGTCAATTCTGCAGGCCTTGTGAGTTCACACTTGATGATTGCTCCGTTTCAGGTTATTTTATTAAGTCGGCTCTTTTCCTGTTGGTAATGCAGGGAGAAGAGTATTAATCTGTTACGGAGTATTCCATGTCAAAAGAATTTAATCTTGATGATTCTATAAGAAAAATTGAGGATTTTCCTCACAAGGGAATCTTGTATTTTGATATTACAAGCATCCTGACCAATCCCGAAGCCTTCTCCTGGTGTATCGATGAGATGGTCGAGTTCTATAAAGACAAAAAAATTGATGCTGTTGCGGCAGTCGAGTCCAGAGGTTTTATCTTTTCCGCACCTTTTGCCAAGGCCCTGGGCATTCCCCTTATCCTTGTACGGAAGGCCGGTAAGCTTCCCGGTGTTACACTTAAAAAATCCTACCAGCTTGAATATGGAAAGGCGGAAGTGGAGATCCACCAGAGCGATGTTCCTCAGGGGGCAAATGTTCTTCTTGTGGACGATCTTCTTGCAACCGGCGGAACAATGGCGGCGGCTGCTGAACTCCTTAGAATGGGCGGTGCAGATGTGAAACATGCCTTTGGTGTTATCGGACTTCCTTTTCTGAAGTATGCCGAAAAACTGGAGGGGATTGAGATCAAGACACTGATTGAATACCATAGTGAAAAGGTCGGTGAATAAGCCGGCGAAAAACAGGTAAAGATTTTGCGGGATATGGTTGACAATAAAAGTCAATTTTTATATTATGCCCGCAGATCAAACAACTGCTTGAGAGGCTGCTTAAGGGCCGGCTCACAGGCAGTAACTGATTGGAAAATATTTCCCGATAGTGTAATTGGTAACACTGCAGATTCTGGTTCTGCCTTTGGGGGTTCGAGTCCTCCTCGGGAAGTTTTTAATTTTAATAGATAGGCTTCTGATGCATCATGGATGCTTCGGGTGTTTTATCAAACCTTTCCCGATAGTGTAATTGGTAACACTGCAGATTCTGGTTCTGCCTTTGGGGGTTCGAGTCCTCCTCGGGAAGTTTTAAAACAGGAGTTACTTGATAATGGATATCAGCACTGGATTGTTTGACTTTTTCAATAATATTGATTTTTGAATTCCAGGGGACTGAAAGCCGGCTTATTGCCGGCTTTTTTTTGAAAAACATGGTTTTAGCAGATGTATATTTATTAAGAAACATCGTATAAATATTTATCTAAGGGGTGGTTTATGCAGAAAAAAGCTTACCTGGTTCTTGAAAACGGTTCTGTGTATGCAGGATACGGTTTCGGATCCGAGGTTCCGGAGGTCAAAGATCTGACTCCGGGAGAGACGCTTCCGTTCGGAGAGCTGGTTTTTAACACGGGAATGTCAGGTTATCATGAGATCCTTACGGATCCTTCCTATACCGGACAGATCGTTACAATGACCTATCCGCATATCGGAAATTACGGTTGTGAGGATATCTGGTCCGAGAACGGACCTGAGGATGAGGGCAGAAAGGATGTTAAGGTTTCAGCCTTTGTTGTCCGAGACCTGTATGACGGTCCTGTACCGGAGGGACGAATTACTCTCTCCGAGTATCTCTCAAGAAACGGAATCTGCGGAATCACAGGAATTGATACAAGACGGCTTACAATCTCTCTGAGAGACGAAGGAAGCTGTAACGCGGTCATTGTAAGGCCCGCGGGAGCTTCCCTCGAAGAGGATGAAGTGAAGGCTGTTGTTGATTACCTGAAGTCTCTGCCCTCCATGGAAGGTCAGAACCTGATCGGCGGGGTAGGAACTTCCGAAATCGTCACCATCGATGGAGACGGGACCCATGTTGCCCTTCTGGACTGCGGCATCAAGGCCAATATTATCAGAGAGCTGAAGCAGCGGGGCTGTAAGATCTCTCTTCTTCCTTCAGGAACCGATGCCGGTGAGATTGAGAAGCTCAATCCCGACGGTCTTTTCCTTTCAAACGGTCCCGGAGACCCGGCGGTCCTCACAAAGCAGGTGGATCTTGCAAAGAGTGTTATCGGAAAGATGCCGGTTGTCGGAATCTGCCTGGGGCATCAGATCCTGGGACAGGCCATAGGTTCGGAAACCTTCAAAATGAAGTTCGGTCACCACGGCTGTAACCATCCTGTTCGGGATGAAGAGACAGGCCGTGTTTTTGTAACAAGCCAGAACCATGGATTCGCCGTAAAGGAAGAGAGTCTTCCCGAAGGTGTTACAGTCCGTTTCAGGAACGCCAATGACGGCTCTGTCGAGGGGCTGGAGTGGAAGGAGAAGGATCTCCTCTGTGTTCAGTTCCATCCCGAAGCGGCGCCGGGTCCGGTGGATTCCTCCTGGATCTTCGACGCCTTTCTTGATGTGGTGAATAAGAAAAAGACGGTGAAGGAGTAGCAATGCCCGCCAGAAAAGATATTAACAAGATTCTGATAATCGGTTCAGGTCCGATTATCATCGGCCAGGCCTGTGAGTTTGACTATTCAGGAACCCAGGCGGTAAAGGCCCTTAAAGAAGAGGGATACGAGGTAATTCTTGTAAACCCGAACCCCGCAACGGTAATGACAACCCCCGGTATTGCAGACCGGATCTACGTTGAACCCCTGACTGTAAAATATGTTACCGAAATTATCCGCAAGGAGCGGCCCGATGCGGTTCTCTCCACCATGGGCGGTCAGACAGCTCTGAACCTGACCCTCGACCTTGCGGAAGAGGGTGTCCTCGAGAAGTACGGTGTTGAGGTTATCGGCGCCAGTACCGAGTCCATCTTCAAGGCTGAGGACAGAGGTGAGTTCAAGAAAGTCATTGAAGCCCTCGGACTGGAGTCTCCCAGATCCATAACCACCAAAACCGTGGCTGGGGCTCTGAAGCTTGAAAAGGAAGTTGGTCTTCCTCTTGTTATCCGTCCCAGTTTTACCCTGGGCGGTATGGGTGGAAGCATCGCATACAGCCATGATGAGCTGAAAAGCCTTGTGGAAAAAGCACTCCTTGAAAGCCCTGTCGGTGAAGCTCTTATTGAAGAGTCTCTCATCGGCTGGAAAGAGTTCGAGATGGAAGTTATGCGTGACAAGTCGGATAACGCCATCATCGTCTGCTCCATTGAGAATATCGACCCCATGGGTGTTCATACAGGTGACAGCATCACCATCGCTCCCATCCAGACTCTTGATGACCGTGCCTTTCAGAAGATGCGGACCGCATCCATCGATATCCTCAGGGCTATCGGTGTAGACTGTGGCGGTTCAAACGTACAGTTCGCCGTTAAGCCTGATACAGGCAGGATGATTGTTATTGAAATGAATCCAAGGGTCTCCCGTTCTTCGGCTCTTGCAAGTAAAGCCACGGGGTTCCCCATCGCCCGGTGTTCAGCAAAGCTGGCTGTCGGTTATACCCTGGACGAGGTTCTTAACGAGATTACAGGCAAAACAGCCTCCTGTTTCGAGCCCGCTCTGGACTACTGCGCCGTCAAGGTGCCCCGTTTTGAAACAGAGAAGTTCCCCACCGGTTATGGTGCCCTGGGAACACAGATGAAGTCTGTCGGTGAGGCTCTGGCTCTCGGAAGAACCGCTCTTGAGGCACTGAACAAGGCCCTCCGGGCGTCTGAGGCCGGATTTGACGGTGTGACAGCCCTGAGAGTCAGCGAGGCCGAGCTGGAAACCATCCTGACAACAGCCCATCCGAGACGCCTTCTTGGTGCCTATACCTGGATTAAATGGAACCCTAAGGGGTCTCTTGAGGAGCTCTCTGAAAAGACAGGATTCAATATCTGGTTCCTCTATCAGCTGCAGCAGCAGGTGAAGCTCGAGAACCGTATCATCGCAGCAGCCGACCTGGACGCCGGTCTTATGATGGAAGCCAAAAAGTGCGGCCTGTCTGACAGCAGAATCGCCGAGCTCCGCTCCGAAAAGCCCTCTGATATTGAAAAGCTGAGACTCTCTCAGGGGATTGAAGCAAGTTTCCATTTTGTCGACACCTGTGCCGGTGAGATGGACGCCAAGACTCCCTACTTCTACTCCAGCTGGGGTGAGGTGGACGAGGGGACTCCCACGGGGGATGACAAAGGTGTCATCATCCTTGCCTCGGGACCCAACAGAATCGGCCAGGGACTTGAGTTTGATACCTGCTGTACCCTTGCTTCCATGAGTTTCAGGGATGAGGGAACCGAGACCATCATGGTCAACTCCAACCCTGAGACTGTATCCACAGACTTCAATATTTCAGACCGCCTCTATATGGAGCCCCTGACTGCGGAGTCGGTAAAGCAGGTCATGAAGAAGGAGCAGGTGAACAAAATCGTTGTTCAGCTCGGCGGTCAGACTCCTCTGAATATGGTTGAGGAGCTTGAAAAGGCTGGTGCCGAGGTTATCGGTACGGCCGTTGAAAACATAAATAAGGCGGAGGACAGAAAACTCTTCTCCGAAGCCATGCAGAAGCTGAATCTCTCACAGCCCCGGAATATGAGTGCATATGCAAGGGAAGAGGTGGTTCAGTACTCAAGAGAGATCGGATTTCCCGTTCTTCTGAGACCCTCCTTTGTTCTCGGAGGACGGAGCATGTTTATCGCCTATGCCGAGGAAGAGCTTGAAGTGTTCCTCTCCAAGGGAATCCCCATCTCCTCAGACAGACCCGTCCTTGTAGACCAGTTCCTGGAAGATGCCTTTGAGTACGACCTGGACGCCGTTTCCGACGGAGAAAATGTCTATGTCGGTGGTATTCTGCAGCACATTGAGGCCGCGGGTATCCACTCAGGAGACTCAGCCTGTGTATTTCCTCCCTATAAGTCCACGCCCGAGATTCTCAAGGAGATGGCCGACGCCGCCGTCGCCATTGCCAGAGAGTTTCAGGTCAAGGGATTCCTGAATATCCAGTTTGCCGTCAAAGATGATGTCCTTTATATCCTCGAGGTAAACCCCAGGGCTTCAAGAACTGTTCCCTTCCTCTCCAAGACCTCCGGTGTCAACCTGATTGAGGCGGCTGTCCGTCTCTGGAAGGGAAAAGACCTGAAGGCCCAGGGGCTGGTTGATCCTGAAACCGGTGTGGGCCAGGGTTACTGCCAGACAGGGTGGGCTGTTAAAGAGGCTGTCTTCTCCTTTGACCGCTTTTCAGGGTTGGACCCTGTTCTCGGTCCCGAGATGAAGTCCACCGGTGAGGCCATCGGTATCGGCGAGAGCTACGGTGAGGCTTTTGCCAAGGTCCAGGCTGCTGTAGGCTGCTACCTCCCCACCAAGGGCCGGGTATTTGTAACAGTCAGCAACAAGGATAAGGCAACCGTACTGCCCATCGTCAAGGATCTTGTGGATATGGGATTTGAGATCGCCGCCACACGGGGAACTGCAGACTTCCTCTACAAGCACGGCATATTCAGCGAGGTCATCCTCAAGCTGCACCAGGGGCATCCCTCTGTAGTGGACCATATGTCAAGCGGGCGCATCGATATGCTGATTAATACACCTCTGGGACACTCCTCCCAGGTCGAAGATGAAGAGATCAGAACCGAAGCTGTCAGACGTAAGATCCCCTACACGACAACGACAAGTGCCGCTGCGGCCGCGGTTGTCGGAATCCGCTACCTCAGGGGGGAGACTGTTGTCAGCAGGCCTCTGCCCGGCGGAGTGGAGCTGGCTGAGTAGATTCAGCCTGTAGCCCTGTCCGGTCTCTGAAAGGATGACCGGAACCCGGGGTGTTTATACTTCAGCTTATAAAAGAGCGGGGCTGCCCTTTGTCAGAAAGGCAGCCCCATTTTTTTGTCAAAACTATTCTAATAAAATTGAGATATCACTCTTCAAGCACAACGTTGTTATAGTAGAAGTTGATTGCATCTATCAGAGCCTCCCATGAGGCTTCGATGATGTTCTCTGAAACTCCTACAGAATCCCAGTCGCTCTTGCCGTCGGTGAAGGTAATGAAAACCCGTACCTTGGCGGCAGTCGCTTCTTCCGGGTTCAGAACTCTTACCCGGTAGTCTGTCAGATGGATGTTTTTAAGAAAGGGAAAGCTTGGGATCAGGGCATCCCTGATGGAGGCGTTCAGGGTGTCCACGGGGCCTTCACCGACGGCCGCACCCATGTGTTCAATGCCTCCTGCGTTAAGGAAGAGGCGGCCCACAGTCTTGCTCTTGCTTGTCATGGTCTTGTAGGATTCCAGATGGTAGTTCTGGAGGTCGAACAGGGGAGTGAAGCGATCCAGGGCCTTCCGCATTATCACATCGAAGGACGCTTCCGCCGCCTCGTACTCATAACCCTCCATCTCCTTCTGTTTCAGTGTGTTTGTCAGCGCTGATACAATCTCGGAGTTCTTGTCAAAATCACCGTACTTCGCAAGTTTTCTGACGATGGTAGATTTTCCTGCCAGTTCAGATAGAAGAATCCTTCTTGAGTTTCCTACAAGTGAGCTGTCAATGTGTTCCATCAGGTGTTCAGCCTTGAGGATCACGTCGGTATGCTGTCCCGCCTTGTGGGTGAATGCGGTCTCTCCCACATAGGCCTGGTTTTTCTCAGGGATAATATTGGCTTTCTCCGCAGTGAAGCGGGAGAGCTTGGTCAGATCTTTCAGGTTGTCAGCGCAGTAGATCTCTTTTTTCATCTTGAGGGCGATGTTGGGGATGATAGCGCAGAGATTTGCATTTCCTACTCGCTCTCCCCAGCCGTTGATCGTTCCCTGGACATGGACTGCACCGGCTTCAATGGCAAGTATGGAAGAGGCTACTGCTGTTCCTGTATCATTGTGGAAGTGAACTCCCAGAGGTGCCAGATTGGACTTCCTCAGATCTTCTACAAGCCTGATGACAGTCTGCGGAAGGGTTCCTCCGTTTGTATCACAGAGAACCAGGCAGTCGGCACCGGCATCGGTGGCTGTGCGCAGAACCTTTTCGGCATACTCTCTGTTGGCGGCATAGCCGTCGAAGAAGTGCTCCAGGTCAAAGATGACTTCACGTCCTTCGCTTTTAAGGTGGCTGATGGAGTCGGTGATCATGTTCAGGTTCTCTTCAAGAGTAGTTCCGATAACCTTCTCGGCGTGGGCATCCCATGCCTTGCCTACTATGACAACGGTGGGAGTCTCTGCCTGGAGGAGTGCATTTATATGGGCGTCCTGTGCCGCTCTGCCGCCGGGCTTTCTTGTTGAGCCGAAAGCGCAGATTTTTGAATGTTTCAGGTTCAGAGAGCGGACTTCTTTGAAAAAGGCTGTCTCCCGTTCAGAGGCAAGGGGGAATCCGCCTTCGATATAATCGATTCCGAAATTGTCAAGCATCTCTGCAATTTCCAGCTTGTCTTTCAGGGTAAAGTTGATTCCTGTTCCCTGGGTTCCGTCTCTCAAAGTTGTGTCAAAGATGGCTATTTCAGATTTTGGCATGCTTTCCCCTTTTTTGATCTTATTAATAACTCGTTGCTAATAGTTATAAATAACAATAAAATGTTTTTTATGGATAAAGATAATGTATTTGACAGCCTTGTGAAAGACCTTTCTTCTGAAGAAAAGCGAAAAATGATTGAAAAAATGGAGCAAAATATCCATGTAAGTCAAGAACCCATGGGGAATCTTGTTGAAAATGATGCATTTCAATCTATCGATGATGTATATGCCTCGTTATCATGGTTAGATAAGTTTTTAATATTTATTAAATCATTGTTTTTGGCTAAAGAACGTAAGGAATTGACGAAAAAGCATATCGTTAAAGGCCTTGCGAGGCAGGTTACTTACGTTTCTCCTGAGCTTTTTGATGTAAAACATGGTGCAGCAAACGGAGAATTCTCGAAAATCATACAAGATCTCTGGAAATCTACTGAAAATATCAAATCACCTCTCTCTATTTGCTTCGGAGTTGACAAGGTCAAGTTTTATGCCCTTATGGGGCAGCTCGAATTCCCGGGTATCTATGATGAGCTTGTGGATAAGATCAATCCCATGAAGAGAGCCGCCGCAAATCCCAATATGGACAGTCAGGCAATAAGGAAAACAATCTCCGATGAGCTGGAGTCTCTGCTCTCCATGATCAGCCGGGAGAACCGTCTGAGAATGATGGAGACGACCCGTATCCTCAACAGTCTGTATCAGCTTTCAATTTTTCCCTATCAGCAGATTCTGAGCCAGTTTCCCGACTCTCCCGACGGATCTGTTCTTGCCGCCGGCTTTTCAGGCCTCAAGGAGCCCCTTTCGGAACTTGCAGTTATATTGAAATCCTTTATTACGCCCCCTGGGATTAAACTTCTGGAGGCTGTATTTCTTCTCTACTTCACCGGAGAGAACGAGGAGGGCGCGCTTCCTCTAGAGGAGCAGGTCAGCAAGGGGATAAAGAGCTGCGATATCCTTTTCCAGAAAATTCGGGAATTCAATTCCAGGGTTCCCATGTCTGACCTTCTCAAGGTTCTTCATGAAGACCCTTTTTATACAGTCAGCGCTTCGGGGGGAGGAGAGGACTGGTTTTACTATTTCCGTCAGTACTGGGTGGACCATATGGCGGAACAGATGCGTGTTTATACAAGGGAGAAGAAGATTGAAGAACTCTCAGGTGAGCTCATGCGGTACTGGGATCTGACATCACTGCAGCTTGTTCCTGAATATACGCCCGACTCCGGAGATATGGCTTTTGTCTGGTCTCTCGGGGCACTGAATACATTTTATAATGTAAACTTCCAGGATAAACTCTACTTTCCAATGAAAATCATTCTTGTGGACGGCAACTTCTATAAAAAGAACAACCGCGAGGAGTTTGAAAAGTCATTTCAGGCCATAGTCAAATTCGGTGACAGGCTGAAATGGTTTTCATCCAAGCTCTCTGTGGAAGGTGAAACCGGGAGGCAGGTGCGGGAGCTCAGGCATGAGTTCCGCAACAGTCCGGAGGAGCAGGAGAAGAAGGTCCTGGAGGTTCATAACCGCCTGAACAGGGATGCCCAGCTTCTTATAGAGGACGCAGTTGATATACTTGTCCTTATGGGCAGGCTGATGAACGGAATCGTCATGGGCAACGGAGGAGCTTATGATACCATTGCCAACTTTTCCGATCTCGGCGGCCGTAATAATGAGGACCTTCGTAAATCGGTGACAGAAGCGGCTGATGATGTTCACAAGATAAGCAGTACCCTGCAGGATATCTACATTCTCGAAAAGGAGAAAATGGAGGAACTTGTACAGCGGGAAAGGCTGTGATTCTGCTCTTTCAGGCTCTCTGGTTTTATTGACTATTCATACTAATTCTGGTTAAATCCTTCTAAGCGAGAAACATGCGAGGCGGATATGGATAAACAGAAGAAACAGTGGCTTGAGCTGATGGCTCAGGCGGTTAATAAAGCAGCTCAGGAAAAAGGTCTGGATTCAGCAGACTATACATCACGGATTGTTGTTGAACATCCGCCCCGTCCTGAAATGGGAGACCTGGCATTTCCCATGTTCCCTTTTGCAAAAGACTTTAAGACGGCTCCCCCTGTCATTGCTCAGGCAGTCGTTGATGCCCTGGGTAGTGATATTCCCGGAAGCGCTAAGACAATGGGCCCCTATGTCAATGTATTCCTTGACAGGTCCGCTCTGATCGGTGATCTGATTGCCGACTGTGGTTCTGAAGATTACGGAAACTCAGACCTTCTGGCAGGACAGAAGATTATGGTTGAGTTCTCCTGCCCCAATACAAACAAGCCCCTTCATCTGGGGCACCTTAGAAATGATGCCATAGGTGAGAGTATTTCGAGAATCCTCATCGCCTCGGGCGCCGAGGTTCAGAAGGTGAACCTTATCAACAACCGAGGCGTTCATATCTGTAAGTCCATGCTGGCTTATCAGAAGTTCGGCAACGGCATTACTCCCGAAAGTTCAGGTACCAAGGGCGATCACCTTGTGGGTGACTTTTATGTGAAATTCAACCAGTGGTCCAAGGAAGATGAGACCGCCGAATCCCAGGCTCAGGAGATGCTCCGCAAGTGGGAAGAGGGTGACGAGGAAGTTGTCGCACTCTGGGAGCTTATGAACAAGTGGACCATCGACGGTATCAGTGAAACCTATAAAAATACAAATGTCTCCTTTGACCGTTACTACTATGAGAGCAATACCTACCTCTCCGGACGGGATGAGGTCCTTAAGGGGCTGGATGCCGGCGTTTTTTATAAAGATGAGGACGGAAGCATCCGCCTGGATCTGTCGGAAGTCGGAATGGATACCAAGGTTATGCTTCGAAGCGACGGAACCTCGGTCTATATGACTCAGGACCTGGGAACAGCTATTGCCCGTCATGAGGACTTTCCCTTCGACCGCCTGATCTACGTTGTAGGCGCCGAGCAGGAGTATCACTTTCAGGTGCTCTTCCATGCCCTTAAAAAACTGGGCTACTCCTGGGCTGAAATGCTCTTCCATCTCTCCTATGGAATGGTCAACCTTCCTGAAGGGAAGATGAAGTCCAGAGAGGGGACCGTTGTGGATGCCGATGATCTTTTGAAGCAGCTCTCTGAGATGGCCGCGGAAGAGATCAGGAGTAAGGACCGCGCCGAGGCTGTGGGAGATGTTGAAGAGACAGGAAAGAAGATCGCTCTGGCAGCGCTGCATTACTTCCTGCTTCAGGTCTCTCCTTACAAGGATATGATCTTCAACCCCAAAGAGTCTCTCTCCTTCAACGGGAACACAGGGCCCTATCTTCAGTATATGAGTGCCAGAATCAGCAGTATGCTTGAGAAGTATGAGGAAAGAAAGGCGGAGTTTGAAGGTATCAGCCCTGATTACTCTGTCATGAACAGTGATGCCGAATGGGAGCTTGTTAAAGCCCTGAGCTCCTTTCCAGGAGCTGTACGGTCGGCAGCCAATGACCTGAATCCTTCTGCCGTTGCCACTCATCTTTATGATACTGCCAAGAGTTTCAGCCGTTTCTATCACGACTGTCCGATTCTCGGAAGTGATGACAAGGTGGTGACAGTGAGCCGGATTGCTCTGGCCGGAGCAGCCCTGCAGGTTCTCAAGAGGGGATTTGAGCTTGTAAATATTCCTTTCCTCTCGAAGATGTAAGTATCGGTCCAAGATGTAAATACAAGCACTTGACGAAGTTATATTTTAAATGATATACACATTGAGTGCCAAAATAATATATGTTGAGGTTTACCAAAAATGTACGCACTTGTAGAAATTAAAGGCAAACAGTATAAAGCTGAAAAAGGTGCTGTGTTGAAGGTCGACAAATTTAACAACGAATCCGGTGACAAAGTGGAATTCGATTCCGTACTGCTCATTTCCGGCGAAGGTGACACCAAAGTTGGTGCTCCCTACGTGGAAGGTGCAAAAGTTACTGCAGTTGTTAAATCAAATGTCAAAGACCCTAAAGTCAAAGTATTCAAGTTTAAAAGAAGAAAAGGCTACAAAAGAACACAGGGACATCGTCAGAATTATACACTGCTGACGGTAGAAGAGATACTGGGAGCCTGAGTTAAGGTTTTTCAGTGATCACGATTGTTCTAACCTTCGAGGATTCCGGTCTTTTAAAGACCCTGACATCCCAAGGTCACGCAAATAGGACAACAGATCTGCCGAGTGAAGCCTGTACCGGTGTTTCAGTGTTGCTGAGAACCGCTGCCAGGCTGTTCAGTCATACCGAGGGTGTTAAAGCCGCCGGCAGGGCTGAAGAAGAGGGGCATCTGGAACTTCAGGTTCTGGAAGTTGCCCCGCGGCGCCATGAATGGTTCAAGGGCGCCGTTGAAATGTTGATGTTAGGGCTTCGGGATCTCTCGGAAGAGTATCCCGAAAGCATTCAAATCAGACTTAAGACGTGAGGAAGCGATAATGGCTCATAAGAAAGGTGGAGGAAGCTCCAAAAACGGAAGAGATTCCAATGCTCAGAGACTGGGTGTAAAGAGATTCGGCGGCCAGCTGGTTAAAGCCGGTGAAATTCTTGTTCGTCAGAGAGGAACAAAGATTCACCCCGGTGAAAATGTAGGTATCGGAAAAGACGATACTCTTTTCGCCACTGAGGCTGGAAATGTTCTCTTTCATGACAAAAAAGGCAAAAAAAGAGTTTCTATCGTCACTTCAGGCGAATAATAAGGTCCTATGCAGGGTTTTATTGACGAAACTCGACTCGAAGTGTACTCCGGAGAGGGCGGCGCAGGCAGCGTCTCCTTCCGGAGAGAAAAATATGTCCCCCAGGGCGGTCCGGACGGTGGTGACGGAGGTCGTGGGGGCAATGTCGTTTTTCAGGTTAAGAATAATCTGAAGACGCTTGTCCACTTAAACCGGAAACATGTTTACAGAGCTCAGAACGGGCAGGGCGGCATGGGCCGTCGTATGCACGGTAAAAACGGCGAAGATGTTATCATCGAGATTCCCCCGGGAACAATCGTCCGTGATTACCAGACTTCTGATGTTCTTAAAGACTTTTCCGACAATGTTGATGGTGAAGAGTGGGTATTTTTAAGGGGCGGAAACGGCGGACAGGGGAACTGGCACTTCCGTTCAGCCCGTCGGCAGACACCCCGGTTTGCTCAACCCGGTATGCCCGGTGAGTACGCCGAGATTAAGCTTGAACTTAACCTTATCGCGGATATCGGCTTTGTCGGTTTTCCCTCGGTAGGTAAATCAAGTCTTCTCAAGGCGCTGACCAATGCCAATCCAAAGGTAGCATCCTATCCCTTTACAACCAAGATTCCCAATCTGGGAATGCTGCGTATCGGTGAAAAGGATATTGTCCTTGCGGATATTCCCGGAATTATTGAAGGTGCATCCCATGGTCTTGGACTGGGTTTCAAATTTCTGAAACACATATCAAGAACAGCGGGCCTGGCTTTTATGATTGACCTGGGAGAAGAAGATTTTCATGATACCTATGCCAAGCTTCTTGTTGAACTTGAAGAGTATAATCCCGATCTTCTTGATAAACCCCGGCTTCTGCTGGGAACCAAGATGGATCTGGATGTGGCAAAGGAAAATCTTGTGAAGCTTCAGGAGTTGTATCCTGAGGAGCATGTCATTCCCATTTCAGTATTCTCCAGAGAAGGTCTGGACGAGCTGAAGATGGCTATGCTTAAAATGGCGACATAAAGCAATGAAACTCGTAATGCTGGGGGGGACGTTCAATCCTCCCCATGTCGGCCATATAAGAGTTGCCGACGAGGTGCGCCGCTGTTTCGGTTACGACAGACTTGTTCTAGTTCCCTCCTATAGACCAGCCCATAAAGATGTTGCTCAGGAAGTCAGTTTTCATCAGCGGATGAAAATGGTTGAACTATCGGCATATGATCTGCCCGAGGCATTTGTCTCAAGCTGTGAATATGACCGAAAAGGGATTTCCTACAGCATCGATACGATCCGATACCTGAAGGACCACTATGATGTTGAGGGCCGTCCCGGCCTGATTATCGGAGATGATCTTGTGCCCGGATTTCCTAAATGGCATCTTGCCCGGGAGTTGAGTCAGGAGGCGGATATCATTGTCTGTCACAGGGGAGAGCCTGAGGACCTGGATTTCCCATTTCGCCACAAATACTTTCAGAACACCATGATTGAAGCCTCTTCAACGGAGATCAGAAATGCGTTGAGTGATGGGAAGGACGTTTCATCCCTGCTGTCCCGGGAGGTTCTGGACTACATACGCAGAGAAGGTCTTTATGGAGCTTGAATCAAAACTTATAAAAAGGGGAGAGCACAAGCTGAGCCCCGGACGCTGGAACCACTGTCTCAGGACAGCGGATTATGCCGATTTTCTTGCCGATCATTACTCCCTTGAATGTCCCATGCTGCGCAGTGCCGCACTGGCTCATGATCTGGCCAGAGAGATGAGGCCTGAGAAAATCCTCAGGTACGCTCTCAAAGATCAGGGAGAGCTCTCCGGGTTTATCCTTGATAATCCTGTTCTCCAGCATGGTTTTGCGGCTGCCTGGATACTGAGGAAAAAGTTTAACGTCTCCGATGAGTCTCTTTTGAACGCTGTGCGTTATCATACAACGGGTCACAGGGTCCTTGATGATACAGGGCTGATTCTCTTTGCCGCTGACTATATGGAGGCAGGCAGGAGTCATCTGGATAACCCAGAGAGGGAGAGGCTTCTTGCTCTGACTTTGAGGGAGGCTGTCCTGGACATTCTGAAGGCAATGGAAGATCATCTTCTTGAGAAAGGCCTGGAGCCTTCTCCTGACAGCAGGGAGTTGTCTCAGTACCTCTCAACAGGATACAATGGGCTGGCATGAAAGATAGAAGAGCACCCGATTTCTCACTGCTTCTGCTTGTCCTTGTATTTCTGATACTTTCAGGACTGGCTGTATATGTACTCCTGACTATGAAGATCGATGACTATAAGGAAATGGTGAATGATCATCAGATGATCTCCACTCTTATTGTTATCGAGGAAGATGATAGACCTCTGGTAACAGAGCTTTTTTTCTATCATCCCGAGACGAAGAAAGGAGCCCTCCTGAATATCCCCGAGGATACGGGAGCTATTATCCGTTCACTCAACCGGGTGGACAGAATAGATGCCCTCTATAATCCGGAGGACCCGACCTACTACCTTCAGCAGCTTGGTATTCTGACAGGATTTGTTCCCGATTTTTACCTTCAGATCAGGAAGGTTGATCTGGTCAAGATGGTTGATTTTCTTGAAGGTGTTGAGATCTTCCTGCCCAATCCGGTTGTCTATGAAAGTGAGACAAGGCAGATTCTTCTCCCCTCGGGAAGTGTCACCCTGGATGGCGACAAGGCTTCAGATTACCTCAGTTATACCCTGGAAGGGGAGTCTGTGGATGACGGCATAAAAAGAGAGCATGACCTTGTTTTCGGACTTCTGAAGAAGATGCATCAGATGTATGACACTACCTTCAACGAGGCATTCCTGGAGTATCTTTTCCCTCTTGTGAATACCAACTTCGACAGCAAGTCCTTTGAGTCTTTTCTTCAGGAGCTCTCACTACTTGAACTGGACAGGGTTGTTTTTCAGCAGGTTCTCGGTGTCAGGAGAATGGTTGACTCGCAGCTTCTCTATTTTCCCCACTATGACGGGAATCTGCTGCGTGAGACTGTAAAGCAGATGGAGGACTCACTTGCCGACTTTGATGTTCTCAGGGACGAACAGCTTGTGGTTTCCCTTGAGATTCAGAACGGAACAGCAAGAAACGGGCTGGCCGGGCGTACAGCGCAGATTTTTAAAAGTTACGGTTATGAGATCGCTTCTATAAAGAATGCCGATTCAAACCGTTATGATAATACGGTGATTCTGGATAAAAAGGGAGATCCCGCGGCAGCTCAAAGGGTTGCCAACCTTATCAAATGCCAGAGGATCCATACCGATGTGGATCAGAACAGAGATGAAACCGTAGATATAATTGTTATTTTGGGAAAGGATTTTGATGGACGATACGTTAAGTAGTAAAAAGGGTTATGAATTCTGGGGCAAGGCCCTTGAGGGAGTGCAGGAGGCCAAGGGGCAGAATGCTGTAGTTCTGGATCTGGCAGGACAGTGTTCCTGGACTGATTATATGATCATTGTAACGGCGACAAGCCGGATGCATCTGAAGGGAATTCAGCAGAAAGTGCTTGAACTGACCAAAGATGATGAAAATGTAGCTTTAAGAAACGGCAGGAACTCAAGAGATGAGGATCAGTGGATTCTTATGGATATGGGAGACCTTGTGGTTCAGGTTATGACCTCCGAGGCCAGAGAATACTATGACCTCGAAGCAGTCTGGTTTGAATCGGATTGTCTTTTCCGGGCTGAAGAGAATTAATCTTCAAGTTCGTCGTAGTCGGCGAACTCGTCGTTGTATTCGTAGGGGATGATGTTATCTTCGTCATCCCCGTCATCCTCTTCGCTCTCGTCTTCGAAAGGGTCTATGTCGGACTTCTCAATTCCGTCATCATCGTTGTCCATTTCCGCGTCAAATGCGTCAATGTCTTCGTCAAAGATTTCATTTTCTTCTAATGGTAAAAATGACAGAGGATCACTATCCAAACTGCTTTCGATGTCGTTATCCGATGGAATCATTCAATGCTATCCTTGTTGGTTGTGGTGTTGAAAAAGTAATCAATAAATATCATTTTTTCATCTTATTGCCAACCATACTTTTAGTAATTAGAATGAATTTGGTCATGAAAAATCATTTTTCATCCCGGTAGCGGCTGCTTCAGTTCCCGTGAAGTAAGAGGTCTCGGCATAACATCCTGCAGTCAAAGGTAATGTATTCAATGAAGAGAATAAAAATAGAGGCTCCGGCCAAAATTAACCTCCATCTTGAAGTGGGAGCCGTCAGAGACGATGGTTTTCATGAAATTCTATCGATTTTTCAGGCTATAAGCCTCTTTGATACCCTTGTGTTCTCCGAGCACGGAGAAGAGGGAAGTATTACAATCCGGGGTGATTTCAACTGCCCACCCGAGAAAAATCTCATATATAAAGCGATCATGCTGTTCAGGGAAAATGGAGCTCCCTCAACGGGTGTGCTTGTGGAAGTGGACAAGCGAATTCCCAGTGAAGCAGGCCTCGGCGGGGGATCTTCGGATGCGGCAGCAACCCTCAAGGCTCTTGCTCTCCTTCTTGACGTTCATCCTTCGGATGAGCAGATGATGGAGATGGCGGGAGAGCTGGGGAGCGACGTGCCCTTCTTTATGAAATATCCTGCCGCGGCTGTCTCCGGAAGGGGTGAATTTCTTGAAGAAATACCTCAGTCACCCGACTGCTGCGGAGTTGTTGTGAAGGACCGCGGAGTCTCTATTTCCACAGCAGCTGCATACAGGGCTGTGGATGAGGCAATGGCTGAAGGAAAAATCTCTCAAGGTCTTTTAGCTAAAGAAGATATGGTTGCTTCATTTACAGGGAAAGACCCGTCCGGGTGGGCCTATTACAACAGCTTTATGGAAACTTACAGAAATAATATCAAACCCCTTGAGTTTATTTCCAAACTTCTTTATGATTCAGGAGCTGAATTTTTCGGATTATCCGGAAGCGGTAGCGCCATGTTCGGTATCTTTTCCGACTCTGAACGGCTTGCGGAAGCTGAACGCCTGCTAAAAAAGCGTTTTTCTTTTGCGGAAAGATTTGAATTCCTTCATAGCATTCCGTATGCTCATGTAATATAATGAATATATATTGCATTAAAGCGGTAGGAGGAGCTGTATGGAAATTACTGACATCCGCATTCGTAAAGTCAATGCAGACGGTAAATTAAAGGCATACGTTACGGTAACTTTTGATGAATCTTTTGTTGTACACAATGTCAAGATCATTGAGGGAGACAGCGGTGTTTTCATTGCTATGCCCAGCAGGAAAACAAAGAATGGTGTTTATAAGGATGTAGCCCATCCCATAAATACCGACTTCAGGACTGTTCTTCAGGACAGAATCCTAGAAGAATATAACAACCTTGGACCTGACGCCGAAATAGTGGACGAGGGAGAAGGTTGATATTTAAATACAAAAATTAAAATTTGGACGTCGGCAAGCGGTAAGCCACCGGGTTTTGATCCCGGCATTCGCAGGTTCGAATCCTGCCGTCCAAGGTATCTGTTATCGGAAGGAGTAGATAAGATGGAGCAGAAAACCCTTTCTGTTGTTGAGAGAACAGAATTCAAGAAAGGTCCTGCCAAAAAACTGAGGAGTGAAGGAATGATTCCCGCCGTTGTATACGGCCACACAGATCCTCTTCATATTGCGGTAAATGCCAATGAATTTGCAAAAAAATTCAAAGTAGTAACTGAAAATACTGTTATCGTCCTTGATCTTGGAAAAGAAACTCGCGAAGTTCTTGTAAAAGCCATTGATGAAGACATTGTTACAGAGACTGTAAAACACATTGACTTCTATGAGTTCGAAAGAGGAAAAACTCTTAAGACTCATGTTCCTGTACACCTGGTTGGTAATGCAATCGGTGCAAAGGAAGGCGGAACAGTCGAACACATGCTCCACGAGCTTGAAATCGAATGTCTCCCCAAAGATCTGCCCGAAGCTATCGAAGTTAATATCGAAGCACTGGGAATGGGAGAATCTATCCACATCGCTGATGTAGCTGTTGCCGAAGGCATCAAAGTTCTCCACCCCGAAGATCAGACAGTTGTCGTTGTTTCTGCACCCAAAGCTGCTGTTGCTGAAACAGAAGATGAGGAAGAAGAAACTGAAGAAGCTGCTGAATAATTCAGAGCAGAACCATTATACAGATCTTATGATCATCGGCCTGGGGAATCCCGGTGCCGACTATGAACAAACCCGGCATAATGTCGGGTTTGATCTTATTGAGCTGCTCGCCGGGCAGCTCAATCTGTTTCTGAAGAAACCCCTTTTTAAGAACTATCTCTACGGATCGACTTTTATAGGAAACAGAAGGGTCCATCTGGTCAAACCTCTGACCTATATGAACCGTTCTGGAGCGATTCTGCCCGGTTTGACAGCCAGATACGGACTGGGGCCTGGAGATATTGTTGTTGCCACGGATAATATGGATCTCCCTCCCGGGCGCAGCAGGATGAAACCCGGCGGTTCTTCGGCGGGGCATAACGGGCTTAAATCCATCATCCACTATCTGGACAGCCAGGATTTTTACAGACTCTATCTGGGTGTCGGAAGACCTGAGAAGGGCGGTTCTGTGGTGGAACATGTACTGGGCCGGTTTTCCGATGATGACTACACTCTTGTGCAGAAGGCAATAGCCGAAGCGTCCGCTTCCATTACCGCCCTCGGTGATGCACCTCTGGAAAAGCTGCTCAATGAAATCAATTCAAAAAAAAATAAAAGCTGAGTTCTCAAGCACTCTGAACAGGCAGATCAGGCCTCCTGATGCTTCCTTCAGGATCTGCTGCGCCTTTTCAGGGGGCCCCGATTCAACGGCCTTGCTCCTTCTCTTGAGGGATTATGCCCGGGAGGTTTCCTGTGATCTGGAAGCTGTATATATCGGTCATGGCATCAGAGTGGCTTCTGAAACAGAGAGGGAGGAGGATCATATCCGAAGCCTCTGCCTCTCTCTGGATATTCCCCTCTATTTCAGAGCCTTTCCAAGCGGCTTTCTGGAGCACTACTCCCGTCTGAAGGGCTGTGGTGTAGAGAGCGCAGCCAGAACCTACAGGTACCATGTTTTTGAAAAACACATGCAGCAGTCGGAAATTCCTGTATTCTTCGCACTGGGACATAACCGCAACGATCAGGTCGAAACTGTTCTGATGCGCCTTTTTTCAGGATCCTCCCCTGAAGGGCTCAAGGGTATACCAGGTACAAGGGAGAACTATTTCCGTCCCCTTATAGAAACAGACAGGCGGGACATCGAGGCCTTTCTTGACGAGATGGGGGTCAGTACTGTTTTTGACAGTACCAATGGTGAAACCGAATATCTTAGAAATAAAACAAGACATAAAGTTCTGCCTGCTGTCAGAGAGAGCTTCCCCGCCTGTGATGAGGCTGTTCTGGGATTCCGCAGCGATTTAGCAGATATTCTTGAGCATTACGGTTCACTGCTGCAGTCAAGCTGTCCCTGGTCCGGTTCCCTTCAGGAAGGGAGCTTTACATGCAGGGAAAAGGACTTTCTGCCGCTCCCCTTTGTGAGTCGAAAAACAGTTGTTCTTGAAAAAATTAACCTTCTGTGCAGGGGCGCAGGGCAGGGCAGAAGAATCCCCGCGTCCTTTTTTCTGCCTCTCAGGCTTATGAAGGGGAGGATTATTCTCAAGGGGCATGGAATTATTCTTGAACGGCATAAAGGAGAGCTCAGGCTCTCTCCGGATTCAGAGCCTGCTCCCTCTGTGTACTACAGGATTGACAGGGACCATGATTTTACATATTCATCATCTCATTACGGCCGTAATGCAATTGGAGACGCCGGGGATGACGTTTCTGCATTGCGTGTCGGTCTGAGGCTTGGAAGCGATATCGGAGAGGGGGACACAGCTCTTGTTCTTTCTGAGCCTGGGGACACAGCGGCGGCGGACAGGGGCAGCGTACCTGGCTGCTCTGCGACATCAGGGGATAATTTTCTTGTGCGCACTCCCCTGGGGAAGGGTGAGATTTCAGTATTTCCTTCATCCGCCGGTACTCCTCGGCTTCTTGTTTTTAGTGGTTCAGAGCTTATCTGCGGCCTCGGTTCTGGCACTTTTTTCCTTCCCCGGGCAGGGAAGGAGAAAAAAATAGAAGATATTATGAGTGATTGCTATTACCTTTGTATTATAATTGAAGGTAGAGGTCATTATGCCCCAGGACGACAAAAACAATAACAACAACGACAATTTCAACTTCAATAACAATCGAAGTGCCCTGATGTTCCTTGCGGTTCTCATTTTGTTTTTTATGTTCTTCTTTTCTTTCTCTCCCCAGGGTGAGGTGAATGAGATCCCCTATTCCATGTTTCTTCAGTATGTGGACAGCGGCAGAATCTACGATGTGCGTATCCTTGACCAGAAGGAGATAGAGGGCCGATTTGTGAGTCCCACAGACTCAAATGTCAGCGGAATGTCCTTCAAGACTGTTATTCCCTACTACGACGACAACCTCATTGAGATGCTGGTCAACAACGGTGTCAGCATTGCCGGTGCGGACCGGGCCGTCTCTCCGGGGATGATTGTCCTGCAGATGCTTCCATGGGGAATCAGTTTTCTCTTTATATGGTGGATGTTTCGTTCCATGCAGGGGGGCGGCAACAAGGCCTTCAGCTTCGGCAAAAGCAAAGCCAAGCGTTATGACCACGGTAAAGACAGCATTACTTTTGATGATGTTGCAGGACAGGAAGAGTCCAAGTACGAACTGATGGAAGTTGTCGAATTTCTTAAGAATTCCGAAAAATTCACAAGTATTGGGGCCAAAATTCCAAAGGGTGTTCTGCTTGTAGGTAATCCCGGTACCGGAAAAACCCTGCTGGCCAAGGCTGTGGCCGGAGAGGCTGGAGTGCCCTTCTTTCATATGTCGGGTTCCGATTTTGTCGAGATGTTTGTCGGTGTCGGAGCCAGCCGTGTAAGGGACCTCTTTGAGCAGGGGCGGAAGAACGCGCCCTGTATTCTCTTTATAGATGAAATAGATGCGGTGGGGCGCACAAGAGGCGCCGGTTACGGCGGCGGCCACGATGAGCGTGAACAGACACTGAACCAGCTTCTTGTAGAGATGGACGGTTTTGATACAGATCAGGCGGTAATCATTATAGCCGCCACCAACAGGCCCGATGTTCTTGATCCTGCCCTTCTCAGGCCGGGACGCTTTGACAGGCAGGTTGTTGTGGATATGCCCGATGTTAGGGAGCGTGAAGCAATTATCCGGATACACTGCAAGAAGATAAATCTTTCTCCCCAGGTGGATCTCAGTATCGTTGCAAGGGCCACACCGGGAAGCTCCGGAGCAAACCTTGCAAGCATCGTCAACGAAGCCGCCCTGTTTGCGGCACGCCGCGGCTCCAGGGTCGTGGAGCATCAGGATTTTGAAGAGGCAAGAGACAAGGTGATGATGGGGGTAGCCCGGAAGTCAAGGGTTATGACGGAGCATGAGAGGGAGATGACAGCCTATCATGAGGCGGGGCATACTCTGCTCCACTACTATCTGAAGGATGCCGATCCGGTTCATAAGGTCACTATTGTTCCAAGAGGAAGGGCCCTGGGAGTGACATTTTCACTGCCTGAGAATGATAATTACGCCAGAAGCAGTTCCTGGATTGAAGATCGTATTTGTATATGTTACGGTGGTTATGTTGCGGAAGAGCTTTTGTACAATGTGACTACCACCGGGGCAAAGAACGATATTGATCAGGCTACGGGCATGGCCCGCAAGATGGTCTGTGAATGGGGTATGAGCAGTAAACTGGGGCCAATCGCACTGGGAAGCGATGATGAACCGATCTTTATAGGGAAGGAAATCGCACAGCATAAGGACTATTCTGATGATACAGCATCCCTGATTGATGAAGAAATCAGGCGTATCCTGAATGATAATCTGGGTAAAGCCCGGAATATCCTGGGAGAGCACAGAGATCAGCTGGAAAAGATTGCCCGGGGGCTTCTGGAATCGGAAACCCTGGAGGATCATGAGATCAGAAATCTACTTGGACCGGAATTTTTGATTCCTGAATAGGCACAGTGAAAAGAATATTAAATCTGATTTTCTTATTTCTCCTTACATCCGCTGCCGTACTTTCGGCACAGTCCCAGGACGAAGAGCTCGGCAGGCTTTATGCCAGGCATGCCTGGGATGCCTGGAAGGCTTCCAGACTCTCTGATTTCAGTGAACTTCTGGAAACAGGGCTGGAATATGACGATGAAAACCCCGATCTACTCTGCCTCAAGGGGCTTGATGCAAGAGCATCCGGCCGCTACGGAGAGGCGGGTAACTGGTTTTCCCGGGCCTTCTACAGCGGAAATCAGCCCGAACAGATCGATACGGGTGATATTCTCGGCTGGCTTTTCGAGATGCACTACCGTCTTGGGAACGACAGGGAACTGGAATCCCTCTATTTTACAGTTAACGAAATAAGCCGTGACAGCACTGATATACTCTTCTATACGGTACTCTCTCTCTATCGTCTCGGAAAGCGTGACAAGGCCTATCAGATGGCTGAGGAGGGAGTTTACAGGTATCAGGATCAGAGGTTTCTGATTCTCTTAAGCTCATGGAGCCAGGAGAGCCGTTATCCGGGTGTCCTGGAGGAGTACATTCAGAGGCAGGGACTCCGGTATCCTGATCTCCTTGCACGGGTTGTAATGCTCCCCGAGTCTGACAACCGTCAGCCCCTGGCTTCTCTGTATATTTCCCTTTATAACGATTTGAACAGCTGGTACTTCAGAAACTATGTTCTCGGATTCACCGCCGGGGATACAGTTGTTCCCGATTTTTCAGATTCGACCCGGGTGTGGCCTCTGAAGGCTCTGCAGTCCTATCTGCAGGAGCATCCGGATATGTCCTCCATGATGTCGGGGGTACATAATGTAATGCTCGACGGCAGCGGAGACGGAATCTCAGACTTGAAGATTCATAAGAAAGCCGGAAGTGTTCTGTGGGAGTATGATCCTGATCAGGACGGTATTCCCGATACGGTTCTTGTCTGGGACAGGGACGACATCCTTCAGTCTGTCAGTTTTTATGAAGATGACCTTTCCCGCTCATTCCACTACTACGACTATCCCTATGTAGATCGCGTCTCTATTTCAGGAGGCATGAGGAATCACAGGGAGTATAACTTCCTCCCTGGAAGTTTTGGATTTCCCCTGACTGAAAATACAGACACTCTTCATGTACAGATATTGATGGATTCCAGGCAGGGTGAGAGTATCTATACTCCCGAATCGGAGATCCTGAAGCACAGTTTTTCTCTTATCGATTCTGTAACGGGGGATGAAAATGTTCCTTTTAGGGAGTATACCGTTGTAGACGGGATGATAAGACGATTCAGGGAAGATTCAAATTTTGACGGCCGTTTTGACAGGACTGTGCTTCTTGATGACTGGCTTCCCTATGAGGGATACCGTGATATTGACAATGACGGTGCCTTCGATTTGAAAGAAAAATATATTGACGGACGATTTGCCGGTTTTATCTTCGAAGGGACGGAAAGCCGCCTTGAGGAGTATCAGGATCTCTGGAGCAGAAGAAAGTATCAGCTCTGGGATTTTACCCGAAACGGTTTTTATGATGCCCTCCTTGTCAGGGAAGATGACGGCAGCTGGAAGGAAATGTTGATTACACAATGAAAAAATTCAGAACCGCCGGCATTCTGCTGGCTCTTGCAATATTAATGTCCTGTACAAGTTCACCAGGATCAGGACCCGTCGACAGTGAACAGTTCAATCCTCAGACCAGAGCCAATAATCAGATTGATTCTCTGCTGAAGGACAACAAACCTTCAGAGGCCCTGCAGTGGATCTACCATTACAGAGCTCTGGAAGACTCTCCCGACCTTGATTATGAGAACCTTGAGAAGAAGGCACTCCGGGATATTGAGAAGCTCCTGAACAAATCGGTAGAGGACAGAGAGTACCGCCGGGCACTCTCCCTGTACAGTTCCCTCGGTATTGCAGGCGGGGCTGATATTGCCGATGGTACCGACGACAGGCAGATCAGGCTGGATTACATCAGGAATCTTCTGGAGTACAAAAAAACAGGAGCCGCCGCGGTTCTCATAACACAGGGCTTTGTGGATCTCACCTCTGTGGATGATGAAAACCTCTCCTACTTTGAAGAGCGTTTCACCGCCGGTGAAAACAGAAAGGCCCTGCAGTCTGTTGTTGCCGAACTCCAAAGGCGCGGGAGCAGTCCCCAACGCCCCACAGTGGAGTTCCTGAACACTCCTGTCACCATGGAGGACCTTCTTGAGGGTACTGTTACGGTCTGGGTGGACAAGGGGCTCAGGATCGACAGAGGGGTAGGGTACCCCGACAGAAGTATCGGAAGCGGATTCTTCATCGATAAGAACGGCTACATTCTGACCAACTATCATGTTATTGAGAGTGAGGTCAGTCCCGAGTACAAGGGATATTCCCGCCTTTTTATCAAACTGTCCGATGACCGTGGTGAGAAGATTCCAGCCCGGGTTGTGGGTTGGGACAGGCACTTTGATATCGCCCTTCTGAAGACCGAGATTGAGGCTCCCTATGTATTCTCCTTCGCAGGAAAAGAGAAATTCAATCTTGGAGAACAGATCTTTGCCATAGGTTCTCCCGGGGGGCTGAACAACACAATTACATCCGGTACCGTATCGGCCCTGAGAAGGCCTCTGCAGACAATGGGTGAGGCTATTCAGGTGGATGTGCCCATAAATCCGGGTAACAGCGGAGGTCCTCTTATGAACAACCGCTCCGAAGTGAAGGGTGTTGTCTTTGCCGGTATTACGGGATTTGAGGGTGTCAACTTTGCCATTGACGGTGAGTATGTGAAAAAACTGCTTCCCCAGCTCTATGAGGGAGGACAGCTTGAGCACTCCTGGATCGGTATAGGAGGCTATCAGGCCTACAGGAGCCTTGAGGTCCTCTATGTGAATCCCCGGTCCCCCGCAGACGGCCTGGGGCTGATGCGGGGAGATGTTATTCAGAGTATCAACGGGCAGAAGGTATATCGGAATCAGGATGTGAGAGACTCCATTCTGGGATTGCCTCCGGGAACAATGGTTGATCTTGAGTGGAAGGACTCATCGGGTGAGGTAAAGCACTCCAGGGTAGCTCTGGGAGCCCGTCCTGACATTCCTCTGAAGGAAGCCGTGAATCTGGATACCCGTGAGAATCTCATACCTCCCATGTTCGGTATGGTTCTGAACCTTGTCGGGCGTCAGCAGTATACGGTGGACTATGTCTATACGGGAGGCAGCGCCGATGAAGCCAGCATTTCAAAGGGCGATACTATTACCCTCCGGCGCTGGCAGGTGAATGAGAAAGAGGGCTATGTGCTGATGCAGTTTGTTTTTAAAGGCGTCAAGGCAGGGTATCTTGAGTCCGCTGTTCAGCTGGGGGCGGGTCTCGAGTCGGCCATCTTCTTCTGAGGTTCTATAAGCTCCAGACGATTGATGAAAACCACGCTTTAATATATATTTCTCAGTTATGAAATACGAACAGGATAAAATCCGAAACTTTTGCATTATTGCCCATATCGACCACGGTAAATCCACTCTGGCGGACCGCTTTTTACAGAAGTCCCACTCAGTTGCGGACCGCGATATGAAAGAGCAGATGCTCGACTCTATGGATATTGAGCGGGAGAGGGGAATTACAATCAAGTCCCAGGCCGTTACCATAGAATATCCGTCAGAAGACGGTAATATATATCAGCTCAACCTGGTTGATACTCCGGGGCATGTGGATTTTTCCTATGAGGTTTCCAGAGCCATCAGTTCCTGCGAAGGCGCCCTTCTTCTGATCGACGCCTCCCAGGGAGTTGAGGCACAAACACTGTCCAATATGTATATGGCCCTGGACCACGACCTCGATATTCTTCCTGTTGTCAACAAAATGGACCTTCCCAGTGCGGACCTTGATCGGGTTTCGGACCAGATCGAACACGACCTGGGCCTGGAGCGGGAGATGATCTATCCCGTATCCGCCAAAACCGGAAAGAACGTGGAAGAGTTGATTGAGGGGCTTATCAAATGGATTCCCGCTCCCAAGGGCTCTCCCGATAACCCCCTTAAGTGTCTTATTTTTGACTCTCATTACGACGCCTACAGAGGAGTTGTTATTCATATCCGTCTCTTTGAGGGAACCATTAAGGCCGGTGACGAAATCCTTATCATGTCCAACAACACAAAGTACAAGGTTGAGGAAGTGGGAACCTTCAAGCTCGGCCTTCTTCCCGGTAAGGAACTCAAGGCCGGTCAGGTCGGTTATATAATCGCCGGAATCAAAAACATTTCGGACATCCGGGTCGGTGATACCATCACTTTGAGCAAAAACCCCTGTGAAGCTGCTCTGGAAGGCTTTCGTGAGGTTAAGCCGGTTGTGTTCTCCTCTATCTATCCCGTCGATACTAACCAGTATGAAGAGCTTCATACTGCCATCGACAAGCTGAAGCTGAATGATGCCTCCCTTGTATACGAGAAGGATGCTTCGGCAGCTCTGGGATTCGGTTTCCGCTGCGGTTTCCTGGGTCTTCTCCATCTTGAGGTTGTTCAGGAGCGTCTGGAACGTGAGTTCGGTCTCAATATAGTTCTCACATCTCCCTCTGTACGATACCGGATTACAAGACAGGACGGAGAGGTATTCTACCTTGACAATCCGGCTGATTTTCCTGATCCCGGTACCATTGAGATGAGCGAAGAGCCCTATATTTCAGCGGATATCATCACTCCCACTGACTATCTGGGGTCAATCATGACTCTATGTATGGGCAAACGGGGCATTCAGACCAATATGAACTATCTTGATGAGAAGCGTGTCGAGATCAAATTCGATATGCCTCTGGCGGAGGTCCTCTTTGACTTCTACGACAAGCTGAAGTCCATCTCCAAGGGCTACGCCTCCTTCGATTACGAAGTAATCGGATTCAAGCCGACAAATCTTGTTAAGATGGATATCGTAATCAACGGCGACAAGGTGGATGCCCTCTCCCAGCTTGTGTTCAAGGACAACGCCTATGACAGAGGAAAGATTGTCTGCAAGAAGCTGAAACAGGAGATCACCAGGCAGCAGTTCAAGATTCCTATTCAGGCTGCAATCGGGAACACTGTCATCTCCCGTGAGACAATCTCCGCTCTGAGAAAGGACGTTACCTCCAAGTGTTACGGAGGGGATATATCCAGAAAACGGAAACTTCTCGAAAAGCAGAAAGAGGGTAAGAAAAGAATGAAGATGGTCGGTAACGTTGAGCTGCCGCAGTCTGCATTCCTCTCTGTTCTGAAAACAGGGGACGACGATTAGGTTAAAAGAGGACAGTGATGTCCTTTAAAAATAAAAATATCTGTTATTGACACTGGGCTTCCTTCGGGAAGCCCTTTTTTATTACAGCTTCTTGAACAGAGAGGGTGGCGGCCCCTTTAAAAAGTTTAACAGGATATCTCTCTTCTTTGATACAATATTGATGATTCGTATTTCAGGAAGGACCATCCCATGAGTGAAAAGAAAGAAATCTATCTGCTTCCCTATGCTCATCTGGATACGCAGTGGCGCTGGGAATATCCCACTACAATATTGAAGTATCTGCCTAAAACCCTCGAAAAGAATTTTAAACTGCTCCAGAAGTATCCCGGTTACAGTTTCAATTTCACGGGGATGATCCGATATGCCATGATAAAAGAGTACTACCCTGAACAGTATGAGGTTCTCAAAGACTATGTTGAGCTGGGCCGGTGGCACCCTGCGGGTACCTGTATGGATGAGACTGACTCAATAGTCCCCTGCATGGAGTCAATGGTGCGGAACATCCTCTACGGTCACAGGGAGGCGGTCAGGGAGTTCGGCAGAAGCAGCAGGGACTACCTCCTTCCGGACTGTTTCGGTTTTCCCGGAAATATGCCTACAATACTGGCTCATATGGGCATACAGGGCTTCTCGACCCAGAAGCTGACCTGGCAGTCCGCAGTGGGCATTCCCTTTCAGCTCGGAGTCTGGAAGGGGCCCGACGGCAGCGGTATTCTTGCCGCCATCAATCCCGGCGCCTATATGTCCCGCCTGCGGCTTCCGGTTCACAAGAGTCCCGGCGCACGGCGAAGGCTCAGGGAGCAGGGTGAGAAGAGCGGTGTCTGGAAAACCTTTCAGTATTACGGTGTGGGTGATATGGGAGGTGCTCCCGATGAAGGCTCTGTTAAGAGGGCTCTCAAGGCCATTGAAAAGAAGGGGGACATCTCGGTAAGGCAGGGATCTCCTGACAGGTTTTATGACGGAATAAGCTCAGATGAGCGTTCAAAGCTTGAAATCTATAAGGGTGATTTTCTTCTGACCCTCCACAGCGCCGGAACTCTCACTTCGGCGGCAGTCATGAAGAGGTGGAACAGAAAAAACGAACAGATGGCCTTTGCTGCCGAGGCTGCGGCTGAGACGGCTCACATTTATGCTGGGTCTACCTATCCCTCAGAGAAGATCCAGAGTGCATGGACAAGGGTTCTCGGCAGTCAGATGCATGATATTCTTCCTGGAACCTCTACCCCTACAGCCTACGCATATGCCCATAACGATGAAGTCCTTGCTCTTAATCTCTGGGCATCGGTCATAGAGGATTCGGCCAGGGCGATAGCCCCCCTTCTTGACGGGGATGGTACTCTGCTCCTCTATAACCCCGCAGCCTGTGAGAGGGAGGATTTTGTGGAGGTGGATCTTCCCGAAGATATTCTTCCAGGGGCGGTTTCAGCCCAGGTCACAGGATCTGACGGTGCCCAATATTCAGGGCAGATCGGATACGGCTACGCAGGTGCTCGGGTTCTGCGTTTCTGCCCCCCTCTGAAGAGCCTCTCCTGGCAGCGTTTCAAAATCCTGCCGGCCGGGGTGGAAGGCACTCCCGCCGCTCCCGGAGATTCAGAGGATTATGACGGAGTGAAATTGAATAAAACCAGGGACGGTTTTGTTCTTGAAAACCGCTATATCAGAGTCTCCCTCTCTCCCGAAGGGGTCATTTACTCTGTAACAGGCAGGGAGGAGGGGCGTGAGCTTCTTAAAAAGCCCCTGGCTTACGAGTTTCAGAGAGAGGTCCCTAGAATCTTTCCGGCATGGAATATGAGCTGGAAAGACAGGCAGAAACCTCCCTTTGCCCGTCTGGAGGGGGGAGATATTGTAAAGGTCCTTGAGGAAGGGCCCCTGTCCTGCACTCTTGAGATCACATGCTCCTTCGGGGATTCAAAGTTTGTGAAAGAGGTACGCCTGAATGCGGGTGCAAGGGTTGTAGATTTTACCGAACGGATAAGATGGAGAGAGATGGCCTGCTCCCTGAAGCTCTCGTTTGCAGGGGATCTGAAGGAGAGCCGGCTGACAACCAACTGGGAGAGCTGCCGGGTCCACAGGGAGGTTAACAGTGAAAAGGTATATGAGGTGCCCTCCCGTTACTGGGCCGATCTGAGCGGTTCTGACGGATGGGGATTTTCCCTTGTCGAGGACTGTAAATACGGATATGACAGACCCGATGCCGACACCCTGCGGATGACTCTCCTCTATACACCGGGACTCAAGCCCCTTGATGCATTCAGGGACCAGGGAAGCCATGACTGGGGTGAACATACAGTGAGGTACGGACTCTATGTTCACTGCGACGGATGGAACGGGAGTGATCGTCTGGGGAGGCTTTTTAATCAGCCCGTCCGGCCCTTTCTGCTGGAAGAGAGGGAATCCGAGGCTTCCGGCAGGACCCGGTCCGTCCCGGATCTGTCGCTCTTCTCTCCTGTAGGCGATGATTTTGGCGTCAGTGCCGTAAAGAGGGCCGAGGAGGGAGAGGGGCTTGTTGTCAGGGTTTATGAAAAGAGAGGCAGGGAGAGCCGGGGCAGGCTTGAGTTCAGGCTGAAACTGTCCAGAGTATTCCGTATTAACGGCCTGGAAGAGCCTGTCGGTGAGGTTGCCTGCGGGGATAAGGGGTTTGATTTTACTCTGGATGCTGATTCACTGGCCTCATTTCTAGTCGAATTTGATACGGTTACAGGGGACGGGCCGTCTTTTCATGAGACATGCCCTCAGGAGGCACTCTCTCTTCAGTACGACTGCAGGCTTATCTCGCCTGATTCGGTCGCAGGTGAAGGTTTTTTTCCTGCCGAGCTGGTTCCCTCCGAGCTGAAATCAGGGGCTGTTACCTACAGGCTCTTTCCCCGGGCACCAAAAAATACGCTGCGCTGCAATGGACAGCCTATCGGGTTGCCCGCAGGCATGAATACTCTGTCCCTCCTCTGCTGTGCCGAAGAGGAGAGTGAGGCTCTCTTTCTCTGGAAAGACGGGAATGGAGAGATCCTGAAGTCCGAAGAGTTTCAAATTCAGGGCTGCAGCGGATTTGCAGGTCAGTGGGACAAAAGGCTCTGGAAGAAGGCTCCGACTCATGAAGAGCGTCAGAAGAGCAGCTATATCTGGAAAAACAGCTGTACAGGCATTGAAAAGGGATTTATAAGGAGGGACAGGATAGAGCTGTTTACCACCCATACTCATAAGAACGGCAGCAATCTGCCCTATCAATTCGGTTATTTTTATACAAAAAGGATTCCGATTCCTGAAGGAGCTGTAAGCCTGCAGCTGCCTCCGGGCAGCTCTGTTTATATTTTCGGGATAACTGCTTTTCAGGAGTCTGTTTCTGTAGAAAATGCCTCCTACATGCACGATAAGTATGACTGTTAGATTCTGGTAAGACTGACGCAATTAATTTGCTTTTTCCCAATGCTCTTATTAGCTTGAATATATGAGTATCATAATGAGAATTGAAGATCTCAAGAAAAGCTACGGGTCTGTTCAGGCTGTAGACGGGATCAGTTTTTCGATTGATGAGGGCGTCTGTTTCGGGCTCCTGGGGCCAAACGGTGCAGGGAAGACAACCACCATTGAGATGATGGAGGGGATTCTCACACCCACAGCCGGATCAGTCTATTTCAGGGAGCGCAAAATTGACCGCCACTTCAAGCAGAAGGTGGGGATACAGTTTCAGAATACAGCCCTTCCCGAGTTTATCACAGTCAGGGAAACTCTTGAGATGTTCAGAGCGCTCTATCCCTCTCCAAGGTCTCTGGAAGAGGTCGTGGATATCTGTTCTCTCTCCGAGTTTCTGGACAGGGACAACCGGACGCTCTCCGGTGGGCAGCGTCAGAGGATGCTTCTGGGCCTGGCTATAATCCCCAGGCCTGAAATGGTATTTCTTGATGAACCGACAACAGGTCTCGATCCCCAGGCCAGACGGAACTTCTGGCAGCTTATTGAGAAAATAAAAGCTGAAAAAACAAGCATTCTGCTTACAACCCACTACATGGAAGAGGCGGAGATCCTTTGCGATCAGATCGCCATAATGGACCATGGAAAACTCCTTGAGATCGATACACCAGCAAGGCTTCTGAACAGCCATTTCAAGGGTGTTTTGGTAACGGTGCCGCACTGCGGACGGAATGACCTTGATATTGAGGGGGCTGTTTATCTGGGCGATAACCTGGAGATTGCCACAGAGAATCTGGATAAAACAATAAATGACCTTTTGAAGCTTCAGCTGAATCTTGAAGGTCTGAGCATTAAAAAGCCAAATCTGGATGATCTGTTTCTCAAGTTGACAGGATACTCTCTGCGGAGCTGATAAGGATGTCTGAATGAATAAATTTTATGCGCTTGTAAGAGCGCGGACAATGGAATTTGTGCGGGACCGGGGGACGTTCTTCTGGAACCTTCTCTTCCCTGTACTCCTGGTCGTCGGTTTCTCCTTTGCCTTCAGCGGGGAGGGGGATGCCCTTTTCAAGATAGGAGTGATGGGCACATCAGAAACTGAAATGCCTGAGTTTCTGGAGATGGATGCGGTGGATACGGTCTTCTATCAGGAGGATCTGGAGGAGGTTCTGAATAAACTCCGGCGGCATCAGATCGATATGATTGTAGACCCTGGAAACAGTACTTACTATCTCAACAGTGAGTCTCCGTCGGCTGAGGTCCTCAGATCTCTCAGCCGCAGCGACATGGCCTCGTTCACAGAGGAATCCGTATCCGGTGAGGCTGTCAGATATGTGGACTGGCTTGTACCGGGAGTCATAGGGATGAACATCATGTTCAGCTGTATGTTCGGAGTCGGATTTGTCATTGTGCGCTACAGGAAGAACGGGGTTCTGAAAAGAATGAAGGCCACACCCGTGGGGCCGCTTCTCTTTATCTCAGCCCAGATGGTTAGCCGCTTTGTTATCGTGCTTTGTACTTCGGTCTTTGTTTTTGCAGGTACCGGACTCTTTCTCAGGTTCCGGGTCCATGGATCTCTGCTGCTGCTTCTGTTTCTGACTATAGTTGCCATACTCTGCATGATTGCCTTCGGTCTGATCTTTGCAGCGAGGCTGAAGAGCGAGGAGCTTGCAAACGGGCTTATGAACCTTGTCACCTTTCCGATGATGATATTTTCGGGAGTGTTCTTTTCTCTGGAGGGCACACCGCCTGTTATTCAGTCCCTTTCAAGAGTCTTTCCGTTGACTCACTTCATTGAAGGGGCAAGGTCTGTCATGATCGATGGGGCGGGATTTGCTGCAGTTCTTCCCAATATTGCCGTTATGGGAGGAATGACTGTTCTCTTTCTTATGACGGCGGCTTTTCTTTTCCGGTGGGAGTAATCTCTTAAAGAAAGCGGTAAATCTTACGTGCTTCCCTGATGACTCTGAACATGAAGGACGGACTAGTGTTCGGTATGTGGTCGGGGAAGTGGAAGTAGAGGTAGTCGCACTCTTTTAGAAGGGGAAGCATCTCTTCCGGCATTTCCTCATCCCGGCTGACACTGTCCCATAGGGATATCAGCTCTTCAAGTCTTTCTCTTTCCTCTTTTATGAACTCCTCAAGCCTTTCTGACCTGGCGGTTCCGGTTTTTCCCCGGCCTTCCTGTGCGGAGTTGTTTATATCCGTTAAATTGACAATACGGCAGAACTCATCCCTGCCGGCCCTGGGAATAGAGAGATGCATTCCCTGTTCCGCTATGTTGTAGACCCTGTTGGGGAGGGAGTCCGCTATCTCCTCCAGCTGCCTTGCATAGCTCTCGAGAATCCTGTTGGTGACGGCACCTTCGGGCAAAGCGTCGGCGGGAACCGATGGACGGCTCAGTGAGAAGCTGTACCATACGTCTCCGGTGGTTCTGCACTCCTGAAGGCTGCACCAGTCATGAAAGGGTGTTCCTCGTGCATGGGTCTTCCCCTCGGTATATGAAAAGTCCAGGCCTGTCAGAAAGACAGAACCATCGGTGATGCGTCCGGCCAGATAGAGGGCCGCAACTCCCACAGAACCAAGAGGGGGGATCTCTGTAGGAAGAAGGTCTTTTTCTTTCAATCTTCTATGGAGTGCTGTTTCCTGGAAGGAGGATGCGAAGAAGTACGGGGTATGTTTCTCTTCCCGCAGGGACGGAGGGTAGGCTGTAATATCTGAAAACAGGACAGTCTCTCTCCCGGCTAAAGGGTAGAAGTCTTTCAGGTTGTAGAATTGAGCCTCAAGATTGACAACACCGTCGGGTGTGATTCCCGAGTGAACCAGGCTCTGTACCGCCGTATCCACAGCGAGAATAAATATCTTGCTTCTCTGTTTTTTGAATAGAGGTATTGCCGCTTCCAGAGACTCTCCCGCCCCGCAGACAACGACAGGCTTTGAAGTTGAAAAATCAGAGATATCTCCCTGGACCAGACGGTCCAGGTTCCGGATCAGGTTGTTAATCCACAGAGGTCCCATTTTGGCCATGGTAAGACGGTTCTGCCAGTAGTTATTCAGAAAGTGCTGAAGACTGGCTGCCATGCTGTCATAGAGGGGCTTGTTCTGCAGGTATCCGCTGTTCAGAGGCGTCAGACGGCAGTGGCGGTACCCGTAGTCCTGAAGGCCTTTGAATACCTCATAGAGTGCCCCCGGACTGTCCAGGCGGTAGCAGGTGAATCTGGTATCAGTAAGATCCTGAAGAAATGGAGACGATTCAGCCATAAGAGCCTGGTCAGCTTCAATTCCGAGAATGCAGGACGATTCGGGTATTTTTTCTTTAAGTGAGGGAATCCCGTATCCCAGAAGGGGGGAGGGGACAAGATAGATGCAGTTTTCCACTGCCTCTATCTGACCGGCAGCCCTTTCTGCTGCTGCGGAAGGGGCATACCGGGAGTAGAGCGGTTTTCCCTGACACAGAATATTCTGTTCTCCATTGGAGCTCTGTGTCAGTTGAACCGGGTTATTCATTTTCAGGACTCGGCAAAAAGATTGCTGTAAGTCTTGGTGAAGTTGTCCTTCAGTTTGGGAGATGAAAGGAATACGCTCTGAAGCTGTCCCATCTTGTACTGGGAGAGTTCATTGGTAAGCTGTCCGCGGATATAGGATGCATACTCTTCGGGGTACGCGAAACCTTCCTGTTCTCCGATCAGGGAGAATACAACAACCGAGCGGTCCAGAATCATGGGCTGGGAAGTTTCTCCGGGAGTTTTCAGGGCAAATGCCTTTTCAAAGAACTCATCGCTGTAGGCGGCTGAGCTCAGAAGAGCGTCATTTGTCTTGTTTCCGGGACTGTTTACAAGGAAGGGCACGCTTCCGTATACGGGAGCGATAAATCCGGTTTCTCCGCTTTCCGCTGCAAACTCACCCGCCGCTTCTGCGAAGGATGAAGCACGTGCTGCCAGTGCAAGCTCTTCGGCTCTCATCATAAGGAAGTCCTCGATGAGTCCCACTTCTTCCCTCTCCATGTAGGAGCGGACGGAAGCAACAACATCAGAGTTGCTGTAATCGGGGGCTGAAGCGGCTGCTTCGGCCTGGAAGATATACCAGCTGTTTCCGGCTGCGATCAGTTCGCTGTGCTGTCCTGCTGACAGTGACATGACTGAAGAGGCCTGATCTTCGGTCAGGAAACCGAGGAGGGTGTACTTGTATGTGTCACCCATGGAACCGCCATTGTCAGAATATGAGTCGCTGGAGTAAGTCTTGGCAAGGTCGGCAAAGGACTGCTCTCCGCTTTCCAGTTTCTGAAGAACGGCATTTGCATCGTTTTCAGAAGATCTAACGGTGATTCTGTTGAGTGTGATTCTTTCAAAAAGATTTTCATTGCCTCTGGCATATTCAACCACTTTGTCCTCGGGGAATGAGGAGTAGTTCAGGCGGGCGTATGCGAAGTTTTTCTCGGTGCCTCCCATATCAAGGAGGAAATCGATCATGGCTTCCGGACGCTGCTGGTTATAGATAACATCCGAGTAGAAGGTCTGAACCTTCATGTCTTCTTCCAGAGATTTTCTGATCTCTTTGATTCTTGTTCCTGATGCAGACAGATAAGCTTCTTCATCGAAGTTCCCGTTGCTGCTGAAAATACCGCTTTCCACAATGGCTCTGTCGATACCGGATGCTGAGATTCCGGCACCGGCTTCGGTTGTTTCATCCAGAATAGCTGTTCTTACAACTGTCTGGTTGAAGGCTGAGCGCCATATAAGCTGTCTCAGAAAGTCAACATTACTGTTGCCGCCGAGAGAGTCTCTGTACATATCATTTACTGACTGAACCTGCTGAGCAAAGTAGTTGCCCTGCTGGAAGGTAATCTGCTGATTTCCGTATTTACCGAATACAAATGAGCCGGCGCCGCCGCCACCTGTTCCTGAAAGAGCAGGAACGAGTACAAAACTGACAACAACAATTACCAGTATTATGATAGTTCCGATCATCATATTCTGCTGTCTTTTCTGATACTTTCTGTGTTTATCATTTCCTGCAGATTTGATGTTTGAAACCTTTTTTTCATCTTTAGACATAGGTAGTCCTTTAATACAAAATAAATTCTGAAGCATCGAAAAATTACCATGAAAGGGTATAGCTGTCAACGCAGAACAATCAATAAATACCCCCCTTCCAACCCTCCCGGAGCTTGCCCGCCCCGGATGAAATATGGTGTGAAAAAAAATATATTGTGTTTCTGTGTAAAAGTGTTGACAATCTCTCTTCAGATCATTAAAGTACGCCATTGAACGGAGGCGTAGCGAAGATGGTTATCGCGCCGGCCTGTCAAGCCGGAGATCGCGGGTTCGAGACCCGTCGCTTCCGCATAAACTTTATGTGGAAATGCCCTTGAAAAAGGGCATTTCTTTATAAAACATATTCGGGCTGTAGCGCAGGGGCTAGCGCGCGCCGTTCGGGACGGTGAGGCCGGAGGTTCAAATCCTCTCAGCCCGATTTTCTTTTCTCATTGCTCATCTGATTATTGGTTTTGATTACAGTTGTCCATAACCCAATGAAATCAAGAGGATTTGAACCTGCGGTTCAAAATCTCTATTGCCCTACCAGAGCAATGCTATTGCTCTGGTGTGTTGCCCTCATATGGCCTAAGGGTCTCAGCCCGATTATTTCCCTTTTCTCTGCTTATCAATTAATAATATCTTTCTTATGTAATAAATAACTCATATGGTAGTTCAGAGGATTTGATCCTTGTTTACCGTGTCCTTTTATAAGCTTTCTATTTACTAAACGCCTTCCCTTACGGGAAGAATATTTTTCTGATATTGAGGATAATTTGATCCAAAGAGAGTTTAGTTGCCTTCCTTTCATGCCGAATCTGTAAATATGCAAAAGTACAGAACCGGTATCACCATTTTACTACTACTGACAAGTCAGCTAATATCTCTCCAGGCCCAGCCGGCTACCCATACACTTCAGAGCGGAGAAACCCTGTACAGTCTCTCCCGGACATACGGTGTCTCTGTGGATGAGATTATTGCGGCAAACGGAATTACAGCCCCTGAGAATCTATCTGTGGGCAGTCAATTGCTTATTCCCGGGCAAGGCAGCGGTAATTCCGCAATTTATTCGGAAAAATCCGAGTATATTGTCCAAAAGGGTGATACATTCTATAGAATAGCAAGGAATCATGGTTTGAGTGTTGATGAGCTTTATGAGCTCAATGATTTCAGCGGAAGCAGGATACTCAGACCCGGTGAATCTATTATTGTGTCTACTTCAGGCCGTCCTGTAGTGGTGCAGCCGACAGTTACCCGGCCGGAAACACCCCGGACACCGGCAGTAGTGGAAACCGCTCCGGCATCTGTTGAAAGCTATACCGAGAGTGTTGAGTGGCCTGTTGAAGGGAGCAAGAATTCCCTTACAGGAAAGCTGCGTGGAGTCAGGATTGAGGCTGCGGAAGCTTCTCTTGTACGCTCGGTTGCATCAGGGAATGTTGTGTGGACCGGACCCTACCGGGGATTCGGGCAGGTCGTGCTGATTGATGTAAATGGTTACATATATTTGTACGGCGGCAATGAAGATGTGTTCGTTAATGTGGGAGAATATGTTAGTGCAGGGGCAAGAATTGGCAGATTGGGTCATTCAGGTCTTGCAACTCGAACAGTAAATATGTATTTTTCTGTATTTAAAGACGGTATTCCTGTGAGCGTGGTTTCGGCACCCCGGGGATAACCCAATCAACCCGGTGGTAAAATGAGACGATACGATAACGACATGAAAGACAGCTTCAACAACGAGACGGATCCACTGGCCCTCTATCTGAAACAAATCTCAAAGTATAATCTTTTGACAATCGGTGAAGAGCAGGATATCGGTGTGCGCCTTGAGAAGCTTGGAATACAGCTTGAAGAGTTGGCAAATGAGCTGGAAGACCAGCACATTTCCAGTGATGACTACGGTGTTCAGAAAAAACTCTTCGATGAGCAGGTCAAAACGCTTAAAAACAGAATGATCCAGTCCAATCTGAGGCTGGTTGTTTCCATCGCCAAAAAGTATCAGCACAGGGGTATGTCCCTTCTGGATCTGATCGACGAGGGAAATATAGGGCTTATTGAGGCTGTAGACCGCTTCGATTACACAAAAGGCTGCCGTTTTTCAACCTACGGCACCTGGTGGATCAGACAGGCTATTATCAAATCCCTGGCCGACAAGTCCAGAATCATCCGGATTCCCATCCACATGCTCAATACAATCAAGAAGAGTTACCTTGTCTCCAAACAGCTGACTCAGGATCTGGGCAGGGATCCTCTTCCCGAAGAGATGGCTGAATATATGAACCTTCCCATCGAGAAGGTCAAGGAAATCATGTCTCTCTCGCAGGAGACAGCTTCTCTTGATACCACTGTAGATCAGGATCATATGACCCGCTTAAGCGATCTGATCAAAGACGAGCATAATCAGGAGCCTATTGAGATGGTATTTAACCTATCTCTGCAGGACACTATCAATGATGTTCTGAAGCAGCTCTCCGAACGGGAGATGAAGATCATTCAGCTCAGGTTCGGGCTGAACGGCAAGAATCCTCTTACTCTGGAAGAGACTGGAAAAGTTCTGGGTATTACCCGTGAGCGTGTCCGTCAGATTCAGGAGATGGCTATCTCCAAGATGAGAAATTTTAAAATAATCAAAGATTTAGAGGATTATGTCTGAGTTTACTCTGTAAATTTCAGACTTTTCTCCGATACTTTAAATATGGAAGCAATCCAGCCTCTATTCTACGTACAGCTTATAGATGATTTCGATGATAACTGCGAAGTCAGAGAGATGTCTCCGCCCTTTCCCGGGATGGGAGATCCCTTTCTGGAGGCCCGGGGCCATGTTTCCTCGGGGCGGGTATATCCTGTTCTTCAGATCAGGGGAGACCGTGAGTTCCTGATCCTGGATGACAGGGGATTTCTCTATGAGACTCCCCGTCAGTTCTTCAAATACGCTGATAAAATTATTCTCTGACAAATACGGCTCATAAAAGAGCTAGCCAGTCTGTAACTCCTAACCGTGAGGGCGTTCAGCTGTTTCTCCAGACCCTATGGCTGTAAAATAGCTGTCAAATTCGGGGGTAATACCTTCCCATGAGTACTTCTGGACAGACTCACTCAACTCCTTTGCTATGGACCGGCTGCCTTTTTCAAGCTCATTCCGTATTTCAATGAACTTTTTAACCATCTCTTTTTTCTTCCCGTAGAGGCAGAGGCTGTGAAATTTTTCCGGGAGTACTTCCGGATAGGCAAGGCGACGTGGGAGGAGAGGTACGCATCCTGCACTTACAGCTTCAATCACCGAAATACCGAAGTTTTCCTGATTCGCTGTACTGACAACAATATCAGACTGTCTTAAAAGTTCCTCATAGGCCGGTCTGCTCTCTGCAAAACCCATATGGATGATTTCGGATTTGAACTCGTTTTCTGCTTTTGAAAAGCACAAGGGGCTGTCTTTAAAGGATTCTCCTGCAACTATGAGCCTGAAAGGGATCTCACTTTTTTTCAGGTCTCTCAAAAAAGAGAAAAAATCATCAGGGTTCTTGTCATGCTCCCATCGCTGATTCCAGAGGATTACAGGAGGTTTTTTCACGTGCTCCCCTCTGTCCATACCTACTGACGGGGGGAGCAGCCGGCATCCCGGCGGTATGATATGTGATTTGGCCCTGAACAGTTCAGAGGGGTCTGGTGGCTTTGAGTCGGGCAGCCGGGAGCTGAGGGCTTTGAATTTTTCAAGAAAGCTCTCCAGGTTGTAACGGGAGTTAAAGATCAGCCCGTCGGCGGCAAGAAAGTTGGTGTAGTCTTTCCATCCGTAGTGGAAATCCCGCCTCTCCCCCTGTTTCAGGGGATAGTCAAGCTGATTCTCATGGACATAGAGGACGTGGGGAAGCTCAGGCCAGGGTGAGAAGGCCTTGAACTGAGCCAGATCTATCAGATTCCCTGCAAGTATCAAGTCAGGCTTTTTCACTTCATGTTCTGTTCCGAAGCATTCAGATATAAGCCTTGCAAACTCAAGCCCTCCGGACTCCATCCTCCACTTCCAGAATCGCCCCGGCAGGGTCAGCAGATCTATCGAGTGGGAAGAGTGTTTTTTTAGCCCGTCGGCAAAGTACTTGTGAGATCCTGTGTAAAAGGGTTCAAGAAAGAGTATATGCGCCATTGATTTCATCATAAAGGGAATCTGCATATTGAAAAAGACTATGTACACGTGTTGCAAATATCCCTGTCTCCGGTCTATTATCAGCCTATGAGTACAGGTGGATACAAGGCGGTAATGTTTGATCTCGACGGTACCCTTGTGGACACCATGGGGGATATAGCAGCCTCGGCTAACAAGGCTCTTGAGGCCCTGGGACTGGATGCCCTGCCCATGGAAGAGTACAGAAGCCGGGTGGGCTGGGGGCTGAGACGGACCCTGGAGCTGAGCCTTCCTTCTGATATGAAGGGCCGTTTAGATGAGGCAGCTGAACTTCTTCTGAGTTACTACAGGAACCATCCTGCCGAGTACACCGTGCCCTACAAGGGTATACCGGAACTCCTTGAGGTGCTGAGGTCCGATGGAATCAGACTCTTTGTCTATACAAACAAGGATCAGGAGACTGCCAGGAAGGTCACCGGGATACTCTTTCCAGATGATACCTTTGAGGATGTTATTGGGGCCCGTCCGGGAATACCCTTGAAACCCGATGCCGGTGCTGCTGCCCTTGCTGTTGTAAGGTCAGGATTCAAGCCGGAAGAGATCCTCTATGTGGGAGATTCCGAGGTGGATATGGAGACAGCGGCAGCGGGAAAGATGGATGCTCTTGGTGTTCTCTGGGGATACCGGAACCGGGAGCAGCTTGAGGGATTCGGTGCTTTGGCTTTTGTTGAGCACCCGGATGAAATCAGAGACCGGATACAGTAGACTATAGTAAAACAGACCCGGATGGTTATGTTTTACCTTGATATATGCAAATTTTTACAGCGGAAGAAAGTAAATAGGGGATTTATATGGACAGAGATGAACTGATTTCCAAAGCAAAAGACTATATTGCAAAAGAAGAGGATACCCGTTTCAGCGACCAGGTGGCCGAACTTCTTAAAAAAGAGGACTGGGATGAGCTGAATGACCGCTTTTATACTGACCTTGCCTTCGGTACCGGAGGTCTGCGGGGTGTTATCGGCGGAGGGATGAACAGGATGAATCCCTATACAGTAAGAAAAGCCACACAGGGACTGGCTTCATACATAGTGAAAAATGTGGAAGAGGGAAAGAGAAAGGTCGCCCTGGCCTATGACTCCCGTCACTACTCCGATCTTTTTGCTCTGCAGGCAGCGCTTGTCTTTGCGGGTAACGGAATAGAGTGTTTTCTCTATACATCCCTCAGACCCACTCCCCAGCTCTCCTATACAGTCCGTGAACTGGGATGCTGCTCCGGTGTTATGGTCACTGCCAGCCACAACCCTGCTGAATATAACGGCTACAAGGTTTACTGGGAGGACGGCGGCCAGATTACCGCTCCCCATGACACAGGCATTATTGCCGAAGTACGGGCTGTAACCGATAAGATCAATGTTATATCCGAAGAGAAAGCAAAGGCCGAGGGTCTGCTGCATATGATAGACGGGGATGTGGATAAATCCTATCTGGATATGGTTATCGCACAGTCTCTCCGCCCGGAACTTGTAAAAGAGAAAGGCGGGGATCTGAAAGTGGTTTACACACCCCTTCACGGATGCGGAACGGTGCCAGTTGAGAATGCCCTCAGCCGGATGGGAATCACTGTTGTGACCGTAAAAGAGCAGAGAGAACCGGATGGAGCATTCCCCACGGTGGCTTTTCCCAACCCCGAGATCACACCTGCCATGCAGATGGCCCTGGACTATGCGGCCCGGGAGAAGGCAGATCTTGTTATGGGAACCGATCCCGATGCCGACCGTCTTGGAATTGCCGTACCCGAGGGAGATAAATACACCCTGATTACAGGAAACCAGCTGGGATGCCTTCTGGCTGACTATATCTTCTCCTCCCGTAAAGAGATGGGTACGCTACCCGATAACGCCGCCTTTGTTAACACCATTGTTACAAGTGACCTTCAGCTGAGAATCGCTGAATCCTACGGCGCCGACACCTTCAAGGTCCTCACCGGTTTCAAATACATCGGAGAGAAAATGAGGGAGTTCGAAGAGTCAGGTTCCCATACCTATATCTTCGGTGGGGAGGAGAGCTACGGCTTTCTTGTCGAACGGGAGGTCCGTGACAAGGATGCTGTTTCCGCCGCCACCATGGCTGCCGAGATGGCTTTGTGGAATGTGGCACAGGGACGGACCGTGCTGGATCATCTGAATGATATCTACGCCCGTTTCGGCTACTATGAGGAGACTCTTATAAGCCAGTACTTCAAGGGGCAGTCAGGACAGCAGGTTATGGCAGGTCTTATGACAAGTCTCAGGGAAACTCCTCCTTCAGCCCTCGGGGGTGTGACTGTTTCCGCCCTGAAGGACTATAAGGATGGAACAACTAGAAACCTTCTGACAGAGGAGATGGACACCGACATCGATCTGCCTTCAAGCAATGTGCTTCAGTTTGTCCTTGAAGACGGCTCGCTGATTACAGCGCGCCCCTCGGGAACAGAGCCCAAGATCAAATTTTACGCCTCCATCTGCGGGGATAAAAAAGATGACCTGGCCACAGCCAAAAAGAAGGTCTCAGCTAAAATAAAGGCCATTGAAGCCGATATCATGGCGATGATGCCCGAGGCCTGAGCCTTGCTGCTTTCATGAATTAAGCTTCCCGGAGGATTGGCTTCCCGGAGGTGCAAGATAACCCCTCGGACCTGATGGTTCTGAGGGGTTTTTTATTTAAAGCTGAATCTCTTCCTGGGTTCAGAATGGTTCTCTCTAGAGAACCATCCACAGCGCAAGAGCCGCAGTTGCAAGAGAGAAGGACACAAAGAGTCCCTGAAAGCTTCTGGGGCGGTTCCGTATTATATGCAGGATACGGGAGACGCTTTTCAGCTGTACAAGAAGAAACAGGCCGGCGCCGCAGAGGGTTGTTAAAAGAGTCTTTGTCAGTGTGGACGCTGAGTAGAGGCCGGGCTGTTTGAGGATCTGGCCCCCCGACAGGAGACGGCCTGTGCTGTCCAGTATTAAAGTGGCCATAACCCCTCCGGCAATGCAAAGGACGGCCAGGAAGATTTGCGCCGTCAGACGAAACCCTATTCCTGATATTTTCTCTCCGGATGCAGGGGGCGTCACGGCGGCTTCGGGGTTTTCACCTTCAGTTTTTCCGGCAGGCCAGTAGATCCTTGAGAGCTTGATAAATGACGCCACAGTACCCACAGCCGCAAGGTTGAGGAGGAGGTAGAGGGGTGAGTCCTTCATGCCGTATCCTATGGCATTCTTGCTTATAAAACCGTTCATCGGCGGGATAGCCGCAATGGAGAGGGCTCCGATCAGGAAGGTCACAAGGGTCAGGGCATGACGGTCTCCCGCAGCTTTCAGCACTCCCACAGAGCCTCTCAGCTTATAGACATCTCTCTGTCCTGTTGCGTCTATTGTTGTTCCGACACTCATAAAGAGCAGGCCCTTGAAAAAGGCATGAAACAGGGCATGGAGGTAGGCGGCGGTCATCAGGGTCATCCCCTGTACCGTATTAACACCCCAGTAGATGGCTGTGCCCCAGGCTGCAACCACATAGCCTATCTGGCTTATGGAGTGGTAGGCCAGAAGCCTTTTGGTATCGGACTGTGAGAGGGCCAGGATAACAGCAAGGATAGCCGTAGCACCTCCGGCATAGCTCATAAGCTGTCCCATCATCTCTCCCTGTGCAAAGAGCCCCAGAAGGCGGCTCAGGGCGAAGAGGGGAGTCTTTATCAATACCCCCGACAGAACGGCAGAAACCGCATGGGGAGCCAGGGCGTGGGAGTCGGGGAGCCAGCCGTAGAGAGGCATCACCGCCACCCGGATGGCAATGGCCGCAACAAGGAGAACCATGGACATCAGGAATACTGTGTGGTCGGCTCCGCCGGCATGGGCCATGGCTGCCGCCACATCGCTGTAGGCCAGTGAACCGCTCAGGCGGTAGAGCCCGTAGGTTCCTATCAGATAGAAGACCATTGCCGTGGCACTGACCATAAGGTATGAGAATGCCGCCAGTGAGGCCCCGGGTTTTCCCGAGGAGGGGATCAGGATATACGAGGTGATACCCATGACCTCCAGGCATACAAACATATTGAAAAGGTCGGTGGTCATTATCGCCGCCGCCAGAGCTGATGTCTGAATCAGGAATATTCCGGTGAACGCCGGGCCCCTGGGGCCTCCGCCGACGGAGTAGACATAGGCCGCGAGACCGACTGAGAAGCCGAGGACCTGGATCAGCCAGGAGAGGCCGTCAAAGCGGAAGGATATTCCCACAAGCTCATGCCAGCCGCCCACAAATCCCTGCACCGCCTCGCCGCGGTAGACATGGGGAAAGAGGCGTATCAGGGTAATCCAGGGTAGAACGAGGCCTATAAAGGCACCGCCGTACTCCAGTATTCTGGCAGGGGCGCTGTTTTTGGGAAAGGCCTTTGCAAGAAAGGCGAAAGCCGCTCCAAAGAGGGGGAGCAGTACTGTTGTAAATACAAGATCTTCAAGTCTCATCGTGTACCTTTTTCCGGATGGTGTCGATATCAAAGGAGCCTGTCACCCTGTAGAGATGAACAGCAAGCGCCAGAGCCAGAGCTGTAATACAGACACCTATAACAATGGCTGTAAGCATCAGGGCCTGAGGAACCGGGTCCACCATATTGATGGACTCTTTTCCCAGAATGGGTGCGTCCGTCCCGATTCTGCTGCCCTCCAGAATGTACAGGATGACCACAGCCCCGTTTATAAGGTTCAGGCTGAAAATCTTCTTGATAATATTCCGTTTGACTATGATCCCCCAGAATCCGATCAGAAAGAGGATCAGGATTAAAAGGAGTTCGACTTTCTCTGTTGAAATCACCTGTGGCCGCCTCCCATCATTGTAATGCACATAAAACCCAGACTTGCTCCCACCTTGAGGCCGATGACGGCGTTCATCACAACGATAAAGGCTACAGGCTCTCCGGTTTCAGCCATGGGATTTCCAAAAAATCCCTGCCCTGCCAGCAGGGCGCTCCCCGAGAGAATCAGAAGCAGCAGGAAGGCCAGGGTCTCCAGAGTACTCAGGACAGAAGGGTTTGTCAGGACCGATCCTGTGCTCTGGGGATTGCCCAGAGCCAGAAAGACGATTCCCGAGGCTACGATTACACCGCCCTGAAAACCTCCCCCCGGAGAGGCGTGCCCGTAGAGCATCACATAACATCCGAAAAGGAGGATAAGCGGGCCTATCTTGCTTGTCACAGCCTCAAGGAGATCTGTCCTCAGGGCATGGGAGTGCCTTTTTTCCCGGGTCAGTGAAAAACCGTCTTCACCGGTTTTTCCTGCAGCAGAGCCTTCCATCTCTTTCTGTCTTGAGACCAGAGACTCCACACGGGAGAGTATCCCGAGGGTGCCCATTACTGCTACCAGAAGAACTATGGTTTCCCCAAGGGTATCAAAGACCCTGTATCCCAGGTAGATGGAGCTCACAAGATTGATGGCTCCGGTATCCCTGTTTCCCCACTCTTCAAGGAAGTCCCGTGCCGCAGTGGGCCAGGGTGTGTCCGCAAGGAAAACAGGCAGAAGAACGAGGGCTATGCCGGCTACCGAAAGAAGGGCGCTGATCCGCGCCGCGAATGAGGATTTTTCTACTTCACGAGGGGCCATCATCTCTCCTTTCCGAATGCCTCAGGGCCCAGACATAGATTACAGTTGAAACACCGGCACCCACTGCGGCCTCTGTAATCGCCACATCCGGCGCCTGGAGAATAAAGAATATAAGGGCGCAGAGGAGGCTTACAAAGGACATGGCTATAACACCGTGAAGGAGACTGCGGCTCATCAGGGTGTAAACAGACAGGGCTATAATCAGGACAAGAAGGGCAATTATCATCTCTCCTCCTTCCGGGGTTCCCCGGTACGTTTCCCTCTCTTTTCAGCAGCCCTTTTTTTAAAGGTCTTTCCGGGTTTCCATACGGGAACCCCCGACTGCCAGGAGAACCGGGCCACAATATAGGAGCCCACCGGGGCATTGATCATAAATAGAAGCATGATCAGAAGTATCCGGCCGGCGAAGGCCCAGGACGGCGCCAGAATCAGGGCGCCGATAAAGCTCGTAAAAACAGCGGTTGTGCCGCAGAGGCTCCCCGCCTGGAGCCTGGCAAAGGGTCCTGGAAAACGGAAAAGCCCGATGAGGCCGGCAAGAGCAAAGAGGGCGGCAATAATAAAAGCCGCCAGGGCAAAGTATTCGCGGATGGCCATACTACTCGTCTCCTTCATCGGATATTTTGTCTTTCAGAAAACGGGAGATCGCAAGAAATCCGAGAAAGCCGAAAATATCATAAACCAGGGCCACATCCAGATAGAGGACCCGCTCCTGTGCAACACCCCGGATCACAAGAAAGCCCAGGGCCACCCCGGAGAGTACATTCAGCGCCACAAGGCGGTCCGCCGTGCCGGGGCCGAGAATAAAACGGACCACGCAGACGGCCGCACAGAAAATAAGGAAATACTGCATTCCTGAAAGCATCATCTGCGTCATAACCAGACCTTCCCTATAAAACTTTCAAGGCGTCCCTTCACCTTTTCACCAGCCAGTTTTGCGTGGTTTGTATCACAGAAAAACCAGTGAACCGTAAGATGGTCGTCATTGAGGTCCAGGGTCATGGTCCCGGGGGTGAATGTAATGGAGTTTGCAAGTACCATCCGGGCCATATCCGACTTGAGGCGGGTCCTGAAGTGGACGATCCTGGGACTGGCCTTGCCTGTGAACACCGCAATGAACATCTGGAAACTGGAGCTGTAAAGGTAGTACATCATAACTCCCATATAGACCACCAGAGACAGGGGCCGGGGCAGGATGTAGCGCAGGCTTGCCTGATGCTTCGGTATAAAAATCTGGTAGGTAAGAGCCGCGGACAACAGGGATGCCCCGGCACCGAACAGGAGGGAGTAGAGTTCCAGGCTGGCCGTAAATACAAGCCAGGCAAGGTAGAGGGAAACAGCCGTAATCAGAAAACGGACAAGTTTCCAGCGGCCTTCGGCTGTCATCCTCAGGAGGCCTCCCGTCCCAGAAGTTCCAGAAAAGCTTCAGTACCTTCCGCACTCTTCAGGGCTTTCAGCAGAGCCTCGTCATGAAGAATCCTTGCAAGTTTGGAAAGGAGTTTCAAATGGAACGCCGCACGGGCGGGGGGGCCTGCAATCAGGAACACCAGAGAGACAGCCTCTCCGTCGGGAGCGTCCATATCAAGGGGCTCCGTCAGGCGAGCCGCGGATATAATGGTATGATCCAGTTGAGAGGAGTGGCAGTGGGGGATGGCGCAACCCATTCCCACACAGGTCGTAGAGAGCTCCTCCCTGTCCAGAATATCCTTTAGCAGAGCCTCGCTGTCGGATATGCCGTATGCCGATTTCAGGGCTCCTACAAGGTCTTTCAGAACGGATACTTTGTCCGCCGCTTCAAGGTCCAGTAATACACATTCAGGTTTTATTCTTTTGCCTATATCCGCCACTTTTACACCTCTTCGTCTTCGGGGACAAGACCGGAAACCCAGTCCACCGGAATTGTAAACATAATCCCTGTACCGGGGTTGTCCAGTCCTCCCAGCAGGGGATCTATGATCTTCCGCAGTCCCTCTATGGTACTTTCATCCCGGATTACCGAGAGAATTGTCTTGTTGTAGGGCTTGTTGCCCTTCATGAATTCCTTGAACCCCGCAAAGAGGGGAACCTCGTAGGCCAGAAACCGGCCCATACCCTCGCTGTCAAGGATTGTAGCACCGGTTACTCCGGCTTCCACATACGCTTCCATAACCTCTTCGAGATACTCTTCATTGTTCAAAACGAATACAAGTAATTTCATTCTATACGGTTACCTCTTGAGTGGGATCTTATCATAAAATCCGCAGATTCAGAAACTAAAAAACACTCAAATAAATCCTTCACTCAGGTCTTTGAGCATCTGCCGATGGCAAAAATATAATCTTATTATTTGCAGAGTTTGTGAAAAATGAGTGTAGTTTCCAGAACTTTTCAGTATGTAAATATCTATTGGTAGTATATGGAGGCCTGCTCATCCGGCCGCAGGACCGGATGAGCACCGGGCTGTACGGGGGTATCGTGCTCGCGCACCGGCCACGGCCGCCCCTGCCATCCCTGTCCCGTTTCAGAGGACATGAGGGTATACCGGCATATGGAAACCGGTTTATTATTGCCGGACTAATCAATATCCGAAATTGGAGACAAACTTATGAAAAAAATATTACCCATTCTTTTGATATTCCTGGGAATAAATCTCTTTGCTGTGGAACCGGGCCGATACCTCTGTACCGTATCCATGGATGGAATAGAGGAACATGAAACTTTTATTATTGATGAGAAAACTATGACAGAGGTGAATGCCATAGACAACGGCATCACTCCCTACAGAGTTGAGAAGAACCTCTTTATCATTACAGTAAACGGTGAGGATATGGCGATGATCCTCTCAATGAGAGAGGAGGGGTTTCAGCTTTTTCTCACCAAAGAGCTGGCACAGGATATGCTGGGAATGTCAGAAGAAGAGTTTCGGAAGGCTCTCAAGGATGACATTTCTGTCCGTACTCTTCTGAAAAAGCCCTTTATGACATTTACAAGGGAGTAGGTCAGTAGCCCTGGCGGCGGCGACGGGACCCTTCCATCTCGGACAGGGTGTCTCTCAGATGGGCTTCGTCCAGGGTTTTTTCATCAAGCTGATCCTGCATTGTCTGAAGGTAGCGTTCTTCCATGTCGTACAGTTCATCGCTCATCTCTCCCGACCAGATAAAGCGGATCAGATCCTCCGGCTTCTGCTGCATGGATGAGAGCCTCTGGGACATCACCTCGCTTAAATACCATCTGACATCATCAATTTCTAGATTATACTCTTTCAGCAAGGCCTTAACGTTCATCCTTCCTCCCCTTAATTTCTGCCAATCCTAACAGAAAATTATGGTCTTCCCTATACCGTCAGGTGAAAAAAAATGTATTATTCGGCCATGAGCAATGACAATTCAGTAACAATTTATACAGACGGCGGATGTACCGGAAATCCCGGGCCCGGCGGATGGGGCTGTGTGATTCTCTCCGGCGGAGAGGAGCACCACTATTCGGGTGGAGATGCCTCTACCACCAATAACAGGATGGAAATGACAGCTGTCATCACCGCCCTTAAGGTTATAAAGCAGATGGGCCTTCCCCTCAAGGCCTCAATCTATACAGACTCCCAGTATGTAAAGAACGGCCTGACCCAGTGGATTCACGGCTGGATTAAAAACGGCTGGAAAACTGCGGCTAAAAAGCCTGTTAAAAACAAGGAGCTCTGGATCGAAATGAAGGAACTATGTGATCAGTTCGACCTATCCTGGCACTGGGTAAAGGGACACTCCGGAGACAAGTACAATGAACTCTGTGACTCCCTTGTCGAGCAGGAGCGCCTGAAGTTCAGCTGACAGGACCCTCTGATTTTTTAACTTTGAATATACCCCGGCACTGAGTCCGGGGTTTTTTTTGTTTTATTTCAGGGCGGTCAGGCCCTTAACAAGGTCAGCCGGTTCACGTCCAAGCAGCTCCTTCAGGTCGCTGCTTTCAATATCAAGGCTTCCTTCGGCAATGGACTCATCCAGAAGTGTATAGAACCCTGCTGTGCCGTCATCCATTCCTGCAGCAAGAAGACCCGCTTTTCTCTCATCTCCGGAGATGGGAGTGTAATTGACCTTTGTTCCGTAAACAGTAGATGCCGCTGCGGCAAGATCGTTGAAATTCCAGGGGCTGCCTGAGAGTTCATAGGTCTTTCCGGCGTGTCCTTCTCCGGAAAGCACGTTGACGGCTGCTTCCGCATACTCTGACCTCAGAGCGGAAGAGACCCTTCCGTCAGCTGTGGCTGTGGCCAGAGTTCCCGTCTGTGCAGCGTACTGAACGTCGGCTGCATAATTTTCAAGGTACCAGTTATTTCTCAGAACCGTATAGTTCAGACCTGATTCCTTCAGGGCCGACTCAGTGAGTTTGTGTTCAGGGGCCAGGGGGTTGGCCGAGCTTTCTGCCCGGGTGATGCTTGTATAGGCAAGCAGTTTAACACCGGCTGCCTTTGCGGCCTCAATCACATTGCTGTGCTGTTCAAAGCGCTTTCCCACTTCCGAACCGGATACAAGGAGTACCCTGTCTACACCCTCAAAGGCTTTTGTGAGAGAGGCCTTGTCTCCGTAGTCGGCAATACGTACATCAACACCTTTCTTCTTGAGACCTGCCGCCTTCTCTTCACTGCGGGCCAGGGCTGCTATGGATGAGGGCTCTACACCCTTTGCTATAAGATGATCGACTGCTGCGGAGCCGAAGCCTCCGGTGGAACCTGTTATTGCATATTTCATTATTATTTCTCCTTACTAAAAGTTAGTGATGTCATAAATATAATACTAACTTATAGTAAGTGACAAATTAATTTTAATATATTATATTTAAAACCATCTATGAGAGAGAAAATATTGACTAGACCATACGACGTTTTCGCCTCACGCTGTCCCTCACGATCTGTTTTTGAGCATGTCTTCAGCCGATGGGGTGCCCTTATCCTTGCCAGACTGGCAGAGGGGCCGGCCCGGTTCGGTGAGCTGACCCGGGGGGTGGATGGAATCAGTGAGAGAATGCTCTCCAAGAGCCTCAAACTCCTTGAGGAAGAGGGGTTCCTCTACCGTAAGGACTATGATGAGAAACCGCCCCGGGTGGAGTACGGACTGACTCCGTCGGGCAGCCGGATTGCAGAGTCAATCGTACTTGTTATCAATCAGCTCTATAACGAACTCGAAAACGGGGATCAATAAGCTGTGATCAGATGCATTGAGGAGAAGGATCTTCCGCAGATCAGGGACTTTGTCAGCTCCTGTCCTCCTCTGGGAGTTCATACCCTCTATACATACTGGGTCCTCTTACACTGTTTCGGTGATCTCTGTTTCATCTCTGAAGAGGAGGGCAGGATCAACGGGATCATTACAGGTGTTGCCAGTGCGCAGGAGCCGGACTGCGCCTTTCTCTGGCAGATAGGCATTGCCGGCTCTGAAAGAGGAAAAGGCCTGAGCCGGAAGCTTATTGAATCATTCTTTGAAGCTGCAGGGCAGAAGGGAATCCGGCGGATTCAGTTGACAATTGATCCTGAAAATACAGCCAGCCTCAAGACCTTCCGGCGCTGGGGCGGTGAATTAAGAAAAATAGATTCCATCTCACTATTTGACCAGTTCTCAAAAGAGTCCGAAAATGAGGATCTCTATGAGATTCTTATCGGTTAAATCCCCCGGGTCAGCGGCAGACTGACTTTCATTCCGGTTATCCATATTGAATCATCAGGCCTGTTTCTCTTCTTGAAAAAGGGATCAGGAGAGTAGGTATGCAGGTTTTCAGTTTTGTGGCCGCCGGATTTGAAGGGCATCTGATTCAGGTTGAGGTCTTTATAAGGCGGGGGATTCCGGCAGTGGATATTGTCGGTCTCCCCGATGGAGCTGTGCGTGAGGCCCGGGACAGAATCCGTGTTGCCATTCTGCAGTCGGGGTTTCAGTTTCCTTCCGGGAGAATCCTTATCAATATGGCTCCTGCGGATATCCGCAAGGAGGGGGCCTCCTTTGATCTCTCTCTCGCCCTTGCCGTGTTGGAGGCGTCAGGGCAGCTCCCTGACTGTCTGAGCTCAAAGAAGGGGAATGATAAGTGGCTTGTTCTGGGAGAACTGGAACTATCAGGCCGCCTTCGCCCCGTCAGGGGGACACTTTCAGCCGTATCAAGGGCCCTTGATGAAGGGATCACCAGGGTCATACTGCCGGCAGCCAATAGAGGAGAAGCCGTCTCAGCGGGTGCAGGGCAGGTACTGCCTCTTGCCTCACTGTCTGACCTTCCCGGCCTTAAAAATGATTTTCAGGATACAGCAATCAATCCGGCTCTCCCGGAGCAGGCCGCGGGTGCTGAAACAAGGGAAACACTTCCTGACATCAAGGATCTGAAAGGTCAGGCAGGGCTGAAGCGCGCCATGGAAGTTGCCGCGGCAGGGGGGCATCATATGCTGATGTTCGGCCCTCCGGGATCGGGAAAAACCCTGGCAGCCACAATGATGGAGGGGCTGCTGCCGGATCTTGAGGAAAAGAGATCCTTTGAAGTCTCCCGGATCTGGAGCCAGGCGGGCAAGCTGGGCCACAGCGGAGGAATCCTGCACAGGCCGCCCTTCCGGTCTCCCCACCACTCTGCAACCATGGAGGGACTCATCGGCGGGGGAGTACATCTTACCCCCGGGGAGATCTCCCTGGCCCATGGGGGTGTTCTGTTTCTCGATGAGACCCCGGAGTTTCAGGGACGTATCCTTCAGAGCCTCAGGGAACCCCTTGAAAACGGGCGGGTCACTCTGATCCGCGCCGGAAAGTCCTACTGGTTCCCTTCTGATTTTCAGCTTATAATGGCTGCCAATCCCTGTCCCTGCGGCAATATGGGCAGAGGGGATTCCAGATGTATATGCTCTGAGCTTGAGATCAGCAGGTACTGGAAGAAGATAGGCGGCGCGCTGATGGACCGGATTGATATAAGAATGCCTGTTGAGGCTGTCCCTCCGGATGTCCTTCTGACCGAGAGTCCTGAAAGCAGCGCCGATTTGAGGGATAAAATCCAGAGCGCTGTGGAGAGGCAGAGGCTGAGGTATAAGGACCTTCCATTCTCAGCAAACAGGTCTCTCAAGGGGAGCCTTATAGCGGACTTCTGCACTCTGGGGAGTGATCTGCAGAACTACTTCTCAAATATGGCCATGAAGATAGGCCTCTCCTCCCGGGCCTGCCACTCCGTTTTGAAGGTGGCCAGGACCATCAGTGATCTGAAAGGGCAGGAGAGGATCAGCCTGGAAGCCCTGCAGGAAGCAGGTCAGTACAGGAGATACGGTGACAGCAGCCTCTACTGGGATGAAGTCCGCAGCCAGGGGCAGGCGTTTTGAACTGTCTCATGATACACAGACCCGGTTTCGTCCTGAATGTTTCGCCCTGTAAAGGGCTGCATCCGCCCTGTTAAGCATATCCTTATAGTCCATATCCGCACTCTCTGCGGATGCCTTGAAAATCCCAGTTGAAACAGTCAGGGGAACTTTGAACCCATCTGTCACCAGAGGGGACATTTCTATGCCGCTTCGGATGCGTTCGGCTATGATTTCTGCCGTATCCGGTGCGTCATCCTCCAGAATTATTATAAACTCTTCCCCGCCGAACCGGGCTGCAAAGTCTTTTTCCCGGAGAGAAAGCTTTATAATCTGTGTGATGTGTTTCAAAGCAAGGTCTCCTGTTGTATGTCCCCAGGTGTCGTTGACCTTTTTAAAATGGTCTATGTCCAGAAGAAGAAGGCAGAATCCCCTTCCTTTGTTCCGGAGTCTGAAAATCATCTTCATCAGACGGTTGTCAAAAGAACCCCTGTTGGCAATTCCTGTAAGGGGGTCAAGAGTCGCCTTGCGGTAGAGCTCTTCCTCTTTTTCCTTGCGCTCGGGAATATCTATAAGGATACCTGACATTTTTACAAGATGCCCCTCATCATCCAGACTTATTCTGGCGATGACTTCACTCCATACATATGTGCTGTTCCGTAAAATCCGGATATCCCTGCGGAAGTTCAGCCTGCTGTTTTCGAGCTGATTGCGCAGATAGGCAAAGGTCTTTTTAAGGTCTTCAGGGTGTATGTACTTCAGGGCCTTGAGCAGGGGCAGATGAAAAGTTTCGTTAAGGCTTTTTGTCCGGGATATAATTTTAGAGTCAAACCAGCAGTATCCAGTGTTAAGGTCCAGCTCCCAGGCACTGGATTCCATAAGATTTGAAAGAATCTCAAACTGTTTGTTGGCTGAACTCAGCCTGTTCTGGAGAACCGCGTTTGAAATCAGGTGGGCTGTTATACGCAAAAGGGATATCTCTTCATTACTCCAGCGGCGGGGTTCAGTACAGTCATCCAGTCCCAGAAGCCCCCACCATTCACCCTGAACCCAGACAGGGATACTGACAGTAGACAGAACGCCCTGTGCGGTCTGATAATCCTTGAAATCACACTCGTCAAGCTCATCAATAATGGCTGTCTGCCACTCTCCTCTGATCCTGCTTTCAACAAGGGCTCTATAGGTGGGAGAGCATGTCTCAAATTTCCACAGTTTTGTATCGAATCGCGGTCTTTTTTTAAGGGCATGCTTCTGTTCGTCCACCCATTCAAAGGGGAAGTTCATCAGCATTTGCTTTTCGCTCAATTCAAGAACCTGAAAGAGCCATACACGGTTTACGCCGGTTATGCGGCCAATATCAGAGATCAGTTCGGATATTCCGTCGGGCCATCCCGTTCCGCTGCCTAGTTTTTCAGCGCTTCGTGCAAGAGCTGTGAGAAGATTTTCCTGTACTTCGGATGCCAGGGGAGTCAGATTTTCAATTTTGCCTGTCTGTACGCCGGGAATCTTATCTTTGCTTTGCATATAAAGAATCCCCTGGTGCTGAAATCCTGAAGGGCAGAAAGCGGACAGTTGCCGTACCGCTGTAAAGGTGAAGAGTATTTCTGAGAGTTTTATTACAGGTCATAGAATAATTATAGAAGAGGGGCATCTGAATTGGTACACAAAATTATCATATTTATGAAAGAACTAAAGTGCAGGGGAGGTGATTCCCGGTACCGGGAGAACAGGGCCTCCCTCCGGGGATCTTCCCGGAATAGAGGCCCTTACACGGCAATAGCCGTTATGAAGAATCAGACAGGAAGTATTCCGGCCTCTTCCATAAGGGTCTTGCCGTATTCGATGGAGACAGCATAGCTGAAGTTTGTATCAAAATCAGGCCTTTCACCTCTTACAAAGTCGCCTCCCTCATCGTCCGGAGAGAAGCGTCCAATAAGAATCCCGATGACTCTCCCGTCTTCAATGTTGACAAGGGGGCCTCCGGCCATCCCGTCATGAATTGTAGTATCAATAAGGAAGAGCTCAGTCTGTTTTCTCAGTTTCAGTTTAGAGCTTATAATGGAACTCTGAACTCCAAGATTGAACATATCTCTGTGCCCGAAGGGAAAACCAAGACAGACAACAGAGCTGCCCAGAAGGGCATTCTCTGCAACTCCCAGGAGGTGGTCGGGTGTCTCAATATGAATCTTCCCTGCAAAACGCAGAAGCGCCGTATTGTGGATCGCATCTGTTTTTACAACTGTCAGAGAAACTGCCGGTACATCCTCCATGGAGAGGGGGGAGAAGGATTCAGGGTTGGGCGGCCTGACGGCCATGAGCCCTTCGTTGTCTCCCTCCAGAAGATGGCAGGATGTCATCAGATAGCCCTCTTCATGGACAACAAAACAGCTTCCCAGAAAAAATACGCTCTCATCTTTGCGGCGGACCAGCAGATAGCAGCCTCCGCTGTATTTCTGACTGGCATGCTTAAACATCGGATTTTTCCTCTTTCTTTTTCTTTCTAAATGTAACCAGAGGGGCTTCTCCACTCTCAATTTTGAAAATTCTTGGTTTGAGTTTTCCTGTTTTCAAGCTGAAAGTCTGGACCCCTGTGTACTCGTTAAGTCCTTTCTTGAGACTGAAACAGAGCACAAGAAGAACCAGGCCGAAGGGAAGACCAGTCGCAATTACAGCTGACTGCAGTGCTGCAAGACCTCCGCTCAAAAGCAGAGCCGCAGCCACGACACCTTCGAGGATGGCCCAGAAGAGTCTCTGGGGAATGGGAGGATCGGGATTCCCGCCTGCTGTTATGATATCAATGACCATAGAACCCGAGTCAGAGGATGTTACGAAGAAACTGATTACAACAAGGACTCCCAGCACCGCAGTGATGCTTGAAAAGGGGAAGTGCTCCAGCAGAAGAAAGAGGGAGAGAGGAACATTCTTTGTGACCTCTTCCGCAAGCCCCCCGCCTCCGAAGAGCTCAATATAGATGGCTGAATTGCCGAACACTGTCATCCATAAAAAGGTTACAAGGGTGGGGATTGCAAGAACTCCCATAAGAAATTCCCTGATGGTTCTTCCTCTGGAAACACGGGCTATAAACATTCCCACAAAGGGTGACCAGGCAATCCACCAGGCCCAGTAGAACACGGTCCAGCCGTTCTGCCATTTTGTGTTTTCAAGAGTTTCATTCCATGTGGCAATCTGGGAGAAGGAGTGGAAGTACGCTCCAATATTTTCAACAAAACCGTTGAGTATGAAGAGGGTCGGCCCTGCAAGAAATACAAAGGCCAGAAGTCCCATGGCAAGCCATATGTTGATTTCCGAGAGTTTCTTTATTCCCGCATCCAGTCCGCGGACAACAGATACGGTGGCAATGGCTGTAATACCGGCAATAAGAAAGAGCTGAATAATCTCATTCTGCTCAATTCCTATAAGATGGCTGAGTCCTGCATTTACCTGCTGCACACCGAAGCCAAGGGATGTTGCAACCCCGAAAAGGGTGGCAATTGTAGCCAGTATATCGATAAGGTTACCCCATGCTCCGTTGATCCTTTCACCCAGTATCGGGTAGAAGATGGAACGGATGGAAAGGGGCTGTCCCTTGTTGAAACTGAAGAAAGCAAGGGCAAGAGCCACAAGTGCATAGATCGCCCAGGGATGGAGTCCCCAGTGAAGAAAGGTAAAGCTCATTGCCATGCGCGCCCTGTCAACTGATCCTTCTACGGGGAAGGGGGGGGACTGAAAGTGAAACATCGGCTCTGCTACACCGTAGAAGAGAAGTCCGATACCCATACCTGCCGAGAAGAGCATGGAAAACCAGCTGGCTGTTGAAAACTCTGGTTCGGCATCATCTCCGCCAAGTCGGATATTTCCGTATCCGCTGAACATCAGGTAGAGTATAAAAAGAAGTATGATGTTTACAGTTAATGTAAAGAACCAGCCGGCATTGGTTGAAATGCCGTCAAGAAGGGGGTTAAAGAAGTTTCCGAGATACTCATTAAAAAATATCGAAAAAATGACAAATCCGATAATTATGGATGCCGAAGTGTAAAAAACGACAGGATGAATATCCAGAAACGGCTTTTTATTCGGTTTATTTTCTTTGGATTTGATAAAAATGCTCCTGTTTTTGAAAATTTCTGAAAATAAGAATAGGAAAGTATAGGCGAGATGTCAACCTTGATTAACTGCTCAGAACAGGGATTCAAATTTCCAAATATGAGAGCATGTTCATGTAAGGTCTGAACCTGTTTCATTTTATTTTGTATTTTCCCCGTTCCGGGTTATGCCGGTTCCCTTAAGTTTAATAGTGAACAGGAAATATAGTATATGTGCGAACATTTCTCATGTAACAGTTACATCTCTTAAATTGAATATTAAATTTTTGTTTTCTCATGTTTCATCAACTAATCTTTATAGTCGGAGGACAGGATATGAAAAAAAATTTTAGCGTAAAGACAAAAACACTAATCCTTTCCATTGTACTGCCGGTTGTAATGGTTCTTCTTTTTACAGGAGCCCTTTTTTACTTCCAGTTTAATCAGGAATATGAAGACGCACAGACTCAGTTACTCAGCGATGCAAGAAATATAAGGGACAGTATCTCATTCGATCTGGTCGATAGTTTTGAGCTCCTCAGGAACCTGTCGGTTAATCCTATGACTGCCAGGGTTGTTAACAGGATGAACTCTGTGCCTGCCGGTCTGGATAACGATGATTTTATAGGGTTGGATGAGGCCGCGGAACTGAGCGATCTGATGGACCGTGTGTCACGGGGAACCAAGGCGGAACTTGTCTATGTGGGAACAAAGAGCTCAACAGGGCTGCTTTTAAGCCGGGATGTCCAGCTGGGACAGGGGTTTGATGTCAGGGGCAGGGACTACTACAAAGCCGCTTTCTCCTCTCCCGGTGGGGTAGTTTTCAGTGAACCGAGGGTTTCCGCTGAAGAGACAGCGGAGCCAAAGATTGTAATCACGGCGGCCAAGGCAATTGTTGATGATTCAGGCAGTACTGCCGGAATAACAGCCCTCAACTACAGTTTTGACCCCATAATTGCAACTCTTCGGGGGCTTATGGAAGAGTACTCTGTGGATATTACACTCTTTGATACCACCGGAGAGTATCTCCTCTGGAATCAGTTTGCAGATCAGACCTACTTCTATAACCCCGACCAGATCATCACTCTGACGACTCTGGCCGGAAGTCTCGGATATCCTGATGAGACCATCCCCGGCCTTGTGTCTGATACTATTGAAAAAGAAAGTCACTATTTTGAAGGCAATACCTCCAGGGGGCCGGCCATGATGCAGTCCATACACATCCCCTATACCCGGTGGGCTGTGATTGTCATCAGGCCGCTTTCAGAGATTTATGTCGAACTGATTGAAACCATCCTGCCGCCCCTTCTGACCTTCCTTGCGGCCTTCCTCTTTGTTCAGATCTTTGTTTTCTTCCTCTATTCCCGCCTGATAATCAAACCTCTTACGGGCATCGGCAGCAATCTTCAGCAGCTTGCCGAATCGGATGCTGATCTCACAGTTGAGATTCCGATTATATCCGATGATGAGATCGGTCAGGTGGCAGGCTCCTTCAACAGCTTTGTAGGTAAGCTGAAGGACCTGATGATAGAGGTTAAAAAAGCCATTGAGGGAACAGAGACCATCGGTATGAGCGTTACAAGTTCCACAGAAGAGACGTCGACGGCCATTGAGCAGATCAGCGCCAACCTGAACTCCATCAGTAAGCAGATTGATGTTCTGGACAGCAGTATTGATGATACAGTCACGGCCATTGAAGAGGTGACACAGAACATATCTTCCATGGATGACCAGATCATTAACCAGTCGGCCATGGTTGAGCAGTCTACCGCCGCTATTACACAGATGATCGCTTCCCTTAAGAATGTTAACGCCGTTGCCCAGAACAAGAGGTCTACGACCCAGGCGCTCTCGACTGTCGCCGGTGAAGGTAAAATGAAGATTGAAGAGACAGCCCGCACCTTCAAAGCCGTTGTGGATCATATCAACCAGATTCAGGATATGGCCTCCACAATCAACAGTATCGCCTCCCAGACAAACCTCCTCTCCATGAACGCCGCCATCGAAGCGGCCCATGCCGGGGACTCCGGGCGGGGGTTTGCGGTAGTTGCAGAAGAGATCAGAAAGCTTGCTGATTCGGCGGGTCAGTCTTCCCAGACCATTACCCAGATAATCAAGGATATTACCGACTCTGTTACAGAGACAGACAGGAATGTAGCCGATACAACCAGCGCCTTTGAGAAAATCTCAACCGAGGTTCTTGATACGGTTAATGCCTTCTCTGAAATTGAACAGTCAGTGTCTGAACTGAATACAGGTGGTCAGCAGATTCTGGAATCAACCAACCAGATCAATGAGGTCACAGTGAGCATCAGAAACGGTTCCAGTGAAATCAAGTCAGGTACAAAGCTGATGCTCGACAGATCCGGAAAGATCCGTGATGTTACCCAGCAGGTTACAACGGGTATGGCGGAATCTACAGCCGGCGCCGGGGAGATCGTCAGATCCATGCAGCTTATGGTTGATCTGTCACTGGATCTGAAACAGATCGTCGGCAGACTGAAGGATGATTTCGGGCTCTTCCGTACCGAATAGTTTTCAGTAGAGTCCACTGTCCAGAGATTCACAGTAATCCCCTATAAAGTGGTGGTTTACCCATAACAGGGTGGCTGTGTAGAAGGGGTCCGGTTCCGGGCCTATTCTGTGCAGCTCCCCTGTATGTCTGTACCCCATACTTTCAGGGGGGACTGTAGGCACCATATCGCTGCCGTTGACAATGCGGTGGCACTCGGCAGGGGACTCTTCTATCAGTTTCTTCAACTCGGCGCCTCCCGCCCGTGGAGACGCTCCCGTCATACAGTAAAGCCTCTCATCACAGTCCCTGTTTACAATCAGATCGGCGGTACAGAAGTAGGCGGAAGCTGAGCCTGAGCTGTGGCCGAGAATGTAGATTGTTCCTTCGGGGTTCAGATTCAGATAGCTGTCAATCTCATCAAGCACCTTTTGGCGGACAGCCTTGTAGTTGTAGAGAAATCCTGCATGTACCCTGATTTCGGGGGGAAGAAAATCTGCTGTTACAAGATCCAGCACAAGGTTGAAGTAGATATCCAAAGGGTCGTCACTTCCAAAAAAGATCACATAGAGATCTCCGTCTTTTTCGATAATGGCGCCGGAACTGGGACCGGCTGAGAAAAACTCCTCTCCCTGAAGATCAGTTTTCTTTCCCTCAATGCGGTATTCATTCTCCATATAGAGCAGCGAAATCTGCCTGGATTCAAGGGGGGTAGAGGCCTCTCCATCTCCCTCTGTAAAAAGGGGTATAGTGCAGGAGCTGCATAATATAGCGGCCATAGCAGCGTGAAGAAGGATTCTTTTGCTCATAACTCAATATGGTATACTCCGCAATTAAGATGATCAATTGTTGATTTATATTTTCCCGTAATGTACTGTTCTTCCATGAAGAAAATCATTCTCCTGGTCACCCTGATTCTCCTCTGCCCAAGGCTGTTTTCGGATCAGAATATGAATAGACGGGTGGATATAAATCCTCTCGTTTCAGGACTTGTTTTTCTGGGGGGATTCGGCCTTGGAGCCGGTTATGAACAGATGGTCAATCCAATGCTGAGCTGGAGGGTTACCCTTGCGGGAGGCAGTGTGCCCATCGATGAATATGGAACAGACGGTGGCATCGGTTTTTTCATTCCCCAGGGGGGGATCAGATTCTATCCTCTGGGACAGAGGCTTGTCTCCTGGTGGATGGGGGCAAATTATGGACTTCTTATCCTTCACGGAGACCTCGACGGCAACGGTGTTGACAGCAGCTCCACATATCTTCTCCATGAACTGTCTGTTGATACTGGGATTAATATCAGCTTTGGCAGAGAGAGCCACTGGTACGGAACTGTCTCTCTCTTCCTCTCATATGTTCCCGGAGGGGAGTACTGGGGCAGTATTGACGGAGACTCTTCCCATTTGAAGATGAGAGGCAGTGAGTTTCTTCTTCTGATCCCCGAAATTGCGGCGGGCTTCAGATTTTAGGCTCTGCCTTTTTTTTTACGGGATAAAAATTCAATCCTGTCCTTTAAGAGTTAAAAGAAATCCACTACTATATTCGGGAAACACTATTCCGGTATCACCAGCCGGAACACTGATAAAAGAGGAATCTATGGAACAACCAGAAGTATTTTTTACAACTTTCAAGGCAACGACAAGTGAAAACCTGCTGCAGAAACTTCACCGTCTGATGAAGAGCGCCGGATTTGAAAATATCGACTTTGAAGACAAATATGCCGCAATCAAGATCCATTTCGGTGAGTACGGAAATCTCTCATTTTTAAGACCCAACTATGCAAAGGTTGTTGCCGATTATGTGAAGGATCAGGGAGGAAAACCTTTTCTGACTGACTGCAACACCCTCTATGTAGGGACAAGAAAAAATGCGCTGGACCATATGGACACAGCCTACGTCAACGGCTTTTCACCCTTTCAGACAGGTTGTCATGTGATTATTGCCGATGGACTCAAAGGAGGCGATGAGGTCCTTGTTCCTGTTAAGGGAGATCATGTGAAAGAGGCAAGGATCGGCCGTGCCGTAATGGACGCGGATATCTTTATCTCTCTGACCCACTTCAAGGGGCATGAAATGACAGGCTTCGGCGGAGCCATCAAGAACATTGGAATGGGCTGTGGTTCAAGAGCCGGAAAGATGGAACAGCACTGTGAAGGAAAGCCCGATGTCATTGCTGACAAGTGCATCGGATGCGGAGCCTGTCTTAAGATCTGCGCCCATGATGCCCCAGTCATTGAAGCGAAGAAAGCCGTTATTGACCATGATAAGTGTGTCGGCTGCGGAAGATGTCTTGCAATCTGCCCCAAAGATGCCATTGTGGGCGGTTCCGGGAACAGCATAAAGATGCTTAATGAGAAGATGGCGGAGTACTCCCTTGCTGTCTGCCAGGACAGGCCCCATTTTCATGTCTCCCTGATCTGCGATGTCTCTCCCAACTGTGACTGTCATGCAGAGAATGATATCCCCATCATCCCCAATGTGGGAATGCTGGCTTCCTTTGACCCCATTGCCCTTGATGTGGCCTGTGCCGACCTGTGCAACGCCACACCGGTTATGCCCGGAAGTATTTTGAGTGACAATCTTGAGGGCTCCGGAGGAGTGCACAGCGACGGATGCGACCACTTCAAGATGACCCATCCCGATACAGAGTGGGAATCGGCTATTGCTCATGGAGTGAAGATCGGTCTCGGAAGCAGAGAGTACAATCTCCGTAAGATCTAGCTCTTTAAGATAGTGTCTCATATCTCCCCGGGGCTATTGACCCCTGCCTCAGGGAGTGATTTAATGAATACAGGGCCGGGTCGATTCATTTATGGACGGTACCGGCCTGATAAACTAATCATAATCAATTCAGACTTGATTCTCGGAGGACAGGTTCTGATGACTTTGACACTTGATGCAGGCAGTTCCCGTATATTCGGCGGTATCCTTTTTGAAGGCCGCGTACTGGGAATATTCCGGAAAAACACATCCACAGGGCTCACAGCCGATGATCTGGGTCTCTTTCTGACTCAGTGGCTTCAGGCCCGTAAATTCGATGTTCATGAACTCAAGGCCTTTGTGTTCTGCTCCGTAGTACCCGAACTGAACGGTATTCTGGAGGAGTGCAGCCGCAGCTATTTCAATCTTGAGGCACTGACCCTCAGGGCGGGAGTGAAAAGCGGACTGCAGGTGAAGTACACAAACCACCAGGAGCTGGGGGCGGATCTCATCGCCAACGGCGTTGCGGGAGTAAAACTCTTTCCTGACAGAGATCTTATTATTGTTGACTTTGGAACGGCCACGAGTCTGTGTGCCGTAAGCAGCAGTAGAGAGTATCTCGGTGGGACTCTTGTCCCCGGACTGGACATTGCCATGGAGGCCCTTGCCGATAGAACCGCAAGACTTCCTGTGGTCGAAATCCAGCCTGTAAAACGGGTTTGCGGCAGAGACGCGGTAAGCGGAATTCAGGGAGGGCTCTTCTTTGGAACCCTCGGAATGCTGAAGGAGCTGACCAAACGGATGAACCGGGAGTGTTTTCCCGACAGAACGGCTCTGGTTATCGCCACCGGAGAGCATGCCGAACTCTATAAAAACTTCAAACTATTTGATCAGATCATTCCCGAACTTGTCCTCCTGGGTCTCGAAGAGATCCGACTACTCAACCTGAATTAGATTACAGGCTGGAGGACGCGATGAGCGAACAGACCTGGTCTGCAAGGCAGACCGCAACATGGAAGAGCAAGGTAGGTTTGGCAGAGATGCTGAAGGGCGGTGTTATTATGGACGTGGTAACACCTGATCAGGCAAAGATTGCAGAAGAGGCAGGAGCCTCGGCTGTGATGGCCCTGGAGAGAGTTCCGGCGGACATCCGCAGGGACGGTGGTGTGGCCCGGATGTCGGACCCCGATATGATTGAGGGAATCCAGAAGGCTGTGACCATTCCGGTAATGGCCAAGTGCAGGATCGGCCATATCACAGAAGCACGGATTCTTGAGTCAATGGATATTGATTTTATTGATGAGTCCGAGGTCCTTACACCGGCGGACGACCGCTATCATATCTGGAAACAGGAATACAGAGTTCCCTTCGTCTGCGGCTGCAGAAACCTGGGAGAGGCGCTGAGGCGCATAGGTGAAGGCGCTGCCATGATAAGGACAAAGGGGGAGGCGGGAACAGGTGATATCCTTGAAGCCGTCCGCCATATGAGGACTCTGAAAGAGGATATCGCCCTTTTCTGCTCACTCCCCACAGATACCCTGATGTCAAAAGCCAGGGAGCTGGGTGCTCCCTTTGATCTTATCCTTGAGGTTGCAGAAACCGGAAGGCTTCCGGTACCGAATTTCTCCGCAGGAGGCGTCGCCACACCGGCTGATGCCGCTCTTATGATGCAGCTTGGAGCAGAGGCTGTCTTTGTAGGCTCCGGTGTTTTCAAATCGGAAAACCCTGAAAAAAGAGCCCGGGCCATTGTTGAGGCTGTTACATTCTATGATGACCCTGCAAAGCTGAGGGATATTTCCCGAAGTCTTGGCGGAGCCATGACGGGAATCGGCATGGATGAACTGGCACCGGAGCACCGTATAGCAGGACGGGGCTGGTAGTGGCTGTGGGAATACTGGCTCTGCAGGGTGGCTTCGATGCTCACAAAAAGAGTGTAGAGGCACTGGGCCGCGAAACCCTGCTGGTCCGGAATCCGGAGGATCTGGCCGCATCGGGCTCTCTCATTATTCCCGGTGGAGAGAGTACTGTGATGATGCGTCTTTTGAAGCGTTTCGGTCTCTATGATGATCTGGCTCTCAGAATTAAAGAGGGAATGCCAGTCTTCGGAACATGTGCCGGAATGATTCTGCTTTCATCCGGTGTCGAAGGATCGGATCAGGAAACGCTTGAAGCAATGGACTACAGGGTGAGAAGAAATGCCTATGGACGGCAGTCTGAGAGTTTTGAGACCATTTTAAGCTGGAGGGGAGATGGGGTTCCCGCCCTTTTTATAAGGGCTCCGGAAATATCCTCCTGCGGGCATCTGGTGGATGTGCAGATCTCCTATGAAAAGACCGCCGTACTTGTCCGCCAGGCAAACTGCCTTGCCGCAAGTTTCCATCCTGAGCTGACAGGGTTCAGCGGTATTCACCGATACTTTCTTGAAGAGATGGCTGGCAGTCCCATATCAGCATAGCTTGTAGAGTAGGGATACTTTCCAATAAAAAAGCCGCCTGAAAAGGGCGGCTTTTTTATTGTCCGGACACTCCTATTTCAGGATGACCCAGAGGGCGTGAATGATGCCCGGAATGTAGAAGAAAATACAGAGTATTATATTGATCAGCAGATCTTTACCCACTCCCTTTTTGAGAAACACCGCTACAAAGGGGAGCAGTATTGCAAGAATAATCAGCAGCAGATCTGCACTTTTACCTTTAGCCATTTTTTTCCTTCCTTGTTTTCTTTTGGATTTTACCGGAGCTCCGGTAACTCAATATTAAGGCTCCGGGCACTCTGATTCAAATTTCAAATGATTTTATATGGCGGTATCAAAAAAGTACAGTAATTCACGGGAGAAGGAATAAACCATGGTAATATAATAGGATATGCCGTTCTGTTCTGTGCTGATATGTGGGGTTCTACTCCATGAGACAGCATGGTATCAGCTTAGAAAGGAGAGCGCTGAATAGGAGGAAAGTTGTGAGTAAGACAGGGAGATGCCCCGTAACAGGTGCAATGAGCCGGACCACCGCTGCCAGCGGTACTTCAAATAAGGACTGGTGGCCTGAGCAGCTGAATCTGAAGATTCTTCACCAGAATCCGGTAAAGGGAAATCCAATGGGTAGTGATTTCAACTATGCCGGGGAGTTTGCAAAACTGGATTATGAAGGACTGAAAAAAGACCTTTATGCCCTGATGACCGACTCAGTGGATTGGTGGCCCGCAGACTGGGGACATTACGGTCCACTTTTTATTCGAATGGCCTGGCACAGTGCCGGAACCTACAGGCTTGGAGACGGGCGGGGCGGGGCAGGCTCGGGAACCCAGCGATTTGCTCCTCTCAACAGCTGGCCGGACAATGTGAATCTGGACAAAGCCCGTCGTCTTCTCTGGCCTGTTAAACAAAAATATGGAAAAGGAATCTCCTGGGCTGATTTGATGATTCTTGCAGGAAACTGCGCCATTGAGTCCATGGGAGGTAAAACCTTCGGTTTTGCCGGAGGACGTGAGGATGTCTGGGAGCCTGAAGAGGATATCTACTGGGGAGCAGAGACAGAGTGGCTGGGAGACAAACGGTATACAGGGGAGAGAGATCTTGAAAATCCTCTGGCCGCTGTACAGATGGGCCTCATCTATGTGAACCCCGAGGGCCCCAACGGAAACCCCGATCCTGTGGCGTCGGGGGTGGATGTCAGGGAGACATTTGCCAGAATGGCTATGAATGATGAAGAGACTGTAGCTCTGGTTGCAGGAGGGCATACCTTTGGAAAGTGCCATGGAGCAGGAGATGCCTCCCTTGTCGGCCCGGAACCTGAAGCAGCACCTCTTGAAGAGATGGGACTCGGCTGGAAGAACCGCCACGGAAGCGGCAAGGGTGGAGATACAATCGGAAGCGGGATTGAGGGAGCCTGGAAGCCTAAACCCACAACCTGGGATATGGGGTATCTGAAGGTCCTCTTCAAATATGAGTGGGAACTTGTAAAAAGTCCTGCGGGAGCCAATCAGTGGCTGGCGAAAGATGTGGATGATGAAGATATGATTGTCGATGCCCATGACCCTTCAAAGAAGAACCGGCCCATGATGACAACAGCAGACCTCTCTCTCCGGTATGATAAGGTCTATGCTCCCATTGCTAAGAGCTATCTTGAAAATCCTGACAAGTTTGCCGATGCCTTTGCACGGGCCTGGTTTAAACTGACCCATCGGGATATGGGGCCAAGGAGCCTCTATTTAGGGCCGGAGGTTCCGGAAGAGGAACTTATATGGCAGGATCCGATTCCTGCAGCTGAGTATCCTGTCCTGGGAGTCAGTGATATTGAAGTTCTTAAAAAAGAGATCCTCAATACGGGGTTGTCTGCTTCAAGCCTTATCTTTACTGCCTGGGCCTCGGCTTCCAGTTTTCGGGGTTCTGACAAAAGAGGCGGTGCCAACGGTGCAAGGATCAGGCTTTCTCCCATGAAAGACTGGGAAGCAAATGATCCCGGCCTTTTGAAAAAGGTCCTCGGCAGGCTTGAGAAAGTCCGTCAAAAATTTAATTCAGGGGACAAAGGTGTATCCCTGGCAGATCTGATTGTTCTGGGAGGGTGTGCTGCTGTTGAACAGGCAGCGCTCAAGGCCGGATGTGAACTTGAGGTTCCCTTTTCTCCCGGCAGAAGCGATGCCCGGCAGGATCAGACAGATGCTGACTCATTCCGTGTTCTGGAGCCTTGCGCAGAGGGTTTCAGGAATTTTCTTTCGAAGGAGTTTTCAGTTCCAGCGGAGAGGCTGCTTCTGGACAAGGCTCAACTTCTGACTCTAACGGCACCGGAAATGACTGTGCTCATAGGCGGGTTGAGAGTCCTGGATGCCAACTTCAGGGGATCTTCCAACGGTGTGCTTACAGAAAGGCCCGGTGTCCTGAGTAATGACTTCTTTGTAAACATCCTTGATATGGGTACCGAGTGGAAACCTGCCGGAAAGAGCACAAATCTTTTTGAGGGATTTGACAGAGCTACGGGAAAGAAGAAATGGACAGCAACAAGGGTAGATTTACTGTTCGGCTCCAATTCCATCCTCCGGGCATTGTCGGAAGTTTACGGAAGCGCTGACGGCGAAAGAAAATTTCAGGAGGACTTTATTGCCGCCTGGAACAAGGTTATGAATCTGGACAGGTTTGATCTGAAATAGGGAGTGCCCTGAACAGCCGGACAGGGAGTCTTAGTGAATGTCCGGCTGCTTTCAATATGCCTTAATGACCTGACTGGAGATGGAGCAGTATATCTGATAGACTACCCCGGAACTCGTCCTCTTCCACTTTAAAGAGGCGGTATGGAGGATATCTATGATTGAACAGATCAGTGTCACCCGCTTTGCGGATATGGAGTCGCAGCTCAAGGTTATTGACGTCCGTTCCCCCCTGGAGTTTGAACACGCCCATGTTCCGGGAGCTGTGAATATCCCCCTTTTTACAAATGATGAACGGGCCCGCATCGGCTGGACCTACAAACACAAGGGGCAGGATGAGGCCATTGTACTTGGTGAATCCTTTGCCAACCCCCGTATCCCCGAGTACCTGGAACGGGCTGAAGCCTGTGTCAGGGACGGACGGGTCATTGTGCTCTGCGCCAGGGGAGGCCTCAGGAGCCTGAAATTTTCACAGCTCCTTGAGTCCCGGGGCATGTCGGTATACAGACTAGATGGTGGATACAAGAGCTACAGGCACATGGTTCTGGACTCATTCACACAAGAGCTTCCCCTTGTCATTCTGGGGGGGAGGACAGGCTGCGGCAAGACTGACATTCTCAAGGAACTTGCAAAAGCGGGGGAGCAGGTCATTGATCTTGAGGGAATTGCCGAACACAGAGGCTCCGCATTCGGAGGAATCGGGATGGATGAGCAGCCCTCTTCGGAACAGTTTGAAAATATTCTCTTTGAAACAGTGCGATCCCTGGATCACAGCCGGAAGATCTGGGTTGAGGATGAAAGCCTCAATATCGGAATGGTCTTTATGCCTGCCGAGTTCTACGAGGTTATGAAGACGGCCCCCCTGGTCATGGTGGAAACCTCACTTCAGAACAGGGTTGAACGGCTCTGCAGGGAGTACGGGGCAGCAGGGGTCGAGCCTCTCAGGGCGGCCCTGGACAGAATCAGAAAGAGGCTTGGAGGAGAGAGTCACCAGAAGGCTGTCGGATTCCTTGAGGCCGGGGATATGGCAGGGGCCGCCGCCATTGCCCTGGGGTACTATGACAAGTGTTATGACTATTCGATGAATGAGAAAAACAGGACCCTTCTGGCAGGTATCGATGCCAAAAAGGATGATCCTGCAAAGAGCGCTTCAATGATTCTTCAGGAGATGCGTTTGAGGGTTTCAGGGAACTCTGCTGAAGAGAAAATATGATCCAGAATAAGTGCTCCCGCACCCATGGGGCCTGATTTGTCCTTCAGTTCAGAGAAGCAGACAGTGAGTTCATAGGTAGCGAGATGAAGAGAACGCCGTATGATAGCTTCCCTTATGGCTCCTATATAGAGGTTGCCGAATCCTGCCAGTCCTCCCCCGATAACAATGGATGAGGGATTGAGGAAGCTTACAAGTTTTTCCGCTACCTGTCCTACAGCCTTCCCCGCACTCTGAACAAGACCTATGCATGTAAGATCTCCCGCAATGGCGCCGTCGTTGATATCTGATGCAGAGAGGGGGGGGCCCTGTTTCAGCCGCTCGGCAAGAAAGGGGCTTTCTCCACTCTCCGCCTTTTCCATGGCTCTGGCAGCCAGTGCCTTGCCTCCGGCAACTGCTTCAAGGCAGCCCTTGTTGCCGCAGTGGCAGAGAACAGTGCAGCCGTCGATGGGAATATGCCCGATATCCCCGGCACAGCCCTTGGCTCCCCTGTAGATTTTTCCATCGATAATGAGGCCCGCACCGATACCTGTTCCGGCTTTGATAAAGAGGAAATCAGGCTCATTGATGGCGCTTCCCTTGTATCCCTCGCCCAGGGCCATTACGTTTACATCATTCTCAATCAGGACGGGGCAGGAGAACTCCTTCTGATAGAGATCCCTCAGAGGGTAACCGTGCCAGAGGGGCACATTGGGAGGGGAGTCGGGCTTGCCGTCAGTGAAGTTTACAGGAAAGGGAAACCCCAGACCGATTCCCCAGAGCCTGTCAATTTTATATTCTGCGCAGAGTTCCTTGAGAAGCTCGATGATCCTGCTGTTTGTTTCCACAGGGTCACTTATATTTGAAAAGTGGCAGGCCCTTTCTGCGGCGATGCTCATATCCAGATTGAATATCACAATGCTGAGTTTGGTGGTCCCTAGAAATATACCCGCAACCTGTCCAAGACCTTCCCTGATTTTCAGCTTGAGCTTTCTCTGCTCGCTGTTTTCAGGGGATATCTCCTCCACAAGACCAAGAGAGATGAGTCTGTTGATCTGAATTGAGATTGTTGATTTTGATACACCGCTCAGACGGGTAATGCCCATTCTGTTAATTTCACCGGCCGTTCTGATTATGTTGTAAATCTGTGCCGTAGTGTTCTGCGTTATTAGCTCTGAAGGTTTCATCTGGTAAATCCACTATATTATTTAGATTGTAAAATGGCAATAATTGTATTCTAAAACATTTATGTCTTATTGTAAAACATAATTGTTGACAGATGGTACAACCGGGTTTACGATCAACTTAAATAACGAAAAAAAGGACTGATGAATGAGAAGGTTAAAAGTTGCCGTGATCGGTACCGGATTTATCGGACCCGTTCATGCAGAAGCCATTAGACGGAATGCAGGGCTTGCTGATCTTGTGATGATCGCCGGCATATCCGATCAGGAGGCTGAAGAGGCGGCGCTGAGACTGAATGTTCCCGGGTACACCTCCGATTACAGGGATATATTGAAAAGCGATGTGGATGTTGTTCATATCTGCACCCCCAACCATCTTCACTATTCGATGGTAAAAGCGTGTCTCGAGGCCGGAAAGAGCGTGCTCTGCGAGAAACCTCTGGCCATGAACTCAGAGGAAGCTGCAGAACTTGTGCAGCTGGCCGAGGAGAAGGGGCTCAAAGCCGCTGTTAATTACAATCTGAGATACTATCCTCTGGTTCAGGAGATGAGGCAGAGGAATATTGAAAAGGACGGAGGAGAGATCTTCTCCATACAGGGTTCCTATCTTCAGGACTGGCTCCTCTATGAGACAGACTACAGCTGGAGGCTGGAATCAAAACTCAGCGGACGATCGAGAGCCGTGGCTGATATCGGCACTCACTGGATGGACATGGCCCAGTATGTTACAGGCATGAAAATCAAATCCGTATTCGCCCAGTTCGGCAGAATGCATGAAACAAGAAAGAAGAGCGCCGACGGTAAGGATCTTACCTTTTCCAAAGCCGAAGATACGGCGGGTTATGTCACTTATGATGTGGATACCGAGGACTATGCCCAGATTCTGATCAGGATGGATAACGGTACCCTTGGAAACCTCACAGTCAGTCAGGTGACCGCTGGGTATAAAAACTTTATGGAGTTCCGGCAGAGCGGAACCGGCAGTTCCTTATCGTGGAATTCAGAAGCTCCCAACCAGCTGATTATCGGGCACCGGGATAGACCCAGTGAAATTCTTGTGAAAGACCCTTCACTGCTCCATGGAAGAGCGGCTTCCATGTCCGGATTCCCCGGAGGTCACCAGGAAGGCTACGGAGAAACCCTTAAAAACTTGATAAGAGATTTTTACTCGGATGTTCTGGGACGTTCAGATCAGGCGGAATATCCTTCGCTTAAGGACGGTGCATCGGAGATGTACCTCTGTGAAGCAATTATAAGCAGCGCAGAAGAGGACAGATGGGTGGAGGTAAAGGCATGAGAAACCAGGTATGGATGATGAGCTCAGCCTATCCCCACTACTCTCTGGACAGTCTGATATCCACAGCCGGCAGGGTGGGGCTCCAGGGAATCGAGCTCTGTGTGTTCCGCAGGGACGGCACAAGGCAGGATCATGTTGCGACCCATCTTGATTATGAGGGATTTGATTCCAACAGGGCAAAACAGACAGTGGAGAAGTTCAATGCCTCCGGTCTTCACCTCTCTGTCGGGGCATTTGAAAATGTCATCGGCGGAGATCCTTCCCAGAGGGTTCACAATCAGAACCACCTGTTGAAGCTGATCCGGATGGCCGCCCTTATGGGGGGAGACGAGAACGGTATAACAGTGGGAACATTTGTGGGCTATAACCATGAGTGGGACCTGGAGGAGGGGGCTTTTGAGAAGAACCTCTACGAATACAGAAGAGTTTTTGCTCCCATTATCAAATATGCAGAGGATCTCGGGGTCACTGTAATCTATGAAAACTGCCCCATGGAGGGGTGGCAGCCCAGGTGTATGAGCAGCACCATGAACAATCTCTGTTCCACCCTGGCAGCCCGGAAATTCATGTATGAGCTGATCCCTTCAGAGGCTCATGGTGAGACCTATGATCCCAGCCACGATGTCTGGCAGTTTGTCGATCCCGTGGATGTCATAAAAAACAGCGATATGAAGCGAATCAAGTCTGTCCACCTGAAGACAACAAGAATGAATAACGATGCCGGTGCCATTCACTGGGGAAATGTATTCGGCAAACAGGCTGTATCGGAAGATCTAGCCAGAGCGGCGGGTGTACCTGTAGCCGAACATGAGTGGGACCGTTTTTCCTATGAACCGATGGTTCCGGGATTCGGAGGTTCCGATTCAATGGACTGGCGCGCCTTTGTTTCCTGCCTTATGGACAGGAAATTTGAGGGAGTTTTCTCGATCGAAAATGAGGGAGCCAACTCAAGGGGAACCGGACTGGACAGCGCCGCAGAGCAGGGATTTTCTGCCTGTCTTGGTTTTATGAAACCCATGATCTGGCCTCTGGACAGTGAGAAGGGATACGACTACGGAAAAGTTGAAGCCTTGAAAGAGCCCCGGGCCGATGAGCTTCCCCTTGTTGATATTAGTGAATTATCAGTCTGATAGAGACTGATTGAATAGAATCTGTTTTAGAAAGAAAGTTTTTTTAAAGGAGTGAATAATGAAAAAACTGATCGTGCTTTTGATGGTGATGATGCTTGCCTCGACATCCATGGTTTTTGCTAATGGCGGACAGGACAAGGATGCCAAGTTTATGGCTGTAATCATGCCAAGTGCCGACCATGGTTTTCTCGGTGAGAGTATCAAACACGCTGAGAATGCGACAAAGAAACTGGCTGAAGAGCATGGATACAGCTACCAGTTCCTTATCTCCGACGACATTGTTAAACAGTCCAATCAGATTGAAACAGTTGTAGCCAGAGGCGCTGACGTTGTTGTTCTGTGGCCCCATAACGGTGACGAGCTGAAATCTGCAGCCCAGACTGTTCTGGATGCGGACATCCCCCTTATCGTTTATGACAGACTGATCAGCAATTTCAATCAGACTGCTGAACTTCTGGGTGACAACGATACAATCGGTGAAGAGATGGGTGAGTATTTCAATGACTACTTCAAAGACGAACTGGCTGCGGGTCCTGTAAATATCCTTGAGTTCAAGGGTGACAACTCCAGCGTTCCCATGCAGAGATCCAACGGTTTCTGGTCTACAGCCGATTCCAACTTTGTTGTTGTGAACGAGTTTGTTACAAACTGGAGCAAGGATACTGCACAGACTCAGATGGAAACTTTCCTCTCCTCCAATACACAGGCTCAGGTAGAAAGCATTCAGGGTATCTTCACCCATGATGCTGAAGTTGCCGCCGGTGTTCTGGCAGCATTAGAGGGATACGACGGAAGATACAATCTCAATGTAAAACTGGTTTCCGGTGTAAGTGCTTCAAGAGAGCTTCTCGGCCTTTTTGATCACTATCAGGCTCAGGGAATCGATCAGGTTGCCTACTCCTTCTCTCCTGCAATGGTTGTTGATGCCATCGAACTCGGTATTGATATCCTTGACGGAAAAGAGGTTTCAGGCCGCTACCTTGTAGAGACCGAGATGGTTGATAACTCCAACTACAAAGAGTTTATGGAAGGACCTGTTTACACACTTCGCTACTCTCTGTACTGAGATTTCAATTTTTTAGATTTATGTAAATTATAGTGTCGGCGGCCTCAGGGCCGCCGGCTTCAACATTCAAAATCAGGTAGAATAATTCATGCAACTGGAAATGAAAAATATCCATAAGAGTTTCGGTGCGGTCCACGCCGTCCGGGACGTCAGTTTTTCTGTGGGAGAGGCGGAGATCCACGGCCTCCTCGGGGAAAACGGAGCGGGAAAATCAACTTTGATGAATATACTGGGCGGAATCCTCAGACAGGATTCGGGCCAGATCTATATAGACGGGGAGGAACACTCCCATCTGACACCGGTCAAGGCATCCAGACTGGGGATCCGCTTTATCCATCAGGAACTGAACCTTGTAAATGATCTCAAGGTTTATGAGAATCTCTTTCTCAACAATGAGATTGTTAAATCGGGGATTCATCTGAACCGGAAGGAGATGATAAAACGGTCTCAGGAAGTCTTTGAAAGGATGAATCTTGATATCGATCCCACAGCCTTTGTAAGGGAACTGGATACATCCCGTAAACAGCTTGTGGAGATCGCGAGGGCGCTGCTCTTCGAGTGCCGTCTGATCATTATGGATGAGCCCACAACAGCTCTGACCAATGAGGAGATCGATAATCTCTTTACAATTATGAGAGGCCTGAGAAGCGACGGGATCAGCTGTATCTACATCTCCCACAAAATGCCCGAGCTCTTTGAAATCTGCGATAAATTTACTGTCATGCGTGACGGAGCCTATATTGCCTCAGGCAATTTTGCTGACATCAATGAGCAGCAGGCCACAGAGATGCTTGTGGGCCGGAACATCGATGATGATGTTTTTGACAAAACCGACTGTGTTCAGGATGAGGTTGTCTTCGAGGCCGAGGATCTGAGCTGTGAAGGGTACTTCAACAATATAAGCTTTCAGCTTAAAAAGGGAGAGATCATCGCCTTTACGGGGCTTTTCGGTGACGGACGGGGAGAGCTCAGCGAGTGTCTCTTCGGGGCACGGAAGGCTACCGCCGGAACGATCCGGCTGAAGGGGAGTGAGCTCAATACAAAGTCCATCGCCAGTGTTATCAAGTCAGGTGTTTCCATGGTTCCCCGGAACCGGAAAGAGAGATCCATCATCAAGGATATGAATATCCGGGATAATATCTCCATGGCCTGGTTCACATCCCACCACAAAGGCATTCACATCAGTCCCAAAAAAGAGTACCTGCGGTATGAAGAGAACCGTAAGGCCACCAATATCAAGGCAGCGTGCCCGGATCATCTGATCACCTCATTGAGCGGCGGCAACCAGCAGAAAGTGATCTTCTCCCGCTGGTTCGGTCTGGATTCAGATGTATACATTCTGGACAATCCGACCCAGGGTATCGATGTGGGCGCCAAGTTTGAGATATATCAGCTTATTACAAAGCTTGTTGATCAGGGTAAGAGTGTTATTGTTTTCAGCTCCGAGTTTCCGGAGATCCACAAGATCGCCGACCGTTGTATTGTAATGTACAAGGGCGAAATAAATAAAGAATTCACCAGGAAGGAACTGGATGAGGTAGAGGTTATGTACTATGCCACCGGTTCCAACAAAAGATCCTGAATAAAGACGGAGAAGAAATATGAGCACCAGTCTTGAATTGAGTATGAAGAAAAAGAGTAAAAATTTTGATTTCAAGAGATTTATAATCAACCATAACTATATCCTGTCCCTGATTCTGATGCTTCTTATCGGAAGAATAGCAAGTGATCAGTTTCTGTCCTTTCCCAGCCTGATGAACCTGATGAGATCGTCTGTCTTTATCGGAATTATTGCCCTGGGAATGTCTCTTGTAATCATTTCGGGAAACATCGATTTATCGGTAGGTTCTATTCTGGCCCTGTCGGCGGCCATCGGGGTCGTGGTCTTCAACTCCACACAGAATATCCTTCTGACCCTCTTTGTCTGTATGCTGATGGGAGCCCTTATGGGACTCTTCAACGGTATCTTTATAGGAGTGGCCAAGGTGGCTTCCTTTATTGTCACACTGGCAACCCTGACCGCCTACCGCTCCATAACAATCCAGTTTGGAGACGGGGGACCCCAGATTGTTGATCATGAAATCTACTTTGATACCCTGAGAAAGCTTGGATACGGCAAACTCGGCCCCTTTCCCTATCTTGTGCTGATCTTTGTAGGAATCACCTGTGCCGTATGGTATCTGATGAACCGGACCAAGTTCGGACGCTATGTATACGCTGTAGGTTCCAATGAGAAGGCTGCAAGGCTGACGGGAATCAAGGTTGAGTATATCAAGGTGATGATCTTTACAATCACCGGACTCCTGACGGGAATCGCAGCCTTCCTCTATATCGCCCGCTTCGGTTCGGTGGATGTGGCCACAGCCGGTAAGGGATTCGAGCTTGATGTTATCGCCGCGGTTGCCATCGGGGGTACATCCATGGCCGGAGGCAGGGGATTTATCCAGGGAAGCTTCTTCGGAGCCATTATCCTCTTTGCCATCGATGCCATTCTGTCGGCCTTCCAGGTTCCCGCCTTTGTAACAGACTTTATCAAGGGTGTTCTGATTCTGGGAGCTGTTCTGCTGCAGAAGGCTCTCGACAGAAATGCCGAGTAGTTCAGGTTCAGCAGGAAACTGTTTTTGAGAAAAAAAAGGCCCGGATCATTCCGGGTCTTTTTTTATCTGATTTAAACGGAGAGGGGGGGATTCGAACCCCCGGTACTGCAAGCAGTACACCTGATTTCGAATCAGGACCGTTCGACCGCTCCGGCACCTCTCCATATGTTTTGTTGAAGCCTATTATAGCCCCCGGAGCGGGGCTTAACAAGCCTGTTTTATCAAGAGAAAAATTCTTTATACCGTCCGGCCCAGTAGGAGATGATTATATCCGTTCCGGCCCTGTCCATGGCGGCAGCAGACTCCCTGACCATGGCCTTCAGATCCCCCCAGCCCCTTTCGGCGGAGGCGATCATCATGGAATATTCACCGCTCACATTGTAGGCAGCCAGAGGAAGTTCTGTCCGCTCTCTTATCTCTTTTATAATATCAAGATAAAGAAGGGCGGGCTTCACCATCAGGATGTCAGCGCCCTCATCCTCATCAAAAAGACTCTCCCTTACAGCCTGTCTCGGGTCTCTATAGGACTGCTGATATCCCTGCCTGTCGCCCTTGCCCGGCGCCGACTGTTCGGCGTCTCTGAAGGGGCCGTACATGGATGAAGCAAACTTGGTGGAGTAGCTCATAAGAAGGGTATCTTTGAAGCCGCCTCCGTCCAGGGCGGATCTGATGGCCTGAACCTGTCCGTCCATCATGGCGCTGGGGGCAACACAGTCCGCTCCGGCTTCGGCGTGGGAGAGGGCCGTAAGGGCCAGCTGTTTCAGGGCCTTGTCATTGTCCACATCACCCGACTCTGTAAGGGGGCCGCAGTGGCCGTGGGATGTATAAGCGCAGAGGCAGACATCGGTCATCACAATCAGATCGGGAAACTCCTTTTTAAGGACTTTCACAGCCTGCTGTACCGAGCCGGTGCTGCAGCAGGCTTCACTGCCGGCGCCGTCCTTTTTGCTCTGTTCTGTCAATCCGAAAAGAAGAACCCCGCCGATTCCCGCCTTCACCGAATCCTCCACCTGCCGGCAGAGTGTATCGGGACTCAGACGGTACTGTCCGGGCATGGCGTCTATCGCTTCATGCCTGCCGGTTCCTTCGGCCACAAAGAGGGGCCATATAAATTTTTCCGGCCCCGGCAGGGGGGCGTCAAAGAGCCGTCTTATGGAGGGGCTCTTTCTGAGCCGTCTCAAGCGAACATCGGGATATCCTTTCATACTGTCTCCTTCAGTTTTCTTTCAGTCATTGCTGCGGCCAGAGTCATTATGGACGAGGGAATGTCCGCCTCTTTCGCAATAAGGGGGTCAGAGCCGTAGAGTTCCCGGATCGTCCGGGCCGTCGGTTCGCCGATAGCCAGAAGTATCCTGTTCTCAAATGACTGGGAGCCCCAGTTTTTTTCATAATATCTGATAGCAGAGGAGCTTGCAAAAAATACAGCATCTGATTCCGGGCACTCCGGGGGGGGCGGGACGGGACTGTTCCTGTAGAGCACTCTGTCTGTAACCTGTGCACCAAGGGATTCCAGAGCTCGGGTTATCTCATCCCCTGCAGCGGCTGAACGGAGACGGAGCACTCTGTCTCCCTCTTTAATGACGCCGGCGGCAGCCTTTTTCAGCTCTTCGGCTCCGTATGAGGCGGGGGGGCAAAGGTCGGCATGGATGCCGTATTCCATAAGCTTCTGACGGGAGGGGGTCCCGCAGACCATAATCTTCGGCAGGGTCCTCAGGTCAATTTCATCCTGTTTTACAAGTTCCATAAAGAACTCTATTGCCGACGGTGAGGTGAGGACGACCCATTTGCAGCTTTCCAGGTTCTCCTCGGGCCCCTTCAATGTTTCCAGGGTCCGTTCCAGTTTGATGAGGGGGGAGGGTAGAGGAATGCCGCCCAGGTCCTCAACCATACGGCAGGCCCTTTCCATAAGGCGCTCGCTGCAGGTCAGAAGGATCTTTTTTCCTTCAAGGGCTCCCATATTCATATCAAATCCGTAGCTGCTTATCTCTCCGGCTATCAGCAGGCCGGGCCGGGCATAGCCCTCTTCTTCGATCAGTCCCGGAAGGGTTGTCAGGGTTCCTCTTATAATCTTCTGATCGGGGGCTCCCGCATTATAGACAACTGCCGCAGGCTCTGAGGCCGGGCGTCCTTCATCCTTAAGGGATTGTATCACAATGGGAGCCGCCTTGAGGGACATGAAGAATACAACAGGCAGCTTTCCTCTGGCTTCCGCTCCCGTGTCGGCAATGCCGCCGTCTTTGACCCTGGAGCTCATGGCTGTGTATCCACGGGATACCTCCCGTCTTGTCAGAAGCATGCCGGTACCGGTCGTGGCTGCATTGAGGCTGCTGACCCCCGGAATGACCCTGTAGGGGATCTTCAGTTTCTCAAGTTCCTCCACCTCTTCTGCAAGGCGTCCGAAGATACCGGGATCACCCCCCTTGAGGCGGACGACACTGAGTCCCTTGCGGGCATACTCACTTATCAGGGCGCTTATCTTCTCCTGGGGCAGGCTGTGGTGTCCGCTTCTTTTGCCAGTGTAAACAGTCTCTCCATGCACATGGCTCAGCAGCCTGTCATCAATGAGGGAGTCATAAAAACAGACGTCGCAGTTCTTCAGTGCTTCCACTCCCCTCAGGGTGCAAAGGGCAGCGTCCCCGGGGCCGGAACCCACAAATCTGACGCTTTTGACAAAGAGGCTTCTGATAGCCTCAAAACGGCTGTCTCCCGCCCGGAAGGTAAGAGCCAGTACTCCCTGTGCTTCGGGTACGGGAAGCTCCTTCAGTGAGAGGACTCTTGTTATTCTGCCCGAAAGCCCCAGACGGTTCAGGGCCGCTTTGGCCATAAGAATCATATCGAAACGGCCCTCATCAAGCTGGGCAAGGCGGTCCTCGATATTGCCGCGGATAGGCTGACGCGGAACTTCAGGGAACTCCCTTATACAGTAATCCTCCCTGCGGCCGCTTGAAACGCCTATCAGATGATCCTTTGTAAGCTCTTCCGGCATGAAACCCGGACGGCAGATGAGCACATCCTCCGGCTCCTCCCTCCAGGGGAGCCAGACCCAGTCGATACCCTCTCTCATGGGGTATTCAAGGTCTTTGGCGCTGTGGGTGGCGCAGTCCAGCTCTCCATTGAGAACGGCATCATCAAGGTCTCTTGAGAAGAAGTCTCCGGGGCTCTGCATCAGATCTGTCTTTCTGTCCCTGTCTCCGGGGCTGGAGAGGTTTATCTGTTCCCATTTCAGTGACGGGATAAGTTCTGATATTTTTTCAAGGGCCGAGGCTGCCTGAAGCACGGCCAGCCGGCTGCTTCGGTTTCCCGCCCGTAAGACTGTTTGCGATTCTCTCATAGCTGTCTTTATTCTCCTGTATTATGCTGCCGCATTCACCCATGATCCTTTCCATGTCGGCCAGTTCCCGTCGGTACCAGTGTTTCAGGTCATCAAGGTCTCTGACGGTTATCCCGCTGGACGCATCATCATCTTCATCACTGCACTCATAGCCCTTTGAATATCCCCTTCCAATACGGGGGGATATATTCCGCGGCAGGGAGAGGTCTATTAGAAGGCTGCTTCCCTCCTCGGAAAAGAGTTTTTCATCTCCCGGGCCCAGAAGATAGTTCGGACTTGATGTGGCGGCCACAACCACGTCCGCCTCGCTGAGAGCGGATTTGAAATTATCCAGAGAGATCATCTTCATCTCCCACTCACTTTCCCAGGAGGGTCTGTTTCTGTGATAACAGCAGATCAGGCGGAATCCCAGGGCGTTGAGGCGGCGGGCCATGCCTTCGGCTATGATTCCCGTTCCAAGAATCAGGGCGGTTCGCCCCTTAAGGGCAAGGTCTTTCTCAGCGCTTCGATCTGTCAGAAACTGGCTGATGTTTTCACAGGCCACATCCTCTATCTCAAACTCCTTCAGAAGGGGAGCGATTCTGTTGCGGATCTTCTTTGATACTCCAAGGCTCCGGGAGAACCAGTCATTCAGTATCGTTCCTGTCCATCCCGCCTCTTCGGCCTCTTTGTAGGCGTCTTTCATCTGGGCGACAATATGGTTTTCCCCGGGTGTTTGGGAGTAGAGGCCCGCCATCATGGTGGAGGTATGCTCAAAGGCTTTTTCTCCTTCAAGAAGATAGAACTCATCATCCTTTAGGGTGTCAAAACCCATAATCCTCTTCAGAAGCATGCTGACCCCTGAATCTCCCGAAACAACCGCATGAATCTCCACTCGGTTGCAGGTGTTGAGGATCAGAAATTCATGGACACCCCAGACCCGTGAGAGCATCTGTCCCGCAGCCTCAAAGGACCCGCTGCCCAGATGAAAAGACTCTCTTTTCTCAAGGTCCAGTTCCCTGTGGCTTGTTCCGATAACAAGCAGTCCCAGTGAGTCAATCATCTCAATATGCTTTTCAAGATTCTGCTTGATAAGTTTGGACCGGCGGCAGGAGGCTCCCCCCGTTGATACGGCTATGGAAAGCTCGTCATCTCTGAAAATTGCGGGGGTTGTAAAGTCGCCGTCAGGCCAGTTGCTGTCAATGGGACAGCAGAGAATACGCCTCTTCCGGCACTCGTCGAGAATGCTCCGGTTGAGGGTTGAGTCGGAGGTTCCGCAGTAGACAAGATCCCTGTCATCCAGATCGGAGAATCGGAACTCCCGTTCCTTCCAGAAAAAGAGGTCCCGCTTCTGGAGCTCCTGAACTCTTTCACAGAGAACGGGACTTACGAGGGTAAGCTCTCCACCCGATGCGGCAAGGTTTTCTATTTTTCTGGCGATCCCGGGTCCGCCGCCTACAATAAGGCAGCGCTTCCCCTCAAGGAGGAGGCTGACCGGAAAAGTCTTTCTTGTAACGGGACCGTATTTCATCAGGCTCTGTCTCTGAGATCTTTAAGGGCCATATAGTTGGCCATAATTGTTTTTTCAAGGTCTTCTGTAGAATGGGCTGAGGATACAAAGGCTGCTTCAAAGGCCGAGGGCGCCAGGTAGATGCCCTGGTCAAGGGAGTTCCTGAAGTATCTGCCGTATGCCGCCGCATCACAGCTTGAAGCGCTCTCCCAGTCTTTTACCTTATCCTGTTCCGTAAGAAAGAGGGTCATCATTGAGCCGACTCTGTTGCTTACGGCCTTGATGCCGAGGTTCCGGCAGTTCTCTCTGATTCCCTCTTCCAGGGCTGCAGAGTAGTTTTCCAGATCCTCATAGAATGCGGGAGTGCTGTCAATGACTTCCAGTGTGCTGAGTCCCGCGGCTGTGGCAAGAGGGTTTCCCGAAAGGGTTCCAGCCTGATAAACAGGTCCCGAAGGGGCAAGCCTGTCCATAATTTCAGTCCGGCCGCCGTAGGCTGCCAGCGGCATGCCGCCGCCTATGATCTTTCCGAAGGTGGAGAGGTCCGGCTTTATGCCGTAGAGCTCCTGTGCCCCGCCGCGGGCGACACGGAAGCCTGTCATAACCTCATCGATTATAAGAAGGCTTCCCTCTTTTTCAGTGATGGATCTCAGACCTTCCAGGAATCCCTCTGCAGGAGGTATGACCCCCATGTTACCGGCTACAGGCTCTACTATAAGGGCGGCAATCTTTCCGCTGTGGGTCTTGAACAGAGTCTTCACTGACTCCAGGTCATTGTATTTTGCAATAAGGGTACCCGATGCCGTTCCGGCTGTTACACCGGGGCTGTCAGGGACTCCCAGGGTGGCGGCTCCGGAGCCGGCGGCAATAAGGAAGCTGTCTCCATGGCCGTGGTAGCAGCCTTCAAATTTGATAATAAGGTCCCGTCCTGTAAATCCCCTTGCCAGGCGGACCGCCGACATTGTGGCCTCTGTCCCTGAATTGACAAGGCGGATCTTCTCCATTGATGGAACCATATCCCTGATTTTGCGTGCCAGCAGGGTTTCGGCTGATGTGGGAGCGCCGTAGCTGAGTCCTTTTTCACAGGCATTCTGTACAGCTGTGACGACGGCAGGATGGGCATGGCCGAGGATCATGGGACCCCAGGAACCGACATAGTCAATATAACTGTTGCCGTCGATGTCTTTTATTTTTGAACCTGAGGCTCTCTCTATAAAAAGGGGATTTCCTCCCACCGATTTAAATGCCCGAACAGGGGAGTTCACTCCGCCGGGGATAAGCAACCCTGCAGATTCGAATTCTTTCTGACTGTTTTCTGTATTCATGGGGATAGATCCTTTGTTCTCACTTATATCATAAAATCCAACAGCCTGTAATGATTTTGATTTTATGCACAGTTGTGGTAAAAAATTGTCATTTTTTAGCTGAATATCAGGATTGACATCTCTATCTCTTTGATACCATGATGAACTGTACATAATCAATGTTTAAACGGCCTCCGGCCTTAAAACCGGAGTTAAAAGGGAATCCTGTGAAAGTCAGGAACGGACCCGCCGCTGTAACCGGATCGGCTAAATACGCCGTAACCCGCTCCGAAACCACTGCACTATCCTGCGGGAAGGGGAGAAGGGGGAATGTCCGGAAGTCAGAAGACCTGCCGTGAAACTCATATTCAAACGCACATTTAACGAGGTAAACTAAATGGGTAAATTCAATTCTTGTGCCGCCTTCAAGAAAGGCGGCCTGTGATGCCTGCAAAACTGTTACTTAGCATCGCACTTCTTCTGCTTCCGGGAACTCTCTTTTCCATGCATATCATGGAAGGATTTCTTCCCGCCGGATGGGCCGGAGCCTACTGGGTTCTCTGCATTCCCTTTATGGCAGCCGGTCTGAAGAACATCAAAAAGCTTTCCGCTGAAAGCAACAAGGTCAAACTCCTTCTTGCCATGGCCGGTGCTTTTACCTTTGTCGTTTCGGCTCTGAAGCTTCCCTCTTTTACGGGAAGCTCATCCCATGCCACGGGAATCGCCATGGGGACTATTCTGTTCGGTCCTTCGACTATGACTGTACTTGGATTTATAGTCCTTCTCTTTCAGGCTCTTCTTCTGGCACACGGAGGAATTACTACACTTGGTGCCAACGCCTTTTCCATGGCTGTTGCAGGCCCCTTTGTGGCCTGGGGGATCTGGATACTCGGCAGAAAATCAGGCATGAACCGTAAGGTTACGATCTTTCTGGCAGCCTTTTTCAGTGATCTTCTCACCTACGTGATTACCTCCATTCAGCTGGGCCTTGCCCATCCCGATCCGGTCTCCGGTGCGGGGGGTGCGATTCTTCAGTTTATGGCGGTCTTTGCGGTGACCCAGGTTCCCCTTGCCATAGTGGAGGGGCTGCTGACTGTTGTAATCCTCAATGTCCTCTATCCTGCGGCCCGGGAGGAACTGGGCGAATTAAGGGGAGGACTGCTGTGAAAAAAACAGTTATCCAGAATCTGATTCTCCTTCTTGCAATTGTAGTTATTGTCATTACCGCTCTGGTCCTGAATCCCTTCTCTGAGTTTGAAGGTGCCGACGGCATTGCGGAAGACCTGATTTCCGAGGTCAATCCGGAGTATGAAGCCTGGTTTGAGCCCTTCTGGGAACCACCGGGATCAGAAACGGAATCTCTTCTCTTTGCCTTACAGGCGGCTCTCGGATCGGGTATATTCTGCTTCGGTCTGGGCTACTTTACAGGCAAGCGTAAAAAAGAGGACTGACCTCCACAATGTACCAGATAGACAAACAGTCCAGCCAGTCTCCCCTTGCAGGAGTTGATCCCCTGGAGAAGGGAAGCTTTTTTATACTCTCTCTCCTGACGGTTCTTGTCAGCAGGACTCTGCTGATACCCTCTCTTGTACTGGTTCTGGCCGCTGTCTGTCTGCTGGCCGGGGGAAAAGTGGCGCCCCGCTTCCTTTTGAAGCTCCTCACTATTCCCCTCTTCTTCGTCGCTTCGGCTGTCCTCCCGGTCCTGGTTTCACTGGGAAGGAGGCCCTTTGACGGAGGAGTTCCTTTTTTGGGACTCTACTGGGCCGTAAGCCCGGACAATATTGAACGGAGCATAAGGCTTCTTTTCCGCTCTCTGGCGGGGGTGATGTGTTTCTTCTCCTTTATTCTTACAACCTCGTCGGGGCAGATCGATTCACTCCTGAAAAAACTCAAGGTATCGCCTGTTTTCAGGGAAATGGTGCTTCTGATCTACCGCTCCATTTTTATCCTCTCGGATATGGCCTCGGATATCTATATGTCCCAGAAGGCCCGCCGCGGATACAGCGGATTTCTTGTCTCCTTTAACTCTCTGGGACTGCTGTGCAGATCCCTCTTTGAAAAAAGCACCGCCTACAGTGATCAGGCGGCCATGGCTCTGCAGGCCAGATCCTGCAGCGGGCTCATCGAGTTTATTGAGCCTGAATACAGAAAAAGTGTCAAAAACAGGGTCTTTCTTGTTTTTTATGCTGCTGTTCTGATATTTCTATACTATGTTGAGGGAAAATGGCTTATATAGATGTTCAAGACCTCTCCTACACCTATCCTGACGGGACAAAGGCCCTCAGAAATATCTCCTTCTCCCTGGAACGGGGGAGCCGTACAGCGGTTCTGGGAGCCAACGGCACGGGTAAAAGCACTCTCTTTCTGCTGTTAAGCGGACTTTTAAAGCACCGAAGGGGCAGCATCGCCCTGGACGGCAGGCTGCTGAAAGGAGTCCGAAAGAAGAAGAGCCCCTTTGAAGAGGTGGGCATCACCTTTCAGAATCCCGATGTACAGATCTTTGCTCCTACTGTTTTTCAGGAGGTCGCCTTCGGTCCGGGGAATCAGGGGCTGCCTCAGGAAGAAGTGAGACAGAGAACTGAAGATGCTCTGGAGCATACGGCCCTGGGAGCCATGAGGGACAGGCCGGTACAGTATCTGAGTTACGGCCAGAAGAAGAGAGTGGCCATTGCGGATATTCTGGCCATGAAAAATGAAATTGTCATTCTGGATGAACCCCTTGCCTGGCTGGACCGGAAAAGCTGCTCCGAAATGATGCAGACCCTGGACTTTCTGAAAAGCGAAGGGAAGACAATTCTTATATCAACCCACGACTCGGATTTTGCCTGGCAGTGGGCGGACAGGGTCCTTGTCTTTGCGGACAATACCCTTATCGGACAGGGGTCTCCGGAAGAGGTTTTTGCGGATGCCTCCCTGCTTGAGAGAGGGGGCATAAAGATTCCAGGGGTCCTTGATGTGGCCTCTGCCCTGAACTGGGATGGACAGATTCCGGGGACAATTTCCGAGCTTTCCGCATTAATAAGAGAAAAGGACATAAATTCATGAAATCGAAAAAAGCCCTTCTTGTTGTCAGTTTCGGCACCAGTCATGAGGATACTCTGAAGAAAACCATAGAGGCCTGTGAGCGGAATCTGTCTGACGCATTTCCAGGGTATGACCTGAAAAGGGCCTTTACCTCTCATATCATTATCAGAAAACTTGCAAGGGAGAGATCCCTTCATATAGATACCCCCGCCATGGCGGTAGACCGTTTACTCCTGGAGGGGTATGAGGAAGTTCATATTCAGCCCCTTCATATCATTCCCGGTGAGGAGTACCACCACAAGGTCCTCAGTTCGGTACTCCCCTTCAGAGGAAAGTTCCGTTCCTTTACAGTAGGGGAGCCTCTCCTTTTCAGGGACAGGGACTATGAACTTGTGCTGGATGCGCTGGAAGCGCAGATGCCTCCCATGGAAGAGGGGGATGCCCTTGTGCTGATGGGCCATGGTACGGATCACCCCGCCAATGCCATCTACAGCTGTCTTCAGGCCCGGGCCGAGGAGCGGAGGATGCCCGTCGAGATCGGCTGTGTTGAGGGTTACCCCGAACTGGACAGGGTGATCGAGAAGCTTAAGCTTCGGAATTTCAGAGGGCTTCACCTGATGCCCCTGATGCTGGTGGCAGGAGATCACGCTGTCAACGATATGGCCGGTGATGATCAGGAGAGCTGGAAGAGCCGCCTTCAGGCTGAGGGATATGCTGTAAGCTGCTATCTCAGGGGACTGGGTGAAAACCCTCATATTCAGAATATTTTTAAAGGAAAGGCCGCCGCTGCCCTTGGCATGGATACAGGGGGAAACACCCTTTGAAAACCTTTATGATAGCCGGAACCTCCAGCGGATGCGGCAAGAGCACCATTGCCATGGGTCTCAACCGCCTGCTTTACAGAAAGGGCTATACTCTGCAGTGCTGGAAATGCGGTCCCGACTATATTGATCCCGGTTTTCACTCCCTGGCATCCCACGGCATATGCCGCAATCTGGATACAAGGCTGATGGAGCGCAGTGCTCTGATCTCTCTCTTTCACCACCATGGAGACAGGGCCGATATCTGCCCGGTGGAAGGGGTTATGGGGTACTACGACGGAGATGCCGGACGCTTTGACGAAGGCAGCTCCTACGATCTTTCAAAGACCCTGGGAATCCCTGTTTTTATTGTTATTGACGCCGCTTCGGCGGCCCAGAGCGTTGGTGCTACGGCCCTGGGCTTTATGAAATACAGAGAAGATGCTCCCATAGCGGGATTTATCCTGAACAGAACGGGATCAGAGCGGCACGCTGCCATGGTCAGGGATGCCGTTGAGGCCGCTACAGGCAGGCCTGTGACAGGGGTCATCCCCAGGGCAAAGGATATTGAACTTCCTTCGAGGCATCTGGGGCTGAAGATGGTCACAGAGGAGGGCTACAAGGATGAGGTGGACGGAATTCTGGACCGTCTGGCTGATCTGATGGAGGCTCATCTGGATCTGGATCAGCTTATAAGTCTGAGCGGAGTTTCTGAACTGAAAAGGGAGGCCGCCGGCGGTCATCCGGGAGGTCTGAAGAAGATTTTTCTGGAAACCCCTGCCCAGGAAGGTGAAGAGCGGCCCCTGATCGCCGTGGCCCGGGACGATGCGTTCTCCTTCTATTATCAGGACAATCTGGACCTTCTGGAGAACCGGGGCGCCCGGCTTGCCTGGTTCAGCCCCATTAAAGACAAGGCCCTGCCCGAGGGAGCCAGCGCCGTCTATTTCGGCGGCGGATACCCTGAACGCTTTGCACGGGAGCTGTCGGAGAACCGCTCTCTTATGGAAGAGCTCAAAAGAGCCGCCGAAGAGGGTATGCCCATCTACGGCGAGTGCGGAGGCTACATGTACCTTGCCGAATCTCTGAGAACCCGTGACGGTTCCCTCTGGGAAATGGCCGGAATCCTTCCCGGCAGAATCTCCATGACCTCCTCTCTGAAGGCTCTGGGGTACGGAACCGTAAGCTGGAAGAGGGATAATTTCCTCGCTTCAAAGGGCACCGGAGTTCCGGGACACCTCTTCCACTGGTCCTGCCTTGAAGAATCTGTGGACCGGGATACAGTCTTTTCCATGGACAGGAAAGGTGAGATCCTTCAGGAAGGATATGAGTATAAAAATGTTCTGGCCAGTTATGTTCACTTTCATTTTATCAGCAGACCCGAACTTGCAGAGAACTTTGTAATGGCCGCAGCGGCCTATAACAGGAGAGATGAGGCAGTATGAAAAAGGACAGACAGTATATTGAACCAGATGAGATCTACAGACGGAGTTTCTCCCTGATAAGGGAGGCCTTCGGCGACAGATGGCCCGATGAGCCCGAGCGTGAGATCATCAAGCGGATTGCCCATACAACGGCGGATGTGGATTTTGCCCTGACCTTTCAGATGAGCTCCGATGCCATCGAAAAGGGTGTGGCCGCCATTGCGGCGGGAAAAGGGATTGTCACCGATGTTTCAATGGTCATGGCGGGAATCCGCAAAGAACCTCTTGCAAAGTACGGCTGTTCCCTGAACTGCCTGCTCTATGATGAAGGAGTGGCCGAAGAGGCCCGGCAGCGGGGAACCACCAAGTCCGCCGTGGCCATCGGCCGGGCAGCGCCCCTCTATGAGGGAGGGATCGTTTCCATAGGCAACGCTCCCACAGCCCTCTTTGAACTGATTGACCTGGTCAAGGCCGGCCGCGCGGCTCCCGCCCTGATCATCGGCGTACCCGTCGGTTTTGTCGGTGCGGCGGAATCAAAGATTGAGCTGATTGAATCAGGAATACCCTTTATTTCAAATCCTTCAAAGCGGGGAGGCAGCCCCATCGCCGCCACCATCGTCAACGGATTGTGCACTCTGGCAGGCCGTTCTTGAGAGAGTACCGCGAAGTCCTTGGGAAGGTAGAGGGCCTGCAGCGCGGCTTTACCTCCGGGACTGCCGCCTGTGCTGCCGCCAGGGCCGCCGCTCTGGTCGCTGTCAGGGAGTCCGCGGAACTGCCAGGGGAGTCTCATACTGTGAGTGTAGAGCTCCGGAACTCCCTTGTCCTCGATATCCCGGTGGAAGAAGCCCGTCTTGAAAAAGACGGAGCGGGCCTCTTTTACGGGGAAGCCGCTGTCAGAAAGGACAGCGGTGATGACGATGATATTACCCACGGACATCTCTTCTGCGCACGGGTCACAATAACTGACACTCCGGGAATTGTTCTTCGCGGCGGCAAGGGGGTCGGACGGGTCACAAGGCCGGGGCTTCCTGTGAAACCCGGGGAGTGGGCCATCAATCCGGGTCCACGCAAGATGATAGAGAACAATCTGAAACCCCTCTGCTCCGGAGAGAAGGGATTTGAAGTTGAAATCTTTGTTCCCGACGGTGAGGAACTGGCCCGGAAGACATGGAACCCCCGGCTCGGCATCGAGGGGGGCATCTCCATCATCGGGACCTCCGGAGTTATAGAACCAAGGTCGGAGAAGGCATATAAGGCTTCGATGATTCTCAACTGCAAAACAATAAGGGCCGCCGGTTATGACGAGCTCTATATGACCCCCGGCTATGTGGGTGAAAAATTCTATAAGTCTGAAAAAGACCTTGAGGAGTCGGGTATCTTCAGGTTCGGTGACGCCGCGGGCTTTGCCCTGAACCAGGCGGTTCTCAAGGGGTTCAAGAGGGTACACCTTGCCTGTCATATAGGTAAGATGGCCAAGATAGCGGCGGGTCTCTTCGATACCCACTGCAACTTCGGGGATGCCCGTCTTGAAACCGTGGCCGCCCTGGCTGCTGCTGCCGGTGCCGACAGGTCTCAGGTTAAAAAACTGCTTGATATGAAGATGGCCGAAGAGGCCGTTGCTTTTTTGAAAGAGGCCGGACTCCAGGAGGCTTTTGATCTGATGGCCGAGCGGACAGCCTGGCGGGTCTTCAATCTCTGGGAGAAGGATCATGATGAACTCCCCGAACTATCGGTCTATGTCCTGGACCTTGAGGGGCATTGCCTTAACGCCCCCTCTTCGGTTCAATACACTTCCCCGGAGGGCGCTCAGTGATTTGGATTGTTGGTATGGGCCCCGGGGATGCCTGTTATCTCACTCCCCAGGCAAGGCAGACTATTGAGGACGCGGATATTGTATTCGGATACCCCAAGCACCTGAAGGAGCTCTCTGTTCCATCAGGCAAGGCAAGAAATATAATGGGCTCTCTCGACTCACTCAGTAAGGAGCTGGCAGAACTTGATGCCGCAGTAGAGGCGGCTCTGCTTGTGTCGGGAGATCCCTCTGTCTTCAGCCTGAGCCGCAGGGTGCTGAAGGATCTCGACCCCTCCCTTGTAAGGATTATACCGGGGCTGGGAAGTTATCAGATCCTCTGCAGCCGTCTGCATCTGCAGACCCCTCTTCCCGGGCGGGTTTCCGTTCACGGCAGAGACATCAGAAATCTCGATCCCTTTCTCCTGAAAAACAGCAGTGTCATGATCTACACTGACAGACAGAATCATCCTGAAGCTGTGGCGGAGTTTCTTGTAAGCCGGGGACGGGGAGAGTGGTCCTTCTGTGTCGGTGCCCGTCTGGGAACCTCGGATGAGATGATCTGGTCCGGAACCGCTGCAGAGGCGGCGGAAGGCCTGGACGGCTCTTTGAAGGAACTTAACCTCTGCTATGCCGCCCCGCCGGCGGAGCCGCAGGAGGCCAGGATCTATGGCATCGGACTGGGTCCGGGAGACCCTGAGCTTCTTACCCTCAAAGCCCTGAGGATCATCGAATCCTCGGACCTTATCCTCTGTCCCCGTGCCAGAATCAAGTCGGACTCCCTGGCCCGTTCCATTCTGGAGCAGGCTGCCGGATGTGATCTCCCTGTCGTGGAGATCGAGTATCCCATGACCCGGGACAGAGAGGCCCATACTCAGCGTTGGAAGGAGATCGCCGCCGATACTGTCATGAGCCTGAAGGACAAAAAACGTGTCAGCTTTGTAACTCTTGGTGATCCGGGGATTTACTCCTCCTTCGCCTACTTTCTGGAAGCTCTGCTCGAAGAGCTACCCCGTCTTGAGTGGGAGATTATTCCCGGAGTCAGCAGTGTCCAGCTGGCTGCATCAAAGGCGGGTGTTCCCCTTGTGACGGGAGATGAGAGCTGCGCCGTTCTGCCGATGCCCGGGAGTGCCGGTGATCTTGACAGGCTCCTTGAGAATCACCGTACTCTGGTTCTTATGAAGGTTTACAGGAAAATTGAATTTCTCAAAAACTACCTTGTGAGCCGGAATCTGACAGATTCAGCCAGTTTTGTAAAACGGGCCGGACTGGAAGGAGAGGTCGTCATAAGGGACTTCACCAGAGTTGATCCCGGAGAAGATGGAAGCCTCTCAATTGTTATAATAAAAAGCCCTGGTGAAAAAACAGGCAGTGAATAAAGCAGGAAGAAGATTATGAAAGTATATTTTATCGGGGCCGGTCCCGGAGATCCGGAGCTTATTACAGTCAAGGGAAGCCGTATTCTCAGCGGGGCCGATGTGGTTATCTATGCCGGCTCCCTTGTCTCCCCCGAGGTTCTCGGCTGGTGCCGCAAAGATGCGGTTATCATGGATTCAGCCTCCATGGATCTGGAAGAGGTCTGTCGTGTTTACGGTGAACACAGGGAGAAAGAGGGTGTAATAGTCCGTCTTCATACCGGAGATCCCTCCCTTTTCGGAGCCATTCAGGAGCAGATGGAATACCTCAGAGCTGAGGGCATCGACTATGAGATCGTTCCCGGTGTCAGCTCCTTTCAGGCGGCTGCTGCGGCCCTGGAGCAGGAGTACACCCTGCCTGGAGTCAGCCAGTCTCTTATCATCAGCCGTGTTGAGGGGCGGACCCCCGTACCTGAAAAGGAGGACCTTGAGGTTCTTGCCCGTTCCAGGGCGACCATGGCCCTCTTTTTAAGCATTGCCCATATAGACAGGGTCTGCGGGAAACTGCTGACATCCTATCCTGCCGAAACCCCTGCAGCCATAGTCTACAGAGCCTCGTGGCCGGACCAGAAGATCCTCCGCTCCCGCCTGGGAGATCTGGCCCGTACAGTAAAAGAGAGCGGTATAAGCCGTCAGGCTCTGATTATAGTAGGGGATGTACTGGATCAGAACTTCGAGTACTCCAAGCTCTATGATCCCTCCTTCAGCCACGGCTGGAGAAAGGGCCGCCTGGACTCCGGTTCACAGGGAGAAGAGGGCTGATGATGTCCATCGCTGTCCTTGCTGTTACCGACAGCTCCGAGAAAACCGCTCACCGTTTGAAGGAGCTCTACCCCGGGAAGGCCGATGTCTATCGACCCGGAAAGGGGGAGCTTGAAGGACTTGTAAGGGAGATCTTCCACAGTTACGAGGGGCTTGTCTTCATCATGGCCTCGGGAATCGTCATCAGGATGATCGCACCCCTTATCAGGGACAAGTACAACGATCCGGCGGTGGTCACTGTGGATGATGCCAGGCGCTTTGCAGTCAGCACGCTTTCCGGACACGAAGGCGGCGCCAACAATCTTACATGGAAAGTGGCCTCTCTGCTTGGATGTGTTCCAGTGATTACAACCGCTTCCGATACCAACAGGGATCTTATTCTCGGCATCGGCTGCCGCCGGGGAGCTGAGGCTTCCGTGATCAGAGGGGAGATCCAGAGGCTTTTTGACGAGCAGGGTATCAGCTCCGGTATGATCCGCTGCGCCGCCACTGTCTCCATCAAGAGGGATGAAGCGGGGCTGATAGAGGCTCTGGATGAGATGGACATTCCCCTTGTTTTTCTCGAATCAGAAGAGATCAGGCACTACAGCTTCCCCGGTATGTCCGCATCGGAAGCAGCAAAAAAACACTTTGATATTCCCGGGGTCTGTGAACCCTGTGCCATGATCACAGCCAGAAAAGGCTCTGTGATTGCGCCCAAACGCGGGAACAACGGGGTCACTCTGGCCCTTGTTAAGGAGAATCTATGTCAGGAAGACTGACCATTGCCGGAACCGGTCCGGGTACAGATGAGCTTCTGGCTCCCATGGCCCTGGAAGCATTGCAGACTGCGGATACGGTTATCGGATACAAGAGTTATATTGATCTTGTGAAGCACCTCGTTCCCGAAGGAACGGAAGTGGAGTCCTACGGGATGATGCAGGAGGTGGAGCGGAGCAGGATGAGTATCGAAAAGGCCCTTTCAGGGCGTAATGTTCTTATCCTCTCAGGAGGGGACGCCGGGGTATTCAGTATTGCCGGACCCGTACTGGAGCTTTTGAGTGAAGAGCAGCAGGAGGCGCTGGATGTCAGGGTCATTCCCGGCATCACATCGGCCCTCTCGTCAGCGGCCCTTCTGGGAGCACCTCTGATCCATGACTTTTCGGTCATCTCATTGAGTAATCTGCTGACTCCCACAGAGCTTATACAAAAGAGGCTTAACCTCGCTGCTGAGGGGGATTTCGTTACTGTTCTCTACAACCCTGCCAGTAAGAAGAGGACCGAACTGATCCGGGAGTGCAGGGATATCTACCTGAACCACAGAACACCTGAAACCCCTGTAGGAATAATCCGTCACGGATTCAGAGAGGCCCAGGAAGTTATTATTACAACTCTCGGCCTGATGCTGGACCATCGGATAGATATGAACACCACCGTAGTCATAGGCAACTCCATGACCTACAGGAAGGGGCGCTTTATGATCACCCCCCGGGGGTATCGGATACAGGAGTAGGAGGGAACCAGCGGCTCCGGGCAGCGGGCATTATACGGCAGGCAGAGAAAAATGCTTCGAAAATGCTGTGAAATACCCATCACCCATGATGTATTATTATGGTTAATGCTGCCTCTCTCTGCCCGCAGGGAGAGGAGCGCAGATTAACCCAGGTTCAGGAGAATTTCATGGCCCGATTTCTAAAAAACCGTTCCGCTGTCCTAGGCAAGGCCCCGGGTGAGCTTGTCTTTGTGGGCGACCGCAAGGTGGAAGAGTCTACTGTAAAGCTTATTGAATATACCGATGAGACCCTGAAGGAGTCCGAAATCCCCCGAATCGAAGAGGTCTTCTCGGCAAGGGAGAAGCCTCCTGTTTCATGGATCAATATAAACGGACTGCATGACATGGATCTTATCCGGGAGACTGGAAAGGGCTTTGGTCTTCATCCCCTGACTCTGGAGGACATTCTCAACACCGGGCAGCGGCCCAAGATGGAGGAGTACGACTCCTACCTCTTTATGACCCTTAAGATGATGAAGTATGACGAGGACAAGCGTATGGTCACCTCTGAGCAGCTGGCCCTTGTACAGGGAGATACCTGGCTTCTTACGTTTCAGGAGCGTCCAGGGGATGTCTTTGAACCGGTCAGGGAGCGGATAAGGAAGAAGAGGGGCCGTGTGAGAACGTCCTCTGCCGACTATCTGGCCTATGCCCTTCTGGATACAATTATTGACAACTATATCTATATCATCGAGCGTCTGGGTGAGCAGATTGAGGATAACGAAGAGCTTATCCTGTCGGGTCCCGACAAGGACTCTCTGAGCCGGATCAACAACTTCAAGAGAGAGCTGAATTACCTCCGCAAGTCCATCCGTCCGGCCAGGGAATTTATTCTTCAGATGAGCCGGTTGGACTCAGATCTTCTGGGAGACGAGATTTTTCCATTTATCAAGGACCTTCTGGATCTGGCGACACAGGCGTCAGAGACTATCGAGGTCTACAGGGAGATGCTGTCGGATCAGCTGGATATATACAACACAATGGTGGGTAACAGACTCAACGAAATCATGAAGGTTCTCACAATCTTTTCTGCAATCTTTATACCCCTGACTTTTATTGCAGGAATCTACGGGACCAACTTCGAATATCTGCCGGAACTGGGGTTCCGCTACGCCTACTATGTTTTCTGGGGAGTGCTTTTACTGGTGGCTGTACTTATGCTCCGGTTTTTCAAGAAGAAGAAGTGGCTCTGACGGGCAGGGGAATCATCATATTTGAAGGATTTTCATGAAACAATTTAAAAAGACAGTACTGATAACGGCGGGAACCCTCTCTGTGGCTCTGGGTGTCACCGGCATTGTTCTGCCTGTGCTCCCCACAACACCCTTCCTGCTGCTGGGAGCATGGTGCTACCTTAAGAGCTCTGTCCGGCTCTACAACTGGCTGATACACCACAGGGTCCTTGGACTCTATATCTACTCCTACCTGACCTACCATGCCATCACAATGAAGGCCAAAATCACAATGACCCTCACTCTCTGGCTTGTAATGGGATCGACAATCATCTTCTTCATCGATCCGCTCTGGCTCCGGGGGCTCCTCTTTCTTATAGGCTGCGGAGTCACGGCCCATCTGTTTATGATGAAGACCCTGACTCCGGAGATGAAAGAGAGTATCTCTCCCCGGCCGGAGGGAGAGACCCTTTAAGAGACCTGTTTAACGGGGATCAGCTCTTCTGCCTCTCCCCACATTCTGCGGTTCTTCGCTGTGAAGAGTATGGCCGACAGGAAGAGGGAGAATACGTCCGCCACAGGCTGGGCCATTACGACTCCGGTCAGGCCGAAGGCACTGTTGAGAATGATAATCATCGGAAAAAATACGAATCCCTGTCTGCTGATAGAGATTATAAGGGACTCCTTGGCCGCACCGATAGCCTGGAGGGAGTTGATGCAGACAAAGAGGATGCCGATGACAGGACCTGTCAGCAGGAGGCGTCTTGTAAAGCTTATTCCATGGTTGTATACATCTCCCGAATCGATAAAGGCTCCTACAAGGCCGGAGGCGCCCAGCCAGCACAGAAGGGTGACGACACTTCCCAGGATCACAGTATAGAGGATTGAAGTTCTCATTATGGAGTTGAAGCGCTTATGGTTTCCGGCTCCGAAACTGTATCCCAGAAGGGGCTGAATACCCACACCGAGTCCGATCTGCAGAAGGGCTACGATCATAACAACCTTCATGGCCACACCCATGGCGGCTACTTCAATATCCCCGTAGGCTGCAAGAAAATTATTCAGGATGATATTGGAGAGGCTCATCAGTACATTGTTCAGGGCGGCGGGAATACCGATGGCCATGACTCCTGTAAAGACCTTCTCCTTTATCTGGAAGTCCCGGGGAGCGATGGAGAGGATTGTCTTTCTGCGGAGAATGTAGTGGATGTAGTAGAGGCTTCCCGCCACATTTCCGATCAGTGTTGCCAGGGCCGCTCCGGAAACACCCATATCCAGTGTAAGGATCATGAGGGGGTCAAGGATAATATTGACGATGGTTCCCAGCATGGTTCCTGTCATGGCTTCCTTCGACTTGCCCTCTGCCCTTACAATGTTGCTGAAGGCTACAGAGATGATGACAAAGGGAGCGCTGGGGGCGATCAGGGTCAGATAGTCCCTGGCAAAGCCGATGGTCTGGGGGCTTGTACCGATAGACCGGAGGATCAGGGGCATCAGGCCGAGAAAGATGAGTGAGAATATCACTCCCAGAATCAGGGAGGCGTAGAAACAGAAGGATGAAACCTTTCGGGCATAGTCGCTATTTCCCGCACCAAGGGCCCGGGATATGACTGAAGTTCCCCCCACACCCAGGAGGTTTCCTGTGGCCATAAAGAGGAGGAACACAGGCATGGTCAGGGAGACCGCTGCCACCTGGAAGGGGTCGCCTGTCTGGCCGACAAAGTATGTGTCGGCGATATTGTATATGAGAACCACTACCATTCCGATAATGGCGGGAACCGCACTTTTAAGAATCGCCCGGGGGACGGGCATTTTTTCAAAGATATCCTTATCGACTTCCATTAAAAATCCTTATTTTATATTCCTGTAGACTCTTTCAAGAAAGGAGAGGAAGATCTCTCTCTCATCCCTGTTAAAACCCGAGAGCAGCAGTGCATCGGCTTCCTTCTTGAAATCTTTCATTCTGAGGTAGATCTTCTCCTCTTCAGGTGTCAGTTCTACGATCTTGGTCCGTTTGTCATTTTCATCGAAACGGGTTGCTATCAGATTCTTCTGCTCAAGTCTCTTGATTATGCCCACTGTTGTAGGATGGGAGATTTCAAAACGTTCCTGAATCTCCTTCTGTGTGACAGTTTCATCATGCCTTTCATGAAGATAACCGAGAAATCGCCCCTGTTTGGTTGTAATACCAAAGGGTTCCAGTTCCTGATTGATCTTCCTGTCCAGCTCTTTTCCTATAAGCTGGATAAGAAGGCCAGTGTCATGTTTTTCGGGCATAGAGAGTCCTTTTCTTAAAAAAAAGTGTAGCATGCTACATATATTCTTTTAAGAAAAAAGAGTCAAGAAGGGGAGCCTCAAATAGTGAATATCAAATAAATACTGATGGGAATCCGGTTCACAATCCTGCTCTGCAGTCCGGACTCCCCTGACGGGAGACCGGAACAGAACGCATCGTTATTTTCTGTAGCTTGTATGGACGGCTTTCATCAGAATGCCAGGTTTTTTATGGTAGGGAGTCACGGGACAGATCTCTTTCTTTATTCCAAGGAGCTTGTAGACAGCCATTCTGGCGGCTCTGACAGAGTACTCCTCTGTGAAGACCATGTCCTCGGGTATCTCTACAAACTGGCTGATCATGGCAAGGTTTTTTGATCCCGCCGGAACCACCTCGGGACGGTCGCTCATAGCTCTGGGCTGAAACTGTGCGTCGATATAGGGCATCATGCAGGGAATGACATTGACGACGCTTTCCATGATGGCATCCATGTCCTTCTCCATGTGGAGGTGGTAGAGCAGCTCCGTCAGAAGCTCTTCACCCGTACAATCGCGCATCGGTTTTTTCACATAGTCTCCCACTCTGTCTGTATAAAGACCGTATCCCCAGAAAATTGTCTGGTCCAGGGGCTGGTTGATAAAGTGGGGCTGGGCGGCCACAACAATGGACATCCTCCAGTTTGACTCCTTGAAGGTCATCAGGGCGCCGCTGCCGGGCACATTGCCCGAAAAACGCTCAATCATCTTCAGCAGTCTGTTTCCCTTCATGGTAACAGTAAAGGACTCCCAGTTTGTCTCTTCAGAGTTCCCGAAAAAGGGTGCGGGATTACCGAGTCCCTTCTTTTTTGAAGCAATATTTTTCCAGAGAACTCCGGAAATGGGATCGGCGGGAGTATAGGAGGCGGGAGTCTTCAGGTCTCCCAGGGTGGCGGAGTCTGTCATGCAGCCGTTGGTAACAAAACAGAGGTCCTTTTCACCAAGTTCAATTTTCCCATTGCCATTTTCATCCGAGAAGAGGATGGATTTTACTGTAATGCCTTCTCCCTCTTCAAACTCAAGGTCCTCAACCCTGCATTTCAGTAAAAAGTCCACTCCCGCGGCATCCAGATCCGCCTTAAGGGGGAGGATGACCGAATCATACTGGTTCAGTTCTGTTCTTGTGACGCCTTCAAGGGTCTCAATTCTGGAAAACTCAAAAATCATTCTGTACATATACCGTCTGAACTCAAAGAGGCTGGACCATGTCTGAAAGGCAAAGGTTGTCTGCCACATATACCAGAAATTGGTCTCGAAGAAATCTTCGGGAAACCAGTCTGCAATGGTCAGGTTATCAAGCTTTTTCTCACTTGTGTTCATCAGACGGAGCATTCTCATCCGGTGGGCCGTGGTGAATCCCATGGAACGGACATCCTGGATGACACCGTTTTTGTCTATAAGCCTCGCCTTTGCACAGGTGGGGTGGGCGTGGTCAAACTCCAGAATCTCAGTGGTTACAGACTTTCCATTCTGTGTGATTGAGGGAACAGTGGAGAAAAGCTCCCAGAAGTTCTCATAGGTCTCCTCATTGACCATCCTGCCTCCCCGGCAGACAAACCCCCCTTCGGGAGTCCCTATTCCGTCATTGGAACCACCCAGAACGGGCATTCCTTCAAGTATGTGAATGTTTCCGGCTTCGAATCCGGCATCTCTGATAAGGTATTTGGCTCCCGCCAGGGAAGCGAGTCCTCCGCCTATAAAGTAGGCCTGTCTGTCTTTCATTTACTCTCTCCTGTTTGAATCTCTGAACAAAAGATATCCACCGGGGAAAGAGAGGAGTATAGACAATCTGAGGAGTCTGTATGGAAACCTGACAATCCTCACTATCTGTATAGAATCATGTTTAGAATCAGGAGGAAAGATTTGAGAGTGCCATGGCAAAGTGACCCTCCATAAGGCGACTCAGTTTTCCAACAATCTGGCTGGGTTCGGGATCGGTTCCCTCTTTCAGCCACTCCAGAAGAAGGGATGTAAAACCCGAAGCGTGGTAGTTCACAATAAACTCCTTGGTCTCTTCCGATGCCGCTGCACTTTCAGGGATCTCCTCCAGTACGGCCATCAGCAGATGCCGGGCCGTCTGGTTCAGGAAGTTTTCAAGGTGCTCACGGCCCAGGGAACGGTAGGTGTTCAGGCAGAACGGACGGTTTTCCCTCACATAGCTGAAGATGAGAGAGAGCCCCTCCTGCCAGGTCTCATAGCTTTTGCAGTTCTCAATGGTTCCAAGAGCCTCCGTCGTGTAGATCCATCCAAGGAGTTCATAGATATTCTTGAAGTGGTAGTAGAAGGTCTGGCGGTTCACACCGCAGCGGCCGGTGATATCGGCTACGGTGATCCTGTTCAGGGGTCTGTCCTGCAGTAGGGTTTTCAGGGAGTTTCCCAGTTCACGTTTTGTGAATTCAGTCACCTCAGCCTCCGGTGCATGCCTTTCATCCGGAGATGGGCAGTTGTTTGAAATGGAATAATGCCACAGGTAAATTCTATAATTTAATCTATGGAAAGCATATTTATTATCAACTGGTGGGCTCTGCTGGTCAATATTGCCTGGTCTGCTGCCCTTGGAATGATCTGGTACAGCCCGAAGGTCTTTTTCAGGCCCTGGCAGGAGGCTGTAGGTTTGACAGAGGAGATGATGAAAGAGGGAAGCCCCGGCAGATCAATGGCTCTGGGGATGCTCGCCAATTCCATATCAGTCTACGGCCTGGGAGTCCTTGTCAAGGTTACAGGGGCGGCTACTCTCTCTGTGGGCTGTTTCTTCGGATGTTTTCTGGGCCTCTTCATTGTCACAGCATCAGAGATCAATAACGGATCATTCAGAATGACAAAGCCCGTGGTCTATCTGATTGACGGCGGATACAGGGTTCTGATGATGAGCGGAGCCGGAGCGCTCTTTGCAGTCTGGCAGTAGACAGAGTAGGAGAGGCCTCTCTGTCCTGATATAATTGCCTGCATGTTATTTGTATTTGATCTTGATTTTACACTCTGGGACTGCGGCGGCACCTGGTGCGACTGTACCCGTCCTCCCTTCAGCAGAGACGGTTCCTGCGTCACAGACAGCAGCGGCCGGAATATCTTGCTCTACAAGGATGTGCGGGGGATTATAAGGGACCTCAAGGCCCGGGGGCATCAGCTTGCCGCTGCCTCCAGGACCCATGAGCCCTCATGGGCGGTCAGACTCCTTGAACTCCTTGAGCTTTATGAACTCTTTGACTATACCGAAATCTATCCGGGGCCGAAGCTGCCTCACTTCAGAAGCCTGCGGAGGAAAAGCGGTGTGGAGTTCCGGGATATGGCCTTCTTTGATGATGAAGAGAGAAATATCAGGGACATCTCAGCCCTCGGCGTGTCCTCGGTCTATGTTGAGAACGGGCTCAGCCGCAGCCTTGTCAGGGAGATCCTCCCTGATTTCTAGAGTGTTCGGATCAAAGGCAGAGGGAGTAGACCTCTCTAATGTCCGAATCGCTGTAGCCTTCAATTCCCCATAGTTTTGAAAGGGTATTGACCTGTTTCACAAGCTCATCCATGTCGGGGGACTCAATCCCTGCATCCCTCAGGGTCAGGGGACAGCCTATGGAACTTATATACTCCTCGAACCGGCCTATTACAAGATCACAGGCCCCCTCTCTGTCTGTTGTGTCCAGCTCCTCCATCCTGAGTATCTTCAGGCCGAATTTGATGATTCTCTCGGCAATCTTCTCCTTTCTGAACTTCATCCATGCCGGCATGAGTACGGCCAGACCCGCGCCATGGGCCACATCGTAAAGGGCGCTCAGGGGATGTTCAAACATATGGTTCGGTATGGCCGCTCCCTTGAGCCCTGCATTGGCAAGGCCGTTCCAGGCGAGGGCCCCCGCCCACATGATTGACCCCCTTGCATCATAGTCGCAAGGGTCTTTCAGCACCCTGTCCAGTGAATCAATCACTGCTGTGGCAAGGCCCTCCACAATACCGTCCTGTACGGGAGAGAACTCGGCGGTCGTTGTAAAGTACCCCTCCAGCAGGTGGCTCAGAATATCAAAGCAGGCATATGAGGTGTATTTCAGAGGAATGGAAAAGGTTGTTTCGGGGTCAAGAAAGGCGACTTTCGGCACATTCAGCGGGGACCGGAGGCCAAACTTCTCACCCCGTTCAGGGTTTGTGAGAACTCCCACCATATTTGTCTCCGAGGAGGTGGCAGGCTGTGTCTGAACGGCTATGATGGGCAGAGATTTCCTGACTGTTTTCTTTCCCGAGTAGTAGTCCCAGAGATCTCCCTCAGCATAAACACCAGAAGCGATTCCCTTGGCCTCGTCGATGACGCTTCCACCTCCGGCTGCCACTATAAAATCGACTCCCTCTCTCCGGGCAATTTCGGCGCCTTCAAGGGCATGGGGCAGAACCGGGTTCGGCTGTACCCCGGGGTGTTCAACAACTTCAATCCCCTCGTTCTTCAGATTTTCGATAATCAGATCATAGAGTCCGCTGGTTTTCAGGCTCTCCTTTCCATAGAGGAGAAGAGCTTTTCTGCCGTAGGGGCGGCTCTCCTTTCCTATATCCGCAATTACACCTTTTCCGAAGAGGACTTTGGCCGGTGAGTAAAACATAAAATCATTCATTCTGCAGGGACTCCTTCATTTTCTTTTCCCGTCTTATTTGAAAAAAGTCTGATTATTGGGTATTTTACTAAGAATATACCGGAGGACCTTTTTATGAAACTGTACAGCAGAAATCAGGTTGTATTTTACTCCCTGGGAACGGCACTTGTCGTTCTTCTTCTACTCTTCGGCTTTGGCCTGATCTCATTCTCCTCATCTTCTCCGGAAGAAGATATCTCCGGTGTTGCCGAAACAGTTCTGCAGCAGGATATTCTGCCTACCCAGTTCACTCCGGCGGTCAATACATCAGGCAGTGAATACTCTGAAGACGAACTCAACAATATCCGAATCTATGAGCAGTACAACCAGGCTGTAGTCAACGTCACCACCGAAGTCGTGGGGTACAACTGGTTCCTCGAACCCATCCCCCAGGAGGGATCATCCGGTTCCGGTTCCATTATTGACAAGCGCGGTTATGTTCTCACCAACAATCATGTGGTGGACAAGGCATACAAGGTCTACATTACCCTGGCCGACGGCAGCCAGTATGAGGGCGAGGTCGTGGGAACGGATTATGAGAACGACCTTTCGGTTCTAAAATTCGATCCAGGGGACTTGGACCTTGTAACAATTCCCTTCGGCTCCTCAGATCAGCTCAAGGTGGGTCAGAAGGTCATAGCCATCGGTAACCCCTTCGCCTTCGAACGCACCCTGACAACGGGGATCGTGTCGGGTCTGGGGCGTCCCCTTAAAAATGCTTCAGGCCTTGTTATCCGTGATATGATACAGACCGATGCCTCCATCAACCCCGGAAACTCCGGAGGACCTCTGATCAATACAAGGGGTGAGATGATCGGAATCAATACGATGATCTACTCTCCCTCGGGGGGATCAGTGGGGGTGGGCTTCGCCATTCCCGTGGATACAGCCAGAAGGGTTGTTCCGGACCTTATGAACTACGGCATGGTCCAGAGGGGCTGGGTCGATATTGTTCCGGTACAGCTCTTTCCCTCCCTTGTCCGTTACGCCAGGCTCCCTGTGTCACAGGGAATACTTGTTTCAAGGGTCATACGGGGCGGGAACGCCGAAGAGGCGGGGCTCATGGGCGGAAGCTCCGAACAGTCGGTGAGGAGCGGAAGTTCAGTCATCTATCTTGGAGGAGATATCATTACAGGTATCAACGGCGAGAAGATCGCCACTCTGTCGGACTTTTACGGAGCCCTTGAAGCCACCCGTCCGGGTGACCAGGTTGAAGTTGAGGTCCTCAGAGACAAACAGCTCAGGACATTCAAGGTCACTCTTTCAGAGCGGCCCGCCAATCAGTAATGCCCCCGGGCTTTGGAGCAGTATGGAAAAATTCAAGGTAGTCTCCCCCTTTGAACCGGCGGGAGACCAGATCGAAGCGATAGAAAAACTTTCACAGGCGTTTATGGATGGCGAGAGACGGGCCACCCTCAAGGGAGTCACGGGTTCTGGTAAAACTTTTACCATGGCCAAGATCGTTGAGAGAATACAGAAGCCGACTTTGATCGTCTCCCACAACAAGACTCTGGCGGCACAGCTGTTCCGGGAGTTCAAGGACTTCTTTCCCGATAACGCAGTAGAGTATTTTGTCTCCTACTACGATTACTATCAGCCCGAGGCCTATGTGCCGTCACGGGACCTCTACATAGAGAAGGACTCCTCCATCAACGAAGAGATCGACAGGATGCGTCTTTCCGCCACCATGAGTCTTATGGAAAGGCCCGATGTCCTTATCGTTTCCACGGTCTCCTGCATCTACGGCCTGGGGAATCCCTCCTCCTATAAGGACATGAGAGTCCAGCTGATGAGGGGGGAGAGCTATAACCGGGACGAGATTGTCCGGAACCTTATATCCCTTCAGTACGAGCGGAACGATATGGTTCTGGAGCGGGGTAAGTTCCGTGTCAGGGGTGATGTTCTTGAGATCTATCCCGCCTACCTGAAAGAGGCCTACAGGATCAGCTTCGACTGGGACGAGATTGAGAGCATGAAGCGCTTCAATCCGGTATCTGGTGAGATCGAAGAGATCCTTCCCATGTGCACCATCTATCCTGCAAAGCACTTTGTTATGCCCGAGGACCGGATTCAGAAGACCCTGGGAGACATCCGTGAAGAGATGAAAAACCAGGTGGAGTTCTTTGAATCACGGGGGCAGATAGTCGAGGCCCAGCGTCTGAAGACAAGGACTGAATATGACCTTGAGATGATGGAGGAGATGGGATACTGTTCGGGCATCGAGAACTACTCACGCCACCTTTCAGGCCGGGAGGCAGGGGAGCGGCCCGAGGTCCTTCTGGACTACTTCCCCCCGGATTTTCTTACCATTGTGGACGAGTCACATGTGACCCTCTCCCAGATCAGGGCCATGTATGAGGGAGACCGCTCCAGAAAGACAAACCTTGTAAACTTCGGGTTCCGTCTTCCTTCGGCCCTGGACAACAGACCCCTTGTTTACTCCGAGTTTGAGGGCTTTAAAAAGCAGATGCTCTATGTCTCCGCCACCCCCGGTAAGGAGGAGGTTGAGAAGTCCGCATTGACCGTAGAGCAGATCATCCGTCCCACGGGACTCCTTGATCCCCTTGTCGAGGTGAGGCCGACGGAGGGGCAGATGGAGGACCTCTACGGTGAAATCGGCAAACGGATAGCCCAGAAAGAGAGGGTCCTTATCACCACTCTGACAAAGAGGATGGCCGAAGATCTGACAGACTACCTCTCGGAGCTGGGGCTGAAGGTGAACTACCTGCACTCAGAAATTGAGACAATAGAACGGGTCGAAATTATAAGGGACCTCCGTCTTGGTAAATTTGATGTTCTTGTGGGAATCAACCTCCTCAGGGAGGGGCTTGATATTCCTGAAGTTTCACTTATCGCCATTATGGATGCCGACAAGATCGGTTTCCTTCGGTCCACGACAAGCCTTATACAGACCATTGGCCGGGCGGCGCGGAATGCCAACGGACAGGTCATCATGTATGCCGACAAGGAATCATCGGCCATGAGAGAGGCCATTGAAGAGACCTCACGGCGCCGGGAGATTCAGCAGCAGTACAATGATGACCACGGCATCACTCCCGCCACAGTCAAAAAGGCCGTACAGGATATCCTGATCCGCAAGACAGATCAGAAGAAGAAGGCCGAAGAGATGAACGTTCATATGATGAAAGAGAACGTGAACCTCCTTGATCCCAAACAGAAGAAGAAACTTATCAAGGCACTGGAGAAAGAGATGCTTGAAAAAGCCAAAAATATGGAATTTGAAGAAGCCGCTGTTCTGCGGGATGAGATAGCAGAGTTGAAAGGGGAGAATAAATGAGGCATTTTCTTATTCTCCTTGCAGCTGCATTTCTGCTTGTCTCATGCACTCCCGAAGTTGATCCACCCGAAATTTCAATGCCGGCCACACCCATCCTGGATGGCACAAGCCACTGGGGAGTTGTCAATATCTCATATCTGAAGATCTGCCGGGACCCCGGCGATGATCAGAGGATTGTGACCACTCTGAGGCAGGGTGATCTCGTACAGATCGAATCGGTTCATATTATCCGTGAGGGACGGGATGTGAATATCTGGTATAATATCCGGCAGGACAAGATCCAGGGCTGGGTCAGGGACAACTTTCTGGACAACTACTCCACAAAGGAGAAGGCTGAGACAGCCTCCCGGATCATGCTCCACTGATTTTACTCCTCTGTGCAGTCCCCCCGGGGGGAAGGGTAAATTAAACAGGATTTTTTTCAAACACTATGGTAGGTTGGTTTTATGAGTGTTCCTACAGTTAAAGATAATCTGGAAGCTGTCAGAGCTTCCATTGAAAGCGCCGCCCTTAAGGCAGGTCGGAAGGCCGGTGATGTCTCACTGATGGCGGTGAGCAAGACGAAACCCCTTGACCTTGTCAGGGAGGCCTATGATGCCGGCCACAGGCTCTTCGGAGAGAACCGTGTTGCCGAGGCGGCAGAGAAGTTTGCCGCTCTTCCCGGTGATGCCGAGGTCCATCTTATTGGTCATCTTCAGAAGAACAAGATAAAGGCAGCTGTTCCCGTATTCCACTGCATCGAGTCCCTGGACTCCATCGAGCTGGCCCGGAAACTTGCCGCCGCCTGTGAGGCCGCAGGGCAGACTGTGGATGTCCTTCTTCAGCTGAAGACCGCCGATGAAGGCGGGAAAACAGGTTTTGCCCTTGAAGAGGAGATTCTGGACGCCGCCGGCTGGATCAGGGAGCAGAAGTCTCTGAGAATCAGAGGGCTGATGACCATAGCTCCCTTTACGGATGATGAAAAAGCAGTCCGCGGGGCATTCGCCCGGTGCAGGACCCTGCAGGAGAAGCTGTTCTCCCTCTACCGTGATGTGGATTTTTCCTGTCTCTCCATGGGTATGTCTTCGGATTACGAGTGGGCCGTGCAGGAGGGATCTACCCTGATCCGTGTAGGTACTGCAATTTTCGGAGGACGTCTCTGAATTCGGGGATATTGCGCCTTACAGCTCTTTTCCTTTTACTCGGCTTCTGTCATAGTCTTACAGCCCAGGAGATGAACGGGCCCTACAGCCGGGAAGAGCTCCCGTATCAGGATGTCGATTTTCCCGAGTGGGTCTACGATGCCCGCCGCTTTGAGGTTATTATGTTCGGGTCTTTTCCCCTGACCTATATCATGTCCTCTGCCGGCTTCGGTGTGGCAGAGCTGATAAGGACCGACGGAGCAGCTGAATTTTCAGTGTTCAACGAGTCCGCCAGCGGCAACCTCAAGTACGTTCTTCTCACTGCAGCCGGGCTGTCGGTGGGCATTGCCGTGGCTGATCTGATCATCGGCAAGATAAAAAAGAGCAAGGATAAATCCCCGGAGTAAGCCCGGGATCGGATAAGTGAGTATGGATAGAAAGAGTCAGGAAATTAAAGTAGATCTTCCGGAGGGTGAATCGGTCAGGGCTGACCGTTACATATCAAATCTGGGCATAATGAAAAGAAGCCAGTTTGATTCTCACAAGCTTGCCATGGAAATGGACGGGAAGGAGATCAAACTCTCCAGAAAGCTCAGAAACGGCGAAGTTTTGACAGTCAGCTGGGAGAGCCCTGAAGAACCGGACTACCTGCCAGAAGAGATGGATCTTGATATTCTTTTTGAGAATGACCAGGTCATCGTTCTGAATAAGCCTCAGGGGCTTGTAGTTCACCCGGGAGCGGGAAACCACAGCGGTACCCTTGTGCAGGGACTCCTCTATTACAACCGTCAGCTTGGAAACCACTTCGAAGATGACCCTCTCCGGCCTGGTATCGTCCACCGCCTGGACAAGGATACCTCGGGACTTATCATTACTGCCAAGAACCAGGACTCCCTTGAGGCCCTCTCCGAGCAGTTCAGAAACAGGAGTACGGAAAAGTACTATCTGGCCATGATCAAGGGCCGTCTTCCCCGGCGCCATGGCGAGATCGAAACCTATATTACAAGGGATGAGAAAAACCGGAAAAAGTTCACCACCCACCCCAGCAAGGGGAAGTATGCCATGACAAGATACAGGGTCATCAAGGCCTGGGACAGGTACTCTCTTGTTGAACTTAAAATCGAAACGGGCCGGACCCATCAGATCAGGGTCCATCTTCTGTCCATGGGCTGTCCCGTACTGGGTGATCCCATCTATTCACGCAGGGACAATGTGGTGGGAGATGTCTCCCTTATGCTCCACTCATGGAAGCTTGGGATTGTTCTTCCCGGTGAGACAGAGATGCGTCACTTCGAAGCCCCCGTTCCTCCGCGTTTTGATGAGCTCAAGGCCCGTCTCGACCAGATGGAAAAGTCCTGACTTCATCAGGGGATATTCAGAGTACTGATTTTTCGTTGGATGCGAAAAGGGCCTTTTCAGCCTTGATGGTGCTGGGAGGGCCGTGTCCGGGAAGCAGAACCCCGTGACTGTCCCTTGAGAATATTTTCTGTTCCAGTTCCAGAAAGAGGACATCTCTTGTTACATCATCAGGAGTTGTTCCGGTACGGCCTGCAGATAGAATGTCCCCAGTAAAGTAGAACTCTCCCACTCTGTATACAAGGGAGTCATCTGTATGCCCCAGTACAGGGATTACCTCAATATCAAAACCGCATATGCTGTAGTTCCCCTCTTCAAGAATCCGGGAGGGTGTTCCATTGAGATCGGGAACCGCTGAATAGACATTCGCATCATAGAGTTTCAGGAGGGTTTTGACGCCTCCATAGTGGTTGCAGTGGCTGTGGGTTATAAGAATGTCCCTTATATAGTAGTTGTTGTCTTCTATCAGTTTCAGGAGTGGAACATCCATCTTGCCCGGATCAACAAGGAGGGCGTCCCCCTCGTCTCCCGAGGCGAGGAGGTAGGTGTTGCTGAAACCGACAGCGGCGAAGTGGTTGTAAAGATTCATTCCCTTTTCTCCGTCTGGAAGTAGGCTTCCTCGGCGTTGGAGTACTTCATATTGACTCTCTTCAGCCTTGAAAGGCAGAAATCCACCCGTTTGAGGTTGCAGTCCACAAAACTGATATCCTTCAGGGATGCGCCTATAAAACGGGAGTAGTAGAGGTCTGACTCACTGAAGTCGCAGCTGAGGCACCTTGTCCTGTTCCAGTTTACCGATACCAGGTCAGAACCCTTCCAGCTCGAATCGAGCAGGACCGACTCGGTCAGCACGCAGTGGAGCATGTTCACCTTTTTCATGCTGCAGTTCTGTATTACTGAGTCATCAAAAAAAACCATCTGAAACCGGGAGCCGTCAAAGAGGCAGTCTTCCCAGGTTGTATGGTGAAACCAGCAGTTTACAAAGTGTTTGTTCCGCAGATCCAGGCCTTTGAATTCAAGGCCGGGAGCCATGATGTCATATAGTTCGTCATTCTCTTTAAGGTAGGATATCATCCGGCTGTGCCAGTCCTTTCCGGCATGGTCCGCACAGAGACGTCCCTCCTTCAGTGACTTGGAATTACAGTCGGGCCAGGCGCATAAATCTGGATCAAACATATAGAAATATGTAGTTTATTGCCTTTTTTTTTACAAGGGGTTAATATCCGTTTATGTACAAATGTTATTTTTGCGGAGCCGGGAGTTCCGGGAAAATCTACAGGACAACGGTCTGTTCTTCCTGCGGAAGGGAGCTGAAGGTCTGCAGAAACTGTATCCACTTCGATTCCTCCTCCTATAATCAGTGCCGCGAGCCCCAGGCGGAAAGGGTCTCCGACAAGGAGAGGGCCAATTTCTGTGATTATTTTGAACCCTCATCCGAGGGCGGTTCCGGAGCAAAGGACAGCAAAGCCGATGAGGCGCGCAGTAAACTTGAGGACCTTTTCTCCTGATGCCTGTACTTTTCTTTATGGATTCCGGCCTGGGGGGGGTGCCCTATCTGAAATGGGTGCGCGATCGAAGGCCCGATGATTTTTATATCTATCTGGCGGATAACAGATGTTTTCCCTACGGCGACAAGAGCCCTGATTTCCTCAGGGAACGTCTTGCACTGATTTCAGGATATATTATCGAAAAATACAAACCCGATCTGATGGTTCTGGCCTGCAATACAGCCAGTGTTACGGCCCTTGCGGATCTGAGAAAGCGTTTTGACCTTCCCTTTGTGGGGGTGGTCCCCGCCGTAAAACCCGCTGCGGAGCTAAAGAGCCGTGGAGTCATCGGGGTGCTTGCAACCGACAGAACAGTTGCAGGGGAGTATCTGAAAACCCTGATTTCCGAGTTTGCCGCCGGTCAGAGTGTCGAGAGCCTCGGCGCGCCGGACCTTGTCAATTTTGTCGAGAACAAACTGCACAGGGCTGACGACAGTATGGTCAGGAAAATCCTGAAACCCTATGTGGAGCATATTGTAAGAAAGGGCTGGACCACAGTCGTTCTGGGCTGTACGCACTTTATACTGCTGAAGCCGTGGCTGAGGAAATTTCTCTCTTCTGAAATCAACATTGTGGATTCCACCGACGGAGTGGGGAGGCGGATACTCGGTCTGCTCTCTGATCCGGGGGGGAAGAATACAGAATCTCCCCGGGATATTAACAGTCTTTCGGGAAAAGGTGTATTTCATATAACGGGAAGCGGATTCAATACTGATTCATACATGTATACCGCTAAGACTTTTGATCTTGATTATAAACAACTGGAGGATCTGTAATGAAGGGACTGGTTCTCTGGGGAATCAATAATATTTTTTACGTAAAGGGGATGGATGACGGAGTTCAGCGAGAATGCCGTATCAAAGGCAAAAAGATGGACTTTGAAACCCGTTTCTACAACCCCCTTTCGGCGGGAGACCTTGTTGAGTTTGAAGATATTCCGGGTGAAGAGGGGCGCGGTCTGCTTCTGAGCCGCTACGACAGGCGGAATTACTTCGCCCGGTGGAACAAGAAAGGCAGGGCTCTGCAGACTCTGGCCGTGAATATGGAGGCCCTCTACTGCATTGTCTCCCCTGAAACACCTCCCTTCCGTCCCAGGTTTATAGACAGGGCACTGATTCTGGCGGAGCAGGGTAATCTGGATGTGGCCATCATTCTTAATAAATGCGATCAGGATATTCCCGAGTGGGTGAGTGAGCGTCTCGATGACTTCAAGTCCATGGGGATGAAAGTCTTTTATACCTCCTGTGAGACAGGTGAGGGCATCGAAGCCCTGAAAAAGGAGATCGGCGGGAAAACCGTCGGTTTCGCCGGTCAGTCGGGAGTAGGGAAGTCTACCATTTTAAATCTTCTTATTCCTGAAGCAGGGCAGAGAACTGCCGAGGTTTCAGAAAAAATGTCCCGGGGAAAGCACACGACCAATTTTGCAATAATGATACCCTATTCAGACGGTTCGGGTTATATTATTGATACTCCGGGAATCCGGGATCTCCTGCTCTGGGGGATCGAGAGCGCCGACCTCTCCCACTGGTTTCCCGATTTTCAGAGGGTGGAAGGGGAGTGTTCCTTTAACGGATGCCGCCATCTTCAGGAACCGGGCTGTGCCGTAAAGAGCGCAGTCGGAGAGGGCCTTGTGAATGAGGACCGTTACGAAAGCTATGTCAGAATGATGACAGAACTTATGGAGAACGAGCAGAAATATTAGAAAGAATTTCCCGGCGACTGTGTAATTCATCAGTTTTTTAATATGAACGAAAGGTTCAGCAGAGGGCGGATATTATGAACAGAAGATTCATAACAGAACTGTTGAATCAAAAACACTAATTTAATATGATAAGGATTGTTTATGAAATCAGGCGTATTGCGGCTTTGTATAATACTATCACTGGCGACTCTTTTTTCCTCATGCCTCACTCTCTCAAGCAGTGTGAACCACCAGCGTTCGGGAGCAGGCAGTGTGAGCATGGATTACCGCCTGAATAAAAAGGCCGTGGGCATTCAGAAGGATTCTGTTACCGGCGACAACCTTATACCCCTTCCCCTGAACAGGGACGACTTCGAGCAGATCGCTGCCGGTCTTCCCGGTATCACCCTCCGTTCCTTCTCCGAGTCTGAAGACAGCGACTATGTCTATATTGAAACCAGCCTGGACTATCAGAGCCTTGATGACCTTGCCGAGCTTATCGGTATCCCCATTGACTACAGCTACGAAGGGGCCCGGGGGTCCATGACTCTCAGGATATACGAAGGAAATGCACCTGTCTCCGCGGAGACACAGGCCATTCTTGATTCCGTTTTTGCAGATGATACAATGACATTTGAATTTACAATGCCTGCCAATATCCTCAGCAGCAGCTACGGGACAGTGAGCGGGCGGACCGTAAGCTATGAAGTGAATCTTCCCGATGTCTACAGACGGGACAGTTTTATCTGGTCTCTGGAATGGTAGAATGTATCATCCTAAAACTGTTGCCTGGGATAAAAAACTGAAGGCGATCTGCGACAGGATCGATCACTGGCTTGAGGATCACTACGGCGGTCTCTATCCGCTGCGGCCGAACAGGCCTGGAAGAGGGGTTACATCCAACCCCGAAATGGACGGCCTTTTCAATATTCAGGCTGTCTTTACCCCCGGATACGGCAGTGAAAAGGGGCGGGGCTATCTAATCGAAATTGAGATGTCCACACTGGATGATGTGGACCCGAGGCTTAAAAAAGAGATTCAGGACCTGGTTCTTGTTAAAATGAAAGAGGAATTAAAATCTGAATTTCCTGAAAGATTACTGGAAATTGGTTTCGACGGGCATATGATTAAAATATGGGGCGACCTGAGTTTAGGGCACGCCTGATTCGTTTGAGTATCTGAACTGCATTCTTAAAGGGAGGATTGTTGTGTCTGATAGTAATAAACTTTTTCTAAAGATCTTCAAAGTTGAACTTGAAGAGACTCGGACAGATGTTGCCCTGCTAACCGAAATCTATAAAGCCCGTTATGAATCACGTGAGATTACACACTATGTTCAGCAGGAAAATCAGGCTCTTCTTGAGCGGGAGATTCACTGTCTTGAGAAACTTGTTCCGGAAATTGATAAATTTTCATCGAATGAGTATCATGACAAGGAATCATTTGTTAATGGTCTAAGTGTCTTTCTGAAGGAGTATGTCGAGAAGCATCAGTATCCAAAGGCTGTATACCTTCTCGCAGAACGCAAATTGCAGAAAGTGGTAAAATATATCTACTAAAGAGGTTTAAATCGCATGGATGTTCAGGTAAAAGAACTTATTGAAAAGATCAAGAATGACGGCGTGAAAAATGCAGAAGAGAATTCTTCCCGCATTATCAGCGATGCTGAAAAGAAGGCGGCCTCCCTTATTGAAGCTGCTGAGAAGGAAGCGGCGGAAATCAAGAGCCAGGCGCAGAATGAGGCCTCCCGTATGGAGCAGGCAGGAAAAGAAGCCCTGAAGCAGGCCGGCCGTGATCTTCTGCTCGGTGTGAAGAAAGATGTTGAAGAACTGTTTGACAGAATCCTTCAGGCCGGCACCGCAGATGTCCTGAAAGGGGACAGTCTGAAAGAGTGCATTGTTTCGGTTCTGAAATCCTGGAAGGATGATGAATCAGGCGACCTGACTCTGCTTGTGGCTCCCGAAACACTCAAGTCCATGGAAGCAGAGCTTAAGGCCGAGCTGAAAGGTAAAGTCGACAAGGGGCTTGAGATCAAACCCTTTTCCGATCTGGATGCGGGATTCAGAATCTCAGTCAAAGAGGGCCGTGCCTTCTATGACTTCTCCGACAAGGAACTTATGGAACTTCTGTCCAAGTATCTCAACCCCGGACTCATGAGTATCCTCGATAAATAAAGGAGTCCGTTTTGGGTCAGTTTTATTATACAGTGGCTTCTCTTCCCCTGCTCAACTATGATGAGCCTGTGGATCTGAAGCACAGTGATTATCTTGATGACTGCCGTAAATGGCTTAAGCCCAAAGAGTGGGATATCCTGGAGTCATCACTGATCAATCCTGAAACAGAAAAAGAATTTCCCGGTATTGCCGAAGAGTACAGGAAGTGGGAGATCAGTCTCAGAAACGAGCTGGTTTCCTTAAGAGCCGGAGCCCTGGGGCTGGAAGCAGCCGATTACACAGTAGAGGGTGAGCGTTTCGCAGACACCGCTGCACTGGCGGCGTCGGCATTTAAACAGGAGTCTCCCCTGGCTGCTGAAAATACCCTGAACAAGGGGCGCTGGGAATATATCGAAAACCTGAAAGTAGGTCACTTCTTTGACCTTGAATTCCTGGTTCTTTACTCACTGCAGCTGCAGATCCTTGAACGGAAGCGCTGCTTTGACGAGGAAACCGGGTTCGCCCGGTATCAGGAAATCTATAAAAATATCCTCTCCGGAATAGATGATGTTGCAGTTGGAGAACAAGCATGAAAAGCAGTGGTAAAGTAGTTGGTGTAAATGGAAATATGGTTACCGTAGAGGTGACCGGAGCCGTTAAGTTGAACGAAGTAGGTTATGTAGTAACCGAAGGAAAGCGCCTGAAGTCCGAGATCATCCGTGTCAACGGAGACAGGGTTCAGATGCAGGTATTTGAAATTACAAAGGGAATCGGAATCGGAGATCCTGTTGAGTTCTCCGAAGAACTTCTGGCTGTAGAGCTGGGACCCGGACTTCTGGGGCAGGTTTACGACGGTCTGCAGAACCCCCTTCCCGAGCTTGCCAAAGAGGCGGGCCACTTTCTTGAAAGAGGTTTCTATCTTGACCCCCTGAGCAAGGAAAAAGAATGGGAGTTTACCCCCGGGGTAAAACCCGGTGATACTGTCGTCAAGGCCGATGTTCTCGGGTCAGTACCCGAAGGTCCTTTCACCCACCAGATTCTTGTTCCTTTCTCCTACCTTGATTCATATAAAGTAAAATCCATTCAGCCCAAGGGAAGCTACAAGCTCTCGGATACGGTTGCTGAAATTGAAGATTCCAAGGGAAATGTCTACCCCCTTACAATGAGCTTTCAGTGGCCCGTAAAAAAGGCCGTTACCTGTTATGCCGAGCGTCTTAAGCCTGTTGAACCCATGGTAACCCAGGTTCGTCTGATCGACACCTTCCTTCCTGTTGCCAAGGGCGGAACCTACTGTATTCCCGGACCCTTCGGAGCCGGAAAAACAGTACTCCAGCAGATTACTTCCAAGTTCGCCGACGTGGACATCGTAATCGTAGCCGCCTGCGGTGAGCGTGCCGGTGAGGTTGTAGAAACCCTGAAAGAGTTCCCCGAACTCCTTGACCCCAAGACAGGACGTTCCCTGATGGAACGGACAATTATTATCTGTAACACATCCTCCATGCCCGTTGCCTCCCGTGAAGCTTCGGTGTATACGGCTGTGACCCTGGCGGAGTACTACCGCCAGATGGGACTGGACGTTCTGCTCCTGGCGGACTCCACTTCCAGATGGGCTCAGGCCATGAGAGAGATGTCGGGACGTCTCGAAGAGATCCCCGGTGAAGAAGCCTTCCCGGCCTATCTTGAGTCCACCATCGCCGGTTTCTACGAAAGAGCCGGTCTTGTAAGGCTCAGAGACGGCCGCAAGGGATCGGTTACCATCGGTGGTACCGTATCTCCCGCGGGTGGTAACTTTGAAGAGCCTGTAACCCAGGCTACCCTGAAGGTAGTAGGGGCGTTCCACGGTCTCTCCAGAGAGCGCTCGGATGCACGTAAGTATCCTGCCATCCACCCCATTGATTCATGGAGTAAATACAGCGGAATCATCGACCCCGTTAAAACTGAGTATGCCTACAATATTCTTTTCAGGGCCAACGAGATCGAATCGATGATGAAGGTTGTCGGTGAAGAAGGTACCTCTCTGAACGACTTTATCCAGTATCAGAAGGGTGAACTTCTGGATGCCGCCTACTTCCAGCAGAACTCCTTCGACCCCGTCGATGCCGCCGTATCTCCCGACCGTCAGAAGTATGTATTCGATCTGATGATGGAAGTCCTCACCGCAGAACTGGACCTCAGCTCCAAAGAAGAAGCCCGTGGATGGTTCAACAACCTGAGACAGCTGATTCTGGACTACAATGGTTCCGAGTGGGAGAGCGATGGATTTAAAGAACTTGAAGCTCAGATCAAGAGCTTTATTGCGGACAAGAAGATCCGTGTAGATGAAAAAGCCGCCGCTTTAATGGCCAAGAACTGAGGGATAAGATGAGAAAAGTTTACAGCAAAATCGATTCAATCGTCGGAAACGTAATTACAGTTAAAGCCGACGGAGCAAAGTATGGAGACCTGGCTGAAATATCCACTTCCTTCGGGGACTCTCTGGCAGAGGTTATCAAACTGGACGACGACAATGTGTCTCTCCAGGTTTTTGCCGGAGGCCGCGGTATTTCGACAGGTGACGAGGTGCGTTTTCTGGGACATCCCATGATGGTTTCCTTTTCGGACAACCTGATGGGACGGATCTTCAACGGTTCCGGTGAACCCAGAGACAACGGACCCACACTGAATGAGAACCTGATTACAATCGGGGGACCCTCATTCAACCCCGCAAACAGAATTATTCCCAAGAACATGATCCGGACCGGTATTCCCATGATCGACCTGTTCAATACCCTTGTGGAGTCCCAGAAACTTCCGATCTTCTCCGCTTCAGGAGAGCCCTACAACGAACTGCTGGCGCGGATCGCGATGCAGGCGGAAGTTGACATGATCATCCTCGGAGGAATGGGTCTGAAGTACGACGACTACCTCTTCTTCCGTGACACTCTGGAAGAGGGCGGAGCCCTGAGCAGAACAACCATGTTTATCCACACTGCGGCAGACCCCGTCGTAGAGTGTCTGATGGTACCCGATATCTCCCTGGCAGTGGCCGAGAAGTTCGCCCTTCAGGGCAAGAAGGTCCTTGTTCTGCTGACAGATATGACCAACTTTGCCGATGCCATGAAAGAGATCGCCATTACCCAGGAACAGGTACCCTCAAACAGAGGTTACCCCGGAGACCTCTATTCACAGCTTGCCTCCCGCTATGAAAAGGCCGTTGATATTGCCGGTTCCGGTTCCATCACCATCCTCGGTGTTACAACAATGCCCGGTGATGATGTAACCCACCCTGTTCCCGACAACACAGGTTATATCACAGAGGGCCAGTACTACCTGAAGAACGGAAGAATCGAACCCTTCGGTTCCCTCTCCCGTCTGAAACAGCAGGTTAACGACAGGACCCGCGACGACCACCGGGCTCTTATGGACGGTATGATTAAACTCTACGCCGCCTACAAGGACTCTCTGGAGAAACAGTCCATGGGATTCAATATGTCCGACTGGGACAAGAAGCTCCTGAAGTACGGTGCCCGTTTTGAGGCCGAGATGATGGACCTCTCGGTAAACACACCTCTGGAGAAGGCCCTTGATAACGGATGGTCCATAATGGCAGAGTGCTTCAACCGCGAGGAAACGGGATTGAAGACATCTCTGATCGAGAAGTTCTGGCCCGAAAAGGGATGATGCATGGCTAAGATTAAACTGACAAAGAATGAGCAAAAGAAGCAGAAGGATGAACTCAAGATGTACACCCGTTATCTGCCGACTCTCATTCTTAAAAAACAGCAGCTGCAGATTGAGATCCGCAATGTGGAGATCAGGGAAGCTGAGGTTCGTCAGAAACAGGAGGCTTTGAATGATGAGTTCCGCAAGTGGATCGGTGTCTTCGGTGAAGATGTCGGCCTCGACGGTTCACTGATCAAAGTCAAATACGTTAAGACAGGCAGCGGAAATATCGCGGGGGTTGAAATACCCGTTTTTGAAGGTGCCGAGTTTGAACCTGTTTCCTACGACCTCTTCCAGATGCCCCTGTGGGTGGACAAGGCAGTTGAAAAGGTAAAACAGATTATTCTCCTGGATCTGGAATTCAAGGTGCTGGAAGAGCAGATTGTTCGTCTTGCAAGAGAGCTCCGGACCACAACCCAGAGGGTTAACCTTTTTGAGAAGGTAAAGATTCCCGAGGCCAAAGAGAATATCAAGAAGATAGGTGTTTATCTGGGAGACCAGCAGACTGCTGCTGTTGTCCGGGGTAAAATGTCCAAGAAAAAAATGGTAAAGGCAGGCTGATATGATTGTAAAAATGAAAAAAGCCTCTTTTATCTTTCTGGATTCGGAGAAGGACAGCGCCCTTGAGAAGGTCCGGGAAGCCGGAGTTGTCCATCTCGAGCAGGATTTTTCGGGATCAAGCGAGACTCTCGCCTCCCTGACTGCAGGCTGCGACAGGCTGGAAAAAGCCCATGCCGCACTGGATGAAAAGGTCAAGGCCGCTGACGTGGAGTACTCTCCCGAGGCTGCGGAAGCCCTGGCCGATTCAATACTGGAAAAGCTGGATGCCCGGAAAGAGGCAGAAGAGAAAAGAAGCTCCATAGCCGCCGATCTTGTGAAGTGGGAACCCTGGGGGGACTTTGATCCTTCTGAAGTTTCCATCCTGAGAAGCCGGGGTGTGGATCTGCGTTTCTATGAAAAGAGTAAAGCGGAGTGGGATACTATCTCCTCCTCCTGCAGAACATTCACAGTAAACTCCACCAAGACAACTGTTTACGGAGTTGTTGCGGCAACAGGGGAGGAGTCCTTCCCCGAAACAGAGGCTGTACAGCTTCCCGAGTTCGGTATCTCCGAGCTTCAGAAACAGGACCTGGCTGAGAAGGAGAGGATCGCCGCCATCGATGCGGAGCTTGTTGAACTCTCTCCGAAGAAAGGACTGCTTGAAAAAAGACTGGCTGTCCTGACTCAGGATGTGGAGTATGAAAGTCTCCGCTCCGGACTGGGTAATGAGGACCTTCTTGTCTATTTTACAGGTTACCTTCCGGCAAGGGAGGCAGACAACGTTAAAGAACTGGCTGCCGGAAACGGCTGGGCCCTTGTTCTGAGCGATCCTACAGAGGAGGACATGGTTCCCTCTCTTGTGGAGAACAATAAAGCGGTGGGCCTGATTCAGCCTCTCTTTAATATTCTGGAAGTTCTTCCGGGGTACAGGGAGATGGATATCAGCCTCGACTTTCTGCTCTCTTTTACACTCTTCTTCGCCATGCTGGTGGGAGATGCGGGTTACGGAACCCTCTTTCTTCTTATCACCCTCTTTGTGAGGATGAAATCAAAGAAGGGCGGACCGGCCTTCAACCTGATGTATTTGCTCAGTACGGCAGCTATTGTATGGGGTGTTCTGACGGGCAACTGGTTCGGTTCGGTGACTCTGGGCAACTGGGCTCCCCTTAAGGGACTGGTTCTGCCTCAGATCGCGGCTTTTCCCGAGCTCTTTGACGGGGTTGGCGACAGCAGCGATACCATAAAGTTTATGTGTTTCGTCATCGGAACAGTTCAACTCTGTATCGCACGTCTGAAGAACTTCATCTTCAAACTGCCCGCTCTGGCCGCCTTTGAGCAGCTGGGCTGGTTGACAATGCTTACCGGGATCTATCACATTGTGCTCTTCCTGGTACTTGGTATGGGACCCATTCCTCCCTATGCTTTGAAACTGATCGGCGGCGGATTGATCGTTGTCATTGTTTTCAGCAAACAGGAGAAGGGTGTCAACTTTTTTAAGGGCGTTCTGAGGGGGCTGAATCCCATCGGGCTGTTTACCCTGTTCCTGGACTCAATTGGTCTTCTGTCGGATATTATCTCCTACATCAGACTCTTTGCTGTAGGACTGGCAGCCCTTGCGATTGCGGTCAGCTTCAATGCCATGGCAGCGCCGCTGATGGTATCTGGATCGATCTTCGCCATGATAGGCGGAGCGCTGATTCTGCTTCTCGGCCATGCTCTGAACATTGTAATGGGAGCTCTTTCACTGATTGTACACGGTGTGAGGCTCAATATGCTGGAATATTCAGGTCACCTCGATATGGAGTGGTCTGGTTTCAAATACAAACCCTTTAAGGCTGAAAAGCTCTGATAAGGGAGTTATCTTTCCGGTTCCGGAAGAGTCCGGCACCGGAGAAAGAAAAACGGTCTTGAAAGGCCTTAAAAACTGAAAAAACCGTAACCGCAGGCGGTTCGGCATTTAATGAGGAGATTTGGTATGGATATTGGATTAATGGGATTTGCTGCTGCATTGGGACTGGCTGGATTTGGATCTGCCTTCGGAGCTGGATTTGCAGGACAGGCTGCTATTGGTGCATGGAAAAAGTGTTTTGCTTCTAACAAGCCCGCGCCTTTCCTTCTGGTCGCTTTCGTCGGTGCTCCTCTGACACAGACAATTTACGGATTTATTCTGATGAATCAGATGCTGGCTTCCGGTGCTGAAGGATACAAGCTCCTCGGTATGGGAATCTTCGGCGGACTGGCCATGGGTGCCTCCGCATTTGCTCAGGGAAAAGCCGGTGCCGGCGCTGCCGATGCCATGGGTGAAACCGGAAAAGGTTTTGTAAACTACCTGATGGTACTCGGGGTTATTGAAACTGTAGCCCTCTTTGCCATGGTATTCCTGATGGGCGCCCTTTAATACGAATCTTGATATAATATGAAAACCCTCCGGCGGCAGTGCTTCCGGAGGGTTTTTAAATTCTAAAGGGTCAAAATGCTTTTCGTCTTCACCTCTGATCCACTATAATGGGTGGATACAGTGATTTGCGGAGGCTTTATTTAATGTCATCATCCAGAAAGGTTCAGGTCGGTTCAGTCCAGATGGGAGGAGGGGCTCCGGTGAGCATCCAGACCATGTGGGACAGGCAGGTCGACCGTGTGGACCGGGAGCTGGTCACTGCCCTGAACAATCTTCACAGCAAGGGCTGCGATATTATCCGTTTCGCCCTTCCCAATGTTAAGGCTGTAGAGACGCTGGCTCCTCTTTTAAAAACCACTCCCATGCCTCTTGTGGGAGATATTCATTTTGATTATAAGATCGCTCTCAAGGCGATTGAAGCGGGATTTCACAAGATCAGGATCAATCCCGGTAATATCGGAGAGCCCTGGAAGGTTGAGGAGGTTATTGCCGCCGCAGCCGACAGGGGGACAGTCATCCGCATCGGAGCCAACGAAGGTTCTCTTGCCGGAAGCGACCACACCAGTCCCGAGTCCAGAAGCAAGGCCCTTATAGAAGCGGCGGAGCGGAATCTGGAACTCTTTGAGAAGAAAGGGTTTAAGGATATTGTTGTTTCCCTTAAATCTTCCGATATAGAAGTAACATACCTGTCCAATAAAGAGTTCAGGAAGCGTCATGACTATCCCCTCCATCTGGGGATCACTGAAGCGGGGCCTCTTATTCCCGCCATTGTGAAGTCAACCATAGGCCTCTCTGATCTTCTGAGAGAGGGGATCGGTGAGACTGTAAGGATATCCATATCCGACAGCCCCGAGTATGAGGTGCTGACGGCACGGGAGCTTCTGTTCAACCTGAAGCTTCGCAGCGGCGGTATCAGGATTATAGGATGTCCCAAATGCGGACGGACACAGTTCGATACCCACGGGTTCCTTGAATCCGTCAAGGAAGAGCTGAACACACTGCCGCTGGATCTGACTGTGGCTGTAATGGGCTGCTCCGTAAATGGTCCGGGGGAAGCCAGGCATGCCGATCTTGGAATCACGGGAAACGGAAAACAGGTCCTCCTGTTCAGACGGGGTGAGATTATACGGAGGGAAGATATTTGTTCTGCAAAAGAAGCGTTTTTGGAAGAATTGGATCGGCTGCGGCAGGAATTTTCCTCCTGATAACAGTCTCCGCCGGTGCTCAGACCGGGGAGAACCTTCCCGGATGGGTCTATTTCGAAAAGGGGAGGGCCCTGTTTGAGCAGGGCGATCCCGGTGCCGCCCTTGAAATGTTCAATCTCTCAGCCGGGTCGGGGGTTCTGACCCCCGAGGCCAAATACTGGATCGGCAGAGTCTATCAGGCAGAGGGTGACTATCTCCTGGCTGAACAGCGCTATGAAGAGGCCCTGGCTGATGTCCGTTTTCTCTACGTTCCAGATACCCGCTGGGAAATAGATTACAGCCTCTCGGATATCTATCTGAACAGGCGTGACTTAGACAGGTACGAGGAGATACTCCTCTCTGTATTTGACTCCGAGATGAAACGGAACACCGACATAATCCGCCGGGAGCACAGCTATGTACAGGTCCTGAAGACAGAGGGCCTGGACAAGCTTCTTCTACTCTACAGGCTCAAGCTTGGCTACTCCATGGAAGCCGCTGCAAGGCTGGGGGCCCTCTACAACTCCCTGGAGCTTTGGAAGAGCTCCCTTGTCAAGAACCTCTATGTCCTCCTGACAGTCTACACAGCTGGAATCGAAGGGCTGATTTCAAGATCCCCTGATTTTTCCTTTCCTGTAACCATGGATGAGGCCTGGGAATGGGACAGTGAGTTTCTGATGGACCGGTATGAGGAGTTCTGCCGCGCATCGGGCGAGGACTTTCAGTTTACAAGAGATCTTGAAACCCTCGAACCTGTTGATATTGAAGGAGACCGAATTAGGGCTGAGAGTATCATTAAAAAACGCTTTCCCTCCTTTTCAATGACCCCTTCAAGCTATACACTGTTAAAGATTGAATCCCGGAATCAGGGGTATCTGAATATGGATGCCCTCTACAGATCCATGTTTTTTCTGGGAGAGGCTTTATACAGGGAGGGGAGCAGTGAAACCGCATTTGAAATGTGGTCAATGCTGTCTATGAGTCTGAATGATACGAGCTGGAAAAAGCTGGCTGCCGATAAAATTTCCAATCCCGAAATGGAGACCCCTTTCTTAAAGTACTGAACAGGAGTATAGTACCTGAATGAAGAATTTAATTATCAAGGGTGCCAGGGAACACAACCTTAAAAATATAAATCTTGAGCTTCCCAGGGACAGTTTTATTGTTATTTCCGGCCTTAGCGGCAGCGGGAAATCATCGCTTGCCTTCGATACTATCTTTGCAGAGGGCCAGAGGCGATATGTCGAGTCTCTTTCCGCCTATGCCCGGCAGTTTCTCGGGCGTATGGACAAACCCGATGTGGATTACATTGAGGGCCTCTCGCCCGCCATCTCAATTGAACAGAAGACTACCCATAAGAACCCCCGCTCCACAGTGGGGACTATTACCGAAATATATGACTATTTGAGGCTCCTTTTTGCCAGGGTAGGGGTACCCTACTGCCCTGACTGCGGCGTGGAGATCAAGGAGCAGTCGGTGGATCAGATTATCGATGCCGTCCGCTCCAAGGAAGAGGGGAGCAAGCTTGTTATTCTCTCACCTCTTGTAAGGGGTAAAAAGGGCGAGCACCGCAAAATATTTGAAGACGCCCTGAAATCAGGGTTTGTTCGTGTAAGGGTGGATGGTGAGATCCTCTCCCTTGAAGACGACATCAAACTTGAGAAGAACAAGAAGCACTCCATTGAAGTGGTCGTGGACAGGGTAAAACTCAGCGACGAGACAATCTCCCGGCTGACCCAGTCCATCGAAACCGCTCTGAGCCTCTCTGAAGGGCAGGTTATTATCCAGGACAAGAGCCTGGATACGGAGCAGTTCTTTTCAGAGAAAAACTCCTGTCCCACCTGCGGCTTTTCCATGCCCGAACTGCAGCCCAGGCTTTTCAGTTTCAACAATCCCTACGGTGCGTGTCCCGACTGCAGCGGTCTGGGGCAGACCCTTGAATTTTCCAGAGACAAGATCTTTCCCGACCTGACTCTCTCATTCAATCAGCATGGTGTGGCCCCCTACAACCCCAAGGCCAACTGGCACCGCAGCTGGTTTGAGGCCCTTTCAAAGTACTACGGCTTCTCTCTGGACACTCCTCTGGGAGAGTTGGACCCGAAGCTCCTTGATACTATGCTTTACGGAACCGATGATGCCATTGAGGTTCTCTATGAGAACCGTGAAGGTACCGGGCGTTTTGAGTATACCTCCCAGTACAAGGGGATAATCGACGATCTTAAGAGGCGCTACAAAGAGACCGGCTCCGACTCCATGAAGGATTGGATTGAAGGTTTTATGGAAAAGCGCATGTGCCGGAGCTGCGAGGGGAAAAGGCTTAAAAAAGAGGCCCTTCATGTACTTGTCCATAACAGAAATATTGATGAGCTCACAAGGCTTTCCATACGGGAGAGCTGTGATTTCTTCAGGGATCTGGATCTTAATGAAACAGAAGCCCATATTGCCAGCCAGATAATGAAGGAGATCCGGGACCGCCTCAGCTTTCTCGAATCCGTGGGTCTTGAGTACCTCACCCTCCACCGCGAGGCTGCCACCCTGTCAGGGGGGGAAGCTCAGCGGATCAGGCTGGCCACCCAGATAGGTTCTTCCCTTGTGGGAGTCCTCTACATCCTTGATGAGCCCACCATCGGTCTCCATCAGAGGGACAATGAAAGACTTATAAACACCCTCAAGCATCTCAGGGATATCGGAAATACACTGATTGTCGTGGAACATGATGAACAGACCCTTCTCACAGCGGACTATATTGTTGATATCGGACCGGGTGCCGGCGTTCACGGAGGAAAGATAGCCGCCCAGGGAACTGTTGATGAGATCATGAAGAACCCTGATAGCCCCACAGGCAGGTTCCTCAGCGGTGCCGTCACAATCGATCCCCCTGCGGAAAGACGCAAGGGGACGGGCAAATCAATTTCAGTGACAGGCTGTACCGAACACAATCTGAAAAATATAGATATCTCGGTTCCCCTGGGAACAATGACTGTTATTACAGGGGTTTCAGGATCAGGTAAGTCCACATTCCTTACGGATATCCTCTATCCCGGCCTCAGCAACCATCTTCACAAATCCAAGCATTCGGTGGGAGCCTGTAAGGAAATCACCGGAATGGAGGAGATCGACAAGGTTATCTGTATAGACCAGAGTGCCATCGGACGGACACCCCGCTCCAATCCGGCCACCTATGTCGGCCTGTTCACCCCCATCAGGGAGCTCTTTTCATCCCTCCCGGACGCCAAGGCAAGGGGGTATAAACCCGGGCGTTTCTCCTTCAATGTGAAGGGGGGGAGATGTGAAAACTGCCAGGGTGCGGGAACCCAGAAAATTGAAATGCACTTCCTGCCCGATGTCTATGTGACCTGTGATGTCTGCAAGGGCAAAAGGTTCAACAGGGAAACCCTTGAGATCCGCTACAAGGGGAAGAATATCCATGAAGTTCTGGACATGCCCATTGATGAGGCTGTCGAGTTCTTTGCACCCATCCCCACTATTGCCCACAAATGCCGTACCCTTCAATCCGTAGGCCTGGGGTATATCAAACTGGGGCAGTCGGCGCTTACACTGTCCGGGGGAGAGGCTCAGCGGGTGAAGCTCTCCCTGGAACTGTCTAAAAGGCAGACAGGAAAGACCTTCTATGTAATTGATGAGCCAACTACGGGGCTTCACTTTGCCGATGTTAAACAGCTCCTTGAGGTTCTTCAGACACTTGTGGACAAGAAGAATACAATCTGTATGATCGAGCACAATCTGGATGTCATAAAAGTGGCGGACCATGTGATTGATCTCGGGCCCGAAGGGGGAGACAAGGGAGGCCATCTTGTGGCCTCGGGAACTCCCGAAGAGGTAGCCCTGTGCCCTGAATCCTATACGGGACGGTTTTTGAAAGAAATTATCAACTGATTATGAGGACTTATCTGAAGCGGCTGGCGGTCATCCTGTTTTTCTTCCTCCTTGTTCCACTCTTCGGGCAGGACAGCGAGTCTACCGCTTCAGATGAGCCGGGTCTCTTTGAAAGGACCCTTGTCCGGGATATAGAGACCGCCGGTTATTATGAACTTGTCGCCTGGTGCCGCAGCCTTGAGCTGAATGAGACAGGAGATGCCGATTCCCTCCGGCAGTCGCTGTTCCAGTACTACTCCCTGACTCCCACTGCCGTCAAAAAGAGCAACTCCCGTGTTTCTGTTATTACTGTACGTTCCGCCTATAACACCGACTACTTTACGGTGGAGGAGAAGGATCAGCAGATGATCGTTCTCAAGGGGAATGTAGTTGTGGAGATGGACGAGGGAAGCAGTTCCCGGCGGCATATCATTGAGGCTGAAGAGGTTATTTTCAACCAGGAAGAGCAGCTGATCACCGCACGGGGCAACCTGAAATATACCCTTGTGGGCGCGGATTCGGAGGATGTCTTTTACGGAGACAGTCTTGATTTCTCAGTCTCCTCCTGGAACGGTCTTATCTATAAAGGGACATCCCTGCGGACCGAAGAGGTCGACGGCAATAACCAGACCTTCTATTTCAGCGGTGATCTGCTGAAGAAGTCAGGCAGCGGGGGAATCTTTATTCTCGAAAAGGGAAATATAAAAACCCAGGGTGTGGATGATCCGGATTTTCATCTCACAGCCACAAGACTCTGGCTTATGGGGCCGGGGGAGTGGGGTGTTCTCAATGGTGTCCTCTATATAGGCCATGTTCCTCTTCTCTATATTCCCTTCTACTTCAAGCCGGGGAACGAGCTGATTTTCAACCCCGTTATCGGAGCAAAAACAGATAAGGGGATGTTTATTCAGACCACAACCTATCTCATGGGGCAGAAAGACTCATCAAGCAGCTCCCTTTTTGATCTGGGAGGTACCACGGGGAGTTATGAACTTGTCCGTGAAGGGCTCTACCTCTTTAAACAGGAGGATTCCGGAACCGATGGCAAAAGCAGTGATACTCTGAAAATTATGACGGACTGGTACTCCAAGATGGGTGCCTACGCCGGTATAAGCGGTAGTTATTCGGACAGGGGGTCCCTTTCAAGCCTGAATTTTACAAGTGGTCTGGGTGTGAGCCGGGATGTCGAAAACGGTAATGTCTACTTTCCTGATGAAAACGGAGAGTATGTATCCAACTGGCATACAAGTTATCTGGGAGACACCGAACTGCCCTTCCGCTGGGGAAGCAATCTGGATTTCAAGTGGGGTTACTTCACAGGTGATTTCAGTTTTTATTCCGACCCCTTCTTCAACAGGGACTTTCTTGACAGAGAAGAGAGCTTCGACTGGCTGAGTTCGCTCCTTACCTCCGCTGACAGCACAGACAGAATCCCCGACACTGTTACAACAATGGACTGGAATCTGGCCTATGTAAGAACCTTTCAGCCTGAGTTTCTGAAGCCCTATGTGAACTCTATTGCTCTGAACCCGGTTCAGCTCGGACTCAGTTGGAGCAGGAGTACCGACGGGACTTTCTTCTATCCTGACAAGATCAATCTTCCCTATATCTCTATGACAGTGACGGGGCAGCCTCTGAGTTATTCGACCCTGAGCGGATGGAACTGGGGACCATCTGCCAATGATGAAGATGAGGATGTGAGGGATACACTGCTGCCCCCCTGGGAAGCACCGGAGGATGAGCAGGACGAGGACTCCAGTGAACCGGGTTCCTTTGTCTTTGATGAAGAGAACGCCCTCAAACCTGCTGAAAACTGGACCGCTCTGTTCAGGGGAAGTGATCCTGTCTACTATACAGGCTCACTCAGCTACAACCTGAAGAGCAGCTTTAATATTGAAGGGTATACCGATTCCGGGGACTGGAGCACGCCGTCGGAGATAGACTACACCATGGACGAAACCTATCTTGTAAGCAGCAACCGGCTCAATACTACAATCGACAACAAGTTTTTTGACAGCCGGCTTACTGTGACCAACAATAATACATATACCAATAACTACAGGAATCATCTTGCCATACTGGGGATTGATGAGAGTGAAATAACCGGTGATCAGAAGGTGAGCGACTTTCAGGCTACCTCTGTGGACTGGAACAATACCTTCAGAACCACTGTCTATCCCTTCAAAAATACACCCGATTTCAGTTCGAGCAATATCAGCTATACTCTTGATAATAAGCTTTATCAGAAGAGCTACTCCTACTATGAAGATGATTTTTCACCAGTCTATGACGAAGTCTGGGCCGCCTGGGACAGCGATACAATCAATATCCACAGGGCCTCGATGCTTGTGAAATATGATCCTGACTATTACTTTGTGTCCAGTGAAGCCACATTGAATCTGCCGCCCCTTGATCCCCGGGAAAGTTATACCAACTCTATCGGTTTTGATGTGTTTAACTGGGAGACAAGCCTGACACAGACTTCTGTACATGAGGAAGAGGAGTGGACTTTTCAGCCGTTTATACTGAAATCTTCATACAAACCCTTTGACCGCTTTTCGCTGGAGCAGACTCTTGAATTTGATATTGAAGAGCCCGGGCTTACTAAAAGCGTATCCACCGTGAAGGCTTACGGTGCCTATGTGACATATACCCATGAAATGACAGATACCTACAGCTGGAACAGTGATGAAAACTACTGGGATATTGGGGATGAGGAGTTTGTCCCATCCTCTCTGTCCATGGGATATGACTTTAATCTGACAAAACAGAGTTTCTGGGAAGAGAGGATGAATATCAGTTCTACCCTCAATCTGGACTGGACAGCCAACCTGCAGCAGGTCAGCGACAACTCTCTTGGTCTGAGCTGGCAGTTCACCTACTTTATCGATCAGTTTCTTGATCTGAAGTTCAATATGACTTCCAGAAATGATAATATGTATCTCTACTTCGACTACTTCCGGGACAAACTTGGAATTACAGAGAAGTACAGTTTCTGGCAGGATTTATTCAATTCAATCAATGTTTTCAGCCCGGGGCAGCAGGCCCGTCTTGATTCCAAGTTCAATCTTGAGAAAATTGATCTTGAGCTTGTTCACCACCTCAGGGAGTGGGACCTGAGCTTTGTCTATTCAGGGTATCCCAATCTTGAGGACAAAAGCTATAAATGGTATTCAGAGTTTTCAATTGCCCTTGTATGGAATCCTATTCCCCAGATGAAATCTCTGGTTCAGCGCAAGGGGGATGACTGGACAGTGGACAACCGATGATGAACTTGAGTTCTTGACTATGCCCCGCTTGGGCATTAAAATATCGGCTATTAAGGATTTAAATTGATTAACACAAATATGATCGTCATTGAAGATCCGGAGTATCTCGGGAAAGTCTGCGGCGCGAATGACCGGAACCTGAAGCAGTTGGAAGGGCTGCTTGAAAGCAGGATCTACACCCGGGGTAATGAAATCCATTTTTCATCACAGAATGAAGAAAAAATACAGATATTCAATTCCATACTCAACGACCTGCTCTTTTCGGTAAAGAGAAACAGAATTCCCGATGCCTATATGGTGGACACCCTCTTCAGCGCCTTTGCAGGGGATACAGACAGAAAAAGCAGTATGGAATTTCTCGAAAATGAACTGAATATTCCCGGTGGATCAGGCCGGATCAGGGCCAGGAATATTAGCCAGGCCCGGTATATGTCACAGATGCAGTCCCACGATCTCAGTTTTGGTATCGGACCTGCGGGAACAGGCAAAACCTTTCTGGCTGTGGCATTCGCTCTGAACGAAATCCTGAACCGCCGATACAGGAAACTCATACTTTCAAGGCCCGTTATCGAGGCGGGAGAGAGTCTGGGGTTTCTTCCCGGAGACCTGACCCAAAAGCTCGATCCATACCTCAAACCCCTCTTTGATGCCATGGAAGATCTGCTTACGGCACCTTCTTTTCAGAAAATGCAGGAAATGAACCTTTACGAAATCTCTCCTTTGGCGTATATGAGAGGGCGCAGTTTGAAAAACTGCATCATTGTCCTTGATGAGGCACAGAATACAACACGGGAACAGATGAAGATGTTTCTTACCCGTCTGGGTGAGGGATCCCGTGCTATTATAACGGGGGATCTGACGCAGATCGATCTCCCCTGCAAGGAAAAATCCGGTCTGCTTGAAGCAGAACGTCTATTGAAGAATGTGGAAGGAATCGGTTTTTCCTCATTCAACCGGGGGGATGTTGTAAGACATCCTCTTGTAAAAAAAATATTAGAGGCTTATGAACAGGAACATACGAGCTAATTTTCTGGAGCACCCGCTGCTTCGGGAAAACGGTACGGTGAACCGCAACAGGATAGTCATTTACTACCTGCTGTTTGTTTTCACCATATTGCTTATGACTCAATTTGATAAATTATTCTTAAGAGAGTCATTTTACAATTACAAAATCGGAGACACCGTTGAAGAGGATATTATCCTCGGCAAATCCCTGACCTTTATCAATCAGGAAGCAACAGAGAAGAAGATGACCCTGGCAATGGATCTTCTTCTGCCTGTGTACATACTTAAAGACGACATTACTTTACGAATTTTAAGCAGCTATGATGATTTCTACTCCCGTCTGGTTCAAATAGACAAGGACGGTGGGAGTTACAGGACAGTTCTGGAATCCATGGAGAGCCAGTATCCTGGAATCCAGTATCTCAATCATCTACAGAATATGGACCCCGTCAGAGTGAATCTGATGCTCAACGGCGCCAGAGGCGGTATTGAGAAGGTTCTTGAAACTGGGCTGATCAGCCATATGAACGAAACACGTTCGGGTGTGACGGGGCTGATCGAGATCCTCCACTCCGATTCGGGTGAGAAGACAACTCAGATGTCCGACAGGACAATTATGATTGATAACTGGCAGGGAACTGTAAGAGAGTATCTGTCGGAATTTGATTTTACTTCGGCGGAAGCCAAGTTTATCGAGATGATTGTCTACTACTTCCTCGAACCCAACTGTTTCTTCTCCTCCGATCTGACAGACCTGAAGCAGCAGGAGGTCATGAAGACTATGACCCCGGTCTGGGTTCACCTTGAAGCCGGAGAGAAGCTGCTTTCCAAGGATACTATAATAACCTCTCTGGAGATGGACAAGATAAATGCCTATCTGGATCTGAAGGGGAGAATCAGTATTCCCGCCATTATAGCGCCTTTTTTCTATACGCTTCTTGTCTTTGTACTGCTTGTGGTTCTGCTCATAGCTTTTCAGGGCACCTCCGGGCTTCTTACAAATCCAAACCTGCTGTTTTTCCTTTCATGGTTTCATATTGTAGCCACTCTGATTCTCTTCAGGTTCCTTTCGGCGCCGGGTGAGGTACCTGCGGTTGTATTTATGCCCACTGGGCTGGTGTGCATCCTGCTTGCCCTTTTGAGGAACAGGCGGGAAACCATTGTTTTCGCAGTTGTCCAGTCTGTGTTTGTCTTTTTTGTTCTCAGCTTCAACTCCCAGGCCCTTTTTATGACACTCTTCAGCGGCCTTGCCTCCTGTCTTGTGATTGAGGGTGCGGAGAAGAGGATCGATCTGATCAAGGGTGGCCTCTTTCTGGCTGTTACCCAGATGGTTCTGGCCCTGCTGATGATGCTTGTCCTGCCCCTCTCTGTAAAGCTTCTGCTTCTGACAGTGCTTGTGGCCGGAATAAACGGAATATTAAGCGGTTTTCTCTCATTGACTATTCTGCCCCTTTTTGAGCATATTCTGAATCCCTGTACAACCTTCAGGCTCCAGGAGCTTTCGGACCTCAATACGGCTATTATCAAAAGGATGCTGGCTCTGGCTCCGGGAACATACTCCCACTCCCTGAATGTGGCTAATCTTGCCGAAACAGGATGCAGGAATATCGGTGCCAATGCCCTTCTTGCAAGGGTGGGAGCCTACTATCACGATATTGGAAAGATCGATCAGGCCAAGTATTTCAGCGAGAACCAGAAGGAATACAACAAGCATGACGATATGAAGACAAGTTTGTCCGTTGCAGTTATCAAATCCCATGTTAAAATCGGAATTGAAATGGCACGGAATCTGAATCTCCCTGAAGGGGTGATCGATATAATCGGCCAGCATCACGGAACCAGCGTAATAGAGTACTTCTATCAGCAGGCTGTGAAGGAGAAGGGGGCTGAGAATGTTTCCCTGGAGGATTACTCCCACGGCGGACCAAAGCCCCAGACCAAGGAAGCTGCGGTTGTAATGCTTGCGGATATGGCAGAAGCCGCCACCAGAAGCATGGTGAAACCGACTGTAAACAAGCTGGAGAAATTTCTCTGGGACCTGATTATGGTAAGGTTTAAAGACGGAGAACTCAACGAGTGCGGAATGACTCTGCAGGAGCTTGAAACCGTTAAATCTTCATTTGTTCATGTACTTACAGGTCATTATCATACTAGAATAGAGTATCCCGACAGGGAAGAAAGGAATCCTAAATGACAGAAATTGACATAATATCCCAACTTGAGGAGGAGCCCGGCTGGCTTGAGAGCTATACCGCCTTTGTCAGCACTGTTCTTGAGCTTGAGAAGCTTTCGGACTGGGAGATATCTCTGACTCTCTGTCATGATCCCTTTATAAGGGAGCTGAACTCCGCCTACAGGGACAAAGACGAACCCACCGACGTGCTCTCTTTCTGTCAGAATGAAGGTGATGAAATTGTAAGTTTTCCCGGACAGCAGCTCAGTGCCGGAGATATTATAATCTCCATGGATACTCTTGAGGCCCACTCCGGTGAGTTTTCGGTTCCTCTGGAAGAGGAGCTCAGGCGTGTTACTATTCATGGCATCCTCCATCTCAAGGGGATGGATCACGAGAGCAATGATCCCGGTGAAGAGATGCTTATATATCAGGAAGAACTTCTGAAAAAGACTTCCCATATCAAGGTTTTTTAAAAGTGAAGATACTCAAATCTCTGTTCAGAAAAAATGAAGACCGCTCCTCAATTGTTGATCATGAAGCACTGACGGATCTGAATGTCGATGAAAAGGGGATGATCAAGGGGATCGTCGAACTTGCCGAGACAAAGATAAAAGAAGTTATTATACCTAGAATAGATGTTATATTTATTCCTGCAGATATTGCCGAAGAAGAGCTCTATGACATTATGATTCAGTCGGGGCACTCCCGTTTTCCTGTATACGAGGACACTATTGATAATGTTATCGGTGTTCTCTATGTCAAAGACCTTCTTGGGTTTATGGTCAAGAAAAGTGATTTTCTGATCAGAGATCTTATGCGGAAGGCCTATTTTGTTCCTGAGAGCATGAAACTTGACTCTCTGCTGAAGGAGTTCAAGCAGAGGAGAATTCATATTGCTATTGTTGTGGATGAATATGGTGGAGTCTCGGGTATTGTCTGTATGGAAGACATAATCGAAGAGATTGTCGGGGATATTCAGGATGAGTTTGACAATGAGGATGATGATCTTCTTGAGATAGGTGAGGGGATATTCCTCTGTGATGCCAGAATGAATATCGAAGACCTTAATGAAAAGCTTGAAACCGGTCTGCCTGAAGAAAAATTCGATACCTTCGGCGGTTTTGTCTTCGATCTGTTCGGAAAGATCCCGGTGCGCTTTGAAAAAGTCAGTTATGAGAATCTTGATTTCATAATACAGACCATGGATGGTCACAAAATAAAAACGGTGAAAATTATATTCAGGAAAGATGAGGAAGAGTAGAGTTTTACTTGCAGCATTTCTAGCAGCCTTCTCAATTTTCGGTCTCAGCGCCCAGAGTTCGCCTGTTGAACTCTACCAGAGCGGCCGCCATGAACTGCGCTCGGGTGACTACTACTCATCCATCGATCTTTTTAAACAGGCCCTGATGATCAATCCCGCCTATGTGGATGCCCGCAAGGGGATGGCGGAAGCCTATTTTCTTTTACAGGAGTACGGCGAAGCCCTGAAACATGCCGAGTCCGCCCTCAAGGGGGCTGACAGCCGGGTGGATATACTCACCCTTATGGGAAGGATCTATCTTGGGTTGAATGATCTTGTCTCGGCGGAAGCTCTGTTTCAGAGGGCAGCCGCAATAGAGCCGAATAATGCAGAAGCCGCCTACGGCAGAGCCGAAATCGCAGTTTTCAGGGGGAACTACTCTGAAGGCACCAATCTGTTTGAACGGAGCCTGGCTGTGAATCCGGACAGCCGCAGGGCACTGCTCTCACTCTCTCTTCTCCATGAGGATGCGGGAGATCCCGAGAAGTCAAGATACTATCTGAACAGAGCTCTTGATCAGTATCCTCAGGACCCCCGGGTTCTCGATTTCGCCATACGCCACTTTGACCGCGCAGAGGACTGGGTCCGCGCCGAAGAGACGGCAATGAAGTGGAAGGCTCTTGAGCCTGACAATGACAGCATTCCCATTCTGCTGGGCACTATCTACAATAAAATGGGGCGGAATGAAGAGGCTGTCGACTTTTTCAATCAGGCTGTACGGCGCCGTCAGGAAGATCCCCTTGTCTGGTATCTTCTGGGCAGAAGCTACATGGATCTGGGCCGGTACACTGAAGCACTGCTGAGTTTCAAGACAGTCAATATTATCAATCCGGGCAATGAGATGGCCAGGATCGCCGCCGAGGATCTTCTGCTGAGGGAATATCCCATCGGTCATGAGGAGCGGGTGAAGGCCGGACGGTATCACCTTGATCAGGCCCGGAGCCTTGAGCGTTCCTATCAGTATGAGAAGGCCATGGATGAGTACCGTCTCGGGCGTATCCTCTCTCCCCTTGATCTTGATCTGTGGTGGCAGTATGCGGAGATTCAGAATCTCCTCGGCTATAAAAACCGTTACCGCGAAGAGATGACAGCCCTGAAACAGCAGGGGTATGACAATGAACGTTTTCTTAGAATCATGGAGCTTCTTGAGGCAGGCGAGGATGAGTCTTTTGCAACCAACTGGAATACGGCTCTGACCCGAAGTCATACTCCCGTAACCCTCTCCCTGTATTTTGACAGAAAACAGAGCGAGCTGATTCACAGCGGAATGGAGGAGGCGCTGACCTCCTGCCTCGCCAATCAGATTGTACGTAACCCCCACTATGATATTGTCAGCCAGCGCACCATTGCCGATGAAGCCGAAGCCTACAGGTTCGGACACGCCAGCGGAAGCGATTTCTATGCGGTTGTCTCTGTGGTTGAAACCCAGAGAACCATAGGGCTGAGCTGTTCTATCAGGCTCTCCCGGACTGGAGCTGAAATGTTCAGCTTCAGCACTCTGCGCTCCGGTAATCGCCGGGTGACAGACATTCTTATTCTGAGCGGCAAGCAGATTGCGGGACTTCTACCCCTCAAGGGATTTCTTATGGAGATCGACAAGGACAGGGTTCTTGTTAATCTCGGAGAAACAGACGGAGTAGGGGAGGAGACCTCGCTGATTCTTCTGAGGAAGGATCAGGGACGCTGGATCGATGAATCTCCCTATCTTGAGTTTTCTCCGCAGGATCTTCTGGGCACCATTGAACTCACTGACTTTCAGGAGTCCCTCTCATCGGGTACAGTTACCCGCAACTCCCCTTTTGATCTTATCAATGCGGGAGACGAGGTATATCTCCTGAGTGAGGAAATGGAGCTGCCTGATGCGTCCTTTCAAACGGTGGATGAAGAGCTTAAATCACAGCTTCTGAGGCTCTACTAGTTATTGACCTGACCCTCCTATTTGTCTATAGTGAAATCAATAAATTTATAGAGATAATCGGAGGCTTCCCTTGAAAATCGCCATTAACGGTTTCGGCCGGATCGGACGCAATGTGTTTAAAATCGCCATGGAGAGAGAGGGAATGGAGATTGTCGGCATCAATGATCTTACCGATGCGGCGACTCTGGCACACCTCCTTAAATATGATTCCACCTTCGGTGTCTACAGCCGTGAAGTAAAGGCTATGGAGGACAGGATTATCGTCGACGGCGTTGAAATACCAGTTTTTGCAGTACGGAATCCCTCTGATCTACCCTGGCAGGATCTTGATGTGGATGTGGCTATTGAGTCTACTGGCATCTTCAGATCGGCAAAGAGTGATAAAGGCGGTTATCTTGATCATATTGAAGCGGGAGCTAAAAAGGTTATTCTGACTGTCCCCGCCAAGGATGATATTGAGACTGTTGTCCTCGGAGTTAACGAAGAGAAAATTCAGGATCAGACCTACGCCTACTCCAATGCTTCATGTACAACCAACTGTCTTGCCCCGCTTGCCATGGTTCTCAATGATGAGTTTGGTATAGCCAAGGGTCTTATGACTACGGTTCATGCCTATACCAATGATCAGGTTATTCTGGATACTCCCCATCCTGATCTCAGACGGGCCCGTTCTGCGGGGCTCAATATAATTCCAACATCCACAGGAGCTGCTGTTGCCGTAGGAAAGGTTATTCCCGAACTGAACGGAAAGCTGAACGGCGGGTCCATGCGTGTTCCCACTCCCACAGGTTCTGTTGTGGACCTGACAGTACAGCTTGAAAAAGACTGTTCTGTAGAAGAACTCAATGCTGCTGTTAAAAAGGCCGCTGAAGGTTCCATGAAGGGGATACTTGAATATACGGAAGACCCCATTGTTTCGATGGATATAAAGGGTAATCCCCACTCTTCAATTTTTGATGCGGGCTGCACCATGAAATGCGGTGAGGGATTTTTTAAAGTCATCTCATGGTATGACAATGAGATGGGATACTCCACGAGGGTTGTAGATCTGGCCCAGAAGCTGGTTTAAGGCGGCATTTGCCGCAAAAGTGCAGACTGAAGCGGTCAAGCAGATCGGCTGTCTGCCTTTATTACAGGTATATCAGAGACTTTGCACTCCAGGAGAGGCAAAGTTCAGCAAGAAGATATTTAGGAGAACTTTATGAGTGTTATTACCGTTAAAGACCTGGATCTGAAGAACAAACGTGTTCTGGTCCGTGTTGACTTCAATGTTCCTCTGAAAGAGGGAAAAATTACCGACGATACAAGAATGCAGAGGGCTCTGCCTACTCTCAAATACATTCTTGAGCAGGAAGGCGCTTCCCTTATCGTAATGAGCCACCTCGGCCGCCCCTCTGAAGAGAGAGAGCCCCAGTTCAGCATGAAGCAGCTGGAAGCTCACCTGGCAGATATTGCAGGAGTTCCTGTAACTACAGCTCCCGACTGTATAGGAGCCGAAGTTGAAGCCATGGCTGCCAATCTCAAGGCAGGCGAAATTCTTCTTCTTGAAAACACACGCTACCACAATGCTGAAAAGAAAAACGATCCCGAGTTTGCTTCACAGATGGCCAAACTCGCTGATGTATATGTTAACGATGCCTTCGGTGCCGCTCACAGAGCCCATGCCTCAACAGAAGGAATCACAAAATATCTGCCTTCCTGCGCCGGTTTCCTTATGGAAAAAGAGTGCATGTTTTTCGACAGGGTTCTTGAAGCCCCCGAAAAACCCTTTGTCGCCATCATCGGCGGTGCCAAGGTTTCTTCAAAAATCGAAGTCCTTGAGTCTCTGATCGACAAGTGCAACACATTTGTAATCGGCGGCGGTATGGCATATACATTCCTGAAAGTTCAGGGATACGAAATTGGTAACTCTCTCTTCGAAGAGGAGTTCATGGACACAGCAAAAGCCTTCCTGACCAATGCTGAAAAAGCGGGTGTGGAAGTCATTCTCCCCATGGACCATGTTGTTGCAGCCAAGTTTGCAGAAGATGCCGATGCAGTTGCAATTGACGAAATCAATATCCCCGCCGGAATGCTTGCCATGGATGTCGGACCCAAGACAATTGCCGCAGTCAAAGACAGAATTGCTGCAGCGAAAACAGTCGTATGGAACGGACCCATGGGTGTATTCGAGTTCGACAAGTTTGCAAAGGGTACCGCAGAAGTCGCTTCCTTTGTAGCTGACTGTGCCGGAACAACAGTTGTAGGCGGAGGCGACTCGGTTGCCGCCGTTAACAAGTTCAACCTTGCCGACAAGATCGACCATGTTTCAACCGGAGGCGGAGCGTCTCTGGAATACCTGGAAGGAAAGGCTCTTCCCGGTGTTGTCGCCCTTAGAAAATAAGTGAATATTGCGGGTCCTCCCCTTAAGGAGACCCGCATTTTTTTGCATAATTAGAATGTTGCAAATAATCCATTAGGAGAGTATAGATATGAGAAATTACCTGATTGCAGGAAACTGGAAAATGAATAAGACTCCTTCCGAAGCGGCTCAGCTTGCGAAGGAAATTGTACCCGTCGTTAAGGATGCAGACTACAGAGTAATGGTAGCTCCCTCTTTTGTATGTCTTCCCGCCGTAATTGACGCGGTTAAAGGAAGCAATGTCATCGTAGCTGCCCAGAACATGGCCAACACAGAAGCCGGTGCCTTTACAGGTGAAACTTCCGTACTGATGCTAAAAGATCTTGGTGTTGAGATGGTTATTCTCGGACACTCCGAAAGACGCCACATCTACGGTGAGACAAACGAAATCATCAATGAAAAAGTAAAGCTGGCTCTGGCTCACAATGTGACTCCCGTTCTCTGTATCGGTGAGCTGCTTGAAGAAAGAGAAGCAGGAAAGGCTGAAGCCGTATGTTTCGAACAGCTTGAGAAGGGTCTTGCAGGCGTTTCCGAAGCTGATCTGGACAATGTAGTTATTGCATACGAACCCGTATGGGCCATCGGAACAGGTAAAACTGCAACTCCCGAAGATGCTGACGCCATCCATGCTGCCTGCAGAAAGAAGATTGCAGACCTTTACTCCGACGCTGCTGCTGAAAAGATCGTTATTCAGTACGGCGGTTCCATGAACCCCGGTAATGTAAAGAACCTGATGGCTATGGAAAACATCGACGGCGGTCTGATCGGCGGTGCTTCCCTTAAGGCTGATTCTTTCGGCGAACTGGCTAATTTCAATAAATAACTTGTAAATTAGTCCTTGCAGGGCGTAGCCCTGTATGGTATTTTATGGAGTCTGCAAGGCAGATACATAGAAAAAAGTCCTTTCCCCAGGGGAAAGGATTTGTTTATTTCCCGGGAGAAATATAAAAATGGGTATTATCGGAACATTATTGATTGTCCTTTTCGTTATTGTCAGCCTTCTGCTGATTCTGATGGTTCTTTTACAGGATGATCAGGGTGAGGGCCTGGGAGGTCTTTTCGGCGGTTCAAGCGGATCACCCTTTGGCGGAGCAACCAACAATGCTCTTGTCAAGCTGACATCAATACTGGGTGCCATATTTATGGTAAGCGCACTGCTTGTTGCAGTAGTTGTTAAAACACCCAACAGCAGCGATGTTATCGGTGAAGCCAGAAAGATCAGCGCAGAACAGAGCGCCGGTAACTGGTGGGAAGCCGATGTACAGGAAGCTAGTGAAGGCGACGCCCTCATTATTCCTGAAAACTAATTATAACAGAATGGGAGCCTGCTCCCATTCTGTACTTTTTTAGGAGGAAATCCAGATGCGGGTTGCAGTGCTTTACTTCAGGAACGGATCCGAAAAAGTAAAAAAAATTGCTTCATATATGTCCAGGGGAATTGAGTCTCTCGGGCATCAGGTAACACTGGTTGACGGTGAAACCGAAAGTGATTCCAAGCTTACTATTTTTGAGTATATTGTTGTCGGAACATCATCAAACTCTTTTTTCAGTGGAAAAATATCCGACAGTGTTTCCACTTTTCTTCAAAATGCCGGTAAGGTCTCCGGAACAAAAAGCTACGGTTTTATTGTTAAAAACGGCCTCTTTGCTTCAAAATCCCTCCACCTTCTCATGAAAAGCATGGAGAAAGAAGGTATGTTTCTTAAAATATCCGATATTCTCAGTACTCCAGAGGAAGCGGAACTGATCGGAAAGAAACTTAATATAAAGTAAGTTGTTATTAAGGTATAAAGTACAGTATTCCAGACCCGGGGACTGTACAATCCATTCGAGGTTATTCATGTTAAAAAAGATTTTATTATCGTCAATGCTTATTCTTTCGGCTTCCGGGCTTTTTGCCCAGCAGTCCTTTGTTGATAAACCGGTAGCCATTGTACGGCTCACGAGAACTGATGTTATTTCCCAGAGAAAACTGGCTCAGAGTGTTGAGTTCTATGAAGCACAGTCAGGAAGAACTCTTACTGTCGATGAGAAGCAGGAAGTTCTTCAGACCCTGATCAATCAGATGCTTGTACTTCAGGCTGCACAAAGAGACAATGTCTCCGTTACAGACCAGCAGGTTCTTCAGATGGGTATGGGCCAGATGATGCAGCAGATGGGACGTCAGATCACTGAGGCACAGTACAGACAGATTATCGAAGAGCAGTCCGGTGTGGACTATGATACCTATACCCAGAGTATCAGAGACCAGATTCTCCTTGAAAAATATGTAAGTGAGAAGAAGAAGGACTTTATCAGAACCTCTTCCATACCTACAGACAATGAAATTGAGACTTTTTACTCACAGAACGAGGATAAATTCATAAATCCTGAAATGGTACGGCTCAGTCATATCTTTTTCAATACAAGAGGTATGGATGCATCAGCCAAGGCAGAGGTAAAGAGTAAAGCTGAATCTGTGTACCAGCAGATCGTAAAAGGCGATGCCACCTTTCCAGAGATGGTCAGAGAGCACTCGGATGACAAGGAAACTGTTGTAAGAGACGGAGACCTTGGAACATACATCGACAGATCAGAGCAGAACGTTGCCGTTTTCGGACGGGATTTTCTTAATACAGTTTTCAGAATGAACACAGGGCAGGTCAGCGAAGTCCTCGAATCCACTCAGGGATATCATATTGTTAAACTTGATGACCGCCAGGGCAAACGTTTTCTTGAAATTGACGATCCTGTATCTCCCGTGGAGACAACTACTGTCCGTCAGTACATCTCCAATGTAATCAGCTATCAGAAGCAGCAGGTGGCTTTCCAGCAGGCTGCGGCACAGGTTGTTCAGGATCTTGTAAAAGATGCTGATATACAGCTTTTTGTTGAGAATATCGAATAGAGAAACAGGCGACCATGAAAGTATCCGGCAGCCGTAGAAAAGCCAGAATACTGGCTTTTCAGGCCCTCTACAGCTATGAAATGACATCTGCGGAACTGGATGACCTGTTCCGCTTTGAATGGGCCAGGGAAGAGATTGTTGAGGAGGATGTCCGGGCTTTTGCCTGCCTTCTGATCAAGGGTACAGTTGAACATCTTGACGAGGCCGACTCTTATATAAGAGGAAGCCTGAGAAACTGGGATTTTGAGCGTTTACAAAAAGTAAGTCTTGCGATCCTGAGGATGAGTATATATGCTCTTATATATCAGAAGGATATTCCGCCAAAGGTTGTAATCGACGAAGCTGTTGAAATAACCAAGGAATTCGGCACCGACGATTCGTACCGCTTTGTAAACGGTATACTGGATACTATAAAGAAACAGATCTATGAGCAGTCCCCAAGAGGAAACACGGTATAAGAAACGATTAATCATCAATGCATCTATTTTGTTTCTTCTGGGGAGTGTTATTTCCCTCTATCTTCTTTTCTTCCCCTCCGAGGATTATTTTCAGCTCTATTTGAGCCAGTCTGACAAATACCTGAGTCAGCAGCGCTACTCCGATATGGAGGAGGAACTCCTCAAGGCCTCCCGCTATGCTAAAACACAACAGCAGTGGTTCAGCCTTTTTAAACGCTCTTACACGGCCGCTTCAGCAATGGACGACTACAGTGACTTCCAGGGACTGGTTGAGCGCTCCAGACGCTTCCTGAAGGGCGGTGCGGACCATGAAGCCGTCAATACGGCGGCACTTTTGTGGACAGGGCAGTACGAGAAGGCTTCTGCCTCCCTCTACACAATTCAGAACGAAAAATACTCCACCCTGATTGCCGAAACTCTTCTTTCCTACGATGTATACAGAAACTACGACCTGGGCGGCCTGACGCCCCTCCAGTTTATCAAGGAGAAGATCCGTTTTCAGGAAGATCCTGATTTTTTCTATTCCATAGGAACACGGGCCGATAATCCGGTGCTGCTCTATAATGCAGCCCTTTTAAGCATGGAAACGGGTGACACAGATCTCGCGGGAGCCATTGTTTCGGCTCTCCCCGTCAACAGAATCAGCCCCTACCATCTTGGGGTTCTCTACTATGATCTTGGCTATTATGACAGGGCCTATGACTCATTTACGGCGCAGTCACTTATAGACGACATGAACAGCAATCAGCGCTTCTCCATTCATCAGCAGATTGCGGATATAGCGTTTGCAAGAGGAGACTACGACGAAGCCCTCAGCCACTACGGCAGGGCCATGAACATCAATCCTTCAGGAAGCTGGAAGAACTTCAGGAATATGGCAAGAATCTATTTTGACCAGGGGTATTCCAACAAGGCCAGAGCCGTTCTCAGAGAGGGCATCGGCATTTATCCCGACTCTCTCCCTCTGCTGAAGGACTATGTGGTCTACTATCATGATGACTATCCTGTTGAGGTGCGCAGCGAGCTTGATGCCTTTATGAGGGTTTATCCAGGGCTGACTGAAGCGCGTTTGATAAGTATGAGGTATTTCCCCCGCCAGATGTCCTCTGTCCTCTACCAGGCAGAGCTCTGGGATTTATTCAACAGGGACGAGAGCAACCCTGCGGTAACACGGTTTCTTCTCTGGTACCTTTCCGGTGTCAATGACACAGACGGAATGAAGATCGTTCTGCAGCGGTTTAAACCCGAAGACGGGGAAGTGCCCTACTGGCACCACTTTTATCAGTCCGTTATTTCCCTCAATGAAAGAGACATCAACGAGGTGGTCAAAGAGATGGAGATCTCCTATAGTCTCAACAAAGACTGGATTTTCAGCTACAATCTCTCAGTTCTGGCCAGACTCAGGGGAGACCAGACCCTCGCTTTAGGGTATCTTGATCAGGCCTACAGTGAACTGGGGTTGAGGAACAATCTCTTTGGGCGGGACGGATATCTTTCACGGATTTCATATGAGAGAGCCCTTATTCTTGTTGAACGGGAAGATTTTGAAGGAGCCATAGGGCTTCTTGAGGAAGCCGTTGCCCTGGATGGTACAAACGTCAGAGCGGCTGCGGTTCTCAATAGAATTAAATGACAAGGAAACAACATTGATCAGATTAAAGAACGATATACAGATAGATGGAATCAGAAAATCCTGTAAACTTCTGGCTCAGCTTTTTGAAGAGCTCAGAAAAGAGATAAAGCCCGGTATAAGCACCTGGGATGTAGATAAAATTGCAGAGGATTTTATTGTTAAGAACAAGGGAATCCCCGCTTTCAAGAACTACGGAGGCTTTCCGGGCTCTGTCTGTACTTCTGTCAATGACACGGTTATCCACGGAATTCCTTCGAAGAAAGAGATTCTCAAAGAGGGAGACGTATTCGGCTGTGATATCGGTATCAATCTGGATGGTTATTTCAGCGACCGTGCCTACACTTTTCCTGTAGGGCAGACTTCAGAGGATGCTTCTCTTCTTCTAGAAAGGACCGAAAAGGCTCTGATTCTCGGCATTGAAGCAGCGGTTTACGGCAACAGGATTAAAGACATAGGAAAGGCCATCACAGCATATATAGAGCCCTTCGGCTATGGAATTGTCGATTCCTTCTGCGGCCATGGAGTGGGTCTTGATGTACACGAAGAGCCCCAGGTTCCCAACAACTATCCCTCCAGAGGAATGAATCCCCGCCTTAAACATGGAATGGTGCTAGCCATCGAACCTATGATCAATCTGGGTTCCGCCGATGTCGATGTGCTGGAAGATGACTGGACAGTCAAGCCTGTGGACCGTTCTCTGTCGGCCCACTTTGAACATACAGTTGTAATCCTCAAAGACAGGACAGAAATACTTACAACCCTCTAAAAAAATGTAACCCTGCAAATTCTCTTACGGTTTTATAGATAAGAACAATTATGAATAGGAGTGTGTTGTATGTCCTCAAATAATAAACAACATGGAAAGACAATCGCTGTAGCTTTTTTCAGTACAATTGCAGGATTTGCTCTCTGCTTGATGTTATATTCATTTCTCCCCTCCAGAATGGCACCTGTCCAGTCTGTGATGGCGGCTCCCAATGAGAGTGAAGTCACTACAATGGAAAACTTCCAGAACTCATTCAGGAAGGTTGCGGCGGAATCACTGCCATGGGTTGTAGAAATTGATGTGGTTGAAGTTACAACCAGATCTACCACACCCTTTGGAAACGGAGCACCCTGGAACTTTTTCTTTGGTAATCCCCAGGGAGGAGAAGAAGAGGGTGAGAGCGCAGAACGCGAGTACAAGACTCCCGGTCTGGGCTCCGGTTTTATCGTTGAGAGAGACGGTGATACCTACTATGTGGTCACAAACAACCATGTAGCCGGTACTGCGGATGAGATCTCTATCAAAATGGATAACGGTGATGAATATGAAGCCGAGCTTGTAGGAGCCGATGAAAGAAAAGACCTGGCTCTGTTGAAGTTTACAACAGAAGACAATCTCCCTGTGGCCACTCTGGGTGACTCGGACGGCCTCTTTGTGGGCGACTGGGTTCTGGCTATCGGAAGCCCCTTCGGATACAAATCTTCCGTATCCGCAGGTATAATCAGCGCCCTGGGCCGTCAGAACGGACCCGACGGCAATATAAATGATTTTATTCAGACCGATGCCGCCATCAATCAGGGCAACTCCGGAGGCCCCCTTGTAAACATGATGGGAGAGGTTGTGGGGATCAATACATGGATCACAACATCCACCGGCGGCAGTATAGGCCTTGGATTCAGCATTCCCATAAACAATGTGAAACAGACAGTCCGTGACTTTATCGACAAGGGTGAAGTGCAGTACGGATGGCTTGGAGTCAGTATCGGTGACCTGCCCGAAGAAATGGCAAACTCTCTTGAGATCAACGAGAAGAAGGGTGCATTTGTCTATCAGGTCTTTACCAACTCACCTGCCGATGAAGGCGGCATACAGTCCGGAGACTACATCCTCTCCCTGAATGGCGTAGAGGCCATGGACCGGAATCATCTTACAAGGATGATAGGGGACATGCGTCCCGGTGAGCGTGCTGAGTTTGTACTGATCCGTGAGGGACAGAAAATGTCAGTTACCGTCAGAATCAAGGCACGGGCTGCCGAAGAGGATGTGAAGAAGATGAACAACCAGGCCTGGCCGGGTGTGTCTGTATTCCCCCTTATAGACAGCCTGCGGGAGCGGTTGAGTCTTGAAGATGATGTTCAGGGTGTGTTTGTAGCGGAAGTCTATCCCAAGACTACCATGCAGGTAGCCGGTCTTCAGTCCGGAGATATTATCACAGGTATCAATGGTGAGGATGTAGAGAGCATGCAGGACTTCTACGCAGCCATAGGCAGCATCGGCCGGGAGAAATTCTATATCAGCTTCCTCAGAGAGGGACATGAGATGGAAACACCCCGGATCAGAAAAAACTAGTACCCCCGCGGTTTAAATGACTCCCGCCATACAACATGGCGGGAGTTCTTATTTATAATCCTCTACCCTGCGGGGTATCGGCTGAAAGATGAGGGGCTGCAGTGTTCCGGTAAAAGTTTCTGAGAGAGAGTTCTTTAAATTATTCTGAGTTCCGGTGTATTATTGCAGAAGCAAATCTGAAATGGCGAAAACAGGAGGATTTGCATCTGCATAAAATCAAGTGGAGAGTATATGAACATTGCAGTGATTGATGGACAGGGAGGAGGAATCGGAAGGAATCTGATTCTGAACCTGAAACAGAATCTCCCCGAATCCGTAAATATTATTGCTCTGGGTACAAACGCACTGGCCACTTCTTCCATGATGAAGGCAGGAGCAGATGATGGTGCCACAGGGGAGAACGCCATAAAGTTTATGGTGCCCAAGGTAGATCTGATTGTAGGACCCATCGGTATTATTGTCGGGAACTCCATGCTTGGCGAATTGACTCCGGTAATGGCAGAAGCCATTGGGAGCAGTCCATGCAGAAAGATTCTGATTCCTGTTCAGAAGTGTAATATCTCCATTGCCGGAAGTGAAAACAAAGGAATGCAGATTTTAGTGGATGATCTTGTGAAAGAGGTGAAAGACATTATCTCCCCCTGATCATATTCTGAAAGATCAATGAATCCAGGAAGGATTCCTTTTCGAACAAACAAATAACTTACATAAGCGGATTCATCTGAAATACCAGGAAGGTATTCAGAGGTGTTGAAGCGAAAAGGAAATCTCATGCATATGGCTGACGCTTTTCTGTCCCCTGCAGTCGGGGGAGGAATGTGGGCTCTGTCTGCTGCCGCAGTTGGAGTATCGATTCGAAAAAACAGGAAGATCTCCGGAGAATCCAACAGGATTGTTTCGTTGACTGCTGTTTCCGCGGCATTTATATTTGCCGCCCAGATGATCAATTTTACTATTCCCGGTACCGGTTCCAGCGGACACATTGCCGGCGCTCTGTTTCTATCCATACTTCTGGGGCCCTATCTCTCTTTTCTTGCTATGGCAGCAATACTTCTGATTCAGGCCCTCTTCTTTGCCGATGGGGGAATCCTTGCCTATGGGGCGAATCTCTTCAATATGGCCTTCTTTACAAATTTCATTGCCTATCCTCTTATCTACAGGACAATGACCCGCAAGAATAAATCAGGGAAAAATCTTTATGCGGCCTGTATTCTGAGTTCCGTAGCAGGGCTCCAGATGGGAGCCTTTGCCGTAGTGCTTCAGACTCTGGTATCAGGTAGAGTAGATATGCCTTTTTCAGCCTTTACCGTACTTATGCAGTCCATTCATCTGGCCATCGGTATAATCGAGGGAATGATTACGGCGGTGCTTGTCTCCTATCTCTTCCGTCACGCTCCCGATATCATTGATTCCAGCCCCGGCAGGGACGCCGGCGGCGGAGTAAAGGCCGCCGGTCTGATAGGGGGAGCCGCTTTCTTCTGCGGAGCTGTGTTATCCCTTTTCGCCTCCTCTCACCCCGACGGGCTGGAATGGTCTATTGAGCATGCTGATCTCGTACCGGCTGCAGAAACCGCGACGGACAGATTTCATCAGGGAGCCGAGGCTCTGCAGCAGAAGTTTTCATTTCTCCCGGATTACGGATTCAGTTTTAATGCCGAAGGCTTTCTGGGTACTGCAGGTACGGCAGTGGCCGGGATCGCGGGAGTTGTTCTTACGGCCGCTGTTCTCTATTTTCTGACTGCTGGGCTTCTGTCACGCAGATCCGCCGCAGGAAGGAAGGACGCTGAATGACTGGAGCGGGAACACAGTTTCTGCTGGAGCACAAAAGTGATAACCCGTCACCACTGCAAAGAATATCCGCCACTGCTCAGCTTATCTCACTGCTTGCAGTTCTGATCTCTCTGGTCTCCTTCGGCAAGTATGAGGTCCTGAGGCTCCTTCCCTTCGGTGTGTATCCAATTATCATGATAAGTGCCGGGAAGCTCTCACCGGGCCCGGTTTTCAGGATCTACCTGACAGTCCTGCCCCTCTTCTTCTGCTTCTTTCTTTCCAGTCTGATTTTCGGAAAGGAGACGCTGCTCCTCTTTGACAGGTACAGAGTCAGGGGGAGCTTTGTCTCGGGTTCGGCACTCCTTGTGAAGGGGACTCTTACTATTCTATCTGTCCTCTCTCTTGTCTCCCTCAAGGGGTTTACAGGGCTCCTGGGAGCCATGAAGAAACTCAGGATACCGGAGTTTTTTATTCTGGTTCTGGCTATGATGGTCCGTTATATCTCCATCATGGTTGAGGAAGCTGTGATCATTACACGGGCTTATCAGCTCAGGGCTCCAGCCCGCAAGGGAGTCTACTGGAGAGACTGGGGCCCCATGGGCGGGCAGTGGTTTATAAGAACCTTCCGCCGGGGAGAACGGATACGCTGCGCCATGGATCTCAGGGGAGGGGATAGTGAACACACAAATGCGGGATACACTGAAAAAATCGGGAAAAAAGATCTTCTCTGGACTGTCTCCTGGATCGGGTTCTGTCTTCTCTTTTGCGGATTATCACCCCTGTACCGCGGAGGAGTACTGTAATGGGAACCATGCTGAATATTAACGGTCTCCACTATCAGTACCCCGGTAGTGAATCGGGAATAAGGGGGATAGATTTCAAACTCGGGAGGGGAGAGAAGCACGGCATTATCGGGGCCAACGGCGCAGGGAAATCCACTCTTCTGCAGTTGATTACAGGGATTATCAAGGCTGACAGGGGAGATATCGAAATCCTTGATACCCCTTTGAACAGGAAAAGCCTTCAGGAGCTGCGCGGTAAAACAGGTCTCCTCTTTCAGAGCTCCGATGATCAGCTGTTTTCCCTCACAATACGAGACGATGTCTGTTTCGGTCCCCGGAACATGGGGCTGACTCCGGAAGAGGTGGACAGAAGAACAGAGGAAGCACTGATTGAAACCGGAATCCCCCATCTGGCTGACAGAGCCCCCCATACGCTTTCGGGGGGGGAGAAAAAATCGGCGGCCCTGGCCTCCATTCTGAGCATGGACCCCGAACTGCTCCTTCTGGATGAACCCACAGCAGGTCTTGATCCCCGTTCCCGCAGGTCTCTTTCAGGCATTCTGAACAGGCTGGATCACTCAATGATGATTGTGTCCCACGATTTGGACTTTATACTGGACAGCTGTTCCAAAGTATCCATTCTGCATGAAGGACGTATCGTCATAACCGGGGATGCGGAGGAGATCCTTACAGATAGAATCCTTCTGGAAGAGTTTGGTCTGGAGCTCCCTCTGCAGTTTCAAAGATGTGATGCATGCAGATCAAACACAATGCCGTCAAACGGAAATGCTCGGGACGGTAAATAACTTTTAAGGAAATCAAATGGAATATAAAAACAAATATGAAAGACTTGTTGAAAATATAAGGCAATATCCCTCGGCGGCTGTCGCATTCTCAGGCGGAGTGGACAGCACACTCCTCTGCAAGGCTGCTGCTGATGCCCTGGGTGAAGACGCTAAGGCTTTTACAATCTTCTCACCCTTTATCCCGTTACGGGAAAGAGAGCTTTCAAAGAAGATGGCAAGGGAAATCGGTATTGATCATACCATCATTGAAGTCGCAGATATGGACTCCCATGTGCTAAGCAATCCTGTTGACCGCTGTTATCACTGTAAGAAGGCTGTTTTCGGCAGGATCTCTGAGGAAGCCCGCACTGCGGGTATGGAGTACCTTTTCGACGGTTCCAATGTGGATGACCTGAAAGACTACAGACCCGGAATGAAGGCTCTGGAGGAGATGGATGTCTGCAGTCCTTTAAGGGACTCAGGATTGACCAAGGATGATATCCGTGGGATTTCAAAGCTCCTTGGCCTGGAAACCTGGAGCATCCCGGCCTATGCCTGTCTTGCTTCGAGAATCCCCTACGGCACGGTGATTACAGATGAAAACCTGAGGATGGTGGAGGCGGGTGAAGATGTCCTTCATCGCTTGGGTATGGAGCAGGTTCGACTGCGGCATCACGGCGATATAGCCAGAATTGAGGCCGGACCTGATGAAATGGAGAAGCTGCTCAAGGAGGAAGTCCGTCTGGAAGTCTCAAAAGAGCTGAAGGGTATCGGCTATATCTATGTCTGTATGGAACTTGAAGGATACAGAATGGGAAGTCTCAATGTATTTGAAGAGGAAGGAAGTAATGAGTAGGAATATACTGTATTTTGACTGTTTTTCGGGAATCTCCGGAGACATGACCATGTCGGCTCTTGTGAATCTGGGAGTGCCCAGGGAGTATCTGCTTAAGGAGCTTGAGAAGCTGCCCCTTGATGGTTACAGAATTGAGTTCAAGGAAGATCAGAAGATGGGGATCTGGGGGCTGCGGGCCGACGTCATTCTTGATGACCACAGCCACGACCACAGCCACGACCACAGCCACGACCACAGCCACGACCACAGCCACGACCACAGCCACGACCACAGCCACGACCATAACCACGACCATAACCACGACCATAGCCACGATCATAACCACGATCATAACCACGATCATAACCACGATCATAGCCACGACCACAGCCACGACCACAGGAACTTCGCCGATATTAAGGCCCTCTTCGCCCAGTCTGAACTGTCTGACAAGGTTATAGAAAAGGCCCTTGCCATATTTTCCCTTGTGGCTGACGCGGAAGGAAAAATCCATAACAAACCTGCCTATGAGGTTCACTTTCATGAGGTTGGAGCTGTGGACTCCATCGTGGATATTGCGGCAGCGGCTATCTGCCTTGACTACCTGAATCCTGATGCGGTTTACTGCTCCTCGGTAGAGCTTGGCGGGGGATTTGTGAAATGCGCCCATGGCCTTATGCCCGTCCCGGCTCCGGCAACTCTTGAAATCCTGAAAGGGGTGCCAGTGAAAACAGGCGCCGTTCCCTTCGAAACCACCACACCCACAGGAGCAGCCATCCTGGCGGCATCGGTCGACAGGTTTTCAGACTCCCTTTCCCTGACTCCCGAAAAGACAGCCTATGGAATCGGTCACCGCGATACAGATATCCCAAATGTTCTTAGGGTTTCAATCCTGAAAGAGAATGAAGAGTCAATCGAGGATAATGCCATCGAAGCGGTTCTGATGGACTGCAATATTGATGATATGAATCCCGAACTCTATGCCCCCTTTCTTGAAAAGCTCTTTGAAGCCGGGGTTTATGATGCCTATATGGTTCCCATCATCATGAAGAAGGGACGTCCTGCGGTAAAACTGACTATTCTTGCACCGGTTGACCTCGAGTCCCTCGTGGGAAATATGATCCTTACAGAGACAAGCAGTTTCGGTTATAGGACAAGCAGGGTCAAGAAGCAGAATCTGGAGAGAAAAACAGAGACCCGCAGTACATCCATGGGAGCCGTCAGGGTGAAGACTCTCTATTCTAAAGATAAAAAAATCAAGTCCAAACTGGAGTTTGAAGACTGCCTGAAAATTTCAAAAGAGAAAAATATGCCTCTGCCGGAAGTTTACAGGCTTCTTTCGGGAGAACTGCTGTGACCGAAGATACAATTCTTGGAATCCTTGATTCATATAAACAGGGTGATCTGAATAAGGATGAAGCCCTCAAGGTACTGAAAGAGCTTCCCTTCAAAGACTTGGGATATGCTCTCCTTGATAACCACAGAGCCCTGAGGGTGGGGTACCCGGAGGTAATCTACTGCAGCGGCAAGTCAAATGACCAGCTGCGGGGAATCTTTTCCTACTTTATGGAGCAGGGGAGCCGCATACTGGGGACCAGAGCATCCCGGGAGCAGTTTGATTTTATCGCAGACCTGTCGGATAAACTGACCTATGACCCGGCTTCCAGAACTATTTCCCTTAACCGGGATGAAATCAGTGAAAAAACAGAGTCTTTTATAGCTGTTGTGACGGCAGGGACTTCGGATATTCCTGTTGCTGAAGAAGCTGCTGTTACAGCAGAGTTTTTCGGAAGCAAAGTGGAGCGGGTCTTTGATGTCGGTGTGGCAGGTATACACAGGCTTTTTAACAGGATTGACCTTATCAGAAGTGCTAAAGTCATCATTGTTGTAGCCGGTATGGAAGGGGCTCTGGCAAGTGTTGTAGGGGGGCTGGTGAATGCACCTGTCATTGCTGTTCCCACAAGCGTGGGCTATGGAGCCAGTTTTGGAGGAGTGTCGGCCTTGCTGACGATGCTGAACAGCTGTGCTTCGGGAATTTCCGTTGTTAATATTGATAACGGTTTCGGAGCAGCATACCAGGCTGATATGATCAATAAAATTTGATTTTATCCCTTTAATGCTCATAAGAGTACATCAGGAGAGACAGAGAGTAGTAACATAAACTGATAGTTAAGAGGTTTGTGTTATGAAATCTGTTTTTGTTGTAAAAAATTACAATCAGGTAAAAAGACTATAATCCATTCTTAAATTATGACTTTATTCACAGTTTAGAAGCGAATTTATTACTCAGGTCACTTGCGTTGAAGTTAAGTCTACCCTGTATCATTTTTCTAAAGGATGGGGATTTGATCTGTACGCTCTTTCTCGAGCAGGCTGCTTGCCGTATTGGCAGACAGATCCGGAAATCAAGTGAGGAGTAAAAAATGAAGAAAACAAAACTCGTGAGAGGTCTCTCTCTGTCATCCCTCTTTGCCGTTCTTCTCGGAGCAATCGTTCTGCTTACAAGTTCGGGGAAATCGGAGAAGCCCGCCCCGGATATGGTGACCGACTCCCGGGAAGAAGCAGTTGTTCTTGACGCCGGTGATAGCATCGGTCTTCCTTCTGTTTATATGACCTCCGAGATAAGCTCTGAGGCTCTGATTGAGATGTTCAGCCGTCTTGAGCGGGATCTGCCAGGAAAGGTTGCCGTAAAGCTCTCCACAGGTGAGCCCGGCGGCCATAACTTTCTCAGTCCGGATCTTATTAAAGATCTTGTACAGCAGCTTGATGGAACAATTGTTGAGAGCAATACAGCCTATGGAGGCAGAAGAGCTTCTACGGCCCTTCATAAGCAGGTTGTAATCGATCATGGTTTTACAGCGATCGCCCCCGTTGATATTCTTGATGAAGAGGGGAGTATGACTCTTGCTTTTCCTGAGGGTGATCATATTAAAGAAAACTATGTTGGTTCCCACTTCGCCAACTACGATTCCTACCTGGTCTTGAGCCATTTCAAAGGGCATGCCATGGGCGGATTCGGTGGAGCTCTAAAAAATATCTCTATCGGGCTTGCCTCCGCTTCAGGGAAAACCTGGATACACAGCGCCGGCAGCACATCTGACGTCAAGGATATATTAGCAGCCTTCGGCGGCACAGAACAGGACAGTTTTCTGGAATCCATGGCAGAAGCATCTGGTTCTGTAATGAACGCTCTTGGTGAGAATATAGTCTATATCAATGTTATGAATAATCTGTCTGTTGACTGTGACTGTGACAGCAGTCCTGCAGATCCTACTATGGTGGATATAGGAATCCTTGCATCCCTGGACCCCGTCGCCCTGGACAAGGCCTGTGTAGACCTCGTTTATGCAGCCCATGACGGACATGATCTCATTCAGAGGATGGAATCCAGGCACGGTATCCACACCCTGGATCATGCGGCGGAGCTCGGTCTTGGAAGCCTTGAATATAGCCTTGTGAGGGTTGATGGCTGAAATAATCAGCAGGGAATCGGTCTATCTCTTCTACTACCTCAGTATTCAGCTGGAGCTGATTGCCCCCTACTGGGCCCTGGGGATAGTTATAGGTTCTCTTGTCTCTGTATTCGGGAAAAAAAGAATCCAGAGATGTGAGCAACGCTGTTAAAGTTCCTATAATCAGCGGCGAAAAAGTTCCGCTTTTACAGACATAAAAAGGGGCAAATATCCTAAAGTAGGGTTACCACACCAACTACGAAAGGAACCTGCCCCTATGTGTCTAAAGGAAGATCGCATGCACGTTGCGCGCATCATGGCCAATCAAGGCCACACACAAAAGTACATAGCCGAGTATCTCGGCGTCAGCGACCGAATGGTCAGAAAATACCTGACCCCCGAGTTCGGAACCCACCCCCGGAAATCCCGGGAAAGCATCCTTAAACCATTCCATCCCATCATAGAAGATACACTGGAAAATGATCCATACTTTAATTTGGTTTATCTTCACGAAAGACTGCAAAAAGCCGGTTACTCAGGCAAAATAACAATCCTTAGAGACTATGCCCGGCAGTATAGAAAGAAACTCATCGAGAAGGCTGTCATCCGGTTTGAGACAGAGCCTGGCCGTCAGGCTCAGGTGGACTGGAAAGAGTGCGGCAAAATGGAAATTGACGGCCAGATCCAGAAGGTCTATGCCTTTGTCATGTTGATGGGTTACAGCCGTATCCCCTTTGTGCAGTTTACCCTGGACATGACTTCAGCAACGCTACTCCAGGCCCATCTGAAAGCATTCCAATACTTTGGTGCCGTTCCACAGGAAATCCTTTATGACAACATGAGGACGGCCTGGTACAACAGCGGCGGTGTCTGGCAGGTAAACTCACAACTCCTGGAGTTCGCTTCAGCCTGTGGCTTCAGACCTCTTCGCTGTCAGGTTCGCAGACCTCAGACGAAAGGAAAAGTTGAGCGTTTCATCGGCTATCTGGGGCACAGCTTCCTGATCCGTGAAGAGGCTTTGAAGTCATGTACTCTACAGGATCTTAATCAATCCGTTATCGAGTGGATCTCTAGAGTCGTGGAAACACAAATGAGTCAGTTCCGGCAGACACGGAAAGAGCGCTTTGACTATGAGAAGCAGTTTATGAATCCCTGGAATCCGGGGGCGGCTCCCGATGTGAGACTTGTGAAAGAACTGCTAGTTTCTCGGGAAGGCGTAATTCGCTATGAAACCAATACATACAGTGTCCCTGCTGATCATATCGGACAGACTGCAACGCTGAAGATTGACACACTGGAGAGAACCGCCGATGTCACCGTTGCTGGAAAGGTCGTAAGGTCTGTGGATCTTCTGGCGAAAGGCGCTAAATCAGTCTCAATCCGCAAGGCCGACCGGGACTCTCTTCTGAAACGGTGGAAACGGGAGAACCGGCAGAGCCTAAGGGCAATTGTAGGCCGTTCAGAAAAAAGGGATACTCCTCACTCATCGCTGATTCAGACTGAAGTCGAAATACGCCATCCCAATCACTATGATCAGATAATCGGAGTTGGCGCATGAACGTACTCAGGGAGACCATTGAAACCCGCTTGAATGAGCTGGGACTTGAGTTCATGGCTGCAGGACTGGAAAGCTATCTGGAAGCTCAGTCTCATACCGAGAATACGCTGACACAATCAATTGCTGACCTATTAGAGCTGGAGTATATTCCCCGGAAAGAACGAGCTGCCAAGAGTCGTCTGAAGCTCTCAGGAATGCCCTGTATCAAGCTGCTAGAAGACTTTGATCCGGCGTGGCTTAAGGGCGGTCTGACCGCCAGTCAGTTAGCCGATCTTTCTAGTTTGGCATTTATTGAAAGGAAGGAGAATCTGGTCCTGATGGGACCCAGCGGTCTGGAATTCCCCCAGTTCTGTAGACACTTTCAACCTAATCTAACAGACCTTTCAAAATCAACTGGTGATTGCTGATTTAAATGCTTATGTCTTCTTTTCCGATTATAAAATGCTTCAATATAATCGAAGATATCAGAACGAGCTTCTTTTCGGCTTTTATAAACCTGCTTTCTAATCCGTTCTTTTTTCAGACTGCTAAAGAAGGATTCTGCAACAGCGTTGTCCCAACAATTTCCCCGACGACTCATGCTGGGATCTAATTTATTATCTCTACAGAAACGGATCCAGTCATCTGATCCGAACTGGGAGCCTTGGTCTGAGTGAATTAAAACCCTCTTCTTCGGTCTTCTTTTCCAACATGCCATCAATAATGCCTGTATGACGATATCTCTATGTAAAGTATTTTGCATTGACCAACCGACTACGGTCCTGGAATACAAATCTATAACAACAGCAAGATAGAGCCATCCCTCTAAAGTTCTTACATAGGTAATATCTGTAACCCATGCTTTATCAGGCTCTTCCACATCAAATTGGCGTTCCAATAAATTCGGAGACACGATTGAGGGGGGACCTGATTGATATCTATGTTTCTTTATGCCTAAAATCGCCTCTATTTTATTATCTCGCATAATTCTGGCAACTCTATTCATTCCGCAGATAACACCTTCTTCTCGTAAATCCTTGTACAATCGAGGACTACCATAGGTTTTATCACTTTCTTCCCAGTAGTATTTAATTTTATCCAGTAGGATAGAATCCTCTTTTTCCCGTTTGGATTTAGGATTTTTTATCCATGAATAATATCCACTACGATGTACATTCAGGACGTTGCACATTGTTGTAATTCTATAATTTGTCCTGTTTCTCTTGATGAAGGCATACCTCAGTCGGACTGGTTTGCGAAGTATGCCGCGGCTTTTTTTAATATGTCACGTTCTTCTTCAGTCCGTTTCAATTCAGCCTTCAGCCTAGATACTTCCTTCTTCAAATCATCTGATTCTTTTTCTGATTTCGAAGATTTCCCATATCGCGGATCTTTCTTTAGCCAAATGTAAAGGCTATGGGTTGATACTCCTAATCGTTCAGACACTTCACGGACAGAATAGCCTCTATCAATAATTTGTCCGATAGCTTCCTGCTTGAACTCCTCTGTAAATCTCTGGTTTCCCATTTCAACATCTCCTCATTTTGAGTTTATCAGATGTCTACTAAAGTGGGGGAATTCCAGTCTGGGAAAGACCCACCTGATGCTGGCCCTGGCTCACAAGGCCTGTCTGAATGGTTTTACGGTGTGGTACACAAGCTGCATCGACCTGATGGAGAACCTCACCAATGCTCGTGAACAGGGGCGATTAAAGCGGCGGCTAACCTGGCTACGCAAACCTCATTTGATCCTGGTCGATGAAGTCGGCTACGAGAACCTGACCAAAGAACAGGCCAACCTGTTTTTTCAGATGGTGAATACACGCTACGAACAGGGAAGCATGATAATCACGACGAATAAACCCTTCGGTCGTTGGGCTGAGATCCTGGGTGATGAGGCCATTGCTACGGCGACCATCGACAGGCTGCTCCATCATGCTCATGTATTGAGCCTCAAAGGTGATTCATACCGGATGAAAGACCGGTTGAAAATAGGGATCGTTGATCCTGTTTAATTTTACCCAAAAGCGGAACTTTTAAACCGATGAATTCAGGAACTTTTTAGGCGTTGTTGACACAGAGACTCTTTCAGCTCCTCTCCCATAAAAACCTGGGAGTCCTGGGGCTGCTCCCCGCCAGCCTTCTGGGCATCATTTCTCCTCTCTGCCTCTATGGGACTCTTCCTATAGCCGCGTCATTTTCTTCAAGGGGAATGCGTCATGACTGGCTGGCTGCCTTTATGATGTCCTCTGTGCTTCTGAATCCCCAGCTTCTGGCATACAGCGTCATTCTGGGGAGGCAGATGGTGCTCTTCCGCCTTCTGTTCAGTCTGCTTGGCGGCGTTATTGCAGGAGTTCTGGTCTCCATTTTCTATAAAGATAAGCCGTTCTTCTCCTTCGGAAAGTTCGGTGAGCCGTCAACAAGGGATGTTCATCCCAACATACTGCTTCGGCTGCTGTTCAATATGGGGCGTAATATAAAGGCCACAGGGCCTTACTTTTTTCTTGGTATCGTCCTGACAGCCCTCTACCAGAGGTATGTACCTGCAGAGCTGGTCTCACAGGTATTCGGCAGCGGTAACAGAGGATACGGTGTCCTGACGGCGGCGGCTCTGGGAGTCCCTCTCTATGTTTGCGGTGGCGGGACTGTACCTCTGCTGGCCGAGTGGCTGATCCGGGGCATGAGTCCCGGAAGTGCTGTGGCATTTATGCTTTCCGGTCCAGCCACAAAAATTACAAATCTAAGTGCGGTGAAGGCCGTATTTACAGGCAGAAAGTTTATTGTTTATATCCTGTATTCTGTGTGCTTTGCCCTTATTTCAGGATTGCTGATTAATATTCTTGTATGATTTGCGGCAGTGGTTTTTGATAGTGAGTTTTTTTCAATGACACAGGGCCTTATATTGATTATAATTGTCAGAATATAGTTTCCTCCTATTCTGAGCTCCGGGAACTGTTGATATTCAATTGCAAATATAAGGACTTGTTATGAATAAATTGTTTACACCCTTCGATCAAATCAGAAACAACGCTCTGAAACTGGCTTACAAGGTATATCAGGACGGATTTGTTCCCGATGTCATCTATATTCCCCTCCGCGGGGGTGCCTATATGGGCAATGTGTTCAGTGAATTTTTCAAGCTTGTCAGAAAGGATGAGCGCCCTGTCTTCTATGCAGCTGTTGTCGCCCGTTCCTATACAGATATTCACAAGCAGGACCGGGTTATGATTGATGGATGGACCTACAATCCCGAACATCTGAGAAACGGAGATAAGATCCTTTTTATTGATGATATCTTTGATTCCGGCAGGACTCTGAATCATCTTGTAGAGGTCATCCTTGAAAAAGGGATTCCCCGGAAGGATGTGAAGGTTGCTGTTCATGACTACAAGGAAGTGAAGTACAAGGAGCATCTGCCCATTCAGCCTGACTACTTCTGCCGTAAATTTGAAGTTAACAGCGAGGATGACCAGGTTTGGATTCACTATATGAGCCATGAACTTGTGGGGCTGACCAAAGAGGAACAAAACCATCAGTACCTTGATAATGATCCCAGTCTTCAGGAAATTTTTGACTTTATCAATAAGCTCTGATAAACAGCTGACTCTCCGGTCTTTTTGCTGCAGCGAAGGCTGGGAAAGCGCAAGGGCATAAAAAAACGGTATCCTTAGGATACCGTTTTTTGTTTATATGCTTTTCTTGAGAAGCATTGCCCTCAAAAGGATCTATTCTCTAGACCACTTGCGGTCACCGTCATCGGTGAGGGAGTTCAGCCAGAGCCCTTCGGCGCTTGTTGTTATATAGAGTCTGCCGCTTCCGCTGTTGTCAAAGTAGATATCTGTTATAGTTGCTTCCCTCAGATCAGTACTGCTGTAGTTGGTTGCAATAGTTGTTGTATTGCTTCCAATTGAGGGTGATGAAGTGTCGCTGAAATCTATCAGATAGTAACCGTCGCCGTAGTAGTAGCTGCTGCTGCCTGCATAGGCGTCAGCCCGGGTTCCAACCATAATCATATCATCTACAAGGCCAGTGATATTGCAGAATGCAGAGAACTGTACGTCCCGGCTGTCATAGCCAATGGACTTCCATCCACCGCTGTTGAGATTGTAGAGAATCTTGTGGTAGCGGCCGTTGTCCTGTCTCAGTGAAATCAGAATCAGTTTTTCACCACCGGTTAGAGTAGTATAGTAGATCTGATTGTAGGTAGCATCTTCAATGGAAGGGGTTATTTCTGTAAGACTCGTTGCCGAAGCGGAGCCGTAGAGAAGTTTTCCAGCGTCGTACTTGTCTGAAGCCGAGATGTTATTTATGGCAATATAGTAGTCTGTTCCGTCAAACACAGCTCCCTGTACCGTAAATCCTGTATATCCTGTGGATACAATGTTCCCCGGGTCCAGACCATTGTCCAGATTTGCCGCCTGTGCGCTTGAGTAGTAATAGAGTTCTGTCTCCTGAAGAACAGAACCATTGCTAGTCGTATTACTCCAGCTGCGGCGCTCTCTTGTAATATAAAGACCGTTGCCGCCATCTACAGGAAAGAGTTTGAGAAGATAAAACTCAAAATCATCTACAGATGAGTCAACTTTTTCATAGCGGAACTGCTCGGATAGAGAACCGGCAGGGCTGGACGCTTTCAGAAGTCCGGAGCGGTAGTTGCTGTCGTGATCGATGGCTGTTGCATACAGGGCGCCGTTAAAGATCGCCATAGAGGGAACCGTTGCCTCACTTGAGTAGCCTGAAGGCAGGGGCATCTTCTCCCAGTCATTGGAGGCACCTTCAATGCTGGCCCACAGGTTTTTGCCGTGGGTGATGTAGTAGCCGCCCATCTGATCGAAGTCGATAGTGGGTGTTCCGTCTTTAAAGTTGTTGTTGTCTTCAATCTTCTCTTCGTTTTCAAGAGTATGGAAAATAGCGTCCCCGGAACAGGCTGCGAGAAGTAATATGGGAAGTATTATAAAAATCAGTTTTTTCATGAAATCCTCTTAAAAGTGATAAACCGCAGAGAGGGATACATCCATAAAGTTTCCGAAACGGTTGTATTCCGGCTCGGAATAGAGCTGCGGAACCCACCAGTAGGTGGTGTTAAGTCCGAAAGACCAACTGGATGAGTAGTTCCAGAATGCGCCGAAACCGGGCTTCAGGATCATCTCAACATTGAAGTTTTCAAGGTAGGAGGTCATATTCACACCGGCACCGATATAAACGGGTACGGATATGAGATTGTTCAAAAACTGAAACTCATAGGTCGCCCTGACAGTAATGGGTATCATATAGAAATTATTGTCATTGGGGCTGCTCGAAAACATGGCTCCGATTTCCATTCCCACCTGAAAGTTGTTGTTCAGGTAGGCTCCATAGTATAGAGATCCATTTCCTCCCAGGGAGAGGTTTGTGGAGTTCACTGATCCGTCGTTGGGGTTCTGGAAAAACAAAGGAATGAAAAATCCTGCGTTAATTCCGAAAACCTGATCACCCAGAGAGTGGTATTCTATTTTTCGGGGTGCTGCAATTTCCTCTTCCTGCCCCTCTTCAGCGAAGACAAGCATTGAAAAAAATGAAAATATCAGCATAAATAGTACAAACGGGGATGAGACAAAGGGTAGCTTTCTATCCAAATTTAGTTCCTCATTCTCTAATTTTGATTGATAATATCATAGTAACAACAAAGCTTCAACGAGGTTACGCTGAGCTTGTATTAAGGGGATAATTTATTATGGCAACGATCATTGATGGAAAAGCAGTCGCCCGGGATCTGAGGGAAAAACTGGCTGATAGAGTAAAAAATATGAAAGAATCCGGTGTTGTACCCGGCCTTGCAGTGGTTCTGCTCGGAGATGATCCTGCCAGCCGGTCCTATGTTACCGCTAAAGAGAAGAGCTGCCATGAACTTGGTATGTACTCCCGGGATATCAGACTGCCGGCAGAAACAACAGAAGATGAGCTTTTAAAGCTTATTGACGAGCTGAATGCAGATGATGCCATTGACGGCATTCTTGTACAGCTTCCCCTTCCTTCCCATATAGACGAGCAGAAGATTATCGTATCCATTGATCCTGCAAAGGATGTGGACGGATTTCACCCCATGAGTGTGGGGCGGATGCTTCTGGAACAGGATACCTTTCTTCCCTGTACTCCCCATGGAATACTCAAGCTGCTTGAGTATTCAGGGATCAGTGCGAAGGGTAAAAAAGTTGTTGTCGTTGGACGGAGCAATATCGTTGGAAAACCTATAAGCAATCTGATGTTCCAGAAACAGAGCTGGGGGAACGCCACAGTGACTGTCTGTCATACAGGCACATCCGATCTTAAAAAGGAGACCCTGGAGGCGGATATACTGATTGCCGCAGCAGGGCGCCCCGAGATGATTACAGGTGATATGATCAAAAAAGGTGCTGTTGTTATCGATGTCGGTGTCAACAGGGTGGATGACAGCACAAAGAAGAGGGGATACAGACTCTGCGGAGATGTTTCCTTCGATGATGCCTGCGAAAAAGCATCCTATATTACACCGGTTCCCGGAGGAGTAGGTCCCATGACTATTACAATGCTGCTCTTCAATACAGTCAAGTCGGCCGAAGCCAGACTGGGCTGATAGAAAATTAACATACGGAGAAAACTCTTTTTTATATGAAACGAATTTTACTGATTTATGTACTTCCTTCTGTTCTTGTCCTTTCCATTATCCTGGGGTTCTTTTTTTCAAACAGATCCCTTAGAAAACAGGCGGGCAGTTATGCAGCCCAGATTCAGGTAAACAGAGAGGAACTGGCTTCCATGCGGGAGACAATGGAGATCCTGAAACAGAACACAACGCAGGTCCGCCAGTATATGAGTCTTCCCGCCCTGGATTTCAATGACAAGCCTGAGGGCGGTGGAAGCGAGTCTGATGTTCCTGAAATGGGGAATTTCGAGTTGGCGGCATACAATGCTGTGTCCTATCTGAATGAGCACAACAGAAATAACGAGCTCCTGGAGGAATTGAGCAATTTTCTTGAGTCCGGCAGTTTTACCTCTCTTCTGAGAGAGCTCGGCCTTTCGTACAGGAAAGCCGGCAGTTTCAGAGGGCTTCTTTCAGGGGGTGATAACAGCTATTTCAACCTGAACTACAAGGCAGAGAGCCATGAAATTACAATCAAACCGGTTCTGGGTGAAAAATCCCTGACCTTCGTTCTTGATGATTTTGAAAAGGGAGCCGAGTTTCTGAGAGCGGAAACCGATGTGATGAATACACTCTACTCCCGTCTCGATGTCAGAAACAGGGAGCTTGCCGGGATCTACTCGGACAGGGAGCTGAGGAACAGCCTGAGGGAGTATGAACTCTCTCTGGGGACCTCCCGTACTGACGGGAATGTCAGGGTTGTTCCTGTTCTCAGAATTGACAACTCCCAGCTCCTTTCCCTCCGTCCTGATGTGAATACCGGAGACTATGTTATCGGAGGACAGAGGGTTTCCTCTCTGAGTGCACTTAAAACCGCACTTCTGGAGTACGTTGAAAACAACGATATAAGAACCGATGCCAAAATTCAGGATGATCTGGTGGCTGTAGAGATGAAGGCCCTTCTGGAGGATGCGGCATTCCTGCAACGCCTCAGTGACCTCGGTTTTACACCTTCCGGCACGACCCGTGAGGATAATGACTATATCTACTACGATCTACTGGGCCCCTCGGGTGATGTAAAGGGAGCACTGGCGCTTCAGAAGGAGTTCGCTGAAGTCTATCTGATGGATGCCGATGATGTTTCCATCCGCTCACTCAAGACATTCACTCCCGATCACAGCCTTACATTCAATTTTCAGCTGGAGAAGCCGGAAGTGCAGGTGGAGGATCAGCCCTTTATGCCGGCCGAAGGGTCTGAAACCTTCCTTCTCGTGGGGGCTCATGAACACAATGCGGACACAATGATCCTTCTCCATGCCGACAGCAATACAGGGGAACTGAGAATGCTCAGCGTGGCCAGAGACCTCTGGTATCAGGGACAGAAGATCAATGCCATCTTCAGGCAGCAGGGCCCCGAGCAGCTGATGTCCGCCCTGTCGGATATTACAGGGCTGAATATTAGAAATTACGTTGCCATCGACATGTATGCTTTTATTGACGTAGTCAATATTCTGGGCGGTATCGATGTGTCACTGGATGAGGCTCTTGTTGACCCCACCTACAAGGTCAAAGACAACGGACGGTGGTCAACTCTCTATTACCCCGCAGGGACCCATCATCTTGACGGTATTGCCGCCCTGCGTATCGCCCGGTCACGGCATACCTCATCCGACTTTGAACGGGCTGTGCGTCAGCAGAAGGTTATTTCCGCTCTGAAGGATACTGTTACCTCCCTTGGAATAACTGATATGGGCAAGATGTATGATATTATCCATACAAGTGGTAAATATGTTCAGACAAACCTGAGTACCGCCGATATGTTTAAATATTTCATGTCCTATAAAGATTATGATGTGACCGGACAGAATGTCATGAATACAGATAATATTCTGTATGCCACCTACACCAATCTGTACCGCCTTACCGAGGAAGAGCAGAAAAAGGCTCTGGAAGATCCAAGGTTCTTCAAAGGTGGATGGATTGTTCTGCCAAAGAACAACGATTGGAGTATAATTAAGTCATATGTCCGTTCTGTTCTGACATCCTAGACACAGGAGAGGAGTGAATCATGCCCCTGAAACTTATCTGGTATATTCTTGTTTTAATTTGTCTTTTTACCTTTGTGGGTTTGAATCTTGGAAATCAATCAGATGTAAATGTCTGGTTCGGTGAACAGGGACATCTGGCAGATGTTCCCATCGTCATCAGCTTTTTTATCATGTATATTCTGGGGGCTGTTTCGGTGATTCCCTACCTTATAGGCAGTGGAATCCGAAAGAAGCAGAAAAACAGGAAGAAGGATGAGGCTCTGTCCCATGTCTCCGATGTTCCCGCAGTAAGCAGTGAAAAGGGCAGAAAAGGTTTGAAGCGTAAAGTTGAAAACAAGACAGAAGAGAAAAAACCGGAAATTATTTAGTCTTCTTCTCTGGCTTCTCTGTATTTCTTTCCCTCTTTCCGCCGACGATCTTGTTGAAGATGCCGGTGTTCTTGAGAGGGAAGGGAAGTCCGAAGAGGCCAGAGCCCTCTATATAAAATGGCTCTCCCGTCCCGAAAGCGCTGCTTCTGAGCGATTCGGGAGAATTCTGGTTCACACCCTTCGGATGCCTGCTCCCCTGGAAGAGGATCTTGATCTGATTGAACGTCACCTGGACCGTCTGGGTCCCGGCGGCGACAGAGACCAGGTTCTTGAGACAGCTGTCATTCTTACCGAACTCTCCGGTCACCACAGTCTGAAGAAGAAATACCTTGATCTTCTGTCCCCTGACAGAGCTTCTTCCCGGGACAGTGCGGTGTTGAGGCTGAAAAAGCTCCCGGATACAAAATACGGTATTCTGGAGCACCTTGAATCTGTTCCCCCGACGGCTCTGCCCGGTGAGATTGATAAAATCCACAACAGATATCCTGATTTTATGTTTCAGACCGACTGGCTCTATGCTCTGCAGCGGCTTCTTTCTCAACGGGGATATCCCGAAAAGGCCGAGGACTACGCTGAAAGGCTGAGAGAGAGTTTTCCCTACTCCATTGAGGTTTCCCTGCTGGACGGAGAGGTCATTCTTTTAAGCGGGCCCGAAGCCTATCTGGATGGGAGTGCGGCTGAAACTCAGGATAACACTGAGGATTGGAGCGGTGATGATGAAGGAAGCGGGGGAGATACAGGGAGTGCTCCCGGAGAGTCCCTCTTTTATCAGGCGGGAGCCTTCCGCTCCTCTGAAAATGCTGAGTCCCTTGAAAAAAGCCTTGAACAGGCCGGCCTGAATGCCTCTATCAGAAGAGACGGCAGCACTTACAGGGTTGTTGTAGAGAGCCGTGATGACGCTGCTCTTGATATCCTTGAATCCATGGATATCAGCGCCTTCAGGATTGCTCCCTGACCTCAATCTGCTCCATATGGACACTGTCTCCGGGCTGCTGAAGGAATCCGCCTGCTGACAGAATACCGGGAGTCAGGGTGAGGGTTCTTATAATTCTGGTACTGTCCTCTGTCTGCTGGTATTCCGCTTCAAAACTGGCCCTGTTTTCAAGGAGTCCATTGTCCTTCTGGTAACGGAGCTGCAGAACGCTGGTTCCGTATATGTTCACAAAATTGTAAATTCCTTTACGTTCGCCGTTGTCCTGTTTCTCTGTGAAAAAGGGGTAGTCAAGATAGATTTCATTACCCTGGCTGGTTCTGTAAAGGCCGCTCAGCTGATTCAGTTCTTCAATGGGCTCCAGTCTGTCGTTGTTGACAAGGCTCTGCTGAACTGTCTTGCTGACAGGTTCATAAAATCCGCCCCATTCCTCGGACCCCAGTATTCGCACATGGATTGAATCCACGTCTTCCACAGAAATGCTTATATTTCGCTTGAGGCTGCTTATCAGGAGGTTTTCCGTCTGAATATGGATACCTTTGAAGATGGTTCTGTAGGTATCCTCCCAGTTGTAGATTTCCTGAACATCATCAATCGTAAAAATTACATTGTTCTCCTCAGGCTGAAAGTAGAGAATCTCCTCCAGGTAGGGCTGTTTGACTTTGTGGAGGTCGGTCACCCGGTGCCAGGGGCCTCTGAGGAACTCCTTGAAATCATCAACATCTCCCCTGTAAAGTTCCTTGAGATTCTCTTCGCGGATAGAGGAACCGGGGATCTGTACAACCGACGCAGGCTGATATCTGGATGCCGCTCTGTTCCAGCTGTACACAGTTCTGGTAAGGTCAAGGCTCCCGCTCTCAATGCTGGCACTCTCTTCTGTTGTTACGGGAAAGCTCTCCCAGGTTGTTATTCCGCCTTCATAGTTTTCCGAGCGTTCGCTTGATTGTATTTCTATTGTTCCGTTGGCAGTGAGCTGAACAATCCTTCTATAGGAAAGAGCGGCCCCCTGAGAGGTTATTGTAAAAGCATCGAGGGTCTGGTTGTTTTCAGAGTTGAAACCGGTAATGACAAGTTCCTGACGGTGGTTTCCTGTCATGTCCTGCAGGTAGACGCTGATTCCGTCGGTATTAACGGGACTGATGGTCTCCTCAAGGGCTGTCAGGTAGCGAACCTGGTCATTGCTGTAGTCGGCAACGTAGAGTTTCAGCTGCTCGGCTCCCTCTTCGTCCCTCAGGCTTGTCAGGATGATCTGCTCTTCCTCTGTATCGTTATCAAGGTTGATATCCTCAACCATTACCACATGCTCATCGGCGGAAATCTCAATCATGGGAATCAAATAACTGTTTTCTTCGCTTTCCACGCTGTTCTGAATAGTATTTATTCTATCCTCTTCGTTCATCCAGGGATTTATGATTCTGGGGCCGTTGTCGGCTTCCGGCGTATCATCTTCACGACAGGAGCTGAGAAGGAGTATTAACATCAGAGAATAAAATAATCTTTTCATGGTGCCTATTATGTAAAGAAGGGAGCAAAGAAATCAAGCACTTCGGACTTTACTTCTTCAACAGCTGTTGTAAGCTTGAAACCTGCCGCAGTAGGATGTCCGCCGCCTCCAAACCGGGAGGCCAGGGGCAGGCAGTCTATCTCGTTTTTTGTCCTTATGGAACAACGGGTACGGCCGTCTTTATCCTGCTTTATAAAGATGGAGACCCGTACGTCACTGCACTGCAGAGGGATATTGACGATCTCCTGGGATTCCTCGTATTTGGCTCCCGATGCGTCAAGGGTCTTTTTGTCCATATACTGGTAGGCTACATGGTTGTTATAGACAAGTTCCAGGGTGCTTCCAACCATTGTTCTCAGCTTAAGGGACTCTGTCGACTTGCTTTCATAGAGGTTTGAGTAGACAAAGTTGGGTCTGGCTCCATTGAGGACAAGGTCGTGGGCTATGGCAAAAGTTCTTGCGGTAGTTTTCGGATAGATAAAAGATCCTGTGTCATAGACTATTCCTGAAAACATTGCCTCCGTAAGGGGGGCAAAGTAGGGGATCTTGAAATACTGCTGAACCTGATGGAGTATCTCGCAGGTAGACGATGCGTTGGAGTCAAAATATCCCTCAAAGGGAAGGGATTTTTCATAGTCATGGTGGTCAAACACATAAACCTTGCGGACAGTGCTGTCATTCAGCCTGCTGCTGAGATGACCGATATTGCCCGGTTCCGTATCAACAACAAGAAGCGTTCTCTCGTCAGGATTTAACGGAAGAGGGGCGTCCTGAGGTACATGGGATACGGCATTTTCAGTGTCCATATAACGGTATTTGTTTTCAATTGGATCTGAGTTGAGGATGACTACATTCTTTTTCAGATACTTAAGAATTGAGTAGAGCACTATTTCCGCCCCGATGGCGTCACCGTCAGGAGCTTCGTGGCTGCTGATAATATAATCGTCATTGCTGATCAGAATGTCGCAGATTTTCTTGATTGTCATTGATTGTTCTTTTCCCTATGAATTAATATAAGCTATGGAAATTGAAAAATCTATTTTGTAATTTATTTTTGGAGAAAACATTATGGTCGATGCCAGCTGTATTATACCCGCTGCGGGACTCTCTTCACGAATGGGGCGGTGGAAAGGGATGCTTCAGGTCAGGGAAAAGGGTGTTGAGTCCGCCACACTTCTCGGCAGGACCGTCAGGACTGCTCTGAAGGGGTGCCGGGATGCTGTTGTTGTCGCCGGCAGTCAGATTGAAACTGTCAGGGAGATTGTCTCAGAGCTGGACAGGGTTACTGTTGTAGAGAACCAGTGCCCCGAAAAAGGGATGCTCAACTCCATACAGACGGCGCTTCCCTTTGTTTCAGGTCCCTTCTTTATAGTACCTATGGATATGCCTCTGATAGAAGCAGATCACTATGAAAAGCTCTATGATTTCTTTCAGAGTCAGGGAGGACGCTCTGTAGTAAGGCCTCGTTTCAATGGCATTTCGGGTCATCCTGTTCTGCTTCCAGGGGATTGGAATGAAAGAATACGCAGAGCCGAAGGGGAGTCTCTGAGGCAATTTCTTAAGCCTGGAGAAGTGGATCTCCTGCAATGGGGGGATAGATCGGTTATTTTGGATCTGGATACGGAAGAGGCATACCGTGAATACCTTCAGATTTCAGGCTGAAGCGTTTTTTTGACAGTTCCCGGAGTATAGGCGTATCCAAGGGATATCATATAGGCCATTTTCCTTTCGGCCTGAACATTGCGTGAGTCATAGGAGGCTGATGTAAACTCAATGGTATCTATATATCCGCTGAGCCCTCCAAAAAGAGAATCATTTTTATTAAGATAGAACAGAAAGTTACAACCCAGGGAGAGGCCGAAGGACGCCATATGGCTTGAACTTCCGTCGTCAAAGGGGTCTCTGCTTAAAAATGTATAGGCTGTATGAAAGCCTGCAAAAGGCATAAACCCGAAGCGGCCCGCCTTGAAAGTCCAACCCACGGCTCCGGAGTAATCCAGGACAAATCCTGCATTGTTTTCCCAGTTTTCACCCTCCTTACGTGTTCTGAAAGGAAAAGACGCGGTGAGCTGAGAGAAAAATCCGATTCTGCTGCCTGTGAAATTGGTGTAGTTCAAACCAGCAGCATCGGTCTGATACTTCAACGTTTTTGACTCTGATTCCGAGTCGTCAGAGATCGTTCTGTAGGAACGCGACCAGGATACTCCTCCCATATTGAAGACATTCCAGTCTATTGTTGCCTCTCCGGCGGTTTCCTGTGAGTAAAGCAGAACGGGAGAGATGAGAATAAAAAGTGAAAGGATTATTCTGAGTTTCATTGAGTTAATCATAAATCCGGGTTGTGAATAATTCAATGATATCCCAGCGGATCTCATCCTGCCTGGGAAAAAGGGCAAAAAAAAGCCCGTAAGTCTGGACGTTGAACCTTACGGACCTGAAATAGCATACCCCCTTGCGGGAGTATTGAAACTGTTGAACACATAGTGTGTTACTCTATTAATCTTCGGAGTTCACCAAAAAACCTTTAGGAATAATCTCAATTTTTTTAAACTTGTCACTCGTCTACTCATTGTCGAAGAGCTCTCCCTGTCCGGCTCTGAGCCGCTCCTTGATCATGGATATGATATGATCCAGGTCACTTGTATTTTTCAGAATGTCATAATCATCAATATCCAGAGTCAGTGAAGCGGAACTGCTGTAGCTTCCCGTCCACTCCTCATACAGGTCGTTGAGCTGTTCAAGGTAGGGACGGGGGATGGCATTCTCGAAATCTCTGTTACGAAGAGCTATGCGCCTTTCAAGAGCCGGTACCGAGGCCTTGAGATAGACAAGAAGGTCCGGCGGTTTAAGGAGGGATACCGCTGCCTCATAGATCCTCCAGTAGGTTTCAAAGTCCCGTTTGCTGATATGACCCTGGAGAAAGAGATTCCGGGCAAAAATCTGGGCGTCTTCGTATATCGACCTGTCCTGAACAACGCTGCCGCCCTGGTTTTGAAGTTCCCGGTGCATTGTCATTCTGTCACTGAGAAAGTAAAGCTGCGACTGATAGGCCCATTTCTTCATATCTTTGTAGAAATCTTCAAGATAGGGATTCTCTGTTACTGGTTCATAGTAGGGCTTCCAGGAGAGTGCTCCGCACAGATGTTCAACAAGGGTCGACTTTCCGGCTCCAATGTTTCCGGCGATGATAATGTACTTTTTCACGGTTATGAATCATACCACTCTTTCATCCTTTCGATAAAGGATGAGTTTATACATCAAATTTTGCAATACGCATCGGCCTGGTCCATTTCAGCCAAGTTTTTATACATGTATTGCAGAATCGGTAGTATATTTCTGTTCAAGGAGCCTTTCTGATGGAGAATAATATACTCTTTGCTTTTATGCTGACCCTTTTTGCGGGTCTCTCTACCGGTGTCGGAAGCCTGATCGGGCTGATGTCGAAGAAGTTCAATCCCAGGATACTGACTGTATCCCTCGGTTTTTCAGCGGGGGTCATGATCTATGTCTCAATGATAGAGATATTTGTCAAAGCACATCACTCCCTGTCGGCGGAACTGGGAGATAAACCAGGATATATCTGGACTGTTGCAGCTTTCTTTATAGGAATGTTTGTTATTGCAGCAATTGATAAAATAATTCCCAACTACGAAAACCCCCATGAAATGACCACTGTAGATAAGCTTGAGCACTCTACGGTAGACAGTGCAAAGCTGAAGAGAATGGGAATCTTTTCGGCTCTGGCTATCGCTATTCATAACTTTCCAGAGGGGTTGGCCACATTTATGGGCGGCCTTGCAGATCCTGCTCTGGGTATCAGCATCGCCGTTGCTATTGCAATTCATAACATCCCCGAGGGACTGGCTGTTTCCGCACCCATTTATTATGCCACAGGAAGCCGAAAGAAGGCCTTTGTTCTCTCCTTCCTTTCCGGTCTTTCAGAGCCTGTAGGCGCCTTGATCGGATATTTTCTCTTGAGATTGGTTTTTACTGAGGCAGCCTTCGGTTTTATTTTTGCATCTGTTGCGGGGATCATGGTGTATATCTCACTGGATGAGCTGCTTCCGACAGCCGAAGAGTACGGGGAGCATCACTTTGCAATCGGTGGTGTTATATCGGGGATGATGGTCATGGCGTTGAGCCTGGTTCTGTTCTATTGAAAGTTCTGCGGGTGGCCCCCCGGAAGTAAAGTACTTCCGGGAGGCCTGACAGGCTTCCGGGGAAGTCGTCAGAATCTATTCGTTCGCGGTGTTCAGAGTTTGGCCAGATCCTGTCCAAGCAGATAGGAGAGAGAGCCGCAGAGGGCTCCCAGGTTCTGTCCCGGCATTACAAAGTTGTAGTTGTTGGCGTAGAAGTCGCCCACCATGGTACCGGTGTTATAGAGCCCTTCTATAGGGGTGTCACTCTCATCGCATACCTGGAGGTCTGTATTGGTTCTGAGTCCTCCAGTGACTGTCAGGAACGTAGAGCCGACTGTTCTGGAGGCGTAGAAGGGGCCTTTCTTGATGGGGTAGAGGATCTTTGGATTTACCTGGAACTCCTCGTCATAGCCGTTGTCAGCGTACTGTGAGTAGTTTCTGATAGACTCAAGAGCAGTCTTTTTGGCTTTGTCATCCATCCCTTCAAACTGCTCCACCAGCTCTTCCAGAGTGTCTGCCTTGTAGAATGAGGGGTTGTTGTTCCATGATTCGATATACTCTTCGGGGCTGAGGGCTTTAATGCCGTTCACCTCTCCGATAGTGTATCCCAGGGGGTCCCACTCTTTCTGGGTGTAGGCATAGTTTACATCCCATACACCGTAAGCTGTCTTCTGGGGCAGCTGCAGAACGGACATACCGCCGTAGGCAAAGTTTGTGCACTCGTTCATGTAGCGTTTTCCGTTGATGTTCAGGTTGCATCCCCAGAAGTTTGAGATGACAGCATGGCTTGGCCCTCCGGCTCCGCCGTTGATGGCCGGTGCGTTGGGAAATGTCCTCTGCCAGGCTGCACCGATCCAGAGCCCCATTTTCTGTCCGTCTCCGGGCATAAGTCCGTTAAAGGTCATTTCCGCATTATAGTCGGGTTCTGTGGAGAGGGTGTCTTTGAAGTGGCTGTAGGCCCAGGGGCTGTACTTGGCCATCATGTCCTTGTTTCTTGAAAAGTCTCCGGTCGCCATGACTATCGCCTTTCGGCCGACGTATTTGACATAGGAGCCGTCCTCTCTTTTGGCAATTACCGCAGTGACACGGCCTGAGTTGTTGTTTTCCCGGATAAGGTACTCAGCTGTTGTGTTGTAATGGATCTCCGCTCCCATATCGATGATATGAGCCGCATAGGCCTGAGCCTGAAGGGGTGCCCCGAAGAATACTCCGAGGGGCTGCTCATCGTTGAAAAAGTTGTGTGATGCATCGGGTATTTCTATGACATCATCGGGATCTTTGTATCCGGCTTCAAGGGATGTTTTGAGTCCCTTTGACTCCATTTTATCTATAATCCAGTCAAAAGACTTGCCGCTGTTGTTTACCCATCTGGCCCAGAGCTGCTTGTTCATCATATAAGTACCGGCGGTCTGCTCTGTTTTTACAATCTCACTTGCTGTGGCGGGGGAGTAGTCTATGCCGAGGTTTTTCTGGTATTTGGAGCCGATTGCATGGTTCGAGCCGCCCCGTCCGATGGGCTTGGAGCTTGCTGAGAACATAATGGCATCAGCTCCGGCTTCGACAGCCGAACACATTGTACAGAGACCGGATACACCTGAACCGATGACAACAATATCATGGATTATTGTTTCCTTTATCTTTGACTCGGGGACGGGTTCGGGGGGAATCTCAAAACTCCATTTGGCGCCAAGGGCCTTTTCTGCGGTCATTACCCCTGCTGTTTCAGCAGATTCTGCCGCACCTTCAGCCCCTGTCTTTGAACCGCTGCATCCGGCAAGTGTTCCTGCTGCTGCAACTCCGACCGCACCTGCGGCGGCGCCTTTCAGGAAATCTCTTCGACTGATCCCTTTTGATTCTGTTTTGCTCATTTTGTTTCCTTTGATTATTTATTGCCAGAGGCGATATCCAGTGCTTCTGTTACCGCTTCCTTGATTGCCTGTGAAGTGACAGTGGCTCCTGACACATCATCAACTCCTTCTATCCCCTGTGCTTCGATTACTGCGCCGGGAATAGTCTCAATTGCCTTTGTACCGATACCGGGTGTTTCATTGTGGCCGGCAACCTCAACAGAAGAGAGTTTGCCCTCCTGTATCGCTACTGTCACATTCACGGGACCGTGGATGCCCTTGCCCGATGTTTTGTAATCACCGTCCTGCCATTTACTGCCGCTGCATCCTGTGGTGAGAAGCAGTGCCGACGCAGTAAGCATCAAGAGTGCAGATTTACATGTAAACCATTTCATAATGACTCCATTTAGAACTGATAAGTTTGACAATACTACGGTCAGTGACCGCGGTCAGTGAAAAAAGGGTAGAAGTAAAATGAGCAAATGTCAATTTAATAAATGAGAAAACAGTATAAAAATATCGATTAATGTGAACGGTAGGCAGTCAGAAGGGTTTTGATGGAGGAAACACCGGATTCAAGGATGTTAAAGCGGCCGTCATCGGCGGCCCAGGTAAGAATCAGACCGAAAAAGATGCTTTGGATTGTTTTTGTCTCATCATGAATTGCAAGGTCTTTTCTGAATGCACCGACTTCAATGCCCCAGGTGAGTATTCCGGAAATATTGTCTTTGTGAAGATCTGAGTTGACGGCTCCCGGTTCTGGATTTTCATCGATGATGATTTTAAGTACCTCGCGGGCAAACTCAGGACCTTTTTGAGTGACAATGGAGAGATAAAACTGCGTAAATGAAAGAAGCCGTTCCGACGGATCGGACTCCTGTTCCCACTGTTTTTCCATGAACATGCTTTTGTTCAGGTTTGACAGAATGTGGTTGATAATATCTGATTTGGATTTGAAATAGAGGTAGAAGGTACCTTTGCTGACGCCGGCTTCCCTGCAGATTCTGCTTACAGTAATGTTGTTGTAGCCGTAGCTGTTGATAAGATCTATGGCTGTTTTCTGCAGCAGGGCCTCTGTCTCCCGGGACTGCAGCTGTCTCTTGCTGATTTTTTCAGGCATAGTGAATTGTATTGCAATCCTCTTGAACTGTATAGAAGAGTCTTTAATTTAAAGGATAAGTACAGGGTGATGGGAACCCGGCCTGCCTGTCAGATTCCAGTTGACAGGCAGGCCGCCTCCTCTATTTTTACAATGCCGCGCGTAAATGAGCATTGTGATTGATTCCCATGCTTACACTTATAAAGTAAAAAACCGGCTTAAGAGCCGGTTTTGAAGAGCGTCTGACGGGAATCGAACCCGTATCATCAGCTTGGAAGGCTGAGGTAATAGCCATTATACCACAGACGCATGTCTTTATTTGTTATACTCTTTAAATGCTTACTTAAAAAGTAAGCGTCTGACGGGAATCGAACCCGTATCATCAGCTTGGAAGGCTGAGGTAATAGCCATTATACCACAGACGCATGTCTTTATTTGTTATACTCTTTAAGTGCTTACTTAAAAAGTAAGCGTCTGACGGGAATCGAACCCGTATCATCAGCTTGGAAGGCTGAGGTAATAGCCATTATACCACAGACGCATGTCATTGTTTGTTGTACTCTTTAAATGCTTACTTAAAAAGTAAGCGTCTGACGGGAATCGAACCCGTATCATCAGCTTGGAAGGCTGAGGTAATAGCCATTATACCACAGACGCATTTGCTCATCACGGCAGGCTTTCGCTTGCCCCGAAGGCTTGTGGAATTTAACAGGAAAGACTGTTTGAGGTCAAGACCTTTTTCAGGATTTTTATCTACACTTTCATTTACTCTGAAAAATCTTGAAAATACCTTTAAAACACCTTGTCAGACCTCTTTACATTAGCGGTTCATTTTGACAATATTCTGTATGGAAAACAGAAGCATATATAGAAACATTTCTCCCCTCGATCACAGATATTATACATCTAACAAAGAACTATTCGAGGCACTGTCTGACCGGCTAAGCGAGGAAGCCACAGTAGCCTATTGTGTAAAGGCCGAAATGGCCCTTCTTAAAACACATATCAAACTCCAGAACCTCGGAGGCCAGGATCTTATCGATTCACTGGATTCCGTTGAGAAGTCCATTACTCCCGAAGAAGTATATAAAGAAGAAGAGAAGACTCAGCACAATATCAGAGCCCTTGTGAATGTAATCAACAAGAAAGTTCCGGATACCCTTAAACCCTGGGTTCATATGGGAGCCACCTCGGTGGATATGCTGGACACAGCTAATGCAATGAAGATGCGGGATGTAACCCGCGATGTCATTCTTCCTCTCCTTATGGGTCTTGAAGAAGAACTTATCAAAATGGCTGAAAATGAAGCGGAAACTCCCCAGGTAGGGCGGACCCACGGTCAGCATGCCGTTCCTGTTACTCTTGGATACACCTTCGCCGAGTATGTTTCCCGTCTGGGACAGTCTATCTCTGAACTGGAGAGGATCTCCGATGATCAGAGAGGAAAGCTTGCCGGCGCCGTCGGCGGATACAATGCAACATCCATGATTACTTCGGACCCCCTTGAGATGGAAAGAATCTATCTTGACTTCCTGGGGCTTAAGCCTTCTGAGTACTCAACACAGATGGTCGAGCCGGAATACCTGCTCCGCCTTCTTCTGGAATATAATACAGCCTTCGGCATTATCGCCAACCTGGCCGACGACCTTCGCCACCTCCAGAGATCGGAGATCGACGAAGTGAGGGAGTTCTTCTCAGCCACACAGGTCGGTTCATCCACAATGCCCCAGAAAAGAAACCCCTGGAACTGCGAACATGTAAAAAGCCTCTGGAAGGCTTTCGCACCCCGGGTCATGTCCTTCTATATGGATCAGATCTCCGAGCATCAGAGAGACCTTTCAAACTCTGCCTCCGCCCGGTTTCAGGCCGACTTTATTGCCGGTTTCGCGGCAGCCACTGCAAGAATGAAGAAAATTGTCGCAGGCATGTCTGTGAATAAGGAACAGCTCAGAAAGAATCTCACAGTACAGGGAGACTTTGTTCTGGCCGAGCCCACCTACATTCTTCTGGCCATGAGCGGCATCAATGATGCTCATGAGATTGTCAGAAAAATAACCCTCTCCTGTGAGAAGAATGGAAAGACAATCAAGGAAGTTCTTGAAACGGAGCAGCCTGAAAGCTGGACACGCATCAAGGATCAGCTGAAAAAGGTCACAGGTCTTGAGGCCGAGGATTTTTATACAGATCCCTCCTTATACAGAGGAAAAACTGCAGAGAAGACAAGAAGCCTCTGCAAGCAGTACACAGAACTTATGGCAAAGATTAAAGGAGGCCTTAAATGATCCAGGTTGAAGAAAAATACAGTTACGACGATGTCCTTCTCGTTCCCGCCTATGCGGATTTTCTCCCTTCCGAAGTGACAGTCAAAACCAGACTGGCAGGAGACATTTACCTGAATGCTCCTGTTATCTCTGCCGCCATGGATACTGTAACCGAGTATCAGATGGCCATCGCCCTGGCCCTGGAAGGGGGGGCGGGAGTTATTCACAGAAACCTCTCCCCCGAAGAGCAGGCCCGTCAGGTCTCCAGAGTCAAGAGATATCTCAACTGGGTTATTGCCAATCCCGTAGTTGTTCAGAAGGGTCAAACCGTTGCGGATGTGGAGAAGATCATGATGGAGACCGGAGTAACAGGACTTCCCGTTCTTGATGCCGGCAAACTCTGCGGTATCATCACAAACCGTGACATGCGTTTCTGTTCCAACCTCTCCCAGAAGGTTGAGGACGTTATGACAACCGATCTGATCCTTGAGAAGGGAACACCCAATGTGGAAACTGCCCGGCAGAAATTCGACAAATACAGAATCGAAAAACTTCCCGTTGTAGACAAGAATGACCGCCTTACAGGACTGATCACCGTTTCGGACATGGAGAAGCATAAAGACTTTCCCGATGCCGCCACCGATGCATCAGGTTCCCTTATCGTAGGTGCGGCGGTGTCCCCCAACGATTACAGAACCAGAATCCCCCTTCTGAAAGAGAACGGATGTAACTTTGTTGTTCTCGATACGGCACACGGAAACAGCCTCAGTGTTCTCAAGGCTGTAGAGGGAATCAAAAAAGAGTTCGGCATTACCGTCATCGGCGGCAATGTGGCCGATGCGGACGGTGCCAGACGCCTTGTGGAAGCCGGCAGTGATGCCATCAAGGTTGGAGTCGGCCCCGGTTCCATCTGTACCACAAGAATTGTTGCTGGAATCGGAGTTCCTCAGCTCTCGGCAGTCAACGAAGCCGCCGAAGAGGCAAGCAAGCACAATATTCCCATTATTGCCGATGGAGGAATCAAGTACTCCGGTGATATTACCAAGGCAATTGCCGCAGGTGCCAGCTGTATTATGGTTGGAAACCTTTTTGCCGGTCTCAAGGAAGCACCCGGACGGGAAGTTATCTTTGAAGGACGTATTTTCAAGCAGTACAGAGGAATGGGTTCCATCGGCGCCATCAAAGAAGGAAGCGGCGACCGCTACCAGATGAAAAAGGACGAAGAGCCTGTTCCCGAGGGAATCGAGGGACGCGTTCCTTTCAAGGGAGAACTCAAACCTTACCTGAATCAGCTTGTAACCGGTCTGAAAAAAGGAATGGGATATTGCGGATGTCGCACGATCGAGGAATTGCGTTCATATAAAAAGTTTGTTAAAATCTCTAGCGCCGGACTTCGGGAGAGCCATGCACACGATGTCAACATCACTCAGGAGGCTCCCAACTACTCACGCTATTAGGAGTTACGGCTACCAAACTTAGAAGGACGTATGAATGAAACTTGTTGTTATCGGTGCCCAGTGGGGTGACGAAGGCAAAGGCAAGATGGTCGACTACCTTGCCGAAGACGCTGACCTTGTAGTCAGATTCTCGGGAGGAGCCAACGCAGGCCACACAATCAAGGTTGAGGATAAGGTTTTTAAACTGCACCTTGTTCCCGCAGGAATAATCTATCCTGGAAAAACAGTTGCCCTGGGTAACGGGATGGTTATTGATCCTGAATCTCTTTTTGAAGAGCTTGCACAGATTGAATCTCAGGGCGTTTCCTGGGAAGGCCGTGTCTTTGTCTCAGACAGAGCTCATCTCGTACTTCCTTCCTATAAAGAAGAAGACAAGGAAATGGATCCTAAAAGACCCCGTCCCATCGGCACTACAGGCCGCGGCATCGGTATCGCCTACGGTAAAAAGGCCTATAGAGACGGTATCCGTGTAGCCGATATGTGGGACGATATGGTCTGGGACGCCCTAAGTGAGGAAGACCGGAACTGGCTCTCTCCCTTCAAGGACCGTCTGGAATCCATGAAAATCAATATGGCCGGATTTATGATGGCCAACAAGGATAAAAAGATTCTTCTCGAGGGGGCTCAGGGAGCTCTTCTTGACCTGGATCACGGTACATACCCCTATGTATCCTCCGGTATTTCAACATCCGCCGGTGCGGCACTGGGTGCTTCCATCGGTTTCCGCTATATCGATAAGGTTCTGGGAGTCTTCAAGGCCTACCAGACAAGAGTCGGTAACGGCCCCATGCCTACCGAAATGATGGAAGGCAAGGACAAGGAACTGGGAGATACTCTCCGTGAACTGGGCCATGAGTACGGTGCAACCACCGGAAGACCCAGAAGAATAGGATACCTTGACCTTGTGGCTTTGAAATACGCCGGATGGGTAAACGGTCTGGATGGATTTATCCTCTCACACCTCAACCTCTACGACGGATTTGAGACTGTCACATTCTGCGAAGCCTATGAAATTGACGGAAAGGTTGTAAAAGACTTCCCCTCACTGACAACGGATATGGAAAAGGTAAAACCTGTACTCAAAGAGTTCCCCGGCTGGGAAGGCAAGGTCGGAGACGCCCGCTGCTGGGATGAGATTCCCGAGGGCGCCAAAAAAGTTATTGCCTATATTGAAGAATACACAGGGATTCCCGTTGCCGGTTACTCGGTCGGTCCCTTAAGAGATGAAACATTTATGAAGGAGCCCGCGTGGACAAAATCCTGATATTGGACTTTGGCGGACAGACATGCCAGCTGATCGGCCGCCGTATCCGTGACTTCGGAGTGTTCTCCGAAATTATTCACGGCGATGTCGAACTGACAGATGAAATTATCACACCCGATGTAAAGGGTATTATCCTTTCAGGATCTCCCCACTCTGTATACGAGGAGGGAGCTCCCGCACCGGATCCCAGAGTCTTTGAACTGGGACTTCCAGTTCTGGGTATCTGCTACGGATTCCAGAGAATGACCTACCACCACGGCGGTGTTGTGGCCCCTCTGGAGACCAAAGAGTACGGACGGTCCAAGGTGCATTTCCTTGAGGAATCCGACCTGACTGCAGATATACCGGACAACTTCCTATCATGGATGAGCCACGGCGACAGCGTCGACAAGCTGGCCGAGGGGTTTACCATGATCGGCGAGAGCGAGAATCATCTGCCTGCCATCGCGGTGAACAAGGAGAAAAATTTCTTCGGTATTCAGTTTCACCCCGAGGTAACACACTGTGACTACGGTAACCAGATTCTCGAAAACTTCTGCTGCCGCATCTGCGGTGCCGCGAAAGAATGGACCCTGGATATCTTTATGGAGCAGATCTCAGACCGGATCAAAGCCCAGGTTGGAAATGAGAAGGTTCTCCTTCTGATCTCCGGCGGAGTTGACTCCACCGTGGCCGGTGGACTTCTCCTTAAGATTCTTGATCCCGCACAGGTCTACCTTATGTATATCGACACCGGTATGATGAGAAAGGGCGAGTCCGACGAGGTCGCGACCAACCTGAAGAAACTGGGTGCCACCCATCTTCATCTTATTGACGCCCGCTCCCGCTTCCTCGACCCTTTGAAGGGTGTGGAAGATCCCGAGGCGAAGCGCAAGATCATCGGAGACCGCTTTATCCATGTTCAGGAAGAGGAGATTGAAAAACACATATCCGGCAACTACTTCCTGGCTCAGGGAACCCTCTATACCGACCTGATTGAATCAGGCAAGGGAGTAGGGAATAAGGCCAATGTCATTAAGAGCCACCACAATGTGGGGTCACCCCTTGTTGAGGCAAAGCGTCAGGCCGGCCTGATTGTCGAGCCCCTGGATATGCTCTACAAAGATGAGGTCCGCAGACTCGGACTGAAACTGGGTATCAGCGAAGATATCGTCTTCCGCCACCCATTTCCCGGACCCGGTCTTGGAATAAGAATTATCGGCGATGTGTCTGAAGAGAAGTGCCGCATCCTCCGTGATGCCGACTATATCTACATCTCCGAGCTGAAAAAACGCGGTCTTTACAGTGAGATCTGGCAGGCTTTCTCAGTTCTTCTTCCCGTACGCTCTGTAGGAGTAACAGGGGATGCCAGGGATTACGGATTTGTTCTGGCCCTGAGAGCGGTTGTCTCCCACGACGGAATGACCGCCGATGTTTATGACTTCCCCACAAAGGACCTTCTTGAGATCTCTTCCAAGATCACCAACGAGGTTCCCGAGATCGGTAGAGTCGTCTACGACATCTCCTCCAAGCCACCTGCCACCATCGAGTGGGAGTAGGCTGATATCCTGCCCTGTGCAGGATAGTACAAGATGTAAGTATGCTATTCAAAGGCTGCCTCCCGGCAGCCTTTTTTTATCTTTGTTTAGAATTTTCTGTTATGTGCTTTCAGCTTTTTTACAGCCCATTCATAGTGGCTGGAACTTGCAGAAACACAGTAGCTTCCCAGGGTTGTGGAACCTGTCCAGGTGAAGTGGCCTTTTGAAAAAAGCTCTTCATTTGAGAGGGCTGAGATGGTTTTGATGACCTCTTTATGACTGCTGATGAGCATTGATTCTGCATCTTCAAGGCTGGTTTCCTGATGTTTGACCCAGAACTCTCTGTTCATCTCCCCATAGGTCTTCCAGTTATATGGGGATGGAAGAAAGGGGGCTGGAACTCCTTCCATATTGGAGCTGATCCAGTTTAAAAGCAGCTGGTGCCACTCATAAAGATGTATATACACATCTCTCAGGTTTTTATCTCTTAACCAGTGGGCTTCCTTTTTCTTTTCATCCCCTGAAAAATCAAACTCTTGCTTGAGTGCCTCTTTATTCATTGAGGCGGCTGTCTGCCATAGGTTCTCAAAATTACTGTTTGCCTTGAGTATCAGATCATCCCTTGTCGTCGGTCTTGGCACCCTTTTTCTCCTTTCAATATTTCATTGTTATGATCACATTATCAGAGATAATATGACAACAGTATGTCATGATTATTTCAAGGCTAAAAAAAAGCCGGACAGGATGACTCCCGTCCGGCTAATATATTTTATCTATATCTCAGAGAGATATCAGTCTATGATTTCAGCAGCGGCATTTGCACCTGCAATCTTACCGAATACGTTGATGTCGGCAAGAGCGTTACCACCGAGACGGTTTCCACCGTGTACTCCACCGGGTTGTTTCACCGGTTGTTTCACCGGCTGCGTAGAGACCGGGGATGATGTTGCCGTCTTTGTCGAGTACCTGCGCACTTGAATTGATGCTGATACCACCCATTGTGTGATGAACTGTAGGCATTCTGGGGCCTGCAAAATAGGGCGCTGTATCGATTCTCTGTTCGAAGAGGGTTCTTCCGAAAGCATCGGGTCCGCCTGCATCTACAGCTGCATTGAACTCATCAACCGCAGCAATCAGATTTTCCGCATTTACGTCCATCTTCTCAGCAAGCTCTTCAAGAGAGTCGGCCATTACAGCACGTCCCTGGTCCAGCAGTTCCTGCATTGTCTCATTGAAGTTGTTTTTCACATCCAGAGTGGGGTAGCACTGTGCATCGAGAACAATCCACATATACTGGTCTTCCTGATCAAAAAGAGCCTGTGTCATAACATCTCTTCTTTCTCCCTCGTCAACAAAACGGTCTCCCGATTTATTGATGAAGATTCTGTTTTCTACACCATGTTCGATGTTACCTGCAAGGCTTCCTGTGTTGGGGTCACCCATGGGAAGGAGCTGAATATTTTCAAGGCCGATCAGTTCGGCTCCGATTTTCTCAGCCAGTGCCAGACCCTCTCCGGTAGCACCGGGGTGGTTGGTTGTTTTGAGGTTGGTCAGTGCGGGCCAGTTTTTGTTGTACTGGTCACGCATTTCAATATTGGCTCCGAAACCACCTGTTGTTACAATCACTGCCTTGTGTCCTGTTACTACAAGTGTTCCATCGGGAGTGGAGGCGTTAACTACTTCCGCACGTCCGTGCTCGAGGTAGATGTCGTTTACATGAGCATCGGTTATGATGGCGATTCCATCATTCTCATTGATGTAATTGGTATATGTTTCCATGTAACCTGTTCCCAGGGGCTTAACGGGCTTGTGTGCTCTAGGCCACAGTCCGCCAAGTACTGTGAATACTGTATCATTGAACTCCATTCCCATGCTCTCAAGCCACTGGATAGTAGGGTATGCATTGTCTACGAGAGTTCTTACAAGCTCGGGGGTACCAAGTCTGTCCCCGCCGTTGAAAGTCTGCTCATAGTGAAGATCTGTTGAGTCTTCGATTCCCTGGGGAACCTGTCTTGAAGAGTCTGCCGCATTGTATGCAGAACCGGAGATCATTGTGTTACCACCGGCCATGGGCATCTTTTCGAGGACCAGTACGCTTGCACCGTTCTGGTGTGCGGAAATAGCTGCGGAGAGACCGGCACCACCGGCTCCGATATCAACAACATCAGCTGCCATTACACTTGTAGCTGCTGTTACAGCATCTGCATCGGCTGCCTTTCCTGAAGTCAGTTTAGAGATATCCGCCCCGGCTGATTCAAGGGCTTCTGTAATTGCTCCGATAAGACCGAAACTTGTAATTGTAGCACCTGAAACAGTGTCCAGATTAAGGTCCTGCTGCTTCAGTGCCTGAGCGGGGATTCTATCGAATGCCGCATCAGAGAGACCGGGTGTTTCATGATTTTCGAGAATCTTGATGTCTTTGATATTTTTGCTGTCGACAGTTACTTCAACAACGATATCTTTACCGTGAATACCGGGGCTCCACCCTGATAGGTTCCGGCTGTAAAGTTCTTTGATCCGCATCCCGCCAGTGACAGCAGAGATACAAGTACCAGAAGACTTGCGACTAATCTTTTCATTAGTTCCTTCCTGTAATATCGTTAATAATTGACCGAACTGGTTCGGTGAAGTAATAACCTATGAAATAGACCCGAAGGAATCAATATATTTTAATCGATATAATTATCTTGATATGTCGCAGAAAGGGGAGACTGTGTTAAGCTGGTTCGGAAAAAGACTGTCCGTACAAAAAGCCCTCAGGGTCACTGAGGGCATAAACAGGCTGGAAAGAAAGAAGATCAGTAGTCGCCATCGGGCCCGGGAAGCTGCTTCTTCGGGCTGCCGGAGCTCTTGTTGTCCGTTTTAAAAAACCTGACCGAATCCAGGAGGGTAAGGGCCTGGGAGGAAAGTTCTTCAGATGTCGAGGCCAGGGAGTCGGCGGACGAGGAGTTCTGCTGTATGACCTGGTCAAGCTGCAGTATTGTGGTGTTGATCTGATCAATGCCCGTACTCTGCTCGCGGCTTGCGGCGCTGATTTCCTGAATAAGGTCGGCTGTTTTTTTGATATCCCCAACCAGTTTTGCAAGGCTTGTACCGGCGGTCTCTGCAATTTTTACCGAGTTGGATGAGAGCTGACTGATCTCCCCTGCGGCTTTCCCGCTGTTTTCTGCGAGTTTCCTGACTTCAGAGGCAACAACGGCGAATCCCTTGCCGTGTTCTCCGGCTCTGGCTGCTTCAATAGCCGCATTCAGGGCAAGAAGATTTGTCTGGCGGGCGATCTCTTCTATTATAGAGATTTTTTCGGCAATCTGCTTCATGGCCTCGACTGTCTGTGCTACAGAATCACCGCTGCTGTTGGCATCTACAACGACCTGTTTGGCAATATTCTCTGTAATATTTGCATTTTCACTGCTCTGCTCAATATTCGAGTTCATCTCCTCCACTGCAGCAGAGACCTCTTCGGCACTGGAAGCCTGTGTAGAAACTCCCATGGAAAGGGTCTGGGCACTTGTACTTATCTGTTCGCTGCCGGCGGAGACATTTTCTGCGGAGAGTGTAATTTCTGAAACAATATTTGACATTATTTTACTGAGTTCCAGCATGGAGCTGTTCAAGAGGCCGATTTCATCACTTCGCTTCTCTTCATCCAGGTCCAAAGAGAGCTCTCCTGTGGCCATAAGGGCGGCCTGCTCGGATATTCTTACAATGGGGCCTGAGATAGACTTGCTGAACAGGTAGATGACCGTTCCCATAACAGCGAGGAGTACGATTACGATAATGGTTACAATCCATACCATCCTGTAGAATGGCGCCATTACAACTGAACCGGGGATCGCCAGGGTTAGTATCCATGGTGTATCCAGATATTTGATATGTATAGGCTCAGCAATGTGCCAGAACCCGTCAATTTCAATAATATTCTCAATTGACTGCTCATTGTCGGTGAAATAGGGGAATGCATCGACCAGAGGGGCTCCGAGGAGTTCAGTTTTATATCCGACAAGGGTGCCTTCAGCGGTATTCATATAGGCAAAACTGCCTTCAAAGGGCTCTATCTTTTCAATTTCGCTCTGAAAGTAGGAGAGCTCTGTATCATAGCCGGCAATGCCGAAGGCCTCGCCATTGATATAGACGGGCATGCTCATGCTTGTTACAAACAGTTCTCCGATCTCTCCGCCATAGTCCCATATATACGGTTCTGTGATCATAAACTTATTCTGTCTGAGAGGATTTCCCCACCAGCTGTCATTGGCTGAATCATCAGGATCGTAGGTCAGCTCCAGGTTGAAGTTCTCAATACTTCCTATCTTCTGATAGGCGGAGTTGATCCACCTGTAATATTCATCTGTTTTTGATCCCCGATACTCAAACTCATCAATAAAACCGGGATAACCTATAACCCACTGATTAAAGGCAAGCAGCTCTTCGCTGTCTCTGAAAAATGATTTATGTACATTGAACATGTACTGCCTGTTGTTTTCAACAGGATTTTCAATCATGGCGAGTGTAAGGTTGGCAAGACTCATCGACTTCTGGGCGATGGGATTCAGTTTATCCTGGAACTGATAGGCTGTTGAGGACGCCTGGTTTCTAACAGCTTCGATTGCCGATTCCTTGTAGAGTGCTGAAGACTGACTGAGGGTGAAGAGGGCTACAAGAATCATTCCTACTGCAGCCAGTGATGAATTTGCTATAATCAGCTTTGTTCTGATCTTTGTGTTCTTCAGGAGCATAGTAACCTCCGGTTTATAGAAACAGTGCCTTTTATTGGCTGTTTGAATAAAGTATAGGAAATCACTTTGTATTTTGAAATGCTGAATATTAGAAAAAAGAGATGTAACTGTTACAGATCGGATCTTAAATCTGGATGCCTTTCAGGGCCCGTCGGGTGTACACTTCCATTTTTTCAATCAGGTCGAAGTCCCCATCATGGAGGCACCAGTGGAACACGAAGCCTCTTGCTCCTATAAAAAGCCAATCACAGGCTTCCTCGGGAGAGAGTTCAAGCTTCAGTTCGCCAGAATCCACTGCTGCACTGATAATTCTTGTCAGGCGCTCCTGCATGGCCCTTCCCTTACGGATAAAGGTTCTGTTTGTGGGAGTATAGAAATCCTTTGAAAATTCAATGCCGTTTTCAATTGCCACAAATTCTGCATAACTCATCATGTACTGGACAATATGCTCAACCCCGTTACCTTCAAAACCCTCAAGGCGTTCCCATCCTGAGAACCGGGCATCTGCCAGCCGGAATGACTCTTCAATAATGCTCTCTTTTGTAGGAAAGTAATGATAGAATGCACCTACTGAACAGTTTGCCTTGCGGCATATTTCTGTGATACTTGTCTTCTCAAGCCCTTTTTCGACAATCAGGTCAAAGGCAGCATCATAGATTCTTCTTTTTGATTCTTCTGCCTTTTCCTGACGGCTTGTCTTAACATTTATTACATTCATAAGCAATTATTATCCAATTAAACTTTTTTTATAAGTGGCACTGAAAAAATGGGCATCCATCCACCGCGGAGTATGCGATGAACGGATGCCTTTACTAATAAAACCTTCCGGAATATGTCCGGTTACAGTTAAATGAGTTTATCAGCGGGTCTCAGCTGCCGCATTGGCACCTGCGATCTTACCGAATACATTGATATCTACAAGAGCATTTCCACCGAGACGGTTGGCTCCGTGAATACCACCTGTTGTTTCACCAGCTGCATAAAGTCCGGGAATGATGTTTCCGTCTTTGTCCAGAACCTGTGCATTCTCGTTGATTCTGATACCACCCATTGTGTGGTGAACAGTGGGTTTTCTTCCACCTGCAAAGTAGGGGGGTGTATCAATTTTGTGTTCAAACAGGGTTCTTCCGAATGCATCGGGTCCGCCTGTTTCAACAGCAGCGTTGAACTCTTCTACTGCTGCAACGAGCTCGGCTGCAGGAACATCCATTTTCTGAGCCAGTTCTTCAAGGCTGTCGGCCATAAGAGCGCGGTCCTGGTCTACAAGCTCCTGAATGGACTCATTGAAGTTGTTTTTTGTGTCCATTGTGGGGTAGTTGTGGGCATCGAGAACGATCCACATAAACTCATCTGTCTGGTCAAAGAGGGCCCGTGTCATCACGTCGCGTCTCTCGCCTTCGTCAACAAATCTCTTTCCTTCCTTGTTGATGAAGATTCTGTTTTCAACAGCCTGTTCGATGTTTCCTGAGAGGCTTCCTGTTACGGGGTCACCCATGGGGAGAAGCTGAATGTTTTCGAGACCGATAAGCTCGGCACCGATCTTTTCAGCAATTGCAAGACCGTCACCGGTTGCTCCGGGATGGTTTGTGGTTCCGATATTCTTCAGAGAAGGCCACATAGTGTTGTACTTCTCACGTTTTTCGATATCTGCACCAAAACCACCTGTTGCCAGAATAACTGCCTTGTGGCCGGCGGCAACAACTGTTCCTTTGGGGCCGGTTGCATTGACAACTTCTGCGCGTCCCTCTTCAAGGTATACTTCATTTACCTTTGTATCGGTAAGGATAGTAATCTCGTCAGAGTGGGCATCGATATAGTCCATATATGTCTTGATGTAACCTGTACCCAGGGGCATTACAGGTTTGTGTGCTCTGGGCCAGAGACCACCGAGAACGGTGAATACATGGGGTTTGAATTCCATTCCAAGGCTTTCAAGCCACTGGAGGGTGGGGTAGGAGTTTTCAACAAGAGTACGGACCATTACAGGTGTACCAAGCTTGTCTCCACCGTTGAATGTCTGCTCGTAGTGCTTGTCTATAGAGTCCTCGATTCCCTCGGGTTCCTGTCTGCTGGGGTCAACCGCATTGTAAGCGGAACCGGAGATGATTGTATTACCACCGACCTGGGGCATCTTCTCAAGAACGATAACAGTTGATCCGTTCTGATGAGCTGAAACAGCTGCTGAAAGACCGGCACCACCGGCTCCGATAATAACAACATCGGCGTTGAATACTTCAGTTGCTGCGGCAACTGTATCGGCTTCAGCCTTTTTACCGGCAGTCAGTTTAGCAAGATCAGCACCGGCTGATTCAAGAGCCATGGTAACAGCGCCGATGATGGCGTTGCTGGAGTAGGTGGCTCCACCTACAGTATCTACATTAAGGTCCTGCTGAGCTATGATGGCTGCTGGGATTCTGTCGAATGCGGCGTCTGAGAGACCGGGAGTCTCATGATTTTCCAGAATCTTGATATCTTTAATTTCTTTTGAGTCAACAGTAACTTCGACTACAACATCCTTTCCATGGATACCGGGGGCTGCACCCTGGTATGTACCTGCTTCAAAGTTCTTGGAACCACAACCGGCCAGTGCCAGAAGTGAGGCAAGAATCAGAAGATTAGCAATAAACCTTTTCATTTCGTTTCCTTCCTGTTTTTGCAGAATCTGTTCACCGAATGAGTTCGGTGAACGAAAGTAATCTAACGCGTTCTTAAATAAAAATCAATATTTTTTAATCGATAAAATAATATTTTCTCCATGAGCTGTTAACAATCTGTTTACATTTATCCGGATATGTGGGCATCCGGTGAAGAAGGTACCTCTTTTTCATAGCCTGCAGAAAGTACAGTGTTCACTGGTGCAAATACACCAGGCCCTGAGGCACCTTCCGGGCTATATAAACCGGATTTCCCCGGTAAAGAGGTAGATTTTTTTTATGGAATAGAGAGTAATATAAATATACAATTGGGAGATTTTTTAATGCCGTTACTTAATGAAACATCAAATGTTTATCCCCTGGGTCTGGATGTCGGCTCTACAACCGTTAAGGCTGTACTGCTGTCCCCTGATCAGGGTGAAATCCTTTATCATACATATACTCGCCACGGGGCACGTCAGAGGGATACAGCCAGGAGCATCCTGAAGGATATCTCTGCTCTCTATCCCGGAATTTCTATCTGTCCTGTACTCTGCGGCAGCGGTTCCCGCGAACTGGCTGTAGAGCTGGGGGCATCCTATCTTCAGGAGGTCGTGGCTAACTCCATGGCCGTACGAAGACTCTATCCCGATACACGGGTTGCCGTGGAGCTGGGAGGACAGGATGCAAAGATTACGTTCTTCTACAAGGATGAAAACACAGGGAAGCTCACAGCCTCAGATATGAGAATGAACGGAAGCTGTGCCGGGGGGACCGGAGCCTTTCTGGATGAGACGGCCACTCTCCTGAAGCTTCCCGTTGAAAAACTGAACACCACAGCAGAGGGGGGGAGCACTGTCTATGACATTTCAGGTCGGTGCGGGGTATTCGCCAAAACCGATATACAGCCTCTTCTGAACCAGGGGGTGAGCAAGGAGAATCTGGCCCTCTCCTGTTTCCATGCCGTTGCCAAGCAGACCATCGGCGGACTGGCGCAGGGGCTTGAGATCCATCCTCCCGTTCTTTTCGAGGGGGGGCCACTCCATTTTAATCCCCGGCTGATTTCTGTTTTCGCCGAGCGCCTTAATTTGAAGGAAGGGGATGTACTAATCCCTGACAATCCGGAAACTATGATTGCCCTGGGGGCGGCCTATGGTGCTGTTGAGAGCTTTGAAGACCCAGCCGTATTCAAACTGGAAGAGCTGATCGGCCATAATGCATTTGATCACAGTGACAGCGGTGAGCAGAGTGCTGGAAACCGCCCCTACTTTATGTCCGAAGAAGAGCAGACTGAGTTTTCCGAGCGCCACAGAATGCCCGAGATGCCCCGGCTGGATGCGCAGGCCGGAAAAGATCTGGATCTCTGGCTGGGTATCGATGCCGGTTCGACAACCTCCAAATTTGTTCTGATGGATGATGATTATAATCTGGTTTACTCCTTCTACAGTAAGAATGAAGGTGAACCCATCGAAGTTCTGCAGGCGGGGCTGCTGGCTCTGAAGAAACAGTGTGATGAACTTGATATCAGATTGACAATAAAAGGAGCCGGTACAACGGGTTACGGCGAACTCCTTTTTGCAAAGGCTTTTCAGGCCGATTTTCATACTGTTGAGACCGTTGCCCATGCCGAAGCGGCTCTGATGGAGGAGCCAGAAGCCAGTTTTATCCTCGATATCGGCGGACAGGACATGAAGGCTATATTCCTGAACGACAGCATCGTTACAGGAATAACACTGAATGAAGCCTGCAGTGCAGGCTGCGGCTCCTTTCTGGAGAATTTCTCCGAGAACCTGGGTATTCCCGTGCAGGATATTGCCAGGAAAGCCTTTGCTTCAAAAGCGCCATCCCGCCTTGGATCCCGGTGTACTGTTTTTATGAACTCATCCGTTATAACTGAGCAGAAGAACGGAAAGACCCCGGAAGACATTATCGCCGGTCTTTGTTCCTCTGTTATCGAGAACGTTTTTACCAAGGTTATCCGCCTGAGCAATATAAATGCTCTTGGAAAGAAGATCATTGTACAGGGAGGGACCTTCCGTAATGATGCTGTTCTCCGGGCACTTGAGCTCTTTGCCGGTGTTCCTGTTACAAGAGCTCCCTGGCCTGGTGAGATGGGAGCCCTCGGGGCAGCCATACTTACAAAAAAACAGATGAGCGAAGAGGGCAGGGATACAAGCCGTTTTCTAAGCTGGAAGGAACTTGAAAACTTCTCCTACACAAGACAGAGCGGTCTTGTCTGCAGTTACTGTTCCAATAACTGCAGCAGGACGGTGATCGAGTTTCAAGGAGGAGAGCGCTTTATTACAGGTAACCGCTGTGAGAAGGGTGAGGTCATAGGAGATTTCAAGGATGACAGCGTCAAAGCCAGACTGAAGAAGATCAATGCCGATAGAGGCAGCAGAAGGGACCTCTTCAGAATGAGGGAAAATCTTCTCTTCAGGCCCTATGAAGGGCCCCGGTTCTCCAATGCCAAGGACATTACCATCGGTATCCCAAGAGCCCTCGATTTCTGGGAGAGCTATCCCCTCTGGTCCGCCTTGTTTACATCCCTTGGATTCAGGGTCGTACTCTCATCTCCCAGTACGGTGGGGCTCTATGAGAACGGCCTGCCTTCCATTCCCTCCGATACGGCCTGCTTTCCCTCAAAACTCTCCCACGGCCATATTCAGGATCTGATAAGCAGAAAAGTGGATCGGATCTTTATGCCCTCCATGAGCCGTATGGTTACCGAAAACAGGGGCATCTACTCAGAACATGCCTGTGCCGTTCTAAAGGGATATCCCATGGTTCTCAATATCAGCGATGAACCCCTTGAGAAACACGGTATTCCCATGGATATTCCTGTGTTCCACTGGACCGAAAAGAAGGTTATGGAGAAATCAGTTATTGAGTATTTCACTCTTAACTTTGCTCTTCCGGAAAGTGCTGTCCGCCAGGCGCTCAGCGAAGCCCTTCGATTTCAGGATGCTTTCAGGGATGAGCTGACTGCTGCAGGGCAGGAACTGCTTGATTCCCTGGAAGAGGGAGAGTTCGCCATTGTCCTGGCCGGACGTCCCTACCACTCGGATCCGCTGATCAACCATGGACTGTCAGACTACTTCACCCGTGAAGGGCTGGCTGTTCTGCCTCTGGATGCCCTTCCCGGTCTCCATGAGGTTGATCTGACACCGGTCAGGGCGGAGCTGACCATCAACTTTCATGTGAGAATGATGGAAGCGGCCCGGATGGTCGCCCAGGACCCGCGGCTTGAGTACGTACAGATTGTAAGCTTCGGATGCGGGCATGATGCGGTTCTCACTGATGAAATTACCCGTCTTCTGAACAAAGAAGCTGAGAAGAGTCCCCTTGTCCTCAAGATGGATGAATCTGAAGTGACAGGTCCTCTTAATATAAGGGTGAAGTCTTTCATCGAGACCCTCAGGCGAAAGAGAAAGAAGGGGCTCTCAGAGCCCCGGCAGGACATAAAGGCCTACGACGTTATCTATGAGAAGAAGGACAAGGAGAGGGTAATTCTTGTTCCCAATGTCTCCTGGTCTTTCACACAGGTGGCCACGGCGGCCGTCAGGCTCCAGGGATACAGGGTGGAAGCCATGCCCATGGCGGAGAAACAGGCCATAGGTCTGGGGAAAAAGTATGTCCACAATGACATGTGCTTTCCCGCCCAGATCAACATCGGTGAATTCCTTGCCGTTATGGAGCAGGGAATCTACAAGAGTGATGAAGTTGCCCTTATTCTTGCAAAAGCCCAGTGTGACTGCCGTCTGGCTCACTACGCCATGATGGCCCGGCAGGCCCTGGATGATGCAGGATATGCTGATGTGCCCATACTCACAACAGACAAGGATACCAAGAATATGCATCCCGGATTCACAATGAATCCCTTCTTTGAGCTGAGAATGCTCTGGGGGCTGATTATGGCTGATATCCTTGAAGACCTCCGTCGGAAGGTCCGGCCCTATGAGCTTGTCCCCGGAAGTACCAATGAGCTTTTTGAAGACTCCATAAGGGCCATCTGCAGCGGTTTTCATACAAGCATGGGGGCCGCCAAGAGCGCTTTCCGTGAAGCTGTGGATGCCTTTGCGGCCCATCCCTGCGACCGCTCTGTGCGGAAACCAAGGGTCTTTATGATTGGAGAGTTCCTGTTGAACTTTCATCCGGGATCAAACAATCATATCGAAAACTACCTGGAGAAGAACGGCATGGAGGTTATCATGCCAAACCTCTTTAACAACATGCACAGGGAGTATCTGCTTGAGCAGGATCAGCGACGCTATCATCATGTGAAGTTTCCCCTCCTGCAGAACCTCATAACCGATGTATCCGAGACCTATATCCGTTCGGTAATAAAATACTGCGGGAAGATCGGCAGCCGTCATCCCTTCTGGGAGGACACTGTTCCCTTGAGGGAGATAGCCGAGAGGAGCCAGCATATTGTGGACAGAACCTTTACATCCGGTGAGGGGTGGATGATTCCCGGTGAGATCCTTCACCATGCGGACCATGGCGTACACTCCTTTCTTATCCTTCAACCCTTCGGGTGTCTTCCCAACCATGTTACCGGAAGGGGGCTTGTAAAGAAGATAAAGAAGGAGCATCCCCATATTCAGGTTCTTGCCCTGGATTATGATCCTGATACTAGTTTTGCCAATGTGGAAAACAGGCTTCAGATGCTTATAATCAATGCCCGGGAGCGGGAAAAAGAGGCTCAGGCCGCCGGTTGAGGACGCCCCGAATCATGACCTGAAGCCGATTGTGAGGATGACGGCGGTGAAGTCGATGGCGTCGCTGCTGTTGTCCTTGAAGAAGTTGGGAAACAGGTTTTTTAAAGAAAGATTATAAAACCAACCGGATTTTGATGAGATCCCTGCAGAGAGTCCGAAGTAGGCCCCCCTGTAAGGGTCTATGGAGTGGGTGAGTTGCCCCTCACCTGAGGTGAATCCTGCGGTCCACCGGTAGTCTGTTGTAAACTCAGCCCCATTGAAATTGACCATGTAGAGAAAATAGGGGGAAAGGCTGAACTGCCTGTATTTGAATTTTGCAGCCACACCTCCTGATACACCTGCCAGAAAGTCAGAGCCCTTGGTGGAGCCCTTGAAACTGTAGATCCCTTCATCCATCTCGGGGTAGTCCAGATTGAGGGTGATGATTCCCGTATTGAGACCAATGTAGACAGGGAGTGAAAAGTATTCACTCTCAATCACCTCATATCCAAAACCGCTGAAAAGCGAGTAAAATCCCATGCCGGCTGCCGCTTCCTGCTCTCCGCTTCCTCCATAGGAACCTGTCAGAACTCCTCCGGCATAGAGTCCTGTAAAAATGCTGTAGACCATTAGCCTGTCACCAAGGGCATAACCTGCCCCGACTCCCAGGGTTCCGCCGTATAGGGGGTCTCCTTTGATAGAGGGAGACTGGTAGACATCTCTGATCTTGATGAACCCGGGACTGCCTATAAAAAGAAGATCTCCCTTGTCATAGTCAGTCAGAGGGGTAAAGGCGGCAGATATAACCGCCCGGGCAATGCTCTCTATACCGCTTATGGTCTGATCAATGACTTCTGACTCAATCGGATTTGTCTGCGCAGACAGCCCGTTGAGGCAGAACACAGTCAGACAGATGATAAAGATGAACTTTTTGCTTTTCATATTATAAAAAACTATAGAACTGCCATGGTTAAAAAGCAAAAAGCGCCTGTGTAATATCAAAAGGAAAATATAAGTTTGTTGATTATGAACGGTGTTTCAGTTTAATATGACAATTCCAGGAGTAATAGAATGAACAACATAGATCAGGGAAGAACCTATCCTGTATTTACCCTGAAGCCCGAAGATATTACTGCTTTACAAAAGAAGAATCTCTTTTCTAAAATCATTTCCTTTATTGCAGTTCCTTCAGCGCTGATCATTCCGGGAGTGAGTATCTCTCTGTTCGGTGCTGATCCTGAGCATCTGCTGCCTGTCCTCCTTCTGACGTCATCGGCCTGCGGAATCCTTGTCTTTGCCGGATACTATATGCAGAGAACCCGGCGCAGAGACCTTGCAGAAGGCAGGAAGTATGTTATCTGCGGAGACATTGCGGAAAAAATCAAGGAGCCCCTGGAGCCTGGGTCTCTCAGCGGAAGGAAGAGATCTGTGAAAGAATACAGCTACTCCTTTCTTCTCGATGACGGCTACCGTCTCTATGTTCCGGAGTCCGAGTTTATTCACTTCTGTGAAGGTGACAGAATCAGAGCCTCCAAGACGGTTCAGAGCCGGTTTCTGCTGAGTATTTTAAAGGAGTAGCATCCTTCTTCAGATGATGAAAGGACAGGTACTCCGGGGGAAATGATTCTTGACCTATCCCTTTAAAAAGGGGAGACTTTATTCCATAACTGAATATGTGAGGAATAAGATGAAAGTAGTACTCGTAAACGGAAGCCCCCATAAAGAGGGCTGCACCTATACCGCTCTCTCGGAAGTAGCCGGAGCTTTAAATCAAGACGGAGTGGAAACAGAAATCTTCTGGGTTGGAAACAAACCCGTTTCAGGCTGTATAGGCTGCGGCAAATGCAGGAAGGGTCTTGGACGCTGTTTCATGGATGACAAGGTCAATGAGTTTGTTGATTTTGCCAAAGATGCTGACGGTCTGATTATCGGCTCACCTGTACACTATGCCGCTGTTTCCGGGAGTATGACATCCTTTATGGACAGAGCCTTCTACTCCGGTTCACAGCACTTCAGGGGAAAACCCGGGGCACCTGTTGTAAGCTGCCGTCGGGGCGGGGCCAGCGCCGCTTTTGATCAGCTTGTAAAGTATTTCACAATAAACTGCATGCCTCTTATCTCTTCAACCTATTGGAACTCAGTCCACGGCAACTCACCCGAAGAGGTTCTGCAGGACAAGGAAGGCATTGAGACAATGCAGATCCTCGGCAGAAACATGGCATGGATTCTCAAATCTATCGAAGCCGGAAAGGCTGCAGGCATCGAAAAGCCTGATCAGCAGAAAACCCGGAAAACAAGTTTTATCAGATAACATATCAGGGTCTTTAGGAGACCCGGGACAGCCAGTCAGGGAGAAAAAATATGCCAGTATTAAAGAAAGAAGAAATGAGCTCTGTAGATGTTAAGATGGAAGGGGCTCTGAATGTGGTTAAAAAGACAGGAATTACAGGTAAAGAGGGGTGGGATGGATGGTCCATGAGGATATTCAACCTGGGAGCCGGCGGTTATACACCCCGGCACAACCATGAGTGGCCTCATATCAATTATATTATCAGCGGCAGGGGAACCCTTTTTGTCGACGGCAAAGAGCAGACTGTTGCCGCCGGAGATACAGCCTTTGTTCCCGGTGGAGAAGAGCATCAGTTCAGGAATGCCGGAGACGAAGAGTTCTCCTTTATCTGTATTGTTCCCGAAGAGGGAGACAAGTAGGCCTGCCCATGAAATATATAGGCCCCCATGTCAGTATTGCCGGGGGAATTGAAAACGCACCTTTGAATGCCCGTAAGGTCGGTGCCACCGGATTCGGTATGTTTACCAAAAACCAGCGGCAGTGGGGGGCGAAACCCCTTGATCCGGAGAGCATTCAGAAGTTTCAGGAGAATATGGAACTCTGTGCATACTCTCCCGATGCGGTTCTGCCCCATGACTCCTATCTTATCAACCTCGGCCATCCCGAGGCAGATAAGCTTGCAAAGTCCCGTGCAGCCTTTCTTGATGAAGTACGGCGGGTGGAACAGCTAGGCCTGAAGTTTCTGAACTTTCATCCCGGCAGCCATCTCAGGGTTCTGGAACCGGAAGACTGCCTGGACAGGATTGCAGAGAGCCTGAACATCACAATCGACAATAGCGAATCAGCATGTCTTCTTATTGAGAACACTGCCGGTCAGGGCTCCAATATGGGAAGCCGTTTCGAAGAGCTTGCCCGAATTATAGACGGCGTCAGGGATAAGAGCAGGGTTGCCGTGTGCCTTGATACCTGCCACCTCTTTGCCGCTGGATATGATCTGAGGACAGAAGAGTCCATGGAGCGGGTTTGGGATGAGTTCGACCGTATCGTCGGATTTGAATTCCTTAAGGGAATGCATCTTAATGATGCAAAATCGACTCTTGAGAGCCATCTGGACCGCCATCACAGCCTGGGGCAGGGCACAATCGGATGGGATGCATTTGACAGAATCGCCTCTGATTCCCGCTTTGAAAGTATTCCCCTTGTTCTTGAGACTGTTGACGAGGCTCTGTGGCCGGATGAAGTGGCCCGCCTGACAGGGCAGTGAGTCCTGAATCCTACAGACTGAAGAAATCCGCTCCGGAAGTTAATTTTAAAATCTACGGGTAAAAAAAACCGCCCGGAAGAAAAAGGAGGAATTTCCGGGCGGCAAAAGGAGTATATAAAAAAAATCAGTTCTTACTGAATTTCTTGCTCATTTCCTGTGAGATCGCATAAAACTGGTCGATCTCCATTGCCTGGGAGGCAGTCATCTGTCTCAGGCGGGCATCCTGACGGCGGCTTATAAGGTTGGTGAAAACACCCTCCTTAATCAGGCTGTACCGTGCATTAGCAGGGTAGAACTGGCACTCGATAGTTGAGGACATACCGAGGTAGTTCTGAAGCTCATCAGCCTCGGCACCCATATTCTGCCAGTCATGGCAGAGACGGTGGTAGAGGTCCGAATGGAAGTTGGTCATGATACCGCTGTATCCCGCATAGCCCTCTTTGAGGCTGAACAGGAGGGTCGCTGCATTGGCATTGAAAAATTTAAGCTTGGTTCCTCTGCTGACTTCGGCTCTCTCTTTGATCATTTCAGGATCACAGCAGGTGTCCTTGATAAACTCAAAGCGGTCCATTTTTATAAGCTCTTTTACAACCTCAGTAGAGAGAACTTTCTTGTAGGGGTAGGGGCACTCATAGAATCCAAGAGGAATGTCATCGGCAAGACCCTTCATCAGTTTTTCAAGGTTCTGAAGCCAGACCTTGTCGCTTTCCCAGGGGGCTGCAAGCCTGTTTGAAACCAGAACAAGAGCATCCGCTCCCGCCGCCTCCATGGCTTTCATATCATCAATTTGACCTTCGATGGTATCAGAAACATGTCCTGACGCCATAACAGGGCAGCGTCCGCCTGCATATTCTACAGTCTTGAGAAGGAGTTTGGTTCTCTCCTCCCGGCTCAGCTCAAACATGGCGCTGGACTGGCAGACGGCAAAAAGTCCGTCGATTCCGCGGTCAATGTACCACTCCACAAGGCGTTTCAGCGCATCATAGTCGATGGACTGATCCTCATTGAAGGGGGTCAGCATTGTGGGGTATACCCCGCTTACAATTTCTTTTCTCATAAATAATTCCTAAATTACATTCCCACTATTGACGGCAGGAAGGTTACTATCCCGGGAACATAGGTTACCAGGAAGAGAACGGCAAAGAGTACCAGAAGCATGGGAAGAATCTCCCGTATAACCTCTTTCAGGGGGGTCTTGGATATACCCGATACGACAAAGAGGAGCATCCCGAATGGGGGGGTAGAGAGACCTATCATCATGTTCAGGGTGATCATTACACCGAAGTGGACCAGGTCTATTCCCAGGGCGTTCACAAGGGGAAGCACGATGGGGATGAAGACGAGGGTGATACACATGGTATCAATAAACATTCCAAGTATGATAAACACTATGTTGATCAGTAAAAGCAGAACATACTTGTTCTGGGTAACTGTCAGCAGCCATCCGGCAACGGCGTCGGGAATATGTTCAATGGCAACGATGTAGGAGAAAGCATAAGCCGTTCCTACAAGGAGGGACAGAGTTCCGGTGGTCTTTACGGTCCGCAGAACTACCTGTACCAGATCCTTGAAACCCATGGCGCGATATACCATAAAGGAGACTATGATGGCATAGAGTGCCGCCAGGGCTCCCGCTTCGGTGGGTGTAACGATTCCCGAGTAGATTCCTCCCAGGAGGACCACAATGGAAAGGAGGGCGGGGAAGGCCTTCATCGTTATCGCAAGGGTTGTTCTGAGTGCCAGTTTCTCTCCGCGGGGGTAGTCTCTGACCCGGGCAATGACGGCAATATATCCCATAAGGGCGATACCGATCAGGATTCCGGGCACCATACCTCCCATAAAAAGGGCACCGATGGAGGCACCAGAAAGCATGGAATAGAAGATCATCGGTATACTGGGGGGGAAGATGGGGCCAATGGTTGCGGAAGCCGCTGTAATGGCGCTGCTGAAACCCCGTTCGTAACCGTGGTCGTTCATTGCCTTGATCTCCATCATTCCCAGTCCTGATGCATCGGCGAGGGCCGAACCTGTCATACCTGAGAAGATGATGGAAGCCACTACATTTACATGTCCAAGGGCTCCCCGTTTTCTGCCGACAATGGCATTGGCAAAGCGGAATATCATATCCGTCACCTTTCCGCTGTTCATGACTTCAGCCATAAATACAAAAAGGGGAACGGCAATAAGCACAAATTTAGAGTTCATATTTGTCAGGAACTGTGTCGCCGCCATACTCAGGTCGGCTGCAGGTCCCCTTGCAATGGCAAAGTAGAAGAGTGATGCCATAAGCATTCCCGGTGCAATGGGAATTCTGATAAGAAAAATCAATATAAAGCAGAGGAGAAATACCAGAAGGGCAATATTCATGAAATTTCCCCCTTAATCAGTTTGCGGACGTCCTTATAGACCTCCAGAGAGTACCGGCCGATCATAAAGGCCAGGAAAACCACGAAGGGCAGGAACACCACATCCATGGGAATTTTAAGTACATTTGACTTCTTGTAGTTCATAAACTGAACGTACTTCCAGGAGGGCACCAGGCCTATAAGGAAGGAGATGACAAGAAGAGTATGGCCGCATATGCGCATCCAGAGCTGTGTCAGTGGTTTCACGGCATCATAAACCATGGTGAACATGACGTGGGATTCATCTCTCTGTGCAAAAATACCGCCCAGAAGGGAGGTCCAGATAAAGCAGATCAGTGACAGTTCCAGTGTCCATGTGAGGGGTTTGAAAAAGTAACGGAATACAATCCCCACAATAAATACGAGGAACAGTGTCACAAATGCGGCGAAGGGGATGTATACCTCGACGGTGTCGACGATAAACTTCCCGGCTTTTTTTAGTGCTGTTTTCATTTAAATACCTTATTACGCAAAAAACGGCGCAGCCCCTTAAAGGGGTTGCACCGGATTATCAGATCACTCTCTTATTTGACCATGGCCTGAACCTGATCATACAGGTCCCAGTCCCAGTCTTTGGAGATCTCTTTGCTTTCTGTTCTATAGGAGTTCTGTGCATACTCGGCAAATGCCGCAACATCGGGATCTTCGATGATGGTCATGCCTTCACCCTTGAAGAAGTCGAGGATTCCCGCTTCAGTTTCAAGGTTTTTGTTATCACAGAATTCTCTGGCTTTGCCTACGGCTTCCAGAACCCACTCTTTCTGCTGGTCGCTGAAAGACTGCCATCTTTTTTCATTGATGGTGGGCCATGTTGAGTCAACAACGTGGTTTGTCAGAACGATGTACTTGGTTACTTCGTAGAACTTTGCGTTCTTGTCTGTTCCAAGGGGGTTGTCCTGTCCTTCAACAGCTCCTGTCTTCAGGCCCATGTAGACTTCACCGAAGGCCATGGGGGTGGGGTTGCCGCCGAGGGCTTTTCCAAGGGCGATCCAAGAGGGGCTTCCGGGAACACGCAGTTTTACACCGGACATATCTTCGGGAGTTCTGACGGGTCCGACCTTTTCAACAAGGTTGAGCTGTCTGGTTCCGAGGTAGTAGGCCGCAAGGGGGCGGATTCCCTGAGAGTCAACAACGTCCTGGAATACTTTCTGTCCGATTTCACCATTGAATACATTTGTCATGTGATCATAACCCTGAAAAGTGTAAACCGCTCCGAACATGGAGAGGTAGGGAATGAACTCGGCAAGCCAGGGGGCGCTTGTATAAACCATATCCACAGTGCCCTGTCTTACAGCAGCCTGTTCTCCCTCCTGGGAGTAGAGCTGACCTGAGTGATAGACATTGACCTTCATTGTACCGCCGGAGAGCTTTTCAAGCTCGTCCTTGAATACATACATGGCTTCGGTGTGAGCATCTCCGGGAACACTTACAGATGAGAAATTAATTTCAACCACATCTCCGCTTCCGCCGTCGGTCTGACCTTCGGCAAAAACAAAGGGGAGGGTAATGAAACTGATTAATACGAGGGTTAACAGTTTTTTCATTGATTGACTCCTTTCATAGTCTTTAAAAAATAATTCCGTTTCACTCGGAATAGATGTATTGTATTATGACATGTGTCACAAGTCAACTTATAAATTTAATTGTTGACATATGCCATGAAGAGGGTAGAATAGAGAGGTATTTTACATTTGATTTAATCAATCTATAATGGTCTGATGGAAGTAATGAAAGAGATCGAGCCCCTTAAAAAAGTTAAAGTCTCAGACGAAGTCGTCCAGGCTCTGGAAAGCATCATTGTTGAAAACGATCTCCAGCCGGGAGATAAACTCCCCTCTCAGGCGGAACTTTCAGAAAAACTGCAGGTTGGAACACGTTCCATCCGGGAAGCCTTCCGTACACTGGAATCCAGAGGGCTTGTCGAAACAAAGCAGGGCAAAGGAGTCTTTGTAAAGGAGACCAACCTTGATTACTTTCTGGAAACCCTTATGGATTCTTTTGTTTTTCACTTTCCAAGTACAAAGGATCTTCTTGTCGATCTGACCAAAACAAGACGGATCATTGAGTCCCAGGCCATCTTTGAAATTGCAGCGGATCCCCCCAGGGGATTTCTGCCGCGTTTTGCCGAGCTTGTTGAGAAACTTGACGGCAAGGCTGATGAGAAGGATATAGACAGTTATAACGTTCTGGATTTTGAGCTGCACAACCTCATTGTTACAGCAACGGGAAACAAGATCCTGATCACCCTGTATAAACACCTTCACTCCCTGATGATGCAGAGTTTCAGCAAGACAGGCTATGTCAGAGGAAGCCTTACTACAAGTGTTGAAGATCACCACAAAATGCTTGAGGCCCTTGTGACAAGGGATGCCGACCAGGCAAAAATTATTATGGAGAAACATATCTCACTGACAATGCACAAGGTGGAGCAGCTGGCTACTATAGATGCAGGGAGTGTGATCTAAGTTCTACTGAAATCCCAGGCTGAACTGAAACTGCCCGGTTTCTGTTTCTGCGTTCCATCCGTATGCAATGGCAAGGGCGGGAAGAGCAACCTCTTTCAGATAGAGGGTCAGACTGACAGATGGACCCCAGAAAAATTCATCCTCTCCGCTGATCCCGTCAAAGTATCCCGCATTCATAGAGACCGGGAGGGCTAGAAATCCCCAGGAAAAGTCAAGAAGTACAGGTAAAAGCTGGAGGGAGCCCGTTATAAAGTCATTCCCGTGGATATCCGAAGGCAGGACAATTGATCTTACAGACGGGCTGAAAATGGACTTGCCCGTATAGTGAGTCACCCCGGTCCTCAGGTTTATCTGAAGCCGGGGCAGGATACTGATTCCCCAGAATGCGCTCAATGAGGTTTCAAATGAGTCTAGACTGTTATCGTTATACTTATTCCCCGATAACTGCCCAGTAACAAGGGGGCCGTCCCAGAAAAACTCTGTGAACCTTCTACCGTTGTAGCTGACTGTCACTCCGGGTTCCATTGCCAGGGCCCTCTTTTCCGAGTTGTCGGTATAGTTAAGGTATCTGCCGTTTATTGCGGACTTAAGGGTCCATATATCCGAGCTCCATTGAACATAGAGTCCCGCTGAGCATTCAAGGGCATCGTAGCTGACAACCCTGTTGCCCCTTGTATCGTTTATTCTGTTGTTTCCGTTATAGAATGCCCCGTTGACTCCGGCGTCAAAGGCGCTTCCCCGAATATAGCGCTTTGTATACTGTCCCAGAGCAAACTGGGACTTGCTGCTGAAGAGCCCCCCGGCATAGAGCTGATCCCCCCTGCCAAGAAAGTTGGAATCGATGAGAAACAGCCCCCCCTCGATTTCACCCTCCCTGACGGTGAGGACCGGAAGAGGCAGGAATGAGATCTTCTCATCGAGATAGAGCTCCAGATCCGCTGCTGAACTGCCAGCGGGAATCAATTCCAGCCTGATTCTGTCCTCTACAAAGATACCGCTTTTTATCAGCCTCTCCTCCAGGTCTTTCAGATCCGGCTCAGCTATCTGGTCGCCTTCTCTGACCTTCAGGATGGACAGGACTGTGGACTCTTTTGTCTTTTTCAGATGCCCCTTAAGGATGATATTTGTCAGCTCATAGGGGTAGAGGGGGAGGAGAGGTATGAATGTTAACAGTAGAGTCAGGAGTATTCGCATGGGATATCTGAAAGTATTTCATTTATCAAAAAAGTAAACAAGCAGAATTCGGCAGGAAAAGGGCCGCCCTTTCAGATCATGCCTTTTTTAACAAGATTCTTACCCAGGTTCAGGGACTCTTTGGCCGCTTCCTCTTCCAGAATATAGGATATGCCGTCATCCGAATAAAAGAAGTCGGAAAATTGACCCTGTAATGACGTGATCTGTACGGCTGCAGACCAGCGCCCGGACCGCGTTTGCCCGGGGCAGGCTTTCAGAATATATCCTCGGAATTGCTCTTCAGGCACTTTCATTGTTCACCCTCCACGGCTGTCACGTACCGCTGTAGAAATATAAAGCCGTTTCTGATTCCTTTGCCATGGTTTGATTATATCACAATGGCTGTTTCCTTGATCCATTCCCCGGCGGCTGTCTCCACTGAAAGAAAACAGGGTTTACTGGTGGAACGTGACAGCAGGAGTTGCCCTTTCGGGAGAGAGAATCAGGGATTGTTCTTCTTTACATATTTGTTGATTTTGTTGGATGCCGAGGGCTGGCTTATATTCAGCTCTTCCGCCACACCTGTTGATGTTCCGTGTTTTTTATAGGCATCCATAATAAGACGCCCCTCAACGGATTCAAGTATGTCCTTCAGAGAGGTGTTGTCTGTATCTGTATGAAAAACTGCTGTCCTGACTTTTGAGGGAAGATGCTCCTCGGTGATCATATAGTCGTCGGAGGTGAGAATCATCCTTTCAATCAGGTTCTCCAGCTCCCTTATGTTGCCAGGCCAGTCATATTCAACGAGGCTGTCTATAACAGAGTTGGAGAGGGCCCTTGTCAGCCCGTATTTCTCGCCGATGGCCTCTACAAAATGATTGGCAAGAGTAAATATGTCTTCCCTGCGTTCCCGAAGCCCGGGAATCTTTATTGTAATAACATTCAGGCGGTAGTAGAGATCCTCCCTGAAGTTTCCGTTTTCCACCTCCGCTTCAAGGTCTCTGTTGGTCGCGGCAATCAGTCGGAAGTCCACCTCTTTGAGCCTGGAACCTCCCAGGCGCATTATTTTTTTCTCCTGAATGGATTTTAAAAGCTTTACCTGCATATGCTGGGGGAGTTCTCCGATTTCATCGAGAAAAAGGGTGCCTCCATCGGCAAGCTCGATTAAACCTGGCTTTCCATCTTTGCTGGCACCCGAGAAGGCTCCTTTTTCATATCCGAAGAGTTCCGATTCGATAAGGGTCTCTGGTATGGCACCGCAGTTGATCTCAATAAAAGGGCCCTCTCTCCTGTTGCTCTGGGAGTGCATGGTTTTGGCGAACATTGTCTTTCCCACGCCCGATTCTCCGAGAAAAAGTACATTGGCGTCAAACTGGGATATCTTCCGGATCTTGGAGGATATATTCTGAATCTTCTGGGATTTCCCTATAATTGACTGAATCTGATCCTTGCCGCTTTTCAGGCGTTCAATCTCCTCGCTGTAGAGTTTTACCTTCTCGCTGAGGTTTTCATACTCATTTTTAAGTGTCTGGTATTTTGTCAGATCCCGTGTATAGCTGACGACCTTTTCAATATTTCCGTCCTGATCCTTTATGGGAATCGCCGTACACATAAGGTATTTGCCGGCGCCGGTCAGCTGAAGGAGGGTTTCGGTTTTACCGGTTTTAAAAACCCTGATGGCCACAGAGGGATTGAAGATCTTTCTTTCCTCAAGCTCAAAAATGGTCATACCGACGGCCTCTTTCCTTGAGATTCCGTACATGGTTTCGAAATTGGGCATGGCGCTGACAATCACACCGTAGCGGTTGATGATCACAAAATCGTCGTGAAGCACGCTGAGCATGCTGAAAAACTCATCTTTCATGGACTGTATTGATGAGAGCTGATGGGCGGCATTGCCGAACTGGAGAACATCGGAAAACAGACAGAGCAGCTGTTCTCCTCCATCTATTTTATAAAGATGGATAAGAAGTTCTTTCTCATTTTTACTTAAAAGGAAAAAATCCTGATTGAGAGCTTCATCCCGCTCTTTAATGATGGAAACGACCTGTTCCAGGGTATCCTCATCCTTGAAATAGCTTTTAAATGCTTTATTTGTCTGCAGCAGGGATCCGCTGCCGTCGATTAGAATAGCCGGCTCTGCAAACTGGTCTATTACAATGTTACCTGTCAAATCAATCCTCCGGAAAATCAGGAATATAATAGCAGGGAAATATAATAGATGTAATATGGTATTATATTATTGATACCATTCCGGTTCATTAATGGTGAGTTTACCTCGATGTATAAACCTCTTTGTTTTCAATGAAACCCCTTCTAGCTGCCTTTCAGGGCATTTAGAAGGGGTTTTCTTTTATTTTGATAAACTTTCTAAATATTTTTCCTGTCATCTCAGATAAATGGCACGGTGTTTGCAGTTTGTTACTTCGTTAGAAAATTACAAAATTACATTTTGGAGTAATTAAATTGCTTAAAGATTCATTACCGGAAATAAAGACAGAACTGCCCGGCCCCAGATCCAGGGCGGTTATTGAGAAAAGAGCCAAGGCGGTTCCCGCATCTATAGGTTGTGCCGCCCCCTACGTTATAAGCCGGGGCGAAGGGGCTATGATTGAAGACATAGACGGAAATATAGTTATGGACTGGGTTGGCGGCATCGGTGCCTTGAATGTCGGATACAGCAATCCTGAGGTTGTAAAGGCTGTGCAGGATCAGGCTGAACGCTACTTCCATCCTCAGATCAACACTCTTCATTATTCTGAGTATATAGATCTTGCCGAAAGACTGAACACAATCACTCCCGGTGAGTATGACAAAAAGACAGCCTTTTTCAACAGCGGTTCCGAAGCTGTCGACAATGCCGTAAAGATTGCAAGAAAGTACAGCGGAAAAACAGATATCATCGCCTATAACGGTTGCTTTCATGGACGGACCTTTATGGCAATGACCCTGACAAGCGGTCAGATCTTCAAGGCTGGATTTATGCCCCTGGCTCCCGGTGTACACAGAGCGGAGTTCCCCAACGAGTACAGAACTACCGAAGGAATCCCTGAAGAGAGTATTTCAGAATACTATCTTGAGAAGCTCAGATACATGTTTGTCGACTATATCCGCCCTGACAAGGTGGCAGCCATCATCATCGAGCCCATCCAGGGAGAGGGGGGCTTTATTAAACCACCCATGGAGTACATTCAGGGTCTGCGAAAACTCTGCGACGAGTTCGGCATTCTGCTTATAGCCGACGAGGTTCAGACAGGATACTGCCGAACCGGAAGAATGTTCGCCACAGACTACTGGGCGGATGCGGGTGTTTATCCCGATATTCTTGTAACTGCCAAAGCCATGGGCGGAGGAATGCCCATCAGCGCCATCACTGCAAAAGCGGAAATCATGGACTCACTGGCCCCCGGTGAAATCGGTGGTACCTATGGTGGAAATCCCCTTGCCTGTGCTTCATCCCTGAAAGTCATTGAGATTCTGGAGCGTGACAACTATGCCGCCAAAGCAGTTTCCATTGGCGAAAAATGCAGTGCCGCGTTTGCAAAGTGGTATGAAAAATACGATGCCATCGGAACCTTCAGGGTTTCAGGCGCTATGGTATCCCTTGAATTTGTAAAAGACAGGAGATCAAAAGAGCCCTTTCCCGAAGCTGTCGGAAAGATCCTTTCCTACTGCCGTGAAAAAGGGCTGATCCTCAAATCAGCAGGTTCCTACGACCAGATCGTCAGGGCCCTTATGCCCCTTGTCGTTACAGACGGGCAGATAGAGAAGGGGCTTGAAATTTTGGAAGAAGCCATCAGCAGGGTCTGAAAGTAAAGGATGTATATGTGATGGAATTTGATCTGATTCCCGAGATGGTCAGGGAGGCATCCCTGGCCCGCAGGGAGATGGAAGGATCTTCCCAGGACAGACTCGATGGACTTGTCAGGGCTATAGGCAGAACCATTTTCGACAATGCCGAAGTTCTCTCCAGACTGGTTGTAGATGAAACCGGAATGGGCAACTGTGCCGACAAGGCCGAAGATATTCGGGAAAAATCAAGGAATCTCTGGAACAGCCTCAAAGGTCGAAAATCTACAGGGATCATCTCTGAGGAACGGGGGCACGGCGTTATTAAAATTGCCAAGCCCATGGGAGTCGTAGGGGCTGTTGTTTCCTGTGCAGATCCTGTCACATCTCTGATGTGCACCGCCATGTTTGCCGTAAAGGCTGGAAATTCCGTCATCATAGATCCCCATCCCAGAACCAAAAGCTGTGCAGCTTTTACAGTTGAACTTATCAGAACAGCACTGAGGACATTGGATGCACCTGTCAACCTGATTCAGTCCGTGGAAGAGCCGAGCACCCTTAAAAGCTCCGAACTGATGTCTCTTGTTGATGTGATAGTGGCTACAGGCGGCAAGGATGTTCTTGGAATGGCGTACTCCAGCGGAAAGCCTGCCTATGGCGGGGGCTTCGGGAATGTTCAGTGCATTCTTGACAGGGATATCGATCTTGAAAAAGCCGTCGAAATGATTGCTGCCGGAAGAGCCTTTGACAACGGAATTATCTCTTCCGGCGAGCAGATGATGATTGTCCATAATGACGATTTTCTGAAGGCCGTAGAGAATCTTGAAAAAAATAATGCCTATGTTATCAGGGATTCCGTTGAAGCGTCCCGTCTCAGAGAGATTCTTATTGATGAAGAGGGTCAGGCTTTCAGGGATACTCCGGGAATCAGCGCCTGGACGCTGGCAGAGAGGAGCGGACTGAAGGCAGACCGCTCTGTCACTCTTATCGCCGTTGAAGCAGACGGTTCTGAAGAGACAGAGTATCTGCAGAAAAGAAGGCTCTTCCCTGTACTGGGCATACGGCGGTGCACCTCTTTTGAGGATGCAGTTGATATCGCTTCGGAAAATCTGGCTGTCGACGGCACAGGTCATACGGCGGTGATTCACTCGGATAATGAAGACAATATCCGCTATGCGGCTGAACAGCTGAAGGTCAGCAGCCTGCTTGTTAATCAGGTCGCCGCGACCATGGCGGGAGGCAGCTTTATGAACGGACTCGCTCCTGCAACAGTTCAGGGCTGCGGCACCTGGGGCAACAGTATCCTTTCAGGCAATTTCAGCTACTCCCATCTGCTGAATTTAACCACTGTCTCACTTCCTGCTGAGAATCAGTATCCACCTTCGGATGAGGAACTCTGGGAATGAGACTTTCATTGCCGGGCGGTCTGTGCCAGAAACAGCAGACCAGATTATTGAACTAAGGATGAAAAATGAGTGACAAACTGATACTTGGAATTTCAGGGAGCCCCAGAAAGGGCGCCAATACAGATTTCCTTCTGAAAACAACCCTGGATGAGGCAGCTCTTGAAGATGGAATCAGAACAGAAACAATATACCTCAGAGACTATGATATTACTCCCTGCAACTCCTGCTTTGCCTGCTGTAACGATATTGCGGAAAAAAAAGACAGGCCTTGCGTCTCTTTCAGCGACGGAATGGATGAACTCTATCCCAAACTCCTTGAATGCGATGCCCTTGTCATCGGCAGCCCCGCCTTTTTCGGATCAATGACAGCTCAGACCAAGGCTTTTATGGACAGAACCGAAGGGCTTCTCCGGTACGGAAGAAGCTCCTATAAAAACGGTCTGAGCAACAAGATCGGAGCCGCTCTGACTGTAGGGGGCAACCGCAACGGGGGTGAGGAGTTCACCCTGCAGGCCATCCACTACTACTACTTTATACAGAACATGATTGTTGTCGGAACCGGGCCGGACCCCACTCCCGGCTGCTATCTCGGGGCCAGCGGCACCACATGGCCGAACCGGGGAAAGGTCCGGAATGCGGTGGAAGAGGATGAACTTGGAATAAAGAGCGCAAAGATGCTTGGAAGAAGAGTTTCCAGTGTACTGAAAATGATGAAATAGGAAATTGAGAATGCAGAAGATTGAGTTTAACAGTGAAGAAGTTACAGAACTGACAAAGAGTCTGATCAGAATAAAGAGCGTCAATCCTCCGGGACAGGTGGATGAGTGCGCCGGGTTTATAAACAGCTACTTTGAGTCCTGCGGAATAGAGACTGAAATTGTAACGATCAACGGAGTGCCCAACGTTGTGGCACGGTATGGTAAAAAAGGCGGCAGAAAACTCCTCTGGAACGGCCACTTTGATGTTGTTCCCGCCGGCCTGAACTGGACGGTTGATCCCTTTGAAGGGGTTGAAAAGGACGGTTTCATAATAGGCCGGGGTGCTGCTGATATGAAAAGCGGCGTGGCCACCATGATGGCTGCCCTGAAGGCCATGAAGGAAAACTCCGTTGACCTGGACGGGGAGATCGAGTTCTGGGGAATTGGCGATGAGGAGACAGGCAGTGTCAATGGAACTATCGGCCTCCTTGAGAAGCTGGGGAATGAGTATGCAGGGGCTGTCTCTTCCGAGCCGACTGACTTTTATATTGAGAATGCCCAGAGAGGTCTCAGATGGTTTGAGGTCAAGATTTCCGGAGCAGCCTGCCATGCCGGCCGTCCCCATGTGGGGCACAATGCCGTAGAGCACTCCTCAAAGGTTATTGAGGCCCTGAAGAGTATTGAATTCTCAATCTACAACGGCATCTTCGAGGATCATGTCAAACAGCCCAGCCTGTCTGTGACAATCATAAGCGGCGGACGGCAGACCAATGTCATTCCGGAAGAGTGCATCCTGACTCTTGACCGGAGAATGCTCCCCGGTGAGACAGAAGATTCCATTACCGCCGAAATACAGAACGCTCTGGACGGTATAGAAACAGAGGGCTTTATAACAGAGCTGACTCTGATCAGCAAGGGATGGGACCCTTTTATCACTGAAGAGTCCGATCCCGTGGTGACAACCATCGACAAGGCTTTCCGGAAAGTTACAGGAACAGAACCGAAATACAGGGGAAAAGGCGGATGTACAGACGCCTCCCACATATTCCATGCGGGTATTCCCGTTGTCATTATGGGCCCCGGACCCGCCAACGAATCCCATACAGCGGATGAGAAGGTGGAGATCGAGAGACTGGGACAGTCGGTGGAGATCTTTCTGGAAGCCGCCGTGGATTTTCTTAATAACGGGAATTGAGGAGAGGAGTCTATGAAGAAAAAAATGCCTGTAATGCTTACTTTTGACGTGGACGGTGAGTCTCTGTGGGCCTCCCGCCAGCTGGATCATCTTCCCGTATGCCGTTCCCTGGGAACCTACGGTATTCTTGAGGGTCTCCCGCGAATCCTCAAGGTCCTTGAGAGCAATGGAGTTCCAGGAACATTCTTTGTTCCCGGGATAATTGCAGAACGCTATCCCGAGAAGATCAGGGCTTTAAGTGATGCGGGACACGAACTCTGCAATCACAGCTACAGCCACACCTATCCGGACAAGCTCCCTTCAAAAGAAGCGGAAAAGGATGAGCTTGTGAGGACCAATGAGATACTTGAAAAGCTGACAGGCAAAAAGCCCAGAGGCTACCGTTCCCCCGCCTGGGAGTTCAGCGAGCATACTCTGGATCTCCTTCTGGAACTCGGGTTCGACTACTCAAGCAATATGATGCACACCGACAGGATCGGACATCTTCAGGTCTTTGAAAAAAAGACTGATATTGTAGAGCTCCCCATACACTGGGCCCTGGACGATGCGGCTTTCTGGCTCTACACAGTCCGCATTCCAGGCAAGGCGATGCAGCCTGTCTCGGCAGTGAAGGAGTTCTGGATCAGTGAGTTTGATGCCCTGTATGAGGAATTTCTGGAAGAGGAGGATTCAGACCTCTGTTTCATCCTTACCTGTCATCCTCAGGTCATCGGCCGTCCGGGCAGAATGAAGGTTCTCGACTCACTCATCAAACATATCAAAGGCTTTGAACAGGTGGAGTTTACAACCTGCTGGGATACGGCCGGAAAGTATAAAAAATAAAATAAGGAAATATTATGACAGAGACAAACTTTATACGGCGTTTATATCCGACTACCAAACTATACCTCTGTTTGCTCATCGCCCTGTCGTCGGTGATCATTCCGAGCAGCATCTATGCGTTCTCATGTTTTCTGATCGCCGCCGTGATTGCCGCCATGGCAGGGAATCTGAGGGACTATCTGAGGTTCTCAAGGAAGTCCATTCTGATACTTGTAATCCTGATTATGGTAATGCAGTTCCTCTTTTACCCTGGAACAGATGAGGTCTGGAGAAAGGGTATCTTCAGAATTACAAGAGAGGGTATTGATTATGGATTCACCATGTCCTCCCGGGTTCTTGCAATTGCCTGTTCTTTTGTTCTGTTTTTCAGAATAACCGAGGTGAAGGATTTTGTACTGGCTCTGGAACAGAACGGATTCTCACCCACCGCCACTTATATCATCCTTGCAACCCTGCAGATGATCCCTGAAATGAAAAAACAGTCTGCTGTAATCATGGATGCCCAGAGGGCGAGGGGAGTGGAGACTGAGGGAAGTGTCCTGAAGCGGATCAAGGCCTTTGTACCCATGCTGGGTCCCCTTGTCCTCTCTTCAATTGCCAATACCGAAGAGAGGGCCATCACCCTTGAGTCCCGTGCCTTTACGGCTCCACTGAAGAAGACAAGGATTCACAGAATCGAAGTAACCGCAGCCGACAAGCCACTGAAAATAGTTCTGCTTGTTGTGCTGATCGCTATTATCGCAGGGAGGATCGTCCTATGGCTCATATAGAGGTTAAAAACCTTTCTTACAAATATCCCATCGGAAAAACCGATGTGCTTAAAAATCTGAATTTCACCATTGAGAAGGGAGAGTTCTGCTCCATCATCGGATGCAACGGAAGCGGAAAGACAACTCTTTGCAGCGCTCTTCGTGGATTCGTGCCCAACTTCTACAAGGGCGACATGAGGGGAGAGATCCTTGTAAACGGTCAGGATATGAGCGACTTCTCCATGGGAGAGCTCGCCGTAAAGATCGGTTATGTCTTCCAGAACCCCTTTATTCAGATAAGCGGCATCAAGAGCACCGTCTTTGAAGAGGTCGCTTACGGGCTTGAAAATCTCGGAATCGATCCTGAGGAAATCAAGGCCCGTGTGGAGAAGATGCTCGACTTCCTTCAGATCAACTACCTGAGGGACAAAGATCCCTTTGCTCTGTCCGGCGGACAGAAGCAGCGTGTTGCCCTTGCATCGATCCTGGTTATGGAACCTGAGATCCTTGTCATCGATGAACCCACATCCCAGCTGGACCCCATTGGAACGGAAGAGGTTTTTCAGATCATCAAGCTGATGAAAGAGATGGGTAAGACAATAATCCTTGTGGAGCACAAGATTGAACTTGTTGCCGAGTACTCAGACCATGTCATCCTCCTGGACGACGGGGACATAGTTATGGACGGTCCTGTGCAGGAAGTCCTCTCCAATCCCAAAGTCCTGGACCACAAGACTGCAATTCCCCAGTATGCAAGTCTCTGCATCGAACTTAAAAAGAGGGGATATCCTGTTGAGGACATCGCCATAACAGAAGAGCAGTGCATTGCCGCCATGGATCAATTTACCGCTAAGGAGGCAGTACAGTGAGTTTTATCGAACTTGAGAATGTGACATATACCTACCCCAATAATTTTACAGCCATCGAAGATGTAAGCCTGAAGGTTGAAAAGGGCGAGTTTATTGCCATTGTCGGGCAGAACGGTGCCGGAAAGACCACAACTGTAAAGCTGCTGAACGGGCTTTTAAAGCCTCAGTCAGGGAATGTCGTTGTAGGGGGATGGAATACAAAGAACTATACCGTTGCCCGGATGTCTTCCAGGGTCGGCTATATCTTTCAGAACCCCGATGACCAGATCTTTAATGATTCCATCTACAGTGAAGTTGCCTTTGGTCCCAAATACCTGAAACTGGACCCCGAGGAAGTGAAGAAGAGAGTCCGCACCGCCGTTGATGTGACAGGCATCCGGCAGCATATCAATGAGAACCCATACAACCTTCCCTATTCAACAAGGAAGTTCGTTACCATCGCCGCTATTATGGCAAACAATCCTGATGTCCTGATTCTGGATGAGCCCACAGCCGGACAGGATATGTTCGGCATGGAGGTCCTTGCAGATGTACTGAAGTATCTGAAGGAACAGGGCAAAACTGTGATCACAATCACCCATGATATGGAGTTTGTAGTCAAAAATTTCGAGAGGGTCGTGGTAATGGCCAATAAGAGGATCATCTCCGATTCAGACAGAAGGTCCACCTTCTGGGACCATGATGTTCTCAAGCAGAGCATGCTGAAGCAGCCCTACGTCAGCCGTGTGGCTCATCGTCTGGGAGTTCCCGGAAATGTTCTGGATGTAAATGAGATGGCCGGAGCTCTAGCCGGCTTCAGTGGAAAAGGGGAGGCATAAGATGGGAATACCAGTAATTTACGATTGCGATCCGGGGCACGATGATGCGGTGGCCCTGTTTATAGCTCTGGCCAGTGAAGCCATTGACCTTAAAGGAATAACAACCTGTGCGGGAAACCAGATGCCCGAAAAAACCTTCAACAATGCCAGGAAGCTTCTGGCCCTGGCTGAGCGTGAAGATATAACAGTCTGCCCGGGAGCCGCAAAGCCCCTGAGCCGGAATCTGAGGATCGCCGCGAACATTCATGGCGACTCGGGACTGGACGGAGCCGAACTCCCTGAAGCTGCAGCCCCTGTCGTTCAGGGCAAGGCCTGGGACTACACGGCGTCAATTATCAATGAGAGCTCCGAAGCAATTACCCTTGTAGCTACCGGCCCCCTGACCAACATTGCCATTTTCCTTCTGGCCTATCCCGAACTGAAAGAAAAGCTGGACAGGATTGTGATTATGGGGGGGGCCTGTTTTGGAGGAAATATCACTCCAGCTGCTGAGTTCAACATCTTTGTGGACCCCGAGGCGGCGGATATCGTCTTCAAGAGCGGCGTCAAGGTTTCCATGTTCGGCCTGGATGTAACCAACTGGGCCAGAATGCTCCCCGATGAGATCGACAGCCTGAGGAAGCTTGGAACAAAGACTGGTGATATCTTTGCCGGCCTTCTGGACTTCTTTATCACCAAGGCATCCCGCTACTTTCTGGCCGATGAGGACTGGGTGGAAGGTGTGCATCTGCATGACGCCTGTGCCATGGCCTATCTGGTGGACCCGACACTCTTTGTGATGAAGGACTGCTTCGTGGCCATCGATACCAATGACGGACCGACACTGGGCAGTACAGTTGTGGACTACGGCGGAGTGACCGGTACGGCGGTAAATGCCGAAGTAGCATTCAAGATCGACAGGGAGCGCTTTATCAGCCTGGTGCTGAAGTCCCTGGCTGCCTTTCGGTAAGTCTAAGCAAATTTTTAATTAGTGAGCAAATACCTTCAGGTATTTCATATAGATTCTAGGAGAAATAAAATGGAAGAAAAGAAAAGAAGTTTTAAAGACGACTTCACACTGGTTTCACTGCTGCTGATTCCTGTCTGTGTCGCCATCAACATTGTCGGATTTCAGCTTGCACAGCTGCTGAGACTCCCTGTTTTCCTTGATGTAATCGGAACCATTCTGGTTGGTATTGTCGCAGGTCCCTGGATCGCCATTATCACAGGTTTTCTTACAAACTGCATCAATGCCATCTTCAACCCCGTATACCTGCCTTACTCGGTTGTAAACATGGTCATCGGTCTGGCTGCCGCCCTCCTTTCAGGAAGCGGTATGATGACAAAATGGTGGAAAATTGTTGTTTCGGGTATCATCATCGCACTGATCTCTACATGTATTGCATCACCCATTACGGTCATCCTCTTTGGTGGAATGACAGGTAACGCCACATCAATGATCACTGCAGGATTCCTTGCAACAGGCCAGAAAATCTGGACCGCGGTATTCTCTACACACTTTATTACAGAGAGTGCGGACAAGATACTCAGTACCATTGTTGCCGTTCTTATTGTGAGAAGAGTATCCAGCAGATATCTATCAAAGCTGAAATACGGTGAGTTCTACATCAAGGAAGTAAGCCTCAACGAAGCAGATATCTGATCTGCCGGATATTCAAATGATACAGAGGCTCAGTTGCAGCTGAGTCCCTGTATCAATTTATCTCTCTTTTAACTTTTTATCAATTTACACAGGAAATTCAGCACTCATATGATAAATTATTCAGCTCTTGTTAGAAACTGGCCGGCATCGGGGATCAGGGAGATGCTCGACCTGTACCGGGACCACCCCGGGGCCGTCAATCTCTGCAACGGTGATCCCGATCTGCCAACACCCGAACATATTGTAGATGAGGGGATACGGGCCCTTAAGGACGGCTGTACAAAATATTCGGGAGAAGCGGGAATTCCCGAACTCAGGGAGGCCGTGGCCGAAAAGTATCATACCCGGTTCGGTGCAGAGTTCAGCGGAGCCAATGTCATGGTTACAGCGGGCTCGGTGGAAGCTGTTTTTATTGCCCTTGCCGGTTTGATAGAACCCGGTGATGAGGTACTCATTCCCGATCCCGGATATACAAGCTATGAAGGACAGGTCAGGGTTCTGGGGGGGGAGGCAGTACGTGTGCGCTCCTCTGCAGATGATAATTTCCAAATAAGTAAAGACACCCTTCGATCCGCTATTACAGAACGGACCAGAGTCCTGATTCTGAATACTCCAGGCAATCCGACAGGCAGACTGATGAGCTGCGGGGATGCCGGGAATATTGCCGATGTCCTTGAAGGGACGGATATTGTAATAATATCCGATGAGGTCTATGAAAAAATTGTTTTTGACGGCGCGGAGCACTTCAGCCCCATGGAACACCCCCGGCTTAAAGACAGGGTCATTATCGCCAACAGCCTCTCCAAGACCTATGCCATGACCGGCTGGCGGCTCGGGTATCTTTTCGGTCCTGAAAAAATAATATCAGGAATAACCAGGCTTCAGCAGGCTCTTGTCTCCTGTCTTCCCGTGTTCATCCAGAAAGCCGGGGTTGCCGCTCTCCGGGGCCCCCAGGACTGTGTGGAAAAAATGCGAATGGAGTATCAAAAACGGAGAGACCTGATCATTTCAAGCCTGGAGCAGCTGGGAGGTCCGCCCTGTCTGAAGGCCGGTGGCTCTCTGGGAATGCTTGTTGATATCACCGGGTCCAGGATGACTTCAAGAGAGTTTTCCATGCGTCTCCTCTCCCATGGAGAGGTTCTCACTGTTCCGGGAAGTGCCTTTGGGCAGGGGGGCGAGGGGTTTATCCGCCTGGCCTTTGCGAGTTCAGCTGAAACTGTTGCACTGGGAGCTGAGAGGCTTTTCAGGTTTTACAGAGAAATGACATCCCTGGAGGGACCCCTGTGAAGGATAAACCCCTTGTTGTGTTCACACTGCCCTATGGAAAGGATAACTTCAGAAAGGTAGAAGAGGCGGGGTTTACTCTCCTTTATCTTGATGAGGAGAGCCTTCAGGAGGGGGATCTGCCCAGTGAAACAGAGGTCCTTGTCTGTTACAGCCCTTTCAACCGGATTGATCTCTCCTGTCTGCCCCGGCTGAAGCTGATTCATCTTGTCAGTAAGGGTGTCAATCAGGTTCCTGTGGAGGGGGTACGGCAGCAGGGAATCGAAGTCGTAAACAACGGAGACGCCACTTCCGTTCCCATTGCCGAGTGGATTGTGGCCATGATTCTGATGCTCCTTAAAAACTCTCCAGGTATCCACGGCAGACAGCGCCGGAAGGTTTGGGAACCGGACCGCTCTGTTATGGAACTGGCAGGAAAGCGGATCTGCATTCTAGGAACCGGGAATATAGCCGGGCAGGCCGCTCTGCGTCTGAAGCCGTTTCTGACTGATCTGACAGGAATCAACAGCACCGGAAGGCCTGTTGACGGATTTGACCGCTGTTATTCCCTTAAGGATCTGGATCATGTTCTTCATAACACAGATATACTTGTATCCACTCTTCCGGCTACAGCGGAAACAGAGAAACTTATTGATTCAAGACGGCTTTCCCTGCTTAAAAAAGGGGCGCTTTTTATAAACATATCAAGGGGAGCCATTACTGATGAACAGGCTGTCATGAACTCTCTTGAATCCGGGCATCTCAAGGGGGCTGCTCTGGATGTCTTTGAAAAGGAACCCCTGAACCGGGAGAGCCCTCTGTGGAGTACGGATAATCTGATTATCACACCTCACAACTCGTTTCTCTCTGATGCTTACCGCCAGAGAGTTTTTGATGTTGTGTTTGAAAATCTGAAGCGCTACCTTAAGGGAGAGACGCTGAACAATAGAGTCGATTTTGACAGGGGATACTGAGCTGTTCCTGAGAAAGAAAAAAATATAAAATGAACCTGAAGGAAGGATTAAATGACTATATTCAGAATGCCAGAGCTGCAGATTGCAGACACAATCGATGAGAGCATTATTGAAAAGCTGAAGACCATGGAGGGGACAAAGTTTTTTATTGTCACCGGACCCCATGTCTCGGGTACCGAAAGTTTCAAAAAACTTGCGGGAGCCATGGAAGAGGCTGGTAAGAGTGTCTGCATCTATAATGAAACAAAAGCTGATCCCACCATAAGCCAGGTGGACGAGATGATCGGAAAAGCTCATGATTTCAAGGCTGATCTTGTGATCGGTATCGGAGGGGGCAGTCCTCTTGACGCATCAAAGCTGGTGGCGGCTCTTGCTGACAGTGGTGAGTCCTGCAGGAATTACCTTGAAATAAACTCCCTGACATCAAGAAAGACTCCTCTTCTTGTGATTCCCACAACAAGCGGAACCGGAACCGAAGTGACCAAGGTGTCCATCGTAACCGATGAAAACGACAATGTGAAAAAAGGGATTGTCTCACCCTGCCTTATACCGGATTATGCCTTCCTTATCACCGAGATGACAGTGACAATGCCCCCGGGAATCACGGCAACAACCGGAGTTGATGCCCTTTGCCATGCCGCTGAGGCCTATACGGCGACCGTTAGAAACCCCTACAGCGATATTATGGCTCTGGAGGCTGTAAAACTGGTATCAGAAAATCTTCTGAATGCCTACAGGAACCCTGGGGATCTAACCGCCCGGGCCAATATGCTCAGAGCCAGCCTCCTTGCAGGGATTGCCTTTGGAAACTCCAGCACCACCGCGGTTCATGCTTTTGCCTATCCCCTGGGAGGAATGCACCATACTCCCCATGGCCTGGCAAACAGCCTCTTTCTTATTCCTGTATTCAGAAACAATATGAAGGTCAGTGGTGAGAGGATCGGCCACCTTGCCGCGGCCATGGGCTACGGTGATACTGCAGAAGATTTTGTCAGAGGAGCCGATGAGCTGCGCCGCAGCCTGGATCTGCCGCTGACATTGAAAGAGATAGGTATTCCCGAGAGTGATATTGCTGTGATGGCGGAAAAGGTCATGGGAGTGACAAGACTGCTTTCTGTAAATCCCGTGGAGATCACCCCCGAAGATGCTTTGAGGATTTACACTGAAGCCTACGGGAGCTGAGGTTCTCCGAATTTGAATAAAACAGGCCCTGATTTTCCCGGGGCCTGTTTTTTTGCTTTATGGAACATCCCGAAGGGGGTGCCGAATGGTATAAATGAGATAAATTGCCGGAATAATCTGTAAAGTAAACAGAGGATGCGGTATTAATGAGTCTGCGGGGGTAGAAGGAGTTATCTATGAAATCGCTTCTCTACCTGGTTCCGGCTGTGGTTCTTTGTTTTGCAGCCTGTGAAAATGTAAATACTCCGGCCGCGGATGGTTCCGGGTCTCCGGAAGATCTTCCGGTTAAAGGAGTTGTTACGGACGGTGATGGAGAGCTGATCGGATATGCTGTTTCCGTTTCTGTTCTCTATCTGCAGATGTTGACACCGGAGTCTTATCTGGTCACCGTGACCTGGGATGGCAGGGTCCTTCAATCCGTGTCCATGTACTTCTCGGAAACTGATTTCGGGGGAGAGCCATTTGCCCTCTATCCGGGCAATTACTCTCCCTACGGCAGATCAGCCTGGCAGGTGGACGGTACATTCTGGACTTATGCGGATACGTCCGCAGGCTATGCACAGCCTCTGGAGGAGTCCTACACCAGTTATGAGAGTATGATTCTCAACGAGAATACAAGATATGAATCCTATAGCCGTTCTATTTCAGGAAATTTGAGTTTCGCACTAACCACAGTCAGCCGTGAGGCAGTCGGTCTCCCTGAGGATATTGTTCCGCCTTTGAATCTGGAATGGGAGTAATTCTCCGGGCCGTTCTGTATGAGAAATATCCGGGACGGCTCTGATCCAGAGGGTTATTTCAGAAACACTCCATCCTTGATAAATGTTGTTGTCAGAGGAAGTTCATCATAAAGATACCGGTAGTCCGTTTTTGAAGGACGGACTCTGAAAGAGAGATTGACGCTGATGTCAAAACCTCTTTTCGGAAAACTGAAGGTAAAGCCGCTTATAACACCGAAGCCCGCCTGTGCACCCTCTTCCGAGCCGGAAACGGAGCCTTCCAAGCCTCCTCTGAGGGAGAAGAAAGGCGTAAAGGAGTGCTCCATTACAGGCAGCAGCCGAATAAGCCAGTCCCCCGTATCCAGATAGATGTCGTTGATCTCCAGAACACTCAGAAAGGTTTTGTTGTTTTTAAAGGAGTAGCCGAAGGAGTTCTCCCAGAAGAGGGGAACCTGTCTGTGGTAGTCTTCGATCAGGGTATCAAGATCAATTGTTGTCCGGGTGGCATTACTCCAGCCCAGACGGGTCCCCAGAACGGTTCTGCTGGCAGGAGAATCCCAGAGCAGTCCCGTTTCTGCGGCAAAACTCAGTTTTTGTACCTTTTCATCGGTTTCATTGTCATTCCAGTGGTTTGATTCATTGAAAAGTGAAGCTCCTGCACCAATTGAGAGGCTGTCAAAGCTGTAACCCAGGGTAAGGGTTCCTCCGTAATACGTTCGCCAGTCATTTCCAACAGGAAAGGCGCCATCCAGGCTGGTTCGCGGACTTGAACTGGAGTAGAAGGCTTGAACTCCAAGACCCAGTTTCTTTTTTATCACGGGGAGTGAGTAACCAAGAAAAGCGCGCATCTCCATTTCTTCCAGATAGATTCCATCATCCACCTCCTGCCATGTATATCCCCGCTCCCGTGAACCGCCCAGAAGGATGGAACTGCCAAGACCCAGGTAGAGGCTGTCTTTTTCCGCTTTTCCGAGGTACGCCGGGTTCTGATAGGCAAAGTAGGGTTCCGTCATAATCCGGAACTTGGGGGAGCCGACGATCAGTTTGTTCAGATAGTAGACGGCAGTCTCGTTCTCAGGGTCTATCTCTGTCGCTTTTTCCAGAGCCTGTACCGCCTGCTCGGTATCGTTACGGTCAATTGCATCAATTCCCATGGAGACATAGATGACCGTTTCAACCTCTTTCTGAACCTTCTCTTCCATCTTAAGAGCTGTTTCTTCTGCTGTTTCCTCGTTAAGAGATTCCAGTAGAGAAGAGGCAAAGAAAGCGCTGATGTAATCATAGGATGACAGGTCCTCAATCAGTTCATCAGACCAGATGACTTCGCCGGTGTTCACATCCACCATGCGGGAGGTAAACATCATTTGTCCGGCCATATCGATGATCTCGCCCATGACGATATAGTTGGCTGAAAGAAGCATCCCTATGGAAATCATGCTGTCATCGGTCATACCGCTCAGGGCCAGTTTCTGCTCTTCAATCACCGCGTTCATCTTCTCACGTTCAACAATGTTGACGGATTTATTCTTTTTTAGCTCCGTGGCTATCATCCGGGAGATTCCCTTGCCGATAAACTCATAGTCTGGGTTAGGGGAGCTGACTGTAAAGTCATTTATAGAAATAGTGACAGCCTCAAGAATCAACGGATAAAAAAGAAAGATCAACAGAATTGGAATACGGCGCTTCATAATAATCTCCGGTATAAGTATCAGGCTTCATATATAGGATTCATTTGATTATGAAAGGCAAGTGCTCTTATACAAAACGATAGTGCAGAAGGAGCACGGATTCAATAGCCGTGATGCAGTTTCCATTTTTCCTGTATCCACTTATTCGACTACCCGGATTTTTTTTAAAATAATAGTTTAATTAATATTCATTATTGGATAGAATGCTTTTATTCATGACCTTTAAATAAGCTTGTGTATACATTTGAATCAGAATAACGGCAGATAAGAATCTTAGATACTTTCGGCATTGATAACTCCTCTTTCATGTAACAAACAGCCGAACTTTGAAGCCAGTATAAGGGTAGGTTCCAGTGAAATCCAAAAAGTCCTCACATATCAGCAATAAAGAGCTTGGAGTTAAAATACCACTTGGTGTAAAACTGATTCTGATCGTCTCCCTTCTTACGATTCTGTCGATGGTGACTCTCACCTATGTTTCATCCTATTTTTATGAAAAAAATACAAGGAACCGGGTCAAAGAAACAAATATATCTCTCTCCCGGACTGTCGGAAAGCAGGCGGAAAAAGAGCTGAGCCAGATTCTTGATACGGGGAATCTCCTTTTTCAGGTTGCCGCCGCTTCAGTAAGCTCTGATTCTCTGGTTGATGATTTTTTCGCCAATTTCAGCTCTCTTGTTTATGTGGGTATCCCCGGACGGGATTTAGACTTTTCCAATCGTATCTGGTTCAGATCAAACAGAATTTTCAATGAGGAAGCCATTCTGCAGAATATTCTCAGTGCCAGGGCTCCGGAACTTGAGAAAGCCAGAAGCGGTGAGACCGTTGTTATGAATATCTCACCTCTTGTCCCTAATCTGAATGCTCCTGTACTGGCTCTGGCAGCTCCCTTTCTATTGGGGATGGACAGGGAAGTGCTCCTTATTCTTGCTGATGTCAGCAGTTCTCTTGCAGAGAGTGTGCGAACTCAGGAGGGCCTGACCACTACAATGATCGTTAATGCCGATGGAGAGATCCTGGCGCATCCGGATTACTCAAGAGTCTTTGATGGAGAGAATGTCGCAGGAACGCCGGTTTTCAGAGAGATGTACACTAAAGGGCTCTCTGAAGGTCAGATAATTTATGATGAACCCGATGAAGAGAGCATGGTCGGTTATGTCGGATCATACTCAATGATCCCTCTGGGGAATCTGGGAGTCGTTACAACCGTTGTTGAAGAAGATGCCTTCAGCATTGTCCGTTCTATAAAAATCCTGAACTGGTCGCTTATGGGAGCAGTTCTTTCAGTAGTAATGATTGCAATATATTTCTTTTCCAAACGTATCTCCCGTCCTCTGAAAGAGCTGACCATTGCCACCAGACAGATCAGAAGCAGAAATTACAATGTTTCCATACAGCCTACGACCCATGATGAAGTCGGACAGCTGACAAGACATTTTATGAGTATGGTACCTGAACTGGAAAAGGTCGACCGGCTTCAGGAAAGAACCAGCCGTTTTGTGAATCCACAGGTAGCCAGGATGATTGCAGATAATACTCTGCCGGAGCAGGCTGAAACAAAACAGGTCACTGTATTCTTTTCTGATGTTAGAAATTTTACAGCTATGAGTGAAGCCATGGGCTCTCCCCAGCTGGTTCTGGACAATCTCTCATCATATTTTCAGGCCATGGTTCCCTGTGTTCAGAACACAGGGGGTACTGTGGATAAATTTATTGGTGATGCTGTAATGGCTGTCTGGGGAAGTATGATTGATCTGCCCAACAATGCAGAAAGTGCAATAAACGGTGCTCTGGAGATGCGCAAGGCTCTTATCGAACTGAATATGGACAGAGGTACTCCGCGGAGACCCTTTCTTCAAATCGGCTGCGGCCTGAACACAGGACCTGCCACTGTCGGCCTGATGGGAGGCGGCTCAGCCAAAGAAGAGTGGGCTCATATGGGAGATACCGTCAATCTGGCAAGCCGGATAGAGTCTCTGAATAAACCAATGGGGACAGATATTCTTATCTCATCCAATACCTTCACACAGGTTGAAGGTATTTTTGATCTTATGCCAATGCGGAAGATTAAGGTAAAAGGCAAAAAAGACGCCCTGCAGATCTATGCTGTTCTCGGGCGTCTGGATGACAGTACCAGACCAAAGTCTCTGGAAGAACTGAGGGCTATGATCGGCATTGAGGGATCATTTGAAACATCAGGAGAAGCGGAATACAGCAATGATCATGAAGTCAAATACGAAATCCTCGGCTAAATCTATGCTTTCAAAATCAGACATACTCTTTACAGCTATATTTCTAATACTGGCTTCTGTTTTCGGATATCTTTTTCATTCTGAACTGTTCCGATCAATAGATGAGACCGAAGGAACACCGATCGGGCGGGTTCTTGAAATCAAAGGAATCACCCAGAGGCGCCCGGGACGCCAGACTCAATGGGCAAATTTATCTGAAGAGGAAATACTGTACAAGGCTGATGCTCTTCAAACTGGAAATGACTCGGAGTTGTCAATCTACCTTGAAAGAAGTGATGACGGCGATGAAATCAGGCTGGGGCCAAACTCCTATGTAAGTCTCAATCTCTATAGTGAAGAAGTCGATGTTTTTTTCTCAGCCGGCAATCTTATTGCCACTGGAAGTGACGGCCTTTCTGTTTCGATGGAAGGCACGAGAATTCAGCTCAATGAAAAAAGTTCGGTATCTCTTGAGAAAAATGCCGGAATGCCTACAGTCATCTCTATTCTGGAAGGTTCGGTAACTCTCGATACGGGTGAAGGAGAACAAAGATTCGGCATGGATTCAACTCTCTATCTGGATGAAGAAGATGGAAGTGTTTCAGAAGAGGCTCTCAGTGTTGTTGTAAATGAGCCACGGGACAGGAGCCGTCTGCTCAGTTTCGAAGAGTATAAGACAGTTGATTTTGATTGGACTCTGAAGGGAGACTGGACATCACCGGTCCTGGAAATCTCTGCTGAAGAGGATTTTTCTGATTCCAACTTTTATTCCGAGACGAAGGTTCCTTTAGGACAGGGGACATGGTTCTGGCGTGTCGTAGACAGAGGTTCTGATCAGAAGGGTGAAATCAGGCAGTTTTCAGTGGTCCAGGATCTTCTTCCGGTAATCGTTTCACCATCTCCGGGGCGGATTATTGAGTATCATGGAATGGTTCCGGGAATTTCCATGCAGTGGAAATCTTCCAGTTATGCTGATTCCTATCTTCTCGAACTTTCAAAAGATCCTCAGTTCAGTTCGGTTGAATTTTCCGGTGAGGTCAGAACAAATGCGATCATGCTTGAGGATCTGGACGATGGAACATGGTGGTGGAGAGTCAAACCTTTATATCGAAACATTGAATCAACTGAGACCATTCCTTTGCTTGAGACCGCCTCATTTACAATCGAAAAGCTTGAAGATTATAAAGCCGCACAACTCTTAAGCCCCCCTCCCGAGAGTTCGTTCTCAATCCTTGAGCTGGGAACTGGAATCCCTTTCCGGTGGATGGTGCAGGATGGTGTAAGGAATTACAGTCTAAAAATTGCAAATGATCGTGACATGACAGATCTTGTCGACAGCTGGGAAGGAACCGGCAATTGGACGGCAAGGATGTCCGATGCCGAGCCGGGTACCTATTTCTGGCAGGTAGAAGGAAAGGCCGCTGACGGTTCTCCTGTGCCGCTCTCAGATATCCGTTCATTTACAATCCGTTCAGCAGGAGATGCCTTGAGGCTTGTAATGCCTGGAAATGGCGGAGTTGTGGAGCAGCCCCGATATGGAATGCAGACATTTTTATGGGAGTCTGATCTTCCCGGACTCTCATATATTACACTCAGCAAGCTTGACGAAGAGACTTCTGAAAACAGAAAGATTATTCAGACCCTTCTAAAGGGAGACAGTTTTTCAGCAGTACTGCCCGGAGAAGGGCAGTATAGCTGGCGGATACAGATTCAGGATGAAGCAGGAGAAGTTCTGCTTCAGGATGTAGAATCCCGTTTTGCTCTGGTAAATGAGTATATTCATGATCCTGTGGCACATCAGTCTCCAGAGGAGAATACAGCCATACCCATGCTCTCCAGTTTAAGAGAAGGTGTGACTCTCAGATGGCAGACAGAAGAAGAGGGGGATTTCCTTTATACAGTTTTTCTTGAAAAGGATGATGCCGCTACCCTTTACAGAACAGCAAACTCTGAACTGACTCTGCGGGGTCTCGAGCCGGGAACTTACAGCTGGTCGGTTCTGTTGAAAGATCAGAAAGACTATGAGTCTCCTGAGAGCGGGCAGTCCTCCTTTACAGTTAACCCACTCATGCCGTTGAAACCTCTTGTTCCCCTCAGGCCTCTTGAAGATGAAGTGATTGATCTTACAGGAAAGAACAGTCTTGGATTCTCGTGGCAGAGTTCTCCCGGGGCGGACTATTACACAATTGATATAAGGGATAAAAACAGCGGAGAGATCCTCTATAAAAACAGTCGTGTTGATGAACCCTCTCTGATTCTGGAGGACCTTAGTATTTTAAATGAAGGGCAGTTTTTCCTTGAAATTCAGGGATTCAAAGACTATCCGGAACTCAATGTTCAGCGCAGCACAGAACTCCTGACAGTTCCGTTCAGTCTTAATGTCAATATTCCAATAAAGCAGCTGGAGATCCTTTCGGATGAGACTCAATATACCAACTAGATCAAGTCATTTTGCTATATTGATCTCTCTGTTCCTAATATCCACAGGCCTCCAGGCTCAGGAAAAGATTGAATGGCGGCCGGTTGAAGGAATTTCTGAATACCTTGTTGAAATTCAGCAGGATGGGGTAATTGTTCAGGAAACAAAAACAGGGGAGTGTTCCATTCCCCTTGTATTGCCGGCGGGAGAGTACAGCTTCAGAATCCACGGTCTTGATCCTTTCGGCAATTCAGCTGTTCAAAGCGGCTGGTCGAAAATCAGGATTGTAGCAGATTCAAATCCCTTTGTTGCAGAACTGACTCCCACCTGGTTTCTTATCGGAGATACTCCGGTATTAAAGGCCCGTGTTTCAGGGGCTTCTGATGGAAAAGAAGGAATGACCTCCTACTGGCTTGAAAACAGTGTTGGAGAGACCATTCCGCTCAAAGAAACGGAAATATCTGATGAAGATAAACTGATGGGTTATAGCGGATTTATATGGAGCGGAGATACGATGCTTTCACCCGGTGAATGGGATTTTGTAATGACAAATCCCGATGGTAAGGAAGCCAGGATTGATAAGGCAGTTTCTGTTCTTGAATCTATTGAGAGAAATTATCCCAACAGCATACAGATAAATTGGAATGCTACCCTGCCGGAAGCCGGTTCAGAACGATATCAGGGAGTAAGTTTTGCCGGGGGAAGCATCGCATTTGCAAGTGATTTCCGGGGAAAACGTACCCGTCAGAATCCCTGGTTCAAGCACATCGGCTGGGATGTGCGCTTCAGCGCATCCCGGTTTGAGATGGTTTCGGAGGAGACTCCTGTGACCGTATTCTCCGATCTTTTTACTCTGACAGCCGGCCTCTACTATGCAACACCTTTTGATTTCCCCTTGAATCTTGTATTTGCTATGGGATGCGGATTGGGATATTCACGTTATCATTCTCCAGATGTTGAGCGTGATCTGCTGCTGATCAGTTCTGTGGGTAATAACTTCTATCTAAAGGATCTTGATTCAATGGACCCTGTTTTTCGTACTTCCGGTGCAGTGCGGATCTCTTTTCTGAAGCGGTTTTACATCGACCTTGGCTGTCAGCTCTCTGGAACTATGTTTCTAAACAGAAATACCATCATCCTTGAACCTTTTGCCGGAGGAGGATTCAGATGGTAAATAAAAGGATTCTTTTTTTACTTTTCTTTTATTGCCGGCCCTTTTCTGTGTTGCACAATCCGGGGGAGAAGTTCTTCTCAGGTGGGCGGATATGGAGGCTGCCTATCATATTGAAGTAAGGAAAGACGGCTTTGTTTTTTTTGAAAAGGATCAGATGGAAAATGAGATAGCCCTCGATCTGGTTCCAGGGTATTACGAATATCAAATCCAGGTCCTTGACCCCTTTGGTAAGGTTCTCAGCAATTCCGGATGGATTCCTCTGAATGTTACAAGGTCTCAGATTCCTGCATACAGGCTGATAACGCCTGTTACTATTGCCTCCCGTGTAAAGAACAGTTTCAGTATTCCTATAGACAGCTCTGACTTGAATCCTGGAACGGAGTTCTATCTCCAGGGTAAAAAGAAAAGGATAAAGGGAGAATGGAATGGGCTGCAGAGTCCCCAGGGAGAAGTCATTTTTTCAGATGTTAGGCTGAAGTCCGGAAGCTGGGAGCTTACGGCAGTCGATCCCTCAAAAGAGACATTCTCCCAGACCGATGCAGTCATAGCCAGACCAATGTATAGAACTGAGAGCTCTCTGAGAGAGTCTCAATTTGATATTCAGATCGGAACAGCACCTCTTGCAGCCTTTTCTCAAGGAGGCTCTGGAGACACAGCTCTCTCTCTGTGGAGCATTGATGCTGTCCTGCTTGTTCAATCAGGGTCCACCGTTCCTCTACTCAGGGATATGGGCCTCGAGTTTCACGGTCGTCTCGGTTATGCTGGCGCCGATCCTGTAACTCAAAATCCAGGCCTGCTGGGCAGGGGAGATCTTTCGATATTCTACAGACCCAATTCGGGGAACCGGGTGCTGCCTTATATACAGGCAGGAACAGGTTTTCTTGCCACCGGCAGTGATGACTTCTTTTCAGGAAAAACCGCCCTTGTATTTTCCGGCGGAGCGGGTATTGATATCAATAAAAACAGGCACTACTTCCGTCTGGGATTGAGCGGGAGTTACGGTTATACAGATTCACAGGAAATGATCATCTGTGAGCTCATTTTCAGATGGGGGTATCAGCTTTGAATTCCTTTGTACAAGACAGCAATAGACTATCCAGTATTAATAAATCATGTTTTTGGATATTCAGGTTTTCCGCGATTCTGTTGGCGGTTCTTTCTGTTCTTTCCGGTTGTGAGATGTTCAGCAGGGCTGACTACTCTGACTATCTGGAACGTGTAAACGGACTCTATACCTATTCTCTGACATACAACAGCAATAACAGCGGTTATCACGGATATGTAGAAGGAGAAGTACCTGTTGACTCCGGGATCTATCTTGAAGGTAAAGCCGCTGTAGTTAAGGATCAGAATGATCTTATTAAACCGTATTTTACATTCTCCGGATGGAGCCTGACGCTGGGAGGTCCTGTGGACTATCTGCCCGGTGACAGCTTTCAGTTTCCCGGAAACAGCATCACCCTCTATGCAGTATGGTCTGAGGACAACTATACCCTCAGCTATGATGGAAACGGCAATACCGGTGGAGTTGTTCCTTCAAGCCAGTCAAGTATTCACGCTACTTCTGTGACTGTTTCAGCAGATGTTCTGTCCCGTTCCTCCTACTACTTTATCGGCTGGAATACAGAAGCCGACGGCAGTGGAACTTTTTACGGGTCTGGTGATGAAATCAACCTGACAGGAGATCTGACTCTCTATGCCTACTGGAGCGCTATACCCGGTTATGCCGTAACTTATAACGGAAACGGTTCAACCGGAGGTTCCACACCCTCTACGCATATAAAATATGAAAATACAGATCTCAACATCAAAACCGGAGACTCTCTGATTCGCACTAATTACAGCTTCACAGGTTGGAACACAAGCCCCGATGGAAGCGGAAATGATTACACACCCGGATTTGTGTACACAGACAATGCACCTCTGACTCTCTATGCCATGTGGCAGATCACAATTTTTGGTTCAGGAACCGCAGTCGATCCCTACCAGATCGGTATGGCTGAGCAGCTTGTGATGGTTGGAACAGAACCCTTTGGTCTGGATGATCACTATATTCAAACAGATAATATTGATCTAGCGGGAATTGAGTTTGTGCCAATTGGAGATCCATATAATAAGTTTACAGGGAACTTTGATGGAAATGACTTTGAGATTCGTAATTTAACGATATCCAGCTTCGGTGGGAACTATCTTGGTTTGTTCGGGTATGCTTCTGGTGGAGCAGGAGAGAATGTCATCCAATCTGTGCATCTCACTGACTACAACATTACAGTCAATTCAGAAAATCCAAGATATATGGGATCTCTAATTGGATTCTCGGGAGGGGGAACTGATGTTCGATTCTGCAGTGCAGAAGGGACCATATTTATTACAAAGATGCATTCAGTTGATACCTCCTATGTCGGGGGGCTAATAGGGTATATCTCAAGCACACAGGCCGTTTCTGAGTGCTATTCCAAGGGGGATATTGTTCTAGGCAGCGGGGCAGGTTCAGGAGAACTCACTCTTTATGTCGGTGGCCTCATCGGGCAAAATGAAGCTCCTATTTTCAACTGTTATTCAACAGTTTCTATCACTGATTTCAGCATTCAGCCATGGTCTAACTACTTTTCCGGCGGTCTTTTAGGGAGATCAAGGTTAAGTAGTAATAGCAATAATTATGCGACTGGATCAATATCAATGAATGGAACAGGGGGGGCTCTAGGCGGAATTATTGGTTATGTCAGTTCTGACAATATTTCTGGTTCCATTGCATTCAATGATTCCCTATCCGATGGAAGTAGAATTACACAGTTTTCCCCGGTAATAAATTCCTGTTATGCAAATGAATATATGCTGATAAACGGTTCAGTACCGGGGGATCTTGATATCAGTCCATCCTCAACAGCAGGAGAAAATCTCACTCAAGTTAATTTTAGTAATATGGGGTACATGACTGGTGTTCTGGGCTGGGACAGCAGTATCTGGGAAGTGAAGGATGGCGCTGTGCGGCCGACACTGAAGAATAACTCTGGAGGTGATGACGGGCAGACAATGCAATAGTAAAGCTTAATTTATATTTACATAAGAATATTTTGGAGGATAAAATTGAACAAAATCAAAAGCAAAACAGTGTTGTTTTTTTTATTTCTAGTACTCTTTTCCTGTGATACAGGAACTAACACAACTGGGAATAATCTTAATCCAGATTCTACTGATACTGATCCTACCGGACCATTACCTGCAATTCTGCATATAAGTCCTAATACAGGAGTATTACCTAATGATCAACTTACTATTACAGGCACTGATCTTGACAGTGTTTCATATGCATTATTTACAGGTGAAGCAGATAAAATATATCCTACATCAATCTCGTACACTGAGCTGAAACTGTTTATGCCGGAAATGGCCCAAAGCGGCCCTATTCTTTTAGTAACAAAAGGTGGAAGAATTGCTACTGTAGATATTGTTACTCAAAAACCTGATGTTAACAATTTCAATTCAGGGGCTGCTGTCTCAACGGGGGAAAATGTAACAATTGGTGGGACATTTTTTAATTTATTGGCGTCAGTTTTATTTTCAGGATCATCTTCTCCAGTATCTGTAACAGGTCCTACTGATGGTCAATATAATGTAATTGTGCCTAGTGATGCAGGCCCGGGTCTTATTAAACTGATAATGAATAACGGTGAAATTGTGAATACAGTCGTAAACGTGACATTTGTTGAGTAAAACTCAAAGATATTAATGTCGATTGTTAATGTTAAGACAAGCGGATAAAAAAGTGGATTAGATGTATAAAAAAAATTATTGTTTCTTAAATATATAATAAAGTTTACTATTAAAACAACATATATTTGTGGAGTAATGATATAAAAAAGTCTCTGATTATTCTTTTTACGATTCTGCTTGCCTTAATATCATGTGACGACCAATCTTTTACAAACAAATCACCAAGAATTATCAATGCTGTAGTTGTTGATGAAAATGGATATTCTGTTGCAACAGGGATTATTGGAGAAACAATATATCTAATATTTCAAGCTGAAGACAAAGATCGGGATATGGTTTTGCTCCATTATTCCTTTTCAGATGGTTGTAATACTAAAAGTGGGAAAGTCGCAATTATTAATTCTCCAGCGGATGTAGATATCAATTATCTGCCAGTTCTACTGGAAGGGTCAGTCGAAGTCTGGTCTATTACTCTATTAATTGAGGATTTGGCTGGTAATATGAGCAATATTTACACTTTGAGTTTTACGATTAGCAGCTAGTAATTATTCCTTTGTCTTTTGCCATAGGTAGGGTTTCTAAACCTGCAAGATACATTCTCAATTTTCGATAGTGCCAGAAAATGATACAGGGATTGTACTATTATTCAATTTAAATAGCTATTGAAGTCTATAGCCTCTGGAGCCCCATATGCAAAAAAAAATATTCCTGTTCCTTATAGTATCTATATTCATATTGAATTCTCTCAATGCAGAGCCTGTTAGTAAGCCAAAAGTAGCGGTCGTCCTTGCCGGAGGCGGAGCCCTGGGCTTTGCTCACATCGGAGCATTAAAGGTTCTGGAAGAGGAGGGGATACAACCTGATCTGATAATCGGCACAAGTATGGGAGGCATTGTAGGGGCTCTTTATGCCACGGGATACAGGGCAGAAGAGATTGAGAAGATCGTCAATGATGCTGATTGGAAGGATATCATGCTGGATAGCTTTGAAAGGAAGCTATTGAGTTTTGAGCAGAAAAAGCAGCAGTCCCGCTACTATCTTACTCTTGATTTAAAGGAGAATAGCCGGATAACCGATGTGGGGCTCTTTCAAGCACAGAAGGTAATGGAGTTTCTTGACGAAATTCTTTCCCCCTATTCTGCAGAGCTGGATTTTGATGACCTGCCGATTCCCTTTAGAGCAGTGAGTGCCGATCTTCTCACGGGAGAGAAGATCGTATATGAAACGGGGGACCTCAAGACCGCCCTCAGAGCTTCAATGTCTGTCCCGGGGGTGTTTACTCCTGTCTACTATCAGGAGCGTTACGCCATAGACGGAGGATGGAGTGAAAATCTCCCGGCAACAGTCGCCCGTGATCTTGGAGCCGATATTGTCATTGCAGTGGCTCTGACATCCCTTGAAGATGATATTGAAAAACTGAATTCACTTAGCGCTGTCGCGTCTCAGGTCGATCAGATCAAGTCGCTGCAGCAGACAAGAGAGAGCCTTGATGCTGCAGATATTGTGATATCTCCGGATCTTCGAGGGTATTCCATGGGTGACTTTGAGAAGGGAGCACCTCTTATTGAACTGGGATATAAAGGAGCAGATGAGCAACGGTCTGTTTTAAGGGCACTGGCTCAGACTCTCCCTGAATCCAAAAAACTGCTGCGAGTGCCGGAGGAGCGGGTTGTTTCTATAAACAGTATAACCGTTGATACCGGAGGGAATGAAGCGCATTCAATCAGTATAAAAAACTATCTGAATGAAAATCTGGAAAGGAGGATCTCACTGTCATCTCTCAGAGAGACCGTCTACAGTCTGTATGACAGCGGTGACTACAGTTATGTCTGGTACCGCCTCATTCCTGATGATTCAGGGAGTTATGAACTGCATGTTGAGGCTCCGGGGATTGATCACTCCCGGTTTGAGTTCAGCGCTTCTCTGGACTTTGGCAGTCAGGTGATCGACAGCCATTTTACAGAGTTCACTTTAAAAACTGCAATTCAGTACTGGCTGGGAGAAAAGAAATACAGCCAGCTCTTTGCCGAACTTTGGCTCTCTGATTTTCCATCTTTTATTCTCGGTGCCAGTATAAAACCGGGAAGGAAGAGCTGGCAGACCGGAGCCGCCTTGTCCTATGTCACTACCTCTCGTTATTACTTCCAAGATGATGTGGTCTCTTCAACAAATGCCATTCAGGATCTGAGTGGAACGCTGTTCATGGCAATACCTCTGTTTAGAGTTTCTGAAATCGGTTTTGAAAACTACTACGGCTATACATGGAGCAATAATCGCTCGGGTGTACCGGTCATGGATGATCAGGGCTGGTTTAATATGGGGTTCAGGGAGATGCTTTCCATTGACAGCCTTGACCGGATTATTGCACCGAGAAAGGGAGTCAATGCCGCATTGATATTCGACAACAGTTTTGACAGTAAGCTGCAAATGGATCTTACATACAAGACCGCAGGACGCGGCTATATACCGCTATTCAGTGAAAGGTTTATTTTGATCCCTCAGTGGGAAGCACAGGGGCTGATAAAGGGAAATCTGCCTGTTATTGAAGAGCCGGTTCTGGGGCGGGCTATAAATCTTTATGGATTCTATCCTCAGGAACTGAGTGGAGAGAATGTGGCAATGGGCGGTATTGAGGCTAGATTCAGACTGGGCACTCTTCCTCTCGGTGCGGGACAGGAGTTTTATCTCATTCTGGGGGGACAGTTTGCTGCAACCTGGCAGGATGATATTCCCGGCCTGTATGATCATCCAGAATTGTATGGCGGCTATGGATTCGGCTTTATCCTGAATACAACAATCGGTGAGGTACAGATGAACGCTACTTTCAATCAGGACGGTCGTTTTTCATCATTTCTTGGTATTTCAACATCTTCCTCATTGCTGGACAAGCTACAGTAGAGAGCTTTACTACTGTTTTGACCGGCTTCTGCAATACAGGAAATAAAAAAGCTTCACTGATTTCTGAAAAAATCAGTGAAGCTTTTAATGGAGGTGGCGGGAATCGAACCCGCGTCCTGCCGGGCGCTGGTAAGGCCTCTACAAGTTTAGTCTCTTCTTAAAAATTCGGAATCAACGAGAGGAAAAAACGACCCTGACGATTCCTACTTCCGGAAAAATGTTCCCTTCCAATCCCGGATTAGAGGAAAGGTAAGTCCTGGTTTCTGGCGGACGACCCCAGCCTCAGAACGGCGTCTGGAGTATCCGTCGCTGCTATATATTAAGCTGCGAGGGCAAGTGCGGAGTTATCGAAAGAAACGATAACTTCATCTTCTTTTTTGGCACTTAACAAAAAGGCAGTTTAAGGAGGTAACGCTCCACTTGCAACCCGACCATCGTGATCCAACAGTCGAAACCTTGGCACCCCCAATTGGGTGTGAAAGACATCATAATCGCTTCGGTCCGGCAAGTCAATATACTCCCGGACCAAAGGTTTATTCTATTTCATACGGAAGGTCCTTTCCGCATCCCGCTTCAGGTCCTTCTCTTTGATTGTGTTTCTCTTGTCGTAGAGCTTTTTACCACGGCAAACTCCCAGATCAATCTTGACCCGGCCATTCTTCAGGTAGAACTTCAGGGGGATCAGAGTAAAGCCCTTCTCCTGAACCTTCCGTTCCAGTTTTTTTATCTCCTGCCTGTGGGCAAGGAGTTTCCGTACCGCATCGCTGGAGTGGTTATGAATGTTTCCGAAGTCGTAGGGAGTAATGGAGAGGTTCTTGATAAAGAGTTCTCCTTTCTTGATCTCTACAAAGGCATCGGGGAAAGAGAATTTTCCAGCTTTTAGGGACTTTACTTCAGTTCCCCTGAGGACAATTCCCACTTCGAGATTCTCGGTTATCTCATAATTGAAGCGGGCTTTTCTATTTTCACCCAGTACATTGGACGGGGTTTTCTTTTTTTTCTTAGCCATTTAATTAAACCTTTTTAATCTAACAGCATTGGTCTGAAACCAATATATGCTGTACACCAGGAAGCCGGCTGGGAACCTCTTGTATCAGGTTTTACCTGACCCGGAGTATTGGCCCAGCTTCCTCCACGCACCGCTCTGTCAGGGAGTGCTGCAGAGTCCTGAGGGAGGGTATTATACATGGAAGCATCGTTCATGCCAAACCCGTTTCTGCACCATTCCCAGAGATTACCTTCAAGATCATAGAGGTCAAGCCCTCCGGGAAGGAATGAACCTGCCTCAAGGGCTCCCAGATTCTTCTGTGAGGGCCTGTCACGGCTTATCAGGCCGTTGGCAAGAGCAATCTCCTGCCACTCCCACTCATCCGGGAGAAGGGCTCTTGTAGAGCCGCTCAGGTATTCTTCTGTAAACCAGCTGTTAAAGGCTTCAGCAGCATAGACTGATACAAAACGCAGGGGTTCCTGGTTTTCAGGGGTGATGACAGCTCCATCCCAGTCAGACAGGTAGTTCTCATCTGCCAGCCCCTGTTCAATAAGTGTGTCCTTTGATGAAAGTGCCCAGGAGGGATCGGCCTCAATAAATCTGAAGTACCATCCCTTTGTAATCTCTCTGTCGGCAATAAGGAGTGTCCTCTCACTGCCGTTAATATCTTTGGTTCCCACTGGTATAAAACGAAGAGGGTCTGAAGCCAGAGGTTGAAAAACTTCTCCTTCCAGTCCGAAGGTGATAGACCCTGTGCTCGAGGATGCGGGAAGATTTAAAGCAGGGAGTTCATGGTATTGGGAGAGAAGAGTCATCAACCCGGGGTTCTCAGCCAGAAAAGCAGCTCCCTCCAGGGCTCCGTTTATAAGATTTCCGAATCCGGGAATCTTTCCCTTTGATGCATATAGCCCGAATCCCTCCTGCCACTGGCGGTAGGCATTCTTCTGTGATGCCGTACGCAGAAGTGTCAGCATGTATTTTTCAAGTTCTTCGCTGCTCAGGGTGGTAGACCCCTCGGCGCTTCTGAAATTGGCATTCAGAAAGTCCTGCATCATAGGTGGAAGGGGCTGTGAACTGTATCCTTCGTCGGAGGAAAACCAGGAGGCTGTTAAGGCAGTCTGTTCCCGGGTCATATCCTCGGTGATTGCAGCGGTAAGAGGAATCTCCATGGTACCTTTTCTTTTAAGGAACAGGGTACCAAAAACACGCCCTTTGATTTTTACATCTTCCTGCCAAATTTCATGGTAGGGGGTTTTCAGGGTTATGGTCCGTATTCCTCTGGGAACAAAGTAGCGTCCGGGAGTTGCTCCCAGGCGCATGCCGTCCACGTAAACCGATGCTCCTTCGGGAGTTGTGCTGAACTGATAGTATGTTCCGTTTTTAAGTATTCCGGGAAGGAAAAACACGAGAAACAGGGCAAGGGTGCCCAGGAAGGCGTATACATATTTTATATATGTTTCGGGCTGAATTCCCTTAAAAGGTTTCAGTGTTACTTTCTGTTCGTTCAATTCTTCTTCTGTGAGGGGAATTCTCTTCATAGCAGGATTATAGGAACTGCCAATAGACTTGTCAACGCAGAGTCATCTGTGATAAATTTCAAACCATTAACTATCCGCCAAGGAACAGGGATGAAAACACTCTCCGCGAAGCTCGTTATTTTTACCGAAAAAATACTTACAAGAAGAAAAGTAAGAAACTATATTAAGAAGAAGAAACAGCAGGCCAAAAACCCTGTTCTAGACTGGATCGAAGCCTTTCTCTGGGCTGCAATGGTTGTTCTTCTTATCAATCAGTACTTTTTTCAGGCCTATCAGATTCCTTCGGGGTCAATGAAGGATACTCTCCTTATAAAAGACAGGATATTCGTAAACAAAATGGTTTACGGCCCTGAGCTTCTTCCCGGTGTCGCCAAGGTGCCGGGTTTCAAGATCCCTCAGAGGGGAGATGTCATAATATTTGAGAATCCTGAATATCTTTCAAGAGGACCGGTCTTTGATATCGTGCAGAGAGTGCTCTACATGCTGACTCTGTCCATGGTCGATATAGACAAGGATGAAAACGGCCAGCCCAAGGCGCACTTTCTGATTAAGAGACAGGTAGCTCAGGACGGTGATATCTACAGGCAGTATCAGGGTAATCTTTTTCTCAAAGCGAGAGGGGAGTCCGATTTTATTCCTGAAGAAGAGTTTAAAACCCTTTCCGGACTCGAGTACGGGAATAAAAGGATGATCGATCCATCAGATTATGACTCCTTCAGAGCCTATGGTGAGTTCTTTACACTTCGTGAAGAGGGGTTGTCTATACCCGCATCCCTCCGAAATACAGCTTCAAAAATCGACAGTACAACCTACAAAGACCCTCTTGAAGTGGATCTCTGGCGTCAGAGGAAAAAATTTGAAATACAGCCTTTTAACAGTTCCGCCGCTTCAAGGTGGAGAAAGTCCGCTGAAACAGGCTACTATATTCCAGTGAACTGGGCTCTCCCGATGGGGGACAACAGAGATAACTCCAACGATGGCCGTTACTTCGGTCCTGTTCCCAAAAATAAGATTCTTGGTCAGGCCATGTTCAAGTACTGGCCGGCATACCGCATAGGAATTATCCGTTAGTGTACTCTTCATCGTCCAGGCGGCCTGTTTCATACAGAGAGAAAAAAGCAGCCTCATCAAGGCGGGTCAGGAGAATAGTTTTTCTTATTCTGGCCTTTGTCTTCTATCTGGTTTTTACAAGTACCGCTGCCACAGCATTAAAAGTTGCCTCCGGTTCAATGGAGCCGGATCTGGAACCCGGTGACAGGGTTATATTTTCTAAATTTCTGCTGGATAAAGATAACAGCATGAGCGGCAGGAAAGCCTTCGGCCTGAGCCGGGGAGATCTTGTTGTCATATCTCCCCCTTATTTCCGCGAGAATCAGAGGATCGTTCAGATCTTCAATCCCTTTGTGCGCTTTGTCACTTTTCAGAAAATACAGATGAGTTCCTATCAGCGCCATTCATGGGAAAAGTCCCATATGATCAAGAGGGTCATCGGTTTCCCGGGGGATACAGTCCGTATTGTTGATTACAGAGTCTATATCAAAGAACCGGGTTCTACAGTTTTCAGATCTGAGACAGATGTCTCCGGATTGAGCTATGACCTGCGGATTCCTGAAGTTCTGCCTGAAAACAGCGGCTCCTTTCCCCTTGACGGCAGTTCAATGGAGTACAAGCTGGGGGATGGAGAGTACTTTGTCATGAGCGACAACAGGGGGCAGGGGAGTGACTCCTCCATTTGGGGCCCTCTGCCGTCCAATCGTATTCTGGGCAAGGTGGTTTTCAGGTACTGGCCCTTTCACAGCTTCTCATTTTTGTGAGATGAAAGAATATGGCTCTTCAAAACTGCAAGGCTGCCCTTTATATTCATATACCCTTCTGTGTTCAAAAGTGCGATTACTGTGACTTTTATTCTGTCAGCGGTCTGAAGCTGGCGGAGCCTGTGCTGAATAACATCCCCCTGCAGATTGAATCCCTTATGGAAGACCACGGAGTCGTGTCCTTCTCTTCTGTCTATATAGGAGGTGGTACTCCCGGGGTTGTACCTCCTTATAAAATGGCGGATCTACTTGGTAAAATCAGAAAGCTCAACAGCGGTAGACTGCCTTCTGAAGTAACAATGGAGTGCAATCCCCGCAATATCTCCAGAAAGAATCTGGATATCTGGGTGTCCGCCGGGATTACTCGACTCAGCCTGGGAGTTCAGAGTTTTCAGGATGAGTTTTTAAAGGCCGCCGGCCGGAGAAGCAGCAGGAAGGCTATCCTGAATGCATTGAATGTGCTTGAGTCCTACCGGGATTGCCTAAATATAAGCCTTGATCTCATCCAGGGGCTCCCGGCGATGAATTTGTCTGATCAGATAGCAGATTTGAAAGAAGTCATTGAATGGAAGCCTGACCATCTATCATGGTACAGCCTGATTCTGGAGGAGGGGACTCCCCTCTATGCCAACTGGGATGAACGAAACGCAGGAAAGGACGCGGATGACGAGGATGTCTGGCTTGAGGGCTGCCGCCTTCTTGAAGATGCCGGGTACAGGCGGTATGAGATCTCCAACTTCTGCCTCCCCGGAAGAGAGAGTGTGCACAATACTGCCTACTGGAAGCTTCATCCCTATATTGGCTGCGGCCCGGCGGCGGTTTCCATGCTCCCGGGTAAAAACGGAACCGTCTCACGATTCAGGACAAAACCCGATGTTCTCTCCTACAGCCGGGGCGGCTGGTCTTACGATGATGTCGATGTTCTCACTCCTGTCGATTTTCTGAAAGATTATCTCCTGATGGGACTCAGAATTTCAGAGGGAATCTCACGCAGGGAGTTTGAAGCCGTCTTTTCCTGTCAGCCTGAAGATCTGGTTCCTTCATCCTTTGAGAAGTGGAAACAGGATGGCTGTTTCGATTGTACGGACAGCTCGTTCGGCTGCAGTGAAAAAGGAATGGATCTTCTGAATTCAATATTAATTGATTTTTTTGATGAGATTGACCGCACTGATATGACCCTGAACCCCGATTGGCCGATACCCTCCGCCCCGGAATAAGGTCCTCTGTATTCTTGACAGCCTAATTTTCATTGTGTTATTTTTTACAAGATTTACTTTTATCAATTCAAATACACTGGCCGTGCCATGGGCATGGAAACAGTGAATCAGCCGGGGAAGGTTACCCCGTGACCAAGGAGAAACCATGTCAGGTCATAGTAAATGGCATACTATAAAGCATAAGAAAGGCGCAGCCGATGCCAAAAGAGGAAAGCTCTTTACAAAGATTATCAAGGAAATCACCGTTTGTGCCCGTATGGGTGGAGGTGATCTGGAGTCCAATGCGGCACTGAGAACCGTAGTCCTGAAGGCCAAAGCCGCCAACATGCCCAAGGATAACATCGAGAAGGCCATCAAGAAGGGTACAGGAGACATGGACGGTGTGGACTACATCGAACTCCAGTACGAAGCCTATGCTCCCGGCGGAGTCGGCCTCCTTATTTCTACACTGACAGACAACAAGAACAGAACTGCAGCAGACGTTCGTTCCATCCTGAACAAGGGCGGCGGATCTCTGGCGGCAACAGGTGCTGTATCCTACCAGTTCAGCAGAAAGGGAATCCTCTCCTATGATGGCGAAAAGGTAGACTTTGAAAAACTCTTCGAAGCAGCTCTGGAAGCAGGTGCTGAAGATGTTACCGATGAAGACGGAGCGATCGAAGTAATTACTGAAGCCGGAGATTTCGAGACTGTTCTGACAGCCCTTCAGGAAGCCGGTTTCGAGCAGGAAGGTGCCGAGGTGACAATGATCTCCGACAACACCGTTGAGCTTGAAAAAGAGGCTACAGGAAAGGTTCTGAGACTGATCGAGCGTCTTGAGGACAACGACGACGTGCAGGACGTAGCCAGTAACCTGGACGTTCCCGCAGACTTCGAAATGGAATAATGCAGCCCATTTTGGGAATAGACCCCGGTCTGGCTCACGCCGGCTGGGGACTCATCGAACACGATGGGATTAGAAGCCGGTACATTGCTCATGGCGTGATCAATACTGATTCAAAGACGCCAACAGCAGACCGGCTTCTTTGTCTTTATGAGGGGTTGTCAGAGGTTATTGAGGAGTACAGGCCCGTAGCAGCGGGGATAGAAACTCTCTACTTTGCCAAAAATGTCTCTTCAGCTATGCCTGTGGCAGAGGCAAGGGGAGTTCTGATGCTCTGTCTTGCCAAATACGGTCTCAAAGTGGGTGAGTATACGCCTATTCAGATCAAACAGGCGGTAGTGGGGAACGGCCGGGCGGAAAAAGCCCAGGTTCAGTCCATGGTGGCTCTTCTTCTGAAACTGAAAGAGGTCCCGAAGCCTGACCATGCAGCCGATGCTCTGGCGGCGGCCCTCTGTTTTGCTCATACAGGAGTTTTTGGATGATTAACAGCATACGCGGTACGGTCAGCGAAAAGGGAGCCTCCCACATCTGTATTGAAAACGGGGGAGTAGAGTATATTCTCACAGCCTCATCCATGACCATTTCAGGAATCCCTTCTATCGGGTCAGAAGCCCGGGTTTTTACCTGGCTCTATCATAAAGAGGACTCCATGGCCCTTTACGGGTTTGCCACTCAGAAGGAAAGGGCCCTCTTCAACGATCTGATCTCTGTCAGCGGAGTCGGGCCCAAGGGGGCTGTAAAGATCCTCTCGGCTGTCCGGGCGGATCAGCTTATGCTCTATCTGGAAGAGGAGAACCTTGACGGTCTCTCCTCACTGCCCGGCCTTGGAAAGAAGACGGCCCAGAAGATCCTTCTTCAGCTTCGTGGTAAACTGAGCTGGGACGATGGAACCGGAGCCGCCGGTCAGCCTGCAGGTCCCGAAGCGGAGTGGGTGGAATCCCTTGCCGCCATGGGTTTTGACAAGAAGAAGGTTGTGACCATCGTCAAGACTCTATTAAAGAGTGACGAGATAGCATCCCTTCCTGCAGACAGAAAGGAACAGGAAATCCTGCGCCGCGCCATTGTAGAGCTCAGTTCCTAGGAGGTCATGAGTGTCAGAAGACAGTTTGTTATCAGGACTTCCCTATCAGGGTGAGGAACCCGCCGAAAATCCCATCCGTCCCAAGCTTCTCGATGAGTTTCTGGGACAGGAGGATGTGAAAAGCAATCTCAGGGTATTTATCAAGGCAGCCAGACAGCGTCAGGAGCCTCTGGACCATGTCTTCCTGTCAGGCCCTCCGGGACTGGGAAAGACCACTCTGGCGGGCATTATGGCCAATGAACTGGGCGTTGAAAGCAAGGTGACCTCCGCCCCCGCCCTGGACAAACCCAAGGATCTGGCGGGACTGTTGACAACCATATCAGAGAGAACCGTATTCTTTATCGATGAGATTCACCGCCTTAAGCCTGCCATCGAAGAGATGCTCTATATCGCCATGGAAGACTACGAACTGGACTGGATCATCGGTCAGGGGCCCTCTGCCCGGACCATCCGGATTCCTGTTCCTCCTTTTACCCTTGTGGGAGCAACAACAAAACCCGGCCGGGTTTCAAGCCCTCTTTATACAAGGTTCGGCATCAACGTCCGGATGAACTTCTACGATCTTGGCGAGCTTCAGCAGATTCTGACAAGGAGCGCCTCCATACTGAACATCACGATTACAAGTGATGCCGCTCATCTTCTGGCCGGTTCCAGCCGGGGTACACCCCGTGTCGCCAACCGCCTTCTGCGCCGGATGCGGGACTTTGCCCAGATTGAAGGTGAGGGAATTATCACCACAGATATCGTCAATTCAGGGCTGGAGCGTCTGCAGGTTGACCCCAGAGGCCTGGAACGGCTGGACAGGGAGATTCTCAAGACCCTGATCGGCAAGTTCGGCGGCGGTCCTGTGGGCGTGGAAAACCTTGCCATCTCCGTAGGAGAGAGCATGGACTCTCTGGAGGACTTCTACGAGCCCTATCTGATTCAGCAGGGCTTTCTCAAGCGGACACCCAGAGGCCGCATGGCAACACCTCTGGCATATAAACATTTAGGAATGGATATTACTTCAGATGAAAATCAGGGACTTCTCTTTTAATCTACCTCCCGAACAGATAGCCCAGTATCCCCCGGAAGTGCGGGGAACGGCAAAACTGCTGGTTCTGGACCGGAAAACCGGTGAGATCAGCCATAAAAACATGCAGGACTTTCCCGATGTTGTTGAGCCGGGAACCCTTGTAGTCTTTAACAACTCCCGTGTTCGCAAGGCACGGGTCTTCGGCTTTTCCGAAAACGGAGGCAAGGTGGAGTTCTTCTTCCTCAAGCCCCTGGAGTCGGATGCCTGGCTCTGTATGGTCTCCAAGGCCAAGAAGCAGAAGGTGGGAAAGAAGTTCACCTTCCCCGGAGATATTGAAGGGGTCATTGAAGAGGCTGTGTCCACAAACCACCGCAAAGTCCGCTTTTCAAAGCCCATAGGGGATGACTGGCTGGACCAGCATGGTCATATCCCCCTTCCTCCCTATATCAAAAGGGAGGACTCCAAGGAGGACTGGGAGCGCTATCAGTCCGTCTTTTCAAAGGAGACCGGCTCCGTGGCTGCCCCTACAGCAAGTCTGCATTTTACCGATGAAATTCTGGCCCGGCTGGAAGAGAAGGGCATCGAAACGGCCTTTGTGACTCTTCATGTGGGCCTGGGAACCTTTGAGCCCGTCCGCACCGAGAGCATCCTTGATCACAAGATGCACTCCGAGCAGTTCTCCATTTCCGATGAGACCGCCGACAAGGTGGAGAAGGCTGTCCGTGAGGGACGCCCTGTACTGGCCGTGGGAACCACTTCCGTCAGAACCCTGGAGTCCGCCTGGAAGGACGGGAAACTGCAGAGAGGGGAGAGTTCAACGGATATCTTTATCTACCCGGGATACGAGTTCAAGGTTGTGAACAGGATGTTTACCAACTTCCACACCCCCGAGTCGACACTGCTTGTACTGGTGAGCGCCTTTGCAGGAAAAGGGCTTATTGACAGGACCTATAACGAAGCCGTAGAGAAGGGGTATATGTTCTTTTCCTACGGTGATGCTATGTTGATGAAATAAATCAGTAGGTGTTTTCATCCATGGCTTCAAAGTCTTCTCGGACCTTCTGAAGCCGTTCCAGCTCCCGCTGGATTGTCCGTGAGTAGTTGAGGTCTCCCGTCTGGATGCGGTAGGACTCGTCCTCCCAGTACTGGATATCTTCAATGAACATCCAGGCAAATTTCGGGTCTGCCGCCTTGGCGGACCACTCCTTCGCATCCTCCCAGAAGTTCAGGGCGTAGCGGTAACACTCCTCAGCGGTCTCCAGGCTGTCCAGATTGGAGAACTTCCAGGGGTAGTTGTAGAAGTAGGCATTCCGCTTGTCGTACTTCAGACCCAGCTGCAGGTAGGAGTCCACCAGTCGCAGATTCACATGCATGTAGAAGAGGTAGCGGTACTTCTCCCACTCCTTCTCATTGGTAATGGTGGCCAGAGCGTTCAGAGGATTGGCGAAGTCTGAGCGAAGGGCCATTCCAAGGTAGTGGATGTTCTCCATTGTATCTTCAGGATACTGGTAGAGGTGCTGATGGTAGAGCCTGTAGAACTGCTCAGCGTAGAGAATCTTGTAGGCATGAAGTTCTACAGGCCGGGCTGCGGAGAGGCAGATAAAAATGATAAAAAATTTAAGAGAACCTTTCACAATCACAGTATCGGCGAATACGGCAGGGTATCTTGAATGATTCTGCCGCCGGTTTTACAGCCTGATCCGGAAGATCAGAGCCCCAGAGTTGCGATTATCTGTTCAAAAACCTGATCAGGTGCAGCCTCGCCGTTGATACGGTAAAGTCCCTTTTTTTCTTCAGGGTAAAAGAGCTCAAAGGCGTGTTCATAGAAGCCGCTGACCTTTCTCTGCAGTGCCTCTTTTTCGTAGAGGTCTTCACTGCTGCCGCGTCCGTTGCGCCGTGCCGCGGAGGTCTCCACGGAACACTCCACATAAAGACAGTATCCAGGGGCGGGAAAGTCCCTGTTCAGTTCGTAGACATCATCGAAATCCATGCCCAGGGACTGATAGGCGAGGGAACTGAAGAGGTAGCGGTCACAGAAGACCCACTCACCGGCTTCCAGCCTCTCTTTGATGATCTTAAGGTGTTCCCGGCGGTCAGCCGCAAAGAGCTGCGCAAGACTCAGGGTGTCGGCTTTCTCTCTTTTTTCAAGGACAGCCCGGCAGGCCAGGCCGATAAAGCCGTCTGAAGGTTCAAAGGTCTTGTAACAGGGAATCTTTTTCTCCCGGCAGTACTCTTCAAGCCTGTTCAGCTGTGTTGTTGTTCCAGAGCCGTCCAGGCCTTCCAGTACAACAAATCTATCCCACAATCCCATTTTATATCCTTAGAACCAGGGCCTATTGAGTGCCCCGTCTTATTGATTAAATATTGATAAATCTAATGTTTCTGATTCGAATACACTCTATCAGAAAATACAGTCTCAGGCAAAGGCTTGGAGGCTGATTGTAAATCGGAGTAAATAAAAATAAAAAATCTATCTTGATTCTGATGGTATTTATGGCAGCTCTTTTTGTGACATCCTGTGAGGTCGAAGAGGAAGACTGTTTTGGTGAAATAAAGATCATCAACTGGAGTGGTGAACAGTTGCTTGTTTCATTGGCATCTGACGAAACGACCAGGTTTGAAAGTGAAGATAACGGTTGGTATGCTGAAATAAATAATGATGCAAACAGGTATGTAACCTTTGCATGGCCCAGTGGAGCATCAACAAATGTCACTGCTACTTGGCATTTCAGCAATGGTGATCCCTATTTATTATATCTAATCATCATTGCCACTGAATAAAGATTTATTCAGGCAGCTTGGTATCTCTGATAAACCCGGCATACTTCCGGTATTCAGCGGGAGTGTGCTTTATCAGGGTTGCCAGGATGTAAACTGTTTTGTCTTCGGTTTGGTAAATCCTCGGCGCACAAAAAGGGATTGGAAGGATGCCGCAGGCAGCCTCTGCAGCGCAGAGGCCTGGTCCTGCAAAGCCCGGCCCCGTGGAACTTCCTGCCCCTCTTTCCGGCAGCGGGGATTTTGCCGAAAAACAGGCATAAAAAAGTCCTTGCAGGGACATAAAAATAGCATAGAAGCTCTGAAATTAAGTTCAAATCATTTAATTCCTTTTAATGTAAGAAATAATAATAGCCATTGCTTTTGTCATTTATCCGCTATATTTTATAATACACAATGCGGAAGCTGACCCTGTTAACACTACTGACTCTTGCATCGTTTCTGTATGCCGAAGATGAGCCGATTGTACTGGATAAGGATATTCTCTACTGGAGGCCTGCAGGTGAGGATGTTCAGATTCCGGACTTCTACCTTCTGTCTCCGGTTATAAAATACGGTCCTGATGATTATATAAGTCCTCTGTTTTTTCCCCTTGAGCGGAAGGAAAGGCCTCTGGCCGAAGAGGCTCCCGAAGAGGAGTTGACCCGGGATGAAATCATGTTCTACTGGACACCTCCCTCTCTTTTTATGCCCCGGACAGCCCGGGAGCATCATAATACTCTGACCCTGTTTGCTTCACACCCCTACGGGAGCGGTCTGCTCTACGAGGGAAGTTTCGACTCTTTTTCCATGGCCGCAGAGGCTAACTACTCACACAAGACAGGTTATCCCCAATGGATTAAGGCAGGTGGTGCCTATTCGGGCAATTTCAATACCGTTACAGCAGATTTCGGGTACAGGCTGGATGAGGGGGATCGGATTCTTCCCCTTGCAGGCTGGCACTTTTCTACCGATGCAGGCCGTTCCGGCTTTTTGGGCTTTAAGGCGGAGGGGCAGGGCTCCTTTGCTTCGGGTGCGGACGCAGAATACCTCGTGTCTTCGGCTCTGGGCGGGGGGTACTGGTTTTCAGGCTTCACCCTGGAAGGCCGGTTTGGAGCTGTCAGGCAGTCATATGAGGAGCTCTGGTTCCTTCTGCCTGAACTGTCTCTCTCTTATGCACGGCCGGTCACAGGCGGAGACTGGAGTCTGAAAGCAGGAGCTCAGGCTGAAATGGCCGTTTCTGATGACACAGCTGCGGGGACTCCCGGTTTCTATCCGCTTGTGGAGATCTCCTATATGGATTACGGCTCATGGAGCCTGACATTAAAGGGGAGCCGGAGGGAAGTCAGCCGGAGCCAGGTGAATGACTTTCTTGTCAGGGAGGTGTATGAGCCCTCTGGACCTTCGGGGATGGAGCGTTTTGCCTTCTATGATGCATCGGCAGAGCTCTCAGTTACATCTACCCGTCTTCAGTCTCAATTTGAAGCCGGATGGTCCCGGGGGGACTTTCCGTTTATCGCCTCCCGGGTGATTGAAAAAAACAAAATGACAAATATTTACGGCAGCGCCTCATTTTCATGGGCTTACAGGGCCCGGAGGGTAACGGAATTAAGCTGTTATGCCGATTATCAGGATAAGGGAAGTTTTCGCTTTTTTGCCGAGGGCCGATGGCTCCGCAAAGGGGAGAACGGGACTGACCTGACCCTCCTTGTACGGGGAGGAAACAGGGAAATTCTGAGAGGTTATACAGGCTTTTTTGATGAAGATTCCGGGTTGTCTGCCGGCACCGGGGTAGAGGTGGATTTCTCTGTCCCCTTGAGGTCGGCCCTCTATTTGGATTATCTTCCTCGGAGCGGTTCTTTTGAGGGCCGGGCGGAGCTGAGTTTTCTCTTCTAGCTGAAGACTCCTGGATAGGGGCAGTAGAAGAGGGTAGTTGTAACTATCAGAAGTTCCCGGTGTATTTAAGTGAGGAAAAGGTTTTAATGGTTTCAAATTCATCAATATATATGACAAAGGCGGTGGCCCTCTCTTCGCTGCTGCATCTCTTTGTTCTGCTGCTGATGAATTTCTTCCTTTATGAACTGCCTGTAGCAGAGGTCTTTCCTGTCATTCGAGTGCAGCTTGCCCCTCTGATTCCTGCCGGCGGCGGGAGTGACGCTGCTGTCGTTTCAAAGTCCGACGCCCTTGTGGATGAACAGCCTTCTCCTGTGGTGCCGCCCCGGGAGACTGCCTCTCCGGAGCCGAGCAGACAGCCTGAAAGACCTGTTCCTGCAGCAGAGCTCGAAACTCCTGATAAACCTGTTTATATATCTGCAGGAAATCCTGTACAGACACCCGCTGCAGTTCTAGAGAACATGCCTGTGGAAGAGGATGTACCTGTTGAAGAGGGCATGCCTGTGGAAGCACCTGCAGAAACGCCTGATATATCTACTCCGGATGTAATTGCAGAAGAGGATTCTGTTCAGCCCTATACTCCGTCGGGGGCTGCCGCTGTGGCGGAGCAATACTCTGAAAGCACTGTTCAGGCTGCCCGGGAAGAGTCGTCCGGGAGTGATCAAGCTTTCATCGCATCAGACGGCGGGATTCTGCCTGATGTCAGCTGGGAAGGAGGAGCCGCCTTCGCCCGTTATGTTCCCGAGCCTGATTTCAATATCCCCATCGGGTCCAATCCTCCTGATGTAATTTCCGTATCCTTCAGGGTGGCATCCGATGGTACGGTTGTATCGGCCAATGTTCTTACATATACAGGTTCTCTTGCTCTGGACAGTGAAATAAGACGCTATGTTACATCCTTTCTCTTTGAATCCTTTGATTCGGGGGAAGATGTGAAAAACGGAGTTCTGACGCTGACTCTGAAGGCCGGGGGAGGGACCGGCTGGTGAAAAAAAGTCACAGGGTTCTGTTTCATGCCCTCCAGGGTTTTATACTCTTTCTTTTTCTCTTTGCCGCTTGGTCGGGGTATCGTGGTCTCTCTGAAAGGATGGATCAGGCTGCAGAGTCCATCAAAACCTCTGTCGTCAACTCTGTGGAAGAGGGGCTGGCAGTAAGGATCGAGTACGGCAGGATCGCCCCTTCATTCTTAAGTACAGTAACAATTGAAAATCTGAGGGTTTATGCAGAAGGCAGTGATGAACCCTTTCTGGCAGTGCGCAAGCTCAAAGCCCATCATAATCTTCTCGGTTTGATTTTCAGGGGAGATACGGCTGTCCGGTCCTTTACAGCTACCGGTGTCGCTGTCGATGTGGATACATCAAGGGACAAACTGTTTCTTGATAAGGCCATGTCTTTATCCGGCAGCGGTTCCTCTTCAAATCAGAGTGAGTTCGGGAGTCTGGGCAACTTTTTTACTCAGCTTATAAGGATAAGAAACTGGCAGATTTCCTTTCGTCATGAACAGATAAGCGCCGAGGGGCAGGGGAATACAATTACAATCAGGCAGCTGGGCGATTATATAAGGCTCAGTCTCAAGGGAGAACTGGCTTACAGGGATGATGCGGAGGGTTCTCTGATTACATCGGCAGCCATGGAGACAAGTCTCCGGGGGACTGTACAGAACGACCTGAAGGCTTTCTCTCTGAATACCGATTTTCAGAAAATTGATTCCAATCTTGCTGTTCTTGAGAATCAGCGGCTGAATATCAACTACAGGGATGATCAGTTCCGTATTACAAAGATAAAAGACAATAAACCCTATGATTTTAATCTGATTATAGATGAAAAAGAGATCCGTCTTGCATTGCTGGCTGAAGATTTTTCTCCTTCCAATCTGGTGTATCTCCGGTCCGAGCTGGAACCCTTGAATCCCTGGCTTGATACTGTTATCAGCGGGGAAGGGGATTTCAGCATTCAGAGGGAGACGGGCTTTCTCAAATACTCCTACAAGGGAAGTCTGGGGCTGAACAATCCCGAAGTTCTTCCTGTTCCGGTGGACCTGACTCTTGATGTGGCCGGGGATGACCTTCACATTATGGCTGAGGAGCTGCGTGTTGACTCTGAATACGGCAGTCTGAACTGGCAGGGGCAGTGGGTGTATCAGAATGCCTTTCCCGAGGGGTATGTCTACCTTTCGGGGCTTCCCGTCGGACCCGAACAGACTTTGAGCGGTAGGCTGAGCTTTAAAAATATTGATGAATATCTCTCTGTTGCCTCCGATTACCTGCGGCTCAGCGACGGAAGCAGTCCCGGAGAGATCAAACTCCTTCTCTATCAGAATGAGCAGAACTATGTTTTTTCGGTTCAGAGCAGTCTTCATACTGAGAGTGAGCACAGAAACAGGGTTGTGCTGGACGGAAGTTTTTCAATGTCCGAGGGCTTTTCGATTAAAACATCTTTCCGGGTGGCGGATATGGCTATCGCTTCGGTCTATCCCTTCTTTCCGGAAGGAACGGATGAATCGGTTGATTCCATTCTTCCGGGGCTCCTGCTTCAGTCCGAAGGAAGTTTCAGCTACTCTCAAGAGGGGCTGGTGGTTCAGCTGAGCAGGTTTCAGGCATTTCTTCCAGACGGCTCAAGGCAGCTTAGTCTTACAGGTTTCTATGGCTCCGGGATCCTGGATCTCTACAATTCGGAACTTGTCTGGGATGATAACTATCTTATAGGTTCTGGTGAGGCAGACCTCCGTTCAGAGCAGGTTTCTGTAAACAGCCAATGGGATCTGAACAACAATAAATTCGACCTGAATGCTGTATACCTGAACGGTCAGCTCTCCATGCTCGGCAGCCATGACCTGAGGCTTCAGATGGCTCGTCAGGGAAGCGATTCACTTCTTGCTTCCCTCGACTTCAATGATTTTCCTGTTACCTGGGACGGTCAGGACTACCGCGGCAGTGTCAGTCTCAGGGGGCTTTATGAAAAGGACAACTGGGAGGTCTTTCTCAGGGATTCCTCTTTCCGCTGGACCAATTCTTCCCTGCTGATGGAGCCGGAGCTGAAGATGACAGCCTTTATTGCACCGGGAACTGTGAATCTCTTCTCTGTAAATTACAGTGACTTCTATTCGAGCCTTACAGGTGAGGGCGGTTTCTTCTATGATACGGCAAATAATATCTATAACGGTTCACTGACGTTGAAGGAAGACGGTGTAGGGAATGACCTCGAGGAGTATGATCTTTTCGGTGCCTTTAATGATGGCAGTCTCTCTCTCACGCTTCAGCTGCTTCAGGCAAGGACAGCGCGTTTTCAAGGACTTGGCATGGAAGGGCGCGTGGATTCCTCTTTCACTCTGCAGGGCTCTCTTGATTCACCTCTGGTTGAAGGGACTGTTGATGCACCGGATCTACTGCTCAATAATACTCCCTTTGCTTTGAAGGGGGATCTCAGAATGAGCCCCGAAAAGCTTGAAATCTCCGGATTGAATATTCGAAACAATAATTTGTATCTAAACCGGGGGCTGGGGGTTTTTGATTTTAAAGACGGAACAGTTATTTTTACTGCGGGACTGAACAATGGTGTTCAAAGAGTGGACAGTGAAGATCCCAGGATGAGGCTGGAAAGTGGAATATCCTTAAGGGCGGATACGGGATTGGTGATCGATTTCAGTAACTTCAAGATCCCTGCTCTTGAAGATTTTGACGGCCGCTTCAGGCTTCATCCTGTCAAATGGAATGACATTACCACCTTTGCATCCAAGACTATTGATTTTTCAAGAACCGGTCCTGTTTTTGAGAGTGTGCTGCTTGAAGATCCAGAGCAGTTTCTCAGATATAACAGTGACTCAGGCAGGATCACTGCCAGGTTGAAAGAGGATTTTCCCATTGCCATGAATATGGAGGGGACAATCGGAAGTGACGGACTGGACCTCAGTTTGAATGATATGATTGTTGATCTTCATATGATCAACTATGTCATGCCCAAGGATATGGCTCTGGGGAACCGTTTTGTGGTTTTTAAGAAGGGAAGCCGCATGGAAGGTTCTGCCCATATCGGCGGGACCGCCGAAGATCCGGTATTTAATGGAAAGCTGGCGTCCCGGGATCTGATGGTTCTGACTCCCTATACGGAGTCGGAGATTAAGGAGACCTATATAGAAGCTACTGTCGTGGATGACCTTGTTCAGACAAATGAGTTCTTTATTCCCATCGGCCGCGGTGGAATCCGTGCTCAAGGGTATATGAACATGCAGGGCTGGGGAATCAAGGACTTCAACCTGGATATTGCAATGGAGGGAAATCCGGGTACACCTGTTATTTACAATGCCTATAATATTCAGGGAACCGGTGCCCTTACGGGGAACTTCAGGTTTTACGGGGATACTAAGCAGGGCGGTTTTGAAGGACGGGTTGTTGTTGAAGAGCTTGTAGGGTCTATAGGGGAGAAGACCGTTCTGAAAAGGTATACAGAACCCTCTCCGCTGGGCTGGGGGTTCAAGCTGGATCTTGATATCGTAACCGGCAAGAATGTACTTTTTGTTCTGCCCAATCCGCAGGTTGAGCTTGTAAGGGCCATGGCCGAACCAGGGGAGAGGTTGAATATTTCGGTAGACACCCTGAACAAGACTTTCTCCATGACCGGAGGAATCTCTATCAGAGACGGCCAGATTTACTACTTTGACCAGACCTTTGAGGTGACCGAAGGGTCCCTGACATTCAATGAGGATCAGGATATGTTTAATCCTTTTATGAATGTAGAAGCTGAAATCGAAACCACCGATGCCAACGGCAATGATGTATTGATTACTCTTCAGTACAGAAACCCGGTGGGGGATGAGTTTAAGCCTGTCCTCAGGTCAAACCCGAATATGCCTGAGGATGAGATTACAGCCCTCTTCGGTCAGAGTCTCGTGCCTGTGGACAGCACGGGGCAGGTGGATGTGTCCAACCTCATTGTGGCAACGGGGGGGATGGTCAGTCAGTACGGATTTGTCCGTCCTCTGGAACAGTCAATCAAGGAGACTTTGAATCTTGACAATGTGACAATTAGAACGGAAATACTTGAGAATACCCTGCTTGATCAGCTGAACCGGGATACAACGGCAGCAGAATCAGGAACGGGGTTCAGTATGGCCAAGTATCTGGATAACACCAGTTTGTACCTTGGAAAATATGCCGGTGAATCTCTCTATCTTTCATTGGGCTGGGTTGTTGATTATGATCCGCTGTATGGTATAGGATCGTACCTGAACGGAATCAAGATCGTTCCTGACCTGACGGTTGAGATGAGAACTCCCTTTTTTCTGGTCTACTGGAATTATAATAAAAGGAATGCCTTCGATTTTCACAATACCGATATGATGAAAAATAATGCTATCGGGTTGGAGTGGCGCTATTCCTACTAAAAAAATCGATTCCTCTTTCATTTATGGCAACAGGGGATTTTGCTTAAAGGAGATTTGATGCTAAATAAGAAATTTACTGTCCTGCCAATACTGCTTTTTGTGGTGGCTACTCTAACTATATCGGCACAGAGCAATACGGGATGGTATGTCAATAAGCAGATCGTTGATATCCGTTTTACAGGTCTGAGTACAGTATCCGAAACGGAACTGAATGGTATTGTCAGACCCTACCTCTCCAGAAAATTTACAGATTCTCTTTCCTGGGAAATCCAGGGGAAACTCTATGCTCTTGAGTATTTCGATCTGATTCTGCCCCAGGTTCTGCCGGGTGATGATCAGAATAATACTGTGGTCATAGAATTTCAGGTGAAAGAGAAGGCCGTTGTCAGAGACATCGTCTTTATCGGAAACGACCGTGTCAGGAAAGGTGAACTCAATGATACCATCCTCCTTACTAAGGGTGATATGGTGAACAAAGCCTCCATCCGTCTTGATACAGAGGCCCTCAAGTCCCTCTATATTGAGAAGGGTTATGTGGATGCCGAGGTTTCAAACACCATCGAAAAGGATGAGGAGAGCAATACCGCCACCGTTGTATTTACAATCCAGGAAGGCTCCCAGACAACAATTCAGGAGATCCGTTTTGCTGGGAATGAAGAGTTTTCTGCAAAGACCCTCCAGGGTTTGATGAAAACCAAACCCCAGTCACTCTTTAACAAGGGACTTCTGATGGAGAACGAACTCCAGGAGGACGTCCGTCTCATTGAAAACAACTACGCCGACAGGGGATATATCGATGCCCGGGTAAGTGATATCAATAAAGAGGTGGTTCGTGACGAAGAGAACAACAGAAACCACCTTCTAATAACCCTCAATATTTTCGAAGGTGAGGTCTACACCTTTACAGGTATAGATTTTGACGGAAATACCCTTTACAGCGATGCCGAACTCAAGGCTATGATCACCCAGCAGGGCGGACAGGTTTTTAACAGAACCAGATTTCAGTTTGACTACCAGAAGCTGACAGACCTCTATTATGAGAACGGGTATATCTACAACACCTTTAACCTTGAGGAATCCAGAAATGATGAGGATAAAACAGTCTCTTATCTTGTGAACATCGTTGAACGTGACAGGGCCCACCTGGAGAACATCGTTATCCGCGGTAATGACAAGACGAAAGATTTTGTAATTGACAGGGAACTTCCCTTTGAAGTGGGTGATGTTTTCAGCAAAACAAAGGTAATGGAAGGTGTCAGAAACCTCTATAACACTCAGTTTTTCTCGATTGTAGAACCCCAGACCTATCCGGGAAGCGAAGAGGGCCTTATGGACCTCGTAATCGACCTGGAAGAAGGTAAGACAGCAGATATCATTTTCGGTATCTCCTTTTCCGGAGGTCAGGACTTTCCTATTGCAGGTAATATAAAGTGGAATGACCGGAACTTTCTTGGAACTGGAAAAACCGTCGGTGTTGACTCTTCATTCAGTCCCGACGTACAGAGCCTCTCCCTTCAGTATACTGAGCCCCATGTTTTTAACTCCGACTGGGGTGTCGGTTTTGACCTTACATACAGGCACTCAAACAAAAGCCGTATCTATCAGGATATCGATGGAAGCGGAAATGTCTGGCCCTGGCCCGATGATGACTGGTGGGATGATGCCAACAAGATCGTGCCCTCCGACTATCTGATGGAGTACGAGTCCCACTATATATCAACCGGTGTCAATACAGGTTATACCTGGAGGCTTCCTTTCGGCCGTTTCAGCCTCTATACGGGTCTCCGGGGTGGTCTTGAGTATGTGGATTATGATGATGAGATCTACAGACCCTGGAGCCGAAGAATCCGTGACAACCTTCATACATGGCAGTATCATGACAATCTCTGGATGAAGGCAGCGCTGGATACAAGAGACTTTGTGGGAAGCCCTTCAAAGGGTTTCATTCTGAGTCAGACAACCACACTGGCCGGTGTTGCACCCACATCAACCAAGAACTTTCTGAAGTCTGTATCGAGGGCTGAAGTGAACTTCACTCTCTTTGATATCGCCGTTTCAGAGTCCTGGAACTTCAAATCAGTACTGACAATGAAGTCTGCATTCTCCTATCTGGCCCATAAGCCCTGGGGTGATAAAACCATCGATCCCCAGGAGGACGGATTTTATGCAGACGGTATGTTTGTAGCCAGAGGCTGGTATCCCGAGTCTGACGGTCAGTCACTCTGGGATAATACAATTACTCTCAAGTTTCCCATTGTTCCCAATATTCTGGCCTATGACTTCTTCCTTGATGCGGTCGGACTCTGGAGATCGGCGGATCAGCTTCAGCAGATGACTATTCAGGATATGAAGTTCAGTCTTGGTACAGGTATCAGGTTTGATAACCCCCAGTTCCCTATCGGGGTTTACCTTGTCAAGAAATTCAACTTTGATGATGACGGTTCCGTTAACTGGAATCCCGAACCCGATTACACGACCTTTTCCAACGGTCTGAATCTGGTTATTTCCTTCGGTATTGATATTTACTGATGCCGGATTGCCCTTGTGGCAACAAATATAAAGATATTATTGCAGGAGATGCACTATGCGGAAAATATTCCTTTTTTCACTGATTCTGATAAGCCTGGCCGCAGCGCCGGTATTCAGCGATACCATTACAAAGGTGGCTGTTCTGGACTATTCCAGAATCCTTTCTGCCTTCTATAAGGATTCCCAGGCTGTTCGTGAACTTGAGCAGATGAAGGAGCAGTTTCAGCAGGAAGTGGACAAGATCCAGAAAGAGATTACAATGCTTGAAAGCCGGAAGCTGACAGCCGAAAACAACGGCAACAACACTCAGGCGCTGGAACTGGATAATCAGATTTTTGAAAGAAAGAAATTCCTCCGGGACTATATCCGGGTAAAGAACAGTCAGCTTACAGATTTGAATAACAGTCTGAACCAGAATAACGCCCTTGTGAAGGAAATTATTGAAGAGATTCAGTATGTTGCAGAAGCAGGCGGCTACTCCCTTGTTATCAAGAAATCTGATCCCAACCTTCTGTGGTGGAACTATGAGGTGGATATCACCGAGCAGGTACTTCAGAGACTTCTGACAAAGATGCGCTGATCAATATTTTAATATTTAGTAATGTCTGAAAATACACCAATGATGCGGCAGTATATGTCCATCAAAGAGAAACATAAGGACGCCGTTCTATTCTTCCGTATGGGGGACTTCTATGAGATGTTCCGCAGCGATGCGGAAGATGTGAGCCGTCTGCTTAATTTGACACTTACCAAACGTCACGGAATCCCCATGTGCGGGATTCCCTATCACGCTGCCCAGAATTACATCGGCCGGCTTCTTAATGCCGGCCGTAAAATTGCCATATGTGAACAGATCTCAATGCCCAAAAAGGGGATTGCCGAACGGGATGTTGTTGAAATCATCACCCCGGGAACTGTAGTGGATGAATCCTTTCTGGATAAGCGTTCCAACAACTATCTTGCCGCTATAGGAAAGGTGGGAAAGGTGATGACCTTCTCCTATGTTGATCTTTCCACAGCTGAATTCTTAGCCGCTTCCTGCAGTGACTCCCATCCCGAGGAGTTTATCCGCAAGGAACTGAGCCGTCTGGGGCCGAGGGAGGTCCTGATTCAGGAGTCCCTTATGGACAGCGCCTACTTCCGGTCTCTCAATGACAGAAGCGGCCTTGTTCTTAACCGCATACCCGACTGGCTCTTTGATGTAGAAGCCAGTTACCGTCAGCTGTGCGAGCAGTTCAAGCTTGCCAACCTCAAGGGCTTCGGTTTTCACTCAGATGATTCCTCTCTTGCAGCGGCTGGTGTTCTGCTGGACTATCTGAAGGATACTTCCAGGCACTATCTTGAGCATTTAAGCGGTCTGAAGAAGTATTCAGAGGACCTTTATGTCTCTCTGGACGATGCCACCCAGAAGAATCTTGAGCTTCTGAGGAATATGGATGACGGTTCTTCATCATTCACTCTTCTGTCGGTACTCGATGAAACTTCCACATCCATGGGGGCCCGGAAGCTCAGGCAGTGGATGCTCAATCCTTTAAGAAGCGCACAGGGGATAACCGGGAGGCAGGAGTCTGTTTCCTCATTCTATAAGAATCAGATACTTCTTGCTGACATCAGGTCGGTGATGAGTCATATCCTCGATATTGAGCGCCTGAGTTCCAGGATCGGTCTTGATAAGGCCCATGCCAAGGATCTTCTCTCGCTTAAAAACTCACTTGAGAAAATTGCTGAAATTGAAAATATACTTGCTTCCTCCGGGGCTTTTGATCCCCTCTGCAGCGAGGAAGAGCAGAGCGCTCTTGAAGCTGTAAGCACTCTGCTGGCCCGCTCCATCATGGAGGAGCCCTCCATTCTTCTGACTGAGGGCCGTCTGATCCGTGAGGGATACAAACCGGAGCTTGATGAACTTCGCGGCCTCAAGAATAACAGCCGCGCTGTTCTGGATGAATACCTGGAGACCATACGCGAAGAGACAGGCATCACAAACCTCAAGATGAAATACAACAAGATCATCGGATACTTTTTGGAGATCTCAAAGACTCAGAGCGATCTCGTTCCTGATCACTTTATCCGCCGCCAGTCTCTGGTGGGGGCTGAGCGCTACTCCACAGAGAAGCTGTCGGACCTTGAGAGCAGTATCAACTCGGCATCAGAGAAGATTGTTGAGCTTGAGAGGAAGCTTTTTGTTCAGATAAGGGACAGCCTTAAGCCCAGAATCCCTCTCTTCCAGGAGATCTGTTCCAGGCTTTCAGAGCTGGACTGTTATGCCTCTCTGGCCTACACAGCCACAATCCGCGGTTATGTCAGGCCTGAAATCCGTGATGACCGCTCTCTTTTGATCGAAGGGGGACGCCATCCTGTTGTTGAGGCCCATCTGCCTCAGGGGGAGTTTGTCCCCAACGGCCTTGATATGCTCACCGATAAAACATCCTTCGCCCTTATCACAGGTCCGAATATGGCTGGTAAGTCAACCTATCTCAGACAGACAGCCCTTATCGTGCTGATGGCTCAGATAGGCTCCTTTGTACCTGCCGACAAGGCGGTTGTGGGTACGGTTGACAGGATCTTCTGCCGTGTGGGAGCCTCTGACAACCTTGCAAGAGGGGAGTCCACCTTTCTTGTCGAGATGAATGAAACAGCGCACATCCTCAGGAATGCCGGTGACCGGAGTCTTGTTATTATGGATGAGATCGGAAGGGGCACAAGTACTAATGACGGTCTCTCTATTGCCTGGAGTATTGCCGAGTATCTTCTGGGAGAGATCAGATCAAAGACCCTTTTTGCCACCCACTATCATGAGCTGACTGAGCTGGATCATGAGAATCTTGTCAATCTCTCGCTGACTGTGCAGGAAACAGGTGAGGATATCGTCTTTTTGAAGAAGATAAAGGAGGGGCCTGCGGGTAACTCCTACGGTGTTCATGTGGCAGCTCTTGCAGGGCTTCCCGAGACTGTTGTGTACAGGGCAAAGCAGATCCTTAAGGCCATGGAAGAGGATAAGGCAGCCGGCGCTCTGGCGGTTCCTCCTCCTGCCGCCAAACCACTGGAGCAGGATCTTTTCAGTGCCGATGAGATGGTCCTTGATCAGCTAAAGGCGCTGAATATAAACGGAACGACTCCCCTGGAGGCGCTGAATATACTCAACTCCCTGCAGGAAAGCCTTAAAAAATAACCTGTAAAATCTCCTATTCATTCCCTGAGTTTTGAATCGCTGCATCAGAGGCTGCCCTTGTAAAGGGATGTTTCTTTCAATCCTTGCCGACAGCCACTGTATTCTCTGCGGAAAAGCGGAAGCCGGTATCTCCGGCCTGTGCGCCGGCTGCTCTGAGAAGATTATAAAGGATGCCTTGAAAACCGGGCCCCTCTGCAGCCGCTGCTCGGAGCCTGTTCTGTCGGAAAAGGGCTGTCCCTTCTGCGGTGCCCTGACGGGGGTTGATTCCTATATCTCCCTTACATGGTTCCAGTCATATGTAAAAGAGCTGCTTCTCCTTTATAAAACAGGAAAAGAGCTTCGCCTCAGGCACTTCTTTGCCCGTATGGTTCATGACTGTCTGCCTGTTGAAAGGACAGACCTTTTAAAGGGGAAGACCGCTCTGGTGCCGGTTCCTCCCCGAAGAGGGAAGATCCGCAGGCAGGGGTGGGATCAGGTCGATCTTTTGTGCAGTACGCTTCATAAAAAATACGGGTATCGGGTTCTGCGGCTTTTAAAGAGGAGCGACAGGGTGCAGCAAAAGACTCTCGGACTTGAAGAAAGGGCCGAGCACATGAAGGGAGTTCTGGGTTTCGGCAAGGGTGCTGTTGATGTTTTGAGCAGACAGGACCGGCCTGAAAAGCTGATCCTGCTGGACGATATCCTGACAAGCGGAGCGACTCTGGGAGCAGCTTCATCCCTCTTGAATACCCGTTTTGACGGAAGGGTAGAGGCAATTGTGATCTGCCGTGTCATCTGAAATCCTTTTACAGCCTGAAGATGTGTTGACACTAAATTACCGAGCTGATATATTTTATTTACAATTTAATCGGCATCTGAAGTGAAGAGCCCCTCAAGGCTCTTTTTTTTGTACTTTTTAAAAAACTGACTGTACGGCGGATGGCGAGAGGCAGGATTTATTGAAAGACATTAATTCCAGAATGATAGCCGATCTGGAACCTGTATTGAAAGCCATGGGCATCTCCCTAGTGGAAGCCAATGCTGCAGTAGTAAAACAGGTCTATAATATACGGCTTGTAATTTACCGCCCCGAGGGCGTAACCGTAAAGGTTTGTGAAGAGGTTAACAAAGTTGTCCGTCCCAGACTGGACCTGTTGACTGATTCAAGAGATCTCTCTCTGGAGATAACCTCTCCCGGAATCGACCGGAGAATAAAGGGTGCCAGAGAGTATGCAGTCTTCCAGGGGAAGTTTGTGAAAATTCTTACCGAAGACAGTAATGACTGGATCTCGGGTTTAATTGACGAATCCGACGGAGAAACTCTTGTTCTCAAGATCGGTGAAGAGAAAAAAACGTTTTCCATCAGTTCCATAAGGAAGGGGAAACTGGATTATACAATGGAGGCCCGTTAAGCAATGACATCAAATTTTGCTGAATCAATTCGTCAGCTGCAGCAGGAAAGAGGCATTTCAGAAGAGCTGGTACTCAGTACCATTGAGGACTTTTTACTGGCAGCTTACAAAAGAAAGTTTGGTAACTCTGATAATGCGGAAGTCCGTTTTACCAATGACAATTCAAACGTGGAAATAGTAGCCAAGAAGAGAATCGTTGATGAAGACGACTACTACGACCCCGTTTGCGAGATTCTTCTTGAAGATGCACTTAAGCTCAATGAGGAAAGCGAGCTTGGTGATGAAATAGAGATTATCCTTGATCCTGCAGTGGAATTTGACCGTCTTGCGGTTCAGTCCGCCAAGCAGCGGGCCCGTCAGGACCTGAGAGAAATTCAGAAAGACACTCTCTACTCAGAGTTCAAGGACAAAGTCGGTGAGATGATCATCGGTTACTACCAGAGAGAAAAGAACGGTAATATTTTTGTTGACCTCGGCAAGACCGAAGGTATTCTTCCTAAGAGATTTCAGTCTCCCCGTGAAGAGTACAACCAGGGCGACAGAATCAAAGCACTGATTTCAGAGGTCAACAAGACCCCCTCGGGACTTCAGATTGTTCTTTCGAGAACCCATTCCGATTTTGTTAAGCGGATTTTTGAGCTGGAAGTACCCGAGATTTATGATAATACCATCGAGGTTCACAAGATCGTCCGCGAAGCGGGTTACAGAACCAAGATTGCCGTATCCTCCACAAGGGATGATGTTGATCCCGTAGGAGCATGTGTCGGTCTCAAGGGTGTCAGAATTCAGGCGATAGTAAGAGAACTTGAAGGCGAAAAAATCGATATTCTCAAGTTTGATCCGGACCCCATTAACTTTATTAAGAATGCCCTCTCTCCCGCAGAGGTTAATGAAGTTATTGTTACCGACGGAGCCAAAAGACAGGCTCTGGCCATCGTTCCGGACCAGCAGCTCTCACTTGCTATCGGTAAGCAGGGACTGAATGTCCGTCTGGCCAACCGTCTTGTTGACTGGAGTATCGACGTCAAGACTGAAGAGCAGTTTGAGGAAATGGATCTTTCCATCGAGATCAACAGAGCAGCTTCGGAACTCTTTAATGATATTGAAGAGAATGATGAGGAAATCACAAGAATTGATGAACTTCCCGAGATCCCTGAAAGAGTATCCGCTCTTCTTAGAGAGAACGGTATTGATCTGATCGAAACACTGGTCAATATGGATCTGGAAGATCTTAAGTCTTTTGAAGGTATAAACGATGATGATGTGGCTCTTGTCAGAGGCATTATCAGCGAAAATGTGGAAATAGTGGAAAGCGATAGCGACGAAGAGCTGGAAGAAGAAGTCATTGAGGAAGAAGATGCTTATGAGTGTCCCGAGTGTGGAGCACCCATTACCCTTGATATGACAGCTTGTCCCAGCTGTGGTGTCGGACTGAGCTTTGAGATAGAAGAAATTGAGCAGGACGGAGAATCGGATGACGAGGATTCTGTTGAGGATGAATCAATTGAAGAAGATTCAAGTGAAGAAGAAACCGAACAGAATGCTCCTGAAGATGACAATCAGGAATAAGGTGGCATATGTCAGAAAATGTAGAAAATAAAGAACCAAAAGCAACTCTCATCAAGCACAAAAAGGCAGATGCGGCACCTCCTCAGAAAGAATCCGGTGATTCCAAGAAGAAAGTCGTTGTGGTAAAGAAAAAAGTTGTTGTCAAAAAGACACACAAAGTCGTTGCCACAAAAGACAGTAAATCTCCCGAGAGCAAAAAGGAAGGTCCCGCGAAGTCTGAAGTTAAATCGGCTGATTCTGCAGAGAAACCCGAAAGAACAGCAAGACCCTCAAGAACCGGCGATTACAACTCCGGTGAGAGACGTCCCAGCCGCGGTACAGGCCGTGCAGGTAATCTGAGCGGTGACAGACCCAGAAGCAGTACCGGCGGTCGTGCCGGCAACTACGCCCCCGGTGGAAGAAACTACAACAGAAACCAGGCACCGGGCCAGGGCCAGGGTCAGAGTCAGAGTCAGGGCCAGGGCGGATACAGAGGCCAGAGAGACGGAGATTCCAGACCTCAGGGCGGATATGACAGAAATGACCGCGAAGGCGGATACAGACCTCAGGGCCAGGGCGGCTACAGACCCCAGGGTCAGGGCGGCTACAGACCTCAGGGTCAGGGCGGCTACAGACCCCAGGGTCAGGGCGGCTACAGATCTCAGGATCAGGGCCAGGGCCAGGGCGGCTACAGACCCCAGGGCCAGGGCGGCTACAGATCTCAGGATCAGGGCCAGGGCCAGGGTGGTTACAGACCCCAGGGCCAGGGTGGTTACAGACCCCAGGGCCAGGGCGGCTACAGACCCCAGGGCCAGGGCGGTTCCAGACCTCAGGGCCAGGGCGGCTACAACCGTCCCGGAGGACCCAATAGAGGCGGATTCAGACCCCAGGGCCAGGGCGGCGCTCCCAATAGAGGCGGTTACAATCGTCCCGGCGGCCCCAATAGAGGCGGTTTCGGCGGCGGAGCTCCCAAAGAGTCCATCACCGATGCACAGAAATCCTCTTCCAAGAAGTTTTTCAAGAGCAAGAAGGGTGGTCCCAGAAACTACCAGAAGAAGCGCGAAGAGAATAATGAAAAGCTGTATCAGGTAAAGAAGAAGACAATAAATACTACCAACCCTGTTCCCAAAGAAATTGAGATCATGGAAGTAATTACTGTCTCTGAACTTGCAAGAAAGATGAACCTCAAGGCTTCCGATCTGATCTCAAAACTCATGAGCATGGGAATGATGGTTACCATCAACCAGCAGATTGATGCCGAAACAGCCACCATCCTGGCGGATGACTACGACTGTAAGGTTAAAATCGTATCCCTCTATGATGAGACACTGATTGAGTCAGAAAAGGATGCCGAAGACGACCTGTCCGCAAGACCTCCCGTTATTGCGGTAGTCGGACACGTCGACCATGGTAAGACTAAACTCCTCGATGCCCTCAGGGACACAGATGTTGTTGCCGGAGAGCACGGTGGAATTACACAGCACATTGGTGCTTATACAGTTAAGACCAAGGATGATCAGAACCTGACCTTCCTTGATACTCCCGGACATGCGGCGTTTACTCTGATGAGAGCCCGTGGTGCCCAGGTTGCGGATATTGTTGTTCTGGTTGTTGCAGCCAATGACGGTGTGATGCCCCAGACAATCGAGGCAATCAACCACGCCAAGGATGCCAAGGTTCCCATCGTTGTTGCTGTCAACAAGATGGACCTTCCCGAAGCCAACCCCGACAGGGTTAAGCAGCAGCTCTCCGAGTACAACCTGATGCCCGAAAGCTGGGGTGGTACAACACAGTTTGTTGAGATCTCCGCTCTCAAGGGCGAAGGTATTCAGGACCTCATTGATGTTCTGATTCTTGAATCCGAGATGCTCGAACTCAAGGCAAACTGGGACTGCCGTGCCGAAGGTAAGGTTATCGAGTCCAAGGTTGACCAGGGACGCGGTATTGTTTCAACTGTTCTTGTTGAGCGCGGAACACTCTCTGTGGGAGACTCCTTCGTTGCCGGTGTATTCCCCGGTAAGGTAAGAGCCATGTTCAACTACAAGGGAGACAAGGTAGAGAAGGCTACTCCTTCAATGCCCGTTGAGATCCTCGGTTTTACTGGTATCCCCAACTCAGGAGATCCCTTCCAGGTAACAGAGAACGAAAGAATCGCCCGTCAGTACGGTGACAAGCGTCAGGAACTGCGGAAGATGGAGGACGCCAAGAACGTCAAGAAGATCACTCTCGACAATCTCTACGACTCCATTCAGTCCGGTACAGTTCAGGAACTGAACGTTATCATCAAGGGTGACGTACACGGTTCAGTTGAGGCTCTGCAGCAGGCTCTCGAGAAACTCAGTACTCCCGAGATCAGACTTGTATGTAAGCATGCCGCTGCCGGTGCCATTATTGAAAACGACGTCAACCTCGCGGCTGCGTCCAATGCGATTATCATCGGTTTTCATGTAAGACCTACTGCCAAGGCCCAGATGGTTGCGGATCAGGAAAAGGTCGAAATCAGAAAGTACAACATCATCTACGATGCGGTTGAAGATATTAAAACAGCCATGGAAGGAATGCTGACCCCCGACCTCGAAGAACAGGTCGTAGGTAAGGTTGAGATCCGTGAAACCTTCAAGGTTCCCAAGATCGGTGTTATTGCCGGTTGTATGGTTACTTCGGGTTTTGTTACAAGAAAGAGTTCCGTACATGTTATCCGCGAGGGTATTCAGATCCATACAGGACCCATTTCTTCACTCAAGCGTTTCAAAGACGATGCGAAAGAGGTACGTGAGGGATTCGAATGTGGTCTTTCCATTGAAAACTTCAATGATATCCAGGTCGGTGATGAGCTCGAAGTATTTGAAATGAAAGAGATCGCCAAAAAGCTGGGAGAGTCTTCAAGCCTGTGAATGAACTTAGAATGAAAAGAGTAGAGAGTCTGATACGGGAACAGATCGGTACCCTGATTATGAATCAGGAGCTGAAGGACCCCCGGATCAACACTCTTCTCTCAATAACGTCGGTAAAGGTGTCCAATGATCTCTCATCCGCCAAGGTCTTTGTATCGGGGCTGGAAGGGGAAGCCAAGCTGAAAAAGAGCGTTGCCGCTCTCAATCATGCTGCAGGCTTTGTCCAGAACAGAATCGGTAAACAGATCCGGATGAGACTGACACCAAGGCTGCACTTTTTACCCGACACATCCGTCAGAGACGGATATATGATGAATCAGAAGATCGATCACCTGATGAAAGATGACTCGGATTCAGAGTAAGTCAAAAATCAATCCTCCTGCGGCTCCGGCTGCGGGAGGAATCATATTTCTTCATAAAAAACAGGGTGTTACATCCTTCCAGGCTCTGGGACGCATCAAGAAAGTCCTGAATACCCGCAAAGTTGGGCATACAGGAACTCTTGACAAGTTCGCAGAGGGACTCCTTATTCTTCTGACAGGCAAGCTTACAAGGCTCAATGCCCTGATCACAGGACTCGACAAGGAGTATGAGGCTCTGATCCGTTTTGGAAAAGAGACGGCGACCCTTGATCCTGAAGGGGAGGTTGTTGCGGAAGCAGCTGTTCCTTCCATAGAGGATCTTGAGGCTGTTCTCGGCTCCTTCAAAGGAACTGTTCAGCAGGTCCCTCCTGCATATTCGGCCATACATATTGACGGAAAGCGGGCACATGAACTTGTTCGCAGTGGAAAAGAGGTTGAAATGCCTTCACGGGAGATCACGATCTATGATCTGGAGATCCTGAGCTATGATGCCCCTGATCTCAGGCTGAGGGTTCACTGTTCCAAGGGAACTTATATCCGTTCCCTTGCAAGGGATCTCGGGCTGGCATGCGGAAGCCGCGGCTATGTGCAGGAGCTTGTGAGAACAGCTGTAGGGCCGTTTTCCCTTGAAAGTGCGGTAGATGTGGACGGTTTTAACGGACCCGAATCTTTCTACTCGTGGGAAGAGTTTTTCGAAAAACTTGGAAACGCCCGTGTGGGAATCCTCAATGAGCGGGGCCTTGATCTTATGAAGAACGGTGTCCAGTTCAGTGAGGACTTTCTTGATGAACCTTTTAGGGGCGCCGGGGATATGGTTCTTTTGAAAGATAAAGACGGAAACCTCAAGGCTGTTCTTGAAGAGAAGGGCGGAAAGTACAGATATAAGATCAATCTGTCCTGAGTGTTGATAAGAGATCAATCAAGGGATCTATTTCTTTGCACAAGGTCATTTAAGATTGACTTTTCTACCCATATCGGTAATATTGTGAACTTCAGGTGCTGATTTCTGACGGGGCGTTGCTCCGCTTTCAATCGGTGTATGCCTGTTATTATTATTAGGAGTGTTAATTTAATGTTAACCAAAGATGACAAACAGAAAATTGTTGAAGAATTCGGTAAAGACGGAAAGGATACCGGTTCTACAGAAGTACAGATCGCTCTTCTTACAAAGAGAATTGAAGACCTGATGGACCACTTCAAAAACAATAAGAAGGACCATGCTTCAAGACGCGGTCTTCTCCAGATGGTAGGTTCCAGAAGAAAGCTTCTGAGATACCTGAAGAGAAAAGACCTCGAAAGCTACAGATCTCTTATTGCAAAACTCGGTCTTAGAAAGTAATTTTTTGAAAACCCGGCCATTAGCCGGGTTTTCTGCTTTACTGCAAGGCTCATGAAAATGAAATAACGTCTGTAAAGAAACCGGGGGGAGTCTCCGGCTTGGCACAGACGCAAGGTACAGTTTTGTACCGAAGGAAAATAAATGGAAACTTTTAAATTTAAAATTGGCGAGGATGAGATCATTCTTGAAACCGGTAAGATGGCCAAACAGGCCAACGGTTCTGTCCTTGCCCGCTGCGGCGGATCTGCTGTTATGGCAACAGTATGCTGCGGTTCCGAATCTGTTGAGGGTCTTGATTACGTTCCCCTCTCAGTTGACTACAATGAACGTTACTATGCAGCCGGAAAAATCCCCGGTGGATTTCTGAAAAGAGAAGCACGTCCCAAGGACAAGGAAATTCTGGTTTCCCGTCTGATCGACCGTCCCATGAGACCCCTTTTCTACAAGGACTTCGGACGTGAGATTCAGGTTGTTCCCATGACCGTATCCACAGACCAGGTTCACACACCCGACGTACTGGGTATGATTGCGGCCTTCGCAGCCGTTATGATCTCCGACATTCCCTTCAACGGTCCCGTTGCGGCTGTTAGAGTTGCCTCTATTAAGGGCGAATATGTTATCAACCCCACCTTTGCACAGATCAAAGAGAGCGAACTCGACATCATCGTTGCCGCTTCCAATGACGGTATCTGCATGGTAGAGGGCGGTGCCAAGGAAGTATCCGAGGACATGATGCTCGGTGCTATCCAGGCTGCCGAAAAGACACTTGCCGATCTCTGTGACTTCCTTGCCGATATGGCATCCAAGTGCGGTAAAGAGAAGCTTCCCCTTGTTGAGAAGACAATCAAACTCGACAAATGGGACGACATGTACGCCGAAGCCTATCCCCGGATGGAAGAGGCTGTCTTCCTGGACGGAAAGTTCGAAAGACGTGATGCCATCAAGGCCATCAAGAAAGAGATGCTTGAAAAGTATGCCGAAGAGATCCCCGAAGAGCAGATCAAGCTCGTGGGCGACCTTTTTGAAGAACTTGAAAGAGTTATCATCAGAAAGTCCATCATCGAAAAGAACGTACGCTGTGACAAGAGAAGCTGTGACAAGATCCGTGACATCAGCTGCGAGATCGATATCCTCGACAGAGCCCACGGTTCTGCACTCTTTACAAGAGGTGAGACTCAGTCTCTCGGTGTAACCACACTCGGTTCCGTACAGGACGAGCAGATCATGGATGACATTGACGGTGACAGAAGAGTCAACTTCATGCTCCACTACAACTTCCCTCCCTACTCAGTAGGAGAGACCGGAAGACTGGGAACAGGAAGACGTGAAATCGGTCACGGACACCTGGCTCAGAGAGCCATCGAAGGCGTTCTTCCCTCAAAAGAGGAGTTCCCCTATACAATCCGTGTTGTCTCCGAGATTCTGGAATCAAACGGTTCCTCCTCACAGGCAACCATCTGTTCCGGTTCCTTGAGTCTTCTGGACGCCGGTGTTCCCCTGAAAAAGCCTGTTGCGGGTATCGCCATGGGCCTTATCAAGGAAGGTGATGATTTTGTTGTTCTTTCCGATATCCTCGGTGAAGAAGACCACATGGGTGACATGGACTTCAAGGTTGCCGGTTCCGAAGAGGGAATCACAGCCTTCCAGATGGACATCAAGATCCCCGGTATCAGCATTGAAATCATGAAGAAGGCACTGGGACAGGCTCTTGAAGGCCGTCTCCACATCCTGAAGATCATGAATGAAACCATTTCCGAACCCAGTCCCAATGTAAGCGAGTTCGCTCCCAGCGTTACATCTTTCAAGGTAGACGTTGACAAGATCGGTCTTCTGATCGGTCCCGGAGGAAAGAACATCAAGGGCATGAGCGAGAAGTCCGGTGCCAAGATCAATATTGATGAAGACGGTACAGTAAGCATCTTCTGCCGTGAAAAGAAAGGAACCGATCTGGCCGAGGCCATGATCAAGGGCATGATCGAAGAACCCGAAGTAGGCCACGTCTACAAGGCGACTGTAAAACGGATCATGGACTTTGGTGCCTTTATGGAGTTCCTCCCCGGTAAGGAAGGTCTCTGTCACATTTCCAAACTCTCCAAAGAGCGTGTGAACAATGTTTCTGATGTTCTTAAAGAGGGTGACGAAGTGGATGTACGCCTGATCGAGGTGGACAGAATGGGCCGTATCAACCTGAGTGTCGTAGATGCACAGAATCCCGACTGGAGACCCAAAGCCGGTTCCATGAGCCGCAGATAGTCTGCAGCTTAAAGGGATTTATTACACAGCCCCGGCTGTGATATAATAAAAACAGTCTCCGTATCAGGAGGCTGTTTTTTATTTATAACTGCCAGTTTACACAAGGATAAGCAATGAAATCTGTTGAAATTAAAATATCAGGACCCGAAGAGATGATGCCGCACTACGGCACTTCCGATGCCGCAGGAGCGGACCTGAGAGCCTGTATCGATGAGCCTGTGACTCTGAAGCCCGGCGAGAGGAAGCTGATTCCCACGGGACTCAGGATGGCTATCCCTTCAGGCTATGAAGGCCAGGTAAGACCCCGCAGCGGTCTGGCTATAAAGAAGGGCCTTTCTGTGGTGAATGCTCCGGGTACTATCGACGCCGATTACAGAGGCGATGTTATGGTTATCCTAATCAATCTCGGACAGGAAGAAGTCCTGATAGAGCGGGGTGAACGGATCGCCCAGCTTGTGATTGCTCCTGTAACACGGGCCGATTTCTCCATAGTCGACTCTCTTGACGATACGGAGCGTGGAACAGGCGGTTTCGGTTCAACCGGAGCAAAATGAGACTATTCCGGACTCTCTCTTCCATACTCCTCCTCCTGCTTCTGTCAGTCCCCTCCTTCTCTGAAGAGTACGGCGGTGAACTGACGGATGCACGGGAGGAGGGCGACTTTCATCTTGAATCTCTCTACAGACAGAGGATGGAGGGAGTTCTTGGCTCTCAGACGGATATTCTGGACCGTACAAGGCTGAACAGGATGGTCTTTATGGAGTCTGTACCCCTGCCTGAGGATATATTTTTCAGCGACAGTATCTCTGTCTTGCGAAATGACGGCGATGATCTGTGGCTGGGGAGCCGGAGCGGTGATATCGCCAGGTACTCTCTTTCCGAAAGGCGCTGGAAGTCTCTTATAAGAGGACAGGAATCCCTGGCTATCAGAACGGTTCAAACAATTGAAGCCGACGGTGAGCGGATCTGGTTTCTCTCTTATGGATCTGTGGGGCTCTACTCCAAGCGGCATGACAGGCTTATCTATCTTGATATTCCCGACGAGCAGAGTTTCAGGGGGCTTCAGAGTTCGGTGGTCATGGGCTCAGGTCTGATCACAGGGACCCAGGGCAGAGGACTCAGGCGAATCAGGCTGGACGGGTACTCTTCCATACAGGAAACCTCATCCCTGAGGAATGTCACATATCTTGAAAAGCTGGGGAACAGCGAGTTTTTTGCAGGTACGGAGGAGGACGGCCTCTATATAGTGGATACCCGTTTTCGTATCCGGGATGCCGGGAGAAACAGCCGCCAGCTTTCAGCGGTCAGGACGGTTCTGGGTGATCCCGGGGGAGTTATGATCGGAGGCACCTATGGTAATGGGCTTTTCAAGCTTGTCAGGCAGGGGGAGAGGTATGATATAGTTCTCATACACAGCAGAGCTCCCTGGATAACTGACGGCGCTGAAAACAGCGGCTATTTTTTCTTTTCGACCCTGGGCCAGGGGTTGGCCGTCGTGGACCGGGAGAGTCTTGATATCAGATACTTCGGTATTTCCGAAGGCCTGGGCGGTCTGGATCTGAGTTCTGTTGTCTATGTTGAACCCTACATTATCTGCGCAGTACAGGGACAGGGACTGGTGATTATACATGAAAACTTCTTTAAGACATACTAACTCTCACAGGACCCTCTACCTCTATATCGCAAGGGAGTTCTTTCTCTCCTTCTTTGTCTCATTTCTGTTTTTCTTTTTTGTGTTCTTTATCAATCAGCTCCTTCTGCTGGCTGAGGATATTCTTGAAAAACGGGTTCCTTTCTCCTATGTTATGCGGCTTATATTCTATTCGCTGCCCTCCATTATCGCCATCTCCTTTCCCTTTGCCACACTTGTAGGGACTCTGATGGCCTATGGACGCTTCAGTTCTGATAATGAAATACTTGCAATGAAATGCTCGGGGATAACCTATAACAGGATTTTTCTGCCAGTGTTTGTACTGGGCATCGTCTTTTCTCTCTTCTCGTTTTTTGTCAACGACTACCTTCTGCCCCTGGGGACCATCAACTTTACAAGGCTCTACAGGGAGATGATCTACAAGAATCCTGAAGTGGAGCTGGAATCGTACTCAGTTAAATATTTTCAGGACAGCATTATCATTACCGGTCAGGTCGAAGGCAAAAATATGGACAATCTCATCATTATAGAGAAGGATAAGGAGTCCAACCGCCGGGTCATTCTGGCGGATGCCGCCGAAATCAACAGCGATTATGAAGATGCCGGTGTCCTTTCCTTTCAGCTTGACAGCATTCTGGATCACAAACCTGACAAACGCAAAAGAGGGGAATTCCTCTACACCGAGGCTGATGCCATGGTGTACAACATCCTTTTAGGGGATATCACAAATTCAATCAGGAATCCCGGACCCCGGGAGATGAGTTCGGTGGACGTCTACCGGGCCATAAAGGAGAAGGAAGTCCGGTATAACGAGAGGGTCAGGGAAAAGGATTATCAGTCCTTTCTCGCTCTGGGAGACCTCTACGGCAGCTGGATCTCAATGAACAGTGAGGCTGACCCAGAGACAGCCGGAGGGTATTCCGCGCGTCTTGCGAACCTCAGCACCCAGTATGAAAATGCATCAAGCAGCAGGGTGACCGACCGCTCCCTGCAAATCTGGAAGCTTGAATTTTTTCAGAAGTTCTCCATTCCCTTCTCCTGTCTTCCCTTTGTTCTGCTCGCCTTTCCCCTGGGGCTCTTTTCAAGGAGGAGCGGCAAGTCAGTGGGTTTCGGGATAGGGCTATTTATCACAATTCTCTACTGGGGACTGCTTGTTGCCGGGCGGACTGTAGGCATCAGAACCTTCTATCCTCCCTTTCTGACAATGTGGCTTCCCAATATGCTTATATTTTCCATCGGTTTCGTCCTCTACCTCTTTAAGGCGGGCAAATGAAAGTTCTTCACAAAATGATAATCAGGGAATTCATCCCGACTCTGCTTGTCTCCATGATTTTCTTTGTACTGATTCTGCAGCTTGTGGATATTTTTGCTAATCTCTGGCGCTATCTGAATGCCGATGTTCCCCTGAATGTGATTCTGAAGATCACCTTGCTCTATATGCCCAAGTGCGTCTCCTTCTCCCTGCCCATCGCGCTGCTCTTTTCAATCTCCTTTACCCTTGGAAACTACTATGCCAACAATGAGCTTATCGCCGTGTTCGGTTCGGGATTCTCCCTCTATCAGCTGACTCTGCCTCTTATTGTTATGTCAATGATTCTGAGCCTGGGCAGCTACTTCTTTGAGGACAGGGTCGTTATTCCCTCCTTTAAAGACAAGAACCGGATGTCCCGGGAGGTTCTGGGGCAGACTGTGAGCTTCAGCAATTCCAATGTTGCAGTTCTGAGCCACAGGAACAGGGTGATCTACAATGCCGATTTTTATAATGACCGGCGTATGAGCCTGACTGGTGTCACCGTGCTTTTTCTGGATGATTCTGGCCGCCTGGATTTCAGGGTGGACGGGAACTCGGCGCAGTGGGAGGATGACCACTGGGTTATCAAGAATGCCAGAATCTTCTCCTATGCCGGTGAAGATATGAGGGAGGAGTTCATAAGCAGCTGGGAGCATGAACTTCTCGACGAGCCACCCGAATCCTTCAAGCGGATTACTAGGGATGTGGCGGAAATGACAGCGGGTGAGGCCAGGGAGTGGGTTGAATCCCTGAGGAGAACCGGATTTCCATACAGAGGTGTTCTGACCGAGTATTATCAACGGGTCTCCTTTGCTCTGACCCCTCTTGTAGTCGCACTTCTCTCCTGTTCACTGGGGGGACGCTTTAAAAAGAACATTCTGCTTATGAGCCTCCTATCCAGTCTGGTGGTTTCTGTTATATATTATGTCGCGCAAATGATAATGGTATTATTGGCAAAGCTGGGTTATATTCCGCCCATTTATGGTGCCTGGGCCGCTTTTCTTGTTTTTCTGGGAGTTGGTATCCTTCTCTTCAGGACGGCTCAGACCTGATATATTCAGGCTTCCATCCTCTTTTCTCGGGGGGTGAGGGGCCGGGGAGATTTTTATGATAGATATACAATATAGAGATAATTCATGCCGCGGTCGCGGAGGGATCATGCATCTGCCTCACGGGGATGTTGAGATTCCTGCCTTTATGCCCGTCGGCACAAACGGAACGGTGAAAGCCGTAAAGCACAACTCTGTTGACGATATGGGGTACACCCTTATCCTCGGCAACACATACCACCTCTACCTCCGTCCCGGAATGGAGGTTATCAAGGCCGCCGGAGGACTTCACAAGTTCAGCGGCTGGAAGCACAATATCCTGACAGACTCGGGTGGGTTCCAGGTCTTCTCTCTGGCTCCTTTCCGGAAGATCCGGGAGGAGGGGGTCCGCTTCAGAAGTCATGTGGACGGTGCCTACCATGAGTTCACCCCTGAAAAGGTAGTAGAGATCCAGGAGACCCTGGGCAGCGATATTCAGATGGTTCTGGATGTCTGTACAGCCCCCGGAATCAGCCATAAAGAGGCTGTGAAGTCCCTTGAGATCACATCACGCTGGGCAAAGCGTGCCAAAACGAGATGGGAAAACTGCCGAGACGACTATCAGGGAAAGCTCTTCGGGATCATCCAGGGTAACTTCTATGAGGATCTCCGTAAACGGAGCGCCGAGGAGATTCTGGAACTGGATACCCCGGGTATCGCCATCGGTGGACTCTCTGTCGGAGAGACTCCCGAAATGTTCCGTGACTTCCTTCACTACACAGCCCAGTTCCTTCCCGAGGACAAGCCCCGTTATGTAATGGGAATCGGAACCCCCGACTATATGCTCGAGGCCGTTGAAGCGGGAATCGATATGTTCGACTGCGTCTATCCCACAAGAATTGCCCGGAACGGAACCTGTTTCACTCTTGACGGCAACCTGGCTCTCAAAAATGAAAAGTTCCGCCTCGACCAGCAGCCCATTGAGCCCACCTGTACCTGCCCTGTATGCCAGCAGTACAGCCGCTCCTATCTCCGTCACCTGTTCAAGGCAAAGGAGATCCTGGGCCCCATGCTCGTCACAGAGCATAACCTCCACTTCCTCCATACCTTTATGGCGGAGGTTCGTCAGTCCCTGAGGGAAGGGCGCTTTCTCGAGTACAAAAAGAACTTTCTAGACCGTTTTCAGAAGAGGTAGGCTTTGAAAGAGACAACCCGCAGGCAGAGCGTCCTCTCGACCCTGGGTGTAATGGCGGGAACACTTGGTTCCCGTCTCCTCGGTTTTGTAAAAATAGCACTTATAAGCATGTTTTTCGGTGCCGGCAGGGATGCGGATATACTCAATGCCGTATTCAATATTCCCAACAACTTCAGAAAGCTGCTGGCCGAAGGGGCTCTCTCATCGGCTTTTATTCCGGAGCTTTCAAAGCAGATTGTTTCAGATCCCGGGGGAAAGGGCTCTCGGAATCTGAGCCGCAGTATCCTGGGGCTTCAGATGCTGATTCTTGTACCCCTTTCGCTGATGTGCATCATACAGCCTCAGATTCTGCTGCGGCTGTTTGTGCGTTTTCAGGACCCTGGAGATTTTCAGCTGGCCGTCAGCCTGTTCCGCTGGATGTGGCATTATATTCTGCTTATAAGCATCTCCGCGGTGCTTATGGCTGTGCTCAACTCCCATAATCACTTTTTGATACCGGCTCTTTCCCCTCTGCTTTTCTCCATCTCTGTTATCGCCTCAATTGTGATATGGCACTCAAGCCTGGGTATCTTTTCCATGGTCATCGGTGTTCTGGGGGGCGGTCTGTTTCAGATCCTCTGGCAGTATCCTCTCTACAGGAAAATGGGCTACTCCCTTATACCCAGGTTCCATTTTAAAGACGAGGCCTTCAGGCGGGTAATGAAGCAGTGGCTTCCTGTGCTTATCACATCCTCCATCTTTACAGTAAACCAGCAGGTTGCCATTCTTCTGGCGACAGGACTGGATGAGGGTTCCACAACAGCCCTGAGCAATGCCATTGTCTTCTGGCAGCTTCCCTTCGGTATCTTCAGCGCCTCTATCACGACGGTTCTCTTTCCCAAGATGAGCCGCCAGGCGGGTGAGGGGAATATCAGAGCAATGGGTGAGACTCTGCTTCAGGGGGTTCATATGCTCTCAGTGCTGCTGATTCCATCGTCTCTGCTGCTGATGGCCTTCGGCCCCGAAATGATCTCTACGGCTCTGCAGAGGGGTGAGTTTAATGCAGGGAATACTGAGATGGCCGCCCGGGTCCTCTTTGCCTACTGCCCGGGAATGTTTTTTGTGGGATGCTATAACCTCTTTCAGAGGTCCTACTACTCCCGGGGGAACTTCCGTTTTCCGCTGATGACAGCCCTGGTAACTGTGGTGCTTGATATTACCCTCTCCCTTCTGTTTCTCAGGTTCGGCTGGGGTGTTGTCTCTCTTGCCTGGGCAAACTCTCTGGCCATGACAGCCGGCTCAGTTATGATGGTAGCCGGATATTTCAGGGAGAAAATCTCTCTGGACTACAAGCCTCTTGCCGGACAGACTGTGAGAGTGCTTATTGCCCAGATTCCGATGATCGCCGTGATTCTCCTTCTGAAGCATTTTATTCCCGTGGAGATCTACTATCGTGGCAGCGGCTGGGGGAATTTCGGACTCCTCGCCTTTGAGGGTCTCAGCAGCCTTGCTGTTCTCTTTCTCTTTTACTCCTTAATGAAACTGGATGTGATGACGATTCTTAGAAGAAGAGGTTAGGTCTTATGAGAGTTGTATTTCTTTTTCTTGTTCTCCTTTTTACTCAGCCCCTGTGGGCCCAGGAGGGGCCGTCATCAGGCAGTGCTCCCGGCAGTGAAGCGTCTGCTGACAACAGCAGTGCCGACAGTACAGCCGAAGAAAATGCAGCTGCCGAGGCGGAAGCGGCAAAAGAAAAAGAGGAAAAGGAAAAGCTTGAATCCCTTATCAAGGAGAAGCGTGAAACTCTTCTATACGGCATTGATACTGAGGTCCTCGACCTTCTTTCGGCCATAAAATCCCAGAGGGACAGTACCTTCAATGAGGATCTTGCCGGTGTTCTCTCAAACAGCTCCAATGCCGAGATTCAAAGGGGTATAATCGAGTTTTTCAATGAGATGGAGGTGGATCTTGCCGAGGATCAGGCCCTGAAAATGCTCAAGGATCATCTGGATGACTATGACTTCTCAAACCGTCTGCTTCTTTCGGCTGTCAGCTACCTCGGCACAATTGAGTCAGAGGCTGCCGGAGACGTATTCTATGATCTTCTCAAGGACAACAACAGTTCTCTTGCAAATGCAGCTTTAAGAGGAATAGGCCGCCTGAAAGACTCCTCCAGGGTAGATGAAATTCTCAACCTCGTGGATGAGTATGAGGGGGATTCGGAGTACGACGAGTTTATAGCCGCGGCCATGCTCGTACTCGGAGAACTTGAGTATCAGGATGCCCAGATCCTTCTTGAAGATATTCTTCAGGATGAGGATGCTCCTTCCGCCCAGCGTCAGAATGCCGCCGCCGCCATGGGGATGCTTGGAAGAGAGGAGGGGCTTACTATGCTCAAGGATATGTTTGCAAGCTCCCAGGACAGTTTGCTCAGATCCTATCTCCTGCTTGGAATAACAAAATATGAGCAGGAAGAAGTAGAAGCCATTCTTATCAGTGCTCTCAGAGACTCCTTCTGGCGTATCCGTGTGGCTGCCGCCCAGGGGCTTGGTGAGAGGGAAGCCGGGGATGCCGTGGATATTCTTCAGTATAAGGTCCGAAAAGATCCCATCCGTCAGGTCCGCTACGCCTCAATGGAGGCTCTTGGAAAGATAGGCGGCTCAGATGCTGATAAGTTCATCATCGAGATGTTTGAAGGGGAGCGTGTCGCCTTTGATATCCGCCAGAAGGCTCTGGATATGATGATGGAACACAGGATCAGCGGCTCCATAGACTCTCTTGAGAAGATTCTGAGGCCAAAGTGGTCCGCCGACAAGGATAATGAACTTGGTCCCTTCTGCAAGACCCTGAGTGCTACCGAGTGGGACAGGCTCAGGCCCTTTTATGCCGAAATGATGAACCACTCTGATTTCGTTATTAAAATCTACGGTATCCGCGGGGTTCGCCTCAATAAGATCTCGGGACTCAAACCCGCCCTTCAGGCTCTTGATAACGAGAAGGAATCAGTCAATGTCAGGCGTGAGGCACAGGCGGCCCTGGAAAGCTTCTGATCTGATTCCCGCCGGAGGCGGCTCTGCGGCTTTACAGGCCCAGGGCTTTTCTGTACTGCCCCGGAGTTTCCCCGTAGAGCTCTCTGAATTTGCTTATGTAATAGGAGGGGTCCTCAAAGCCTGAGTCGTAAGCGGCATCCTCGACCTTGAGTCCTCTATGAAGCCGCTCAAGGCTTTTTTCAAGGCGCAGGGTGTTGAGGTAGGCAGAAAATGAGGAATTGGCCCTCTGATGAAATTTTCTACTGAAGTGGTATTTACTCAGATTCATTTGCTCTGCCGTCTCGGTGAGTGTGAGAGGCCTGTGATAGTTCTCTTCCAGGAACGCAATGACCCTGTGGAGAAAATCATCACCCATGCCGTTGATTCCTGCATAGGGCCTGTGTCTTGTAAGCAGGGTAAAGAGCCTCAGGAAAGCCGCGTTCTGCTGCAGGGCGTCTCCCTTTTCAAGTATCTCCAGAATATCCCCTATCCCTTCGGATACCTCGTTTAGCACAATGGAGCCCTCAAGCTGCTCCATGGTCTGTCTCAGAGCTCCGGTGTTCAGATATATGAAATTTTCAGGTTTCAGGTGCCACACTTTGAACAGCCCATCGGGACTCGAAGAGCCCCGGGTGCTGTAGGAGTGAAGCAGCCCCGGCGGCAGGAAGATCAGGTTTGTCTCTTCCAGTTTCAGGGATTTCCCCTCGAGTCTTACCTCTCCTGAAATCCCCCTTATCAGATTAATCTCAAAACTGTCATGGTAGTGCAGTCTGATTGCATGGTTGATCCGGCTTTCATGGCAGAGGCAGCGGACAGGATGCTCCGCAGTCATTCCCTTCTCTTCAAATTTCAGTCCCAGAGGATGTATCGCTTGGTTTAACAGACTCATAACAGCAATATATCCCGATATTTGAGCAATAATATACAGGTATGGACAGTAAAATCAGCAATATTATAGGTGTATAAACGTTTTACTGGGGGAGCTATGAAGAGAAGCAGGATCAACTCACTTGTTGAGGACAGCATGAATTTTATGATGGAGAAGTGCTTTCACCTGCCCGAGTGGGCTTATTGGGACAGGGCGCAGTGGCTTGAGGCGGCAGAGAGCTGCGGCAGAATTTTCGATCTGCAGCTGGGATGGGATCTGACTGACTTCGGCTGTGGAGACTTTGACAAAAGGGGACTCATTCTTTTTACCCTCCGTAACGGAGTTCCCGGCGGCCCCGGCAAGGGGTATGCCGAAAAAATCATGATTGTGGGAAAAGACAGAGAGACCCCCTTTCACTTCCACTGGCACAAGAGAGAAGATATCATCAACAGGGGCGGGGGGAAGCTCGTATTCCAGCTGCACAAATCAACTGACACAGAGGAGCTCTCAGGAGAGAGCTTTGATATCTATATTGACGACAGAAAGTACGGAATCAAAGGCGGGGAATACGTTGAGCTCAGCCCCGGACAGAGTCTCTGCCTCGAACCCTATGTCTACCACCGTTTTTTTGCGGTGGAGGATGATGTGCTCTGCGGAGAGGTCAGTGATGTCAATGATGATCTGAAGGACAACCGTTTTCTTGAATCTCTTGGCAGGTTCCCTGAGATCGAAGAGGACGAAGGGCTCCGCCATCTTCTTGTCGGCGACTATGGCAGCCTCGGGAGGGACTCCCTGTGACTGAAACAGGAAAGAAAAAAATAAGCGGCGCAGGGTGTTCCCTTCTGGACTACCTTTATACAAATATCTCCTTTCAGTCTCCCGCACTGGAATCCTTCTGGTCCAGGAGCCCCGGTGACGGCGGTATGTCACCGGGAAAGCTCGTATTTGCCGAGGATCTGGCCCGGTATGCGGGAGTAGAAGAGGACCGACTGCAGGATCTTCTCACTGAAGGGGTGAGCCCCGACAAGGTCAACCTGGGCGGCCCCGGCATTATCCCCCTGGTTCACTGCGCACAGGTTCTCAGGGACTGGGAGTGCTCCTTCTACGGATTCAGCAGCGGCCGTGAGGATTTTGCCCCTCTAAATGACATTGTGGAAAAGCTCCCTGTAGACTATGTCAATCTAGCTTCAGAAGGGGCGGTTCCCACCACAGTTGTTCTGTCTGACCCCTCCCATCACGGCGGAGCAGGGGAACGAACCTTCGTGAACAGGCTGGGTTCGGCGGATCTTGTTGATCCTGATGGCCTGCCGGATGAACTCTTTCAGGCTGAAATCGTTCTCTGGGGGGGGACGGGACTTGTTCCGCCCCTTCATGATGCCCTGGCACCCCTGTCCAAAAAGGTCAAAGAGGCGGGAGGCCTGAATATTGTCGGAACTGTATATGATTTCCGGAACGAGGCAAAGAGCCACATCGATCCCTGGCCTTTGGGGACCCCTGAAGATCCTGCCTATCCCTGGATTGATCTTCTTATATGCGACCAGGAGGAGGCTTTCAGGCTTTCAGGCTCGGACTCTCTGGACAGCTCTGTCCGCTTTTTTCAGAAAGCCGGCCTGAAATCGGTCATTATCACACGGGGAAAGGATGAAACCCTCGTCTTCTCCTTAGGCAGTGCTGTTTTCATGGACTGTCCTCTGAGCTTTATGCCCGTAAGTGCATGGGTGGACAGGGATCTGGCCGCCCATCCTGAAAAGAGGGGGGATACCACAGGCTGCGGTGATAACTTTATGGGGGGAGTTCTCACATCACTGGCAAAGCAGATGGAAAATGAGGGCCTCCTCGATTTGAAGGCGGCGGCTGTGGAGGGAATCTGCGCCGGTGGACTGGCCCTCTACTCCAAGGGGGGATGCTTTGTAGAGTCCCGCCCCGGAGAGAAGGAAGATCTTATGAAGCCGGTCAGGGAGGACTATATTCAGAATATTCTGCCCACCGCCGGTACTGAGGGGGACGCATGAAAAAGGCTCTTCTTTTCGGCGGCGGCAATATAGGCCGGACATTTATGGTGCCTGTTTTTCAGGAGGCCGGGTATGAAGTTGTTATTGCCGATATAGACAGAAATCTTGTTGAAGCCCTGAACCGTGAAAAGTCCTATACTGTCACAATCTGCCGGGACAGCGGTTTTGAAGACAGGACTGTCTCAGGGTTCTCTGCCCTCTGTCTTACGGATGGGGAGGCTCTCCGCACGGCTCTTTTGGAGTGTGATCTTGTTATCTCCTCTGTGGGGATGCGGGGGGCTCCTTCGGTTTGCAGCAAGGTGGCTTCTGTTCTTGAAGAGAGATGGTCTCCCGGTGGAAAGGGTGGCTTTGATATCGTCATGGCCGAAAATATTCCCGACGCCGCCGGGTATTTCAGAAACCTTATAGTCGAATCCCTGCCGCTTGCCTTTCCTGCAGATAAGATTCCGGGGCTTGTGGCCAGCAGTATCGGGAAAATGGTGCCGGTTCTCCGGGAGGAGGACCGCAGGAAGAACCCCCTGAGGCTTTTTGCCGAGGAGTACAGCACACTGATTCTTGACAGGGATGCCTTCAAATGCGGTCTGCCCGTATCGGAACATATCAAAGCGGTCTCTCCCATTGAGGCCTATGTAGACCGGAAGCTCTATATTCACAACATGGGGCATGCGGCAGCGGCCTATCTGGGACGGAAGTCATTTCCAGAGAAAAGTATGATATGGGAAGTTCTTGAAGACAGTACTCTGCGGAATCAGGTCAGACATGCTATGATGATCAGCGGAAAAGCCCTGCTGATGGAGTATCCCACGGTCTTCACTCCTGAGGATATTACATCCCATGTGGATGACCTTGTCAGCCGGTTCAGAAACCGCTCCCTCGGTGATACAGTGCAGAGGGTCGGCCGGGATCTGCCCAGAAAACTTGCTCCGGGAGACAGAATCGCAGGAGCGATGGCCCTGGCAGTAAAACATGGACTGGACAGTTCGGTTTTTCTCGATATTTTTGAGGCGGCTCTTGTCTTCGGTCTGCACAGAGATGCAGAAGAGGAGGACAGGGTGGTTTCCGGAGAATTCAAAAAAAAGGGGCTGGAGAAGATGATAGCTGAATTCTCTCTGCCTCTGAGCAATAAGGAGAAGTAAATTATGAAAAGCAGAAAATATCTTGATATAGGGGAACGGGACTCTGTACTTCTGGAACAGGAAGATTTCCGTGTTGTTATAAACAGTGAAAAGGCAATGGTTCCCGAGTTGAGTGTTAAAAAGGGAGCAGCCTGGGTCAATGCCCACTGGAATCCCTGGTTCAGGAGCAACAGCGGTCAGCCATGGGATGCAAAGCTTCATGAGGACTACTGGAAGGTGCCTCTTCTCTATGATATTGCAGGGAACTTTCCCTGCTGTCCCAGCGTCGGGCCCGGCCATGTTATGAAGGATGGAAGGGAGCTTCCTCCCCATGGTTTCACGGCTCTGATGACATGGAATCTGGACTCACAGCATGAGGGAGAGGATAAAGCCTCCGCCGACTGGAGTCTTGATGTCCCCGATCACAGCCTCAGCTACAAAAAAACTGATATGATTTTAAAGGATCATCCTGTTCACTACAGCCGGCTTGCTGTAACAAACAATTCAGACCATGATGAGCCCCTTAACTGCACCTGGCACAATACAGTGGGAGCTTCTTTTCTGGAAACGGGCTGCCGAATCGACAACAACGCAAAGCAGTTTGCCGTTCCTCCCCTGGGGACTGAATTTGATGACACCGGGCGCTTTGAACCGGGCAGTATATTCACTTCCCTGAAGGAAGTTCCCCTCCGCGTGGGTGGGACCGCAGACGGGTCTGTCGTACCGGGACATATAGGCTATACCGACTTTGTCACTGCCGCTGTCCCTTCAGACTGCTCACTGGGCTGGAGCTCCATAGTCAATCCCGTGCAGAAACTTGTCTATCTGGCCTGGTTCAAGGGGCCTGAAGCCGTGGACGATTCCTGCATCCCCGTAAACTTCTACAGTTACTGGTACAACTTCGGCGGACGTCCCTTCCGCCCCTGGGCCCCTGAGGACGGAGGTACAGACCGTTCCTGGTGTTTCGGAGCCGAATGCGGACTGAACTACTTTGCCAACGGCCTGCAGGAGTCCCTGGATCACGGGGATCTGCTTGGTAATGCAACATCTGTAGTTCTGAAACCGGGAGAGACAAGAGTGCAGGACTATGCAACTGCATTTTTCAGCTATGAAGGTGACGCCCTTGACGAAGGGATCTCCGATGTAAGGGCAGGAGAGTCGGGCATCATAGTCACAGGCAGATCGGGAAAAACCTTTGAGATCAAAGGGGATGCCGGTTTCTCAGCTCTCGCCTGATCAATAAAGAGTTCAGTCTGTTTATCAGAGATCTGTCAGGGTAAAACTTGACAGATCTTTTTTCTTCTTTTATTATGTTTGTTGAAACAATCAACAAACTGTGTACAGCAGATTTAAGGTTGCGGCGGAAAGGGAAAGACCCGCAGGTTGCAGGGAGGCGTGTTAATGACGGCAAACAAGGTTCAGGAAGGCAGGATAAACCGCCTGAGAACCATGGATCTTATCCGGACCCGACCGGGTGTCAGCCGGATAGAAGCGGCAGAGGCTCTGGGACTGAACCGTTCCACTCTGACCCATATCGTCAAAGACCTTCTTGAATCCGACCTGATCCGCGAGGAAGCCGCCGCACATACAGTCTCCCGGGGCGGCAGGAAACCGATCGGCCTGAAATGCGAAGACTTCTATGTCCTTGGAATTGAATGGCAGGTTCCTTTTATCCGTATCAGCCTGAATCTGCTTTCAGGTGAGTCTGTTCACAGGGAGCAGATCAATCTGGAGTCCTACAGCCTTAAGGAAGTGGCCTCGGAAATCAGAGACCTTGTGCCCGGGTTGGAGAAAAGATTCTCCTGCAGGATATGCGGAGCGGGCATCGGGCTGCCGGGACGGATCAATCCCCATATCGGGGTTGTTCTTGAATCAAGGCCCCTTGAAATGAAGGAGTGTTCACTGGCATCGGAGCTTGAGAGTGCCCTCGGTATTCCTGTTCTTATCGAAAATGATGCCAACTGCTTTGCCTGGGGTGAAGTTGAGGACCGCAGGGAGTCAGCAGGCAATCTCATCTGCATGCTTCTTGAGTATCACTCGGATCCGGAAAGCCGAAACTGGGACCAGGAAGTGGGAATGGGGATCGTCTCCGGAGGGTCTGTCTATCATGGATCACACTATGCCGCGGGGGAGCTTCAGGTTTCGCCGGTGGATGCCCGGGAAAGATCCTCTTTTCTGCGGGCTCTGAACCGGAATGAGGACGTACAGGCTGCCGCCCTGAGTTACTGCAGCCGCCTCTTCGGTTCTCTCATTCCTGTTGTTTCCACCCTTGATCCGGAGCTTCTGATTCTTGGCGGTGATTTTTCTCTTCACAGAGAGCTCTTTGAAAAGGCGTTGAAAGATGTACTCTCCTGCCCGTGGATCTTCTCCCGAAAGGGGATCTGGGAGGTCGCCGAAGGGGCCGCCTCATTCTTTATACGAACAGTATTTACACTTCCCGGTTTTAACGACACCGCCCTGTACAGGGGGGAGTGGGAGGATGTTTTAAAAAATAAAAAACACAACTCAAGGAGTAACAGTAATGCTTAAAGGTAAAGCTGTAATCGGACAGTCCGGAGGACCTACTTCAGTCATCAATTCCAGTCTGGCCGGAGTCATTGACGAAGCGCTGAAGCGGGATGAAATAACCGCTGTCCTCGGCATGAACTATGGAATAGAAGGATTTATGCAGGAGCGGTTCTATGATCTGGGTGCCCAGAGCGAGGAAGTCCGCAAGGGGCTCAGGACAACACCTTCGTCCGCCCTGGGATCTTCACGGCACAAGCTCACAGATTCCGATTTCCCAAGAATCCTGGAAGTCCTTAAAAAATACGATATTAGATATTTCTTTCTTATCGGCGGGAACGACACCATGGATACCATACACCGTCTTGAAGCCTACTGCCGGGAAAAGGAGTATGACCTGATGGGTGTGGGAGTCCCCAAGACCGTGGATAACGATCTCTTCGGCACAGACTTTACACCCGGATTCCCATCAGCTGCCAGAAGCAATGTTCTCAATGTTCTTCAGGCCGGGGTTCTGGCCAGGGATATGAAAAAAGTGGATCAGTTTGTCGTCTACCAGACCATTGGTAGGGAAGCCGGATGGCTTGCAGCAGCCTGTGCGGCAGCAAGACGGGAAGAGGGGGACGCTCCCCATCTGATCTACTGCCCCGAACGTCCCTTCCACAAAGATGAGATGATTGAAGATGCAAGAGCATGCATTGAAAAGTACGGCTGGGTTTCTGTCGTTGTCAGTGAAGGTCTGCTCTATCCTGACGGAACTCCTGTCAGCGCCGCGGAATCAAAGGATAAATTCAATAATACCGAGTTCGGTGCCATGGGCGGAGCCAGTGTGGCCCTGAATGTCCACAGAATTCTTACAGATGCCCTGGACGGGGCAAGAGGGGAGTTTCAGATCTCCGAATCTTTGATTATGAGCGCCTTTGATAGAGCCGAGGCCCTGGATCTGGATATCGCCTACCGTTGCGGAACAGAGGCTGTCTCCCTTGCTGTTTCAGGGAACAGCGGGGTGATGGTTTCAATACAGCGTGACACGGAGGGGGGATTCTCCCTGGGCACTGCAGCTCTTGAAGATGTGGCTGTCAGGGCCAAAGCCATGCCTGAGGAATATATCAATGCCAGGGGCAACGATGTCACCCCTGCCTTTATGGACTATATACGGCCCCTTGTAACGGGGCTGCCCGAATTTGTAAGTCTGGAGGATAAATTCTATATGGAGGAAAAACAGTGAGTTTTAATAAACACATTCTTGTCGTTCAGGCCCATCCCGATGATGCGGAAGCCTGGTGCGGCGGGACAATAAGGCTTCTGAAAGAGAAGGGCTTTTCCATCTCCATCTGCACCATGACCGCAGGGGGAATGGGTGGCATGAGCGGTGATGAAGCTCAGACCATCGCCATGCGCAAAAAAGAAGCTGCAAGTGCAGCGGCGCTTGTTGATGCCGACTACTACTGTCTGGATCAGAGAGACGGATATGTTTTCGACAGTGAAGAGATCCGGATAAAGATGGTTGATGTCATCAGAAAGACAAAGGCCGGGGTGATCATCACCCACCTTCCCAACGACTACCACAGCGACCACAGGACAACATCGGTAATCTGTGACGCTGCGGCCATGATCTCCTCTCTGCCCAATGTCCCTTCAAAGGAAGAGCCCCTTCCTGTAACACCCCTCCTTTATCACTCTGCCCCCATGAGCCTCTCTGATCCCCTAGGTTTCCCTCTGCCGTCTCCCCACTTCTTTGTGGATATCTCTTCTGTCATAGAAGGGAAGCTTGAGATGCTGGGATGCCATGAGTCTCAGAAGGATCTGATGAAGCATATGCACAAAATTGATGATTTTTTCGGCGAAATGAAGAAATTTTCAGCCGAGCTTGGTGAAATGGTCGGTGTCGATTATGCCGAGTGCTTCTGGCAGCACCTGGGCGGAGGATATCAGAAAGACTCTCTGATTCAGGACAGTATCCGGGAACATATTATTAAAAAGGAAAAATAAATGAACAGTACAGACAAATATTCAAAATATGCACTCTGCAGAGAGATGCTGGAAACACCCGGGGTCATCAGATCCCTTGATATCCCCGATCTGGAAGTCTATGCCGAGGCCCTTAAAAAGTCAGGAAGAGCGTTTCTGACTGGCGAGGGGTCCAGCAGGATCTTTCCCGCAAAGCGTGCCATCACACAGAGCCTTGCCGCAGCAGAGGATTTTACACTGCTCACAGAGGGCTCCACACAGGCTATGGAGTACCATCTGGGTTCAATGCCCGTTTTCGGCGCCTCCAACAGCGGACGGACCAAAGAGCTGATCCGCCTTTTTGACAAACTCAAAAAAGAGGGTCATGAGAATCTCTTCGGAGTTACGGCATCAAAGGATTCCACCCTTGAGAGCTACAGCCGTTCCACTTATGTTCTGGGATGCGGCGGAGAGGATGCCGTGGCCGCCACCAAGTCGGTTGCCGAACAGGCCCTCTTCTACGATGCCCTGAGAGCCGCAGCCTCGGGAAAGACCCTGGAAGGCCTTGAGGCCTGTGCAGATGCTGTTGAAAAGGCCCTGACAATGGAGATTCCGGCTGAGGTTACAGAGCTTCTCAGCGGTACGGGGATGATCTACTTTGCGGGCAGAAACAACGGCGTTGCCGAAGAGCTGGCGCTTAAAACAAACGAAATTACAAGAAAGAAATCCGATTTTCTTGAAGGGACCTATGCTGCCCACGGGATTGAGGAAGTAATGAGCCAGGATGATGTGCTTGTTGTGATCGATCCCTTTCCCGGAGAGGTCGAGAAGTTCAAAGAGTGCCTCACAGAGGGCGTAGGCATAAAAATAATCTCTGTCGGAACAGAAAAGACAGCCTTTGATCACTCCGTGATCATTCCCGAAGCAGGGGATCTTCAGAACTATGTCGAACTGGCTGCCGGATGGAATCTCCTTGTGGAGACAGGACTTGCCCTCAAAATCGATCTGGACAAACCGGTGCGTGCCCGAAAGGTGGGAAACGAGTTCATTCCCGGTTGATGATTGTTTTTGATAGTTGATTATTAAAAAAAGGCCGGAGGGCTTCTGGGTTGAATCAGAGGCTTCCGGCCTTTCTGCTGCAGGGATGGGGATTGAATGCCCCTGTTTTTAATCCTCTTCGGACTGCATTAAAAGTTCGTATTCACTTGTAGAGAGGCTTGAATTATCCTCTCTTGAGCTTTCGATATTTTCACTTATCTCCCTCCGGATCGCCTGAACGTCCTCCAGATGAGCGGCCATCTTTCTTTTGAGTTCGGGGAACCTCTGGGAATCTTCTTCGGAAAAAAAGCCCTTCTTCTCTTCGGCAAGCTCTATAAGGGCCGCCAGTTTCGTCTTGAGCTTCTGGATAGAAAAAAGGAAGTCGTTTCTTCTTATAAGATAGGGATTTTCCTTTAAGAGTGTGTAGTGTCGGTTCAGTACGGCATCAATTGTAAAAATCTGCTTCACCATGGGTGATGCGAAGAATTCACTGTCAATTGACAGTTTGAGACCGTTCTGTATATTCATTATCTCACTGTGCAGGTAGAATAGATTGTCTTCGTAATGAACCTTCTCGCTCATTTAAATCTCCATATCCTTATTGTCTGTTATATGTTTCGGCATCATGGGCATTTAGCTTGACATCAATCAATGCATATGATATTTTTTCCCAGCCTCTTTATTTGCTCTGTAGGAGCAAATCATTAAAGTCCGTAAGGAGGATAGAATGAGATCCTATGAATTTACAGCAGTTTTCCGTGTCAAGGAAGACAATTATGCAACAGGTCTGAAGGCTGTCAAGACTATTTTTGAAAACAATGGTGTGACAGTTGCTTCTGAAGAAGACATGGGCGACAGACTGCTTGCTTATCCCGTTAAAAAAGAAGAGCGTGGACACTACCACCTGTTCAACATTGACGCCGATCCCGCAGGAATCCAGAAGATTGAAGTTGCTCTCAAGCTTGAGACTTCTCTTCTGAAGTACCTTTTCGTTAAAAAAGACTAAGAGGGGTTCCCATGGCATCAGATATTAACCGTGTAGTACTGGTCGGAAGACTAACAAGAGACGCAGAGCTGAAGTATACCTCCGGCGGAATGGCAATTGCTGATATCAGCCTTGCCTCCACCCGCAGTAGAAAACAGGGAGATCAATGGGTTGAAGAGGCCAACTTTTTTGATGTTTCACTGTTTGGTAGAAGAGCGGAAGCCCTTTCTCAATATCTCTCCAAAGGTACACAGATTGCAGTTGAAGGCCAGCTCCGGCAGGACCGCTGGGAGCAGGATGGTATGAAGCGCAGCAAGGTGACTATCGTTGCCTCGGATATTCAGCTTCTGGGAAGCAGAAGCGACAGGGGGCAGTCCTCTGAGGGTTCATATCAGAACACCAACCAGGCACCCCCCAGAAACTCTCAACCCTTTGAATCCTACAGCAGGCCCGAACAAAAATCGGCACCCCAGCAGCAGGACAGGTTTGAGGACGATATTCCGTTTTAAACCGTCTGAAGCCCTTACAGGGATGGTTCGGCCAAAATTAGACGGAAAGTAATGATGATTTCAGGCAGCCCTGCCGGCTGCTCCGGGAATCTAATACAAGAGGACTGAGTTTCAGTCCAGGTTAAGCAAGGAGATATAACATGTCTGATGATACACAGAATGTAGAAGTTGGAGCTTCTCAGGATGCTTCAGAAAACAAACCTGCAGGAAGACCCTCAGGTGATAGACCTCCCATGAGAGGCGGAAGAAAAACTTTTTACAAGAAAAAAGTTTGTAAATTTTGTAAGAACGGTCTGGAAGTAGACTACAAGAAACCTGATTCACTGCGTCGTTTCATCACAGAAAGAGGTAAGATCCTTCCCAGAAGAATCACCGGTACCTGTGCAAAGCACCAGAGAATGCTGACTACAGAAGTTAAGAGATCAAGAGCTCTGGCTCTTCTTCCCTTTGTTTCTAAATAATCAGGACTCTGATTTTTGGAAATCCGGCAGATCAGGAAGATAACGGCGGTATCCGTGGCGTCAGCAGTGCTGTACAACCTCGGTTTTCTGTCGCCCCTGTTTGCGGTGCCTCTGCAGTATTCTGCAGGTGGGCGGAGCAGGCAGAGGTTTCTGGTATCCTCGCTGGTTTCGGTGTTTCTGATACTGGCCTTCAGGGCCATGGTCCTGAGACCCCTCGGGGCTCTGGGATTTGTATATCTGGACGGATGTATCCTGCTCCTCGCGGTTGCGGGACTCTACATCTGTAATTTCGAGTTGCAGAAATTCGAGCTGCCCCTGAGAATTGCGGCAGCAACCGCTCTGGCAGGAGTCATTGTACTCCTGATGCAGCCGGTGCTTGGAAGACTGAGAGATCAGCTTGTCCCTGCACTGGATCAGGCTCTGGCTGTCGGTCAGGATCTGAATCTGACATCAGCCGGCAACGGTGTCGGAGTGGATGGTGAATTGATGCTTCTCATAGTGCAGGATCTGCTTGAAAGAACCGGCTTTGCCTGGTATTTCTTTTTTATTGCTTTTTCCCACTGGCTGGGAAAGAATATAACAAAGCGGATCGGTAGAGATGATCAGTCCGGAAAAGAACGCTGGATTCTGCCTGAGGCCTGGATCTGGTTCCTGTTTGTTCCTCTTACGGTTTATCTTCTGGATAAGCTTATGGGGAGATCAGGCAGGCAGCTTCTCGGCGGTATTTCCGCCTATGCTGTCAGCAATGCCCTCATTATTTCCGCAGGCAGTTATGCACTCCGCGGACTGGGCATGGCAAGAGCCATGGTAAGCAGGAAGGGTTTGTCGGTTCAGATGCAGAGACTGCTTCTGATGACAACCGGTTTTCTGGCTGTAATGCCGGGAATCAATCTGGTTGTTTTGATTTTATTTGCAGGGCTCGGTGTTTCCGAACTCTGGGTAAATTACAGAATTTTTGACAAGGAGTAATTCCATGAAGATTATATTGAATCAGGATATTTCCAACCTTGGTGAAGAGGGAGATGTTAAGGTTGTAGCCGACGGTTACGCACGTAACTTCCTGATCCCCAAGAAACTGGCTGTTCCCTACAACAAAGCCAACCTCAACATGTTTGAGCAGAAGAAAGTGGCTATCGAAAAAAGAAAAGAAGCCAAAAGAAAAGACGCCATGGGCGTTAAAGAAAGACTGGCCGGTGAAGAACTGGTCATCTCAATGCCCGCTGGTGACAAGGGTAAGCTTTTCGGTGCTGTTACTGCAGCTACCATCGTTGAAGAGCTTGGAAAAATGGGTCTTACCATCGTTAAGAAAAACGTTGATATCCCCGCACATTCCATCAAAGTTACCGGTACAAGCACTGTAACAATCAAACTCTACGGCGGTGAAACAGCTGAGCTGAAAGTAACCGTTAAGGGTGAAGTAGTAGAAGGTTCTGCAAGACCCGAAGCAAAGGCTGAAGAAGCTCCTGCCGAGGAAGTTGCAACTGAAGAGGTTTCTGAAGAAGCAGCTCCCGAAGCTGCTGCTGAAGAAGTATCCGAAGAGTCTGCTGAATAATATTCAGGGAGTTTATGGAACCAACTTCCCTTAAAGACAGAGTGCCTCCGCATAATGAAGACGCGGAATCCGCGGTTCTGGGGGCACTTCTGCTCAATTTTAATCTCGATTCCCTTGATACAGTTCGAATGTATCTGGGGATCGAAGATTTTTTCAGGCTCGGCCACCAGCACATCTTTCAGGCTATTGAACAACTTGAAAAGAAGGGCAGCGGTGTCGACCTGTTGACGGTTATAGAAGAGCTCAAAAGCGAGTCTCTTCTTGAAAAGGCCGGTGGTGTAGCCTATGTCACCGGTCTGACCTCATCCGTGCCGACCACGGCAAATATCGAATACTACTCTAAAATCGTTCAGGAATGCAGTGTACGCCGCAAACTCCTGAATATCTCCGCAGATATACATGCACAGGCTCACGACGACTCACGGGACACCTCGGAGATTCTCGAGGATGTTGAGCGTCAGGTCTTTGAGATCAACGACAAGAGGTCGGTGGATTCCATGCAGTCCGCCGGTGATGTTATCAAGGAAGCGATCTTTGCCATCGAGCAGCGTTACTCCCAGAAAGGCGACTTTACAGGAGTTCCCTCGGGATTTGACGACCTTGACTCCATGACAACTGGTTTTCAGAAGTCAGAAATGGTAGTTATCGGTGCACGTCCTTCGGTTGGTAAGACGGCTTTCGCCCTGACTCTTGCGGCGAATATCGCCATCAAACATAAAATTAACTGCGGCTTTTTTACTCTTGAAATGACAACCCTGTCGGTTATGCAGAGACTTCTCTCCCTACAGGCGAATATAAACTCAAACAAGATCAGAACAGGACTGCTGAAGCCTTCGGACTTTAACAGCCTCACCGATGCGGCGAGCTCTATCTATGATGCTCCCCTCTGGATCGATGATACTCCCAACATGAAACTTCTTGACCTCAGGGCTCAGGCCCGCCGTATGGTCAGTAAATTTGATGTAAAGATTATCTTTATCGACTACCTCGGTCTGATCACCTTCGAGGACAAACGGATCCCCAGGCATGAACAGATGGCCGAAGTCAGCCGTTCCCTGAAGGCCCTTGCCCGTGAACTTGATATTCCTATTGTCGCTCTTTCCCAGGTCGGACGTCAGACTGAAGGTAAAGCCCCCGGGCTTGCTGACCTCAGAGAGTCCGGAGCGATCGAGCAGGATGCGGACATGGTTATGTTCCTCCATCGAGACCGGGGGATTGACAATAGAGAGGGAACCCCTGAGAATATAGAGACAGAACTTATTATTGCCAAGCAGAGAAACGGCCCCGTCGGGGTGGTAAAGATGGCTTTTATTCCCCATTTTACCAAGTTTGTACCCTTGGCCCACAGTAGCTAGGAGCTGAGTATGAGCTTTATTGAAAATTACAGACTGGATGAAATAAAGAATGAGGTGGAAGAGGTTGCCTACAAGGAACTTGAAACACAGCTGTCCAGGATTTCCGATGAGGATATCTGCAAGTGTACAGACTGTGTACAGGATATGGCCTGTTTCGCTTTGAACCAGATCAAACCCAGATATACAGTCTCTCTTCTGGGGAGTCTATATACAAGGGTGGAGACTGAGTCCCTTATTGAGGACATCAGTAAGGTTGTTGCCCTGTCCATTCAGAAAATCAGCCAGAACCCGCTTCACAGCAAATCCTGAATCTGTTATTTATGAAAATAAAACCCCGCCTTTCAGCGGGGTTTTTTATTTGCCTCTTTTACCCGAAGGGTGAGGCCGCGGCCAGTCTGAGGGGATTACTCCTCTTCGGCCGGTCTTTTTACTAGGTAGGAGTTCCGCAGAGGCAAACCGGTAGTCTGGGAGAAACTGTTGATTCTTCCTGCGGTATCCCGGCTGCTTACAATCGGTTTGGCGGAGCCGTCAGCCATTATGGCAATCCAGTTTCCGTCACTCATTAGATAGTAGTCGAGAATCTTTGTTCCTCTGCGGGGATCGACAAGTGTCAGAGAACCATCGCTGTTGATGATGTATAGCACGGACTGATGGTAGAAGATCTTCTCGATGTTCTTCTCATATGCCCAGGTTCTGGCCTGTGATCCTCTGAGCCTTATAATGTCCCTTCCTGTCACGCTTCCGTAGAGGGTGGGGGTGTAGGCGCTGGTGTCTACTGAGAACATGGCGTTGATCCACTCTCCGTTTTTACTGTAGATGGTAGATGTCAGAGAGGGGTTGTCCTTGCTGTGAGTTCTTATCTCTGTGCTTGTTGTTCCGTCGCTCTTCAGTTTCAGGCCGGCGGAGTAGATGTTCTGTCCAGACTGGGGGCTTATGATCTGATAGACAAAGAAGCGGTCGTCATTGATAGGTGTGATCTCTCCGGTCTCGGTCTGTACGGTGATTGTGGGGTTGCTTGCGGTCTTCATCAGGGATTTTCCGGCTATAAGCTGATCATCGTTCAGGAAGTTGAGGCTGACCATACCCAGGGCGGAGAAACCGAACTCTCTGATTCCCGTATGCATATCGCTCAGAGACGCTTCACCGCTGCTTTCCAGGGCGAGGACCTGATTGTTTCTTATGTTGACCTGCCTGAGGGCGGACTTGTAGCTGTCGTTACGGCCTATGACTCGTCCGGTTTCGGGGTCAAAGAGGACGTAGCCTCTCGATGTGTTTGACTCGGACCAGATCAGCAGTTTACCCTCATCGTAGTTTTCAATCTGTGATACCCCAGGAAGCGGGTTTGCGGCAGAAGAGAGTGTAACGTCATCGAGGCGTTCAGTGCTGTTGACGCCGCTTGCTCCGAAGTAGCTGCTGTTCAGGGTCATCAATTCCGATTCTGTAAGCATATAGAGGGTATCGCCGTTAAAGCTAATGTCCTGTATGTGAGCCAGCTCATTTTTCTTGAAGATATAGGGGGCAAGAGTCTCTTTGTTGAGCTGCCAGATGTTTCCGGAAGCATCGGAAAAGAAGACCCTGTTGTTTACTGTTTCAACGGTTCTGAAGGTATCGGATATTCTGAAGTATCCTGTATCCACTGCATCGGTGGAAGCGGTTGACTTTAAATATACAGGAGTCGGGTAGGGGGAGAAGTAGGCACCGGCTGTTGAGACATGGCTGACCTTCAGCCGTCCTGTACTGGACTGGCTGACAATAGTAATGATTCCCTCTTTCTGGTCAATGGAGTATTCCGCCATCTCGTTCACATCCATGGAATCTCTGGTCCTGCCTGTGAGGCGGTCTATCATGACAAGGGTGCTGTCCTTTCTTGCAAGCAGGTAACGTTTGCCCTCTGTCTCCAGGATTCTGATATCCGAAAGATCTTCAGTTGTCTCCACTTCACTCTTCAGTGAGGAGGTTCTTATATCGTAATAACGGAAGTAACCTGAGTTGCTGTAGGCCATTATGGTCGCTTCTGAAGATCCTACATAGGCATAGCTGAAAAATCCGTTCAGCCGCCTGAGGTAAGAGTACTGACGGCCTGACTGGCTGTCGAAGATCTGGATGCTCGGATTGCCCACTCTTGTGGTGAAAAGGAACTTGCCCTGTCCCGAGTAGTCGAACTGGACAGGTCTGGCTTCAAGAGTCTTGGTAAACAGATTTCTTCCTGTCTGCCAGTTCCATACAGACAGAGCGCTGTAGCCCGGGCGGCTCACAAGAATCGCTATCTCTGTCTTGACGGGGTGAAGTCTTGTCTCGATGTTTCCCTTGATCCCTGTATCAAGCTGATAGTGGAGTTTGTCGGTCTTCAGATCCCAGATATTAACAAGTCCGGATTCATCCACCGATACAAGAGAGTCTGTCGACTCATGGTAACTCAGTGATCCCACTGATTTGTTATGTCCCGAATCAATAACCATTCTCTGGGCAGAGAGGATTGAAGCGGACATTAAAAACAGTAGAAAAGCAGTTTTAAATTTATTCATGTATCAGTTCCTTGAAAAAAAGAGTATATCATTTGTTGTTGCAAATATTATCAGAGCAAATACGATCATAGTGCCGAGCATCTGGTATCTGTATAGTACAGCTGGATTCGGTTTCCGGCGTGTTATCCCCTCAACCAGAAAAAGAAGTATCTGGCCACCGTCCAGGACGGGGATGGGGAGAAGGTTCATTATGAAAAGGGCTACATTGATCAGAGCAATAAACCTGAAGAAGTTGAGAAATCCCTCAGCCAGTCCTGCGGAAAATCCTGAAAAAGCGAGGTCTCCTGTCATATAGGTGATCCTCAAGGGGCCGGAAACAGCCGATTGAAGATTAATGCCCTTAAAAAGCATTCCCAGTCCCTTAACCGAATTGACCACAGTATCTGCAGATTCAGTAAATCCCTCCTTCAGAGAGTGAAACAGCTTGAAGGAAGGTGTTCTGAGGGTCAGGTAGTCGAACTGAATACCCCCTGAGGAAAGTTCTGTATCCGAGGGAATTTCAAGGTCTACCGGGCTGCCGGATCTGATGACCCTTACGGAACTTATGGGTGTTTCTCCACCGGCAAGTCTTGAAATATCCAGAGCGTGGTTTACTGCTGTCCCGTCTGCTTCCACAATCCGGTCACCCGGAATCATCCCTGCAGCATGGAAGACAGAGTCTTCTGAAACAGACCTGACAACAGCTTCAATCCAGGGGAAAATTCCAAGAGTACCCGCGCCGCTGTCTTTGTTGAGCTCCGGGGTAACGGGGATGGTAAGAGTTCTGCCGTCCCTCTCGATGGTAAGGTCTATCGTCTTCTCCGGGCTGACCATAAGGGCCTGCTGGAGCTGGTCGAAGCGTTCAATCTCACTGCCGTTAACGGCTTTGACTTTGTCTCCCGTCATAAGGCCTGCCCTGTCGGCAGGGAAATCGCTTCTTGAGCTGTACTCCGAGGCCATGACGATTCTGGAGGGATAGTAATGGACCTGGTAACCTGCAAAGCTTATGACAAAGAATATAAAGGCTGCCATGATCAGGTTCATGACCGGTCCGCTCAGGGAGACGATGATCCGTTTCCACCAGGGGGCGGCATACATGTCTCCATCGTCGGTGTCGATGGTTCTTGCTTTACTCTCCCATGCCTGAATCATGGCCTGTTCGCCCTGCATCTTGCAGTAACCGCCAAGGGGGAAGAGAGAGATGCGGAAGTCCGTATCTCCCCATTTTTTAGAGAAGAGGACCTTTCCCCAGCCGATGGAGAAAGCTTCCACTTTGATTCCCGAGAGTCTGGCTGCGATAAAGTGGCCGGCCTCGTGGACAACGACAACAATAGAGAGTCCAAGGAGTCCCAGGAGTATTTTAATAAGCATCATCAGCTCAATGTCCTTATGTAATCACGCGCAAGGGTTCTGGATTTACTGTCGAGGGATAGAATCTCATCCACTGTAGAACCTTGTGCAGACCAGTCGTTCTGAAGCACCTCTTCCGTCACCGATGCTATGGCGGTGTAGGGGATGCCTCCCCCGAGAAATGCCTCGACAGCTATCTCGTTGGCACCGTTGTAGGCTACAGGATAGGAACAGCCTTTTCCTGCGCAGTCAAATGCATGTTTCAGCATTGGAAACTTTTTGAGGTCGGGAGCCTGGAATTCAAGTACCTTTCCGGCAAGATCCAGAAAGGTCCAGGGGACCTCCCGGGATTCGGGGTAGAAAAGGGCATCCTGTATGGGAAGCCTCATATCAGGTTCCGATATCTGTGCATAAAGGGCCAGATCTCTGGTTCGGACAAGGGAGTGTACATAGCTCTGGGGGTGAATCAGTACCTTGATTCTGTCCACACCGAAATCAAAGAGCTGTTGTGCTTCAATAACTTCCAGGCCCTTGTTGGCCATTGTCGCCGAATCAATAGTGATCTTCGGGCCCATTGCCCAGGTGGGGTGAGCAAGGGCATCCTCCACTGTTATAGATGCAAAATCGGCAATGTCCCTGTTTCTGAAGGGCCCTCCCGATGCTGTAAGAATAATCTCTTTCACATCTTCGGGTTTTCTGTTCTCAAGAAGCTGGAATATAGCCGAGTGCTCCGAGTCGACAGGCAGAAGACGGCATCCTCTGCGTGTGGCAAGCTCGTTGATAAGAGGCCCTGCCAGAACCATCGATTCCTTGTTAGCCAGTGCCAGATCCATACCGCATTCAAGAACCCTCGCCGAGGGAGCCAGGCCGCTGGCACCGACAATTCCGTTTACAACGATGTCTGCACCGGAGTCGCTGATCAGGTCCAGAATGCCCTGAGTGCCGCTGTATGTGATCTCTTTTCTGCTGCTCTGTTTTCCGCTGAGACAGAGTTTTGCCCCGGGGAAACCTTCCGCATCCGAGAGAAGTTTCTCCTCGTTGCTGTGGGCCTGAAGACCCGCCAGACGGAAATCTTCAGGATAGCTGCGGATTATATCAAGGGTGCTCTGGCCTATGGAGCCTGTAGAACCCAGTACTAATACACTCTTCATTATGCAGACGCCTTGATTTACAGGTTAGTGAGATACAGGTAGTAGAAGAATACAGGTCCTGTCAGCAGCAGGGAGTCGATGGAGTCCAGAAGACCGCCCCGTCCCATAACTATAGTTCCTGAATCCTTGACCCCTGCGGATCTCTTGATTCCCGATTCTATAAGGTCTCCAAGGATTGTGGTCATACCGGCAACAATACCGAGAAGAGCCGTCATCCACAGAGAACCATGCATTATATGAGGAAACCAGTACCAGGATGCAATGGTTACAACAACGGATGCTAAAATTCCGCCTGCGAAGCCTATAAGGCTTTTATTGGGGCTTACCGCAAAGAGTCCTCTTTTTGAATTCTTTCCGAAAAATACACCCATGAACCAGGCATTTGAGTCATTGAGATAGACCATCAGCATGAAAATTATAAGAATGCCGCTTGCATGTTCAAAACCTGAAAACCTGACAATGAAGGTCAGAAAGTAACCTGGATAGAAAAGGCTGAGCAGCGAAGCGGCAGCCGCTTCGATCAGTCCCTTAAACTCAACTTCTGCCATTGTGAATACAGGGAAAATCAATACAAAAAGCCCCGCAACAAGGAAGTAGAGGGGGATTATGCTTTCAGGAATTTTTCCCAGGACGATAAGGTAGGTTAGAACAGGAAGAACCGCCGAAACAGCAGTCAGGGCCTTGATCGGAACCGATATGCCGGCTTTTCTGAAGATGCCGGCAACTTCGTTTGTACCAATCATGGTGATTCCAACAATAAGAACATTGATTATAATATGGTTCATCCATGAGATCAGAATCAGGCAGGCCAGGATAGGCAGAGCCAGTACAAAAAGAAGAAATCTTTTCTGTGTGTTATTCATCATTTAACTCCGCCGAAGCGCCTGTCTCTGCCTGTAAAGTAGTCTACGGCTTCCCGCAGATCCTCTCCAGACCAGTCAGGCCATAATTTATCTGTAAAATAGAGTTCGGCATAGGCCGTTTCCCATATCAGGAAATTGCTTATCCTCTTCTCGCCGCCGGTGCGGATAATAAGATCCACCGGAGGAATGCAGGGGTTGTCCAGAGAAGCCGACAGGGAGTCGATGCTCAGGGGAGTACCCGGATTTTCTGTAATATGTCTGTTTGCAGCCCGGACTATTTCATCCTGGCCGCCGTAATTTATGAGAAGGTTGACTGTCAGGCCTTCAAAACCGGCTGTCTGTTCAGATACAGTATTGATCTCTTTCTGTATGTCAGCGGGAAGCTTTTCAAGATCTCCGCTGTGCACCACTCTGATGGAGTTGTCTTTGTAGAACTGATACTCCTTTTTAAGGTAGCTCTTGATAAGAACCATTAAAAAAGAAACTTCATCTTCTGTCCTTTTCCAGTTTTCAGTGGAAAAGACGTAGAGCGAGAGATATTTGATTCCCATATCCGAAGCAGCCTTGACCACAGCCTTGGCGGCATTCAGTCCTTCACGGTGACCGGCGGATCTGTTCTGGCCGCGGTTTTTCGCCCAGCGGCCGTTCCCATCCATAATTATCCCGATATGGCCGGGTAAGCTCTCCTGTGAAGCCATTAAATCTCCATTATTTCCTTTTCTTTTTCGTCAATAATGGTTCCGATTTCCTTGATGTAGTCATCGGTGACTTTCTGGATTTCATCCATGCCTTTCTTCTGCTCGTCTTCGGTGAAATCACCCTTTTTGATCTGGTCGTTCACGTCACGGCGGATGTTTCTTATGGAAACGCGGCTCTGTTCTCCGACGTTTTTGGCCTGTTTTACAAGGTCCTTACGTCTTTCCTCTGTAAGAGGGGGAATGTTGATACGGATAACTTTTCCGTCGTTATTGGGGTTCAGTGAAAGCTCTGATGTCATAATGGCTTTCTCGATGTCACCCAGTGCATTCTTATCAAAGGGCTGAATAACAATCAGTCTGGCTTCGGGAATGGAAATGTTGGCCAGCTGGTTCAGCGGGGTGGGGGATCCGTAGTATTCAACATTAACCTTGTCGAAGAGGCTTGCTGAAGCGCGGCCTGTTCTGATTGTGTTGAACTCCTCTTTAAGAGCCTTGACGGTTTTTTTCATTCTGTCTTCTGCAGATTTCTTTACAGTATCCATAGTAACTTCCTTTTAGTTGCAGTCATAAAGTACGGGCAACTTCTTAAAGTGTTGAAGGTGCTTATAAATATAAACACCCCCCATGATAACACAGGGGGCGTTTAAATGAAAAGATTACACTTCTTCGCCGACCATCATGTAGATGTAGTCAGTCAGTTCAACTTTTCCGCCAACGGCTTTGGCAACTTCTGCACACGCCTGGGCACAGGACAGTTTGTCGTTTTTAACAAATGCCTGGTCTACAAAGCAGACCTGAGCCAGGTGCTTGTTCAGCTTACCCTTGATAATGCCTTCGATAACTTTCTCGGGCTTATCCATTCCTTCAGCCTGAGCCTTGAAGATTCCTTCCTGCTCAGCGAGGTATGCCGCGTCAACTTTGCCGCGGTTGAGGTATGTGGGGTTGAAGGCAGCCGCGTGGAGGGCGAGGTCTGTAGCCAGAGCCTTGACTTCGTCCTTGGCAGCGGTCTCAGCGCTGTCGCAGCTGAGTTTTACCATAACACCGATCTGTCCGCCGTTGTGGAGGTAATCTACAACGCAGTCAGTGTCAGCAACGTCCATAAGAGCAATTCTCTTTACTCCCATGTTCTCTTTCAGTACGGAAATAGCCTCTTTTACAAGATTTTCTACTTCACCGTTTACTTCAGATACCTTGTTCTCTGCACAGAAAGCGGCAATCTTGCTTCCTGACTCACCGAAAACGGCGTTCTTGGCAACAAAGTCGGTTTCGCAGTTCAGCTCGATAGCTGCTGCTGTACCGGCGCTTACGGCTGTAAATACAGCACCCGCACCAGTCGCTCTACCGGCTCTCTTGTCCGCGCTTGCAAGACCCTTTTCTTTAAGGATTCTTTCAGCTGCGGCAAAGTCTCCGTCTGCTTCAATAAGTGCATTTTTACAATCAAGCATTCCTGCCAGAGTTTTGTCTCTCAGTTTTTTTACATCAGCTGGTGATACTGCCACAATAATCTCCTCTTATTCAGTTTCGTAAACAACGTCGCTGTCGCCAGCTGCGGCTGTTTCTTCAGTTGCTTCTTCAGATGCTTCTTCAGCGGGGGCTTCATCTTCATCCTGAAGGCTTTCGATTACTTCCAGTCCGATTTCGTTGTCAGCTTCAACAACGGCGTTGGCAATGATCTGTGTGAACAGGCTGATAGCTCTGATCGCATCGTCGTTACCGGGGATAGGAAAGTCGATTCCTTCGGGGTTACAGTTTGTATCTACAACCGCGATGATGGGTATGCCCATTCTTTTAGCTTCGGCAACAGCAATTGCTTCTGTTTTGGTGTCAATGATGAACATTACTCCGGGGAGTTCTGTCATGTTTTTGATACCGCCGAGGTTCTTTTCGAGTCTGCCCTTTTCTTTCAGAAGCTTGGAAACTTCTTTCTTGGTGAGCTGTTCGAAAGTCCCGTCAACTTCCATCTTCTCAATTCTCTTGAGCTGGTGGAGGGATTTTTTGATTGTTGTGAAGTTGGTCAGCATACCACCGAGCCATCTGTTGTTAACATAGAACATGTCACAGCGTTCGGCTTCTCTTGCGATGGCGGCCTGAGCCTGTTTTTTGGTACCTACGAAGAGAACAGACTTTCCGTCAAGTACGTTCTTTCTTACTACGTCGTAAGCCTCGCGGATAGCGACGATAGTCTTCTGAAGGTCGATGATATGAATTCCATTTCTCTGTGAGAAGATGAACTTCTTCATTCTGGGGTCCCAGCGTTTGGTCTGGTGACCGAAGTGTACACCTGATTCGAGCAGGTTTTTCATTGTTACTACAGCCATGTAGTCTCCTATTCCGCTTTCTCGTTTAAAGCGGTCCTTCGCTTGATCTCAGTTGTCAGCTTTGTCCTGCTGAATTTCAGAGTAAAACCCTGAGTCAGAAGGATATAAGTGCAACCGGAAAATTATTAGCTGAAAATCAGCCTGCTTAAGATGCCATATATACGGTTTATTGGCAAGCCCATGACATTGTAAAACGTGCCATTGAGGGAAGATATATACTTTCCTCCCTGCTCCTGAATGCGGTAGGCTCCGGCCACTCCCATCCATTCACCGGTGGTCAGGTAATCCTCAATCTCATCATCCGACATGGGACTGAAGGTCACATCGGTTGTCTCGCTACCGCTTATAATCTCACCGGTCTGAAGGGGACAGATAGAAAAAGCTGTTATCACCTGATGGGTCCTCCCCTGAAGGCGGCGCAGAATCAATGCCGCTTCCTTCCGGTCTGCAGGTTTGCCTATTTTTTCATCGTCCAGGGCAATCAGGGTATCCGCCGTCAAAACAACTGCATCCGCAGGCAGGGTGTCTTTGTTTTCAAGGCATCCGTTCATCTTCAAAAGGGAGAGCTTTTCGGCAAGAAGGTGAGCCGGCATGGACTGGTCAAGGTGCTCTTCCACATCCACAGGGACAACGGCGCACTCCATTCCCATCTGGAGAATCAGTTCTTTTCTGCGGGGGGAGGCAGAGGCTAAATAAATCTTTTTTATCATAAATCTTCTCTTAATTTCTGTATCAGAAATTTGAAACCATTCAGTTTTTCTATATAATCAACATGGATGGTTCTTTTATCAGCGTCACTTTAAAAGAGTGAGCTTTTCAATTAAAAATACAAGAAGGAATTATGGCAGAAAAGAACAGTATCAGCAATTCCGGGAGCAAAATTGCCCATCTGATGCATCTGATTATCATCCTGGTGGCGGTCTCTCTGGTTCTTATGATATCTACTAGAATTGCAATCACATCTCTGGAACGGGTCTCTTCCAGGCTCTTTCAGACTATCAATACCATTGCCCTGGCTGTGCAGGTTGAGGAGGACTCTCCCACTGAGTCTCTTCTGAACGCCTATGATGAGTACACCGGTCTGAGAAATGAACTCCTCGATGACCTGCTCACCCCGGGAAGGCACCTCGTGGCCCTTCGGCAGCTGCTTCCACCCGATTTCTCCGGGGTTGAAGAGAGGCTCCTTTACAGAGATGAAGTCGTCTCCTACGCCTCATATATCCGGGATCAGAGCTACAGAGCGATGAATGTTCTCTTTTACATAAGCTACACCCTTCAGGGAATCATGTTTCTTATGGTTCTGGCCATGTACGCCCTGTTCCGGATCTTCCGCAGTTCAGTGGACCAATCACTCGAAGTGATGCTCCATGGTGTTGATATTATCAACACACGGTTGAACTATGAAAAAGCCGAGTTCTACTCTCTTTCGGAAGATGCTCCGCAGGAGGTAAAGAAACTCGGAGAGACAATCAGTAAAATTAACAGGGATATTGTACTCGATCAGTATATTGACAATATTGAAAGTTACGGTGGAATCCAGGACATACTTGAAAACCTGGCCCCCGTGATTTACCGAATCCTTCCCTTTGACAGAATTGCCCTTGCCGTAAACGATCAGGCCGGACGGGTTACGGCGGAATCGGCTTTCACAAAGTACAAGAAAATATATCTTGAACCGGGGCATTCTGAGTTTCTGACGCAGTCCTCTCTGCCCAGACTCCTTGAGAGTGGAGAAGGGCGTATCATTAACGACCTTCCCTTCTACGCATCCGGAAGAACTGTATCCGAATCCACACGGCTTGTATTGAGAGAGGGGATACAGAGCAGTGTTACAGTGCCTCTTATGCAGGGAAACCGCTGCATGGGCTTTCTATTTTTCTCCAGTGTTGAAAAGAATGTATATGAGCCAATCCATATCAAAATAGCCCAGAGGATAGCCAACAGGCTGAAATCCAGGCTCTATCATGAGTATATGTCCCAGGAACTGATTGCTGAAACCGCCAATGCCATGGTGGGGCTTATGGATGAAAAGGACAATGAAACTTCGGAGCATCTTTCAAGGATGTCCCGGTATGCCTATATTATTGCCCGCAAGCTATCAAAAAAAGACTACTCCATAAGTCCGGGGTTTCCCAGGGAGCTTCTCTGGTTTGCCCCTCTTCATGATATAGGAAAAATTTCAGTCCCTGACAATATACTTCTCAAACCCGGTGCTCTGACTCCCGAAGAGTACAGTGATATGCAGAAGCATGTGGATACAGGGTTGAAGATTGTAGAGGCTATGAACCGGAGAATGGTGAATATTCTGAATCAGTCAGTTCTTCAAACCGCAGAAGATATTATTCGCGGGCACCATGAGAAGTATGACGGTTCGGGTTATCCTGCGGGGCTCAAGGGGCGGAATATTCCCCTTGCCGGACGGATCGTCGCTATCGCCGATGTATTTGACGCCCTGACTTCAAAGAGGCCCTACAAAGAGGCCTTCAGTACGGAAAAGGCTCTGGGGATGATGCAGAACGATATGGCCGGCTCCTTTGACCCCTATCTCTTCGGGATCTTTCTGGAGTCCCTTGATGAGATCAAAGAGATAATGGAAACCTTCAGGGAGTAGCTGTTTCGTGAAATCCTTTTTTTTATTACGCATCCTGCCTTGAGGCAGGAACGGGCTATTCCGGGCTCCGCTATCGCTTCGGCCCGCTAATAGCGGGCTGCTTCGCACCCTGCGTATCCCTTGCGCATGTTTTTCCATGCCGCCGTAACAGGCTATGGGAGTATGAGTGTTATAAATGCTAATCTGGTTTTACGGGGATTAAATTTGTAAAATATGCTTTCAGTTTCTCTTTATCTTCTTCTTTTAAAACATAAAGCATCACATGAAATATCTTGTTATCAGAAAAAACATTTATATATTTCTTTGATATTTCAATGCTTGTAATTTCATTTATTTTTATAGTTTCGATTAGTCTGAAATTAATTCTTAATTGTATTTCATTCTCTGTGATGGCTATGTAGTCATCCATCAATTGTTTAGATAGAAAAATTAAAGCTAATCCAAGAGCAAAATATCCAAAAATCCTACCAGTATAAAGCAATGTGAAGACTTCACATAAAATGATGAAAACTCCAGCTCCAATACCAGTAAAAGGAATTATTTTTTTTAGTTTAATATGCATTTTTAGTACCTTTTTTATTCATTTGTTTATTAGATTTCAGAATTTATCTTTGTAATCTGAATCTTTAATTATAAAAATCGATCATCTATTCTGAAAATTAGATTTAGTAAAAATGTTAATCCTCTTCTTTAATGTGTAGGATGTTTTGAGAAATAACGTGTAAAAATGAATGCTCATTTCATAATCATAGAATAGGATTATTTTCCTTTTAATAAATCTATTATTTCTTGAGAGTAACCCCTTTTTATTGCATAATTTAGGGGAGTGTCTCCATCATTTGTCTCATAATTTCTATCTGCACCCATCTTAATTGCATATTTTAGTGTTTCAATAAGATCATTATCTCTAAAATCTGAACTTGACAATAATAAACCGAACACACAACCAAATCCATCAGAATCTTTTTCATTAATATCGATTCCATACTTGAGTAATAAATCTATTACTTCTTTAGATTTTATTCTGGCTATAGGTTGGATTATTCCTTCTACATCTAATTCTGTTTCAGCTCCTGCTTTTAGTAATAACTCAATTACTTCAATTCTGTTATAATCAATTGCAACAGCTAATGGGGTAACTCCATTATAATTCTTTATATTGACATCAGCTCCAGCTTCAATCATCAACCTTACAACTTCTGTATATCCATATTGAGCTGCATCATATAGAGGAGGATGTGGATCATTATATAAATTAAAGTCCAACCCTTTACCTATTATATATTTTAAAGCATTAATATTTTCATTGTAAAAGTTAATATTTGACGCAATTGGAATTGATGTTGGTGATGTATTTATATCTAATCCCATACCAATGAATAAATCACATAATTTGAGATCCATATTAAACAAAGATGTTGTAAAAGAATTAAATATTGGTATATTAAGTCTTTTCTCTTGAGATTTTAATACTAGATACTCTATTATTTTTTCATCAGTATTACCTCTATTCACTGCATAGTAGAGAATAGTATCATAGATACTGTTATCCTTTTCATCAATTTGCATCTCAATGACATCGGGATACATTTCAACTATCTTTTTCACCTGTCTAATACTGTTTCTGTCTATAGCTTTAAATATATTCTCTTTTTTAGGAATGCAGGATATTAAAAGAAATAAACCTGTTGATATTAGAAATATTTTTTTTAAAGTCATTATCTTCCTTCTGTTTAGCAATTGGTAGTTTCTGTCTTATCTATAGACTCGGCATTGGTTATTTTTCCACCGGGATACAGTTTTATAACTATTTGTATTTTGTAATCAGCATGGTTATCCTGCTGGTATAGTTCTTCCAGCTTTGAAAAATAATCGATAGACGATTCCTCAACATATCCAAAAAATCTGTTTTTTCTAGAATTGGTAGCGGGGTTATCTCCATACATAATCCTGTCTAGTCCCTTTTTAATAGTATTCTTTCGGGAGTTTTTATTTGAGGCGACAATACATGTTAGGGAAGATAACCCCTCGTTATCCTCAAGTACACTACTGTCCTTTACGGGAGCAGCTGGAAGATTATACAGAATATTCTTTCCCCCCTCCAATGTCATGTTATAGGTTGTTTCGGGGACAACTTGATCATTTTGTGTAATAGATAACTCTGCTTCTATAATGCTGTCTCGCTGTAATAAGCCGGTTTTAATAGTAAAATAAATTAAACCTACAGGTTCGCATCCTGGTAATAATCGACCAAGGACTCCATCGGGCCAGAAATGGTAATAATCTAATTTGCTAATAGTGTAACTGTAAACAACATTGTTTAAAGCCTCAATCTGAATATCAATATTCCCTACATGACGTGGCAAATATTGTTGATTCCTTTTTCGTAGAGACCAATCATGTAATGGTATTAAGGACCAGGATGTCGTTTTTGTACTTTCATTAGGATATTCAGTACCCCAGAAGCAGTTTTTCAGCAATAGTTCTATCGGAGCATCATCTAAAAATATGGAGATCAGCCCGGCAACCGCGGCAATAATACCCCCAACTACGGCAACTACAGCTGCAGCGGAGACCCAGGCCGGAGCAGTTGCCGCCAGACCTATTATTATACCTACCAGAGAAATAACCGAACCTCCCGCGCTTATACCCAGAAAAACCGCACTGTCAGTATCCCCCTCCTGACTTTCCTTATATGAGGATATTCCTGAGTTTACAGCACTGATAGCAGCTCCAGCCCCACCGAGAACCTTGGTTCCTGTCTTGGATACATTGCCAAGTATCTTATACAAATCCATACAGAAACCGGAGACCACAAGCATGTCTTGGATGTTGTGTTCATCTTTACCGCATATCGCGACAATTTGAAGGGCTCCCAGTCCTATATTGATTTTATCCATTACACTATTGAATTTCCCTATACTTCTAATTAAATCCTTGTTTTGTTTTAAATCAGATGTAATTTTAAATTCTTCCAGCTTAGTATAGGCCGCAGATATTTGAGTCTTGCCGCTCCGTGCAAAGAGGCTGACACTTTGAGTTCTACGAAAAACCGAAGTGACAGTTCCCGTAGAACTCGAAGCTGTATTGGGAACAAGTTGAACTTTTCTGGCAGAAAAAACAGTATTATTGACAGTTCTATAAGTATCCTTAAAAATATCAGCAACTTCTCGTGTCTTATCCTTTATTTCAATCATTTTATACGTATAAGTCATTATATGTATGGAAAAACTGCCCATTAAGGTGGCCAAACCTTTTGTTGCTGTTCTTGTAGTTTTGAAAATTCCTTTTAATACTTTTTTTGTGTCCAGCTGCGTACCGGGATCATCTTCCAGCATATCAAAATACTCAGGATATGTTTCTGAGTTATGCAAATTCTCATTGTAATAACTAATTATAAAGTTCCTAAGGAAATTCTGGCCGGCTTGTGTTTCATCCAACTTTTCAAAGATTATTCCCTTAAAGGCTTCAAAAATATCACCGGCTTCCTTTTTGTTAAAATAATCACCACTGAAAATCATTCCTTTAATCGAATCAATTGAATCTTCGCCATCAAGATTTATCTGTGCTCTTCTAGCGTCCCCTCCAGAAAAAGAACCGTATAATAAATTTGATAAAGAATAGGCAAATCCGGGAAGCTGTATCCAGTCAATTATATATTTTGCAATAATTTCAGCTTGTTCTTGCAGATACTTCAATCTAAGATCAAGATCGAACCGCCATCTTAAGTATGTCAAATCAGCTGTATATCGAAAATGTTTTTCTGCGTCATAGGGCTCAATCATATTTCCGTTGCGATCTCTCCATTGTAGTGTCCATGTATCTTCAATACCTGTGACAACACCAAACGTCCGATTATTTAATTCATTGTTAATTTCTGTTTCATCACTGTTATATTCTTTGATCCTATCAGTCAGATTACCATCCCTCACAATAGCGTTGTGGATCATTTCACTGAAAAGTCTTATTTTTTGGCTAGCTTCATCCTGAGGATTAACAAAGTTATATAAATCTTCAAGTTTTACAACCAGGGTATTGTATAGTTTTGTTACATAACCCAGATAGTCTGGGATTAAAACTTTTAGTACATTATTTTCATAGCATACTCCACTCCCTAAATGCATTTGGAAATCACTCGCTGCAAATGTAGGCAGTATTTTCCCTACTTCAAACAAGCTTTTACTTTTAATAAATTCAAGAATACGATCTATTCGGGGGTATGATAGTCTAAATGGAGATGTCCATAGGTAGTATTGATAAGTTCTTCCTTCATCGATAATTGGGATAGCTATCTGATCATTTTTGTGGCTTGTAGATTTTCGGTCATCCGATTCATCAAAGTATTCATACTCGCCGCTATCATTGGCATAGAACTCGGTATATAGAGTCGCGAAGTTCTCATACTTCCTGAATATATAAACATATTTGTTCTTTGCCTTAACCAGACTGTTTCTGGAAATTATATCCCAATCAGGAGCAGTCTGAAAAATTGGGTTCTGGAAACTATATTGCCCTGTTTTAAATGATTTTATGATTTCTGCTAAATTTTCATATTCATCCAATTCATAGATTTCAACATATCCAATTCTATCTTTAATTCTTCCTGATTGCCGGTTAATAGTTGCTCTTGCTGTTTCAGCCATCATTTATCCCCATAGACCAGTTTTGTAAACGACCGGTCTCTAAATATTTTTCTCTCTTTAGATCCAGAGTCTTTCAGAATCAGGTCGTACTCTTTTCCTGGTAGTATTTCTGAAAAATGAAGAAGGAGAGTGTCATCATCTGGGATTTTATCATCATCAATATGTAGTGACTGACTATAATCATTGTCTGTAGATTTCAAGATAAATTCATCATTTCTATCTAATGTTTTTGGATCTATATTAATTTCAATATTGGTAGTAAATACTACCTGAATTGATGAAGATTCCTCACTTTTATACCCATCATTTGTAGATCTAATTAGAAATAGATATCTTAATTCAAAATTTTCTTCCATTTCTTCCAGGCGAGTCTTTTTAATATCAATAGAAAACGGGCAGCTAATCATACTATCTTTAATCTCAACTAGTTTCCTGTGGATAAAATCCTTTTTATTGTTATAACCTTCTTCATAGATAAAGACTGAAGCAGTTTTGCCATCATCCAGATTCTTAACGTTAGCTGATAGATAAATATTAGATCCTGATTCGGCTTTATCAACTTCCTGTTCATTCCCATCTTCATCGATCCAAAACCATTTGAGCTCACTGAACTCAGGCAGTACCCGGGTGACCTCCATGGTGGAGCTCTGCTCCTTGGGGCAGTAGAGGGTCCAGGCTGTAAAGAACCAGTTCATGTCGTTATCGCTCTCGGGCTTCCTTATGTCTTTGGCCACCCATTTCACTTCGGCCCGGCTCCCCTTGTTGACTCCCCGGATATCCTGGAGGGGAGGGTCCTTCTCCGGGTCCGCACCGTCGGGGTAGATGCTGAAGGTCACTGCCGCTCCGTCTCTGACCCCGCTAGTGGCGCAGCTTAGGGTGACTTCTTCACCCTTTTCGATCTGTGAAGCGCTCCACTGAAGGCTGGAAAGGCTCTTGGGCTGATCTCTGTAGGCTGCTGCTTCTGCTCCGTAGACTGCGGGGCTGTCTACACGTACAGGGAGCCCTCCGTCCCTCCTGTACTGCTCCGGGTCCTGCCCGGGGTACTGGATGGGGAAGGTAACTACAGTGCCTATGCTGATAATGGTGCAGTGATCTTTCTGGCCCGCGTCGTCGCAGGTACTGACTGTGCTGCCGATCACAGCGGCGGGGTTACCGTTGATACTGACTGAATCGATGCAGCCCCCGGTGACCTCGCCCTTATTGTCGGGATTGGCTGCAAACTTGACGCCAGGAGGCATGGGGAAGTGGCCAGGACTGCCGAACTCGCTCATCGAGCCCTCTGTGGCGGCCGCTTTGCCTCCGACAGAAACATCGGAAGAGAGTTTATCGCTGAGTTTTCCTATATAGGGGTGGGGGATGGCGGGCACCTTGGTCAGACCGCTGTTGGAGGGCACCATGATGTCGTGCATATCCATCCCGGCAACGGGGTCGTTCTCCACAGCGATCTGCATGCTCTCGGCGGTGACCCCGGTTGAGCCTTTCAGGTCGATGGTGCTTCCCTCTATCGTAATGTCTCCAGAGGCTGTGAGGCCCATGGTTTTTTGGGCTGCAAGGTTAAGATTGCCTCCGACTTTGAGGCTGATATCCTTTTCGGTGACCCAGCTGGTGGCCTTGCCCTTGACCGTGAGCTTCCGGCAGTCGATATTGACGGCTCCCAGCTCGTTTGTAAGGTGGACCCCGTCTGTGTCGATGACGACTCTGATTTGTCCGTCCTTGATGGAGGCTTCCAGGCGCTCTTCTCCGGGGGTGTCGTCCAAAAGGAGGTAGGTACCCCCCGTTTTGACAGCTTTTATATTGTTGTCCTCATTATCAGCGATAACAGGTCGTTTTTTCTGGTTGTTCATGGAGCCGTAAACAGCCGGGCGGTGGATGTCACCGTAGAGGAAAACCACAAGGACTACCTCGCCTATATCGGGTAGGTTCCAGAAGCCTCTGTCGTCGCCGGCTCCTCTGGTTATGATACGGCACCAGTCGGAAATATAGTCGCTTGCCACCTGGGGAAGGTGGACTTTAACCCGGCCCAGAGAGTCCGGGTCCTGATTGTCGGTGATAATCCCCATACTGAATACCTGTTCCAGACGGGACTGCTCAAACCTGGTTCTTGCAAGAGGATCACGGGGATCGTAAAACTCTTTGGAGAACTCTTCCAGTATTCTTTTGAGTTTGAAGCTCATTGTTTTCCCCTTTTATTTTAAGGATCAGTTCAGGGCTATGCCCTTGCCCTCAAGGACAATGCCGCCGTCACCGGAAATTGATGTATCCCCGGAAGCTTCAATGCCGAAGTTCTCGCACTCACCGGTGAGATCTCCCTCCAGTTCGATGCTCATCTCTTCAGCAGTGATGGAGACGGAGGTTTCGGAGCTGATTGTGACATCTACCTCCGATATAAGGTTGATGGATTCGTCTTCGGCATTCAGTTCTATCCGGCTTGTTCCGTCGGGATTCAGTATCTGAATCTTTTCTGCACCTTCAGTATCGTCCAGGATAATTCTCTGACCGCTTTTGCTGCGGATCATCTTGAGGGCATTGTTACCGTCTCCATTCAGATCGGCATCAGAGTTTTCTTCGGACAGGGGAAGGGAATTATTCTGAGTCCAGATACTGCCCAGCACATAACCCTCACGGTAGGATTCGTCCTTGAAGGCTATAACAACAAGGTCTCCCACATCGGGGAGAGAGAAAGCCCCTTTTTCTTCACCTGCAAAGAGAGCCATTACAGGCAGCCAGTCTGTTTCAAAGGGCACAAGTGAGAGGTAGATATTGGCCTTTATCCTGCCGTTCTGGTCCGGGTCCTGATTATCAGCTACAAACCCTGTGATAATTTTGTTCATAAATACTCTCCTCGTTGTCCTGGATGACCTTGAGTGTTTCAATTTCTTCAAGAAGATAACGGTACTTGCTTGTCAGTTCATTTCTGCTGGAAACCTCAATTTTCTTATAGATATTGCTGATGTGGGTTTTCAGAGTGCTTCGGGCAATATATAGCTCTTTTTCTATGCTGTCGCTGCTCAGATCTGTTAACAGGAGTTTAAATACCTCACACTGTTTTCTGCTTAATCTGGCCAGTTTTGATGGGTACGTCGGAAGAGGCAGGGAGAGCAGATCTTTAATCTCAATACTCTTCTGGTGGTTCTCCGATGTACCTTTCTTTTTGCTTGCCCTTAACAGGGTGTGGAAAATTTCAAGATCACCGTTGGGAGGGAAAATAGTATATCCGCTAGTCGTGTAGAAGGACTGGTTGTTACTTATGATAATAATACTGCTCTTTCCACCGGTGATATGAGATTCAATATGCAGCAGAAGACCGGTAAGGTCCCCCTGTAAATCTGAAGTGTCAAGTATTGCAAAATTGAAATCCCCATGAATAGAGCCTACATTCTGGATGCCCATCTGACAGGTTCTTATATGACTCAAAGTTGTTTTGAGGTAGTGAATTATGAGATTTGATGTAGTGTAGCTCTTACTGATTATAAGAATATCCACAAAGAATTCCTTTTATTAATTAACTTAGAAAATATAAGCAAGAATACATTGAAAAAATATACGAATGTGAACTAAATACACTTTTTTATAGCAAAACAATTGAATTAAAACAATGTTTTTTTGAAAAATAATATAAAAAAAATGGCATATCACAAATAGAATAAAAAACAAGATTATTATGTTAAAAAATTTTAATTTAGACCAAAAGGTTGAAGTATTAGACATAAATAACTCCTTTTATTCTAATAATATGTAGGAAAATAAAAATGAGTGACGACTCGATAGTCCTCGAGTACTAGTTTTTTAATAATGGTATGAAAAAAAATCATACCCGAGGATGATTTACAAAAAATGGAACCCTGTTGATACTCATAAAGTAAATAACTGTATACATATGAAAAGTTGAATAAAGCGGGAGTATTTTTATTATTTATGAATTCATCGTTTCTGGGGAAAGGGTTGTCTTTTCCTTTCTGTCTGAATCCAAAAGGATCTCTAAGTGATGTCAGTGGAAGGCTGTCTGTTGAGCAGTCTATAAGAATAATACTGGGCACCACCAAGGGGGAGCGGGTGATGCGGCCTGACTTTGGATGCGACCTGGGCTCTCTTGTTTTTTCCCCAAACAACAGCCGTACCCGGTCGCTGGCTCAGTACTATGTAGAGGATGCACTTAATAAATGGGAGCACCGAATTATTCTCCGCGAAGTATCTGTTACCACTGACGAAGATGATGAGACAAAGTTTCATATCAAAATTGACTACCTTTTACGGTCGGTCAACACCTATTTCAACATGGTTTATCCCTTTTATTTAGAGCGAGGCGAAATTGATACCCAGTCCCAATTTGGATGACAAAACCTATAAAGAGATCGTAGAGGAAGCCCTCTCTCTTATTCCTCACTACACACCCGAGTGGACCAATCACAACCCCACGGATCCCGGTGTGACTTTGATCGAACTGTTTTCATGGATGACCGAAATGGTTCTGTACCGAATGAACCGGGTTCCTGAAAAAACATATCTTGCCATGCTGGATATGATGGGACTGACCCTTTCGGCTCCTCAGGCTTCCCGTGTACTGCTCCGCTTTTTTCCAGTTGATGGATATGAAGGTGTCATTCATCTGAAAAAAGGATTTCAGGTTTCGACTAGCAGAAGCGATGCCAATGAGAGTGTCAGTTTTGAAACTGATAAAAGGGTCTCGATTCAGAACAACCGTATCCTTTCCTGTCTGAGTGTAAAAGGAACCAGAGTCGCCGATCATATGCCTGAGCTGGATGATCCCGAATCAGGAGGATTCGCTCTTTTTCATGCTGAAGAGGAGATGGAGCGGTATCTTTATTTCTCTTCGAGAGCATTTCAGTTTCTGAGAGAGCCGAATGTGGTCTGTTTGAAGGTGGATCAGGCTCTGGATATTCACTCATCCTCTGAAGAGCTGCTCCGCCTGTTCGAGTATGAGTACTGGGACGGTGAGAGATGGGTTCTGATAGAACCCAGATATTCTCTAAAGGGCGAAAAGAAGAGTGAGAACACCCTCTACTTTCAGGGGCCGCTAATGGTGGAAAGCTGTGAAGTCAAGGGAGAAGAGGGGCTCTATGTCAGGGCCAAGCTCAAGGAGTTTCCCTCGGATCTTCGTTGCTTTGATGTGAACACGGTTACAACCCGTCTCATATTTACAGGAGACGGGATACTGCCTGACAGCTGTATTTTCAACTCATCAACATATATGGAACTTGATCTTGAAAAGGATTTCAAACCCTTTCAGGATCAGCCTGTTGTAGATGATATTTTCTATCTGGCCTCGGATGAAGTGTTGAGTAAAAAAGGTGCACGAGTCTCTATTAATCTGCTTTTGAATGAGTCTGTTAAACCCTCTTTTCCCGAAGATACTCTGGTTATGAGATATGAGTTCTGGGATGGCAGCAACTGGATGATTCTTGGAGTTTCAAGGCCTGGTGAAGAAGTTTATGATTCAGGGCCTTTCCGGTTCAAAGACGAAACCCGTGCCTTTTGTGAATCCGGAGCCATCTCATTTGTCTGCCCGCCCAACCTCAGTACCAAGGAAATCCATGGCCAGGAGCGATACTGGCTGCGTGTGCGAATCAGTGTGGAAGACATGGGAAAGGGCGGAGGCTACCGTGAGACAGATCAGGGAACATGGGAGTGGCACTTCTCTGAAAAAATTATATCTCCCCTGATCTCACGGCTCAGACTCTCCTATGATGCAGGGCATCACAGTGTGGATGATCTGATCGTCTATTCTGATTACTCATACAACTCTTTCAAAAAAGAGCTTGAGCAGAATCTGAAAACCTCAAGAGATAATGGACTGACTACTCCCTTCTGTCTGATCAATGCATCCAGAGACAAAGTTCCCTATACTTGCTTTGGTTTTGAAAAAGCCCTGGGCAGCGATGAAGCCTCTTTATACTTCCATCTTGATGAGGTGGATGCAAGGGAGGACTTTTTCAGTGAGAGTTTCAGAAGCTTCAATAAGAGGCAGATATCACTGACATGGGAATACTGTTTAGACGGAGAGTGGAAGAAGCTCAATGTTAATGACTACACAGATTCATTTCACAGGTCCGGTTTTGTAGAGTTTCAGGTACCGGATGGCTGGGAGTCATTTGAGCAGTATGGACAGAACCTGTTCTGGATACGGGTCATCTTTGAAAACGGCAGTTTTGAATCAACTCCGGTACTGAAGAATGTATACCACAATGCCGTATATGCCTCAAACTGCCGGACTTATGGAAATGAAGTACTTGCTTCGGGAAGCGGCTCTCCAGGTCAGGAGTACTCACTTGTCAGAACACCTGTACTCCCGGGTCTTCAGATTGAAGTTAGAGAGAGCACAATGCCTCCTGAGACAGAGCGTCAGATCATCATAGATGAAGAAGGACCCGATGCCATAAGAACCATCTCTGGAAAGAGCGGCAGGGAGGAGGTCTGGATACGGTACCATCAGGTTGAAAACTTCTATGAGTCTACTTCCGTTTCACGCCACTATGTATTGGACTACCGGAATAACAGAGTTCTCTTCGGAGACGGTAAACGGGCTGTAATTCCTCCCCGGGGGAAAAATAACATTATTGTTGCCCATACCAGAACAGGGGGAGGACTCAAAGGCAATGTCGGTCGGGGAACCATACGTATACTCCGGGAGAGTATACCCTTTCTTGCCGCTGTGAATAATCCCTTTCCCGCCCAGGGAGGGGCTGATCTTGAAAATCTGGATAACTTGAAGAAAAGAGCAGCCGGGGTATTCCGCAGCAGAAACAGGGCCGTTACTGCCGAGGATTTTTCATGGCTCTCTTTTGAAGCATCCAGTTCTGTTGGACGGGCTATTTGCCTTCCCAGAGTGAACAATCAGGGGGAGATCGTTGTAATCATCCTGCCCCGGAGAGAGAAGGTGGATCTTAAAGAGAAGCTCTATCCCTCATCCGAGCTTATCAGGCGGGTAAAGGACTATCTGGACGAGAGAAAGCTTGTGGGTACCAGACTTCGTGTTGCCGGTCCTCTCTACCGTCCCGTCTCCATCAGAGTCAGTCTGGTTTTCAAAAAAGATATTGCCGAGACAAGGACTGAAAAAGACGTGATTGAAGAGACTCTGCGCAGGTCTCTGCATCCCCTTCTTGGAGAAAACGGTTCGGGATGGGAGTTCGGCAGAGCTCTTCAGAAAGAGTTTGTACAAAGAACCCTGGAGAGGATTCCTTCAGTTCATCATCTGGAGGATATAACACTTACCGATGAGCAATCAGGACTGGAGCAGGAGAGAATCTCGCTGCGGGGAGATGAACTGATTTTTCTGAACAGTTTTATCATCGAGGACAGGCGGTCGTAATGAAAGAGATTGATCAGAGCCGGGTTCTCAGCCACGTAGTGGATGGAACCGTAGACAAACTGTCGGGATGGTTTCCAAAGAAGGATGTCCAGCTTTGGAACGGCAAAGTGAAGAACGGAATCTATCTCTGGGTCTCTGGAATGAAAAACTCAGGAGAGAACAACAGGATGGAAGTCCTGAGGATCAGGAAAGAGGATAAACAGGGAGAGTATGAAGTTCAGGTACCCAGTCCCAGAATGGTATCGCTCTGCATTTCTGTTATTCCTGCTCTTTCAAAGCCTTCAGACTCCCTTGACTGTACTGCGCTTCTGCTCCGCAGCCTGATGGATGATCCATTTGTCGATGTAGGGACATGCAACTGGTACGGCAATGAGGGAGGGCGGGCCATGCTTGAAGAGATTGACGGGACCGGTCTTGCCCCGGTACCAGAAGGTTTGGAAGCCTATGCGCCATACAGGCTGGATATGAAGGTCACTGTCGGGATCAATTCCGTCAGGGAAGAGAGATTTACACGAGTTCAGAAACGGCAGTTTACTGCTGTGAAGAAATAAAATTTATGGGAAGTAAAGGAGACTTAACATGCCGCAGTACTTAACCCCGGGTGTTTACGTTGAAGAGGTCTCCGGCGGATCAAAGCCGCTGGAAGCAGGGGCAACAAATGTTGTCGGATTTTTGGGGGTTGCCGAGAAGGGCCCCGTAAACGATGTGACTCTTGTCACCAATTGGACCCAGTACTCAAAACTCTTCGGAGGAATGCACAAGAACGGATGGCTGGGCCACTCTGTCTATCAGTTCTTCCAGAATGGAGGGACTAAATGCTACATCAACAACCTGATGGAAGCGCCTGTTGAAAAGGCCGCTGCCGGCAAGGATGAGAAAAGCGGAAAAGAAGATGCCAAGGCAAAAGAGGGCGAGGCAGCGGCTGAAGAGTTTAAAGTAGCCAACCCTGACGGCCTCACAAAGCTTATCATCGGAAAGGATGAAGGACCCGGTAATAGATCGGGGCTCTGTGCCTTTAATGAGGTCGGGGACATCTCTATCGTCTGCGCTCCCGGTGTTACTGAACCTGCTGCCCAGGATGCTATCCTCTCCCACTGTGAACAGAATCGTTTCCGTGTAGCTGTTCTTGATGCTCCTGAGACGCTGGAAAAGGGTATCGATACAATGCCGATGCCAAGAGACTCCACCATGGGAGCCTACTACTTTCCCTGGGTCAAGATGTACGACGCTGATAACGACGCTGATGTCTATGCACCCCCCTGCGGCGGAGTCGCTGGTGTTTATGGCCGCGTGGACAGTACCAGAGGAGTCTATAAGGCCCCTGCCAATGAAATATTCAGAACTGCTACAGGTCTGAAATACAACCTTACCGATGCAGAGCAGGAGCTGCTGAATCCCAAGGGAATCAACTGCATCAGAGAGTTCGAGGGACGGGGTATCCGTGTATGGGGCGCCAGAACCTTCAGCTCTGATCCCGAATGGAAATACATCAATGTAAGACGCCTGTTCTGCATGGTTGAAAAAACCATTCAGGAAGGCACTAACTGGGTCGTTTTTGAGCCCAATACCAGAGCTCTGTGGAAGCAGATTGTCCGCAACCTGACTGCTTTCTGCCTGAGGCTGTGGAAAGAGGGAGCACTGTTCGGTGATTCTCCGGAAGAGGCGTTCTTTGTCCGCTGTGACGATGAGCTTAATCCTCCGGAATCAATAGATGCGGGATATGTAGTCTGTGAGCTTGGAATAGCACCTGCCAAACCGGCGGAATTTGTGGTTTTCCGTGTTTCACAGAAGACATTGACTGAATAAAAATTTTTAAGGAGAGATGTATGGCTGATTACACTCCAACCATGAAGACAAACTTCAAGGTAGAAATTGACGGAATCGACTACGGAAACTTCAGTTCCGTATCCGGTTTAGGCGCTACAGCTGAAGTTACCGACGATATCGGCGGTGTTGACCGGAATGCCCGGAAAATCCCCGGTAAGGTAAAGTTCGAAGTAGTTACTCTTATGAGAAACTGCGACCCTAAAGACACCATCCTCAGGGACTGGTGGCAGACTGTTGAAAGGGGTACACCCGAAAGAAAGGCCATCTCTGTTGTTCTTTTCGACCGTAATGGAGTTGATGAGATCGCCAGACGCAACCTCTTTGAATGTGTTCCCTGCGGCTGGGATATGTCTGATCTCAACAGTGCCGAAACCGGATCCATTACCGAGAGTATCTCATTCGTCTATGAAGATGGAGCCTGGGCTTAATCGGGAAATTGAAATGGATCTTCCTGTTTCGGGGAAGATCCTTTTCCTCCCCCCGGAAGGTAATATGAAAAAAACAATTTTACTAAGCATGATATTGATGTTGGCAGTTTCTCCTCTTTTTTCACTAGGCCTCTTCGATAACGAGGAGCCTGTGGAAGAGGAGAAGGAAACACAGCCGACCATTCAGGATTTATACTCCCAGCTGGTACCGGAACTCCCGGTTATCGGTTTTATGGAACCCGAGGTGGAGTCCAATATCCCTGCAGAAGAGGGGATAAAGGTCTGGGACTCATTTCTGGAGGATATTGTCAAAGAGGGAGTCTTCAAGCCCGCCGGATTCGGCGACTGGTTTGAACAAAAATACTCCCGGAACCTTCCCTATGACATACTCCATATTATCTACGATATCAAACGGGACAAGCTACCCCTTGACTATCTTGGCACTATGAAAATTACACGGTCCGAGGATCAGTTCCTTGTCAGGATAGGAATACACAGTCTGAAAACAAGTGAGGATGTAAGGTATATCTACAGAATCCTGGATGATCTTGATGAGTCCTGGAACTATATCCTCCCCGATATTATGAACGAGTTCAACTTCAGGAGCGCCGTGAGCAACTCTCCCGTCCTGGATAAACAGATATATATTGAACCTTTGAAGGTCAGGTACTACCAGTACTACGAAATTGGAACCGGAGAGTACGCCTTTACAGAGATTCCCTTTATGATCCTGGGGGCCACAGACTTCAGGGAGGACAATGACATCCTTCATGAAATGCTTGGAATGAGGCTCCATCAGTCCGGTGTCTATCCCCTTCTTTTTGCCGATCTGAACAACCGCTGCAGGGAGACGGGCCGGCGGAGACCCGGGGCCACCTGGGGAGTGCGCAGTGAACTCAGAATTTCCGACAGACTTTCCGTGTTCAGGCTTGAGATCTGGGATTACAAGAGACAGGTTCTTGTGAACCGCTACGACTTTCCCTTTAACGGCTACTCCACCGAGGTGCTTTCCAAGCTGCTGGATATGGCAGTCCCCTATGTTCTTGAGGACACACTATCAGCTGCCGAGAAGCAGCGGGTCAGTATTGTTACACCCTCTTTGGAGGAGGATGCAGACAGGGTATACACAGACCATGGGTATATCGGTCCTGCATCCTTAACGGTGAGTTATATCATGCAGACCGGTTTGAACAAGCTCCTTTTTATCAAAGATGCACGCATTCCTCTGACCAAAGATGAGGAGAAAGAGGCAAAACGGAATGACGAATCCCTCGACCCGAGACAGGAGCTTGCCATTCCGGATCTTACATCTTTCAATGTTTCGGTGCTGGCGGATCCGTCGGGCAGTCATTACAGAATTTTCAAGGAAAGGGACATCTTGTATGCAGAATCAATTTTTCAGGATTAGAATCACGGGGCTCCTGCGGGGAGCGGCCCTGGTAGCCCTGTTTGTTTCATGCGCCTCGGCTCCCGAACCGGTGCTGGAGCCGGAGCCTGTAGTACCTCTTGTGCTTGATCAGGTTGAAGCACCGCCAGCCGAGCCTGTCGTGGTTGTTGTTGAAGAGGTCGTCGAGGAGAAGCCTCTTCCTGTTGTGCCCCTCTATATGCAGGGACGGGTAATGGAAGTCGAAGTCCTTCAGGGAGTGCAGTCATTCCTCTACCTGAAGTTTAACGGAGATCTAGTTATCGGACCGGTACCCGAGGTTGACCAGGATGTTTCTGAAGAAGAGCTTCTGAATCTTCCTGAGATTTACGGACCAGAGGCCGGCATGACCGGAAATATCTACTCCGATACAAATTACACGGAAAAAGCGGGAGAGTTCCGGATACAGGAACAGTACGGGGATATCTACAAGGCTGAAATTACAACACTGAACTACATCATAGACCGTTCTGCCCTGGTTCAGATTCAAATACGTTAAGGAGAAAACTGTGTCCCATATTACAACGGTAGAGACAAAAATACAGGATATGACCCTCCTCCAGAAAGCGCTGACGGCTCTGGGCTATGAGTTTCAAAGCGCTGAAGGCTCTCAGAAACTGCAGGTCAAGGCCTGGGACAAGAACATTATTGAGGCTGATATGGAGATCAAGCTTGAGGGCCCCTACGGCATCGCCGTGAACCAGACGGAGGAGGGGATAGAGCTCTCAGCTGACTGGTGGGCCGTTGAGACCTACACCGAAAGGAAGCAGAAAGAAATTCTTGAAGAGATAAACAAACAGTATGCCTATGAGACTGTGATGGACAAGATCCACAGCGACGGCTACACCGTGGTTACAGAAGAACAGGACAGTAAGGAGAATCTGCACATTGTTGTCAGAAGATGGGTCTGAATACAGATGGAACACCGATGACCTTGTAGGCCTCGATATTCACCGGGCCGAGCGCTTTATTGCTGAGATGGGGGGCCGTGTTGCCTCGTATCACTACAAAAGTTCTGAAAAAAAGCGGTTTACGGTGTTGGAGGCCAAAGAGAAACAGAAGGAGTCGGGAGCCTTTGATCTGATCCTTGCAGGTAAAAATCCCATGGCTCATCTCCCCTCCATCTATCAGGAGAATGAATTTCTGGAGCAGTATCTGTGGATCTGTCAGCACATGCAGTACGAACAGATCAAAATACTGGACCGTCTTCATGAGTATCACACGCCTCAACTGGCACCCAGGGAGTTTCTTCACTGGATGGCCGGATGGTTCGGAATGAATACTCAGGGAACCCAGCTGGATGAAAAGACCATACGGGCTCTCCTGCAGAAGGGACTCTCACTGTTTAACTGGCGCGGTACAGTCAAAGGACTGCGGATGTACCTGACCATAACTATGGGGGTGGAACCCCGAATACATGAGAATGACTTTCCCAGGGATGATTTTGTCATTCTTGGTGAAAAGAGCGTCAATGAGGTGATCCGGAATCAGATGGCCGGAAACATACCCTTCTTTATTGTCTACTTCCCCGTGGAAATTGATTATTTCAACAGGGCAGAAAAGAGCCGGATCGCCTCGATTATTGATCAGGAGAAGCCGGCCCATGCCATGTTCTACATATCCTTTGAACAGCATGAGAAGAAAAAACAGAAGGGCATTCTGATAGCGGAGGATCAGCCGCTATAAGCGGATTTGGTAAAAAAGTATGGAAGATAAAAAGATCATCAGAGAGATTGAACAGTTTAAACGGGCCAACTTCTTCAACGGGTTGATGGCATCTCCCCGTTTCTGGAACGGTATTCAGGATTACCATTATAACAAGGAATCTTTTTATAACGTGGTTTTCCACGGTTACGGGGTTCTGCCGGGTGTGATGGATAACTTTGCCATTCAGCGGCTCAAAGGGACAGGAGGCGTGGCTGCCCTTATCGTCCATCCCGGAGCCGCCATCGACAACCAGGGCCGGGCAATTTATCTGTATGAACCCCAGGCTTTGACACTGGATGTAAGAAAATACAAGCTTCCCGCCACAGTCTACATCACTGTCCGGTTCAATGAAGTAATGGAGGATTTCTTTCAGAATGATGAGAATCCCGATTACCAGGGCTATATGAGCAAGGTGGAGACAGCCAAAATTGAGGTTTCAAACACCCTTGATGCAAGCCGTCATGTTATTGAGCTTGGCCGTGTCTCTCTGGAAGAGGCCGAAGAGGGCGAAGAGGTCTCTGTGACCGATGCCGGAGACTTTGCCAATCCCGGTCCCAATGCTCTGGACTTCCGCTTTGTTCCCTGGGTCAGAACTTTTAAGAGGGGACTCTCTCCCTACCTGAGCGAGTTTCTGATCACACTTCTCAACAAGAGCCGCAACATCGCCCAGGTGGCCTACGACATGCTCGAGCTGCCCGGATTCCGCGAGCTGCAGACTATCTCCCTTACTGCCCGGATGCTGCTGCAGTGCGGGGACGTCAGCTTCAATGACATCGTAAATATCATCTACCCCCTCTTTGATATCAATAATCAGATTGTTCAGGAGATTCTTGAGTATGAAAGGAATAAGGGAAAGAGGAGCATTTCTACAACTGAGAACTTTGAGGTCGTCAAGCGGAACGTATTTGAGATGGGGGACAGAATCAAATCCTTCGATGACACTTACGAGACCCTGGATGTGATACTCAAGTGTTTTGAAAAAGTTTCAGAGGGATATCAGAACCTCTTTATAACCAAAAAAATAACAAGTACCGACCTGTCTCTGATGAGTGATGACCTCTCCCGCATCCTTCTTCTGGAAGACGAGAGATACACTCTGGTTGACTTTATTGATCTCAGAGACAAAGAGAGTACCGAAGCTCACAAACTTGAGTTTATCGATACTACAGATGTTCAGACAACCAATATTGCCCTCACATACCCCGATGGAAAGATTGTCCGTGACACAGTAAAGCGTTATCTGGGAGGCTCTGTCAGGTTTAACGTGAAGAACATAATCAAGAAGCGGGATCTTCTTATTATCAGAAGAACTGATGTTATACACGGCAACTACAGAGTCAGTGTGGATCTTGGAAATACCAAGAAAGTTCTCAAGGTGGATGTTCCGGACTCCCGTCACCGCTGGCGGAACCTGAGCGTCCAGTTCCATGAGGACTATATAGACAAGTACTCCCTGACAGTCAATATGACAATGGAAGATCAGGGACGGGACAACTTTGGAAGAATCTGGATCTATCAGAAAATATAACCCCGGGAGAGGTAGAAAATATGCTTTTTAAACGAAAATTCTGCAGGGAAGGGCATCTAATGGACCCCTCCTGGCGTGTATGCCCTGTCTGTATCACCCCTGTTGTGGGGTGGCTGGTCTACTCCGAGAACAACAGAACCAAGAATGTTTATGCCGTCAGGGAAGGGAAGAACATGATCGGACGGGGAGTGGACTGTGATGTCCGTATCCTGCTGGACTCGGTTAAGAGGCACCATGCCACTCTGACCGCCTCAGCCGACGGTATTCTTATCCATAACAGCGGCTCCGGCGGAAGAATCCTTGTGAACCGGAATGAGTTAGTACAGGACATAATTGACGGCGACCTGCTCACCCTCGGTGATCTGGAGTTTAAATTCAAATGTATCTATTAAAAGGATTTTTTATGGGACTGCGTAGAATATATTTAGCTGCTTTACTGATGCTTGTTCCGGCATTGCTTATCCCCGCTCAGGATGCTGCTCCGGAGAGTGACCTTAATGTGAGAATCAGCCGTATCCAGTCAGAAGACTACCCGGGTCTGAAGGTCTATATCTCTGTTGAAAGCAAGGCAGGGGAACCGGATCTCAGCATGGTAAAAGGTAACTTTACAGTCAAGGTTGATACCGAGGATCCCATAGAGTCAATCAGAGTGGATCCTTTTAAATATCTTGAAGAGCCTGTGCACTATGTTTTTCTCCTGTCCGCTTCGGGTCTTATGGACGGGCCTCCCCTGGCTGCCCAGAAAGAGGGCGTTCTCGCCTTTGCCGAGCATATGCGGGAGGTGGACACTGTCTCAGCTTATCTTGCAGGAGACAAACTCAACGAGCTCTTTTCCTATTCTTCCTCCATGGAGATCCCCGAAGATGTGGTACGTGGAATAGAGGTTAGTGAAAGTCCCGTCAAGATCTACGACACTTTGGTGAATGTGGCCCGTAAGATAGAAAAAGATAAAGAGCTGCTGACAATCCCGCCGGAAGACAGAGTTGTCTTTATTCTTATCTCTGACGGACGGGATCAGGAGAGCCGCTACTCCCTTGATCAGACACTGGATGTCCTTTCAAGGGACGGTATCCCTGTCTATTCAGTGGGACTGCGGACTCTGAGCAGCACCTCTTTGACTCTGTTGAATGACCTTTCAAACCAGAGCGGCGGTTTCTACCGTTTTTCCTCCAGCCCTGCAGAGGTAGGCAGTAATCTTGACCTGTTAAGCGAACAGATTCTGACAGCCTATGTCCTGCAGTTCAAGGTAAGGGGTGTTCCCGCTGACGATTCTTTCCATCAGCTGATGGTGCAGGTGGACAACAAAAATCTGAGTGCCCAGTCCTTCCGGAATTTTCTGGCCCATAAGACTCCTTTTCCTCTTTGGATGAAGATCGTCATCCTAATCGGGGCTGTGGTTCTTATCCTGGTCCTGATCCTTCTGATGATCCTGGGACGGATCAGACTGCGCAAAAGTCTGGGCATCACCAAACGCCGCTGTCCGGAGTGCAAACGGCGTATGAAGGATGACTGGGAGTTCTGTCCATTCTGCCGCTATCTACCCCCTAAAAAGAAGCGGAAAAAGAGTGAGGAGAATTAATCAGAATGTCAGCACTTCCGGGAATAGAGTTTAAACAGTCTCGTGCTCAGAGCAACAGAATCCACCTCAAAGAGAGGCCAGTGGGAGGCTTTGTGGGCATTACCCGGAAGGGCCCTATCAATGAGGCTGTCCATCTGAGAGACTTCAACCAGTTCCTCAGAGTCTTTGGAGGTTTCGATACCTCGGGCTATCTTCCATTCAGTGTCTACTCCTTCTTTCAGAACGGAGGAAAAGAGTGTTATGTGGTCCGTACGGCTCATACCCAGGGAAAGGGCGCCGCATCCGAGTCCTCTTTAGCCATTGCCGGAAAAGACGGAAACACTGCAGCTTTGTTAAGATCCTTAAGTTCCGGGACATGGGGCAACCTGATCTGTGCCAACCTCTGGTTTACTCCAGCGGGCCCCTCTTCAAAAAAGATGCGGGCCAACCTCTCCGTTGGTATCCCGGGTTTACAGGAGGATTTTCTTGATCTGTCTCTCAATAGAGAGGATGAAGATTTTATAGTCAGGAAGGTTAACAGCAGGTCAGCGCTTGTAAAGCTTGAGTCATACGGCATTGAGGAAGGGGTACTTCCGGCCGAGCTTAACAATGTCTATTTTTCAGGAGGACGCGACGGTCTGTCCGCTCTTACACCCGGAGACATTATCGGTACAGACAAGGGCCCTTCCCGTAAAACGGGACTTGCAATTCTGGAAGCCATACCTGAAGTAAACCTTCTGGCAGTACCTGATACCGCTGTATTTATGGACAGCTGCGGTAATGATACAGACAGGGCGCTAAATAAAATCAGGCCGGTTCATGAGGCATTGATCTCGCAGGCTGAACGACTTGAAGGACGCTTTGCCCTTCTGGATATGACGGGAGCACTGAACACTGAAGAGGTCATCTCTTACAGAAACTCTCTGGACTCATCCAGAGCCGCCCTCTACTATCCCTCCCTGAAAATCCTTGACCCTGTGGATAACGGCATCTTTTCACTGCCCCCGTCATGTGCCATGGCGGGAATTATTTCAAAGATGGATCTGGACTCCGGTTGCTTTCATCCCCCTGGCAACAGTTTCATCCACGGGGCCGTGGGGCTGTCGAGAAGCCTCAGCTCTGCTGATATGGAAGAGCTCTATGAGAGGGGCATAAATCCATTTAAAAAGATTCCAGGACGGGGAGTGAAAATATGGGGTGTCAGGACTATTAGTTCGGATCCGGAGTGGCGGTTTATCAATGTACGGCGTACTGTCTCCTTCCTTTCGGCGGCAGTCAGGCGGGGAACCGCCTGGGCTGTTTTTGAGCCCAATGACAAAAACCTGCAGAAGAAGCTGGTCCGCCATGTCACTTCCTACCTGATAGATGTGTGGCGCAAGGGATATCTGGCAGGAAAGACGGCAAACGAAGCCTTCTATGTCCGCTGTGATGAAGAGCTGAACCCCCCTGAAAATGTTGATGCGGGAATCCTGACCCTTCAAATCGGACTCTGTGTGGTAAAACCCGCTGAATATATTGTAGTGACCATGAACGCGGAACAGGAACATACCAATGTGATTATTGACGAGGAGGGAATCTCATGAGTGAAAACAGTACCGAGTCGTATCTGCCTACTTATTTCGGAGTGGAGATCGATGGAATCAACTGCGGGAAATTTTTCCGCTGCGAGGGGCTGGAGAGTGAAAACTATGTGTACGAGGTGGAAGAGGGTGGACTGAACACCACAACCCACAAGTTCATCGGACGCACAAGGTTTCCCAATCTGGTTCTGGAGAAGGGCATCACCGATAACAGTGAGATCTACGACTGGTACCAGGAAACTGTGGCCACCGAAGATCCCGTTACCCGTAAAGACGGTTCAGTAATTCTCTTCAACGCCGCAGGGGAAGAAGTTATGCGCTGGAACTTCTACAGAGCGCTGCCCTGCCGCTGGGTAGGACCACAGCTGGGGCATCAGGTACACGGCTGTGCCGTTGAACGGATAGAGATCATGCACGAGGGCCTTGAGGCCGCAGTATAGGAGGGACTATGGCACTTGAAAAAGCGGTAATTATCAATCTGGATACGGATGAGGAGTTTCAGGTCCTCTTTAACCCCAAGGAGTACATCATCGAAAAGAAGACTCCCTGGAAGGAACATGAGATCAACGGGCTGGACTCTCCGGCTGTAGAGTTCACTATCGGTGAGAGAAAGCGGCTCTCTATGGAGCTTTACTTCGATACTTCCGAGGAGAAGAGCGATGTCAGGGAGTACACCGACAAGATTGAGGAGCTGATGATGGTCAATTCTGACCAGCACCGTCCCCCCCTGCTGATGTTCTCATGGGGAAACCTCCAGTTCCGCTGCGTTCTGGAAGATCTTGTACAGCGTTTCACAATGTTCCTCAACGACGGCACCCCTGTGAGGGCCCTGCTGAAGGTTCTCTTCAAGGAGTACTCCACCGCAGCCGGTCAAATTCAGGAAAAACCCCGTCACTCCTCGGACCATACCAAAAGAATTGTCCTTCAGGAGGGGGATTCTCTGAGTGCCATGTCGGGCCGTGAGTATGAAGACCCGGGCAAGTGGCGGGAAATAGCCAAAGCCAATGATATTGAAGATCCCATGGATGTGGACGAGGGAACGGTTCTTTCTATTCCCCCGCTGTACTAAAGGAGTCAGGAAATGGCAGATGAAAATGTAACCTTGACCCCGACGTTCATCGTCTATATTAACGGAACCAGACTGGGGGTTGATCATGAGGCCTCGGTCAGACAGATCGTGGTGGAAGATGCCTACGACGCACCTGCAACATGCCGCATCATCCTCAGTGATATGGAAAGGAAGTGGGTGGACAGCGAGGATTTTGAGTTGGCCCAGTCTGTTTCTGTGATGCTTGGATTCAAAGACGCTGTGGAAGAGGTTTTCAACGGCGAGATCATCGGCAGCGAGGTCATCCTTAAGAAGCAGGCCGACGCCACTGTAATTCTAAGCTGTTCAAATAAGATGCACCGCCTGTTCAAGGTTAAAAAACACAGGGTCTTCAATGAGATGACCGACGAGGACATTATTGGCGAAATTGCATCGGAGCATGGGCTGACAGCTGACCTTGATGCCCTGAGCGCTGAGAATGTTGTCAGGGTGCAGGAGTCTGTCACTGACTATGACTTCCTCAGAAAAACAGCCGCCGACTACAACTACAGATTCTGGGTGAATGAAGACAACCTCTGCATGAAGGCCGAAGTAGAGACCTCGGATGAAGACATCGTTCTGGAGTGGGGTAAGACTCTGCTGGATTACCGCTCTACCCGAAACACAGGAAAGCTCCTGACTCATGTTGAAGTTGTCGGCTGGGATCCCATGACGGAAGAAGGTTTTTCGGGAACCATGACTCCCTCGGATATTGTTGACAAGACAGGAGACGGCTCTCTGGGAGCAGAATTGACCGAAGAGTACTTCGGTGAACGCCTTCTTGTTATCAAGGATCTGAGCGTCAAGGATGAGCAGCAGGCCGAAGAGCGGGCTCTGGCAGTGCTGACGGAAAACTCCTACAGCTATATGAGCGCCCAGTCGGTCTGTGAGGGAGACAACCGCATCCGTGCCGGAGCGGTGGTAGAGATTAAAGAAGCGGGTGAGCGCTTTTCGGGGCCTTTTCAGGTAAGACGGGCTCTTCATAACTTTCATGCCAGTGCAGGATATACAACAAAATGCGAACTAGTAAGAAATACAGAGGTCTGAATACGGTCCTCAGAATTCATAGAATGATTCCTCTCTCCCTGACTAATGGTCCCGGCAGACGTTTTGTCCTGTGGGTACAGGGCTGCTGCTTCAACTGTCCCGGCTGTTTCAATCCCTCAGCCAGGACCCTTATAGGCGGTGAAGATATCAGTCTTAAGGATATTATCCTCCATAGCGATCCTGCCAATCTGGAGGGAGTAACAATCTCGGGAGGAGAACCCTTTCTTCAGGCTCCCGAGCTGGCCATTCTGCTGAAAAAGTTCAAGGAATATGGTCTGAACACCATGGTTTATACAGGATTCAACCATGAAAATCTTGTGAATAATGAAGTGAAGGGTGCAAAGGAGCTGCTGAAGTACACAGACCTCCTGCTGGACGGTGCCTTCAGCCGTTTTATTCCCCCCGACGGGGAATGGACAGGGTCGGGTAACCAGGGAGTTATTCCCCTGTCCCGGGCCGGTTTGAAGATGAAGAAGTTGAGAAAAACAGCCTATGTGGAACAGGAGTACATCCTGGGCAGCTCTGGCAGAGTAATAAAAACAGGAATATAAGATGAAAGAACTGAACCTGAGTATAAAAGAGAGAATTGAGGTCCTGATCCGGGCCCGCTACCCCCTGATCCAGATTGTATCCAGCGAGGAGAAGCGGGTGGAGGACACTCTGAAGTCCATTGTCCGTACCCGGAACAAACGCCTTTTTATCTGGTCCATCACAAAGGGGCTTGAAGCCGACGACAACAGCTGTGCCGCCGACCTCAGAGAACCCCTGAAGATTCTGGACCATATCATGGAGTGCGACATCAACGGCCTCTTCCTCCTGCGAGATTTCCATCCCTATCTCAATGATCCCGTTGTTATCCGTAAGCTTAGAGACATAGGCCGGGAGCTGAAGATGAGCATGAAGAATGTGATTCTTCTTTCCCCGACTCTCAAGGTGCCCCAGGATGTGGAGAAGGAGATGACTATCGTCGACTTCGACCTTCCCGACAAGGCTACTCTTGAGAAGATCATCGACGAGATCAGCGGTTCCCTGGGAGGGGCAAAAACCCTCTGGGACGAGAATCTTCCCAAGGAGAAGGTGGTGGAAGCCGCCCTGGGACTCACCGCCGAGGAGGCGGAGAACGTCTTTGCTAAATCCCTGGTTCAGACCGGTGGCTTCGACATCACCGTGATCCTCTCTGAGAAGGAGCAGATCATCCGCAAGTCGGGTGTCCTTGAGTACTACAGGGCCCACGAAGAGATGAAGGAGATCGGCGGCCTTGAAAATCTGAAGCACTGGCTGGGCAAAAGAAGCCAGGCCTTTACCAAAGAGGCCCGAGACTTCGGACTCCCCGAACCCAAGGGGATTCTGATGATAGGTATTCCCGGTTGTGGTAAGTCTCTGACAGCCAAGGCGGTCAGCTCCCTCTGGCAGTTACCCCTGCTGCGTCTGGATGTGGGCAAGGTTTTCTCCAGCCTGGTGGGAAGCAGCGAGGAGAACGTCCGCAAGGCGATCCAGACCGCCGAGTCCATCGCCCCCTCCATCCTCTGGCTTGACGAGCTTGAAAAAGGATTTTCCGGCATGGGCTCATCGGGAACCTCCGACGGCGGCACCTCAGCCCGGGTCTTCGGTACCTTTCTGACCTGGCTGCAGGAGAAGACAAGCCCCGTATTCGTTGTGGCTACCAGCAATAACATCTCACAGCTCCCTCCGGAGCTCCTCCGGAAGGGACGTTTTGACGAGATTTTCTTTATCGATCTGCCCAACCATGAAGAGAGGAAGGAGATCTTCCGCATCCATCTGAAAAAGAGAAAGAGGGACCCCGAAAACTACGACCTCGACGAGATGGCCCGCCTCTGCCGGGGCTACTCGGGCTCAGAGATCGAAGAAGTGGTTATCAGCGCCCTCTACGACGCCTTTGACAAAGGCACCGATGTGGACCAGCCCATCCTCTCCTCCTCTGCGGGAACCATGATCCCCCTGTCACAGACCATGAACGAGGAGATCAAGAAGATCAGGGACTGGGCGGAACTCAGGGCCCGCAAGGCCAGCGAAGTGAGCTTCCAGGAAGAGGAAGAGTCCTCCCGTAAACTGGAAATGGTGTAAGGAGAGGAGCATGGCAAAGAAAGAAGAGATGGAGATCACCATTAATAAGAACGGCGAGGTGGAGATCCACGTACAGGGAGTGGACGGCACCAGTTGCCTGAAGCTCACAAAGGAGCTGGAAGAGGCCCTGGGGATCGTCACGGGCCGTGAAAAAACATCGGAGTTCTATAAGGAAGAATCTCCAGTTACCACACATATCAACCAGGAAGAGGGTAAATGATCTTTCAGGGACAGGGCACCAGAGCCCTTATAGAGGAACAGCTCCGCTCCAGAAGCAATCTCAACGACTGGCAGCTTAAAAACGGCTCCTTCACGGACCTGGAGTTCCGGGAAAGGACCATCACCAGGATGTCCACGGAGCGGGCCGTAATGGACGAAACCCGTATAAAAAACTGCCATATCAACGAGTGCGAGTTCCTCCAATCCAACTTCCAGAACGCGGAATTAACAAACTCCACCCTGGAAGAGACAAGCTTTACAAGCTGCCAGCTCCGGCAGAGCCTCTGGGAAAACTCAAGGTTGATTCACTCCCGTATCAGATGCAGTGCGGCCCCCAAGCTGATCCTTAAAAAAACAACCATTGAAAACTGCCTTATCGAGGAAGTGGAGGTCAACCGGGGGTCCATCTCAGACTGCTGCTTCTTCAAAACCTCCCTCTCGGCGGACCATCCTTCGGGTACAACGGGTTTCAGGAACTCAAGCTTCAAAGGCTCCCTCTTTGTAAACTGCTCTTTCAGCGGCACTGCCCTTGCTTTTACAACCCTCACTGACTGTGTCTTTCTAAACTGCTCCTTTTGCAATGTGGACTGGGAGTGCATTGACCACAGAGAGAGCTCTTTTACAGACTGCCCCGGCGGCCCCCATATGGGCTACAGGCCCAAAGAAAAAGACCAGTCAGGCAGCTGGCTGCGCTTTGAACAGGAGATTTTAAATGGATAAATCGGACCTTGAAAAACTGAGCCCCGAAGTTCTACAGGAGGGCTTTGCTCTCCTTTACAGGGAGTTTAAAGACAATAATACAAACACCGCACCTCAGGTCATAAAATCAACAGAACCGGAGATCCCCAACTTCGTCTCCCTGATCCAGCATATGAAGAGCAGGTACACCTTTGCCGAACTCAACGACCTGACCGTCGAAGGGGGCAGGGTCTTCTTCAGACGGGGAGGTCGGAAAATCGAACTCTCAAGGGAAGAGGAGGAAGTAAAGAACACTCCTCCCCCCCAACGGGATAACGACACAACCGCTGAAACAGGCCGTTTCAGTCAACTGGAGCTCAACTGATGGCAGAAGAAAAAACAAAGCGTAAACACGTCTATATAGACCCCGCCACAGGAGAGCTTGACCTGAAGGATCTACCTGATCCCTCCCTCCGGCGCTCCCTGATAGACAGCCTCTCCATGGAGTTTGCCTTTGAACCCCTGGACCAGTCCACCCTTGAAAAGATGGACGCCTTTGTGATTACCGAACTGGAGAAATTATGAAAGAAGAGACCGAATTTTACCTGCCCATAGGCCTGACCGACAGCAAGGGAACCCTCCACCGCAAGGGCGTGATGAGGGCCGTTACCGCCGAGGATGAACTGGAACTCCAGGAGTCCGACGGGGTCCAGTTCAACGACCGCCAGAGGGATCTGGAACTCCTTGCCCGGCTGATCACATCCCTGGGAAGCCTCCCTCAGGTGGACCCTGACTCCCTGATGGAGCTCTATGAAGCGGACTTCCTCTACCTCCAGATGCTCTTCAACTCGGTCAACAGCGGCGCCAGACCACGGTTCCGCTGCCCCTCCTGCGGCGCACAGAACGACCTGGATGTCCCCACGCTCTTTAAAAGCAAAACAGATAACGACACCAAAACAGAGTGCGGCTTCTCCCTGCCCCAGGGCAGCGGCCTGAAACCCGAAATAGGCACAAAGGTGAAGGGGAAGATGCAGATGTCCCGGTGCAAGGACTACATCACCCTCTACAGGGACGAGAGGGCCCGGCGCAGCGCCAGCTGGTACTATGTGGGCCTTTTAACAAGGAGCGTCAAAAAGCTGGGGGCCGAGAAGGCCATCAACACCGGGGTTATAAGCAAGCTGACCCCCAGGGACTTCAGCTTTCTGGTAGACCTTTTTAACGAACTGAATAACGGCGTTGTCAGGTCGATCAAATCGCCCTGCAGCTGCGGCAGCGACATCCGGGTGGAGTTAAGCCTCCCGGGGGAAGCATAAGCCGTCTTTCCGGAGATGTTTACGGAGAGGCGGCGTACCTGGCCTACTACTTCCACTGGAGCCGGAAAGAGGTGATGGAGTTAAGCAGGCGGGAAAGGAAGCTCTGGCTTTCAGAATTGGCCAGAATCAATGATCAGATAACAAACAGGACAAACAGCTTTGTTGCCGGCCTCAGAACGAGGGAAGGGGGGTAAGGATGATAGGCGAAGTATTCAATTATATCTCAGAGGGGTTTTACCAGAAAAAGGACGATGAAGTTGTCCAGGCCTTCGACAGCTACGAAAGGGGCCTTCAAAAAGACAACCCCGCCCTGCAAAACGAGGCCCGCCGCGCCCTGGAGTCCCAGCTGGTCTCCTCAGGCCAAATGGAGGAGGAGAGTGCCTTTATCAACCCCAATGAGTTCTTCCCGAACGGTCAGCGTGACCAGGACAGAATAGACGATTTCCGCCGCACCATGATCCTACACCACAGCGGCCAGCAGGTGCTGTGGACCTTTGCCGGTACCACAGGAAGTATGAGCGTCCTCACAGAGAAACACCTGGAATCCATGGGCCGCAGCCTGGATGATCTGAAGCCAGCCGCCCTGGTCCGCTCTGAAAAGAGAAAGAAAACACCCCAAACTGGAAAAAACACCACCCGTCTCTACCTATACGGTGACGGCACCGCCAGTAGTGAGTACAGCAAGGAGAAAGCTAAAGTCCGCTTTGACCGAATGAGGGATTCAAGCGGTTTCAACTGGAACCTCTCTTCCTACGACCCCAACTACCAGGTCCGGAAAGAGGGCTGGACTGGCGCCTTTGACAAAGAGGGTGACTGGGTCCGCCTGGAAACAGAATCCTATGCGGAGGATGAAGCCATAACCACCACACCCCTTACGCAAAAGAAAGAGATCACCCTGATCCACACCCTGGACGGCCCCCTTGTATACGATGCCGCCCTATTATTGGCCTCTGAAGAGGAGGAGTACTACTACTCCATGGACGGGGAGCTCTACGGGGGCGTGAAGAATGACCCAGGGGAAACCCTGAAGAAGCTGCAGGCTGAGCTGAAGGGCTCCGTGCCAAGAGCCCTTGTCCTTCCCGAGGCAACCCCGGAGGAGACAAAGCAGCTCTACCGGGAGAAACTGGGCCGTGATGTGATGATCTACGCCGAGGGGAGCCCGGTGGTAGATAAGATCATCGAGGAAGATTCAAGCACCCGTACGGAGCTGGCCGCGGTGTCCATGAGTCTTGCCGCGGTGACCAGACTCCAAAGACGGGGCTTGAGCCGGAAAGCTGCGGTGAAGGCCCTCTCCAGGACAGGGGAAACCGTGGAAGTGCCCCTGAATCCCTTTAACCCGGAAGACCGCAGGGAGCTGGCTCCCGATATCTCAAAAGAAGCATCCACCTGGCTTGATACAAAGGCAGAAACATTATCAGAGGATGAACTGACCACCGCCATCCCCTATATAGCAGGAGCCTTGCCTCTATTGGCCGCAGCGGCTCTGACCAGCAGCCTGGAAGAGAATGAGGTTTTAGAAGAAGCCCTCACCGCTTCCAGACAGGAAGAGCCCTCCAAGGCCGCCATGACAGGCCGCCTGACCCTGGGGGAACTGGCAGGCGGCAGCCACCCCTGGAAGAGCACAGAATCCAGAACCTACGACTTCTTTAACGAGACAGAGTTGACAGAGGCAACCAGCGCTGCGGGCCTTTCAGAGGGAGAGGCGGCATCGGTGAAGGAAGCCGCACAGCAGCTTAATATCCCGCCGGTGGACCGTAAGGTCTTTAACCGCATGATGAGCGCCGCCCTGGCCGAATACAGAAGCATACAGATGAGTACGGGCATGACAGCGGGGGACCTTGTACGCTCGGTGGACTCCATCAGTATGAGCCGTCCCGACGGTAAGAGGATCGCATCGAAACAGGTCCACTTCGAAGCCCCCCTTCACGAGGTACTCACAGCCGCAGCAGCCACAACAAGCTCATCGAAGAGCATCAGCCGGGAGGCGCTGTTTCAGCCCTTAAGCGAAGCAAAGAGCATTCAGGCAGAGACAGCAGAGGTTAATGAAATAACCTTAGAGTCAGCTCTGACGATAACAGAGGGACTCCTGTCCGCATTGGAGACTCCCGGTGAGGGAGCAGCCCCCTTAACTGAAGAGCAGACCACAACAGTACAGGCTCTCTACAAACAGAGCGGCCTGACCCCCACAGAAGTCCAGACAGCCACAGCCCTCTGGCAGAAGAAGTCTTTTACCCCGGCCGAGTTTACCGCCCTCACAGGCAGGCTTGAAAGCAAGACCGCATCAAAGGCCCCAACCCAGCAAAATCCTGTAAAGAGCGAGATTATGAACTCTCTGCCCAAAAAGCAGCAGAAGAGCCTTGCCCCCTTTGTTGATAAGGCCATGGCGGGAAACTGGGAGAGTATTCCGGCAAAAGAGAGAGCTGAACTTTCAAACGCCATAATGGCCACATCGGGGATTGCCCTGCCGGTGGGTACTGATATCAACCCAGAGGGTAAAGTCTCTACTAAAGAATCAACATTTGCCGTTGACACTGCCCTCATAACCGAAGACTCCCTGATCGTCCAGGCCGTAGCCGATGACTTTACTGAACAGGCCGCTGTAATAAACCCGGCACTTACAAGAGAGGCCATTCTCCCCATGGTTACAGGAGCCCTGGCAGGAGACTGGAGCAAAGTCCCCAACGATCTGAGACAGCCCCTGACCAGAACCGTACAAAGACGAGGAAGAGTTTCATCCATGGTTCCAAAGGCAACAGCCACCACAGCTCCCAAAAGGAGCATCAAGGGACAGAGCAGACAGCTCCCAGTGGCAGTCTCACCACAAATCCTTACAGGCAGAGGCTACAGCAACCTGGGCTACAGTGTGGCACCCTCCAGGCAGAGTGTACACTCCATCAGCAAAGGGGCTAATGGAAGCAGTGTGAGGGGAGTGGATTTTACACAGGCTTCAACTAGAGCACCAATACCAGCAAGTACAACAGCTGTAAAAGCAACGCAGTCAAAGAAGAAACAGTCTGCTGCAACTCCTGCATCATCCAGCCCAAAGGCCAAATCGTTTCAGGCTCCTTCAAGGCTGCAGATTGTTCCACGAAGCGGCACTCCTACAGTCCACCAACCCACACCCTCAAGGAATGTGCAGGCGGTAATGGCTGACACAGGTGGCGGGCACTGGAACACAAATACTTTACCTTATACATCAGGAATGCCGACATCGGGATTTGGTAATACATTTGTAGCAGATAATTCCAGATCTATGGACAGCTTAAGACAATCCAATTTTCCTACCAATGTAAATAGAAATAATCAGGTACAAACTCGTAAGCTTGCAAGAAATGATATGAATCGACTGGATCGGATCAATGCAAATTATGAGGCAGATAAAGCATCATTATCAGGGAAATATCCTTCGGGAGAACGAATGTTAGCCCGTAATGATTCTAATTCAGCCGGAGGAGCTGGAGGTCATAGTTCTGGAAATAGTCCAAATGTCATAAAGAACTTTACCGAAGATTTAGTTGAAGAACTAAAAATGATGAGCAGAGACGATTGGATGTAGAATATGAGTAAAAGATCCACAATTATAGATTTATGTTATGAAGCTCGTCAAATACATGATGATTATCAGTATCTTCTTGGTCGTGAAATTGCAGAAGCTTCAAAGAAGGACCTGTTATCATCAAGAGCTTATTTTGCACATGAGGAAGCTATAGATAGAGTATTTCCGTTGGATTCAGCATTATTATCACAGTTTGAAATAGCTTTTGGGGAAGACTTGAAAAATGTGAAAATTCATACTGGAGATAATGCAGATGCTATATGCTTTGAACGTGGTGCTAAAGCTGTCACTATGGGGCAAGATATTTACTTTAGAAGTGATACTTTCTCTCCCGATACAGAAGAGGGACAGATCTTGTTAGCTCATGAATTGACTCATGCAGTTCAGCATAAACAGGGAAATCGGATGGTCTATACTGAGGATTTAGATAGTCTTGAGTTTGGAGCTGAACAAGTTGAGGAACTACTTGGAGATCTCAGACTGCATAATATTACCCAACCGTTACTCAATAATTCTGAAAGTAACTCACTGAATTCTGGTGATGCTGACAGAAATATAGCTGAAGCATTAGGTAAGGGATCTGAAAGTAAAGATCTGCTGGATGGTTTTGTTAATCAGAGTAGAGAATCAATCTATGAGATACACTTTGATAAGACAGGTCGAACTTATAGGTTATCCCCATCAGAAAAAAAACAGGCTATGTCGGATGCATGGGATAGGTATAAAGAATTTATATCAGAGGAAATGGTCTTTAGTACTACAAATGAGAAAGAAGAACTTGTTAATAGATTTCTGAAAATATTTGGAGGAAGTTTATGAGTGATGATTTTGATGTTGCAGGAAGATATGTTTCTTATGGAGGATTAAGAGCGTATCTTACTTTCCGAATAAAAGAAGTGCTTAATGAATTTATTGATACATATGAGTGGATACAACAAGAGCAATTTAATGATTTGAGAGAAGTAAGATATAAAAATGATCATGATAATGAATATAAAATTGGATTTCTTAGAAGAGCTGATTTACTATATAGGAAAATATGTGTTTTTAAAAATCCCTCTGAGACATTAGCACTACATGAGGAATTGATAAATGAGAGCTCGACTCCTCAATCAGAGCTGACAAACATGCTTAATGTATTGGATGGCACAATAGCTTACCTACGAGGCGTTTATTTAGAATATTTGACAAACAGGTATGTTTCATTAGTCGAAAATATTGAGCCTGAAGATTTATATAATGAGAATGATAAAGAAGGCTGGCAACTAAATTCAAATGGTAAGCTTATATTTAAAGGAGCAGGATACCTACTTGACTCATCAGGCATAAAAATAAGAGATGATAATAATCATGATATAGGTATAACAGGTATTGAGGGGGGATTACTTAGAATCTTTAATCATGGCGTTTCTGATGAAAATAAGAAAACAGCTTTTCAGATTAGGCAGATGCTTCTAGAAGCAGGTATGAAGTATCGTGCAATTGGAGATAATCCTGAAAATCCTGAAAACTGGTATTGGGACTTGGTTGAGAATACAGGAATTGTGGTTGACGCTCCAGATTATTTAGTTAGGTTTGAAAGGATGCGTGAACAGAACTTGGATGATTATGCATTATACTCAAGTGAAAGTTGGTTGCCTGGATCTAATGAGGAACAGAGTTTTGAAAAAGAAACAACTGATCTTGCAATGAAAGATGATGATGGTTTGGTTAAAATAATTGTTAACGAAGAAGAATACCAGGTGTATTTAAAATATGTTCATAATGGTGTGGACAGAACCGCTTCGAATCCCGCAAGTGACTGGATAGTATCACCTGGAAACTATAGAATTCATAAAATTGATGGCCATCGGTTGACACTAGAGAGAATTGGTACTGATAGGCATACGACGATCAGACATCTTAATCCAGCCGATTTAAATAATCTTTATATTGGACAGATATTTGAAAAAGGTGACAAAATAGCACCTTATCCCTCTTCGATTTTTGGACCGAGTACAGGGATACATGTACATATTGAAGAGAATGGAATCGGAATGTCTGGTCGAAAATTTATGAATCCGGAGAACCATGTATTCGGTCAGCAGGATGAGAAATATGGCGGGAAATATTATTATAAATTTAATGGACTAGAGATTCAAGTTCCAGAAGATTTTCGTGGTGATAGTTATATATCTTGGGAAGCAACAGGAGCGAGATAAAATGAAAAGAAACATAATTATATTTTTTGTTTTCCTAATTACTCAATTACTCTATTCTGAGCCTTATATTGGGGTCTGGGGAGCTGTTGGTAATTTAAATTATAAAAGTGGAGACAGAAGCTATCTAATCGTATCTGAGGTTGGAGATAGATATTTAGTTATACTAAATAGGTTGTATGATCAGGGGAATAAGCAATGGGGAGGCTTTTCAGGTTTTTCTGGCATTGGGAAAGAAGGAATTGATTTTGATGGAAATCAAGGATTGATTATAGATGTAGATAATAGCTCCTCTAGTTATTTCTTGAGATTTGGAGACTGGGGTGATTATAAAGATATTTTGATTTTAAATTATGCTCAATCTCAAGCTAATACTCCAGACGGAAATTTAGGTATGTTCTCATCACTAGAGTATGGTGAATTAAATGCCTTCGGTGTATTAAACAGTGATAACGTGAACTTCAGATCAATTCCTTCATTAGATGGGCATAAAGAAGGACAACTTAGTTCAGGAGACCAGATTAGACTTATTGAGCGAACATCAGAAAAAATGCGAATTGGTTCTATGAATGATTTTTGGTATAAGTTTTATTCATTAGAGAATAATGCTCATGGATGGATCTATGGACATTTTATTGATATTGAATTCGAAAAGTTAAAAAGAGATAAAAGTCCAGGATACTCTTATATGAAGACCCTAGAATAAGATCGCGTACTATCGCAAAACCCTTACACAGGGATTTTCATATAAATGTTGATAGATTTTCCATTCAGAAATCCTTCAATACAAGATCCGAAACAACAAGTTCTTTTACATTTTAGCAAAGGGATCAGATGTTTCGATGAATTTTCCTGAAATTCTGGCAAGCCAGGCAACTTTTAGAGTAGACCTTAGCCACCAACATGGAAATAATGAGACGTTCTATACTTGCTTTTCAGGAAGCCTTAAGCAGCTCTGAAAAAATGATGCTGCAACCCAAATAGAACAGGCTTGGATTTGATCTCACCAAAACATTCAGGCTCAGTCCCATCAGGTCTGTTATTCCCCAATCCCTGATGAGGCCTCAAGGTATTGTAGAATTCCACATATCCTTTCACCAGATTCCGAAGATGCCTGTAGTTCATGATCACAAAAATGATCCAGACACTCCGTTTGGATGGAACGGTGAAACCGCTCAATGTAAGTATTCATATCAGGGGAGTAGGGTGTGATCCTCACACTGTTGATTCCAAAATCCTTATACGGGAAATGCCTGAACTCTCCGGAATTATCATGGATAATATGGATTTCCCTGTCCTAAAATCACAAGCAAAGAGAGAATCCCAATGGGTCTGTAGAAACTGTTTCCAGGAGCCTGAGGGGACAAGATCACCGTTCTTCCAGCCTGTTCTGATGATCCGTCTGACAGAGTCCTTGGATACGGTTAAGTTTAAAGCCTTGCATTCCCCGGATATACGGGAGTAACCCCATAGGAGGTTTTGACCTTCCCCCCATATTCATCCAGTAGCGTTTAGGGGTCCTTCCTTCTTTTTTGACTCTTCAAACTTACGACGGAAATCCCTTGGTGACAAATCATTTAATGAGCTATGGGGGCGGATTGTGTTGTATTCCTGCCTCCAGCATTCAATTATATGTCTTGCCTGGGACAGGGATGTAAACCAATTCAGGTTCAAGCATTCGTCTCGCAGCCGTCCATTAAAGCTTTCAACAAAGCAATTTTCAATTGGCTTGCCAGGGGTGATAAAACTCAACTTTACACCCTTTTTATAACACCACTGATCCAGAACTTTACTTATGAATTCCGGGCCATTGTCACACATTATTGTTTCGGGTAGTCCTCTAAGTGTCAACACCGGAGCTAATTTGCAGTTTTCCACCGGAATGGAATTGCAGGTTCACGGCTTAAAGGAAGTCAACGACTCCCATTTTCATCCGGTCCTTCATCCGGTATGAATCTCCCTGTAAACTGACAACATGAACATGGTGTAAAAGTCTGTCCAGAGTAGCCGTGGCAACAGCATCGTCAGCCATAATTTCACCCCATTTCCCAAAGGTCTTGTTTGTCGTCATGATAATGCTTCCTGTCTCATAACGGGCATTAACCAGCTGAAAGAACAGTGTAGCCTGCTCCGGAGTAAGATTTTCATAACCAACCTCATCCATAAGCAATAGATGGGGCTTACAAAACCACTTCAGCTTGGATTTAAGCTTTCCCTGTTCCCTGGCGCGGCTAAGCCGCTCGAAGAGATCCATAGCGGTGATGTAGTAGGCCGTGTAACCTTCCCGGCAGGCCTTGGCTCCCAGTGCCAATAAGAGATGCGTCTTGCCCAGCCCACTCGGCCCCATCAGGACGACGTTCTCACGGCGATCGATGAACGCCAGCGAGGAGAGTTCAGAGAACGTCTTCTTTGATAGACCGCCCTGAAGCCAATCCAGTTCAAACTCATCCAGACCTTTCTCCTGGGGGATACCAGATAGCTTCAACCTCATTCTGGCCTTTCGCTCAGACCGTGGTATGGCCTCCGTCTCCAATAAATCGGCAATGGCTTCAAGCAGTGGCTGTTCATGCCGCTGAGGATGCCCAAGATAGCTCTCAAAGGAGGCTGCCATAGATGTTAGCCCCAGAGATTCCATGCGTTCTGTGAGAAATGATACGGATATCTGACTCATGCTGACACCTCGAACAGATCATCATAAACCATGGGGTTTCGAGTATCGACTTCGGGTTCTTTTCTTTCAGAAGCCGGTTTATTGGTTTGTGGGCCCGACTGTTCCTTCCATAAGACCTGCAGAGCCTTTCGATCCTCCTCTCTCCAGTAAGAGCCGTTACGTCCGGTAACGCGGGGGATATCACGAACTATTTGCTCCGAATCGTAGAGTGCCCCATCACCGTCCAAGGGATGAATCCTCAGAATCAGTTTATGGCCAATATATTTGGGGGGAACGCTGAAACGGTTGGTCTTATGGATGACCGTAGACTCCCTGTTAACCGTGAGAATATGCTGGGAACGACAATCAAAGTCTGTATCAGGCAACAACAACATCGCTTTCTTGTCTTCACTGAAGCGGTCCTGCCTGGTTTCATTGAAATCCCGCAGCTTCTTGGTCATCAGATTTGAGATCCATCTGTTCACACGATCATCCATCTCATCAATCGTCAAACCGTTTTCCAGGTAACGCAGAAAACCATCCTCATAGGTTTTGATATACCGTTCAACCTTTCCCTTGGTTTGAGGACGACGTACACGGCAACGTCGAGGGATAAATCCGTAATGATTGGCTAGACGTAGCAGGTGCCTATTCGGCCGCCACAATCCTTCTGAGTCCCGAATGAAGGCCGTTTTCATGTTGTCGTAAAGAATCTCACACGGGACCGCTCCGAAATGGTGGAAAGCCAAGACATGACAGGCCAGAACAGTAGCCTGATCCATCTTTGTGGTGTGGATGGTAAATGGCGTCCTGCTGTATCCAAGAATCATGTTGAAGGCATAGACCTTCATTTTCTCCCCGCCGACATCTCGTAGCCCGGCTTCCTTCCAATCCACCTGGGCCTGAAGTCCGGGGATTGTCTCAAACCTGATTACGGCCTTCTTTGCCACTCGATGAGCAACCTTCGCCGCATAGTCACGTAGTATAGTGATCTCTCCGGAGAATCCCCTCTTTTTTAACTCTGTAAGAAGTACTTCCCGGTTGTAATCCGGAGTCTCTTCAATTACGCTGTCAATGAACGGTTTGAATGGGTCGAGCTTGCTCGTATATATCCGCTTCTTCCGTTTGCGTGGAGTCTCTGAAAGGTAGTAATAAACAGTTCGTTCTGAACATCCGAGTTCATCGGCAATTTGACTTATCGTGTACTTCTGCCGACGTAGTAAATGGGCTTCATGCATTTGCAGCTCCAACATTAGGGAGGTGCCTCCTTCTGGTCTTTGGTGTGGTTACCTAAACCATCGGAGGTTACCTCCTTTTTCTTGTGCCGGACCCTGCAAATAGACTCCGGGGATTTACTGCAGTTTAACTTCGTTGCTTACACTCTAAGTAGCCCTGTGCGTTCAAGAACTCGCGCTACCGCATATCCTGACAACGATGTATCAACTTCAATAGCTAGAGCTTCTCTTGTAAACTCATCGATAACATTCAAAGTTCTGAATCGTCTTCCTCCGGCAATACTGTCAGAGACGAAGTCCATTGACCATTTCTGATTCGGGGCGGTCGGATCTGCAGGACGCTCCCTGTTTTCTGATCTGATTCTTCTCTTACGTTTCTTCCTGAGGGACAATTCCTCTTCCCGATAGATACGTTCAACCTTTTTGTGATTGATTGTGTATCCTTCCCGCTTCAAGAGAACATGAATCCTTGGGCTGCCATACCTGGGATAACGTCGAGCGAGAAAACGAATTCTCTCCCGAATCTCTGTCTCATCTTTCTCTTTTGGTGCATAACGGAAACTGTTCCGGTTCAATTGAGCTAATCTGCAAGCATGCCTTTCAGATAGCCCGAAGTGTTTGATCAACCTACTGACTGCTGATCGCCTTACTTCAGGCCTGAGAAGTTTTTTACCAGATCATTCAATGCCAGTATATCAAGAGATTGATCAGCAACTATTCTCTTCAACTTCTGGTTTTCTGTTTCCAGTTCTTTAAGACGCTTCACATCACTGACTGCCATACCGGAATATTTACTTTTCCAGTTGTAGTAGGTAGCATCGCTGATACCGTATTTCCGGCAGGTGTCGAGAACCTTTGCTCCAGCAGTTACCTCATTCAAAATCTGTACGATTTTCTCTTCTGAATACTTCTTTTTCATTCTGTCCTCTCTTACTAATTTCGGACAGAACCTCTAATTGCTTATGGACTAGTTTTCAGGGGGAAGGTCATTCTTATTGTATCTGATTTTCATTACTAAATAAGAATATAGAGTAACAATATTAGATTCATCTATTCGAATTTAAAAAATCATTTAGGGATGTATGAAAAACTGTAATAATTGGTTTTATGACCAAGACTCTGCAGGAGACCAAATAGGATCTTCTGTTACTCCTTCGATCACTGGTTTAAGGAAAAGTTCAACTTCTTTTACGATATCCTGGAATGATTCTGGAGCATGATTGATTTTCAATCTTTTCAAAAATGCTTTCCACATGGTCTGATGAGTTGTTGTGTAATCTAATGAAAAAGCTGCGATCGGGTGAGATATTTTGGTTCCTCTTTGTTCGAGAGTTCTGTATACAGCCTTGCATAATTTTTGACATTCAAAATGAAATTGTCTTGATAAAAGCCATATGTCATAAAAGTCCTTCATACGACTGTTTAAATCTCCTAGTTTGATCATGGCTTCAAATTTTTCAGCAATGGCGCTTTCTTTGCTGTAACATAAAAGGGAAGGTGCAGGATTATTAAATATAGTTGGGAGTTCTATTAACTCAGGGGCTGGATACACTTTATCTCCAAAACCTATATCTATTTGCATCCTGACTCGGGCATTCTCCAGATAACCCAAAAAAAGCACTCTAATGCCTGTGTAATCGGCATCTTCAGTAATTGTTTCAGTCTGTAATGATTCTGAGTCGAAGATAATACCATCAGAATCTACTTCCGTATGAATAATTTCAAGGATTTGATTCTTAATATTCAAAATATCATTTTCAGTTATTCCAAGCATATCAATAGCCATTGTTGGCCTGGTTTCAGGAGACTTCCATGCTCTTAGCATTAAAGCTCCTTTTAGAATGAATTGTTTTTTGTATGATGACATTGATAAGCGGTATAAAAAACGTTCCATTGCATAATATTGAAGTAACTCATTGAAGGGCCTTCTATCGTTTCTGGATTTATTAAGCAATTTTTGCCTGACTGATGCCGCAATGTTTTTTTGAGATTTCATATCATCATCTCCAGATATGGGTGTATTATCTTTTCAACTCTGTTGATTTTTGCATATTCGAGAATCTTGTTGGGATTAAAGTCCATTCTGGTCCTATATAGTTTCAGTGCTTCCAGGACAATATCCATTCCTATCACATTTCGGAATTTGAAACAGTCAGCCAGTGTCTTCTCTGGATTATAAACTTTCAGAACAACTCCATCAGTCCTATATTTCTCAATTCCAGCTTGATAGGATGCGTCATTGTATCGATGAACCTGAATTGGTGGGAAGTCAATCCTGGGAGTGTGGGAAATTCTGGGAAGAGCAATTGACACCTCATGAGGTATTTGAGTCGTAATATTATAAAAGGACAGGGCAGATATAAGGCAAATAACACTTTTTTCTGATCTTAGAGCAATAGTTGCCAGATCCGGATTACTTAGAGGAGACATCTCAGCCAGTCTGAATATTCCCCTGCTGATCTGTTCGAGAACTCCCTCATCCCTTAGTGAATAAAGCATATAACGTGTCACACCTTGTTTTATGGCTTCTGACATTTGAAGTTGACCACCGTTATTTTTGAATGTGTTAATTATATTACTTCTCATTACTTTCCTTGCGGTTAAATAGTATGCATATAAATATATCTGTATATATTATGTCTGATTATGTTAATATAATCAATGTAGATTTTTTTGTGACTGAGGAAAATGGGAAAATCTGAAACTTTCCCGACAAAGATATATTTATAGCAACTCACACAAACCTCACATGAAACAAATAGGGATAGAAGTGGAAACAGGCCCTTGCGGCCCGGCGGCGTGGAACAAGCCGGATTAAGCCGGAAGGAAGAGGCTGTTGGAACGGATAGCCCGGCCCCGGCTGTTTTGAAGAAGCAGGCGGGGTTTTGCCATTTAAAGAGGATCGCTTAGTGTTCGTGATCCCGCTGGTTTACAAGCCATTCGGGCATGTGGAGGCGGAAGTAGATGGCCGCCGAGCGGAAGAGGAAGATAAAGAGCACCGATATGACTCCTGAGAGGGCCGGATCGAGTTCAGTTATTCTGAGGATGCCGTAGAGTATGCTGCCTGTAAGGGGTGGTGTGGCATAGAGCTCTTTTGTAAGAAGGAGATTGGGGCGGCCCGAGATTACATCACGCATGGCGCCTCCAGCCATTCCTGTAAAGAAGGACATGATGATGGCTACGGAGAAGGGGTGTCCCAGGTTAATTGTCTTTTCAAAGGCGAAGATACAGAAGAAGGCGACTCCAAGAGCGTCGAAGTAAAGGAGGAGCCTGGACCTTGCCTCGTTGATGATTGTGATTTTCATAAGAAAGAAGGTGGCTGCCGCAGCGGCGGCGGATACGGCCAGATAGACAGTGTCGTCGATCCAGAAAACCTTGACTCCCAATATCATGTCCCTGAGAGTCCCTCCGCCAAGTGCGGTGACCATTCCCAGAATGACGAGTCCCAGAAGGTCCCTGTCCTTGCGGACCGAGGCGAGGACTCCTGTTATTGCAAATACCGCGACTGCGGCCTGTCCGAATATATATAATCCCATAAAGTCCAATTATATAAATCCGGGGGAAGAAGTTCCATCTTTTTATATGAAGATTTCAGGGTTCCGCTGCGAAGAGATTCAGTTCCAGCTGAGGGTCGGGCTCCCTGTAGAGGTCGCCCTGGAGTTTGCCCAGTGAGAGTCCGAGGAGACGGACGGGAATGCTGCCAGCTTCTGTTTTTTCAAGGAGTGAGGGAACAAGGCTGAGGATGTCCTGTCTGTTTTTGATTAAAAAGGGGCTCTGGACGCAGCGGGTGCAGAGGCGGAAGTCATGATACTTGACCTTCAGGGTAAGCTGGCGGCCCTGTATATCGGCTTTACGGATGTCCTCTTCGATCCTCTGGGCGATCTCTTCCAGTTCGCCCATAATCTCCTCCATTTCTGTCAGATCAGAGCTGAATGTATTCTCCCTGCCCATGGATTTACGGGTCCTGTCCGGTTCGACGGGGCGGTTGTCGATGCCCCTGACAGCATGGTAGTAGTAGGGGCCTGATTTGCCGAAGTGCTCAAGGCACTCGTACATTTCAAGTTTCTTCAGGTCTGCTCCGGTTTCGATTCCCAGGGAGTGCATGTATTCGGCAGTCTTTTTGCCTACACCCCAGAACTTGCGGATCGGGAGTTCTTCAAGGAATCCGGCGGCCTCTTCAGGGCGAATGACGGTCATCCCATCGGGTTTGTTGATGTCCGATGCGATCTTGGCTATAAATTTATTGTATGAGACTCCTGCTGATGCTGTGAGTCTGGTTGCTCTGAATATGCGTCTGCGGATCTCCCGGGCGATGAGGGTGGCTGAGGGATTGCCGGCTTTGTTCTCAGTTACATCAAGGTAGGCTTCATCCAGGCTGAGGGGTTCCACGAGGTCTGTGTAGGAGAGGAATATCTCCCTTATTATATTGGAGGCTTCCTTGTACTTTGAGAAGTCGTGATGGGAGACGAAGACGGCGTGGGGGCAGAGTTTGTAGGCCTGGGCCGAGGGCATGGCCGAGTGGATGCCGTAGACACGGGCTTCGTAGGAACAGGTAGCAACAACCCCCCGGCTGTTGGGAGGCCCTCCCACAACAACAGGTTTCCCTTTCAGGGATGGATTATCTCTCTGCTCGACGGATGCATAAAAGGCATCCATGTCCACATGAATGATCTTCCTCATGTTTATCATACTATACCAGTGTTAAGTGTTTTGCAATATGAAGGGGCATTTGTTTCTCACCCGGGTGGGGTGATTTTCAGGTCTGGTCTCATTTCACCCCATCCGGGTAGTAGGCTGATGCCCCCGGGAGAGGCATAATGGGGATGTAAACAGAAGATGAGTGAGGAGGATGCCTGTGAAAAGGAAAAAACACTTTCTGACATGGCTGATTACAGCACTGTTTGTTCTTGTTCTGCTGTGGACCCTGATGGCCTCCCTCTGGGGAGTCGGACAGGATCATACGTCCCCCGTCTGGATGAAGGCGGGATTTATGGGACTGACAGTTCTGATCATCGTGCCTGTCATGATCATGATGATTATAACGGCGGTACACAGAAAACGGGAAATAGACGAGGAGGATGAAGATGATCTTAGTAAATACTGACGGGATTGCGGGCAAAGAGATTGAGGCCCTGGGAATTGTTAAGGGAAGCACAGTGCAGTCCCGGCATATGGGGAAGGATATCATGAGCAGTTTGAAGACTCTTGTGGGCGGTGAGATCACAGCCTATGCGGATATGCTGAACAAGGCAAGGGCCCTGGCCACCAAGAGGATGGTGGAGGAGGCTGAAGTCCTGGGGGCAGACGGCGTGGTGTGCATACGTTATGCGTCCAGCTCTGTGATGCAGGGTTCTGCCGAAGTTATTGTGTACGGTACGGCTGTAAAGATTAAATAGGCTATACTTATTACATATGAGTTCCCTCTATGATTTTCTTCACAGCGAAGAGAGCCGCCGGGGTGCTGTGGAAGCCGGTTGGCTCGGAAGTTTTCTCTTTCTCCTCCTTGCTCTGTGGGCTCTTGCTGCGGGAGCGGGGTGGGGGCTTGTTCTCATTGCTTTTGCCCTTTCAGTCTCTGAGGCTGGGATAAGCCTTGCTGGGGGGACCCTTTTTAAGCTCCCTTCCTTGGGGCCCTGGCCTGTGGTCGTGCTACAGCTTTTTATGACGGCCCTCTGGAGTTTTCTTCTGCCCGGTCTGGACGGCTTTCCCCTGACGGCGCTCTATGTGCTGATCCTCTACGGTTCGTCCCTTTATCTGAAGATATACCCTGTTCTTTTTACGGCGGCGGCGTCCATTGTTCTGATGAATCTGAGCTACCTCCATGACCTGAACTTTTTTCATTCTCCTTCGGGGATCTCTCTGAATCCCCTGGAATGGACGGGTTTTGCAGGGCAGATCTTTTCAACTCTGATCCTCCTCTTCTTTGCTTCTGCCTTTCCGGGCAGGCAGAGGATCATACGCCGGCTTATCCGTCAGCAGCAGACTTACTTTGATATGGTCAGGGATAAAAACAGCTCCCTTTCGGACTCTCTGGATCTGTTTATCAAGGGCTTCGGCCTCAGCATACGGGAGGGTGAAGTCCTGGGAGTGCTGATCCTTGGACGGACTTACAGGATGATTGCCGGTGAGCTGTTTATCTCTCTGGACACTGTGAAGAGCCATGTAAAGAGCATTTACCGCAAGTGCGGTGTAGGGAGTCGGGAAGAGCTTCTTGAAACCCTGCGGGAAACGGCACTTGCCGGTCACCCTGAATCTGACTAGTATGGGAACATGTCTGAAACTGCTAAACGAAAACGCCGGCCGCCCCGTAAATCCGGGCAGGGGCTGTCCCCCCTTTTACAGCCTGTAAAAAAAGATCTGAATACTGTCCGCCGCTGTGACTATCACGCAATTAACCGCGAGCTTATGCGGCTTAATAACAGTCATTCTAAAACTGCCCTGACAGAGGAGTCCGACGGGCTTTTGAAGCTCAAAGAGCGCATCCGCATCTCGGCGGAGGAAAAGCAGCGCAGGCAGCTTCGAAAACCGAAGTACAACTGGAATCCAGACCTCCCCATCACAGCCCGGAAGGATGAGATTATCAAGACCATCCGGGAGAACCAGGTTGTGGTTCTTGCAGGTGAGACCGGAAGCGGTAAGACCACACAGATTCCCAAGTTCTGCATGGCCGCCGGACGGGGAATCGAGGGGAAGATCGGCTGTACCCAGCCCCGGAGGATCGCCGCCCTGTCTGTGGCAGACAGAATCGCCGATGAGCTGGGGGAGAAGCCCGGACAGTCTGTAGGTTACAAGATACGTTTTCAGGACAAGGACAAGCCCACCTCCACCATCAAGATTATGACAGACGGTATCCTGCTGGCAGAGACCCAGGGGGACGCCTGGCTCAATGAGTACGATACCCTGATCATCGACGAGGCCCATGAGCGGAGCCTGAATATCGACTTTATTCTTGGCTACCTGAGGCAGCTTCTCGTCAAGCGGAAGGATCTTAAGCTCATTATTACCTCGGCCACGATTGACACAAAGAAGTTTTCCGAGGCTTTCGGCAATGCCCCTGTGATCGAAGTCTCCGGACGGACCTTCCCAGTGGAGGTGCGCTATGAGGATTCAGACAAGAGCGAAGACGGCTCACTTGCCGAAAGGGCGGCCCAGGCGGCCAATGAACTTATATTCAAGGACAGCCGGGGGGACATACTTATCTTTATGCCCACAGAGCAGGATATCAGGGAGTGCTGCGAAATCCTGTCTGGGAAGCACCGCTCCGCCCTGATCCTTCCCCTCTACGCCCGGCTCTCTTCGAGCGACCAGAAACGGGTGTTCCAGTCTTCGGGGAGCCGGAAGATCGTGGTCTCAACCAACGTTGCTGAGACCTCCCTGACCATACCGGGAATCAAGTATGTCATCGATACGGGACTGGCCCGTCTGGCCCAGTACTACCCCTCTACGGGAACCTTCGCTCTGCCCATTGTACCTGTCAGCCGGAGCAGCGCCGACCAGAGAAAGGGACGCTGCGGCCGTGTGGAAAACGGTATCTGTATAAGACTCTACACCGAAGAGGACTATGAAAGCCGGCAGGAGTTTACACCCGCCGAGATCCTCCGGACCAACCTGGCTGAGGTTATTTTAAGAATGCTCTCTCTCCGCCTGGGGAATCCCGGAGAGTTCCCTTTTATCGATCCCCCTTCATCAACAGGAATCGCCGACGGTTACAAGACCCTTATGGAGCTTGGGGCCGTTGAGAACAGGGGCGGAGGCAAGAAGCGGGACTATACAATGACACAGATGGGCCGGACAATGTCCTTTCTGCCCCTGGACCCCCGGCTGGCCCGAATGATCCTGCAGGCGAACAAAGAGCACTGTATGGAGGAGATTCTGATTATCGCCTCCTCATTGAACGTCCACGATGTGCGGGAACGGCCCCAGGAGAAGGCGGGAAGCGCCGATCAGGCTCACGCCAAATTCAACGATGAGTCATCGGATTTCTTAAGCCGCTTAAATATATGGCGTTATTTCGAGCAGAATTATGATTCAAAGAAGACCTCTTCCCTGAGAAAGTTCTGCAAGGAAAACTATATATCCTTCCGCCGGATGCGGGAGTGGCAGGACATCTACCGTCAGCTGAAGCTCCTGCTGGAGGAGAAGGGCTACAAGGTAAAGGCCTACTCGGGGAATGAGGAAAACTTCTACCCTGCCATTCACAAGTCCATCCTGTCGGGATTCCTCTCCCATATAGCCCTTAAGAAAGAGAAGGTCTTCTACAGAGCCACACGAAACAGGGAGCTTATGATCTTCCCCGGCTCGGGTCTTTTCGGAGGCAAGAGGGCGAAGGAGTGGATCGTCTGCGGCGAGATCGTCAAGACTTCCAAACTCTTCGGCAGGATCGTAGCCAATATCGAGGCCCCCTGGCTGACAGAGCTTTCGGCCCACCTGATTTCAGAGAGCTATCACAGCCCTGTCTGGTCCCAGGACAAGGGGGCGGTGATAGCCGGCCGTCAGAAGCGGCTCTTCGGTTTTATCATCGATGAGGACACCGTTCCCTACGGCCCTGTGAATCCGTCGGAGGCTACGGATCTGCTTATCAGAGGCGCCCTGCTCGAAGGGGCCGTCCGGGATACATCTGCCTTTCCTTTTCTGTCTGCCAACAGGGAGCTTATCGACTCCATAGTGGATATGGAAAACAAGATCCGCCGCCGCAACCTCCTTGTCACAGACGAGGAGCTCTTTCTTATCTACAAGGAGAGGCTGGGGAGCGAGGTCTACGATCTGGGGCTGCTGAACAAGGTGATAGCAGAGAAGGGTGAGAACTATCTGTTAATAAGCGAAGAGGACCTTCTCAAGGGACGTGCCGAAGAGAATGTTCTGGCCCAGTTTCCCGACACCCTGAGCATCGGCAATGTGGATATCTCGGTGGAGTACAACTTCGAACCCGGTAAGGATGAGGACGGAGTTACGGTGCAGGTTCCCGCCAGGGAAGCCTCTCAGGTCAAGGCCGCCACACTGGACTGGGCTATCCCGGGGCTCCACAGCCAGAGGATCGCCGCTCTGATCAAGGGGCTCCCTAAAAAGACAAGAAAGCAGCTCACCCCTATAAACGCCACGGTGGATGAGATCGTAAAGAAGATGGAAGTCCGGGAGGACCACCGGTTGACCCGGGCGCTGAGCGAGTTCCTCTATACCGAGTGGGGTATCAATGTCCCCTTGAACGAGTGGGATGAGGATGCTCTGCCTGACCATCTCAAGATCCGCATTGCCGTCACCGATGAGAGGGGCAAGGTCATTGAGTCCGCAAGAGACTCTGAGCTCCTCTACAAGAAGTTTGACGCCAATGTAGACAAGAACATCCTCCGCAACGCCAGACGGGAGTGGGAGCAGACAGGCATTAAAAGCTGGGAGTTCCGGGATCTTCCTGGGGAGATTACCAAAAAGGGCCGAAAGGGCAGCCTCTACAGACTCTTTCCCGCCCTGAAGGACTGCGGAGACGACACCGCATCCATCGTGCTTCTGGAGAATAAGGATGAAGCCGCCGATACTCATAAGAGGGGTACCGCCCTTCTATTGAGGCTGAGCTTTGCCAAAGAGATAAGATACTTCAAGACGGAACTGGCAGGCTCTTTTCCCTTTGTGAAAGAAGCGGGCTACTTTGGGGGTCTTAAGGAGCTTGAAAAGAGGATCTGGAACAGAATCTTTCTGGAAGCCGGAAACAGTTCGATCCGAAGTGCTGCCGATTTTGAAGGGGTTCGTTCGGATATGGCTCCCAGGCTTTTTTCAATGGCCGAGGAGATCTATGAGAACTGCGGGAAAATCGTCCAGGCCTTCAGTGAGACAAGGCTGTTCCTCTCCCAGGCCGAGAGCCGCGGGATGGGCCGCAGCTTCATTGCCGCCAGGCGGGAAGATCTGGAGGAACTGGTTCCCAAAGACTTTGTGGATCAGTATGACACCGAACGCCTTGCCGGGCTTGTCCGCTATATGAAGCTGATCCGCCTGAGGGCCGAAAAGGGTCTGGTTGATCCCTCCCGGGACTCTGAGCGGGCTGCCCGCCTCGAGCGCTACTGGAACCGCTACCTCAAGGCCCTTGATAAGATGCCGGAGTGGATCAGCGGAGAGAAGCAGGCCGAAGTGGATGCTCTGTGGTGGTACTTTCAGGAGTACAAAGTCTTTCTCTTTGCTCAGGAGATGAAGACGAAAGAGAAGGTATCGGATGAGAGAATTGAGAAAAGGATTGAAAATCTTATGGTGATGATATGAGTCCCTTTCAGCGATTTCTGCTGGCCCTGGCACTGATTGTCTTTCTCATTGCCGCCGGGATAGGCGGCTACATGTATCTTGAGGGCTGGAGCTTTGCCGACAGCGTCTACATGACCTTTGTTACAATCAGTACCGTGGGCTTCGGAGAGGTCCACCCCCTGTCTACAGGGGGACGTTACTTTACAATCGTCCTGATACTTGTAAGCCTGCTGATCATCGGATATATCATTACCACACTCATGTCCTTCCTCTTTGAGGGGCAGCTGATTCATACAATGAGGGAGAGACGGATGAAGCTCTTTTTAAACCAGGTGAAGGATCACTTTATTATCTGCGGATTCGGAGAGGTGGGCCGTGAGACCGCTGAAGAGCTGACTCGTCACAAGGTGCCTTTTGTTATTGTGGATCTTGGGTTTTCCGAGACCGACAGGGAGAGGTATCCCTCCTACACAATGATAGACGGAGACGCCTCGGACGAGGAGGTTTTGACAGAGGCGAAAATCAGTAGAGCCCGGGGACTTATAAGCTGCCTTCCCGAGGACCCGCAGAATGTCTTTGTTGTCCTGACCGCCCGGCAGATGAACAGCACCCTCCATATCGTCTCACGGGCCTCGGATGAGAGGACCGTTGTCAAGCTTGAAAAGGCGGGGGCGGACAATGTGATCACCCCCAAGGTTATTGCCGGAAAACGGCTTGCAAATATAAGCCTCCGTCCCAGGGTCAACCGTTTTATCGAACTGATCTCCCAGGGAGGAGGCGAGGACCTTCATATCGAGGCCTACCGCCTTGAGGAGGGCTCCGGGCTGATAGGCAGGACACTCAGGGAGAGCAATATAGGCCAGCATACAGGGGCTGTAATTGTAGGGATACTCAACAGTGACGGTGTTCTCAGGACAAAGAAAAGCGATCAGTCCACCATCGCCACAATCCGCCTGGAGCTTGGAGATGAGCTTATGGCCATGGGCAATGATGATCAGCTGAAGTCTCTGCAGGCATTTGCGGCCCGCCCCTAGCCGGAGCTCCTGAGGCCTCCGGCATCAGATATAAAAAAAGGCTGAATCCCGACGGGGCTTCAGCCTTTTTTTTGCTTGTTTTTCTCTTTGGACCTCAGCCGGTTCCCTCCAGGGAATCAGACTTTCAGCTGCAGAGACTCAACAGCACTGCAATCAGGACTGTGAGCGCAGCAGGTTGAGAGCCGAGCCTGCCTTGAACCAGCGGATCTGCTCGTCATTCAGTGTATGAACCGCTGTGATAGACTCTGATGTTCCGTCAGCATGGTTCAAAAGGATCTCCAGTTCCGAACCGGGGGCCAGAGAAGCCAGGTTCTTTACTCCGATCCTGTCGTCTTCCTGAACCTTTTCGTAGTCATCGGCATCTTTGAAAGTCACCGCAAGAATCCCCTGTTTCTTCAGGTTGGTCTCGTGGATACGGGCAAAGCTCTTGGTTATTACAATGGCGCATCCGAGAAGCCGGGGGCTCATGGCGGCATGCTCGCGGCTTGAACCTTCACCGTAGTTCTCATCACCCACAATCACCCACTGAAGCCCCTCTTTCTTGTAGGCCCGGGCGTTGTCACTGAAAGTGCCGCCTGTCTCACCGCTAAGCAGGTTCTTTCCGCAGCCTGTATCGCCGGTGAAGGCGTTTGTAGCGCCTGAAAGCATATTGTCGGAGATATTATCAAGATGTCCTCTGAAGCGGAGCCAGGGACCCGCAGGGCTTATATGGTCGGTTGTGCACTTGCCTTTGGCCTTGCAGAGCAGGGGAAGACCCTGAAAGTCTTTTCCGTCCCAGGCGGGGAAGGGGGTCAGGAGCTGGAGTCTCTTTGAGTCCTCCGCCACGATGACCTTTGTTTCAGAACCCTTCGGGGCCTGGTAGCCGCCCTTCTTGTCCTCATATCCCGCGGGGGGAAGTTCGTTGCCCGCGGGAGCGTCAAACTTGACGGCCTCACCGGACTCGCTGAGAACGGTATCTGTGTAGGGGTTGAAGTCAAGCTTGCCGCTGACAGCCATGATTGTGACCATCTCGGGGCTGGCGAGGAATCCCAGAGTCTCGGGGTTTCCGTCGTTCCGGCCGCGGAAGTTGCGGTTGAAGCTGTTTACAAGTGAGTTTTTCACACCCTTGGGAATGTCCTCTCTCTGCCACTGTCCGATACAGGGGCCGCAGGCGTTGCTGAGAACGATGGCTCCCGATTTTTCAAGTACATCAAGAAGGCCGTCCCGTTCGATGGTGTCCTTTACAAGAAGGGAACCCGGGGAGACGTAGAGCGGCAGGGCAGGCTTTACTCCCTTCTCCACTGCCTGTTTCAGGATGGATACGGAGCGGTCAATATCCTCGTAGGAGCTGTTGGTACAGCTTCCGATAAGGGCGGCTGTCAGGTCGGTGGGCCAGTCGTTGTCCGCAGCCTTCTTCTTCATGTCGGACATGGAGGTTACGGCATCGGGTGAGTGGGGGCCGGCGATCTGGGGCTCAAGGTCCGAGAGGTTGATCTCTACGATCAGGTCATAGTAGTCCTCGGGTCTGGCAAGGACCTCGGCATCTGCGCTGAGGATATCTTTATTGGCATCCGCAGCCTCTGCCAGTTCGGGGCGGTCAGTTGATTTCAGGTAGGACCCCATGCGTTCATCGTAGGGGAAGATGGAGCAGGTGGCTCCCAGTTCGGCGCCCATGTTGGTAATGGTGGCCTTACCTGTACAGCTGATGCTTCCGCATCCCTCTCCAAAGTACTCGACGACTCTGTTTGTTCCGCCCTTGACTGTCAGTTTTTCAAGTATCTTGATAATGACGTCTTTGGGGGATGTCCATCCCTGGAGTGTCCCTGTGAGCTTCACACCAAGAATCTCGGGGTTCTTTACCTCCCAAGGGAGTCCGGCCATTACATCCGAAGCGTCTGCGCCTCCGACTCCGCTGGCGGACATTCCGAGGCCTCCGGCGTTGGGTGTATGCGAGTCCGTTCCGATCATCATACCGCCGGGGAAGGCGTAGTTTTCAAGGACTATCTGGTGAATGATACCGGCGCCTGGTTCCCAGAAACCGATATTGTAGCGGCTTGAGGCGGAGGCCAGGAAGTCATAGACCTCCTTGTTTTCGTCCTTGGCCTTTGCAAGGTCTGTCTCGTTTCCGTTGTAGGCCCGGATCAGATGGTCGCAGTGGACCGTGGCGGGGACGGCGGACTCTTTTTTACCGCTGAGCATAAACTGGAGAATCGCCATCTGAGCGGTGGCATCCTGCATGGCAACCCTGTCGGGCTGAAGAAGAAGGAAGCTCTCTCCCCGTTCGAGGTTCTGGTGCTCCGGATCAATGAGGTGCCCGAAGAAGATCTTCTCTGCCAGGGTCATGGGTCTGGCAAGGCGCTTCCTGATGATTTCAAGATTGCTTCTGGTCTTTGTATATGCATTTTCAACAAGGCTGAGGGGAGTGGTTCTTTCGGCCATGGGGACTCCTTAACAATAATTTTATGCATATTATTACAGGAAAACCCATAAAAGATCAATTTGCCCGTATAAATATTAGGCCAGGTGAATATGGAATTTATCTTTTGGTTGAGTATGAGGTGTAATGTATTTATATTTTACTAAGAGTTAATGCATTAATGGGGGAGTTCATCATATGAGGAAGAAAAAGGGACGAAGGAATATCTTTTCAGTTCTGTTCAGCTCCATGGACTTTGTCAGGAGACTGGTGCTTAACCTAGTCTTCTGGACAGTTGTTGTTCTGGCGGTCATCGCCTTTTTCCCTCCTGTGTTTACAGTCCCCGATGAATCTGTTCTCAGGCTCCAGCCGGCGGGGATCATTGTTGAACGCAATGATGGCTCAGAGATTCCCGACTGGGTAAGGGAGTTCACCTCTTCCCCGCTTGAAAGTTCCCTTCTCACAATCTCAAGAACCATAAGGACTGCTGCAGATGACAGGCGGATCACCGCGCTTTACCTGGATCTCTCTTCAATTCAGTATGCCTCCCTTGCCTCTCTGCAGGAACTCGAGGGGGATCTTCAGTACTTTAAGAGCAGGGGGAAGAAGATCATCGCCTGGTCGCCCTATTACAATCTCTACGGAGCCTATCTGGCTTCCGCGGCGGACCATGTGTACATCGACCCCATGGGAATGGTCCATCTGCCTGGATACTCTGTTTACAGAACATACATGGGGGACGCCCTTGACGAGTGGATGATTGACGTCTCCTACTTCCATGCCGGGGAGTTCAAGTCCTACGGCGATGGCTATGTGTCCTCCTCCATGTCTCCGGCCATGAAAGAGGAGAACCTCAGATGGCTGAACTCTCTATGGGATCAGTATGTGGGGAAAATGTCTGAGAACCGGGGATTGGCAGAGGGTGATCTGTCCCGCTGGATCGACACTTACGCCTCCCTCATCTCTGATGAGGGGCTGAGCGAGGCTGAAGCCGCTGTCCGGGGAAATCTTGTAGACGCCCTGATGACGGAGGAAGAGTTGGACCGTGAGCTTGTGAAGCTCTGCGGAGTCAAGACAGCCGATATGGTACAGGACTATGACTACATCTCACAGATAGGCAGTTCTTACATGCCCGGAGAAAAGAGGGTTGTTGTTCTTACTGCATCAGGAACAATTCACTCCGGAGAGTCTTCTGCCTCATCCATAGGTTCCGCCACCCTCTGCAGCATACTGGACAGCATCGCTTCTGACAGGAGCACAGGAGCCATCGTTCTCAGGCTGGATACAGGCGGGGGCAGCGCTTTTGCCTCGGAGCAGATTAGACGGAAACTGACTGAAATCCGCAGACAGGGCATCAGAATCGTGGCCTCCATGGGAGGAGTGACTGCCTCGGGGGGCTACTGGATCACAACCGCCGCCGATGAGGTCTGGACAGCTCCTGGAACCATTACAGGAAGCATTGGCGTATTTTCGATAATACCCAGAATCAACAGGCTGGCTGAAGAAAAGTTCGGCCTCCGCTCCGACGGTGTGGGCACTACATGGATGGGCGGCCAGGAGCGTCTTGATCAGCCTCTGAACTACAGATCCCGGTCGGTCTATCAGAGTTCTGTTGACCAGACCTACAATCAGTTCCTCTCCCTTGTTTCCGAGAGCAGAGGGATGAACCCTGAGGATCTCAAACCCCTTGCCGAGGGCCGTATCTGGAGCGGACGGGAAGCTGTGGCCGTTGGTCTTGCCGATGCAGAGGGGACTCTGGGAGACGCTGTGGAAGCGGCGGTCCGGCTTGCGGGACTCGATGATTACAGTATTGAGTATTACAGGGAGGCTCCTGTCCGGCCGGGGGATATTATGAGCAGTATCAGAAGCGGCGGAATTACGGGGGGAGTGGATTTTCTGTTTTCAATGACAGGAACTTCTGAACTCTTCTCGTTCGAGCCGGGCAGAGTCTATGCCCTGTCGTTTCTCAACGAGTGGTAGAGCGCCTGAAAACGGCGTAAAATGGACGGATGATCGGTATTCGGTTGAAAAACTCCGAGGAATAATAAAAAAAATCCAATGAAATGTATATCTTGCGCTATTCTTGATGTATAACAAATATTATCTAATCTTCCCGGGAGGAATATAAATGGATTTAGCACTGCCTTTGGAGTTACTGAACAATATGCCCTGGGTCTGGCTTGGAATTGCCGTTCTTATGACAATCATAGAAGGACTGACAATGGGAATGACCACGGTCTGGCTGGCTCTGGCAGCGCTGATCTGTATGATTCTCTCCTTCTTTATGCCCTCTGTGACCCTGCAGATTACAGTCTTTCTTGTCCTTTCTATTGCAATGCTCCTCTTTACACGGCCCCTGGCTGTTAAAAAGCTGAAACTCGGCAAGGTAAAGACAAACAGCGACCGGATGGTGGGGATGAAGGGGATTGTCCAGATTCCCGTGACCAACGAAAACCCCGGCCAGGTAAAGGTGGGGGGCCAGATCTGGACCGCCCGCCCCGATGACAAAGACCACAGCTACGAAGCAGAAGAACAGGTCGAGGTTGTACGGATTGAGGGCGTTACAATAATTGTTGCAAAACCGGCGGATAGTGATCCGTCATAAAAATTTATAGGAGTGATATTATGAGTTCATCATGGCTTTTAATTGCTTTTCTTGTATTTCTTCTGATTCTTCTGATCAAGAACATCAGAATCGTTCCCCAGGCCCAGTGCTACATTCTGGAAAGACTTGGTGCCTACCAGTCCACCTGGGAAGTTGGTCTTCATGTTAAGATCCCTCTGGTTGACAAGGTGTCAAACAAGGTCTCTATGAAAGAGAATGTGATCGACTTCGATCCACAGCCCGTTATCACCAAAGATAATGTCACAATGCAGATCGATACAGTCGTCTACTATGCCATTACAGACCCCAAACTCTTTACCTATGGTGTAGACAGACCCATTTCAGCCATTGAGAATCTGACAGCCACAACACTGAGAAATATCATCGGTGACCTGGAACTGGATGAGACCCTGACCTCGAGAGACCTGATCAACACCAAGATGCGTGCCATTCTGGATGAGGCCACCGACCCCTGGGGAATCAAGGTCAACCGTGTGGAAGTTAAGAACATTCTTCCCCCCGAAGATATTCAGAACGCCATGGAGAAGCAGATGCGCGCCGAGCGGGAGAGACGGGAATCCATCCTCCGCGCCGAAGGTGAAAAGAGATCTGCCGTACTTCTGGCCGAAGGTAGAAAAGAGTCAGCCATTCTGGATGCCGAAGCAGCAAAGCAGGCCGCTATTCTCAAGGCGGAAGCTACCAAGGAAGCTGCCATCAGAGAGGCCGAGGGTGAAGCTGAAGCAATCCTGCAGGTTCAGCAGGCTACCGCCAAGGGGCTTGCCATGCTGAAACAGGCTTCTGTTGATGATGCCGTTGTGAAGCTCAAGAGCCTTGAAGCTCTTGCCAAGGTTGCAGACGGACAGGCTACCAAGATTATTATTCCTTCTGAGATCCAGAATCTTGCCGGTCTTGTAACCTCCCTCAAGGAAGTTGCCCAGTAATATTCCGGCCCGGTTCTTCCGGTGCGGAAACACTCTTTCTGCGTGGAGCAGCCGGCGGCCCTTCTCTTTTGAAAGGCCTGACAATAAAGCTGTGACGCCAGTGTAAAAGAAAAAACCCGGACAGATCATTGATCTTCCGGGTTTTTTTATTCTACTTAAGGGCTAAGCCCGGTGGGCTTATTTGGTTTTGTAAACCAGAACCAGACCAGATCTCTGGTAAACCTGGGCTACTTCGACCAGACCCATACCACCGGCATTGGCGGCAATCAGGTTGGAAACCCATGTTACACCGAAGTCAACCTGACCTGTGTAAACAGCAGTTGTCTCGCCGATGTCTCCACCGCCGGGAATGATGCTTACATTCAGTCCCACTTCATCAAAGTATCCCTTGTCCAGAGCCACATAGTAACCCATGAACTGTGCCTGGGGCAGCCATTTCAGCTGGATGCTAACATCTGTTTTTTCAGGAGAAAAGCTGGTTGTGGACATAGCATCAGTCCAGTAGGAAGTATCGCGGATATCGTCCAGGCTCATGCTGCTGAGAGCTTCAGCGGCAACAGAGTCTTCCAGTTTGATGTAGGTTTTAGCCAGTTCAAGAGTCTGAGTCATGGCAGCCTCGTCCATTTTTCCGTACTCAGAAACCTTGTTTCCCTTGGTGTCTGTTTCAACAAGCATTTTAACCTGGTCAGCCATGTAGGCCTGGTGTTCGGCAGAAACGGAAGAACCGTAGTTGAAAACAATCTCGGCAGCCTCTTCGGGGTTGGCGCAGGCATACTCCCATCCCTTCATGGATGCATAGATAAAGGCCTTTACTGTTTCGGGGTTCTCTGCTGCGAAGGCAGCTGTTGTGAACAGGTTGTCCTCCAGCATGGCAACGCCTTCATCGTTCATGTCGATGTAGGAAACTTCATCACCATAACCGTATCCGCCGTCGTAGCTGTTCTTTACAAGTCCCAGCTCGTTGTAAGTCATAGCGGAAGCCAGAAGGATGGAGTCATCATCGAATCCGTCCATGTCGAAGGCCTGGCTGAGGTATGTTGTGGGCTGTCCGTACTTTGTCAGGAGAGCCTGAATCTCGTATTCATTTCCGAGACCCCAGTTTCCAACCTGTCCCTTTCCGGCAGCGTCTACAACAATGCTTTCCACAGTGGCACCGGCTTCATGGTAGCTCTCTTCCACTGTCTCCTCGCTCTTGCCTTTGCAGCTGTAAAAAACAGTTGTGGCAAGCAGAGCCAGCGCGATAGTCACTAATTTAAACCCTTTCATTTTTTTCTCCTGTAAAATGGTTTTCAATTTCAAATGAAGATATCCCGAACCCTAGGCGCGGCGTCCCTTCATGCAAATTCCTTCAAAAACAAGCAGCAGTACATACATTGTAATACCAATTACAAAGGCTGCTGCGATATAGGCCCAGGCTGTAGCATACTGGGCGAGAACAATGTTCTCCCGGATCTGGCGTCCTACACCGATGATGTACTCTGCAAAGTACTCGCTGACCATGGCCGAGATAATACTGGCGGGTACAGATACCCTGAGGGCCGTGAAAATATAGGGTACGCTGTTGGGTACTTTCAGTTTGGTGAAAATGGTCCACTTGTTTGCCGCCAGGGAGTGCATCAGATCCTCGGAAAAAGGCTTGAGCTCTGTAAAACCCCTGTAGGCATTAACGCTCATGGAAACGGTGCATGTGATCATGACAACAAGGGTCTTGGCAAGCATGCTCCTAATATTGGGATCCCGGCTGAAATCCTTTGTGAGGTTGTTCAGAATCGGCGCAATGGCGATGATAGGCACGGCGTTGAAAGCCGATACAACTGAGAGGCCTCCCACACCCCATTTAGGGAAGGCTGATGCGATTATGGCAAGCAGGTATCCCAGGAGTGATCCCATCAGAAGTCCACCGGCTGCAACCATAAGAGTCGCTTTCGTGTTCAACATGACCTTGGGAAGGTTCTCTGTAAGGATCGTTATAATCCGGGTGGGCAGGGGCAGTGTGAAGGTATCGGCTCCCATAAGGAAGTGAATGGCTTCTGTCTGCCACATGGCGATCACAAAGACTCCGAAGAGTACAGGATAGAGTATGGAAGAGAGTTTCTCCCTTTCCAGTTTAATTTCTTTCATGATTTTGCCGCCTTTGCCTTCTCATGGGGAGAGTAGAGTTTTTCGATGACCGACATCAGTTTGTAGCTTAAGATTCCGATAAAGGCGCTTACAAATACAATCTGCCAGAACACATAGATACTCATGGCATGCTTCAGAGACTGGCTGAGCATGGTTCCCAGTCCGCCGCTTCCCTGCAGAGTATCCACAAGAATTGAGGCGGTGATGGCCATGGGGGCCGCAATCTTCAGTCCCGTAAAGAGATAGGGGACGCAGGAGGGGAGGAGCAGCTTGGTATAAATGTGCCAGTTGCTCGCAGCCAGGGAGTGCATCAGATCCAGCTTTTCCTTTTCAACCGATTTCAGGCCTGCCAGTGTATTGGTGGCTACGGGGTAGAACGTCAGAATCGCCGCAATCATGATCCGGCTCTTGTTGATATCCTTGGTGATGGCCAGGACAATGGGGGCCATTCCGAGGATGGGTATCATCTGAATCATCATGAGATAGGGGAATGCCGTCTTCTCAACAGCCTTGAAATAGCGCATAAACAGGGCCAGGACAAAACCGACAATGACTCCGATAAAGAATCCAAGGCCCGCTCTCCAGAGGGTTATTCCCGCATTGCTTATAACAAGCTGCCATGCGGTCTGCTTGTTGCTTACCATCTTTTTGCTGAAGACAGATTCGACGATCTGTGAGAGATGGGGCAGAACGTTTGCAGGGGTTCTCTTAGTCTGGGCGATGATGGTGGCTCCCGCTTCCCATATAATGATGAGTCCCAGCACCCATACGAGGATGACAAGGATGTCAGTCAGTTTATTTTTCTGTGCTGCAGTCACTTTTAAACCCCTTCGAAGCTGTTTCTGACTTTGTTGACAAGAGCACTGAACTCGGGTGTTCCCTTGCTGTCAAGGCTCCGGGGACGGGGAATGTCGATATCAACAACTGCAGAGACTCTGCCGGGATGGGGAGAGAGCACAACGACTCTGTCTGAAAGGAAAACTGATTCCTGAATATTGTGGGTTACAAAAAGAATTGTCTTGCTTGTCTTTTTCCATATATCAAGAAGGTCCATATGCAGCTTCTCCTTGGTAAACTCATCAAGAGCCGAGAAGGGTTCATCCATCAGAAGAATCTCGGGATCAAGGGCAAGGGCTCTGGCGATTCCGACTCTCTGCTGCATTCCTCCTGAAAGCTGGTGGGGATACTTCTTTCCGAACTTTGTAAGACCGACAAGTTCAAGCATGGCATCCACACGGCGGGTCCTCTCTTTCTTGGGAAGCCCAATTACCTCCATGGGCATGCAGATATTCCGTCTTACAGTTCTCCAGTCATAGAGGACGGGGCTCTGGAAGACAATGCCGTACTTCTGACTCATCCTGATCTCATGGGGAGTTCTTCCTTTGACCGATATGATCCCTGAAGTGGGTTTCTGAAGATCGGCGACTGATCTGAGAAGGGTTGTCTTACCGCATCCTGAAGGCCCCAGTAGAGAGATAAACTCACCCTGTTTTATATCGAGATTGACATCGGTCAGGGCATGAACATCTTCACCGCCGTCTTTGTCGGGGAAGGTTACGCATAAACCCTTGATATTGATTTCTGTTTCAGTTGTCTGCATTACATCGTCCTTAACCGAAGTCATTTACAACGGTTTTTTGATTCATTTTCTTATGCAATTCATATATGCAATGTTCATGCCAGTTTTATGATGAGAGAAGAAATGATTGGAAAATATTTTTCCCCTTATAAAGGTATTATGGAAAAGGTGAATTTAAGACGGTACCTTTCATCATCTGAAGTTCAGGTGCCCTTAAATTCGGGGGGATTTTTTTCCAGGGGAGGGCGGAATGGCCTTCACTTCGCAAGATGTATGACCTTTTCACGACAATTATGTGGAGTGGTTTTCGGGAGCAAAGGATTCATAAATATAACTTAAAGGTGCAAATCCACTCCAGAAAGAGAGGGGAATCCCCAAAATGCCCGTGATTTTACCTTTAAGTACAAAACTTTTGACAAAGTACAATTTTGTATGGAAAAACAGGCAGTCCCGAAAAAAGAAGGAAACTTGAGCGGGTTTCGCGGATATTCATAGGCGCCTTTCAGCTGTAAAAAGGGGGCTCATCCTCTGTTCGGGGAAATTCGCCTCTCTTCAAAAGGGCATTAAAGAGTACGGAGCGGTAAAAAAAGGAGTGAATTTTAACCTTTGCGTTAATTTTGGCACAGTCTATGCATTTAAGTTCCTTGTTCTAATCCGGAATCCCGTTCCATCGATCCGGCTCCTGAGAAATTCAGGCATGCCGTTATCAGGGTTTTATGGAAAATGTGTTTTTAGGAGAAACTAATGAATTTAAAAAGTGAGTTTTGCGGACTTCCTCTGGAGAATCCTTTTCTGCTGGCCTCGGCTCCTCCGACAGCAAGCATCGATATGATAGACAGGGCCTTCGAAGCCGGATGGGCCGGAGTCGTAACCAAGACTATAAAACCCGACCATATGGAAATAGAAGATGCCAAACCCCGGTTTCATGCCCTGAAAGAGGGGAAGAAGGTTATCGGTTTTGAAAACTTTGAACTCGTAAGCAAACAGAACCTGAAATACTGGGAAGAGGGTATCAAGTCCCTGAGGGAGAAGTGGCCCTCAAAACTAATCATAGTCAGCATTATGGGAGACAGCAGCGAGTCTTCGTGGGCCGAACTTGCAGTGTGGGCTGAAAAGACAGGTGCCCAGGCTCTGGAGCTCAACTTCTCCTGTCCCCACGGAATGCCCGAAAAGGGAGTCGGTGCCGCCATCGGCCAGAATCCTGAAATCACAAAGATCATTACCCAGTGGGTCAGCAAGTCTGTGTCCATTCCCGTTATCGTAAAACTGACCCCCAACGTCACCTCGGTCGTTGAGATTGCCAATGCTGCTAAAGAGGGTGGAGCAACCGCTCTTGCCGCCATCAATACTGTTGAATCCCTCTCCGGTGTGGACCTGAAGACTCTGACCCCCTATCCCAAGGTGCAGGGCTTTTCCACTCTGGGGGGCTACTCCGGGCCGGCTGTTAAACCAATCGGACTCAGAGTCATCTCCCAGCTGGGACGGGGGACAGATCTTCCCCTTTCCGCCATGGGGGGAATCTCCAACTGGTCCGATGCAATGGAGTACATTTCCCTAGGTGCCAATCATGTACAGGTCTGTACGGAAGTCATGGTCTCGGGTTTCGGCATCGTAAAGAAAATGATTTCAGGAACCCGGGAGTACATGAAAGAAATGGGATTCACATCCCTTGATGATTTCAGAGGCGTCGCCCTTGAAAAACTGACAACCCATGAGTCTCTGAACAAGAAGGAAGAACTGATTCCCGTGATTGACAGGGATGCCTGTACAAGCTGCGGCAAGTGCGTTGTAGCCTGCCGTGACGGCGGCTATCAGGCTATAAGCTTTGTGGATAAGAAGATCAATATCGAGGAGAGCAGCTGCGACGGATGCGCCCTGTGCACACTTGTCTGTCCTGAATCGGCAATCTTCTTTCCCCTGAAGGAGCTGCCAGCCTAGGCTGTCACACACTCTCCGGGCCTGTGAAAGCCCCGTTTAATTTAAGTAACTTAATCAATTTGGAGATAAAGATGAAAACACTGATTAAAAACGGTACCGTCGTCACGGCGGGAGAAACATTCAAATCCGACCTTCTTATAGAGGAGGGCATCATTACATCCCTGGCCCAGGGCATAAGTGAAGAGGGCGCCGATGAGGTCATAGACGCATCGGGACTCCTTGTTATGCCCGGCGGCATCGATCCCCACACCCACCTTGATATGCCCTTTGGCGGAACATCATCTTCCGATGACTTCTTTACGGGTCACAAGGCTGCGGCCTTTGGAGGAACAACCTGTCATATAGACTTCGCCATACAGCAGAAGGGCCAAACCATGGTTGACGCCATTAAACAGTGGAAAGGCAAGGCCGATGGAAAGGCCGCCGTGGACTATAGTTTCCATGTCGCCCTGACCGATCCTGTGGACAGCTCCATTCAGGAGATCCCCGAGCTTCTCAAAGAGGGCGTTTCAAGCCTGAAGATCTTTATGGCCTACAAAGGATCATTTCAGGTAGATGACACTACCTTTCTTAAGGCCCTTAAGAAAAGTGCTGAGAGCGGCCTGACTACAATGGTTCATGCCGAAAACGGCGACGCCATCGCCCTTTTGACCGAAGAGCTTCTGGCGGAGGGAAAGAACGCCATGGGTTATCACAATGTGGCTCACTCAGCGGCTATTGAAGCCGAAGCCACATCCCGTGCCGTCTCCTTTGTCGAGATGACAAAAGCCCCTCTCTACATCGTTCATATAGCCTGTGAAGACGGGCTGGAGGCTGTAAGAAAGGGACGGGCCAAGGGACTTCCCGTCATGGGAGAAACCTGCGTTCAGTACGGCTATATTACCGACGACTGGATCGACACCGACGACTTTGAAGGTGCCAAATATATCTGTTCTCCTCCTCCCAAGGGCGAGGCCGACAAGGCCGCCGTATGGAAAGCCCTCAGGGACGGTACTGTACAGACCGTGGCAACAGACCACTGTCCCTTCTGGTTTGAAGGCGGCAAAGACGGACGGATCGCCGGAAAAGAGCTCGGCAAAGAGTCCTGGGTAAAGGTTCCCAACGGAGTTCCCGGTATTGAGGATCGATTTCCAGTCATGTGGCACCTTGGTGTAAACAGCGGAAAAATCTCACCCAACCGCTTTGTTGAAGTGACTTCCACAAATGCGGCCAAGATCTTTGGAATGTACCCCGAGAAGGGATCTGTTTCCGTCGGCGCCCATGCGGACCTGGTCCTCTTTGATCCCGAAAAGGAACATACAATCTCGGCCGAAACCCATCATATGAATGTAGACTACAACTGCTATGAGGGAATGACAGTCAAGGGCTGGCCCAAACAGGTCATGGTCCGTGGAAGAACCCTTGTAAAAGACGGCGAGTGGCTCGGCGAAGCGGGATACGGTGCTTTCGTATCCAGAAAATCAGATAACGAAATTCTTTAATTATTGAGGTAACAATGAAATTCTCTTACTACATGCCCACAAGAATCGTGTCCGGATCGGACTGTGTGGCAGAAAATGCGAGCCTGATGGCCCCCCTGGGGAAAAAGGCCTTTATCATGACTGGAAAGAGCTCCGCCGAAAAGATCGGCGCCCTTGCCGATATAACAGCCGCCCTGGATAGCCAGGGGATCGCCTGGGTCTACCACAACAAGGTTAAACCCAATCCCTCTCTGGAAGAGGTGAGAGAGTCCGCAGCTGAAGCCGTTCAGGCAGGGGCAGACTTTATTGTGGCCATCGGGGGAGGTTCTCCCATGGACGCCGCCAAGGCTGTAGCCGTACTGGCCGCCGGTGAAGTGACGGATGAGCAGCTTCTGGGTCAGAGGACCTTCGAAAAGGTTCTTCCCCTTGTTGCTATTCCCACCACAGCAGGTACCGGAAGCGAGGTGACTCCCTATTCCATCCTGACCAACAACAAGCTTCAGACCAAAAGCTTTCTGAACTCAGAGCAGGTCTATCCCGCCATCTCCTACCTTGACGGAAAGTATACAAAGGACCTTCCCTTTCATATCACAGCGGCCACTGTTGTGGACGCCATGAGCCACGCGGTTGAGGGGTTTCTGGCTGTCAGAGCCATTCCCCTGGGACAGTCTCTGGCCCTGGAGAGTCTCTCTCTTATGGCTCCCATCCTTCCCAAACTGGCTGCCAAAGAGGAGATCAGTGTAGAGGAGAGAGGAGCTCTTCTTTATGCATCCACCCTGGCGGGCATCGTAATTTCCCAGTCCGGAACCACAGCGGTTCATGCCATGGGCTACTCCCTGACCTATTTCAAAGGACTTGATCACGGTGTTGCCAACGGCTTTTTGATGGCGGAGTATCTGAAGTTCATCGAAGCGGGCCGCCCCGAGGATGTCGCCCGCCTGCTGGACGCTCTGGGGATCGAAAGTGTTGATGCCCTTGGCATCATGATCGAGACATTGCTGGGCAGTTTTGAACTGACCTCGGAAGAGGTGGACCGCTTCGCCTCCATCGCCATCAAGGCCGGAAACATAGCCAACACAAACCCCAAACCCTCTGAAGAGGTGCTGCACAATATTCTCTCCAGCTGTTTTATCAGTTAAGGGGATTCACGAGGCAGCAAGCCGTGTCGGAAGTCAGCCTTGCCCCTGGCTTCCGACTCACCTTAAAAGTGTAAGGAGAAGAGAATATGAATAAATGCAGTTTGGAAAGAATGACTGACAAGATTAAAACCTTCAGTCAGTTCGGTGATGCCGGACACGGCGGAATTACCCGTTACACACTGAGCCCTGAAGACATTATGGCCCGCAAGGAGTTCGTAAAGAGAATGGAAGCCATCGGCGCCGTGATCGAAGTGGATGACGTTGCCAATGTCTACGCCACACTTCCCGGCAGTGACCCCGATGCCAAAAGAATCGTTATGGGAAGCCATACTGACTCAGTAAAGAACGGAGGAAACTACGATGGTATCCTTGGTGTTATGTCGGCCATGGAAGTCCTTGAGACAGTCGCCGCGGAAGGCATCGAACATAAACACCCCCTGACAGCCATGATATGGACCAACGAAGAGGGGTCTCTCTATCCCCCCGCCATGATGGTCTCCGGAATTGTCTGCTGGGACTGGCTTCCCGAAGCCATCAAGGGGAAATTCGAATATGACAATATGATGAAATCCACAAGCGTTCTAGACGGCGAAGATACCTTCGGCGCCGCCCTTGAGCGCTCGGGTTACAAGGGGGATAAAAAATTCCGCCTGAACCCCGATCAGTACAAATATATGTTTGAGATTCACATCGAACAGGGCCCCATCCTTGAGGATGCAGGCAATGATGTGGGTGTGGTTGACTGTGTCCTCGGCATGTTCAACTACCGCTTCCGTTTCTACGGACAGACCGTTCACGCCGGAACCTTCCCCATGCCCAAACGTCAGGACGCCCTCTTTGCTGCAAGCCAGACAATCTGTCACCTCCATCAGGAGATCGATAAACTTGGCTACCCTGAACTTGTCTACACTACAGGTGAAATCGTCTGCCACCCCAACGTCCATACCTGTGTTCCCGATTATGTGGACTTCTGTATCGATGTACGCCACGAAGATCCCAAGGTCCTTGATCAGGTTCTCTCCATCGTCAAGGGCTGCGCCGGAAAAGAGTGGGCGGGATGCAGATGTGAAGTTGAGAAGATGTGGAACCGCGACACAGTTTACTGGGATGAGAAACTTGTAGGATATGTGAAAAAAGCTGCCGAAGAAACAGGAGTATCTCATCAGATCCTCCACTCCGGCGCCGGTCATGATGCTCAGTTTGCCGCCTACATGCTGCCCAGCACCATGCTCTTCGTACAGTCAAAAGACGGTCTGTCTCACTGTGAGCCTGAATATTCCTCTCCTGAACACTGCACCTCGGGAGCCACAGTGCTTCTGAATGCCGTGCTCAAGGCTGACAGCGAAGCATAATTCCCATCCTCCGGTTCTTCTTTTTGTTCTGAAAGGAGGACCGGAGGTTCTGTCTCTCAATGCCGGTCGTTTCCGGCAAATCAAATAAATCAATATATTTTGATATTCATGTAACAAGTATTATCTATCTAACGGGCTGATGACACCCAGCCTGTTTTTTTCAGCAATGTGGGTATACACCATGGTTGTCTCGACAGACTCATGCCCCAGGAGCTGCTGGATGGTTCTGATATCATATCCAGATTCCAGGAGATGGGTCGCAAAGGAGTGGCGCAGCGTGTGGACTGTGGCCCGTTTTGTAATCCCCGCAAATCGTACGGCCTGCTTGAACGATCGCTGCAGGCTGCTTACATGCATATGGTGACGGGCCGGTAGAGAGGTGTAGGGGTTTAAGCTGAAATCCCTTGATGGAAAAAGCCAGAACCAGCTCCACTCTTTTGAAGCGTTGCTGTATTTTCTCTCAAGAGCCGGAGACATGGATACTCCAGGCTTCCCCCGGTTCCTGTCTGATGAAAATAGCACACGGCATTTCTCTATATGCCTGTTCAAAGAGGGCTTCAATCTCTCTGACAAAAGGGTCATCCTGTCTTTGTTTCCTTTCCCCTGAATGACATGCACTGTATTTTTTGAAAGGTCGAGATCTTTAATTCTGAGAGACAGGCACTCATTCAATCTTAAGCCGCCGCCATAGATCAATGAGGACATCAAGAGGTAGGGCTCTTCGAGGTGGGAGAATATCTGGGAAATTTCATCTTTTGTAAGAACCACCGGCAGCCTTGCTGGGATCTTTTAACGCACCGAAGTCTGCAAATCTTCAACTGGTACTTCAATAATATTTCTATAAAAGAATAGAAGGGCGTTGAATGCCTGGTTTTGTGTTGAGGCTGAAACGTGTTTCTCCACAGCAAGAAATGATATAAACTTTTTTAAATCATCTGAGACAAGGTTTTCTGGATTCTTCCGGATAAACTCATTAAATCTTACAAGCCAGTGAAGATAGGCTTTTTCAGTCTGAAGAGATTTCTGCCTCATCCTCAACACATCCTGCATCCTCTTTTTAGCTTCATCCCAGGCAATGGACGGCGAGTCAGTGATGATCTCTACTTCAAGAATACTCGTTTGATAGAACTTATAGTACTTGATGGCATCGACTGCCTGATCAATCTGCCAGGGCTCATATCGATTCATCAGAGATTTCTGAAATCCTAACAATGAAGACTGATCTGCGGCTTCTGTTTCGTACTTCTGATAGAGGACAATCCAGTTCTGGTAATATGGTATTGCCTTTGAGGATATACTGGTCTTCCTGCTCAGGTAATCAATAAATGTCATGGACATATTCTATAGCTTATATGTGCCAAAACATGGCACATATTCAAAAAATGAAAATGATTTAAATATATAAAACTGTGGTGTATAGTATAATGAACACTGTTCCTTGGGAATTATACTGACTCAGCATAACAGTGGATATAAGCTGCTTATACTGAATTATCAGCCGGATATCACTGAATAGTTGTACATATCAACATGATTCCTGGCAATTTAGGGAATTATATAGAACAACGAATAAAATATGTTATGTAATGAGATTAATGGTTTCTATCGAATACTATCAGAAACCAAAAATCCATCTAGAAATATACCACTCACGGCTGTATCTTCAAACCTTCTTCCATCGTAAACATCTATAATCTCTATCTCAAAAGAAACACACCGAATTGCTGATTTTACCAATTGCAAATTTGCTGTATCATCTAAAATCTTCTCACCTTGATAACTTAAAACACCATTTTCATCATATCCTCTAAGAATAAATCTTCTGATTCGGCCATTATCCTTAAATAATTCAGGTTGCTTTGGAGAGAAGAATCCATTCATAATAACAAGATGATTAACACCTGGTGAATGAAACGGTCCTATGAATAACTTCTCACCAACTCCGACACCTTTAACGCCTTCAACCCATTGCTTTGTAATATCTCGACTTGAAAGGTTTTCAGGTAAGTATTTAACTTCTTTACCAGCAAGAACTTCAGAAAAAAATGATGATGCATCAACTTTTCCTACGGGATATAAATAAGATTCATCTCTAGAACGATATGAGCCATAGACTGTTCGTTCCAAAAATGTATCATAAAGAATTACATGATCACCTTCATAAAAAACAAATATCCTACGCTTTATATTATCAATAAGAACTTCAGCTATTATATGCCCAGCTGTCTCATGAATTGTATACTTACCAGATTGCGTAATAGGAATGAAATCTAATCCTGCTTCACCCCACTGTTCATACCAGTAATTTATATATTTAAAAACACCTTCTGAAAACGAAAATCCAATTTCTGCAGAGTTTACATATTCTTTGTTCTCAAATGGATATGAATCTCCATAAACAATTACCAAATTTGATATAATAAAAAATATCAAAAATAAAACAACTCTCATATTAATATCCTTACTGTGGGAAGTCCTGTTCAATATGCCCATTGATTGTATCTCCTGGGTTTACACCCCATGATTCAAATGCTTCTCCCATTTTATCTAATTGTTTCTTTGGAAACATTGGACAACCTCCAGAAGCCATATTTACTGTCGAGCCATCAAGTTTTTCATCCGAATGTACTCGAAAAGGAGTTGTATCATCACTTCCTATGAGCACACCTTCACCATTGATTGTGCCGCCACCTTCAGTAGTTGTATTGTTTACTTCTAATACAGGTCCCGCATAACTAGTACCTTTATTATCATGTAAAGTTTGATTTTCTTCAGTGATCTCACCTAAAAATTCAAAAATGATATTTCCACTGAATGCTTTTATTGTATTACTCGCAGGATACTTTGAGTGGTTACTATATGTTTGACCACCAGTCATAACAATAAATTCTCCAGTTTTAGAATTACGCAATATAGCATAATCCATTCCTCTCATACCTGAATCAATTCTTGAACCAGGACTATCTTCATGTCGAAATATTGTTAATGAAATATGAGATAAATGCTCCATACCATTTGGATCAAGATAAATTACTGGATTATTAGACACATAAGAGTACCAGTTAATCGATTCTATTAAGGAAAAGTTAGATCTAAGGTTTCCCTCTCCATCCATTGGATTCACCAACTGAAACCCACTCGGATTCACACTCATCCACCTGGAAGTCATCGGATTCTGATACCTGGCGCTCATGTAATAAAGTTTTGTCTCTTCATCCCACTCTTTTGCAGTAAAGCGGTAGGGGTGGGACTTCTTATTCATTGACAGCATTCTACACATTTTTCCCGAGATTCATCTCAAGACTCAGAATATCATTTTTATTTATGAACCTAGGCAGATTTATTGAAACAGGTCTATGATGGATTCTATAACTCTTAATATTAGCTTCCGCAATTGATCCATGGGGTGAAGATAGTAACAAGTCGGGTATGATACAATTACGGTACAGTACCCAAAATATTAATAGAACAAAGTAATATGGGTTAAGTTTTACATTGCTATCGAGAGGGCTCAGATAATTTTTCATAGAAATATATTATCACATTTAATAAGGAAATACGTGTATACTGTATCCTCAATATGCAAATATGTAATATTTATATTAATTTATGGATTATACAACTTCGCCAAGGATGGCGAAGAATTATTGATAGCGGACCCATAACAAGCAAATGCTACTGACAGCTCTATTGTCAAAGTTCTTGCATTCGCAACAACTTCGCCAACTTTACGATCTGCAGCAGATTTGGATGTTATATATACATAAAAAGAATAAGAATAAAAAAGGAATGATTTTGAAGGACTACAGAATATTTACATCACCAATAAAACGATTATTTGCATTTATAATTGATTTAATTATCTTAGCATTATTTGGTTATCTTTCCAGTTTACTATTAGAAAAATTCTATTTATCTGTCGGACAGCTAGGAAAAGTTATTGGTTTTATACTTAGTGGACTGTATTTCACCATTTTAGAAAGTAGATTCAATGGACAAACAATTGGAAAAAAAATAGTTAATATAAAAGTAATTGGTATAAATGGCAATGAATTAACTTCTTTTCAATACTTTTTAAGATATTCGATTTGGGGATTATGCTATTTTTCTAATGGATTAAATTTTGCTGGATCAAGATATGAGACTCTTTTAACTAGTATAGGTACAATTTTCCTTTTTGGGATAGGATTTGTACTTTTATTCTTATTTGTTTTTAACAAAAAAACTAAGCAATCCATACATGACATCATTCTGGGTACATACGTAATCAATTGTAAATATGATAATCCCATAGAAAAACAACAAATAAATAAAGTATTGCTTCCAGTAAGTATCGGTATTCCTATTGTAGCGTTTATTTTGCTATTTTTTATAAATACTAATAGTGTTAACACTGAGATTTCAAAATTAGAAAACTATAGAGCAACAATTGTTGAGATGCCAGAAATCAATAATGCTGGTGTTTCCTCCGGAAAAACAAATTTTAAATCAACAAATGGTAATTCTAATACTTCTTATTATTTACAAATATCAACAGTTTTGGAAGATGACTATAAAAGCAAATCTGATATAGCTATTAAAGTAGCAGATTTAATAATTTCAGAATATCCGGAAGAATTATCTAAGGATTATATAAGTATCTCTGTTACTTACGGGTATGATATAGGAATCTGGTCAACAAGTAATAGTTTCTCTATGAAAATGCCACCAGGATCATGGACAAATAAAATTACAGACTCAAAAAATGAGAATGATATATAACAAACAAATGAACGTTGACAGCCCTACTGATCACGGTTTCTGCTTGCGCACAAACCGCGCCAGCTATACGGTCTGCAAGTTATTTGGATGTTACATAGAATTGGAGTGAAACATAGTGCAAAATGGAAATATTAAAATAAATGAATTATTTAATTCAGATAGAATATTCAATATTCCAAAATATCAAAGAACCTATGCATGGGATAATGATAACATTTCTGATTTACTTGAGGATTTAGTAAATCAAAGAGGTTCTAAATCCTATTTCTTAGGAACATTATTACTCCATCAAAAAAAAGATCGTAATGAATATGAAGTTCTTGATGTAGTTGATGGGCAACAACGATTAACATCAGTTATGATCCTCATGAAATGTATAATACAAGAGTTATCAGATATAAATGAGTCTACAGTGATAACAAAAAAAACATTCTCAAGATATATAAATGATGGTGAATGTTATAAATTAGAATTAGAAAATGAAGATAATAGCTTTCTTCATAATTGTATTTTTTCTGATGGAAGTAATATAGAACCAGAAAGTCCATCACAAAAAAAGCTAATAAATGCAAAAAATCAAATAATTAACTTTTTGAAGAATCAAACTATAAAGAATCAAGAAAAAATATATTACACACTCACAAGTGCAGATATAATAATCTATGTTGTTGACAAAATTTCAGATGCAACACAGATCTTTGAATTATTAAATGATAGAGGAAAAAAATTAACAAGCTTAGAAGGTGTAAAAAGTTTCTTGATGTATAGAATAGGCTCCTTGAATTTAAAAGATGCAGGAGAACAAACAATAAATAGCATTCAAGATAGTTTTTCTACAATCTATAGATTAATCGAAAAGTATGATCTTAATGAATCTGATATATTAAGGTATCACACAATTGCTTTTGAAGAATCGAAAACAGATGATTATAATATTCCAGATAAATTTATAAAAAGAAAAATTAATAAAATGTTTGAACAAGACGTTGATGATAAAACTATTAAGAAAGAGATCACTAATTACGTTGATCGCTTGAAAGATAGCTTTCAAACATTTAAGTATTTAAAAAATAATGAGATGAATTCTAATCATTTAAATAATTTATTCATGATTGGACGTGTAAATCCTTTCTATCCATTATTAATGCATATACATCATAACTATGGAGATAAGCTTGAATCGTTTATAATTGATTTAACAAAATTTACTTTCCGCGCTACGCTTATTGGGCTCAGAAATGATAATGAAGGGTTTTATTCATATATTAGAAATGAAGAGGATTATACAGAATTGTTTAAATGGCCTATAAATGATAACTGGTGGAATATAAATAAACGAACTGAGTCAATTTTAAATTATGAAAACTTCTATGAATGGGTAAATTCAAATATGGTAAAATATATATTATTTTCATATGAGAATAGTTTAAGAAATGGTAAAGGATATCCATTATTAACAATTGCGGATTATTTTACGTCTGCAAAAAGAGAAAAGATAAGTATTGAGCATATTTCTGCACAAAAAAATAAGAATCTAAAATATGATGAAGACTTTGAGGAAAACTATTTACACTCCTTAGGTAACCTGGTTCTAGATACAGCCTCATCGAATTCTCGGAAAAGTAATAACGGAATCAATATAAAAATGGATGAGTTCGTAAAATCATCCATAATGTCTCAGACAGAATTAAATGATAGTAAAACTGATTGGGGTAATCTTGAAAATGTAAAACTGTTTATTAAAAAACGAAATTCAACACTTTTAGGATTTATACGGACTAATTTGATGTAAATCTATGTAACAAAGCCATGCAACTGAACCAATTTTTGTCATGCTTTTTGCCTACGGCAGTTGCGGAACTGATGGTTCCTCCACTCAAAAAGCACGCCAACCCTTCGGGACAATTGGTCAGCTGATGGCGGCGTTCTATAGAATTAGGAAAATATTCTAACATGAAAATAAGTAACACAAATCAGAAGCAGCTATATATTATTAGAAATTTGAAACATCTTTTTGAGGAAAGCAATATTCGCTTTTGGCTGATTGGTGGGTGGGGTATTGATTTCCTAGCTGGTAGAATTACAAGAGAGCATGAAGATATTGATATTATTATAAATCAAAATGACTACTTTCGAGCATTGGAACTCTTGAGATATAATTTTTCAATAACAGAGTATATTGAATTTACAAAAATAAAAGTCTTAATTAAAAATATCAAGCTAGATATATGTTTTTACGTGGAGCACAGCGATGAACTGTTTATTGACTTGGATAGAAAAGACGAAAATTTCTATCCGACTCCATATGATTCATTTCCATTAGAATTTCAAAAACTACATAATTTAACTTGCCGTACTGTATCATGGTCAGCACAGTATGTAGCTAAAGAAGGATATTATTACTTCTGCAAAAATAAAAAAAGAGCGAAGGATATCTCAGATTTAAAAATAATCTGTGAAAATATCATTGACTTACAAATGCTGAATGTATATTTCACAGGAGTTGCAAAGCCAAAAGATATGTATCAGTGAATTAGTCAAGAAGAAAGAAATCTATAGAACAAAGATTTGAACTTGACCTTCCTGCTGATCACATTTCTTGCTGAGTGCTAAATAAGGAAAATATTTATTTCCGTGTGACAGGTCATGGGTTACACTGAAATGCAAGAAAAGCGCCAGCACCTGGCTTCGCCAGGCCCTCAGGCAAGTTAAATCGATGTTATGTAGAAAGAGGGAAATATGAAGTATATAAAAAGAATTGATTTTGCTAAATGATCCATAGAAATTTATGATATTTATAAGAACATGCCTGATCCTAAATATGAATTTACTGCAGCTGCAGGAGTTTTATTAAATATATTTTCAGCAGTATGTCCTGATTCCGATTTCATTATTAATACTGAAGTCAATACAATAGAAGAGTTGCCCTGGCTTGAAAATAATGAATTCTCCAGTATTAAAGATTATCTACTAAACCTAAGAAATGGACTTGCTCATAAAACAGAAGACAATTTTCAGGATTATCAACATGATGATCAAATTGCTCAACTGCAAATAAATTCTCAGAACGGAGAGCGATACCGTTTTTCGATAACTGAGCTAGAAAAGATCATTAGATGGTTTGAAAATAAGATTGAACAAGAATTATAGGAAGTTGAAGGCATAATGGGATATTGGCTGTATGATGAGTTAAAAGAAATTGATAAAAATTATCCAGACCCTGACTTTGCATTTAAAGGATCTACAAATTGGATTCATTCATTAGCACTATTATGTGATTCATCGCATCTAAGTCATGAAGCGCTTGAAATATTTTACAGCAAAGTAAGAACAGATAATCCATATAATAAAAATAATATAATATTGTCGATGGAGAATTTATTACTTTGCATACACAATTATAAATTCTTAGAGCAAAATAAATTCTCAGAGTATATTAATATTCCCATAAGATCTGCTATTATTTCTTGGTATTATTGTAATTATTATGCGATAAAAGCAATGAATATGGCAGTTTCTGGTCAAAATAGTGAGACTCATTCGAAAACCGCTAAGGTGTATAAAAGTAATATACTACTACCCCAATTAATTCCAGAACCATTTAATTATGAATTTGATTCACTTATCAAAGAAGATATTGAAGAGAAATGCTTGGAATATAAAAGCACATCATCATTTAAAAACAATTGGTACCCGACAAATATTAATCAAGCAAAAATCTCCTATTGGGCTTATCTAAAAGGAACTGCAAATGGTGAATATAAACAAGCTCTATTAGATATTAAGAAGACAAAAGAATTTAAAGAACTTGGGAAAAATAATTTTAGAAGTAAAATTGCTCAAGAATTAAGAGATAAATGTCTAAACAAAAAAAGTGTTAATTTTTTAAATCTGGCATTTAGATACAGAGGAAAAGCAAATTATCGTGATTCTATTTATCTATCATATGATTGTCGCAATATGATTTATGAGACACATTATGATGATGTTCTTGAAAACTATCAAAAAGATTTAGCAAAAACAGCAAAGAAAATACTTGAATTGTCACTATTCTTAGTAAAACGAAAATCTAAGAAAGATGATTGGAATAAATTTATTGAAGATGTAGAAATTAATAATTCAGTTAATTTTAAATTTACTGAAATCTTAAACGATTCTACATAACAATGATTTGCTGCAGTATTGCCTATGTCACAGTTATTGCATTCGCAATAACTCCGCCAAATACGGCAATCAGCAGAAATCGGCGTTATGCAGAACCGGAGGTCCTAGAGCCAAATATCCTGTAGTTCTGAGAGGATATTTGAGGGCAGATTGTTGCCTCTAGAATAATGTTGCGTTGGCTGACTCCCGCTGATTAACCATCCGGCTGCGGCTGGCAGAAGTAGAGGAATAGGGAATTCGCCTTCACCTCGCTCAACTGTTTGGGTATGACCCTGAAGTGGCCTTGGCATTCTGATAATGGGGTGCATAACAAGGAATTGAACCAGTCCTGACTGCTGATCACGTTTCTTGCAGAAACGGTTAACAGTGAGAACAAGTTCTCTCGGTGAAGACGGAATAAGGAAGACTGAAAAGGCAAGAAAAGCGCCAGCACCTGGCTTTGCCAGGCCGTCAGGCAGGTTAATTCAATTTTATGAATACATAAAATATAAAACAAAAAATTTAAATTCAGGGTTATCTATGGAAGAAAAAAATAAAAGAAAAATTCGTATGCTAATTGCAATTTCTTTCTTCATTCCAGCGTACTTCATGAATAATTATATTGATAAACAAGAAGAAAATTTTATGTATAATTATAGAAGGGTAAAAATAAATCGTGTTGAATACATGGTTGGAGATAAATTTTTTGAAATTAACGATCCAATACAGAAAGAAGAAATTCTGTCAGCTTTACAAAATGTGGATTGCATTCAAGGCAAAGGAAAAGGTACAGCTGATATTATGATGAGCTTTAATCTATATAGTGATATTAGGAAATATGAATTTCAAATATTTAAAAACTATGGAGCAGAAGAATGCTATATTATGACAGGTAACTTTTTTAGTTTACTCGCATTAGATGTAAATAATAATCTTGATGAATTTCATAAAAAAGTTATGAAAAATTATAATGAAAGAAAAAATGATTCATAACAAGCTTTTGGAGCTGTCAGCTCTACTGTCAGACTATGTGCATTTCTGCTTTGCAGGCACATAGACCGCCAGCTAACGAGCTGCAGCTCAAAAGAATGTTATATATCAAAGGGAGAATATGAAGAAGAATATTTTAATTGAAATTCTACTTTTAGCTACTATCTTTTGTGTGAATGCAAATGATTCATTCTCATATAGGGAAGCAGAATCTGGGCTAATTGTACTTATTCAAAATGATAATATCGCTATGGAGTATGAGTCATTAGAGTATAATTATGATGATCGTGAATATTCAGTTACTTATCGATTTAGAAACAATACAGATTCTGATGAAACACTATTGTTGGCATTTCCTGTATCAAGTCATGGTTATATAGGGCTTGAAAGAGAATACCATAACACTGTTGAAGAATGGTTAATTGATACTCATAAATTTAAAACGTACATAAATGGAATATTGAATATGCGAAAATTGGAAAAATTGAACACAGATAGCAGTTCTTTTAATTATGATTACGCATTTACACTTGATATTGAAATTCCAAAAAACTCAATTTTAGAAATTAATGACGTCTATAATAGCAAAGGAAATAGCAAATTTTACTATAACTATTATTATCCATCAACAAATGATCTTAAAACTCAGATTTTTTATTCGGAAGTAGATTTAGACTACATTTTATTAACAGCAAATAACTGGAAAGGCGATATTAAATCATTTAGTTCGGTTTATACTAAAAAACTGATATCTCCATATGTTTCAATCAATAATAATATTTACGCATTTAATAACGATCATCTTCTCAGTTTCGAATTTAGCTCAAATTACTCAGAAATGGTTTTAAATGAGTCAGATGAACCAAATCAGTTTTCTTATAGCTTTTCAAAATATGATTTTTCCCCTGAAGAGAACCTTTCTGTATCAACAATAGAGAAAAAAACATCATCAATTAACGCAATGTTGTTAGCGGGTTCAATATATAGCTTTATTAACGGTGATGAGTATTCTAGATCACATATGCATTACATACTTGAAATGCTTGATTACATTTATGCAGAAGACCTATTTGATGATATCTTATATCTATCCCTGAAAGAAATGGATGGATATTTCAGTTCCCAGACAACTGATGAAATATTTGCATTGGAAATGGTCACCTTATCTAGATTTTATTTAAATTTATTATTTGCGAAAGAAGGTTATCGATTTTCAAATAAAAAATGGGAAGAATTATTTCAATACTATAGCTGGTATAACCCTACTACAAAAAATGTTAACTTTGATCCGATGACAAATGAAAAAGTTGAAGAAATTAAAATATTAAGAAGCAAATATCAGGAAATTATTGATTCTATAGAATATGAAATCGATTTACCTTCATTAAAGATAGAGAATCAGGGCAAATGAAAATGATATATAACAAAGATTTGAAATTGTCCTTCCTGCTGATCACGTTTCTTGCAAAAACTGCAAGCATGAAGGTCAGTTACTATCGTTGAAGTAATGAGGTGGAATAAGTAAAGGCAAGAAAAGCGCCAGCACCTGGCTTCGCCAGGCCGTCAGGCAATTTAAATCGATGTTATACCGACAAAAAAATATTACTAATCATTTAATAACAAAAAAAATGAAATGCCAAAAAGAAAAGAATCATGTTATTATAAAATAATATATTTACATGGAGTTGAATTATGGCGAATAAAATACTTTTTGGGAAAACACCTTTTTCTGATTTACATACAATATTAGAACTTGACTCAGAAGACACATTAAATAAAAAACGGCCTCGTTTATTCCCTCTTGGTAATACCGAAAATGAAGTCCCAACAACCTCCATTTTTTTAGCATCCTTATGTGCGGTGAAAGAATTTAGAGAAGAATTATTGAAAGAAATTGGTATTAGCAAAATAACTAACTATAACGTAGAATTACATACTTTTACTGAACTAGAAAACAAAACTAATGGTGACAGACCTGATGGATTAATTGTATTAACAACAGGAAAAAATCCGATTATTGAATGGGCTTGTTTCGTTGAATCAAAAGTAAGTACCCATATTGTTGAAGATATACAAGTCGAAAAATATTCCGATTTTGCAAGAAGTATTGGTATTAATGATATTATAACTATATCGAATGTTTTAGTATCAAGCCCTCTACAAAGTCCGAATAAAATCAAAAAGAATAAATTTAATCTTTACCACTGGTCATGGATTTATTTAAGTGTTCAAGCAAATAGATTAGTTCGCAATAAAATGATAAGTGATGTTGATCATATATATATTCTTAAAGAATTAAGAAGATATTTATCAGACCATAAAAATGTCTGTCATTTTAATGATATGGGTAAGGAGTGGAAAGATTTAGTAGCAAAATTTCAGCATTATGCAGAAAACCAAAAGAAAGATCCAAAAGTAATTGAATCATTAAGTAAATCATATGCGCAAGAAGAAAAGGATATTAGTCTTCACCTAACAGATGAATCAGAATTTCATGTTGAGTTAATGATAAAAGAAAATCATATCAAAACTTTGGAAACACAACTAAATGATAATAATTTATTTAGATCAACTTTTTTTGTAAATAAAGATAAAAAAGATTCGTTTGACATTGAGATAAATTTAATAAGAAAAGAGATCAAGTGTTCCACAATGGTGACGATTTCAAAAGGAAAAGCACAAGCGCAAATAACAAATTTAATAAAAATGTTTGAATCTAAGGCGGGAACAACTGATAAAATAATTGTTGAAGCATATTACATCAGAAATAAAAAAGTCGATGAAATTGTATATTTATCTCAATTATTATATGAAAAAGATAATAATAAACCATACTCAATTATGAATAAAGAATTCGGAGATGAAATCAAATACTTTGAACTAAAAACAATTGATGCAATTGGTAAAGATATTTTACATAATAAAAAAATTATTGTCCAACTTGAAGAAATCGCAACTAGATTTTTAAATCAGGTTATATCGAATCGGAAAAGCATTTAACTACGCGGCATAACAAAGCCTTGCAACTGTCATGGCAAACTGTCACAGAAAATGCTTTCGCATTTTCTGCGCCAATTCACCATGCAGCTGAAGGCGATGTTAAGTCGACATGAGAAAAATCAGAAAAAATCACTGAAGAATTGAAGCACTAAACTGTTTTCAGCAGTTCCCCATTGCATGGCAATGGGGGATTTTATGTCACAGGTCGAAATATGGGCAACCACGCCGGGAGCTCTATTAGATAAAGAACAGGCACAAGCCGCAAGCAATATTCTATCCTGCCGTACAATCGATTTGGGAGGACGTGTCGTCTACTGCCCAAAATGTCATACCCATACAGTTTTATACAATCCCTGCAATCAACGGGGTTGCCCGAATTGCTCTAAAAAGAATCAGGCAAAGTGGAACCGTAAAATGCACGCCAAGATATTACCCATGGGGCATTATCATCTGATAGTCTCTCTCCCTGAAGAAATGAATACGCTATGGCTGATAGATCGTCGGCAGTTCATCAGTTCGTTTTTCCATGCGGTAGATCTTGGATTCAAGAATATGTGCAAAGAATCAGGGATAACCCCTGGGGTAATACTTGTCTTCCAAAGCCATAGTGTCGGTCTTGCCTATAAACCGCATATGCACTGTATCGTCACGGATGGAGGAGTCAACGCAGAGAATGACTGGTTCGAATCTTATCCTTCAATGAAATACTCTATTATCTGTGATATGTCAACAACGCCTAAAAAGTTCCTGAATTCATCGGTTTAAAAGTTCCGCTTTTGGGTAAAATTAAACAGGATCAACGATCCCTATTTTCAACCGGTCTTTCATCCGGTATGAATCACCTTTGAGGCTCAATACATGAGCATGATGGAGCAGCCTGTCGATGGTCGCCGTAGCAATGGCCTCATCACCCAGGATCTCAGCCCAACGACCGAAGGGTTTATTCGTCGTGATTATCATGCTTCCCTGTTCGTAGCGTGTATTCACCATCTGAAAAAACAGGTTGGCCTGTTCTTTGGTCAGGTTCTCGTAGCCGACTTCATCGACCAGGATCAAATGAGGTTTGCGTAGCCAGGTTAGCCGCCGCTTTAATCGCCCCTGTTCACGAGCATTGGTGAGGTTCTCCATCAGGTCGATGCAGCTTGTGTACCACACCGTAAAACCATTCAGACAGGCCTTGTGAGCCAGGGCCAGCATCAGGTGGGTCTTTCCCAGACCGCTGGGTCCCATCAGGACCAGATTCTCCTTCCTTTCAATAAATGCCAAACTAGAAAGATCGGCTAACTGACTGGCGGTCAGACCGCCCTTAAGCCACGCCGGATCAAAGTCTTCTAGCAGCTTGATACAGGGCATTCCTGAGAGCTTCAGACGACTCTTGGCAGCTCGTTCTTTCCGGGGAATATACTCCAGCTCTAATAGGTCAGCAATTGATTGTGTCAGCGTATTCTCGGTATGAGACTGAGCTTCCAGATAGCTTTCCAGTCCTGCAGCCATGAACTCAAGTCCCAGCTCATTCAAGCGGGTTTCAATGGTCTCCCTGAGTACGTTCATGCGCCAACTCCGATTATCTGATCATAGTGATTGGGATGGCGTATTTCGACTTCAGTCTGAATCAGCGATGAGTGAGGAGTATCCCTTTTTTCTGAACGGCCTACAATTGCCCTTAGGCTCTGCCGGTTCTCCCGTTTCCACCGTTTCAGAAGAGAGTCCCGGTCGGCCTTGCGGATTGAGACTGATTTAGCGCCTTTCGCCAGAAGATCCACAGACCTTACGACCTTTCCAGCAACGGTGACATCGGCGGTTCTCTCCAGTGTGTCAATCTTCAGCGTTGCAGTCTGTCCGATATGATCAGCAGGGACACTGTATGTATTGGTTTCATAGCGAATTACGCCTTCCCGAGAAACTAGCAGTTCTTTCACAAGTCTCACATCGGGAGCCGCCCCCGGATTCCAGGGATTCATAAACTGCTTCTCATAGTCAAAGCGCTCTTTCCGTGTCTGCCGGAACTGACTCATTTGTGTTTCCACGACTCTAGAGATCCACTCGATAACGGATTGATTAAGATCCTGTAGAGTACATGACTTCAAAGCCTCTTCACGGATCAGGAAGCTGTGCCCCAGATAGCCGATGAAACGCTCAACTTTTCCTTTCGTCTGAGGTCTGCGAACCTGACAGCGAAGAGGTCTGAAGCCACAGGCTGAAGCGAACTCCAGGAGTTGTGAGTTTACCTGCCAGACACCGCCGCTGTTGTACCAGGCCGTCCTCATGTTGTCATAAAGGATTTCCTGTGGAACGGCACCAAAGTATTGGAATGCTTTCAGATGGGCCTGGAGTAGCGTTGCTGAAGTCATGTCCAGGGTAAACTGCACAAAGGGGATACGGCTGTAACCCATCAACATGACAAAGGCATAGACCTTCTGGATCTGGCCGTCAATTTCCATTTTGCCGCACTCTTTCCAGTCCACCTGAGCCTGACGGCCAGGCTCTGTCTCAAACCGGATGACAGCCTTCTCGATGAGTTTCTTTCTATACTGCCGGGCATAGTCTCTAAGGATTGTTATTTTGCCTGAGTAACCGGCTTTTTGCAGTCTTTCGTGAAGATAAACCAAATTAAAGTATGGATCATTTTCCAGTGTATCTTCTATGATGGGATGGAATGGTTTAAGGATGCTTTCCCGGGATTTCCGGGGGTGGGTTCCGAACTCGGGGGTCAGGTATTTTCTGACCATTCGGTCGCTGACGCCGAGATACTCGGCTATGTACTTTTGTGTGTGGCCTTGATTGGCCATGATGCGCGCAACGTGCATGCGATCTTCCTTTAGACACATAGGGGCAGGTTCCTTTCGTAGTTGGTGTGGTAACCCTACTTTAGGATATTTGCCCCTTTTTATGTCTGTAAAAGCGGAACTTTTTCGCCGCTGATTATAGGAACTTTAACAGCGTTGCTCACAGTGATACAGTACGGGAAACTCTGCTTCCGCATTTTATTAAGAAATTGTCCGGTGTGAAAAGAAATACTGTCCGCTTTGAAACAAGAAACTGCCAGGATAGGGAGTACACTGTTTATCCGGCCATCCATAAGTTCAATGGAGACAATATTGTTGATTACCTGTCTAAATCCATCTGTGGGTTTATTTCGGATATAGAAGACATTGATTTCGATAACTATAACGATACCGCGACAATTTACGAGAGATATCGTGGTGAAACGAGAAAGACAGTACTCAGTATGCGGATATTCAGAGAACGTTACTTTAATCATGTACCACCGAAAGGAACAGTCACGATCAGGAACTATGGATTGTATTCTAACCGGCAAGTTGAAACACTGGAAAGAATCCGTGTGGAAGAGCTTGGTGGGGTTAAAGAAATCATTGATGACGAAGAGACATGTCCAGAATGCGATACACCCTTGGAAACAATCGATGTCTTTGGTCGAGGGAAACCTCTTCCGCTGATAGTATGATTATATCTGTCAAAGTATTGCTGGCCACCAGGCCACGGCCAACTTTTAGGAATAGCATGAACATCTACGAAGACAGATTCATAATCGAGAACTGTCTCCAAAAGCAGCCATATTGCAAATATAATACCTCAGAAACAGATTCTCTGAATTTTTTAAACTCCTTTACTTATGAACGCCTCTCGTTTACTATTTTCTCAGAAGAAAAGACTATTCAGGTAAGTCCGCAGAATAATTGAATTTCTTATAAATGATGCTGACTTAACAATCTTTTGTAGCAGACAGTCGGGGTCAGGTTCCAGGTATATGCATTCATTTTGCACGCTGCCACCTCCTGCAGCTAAAAAGGGTGTTATGTTTACAAAGAAATCAGAAAACAAAGGATTTAAGTGAAATCAAATTATTTTTTAATCAAGAGAAAAGAGTTCATAGATAAATGCACCAAATGTGGAATATGTGCAAAGAAATGTCCGGTAATTCCTGAAACAGAAATAAAAGACTATTCACCTCAAAAAATTCAAAAAGCTTTGTATGATTGTATTAAATTAGAAGAATCAAACAATATAGCACATATTAGAGCTTTTTCATGTATGGAATGCTTCAAATGTACAATAGATGATTGCCCACAGGGACTAAATCCACTCATTACAAATGAGATCATAAAAAGTATATATAATGAAAAAGAACAAGATGAAACTTTGAAGGAAAAGGTAGATCCATACAAAAGCCATAAAATATTATCACAACTACTAACCAATGATAATGAATATAAGAGAATTACTACCTTAAAAAAGAGCAATAGTAAATATTTATTTTTTCCTGGTTGTAATGTATATCAACAACCTGAAAAAATACTGAACACATTAGATATTTTGGATATGATAGGAAAGGAATATTCATTTCTTCCAGGTCTTGAGAATTGCTGTGGTGATAGATGTTTTTATTCTGGAGATTTGGAAGAAGGCATAAATTTAACAAATATGTTCTTACAGGCAATTAAAGAATTTAAACCTGAGATATTACTTCTATGGTGTCCTACTTGCCATACACGTTTTTCTCATTACTTAGAAAAAAATAATAATCCAAATATAATAATAATGTCAGTTCATGAATATATCTTAGAAAATTTTGAGCACTTAAAATTTTCATCTGATATCAACAAAGAGAAATTTACTCTACACGAAGCATGCAAATCATCTTACACGGGTGTAGACAATGATTCTCCAAGAAAATTACTGGGAAAAATTCCCGGAATAGAATTGGTTGAAATGAAAAACAATAAAAAAAATACCAAATGTTGTGGAAGTGGGGCAATTACTTGGTATCCCAAAATCTTTAAAGAATTTTTAAAAAGAAGATTGATTGAAACAAAAAATACAGATACTGAAAAATTAGTAGCAGTTTGCCATTTTTGTGAACAAAGCTTCATTCAACATGAAAAGGAATATGATTTTTCTGTTACCAATATAATTAATGTATTAGCAGGTCATTTAGGAATATCTCGTCATAATAAATTAAGAGAATATATTCTTAATAAGAAAATCAATAACTTATCGATAGAAGAACTTATTAAAGATGTAGATATTGAATATTCTTATCAAGAAATAAAAAGTACTTTAGAAAGTTTTGTTTGAATTAAAATAATAATTGAATGATATATGAATATGAAACATAACAATCGAATGAACCAGATTTTCCTATGTCAAGAATCCTGCTTTTTCTGCTTCGCAGGCAGGATTATCGCCATGTACGGAAAACAGGTTATTCGGGCGTTACACAGAATGAGGTACGGATTAATAACATAGTGGACAAAGATCCAAGTAGATAAATTACAGTTAAAGGCAGATGGTTTACAATAAAGGAGACGATCATGCCTTTAATGGAGAAAACGATTATGGATCAAAAAGAAGAGTTCATCTTAATTTGGAGTACAGATCGATTTACTTTCTCTGGCCTATGTAAAGATTTTTGTATCAGCAGGACTACTGGTTACAAATACATTAAACGATACCAGGAAGAGGGAATGGCAGGACTTCAACCAAAATCCCGTGCTCCTCACCATTCACCGAATAAAACTCCAGCAGCGATTGAAGAACGTATTCTTGAAATAAGAAGTCAGCATAAACGATGGGGTGGGAAAAAAATACGATGGCGCCTTGAGAAGGATGGCATTTATTCTCATATTCCCTGCAAGTCCACAATAAACAACATACTCAAAAAGAATGATCTCATTCCGGAACGTAAAAGACATGTGCATATTGAGAAACGCTATCCCAAGTTCATAGCCGATCATTGTAATGAGATATGGAGTGCCGACTATAAAGGTGAGTTCAGGACTGGAGACAAGAAGTACTGCTATCCGCTTACCATTTGCGATAACTTCAGTAAGTACATCATACGCATAAAAGGGCTCTCCAGGCCCAATTTAACGCAGTCTAAGCCTGTTTTTGAGGCTGTATTCAAAGAATATGGACTTCCCGAACAGTTGCACACAGACAATGGTTCCCCGTTTGCCAACATAAGATCCCTTGGTCGGTATACACAATTTTCTGTTTGGTTAATGGAACTTGGGATCTATCCGGTGTTCAGCGATCCGGCCTCTCCGCAGCAGAATGGAAGTCATGAAAGAATGCATAGAGAATTGAAAGCAGAAGCATGCATTGAACCAGGTAAATCACTGAGAAGTCAGCAGATAAAGTTCAACAGATTTACCAAAGAGTATAACGAGGAAAGACCTCATGAAGCCCTTGGTATGGTTACACCCAAAACAGTTTATGAACGTTCTAAAAGACGGTATCCGAATGAGATAAAAGAGTGGCATTACCCGCCTGAATACAAAGTACGATATATCTGCAAGAATGGAATAATCAGAGTCGGTAAGAAAGACAGTATATTTGTAGGGACAGCATTCAAAGAGAAAAAACTTGGATTCAAAGACATAGGAAATGGAATCTATCGTGTCTGGTTCCGAGAGTTCTTCTTGGGCTATCTGAATGAACATGAGCTTAAAATATATGATATACTGGACTATGAATTCATTCCGCGTGTGTAACTGAAGAGGTTGGACTTTTGGTAACTATGTAGTGGAGAGAACATGAGAATTTTCTGTTTTATTCTGAGAAGGAAAAAATAATTCTCGCTAAGAAGAAAGCTGTTAAATAATAATCTCCGATGGAGGATTATGCTTCGAAGTCACAGTAAATCTCAGATGGTAGATAAGGCTGCGAAGCAACAATGTAAGCTCCGATGGGAGATTATGCTTTGAAGAGAATCCAGACACAAGGAGAAAATACTGGGAATTGGTCCGGATAATAAAGCAAAGAATTGATTTGTAGCATTATTAATAATACTATTAACAATGAGGTACCCAATATGTTAAATAGTATAACAGCCAATGATTTGAAGGTTAAAGGTGTTTCTATCCTTGATCAGGCTATATCAGATAGCAATGAGGCTATCATAACTGTCCGTGGGAAAAGCAAATATGTTGTTCTTTCAATGGATGAATATAACCGCTTGAGGGAATGTGAGCTTGAAGCAGCATTGATGGAAGCCAAGAAAGACCTTGAAGAGGGTAAGTATCATACAGGTACTGTTGAAGATCATATAAATAGAATAACTGATGCCTAAGATCATTTTCACACACAGTTATGAGAAAAAGGCCGCTAAGTTCATCAAAAAGCACCCAGAGTTGAAAAATCAGTACTCTAAAACTCTTCAGCTAATGGAAATCAACCCCAATCATCCATCTCTACGCCTTCATCAATTAAAAGGCAAGCTATCAGATCTACACAGCATTTCGATCAATATATCCTACCGAATTACAATAGAGTTCATAATACAGGAAGACACAATCATCCCAATAAGCATTGGGACACATGATGAGGTATACTGAGACCAGAAAAGAATCTGCGTAACAAACAGTTTTACTTGCCAATTCCTGGCAAACCATGACCGCAAATGCAATTAAACTGGGAGTTATGCTGATCTGAACTTATAAATACAAATATTGTAATAATATAATAAATTCTTTTTTTTACAGGTTTTATAGAAGGATATGAAAAACATCTCCGTTACTAGATTAATCTTTGAAGTGAAAATACAGACATTCGTCTTGATGGGGAAAATATCAGTCAATGAGAATTGATAATTACACTATAAAGATGACTGGAGGTTATTATGGCAGCAAATTTAGCTATTGATGATAATTTACTTGCCCTGGAACAATGTGTTGGTGGCATCAAGACAAAAAAAGAAACAGTAAATCTAGCTCTCAAAGAGTTTGTTCAAAGAAGACAGCAGAAGGGCATAATCGATCTTTTCGGTGAGATTGAGTATGATGACGATTATGACTATAAGAGCCAGAGAGATAGACATTGAAAGTACTATTTGATACATCAGTATGGTCACTAGCTTTCCGAAAAAATGAATCCTACAGACGATTAGAAGAAGATAATTGAAGAGCTTAAGTAGCTGCTGCGCGAGCTCAGAGTCGTTCTGATAGGTCCTATAAGACAAGATTTACTCTCAGGTATCTCAAATGAAATAGGGTTTCAGTCTTTAAAGGAAAAAATGAGGGCATTTGATGATTTACCGATATCATCACAGGAGTATGAAAATGCTGCTAAAAACTACAATAAGTGCCGTAAGAATGGAATTCAAGGTTCCCAGATAGACTATCTCATCTGCAGTGTAGCCAAGTCTAACAATATCAGCATATTCACAACAGCTAAAGATTTTCTAAATAATAGCAAAAGAATTGAGCTTATGCAGCATCAGGTAAGAATAGAAATATAAGAGACGGCATACCAAAGCATTGAACTTGTCATTGCTATTGTCAAGTTCCTTACTGATCTCTGAACAACACTCAAAATAGTTCATTATGTGTGGTTATAGGAAATAAACTAGCAGCTTCTGTCGTCTGCACACAAAATGGTTCTTGCGTTTTCTTCCTGTCAGGAGAAAGTAAATGCATTTGATGAATTACTTTATTCTGAAAGCAGTGCTATCAGTTTTTCATAGTTATAGCTGTTGACCAGATCAAGCAGGGCAGAGGAGAGATCCGAATACTCTTGCTGCAGTTTCTCTATAGTCGACCTCATTATTGTAATCTCTCCCTGCTGCACAGCGGCCAGAAGTTCCTGTCTTATTGATTCGGGAATCATATCCAATTCAATCCATGAAAAAGAACTTATTCTGTTATCAGAACATTCGTATTCAACATCCAGGATTTTTTTAAGGGTTTTCAACAGTTGGCTTACTTTAAAAGGCTTCTTTATATATCCGGAAAAGATTGCATTTTGAGGATCATGCTCAAAAGCATTAGCAGTAATTGCTATGACAGGGTAGTCCTCTCCCAGTCTTTTATGGATCTCCTTCGTTGCTTCATACCCGTTCATTCGGGGCATCCTTAAATCCATCAGAACTGTATCGGCATCCCAGCCCTCAAGTACCTCAAGCGCCTCAAGTCCATTTCCGGCTGTCCTGGTATCAAAGCCTAAAGGTGTCAGAAACTCAAGCAGAAATAATCTGTTTTCCATAATGTCATCTACTATGAGAATATGGTTGTTTTTTGACTCTTTGCTTATGCGCTGAACATTACTGAAGTCCTCATCTTCCGGTTCAAGACATGCACTCTCTGCAGGAGAGTAGGGCAGACGTAAAGTAAAGGTACTCCCTCTGCCAAGTTCGCTTGTTACTGTAAGGCTGCCGCTCATAAGCTCCGCAAGTTTTCGGCTTATGGCAAGGCCGAGACCTGTACCCCCCACTTCCCATCCATTATCTGTTTGAGCAAAGGATTTGAATATCTTTTCAATGTTCTCTTTTTCGATGCCGCTGCCGGTATCCCTGACTTCAAACACTATTTCACAGCACTGCTCTTTTTTCTTTACAGAAAGAACCAGTGAGATTGCCCCGTCCTTTGTAAACTTGATAGCATTTCCAAGAAGGTTTATAAGAATTTGCCGAATCTTTTTTTCATCTCCATGGATGTAGTCCGGAATATCACTCAGCTTTTCCATGGAAAACCTCAAACCTTTCTCTCTGGTCTGAAAGTTAAACATAAGCTCCAGGTCATCAAGCAGGGCGCGGAGATAAAAGTCATCATTATGGAGAAACACCTGACCTGATTCTATTTTGGAGATGTCGAGAATGTCGTTTATTAGATTTAAAAGATGCTCTCCGCTTCTGAAAATGGTGTTTAGCCTTGTCTTCTGCTCCTTCTCAAGGCTGCTGTCCTTCAGCATCAGCTGTGAAAAGCCGAGAATTGCATTCAGGGGTGTTCTGATCTCATGGCTCATGTTGGAAAGGAATACGCTCTTTGCTTTGTTGGCTTTTTCCGCTGTCATTCTGGCGGCCTTCTCATCCTGAGCAGTCCTGCGCAGAGGGTTGATCAGCCATTTTCTTATTAAGTAATAGGTGAGCATGGCTACAAGGATTGCCGTTGACGCAAATATAATCTGGAGGATTCTTAAAAATACTACGGATTTATCCGATTGAATCTTTAATGCCACAACGGCATCATTTGCCCGTTTCAAAAGCTCATTATTTTCAGCAATAATAACTGACAGATCTGTTTCCATCTGATCAAGCTGCTTTTGTCTGAAAGAATACTTGAGGGAATTGATGGCAGGATTCATATTCATCCAGATCACCTGAACTCCTTCGAGTACTTCAAGAGCCTGAGCCCCTGCCGGCGGAAGGACTATCATTTTACCGTTTGTCCCCATAGTTTCACCACCGTAGCTCAGCGCCTTGAGGCTTTTGTCGAATAGAAGCTGAGAACTTTCAAGTGAATCATAAATCTCTCCTGTCCGCTCATCTTCTTTGAAATAAAGATTCAGAAGGAGAGAGTTCTTAGTCATGTTTTGAGACAGCATGCGCTGGCGTCCGGCTATATCGATGATTTTTGTATTTACTTCCTGGCCGGAGAGTATGAAAAAAGTAGAGCTGGCACCGAGTACAGCCGTGGCTGCAAGTAGAGAGAGAAGAAAAATGAGTTGACTTGTTACTGATTTCTTCATAGCTCGTTAAAAAGTATAGGCGTATATTATTGGCGGCGCAAAATGAAATAAGAACTCTTGCTGACCCAGCCTGCAGGATGCTTTAAAATCATATATTTTAAAAATTAATTTTACAGTTAAAAAATAGTTCTTTATTCTTCAATCAGGAGCTTTCAAACCTTCTCTGGGCTGACTGCGGAGTCACCATGGAAGAAACGAAGCGAAGCAAATCCAGGTGTACAGCTCCATCTGCCTGTAATACTCAGGAGATACGGGTATACGCTGTTATGCCGGAGGGAGTAAACCTTTATGATGAGAAGGATCATCGACTTGAAGGATGATTTTGACAGCTAACTGATATGGGGTTAATCTTTTATTCAGAGGTGCACCATAATGAAACGTTATGCATTTCTGGTTCTCATACTCTCTCTTCTTCCGGCTTCTTCTCTGGCCGCTCAGGAAAGCCGGACTTCTGATATGCCGTCAGACGGTCCCGTTTATATTATTCCTGTCAATGAGGATATTGATCAGTTCCTTGTGGTCTTTCTCAAACGAAGCATATTGAAAGCAAAAGAGGCTGAGTCTCCATTGATTGTTTTCGAGCTCAACACATTCGGCGGACGGGTCGACTCCGCCCTGGAGATTACATCTCTTATTGGATCGGTGAGCTGGGCAGAAACAATAGCCTATATTCCGGCAGCTTCAGGAGGAACCGGTGTGAGCTGGTCTGCAGGAGCTCTTATCTCTTTCTCTACAGACAGGATCATTATGGATGCTGGAACCTCCATGGGGGCGGCAGCACCTGTTTATCAGTCCTCAGAGGGCATGGTGATGGCCGAGGAGAAGACTGTCAGTGCTGTGCGCGGTCAGATGGCCGCCCTGGCGGAGAAGAACGGCTATCCCCGGTCTATTGCGCTGGCCATGGTGGATGATGATGTTGAACTCTTTGAAGTAGAGACTGAAGAAGGCGTCAGGCTTATGACCCCCGATGAAATAGCAGAACTTGAGAGGAAGGAAGGCCTTGATATTGAACCTGGTTCCATGATCTGCGCTGTGGATAAACTGCTTACTCTGACAGCCGGGGATATGGAGAAGTATGGTGTTTCTTCGGCAACAGTTTCAGGAAGAGACAGTCTCTTCGAATACCTGGATATTACAGCATCATCAGTTGTTATTCTCGAAAAGAGCAGGACTGACTGGCTTGTCGCCCTGATCAGCAGTGCCGCAGTAACAAGCTTTCTTGTCATGATCGGCCTTGTTGCTCTCTATATGGAGGTAACGAGTCCGGGGTTCGGTGTCCCTGGAACCATCGCTCTTATCTGCTTTGCCGTGATCTTTTCTGCAAGCACCCTTATCGGGAATATGGGCTCCCTGGAGCTGCTTCTTTTTCTGGCAGGTGTCATTCTGCTTCTTGTTGAGATTTTTATAATTCCGGGTTTCGGTGTAACAGGAATCAGCGGCATTATACTGATTCTTCTTTCACTTGTACTCTCTCGGCAGGACTTTATCGTTCCCGAGTTTGTCTGGCAGTGGGACCTGCTTAAGAAAAATCTTCTCTATGTCTCACTGAGCCTTGTCAGCGCTGTCATACTTATCGGAGTGCTAATGGTGACTCTTCCCCAGTCCCGCCTGTTCAGCCGCCTTGTTCTGAAATCAGGAGAAGAGAGCGGCAAGGGAGAGGATGATGAATCTTCCGGTAAAGACAGACGAACCATGATCGGTGAAAAAGCTGTTGCTCTTACCGATCTGAGGCCTGTGGGAAAGGCTGACTTCACAGGTGAAGTGCTTATTGTTGAAACAGACGGAGACTATATAGAAAAGGGGACTGCCGTGGTTGTTCTCCGGAAAGAAGGGCTCCGGCTGGTTGTGAAAAAGGAGGAGTAGTTATGTTTTTAGCCATGTATATTGTTGCGGGGGTTGTTGTCCTTATCGTTCTCTTTGTCTTTATCATGTTTTTCGGGCTGTGGTTCCGCGCTCTCCTCTCGGGTGCTACGGTCAAGATGAACCGGATAATAGGGATGTGGATCAGAAAGGTCAGTGCCAAACAGATTGTAGACAGCAGAATCATGCTTGTAAAAGGCGGCCTGGCTACATCATCTGACCTGCTGGAAACCCACTATCTGGCAGGAGGGAATGTAATCAATGTAAGCAAGGCTCTGATTGCCGCCAACAAGGCCGATCTGAATCTTCCCTTCTCAAAAGCAGCGGCTATTGACCTTGCCGGCCGTGATGTTCTAGAAGCCGTAAAAACCTGCGTAAACCCGAAGGTCATTGACTGCCCCAATCCTGTTAAGGGGAAGCAGACTATCGATGCTGTGGCCAAAGACGGCATCCAGTTGAAAGCAAAGGCGAGGGTGACTGTACGGACCAATATCGAACGCCTCATAGGAGGGGCAACGGAAGAGACAATAATAGCCCGTGTCGGTGAGGGCATTGTCACAACCATAGGATCAGCAGACACCTACAAGGATGTTCTGGAGAACCCTGACAACATCTCCAAGACAGTGCTGGCCAAGGGGCTGGATGCGGGGACGGCTTTTGAAATTCTCTCTATAGACATAGCCGATGTGGATGTGGGATCCAATGTGGGGGCCAAGCTGCAGGCGGATCAGGCGGAAGCGGACATGCGGCGATTTCAGGCTGTGGCGGAGCAGAGGCGGGCGGCTGCCAAGGCCCGTGAAGCTGAGATGCTTGCGGAGATACAGGAAAACAGAGCAAAGGTTGTTCTGGCAGAGGTTGAAATTCCCAAAGCCATGGCTGAATCATTCCGCAGCGGCAATCTGGGGATCATGGATTACTACAGAATGAAGAACATTCAGGCCGATACGTCAATGCGCAGCAGTATCGGGGGTGATGTAAAATCTGACGGTACAGAGACAAAATAGATGAATGGGGGAAATATAATCTACACTCTGTTAACTCTTCTTGCTGTTATTCTGTTTTTGCTGAGCCCTGTGCTAAAGAAAATTTTCAGCTCGGTTGAGAAAAATTCAGACAGGGGTGTCCCGCATGGTGATGATCCTGCTTATGAGAGCGTCGACTCCAGAAGAGTCGTTGACAGGAGTTTTTCTAATCTGGAGCTCAAACCCTCCGAAGAGCGCAATGAGTATGCCGCGGAAGAAGAACCTCATCCGATGCGTCTTCACAAACTGAAAGTAAATGAAGAGGTGGATTCTGCTGTGAAGAGGATAGAGGCTCTCTCATCCCTTAAAAAAGCTGTTGTCTGGAAGGAAATTCTGGACAGGCCCGTAAGTATGCGGGAGTAAGGTGAGCTGAATGGCCATTAAGAAACCATGGCTCTATGCCTGTTTCATTCCACTTATTCTCTTCCTTCCTCTTTCCTGTTCAGACAGTGAACTTCCTAATGTTCATGGTGATTCAGTAAAAGGTGCTGCAGAGCCTGATAAGCAGGATGACACAGAGGAGATGACTCCTGCTGAGAATCCCCTTGTGTCGGAAGAACCCGAGGATTTGGAAACTTCAGCAGGGGACAATGAATATATTGATCTTAATGAGAATTACTGGGTTACCGAAGGAAGGCTCAGAGTACGTACTTCGCCGGATCTTGAAGGCCGGGTCATCGGTCATCTGGAGAGTTTTGAACGGGTACGGGGTATCAGAAGAAAGAGCGCAGCCACTTTGATAGACGGATTCGAATCTTACTGGTATGAGGTTGAGACACAAGGCGGTGTGACTGGCTGGGTCTATGGAGGCTATCTGACCTCTGATTTCAGAACCCTTGTTTCAGGACATTTTTTCAAGCTGGACGGGAAGGACGGCTCAATTGCAGAAGAAAAGCTCTACAGCAATTTTCCTCTTCTGGATTTGACCTTCAGAATATCGGACAACAATCACAATTCCCTATTCTCAATTTTCAGGGAGTATGATTCGGGAGTATACACTGTCTATCAGGGCAGGGCAGAGGCTGACGGAGAGTTTGTTCTGGACCGTTTTCGTTTTTTCCTCAACCAGGTTGAAGGCTGTCTTGATCTTGGAATCCAGGCAGCTCCCGATTCAAGAGAGTACCGTTTTGAAATCCTTATAGTTGATGACATTGAAAATATCATTTCTGACAATGAGTTTATATTCGATGAGTCGGGGGTCTCAGATTATCTGAGCAGTTTCAAATCATCAAAGAAGGTAAGCCTTAAAGAGGTTTTGAAGAAAAATCAGGCTGTCCTTGATCAGGTCACTCCCTATGACGGGTTTGATGCAATATATTATTCTGTTTTGAACAGCAACTTGGACAATCTCAAAAATCTTTTGACATACAGAGAACCGAAACAGCTTTACAACAATACCAACCTTTTAATCCTTGCTGTTGAAAAAGATGGCTATGAGATTATTGAACTTCTCCTTGAAGCCGGCCTCTCCCTTAACTCCTGGGGGTCCTACTACGGTGAAGATACACCCCTTAAAACGGCCATTGTAAGGGATGACCCCCGGATGGTGGAGTTCCTTCTTGAACATGGTGCTGATCCGGACTTCGGGGAGGGAATCTCACCCTATCATCTGGCCCTTAAGAGCGGGAATGAAAGGATAATCACTCTGCTGAGAGAGTATGGAGTTGATGAGCGGGCTTTTGAATAATATTCCTCTGATAGGCAGTGAAGGAGCCGGTATAAACAGACAGTACGCTGTCAGTGAAAATGTATTATAATTTAAAAACAGGTGCTTGTTATGAAATGGGGAAGAGGATACGGAATAATCATTCTGTTTCTCATGCTGGCCATGCCGGCAGCCTCGGAAGAGCGCAGTCGTGCAGTCTATCCCGAAGCGGGGATTCTCTTCTCGGGGATTCTGGTTCAACCGGCCGCAGGATTCTGGTATGGCCGCTGGGGAGTAAGGATTTCAGGTATGTATTACAGAGATGACTGGTACCAGTTCCATTTCAATCTTGCCTGGGCTTTTTATGACAGACCTGAAATACAGCAGTCACTCACTATACATACAAGCCATATTGCAGGAAGCGACCCCGGAGCCGAATACAATTTCTGGTCGACAGGGCTGACCTACAGCATCAACTTTCACGGACTATTTGCCGAACTCGGCCTTGGAGTCCCCTGGAAAGACAATCTTGGAAATCTGAAGAACGATCCTGTTGTCCCCTGGGGGTGTCTGGGATACATCTACCGGTTCACTCCCAGAGAGTGAAAATGGCCTGGAAGAGCAGGCGGGATTTTGTCGTCGATCCGGTTCTCTAGTCTGTCGGCGGAGCGGGAAGTGAGAGTGCTGGCGGAAAGGCAGGCAATTTCTTCCGCATTGACTTCATCTATTCCCGAATCAACAAGAAATAGTTTGAATAGACTGTAGTTCCGGGTGATCCTTTCGGCAATGTCCAGTCCTTTCCGGGTCAGGGTGACTCTGTTTGAATCTACACGGATGAGTCCCTGTTTTTTCAATTCTTTTATCTTCATGCTGACAGCTGCCTTCGAGATACGCCTGTAAGCAGCTATGTCAACAGATCTCACAGAACTCAATTTATTTGAAAGCTGATAGATAGCTGTCAGGTAGTGGTCTCTGGCATCCGACTGTTTTATTTCTGAAGTATTATGCATATTCTGTCTCTCCCTTTCCTCTAAAGACGTATGAGGATGAAAATTATTTATACTTTCAGTCTTTTTTTTAAAAAAAATTCTCTTTTGAAGAATAGCCTAACATAGTGATTGATATAAAATCATGTTAGGCAAGGTTAACTATTGACACTGAATGTTAATCTCAATAAACTAAAATTGCAAGTAAGCGATTCGTATTGATGGAGGCAGTCATGAAACTGAACGAAGGTGAAATAGACTATATCTACACAATTGATGAGATAAATACAGATGATAAGGGAATGAAAGACTTTCTCTTTACCCTGGGATGCTATCCCGGTGAAAAAATCTGTATCATTTCCCGGCTTTCATCGGCCTTTGTAGTCAACATAAAGGACGCCCGGTACAGCCTCGATTCCAATCTGGCTTCAGCCATCGTGCTTTCTGAACAGACACAGGAGACTCTTGTTGTCTAAAAGGGAAGATCCTTTTTTTTAACCTTGCGGTAAGGCAAGACAAACTAAATTAGCATATTATATTTGAAATAATAATACAGGAGTGAGTAAATGAAGATTGCATTAACAGGTAATCCAAACAGTGGAAAGACAACTCTTTTCAATGCTATCACCGGAAAAATTGAGCATGTCGGAAACTGGCCCGGGGTCACAGTGGAAAAGAAAGAGGGGATTGTTAAGCAAGCCCTGCTGCCGAAGGGACAAACTGCAACAGTTGTGGATCTGCCCGGTGCCTATTCCATGTCGCCCTATACAAGTGAAGAATCAGTTACAAGAGACTTTGTGCTGAATGAAGCCCCCGATGTGATTATCAATATTGTAGATGCTACCAATATAAGCCGGAGCCTCTTTTTCACAACACAGCTCCTTGAGCTTGGCATTCCTGTGGTTGTAGCGCTGAACAAATCTGATCTGAACAGAAAAAAAGGGACTCTTATCGATTCTGCTCAGCTCAGTGAGGTGCTTAAATGCCCCGTCATTGATACCGTCGCAACAGACCGGCGGAACAGCGGCCTGGGAGACCTGGCGGAAGCGGCTGTCTCCCTCAGGCAGAAAAAGGTGAAGCAGTCAGCTCCTGTATTTAGCAAAGCGCAGAATCCCGGATCAAAAGAAGAAGCCGAGGAACAGGACAGAAAGCGCTATGATTTTGTATCCTCAGTTGTTTCAAGAGTGGAGCGACGGGTCATGGATTCATCCAAACAGACAGTTCAGGATAAACTGGACAGGGTTGTAGCTCATAAGTGGCTGGGACTTCCCATCTTTGCCGTAGTGATCTGGGCTGTCTTTTCCATATCCCAGTCCTGGGTTGGTCCCTGGATGGCGGATATCCTGGTGGGATGGATCGACGGTTTCTATGGTATCGTGGAAGGGGTTATCGGAGAGGATGTAAATCCCGTATTAAGTTCCCTCCTCCTTGACGGAATTATCGGCGGAGTAGGGGCTGTGGTTGGTTTCCTGCCTCTGATTATGGTTCTCTTCTTTATGCTTGCTCTTCTGGAAGATTCAGGTTATATGGCCCGTGTGGCCCTGCTGATGGACAGATATTTCAAAAAGATCGGGCTCTCAGGAAAGTCCATTATTCCCATGATAGTCGGAACCGGATGTGCCATTCCCGGAATCATGGCCACAAGGACCATTAGAAATGAGAGACAGAGGCGGACGACTGCCATGCTGACTCCCTTTATGCCCTGCGGTGCAAAGCTGCCCATCATAGCTCTTTTTGCGGGGGTTTTCTTCAATGATAACGCCTGGGTTGGAACTTCCATGTACTTCCTTGCCATCGCTCTGATCATTGTCAGCGGTCTTATTATCAAAATGATTACAGGTGACAAATCGGTGGCCTTCTTTATTATGGAGCTTCCCGAGTACCGCATCCCCAGTTTTAAAAGAGCGGCTGTCTCCATGATGAGCCGGGCCAAAGCCTTCATTATCAAGGCCGGTACAATCATCCTTGTGTGCAACGCCGTTGTTCAGCTTCTGCAGTCCTTTACATGGGCAGGACAGGTCGTACCCGATGGAAACCCCGGTGTCAGCATCCTTGCATCCATTGCGTCTCCCCTGGCCTGGCTCTTCATCCCTCTGGGCTTCGGCATCTGGCAGTTTGCCGCTGCGGCTATCACAGGTTTTATAGCCAAAGAAAATGTAGTCGGCACACTGGCTGTTACATTTTCAGTTACAAACTTCATCGATGTTGAGGAGCTGGCTCTGGTTTCTGGAGGAACTGAGGTTCTTACAGTATTCGGTATAGGATCAGTGGCAGCCCTGTCCTATCTTATCTTCAATCTCTTTACACCCCCCTGTTTCGCAGCCATAGGGTCCATGAACTCCGAGATGGAGTCACCCCGGTGGCTCTGGGGAGCAATCGGATTTCAGGTCGGCACAGGATATGCCCTTGCATTTCTTGTGTATCAGCTGGGAACGCTCTTTACCACAGGAAACATTGGAGGCGGTTTTACAGGAGGTCTGATCGCTGTTGCTGTATTCATCGGAGTCATTGTAATGCAGATCAGGAAAACAAAAAAATATGATGCCGAAAGGGCATTGAAGGCGGCGTGATATGAGTATTGGTGATATGGCTGTAGTCGGTGTCATTCTTTTGATTCTTTCCGCTGCCCTCTGGAAGATTGTCAGAGACAGGAAACGCGGAGTAAAATGCTCAGGTTGTCCTGCTGCAGGAAAGTGTAACTGTCATTGAAACTGACTGATAACAAATAGAATAAAAAAAAAGACGATCCTGAGATCGTCTTTTTTTAGCTCCCCCGAACAGACTCGAACTGCTGACATGGTGGTTAACAGCCACCCGCTCTACCGACTGAGCTACAGGGGATCATTTCAACGAGTGGTAATATACACAGACAGGAGATTTCTGTCAACTCAAGTTCCAGAATTGTTTTAAAAAATCCCGTAAACACCTCTACCGCAGGCTGTGCAGCATCCACTTGAAATACCGGAAGTATTCCCAAGAGGCCGGTCTATCAGTAGTTCTCCGCAGCCAGGGCAGTATGTCCTGTCCAGCACTCCCGTATTGCCTGTGTAAACATGGTTCAGGTATTGGCGGGCGGTCTCTCGGAGCCTGTTTAAAAGAGCAGGGGATGTGGGGGGAGTCTTGTACCTGTGCTGCGGGTAGTAGGCTGTCAGGTGGTAAGGAATATCCGGATTCAGCTTTGCCAGAAATCCGGCAGCCGAAGCGATTTCTGCTTCACTGTCGTTTTTACCGGGAATCACAAGAGTGACCACTTCAAGGTGGGTAAGCTCCGATGCAGCTTCTATAAAACGGCAGACCGTGGCAAGGTCACCCATCAGCTCTTTGCGGTACCACTCGGCACTGAAACTTTTAAGATCCACCTTTACGGCACTCAGAGAGCCAAGGAGCTCCCTTGCCGGAGACTCATTGATGCAGCCGTTTGTAACAAGAAGAGAAGGAATCCCCTCCTTATTGAGGGCTGTGGTGGTATCCATAAGAAAATCATAGTGCATTGTAGGTTCCGAGTAGGTATAGCAGACGGAGCTGCTGCGTCTTTCAGAAGCAAGTGTGACCACCGCTGCGGGTGTCAGTTCATTACGGGTTCTGTGTGACTCCACAAGACTGTGGTTCTGGCAGAAGGGACACTTCAGGTTACAACCTGAAAAACCAAGTGACAGGGTAATACTGCCTGGCTTGTAGTGGTAAAAGGGTTTTTTTTCTATGGGATCTTCGGCAATAACAGTGACAGGGGTGGATGAGGAATGTATTCCCTCTCTGTCTGCCGTTCTGACCCCGCATACTCCTGTCTGACCCGGTTTAAGGAGACAGGAGTGGGGGCAGAGAAGGCATTCAAAACCCCGGCCGGGCCGGGGTGTGAACAGGGAAACACCCATTTGCCGTGAAGCTTACAGGTGGTTCTGAAGAACCTTGATCTTGTCTACCGCTTCCCAGGGGAACTCGGGACGTCCGAAGTGTCCGTAGGCCGCTGTGGGGTAGTAGATGGGCCGCTTGAGGTCAAACTGTCTGATGATCCCTGCGGGAGTCAGATCGAACTCTTTGCGTACAATCTCTTCGATCTTCGCTTCGTCAATCTTTCCTGTATCAAAGGTGTTAACGTAGAGTGATACGGGTTCGGCCACACCGATAGCGTAGGCAAGCTGCACCTGACAGTTGTCTGCGTATCCCGCGGCTACAAGGTTTTTGGCTATATACCGGCAGAGGTAAGCGGCGGATCTGTCAACTTTAGAGGGGTCCTTGCCTGAGAAGGCTCCGCCTCCGTGGGCTGCAGCACCGCCGTATGTGTCAACAATGATCTTTCTGCCTGTCAGGCCGGCATCTCCTTCGGGTCCTCCGATTACGAAGTTACCTGTGGGGTTGATGTGGTAGACAGTGTCCTTTGTAAGAAGCTCAGCAGGAAGGGCCTTTTTAACAACCTCTTCGATCAGTCCCGCCTCAATGACAGAGTGGGCAATCTCATTATGCTGGTGTGAGAGTACAACTGTGGATATATGGGCGGGTTTGCCGTCTGCATAGTCTACTGTTACCTGACACTTTCCGTCGGGTCTTAAAAAATCGAGTGTTCCGTTTTTTCTGACTTCGGAAGCCTTGCGCATAATCTGGTGTGAGAACTGGATGGGAGCAGGCATAAGCTCTTCGGTGTCACGGCAGGCATAGCCGAACATAAGTCCCTGGTCTCCGGCACCCTGCTCCTTGTGGAGCCCTTCACCGGCTGTAACACCCTGGCTTATATCTGTTGACTGGGGTTTGATAGCCGAGAGGACGGAGAAGGAGTGGTAGTCGATTCCATAGTTGGGATCGCTGTAGCCAATGTCCTTGAGTGTGTCTCTGGCAACCTGAATAAAGTCTATATAACCGCTGGTGGTGATCTCTCCGCCCACAAGGATCATACCTGTGGATGCAAAGCACTCGCAGGCTACCCTTGAATCAGGGTCCTGCTCCAGGGCTTTATCAAGAACAGCATCGGAGATAAGGTCGCAAACCTTGTCGGGATGTCCTTCACCGACGCTTTCTGAGGTAAACTGGTAGTTTTTTCTAGAATTCATTATTAAACCTCCAAATAGGAGGTTTAATAATAATGATTTAAGAATGTTTTGTTAAGCTGTTTTCAAGGCGGATTCAGTTACAATGCCTGGATTGACTGATTTACTTCGTCCTGCCAGCTTCCCTGACCGTCAAGAAAGGTTATTTCAAGGATAACCCCGCTGTGTTCCACCCTTGCATTCAGGTTGATAATTCCTTCTGCTGTCTTGAGAGAGCAGTTTTTAAGTACAGTTCCTGACTCCAGGTCCGCCGTCTTATAAGGTTCGTCCACCTTCAGTACGGCAGCTTCTGTTGAGATCTCCATAATATGGGCGTTTACAAGCTGCAGGCTGAGGGGATTCATAAACATGAAATCCATTCTTGTGCTGCCGACAGGTACAAGCTGTCTTGATTTTCTGACTTCCGGGGCGACCTTGTAGCGGAGGATCATATTTTCAAGGCTTTCCATACTCTCGTCTATGCTGAACAGGCCGTTAACTCCCAGAAAGTGAGCCTTGTGGGCATCCTCATTGCTGAACAGATTGTCTACAAGGAGGATGAAGGGAGAGGACTCTCTTGTCATGCTCTCTCTCAGGAATTTGACAGCCAGCTTCCAGTGCCTTGGAAACTCGCTCTCGTGAAAGAGGATTACATCGGGCCGGATCTCGCCGAAATTGTCCATTGCCTTAAGGGGGTTGGTGTAGTGGATAAAACCGTATCCGGCGGGTGTAAAATATCTGTTTATTCGTGAAGCGGTCTCATGATCGCCTGATATCAGTACAATTTTCATCACTCTGTTCCTATGTTTTTCACATCGTAACGATAGATCTTCCAGAAATTCTCATTTCTGTTCAGATAATAAGTATACCGCTTAATTTCACGGAATCCTGTATTCTGGAAAACTTCCCTCACGATTACTGTGGCTTCATTGGCTGTATAGCTAGTCTGAAGGATTTCAAATTCAACAGGAATATCCACTATGCCCTGATTCCCCGGAATCCGCCCGTTCTGAAGGTCATCTCTGTAGGCTTCAACCGTAGCATCCTGTTCCGCCTGGCTCATCTTCTCAAACTGACGCCTTGTCATGCTGCTCTGAAGGAGGATCTCCCTGAGGTCGAGGTAGAGGAAAAATTTGTTCCACTGGTTTTTCTGCCTTGCCTGCAGGGTATAAGTCACAACATCATCGGGGGCGAGGCTGGAGGCTGTGAGGATCTCACCTGTCTCCATATCAACCATATCCATATATCCCGTGTCCTCCATTCCCGGACGAACCGTAAGAGAGAGCTGATTGGACTGGATACCCAGACCCTGCTCCCTGTTTTTGAGGTCCGGAAAGAAGGAGCCTTCAAGTATATACACTCCGGGCTCTTCGGGAATTACAAAGTCCTCAAGGTCCAGAATAAAACCGAACTCTTCACCAGGTTCAAGGGTGATCATCCTGTAGAATGCAGGTTCATTGCGGTTGAAATTGATAAGGTATTCCCTGGAGGGGGGGAGCATTTCATTCTTCATTGTCTTCAGGGTAAACAGGAAGTTATAGGTTCTGTTCTCTGCAATTCTGAATGAGAGGGATTCGGAATCCGGATTGGAAAGAATGACTTTAAGCTTTATAGGACTGTCAGGGTAATAGATTTTCTTATTGTAATATCTTATGCTGAATACCGGATCAGCCCCCCAGGCTGAAAGGGTAGCAAACATTGTGATCAGAGTTATTAAGCAGATACGCTGTCTGGTCATTGGATCTCCCGATATAATCTTTATAATAATTTCGGTTTTTTTAAATGATAACATTATACCAAAATACAATCAGAGAACATTTTAGCAATAATCCTTCATATCAGTCCGTTCTGGATGACATGAACAGCGGCAGCTATCCGGTAAATATTTCCGGCATAAGAGGTAACTATCTGGCCGGATTTATCCGGAAAATCCAGGAGCTTGGCAGCCGGAACGGCCTTGTCATCACAGGAAATGAGTCGGAGGCCGCCGAAATGGTGACTGACCTCTCAGTTTTTCATGACAAAGTGAGGCTCTTCCCCTGGTGGGGGACCATGGTCTATAAGGGGGTTTCTCCCCAGGCATCGGTCTTCGGAAACCGTGTAAACACACTGTTTTCCATTCTTGAGGAGAAAGACACACTTTATGTTGCCTCCCTGCGTTCGCTGCTCTCCTATCTCCCGCCCAGGGAGTATCTTGAAACTCTGAGAATGGATCTGAAGATCGGTGACGATTTTGATCCCGTCGCTCTTGAAACAAAACTGCAGGAGTTCGGTTATCTCCGGGTTCCACGGGTTACAGTTGCCGGCGAGTTCGCCCTGAGAGGTGAGGTCCTGGACTTCTTTATGCCCGGTGACGAAGATGCGGTCAGGGTTGTTTTTGAGTTTGATGAAATTGAAGAGATCAAATACTTTGATCCTGTATCACAGAGTTCGGGGCAGAAGAAACCGCAGGTTACGATCTATCCCACCAAAGAGGTCCTCTGGGACGAAGAGAGAATCTCTGCACTTGAGGATAACTTCAGTACTGCAGAAGCCGCATGCGAAGCTCTCAGGACAACAAGGGAATTCAGGGGTGAAGAGCTCCTTTACCCGCTGGCTTTTGATAAATCCGCCAGTCTTCTTGACTATTTTGATAAGGACGACTTTGTGTTCCTTGTGGATATGGAGAGCCTTGAAGCAGGAGAGAAGCATCTGGTTCACGAATATGATGAACTGTATCTGCAGGCCCGGGACCAGGGACTGACAGCCCCAGAGCCCGCGCTGATCCACGGCTCCCTTGATGAGCTCCTCCCGACCCATAGAAAGCGTTTCTGCATACACAATCTGACCCGTGATGAGCAGGGCCCCACTGTCAGCTTCAACTGCGATCCCGGACACTCCTTCTTCGGCAATATCAACTACCTGAAAGAAGAGATGCAGAACTACAGGGACCGGAACAGAAAGATCTTTATCTTTGCTGAATCGGAATCCCAGTCCGACAGGATCGGCTACATGCTCCGTGAATACGAGCCTGTAATGATCCCTCAGGCTATTTCCGCTGGATTCTCCCTACCCGATGACTCGATTACTGTTATTCAGGAGAACGAGATCTTCGGACGGAGAAAACAGGCTCCCGCATCGGTTAAAAAGTCAAAGAGCGAAGTCATCGACTCCTTTGTGGAACTTAATCCGGGGGACTATGTTGTTCACGTCAACTACGGTATCGGTCTGTTCAGAGGAATTGAACGCATCAAGGCTGCTGGCAACGAAAGGGACTACATCTGCCTCGATTATGCTGCCGACGACACAATCTTTGTACCCATCGAACAGGTTAACCTGATTCAGAGGTATATCGGAAAAGACAGTCAGAATCCCCGCCTCGACAAAATCGGTGGCAAAACCTGGGACAACAAGAAGAGCAAGGTCCGCAAGTCTGTCGAGGACCTGGCGGACCGTCTTGTAAAACTTTATGCCGGACGGCAGACCGCCCAGGGCTATACCTTTCCCAAGGATGATGACTTTCAGATAGAGTTTGAAGCATCTTTTCCCTACCAGGAGACGGTGGACCAGTTAAGCGCTATAAGGGATATAAAAGACGATATGGAGTCGCCCCGTCCCATGGACCGCCTTGTGTGCGGAGATGTTGGTTACGGAAAGACTGAAATTGCCATGCGCGCCGCCTTTAAGGGTGTTATGGGAGGGCGTCAGGTCGCCTTCCTCTGTCCCACTACCATTCTTGCAGAACAGCACTATGAAAACTTTCTGGAGCGTTTCAAGCGCTTTCCCGTACGTATTGGTATGCTTTCACGTTTTGTCAACAAGGCGGAGCAGAAGGCTGTTCTGAATCGTCTTGCAGCGGGAGAGATCGATCTTCTTATAGGAACCCACCGTATCCTCTCCAAGGATATCCGTTTTAAAAACCTCGGTCTGATGATTATCGATGAGGAGCAGAGGTTCGGTGTAAAGGACAAAGAGAGGCTCAAGGAGATAAAGACCAATATCGACTGCCTGACCCTGTCGGCCACTCCTATTCCCCGTACTCTTCATATGTCCATGGTAAAGATAAGGGACATGTCGGTCCTCAAGACGCCGCCTAAAAACCGCCACCCCATTGAGACCTTTATACAGGAGTTCGATCCGGATACCGTGGCCAGGGCCATCCGCCGGGAAGTAGAGCGGGGGGGGCAGGTATTCTTCCTTCACAACCGTGTGGAGAGCCTTGAGAGCATTCAGGTCTTCCTCCAGGATCTTGTACCCGAGGTCTTTGTTGAGGTGGCCCACGGCAAGATGACAAGCAAGGAGCTTGAGGAGATTATGCACCGCTTTATAAGCGGAGCCTTCCAGGTCCTTGTATCCACAACGATTATTGAGAACGGTATCGACATACCCAACGTCAACACCATAATCATCGACCGGGCTGATATGTACGGTATCTCCCAGCTCTATCAGCTGAGAGGACGTGTAGGCCGGAGCGGACGCCTCGCCTACGCCTATCTTCTCTACCCCGAGAGCAAGGCCCTGACGGAACTTGCAATGAAACGGCTTCAGATTATCTCGGATTTTACAGAACTGGGATCGGGCTTCAAGATCGCCATGAAGGATATGGAGGTCAGAGGGGCCGGTAACCTCCTTGGAAGCGAGCAGTCAGGAGAGATAATGGCTGTCGGTTTCGATATGTATCTGAGGCTTCTTGAAGAGGCTATACAGGAGAGAAGCGGTGAGGACCGGGAGGAAGAAGCTCCCGAAGTATACCTTGAGCTGGACTACAGCGGGTTTATTCCCGACAGCTATATCACCGATCCTACGGAGAAGATGGAAATCTACAAGAAGATTGCCTCGGTTACTGACAAGGAGGAGCAGGAGAAGGTCTACGCAGAGCTTTACGACCGCTTCGGACCTCTGCCAACAGAGGTTCAGAGCCTTATGGCCCTGTCAGAGATCCGGATTATCTGCCGTCAGCTCTGGATTACCAATCTGAAGGAGAGAAAAGGCGCCGCCTACATAGACTTCGGGAAGGTTGCCCTGATTTCGGTGGACAAGCTGATGAAGCTTATCGCATCATCAGGAAATGCTGTTAAACTGGATCATGCTCACCCGGAGAGACTTATTATTCAGACTGGAAAAATCGGCCTTGAAGAGAAGTCTGAGTTCCTCAAAGAGAAACTGAGCCTCCTTTTATAGCTCTTCCTCGGCCTCTTCGTGAAGAAGGGGGAAGGTCAGTTTCGACTCGGCGCCTCCCTCTTCTCTGTTTGCCATTTCAATGGTTCCGCCATAGGCTGTCATAAATTTTTTGACAAGGGGAAGCCCGAATCCGCTTCCCTTCTCACCCCCGGTCCCCTTCATGCTTTTTCCTTTCTCCACATTGAAAAGGTGGGGGATCATTGCCTCGGGTATTCCCGTACCCTCATCGATGATCCTCAGGCATGTGGACTCCTCATCCTCCGATGCCGAGACAGTGATGACTCCTCCCTTGTGGGAGAACTTGATGGCATTGGTAAGAAGGTTCATAAGTACTGAGTTGATAAGGGATACCTCTTCAGCAAGAACAACAAAGTCATAATCAAGATCGGTGACTACCCGTATCTCCTTGGCCTCTATCCTGGGGTTCAGAAGGTGGAGGCAGTGTTTTATGCACTCATTGAGGAGCACCGGAACAAGCTGCAGTGGTTTCTCTTCAAGAAGCATCATTGTTCTGACAAGGTCGAGGAGATTCAGGCCGTTTGCGCTCAAATCCGAAAGCTTGGAGCGGTAGAGGTCCAGGGGCTTTCCCTCCAGTTCCGCAAGGTCCATGGTCATTGTAACTCCCGAAAGACTGTTCCTGAGGTCGTGAGAGAGGATGTGGAGCATCTCTTTCAGCTGTACCTCCCGGCGAGCCAGAAGGTCTCTGTGCTGTTTCAGTTCAAGATGGGTTTTTACCCGGGCCAGCAGCTCCTGTCCGTAAAAGGGCTTTGTGATGTAGTCCGAGCCTCCAGCTTCAAATCCGGTAATTATATCCTTTACCTCGTTTTTTGCGGTGAGGAAGATGACAGGGATATCCTTCCACTCCGGATAGGACCGGATTCTGCGGCAGCAGTCATATCCATCCAGCTCAGGCATCATAACATCCAGAAGGATCAGGTCTACAGGGTGCTTTTTCAGCTGCTGGATGGCCATCTCTCCTGAGGTCGCATAGATGAGCCTGTGGTTCAGGGATTTCAGGTGCTGTGCTGCCAGCTGAATATTCAAAGGGATATCATCGACTATAAGGATTGTTCCGTTCATTTATCATCCTGTATAAAGTATTGATCCAGTTCGGAGGAAATATCAATCATTTTCATAAGATCAAAATTTTCGGCAGACTGGGCCAGGCTTCTGATAAGGAGTATAAAAGGGTCATCTTCGCTGCCTGTCCACTTGTCTGTGACCTGCCTGCAGAACCTTCTGACGGCTTCGGGGTCACCGCTTTCCTTGATTGACTGCCACTGTCTGAAGTTGTATGAAAATGATTTTGCTTCGGTTTTTGGCTCTGTAGGTTCTCTTTCCGGTTCCGGGAGTACCTTGTCTTCCGCGCTGTAATCGGTCCGTTCGATAGAGGGCAGGCTCACTATAAAACGGGAACCGATACCAGGCTCGCTCTCTACAGAGAGTTTTCCTCCCATCAGGGCGACAAGTCTTGTACTGATTCCCAGTCCAAGGCCGGTTCCGCCGAACTTTCTTGTGTCCTGGCTTTCCGACTGCTCAAACATATTGAAGATCCTCTGAATCTGATCCGGTTCTATGCCGATGCCGCTGTCTTCAACAATAAAAAGAAGTCCACAGCAGCCGTCTTTGCAGTTCTGCTCCTGAGCCATTACCTTAACATAGCCTTTTTCGGTAAATTTGATCGCATTGGCTATAAGGTTCATCAGTATCTGTTCCAGTCTGAGGGCGTCCAGGAAATAGGTTTCATGGCCCTTGAACTCACCTGTTATAGAGAGCTCAAGCTTGCGGTCGCGGGCTTTCTGGCTGAAGATGACACGCATGTCGTTGAGGATCTTGGCGATGGAGACGGACTTGGGATTCAGCGACATCTTGCCCGCCTCAATCTTGGACAGGTCGAGAATATCGTTGATAAGCATAAGAAGGACCTCTGCCGAAGTCTTAACCGAGTTAAGGTATCCAGACTGGGTTTTATTCATTCTGCTGTCTTCGAGAAGTTCGGTAAATCCTATGATTGAGTTCAAAGGAGTCCTGATCTCATGAGACATGTTTGCAAGAAACTGGGACTTCGCCTGACTGGCCGATTCAGCAAGGACTGCGAGCTTTTCAGCCCGTTTTCTTGCGGTTTTGGATAATTCCTCAGCCTCCCTGGCTTTGTGCTCGCTTTGTTTCAGTGCCTTTTCGGACTGGAGCCTCTCCTGGATTTCCTGCTTCAGTTTCTGGTTCCATATTAAAATAACAAAGATAATAATACCGAACACCGCAAGGATCTGGGCCAGAAGCTTATAATCAAGAACCTGGGGGTCCTGGATAACTGTCCACTTTTTCATAATACCCGATATTTCAGAAGGGCTGATTTCCTTCATAGCCTTGTTCAGAATCGGGACAATTTCGGCGAACTCCTCGGGGACCGCTATCTGCAGGCGGGTGCTGCTGCCGATCTCTCCTACAACATCGAGCTGGGTGAACCCTGAATTGCTGCTGGAGTAACCGTAGGTGACAAGGTCGCTTATATAGAAATCTCCCCGTCCCAGAAGAAGGGATTTGTAGGCAGTCTGTACGGTGTCGGTTATCAGATAGTCCAGGTCAGGATAGGTGGCCTCCATGTAGTACCTTGCCGGGTGAGTGTCCACAAGAATAATCCTGTGTCCCTCCAGTTCCGATGGATCGTTGAAATAGGTCTGCTTCGGGTCTTTTGCAAGAATGATGTTGGGAACTGTAAAGTAAGAGTCAGTAAAAACATAGTCCTGAAGGTCAGGGTTCAGGGGACTGGCAAGGGGGAGCAGTACGGGATCGTCCTGTGACGGGGAGAAGTCTATGGATATCTTGGATGAGAGAATACTCATTATATCAGGGACTATACCGAATACTTCGCCCCCTTCATTCTGGACAAAGAGGGGAGGAATATCCGCATCGAAAGAGTAAGTCAGCTCTTTATGCTTTTCAATCCACTCAAGTTCTTCCTTTTCATAATCCTTCAGTTGTCTGTTTTGAAGAGATATGGAACTTATATATTTCTTTTTGATCCTTTCAAGTTCTTCCGGCGGGATGCGGTCAATGGCAGTGTTGAGTTCAGCAAGAAGCCGGGCATTGCCTTCATTGACGCCGAGGGAGTAGTGCGAGGGAGCATCCTTGAGCTGCTCAAGAATATAGAGTTGTGTGTTGTAGACCTCTCTTGCAAGATAGTCGCTGCGGTAGAGGTCGCCCACAAGGATAGTGGACTCTCCGTTTATAAGCTGATTTAGCCCTTTATCTGTACTGTTGTATGTCAGTATCCTGAGATGCTGGGACTCCACTGAGGTTATAAGAACAGCCATCTGTGACGGGACGGAAACAACTGAATCCCTGAAAGACCTGAAATCGGTAAAGTTGATATCGGGGTCCAGTGTGAAGATTGCCATGGGAAGTTCAAAGATATCTCTTGTTCTCTTCAGGCTCTGCACCTGTGCAGCTGCATAGGAGTAAAGGAATATGGCGTCCACATCATTCCGCAGCCATCTGTCGAGCATCGAAGCCATCGGCATATTCTCGTATTGAAGGGGACGGTCTATATAACGGGATATCACTTCGATAAGGTCGGCTTCCAGTCCCTCCGGGGGAGTGTTTTCAATTATAAAGGGCGCTTTGTCGCTATAACTGCCGATTACAGCGGTCTCCTTGTCATCGGGAAAGCAGAGACTCAGCGGCAGCAGGAGAATAAGCAGATATACAGGAAATTTCATAAAATTGATTATAGCCCCAAGGGGGGCTCGCACTCAATAATATTTCTTTGCTGATAATTCTTGACAATTATGGAAGATTAGTGAATTATAATGTATAAATAAACAGTTCAGATGCATATTTATTCATTAAATGACGATTTAAGAATCTTGATTTAAGGGACACAGAACTATACAATCCTGCTATGAATAATAAAATGCGAACCATCAAAAGCTATGTCCTGAGAGCAGGACGTATGAGCCCGGCTCAGCAATCTGCCTACAACAGGTTATTTGATACATTTTCCTATCCTTACAAGGAAGAAATCCTTTCAAGGGAACCCCTGTCGGCAGACAGGGACCTGATTATTGAAATTGGTTTCGGCATGGGTGATGCCACCTATAAGATCGCCATAGAAAATCCCGACAGGGACTATCTGGGGATCGAAGTATATAAGCCGGGAATCGGCAAGCTTCTTGATCAGATTGAACAGAACGATATTAAAAACCTCAAGGTCATTGAACACGATGCTGTTGAGGTACTCGGCTCAATGATAGAAGACTCTTCAGTACAGGGATTCCATATTTTCTTTCCCGATCCCTGGCCGAAGAAAAAACACCACAAACGGCGGATTATACAGCCGGAATTTGTAAGACTCCTTCAGTCCAAACTGAAACCCGGCGGATATCTATATGCCGTAACAGATTGGGAGAACTATGCTGAGCATATGCTTGCTGTTCTTGAAGCAGAAAAGGGGCTTTCGAATAAATATTCAGATTTTGCAGAGCCTCAGCAATGGAGGCCGTTTACAAAGTTTGAAAGAAAAGGGAAAGAAAAGTCACATAGTATTTTTGAGCTTCTTTATATAAAAAATTAAGCGTTTACGGAGAAAGTAAAATGGTTAAAAGTGAGAATCACGAACAGTTTCTACAGAAATATTCACGAATTATGGACACCCATAACCGGATTCCTCTTGATCTCTATGAAAAATACAATGTCAAAAGAGGCCTGAGAAACAATGACGGTACAGGTGTTCTTGTAGGTCTTACCGAAATCGGTGACGTACACGGCTATATAATGGAGGAGGGCGATAAGATCCCCGTTAAGGGTATCCTCCGTTATAGAGGAATCGATGTAAAGGATCTTTGCGCAGGATTCCAGAAGGAGAAACGCTTCGGTTTTGAAGAAACAATATTTCTTCTTCTCTTCGGCTATCTCCCCACTGAGAAAGAGCTTGAATACTTTACTGAGCGTATGGGTGAATACCGTGATCTGCCGGATCAGTTCACCGAGGATATGATTCTCAAAGCCCCCAGTAACAACATCATGAACAAGCTGGCCCGTTCAGTACTTGCCGCCTACTCCTTTGACAACGATGCTGAGGATACCTCTGTTCTCAATATCCTGCGTCAGAGTGTTGAGCTGATTTCCCAGCTGCCCACAATGGCTGCCCACGCCTATCAGGCCAAGGCGCACTACCATATGGGCAAGAGTCTTTTTATCCATAAACCGGACCCTGCACTGAGTACTGCTGAGAACCTGCTCCGCATGATCCGAAACGACAGGAAGTTTACACCCATAGAAGCTGAAATTCTGGACCTCTCCCTGGTTCTTCATGCAGAACATGGTGGAGGTAACAACTCCGCCTTCTCAACTCATGTTGTCTCTTCGTCTGGCACGGATACCTACAGCGCCATTGCGGCAGCCATCGGATCTCTGAAGGGGCCCCTGCACGGGGGAGCCAATATTCAGGTTGCCAGAATGATGGATGACGTCAAGGCGCATGTAAAAGACTGGAGCAGTGAGAAAGAGATTGCAGGATACATCAAAAAAATCCTTATGAAGGATGCTTTTGACAAGAAAGGGCTTGTATACGGTATGGGACATGCTGTATATACTCTGTCAGATCCCAGAGCTGAGGTTCTCAGGGACAAGGCAAGAGAGCTGGCCCGTGAATCAGGCAGAATGGAAGAGTTTGAACTCTATGAAACCATTGAGCGCCTGACTCCGGGAATATTCCAGGAAGTCAGGAACAGCGATAAACCGCTGTGTGCCAATGTAGACTTCTATTCCGGCTTTGTATACAGCATTCTCAACATCCCCGAGGATCTGTATACTCCGATTTTTGCCATTGCCCGTATTCCCGGCTGGTGTGCTCACAGAGTGGAGGAGATTGTCAGCGGCGGAAGGATTATCCGTCCCGCCTACAAGAGCGTCAGTCCCCGTAATCCCTATGTAGAGCTCGATAAAAGAGACTGATACTCCGGGACTAATCATTGATCAGGCATTATAATGTCTAATAATGAGCGGCATTATTACTGAAAAGTCCCTCGGTTTCTCCAGCCGGAAGAACGAACCGGCGGAGAGATCCGGGAGGAAACAAATAAAACCCAAACTCAGAGGCTTCCCCATTAAGGGGGCAGCCGGAACCCTCAAACTGACAGGGACAGCGTTTCTGCTTGTTCTGTCTATCTTTCTTTTTGTCTACTGCGGAACGACTCCCCCCAATGAAGGGGACAAAGATGTTTCCGGGCCTGATACTGTTACAGCCGGAGCCACACTTCCGGCGGAAGGCACTGCTGAAAGTGCAGAGCCTTTTATCAGGAGACTTCCCGATAATCACAGGAAAATTGACTCAATTCCCTATCCCGGCGACACTCTTCAGGGTGTCTTCTGGAAGGAGAGCAATTTTGATGGGAAGGTCTATCTGACCTTTGATGACGGCCCCAATATGTCTCTTGTTACCGGTGGAGGCAGTATTTCTACTGTTTCTGACAGGATTTTGGATATCCTTGCAGAAAGGAATCTGAAGGCTTCCTTCTTTATCAACGGCAGAAACCTTGAATATGCCAACGGGGCACAGAAGGCGGAGCTCAGGCGTGTTCTTCTGAGGATGATTCATGAAGGGCATCTTATAGGCAATCACAGCTACCACCACCATAATCTGGCAAGGGGGATCTTTGCCGACGGTTTTGATGATGAGCAGGATATTGCTGATGAATTTATAATGACTCAGGATATTCTCGATGATGTGCTTGGCTTTGAGTACCCAATGCTGCTGATCCGGCCGCCTTATGCGGAGCCCGGAAGAACCGATGATCTTGATAACTGGCTGAAATCTGTCGGTTATTACCTTATATCACTGCACTTTGACAGTTATGATTACGCCTACAAGAGCGATGGCCCCTGGGACAAGGATGCCATCCTTGAACGGATGAGCACACTGCTGGAAGGGCAGCCATCGGGGGGAGTTATTCTTCTTCATGAGCTGGAGACCACAGCACAGATTCTACCGGATCTTCTGGATACCGTAGTTCTCTCAGGAGAGTTAGAGACTGTGAATCTGGATTATCTGCTCAAAAAAAAGTACAGCCCAGTAGACTGAAAGGCTCTTTAATTCCCTTTTATTCCTCGTCGTTTGCAGCAGGATTTACTGTTTTGAAGTAATCGATATATTTGGAAAATCCGCTTCCTTTCGGTATGAGCATTATATTTTCTCTCTCTGTTTCCAGAAAAAGAGCAGGATCTTCACAGGTTTTCATATATTCAGCAAAACTGGAACTGTTAACCCAGCTCGTGTATCTAACACTGTTTATGTCTGCAAAGAGAACTGAAATCTCTTCTAAATACAGGCGGGTTTCCTCACCATCAAGTAATGAGAGTGACTCAATCGGGTTCTGGTGGATTAGGGCGGGGGCATCGCTTATCAGTGTAAAGTTAAAAATAGTTCTGGACTCTTCTTCACCTTCAAGTCTGTAGGAACGGAAGAGAAAATCCCCATCCAGGGAAAGGGTTGAGTCACTGGAAATCCAATGCTGTTCGGGGAGGAAGTATTGAAGTTTTTTATTGTTTACAAAATAAACCTGAAGATCTTTGGATGCAGATGCACAGGAAAAAAAAAGAGGCAGAAGACAAAGCAGTAATATATTTTTATTCATAATTTTTTCTTTGATAGATTTTTGAAGGAACCGGAGGGCATTACACCGCTCCGGTACCCAGAATAATTATTCTCCGGTTACAGTACAGGTATATTTCTGTACAATTCCGAGAATTCCGGGGTTGTAGGAAAAGTCAACAGAGGAAATTTCAGTAATTCCACCGTTGGCAGCTGCAGCCTGGATGCTTGTTCCTGTATCACCACCGAAGAAGTTCAGGATTGTTGTTCCTTCAGCGACTCCGACTTTTGATCCCATTGTGTTGCTTGTAGCACTTACGGGTGTTGTGATTGTGGCACAGGAGAAAAGCATTCCTGAGCAGATAAGAGTAAGACAAAGTAAAGTAAGTTTTTTCATTAAGTTCTCCTATTAAACAATGTTTTGATAATATACAGTTCATTATTGATTGCATCAATGCATAATCGATAAAAAATAAACAAAGATTATTTTATATGCTGGTATTTTATATATAAAAAAACGGGAATGTCCAATGGATATTCCCGCCTGTGCATAGTATTCAGTTTAACTGATTATAGAATTATTCGGCTGAACGCTGGGATGCCTGGATAATTTCCTGAGCGATTTTGCCTCCAACAGGGTCGTAGTGACTGAATTCAACTTCGAATGCTCCGGTTCCTGATGTCATTGACTTCAGATCAATGCTGTAACGCATCAGCTCTCCCTGGGGAACCTGGGCTTCGATAGCCTGGATTCCTCCCCCAAGAGGTTTCTGGTCAAGGACACGTCCTCTCTTAGTCGAAAGGTCGGACAGAACATCACCCAAAAACTGATCTTCCACAAAGACAGTAAGCTTCATGACAGGTTCAAGGAGAGTGGGTCTGGCCTTCTCCACAGCCTCCTTCAAGGCGTGCTTTGCAGCAAGCTTAAAGGCCATCTCAGAGGAATCTACAGGGTGTTCTTTACCATCGAATATGGAAACCCCTATATCCATCAGGGGATAACCAGCCAGAAATCCCTCGTTCATGCCTTCCAGCAGACCCTTTTCAATTCCGGGGATATAGCCCTTGCTTATAGATCCGCCTTTGATGTCATTGGAAAGTTCAAAGAACTGCCCGCGATCCAGGGGGTTGATCCTGATGCAGACCCGTCCGTACTGGCCGTGGCCCCCGGACTGCTTCTTGTGTGTGTATTCAGACTCCGATGATCCTGTAATTGTTTCTCTGTAGGGGACCTTGGGAACCCTTCTGTTGACATTGATCTTGAAGTTCTTCAGAAGCTTTTCAAGGATAATGTTTATATGGAGTTCTCCCATTCCGGAGATTACAGTCTCCTTTGTCTCCTCATTGAACTTGATTGTAAAGGTCAGATCCTCTTCTGCAACCTTGTGAAGCTGGGCCGCCATTTTGTCCTCTTCCTTCTGGTTCTCGGCATTGATGGCCAGAGAGTAGACAGGGTGGGGCAGAGCCAGGGACTTGTAGTGGATGACATCATCCGCTGTACAGATGGTGTCATTGGTCTGAAGGGAGTCCACCTTGGTAAGCACTGCGATATCACCTGCATGAACCTCATTGGTTTCCTTCAGATCCTTGCCTTCGCAGAGAAAGACCTTGTTGATCTTCTCTTTCTTTTCCTCCCTGGAGTTGTATAGCTCTGAATTGGAGGTAAGTTTTCCGGTAATCACCTTCACATAGGACATCTTGCCTGCAAATTTGTCGATCATGGTCTTGAAGATAATTCCTGAAACGCTGCCGTCGGCAGAGACCATCCTGGACTTTTCTCCTGATATGCAGGGTTCCTCCACACGTCCGGGAGCGGGGGATTCCATGGCTATAAAGTCCATCATTGGAGTGATTCCGGAGTTGTCTACGGCGCTTCCGCAGAATACAGGAACAAAACGGTTGTCAAAGAGTCCCTCTCTCAGGCCCTTTATGGCATCTTCAATGCTCAGGGTACCCTCGTCGAAGTACTTTTCAGTCAGATCATCATCACCTTCTGCTGCCATTTCGATCATTTTCAGATGATACTCTTCGGCAATTTCCTTATATTCTTCGGGAATCTCTATGGCATTTTCCTCTTTTCCGCCGCCGTCCTTTTTGTAGGCCTTCATAGTTAACAGGTTGATTACTCCCTGATACTCCTCGGCCTGTCCCATGGGGATGGTCAGTGGAATAGCGGTTACCTCGAATTCCTTCAGATCTTCAAGAACCTTATAAAAGTCGGCTCTTGTTTTTTCCATTTTATTAATGAAAGCGATCCGGGGCATATCCCGTGCATTTAGACGGCGCCAAAGTTTGACTGTTTCAATCTGAACACCCGATCTGGCGCCTATCAGCATAACTGCCGATTCAGCCGCTCTGAATGAGGAGACAACTTCTCCCACAAAGTCCGCGGCACCGGGAGTGTCGAAAATGTTAATCTTTTTGTCCTTCCAGACAACATTGGTAAGGGAAGTGTGAATGGAAATCTTTTTTTCAATTTCCTCTTCTGTAAAGTCACTGACAGTACGACCTGAATCTACTGTTTCCGCTTTTGAAATAACACCGGCGTTAAACAGAATCTGTTCAACCAGAGTCGTTTTACCGGTGTCACCGTGCCCGCAAACTGCAATGTTTCGAATGGTATCGGTTGTAAAAGCCACCTTCGTCCTCCTCTAAATCGGATAATGGTATATTTCATGATAGAACCCGATTTCCGAAGCCGTCAAAGGTTTTTTATGTTTTTCAGGATGCCCGGGCAGGATGAAGTGGCTTGAGGAGGGAGCGCAAAAAAAAACTGCTTCCGGGTAAAAGCTTTTAAAACCTTACTCAGAAGCAGTTTGTGGATTCTCTGTTGCCAGATTTCCTAAGTATTTTCTACTCTAATCATTTTTCGCGGCAAAGTGGGAGAATTCCATGGAAAAGGTGCCTCTTCCCTGGGTCTGGCTCCGGAGTGCCGTAGTGTATCCGAACATTTTAACCATGGGTGCCTGGGCCTTCACAAGCTCAAAAGCAGGTCTGGATTCCATTGAATTCACCATACCTCCCCGCTGTGTCAGCTGGCTGATCACATCACCCACGTACTCGGCAGGGCACATGATGTCCACCTCCATAACAGGTTCAAGAAGGACGGGATTAGCCTTGCGGCATGCATTGTCGAATCCCAGTGCACCGGCTGTCTCAAAGGCGAGGGCTGTGGAGCTGAGTTCGTCATACGCTGCGTCGGTAAGGGTTACGCCGATATCGATGGTGGCGTATCCCATAAGTGTACCGGACTGCATAGCGTTGACAACGCCCCGTTCAACGGCTTCAGCCAGTTCAGAGGGCAGCTTATGCTTGGAAACTTCGTTTGTGAATTTATTGCCTGTTCCTCTGGGAAGTGTTTCAACCTTGAGGGTAATGTCGGCTCTGTTCTCCTTGCCCGCCAGTACACGTTCGAACTCTTCTCTGTGCGTGATGGTTTCGGTGACAGACTCTCTGTAGGAAACCTGGGGTTTACCCACATTGGCGGCTACCTTGTAGTCGTTTGTGATTCTTGTAACAAGAACATCAAGGTGAAGCTCTCCCATGCCTGAAATAATCAGCTGGCCTGTCTCCTCATTTTCCTGAACTTTGAACGTGGGATCCTCTTTCTGGAGTGTGTCCAGAACGGTTCTCAGTTTATCCTGGTCGCTCATTGTTTTGGGCTCGATGGCTACAGATATTACGGGTTCGGGAAAGTCCATGTTCTCAAGTATTACAGGAGCACCCTCGCTGCAGATTGTGTCTCCTGTCTGTGCCATTTTCATTCCGACGATTACGGCAATGTCACCGGCTGCCACGGAACTGATCTGTTCATGGTGGTTTGAGTGCATTCTTAAGAGCCTGTTGATTCTCTCCCGTTTCTTCTTGTTGGCATTGAGTACGGGAGTGCCCGATTTGAACTCGCCGGAGTAGACCCTGACAAAACAGAGCGCACCGGCTTCCTTGTCCTGCTGGATCTTGAAGATAAGCCCGGCGGGCTTCTCCTTGATATCACGTTTCAGGACAATGGGTTCTTCTTTCTTGGGGTTGATACCCTCAATCTCCTTCAGGTCGTCAGGAGCGGGCAGATATGAGAGTATGGCGTCCAGTACGGGCTGTACTCCCTTGTTCTTCAGTGAGGATCCGACAAAGAGGGGCAGGATGGTCTGATTGATTGTTTCTGCTCTCAATACTGTCTGAATCAGTTCCACAGGTACAGTTTCCCCTTCCAGGTAGAGTTCTGTGATCTCATCTGAGAAGGCGGAAAGCTTGTCTACGAGGTTCTCACGCCATGTTTCTGCAAGTTCCTGCATCTCCGGGCGGATATCTTTGAGTTCAAAAGTGAGGCCCTGGTCTGCGGAGTTCCAGTGGATCTCTTTCATTGTTAAAAGGTCAATATTGGCTTCGTAGGCCGATTCGGCTCCGATGGGAATCTGGACGGGGAGGGGCGAAGCCTTCAGCTTTTCCTCAATCTCCCTGACTACTTCAAAGTAGTCTGCGCCGATCCGGTCCATTTTGTTTATAAATCCGATGCGGGGAACTTTGTATTTATCTGCCTGATGCCATACGGTTTCCGACTGGGGTTCAACACCGCCTACGGCGCAGAATACTGCAACCGCTCCGTCAAGAACACGCAGGGAGCGTTCTACCTCGGCTGTGAAGTCCACGTGGCCGGGGGTGTCGATGATGTTGATCTGATGATCCTTCCAGTAACAGGTTGTTGCAGCGGACACAATGGTGATTCCGCGATTCTGTTCCTGCTCCATCCAGTCCATGGTAGCGCTTCCGTCATCAACTTCACCGATTCTGTGGCTTTTTCCTGTATAAAACAGAATTCTTTCTGTTGTTGTTGTTTTTCCGGCGTCAATGTGGGCCATGATGCCGATATTTCTAATTTTCGGGCTGGACATATAATTACTCCTGTCAAATTCCGCGTGATTTTATCATAAAGGCGGTGAGTAAATCAATCGGGACACAAAAAACAGTGAAATATAATTTACCCACTAGTAGTATGGTTTTTGTTAATTCTAAATAAAACACACAATATATGGTGTCTTTCACTTGATAAACCCAATTTTATGCATTATATATTTGAAACACCCCCCTTAAGTTGTTGATATGAACGCCTTTGGGGAAGCTGTTTATAGGGAATTCAAAATAACAAACATATATTCAATGTCAGGAGAAAGCAATGACAGATTTCGTCTGGAATCAAAAATTAAGCGAAGAAATTTTCAAAGCAAAATACATGCTGCACGGTGAAAAGTCACCGATTGAGGTTTTCGAGGGGATTGCCAAAGAGATCGCCTCTCCCGAAAAAGGGGACAAGAAGAAGAGTGTTGAGCAGGAATTTCTTGATCAGCTTTTTTCAGGAAAACTGATTCCAGCCGGCCGTATTCTGGCGAATGCCCGTCCTGACAGTCCCATGAAAAATTACAACAACTGCTTTACAATCGATATCGAAGACTCCATGGAAGGCATCTACAACTCCCTGAAAGAGGATGCCATGATAAGCAAGATGGGAGGTGGAGTCGGTTTTGATATTTCAAGACTCCGTCCCAAGGGTGTTGAGCTCTCCAAGGGAGGCCAAGCATCCGGTGTTATCTCATTCCTTAGAATTTTTGATCAGTCGGCAAAAACAATTATTACAGGCGGCCACCGCCGTTCGGCACATATTGCCCTTCTTGATATCTCCCATCCTGATATCGAAGAGTTTATCACCGTTAAACAGGGGGACCAGAACAAGGAACTGACCCAGTTCAATATCTCTGTGAAAATTTCCGACGCCTTTGTAAAAGCTGTTGAAGAGGATGCGGACTGGGACCTTGTTTTTGACGGTAAAATCTATAAAACAGTGAAAGCGCGATACCTGAATGACCTGGTTTCCAGAAACTCATTTATCCACAATGAGCCTGGAATCTTCAATAAGGACCTGATCGAGAAGTACAATAACGGATACTGGGCCTTTAAAATGGACAGGGTGAACCCCTGCGGTGAGCTTGTTATGCCTCCCTATTCCCTCTGCTGTCTCTCGGCCATCAATCTTTCAAAATTTGTAAAGAATCCCTTTACCGACGAGGCGGAGTTCGACTTTGACGATTTTGCGAAGACAGTCCGCACAGCCGTCCGGTTTCTTGACAACGTTCTGGACAAGACAGCCTACCCGCTGGACAAGATTGAGACATTCTCCAAACAGTGGCGCCGTATCGGTCTGGGATTCACAGCACTGGGCAACACCTTTGTCATGATGAAGATGAAGTACGGAAGCGACGAGTCCCTCAAGCTGGGGGAACAGATTGCAAAGTCCCTCAGAGACAACTCTTATGACGCCAGTGCCGAACTTGCTGGTGAAAAGGGTGCTTTCCCTGCCTGTGATATCGAAAAACTTCTGGAAGCCAACTTTATTAAAGAACTTCCCGAAGAGATTAAGGCAAAGATTAAAAAACACGGAATGAGGAATATTCAGCTCAACACTGTAGCCCCTACAGGAACAACTTCACTCTCAGTAGGCCAGAACTGCTCCTCGGGAATCGAACCTATCTTCGCCCTTCAGTATGACAGAAATGTACGTACCGGTGTTGATGATGAGACAAGAACAGAGACTGTTTATGATAACTCATGGATGCAGTATCGTGCCCTTCAGGGAGGCGGAGAAGATGTCCAGGCCCCCGACTACTTTGTCACAACAGTGGATATCGAGCCAAGAAAAGCCATCGATATGCAGGCTGTGTTCCAGAAATATATCGACCACAGTATTTCAAAGACCCTGAACCTCCCTCCGGGAACTACCTTCGAGGAGTACAAGGACCTCTACCTTTACGCCTACAAACAGGGACTCAAAGGGTTTACTACCTTCAATCCCGAAGGCAGCATGAAGGGGATTCTGGAATACTCAGAGAAAAAAGAGAGCCAGACTATCAAGAGAGTCCTTGCTCCCGAAAGACCCTCGGAACTTCCCTGTGAAATTCACCAGATCAAGGTAAAGGGCCAGAAGTATATTATTATTGTAGGAATCCTCAACGGCAGCCTCTATGAAGTTTTTGCCATTGATGACCCTGAGAATCATATTGATCTGAAGCGCTACTCCGGCGGCAGTGTAAGAAAAGCAGGTAAGGGACGTTATGACCTTCATGTGGAATCCGGCCCTGTCGAAGCCACTCTGAAGGACTTTACAAAGACTTTTGATTCACCCAACGGCTCCCTTGCCCGTTTTATCTCCATGGCCCTCCGCCATGGTACCCCTTTGCAGTTTATTATTGAACAGCTTAGCAAAGATACAAACTTCGAGGATTTTGAGCGGGCCCTGTCCAGGGTTCTCAAGCGTTATATTATTGAAGGTGAAGAGGTTATTGCTGGTGAGAACAAGTGTGCCGAATGCGGCGGTAAGCTCGTATTCAGGGACGGATGCATAACCTGCCCCGAGTGTGGTTGGAGTAAATGTTCCTAATAGGGTGGACGACCTCCGTTATACAGGATATTATTTTTACATTAAAAAAAACGGAGGTAACTCTCTATGGAAGAACAAACAATATTTGACAAAATCATCGCCGGCGACCTTCCCTCAGACAAGGTCTACGAAGATGGTCATGTTCTTGCATTCCGGGATATCAATCCCCAGGCACCAGTACATGTACTTGTTGTTCCCAAGGCGAAGGTAAAGGATTTTACTGCTCTGCAGCACAGCAATCCCTGCGATACCGGAATCTTCTTCAACGCAGTCTCCAAGGTGGCTTCTCAGCTGGGCCTTGATGAAAACGGTTACAGAATTGTTTTAAACTGCGGAGAGGATGGTCAGCAGACCGTTGAATATCTTCATGCTCATATCCTGGGAGACAGGAAGATGAGCTGGCCTCCGGGCTGATCTTAATCTATAAAAGAAGCCCCTTTTCTACGGGAAAGGGGCTTTCTCATACCTTTTTCATTCAGTAGTGAAGGGGATGCCTATTTCCAGGAAAGGCGTTTTAGTTACAGTATTTTTACTTCTCATCTCTGCGAATCTTTTCTCTCTTGAGTTTTCCATACTCAACAAGGGGGATATCATCTTCCAGGAGATCTTCATCGAAACAGATGATGTGAACAACAGCTACTATCATAATTTCGGCGTTCAGGGGCTGGAACCCGGAGCCCGGCACAATATCCATATCTACAGCTCCGAAGATTTTCTTATCTGCAGCTTCTATCTCTATGGCATCTCCCACGAGAGTTATGCCATTGAAGATGTTGTGATCGAACAGAACAGCATTGTCTACATCCTGCCGGAGCACTACATCGAATACCCCGATGACTACTCTGACCTCACCGTGCCCAATGCGGTTTACGGAGCCCAGCCTTTCAGCCGGAACGAGCATCCTTTTGATGCACCCGAAGTGCTGACGGAAGACTCCTTTATCCCCCGGAATAATATAGATGTAGAAATCTTCAACTACACAAATTCACCTGTTTTCAGGGTCTATCTTGAGAGCGGTGATGACCTGTCTGATGAAAACTATTTGACCGGCGGGGTTCTTCTTCCCTCGGAAAGCCGGACCCTTTCGCTCCCGCTGGAAAGTGGTGATCTCTACCGTATTCATCTGCTGGGCCCGGATGATGTGAAGTTTACTAAAGAGGTCACCGTTCCGCTTAAGGCAGATTTTCTTGTCTTCTATGATACAGACAATCTCAAAGCCCTTGAGACGAGGATTGTCTCTGTGGAAAATGCGGGTGAAGTTGAGCTTGTGGAGCTCTATCTGATAGATCAGGAGAGTGGAAACAGGCAGGAACTGCTGGAAGACGAACCCCTTTTGCCCGGGGAGAGCAGGGAAGTTATGATACAGGGAGACTTCTCTGTCTGTGATCTTGTAGGAATGACAAAAACCCTTCGTAAAATCTATCTTTTTGATCAGGATATCCCAAAGGGAGCTCCTCTGGTCATCAGTGATTTTTAAACGGCTGTTTCATATTGTCTTTTTATGAATAACATATTGACCTGAAATTGGCATTGTGTTAAATTACCGAACGTCAAAAAGATGGATGACGGGCGATTAGCTCAGTTGGGAGAGCGCCTGCCTTACAAGCAGGATGTCGGGGGTTCAAGTCCCTCATCGCCCATCTTTTTTTTACCGTATATTACGGGCGATTAGCTCAGTTGGGAGAGCGCCTGCCTTACAAGCAGGATGTCGGGGGTTCAAGTCCCTCATCGCCCATAGTTTTTTTAAACCGTATAATACGGGCGATTAGCTCAGTTGGGAGAGCGCCTGCCTTACAAGCAGGATGTCGGGGGTTCAAGTCCCTCATCGCCCATAGTTTTTTTTAACCGTATAATACGGGCGATTAGCTCAGTTGGGAGAGCGCCTGCCTTACAAGCAGGATGTCGGGGGTTCAAGTCCCTCATCGCCCATAGTTTTTTTAAACCGTTAATACGGGCGATTAGCTCAGTTGGGAGAGCGCCTGCCTTACAAGCAGGATGTCGGGGGTTCAAGTCCCTCATCGCCCATAGTTTTTTTAACCGTTAATACGGGCGATTAGCTCAGTTGGGAGAGCGCCTGCCTTACAAGCAGGATGTCGGGGGTTCAAGTCCCTCATCGCCCATTACAGGGAACACTCCACATCAGGGTGTTCCCTTTTTTTATTTTAGAGAGTCGGGAATCATTATTCAGTGGAAGGCTGTTTTTTGGACAGGGCAAAATAATAGCCGGCAGTCGCCGGCTATAGGGATACGCTACTTTTATCTGAAAAAGCTTGCGGTATCTCGTCTATTAAACTAATCCACCCATAAAGGGCCGATTACCATAATGTTCGATTCTAAAGAGCCGGTTAGGACCGGCGGGAACTTTTAGGCGGTTGATCTTTCATATATCCCCCTTCCATGTAACTCACTTATAATTCTACTCCATGCTGGTGGAAAATCAAGATCTATTAACCCTTTTTTATGGATTATTTTGAACGGCTGTTGTAATGTGTACGGAGCCTGTCCCAGGAACTAGATCCGGAGGAATTCTTCTATTTGAGCGTACTGTCCGATCTCTACTTAAAAGAGCAGCTGATAACCTATATAGGAAACAAGCGACGCCTCCTGCCTCTGATTTATGAGGCCCTCAAGCAGGGGCGGTCTGCCCAGGGCAGCGATGTCTTTGTGGATATGTTTTCCGGGTCCGGAGTTGTATCACGCCTTGCAAGGCTTATGGGCTTTTCGGTCTGCTCCAACGACTGGGAGGAGTACTCCAGGATACTGGGGATGTCCCATCTGACCCTCAGTCAGTCTGACATTCCACGGCTTTTCGGTTCAAGGGACGCCCTGAAGGACCTTCTCAGGGAGATTAACAGCCTCTCTGTTCCACATGAAGAAGACAGGTACATCTCACTCTACTACTCCCCCTCATCTTCAGACATTGCAATGGCGGACTACAGGGTGGAGCGTCTCTTCTACACCAGAGAGAATGCTCTTCGTATAGATGCCATAAGAAGCTATATTGAAAAGAACTATCCCCCCGGATCAACGGGAGCTGACCTGGAGATCAGGAATCTTCTGATAGGCCTGCTTCTGGGGGAGTGCTCAAAGCATACAAATACCTCCGGCGTGTTCAAGGCTTTTCATAAGGGGTTCGGCGGCCATGGACAGGATGCTCTGACCCGGATTCTCAAGAAAATAGAACTTCCCTGGCCTGTTCTTCCGGCCCATGCCGCACCGGCCAGGGTGTTTTGTCAGGATGCCAACATTCTTGCCGCATCAGGGGAAATCCCCGAAGGGGGAATCACCTATCTTGATCCGCCCTACAATCAGCACCAGTACGGCAGCAACTATCATATGCTCAATACGATAGCCCTGTGGGATAAAATCCCGGCCCCTATGGTTCTCAATGAAAAGGGCGTTCTAAGAGAGAAGGCTGCAATCAGGAAAGACTGGGTCAAAACAAGGTCTTCCTACTGCTACAGAAGCAAGGCAGAGGAGGCGTTTGCCGGTTTGATGAAAAGCATCAGGTCCGATAAAATCCTTATAAGCTACAGCAATGACGGTGTTATTCCCTTTGAGCGGATGATGGATATCTGTGATGAGAAGGGAAAAACAGGAATCTTGAGCAATGAGTACACCAAGTACAGGGGAGGGCGGCAGAGCAACCACCGTCTCCACAGCAATATTGAGTATGTCATGACCGTCGAGGTGGGGGCTTCTTCCACAGCCTATTCCAGAAACAAGGTCAGAAGAGTTCTCCTGCGCAGGGAGCTTGCTTTGATGGAGAAGAAAATTTTCAGACCCGACCTTCTGGCATCTGAGATAGGCGACTTCACAGAGGGTGTTCTGGAGACTGAGATTTCAGGCTATCCTCTCCGTCTCAGGCTGAAGGACTTCATGTATCTGACCATAGAGAGTGATCTTGAGCAATGGAAATCAGCTGCCCTCAGGATGCTTCTGAAAAAGCTGGATGCCTCTTCATGCAGCAGCAGAGTGGAAGAACTGGATCATATTTTCTATATTATTGAGACGAAGGGAGTCTCCGCGGTTAAGATCAGGCGGGAGCTTCCCAGACGGGTCAGAATGCTGGCCCATAAAAAAACAGAGAAAGAGTACAGGGACGCCCTGGAACGCATCAGCCTTCTGGAGGCTGACCATGATCTCAGTTCCATAACAAGAGAGCTGGATCAGATAAGAATACAGGCGGAAAAAAGGTTTACACAGTGAGCAGTACAGTTGTATTTACAGGCGGAGGTACAGGCGGTCACGTCTATCCGGCCATGCCAATTATTAAAAAGTTGAAATGCCAGGGATGCAGAATTGTCTGGATCGGCTCCCGACAGGGGATTGAGAAGAAGATCGTTGAATCCTGGGGGGTGGAGTACCGAAGTATCAGTACAGGAAAACTGAGACGTTATTTTTCCTTTCAGAACTTTACTGATATCTTCAGAATCGCTGCAGGATTTTTTCAGAGTCTCAGTATTCTGGGGGATCTGAAGCCGGCTCTCGTCTTTTCCAAGGGCGGGTTTGTCTCTGTGCCCCCTGTGGCGGCAGCAAAGTTCAGAAAAATCCCTTCTTTTACACATGATTCCGATGTGGTTCCAGGTCTGGCGACAAAGATCAACCACAAAATGACTGTTAAGACCTTCCTCGCCTATGAGGAGAGCCGTTCGTATCTTGGTGACCCTGCAGGAAAGATTGTTGTTTCAGGCAATCCTGTCAGGGAGGAGTTCTTTGATGCCGATCAGTCTATGCCCCGGGAGTGGGCAGAACGCATCGGTACAAAACCTCTGTTGATGGTGCTTGGGGGAAGCTCGGGGGCCAGGCAGGTAAATGACCTTGTCCGGGAATCCCTTGATCAGCTGCTTGAAAAATACACCATAATCCACCAGATGGGGGATGCCCTGTTTGAACAGAGCAGCCTCGATGGCTATTGGCCTGTACCCTATCTCAACAGTGAGCTGCCGGCGCTGCTGCAGAGGGCTGACCTGGCTGTTGCCCGTTCCGGTGCCGGAACGCTCTGGGAACTTGCCGTGACAAGTACTCCTTCTGTCCTGATTCCCCTGAGGGTCGGAACCAGAGGGGATCAGATCCTCAACGCTGAAATGCTGAGGAAAAGAGAGATGGCCCTGGTGATGGACGGAGAGGCTCCCACAGCAGCTGAGCTGAAAGACATTCTTCTCTCCCTTGCCGAAGATCCTGAAAGACTGAATAAAATGAAGAAGAATTGCTCTGACTTTATAAAAATCAAAGCCGAAGATGTTATAGTAGAGCAACTGAACAAGGAGTTGTGATGGACCTTTCTGTATTCGATATGATTCTGCTGGCCATACTGCTGGTCTCTTCATTTATTGGTGCCTTCAAGGGCTTTGTCAAAGAGCTCTTCTCTCTGGCGTCACTGTTTATCAGTCTTCTTCTGGCAGCTGTCTTTTATGCCGACGGGGTGGATTGGATTCAGTCACGCTCCTCTATAGGCGATGTGGCCGCACTGATCTCCTTTGCCGGGATCTTTCTGGTCTCCTTTGCCCTGTTTAAACTGCTTCAGAAAGTGATGGGTGAACTTATTGATCAGACACCTTTCGAAAGCGTTGACCGGATGCTCGGCTTTTTTCTGGGCCTTCTGGAAGGTCTTCTTGTTGTATTTCTGATTGTGTATATCATCAACTTTCAGAACATTATAGATGTAAGCAGCCTCAGAAATGACTCTGTGCTTGTCCCCTACATAGAGCGCTTTCTGCCGGCTCTGGACAAATCGGCTGTAAAGATGATTGATAAAATTTCTTCCGGGAGTCTGTAACCTTGTTTGAGAATCTAATTGGACAGGAAAGTATAAAAAAACAGCTTGTATCCGGCCTCAGCCGAAATACTCTTCCCCACTCACTTCTCTTCTGCGGGGAAGACTACAGCGGGAAGATGACTACGGCTCTTGAGCTTGCCCGGGCGGTTTCGTGTTCTTCACCCAATGCCCCCTGGGACTGCAGCTGCCGCTCCTGCCGGGATCACCGGGTCCTTAACAATCCTGATCTCCTGCTTCTTGGAAAAAGGTATTTTCTTGAGGAGATCAAAGCCTCAGCTGAGCTGCTTGGCAGGACCAGGGCAAATTTTGCCGTCTTTATGTTTATCCGTAATGTAAGGAAGCTTCTGAAGCGCTTTGAACCAGTCATCTGGGAGGGTCAGGAGAAGAAGCTCAGCAAGTACAGCGGTACAATCAGTTCGGTCAGCGAGCTTCTTGAACAGCTTGATCCCGAGAAGGAGCTGATGGGTGAAAAGGATCTTGAGAAATACCTTGATGATATTATCAATCAGGTCAGAACCCTGACTGCAGCCGTTCCTGCATCCACTCCCATCGATCAGATAAGAAATATAAGCAAATGGGCTCACAGGACATCCAGCAGCAAGGCCAAGGTTGTCATTATTGAGAAAGCGGATACCCTTCTCGAGGGCTCGGCAAACTCTCTGCTTAAAATTCTGGAAGAGCCGCCCGCCCATGTAAACTTTATCCTGACAACCGACAGGAAGGGGAGTATTCTCCAGACAATCCGTTCAAGGGTCAGGCATTTTGAGTTTACTCCGCGGTCCGTTGCGGACTCCCGCCTGGTTCTTGAAAAACTCTTCCGTACCGAAGATACCAATGAGACTCTCTTTCAGTTTTTTCAACGCTGGTCTGATACCGACTATAACTTTATCAGTTCTCATATAAGGCAGTTTCTGGACAACTGTTTTAACGGAGATTCCATCCGGGATCTGGATGACCTTTTTCAGTACTTTGACAAGAACAAGGGCAAGGACGAGTTAAAGCGATTTCTGAGACTCCTGAGTGATGAGCTGCGCCTCCGATTCAGGGAAGATCCGGATCTTCTTGCCACAGTCCGCGGACAGAGGCTTGTTTCCGATATTCTGGAGGAAATAAACAGCTGCGGAACCAATTCAGCCAGATTCAATCAGAGCTCCCTCTTTCTCCTTGAAAGTCTCTTCTATAATGTACGGGAGAAGTACGAAGCATTTTCAGAATCCTGAGACCGGCTCCCTCTCTCTCATCTTCCCGGCGGACTGTCTGCCGGGAATTACTCTCTTTTTAATGGCATTGTGCCTTGTTTTGATTAAAAATACCCACATATATTATAATAATTGTAAGAATAGGCAAAGTATTTGTTGTTTTGTTTCTTTTCATCTGCCGTGAATCATCTATGATTTACATAATAGACTAAACAGAGAATGGAGGCAGTTATGAAAATCAGAACATTGGGTAGAGATGGACTTCAGGTATCAGCGCTGGGGCTCGGCTGTATGAGGATGACCTTCGGGGATAAACCCATCGGCACCAGGGCAGAGATGATTGATTTTATTCATAAGGCCGTGGACCGGGGAGTCACATTCTTTGATACAGCAGAGGTCTATGGACCATTTACCAATGAAGATCTTGTCGGTGAGGCTCTGGAACCCCATAAGGGAAAGGTTGTTATCGCCACTAAATTCGGTTTTAAACTCAAAGATGACAGAAGCCCCGGCTTTGATGGTCTGGACAGCAGGCCTGAAAGGATAAGGCAGGTGGCTGAAGAATCACTGAAACGGCTCAGAGTCGATGCAATTGACCTCTTCTATCAGCACAGGCCGGACCCCGCTATTCCTGTGGAGGATGTTGCAGGAACTGTCGGTGATCTTATCAGAGAGGGCAAAGTGAAGCATTTCGGCCTTTCTGAGTCCAGTGCGGACCAGATACGCCGGGCCCATGCGGTTCAGCCTGTGACTGCCATCCAGAGTGAGTATTCCATCTGGTTCAGAGAGAGGGAAGAGGATGTTCTGCCTCTATGTGAAGAACTTGGTATCGGTTTTGTTCCCTACAGTCCCCTGGGCAGAGGTTTTCTTACAGGGAAGATCACTGAGGAAACAGTCTATGATAAATCGGATATACGCTTTAAAAATCCGCGTTTCACAAAGGATGCAATAGCCGCCAACAGGGTTGTCATTGATCTATTGGAAGAGATCGGCCGGGACAAGTCTGCAACTCCTGCTCAGGTAGCACTGGCCTGGCTTCTTGCACAGAAACCATGGATCGTACCGATTCCAGGAAGCAGAAAGCTGGAGCGGCTTGATGAGAATCTGGCTTCATCAGAGGTACACCTTGATGCTGATGATCTGAGAAGGATCAGATCGGCCGTCGAGGCCATGGAGATTGTAGGTAACAGGTATTGATCATTGACAGGGCGGCACTCATATTGCTGCCTCGTTTTTAAAAATTACGGAGTGATATGTTTATTAAGAGAAATTTAAAAAGACAGAAGGGATATTCATTTGTATCCCCTTCAAAGTGGCACCTGCCGCTGTTTATATTGATAGTATCAGCACCATTTTTACAGGCTCTGGAGACGTCATCTGCCGAAGTGGATGCCTCGGTGATTGCCGGAGAGATTGAGGTTATAAGAAAAGCCTATCCGGATGTCATTTTTGAATATAGCTACAGCCCTGAGTACTCGGACTGGGAGGTCAGGGTAAAAACAGGCGGTAGGATATCACTCCTTTACCGCGCCGGCGGCAGCTATCTCAGCGAAGTGCAGATGAGCAACCGTGACGGATACAGATCCTTTTTATACAATTATTCAGGTGAGTTGCGGGACCCTGCCGACTTTACTGAAGAGGAGCTTGAATGGGTCACACGCTTCGGTTCTACAGAGAACAGAAGGACCGGACGGATTTCAAGCACGGCCTTCTTCGATGCTGTTTATGACTCATTCACAAGAAGCGATGTGGAATCCCATATTGTCAATTTCAATTTTTTGGACCGCTCCATAATGGTTCACGAAAAGATTACAGGACCCCTCCGTCGGGTAGAGAGCAGAATACGCTCACTGGCTGCAGAGAGTGATGAAGTCGATCGTTTTGTCCGTGAAATGGGGTCAGTCAGCAGCTACGCCTGGAGGCAGGTTCGGGACACACAGGGAAAATCCTTCCACTCCATGGGGCTTGCAGTTGATATTCTTCCCTCTGATGCGAAAGGGCGGGCTATCTACTGGAACTGGGAGAAAAACAAGGGCAACGATCTTTGGATGCTTATTCCACTGTCTGAACGGTGGGCTCCTCCAGCCGATGTAGTGGATGCCTTCGAGAAGGAAGGATTTACCTGGGGCGGTTCGTGGCCGGTTTGGGATAATATGCATTTTGAATACCGTCCCGAGCTTCTTCTCTGGCGTGACCGCTAGGCTGTATATTTTTTAAAGCATAGGGGTTTCTATATTCAACCCTGTAGTCATAATAAGGGGATATCCCCTATATTATTATTATGAACAAAAGAGAGATGCAGTATCAGAAGACACTTGAAGCCATCCGGAATTCTGTAGACGAGATTGTACGCTCCGAGGGATTTGACAAGTTGACAATCCGGGGGATCTGCAGGAAAGCAGGCATCAACCATGGTACTTTCTATCATTATTTTTCTTCAAAAGATGATCTTCTTATGGACAGGCAAAATCGATTTGTCAGCTATTTTACTGAGCTCTATGAGAGCAGGCTCAAGGACATGGACCCAAGGGATGCTCTGAAAGAGTATACCCGTGAGTACATGTCCTATATTGAAACAAGGCTTGTCTCCATGCTTGTCTCTCTTGAAAAAACACTTCTGTCACTCAGTGCAAAGGGAAAACTGGAAGACACTGATGCTCAGATTATTCTTATGAAAATTATTCAAAAGGGTGTGGATAACAGAGACTTTACTGAAGGACACACAGCCGAGAGCATATATAATTTTCTTCAGATGTTCTTTCTGGGCTTTCGTCTCAGGTACTGCCATACCGCAGGAGAGCCTCTGCCCGGGAAAGTTGCCGAAGATGAAATATACAAGTGGATCGACAGTCTCTATCCTTCCTGTAAGTAGATAGACTCTCTATCTTCTTTCCGGACAGGACGGAAAGGCTCAAAGGGCCCCGGCTGTACTCTTGAAAAATGCGGCTGCGATATCCGTTGTATTGCCTGTGTTTTGTGTAAAGCCGTGATTCTCCCCGTGAAGAAGATGAAACTCGCTGCCCTTGAAAATCTGTTGAAATTTCTCTCCGTATGAGGGGGGGACGAGGGTGTCCCTGCTGCCGTGTATTATGCAGGCCCGGCCTTTGTAGGCGGAAGCGGTTTCGTATATTTTCAGATTCTGAGCTTCCAATATGTATTCACGGCCGACCTTGAAGCCGTAAACAGTGATAAAGGACGGCGGATCGGCGGGACTGAAAGTGCTTCCCATTATATTGCCCCTTCTGGAATCATCAACAAGCACAGCCGCCGGAGCCAGAAGAGCAATGCTGTTGATCATGTCTCCCAGTTCACCCGCCGTCAGGGCCGTAACTACTCCTCCCTGTGAGTGGCCCGCCAGGTTTATGCAGCCGGTACCGGGAAGGCTTTTTGTGTAACTGATTACAGCCTTCAGATCCTCTACCTCTGAAAGGACTGTCATATCCTGAAACCTTCCATCGCTGTGGCCATGTCCGTTGAAATCAAATGTGACAACAGTAAATCCATATGATCTGAGTTTTCTTGAGAGCTCCGTTACAAGATAGTCCTCTTTATTTGACATAAAACCGTGGGATATTATCACGGCTGGTGATTTTTCATTTCCAGGGAGATCCGGTGTATGTACCTTTGCAGACAGCCGTCTGCCGGGTCCGTCGATGTATATCATTTTACCTCCTGTCAGCTGCAGTTCAAATAAGTGCAAGTTGATTTCATTTAATGTAATATAATTTGTCCTGTGTTAACAGATATGCTTTTTCAAAAGAAGGACTACTCTCGCACTGCCACGGCTGCCGGATATAAGTCTTTCTGGAGTATCTGTTCCCTGACCGGAACTTCATTCCTTGTCATGTTGTTGATTATTCCCTCTTGATCGCTTTTGTAATAAGAATATAATATAGATCAGGATTATTAGAGCTAACTCAAGGGTTAGCAGAGGAATAGCAATGAATTACTCCATAGGACAGGTTGCAGACAAGTTTGACCTCTCTATACATACTCTACGGTACTATGAAAAAGAGGGGCTTCTCCCGTTTGTCAAAAGGACAACAAGCGGCATACGTCAGTTTGATGAGCAGACAATCGAATCTCTCAGAATAGTTGAATGTCTCAAAAAGACAGGGATGCCCCTGAAAGATATTCGTCAGTTTATGGACTGGGCTCTGGAAGGGGACAGTTCTCTTGAACAGAGACAGTCAATGTTTCATGAAAGGAAAAAAGTTGTTCTGGATCAGATAGCTGAACTTCAGTCGGTTCTGGATCTGATCAATTTCAAGTGCTGGTACTATGATACAGCCGCAGAGCTGGGATCTGAAAAGGCTGTTACATCCATGGATAGAAGCGATATTCCTGAAGAGATCAAAGATCTCTACAGGAAAACCCACTCCTGATCTGAATAGAGGCTGTATTCCTAGAATCCTGAGGCGTGCTGACGATCACTGGCCGGAGTTGTTCCGAAGCAGCGTTTATACTCCCTGCTGAACTGGGAGGGGCTTTCGTACCCCACACGCATGGCAGCGGCATTGGCCTTTTCGCCCTCTCTTTGAATCATTTCCTTTGCCTTATGGAGTCGAACATTCTTGATGTACTGAAGAGGGGATGTGCTTGTCATGGCTTTGAAGCTCGTGTGGAAGGCTGTGGCACTCATTCCCGCCTCTTTTGCAAGGGCGTTGATCTCAATTGGGTGGGAGTACTGATCATGAATTTTACTGATTACCCTGGAGATCTGATAAAAACCTCTGTTGTTTACAGCAAGCTCCCTTATGATCTCACCATTTTCTCCGCTGATGACTTTATAAAGCAGTTCTTTCAGGAAGATGGGGCCGAGGATTCTGGTCTCATTCTTTGATTCCATGGTTTGCAGCAGTCTGACAGCCGCATCAATAAGAGGTTCTGTCAAAGGGGCGTCATAAAGGCTGTTGTTTACTCTTTTAGGGGAAGGAATCCCTGTTTCCATTTCGACAATTATCTCTCCGATAATCTGGGGATCAATATTAATGACCATTCCAAGCATGGGCTTGTTGTCCTCAATTACAGCTTCGCAGTGAACCGGAAGCGGAAGAGTCTGCACATAATAGTGCTGAGGGTCATAAACATACTGTTTGTCCCCCAGATAGATATTTTTCTTCCCCTGGGCCAGCATAATAATCTGGGGATTGTAGAACTGGGGTCTTGTCCTGTAGGAATTGTCCCTCCGGAAAAGGGCTACACCCTTAACCCCCGTCTCAACTATACCTTCCGAACCAAGCTTCTGTTCAAGAAGGGATTTCATTGTAGCTCTCTTTACATCCATTTTTTCGTACCTGTCATTTGATATGATAAGAAGATTATGCACATATTACTGGAATAATTAATACATTTTCATTATAAATTGAAAAAATAGGCAATCTATTTGTTGAATTAGGCATTCATTATTGGACTTCGGACTATTATGTTTAATACAGAAAACAAAAAGAAAGGTTATTGCCTTTCTAATTTTATATGTCCACCAGCAGGGCTAAACGAGGTTGAAAAATGAAATACATGGATAAAGCGGAATTTGAAAAGGTAAATATGTTTGGAACAGGTCAGTTCAATGAAATGTTTGATAAATATTTTATTGGAGACTCATTCCTTAATTTTATGGTTAAACCCGGTGAAACACCCCTGTTTCTCGCAAATGTGACATTTGAACCCGGATGCCGCAACAACTGGCACATTCATAACGCCAAAAGCGGTGGTGGACAGATGCTGATCTGTACAGCCGGCGAGGGATGGTATCAGGAAGAGGGAAGTGAACCTGTCAGCCTGAAAGAGGGATCTTTTATCTATATTAAAACAGGTGTAAAGCACTGGCATGGAGCCAAATCAGACAGCTGGTTCAGCCACATCTCTCTGGAAGTCCCCGGAGAAGAGTGCAGCAACGAATGGCTTGAACCTGTAACTGATGACGTGTACGGAAAACTTGCGGACTGATCGGGTCCTGCATGTCATATATACAGTAATCAAAAAGACAAGGAGAACATTTTATGGTACTTAATGAAAATTATAAACTTTCCAATGGTGTCGAAATTCCAAAACTTGGACTGGGAACATGGTTTATCAGTGACAGCGACGCTGTTCAGGCCGTTAAGGACGCTGTAGAGCTTGGATACAGACATATTGATACAGCCCAGGCTTATGAAAATGAAAGAGGATGCGGTGAAGGCATCAGAGCCTGCGGCGTGAAAAGAGAAGATCTCTTTGTGACGACGAAACTGGCGGCAGAGGTGAAATCCTATGACGAGGCTGTTGCATCAATAGATAATTCTCTCAAAGCTATGGGCCTTGATTATCTTGATCTTATGATTATCCACAGTCCCCAGCCCTGGATGGAGTACGGTGATGATGAGGACCGCTGTTTCGAAGGGAACCGTGAAGCCTGGAGAGCCCTTGAAGATGCCTACAAGGCAGGTAAGTTGAAGGCAATCGGTGTTTCAAACTTCCTTAAAGAGGATCTGGACAATATTCTGGACAACTGTACTGTAAAACCCATGGTCAACCAGGTTCTGGCCCATATCAGCAACACACCCTTTGATCTTATCAAATACTGTGAAGAGAAGGGTGTCCTTGTCGAGGCATACTCTCCTGTTGCTCACGGTGAGCTTATGAAGAATGATAAAGTCCTGAAGATGGCTGAGAAGTACGGTGTCTCTATTCCCCAGCTCTCCATCCGTTACTGTATCGATCTGAATCTTCTGCCCATTCCCAAGACGGCTAATCCCGCTCATATGAAAAACAATGCGGATCTTGATTTCTCTATTTCCAAAGAGGACCTTGAAGTTCTCAAGGCTATGAAGAAGATAGAGGATTACGGAGATGCAAGCATGTTCCCCGTTTACGGCGGAAAGCTGAAATAAACATGTCACCCTCTGAGGCTCCGGATCTCCCGGATGAATCAGAGGGCTTTTTTATACCCTTTATATCAGAGGAAATTTATGAACAGAGTTGAAGAAAGCGAAAAAAAATTTAAAGAGCTTTTTGGGGATGTAACAAGTCCCGTAGCGGCTACGGATCCTGACTTTCAGGAGATGCTCAACCGCTTTATTTTCGGGGATGTTTTCAGTCAGGGAGATCTTCCTGATAAAACCAGAGAGCTTATTACTCTTGTAGTCCTGGCTGCCAATCAGAACCTGGATCAGATCCTTGCACATACATTTGCGGCCCTTAACGTCGGAGCCACACCCGTGGAGATCAAGGAAGCCGTATATCAATGTGCGCCTTATATAGGTTTCCCCGGAACACTGAATGCATTAAACAGAGTCAACGACGTGTTTAAGAAAGCCGGAATTCCGCTGCCTGTAGAAAGCCAGAAGCAGGTGGATGAAGACAGCCGTTTTAAAAAGGGACTGAACGTTCAAAAGGAAATATTCGGCGACATTATTGATCAGCTTCACAAAAACGCACCAGCCAACCTGAAACATATTCAGAACTATCTGTCCGCCTACTGCTTCGGGGATATCTACACAAGAAGCGGCCTTGATCTTAAGACGCGGGAGATTCTTACCTTAAGTATTCTGGTTGCCCTCGGCGGATGCGAAAGCCAGGTGAAAAGCCATATTGCAGGTAATGCTTCAATTGGAAACAGCAGAGACACTCTGATCCTTGTGATCACCCAGTGTATGCCCTATGTCGGTTTTCCCCGGACCCTGAATGCTTTAACCTGTCTGAACGAAGTTCTTCCTGAAGAGAAGTAATTTCCCGGAATATCCTGAAGATACACCGGTATTTAAACTCAAGTAACTAGGACAGATTAGAAGGAGACGCCCTATGAAACACCTTGGTGTTTTCTTGTTTTTCTTAATTACAATTACAACAGGAGGAGCCCAGAGTATGGCAAATACATCCGGAAACGATACAAAGGTAAAGCTGATAGTGAATGACACGGTTTTATCTGCAACACTGAACGACTCGGTCTCTGCCAGAGACCTTATATCAAAACTGCCTTATACAGTGAAAGTCAGCAGAGCCTCAGTCGATTACTGCGGCAGGCTGTCAGAACCGCTGAAGAGTATTTCTTCAGAGGGGCAGAGCGGCTGGAAGGATGGTGATATTTCATACATTCCCGGTGCCGACTGGATCGCCTTTTTTATGGCGGGAGAAGAGAGCTCCGAATCTGACGGTAATCATCAGCATATTATCGGCAGAGTTGATGATCTTGATGCCCTGAAGGCCTGGCCGTCAGGAAGCATTGAAGTCCGCATTGAGAAATAACCCTGCTTCTGTCAGCACCGGATTCTATGAATGGGGATTCCGGTACGATTGAGAAGGGGTATTGTGCAATATATAAAGGGGCTGGTGCCGGAGGTTTTCTCTGTATGGCATCAGTCCCTTTCTTTTCCTCCCCAGCCTGGCTGAAAGCCTGAGGTTGTGTGTTCTGCTTTAAAAAACTGGGATTACTGATAATGCTTTATAGGCATTTTTTATGATGAAAAATAAGTATTGGGCATAATTATAGTTTTTTTGTATATTATGGTCAGGAAGTAAAGTAACTGATAAGGCTAAGCAGTTTCTTCTGCCTGTTTCAGGGGATTTCTCTGACATAGTCAGTTGACGTTGAGTTAGCTCTAGGGTTTAGCCTGTCAGATAGAGGTTTATATAGTGAAAAAAACAAAAATAGAACAGGAAGTATTGACTGGTGAACGGGCTCTTTTCCAAATGGAAGGGCTCCAGATCTCTGAAACAATTTTCCAGGACGGGGAGTCTCCCCTTAAAGAGTGCCGGGATATAGAGATGGAACGGGGTGTTTTCAAGTGGAAATACCCTGTCTGGTACAGCAAAGATGTGAAGATAAAAGACAGCAGCTGGCGTGAGATGGCCCGGGCAGGCGTCTGGTACACAGACAATATCAGTGTTGAGAACAGCCTGATAGAGGCTCCCAAGAATTTCAGGCGGTGTATAGGTGTCTCACTGAAGACGGTTTCAATGCCCAATGCTCAGGAGACTCTCTGGAACTGCAGCGATATTACCCTGGAGGATGTTTCTGTAAAGGGTGATTACTTTGGAATGAACAGTGACGGTCTGAAGATTGATGGTCTAAAGCTTGTTGGGGGATATGCATTTGACGGCATTAAAAATGCTGAAATCCGAAATGCCCACCTGCTTACTAAAGATGCTTTCTGGAATAGCGAGAATGTGACGGTTTACGACTCTTTTATCTCCGGAGAGTATCTGGGATGGAATGCAAAGAATCTGACTCTTATAAATTGCACTGTCGAGAGTAATCAGGGAATGTGCTATATCGAAAACCTTGTAATGAAGGATTGCAAACTTCTGAATACCGACCTTGCTTTTGAATATTCCACTGTAGATGTGGAAGTAAATGGTTCAATCGAAAGCGTTAAGAATCCCTATAGCGGAACCATAAAGGCCGACAGCATCGGCGAAATCATTATGGAAGAAGACAAGGTGGATGTAACAAAGACAGAGATCATCTGCGTTTCGGATAAAGAGATCCTCTGTAACGCTGTATAATTTGAGGATGTTCTAATGAGCTACGATTTTGACAAAGTTGTGGATAGACGGGGTACCGGCAGCTATAAGTGGGACATAAAAGAGGGCGAACTGCCCATGTGGGTTGCTGATATGGATTTTCAGACAGCCCCTTCCGTACAAGATGCCCTGATGAAGAGGGTAGCCCACGGTGTGTTCGGCTACTCCGTTGTTCCTGAAAACTGGTATGATGCCTATATCGGCTGGTGGAAGGAACGTCACTCATTTGAGATCGACAGGGAGTGGCTTATTTTTACATCAGGTGTGGTTCCTGCCATCTCAAGCGCTGTGCGTAAGTTAACGACTCCCGCAGAGAAGGTTCTGATCCAGAGTCCTGTCTACAATATCTTCTATAACTCCATTGTAAACAACGGCCGTTATGTTCTTGAGAGTCCGCTTGCTTATTCTGAAGAGGGCTACTCCATTGACTTTGAGGATCTTGAAGATAAGCTGAAGGATCCGCAGACGACAATGATGATCCTGTGCAACCCGCATAATCCGGTAGGTAAAATCTGGGACAGGGAAACACTCTGCCGGATTGCCGATCTCTGTATTGAAAACGGCGTCATAGTCCTCTCTGACGAGATCCACTGTGATCTTACTGATCCCGGCCGTGAATATATCCCGTTTGCATCGGTATCAGAGGCGGCGCGGAACAATAGTGTAAGCTGCATCTCTGCATCCAAGGCTTTTAATCTCGCAGGACTGCACTCGGCAGCTGTAGTTGTCCCCTGTGAACATCTTAGAAACAGAGTGAACAGGGGACTTAATACAGATGAAGTCGCCGAACCAAATGCCTTTGCCGTTACCGCGGCTGTTGCTGCCTTCACCCGGGGAGCCGGGTGGCTGGATGGGTTAAGAGAGTATATATCAGAAAACAAAGCCCTTGTGCGTTCCTTTATTGAAGATGAGATACCCGAAATACAAGTTGTTGCGTCAGACGCGACCTATCTTCTTTGGCTTGACTGCAGCGGGATAAGCGCAGACAGCCATGCCCTTTACAGTCATTTGAGGGAAAAAACGGGGCTCTATCTGACAGACGGAGCCGAATACGGTACCGGCGGGGAAGGCTTTTTGAGGATGAATATCGCCTGCCCGGCGGAGAGGGTTAAGGATGGACTGGGACGCCTGAAAAGGGGTCTGGAAAGTTTTAATAGATAAATAAAACTATCTGTTAAAGATATAATAATAATTTACAACTGACGGAAAACAATGATTGAGGAGAAATGTATGAAGAGACGTGTAATCAGAATATTTTTGTTGATGCTTCTTTCAGTTCCCGTTTCCGGACTGTTATTTGCGGAGAGTAATATGAATATTAAATTAACCACATCCGGAGGACGGGAAGTGACTATCTCAATGGATGATAATGCCACGAGCCGTGATTTTGTTTCACAGCTGCCTGTCACTCTGGACTTTTCAGATTATGCAAGAACAGAAAAGGTGGCTGATCCTGTTTCAAGACTGACAACAGACGGCGCTCCTTCTGGATATAAACCCTCGGCAGGAGATCTTACCCTCTATGCCCCCTGGGGGAATCTGGCTCTTTTCTACAAGGGATTCAGCTACTCGAATGGTCTCGTATATATGGGACGGGTTGTTTCAGGAGAGCAGTATCTGAAAGACCTTGAAGGCCCTGTCAAAATTGAAATTGATAAATGATCACAACAGAATTGAGGTAAAAATAAGTGAAATGCAAAGAGTTCTGCGACTGTTACGGGGTAACTCCCGAGGTTCTTGAAGAACTGATGGCCGCAGGTCTGATTGGAAAAGAGATGTTCAAGGGCAGTCTCTGTGAAATTTCCGACAGTAATGTCCAGAATCTGAATCATATCCTGACACTGAAGAATGCAGGAATGAGTCTTGAATCTATCGGAACTTATCTTGAAATGGAAGAGGCTGGAACAGCTACTGCTTCCGAACGGCTCCGGCTTCTTAATGAAGAGCGGAGCAGGCAGCTGACTAATCTGCACGAATGGCAGAAAACACTTGATCGAATAGACTATCTGATTGTTGATCTGAAAAGAAAACAGCAGAAAGGAGCATCCTGATGAATGCCCGGGTTAAAGCCAAAATAGCAGTCGATATCTTAATGACTCTGACCCTTATGATTCTTATGGGGTATATCTATACCGGAGATCTGGCTCATGAGATATTCGGCACACTTATGATTATCCTCTGGATTGTCCATAATATTCTGAACCGCAGATGGTATCCTGCCACTTTAAAAGGGAAATATTCGGTCCGCCGTGTTTTCAATACTGTGATAAACGGACTCCTTCTTGTTTCGGTTGCCGGGCTTATTGTCAGCAGCATAATGCTCTCCTACTATGTATTTGGATTTCTCGGAATCCAGGGAGGGACCGGTTTCGCAAGGGTCCTTCATATGATCTCATCCTACTGGTGTTTCGTACTCACATCCCTTCATCTGGGACTCCACTGGAGCCGGATTGTGAAAATGATGCATAAAGGAAAGGGCTTCTCTGTAAAAGTCAGACTGCCGGGACAGATTGTCTCACTGGTTCTGTCTGTATATGGCCTTTTTGCTTTTTTCAAACATCAGCTGCCGACCTATATGTTTGGAAGAACCATATTTGTATTCTTTGATTTTGAGCAGTCACCGATTTCTTTCTTCTTTGAATATCTGGGTATGATGGTTTTCTTTGCAACACTTTCATACTATCTCTCATTTTACCTTTCCAATAAAAAAACAAGGAGTCAACTGTGTTCCATTCAGGAAAAAAACTAGTTCTTGCAGCTCTGCTGGCAGTCCTGACAGTTTCCTCTGCTTCTGCAGAAGACAATATTCTTATAGCTTATTTCACCTGGGCCGAAAACACTGTCATCATAGACCGTGATAAGGCCATCAAGGATGCCAACGGGCATGTCTGGAGTATGGAGAGAGGGGATATTGTAGACACAACGACTACAGCCAGTGTCCTTCCTCCCGGAAATACTCCCAGAATCGCCTCATGGATTCAGAACCGGACAGGAGGAGACCTCTTTTCTATAAGAGTTGTAGACAAGTATCCCTGCTACTGGGATGAAATTCTGGACCGGGCATCCAATGAAAAGGCAAGACGGGCCCGGCCCGAGCTTGTTGAGGGTGTTTCAAATATTGCTGACTATGATGTGATCTTCCTGGGATTTCCCAACTGGTGGTATACCATTCCCATGGCCGTTGCCACATTTGTCGAAGCCCATGACCTCTCGGGGAAAACAATAATTCCCTTTGTAACCCATGGCACAAGCGGTGTTTCCCGTACAGTCCGCGACCTTAAGAGGCTTCTTCCGTCTTCGGTCAATCTTGAAAAAGAGATAGGAGTCTACCGTTCCCGGGTGACCGGGAGCAGAGGGGATGTGGAAGCCTGGCTTGATTCTCTGGGATATAGAGGCTGAAGAAGGAGTAAATGATGGGGAAAAGGATATTCTTGAATCTGTTTCTGATGCTCTTCTGCAGCACAGGAATCTTTGCACAGACCGGAGGAAATACTCTGATTGTCTATTATCCTGTCACCCGCTCCAACAGCCTTACCGGAGATGTGGACACTGTGACCTATGCCAGCGGGAATATGCACAAGATGGTCTCCATCATCCATGATATGACAGGTGCTGATCTTTTTGAGATCGATCTTGTCTCTCCCTATTCCTCCCGGTACAACATGGTACTGCGGGAAGCAAAGGACGATCAGAAGAGAAGGGCACGGCCTGAAATCAGGAACAGGGTTTCCCGCATGGAGCAATACGATACAATCCTGCTTGGATACCCCAACTGGTGGGCGACTATTCCCATGCCCATCGCCTCTTTTCTTGAAAGTTATGATCTGTCTGGAAAGACTATCATTCCCTTTTGCACCCACGGAGGGGGAAGGCTGGGGCAGAGTGTTTCGGCTATTGCTAAAATAACGCCCACTTCCAGAATAATGAAGCCCCTTGAGATCCACTACGGAGGCGGACGCACTCTTGGTGAAGAGATTGAAGAGTGGTTGAAAGATAATGGAGTGTCACTGAAATGAAGATTCCCTTGAAAATCATGCTTGTTTTTTTGGTTTCAGCCGTTCTGTTTCTTCCGGAAACCCTCCATGCAGCTGATCTGTTTTCCTGGACCGATGAGAATATGGTTGCCATTGAAGGGGGCCGTACAATTCTGGGAAGTCCTGAAGATGAGGCCTGGCGGGAGCCGGACGAGACCCGCCATACAGTCTCAGTAAGCCCTTTTCTTATAAGCAGGTATGAGGTCAGTCAGAGTGAATATGAGCTTGTTTCAGGCAGTAATCCCTCTTTTTTCAGGGGTGGAAATCTGCCCGTTGAAAGCCTTACATGGTACGAGGCTGTCGTTTTCTGCAATGCCCTGAGCCAGCAGGAGGGACTGGAACCCGCTTATGTGATTAATGGTGAGTCGGTAGTCTGGAACAGGGACGCATCTGGATTCCGTCTTCCAACAGAAGCTGAGTGGGAGCATGCCTGCCGTGCCGGCAGCAGTACCCCCTTCAGTACAGGTCCCTTTATAAGTGCTTCAGAGTCCGACTACTTCGGTACCTATCCCTATACCATTGAGGATCACTATTTTTCTCAGGATGAGCTGGAGACGGCGCCCGGTGTCTATAGAGAAAAGACCGTGCCGGTGGACTCCTTTGCTCCAAATGATTTTGGACTTTACAATATGCACGGCAATGTCAGCGAGTGGTGTTTTGACTACTACGGATCATATTCAGCCACTTCAGCAGATCCTTCCGGACCTGAATCCGGATATTTAAGAGTGTGCAGAGGGGGGGCCTGGAATGACTTTGCAAAGCATCTGCGTTCGGCATACCGTTCGGCTGTTCCCCCGGATGACAGACTTCCCGGGCGGGGGTTCAGGCTTGTCCGCAATGTGAAATAACCAGGAGATAATCTGTGATAAATAAATCAAACAGCCCGAATAGTAATTTACAGGGAATACTATTTCTTATCCTTGCTCTGTGGATCATTTCCACACAGAGCATTGTTGTAAAGCTTCTTGCAGGCTCATATCCTGTTCTTCAAATGGTTGTTCTCCGCAATCTGGTGGCTCTTCCCATCACACTGTTTCTGTACAGAAGCGAGGGGGGGCGGGGAATGCCCCTGTCAAAGAAGCCGGGGCTTGAAATCCTGAGAGGCATTTTTCTTTTTGTGTCTTATACAAGCTATATGATGGGCGTGGTTGACCTGCAGCTCTCACAGGTAGAGGCCATCCGGTTCTCCGGACCCGTAATGATCATGCTCTTCTCCATTATTCTTCTGAAGGAGAGGATTGTCTGGTACAGATGGATTATGCTGGCCGTGGGACTTGCCGGGGTGACTATGATTATCAGGCCCGGTTCCTCCGATTTCAATTCGGCATCCATTCTTATTCTTGTAAGTGTTCTATTCTATGCCCTTACGGCTATCGTGACAGGCAAACTGAAGGATTATGACAGCAGCGGGACAATGGCTTTTTACTCATCGGCGGTTTATCTGGCCTGTGCCCTGATCCTGACACCCGTGACCCTGATGGTCGGAGAGCTGCCTGACGCACCGGGCAGCATCTCATTTCTCTTCAATACCTGGACCATGCCGTCTCTACTGGATGGTATCATAATGTGCAGTCTGGGGCTTGTGTGGGCCGGATGGACATATTCAATGACACATGCCTACAGTCTGGCACCGGCATCTGTGCTGGCGGGTTATGAATACCTCTCCCTTCCCATCAACGCTTTCTGGGGCTTTCTCATCTGGAAGGAGATACCGGCACTCTCTACTCTGGGAGGCTCCGGTATGATTATTCTGGCTGGTTTCTTTGTTGCCTATATGGACAGCAGGATGAAAAGAGTACTTTGCCACGCAAAATAATATTACTTTAGACTAATATTTAAATGTTTATATTGTAACAATATATGTAATTTTTGAAATGTTGTTTTTGACCGAATGTGACTCAAGTAATATTGACCTTGAGTTAACTCGAGACATTACTTTTTAGATATACCATTTATTGAGAGGGTAATTATGAATAAGAAACATTTTATGTATGTTTCATCAGTACTGCTTGCTATGATTATTGCCGGTTGTACTACATCCGGATCTGCGGTGAATGATGAAACAGCTCAGTCAGAGATGTATCTGACCTATGAACTGAGAGATACTGTCACTCTTGAACCTGTATTCTATAAAAACAGATACGGCGTAACTATTGCCGGCCATATGTTCCTGCCTGCGGACATCGATAAATCGCAGAAGTATCCTGCGGTTATTATCGGTACTCCCTACGGTGGAGTGAAAGAGCAGGGCGCCGGCGTCTACGGAATGAATATGGCAGAGCGCGGTTTTGTTGCCGTCGCCTTTGATGAATCTTTCAACGGTGAGAGCGGTGGGGATCCCAGTGATGTCTCATCTCCCGATTTCTTTGTTGAAGATTTCAGCGCCGGTGTAGACTTCCTTGGAAGCCTTCCCTTTGTTGACAGAGAACAGATCGCTGCCATCGGTATCTGCGGAAGCGGAGGTTTTTCTCTGACTGCTGCACAGGTGGACAAGAGAATTAAAGCCGTTGTTACTACAAGTATGTACGACATCAGCAGCATGGCCCGTTACGGCCTCGGCTACTACATGACCGACGAAATGAGAGACCAGCAGCTGGAACAGCTGAGCCTGCAGAGATGGGATGACTTTGAAAACGGTACTCCCGCACTCCCCGGCGGCGGATGGCCTACTGACGGCCCCGCTGAAGCAGTTCCTGAAGGAATCCCTGCTGTATTCGCTGAATTCTTTGAATACTATGGAATGAAAAGAGGATGGCACCCCAACACAAACCCCAACTTTACTCTGACAAGTGCCATGTCCTTTATGAACTTTCCCCTGATGCAGTATCTGGATGAGATTTCTCCCAGACCCATACTGTTTATCATGGGTGAGAATGCTCACTCCCGTTACTACACAGAGGAAGCCTACGAAAAGGCTGCCGAACCCAAAGAGCTTATGATTATTCCCGGAGCGAGACATATCGACCTCTATGACAGAGAGGATATGATCCCCTTTGACAGAATCGAATCCTTCCTGAAGGAAAACCTTTAGGATACTGACCCGAATTTCACAGGAGGTGTGAAATGAAGAATACCAAAATAATTAATCCCATGGGGAAACTGCTGCTTGTCTTCACAGCATCCATTGTACTTCTTGCATCCTGTGCAACTGCGGGCCCTGCAGATGATGAAGCTGCAGCGGATGTTCAGGGCACAGCTCTGGCCGGACGTGAACAGAGCATCGTTTCCATTGCCGCCTATACGGCGGCGGGAGATCTGGACGGGCTTTCAGATGCCATAGCAGAAGGCCTGGACAACGGCCTGACTGTCAATGAGATAGGTGAAGTTCTGCTTCAGACCTATGCTTATGCAGGTTTTCCCCGTGCCCTGAACGGTACTGCCAATCTGGCAGCTGTTCTTGAAGAACGGCAGGCTGCCGGAATCCGCGATACCTATGGCGTAGAACCGGATTCAATTCCCGCCGATGCGGACAAATATGAACTTGGCGTAGCCAACCTGGGAACTCTTATGGGATTCCCCCTGAATCAGCAGAAGGCCGATTCAAACGGATACAGTGACGCCATGGATGCATTTCTAAAAGAGCATCTGTTCGCCGATATTTTTGAACGTGATACAATCTCTTTTGCAGATCGTGAACTGACTACTGTCGCCATTCTGTCCAGTCTTGACGGAACGGCTTCGCAGCTATTCTTTCATATGAGTGCCGCCATGAATGTTGGCCTCAGTGAAGAACAGATGTGGAACCTTGTAGAGATCATTCGTGTAAAGATCAGCTCAGAAAGGGCTGATGAAGCCGCAAAAGTGCTTGATCAGATCATTGCCATGAAGGACAGTGATTCATCAAGACCCGCTCCTTCCGGCGAGGGCTACAGCTATATTCCCGAGGTTTTCCCCAAAGGAAGGCTGAACCCCAATACCGATATATTTACAGGAAATGCCTATGTGGCTCCCCTGGCAACCCCGGATCAGGCAGGGGGGAACTTCGTAGTGAATGTGACCTTTGAACCCGATACACGGACTACCTGGCATGCCCACAGCTATGTTCAGCTGCTCTTTGTCACCATGGGACAGGGGTACTATGAAGCAGAGGGCGAGGAGCCCAGACAGCTGAAAGCCGGTGATACTGTAATCATTCCCGCTGGTGTTAAACACTGGCATGGATCGGCTCCCGGTCAGTGGTTTGCCCATATTGCCATGATCATTCCCGTTGACAGCGGTGAAGAGGATCTGTGGCTTGGTCCTGTTGATCAGGAGTACTACACAGGTCTGGAATAAAAAAACAATCTAAATAAGTTTGAAAGCGGCCGCCCTCGAAGGAGGGCGGTTTTTTTTTAATACTTCCTTTTCGAGTGGATTCCTCCACGAAAACTGAAACCTTCAGGAGGTCTGAAAAAATAGCTGTTCTCTTTCTTTCTCTCTGAATCAAAGATATACTTGAAGCCATGGAACTCAGAGTCTTACGCTACTTTCTCACCATAGCCAGGGAAGAAAATATTACGAGAGCCGCCGATATTCTCCATATCACACAACCGACCCTGTCACGGCAGATCATGCAGCTTGAAGATGAGCTTGGAGTGAAGCTTTTCAACCGCGGCAGCCGTTTTTCTCTCACCGAGAAAGGCATACTGCTGCGCCGGCGTGCCGAGGATATACTTGATCTTGCAATGAAGACCGAAAATGAGGTGAAAGCCCCGGACAAGTCCCTCAGCGGGACAATCTACATAGGCGGTGGTGAAACCAATGCCATGCGGCTGTGGGCTCCGATCATTAAGGAGTTCAGCGATGAACACCCTGATGTTCAGTTTGATATTTTCAGCGGCAGTGCTGATGAACTGAAGGAGAGGATCGATAAGGGTCTTATGGATATCATGCTCCTTATCGAGCCTGTGAATATGGAAAAGTACGAGTTCATAAGGCTCAATACAACAGATCGCTTCGGAATCATTATGCAGAAAAGTTCTCCCCTGGCCGCAAAGGAGTTCATCAGGGCTTCGGACCTTGAGAATACAGCTCTGATCCTCTCTAGAAGGAATCTTGTCCAGGAGAAGATGATTCAGTGGTTCGGGAAGAATTACGAAAAAATAAATGTTACCGCCACATACAATCTTATCTACAATGCAGCTATTATGGTGGAGAGCGGTTTGGGCAGCGCTGTAGCTCTGGAGAATCTTGTTCCTGAATCCGGGGAGAGCCGGCTCTGTTTCCGTCCCCTGGAACCTGCTTTTGAAGTAGGCCATTTTCTGGCGTGGAAAAAATACCAGGTCTTTTCGGCGGCAGCTGAAAAATTCCTTGAAAAGATAAGGGAGTCTCTCTGAGCGGTGTGTGGAGCGGGTCCGCTTTTCCCTCTGCAGTATTAATGAGGAAAATCCACTTGTCCTTTTTCCCCTGTAACAGTAACTTTTAACTGTGAGTAATTTATGAGACGATTTGTAGCCAAAGCCCTTGAGGCTCTGCCCATACTTGATGAGGGGCAGATAAAAAACCTGATCGATGTACTGGCCGAGGAGGTCAAGGACATCGAACTTCTTGAGAATGTGATCTCCTCTCTTCCCTTCGGGGTCATTGTGGCCAAGAGCGACCACTATATACAGTTTATGAATATTCCCGTAAGGAGGATGCTCCCCCTCCAGCAGCACGGTTTTGAAAAGATGAAGGTCTGGGAAGCTATCCGGGATCAGGATATCGCCGACTTTGTCAGAGAGTCTCTGCTGGAAGCCGACAGTGTGAAGCCAAGGGATTTCACCCTTGAGACCCTGAACCGGGATGTTACCCTGGCCGTGGGTGTAATGCCTGTGGTCAGTGAGGGGCGTATCCAGGGAGATTTTATCTACTTTGAGGATGTTACAGACAAGAGGCTTGAGGAGGCGCGCCACCGCAGGGCCGAGAGTCTTGCTTCTATGACAACAATGGCTGCCAGTGTGGCCCATGAGATCAAGAACCCCCTTGGAAGCATAAGTATCCATCTGCAGTTGATGCAGAAGTCTTTAAAGGCTGACAGGGAGGACTGCCGGACCGATCTGGAAGAGTACCTTTCCATTATCAGCGAGGAAGTGGAACGCCTCAATTCCATTGTGGTTGACTACCTGTTTGCAGTGCGGCCCATGGATACCCATCCTGTGCCGCTGGATCTGACTACACTCCTCAAGGACCTTACGGGTTTTGTCCAGTATGAGCTGGAACAGGGCGGGATAGAGCTGCATGAGATGTTTGCATCCGATCTTCCCACGCTGAATCTGGATGAAAACCTGATGAAACAGGCATTTTTGAATATAATTAAAAATGCCATGGCTGCAATGCCCGAAGGTGGAAGCCTGCAGATCAGTACCTATCTGAAGGATGATACTGTTCATATCAGGATTAAGGATTCGGGCTGCGGTATTCCCCGGGATCTTGTCTCAAAAATATTTGAGCCTTATTTTACTACAAAGGATAACGGTTCGGGGCTGGGGCTGACCATGGTGTACAAGGTTATCAAGGAGCATGGCGGTGAGGTCCGGGTTGTATCCCGTGAGGGTGAGGGGACAATCTTTACAATACTCCTTCCGGTCCCCCAGACTGACAGAAAACTTCTGCCCTGGGACGGGGCCTCATAATGAAGCGGAAATGGTGAGCAGATGAAATTCAAAATACTTGTTGTAGACGATGAAAAAAATATAAGGGAAGGCCTGGGGCGGGCTCTCAAACTTGACGGCTATGATGTCTTTCTGGCAGAAGACGGCAGCGAGGCAATGAAGGAGATGGTCAAGACAGAAATTGACCTTGTTCTCACAGACCTCCGAATGCCCCGTGTCTCCGGAGAAGAGCTGCTTAAAAAGATCAGTACAGCCTATCCCACAGTTCCCGTTATTATACTCACAGGCCACGGTACTGTCGAAAATGCAGTAAATGCAATGCGGGACGGAGCCTATGACTTTCTTACCAAACCTCTGAACCTTGACCGTCTCTCCCTTCTTGTCAAAAGAGCCCTCTCGTCCAGGGAGCTCGTCATAAGGCACAGGGAGCTGCAGGAAGAGGTCAAGAAGCTTGAAAGCAGAAAGAACAAGAGCAGGCTTATCGGAAAGAGCCCTCAGATGCAGAAGGTCATGGAGCTCATCCAGCAGGTGGCATCGACAAGAGCCTCAGTGCTGATAACAGGTGAGAGCGGTGTGGGCAAAGAGCTTGTTGCAGATGCAATCCACGAGTACTCACAGCGGCAGGACAAGCCTTTTATCAAGGTCCACTGCGCAGCCCTTTCCGAATCCCTTCTGGAGAGTGAGCTTTTCGGACATGAAAAGGGAGCCTTTACAGGCGCCAGTACAATGCGGAAGGGCCGGTTTGAACTTTCAGACGGCGGATCCATATTCCTCGACGAGATAGGGGAGATCAACCAGTCTGTACAGATCAAAATCCTGCGGGTTCTGCAGGAGAGGGAGTTTGAAAGGGTGGGAGGATCCCAGCCCCTTTCCATTGACACCCGTATTGTGGCAGCTACCAACAGGGATCTGAAACAGGAGATCTCCGACGGCAATTTCCGTGAGGACCTCTACTACCGTCTTAATGTCGTCAATATCCATATTCCCCCCCTGAGGGAGAGGAAGGATGATATTCCTATTCTGGCAAGCTCATTTCTCAAGGAGTTTTCTGAAGAGAACGGTAAACAGATTGAGGGAATTGACAACAAAGCCGCTATGGCCTTATATAATTACTCCTGGCCTGGTAATATTAGAGAGCTTAGAAACTGTATCGAGAGCGCCGTTGTCATGTGCAGAGGCCATTTTATTCAGATTCAGGATCTGCCGCCGGATATCTCTGCATCCGCCGATGATGAAAGCTCCATCAGGATTCCCATGGGAACAACAATGGCTGAAGCGGAAAAGCTTATAATCCGTTCGACTCTCAATTACACCCAGGGAAACAAGAGCAAGTGTGCCGAGGTCCTCGGAATCGGCCGCAAGACGCTCCACAGAAAAATCCACGATTTCGGAATGGAAGATGAGTTTCTGAAATCATCCAGACAGGAGGCCTCGGATGGATGACAATAAAGCTGTTAAAGAACTGGCTGCCGTTCTGGCGGTTACTGAAGATAAAGAACTTATCGAAGATTTTCTAAAGAGTCTTCTGACTCCCAATGAGATGCATGAAGTTGCTACACGCTGGGCTCTTGTCAAGCTTATAAATGAAGGCATGAGTCAGAGGAAGATCGCCGAGAAGCTGGGTTTGAGTCTCTGCAAAATTACAAGAGGCTCTAAAGAGCTGAAGAAGGACAAGTCTTCCTTTAAGGCAATGATAGACCTGGACTCCTCCATGGAGGGGTAGAATCGCCGTTATCCCCTGCGGCCGGCCTGGCGTACAGGGGATGACTCACATCTGTTCTAGTTGAAATTCAGCTCCATATCCACCATTTTTTCCTTGTCAAAGACAAATTTTCCGGTGAACTTTTCCCCTTTCAGAGCTCTGGGGAGCCAGTGGATATCATCCTCCCACATATTTTCCCAGGGTATCTCAGTGAGAGAGCACCAGAATGGAAGAGCCTCATCGGTTTCAATAAGGTCGCCCCTGTAATCTCTGCACAGGAAGACTGTTCCCTTGAGCCTGAGGCCGTCGAGGAAATGGAAATAGAGCTCCCCCGAATACTGAAGGTTCTCTGTATGAAGTCCCACTTCTTCCATCGTCTCGCGCACTGCTGCCTCTTCGGGGCTTTCTCCCTCTTCAATATGGCCGCCGGGAGCATTGATTTTACCTGCCCCGAGTCCTGTTTTCTTATGGATAAGAAGAACCTCATTCTCTTTTAAAATATAGCTGACAACCGCCTCTTCAGTGGGCTTCCATTCAGGCCAGTTGATATCTTTAACTTTCACTGTTTCTTTACATCCTTTACAACAACGGCAATACTGCCGTCAATATATTTTTTATCAAGATCAAACATGACTCTGCTGCTCTGCACTGATTTAGCCCTCACTGGCAGTGCTTCATTGTCTACAAGGGAGAGTGTTCTGACTGCCTGAAGTACTCCTGAAGAATCTCTCCACTGCACATCCAGGTCCAGAGCTTCAAGGGGGCCTGTGCTCTTGTTGTTTATCCTTATTTCATAGAACAGATAGTTTCGGTCGTACCCCTCAATCTGGCTTTCAAAACTCCCTTCGGCTTCAATAAACACATCACGCGGGAGAAGGGCATTTTCATGGAGTGTGAGAGGTGACCACTCGCCAGGTTCCGCCGGTCTGTATTTTTCGCTTCCGCTGATTCCGATGTACAGGGATTGAAGTTCATCAAGATTGTCATTCAGATAGATAAAATCCTGAAAGTTTCTGGTTTCACCCATCCTCAGGGGGGCGTCATCCGGATTGACAACTTCTATCCGCCCCAGAGAACCGTTAGTGTCTCCTCTGAAAAGCTCAAGTTCAAGAGTGCTGTAATCATCCTTCACAGGCTCCATGTAACCTGCAATGCTCAATGCCGGAGTACCTGAGAGGGACTCTCTTATCAGAACCGCCTCCATAAGATCCATGGAGAACTCATTGCTCAGGGGCGTTGTTTCCGTATATTCAAGATCCCTTGTCTCCCAGGGGGGGGAGTAGGACTCGGCAATACCGGCATCGGCTGATCCATCCTCTTCGAGTGAAAGAAAACTGAATCGTTTTCTGAGTTGGGGGTAGAGGGCCGCACCAAGTATGAGAATGATAAGAAGGATCAGCAGAATCAGGCGCTTGTTATGCTGTGTCCCCTTAAGCATCCTGCCGAGCTCTTTCAGCTCTTTCTGAAAGTTTCTTGCAGGTCTGTTGGACGGTTCAAGTATCAGAGCATCTTCTACTTCCCGTTCCGCTCTCTGCAGGTCTTTCTGAAGGTATCCGTACTGAATACTCCTTTTAAGATACATTTCAGCCAGATCAAGGCGGATTTGATTATTCAGCGGAGAGAAGAGAAGGGCACGCTCGGCTTCAACAATGGCGCTGTCCCAGCGCTCATTGTGCCTGTAGTCGAAAGCGCGGCTCAGGTGCCTCTCAACAAGCATGGAGAGTTTGTCTTCATCTTCTTCTGTTAGTGGATATTTCTTTCTAAGAGCTTCAATATCAGATTCTTTCAGCAGACGGTCATCCTGAGTATTAACAAGTTCAGTAAGGTACTCATTCAGAAGACTTTCGTTCTGTACTTTCTCTTCGGGGCCGTCATCGGGAAGTATATCGTCTTTGTCGCTCATAACTCTCTATATTAGCAAAAGGATTAAAGCTTTGGCTACAGTAAACCGATTTTCAAAGTGGGATATTCCAATTGCCGGGAGTGAGCTTGTATATATGAAATTTTCGGTTTTCTGCTCTGAGAAAAACAAAACAGAACTGCCTCGACTGAGACTGGCCCTTGATGATTACTACATCGAATACCAGTCTGTGCTGTTCGGGGCATCCGAGGCTCTTGATGCCCAGCTTCCGACGTTGAAGCAGGTCCTGTCCAGAACGTCCCTCTATCTTGTGATCCTCTCACCTGAAGACTATGACTCGCAATGGGTCTCGCTAGTAGCCGGTTACAGCCGGTTTAACAGAGAAAATGTGCTTGTCTATACCCCTGGAGGAAGTGATTCCGGGTGGCTTGGACATCTCTTTAATGTGTCTTTTACTTTTGAGGATCTCTTGTCTGGGATCAGGGAATCCATGCCCCGCTGGACAAGAATGATAAAGGAACAGCAGGCACAGGATACCCTCGAAGAGCATATGAAGGAGCACACCCATCAGAACTTTGTGAAAGCTGTACAGAACGGCGACCGCTTTCTTACAGGTGTGTTTCTTGATGCAGGGTTCCAGGTAAATAAACTCTCCTCTGATCAGGTATCCCTTCTGGCTATTGCTGCAAGAAACGGAAACAATGCTATTGCTGAAATACTCTATGAAGCAGGAGCTGATGTTAATATTATAAGCCTTGACAGGCATAACACTCCCCTTATGGATGCAGCATCCGAAGGGCATGTGGAATTAGTCCGTTTTTTCATTGACAAGGGAGCCTCTCTTGATATAAAGAGTAAAAACGGACAGACTGCTCTGATCCTGGCAACAGGAAACAGGCAGATGGATTGCGCTGAAATACTGATTGAAGCAGGGGCCGACTGTGATCAGAAAGATTCCATGGGTTTGTCTGCCAGAAAGTATGCTCAGCTGTACCAGATGAGTGACTTGATCGAAAAGATGCCGCCGGCTCCTGAATAGGGAGAATCTCATTGAAAGACATATACTATCTCAAGTGGAAAGACAGGTCCATGTTCATCTGCGAGCACGAAGGGGAGGCTCTTCTAAAGTCTCTTGAAAGTGAGGAAGCCAGAGTCCTTTTCGGTTCAGACCCCGGTGAAGAGGATCTGAACAAGGTGAAGAGCGAACTCAAGGTTTCCATAGAAAAGGCTGTAAACCGGTGGATAAATGATTCCAAATTCCTTCTTCATATGGTTATGGCGGGAGGAGTCTTCCTTGTGAGCTTCTACTTCCTCTCCTATGTGATCAGAGACCCCCTTCCCATGGTCGATGAGATAATCCTTTCGGTTCTTCTGGGAGGACTGGCATTCTACAGGCTTAAAAATCAGCAGTATCAGTCGGACAAAGCAATTGAGCGTAAGCTCGAGATGGAGCAGTACCTGCAGTCACTTCCCGTTGAAAAGAGCGGATTTCTGATGCAGGTGGAACTCTACCTTGAAAAACTTGGTGATATGGATCACTCAGAGGTTAAAAAAATTATTGATTCGGGAGCCGTTCCCGCATTTTTTACTTCCGATAAAAAAGAGATGCTGAAGCTTGTAAAAGCAGCGGAAATCTATAGAAAGAAGATACGTTTTAAAAAAGGCCAGTCAATACCCGGAGAGATTGAATACTTGATCAAACAGTTCAGGGCATTTATAAGGTATCACTCGTCGATGGTCTGATTTTCTTCAATTTTTTTGTTCAGGTCCAGGGTCTTGCGGGCGGTTTCAATCATCTCAACAGCCGGAGTGAAGTCCGGTCTGATCTCGAGGCTCTGCTCCCAGAACTCAATGGCCTTGGTTATCTCTCCGTTGGCATACTCTTCGAGTCCCTGTAGGTAGAGGAGCTGGGATCGCTCGATTCGGCTCATGCGTCCGAAATCTCCAAGGTTCAGTTTGAGTGCCAGGCTGAACCGGTCCAGCTGGGTGACCTGGGTCGTCAGGTCCAGGGTGTAGTTGGCTGTAAGGCTGAATTTTTCAAGATCCAGTGAAGAGCCGACACTGAAGCGGGGCATCCCTGTTTTAATAAGGAAACCTGTCTGAACTGACAGAAAACTTGTCATGCTGAGGTCCATGCCGGTTGAGTAGCTTATCTTCTCGGCATCGCTTCCATCCAGGTTGAATGGGATATTAACATCAAAGGCCCATGTTAAGGGTCTTATGGGCGAGTAGGCGATACCTGTTGAAATCATTGTAGGCAGGGGGTCCGGGTCGCGTATAAATTCCATCCCCAGGTTTTTGACAACAACTCCTACTGAGAAGTTTTTATCCCGTGAGCTGAAAAATTTCAGTACATTAAACTGCGATTGAATACCGAAATCCGCCATCAAAGCCAGGGCGGACTGGTCTGGTGCAATGTTGTAGGGTACACCCCTGTATCCCATCTTCATATTGGCACCCACAGCAATTCCCCGAAAGTAGTAGTCATTGAGAAATGTGTATCCCATATTCAGGGTGATAATTGTTTCTGTATAGTATCCCGATGAGAAGCTGCCGTCAGAGTTCTGTGCCCTGTCCCCCCAGTCATCAATGCCTGTAAAGGGGAGGTAGAGGAATTTACCTCCGATCCCTATTCCGAAGTCGTTCCATCTTGATGTATAGGTTACGCTTTCAAGGTTTGTGTCGGCAATCCAGTTATTGTGGTAGAAGGTAAGCTCTGAGTTTTTAATGTAGGAACTTGCAGCAGGATTGGAGTCCAGAAAGCTCGAGTCCGAACTCATAGCCGTAAAGGCTGTCCCCATACCCTCATACCGGCCTCCCGAAGGGATGGTAAGTGTCAGAAATGAGTTTGTTCCCGCATTGGGGTCGATGCCGAAGAGTTCGCTGATTCTGGCATAGGTTGTGGACGCGGCATTTCCGGCAAAGAGCAGTGAGGCGGATAAAAATAGAAAGAGGGTAATCGTACCTTTCTTCATCACTAAATAATATACCTTTGATCCGAGCTTTTTTCCAGATTCGTCCCCATTCTGCCGATAATGTTATAAGATGAAGTTACATTATAAAAATCGGAATTCTGAAGGCCTTACTTGAAAAGAATATTAAGGGCTATGCTTTTTACAGTTCACTTTTTTCTCATTATACCGTATATGCTTACGGCCCAGGAGGACGACCTCAGAAAGGGGCAGAAGTACAGGGAGGTGGAACGTCTCATTGAGATCTATGATTTCAATGGTGCAATCAACATCCTTGTCGATATAGTCCGTGATGATCCCGAAGAGATGGAGCACGCTCAGCGGCTGATTCAGGATATCAGGCAGAAAAGAGATGAGTTCAATGCAAAGTATGAAGAGCTGATCCGTGTTCTTTTTGAGGAAAATGACTATGAACAGGGACTTCAGATCATCAGTGAACTCGAAGATATGGACCAGAACCCCAACACGGCTACTTCAGAGTCACTGACAAGTGCCCGTATTTCTGCTGAGCTTATCTATTTCAGGCTCCTTTTCAATGAAATTATGGACAGGGCCATTGTTCAGATCAATGCCGGTAATTATAACAATGCCGTTGATATATACAGAACTGGTTTTGAGCTGCACAAGAGGACGTACAACGAGAGGAATTACGGGGATATCATCAAAGGTCCCGTAGACAGCAATCTGGGCATACTTCTCTCTTCTCTTACCAATTTTACAGTCAATTACAACATCCTCAGCAAGTATTCACCGGCAGATCTGACCTCCTCGGTTGAACGGAATGAAGTGATTACTCCTGAACTGATGGCCGATATTAGTACATTTCAGCAGCTCCGCAACTCCGTATGGAAGGCCGCCTATGTTTTTGAACATCAGAATACCCTTCTGGGAGAGATAAACGAGGAGGTCCGTGAGGACTTCTTTCTCAGTTTTGCAAACCGTCTTATTCTGGGCCGTCTTGAAACCCGTTATGACGAAGGGCTCATAAAGGCCTTTGATGAGTACTGGAACAGCGCTTTTATTCCTCTGCAGGAGGGGGTTGGAGCCAAGCTTGAGGAAACCCTTGCCCGGGGTACCCGTCAGTTTGAGGCCTCCCAATGGGCAGAGGCCAACAACAGCTTCAGCGAAGCCTCCTACTGGGCCGGGGTAGCGGTACAGATGACGGACAGCTGGTCTTCCCTTGTCAATCTGGATGATTCCATGTCTCTTTATCCCGGTGCTCAGAGGGTGATGAGGCGCGAGTACCCCCATCTTGAGAACAGCAAGATCAGGGGCAGGATTGCCGACATGATGGCTGATCTGAGTATCTACCGCTCCTATCTTGATGAGTATGGCCAGTATGACAGTGAAGATCTTGAGCAGATGAATGAACGTCGGGCCCTTCTTGCAAATGAAACATCAACACTAGAGCTGATGAGTGAAGACTGGAGCGGGTTTATTTCCCGCTACAACAGGGATATTCTCTATACTGACAGTTTTGCTTCATCTCAGAACAGTATTCTTTCAGGCAGGTTCAGAAGCGGCATAAACGACTACAGGAACCTGAATGGTACTATCGCCCTCGACTCTGCGGACCTTGAAATTCTGCCTCTTGAAACCGAATATGCCATGATGAGCGGTTCTCTGGATCGTTCGCTGGCTCTGATGCAGGGGATTCCTCCCGAAGATGCTGAAGAGGGAGACCTTACGGTGCTTCTTGTATACCCGGAGCAGAGCTATGCCATTATTGAGACCCTGAAAGAGAGGAACCAGGCTCTGAACAGCAGAGTTTCCGATTTCAAGACAAGATATCAGGCTATAAGAAATGAGATACCCCAGAAAGAGGCAATGGCCCGGTATATTGGACGTGCGGAAGCCCTCCTTTTGAATCTGGAGGATCAGCTGAGGGATTATGACAGGGAACAAAGGCGGGCCGATCAGAATATGGCCAATGCCGAGCGCTATCTCAATGAGGGTGAGTTCCGGTTTACACGGTCAAGGCAGGCTATGAATGCCAGAAACTTCCCCGAAGCCGTACAGCAGCTGACAACGGCTCAGGAACTCTTTGTTCAGGCCCTGTCCTACAATGAGGAAATTGCAAACAGGGCGGACCTTGACCGGAGAATTGCGGATCTTCAGGCGGAGATCCTTGCCGAAGAGAACAGGGAAGTAATCCGTTATGTTCGTGAAAATGTAAACAGCGGAAAAAGTCTCTATCTTCAGGGGCTTTATGCTCAAAGTGAAATTGTACTTCTCAGGGCTGAAAACCGATGGTATACGACCAATACAGACCCCAATAACGAGATCAACTACTGGCTGAACCTTGTACGGGCGGCTCTCTCTGTCGAGTCGGGCAGAACCATCGAAGAGACGGAACCCCTGTATGTCGAGATGACCCAGTTTCTCAATCTTGCCTACACAAACTTTGAAGCCGGTAACAGCCTGATACAGAGAGGAAACAGACAGGAGGGTATGGCTCTCCTTGATAAGGCGGATCAGAACCTTAACGAAATCCTCATTCCCATGCCCCTGAATCAGCAGGCCAGTGTTCTGAAGCTGCGGATTCAGCAGCTCAGAGACCCCGACCTTTTCAGAGTAACCTTTGAAGAGAAGTTCAACTCTGCAGTCAGCAGGATGAGGTCGGAGCCCGACATTTCCTATATTGACCTGAAGGACCTGTCGGCAATACAACCTGATTATCCCGGAATGCAGAGAGCCCTCTACAATGTCGAGATTATACTGGGCATCCGGATTCCGCCACCCGATCCCAGGGCGCTGGCGGAGAGTCAGGATCTTTATGAGCGGGCCTTCGCCATTGTCGAGGGGAATATAAGGTCTCAGTTTCCAGTTGCCCTGACACAGCTGGACCGCGCCATTGAACTGAATCCTGAGAACAGCGCCGCCATTGAGCTGAAGGACAGAATCCAGCTTGATGCAGGAGGCCAGACGGCTATTGTTTTATCATCTTCTGATAATGCCCGCTTCAAAGCTGCCGAAGAGAAATATATAAATGGTGAATATTTTGAAGCCTATGCTATAGTTCAGCAGCTTCTGCAGGATGAGAAGACAGCTTCCTATCCTCCGCTGCAGGACCTGAAAAGGAGAATTGAATCAAACTTCTGAAGCCTCTCATCCTCTACAGTATTATCAGCCTTCTCATGATAGCCGCCCCCTTTACAGCAGCGGCACAGGACTTTTACTGGGAAAACCCAATGATGGTCCGTACTGCTCAGGGCTTTTACCCCCAGGTCATCTCCTCTGATAAGGGGTATATCCTCTCTGCCTGGCAGGAGTATGCCGGTGACGACAGGGTTTCGATTGTAGGCAGTGTATCAGAAGACGGAACTTCATGGTCAGAGCCTTTTTCCCTCATACAGGAGTTTGAGTACACCGGAGAGGACAAAGTTTCTTTGTTCACTATGGCCCAGGACAGTGAGGGAAATCCCGTAATTGCCCTTACAAGTTCAGAAACAAGTATTTCTATCTACAGAATGGATGATCCCGGTTATCCAATGAGTCTGGTCTCATCCATCAATACCGACAATACTGCTGTTGTTGCCAGGATCTTCAGGCGGTCGGACAAATCACTTATGCTGTTTATGACAGGTAAAGTCACTCTGGCATCAGGAACTGATGCCCTCTCTATCTATTACGCTGAGTCCGGGAGTGGAGAAGAGTGGACAAGGCCGCGGCACTTCGTGAATGATCCTGAACTGAAGCAGAACTTTCTTCCCCAGTACGGATTTGACTCTTCCGGAGAGTATGTTGTCTTTCAGTCTCTCTTCACAGGTGCCCGAAACACTTATCAGATTTACTTTAAACACCGCCGTCCGGGAGGGGAGTGGTCCGATGAAGTTCTTGTCACCTCATATAGCGAGTACCAGAATGGTGAAAACTATGAATTTAACCAGTACGATAACCAGAGACCCCATCTGGCTGTTGAAAACGGCAGGGTCCACCTTGTCTGGGAACGACGTCTGGCGCGGTCACAGCCCCAGATTCAGTATGCTGTGCTTGATACCGACGGAAATATAGTTGAGGACCCTGAGCAGATCTCCCGGGGCAGTTATTTTACAGCATCCCCCCGGGTGCTGAGACGGGATGGTGAAACACTGATCCTCTGGTTTGACAATAGAAACAACAACCAGGTGGTGATGGCCCAGAGAAACGGTATCTTCTGGCAGTCTAAAGTTCTGAGCCTCGTCAACGGCGACTCCACCTATGCCAGGTGGCTTGAGCACAATGGAAACCTCTCTGTATTCTGGGAAAATCAGTATCAGGGAAACAGGAATGTCGTGATTCTTAATCCCGACAGGACCGCTCCTCTGCCTATTATAAGAACCGTGAACTTCAATAGCGGCGGACGGCAGTCGGAGGATCAGGTTGTGATAACCTGGCGGCGGCCCGTTGACTCTTCGGGAATCGAAGGATTTTCCTATGTTTTTGACAGGAATCCTGACACCGAGCCTGACAGAGACCGGGACTATATCGATCTGAGAGAGAGAACAGGAACCTTCCGTGCAACAGAAGACGGAACCTGGTACTTTCATATAGCTCTTGTTGATTATGCAGGCAACTGGTCTGAAACGGTTCATATCGATATTACAAGAGATACAGTGCCTCCTGACAGAGTCCGGTTCAATAAACCCCTGACAGACGCCCTGGGTTATCTTATAAGCAATACCTTTACTCTCACATGGTCTTCTGAAGATGAAAATCTGGGCGGTTACAGTTATGCCTTCCACTTTCTGGGAGAAGATGCTGACTTTATTGACCCCTCCAGGCTGGACCTGCCCTCACCGCCCATGACAGTTCAGACTGTCAGTCCTGCTGTGCAGTATAACAACAGAGACAATGGACACTGGGCATTGTCTGTCTGCGCTTTTGACGATGTGGGAAACAGGAGCGAGCCCGCAGTGCTTCTGTTCAGGACAAACAAATATATTCCAGTTACCTATATCAGCGATGTTCAGACAAGACGGGATGATCTGGAGCGGGTTGTTCTCACTATAGTGGGCCGGGGATTCAATGCCGGCGGCGACGTAAGACGCGTTGTTGTTGATCGCGACGGAAGGGCTCCATGGGATTATGAGTTCCTGTCCGGTGAGTTTGACGTTGTCTCTGACAGAGTCATCAGGGGTCCTGTTGTTGAAGTTCTTGAAGACGGCAGCTACCTCGTAGGTGTGGAGCATCCCCAGCGCGGATTTGCCTTCTCCAGGGGACGGCTCAGACTTGACTCCACCGGAACAGTGCGTTTCGGAGATTTTACTTATGACTACAGTACATTCTGGCTCCCCGTTGAGATGGGACGTGTACTGTTTAATCTGAACAGCCTGCTGTTCTATATGCTTATTGTTCTGCTTTTTCTTGTAATTGCTGTCTCTGCCTGGCAGATATACAGACTTACAAGGGAGTCGGCCCATCTTGAAGATGATGTGAGGTCTCTTATAGAGGGGACTCCCATGAGAAGCGAACTCAGTAAAGAGAGGTTGAAGATAATGAAACAGAAAGGAATGGGACTCAGACTGAAATTCACTCTGGCCCTGTTAACCCTGATCCTGGCGGTAATTATGCTTATCTCCCTGTTTTTGGGGAACTACATGATCAACACACAGAAAGACAATCTCTCGGAAGGTCTCTACGACAAGAGCTCCCTTCTGCTCGAAACCCTCACAACCAGTGCAAGAACCTATCTGCCCACCCAGAACAGACTGGAACTGGGTCTTCTTCCCAATACGATCCGGGCCATGGGTGATGCCGTAAGCACAACAATCACAGGACAGGGAGCCAACGATCCCGAGGTATTCAACTATATATGGAGTTCCAACAACCCGGATATAGAGAAGTATCAGGAGTTTCCCGTTTCAGTTGATGAGAACAGAGTTGAGTATCCAGCCTTCTGGACTCCTGAAGTAGTTGACTCTTTTGATGGAAGATACAAAGACGGCGACAGCTACAGTTTTGAAGAGTATGAAGAAGCTGACCGCGACCTGATATACGAGCTGCTCTCAGAATCCGGTCTACTCGGCCGCTTTGAACCGGGGGTAACCAGAATTGATGATGCCCTGTCTGCGGATATTTCCCTTCTTGAAGAGGAGATCAATACAAGAGCCAGAGAACTTATCGGTGATCAGAGCAGCCAGTTGGACCAGCTCTCTGAAGACGCCGTGCGCCTGGCCCTCAGAGGGGATCAGGCATCACTGGATGAGCTGGCTGTAATACAGGAGACCATCAGCCGTATTGAGACAGAGATCAATGACAAGCTGCTGACTCTTTCAAACGTAGTGCAGACATGGCCTGAGTTCAATGTGAATACACTCTCCGATGATCAGACTGTCTATACCTTCTACAAACCGATTGTATACCGGAACCGTGGAAGAGACAGCTATTTCAGAGGGGTCGTACGGCTTGATATCTCAATCAACAGTATTCTTGAAGGTATTGTGGATACAAGAAGCAACATCGTCAGAATTACACTGATCATATCCCTGCTGGCCCTTGCCGGCGGACTTGCAGGTGCGCTGCTGCTGGCCCAGACAATGATCAACCCCATCCGTAAACTGGTACAGGGGGTCGAGAGGGTCAGAGACACCCAGGATATGACAAAGCTTGCAGATTACACGATTGAGACGGGGACCAGGGATGAGCTCTTCGAACTTGCAAATACATTCAATCAGATGACCAAAGGACTTGTTGTCGCCGCAAAGGCCAACCAGGAACTGATACTCGGTAAGGAAATTCAGAAGAAATTCATACCTCTTGAAACACTTCAGGTGGGTGACAGAAAGCTCTCCACCGGAGAAGAGGAGAACGATCAGGCACACTTCTTCGGGTATTATGAAGGGGCAAAGGGTGTATCGGGAGACTACTTCGACTTCAGAAAACTTGACAGTAAACACTATGCAGTAATCAAGTGTGATATCTCCGGAAAGGGTATTTCCGCGGCGCTTATCATGGTTGAGGTAGCAACGATCTTTATCGACTTCTGCTCCAAACTGAATATTCAAAGAGATGGAATACATCTTGATAAACTTGTTTACAGTATCAATGACCTTCTGGAGCAGGTTGGTTTCAAGGGCCGTTTTGCTGCATTTATCATTCAGGTTGTAAATATTGAAACCGGAGAAGTCTGGATGTGCCATGCCGGTGACAAGAATGTCTACTACTACGACGGAGTCCAGAGGAAAATGCTTCTTAAGGAGCTCAATGAATCGCCTGCAGCCGGTGTATTCCCATCATTTATGGTCGATGGGCCCCAGGCCTTCAGGCAGACCAAGCATATACTGAAAAGCGGAGATATCCTCTTTCTTTTTACCGATGGTATCGAAGAGGCTCAGCGTCACTTCAGGACACCCGACTACAAGCTGATGGACTGTGACGGCAGCTGCGATATGTCCCTGGTTGGAGACGAAGGCTATGATTCACACAAACAGGGTGAGGATTTTGAAGAGCTTGGTATCCCCAGAATGGAACAGATTATAGAATCGGCGCTTCATAGAGAAAGCTATGAACTCTTTCAGTACCATAAACCAGATCCTGATCTGAAACTGAATTTTGATTTTACAGAGTGCGACGGAACCATGAAAGAAGCTGTTCTTGCCCTTGTTTCGGTTGAAAAGGTCTTCCGTCTTGTTCCGGACCCTTCAGCAGGTCCCAATGACAGGATCAGGATTGACAACAAAATCGACGATTTTCTCAAGGCACACTTTGTTCAGTACAGGGACTACTTTAAATACCCCATACCCGATGAGGAATATCCCGAATACACTTACTACTCACATCTGAAGGAAGATGAACAGTTCGATGACCTCACGGTACTTGGAATTCACAAAAAATAATGGGTTTCTACTGTGAAAACTGCGGTGAAGAGGTAAAGAGGAACTCAGGCAGCTGTCCCTCCTGCGGTGTAAAGTTCAAGGCGGTCCGCTGTCCGGCATGCTCTTACACTGATAAAGCAGAATTCTTTAAGGGAGGATGTCCAAGATGCGGATATTTGGCTCCCCGGGAGGATCGTAAAGGAATGAGTTCTGAGAAAACACCAGTAAGAAAACGCAGAAGCCTTCTGGATCTGGTACCATCCTCAGCTCTCTGGGCCGCGGGGATTCTTCTACTTTTGATGCTTGTACTTATTCTGAATCTGCTAAAATAAAAAGCCCAGATTCAATCCGCATGCATATCCTTCAAGAGACTCTCCTATCTGCTCATTTTCAACACCCTGGTTCATAAAGAACAGGCTGAAGTACATGGGAGAGTCTGGGATATAGAGATACCCCTCAACACCCACCTGGGTAACAATGTTTTTATCCAGATCAAAAGGAATAAAGAGGGCTGCTGAAAGAGTCGCTCCGAAAATATCCTCCGAATAAGCGACACCCCAGCGCAGAACAGATAGTATATCACCGCTCCCGACGGCACCTGTGGCAGGAAGTGAATCAAAGGTGTACAGGATTTCGGGAGTCACAACAAGATCCCAGTTGTTCAGGTCAAACTGGCAGGGGATAAAGAAGGAAATCCCTCCGGGGTCTCTGATAATCGTACTTTCGAGGCTGTCGCTGAAATCACTTATAGAGGATGTATAACCCCCCTTGAGCCCGAGGGCCATCTGGAACAGTTCATTTCCAAATACCTGCACCTTTTGTGAAGTGCTCAAGCGGATAGACGGTATTTTCATTTCATTGATAAAAGCTATCTCTGTTTCAAAAGCTGCTTCCCATCTTTTTACTGGCGAGAGGCGTACGAAAAAGGAGAGTGGAACCGCATCTGTCGTGCTCTCCCAAAGGCTCTCATAGACAACGGTTGAACCGAACTGAAACCCTCCGGGGAAAATTATCTGAGCTGTCGGGCTTAAGAGATAACCGGCAGAACCGGACCAGTAGGAGAGCGGTTTTCTGCTGTAGGCCTTGGTCAGTTCAACAGTGAGCCTTTCTCCAGGTACCATCTGAAGACGGTATTCGCCGGAAGTCTGCTGCTTTTCAAGAGTGTCCCTGCCGTCCCATGTAAATACAAAGGGGCTTTTATTTTGTTCTGGAAGAAGGGTGATCACATATTCCTGGTCTGAATTTTTGATTTCTGCAGAACTGTGGATGCTGCTGTCTTCGCTGCTGAGGACCATAAGGCGTCTGTAGTAGGCGGGATCTCCCGGATTAATGGAAGTATATACAGGCCCTGTTTTGACCTGAATCGCAGATGATTCCAGTTGAGTCTCAGGGGGGGCTTCCGGGGACTTGTAGTTTACGAACACAGTCGTTCTGTAGTCGTTTCTTATATTGACCCAGAAGGAAAGATCCTCATATCCGGGCTTCTCCAGGCTGATTCTTGTATATCCTGTAGAAAGGCTGTTGTTTTCATAGGGGGTTCGGCCCGCTTCAAGATCAAATATATAAACCTTTACATACTCGATGTCGCATATGATCTCAAGTCCAGTTCCAAACTGGAAAACCGTCCCCTTCAGGCCGTCTTCCTCTTCAAGCCGGGAGGGTCTCTCATATTCAAGTTTTTTACGGTTTTCAACCCGGACACTTGGTTCTCCAAAGAGGGGCGCCAATGATATAAGAGCCAGAAAAAGTGTTATTGTTCGTCTTGGTGAGAAATCGTATGCCTTGATTCTTTCTCTTTTCAATTCTCTTCTCCCGTCCGATAATCAGTAATAATGAAAGGCCATAAATACTTTATTATAGCATTATTCCTCATTTCACAACTGTTGTACAGCCAGAGTTCTCTATTCGGAACAGGTGAGGGAACCGGAAATCAGGAGGCCGTCTCCCCCGTTGAAACTGCCGACGCCACAAGCCCTGGAAGTAGCGCTCCCGATGACGGGAAGGAATCAGACAGCTCCGTTGAAAATAACGAACTGCCTGCAGGTTACGGAAGCATTCTCCTCGGCATGGAAATGGATGATGTGAAGGAACTCCTTCTGACTGAACCCAGGTTTGATTTCAGAGGAGATCCGGATGTTTCAATACAAAGAAACGGGAATCAGCAGCTTATAAGCAGCCGGGGCCGTGCATTCATTGATCAGGGATTTTTTCAGTTCAATGATTCAAGACTCTATCTGATCATTATTAATATGAATCCAGAACGGGTGGACTTCTTTTCCATGCAGCAGACTCTTACTGCCAAATACGGAGAACCCGAAGAACTCTCGCCCGAAGGTCTCTACTGGCGCAATGAAAATGTTCAGCTGAGTCTTGAATATCCTCTGACTGTCAAATATCTTGATCTTGAAGTTTTTGAAAGCTTTATTCAGGAGGATGTTCGTCTGAAAAGTTTTCAGGAGATTTCAAGATCCAAATTTTTAGAGGAATTCTGATGCTTAAAAAATCTGCAGCTCTTTATCCGCTGCTATTTCTTTTATTTATATCCGCCTGCTCAGGTGGCAGTAACCGTGAGTTTACTACCCTTGTTATAGGCAAAACTGAGATTCGGGCGGAACTGGCCCGCACAGCTGAAGAGAGACAGCAGGGGCTTATGAAACGAAAATCCCTTCCTTCTGAAGAGGGAATGCTCTTTGTTTTTGACAGGGAACAGAAGATGTCCTTCTGGATGAAGGATACAACCATTCCCCTTTCTATTGCCTATATAAGTAAATCGGGAGAGATCAAAGAGATACATGATATGAATCCCCTTGATCAGAGACCCGTCAGTTCAAGGCACTCGGTGCTCTATGCACTGGAGGTCAATCAGGGATTTTTCGAGGAGAAGGGAATCTCTCCCGGCGACCGGGTTCAGTTCTCTTTCTGATCCTGCCCGGAAGCCGCTGCAGAGCTGATCTCTTCAATGATCTGCTCTGCATTGTTGAGCTCCTTATCAATCTCATCTGCCAGGGCTGTTCCCTCCCTGTAAAGTTTTAATTGCTCGTCAAAGTCGACGGCTCCGGTTTTGATAATCTCACCGATCTCTTCAAGACGTTTTATTTTATTTTCAAATTTCATTTCTGTTCTCCTTCTACTACCGCTGTTCTCTCACCGTCCCTGAATTTAAGGGTGAGTCTGTCTCCCTCTTTGAGGCTGGCTGAGGAACTTATAATACTGTCGTCCCTGTATATAAGAGAGTAACCGCGGCTCAGCATAATCTCAGGCGAAGCCGAGGCTATCTGCTCTCGCATCAATGTGCTGCGGAAACGGTAGCCTTTAATCTTTTCGTTCAACAATCCTGTCTGCTCCATCTTCCAGAGATCCGGAAACTGCCTGAACTCCTCGATGTTCTCTCTCAAGCTCTTTGTAAGAACATCTTTCCCGCAGCTGCCAAGGCGCCAGCGTGCACGTTCTACAGAGTGTCCCAATAGCCTGGACAGTTCACTGCGGGTACCTGAAAGCCGCTGAGCCAGTTCGAGAGTCCGGGCTGAAACGATTTCTGCGGCAGCTGACGGGGTGGGTGCTCTGTGATCTGCTGCAAAGTCGGCAAGGGAAAAATCGGTTTCATGGCCCACTCCGCTAATCACCGGTATATCCGATGAGGCTACGGCCCTGACAACCCTCTCATCACTGAAGGATATGAGGTCTTCCATGGAACCGCCTCCTCTTGCAAGGATAATTACATCCACGTCATCAGATCTGTTTGCTGCAGCAAGTGAACGGACAATCGACGGAGCCGACTGCTCTCCCTGAACAACAGTGTCATAGATTTTAAGGCGGAAACTTTTCATTCTTCTTTTCAGTACCTGGATAATATCCTGGACAGCTGCTCCCCGTGCGGATGTCACTGCCGCAATAGTGCGGGGGTAGTCGGGTAGGGGCCTTTTCCGTTCAGGGGCAAAAAGACCTTCGGCCTCCAGCTTCTTTTTAAGCATTTCAAGCTGATATAGAAGGTCTCCCCGTCCGCTTTGTTCCATGGATTCGCATATGAGCTGATAGTTACCTCTCTGGGGGTATACAGTTATTCTTCCAATTACAGTTACAGACATTCCGTCACTGGGTGTGAAATCAAGACCCTGGCGCTGCTGGCGGAAAAGGACGCTTGTAAGCACAGCATCCCTGTCTTTCAAATTGAAGTAGCAGTGCCCTGAAGCCGCAGGACGGAAATTACTTATCTCACCTTTTACCCTAACAACAGGAAAGCGTTCCTCCAGGGCATTTTTTATAAGAAATGTTATTTCACCTACATTGAAACTGGGGATCTGTGTATAGTCTCTTATCATGGCAGAAGGACCTTCTCCAGGATGTCCACGGCTTCCGACGCCTCCATTACAGCCTGCCTTATGTAATCTTTATCAGCATCCAGCCCGGCCTTTATTATATAGACCACGAGAAATCTGTCTTGTCCTTCATCACGGATGATGGCCCAGCTTCCCATTATCCGGGTCTGCATATTGTCTTCAAGAAGCACTCGGCTTACAGCGTCCAGATCGTTTTCGCTGAGGAAATTGCTCGCTGAAAAAATCTCTCTTACAGCAGTATCTCCTGAGTAGTTCAGGTGGCCTCTGATCCATACATCTCTTGCCTGCAGGCCGCGGCCCCCGGCAATCATAAAATCACCTTCGCCATCAATCCTGTAGGGTAACTCTTCCGAGTCCAGAAAATGGATGATGCGGGAGTTGCTTTTCAGCGGGTTTGAACCGCAGGAGCAGAGAAGAATCGCAAGAGCAAGTAAGAAAGCTGTATGTTTAAGTACTTTCATATTTTTATCCTCATGTAGTATCTTTCACTCAGATAACAGGTCTTTGGTGACGATATTCTGACTATGAGAAATATAGTTTTTCTGAATCTGATTCATACAAATACAGTCCTCATAAAGGGAAAGACTGTTTCCCGCAGCGTTATGGAATTTGTCTCCCGATTACCGGAAGTTGGGCAAATTATACCGATAGCCTCTGATATTGAACAGATAAAAAGCTTTTTTGATAATGAAATTGAGAAATTTATACTGTTAAACGAAGATCGTCAGGATCTTCTCCTTGATGAAATGAGCCAGGCAGCAGAAGGTTTCAGCCACTGTTTCTATCTTTACGGTGATACCCCTCTTCTCGATCCTGATCTCTTCGAAAGAATGTATAAAAACCATCTTAAATATTTTGCCGATTACACCTTTGCAGACGGCTATCCCTATGGCCTTTCTGTAGAGATCGTAACACCACGGACCCTTGATGAACTGAAGAAGATTCAAGCCGCAGCTGATTTCCCTGTTAAGAGAGACGCTCTTTTTGGCTGGATTCAGAAGGATATCAACTCCTTTGATATTGAAACCGAGATATCGAAGGTCGATTTGAGAATGAAAAGAATCAGCCTTTCCGCAGACAGTAAGATCAATATCCGTCAGCTGAACAGCTTTATAGACGCAGGGATCGTAAAGGCAGAGGATTTTGTGAGGGAGCATGAACGTCTAGAAGCGTTCTGCAGGAGCTATCCTAACTACTATCAGGTTCAGATCAGCACCAGATGCCCGCAGAGCTGTTTCTCCTGTCCCTATCCCGGGATGAATCCTGATCATCTGAAAGATTCACGTCATATGCCTGAAAAAGAGCTCACAGCTCTGATTGATAAAATTGAGGCATATACTCCCGATGCTGTTGTCTGCCTCAGCCTGTGGGGAGAACCTTCTCTCTATCCGGGAATATCGGAGGTTCTTAAAAAGCTGCTTGAAAGAAGTTCTCTTTCCTTTCTTATTGAAACCTCAGGTCTGGGATGGAGCATTGAAAAAGATCCAGTACTGCAGGAGGTCGCTGCATCATCCAGGATTCAGTGGATTTTCTCACTTGATGCCCTGAGTCCCGAAGTTTACGAAAAAATCAGAGGGAAGGGATATAGTGAAGCCTACGGTACTGCTGAAAGCTTTCTGGCTTTGAATCCGCGTAAGGTCTGGGTACAGGCTGTACGAATGAAGGGATTTGAAGAAGATCTTGAAAATTTCTACCGCCACTGGAAAGAGAAGACCGAAAATGTGATCATCCAGAAATATGATCACTTCTCATTGAGACTTGAGGAAAAGAAGGTTACCGATCTATCTCCCCTCAGACGTTCCCCCTGCTGGCATCTAAAACGTGAAATGGCTCTGCTCGCCGATGGACGAGCTTTACTTTGCAGGGAGGATATAGGTAGCGAACATATTCTGGGGAACTGCTTTCAAGAAGAGCTTTCCAAAATCTGGGATGCGGGGAGTGCCAAATTTGAGGAACATTTGAAAGGTGAGTATTGCGGAATTTGTGAGCATTGCGATGAATACTACAGCTATAACTTCTGATATGCTCGGCACTTATACAGTCGTCAGTACCGGAAGAAAAGAGAAAAAATCTTTCAGGGGAATCTCTGTAGTTCTGTTGAGCCGTGGAGGCCGCCCTTTCCGGAAAGATCAGATACAGAAACTTGCATCTCTACAGGTTGCTGAAATCCTGTCGGTTGATACTGTCGGGACAGATGTGGACCAGCTGACAAGATCAATTTCAGAACTCAGATGTATTATTGTCTCAGCGGAGATGACAGTTGGAGAACAGATCAATATTGCTGTCAGAGAAGCCTCGGGAAGCCATGTCCTTGTAATGTGGGATGATATGGAGCTTCAGATTATAGGTAAAACAGGAAGGCTCTTTGCAATGGCGGCGGAGCAGAAAGCCCTGTGCAGTATTCCTGTGCTTATGAATCCGAAAAAAGAGTCTATTCCGATACGTTTGGCTCCCGTCTTTTCTGGAAGAAAACTTGACGTCATTCCTCTTGGATCTGTAAAGAATGAAACACCGACTCTCTATCCCTTTGATTACTGCGGTATTTATAACAGGGAAAAATTCCTTTTGAGTGACGGTTATGATACTGAGATTCAGACGCCTTACTGGCAAAAACTTGATTTCGGATTCAGAGCTTTTCTCTGGGGTGAGAAAATCCAATGCTATACAGGGATTAAAATTGCATACCAGAATGAAATTCCCAATGAGGATATAAGCATAGACGACTCCTACAAAAGGTTCTTTCTCAAGAACCTTGCTCTTGTATTCAAGGGGGACTCCTGCCAGCTCTCTCTGGGGAATATTATCCGTTTTCATATTAAATCCGGTATGTCCGTCTTTAACTCTTTGAAGGACTACAGAGAGACCCGTGAATGGGTGGAACAGAATAAGTACAGGTTCCGTATGGATCCCTACAGCCTCACTGAATTATGGGAACTTCAATGACATCAGCAGTATTTCTACAGGTACGTCTGGACTCAAACAGGCTGCCTGGCAAGGCTCTCAAGACAATAGAAGGAAAAACGGTTATAAGCCATGCCATGGCATCCTTAAAGAATATCCCCTGCAATCATCATGTTCTGCTTACAGCGGAGGGTGATGAGAAGGTCCTTGAGCCACTGGCTCATAAAGAGGGCTTTTCTGTTTTTGCCGGTGACCGTCAGGATGTTCTGGGGCGGTTTATCGAAGCCGGAAGGCTTTATAACCCTGATATAATTATCCGAGCCACAGGGGACAACCCCCTTGTAGCCTGGGAACCTGCGGTTCAGCTGCTTCAGTATCTTAAGGACAATTCTGTTACTGACTATACGGCAATGAAGGGACTGCCTGTCGGCTGCGGCGTCGAGCTTTTCAGGCGGCGGGCACTTGAGGATACGCTTCCAAGAACCGAAGAGGCTTATGATCATGAACATGTGACACCCTATATTTACAATCATCCGGCTGAGTTTTCACTCTGTTATCATGAACACATACCCTTTATGGAAAACCGTGTGACCCTTGATACAGAGGAAGACTACAGGAAGATAAGCAGAATCTTCTCCGAACTCTATCGCGGTCAAACAATATCATTTACAAGACTCAAGGAATATCTGATACAGCATGATTGATTCTGATCGAATCCTCTTTATACCCTCCCTACGGGAGGGGAACGGCACAGGGCATCTGAAACGCTGCCTTGACTGGGCTTCGGATTTTCCGAATGTACATATCTATATTCTCAGAAAGGAGGGTGAATCCCTTCTGGATTATGAGAATCTTCCACTTGTCCAGGGGCGTGAAGGCATCCACTGGCATTGCGAACCGGAAGGCGCCTGGAAGCTTATTGTTCTTGACAACAGGGAAACCACAGGACTTCCGGATGCGTTTAAGGATATTCCGGTAGTGGCCATTGATGAGACCGGACCTCTGGCTTCTGATGCGACATGCCTTGTAAACACGCTCCCCATGCCCGTAAATCATGAGATCAACAAAGAGGGTTATAACTTTATAAACAGACCTCTTTTCGGGAGTACCCCGGAGCAGATCAGGCGGGTCCTTGTCAGTTTCGGCGGGGAGGATCCGGCAGGTCTGGCTGATTCAGTTCACAGAGCCCTCCTTCAGGATGAGCTCAAACCTCTTATAGAAACACTCGATATTGATATTATATTACCGGGCCATCCTGCTGCGGAAGCAGAACCGGGAAATGGGTCCGGTTTGAGAGTGCTGGGATATGTTCCCCGTTTGTCAGAGAAACTGACAGAGTATGATCTTATCATTACCCAGTTTGGCCTGACAGCCTTTGAAGCCCTCTCCTGCAGCCGTTATGTAATGATTTTCAATCCCACCGGGTACCACGATAAACTGACACTGAACGCGGAACTCCCGCTCCTTGCATCTGCAGGAGAGGGACGGAAACTTGTTTCATCTCTCAAATCTCTGTTGGAATCAGATCCTTCTGTTTTTGATGAATCCCAGAAGAAGATACGCAGCAGGTACGCTACGGAAAATGAGAGCTTTGCCCTCTGGCTGCGCTCAATGAATATAACCCCTGACTGCTGTCCTGTCTGTGGTAAGGTCAAAAGAAAAGTTATCGCCAGGTTTGAAGACAAAAGCTATTTTACATGCTCCAGCTGCGGTATGAAATACATGGTCAATTTGAGAGCAAAAGAAGAGATCTATACAAAGGACTACTTCTTTTCCGAGTACCGTGAACAGTACGGTAAAACCTACATAGAGGACTTTCCCCACATAAGGGCCATGGCGGCTCAAAGGCTTGCCGTGATTGACAGGCTCAACTCATCAAAGGGACGTCTTCTTGATATAGGCTGTGCTTACGGGCCTTTTCTGCTCTCAGCCTTCGAAGCTGGATACAAGGCGGAAGGACTTGAGATCTCAGAGGATGCTGTAGAGTATATCCGAAATAATTTCCCGGAAATTACTGCCCTCCGGGGGGACCTGACAGATCCTGATGTGCGTGAAAGAATGGCAAATGAGAAATTCAGGGTAATCACCCTCTGGTATGTTATTGAGCATTTCAGTAATTTACAGGAGATACTCCCGCTTCTGCATGATATGCTCGACGAGAAAGGCGTTCTTGCAATGGCGACACCATGTGCTTCGGGAGTAAGCGGATTGTTCCGGAAAAAAGGATTCTTCAGTGCCAGTCCCGCCGATCACTTTACCCTCTGGGACAGGAAATCCGCTGTCAGGATTCTTAAAAAGACAGGATTCAGAAAAATCAGGTTCAGAAGTACAGGCCATCATCCTGAGCGTTTTCCGGAGTCAGTCAGAAAAATCTTTCCCCGGAGTGTGCTGCTGCTTATAAGCAGAGCCGCAGGCTGGGGCGATACTTTTGAAATATATTCAGTAAAAGGATAGAACTGAGAATGAAAAAGCCAGCAATTATGATACTCGGAGCCGGACTGATGCAGCTGCCGGCTTTTGAAGCCGCTGCAAAAAACGGTTGGACGGTTATAGCTGCAGACGGCAATCCCCAGGCTCCCTGCAGAAAGAGGGCTGACCTCTTTCTGGATATAGACCTGAAGGACAGAATCAGACTGGCTGAAGCCGCCGGCGAAATAAAAGAAGAGCTGAACCTCAAGGGCATTTTTACATGCGGCACGGATTTCTCCTCTTCTGTAGCCTGGGTCGCTGAAAAACTGGGGCTTCCGGGTATCCCCTATCAGACGGCTCTGGACTGTACCGATAAATACAGAATGCGTCTCAGATTCAAGGAGCATGGTGTTCCCTGTCCCGGTTTTTGTGAGCTTTCGGAAGATATGGACTATTTGAAGGCTGTAAAGGGACTGGAGTACCCTCTTGTAGTCAAGCCTGTGGACAATATGGGCGGAAGGGGTGTTATTACAGTGGACTCTGAGGATGGTCTTGAGGCGGCTGTCAAAGAAGCCGTATCATTCTCCAGGACTTCCCGTGCTATTGCCGAAGAGTTTATGGACGGGCGGGAGTACAGTATCGACTCACTTGTTCTGCCTGATGGAGAAATCAGGATCACAGGATTTGCTGACCGCCACATCTTCTATCCTCCCTGTTTTATAGAGATGGGACATACTCTTCCCTCAGAGCTGGGAGCCGGGGATGCTGAAGAGGTATTTCGTGTTTTCAGGCAGGCTGTCACGGCTCTTGGGATAAAAACAGGTGCGGCAAAAGGGGATATTAAACTTACCTCCCGCGGCGTCATGATTGGCGAAATTGCCGCCCGTCTCTCCGGAGGTTTTATGTCGGGTTGGACATATCCCTATTCCAGCGGCGTTCCACTTGTCGAGCAGGGTATGCGCATTGCAATGGGACTTGAACCAGATAATCTGGAAGAGAGTCTCTTCCTTCACTCATCCGAGAGGGCATATATCTCTATCCCAGGTGTGATCAGATCTCTTGAGGGGCTTGAAGAGGCTCACAGCGCGGATGCAGTCAAAGACATATTTGTTCTGGCAGAGGAGGGTGAGAGGGTCTCTTTCCCCCTTAACAATGTGATGAAGTGCGGAAATGTCATTGCCGTTGCGGGAAGCAGGGAGGAAGCGCTGAATGCAAGCGCTGAAGCTGTAAGCACTATCAGGGTCTCCCTGGTACCGGGAGACAGGGAAACAGGAGCTTTCCTTGAAGCACCCCTGGATACATCTTTCCCTCCCTCTGCATACTGCTCTGAAAACTGGGATCGTCTTCTGATGATCGATGATTTTAAGCCCGATTACACAATGCAGTACAACAGGGGAGAGGTCATTGTTCCCTCCATTTCAAACAGCCTCTTTCTTGATCAGTGCGACTGGAATGGCCTGAGCCTGAGAAAAGCAATGGAAGAGATCGCTTTCAAGACAGATATACAGTTTTCAGAAGACGCCGAATGGACTCTCTACTCCAGACATTTCTGGCATGCTCTGGTCAGAGGAGGCATTCAGGGCTGTCTATGGTATATTGAGAGCAATGACGGGGAAATATAGAATATTAGCTACAGTCCTTCTTCTCCTCAGTATGGGCTCTCTTTATGCGGAGACTCTTGATCACCACAGTCTGATTGACCAAACAGGGTCCCGTCTCCTCTGGGACCCTCTTCAGAAGAAAGGCATCCTCCTGAAGGAGGGGAAGAGTATTGTCTTTATGGCGGACGAATCCATCCTTCTTTTAAACGGAACCGATGTGGTTCATACAGGAGCCATTCTCTATGAGAGAGGTGTCCTCAAATTCTCAAGCGAAACAGTCGATCTGATTGTTAAGTTTTTTCAGGACAAAGGGGCTGCCCCAAAAAAGCCTGCCTTCAGAGTGGCGGCTATTATTCTCGACCCCGGCCACGGCGGCCGTGACTCCGGTGCTACGAGCAATTTTGCTGTCGACGGCATAGCGACGCCACTTCAGGAGAAGAATCTTGTACTGGATATAACCCTTGCCCTGAAAGAGAAGCTTGAAGAAGAGTTCCCCGATAAAAATATAATCCTTACGAGGGAGAATGATATTTACCCGACCCTTGAAGACAGGGTTGAGCTTGCAAACAGCGTCACTGCTGCCAGGGGCGAGGGGATTGTCTATATTTCAGTTCACGGAAATGCAAGCCTCAATAAAGATGCCGAGGGCTTTGAAGTATGGTATCTGCCCGAGGACTACCGCCGGCAGGTGCTGCCCGGAGAGGGGAATGAATCCATCGACAGCGTTCTCAATACGCTGATGGAAGAGGAGTTCACACTGGAGAGCAGAACTCTTGCGAACTCTATTCTGGATCATCTGGACAGTAAGGTCGGCCACAAGGCCACCAACAGGGGACTGAAAGAGGAATCCTGGTTTGTTGTGCGCAATGCCATGATGGCTTCTGTTCTTATAGAAACAGGGTTTGTTACCAACAGGACAGAGGCTCAGCGCCTCAGAAATCCCCAATACTTGAAAAGTCTGAGTAATGGCATCTATAATGGCATCGTAGATTTTGTAGATTTTTTTGAAAACAGGTATAATCAATGATAAAGAAAATAGTTCCCTTCGTGCCGGTTTCCCTGATTCTGGTACTTCTTTTTACTGTTCTGGTCCTCTTTAATGTAGGTTTCGGCAGATCCAGATATATTCTTTTTTTCCCCCTTGATTCCATGAACGGCATGAATGCTGAAGTTCGGGATGTATACAGGGCCAGCAGCGCCGACAAACGTCTTGAAATTTTCCTGAACGAACTGATACTGGGGCCTGTCGCTCTGAGGATGAATCCGTTTATTCCCCAGGGTACTAAAGTGCGCTCTTTTATTCACAGCGGTGAAAAGCTGTATCTTGATCTGGACAGGGGCTTTTTAAACGAAAGCCAGAGAATCTTTTTAGATCATGAAGAACAGATTGAGCTTCTCACAAGGAATATCCAGTTTAATTTCCCGGGAATCAAGGAGATAACAGTAACTGTAGAGGGTCAGATACCCGGTTCAGACTACTATGCAACCTCGGCGAATAATGAATCCTGAATTAGCAAAAAAAATTTTAAATCGTTGACAAACATGTTGGCATCTGTATAATTTTGAATTATAGATAAACTTGAATTGAATATTAAAGGAGCTATGAATGAAACGGTTCTTCTCACTCATGTTTTTGGCCTTTTTTTTCATCACTGGTTCACTGTTCGCAGAAGAGTCAGTTCTGATTAATTTTTCTGATCTGATTGATGATTATCAGGGTCAGCATAAGGCAACGGTTATGGATTTCAGTACAGTAGCGGGTACACGTTATACTGAAGAGGAAAAGGCTGCCATGCAGACCTCTCTTCTGGTACCTAACTGGGCAGTAGAATTAACTTCTTCTTCTCAGACTGTTGTGAATAACTCTCTCTCTTATGTACTTGGCGTTCCTGTAAACAACGATGTTAATAACTTCGCTACAGCAGGTGATCAGGTTATGGGTATCCGGGTACATTTCCCCGAAGGTGCTTTCAACGGCTATGCCTGGGTCAAGCCTCCTTTTGAGATTCCCGCCTATGCTACAAGCACAGTAGACGATGAGCCTGTAAGAGGCGATCAGTTTACAGGTTATGGTGTTGTAAAGAATGTCGGTGTTCTGAAATCCATCAAGGTTCGTGTTTACGGTATGAACTTTCCCATGGGTCTCGGTATCGTTCTCCGCGATTCCAACAACAACAAGCAGTCAATCTTTCTCAGCTACCTCGATTTCGACGGCTGGAGAGAGCTTGAATGGCAGAACCCCAACTACATCTCTGAGGTTAGAAACAGAGAGCTCAGAACAGAGCCCCTCTACCCCAGAAGCATGCCTGCTGTAACCCTTGACAGCCTGTACGTCTACCGTGACGCAATGCAGGAAGGTGGAGATTTTATCTCCTATATCAAGGACATCAGCATCATCTACGATCAGGCTGTTCTTGATGAACTCAACTCTGATATCGATCATGAGTCCACATGGAATATTCTTGCTGATAGAGAAGAAGCAAGAAGAAATGCTGAACTCCAGAGACTTGGAAACAATCAGGTTCTCAGATATCTGGAAGAGCAGAAAATGCACTCTGATGAAGAAGTTGCTCCTGCTGAATGATAAAAAAGTATGACTTAATAGACCGATAACTAAGCTCTATTAAATAGAAAAGACCCCTTAAACAGGGGTCTTTTTTTTATGCTGTTTTCATTACAAAGGAATTTTGAGTTTATCCTTTAGAAACGCCAGGTGAAACCTGATTCAACAGTGACAAGGTACCCGGGGACATCGGCAAGGACAATGCTTCCCGAACTGACAGGGTAGATTTTGTTGTCAATCCCGATGAAGAAAGACGAACCTGTACCTACAAAGAAATCCCCCCTCAATCCAAGAAGGATATTTTTTATCTCGATATCAGTTTCAGAGACCGAAAAGGTCCTGTTCAGAATCTCATAGCCTATTTTGGTTTCAATCTTGAAGATTGAGTTCTTTTCAAAAAAGTCAGCATAAAAAATATAGGACAGGGAGCTGTTAGTGTAAGGCGTACTTCCTGAAAGACTGGCATAGTTCAGAAGCTCCTGGGTAAAGTAGCAGAGTATGTGGTTCTGCATCATGTAGAAGCCGATGGAATAGTAACCTGAGTAGGAACTGTAGTCGTCTGCTGCTCCCGCATACTGAGCCGGGATCATATCTCCCCCCAGTTCAGCGAAAAAAATACCGGGCATCTGTCCTCTGATACTGCCTGAAAAACCTGGTTTAATAAGAGTAAGTGATTCATTGATAATTCCGAAAACCGGGCCGAAGCTTATAGAATACCAGGGCTGAATAAATGAGAGCTCAGATTTCAGGTTGTATCCACGTATCGTATCGCGGCTGAGAGTGAATCCATACTCCAGATCTTCATTGAGACCCGATTTGTCTCTATAGAAGATCTCAGCAGCCCATTGAAAGTAGGGAATATAGCTGTCAGAACTGTCAGAGTAGTCTGATATGCCGAAATTACCGAATTTCGTTGAAAATCCAGTCTCTGCACCAAATGCTGCTGCTCCAAGGTAAAGGAGTGTAAAAGCCAATAATATACGTTTCATTCAATCATCCCAATTAAGTTCTTACATATATTTTCGTATTGAGCCTTATGATTACTTAGGAATATCTCACAATTATGTGGTTTATACCGTAAACTGAAGTATTTTCTATCAGATAAACCTTATTGGGATCAAATGATTTACATTCAGCCTTTTTCAAGTATAATGAGAAATATCTTTGTAAATTTCTGCGGCATAATTTAATATAAAATATATAGAAAATATGACAGTCAAAGCGAGAAACCAGTAATGAGCGATTATCTAGATCCGAACAATGAAGAACTCCTGAAAGACTTTTTTTCCGAAGCGAACTCTCAGGTCGAGATTCTGGAACAGAATATTCTTGCCATAGAGGACAATCCGGAAGACAGGGACTCTGTTGATGAAATCTTCAGAGCAGCCCATACCCTGAAGGGAGGGGCAGCTACTGTTCAGATGACAGAGCTTGCAGAATTCACTCATCTTGTCGAGGACCTTCTTGATGAGATCAGAAGCGATAATGTCAAGATTTCTGAATCTGTGGTAGACAGCCTTCTGGCTTCAATTGATGTCATCAAAGAGATGCTCTCCTTCAGGAGCAGCGGAACTGTCTACAATGAGAATATTGATTCTCTCAAGTCAACTTTGAAATCTTTGAGTGAGGGAAAGGGTCCTGCTCCCGCTCCTGTAAAGGCAGCCGAACCCGCAGCAGCTCCCGCAGCTGCTGAATCTGAAGAGCTCACTCTTTCAGAATATGATATGCTTGAGCTTAAAGAGGCCGCAGGGTCTCTTCCGGTTCTTCAGGTTACAGCTGTCTTCGACGAAGACAATCCGATGAACTCAGTCGGGGGCATACAGGTTTATGCCAAGCTTAAAAACGCCGGACAGATACTCAAAACCATCCCGGAGTTCGACAGGCTCTATGAAGATCAGTATTTTCCTGAAGTTCATTATTTTTTAGCCACTGACAGTGATCCTGTCACTCTTGAGAATGACGCGTTTATTTCTGATGTTACAACTTCCGTTGATGCATCAATTCTTGGTAAGCAGAAATCTACCGTGAAGTCATCTGCCTCCAAACCTGCACCGGCACCCGAACCTGCACCAGTGAACGCAGCACCTGCTGCGCCTGCAGTTTCAGCACCTGCTCCGGCAGCAGCTGCACAGGAAGAGCAGGAAATTAACGATGAGATAAAGGCATCTTCAAAAGCTGCCGTTTCCAAGCCCAAGGCAAAAGACTCCGCAGGGTCCATCTTAAGAGTAGACAGCAAGCGGATTGATAATCTTCTGAATCTTGTGAGTGAAGCGGTTATCAATAAGGCTACTTTCAATCAGATTAACAGTTCTTTTATAGATATTCAGAACCAGCTTCAGAGTGCCGAGAGCGTATTCAAAGACAAGCTGAAGTCTCTCTTTGATGATCTGCCCCAGTATCTTGAGGATATTCAGAAGAACAAGTCCGTAAAAGATGTCCGCAAAGAGATCAATGACAAATATGAGGATCTCTTTACTATCTTTGATGAGTTCGAAGGGAACTTTAAACAGACTATTGGAACCTTCAAGAGTACTGCGGCCAATCTCGGAAGAAACACTGGTGACCTTCATGAGGCTATTCTCAGAATCAGAATGGTTCCCATCAACCAGATCTTTTCAAGGTTTCCCAGGCTTGTACGGGATCTTTCCAAGAGTCTGAGCAAGAAGATTAGGCTCACCATCGAAGGGGAAGATACAGAACTTGACAAATCGGTTATCGAAGAACTTCTGGATCCTCTTATGCACTGTGTCAGGAACTCCCTTGACCATGGTATAGAGAACCCCGATATACGTCTTGAAGCCGGAAAGTCCGAAGAGGGACAGATACTTCTCAAGGCGAGCAACGAAGGAAATATGATCGTTATTGAGATCTCCGATGACGGAGCCGGTATCGATGTGGAGAAGGTCAAGGCGAAGGCCATTGAACGGGGTGTTATACATCCAAGCAAAAACCTTTCCGATGTGGAAGCTTATAATCTGATTTTTGAACCCGGCTTTTCAACAGCCCGGGAAATTACAAATATCTCAGGAAGGGGAGTCGGCCTTGATGTTGTCCGCAAGGAAATTGAGAAGCTCAACGGTACCGTAACAGTGCACTCCAGTCCCGGAGAGGGTTCAAGGTTCATCATAAAACTTCCTCTTACCCTCGCCATCATTCAGGGTCTCCTGGTTCGTGTGGGCACCGAAGTCTACGCTATTCCTATCACAAGCGTTATTGAGAGTCACAGAATCAAACCTGAAGAGATTAAGATAATTGATAACCATGAGGTCTTCAACGTCCGTGAGGATGTAATCTCCCTTGTACGAATGAACCGTTTGTTCAGGCTGGAGACAGAGGAGAGTCAGGACTATAACTTTGTTGTTATTGTAGGCAGCGGAGACAAAAAAATGGGACTGATGGTCGATTCTCTGATAGGTGAGGAAGATGTGGTGATCAAGCCCCTGAAGGACAGGTATACCAATTCGCCGGGAATCGCCGGTGCCACTATACTCGGTGACGGTACTGTTTCACTCATTATTGATGTCAGTCAGCTTCTGGATCTCTGTATCCAGAAAGAACAGGCTACAAGACTTAAAAGATCACAGGCATATTGAGGTTAGTTATGGATACACAGAGACTGACACAGGTAGAAGAACAGAAAGAAATGGAACTGGCGAAGATTGACTTCAAAATGGTGACATTCACCCTTGCCGGTAAAGACTACGGAATTGATATCATGCGGGTCAAAGAGATTCATAAGGCCCAGAAGTTTACTTTTGTCCCCAATTCGGCTCCCTATGTTAAGGGTGTCTATAATATGCGCGGTGATATCATCTCGGTTATCGACCTCAGGGTTTTCTTTAATCTTCCTGTTACAGACAACAGCCGCGGATTTGAAAACATGATCATACTCCGGCTCGAAGACAGTACTATCGGAATCCTTGTAGATTCAATCGAAAAGGTAATAGGCATTGATTCCTCAAGGAAGCAGCCCCCGCATCCCCTGTTCGGTGATATAAATATCAAATACATCGACGGTGTTGTAGAAAATGATTCAAGCCTCTACATTATTCTTGATGCGGAAAAAATCTTCAGCAGCGAAACCAAGGTTGATAAGAACGAGGCAATCAGAAATATTGCCCAGGCTGAGGCTCAGGAGTACAGCGCTCCCGCCGTGGCTGCTGCAGCCCCCTCAGGCAAATCTCTGAATCAGGGCTTTATTGAGGAGACCCTTACAACCTATCTTGGATTTCATCCCAGCCCCATGAACAGAGACTGGATCTCATCCCGCTATGACAGCTGGATCAAGCAGAAGGGGGAAGACAACTTTCAGCTCAGAAACAAGGATGATGCTGAGGATTTCCTGAGAGGTTTTTTCTCTCCCTGTACAGGTCAGATGTGGAGCGATGAAATCCTCGACGCTGTCGGCTCTGTACTGCCCTCTATGAGAGGGAATGTGTTTGTCTGGAACCCCGGATGCGGCAGAGGTTTCGAAACATATTCAATCGCCTCTCTCATCAAGGGTAAATCCCCTGACACTGTACTTAAAGTACAGGGGAATGATAATGATCTTATTAATATTTCTTCGGCCCCTGGTCTTTCAGTGGACAAGAGCCGTATCTCTGATTTCTACGCACCTTATCTGGTCTCATCAGGGAGCTCTTTTCAGTTTAATGATGTAATCAAAAACAGCATTCTCTTTGAATACAGTGACCTTAACAATGATTCAGCTCTTCCTCACGCGGATATGGTTATCTGCCGTGATACACTGTGCTATCTGCCCGAGGCTGTTCAGATCAAGTTCTTTGACACTATATATGAAAATATGAAGCCCGGCGGGCTTCTGGTTCTCGGTGATAATGAGATGCCTATATCAATGAGCGGATGGGACGCGGTTGGACGCGGTAATCATAAAATATTCAAAAAAAATTAAAAATCGAAAGTGCTTTAGTATATAATTAAATCTATGAAGAGGAGAATACTGCATGAGAGTTGAGTATATCAATCCTTTTGTTGAAGCTGCATTCAGCATTATCAAGGAAGTCCTGCAGACAGATGTAACCAGAGATGAACTATATCTTAAGAAGTCCACACAGCCTGTGCTGGGCGTAGCCGCAATAGTAGGTCTGGCAGGAGACGTTGAAGGGCGGGTTCTTATTGATATGTCTCAGGAGACTGCAATCAAGGTTGCTTCAACAATGAACGGTGAAGAACTTACCGAAATGGATGAACTTGTAAAGGCTACGATCACCGAACTGGCCAATATGGTAACTGCTCAGGCGGTAACCAAGCTTCATGACCTTGGGTTCAAATTTGACCTGACTCCTCCGGCAATAATTACCGGTGAGAATATGCAGGTTTCGGATATCAATGTTGAAGCATTGATTGTACCCATGGGACTTCCCCACGGGAAAGTTGAAATTAACGTAGCCATAAGAGAAAGATTAGGAGCCTGAGATGAAGACTACAAGTGATTTCCCCTCAATCAATGAACGTGTTCCCGAAGGTCAGGGGTCAGACGGAAAAGCACTGAGAGTTCTGATTGTCGATGATTCCATGTTTGTGACAAAACAGATCAGTCAGATCCTGACCTCCGAAGGTTTTGAAATTGTCGGAACCGCAGCAGACGGTGCTGAGGGAGTTGAAAAATACAAAGAACTCTATCCCGATGTTGATCTTGTCACCATGGATATCACCATGCCCCGCATGGACGGTGTCACAGCCCTTGAGAAGATTATTGAGTTTGACAAGAATGCCAGTGTTATCATGGTAAGTGCCCTGGGTAAACAGGACCTTGTCAAGAAATCACTGATGGTGGGTGCCAAAAACTATATAGTTAAACCTCTGGACAGAAAGAAAGTTCTGGAGCGGGTTGTAAGCGCCATCAAATAGCTTTTAAAACAGGCGCATCTATCCGATGTGTCCTGAATGAATTATGTCTATTTTCAGGACTGTTCACTCTGGTGGACAGTCCTTTTTTTTGTCCCTCTGCATAGTGATATTCAAATTGCAGTAAACGTGGAAAATCAACCGTTCATAAAGAAATAAATTTCAGATCATATTGACAATTTTTTCAATACCAGTAGAATAAGGACACGCTTAAGGGGCGGCTAGCTCAGTTGGTTAGAGTACATGCTCGACACGCATGGGGTCGCCGGTTCGAATCCGGCGCCGCCCAAAGTTTAAAAGCTTTTACAGTATGAAATTACTGTAAAAGCTTTTTTTATGCACTACCTGTTTTTACGTCGCAGTCATGCCTGCGGGTAAGGGCTTTTTTTACAACAGTCACTGCATCCCGGGGACTCCCTGAGCTTTACAGTTCAACCCAGAGCTTATAGACGCATCCTGAATCATTGTAGATGTTCAGCTCTCCGTTTCTCTGGCTGACAAGGGTGTTGATAATCCTGAAGCCGAGAGAACTTTTTTTATTCTCATTCTGCTCCTCGGGGTTGAGGCCCTTTCCATAGTCCCTGAACTCTATATGGAGCCTGTCTGCGCTCTCTGTCTGTTTTTCTATCCGGCTGGAACAGTAGAAGCGCTTCTCTTTTTCATCGATGCTGTAGGCGTACTTTAGTGCGTTCAGTATGATTTCATTCATGATCATGCCTATCTGTATACAGGTTGTCGTCGAGCAAATAAGATCAGTAAAATCCATTGTAAGATGCTCTGCATTTTCCTTGAGTATGGATTTGACAAGATCCTCAAGATAAATTCTGAGATTTATCCTGGTGAAGTCTTCTGATCTGTAGAGCATCAGATGAACCATGGCGATGGTCTGTACCCGGGCTACAGCCTCCTTCAGGTAGTTCTTGAGCTCCTCGTTGTCCGTTCTGCTCCCCTGGAGATTGAGAAGGCTTATTATAAGCTGCAGGTTGTTGTTGACCCTGTGATGAACCTCCTGCAGCAGGATGTTCTTCTCTTCAAGCAGTTTCTCAAGCTGTACATTTGATTCGTTCAGTTTTTCAGTTCTGTTCTCAATCTGTTTTTCAAGTTCGTCCCTCAGATGCTTCAGGCTGATTTCCGAATCCTTGAGTTCGGTGATTTCTGTCAGTGATATTATTAGCAGATCTTCTCTGCTTACCATAATGGCGTTGGCATTGATTGTATAGAAGAGGTCCTCGTGGAAGATAACCCCTTCTGTAAGGTCCCCCAGGGATGGAATCAGGTATTTGATATTGCTGCCGGGAAACTCAATGTCAGCAGCGTCGGTCATTGTAATCGCCGCCTGGTTGGCAAAAAGGATCAACCCGTCTGCTCTGACAATAAAGAGAGGCTCCTTGAGGGTGTCCAGAACATCATATTTACTCAGCATTATCTGAAGACGTACATTCTCTCGTATAATACTGATTGAGATAAATCCCATAACGAAAATAGAAGCCGGCATCAGCTTTAATGGACTGACAGTCGGGGTAAACCATTCAATCAGGCTGACGGCAACTGCGATAAGCGCGGCTCCGGCAGTGAAAGCCAGCCGCAGCCTGCTGTACAAAAACTCATCCTTCGGTCTCTTTGAAAGAAGTATGACTCCGGCAAGAATTGATGCAATCAGGATTACAAAGACAATAGTTGAAAGCAGGGTCGCATCATGGGTGATTCCAAAACCTCCTGACAGTGCCTTGGCATCATTCCAGATAAGCCGATGGCGGTTGTTGGTGAAGACAAGCAGGAAGATTGCAGCCGGGTAAAGGAAGAGCAGACGATGACTCTTCGCTTTGAAAAAAGAGTGATTGAAACTGATATTGAAGCAGTATGAAACCCATATAATTGAAAAGACGGGAAGGATGAAAAACTGCATATTACTGAAAAAGATCTGCAGTTCTGTGATTCTTGAAGAAAACTCAAGAAATTCTACAATAAGCCAGAATCCATAGACGAGCATCAGGCTTGAAGCTGCCCTGTAGATACTGCCGCCCCTGAAGAAGTAGAACAGAAAACTCAGAGAGAGAGCCAGGCAGGCCAGTATCAGATTAAGGGCGAAGAAAATCATATGATAGAGATTCATACTTATAGATTAGCATAAGGAAAATCATTATTCATTATATTTAATTATTGTTGCGAAATTCATTCTGAAAAGACTAGAATGAAAGACGTAAGTCAAAATAAGAGGATTATCATGCAGACATTTGATCTTGGCAAAAAAGTTTTCTTCCTGTATCCCCCTCAGGATTTTTCTAAAACTGTGATTAACAGACTCTTCGCAGAGGGGTATGAAATATATAAACTCAACAGTACTGACGCACTGGTCTCTCTGATGCACAAATTTCCCGATTCGGTTCTTTTTATAAATACAGACTATCCCTATAAGAGTTTTGATTTTGACGGTTTTTGTAATACAACTCTAAAGGAACAAGAGCTGTCCCGGCTTCTTGTATATACAGTATTTAGTGAAAAAGTCAGCTTTGCCGACACCATAAAGGATTACATAGCCATCAACAGACCTGAGGAAGAGATCTACAGTGACCTCAGCAGCATTCTTAAAGACTCAGGTGCCCATGGCAAGCGTGAGTATGTCCGCTACGGCTGCATCGATGATGTTCTCAGCACAATCAGTTTTTTCTGCGAAGGTGCGGGGTATACAGCCTCCATGCATGATATCAGTCCCAAGGCTCTCTCTTTTTCATCTGAAGATGATCTTGAGTCTCTTGTAGGAAAAGATTTTTCGGAAATGGAGCTCTCTGTAGGTGCTTATAATATTACTGTACAGGGCCGGATCGAGGTCAGTAGAATGATGGGCGGGAAAAAAATCTATATAGCAGTTTTTGATCTGGATGATGCCAGCAAGGGAGAGGTATTTGATTTTATCTTTACATCTCTTGAAAAGAGCATGGATGAGACAATTCAGAAAATCCAGGGAAGCTGAATACCGGCGGTACTTTTCAGAGCTGCTGTCAGAAGGATCAATATAAGAGTTACAACCTCTCCTGTCTCGCAGATAAAGCCGTATACATCGCCTGTAAGGCCGCCGAGTCTGTTGGATATGTTACGGCTCAGTAAATAGACTGTGAGGCCGTGAAGGGGCAGGAGCAGCATCATAAAGATGTTTCCGCTTGCAGCATAGACCGCAAGAACTGTAAACAGTCCTGCCGCAAGTTCTCTGTTTCTCATATACTCCTGAAAGAAACGTCCCATGCCGTCCTTCCGGGCCGGTTTAAAGTATCTTATGCTTATAAGCTGCCCCCATCTGGCGGTAAGGGGAGCCAGAAGTATGAGTAGGGGATTGATGCTGTTTACTTCAAGGCAGAGGACTGTTTTAAGCATTAAAACAATGATGAGCGACAGGGCTCCGAAGGCTCCGATGCTGCTGTCCTTCATTATTTCAAGCATTCTTTCACGGTCCCTTCTGCTTCCCAGTCCGTCCATGGTATCAGACAAGCCGTCCAGATGGAGGCCTCCTGTAATCAGGACCCATGCCAGGGTCTGGAACACAGCGGTTGTCAGGGGAGAGAACACCTGTGACAGCAGTGCATGAACAGCCAGGAGCAGTCCGCCGATGATCAGTCCCACGAGGGGGAAAAATCCTGAAGCACGGGAGATCTGTACCATATCCTCATTCTCCCGCCACGGCAGGGGAAGGGAGGTCATAAAGCGGAGGGCATAAAACAGTTTGCGGATCATATCTCAATCTCCGTTACACCGGCTTCCTCGAAGGTCGCCATATCTTTGAAACAGGCTAGGGCGTTTTCAATCAGCGGGATGATCATAACAGCTCCAGTTCCCTCTCCAAGCCGCATGTTCAGATCAACCAGGGGATCAATATCAAAACGGCTGCAGAGGTCCCGGAATCCGGCTTCACCCGACTGGTGGGAAAATACAAGGTACTCTCTTATCAGTGGGTGGAATTTCATGGCCAGAAGGGCCGATGCACCGGATATAAAACCGTCCACCACAACGGGGCAGCGATGCCGTGCTCCGGCTATCATAACGCCGCACATCGCAGCAAGCTCGAATCCGCCGACCGCTGAGAGAATGTCCACAGGGTCGGATGGATCGGGATGATGGAGGGATAAAGTCTCTCTTATAACAAGGGCTTTGTGGCTGACTCTGGATGCGGGCAGCCCCGCACCGGTTCCTGTAAGTTGTTCAGGATCCGTACCTGTCAGAGCCGCATAGATGGCGCTGGCGCTGGTTGTGTTGCCCACTCCCATTTCACCGCAAAGGAGAAGCTCCGTCCCGGATTCAATCTCTTCCATGGCGGCCTCATAGCCTATGTTCAGGGCCGTATATACCTGTTCGGTGCTCATAGCCTTTGTCCGGCGCATATTTTGAGTGCCGGGGGCTATAGGTTTTTGGATAACCCGGGGATCATCAACCTTGTAGACCATGCCTGTGTTGAAGACCTTCAGCTCGGTGGAACAGCTTTTGCAGAGCACAGAGATCGCTGCACCTCCCTTGAGGAAGTTTCTGACCATCTCCATGGTAACAACCTGTTTTGACGGTGATACACCCTCGGCTACAACGCCATGGTCAGCTGCAAAGCAGAGAAGTGTACGCCTGCTTATATCGGGAAATTCCTTCTGCTGAATTGCACATAAACGTGAGATAAGATCTTCGAGCTTTCCAAGGCTTTTAGGGGGTTTTGTCAGTGAATCCCAGCGATTGGCGGCCTTTAAGATCAGCCGGGCATCAAGGGGTTTGATGCCTTCAAGGATAGACTCAAGTATTTTTGAATCCATCATTTAAGCCTCTGGGGCAGACCCGCTATAACATGGTATACAGCATCAGCAACTGATGCCAGCTTCTGGTGTGACTGACCTGAGAAGTCCTGAAAAAGACGGCCCAGATAGTTTGGGGAAACGAGACCCTGCTCCACAAGGTTCGATACAACAATCACCTGACAGGGAAGGGAATCACAGCTTTTAATAAATGCAGAAACGGCTGTATTTATCTTCTCTTCCGCCTCTATGCGGGGGAAGTCATCTCCCAGGGACATAAGAATATTGGTCAGCCAGAGAGTCAGGCAGTCAAAAAGGACAGCATCCCCTTTTTCAAGTCCTGCACCCGTCAGCGCCTCAGGGACATGTATCGGCTCCTCGATTGTCTCCCAGTGTTCAGGGCGGGAGGCCTGATGCCTGCTGATTCTGATCTTCATCTCCTCATCCCAGGCCTGAGCACTGGCAAGGTATATGATCCTGCCGCTGCCGGAGGCTGCAAGTGTTTCGGCCTGGTTTTCGGCAAAAGCGGTTTTTCCGGATTTCGCCCCGCCCAGTACCAGTATCATCTGCCCAGATACTCCCTTATGCTCTTTACAAGTTTATTGTTGTCCTCTTCAGTGCGGACACCGATGCGGATAGTGTTCTCAAGTTTGAATGATGTACAGTCTCTGACAAGAATGAGGTCTTTCCAGAGATGCTTTTTGAGCGCCTCGATATCATCAACTTCAACAAGAAAAAAGTTTGAGCAGCTGTCGTGAACTTTAAGGCCGAGAGCCTCAAGATCGCTGCTCATTCTGTCCCTGCGGCCGGCTGTTTTCCGCCAGCTCTCTTTGAAATACTCAAGTTCAGCTATACCTGCAGTTCCGGCATCCTGTGCAGGTGCACTGATGCTCCATTCGGGCTGCCATCTTTTAATTTTTTCAAGAAGGGATGATTCACCCATCAGGTATCCAAGCCTCAGGCCGGGGATGCTGAAGTCCTTTGTCATTGAACGCAGTACAATTACATTTTTTCTAAGGGGGTTGTATCTTTTTTCATCAGGTACAAAACAGACGTAAGCTTCGTCCAGTATCAGAATGGTTCCGTTTTCTTCGCAGGATAACCTTATCTTTTCGAAATCATCCTCTTTGAGATATCTTCCCGTGGGATTGTTTGGAGAACAGAGCCATAGAAGCCTGGGTTTGCCTGCCTTTACGGAGGCAATTATTTTCTCAGGGGAAATTTCAAAGTTCTCTGAGGCTTCCATACGGATCTCTGTAACATTGTCTGTCTTCAGACTGCAGGCGTCCATATACTCGCTGTAGGTGGGCTGTACTATGCATACAGGATCATTCCTGTCTATAAGGGCCGCCACAATAAGGTACATCCCCTGGGATGTTCCGTTTACAACTAGTATGGAGCTGCTGTCAACTTTATTGAAATCTGCAATTTTCTCCTTGAGAAGGGAACAGTGGGTGTCCGGGTATCTTGTTATCCTGGAGTCTCTGATTGCATTGACAACCCTTTCAGGAAGGGGATCGGGGTTGATGCTGACGCTGAAGTCTATAACATCATCGGGATTTATCCCTTTGTCCCTCAATTCAGAATAATTTAAACCGCCGTGTACAGAACCCATTGTACCCCCCGTATTGCTGTAAAAAACATTGTAATAGTCAGTATCAGGGATAATAGCGTAATTTGAAGAGCCGTGTCTATCTTGCCGTGGTCAGGCAGATTGTACTCATCTCCAAGTATGTAGTCTCCCTGTTTCTCAAGGCGTACCGAAAGGGCTCCTGCCATGGCTGACATGGTCCATCCCGCATTGGGGCTCGCAGTGTTCTTGCGGTCTTTTACAAGCTGCTTCCAGGCGCCTGTGCCCGAAGAGCGGGGATGGATGAAGGCGGCAAGAACAATCATAAGGGATGTGAGCCTGGCGGGGATAAGGTTCAGAAGGCTGTCGCACCATGCGGTAAACTTACCACCCCACTCATGGTCGCCGTGTCTGTAGGCAATCATGGCATCCGATGTGTTGATGAACCTGTAGGCCCAGGCACCGGGAAGACCTGCAAGGCAGTAGAAGAAAACAGGAGATGTGAAGCTGTCGGTTATATTTTCCGACACCGATTCAATTACACAGGAGGACAGTTCATTTTCTGTCAGCTGAGACGTATCCCGGCTGACAAGGTGCCAGGAGGTAAGCCTGCGGCTCTCTTGAAGGTCGCCGTTTTCCAGAGCCGTTCTGATCTCTTTTGCTGAGCGGAAAAGGTATCTAAGGGAAAATGATACTTTTAACAGGGGGACGCCCGCAAGGAGCAGAATCCATCTGCCCGGAAGGCCGGGGATCATGCCGATGAGGTATGTCAGAGCATAAACGCCGCCGGCAAAGAGCAAAACACCGCTTGATATTATGAACACTCCGTAAAGAAAGAGGGCGGTCTTCTTTCCGCGGGGCCTCCTTTTCCAGAGGCATCCTATGTAGTTTCCCATCCAAACAGTGGGGTGAAGCTGTGAGGGAGGTTCGGCAAGAAAAAAATCCCACAACAGGGCGGCGGCAATCACAATTTCCAACATGTTGTTTTTATATCATAATTTATATGTTTCGCATTGCGGTTTTTTATGGACATATAGTATTAAACACGCTTTTTTAGACGAATATTTTTAAATAATACATTTGATTATATCTTTTTCAGAATGTAATATGATATTGGCAGTTGATTTATGCCGTTGATATAAAAATATGCCGGACGAAATGAATAATAAGATAGAAAAGTTGGAAAAACTCAGCAGCAAAGAGCTAGTGTCCATTGTTGTCTCCCTTGAGGAAGAGAGGGAGAAGCTTGTCATGGAACTGGGTGAGCTTGCGTCAGAGTTGAATAATCTTAAAAAGGAAAACTCCGATCTGCAGCAGAGGGTCGTATTGAACCATAAGACTGGTCTTCCCAATCATGTAAAAGCCAATGAAGATATAAATATACTTCTTGATAAGCGTCTGGAAGAGAATAATATGGATGAGATTGCCTTTATTCTCGTCAAACTCAATGAAAATTTCGAATCCATCAACAAGGCTCTCAAGCCCTCCATCAGCGAGTGGGTCCTCTATCAGATAGGCGTCAGGCTGACTGAAATCAGCGGTCTTGAGAATGTTGTCTATCATACCAGAGAGGATGAGTTTCTGATCGTCTATCAGTCCATTGGTGAGATGAGCCGTCTTCATATGTTCCTTCAGATGCTGAACGAGGAACTGAAAAGGCCCCATATCTTTTCCGGATACAACATCTCCATTGATTCCAGCTGCGGTGTTTCCATCTTTCCGAAGCACGGCCTGGAGAGGAATACTCTTCTTCATAACTCGGATATAGCCCTGAGTTATGCATTCAAACAGAAACTGAACTATACGATTTTTACAGATGAGATCAGTAAGCTTGTTATACAGAAGATGGAGCTTCAGAACAGCATTATCAAAGCTCTTGAGATGCAGGCCATCAAAGAGATAGACAAGCAGTTCTATCTGAATTATCAGCCCATCATTACAATTGATATTGAAGAGAAGAGTTTTCGTGTCAAAGATGTCAAAGCCGAGTCTCTTATACGATGGAACCACCCCGAAAAGGGCCTGATCAAACCTGATGACTTCATCCCTCTTGCGGAGGAGACAGGATTGATTATTCCCCTGGGCAACTGGGTCCTCTTCAGTGCTGCACGGCAGCTGAAAGAGTGGTCCGACAGCAGGGACAATATTGAGATCTCTGTCAATGTATCCCCCAGGCAGTTTTACAATCCCGATCTTGTGGCCACATTCAAACGGATTACCGATACATATAACATCAGTCCCTCCAGGCTTAAGATTGAGCTCACAGAGAACAGCCTGATTGATAATCCTGTCAGCGCCATTGAGAAGCTGCATCAGTTGAAAAAGACTGGATTCCATATCTCTCTGGATGACTTTGGAACAGGCTACTCATCCCTTAATTATCTGAAGGATCTGCCTGTGGATACAGTGAAGATCGACAAGTCTTTTATACAGAAGATAACCGATAACTCCCTGGATCACTCCATCCTCAAGGGTATACTTTACTTTATCAAGGAACTCAATCTGGATCTGATTGTTGAAGGTGTTGAAAGCCTGGAGCAGCTCAAGGTTCTTGTCGAGCTTGGATGCCGGACATTTCAGGGATTCTATTTTTCCAAGGCTCTGTCGCAAAGCGAGTTTATATCCTACCGCAACAAAATAATGGAAAAGGAATTTCCCATCAGTTCCTGGACCGATAAAGAGTAGACTTCCGGCCTTCGGTCAAACCTGCCATTCGGCCTATTTGAATTAAAAACAGTAAATTCTAATATTCATCTCTGATATCCGGCTACGATTGGTTATAATAATATCTAAGGAGAGAGGGAAATGGCACTCATAAAGGAAATGCATCCCGATGTACTGGACCATCTCCAGTCCCTTGCCGAACGGCACGGGGATACGGGCGGCAGATACTTCAGGGATCTCAGCAAGGCCTGGCAGAAAAAAGAGAAGATCTTTATGAAACAGGTTAAAACTTACCACATGACCATAGAGTCTGAAGTGGGAAAGGACGAAACACGAGCCTTTATTCTGCTGACTTTTTCTGGCTCCATTCTCGGTGTCGGCCCGGCTGCGGAAGACGGCAGCAGGCAGATTATCTATGCCAGCGTCGGTCAGAGAAAAGATGTACCCGATAAGCTGCTTGAAGAGGATGTGCGGCTTAAGTCAGATGTCAAACTGGATAAAGAGGCTGTGTTTACTGGAGGAAGCTTCAAGAAAAGCTCTCCCGTATACAAGATAGCCCTGATGGCGGGAGCTCCCTCCGCCAGTCAGACCCGCCAGCTCGAAGATGCTACACGGATCATGACAAAAGAGTTCGTCAGCATTAACAACACAATTATACCCGATTGATTATGAAGAAAGAACTGCAGCGAATAGCCGCCTCGACAACCGTTGACTCCGTCGCAAATCTGATGGCCCTTACAAAGAGGGTCCGGAGTGCTCTTGACGGAATGGATCCGCTAATAAGGCCTCGTGACCTCCATGACAGGGCAGGGGGACTTCTTTTTCTGGATCGTGATCTTCCGCTGATTATTCTCCCCGACCTCCATGCCAGAAAGGATTTTCTCATGGACCTGCTTATGAAGGAGAGTGATGAGGGGTCAGTTCTGGAGAGGCTTCAGGAGGGAAGTATTCAGGTCCTGTGCGTGGGAGACGGTTTTCACTCCGAGCGCCGTGGGCTGAAACGATGGCAGAAGGCCCTGGCGGAGTACAGAACAGGTTTCAGAAGGCATAAAAACATGGATCATGAAATGGCCGAAAGCCTTGGGCTTATGCAGATGGTCATGCTTTTGAAATCCGCCTTCCCCGAAAACTTCTTCTTTCTGAAAGGAAATCACGAGAATATTCTCAATGAAGAGGGCCGGGGGAATCACCCCTTCGGCAAGTTCGTCTATGAGGGAGAGATGGTTCGTGTCTGGGCGGAGAAATTTATGGGAATAGAGTGGATGAAAGAGTATTCAGAATTTGAACACGACCTCCCTTTTATGGCCCTGGCTGAAGAACTGATTATCTCCCATGCGGAACCGAGGTACTACTACCATCCCGAAGAGATAATAAATATCCGTGAAAATGACGATATCAAACTGGGCCTGACCTGGACGGCCAATGACGAGGCTGAAGAAGAGAGTGTGGAGTCCATCCTTGAGGACTACTCAGAGAGGTTCAACCGGAGTTTCCGCTACTATATCGGCGGGCACAGGACAATCCGAACCGTATATAATCTTCGGGCTTCGGGTTTGTATGTTCAGATTCATAACCCGGAACGTCATATTGTTTTATATACTGATCAGGTGAGTGAGTTTGATCCCAGCGAAAATATTGTAGACCTGCAGGAAATAAGGAGTCTTCCTCTATGAGCCGAGTACCAACTAAAATCGGAAAATATCAGATTGACGGAAAGATCGCCGAAGGAGGAATGGGGGCTGTATTCAAGGGTACTCATCCCACTCTGGAACGGCCGGTTGTCCTCAAGAAACTGACATTCAGCAACAACGACCATCTTATTGAGCGCTTCCGGAGAGAAGCGAAGATCATGATGGAATTCAGCAATGAAAATATTGTAAGAGTTTATGATCACTTCAAGCAGGCTTCGGCCTATTACATCGTTCAGGAGCTTGTTGACGGCAAGTCTGTAGATCTGATACTGAAGAAAGAGCGTTATCTCCGTTACGATGAAGCTCTCTATATCTTTTACTACGCATGCAAGGCCCTGGACTATGCCCATAAGAACCAGGTGGTTCACAGGGACATCAAACCTGCCAACATCCTTGTATCCAAGACCGGTGAGATCAAGCTTGTGGACTTCGGTATTGCCCAGTCCGATGATGAAGAGGATGCTCTTACCAAGGAGGGCATGGCTCTTGGTACGCCCTCATATATGGCTCCGGAACAGTATGACGACTCCAGGAATGTGACCTTCAAGGCCGATATATACTCACTGGGAGTCATGCTCTATGAGATGGTAACCGGTAAGAAACCCTATCCCGGCAAGATGACCCCCGAGACGCTTCTGAAGATACAGAAGGGTAAGTATACCGCTGTCAGAAAGGCGAATCCCGCCCTTCCCAGAAGCATAAACTGGTTTATACGCAAGTCTGTGCAGTCCAATCCTAAAAAAAGAGCCGAGTCTGTAGCCCTGATTCTTAAAAAACTTGAGAAATGGTACAAGTCCACGGATATCGACGGAGTAAAGGAAGATCTTATCCTTCTTGTCAACGACAAGGAGAGGCGTCCGGAAGGGTCTAAGACAGTAAAAACAATCAAAAAAGGGCTGCTTGTTCCTCTTGTGGCGGCAGCCCTGATTGCCGGAGGGGGATTTTTTCTCTATGCCATGGGCTTTCACTACAGAACCCTCTATGCAGGCAGTTACGGCGGGTTTTATGTCCGCCAGGAGATCCCTTCTCCCGATCTTGGCTGGGATGAGTACTGCCTCGAAGTCAGTATATTCCCCGATGAAACGGGACGGATAGGGGATGACACCATCGAATCCTTCCGAATTAAACCCTGGAGACCCGACGAAGAGGGGGCTGTTGTACTGGAGTCCTCAAAGGTATACCTGCCTCCTGGAGCATACTGGCTCAAGTCAACTGTGGGGACCAGAATCTTCTGGCAGAATATTCTGGTGCGGCCCTTCACTACACGGCGGTTTCAGCTGACTCCCGGTGAGCCGGAGCTTATTGTGCTGAACTGGCCCGTCTCCCGTCCTAAAGAGCTGAGTGTTTCTGTGGATGTAAAAAGCCGCGCCGACGGCAGGGATCTTAACAACATCGCTGAGGTGGCGGTTGAGATCAACAAAAAATATGTTCCCCTGGCCTCTCTTGAAGCTCCTCTGACTACAGGGCGGGCCTATAATTTCCGTGTCAGCGCCGAGGGATTCTATCCCCTTGTCTATGATCTTGGAATAAGAAGGCATCAGGATCAGCTCTCCCTTGAATCAAGGCTTGTGCCTCTGGAGGGAAATCTCAGGCTGAGCAGTTCTGTCCCCCTTGCCGATGATGATGTGCGCATTCTTATTAACGGCCGCCCCCGTGTTCAGTCCGGCGGTCTGAGTACGAAGGTTCTGGAAACAGGTCTGTTGAAGAACCAGAAGGCCTTTCCCCTGATTCCGGGGACCTATACGATTTCCTTTGAAAGGGGAAGGAATCTGAGAGCCGAACAGGAAGTCACCATCAAATCCGGTGAGGAGACTGTTCTGGTAGTGGAATTCAAAAAAGATAATGAGAAAACCAGTGAAATCCTGGTTGAGGAGAGATTATGAATTCAGGAGGACGATATGTCGTCTCCCTCTGTATGGGGCTGGCTGCCGGTCTTTTCGGATGGTCTGTACTGGAACTTGTTTTATCGCTGCAGCATCTATTCCCCTCGTATACTCTGGTGCTCCTTGCTTCCGGCGGGCTCACAGCTGCTGTAATGACAGCTGTTATCGCCTCTCTGGAGGGTATACTTCATAAAAGCAGTTCAAAAATTAACAGAGAGTGGTCAATGGGCCTTGTCTGGGGACTTGCCGGAGGCATGATCGGAGCTCTTTTCGGTCAGTTTCTGTTCAGCGCAGTTCTACCCGACACAATCATGCCGGAGGATTACAAATACCCCTATTTTGCAGCCAGAACTATAAGCTGGACAGTTATGGGTATTTTTATAGGGACAGCAGAGGGACTCAGAGCCCGGTCAATGCAGAAATTTCAGGCTGGTCTTATCTCAGGAGCCCTGGGAGGATTTGCCGGAGGGGCACTTGTCGAGATGGCTCTCCTTTTCTTCCCCGGTGACAGCTGGCTGAAGCTTCCCGGTTTTATGATTATGGGTATGGGGACAGCAGTGCTGACCATTGCCATCGAGATTAAGACCTCTCCCGGTGTGCTTCGGGTGCTGAATGGCGGAAGCAAGGGCAGGAAATATATGATCAACCAGAAAAAGACAAGAGTCGGTTCCCACCCGGGATGCGATATCACCCTTCAGGGCGGTGATGCGGTCCCTCCTGTGGCGGTTACCTTTATCAGAAAGGGACGGGAGCTTGTCCTTCAGGCAGAATCCGGTTTTCATGCCGTTGTCAACGACGACAAGATCGACAACAGGACTCTCAAGTACGAGGATGTTATTAAAATTGGGAATACTAAGTTTCTGTACGAGGTGAAGCAATGAAAAAACAGGCATTGGTTTCTTTGTTTCTGCTGTTGTTTTCAGCCGTCGGACTGAGTGCGCAGGAACAGCTTTCCATAACAGGTGTGGACAGCAGCCAGATGCTGCTGACAGGAAGGGTTCACATCTATACCGCTCTTAATGATGAGAGTAAGGCTGAGGTCGAAAGCCTTCCCGCTTTTGAAGATTTTCTTCTGGAGGAGTATGATCCCTATACCGGAATATGGAGTGAAGGGAATATCCGGGAGGTTCAGTACAACGGTGTCAATCAGGACCAGATTTCCATGTCTCTTCTGATCGATAATTCGGGGAGTATGTATGATACAATCGAGGGATCCGCAACTGATAGCTCTGAGGAGCAGCGGATCTGGTTCGTCAAGAAAGCACTTCAGGATCTTTTTGAAGGAAGCAGAGAGTATGAGGACAATCTTTCTCTTGTCTCATTCAATACAAATGTGGCAAGTCTTGTCCCCTTTACTTCCAACCGGAATCAGCTCCTCGAGGGGCTTGAGAGTTTTTCACAGCCCTCAGGAAGCGATGCCTATACCGAGCTCTACCATGCCATGCAGACAGCTGCAGACGAATTGAGTCTGAGAAAGGGCAGGAAGGTTCTTGTTCTTCTTTCAGACGGTGAAAACTATACATATTCCGAGAACAGGAAAGAGCCCCATCCCGTATGGGGAAATGAACTTGTTGGAATGGGTGAACTTGAGGATCTGATGAGTAAGAGGGGGATTACCCTCTATACAATTCTCTATGCACGTACGCCGGATCCGGAACTTGAGGCTCTTACCACCGCCAGCGGAGGGATGGTGTATACCGCATCATCCAGGAAAGATCTCCTTGATGCCTACAGCGGTATTCATGAGAGGATCAATAGCGAGTTCAGGATCAGCTATGAGCCTGGAATGTCCAGCGGCAGGGAACGGCTTGTGAAAGTGTCCATCGCAGGACATGGAAGCAGCCGGAGCTTTACATGGTTCTGGGAGATGTTCTGGGGACTGATTCCAGCTCTTCCCTGGTGGGTTTATCTGATTTTCAGCGTCCTCTCTCTGGTTCTTGTACTTGTGATTCACAAGACACCCTTTGAACGGATCTACTCATTTCCCCATCTGGAGGTCCTCGGCGCCTTTGAATCGGAGAAAACTGTAATACAGATCAGCCATGATAAAACTATGATTGCCGTCAGTCGGGAACAGACCCAGGTAATGGATGAAACTACCTTTTTGAATAAGGGTGATGATGAAACAGGCATTACAATCATCAAGTCGGATGACGGGAAATATATGCTTCAGGCTGATCATGAAGTCATGGTGAACAACAAGACTGTAATAAGCCGTGAGCTTGAACCTGGCGACGTAATTAAAAGTGAAGGGACCATGATTATTTTTGATGAACCCGGTGAAGATTAAGTAAAGTGAATGGGCTGGATCTTGCCATTACATGGTAATTGGACTATTATCCAGTCCACACATTACAAGAGAAGGAATATACAATGGGACAGAGAGGCGAAGTCTTTACTTTAAAACGGTTTGTTGAGGACGGAGGACTTACCTATTTTTTTAACGTCAAGGAGAACCGCTACGGTGATCTGTTTTTGAATCTGGTGGAGAGCCGCAAGAAGGACAATAAATTCGTCCGTTTTTCTCTGATTGTATATTCAGAAGACTTTAACAAGTTCAGCGATATAATCGAAACGGCCATTACAAAACTCAAAACCGGTGATTCAAACTGGTTTGACGAACTGAAAACAGGTTCGGGAAAGAGAGTTTATAACTTTATGATCAAGTCGGCCAAAAATGGCGATCTCTACCTTGTGATCGCAGAGAGCCGTGTCGGATCCAATGAAAACTATGAGAATGTCTCCATCAGGGTCTTTAAAAAGAACCTTGATGTTTTCCTCGAAGGCTATGACAAGGCCGCATCACATATGAAACGGGACTGATTCAGGTCACCCGCAAAGCAGAGCCCGCCGAATGGCGGGTTTTTTATTGAAAATAAGTCCTGACCATTTTTTAAGCATATGATATATTAAGGGTTTAATAGTGAACTCTTAATGTACTGGAGGGTACGTGTTTCTAAAGCGCATTGAACTTATGGGTTTCAAGTCTTTTGCCGACAGAACCCAGATTGAATTTACCGATGGTATAACCGCACTCCTTGGACCAAACGGCTGTGGGAAAAGTAATATTGTAGATGCCATGAAATGGGTTCTTGGCGAACAGTCTACCAAAAATATGCGTGCCGAGAAGATGGAGGATGTCATCTTCAACGGCACCGATGCACGCAAGGCACTCAATGTCGCCGAAGTTACCCTGATCATATCCAATGAGGACAATCTTCTTGATCTTGATCTTTCAGAAATCTCAATCAAACGCCGCCTCTACAGAAACGGCGACAGTGAATATTTTGTAAACAACACACTCGTAAAACTCAAGGAACTGAGGGAGATCTTCTACGATACGGGAATCGGTAAATCAGCCTACTCGATCATGGAGCAGGGAAAGATTGACCAGGTTCTATCCAACAAGCCTGAGGAAAGGCGTTATCTTTTCGAAGAGGCCGCCGGGATCACACGGTTCAAAATGAAGGGTCATGAAGCGGAGCGCAAGCTCGCCAGGACCGAAGACAATATGGTTCAAGTGGAAAATATCCTCAGCGAGGTCCGCAAAAACTACGAAACCCTGAAAAAGCAGTCTGAAAAGACCATGATCTACCGGAAACTCCGGGAAGATATGACAAGCATAGATATCGACATACAGCTTCTCCGATACAGTCAGCTTACCGAACAGCAGGCAAAGAAAGAGGGGCAGAGGAATAAGGAGCTTGAGAAAAAAAGCTCTATAGAGGCTGAAATCCTTCGTCTTAACGGAAATCTTGCAAGTAATCTTGATGCCGTCAACACCATGGAGAACGAGCTTATCGAGGATCAGAAAATGCTCTACGGTCTTGATCTTGAGAAGGAGAACCTGACCGACAGAATCCGTCTTCTGGGTGAACAGCAGGGGGAACTGGATAAGCAGGGCAAGGTCCTTTCACAGAAAGAGAAGGAGCTCCTTGACAAGAAAGAGGGCCTTCAGAAAGAACAGAAGACCCGTCAGGACTCCCTTGCCGGATTTCGTGATCAGCTGGCGGATCTTGAAAACAACATCATCAACTTTGAAAAGAATATCAAATCTGCCGAGACTGGAATTGACGAAAACAACCGGATTGTAAAAGAGACGGAAGAGAAGATCGTTCTGGCGGAAAAGAAGCGTGAAGAACTGCAGCTGAAGCTTAGAGAGCTTACCGACAGTATTGTTCATGAGCTTGACCAGGGTTTGAAAAAATCAGGATTCTCCCTGAAGAAGAAAAAAGAACTTGAGGAACAGGTTATTTCCCGGCTGAAATCTGTACAGATTCAGCTTGAAGGCAAGATAAGGCTCTTTGAGGACTCGTCCAGAGTCGGCCACGGAAAGGATGATTCCGAGGTTTGGGACTCGGGAGTGAAAATCCTGCGGGATTTTCAGGAAGGCCTTTCGGACCTTGAAGTGACGATCCATAAGCTGGCCGATGCACTGCCTGACTTTCTTGAGGAGTTTCTTGCTCCCAGCGGTATCATAAGCCGCAAGCGGGATATCGATGAAGATCTCGAACAGCTTACTGAAAACCTCAAGGAGTATCGTGAAAAAGTTCACTCCAAAACAGGAGAGACTGCCGAACTCAACAAAAAGATTCAGCAGTTCAGGAACACTCTTGAGGAACTGAGGGTAAGCAAGGCCAGAATGGCCACACAGATCACAGCCATAGAAGACGGCATTGCCGCTCTGACAAAAGATATCCAGGGGATAGAAGAGCAGATTGGTTCAAACCTTGAAGAGATCAAACGGGTTAAAGAACGGGGCAAAGAGATTCAGGATAAAATAACAGCCTCTGAAAACCAGATGAAGGCTCATGAAAAGAGCAAAGAAGAGCTTCTGAAGAAGCTCAAAGAGCTCGAGAAGTCGATCCAAAGCAGAACCAAAGATGTAAGCGGTGAAGAGGGAGCCCTTAAAAAGAAAAATTCAGAGCTCCAGAATCTCCTGCTCAACCTTGAAAAAGTAAGCCTTGAACATCAGCATGTGATCTCCGATCTTCAGGAGCTGGAACAGAACTTTATTGAGAATTACTCGGCAGATATCAAGCACTATATTGACCGCCTGGATAAACTCAACAAGAACCGGCAGGATCTCAGGAAGGATTACTCCGATAAACGGGACAAGCTGAGAGCTCTCGGGCAGGTCAACCTTATGGCTCCCGAAGAGTTTACCGAGGTCAAGGAACGATATGACTTTCTGAACAACCAGCTTGAAGACCTCAGGCTGGCCAGAGAGCATCTTATACAGGTCACCGGGGAGATTCAGAAAGAGTCAGCCGCCCTGTTTCAGAAGACCTATAGCGAGATTAAGAAGAATTTCAATGATGTTTTCAGAAGGATGTTCGGCGGCGGCCGTGCCGAGCTGAAACTCCTTGATCCCGACAATATTCTTGAGTCGGGGATTGAAATTTATGCTCAGCCCCCCGGGAAAAAACTGGAAAATATATCACTTCTTTCTGGAGGAGAGCGTTCCCTCACCGGTGTGGCTCTGCTTTTTGCAACATATAAGGTGAAGCCATCTCCCTTCTGTATTCTTGATGAAATTGATGCGGCACTGGACGAGGCGAATATTCAAAGGTTCATAAATGTTCTTATGGATTTCGGAATGCAGTCCCAGTTTATTGTTATTACACACAATAAGAAGACAGTGACCGGTGCGCGAACACTCCTCGGGATAACAATGCAGGAATCAGGTGTATCCAAGCTTATAGCAATGAAGATAGGAGAAGGAGCCAATGAAGGCAGCTAAGTTGTTCTCACAGGTAAGTAAGAGAGTTCTTGTCTTTATTGCAGCAGGAACCTTTGCCCTGATTCTTATGATAACCGGGATACTGGTCCTCAGGGATTTCCTTCAGGATCGTTCCATCAATGAGATGGAACAGCAGAGAATGGCCTATGACAGCAGCAGCCTTGAACAGGCAACCCGTGACAGGAACAGATCCACAATCCTCTATCCTGAGGTAGTCGAAGAGCTTGACCTGTCTCCTGATCCCTACCGCGAGAGCGGATTCAAGTGGGATGATAAAGAGGTCTCCCGGCTCTGGATCGAGCCGGACGCCGGTGATATAGACTCTTTCAGCGATGCAAACCACAAGCTTATATGGGATATACTGAAAGATGCACCTTGAAAGACTCCTTCTGGTTCTGATGATTTTCTCTGTTCTGGCCTTCTCCTGTAAGACTACAGATGATGCCCCTGCCGGTGATGCGGCTCCTGCAGCCCTGACCGAAGATTCCGCCCCTGCGGAGGAGGTGGAAGTTGCGGATGAGACAGCTGAAGTTCCCGTTGAAACTGTAGTGGACGAGCCTGTGAAGGAAACGGGGAAGTCGGGTGGAGTAAAATCCGCTGAGCCTGTTGCACCTGAAGCCGTCGATTCTGTTGAAAACATACCTGAGATTACAGATGCAGATCCCGCTGATGCGAATGCTGAACCAGCTGAAGAAGTCGCCGCAGTTGAGGAACCGGCAGTTGAGATGACAGCAGTTGAAAATCCAGAACCTGATACTGGTGCTGAAGTTCCTGCTGTGGAACCGGCTCCGGAGACTGAAGAGCCTCCCCGTGACGCGGCGGCTGTAGAGGATGAGGATGTTTCACCGGCTCCTGTTGTTGTCGTTGAGGAAGCGGCCCCCTCTGAAGTGCCTTCCGTAGTTGTCAGTGAAAGAGCGGCTCTGCCCTCTGAAAATGACAATGTTCCCTCAAATCCTCTGCTTCCTATAGTCATTCAGGGGGATTCAAATACTGTGGAACCACCTGCAGAACCCACGGCACTGTCAGAGCCTCCCGCACAGGCAGAGCCTGTTATTCCTGAGCCGATTACAGAGGATGAATACTCTCTCAGCACTGACCCTTCGGGTAAGCTGGTGGTGAGCCTCGACGGATCAGGCTGGGTTTTTCTTTCAGGTGGAGAGGACAGTGCCTATACTCTCTATGAAAAGTACTATGATCCTGAATCGGGAGAGACACACTTTACATTCAGAGTCGACAATAGCGGAAATTTTGACTCACAGCTCCAGTTTATGAAACAGGATATTCTGAGAGGGGAGTCTGAAGAGAGGAGCCTTTCTCTGGACAGGGATCTCTACCTTTCCTTGAATGATGGATTAAAGAGCGAAGAGGGAGAGGCCGCCGGGGAGGATAGTCCTGCAGCAGCGGATTCCGGGGAAATCTCAGACTCTGAACCCGGAGACATAGCTACAGACAATTCAGACCCCTTTCTTGAGCTTATGAATCCCGAATCTCCTTTGGAGGCGGAGCTTGAGGCCGAGCCTGTTCAGGAGCTGCCTGTTAATCCCTCGCCTGTCTACACAGAGGAGGACCTGGCGGGGATGAGCGCTGCCGACCTTTATGAGCTTGCAAGGCTTTATGAGAGTCCCGGACAGCATCAGTCCCTTGAAAAAGCCAGAGAGCTCTATTTGAGGATCAGATCCACCTATCCTGTGACTGAGGAGCGCTTTATGGCGGAGGACAGGATCCGCTATCTGGACAGATACTATTTTAAAGTACAATGATAAATGATTTTATTTCATTCTCTATCCCTGTATTTTGAGTCTCCGGCTGTTGACAGAAGCCCTGATTCTCTGTATAAAAACTGGATAGTTAATTAAGGGTTCGAAAAAATATATGCTTGAAAAGTTAACAGAGAAGTTTTCCGACCTGTCCAGATCACTTTCCGGACAGGCTAAAATCTCGGATATAAATATAGAAGATGCGGTCAACGAGATCAAACTGGCGCTCCTGGATGCAGACGTCAATGTTCGTGTAGTCCGCAGGTTTGTAAATAAGACGATCGAGGAAGCCAGAGGCGAGAAAGTCCTTAAGGCTGTTAATCCCTCGCAGATGTTTATCAAGCTGGTTCATGACCGTATGGTCAGCCTTCTTGGTGACACCCGCCAGGAGCTTGATCTCAAGGGCCCCGATACAGTAAGTTCAATTCTGTTTCTGGGTCTCAACGGTGCCGGTAAGACAACCACTGCGGCCAAGCTTGCCAACCGTTTAAAGTCAGAGGGGAGAAGACCCCTTCTGGTAGCCTGTGACCTGGCAAGACCGGCCGCTGTTCAACAGCTCAAGGTTCTGGGTGAGCAGATCGGGGTTGAAGTTTATGCGGAAGACGCAAAAAACCCCGTAAAAGTGGCAAAGAATGCTTTAAAGCATGCCAAAAAGTTTCAGTTTAATACGGTAATCTTCGATACTGCCGGACGGCTTCAGATTGATGCTGACTTGATGAAGCAGATTCGGGATATCAGAGATGCCGTAAATCCTGATGAGACCCTCCTTGTGGCCGACGCAATGACCGGACAGAGTGCCGTGGATATTGCCAAGACCTTTGATGAGGAATTGAATCTCACAGGTGTTATATTAAGTAAATTTGACTCCGATACTCGCGGCGGTGCGGCTCTTTCCCTCAAGAGCATCACAGGTAAAGCAATTAAGTATATCGGAGTTGGTGAAAAGATAGAGGATCTTGAACCTTTCTATCCTGAGCGTATCGCCTCCCGTATTCTGGGAATGGGTGATATCGTCTCTCTGGTTGAAAAGGCTCAGGAGCAGGCCTCTGAAGAAGAAGCTCTGGAACTGCAGAAAAAGATGGCTTCGTCCACCTTTACTCTGGAGGATTACCTCGATCAGTTTCAGAAAATGCGAAAGATGGGCAGCGTTCAATCCCTCATCGGCATGCTTCCCGGATTGGCAGGGAAGGTCAATGAAGATGATATTGATGAAGGTGCACTGAAGCGCGAAGAGGCCATCATTCTCTCGATGACTGTGAAGGAACGGAGAAACCACAGGATTATCGGTCCTCCCCGGAAACGGCGTATTGCCCTGGGTAGCGGAACGACTGTGGCGGACGTAAACCGCCTGATCAAGAATTTTGAGAAGATGAAGCTGATGATGAAAAAAATCAGCAAAAACAAGAAGTACCAGGCACAGCTGATGCAGCAGCTTGGTGGAATGTCTTAAACAGTAGGAGAATTTTGTAGTGGTTAAGATAAGACTTAAAAGAATGGGTGCAAAAAAACGCCCTTATTACAGAATAGTTGTTATGGATGCAAGATCACCCAGAGATGGTAGAACAATCGACGAGATCGGTTACTACCACCCCGTTGAAGCGGAAGATAAACAGGTTAAATTTGAAGAAACCAAAGTTCGCGAGTGGATTGAAAAGGGTGCACAGCCCACAATGACAGTTCGCAAGCTTCTGAATAAGAACAATTTCTTCATCAAATAAGTCCTGGAGCTGACGTGGAAAAAGAATTAGTTGAATTTATAGCAAAATCTCTCGTTGATGATTCAGAGAGTGTAATGGTGAATATGATTGAAGGTGAAAAGTCTACAATCATTGAATTGAAAGTTGCCGATGACGACATTGGTAAAGTTATCGGAAAACACGGACGGATTGCCAAGGCAGTACGGACGATCCTTTCTGCTTCTGCCAACAAGACAGGCAAGAGGTTTGTGCTGGAAATTCTGGACTAATGCTGGATGAAATTGCCATTGGCCGGGTCCGTAAAACACACGGAATTAAAGGCTATCTGAAAATCCTGAGTTATTCAGGGGAGTATGACCATTTCTTCGAACTGAAGAAGGTCACTCTGAAGAACAAAGGTAAGTCCAGAGTCTTTGAAATAGAGAAGGTCGCTCCCCTGGGAGATGAAATCCTTATCAAATTCAAGGGTCTGGAAACTCCTGAAGAGGGGAAGCTGCTGAGCGGTTGGGACATATGGGTTCCCCGCACACAGGCCGCTGAACTTAATGATGGAGAGTTTTATCATGCCGATCTGATCGGCAGTGATCTGATACTGGACGGTACATCTGTAGGAAAGATAAAATCTGTGATGGAAGCCGGTTCGGATGATCTGCTTGAGGTAGAAGCCGGGGAGGAAGTCAAACTTGTTCCCTTTAATAAGGTTTTTATAGGTACGATAGATACGGAAAAGAAAACTGTGGAATTGCTTGAAGGCTGGATTTTAGATTGAAGTTTACGATTTTGACCTTGTTTCCCGAGATCGTGGAAGCATTTTTCAGCAGTTCCATCATGAAGAAAGCCGTAGAGAAGGGTTTGATTGAGTACAATCTGGTGAATATCAGAGATTTTGCCTTTGATAAGCACAGAACCTGCGATGATGCGCCATACGGCGGCGGCGCAGGCATGGTTCTTAAAACAGAACCTCTTGCTCTGGCGCTTGATTCTGTTTCGGCAGTGTCGAAACGGACAGTGTTTCCCACTCCTTCGGGGGTGAAATACACACAGCGTATTGCCGAAGAACTGGCACAGGAGAAAGAGATCGTGCTCATATGCGGCCGGTACGAAGGCATTGACCAGCGGATCATTGATCTGTATGTTGATGATGAAGTCTGCATTGGTGATTATGTGATCTCCAGTGGAGAGATAGCATCGCTTGTGGTCATTGACAGTATCTATCGGCTTTGTGACGGGGTAATTACCCAGGAGTCCCTTGAAGAGGAAAGTTTTCAGGGAAAGCTTCTTGAGTATCCCCACTATACAAGACCCGAGGATTTCAGAGGACTGAAGGTTCCTGAGATTCTAATGTCCGGACATCATGCCAAAATCGAAGAGTGGCGGCATGAAAAACGTCTGGAAAAAACGAAAAAGAATCGTCCGGATTTACTGGATGAAGATGATTTTGACAGGAGGATGAAGTAATGGATATTATTCGCGCTGTTGAAGCTGAGCAGTTAAAGGATAACGTAGAAAACTTCAGAATTGGTGATACTATTAAGGTACACTACAAGATTATTGAAGGTAAAACAGAAAGAGTTCAGATCTACGAAGGTCTGGTTCTTGCGCTTAACAATACTGGAATCAACAGAACTGTAACAGTTCGTAAGATTTCCTACGGTGTTGGTGTGGAAAGAATTTTCCCCATCCACTCACCCAAGATTGAGAAGTTTGAAGTAACAAGACGTGGTAAAGTAAGACGTGCAAAACTCTACTATATCCGTGACAGAGTAGGTAAGGCTGCCAAGGTTAAAGAGCTTATCAGAAGAAAATCTGACGTAAAAGCGAAATAATCCGGTTTTTACCATACTGTGATTACACAGAAGGTCCCTGTTTCAGGGACCTTTTTTTGTTATAAATAGTTCTTTCAAAAATTGATTTGTGTTATATTATAAATATATTATTGGTAAGCCGAGGCTCACCATTTCAAAAAGTTGCAGGTTAATTAATGAATAACTACAAGGTCAGTGATTTGAAGCCGGGGCTTTCAAGCAATAAACCGGTGTATATTGACGACGAAACTCTCTTTATTCCGGCCGGGATTCCAATCAGAGAAAAAGATCTTACACGGTTAAAGAAGTGGGGAGTCTCAGAAGTACAGTCCGAGGGTATGTTTACCGAGTCGGAAAATGAGGATCTCCTCAACAGCAGGCAGCTCTGGGGTATACCTTCAGATAAAGAGCTTTCTGTGTTCTACAACAAAGCCCTTGAAGAGCTGGACAGCCTTTTTAACCGAATAAATCTGATGGAAGATATCAATGTTGCCGAACTGGACAAGATTTCAGACAAGCTGATTGATACGGTTGAGCATAAAAAAATGCAGACCATCAGAATGGTGCTGACTCATAACAGCAGCAGCCGTGCCATGGCCAAGAGTGCACTCAACTCTGCCATCCTGTCTCTTACCATTGGTTTTGCCATGAATCGGCCCAGGCCGAAGCTCATGCAGCTTGCAAACGGTGCAATCCTCCATGATATCGGTATGATGCGCATTCCTGAAGAGATTAAAGTCAAAAATTCAGGTCTCAGCAGCACCGAGATGAACAAGCTCAAAAGCCATACAGTTTACTCTTATCAGATAATATCCAAGGAACTTGGTTATGACGATACAATTGCTCAGATCGCTCTGGAGCATCATGAGCGCTGGGACGGTGAAGGGTACCCCCAGGGCAAGAAGGAGCAGGATATTATTATAGAGGCCCGTATCGTGTCCATAGCGGACTCATTTGAGGCCATGGTGAGTGAAAGACCCTACCGCAACTCAATGATCGGCTATGAGGCCATGAAACGCATTATCAGCGATAACTCCCGCAAGTTCGACCCTGAAATCCTCAGGTATTTCATACAGAGCATGGGAATCTATCCTCTTGGAAGCATTGTTATGCTGAATGACTCCACTGTGGCGCGTGTTATCAAGGGTAACCCTGAGGCGCCCCTCAGACCCGAAGTGATCACTCTGATTGACAGTACAGGCAAGGAGTATCCCGGAGATATGGGTCCGGTTCTGAATCTACTGGATATAAAAAATCTCTTCATTGTAAAAGCAGTAGACCTGAATTCGCTGTTGGCAAAGGATGTTACAGCATAAGAAAGGCAGGTATGGAGAGGACCGTGCAGTCCATTGGTTGAAGGGACACGGGTATAAAATTGTAAAAAGAAACTTCAGGAAAGCCTTTGGAGAGGTCGATATTATAGCAGTAAAGGGTTATAAAATTATTTTTTTTGAAGTTAAAAACTGGGATTATTCAGGCTGGGAGGATTTACACTACAGTATAAATAAAAGTAAAATCCAGAAGATTCAGAGGCTGGCGTCTCTGTTTGTTCAGCAAAACCCCTGTTATAAGGATTATGATATGGGTTTTGATCTGATTCTTTTGTCACGGAGGATGGAAGAGCCGGATCATGTAGAGGATTTTACCTGTTAGGGAGAAGGAGCTCCATATATGGTACGAATTGCAAAAAACACAGATCCTGAAAAACTGAGGGAACTAAAAAACAAGATAAACAAACAGGATTATCTTGATGTTGCCATCAAAAGGATCGCACTGACCTTGACTAATGAAATAGTTCACATGAATGAGGATAAAAGTGGCATCAAATTCCAATAACAATCGTCCTCCCCGGAAGAACAACCGTAACAGGCCTAACCGGGGCAGGAACAGATCCAAACAGACGACCATCAGCTATAGCGGCCCTGCGGTTACATGCTCTGTCTGCGGTAAGAATATCCGTGACATGAGTTCTGCCATCAAGGAGTCCCAGTCGGGACAGCCAGCGCACTTTGACTGTATTATCAAGAAGATAGCAGAGCAGGTGCCTGTGAAAGAACGTGAGAAGATCGTCTATCTTGGAAGCGGGAAGTTCGGAGTCATAAAGGCTGATAACAATCAGAATAAGAACTTTGAAATCCTGCAGGAGATTGATTATGAGGAAAAGGAAGAAGATGTTCCTGAATGGAGAGGAGCGCTCCGGAAGGAGATCCTCTAGCATTTAAAACCTCAATGAGGAATAAAAAAACCGCCGGAATCCCGGCGGTTTTAATATTTATAAGTATAATCTATTCTGATCAGAACTCCTGAAGGTTCTTCAAAAGTTCAAAAGCTTTCTTTCTTACAACTGTAATGTAGCCGCTTCTGGGATCTGCAATCTTGGTCAGTTCTTCATAAACTCTGATATCGTCGACACCGCCGTTGGCTTCGGCCATGTTTTCTATGGCAAGAATATAGGCGTTGGCAAAGTTGTTGTCCTTTTTAAGGGCTGTCTGCGATCTCATGGCATCGGCCATGACAGCCATGGCGACTCCCTGTTCATCGGTGCCGACCTTGGAAAGGGCTACAACGGCTTCAGCAAGAACCATGGGCTCGTCGTCTGTAATCATTACTTTGATGATGGACTCTCTGGCGTAGTCGCCGCCGACATCTCCAAGAAGTCTTACAGCTTCCTTGCGGACCATAGGGTAGTTGTTGATGACAGCTCCCTGTTCAATGACCTGATTGCTGATTCCTTCTGTTCCAAGAGAACTGAGGATGCCGATCATCTCTCTGTTATCCTGACCGACTTCACCGTCATTGATCATTTTCTCAATGTCCTGGATAGCTATCATTTTCATGTCTCGGTCGACAGATTCTGCTTCGGCCTTGATTATCTTTACTTTTACCTGGCTCTGCAGGTAGAGTTCTTCAATTGTCTGCTCATCCTCCTGAGCAGTCAAAGAGAAGGTTACCAGCATAGATAATAAAAGAACTACAGTCAGATTCAATTTATTCATTTTATTTACTCCCGCATATATGCTTATATTATACAAACAAAAAACATTTTTTACCAAACACTAATCAGCCATTTGTCCTCAATCTTTTCAAGCTGGTATAGGATCGTTCGTCTGTCTTTAATTAGTGTATAAACCGTAAGATGGTTATCATCGGTAAATACAATGTCGTCTACCGTCGCTCTGGATCTGCTTGGGACAACAACCCACTCAAAGTAGTCTTTGAGTGTTGACAGCTCAATGTCGTTATCTGACAGAATCTGTGAACCCTCGGCAATTTCCTTCAAAGTCTCTTTATCATTATAGGTTCTGATGTAGGAGTCTGAAAGATACCGTTTCCAGGTGTCATATTTTCTATCGGAGATAATGCCGTTTAACTTCTCTATTAACTCAGTAATTTCATCAAAAGTCTGTTCGTAAACTTCCAGGCTCACTTCAAATCCTGTTTCGTCGCTTACAATAACTTCCTTCGGTTCCTCTTCAACAACCACAGGCTCCGATTCTGCCTGGGGTTCTTCTATTACAACAGGTTCCGCTTCGGGCTCCTCGTCCACCGGTTCTACCGGTGCTGTTGCGCATGAAAAGAAAACCGTAAGTATCAATATTAAAAGTGTGTTTGCTGTAATTTTCATAAGCTCAGTCTAGCTATTAACAAAGATTATGTCAAAATAAATAATTTTTTATTATCCTTTTTTAAGCCCTTAAGCCCCTCTAATTGGTTGAATGTGAACATTAAAACATATATTATGGCTTCATGGTTAAAGCAGTATTCCCCGGGTCATTTGATCCTCCGACTAACGGGCATCTTAATCTGATTAAGAGAGGTTCCCACCTTTTTGATTCAGTGGATGTTGTCATAGCTTTCAATGACAAAAAGAAATACCTTCTGTCTCCTGAAGAAAGGTTCGGCCTTATGAAGGAGATGGTTGCGGATATTCCCAATGTTTCTGTTACCCTCTGGAACAGCCTGATTGTAGATTATGCGCAGCAGAATGGTATCGGTGTTATAATGAGAGGGGTACGGGCGGTCGATGACTTCGGCTATGAATTTGAGCTGTCCATGCTGAACAAGCAGCTCAATCCCGCTGTCGAAACCGTATTTCTGCCTACCGAGCAGAAGTATTTTGTATTGAGATCATCCTCCATCAAGGAACTCGTTTCCCTGGGTGCCGATGTGAAAGGGATGATACCGGCAAATGTAGAAAAGCTTCTCGTTGAGAAGATAAGAACTGAATAGTATGTAAAAGTGGTTCTCCAATTTATTTTAACATAAGGGAGTACCTTGACAAAAAAAACTCCGCATACTATATTCTTCCAGTCAATAACAGCCAGAGAGAGGATTATAAATGGCAGTACCTAAATATAAAACATCTAAGGCAAGAAGCCGTAGAAGAAGATCCATCAACATGAAGATGGGTGTTCCCACTATGGTATCCTGCAGTAACTGCGGAAACAAAGTTCTTAGACATAGAGTTTGTCCTAAGTGTGGTTTCTATAAGGGTAATCAGATTATTGAGCCCGAAGACATGGCTTAATTCAAGGAGTCTAACATGGATGAATTATTCGAAAAACTGAAAAACCTTATTGCTGAGAAACTGGAAGTCGAAGAGGATAAAATTACTCCCGACGCACGTTTCAGAGAAGATCTGGGAGCAGACAGTCTGGATACCTACGAACTTCTTTATGCAATCGATTCTGAACTGGGTGTTTCTGTTCCTGATGAAAAAGCAACAGAATTTGAAAAAGTTTCTGATGCACTTGATTTCATCAAAGCTGAACTTGGTAAATAATTCAGTCTAAGTGAAACTTTTTTCAGGTACACAGGGCATATCAACTATGCCCTGTAATTCTTTAAGAAAAAAAGAACTTCAAAGCTTTGAAAAAAAAGCAGGTATAAGGTTCAGGAGACATGATCTTCTGAACCTTGCTTTTTGTCACAGGTCCTACAGTAACGAACATCAGGGCCAGGATGACAACAATGAAAAGCTTGAGTTTCTGGGCGACTCTATTCTCGGACTCGTAGTTTCCGACTATCTTTTCAATACCCTTACCGACAAGGTCGAAGGTGATATGGCAAGGATTAAATCCTTTGTTGTAAGTGAAGAGAGTCTGTCGGAGCTTGCGCTCCCTCTGGATGTTGATAAATATCTGCTGATGGGGAAGGGTGAGGAGAACTCGGGAGGCCGCCTTAAAAAGGCCATTCTGGCCGATGCTATGGAAGCCATTTTCGGTGCCTACTATATTGATGCCGGTTTCAAGGAAGCTTCCAGGTTTATCCTTACACTTCTGATTCCTCAGATAGACAAAGTTCTCCACAATAAGCATAAACGCGATTTCAAAACTCTTCTGCAGGAGTACTGCCAGAAGAACTTCAAGACATATCCCCGTTATGCGGTTGTAAAAAATACAGGTCCCGATCATAACAAGACTTTCTGGGTGGAAGTTGGTGTTAATGATGCCACTTATGGGCCCGGTAAGGGGAAGAACAAGAAAGAGGCCGAACAGATGGCCGCGAAAGAGGCCTTTTTGAGGCTGAATCCCGAAGGCTGATCTTTTTCAAGAACTATCTGATTTTTATCAAACCCTTTCTTTCAGCTGATTTTCTCAGAATATTTTAAAGCTATTTCGAGAAGTTTCTCACGGTTGTTCTGTGTCGGGTCGTCCAGAACTGTTTCAAGCAGTTCGTTCAGGATTGTTCCCACCGCAGGACCTCTGGCGGAAGTATGCTCCATGACATCCCTGCCATTGACGGCGAGGTCTCTGATGGAAAAGGCATTTTCCTCTTCCAGGATCTTTCCGATTCTGAGTTTGAGGTTTCTGAGCCCATAGTAGTCTGATGGGACAGTTCCGCTCGTCATACCCTGTATGTCGGCCTCTCTGAGGCTGTACTGGTCCTCCAGGTATTCGATGCCTACTCTCTGTATAAAACGGCGTACAGCGGCATCTGACCACTCATCGGTGTAATGGAACATATGGTTTCTTATAAGATGAAGAATCCGGGCTGCCTTGTTTTTGGGGAAACGGTAGCGTTCCATAATATCCGCTGCAATTTTTTCAGAAACAAATTCATGGTTATGGAAGGTTGCTGTTCCGTCTTCATCAAACTTCTTGACTTCAGGTTTTCCAAGATCATGAAAAAGAGCTGCAAAACGGACAACAGGATTTTCTGAAGATGCAGCGTCACAGCTGTAGAGCAGATGTTCAAAAACATCGTATTCGTGGTTGCCCTTCTGTCCTACACCGGCGCAGAGGCTCAGTTCCGGCAGAATCAGTGAGAGAATCCCCGTTTCCTGGAACAAATGGAATGATCGGGAGGGGGAGGAGGTCTTCATTATTTTTACAAGCTCTTCATAGATCCTCTCTTTTGAAAGATCCTTGATGTTGAACAGGCAGGTTCTTATGCCCTTAATCGTTTCATCATCGATTTTGAAACCAAGCTGCGATGCGAAACGGCAGGCTCTTATTGATCTGAGTCCATCTTCCCTGAAGCGTTCTTCGGGCACGCCGATGGCTCTGATTATCCCTTTTTTAAGATCTTCGGCGCCATTGTTGGGGTCGTGTACTTTATGCTCAAGTACATCATAGGCTATTGAATTGATTGTAAAGTCCCTGCGTTTCAGGTCTTCCGTCAGATCGTCTGTAAAAGAGATCTGATCAGGACGTCTTCCGTCTGTGTACTTACCATCAATTCTGAAGGTTGTTATTTCATAGGGGGTCTTATTGATCAGGACTGTTACTGTGCCGTGTTTGATGCCTGTGGGAATAACCTTGCGGAAGAGCTTCATTATCTCCTCGGGCCGGGCGCTGGTGCACAGGTCATAATCTTTTGCTGGAAGCCCCAGCAGCTGATCCCGTACGGCGCCGCCTACAAGGTAGCTTCTGAAGCCTGCTTTCTGTATTGTGGAGGCTATTTTTTTTACATCTTCAGGTACATCTATTCTCATATCATCTGTGAACTTATCTCTGTTGACTCGCGATGTCAATACAGGCAGTAAAAAACCCGGTCTGAACCAGACCGGGTTTAGTGTAAAGGGTTAATAAGGGTGGGGGATTACTGCAGGAGCTGGAGAACCTGCTGTGTTCTCTGGTTGGCCTGTGCAAGCATGGCGTTACTTGCCTGACCGAGAATCTGGTTCTTGGTAAACTCTACAGTTTCCTTGGCCATGTCGAGGTCTCTGATTCTTGATTCTGATGCCTGGAGGTTTTCGGCTCCGATATCGATTCCCTGAACTGCCATTTCAAGTCTGTTCTGGTAAGCTCCAAGGTCTGCTCTCTGCTTGTTTACTCTTTTCAATGCCATGTCAATAACTCCGATATTGCGGTTGGCCTGTTCGGGAGTAGAGATGGACATGATGTTTCCAGTGGCAACCTGACGTACACCCAATGCAGAAGAGTTCATGGTTCCGATAAAAACCTGTTCTCTCTGATCCATATTGGCACCGATATGCAGCCACATAGAGGCTGTTACATTGTTTTCACCGGTGCTCTGGGCAAAACGGCCTGTCAGCATGTTCAGTCCATTGAACTGGGCATGTGAGGCAACTCTGTCGAGTTCGTCAACAAGCTGTGATACTTCAACCTGGATCTGCATTCTGTCTTCAGAAGTATAGATACCGTTGGAAGACTGTACTGCAAGTTCTCTCAGTCTCTGAAGAACATCGCTGGTTTCCTGAAGAAAACCTTCTGCTGTCTGGATAAAGGAGATGCCGTCTGAGGCATTTCTGGAAGCCTGATTAAGACCTCTGATCTGTGAGCGCATCTTTTCTGATACTGCAAGTCCTGACGCATCATCACCGGCTTTGTTGATTCTCATACCGGAAGAGAGTTTGGCAATACTTTTTGCTGCATTGCCGTCGTTGATGCCGTTGGCTCTGGAAGTATTAAGAGCGCTGATGTTGTGATTAATAATCATTGTATATCCTCCATGATATAGCTATGTAACAGCGAACATCCGTATTCGCTATTTTGATTTTCGGTATCTGAAAAAACCACTTTAGAGAAAAATGAAATATTTTTGATATTCTTACAGGATCTTTCTTATCTTAGAACCTGAACAGCCAGGAAGCAGGGATGCTCTTTTCAAAAAGCAGTTAGAGAAATATAATGATTTTTCACAATTTTTCAGGAGTGTGCCATGAATGGAGTCCTTGTTACTGGCGGAGAACGGCCGGATCTGAGTCTGGTTGATCATTTATTTAAAGATAAGGTATATATCTGCGCCGCTGATTCCGGTCTGGACTACTGTATTCAAAACGGTTTGAAGCCTGACTATATCCTGGGCGATATGGACTCTCTTGCTGACAAAACTGTTCTCGAAGGTTTCTCTGAAGACATGATAGAAGAGCACTCCGAAGAGAAAGACTATACGGACACGGAGCTGGGGCTTCTTCATTTAAAGGAAGCCGGATGCACTGAAATCGCCGTAATCGGGGGTGGAGGAGGCAGGCTTGATCATCTTATTGCTGTCCTTGCTCTCTTTGACCGCCCTGATGCACCAGATCTCTGGTATACAGCCAGAGAGGAGGTCATACATATTCGCGGCCATTATTCCGGAACCGGTAATCAGGGGGAGACTGTGTCATTTTTTCCCGTCGGGCCTGATGACTGCCGTATGGCAAGTTCGGGGCTGAAATGGCCCCTGGATACACTCTGCTGGTCAAAGGGAGACGTCGGAATCAGTAACACTGTTCTTAAGAGGGATTTCTCGATAGACATGAAAGAAGGCCGTATTATTCTGATCCGGGGACTGGGGAAAGATCTTCAGAGTCTTTAAGCAGAGCCGGGTCCAGTTTATCTCTTTCCAGTTCAAAGTACTGCAGCAGAACAGGGTACTCGCTGAATACGGCACCATACTGTTTCAGAAGTTCCATTTTGCGGTCAGTGCTGCTGTCAATTCTTACTTCAATCTGCTGTGCCTGGAATTCAAGCTCCTTTACTTTATCCAGTTCGGCAAGGTAAAGGTCCCTGCTTTTTTCATAAAGCTCTCTGTCGGGGACAGTCAGGTTCCTGACCCGCAGGCTGTTCAGAGAGATTCTGTTGTCCATGCTTGAAAGAAGCTCGGTTAAATCCTCCTCCAGTTCTGCTGCACCGGGAGTGGTTTCTTTTAGAATTAATTCCATATAGCGGCTTAATTGAGTGCTGCATTCAGATTCAAAATCACTGTAAACTGCCTCCAGGGAGGAGCTGTTGTAGCTTCCTCCGTTGATCATGGTGGTGAAGGCGCTCTCTTTAAGGCTGTAGGTGTAATCAAGCTCAAGGTTGTAGTCAAAGGCTGAGGGCTGTCTGATATATTCACCGTAGAGGGAGCCCGAGGGAAGGGAGGCTGTGCGGCTGTAGCTGCCAGGCTGTCTGTCCAGTTCTATAAGGTGGATGGTCATATTTGTCGGGAAAAGGTTCTCCCAGCGCCAGACGAATACACCCGGCGCTGTAAGGTGGTTGTCATAACCGCCTGTCTTTGTATAGATCAGAGCGTAACTTCCTTCAGGAATACGTATCTGTATCCATCCCATATAGAAAACAAAACCGGCAAAACCGATGATGATCAGGAAGCTTATGAAGTTCTTGAACCGTCTGAATGCCTTCCTGGCGGGAGATTTTTTCTTTTCCGGTGCAATCTGTTTCTTACTCATCAGTTCCTTCCCTGTATGACCTGCTTCAGCTGCAGGAGGTCTGTTATTACATAGTCCGCTTCAACGGTGACTCTATCATCACCTTCTCTCAGGCGGAGTGAACGTTTGTCGCCTGCAAAAAGGGCCGTTTTCAAGCCAAAGCCTGAAGCACAGCTTACATCATTAAGCATATCATTACCAACATAAAGTATCTCCTCATTTTTAATGCCCATATTGTTCAGGTTCTCAAGAGGAGTTTTAAATATAAGGGGATCAGGCTTTCCGCAGCCTTCTCTGAAAGACCATGACTCAAGTTCCTTTGAGAACCCCAGTGAAGAGAGGGGCTTTCCGAAGAGAAACTCCAGCAGCAGAGGTGTGTAGAACTGTGCATTTGATACAATTCCCACAGGAATGCCGCAGGATTTCAAATGTCTGAAAATCTCAATGCTTCCCGGCATAATGTCGACCCGGTTGCTTGTGATTTCAAAAAGAAGGGCTGTCTCAGTCAAGCTTTCTGAAGATGCTGATATCAGTCCGTTGTTGTTGTAGAGCTCGCTCCAGACAGAGATGATATCAACTTCGGGATAGGTCACTTCCGGACGGCTTTCCCTTGTGGCGTCGTGGTGGCTCTTTATCAGGCCTGTGAGCTGCTGGCGGATGTCGTCAACGGGGAGTGTGATGGACTGACTGTCAGATCTCAGTGTGAAGGAGAGAGAGCCGCTGCTTTCATCCAGAGCTGTCAGGCCTATATCACCAGCCTGTGATATCAGGACTGTGCCGTATATATCAAAGAGTACGGCCTTTACTGCCCTGTCGGCCGACACTCTTGGTTTCATACCTGTGTTTATGGGAGACATAGGTGTGAAGAGTTCTCTATGGCGGTTCAGGAAGCTGATGGCTCCGGATCTGTTGACGCTGCTGCTGTCAAAGGTTCTGGCTTTCATAAACATGATTTTAGAATTAAAAGCGGCTTCTGGCAACAATGATTATGTTGAGGGGAGTGTTCAATCACCCGTCAGCTGTGGTAAAATCTGTTTCAGATTATGAAAAGACGTCACAGGGGTGTCATTCTCTGGCTGCCCCGATTCCTGTCCCGCCTGAATCTCTATCTTTTCTCCATGTCCCTCATAGTGTTTCTTCTGTATCTCATCGGGAATTTCCAGCGCTTTGCCGGAGACACACAATATTTTCTCTTTCAGGTGATGGATGTCTATTTCTATCTCTTCCTTATCCTGTCTCTGGGCAATATTGCTGTATACTCAGTTCTTGCGTCGGATAAAGCGGGCAGGAAGGTTCTGTTTTACGTGAATTCTGTACTGAGGATTGTTGTGATAGCTCTGCTCTATGTGGTTACAAATCTGCTGTCCGCATTCTTCAACGGTATATAAATTGAAAGAAGGTAAGTAATGGTTAAAGCTGTTCGCGGTGCTGTCTCCCTTGACGAAAATACGGAGTCCGATCTGCAGGAAAAAGTCTCAAAACTCTTCGGCGAGGTAATCGTCAAAAACAATATCAGGATAGAAAGTATTGTCAGCATCATTTTTTCACAGACTCCCGACGTGAGCTACAATCCTGCAAAAGCCCTCAGGGTCTCACGGAATCTCACCGAGACGCCGTTGTTTTGTACCCAGGAACCCGTATGCATTGATTTCCCCCAGAAGATGATGATCCGTCTGCTTCTTACATATAACAGTGATCTTCCCGGAAGTGCAAAGCCTGTATACATGGGTGATGCAGCAGGGCTCAGGAAGGATATCAGCGGAAAATAATGGACACCGGCGATCTTGACAGATTGAGGGATCTCTCCCGGGGACTGCATAGTCTGCTGCTCTCTTTAAGCAGAAAGATTACCCCCGGGATGGACTACATAACCATCTCTTCAATGGCTTTGAATCTGCTGGAGAGGTTCTGCCCGGGAGCATCACTATTCTCGTTTGATCTGAATCCAAACGCCGTTGTCTGTCACAACAGTCTTCCTGCTACCTCTCTGGTGGAGGGGGATATTTTTTCTCTGGATATTGTTCTGGAAAAAGACGGTCTCTTTTCCGATCAGGCCTGGACTTCGGTATGCGGAGAGAGTTCTGAGGAGAGAAAAGCCCTTCTTTCCATGGCCTGGGATGTCTCCCGTACCGCTGTGCTTGCCGTACGCCCCGGGGGAGACAGCCTGGCTCTTAAAAAAGGAATATATAACCTTCTGAGACAAACAGGGTATGCTGTTCTGGAAGAAGCCTGCGGCCACGGGATAGGTAGAAAGGTTCATATGGAACCGGATATAAATTTTTCAATCCTAAACAAAGATGATGTTTTATGGTCCCCGGGTATGGTCTTTACCATAGAACCTGTCCTGGCTTCAGGGGTAACCGAAATGGTATTAAACCGTGAGAAAATCTGGGTTACAGGCAACAATTCAGATACGGCATATTTTGAACATATGGTGAGCGTGGGAGAACGGGGCGTTGAATGTCTTAATCTCCCCGAAATAAATCTGATGAGTTCTATTGACATTTTTCAGTAGATTCTTTAAATTAGCCAACGTCAGCAGGCAACGGTAGCTTGTAATGAGCTGCGGCAAAAGCTGGAGAGCGTTTTCAAGAGCGGTTTTCAGAATGAGCTAAAAGCTTGCAGGCATAAGTTTTATTGGAAACCTGGGGAGGTTCCCGAGTGGTCAAAGGGGGCAGACTGTAAATCTGTTGCTTCGGCTTCGAAGGTTCAAATCCTTCTCTCCCCATACCCGCCTTCTTAGCTCAGCTGGCCAGAGCACGTGACTTGTAATCTCGGGGTCGTCAGTTCGAATCTGACAGAAGGCTTACTTTTTCAATAAAACTGAAAACCGGGGAGGTTCCCGAGTGGTCAAAGGGGGCAGACTGTAAATCTGTTGCTTCGGCTTCGAAGGTTCAAATCCTTCTCTCCCCATTTTTTAAAAAGCCTTCTCGCTTGAGAAGGCTTTTTTTGTTATTATCTTAATTAGTGGTTTGGTATGAGCGAAAATTTTTTATCTGACGGACTTCAGTTCGAATGCACCCGATGCGGTTACTGCTGTCGTCATGAACCGGGTTTTGTTTTTCTTTCAAAAAAAGACCTGGAAAGCCTTTTGGAATATTTCTCAATTTCCCGGCAGGATTTTATAGAAAAATACTGTAGAATAGTAGATGTAGGTTTCTTTAAGAGACTCAGTCTTATTGAGAAGCCCAATAACGATTGTATTTTCTGGCAGGACGGAATGGGCTGCAGTGTCTATCAGGCAAGACCTTTTCAATGCCGCAGCTATCCCTTCTGGCATGCTGTGGTGGACTCGAAAGAGTCCTGGGAAGAAGAAGCCGGTTCCTGTCCCGGAATCAATCAAGGCAAGAAGCATTCAGAAGAAGAGATATTGAACTGGCTGGCACAAAGGGAAAAGGACCCGCCTATGGATATCGATTCTTAGATAAATCAAGCTCCTCCGGAGGCGGAATGAATATACGGTTGAGAGGGGTGAGGGGATCTTCTCCGACACCTTTGACACCTGAAGCTGTAAAATCAAAGATAGCAGCCGTAGTACAAAGGGTTAAACCTGCTGATCTGGTAAGCCCGGAAAGCAGAGAGCTTTTTCTTTCCCGTCTGCCCGAATATCTGTTCGGAACTACCGGAGGAAATACGGCCTGTATTGAAGCCAGACTTTGCGATGAAAGCATGGTCATTCTCGACTGCGGTACAGGGTTGCGTGAACTTGAAAAATCAATCAGGAAAAGAAAAGACAGCGTCAGAGAGTTCCATATCTTTTTCAGTCATTTTCATTATGATCATATTCTCGGTCTTCCCTATTTCGGTATGATGTATGACCCATCGGTCACTGTACATTTCTACAGCCCCTATCCGAAGATGGAGCAGATTATCCGTAACTTTATGGTCAGACCCTATCATCCTGTTGATTTTGATTCCTTTAATGCGGAAACTCACTTTCATGTTCTCAAAGGAAGCAGCATGGATATTCCCGGAGGCAGGATATCCTGGCTGAAGAGGAATCATCCCAATGGCTCCTTTGCCTATAAGCTGGAACAGGAGGGCAGGAGTTTTATCTACTCCACCGATACCGAGTTGAGGCATGAGGATTTTAACAAGTCCGAAAGGAATCTTGATTTTTTTGAAAATGCCGATGCCATGGTGCTTGATGCCCAGTACACACTGGGCGAAGCCTTTGAGAAGTATGACTGGGGACACTCTTCATACAGTATGGCCATCGATTTTTCTATAGAGTTCGGTATTTCGGATCTCTATCTTTTCCATCATGAGCCTCTTTATGATGACAAAAAGATGTCCTCAATCCAGAGAGCGGCAAGGTGGTATACTCACAGGTCAAAAGGGAAGCCCGAGGTGAATGTTCGTCTTGCGGTGGAAGGTCTTGAGATAAAACTGTAAGGCGTTTATGGAAATTAATTTTAAAATGAATGACGAAGAGATGGTAACCCTTTACTGTTATCTCTCTTCTATATATATGGAACTTGACAATCCGATGAAAGATTTGCTCTACAGAATTGAAAAAGAGCTGTTCAGCAATCTCACAATTTCACAGATTGAAACAATCCAGAATAGTTTACCGGAGAAATCTCATTGATAAGGAAAATCATTTTAGCGGCGGTTCTCATTGTGCTGATGGCCGGCGCCGGAACAACTTTTTATATTTATAAGGCACTTCAGCCTTTCAATCCCGGCTATAAAGGGGAAGGAATCCCGTTTACCGTAGAAAAAGGCGAGCCCCTGAACTCAGTTTTGATGCGTCTTAATGAAGAGGAGCTCTTGAGAAATCCCTGGATCTATAAGATATATAACCGCCTGGTATCTCCATTGAGTGTGAAAAACGGATACTACGAAGTGTCCCCTGATATGACAGGCCTTCAGATTCTTTCAGTTCTTCAGGAGGGGCGTCAGGAGCTTGTGAGGGTCACCGTTCCCGAAGGGCTTACCTCTTCCCGCATTGCCGGAATATTTGAAGCTGCAGGCGTTACAGGCAGCGATGACTTTCTTGAAGCCATGACCGACAGTGAACTGCTCGGCCGTTATGGCATAGAAGCATCGAGTGCAGAAGGGTATCTTTTCCCTGATACCTATTATTTTCAGAAAGACTTTCCTGCGGCGCAGGTTTTAGATCACATGCTTGCTACATATTTTGAGAATCTTGTGAAAATTTTCCCTTTCTATAAGGATTTGACACCCGAAAAGCTGCAGGAGAAGCTTATTCTCGCTTCAGTTGTTGAAAAGGAGTACAGGGTTGCGGAAGAAGCGTCCCTTATCGCTTCGGTTTTTAATAACAGAATGAAGACCGGGATGCCTCTGCAGTCCTGCGCTACGGTGATTTATGTTATAACAGAAGAGCTGGGACGTCCCCATCCGGACAGGGTTTTCTTCAGGGATCTGGAGCTTCCTTCTGATTTCAATACATATCTTCACAACGGTTTGCCTCCTGCACCCATATCCAATCCCGGAAAAGTTGCTTTGAATGCAGCCTTCAATCCGGCGCAGACGGACTACCTGTTTTTTGTCGTAAAGGATTCGGCTGCAGGAACACATACTTTCACAAGTAATTTTGCTGATCACAACAGTGCCAGGGAATCCTATATTCAGGGATTCAGGAGTAAATAAATTTGGCCGGACGAATTCCTGAGCTGCTTATAGAAGAGATTAAGGAAAAAAGCGATTTTCTCTCCATTGTCGGTGAATATACCTCCCTGAAGAGGAAGGGTGACCGTTACTGGGGTTGCTGTCCCTTCCATAACGAAAAGACACCCTCATTTTCTGTTCGACCGGAACAGGGTATGTACTACTGCTTTGGCTGCCATAAGGGCGGAAGCCTTTTCAATTTCATAATGGAGGTTGAGGGGCTTAGTTTTATAGAGGCCGTTCGCCTTGCGGCAGAAAAGTCGGGAGTTCCTCTCCCGGAGGATGCTGTTGAGTCGGGTGAGGAAATAAGCCACAGGAACATTCTGAAAGAGCTGTATAAAAGGGTCTGTGGAAGCTTTCACCATATACTTATGAACAATGATAAAGCGGATCACGCCAGGCGGTATCTTGCAAACCGGGGTATCCACGAAGAGACTATTGTCCGTTTTCAGCTCGGTTATGCTCCTGATGATCCAAGATGGCTTCATGAGTTTCTTCTCACAAGAAATTACTCAAGAGAGTTTCTCAAGGACTCCGGGCTCTTTTCAAGCCGGTATGAAGGGTGGTCTCTGTTTTCCGATCGTCTGATGTTTCCGATCTTTTCCAATCAGGGTGAGGTTGTCGCCTTCAGCGGAAGGACTCTGAAGAGTGATCCGAAAGCTCCCAAGTACATAAACTCGCCGGAAACCGCCATTTACAACAAGAGCAAACTGCTCTACGGTCTTTGGCAGAGCCGTGAGGAGCTGAGAAGGACCAAGAGCTTTTATCTCTGCGAAGGGAATGTGGATGTTGTCGCTTTGCATCAGGCCGGAGTCAAGACTGCAATGGCTCCCCTGGGGACGGCCTTCACAGAGGATCAGTCAAGGCTTTTAAAAAGGTATAGCGACGGAGGCAATATCCTGTTCGACAGTGACAAGGCGGGAAGGGCGGCAACCTTCAAGGCCGGTATACTGTTTGAGAGGCAGGAATTGCCTGTTAAAGTTATAAAATTACCTGAAAAAAGCGATCCAGCGGAAGTTCTTGAGAAAGAAGGGGCAGAAACATTAAAAAAAATGCTTAAATCCCCTGTAAATCTATTCGAATATCTGTTAGATTTGGCAATGGTGTCTTATGATGTATCAACACCGGAGGGCAAGGAACAGGCAGTAAAAGAACTATTTCCATACATTCAATCTATTGAGTCAGGAATCAAGAGGGATTTATATCTTGGGACCATGGCGGAGAAACTCGGAATAGAGAGCAAGGCTCTCCTTTTTGAGTTGAATCGCAGCACAGGTGGCAAGCCCAGGAAGGCCGTTGTAAATGAGCAGCCCCGGATCCAGACCAGCAGAGTGACAGACGAACTGATGCTTGTTATGACAGCATCGCTTCATAGAGAATTTATTGACAGTATCAGGCAATACGCGGGAGAATTTGACTTTCAGGACGAGAGGGCAATAATTTTATACAATGCCCTTCTTAAATGTGATGAAAACAATGAAAGCAGCACCGAAGTATTGCTTAATGAAATTCAGGATGATTCTGTCAGAATGATTCTTTTGGAAAAGATTTCTACCGGCGAACTTGATGTTAATACAGGAGAATTGATTGAAAACACACTCCAGTTGCTGAAACGGAGAAACCTGCAGAACCGCAGAACAGAGATCAATCGTATTTTGCATCAGGCATCGGGAGCCGACACCCCCGGAGAGTTGTTAGAAGAGCTTATCTCTGAGAAGATGGCTCTTGATAAAGAAATAGAAGATTTGAAGGTGAGGGAATAATGTCAGAAATAAAAACTGACCCCGCAATAAGTAAATTACTTGAATATGTAAAAACTAAAAAGCGTCTTACTTATAGTGAGATGAATGAGCTTCTTCCCGATGATATTGTGAATTCTGACAAGATTGAGGATGTTATCTCTCTACTGGAAGAGATGAAGATCAATGTTGTTGAAGATGAACCTACCATCGACGACGGTCCCGAAGAGGATCTGGAAGAAGATCTCGAAGACGATCTTGATGATCTCGATGATGATGCTCCCATCGTTGTTGGTGCCGGTGCCGGTATCAGCGAGGAATCGGAAGACGGAAGTTCTGTTGAGCTTGCCGGAGATGATGGCATTGTCGACGAGGATGAGCTTGATCTGGATGAGGAAGAGGACGAGGATGAGGATGAGGAAGAACCCGAATCCGATAGCGGGGACTCAAAGAAACTTGTTTTCAATGAGAAAGACTCGTCAATTGATGACCCCATACGACTCTACCTGAGAGAAATCGGAAAAGAGAACCTTCTTACGGCTCAGCAGGAAGTTGAACTATCCAAGCAGATGGAAGAGGGTGAGGGGATTATTAAAAATATCCTGAAGACCTCCGGAATGATTATTCCCGAGTTCTATAAACTCGCTCAGAAGGCCTTCTCAAAAGCGGATCCCAGAGAAATGAACTTCTCGAAGAAGGAGATCTCCGACTATCTGGCTGAGAAGAGAAGACTGAATCAGTACTACAGAGAACCTCTGAAAGCTATTTTCCCCTCTCTGAAAACCTATATGGAACAGAAGGCCAAGATAGCAAGTACCGATGGTGATGTTATTTCCGACAAAAAGCTTGTGGCCAAAAGAGCCGATCTTCTGGAAGCGATAATCAATATTGATATACACCAGGAAGAGATCTTTTATCTTTCCGAGAAATACATTGATGCGGCCCGCAGGATCAAGCAGAACCGCCGTAAACAGGATAAGATCGAACGAACTCTTCGTGTTTCCAATATGAAGGAAGTTCGAAACCTGGGACGCGGTCTTGCAAGCAGATCCAAACGGATTGATATTGAGGAGTCTCTCGGTCTGACAAGTGATGAAATCAAAGAACTGATTCGTCAGGTACAGGTCGCTGAAAAGAATCTTCATGATCTTGAAGTCGAGTTTGAGAACACAGCCGATGACCTTATTGTCAAAGCCCAGGATATCAATCACGGCCGGACAATGATGAAGAATGCCAAGGACCGTCTTATCAAGGCGAACCTCAGGCTTGTTGTAAGTATCGCAAAGAAGTATACAAACCGGGGACTTCACTTTTTCGACCTGGTTCAGGAAGGCAATATCGGTCTGATCAAGGCCGTCGAAAAGTTTGAGTACCGGAAGGGATACAAATTTTCAACCTATGCCACCTGGTGGATACGTCAGGCGATTACCCGATCTATTTCAGACCAGGCCAGAACAATCCGTGTTCCTGTTCATATGATTGAGCAGATCAACAAGGTTGTCCGTGAGTCACGGCAGCTGATGCAGATAAAAGGACGGGAACCCACCGATGAAGAGATTGCCGAAAGACTCGGATGGACCGTAGCCAGGGTCAAGTCGGTCAAGAATGTCGCCAGGGAGCCCATCAGCCTTGAAACACCGATCGGTGAAGAGGAAGACTCTCTGCTGGGAGACTTTATCGAGGACAAGGATGTTGAAAATCCCGCCAACCAGACGGCTTTCAAGATTCTTCAGGAGCAGCTTCAGGAGGTTCTTGAAACTCTGCCGCCCAGAGAACAGGAAGTTCTTAAGATGAGATTCGGTCTTGAGGACGGTTACTCATTGACTCTTGAGGAAGTGGGATTGTATTTTAACGTAACCAGGGAAAGAATCCGTCAGATTGAGGCCAAGGCGCTCAGGAGACTGAGGCATCCCAAGAGAAGCCGCCGGCTGAAAGACTATTTGGAAAATTAATATCAGGGATTGAGAGGAAAAGATAACCATGCAGGGAACATTTGATAAGTTACAGAAACTACAGGAAATTCTTTCGAAGAAATTTGAAATTGAAAAAGAAATCGAAGGGATTCCCAAGAATCTGGCAACTAAAACCGAGCTTCTCAACAGACTGAAAAAGTCTTATATAGAAAAGAACCAGGACTATGAGAACACCAAAGACCGGATCAAGGTTCTCAAGCATGAAATGGGTGAAGCTGAAAGACTCCGCGAGGAGTTTGAAAAGCGCATGGACGTCATCTCCACTCAGCGTGAATACGAAGCTCTTGAAAAAGAGATCAAGGATGCCACTGAGAAAGAGCAGAAGTACAGACGTGATATTCAGAGAGAGGAAAGAGCTCTCGAGGATATGCTCAATGCACTTCAGCGTGAAGAGCAGATGATCACCCAGCAGGAAGAGGAACTCAAGGTCGAACAGGCCAAAAACGACGATGAAAAGCATGATAAGGAAGATATCCTGAAGAAGCTTGAAGTCGAAGAGGGAGAAGTCACTCCCGGAATGAATGAGGAAATCCTCTTTAAATTTGAAAGAATCATCAGAAACAAATCCGGTCTCGGTATTGTTCCTGTGTCAGGCGGTATCTGTACCGGCTGTCATATGATTCTCCCCGGTCAGTTCGTAAACGACGTCCGCAAGGGAGAGGAAATCCTCTTCTGCCCCTACTGCAGCCGTATTCTCTTCTACAGCGCTACTGCTGAGGATGAGAGCACAGCCGCGAACGAGGTATTTGCAGCAGCGGATGAAGTCGGCGGACTCGCTGACCTGGTCGATGATTTCGACCTGGATTAAATTGTAATATTAACAGGCCAGACTGCCGCTGCCGGACTTTGTTCCGGTGGAGGAAAGTCCGGGCTCCATAGAGAATGATGCCGGGTAACGCCCGGGCATTCCTTCGGGAATGACAGAAAGTGTCACAGAGAATATACCGCCGGATTGGCTTCGTCCATTCCGGTAAGGGTGAAAAGGCGGGGTAAGAGCCCACCGCTTCTCCGGCAACGGAGGAGGCACGATAAACCTCATCAGGAGCAAAATCAAGCAGCAGGCCGGGTATCTCGCCTAAAGCCTGCGGGTAGATTGCTGAAGAGCGGAAGCAATTCCGTTCACAGATAGATGGCAGTCCATCGACAGAACCCGGCTTACCGGCCTGTTTTTTATTTTTTTGAGGCAACAGTGTTTAGAAAGAGTCAAAAATCCAAAAAGGGTTTCATTATACCTCTGTTCCTGGCTGCGTTGCTTATATCACTCGGGGTATTTGCTGTTGTCAGAGGTTCCCTTTTTTTTAACAATCAGCTTAAAACTCAGCCCACAGACCATAATCTTGTCAGACTTTGGAACCTGAGGGACTACGGCTCCCTTCTGGACCTGACAGAGCAGAGCCTGGCTGTGAATCCCATGGACCCCTACAGTCTTATTTTTTCCGGTTTTGCCGGATACCATCTTGCTATTTCCCAGATCTCTGCCGATGAGATCAATTTTTATCTTAACAAGTCTATTCTCAATCTGAGAAAGGCTCTGATTCTTGATGAAATCCCCCAGAAAGAGCTTGTCTACTATGTACTTGGAAAAGCTTATCTATATAAAGGGCGGTATTATGCCGATCTTTCTGTTAAGTACCTGAAGAAAGCAATGGAAGCAGGGTATGAGAATCAGGACAGCTATGAGTTTCTTGGGGAAGCCTACTCCTATATGGGGGACTTTGATCAGAGTATTTACTACTATGAACAGGCTTTGGAGAAATTCCAGTCCGACAGGCTCTACCTTAAGATTGCCGAAGATTCATTCAAGTTTAGAGAGTATGATAAGGCAGCTTCCTATTACATCACACTCATTGATCGGACACGGGATGAATCTTTACGGAAAAAGGGGCTTTTTCAACTGGGGAAACTTTATTATGATATAAAAAATCTGGACAGAGCTGAAGAGACCTTTACAGCCCTGACAGAACTGGACCCGGCAAATGCAGAAGCCTTCTTTCTTCTGGGAGAGATCAGCTTCTTTAAGCAGGATAGAACATCCGCCCGGTCCTATTGGCATCAGACACTACGGATTGATCCGGAGCACCGGGGTGCACGGCTCAGACTCTATAACTGATATATGGTTCTCTCCTTCTGAGGAAGAAACCTGCACTTTTAAAACAGTATATTCTGGAGGAATTATGGCTCGTTCAAATAATAAATTATTCAGCGGATTCTCAACTGATATAGGGATTGATCTTGGTACATGTAATACATTGATCTACGTCAGAGGAAAGGGGATCGTAAGCAGCGAGCCTTCTGTTGTTGCTGTAGAAAGGGGAACCAAAAAAGTAGTTGCCGTCGGTACAGAAGCCAAGGCCATGCTATGGAAAACTCCAGGTGACATTATAGCCATCCGTCCCCTGAGAGACGGAGTTATTGCGGATCTTGAAACAACAGAGAAGATGATCCGCTACTTTATTGCAAAAGTACTTCCCAAACGGTGGATAGTAAAACCCAGAATGGTAATCGGCGTACCCTCCTGTATTACAGAAGTTGAGAGGCGCGCTGTTGAAGAGAGTGCATTCAAGGCGGGAGCAAGAGAGGTCAAGATTATAGAGGAGTCTCTTGCCGCTGCAATCGGAGCCGATATTCCCATCTTCGAGCCTGCAGGACATATGGTCTGCGATATCGGCGGGGGAACTACAGAGATATCTGTTATCTCCCTTGGCGGTATGGTTGTAACCAATGCAATAAGACTCGCCGGTGACGGGTTTGACGTGGCTATCATCAAACATGTACGCTCCGTACACAATCTGATTATCGGAGAGCAGACTGCAGAGCGTCTGAAAATCAATATTGGAAATGCGGCACCCGACAATAAAATCGAAAAGATGGAAATCAAGGGTACCGATGCGATAACAGGTTTGCCCAGACGTCTTGAAATCGACTCTGTAGAGGTCAGAGAGGCTCTTCAGGAGCCTATCAATGCCATTGTTGAAGAGGTCAAGCGGACTCTGGGTCAAACTCCTCCTGAGCTCGCAGCGGATATTGTGGAACGGGGTATTGTTATGACTGGTGGCGGTTCCGCTCTGAAGGGACTTCCCAAGCTTCTTTCCAAGGAAACCGGAGTACCTGTTATCCTTGCAGAAAACCCTCTTCTCTGTGTCGCACTGGGTGCAGGAATGTATTTTGAATATGCCAAGGGTGCAAACAGCAGCCGCAGCATTTATGACAATCTGAACTCATAAGTAGATTTAAATGGCTCAAAATCACAGCAGATTCTGGGGTATACCTTCATTTCTGGTTCTCGTGGTTGTTAATGTAATAGTTCTGACATTTTCGTCAAACGGCATGATGGTTTCTCCGAAAACCATGGGAATGAGTGTCCTGTCTCTGTTTCAGAGCGGGATAAGCAGCTCAGTCACATGGTTTTCAGGAACCGTAAATTCAATCAATGAGCTGAAGAACCTGAAAGAGGAGTATGACCTTACCCTCAGCAAACTCACAAGTTATGAACAGATGGACAGAAATTTTGAAGAGATCAGCCGTGAAAATGAGCTTCTTCGAGAGCAGCTGGGATACTCTCAGTCCCTCGAAATAGATCATGAGTCTGCAAGAATTATTGCCAAGGATCCTGTAAATCTTTTTTCATCCTTTATCATAAACAAGGGCAGCCGGAACGGCCTGACAAGCGGAATGCCTGTGACAGCCTATCAGGACGGCATTATCGGTCTTGTGGGAAAGGTTGTTGAGACAGGGTACAACTCGGCAAGAGTCATTCCCATTTACAACAGTACAAACTTTGTGGCAGCCAGGTTTCAGAAGGCCCGTTTTGAGGGTTTAATCGGGGGGCTGGGAGATACAGAAAATCATCTTATGATGAATTATGTCTCCAAAACGGCACTGTCCCGTATTTCAGTAGATGATATGATTGTTACTTCGGGTATGGAGTCTATCTATCCCGGAGGGATTTCCATTGGAAAGGTAAACAGTATAACTTCCCGTGAATATAACACCTCTCTGGAGATTGAAGTCCTTCCTGTTATTGATTTCGGCAGACTGGAGTATGTATTTGTACTTACCGGGGAGCAGAACAATTGAAAAAAGCAGTAACTATTTTTATTCTGATGGTCCTCACAATCCTTCTGAAGACCACTCTATCAAGATATATAAGTCTCAGTTTCGGTCTTCCCGATCTGACTCTCATAATTCTGGTCTATATCTCCATCCGTTACGGCTCCCTTCACGGGCAGATAGGCGGGTTCACTGCAGGTCTTGTAGAGGATGTACTCAGCCTCTCTCCACTGGGATTCAACTCTCTGTTGAGGATGATTACTGGACAGTTCGCCGGAGTCTTCCATGAGAGACTGATGATGGATCCTGTGCTGTTTCCAGTTCTTTCAGTATCCCTTGCAACAGTTCTCAAGGGACTTCTGTCCTCTCTGATCCTCTCTGTTTTCAGCATTGAGTATTCAGGAACAGTTTTCTTTAACAGTTCTTTCGGCTTTGAGCTTCTTATGAATGCGCTTCTGGCACCCTTTGTTTTCCTCCTGCTCCGGATCATATTTGACAGGGTTCAGAATGAAAGGAAGACACTCTAGTATATGAGCAGACCGTCATTAATCAGCAATGGAAGAGTTTATGTTCTCGGCGGCATAATTCTCCTTTTTTTTCTGCTCTATACTCTAAAGCTCTTTAATCTGCAGATTGTGGATAATCTGATTTATGAGCGGAAGGCCCAGCAGGTCTCCAGCCGTTCAAATGTTATCCCCGCACAGAGAGGGCGCATCTTCGACAGAAATGAAGACCAGCCTCTTGCAATGAATACTGACTCCTTTGCAGTCAATTATACCTCGGTATACAGCGACAGCGAGAGTTTTCCCGGAATGATCAGCCTCCTGGCTGAAGTCCTGGAAGTCACCGATGAGGATCTTATAAGGAAACTCCCCAACAGGAGCTTCTCATCCTACATCCCCGTGGAGCTTGCAGACGGAGTTTCTTTCGAAAAAATAGTCAAAATAGCTGAAAATATTGAGGCTTTTCCCGGAATAACCTGGAGCAGCAAACCCAAGCGTTTTTACAATATGACAGGATCCGTTGCCCATATTCTCGGCTACGTCGGAAACATAACTCAGGAGGAACTTCAGGTCCTCTACAACAGAGGCTACTCATCGGGTGATGTTCTCGGCAAAAACGGCATTGAAAAGCAGTACGACCATATTCTGAGAGGAAAAAACGGCCGGATTTTCAATACAGTTGATGTCCGCGGACGCCAGATGAATACAGAGGGCAACCTGAGGCCGCCTGAAAATGGATATGATATCACCCTGACTATAGACCGCAGAATCCAGGAGCTTGCCGAAAAGGCGCTGGGCCCCAGGAAGGGTTCTGTTGTTGTCCTCAATCCTGCAACCGGTGAAGTCCTGGCCCTTGTCTCCTATCCAGGGTTTAATCCGAACCTATTCAATACAAAAGGCCCCGACAGTTTCGGTGCTCTGTCTCTGAATACGGATTTTCCCTTCCTGAACCGGTCTATTCAGTCTTCCTACGCTCCGGCTTCGACCTTCAAGGTTCTTATGGCGGCAGCAGCCCTGGAAGACCCCGAGTTCAACCCGAACCGCCTCATAGACTGTACAGGCTCCATGACACTTGGAAACCGTGTATTCTACTGCCACAAGAAGACTGGACATGGCAAACTGAACCTGGCTGAAGCTCTGGGAGAGTCCTGCAATATCTATTTCGGTACCATAGGTGTTGATACCCTTGGAATTGACAGAATCTCAGAGTACGCTCATGCCTTCGGACTCGGTGCCCTGACTGGAATCGATCTTCAGGGAGAGGTGAGGGGGAACATTCCCACACCGGCATGGAAACAGATGACCTATAACAGCATCTGGACCCTCGGGGATACCCTGAACGCCTCGATCGGACAGGGGTTTGTTACAACAACACCCCTTCAGATGGCAAATCTCGTTGCCGCCATTACGGACGATGACGGAGTCATTTACAAACCTCATCTTCTTAAAAAGATTGTTAATTCCACCAACCGGACTGTGGTTGAGGAAATCCAGCCGGAGGTATTGAGAAAGACCAATGTCAGCACGGACACCCTGAAAGCCCTGCGCGAAGATATGCGGGGTGTTATTGTCAACGGAACGGCTAATGTTGTTATCTTAAATGATCAGGTCGAGATAGCCGGGAAGACAGGTACCGGTGAGGTCGGCAGCCGTACAAACTGGCACTCCTGGTTTGTCTCCTACGGCCCCTGGACCGAAGACAACTCGGGAGACAAGCTTGTAGTTGTAACAATGGTTGAAGCTTCCAATGAGTGGGAGTGGTGGGCACCCAAAGCCGCTGATATTATCTATCAGGGTATCTACGGGAATCAGACCTATGAAGAGGCTGTACGATCCCTGCAGCGCCGCGGCGTATGGTATTCAAGGGATATTGTTCTGGAGGATGAGGAATGAAAATGAAAATCAACATGTCGTCCATCTTCGGATTCGATTTTATCCTCTTCCTCTCAATTCAGGTACTCATGGTAATCGGTGTATTCTTCATCTACTCAAGCGGGGTCAATTCCAACGGTGTCTCTGTCAGTGATGAATATATTAAGCAGATTGTCTGGGTCATTACAGGAAACGCCATTCTGCTAACAGTTTCTTTTCTGGATTACAGAGTATTCAAAAATATAGCTCCCTGGCTCTTCATCGGTATGATTGTCATTCTAATGCTGACAGCTCTTTTCGGGACTGTTGTTAACGGTTCCAAGTCCTGGCTCGGGATCGGCTCACTTGGAATACAGCCCTCTGAAATTTCAAAATTGATTACGATCATATTTCTTGCCATGTACCTTGAGAACAACAGGAAATCCATAAAGACCCTCAGAGTCTTTGTCGTTGCGTTTCTGATCGTATGCGTTCCCATGGGTCTGATAATGCTTCAGCCCGACCTAGGAACAGCCATGGTCTTTATCCCTGTATTTATTGTTATGATGTTTATAGCAGGAGGAAACCTCAGGTACATTCTGATAATGGTCTCTTCCGGGATTCTGATCATCTTCTTTTCAATACTCCCTTACTATCTGATGTTCATGGTCAAAACAACAAGCAATGTTGTAATGCTTTTTACAGATCACAGTCTTGTCATAACTGTCTGTATAACTATTGGAGTAGTGTCTCTGATCACCCTTGCGGGATTCCTTTTTACACGAAGGAGTTACTTCTATTACCTTACGGCTGTATTCAGTGTAACAGGGCTCTCCTATTTTCTGTCAAACTTTGCAAGAAAGATGTTTAAAGAGTATCAGGTCATGCGTCTGATTGTCTTTCTTGACCCCCAGGTGGATCCAAGAGGGTCAGGTTGGAATATCATCCAGTCGGTAACCGCAATCGGATCAGGGGGCGCCTTCGGAAAGGGATTCCTCAAGGGCACCCAGTCACACTACCGGTATCTGCCTGAACAGAGTACAGACTTTATCTTCTCCATTGTCTCTGAAGAGATAGGGTTTATGGGGAATGTTATTATATTTCTCTTTTTCATACTGATTTTCTGGAGATGCCTCAATATAGTATTGAAATCACAGGATTTATTCGGATCTCTCATTGCGGCAGGTGTCATAGGAATGATATTCTTTCATTTCATGATAAACGTAGGAATGGCTATAGGTGTCATGCCCATAACGGGTATACCCCTGATATTCCTGTCATATGGAGGATCATCCCTGTGGACGACAATGACCGGTGTCGGAATCCTGCTCAGTGTGTACCACAGGCGATATAAAAACGTAAATTAATGGCAAACATAACTGCATACAAAGATCTGGGGAAGGAACTTCTTCAGGTCAGTAAACCCGCACGGTATACCGGCGGGGAGCTGGGGAGCATCTGTTATGACTCTCCTCAGGCCCTTAAGATGGCCATATCATTTCCCGATATGTATGAGATCGGGATGTCCAACCAGGCCATCAGAATTCTTTATAACAGATACAATGAAATTGACGGAATCCAGTGCGAGAGGGTTTTTGCTCCTGCTCAGGATTTTGAAGCTGTTCTGCGGAATAAAAATATGCCTCTCTTTACACTGGAGACGGGTATTCCCCTGGGTGAACTTGATATCCTTGCATTCTCAATCGGATACGAGCTGACTCTTACAAATCTTCTGAATATTCTCGACCTGGGGCAGATTCCCCTCCGTCGTCAGGACCGTGACTCATCCCATCCCCTGATTATTGCCGGAGGCCCTGCTGCGACCAACCCTGCAGCCTTCAGCGATTTTGTAGACTTTGTCTATATCGGAGAAGGGGAATCCTTCATCAACAATTACGGTCGGGAACTTGCTGACGTAGCCATGAAAAACGGCTCAAAAGATGATCTGGCCGCTGTACTTATGAAAGATCCCGCCTACTGGTGGCCTGGCAAGTCTAAAAAAACTATCCGCGCCGTATTCGAGGACTTCGGAAAGTCCGCGGAACCCCGTTCTAACCTCCCCATAGCGTCCCTGTCTACTGTACAGGAACATGGTGTAATCGAGATTATGAGAGGATGTCCCAACGGCTGCCGCTTCTGCCATGCCGGATATTTCTACAGGCCATTTCGCCAGAAGGATGTTGAACATATTCTCGCTGAAGCAGAGCACCTTGTGTCAAACTGCGGTTTCAGGAATATTACCCTGTCATCTCTTTCGTCAGGGGACTATGAAGGGCTGCTTCCTCTTGTAGAGCATCTGAACGGTCTATATCACTCGAGAAAGATCTCATTTCAGCTTCCTTCACTGAGGGTGAACTCACTTAACCTGGAACTCCTTTCAGAGCTTTCAGCTGTACGTAAAAGCGGACTTACATTTGCCGTGGAAACACCTCATGCAGACGGCCAGCGCGGACTGAACAAGGATGTAAGCCGGGATAAGATTCTGGCTCTTCTGAAAGAGGCCAGGAGCAAGGGATGGAAACTTGCAAAGTTCTACTTCATGATGGGACTTCCTGTAGAGACAGGAGGCGAGAAGGAGAGCGAGGCCATTATTGAATTTCTCAAGGAACTCCAGGAGGAGTCGGGGATGAAGTTCAACGTCAATGCGGGAATCTTTATTCCAAAGCCTCACACACCCTATGAGCGCATTCGTCAGCTCAGTGATACCGAGGGTATGGATGAGATTAAAAACCTCCGTGACGGCCTCAGAGGTAAGAATTTCAAGGTAGGATTCCATTCACCTTACTCCTCATTTATCGAAGGCATTCTGAGCCGGGGTGACGAACGTGCCGGAGACATTCTGGAAAGAGCATTCCGCAAGGGTGCCCGTTTTGATGCATGGGATGAGTACCATGACCGGTCAATCTGGCAGGATGTTGTTGCAGGAACAGACTGGGATGTCGAAAATGAGATCTGCCGTGAGAAAGAGAAGGGTGAGGCACTCCCCTGGGATGATATTTCCCTGAGAGTTTCTTCAGCTTTTCTTGAAAACGAGAGCTGCAAGTCTTCTGCATCAGAACTTACCGAACCCTGTAAAGAGGACTGTGACAAGCCCTGCGGAGTCTGCGGAAAGAATATTCAGGTGAAGAAACCCGAAGCTTTCAGTTATCCCGAGCTTCCCAAGATTGAAGTTCCTGAAGTGGATGATTCCCATGATCTTGGAGAAAACTCTGTTAAAGCCGTTTTCGGTTTCTCCAAAAAAGATCACGCCATATACCTCGGCCACCTGGATACACTCCATGTATTTGAGCGGGCACTTCAGTGCAGCGGCCTGGATGTTATGTTTACAAGGGGTTTTAATCCAAAGCCCAAGATCGAGTTTGCCCATCCGTTGAGTCTCGGAATATTCGGAGCAGAGGAGATTATGGGTGTAGAAATGCCCCATAAGCCTGAAAGTATGGATGAAGTCGGTGTACTTAAGCTGCTAAACAAATACCTGCCAAAAGGTTTTTCTGTGAATACAGTTAAATTTTACCCGCTGCAGCAGGACAAGCATAAGAAGAAGAAAACTCTTATGGGACTCTACGCAGGATCAGAATATATTCTGTCTACTGCTAAAGAGGGACTTGTCAGTGATGAGCTGATTGACCTGTTCAGGGAGAAGGCTGAAGAATTCGGTGTCGGTAAAGACTACGAGTTTAAAATCATTGATAAAGACATTCATGTGAAGGCAGTTTTCGCCAATAAGAAGATGAACAATATTATCAAGTTCCTGAAGGAATTCAGGGAGGAAGAGCCTCTGGATGAATGGAGGATCACCAGAACCAGATTACTGGCCCTGGATAACCGGAATAAAATAGCAGATTACTTCAGCTTCGATTCATCCCAGAGCTGATCCATAGTTTCAAAGTTGTCAAAGTTCATTTCAAGCTGTTTCTCCTTCATTTTGTCTTCGACATAGGAGAAGCGCTTGATGAACTTGCCGTTACAGCGGTGCATGGCTTCAGCAGGATCAACTTTCAGATACCTGGCTATATTGACTACCGAGAAGAGGAGATCGCCGATCTCTTCCATAAGATGATCTTTATCGCCGGGCTTTACTGTGCGGACCTCTTCAATTTCTTCATGAACCTTATCCCATACACCGTCGACATCAGGCCAGTCAAAACCGGCTTTGGCAGCTTTTTTCTGAATCTTGTAGGCCCGTTCCAGAGGAGGGAGGCCCTTGCTTACTGAGTCGAGAATTGATTTTTTGGGATCACGACCTTCTACATCAACTTTAATCTGATCCCACTGTTTGAGAACTTCTTCAGCATCCTCGGCAACAGCATCACCGAATACATGGGGGTGGCGGCGTACAAGTTTTGCGCTGATTTCATCAAGTACTTCAGAAATCGTAAATGCTCCTTCCTGCTGTTTGATGTAGGATATCATTGTTACAAGAAGATATACATCTCCAAGTTCCTCTCTGAGATGAGCATCATCTTTCTCACGGATTGCATCAACAGCCTCATAGACCTCTTCTATGAAATCTTCTGCAAGTGTCTCTGCTGTCTGCTTTATGTCCCATGGGCAGCCCTCGGGGGAGCGGAGGGTTTCTATAATGCGGTACAGCTCTTCAAAGCTGGATTTTCTTTTATCGCTTGTCATATAATTTCCTTGTTGCTGTCAGATAATTGAGCCATATACTCAGGTAGACAGAATATATATTATCAGAAGTAGTGTGCTGCTAAAGTTTGTTTTGGGGGAAACAGACGATTACAGTACTGAATAGTATTGTAGAAGAAAAACGGCACCCTGTAAGGAGCCGGTATCATAGATGTCAATAACTTAAGAAATCAGAAATCATGATGAGCTCTTCCAGCCATACCGAATACATAAAGAGAAAGTCCGCCGCAAATCATGGCAATGGCTATATTGAGAATATCCATACTGGTTCTCAGGAATATGGAACTCATAAGTGCACCCAGGAATGATCCGATCACTGATATGATTATGGCTCCCCAGATGCGTCCCAGATAATGCCTTTTAAGCACATAGGTGGCAAAATAAGCGATTGCAAAACCGCAGATGGTATATAGAAGAATGAAATTCAATTTAAATGATCCGAGCATGGTCATCTCCTTAGTTTGTTATTGGTATATCTGTTGCGTTATCTGAAAAGTTGTTCTGATCGACAGTACCAAGATACACAGGTATACTTGTCAGTTCTTCAAACGCAGAAAAGTCATAACTGTAACTGTATACAGCAAAGGCAATCTGAATGTTCGTGGGGCTTGGATTACCATCTATGAGCTCTTCAATATCACCATCGACGTAACTTTTCCCATATGTGTTTTCATACTCATAATTCTTTACAAAACGTTTAAATGTATTATTACCCGTATACCCACCGAAATCAGCTTCATTGTACTTAATACCACGGGCGGGAATACCATAAGTTCCGTTCATATCGCTTCCGTTTAAAAAGATTACAGGATCAGTACCGGAATCCTGGTTGATTGAGTTTTCAAAGTTGATCTCAATGATATCGGAAGAACTGCCATGAATGACTTGATAACCGGAGTTCGATGTGGAACCCACATAGCCCATTTTGCTGAAACCAAGCCGAACAGGCAGTGTTGATCCATTCGGCAGGCTGCTGAGGCTGCTGTTGTCGTAGTATGCAGGATCAAACTGGTCCGCTTCGTTTGAGATCGAGCTATCATTGTAGTCGTAAATTTTATAATAGATATAATATCCATTAATCGAATTATTGCTGTCATCGGCTGCCCTGAAGGCAACACTGTTTCGCGTATAACTGACAATCGTCGGTGGTTCCAGCAATGCATAATCCGGCAGTCCGCAGGAAATACAGGTTAGAGAGATTGATATTGCAAGAAAAAGAGTCAGATCATTTCTATTAAACTTCAAGCCTGTCCTCAAATCCGACAAGCTCGTATATCCTTACAGGTTTCTTCTTACCCTTCACTCTTATGTCATCGAGTTCACGGGTGATCGCTCCCCTGTTTTTTACCTTTTCATAGGTGGTTTCACTGATTACTATGCTTGTGTAATACTGTTTATTGATTCCTTCCAGCCGGGATGCCAGGTTCACATGGTCACCCATAACTGTGTAGTTCATCCGCCCTTCACTACCCATATTACCAACTGTGGATATTCCCGAGTTCAGGCCGATACCAATATGAATCTGCTTCTCCTGGGGCCACTCTTTGTTGAGATCGTTCAGTATCTCCATCTGTTTCAGGGCACATTTGCATGCCAGAAGAGCATGGTCTTCCTGGGGGATCGGAGCACCCCAGAAGCACATTATTGCATCTCCAATGTATTTATCCAGAGTACCCTGGTAATCCATGATGCAGTCGGTCATGGCAGTCAGGTATTCATTTAAAAGGTGGACCAGTTCCTGGGGCGTCATTGTCTCAGACAAGGTGGTAAAGCTTCGGATATCTGAAAAGAATATGGTCATATCTGAATCCACTCCACCGAGTTCAGGGGGCTTATCCATCATCTGTTCTACAACTACGGGGCTGACATACTTTCCGAACATCAGTTTGATTCTCTTTTTGTCAGACTCTTCCATAATGACCCTGTAGAGCACTACAGATATGTATACAAAGAAAGAGGCAAAGCCTGGTGTTGCAAAGTCGATCATCAGCTTTCTGAATTCAAAAAGGAAGGATATTCCTATAAACAGAGTGAAAATGATTATAAGTGTCAGCAGCAGGGACCAGCCGGGTCCTGTTCTGGATGTAATCAGGGCAATTACCATGGTAACAACAAAGAGAATCAAAATATTCTGCCAACCGGGAATGCTGTAGAGGAAATTATCCATGAGAATTGTATTCAGTGCATTGGCATGTATTTCAACTCCATACATCAGGCCGTAGGGAGTTGTCTTTTCATCATCAGCAATCCCCTGGGCAAAGGCTCCTACCATCAATATTTTGTTGTCAACGGCTTTTGTTCTCGGCCATGAGTATGGATCCATGCCCGGGACTCTGGAGGCGTATCCTGAATAGGAACGCACCGGAAAGGTCTGGTGGCCTCCCCGTGAGGAGTCAGACCTTATCCCCATATAATTGATGAGCATCTGACCGCTCTCGTCTATTGGAATTGTGATGTCTGTTACTGTTCGTGTCTTACCTGGTTTGACGATATTGCCGGCTTCATCGATAACAGGATAACGTTCAATAATGCTGTATGGTAACCATTCGTTCTTCTCTGAATCGAAGTACTGGACATCGGGGATTCTTATGTATTCGCCAAGAACAACTTCTATATCATCCAGGCTCTTATTGAAGTAGTTAACGGCAAGGGCAAGGGTGATGGATGGAACGAAGTTATCCCTGAAGTGGTGAACAACATAGAATGAACTGTCAGGCTCCCCGTCCCCGTCACTGTCGATGACTCTTGGCACAGAATCGTTTTCAAGATCTTTTATAAGCTCTTCCAGATTCTTATCTGTCAGTGGATATTCGACGTTGTGGTATATACCTCTTTTATCTATCCAGGCGAGACGTTCAAAATTGTCAATGTCAATTTTGAAACTGCTGTCCAGGCTTTCAACGTCGTAGCTGCCGACAGACACACTGGACTTGGCAACAAGCTGCTGACGTCTGTATTTTTTATCGTAATCATCATAGAAGTTGGCATGACCGTATCCGTAAGAAGCCCTTGCGTAGGGCTTCAGGGGAGACTGGAGTCCGTAGTAATCAACAACCTCAGTGGTATCTCCCTTTATATTGGTTATCTTGCCGTAGTTGTTGTAAAGAGCATCCTGCCGGCCGAAGAACTCCTCGCCCTGATCACTGCTCATGGGAGCCTTGTTGAGTACAGTCTCTATAAAAACACGGCCATTCTGACGTATGGAATCAGTCAGAATTACATCATCAGCTGCATTGTCAGCAGGTTCAATAAAGAATATATCAAGGAATATTGAGGACTCACGCTGAGTCTGATCGCTGATTCTTGTAAATGAATCAATGAGATTAGCGTGTCTGTACCGGGGGAAAGGAAAACGCCCGAAGGCGTTGAGTGTGTTGAAATCAATCCCTAGAATCAGAATGTCCGGGGAAATTGAGGGGTTCCGCTTCTCAATGGTTACACCCTCCTGGATTCTTTCCTGTTCAAAAACAGTCTTCAGATTGAAATGCAGATCCAGGAGTTTGAACTCCATATGGTCAAAAATGACAGTCCGAGCGGACATGGCCCAGAATATTAGAAAGAAGAAAAGGCCTATAATCAGGCTGAAATACTTTACATTCAGTAGCTTACTGCGGCTCTTTCCTTCCATCACGTTCTCCTGAGTTGTTCAGGCAGAAATCTCAGCTGCCTGCTTTTAATGCAATTATACGGCTTTTAGCCAAATTCGTCCAACTGGATGAGGAATATTCACTGCTTACCTGCTCATAATAAGCCATGGCTTTCTCTGAATCAGAAGACTCAGAAAGTCGTCCAAGGTTAAAAAGAACTTCAGGTATATCAGCAGATATTTCCTTATATTCACTCAGTACTCTTTCAAGAAGAGATACAGCAGCGCTATTGTCGCCGGCTTCTTCCATCATGGCAGATGCATTGATCAGTGAAACAGCTGCTATGTAACTATCAGAGAACTGGTCTGCAATTGCAGTATAGGCCGCTGCAGCTTCTGTATACTCCTCTTTTGAAGAATAAACAAGGGCTTCAGTATTCAGAGCTCTCAGTTCGGCGTACATACCGGGGAAATCACTTTTTGCTTCTGCAATCAGTGCTGTCAAACTTTCTTCGGCTGATGCTTTGTCGTCTTCAGCGGCACCGATATAGCTGCTGAATGCTTTCTGAATCTCCTCTGAGAGAACTACAGATGCATCTTCTTTCTGTCTCTGGAAATATTCTACTACTCCGACACCAGCCAGAAGAATAATTGCGACTACTCCGGCAAGGATAAAGTATTTCTTTTTGTCCTTCAGCAGAACTGCGAATTTCTCCGCTGATGACTTATCATTTTCGTTTTTAATGCTCAAGATCTCATCTCCTTCTGTTTCATTAGGAATCCGCTTTAGAATCTGATATCCAGGTCCTTGAGGAGTCTGGACAGATATGTCCGCTGAATGCCTAACTGGGCTGCCGCTTCGGTCTGGTTGTTACCGCAGCTTCCCAGAATTCTTTTTATATAACTTTTCTTAAAAATGTTTACAGCATCTTTAAGAGTTTTGCCCTTGTAACCGGACATAACTTTCTCTTTGTCTCTGCTTAAAAGCAGATCTTCACTTCCGATAAGCTGCCCCTGTGAAACAATGACAGCACGTTCAATTACATTTTCAAGCTCTCTGACATTGCCGGGCCAACTGTATCCAAGGAGCATATCCTGAGCTTCCTGGGTAATACCCTTGAAGTCCTTTCTGTTCCTGGCGGAGTATTTACTTAAAAAATACTCTGTGAGTACGGGAATATCGTCTACCCTATCCCGAAGAGCCGGTATTGCTACAGGAAGAACGTTAAGTCTGTAGTACAGGTCTTCACGGAAACTTCCCTTCTCTACCATTGCCTCCAGATTCCGGTTGGTCGCAGCAATGATTCTCACATCGACACTGACGGTTTCAGAAGAGCCAAGGGGTTCAAATTGTCTGTTCTGCAGAACTCTCAGCAACTTTGCCTGAACTGACAGGCTGATCTCTCCAATCTCGTCAAGAAAGATCGTTCCTCCGTCTGCCAGGGAAAATCTTCCGATTCTCTCATTGGACGCATCGGTAAATGCCCCTTTTACATGACCGAAAAGCTCGCTCTCCAGAAGTTCTTCCGGAATGGCGGCACAGTTCAGCCTGACGAAGGTTTCACCGTTTCTGGGGCTACGGAGATGTACCTGCTCGGCAAAAAGTTCCTTTCCCACACCGCTTTCACCTGTAATGAGCACGGGTGAATCTGACTGGGATATCCTGTCGGTAATATCCAGCAGATTATCGATCTCCCCGCTGCAGTAAATCATCTTGTGAAAACCGGAATCCGATTCAACACGATCCTGCAGTCTGAAAAGTTCGTCTTTTACTTTTTTAAAGGATTGAGCGTTCTGATAGGCCAGGGATGCCTGATTGGTGAAGATCTCAAGCCACTCGAGGTCTTCCTCAGTGAACTTGCTGCCATTCTCCTTGTTAATAACTTCAATGACCCCTACACATTCATCCTTCAGTCGAAGGGGAACGGCAAGTATGGATGTAGTTTTGTAACCGACATCCTTGTCTATATCAGAGAAAAACCTGTTGTCATTCTCTGCATCATTAACAATCAGCGAGGTGTTGTTCTGAGCAACCCAGCCGGCAATTCCCTCCCCCATTTTCACAGTAAATTTTCTGACTTCCTCACTCTTTGTACCGAGGGCGATCTCAAAATAGAGAAGATCGGTTTCAGAATCCAGAAGCAGAAGGGATGACGACTCACCTCCGGTGAGGCGGGTCGACGATTCTAGAATATGGGTCAATAGAGACCGGATATCAGTATAGTTAGAATTAATAAGATTATTAATTTCTATAAGAGTATCCAGTCTCTTTCTGTCAACTTTATCAGCAAACATAGGCTGAGATATTAGTTTTCTTTGTCCTTAAGCATGTCCGCGAGGGTGTAAGTGGCGTCATCACCGTCATCTTCGTGGATATACTTGGAGATCTCTTTTTTCTGTTCACGGATTTTCATCTCTTTTACAGAAAGTGAGAGTTTCTGCTTACCGGGCTGAAGCTCGATTACAGAAGCGGAAATCTTTTCTCCGACCTTGTATTTTCCAAGGAGCTCATCGGGATCAGCTTCTCTGTCGTCACTGAGGTTGTTTTTATGAATCAGACCTTCAATCTCACCGGGAACCTTTACAAAGAGTCCGAAGTCAGTGATGTTGGAGATCTCTCCCTCAATTACGCTGCCTTTGGGGTATTTTGACATCAGTTCAGCCCAGGGATCATCTGAGAGCTGCTTAACACCGAGTCTGATTCTGCGTGTTTCAATGTCTACATTGGTAATGGCAACTTCAATCTCTTCGCCCTCTTTGAGTACCTGAGAAGGATTCTTAACCTTTTTGGTCCATGACAGATCGTCAACGTGGAGGAATCCGTCAATTCCCTCTTCCAGTTCAATAAATGCACCGGCGTTGGTTACTTTCTTGATTGTTCTGGTGAGTTTCATACCGATGGGGTATTTCTCTTCCATTTCATCCCAGGGGTTGGGCATAACCTGTTTCATTCCGAGGGAAATTCTTCCTTCGTGAATGTCGTATCCAAGGATCATGGCTTCAACTTCGTCACCGATGTTCATGATCTCTTTGGGGTGTTTGATTCTTTTTACCCAGGACAGCTCGGAAATATGAGCAAGACCTTCGATTCCCTCTTCGATTTCAATGAATGCACCGAAATCTGTAAGCTTGGTAACTTTACCCTTAACAACATCGTTCAGCTGATAGCGGTCTTCGAAAGTTGACCAGGGGTCTGCAGTGAAGTGTTTGAGAGAAAGGTTGATTTTCTCATCTTCAGGCTCAAGGCGGATGACCTTCAGCTTAACTTCCTGTCCCTTTTTAACATAGTCTTTGGGTCTGTTAACATGACCCCAGCTCATGTCGTTTATATGCAGCAGGCCGTCAAACCCGCCAAGATCAATAAATGCTCCGAAGGATGTGAAACTTTTTACAGTTCCTGTTACTTCATCGTCAATTGATGTTTTTTCGAAAAATTCTTTTTTAGCCGCAACCAGTGTCTCTTCCAGAAGTTCTCTTCTGGACAGTACAATGTTTACTTTTTTGTCGTTGTAGAGTCTTTCAATGTAAAACTCTGACTCAAGGCCTACGTAGTCCTCGGGCTCTTCGATTCTGTGAAGATCCATTTTTGAAATAGGAATAAAAGCCCGTACTTCAATACCCAGGTCAACTTCAAATCCGCCCTTGATGGACTTAACAACTTTTCCTTTGACAGTCTTGTGATCCTGAAAAGCATCGCGAAGTTCTTTCCACATGACTTTGGCATCGGCTTTCTTTTTGGAAACTACTATTTCCCCGTTTTTGCCTTCTCTCTTTACGAGGACGACAGAAACAATGTCACCTATTTCAGGAGCTTCTTTGAACTCGGCAAGAGGTATTTTTCCTTCAGATTTGTAGCCAATGTCAATAAACACATATTCACTGTCTACCTGAATTACATGACCATCGACCAGCTGACCTTCCTCAAGCTGTTCCATGGCTTTCAGGTATTCTTCCTGAAGCTGTGTCTGGCTGTTGTTCTCTGCTGCAGCAGCATCCGTCTTTCCCATAACCGTTCCGTTCTCCTGAATTATTTAAATTCTTTAATTTTACCTGTTACTTTCTCACATACTTGCTCTAACGTCAAGGCAGATGTGTCAATATATAATGCGTCGTCAGAGATGATCAGACTGCCCTCTTTTTTGTTCCTGTCGATGATATCTCTCTTACGAATTCCCTCGAGAATTTCTTCAAAACTCAGGGTGCTGACACCCTGGTCAAAGCGGCGTTTTGCCCTCACTTCCGGAGAGGCATCCAGGAAAACCTTGACTTCTGCATGGGGAAACACAACGGTTGTCATGTCCCTTCCTTCAGCCACAAGATCCAGGGATTCGCTGACACTGCGCAGCTGTTCATTGACAAAATGGCGCACAGGGACAATGGCTGAAACCTGAGCGACAATGGCATCCACAGCATCGGAGTGAAGCAGATCTTCCACATCCTCGCCGTTCAGATGAAGATGGCCGTTTTTAATTGTCAGTTTAAGAGCTTTAGCAAGGGCTACAACCCTTTCCTCGTCCTCAAATCCCTCATCTTTCCGGATAAGATACAGAGCGACTGCTCTGTAGAAGTTTCCCGAGTTCAGATTGAAGTACTCCAGGCTGTCGGCTATGGCCGAAGCAATGCTGCTCTTGCCTACACCGGCAGGACCGTCAATGGCTACAATCATTTTCTGCTTTTCCTGTTCTGTGCTCTGCGTTCTGCAGATTTTTTCTTATTTTCTTCTGCCTGGCTTTTGAGCTGCTCAACTTCTTTTTTGGTCAGTTTCCGGAAGCGTCCGGAGTCCAGGCCTGTTAATTTAATGTTTCCTATCCGGATTCTGTGAATGCTCTTGATAGTGATGTTTTTGGAAAGAAATACTTTCCGGAGCTCTTTGTTTTTTCCCTCTTCAAGGGTAATCGCCACTGTGCGGGTTCCCTTGAACTGGTAGCGCTTAAGGCGGAAGTATTCTCCCTGTACGGCGATGCCCTTTTTGAACTGTTCCATCAGCTCTTTGGGGATCTCCTTTTTGGTTGTTACGATATACTCCTTCTCCACATGGGAGGAAGGGTGTGACATAAGCTTTGTGAAGTCTCCGTCATTTGTAAAAAAGATGAGGCCGGAAGTCATATAGTCGAGCCTTCCAACATTGTAAAGGCGTCTATTGCTGGCATCCGCAAGGAGATCCTTTGCAAGGGGGCGTCCGTCCTGATCCTGGTTGGAGCAGATGAACCCCGATGGTTTGTGGAGTGCTATATAGACAAACTCCTTCTCGGGTTTTACGGGACGTCCGTCAAAGGTGACGTTGTCCTCGGGGGCTACTTTGTGACCGGCTGTAAGCACAGCCTTTCCGTTGACGGTTACACGTCCTTCGGCGATATACTCTTCGCACTTTCTTCTGCTTCCGACACCGCAGCGTGCCAGAAACACCTGCAGACGGAGAGATTCAAAACTGTTATCCATTTAATTCAAACCTTTTCTGTTCTACTTCATCAAGTTTGGGAAGGTCGGAGATGCTTTTTAAGCGGAAGAGCTTTAGAAATTCCTTGGATGTTCCGTACTGAACCGGCTTTCCCGGTACGTCCTTCTTTCCAACTTCCCTGATGAGACCCCTTTTCAGGAGGAGACGGATCATACCGTCTGAGCTGACCCCTCGGATGTTCTCTATTTCCGCCCGGGTCAGTGGTTGAGAATAAGCGATAATAGATAATGTTTCCATAGCGGCGCGGGACAATTTGTCCTCATTTTTTTTGCCGTAGTACTCTTTTAGATTTTCCCAGAGGGATTCTTTGGCTGCAAGGATATATCCGCCGTGAACTTCGCTCAGGACGATTCCATGCTCATCGCCTTTGTAATGGGCAGTCAGCTCGCTGATGACCTCATTTACAACATCCTTCGAAAGACCTGTGACTTTAACAAGGTGTTGTATGCTAACAGGGTCACTTTCTAGAAATAGTGCGGCTTCAACTATCGCCCGTTCCTGGATCAGATTCATTTTCTACACTCTCTTGTTCTGGTTTTCTGGCTCTAATCATAATATCTCCAAACAGCCGGTTTTGAAATACCATGATCAGCCTGATCTTAACAGATTCCAGCACTGCAAGAAAGGCGCAGACAATCTCCATTATGGATTCGGGGTTGATCAGGATGTCGGTGAAGCTGAACTCACCCTTCTCCTCCAGGAGTTCCTGGATCAATGTAATCTTCTCATTGACCGTGACTTCCTCATAGAGGTTTACAATTGCTTCCTGAGTTAAAGAGCCCATAACTGTTGAAAAACTCTGCAGAAGCTCCCAGACATCAACCTCTTCCCAGAGGTCTTCTTCGTTATCAAAGGGGAGAAGGCGCTGTTTTTTCTTGCGTTCGATGACCCATTCTGTAGACTTTTCCTGCTCTGTCATCAGTTCAGATAGTTTCTTGTACTTCTGATAGTCGATTAGTTTGGCAACAAGCTCCTCACGCGGGTCATCTATTTCATCGCTGAAATCCACCTCTACAGGCAGGAGCATGCGTGATTTTATATAAAGGAGGGTCGCTGCAAGCAGGTAGAACTCGGTAATGTTTTCAAGGTTTACGGCGGTAGCGTATTTTAGAAAAGAAAGATACTGCTCTGTTATGGAGGCGATGGGTATGTCATAGATGTTCACTTCATTCTTTTTTATAAGGAACAGAAGAAGATCCAGGGGCCCTTCAAACTGGTCCAGTTGAAATGTTACGTGATCACTCAATACCTTTTCCTCCGTGAGCTGCAAAGCCTGTAAGTTCGTTATAATACTCTACACCCTGATCCTCTAAATGATCCAGTACTCTTTTGTAGCCTGAATAAAGAGGGGTGCCGGGAGGGATTATATCAAGGAGAGGGGTTAAAACAAAAGCCCTCTTTTCAATTTCAGGATGAGGGATAATGAGATCTGCTGATTCGAGGCTGATTCTGTCAAACAGCAGAATGTCAAGATCCATCGTCCGGGGGCCTTTGGATATCTCTTTGCTTCTGTTGCGCCCCAGTGAAGCTTCAATGGATTGAAGATCCTTAAGGAGCTCATGAGGAGCTTTCGGGTAGAGTCCGCTGGCAGCCATATTTAAAAAAGAGGGTTGATCCTCTACGATTTGAGGTTTTGTCTCATAGACTGGAGACACTTCAAAATCTGTAAATAGAGAGGCCAGAGCACTGCAGGCGGCAAGAAGGTTACCCTCCCTGTCGCCTCTGTTGCTGCCGATACCTACATAGACTCTGGAACTGCTCAGAAAAGTCCGTCCTTGGCTTCAGCAGCCTGTGTTTTAGCCTTTGAAGGAGCCTTTTTCGCGTCCTCTTTTGCACCCTTCTCCGATTTCTCGGCTTTGGGATCGGCCTTTTTGGGGAACATTATCTCTCTGAGCTGAAGAAGGAGGCTGTCTGCAACGATGGAGTTGTCTTCGAGATACAATTTTACATTGTCCCGACCCTGACCGATCCTCTCTTCGCCCATGGAGTACCAGCTTCCGCTCTTCTGGATCAGGTTGTACTTCAGGGCTGCATCCATAAGGCTGGCAGTTGCTGAAATTCCCTTTCCGAAGATGATTTCAAGCTCCGCCTTTCTGAAGGGAGGCGCAACCTTATTTTTTACGACCTTTACCCTGACCTTGTTTCCAATAGCGTCTTCCTGGCCTTTGGCAATTGTTTCAATCTTTCTGACCTCGAGACGGACGGAAGAGTAGAATTTCAGGGCGTTTCCACCGGTAGTTGTTTCAGGGTTCCCGAACATAACACCGATCTTCATACGAATCTGGTTGATAAAAATCAGACAGGCATTTGATTTGGAAATGATACCGGTAAGTTTTCTGAGGGCCTGACTCATCAGTCTTGCCTGGAGGCCGACGTGGGAGTCTCCCATGTCGCCTTCAATTTCAGCGCGGGGAGTAAGGGCGGCAACCGAGTCAACAACGATTATATCAACGGCACCCGAACGGACAAGGGATTCGGCAATCTCAAGTGACTGTTCCCCCGTGTCGGGCTGTGAAACCCAGAGTTCGTCTACGTTTACACCGAGGCCTCTTGCGTATACGGGGTCCAGTGCATGTTCTGCATCTATAAAGGCCGCAATACCGCCCTGTTTCTGGGATTCAGCGATGGCGTGGAGTGCCAGAGTTGTTTTACCTGAAGATTCGGGGCCGTAGATTTCTACAATCCTCCCCTTGGGGAATCCTCCTACACCCAGTGCTTCGTCCAACAGGATGGATCCTGAAGGGATGGCTTCCACCTCCATATGCGGCTGGTCGCCCATTTTCATAATTGAGCCCTTACCGAACTGCTTCTCAATCTGAAGACGGGCAGCTTCAATTGCCTTTTGTTTATCGTCAGTATTTGCCATTCTTTTCCTCCGGAACATCTCTTATATGTAAATGCTGATATCATTTTAGACAGTTATGATACAACAGTTTCAGAGCTATCGCTTCACTCTTAATTAACATAAGTTGAAAAACTAAGAAATACTATACATATGTGTACTTACTATAACAGGGAATGGGTTATGGTGCAACTATATTGCGGACTGAAATGACCCTGATGCGGATATTGTTCCTGTCCAGAGTCTCTATCTGCCCCAGGATTTCGAGGGGCAGACTGTTGTCAAGGCGTACCTGGAAGTCCATATGCGCCGGAACAATCCCTTCCAGGACCTGAGATGTTTCATATCCAACCAGAAAATCAAATGACATACCCGGGTCCGACATACTGAGGTTTGAAAACCGGCCTTTCCATCTTATATAGCAATCATTGTACAGATAGGGGTCTTTAATGACATCCCTGTACTCAAATATGCCGTTAAAGGAGGTCAGATCCGGTGTCTTAAGATACCCTTCAAGAATCCTGGCTCTCTGCTTGGCCCCTTCTGAGGCGTTCGAGTAGATTACCCTGTTTATCTCTCTCTGGGTTCTGTTGTCATCATAGGCGTCAAAGTAACTCTGGGCTGTTTTCAGGGAGGTCATAATCTGATCCTCGCTGAGGTTGTATATGAAACCCTGCGGATTCTCTCCAGTAAGAGTTTCCTTTTTCAGATCACTGAACATGTAGGCAAGGTTTTCCCTGGATGGAGATTTCCCTTCCCTTTCAAAGAGACCTGCAATGGCATCTCTTCCGAAAAATGCTGATCCCCCGGCGAGGATTATAAAGAACAAAACAAGAACCACAGGTGCGGCAGGCCGTCGTATGGATGGAAGAAATCTGCTGAAATCATCACGGCTCAGGTATTTGCTCAGGGCTTCGCTGTCGGAGATCTTTCTGATCTTGTCCAGGCCCTTTTTGGCTTCCCTGCATGAGGGTGATATGTCAAGTATGCCAAGCCAGAGGCGAACAGCTTCGGTGGTATCTTTCCGCCTCAGTGCAAGCGCCGCAAGGTAGAGCCGCGGTTCAACGGCATGACGGTTCACCTGTACTGCTCTTTTAAGATAGGTGTCAGCGCCGCCGTTATCCCCGTTTTTCAGACAGGCTATTCCGAGGATGTAATAGAACTGATAGTTCTCAAGAAAGAGAGGTACCTTGGGTTCCAGGAGGGCAATCACCCTTCCGTAGTGCCGCGATCTGAGTAGTCTGTATGCTTTTTTAAGTGTCTTATTGTAGATTTTCATAGTGAGACAGTATCTGCTTCAGTTTCTCCAGTTCACTTTCATAGTATTCTGTTTGTGAATTATATACCGGATCATCATTCTTTAGAAGCATATTGATCTCACCAATCATATTGTCTATCTGTTCCAGGTCGTATCCCAGAGCGTAGTTCATGATTATCTGCCTGTCATCGAGGTTCTCGGCGGGTGCTGCGGTGGAAGCAGTCCTTTGTGACTGCGATGAACTTCTTACAGGCCCTCCTGCAGTCAGGGCGAACTGGACAGCAATTTCAGTTCCAGGAGGTATGGATACGGGATTGTAGTAGATCATTGCAGCAGAGTCATTTATTGAGTAAGGCAGAAGGGAGAAATCTCTTCCCTCGCGATAACTGTAGTCCCAGCCGCTGTCGTTCAGCCTTTTCCAGTTGGAAAATACAGTCCTGTCGGGCTTTCTGTCGCCGAGGCTTGTGAATGTAAGGTAGTTGCCGTTTTCGCCTACTGGATTGGTTCCCCAGTATTCCGGAGCGTTTGCCGAGGTCCACTGGCGCTCGGAGTTGACCGGATTGTTTCCTTCGGTAAGAAAATCAGGACCGTCGGGATTGTTATGTGTATCAAACAGGGATTTCAGCCCCACTGAAAGATAGTTTTTTGAAAGATTTCTTACTGTCAGGGTTACTCTGAACCCCTTAATACTGTGGTCAACCTGAACAGACTGAGTCACATGAATGACGTTGTTGCTCCAGTGTGCCACTACGTAGCCTTTGTGGTCCTCTGTATGCTGGTTGAAAAAAGAGTTCTTCTGAAGTCTGTAGGTTCTATTGTCAACGATTATATCTGTGTAGCTTGTACGGCTGTCACTGTTTTCATACAGGGGCAGAATAGTACCGTCGAAGTTGTAATAGAGGCTCCATGTTCCGTATTTTTCGTCAAAGACGATGCTGGAGGTATTGTCTTTCTGTTCAAGTGCCGCCGCATTAAAAAGAGACGCAGTCATCAGGGTCATTAAAAAAAACGTTCTGATTTTATTCACCTGTTGTTCCTCCCCTCTGCAGCAGCTGTTCTTTAACAGCCAGGGCTTCCTCTTTCAAGCTCAATAGTTTCATCCTGTTCTCGTAGTTTTCCCTGCTTCGGGTCAGCTCAATCAACTTTTCCTGATAGACAAGAAGGGCCTGGTTGAACTCTTTTTCTTTTTTAGCATAATCCTCGGAACTTTTAAGGAACTCTTCATGGCTCCACTGAAGCAGCTTCAGCAGCTCCTCTTCCCTGTATTTATACTCTATCAGTGAAAGCTTGTACCGGGTGGCTTCGGTTTTCACGCTTCTGGGGTAGGACTCCAGCAGCTTGCTGTAGATTTCGCGTGCTTCATCAAAACGTCCCAGAGAGTAGAGAGACTCCCCTATCCAGAACAGGCCGTTGGCGTAATAGGGAGTATCCGGATAGGCTGTAAGAAAGGATGAGAAGTAATGGATTGTTTTATCATACTCCTCCTGAAGGAAAAGTATTCTTCCTTTATAATACCTGGCGGGAATATTGAGGCCATGGCTTGAGAAATTCTGAAGAAAATCCTCAAGATACTCTGATGATGAGTCAAGGTCACCTTTTTCAAGATAAGCCCGTGCCGTCCAGTAGGTGACATCTCCGTGAAAATCATCGGAATCAGGATCGTCCAGAACAGTTCTGAAGAGTCTGAGAGCCTGGTCATAACGGGCTTCCCTGAACAGATCCAGGCCGTAGAGATATTCATCTTCCAGAGCGTCCCCTGCATAGATCTGCTGACCAAAAGCAAGCAGGAGTAAGAGTAATAGACCCGGGATATTCAATTTCATCAGACAGTACCTCACAATTCAAACATCGGCCGGTGGTACATTAAAATAAAATACCTTTCTCTTACGGCTCAATATTTTTCAGATAATCCGCTTCTTTCAGAGGATCGTCGGCACCAAAAAAGGCTGAACCGGCGACAAATACGTCGATTCCCGCCCTGCGGCACTCTGCCATTGTCTCTCTGTTCACTCCCCCGTCGACGGATATTTCGTAGCTGAAGCCCTTCTTCTCTTTCAGCTGATTCAGCAGAACCACTTTTTCAAGGCATTCAGGGATCAGTTTCTGACCTCCGTAGCCCGGGTTCACTGTCATAACAAGTATAAGGTCTACAAAGGGAAGAAGTTCCTCAATAAAGGATACAGGGGTGGAAGGCACAATGGATATTCCGGCTTTCGCACCGCCCTCTTTGATCATCTGTACGACTCTGTGTGAGTGAATGACAGCTTCGGGATGGAATGTAATATAGTCGGAGCCTGCATCAATAAATGACTGTATCTGTGTTTCGGGATGATTGACCATGAGATGGACATCAAGAGGCAGCTCTGTATTCTTACGGATTGCCTTTACCATCTGGGATCCAAAGGTTATTTCGGGAACAAAGGATCCGTCCATAACATCGAGGTGAACCCATTCAGCTCCGGCATTTTCAATCAGTTTAATTCCGTCTGCAATTCTTGTGAAATCGGAAGCCAGAACGGAGGGTGCGCATTTCAGTTGTTTCTTCATAATTCCAATTATATATGAATGAGTCTTTTTGTAAATCTGGGTTGTCTGATTAAAAAAAACGTAAATGTAAATTTTCCTGATCCCGCCCTCTTAGCTTTTGTTGACTAAAGTCGCAGTACAGGTATAATTAGAGAGATGCAGTAATGCAGTTACCTGAATTCTCAGGTCATTACAGGAATGAGTGATATAGAGCTGAAAAAAGACATAGATGAATACCTCAATGATGTCTATCGCTCAACTGCTGGGCGGGAGCTGGACAAGGCCCTGGCCCTCCTTGATGAGGCTTATGCCGTAGATTTTGACCGTGCAGAGCTCTCGGTCCTTCTCAGGATGCTGAAATTCTGGAAGGAGCGCTGGAACAGAATGACTGATTTTGCCAGTCTCTATGAAAAAGGTGATTATCTGCTTGGGCAGTGGGATCACTTTGTTAAATGGTCTGCAAAAAACGGGTATGACGCACCCGATCCGGGCATACAGGCCCTGAAATATATGGTCCATTCGGAAGCTTTGACCTGCTATGAGCAACTACATCTGGATGACAATGATGATTTGGAGCTGCACCTGGGCATCGGACGATGCAACAAGGTGCTGGGGAATTATGAAAAAGCGGTCAGCATCCTTGAAAAAGGAGTCAGAATCAATCGGGAGAGCCCGAGGATTCTTGCGGAACTGGCCGATACCTATGCCCTTGTGGATGAAGTTCAGGGGGCTAAGATTTTTTTTCGGGAGGCCTTCTATCTCGATCCGTCGCAGGTTGAACTTACAAAACTTGAGTCGGGACTGATTAAAAGGCTGATTGAGAAAGTTACAGAGACCGGTATCGAAAAGGAGTACCTCTGTGAATGGCTGCCTGTATATGGCGTTATTTACGGAGTATTCAATGTGAAGAGAGAGATGAGACCCATTGAGTACGGAAAACTCAAGCAGTCTATTTTTTCTTTACAGAATGAGATCCGGCAGAACAGTGAGAACGGGAAGCTGGTACCCCGTTTAATAAATAGGTATTTCTGGCTTATTGATCACTATATAAGCACGAAAGAAGATAGAAAGACGATTGACGAAGTCCTTATGAACATCAGATTACTTAGTCCGTCAATTTACCGGCAGTACATAAACTAACGCAGGAGTATATGGAAATTATGTCAGACGAAATGATCAACAAAATTAATGATCTGTTAAATGAGGAAAAGTGGACTCGCGCAGCCCTCAGTAACTATACAATCAAAAATTTTGAAGAACTGGATGAAACTCTTGAAGAAATTCTTGGTTCAAAAATTCAGAACGAAATCAAGGATCTCTGCGAGGAGCATCTTGATCATTCCAAACACAGCATCATCGGCCTGTATATTTCAGGTATCATTGCCCTTGATAAGCAGCAGATTGACGACTCCCATCTGGTTGAACTGATTAATATCTTTTCCGGCAACCATAAATGGAACATAGTTGAATTCCTCTGCCAGAGAATCCTCAAGTTCGGTGAGAACAAGATGGCTCTCAGAATCCTTGCAGAGTGCTATACCAACGAGGACAGACAGGATGACCTCTATGCCGTATGGGAAAGACTGATCAAGATCGATTATTCCGAAGCGGATATCGTGAAGAAACTTGCCGAAAAGTATGAAGAAGACGGCAAGGTTGAAGAGGCAGTCGCCTACTACAAGAAGGCAATTCACAGATATATAAACAAAGATCTTTTTACAAATGTTAAGGACATATGGTGCAAACTGATTGAACTCAGTCTGGACGATCTTGAGTTCTTCCTTCTTGTTGAGAAGAGAATTGCAAAGACAATGTCCACTGAACGTTCCACTATTCTTCTTGAAGACCTGTACCCCCCTATTCAGGAGAAGGGAGACTGGGACACAGCAATTGATATTCTTAAGCTGATCCTCCAGTACGATCCCAAGAGCCCCTGGGCAAGAAAAGAGATCGTAAACTGCTATAGAAATAAATATGAAGGCCACAGCCAGCTTGAGGAGTACATTAAACTGTCCAACCTCAATCAGAGCTGGAGAAATATTACTGAAGCCATTTCAGACTTTGAAAAGCACATCTCCTTTGACGCTGGTAACTTTGTTCACCACAAGACATGGGGAGTTGGTGTTATCAGAGGTATCAAAGGCGATGAGATCACAATCGACTTCGCACAGAAGCGTGGTCATTCAATGAGCCTCAAGATGGCAGTTAACGCACTGATGAGCCTTGCAAAAAACCATATCTGGGTACTCAAGAGCATCCTTCCCAAGGAAAAACTCCACGCCAAGGTTAAAAAAGACATCCCCTGGACTCTTAAGACCGTAATAAGAAGTTTTGACAACGCTGCCGACATGAAAAGAATGAAGGCAGAGCTGGTTCCCGCTGTTCTGACTCAGGGTGAGTGGTCCAGCTGGAGCACCGAAGCAAGACGGGTCCTGAAGACTGATGCAGACTTCGGAAATATGCCTGAAAAGCTTGACCTCTTTATGGTAAGAGACAAGCCCATCACTTTTGAAGAGAAAACATTCAACAGATTCAAGGCTGAAACCAACTTCTTTGACAGATACCAGACCATCCTCGAGTTTATGAAAGAGTCCGACCCCGATTCAGACTACTTTTCTGAGATGTTCAACTACTTTACAGCCTTCCTGAAGGCATCAAATGTAAACGAACAGGTTGTCTGTTCCTATCTCTTTGTTTCAAAGACAATTCAGGACTACCCCTTTCTCAATCCCGGAATCAATTACGGATTCACAGATGTTTTCGATGATATTGAAGATCTTGAAGGTATTTTCAATGCCATCCAGTATGCTGATCTCAAGAGGGATTTCCTTGTTGAAATCAGAAACAATATCGAGAACTGGGAGAACTACTATATTCAGCTCTTCCCCTACTACCTCAACAAGTCTGTAGTTGAAGATCTGATCAAAAACGGTTTTGAAGGTCTTGTTAAAGACAAGCTGCAGGACATCATGACTCACTTCAGAGAGTTCAGAGAAGCTTTCCTTTGGATTGCCAAAACAGCTGTTGAAGTAGAGCCCAAATGGCTTGATGAGATGGGTATTTCCTATGAAAAGATCCTTATCAACATGATTCATCTTCTTGATATTACCTATCGTGATATAAGCAACAAGAGGAACGTGACAGAGAACAAGAAGCTGAACAGAGCTATTAATACTTATCTCTTCAAGGAAAAAAGACTTGAGAATTTCATCCTCAGCGGTGATGAAGACACAGTAAGCCGTCTGTTCACACTCCTTCAGGATGTGAAAGAGATGGATGTTACAGTGAAGCTTGCAATCCGTCAGAAAATCAAGGAAAAATATCCCAAGATCAAGTTCCTCGGCGAACAGGAGGAAACACCTGTTGCAGCAGCGGCAAGAGCCTCTCTTATTGTTCTTGAAGCAAGCCTCAGAGAGAAACAGAAGGAACTCAAGCATATTCTTGATATTGAGATTCCCCAGAACTCCAAGGAGATCGGTGAAGCCATCGCTCTGGGAGACCTTAAGGAAAATGCAGAATACCATGCCGGTAAAGAGAAGCAGGAGAGCCTCAATATACAGGTTGGTAAGCTGAAAGAGGGAATCGAAAAAGCCAAGGTATTTGATCCCAAGACTCTGGATCTCAAGAAGGTTTCCTTCGGTTCCAAGGTTGCTCTGAAAAACAATGTTTCAGGCGAGGATGAAGTGATTACTATCCTGGGACCCTGGGAATCTGATCCTTCAAACAACATCATTTCCTATGTATCACCCTTCGGTGCTGCTCTTATGGGAATTAAACTGAACAAGTCAGTGAAGTTCACAATCAACGAGAAGAACTACGACTATACCGTAACAGGTATTGAAAAGGCTGATCTGCTCTAAGAACCACATCCCCTTCCCAGGAAGGGGTATGATAAAAGATGCTGTCATTCACTCCTTTAGGGTGGCATGATGACACAAAAAAGGCTGTCCCTTCGGGGAACAGCCTTTTTTTTAATGCTTGAACTTTTATGTTCTGATAGGGATTTTTACTCCTGCACTGCAGTCATGAAAATCCCTCAATGTACTTTGAAATAAATCCGGAAGGGTTACTCTTTCCAGGGGAAGATAGTTCCCTTGAGAGTTCTCTTTCCGACTTTTTCACGTTCGTCCATAATAAGGGCGTTCCAGGGAATTTTTTTCCTGTCGGCTTCGGGATTTTCTTCAAGATAGTCATACTTCATCAGAATCAGCTTCATTGCACTCTCCTGCAGCATGATTATCCCTCCGATTCCGGGCATGATAAAAGCAAGTGCTACGGAAACAACCATATTAAACAGAAGCCCAATGGTCAGTGCAATTGAAGTTCCTGTATTGTCGAAGAAGATAATAAAACTCTTTTTAATTATTTTCTTCATATCCTTGTCCAGGTTATTCATTACGGGAAAGAAGAACACGAGAGCAATGGAGACAATAACAAAAATCCAGAAAAGAAAAGCAAGACCTATAAGGCCGACTGTATTGCCAAGAGCGCTGTAGAACTTGAATCCTGTTGCGCAGACAAAGTAAAAGAAGAGTACAGCTGCCCCGAAAACAAGGCTTCTCTTCCAGTTCTCTTTCAAATGACCGGGTATATCCTTCAGCTCAGGTGACTTGTACTGCACAATATCGCGGATATAGGGGGATATTCCACCTATATAAACAAAGATAAGAAGGACACTGACTACAAGTGACCCTATTGCAAGTAACGGAATCCCGGATAGGGCGTTTGGGAGGAATACGGGTACAGCCATCAGCAGGATCATTATAAAATTCACAAGCAGCAGCTTTCCCATATTGTCCCAGGCATCCCAGAATGCCTTTTTAAACATGAAAATAATCATCAGTACTCCTAACTCCGGCCCAGAGGCCGGTTTTATTTTATTGCATCAGGATGCTAATCCTGGTTTATGCCTTTCATTGAGAGGGAGATTCTTTTGCGCTGAAGATCCACTTCCATAACACGGACTTTAACCTTCTGCGCCGCTTTGACAACATCCCCGGGGGATGAGACAAAATGATCCGCCAGCTGGCTGATATGGACAAGGCCGTCCTGATGAACTCCAATATCCACAAATGCACCGAAGGCGGTTACATTGGTGACGATTCCGGGAAGAACCATCTCTTCCTCAAGGTCATCCATTGAGTTTACATTCCTGTCGAACTCAAAGGCTGTGAACTCCTGGCGCGGATCCCGCCCGGGAGCCTTCAGTTCGGCAATGATATCCCGAATCGTCTCAACACCTCTGTCGGCGCTTGCAAGCTCTTGTATGCTGATGCGGTCCAGGGTGGCAGGGTTGTTTATCAGGGATTTCAGGTCCAGGCCGAGTTTATCACAGATAGCATCGATGAAACCGTACTGCTCAGGGTGGATGCCCGTATTGTCCAGAGGATTATCAGCGCTCCGTATTCTGAGGAACCCTGAGGCCTGCTCAAAACATTTGTCACCGACACCCTTTACCTTCTTCAGCTCCTCACGGGATTTAAAGGGTCCTGTTTCGTCGCGGTATTTTACAATGGCTTCAGCAGTTTTTGCAGAGAGTCCCGACACATAGGAGAGCAGTTTTTCACTTGCCGTGTTGAGTTCGACTCCAACGGAGTTTACACAGAGCATCACAACCTCATCCAGTGCTGAGTTCAGTGATTTCTGGTTGACATCATGCTGGTACTGGCCCACGCCAATGGAAGAAGGGTCAAGTTTGACAAGCTCCGCTAGGGGGTCCATCAGGCGTCTGCCTATGGATACGGCTCCTCTTACTGTCAGATCGTAGTCAGGGAACTCTTTCCTTGCAATTTCTGAGGCTGAATAGATGGATGCTCCGCTCTCGTTTACAAGTACTACGGGCATGGATTTGAGGCAGTCAAGGGAGAGGCAGAACTGCTGTGTTTCACGCCCCCCTGTACCGTTGCCGATTGCAACAGCCTCAATTTTATGACGGCGGACGAGGGACTCTATTTTCCGGGCGGCTTCATCTGCTTTTCTGTCAGGGAAGATGATGTCATTGCCAAGCAGTTTTCCCTGAGGGCTGAGGCAGACGATCTTACATCCGGTTCTGATTCCCGGGTCGATTGCCAGTGTGGCTTTCTGCCCCAAAGGAGCCTCCATCAGAAGAACTCTCAGGTTTTCTGCAAAGATTCTTATGGCCTCAATATCTGCATCTTCCTTGAGGCTCTTCTTTTGCTCCGACTCAAGAGAGGGAGCCAGCAGCCTTTTGTAGCAGTCCTTTTCCATCTCTTCAACAAAGGAAGACCATTTTCCGCTCTTTACAGGAGCCGTTCTTCTCAGGGTCTCGAGGGATCTCTCTTCATCGGGTCTGATCTTCAGCCTGAGGTAGCCCTCATCGGCAGCCCTGAACATGGCAAGGACTCTGTGGGACGGGGTTCTGGCAGAGAGTTCCTGACGGTCAAAGTAGTCTCTGTACTTCTGACCCTCTTCCTCCTTTCCTTTTACGGCCTTTGTGATCATATAAGAGCCGCTTTTGAAGAGGTTTCTGAGGTTCTGCCGGACAGCAGCATCTTCATTGACTGTTTCGGCAAGAATATCACTGGCTCCCTGCAGGGCTTCGTCCCAGTTGTCCACCTGCCCTTCACTTCCATAGAAGTCATTTCGGTTTATAGAGGATATATCTGTATTTTTGAGAATAAGATCCGCAAGAGGCTGGAGGCCTTTTTCGGCGGCTACAATCCCGCGGGTTTTGCGCTTCTGCTTGTATGGAAGATAGATATCCTCAAGCAGACTCTGATCACGGCACTGAATAATTGATTTTTTCAGCGATTCTGTGAGTTTACCCTGGGATTCGATCGCTTTCAGGATGGCTGTTTTACGCTTTTCAAGTTCCTGAAGGGCTGATTCAGTCTTGATAATATCCGAAATCTGGACTTCATCAAGATTGCCGGTTCTCTCTTTACGGTAGCGGGCCATGAAAGGGACTGTAGCCCCTTCTGCGGCCATTGAAAGTACATTGGCAACAGCATCCTCGGGGAGACCGAGGATCCGTGCCGTTTCTTTGGCTATTGTCATGGTGACAGTATAGAGGGTTATGGGAAAATATCAATATGAAATGTTAATTCCTGACTCTGTTGATTTTGAGCTGACCGCCCTCTTCAACAAGCTCAAGACTTTCGCTCCATCGGCTGTAGTCTCCATTGAGATGGGATCTGACTCTCAAATATGTTGTTTCCGCCGGCAGTTCCTGCAGGAGAAGCTGGGGTTCCCGTGTTGTCCAGTGCCGTCTGGCTTCAGTGAACTGGCTGTCCAGAGCCATCTGCACATCATAGGATCTGACCCGCCTGTTTTCTTCCCACTTTAATGTATAGGGAAGTCTGGAAACAGGGCTCTCTATAGTGAATTTGGGACGGCTGAGATAGTACTCCTCCTGGCCTGATGTTTCTTCAATACCTGTATCCGCAGTACGGCAGGAGAACAGTGACATCATAAGAAGAATAAGGGGTACTTTATTAAATATTGTTTTTATTATTTTCATTAAAAAAGATCTTCCAAAATATATTGTTCACTCAATATATAAGAACTGTTGAGGACTGTAAAGATTACTGATAGTAATCCTGTCAGAATGAGGGCTTTTCATGCATAAAAGAACTGCATTTTACAATTCAGCTTGACACCCGGGATTTTGCTACTTAACCTAGAATTTGTTAGTTCTACGAAAAAATTTTAAGGAGAATCTATGAAAAAGCTGTCAATACTGTTAGCGGCCCTTGCTGTTCTGATGCTTGCTTCCTGCAGCAAAAAGGCGGAAGACACCGCTGCGGCTCCCGCTGCAGAAGCCGCCCCTGTTGAAAATGTCGTTCATGTCCATATGGTAACCGATGTGGGCGGTGTCAACGACCAGTCCTTCAACCAGTCAGCCTGGGAAGGTCTGCAGAAAGCAGAAAAGGATCTTGGAATCAAGGTTTCCTACAAAGAATCAAAGCAGAATGCTGACTATATGCCCAATATGGAAAGCGCTCTTGATGAGGATGTAGATCTTATCTGGGGTATCGGATTTATGATGGCTGATGCGATTCTCGAAGAAGCCCAGAATAATCCCGACCAGAACTACGCCATCATCGACAATGCCTATGAAGATACTCCCCCCAACCTTGTCGGAGTTGTTTTTGAGGCAGCCCAGGCATCCTATCTGGTTGGATATATAGCAGGAAAAATGTGTGAAACCGGCAAAGTCGGATTTATTGGAGGAATCAAATTCGCTCTGATTGAAGAGTTCGAATACGGTTTCAAGGCCGGTGTGAAACAGGCCAATCCTGATATTGAAATCCTTACTCAGTACGCAGAGTCCTTTACAGACGCTGCAAAGGGTAAATCCATTGCCAACTCCATGTATCAGCAGGGCGCCGATATTATCTTCCATGCCGCAGGCGGTGTTGGTAACGGTCTTATTGAAGCTGCCAAGGAACAGGGCAAATGGGCCATCGGTGTTGACCGTGACCAGAATGACCTCGCACCTGACAATGTGCTTACATCTGCTATGAAGAGAGTCGACAATGGAATCTACAACCTTTCCAAGGCTCTTGCCGAAGGCAACTTCCCCGGAGGAACAACAGTATCATACGGCCTTGCTGAAGGCGGTGTCGGTGTGGCTCCCACCAGCTCCAAGCATGTTCCTACCGAGATCCTTGATGAAGTATCCCGTCTTGAGGATATGATCATTGCCGGTGACTTTGTTGTTCCCAATACGGTGGACACCTACGAAGCGTATACAGTTGTTGAAATAAAATAATCAGTATACAATAAGTCATTACTTAAACATCTGACCCTGCTTAACGGCAGGGTCAATTTATTTCTGGAGGGACGTCTTTGAATAACTACGATTTCGACCAGATCGCGGTAGAGATGAAAGGGATTACCCAGAAGTTCGGTACCCTTGTCGCCAATGACAATATTGACCTCACGGTCCATAAGGGTGAAGTTCATGCTCTACTCGGTGAAAACGGTGCCGGCAAGACGACTCTTGTAAACTCGCTCTACGGTCTATACCACCCCACTTCCGGAGAGATCTTCATTAACGGTCAAAAGGTCGTGATGGATACACCCAATGTGGCAATTCACCATGGAATCGGCATGGTCCATCAGCACTTTATGCTTATTAAACCATTTACAGTTGTAGAAAATATCATTCTCGGGAAAGAAACACACCGCTACGGCGTCCTTGATATGGCAAAAGCCAGAAAGGATGTTGTTGAACTCTCAGAAAAGTACGGTTTGTCAATCGATCCTGATTCCTGTATACAGGATATCACTGTCGGTATGCAGCAGCGGGTTGAAATCCTTAAGACTCTCTACAGGGGGGCGGACATCCTGATACTTGATGAGCCGACCGCAGTACTGACTCCCCAGGAAATCCTTGACCTTATAGGCATTATCAACAATCTGACTGAACAGGGAAAAACTGTCATCATCATCACCCACAAGCTGAAGGAAATCAAAGAGGTTTCTGACTTCTGTACGATTATAAGACGGGGAAAGAAGATTGATACAGTCAAGGTTTCTGATGTTTCCGAGTCCGATCTTGCCTCCATGATGGTGGGACGTGAAGTTTCATTCAAGGTTGATAAAGAGGAGTCTATACCGGGTGAAACAGTTCTGGATGTCAAAGACCTTCATGTACTGGACAACAGGAAGATTCCCGCAGTCAAAGGCCTCTCCCTTCAGGTAAAACGGGGTGAGATCCTCGGCATCGCCGGGGTGGACGGAAACGGGCAGAATGAGCTTGTAGACGCCCTTACCGGAATCCGCCAGGCAGAAAAGGGAGAAGTTCTTGTAAACGGCAGCAATATTCTGGGACTGTCTCCAAGAGGTATTCTTGATCATAAGGTTTCGACAATTCCCCAGGACAGACAGAAACGGGGACTTGTTCTTGAGTACTCTGTTGCGGAAAACATAATAATAGAGAACTACAAAAAGGCCCCCTTCTCAAAAAGAGGCTGGCTTAATTTTTCAGCAATCAGTGAGTATGCCCGGAAGCTTGTAAAGGAGTTCGATGTCCGCCCCGATGATGAGAACTACATTTCCGGCTCTCTTTCCGGAGGCAACCAGCAGAAGGTTATTATAGCCAGAGAGATCTCCAACAACCCTGATCTTCTAATTGCCGTGCAGCCGACCCGGGGTCTTGATGTCGGTGCCATTGAGTATGTTCACAAGTCACTTGTGGCTCAGAGAGACAAGGGAAAGGCTGTTCTGCTGATATCTCTGGAGCTTGATGAGGTTATCAATGTATCCGACAGGATCGGCGTCATCTACGAGGGGGAAATCGTAGGAGAGGTCCGGGCCGAAGGAGCCGATGAGAACGAGATCGGTCTGATGATGGCCGGAGGTAAAAAAGAATGAAAAATCCTTTGAAAAACTCAGCCCTGGGACTGACCCTGGTGTCCATCGTACTGGGTCTCGCTGTGGGTGCTGTTATTCTGCTGCTTATAGGCTACAATCCCATCGAGGCCTACTCTGTCATGCTTGATGGCATATTCGGATCTGTCCGGTATGTTTCCTGGACCATTATCTACGCCACGCCTATAATCCTTACAGGTCTTTCGGTGGCCTTTGCCTTCAAAACCGGATTGTTCAATATCGGTGCCGAGGGACAGTATATTGTGGGTGCCCTGACCGCAGCCCTATTGGGATACTTTGTTAAACTCCCTATGGTACTTCATATTCCTTTCGTGCTTGTCTGCAGCATTGCCGCAGGATCCCTCTGGGGAAGCATTGCCGGTTTCCTCAAGGCCCGGTACGGTGTCAATGAGGTTATCTCTACAATAATGCTGAACTGGATAGCCCTGTACCTCAACAATTTTCTCGTCCTCCATGAGAAAATTAAAAGACCGGGTTCCGAGGCGACAAATAAGATCCTCGATTCTGCAAAGCTGATTTTCTTTGACAGCTGGAAAAGGAGTGACGGCGGAATGGAGTTCCGCCGGGCCCACCCCTTCTTTCATGACATATTCAGGACTCCCGCCAATGCGGGCTTTCTGATTGCTGTTGCCGCGGCCATAGGAGTCCTTCTTGTACTGAACAAGACAACCCTGGGATACAGCCTCAAGGCTGTAGGCTACAACAAGGATGCCGCCGAGTTCGGCGGGATTAATATCAACCGCAGTATGATAAGTTCCATGGCTATAGCCGGAGGGCTTTCCGGTCTCGCCGGTGCGGTACAGATTATGGGATTCACCCGTGAGGCTTCGGCACTTGCCGCGTCCGAGGGATACGGTTTTGAGGGAATATCTGTTGCCCTGATCGGTGCGAACAACCCCATCGGCTGTGTGCTTGCGGGCCTCTTCTACGGCGCTTTGAAGTACGGCGGGTCAAAGATCCAGCCCAAAATCGGAGCCCCCTATGAGATTATAAGTATTATCATGGGCACAATCGTACTGTTTATAGCCATGCCCAAGCTGATCAGAATGATGAAAATTACAGGTAAAAAGGAGTCTAAGTGATGATCCTTGAAAGCATAGCATTTCTTCTGGGTACGACCCTTATGTATGCCACACCCCTTATCTTCACCTCTCTTGGCGGTACCATCTCGGAAAACTCGGGGGTGGTGAACATAGGACTTGAGGGCATCATGTTTATGGGCGCCTTTATCGCCGCCGGTGTGGGCTTTTATGCAGGCAGCGGCTGGATCGGTTTTCTGGCAGCCGCAGGTGTGGGAGGATTATTCGGCCTCCTCCATGCGGTAGCCTGCATCAGCTTTACGGCGGATCAGGTCGTGTCGGGTATCGCCATAAACTTTCTTGGCCCCGGATTTGCACTCCTTCTCTGCCGTATCATGTTTGACGGTGCGGCCATGACCCTTCCCCTGTCTCTGGATGACAAGATCTCACGTCCCCTCAATGGGCTTTTCACACAGAACTCTTTCTTTGATATGATCCTCAACCGCTACTCCACTGTGTATCTCGCCTTTCTCCTTGTTCTCCTTGTCTGGTTTGTTCTCTATAAAACAAAGCTCGGACTTCGTATCCGTTCTGTAGGAGAGCATCCTGAAGCGGCTGCGACCCTTGGTATCAATGTCTACCGTGTCCGCTACCTTTCTGTTATCGCTTCGGGTGTTTTTGCGGGTATGGGAGGCGCTGCTGTCAGCGTAGCCATTGTTTCCCAGTTCAGGGTGACCCTGATTTCGGGTCAGGGATTTATTGCTCTGGCGGCTATGATCTTCGGTAAATGGAAACCTCAGGGAGCCATGTGGGCCTGCCTTCTGTTCGGCCTTGCCCAGGCCATCGTCGTCTTTATGCCCAGAACAGGTCTTGAAGTATCATCACAGCTTTTGAGTATGCTTCCCTATGTTCTTACTCTTGTGCTTCTAGTTGTCTTTGTGGGTAAATCTGTTGCCCCATCGGCAGACGGAAAAATCTACGAAAAGAACTGATCAGCCCGCACTGCGATCTGTAGCATAAAAAGCAAGGATGTTTTGAATGGGCACATCCGCTTGAATATAATGGGCTGAGGTGCAGATGTAGCCGCCGCCTGTCCCGAGGGTCCTGCAGAGATAATCTACTTCATTCTGCACATCAGCTATGGTGCCGAAGGGAAGAGTCCTTTGAAGGTCCCCTCCTCCGTGGAAATTCAGGGTGCTGCCCCAGGTCTTTTTGATATGGGCCATATCCATTCCCTTTGCAGCGGGCTGCAGGGGGTTCAGGACATCAATTCCCATATCATCACGGAAGGCGTCAACCAGAGGGAGTACAGAGCCGCAGGAGTGGTAGATCAGTTTGACATCATACTCCCTGATGACCTTGTTGAGCTTCTGATGGAAGGGAAGAATATACTCCCTCCACATTTCGGGGGACATCAGAAGGCCGTCCTGTACAGCCACATCATCGTAGGTATATACCATGTCGATCAGATCTCCTGCAGCACTCATGGCGGACCTGAAGTTTTTTATGAATATCTCGGTGTAGCAGTTCATGATGGCCTGCACTATTTCGGGTTTTTCATAGAGGCCCATAAGGAAGTTATCCAGGCCGTAGAGTGACCATGCAGACTCAAAGATACCCCCGATGTCATATCGGATATGCCTCTTCTCCTGCCGGTTTGCCCGTTCAGCCGCCGGAATCAGGCTAGTCCAGTCCCAGAAGGATTCGTCCGGCCATTTGTCCCAGCTCTCTACTTCGGCCACGCTTTGCGCTTCAGCAAGGGGGAAAGCTGCATACTCCTCATACTCGGAGTATTCATTTCTTACAATCTTCCGGACGCTGCCCCAAGCATTATAGAAGGATCCGTCACTGTTTTTCTGGAGTTCAGGACCTATATAATCGGGGCTTATAATACGGCAGTCTACTCCGAGAAGATCCAGAAGATCATCTTTTTCTTTCAGACCAAAGTAGTTCAGAAGTTTTGTCCAGTTTTCGGGGACAACCCAGAAGTCAAAGGGAACCCTGTCCGGCTCCTTCCGCATCAGTGCCTGAGTGACTCTCTCGTGGGATGTCATTACGGCGGGAGTGCCGGACCATCTTTTCAAAAACCACTCTTTTACCTCATCCGCAGAACCTGAATCCAGAAGTTCACTTATTTTCATAGCAGCCTCGCTTAGAAGGTTGTCCCGTGCTTCATTGCAGGAACGCCGAAGTAATCATTCAGGGAGGCAGCCAGATCAGCAAAACTCTCTCTGATTCCCAGAGAAACCCCGTCAGCGCCTTTTCTGTACCACAGAAGAGGAACATGTTCTCTTGTGTGGTCGGTGCCCCTGAAGGCGGGATCACAGCCATGGTCGCCTGTAATTATAAGGAGATCGCCCTCATTCATTGTATCAATCATTGAAGGAAGGGCCGCATCTATTTCAGCGACAGCATTACCGTAGCCTTTAACATCACGGCGGTGTCCGAATACCATGTCTGTATCCACAAGGTTAACAAAGAGGAACTCCTTGCCCTGGGGAGTTTTTGCAAGAAGTTCAGCAGTCCGTGCAAGACAGGCGGGGTTTCCGGCATCATGGTAACTCTCTGTGAGTCCGCTTTCATTGAAGATGGACCCGATTTTTCCTACGCCCATTGTCTTCACGCCGTTCTTCTCAAGGTGGTCAAGCAGTGAGTCACCGGGAAGTGCAATGGAGTAGTCATGGCGTTCTTTCGTTCTGTAGAACTCCCCCGCAGGACCGGCAAAGGGCCGGGCTATCACACGGCCTACTGCCAGAGGATCACAGAGCTCTCTGGCGATCTCACACATTTTATAGAGCTCTTCAATGCTGTATTTATCCATATGACAAGCTATCTGAAAAACAGAATCGGCTGAGGTGTAGCAGATGGGATATCCTGTTTTCAGGTGCTCTTCCCCGAGTTCTTCGATGATTGCCGTTCCGCTGGCAGCCTTGTTGCCGAGGATCCCGCCGCAGCCTGTCTTTTCGACAAATGCAGCCACCAGATCTTCGGGAAATGAGGGATACTCTTTGGGGAACTGGGTAAAAGCCTGATCCAGTACAAGACCGGCCATCTCCCAATGCCCTGTGGTAGTATCCTTGCCGGGAGACTTCTCTTTCATTACTCCGAAGGATGCAGATGGTTTTTCCACGGCACCGCAGCCGGGAAGAGTGTTTCCAAGAAGCTCCGAAGCATTACCAAGCCCCATGGCTTTCAGGTTGGGCCAGAAGTTATCCGAACCCATTCCCTGGCAGATATGAAGGGCCGTATTAGACCCTGTGTCTCCATAGGATGCGGCATCAGGCAGTTCACCTATGCCGAAACTGTCAATAACCAGTATTGTTGCCCGCATCGGCGTCCCCCTCTACAATGGCGATTCCCGCACTGGCACCCAGGCGGTCGGCTCCGGCTTCTATCATGGCTAGGGCTGTTTCCCTGTCCCTTATGCCCCCCGCAGCCTTTACTTCAAGACCGGGAACGGTCTTTTTCATCAAAGCTACATCCTCAAGGGTGGCACCGCCGGTGCCGAATCCTGTAGATGTTTTAACAAAGTCTGCTCCCGCCTCTTCACAGAGTCTGCAGACTGTGGCGATCTCATCCTTTGTAAGGTAGCAGTTTTCAAGAATGACCTTGACGACAGCGGAACCTGAAGCATCCACAACGGCCTTGATGTCGTTGCGCACGTAATCTGTATCTCCAGCCTTCATCATTCCGACGTTGATGACCATGTCCACTTCTTCAGCACCGTCTTTCACAGCCTGCGCTGTTTCTGCGGCCTTCATGGCACTGCTCATGGCGCCAAGGGGAAAACCGACAACAACACATGTTTTAACTGTACTTCCTTTGAGTTTAGAAGCGACAAGAGATGTGTAGCAGGCGTTCACACAGACCGAAGCAAAGTCGTACTGCAGGGCTTCGTCGCAGACCTTCTCAATCTCAGAGGGCATGGCAGCGGCTTTAAGCAGTGTGTGGTCGATATATTTTGAAAGTTTCTTTTCCATGGTTAATTCCTTCCTTATCAGGTTAAATTGTAGTTTATATGTCCCGAAGGCTTCAATTTTTTATTCCATATTGTTTTCATCGTAGAAACTGGCAAGACCTCCCAGAGATGTTTCCCTGTAAGTGCTCATAAGGTCTCTCCCTGTCTGGGTCATTGTCGCAATGGCATCATCCAGCCCCACCTTATGGGATCCGTCTGACAGGATAGCATACTCGGCACTGGCAAGGGCCCTGCTTGCACCCATTACATTCCTTTCTATGCAGGGAATCTGAACCAGTCCCATTACAGGGTCACAGGTGAGTCCCAGGTGGTGCTCCAGTCCCATTTCCGCTGCATATTCAACCTGTCTGGGGGTTCCTCCCATAAGCTGGGCCGCCGCCCCTGCCGCCATGGCGCAGGCCACCCCGACCTCTCCCTGGCATCCTACCTCGGCTCCCGAGATGGATCCGTTGGTTCTCACGATGTTTCCGATGAGCCCCGCTGTGGCAAGGGCTCTGAGAAGATCTGTTTCACTGAGGGAGAATGTTTCCTTCATAGACCTGAGGACCGCCGGCAGTACGCCGCTGGCACCACAGGTGGGAGCGGTTACGACAATCCCCCCACCCGCATTGGTCTCGGACACGGCAAGGGCGTAGGAGAAGAGTCTCGCGGAGGTTGAAAGAGGTTCAGCAAGCATCTTGGCTCTTTTCTTGTATGAACTGGACTTGCGGCTCAGATAAAGCCCTCCGGGGAGGACGCCTTCATCATGAAGCCCCTCATCTATGGAGCTGAACATATCATCCAGAACCGATTTGAGGAAATCACGGATCCCGTGACCCTCGGTCATATACACATATTCCCAGAGAGCCAGCCCCTGTTTACCGCAGTGGCGAAGAATCTTCTTCATGCTGTCATGGGGGTAAAGGGGCAAATCTTTACCGGGAGCATTGTCGCCGGATGTTCTTATAATCCCCCCGCCGATGCTGTAGCCCTCCCAGTCACCAAGGGTTTTGCCATCCTTCAGAGCCTCCATCTTCATACCGTTTGGATGCTCCGGCATTTCATCATCGGGAAACCAGAGAATTTCGACTCTCCGGGGAGAAAAGGTCTCTGTGATTATATGGTCTGTCAGATGCCCCTTTCCTGTAGCCGCCAGGCTGCCGTAGAGGGACACTCTGAAAAGATCTGCTTCAGGATAGTGGATCAAAAAAGAGGCAGCTGCCTTCTGGGGCCCCATGGTGTGGCTGCTGGAGGGACCGTTTCCTGTCTTGTAAAGAGTTTTTATTGAATCCACACTTACCACCTTACCTTACGGCCGTTGTCGGCCAGTCTGTTCTCCAGGTACTCCCTGTCCATCTTCAGTTCATTGGCAAATTCCCTGAACAGGTCAGTTGGAATAAGATTTTCCTCGACAAACAGATAAAGAAGCGCCTTTTCTGACAGGCACGGAACCTTCAGTGAGTTCATTATGACCTGAGAATGGCTGAAACCCTCCTCCTGTTCACCCAGGACACTGCTGTAGAGTTCAGAACTTTTCACATCATTCATCAACAGATTGAGTTCCGTCCTGAGAGCCTCGGGACGTCCGGCCGCTGCCGCTTCACCGAGAGGCTTCAGTGTAAAATAGGTGTATACCTTGCCTGGAAGAAAGTGGTGGTTGTCGCACCTGGTGCAGTAGTTGGGTTCACGGGGATCGTCCTTGATCTGATCCCCTCCGATAATAATCAGAGGGTCAAAGTAGAGCGCAGGGCATTCCTGGCCGTGTACCATATAATATCTGTAGGTATAAAAACTGTCCTGTATGCAGTCTGAGTGCTCGCAGTAGGCTGTAAGGGGATAGACATCGGTTGCTGTCTCTATAAGCAGACGGGCTGTAGAGTTGAATATATCCCTTCTGAAGTTCAGGATCAGTGTGGGATAGACAAAGACGAGCCCCTTCTGTTCTGATGCATTTTTAATAACATATGCCATTCTCTCATCAAAAAATGAAGCCTCGTCGATGATCCAGGTTCCCATTGTGGGAAAGTCGTCCAGAAGCTTTTCAAGATCGAAGGAATTCCTTATTTTGGCAATATTGTCCCCGAGCCTTTCGTATCCGCCCCTGTAGGCAAGGGCATCCTCGGGATAGTCTTCAAAACGCTTCTCATCAAGAGCGGAACGGACAAAGAATACATTTCGTCTGTCGGCTTCGCCGGTTTTTGTCAAATCACCGACTATATCGGATTTTTCAAGAGTCACTCTGGCATCCCGCCAAATTCTTGCGGAGTATTCGGTTTTACCCGAACCCATGGGGCCGATTACCAGAATACGTCTCCCGGATTTGGTAAAATCAAAGTGTCCGTAGGACTGATGAACTCTGATCTGGGGGAATCCGACACTCTTAAGGAAATCATCAGAATCCCTTTCTTTTTTGTATCCCATATAATAATGCTCCATCTGTGTGAGTAGAGTAGTATTAAAAATATACCACAACTTATTTAAACCGGTCATCCATGCCGGGCTGATGATAATAACATCTGCCATGACCAATAGGCAATGTTAAATGGAAGAATGATTCCCAATTATTGAAAAATAGGCGATGATGGATTAAATAATGTTAAGGTTCAACCGATTATACAATAAGGACAACTATGCATAAGAAGGAAAACAATGATTAAGAGAATACTCGGTATATCACTGATACTTATCCCCCTGCTTACATCCTGTGTCACAACAACAGAAGTAACTGAACCTGAACCCGTTGTTGAAGAAGCCAAGGATGGGAGTCTCCACTCTCTGGTTCAGAGCAGAGACAGCCAAGGACTTGAGAAGCTCTTTAAGATAGATATTGATGTGAATGAAAGAGACAGCAGCGGGCGTACCGCGCTGCACATAGCAGCCGAAGAGGGAGCCAGTGATATTGTACAGCTTCTTCTTCTGCAGAAGGCGGACCCCAATGCTCTGGACAATCAGGGCCGCACTCCCCTCCATCTGGCCGTTGCCGGGAATCATCCTGATACAGCCTCGGTTCTTGTCGCCGGCAAAGCCGATATATACCTGAAAGACCAGAGCTCACAGAGCCCTGTGGAAAGCTCATTTTCATCCCTTTCCATGCTGAAAGCCCTTGTCAATGAAGGCAATGTCAATTCCGGCAGCGTCGCATCAGGATCGCTGCTTCACATGGCTGCTGCCAACGGTAATGCCGATGCCGCTGAATATCTACTGGAACAGGGAGCAAATCCCAATGTAAGAAACAGTGAAGGTCTTCTTCCTGTAGATGTGGCACTCTCTGACAGAGGAAGCCTGAACAAGGCCAGGGTTGCATCCCTGCTTGTAAAATCGGGATCCCTGAGACCTCAGGATGAATCTTTCAAATACTTTCACACCCTCTATGGCCAGAAAGACATCAACTACCGCTTTGATTTTGGCCAGACCGCACTTCATATCGCCGCCGAACTCGGTCATGAAGGAGTTGTTAAACTGCTTCTTGAAGAAGGTTCTGAAATAACAAATCGTGACAAACCCGGTAATACAGCCATTCACAGCGCAGTAAGAGGGGGCTATAAAAATATTGTATCCCTCCTGATCTCAGCCGGGGCAGATGTGAATGCCACAGACTACAACAGCAATGTTCCCCTCCATATGGCCATGACCCTGGACAGGGATACCGAAATTCTCAGACTCCTCCTCGGGGCCGGAGCCAATGTCAATGCCAAGAACAGTTTTGGTAATACAGCCCTTCATCTGAGCGTAACGTTGAACCGCGACAGAAGCGCCGCAGAACTGCTTCTGGAGTACGGAGCTGTACTAGAAAGCAGAAATAAAAACGGTAATACTCCGCTCCTTGAAGCTGTTGACCGGGGAAATGCACAGATTGCCCTCCTCCTCCTGCAGCGGGGCGCCGATATCTTTGCAAGAAACAACAAGGGGGACACCCCCATAAGCATGAGTCTGCGCCGGGGCGTCACAACTCTGAGCTGGTTTATGACCTCTGAAAATATCAATGCCCAGGACAACGAGGGCAACAGCGCCCTTCATATGGCCGTTCTTATGACAGCCAGCAATGATGTCATCCGTTTCCTGCTTGAAAACGGAGCTGAAATTGACAGCCGGAACTTTGCAGGAGATACAGCCCTACATCTTGCCGTTGAGAAGGAAAACACAGATCTAACTGATCAGTTTTTGACTCTTGGCGGAGATATTTATGTAGAGAACAATGCCGGCGAAACTCCCCTGAGCCAGTCCTTTGAAAAGGGACCTGAGTTTGTAGACCGTTTTCTTATTGAAGCCGTAGTTGAAAAAACTGACAGCCTGAACTATACCCCTCTCTTTCACGCTGTACTCTGGGAGAAACCTGAAATTGTCAGAGTGATCCTGGACAAGGGTGCAGCCATCAACAGGAAAAGCCTTATCGGATCCACTCCCCTTCACGAAGCCGTTAAAACGGGAAATGTTGAAATTGCCGGAATACTGCTGAGAGCGGGAGCGGATGTTGATGCCACAGACAATCAGGGCAATACTCCGCTTCACGAAATTGTTTACTGGAATTCCCTGAATCTGGCGGAACTTTTGATTTCCGCAGGTGCCGACATCAACAAGAAGAACCTGGGTGGCAGAAGCGCCTTTCATGAAGCAGTCATCAACGGTGACTTTGAAATGTGCAGCTACCTTATCAAGCAGGGAGCCAACCTTGAAGTACGCGACAACAGCGGCAAGACACCCCTTTTTGATACCATCATCGATGGTGACACAGCCCTGATGGAGCTGCTTATCAGCCAGGGAAGCTCCATACAGAAGCGTGACAATCAGGGAAACACACCTCTTCATGCTGCGGTAATCGTTGATAACGAGGAAGCCGTCAAGTATCTGTTCAACCTGAAAGCTGATATCTTCGCAAGCAACAAGAACGGAGCTTCCCCTCTGAGTCTTGTCATTGCCGGTGGTACTGATATGGTAAACAGGTTCCTTAATTATGAAAATATTAATGCAAGGGACAATAACGGCAACACTCCCCTCCATATAGCAGCCTCGATGAAGGCCTCTGCGGGTATTCTTCAGCAGATGATTGAAAAGGGTGCGGATAAGGAAGCCAGAAACAATCTGGGCCAGCGTCCATACGACAAGGCTGTAGATATCAAGTATGAAGCGGGGCTTGATCTACTTTACTGATCATTGACTATAACTGGATGATTTTGTTTCGGCAAAATCCCCGCAATATTTAAAATCGGACCCGGTCTGCTTCTCTGCGGATCGGGTCTTTTTTTAGTAAATTGAACGGGGTCGGGCTAATACGGGCTCCGCTGCCGCTCCGGCCTCCTCACCCCCTGAAGGGGTCTGCGGGGTCCCGCTGCGCGGCCCTCCATATCCCTTTTTGGTTCGGGCATTGGGTATTGATAGTCATAGGATTTGACTGTTCTGCGTGTGTTGAAAATAAGAGTCCCATAAGAATCGGCTGAAACTGACAGCGGTCTACAGGTTATCCTGGTCTTATGGGGATTAGAAAAATACTGAATGATATGAATAATCCGATATTACAACTATAAAGTTAAGATTTTACTCTAGATTCCATTAATATTCTGAAAAGAGGATTATTACTAAAATAGTCTTCAAATTCTTCAACACTTTTTAAACCATTAATTAGAATTCCTTTCTCTAAACTGAGGCGGTATTCCTTATAATAATCAAATGCAGCAGCATAATCTGCAAGGAGATAATAATAAAATGCATAATACATTTTCGAATATGGATCTCGAGGAGAAATAGTCAATGATTTTTCCAGAAATTCTTTAGCATTTTCCATTTTACCTTGAAGTAATTTAAGAAAAGCTAAATCCGCATAGCAAAACCAATAATCACTATGTTCTTTAAGAAGGTCAATATAGAATTCTTCTGCTTCTTTGAATTTTTTCAATCTTATTAACCAATTACCATATGAGTTATAGATAAGCATATTATCTGGATCAATTTCCACAGCTTTTCTATACTGCATTTTGAAAGATTCAAAGTCTCCACTAACTCCATAAATCTCACCTAACCTTAAAATGAGGATTGGATTCATTGAATCGTATTTTATTGCATTAAGAACTGCATCAAATGCTTTATCAAATTCCTCTTTCTGCATATAAGCATTTGATAAAGAATTAAAAGGATTTGGTTGTTTTGAGTCCTCTGGAAATATCAAAACAGCTTGTTCCAACAATTCAATTGCTTTATCTATTTCGTTCGCGATCAAATATGACGAACCTAAACTTTTAACTATTATATATTTTTCTGAGTTAATCTCGTATGCTTTTTCATAGTCATCAATATAAGAATGTATATTATTTACAGAGTCTTCTAACTCAAGATATAATCCATGATGATAAAAATACTTATCATCCCGATTTTCATTTTTTATGTTTTTTTCCAAATACTGCACAGCATCATTATATTTCCCTGATCTTGCAAGTTTGTTTGCATGTAGATGGACTTCATCCACAGAACCAATATCATCACGACCATGGCAACCAACAAAAATAAAAAATAAAAACAGATAGATATATATCTTGTAATTTGTCATCTTTTCTCTCTTCTAATAATCTAAAGGAATACTATCCAATCTTCGAGCAGCTTCTTGGGCTGAATTTGTAAGCTCTTCTGATTTACCATTTTCGAGTGCAGCAAATGGGTCATCTTATGTTGAGACCATCATAGAAACACCTATTTCAAAGTAAACAACACCCTCAATACCCTCTCCAACATCATTCTCCATCGGATTAATCAACTCTCACCCCGCCGGGTCACTAATCACCAACTTCGATATTTACGGATTCTGATACCGTGCTGACATATAGTACAGCCCGGTATCAGAATCCCACTCCTTGCCGGAAAACCTGTAGGGGATCATGTCATACTTGCTGCTTTCGTTCTGGTCTAAGATCCACTTCTCTCCGTAGGGGGTGTCTTCCATATGCTCAGACACATCTCCCTCGTAGTCAGTAATAACATTTGAACTTGATAAGTGGTCGGTATGGTAGTAGAAGGTATGGGTCTTTTCATACTCGATATCTCCGTCCTCATAGTTCAGCTTACTGGCTATCCTGGTCTCTCCTATGTAGATGTTCTTGGTCTGTCTGAGTTTGCCGGTACCGTCTGTATCGGCTTCCAGCCACATGCTGTCGAAGTAGAGGGTTTCTCCCAGGTTGGAGTATTTAACTGTCCTCTCCCCTTCGTGGTCGTAGGAGTAGGATGTGGTGTAGTTTCTGTCTGAGGTACCTGTAAGCCTGTTCTCTTCGTCCCAGCTGTACAGACGGCAGTAGGTGGAGTCTGTTTCTCCTGTATCGTCAATTCTTGACCAGCCCCAGGCCTGGTTGGCACTGGTGACTCCGGTTACGGGGGTGGAGTACATGAAGGTTTTGCTTACTGAATCATCACTGTGGCCGCCTTGGCGTGTAAGCAACGAAGTTAAACTGCAGTAAATCCCCGGAGTCTATTTGCAGGGTCCGGCACAAGAAAAAGGAGGTAACCTCCGATGGTTTAGGTAACCACACCAAAGACCAGAAGGAGGCACCTCCCTAATGTTGGAGCTGCAAATGCATGAAGCCCATTTACTACGTCGGCAGAAGTACACGATAAGTCAAATTGCCGATGAACTCGGATGTTCAGAACGAACTGTTTATTACTACCTTTCAGAGACTCCACGCAAACGGAAGAAGCGGATATATACGAGCAAGCTCGACCCATTCAAACCGTTCATTGACAGCGTAATTGAAGAGACTCCGGATTACAACCGGGAAGTACTTCTTACAGAGTTAAAAAAGAGGGGATTCTCCGGAGAGATCACTATACTACGTGACTATGCGGCGAAGGTTGCTCATCGAGTGGCAAAGAAGGCCGTAATCAGGTTTGAGACAATCCCCGGACTTCAGGCCCAGGTGGATTGGAAGGAAGCCGGGCTACGAGATGTCGGCGGGGAGAAAATGAAGGTCTATGCCTTCAACATGATTCTTGGATACAGCAGGACGCCATTTACCATCCACACCACAAAGATGGATCAGGCTACTGTTCTGGCCTGTCATGTCTTGGCTTTCCACCATTTCGGAGCGGTCCCGTGTGAGATTCTTTACGACAACATGAAAACGGCCTTCATTCGGGACTCAGAAGGATTGTGGCGGCCGAATAGGCACCTGCTACGTCTAGCCAATCATTACGGATTTATCCCTCGACGTTGCCGTGTACGTCGTCCTCAAACCAAGGGAAAGGTTGAACGGTATATCAAAACCTATGAGGATGGTTTTCTGCGTTACCTGGAAAACGGTTTGACGATTGATGAGATGGATGATCGTGTGAACAGATGGATCTCAAATCTGATGACCAAGAAGCTGCGGGATTTCAATGAAACCAGGCAGGACCGCTTCAGTGAAGACAAGAAAGCGATGTTGTTGTTGCCTGATACAGACTTTGATTGTCGTTCCCAGCATATTCTCACGGTTAACAGGGAGTCTACGGTCATCCATAAGACCAACCGTTTCAGCGTTCCCCCCAAATATATTGGCCATAAACTGATTCTGAGGATTCATCCCTTGGACGGTGATGGGGCACTCTACGATTCGGAGCAAATAGTTCGTGATATCCCCCGCGTTACCGGACGTAACGGCTCTGCAGGTCTTATGGAAGGAACAGTCGGGCCCACAAACCAATAAACCGGCTTCTGAAAGAAAAGAACCCGAAGTCGATACTCGAAACCCCATGGTTTATGATGATCTGTTCGAGGTGTCAGCATGAGTCAGATATCCGTATCATTTCTCACAGAACGCATGGAATCTCTGGGGCTAACATCTATGGCAGCCTCCTTTGAGAGCTATCTTGGGCATCCTCAGCGGCATGAACAGCCACTGCTTGAAGCCATTGCCGATTTATTGGAGACGGAGGCCATACCACGGTCTGAGCGAAAGGCCAGAATGAGGTTGAAGCTATCTGGTATCCCCCAGGAGAAAGGTCTGGATGAGTTTGAACTGGATTGGCTTCAGGGCGGTCTATCAAAGAAGACGTTCTCTGAACTCTCCTCGCTGGCGTTCATCGATCGCCGTGAGAACGTCGTCCTGATGGGGCCGAGTGGGCTGGGCAAGACGCATCTCTTATTGGCACTGGGAGCCAAGGCCTGCCGGGAAGGTTACACGGCCTACTACATCACCGCTATGGATCTCTTCGAGCGGCTTAGCCGCGCCAGGGAACAGGGAAAGCTTAAATCCAAGCTGAAGTGGTTTTGTAAGCCCCATCTATTGCTTATGGATGAGGTTGGTTATGAAAATCTTACTCCGGAGCAGGCTACACTGTTCTTTCAGCTGGTTAATGCCCGTTATGAGACAGGAAGCATTATCATGACGACAAACAAGACCTTTGGGAAATGGGGTGAAATTATGGCTGACGATGCTGTTGCCACGGCTACTCTGGACAGACTTTTACACCATGTTCATGTTGTCAGTTTACAGGGAGATTCATACCGGATGAAGGACCGGATGAAAATGGGAGTCGTTGACTTCCTTTAAGCCGTGAACCTGCAATTCCATTCCGGTGGAAAACTGCAAATTAGCTCCGGTGTTGACACCTTGGCGTTCTTCAGTGACATTGCCGTTGGGGTCGTAGCGGTAGTACATGTCTCTGATGACTTCGGCCTGGTGGGGAGCGTCGTGTCTGCTGGCAAAATCCCCACAGAGCGTGGGCGGTGAGTAGGATCGGGAAGGTATACCTCCTTGCTCAGACAGGTCCTCGCCTTCGGCTCCGGAACTCGCCGGAGGTATACCCTCCCTTCCTGTCACAGCATTATGCTTATGGGGGAATTGTCCATGCAGTGAGTGTGGGGTCGGGCTGCTCCTGGCTCCGCTATCGCTCCGGCCCCCGGATACATGACCTGGTCACAAGCTGCAAGCAGCTTGTGACCAGGTTTCTCGCCCCCTGAAGGGGGCTGCGGGTCCCGCTGCGCGGCCCTCCGTATCCCTTTTTGGTTCGGGAAGTGGGTATTGTGAATGCTTTGGGAATATATTTTCCTGGTTGAGAACTTTTCATGATTTCTTAACGGTGTGGGAGTCATTCAAAACCTTTTAATATACATGTGTGATTTATAGGATCATTTTAGCATTCTTTGCGGGGTTTGGAAATTGATAGGCATGGGTTTTGATAGCTGCCTGTTTTGGAAACTAGAGACCCATAAGGTCTGGCTGAATCTATCAGGTGTACTTATGTCGATTCTATTTCGCCCTAGGGGTTGCAGGCTCCCGTTTCACCGCCCTACGATCCTTTTGGCTTTGGGATGGATTGCTTATCTCTCTATACAGATATTTGGATCTGTGAGAAATATACATTGATTAAGTAACCATTTATAGGTTACTATTAACCATGTACAAGGTCAGGATCAAAAAGAAAGTCCTTAGAAATGTTGAAAAGATGCCAAAATCAAGGCAAGCAGATTTCTTTGACCTGATAGAGGATTTAAGATCGGAAGGTCCGATTCAAAAAGGTTGGCCAAATTTCAGCCCTCTTGATCCTCAGAAGACAACTTTCCATTGCCATCTTAGTTATCACTGGGTGGCATGCTGGAAGGTTCTAGAAAATGATGAAATGGAGTTGGAGGTTTATTATGCTGGCAGTCGTGAAAAAGCCCCATATTGAAATATCCGGTGAGACCATACCTGAAGAACTTATCAGTTTTCTCAAGGATCACTACAAGAAGATAGAAATCATTGATGATGAGCAGTCAGAAGATATTACAGAAACCGACTGGTATCAAAGTATGCAGAAGAAAACCACTCCCGGGGCGACTCTGAAACGTTACAGAAAAAGAGCAGGGATGAGTCAGTCAGAACTGGCTGAGAAACTGGGTTTGGTGAAACAGAATATTTCTGGTATGGAAAACGGTTCCAGGGGTATCAGTAAAACAATTGCACATAAACTGGCTGAGATTTTTCATGTTTCAGCTGGACGTTTTATATAATATGAATGGAATTGGCTCCCATAAGAACTGAGTTGCACCTGTCATTACTCTGGAGCGAAAATGTCAAAGATGCGGGTGAACTCGATCTTATGGAAATGCTTAAAAAATGTAGGGTGTAATTGGTTGAGCAGTAAATTGTACAACATCTCCAAAAGAATTACGGATAAATCCAATTCCGTAAACATAATACTTCTTACTCTTCTTTAATGATTCAAACATATTAATCAAAGCTGTACTTTCATCACTTTTTAGATATGATTCAATATCAGTTACTTTAGTAGTCTCAAGAAACTGTTTAAGGTCTATATCATTCGGATTCCCATCAGTAATAAATGAGAAAGCCAATGAATCTGAATCAACTTCTGATACATAAATTAAGTAATAATCAACATCTTTCTTTTTAACAATTTCTAAATGCTTTTCAGATCCTTCTATTATTTTCAGCTCAATTGGACTTGTCATATATATATCAAGTATTTCATCATTATTTTCAACATTAACTAAATAATTATCCATATATAAATATACTGGTAGATCATATTGATTCCGTGAGGACTTTTTAGAAACACTTTTCAAAAAAAACATTATATATGATTCATCCCCTACCAATCTAACCTTGAAGAACTTCAAAGCAAATGGATCGACAATTCCTTCTCTTAATTCGTCCCTGTTTGAATTATAGGTTTTATATCCAATTATATAATTCCAATAGTGAAAGTTTGAATTTTTGTTATTAACTTTACCAATAATAGTATTTTCAGTTTTACACCCCAATAATATCAAGAATAATATCACTAAAAAATGAAATCGAATGCTTTTTTGTACCATGGTCTTAAATCCTCTCCTAATGCTTCATCTACAAGATTTGGTCTATTCTCCAATATTAGATTCGCTCGTCCTTCAGGCTCCGGTACTCCATTTGGTTTCCCAGAAAACAAACCTGTATCTGGATCTGGGTTTTCGGTTAAAAAAACTGAATATCCATCTAAACCTTCAGTTTTTGGATTATCATATGTTGCCAGAAAGGCTTTCCCTTTATTTGTATTGGTGACAACTTCAATAATATTCGGGCCAGTAATGACACCAGGTTTTCCATAACCATCATCCTCTGAATCAAGCTGAGAAAGACTTTCCCCAACACCTTGAATAGCTTGGTAATCTTCATATAAATATGTATTCTCTTTAGGAGCTCCATTAGGATCTGTTAATGTAGCCTCTTGTTTTCTAGGATCTCTATAAGCCCCCAATTCATCCAAATTCAGCTCAAAGCTCTTTTCACCTGAATAATAATAGTCTGAATCTACTCCTGCATTAGCATAATTGGGATCAAGCCCAGATGGGTCAGAATATTTCAACGGATTATTTTCACAGTAGCTATACCAGTTTATTCCGCTTAAAAGACTGGTACTATTCTCCATCGGGTTAATCAACTCCCACCCCGCCGGATCACTACTCACCCACCTGGATGTCTCCGGATTCTGATACCGTGCACTCATGTAGTAAAGCCCGGTCTCCTCGTCCCACTCCTTGCCGGTAAACCTGTAGGGGATCATGTCGTACTTGCTGCTGTCGTTCTGGTCTAAGATCCACTTCTCTCCGTAGGGGGTGTATTCCATATGCTCGTATACATCACCCTGGTAGTCAGTGATGACATTTGAACTTGATAAGTGGTCGGTGTGGTAGTAGAAGGTATGGGTTTCCTCGTAGTCTATGTCCCCGTCTTCGTAGTTCAGCTTGCTGGCTATCCTGGTCTCCCCTATGTAGATGTTCTTGGTCTGTCTGAGTTTGCTGGTACCGTCTGTGTCGGCTTCCAGCCACATGCTGTCGAAGTAGAGGGTTTCTCCCAGGTTGGAGTATTTTACTGTCCTCTCCCCTTCGTGGTCGTAGGAGTAGGATGTGGTGTAGTTTCTGTCTGAGGTACCGGTGAGCCTGTTTTCTTCGTCCCAGCTGTACTGTCGGCAGTAGGCGGAGTCTGTTTCTGTGTCGTCATTTCTGGACCAGCCCCAGGCCTGGTTGGCGCTGGTGACTCCGGCTGCTGGTGTGGAGTAGATAAAGGTTTTGCTTACTGCGTCGTCGCTGTGTCCGCCTTGGCGTTCTTCGGTGACATTGCCATTGGCGTCGTAGCGGTAGTACATGTCTCCGATGATTTCGGCCTGGTGGGGAGCGTCGTGTTTATAGGAAAAGAAGTTATATAAATTTAGTACTGAGGTTTTGACATTTAAGAATTTGGTTTCCGAATCGGAACTGGCTTGCACTGCTATAGATTATCATTAGTAAATCAATGAGTACAGGTGAAAAATTAGCTTCTTTTTATTTGCTATAGTTGAAAAAATCTATAAAAAGGCTCCAGTTTCACATTGGAAAAATGGAGCCTTTTTTTCATCTTAAGAATATATCAGTCAGCCACAATATCCTTCACATAGGCTGAAAGAACCTGGAGGGCGTTCATGTTCATTCCCCCCTCGGGGATGATGATGTCGGCGTAGCTCTTGGTGGGCTCGATAAACTCAAAATGACCGGGACGAACAACATCCATGTACTGTTTGATAACAGACTCATGTGTTCTTCCCCGCTCATTGACGTCTCTCTGGAGACGTCTGATAAAGCGGATATCATCGGGAGTATCCACAAAGATTTTCAGGTCCAGAATGTCACGGATTATCTTCTCGCAGAACACCATGATTCCCTCAAAAATAATAACCTTTTTGGGCTGTACTTCTACGGTCTCATCCATTCTTCTGTGTTTTACAAAATCATATTGAGGCATCTGTATGGCTTTGCCGTTTTTAAGGTCATTCAGGTGCTGGTACATCAGCTCCTTGTCAAAGGCATTGGGATGGTCGAAATTGAACTCGGTAATATTGCTGTTGTTGATAAACTCTGCAGAGCGGTAATAATTGTCCTGGGGGATAAATACAAAATCCTCTATTGATTCGGAGATCTTCCTGACAATTGTTGTTTTTCCTGATCCGGATCCGCCGGAGATCCCTATAATTTTTGGTTTATCCATGTATATCCTCCTGAAACATCATCTGTGAAGATGATTAATCTTCCTGCTCGTGCTTGGCTTCTTCAATCTGCATTTCAAGATCGGCCAGTTTTACCTGTAGTCCCTGTAGACTCTTTTCAAGACGTTTTTTCTGGGATTCAAGCCGCTTCAGGGTCATTACGGGCTCAGGTTTCTCCTGACGGATTGCCTGTTTGACCATGTCCTGGCTCTGGCCTTCCTTGAATGCCTGTTCAAGCTCTTTCCGTTTCTGGGGTTCTTTTACAGACGATATGATCTTCATGTTCTCATATCCGATCTCAGGGTCCACATCCATGGCGTAGACCTTCATGATGGACTTGGCAGAGTTTCTGTTCATTCCCAGAGCTCTATCAACATAGTCTTCGAAGATGGCATGATTCTGCTGGCAGAGATCTAAAGCCTGGATAAGAAGTTTACCGAAGTCCTTCATAACCTGTCCGTTCACAGAGAGGTATTTGTCTTTTATTTCACTTGTAAGGTCTTTGAAGCGTGTATCCTCTTCAAAAACATTGATGTAGATACCGAGCTGCTCCGCCTTCTGAAGGAGTCTGTGGAAAATATCCCAGAAGAGAACGGTATGGGAGCGCATGGTCACCTGACCTTCATGCTGTGTAAACTGTATATGGTGCGCAAACTCATGGATTGCCGTGTAAACTAGGGCGTTGTCATCACTGAAATTCTTGTTATGAATGATGATTTCCTGCTTTTCCGGATGGTAGAGGCCGTCTACCTTCTTGCTTTCTTTGCCGGAAAATACAAGAGAAAAATCTGCAACTTCGCTGTCGATCTGCAGTAATTTTTCTTTTACCTGATCCTGATTCATTGTTATTCCTGCCTGTTCTATATTGTGAGTCCTACTCTAATGCCTGCCAGAAGATTTGTCCATATCTCTAGTCCTCATCCATCGCCCTGTGATACTATCTTTTTTAATTATGAACCTGATTTCCATAGACAGTATAACTATAAACAGAGGCGGCAATAATCTGATTGCCTCCACATCCTTCGGAATTGATTCTGAGGATAAGATTGCATTGATCGGAAGCAACGGCTGCGGCAAGTCGTCGCTTATCTCGGTTCTCTGCGGTGATTCAGGCCCTGACGAGGGGCTGGTGTCAAGAAACAATGAACTTTATATAAGCCGTGTTGAACAGCAGCCGGCTTTTGAAGATGATGAAACAGTCCTTGATTTTATTTTCAAGGATCCGAGCCGTCAGATGCAGCTTGTTAAAGAGTATGAAGTCTGCAGCCGGCAGATGGAGGCCAGCTCACAGGACGAAGCTGTTCTGGACCGTTTTCACGAATTGACAGAGCAGATGGAAAAGTGGAGCTGCTGGGAGCTTGAGAGCCGTATAAAGTCTCTTTTAACAGAGTTGAATATCACAGACTTCAGCGCTTCCATGAAATCCCTTTCAGGCGGAATGGTCAAGAAAACAGCCCTGGTCAGGGCTCTCTGCCAGGACTACAATCTTCTGATTCTTGACGAGCCTACCAACCATCTGGATATTCCAACAATTGAATGGCTTCAGGAGTTCCTTAAGAAGTCGGACAGGGCATTTCTTCTCGTAACCCATGACAGGTATTTTATGGAGAATATCTGTAACAGAATCCTTGAAATTGATGAACAGAGGGTTTTTCAATACAAAGGGAACTATTCGAAATATCTGGATCAGAAGGCGCTTCGTCAGAATATTGAGAATCGCCGTCAGGCGAGGATTGAGTCTGTTCTGCGTCAGGAGCTGAAGTGGATCAGCCGCGGTCCCCGTGCCCGTGCCGGCAAGGATAAAAAAAGGACAGCCAACTTCTATAATCTTATGGATGAGAGAAGCAATGATTCAGTTACCAGTGCTGAGTTCTCATCCACTTTCCGGCGCCTTGGCAAGAAGATACTTCATCTGAAACAGGTTGAGTTTTCTTACGGAGACAACAAGGTGATCAACCCTTTCAGCTATCAGTTCCGTAGAGGCGAAAGAATCGGTCTGATTGGTCCTAACGGATCCGGAAAAACCACGCTGCTCAACCTGATTGCAGGGATTCTGCAGCCTGAGGCAGGGGCCATCGATATGGGCATCAATACTCATATAGGCTACTTTGATCAGACAGGTTCTGTGCTCAAGAGCGATATGAAGGTCATGGACTATCTTCAGGAACATGCCGAGAAGATTACGCTGGCAGACGGAAGTATTCTGACACCGAGTCAGCTGCTGGAGCGTTTTTTGTTCCCCAAGTCTCTCTACTATACGGCTCTGGGTGAGATATCAGGGGGGGAACGGCGCAGGCTCTACCTCATTCGTATACTGCTGAGTAATCCCAACTTCCTCCTTTTTGATGAGCCTACCAATGACCTGGATCTACAGACTCTGACGATGCTTGAGGACTACCTGATGGATTTTCCCGGATGTCTTGTGCTTGTAAGTCATGACCGTTACTTTCTGGACAGGGTAACTGACTTCCAGTTTGTTTTTGACCGGAGCGGAAATATAAGCGGTTTCAGCGGAAACTACACCGAATACAAGGAGCTCCTTGCAGAGCAGAAGGCCGAAGATGCGGCGGCTGCCGCTGCAGCCGCCCCCAAAAAGATACAGACTGTAAAGCGGGAACGGAAATTAAGTTACCGTGAGAAACAGGAATATGAGGGCATGGAAGAAGTTATTCTTGATCTTGAAACCAGAATTGAAGAGAAGGAGTCTGCATTTTCTGCTCCTGACTTTGATCCAGAATCCGCTGCAGCCCTGACCCGGGAGTATGAGAGTCTCAAATCCGAACTTGAAGAGAAATACGCCAGATGGGAAGAGCTTTCCGCCCTGGCTGGCGAGTAGTAACTGTTTGTTCTGCATGGTTTAATGGATTTTCGATTGAATTAAATCATATAAAAAAGGGCCTTAATTGGCCCTTTTTTATATTCACCGGCTTACAGGGTATATACAATTTTATTTTGCAAAACGCATTTTCAGGTCCGCCCAGCTTCTAATCATCCAGTCCTGAAAGCGTCTGTACCAGGGGCCCTTATCGAGACCTTCAGGAAGAACGATTTCAGTTCCTGCTAGATGAAAATCATCAAGATAGTACTCTGCCCGTCCGATCACCGCACCAGCTTTCAGAGGAGCAATGATATCATCCTCAAGAGTTATTTCGATTCGGACTGAATCAATCTCATCATCCTTCAACAGAACAGAAGGGAGTTCGGCTTCCTCTGGCCTGGTGAACTTTTCAGAAGAGAACCAGACACGCTGCTCTTCGATGTCACTCCGGGGCATCTCAATTCTTCTGTAGTTTTCAAAACCGTATTCCAGAAGATTTTCTGTCTCCTTGGCCCGGGTCTGCAGTCCCTGGTAGTAGGTGTCAGTATGTACACCCATTATTACAGCGATGAGCCTGTTGTCCTCCCTGAGGGCTGTTCCAGTAAAGTTAAAACCGGATTGGTCAATGTATCCCGTTTTTAAACCGTCAACACCGTCCATGCCCCATTTGAGGAGAAGGTTTGTATTCTCTTTCTTACGGGGAACCTGAATTTTAAACTCACGCCCTTCGGGCATATTCTCTGGAAGAGGATAGACCATGAATGGCACAGAGTGAAGTTCAGCAAGGGCTTCCGGATAAGTGGCTATATAGTATCTTGCAAGCTCTGCAAACTCCTCGGGAGTCACCATATTGTACCGGCTCCAACCGTCGGGATCCACAAAACGTGTCACCTTAAGCCCCAGCTCCTCCGCCTTTGCATTCATCTTCTCTACAAAGGCAGTCTCTCCCGGTCCGATAAGCTCGGCAAGGGCATAGGCCGCATCATTGCCGGAAGAGACAGCCAGTCCTTTCATAAGATCAAGAACCGAAACCACCTGCCCCTCTTCAAGAAGCATGAGCGAAGAGAAAGGCGGTCTTGAAAAAGAAGAACCAGCCTCATCGATGGTAATCATCTGATCCCTTGAAAGCTCTCCCGATGCCAGGGCATCGTAACAGAGAAGAAGGGTCATCACCTTGGTCATTGACGCCGGAGGAATCCGGCGGTCGCTGTTTTTATCAAACAGGATACGTCCTGTTTCGTAATCCATCAGTACAGCAGCTTCTGCTGTAAATGAAGGGGCCTCCTGTGCAAAGAGGCCCGCTCCTAAAAGAAGGCTCATTAGAGCGGTCAGTATTTTATTCTTGGTCATCTGGCTTCTGTTGTCTCTTTATTCCTGAAAATGGGCTGCCATGGCCCGGATCATATATTCCTGATCCTGTACGCCTGCTGTTTCACGGATGGAGTGCATACTCCAAAGGGGATTCCCCACATCAACGGCGGGGATTCCAAGTCTTGCTGCAGAAAGGGGGCCAAGAGTCTTTCCTGCAGGTTTGTCAGAGCGGTTTATGTAAACCTGGCAGGGTACATCCGCCTTTTCACAGAGAAGACGGAATCTGGCTGCCGTATCTGAAGTTGATGCATAGTTCCATGAAGCGTTTTTCTTAACAGCAGGTCCTTTATTCATATAGGGAGCAAATCCCTCATCGTAAAGTTCACTGAAGTTGGGATGTACAGCATGTGCCGCATCTGCGGAAACAATAAATGATCCCGCACAGCTCTGCATGAAATTCTCACGGCTACCGCCGAAACTGAGAATGATTCTTTCCATAACCTGTTCAAGGAAAGAGGAGCTGGCGCCATGGGGAGTCAGGCTTCCAACCTCTTCATTATCAAAGAGCGCCGCAAGGGCTGTGGATTTCTGTCCCTTCACAGGCAACAGAGCTTCAAGTGCCGCATGGCACATAGCCAGGTTATCAATCCGGCCGCAGGAGACCAGCTCACCGTTCCAGCCGTTAAGGGAGGCTTTCTGTGTATCGAAAAGGATGAGTTCGGCATCAACAATACTGCTGCGCTCTATGTTCAGATCAGCTGCTATGAGATCATAGAAACTGCCGGGCTCTCCCTCGGCGGGAGCGGTCCCGATTATACAGTTCAGCTGTGTCTGAGGATTATAGGCAAATCCTTTGTTGATCTCCCTGTTCAGATGAATGGGTGGATTGGGGAGCAATACTTTCCTGTCAGGATTGCTGTAAAGGAGAGTATTGAGCCCCCCCTTTTCATCCTTGACCATCACCCTTCCTGCAACAGCAAGATCCCTGTCAAGCCAGGTTCCGTATACAGGACCGCCGAGAACTTCAACACCCATTGTGAGCATGCCGTTCTTTACATTCAGAACATCCTCTTTGAGCTTGAAGCTGGGGCTGTCTGTATGGGTTGTTACAATTCTGAAAGGCGCAGAAACGTTATTCTCCACCGCAGTTCTAAAGGCAAGAAGTGAGCTGCTGTTGCGGACAACATAGTAACCTGTATCACTCTTGAGATCCCAAGCAGCAGCCTCGTTCAGACGGATATAGCCTGCTGCCTTCAGAAGTTTTTCAGAAGCGGCCACGCCATGGAATGCCGTAGGAGATTCGTCGAGATATGAGAGAAACGAGTCGGTTATACTGCCCATCAGTCCCGTCTTCCAAGAAGTCTGAGGATGAAGAGAAACATATTGATAAAATCAAGGTAGAGTGTCAGGGCTCCCAGGATGGAAAGCTTCATGAAACCCTCTTCATCTACAGAGCCGCTCATAGCTCTGCTCATGTGTTTGATCTTCTGTGTATCGTAGGCTGTGAGTCCTGTAAACAGGATCACTCCCGCATAGGAGATAAGATAGTCCATTCCGCTGCTGCGCAGGAACATATTTACAAGGGAAGCAATGATCAGACCGATGAGCCCCATCATCAGATAGTGCCCCAGCCCTGAAAGATCCCGTTTGGTGCTTAACGCCCAGAGGCTCATAACTCCGAATAACGCCGCAGTTGATACAAAGGCATTGGTTATGGTTCCAATGTTATATACAAAGAATATTGTAGAGAGGTTAATACCGTTCAGTGCGGAATATATTCCGAAAGATACAATGGCCGAAGTGGCCGACATGGTACCGATGTTTCTTGAGAGTCTGAAAACAAGAGCAAACTCTGCGATGATGAGAACAATCATCAACATGGGGTTCCGCATCATTGTATAAAACAGAGATGTTCCTGCAAATCCTTTGGCCATAACGGCAGTCATAAAAAGTCCTGCGGTCATCCAGAGGTAGACATTCTTTAATATTGTTCGGTCCTGTGCAGCCTGACGGCTGCCGGCTCCTGTAAAAGTCTGATTCATAGTTAACTCCTGTCAGTCAAATCTTTTTCATAATATACTAATAAACTCTAAAAATGCAAAATCTGTAAAGGTTACGGGAAGAGAGTGTGAATTCTCTTTTAACCCATGGTATACAAGCTTTTTTATTTCTTCTATTGACAGATCCCTGAAAAAAACAAATAATAAGTCAAGTGTTTCTATACGTAAGAACACAGGAGAGTAAATCAAATGAAAAAAATCACAGTTCTGATTCTGTCTATTATGACTGTCGCAGGTTCGCTGTTTGCAGGTGGACAGAGCGATGCAGCCGGATCACCCGTAAAAATCGGTATTTCCAAATTCGTCTCCCACCCTGCTCTGGACGCCCTTGAAGCCGGTGCCGTTGAAGTGATTAAAGAGACCTATCCCGACGCCGTGTTCGACCTGCAGAACGCCAATGCCGACATTAGTACGGCATCATCAATCGCCCAGAAATTCAAGGCTGACAAGGTAAATCTTGCCATCGGAATTGCCACCCCCACAGCACAGGCGCTTGCCAATGCCATGAAAGACGCCCCTGTACTTTATTCAGCAGTAACGGATCCCGTAGATGCGGGCCTTGTTGACAGCTATGATCAGGGCGGCATGAATATAACTGGTATATCCGATATGACTCCCGTAAAGGATCAGATTGAGCTGCTTGCCAGCCTGACAGATCTGAAAACCCTTGGTCATATATACACTTCCAGCGAAGCCAATGCTGTCACTCTTGCCAATATGGCCCGTGAAGCCTGTGCAGAACTCGGCATCGATTTCATCGAAACAACAGTTACCAATTCGGCAGAAGTGAAACAGGCAACCCAGGCCATAATCGACAAGGTTGACGGACTCTATATAAGCACCGATAACACCGTCGTATCCGCTCTTGCCGCTGTATCAGACGTAGCCACAAGAAAGGGTGTTCCCATCATGTCTGCAGACCCCAGCTCCGCCGAGGACAATGAAATTCTCATTGCCTGGGGATTTGACTACTACAAGATGGGTAAGGCATGCGGCCGGATGGCTGTAGAAGTTCTTCAGGGAAAAAAGACATCCGAGATTCCCACAACTTTTATGACAAGTGTTGATGACATTGACCTTCTGGTGAATCTTGATCTGGCTGCCAAACTGGGAATCACTATTCCCTCTGATCTGGAAGCCAGTGCTGCAACCGTTATCAAAAACGGAGAAATCATCAAGCAGTAACTTGCAAATAGATGCTTATTTTTGCATCCTATAGGGACTGTCCGGCTTCTGCCGTTCGGTCCCTTATTTTTTTAAAACAAAGAGGTAAAAATGATTGAAGGGATATTAGTTGAAGGCCTGATCTTCGGCATCCTTGCCCTGGGGGTCTTTATAACATTCAGGATTCTGGACTTTCCGGATCTGACTGTCGACGGCAGCTTTCCCCTTGGCGCCGTAACAGCCGGAAGCTGCCTGGCCGCAGGATTCAATCCACTGCTGGCACTTCTTCTGGCATTCATTGCCGGAGCTCTTGCGGGAACAGTAACCGCTGTTATTCACAACAAACTCAAGGTGCCTAATCTTCTGGCAGGTATTCTGACCATGACGATGCTCTACTCTATTAATATAAGAATACTTGGAGATAGAGCGAACCTCCCCCTGCTGAAGGTCCGTACCATAATAGATATGGTCTATGATTTAACCGGTCCGTTTATTTCCTACACAGCGACCCTGCTGGTCCTGTTTATTTTTGTATTTGCTGTCATCAAGATCCTTATGGACCTCTTCTTCCTTACCGATATGGGACTGACTCTGGGAGCCATGGGTAACAACGAACAGATGATTATCACTCTGGGAGTCAATCCGGAAACAATGAAAATTATAGGGCTGAGTATTTCTAATGGACTTGTCGCTCTGTCCGGAGCCTTTTTCGCCCAGTACCAGGGTTTTGCGGATGTGAATATGGGACAGGGAACTGTTGTCTCAGGCCTGGCTATGGTAATGCTTGGAGAGTTTATGATCCGTTCAAGCAGCATCAAGATGCTGACATTCAGGGTTCTCCTCGGGGCTATCCTCTTTAAGGCTATTATGTTTTACGGCCGGTACTACGGCTATTACATCCATCTGACCCCCAATGATCTGAAGCTGATTACAGGACTTCTTATCATCCTCTCACTGATCATTTCCAAAATGAAAAACAGGAGTCTGCTGAAAACACTGGGAGTTAGAAAATGATAAAGATTAAAGATCTGAATATGATATTCGGTGAGGGAACTCCCAACCGTAACCATGTACTTAAAAACCTGAACCTCAATGTAAAGAAGAGTGATTTTATTACAATTGTAGGTTCAAACGGAGCCGGCAAAACAACCCTCTACAATGCCCTCTCCGGGCATGATCCGGTTACATCGGGAAAGATCCACTTTAATGATACCGATGTGACAAGTCTTGCCGAGTACAGACGAGCTGCATTCATGGGCCGTATCTTCCAGGACCCCCTGCTGGGTACAGCCGGAAATATGTCAATTGAAGACAATATGGTAATAGCCTCTTATAAGGGAATGAAAAAGATAGGGAGAACTCTGAACAAGAAAAAGCGTGATGAGTTTAAAAGTCTGCTTGTCCGTCTTGAGATGGGACTTGAAAGCCGACTTAAAGACAATGTCGCTCTCCTGTCAGGTGGACAGAGACAGGCTCTGACCCTTTTAATGATGGTCATGTCCAGGCCTGAGCTGATTCTTCTGGACGAGCATACAGCGGCCCTGGACCCAAGAAATGCATCAAAGGTTATGGAACTGACTCTTCAGTTTATAAAAGAGTATGAACTGACTGCCATGATGATTACCCATAACATGCAGCATGCCATCGATTACGGTAACCGCCTTATTATGATGGACAAGGGTGATATCATAATGGATATTCAGGGTGAGGAAAAAAAGAATCTGACAGTACAGGCTCTGGTGGACAAGTTCCATGAGATCAGAAAAGAGCAGTTTCTTAATGATGAGGCCCTACTCAGCTGACAGCCTCTTTGAATTATCCTGAGAAAGCAGAATCCCTGAGGGGTTCTGCTTTTTTTTGCTATGGAATAATTCACTGAATCAGAATATTATTTACTGACAAAACAGAGGAGTTCGAGTTGATGAAGAGAGTTGTAATTGCCAATGACCATGGTGCTGTAGAGATAAAAGAGGAAATCAAATCACATCTTGCTGAACTTGGTTTTGAAGTAACAGATATGGGTCTTGCCAGTGAAGAAGCGGCAGACTATCCCGATATGGCTGAAAAAGCCTGCAGCGAATATCTAAAAGGCGGCTATGATTTCGGAATTGTATGCTGCGGCACAGGAATCGGTATATCAATTTCAGCAAATAAAATAAAAGGTATACGCTGCGCTCTGGTTCAGAACTGCTTTGCCGCGGAGATGACAAGGCGCCATAATAACGCCAACTTTCTTGCCTTCGGAGGCAGAATCGACTACCCCGAAAAAATTACTGATATGGTTGATGCCTTTATCAACGCAGATTTTGAGGGCGGCCGCCACGAAAGACGTGTTGAAAAGATGATGAAACTTGAAGAATAAATAAAAAAGGCAGCCATGAGGCTGCCTTTTTTTGATCGACGCGGGATTCGAACCCACCACCTCTTCCTCCGGAGGGAAGCGCTCTATCCAAATGAGCTAGTCGACCGTATGGACTGTACAATAATGGAAAAGGAAAACGGTGTCAACAAGGTTTCATGAACTAAACTCACCGTTTTCCTGACCAGATGTCTAACAACCCTGTATATGTCTTTTTATAGTCAGTACTTTCTTTTAAAATCATCTCTTTTAATTTACAATATATATAGCAAATTATGCAGAGGAGACCTTAATGAGTGTTCATATAGGCGCAAAACCAGGCGATATAGCCGAAACAGTATTGATGCCGGGTGACCCCCTTCGTGCAAAATACATTGCCGATAACTTTCTGACTGATGCAAAGTGTTATACCGAAGTCAGAGGTATGTACGGCTTTACAGGCACATACAAGGGCCAGAAAGTATCTGTTCAGGGAAGCGGAATGGGTATTCCCTCAATCGGAATCTATGTCAACGAACTGATCGATCAGTACGGGGCAAAAAGAATCATGAGAATCGGATCCTGCGGATCCTTTCAGGAAAAAGTAAAGATCCGTGATGTAATCCTTGGAATGAGTGCTTCTACCCAGAGCAGCCTCAATGATATAACCTTCAAAGGAATGACATTTGCTCCCACAGCAAGCTACTCTCTCTTCTCAAAGGCCGTAGCCGCAGCAGAGAAGCTCAATATTCCTTTTCATGCAGGAAACATTCTTTCCACTGATATCTTTTATAATGATGATCCCGAAGAGTGGAAAATCTGGAAGAATCACGGTGTTCTGGCTGTAGAGATGGAAGCGGCTGCGCTCTATACAATTGCAGCAAAAAAAGGGATTGACGCCCTTACCATTCTCACAGTAAGTGACTCTTTTATAACAAGCGAAGTAACTACTTCCGAAGAGAGAGAGCAGACATTTACCCAGATGATGGAACTTGCTCTGGAAACTGCAATTTCCTGATATTCTGTTTTTGAACATTGAGGGCTGTCATTCAGGCAGCCCTTTTTTTAAAGGCGGTTTTTATGAACTATCTAGCCCATGCCTATTTCTCTCCTTCCGAGCCTTTGCTGCTCCTCGGGAACCTGAGCTGCGATATCATCAGACCAGCTGAAAAAGAGCATCTTCAGGAGGGGATATTGCAGGGGATGGAACTGCATCAGAGGATTGACAGGTATACAGACAGTCATTCTGGATTCCGCCGCATTCAGGAGTGTATGAACAGCTACTCCCTGCCCTACGCCGGTGTTCTGGCAGACATTGTGATGGATCACTGCCTGGCCTCTGACTGGTCAGCCTACTCGTCCCTCTCATTGGAAGAGTTTTCTATTAATATTTACGGAGTTCTCAGGGATTGCATCAAGAAAGAACTTGTCCCCGGCAGATTTGGAATGATGGCCGCGCACCTTGTAAAAGAGAACTGGTTTGTCTCATACAGCACCAGGGAAGGCCTTGAAATGGCAATTGAAAGGTTGAACTACCGAAGCAGCCGTTTGATAGATGCTGCGGCTGTGATGGATGCGTTTCTCACCAATGAAGGGGAAATCAGGAGTTCATTCACTCTTCTGATGAAAGAGATGATGCCCCTCTTTCGTCACAGTAATTAGTCCTTAACGTAGGCTTCTGCAAGATAGGTCTTGAGTCCCCGCTCAGGATAACGCCCCAGATAGGCATCGGGACAGGGTACAGCTGTGATACTTTCAAATCTGCCAGGAAGGTTTTCTGCTATCATCTCCAGGAATTCCCCGCCGCTGCTGTCCGGTGCGTTCAAACAGAAGAGTACGGCCCCTCCGGGTTTTACTATTTCAGGTACTCTTTTTATGAGCCGGGGATAATCCTTTTTATAACTGAAGCTTTTTCCCTGCATGGGAGGAGGATCCATTACAACAAGATCATAGGGGCCTCTCCGGCGGATTTTGCTGAAGGACTTGAAGATATCATAACCGAAATATGAAGATCTAACTTCATCGAGTCCGTTTAGCCTTATATTTTCCCGGCCGATAGCCAGAGAGTTTTTATTCATATCCCAGTTATCAACACTGGAGGCTCCCCCTTTCAGCGCTGCTACAGCAAAAGAGCAGGTATAAGCAAAAAGATTCAGGATCTTGGGATCATTCAGGGATGCTGTATAATCCAGCACCGCCTTTCTACCATTGATCATATCAGCAAAAAAACCTGTATTCTGACCTCTGGCTGTATGGACAATATACTTAAGCCCATGCTCCTCAATATGAATTGTTTCAGGTACTCCAGGGGAATGGTAGATCTCTGTGGATATACCTGAGCTGCGGTGCTGTACGCGTATGGAACATGATGGAAAACTGGCGTTGAGCATTTCAATAAGAGTCTTAAGAGCTTCATCATCCATTTCAAAATAGGTAAGTACAAAGAGGTGTTCGGCGAAGCGGTCAATCAGAAGCTGCTCCAGGCCAGTAATAATACCTGATGGACCGTTGAAGACCTTTTCACAGCCCTCAGGATTTATTGATTCCAAATCCTCAAGGTATTTTTTAAGTTCCTGCCATTTGCTCATTTAGGGACTCCAGAGTTTGATCGGGCTATACTATCAGAAATACCCTGATAACGGCGAGGGATAACCTTTTTAAATTCACTTGAAATCCTTATTTTTCAGTTTTCATTTCCAGCAAGTAGCGACTTGAGCAGTTCTTCGGTTTTCATTAAAAAAATTTCAGCAGATCTGATTTCTCCGGCGTTCATGGATGATGTGATTCCGCTTTCCCCTGACAGAACCTCTCTTTCCTCTGCAGCTGCCCGGGCTGCCAGTTCTTCACCTTCGGGAGTAAGGGTAAGATGCACAATTCTTTCATTCATCAGGTTTCTTTTTTTTATGATCAACTCTCTTGCGCTTAGCTTTTTAACAAGCTGTGACGCGGCGGATGCCGAAATATAGAGAGTCTCGGCCACTTCGGTGATCTTGGTCATGGGCCTTGTGGACAGAAGCTCCAGAACCTGAATCTCTGACGGGTAGATACGATCTCCTCTGAACTCAATGGTTCGGGTTCTTTTGTATGCTGTCATCAGGTTATGAACCGCGAAAAACCTTTCGATAATTGATCTTTCCATATTATTCTCCATATCCGGATTCTATACTTTAGCATGTTAATATTCAAGAATATAAAACATAAAGGGTTCAGACCACTTTTAGATTGTTCGAAATGTTGGAAATTAGGGGAAGCGGCTGTTCTTTGACTTGATAAAGCTGATAGAGACAAGTATGTTTCTAAGCTCCGGATTTAAGCAGAACTCCCCATACGGCATAATATAAGGATATTTACTTTGACAGATAAATCAGACAGAGCTCTGGCAGCTCTGAAGAAATACTTTGGATATACAAGTTTCAGAGGAGATCAGGAGGCTGTTATTTCACGCCTTCTATCAGGGCCCGAAAATCACTCTCTGGTTCTTATGCCCACAGGGGGTGGTAAATCTCTCTGTTACCAGATTCCTGCACTCTGTCTTGAAGGCAAGACCATTATACTAAGCCCCCTTGTGTCTCTTATGAAAGATCAGGTTGATGCCCTGAGAAAGCGGGATATAAAGGCCCACTATATCAATGCCACAGTAAGCAGAGAGGACCGTGAGAAAAGGCTTGAGTCCTTTATTTATGGTGATACAAGAATCCTCTACATCACTCCGGAGCGTTTTAAAAATGAAGAGTTCAAAGAACGGATTAAACGTGCAGATATCTCCCTGCTGGCTGTAGATGAAGCCCACTGCATTTCAGCCTGGGGCAATGATTTCAGACCTGACTACAGCCTTATAGGAGATTACAGAAAACTTTTAGGGAATCCCCTTACCATCGCTCTGACGGCGACAGCGACTCCCAGAGTACAGGAAGATATTGTCTCTGCACTGGGTCTGAACAAAGAGATGGTACAAGTCTTCCATCAGGGAATCAGGAGACCCAATCTGATACTCGAAGCAGAAGAGGTGATGGATGATGACAGCAAGCTTGAAAAGATGGTGCAGATTATAGCCAAAAATCCTGGAAGCGGTATTGTCTACTTTTCTCTTATAAAGTCACTTGAAACCTTCTCTGCAGCTCTGGACGGGCTTGGGATAAAGCACTTTGTATATCACGGGAAGCTGGATCAGAGAGAGAGAAAATCTGTTCAAAACGCATTTATGAACGGGCGTGAACTTGTTCTTGCGACAAATGCCTTCGGCATGGGGATCGACAAAGCGGATATCCGCTATATCATTCATGCAGAAATTCCAGGAAGTGTGGAGGCATACTACCAGGAGATCGGACGTGCCGGACGGGACGGTGAAAAGGCAATGTGTTCGCTTATATACAATCAGGAAGACCTTATGATCCATATGGATTTTATCCACTGGTCAAATCCGGAGCCCTCTTTTTATAAGAAACTTCATACACTCCTCTCATCTGACATGGATAAAATCAATGCCTTCGGGGCTGAATACCTGAAGGAGCAGCTTGTCTATAAGAACCGATTCGATTTCAGACTGGAAACAGCCATGGGTATGCTTGAACGCTACTCTGTAATCAGCGGAAGTCCCCAGCAGAAGAATCTTAAACTGCAGGGATCCCTTCCCCGGATGCTTACAGATGAAAAACTTCATGAAGAGAAGATTATGCACGCCAGAACACAACTTTTGTCCATGGTAAACTACTTCCGCAGCGAGGAGTGCCGGTTCAGCTTCCTTGAAGATTACTTCGGCATGGAGCGTTCTGGAAACTGCGGAATATGCGATAACTGCTGATAATCAATGAGCCAATACTTTTAAGATCCGCCTCATATCGGGGCGGATCTTAAAAATAGATTGCATATAGCTGTATATTTATTAAATATTCCTCAAATTTCATTTTCTACATGAAGGTAGAATGCGGTTTTCTCTGAGTCAATATTACCCATCGCCAATTAAAAATCTGTATACTAGAAATAAGAATTGTATATAGAATCCCCCATTGTTCCCTTTCCCACCTGAAAAATTGTTTATTTCTGTATCCGGACTTAAAAAATAGAAAATATACAACAATGATCATAGTAATTATTCTTTTTGCATAACCTTACACAGGAGATGTGAAATGAATAAGAGGATATTAAGCTTTCTGATGATCATATGCATGTCATCGGCAATGGTCTTTGCTACAGGCCAGACAGATGGTAGCGGCGCAGCTGAAGAGCTGCTTGTATGGCTTCCCCCCTTCGGTACAGGGGACTCTCTGGACCTTGAATTCTGGAATGAAGTACTTGCCCCCTGGGCTGAAGAGCACAACGCTGAAATCAGTATAGAGATAACACCATGGGGCGGTTATGAGGAAAAATACCTGACAGGATATGCCTCCGGACAGGGCCCTGATATCGGCTATATGTATCTTGAGATGTTTAACGATTTCATTGATATGGGCACACTGGCCGATTTCTCTGCCTATTTCAGTGAAGAAGAGAAAAACAACTACCTCTACTGGGAGCAGGGAAATATGAAGGGCGGACAGTATGCTCTTCCCTTTATTGTTGGAAACGCCCGTATGCTCTATTTCAATATGGATCTTCTGAATCAGGCGGGAGTGACTGAACTTCCTGAAACATGGAATGATCTGATTGATCTGACAGTAAAGGTAAAAGAAGCCGGCCTGGGAGACATTCTTCCTTTCGGACAGGCATGGGCCGACCCTGCCATCGGAGCACTCAATACCCTGTACTATCCCTACCTCTGGCAGGCAGGGGGTGAAATCTACAATGCCGACGGTACAAGTGTTGCCCTCAGTGACAACGATGCAGCCGTAAAAGCGGCACAGTTCCTCTACAACCTCAGATTTCAATACGGTGTCGTTACCGACGAGTCTCTCTCTCTTGATGAAGCCACCCTGTTTCAGGAGTTCAAGGCTGGACGTGTTGCGGTTGCATGTATGGACGCCAAAGCCGGTCAGAAGCTGACTGCTGCCGGTGTCAACTGGGGCTTTGTTCCCAGCCTGACAGACAAGCAGAGAGCCATCTGGGTCGCTTCAGACTCACTTGTTCTTAACAGTGCCACAGAGAACAAGGAACTGGCAGCCGATCTTATGAAATACATGACAAGCGCTGAAGTTATGAGCCGCTATCACAAGGAGATTGCTCAGTTCCCCCCCATCACAAAGGATGAGGCATATAACGACAATCCCCTCTTTGAAAAAATGTATATGGAAGAGACTGAAGACTTTAAAACTCTTCCTGTAGCAGAAGGGTCATTCAAGGTAATGGATGTCCTCTATAAAAATCTGCAGCTGATGATGCTGGGAGACCTGTCTCCCGCAAAGGCAATCAGTGACACAGTAAGTTACTCCAAGAGTGTTCTTGGGGACTGATATCATTATCTCGCAGTGGAGATCTGTCAGGTTTCCACTGCGCTTTTTTTCAAGGAGAAAAAAACATGACTAGCAAACAAAAAGAGGCAATGGGCGCTTTTATCTACATTCTGCCCAGCCTGATACTGATAATGTTTTTTTCAGTTATTCCAATAGCGATGAATGTAGTGTACAGCTTCTCGAAGTACAACATCATGCAGCCCCCCGAGTGGATCGGGTTCAGCAACTTTACAAGGCTGATCAAGGATCCATATGTATGGGCTTCACTTAAAAATACAGTTCTTTTCACATTTGTCACCGTCCCGCTGCAGACCGGGTTCTCTTTGATTATTGCCGCTCTTCTGGCAAACAGGTTCAGGCAGAAATTCAGGGACAGCATCAAGGCCTCCCTTTTTATACCTGTAATAGCTTCAGCCGTACTTGTAGGAACACTCTGGTCCATACTGCTTTCCACTCATGGTGCTGTAAACACTGTACTCAACTTTATAGGTCTGGAAAGTATCAAATGGCTTGGGGGGAAACATACAGCCCTGATGAGCGTCTGTATGGCTACGGTATGGAAAAATGTGGGGTATTTTCTTGTTATCTTCTACGCCGGGATCATGGAGATTCCACCAAGCCTCTATGAGGCGGCATCTGTTGACGGTGCGGGTAAAGTGCAGCAGTTTTTCAGTATTACAGTCCCCGGCCTCTCCTCGGTAACCTATCTTGTTGTGACCCTTGGTACCATCTGGTCCTTTCAGATCTTTGATATGGTGTACACAATGACCGGTGGCGGCCCCGGATTGTCCACGGTGACCCTCGTCCTCACAATCTACAATACAGCCTTCAGAGAGTACAGTATGGGTTATGCAAGCGCCATTGCCCTTCTGATGTTCGTGTTTGTCATAGCTTTGTCTCTTCTGCAGAGACTCGCATTCAGATCTGAAGGAGGGAGTAAATGATTAAAAAAGCAGTTAACCCCCTGATCGGGGTATTCCTTGTACTCAGTTCACTTGCGGCGATCCTTCCCTTTGCCTACATGGCTCTTGTATCCCTTACCCAGAAACAGATGCTGGACTTTAATTTTGTGCCTTCAGAGTTCAGCCTGGTCAACTATGAACGGGTATTCCGTAACTTCAACATACTTGTGAACTTCAGAAACAGCCTGATAGTGACAGGTGCTGCCTGTGTATTAAATAATATAATCAGCTCCATGGCGGCCTATGCCTTTGCCAAGAAGCAGTTCCCCTTCAGGGACAAGCTGTTCTTCCTTTATCTTGCAACCCTGATGATTCCCGGACAGGTCACTCTGATACCCGTGTTTATCATGATAAGAGATCTTGGGATGATGAATACCTATCCCGCTCTCTTTCTGCCCATAATCAATGCTTTCGGGATTTTCCTTGTCAGGCAGTTTCTGATTGCCCTGCCAAACGATCTGCTCGAAGCGGCCAGGATTGACGGATGCAGCGATTTCAGAATCTTCACCACCATTGTTATCCCGCTGTTGAAGACCGTACTTGTCTCACTGACCATTTTCACATTCATCACGAGCTGGAATGATTTTCTCTGGCCCCTTGTAATTGCAGGAAAGCCCGAAATGAAGACACTTACCCTGGCGGTCTCCGCACTTAAAGGAACCTACGCCACAAACTACGGCCTTGTTATGGCGGGGTCAACTTTGACCTTCCTTCCCCCGTTTCTGCTTTTTATGTTCCTTCAGAAAATGTTTATTGAAGGGATCGCACTCAGTGGAATCAAAGGCTGAAAAAATAGAGATTACAGGAGTATAGATGGCGCATTTTGATTTTTTCTTTACAGATTCTCTTGAAAAGGTATTTCCAGTAGTCAGACCCGGGGTTCTCACCGGGAAAAGTCTGGCCGGCCTCAAGGGAGAAAAGCTCTCGGTTCAGATCGTGTATAGCCAGGAAGACTCATCTCCTGCAAGCAGAGGACAGCAGTTCCGGATCTCTGTATCCGGATACCCTGGCAGCGTAAATATGCGCAGTGTGGAACTTGTTCCTTCTGAGTATCCCTGTACTCCGAAACGAGACCAGTACTACATCAATACTGAGCCCGGGCTCTTTCCCGATCTATTGAGGCCTTGTGACGGAAGGGTTGTCCCCATGGATGGACAGTACAGAAGCATACTTGTTGACTTTGAAACTGCAGATGTTGAAGCGGGAACATACAAGGTCACTGTGGAAGCAGCAGCCGATAAATCTGTCAGAACAGGAAACGGTGTGATGCATAGCGGCGTTGAGGGCTGTGACTGGAGAGATAGTCTTGAAATTGAGGTCCTTCCCCACAAACTGCCCGAACAGAAGCTTCTTCATACAGAGTGGTTTCATGCTGACTGCCTGGCTGACTATTATGGTGTTCCTGTATTCAGCGAAGAGCACTGGAGGATCATAGAGAACTTTATTGAATTTGCCTCTGTTTCCTGCGGGATCAATACACTCCTGACTCCTGTGTTCACCCCGCCCCTGGATACGGAAGCCGGTGGCGAGAGGACTACAGTGCAGCTCGCGGGTGTCCGTTTTGAAAATGGAGTATACAGTTTTGACTTTTCCAGACTGAGACGCTGGTGCCGTATCTGCAGGGCCCATGGTGTTTCCCATCTTGAAATCTCGCATTTTTTCACACAGTGGGGTGCTGAATATACACCCAAGGTCATGGCCGAAACTGATTCCGGTGAAACGAGAATCTTCGGTTGGGATGTAAGGGCCGACTCTTCTGAATACCGTGCGTTTCTTGAAGCCCTGATCCCTCCCCTGCTGGAATGCCTTCAGGAGGAAGGCTTCGGAGAGAATAATCTCTTCTTTCATATCTCCGACGAACCCGAGGAAGGCCAGCTTGAGGGGTATCTGAAAGCCAAGTCCCAGATAGAGGATCTTCTTGAGGGCTATACGATAATAGATGCCTTGAGCAGTTATGAGTTCTACAAAAGAGGGATTGTTTCCCATCCCGTCCCTGCAAATGATGCCATAGAACCGTTTCTTGAAAACAACGTACCCGGTCTCTGGACCTATTACTGTGTTGCACAGGGCAGATATGTACCGAACAGGTTCTTTTCAATGCCCTCTGCAAGAAACAGGATCATGGGTGTTCTTATGTATCTCTACCGGATAAAAGGATTTCTTCACTGGGGTTTCAATTTCTATAATACCCAGTTTTCCAGAGAGCCTCTGAACCCCTTTGTCAGCACCGACAGCGGCAGGGCCTTTCCCTCTGGTGATCCCTTTCTGGTTTACCCTGGAGACGGCGGAGTTCCCCTGAGCTCTCTGCGCAATGAAGTGCAGATGCAGGGACTTCAGGATCTGAGGGCTCTTGAGTATCTTGAAACCATCATCGGCAGGGAGGAAACTGTCCTCGTTGTCCTGGGGGATGAAGAGAAGATGTTTACCTTCACCGACTATCCCAGAACATTATCCTACTTTACTGCACTGAAAAAAAGGATACATGACAAACTGATGAGTATATAATTTGAGATAGAGGGTTTTACCCTCTTTCTCAAAGAAGTTTCCTTTGTATAATAATCGGGGTTTTTACGTTTATTTAAGGATCGGGCAGCCATGAAAAACTACAGTACAGTCAGTCTCTCCTGGACACGTTCGATTCTAATGATCGTCCTGACTATCCTGATCCTCTGCTCCCTTATCATAGGCTTTGATATTTTTCAGCTCTCTAAAACCGTACAGCGTTCCATGGAAAGCATGGCTGAATACCTTCAGCACTCCATGGACTCCCAGTTTAAAGAGATTCAGAAAATCGTCATATCGATTGAATTGCACAATACAAATACAACAATAAAGAAAGAGGGCATTCCCGAAGGAGACATAAGCCAGGAGGAGTACGCCTTTTCTCAGATGATCTCCACATTTACAATGACAAATACAGCAGTAAGCGATATTGCCGTATACTATACCTCAGACTCTGTAATCATAGGCAATGAGGGAGTTTTTCCCGCCAGATCCTACTATCAGCTGGAACATAACCTTGACAGCAGCGGCTTCGAAGAGTGGACCCGGGAACTTCTGTCCGGGGAGAACGGCTTCAGGGTCATTGGACAGGGGCCTGAGAGGCAGTTCCTCTATGTCAAAAAGATGATACATAAAGACAGAGTTGTGGGAATTGTAATCCTTACCCTGGATACCGATCAGCTGATGAGCCCCATGGAGTCCTTGAGGAGACCGGATCAGGACAGACTCAGTTTCGGTATTATCTATTCCGGAAGGATCATCGCACTTTCCGGAATAGACAGAGACGCCTATCCTGAATCTTTAAACCTTCCTGAGCGGGAAGATCCTTTCTCCTTCACAAGAAACCGGTATCAGGTGCATATTCGCCCCTCCCTGCATCCGGGTATCCGTTACATGACCGCCTATTATCTCCCCTACAGCCTGCGCCCTGTTATTCTATCTCTGATTGTTTTTATTGCAGGCATTGCTGCAATCGGCCTCCTTTCTGTCTATCTCTCTCTGAAAATCAGTAGAAAGAAAACCGAGCCCATCGAAAAGATTCTATCAAAACTGGGACGGATACCCCGGACTGATATGGATGAATACCGCATGATAAGCTCCAGAATAGACACACTTCTTGATGAAAAAGACAGCCACCTGAATAAGATGCAGTCTCAGCAGCATATGATTGAAGGTCTTTTTCTTGATCTTCTCCTGAATACAGACATTCAATCAGAGAAGGAGCTGAAAGCCTCAGCCCGCCTTTTCAGCATCAATTTTCAAAGGGCCTATCATCTTGTCTGTGTGGTCAGGACCCCGTCGGGAGAGAGAACTGATCTTGCAGAGATAATTCACTCCAGGCTGAAAGAGACAGGCTGTACTGCCATTGTCTCCTACCTGAACCAGAGGTATATAATTCTGCTGAACCTGTCAGAAACCATGGAATCCAGGGAGGCCGTCCCTGTGATGGAGGATCTCCTGTCTGCAGATTTCTGGAGCAGAAGGTGCCTGGCCGGCATCGGAGAGTGCACTGACAGGCTCGGGTCCATTAGCGAGAGCTATCTTAAGGCCCTGACGGCACTCCATGAGTCTCCCCTTCAAAAGCCCGGGACCGCGGTGATCTTCAGTAGAGGTATGTCTCTTATACAGGACGAGAAGACGACTCTTCACTTTAGAGACTTCACCAAAGCGGCTTCTGAACACTCATTTGTAATGATGCGAAAACATTTCGAACTCCTTTTTGCACGCTGTGTCTCCAGCAGCGATACTGTTTCAGAGTTCCGTCAGAGCCTTGCCCCGCTGGAAGAACTGCTTAGGGATACGGCTATAACAAAACAGATTGAACTGGAAGAGATAGGCAGTCCTTTTTTCCATTACAATGCGCCAAAGGAACTGAGGCAGAACATCCTTATACTTCTGGAAAGGCTTGAAAAAAGTGATGATCCCGAGGCGGTGAAAGTGAATCAGGCAAGCCCTGCCGAACGAGCCCTGGATATTATCAAGAGGGACTATACAGATCCAATGCTCGGTCTTTACAGAATATCCGAATTCCTGGAGGTCAGTAACACCTACCTGTCTACTTCATTCAAAAACACCTACGGCACAGGAATTGTACAGTATATCAATGGACTCAGAGTGGATCTTGCCAAAGAGCTTATTCAGAGCAGTGCCATGAGTATAAAGGACATTGCCGAAGCAGTCGGTTTTTCAAGTTCCATATCCTTTATCAGGGTGTTTAAAAAATCAGAAGGGCTCACTCCCAATACATACAGAAAGACCCGCGGTAACGAGGGAAAATAGTACCGCTGTATGCGGTTGCCCCTGATTTTTGATATAATCACATCCATATAGAAATGCATTCAGGAGAGATTATGGATCAGAAAACTGCGGATTTAAAACGCTCCGGTATCACCCGGGACCTGGCAGCCGTTGCCATGGGACAGCTGAAGGGCGATCTTCTTGTAAAAAATACAAAACTCGTTAATGTCCTGACAGGGCTTATTGAAGAGAATATTGATATCATCACCTTTGGAGAGTTTATCGCTTTTGTCGGAGATGCTTCAAATCACCCCTCTCCGGACACTGTCATCAACGGCGATGGACGTTATCTGATTCCAGGCCTTATCGACAGTCATATGCATGTGGAGAGCTCGATGATCGATCTGCCCTCCTTTGCCGCAGGCATACTGCCCCATGGGACGACAACCATCTGTCCTGACAATCATGAGATGACAAACGTCTTTGGCCTGAAAGCCGTTGAACTCTTTCATAAAACTGCCGAGGGGCTCCCCTTGAATGTCTTTCCGGCCATGCCTGTATGCGTTCCCTCCATCCCCGGAATGGAGGATGCCGGAGCTTCTATCTCTGCCGAAGATGTAGAGCAGGCCTACTCCAGGGGCTGGTCTGAGCTTCAGGGTGAGCAGATGAATTTCCCCGGGGTCATATATGGTGACTCCCATGTCCACAGTATCACTGCAGAGGGGCTTAAGGCATCGAAAACACTAACCGGACACTATGCCTCTGAGGATCTGAACAGCGGTCTGAACGCCTTTATAGCCTCGGGAATGACGGCCTGCCATGAAAGTACCTCCACCGGGGAAGCCCGCATGAAGGCTGCCAGGGGAATGTATGTGCAGCAGCGGTACGGTACCGCCTGGCTGGATCTGCCGCAGCTCGTACCTGCATTTCTAGACAACCCTGAGATGGATACAAGGATGTTTACAATGGTCACCGATGATGTGACGCCTGTTACCATCGCTGAAGAGGGCCATCTTATCAGAGTATTGAGGGAAGCTGTCCGTCTTGGGGTTCCCGCAGTGAAGGCGGTGCAGATGGTTACCATCAATGCAGCACAGCTTCTGAACAAGGCTGGATGGATTGGTTCCATTGCCCCCGGCAAAGCCGCAGATATGGTACTTGTTGATGACTTGAACCATTTTAATATCACCAGGGTTATCTCAAATGGAACAGTTGTTGCCGTTGACGGAAAACTGACTGTCTCCATTTCAAAATATGATTATCCGGAATGGGCTCTCAACTCCATTCATCTTGATCCTGTCAAGCCTGAAGACTTCATAATTGAAGCGCCTTCAGCGGATGCAGTTGAAGCCAGGATTATCAAACTGATACCGGGTATGGTCTATACTAAAGAAGAATCAGAAGAGATGGTTCCATCAAATGGTTTTATAGAAGGTGATGTGGAAAGGGACATAGCAAAAATGGCTGTATTCTACCGTCATGCGGCAGCGATCCCCAAAGCAGACAGAAAATCCTTGGCCCTGTTGAGGGGACTGACACTGAAGCCACACAGTGCTTTTGCCACAACAGTCTCCCATGATTCACACAACCTTCTTGTAATAGGAAGCAGCGATACAGCAATGGCTGCAGCAGCAAACGGCCTTATCGAAACAGGCGGAGGAATGGCAGTTGTCGTTGATGGAAAAATCAATGCCGTCCTTCCCCTTCCCTTTGCTGGTCTAATGAGTCTTGACCCGATTGAGAAGGTAGCTTCTCAGCTCAAGGAAGTTGAAAAGGCTTTGAAAAGGGCCGGCTGCCCGCATGATTCTGTAGAGATGACAATCAGTCTACTTGGCCTTATCGTGCTGGGAGAGCTACACCTTTCCAATAAGGGGCTTGTGCGTCTTGCAGACGGTGAGCCGCCGAAGTTCGTACCTCTTTTCAAGTAAGAGCTAAGGTGATTTAGCTGATCCCGCCCGGATATACAGGGGGGATCAGCGTTTTCTGTTCTTACAGGCCCCGCTTCCGCTGCCGCCGAAAATGATACTAGCCCCCAGGAGAAATCCGAAGTTGTACCAGTTACCGTTGTTGTGAGTTTCATAGATTGTAACGGAGTCCCTGAACAGTGAGATTATGAACACCACAGGTGATGCGATACCATGCCATAGGCCCATCCAGAAGCCTGCCACCTCGCCGGTGCTGTCAGGTATGCCCGAAAGAGTGTTGGGGCCTGCAGCGCAGGCTGATATCATCAGAACAATGATAATTAAAAGTACCGGTAAGAACTTTTTCATCAATATAATCCTCCCTGAAATCTCATTCTATTAAACCACTGTTTCCTGTTTTTCTGTAACTAAAACTTTAAAGTCATTAAGGATTTATTGATGAAACAAGCTTGAAAATGTATGAGCTTAGTTTTTATATGACTTATTTTACAACTTCAACAGCCAAAACATAAGCAGCTAAAGTGTATGAAAAAAGATACAATAGACTTTGATTTACAAACCTGATGACACCAAACTCCTTATGAGAGTGGGCTTTGCTCACTTTTTCTGAAGAAAGATCACATCCTTATCAATAAAATCCAAAGTGCAATCAAAGTGATCTGCCAGAAATTCAAAGGTCTTTTTACTGAAGAAAGTAATATGAGTACTATCCTGTATGTAATGCCACCTTGAAAATGCATTCCGGTCAATTACAAGTTTTGTCATAACAGCTAGTATTCCTCTGGAACTAAGGCAGTTCAGGAGCCTGCGGATTTCCATATAAGGTTCTTTCAGGTGCTCAAGAACTTCTGTCGCACAGATAAAGTCATAACCCCTGTCAAAGACTTCAGGGTTGTTGTGGTAGTAGAGATCGTAGAGGTCCATAGTATGCCCGCCTTCCTGCAGCATACAGGCCAGAGCAGGTCCGGGACCGCATCCAAAATCCAGACCCGAACAAGATGGGTTGAGTCTGCTTAAAAGAGGAGTACAGAGCCTGGAGAGAAACCGCCTGTAGCCGGGATCATAGAGATCATTTTCATGAAGGTCATAGATACTCTTTTCGTCCATAGGGGAAACATGAAATGCACTTGGTACAAAAACAAGAGCGCAATTACTGCAGTGCAGGTAGGTTCGGTTTTTGTCTCTATGGAACTCCGATATCTCCGGACTGCCGCAGAGAGGACAGATTTCTTTCATATCAGTACCATATCCGGTTATGGATCATAATAAAAGCAGTGCTGCAGTGTAACTGTTCAAGTATAATCAGAAATTAAATCAGGAGTTTTCAAGCTTCTCTTTTGTAGACAGAAGGCCGCACGCAGCGTATATATCTTCCCCCCGGCTTTTGCGGATGGTACATGTATACCCTCTTGATTTCAAAACAGACTGAAATTTCTCCATTCTCATCCTATTGCTTCCGGGAAGGGGTGAATCGGGAATGGGATGAAAGTGTATCAGGTTAATTCTGGCCTTTAAGCCGCCCAGGAGCCGAGACAGCGCTTTGGCGTGGTCCTCTGAGTCATTGACACCATCAAAGCATATATATTCAAAACTGAGACGTCTCTGACCGCTCCAGTCATAGCCTTTAAGAACATTGATGACTTCTGAAACGGGATAGGCCTTTTCAATGGGCATTAATCCTTCCCGTTCGTCGCTATAGGGGCTGTGAATGCTGATAGCAAGATGAACGGAACTGTTGTCAAGAAACTTCTTCATTGCAGGTATAACACCTATTGTTGAGAGGGTTATACGCTTGGGACTCTTCCCGTATCCCCAGGGGGATGTCAGAATCTCAAGGCTGTCCATCACCGCAGGCAGGTTGTCCAGGGGTTCACCCATTCCCATATAGACCATATTGGTTATAGTTTCACGTTCAGGAAGGCTCTGCAGCTGATTGAGGATTTCCCCGGCTGTCAGGCTGTACTGGTAACCCTGACGGCCGGTCATGCAGAACTTGCAGCCCATTTTACATCCAACCTGGCTTGAGACGCAGAGTGTAGCCCTGTCTTCATCGGGAATATAGGCCGTTTCTACAAAGTACTGATCCTGGATGTGGTACAGATACTTCTTTGTCCCGTCTACAGATTTGTCTTCTCGGTCCGGTGCATAAAGGCCCAGAGTATAGTGCTCTTTCAGCCAGGTTCTTGCAGAAAGGGAGAGATTGGTCATGTCATCGATTGAGCTAATGTTCTTGCTGTAGAGCCACTGAGCCATCTGTTTTGCCGCAAAGGGCTTGAGGCCTGCCTCAGCAGCCACCTCTTTGAGCTGATTCAGTGTTTTTCCGAATAATGATTCCATATCTTTCCTTGAGTTCTGTACAGATGTGGACATTCATACCATCTTTCAACAGCCATTATCAAGAAGATAGCTGCTTATTAAATGAAAACAGACGGTCTTCCGGAGCAATCATGTCCTATATTCAGGTACTGTTCTTTGCTCAGATTATAATACCATGTAACAACCCTTTTATTATCAAGAAGGCGCAGGGTGCTGTTCTTCTTGAAACAGAAATGGAATCCGCACTTTTCGTTCACTCTCCGGGATCTGTAATTGTCCTCAAAGTGTCCGCACCATATCAGATCAAGTTTCATCAGCCTGAATCCGATTTCAAGCAGTCCCGTTACGGCTTCGGGGATATATCCGTTTCCCCAGTAGTCAGGATTGAGTACATAACCGATCTCTCTCTGTTTCAGGTAGGGGCGCATCTGGTCAGGAGTTCTATGATGGAGCCCCACTCCGCCAATAACCTTGCCTTCCGACTTCAACTCGACAGCAAGGCCATCATCATTACGGATAAAGATATCAATAAACTCACGGCTCTCCTCCATCGTTTTATGGGGAGGCCAGCCGGCAGCAGGACCGACAAGGCGGCTTTTTCCATATTCGAAAAGATCGGGGCAGTCCGCCTGAGTCCAGTTCCTCAACAGGAGGCGTTCAGTTTCGATTTCATACATGGCTGTACAACTCTTTGTTCATTCAAAATAACTACTGTCTATATTAAATATACCACTATTCAGTAAGGTCTTAAAATTATTAATTATTAATCATTGGCATAGTTACTCAATAACGGAAGGGTATGGATAAATTCGGGGGAGCTTTATTTTTTTACTTTTGAGCTGTTCCGGAATATAATTAAGCTGTCACGTCATAAGGAAGAACTATGAAAGAATTCAAGATTATCTACGGTGATACCACACATTTTCTTAAAGCTGATGAGCCTCTGGCAAATGTCTTCCGGAATCAGGAAACCGGGGAATCCTATCCCCTTGTAGCCTGTTATTTCAACAATGAGATCTACTCTCTGAACTCCACGGTTAATGTAAACGGACGCATCCGTCCTGTTTTTTTGAACTCAGCCGATGGAATCAGACTCTACAGACGGACCTTATGTTATCTCCTTGAAATGGCAGCCAGGGAAACTTTTCCCGAGTACAGGCTTTTCCTCAGCCACTCCCTGGGATCAAGCTACTACTATCACCTTCTAGGAAATCAGTGCTTTGGTGAGGACGATCTTTCTCAGATAAAGACCCGAATGGAGGAACTTGTAAAAGAGGATCTCCCCATTCTGCCTGATCTGCTCTCCTGGCAGGAGGCCAGGGACTTCTTCAACTCACAGAACCAGAGAGATACAGTCCTCCTTATTGAATCAAACAACTGCTCTCAGGTGAAAATAAACAGAACAGGGAATTATATTGCTCTTCGTCATGAGGATCTTCTTCCATCCACATCCTGTGTAAAAAGTTTTGAGCTGCTGCCCTATGCAGACGGATTTCTGCTTCAGTATCCTCCCAGCAGTTCTCCTGACACGCTGAAAAGCTTCAAGGATGAACCTCTCCTCTTCTCGATATACAGCGAATACAAGGCATGGGGGAAGATCCTCAATGCCGATACCGTGGGTAAGATGAACAGTATGGTATCGGACCGTAAACAGAGTGAACACTTTGTCCGGGTATGCGAATCGCTTCACAATAAGAAAATAGCCCAGATAGCCGACAGTATTCTTGCAAAAAAAGGACAGGTAAAGGCTGTTATGATAGCCGGCCCCTCCTCATCAGGTAAAACAACTTTTACAAAAAAGCTCTGTATTCAACTGCAGGTTGTCGGATTCAATCCTGTTATGGTCTCTCTGGATGACTATTATCTGACTCATGAGAATGTCCCTCTTGATGAGTTCGGAAAACCGGACCTTGAGGCTTTAAACGCACTGGATATTCCCTTGCTGAATGAAAATCTCCAGCAGCTTTTCGGCGGAGGAGAGACTGAGTTTCCCATCTTTGATTTCAAAAAAGGGGGACGTCTTGAGAAAGGGCGTATGCTGAGGATGGATGAACGAAGCATACTTGTAATGGAGGGGATTCACGGTCTGAATAAAGATCTGACTCCCGCCATTGATCCCTCTGTAATATATAAAGTCTATATTTCTGCACTGACTCAGATGAACCTTGATGATCACACCAGAATTGCAACGACAGACAACAGACTAATAAGAAGAATTGTAAGGGATCATCAGTTCAGAAGTTATGATGCTGAAAAAACAATACAGATATGGCCTTCAGTACGCAGGGGGGAAGAGAGGAATATATTTCCCAATCAGGGACGGGCTGATACAGCATTCAATTCAGCCCTGGACTATGAACTGGCAGTGCTCAGACCCTATGCAGAACCGCTTTTGAAGGGAATCAGCCCGGACAGGGAAGCTTATGCCGAAGCCCAGAGGCTGCTTCACTTTATTAATAACTTCTTTCCCCTTCCCTCAAATATGGTTCCCAAGGATTCCATATTAAGAGAGTTTATAGGGGACAGCAGTTTCAAATACTAGTTTCCGTCAATAAGGGGAAGAATCTCACCGGGAGGTGAGAGGGCTTCCAGATCTTCAACTGAAGTTCCGGAAGATTCGGATGACCCGCTTGCAGGCCGGGACTCAGTAGATACGGATTCAAGCTTTTTATTGAGATCAGATGCTGGGTAACTGTCTTTCAGCATATCCCGGGTCCTAATAAAGCTTTCACTGTCACCCGCTCTGCTGTAGGCCATTGCGGCCTCATAGAGAGACTGTATAACCCAGTATTCCTGATCAGGATACCTGTAGCGGATTCTCAAATAGGCATCACCTGCCTCTCTCCACTGCAGCTGATCTCCGAGGATCCTGGCTGTATAGAATTGGGCTTCCGCACTGAAAGCGGAGATATCACCTTCAATGACAGTGTTGAATGCATCACGGGCTTCTGATATATTGCCGGCCCAGTAATTCCAGATTCCCCTGTAGAGTTCAATCTTTTTGATTTCCTCAACCCTCAGTCCGCTGAATGATGACAGCTGGTCCAGTTTGTTGAGGGTTTCAGTTTCCCTGAGCTTTGTATAGTAGCTTCCAAGGAGTATAACGGCTCTCTCTCTGTCATTCAGATCAAGATCAAGTATTCCAGATACAATCTGTGATTCTGCATCACTGAGGGCACCCTCTTCAAGAATGTCCGCAAGCTGAAGAGATGTCTGCATGGCTCTCTCACTACCTGTGTAACGGGAGAGGAACTCCTTGATTAATGCCATCTTCTCATCCTGTTTTTCAGACTGGCTCAGAGCCCTGTAGAGGGCGGTTTCAGCCAGGGGGCTTGAGGGGAATTCCCTGTAGAGAGAGAGGTAGGCTTCAACTGCCATATCGTTTTTCTCTCTTTCCGTCAGTGCTTCGGCTGCCCTGAACAGGCCGTCTGCAGCCAGAGGGCTTCCTGGAAACTCCTTTTCAAGCATTCTGATATAGGAGAGGGCCTCTTCAAAATTCATCATCATGAAATGAGACCAGGCTGTCTGGTAGAGAAGCTCTTCCCGCAGGGTAAAGTATTTAATCAGGTCCAGAGCCTTTGTAAAGCGCTCCAGAGACTCTTCCCAGAGCTCCATGTAACTTAACGCAGTACCCGAACGGTAGAGGCTGTCTCCGGCAAGATTATGGTCAGGGGCGATGTCATACACACTGTCAAAAGCTTCAGATGCCTCTTTAAAGGATGCTGTTCTCATCAGGCTCCATCCCAGTTGATAAAGGGACTGAACTCTCCGTTCGAGGGAGCTGCTGTTGTCTGCAGCCAGTCTGTAGTTTTCCGCGGCTTTGGGATAGTTTCCATTATCCATATTGATCCGGCCGAGATAGAAGTAGGCATCCCCCTGCCAGGGATTATCTTCATGTTCTTCTGTCAGCTCTTCAAAACGGGGTTCGGCCTGAGCGCTGTCTTTTACATTCATATAGCAGATGCCCAAGGACAGGAGGGCTCTGTAATATAGCTCGTCTTTTCCGTCATGGGTATTGAGAATCTCTCTGAAGTATTCAGCGGCTCTGTAAAATTCTTTTCTTACGGTATAGATATAACCGATTCTGTAACGTGTTTCATTGAGGATAAGAAGATCCTCTTTTTCTACATTGATTATATTCTGGTAGTACCGGAGGGCTTCGTTGTTCTTTCCGTCCCTGTAGGAGATATTTCCCCTCATATAGAGGTAGAGTGTCCTCTTGTCGCTGGAGCTGTACTCGTTGAGCATTCTGTCCAGATGATTTTTAAGGGCCAGGTCCTGACTGTTGTTTTCGTAATATACAACAATCCAGTCACCCACTTCTTCCCTGTAGGGGCTGTTTTTATACTGGTTGAAAAGTTTCTCAAAGAGAAGTATCGCCCGGGATGCTTCCCCTCTGCTGTCATAGATTGTAGCAGCGCGATAGAGGCTCTCTCCTGAAATGTCGGGGTCGAGTCCCCTGGCGGCAAGAAGATACCACTCAAGAGCTTCCTCAGGATCATCATCCCATGTCTGGGCCATATTGAAACGGAGCTTCTGGATCTCAACAGGATCCTTTTCACCTTCAAGTAGTTTTGAAAGAGAGTTACGGGCCTGTTCCATCTCTCCATTTGCCATGTAGCTTTCTGCGAGAATGATATGGGCATCCATGATATATGCGCTGTCGGGGTATTCATCAGCCAGAAGGCTCATGTACTCCATGGATTCATCCTGATTATTCAGCCTGGCCTGGATTGTTCCGGCACGGAAGACGGCCATCTCCCTGTTTTCTGAGTTACTGTAAAGGGAGAGAAATGTTTCAAACTTTTTAAGGCTCTCTTCGTACTCACCAAGCTGGAAGTAGCACTCACCCTGGTAAAAAGATACCTCTTTTTGTGACTGTGCGACACCGCTGTATTCAACGGTAAGAGTATCAAACAGGGCAAGAGCCTCTCTGTAGTTCTTAAGGGTAAGCTGAATAAACCCCTGTCTTTCAAGAGCCAGGGCTGCCAGTTCCTTGTCGGGGTTTGATTCATAGAGTGCCTTATATGACTCTCCGGCAAGCTCATACTGCTCCGTTTTTTCATAGGAGTATCCAAGAAGCTGAAGGCTTTTCTGTCTGAAGTAGAGTTCCTCTTTTATTTCGGACTGTTTATTAAGCTCCACTATAGCCGAGCGGAAGTTGTCCTGACCGTAATAGCACAGCCCCTTCCAGTAGTGTACCCGTCTCAGGTAGGCTGAACCGGGATAGTCACGCTCATATCTGTCAAAATGACTGATTGTCTGGGAGAATTTCCTCTGATAGAAGAGAGAGACACCAATCATATAGTCTGCCTGGTCCACTCTGGGGTCCGAAGGATACTTGCTTATGAACTCCCTGAAGCTCTCTATGGACCTTGAGAAGAATTTATCAGAAAAGGCGTCGCGCCCCTCCTGGAAGAGCTGTGAGGCTGACTGGGCCGGAAGGTTCGCAGCGATGATAAAAGTGGTCAGTAGTATCAGATATAGTCGTTTCAAAAGGACCGGCTCCTTAGGCTTTCAATGCTTTAACTTTCTTTTTTCTGAAATTGATACTTCCGTGTCTCAGTTCGGCGTGCACCGTTGTTCCGGCATCAAAGCGTCCGCTTAAGATACCCATGGACAGGGGGTCTTCAATCTCTTTCTGTACGGCCCGTCTCAAAGGTCTGGCGCCATAGGTCACATCATACCACTTTTCTATCAAATATTCCTTAACTCGCAAGGATATTTCAAGGTGGATATTCTGCTGAAGAAGCCTTTCAGTGACTTCTGCAATTGTCAGGTTAAGTATATTCATGATTTCCTTGTCTTCCAAGGCATGGAAAACACAGATTTCATCAACCCTGTTAAGAAATTCGGGACGGAACATCCTTTTCAGTTCACTCATGGCCGTAGAGCTGTGATCAACACTTCCGGGAGTTGAACTCTGGAAACCGGGTGAGTTCCTTGCCATATCACGGGCACCCACATTTGATGTCATGATGACAACACAGTTGCGGAAGGAAATCCGGTGTCCAAGATTATCCTGGAGTTCACCTTCTTCAAGAACCTGCAGCAGCAGGTTGTATACATCAAGGTGAGCCTTTTCAATCTCATCAAGGAGGATGACGCTGTAGGGCTGGCGTCTGATTTTCTCTGTAAGTATACCGCCCTCTTCATAACCCACATATCCGGGAGGCGAACCGACAAGACGGGAGACATTATGCTTTTCCATAAAATCGGACATATCGATTCTTACAAGAGCCTCTTCATTGCCGAAGAGAAAACTGGCAAGGGTCTTGGCAAGCAGTGTCTTTCCCACTCCCGTGGGCCCCAAAAAGATAAAGGATCCAATGGGTCTTGCAGGAGAGTTGAGTCCTGTGCGAGACCGGCGGATTGCACTGGCGACAATCTTGATGGCTTCTTCCTGTCCTATCACCTTCTTGTGAAGTTCACTCTCAATCTCAAGAAGCTTGTCAGACTCGCTTCTTGCCAGTCTGTACAGGGGAATGCCTGTTATTTCGGAAACCACATTCTGAATATCCTCGGTGTCTATCTGATTGTGTTCCTCTTTAAGGGTCTTGCGCCACTCATCTTTAAGCTTCTCAATCTGATTTTTAAGATTACGGACATCGTCTCGTACCGATGCTGCCTTCTCGTAGTTCTGTGCGTTTACAAAGGAAATCTTTTCAGCTGTAAGTTCCGCGATTCTTACCTCAAGGTCGGAAATCTCCCCCGGCTGAACGGCATTGCTCATGCGTTTTCCGGCGCCCGCCTCATCGAGTAGATCAATGGCTTTGTCCGGAAGACAGCGGTCGGAAATATATCGGGTTGAAAGCTCTACGGCAGCCTGTACCGCATCATCGCTGTAGGTCACATTGTGGTGGTCTTCATAACGCTGCTGTATTCCCTTGAGAATGGTGACGGTCTCTTCCTGGCTGGGTTCATTGACAATGATGCTCTGGAAACGGCGTTCAAGGGCCGGATCTTTCTCAATATGCTTTTTATACTCATTCAGTGTTGTCGCACCGATGCACTGGAGTTCTCCCCTTGAGAGAGCGGGTTTCAGCATGTTGGAGGCATCGATAGCCCCTTCGGCACCTCCGGCGCCTATGATCGTGTGAAGTTCATCGATAAACAGAATTATATTGCCATTCTGTTCAATTTCTTTAAGGATTTTCTTCAGCCTTTCTTCAAATTCACCTCTGTACTTTGTTCCGGCTACGATGGAGGCCAGATCAAGGCTTATGACTTTCTTGTCCAGAAAGAAATCAGGAGCGCTTCCGGACTGAATCCGTATGGCAAGCCCCTCTACAACTGCCGTTTTTCCCACACCGGGCTCGCCAATCAGTACTGGATTGTTTTTGGTTCGTCGGGCCAGGATTCTTAAAACCCTGTTGATTTCACGCTCACGGCCTATTACAGGGTCCAGAAGGTTGGATTCGGCCATGGCTGTAAGGTCACGGGAGTAGTCTTTCAGAAGCCCTCCCATATCCTTGGGAGGGACGTTGATTCTTGGTCTCTGACGGGGATCCGCAGGATCCGGAGATGAACCGGAAGAGGCCTGTATATTCTTCTGACGTTTTCTGTTGATATCAAAAAGTACAGAACGGAGGATCTCGATTGTAACGTTGTAAGCTGAAAGGTAGTTTGCCACAGAGCTGCCGGCTTCACCGGCGGCGGAGATGACAAAGTGTTCTGTACCTATAAACTCATGATGCAGTGCGGTGGCTTCGTTGGCTGCACTCTCCAGAAGAAAACGCAGCCGGCTTGACGGCGGGACTTCTCCGGTGCTGAGGTTGCCGAATTCACTGGGGCGGATGGACTTCTCTATCTCTTCCCGCATCTCAATCGTATTGACGCCCAGCTTCTTAAGCAGATGGAAACCGCTGCCCTCTTTGTCCTTTAAAACAGCCATAATGACATGCTCGGGAAGAAGTTTCTCAGATCGGAGTCTTCTTGCCTCATCCTGGGCCAAAATAGATAGAATTCTCTGTGCTTCCCGGCTTAATCCTTTCAACATGCCAACCTCGTCATCAATTTATTACAGTTCATTCTATAACAATTATCCGCTACAGTGACAGCCTTTTCAAAAAAATCTACAGACAGTCATATTCTGAACTATCGGCAAATCAGTGCTTCCGCAAGATGTCCAGAGCACTTATTTTCCCTATATTTCTGACGGGAATCAGGGCCGCTGCCATGGAGAGAAGCAGTGTTGAAACAAATATAATCAAAAGTATATTGAAGTCGAGACTGATGCTGACTTCATCGAGATAGTATTCGCTGTTAAGCAGGGAAACCCGGGCAGTATGAACCATTCCCCTCATGCTGTACCAGAATGAGATGGCAAAGTTTATCACACCGTCCATAAAAGCGATGATCTGGTTGAATCTGAGCACGATCAGAGACCCTGCGGATATTCCGAGAATACTGCCGCTTGCTCCCGCCAGTCCCGCTGTCATTACATACTGTAAAGAGAGAAATCGGTTGTTCATCCCCATCCCCTTGAGTATGCCGATTTCCTGTTCATTTTCCATAACAAGCATGATCATTGACGAGGCTATATTCATCACAGCAACAAGAACAATAAGTACCATGATAAGAACAAGAAGCACTTTCGTGGTCTGATAGTTGCTCTGCTGGGACCGGTTCAGGCTCATCCAGCTGTATATTCCCCACCTGCTGCCGCTCAGGGTCTCCCTGATCTTCATGATCAAATGATTAATGCCTGCGTAGGCATCGTCGGTTTTCAAGGCCAATATGGTGCGGGATTCGCTGTCCTGAAGGATTCTCAGTCCGGTATCAATGGGAATGAAGATCCACATTTTATCCAGATCCTGATACCCTGTGGTAAAAATGCCGCTGATAGTAAATGTACTGACCCTGGGAATATACTTTCCGTTTGAAAGGGTCTTTCCTGTAAGTACTTTGATTGTATCACCGGATTTCAGGCCCAGCGCTGCGGCTGTTTCCCGGCCTATGACCGTACTGAATGGATCCGCCAGATCAAAGCTGCCCTCAAGAAGCTCTATATACCGGCGGAAACCGGAATCCTTCTCATAGAGGGCGGGATCTATTCCTCTTACGTTTACAGCTGCCTGCTCCTGCCCGGCGTAGGCCAGCCCCATTCCGCTGTGCTCTCTGCTCACCGAGCGGATACCCTCCAGAAAGGAGAGAGACTCAATCGTCTGATCCCACTCGCCGGGAAGGAAGTCCTCATAGGGACGCAGCTGGATATGAAAAGTCCCAGTTTCAATATAGCGCTCAGTGATCCCCTTGATCATGCCGTCGGAGAGAAAAATCACAACAACCAGAGGAATCATGCTGAGAGCGATACCGGCTATGGAACCGATTATGGGACGGGACTCCCTCTTTCTCGGCCCCCTGAAAAGCCTGTAGGTCATTTCAAAAAGAAGTGGTTTCATAATCGGTGGAGTCCGCCTCCCTGAAGCTGCCATGTCTGGGGACTTCTGGCTGCCAGGGCTCTGTCGTGGGTCACCAGGATCATACTTACATTTTCATCATCGGTGAGGCGGAAAAGCATGTCTTCCACAAGTCGGGAGTTTTTTTCATCCAGACTGCCTGTGGGCTCGTCTGCCAGAATCAGTTCGGGGGAATTGATAAGTGCACGGGCAAGGGCTATTCTCTGCCTCTCCCCTCCGGAAAGCTGACCAGGATAGTGGCTTCCCCTGTCCTTCAGATTCACTGCCTCCAGCAGGCTTTCAGCCTTTTCTTTAAGCTCTCCGGGGCTCTGTTTGATAATCCGTCCAGGGAGCATAATATTTTCAAGTGCAGTAAAGTCTTTGAGAAGGTAGTGGAACTGGAAGATAAAGCCTGTGCTTTTTGACCTGTAACGGGCCATTTCAGACTCCCCTGCACTTCCAAGATCCAGGCCGCAGGACATGAGAGTTCCTCCGTCAGATCTGTCCAGGGCACCCACCAGATTCAAAAAGGTGCTTTTACCGCAGCCGCTCTCGCCTGTGAGGGCCATGGAAGCCCCTCTCTCCAGTGAGAAATCAATGCTGTCGAGAATCAAAAGATCGTCATCTCCCGATCTGTAGGTCTTTGTAACGCTGTTCAATTCTAATATGTTCATCTATTCGTTCCTGAATATCTCTGCCGGAAGAACCCGTGATGCCCTCTTCACTGAAGCATAGGCTGCAAGCATGACGGATATAAATGCAGAGAGGTTGACTAAAATTATGTCCTGTATAAAAAAATCAATGGGAATGTTTGTAAAGAAAAACTGTCCCGGAGGAGTCAGCGAGACAAAGGGGATTCTGGCAAGCAGTGAAAAGAATGCACTCTGTATAGACAGAAAGAAGCTTATTATTTCATTTACGTTCAGTGACAGAAGAACACCGGCAAGGGTTCCGAAGGAGATACTGAGAAGGGAGATCATTACACCCTGTTTCATATAGATCATTCGCAGATCAAGGGCTGTACCGCCGATGGCCTTCAAAAGGGCCAGTTCAAGGATTCTCTCTTTAACATTCCTTCTCATGGAGTGGTAGATATTCACAGCCACAACAATAAAGATAAGTGCCACAATAAGAAACATAAAGACCTTCTCAATTTTAAGGGCATTGAAAAAAGCGCTGTTATACTCCCGCCATGAGACGATCCGGGCGTCGGGATAAAGTGCACGGAGGGATGACAGAGCTTTTGCATCCCTGAAATGATTATCCAGCTTCAGACCGAAAACTGGTATTTGAGAATCCCCTGGAACAAGGAAAGTAAATGCCATATTCCTGTCGTATTCATAGTATCCTGTTCTGAAAATACCGATTACCCGGTACTCTTTGTTTCTGAAAGAACCGCCCCTGGGGTCCAGCCAGGAGTATGAGACTGTGTCTCCCCTGACAACTCCCAGAAAACGGGCCAGAGAGGAACCGAGAATTATTTCTGAATCCGTTTCAGGAACTCTTCCGGATGTAACTGTAAACTGGCTTATAAAGCCCGAATCTTCTGATGCAGCATTAAAATCAAGACTTCTAAGCTGGGAACCGGAACTCATGCCTGCTGTACCAGTCAGGATGCCCTGGCTGTCTCTGAATCCGACAATGTCCCGTACTCCGGGAAATCCGGAAATCCTTTCAAGTTCCTCCGGGCCGGGTTCTTCAGAGAGGCCGCTGATACGGACATGGTAGGAGTAAACCTCATTTATACTTGTGATAAAGCTCTGCTGAAACCCGTTCATTACGGTAAGAACCGTAATCAGCGTCATTATGCCGATACAAAGGCCGAGGACAGCCAGTATGTTGCCGAGATGGCCTTTTCGGCCGTTATGCGTAAACAGGTAGCGCGTAGATATATACCCGGTCCAGTCCATCACTCACTATCCTTAAGGGGCATCCTGTTTTCGGATACGGCTTCGTTGTTTCTATACAAAGTAATAATGGTCTCCGTTTCGGTCAGCTGTGTCTCTTTGACAAGCTGTCCGTTTCTATACTCTTTTGTAAGAACTGCTTCACTGTCATCGCCATCATATTCAAAAGTCCAGAGTTTTCTTACTCCTCCAGTCCTCTGCTGACGGCGTACCAGACGGCCAGAACTCCATGTATTTACCAAAGAAAACACCAGAATCCCCTTATCGTAACGGTTTTCTACAATAAGGTTCCCCTGGCTGTTGTAAAACAGCTCTTTCCTGCCGTCATTTTGGGGATAGTGGGTTACTTCTTTTTGAAGGACTCCTTCGTCATCGTAGAAGTAACTGCTTTCCTCAACAAGCTCCTCATCGACGTAGAGGGATTTTCCCGAAAGAAGATCACCCTTGTAGCTGTAGATATAACTTCGTTCACTGTCCTGAAGATAGAGGGTGTCCAGAAACTGCTCATCATAGTCCCCGGCACGCCAGTCTATCCTGTCATTTTCACTGTCCAGCCGGCTGAGGCCGCCGTTGTCCCTGTATCTGAGAGAGTATACGGAGGAGTCGGTGCTCCCGTCTTCCCTGCGGACCATCTGTATCAGACGGCCTGTCTCATCATAGATAAAGGTATTCTCAATCAGCAGTGCCCCACTGGAGTCATAAAAGCGCTCTTCAAGGAGCTCTTCCTGCCGGTTCATTACACTTTCACTGCGCAGTGAATCTCCAAAATAGTACTTTTCAGTTATTTTGAGATTACCCTTGTCGAGGAGGCTCTCCCTTTCCCATCTCTTATATGGCTCTCCGTCCTTATAGAGTATCCGTATATCCTCAAGGCCTTCCCACTGCACCAGAAGAACCCACTCTCCTTCATCTGTCCTGTCCGCCGATGCTCCCGGAAGACCCAGGCTGTCGGACAAATAAAGCTGCTGCGCCGTAAGGGGAGTCACAGCCATCAGCAGCAACAGAAGAAGAATCATATTCAGAGTGCCAGCAGATCATCCAGATAGCTGTCTGGATCAAATACAGAAAGGTCATCAAGGCCTTCTCCGTGTCCGACAAAGGCTACAGGGATATTGAGTTTTCGACTAATCGAAACGACCAGACCGCCCCGGGCCGTGGCATCATATTTTGTAAGGACAACACAGTCCACATCCACGGCATCGTTGAATACCTCTGCCTGCTGCAGGCCGTTCTGGCCGGTTGTGGCATCGAGTACAAGGATCTTTCTGTATGACCCCTTTCCGTCGAGGTTTGAATTGACAATCTTGTCGATCTTTTTAAGTTCATTGATAAGGTTTGATTTGTTATGCATTCTGCCGGCGGTGTCTGCAAGGATCAACTGATCCCCCTGACTCTTGGCAGATGTTATGCTGTCATAGATTACGGCACCCGGGTCCGAACCGTGGTCCTGTGCGATAACACGGCATCCGGTTCTCTCTCCCTGTATTTTGAGCTGCTCAATCGCTGCAGCCCGGAAAGTATCTCCGGCACTGAATGCTATCTTTTCTATTCCCTGTTTTTTGAAGTACTGGGACAGTTTTGCTATGGTTGTTGTTTTGCCGACTCCGTTAACACCGAGCACAAGATACACATTGATTCCGTCTTTTTCGGGAATAATGCTTTTTGTCTGCAGACTTTCACGGATTATAGCTCTGAGTTCAGAAAGGACAGTCTCTTTATCTTTGATCTTGTCCCGTTTGACCCTTTCACGCAGCTCATCTACAATCTCCATTGTAACGGAACCGCCCATGTCGCCTGTGATGAGCATCTCTTCAAGTTCTTCATAAAAGTCTTCAAGACTGCTGCTCTTGCCGAAAAGCTCTGCAATACGCCGGCCGAGGTTCATATCTTTTGATTTTTTTACATCTTTTTTTTTCTTATTCCAGAACATTTTATTCCTCTGTTGATTTTTCTGCCGCCCGGATATAGTCCCGTAATTTGAACAGTGTGTTGATCAGCAGTCCTCCGCTGATTGAAACGCCGCCCCAGAAACCGTAATAGGCTATATCCGATTTATGTTTGTACTCTTCAGCCCTGTCAAAACTGTTCTGATCACCGGTACTGATGTAGTCATTGGCATAACTATAATAACGATAGTCGAGATTTTGGTAAACGCCCATAAGGATAACCGGAACAGCAAGGGATATACTGAACCAGCCGAGGGATCTGTAGAACTTTTTTTTGGCAAGTTCAAGCTCTGCCTGCCTGTCAAAAAGATTGTTTCCCAATTGGACAGTAAGGCTCTCCCCCTGAATCTCATCACTTGGAAGATAAAAGGGCATAAAGTCATCCTTAACAACCCGGAATTGACCCTTCATGGAGGGGAAATCAGTATAAAGCGGGGTTTGCCCCAGCCAGGAGGCTCCGAAATAGACATCCGCCCCCGGTGGATCCGATGTAAGATAGAATACGTTTTTCATCCCCTCTTCCAGGGTAAGGTCAAGTTCAAGTGTTTCTCCGGGAAGCAGGTAGACCTGACTGCTCTGGCTTTTGTATCCCGCAGCCATAGCGCTAACAGTCACATATCCTGGTTCAAGATCATCAATCTCAAGACTTCCTACCCCTCTGCTTTCTCCATCGATGCTCAATACAGCTCCCGCAGGCTCCGCATGAACTCTGATTCCCGACCAGGTTCTTCCGAGGATGAGTGTACGAAGTTCGGTAGACCAGTCTGTGATTATTGTGTCAATGTCTTCTTCTCTGACTGTATCCGAAACACTTAATACAGGTTCCTCACTACTTTGGAGCCAGCCGCTTACTTCCAGATAAATCATGTCGTCCAGCTGTTCCACTCTTCCTGTGAGGAGTAGATCAAAGTCAGAGTTTTCCATAAAGCGGCTGATCTGTCCGCCGGGATCAGTCAGTTTTTGAGAGGCGCCATACTCTTGAAAAATAATAGGAAGTTCCTTTTCAAGGGTGATATCTTCAGGTTTCAGCCCCCTCCAGCTTTCAATGGCATGCTCTTTTTCTTCTATCTGATCGGATATTTCCCTGTAACTGACTCTTCTGTCATGACCGGAAAGGTCGGAAAACAGCAGAGAATCCCGCTTATAGTGAAGAGAACTCTTCTCCTTTTCAAGTGAGATTATTTTTGAGTCAATGTGGTTCTTTCTGTAGTAATGCAGTTCGTTATCCGAAAATCGGTGGCTTTCAAGTGTGGAAATCTCATCCGATAGAAGAAGGGGAATAGAATTGCGCAGATACTCATACCGTTTGTCCAGACTACCGGCAGCAAGGGTGCTGAGCCCGATATTCCAGCTCTCTTTGGTTAGAGTAAGGTCCTCTTCTGAAAAGAGATCCTCTTCAGATGCGGCAAAGGATGGGAGAGAGATCAAAAACAGAAGAAATAAAAGAATAATTCTTTTAAGCATTTGCTGATCTGTTTATGGCAGATACCAGACGTTTTCTCTGAAAGGGTTTTACAATATAGTCGGTTGCCCCGAGGCGGATGGCCTGTATGATCTTCTCCTGATCACTCAGGGAAGAACACATAATAACTTTACAGTCAGGGTAGGCTTTTTTGAGGCTCTTGAGAGCCTCAACACCATTCATTCTGGGCATGACTATATCAAGTAGAACCAGGTCCGGCAGCAGGGCCTTGTAACGGGAAAGACACTCTATCCCGTCACCGGCCTCACCTATGACGATGTGCCCGCTTTCGGTTACGATCTCCGAGATAATGGAGCGCATAAAAGGCAAATCGTCAACGACAAGAATTCTCATTCTATCTGATTTCCCGACCAGAGATATTTAAGATAGGCATCAATAAAAGCATCAATGTCACCGTCCATTACATTCTGAATGTTACCTGTTTCCTGTCTTGTCCTCAGGTCCTTCACCATTGTGTAGGGATGGAAGACATAAGACCGGATCTGAGAACCCCAGCCGATATCTTTCTTTTCGGCGGCGTTCTGGGCATTTTCCTCTTCCTGTTTCTGCCTGTAGTACTCGTAAAGTCGGGACTTCAGCATTTTCATTGCCGTTTCCCTGTTCTTTATCTGACTTCTCTGGTTCTGGCACTGAACAACAATGCCTGTCTCAATATGTGTCATACGGACGGCGGAACTTGTCTTGTTGACGTGCTGTCCACCTGCTCCGGAAGCCCTGTATGTATCAACACGGATATCATCAGGTTTGATATCAACTTCTATAGTATCATCAATAACCGGTGAAACATAGACTGAAGCAAAAGAGGTGTGCCTCCTGGCATTGGAATCAAAGGGTGAAATTCGAACAAGTCTGTGAATTCCGCCCTCACCCTTCAGGTATCCGTAAGCATAGTCACCGTCCACCTGAAAAGAGATCGATTTGATTCCCCCTTCAGCTTCAACAGTGTCCATTACAGACATCTTGAAATCTTTGCGTTCTATCCAGCGGCTGTACATTCTGTAAAGCATACTGGTCCAGTCACAGGCCTCTGTTCCCCCGGCACCTGAATGAATTGTCACAAAAGCAGAGAGGGCGTCAGTTTCTTCACTGAGGAGCTCAAGGGAGTTGAGTTTTGCAAAACCCGTCCTGATCTTCTCCATCTGCTCAACGATCTCTTCCTCAAGAGACTCATCCGACTCTTCCTGGGCAAGCTCGAAAAGCTCCATGACGTCTTCAAGGTCGCTTACAAGTTTTTCCCATGGTTCAAATTTATTCTTAAGCCTCTTAAGCTGTGCCAGCTTTTTTTCGGCATTTTCTCTATCGTTCCAGAATTCGGGGTCTCCCGACTCCTTTTCCAGTTCGGCGGCCTGACTTTTCAGCTCAGCTGTGTCAAAGTCGCCTCCATGTTTCAAGGATATCCCCGTTAAGGGATTTTAAGGGTGTGGATATATCACTTAGCATTATTATTGCCTCCGGTAGTTTTTTCTTTCAGTACGTTTCTCCGCCATCTCTTCTCGGTTAATGAAGTAATAACCAGAGTGCCGTTTATGGGATACTGATATATTCTGATGGAATCATAGAAGTCAGTGGCTCGGTCCAGATCTAATTTGAGACGGGACAAATTATTTTCATTTATTGAAACAGACTCAAAGGTATTGCCCTGAATCTGCTTGAACCCGTACCTGAAAAGCAGGCTCTGAACAATTTTCTGACTATCTTCATTTCCAAGATCAACAACGATAGAAACAAACATAGATATACTCTATTTGCTCTGGGGCTCTACTGTCAATAGAAAGTTCAAAACAAAGTGATGTCGCCGCTGCTGGCACCCTCGTCTACCACATCGAGAATACCCTCTGTATCAGCCTTCTTCTTGTGAATATAGATTGTGAATTTATCAATCAGCTGTCGTATTTCATCCCCTTTGAGTTCCCAGCTGCTGAGTCCTGCCTTCTGCAGCTGGGATGAAAGATCACTGTCCACTGCAGATTTTTCTCTTGCGATATCACGCCTTATAGACATGACATCGGAAACAAGAGTACTCATTTTATCGAGATCACTTACAGTCATTTTGTAAAAACTCAGAAAATCATCACCTACATCGATAAGATCACACATATTGTTTTTGATTTTCTGACCGTATATATCCACTTTATTCAGACTGTCTCTGAGTTCTTCCGCAAAATTCTCTACAGTCACAGAGTTTTCTTCAGACCTGACGAAAAAGTCTTCAAAAAGGATTCCTGTATTCTTCTTGAAAAGGGTAATAATTTTGATTATCTCCTCAACAAGCGATTCAATGGAATCAGTCCGTTCTGTGATGCTTTCGATAATATATGACATATTCTCAAGATGAGGCAGCTTGGCTGCTTCCACCCTACTGGAGATATTTATTGTCTTTATCCGGCTGATTATCCTCGAAAAACCGCTGTAAGAGTCCTCCATGCTTTTTATGTCTTTGTGAATATTCTCAATGTAGTGGACCATATTCACCCGTATGCTTCCCTTTTTAAGGTACTCTAGTGAACTTGATATATTGGCCTGTATCTGTCTTATCTTATAATCAAATGAAACTTCATCATCCTGGCATTCAAGCTGTTCCCCGGACTCCTGCAGGAAATTGACAAGGGTGTTCAGATCCTGTGACTTATCCCTGAAGGTTTCCAGATTTTTCTGCAGCTCACTGCATATCTCGTCGAGTATCTCATCGCAGAAACCATAGACTCTGCTGCTGTAACTGAGACTGTTTAAAAGCTCTTCCCTGCTGTCCCCATGCATTTCTGAAATATGCTGAAGTGCAAGGATGACATGATCCACCGACTGTCTGACTATGTCATGCTTCTGAACCTCTGAAATAATTTTATAGAGGGGTCCTTTAATTACTTTGACCTTCTCGGTGACATCACTGATCACGCTGTCAGATGTCTTGCGAAACTCTGCGGTTTGATTCACAAGATTCCCGAAATCCACACTGACACGCTCAAGAACAGTTTCAATTTCACCTTTATCGCTGTTTATATTATCAATAAAGTCGGCAAACATGGCGCCCAGTTCGCTTCCTCTGCTTTTAAGCTGTATACTGAGGCCGGCTGAGTTTTTTGATACCTTTTGAAGTTCCTCTGTTATATAAGGGAATGCCCCGCCGTTTTTCCCGGCCTTGAGGGCGGCCACCATGGCATTGAGGGAAACAAGTTCAAGCTCTGATGAGTCATCTTCAATCTGTGCAATAATTTTGTCCAGAGTTCTGATTGAATCAATCTCTTTCTTAATACTTTCAAGAAAGCTGCTGTCACTTGTCCCAATATCTTTCATGTAGCCTGTTCCCCTGGCTACAGATTCCTTTATCATGGTAACGACACGGTCGAATGAACCGACATCATGACTTTCATCCTGCAATGACTTTAGTTGCTGATCCAGTGAAGACAGAAATTGCGGATAGTGATCTGCCATATTCAGATAGACACTACCCAGTGAGTTGACTGTTTCTGTTAGAGATTCTGTAAATGACTGGATTTTATCCATTCGTTCTCCTGATTAATTCTGCTGCAATTTTCTCCAGGGGCAGAACTAAGTCCACTCCCCCGTGTTTTATGGCTTCGTTGGGCATGCCGAATACAACACAGGTCTTTTCATCCTGGGCTATGTTGAATGCCCCGGCTTCTTTCATTTCCTTCATGCCCCGGGCACCATCATCACCCATTCCTGTCATTATGACACCGACAGTGTTGGGGCCTGAATACCTGGCTGCTGACCGGAAAAGGACATCCACAGACGGCTTATGCCTGCAGACAAGGGGCCCCTCTTTTGTCTCCACATAGTACCTTGCTCCCTGTCTCTTCAGAAGCAGGTGCATGTTGCCCGGGGCTATAAGTGCCCGACCGGGATATACCACATCATTATTCTCGGCTTCTTTCACTTCAATCTTACATAAACTGTTCAATCTTTCGGCAAATGACTTGGTAAAGTGTTCCGGCATATGCTGAACGATAACGATCCCCGGGGATGTGGCCGGCATCATCTCAAGAAACACTCTCAGAGCTTCAGTTCCTCCCGTGGAGGCACCAACAGCGATAATCTTCTCTGTTGTATCAATAGAGAGAGGTCTGTTTGATTTCGCAAGTATGGCATCGGCTGTCAGCTTGGGTGCGACGGGTCCTTTTGGCGGAGCCGGACGGGCTTTAATGACTTTGACCCTGCTTCTTGCAGCAGCCCTGATAACATCGCAGATCCTTATGCTTGACTCCTGCAAAAACTCCTTGGTACCAACCTTGGGTTTCTGCACTATATCAACAGCGCCGAGTTCTATGGCTGTCAGGGCATTCTGACCGCCTTTTTCAGTCTTGCTGGAACAGATTATCGTAGGGATGGGATTCTCACCCATAAGTTTTTTTAGAAATGTAAGGCCGTCCATCTGGGGCATTTCAATATCAAGCACAATAACATCCGGCTTCTGCTGCTGGATTTTCTTATCGCCGATAATCGGATTCGGGGCTGTATTGATGACCTCCATATCCGGTTCGTTCTCTATGATCATGGAAAGAGTCTGCCTGACAACCGCTGAATCGTCTATTATCAGTACCTTTATTTTTCCTGCTGCCATAGCTTAGTCCTTTATGATTTTTTGTATATGGTGGGAGCCACCGACAGATAGGGTAAGTTCATACCGGTTATTGTTTCCGAGTGACCGAGAAACAGGAAACCATCAGGTTTCAAATGCCTGTGCAGGCTGAGCAGTATTTTTTTCTGTTTCTCCGGGGAGAAGTAGATCAGAACATTACGGCAGAATATGATGTCGAAAGTTTTTTTGATATTGTAGCTGTCATGCATAAGGTTCTGCTGAAAAAAGCTGACATTTTTCTGGATAAAGGGTTTTACCTTAACAATGGGTTCACTTTTACTTTTCAGAAAATACTTTTTTTTCAATTCAAGGGGAATCGTTTCCACCCGGGAGAGGGCATAAACTCCTTTTCTTGCAGTCATAAGTACTTCCTGGGAGATATCGGATCCCATTATATGATAGGAGAGCCCGGGGTAGTCCTCACGGATACCTTCCATAACCATTGCAAGGGTATAAATCTCCTCTCCTGTTGAACTGGCTGATGACCAGATTTCAAACTTTCCGCCCCCTCCATTCTTGTCAAGATGGGGCCTTATTACCTTGTTTTCCATATATACAAAGTGATCAGGTTCGCGGAAGAAGTCAGTTTTATTGGTGGTCACCACATCAATCATAAAAGGGAATTCCTGACGCATGCCCTTGTCGCTGAAAAGGTACTCGCAGTAGTCCTCAAATTTCTCCATATTGAGAAAACGGAGTCTTTTGTGAAGCCGGCTCTCCAGCATGACCCGCTTTATATCGGGCATCCGGATTCCGAGCTCTTTTTCAATAAAATTGCTGAGCTTTCTAAACTCTCTATCCTGGAGAACAGGCCGTTCCAGATTGGGGATCATTCAGTAATACCTCTTGTCCGTGCCAGTGAGGCGATTCTGTTGACATCAAGAATCAGGGCTACAGAGCCGTCACCAAGTATTGTGGCTCCTGTTATATACTGAACATCCTTGTAGAGTTTTCCCATATTCTTTATTACGGTCTGATGGTCTCCGATAACCTCATCCACAACAAAACCTGTGATATTATTCTCTGTCTGGATGACAACAAGATGCTCCCTCTGGGGAAGTTCACTTCTGTCTGCAAAGAGTTCACGCATACGGATATAGGGGATAATAGAGTCCCTGTATTCAATAAGACGCTTCTTGCCGTGATTCTCTCTTTGAGAAGCATTTAATTCCATACAGGCCTGTACCATGGACAGGGGGAACACATACATTTCGTCTTTGATTCTTACAAGAAGACCTTCAATGATTGCAAGAGTGAAAGGCAGATGAAGGTTGAACTCGGTTCCCTTTCCCTCTTCACTTTTGATGGTTATGGATCCATTCAGGGCATCGATCTGTTTTCTGACAACATCCATCCCCACTCCCCGTCCGGAAACGCTTGTAACGCTCTTGGCAGTAGAGAATCCTGGCATGAAAATGAGGTTATAAATTTCCTCATCGCTTAGAACTGCATCGGGAGAGATAACCTCCCGCTCAACTGCTTTCTGATATATGGCCTCTTTATTGAGACCCTGACCGTCGTCTCTTATCTGGAGCTGCACATTGGCTCCGGTATAGTGGGCATCAAGGATTATTGAACCTTCGGGATCTTTACCTGCTTTCTTCCTCACTTCGGCAGACTCAATACCGTGATCGATTGAGTTTCTAATCAAGTGAACAAGGGGATCGTTCAGTTTTTCAATGACATTTTTGTCAAGCTCGGTATCACCGCCTTTAGTGACGAGCTGAATATCCTTGTCCAGGCTTGTAGAAAGGTCCCTTACAAGGCGTTTGAACCTTGAGAATGTCGTTCCTATGGGGACCATTCTGAGGCTCATCGTATTGTCCCGGAGGTCAGATGTAAGCCTTTCAATCTGTTCAGCCAGTGACATCAGAGCCGAAGATTTATCCTGTCCGGCGAGCTGGGACAGACGAGCCTGTGCAGTTACAAGCTCACCCACAGCATCGACAAGGCTGTCAAGTTTAGAACTTTGAACCCGTATTGTCGAAGTCCCTCCGGTACTGAGGTTCTGTTTGAGGGTGTTGGAAACCTTCTGTTCTTCCAGTGCCGATTTAACCTCGGAATTGGAAACGACACCCTTCTCAACAAGGATTTCTCCGATTTTCTTACGGGACTGAAGTATCTCATCAAGCTGATCTGCAGTGATAAGGCCCTTGTCTATAAGTATTTCTCCGATCTTGCGGCTGTCACCGTCATCAAGAACAGACTGCCAGTCCGATATCTTCTGAATATCAACCTTGGAACGGGAGTCCAGAAAGATAAAGACATCATTTATATCGTTTAATCCCTTCTCTGTGGTGAGATAGATATCCCACTTGATATAACAGACTTCAGGATTGAAAAATTCGAGTTCTGGAATGGTTTCATTGTGGCAGATACAGGCATAATCGCCCATCTCCTTAAGCTCGTTCAGCAGCAGAAGGGGTTTCGTCCCCGAAAGGAAAAGGTTCTCATCAGGCTCAAAAACAATTCTGTATGCCTTGATACCCTCTTCCTCTTCTTTGTCCGCTGCGCCTTTCTTTTCTTTCGGAGATTCACCAGGCCCGGATGTGCCTGTAAGAACCTTCATCTTGGATATGATTTCATCTGACACAGCCTGAAACTCAGGAGTAGAATCGCTTTCGGCATTGAGCATGGCAAGGATATGGTCCCGGCTGATCAGGGTCAGATCAATAAGGCCCCTTGTGACCTTGACTGTTCCTTCTCTTACTCCATCCAGCACAGACTCTACTACATGTGCAAATCCGGCGATGCCCTCGTAGTCGAACATAGACGCCGACCCTTTGATGGTATGGATGCTTCTGAATACTGCTGATATTGAATCAGGATCTTCAGGGTTCTCCTCCAGCTCCATCAGAAGGTCTTCAAGGCTCCCGAGGAGTTCATAAGCCTCTTCTTTAAAGGTTTCTTTGAATTGATTCATCATAATCAGCTCTCCTCTAGAAGAGACGTAAAGTCACACAGGTTAATACGTGAAATCAGCTGTTCGCTTAAATTAGCCAGTGTAACAGATTTCTTTTGCTCGGCCATGGTCTTCTTAAAGCTGTAAAGGAGCTGGAGAACTGCCATATCAATGTCTTCGGCCTCAGAGAAGTCAACGGTTACTTCCCGCTTCGCCTCTGCAAGCTTTTTCATCTCATTATAAATGGACTCAGCCTGTCTGATGTCCAGAACGCCTTTCAGATCAAGAACAACCTTTTTAGCAGCCGGCATATTACTCTCCAATAACTTTTTTGATTACAGCAAGAACTTTGTCATTGTCAAAGGGCTTCACTATCCAGCCGGTTGCACCCAGCTCTTTGCCCTTATCCATAATATTCTGCTGAGACTCAGTGGTCAGAACAAGTATCGGAGTGAACTTGAAGTCCTGCATCTTTCTGAGTTCTCCAATCAGCGTAAGACCGTCCATATTGGGCATGTTCACATCGGTTATAACGAGATCACATGTCTGCCCGTCAATAACTTTCAGCGCTTCCTGGCCGTCTCCGGCCTCAATCACTTCATAACCGCCCTCTTTGAGGAAAAACTTCAAGCTCTCTCTTACTGTTCTGGAATCATCAACGATGAGTATTTTTTTCATAAAGCCGTCCTTAAAGTAAAATTATTCGGGTACCTCAATTTTTTCCTGAGCAGCTACCATGGAGATCTCGCTGACAGTCAGAACCTTGTCGATATCAAGGACGATTAGAAAATCATCGCCCTTTTTACCCATGCCTTTGATAAAGGCTGTATCGATTTTTGTGCCAATATAGGGGGTTGGTTCAATATCTGATTCGCTGAGTTCAATGACCTCTTTTACCGAATCAGTTAGAAGCCCCATCGTTACGGGTTCACCTTCAATTGTGACTTCCGTAACAATAATGCTCGTGTCTATATCCTTTTCTGTTCCGCCCAGTCCGAATTTCATTTTTAAATCAATCACAGGGACAACACTGCCCCTCAAGTTTATGATTCCTCTCATAAAATCCGGCATTCTGGGAACTTTTGTAAGGGAGGTGAATTCCTGCACCTCTTTAACATTGGTTACATTTAAAGCGTAACTCTCTTTATTAATAGTAAAGGTCAAATATTGGGAAATTTCCTGAACTGTCTGATCATCCATAAACATCTCCTGAACGAGGTTTACTTTAATTCTATAGGTTTACCTGAATCAATTCCAGAAAAAAGTCACAAGAACGGTATCTGTTACAGTTACATGACCTAAAAAAGAATGATTTTCTTCTCCTGCTGTTTTTCAACAATTGATTTTTTAAGATCCTCATCCTGTTTGCTGATATTGAGGATTTCTTTCCTTGAACTGATTTTTTTCATAAGTATTTTACCTGTTGGAGGGAAAAAAAAGATTTTTCTGCCCACAGATCCACCGGTATCAGACGCAATTACCTTAATTCCTTCTTTTTTAAGATAAGTCAGAGCAAACTCCGTATTGATCTGGCCCACTCCAACATCCGACTGCTTGTCAAACATAGAAGCACCTCCGAACACTTTTGCCGCAAGATCCTCTTTTAACGAACCCATCTTGAGAAGGTCATTTATAAGGACTTCCATGGCATGAATCCCGTATCGTGCATTCTTTTCCTTGATAAGCAGTTCTTCAGTTATACGTGATGTGACTCGGGGCAGCAGAAAATGGTTCAGTCCGCCCTGCTTTTTCCTGGAGTCATAGAGGACCACAGAAACACAGGAACCGAGTATGGTTGACATAAGAATATTTTCGGAAGAGCAGAAATACTCACCGGGATGCAGAATAAATTCATCTTTGTTGAATTTATGATTTTTTACACTATACATCTGCAATCCAGGCTGCGACATCCGCATTACTGCAGAAGCTTTCGATCGCAGCTCCCAGAAGCCTGAATTCCTCATCAGATGCCGGTGTACCGGACTTCAGTTTCTCTTCAAGTTCCATACTCTGATGGTGAATGATATCAGCCCCTGTAGTGCCTGAAACACCCTTGAGTTTGTGAATCCAACGGGCTGAATCCTCCGGTGATTGTTCAGTATTGGATTCTGATGCTTTTTTAAAAAAGACGGGCATATCAGAAAGGGCCATTTCAAGGAGCTGTGCTGAAAGGACTCTGTCATTTTCGGTGAAGTGCAGAAGGCTCGCGGTGTTAAAGATTCTCAAAGTTTTCATGATTCAAGTATAAGCCAGGAGATGAATATTTTCCCTTATTAACCGTTTTTTCGGTGGAAGGCGTCTTCGAATTCACTCCAGGCCCTGTTGCGCTGTTTCAGATTATACTGTTTACCTGTTTTAGGATCCACCGAACGCCTCCTTCTGTAGGCTGCCCCGGATGTTCCCGGGGAATCGCTTCTACGGCTCTGGTATGTACCACCCCGGCCCTCTTTTGAAGATGAATCTGAAGGGTCTGAGGGCCTTATCCTGTCGGGACTCGGAACCTTGATGCCGGCTCTCTGTGAGTTTAGAGGGGTCTTCTCTCCCAGTCCGGAGAACTGACTGGTAAAACCGTCCTTTTTTCCGGAAAGGCGCAGGATCATTTTTTTCCACCAGGAAAGGAACTTATAGGCTTCTTCAAAAATATCAAGAAGATAGAGATCCATAAGATAGTCGGGGTCTTTGAATTTAATGACTCCCTGGTCAAAGAAGTTGTTCATAAATTCCTTGATCTTATTGATATCACGGACTTTTTTAAGGTTCTTGAAATAGTGAACAATCCCTTCTGAGATAATTCTGGGTTTTCCAAGAAACTCAAATAGAACAGGTGCATCATTGGAGAGCATGTCGAGAATGTCATCCTTGAAGGTATCTCTGGTATAGAATGTTGTAATCCTGTCTTTGTTTCCGGTCCTGAGCATCCTTTCCATTAGCTGTATGTAGTGGGAGCGGAGCTCTCTTGACTGCATGGTCAATTCGGATCGAAAAAAGGGATAGACATGGTCTCTATGGATATAGTGGCCATTGACAATCAACACAACAGGAAGGCCTATTTTTGCTCCGGTTTTGGAGGTCTTTTCAGCAAAGAGTTCCCTGAAATTGTCCCAGCGTTTGATATGGGGTTTCAGCAGCTTCTCAAGCTCCTCCGGTGATACCAGAAAATTGTCTTTCCGTTGTATTTCCTGACAGACTTGCTCCAGAGCAGCCTCTCTTGCCGCATTCTCCTTCCTTTCATTCTCCTCTTCTGCAACAGAATTTTTGAAGTAATGATAAAGGATTTCACAGGACTGGAAGAGAGAGGGTTCAAGATGCTTCATTCTCAGCTGAAGATCTTCCCTGTTCTGAAGGACCTTTGTGGACAGCCCAAACCAGAACCCGGGCTCACGGGTTCTCATCTTTTTCTGTATTTCTGATATTTTCACATCCATAAAACGTGAAACTATGGTCATAAAAGAGGTATTGTGAAGATTGCTTGCAATCTTGTTCTGACTCAGGGATATAAGAGCTTCCAGAGACCCGGAAGATGTAAGAAGGGTGACTCCGGTTTTCAGATGAATACTGTAGATTTTGTTCTGTTTTGCTCCGCCCCGTATAAATCCGGGACTGAGGGTTTCAGGGCCCACAGTGTCAATAAACTCATAGGGAACCGCCAGATTCTGCTCTTCAAGCTCCTCCCTTGTCAGAAAGGGCCTGTTCTCTTCCATAAGGATTCTCTGTATCTCGTCTTCAATAATATTATTGTAGAACTCGATGGAGTCCCTATCACACAGCACGATTCTGTTAGGTTTTAATTCACCTTCAAGAAGCTGAAATTTAAGCAGGCCGTAGTGGGCGCTCCTGATTTTCTTCATCAGGACTTCTATCTGATTGTTCGCAAAAAGGATGTCCTTTCCTGCATGAAGTACAAAACGGTTGTAATCCAGTGAAGGGTCATAAAAATCACAGATCCGATGAAAGATTCTCCGCTGCTCTTGAGTGAAGCTGCCTATCTGGGAGAGAAATCCCTCCCGTTTGGACAGATCCATCTGAAAAACCGCGGGAAGCTCACCGGTTTCCTTGACTTCTGTATTTTCACTGCTTTCAGGCATCATCTTCCTCTTTGTGCTTTTTGTCTCTTCTATTAGCCACAAGGTTCATCAGGTTTCTGAGAACCAGTGCCACTCCGACTCCAAGCATTAATGCTGATAAAATTCGTCTCCAGAACATATCACTATTTTATACTCAAGAGCGGAGCTTGTTCAACGTAATTATTTATCACTGGTCTCAGGGAAAGTGATAAACCAGCATCTGTGGCCGTTTTTCCGGCCTTTGAAATCCTCAGAAACAGTCCATGAACTCATTTCTTTGACCATGTACTCCTCATTCACCTCACTGTCCATCTCAAACTGCCTGTAGTTATTACTGAATATGAGGGTTCCTCCCCGTCTCAGTCTTTTCATACAGAGATGGATCAGGCCCTTATGGTCGCTCTGAACGTCAAAAACCGAAGTCCTTGACTTTGAGTTTGAGAAGGTCGGCGGATCCAGAAATATGATGTCGTAGTAGTCGCGGCTGCTTCTCAGGTACTGGAAGCTGTCGGAGCGTTCAAAACGGTAGTCTGGGCTGACATATCTGTTAAGGGCGAAATTGTCCTGCCCCCAGGCAAGATAGGCACGGGAGCTGTCTACTGAAACAATCTTTCCCGCACCTCCTGCGGCGGCCATAAGGCTGGCTGTGCAGGTGTAGGAGAATAGATTCAGTATGCTTTTGTCCCGGGCATTCTCTTTGATCCATTTCCGAATGTTTCTATGATCCAGAAAGATTCCCGTATCAAGATAATCTGTAAAATTCACCCAGATCCGCTGGTCCCACTCATTGATCAGATACCGTTCCCCCCGGGATGAAAGAGAGTTGTACTGATCCTGCCCCTTCTGCCGGCGGCGCTGTTTGAGAAAGATCTGGTTTGCGGGAAGTTCATAGAGGGCCGAGAGGATTTGAAGACTCTCGGCAACCCGTTTTTCTGCCTTTGACTGATCAATTGTGGAAGGCGCCTTGTACTCCTGGATGTGAATCCATTTGTTCTCGTAGACATCAATGGCGAAGTTGAAGTTGGGCAGGTCAGCATCATAGATTCTGCAGGAGCTGACACCGTCCCTCTTCATCCACTTGTTAAGATGCTTACGTCTTTTAATAAGGCGGTTCAGAAACTGCCGTCCTTCCTCACTCCATTCCTGCTCCTGTACAGGGACTGCAGGCTCTTTCGAGCTCCTGTCGGCCGCTGATTTGGAGGGATCACTCTTCTGTGAACTGAAGAGTTCATAGTGGACCAGAGTACAGCTGAGGGCGCCGTTCATAACACGGTTCTCCCGGCTGCCTTTCAGCCCTATTGATTTCAGCAGAGACTTGTCATCCGAAATTACAGAGAGCTGCCATCCGTCAAAATCGGGGCGGCGTGCAAGATCTCCAAGCTCTCTGTAAAGAGAGTAGAGATTGCCCTTGTCTCCGATCCTCTGACCGTAGGGAGGGTTTGTAAGAATGAGTCCTGCGCCGGGACCTTTGAGGGCGTCTGTAAAAACAAAGTCCGACAGCTCCCGTTTTTCAACATGGATGTGCTTGTCAAGACCAGCACGCTTTATGTTCTCTGTCGCTGCTGCCACCGCATGACGGTCATTGTCAAATCCCACAATCCGCGGCAGCTTTGAAAGGCCTTCCTCCCACTGCTTCTCTGCCCTGTCCACACAGTCTTCCCAGAGATCCTGATCGTGACCTGTCCAGTTGAGGAATCCATAGTGGTTACGGTAGAGCTGTGAGGGAAGATTCCCTGCCAGAAAGGCTGCTTCAACAAGAATTGTACCGCTTCCACACATGGGGTCTACGAATACAGCCCCCTTATCCGCCAGACCGGGCCATCCGGCCCTTAAAAGCAGAACTGCCGCAGTATTTTCACGAAGAGCGGCCTTTGCGGTGTCCAGGCGGTACCCTCTGTTTGAGAGGCTGTCGCCGGACAGGTCCAGGTAGATCTCAGCCGTTATGTCTTCAAATACATGTACCTGAAAACTGTACTCCGGGTTCTCCCTGTCTACATCCGGGCGCTGCCCTGTCTTCTCTCTCCAGAAGTCGGCAATGCCGTCCTTCAGCTTCAGTGCCGCCATCTTCTGATTGTGTTTGCTCCGTTTCATTGTGGACCGGCAGGAGAAACTCCCGCCTTCCCTCATTACTGAAGACCAGTCAAACCTGGCTGATTCCAGAGCAATTGAGTCCAGGCTGTCCATTTCAAACTCATGAAGTTTGAGAAGGAGATGACCCGCAATCCTCGTTTTCAGAGAGAACTCATAGATCGTTTCCAGAGAACCAGAGAAAGCCAATCCTCCCCTGGTTCTTTTATCGATTTTGCCGCCCAGTCCGAGGACCTCCTGTTCAAGAAGGTCCTCAAGATAGACCGGACATGCTGCAAATAGTCTATATTCCATTATTTGATTAGGATAAATTCCACTCTCCTGTTCTTCCAACGGTTCTCCAGATCACTGTGGGGAACGATGGGGTCCGTACCGCCTTTTCCGGCGACATCCATTCTGCTTTCGGTGATTCCAAGCTTCTTAAGCTCATCCCGTACGGCAGCGGCCCTGGACAGGGAGAGAGGCTGAAGTTCTTCCTTCTCCTCTCTGGCTGCCCGGACAGGGTTGTCATAATACTCGCTCACTGCATGGCCTTCAACCAGAATCTTGTAGGATCCGTACTTTTTAAGAACTTCTGCAAGCCGTTTGAGGACCTGCTGGTTTTTGTCACCCTGTTCACCGGAAGACACAAGGTCTGCTTTGTAGGCCTGGAAGGTTATATTTGAGATCTGAACCTTCAGCCTGTCTCCATCCCTGATGACAAGGATATCCACAGGGATTTTTCCCCGTTCAACAGTAGAGTGTCCCAGATAGTCGGTCACCCTGATTTCGTAGGGATAATCCTCGGCTGACTGTACGAGTTCCCCCTGTCTTGACCGGCCGTCCCAAATGATTCTCTCGGAAGGACGTCCTCTACCGCCGAAGCTTATGAAGTCATTTCCTTTCGGATCCTTAATGCTCATTTCCCAGTCTCTGATAGGTGAAATATCCTGTACATTCAGAGCAATCTTCAGCTCATCATCAACATTGTCATCATCCGGAGAGAATGGAACAGGAGAGAGGTCAACTCTGACAAGAGGCGCAGAGTTGTCGATAATAAACTCTCTGCTCTCCGCCACAGGCCTGTTTCCTTTGTTGTAGCGAACCATGAGAGAGGCTTTGAAACTTCCTTCAACCATGTTTCCGTCATCGTTTCGTCCATCCCACTGAATCTCTTCAGGAACTGTCTCGGTACCTTCGATTGTTTTTACTACAGCGCCTGAATTGTCAGCCACTGTAAGGTTCCAGTCTGCAATACCCCTTGTGTTGCCCACATGAATGGTAAAGGTCTGGTTCATAAACTCCTCTGACATTGGTGAAAAGAGGGCATTTTTGGCTGTCAGGTAGACGGGTGTGGATGCTGTATCAATTTCAAGATTTCTCAGCCGGGCCTCTGCGCTGTTTCCGGCTTTATCGGAACTGATAAGCCTGTAGTGGTATATGCCGTCAGGAAGGATGTTTCCGTTCTCGTCGGTTCCATCCCAGCTGATGCTCTCTACAGCACCTTTCCAGAACCATGATCTCACTGTATTGCCGCTGTCATCAAGCATCTCGGCACTCAGATTGCCGGGCTTGCTGGAACTCTGTGTTATACGGATGGAGTCACCGTATCCGTCACCATCCGGTGAGAACAGGGTTCTGTCGGAGCTTACTGAAAGCACGGGGATTTCAGTATCCTTAACAAAGACACCTGTAAAGGCTTCGGGCCTGTCACCCTTTGTATAGACTACGGAGAGCCTTGCGGTGTATGCGCCGTCTGCAGCGGGTGCTCCGCTGTTCTGCTCACCCCTCCAGACATAGGAGTCTTCAACCGCGGAACTTCCTGTCCAGGTTCTGACAGTGCTGCCGTCGGCCTGTGAGATAACATCAAGGCTCCAGGACTCAATATCCGAGGCGTTGTCGATGGCTGTATAGAGCCTCACTTCGTCTTTGACGCCGTTGCTGTTCGGGCTGAAGGCATCGTCGCTGACTGTGATCTGTACCGACATCTCTCTGGTATCCAGGCTGAATCTGTGGGGAGAAGTGACTCCTCTGTTTCCAGCCTTGTCGTAGGCTTCCATTGTAAAGTGGTAGCTGCCGTCGAGAACAAGCCGTCCCTCCTGGTCTCGTCCATCCCATACAAGTTCCGGATCCGCCATTCCTCTCCAGAAATATGAGCGTACTGTATCTCCGGACTCATTGCGGATAAAACCCTCCCAGTAGTCCTCCTCAGAGGTTTCAAGATAGAGAGTCAGGCTGTCTTTGAACCCGTCTCCGTCGGGGGAGAGTATATTGTCACCAGTAACCCTTCCTGCGGGAGGTGTAATATCCACTGTAAATGAGGGAGAATATGCTTCGGGATTGTAACCGTTCTGATATCTTATATTTAAATATCCGCGGTACCTGCCTTCCGCCAGTCTGCCGTTGACTCCGGCTTCTCCTCTGTAATCTATGGACCTGGGCATCTCGAGCACACCCTGCTGCCGGCTGTTATAGGACCAGAACTCACGTCCCGAAAGGTCCTGAACCTGCAGTTCCCACTCAACAATACCGGAGGTGACAGGTATATCCGGACCGAATACGACGGTGTCTATTCCTTCGCTGTTCCCCGGGCTGAGCCAGGCAGTGTTAATTGTCAGGCTGACGGGGGGCTGTTCGGTATCGACAAGAATATTTTCAAGGCTTGCTGAGCCGTAGTTACCGGCTCTGTCAGTGGATTCAACAAAATAGCGGTAAACGCCATCGGTAACAATCTGTCCGTTGTCGTCTTTTCCATCCCAGACAATCTCTTCAGGGGCGCCGTTCTCAACATTGTAGCTGCGGACCGCACTGCCTGCCTGCGTCTCGATGCGGCCGGCCCAGAGCTCTTCAAGAGATCCGGTCTGACGGATTGTAAGAGTATCCTTGTTTCCGTCTCCGTCGGGACTGAAAATAAGATCCAGTCCCTGGAGCTGCTCCACCTCGACTTCAGGGGGAACAGTATCGATTACAACTGTCATCAGTTCGGTTTCGGATCTGTTGTCATTATCATCCCAGAAAGCCATTTTAAAGCCGTAGGTTCCATCAGGGGCAAGTTCTCCGCTCTCCATGACGCCATCCCAGCGATAGGTCTCGGGTACAGTCGTTCCTGTTTTTGCAGAGAACATACGGTCGAAGATATTTTTAAAACTTTCATTCTCAGGACGTTCATCCTTGTTTCTGAACTCCCTTACCAGAGTTCCCTTCTCGTTGTATATGGAGAATGTATAACCCATAACATACCGTTCATCTTCAACTGTGTAGGGAAGATTCACTTCATCCTGTATGCCGTTCAGATCGGGTGATATGTAGATGGGGTCTTTATAGTTATGAGTAATCACAGGAGGATTTGTATCTCTGACACCAAAGGGAATGGTAGCTCCCACTCCGATGGCGGAGACCGAATCATAGAGCATTCCACCGGCAGCCTGCATCTGAACTTCGCTGGTTTGCAGTCTTGTCTGTTCTCCACTCTTCGGTTTGATTGAAAAATTATAGGAGATCCCTACAGAGGGAATGAGAGTCTGATAGTTACCGTTCACAGTATCAGAGAGAATCATTGACGAGGATGTTGAGATCTTCAGGTTCTCCTGGATTGTTATGGACTGCCCTATTTCCATCTTGAAGTCAGAGAATGCAGGAACTCCCGCATCCGCATTGACAGACCATTTGAAGTTTTCCTTGTCTATAAGCTCAAAGCCTACACCAAGCTGAGGTGTTATATTGTTCGGCACGGCATTGAAGTAGCTGCCGCTGATTCCACTGCCGTAGCTTTTTCCGAGCCTGTTGACCGAAGCTCCCCATCGGAAGTTCTTTAAAGCTCCCAGGGTTCCTGCCTTGTGAATAATACCTATATTGAGGGCTGCCCCCCAGTCATTTTCACTTCCATAGGCTCCGGTAACAGAAAAACCTGTATACAGATTTTTGTATATCTCTTTGGAAAATCCCAGATCCACGGACCCGAAGGTTCCGAAGTTCATGTTGGGGGCATTGAGCCCGCTGGTGCTTAGAAAATGTACTGCACCTGTAAATACACCGTATTTTGTCGGGTAGGACAACGCCGTATTTACAGCATGACCCATTCCTGAATCTTCCCAGTTCGCCAGGTTGATATAGTTCAAGTCAAGAATTACCCTCTGGAAGTTTCCCGCAGCGGCAGGGTTGATGCTCGCTGACTGGGGTGAATCCATGTTTGTAACCGAAGAACCACCTCCCAGAAAGAGGGGGGAGTAAAGGGGATAGGCCAACTCTCCGCTGGAATCGGCTGAAAGGGTAAATGGTACAATAAAAAGTACCGGAATTAATATACACAACTTGATGAAGGTTTTCACTGTTTTCTCCTGCTCCTGCATGGATGGAAATTTAGAACAATACAAATCCAATTTAATATCGACACAATAAACCTATTGTAACAAAAAAGAGAAGAATTTTCTGTGACTTTATTTTCAAAATAGGCCGTTTGGTATAGATAATCATCCTATTATTATACATCAGATTCGGGGAGCAGTATCCTGAAGGTCGTTCCTGTTCCTACTGTACTGTCCACTTCAATTTTACCGTTCATATCATCGACGATACTGAAAACAGTTGACAGCCCCAGGCCTGTACCGCTGCCGGGTTCTTTTGTAGAATAGAATGGATCAAATATTCTTTCCCGATCCTCGTCCCTGATCCCGCTACCATAATCTACGATTTCAAGGACAGCAAAACGCTGACCCTCACGGAGGATCTCATCGGTTCTGATTTCTATTCTACCTGTCATGCCCATGGCATCCCTGGCGTTGACGACAAGATTGATGATGATCTGTTCAATACGGTTTCGTACAGCATATATCCTGGGGGAAGATTCCGCACTGTCTGTGACAAGTTGTATCCCCTTTCCTATAAGCTGATCCAGCATTTTAGCCTGATCAGCAACAACGGCGTTCAGGTAGAGAGCTTCTCTGGCCCCCGATTCACCCCTGTAGAAATCCATAAGCTGCCTGACGAGATTCCGGGCAGTATCAACAGTCCCGTTAATGCTCTCAAGATAAGCCTTCCGTTCTACAGGATCTTCACAATCTTCAAGTACAGAGACAAGCCCGCTTACAGCCTGGATTATATTATTGAAGTCGTGGGCGACACCGCTCGCAAGACGGCCGATGGATTCAAGCTTCCTTGCTCTGAATAGCCTCTCTTCCATCTCGGACTTTTCAGTCACATCACGAAAACTGACAATCAGCCCCATTGGCAGATTCTCTTCCGAGATCACTGGTATTGAAATGATCTCATAGAGTTTGCCGCTCCAGCGATAGTTGCGGAATGTCATGGTTCCGCTGTCAGCTGAACCTTTAAGCTGCTCCAGAACTTCATCCCGTATCTGGTTATCAAGGATTCCTGAAAGAGATTCACCCTGATATCTATCCTTTTGAACAGGCTGATGAAACAGTTTAAGAGCAGCTGAGCTGATTCTGATAATCGCAAAGTCAGGATTTAAAAGAACAATACCGTCATAGCTGTTTTCCATGACTAGCTGAAGTTCCCTCTCCCGTGCTTTTGTAAGGCTGTACTGATCTTTTAAATATTCATTGACCTTTAATACTTCATTTTTAGAATCGGAAAGATCCCTGACGACGCTGTCCAGAGTTGATGCCATTATATTGAAAGAGTCCGCCAGCCTGTCGAGTTCACTGTATTCTGAATGTTCCACCCGTATAAGGTAGTTTCCCATGCTGATCTGATCCGAACCTGAAAGAAGGGCATTTAAATCTCTCATCAAACGTCCCACAAGGTTTCTACTGAACTGTCTGACCATCAGGAACAGTCCACCCAGAAGCATTATAAATCCGGCCACTGAGAGAATCAGAGGATTGTAGAGGTCCAGAACGCCCTTGTATATGACGACATAGAGGCCGAGATCAGCAAGATAGGACCATCTGAATATAAACCGCTGCCCATCCTTCTTAAGGATGCGATAGGCACCTGTAGAATCAAAATCAACTTCCTGATGCCGCTCTCGCACTTCGTTGTAGTCTGTATGTGCAAGAAAATACCTGTCCTTGTTCAAGACAGCAATTCTGGAATCGGTAAGTCCGCTCAGCCGCTCAACAAGGGACTGCAGGTCTGAAATAGTGTACACACAGACAAATATTCTTCCGTCATCGTCTTTCAGTGCAATTGTGTAGTAAACAGTGGAGGTAATGGAGGATATAACAGGTTGAAACCACCTGTCTCGGCCCTTTTGAAGCTCTCTGTAGAAGGGGTAGTTGGAGTAATCAAGCCCTATAAGGCCTGACTTTTCCGAGTTGGCATATTCAACAGTACCAGAGGGATCAAGGATATAGATATCGTTAATCGCTCTGCTGTGGAGCATTATTCGGTCTATAATATCAACTGAATCTGTTCTGTCGCCTGTATCCTTGAAATCATCCAGAATATTCTCAAGCACTGCAACCGGAGCGTTCAGCTGTTCGCGGACACTCTGTTCAATTACAACTGTCAGACTCTTATGGATATTTGCAAGCTGGGAAGTGCTTACACCCCACATAAGCACCATAATAATAATAAAAAAGAGCAGTATGGGAGCGTAGATGAAGAAGATCAGTTTATTATCCAGCTCCTGCTGAATCGACTTTTTCTGATTTTGTGCCGGCCTCATTTGATATACACTCTCCGCCTGCTTAGACTATATAACAAATATGCGAGTAATGCACGTAAAAGTATACACCAGTATGTTAATATCCATAGTCTCCTTTTTTCTCTTGTCCTGCACAAACAGTAACGGCAGAGAGAGCTCCTTCTCATGGCAGATTGCCGAGGGAAGCAGAATAATTGTGAAACTCAGCAGACACCCCTATTCAGAGGCCCTTATAAGCAGACTGACTGAATTTGAAGAGCTTACGGGTATAGATGTCGAATATACTGTTGCCCGTGAAGACCTTTACTACGAGGATCTGGACAAGTCCATGTCCGCCAGAAGAACAAGGCCTGATGTATTTATGACAGGCGCCTATCATATCTGGGGCTATGCATCCCGGGGTATTGTTGAAAATCTTGACAGCTACATTCAATCGTCCTCCCTCACTGATGTCCGATACGATTCTACAGACTTTTATGATGGAATTATTACTTCTCTCAGGTGGGATCCGGGCAACGAAGAACTGGGTACGGGCCCCCTTCTTGCCCTTCCCATGGGTTTTGAGCTGAACACCCTGGCCTATAACAAGAGGATTTTTGACGAGCTGGGGCTGGAAGCTCCTGAAACATATGATGAGCTGCTGGAGCTCTGTTCGATACTGAAAGAGTATAACGGGCCAGGAAGCTACCCCATTGCCCTTCGGGGGACAAGGGACTGGTCCTCCATACATTCAGCCTACATGACGGCCTATACCGCTTTCGGAGCTGAAGACTTCAAACTTAATGATCAGGGGATTCTCGAACCGGCGATTGACTCACCAGAGTCTCTGGCCATGAACCGATACTGGGTGGATCTAGTCAGAAAAGGTGCAACGCCCTCAAGAGAGACCCAGAACTGGTATGAAGTGGGGTTTGCACTGGGCGACGGCCGCTCTGCCATGATGTTTGATGCAGATATTGTCGCCTACTTCCAGAATATACCGGGATACTCAAAGGAGGCCGGGAATATTGCATGGGCACCACCTCCTGTTGTAAACAGAGGAGATGTTAAGAAATCCAATATGTGGATATGGTCCCTTGCCATGCACAGCGAAGCAAGAAATAAAACGGCAGCCTGGCTTTTTATTCAGTATTTTACTTCCAGGGAGTTCCAGTTGTGGGCGGCCCTGGAGCAGAACAGCGTTAATCCGCCTCGAAGATCAGTTTTTGAAGACCCGCAGCTGCAGGAGATGCTCTCTCTTTCGGAAGGTTATACAGAAACATTCAACGCTCTGATAAAGACCTCAAAGATTCAGTTTACACCCCGTAAAGATGTCATGGAACTCACTGATATCTGGGCGGCAGGAGTTCAAAAGATGATTCTTGAGCCAGACAGCAGGATTGATCAGGTTCTAAAGGAGCTGAAGACAGAGATGCAGCGAACAGCCAGCGGCAATGAAAAGGATTAGCCATCTATAGTATAAAGCTCCTGAATACCCCTGTTATGAAATCCTCCGCCATGTTTAAATAGAATCATACAATTACAGGGAGTTATATATGTCTGATTCAAAATGGTTTTCCGATGAGTGGTTCTGGAAAACCTACGGCCCCATAATGTTTGACAGTGAGAGGATGGCCAGTTCAGGCTTCGAGGCTTCCAGAATAATGGATATTTGCGGACTCCATCCAGGCAGCAGGGTCTTCGACTGCTGCTGCGGAATGGGCAGGCACAGTATAGAACTTGCTGCAGCAGGCTGCAGTGTGACCGGAATGGACCTGTCAAAGGGTTATCTTGATATTGCAAGGGATGAGGCGGCGCAGCGGTCTGTGAATGTTGATTTTATTCATCAGGATGTCAGAGAGATGAATTACTCCGGTGAGTTTGATGCCGTAATCAACATGTTTACATCCTTCGGATACTTTGAAGACCCCGCAGAAGACCTGGAGCTTCTTAAAAAGATGTACGCCTCACTGAAACCCGGGGGTACACTCTTTATGGAAATGTGGGGTAAGGAAGTCCTTGCAAGGGATTTTGAGGAACGGACCTGGTTTGAACGGGACGGAATAAAAATACTGCTTGAATACTCGGTTGATCTGAACTGGACCGAACTGTGCAACAGATGGCTGTTCTATAAAGACGATAAAATGACAGAGTACAGCTTTTCACACAGAATCTTCTCGGCTGCGGAGATGGCTGATCTACTCTGGAAAGCGGGTTTTGAAATGATTGAAATCTATGGTGACTTTAATCAGGCTCCCTACGACAACAAGGCGAAGAATCTGATTCTGGCCGCAAGAAAACAGTTGCCTGCGGCCGGATAAGCTGAAGAGTTTACTCTTCGATCAGATGGAAGTCGGGGTCAGTCATTCTGAAGCTGTCCCTGATCCCTTCTGACAGATATACATTGGACTGATCATCTACAATAATAACATCAACATTATCATGGGCTGCTGCGTATTCCAGAGCGGCCTCTCTGCCCATTGCAAAAAGAGCTGTTGAAAGACCGTCAGCGGTAATGCTGTCTGATGTCACAATCGTAAGGCTCTCTACTCCGTTCCAGACAGGATATCCTGTATCGGGATCAAGAATATGATGGTAGTGAACACCGTCAACCTCGAAGTAGCGCTCATAGATTCCGGAGGTCACAACGGCGGTGTCCTCTGTTTCCAGAACGGCTATGTACTGTCCTCTGCTGTCCCGGGGATCCTGAATGCCGATTCTCCATGCCGACCCGTCGGGTTTGCCTCCCAGGAGCTGAACATTTCCTCCCAGATTTATAATGGCAGAAGTGACACCGGCATCAAGGAGCTCCCTTTTTGCAAGATCGGCGGCATGGCCTTTGGCTATGGCTCCCAGGTCTATTTGAGCACCTTCCTTATTAAGGGTCGCTGTGTTTCCTTCAAGATCAAGAGCGCTATAGTCCACAGTGGCAACGGCACTTTCAATTTCATAGTCCTCGGGAATGTGCTGCCCATTGCTGCCTATTCCCCAGAGGGAGACAAGGGTGCCGATTGTAGGGTCAAAGCGGCCGGCAGACTCATTTGCGATTCCGAGGGCCCTGGAAAGAACATCAAGGGAATCGGGGCTCAGTGTGCCATGGCCTTCCCTGTTGATTACAGATATTTCACTGTCTGAAATGTTCATGCTGAGACGGTGCTCCATTTCATCAATACTGTTGAATGCTGCAGAGAGAGCCGCATCGGCATTTGAAGGTTTCTCCATTCCGTATATAGTAATAAAGCAGGATGTTCCCAGAAGAATTTCCGTAGAGGATACTGGTTCCATACTGCTGCCTTTGCAGGAGATAAATAAAAAGATCGATATAAGCGCGAGAGCTGTGTTTTTCTTCATAACAAACCGATTATGTACATCACGCCATGAAATGTAAAGAGCCGGAAGCTTTAAGTAAAAAGAGTGGCAATATTAGCTCTCTCCGTGATATTGTATTTCTAATTCATTATTCAAAGAGATTAATATATTATGAAAATCCGCAATAAACTGTTTTTGTCCAATGCAGCTGTCTTTCTGATGTTTACTTTGATCTTTACATTTTTCATTTTTTCCTCTTTCCGCATTCTCGCGCTGAAAGATCTCCAGATCGAAGCTTCGACTGTCCGAAACAACATCCTCAAGACACAGTATGCCAACAGAGCCGTTCTTAACAGCAACCAGATATCCATTCATGTTCTTGTAGCGGCAACAAATAATGAAGCCAGAAGTATTGCCGACTTTACAGAGAATGAGAGTCTTAAATACCTGAACCGTTCCACAAATGAGACCATCAGGCGAATCTACGACTCATATGCCGAAGCTGATTTCAAACGATTTCTTGACCGCCTTGACTTTCTGGCGGCAACAATAAGGCCCAGGATTTACGGAAGTTCAATCAACCAGGCCCTCACAGATTATGAAGAAAGCGGAAACATTGATAATGAAACATACAGGGCCATCAATGAGTTCTCAGAAACTGTCAGGATTTATCTGCTGAATCATCAGACCTACAGAAACTCGTATATAACAGTTGTAGATAATATTATTGATGAGCTGCAGCTGCAGATCAGAAACCTTCTGATTCAAACGGGACTTGCTATTTTCTGGGGTATTATAATCTCGGTGCTTGTTATTCTTATGATCTATAGAAATATGATCACCAAGCTCAGGCACGTCAGTACAGGTATCGAAAAGATCTCTTCAGGAGACCTATTAACGCGAATTGACGTGAAATCGAAAGACGAGCTGGCTGCCATTGGTACAAACTTCAATATCCTTACAGATATCATCTGGCAGAAACTCACTAACATCGGCAGTATCATTCATAACATGGGTCAGTCCATGACGGATGAGGGATTGTCACTGGAACAGACCATTCTGGATCTTGCCATGGAAAATACAAGGGCAGACTCCGGTGCGTTTTATACAGCAGACCCGGAAGGCCGTACGGCTCTGTGCCGTTTCACAAGCGGAAAATTCGCCCTGCCCTTCAGCAGTGACCAGTCCTTTTCTGAAGAGGTGCCCTATGGCCAGACAATTATAGGGATGACAATGGTTTCGGGTGAGCCCGTATTCCTCAAGAACCTTGAGGGTCAGAACCTGATACCCAAGACAAATATTTTTGACAGAAATTATATTTCAAGCTGTATGATTCTTCCCCTCGTATCGGACCGCAGCGTACGCGGGCTTCTCTGCCTTGAGAAAAACAGCGAGAATGCCCGTTTTTCAGATATGGACTTTTCCAACATACAGTCCTTTGTTGAGTTTGCGGCCATTACACTGAACAACCTGGAACAGTACTCAAAACTGATTCAATCTTCAGGTCTGAACAGGGAAATGGAGATTGCATCGGATATTCAGAAGAGCCTCCTCCCTCCCCGCCTTCCCCGCGTCAGCAACTTTGATCTGACTGTCAAAACCTTTACACTGAAGGGAATCAGCGGTGACATCTATGACTTCTTCCCCCTCGGTAAAGACCGCTGGCTCTTCTGTATGACAGAGGTTCAGGAGAAGGGAATCGCCTCGTCCATGCTCCTTGTAATTTTAAGAACCCTTGTCAGGATACTTGTCCGGGAGGATCAGGAACCCGCCGAGATGCTCAACAACATTCTCGACAACTTCTATGAGACGACTGGATTTGAAACCAACCTGAAGATCAGTCTCTGCCTGATGGAGCCTGAAAGTAAAACATTTCACTACTGCGGAACAAAGGGGCAGAAAATGCTGCTCTTTGACACAAAATCATCCAATGCAAAAGTGATAGAAGCCAGGGAACGCGCCGAAAACCGTTATATTTCCACTAGGGGCCGTCTGAGAGACGGTGTGATTCTTCTTCTGATGACTGACGGATTCTACGGCACTGTAAACGAGCATGGACAGCTTTACGGATGGGAGCCCGTTGAAAAGATACTGAAGCAGCACTCCCAAAAGAGCCTGGACTGGTTAAGAGATTCTGTAGAGAAGGACATATCCTATTTTGAACGGCATCTGGAACAGAGAGATGACAGGACAATTTTCATAGCCAGATTCAAGGAGAAGAAAAGATGAAAGTCAGAACACAGATCACCTTTACGACAACAATACTGATTATCAGCCTTCTCCTGTCCTCCCTCCTTCTCTTCGGAAGGTTCAACAGGGTCTTTCAGATGAAGGATTTTCAGCAGGACTGTGTAGACCTGAACACCTCGATGGCCAGTCTCATTGACAGGAACCTGAACCTCTTTACAGAGAAGAATGACCCGAGAATGCTCAGCCAGTACTGGCTGGAAGACCTTATTACAACAGACAGCAGCCTTAAAAAAGTACTTGGATCCTCAATGGTAGACAGGATGAACGAGGTCTATATCGATCAGGTAGATTCAAAGATGAACCAGTGGAATGAGATGTATACACAGATCATTACACCCTTCATCGGCGAGATAAACCGTTTTACAGGTTCCATGCTCTCAAGGGATTCCTCTTTTGAGGGGTTCTACGCACTTCTTGTCAGAAAGGAGGCAGAGGAGGACCTTATCGCTGTAGAAAGGCTTCAGCGGATTCAGGACCACCAGCAGAACCTTGTAGATATCCTTTCCACCTACCAGTACTCCATCGAGAGTCTGACTACAGGACTTGAAAACGAGATTTCGGGATTTATCAACAGAAGTATTGTCCTTGTATTCTCCCTTGTTGCGAGTATCATCGTTCTCTCCATGCTTATCTCCATGAGGTTCTCACGGATACTGGTACGCAGAATTGAATATACAAACAACCAGGTTGAGATGATGAAGGAGGGAACTCTTGAATTCGGTGATGACGCCGCAGTAAAGGATGAGTTTGATGAGCTGATTCATGACTACCACTACTTTTCAAGACACCTGTCAGAGCGCCTTAACTCCCTTAAAATTCTGTTTCAGGACATAGGAAACTCTATCAGCGACCAGAGGGACATAGCCTCCTTTCAGGAGACAATTGTAGAACTGGGGGTAGACTCGATCAAGGCGGACAGCGGTATGCTGTTCCTTGTAGACAACAGAGAGGAAAAGCTTAATCTTGCCCATCAGATGGGCTTTTGTCCCCCTCCCTTCCCCCTGGACCGTGATGTAAGGATGGTCAGGCGAAATGTTGAGAGCTATTTTGAAACTCATGCCCTGGATTCAAATACACCTGTATTCGGAAACATAATGCACGGGGGGGAAGCTCTCTTTATCAAGGACAATGAAATCAGCGGCAGTCTGCCCTATAACAGCAGCTCCGATGAGTGGCTCTTTATTTCTTCCTTTCTCTGCCTTCCCCTGATTGTGGGAAAAAAACTGATGGGCCTTCTTGTATTTTACAAAAACAGGGAGGGAGAATTTTTCTCCGACCTTGATTTTACATTTATCAGGGCCTTTGCTGACTATACAGCCCAGTCCATCGACAATGTATTCAAATATCAAAGTCTTCTTGAAAACAGGGAAATCGAGAAAGAGATTGATATTGCCGCCTCTATTCAGAAGAGACTTCTTCCATCGCAGATGCCCGAGTTCTCCATCGGCAGCGCCCGTATACACTCCCGCCCGGCCCGGGGAATTTCAGGAGACTACTTTGACGCCATTCGCCTTGACGAAGACAAGGTTATGTATACAGTCTGCGACGTAGCCGGAAAGGGCGTTCCTGCGTCGATGCTTATGATTATGATAAGAACGATTCTTCATGCAATCTGCCACAAGCATAAAAGTTCAGACTCCATTCTGAGGGAGCTGAACTACCATATTGCCGGCCGGATCGGTGTTGACCAGTATGCAACGATGGCTGTCTTTATTGTTGATGAGAAAAACAGGGAGATCTCCTACTCCAATGCAGCTCATCACCCACTCTACCTGTTCAGAAACAGAGAGAAGCAGTTCAGAAGCTTTGATACCGAAGGTCTTCCCATCGGTGTTGACAGGGATACTGTCTTCGGCCACAAGCGCATTAAGCTTCATGACCAGGACTATCTGTTTCTCTTTACAGACGGCCTGCCTGAGGCAAGAGACAATAAGGGAACCGAGCTGTCTGTGGAGCAGCTTCTCCGTTTTCTGTCGGGGAATCTTGAAAAGACGCCTGAAGATCTGATCACTGCCGTCAAAGATTATATTGACAGTTTTACCTCAGAGGCAAAGCAGCATGACGACCAGACCTTCCTGGCACTTCAGATAAGCGTTTAGTCCCTGTTGTTAAGAACCCACTTTCTGCTGACAAAGGCCTGATAGCCCTGTATTACACCACCTGCAAAGGTCGTGGCTCCCAGAATACGAAAGAGTACCCTGGCAGCCGCTGCTGATGCGAGGCAGAGAAGTATCCCGATTATGATCATAATAACGCTTGAAAGGCCATGGCTGACGCCACCGCCGGGAATCCGCGGTGATACAAGATCAAGGACACCGTAAAAGATAAGGAACAGCCCTAGAATGATTAGGGGTATTCCTACAGATATATTTCCGAAGCTGACGGGAAAAGATATTACCACCAGACCGCAGATAAGCATAAAAAGTCCCCGGAGCAGAATGAGCCACCATTTCTTCTGTATCGATGAGAGTTTAAAAGCCAGAACAACCTGTGTGACTCCGACCCAGATCAGGTAGACGCTGAATACAAGGGATATAAAGACAACTCCGATCTTGGGAACAAGGAGAAGCGTCAGACCTATAACAGCACTGATACAACTCTGTATAAAAGTATAGAACCAGTTGTTCTTTAGAGTGGTGCTGCTCGCATTTTCTGCATTTTCAACGGTACCTTCCATAGTGACTCCTTTCCGGGATTCTTTTTAAATAGTATCAGATTAAAGTTCGAGAACCCTCTTCAATTGTATCGGCTCGAGTCTGAAAGGAGAACCCTTCCCCTCGAGAAAGTGATGCTTTTGAAGGAGATGGAGGGAGATGGTTGAATACATAATGGACTCACCAAGCTCAATGTTCCTGACCACCGTTGTAATTTTTCTCTGTACTCCGTCTTCGAAGGGACAGGGAAGATGGCCACGGGCTTCCATTGTCTGAACGATCCATTTCTCGTCAACCGTAATGGGTTCACCCAGTCCGTTTCGTCCCTCTTCCATAAAATCTTTGAGGATCTGCACCACATTCTCAATATCAAGACCATGGTGTCTCAGCTGCTCCTCAGACTCTGTGATCATATCCTGAAGAGGCCGTTTGTCATCTCCCAGAAAGCCGTCAGCAGTAATTACTCCCGGCGCCATATTCTCCTGGGCTTTTCGCATGTTGGGTGTCATTTTCATATGATTTCCTCCTTGGTATCAGGCGAATTTGTCATAATAGATCTTTTCAAGCGGAATTCCGTTGTTGGTCATCACGTTGTTGCAGGCATTAATCATGCCGGGGCTTCCGCAAAGATAACCCTCCATATCCGTCTCAACGCCGATGTTCTCTTTGATGTACCTGTCCAGTACGTCGGTAATCAGTCCGGTATCACCGGTCCAGTTGTCCTCTTCGGCAGGTTCGGAGAGTGCCGGAACAAAGTGGAACCAGGGGTTTTCCTTCTCAAGAGCCCTCATCTCATCCATATAGAACATATCCTTGAGGGAGCGGGCACCGAAAAAGTACCACATGTCCCTGTTTGTAATGTTGTTGTCAATCATTTCATGGATGATGGATTTAAAGGGAGCCATCCCTGATCCACCAGCAACACATATCATGGCTGCATCTGTACCGGAGCGGCGGAAGTCTCCAAAGGGACCGATAAGATCCATCTTGTCACCCTCTTTCAGCTGTTCATGGACATAGGTAGTTGCAATACCTCCAGGAACAAGTCTGATAAGAACCTCTACACGATGGTCGTCGAGAGGCCTGGATGACATGGAATAGGCTCTCTGGGTAGTACCTTTCACCTTGCCATAGGGGGGCACTACAATCTGAATGTACATGCCCGCCTTGAACTTGATGTCTTCATCACCAAGGTCAAAAAGGACCTCTTTGATGTCATAGGTCAGATCTTTGATACTCAGAACCTTCGCCTTGAACTGTTTTACATTGAAAAGTTCTTCGGGAATATTGATTGAAAGATCCGCTTTGACCTTTATCTGACAGGAAAGGTGGATCTCTTCGGCAATCTCCTGATCTGTAAGATAGGGTGTTTCCGTTGGAAGATGAGGGCCGACATCGCTTGTTATCTGGCACTTGCAGGCCCCGCAGCTTCCCCTTCCTCCACAGGCGGATGGAAGGTAGATGCCTTCACCGGCCAGAAGGCCGAGGAGAGGCTCACCGCCTTTGACTGTCAGTTTTTTTGTTCCATTGTTTATGTCTATTTCGCATTCGCCGTAGTTGTTAACCACTTTGTCCACAACGGCTATCAGCGCTGCCAGTACTGCAGCAACCGCGGCAATGGTCAGTGGTGCAAAAATAAAACTCATTCTCTACTCCTTAGGCAGTTTTACTGGACGTTGAGCATGCCGGAAAAACCGACAAAGGCCATGGCCATAAATCCGATTGTGATCAGAGTAATCCCGGGACCTTCAAGACCAGCGGGAACAGGTGATTTCTGAAGCCTCTTCTGAATCGCAGCCAGGGCCATGATAGCCAGCCACCAGCCGAGTCCCGAACCGAGTCCGTAGAAGAGGGTCTGCAGAAAACTGTAGTTTCTGATCTCGATAAACAGAGCCACACCGAGGATGGCACAGTTCACTGTAATCAGGGGCAGAAAGATTCCCAGTGACATGTAGAGCCCCGGGGAAACACGGTCAATCACCATCTCAAGAATCTGCACCGTTGCGGCAATGACTATAATAAAGACGATATATCTGAGATAGAGGAGACCAAAGGGGATAAGCAGAAAGTTCAGGATACCCCAGTTGATCACAGAAGTGATTGTAAGAACCACCGTTACAGCCATACCAAGGCCGTTGGAGGACTTGATATCTTTTGAGATGGAGATAAAGGAGCACATCCCCAGAAAGTTGGCCAGCAGTATATTGCTGGTAAAAATGGATGCAAAAAGCAGTACGATTGGATTGATATCCGGTGTCATTTGGCATCTCCTTTCTTAAGCATAATTGATTTTACAACCCAGAGAAATGTTCCAAGCAGGAAGAAGGCGCTGGGGGCCATAACCATTATTGTCCAGGTTGTGAATCCTTCGGGCATTACGGGAATACCGAAAAGGGTTCCGAAACCAAGAAGCTCACGGATAAAGGCTATGATCATAAGAACCCACATGTATCCCAGTCCGGAAGTAACTCCGTCCCAGAAAGAGAGCACAGGTCCGTGTGACTGGGCGAAGGCCTCTGCCCGTCCCATTATGATGCAGTTGGTAATGATAAGTCCGACATAGGGTCCCAGGGATTTGCTGATCTCCGGCAGATAAGCCCGCAGAAGAATATCAACAATAATTACATAAAACGCGATGATCAGTGTTTGAACGATCATTCTGACCTTACGGGGTATAAGGGACTTGAGAAGAGAAACTGTCACGTTTGTTAAGGCGCTTACAAATATAAGGGCGACTGTCATTGTGAAGGTATTGGAAAGGTTGTTTGTTACAGCAAGTGTGGAGCAGATACCCAGAATCTGTACAAAAACAGGGTTGTTTGTCCACACATTCTCTTTAAGGATAGTTGTGGTTTCACTCATTTGATGCCTCCTTCTGTTCTCTGAGAGGCAATTTCTCTATTCACGATAGTCTCCATGGATTTACTTGTCAGAGAGGCTCCTGTGACCCCGTCGACACTTGAGTTGCCGGGATCATCATCAGCACCGCCGGTGCCTTTTACAACGGTGATGCCACTGTCTCCGATCTTTTCTCCGGCAAACTGATTCTTAAACCAGTCTTCGTCGATACGGCCTCCGAGCCCTGGAGTTTCGTTGTGGCTGATAATATCAAGGCCCACAATGCGCTCAAGGCCGGCATCCAGAGCAAGAACTCCGGTGATTGTGCCCCACAGGCCGCTTCCGGAGAAATACCGTATGACGACATCCTCACCGTCAATTGAAGTTTCAATCACGTCCCCGGGCTCAGGTAGAGTGTCAAACTCGCTGTTGTAAACTTCAGAAACAAGGCTGTCCTCTTCCGGAAGCATTCCGATGGACCGCAGCACGGACTTCTGAATGGATAGAATATTGTTCTCCTCCACCATCTGAACAGTTGCGTCATTGGCAAGAGCCAGAAAGAACACAAAGAAGAAGGCAATCAGAAATGTAAAAATCACGGTGTAGATAATTCCGTTCTTATTCATTTTGCATCTCCTTTTTTCGGTGTGAACCACTCGTCAAAGAGAGAGGCGAAGGTATTACCCATAAGTATTCCGAAACTTGTTCCTTCAGGAAAAAGTGAGAAGATCCTTACAAGACAGGTGACCGAACCAATCAGGATTCCATAGAGGTACTGTGCCTGATTTTTCTTAGGTCCTGATACAGGGTCTGTTGCCATAAAGACAATGACAAAGAGGACCGAACCCGACATGAGGGATTCCAGGGGTGGAAAGGAGGATGGAACACCGAGGAAAAACAGTGCTGAAGAGAGAAGAAAAAACGAAAGCAGTGTGGACAGAATAATTCTCCAGCTTGCCGTTTTTGTATAGATCAGATAGATTCCGGCCAGAACAATGAGAATAACCGCCGATTCACCCAGAGATCCAGGCCTGATTCCAATCAGCAGTTCTTTCATTTGAGGAATTACACCGGAACGCATCTGTCCGAGGGGAGTAGCGGAGCTAACCGCATCGGCTGCATTGGCGGCGTTAAGGCCGAACCTTCCCGGCACCATCCATCCAGTGGTCATAAAGGATGGAAAGGTTATATAGACAAATAGTCGGCCCGTAATGGCAGGGTTGAATATATTCCTGCCGAAGCCTCCGAAAATACACTTTCCGAAGAGAACTCCAAAGACAATTCCTATGGCAGCCACCCAAAGAGGAACCAGTGGGGGCATGGAAAGGGCATAGAGGGCACAGGTGACCAGTACGGCCTCGGAAACCTTCTTTCCCCTGGTTTTCATAAAGATATATTCTGTAAGAAAACCTGCAATAAATACGACTGCGTGAATCATAAGAGCCCGCAGACCGTAGAGGTACAGAGAGAATATCATAATCGGAAGAAGGGAGTAGACCACTCTTCTCATCATGATTTGCTTTTGAAACACAATTGACCTCCTGTTAATACAGCTAGCAATTTAAATTTTTTGAATAATTGGCTTACAATAGTATATAAGCACTTATTCAAATCATAAGCGTAAGCATAAGATAATTTCAAAGGATTCAATTAAAAATTATCAAATACTACTGGAATTGTAGTGTATTAATTCCTAAATTAGTAATCAGGAGATAAAAAAATGTCAAAGTATGCCAGAATTCTTAAAATAGACGAGGACAGAGTGCTTCTCGGTCTTCTTAATGATAAGGGACTTTGCGGCAGCGGCACCTGTGAAGGATGCAGCTGTTCTACAAAGATGCAGACCATTACTGTCAGGGTTGATGAAGAGGAGATGGAAGAGTCCGAGTTCTCTACAGGTATGGATGTGGAAATGCAGCTTCCGAAAGGAACAGCCCTGGACTGGGTGCTTATAATATTCCTTCCTGTTATTCTTATCGGGGGTGTTTCTATTTATGCGGGGTACATGGCGGGACTGGGAGCCGGAGCAGGAGGGTTTCTTCTCGCCTCACTGCTTGTCAAATACCTGAGAAGAGACCAGAGGATAAAACTCAACCCCCTGAGCTCCGGCGAAGTGTCTTAGCCTCTGCAGCTGTTGGCGTACTCCGCCATGTCCACCCAGTCGGCTTCAAGCTCCGGCTCGGGGAGGGCTCCCCTCTTATAGCTGCCGGGATTCCCCATATCCAGATAGGGCTCTATCTTCTGCCAGGAGAGTTCTGTCTCTTCGGCACTTACAAACAGTGTCTGATCCCCTTTCAGGGCGTCCTGAAGCAGCTTCTGATACGCCTCGGGAACCTTCCCCTCATAACTTGAGGCAAAACAGAAATCCATATCCGTACTTGTTATCTCCATGTCGCTGCCCGGTATTTTGGTAGAGTGATCGATGATGATCGACGAATTGGGCTGAATCTGGATAATAATCTTGTTCTTTTCGATTTCACCCTTCTCATTGAACAGGAGACGGGGCAGTTTCTTCATGGTGATGGCTATACTTGTGTTCTTTACGCCCACGGCCTTTCCCGTTCTTATGTAGATCGGAACTCCCGTCCAGCGGAAATTGCTGATTTCAAGTTTCATCTCGGCGTAGGTTTCCGTTCCTGATTCGGGATCCACCTTGGGTTCTGACTTGTAGCCGTCATACTGTTTAATCCGGCACTCTTTAATCTCCATCGCCTTGAGGACGGACATCTTCTGAATACGGATATCTTCAGGATCCAGAGAAACAGGAGCCTCCATTGTCAAAAGAGCAAGAAGCTGAAAGAGATGATTTTGGACCATGTCACGGATAATGCCTGACTTGTCAAAGTAATCCCCCCGGGACTCTACACCCAGTTCTTCAAAGGCATTGATCTGAATGGACTCAATAAATCCATTGTTCCACACGGGATAGAAGATATTGTTTGCAAAACGGAATACAAGGATATTCTGGATGCTCTCCTTTGCAAGATAGTGGTCTATTCTATAGATCTCACGTTCGGTATAGAAATCCAGAAGCTTTCTGTTAAGCTCCCGTGCTGTACTCAGGTCGTACCCGAAGGGTTTTTCTATAATGATCCGGACATTATCCTTGAATCCCTGGTTGTAGAGTATCTCTGCGGTCTGGCCGTAGACCCTGGGAGGCAGGGCCATAAAAACAATAATCTGATTAAAATCACCAAGAGACCGAACACGATCATAGAGTCCGTCCAGTCCCTGGTGATAGAAGAAATTTCCGGAATAACGGCACTCATCCAGGTTGTTTTCCTGACGGAAAGTGACGTCTGTTAAAGGAGTTCGTCCATTTCCAAGAACACAGCAGTTATCCTCAATAATGCCATCCTCATAGAGGTTGGTAATGGCGGGAATCAGTTTTCTCCTTGCAAGATCGCCGGAGGCTCCCATGATAACAATTGCTGATTTTTTAATGGACTCTTTCACTTCTTATCCTTTCTTCTGTATTTTGGCCCATGAATCCTTCAGGGCGACGGTTCTGTTAAAAACGGGATGTTCGGGGCTGTGGTCTCTGGAGTCAGTGCAAAAATATCCCTGCCGCAGGAACTGAAAGCCTTTGCCTGCAGCCGCAGCAGCCAGTGACGGCTCTACAATGGCTTCCTTGACAACGAGGGACTCGGGGTTCAGATAGTCACGATAGTCCTTGCCCTCCTCCATGTCGTCCATATCCTCAAGGATAAAGAGGTGGTCATAGACACGTACTTCAGCCTTCACACCCTTTTCGGCGGATACCCAGTGGAGGGTTCCTTTGACCTTTCTGCCGTCAGGGGCATCTCCCCCCCTGGTTTCAGGATCATATGTACACAGAAGCTCTGTGATTTCTCCGTTCTCGTCTTTGACAACATCGGTACATGTAACAAAGTAGGCATGCTTCAAGCGCACTTCCCTTCCGGGAGCCAGACGGAAAAACTTTTTGGGAGCATCCTCCATAAAGTCATCTTTCTCTATATAGATCTCACGGCCAAAGGGAAGTTTTCTTGAACCGGCATCGGGGTTTCCGGGATTGTTCTCTCCCTCAAACTCCTCCATCTGTCCTTCCGGATAGTTTGTGATTGTGACTTTCAGGGGATCCAGTACGGCCATGGCCCGGTCAGCACTCACATTCAGCTCTTCACGGATGATAAACTGCAGAAAGTTGATGTCCACGAGAGAGTTTACCTTTGAAACGCCGATTTCCTTTGCAAACCTTCTGATAGATGCGGGTGTATAGCCCCGCCTTCTGAATCCTGAAATAGTGGGCATCCGGGGATCGTCCCAGCCGGATACAAGCTTATCGGAAACAAGCTCAAGGAGTTTTCTTTTACTCATTACGGTATAGCTGAGGTTCAATCGGGCAAACTCGATCTGCTGCGGATGGCAGGGAGCTGAAACATTATCAAGGAACCAGTCGTAAAGGGGTCTGTGATTTTCAAATTCGAGAGTACAGATGGAGTGTGTGATTCCTTCAATGGAATCCTCAAAACCATGGGCAAAGTCATACATGGGGTAGATGCACCATTTGTCCCCGGTTCTGTGATGGCTTTCCTTGCGGATACGGTAGATGGCGGGATCTCTCATATTCATATTCTGATGGGCCATATCGATTTTGGCTCTCAGGATGCATGTTCCCTCTTCCATCTCACCCTTAGTCATCTTTTCAAACAGTTCCCTGTTCTCCTCTACAGAACGGTTTCTGTAGGGTGAATCAACACCGGGTTTAGTGGGAGTTCCTCTGTTTTCACGCATCTCTTCGGCGTTCTGTGAGTCTACATAGGCCTTTCCGCTGTCAATAAGCTCCAGGGCCCAGGCATACATCTGATCGAAATAGTCTGAGGCAAAAAAGATTTCGGGATTGAAGCCGAGCCAGTTAACATCTTCAATAATTGAGTCAACGTACTCCTGATCCTCTTTGGTGGGGTTTGTGTCGTCAAAACGGAGGTTGCACTTTCCGTTATAATCCTCGGCGATTCCAAAGTTGAGGCAGATTGATTTTCCATGCCCGATATGAAGATAACCGTTGGGTTCCGGCGGAAACCTTGTATGAACCTTTCCACCGTTCTTGCCTGCTGCAATATCCTCATTTATTATCTGCCGGATAAAATCCGGTCCCTTTGTTTTTTCTTCGCTCTTGTTTTCTGTCGCGGCCATATTGTCCTCTTAAACACAGTTTATTTCAAAATCAGATTTTCCGAATATCCTATCACAAAGTGAATTTTACTGGTAGATGTCTACCCTAATATTGATGGCGGCGGAGTCTTCTTTCCTGCCTTGTGATGCCGGTTTCCTTCAGCATCTCTTCAAGCCAGATCTCCGCCTCCTCCTTTGAAACAAAATACCGTGAATGAATCTTTCTGTTGGATTTGTCCGCCAGGGACCGGTCACTCTCCTCCACATCGGGTGAAGAGAATACCCAGACTCCCTTGTTCTGGTAACTCTTGTAGTGTACCGAGAATACCTGTGAGAGATTTACATAAACGCCGTCATCCACTTCAATAAACACGAACCTTTCCCTCCGGGTATCTGGGCATAGCCCTTAAAATCTGTATTATAAGTATTTTAATAAATATAATAAATTACGCAAGGCAAGATTAAAATGAATATAACTGTTCTTGATTCAGCAAGTCTGGGGGAAGATATAAGCCTGGATTGCTTCAACAGCCTCGGCAACTGCCGCATCTGGCCCCATACATCTCCTGAAGAGCTTTCAGAGCGGATCAGTGAAAGCGATGTCATTATCACCAATAGAGTCGTTCTTGGTGAAAAGGAACTCGCCCTGGCTCCTTCACTCAAATTAATAGCTCTGACGGCAACAGGCTTTAACACTGTAGACCTTGAAAGCTGCCGCAAAAAAGGGATTGCCCTTGCCAACGTCAAGTCCTACTCCACTATGAGCGTCGCCCAGCACACCTTTGCCATGCTTCTCTATCTTATGGAACACCTTCCCTACTATGACAGCTATGTGAGAAATGCAGAATATGAGAAGGACCGTCGTTTTGCCGATGTATCGAGTCCATGGAATGAAATAGCGGGTAAAACCTGGGGCATTATCGGATTGGGAGCCATTGGAAGAAGGGTTGCAGAAATTGCAAGGGCCTTCGGAGCTGAGCCTGTCTACTTCAGTACAAGCGGTCAGGACCGTAAGGAAAGCTGCAGGAGTGTATCCATGGAGGAGCTCTGCAGGGACTCGGATATCATATCCATCCACGCCCCTCTCAATGACAACACCAGGCTGCTTCTCGGGTCAAATGAGTTCGGGATGATGAAGGAAAGTGCCTGGCTCCTCAACCTCGGCCGGGGAGCCATTATCAATGAGCATGACCTTGCCATGGCCCTCGATAACGGAACAATCCGTGGGGCTGCACTGGATGTGCTTACTGATGAGCCTCCAGAGCCTGACAACCCGCTGATTCCCCTCATTGGAAAGAAACTCCTTATTACCCCCCACAATGCCTGGGGAAGCGTTGAATCAAGGACCAGACTGGTTGACGAGGTCTGGAAAAACATAAATGCTTTTCAGAAAGGTGAATCAAGAAACAGAATTGTATAGGATGTCGGAATGAAAAAAATAGTTGTAAAATTCGGAGGATCCAACCTCAAAACCCGCGATGATATTCAGAAGATAATCGCCACTGTAAAACTCTACAACCGCCCTCTTGTCATAGTTGTCTCAGCATTCTACGGGATAACCAACTATCTGACAGAGGGTATCAGAACAGTCCGCAGGGATGATGCCCACATTACCGAAATGATAGACTATCTGAAGAAAATGAAAGAGACGGCCCTGGAAGACAACATCGAGGACCTCGACGCTCGCGAAGAGGCATATGCCCTGATTCATCAGCGCCTTGACCAGGTTGAAAGAAACCTGCTTGGAATCAACTATATCGGAGACATTCCCAATTTTATAGAAGACAGGATTTTAAGCTATGGAGAGCGCCTCAGCTCCCTCATTCTGACTCTCATCCTTAAAGACAGGGGTTTTGATGTTGAAGAGATGCTCCCCGAGGATATGGGATTTGTTACCGACGGAGAGTTCAGCAACGCCACCATCAACTTTACAGACTCCGAACCTGCTGTGTCAGCAGCTCTCAGCAGGGAGAAGATCTTTGTGGTGCCCGGTTTCTACGGAGTGTCTGACGAGGGCCGTGTCACCCTGCTGGGCCGCGGAGGCAGTGACTACTCCGCCGCCGGCATAGCCCGCTGCATTGAAGCTGAATCCCTTGATATATGGAAAGACGTCAACGGATTTATGACAGCCGACCCCAAAATAGTTTCGGGCGGCTCCCGTGTCGAGAAGCTGAGCTATACCGAAGCGGCAGAGCTCTCATACTTCGGAGCTAAGATCCTTCATCCCCGGACAGTTGAACCCCTTGAGCCTCTGAACATACCCATCAGAATCTTCAATATTGACGGCCCCAAAGACAAGCTCACTCCCCTTTCATCAATCCGTGCCGAAGAAGAGCACAGTGAAGCGGGCCCCAAGTCTGTCACCTACAGCGATGACTTCTCCATTCTCAAGGTAAAGGGACCCGGCGTTGGAATCAAACCCGGGATACTTGCAAAACTGACAGCCACAATGGACAGAGAACAGATCAACATCAAGTCCGCGGTAACCTCACAGACCGCCATCAATGTATACCTTGAGTCTTCCGACCTTGAGAGGTCTGTCAAAGCAGTTGAGAAAATCGGAGAGAAGGCTATTACAAGGGTTATAGGGATCAATGATATGTCAATTGTCTCCCTGGTGGGTACAGGCATTGCCCATGAGCCTCTAGCTGCCTACAGGATACTCAAAGCTCTTGCCGACAACAGTATTCACACCCAGATAGTCTCACTCGGCGCTTCTGATGTGGCCGCCTATGTGGTAGTCAATCAGGACGATAAAAAAAGAGCGGTAGCTGCAATACACAAGGAGTTCTTCGAATAATGAAATACCAGCTTGAAACAATTCCCGTATGGGACGCATTCCGGGAGGACTGTGAATGCCCCTTCTGTCAGCTTCAGGAAAAAGCTGAAAAGCGTTACCTGAAGTACTACCTGGGCCCGTCTGCAATGAACCCGGAGACCCGTGTTGAACTGAATAAAACAGGGTTCTGCCCCGAACACTTCAGCCTTCTACTTCTTGAACGGAGCCCCCAGCACCTTGGGCTTGTCACCCACACCCATCTTCAGGACTGGATGGCGGACAGGGAGAAAACCTTCCCATCCCCCGGAAAAGCTGCCGATACCAGCGAAGAGGGAGGAAAGAAGGGGTTTTTCGGCAGAAAGACAAGCCCTGCTTCAAAGTATATGGACCACTGTTCCCGAAGAAGCGACAGCTGTCTGATCTGCGACCGTATAGACCGGACAATAAAACGCTATACATTTACGGCCTGTTATCTGTGGATGAAAGATGAGGAGGGATTCCGCTCCTTTATGAAAACCACCAAAGGGTTCTGTATCCCCCATGAGGCTGAACTTCTTCTGATGGCTGAAGAGGTAGTGAAGAAAAAAGACCTCCCCGATTTTTTCTCTGCCGTCAAAGAACTTCAGAACCTGAACTTCAAACGCCTTGAAGAGGAGATCAACTGGTTCACCCAGAAGTTCAAGGCCGAGAACAATTCAAAACCCTGGGGAAGTTCCGAGGATGCCCACTACAGGGCTGTGCAGAAACTGACAGGGCGAAAGACAGCCCACTAGCAGCGTAAGGCTATAAAAAAACCGGACTTCCTTTTGAAGTCCGGTTTTTTTACCCCCTGTAAAAATCTACAGGGGGCAGGACTGATGATCAGCCCTTCAATTCAGCAAGATAGGTTCCCATCTTTCCGATTGCATTTCTGAACTCATCAAGTTTCTCCCTCTCCTTGGTGATAACCTCTTCAGGAGCCCGGGAAACAAATTTCTCATTACTCAGCTTCTTCTCTGTTGAAACCAGGAGCTTTTCATTTTTCTCGATATTCTTTGTGAGTCTGGCGATTTCCTTTTCAACATCGATCATGTCACGGATGTAGAGGAAGGCTTCAAAGGTCTTTCCCACAGCAGTTACGGCGCCGTCGGCCTCACCAGCGTAGATCCCGAAGTCATCGCAGTGGATGAGAGACGAAATAAGAGCTCCCTCATTTTCAATAAAATCCTTCAGGCCGGCATCATCGGTCTTGATCCGGACCTTGATATCCTTTGCAGGGGGAATATTGAACTCACTTCTGAATGTCCGTACTGACTGAACGAGGTCCTGGAGCTGTGCAAACTGATTTTCAAGTCCGGGATTGTCCAGAGAGGAGTCGACTTCAGGGAAGGCGGCTGTAATAAGGGGACTGTCAACACCGGGCAGCTTCTGGTAGATCTCTTCGGTCAGAAAGGACATAAAGGGGTGCAGCAGACGCAGAGACTTGTTGAGCACATCAAGCAGAACCGTAACGGCCTGGTCTTTGACCCTGTCTTCCTTGCTGTAGAGATAGAGCTTGGAAGCTTCTACATACCAGTCGCAGAAGTCATTCCAGAAGAAATCATATACTGTGTGGGACATATCATCAAAACGGTAGGCCTCAACGGCTTTATTGACTCCGTCAATGGCCTTGTTGAGACGGTGGTAGATCCACTTGTCCGCAGCTGTCAGGCTTATATCTGCAGCATCGAGGAGTTCACGGCCTTCCATGTTCATCAGAATGTACCGTGAAGCGTTCCATACCTTGTTGCAGAAACGGCTTCCCAGTTTGATATCGTCCATTTCAAGGGGAATATCCTGACCCTGCGCCGAGAGGTAGGCCAGAGTAAATTTCATGGCGTCAGCGCCGTATTTGGCTACGATATCAAGGGGATCAATTCCGTTCCCAAGAGACTTGGACATCTTACGTCCCTGTTTATCCCTGACAAGGGGAGTGATATAGATATCGCGGAAGGGCGCCTTTTCAAGAAACTCTTCAGAGGCCATGATCATACGTGCAACCCAGAAGAAGATAATGTCATATCCCGTAACCAGTGATGATGTGGGGAAGAATTTTTCAAGATCAGCAGTCTTCTCGGGCCATCCCAGGGTTGAGAAGGGCCAGAGCCAGGAGCTGAACCATGTATCGAGGACATCGGGGTCCTGTTCGATTTTAGAACTGCCGCATTTGGGGCAGCTTGTGGGGTCCTCACGGGTTACAATCAGCTCGCCGCAGTCACTGCATGTCCATGCGGGGATTCTGTGCCCCCACCAGAGCTGACGGCTGATGCACCAGTCCCTGATGCCGTCGAGCCAGTGCTTGTATGTATTCTCCCATCTCTTGGGGTAGAAACGGATTCTGTCCTCTTCCCAGGCTTTCAGCGCTTTGTCGGCCATGCCCTGCATGCGGACAAACCACTGATCGGACATATAGGGTTCAATAATTGTATTACAGCGGTAGCAGTGTCCCACCTGATGAGGCTGATCCTCAATTCTGGTAAGGAATCCGCCCTCCTCCAGAGCCTTGATGGTTGCCTTGCGGGCTGTTTTAACATCCATGCCCCTGTAGGCTTCAGGTACATTGCCGTTGAGGGTTCCGTCTCCGTTGAGGATATTGACCCTTTCAAGGTTGTGTCTGTTTCCGATGTCCCAGTCATTGGGGTCATGGGCGGGAGTGATCTTTACAGCACCTGAACCGAACTCCATTTTACAGTAGGAGTCTGTGATAATCTTTATCTTTCTGTCTGTCAGAGGCAGGTCGATTGTCTTGCCTACAACGTTTTTATAACGCTCGTCATCGGGGTGAACCGCGACAGCTGTATCCCCGAACATGGTTTCGGGACGGGTTGTGGCAACTTCAATAAATCCGGTACCGTCGGTCAGAGGGTATTTCACATGGTGCAGAGCACCTGGTTTTTCCTCATGTTCAACCTCATCATCAGCCAGAGCGGTACCGCATGAGGGACACCAGTTTACAAGATACTCACCCTTGTAGATGAGATCCCGTTCAAAGAGGGTGACGAATACCTCGCGGACTGCGCCGGAGAGACCTTCATCCATTGTAAAGCGCTCTCTTGACCAGTCACATGAAGCGCCTATCTTTTTAAGCTGTTTCGAGATGATGCTGTGGTGCTCTTCCTTGACCTTCCATGTCTCTTCAATGAACTTTTCACGGCCAAGATCATGACGGCCCAGGCCATCTTTCTTGAGTCTTCTTTCAACAACGTTCTGTGTGGCGATTCCGGCGTGGTCTGTACCGGGAACCCAGAGAGTGGGCCTGCCCTGCATTCTCTGATAACGGATAAGAATATCCTGAAGGGAGTTGTTAAGACCGTGACCCATATGAAGGACTCCGGTGACGTTGGGAGGGGGAATCACGATGACGAAGGGCTCTTTGGAGTCATCTCCTCCCGGTTTAAAATAACCGCCGTCTTCCCAGTATGAGTAAATTCTGTCTTCAAATTCACCGGGATTGTAAGTTTTTTCGAGTTCAATAGCCTTCATTCGCCCTTCCTATAAAAATCTGTAATAAATCTTTTGTGCATAGTACCAAATATGAACCCTCTAGTGCAATTGTTTCAGTAGTGAAAAAGCTGCTGTATCATGGTGATTTTCATATTTAAATCCCGTGGACATTATGTTATATTGTTGCTGAAAACAGGCATATTTGATCATGGATGATGAGATTAGATTATTAAGCAGCCGGGACAAGATCCGGGATATTCTTAAAAAAGGCAGATACACGACTCTCGCTCTCAACGATGGAAACGACTCCTATATACTGACGATGAATTACGGGCTTCATGAAGAGGAGGATATTCTCTTTTTTGAGTGCTACGGCAGCGGCAACAAGATGGACTTTTTCAAAAGCAACCCCTACCTGAGCGGTACCGTTATTGTTGAAGAGGGCTTTGAAGACGGCGAAAGCACTGTTTTAAGCTCTGTAGTATACAGCGGGCTCCTTGAAGTTCTCCACCGCAGCGATGAAAAGGAGAATGCCCTACACTGTATCAACAGACAGAACTCACCCTCTTTTAAGAAACGATACACCGAACTTGCAGGAGCGGTCAGCAAAATTCTTGTCATGAAGCTTACAATTGAGGAGCTCAGCGGGAAGGTCATTCCCCTCTCCTGAGCTCCCTGGTTCATAATCAGATGTGTCTGATCAGAAGGTCGGAAACCTTTCTTTTTGGAATGTAGTGCACGCCCTTCTCATCGCGATAGTAGTTTACACTCTCACCTGCATCCACAATGACACGCTCTTCTCCGGGATAACCTAGGGCCAGAATAAGCTGAATCTCCTGGCTGTCATCAAGACCGAGGACCCTTGTCACTTCGGGTTTAATAAATGCTCCGATCATACAGGAGCCAACGCCCTGCTCCATGGCGGCAAGCTGAAGTGTCTGTGCTGTGATGCCGACATCCTGTCCTGCTGATGAGCCTACCTTTTTATCAAGTACAATGGCCACATAGGCCGTGGGTCTTTCCCCCTCATCCGGTCCGTCCCACTCCTTCAGGGCTCCGGCCCATCTCAGATAAGGATAGAGTTCCTCCATAAACGCTTTGTCACTGATCGTGATATACTTCAACGGCTGAAGGTTTTTACCGGAAGGGCACACCCTGGCGATTTCAACAAGAGAATCAAGAAAACCTTCGGGGAGAGGTTTCTGGTCAAACCTGCGGCAGCTTCTAGTTTTTAAAACCAATTCAGAAAAATCCATATTTACTCCTGATTATTATGATCTGTTGTGATATCCAATATAGTATATAAATGTTTTAGCTTTTGTGTGTAAAAAGAGAGATTTATCACGTAAAATGTCTGAAAGATATCTGTCGTTCCCGATAGAGGACAGATCAATTAAAGGAGTTAACCCAATTGTTATGATCATTAGAAAGTATCTGACGGCCCTGTTTCTGCTGTTGTCTGTCAGCGCTGTCCATTCCCAAAGCAGATTCTCCCTTGATTTGACCAAGGACGCCGTTATTGGAACGGCGGCTCTGGGAGTCGTCATACCCTCATTCTTCCTTGATTCCGGCCCTGCCGACTACAAGGACATTTCAGAAATTAACAGCCTCGACAGAAACTTTGTATATGGCTTCAATCCGGCTCTCGACAAGACAAGCTCTGTCCTTGTCGCCGCTTCCCTTGTACTTCCCGGTGCACTAATGCTCAACAGCGATCTGAGGGGCAGCTGGCTGACATATGGAGTAATGTACGCCGAAGCCTTTGCACTCACCATGGGTACTAAGGATATCCTAAAAGGTACAGTATCAAGAAACAGGCCCTATACCTACAAAGACAGTTCTATTCCCGAAGGCGAAGAGGATGACTACTACAACAGTTTCCCCTCGGGACACACAGCCTATGCCTTTCTGGGAGCGACTTTTCTGACAACCACCCTTCTTTATGATGCTCCGGATTCAAAATGGACTGCCCCGCTTATTATTGGAGCCTATACCGCAGCAGCATCGGTAGGCGGTCTCAGAGTTGCTTCGGGATCCCATTTTGTAACAGATGTCCTTGCAGGTGCCGCCATCGGCTCTTTCTTCGGCTGGCTTGTACCAACACTTCATCTTCAGAAATCTGACGAGATCGAGGTCCTGCCCGGACCCCAGAGTCTCAGTTTTAAATACACTTATTAAGAGGTAAATATGATAAAGAAATTTTCAGCAATAGCGTTACTGGCCCTCTCCCCCCTTCTCTCATGGGGAGAAACAGCCTTTTCTCCACTGGAAGCTCTTGTGAAAGACAGCGCAATTCTCTCAGACCTGCAGACAAACGGAGAGAATATTGTCTTTCATGACGGGTTAATAACTCCTGAAACACTGCCTGAGACTGTCCTGAACAACAACATCAAGAAGGACATGATAGAGGGAAACCTGACTCTTGGAATGGAGGGCCTCTATCTGGTGACGGATCTTCCTGACTCCTACTGGAATGTGGAAGATGGCCAGAGAACCCTGACTCTCTATAATATTCTTCGCTCTGTAAGCACCCTTGAAGGCCTTGAATACTATTCACAGACATCCAAGAAGATGAAAGAGCTCTTTCAGGAAAGCTGGGCCATGGAGGAGGGAAATGAAAAAAAGAAGCTTCCCGACCCTCTTGTCACCAGCGTTCCCTCACATGATCTGATCTACATCCATCAGAAGGACAACCGTTTCTCAAAAAACCAGTACACCATGGAGTACTACAGCAACGGGCCCAATCTTGCAGCAAGCATTGTCAATCTGTCAAATCTCAGGGTCGCCGGTATGTTCAAGGTTGTTGACTCAGGAGATATGCAGATCCATCTCTCAGTCATGCCTGTCCAGGAGGGAATACTCATCTATGTAACAATGGCTGCCGCCACAGATACCTCTTCTTTCAGAGAGAAGGCGCAGCAGTCCTTCGGAAACAGAGCCATTGCACTGAAGGAGTGGTTTAAAACAAGACTGGATGAAGAGTTTAACTGATACAGGGAATATATAATTGTACTGTTTAAGGCTGAAGCTGAGGCTTCAGCCTTTTTTTTGCATTCCTTTAGCAGAAGCCTGGGGATGCAGCCATTGACTCTGAAAAAAAATAAAGGCCGCTCCATCTATGAAGCGGCCTATTTAAAGAATTATCACCAGCTCAGGCTGATCATTTTTTCTTCTTTCTTTTCTCTTTGCTCTTCCGCTTCTTCTCGGTTGCGGCGGCAATTTCCTCTGCAGACTGTGTAACAACAGGTGCAGCAGGTTTGGCAGCAGCCTTGACGGCTTCTACTTTCTTGACTTCTTCAGCCTTGGGTGCAGCTGTTACAGCTGCCTTTGCCCGGGCGTGAGCCTTGTTGTGCCATCCGAGGAGCAGAGTTGATGCGATATACATTGATGAGTAAGTACCCACAATGATACCGACAATCAGGCTCAGTGCGAAAGTCTGAATTGTTCCTGTACCGATAATAAAGATAAACAGTACGGCAACAAATGTAGTTGCTGAAGTGATCAGCGTTCTGGACAGGGACTGTGTGATGGAGAGGTTGATAACCTCTTCAAAGCTCTTGTCCTTAACCAGTCTTGTGTTTTCTCTGATTCTGTCAAAGATAACGATGGTATCGTTCAGTGAATAACCGATGATTGTCAGAACAGCAGCAATTGTTGCTGTTGAGAACTCGAGCTGAGTCACACCGATAAATCCCATCAGGAACAGAACGTCATGAGCAATAGCCGCGATAGCGGATACAGCATAGTTCAGTTTGAAGCGGAACCAGATATAAACAAGAATCAGGGCCAGAGCCACCAGAGTCAGTACAATTGTCTGACTTGTCAGGCTGCCTGCAAAACGGGCGCCTACAAACTCAGTTGACTGTACTGTAATGGATCCGAAGGCAGCTTCGAGGCTGTCTTTGATCTTCTTCTCGGTTACAACCTGAAAGTCGTCAATACTTTCATCCACACCTACACGGACCATAAAGTCATTGGAACCGGAACCGACTGTCTGAACCTGTACAGAGGGAATGCCCTCTAGAGCATCCTTAACCTCTGCAATATCAGCATCTTTGTTGATGGTGATCTGCTGGCTCAGACCGGCACGAAAATCGATACCGAAGTTAAAACCGCCCTGTGCAAATGTACCGGCCCAGAAGGCAACGATCAGTACAATTGAAATGGTCAGAAATACAAATCTGCTTTTTGTAAAGTTAATCACTTTTTCCATTATTTAAGCCCCCAGGCAATGCCGACTTTGTCTTTCCCCAGGACTTCTGTACCGAAGTCGAAGATAAGACGGGAAACGAAAATAGCTGTAAAGAGTGAACAAACTATACCGACAGCCAGAGTTACTGCGAATCCCTGGATGGGTCCCTTCCCAAGCTGTGAAAGAAAAATGGCAGCGATAAATGTAGTAATGTTGGCATCCATAACAGTCCAGAAAGCCTTCTTGAATCCGGCTTCGATGGCAGCTGCTCTGGATTTACCGAGTCTCAGTTCTTCCTTGATACGCTCAAAGATAATTACGTTGGCGTCCACAGCCATACCGACGTTGAGGATAATACCTGCAATGCTGGTCATGGTCAGTGTCATATTGAAAGAGGAGAGAATGGCAACGATAAACACAAGGTTCAGAAGCAGAGCGATATCCGCAATGAGTCCGGCTCCCTTGTAGTAAATCAGCATAAAGACAAATACAGCGATAAATCCGAAGAAAATAGCCTTGAGACCGGCATCGATAGCATCGCTTCCCAGTGATGCACCCACGGCTGTCTCATTGGTCACCTGAAGGTCAACGGGAAGTGCCGCAGTTCTGAGAACCAGGGCAAGATCGTTTGCTTCACTTGAATCAAAACCTGTAATTCTTACAGAGTCTCTGATTGGCTCGGAGATCCGTGCTGCAGCCTTGATCTTATCATCCATTACAACAGCCAGGGTTTTGCCTGTGTTGTCGGAAGTGAATTTGTAGAAGATCTCTCCCCCTTCACTGTCCAGCTGAAAGATGACGTTGGGCTGACCGGTGATCTGGTCGGCAATTACATTGGCTTCTTTGATGTGCTCTCCGGGGAGTCCCACTTCTTCAGAAACAACTGTGTAACTCATGAACTGATCGATTCCATAGTTGTCTTTCTTGTAGAATCCGCGAACCAGGAGTCCTGCTTCCAGAACCGAGGAATCAGAAGGACGTCCGTTTTCGAAGGTTTCTCCGGGATTCTGTGCGGCATACTGGTTGATTCTTGTGGTAGCAGCATCATCCACAATGTGGAAGTTCAGGCTGCCCTTTCCCATAAGAAAGGAGTTGACTCTTTCGGGGTCAACTTCACCGGGAATCTCAATCAGAATCTGGTTGTTGGACTGTCTTCTGATCTGAGGCTCGGTTACACCGAAACGGTCGATTCTGTTATTGAGAATCTCCATTGCAAGTGTAAGGGCTTCACGAAGGTCGTCTTCTGAAGGAGCTCTCCCCAATCTGCTTTCAAGGCTGGTTTCATCAGCTTCAACAACAACACTCATACCACCGGAAAGGTCGAGACCGAGAAGGAGAGTTTTATCCTTCATCGACTTAAGGCCGAGGATATCGTCTCTATAGTAAGTTTCCAGTGCAGAATAAACTTCATTTCCGGATTGAAATCCCGCCAGAACAGTCTTTACAGTCCAGGAGTCGGGCATATCACGTTTTTCAAGTTTATAGTTAGCTTTCGCTTCAGATACAAGGAAGTCCATCTCTGCGGGGAATTCCGCATCCGGGCTGTCCTTAACGAGCTCAACCAATGTGGCGAGGTCATCAGATGCCTCAACCTTGGCATAATTTCTGATCTGTTCCTTGGAGCCGTTCGCAAGGACCTTCTTTTCTTCAGGTGTTCCGAAGTACCACTTCGCTGTGGGAAACAGGAAGTAGGCACCCAGTGCCAGAAAGAAAAGAACAACGATGAATCTCAATCGCTTATTCATTAATTTCTCCGGTAGCTGTTATTTTTTTTCTTTACTGTCTTTCTTTGCTTTGCTGTCTTTGCTGTTCTCGGCTGAGACGTTTAGAACAGAAGCGATGGCGGACTTGCTGAATTCCATTTTGCATTCATCATCCACTTTAACAATGACAGTTTCTTCCTTAACAGCGTGAACTGTACCTCTGATACCGCCGATTGTAACGACTTTGTCATTTTTCTTGACAGCTTCGATCATCTGCTTAGTTTCTTTCTGCTTTTTGTTCTGGGGTCTGATGATGAGAAAGTAGAAAATACCGATCACCAGAGCGAAGGTAACCAGACTCGTCGTCATGGAACCGCCCGAAGCAGAACCTCCGGCCGGGGCGCCCATAAGAAGAGCCAGACTAAAAAATTCCATAAATTATATCCTCGGATTTTATAAAAATGTTGGGTAAAATTAGCATAGAAAATCGCGGGTCGTCAAGAATCAATTAGATCCGCTTTACTTTGGTGATTTTATCAGGAACACGGAAAACACCAAACAGACGTTTCAAATCTTCGATACTTGCGTATTTTGACCCGCTCTGTGAGTTGTAAACTTCCAGTACCTTCTGCTGCCCTGCGGCATCCTCTTCAAAAAGGGCCTTGCTGAATGCGGCCTTAAAGAGTCCGGACTCAAGCAGAGCTTCCAGAGAAGTTCCCGGTTTTTGCAGTTTTTTGTCGGTTATCGCCGAATTTCCGCTGTAACCGATGGTGCTGATAAAATCATCTTTTTTCATAAACAGATTCCGTCCTTGATTGATCGCCGTTTTCAGGCATTTTATCCTTAATCCATAGTGGATTGTAAGGCAAAAAAAGAGGGAAGCTTACGCCTCCCTCTTTTTACAGGGCCTTTAAGGGGATGATTACATCATTCCGCCCATTCCGCCCATTCCTCCCATACCGCCTGCGGGCATTGCAGGAGCGGCATTTTCTTCAGGAAGATCTGTGATGGCACATTCGGTTGTCAGCAGCAGACCGGCAATGGAAGCCGCGTTCTGCAGAGCGCTTCTTGTAACCTTGGCAGGATCGATGATACCGGCTGATACCATATCGGTCCATTCCATCTTGTAGGCGTCGAAACCGATACCTTTCTTTTCATTCTTTGCCTTGTCGGCAACGATGGAACCGTCGATTCCGGCGTTTGTCGCAATCTGGCGGATAGGCTCTTCAAGAGCTCTTTTTACGATATTGTAACCAACAACTTCTTCAGAAGTCAGGTCATCGGCACTAGTCAGGCCGTTGCAGATCTGAACAAGAGTCAGACCACCACCGGGGACAATACCCTCATCGATGGCGGCACGTGTAGCGGACAGGGCGTCTTCTACTCTGTGCTTTTTCTCTTTCAGCTCTACTTCTGTAGCAGCACCAACATTGATAACCGCAACACCGCCGGCCAGCTTGGCCAGTCTTTCCTGCAGCTTTTCTCTGTCGTAGTCGCTTGAAGTGTCTTCGATCTGTACTTTGATCTGAGCGATTCTCTCTTTGATATCGCCTTCGGAACCTTCACCATTGATAATGGTTGTGTTCTCTTTCTCAACCTTGATCATTTTGGCTCTACCAAGCTGATCAAGTTCGGCATTTTCAAGCTTGAGTCCGATCTCTTCAGAAATTACTTCACCACCAGTCAGGATAGCGATATCCTCAAGCATGGCTTTTCTTCTGTCACCGAAACCGGGAGCCTTGACTGCACATACATTCAGTGCACCTCTGATTGTGTTGACAACCAGGGTAGCCAGAGCTTCACCGTCAACATCTTCAGCGATGATAAGGAGGGGCTTGCTGGACTGAGCAACCTTTTCCAGGATGGGAAGAAGGTCTTTCATGTTGGAGATCTTCTTGTCAAAGATCAGGATGTAGGGGTTCTCCATAACTGTTGTCATGGTGTCTCTGTTGGTAGCAAAGTAGGGAGACAGATATCCTCTGTCAAACTGCATACCCTCTACAAAGTCAGTTGTTGTTTCAATTGTCTTGGACTCTTCAACAGTGATAACACCGTCTTTTCCAACTTTTTCCATGGCATTGGCGATCTCTTCACCGATTTCATGGTCGTTGTTGGCAGAGATTGCAGCAACCTGTGAAATCTCTTCCTTGTCCTTGATGTCCTTGGCAGCCTTTCTGATCTCTTCAACAGCGTCTTCAACAGCTTTGTCGATACCGCGTTTGATTCCCATGGGGTTGATTCCGGCGGCAACGCTCTTGAGACCCTCTTTAACGATGGAGTATGCAAGAACTGTTGCAGTTGTTGTTCCGTCTCCGGCAACATCGTTGGTCTTGGTCGCTACTTCTTTTACAAGCTGAGCGCCCATGTTCTCAAAAGGATCTTCCAGTTCAACTTCACGAGCTACAGAAACTCCGTCTTTGGTCACAGTAGGAGCACCGAACTTCTTGTCCAGAAGAACGTTTCTTCCCTTGGGACCAAGGGTTACTTTAACAGCGTCGGAAAGTTTTTCTACGCCTCCCAGAAGCTTTCTGCGGGCATCTTCGTTAAACTTTAACTGTTTAGCCATAAATACTTCTCTCCCTAATTTAAGGTATTAGATTTTAATTTTTGATTTAAAGACTCAAATCTCAGAGTGTAAGATACTAATTCTGTTTCGTTTCATCAAGAAATATTTTCGTATTTGATCAAGGATTTGAGTTTAAAGATCCATATAACGTATTTCACCTGCCGAAATCTGCCGTCTTCCACCTGTGCGCAGGTCCTCAGCGATCAGAAACCCTTCGGAGCTGAGCCCTGTGATTCTGATTTCGAGACTCTTCTCGTCCTCTGGAGGTCCTTCACAGACTCTGACAGTCTCTCCCATTCTGAACAGTACATTCAGAGCATCTTTTTCCCATTCGGGAGTTTCAAGACGCCTTTTCAGGTTTACAAGAAGCTCCTCAAGCAGCTGCCCGGGCTGAATATCCACTCCCTGAAGGAGGAGCGAAGTAGCCTTTGACGCGATCTGAGGCGGGAAGTCGGACTGAAGACAGTTGACTCCCATTCCAAGATAAAAACGCCCTCCCCTGTACTCACAGAGTATTCCGGCGATTTTCCTGCTTTCCACAAGAACATCATTGGGCCATTTGAGTTTTGACGGGATGCCATGCTTTTCATTGAGGCAGTCAATCAGTGCAAGAGCGCATATCAGGGGGATTCTCAGAAGGGGATGGGCTATTCTGTCTCTGTCAAGAACAAGGGTAAAAAGAAGGTTCATCCCTGCAGGAGAGTCCCACTGCCTGAGCTCGCCCCGCCCTCTGCCGCTGCTCTGAAAGCCTGCGGAGACTGCAGTTCCATGAAGGGGATGATCCAAAGACGCCATCTCAGTCATTGTCGATCCTGTCTCTTCAATATAATAAACAGGGCTTCCCCAGGGGTTGTTACAGTTAATCTCTATCATTATTCAGATGATTATAGTGACAAGTAGGAGGGCTGAAAAGGTTGATTTTTCATCAAACATACTTTATACAACTTAGTTATGTTCAATAAGTCAGTTTTTCTTTTCCTGGTTACTGTTTTTACAGGCAGTTTTTCATTAGCGGCAGATCCTGCGGACGATCTTTTCAGATCCATCGGCAGTCAAAATATAGTCAATTTCGAAAAAGCTCTCAGCGAGCTTGATGATCCCAATATCTATGATGGCCGCGGAAGGTCGGCCCTTCACCTTGCGGTTCTTTATAACAATGACCCTATGGGTGTCGCCCTGGTCAATGCCGGAGCCGACCCCAACGAATATGACAGCGATGGAGACTCCATCCTCTATCTGGCTGTCCTCAGGGAAATGGAACAGACTTCTTCGGCCATGGTACAACAGGGGGCTGATCCCAACTTTATAAACCAGTACGGGAACTCAGTACTGATCATGGCAATTACAAGGGGCATGGGCCCCACCTCCCTTGAACTTGTTAAATTCGGTGCCGAACCCAATACGGTTTCATCTGCGGGAGTACCCGCTCTGCTGCTCTCCTGCCAGAAGGGACTGAGAGAAACTGCAGAGGCCCTGGTGGAACGCGGTGCACAGGTAAACATCAAGGACAGAAACGGCTATACACCGCTGATGTACGCCACATGGCGTCAGTATGAGCACCTGAGAGTCCTTCTTCTTGAACACGGCGCAGAAGAATAAAAATTACATGATAAAAGTTTGATGATTTAATCTTGAACAAATAGTCAATTGTATGTATATTTATTCATCCATAGCGAATATATATGCAAACGGTTGAGGAAAATGAACAGTAGAACAGTCAGACTAAAGTCTATAAAGCGCATCATCAACGAGTATCACATTACAAGCCAGGAACAACTGCTTGCCTTTCTTGAAAAGGAAGGGGTAATTGTAACACAGGCGACACTTTCCAGGGACCTGAAGCTTTTGAAGGTCGGAAAGGTTTCCGACGGCAATAACGGATACTACTACACCCTTCCCAGGAATCGGAAGGAGATGGAATCAACCCAGCAGTATATCAACGATATAACCCGGGGATTCCTGTCCATCAGTTTCTCTAAAAACCTCTGCATAATGAAAACTCTTGCCGGTCACGCCGACACAGTGGCCATAGCTCTGGATAATCTTGAAATGGATGAAATTCTGGGAACGATTGCAGGTGACGATACCATTCTAATAGTAATGAAGGAGAATCTCAGCTCCCAGCAATTCATTTCAACTCTTAAAAATATTATACCTGAACTGGAGATTGACTAAATGAAAGCCGCTGTACTCGGAGCAACAGGTTATACAGGACAGATTCTCCTGAGGCAACTCAGCAGCCATCCTGATATTGACCAGATCATCGCCGTTTCTTCATCCATCGCCGGAACTCCTGTCCTGGACTCGGATATCGGCCTCCACCCCTCGATTAATGAAAGAATGACCCTCACAGAGGGCAAGTATATAAGTGTAGAAGAAGCTGCCGCCCTAGAGCCTGAAGTTGTCTTCTCCGCTCTGCCTCATCTGGCCTCAGCCGAGGTTTGCGGACCCTTTTTCGGAAAGTCCGTTGTCATAGACCTTTCAGCTGATTTCAGAATAGAGGACCCTCTTCTCTTTGAAAAAGCCTACGGAGAAAAGCCGCCCAGGGAAGATCTGCTCCCCCGGGCGGTATACGGCCTTGCAGAAATATACGCAGGTAAAATAGCCGAAGCTGACATCATCGCCAACCCCGGGTGCTACCCCACAGCGTCTCTTCTACCGCTTATTCCCCTCCTTGAGAAGGGACTTATTGAAGAGAATATTATGATCAATGCCCTTTCAGGGATATCCGGCGCCGGCAAGAAGGCAAAAATCGGAAATCTTCTTGTAGAACGGTCTGAAAACATCTGCGCCTATGCTCCGGGTACAACCCACAGGCACGCCCAGGAGATTGACAAAGAGGCGGCAAAGGCCGGAACTTCTTCACTCCTTTTTGTGCCTCACCTTGTTCCCATGAAAAGAGGTATGGCCATAACAACAAGCTGTACCCTTAAAAATGAGATCAGCGACAGTGAGATTGCCGCTGTATATGAAGATGCATACGGTAAAAAGCCCTTTGTAAAGGTAGTCTACCCTGCCATTCCCGAGACAAAAGAGGTATGGGGGTCCAACCGCTGCGACATAAGCTGGCACTGCGAAGGTAAAAACCTGATCCTTTTCTCTGTCATCGACAATCTCATCAAAGGCGCCAGCGGCCAGGCTATACAGAACATGAATATCCGCTTCGGTTTTAAAGAAACCGCCGGCCTGAATCTTCACGGAGAGATCTGATGAAAACGATTGTTATCAAAACTGGCGGAAAGGCTGCGGAATCATCTTCTCTTATGTCGCAGATGGCATCAGAGATAAGGGATCTGACCGAGTCCGGCTACAGAATTATCTTTGTACACGGCGGCGGCGCCGCGGTCAGTGCCATTCAGAAACAGTACAATATGGAACCCCGCTTTGTAGACGGCAAGAGGCTTACCTCCGTCAAGGAAATGGACCTTGTTGATATGGGTCTTGCGGGATTGATGAACAAGCACCTTGTCAGACTCTTCCAGCAGGCCGGGCTCAGGGCCGTAGGCCTCTCGGGAGCGGACGGCTCATTGATTGAATCGGCTGACGCCGAGGGCGAGGGGCTCAGTGAGAACAGAACAGGATCTGTAAAAGATGTTGATCCGACTCTCCTCAAACTCCTTATGGGCGAGGGTTACTTCCCCGTCCTCTCATCGGTAAGTACCGACTCAAGGGGCCGGGGGATGAATATAAATGCCGATGAAGCTGCCCTTGCTGTAGCCGCGGCCATCAGGGCTGATGATCTGATCTTTATCTCGGATATTCCGGGAATTCTTATAGACGGGGCCGTGGTCTCCTCTCTTCACGAAGGTGAAGTTGAGAAGTACATCGGCAATGGAGATATTCAGGGAGGAATGATCCCCAAGGTGAGATCTTCCCTGGAAGCCATCCGACAGGGTGTAAGCACCATTCAGATCACAAATTTTGAAGCTCCCGGAGACCTGAAGAAAATCATCAGCGGCTCCAAAGGGACAAGCATTACTCTGGAGGAATAATAATGAAACCCTATGTGATTCAAAACCCGCCCCTTCCCAAAAACTTTGCAGATACCTTTCTGCAGATTGATCATGGAAAAGGCTGCTATCTATACGACAAGGGTGGCAATGAGTACTTGGACTTCGGTGCAGGCATTGCTGTCAACGCCCTGGGATACGGCAGAGAGGATCTTGCAGAGACAGCCTATGAGCAGATGAAAAAACTGATTCATGTCTCCAACCTCTACACAACCGAACCTACTGTTGAACTGGCGCAGGCCCTGACGGTTACAGGTGATTTTTCAGCTGTCCATCTTGGCTCAAGCGGGGCTGAGGCAAATGAAGCGGCCCTGAAATACGCCCGCCTCTACGGTAAAAAAATGAAGGGAGAACAGGCCACAGGCTTTATCTCTTTTGATTCCGGGTTTCACGGAAGAACCATGGGAGCCCTCAGCGTCACGGCGACTGAGAAATATAAGGCTCCCTTCTCTCCCCTGATCCCTGGATGTACGATTCTGCCATTCAATGATGTGGATGCACTGAAAAACTTTCCCGACCCGGACAGCATTGCCGGAATCATTGTAGAAGTGGTTCAGGGAGAGGGAGGCCTCAGGAGTCTTTCGGATGAGATGATTGATGCACTGAATGCCTTTTGTGCCGATAACGACATCATTCTCATTGCCGATGAGGTTCAAACGGGCCTGGGCCGGACCGGTGACATGCTGGCTTCCGCCGGCTGCGGCCTCAAGGCTGACATTGTCACCTTGGCCAAACCTCTTGCGGCGGGCCTTCCCCTTTCGGCGACACTTATCCCCGCAAAGGTAAATGACCTTCTTCACCCGGGAGACCATGGAACCACCTTCGGAGGCGGTCCTGTGACCTGTGCGGTAGCCCTGAATGTGCTCAAGGAGATCAGCAGCAACGGATTCCTTGCCTCTGTTAAGGACAAAGGTGAGTATCTGGCGGAACTTCTGAGCTCCGAGATGGCTGCGGCAGGACTTTCCGGAAAAGTTCTCGGAAAAGGACTGATGACGGGACTGCAGCTGGATTCTGTGAAACCTGAGGACCTGCCTGCTGTAATGAACGGCTGCCGGGACAGGGGGCTCCTTGTCCTCAGATCCGGAAGCAATGTCCTCAGGATCGTTCCCCCTCTTGTGATAAGCAAAGAGGAGCTCCTGAAGGGAGTAAAAATAATTTTTGATTCGATTAAGGCCCTTTGAGACCTTTCTTAGAAATTTACTTACGGAAACACTTCCTAAGTGAGGAGAAAATAAAATGAGTGAACCTAAAATAAAGAAAATTGCACTGGCTTACTCCGGGGGGCTTGATACATCCATCATCATCCCCTGGCTGAAGGAAAACTACGACAACGCCGAAGTCATTGCCATCTGTACCAATGTGGGACAGGCGGAAGACTGGGACGGAATGGAGCAGAAGGCCCTCAATGCCGGAGCTTCAAAGTACTTCCTGGCGGACCTGAGGGAAGAGCTTACAAAAGACTACATCTATCCCATGGTACGTGCCGGAGCCATCTACGAAGGACAGTATCTTCTCGGTACATCCATCGCAAGGCCTATTCAGGCGAAGTACCAGGTTGACATCGCCCTGCAGGAAGGCTGTGATGCCCTCTGCCACGGCTGTACAGGAAAAGGCAACGACCAGGTTCGTTTTGAACTGACCTACAAGGCTCTTGCCCCCCACCTCAAGGTTATCGCACCCTGGAGAATCTGGGACATCCGCTCCAGAGAGGATGCCATTGAGTTTGCAGAAAAGAGAAACATCAACCTGGGAACAATTTCAAAGAAGAATATCTACTCCAGAGACTGGAACGTATGGCATATGAGCCACGAAGGCGGAGACCTTGAAGATCCCTGGAACAGACCCCAGGATCATATGTTTCAGCTGACGACCTCTCCCAAGGAGGCTCCTGAAGCTGAAGAAGAGATCGTGATCGACTTTGAAGAAGGTATTCCCGTATCCGTTGACGGCAAAAAAATGGGCCCCTATGAGCTGCTGCAGGAATTAAACAAAAGAGCCGCTGCACATGGAATCGGACGTGTTGATATTGTTGAAACAAGGCTTGTTGGTATGAAGAGCCGCGGAGTCTACGAGACTCCCGGAGGAACTCTCCTGCACACAGCCCTGAGGGACCTCGAGATGTTCACAGTCAACAATGATGCCCTCCACCTGAAGCAGAAACTGGCACTGGATTATGCCGACCTTGTATACGCCGGCAAGTGGTACACAACAAGCCGCTACGCTCTGGAAGAGTTTATGAAGAAAACTACAGAGTTTACCACAGGTTCAGTCAGACTGGTTATGTACAAGGGCAATGTCTTTGTTGCAGGAAGAAAGTCTCCCTATGCCCTCTACCTTGAGGACCTGGCGTCTTTCGGTGAATCCAGCTATGACCACCACGATGCGGAAGGTTTTATCAACCTCTACGGACTGTCCACCGGTGTAACAGCCATGGTACAGAAAAAACTGCAGGATGACTCGGGTCAGGCAGTTAAAATAAAGGGAACAGCTGCAAGTTTCCACGATAAATAAAAGATTCTGACACAAAGGGCTGCACCTTTTCGGGGCAGCCCTTTTTTTTGTCCCCCGAAACTGTTACATTAGGTGCGGCAGAGAAGTTATTCTCTGCAGACTATTTGAAACAACTACAGTAGAAATACAGGGGGTAATATGTCAATTCAGCATAAAAACCTTGATACCTGTTCAAGCTACGCAGCTCTTGTAAAAAGAGCCGGTGATATTGCCGAAAATGCGATGCTCAATCCCGAAGGTATCAAAAAAGCTAGTATTCAGGCCGGTGGCGGACTGACTTACAACTACGCGGCCAAGAGAGTGGATGATGCTCTTGTAAACCAGCTCCAGGCACTGGCCGACGAGCAGCAGCTTATCGAAAAATACAAAACCCTTCTTGCCGGAGAGTTTGTCAACACCGGTGAGAACCGCATGGTCCTTCACCAGCTGACCCGCGGTGAATTAAACGGTACAGTAACTTTCAAAGAGAAGAATCAGAGAGAGTTCTATCTGGAACAGCTTAAAAGGATTGAAGCCTTTACAGCAAAGGTCCACTCCGGAGAGATCACAGGATCTACAGGAAAGAAGCTGAATACAGTAGTACAGATTGGAATCGGCGGTTCCGACCTCGGTCCCCGGGCCCTCTACCTTTCACTTGAAAATGTCTGCGAAACAGCCATGAAGGCCGCATTCATCTCCAACGTCGACCCCGACGATGCCAACGCCGTTCTTGCGGGACTTGACCTTGAGACAACCCTCTTTATTCTGGTTTCCAAGTCAGGAACAACCCAGGAGACACTTGCAAACAGGAACTTTGTTATCGAGAAGTCCAGACAGGCCGGAATTGCCGGATTTGATCCTGCAAAGCATATGATCGCCGTAACAAGCGAGACCAGCCCTCTGGCCGGATCCTCCGATGTACTTGACTCCTTCTACATGGACGACTTTATCGGCGGACGCTACTCAAGCACATCAGCCGTGGGCGGCTGCGTCCTCTCACTGGCTTTCGGATACTCTGTATTTGAAGAGATCCTTGCAGGTGCCGGCGAAGCTGACAAACTGGCTCTCAATGGGGATATCAATGAAAATGCAGCCATGATGGATGCCCTACTGGGTGTGTTTGAGCGCAATGTTCTCGGATACCCCACAACAGCGGTCCTCCCCTACAGCCAGGCCCTCTCCCGTTTTCCCGCCCATCTCCAGCAGATGGATATGGAGAGCAACGGAAAGTCTGTCAACAGAGATGCAGAAGAGGTTAACTACTCCACAGGACCCGTTATCTTCGGAGAACCCGGTACAAACGGTCAGCACTCCTTCTATCAGCTCCTCCACCAGGGAACCGATATTATTCCCCTGCAGTTTATAGGGTTCAAAGACGCCCAGATCTCAAGTGATCTGGATTATGAAGGATCCACAAGCCAGCAGAAACTGAAGGCCAACCTTGTAGCCCAGATTGTGGCTTTTGCCAAGGGAAGCCCTTCGGACAACGCCAACAAGAACTTCAAGGGTGGACGTCCTGCATCACTGATTCATGGACAGCAGCTGACTCCCAAAGCTCTGGGAGCACTCCTGGCGCATTATGAGAATAAGGTTATGTTCCAGGGATTCGCATGGAACCTCAACTCCTTCGACCAGGAGGGTGTTCAGCTCGGTAAAGTTCTGGCAAGTCAGGTACTTGCCAAGGGCGACGACATGGACCCTGCTCTCAAGGCACTTTCTGATCTTATGGATATCTGATCTCTGTGGCCCTTCAAAGGGCCTGGATATAAAAAAACCGGTACTGTCAAAGGTACCGGTTTTTTTTACTCTATATATTCTGCCGCCAAAGCGGCAAAAGCAGTTATTTTTTCTTCTCGTCTTTCATTACGATGGGCTGCTGTGTAGCCTCGAGGACATCACGCCACAGAGGGCTTTCAGGGTCCACACGGTTTTTTCCCGAAACAGCCATATTGATGGGCACGTTTACAAATGTGTTATTCCACTCTGAAACGAGCATACCCGTTTTTCCCGCCATTGCCGCATGAACTGCATTGGCTCCAAGGCGTGCACAGTAGAGTGAGTCGTTCGGATTGGCTCTGGATGCTCTGATCATATAACTGGGATCTATATATTTCAAACTTGCGTTCATAGGCCTGGACTTGAAGTAAGAATTGATTTTGTCCTTCAGGAAGAGTCCGATATCCGCCAGTTTTTTGTTTCCGCTGGCGTCTTTTTCTCCCGTGGGGTCCAGAAGTTCCTGTCCGGCTCCTTCAGCCACAAGTATAACAGCATGCCCCCGGCGTTCCAGACGTTTTTCAAGCTGCTTGAGAAGACCGTTTTCACCTTCAAGATCAAAGGGAACCTCGGGGATCAGACAGAAGTTTACATCGCTTGTTGCCAGTGTGGTATGAGCCGCTATAAAACCGGCCTCCCGACCCATAACTTTGACAAGACCCATACCGTTCATTGCCGACTTGGCTTCAACATGGGCTGCATGTACGGCGTTCTCCGCCTCAGCAACAGCCGTATCGAACCCGAAGGATTTATCAATGAATTTAAGATCGTTATCCACTGTCTTGGGAACTCCCACAACAGCTATTTTCAGGCCGCGCCGTTCAATTTCATCAGTCAGCTCGAGGGCACAGCGCTGTGTTCCGTCTCCGCCGATGGTGAAGAGCATATTCATATTAAGCTGCTCCAGTGCATCTACAATCTTGATAACATCGGATCCGCCTCTTGCAGAACCAAGAACGGTACCTCCCATATTGTGAATATCATCAACAATATCCGGATCAAGGGGCTTGGTGGGCAGGTTCATCTCGGGCATAAATCCCACGTAGCCGTACTGAACACCCGATATACGGCGGACGTTGTAACGAAGCCAAAGGGTTCTTACTATCGCCCTTATAACTCCGTTAAGCCCGGGGCAGAGTCCTCCGCAGGTGACTATTCCTGCATGAACATGGCCTGGATTAAAAAAGATCTTCGACCTGGGACCTGCCATTTCAAGGGCATACTCCTCGATTTTCCTGGAGGCGTCGTGTTTCTCTCCGGTAATAACGGAATTCAGTACATACTGATCTTCCTGAACAAAGTTGGCAATGCTGTTTCCTTTTATATCTGAAAAAGGCATGGGAGACGGGATTTTACACTCTCCCAGAGTTTTAATTCTGAAATCAAATTTATCGCTCATTCTAAAGCCTCCGGCTGAAAGGTCATTAATATACTCTTTTATCTATTCTATAAAAAAAAACTTGAGTATACAATGTTTATGAGAAAAAGTGTGAACCCTGCCGCTGTGCAGAAAAAAGACTCATAGTCATTGCAGAAAAGAGCAGATACTCTATAATTAAAATAAACCCACAATCCAATTATCAGGAAAAAATATGAACCAAGCCTGCGAAGAAATTCTGGAGAACCTGCCGGAATATGAGTCTGCGGTGGACAAGTTCAAGGAAACTTTGCTGACCAATCTTATAATGATCAGCGAAATTCCTGCACCCACCTTTGAAGAACAGGAACGGAACAGCTTCCTTCTGAACCGTTTTACCGAATACAATCTTCTCAACTGTTCATCCGATGAGAAAGGAAACGCCCTGGGCATCATTCCGGGAAAATCAAGGGACAGCAACATTCTTGTCATAGCCCATATGGATACCCTGTTCCCCTCTACCATCGACCACACGATTACTGTGGAACCTGACAAGGTTATCGGCCCCGGTGTCGGCGACAACGGTCTCGGCCTTGCCACTCTTGTCACTCTACCCATGATACTTGAGAAACTGAATATCGAGTTTGAATCCAACCTGATCCTGATGGGTTCAGCCCGCAGCCTTGGTACCGGCGACATCGAAGGGCTCCGCTTCTTTATGGAGAACTTTAAAAAGCCCATTACCGCAGGCATCTGCCTTGAAGGAGTCAAGCTGGGACGCCTGAGCTACTCCTCGATAGGAATGCTTCGGGGTGAGCTTAGATACGAGGTGCCTGAAGAGTATGACTGGACAAGGTTCAACTCTGTCGGAGCCATCGTCAATATGAATGAAATAATAAACAAGATACTTGAAATACCTCTGCCCCGTAAACCGAAAACCACAATTGTTCTCGGTTCCATCCGTGGAGGATCCTCCTACAACACAATTCCGACAAAGGCCTCACTCAAGTTTGAGATCAGAAGCGAATCTGACGACATGGTAGAAAGTATCGCCGAACAGATCCGTTCACTGGCCGACGAGATGACCTCAATGACCGGTGCCTTTGTTAAGTTCCACGAACATGCAAGGCGGCGTCCGGGGGGGACACAGTTTTCCCACTCCCTTAATAAAACAAGCCGGACCATACTTGAAAAGCTTGATGTAATACCCCGTCTTTCCCCGAGCACCTCTGAGGTCTCGGCCTTTATCGACCACCAGATTCCTGCGGTCACCATCGGACTTACTGACGGTGAGCGAATGGGAGAACTTGACGAAATGATACAGATTGAACCGATGAAGAAGGGAATAGCACAGCTTATTGCCCTGCTTCAGGCCGTTGACAGGGGGTACTGCAGTGAAAATTAACAACTGGCTTAAAGAGAATACATACCACCACTCCAACTTCGAGGACCTCAAGGACCTGATAGATGAGAAGGAGAAACAGGGGCTTAAAATATCCCTGTGCATTCCCACACTGAATGAAGAGAAAACCATTGGAAAAGAGGTTATCATGTTCCGTTCGGAACTTATGAACAGATATCCTCTTCTTGATGAGCTTGCAGTTATTGATTCAGGTTCCAAGGACAAGACTCTTGAGATAGCCGCCTCCTTCGGTGCGGACACCTATCTAGCTGAAGATATACTTCCGGATCTTGAGCCAATGAGAGGAAAGGGAGAAAACCTCTGGAAGGCGATCTATCAGCTTAACGGCGATATAATCGTATATGTTGATGCGGATATAAAAAACATCCATCCCCGCTTTGTCTACGGCCTTGTAGGCCCTCTCATCAAGCGGCCTGAAGTCAAATACGTAAAAGCATTTTACGACCGCCCCCTTGCCTTTTCAGACTCAGTCCGCCCCTCCGGAGGAGGTCGGGTAACTGAAATTCTTACACGCCCTCTCTTTTCATTGTTTTTTCCAGAATTAACGGCTATAATTCAGCCTCTTTCAGGAGAGTATGCCGTAAGAAGGGAGGTTCTCGAGAGCATTCCCTTTCCCATCGGCTATGGTGTCGAGACATCCCACCTCCTGGACGTATACCAGAAATTCGGTATGAGCGCCTTTGCTCAGACGGACCTTGATCAAAGGGTTCACAGGAATCAGACAACCAGAGCTCTGGGTAAAATGTCCTTCGGGATTCTCCAGACCTTTTTAAGCCGTCTCGTACAGTTCGGCATGGTAGATAACCTGTGTGATATGCCGACAGTATTCAGACAGTTCCAGGTTAAGGATGAAGTCTTTGAATCAGTCGAATTCAATATTCCCGAAGCAGAGAGGCCCCCGATGAACAGCATACCGGAGTACAATAAAATCAAACGGGGATAATGAATGGGCGGATCCATAGAGCTAAAAGATCTCAGCTTCGGTTACGAGGGATCTGAAAAAAGTATTTTCAACAACATCAATCTTGAACTTCCCGGCGGGCTGACTACTCTTGTCGGCCAGAACGGGACAGGGAAAAGCACTTTTCTGCTTCTGGCAGGGGCACGGCTTTTTCCTGAATCAGGTGATGTACTTATTAACGGGCTTAACAGCCGCGAAATAAAAGATGAGTCTGTCAGAAACAGTCTTGTGTCTTTTGTCTATCAGAATATGGAATTTGAAACTGATGATCCTGTGGGGGATCTGCTCCCTTTTGTCCAGGAGCAGGGAAATCATAACGATCCTTCCATCGTGGAGGAGATGATAGATGCACTGGGACTGAAGCACTGTCTTGGAAAGAAGTTTCAGGAGAACAGCAAGGGAGATATGCAAAAACTCTGCATAGCCTTCAGCCTTCTCTACGGTTCACCCTTCACAATGATGGATGAGCCTGTCTTTGCTCTTGAAAACCTGTGGAAGGAGAGAGCACTCGAGTATATAAGGGATTTCAGCAGAAGATGGAATATGTCTGTTTACTACTCTATCCATGAACTGGATCTTTCTAAAAAATACTCGGATAACGCCCTTCTCTTTTACAAGGATCATACACTTGCAATGGGTCCGGCATCATCAATCCTTTCACGTGACTATCTTGAAGAGGCTTATCAGGTTCCAATGGAACTGCTCTATCAGCGGGAATCACTTTTCCGCGATCACCTTATAAAACCTGTGACTCCTGACAACCTCAGCGGCCAGAGTGTTAAGGTAGTTGAGTAATCTGATTCTCAGCTTACAGCCGGCTGTTGCTCAGCCGGCCTTTTTTTTCTTCTTGAAGCAATAATACCAATCTGTCCTGTTGCAAAAATAAGCACTGTTCCAAGCTTGGCAGCCAGCCCCCTGGACTTTTCGAGATTCTCGAGATAGAGAATCCGTCCCACATCAAGCTGACGGCTTTTTATACCGCCTACATTTACAAAAAGCAGCTTTTCCCTGTCCTGAATATATCCAAGGTTGCGGGACTGCACTGCAATTCGTTCATGATTTGAACCGAGTGAGAGAAGATCCTGGTTCAACTGTTCATTAATACTGTTAAGTTCGGCAAGGTTGCTTTCGAGCAGTTGCTTTCTGCTTTCCATTTCCCGGACCGCCTGAAGACCGGTGCTTCCCCATAGAAAACTGAGGAGAGAATAAAATATTAGAGCGGCCAGAAGAGGCCAGTAAAATTTCATGTACTTCATCGATTAGATTTACGGAGAATCTGCAAAAACCTTAACACCATAAAAGCATATTCTGCTAAAATAAGTTAAAATGATTGTAATGCTCAATTTTTTTTGGCATATATCCGATAATTCATTAAAGGTTTATTATTCTGGATACAGGAGCAGTGAATGGCCGGGGACATAGATAACAAGAACATTGAACTTGAAAATTACGGGACTTGGGTAAAAAGAGACCTGAATGACATAGCAGTAAAGGCAAAGCCGGTGCCTGATGATACAGAGGAACTGAGTCTTGACGATCTGGATTTTGATGATCTGGAAATAGATGATGAATCTGATGATTTTTCAATAGATGCCGCCGGCGATGATGAGCTGGTAAATGATTTTGAAGATGAACTCACAGACGAGGAAGAGTATGATCTTCCCGACCTTGAAGACTTTGATGACGATCAGATCTCTCCGGAAGAGCAGGATGAGCTTATATCCATGTCTGAAGGTGACTGGAACCCCGATGCAGATGATGAACTGGATGACGCACCCTGGGATGATGACGAAATAGCCCTGAGTGATGACGACATGGAAGCAGCAGACGATTTTCTGCCCGGTAACGGTATTTCTCTTTCAGACAGCCCGGAAGAAGCAGCAGCTCCCCCGGCTCCCTCTCCCGTCTCCGACGCAGCCATGTCCCTTGTAGAAAAACAAACTGAACTCCTCAGCAAAATAGAACAGGACCTCTCTTCTATAAAGCAGGAGATTCTTGATATCAGGGAGCAGCTTAACATAACTCCTGCACCTGCAGCAGCTGCGGAAGAGACCGAAGCCCAGGCGGGTGGATTTTTTGATGAAGATGACGATGAATCCATTGTTCTCACCGGAGACGAACTGGATAATATATTCAACACAGCCGAAATGACTGTTGAAGAGGTTGATCAGACTGACCTTGAAGAGGAAGATCCCGGTCTTTCCATGCTGTCAGAAAGTGATGAGATCCCCGAAGAGGATCTTACAGTTGATCTGTCAGGTGAAATAGGAATCGATACTGATGACTTTGAAGTTCCCGATCTCTCCCTTGATGATGACCTTACGCTCGACAGCAGTGATGAAATTGACCTTGAAGACAGGGATCTGACCCTGGAAGATGACGGCGATGATGAAATCTCTCTGGATGAAATATCACTCGAAGAGGATGAACCGGGCCTTGAGGAAGATGTTTTCGAAGATCTTTCTTTCGATGCAGATGATAGCGATGATACTGAAGAGCTGTCTGTTGAGAGTGATTCAGCTGAAGAACTCTCACTGGATGAAGATTTCAACCTCGATGAGGAAATCTCACTTGATGATGATTTCAACCTGGAAGATGAAATCTCCACAGAGGATGATCAGCCTTTCATTGATGACTCTATTGATTCCGAAGAGTTATCACTCACAGAAGACATTCCTGTTGATGATATTGAACTTGAAGATTTTGATCTTGACCTTGAAGAGGTTACACCTGAATCCCTTGATCTGGAGTCAGTAGAGGACCTTGATGACGTAATATCTCTGAATGAAGATGAATTAAGCCCTGAGGAAGATGAACTTGTTCTTGATCTCAGTGAAGATGAAAACGATATAGACGCCCTTCTCTCCGATGAGGATGATGAAATTGAAGAGGTCTCTCTTGATGATTTCGGTCTTGAGGAAGATTCATCTGAATCCTTTGACACTGAAGATGTCGATCTCGATGAAATAGAGGATGTTTCTTTTGATGATCTGGAACCCGCAGGAGAAGCAGAGACTGTGGAGGATCTTGAAGACGAAGAAGATGATGATGACTTCGATTTCGGTTTGACCCTTACAGATGAGAACGGCGATGACTACGACGAAGGAGAAATCGTTGATCTCGGATCTCTTGAAGAAACAGAGCTTGAGACAGAAGAAGCTGGACCGGAAGATGTTGAGGTGTCTGACATATCTGCAGACTCCTTTGATGATCTTGATATCCCCGAAGATATTGATGAAATTACAATCAGTGACGATTTCGATGATATTGAAGAGCCTGCCGGAGAAAGTCCTGTCAGTTCGATCAGCCTTGCTGATATTGACAGAGACCTTGATGACGGGCAGATAAGCCTGGACAACAGTGATCTTCCCGAAATAGACAACCTTGATGATCTTGAAATAGAGGGTGAAGAGATTCTTATTTCAGATGATCTGAGCGACCTTGATGAAGAACTTGATCTTGATGAATCCGATCTGGATGAGCTTGTGGAAGATTTCAACCTTGATGAACTTGAAAGTGAGATTCCAGAGGATTCTGAAGAACCTGCCGCAACTGATGATGCAGATATGACTGAAGATGACAATCTATTTGACGATGAGTTTGATGACCTTGGCGTTGATCTTCCTGAAAACAGTGATTTAGTTGATTTGGACGAGGACTCAGACTCTATTGACATGATTATTGATGAAGCTGAAAACAATCTTATAGACCAGGAGAATCAGGATCTGCCGGGAACAGAAGAGATTGACCTCAACTCCCTTGAAGCTCTTGCCATCCCTGAGGAAGAAGAAACCATGTCCTCAGATGATATAGATGAAGAGAGTGATTCAATAGAGATCGATCTTGAAGATGTCCCTGAAGACTTTGAAGAGGAGAACCTCCTCGATGAAGAGCCTGAACTTGACGAAGAGGTTATCTCTATTGATCTGCCCCACGATATTCCCGAAGAGGCCGTACTGGATACCATGCCCGGAGAACCGGAAGAAGTCGATGAAGAGGATCTTGAAGATATAGTCCTTGATGCTGATGACTCCCTTCCCGATTCGGATGTAGAGATTGAAGAGATTCCCGAAGAGTTCACCTTCAATGACGAAATTACAAACGAAGAAGATGAGGGCAGCAAGGACTCCGAAGGGGTTCAAAGCCTGAATCAGGAACCCGTTGCGGAAGCACCTCAGCAGAAGAGTTCCTACCTGGACAATATAGAGGGAAGCGCCAGTCTTAAAAAACTCCCTCCCGAACTGCGTGAAGAGATTCGTGAGATCCTGACCTATATGGATCAGCTCCTTGAATCTCTGCCCGAAGAAAAGATACAGGAGTTTGCCCGGAGCGAGCACTTTGAAGTCTACAAAAAGATTTTTGAGGAACTTGGAATCACCAGCTGATGGGTTTATTAGACAGAGCCAGAATTTCACAGACCGGGGAACAGAAGCAGGATTTCCTTGCCCATCTTGTTAACCTTGACAAGGGAGTAGACTTTCCCGTTGTTCTCTTTAAAAAATTAGTAGCCCACTACTCTGTAGACAAGGGTGCACTCTTTTTTACCGATTCGAATGGCTCCTTCAGCTGCCTGAGCTCAAAAGGTTATGACAAGACAACAACAAACCGCCTCAGGTTGGACCCTGAAGCTGCTGAATCCCGGGACTTTAAAGTGATGACAAGTGAAGGCAGAAGCCTCTGCACCTCTGTAGAACCTTCTTTTTTGAAAGATTTCATGTCATCCCGGGAATTCGGCCTTCTTGAAACTATCTACTGGATACCTTTTATTAAAGAGGAAAAGCTTTTCAGCCTGATTATGATATCCCAGTGGAATGGTGTTGAGCCCGAAAACTGGGAAGTCCTTTTCAACGGTATTTCAGAGAAGCTTGCAACAGCTCTTTTCAACAGCAGAAAGTCACTAGTTCAGTCTCAAGGTGGAGACTCCAGGAAGCGCCCCAGGGAACAGGAAATCAGAGAGAACCTTGAAAAACGCGAAAGCGGCGAATACTACCTTATGGAAGTTAATCTGGAAATGCTGATCCAGTCTCTTTTAAAGCTCAGGGAAGGCCTTTCTGTGCTTAATCTGAAGAATGAAATCTTAAGAGTTTTCAAGACTCTGGCCGGTCCCGGCCAGGATGTTGTGGATCTTGATAACAACAGGCTCCTCCTTGTTCTGGACAAGCACAGAACTCCCGACAAGGGTCTCTTTCTTCATCAGCTATCTTCTTCACTGCCCCTTCTTTTCCAGGAACTTGAGACTCCACCCGTCCTTGAGACAAAGGAGTATCAGACCCCGGCAGACAGTGATGAGCTCGATTCCCTGATAGGAAGTTTGCTCTAGAATGGTTTTGGAAAAAAGCAGAACCGGTTCAATGACCGCAAGAGAAGGAAGCAGGTATATTCATTCCCGCTATGATCCTGAAAAGGAAGCCCTTCAGCTTTTTGATAATTTCAGACACTCCCCTGACTACAGCCCCGAAAAGATTCTGTTTATCCTCGAACCCGGTCTCGGTTACCTGCTCCAGCAGGCTCTCAACCGGCATGATCCCTCAAAAATTATTGTAATCTTTTACAGTGACGAAACATTTGAGTACTGCTCAGGCCTTCCTCTTTCCCACCAAGTACCCATGCATCATCCCGCAGACGGCGCTGCTCTGTCTGACTTTCTGAGTCCTCTTGCAGGAGCTGTGGAACTGAAGGAGCTTCTGTTTCTTGAACTTCCTTCAACCTCCGCCCTCTACCCTGAAAACAGAGAGATGGTCCGCAGCGAGATATTGAAAAGCCTCACCATAAACCAGGGAAACGAAATTACAAAACGCCGCTTTGCAAGAAGGTGGTATCTCAATGGAATACGGAATTTCATCCACTTCGAAGGCTCTGCCAGAATAAAATCAATAAGCGGTCCTGTGATTATCACGGCATCAGGACCTACACTTGAAGCCAGCCTCGATTCAATAGCAGGGCAGAAAGAGAGGGTCATAATAGCAGCTCTCCCCTCATCTCTGGCAGCCCTGAGGCACAGAAATATAAAGCCTGATATTCTGTTTACAACTGATCCTGGATTTTATGCCAGGGAACATCTGAAGCATCTTGATGATGAAACGCTTCTTGTAAGCCCAATGACCTCTGCGGTCAATCGGAAGGACAATACATTCTGCGGCCTGAACCAGCACAGTTATATCGAAAACCTTCTTATAAGACAGGGAGAGATGGAAGACCTCCCTGAAATGGGTACTGTTGCCGCAACGGCTGTCAGTTTCATAATGTCCAAAACTGATGGAGGGGCTTGTATTGCCGGTCTTGATCTCTGTATGAGTGATATAAGCATGCATGTCCGGCCCCACTCCTTCGACCCCGTTATCCTTGCACAAGAGTCCAGGTTCCGTCCGGGCTATGGTGAATACTACAAACGCGCCTGTTCCATGACAAACGGCTTTGACGGAAGCTTCAGGCTGACAAAGAGCCTTGATACCTACAGTTCCTGGTTTTCAAGACAGCACTACGGCGACCGGATTGTAAGGATCAATAGAACACCCGTAAAGCTTCCTTTCAAAGAAGTTTCCTCGGTGTCCGATTTTTTAAACACTGCAGGTGGAAGCAAGGGCATAAAAATTGAACAGATAGAAGCCTATCCAGATCACTCAGAGAGAAGATATAGAGTCTTGAGTCTTGCACAGACTTTAGAGAGTGAACTTGCCACCTTCAAAGAGAAGACTGTACCCGGGCCGTGGCTCAAGGCATTTGCAGAGGAGATTCTTCCCTCCGAGTATTCCCTTTTTACATCCGGCAGAGCCGCTGGACCGGCCCCACTTATGCAGAAGATTGAAGAATTGATATCAATAACCGCGGGAGTTGCCAATGGCCGGTGATCTTATCGAAAAAAATCTGCTGGCACTGACTGCCACATCTTCAGAGGCTGCAGCCCTTGTGACCCGGGCCTCTCTCTGTGAGGCTTACAGCCTTATTGAAGCAAGAGACGGAAGCCCTGTACCCGTGCATGACGGCAAGCCGCTTCACTCAAGGTTCAATCCTGTCAGAGAGGGAGAACGGCTGGCTGCCGAGTACGGCAAATCCGGTATGTTCCTGGCCTACGGAATGGGAGCCGGATACCATCTGCTTCCCCTTCTTGAAAACAAAGAGCTCAGCAGTCTTGTCATCATAGAAAACAATGCCTCCCTGGTCAGGTCAATTTTAAGCACTATAGACCTGTCGCCCCTGTTTCTGGACAGACGCGTCTCTCTCTGGATTTCAGAAACTCCCGGAAAGTTCAGGGACCGGCTGCTTACACAGTACATACCTGTTCTCTCAGGGGATCTTCAGAGCATAAGCCTCAGAACCAGAATTGAACGTGATCAGGAGTTCTACCACAAACTTGCTGAGGTAGTTCAGGAATCCATATCCGCCATAACCGATGACTACACGGTTCAGACACACTTTGGAAAGAAATGGTTTATCAATACACTGAACAACCTTGAATCCTCCGAGAGCATGACCACGACACTGAAACCTGTCAGCAGGGTGCTTATCACAGCCGCAGGTCCGGGCCTTGAAAGCCGGATGAAACATCTTAAAGATCAAAGGAACGGTGCAGCGCTGATTGCAACTGACACATCCCTGCCTGTACTTCTTGACCATGGGCTTAAGCCGGACCTTGTCATATCCATTGACTGCCAGCATATCAGTTACCATCACTTTATGAAGGGATACCCGAAAGATGTTCCTCTCGTGCTTGACCTTGCTTCACCTCCTTTTCTGACGCGCCTGGCGGACAGGTGTTTCTTTTTTACATCAGACCACCCTTTCTCCAACTATGTGAGCCGTGAGTTCAGGGACTTTCCCAGAATTGACACGTCCGGAGGAAATGTAACCCATGCGGCATTGAGCCTTGCACAATCTCTCGGGGCAAAACATATAAGTCTCTATGGAGCTGACTTTTCATACCCCTACGGTAAACCCTATGCAAGAGGAAGTTATGTATATCCCTACTTCTTCAAGTCAGCGACAAGAGAGTCGGGTATTGAGAGCAGGGTCATGGACTTTGTACTCCATAACAAGGTTTTGAACCGCGAGTCTTTTGACAAAGGGTTCAGATACATTTCAAAACCCATGATCCATTATAAAAACTCCCTTGAGAAAAAGGCAGCTTCAATGACCGCAAAGGTTGAAAACATCCGTGCAGACGGTGTTGAACTGGACCTCAGCTCCAGTTCAGGTAAGGCAATGCGGGAGAGCAAGTTTATGAGTGCGGGCATTTCATTTCAGGGCCGCCGTTCTTTTCTGAAAGAAACAGCCGACCGGATCGAAGGGATTCCTGAGCTTCGGGGAGATATCAACGGATTCCTCGACTCACTGAGCAAACAGCAGAAAGAAGTTCTGTTGTCAATTCTGCCCGCAGCCGCTCATTTCAGAAAGCGCTGCAGCGACCCCGGGAAAGCACTTAATCAAGCCCGGAGCTGGACTGTAGATCTTCTGAGGCGAAAAGCTGAGCAGTCAGACTGAATCAGTATAAAACCGATCCGTACCCTACAAAATCAGTTTCCCCGGTATAGACATCATAGCTGTATTTCTGTTCCAGGATTCGGCCCTCTTTTATACCTCTGTCAGCAGCAAAAGCCGCTGCACCCGAAGCGGCTCCGGCACTGCAGGCCGTACCTTCGGCCCTGGCGAATTCAAGGGCCTGTTCCCCTTTCATAGCTGCTAGAAGTTCAAGATAACTCCTGTCCAGCTCCCTGACCCTCTCTTTTGCAGCATCTCCGCTGCCGTAGATGTTGTAACCGAAACGACTGCCGTAATGGGTCAGATCGGTTGAACCGAGAAAGAAAGCTTTTATATTTTTTTCACGGCAGTACCGGCTTGCATACTCTCCCCATTCACCGGCTTTTGAATTTGATGCCAGCCTGACAGGCAGAATCTGTACATCAGGGATATGGTATTTAATCAGGGGCAATTGTATCTCAACGGTGTTGTCAGCCTCTTCATCAGGGACGAAATCGCTGCATAAAACATTCAGAAGTCCGGTACTGACAGCCAGGTTTCCAAAGGGTGTTTCCAGGCTGCTGTACAATAAAATTTTTGAACGAGAGGATTCTGAAAGATGTCCTCCGGCAACAATTACAAGCTCTGTATCCAGTGGAATTGATGAGATTACTTTCCAGGCAATATTGCCTGAAAAAATCCATCCTGCGTGGGGAACCACTCCTGCTGAGGGTGCAAAAGATTCATCAGGCGCCTCTGATTCCCATCCTGTAACAGTATTTTCCGCAGCTGCCTGAGAATGAGGATACCATCCTTCAGGCAGCATCATTTTTCTTTGATCCATAAAAATCCTCTAAAAAATAATGCACAAAACTTTATTTCTGCGTATAATGTTTACTATGAAAAAGGCAATAACAACTGTACATACAATTATAGTAATTCTCGGCCTGTTAGCAACTGCCGGATGGTCCGCTTACTACCTTTATAGTCAGCGGCAGTTCAATTATGAGAACAGCGTAAAACGGCTTCCGGTGCTTGTAGATAAAGTCAGCAGTTCCCTTGAGGAACAGGAGACACTCTACGATAGAGCTTTCGGAGATGAAATCAAACAGATATTTACTGAGAATAAGGATATTGTTGCCTTATCTATCTACTCATATGAAACAGGAGTAGATTATTTTTACAGCAGAAATGCACAGGTGAAAGTAGTTGGCGACAATCCGGATTCTGTAACAGGCAGCCCTGAATACAAGGGAGTTAGTTTTTCCAATGCCGTTGGAACAGTTCCTCTGCAGATAGGCAGCAGAACCGGCAGCAATGTAGATATAATCTTTACAGTGCTCCCCCGGATTTCAATATTCTATGTCCTTAAAATATCACTACTGGCTGTGATTGTTCTTTTTGTAATCACCCTGATTCTTATCATTGCCTTCAGCCTGAGCAAGGAAAAAAGCAAAAGCTCTTCCCTGCAGCCGGATGAAAGTTTTTCTTCAGAAGATGACTCAATGGAAAGTTTTGACAGCGGGTCACCCTTTGATAACGAACCTGTAGACGATGATTTCGGATCCGATGATTTTTCAATGGATTCAGAACTTTCACTGGATGATGAGAGTTTCTCATCGGACACGGAAGATTTCAGCGCTCCCTCTACCGATGACTTCGATCTTGATCTGCCGGGAGAAGAAGACTTTTCAACCGACGATCTTGACCTTGAACTTCCGTCTGAAGAGGCTGAGCTCGATTCTGATTTCTCACTGGATGATGATCTTTCCGATCTTGACCTCCCCGATGTAGAGGGAGATGACAGCTTTGACGACACTCTGGATGATTTCAGTATTGAAGACGAGATACCCGATCTGCCCGAAGAGGAAGATCTTATGAGCATGGATCACGAGGAGACCAGCGCGGATCTACCTGAGCTTGACCTCGACAGTGATATGCCCGAAGACCTGGATATGGAACTTTCAGATGATGATTTCGATCTTCCTGAGATTGATGACTCTGACCTTGACCTTCCCGAGGATGAAGAGTTCAGCAACGAGCCCATGGAAAAGGCGTCTTCAGAGCCTACCCTCTACAATCCTGAGACAGGATTGGGATGGGAAGCCTTTCTAGAGGAGCGTCTTGGTCTTGAGCTGGAGAGATCTGCAAGCTTTGATCAGGATCTTGTACTGCTTATGATACGGGATATCGGCGATGCTTCTGATATGGAAAGCGTCTCTTCAATTGTAAGAGAGGAGTACAGTTATCATGACCTTATTTTTGAAGCCGGCAACAATACTTTGGCACTGATTGAACCCAACAAGGATCTTGATGAAGCCATTGGTGATGCCCAGAGCCTGATCAAGAAGATAAGCATTGAAACACCCGATGCCAATATCAAGTGCGGAATTTCTTCGAGAAACGGCCGTCTGATCACCGGAAAACGGCTTATAAATGAGGCTGATACTTCATTAAACAAAGCGGATGAGGAAAATCCCATTGTCGGTTTCCGCTCTGACCCTGAGAGGTTCAGAGAGTATCTGGGTAAGACAAATTAAATACCCTGAATGAATTATCAATAAAAAAACCGGATGCTGGACATCCGGTTTTTTATTTGCCTGGAGAATCAGGAAAACTACTCCTCATAGGGAAGTTCAATAGTCATCCTGTCCCTTGTCAGAAAGGTTTCAGGAAATATCTCCTTAGCCTCCCTGAGCAGATTTCTGAGCTCTTTCTCAGTATATCTTGGACTATAATGGATCAGACCCATCTGCTTGATCCCTCCCGCTTCTGCTGCAATCATTGCAGCCTGCTGGGAAGTCAGATGCTTCTTTTCCCTTGCCGAAGCCTGAAGAGAGCGGTCGAACATTCCTTCACAAATAAAAAGATCAGAATCTTTAACGTCGGCTGCAATTTCAGGAACATAGGCTGTATCAGTTACGAAACTGAACTTCCGCCCCTTTCTTGGTGCCCCCATTACATCGGAAGGCACTATAGTCCTTCCGTCTTCAAGCTCAACGGAATCACCGTTCTGCAGCTTTGACCACATAGGGCCGCAGGGAACACCCGCCTCCTGTGCCTTCAGGGGAAAGAATACACCCGGGCGGTCCTTCTCTTCAAGAATATATCCTACACAGACCTTTGAGTGGTTCAGAGGAATAGAACGGATGATCATCTCACTATTCTCAAATACGATACCGGGCTTGTCGGGTTCTGCTATCTCTTCAACTATGATTTCATAGTTCACATACATATCAAGGACCTTCCGGCTTGACTCTACATACTCTTTGATCTTCGGCGGACCGATGATCGTCAGGGGCTCTGAACGCTCAACCTGAGATGAGAGCATAAGAATTCCCGGCAAACCTGTAATATGGTCCGCATGGGTATGGGATATAAATATTTTATTTATTTTCTTCCAGCGCAGATTGAGCTTCCTCAGCGAAACCTGTGTTCCCTCTCCGCAGTCGAAGAGAAAAAGATCCCCCTCTCTCCTCAGCAGAACAGAGGTAAGATTCCGTCCGGGAAGGGGCATCATGCCGCCGGTACCAAGTACAAAAACTTCCATAATGAACAAGAAAATATCAAAATTTTCTTATAAAGGGAAGTTGTAAGCCCGATTGAAGTATGATTATTATATCAACTATGGGGAGGTTCCATGCTGCTCTCACTTCCGGACTATCTGTATTACCTTAACTTTATTGTCGTTTTCTGTGCCGTCATCTATATTCTCCTTTCCAATAAAGAGAGCGAAGCCTCCCTCGCCTGGATAATGCTGATAGTGGCCATCCCCGTCTGGGGTCTGCTCCTCTATATACTCATAGGCCTTGATGTCAAGAAAGTGAAGGTAATTCCCCAGCGCCCTGAAGAGCTTTTTGCCGAAAAGCTCAAACACCTGCTTGATTCCCAGATGACCCTCCTCCAGGAGAGTGAAGTCGGTGACAGTGAATCCATGACAGATGTAATGAAGAATATAAAACTCCTTCTCAATGCAAATCAGGCAGCACTGACCCTTGATAACAAAGCCGGAATCTTCTACTCGGGCACCAAACTCTACAATGTTCTCCTTGAAGACCTTGAAAATGCGAAGCAGTCCATTCATATGGAGTACTTTATCTGGAAGAGCGACGAACTCGGCCGGAAAATTAAGGATATACTTGTAAGAAAGTCCAGGGACGGCGTGGATGTAAAACTCATATTTGACGGCCTGGGTTCATTTGGAAGAATATCCCACAAGTACAAAAGAGAGCTCAAAGAGGCTGGTATACAGTACAGCTACTTCAATGACCTGAACCGCTTTGTCGCCAGAATGAAGATCAACTACAGCAACCACAAGAAGATTGTTGTCATCGACGGCAAAACGGCCTATACAGGGGGCATGAATGTCGGCATGGAGTACATTGACGGCGGACGGCGTTTCGACTCCTGGAGGGACACTCACGTGCGTCTGACGGGAAATTGCGTTCATATCTTCCAGTCAATATTTCTAACAGACTGGTTTAACTGCGGACATGAGATGCTTATCGATGATGATTTTTTTCCAATACAGGCTGAGAAGATAAGCGGAGTGCCTGTTCAGGTAGCCGTCAGCGGCCCGGATTCGAAGTGGAATTCCATTGAGATGCTTATCTTCAACATGATAACCAACGCCAATCATGAAGTGTTCATCCAGAGCCCCTACTTCATTCCCGATCTTGCCGTGATGAAGGCCATGGAATCGGCGGCTATGTCGGGAATTGAAATAACCCTGATGATGGCAGGGATCCCCGACAAGCGTATTGCCTGGTGGACTGCTTTTACCTATTTCGAGCCCCTTCTGAAGGCAGGTGTAAAGATACTCCACTATGATATGGGTTTTCTCCATTCCAAGGTTGTAATCATGGACAGCATTGTGAGCACCGTGGGAACATGCAACATGGATATAAGGAGTTTCCGCCTCAACTACGAGGTGAATGCTGTATTCTATGACAACAAGGTGTCACAGGATCTGAAGGATCAGTTTCTCTTTGATACAAGGGCCTGCAGGGAAGTCACCCTGGAGGAGATTCAGTCACTCAACTTTCCCCGGAGACTCAGAAACTCAGTCTGCCGGCTGTTCAGCCCCCTTATGTAGAACTGAATCCCCGCCCCCTGCCGCGGCGGAAAGCCGGACAGGAGCACACGGGGGGTCAGAGAGAATCAGCCGAGCTCTTTTGAAATGGAGATAGCGGCGATTGTTCCGTCGGATACAGCGGTAGTGATCTGTCTGAATTTTTTGGTTCGTATATCACCGGCCGCATAGACATCAGGAAGATTGGTTTTCATATCATCGTCAGTAACAAGATAGCCCCACTGATCTTTTTCAAGATTTCCGGGAAAGCCTTCGAGGTTGGGTATAAATCCGACAAACACGAAGATTCCGTTTGTATCCAGAGTCTTAACGCTACCTGTTTTAAGATCCTCAACTTTGACAGACATATCCATGGCTCCGTTGCGGATAAACTCTCTGGGTTCATGCTCAAAGAGAATATTGATCTTGTCGTTAGCAAAAACCTCTTTCTGAGCTTCCTTGTTGGCCTGGAGCTCGGCAAACTGATGAACGATTGTTATGGATTTGGCAAACTTGGCTATAAAGAGTGACTCCTCGATGGCGGAGTTGCCGCCTCCGATAACCACAACATCCCTGTCATCAAAGTATTTGGCATCACATGTGGCACAGTAGGAAATCCCGTTCCCCCTGTACTCCAGCTCTCCTGGAAGACCCAGAGGTCTGGGAGAGGATCCTGTTGCAATGATGATCTTCTTTGCCTTGATTGTCTCCACACCGTCAATGAGGATCTCTTTCTTATCAAGATCCACACTTGAAATATCCACAGCTGCCCTGAAATCAACACCGGCACCCTTTGCCTGCTCACTCATAAAATGAGCCAGCATAAAACCCTGCTGGGGATCTACAAAACCGGGATAGTTTGATACCTGATGGGTTGTTGAAACATATCCCCCCGTCAGAGCCGGATCAATGATAACAGTTTTTATATGAGCCTGACCGAGATAGGTTCCCGCTGTAAGTCCTGCAGGGCCTCCTCCGAGGATGGCAGCGTCGTACTCAGTCTCAACGGGTTTGATTCCCTGCCGAATTTCGGCTGCCCGCTCAGGCCCCACCATTTTATCAAGGGTCTCTGCAAGGGCTGATCTCTTGATGCCTCCGGACTGCCTGTCAGCAATCTCTTTGCCGTCTTCATAAAAGAGCACCGTCGGTGAACTCACGACTTCAAGCTTTTCGGACAGCTCTCTGTTTCCCTGCCTGAATATTTTGACGAATTTAAGATCATCTCCGTACAGTTCGCTCAAAGCTGCATATTTACTCGCCAGAGCCTCACAGGGAGGACACTCGGTTGAATAAAAATCGACTACAACCCGGCCTCCCTTGAGTACATCCGCATCCCAGTCCACCGCATTAATTTCTTTAATTTTTCCAGCCATTTCAACTCTCCTGTTCATCTTGAAAATAGGTTGCCAACCCCAGAGTCATCAACTCTTTAACGGGCCGGCAGTCGGGGGTCATGATGCTTCCGGTCCGGTTTTTTGCAACTGCGGCGCATCCGCCTCCGCAAGCCAGCTGCACAGAGCAGCTTCTGCACTCTGCGATGGAACAGACATCCCTGTCCTGCCACTCTTCCACAGCTTCACTGTTCAGTATGACTTCGGGATAAAACTGCCCCAGTTCCTCTCCTGTCTTGCCTACAGTGGCGGTACAGGAGTAAATATTTCCGGTATAGTCAAAGGCCCACTCTGTTTTAGCTCCCGTACAGGAGTCAAACAGGGGTCCCGGCAGCTCCCCCTCATCCGCTATAAAACGGGAAAGGGAAAATGCGGGTCTGTGAAATTCAAGTATTTCCGGATAATCTTTAATAAGTTCATAGATCCCCTCGTACATTCCTATTCTTGTAAACAGAAACTCATGATCTTTCTGACAGCTGTGAAGTTCATAGTTCCGTCCCAGCTGTGTCTTGAAAAGGGATGACTTGGTCCAGCCTTTTTTGACTGCGTGGGCAGCCAGTTCAGGAAGGCCGTCAATATTCTGTTTATCCAGTACAGCTCTCAGATTTACAGGGATTCCGGCGGCAATGGTGAGGTCAACGGCATCCGAGACTCTCTCAAAAGTCCCCTGTCCGCCTCGGAGGGGGCGGCGCAGGTTGTGAACTTCAGCCGGACCGTCCAGGGTAATCTGGATTTCACGAATACGGGATTGTTTCAGCCGGGGAAGGCACTCTTCCAGGGTATATCCGTTTGTTACAATGGCAATTGAAAGCTTTCTTTCGTCTGCCCTGTCCAGGAAATAGTTGATATTGGACCTGTGGGACTCTGAAGTCAGCAGAGGCTCTCCGCCGAAGAGTGTCAGATAGAAGGGTTTCCCACTGAAGTTTAAATCCAGGTAGGAGAAAAACGCATCAATAACAGGGCGCTGGTCTTTTAATGCGGTTGATTTACCATACTCTTCCTGATAGCAGTAGGTGCATTTGAAATTGCAGAAATAGTCGGGAACATAGAAGACCTGAATCTCCGATTCCTCCTGCTGGTCCATAAAATCAAGGTATGCGGCATTAAAGAGAGACGTCTCTTTTTCCTCATCCATATAGTAACCCTTCTCAACAAAGGGCGCGGCATCATCCAGTGTATCGGAAATAAATGCCTGTGCCAGATCAGCTTCAAGAATGTCCGCCTCTTTTGAGAGAAGGTTCATGATATACCAGGATTCGGAGTCCTGCAGAGGGGCACAGATTGTATGTTTGGATTTTCTTAAACTCACACAGCGTCCTTTAAAAAACCGGGCCCTGAGGCCCGGATAAATCAGTCGTGGCAGCCTGCCACAACGGGTGAGATCTTGGCACAGCACTGGGCTGTTTTCTTAACCTCTCCCTGTTTTTTCTTGATCAGAGATTTCAATTTTCCACCTCCTGCACAAAATTAACAGCAACAGCTGCCGGTTTTAAAACCGGTAACTGTGAAACTGACTACGGATATTTTCCCCTTTTCATAAGGTTGGGACTCCTCAAGGATATTGATATTCTGAAACCCTCCTTCCTGCAGAAGATTCATATATACATCCTTTGTTACCGCGCCGGCCCAGCATTCGGAGACTGCTACCGGATCCTTGGCATACTCTTCGGGGACGAGGTCTGTTGAGTAGATATCACTCACTGTAAAGCGACCGCCCGTTTTCATGACTCTATAGATTTCCGCCCATGTTTTGGCTTTATCCGAAACATGGTTCAGTACACAATTTGAAATTATAAGATCAACACTCCCGCATTTCAAAGGAAGGGTCTCGAGGTTGGACTGGATAAACTCGACATTGCTCTTTCCGAGCTTTTCCGCTGTTTTCTTTGCCTTTCTTATCATTCCGTCGGAGAGGTCTATTCCATAGACGAACCCCTCTTCACCGACCTGATCGGCCATCCTTATGACATCGCCGCCCCGTCCGCTTCCAAGATCAAGACATACTTCACCCTTCTGAGCACCGGCAAACTGTATAGCCTTACCACAGGAGAGGCAGCAGTCGCTATCGGCAAGATCTGAATAGCGGGTGTTGATTGCTTCAATATTTTTGATTTCCATTCCACTTCCTTTCCGGTTGAAATCCCCGGACTCATAAGCAATGTATAAAAATATATTATTTTCTATATATAGAACTTACCAACTGTTCTTTTTTTAGTCAATAACTTTCTTTAAATATGGTAATATCTGAAGAAAGGGACATATTGTTACAGAGGTATTTATGAAGAATTTTACATCCATTTTATTACTCAGTCTAATTATTTTTTCCTGTGCGACCATTCCCGAGGAAAAAGGAACACCTTCTTCCCCCCTTCAGAATCCGGGAAACTTGAACAGCGTTGAGAAAGCAACCGCTGAATTTGACGGCTTTATGTCCGTTTTTTCGTCAAAGTACAGCTCCGGCAGCCGTGATATCGACAGCAGGGAGTGGCTGATGTCTCAGATAAACTTCTGGGCCGACAGGGATATACTCTCTGTACAGAGGATTTATGAGGATCTGAAATACCGCGGATGGACAGATGATGAAAAGAAAACTTATCTTGCAAAGGTTCTCCCTTCCCTCCTTGAAACCAGGCAAAAGACATTGGATGACCTCAGCTATCTGACAGGACAGAGCCTTGTCCTTCGCGATATGCCGTGGTTTGTCCGTGATTTCTTTGATGAACGCTCTGAGTTCAGCTACTGGTACCTTGTATACACCGCAAGAAGCATGGATTCGTCGTGGCAGCAGAATACAATACTGCCTGTAATGCTCCGCCTGATCCCGGAAGACAGGGTTACTGCCGTAAGCTATCTATGGCTGAAGACTCCTGACAGCCTTTCAGGCATGGAGAATGAAATCTACCTTGCCGGGTATCCCTGGAGCAGGCTTATCAATCTGCTTGAAATCAGCTCATTCTGCCGGGAGGAAGCACAAAGGCTGCTTGGCAGCGGAGAAGCTGCTGCGTTTACAGGGGGCAGCCTCTTTTAATGCATCTATTCTATGGGTAAATAAAAAAGGCACCGTCTCCCTTGAGAGCCGGTGCCTTATTTTTTTTCTTAACTATTTATGGAAAATCAGATTCCCAGATAGGCCTTCTTTACATCTTCATTGGCCAGGAGCTTATCAGCATCATCGGTCATGCTGATTTTTCCGGTCTCGAGAACATAACCTCTGTGGGCAATCTTGAGAGCCATGTTGGCATTCTGTTCAACCAGAAAGACAGTTGTATTGTTTTCCTTGTTGACCTTTTTGATGATGTCGAAGATCTGCTGTACGATAAGCGGCGCCAGTCCCAGTGAGGGTTCATCCAGAAGGAGGAGTCTGGGTCTTGCCATCAGAGCGCGGCAGATCGCAAGCATCTGCTGCTCACCACCTGAAAGTGTACCGCCCTGCTGGTTGCGTCTTTCAGCAAGCCGGGGAAAAAGGGAGTACATGTACTCTATATCCTGCTTGATCCCTTCCTTGTCGTTTCTAAGAAAGGCACCCATGTCCAGATTCTCCCTTACTGAAAGCTGGGGGAAGATCCTCCGTCCCTCGGGAACCTGACTGATTCCCATAGAAACTATTTTGTCAGGATTCATCTTTGAGATGTCCTTACCTTCGAACTCAATGCTTCCTGAGGTGATGGGAACAATACCGCAAAGGGACATCAGGGTTGTAGATTTACCGGCACCATTGGCTCCGATGAGAGTAATGATTTCACCCTCTGAGACCTCAATGGATATATCCTTGAGTGCCTGAATATTTCCGTAATAGGTACTAATATTATTTATTTTAAGCATCGATATCCTCTCCAAGGTAGGCTTTGATAACTTCCTTGTTGTGCTTGATCTCTTCGGGAGTTCCATGAGCGATCATTTTACCGTAGTCCACAACATAGATCCGTTCAGACAGGGTCATAACCAAACTCATATCATGTTCAATAAGAAGAATGGTCAGACCATCTTCCTTTCTGAGTTTCTGAATCAGATCAACAAGCTCATTGGTCTCCTGGGGGTTCATACCCGCAGCAGGCTCGTCGAGGAGGAGAAGGAAAGGATCTGTAGCCATGGCTCTGGCAATCTCAAGACGGCGCTGAGCACCGTAAGGAAGGTTGCAGGCCAGTTCATTGACATACTGTTCAAGACCGATTTTTTTTAATATGGCATAGCTGTCATCGATTACTTTTTTTTCTTCTTCCCTGTTCTTCTTTGTATGAAGCACAGAGCTCAGGATAGAGGACTTCAGGGACTGATGGCGTCCGATCATAACATTCTCAAGAACCGACATATTGCTGAACAGTCTGATGTTCTGAAAAGTTCTGGCAAGCCCTTTTTCGTTGATAACATTGGGCTTCAGTCCATTGAGAACAGTAGTTCCTTCAGGAGTATTCACCCTGACCTGACCATGGGTCGGAACATAAACACCTGTTACACAGTTGAAAAAAGTTGTTTTTCCGGCCCCGTTAGGACCGATAAGAGCTACAATCTCGCCCTTGTTTATTTTAAGACTTACATTATCAACGGCTCTGAGGCCTCCGAAGACCATGGACAGTCCGTCTACTTCAAGTACGGGAGCATCACTCATGCTTCTGCCTCCTGTTCATCATCGCTGGTAAATTTGTGGGACTTTCTGATCTTGGGAATAATACCGCCGGGTCTGAAGATCATCATCAGTACAAGGGCAATTCCAAAGATAAGCATCCTGTACTCACTGAAGGCTCTCAAGTACTCTGGAGTCAGAATAAAGATCAGGGCCCCGACGATAACACCGGGAATTGATCCCATACCACCGATTACAACTACACAGAGAATAATAATAGATTCCCATGTCTTAAAGCTGGCAGGGCTGACAAAGGTTGTTTTGGCGGCAAAGAGAACACCCATTATACCGGCCCAGATAGCACCCATTGAGAAGGCTGTCAGCTTGGCCTTGGTAATATCGATTCCCATGGCCTGAGAGGCAATTTCATCTTCTCTCATGGCTTCCCATGCACGTCCCATTTTAGAGCTCTCCATTCTTCTGATAACAATAATTGTCAGAATCGCCAGAGCAACAGCAATAAAATAGGTGAAATTGGTAGCCTGTGCGAGTCTCATTTTCTGACCGAAAAGTTCAGGACGGGCTATTTTGGAAATACCGCTGGGACCGAAGGTAAATTCTCCCCAGTTCTCAAGAACCAGACGGACGATTTCACCGAAGGCAAGTGTAACGATGGCAAGATAGTCCCCTCTCAGACGGAGAATAGGAAGCCCAAGGAGAAAACCGAACAGTGCACTGAAAAGGGCCCCAAGGGGGAGACAAATCCAGAAGCTCAAACCGAAATGATGGTAGAGCAGAGCATAGGTATAGGCACCTACGGCATAGAAGGCCGCGTAACCCAGATGAAGGAGTCCGCCGAAACCGACTACAATATTGAGTCCCAGACCGAGAACAACATACATCAAAGCCGTGGTCATAATGCTTGTCTGATACATTGACATCAGAAAGGGAAAAACAATCATAACGGCAAGAAGAATACCCAGTGAGGAGTAGCGGATCTTCTTGTTTTCCATTTTTTTGTTAACAGTTTCTGTCCAGGAAGGCTTGTCGGATTTTTCTTTGGTACTGCTTCTCTTGGAAAGGAAGGCTCCGAGGAGAGTTACAACAAATGCCGCGATTCCGACAAAGGCCATGTTGGACCATCTCCAGAGAAGAGTGTTTGTAATGGTATTAACCTTCATGACCATGATAGGAAAGGTCAGAAACATAAACCATATTGCGCTAAGGAATGCTTTTTTTACGTCTTTTAAACTAATCATTTATACATCTCTCTTTTTATAATCACACTTTTTCATTTTCCTTCCGTCCCAGAAGTCCGGCAGGCTTGAATATCAGAATGAGAATAAGAATGATAAAGGCGAAAGCATCTTCATAGTCACTGGCAATGTAACCGGCTCCGAAACTTTCAGTCAGCCCCAGGACAAAGCTTCCAAGAACTGCACCGGGAATACTTCCGATTCCGCCAAGTACCGCTGCTACGAAGGCCTTGATACCGGCAATAAATCCAATATAAAAGTTTATCTGTCCGATATGGGAGCTGATCAGAACACCACCCAGAGCTGCGGTAGCAGACCCGATAAGAAAGGTCATTGAGATAACCTTATCCACGTTAATACCCACAAGCTGGGCCATATTTGTGTCCTGGGAAGTGGCTCTCATGGCCTTGCCCATTTTTGTAAATTTAATCAGCAAAGTCAGAAGAATCATAACAACAGCTGTGGTAATCAGAATAAGAAACTCAGTGGTAGTCAGAGGACCGCCGTCGAGGAATTTAATAGATGGCAGCAGTTTGGGGAAAGGCAGAAAGTCTGATGTCTGTGCCAGAAGAACATAGTTCTGAAGAAAAATGGACATACCAATGGCCGAAATCAGTACCGAAAGACGGGGTGCCTTTCTGAGGGGCCGGTACGCAAGCTTTTCAATTGTTACACCGTATGCGGCAGAATAAATAATGGCTGCCAGACAGGCCAGAATGAATATTAAAACAGGATTCATTGAGGTTGTGGCCAGGGCTCCGCCGATAATAAGGGCCGTGAAGGCACCGATCATATAAATTTCACCATGGGCGAAGTTTATCAGTTTGATAATACCATAAACCATGGTGTATCCCAGCGCGATTAACGCATAAATACTTCCTCTTGTGAGACCACCGAGGAACAGGGAGAAAAAATACTCGAGATTCATGAAGAATACATACTCCTATTTTTTGAAATACCTTAACAGACCGGGAGCAGATACCCAAAAGCATCTGCTCCCGATCATGTATTTAGAGGTAGATTCGCAATAACTTATTTAAGTTCTACGTATGAACCGTTCTGAACCTGGTATACGGCAAAACCTACACCAATGGCATCACCCTTGTCGTCGAAGGAGATTTTTCCAAGGGGAGTTTCAACGTACTCGCTCTGAAGAGCAGCCATGATTGCATCGTAGTCGGTGGAACCGGCTTTCTCGATGGCATTCAGAAGGGCTACAGTAGCAGCATAAGCGTTCAGGAAGAAAGCACCGGGCTCTTCACCGTATTTCGCTCTGTGGTCTTCTGTAGCTTTAACAGCCATGGGGTTGGATGTTGTATCCATGGGACCTGTAGCATATACATCTTCAGCGTACTCGCCGGCAACTCTGATAAAGGTATCATCTTTAACACCGTCGTCAGAGATAAATACAATGTCCAGACCCTTTGACTTCATCTGCTGTACCAGCTTGGAAGCTTCGGGGTGGTATCCGCCGTAGATTACAGCGTCAGCACCGGAGTTGGCAACCTTGTTGACTATGGCAGAGTAGTCGAGGGCTCCAGCCTGGATACCTTCGTACATAACTGTTTCAACACCGCTTCTGGCATCGAGTTCAGCCTGACAGAAGTCGGCAAAGCCCTTTCCGTAGTCTCCTCTGTCGTGGAGAATAGCAAATGTTTTGATTCCCAGTGTATTAACAGCGTAGTTGACCGCAACTTCAGCCTGAGCGTCATCGGGTGCAATGGTTCTCAGAAAGTTGGGATAGTCTCCGCTCTTTGTCAGAGGGGGGTTTGTGGCTGAGGGAGAGATTGTAATAACATTCTCATCAACATAGACACCCAGAGCTGACTTTGTAGCACCGGAACAGATGTGGCCGATTACGGCAACAACACCGTCACCTACAAGTTTAGCTGCAGTATTTGTAGCTTTACCGGGATCACACTCATCATCCTCTACAAACAGTTCAACCTGTCTGCCAAGAACACCGCCGTTGGCATTGATCTCTTCAACAACCAGTTCAGCAGCTCTCACGGTGGGAATACCGTAGGAAGCGAGGTCTCCGGAGTGTGCTCCGCCTACTCCAATTTTAATTGATTCTGTTTCTTTTTTACATCCAATAAAAGACATAGCAAGAAAAGCAGTCAGAGCTAGCATCAAGATCTTTTTCATTTTTTTCTCCTTGTGCAAGTAGTAACCTTATAAATGGTTTTATTTTTTATAGGATTAAAAGAGTGAATTGTCAATGTTTAGTTAATATTGCCTACATTCTGGAAGATTTAACCAATTTTGCCCTGTAAACAAATGTTTTACAATAAAAGAAAGGCTGTATTTTACGTTTTTCACATTTTCTCATCATTTTTCATACATAATCATTGGATGACTTTCCAAAAAGTAGCTGTTAAATGTATAAAAACAGAGATTTTTTCATATAGTTTGACTAAGGTTTTAACGAGGTTGCCGAAATAGCAATTTAATTTTGCACTGATTTTTCTTGGAAAAATTATGAAAAATACAAAAATGTTGTTTTCTTATGTTTGAATAACAGATCCCCCGGAGGGGGTATATCGGTTTTTATTGTTTTTTTGAAAAATTAAAAAAACAAGTTGTTCAATTTTAACAAAGCCTGCCCGGAAATGCAGTTTTCCGTGACAGGCCCGTTTTAAGGTCAGTCCAGTACAGGACCGCCGATATCCTTTCTGTAGACAGAATTTTCGAAACTGATCCGGCTGACGTCTGCATAGCAGTTCCGCCTTGCCTCTTCCAGGGTAGCCCCGGTGGCAACAACATTGAGAACACGTCCGCCCGAAGTGTAGAGCTCTCCGTTTTCAAGCTTAGCGCCGGCGATAAAGACATCGCTTTGACTGCTGCCGATTCCGGTGATCTTTTTCCCCTTCTCGTAACTCCCTGGATACCCGCCTGAGGCAATGACAACGCAGCAGCTGCTTCCGCTTTTCCATTCAGGTTGTACCGTATCAAGTCTGCCCTCTATGGACGCCTGAATCAGCTCCAGAAGGTCTGAATCGAGTAATGAGAGTACGGCCTGTGTTTCAGGGTCCCCCATTCTCAGGTTGTATTCCAGGAGGTAGACACCTTTTTCGTTGATCATCAGACCGAAGAAGATGACTCCCGCAAAGTTCAGCCCTTCTTTATCAAGGCCTCTGCGGGTCGGCTCCAGTATCTCAGTATTGAAAAGATCCATGACCCTCTCATCAACATGGGGATTCGGGCTGATTACGCCCATTCCCCCTGTGTTGGGTCCGGTCTCACCCTCAAGAATCTTTTTGTGATCCTTGGCGCTCAGCAGAGGCATGATTGTCTTCCCGTCATAAAAGGAGAGTATGGATGCCTCAACCCCTGTAAGGAACTCCTCTATGACTATGCTGTCACCAGCATCACCAAAGGCCCTGCCCTTCATAAGGGTGTCCAGGGCATCAACGGCTTCTGCAAGGTCGGCGCAGATAAGCACCCCCTTCCCTGCGGCCAGGCCGTCGGCCTTCAGGACGATTGGAAAGCCGGCGGTCTCGAGATACTCTCTGGCTTCATCATAGTCGGTGAAATTGCCGTAGGCCGCCGTCTTTATTCCGTACTTCTTCATGAAGTCTTTGGCCATACATTTGCTGCCCTCCAGAAGGGCCGCCGCCCTGTGGGGGCCGAGAACGGGTATACCCTTCTCTTTGAAGCGGTCGGCAATGCCCGCAACAAGCATATCCTCGGACCCGGGGAGTGCCATATCAATTTGATTCGCAGCGGCGAAATCAGCCAGATCCTGAGGATCTGTGAGAGGAACATTTTCACATCCCTCTTCCGATTCGGTACCACCGTTTCCAGGGGCGCAGTAAACTTTTGTCACATCAGGGTTCTGCAGCAGCTTTTTCACAAGAGCGTGCTCTCTTCCGCCGCTTCCGGTTACCAGAATTTTCATAGATCAGCTCCCTAGTGCTTGAAGTGGCGCATGCCTGTAAAGATCATAGGGATTCCCTTCTCGTTACAGGCCTTGATAGAGTCTTCGTCTCGGATAGAACCGCCGGGCTGAATGATCGCCTTGATTCCCTTTTCTGCGCTCAGAGTAACAACGTCGTCAAAGGGAAAGAAGGCATCCGATGCCAGAACTGTCCCGTCCCCTGCCCGCTCGATTGCCTGCTGGGCAGCCCAGATCCTGTTGGTCTGGCCGGTTCCTATACCTGTAGCCTTTCCGTCCTTCACAACAACGATAGCGTTGGATTTAACATGCTTTACAACCTTCTGGCCGAAGACAAGATCATCCATCAGTTCAGGTTCGGGTTCAACTTCTGTGACGACTTTGAAGTCATTTGAGAAGCTGAGGTCTGCATCCTGAACCAGAATACCCCCGTCTACCTTGACGATTTCGAGGGGGTCAGAGGGCTTGTTGGAGGTCTGGATGACGCGGAGGTTCTTTTTGGACTTCAGTACCTCAAGGGCCTCATCGGTGAAGGAGGGGGCGACTACGATCTCGAGAAAGATCTTTATCATCTCTTCTGCGGCCTCTTTTGTGACCTCACCGTTAATGGCTACGATTCCTCCGAATATGGAAGTGGGGTCGCATTCATAGGCCTTTTTGTAGGCGTCGGCAGCATTTTTACCGAAAGCCACACCGCAGGGTGTGGAGTGCTTCAAACCGCAGCAGACAAGTGTGTCAAACTCGTTGACGATCTTCCAGGCCACATCCATATCACGAATGTTGTTGAAGGAGAGTTCTTTGCCGTTAAGCTGCTTGAAATCTGAAAAAGATCCGCCGCCCCAGGTATTTGTGTAGAAAGCGGCGCCCTGGTGGGGGTTTTCTCCGTAGCGGAGGTCCATATTCTTTTTAAAGGATGCGGGAAAGAACTCGGGCATTGAGTCCCGGCCGAGGAAAAACTGGCTGATTGCCGCATCGTATGCAGATGTCAGATTAAAGACCTTGCCTGCAAGCATCTTTCTTGTCTCGAAGGTAACATCCCCCTCTTTGTCCATCTCTTCCATTACAGCGGCATAGTCCTCTGTATTGCAGATTACGGTGACATCCTGAAAGTTCTTGGCTGCAGAGCGGAGCATTGTGGGGCCTCCGATATCGATAAACTCGACCTTTTCTTCAAAGCTCTTGTCTGTGGATACTTCATCGAAGAAGGGGTAGAGGTTAACAACAACCATATCAATGGTTCCAATGCCTTCCGCCTTAATGGTAGACATGTGCTCTTCATTGTCCCTGATGGCAAGGATTCCGCCGTGAATCACGGGGTGAAGAGTCTTGACCCGACCGTCAAGCATCTCTTTTCCGCCGGTGACCTTGGAAACCTCAACGGGTTCCAGTCCCTGCTCCTGGAGGTAACGGTATGTTCCGCCGGTTGAGATGATCTCCCAGCCGTTTTTTTTCAGAAACTGCCCCAGTTCAAGGACACCGTCTTTTTTGTACACGCTGATAAGTGCTCTTTTCATTTCCCCATTCCCTTTCTATTTTCAATAATTTTTCTGACTGCTTCAGGAAGAGCGATATGCTCCTCGGTAAGGACCCTTTTCTGCAGGATCTCCGGACTGTCGCCGGGCATGACAGGGACCTCTCTCTGAAGAATGGTCTCTCCCGTATCCACACCGGCTTCCACATAGTGGACTGTACAGCCGCTTTTTTCACGGCCGGCTTCAAGGACCGCCCGGTGAACATTCATTCCGTACATTCCCCTGCCGCCGAACTCGGGCAGAAGGGCCGGATGTATATTTATTATTTTCCCCTTCCACTTTTCAACAAAACCGGATGAGAGGATTGACAGGTAGCCGGCAAGGACGATCAGGTCCGTATCATAAGGGATCATCTCCATGATCCTGCCGGACAACCCGCCTTTCAGGGTTTTCCTGTCGGCCAGCTCTGTTTTAATACCCGCATCTGCGGCCCGGTCAAGGCCGGCTGCCGGGCGGTCGCTTATGACTATGCATATTTCCGCATCTCCCAGTCTGCCGGCGGCTGCCGCATCGATGAGGGACTGCAGATTGCTGCCGCCTCCTGAAATCAGAACGGCTATTTTAAACACAGCTTCTCGTCGCCTTTGGAGATACTCCCCAGAACGGTTACGGTCTCCCCTGCCCCTTTCAGTACAGAGGCGACTTCATCTGCCTTATCTTTTTTTACAACAAGGATAAATCCCACCCCCATGTTGAAGGTGCCCCACATTTCCTCTTCGGGTACGCCTTTGGCCTTAAGATACTCAAAGACAGGGAGAACTGGCACTTTGGACTTCTCCACATTGGCGCAGTAGCCAGCAGGAATGGTCCGGGGCAGATTCTCGGGGATTCCCCCCCCGGTAATGTGGGCCATGCCTGTGATGTTGCCGGGTGAGGCCTTGAGGGCCTTTAAAACCGATGAAACATAGACTCTGGTGGGTTTGATAAGCTCTTTAAAGACAGGCTCACCCTGAAACTCCTCATCCAGGTCTTTCACAAGGGAGCGGACGAGACTGAATCCATTGGAGTGAACACCGCTGGAGGAGAGTGACAGAAGAACATCCCCCTCTCTGATGGCCTCGCCGTTGACGATCTCATCCCTTTCAGCAACGCCGACACAGAAGCCCGCCATATCGTAGTCTCCGTCCTTGTAGAAACCAGGCATCTCGGCAGTCTCACCGCCTACGAGGGCGCAGTCCGCTTCTTTACAGGCGGCTGCCATCCCCAAAACGATGCGGCTTGAAACATCGGAATCCAGTTTACCGCAGGCAAGATAGTCCAGAAAGAAGAGAGGTTTTGCACCCTGACAGAGTATGTCGTTGGCACACATTGCAAAACAGTCCTGACCGACGGTATCATAGAGGCCTTTTTCAAAGGCTATAGCCAGCTTTGTCCCCACTCCGTCTGTTCCGGAAACAAGAACGGGATTCCTGTAGTCTTTCAGGGCATAGAGGGATGCAAAACTTCCCAGCCCTGTCAGTACATTCTCATTGTGGGTTTCGGCTACGGCGTCTTTTATCTTGTCGACAGCCCTGTAGCCCTCTTCCTTATCTACACCTGAATCTTTATATGTGTGCATTATACCTTCCGTATTCTATTGAACTTGAATCTATGGGTAAAGCCTCTGGCTTCATCAATTATTGGGGGTCAGGGGATAGGTTCCTGTGAGGCAGCCGTTGCAGAAACGGGGTTCCTCGGAACTAAGCGCCCTTGTCAGTCCGTCGAGACTGATATAGCCGAGGCTGTCGGCACCGATCTCCTTGCAGATCTCCTGCACATCGCGGCCGCTTGCTATCAGCTGTTCGGTGTCCGGAGTATCGATCCCGAAGTAACAGGAGTGTTTGATGGGAGGGGAGACAATACCAAGATGGACCTCGCTTGCACCGGCTTTCCGCATCAGGGTTACAAGATGGCGGCTTGTGGTACCCCTGACAATGGAGTCGTCAATAAGAATGACCCTCTTCCCCTGAACCACGGACTTGACCACATTCAGCTTGACCGAAACGGCCTTCTCTCTCATCTCCTGGGAGGGAGCGATAAAGGTCCGCCCTATATAGCGGTTCTTGATAAATCCCATCTCAAAGGGGATTCCCGAAGCCTCGGAGTAGCCGATGGCAGCGGAAAGCCCGGAGTCGGGAACGGCAACAACCATATCCGCCTCAATTGGATTTTCCCTGTAGAACTCGGCGCCGCAGCGCTTACGGGCTTCCATAACATTAATACCGTCTATCTGGCTGTCGGGCCGTGCAAAGTAGATGTACTCAAAGATACATGTAGAAAGCTTGGATGTGCTGTCGAACCCGAGAGAGTTAACACCGTTTTCATCGATGACCACAATCTCACCGGGTTCCAGGTCTCTGACAAATTCTGCGCCCACTGTATTGAGTGCACAGGATTCGGATGAGAGAATCCATGAGTTGTCCAGCTTCCCGAGGCAGAGAGGCCTGATTCCGTGGGGATCCCTCACACCTATAAGTTTATTGTCTATATGAAGGACAATGGCATAAGAGCCTTTTATGGCCTGAGCCGTGTCACGAACGGCCTTCTCAATACCCTTTGACGCCCCCCGGGCGATCATATTAAGGATGACTTCGGTATCGCTGGTTGTCTGGAATATAGCACCGGCATCCTCCATCAGGGAACGGATCACCTCTACATTCACGAGGTTTCCGTTATGGGCGACAGCAAGAGCTCCCAGTTTACAGTGCCCTTCAAGGGGCTGGGCATTGGTTATGGTGCTGTCCCCCGCTGTTGTATAGCGGACATGACCGATGGCCGCATTGCCGCCGTTTAAATCCTTGACAGCGTCTCCGCGGAATACCTCGGAAACAAGCCCCATTCCCTTGCGGGTGGTCAGTTTACCCTGGCTGCTTACGGTAATTCCTGCACTCTCCTGGCCCCTGTGCTGGAGGCCGAGGAGCCCCAGGTATGTCAGTTCGGCAGCGGGGCAGTCTTCTGTAGAGTAAACACCGAATACACCGCACTCCTCGTGCAGTTTATCATCTCCGGGAAGTCCTTCGTCTGGAATCATCTTATATCCTTATGGTTGTTTAGATTACACTCTGTGAATGTATTCTAGAGTTCAACTCCATCGCTGTTGTCGGCGATAAAGTTTTTCTTCATATCCTCTCTGTAGCGGATCAGCTTCTCTTTTACTTCGGGGTATTTGATGGCAAGCATCTGAACACCAAGCATGGCTGCATTATAGGAGTTGTTTACTCCCACTGTGGCAACAGGAATGGCCTTGGGCATCTGAACGATTGAAAACAGGGCGTCCATGCCCTGAAATGCTGCATCAAGGGGCACTCCGATCACAGGAAGGATTGTCTTTGAAGCCACTACTCCCGGAAGGTGGGCCGAAAGACCCGCACCGGCGATAATAAACTCGCACCCCTCATCCTCCAGTCTTCTGATGGTCTCAACAAGCTTCTCGGGTACCCTGTGAGCTGAGAGGATATGAGCCTCATACTCTATCCCGAACTCCTTTAAACATTTGGCCGCACCCTTCATTTTATCGAGGTCTGAGCGGCTTCCGAAAAATATTGCACACTTCATAATTGACTCCTGATTATAATCTTTTCCTGACTCTCATCCTACAGAAAATACTCTACACCCGAACGGAAGAGAGGCTGAACCTTTCTGCCGGGAATGTTTCTGAAGTTGTCATCTGTATAGCGCTCTGTATGGCCCATTTTACCCAGGACCCGTCCGTCTGCGGATGTGATTCCCTCAATAGCAAGATCGGAACCATTGGGATTGTAAAGGGGATTCATCGTCACCCGCCCCCCGCCGTCGGAGTACTGGAAAGCCACCTGGCCTTTTTCCACAAGATCATCGAGAACAGCCCGAGGCGCTGTAAACCGCCCCTCTCCATGGGAGATTGCTATTTCATGAAGCTCTGCGGTATTCATATTCTGCAGCCAGGGACTCATTACAGAGCTCACATGTGTTGTCACCATCCGTGATATATGGCGGTTGTTGATGTTCCTTGCAAGTGTGGGGGTATCCTCTTTCAGTTCGCAGACCCTTCCGTAGGGAAGAAGCCCCGATTTAACTAGAGCCTGGAAACCGTTGCAGATTCCAAGAATGAGGCCGTCGCGGTCAAGAAGATCCTGCACCGCGTCGGCGACCTCCGGATTGCGGAGTACATTGGCAATAAATTTGCCGGACCCTTCAGGTTCATCACCTGCTGAAAAACCGCCGGAGAGCATCAGGATCTGTGACCCTTTGATTCCCTCTACTATTTTTCCAAGGCTTGCCATAACATCACTGCGGTTTCTGTTGCAGAAGACCGCACTCAGTGTATCGGCTCCCGCGTCCTGAAAAGCGCGTTGGGTATCATATTCACAGTTTGTACCGGGAAATACAGGAATAAAGGCTCTGGGCCGGACAGATCCTGAAGAGCCCCTGCCTGATGCTCTGACAGTGAAATCGGTAATGCCGCACTCAGAGGCATCCTTTTTATCGGGATCATCGGGAAAAACAGAATCAAGAGTCTTCGTCCATGAACCTGCTGCTTCATCAATGGAGAGGCTGAAACTGCCGAAATCAATATTGGCGGAATCCGAAGTGGTTCCAAGGCGCACCAGACCGGGAAAAGAGTCACAGAGCCCTGCATCATCAGATTCAAACAGGATATCCCCTCTTCCCTTGTTCAGCATCATAAGCCCCGCCGACGCAGCGCCGTCCAGGGTAAAGCCGATGCCGTTACCCGCGGACATTCTGAAGATCTGGGAGGCGATTCCCCCCTCCTTCACTGTACCGGCACTCAATACTTTCCCGCCTGAAATCAGAGCTTCCATGCCGTCAAATGAGGATTTAATGGCAGCCCAGTCGGGAAGTCCGTCATCCCCGGAGGGAAGAGGCATCATATATACAGAAGATCCTGATTTCTTGAATTCTGAACTGACTGTATTCTCAATATCCGCTGTTGTCACGGCGAAGGAGATCAGCGTGGGGGGAACATGTATATCATGGAAGGTCCCGGACATGCTGTCCTTTCCTCCAATGGCTGGAATATCGAGTTTTTCCTGGGCCTCCAGAGCCCCCAGAAGTGCGGAGAGAGGAAGACCCCAGTTTTCAGGGTCTCTGCCAAGGCGTTTAAAATACTCCTGAAAGCTGAGTCTTGTTTTCCGCCATCTGCCCCCAGAGGCAACAAGACGTGAAATGGAGCTGACAACCGAGTGAACACTGCCGTGATAGGGGCTCCAGCTGCTCACACGGGGATCAAAACCGTAAGCCAGAAGGCTGCATGTTTTTGTCTTACCGCCGGGAACCGGCAGCTTGTGTATGGAGGCCTCCGATTCGGAGAGCTGCCTGCTTCCGCCGTAGGGCATCTGCACGGTGCCTGACCCGATTGACGCATCAAACATCTCGACAAGGCCCTTCTGGGAACAGGCATTCAGGCTGCCTAGGGTATTGAGAAATCCCTCTTTTGAAAAATCTTCGGCAGAGGCATACGGGTCCACTTTAAAATCTACATCGGGAAGTTTGACATCCGCCGTCTGGCGGACACCGTTTGTATCAAGGAAGGCCCGGTCAAGATCGACAATGGTCTCTCCCCCCAGGTTCATAACAAGGCGGTTGTCCGATGTCACATCGGCCACATGGGTGGCATCAAGGTTTTCCGCCTCCGCATAGGCGATAAGGGCATCCTTGTCTGCGGCGGCGACAACAACAGCCATCCGCTCCTGTGATTCGCTGATGGCAAGCTCAGTACCGCTGAGACCCTTGTATTTGACAGGAACCCTGTCCAGGTTAATCAGAAGGCCGTCAGCAAGTTCTCCGATTGCAACAGAGACACCGCCGGCGCCGAAGTCGTTGCATTTTTTGATAAGGGCTGTCACTTCGGGGTTACGGAAGAGCCTCTGGATCTTCCGCTCTTCAGGGGCATTGCCCTTCTGTACTTCGGCGCTGCAGCTTTCAAGGGATTCGGCTGTGTGTTCCTTGGAGGAACCCGTTGCCCCGCCGCATCCGTCCCGTCCGGTCTTGCCGCCGATGAGTACGATGGCATCCCCAGGCACGGGTGATTCACGGCGGACCATTTTTTCAGGAACCGCTCCGACGACGGCGCCGACTTCCATTCTTTTGGCCTTATAACCGGGATCATAGATCTCCCTTACAAAGGTTGTGGCAAGGCCTATCTGGTTACCGTAGGAGCTGTAGCCTCCGGCGGCTGTTCTTGTAATATATTTCTGGGGGAGTTTCCCGGGTATTGTATCCTCAACTTTTTCATTGGGATCCGAAGCACCCGTGATTCTCATTGCCTGATAGACATAGGAACGCCCGGAGAGGGGGTCTCTGATGGCTCCGCCGATACAGGTTGAAGCCCCTCCGAAGGGTTCTATTTCAGTGGGATGGTTGTGGGTCTCATTCTTAAACATAAGAAGCCAGGGTTCAGGCTGTCCGTCCACATCGACGGTGATCCTCACTGAACAGGCATTGATCTCCTCGGAGACCTCCATATCATCAAGAAGCCCCTCTTTCCTCTGGCGTCTGCCGGAGATGGTGGCAAGATCCATCAGGGTCAGGGGGTTTTCATCCCTTCCGCAGAGAGTTCTGATGCTTTTATAGTGTTCAAGGGTCTCTTTGAGTCTCGAATGAAAGTCGCCGGAAGGAAGAACGATGTCCCGGATCTCGGTTTCGAAGGTCGTGTGGCGGCAGTGATCTGACCAGTAGGTGTCGAGAACACGGATCTCAGTCTCACTGGGGCTTCTGTTCTCGACCTGTTTAAAGTAGTTCTGGCAGGATTCTATGTCTTCGGGGGACATTGCAAGTCCCATGGAGCGTCTGATTTCATCAGGGTTCGATGAGTTGAAGCTGTCCAGCACGGGAACGGCTTCGGGGGCTGAACCAAGATCAAAAAGGGAGTGGGCGGAAAGATCCTTCTCTCTTGCCTCAACGGGGTTGATGCAGTAGGCCTTGATATTCTGAAGCTCACTCTCTGAAACAGAGCCCTCTAGAAGAATCATCCTGCTGCTTCTTACAACACCGGCCCAGTCGGGGTATACAAGGTGAATACACTGGGCGGCAGAGTCGGCCCTCTGGTCGAACTGCCCGGGGAGATACTCAAGGGCAAATACCCTGTCCGATGAGGGAGCATCTTTATGAATGATATCAGCTGGGGTTTCGGAAAAGACATTGGCCGAAATATATTCAAGCTGACCGCTGTCAAGATCAGTCAGTTCATAGATGTTGACGATCCGGACTCTCTTGACGGCAGTAATGCCCAGAGTCTCCTGCAGATCCGCAGCCAGTCCACGGGCCTCATTATCATGACCCTCTCTCTTCTCTACATAAATACGGGAAAAATCACTCATATTGTGATGTATTCCTCCTCACCCGTCCGGGAAAATAGAATTTTATTTCTGTACTGAATAAAGCTCTAAAGGCAAACACATCAACATACACTGCCATACTCCCTGCATAGCAGAGAAACAGAAATTGAGGTTTATGGTAAACTTATAGAAGATCCTTTACGGGGACCTGTAGAAACTCTCAGAACCATATTTTCTGGAATATATAAGCTTTATCTTTTCAGGAGCTCAGCCTATCACTTTGCTTCATGAAATTCAACAGGTCAGACAACTCTTAATCAACAGAATTTTGATCATCATTCCCCCCGGCTTTACTCTCGGAGGAGTAATTAAAGAACAGTCCTTTACCCTGCAAACACATATTCCGCCGAATCCGGCTGAATACATTTTCGTAGGATCAGGTATATTTTCGCATTCAATCAGCATAATTTTTTCGAATATACTTTGTAAATCCGTAAGTTTCTGGTATAAATATTAAAAATCCTAATTTGAACAAATGGAGTTCAGCTATTATGAAAAAACTTTTATTACTTTCAATGATCCTGATCATGAGCACTTCCGTACTCTTTGCAGGAGGACAGCAGGAAGACAGCAATGTAATTACTATTGCATCAGACGCTACATGGCCCCCCATGGAGTTTTTGAATGAAGATAAAGAAATCATCGGTTTCGACGTTGACCTTCTCAACGCCATGGCAGCTGCCGCCGGTTTTGAAGTAAAAATCGTCAACACAGCCTGGGACGGAATTTTCGCCGGTCTGGCAAACGGAAACTACGACGCTGTATGTTCTTCTGTAACAATCACAGAAGAGAGAAAAGGCGCCATGGATTTTACAGACGCATACATCAATGCCGGGCAGGTCCTGATCGTTCCCATCGGAACAAACGATGTTACCAAGCTCTCTGACCTTAAAGGTGAGAATGTAGGTGCACAGATCGGTACAACAGGTGCCATAGCCATCACTGATGATGGAAGCGCAGTACTTAAAACTTATGACGAACTCGGCCTTGCCATCGAAGACCTTGCAAACGGAAATCTCGCCGGTGTTGTAGCCGACAGCCCCATTGCTGCCGACTATGTTCTGAGCAACGAAAACTACAAATCAGTAATGAAGATCGTTGGCGAGCCCTTCACAGATGAGTTCTACGGAATCGCCGTTAAAAAAGGAAACTCAGAACTTCTTGCCAAACTGAATGCCGGCCTCAAGGCTGTAATCGAATCCGGTGAAAGAGACGAGCTGATCACTAAATGGCTTCGCTAGACAACAATCACACCCGGATTGAAGTCACCGATGGAGCCCTTATCCCCGGCAAAGGGGACAAGGGCCTCTTTTCATCCTGGCAGATAACCTTTATCGGTGCCATACTGGTACTGGTTCTTCTGCCGGTGCTCAAACCGGACCCTTACTGGAAAATACTTAAATTCATGATGCCCGACGGTATCATCGTAACCTTCAAGGTAACAGTTATGGCTATTATCTGCGCCACATTTATCGGTCTTCTGACCGGTCTTGGTCAGATTTCCAGAAATGTTATCTTCAACAGGATTGCCACGATCTATGTGGAACTTATCAGGGGAATTCCTCTTCTGGTGCAGCTGTTCTACATCTACTTCGCCCTCGGCAAGTTCCTGAACATCCAGGGAATGGTTGCGGCTGTCATAGCCATGGCCGTATGTTACGGTGCCTATATGGGAGAGATCTTCCGTGCGGGTATCCAGTCCATCCCCAAGGGACAGATGGAAGCGGCGATTGCCCTCGGTATGACAAGAGGACAGGCTCTGAGGCTGATTATCCTGCCCCAGACAATGAGAGTGGTACTCCCTGCGATCGGTAATGAATTTATAGCCCTGCTCAAAGACTCTTCCCTTGTATCGGTTCTAGCAATTTCCGACCTTCTCAGAAGAGGACGGGAGTATGCATCAACAAGCTTCCTCTACTTTGAAAGCTACACCATGGTTGCCCTGATCTATCTTGTTATGACTCTCTTCCTTTCAAGACTTGTTGCAATAATGGAAGAAAGGATGGCTCTCAATGGAAAATAGAATCAGCATAAGGGATGCCGTCAAGGATTTCGGCGTAGTAAAAGCCCTCAATGGCGCCAGCCTGGATATTAAAACAGGAGAAGTGGTTTTGATTATCGGTCCATCAGGAAGCGGTAAGAGTACCCTCCTACGCTCTGTGAACCGCCTTGAAATACTGACCTCCGGTGAAATATTCATCGACGGCGACAGTGTGACTGACCCCAAGTCGGACATCAGAATGATCAGAGAAGAAGTGGGAATGGTATTCCAGGACTTCAACCTCTTTCCTCATCTGACTGTTCTTGACAATATTACAATCAGTCCCCGCAAGGTAAAGAAAGAGGAAAAGGCTGCTGCTGAAAAGAACGCCATGCGTCTTTTAAAGCAGGTTGGACTTGAAAACAAGGCTGCATCCTACCCTGGACAGCTCTCGGGCGGCCAGAAACAGCGTGTTGCCATTGCACGAGCCCTTGCCATGAATCCCAAGGTAATGCTTTTCGATGAACCCACTTCCGCCCTTGACCCTGAAATGGTCAAAGAGGTACTGGACGTAATGCTCCAGCTTGCCAAAGACGGAATGACTATGATGGTTGTCTCCCATGAAATGGGTTTTGCCCGTGCCGCGGCGGACCGGGTCATTTTTATGGATGAAGGCCAGATTATCGAGGAAGGAACACCCTCGGAGCTCTTTGACAATGCCAAAGAGGAACGGACTAAAAAGTTCCTGAAGCATATCCTGTAAGGATCCTCAGAAAAACAGCACCGACCCCCGGACTATCCTGAAAACCGGTGCTTACAGAAAGGGCTGCCCCGCATAGGGCGGCCTTTTTTTTACCCACTCTCCTGCAGAGTGCAGGCAGGCCCGTTATTCAATCATCCTGAATCTCATCGAACTCTTTTTTTTTAAGATCCATCCACTCCTTCATCTTCTCTGGATGTTTCATCAACTCAGACATTTCCTCCATTGCCTTAAGATGTGCCTCATCCCCTGCTTTATACATTTCCATGCCATGCTCTCTGCTGAGCTCTGCGATCTTTTGAAAAGTTTGAGCATGAAACTCTTTACTGCAGGCTCCGCCGAGCTGCCTGCATGTCATTGTCTTCATACGCTGCTCCCCCGGATAAAGAAATTCATTTTTCAATTTCATATGCTGTATTTATCTTAAGTTATAAACTATATTAAATTGATATGCTCAAAGAATACCGTACCCTTCTTCCATACTATAAAAAGTACAGCCCCAGCTATATTGCGGGTTTGTTTTTCCTTGTTTTAACCAATGCAGGTCAGCTGCTGCTTCCCCAGTACATAAAACAGTCTCTCAACCTGCTCTCTGCGGGAAATGCAGATCCACAAGAGATTTTGAAAATTATGGGGACCATGACTATTACAGCCCTGATCATAGCCATCGGCCGATTTTTCTGGCGCAGGTTTATCATCGGATCCTCCAGAAAGATAGAACAGGGACTCCGTGCGCAGATATTTCATCATCTCCTTGAGATGAGCTCCTCTTTTTTCGGACGTTACAAGACCGGAGACATAATGGCCCGGATGACAAATGATATGAGGGCTATAAGAATGGCCAGCGGTATGGCCCTTGTGGCATTCACTGACGGCGTCTTTATGACACTTGCCATCCTCTGGATTCTTTTTTCCCAGTACCCTTCCCTCGCTGCCATTACCGTAATTCCACTTCCCGTGATTACGGTACTTGTTCTTTTTATGGGCTCCTTCCTTGGAGACCTCTTTAAAAACGTTCAGGAGCGCTATGCCTCTCTCAGCTCCCGGGTTCAGGAGAGCTTGAGCGGGATCAGGGTAATAAAGACTTTCCGCAAGGAGGATGCAACTCTGGCCTCCTTTGAGGGAGACAACAATAATTATATCGATGCCAATATCAAACTCGTGAGGATCTGGGGCCTTATGCACCCTGTCACCGGATTTCTGTCTGGCCTCACAGCCTGCCTCCTCCTCTTTTTCGGAGGGCGGATGGTTATCTACGGCACCCTGGAGCCGGGGGACTTTGTGGCTATTATGAGCTACCTTGGCATGCTCGCCTGGCCGATGATAGGTGCCGGCTTTACAGTCAACCTGATCCAGCGTGGCGCCGCATCTCTTAAAAGAATAAATATGATTCTCGACGAAGTGCCCGACATTGCCAACGGAAGCGATCCCGATACTGTTCCCCCGTTCAGGGAACTGAGCATCAGAGACCTTGATTTCAGTTTTGATGATAACAGAATCATCCGTGGACTCAATCTTGATATACAGGCCGGAGAGACTGTCGGCATTCTGGGCCGTACAGGGAGCGGAAAAACGACTCTTGTAAACCTCCTTCCCCGCATTCTTGACAGCAAACCAGGTTCAATAAGGTACAACAACATAAATATCCACGATCTGGAACTTTCACAACTGAGAAAAAGCCTCTCTATAATACCCCAGGAGACCTTTCTCTTCTCTGACACAATTGAGGCCAATATCCGTATGGGAGCCGAGGATGCTTCCAAGGAAGCCCTTGATGAAGTTCTGCGGATGACAACACTGGACAGGGACCTGAAAAACTTTCCCGAAGGCATATCAACCCAGGTTGGTGAAAAGGGAATCAGCCTTTCGGGAGGACAGAAACAGAGGATTGCCCTTGCACGGGCCCTCCTTGCACGGCCGCAGCTTCTGATCCTGGACGATGCCCTGTCGGCTGTTGATACGAAGACAGAGGAGTTTATACTTGAAAGTTTCTTCACGAAGCGGGAAGAGATGACCAATATAATCATCTCCCACAGAGTCTCAACTCTTATGAACTCCGACAGAATTATCGTTCTTGAGGACGGTGAGATAATTCAGTCCGGAACCCACGAAGAGCTGATAGAACTCCCCGGTCTCTATCAGAAAATCTACAAACTTCAGTCACTGGATAAGCAATGAGCATAGCAAAAGAATTTGATACAGATATAATCAGAAAACTTCTGGTTTTCACAAGAAAATACGCCCTCTGGTTCGGACTTGCCATTGGAGCCCTGATCTTCAGCACAGCCGCCGAGCTTGCACTTCCAGTCATTCTCCAGAAGAGCATAGACCGCAACATTATGGCAAGGTGGACCTGGATCGACAAGGCGGAAGTCGAAACCCTGAGCCGGGTCAAAGAGAGCAGCTATATAAGCTCACCAGACGGCCGGGTCTACCTGCTGTCAAGCGACCTTAAGGGTCTGGACAGCAGCAGGAGGAAGGAACTTCAGAGCCAGGGCAGCCTTGCCAGCGAGGAGTGGTATATCTTTGACGCAGGGGAGCTTGACCCCTCTCTCCTTGATGCCATTCCAGAACTCTCAATGATTGAGAGCGGGGATGGTTCATATGGAGTCCTCAAAAGATCTCAGCTTGAAAGTCTGGGCTCCGACGAATACAGAGCCGTCCGCTCCGCTGATGCCAGAGCCCTGGGTGCCAGGGGCATCCAGTACTTTATCCTCCTTACAGCCGTGATGATCTTCAGCTTTGTTCAGATCTTTGCCATGGCTTGGACCAGCCAGGGTGTAATGAAGGACATCAGGCTCAAGATGTTCGGCCATATAATGCACCAGTCCCTGAGTTTTCTGGGAGACACACCCGTCGGATCACTCGTCTCAAGGATCACATCGGATGTGGAGACAGTAAACGAGTTTTTCGAATCAGTTACAATCTCGGTCCTAAAAGACATTGCCATTATGGGAGGGGTTGTGATCACCCTCTTCCTCCTGAATCCCGTCCTTGCTTTAATCACAATCTGCACACTTCCTCCGATTTTCATCGGAGCCCTCTTCTTCAGGCGGATGGCCCGGTCGGCTTACCGCCGGCAGCGGCACTGGATATCCAGAGTCAACGGCTTTCTCTCCGAACATGTCGCGGGTATGGAGATAATCCAGATATTCGGCAAGGAAAGAAAAACAAAAGAGCGGTTCAACGAGGATAATGAGGAGCTTCTGAAGGCCTCCCTTTCCGAGATGTATGTATTTGCCATATTCCGGCCCCTGGTGGACCTTTTTACTTCGGTGACACTGGGAGTCGTTATCTATGGCGGAACGGTACTGCTGAACCGTCAGATCCTCTCTCTGGGAATTCTGATAGCCTTTATTGATCTGATCCAGAAGTTTTACAGGCCCGTCATGGACCTGAGTGAAAAGTTTTCGATTATGCAGTCCGCCATGGCCGGTGGAGAAAGGATTTTCTCCCTTCTTGAGGAGGATCACAGGATTGAAGACTCGGGCACACTGGACTGCTGCGACATAAGGGGAGAAATAGAGTTTAAAAATGTCAATTTCTCATACAGGAAGGATGAACCCGTTCTGAGAAACCTTTCATTTAAGGCAAATCCCGGAGAGACTATTGCCATAGTCGGCTACACGGGGGCTGGAAAAACAACAATAGCCTCACTGGCTACAAGGCTCTGGGACATTGATTCTGGACAGATACTTCTTGATGGAAAGGATCTCAAGGAGTACAGCCTTTCCCACCTCAGGGGGTCCATTCAGTCTGTACAGCAGGATGTATTCCTCTTCTCGGGAAGCCTGAAGGACAATATTACCCTGGGTACGGAAATGTCAGATGAAGAGCTTCACAGCGCAGCTGCCATGGTACAGGCGGATCTTTTTATCAACCGCCTTGAAAAAGGGTATGAAACAGAACTTCAGGAGAGGGGTAAAAATCTGTCAGGAGGTCAGAAACAGCTTCTGTCCTTTGCAAGAGCCGTAGCCCATAATCCCTCTGTCCTGATTCTGGATGAAGCAACGGCCAATATTGATACGGAGACTGAAAAGCTGATCCAGAAGGCCATGGACAGGCTGCTGGAAGGCCGCACCTCACTTGTCATTGCCCACAGGATCAGTACGATCCAGAGGGCCGACAGAATACTTGTACTCTCACAGGGTGAATTGATTGAATCAGGTACTCACAGTGAACTGCTGGCTCTGGGAGGGCTGTATTACAACCTCTACAACTATCAGTATGCTGCAGGAGAGGAGTGAGACCCTGAAAATCTATTTCGGGATGATCTGATCAGGGGACGAAGAGGGTTCCCGGGGCTGTCCCGTCAAGGAGACCGGAAATAAGGTTCTCTCTTTTTCCGTTTGCCAGAATCATTGGAATGCCGTAATCATTGACCCGGCAGGCAGCTTCGATCTTTGTGGCAATGCCACCGGTACCGAAGTCACCCTTCTCTCCAATTTCAATTCTCCGGGTAAGAGTAGAGGACTCTTCAACTATTTCAAGAAGCTTTGCCCCTTTGATGGAAGGGTCTTTATCATAGACACCGTCTATGTCGCTGAGAATAAGAAGAAGATCCGCATTCCAGAGGTTGGCTGTCAGCGCAGCCAGGTTGTCGTTGTCCCCTATCTTTATCTCATCAACCGAGACAGAGTCATTTTCATTTACAATGGGGATAACTCCCTCATCCAGGAGTGTGAACAGGGTATTTCTTACATGGAGGGTCCTGTTTGAATCTGTGAAGTCGTCCCGGGTCAAAAGAATCTGGCCGATAACAAAATCATACTCTTTGAGTTCCTTCCGGTATGACTCCATCAGTTCCACCTGGCCGATGGAGCAGAGAGCCTGCTTGTAGTGGATATCCTCTTTCCTCTTCCATTTCCCCAGGGTGGAGACTCCGGCAATTCTTGCTCCGGAAGAGACAATAACAACCTGACAGCCCTTTGATTTCAGAGTATTGATCTGAGAGGCAAGATTTTTAAAGAAATCACGGTTTAGAGAACCATCACCGTTGGAAAGGGTATTACTTCCAATTTTAAGTACTACTTTTCTGCTGTTATTAAGAACTTCCTGGAGCATCATACTCTCCTTCCACTGTATCTGCGAATATAATATAAGAAAATCATCGTTGTGCAAACTGCTTCTGATATCTTGCTACTCGGTAACTGAGAACTTATACTAAAAGCCGATGAACAGCAATATAAATGAACTCCTGAAAGAGTCCCGGTCTCTTCAGGAAAAGATGATAAGCTGGAGACGGCATTTCCATGAAAACCCTGAAATCGGACTTGATCTGCCGGCGACCTCAGCCTATATAAAAGAGTTTCTTGAATCCCGGGGAATCGAGATTCTGGAAGGGGCACCCGGTCACTCACTTATCGCAAGAATCAGGGGAAGAAGCTCACAATCCCCCGTCGGTCTGAGAGCCGATATGGACGCCCTCGAAATACCTGAAAAAACGGATCTCCCCTTTGCCTCCCGCAACAGCGGAAGGATGCATGCCTGCGGCCATGACGGCCATATGTCCATGCTTATGGGAGCGGTTCTCCTTCTTCAAAAAAGGCAGAAAGATCTCCCCCGGGACACCTGGTTTATATTTCAGCCCGGAGAGGAAGATCCCGGCGGAGCCCTGCCCATAATGGAATCGGGGATACTCGAGCCCCTGAAGGCAGTATTCGGCATTCACCTTGACCCTCTCCAGCCCTGCGGCCGCGCCGGCATAAACAGGGACAGAGCCATGGCCTCCACCGACAGCTTTACAATAGAGCTGACAGGCAAGGGCGGCCATGCGGCCCTCCCCCATCAGTCTGTGGACCCCATAGCCATATCGGCACAGGTAGTAAACTCACTGCAGTTTATTGTCAGCCGTCTGATTGATCCTGTCCAGCCTGCCGTTCTGACCCTAGGCAGCATAAACGGCGGATACCGCCCCAATGTCATTCCCGATACAGTCACCCTCACAGGCACCATAAGGACCTTCAGCGACAGCATACGGAGTCAGATCCGCGAAGAGATAGAGAAGACTCTCCAGATGTACTGCAGCCGATACAGGGCCAGCTATCGCTTCGACCTTGTTCCAGGGTATCCACCTGTCATAAACCACCCCGGCATGAGCGAATACATACTCCGGAGTGCTGAGTCCATGGCACCGGACCTCATAATGGAAGAGATGGAGGAGCCGCGAATGGCGGGAGAGGACTTCAGCTACTACCTGCAGAAGATCCCCGGGGCCTTCTACTGGCTGGGCTGCGGCAACAGCGCAAAAGACTGCTCATTCCCCCTCCACCACTCCTGTTTCAACCTGGACGAGGAAGCCCTGCCGCTTGGTGCAGCCATGCATGCACTTACGGCTCTTAATTTTACTGAGGAAACTGAATCTTGAGCTTTGATATATTCACCAGACTTGAAAAAGGAACCCGGAAGCAGACCCTCTTTATCGGAGGCTTCAACCAGGACATACAGATGAGGCCCTCATCCAGGCTTATCAAAGGAGACTCTGTACCAGGTACAGTCCTGCGTACCCCCGGGGGAGTCGTGAGAAACATTGGCGAGAACTGCAGCCTTTTGGGTCTGGACTGTTTTCTCCTCAGTCTCAGGGGGGATGATGAAGCAGGAAGGGATGTCGTAAGGCAGAGCGAGGCTTCGGGCCTTGACTGCTCCAGTTGTAAAGCAGTGGCAGGGGAAGCCACATCAACCTACTCTGCACTTCTGAATGAAAAGGGTGAAATGGTCTATGCTGTCAATCAGATGGAACTGATTGATAAGATCGATCCCCCCTATCTGAAAGAGAGGGAGGACCTGATCTCATCGGCTGATGCCATTGTGCTTGATGCCAATCTTCCTGCAGAGAGCCTGGAGTACCTATGCAGCCGCTACCGCGGTTCGATTGCCCTGATTGACCCCGTATCCACAATCAAGTTTTCAAAACTCAAGGGTGTCCTCCAGGGAGTCAAGATCCTGAAACCCAACAGCATCGAAGCCGAATCATTCTCAGGCATCACACTGCAGAGTGAGTCTAACTACTTCAAAGCCTGCGAATTTTTCCTGAACAGAGGTGTTGAGTCGGTCTATCTCTCAGCGGGAAAGTCCGGAATATTCTATATGGATTCGGTCTCCGGAAGTAAAGGACACATAGCTCCCGTCCCTATTTCCCCACTTTCTGTAACAGGAGCGGGGGATGCGGCATCGGCGGCTCTTGTATTTTCAGCCCTATCCGGTTTATCTTCTTCAGAATCAGCCTGGATGGCCAACCTCACCGCTGCCGCTTCACTCCTGAGTCCCCGGGCCATAAACAGCAAACTGTCTCTCAGTTATATAAAACAACTCTCCAAGGAGTATTCATATGAACAATGCATATCTTGATATCAAAGATGAAGTGGCCCGGGCGCTGGCAGAAAACAAGCCTGTCATTGCCCTTGAATCCACAATCATATCCCACGGCATGCCCTATCCGGAAAATGTTGAAACCGCCCTCAAGGTGGAGAAGATAGCCAGGGAAGCCGGTGTCGTTCCTGCGACCATCGCCATAATAGGTGGCCGCCTCAAAGCAGGCCTCACAGAAGACGAGATCGAATATTTCGGGAAAAAGGGAACTGCCATTCACAAGGCAAGCCGCCGTGACCTCCCCTACCTTGTATCCAGGGGTGAAGACGGTGCTACAACAGTGGCCTCTACAATGATTATTGCAGCCATGGCAGGTATCAGAATTTTCGCCACAGGCGGTATCGGCGGTGTTCACAGAGATGCAGAGAATACCTTTGATATCTCCGCTGACCTGCAGGAGCTGGCGCAGACCGGTGTAGCCGTTGTCTGTGCGGGGGCCAAGTCAATTCTTGACCTCGGTCTGACACTTGAATATCTGGAAACCCACGGCGTTCCCGTTCTGGGATACAAGACCTCTGAACTTCCCGCCTTCTACACAAGAAAGAGCGGATTCAATCTGGACTACGCCATGGAAACTCCCTCTGAAATAGCAGAACTCCTGAAGGCCAAGTGGGCAATGGATCTTAAGGGCGGCGCTGTAATAGCCAATCCTATTCCTGAAGAGTTCTCAATGGACCCCGAGGTTATCAGCGGCGTAATCGAAACTGCACTGAAAGAGATGAATGCAAAAGGGATCAAAGGCAAAGAATCAACTCCTTTCCTCCTCTCCAAGATCGCCGAACTCTCCTCAGGCAACAGCCTGCACAGCAATGTGGAACTTGTATTTAACAATGTGAAGCTTGCAAGCGAAATAAGCAAATCATTCTACAGCTGAGTATAAGTCTGCAGAGCAAAAAAAAAGCTGACCCGGAAGGGTCAGCTTTTTTATTTCCGATAATATATTATCAGGAGGCTACGCGGTCGATCATGTCACTCATCATGAACTGCAGAAAGTTTTCAACAACTTCGGGGGAGTTCTTCTTCTCAGTCTGAAGAATAGTTCTCAGACCGTGAAGGATAGCCGAAGCAACGGGAGCTGCAAGGCTCGCCTCTTTGTTGTTCTCTTCCAGTACATCTTTGATAGTAGACTGAAGCAGCGCGTAGACATTGTCCAGAGCTTTTTCATACTTGGATCCTGCAGAACCGGCAGAAAGAATGAGCCATTCGATTCTATACTCTTTCTGTAGTTCTTTCAGGTTTCTCAGCAGCCAGGAGATCTTGTCTTCTTCAACTGTCTGAATGTCCTTCTTAAGATTAATAAGGGATTTGTAGAGGGGCTCAATAATTGAACCGAAAAGATCCTCTTTGTTTTTATAGTAGCGGTAAAGGTTACCGACTGTCATTCCTGCTGAAGAAGCGATAGCTCTCATTGAAGCCTTCTCAAAACTCTTCTTGCGGAATTCTTTTCTGGCAGATGTTACGATTCTCTGCCTCACAGATTCTTTTAATACCTGCATTTGTTGCCTCCAAAAGATTTTTAAAATCAATTTTTAAATAATATATACCCATTGTTCTCTAATGGCAAATAGTGAACAAAATGAGATCTTCATATATTTTACATACAATTTACATATATCGGTCATATAGGACCTCATTAGTAATATTAACGGACACCATAATAGCCTTAAAACCTGTTTTGGGGTTAAACTTTTATGAATTTTATGCCCGATGTATGTTGTACAGCCTGTTGGAGGATATGCATTTAATGAATATCTGGATTTTTTCTTTATATAAATTCCACAATTTATATTATTAAACAGCCATATCACTCTTAAGCTCAGGGAAATATACCCTGAAATGACAGTGAAATCAAGGGTTTATTTATTTTCATTAGATCAATTTACGGCTACTCAGAGCGGTCTTAAAAATGCTAATATCGTATATAAGGTAATATTATTATATGAAAACATCACTAGTATTCGGAACATTCGACGATATTCATCCGGGACATGAATATTTTCTAAAACAGGCCCATAATTACGGCAGCAGACTTGTCGTTGTGGTTGCCAGAGACAGCTTTGTCTCGTCCCATAAAAACAAGAAGCCCCTTCATGATGAGATAAGCAGACTCCATTTTATACAGGAACATCCCCTTGTGACAGAAGCCTGTCTGGCGGACAAGGAGATTGGAACCTATTCGGTTCTTGAAAAGATCAGGCCCGACTACATCTGTCTGGGTCACGATCAGGATGCCCTGGCAGGGAACCTGGAAGACTGGATGGAAAGAACGGGACACCGTTTCCATATAAAGAGGATCAAACCCTTTGAACGGCACAAGTACAGTTCAACTCTGTTGAACAGACTTAAAGGACAGCTGATACATGAAAAAAACTGATACCCTTTTTTTTACACTTCTGGTCCTGGCTATGGCATTCTGGTCCGGAAGCTGGGTATCGGCAAAACTAGTCTCGGCGGTAGTAAATCCCTTTATCGTTATTTTCTGGCGGTTTGCGTTTACAACCCTCTGTTTCCTTGTTATCGGAGTGATCAAAAGAAAGTCTCTGGTTCTCCCCGACCTCAGGGGAGTTCTGTTTATCCTCCTTGGCGCGCTTGCAATCTCCGCCTATAACTACTGCTTTATTATGGGAGTCCACGGCTCCCTTGCAGGTAAGGGCGGAGTGATTGTAACCACAATAAATCCTCTTATCACTTTTTCTATAACCGCCGTGATACTGAAGCAGAAGATTCTTGGAGACCAGAAGATTGCTCTTATTGCGGGACTTGCAGGGGGAATAATTCTTATGGAACCCTGGAACTGGAGCAGCGGTTCCCTGGAGGAAAGAAGCAATATGCTCTTCCTCGCAGGAGCCTTTACATGGTCCCTTCTGACCCTCTTCAGCCAGCAGGCACAGAAACGGTGCTCGCCTCTGATGTTCAACTTTCTGCTCTATCTTTTTGCAACTGTAATGGTCATACCGGTAATGCCGGAGGACTGGGTTGCCCTCTCGGCCCGAATGCCTGCTGTGGGCTGGATAAACATCGTTTATCTGGCTGTTTTTGCAAGCGCACTGGGAGCGGGGCTCTACTTTCTTGCAGCCCACCGACTGGGAGCTGCGAGAGCCAGCACATTTGTATTCCTTGTTCCTGTTATGGCACTGCTGTTCAGCAGGGTACTGCTTGGAGAGAGAGCGGGTTTGACAACCCTGGCCGGGGCATTCCTGTCCATAACCGCGGTACTTATTATTAACGGTAAAATCCGGCTCAGGCGACTCCAGCCGGAGTAGACCTATTTTTTACCGCGGAACCTTTTCTTCTTTTCCCCTTTTTCCTCCTCAAGTTCAGCGGAACCCATAATACGGGCTATAAAACTCCAGGAGGAAGACTTTTCAAGTATCAGCTTGAGGGTCACCGACAGGGGAACAGAAAGCAGCATTCCCGGAATACCCCAAATAACTCCCCAGAATACGAGTCCGAAAAGTACGGCTACAGTATTCAGCCTGAGACGGTTTCCCATAATTCTCGGATCAAGGACATTTCCTATTATCATCTGGTTTGCCCCGAGAAGAAGAAAGAGAAGAATAAATTCGTTAAAAGTATCAAGCAGAACCAGCCCCATCAAAGACGGCAGCAGTGTCGCAATAATAGATCCTATACTGGGGATGAAATTGAGCACCATTGTAAGGAAGCCCCAGAAGAAGGCAAACTTGAGCCCTACAATCGTACAGACGACCCATGTGATACTGCCGGTTACAAGACTGATTATGGTTTTGATAAGCATGTATGTAGAGATTTTCTTCTGAATCCTTTCATAATCGTGGAGAATGTCCTCTCTGTTGCCGCCGACATAGCGTATAAAGTACTGGTAGCTTGAGACTCCGGGCAAAAGAAAAATAAAGTAGAGGGTGAACATCAGAAAGGAGGAGCCGAAAGTACTGGCGCCTTTGAGCAAACCGCTTGCTGCGGCGGCAATATTGTTTCTGTTGATCAGAGTGTTCAGCATCTCCTGAAGATTGTCCATATTGAGATCAATATAGGGCACCCTCTCAAGAAGAGACGCCATCTCAATGAACTTCTTTGTAAGCTGATCAACAAGGACATCCTGCTGGCCTATTATTTCATTTATCGTGGCAATAAAGACATTGGCAACCATAAGAATGGCTCCGAGAGTAATCACCACAATAGCTACAACACTGAGACCTTTGGGAACTCTCTTTTTCTCTAAGAACTGTATAAGCGGAAGGTAGAGAATACTCAAAAAACCGGCAAGAACCAGGGGCAGAAGAATATGGGCCAGGGATTTCATTATAACAAGAAGCGCAATACCCACTATGAGAAGAAGCAGATTCCGGATCAGGAACAGTTCTTTATGTATATCCATTAAGTAACTCCAATACCGGATATTATATACTCTGTGCAGGAAATAACAATATCCGCAAAAATAAAGCCGGCTGGCTGCCGGCTTTATCTACAGGCCTGAGTCTATCGAACTTTTCCTAGAAGATCATTGCCGATCGTGCCCAGTCGTAGTGATTTCTTTTCAGTTCTTCCCTTCCGGGCATGGGATACATGATCATTGCACCATTGCGGGCAAAATAGAGCCCCTTGCCTATAATCTGATAAAAAGATGTGTTGAAGTTGGAGCGGTCTACAATCTTTGTGATTTTGCTTTTGCCTGATTTGAGTTCTTTAACGCAGTCGATAAGATGATCTCTGTTTTTGTCATAGATATGCCCTACATTGCCTGAATTTTCAATGTCGTCCAGATTTCCAACAAGAAGATCCGCAAAAAACAGCGCAGGAGCGGCAACCTTGTTGGAGAGATCCGTCATGTAGCTGCCGTAACTTTTGGGGTCAAGAGTACTTACTGCAAGAGGGGTCATCGGGCAGTACTCCCTGTACAGGGCATATCCGGGCCAGTTGTCAGGGCTGATATAATCTGACTTGGGCAGCCTCAGAGACCGGCCGTCACGTGTAACCAGATAGAGAGAACCAAGCTGTTCCAGCGGTACATTCTCAAGGGCCCGGTAGACAGAGAGATAAAGGGAACGTTTCGGGCTTCCGTCTTCATGGGCCGTACACTTCTCTTCCGCATAGGACCAGTCAAAATAATTCCCGAACCCTCCGGTGACCTCAATAAACATAAGCTGCTCTGCCGCCGCCTTTGAATCCCCGTGAGCCATATAGGCTCCGAACTGTTCAGGTTCCATTTCCGACGCCACCAACGCTTCCATAGGGAACACAGTGAGGTAGAATTTCTTTGCCATTATCAGTCTCCTTACAGTAAGTCCGGCCGGTCCCCATTATTGGAGGACCGACCGTTGGTTACTATAAAGTATATAGCACTATTTTATCCCAGTAACGCAAAAAGATTGAACTTGGTAAAAATTGAGACGGCAATAAGAGAAATTACAGCCATGATTTTGATAAGAATGTCCAGAGAAGGGCCTACAGTGTCTTTCAGGGGATCACCCACTGTATCACCGATAACACCAGCAGAGTGGGCATCGGAGCCTTTGCCTCCGAAGTGCCCGTTTTCAATATACTTCTTTCCGTTATCCCATGCACCACCTGCATTTGCAGTAAAGAGTGCAAGCATAATGGCGCTCAGGGTTGTTCCGATAAGAAGACCGCCGACAAACTCAGGTCCGAAAATAAAACCTCCTGCAAGAGGAGTCAGGACGGAGATAAGCGCAGGAAGCTTCATCTCCCTGAGGGCACCAGCCGATGAGATGGAGATACACTGCCTGTAGTCAGGAGTATCTGTTCCGTCAAGAATTCCCGGTTTTTCCGCAAACTGACGGCGGACTTCCTGTACCATCGCCCGTGCCGCATTGGCGACAGACTCGATAAGGATTCCCGAGAAGAGATAGGGCAGCGCCGCTCCCACGAGGGCTCCGGCCAGGGTCATTGTATTGATCATATTCAGAACAAGATCAATGCCGTCAGCAGCCTTGGGTCCGGCCTGGGCAAAAAGGTACGAGGCGAACAGGGAGAGTGCCGCCAGGGCGGCTGAGCCAATGGCAAAGCCCTTTCCAATGGCTGCGGTTGTATTCCCCACGGCATCCAGCTCGTCAGTGATCTCTCTGACCTCGGGATCAAGATGGGCCATCTCGCTGATTCCACCGGCATTGTCCGCAATGGGTCCGTAGGTGTCAACGGATACAGTCATAGTTACAAATGAGAGCATACCGATGGCGGCCATGGCCACACCGTAAAGACCGGCAACCGAGTGGGCGGCAATAATGGCGACACCCAGAGTAATGACAGGAGCAATAACAGACTTCATTCCAACAGCCATACCCTGTGTGATTGTCAGAGCAGGACCTTCCATCGAAGCCGCGGAGATCGCCTTTGTCGCTTTATAGTCATAGCTTGTATAACGTTCTGCCATCTGGCCGATCAGGATTCCGCTGACAACGCCGAGCACGGCACAGATCCAGGGACTCATGGGGCCCACGTTAAAACCTGCGGGACTCAGATCCATCCCTTTGAAGACATACCATGTAAGAAATCCATTCAGTACAATGGTGAGGCCGGCAGCGATAAAGGTCGCTTTATTCAGTTCTGAATGGGGTTTGGCCGAAACATTGCTTTTAAGCTGAATAAAGATTCCTATCATCGACGAGACAAGACCCGCCGCGGCAAAAATAATTGGAAAAGAGATCAGTTTGGAAACCAGCTCACCCGAAACGGGATTGGCTGAATGGCCGCTTGTGAAGAATATATAGGCGGCCAGGACCATGGCGGAAATAACAGATCCGACAAAACTTTCAAGAAGGTCAGAACCGAGTCCTGCAACATCACCGACGTTGTCGCCGACATTGTCCGCGATGGTCGCGGGGTTGCGGGGATCGTCTTCCGGAATGCCAGCCTCAGTCTTCCCGACAAGGTCGGCTCCCATGTCGGCAGCCTTTGTATAGATTCCCCCGCCGACACGGTTGAACATGGCGATGATGGAGCATCCCAGGGCATAACCTGAAACAGTCATTGTAAAGGGGATGTCATTTACACCAAGCCAGTTGGTCTTAATAACAAGATGGGCGGGATCCGTCTGGCCCAGAATGACACCGAAAACATAGTAGATGATAAGAAGCCCCAGCAAGGCGAATCCGCCCACACAGAGACCCATAACTGAGCCGCCCTGAAAGGCAACCTTCAGGGTTGCACCGATGTCCTTGGTTTCATTGGCCGTATTGGAAACACGAACGTTTGAAATGGTGGCAATTTTCATACCGATCCATCCTGCGCTGGCACTCATAAAAGCACCAAGGATGAATGCCACAGAGGCATACCATGCGACGACCACAAGCAGCAGAACTGCAATAACAAGAACAATTTTGAGAATCAATGAATACTCGTGACGAAGGAAGGCGTCTGCACCCTCCTGGATGGCACCGGCAATATTCTGCATCTCTTCCGAACCGCTTTTTTTCTTCTTGACAGCGGCGTAGTTCAGAGCGGCAAATGCCAATGCACCAATGACGACGATTACAATAAATCCGAACATATGTGCATCCTTTTAAAACATTTTTTGTGTTAAAAATATTATATAGGCGATCATATACAATGACAACAAGTCTCTAATTGCCGGAAAAACCGCCAAGCTGTGAACTGCCGCTGTATGATTCCATCATTTCCAGAACCGCGGCGGGTATTTCGACTGAGTCAGAGGAGAGATAGACAAGATAAGAGCGGTTCAGAAAGTGTGCCGCCTCTTCAAGATCCCCCGTCTTCTCATAGATAAGAGCCAGAGCATAGAGGTCCTGGGCAATGGACGCCGTATTCTCAATGAATTTGTCTTTTTCAAGAGCAAGAAACATGGACTCAACAGCCTCACTCTCCCTGCCGCTCAGGGATAAAACGGATGACCGGATGTAGTAGTCACTTGCAAGTTCGGCGGTATAATTTTGGGAAGAATCGATGGAGACAGCCTGCTCTATTGCGTCCAGAGAATCATTAAGCTCCCCTGCTCTCTTGTATACAGCCGCCAGAATACGCCAGCTCTCTCCGGATTCCCTGGCCTTTATGGAGCCGGCCCGGTCTGTCATGAGAAGGCCATGCTCCAGGGCATCTGACACATCTTTATTAAAAAGGAGCCACTCTGTTCTTCTGTTACCAGTCAACAGATCCAGAAGCGGATCTTCGTATCGCTCCAGAAGCTCTTCCGCCGCCGCAAGCCGGGCCAGGGCCGCCTCCCCCTGTCCTATCCTGTCATAAGACCGGCTGAGATGAATCAGAGAGCGCACCATACCCTCCTGCCAGTCTACCGAAGAGGCCAGCTCAAATGACTGGGAGTAGAAATTGACCGAAGATTCGTAGTTTCCCCAGTTATACTCTGTATGCCCCCGATCAAGGTACAGAACAGCCTGTTCTTTCCTTCCGTTTACAGGAGCAGGCTTCCCCTTGTCAGGGAGAGAGGAGCAGGATGTAAAAAGGACAGTCACCATAAAGGCAGACAAAAGCATTTGCTTCATATTAGAACTCCTCATCTCTCAGAGAACCGTGTTGATAGCCGGCTTCGGGTTCTTCCGAAATTCCCTTACGCAGCAGAGGATTGTTTGAAAGCCCTTCCAGAACCTTTTTCCCCTCCTGAATGGCGCCGGTAGCCTCATCGACCACCAGATTCAATTCAGGAGTAATCCCCCGCAGATCACCGGTCATGGCGCTCAGGTTCTCAAGGTTGGTTTGGAGTTCACCAAGGATTCCTGTTATCTGATAGTACATTTCATTATCATCGTTGAGAATTGTATCAAGAGAACCGCTGGGGTCCAGGAGTGTGGGAACAAGTCCAGTGGGGTCCTCAAGCTGAGCCATAAGGAGGCTCAGTGATCCTGTTATCTTTTCAACTTCAAGAAGGATTGACTGCACCGCAGGCAGGACTGTGTTCAACGCTGCAGTTGTGTCTTCCAGATTCAGGAGCATACCGCCAAGCGGGGTATTTCCGTTCCCGGCAAGGGCTCCGTCAATCTGTCCGGAGATCCCCCCAAGGGAGGTTATAAGAGTGTTCAGCCCCAGTAGAATGGGATTCACGTTATTAAGGATGGCATTGACTGCATCCTCACGGTCAGGCTTGTCCACAAGATCGCTCAAAAGAAGCGCACGGCCCTCTTTTGACTGGTTTGAAGGAATGTAGCTGAACTCAGCGAGAAGAGTGTCCGATGCCGTTCCCGGATAGAAGTTCAAACCACCTCCCAGCCCCAGAGGATTGGAAGCCAGTTCCAGTACTGATCCTTCAGTGACTTTATTAATAAAGGTGTCGTATATAACCAGAGTCACATCGACTTTGTTGTCGCGGTTGAGGGTGATCCTCTTGATCTTGCCTATCTCAAACCCCTTCAGCTCGAGACCCATTCCTACACTCAGACCATCCGCCGAAACAAAGCGGGAAAAAAACTCATAGTCCCTGGCAAACCAGCGTCTGTTGATGCTTGTTACCACAAGAGAGGAGCTGAGGAAGACAACGGCCACAAGTATAAAAAGACCGACAAATTTATCTGCATGCCTGAAACCGAATTTCATTGATTTCCGTCCTGTACTTCAGTATACCCTTCTTTAGGCGGTTCAACAAAAGAATCACTGCTTCTGTCCTCAATAAAGGCGTTCCATAGCTCATTATCTGATGCCATACAGGCCTCTACACTGTCATACAGCTCTATTTTTCTGTTATCCATAAATACGATAAAGTCTCCCATGGTTCTTGCAAGCTTAAGATCGTGAGTCACCATGACAATGGTTTTCCCCTCCGCCTTGAAGCGGAACAGATTCTTGATAAGCTTCAACGAACTGCGTCTGTCGATAAAAGATGTAGGCTCATCGAGAAATAGAATGTCAGGATCCGTAATGATGGCCCTGAGAAATGAAATTATCTTCTTCTCTCCCGCTGAAAGAGCCGCGGGACGGTTCATCATGCTGAACTCCATATTGAAATCTTTCAGCCTGTCCCGGACTAATACCTCTACCTCTCTGTCGCTTATCTTTTTATCAGAGATCTGAATGGGAAGGCTCAGATTATCGAGTATGTTCTTATTTGCCCAGAGAGCTCCGTCCTGGAACATAAATCCAGTATGCTGCTGCATGGCTGCATACTCTTTCTGATTCAGAGTGTAGATGGATTCATCCCCATAGAGTACGGCACCAGAGCTCAGGGGCGTCAGCCCCGCGGCTGCTTTGAGAACCGTTGACTTTCCGCAGCCCGATCCGCCCATAATGACAGTCACCCTTCCAGGTTCTATATCCAGGGAGAGGGAATCGAGAATAAACTCCGAACCGACAATCAGACTTATCTCCTGAAGATGTATGGGTACTTTATTCCAGCTCAAAAAAATCTCCTATAGCCTTGTCACAATGACAAGAACGGCATCGGCAATAATACAAAGTGTAATGCTCATCCCTATGGACTTGATCGTATTCTGGGGAACCTCTGTAACCGCTCTGTTTACATTGAAACCGTAATAGATTGATACAACAGCAATGATCAGCCCGAAGAGAATGCTTTTGAGAAAGGCAGAAATGATATCAGAAGGATTAAGGGCCAGAACCAGGTTCATGAGATAGTCTGTAAAGGGGATATCATGAACAAAGGATGCAACAAGATAGGACCCGAGCAGTCCAAACAGATTGAAATATATATTGAGAAAGAGCATAGCCAGAATTACGCCGTATAGCCTCGGAACTCCCAGGTAGGAGACAGGATGGATACCTACGGACATATAGGCTTCCATCTCATGGGATATAACCATGTTTCCAAGCTCAGTTGTAATGGCGCTTCCGGACCTGGCCGTTATTATGAATGCAGTCAGCATGGGCCCCAGCTCTCTTGTTATAACCATGATAAGGATGGTGTACATCAGATTGCTCTGGCCGAACATAGGCAGAATAGCCATTCCCTGAACAATGATAACCGCGCCGATCCCCAGAGAAATCAGGGCTATAACCGAGAGGGCTTCTACTCCGGTAAAGTAGATCTGCATTACCAGAACCTTGAAACCGACCCTTTTGTTCCATGGAAAATGGACAGTCTCTTTGAGAAGGAAAAGAAAAAAATTGAAAGCATAGGCAGCAGCCTTGAACTGCTCCCTGGTCCACCGACCTATCTGTTCAATCATTTTTTCATCTTAATCATTATCAGCCGCCCCTGCAATAAGATTAAAATAAACTCAAAAGACTCGATTTATTCAAGAACTCCTACTATGATAAAATTGCATTTTACAAGGAGGGCGGGATCAGAACGATACGATTTCTTATTATCACTCTGTTTTTTCTCCAGCTCTCCACCCTGCTGTTTGCACAGCAAAGGTACAGTATCGCCTCTGTATCCTATCGTACCGACGGACCCACCAGGTCGAGTGCCCTCGATCAGTTCCTGAACTGGGACCACCTTGAAATATTCGACAGCATCTATGACCTTGACGCCTATATACAGGAAAAAGAAAAGCTTCTTATAAACAGAAAACTCTACAAATCCGTACGGATCAGCTATAATTCAGGAGCAGCAGACTCTCCTGTCGTGCCTGTATACATTACTGTCACCATTGAAGAGTCCTGGACCATACTGCCCCTGCCTATCTATATGTATGATGACAACCTGGGAATGATGACGGGGCTGATCCTTGACTACAAGAATGTACTTGGAACTCTGACAGACTTCAAAGCGACCTACTACTACTCCGGGATTAAGAGTGAAATTACAGCCGACTGGACGGATGTCCGTTTAGGAAGGTTCTTTATAGATTTTGGTTTCAACCAGCTTTGGGAAACAGTCAGCGCCGCTGACATTGATGGAAACAAAAACCTGGAATACAGCTTTGCACAGTCCACTCTTGATCTGAGTATGAAGATCCCTGTGCTTAAAACCCTCAACTACTACGCCAAACCGATTGCCAAGCTCCCCTATGCCTATGACTTCACCCTCAACGATACAGGCAACAGCAACAGCTACTATACGGGCAGAGGGGTTATTCCGGCATACAACCAGAGGCTCGAATGGGACACTGTAAACTGGATAGGCAATTTAAGGCAGGGACTCAATGTGAGCCTGGAACATCAGATGGAGTATGACTTCAGCCGGGAGAGATTCTCCACCTGGATAGACGGAATCTTCACCTCGTTTATTTATACGCCCTGGTTCAACTACAGCAGCAGGGTGTCAGGTTTCTACTACTATAACGATATAAGGCTGAATGCCGCGGACAGACTCAGGGGTGTTCTGGACTATAAACTCTCCGGAGACCGGGCTTTCTTCTGGAACCAGTCCCTTCCCATTAATGTACTGACTATTAAAAAGGTTGGTCAGGCACAGCTTGTTCCTTTCTTTGATATGGGATTTGTACTGCAGGAGGGCCAGCGGTACACCAGGGAGAGCATGCAGTATACGACGGGTCTGACCCTCACACTGTTCCCCTCACTCCTGCCCAGCTTCTCTGCAAACTTTGAATACGGTGTGAATCTGAGGGATTTTACGGAAACTGAATTCAGATTCAGCACAGCTTTATATTTCTAAAGGCCCAAAAGGTTTATCAGGATTGACTTTTTACACGCCACTCTATATAGTTTTCAAGTTCAATTGTACGCTCAAAGCCCTAGAGCCGGGGCGTGCAGTCAGGTTGATTAGAAATTTTATAGGGATGTTCAGCCCGTATTTAACTTAAGGAGAGATCATGTCTAAAGCACATAGAGGATCAGGAATCAGAGATTTAGCAAAGAGCGGAAGAGGAACTTGTCCTCTTTGTAAGAGAACAGGAATCAAAACTCTGTTCGAACAGGATTTCGACGGTAAAAAAGCCAGCATCTGCAAAGAGTGCAACAAGGCTGTTGCCAAAGGTAAGATGAAAGAAGCTATCGCAGCTCTTTAATCCCTGCACCTGTTTCATAAAACCCTGCTGCTGCAGGGTTTTTTTTGGTATATACTATACCGGCAAAACCCACTTTCCCATCATCAAAAGGAGCCGCCATGACCGGACCCACCCTGCTTATTCTTTTTATTATTCTCTATTCAGCCGAATTTCTGACGAACTGGCTGCTGTCGGTAATGAATCTGAACAGCATCATAAGACACAGAGACTCTATTCCTGAAGTTTTTGAAGCTGCAATAGATGAGGAGACTTACGCTAAGACTGTCAGCTACAGCCTGAGGAAAGGCCGCTTTTCACTACTTTCAATGGCCCTCTCTTTTTCCTCTCTCCTGATCATTGCCATCAGCGGCCTTCCGGGTATGATAGAGACATTCCTTCTGAACTTTATCCCCGAGGGCAGCATTTTCAGCATTGCCTATATATTTGTGATATCCCTGATCTTTTCGGCCCTGTCATTCCCGTTGAGCTTCTATTCCCGCTTTGTAATAGAACAGGAGTTCGGCTTCAACAAGACAAGCCTGAGGCTCTACCTCATGGACTTATTGAAGGAGACTGTCCTCTCTTTGATCCTGATGATCCCTCTCCTGTGGGTCCTCTTCTTCTTTATGGATAAAACGGGTTCAATCTGGTGGATCTATGCTTCAGCCTTTATTATAGCCTTCCAGCTTATTATATTTCTGCTCTATCCCGTTGCCATTGCCCCCCTGTTCAACAAGTTCACACCTCTTGAAGACGGCAGCCTGAAAGACAGGCTTAACAGCCTTGCCGACAGATGCGGTTTTGCCTCTGGTGGAATTTATGTTATGGACGGGAGCCGCCGGTCCGGGCACAGCAACGCTTATTTTACGGGACTTGGAAAATTCAGAAGGATTGTACTCTTTGACACTCTAATTGAGTCTCTATCGGAAGAGGAGCTGGAGGCGGTTCTGGCCCACGAAATCGGGCACAACAAGCTGAAACACATTCCAAAGATGCTTATTACATCCATAATAGGCCTCTGTGCGGCCCTTTTTATCACAAGCCTCTTTATGAAGTGGGCACCCCTCTACGGGGCATTCGGATACAGCGGGCCCTCATACCATGGCATACTGACCATTCTGCTCTACTTCGCTACCCCTTTTACATTCTTTCTGGGCCCTATTGGAAACATCCGATCAAGAAAACATGAGTATGAAGCGGATGCCTATGCCTGCCAGGCTGTCAGCAGCAACGAATCCCTGCAGAAAGCCCTTCTTATGCTGAGCAGGGAAAACCTGTCAAACCTGACCCCTCACAGACTCTTCAGCGCTTTCTACTACAGCCACCCTGCACTGGCTGAACGCCTTGAAGCCATGAAGAAACTGAAATAAATCAGTTTATTACTATAAAAAAAGCCTTTAACCCTCCCCCTGCGGGATGTGGTTAAAGGCTTTTTATTTGTATAAAGCAAAATCAGTGAATCAGCTTTCTACTTTCAAGATAGAAACGTTTCTCAATAGCCTCGCCGATTGAAAAAGTTTTTCTCGGCATGGGTCCTCTACTGCTTATAAAACTGAAAAATGTCGATTTGTTGACTGGAGGCAGATAGAAACCGATATTTCCCTCTTTTGATGAGAGCTCCCGAAGCACATCGTCCCCGTGAATGTAGTCTATCTCTGAAAATTCACCCTTCTCCATCCAGGGATCGAGAAATGCATGAAAGGCTTCAGAAGCAAGAAAGGCTTTTTCATTTTCGAGGATAATGACCGAAAAGCCCCCGGGCAGCATCATTCCAAGGGCAAAAACCCCATCGGAGCTGAGCTCTTTAACCCGTTCCTCCATTGCATCGGCAGATTCAGCATCTTCCATTGTGACACCCGGGAAGGAGAGCAGCTCCTTTCTGAAAGTACCGGCATCACAGCCGAAAAGAACCCTGTGAATCGGATGAAAATGAAGACCGGGATCATGGATGTTCTCAAGTTCAACAAGAGCATAGCGGGCGGGATGATTCATATCCCCTGTCTCTTCCTTGATCTTGTTCCAGAGCTGCTTGGCGGCGCCCAGGGAGTGATTCCCGTCCCCTACGGCAAAGAGGAAGTCACTCTTCGACTTCAGTTCATCCAGGATCGCGGCAAGGGAATCAAGATCCTTCTCCCCGGAAACAAGAGAACCTGTCAGATGACCGGCATCACCGGAAAGATCAAAATCGTATACCCTCTTCAGGGACTCTTCCCTGTTCTCAAGAAAAGAAAACAGCCTGTCTTCCGGATCATCAATGAGTACAAGAATATGAGGCAGATCCAGAACAGCGTTCTTCCTGATCTCCGCCCTAACAGGAAGCCGTTCCAGAACGGTTCCCTCGGTGGGGCGTATCTGACATTCGGCACCTGTCTCATAGCTGTAGGCTTCCAGATCCAGAGCCACCATCAGCCCCTTACGGCATCCGGCATAGGGTGTGGATCTTTTGAGATAGATAAATCCTTCTCCCACGGGACCAAGAATTTTGTTATCAAGATACTCTTTCATGGCCGCATTGATCCGGGGGACCCGTTTGTCCGACTCATCAAGGTAGCACTCAGGGAGTATCAGGTTCAGGCTGCTTTCAGAATCACCTACACGCTGCTTTTCGGCTTCCCAGTAGGACTTGTCCGAAGAGAACTGGTCGCAGGCCACTACGGCCCATTTCTGAAGGGAGTCGAATTTTACGGGAAGAAGGATATCCGGTACCGCCACACCGCAGGCGGCCAGTTTTTCATTGTACTTCATTTACTTTCCTTAAGAGATATCTGCTTCATTTGGCAGAGACTACTGCAGATAGGGGACCCTGAGGTTGAATCCCTTGTAGATAACAAAGGTCTCAATGGCCTCAATGCTGTCTACACTGGAGAGCTGATCCTTAAGAAACTTAAGCATCTGTTTGTCATTGGCGAGTTCTACAGTCACAATAAGATCGAACCGCCCGGTGACCACAGCAACCGAGATAACCCCGGAGAGCCTGCTGATTTCCTCTCCCTTTGCGATATAGTCCATACTGCTTGTTCTGATACCGATCATAATGATCTGCATATCGTCCATCTTGTCAGCATCAACATGACCGCTTATTTCGAGGATTCCGCTCTCCTCCATCCGGCGCACACGGCTCCGGATGGTATTTTCTGTCACATCCAGCTCTTCTGCAATTACTTTGTATGATTTACGGCCATCCTGCAGTTCACGCAGGATACCCTTGTTCAGATCGTCCATAGTCAAATCAGGATTTTGCCTTCCGGAACTCTTCCATAAAATCAGTAAGAGACTTCACATCTTCTATGGGCAGAGAGTTGTAGATGGACGCCCGGCATCCTCCCACACTTCTGTGACCTTTGAGTCCGTACATCTGTCGCTTTTTGGCTTCTGCAATAAACTCCTTCTCAAGATCCTCATTGTCCATTGTAAATACGACATTCATATCCGAACGGACAGAGGGATCAACAGGGGATTTATAGAAACCGCCGCTTGAGTCAATGGCATTGTAGATCAGGCCAGATTTTTCAGCATTCCGTTTCACGATACCGTCCATTCCACCCATATCTTTAGCTTTCTGAAGAACAAGACTCATGGCATAGATGGGGAAAACTGGAGGAGTATTGTAGAGGGAATCCTTATCAGCATGAATTCTGTAATCCATGTATGCTGTGATATCGGGATTCACCTTTTCGAGCATATCGTCACGTATTATGACAACCGCAAGTCCGCTGGGGCCGAGATTCTTCTGAGCTCCGGCATAGATCATACCGAATTTCTCAAATGGAACAGGACGGCTCATTATATCGCTGGACATGTCACAGACAATGGGGACATCACCTGTATCGGGCCAGTCCTTCCACTGTATACCGCCGATTGTCTCGTTGGAGGTCATATGAAAGTAGGAGGAACCGGGGCTTGCCTTGAGTGATGCAGGGTCGGGAAGAGATGAATAGCCGCTCTCTTTGCCGTCAAAGACAACATTTACACTTCCGATTTTTGCAGCATCTTCGCATGCTTTTTTTGACCAGGCGCCGGTCAGGGTAAAATCACAACTCCTGCCGCCTGAGAGGAAGTTCATGGGGATCATGGAGAACTGCATGGTTGCTCCGCCGCCGATAAAAAGAATCCTGTAATTTTCGGGAACTGAGTAGATCTCTCTGAAAAGATTCATGGCATTGTAATGAACTTCATCATACTCGGGAGAACGGTGGCTTGTTTCAACCAGGGAAAGTCCTGATCCTTTGTAATCCACCATATCCTTCTGAATCTCTTCCAGCACTGACACGGGAAGAACAGAAGGCCCTGCATAAAAATTCTTTGCATGACCCATTTTAGAACTCCTTAAAAAATTATTTTTTTTCAGACCGGATGACCGGACGGCATTATCCTTGTAAAAGAGAGAGCCATGGATTTCACCAGTGGTTGAAAGAAACGACTCTATCCAGAGGCAGCCTTGTTTCACGGTCTACCTTTTTCTCGGTTTTTCCAATTAATAACATCATTACTACCTTCATGGAATAGGGAATTGTAAGTATTTTTTTAACATCTTCTTCGTGAAATGTTGTTATGATAGTTGACCCCAGTCCTTCATGCTCAGCCTGAAGCATCATAAAAGAGAGAGCGAAAGTCAGGTCCACAGGATAAGAGAGTTCTCCGTTGGGCATTCTGTATCCGATATTTGTAGTGCACGCGGCTATGGCCACAGGAGCCTGGGAGAAACGTTCATCTCCGTATGCACTTTCACGGATTCTTTCCCTTACATCGGGGTCCTGGAGAACAATAAAACGCCAGGGCTGCCTGTTTTTGGCAGAGGGGGCTATACGCCCGGCATCCAGTATATTGTTAAGGGATTCTTCCGGAATCGGTTCATCCAGAAATGAATCTGCAGATTGACGGTTCATAATCTCAGGCATTAATTTCATAAAAATCATAATAGCACAAATGCGAAAAAAGATTAAAGTTTATTGACGATTCATATATCTTTTTCCTATTCTATGGCATATGCATAAGGCTTTATCTGTCCTTTACTTTTTATTACTCGCAATCAGCTCAATTTTTCCGGCAAATCTTAAAGAGGATTATTTAAGTGTTTTCGCTGACAGTTACAGCTACATAGATTCCCTTGAAAACAGAACTGAAGGATCCGATGGGGAGGATTTGGTTTTTGAATATATCAAAAATTTTCTTGCCGACAGGGATCTGGATTTCGAAGAACAGCCTCTCAACGATATAGAGGACCATCACTCTTTCTCACAGAATATCATTGTAAGGATTCCCGGTATCCTGGATGATGAGCTTATAATTGCGGCATCAGTGGACAGTTCGTCTCCCGACGATGATTCAGCACTGAATCCCGCCCTGGCCCTGAGTTTTATCAATGAATGGGCTTCGGACACACCTCCTGTAACTCTGAAATTCCTGTTTACAAGCGGCGACAACGTCCGCAGAGGATTTCTTGGGACTGTCAACTTTCTGAACAACTACCGCTTTGGTTCACCTGCAGCCCTTATCTATCTTAACCTGGACACGCGGAGCAGCATCCCGGCACTCACAGGTGGATCAGAAGGGCTGAACTCTCCGGGCTGGTATATGGAGGAGCACCGGCAGGCATTCCACACTGCCGGAATTGAGTACCGCATCGACGGCACAGCCCTGCTTATTAACAGGGCGGGCCTCAGTACCGAAAGGCTTCCCATAGGCCACTTTCTCGCCGAGGATATTCCTTCTGTATTTCTTTCATCCAGTGCACTGGAGGGGCCGGATCTATCCCTCAACCTTGCGCCCTGGCTTCAGTATTTACACTCTTTTCTGGATATGCAGAGAAATGGTATTCCCGAATCATGGGACAACCACTATGTCTACCTCGGGTATGACCGCAACATCATCGCCTACATTCCCGAGAAAACAATTCTTGTTATATATATTGTGATAATAAGCTTAAGCCTTTTATTCCCTATATTTCAGGAGAGAAGGATTACCCTTAATTTCAGAAAGTTCAGAAAAAGCCTGTGGACAGTGCCTGTGATAATCTATCTCTGTTTCCTCTTCTTCATGCTCACGACCCTCATGATAGAAGAGCTTCTGCTTTTCTTGAACTACAGCTTTATCTGGCAGTATTACCCCATCTATTTTTTTATTCTCAAGGCACTTTCGGCCATCCTGCTGTCCAGTGTTTTCATCAACCTGATGAGAGGGCTCCCCTTCCCGAGGAATCCCCACTTCTACTCCTATGTAGCCTTTACCTCATCCCTGCTGAACCTGATTATCGTTTCCTTTATCAACATATCATTCTCTCCAGCCATGCTTATCAGCCTTGTTCTTGTATTTCTGTTTGTTACGATACGAAACAAAACGATGAAACAGATTCTCATGTTTGCATCCATAGTACCCCAGTTTCTTTTTCTTATTTTTCTGTTCCAGAGGGAATACACCGCTGTATACGAGTACTTCATCCTTTCAAGAATAACGGGAAACTGGCTGCTTACGTTCTTCGCACTGCCGTTTATAAGCCAGCTTTCCAGCCTCAGCTTCTATCACCATCACTACGACAGAAGCAGACAGGAAGCCAAAACTGCACTTTTTACACTTGCCCTGGCGGTCATAACCCTTTCAATGGTTTATTTTTCAGGGCAGCTTGACCCCTACGCCCGCGGATACCGCCAGGTACTTGAAATGGAAGACCTTATTGATCTGAACAGGGAGACAAGAGAGATAAGCCTTGAGAGCAGCGACCCGATCGGATCCGGCCGGATAATCTATAACAACCGTACGATCCCCCTGGCAGATACAGGCAGAAGCCTCAGAATACAGGGAGAGATGATTGAATCTTCACTGAATATAAGCTGGAAGACCCGGGAATTCCTCGACCGCCGCCTGATTGACCTTATAATAGAATCACCCCTGGCTCCGGAAGAGCTTGAAATTCAAATCAATTCAGTGAAGCCTCTTGTCATATACGACTGCCCCTACCCCTATGAAATTATGCCGGATCTGAGATCTGCCAGGATATTTATAGGCCTCAATCCGCCTATGCCCCTGGAGATTCCCATTGTATTCTCCAAAGACTCCGCTCCGGACCTGAATATAACAGCCTATAAAAACAACTCTGACTATGAACTTGAACTTGAACAGCAGGATATGGACATCAGAAAGAAAACTCTGATTACCAGGACATTGGATTTCAACATGTTTATTTCAGAAGAAGAGTAACAGGCGCCGCCAAAATGTTGACGCCGCCTGTCTTTACAGGAATAAACTCAATAGCCTTCGATATAAAGACCCCGTTTAATCTTTTTTGTCGGGGTCTTTTCAAATGCTTCACTTCTGAACTTGAAGTTTACTATTCTTGAAGAGGGAGGAAGTTTATGGTTGATATCCTTCTTCAGCTCCTCCATTTCACCAAGCCAGTTTTCGTCCTCAAGGCCTGAATACCCTGCAAGATGCTCCTGATCGGGATAGATCATGGCACAGAGCTGCTGATTCTCCATAAAAACAATGGACTCCTCCACGAGGGAGTATGTATCCAGCAGAGTTTCAATCACCTCTGGGTAGATATTCTCTCCGGAGCTCCCGACAATTACATTCTTGCTCCGTCCCCGGATAAAGAGGTAGTTGTCTTTATCAAGATACCCCCTGTCACCGGTTCTGAACCATCCGTCCGAAGTAAAGGCCATGGCCGTCTCTTCTGGCTGTTTGAAGTACCCTTTCATTATCTGAGGCCCCCTGACTTCAATGTCACCGGTTCCGTCATCATCAGTATTGACTATACGCATTTCTGTCTCGGGCACAGGCTGGCCCACAGAGCCGAAGCGTACACTCTGAAGGGACGAGAATGTAAGCAGAGGGGATGTTTCACTGAGACCATATCCAAGAAGATAGGGGATTTTCCCTTCTACAAGAAAGGTTTCAACCTGGGAGCTGAATGTGGCTCCTCCGATGATTATGCACTTCAGATTCCCTCCGAAGTAATCAAGAACCCCCTTGCCTGCGATACGGTAAAAGGCCTTGCGGGCCAGTACTGAGTTTTCCACCGCCAACTTCAGAATCTTTTTGGACTCAATAAGGGGAGTTATTTTTTTCTGGAATATTTTTTCAAAGATAAGGGGGACACCTCCCAGAACCGTCGGCTGCACCTCTTTGAAGACGACCTGCAGGTACTCCGGTGTGGGTTTGCGCTTCAAAAAGCAGATACGGGGCCCCTTGTACATGGTTGAGAGAAAGGCTGATGTAGAGCCGAATGAGTGGGCCATGGGGAGCAGAGAGAGGAGTATGCTGTTTTCATCAAAACAGTCATCAATCAGATCTGTTCCCTTGTAGAGATTGCTTACAAGATTCCCATGGGTAAGCATAACAGCCTTGGAGTGGCCGGTGGTGCCTGAAGTGTAAAGAAGTTCGGCAACATCCCCTTCCTCCACCGGATAACAGCCTTTTTCATCGGCATTACGGGAAAGATAGTCCCTGTCATCAGTAAATGGGCTTGATTCCGGGCGCTTACAATCGGTCTGTGCTTCTCCAAGAAACCCGAAGTCCACGAGTGAGAAAAGTATCAGATTCTTCAGAGATGAGAATCCATCCCGCTTCAGATAACCCGGTGCTATAAATGCGGCGCAGGCGCCGGAATCTTCAATAATGTGATCAATGTCCGCCGCGGGAAAGTCTTCCATGATGGGAACAACAACGTACCCTGCGGTCATGATAGCCATATAGGCAATGGCCCAGTTGGGAGACGCAGGACCAAGCAGCGCAATCGCATCCGCCTTCCTGAGCCCCGCTCCTGCAATTTTTTTTCTCAGGGTTTCAACACTCTGCCCATATTCACCATAGGAATCAGGTTCGTCTCCCACATAGTAGAGAAAGGGACGATTTTCGTACCTTTTGACTGTTTCGTTATGAAATTCATTAATAGTATTCTTTGTTAAATTGAAAGGCATCAAATACTCCTGTATATATCTTTAATTATACATAGACTGACCAATCCTTCAATCTGAAAGATATGAAGTTCTGTTGTAAAACAGTAAGACATTTTTTTAGTAAATCACCGTTCATTCGGTTGTAAATCTACATTTAGTGTGGTATATTCTCCATTAGCAAAATAAACCCCTCATATGGGGCGCCATATATGGTGTAGCGGAGTATACATATGAAGTGTCCTCTATGCGAAAACATGGACGACAAAGTTATTGAATCCAGACAGAACATCAGCGGTACTTCAATCAGACGGCGGAGAGAGTGTTCTGCCTGCGGCTATCGTTTCACCTCCTATGAAAAGGTCGAGGAAGTTCCTCTTATGGTTGTCAAAAAAGACAACACGAGACAGCCCTTCGATGTAAAAAAGATGGAAAGGGGAATTCAGAGAGCCGTTGAGAAACGCCCTGTTTCCCAGGTACAGGTTGACAGCATCCTTCATGAGATTGAGGACGAAGCCAACCTCCGCGGCAAATCAAGCCATGAGATCCAGTCGGTTGAACTGGGAGAGATGGTCATGACCCAGCTCTACTCACTGGACAAGGTCGCTTATGTGCGATTCGCCTCGGTGTACAGGCATTTCGAGAATGTCGAAGAATTTATAAATATCATAGAAACACTTAAAGATTAAAACAGATATCTAAATGGACAGCACACACATCCTTGGGAGGGGAAAATGGAGTTGAAGAATGACTGGCGTGTATTTCTGGGAGATTCTCAGCAGCAGACGAAAACTGCTGCTGAGAATGTAATCCAGAGGGTAGTAAAGAGAGACGGAAGAGTCGTTCCGTACAATAGAACCCTTATACGAGACGCCATTGCAAAAGCTGTGGAAGCTGTCCATGGCAAGGATGATGAACTCAGCGACAAGCTGACAAAACATGTAGAAGCCAATCTGATTGTTTTTATGTCCGACCGCCATCCCAACTCGGCACCGGCGGTTGAAGAGATACAGGACATAGTTGAAAAGGTACTTATCGAGTACAACGAAGTCGAAATTGCCCGTGCCTACATACTCTATAGAGCCCGGCATGAAGCAATCCGCGACACCCGTAAACTGATGCTTGATATCAACGAAACCATGGACGGCTACCTTTCCCAGTCCGACTGGCGGGTCAATGAGAACGCCAATGTAAACTTCTCACTTGGCGGCCTTATCCTCCACAACTCAGGAACCATTACGGCCAACTACTGGCTTAAGAATATCTACTCAAAAGACATTGCCGATGCACACCGCACAGGAGCCCTCCATATCCATGATCTTTCCATGTTCAGCGGATACTGTGCCGGCTGGTCCCTCAGGCAGCTGATTTCAGAAGGTCTCGGCGGTGTAAGCGAAAAGATTACATCCAAACCGGCAAGCCATCTTTCTACTCTTATTTTCCAGATTGTCAACTTTCTGGGAATCATGCAGAACGAGTGGGCCGGAGCCCAGGCCCTGTCCAGCTTTGACACCTACCTGGCCCCCTTTGTTAAAGCCGACAAGATGAGTTTTAAAGATGTCAAACAGTGTATTCAGAGCTTTATCTTCGGAGTCAACACACCTTCCCGATGGGGAAGCCAGGCGCCCTTTACAAACATAACCCTGGACTGGACGGTCCCGGAAGACCTGAAAACACGCCCCGCCATCGTTGGAGGGACCGAGCAGGATTTCTGCTACGGAGACTGCAATGAAGAGATGAAGATGATCAACAAGGCATTCATTGAGCTTATGATTCAGGGAGATGCCAACGGCCGGGGTTTCGCCTACCCCATCCCTACCTACAATGTGACAGAGGACTTTGACTGGGACAGCGAAAACTCAAGGCTCCTTTTCGAGATGACCTCACGCTACGGTACCCCCTACTTTCAGAACTTCATCAACTCTGACCTCAACCCTGAAGATGTGCGCTCCATGTGCTGCCGCCTTCAGCTGGACAAGAGGGAGCTCAGAAAACGGGGAGGCGGTCTTTTCGGGTCCGATGAATTTACAGGTTCTATCGGCGTTGTCACAATCAACCTTCCCAGAATCGGCTTCCTCACTTCCAGCAGGTCCGACTTTTTCGACAAGCTGAACAGGATGATGGATCTGGCAAGGGACTCTCTGGTTGTAAAGAGAAAGGTAGTAAACCGCCTTTTGGATGCGGGACTCTTTCCCTACACCAAGCGGTATCTCTCCCATCTGAACAACCACTTCTCCACAATCGGCCTTGTGGGAATGAATGAGTGCCTGCTGAATTTCATGGGCAAAGACATCACAGACCCCGACGCACACGCTTTTGCCGGTGAGATACTGGACCATATGCGTAAACGCCTTTCCGACTATCAGGAAAATACAGGAGACCTCTTCAACCTCGAAGCGACTCCCGCGGAAAGCACAAGCTACCGCCTGGCCCGGCATGACAAGAAGCACTACCCCAATATCACCGCGTCAGGAACCCAGGAAAACCCCTACTATACCAACTCGACACAGCTTCCAGTAGATTTTTCACAGGACATTTTTGAAGCCCTTGATCTCCAGGACGGCCTGCAGACCCTCTATACAGGCGGAACTGTTTTCCACGGTTTTCTGGGAGAGTCTATTCACGACTGGAAAGCCTGCCGTGAGCTTGTCAAATCAATTGCCTACAACTATAAACTTCCCTATTTCACCATATCCCCCACATTTTCAATCTGTAAAACCCATGGATACCTCAGTGGAGAGCATTTCAGCTGTCCCAAATGCAAGGAAGAGAAAGAGTTGAAAATCAAGGCTGAGATAGCGGAACTTGAGAAAGAAAAAGAATCAATCCTAAGCGGAGGTGAACAGTAATGGAACAGAGATTACAGGAAATCGACAGGCAGTTAAAAGAACTGAAGAACGAGCTGGCCCAAGTGGAAGGTTCTGCCACAGAGGTCTATTCACGCATTGTCGGCTACTACAGATCGGTGAAAAACTGGAACCTCGGCAAAAAGGAAGAGTATAAGACAAGAGTCCCCTTTACAAGTTTCAAGAATGACAGGGACGCGGAAGTAGAGCTGAAAGAGGAGATATCTCCTGTAACAGACAAGCCTGAATACTGCTCCGGTGATATAGCAAGCTACGAGTACTACTACAGAACCAGCTGCCCCAACTGCCCTGCGATGAAAGAGGTTCTGAATCAGCTGAAAGTCAGCGGAGAGGATATCAACGTCGATATGGAGCGGGGACTTGCAGCCGCTTCGGAGAATCTTGTTTTTTCTGCACCCACTGTTATTTTCAGAGGTACAGAGGGGGAAGAAATCTTCAGGACCGGACACCCCAGCGATGTCTGTGACATGTTTAATCTTGAATCAGTTTCAGCCTGACTAAATGCACCTGCCCCGTTTAGTCGGCCTTCAGAAGACAAGCCTTGTAGACTATCCAGGCAAAGTTGCGGCAGTACTGTTTCTGCCCGGCTGCAACCTGAGATGTTCCTACTGTCATAATCCGGACCTTGCCCTGGGCCGGACAGAAGGACTGCTGAGCTGGAATGAAGTGATAAAATTTGTTAAACAACGGGCTCCCCTTCTGGGAGGGGTAGTAATATCCGGAGGGGAGCCGCTTTTACACCGCAGTTTGAAGGATCTTATCAGCTGGTTTCATACAGAAACAGCTCTGGAAGTAAAACTTGATACCAATGGGATGCTTCCGGACCGTCTTGAGGAACTGCTCCTGAATACAGGATCTTCAGAAAAAGATTCAACCATCTTACCTGACTTTATAGCCATGGACATTAAAAGTACTCCCTCGGGTTACAGGAATTTTGGAATTACCAGTGATGCCGGTGAGCTTCTTAAAAGATCAATCTCCCTTATAAAAAAATCGGGCATACGGCATCACTACAGATCAACCGTACACCCTGACTATATCAACCTTGAAATGATTGACGAAATAGCTTCCCTCATCTCGGGGTGCGAGGAGTATATCCTCAACCCGTTTATGCCCGGAAACTGCCTCAATCCTGAATTCAATACTCATGCCCCCGCCGGCGAACAGCAGCTTACCCGGCTTCAGAAGGAATTTCTGGAACGGGGAATAAACTGCAGGGTTCCCTCAGTCAAGGACTGCTGTAATTCTCTCTAGGACCTTCTTTCTGTCGAGAGGTTTAACAATGTAGTTCTTGGCTCCTGCCAGCAGAGCCTGTTTTACAAGATCCTGCTTGCCCAGAGCGCTTATCATAACAACCTTCGCTTCCGGATCAAATGCAATAATCTTCTCCAGAGCTGTAACACCGTCCATTCTGGGCATTGTAATATCCAGAGTGACAAGATCCACTCCCGGAGAGTGCTCTTTGTACTTTTCAAGCCCCTCTGCACCGTCTTCAGCCTGATCAACAACCTCGAATCCCTCTGAAGTCAGTATCTGACTTATCTGTTTGCGGACAAACATGGAATCATCGATTATCAGAACTTTATATGGTACGCCGCCGGGACTGATACCTTCGGCTTTTTTCTCATTGATTGTTGGGAAATCAGCATTAGCTTTCATTTCATGAGCCTCCTGACCAATTATCGGACTATTTTAATATACAATTAACTATGCAACTATTATACAAAAAATTCTGTACCTCTTCCATTATGTATTATAATATCTTAGCCGGGAGAAACTCCAATGAAAGATGAAACTATAATTCAAGACAGTCCTGTAGGACAAAGACTTAAACGATTTGGAAAAAAAAGTATCCACTGCCTCCTCTTTAACGGTAGAGAGATAAAGATGGCAAGCCGCATGACTATAGGCCGTGACAAACAGAATGATTTTGTAGTTGATGACAGGATGGTAAGCCGCTTCCATCTTGAGATTCAGCAGATAAGGGGCAGTTATTATGTCCAGGACAGGGACAGCAGCAACGGAACCTATATCAACGGAAAAAGAATTGCCTCAGGAAAATACATAAAACTGAACAAGGGTGACAGCCTGAGACTCGGCGGCAGAATCGAAATGACCCTCGACTGATTCTTTACAAGCTCCATGCCTACAGTATATTTTATCTCATGGGAAGGTTGTTCCCGAAGGAAGTACAATGATAATCAACCGCTATAACTGGAATACAATGTCTGCCGGGGACAGAGAGACCCTCTACTCCCGTTCTGAAACAGATATCAGGGATGTTTCTGAATCTGTAGAGAAAATTATAAAGGACGTCCGAGAGAGGGGTGATGCCGCCCTTTTGGACTACAATCATAGATTTGACGGCACTCCCGAAGATATGAATCTCCGTGTCAGCCCTGGGGAGTTTGACAGTGCGGTTAATGAGATAAGCGACGAGGTAAAAAAGGCTCTGGAGTATTCCATCGACAATGTCCGCCGTTTTCATCTGACCCAGAAACCGGAAGCCATGAGCATGGTCGAAATACAGCCGGGGCTCCTTGCCGGAGAAAAGGCAATTCCCATGGACTCTGTCGGCCTGTATGTTCCCCGTGGACGGGGCAACTTTCCCTCCATGCTCTATATGCTGGCTGTACCTGCTGTTGTGGCAGGTGTTAAAAGAGTCTGTGTCGTGACTCCTCCGGACAAAAACGGAAAAGTTGATCCCGCCTGCCTCTATGCCGCAAGACTCTGCGGTGTGGAAGAGGTATACAAGGTGGGTGGAGCCCAGGCGATTGCCGCACTGGCCTACGGGACAGAGACTATCGGCAGGGTGGACAAACTCAGCGGCCCTGGAAGCATGTACGTTGCCGCGGCCAAGAGGATACTCTTCGGGCAGGTTGATGTCGGGCTGCCCGCAGGCCCCTCAGAATCCATTGTCATAGCCGATGGAACCGCGGATCCCCGGAAGGTAGCCCTGGACCTTATGATCGAAGCCGAACACGGCTCTGATTCCGCTGCTCTGCTGATCACCGACAGCAGCGATTGTGCCGATGCCTGTGAGGCCCATATCCGGGAACTCACAGCCGCTCTCCCCGAACCCCGCAAAACATTTGTGGAGGATGTTATGAAAGGCTATGGCGGAATTATTCTTACCGAGTCAGTTGAAAAGTCTGCTGAAGTGGCCAACCTCTTTGCCACGGAGCATCTTCAGATCCAGACAGCCGAGCCCTTTGACACACTGAATCTGATCCGCCATGCCGGTGAAATTCTTCTGGGTGAGAACACCCCCTTCTCCATTGCCAACTATGCGGTGGGCCCCAATGCGGTTCTCCCTACCGGAGGCAATGCAAGAACATGGTCAGCTGTTTCTGTCAGGGACTTTATCAAATACTCATCAGTAATCTACTCAAGCGAGAGCGCCCTGACGGGTCTTTCCTCCCATGTGGAGTGCCTTGCCGACTATGAGGGATTCACCACACACGGCGACGCTCTGAAGAAACGGAGCTGACAGGGGAATGTTCAGAGATATTGATCAGGCTTTTGCCTGGGTTGAGTCTTTTACCAATCTTGAAAAAAACAGTAAAGAGATCAAGAGGCACTACAGGCCGGAGAGGATGGAGGAAGTCCTCCAGCACTTCGGCAATCCCCATCTTGACTGCCCTGTCATCCATGTGGCGGGTTCCAAGGGAAAGGGTTCCACATCCTCCCTCCTTGCATCCGCACTGAAACAGAAGGGCTTGAAGACCGGACTTTACACCTCGCCCCATGTTTGCCACTACAGAGAGAGGATTCAGATAGACTGCTCCCCTCTGGCTGATGAGCAGTATATCAACTGCATCGGGCAGATCAAAAAGGGTCTTGATATTGAACTACCGGGAGGAACAGAGCCCACCACATTTGAAATCCTCACCCTAATGGCATTTTTGCTGTTTAAAGAGGAACACTGTGACTACTGTGTCATAGAGACAGGGCTTGGAGGACGTCTGGATGCCACCAATGCTGTCCGGCCTCTTGCCTCTGTCCTTACTCCCGTAGAACTGGAACATACCCAGTGGCTTGGTGATACAATTGAAGCCATTGCCGCCGAGAAAGCGGGAATAATCAAGAGGGGGACTCCTGTTTTTTCCTCTCCCCAGACAGGCGGGGCCGAGAAGATTTTCCGCAGTACTGCAAAAGAAAGGGATTCCCTTTTCCACTATCTTCCCGAAATTGTAGCAGATATCAAATCATCCGTTACTCCGTCGGGGACAGGATATGACATCGAGTACTTCAACAAGACCCCGGTGCAGGGGCATCTTGCCATGATCGGTAAGATTCAGGCCTGGAATGCCGCACTGGCCCTTGAGGTTCTGGAATATCTGTTTCCGGATACAGAGAGGCAGATATGGATTGACGGTTTCAGCAGAGCTGTTATTCCTGCCAGAATGGAGCTTATACGCACAGATCCCCTCTTTGTTCTGGACGGTTCCCACACTGCCCGTTCTATTACCATGGCCCTTGACGGGTTCAACAGCCTCAGCAGTCCGGAAAAAAAGAGGGTACTGCTGTTTGCCTGTCAGGATGACAAGGACCCCCATGCGATGGCCCGGATTCTGTCGCCAGCCTTCTCGAAGATAATTATAACCGTTCCCGGATTCTTCAAAAAAAGCGACCCCCAGAGGGTCTTTGACGCCTTTTCCCGCCTCGGGAATAACTGTATTCTGGAAAAAGACCCTGCCAGGGCCCTTGATATGTCCCTTGAGACAGGAAAGGATGTTCTTGTCACAGGTTCCTTCTTTCTGGCGGGAATTGTAAAAAAAGTATATACGGAGAAAATATAGATGACTGACCCCAGACTTGAGAAGCTTGCCGATTCACTGGTGAACTACGCCGTTGAACTCAAAAAAGGCGAGAAGGTTCTGATTGCCATGAACGGCAGCCAGTCGGAACCCCTAGTAAACGAAATAATCAAAAAGGTGCAGAATGCCGGAGGTATTCCCTTTGTAAATCATATCAACCAGAGGGTTCTGAGAGCCATGCTGCTGGATGCTTCGGAAGAGCAGATGAAAATAATGGCCGAGTCCGACCGCCTTCTTATGAGCCGGATGGATGCCTATATAGGCATCGGAAGCGGTGAGAACCCCTCCGAGACGAGTGATGTACCAGCCGGCAAGATGAAGCTATACAATGAACTTTACATGACTCCGGTCCATTTTGAGGAACGGATCGTCAATACTAAGTGGGTTGTTCTGCGCTACCCTACAAATTCTATGGCACAGGCATCCAACCGCAGCCTTGAGGGATTTGAAAATTTTTACTTTGATGTCTGTAATCTGGACTACCGCAAGATGTCCAAGGCCATGGACAATCTGGTCCGATTGATGGAGAGCACTGACAGGGTCAGAATTACAGGCCCCGGTACGGATCTCTTATTTTCAATAAAGGGAATTAAAGCGATCAAGTGCGACGGAAAGATGAACGTACCCGACGGAGAAGTGTACACGGCGCCTGTAAAGGACTCTGTGGAAGGAACCCTCAGCTACAACTGCCCTGCTGTGTACCAGGGCGTGACCTTTGAAAATATCCGTTTTGAGTTCAAAAACGGCAGGATCATCAAGGCCGAAGCCAATGATACAGAGAGAATTAATGAGGTACTTGATACCGATGACGGTGCCCGGTTTATAGGCGAATTCGCCATCGGTGTGAACCCCTATATTCTGACTCCCATGAAAAACACCCTTTTTGATGAGAAAATAATGGGAAGTTTCCATTTTACTCCGGGAAACGCCTATGATGATGCCGATAACGGCAACAGATCTTCTGTCCACTGGGATCTTGTCTGTATACAAACCCCTGACTTCGGTGGCGGACAGATCTATTTTGATGATATACTGATCCGAGACAACGGGTTGTTTGTTCATCCCGAACTTGAATCACTGAACCCCGAGAACTTGAAATAGATAATGAATAAAGAGCTTATAATAAGAAAACACAGAGTAGCCAGACTGATAAACTTTCTCTTTCTTCTGCCCTTTGTTTTCGCCTACAGGGCTCTTATTGTCCGCTTCAGCAGAGCTGATTTTCTCTGGTTTACAGCGGGGACTCTGCTGGTTCTTGCCATCATTGTGATAAGCAACCGGCTTCCCTATATTACAATCAGCGAAAATCGTCTCATATTGAATCTCCACTACTATCAGAGCGCCGAGATCCATGATCTGAGCAGGATTACCCTTGTAGAGGTTCTGAGCGTCCACAGCTGCCGTATTCACTCCAGAGACTTTAAGCCAGTCCGCCTGAGTATGACCCCGCCGGACCTTAAAAAACTGCTGAATCTACTATCTGAGAAGGAAATTAAAATTAAACAGGTATGAAAAATATATTACTGCTTTTGACTCCCGTTCTGCTCCTCTCCTGCGGCGCTGCTGTTCAGATTCCCGATGCTGCTCAAAGAAGGGAGTACAATGAACATACAACCCGACTGACTATCCCGGCTGTAGTAGAACGTGAAATTGCCGACGGGAATATGATTCAGATCAATGCAAACTCAAAGTCCTATGAAGCCATAGAACTTATGAACTACCTCATCCCTCTGCTGGATGACCGAGATCATCTTTCCATGAGTTTCTGGTTTCTCGACGGGAACAGTGACAGCGACATACTTTCGTGGCTTAATGATGACCCTGAAGCCCCTTCAGCCCGGGAGCTTCTCTTTACAAGCGATCCTGTGCTTGCAGGTTTTACACCCTATGAGGAGTTCCTGGACGGGGTAAAAGAGTTCTACAGAACCCTTGAAGTACCCCAAAACATGAGCATTACCACCTCCGATAACGCCTTCGTAAGATTTGAACTATTTGAAAACAGAGAGTTCGACAGCAGAAGAACCCAGTACCTCGTCCACTCCCCTGTTTTGAACGCCAAGTCCGGATGGGAGATGCCCTTCAAGGGGCATCTTTACTTTATGATGATCCATGACTGGCTCCTTGAAAACTATAGGATCATACCTGTTAAAGACTCAGTTCTGGAAGAATCCTACCTGACATCCACAGACGAAAAGGAGGGAGTTGCCGCCGGAAGCTATCTGGACGGCCTTATACTGATGGGCTGGAACAGTGAATACACTCCTTTCCCTGGAATAGAGTCGTTTATTACTGAAGAGAATATTGCACAGGCCCTCGAGTTTTTTCCAAGACAGATCATCCGGGAGAAAACCAACCCCGCCACCTATCTTGTAAACAAGAAAGTATCGACACGCCACAGACGGATAAGCAGACATCTTGAAAAGCTATATTCAAAGATAACTGAACTGGAACCCGCTGATGAGGAATAGAACATTTTTCTGATATCAAATATAATGACTTCACTATGATACAGATCAATGAAAATTATTCAAAATTACAGGCATCCTACCTTTTCGTAGAGATTGCCAGAAGAGTTGCAGAGTTCCAGAAAAACAATCCTGGTAAAGAACTGATAAAAATGGGAATCGGTGATGTTACAAAACCCCTTCCCGCAGCCTGTCTCAAGGCCTTTCATGAAGGTGTTGATGAACTCGCATCTGAAGAGAGCTTCAAGGGATACGGCCCCGAGAAAGGTTATGCCTTTCTCCGTGAAGCCATTGCTGAAAACGACTTTCAGAGCCGCGGGGTCTCCATTACTGCCGATGATATTTTTGTAAGTGATGGAGCCAAATGTGATACAGGTAACTTTCAGGAACTGTTTTCAGTAGATGCTAAAGTAGCGATTCCCGACCCTGTATACCCTGTATACGTTGATACCAATGTAATGGCCGGACGCTCCGGTAATGCAGTGGACGGACGGTATGAGAATTTCACCTATCTTGAGGGAAACGAAGCCAACGGTTTTGTCCCCTCTCCTGAAGGTGTAAAATCCGACCTGATCTACCTCTGCTTCCCCAACAACCCCACCGGAGCCACTGCAAGCAGAGAACAGCTCAAGGAATGGGTTGACTACGCCGTCGCAAACAAAGCACTGATTCTCTTTGATGCAGCGTATGAAGCCTTCATCAGAGATGATGAGATCATTCACAGCATCTTTGAAATCCCCGGCGCTGAAAAAGTCGCCGTTGAGTTCAGAAGCTACTCAAAGACAGCCGGATTTACAGGTACAAGATGTGCATATACAGTGATCCCCAAAGAGTGCATGGTCTATGATGCAGAAGGCAAGGCCCACAGCCTTCAGAACCTCTGGAACAGAAGACATTCAACCAAATTCAACGGTGTGTCCTACCCTGTACAGAAGGCTGCTGCTGCGGTTTACTCAGAAGAGGGAAAGAAAGAGGTAAAAGCCCTTGCCGACTACTACCTCAATAATGCTTCCATCATCCTTGAAAAGATGAAAGAAGCCGGTTTCAGCTGCACTGGCGGCAAGAACTCTCCCTATATCTGGGTCAGCACCGGTAAAGACAGCTGGGAAACCTTTGACCTGATCCTCAATAAAGCGGGAGTTGTAATTACACCGGGAAGCGGTTTCGGCAACTGCGGCGAGGGTTTTATCCGGATCAGCGCCTTCAACAGCCTCGAGAACGTTGAAAAGGCAATGGACAGAATTGTAGAAGCTCTCAAGTAAGAGAATTTTCCAATATTTTCATAAAAGCAGACCTTCCGGGGTCTGCTTTTTTTTTTGATATTTATATCATAGGGGAGAATCTAAAAACCGATATTTAAAACAGGATAAAAAGTAAGGTTTATTTATGAATACTCAAAAAGAGCAGAATTATTACTCTCTTATAACTCTATTTATTTTGTTCTCCAGCTTTACTCTCTTCAATCTACTTACAAGAACGATTCCATCATACCTTTTCATACTTTCAGCTCTGACTGTACTATGGACCGGGATATATATTCTATCAGGACGGTTTTCACGTAACTCCCTTATTCCCATAGGTGTTGTTCTGGCCCTGCAGCTGGTTCTGATGAATACAGAAGCATCCCTTGTCTTCTACCATATCTGCCTTTCGCTGATCATTGTCTCCTATGCCTTTCTTTTCAGGATATCCCTGGCAGACAAGGCTCTGCTCTTCTCCTTTTTCACTGCGGCATACCTGGCCGCATCCATTCTGAATACAGATTTTTCAACCTACAGCATCCTCTACTACGGCGGTATTCAGATCTTTATCCTTTCGGCGGGCCTTGGAGTCCGGACATGGCAGATAGAACTTGCAAGGAAGGAATCAAAGGATCTAAGAGAGGAGCTGGCAGGGCTTAAAATCAAAAGCAGCTGTGAAGAGGAAGATCCTTTCATGGGAATATTCAGCAAAGCCGGGGGGATGAAAGTTCTGAAACAGACCATGAAATGGGCGACCCGCTACGACCTTCCCCTCACTGTCTGTTATATGGAGCTGAGCAGCAGCAGAGATGAGTATGTTCAGTCTGTCAGCAGAAGAATAACAACCCGCATAAGGGAGTCTGACACCCTGTTCCGTCTCGGAAGCTCGGAGATTCTCCTGATCCTTCCCGACTGCTGTACCGATGATGCTTCTCAGGTTATGGAGCATATAAGAGAGATTATACTTGAAGACATGGCTCATAACTGCAGAAGGGGCATTCAGTTTGGTATTGCCGGTTTCGACAAGAGCCAGAAAATCTCTCCCAATGAGCTGATTATAAGTGCCAACAGAGCCAGCGCCTGAATTATTTGTTATTTAGCCTGCAATTAATGATAATTAGATCATGGCTATTAAAAGAGAATTTTCAAGAACCAAGATAATTGGAACCATTGGCCCGGCCTGTGAAAACCCGGGGGTCCTTCAGAAAATGATCGAAGCCGGACTGAATGTAGCCCGGATCAACTGCTCCCACGGTGAACCCGAAGAACTTCTGAAGCTCATTGATTATGTCAATAAAACTTCAGCAGACCTCGGCTGCCCCCTCCCGATTCTGGCGGATCTCAGCGGACCGAAAATCCGTCTGGGAGTTCTTCCTTCCGACATTCCAGTCAAAAAAGACGAGATCCTGGTACTCTGCAGCGATCCGGAGAATAAAGATGCAGGCAAGTTTACCGCGGGCTACCCGGGTCTTGCGGATGACCTGTCTCCGGGACACCGCATTCTCATTGATGACGGGCTTATTGAGCTTCGGGTAACTGAAGTCAAGTCTCCAGACATTATATGCCGGGTTATGAACGATGGAGTGCTTAAATCCAGAAAGGGAATCAATCTGCCTGGTGTGCCGATCAGCCTTTCTGCATTAACAGAGAAGGACAGACGGGATGTTGAGTTTCTCAGCAGAGCCGACATCGATTATATTGCACTCTCCTTTGTTCGGAGAGGCGAGGATATCAGAGAGTTGAGAGATCTGCTTGCAAAGTATGGCTGCAGCCTTCCCATTGTTGCTAAAGTGGAAAAGCCTGAAGCTGTTGATGATCTTCAGTCCATAGTTGAAGAAGCGGACATAATAATGGTGGCAAGAGGAGACCTTGGAGTAGAGATTCCAGCCGAAGACGTCCCTGTGACCCAGAAGAGGATCATCTCCCTGTGCAACAGTGAGAACAAGCCTGTGATTACCGCTACCCAGATGCTGGACTCAATGATAGTAAATCCCCGGCCTACCCGCGCTGAAGCTTCCGATGTTGCCAATGCTGTTTTTGACGGTACCGATGCTGTGATGCTGAGTGGAGAAACCTCAGTCGGCCTTTATCCTGTTGAGGCTGTAAGAACAATGAAGCAGATAGTCAAAAAGGCGGAAATCAATATGACTCAGGGGCAGATAGTCAACCTCAGGCGCCGGGAGAAGCTGAAAAGCAATGAGGCACTGATCTGCCATGCGGCCTGCGTAATGGCCGAACATGCCGATGCCAAACATCTTATAGCCATAACACAGTCGGGACGCACAGCGAGGCTTCTCAGCCAGTACAGAACGTCTGTACCCATACTTGCCTTTACGCAGAACGAAAGAACCATACGCTACCTTGGAATTGTCTGGGGTGTTATTCCTGAAAAGATTGAGAATGTCAGCGATACGGACAGCACCCTGAAAGAGGCTCTCCTTCTTGCAAGAGAGCGCGGATATGTCAAAAGCGGAGACAGCGTAATCTATACTACGGGTATTCCGTTCCTGGAGAGTAAGGCAACAAATATGATTAAAATTGAGAAGATTGACTAGGGGATTTTACTTTTCCTGAAACTTGATGCCAGCCTCTTCGGAGGCTTTCATAAGTTTATCCCGGTTGATCGGTTTCACAAGGTAGCTGTCACAATCCGATTTAAAGGCGTTCTTCACGTGATTCTGGTTGTCCAGTGCTGAAACCATAATAACTTTGGCGGAGTTGGTAATTCCACGGCCCACTTCATACTCTCTGATATACTGAAGAACTTCCATACCGTTCTGACCGGGAAGCATTATATCAAGATAGATTACATCATATGGAGTTTTTTCTGTCCATGCCAGCTGAAAGGCCGTCCTGGCTTCATCTCCGCTGACCGCAATATCGCAGTCGCAGTAGGAACCCAGGATTTTTAACATCAGTCTTCTGCTGATAAAGTCATCATCAACTATCAAAGCACGCAAAAGTGTACCTCCATTCACCAAAAAGTATAGTTCCTGTGCTTCCCGGATACAAGTAATTTCCCTTACTCCCTCTTCTTCCCTCCTGTAATGAAAAAGCAGTAGAAAAGATAGATAACCGAAGCAGTTACAGCTATCAGGTAGAATGAAAAATCAAGACTGAACAGATCACCGATCCATCCGGTTACCGGAAAAATAAGGATCATAAGAAAACTGAAGACCATGGACTGATAGCTCAGAATTGTCGCCCTGAACTCAGCCGGTATCATGCTGTTAAGATAGTTGCTGATGCTTACAATCAGAACACCTTCAAAGAGTCCTGTCAGCACAAAAAAAGGCGCTTTCAGCGGAAAGACTGCTGTTCCCCAGAGAGAAACAAGCAACAGGAGAGGAACTGTTTTCATAAGAGGAATAACACCGAACTTTTTGTCCAGTAGGGGTGCATACCATGCGGAAAGACCCGCAAACAGGCACTGAACTGCAAAAACAATCCCCATATATGATTCGCTATAGCTCTCAAATTTCCACCATGTCTGAAGATAAAAGTACTGGGTTGTGGTAAAGACAAAGATCCCCTCGGAAAAAAGGATCAGCAATGCGATCCGGGGCTCCTGTTTCACCACACTGATGCTGTCACTTGTCTGCCTGGACAGGGAGAGTAATATTTTTTTTAAAAGACTCCCTTCCACAGGCTTCCTGCTCCTTTCAAAAGGCGGTTCCTCCATCATCAGGGCATTGAAAAGACTTAAAACACCGATAACAACTGCCAGGGCAAACACGGCATTGTAGCTGCGCACAGCAATGCAGCCCCCCGCAAGAAAGGCTATGATCGAAGACAGCTGATAGATCATTTCCTTTTTTCCGCGTATACCTGTAAAATCGTCCTCTCTGCCCAGATGAGCCAGGGAATCATACACAAGTGCTTCCCCTGCCCCGGACTCTAGATTGTAGCTGATTGCAGTCAGTATAAATCCAATTGCCTGGTAGAAAAGGGAGTCAGACATCCAGAGAAAGATCAGGCTTCCAAGGAAAAACACACGGCCCAGAATGCGGCTCTGTTTCCTTCCATGGAGATCCGCGACCGCTCCGGTGGGTACTTCCATAAGAAATGATGTAAGATGAAATACGCCTTCAAGAAATCCAAGCTCCATAAGGGAAAAACCCTTCAATGAAAGCCAGATCATCCACAGAGCATGAAGAAGATTGAGATTATTCAGAAATGTGAAGGAATAATCCAGTTTTATATTACGGCTGATTTTAGCATCCATGAGAACTCCGGTTCAAAAAAATCCAGCTATCAATGCTCCTGTCACATACTGTAAAAGAATAGAGAAATAGCAGGTTTTTAAAGATTCCGCGGTTACTCAAGCGATCTCAGCTTCTATTAAACCAGTTTAGAATCGGTGCCTTCTGTACAGAAAGCTGAAGAAAGATTATTTCAGAAACACTCTTCTGTCAACAGCAGATATCCGGTTGGAAAAGGACAAAAAAAAGGATTCCCTAAAGGGAACCCTTGAAAAGCCTTCTGTCAGATTCGAACTGACGACCCCGAGATTACAAGTCACGTGCTCTGGCCAGCTGAGCTAAGAAGGCATATTACCGCGCCGAACATAAATGTCAGGCACGAGCGCTAATATATGAAATATCGATTTTTTTGTCAATCAACAGGAAGGCCTCATTTCTTTTTTTTCCCACGCTCCTGTAATTATACTTTATCTCAATTACTTCACTCAGCAGATTAAGAGGCACTTCGGTTTACTATTGATACTGGAAATGATAAATTAACTGATCTTCCGGCTATTAAATAAGGACTAACTATAAAATGAAGAGACCGTTAATCGGCCTGATCCTGGGCACTGTCATAATTAATATGATGTCCGGGCAGATATTTTCTACTCCCGAAGATACCGGGAAAATTTTTGAAGCCGGTTTTGAGAATGACGGATTGGCACCCATCCCTGATGCGGAGTGGGATGATCTGGACAGTTATGGATTTTTTGTAAATGCCACCCTCTCCTCCTCTGCAAACATCTATACCCGGATAAGAGGAATTACAAACAGGAGAGAGAATTCCCGTACCGATCTCCTTCATCTTGGTGTCGGCTGGAAAAGCTTGGAGGTCTTCAGAGGGCCATTTGTTATGGCATTGAACGGCGGGGCCGGAATTGAAGCCTACGGGAATTTTGGGATGTCTTCTGTACAGAGCGGCTGGCACAGCTCCTCTGGCATTAAACGTCCAATTAACAGCAACTATGATGAACAGCGGAAACTGAGCCCCCTTGTCTCAGCGGGTGTAAGAGTCGCCCATTCCTGGGCAGAAATGCTGACACTGAGATTAACACATGACCTGACGATTGATACTTATCATACCGTCTGGGCCGCTGGCATTACAGCCGGGGGGATGGATATCTCAGCGGGCTTTGAAGGATATTTTACCTCAACCCTGAGCCCATCTCTTCTGCAACTGTACAAGATGGAAAGCGGTTATTACTACAACATATCTCACTGCTCAGGCAGGCTCCGGTACAGCTTCAATGCCCATCCTGGGACAGGAATCAGCAAAGGAACCATCAGCTTTATTACGGGTGACTGCAGTACACCATCTGTTGTGGATATGGACTTCGGGATAATCCTCGGGAATGCACCCTCTACTTCGGTGCAATTTTCAATGCCCATTGAGTCGGACTGGCTTTTTACTCCTCTTGTATCTTTTGCCCTTACAGGAGGATGGACACAGGAAGAGGCGTCTGGAAATGTATCTCCCAGATATACAAGTTATACAGCCGGCATCGGACTGTCCAGGCAGCTGAACAGTGTCATTGCTGTAAGATCATCCTTTCTTGCTGGACTATCCTTTGACCAGCTGAGGTCTCTCAGTCAGGATGTATCGGCTGTTGTCGATTCCAGATCCGTTATTGAAACCGGGCTTTCCGGAGAGCTCCGCTTTGTTATTCCTGAAATCATAGGCATTGGAATCAGAAGTGAATACGCAATACCCGCCATTGTCCTGCATTCTTCAAGGAATAGTTTTGATTATCGAGACCCCTTGAGATTCCAGGTTTTTCTTATCTCCCAATAACATATCATACAGGCGCTGTCATTCCTGAAGACAACAAAAAAACCCTGCCGTGATTAACAATCCCGACAGGGCTGGAAACGAAAATTGAAGCCTTCCGAAACAAGGCTGTCAATTATTTACATGATTACTACTCGACAGCACTCTGTCCGGCAATTCTACCGTACACGATGATATCGGTAATGGCGTTACCACCAAGACGGTTTGTACCATGGACACCGCCTGTTACCTCTCCCGCAGCGAAGAGACCGGGAATTATATTTCCTTCAGTATCGATAACCTGTGCTTTGTTATTGATCTTTACACCGCCCATTGTATGGTGCACAAAGGGGTGGGTCCATGTTGCATGGATTGTATCGGCTGTAACATCAAATGCATCGCCGTAGATGGAACGTCCAAACTTGTCATTAGAGTCAGCACGGCCATCATTATACTCTGCAATGGCCTTTTCAAGGTTTTCGGCAGGCACACCCATGTCTTCTGCAAGTTCGGTAACAGTGGAGCCTGAGAACGAGTTGGGACTGTCCTTGAACTTCTCGAAGAGAACAGGTGTCAAGAGGTCGTTTGTTGCAGGATTGTAGATCATAAACATACCTTTTTTATCCTGCTCCAGCTCAGCAGCGGAAACCTCATCACGGCGGCCGTCTTCCTTGACAAATCGATTACCATCCTGATTGACCATGATTACATTTTCAATGTTACCAATATAGATTGAAGCAGTTTTTGAGTAGTAAATGGGAATCAGCTGAATCCATTCCAGACCTACAGTAGCCGCACCGATAGCTTCCGCCATAACGATCCCGTCACCTGTGGCTCCGGGGTGGTTTGTTGTCTCAATGGAGGCATCCAGTGTGGGCCACATCTTATTATACGCTTCGCGCATCTCAACATTGGCTCCGAAGCCTCCTGAAGTGAGAATAACCGACTTGGAGGCTGTGTATTCAAAGGGAATACCATCAGAAGTAGTACCACGGACACCTGTTACTTTTTCTCCGTCTCTGATGATCTCATTAACTTTGGAGTCGACAACAATCTTACCGCCGTTGGCTTCGATATAGGCTTTCTGGGGGTTGAGGAACTCTGTTCCCTGGTCTCCTGGAACCTTGTTGGCACGGACCCATACAGTTCCGATCATGGCTACAACCTTGTCAGTCCAGTGTGTTCCCAGATCTTCAAGGAAATGGAAGGCCTCTACAGCATGATCTCCATATGTATCGATGATCTCGGGGTCTCCAACATAGTCTCCCCCATCATATGTATGAATCTTGTGGAGAGAGGGACTGTCAAAAAGATAGTCCGCCCCTGAAGCTTTATAGTCATCAAACTCTTTTCTAAGAGTGTCCTGCCACTGCTTCATAAGTTCATCTCTGGGCTCCAGAGCCAGGGCCTGTTCAACACGCTCCATCTCGGAATCGCTCATCTTGTACTTATGCTGTCTTTCAGGAACGGGAGCATTCATTGCACTTCCGGCCCGGGCTGTATTTCCACCGACAAAGGCCATTTTTTCTACAACGATAACTGATTTGCCACTCTTGAGAACCTCAACAGCCGCACTGAGACCGGCACCACCGGCTCCAATGATAACAACATCATAGGTTTCTGAGATTTCGCTGACTTCCTCTTTCTCAACCTGATTGAGAGAAGCCTTGGCAAGGGCTGCAGCTGTAGCTTTCATAATGGCGCCGCTGGTCATTGAAGCACCCGAGACACCCTCTACTTCTGTCATCTGGTTTTCAATGATTCTTGCCGGTACATTGGCAATAGCGGGATCACTGAGCCCCGGTGTTTCACTGTGTCCTGTGACCTCAAGACTCTCAATCTCGGTTCCGGATACAGTAACCTCAACGGTAAGCTTGCCTCCGTTTCCCTGTGCTTCACCTGTGTATGTACCTGACTTGTAGATCTCTTCCGCTTTGCCGCATGAAGCAAGTGCCAGAACAATGGTTAACACCAGGGGAATCAACTTGATTAATCCCTTTCTCATCTTATTCTCCTTAAGATTTTTCCATTTCATCATACATGTATGATGAAATTAGAATAGAGCTACAATTAGAATAAGTCAAGCTTTATCGATATTTAATTATACAAAAAAAAGATGGTCTGAGTTTCGAGGCGGCGCCCTCAAAATCTCTGCGGCAGAACTATTCCGGTTGATCTGCATCACTCATGATATGCTCGCTGATCCCTATGAACGCCTCTTCCGAATGAATAAAGGCATCAACAATCATCGGGTCAAAGTGGTCCCCCCGTCCCTTTATGACGATATCCGCAGCATCAGTATGCGTCATTCCTTTCTTATAGGGTCTGTTTGACCTCAGGGCATCATAGACATCCGCAACAGCCATAATCCTGCCGGAGAGAGGTATGTCCAGTCCCGCAAGGCCTTTCGGGTATCCGGTACCGTTCCACTTCTCATGATGTCCTCCTGTAAGCTCCACACCCATAATTATGAAGCTGTTTTTGGGATATTGAAGCATTACACGTTTCAATGCTGAAACACCTACATTCACATGGGTTTTAATAACTTCAAACTCTTCCTCACTGAGCTTTCCCTGCTTAAGTAGAATATTATCCGGAATGGCTACTTTCCCTATATCATGGAGAGGCGCTGCATGATAGATATCCCGTATAAAGTCTTGATCTATCAGATCAAGGTATTTACCGTCTGCCAGCAACTGTATTGTAAGCTGCTTGCAATACCCTCTTGTCCGTTCAATATGCAGCCCCGTATCTTCATCACGATACTCGGCAAGAGAAACAATCGCTTTTATAGTAGCAAGCTGGGAGTCCATGAGATCCTTGACCTGTTCACTGACCATCTCAAGGAGTTCACTGTTGTATCTTTTAAGCTCGCGTTTCATCCGGCTCAACGACAAATGCGTCCGTACACGGGCCAGTACTTCGGGAACCTGAAAGGGTTTACCAATAAAATCGACACCTCCCGAGCTGAAGGCTTTAACCTTATCCTCTGTTTCCGTCACAGCACTCAAAAAGATAACAGGAATATCCCGCGTTCTCTCATCCCTTTTCAGCATGGCACAGGTTTCATATCCATCCATATCGGGCATCATAATATCAAGAAGAATAAGATCAGGGGGATTTGTCTGGGCTGGTTTGAGGGCCATTCTTCCACGAGGAAAAGGAAGCACTGTATAGTGCTCTTCTGACAGGATCTGAGAGAGTACATCCAGATTAGCAGGAGTATCATCAATGATCATAATCCTGCCCTTATCATCTTTCGTCATAATGCCACCCCGACTTTTTATTTCCCGTCTTCACTACCATAAAAAAGATGCAGCAGAGTTTCATAGTCATAGCCATCCAATAGAATTTTCAAAGACTGCGCCTCTTCCGGATATTCTTCCTGAAGGGAAGAAACAGAATCAATCATCAATTGGATTTCACCCTGTTCCAGTGCGTCAAGAAAGGTTCTCCTGAATTCGGCTGGAAGGATCTGAGCCCTTTCCCGGTCAATCTGTCTTGAGCCATGAAAGGAAGAAGCTGCGGGCTCCTCGTTAAACAGATATTTAATCCCCAGAACTTCTTTTAAAACCTGAAGGAGAATTTCAAGGCGGAAGGGTTTCTTGATATAGTCTGTGAATATCTGCTGCACAGAGACCTTCTCATCGACCTCAAAGGCACTGGCTGTTATAGCTATGACAGGATAGTCATTGCCGTATATTCTATGAATTTCTTTTGTTGCCTCATATCCGTCCATCACAGGCATGCGCAGATCCATCAGAACAGCATCAGCCATCCAGTTCTCAAGGAGATTCAGAACTTCAGCTCCATTTTCTGCCGTCTTTGTCTCAAAGCCAAGAGGCTCCAGAAGCTCCAGAAGAAGAAGCCTGTTTACCTCAACATCATCTGCAATAAGTATCCTGCAGGGCCTTGACTCCTCACTGATCATCACAACCCTGCTGTAATCATCCTCTTCTTTGTCATGCACGAGCGAATCTTCCGGGATAAAGGGAACTTCCAGGGTAAAAGTACTTCCCTGCCCCTTCTCACTCTCAACAACAAGGCTCCCCCCCATAAGCTCTGCAAGATTTCGGCTGATGGCAAGGCCGAGGCCTGTTCCACCAGCATCACGACCGGTTCTTGTTTGAGCAAATGACTCGAATATATTTGCAAGATGGCCCGCTTCAATACCACTTCCCGTATCAGCGACTTTCATTCTGATCCAGTGCCTCTCTTCTGCTGTGAATGATGAAAGACTGAGAGTGATACCACCGGCCTTTGTGAATTTAAGGGCATTTCCAAGAAGGTTGATCAGAATCTGACGAATCTTTTTTTCATCCCCTACTATAAATTCAGGCATTCTTGTCAATTGTTCCACATTGAATGCCAATCCTTTCTCCCTGGTCTGAAATTTAAACATCAACTCAAGATCTCCAAGAAGATTCTTCAGACTGAAGTTTTCATCTATGATTGAGACACGCCCTGACTCTATTTTTGATATATCAAGAATGTCATTGATAAGATTGAAAAGATGCTCGCCGCTGCGGAATATTGTATTGAGACGTTTTTTCTGATCTTCACCGATTTCCCTATCCTTCAGCAGCAACTGGGAGAAACCGAGAATCGCATTCAGGGGAGTTCTGATTTCATGGCTCATATTTGAAAGAAAAACACTTTTTGCCCTGTTGGCTTTCTCTGCTGCTTTTCTTGCTATTTTCTCATCTTCCGCCTGCTTCCTTAGAGTCAGATCATCTTTGATGGCAATATAATTTACTGCGACACCCTGCTCATTAAAAACAGGACAGACAACTAATGATTCGGGATAGAGCTCTCCATTTTTCCTTTGATTTGTAAGTTCCCCCTTCCAGACCTTCCCGGACTCTATGGTACTCCATAGATCTTTATAGACAGCATCAGGGGTGGCTCCGGGTTTCATCACAGAGAATTCCTGCCCTGACAGTTCAGCCGGATCAAAACCTGTCATATCCTTGATAGCCGGACTGGCATACTCCACAAATCCATTGAGATCGGTGATAACAAGGGCGACAGGGCTCTGTTCCAGCGCCGTACTGAGAGTTTTTATTTCAAGATCCCGCTTCTTTAGGCCTGAAATATCTATAGCCGTGGCTGAGAAATACATGGGGGCATTATCCACATCGTAGATAAGACTGCCGTTCATAAGTGTTGGAAACTCACTGCCGTCTTTTCTCCTGTGCCACAACTCCACTGAGAGAATGGACCCTTCATTTCTGAGGGTTTCCATTGCCTGAGTAACCTGGGGAAGCTGCCACTCTGAGTGAAAAACTGAAAAGGACTTCCCATCGGCTTCAGAGTCATCCATTCCATGCATACGGGTCCATTCACTGTTTGTGTAAATGATCACCCCTTCCATGGTTGCAATGGTTACCCCGTAATTCGCCTGGTCAGCAACATTACGGAACATGATCAGTTTATCTGCAGTTTCCCTTCGTTCAGTTATATCAACATCAGCGCCCCTGTAACCAATAATTCGGCTGTGATCATCCCTCACAGGACAGCCGCTTGTGGAGACCCACTTGATAGAACCGTCAATATGCGTCAGGGGATTGTCAAAGTTATTTATCAACTCCCCCTTTGCAATATACTCAAGGCCTTTTGCCTTTATCTGTGCTCTTTCTTCCGGGGGTGTCAGTTCCCAGAAATGCACCTTGCCGATAATATCTGCCGCCTCAAAACCAAGAATGTTTTTTATGCCGGAACTTATATAGGTATACAGCCCGGTAGTATCACACTCCCAGACAATGGTCCCGCTCAGTTCTGTCGCCTGAACCAACCTCTCTTCATTTATTTTTATCTCCCGATTCATTTCAATCCGATCGGAGATATCCTCATTGATGGCTATAAAGTGAGCAATTTCACCATCTCTGTTCAGAACCGGAGCAATAGATGTGGAAATCCAGTAGGTTTCTCCATTTTTCTTTCTGTTCTGAAATGCTCCGTTCCAGGTTTCTCCCTTCTCAAGCTTCCTGCCAACCCTTTCATAGTAGTCGGGCTGATTCAATCCGGTATGGAGGATATTCGGGTCGGCACCTATAAGCTCTTCCCTTGAATACCCTGTGGCCGTACAGACGGAAGAATTTATATACTCTATCTTTCTGTTGCTGCCTGTAATAATGATACTCATGGGACTTTGCTCAACAGCCTGGGACAGCACATTCAGCTGCTCTTCTTTTTCCTTCTGCTCAGTTATATCTGAAAGGGTTCCCCGTCCACCGACAATTATATCTCCCTCATATACCGGTCTGAGAGAGATACGAAGCCAGACAGGATTCCCGCTCCTGTTACTGTAGCGGGCCTCAAAGTAACGGCTGCTGCCGATTGCCTTTCCGGATAGGATTTCCAGCATCACCGCCCTGTCCCGGGGAGTAATCCGGTCCAGTATATTCAAACCTTTCAGATCATCCTGGGTGAAACCGATAAGCTGCTCAATCCTCGGGCTGATATAGACTACGCACCCTTCACTGTCAATTTCATAGACAGCATCGTTTATATTCTCAATGAGAGACTTGTATTTACTCTCTGACTCTCTGAGAAACTCCTCCATCTTTCTTCTTGCACTGATATCCCTTGTAATTAAATGCACTATTTTTGTGCCGTCAATTGGGCTCCTGACAGCCCTGCCGTTGACTTCAACAGGAAGAGTCATACCCTTACCGTTGTTAAGAATTGTTTCAAAATGGATGATCTCACCCGTAATCAGTAATTCCTTAAATGCCTCACCAGCACGCTCCACATCCTGACTTTGTATGAATTCAAAAATACTGACACCCTTTAATTCAGAGGCTGACAGATACCCGAGCATCTCAGATGCCCTTTCTGATGCTGTCAGAATGAATCCTTTTGTATCGGCAACAACGACGCTGTCGGGTGAGGACCTTAAAAAGGCTTCAAGGCCGCTGTTTTGATAACTCTGCTCCAGATAGCATGATAGATACCGTGACACTATCTGCATCAGTTTTTTTGCATCATCACCAAGTTCCGGACTACCATCAGAGTAGAGTGCCAGTTCACCCTTTTGCGATACTCCATCAGTTAATGGAATGGAAAATGATTTTTTATTTTCTGAATAACCGGACCTTGTATCTTTATCATCATTCAGGGAGATTTCAATGCTGCAGTTTCCATCTGGCATGAGAAGAACCGGAAGCTCCCTTTTGAGAAAGGTGAACAGATCATTTTCCTCAGGAGATGCGGTTCTGACTCTATTAGACAGTTCATCAAGGAAATCAAGTTTGCTCCATTCGGAAGCAAAACCATCTCGTCCTGATCTTCTGGCGGATTTTTCCCCGGTCATATAATATATACTAGTTCATTTTATATAGGCTTTGTGTATTTCAATCCATTATTTCGGTAACAGGCAGAAGATTTATTTAATCACAAGCACTGGAGTTTCTTTCCATGCTCAGCAATGACTGACTGAATCCAGTGAATGCAGAGAGGAACCCACATGGCGACGCCCTCATCCACACCATCTCCGTCAGGATGGGAAAGAGTATTATTTACAGACATTCCATGATAACCGTTCTGAAAGATATGGAGTTCAAATGGGAGTTTCATCTTTTCCATCGCACCAGCCAGAAGTAAAGCATTCAGAACCGGAACATATTTATCAAAACGGTTGTGCCAGATAAACATGGGAACAGTTGATTTATCCACATAGTTGATCAGATCAAGCTGGGGAGTCCGGTCCGCTGAAATTCTTCCGGGTTCCGGCACAATAAGATCGTCATCGCTATTTTCAAATATGGTTGACAGAAGGCTTGCCCCATAGCCTATCACTGCTCCGGCCGGTTTAATCCCCTCTTCCGGGACATCAAGACGTTCCGCGAGTCCCGGTGTATTCCATTGTGTAGCTGACATTCCGGCAATACAGGCTCCTGCGGAAAAACCCATAAGAAAGACAGCATCCTCTGCAATACTCCATTGTTCAGCATTCTTTTTGAGTTCCCAGATTGAAAGGGAGACATCATCAAGAGGGTTTGGAAATTCAGAATCATCACCAATAGAATAATTCAGAACAAAAGTATGAAATCCTGCATTTGCGAAAGTAAGAGCCACCGGCTCTGCTTCCCTTTCGGAGAGCATTGTAAAGGCACCGCCGGGCAGAATGATTAACGCCGGCCGGGGTTCTGAAGGATTGCTGAGAATATAGGTCTTCAGAACAACCCTTCTTTCTTCATTTATAGTTATAGTTTTCTGCATCAGCTCCATACGTTTCCCCCATCATATTTAAAAAAAGCACAAGAAATTGAGTTCCGGTGATCTTTCTATCATACCAGAACAATGAGGCCGATTCTTTCATTGCCACTGTTTCATTAGGGTAAGAAATAAAATTCAATTCGCCATTAAAGCTCTCATTCATTATAATGTTTTCAAGAGGCAGGGTATTGATTACATTTTTGGATATCAGGACACTTTTTTTTGTCCTTGCAATTATTTCAACAGCACTGACTATTGATCTGTTTGTCTACTGGCTGCACTACCGTAATATTAAAGGTATAACTTGCTGGCTCCTGGCAATGATCTTGATCATGACCGGGACCACTCTTTTCGCAGTGACAGATCTTGTACCACCTTTTTTCTCTACCGTCCTTGCCAATACATTATGTATTTCGGGATACACCCTTATGCTTCAAGGCATTAAGGTCTTTTATGAAGAAAAGGGCATTACTTATGAGTGGATCATTATCCCTGCAACATTTCTGCTATGGGTATATTTCACACATGTAGATGACAATCTTGAAATCAGAATCATTATTTTTTCAGTGATCCTGGCATATCTGATGTACCGTGGTTCCTACCTTCTTTTCAAACGGCATAGAGAAGAGACTATAAGGTCCCTTACTTTTGCCTCAGTTTCGACTCTTCTACTGGCTCTGTTTTTTACACTGAGGGCGATACTCACCCTGATGCATATAGGTCCCCCCTCCTCAAGATCATTTTTCACTCCCAACATCCTGACTGTTATCACACTGATAGCCCTGAATACGACCAATATATCCCTTGTTCTCGGACTTTTGTCACTGCCGGGGCAGCGCTCAAGAGCCAGACTGAAAGAAACATCCGAAGAGCTTAAGATGCAAAATCAGGAGCTCGCCTATAGTGAGACAAAATTCAAAAGCCTTTCTGATGCCTCCTTTGAAGGAATTATATTTACAAAAGAGAATATTCTTCTGGAGCACAATTCTGCTATTTTCGACATGTTCGGTTATGATACAGATGAAATACTTACAGGCAGATCGGTTATTGAATTTGTTGCACCAGAGGCACGGCACGAAGTAATACAGAAAATAAAGTCGGAATACACACAGGCTTATGAGACCTGCACAATCAAAAAGGATGGTACGGTCTTTCCTGTTGAAATACGGGGAAGGATGTTTGAGTACCACGGCAGTATCATACGTGTTTCGGCTATCAGGGATATCACAGAGCAGAAGAAGCTTACCCGGGAGCTGCATAACCTTGCCAGAACTGACGCACTTACAGGAGCCTATAACAGAAGAGCTTTAATGGAGATCTTTGATTTTGAATATGCAAAGAGCAGAAGATACAATCACCACTTTGCTCTTTTGATGATTGACATAGACTTTTTTAAGAAGATCAATGATGAATATGGCCATGATATTGGTGACTATGTTTTAAAAAGGCTTGTGAGTGAATCCGAAAACCAGATGCGCGAGGCGGACTGTTTTGCAAGATGGGGCGGAGAGGAGTTTCTTGCTCTTCTCCCTGAAACAGAATTGAATGAAGCTGCTCAGGTTGCTGAGAGACTTCGGGAACGGATTTCACAGATTGTGATAAACAAGGATAACAGTCGTATACAGATCACAGTCAGTATTGGTTTGACAGAAGTGACTGACTATGAAAGTAACTTTGACGATATCCTCAAAAAAGCTGATACGGCTCTCTACTCAGCCAAAGCGGGGGGGCGGAATCAGGTCTGCGTGTTATAAATCATGAAGGCAGGGTTTTGGACAGGCTTTGCGCCGGCGGTATGCAGCATCAGTTACTGAAATGACAGGATTTTAATACAGCCAAAAGTGGGAATTGAACCCACGACCTACGCTTTACGAGAGCGTTGCTCTACCCCTGAGCTATTTTGGCATCACAGATGGTAATTATACCCGTGAAGAAAAGAATATCAATAGATTTTTGAAAAAGCCTTATTGAAACAGTAAATTGACATCGGGCAATAATAAAACGATAATATTTTTTATAGGGGAAAAGATAATGAGTTCCGTTGATAATAGAAAATTTTACAGAGCCGACTTCAAAACGCACGGGTATGTCCTTCTTGATAGCGGTGAACAGATTCCTTTTGAGCTTGTCAATATTTCTTTAAAGGGAATACTCGTTGTAGTTTCCGACAGCAGACTGAAAAAAGGTGAAACATACAAGCTTAAAATCAGGCTGGCCTCTTCCGACATTGAGATCGACACAACTTCAGTTCTTGTTCATGAAGAGAAGGAGGAGAAAGGATTTTTCTTCAGAGAGATTGACCTGGACAGCATGATTCACTTAAGACGCCTTCTTGAACTGAACACACCAAGCGAAGGAGAAATTGAGAAAGAGCTCTCATTTCTGAAAGATTATTCCTGAGTTTTGAGGTTTGCTGAAAGATTTTATACAGTTCGGGACAAGGATCTTAAAAAGATCAGTTCTCTTTCTTGTCCTGCTTGTTTCTGCTTGACGCCACAAAACGCTTGAAGTCGTTGATATTCTTCACAACAATTTTGTCATCAAAGACCTCTACCCTTCTCTGTGAGACAAACTGGTCCAGAGACTTGCGGCACTCGCTGGGTGACATACCGGCCCAGTGGGCGATGTCATCAATGGATGTGCTGAACTCCCGCCGGCCCTGATCATTGTCCTCGTCATCGGGAACAATCCCCTCGGAAAGCATCAGAAAAACATCGGCGATCCTTGCAAGGTCATCCTCGAGAGTGAGAATCTGAAAACGGCGTTTCTGATCATAAATCCTTTTTGCAAAGAGTTTCAGAAGTTTCAGGGCGATCTGCGGGTTTCCCTGCATCAGTATTTCAAAGTTCTCCCTGTTGAACTCGAGGAGCTTGGTCTCTTCGATGGCAATGATAGTGGCGCTTCGTGGAGCTTCTTCCAGAAGGGCCATCTCACCAAAAAACTCACCGGGCTGGAGGATGTCGATTGTTTTTTCAATATCACCGAAGATTTTAACGATTTTCACACTTCCCGACTGAATCAGGTAGAACGAATCGCCAGGCTCAAATTCGCAAAAGATTACTGACCCTGCCTTGAAGGTAACGGCAAATCTGTTGAATACGGAGAGATCCAGTGCCATTATGATCCTCCCATCTGTTCAAGAATAAGCTTAGCATCCCGCTGGGCAGGTGCTCCATCGTCAAGAAGGGATATGGACTTCTTCAAGAAGCCGGCGGCTTTGTCTCTGTCATTCAGCATGAGGTAGGATTTTCCTATAAAGTAGAGCGCTTCACCTATTCTGTTATGGGCGGGATTCCTTTTCAGAAGTTCAGTAAAGTGTTTAATTGTTTCCTCGCCTTTTTTCAGCCTGAAAAGACATATTCCGGCTTCAAATTCGGCAAATGATTTATGGTCGGGATTGGACTGGGCAACCCTGACAAAGGCCTTTAGAGCCTCTGAATAGTTTTTCTGATCACGGAAGGCAACAGCCTGTTCAATGTTATAGGAGACCCTGGGTTTGGGAGGAGGAGCGGCTTCATCGACGATTCCCTTCTGGCTCTCGGAATACTCAATTTTCCTCTTGATCTCATCAACATAGCGGCCCGCAGGATAGTAGATAAGATATCTGTTGAAGGCATCAGCCGCCTGGTAGTATTTTTTGTTGCTGAAGTAGTACTCCCCTACAGAGTAGAGCCCCTTTTCCGCATCAGCCTGTTCCTCTCCGGACATCAGGCTTCTGACCTGTTTGTGAATTCTCCGCAGCTGATTTGAGAATACTTTGAGCATCTTCATTATTATTCTGCTGTTGCTTGACAATAGCTGTTCGAAATCTTCTACAGAAAACTGGATTACAGTGGAATCCACCATCACAACGGCGGTTTCATCATGGGGGTACTTCCCGAAAGCGGCTTTCACACCGAAGAACTCCCCTGTCTGAACAAAATCGTGCATCTCCTGCCCGGTCTGTATATCCAGATAATTTAGTGAAACCTGCCCTTTCTGGAGAATGTAAACACTCTCGCCCTTATCTCCCTTGAAGTAGACAATTGAGTTAGCTTTAAATGATATGGCTTTTGGGGGCATTCGGGCTCCTGAATCAAAACTAGGTACAATATTAATTCTTCGATAAGATAACTGTCAATCTTATTATACTCAATAAGTTCTGGAGCCACAATAAAAAGTAAGCGGAAAAACTCTTTTACTTGCTCCTTGCTTTTGCACCGGAATCTTTTTATCCTGAATCTATGATTGACCTACACACACACTCAACAGCCTCGGATGGAACATTCACACCATCCGAGCTGATGCAGCACGCTGCAGATATAGGCCTGTCGGCCATTGCACTGACTGACCATGATACTCTGGACGGCCTTGATGAGGCTGCAGAGGCTGCCGAAAAGCTTGGAATCCGGTTCATTGCGGGTATTGAACTTGAGATAGAGCACCACCCGGGGGAATTTCATCTTTTGGGCCTGGGTCTGGAAGACTGGCACAATTCAAGCCTGGCTCTGTTTCTTGAGGAGATAAGAGAAAAAAGAAACAACCGGAATGAAATGATGGTGGATCTGATCCGACAGGACGGAATTGATATCAGCCATGAAGATCTTGAGAATACAGCAGGGGGCAGAATAATTGCACGCCCCCATTTTGCAAAACTTCTCGTCGAGAGAAAAATTGCCAAAAACATAAAACACGCATTTGACAAGTTTCTGGGCGTAGGACAGAAGTACTACATCTCAAAGGAAGTGATAGGTGCGGAACAGGGTATAAAGCTGATCCACCAGGCCGGAGGGAAAGCCGTGATCGCTCATCCCCTCTCCCTCTACCTCTCCTGGGGTAAGCTTCCGGAGCACTTGAGGGTCTGGAAGGAGATGGGCCTGGACGGAATTGAAGCCCTTCACTCGGGAGCCAATAAAAACCAGAAGGCAAGGTTTGTAAAGCTTGCGGAAGAGGAAGGACTGATTATTACCGGAGGCTCGGATTTTCACGGAACCAACAGAAGGGACAGGACCCTTGGAAGAGGAGCCGGATTCCAGTATGTACCCGATGAACTCCTTATCCCCCTGCTGGGCAAAAGCTGAAGGGCCTTTGATGCCTGTACATCGTTTCCGCTTACATATATTCATATTGCTCCTTTTGAACGCTGCGGTTCTACTCAGCGCCCAATACCCCCTGATACGGGAAACCAGGGTCTATAGCGATGACATTTTCAAACAGCAGCAGCAGGAGACGGAGTCCTGGTACCTCAATAATGCCAGGGGGCTTCCGGCGCCGCCGCTGACTCTCTACAGGTATATAAGCGGCAGACAGGACTCTCTGATTATGCTTGCAGCAACATTCAATCTGCCCGTCGATACCCTTGCCACAGTAAACGGTTTTGAGAATACAAGCGACTTTGTTCCGGGCATGGAACTGATCATCCCCTCAGCCCCGGGACTCTACCTCTATAGAAAATCACAGACGAGCTGGATGAAGTCCATAAGGAAGGACCTGTCCCAAGCTCCTTTCCAGAGTATTGTTCTTAATAGAGAAGGTGAGAAGATAGAAGCCGATTACTATAGCGGGATCAACCTGCCGCGGGCAAGTAAAACCCGGTTTGTACTACCCCTTTTTACATCTCCTTTGACAATAAGAACCATAACATCACCTTTCGGCTACAGGAATCATCCGGTCAGCGGAGCATGGGGCCTGCATAGAGGGACCGATTACAGAGCCGCCATGAACACCTCGATTTTTTCATGCGGTGACGGAACAGTTTTATCTACAGGGGAACTGGCAGATTACGGAAAATACATTATAATAAAGCATAGAAACGGTTATACTAGTCTGTACGGCCATCTGGACAGGATTTTGGTTCGCCGTAACCAGTCTGTACTGGAAGGGGATGTAATAGCCGAGTCCGGAAACACCGGAATTTCAACCGGACCGCATCTTCATTTTGAAATAAGAAAAGACGGGAATCCTGTTGATCCAGAAAACATGCTATTGAAGGACGGATAATGAAATTACTCTTGAAACGGCTGCTGCCTATACAGCTTCTGCTTCTCCTGACTCTGCCTCTCAGTGCTGAAAATATACGGGGACCTGTCTCGGGGACCCTCGTCCTGGACAATCTGAAAACCCCGAAAACCGTAACAACCAGAGTTGAAGAGCTTACAGGAATTGTCGTTGATGAAATATCTCCTCTGGTACAGGGTATCAAGCTTACAGTAAAGGCTGCGCCTGACATGGTTCTTTACAGAAACAGCTTTGCCATCTACATCTACAGAGATCTTGATAATGAGTACTCTGAGGACCAGGAGAGTTACAGGGGAACCCAGGCGATGATGCGTTTTCTCTCCTTTACAGACGATCTGAACATTCTGATACCCTTAAACCCGAACCATACCCTCTCTCCTGACCGGTCCAGTGTACTGATGTCCGACAGGAGCCAGCAGGATAATTTTCCCTTTATTATAACAGTTCTGCCTGTCACCAAGGGAATTCCCGATTCTGCCTACAGCAGCGACCTGACCCTTGAACTCACCCCCATCTACTTCAACAAGGGCCTGCTTATTCTGAACCTTATGGATGACAGGGCCGAGCCATTGACCGAGGGAGTGAGGATCAGCATCGACAACAAAAGCTACAATCTGTCAGAGGGGCCTTTTATACTGAATGCAGGTATCCACAATCTGACAATCAGGAGTGAAAACGGCAGCGAAGAGTCTCTCCCCTTCTCTCTGGCAGCTGGAGAAACCCTGATCCTTGACCATGTACTCCAGTTCCAGCTCCCCCTTCTTGCCATTGAAGCCATGGAGGGAATGACGGTCTATCTCGACGGCAGGGAGCTCAGTCAGCCTGAGGTAAAGGGAACCATTGAAATACAGCCGGGAAGCCACAGCATACGCTTTGAACTGGGCGACTTCAGGATGAGCCGGGATTTCAGCGCTGAAATGCAGCAGAATATTACTATAACCATGGTACCTGAAATACTTCTTGAAATACGCTGAGTATTGACAAATACCCCGGTGCCACGTACTTTAAAGGCTATGATTTTTTCCGGCAAACGCAAAGTAATTCTTTTAGTACTTGTATCCTCACTGGCTCTCATTACCCTGGGTGTCGGGATTACAACAGGGCTGGTGGTAGCCACTAATTACAATATTATGAACATGGAGAATTTTGGAGAGGACGATCCTTCGCTCCCTTCACAGATTCTTGATATAAACGGCAATCTTATTACAGAGTTCTTCTCTGATGAGAAACGGGATATTATTTCCATCAAGGACCTTCCTGAGAACCTGATCTACTCTCTGATCACGAGAGAGGACAGCAGGTTCTTTGAGCACAACGGTTTCTCATTCTATGGAACCTTCCGAGCCCTTGTAAGAAGCGTAGTCTTCCAGAACCTCCAGGGGGGAAGTACCCTGACACAGCAGCTGGCAGGACACCTTTATGCAGACCGGAGCGATATTTCAATAACACGTAAGCTTAAAGAGCTTTGGTGGGCATTTCAGCTGGAGCGTCAGCTCACAAAGTATGAGATCCTTGAAACATACATCAACAAGATGCCCTTCGGCCACAACACCCACGGTGTCGAAGCGGCATCGAAATTCTACTTTGATCACTCAGCCGTCGATAACACAGTCGCAGAGTCGGTTATGCTTGTCATTCAGCTTGTAAGTACCAGCGGACGCTACTCCCCCATCCGCTTTCCCGACAGGGCCAGAAGGGTTCAGACTACAATTATCCAGCAGATGGTTGATAACGGTTATGTAACCCAGGAGGAAGCTGACCTTTCAATGGCCGACTACTGGAACAACCGTTATGACTGGTCCAGAAACAACACCACAACAGCCTTCTTCGAACGAGAAGACAAGGCTCCCTGGTTCAGCGAATATATCCGTACTCAGCTCGACCAGATGCTCTACGGACAACAGGACATCTACCGTGACGGTTATGTTGTTCATACAACCTTGAACCTTGACTTCCAGGCAAAAGCCGATGAGCTGACCCAGAAGGGTCTTAACACCTGGAACCAGAGGTATCAGCAGAATATCGACAACAGAATGAAAATCATTGATGATCCCTACATTCCGATTCTCGACCTTCTGTCCCTGACCATGAATGTCGAGGCCATTCATATCGCCGACTCCCAGCAGACACGCCGGGCCCGGGAAAAATTCATGAATGACCTGAACCCCTCAATAGATATGATCTCCATGATGCTGGGCATGCCTGATATCAGCTCTCTGAGCCAGTTTGCCTACCTGGAGAACAAGAGAAAGAACCAGCAGTCTACAGTTCAGAGCGCAATGATCACTCTTGAAAACGAAACAGGATATATCCTTGCCATGGTAGGCGGAAGCGAGTTTAACAGAGCCAACCAGTTCAACAGAGCCGTCAGCGGTGAACTGATGCCCGGTTCCTCCTTCAAACCTCTCTACTACTCTGCGGCTATCAGTTCGGGAAAATACACTCCGGCCACGAGAATAGTCGATGCCCCCAGGGTTTTCCAGAACCCCGACGGCAGCTCCTACACTCCCATGAACTACCGTGGTGAGTGGGTTGGAAGCGTACTTCTGAGAGACGCACTAGCCAACTCAATGAACGTCCCCGCCATTACTGTTCTTGAAGGAATCGGTTTTGAAACGGCCATCAACAGGGCTGCAAGACTTCTGGGATACACTGATCCTGTAGAGATCGGAAGGCGGTTCCCCAGACTCTACCCTCTGGGACTGGGTGTCATCACAACAAGCCCCCTGAGAATGGCGCGGGCCTATGCCACATTCCCCAATCAGGGACGGGCCGTAACCCCCATTGCCATCCGTTATGTCGAGGACCGTAATGGAAATATAATTATGAATCCCGAACAGGAGCTCAGAGAGGAGCAGCAGCGTGAGAATCTCCAGATCATGAGCGAAGAGGAAGCCTATATCATGGTTCAGCTCCTGCAGGAGACAACGAACTCAGGTACCCTGAGCCATCTTCCCCGCTACGTACCCGGATTCAGCAGAGTACCCGTAGGGGGCAAGACCGGAACAACACAGAACTGGGCCGATGCCTGGACCGCGGGATTCAGCCCCCGGTACACCACTGTCATGTGGGCCGGTTTTGACCAGAGAGGCAGTACCCTGGGAGTAAACCAGACCGGAGCTACCGCTACAGGTTGGATATGGGGTGAGTATATGGCCTATATCAACAGTCAGGTTCCCATTGAGGACTTCCACAAGCCCAGCCACGGCATCGTAGAGATGGAAGTGTGTAATCTCTCGGGAATGATCCCCACGCAGGAGTGCAAGGACAAGAGCGGCACCAGGAAGGAAGTTTTTCTCAGAGGCACCGAACCGACCCAGTACTGCACAATCCACCCCTTTATCGAGGAGAGGGATGAGGCCCTGACCCAGAAGTATCTGCAGGATTTCACTTCCAACCTTGTCGGATCAAGAGGCGGTGTTGAACTGCTTGTAGACCCCTACGCCGATTCGGACAGCGGATTTGATGAAATTGACGATGGAATGATCGACTTCCTGCTGAATGACCCCTTCTCTTCTGGAAGCGGCAGCAGCAACGAAGACGATGTAAACACCTATCTTCTGGATTAAAAGATAATTTGAATACAGAGAACCCGGCCGTCCTGGCCGGGTTTTTTTTTATAAGAAGTGTAATTTCAAGATGAAGCGCCGCCGGGTCGAATATATGGTTAAAAAAAAGCTGACCTCCGGCACAGCCGATGGTCAGCAATCAGTAAACCCTTCTGATAACGGATCAGATATCCCAGATATCCTCGAAGGAGTGACTTTTCTCGCAGTATTTACAGACGAACTTTGAATCGCTGGAACGGTTGAAGTGGGTCTTTACATGCTGATGTTTTTCAGGATGGGAGATACAGTTCTCATTCTTACATGAGATCTCCTCAAAATTGTAGATCTTGGGGGGCATGTGAAGGCGGAACTTCTCGTGTACAGAGGCATCACGGATAATATTCAGGGTACACCCCGGGGCAATGGCCGAGATTTTTTTAATCTCAGTTTCGCTGAGCTCCATAATATCAGGCAGGGAGATGATTCCCTTGTAGATGGAGCGGTCATTGGAGTGAAATACTCCATGGGAGCTGCGGCAGTTGAACTTCAATATTCTTCTGATCTTATCGATGCGGTTCCAGATGGCTTCTACATCCTGACCTGAACCGATGTGATCGATTACGATTCCCTCATCTACTGGTTTGATACCCACCTTGTAGCGGTCTTCTACACGGCTTTTGCGGGTAACCGGAACATTTTCGATAAAGTGACCGCCCTTCTTTTTAGGTACAAGTCCCTCACCGTCAAAGTCGCCGCCGATCTTACCGCCGCACATTGAGATCTCAATGGTTCTTGTAAAGAAGCCGTTGACACTCTGTTCATCCCAGCCGTTGTAGCTTGTGTGGTCGAGGAATCCGGGGATGACAGGATAGACCTTGTGTCTGGGAAGAGGATGGTAGAACTTGCTCTGAGGAGGGATTCTGTCCATGAACTCCCGGCGGAATGTCACTGCAGTTCTGAGCTGATGCTCCTTCTCTTTGACCTTGTCTCCCATCCGCTCAAGCTGAAGTCTTGTAAAATACCAGATATCAGCTACATCATCCTGTTCAAGGTACTCTTCTATGGTATCGAATTTTCGAACTTCAAAACCGTTCTCAATCATACGGTTCTCGTAGTAGTCGGGCATTGAAAGTTCAGCAGGAGCGACAAGATCGACTCTTACCTTGTCAAAAACCCTGAGGCCGTCAACCTTGGAGTGGACCGTTCTGCCGTGATAGAGGTCTCCTGTAAGTACAATATGAATTTCGCTGTTATCCCAGTTTTTCTTTTCGAGAAAGGTGAACTCGTCAAGAAACTCCTGGGTGGGATGCTCATGTTTTCCGTCACCGCCGTTGATAAATGCAGCCTTGTCGTAGTTCATCTTTCTGGCATACTCACCCAGCTCTTCATCAAGGAAGTGGCAGACGCCCTCCTCCCCTGTGCGCATAATAAAAAGGGAGCGTTTGCTGTAGCCGAAGAGCATCTTGATTGTGTCGGAGTAGCTCTCCTGTTTTGCAAAAGAGGATGTACCGGCGTCAAATATGTTCAGCTTGATATCATGGAACTGACAGGCATTCCTGAAAGACTCCTTGGTCCTTGTGCTGTTTTCCATAAAGATCAGGTAGGCAGACATGTCGGGATCAACAATTCTGAATTCCGAAACATCCTCGTTGTTCAGATACTTCTTCTTAAGCTCCGCAGTTTTTCTGTAGAGATAGAGCTGCTCATCTCGTGAAAGGTCATTCACTACACCGATCGTTCTTCCGGCAAAGACATTTTTCATATTAGTTCAAATACCTCTTTCAAGTAATAAATTATTCGGATATGACTTCCTCCAGACTGTCGGCGTCAAGGGCTTTAACAGCCCCGGAATCACTCTGTACCAGAATCTTCCCATCGACAAAGACAAGGCCCGTATCGGGATGGACCGTGACAGTGCTGAGTTTTTTCAATTCCAGGGATTTTGAGTACAATCCGACAGACCAGTTCTGTCCATTGCGGGTTATCATAAATAGATTGTCACCCCGTGTCCATATATTGGTCCCTGGATATATTTCATCGCTGCTCTCTTTTACAACTTCAAGAGCTTCTGTATCCAGTATAAGGGCTTTCACCCTTGAGTTGACTTCATTTTTTCCGGCAATAAGAACAACCCCGTCATCCACTTCAACAAAGGATGTGCCCCGGACACTGTTCAACCCCGATCTCTGCAGAATCTGCCCCTCTTCTGTAACTTTTACAAGAGATCCGAAGGACGCAGGATCGGCAGATTTGTCGACAAGGATAAACCAGTAACCCACAGGTTCAGGCTCTTCACTTGAGAGGACGACTGCAGACTCGGAGGCCATCTCATTGACATCTTTTGCGATCTCCTCGCGCATGTCAGCCACCTGCTCCTGCTCTTTGTCAATCTCCTCCTGCTTCTCCTCAACCCTGTCCCGTGCATCCTGGACTTCGGCCTTCTCCTCCTGGACGGCAGCTTTTTCTTCCTCTACCGCGGCCTTTTCCTCTTCAAGCTGCTGAATATCCTCTTTGATCTGTTCCTCTTCCGGGCTGCCCTCTTCGGCCTGTGCAAGATCATCCTGCTTCTCGGCAATGGCCTGGTCCACAGTCTGTTCCTTTTCATCCAGGGCCTGGGCTTTTTCCTCTACAACCCTGTCCTGTTCATCAACAGCAGCCTTCTCCTGATCCACAGCATCCTGCCGCTGATCAAGCTCATCTTCACGGATTTCAACCATCTCCTTCCTGCTGTCCAGTCCACGGTCTTCCTCCTTCTGCATCTCTTCAACTACTTCAGGTTTGGAGATTGTGGATGTATCGAGGGAACTTTGAACCGTACCGTCACCGGATTTAAGAGGAATCACAATCCGTGATTTACCGGCCCATTCGGAGTAATGAGTGGACAGACCGGCTGTATTCTGTGTCAAATGGGAGAGAACACCCTCTTTATAGCGGCCCTTGAAATGATCAAGGTTCTGATAATATACGGCGTTGTAATATGTAACAAATTCTGCAAGAACAGCAGCATTGCTGTCGGAATAATCGAAGGTTGCCTTCAAATAGGAGGCGATTATATTACGAAGGTTTCTGATATGGTCCACATGGGCACCTTCCAGAATAAAAAGGATATCAGCATCCAGGCCGTTTTCAACCTCGGGCTGAAAAGAACGGATGATTCTGTATTTGTTTCCGTAACTGATATCACTCCCGTCCTGCGAGGCCAGCCAAGTACCGATCCCTCCAATCTCCTCACGGGTGTTGAACTCATCAGGGGATGTCGGTCCCACATAGTTTTCAAACACGATTTCCGCGCTTCTGTCTCCCACACTTCTAAGTTCTTCTTCAGAAACACTTTGGGAGTATAGAAAGGGAACTGTCAAAACAAGAAAAACAAGGGCTGATATTTTTTTCAAAGGGGACCTCCGGAAATGGGACACTACCAACTATTATAGAAACAAAAAGATCAAGTTTCAGCCGTTTTTTATTAAAAAGATTTCAGCTCATCACGAATCCTGTTCATTACAGCCCTGTCTGCACTGCTTTGCTGGAGCTGTGCATAAAAACTCATCATTGTTCTGACCGAAGCATTGCCGTTGTAACGGCCCAGAGCGGCGGCACTGCTGACTGCCGAAAGATTCAGGTTTCTGTTTGAGGGGTACCGGGCATGAGTCTTCTGTATGGCAAGCATGCTCCTGCCGTCACTGTCCAGTCCGATTCGTCCCAGCCCCTCCAGAAGGAGCGTCAGATTGTCAGGGTCCGACTCCAGAACCGTCAGGTTCAGCAGAATCTCTCTGCTTTTGAGATTTCCCCACTGCCCGAGAATGCGGTAGATGCGGTACCGGCTGTAACTGTCCAGGCTTTTTCTGTGTACATCATATGAAACCACATGGCTGTCCGCAATGACCTCCTGTAGAACAAGATCATAGTCAGGATTTTTGCTGACAAGCTCCTGAAAGCTTTTTGCTGATTCCAGTTCCAGAAGGAGTTCATTAAGATACGAAGGCTCTGCCTTGAGAAGGGGAAGGAGCGGAGCCCCTCCGCGGGCGGCAAAAAGGGCGGCCCTTTTCATTTCGCCGGGGATCACAATCATGCCGCTGCTCCGGCCCGGATTGCCGCCTGACTGATAGAGAGGGTCATATGACTCTTCCCCCGCCTCCATGGCCTCCATAAACCAGTCCTGACGTCCTGCTATAATCTTGTTATTGGCCGAAACCAGAACCTTTTCATCTGGAAAAATAACCCCTTCTGCAAGGGGAGACTGACTCTCTTCCAGGGAGTTGGCAGCAGGATTGAAGATCTTCCATCTTCCGCCGGGACTCTGCCAGTAAAGCTCCTCATCCCGGGCCAGAATATGGCTGAAGGACTCATCGATCCCCTCGCCCTCTACTCCTGCTGCAGAAACAAATGAGGTCCCCTCTCCACCTGTGAGAAGAAGACCGCGATGAGTGGCAAAAAGCACTGTAACATGGGAGGTCCAGGGCATCTTCCATACGACAGTCCCCCGCCGGTCTATGCAGAAGAGCACACTGTCGGAGCCCAGAAGGTAGATTGTGCCGTAGGGATCTACTGCGGGAGGCAGGACAGGTTCTGAATCCAGGGGGATTCTCCAGAGCTCCCTGCCGCCGGGGCTGACAGATATAAACTCATTTATGGAATTGATAACAAGGATACTGCCGTCGGGAGAGACAACCGTGAAAAGCTTCAGCCTGCGGCCGGGTCTGTAGTTCCAGTACTCCCGGCCTGTTACACTGTCAAGGCAGTGAAGGGCTCTGTCGTCGGCGGAGCTGTAGATCCTGCCGTCCATGCCCTGGGCGGGGGGTGTTGTAAGAACACCTGCTATTGCCGTCTCCCAGGCGGAGAGGGGCAGAATCGGCAGTATCAGCAGAAGAGCGGTGATAAAAAGCCGGCAGGAGTCCTTTTTGATCATCCGTCCCGCCTGAACCTTACAACGGATTCCATATGGCTTGTATGGGGATAGAAATCAAATCCCCGGGCCGAATCTATAAGGTAGCCGCCTTCAAGCAGAGCCTTTGTATCCCGGGCCTGTGTGACAGGATCACAGGAAACATAGACCAGTCTGGGGACAGCCATTTTAACAAGAAACTTAACAACGTCTTCCGAGAGGCCTGTCCGGGGAGGGTCAACCACGGCAAAGTCAGCCTGCCTGCCCCCGTTTCCTTTAAGCCATTTTTCCATGGACTGGCCGAAGAATTCAAAGGAACTTCCCGACATGTTTTTTCTGTAATACGGTTCTGTTTCAGGGTTCATTTCAATGCCTGTAATTTCAGAGTAGTAGTCTTTCAGGAATACTGAAAAGAGTCCGACACCGCTGTAGAGATCCATAGCATGGCCCGAAGGTGCCGAATTCCCCTGAGTACCTCCGCCTATGCAGAAATCAGTAACATAGCTTATCAGCTCGGGGAGCAGGGAAAGATTGCTTTGAAAGAACTGATTTGAACAGAAGCTTACGGACCTACCCAGGATTTCAAGGGTAATATCCTTACTCTCTGTACCGGTCCAGTATTGATCCTCTGTCCCGAAACAGGTCTCTCTTTCAGTCGTAAGGGGTACACCCGCTTCAAGAAAACGGTTGAGAGCGGGAACAAGAACCGGGCACTGCTGAACAGGAATGACAGAATTCGCCGCCCTCTTCATAAATCCGGGCCCCTCGGGAGAACTGTGAAACTGGACACGGTTTCTGTAGCCTCTGGGCTTTGACGGAGCAAAGGAGAAATCACCGGGCAGTTCAGCCCCGGCAAAACGGGAGAAGTGCTCACGGATAAAGGAGGTCTTGAAAAGAAGCTGCTCACTGTAATCAATATGCTGCATATTGCATCCGCCGCATTTCCCATAGAGGGGGCAGAAGGGTTCCACCCGTTTTTCCGACTCCGTCTTCAGTGATACAAGACGTCCTCTTGAGAATTTTTTGCCGCTTTTGACAATACTGATTTCAGCCTCTTCACCGGGCAGAACCGAGGGAACAAATACGACTTTCCCGTCCAGACGAAACAGTGCATCTCCTCCCGGTACAAGCTTTTCTGCAATTGAAGAAAAACATTGTTCACCATTTCTATAACCTATATCGCGATTGTTACTTTTCATTTTGTTCATATTGTAATACTATGGGGGTCAGTTCTGAAATAATCCATGGAATGATATATGAGTAAAATTAACGAAAAATTCAAGCAGAATGTCGCCAGTATACCCACGATCAAGAGGCTACCATCCTATCTGAATCTTGTAAAGCGAGCCGCTTCCGAGGGAGTACAGATCATATCTGCCACCAATATAGCCAAAGAGCTGGACCTTGAGCCCATTCAGGTCAGAAAGGATCTTGCTGTTACAGGAATTATTGGTAAACCTAGAATCGGCTATAACGTAGATGAGCTGATCGAGGCAATTCAGTCCTTTCTCAACTGGGACGTAAAACACAAGGCTATTGTTGTAGGATGCGGTAACCTCGGTTCCGCTCTGATGAACTACGGAGAGCTTAAAAGCCACGGCCTTACAATTGTAGGTGCTGCTGATGCAAGCCCCGAAAAAGTTGGCACAGAGAAGATGGGCGTGAAGGTTTCACCTGTTGAGGACCTCCCCTCTCTGATCAAATCCACGGGAGCGACAATGGTCATTCTGACCGTACCTCCCGTCCATGCTCAGAGTGTCGCAGACATCCTCGACTGTACGGACATCAAGGCGATCTGGAACTTTACAAATGTTAAACTGAAAATTGCCGACAGGATTCTTGTACTGATGGAAGACCTTTCTTCGGGATTCGCGGTTCTGTCCTTTCATCTCCCCTTCTACAAGGAAGAGTAGTATCATCAATTCGCCGGGGCCTGAAGGGAACCGGTCAGTGCGGGAGGTTTGCATGAAGACCCTGCTCAGAGGGCTGGCTGACAGCCCATCCATTCTGGAAGATCTTTTACGGGAAGTCCCCTACGGACGTTTGAATTATACCTTAAAAGACAGCTGGTCGATCATGCAGCATCTGGATCACCTTTTAGAGGTCCAGGATGTATTCACCCGGCGGATTGAACTTTTCAGAGACAGTGAGAGTCCGGTGATTGCAGGCTTTCAGCCTGACAATACTCCCCGTGAAGTCTCAGAATCATCAGAAATCCCGTCACTCCTCAGGCAGTTCAAAAAAAGCAGAGAAGCTCAGCTCACTCTGATCGAGAGCCTCCCCCGTGATGTTTTTGCAAGACAGGCCTCCCACTCCGAGCATATTGTGCCCTTGAGTTTCCAGCGTATGCTCACACATTTCCTGTCCCATGACCACTTTCACATCTACAGAATTGAAGAACTCGGTGCTGTTCATGAGGATCTGATTACACGCTGGTAGAATCCCCTTTCATTCTCTTCCTTTAACAAAAAAAAATCCCGGACATACTGCCCAGGATCTATTTCTGAATTTGAAATTATATGGTCATTCTCTGGTGGCTTCCGCCGTAGAGCTTGTCTCTTGTACTCTTGACCTCTTCACTGTCCAGATAGGCTTCAAAGCTGAGCTTTCTGTCAATAACTCCGCCGGGAGTAAACTCAATAATTCTGTTGGCAATGGTATTGATGAACTCATGGTCATGGCTGCTGAAAAGGACAACTCCTCCGAACTTGATCAGACCGTCGTTGAGACTTGTAATTGATTCAAGGTCCAGGTGAGCCGTGGGATCGTCGAGAACGATACAGTTGGCCTTGCTGAGCATCATTCTTGAAAGCATACAGCGGACCTTTTCCCCTCCTGAAAGGACCTTTACCTTCTTAAGGGATTCATCCCCTGAAAAGAGCATGCGTCCGAGGAAACCTCTTACATAAGCGTCGTCCTGCTCTTCGGAGTACTTTCTGAGCCAGTCGGTCATATTCTCATCTGTATCGAAAAAGGCTGTGTTGTCTTTGGGAAAATAGGACTGGCTTGTGGTTACACCCCAACTGTAGGAACCGGTATCGGGTTCCATGTTGCCCATGACAATCTCCATAAAGGCTGTTTTCGCCTGGTTGTTCGGCCCCACAAGTCCGACCTTGTCGCCGTTATCGATTGTGATATCCCAGTTTTTGAAGAGTTCCTCACCGTCAATTGTCTTGGAGATGCCCTTTGCCTCGAGGATAATTGTTCCAGGTTCTCTGTCGGGCTCGAACCCTACATAGGGGAAGCGGCGTGAGGTTCTGGGAAGTTCATTGAGTTCCAGTTTATCAAGTTCTTTCTTACGGGATGTTGCCTGCTTTGACTTGGCGGCATTGGCGCTGAATCGCTGGATGAATGCCTTGAGTTCGGCAGCCTTGGCTTCCTGCTTCTTGGCCTGGTCCTTGCGCTGCAGGGCTGCCAGCTGACTTGCCTGCTGCCAGAACTCGTAGTTACCCACATAAATGGAGATCTTGCCGTAGTCAATGTCGGCAATATGGGTACAGACCTTGTTGAGGAAGTGTCTGTCATGGGACACGACGATAACAGTGTTCTGAAAACCGTAGAGGAAGTTTTCAAGCCATCTGATGGACTCGATATCAAGGTGGTTGGTGGGCTCATCGAGAAGGAGGACATCGGGGTTTCCGAAGATCGCCTGTGCCAGAAGGATTCTGACCTTGTATGTATCGTCCACATCGGCCATCAGCTTGTCGTGGAACTCCTCGCCTACACCGAGACCCGCAAGCAGTGTGGCCGCTTCGCTCTCGGCTTCCCAGCCGTTCATCTCGGCGAACTCCGCCTCAAGCTCAGAGGCGCGGATACCGTCCTCGTCAGAAAAGTCCTCTTTCATATAGATTGCATCTTTCTCAGTCATAATCTCATAGAGCTTTTTATACCCCATGATTACGGTATTGAGAACTGTATGTTCATTGAATGCATAGTGATCCTGAGCCAGCACAGCGAGTCTTTCTCCGGGAGGGAGAATGACATCACCCGAGTCCTGCTCGATTTCTCCGGAGAGGATTTTAAGAAATGTTGATTTACCGGAGCCGTTAGCGCCGATCAGGCCGTAACAGTTGCCTGGAGTAAACTTGATGTTTACATCTTTAAAAAGAACTCTCTTGCCGAAAGAGAGGGTTATATTGCTTGCTGTGATCAAAAGGATCTCCTGTTCATTACTATTTTTTTACGCAACTGAAAACTTATTGATAAAGTCCGTTAATGTCAATAGTTAAACAGGAAAGGGGCCCACTGCAGCGCAGAAGACCCCTCAACATAATTTTGTCTTATTCTAACTGTTTCAGTCTGCTTTTCTTAAACTTCAGTTGCGTAAAACAGCCTGTGCTGCCGCCAGTCTGGCGACGGGAACCCTGTAGGGAGAACAGGAGACCATATTCAGTCCCGCACGGTAGCAGAAATCGATGGAATCGGGATCTCCTCCATGTTCACCGCAGATACTTGTCTTCAGCATGGGCTTGGTCATCCGTCCTCTCTGGACTCCAAGTTCAACAAGCTGTCCCACACCGTGCTGATCCAGGGTCTGAAAAGGATCTGCCTTGAGTATTTTTTTGTTTACATACTCGGGTACAAAAGTTCCCACATCATCTCTTGAATAACCGAAGGTCATCTGGGTCAGGTCATTTGTACCGAATGAGAAGTAGTCCGCATACTTGGCGATATCCTCTGCAGTCAGGGCCGCCCGGGGGATTTCGATCATTGTACCGATCTGATATTCAACGGTCACTCCTGTTTCTTCAAAAATAGAAGCAATAACCTTTTCTGCATTCTCCCTCAGGGGAACAAACTCCTTATAGGTTCCCACAAGAGGAATCATGATCTCGGGAAGAACACGGATGCCCTCTTTTTGAACCTTTACGGCGGCCCGCATGATCGCTTCCACCTGCATGTCGTAGATCTCAGGGTATGTGATACCCAGGCGGCAGCCTCTGTGTCCCAGCATGGGGTTCTGCTCTTCCAGAGAGTTCAGGCGGATCTGAAGATCTTCCTTGCTGATGCCGATGATGTCGGCCAGTTCAACAATGTCCCTCTTGGAACGGGGAACAAACTCATGAAGGGGCGGGTCCAGAAGGCGGACATTCACGGGAAGCCCGTCCATGGCCCTGAAAATACCTTCAAAGTCTTCAACCTGGAGCTCCATTATGGATTTAAGGGATTCGATGCGTCTCTCTTTGCTGTCAGCCACAATCATTATACGGAAGGACTTGAGTTTTTCCTCGTCAAAGAACATATGCTCTGTTCGGCAGAGACCGATACCCTCGGCGCCGAACTCACGTCCTTTTTCAGCATCCTTGGGAAGATCCGCATTGGTTCTAATGCCGAAACCATCGGCGATTCCCTCTCTTGTGGCTGTTTTTCTGATCTCATCGGCCCAGCTTAAGAACTCATTGAGGTTTCCTGAGAGCTCGGGCTGCACAAGATCAACTGCACCTTCGTAGACAAGACCGTCAGTTCCGTCCAGTGAAATCCAGTTTCCTTCCCGGAATACCTTGTCCCCCACGGTCATGGTCTTGTTCTCTTCATTGATGACAAGCTCCTTGCATCCGGCGACACAGGGAGTTCCCATTCCTCTGGCGACAACGGCGGCGTGGGAGGTCATGCCTCCTGTGGAAGTCAGGATACCCTGGGCCACATTCATTCCGGCGATATCTTCAGGAGAGGTCTCTTCTCTTACAAGAATGACCTGTTCCCCCTTGAGGAACCAGCTTTCAGCCTCTTCGGCTGTAAAGACTATCTTACCGCAGGCCGCTCCGGGAGAGGCCTCAAGGCCGTGGGCCATTGGATTCATATCAGTTTTGACTTTGGGATCAATCATGGGATGGAGGAGCTGATCCAGCTGTGCCGGTGAAACCCGGATGACAGCCTCTTTTTTGTCTATCATCTTCTCTTTAACAAGATCAACGGCGATCTGAACGGCGGCCTGGCCGGTTCTTTTTCCGATTCTTGTCTGAAGCAGAAAGAGGGAGCCGTCCTGAATGGTAAACTCCATATCCTGCATATCTTTATAGTGATCTTCAAGCTTGTCCTTTATCTCCACAAGCTGTGCATAGACATCGGGGCTTGCTTCAGCAAGGGTTGTAAGCTTCTGGGGGGTTCTGATTCCTGCAACAACATCTTCTCCCTGAGCGTTCATCAGGTATTCACCGTAGAAGTAGTTCTGTCCGGTGGAGGGGTCTCTTGAAAAACAGACTCCCGTACCGGATGTGTCGCCGAAGTTCCCGAAAACCATGGACTGTACATTAACAGCGGTTCCCCTGAGGCCTTCGATCTTGTTGATCTCCCTGTACTTATCGGCCCGCTCATTTTTCCAGGAGCCGAATACAGCGTCTATTGCTGCCCAGAGCTGAACCTTGGGGTCCTGGGGAAAGGGTTCCTTGACGGCGTCCTTGTAAACGGCAAGATAGCGGTTTACAACCTTTTTAAGGTCGTCAGTATCCAGATCGTTGTCGTTTTCAACTCCCTTCTCATTTTTTACTGATTTCAGGGCGCCGTTGAACAGTTCGTAGGGAACACCCTTTACAACATCACCGAACATCTGAATAAAGCGTCTGTACGAGTCCCATGCAAAGCGCTCGTTACCTGAACGGGCTGCAAGGCCTGCAACAGCTTTCTCGGTAAGCCCCAGGTTGAGTACAGTATCCATCATCCCCGGCATGGAGACGGCAGCACCGGAACGGACTGATACCAGAAGGGGGTTTGCGGGATCACCAAGCTTCATACCCATCTCTTTTTCAAGTTTCTTAAGGTTGTCCTCAACCTGCTTTACAACGTAATCGGGATAGTTTTTATCGTTTTCATAATAGATTTCACAGACATCGGTAGAAATTGTGAATCCGGGAGGGACCGGAATCCCCAGATTGGTCATCTCGGCCAGGTTGGCACCCTTTCCTCCAAGGGTATCCTTCATCTCGGCTTTACCTTCCGCGGAACCTCCGCCGAAGAAATACACAAATTTTTCCTTGCTCATATCTACCTTCTTTTATCAATTGTGAATAGCCATCTCCCTGATTAATGGGTGATGTTTCCTTTTTTCTATTAATTACGCTAAGCCCGCATATGCTATCTGTCAAGGAAAGAATAGGCTTATAAAGAAGAAAGGCTATACACTCGTATAGCCTTTCAATCTTTGAACACATAACATATCTAATCGTCTGTGTAGCTGTAAAACAGTTTAAACTACACAGATGTAAAGTTACGCGACATAGGCATCCAGATACTGGGTTCTGGAGGGGTGCTGAAGCCTTCCAATGGCTTTTTTCTCGATTTGACGGATTCTCTCTTTGGTTAAACCGAAATTATCTCCGATCTCCTTCAGGGAGAGCGGCTTTTTACCATTAAGACCGAAGCGGTGCTGCAGGATTTCAGCCTCTTTTTCACTGAGGGTATCAAGGGCTATGTTGATGTCCTCACTCAACAGCTGATCCATTACTATGGCATCGGGAGACTTGTACTGCTCATCCTCGATAAAGTCACCCAGAACGCTGTCCTCGGAAGATGTAGGTGATTCAAGGGAAACCAGGTCTCTGGAGATATTCATAAGCTTCTTCACATCATCCACGGAGATTCCCACATGATCTGCGATCTCTTCGGCATCGGGCTCTTCACCCTTCACCTTTGTAAGCTCTTTGACAACCTTTTCAATCTGAACAAGTTCATTGGCTCTGTTCAGGGGAAGACGGATCATTCTGGATTTCTCATATATTGCCTTCAGGATGGACTGTCTGATCCACCACACGGCATAGGAGATAAAGTGGTAGCCCTTGTCGGGATCGTACTTTTCAATGGCGTTGATCAGTCCGATGTTTCCCTCGCTGATCAGATCATCCAGGGGAAGTCCCTGATTCTGATACTTTTTAGCTACATTTACTACAAAACGAAGGTTTGCACTTACCAGTCTGTCTTTGGCAATCTGATTACCCTTAACTGCTTTACGGGCTATTTCATCTTCCTCTTCTCTTGTAAGAAGGGGAATTTTATTTATTTCTTTAAGATATATGGATAGGATGTTTTTGTCGTCGTTATAGTTTGTATAGGCCATTGTGGTCCTCCTGCCTACACTTAGTACAACTACCGTGCCAACTTAAGGCCAAGGCTTCTTAAAAACATTTTAATTAGTTACAATATAATAGTTTAATTAATTTAAACAGAATTCAGAAAACTTAAAGCTGATTTCGTTCTGCTCGTTTCCCATGCTAAAATGAGTCAGATCGACCCAACCGGCCCTACCCACTCTTATTCTGGGTCATTTTGGACCGTTTAGAAGTTCATCCAGACTGAGAATGCCCCCGCAGCACTGCCTGTAGGGCAGATTACTGCCGCAGCAGCAGGTATCCCTTGAAGAAATTTCCTTTTTAGACCTGAAATCGACAGAAATAAGGGACTCTTCCTCTGCCACAAAATAAGGAAAGACAAGAGTGAGGGAGTAAAAGGATCTGATTTTCTGATCTGTGTCCATTTGACCCAAATTCCTCTGTTTAATAAATTCACCCCAGCTGTCATCGATAATCTGAAGGATTACATCTCTTTCTGCATCCGAGCAGAAACGGTGGACCGTTTTCCTTTTAAGATACCGTTCGGCCTGAATAGAGATAAAAGCCTTATGATCATCTTCACGCTGATCAGCCTGACGGATCATTCCGTAGGGATTACGCCTTTTATTCTGGTCTCTATAGAGGTGAAACAACTTTCTGCCTTTTTTTTCTACAGGTGAAATCATAATGTTAAAATAACAATTGTATCCGGGGGAAGCAAACTTTTTTTATCCTGTTTTATTCCTCACAGGGGGGGTGCTTTTTTCTTGACCCCTCTGTTAAGAATCCTTATATTATCAGATGTAAATCTTTTTAAAGAAACCAGAGAGGAACTATAAATGACAATTAAACCTTTAGGCGATCGCGTTCTCCTGAAAATGGTAGAAGCGGAAACTAAAACAGCATCCGGTCTCTACATTCCTGAAACAGCTCAGGAGAAGACTCAGACAGCTACTGTTGTTGCTATTGGTGATGACAAGGACCTGATCACCGTAAAAGAAGGCGACAAAGTAATGTACGACAAATACGCCGGAACAACAATTAAAGTTGACGGTGTTGACCACCTCATCATCAAGATGCAGGACATCATTGCTATTGTTGAATAATTCTTCTTTTAAGAAATAAAAAAAAGCTGCCCTTTTAAAAGGTGCAGCTTTTTTTATGCCCCGGTTTTTTTTCAGAACCGGGACAGGAACCAGCCGGCAGGAATAAACCTGCCGTAAAACTGACTATTTCAGCCCTTTAAGAGCCTTTACATACTGAAGTCTCTGATAGTACTTTCTCTGCTCATCATCATCGAGGCTGAGAAGACTGTAGAAATCGGAAACCTTAGCGAAGTTCTTTCTCTCCATCCACTCTTCTGTCTCTTTTATGATATTGGCAAGTTCACCAACACCCTTCTTGTAGAGAACCGAGCAGAACTGAACTGTATCGGCACCGGCAAGAATGAGCTTGATTGCCGAAGAAGCGCTGTGAATACCGGTTGTGGCTGAGAAGTCGCACTCCACAAGATCTGAGAGTATACCTGTCCAGCGGAGAACTGTGCCGTACTCATCCTCGGATGAGAGGGGATTTCCGTTTTTGAATTCGATTTTCTCAATATCGATATCGGGGCGGTAGAAACGGTTGAAAAGAACAACCGCCGCGGCACCGGCCTGTTTCAGCTTCTCTACAATTTCGGGAAGTGAGGAAAAGCTTGAACCGATTTTGACAGCAACAGGAATACTGAGTTCCTTCACTGCCTTTTTCACGATGGATATGATCTGTGCTTCAACGGCCTCGGGTGTATCTTTTACAGAAACGGGCACCAAAGCGATATTGAGCTCAATGGCATGTGCTCCCATCTGCTGTATTCTTTTGGCGTACTCAAGCCACCACTCGTCGCTGTAGCAGTTAAGACTGGCGATAACGGGTATATCAACAGCCTTTACAGACTGCTCCACCAGCTCAAGATATGAGTCGGGCCGCTGCAGCATGCCGAGCTTGTTGATGTACTCCATGGCTTCAGGGTGAACTGAATAGGTATCAAGAGATGCATCCTTACTGACAGCATTGGCAATGTCCTCTTCAAAAAGAGATTTCAGGACAACTGCCCCTGCTCCGGCTTCCGCTGCTTTAATTACCTTGTCTACCGAATCGGTTAAACCGGAACTGGATATAATGAAGGGATTTTTAAGCTCTAATCCCATGTACTTCGTACGAAGATCTGCCATTTAGGACTCCTTATAATTTACTTCTGCAATTAACCTACATATTAGCTCGACACAAGCGACAAAATCAACAGCTCAATTTTCATAAATAAAATTCTCAACATCCTCCAGCACAGAGGAGAATCTTTTACTGCTGATCCTTGTCTCCGGAAGGGACCGAAGGAAAATTTTCCCATAGCTTTTCCTTAGGATTCTCGAGTCCAGGACAATTACGGCCCCCCTGTCTGTTTTACGCCTCATCAGGCGGCCGAAGCCCTGACGGAACTTCATCACCGCCTCGGGAAGGGAGAGTTCCCTGAAGGCATTCCCCCCTCTCTTCTCGATAGCCTCGATCCTTGCCTGGTAGACAGGATCACTTGGAACCCGAAAGGGAAGCTTGGTGAGGATTACAAGACGCAGGGAGTCGCCTGGAGTATCAACCCCCTCCCAGAAAGAGTCTGTTGCAAAGAGGACACTCTGTTCATCCTCTGTAAACCTTTTCAGCAGCCTGGACCTGTCCTCACTCCCCTGTTTCAACAGATTCACCTCGGGGAGAGACCACTGTTCAAGTATGCTGTCATAACAGAATTTAAGGAGCTCGTAGGAAGTAAAGAGCACAAGGGCCCTTCCCTCGCTTGTCTCAAGGAGAGCCTTGATATTGTCCCTGAGCACTGTCCTGTACTCTTCTGAATTTGGCTCAGGCATATCATCGGGAAGACCGAGTAGTACATTCTGCCTGTAGGGGAAAGGCGAGGCGAACTGGCGGGACTCCAGCCGTTCGGGATGCTGAAAATTAAGCCCCATCCTGGACTGCCAGAAGGAGAACTGATTGTCCATGGTCAGGGTAGCCGAGGTAAAGACGGCGGTACCGTAAGAGTCGTAGATACCCGAGCGCATCCAGCCTGAAATATCAAGGGGAGTTATCAGAAAACGGACAAAGGAGTTGCCGTTGAGCACCTTCTTTTCAATCCAGAAAACACCCTCATCCTCTTCGGCATCAAACTGGCTGAACTTATTTAGAAAAACAGAATAACTGTTGAGCCGTGAGAGAATCATTTTGAATTCAAGGTAGACCGTGTGTTCCCGGTTCTCCTCGGCAACAAGTTCATCCCACTTGTTGAGATAGGATATAAACTGGGCGAGTTTCTGCCTTGTAAGAAGAAGAGGCTCCTGTATTTTCCTGAGATAGTCGGGGTGGCGGTTGTCCTGAAGGCGCACCGATGATTCTCCCGGAAAAAAATCAAAGGCAAGGGCATCAAGTATCTCTGCCTGAGACCTGAGTTCCCTGAGGAGTTCCTGAAACAGGATACCCTCAGGAGGGGGCTGCAGAGCCTCAAGGCGGATCAGGACACCTACGGAGCGCCCCTTGCGCTGCAGAAAGAGCCGCTGAAGATACTTCAGAAGCTGCATACGGTTGTACTCTTCAGAAAAATAGCTGGTGGCGCTGTTCTCGATATTGTGGGCTTCGTCGAAGACAACCTTGTGAAAATGGGGCAGAAGAACTGTCCCCTCAAAGCCAAGACCGCTGACCCTGAGGGACATATCTGCAAAGAACATATGGTGGTTTACGACGAGGATTCCCGCCGCAGCGGCCTCTCTCCGGGACTTCATGACAAAACAGTTTTCAAAAAACCGGCAGCGGGCACCGAAGCAGGCGTCGGCATCACTGCAGACCCGGCTCCACAACTCATCGGGCGGAAGAAAGGGAAGTTCAGAAACAGATCCTGTGGGACTCATCTCTCCCCACTCTTTGATCTGAAGCAGAAGGTCACTCTTTTCCCTGAATAGAGAGTTCTCCTCCAGGGCTTCAGAGAGCCTGTTTTTGCAGAGATAGTTCCGCCGGCCCTTTACAAGTACGGCTTTTACGCTGGTGCCGCAGAGATTCTGGGCAAAGGGGAGGTCCTTCTCCATGATCTGCTGCTGAAGATTGATTGTCGCAGTGGAAATCACAACACGCTGCTCGTTTGCCGCAGCCCAGCTCAAAGCGGGCAACAGGTAGGAAAAGGACTTACCAACCCCCGTCCCCGCTTCGGCTACGACAATCTTCTCGTCGTTGAATCCGCAGCTGATGGCCCTTGCAAGCTCCACCTGGCTTGGCCTTTCTTCATAGTATGGGTCCATGTCCTCCAGAGCGCCTCCGGGCTCCAGAATGGCCACCAGACGGTCTGTATCAAGCATCTCTTCCGGAGTGTAGAGCACAGGTTCCACCACAACATAGACAGCATCCACTGTATTGTTGACGATGTAGAATCCAATACCCTGATTTCCAAGCATAGATGCCTGGGCGAGATCCGCTTCACTGGGCCTGAGCACTCCCGAGGGATGATTGTGAATAATGACATCCCCCTTCTCCATCTGGTTCATCACGGCGGGAACAGCAGACTCATGGCCTCTGGCGGCGGCCCTGATTTCACAGACGACCTTGTCCCTGTCTATGGACCCCACCCAGAGGACTTCATTGCCCCCTGATTCTTCCAGGTCCTCCAGCATCCGGGCATGGACGCCGGCCCTGAAGCGGCCGGTAAGGTCTGTCGGGGAGAGATCATGGGGTTCCATCGGTGTACTCCGGAAGTGTAAAGAGAAAACGCGCTCCCTTTGTATATGTTTTGTCCAGGTGAATCTCTCCTTTCATTATCTGAAGCAGCTCCCGGCAGATTGTCAGGCCCAGACCGCTGCCGCCATAGCGGCGTGCAAGCCCCTCTTCGGCCTGCCTGAAACGCTCAAAGATAATCTTGTCCTTGTCCGCTGCGACTCCGGGACCCGTGTCCTCTACAAAAAAGACAATCTTCTTTTCAAGGGGATCATATCTGTCTACACCGTAGCAGATCTGACCGTACTCGATAAACTTCATGGCATTGTTCAGTAAGTTCTGCCAGATTTGATGAAAACGTTCAATCTCTGTGTTGAGAATAATTTCCCCGGGCAGGTCAGGGGGTATTCTCCAGATCAGACGGATCTCTCTCTTGGCCCTGTCATCCATAAGCTTTCGGTATACGGTATGGATTTTTTTAAAGAAGACTTCAAGCTCAACATTTTGAAGATGCAGTTCTATCCTCTCATTCTGGATTCTTGATATATCAATAATGTTTGAAATAATCGATATAAGCTGATTGGAGCTCTCGCGTATCAGTTCCAGGTAGCGCTGCCTCTCACCCGTAAGATGGTCCGGTGGAATATCCTTTACAAGAAGCCCCGTAAATCCGATCAGAACATTCAGAGGTGTTCGTATTTCATGTGAAATATTGGCAAGAAACCCTGTTTTAAGGCGATTGCTCTCTTCGGCCTTCTCTTTGGCTACAATAAGCTCCTTTTCAATTTTCTTGCGCCAGGATATATCAGTTACAAGACCGACAAAACAGGGCTCACCCTTCAGATCCTTCTCCATTCTTCCTCTTACAAGAACCCAGATGGAGGAGCCGTTCTTATGCCTGACCTGAACCTCTTCGGAAACTGCCTTTCCCTCAGCTCCCGAAAGAAAGATAGCCTTGCTCAGCCTCTCACGGCTGTCGGAATAGAGAACGGAATTGTAATAGTCCTCACCTTCCATCTCTTCCACAGGATGGCCTGTCATATCCTCCCAGACCTTTGATATCTCCATGTGGGACCGCTCGGGATAGTATCTGAAAATGGTGTCCTTGACCGCTGCGAGGGTCTGATCATAGAAGAGCTTCTCCCTTCTTAATTCAAGCTCCTTGCTCCTGAGGCTTGAGAGGGGCCTGAGGATGGCCTCCCTGTATACAGACTCCATCAGGCAGAAGTAAGCCACACCCCGCATCAGATCAGCCGCAAACAGAACAGTACTCCCCTGGTCTGTATTAATTGTAAATATGAGGCAGTCCAGTGCAGAAAACAGGAATGCCACAGCTATAAGGAAGGGAGAGCTCTGATTCTTAAATGCCCTGACCCTCATAAAGGGGATCATCATCACAAACAGCCCCAGGGCCGAAATATAGGAGGAGATATTTACAATCCTGTGGGAGAGGGAATCCCCGGGAGAGAGAAAGGGGTAGACCACAACAAGGAGAATGAGGAGGCAAAGAGGGAGCATAGACAGCAGCAGTATCCTGATTCCACTGAGAGGCTTCAGATTCCGCCAGAAACGGATACCAACAGCGAGTCCTCCGAAAAGGGTGATGTTGCCTGCAATTCTGAAGTAGCGGACTCCTACCGCCCCCCCGAGGGATACACCGATGATGTATATAAAAAAGAGTGCAGATGTGACAAGGTATACCCCGTAGATGAGCCCAAGGGGGTCCTTCAGCAGCAGATGATCCGGTCTGATCAGAAAGAAGAAGAGCATCCCCCCTGAAAGAATAATCCAGCCGTGTACAATAATTATAATTACATCGGGAATGACCATATAGAAAAGAAAGAGAATCAGAGGCAGCATAAGATGCCAGAAAACAAAAAGCAGGGGCTTTTTCCATACAGACTTAAAGTCATCGTCATTAATAAAGGAGTTTTCTTTCATTTATCAGAAGTATAGCAGAACAGGATACACTCCGGCAGTAAATACTTGATTCATTTTACCCTGATTTATTGACAAAGGAGCACTAAATGTATAATTTTTCACAAAATATACATATTTATACTCATTGCAAATGGGATGAGTATGGGTATCAATGAAAGTAAGAAGAAGGAATCGAAACCTATGGTAGTTATGAAATTTGGCGGTACCTCCGTCCAAAACAATGTGTGGATTGACAAGGCTCTGGATATTGCGGAAAGCCAGTTGAATAAATCACCCGTTCTTGTATCATCAGCCATGGGTAAGACAACAGACTGCATCCTTGAACTGATAGACCTTGCAGAGTCAGGAAGAATGGAAGAGTCTCTGCGCCCCTTCGAAGAGCTCAAGACAATTCATATCCAGTCTGCCTACTCTTTTCTCAGCGCGGAAAACCTGAAGGAGTGCGAGGAGAAGCTGCAGCAGCTCTTTACGGATTTTATGTCTTTCCTCAAGGGCCTTTCACTGCTGCGTGAGTGTTCTGCAAGAAGCCGGGACGCCCTCCTCTCATTCGGAGAGAGACTTTCAACAACCATTATCACACACCGGGCCATTGAGCGCGGAATGGAAGCTGTACTGCTGGATGCACGAAGTTTTATGATAACCGATGAAAACTTCAACTCCGCCGCTCCCCTTATGGACCTGACCTTCAAAAAGATCAAGGCACAGGTAAAACCTGCAGTGGGCAAGCTGATTGTAACCCAGGGCTTCATCGCTTCAACCGAAGGCGGAGTCACCACAACCCTGGGAAGGGGCGGCAGTGATTACTCTGCAGCCATTCTCGGAGCTGCACTGGACGCCGAAGAGATTCAGATCTGGACAGATGTGAACGGAATCATGAGTTCAGACCCCCGGTTTGTAAAAGGGGTCAAGACAATCGACTCCATTACCTACAACGAGGCTGGGGAGCTCGCCTACTTCGGGGCAAAGGTCGTACATCCCGCAACCATTCAGCCGGCGGTAGGCAAAAAGATCCCCGTACTTGTAAAAAACACAGGCAACCCCGACCACCCTGGTACAACTATTGAACACCAGCTCAACGGAACCGGACTCAAGGCAATTGCATCTAAGAAGAATATTACTCTGATCAATATCAATTCATCCAAAATGCTGAATGCCTATGGCTTTTTAAGCAGGATTTTCGAGATATTTGAAAAATACAAAACCCCTGTGGATCTGATCTCAACCTCGGAAGTATCCGTATCCATCACCATAGAAAAGTGCGATGCCATTGATGATATCAGAGAGGAAATATCCTCCTTTGCCACAGTAACAGTGGAACAGGGGAAGAGCATCATCTGCCTTGTAGGTCAGGACCTCTGGAAAGACTGCGGATTCATCTCCAAGGTTTTTGCCTCCCTCGGGGGAACACCCATCAGAATGATTTCGCTTGGTTCATCGGATATAAACCTCTCCGTGGTTGTCCCCCAGGACAAAACAGACGTGACAATCCAGTCCCTCCACGACGCATTTCTGGGCTGATCAGATATCCGGAGTTCCGGAACAGTAACAATTCAGAGAAAAAAAAAGCTGACTGCCTCCGGGCAATCAGCTTTTTTTATATCCGGCACATCAGTACCGTCTTAGAAATTATTTGTCCTGAATAAACTGGAGCATGATTTTGCTGCAGCGGTTCTTCTGGATTCTTACAATTCCCATCTCTCTCTTGGCGTTCTCGGCAGAGTCTGAAGCATGGGCGGTATTGACCATAACGTCTGATCCGAACTCTCTCCGTACAGTTCCGCCGGGAGCCTTTGTAGGATCGGTGGGACCGAGTACGTCGCGGATCTTCTGAACTGCGTTAACACCTTCATAGATCAGAACCATACACTTAACCTTGCCTGGTGAGTCCATCTCTTCGGGAGGACACTTATCCACTCTTGTACCTGACATAAATTCAACAATTTTGTTGAACTGGTCTATGGCATACTCCTTACCGAAGCTGTCGCCAAGGGCCTTGTCCATGTCTGCAGACAGGGGAAGACCGAATTCTTTCTCAAGAACGACCTTTGCCCTGGCTCCGAACATGGGACCAAGCTTGTTGATAAGTGCATCCTGTACGGGTCCGTAGAACTCAAGAGCCTCATTAACAGTCATCTGGTACTTCTTGCATCCAATGAGACGAAGTCCTGTTCTGCTGAACATATCAATAATAGTTCCGGGCCGTGAGCTTGCAAATTTCCAGTTGTCCGGTTTGATAATAACCAGAGTTCTCTCAATTTCGGCATTTTCGGGATAAACCATATTCTCAACAATATTGGCTTCTGCAGACATAAATGGTGCAAAAACCTTCATGTTTTCGATCGCGATCTCCTGACTTCTGGGAGTCATTACTGCGGGTTCGAAGTAGAGGATATTCCCGTCAGAATCAGTTACAAGATCCGCATAGGTATCACGGATTGTTTCTCCGTTAACTGACTCAATGCTTCTGTTCTCAGGATAAATAGCACCTGCGATATCGGACAGCTTCCGGCAGGCATCCTCCCCCTTGAAAAGGAGCATCATCACTCTGTGTCTGCGTCCATTGGTGGGAGTAAATGTTTTCAGTACAAAACTGCTCAGAAGTTTGGCGGTTTCGGAACTTGTAGCAAGAGCCTGTCTATGCAGAGATGATGCATAGGCTTCGGCAAGCTCCTGGGAGGGAGCAAAAATCTGAGTGCCCACAAGTTCAAGATCAATGCGGGAAAGCAATCTGGAAAGCACTCCGCCGGTTCTTGATTTGGCAATTGTGTAGGGTGTAATTAAAATATATGACAGTTCTTCAGCCATTTTTCGTTATTCTAAACCTTCTTAAAAATTTATTATGGCATAATTTAACAGCCTTAACCGTCAAGGTCAATATTGATTCCCCAAACAATATTTATTACATTCATATATATGAATAAACTGGTATTGTTTCTGTTATCACTATTTGCGCTTTCAATAATGCCTGTATCAGCGCAGTTCTCCCTGGGCGGGGGCCTTGGCGGTACTTCAGTCAGCATAGACGCTGAACTGGACTCATCACTTGATAAAGAAGCCTACAGACCGGGGGAAACAGCTTTACTTTCTGTAGCTTACACCTTTCCTGAAGGCTACCACCAGAGCTATAGTCCCGAACATTTTAAAATTTCCGGATATCCTGATCAGGGTATACTCTTCGGTTCGACAATATATCCCGAGGGTGTTGAGGATGAAAACGGAGATATTCAATACTATGATTCAGCCGTCCTTAAGATAGAGATGCGGATATCCGAAGATTTTAAACCCGGACAGAGTGAGTTTCAGATACAGGTGGGATATCAGCTGTGCGATGATGCCGGGGTGTGCCTTTTTCCCCGTACTGAAGATATGACTGTGCAGATAAATATTGAAGGAGAACCCGTCAGGGGAACATCGGAGTCGAGTGCTTCACTCTGGCTTTTCCTCCTTATGGCCCTTGCAGGAGGCTTTCTACTCAACCTGATGCCCTGTGTCCTGCCCCTGTTATCTGTAAAGGCTATGAACCTCATAAGCCAGAGCGGTGAAAAACGTCCTGTCCTTGTCAAACACGGACTCTACTACACAGGCGGGATACTCGCCTCCTTCTGGATACTCTCTCTTGTAATTGTTCTCCTTCAGAGATCCGGACAGCTTTTGGGCTGGGGATTCCAGTTTCAGAGTCCCCTCTTTCTGAGCATTCTTATATCGGTGATTTTTCTCTTTGCCCTCTCTCTCTTTGAGGTTTTTATACTCCTTCCTCCCCCGTCGGGGCTTAACAAGGCGGACAGCCTTTCCAGGCGCGGGGGCTACAGTGGATCTTTTTTTACAGGAATATTTGCTGTTTTTGTAGCAACACCCTGTACTGCCCCCTTTCTTGGAACGGCAATGGGATTTGCCTTCAGCCAGTCAGGAGGAGTCGTCTTTCTTATAATGACACTGACGGGAATAGGACTCTCCCTGCCCTTTCTTCTTCTTGGCTTCTTTCCCGGATTTTTCAGGATACTGCCTAAACCGGGAAAATGGATGGACAGGTTCAGGGAAGCCATGGCATTTCTTCTTATGGCTACGGCTGTCTATCTTTCAACAACCCTGCTGAAGCAGGTGGGGAGAGGATTTTCCTCATTTATCTGGTTTATTCTTGTTCTCTCGGTGTCCGCATGGATATGGGGATGGAGCAGCAAGCAGAGCCGCAAGAAATTCTGGAGACGATTTTTCGTTGTATTACCAATGGCGGGAATCCTTGTCTCAGGTTTTTTCCTTCTTGATTTTTCAGGCTCCGCACCGGACAGCCAGGCAAAAGAGAGCTACTGGAGCGAGTTCAGCTCCGGCGAAGTTGCCAGACTCACCGCAGCAAACACACCTCTTTTTCTAGCCTTCTCAGCCGAGTGGTGCACAAGCTGCAAGGTAAATGAGAGAACCGTCCTTGATACCGACAGGGGGCGGGAACTGCTTGAGAGCAGAGGCATTGTATCAATGAAGGGAGATCTAACTGTAAACAATCCTGAGGCAATGGAATGGATTTACAGCCATGGAAGAGCGGGAGTCCCTCTCTACCTCCTCTACCTGCCGGGAGAAGAGGTGCAGATACTTCCCGAAATACTTACTTTCCAGATTCTGGAAGATGCATTTTCCTCTCTTCCCATTGAATCAGGAGAACTGGCCGGTCCTTAAAAGAACCAGGGTACAGGCTTCAAGCCATGGTATTCCGGCGGCATCGAGGGCATCCTTCAAGGGCTGCGATTCGGTGCCGGGATTCAGAATGACCCGTCCCGGTTTGAATTCGACAATTTCATCAATAAGAGGCTCAACCCATTTGGGGCTCACATAGACAGTAAGAGTATCGATCTCATCTTCTATGGCCGATAGTGAGTGATACACTTTGTGTCCCTCAATCTCACTGAGAACCGGGTGAACCGGATAAACCGCGTGATTATGTTCAAGCAGCATCTGAAGAGCCTTGTAAGAGTAGCGTTCAGTCTTCTGACTGGCACCGAGTATGGCAACATTCTGTTTCATCTTTACATCCTGTAATCGAGATCTGCTTTAAAAATACTGAATCTACCGGACAGTTTCAAATAAATCGTCAAGGTCCATAAAAGAACTCTTCTTTATCCAGCCTTCCTGCCTGCCTCTGTCCGCTGTTTTAACCCTGTACCATCCCGCCCGTTCTTCCATGACCTCAATCTCTGTACCGGCAGAAAGAACGGCAGCCGTATCATAAAGCGGACTGTCACCCTTAAACAGAGCTGTATCATCGCTGAGGACATAGGCACTTCTGCCTGATGAGGACTCCCATGTCAGAGCAGAAACAGCGAGAAGGACTGCAATAAACAGAGCGGTCAGGGATACAGAGCGGAACAGATCACTCTTTTTATACAGATGGAGTGCGGCGAATGCCAGAGAGAGAACCAGAACTGCCATAACAAGATACCAAAGCTTCTTCAAACCGAGAAGAAACAGAGGAAACCAGAGAATATACTCTGCAGCCCCGTAATCGATCTCATCCAGCCCCATTTCTCCAAGGAGAAGGGCTCTGTTTGCCCTGAAATCAGGGTCGCCTGGTTTCAATTCAAGAGCTGCGCCATAGGCCGTCAGGGCCGGAACCCTTTCTTCTGCAAGATAGAGTGCGTTTGCAAGATTATACAGCAGGGCCTCATCATCAGGGTGTTCTCTGGCTTCAGCAGCATAGGCAGCTGCCGCGTCTTTGAAGGAAGCGTCTCCTTCCAGGGCACTCTTAAAAAGCTCATCTGCCCCTGACAGTGAAAAAAGAGGCAGGGTTGCAGACAGAAGCATGACAAGTAAAACAATTTTTTTCATATTGACCCTCCCTTTTTTTTATCCGTATCAATAGCAGCCGAAATGCTGTCCAGAAGACCTTCGGAAGGTTGGGCCTCCCCTCCTGCACCCCAGAGGCTCTCCTCAAGCCTGCCGCAGAGGCTTTCAAGTTCACTCCCCGGACTTCCGTTCACATCCCGCCAGGCCAGTAGAAGGTCATAGACCCTCTGCCCTTTTTCAGGCGCCTTGTCTCTCTTATATGCCCGCAGAGCCATTTTTATCTGCCCTCTGAGATCAGCACGTCTGCGACCGAAGCGGAGGGAGCCTGCCCATTTAACAATAAAGGGGGCAAGGAGGAGCAGAACTGTCAGAATCAGAAGTACCGCTGCCATCATATAGCGTTTTAAAAAGAGGGTGCTGCCCCCTGTGCTGCTCCTGTTCCCCTTTAGAGCAATGCCTTCGCTGTCCGTCACGGCCTCTGTCCTGCCGGCCCCTCCCGACAGTCCAGCTGAATCTGCAGGCCTTATGGTTCCCCCCTCCAGCTCAAGCACTTCAAGGCCAACCGGAGGGCTGACTGCAGTACGGACAGCTCCCCTTTTCAGACTGTAGTAGGGAAAGCTCAGTGAGGGAAAGGAATCAATAGAAGAAGTCTCGATCCGGAGACTCTGGGAAACAAGGAGATCACTTCCCTCAGTTTCAGTTATCAGGCTTGATGGGTCAGTGCGGATAATCCCTTTGAGTTCATTCAGATCTTCCACACCTCTGAAATCGGTGACATCCGGGCTGACAAGACCTTTGATCCTCAGAGTCAGGGTGAGGGGATCACCTGGATAGACCCTTGTCTGGCTCAGTTCCGCCGTAATATCAAGAGTGTCATCAGCAACGAGGATTCCCCCTGGAAAGGAGTCCATCTCCCCGGGGAGACGGGCAACCTGAAGGCTGAGTGGATTGGAGGGGATCACCGCAGGCTGATAGCCCCTCCGTCCCTGACGGTCCACAACGCCCCGCTGAAATGCAAGAAAAACGGGCTGTAGATCCAGTTCCCCCGGATTTTCAGGGTAGATATCCCAGCTCATGGAAAGGGAGGCATACTGCTGCCCCTCATAGATCTCGGCAGACTGCACGGCATAGACCTTTCTGCTGCCCACGGTGAACTGGTAGATATCTGAAGACTGGCTTGAAGGCGGAGGCAGGTCATCAATCCTGATATCATTCCTTTCTAAAAAGGGAATTGTAAAATCAGGACGGCTCACTTCGGAAGAGAAAAGCCATTTAAGGGTCACCCGGACAGGGATTCCCGGAAAGACTGTCTCCGCATCAGTAGTCAGAAACAGATGATACCCTTCAAGAGGACCGGGCTCCCTTACAAGAATTTCAATCTCTTCGGACTGCAGCCGTGTTCCATCTGGCATCTTGAGATCAAAGCCCGGCACAGTCATTTTGCCTGTCTTAAGGGGCATCAGACGCCAGGTGTACTCCATGGTCACCGAACTCCCCCCGGCACCGCTGCCGAAGGAGCTCTGTACAAATCTGGACTGCCCCTGCGGTGCAATCTGAAACCCCGGGATATCTGCAAGTTCCGGCCTGTTCACAGCCTTGGATCCACTGATACGCATTGTTAGGATCACAGGCTGGCCGACATAGGTTTCTCCGGTATCTGTATATACATCAAGAGTGGCTGCAAATAGTCTCTGCAGGCCGAAAAACAGTGCCAGTATAAAGGCTCTTTTATGTCTCACCAGTTTCTCTCCACATTAATTACCTGTTCCGGATCTCTCTGATCCCTGTTTCTGGCCTGCTCCCTGTTAAGAAGGGACTGCAGGTCCTGAGGAAGTGCGTCATCATCCTGGCCGCTTCCATCTTCACCGGAGTTTTCTGTGGACTCTTCCGCGGCCTGACGCAGCAGTCCTGCAGCTTCGGACTGAGCCTCCGCGGCACCCTCATCATCACCCCGGGCCATCCTCTCTAGGGCTTCCTGCTGCTTCTCCACAGCCTGCTGAAGGGTCCCGTTCTCAGATTCAGAACCCTCAGAGGCCTGCTGAGTCTGATCGGAAAGCTCGGACTGCTTCTCCATGCTGTCCCCATCTCCGGGAGAGTCTGCCAGCTGCTGCTGGCGGTCAGCCAGATCATTCAGCATCTCCTGCCGGGATGATCCGGATTGTCCGTCGGCCCCCTGAGGACTGTTCTGCCCCTGCTCTCCTGACTCATCCTGTGAGTTCTGCTGACTGCCGGTGTCCTCCTTTTCAGGGGACCCGGGCAATTCTTTTTCAAGCTCTCTGCGGGCCAGTTCCAGATTCCTCAAGGCATCTGTGTGGGCTGGTTCCAGATCAAGAGTTCGATAGTACCCCTCCACTGCCCGTTGTAGAGACTCCACGCTGCCGTTTTCAATATAGTCCTGATGAAGTGACCGGGCGGCATTGTAGTAATTGCGGACCCTCCTGCCCCCTCTCCCCGGATTCAGCAGAAACATTTCCGCCGCTTTTTCATAGTCCCCTGCACCATAAAGTTCCACAGGGTCTGTGTCAGAACTACTGTTGCCGGTATCAGAAAGTGGATTTTGTTCCTGCTCCGCCGCAGAGGGGGGAGCATCGATACGACCCGTTCCAAAAAGCAAAACTCCCTGGAGACTGCAGAGCAGAATAATCAGAAGTTTTTTCATCTGCGCCTCCTGAACAAAGATGTATTCTCCGAAGCCATGGCAAAAAGGAGAAAGATCAGCGCCGGTACAAGGGGCCACCTGTAGTGCTCATCGTAGAGAAACTCACGGGTTTTGCCTGTACTCCTGTTTTCACCCTTCACTGCAAGCGTCCCGAGTATGGATGCCATCGACAGCCGTCCGCTCTCTACAGAAACAGCCCAGCCGTCACGGGAAGCGGCGGCCATTCTCGTCAGCGTATCCATATCAGCCTTCGAATAGACAGGCTCACTGTCATAGGTAAGCACTTCTCCCTCATCCGACGGCACCGGGGAGCCCTGTTCCTGGTTGCCGAGTCCGATTGTGACGATACGGATACCCTCACGCCCGGCGCGTGAAGCAGATTCGACAGGGAAACTGTCCTGATCCTCTCCGTCTGTGATAAGGATTATGTCCATTGACTGTCTGTCATCGGGATCAAAGAGATTATCCATAACCACTCTGACGGCATCACCCAGATTTGTACCACCCCTTCCGACGGAATAGGTGTTAAGATCTGTTACAGCCTGGGAAAAATACACATAATCCAGAGTGAGGGGACACTTCAGCACCGGAACCCCTGCAAATGCAACAAGAGCCACCCTGTTTCCACTGAGCGAATCCAGAGAGTTCAGAATGTCATACTTGGCCCTTTCAAGCCTGTTGGGGGCAAGATCACCGGCAAGCATGCTTCTTGACACATCCACAACAAAAACAAGATTCCGTCCTGTCTGTTCCACCTCCTTCAGCCTTGGATTGGAAACAGGACGCATCATGGCCAGAACAAGAAACATAAAGGCAAATGCCATAAATAAAGGGCTGTAGGGAAAGCCGGAGGGGCTCTCTTTCCCGCTCATCATCTTCAGATAGCGGGCACGCCTGATCCGCCCGGCCAGAAGAAGCATAAAAAATGCTGCTGCAGGGATGAGCCAGAGAGGGGACGCTGTTTCAAGAAACCTCATACTTCACCCTCCACTACATTTAAAAAGAGATAGCGTACCACACCAGCAGCAAGCAGACAGTAGAGCGCGGCTTTCAGAAGCTCCATAAAGTAGAGTGTTCTGTCGGTGGACCGTATAAGCTCTGTCTCTACAGTTTCAAGCTTATCAATCTCGCGGTAAACCTCGGCCAGTGCCTTTTCATTACCGGCGTTGAAGTATTTTCCACCAGTAATCTCTGCAATGGACTTCAGGCTCTCCTCATCCAGCCCGTAATTTTCAGGAAGCTGACGGACAATCCCGAAGGCATTCCGGTAGAATCCTCCGCTGAATCCGATTGTATAGACCTTAATACCCTGCCTTGCCGCCAGTTCAGCAGCCTCCAGAGGATCAGAGCCCATATTGTTTTCTCCATCAGTAAGGAGGATAATGACAGAACCCGATGAGTCGATTCCAGCCTTCTGCTGATAGGCCGCCACACGGGCAACAGAGAGTGAAAGTGCATCGCCGATGGCCGTCCCGTCCTCATCCTCACCGGCCAGGTCCACCGTATCCAGCAGAGTCGTCACGATATCATGGCTCACTGTATGGGGGGCCATTGTATCGGCATACCTTGCAAAAGAGATCAGCCCTATCCTGTCATTCCCCCGGCCCTGCAGATCCTTTCCATTCCCCTGTATAAAGTCGGTCAGAACGTTTTTGACAATATCCAGACGGTTTACCTCTCCGCCGCGGTCCATATACACAGCCATACTGCCGCTCCGGTCAACTACAAGCTGAAGCAGATAGCCGCGGCTGTAGTCCTTCTCCTCACCGATGATCCGATAGGGGCCTGCAAGGGCTGTGATCATGGCGGCAACGGCCAGATAGAAAAAGAGATCACGAAGAAAGAAGAGGCGTATCCTGATGCTTTTGACAGGGGGAAGACTCTTCAGGCTGGGGTATATAAGAGCAGAGGCACCTATCTTCTGAAGAACGAAAAGCAGGGGTATTAGAAGAAGCAGAATAAAGTAGAAGGGCTGTTCAAAATGAATCATTTATCCCCCTCCCCTGTCTCTTTCAAAGCAATCCACTCCTTCAGGGCGCTTGAATTCCTGAGGAAATTTTCTGAAGCCCTATCTTCTCCGCCGGGGGTATAAAAGATCCTTTCAAGGTCATCAAGCAGGCCGTAAAGACCTCTGAGAGCCCACTGATTCATTGAAGAAGGCTCCTCCAGATGAGCCTTGAGCTCTTCGGGGCTGTCAGAGCTGCACACTGCCGGATGAAGACGGGTCAGCTCATTAACAAAATGCGGATAGAACCTTCTGTAGAAGTCCAGGCAGGGGGCAGATTGGATTTCTGTTCCGGAATGCATTTTTTCTGCCTCTTCAATAAAGGAGGAAAGATCCTCACCAAGGTCCCGGCTTGCTTTTCTTTTATGAACCGCCCTGAAGATAAGAAGGCCAGCGACTGCGAATATTACAACAATAAGAACAACCGGAATGACCCATATAAGAGAGGACTCGTCCTCCAGGATCAGACCAGATGGCTCTGGATCTTTTTCCTGATCCCTGGAAGCGGCGGGACCGGTTTCATCAATTCGGGAAAAGACCTGCAGATTCAGCGTCATATCAAAGGGGAACTCCCCGGGTGCGGCAAGCTTCAGATCTCCAGTCTTTAAAGGAACCATAAGCATTGAGAGGGTACTACGCCCTGAAGAGAGAAGATCATAAACTCTGAAGTCCCCCCAGATTGCCCCGGCCTTGAATGCCCCGGCAGGCAGAGAATCACCAGTCAGTCCGCCATCGCTGTCATCGAGGGTTATAGTCAGGGGAATGCGGTCGGTATAGTAGATATCCCCTGCAGGTCCGGTTACAGACCACTCGAGGCTCCCCTCCCGACCCGATGCGAGTAGCGCACTCTCCTGCATTCCTCCCTCTACAGGGCCGCCATCTGCCGCACCCGCTGCACCACCGGGGGTACAGGAGAGAATAAGAATAAGAACCGTCAGAGGCAGCAGCATCTTCATACAAGACCTCCCCTCTGCATAAAAAAGCGGCTCAGAGGGAGTATCCAGTCCTCTCCCGCATGGAGAGTCAGAAAATCAGCGCCCTTCTCCCTTATGACTTTTTTAAGCTCATGCTGACGCTCCCTGTAGAGGCGTTCCCACTCCTTCCGTGCCGCGGGGCTTCTGCCGTCATAGAGACGTGTCTTTCCGGATTCAGGGTCTTTGAAACGGTATAGACCTCTGTCCGGCGCCTTCTCTTCACGGGGATCAAGAAGCTGAACACAGACAAGGTCATTTTTCTGCGCCGCCGCGGAAAGGTGCTTCTCATAGCCTGTGTCGTGAAAGTCTGAGATCAGAAAGAGAATGCTCTTCTGTTTCATTACTGAGTTTGTATACTCAAGGGCCGAAGAGATGGATGTGCCCTTTCCCTCGGGTTTGTAGCTCATGACATCCCTGATAAGGTGCATTACATGCCGGTTCCCCCGGGCGGGAGGTATAACCTTTTCCACATGGTCGGTAAAGATAATCAGCCCCACACGGTCATGGTTGGACACAGCCGTATAGGCAAGCATGGCGCAGAGTTCGGCAGCCAGCTGATTCTTGCTCTTCTGCTGACTGGAGAACTGCCCCGATGGGGAGAGGTCCAGCAGGAGCATCATGGAAAGCTCACGCTCCTCCCTGAAAACCTTTACAAAGGGCTCGCCGCTCCGGGCTGTCACATTCCAGTCTATAAACTTTACTTCATCACCAGGCTGGTAGGGCCTTACCTCTTCAAACTCCATCCCCCTGCCTTTGAAGGCAGACAGATAGTCCCCCGCAAAGGCGGCGGTAATTTTGCGTCTTGTAAGAACCCTGATCCGTTCCAGCCGGGCGGCCAGTTCAGGATCAATCATAATACGGGTACAGTCTCCAGAATACGCTGAATAATCCAGTCCGAATCCTTACCTTCCGCCTCGGCTTCATAGCTGAGAATGATTCTGTGGCGGAGGATATCCGGGGCAATGGCCTTGATATCCGAGGGGCTTACATAGCTGCGTCCTTTTAAAAGAGCATAGGCACGGGCTGCCTGAGCCAGAAAGATGGAGGCACGGGGAGAGGCTCCGAACTGTATATACGATGAAAAATCAAGATTCCATTTTGCAGGGTCACGGGTGGCCTGGATCAGGTCGATGACGTACTCCTCAAGACGGGGGTCCATATGAAGATCCTCTGCAAGGACACGAAGAGCCCTGATATCATCGACACTACAGACAGCCTTTGCTTCAGGGCGGCCTGTCATTTTCCGCTGACTTCTCAGAATAGCCAGTTCCTCATCCCGTCCGGGATAGTTTACAAGAACCTTGAGCATGAAACGGTCCACCTGGGCCTCGGGGAGCGGATAGGTTCCCTCCTGCTCTACAGGATTCTGTGTTGCAAGAACCATAAAGGGATCATCCAGGGGAAAACTCTCCTCCCCTATGGTCACCTGCCTCTCCTGCATAGCCTCCAGAAGGGCGCTCTGAACCTTTGCGGGGGCACGGTTAACCTCATCGGCCAAAAGTATATTTGTAAAAACAGGGCCTTTGCGGGAGAAAAACTCTCCTTTGCCGGGGTTATAGATCATTGTCCCCGTCAGATCGGCGGGAAGGAGGTCGGGGGTGAACTGTATTCTAGAGGAATCTGCGGATATGGCCCTGGCAAGGGTATTAACAATAAGGGTTTTGGCCAGCCCGGGAACCCCTTCAAGGAGGACGTGCTGGTTGCAGATCAGACCGATCATCATTCTGTCGAGAACATGCTTCTGCCCCACGATGACCCGTGAAATCTCATTCTGGATAGAATTGATAACGGCCAGGCATGATTCGGGGAGAGCCTCAACTTGTGTATTCATGGGAAAATCTCCGAAGATATTTAAGGTTTACTTAATAATATAAAAACTTTCAGGACATCCAGGATACAGTCAATTCGGCATTTTTTTCATATTCTTTGTCATAGGGAACAAGATGGGCGGAATCTTTAAGAAATACTGTCTCAACACTTCCTCCGCAGCGTTTCTTGATGATATGGGCGGTCTTGGGCGAGACTGTGGGATCCTTGTGCCCCATTATATTCAGGGTCTTTGCCTTTACTCTGGGCAGGCGGCTGATCGACTTCCGCCTGAGCCTTGAAAGGTCAGCCATTCTTCTGAAGTAGGACCAGGTCCAGTACTCCTGCCCCAGATAGAGATCATCGTCTTCGTCCCTGTCATCCAGAAACTGAACCGAGGGATCCGGAGCCCACTCCGGTTTATTGGGAATCTTGTTCACAAAGGGGCTTACAAGTTCGGTCATAAAGAGAGGCGGATAGAGTTTAACTGCAGGAGCCATAAGAACCATCTTTTCCACGGGAAAAAGGGAGGCCAGCAGAATCGCGAGGACCCCGCCCATGGAGTGGCCCATAACATGGACCTTTTCATGGCTGCTCTTGAGCTCCAGGTAGGAGTCCACAACGGAACGGAACCACTGCTCCCCGTTACTGAGGTTGAAATCCTCTCCGCAGGTACCGTGGCCGGGGTGTCTGGGAATGGCGACTGTAAATCCCGCATCCGCCAATTTCCTTGCAGGATAGCTCAGCTCGCCGGGGTACCCCATAAAGCCGTGAAGCCCCAGAACCGCAATATCACCGCTGCCTAACTTCTGCGGACGGGCGCATCTGCGGATTACAGTGTCTTTCAGTTTTATCTCTGTAGGCGTCATGGCTTTTCTCCTGAGATGGATTTACTTCAGGTCCGAGGTGAAGAAGTACCTCAGTCCGGGATACTCCTCCACAGTGCGGTCGAGCATCCAGCGGCTGGGAGCAAGATAGATCATCTGTCCCCGTACATCCTCTGCAATTTTATTCTGGTTGTCAGCTACAAACTTGTCAAGAACAGCCTTGTCCTCGGCATGGATCCAGCAGGCTGTCTGAAAGTCAACAGGTTCGAAAATTGCAGTGGCCTTGTATTCGTTGGCAAGGCGGTGCTGAATAACATCAAGCTGCAGGGCACCGACAACACCGATGAGCCTTGTTTTTGTGCTGACCCTCGTGAAGATCTGAACAACCCCTTCCTCAGCAAGCTGGTCCAGACCGTTCCGGAACTGCTTGTCCTTCAGGGGGTCCTTGTTGACAACGGAGCGGAAGATCTGGGGGGCAAAGCTGGGAATTCCCTTGAAGACGATGCTCTCGCCCTCGGTAAGTGAGTCGCCGATCTTGAAGGTTCCCGTATCGTGAAGGCCGATGATGTCTCCGGGGAGCGCCGTATCAACGGTCTCACGGCTCTGGGCCATAAAAGCTGTTGGATTGGAGGTTTTGAAGCTCTTACCTGTGCGCACATGGGTGTAGGCTCTGTTCTTCTCAAACTCACCCGACACGATACGCATAAAAGCGATTCTGTCCCTGTGCCGGAGATCAAGGTTGGCGTGAATCTTGAAGATAAATCCTGTGAATCCCTTCTCATCGGACTCAACCATCCGGCTCTCCGCCTCAAAGGTTCCGGGACCGGGGGCCACATCGACAAAACAGTCAAGAAGCTCCCTGACACCGAAGTTGTTGATGGCGGAACCGAAAAAGACGGGAGTCAGCTCACCACCGATATAGAGTTCATGATCAAACTCGGGATAGATCTCTGTTACAAGGGCGAGGTCCTCACGGAGCTTCTCAGCCTCATACTCACCAATTTTATGATCCAGGTCGCTGCTGTTCAGATCATCAATAACAACACTGTCATTATCGTCCTGTATTCCATGGGCAGAGAAGAGGATCAGCTTCTTTTCATAGAGGCTGTATACACCCTTGAAGTTCTTTCCCTGTCCTACAGGCCAGCTCATGGGGCAGACTGTCACATTGAGTTCCTTTTCGATTTCATCAAGGAGTTCAATGGGTTCTTTGCCCTCACGGTCAAACTTGTTCACAAAGGTGATGATAGGAGTTTTCCGCATCCGGCAGATCTCGCAGAGTTTCCGTGTCCGTTCCTCAACACCCTTTACAGAGTCGATCACCATCAGCGTGGAGTCTACTGCAGTCAGGGTCCTGTAGGTATCCTCAGAGAAGTCGGCGTGACCCGGGGTATCGAGAATATTGACCTTGCGGCCCCTGTAGTCGAATCCCATTACCGATGTGGAGATAGAGATACCCCTGTTCTTTTCCATCTCCATAAAGTCGGACACTGTTTTTTTGTCATTCTTTCCCGACTTTACGGCTCCCGCCGCATGGATGGCACCTCCGAAGAGGAGGAGCTTTTCGGTTATCGTCGTCTTACCCGCGTCAGGGTGGCTGATAATGGCAAAGGTGAGTCTTGTGTTTTCGGTCATTTAATTCAGTATTCCTTCGGCAGCCCTGATTCCGCTGGCCCAGGCGCCTGTAATTCCGCGGCTTGTTCCGGCGCCGTCACCGATCATATAAATATCTTCTTTTACCGCAAAGTGGCGGTTCTTGAATTCTGGTTTGTTGGCGTACATCTTGATCTCAGGGTAGTACATGATTGTCGAGGGGTGAAGCACACCGGGAATAATTGTATCAAGCTGCTTCATGGATTTCCAGATGGCCCTCATGATCTTGCTGGGCATAACAAGGTTGATGTCTCCGGGGGTACAGTTCTTGAGTGTCGGCTTGAAATCGTAGAGGTCATCGTTGAAGCTGTGCTCATAGGAGCGCTTGGACATCCGGAGGTCTCCCACCCTCTGCATAATGGGTCTTCCACCGCCAAGAAGTGCGGCCTGGAGACCAATAATCTCGGCATACTTGTGTCCGCTGGCCAGGGGCTCTGTCAGGCGGATTGTCTTGAGCATGGCAAAGTTGACAAGGCCGTTCTCCCCTTTCTTCTGCTTGGACCAGGCATGGCCGTTAACTGAGTAGAAATCCCGGCCGTCATGGGTTTTATACTTTTCCTGGACCACATGGGCATTGCCGCTGTTTGTACAGAAGGTTCTGACCTTTCCGGGAAAGTGAAATTTAGGGTCGTAGTAGTCCTTAACGATGGGATAATGCTCCAGACGTGTTTCGATACGGACACCGATATCCACAACATTGTCTATAAAGTAGATTCCCAGGTCCTTCATAACGGACTGGAGAAAGTGAAAGCCCTGACGCCCGGGGGCTATAATCAACGAGCCGTACTCATACTCTCCATTGCTGCAGACAAGGAGTTTCTCTTTGTCTTTAACACCCAGAACCTCATTGCCAAGAGAGAATTCCACACCAAGCTCAACAAGTTCGGCGCAGAGTTTCTTGATAAGGGCAAGACCGCCGTCTGTTCCCAGATGGGACTGACGTATATTGATCAACTCCACACCAAGAGATGAAGCCCTCTTTTCGTATATATCGAGGTTCTTCTTTTCCATAAGGTCAGGCTTGAGAATATCCTCTACCTGTTCGAGGTAGTGGTTTGCCTCGTCCTTTTCCCAGTTCTCGGCTGTAAAACCGATGGGAAAGGTGAAGTTCATCTTACAGTCGTTCCGAAGACCGCCTGTTGAGTAGTTTGATTTATCCAGCATGAGGATTTTCATGGCAGGTTTTGCTTTTATAAGCTTGAAGGCAGCGCCCAGTCCCGCAGGGCCTGTTCCGACTATAATACAGTCATATTTTTTAATCTGAGTCATGGGGAGCACTCTATTCTAAATGAGAATAAAATTCCAGAGCGTAAAATGATTTACTGATAAGAGTTGGTAACTGATTTTATGCAGGCAGAGTCCGGCCGATTGCTGTCAGGTTCCGCCCCAGCAGGACCTGAGCTGGTAGAGTTTCCACTGGACTACGGGAATGTCCCTGAGTACCTCATGGGAGATCCTGTAAAAATCACAGGGGCCGCTTCCGGAAACAACAGCCCGGAGCCCCTCATCTTTCCTTCCAGGATAGATTGGATAACCGCCCCAGGACTCGAATTTGCCAAGCTCGCCGACCTTCCTCATATTCCTGAAGACTTCAAGGTTTCCCTTTTTGATAAGAAAGAGGTCACGGGTCCAGCCCCCTGGAATCTCATCACCCGGGAGAAGCTGTATAAAGGAGGACCGCATAGCCAGTTTGATAAGGTTCATATTGGAAATGCGGGAGCCGAAAAGGGAGGAACACCGGAAGTCAAAGACCATACGGCTCACCCGTTTCAGATTTTCCATCTCGTGATTCTCAATAAGGAAGCGCAGGAAATCATCCTTGCTTATGGCAAGAGCCTCAACATAGGCCGCAGCTCTGTACGTTCCTTTTACAGGTTCATCCCACAGACCGTTGAGCAGGCCGACTGTGCTGCCGGCGGTCATCTCATGGATATTCCCTGTCTCACTGAAAAGATAATCCACTTTCCCTGAAAGAATCAGATAGACCACATTGAGCTTGCTGCTGTCCTTGGCGATGATTGTCCCCGGACTGAACTCTTCGATGCTCCCTTTAAAGAGGGTCTTCAGATCCGAAGGACTCATCTCAGGAAAATAGGTATTCAGAATATTGAAGCCCTGCTGGCGGACATAATCATCCTCTGATGATATAAGGATATCCTGGGAACCGAAGTCCACGCTGTCACCTATCTGTCTCTCCTCATCACGAAGCTTTCTGTCCAGATGGCTTAAAATCAGCTTTCTGGAAAGGTCCTCACGAAAGTCAGAAGACTCGCCGTGGACCATGCCGCCTCCCACATCAACCTTTTTGATATCGGCGTACTCCAGATAGCGTCCCCAGATTTTGTCGTAATCCTCTCTGCTGATTCCCCTGCCGGGCTCATCAGATATAAATCCCTCAAGAACCTTCCTTGAGACGATATCCGCAAGATGGGCATAGGACTTGTAGCCATCTTCCGTTTCAACCCGGAAGTAGAAGATTGATGTTTCAACGGGATGGGGAGAGAACAGAGGCTTCACCTCAAGGCCGTTCAGATTGTTCCACTCTTCCGTTTCAAGAAGAACGGGATCGAAGAGACTCTCAAAGAGCTCCTCCTTCTGCCCCATCAGCGCGGCCAGTTTCTTTCTGGCCGTATCCAGAACGAGAGGTGTGGCATAGTACTTTATCCGGTGGTCAGCCATAATCAGATATGTCAGTCCGGCGAAGTGGTCGTCATGGATATGAGTGTGAAAGATCCCCTCAACATCGTTGACGCTCAGGCCCATTGCATTGAGGGAGTACTCGATATTGGGTCCCGCATCAATCAGATAGATTTTACCCTTGTAGCTTATAATACTTCCCATACAGGGGCGGCTGTTATCCCAGCCGTTGCCCTCTCCCGAGTGTATTACCGAGAAAAACTCTCTTTTTACCTTTCTGAAATCAAGCTGATACGGGGGCTCATAGAGTTCATCGGCCTTCAGGTTCAAATCGATTTCAACAGACTCATCAAGGTAGCGCAGCATATAGCGGTTCAGGCCTGTTCGTTTCAAAAAGACATCGGGCCTCAGCTCTACCTCACCTCCGTTTACGACGGTAGTAGATATAAGTTCTTCAGGCTTGAGAATGGTTCCGAAGTTGAACTTCATCTTGAGGTTCCACAGAAAATCAAGGTCTTTGCCCGCGGCACCTGCAGCCTTGAACTCCTCTTTCGAAGCCAGACCGTAGTTTCCCCTGAAGATATAGTTCTTCTGGGCCTCAACCTGTTCGGCGGTACCGATTATCCAGGGCTTTTCGCCCTTGTTTCCGGGATGCCCCGGCAGAACCATGCCCTGTTTATACATCATATGGAGTATGGGAAACTCGGCCAGATTGCAGAAGTAACCGTTCTGAACGGGAAGATCCGAAAGAAGTATGGCATTGGGGCCTGTTTCCATATAGACATCATCCCTGTCCATGGGGTGGATAATATTCTTGTTTTCAAGGTGCTTGATACCGTCCATGGGACAGCCGCACATCAGGTAGAGATCCCGCTCCGGAATCTCAAGCCAGAACAGTCCTGTAGCAATCTTTAGTAAATCCATAATACCTTATTATCGGCAGTTTAAGAGTTTAGCTCTATATTTTTTTTAGAACCCACAATTTAATGGACAAAATATCTATTCACCCTGATAATGTTATGAAAAGTTGATAATTGATCATAAATGATCACTATTTGATCGTTTCAGAGGTAAATATGAAATATATAATGGCATTGGATCAGGGAACAACAAGCTCCAGAGCCCTGATTATTGAGAAGAACGGAAGCATCAAGGGAATGGCCCAGAAGGAGTTTCCTCAGATTTTCCCGAAGGAACAGTGGGTTGAACACAACCCTGAAACCATCTGGGAGTGTCAGAAAGAGATGCTGTTCAAGGTTCTGAAAAACTTCAGGGTTTCTCTGAAAGAGATTTCCGCCATAGGAATTACAAACCAGAGAGAAACCACCGTTGTCTGGGACAGGACCACTGGTAAACCTGTCTACAATGCCATTGTATGGCAGTGCCGCCGTACGGCTGCCATCTGCCGTGAACTTCAGGATGCCGGATTGGCCCCCCTTTTTAAAACGAAGACGGGCCTCCCCATCGACGCCTATTTTTCAGGCACCAAGATCAAGTGGATTCTTGACAATGTAGAGGGTGCCAGGGCAAAGGCTGAAGCGGGAGACCTTATGTTCGGCACCATTGACAGCTGGCTAATTTGGAAACTCACTGCCGGAAGGGTCCATGTTACTGATATGACCAATGCAAGCCGTACTCTTCTGTTCAACATTCACAGCTGCAGCTGGGATGAAGAGCTTCTGTCTGCTCTGAATATCCCGTCATCCATGCTGCCTGAAGTCAGATCATCAAGTGAGATATACGGATATACCGACAAAGAGATTTTCGGAGAGGAAATACCTGTAGCCGGAATAGCAGGGGATCAGCAGTCCGCTCTCTTCGGCCAGATGTGCCTTAAAAAGGGTGATGTGAAAAACACTTACGGCACCGGCTGCTTTTTACTTATGAACACAGGAGAGGAACCAATCATCTCCGATAAGGGCCTGATCACTACAATAGCCCTCAACAAAGAGGGAAAGACAACCTATGCCCTGGAGGGATCTATCTTTATGGGCGGCGCCGTAATGCAGTGGCTCAGAGACAATCTGGGAATTATTGCCAATGCTCCCGAATGTGATGAGTGGGCCCAGAAGTGCGATGACAACGGAGGGGTCTATCTTGTGTCCGCCTTTCAGGGACTGGGAGCCCCCTACTGGGGTATGGAAGCCCGTGCCTCCATCAGCGGTTTGACACGGGGCAGCGACAAACGCCACATCTGCCGGGCGGCACTTGAATCCATAGCCTTCCGTTCCCGTGATGTTATTGATGTAATGAAGGAAGAATCGGGAATCCCCCTGCAGAGCGTCAAGGTGGACGGCGGGGCTTCCCGCAGTGATATCCTGATGCAGATTCAGAGCAATATCTCGAATTCTGAGGTAATTCGTCCTAAATCCATAGAAACTACAGCCCTGGGAGCCGCCTATCTTGCCGGATTGGCTGTTGGATTCTGGAAATCCATGGACGAAATCAGTAAAATCTGGAAAGAGGACCGGATCTTCAGTCCCTGTATGGACGAAGAAACCAGAGAATCCCTTTACAGCGGCTGGAAAGATGCCGTCAAGAAATGCCTTCTCTGATTTTGGTCCTTTAAATTTAACACAGTCCGTCTCTCATCCGGGAGACGGCGTAATATAAGGATTAATATGATGCCAAGGCTGACCTCCCTCAAAGACAACGACAAAGGCAGAGCCGCACTGCAGAGTATGAGGGGGAACGGAGATGCCGTCGCCTGGCTGACTGAAACTCTGAAGTCTGTCAGTTTCCAGGAGAAAGACGCCCCATGGAAAAAGCTTCTTCTTACAATGGAGGAAGAGCTCAGGTCCCTCGCCTTCAGCAGGGACTACCTCCTGCGTCTTCATGCCTGTTCTGTTCTTGTCCACTCGGAAAATGAAAACAGCCGCCGTATTCTCTGGGATATGCTGAAAGACAGCCACCGGGAAATCAGGATTTTTCTTGCGGGGAAACTGGTTTCATCCGACCGCCACAGGCTGTACAACACACTCTTCCGGCTCTACCTGAACGACCCTGTCCTTCCCGTCAGAGAAGCGGCTTATCAGAGGATCAGAAAGGAGTTCTCCGACCTTTACATGATCCAGCCCTCGTCCCTGTCGGTTACTGAAAAGATCCACTGTCTGGAGCTTCTTGAGACCTCCTCGTCCCATGACCACAACCTGGCACTCGAGTTTTTGAAAGACTCTCAGCCCGGGGTTGTTCTTTCGGCAGCCCTCTTCCTTAAGAAATCGGGGACTCTTGATTCCCTTATCAAAAAGGCAAGACTCCGGGATATGGATGATCTTGAAAGACGTGTAGGCATCCTGAAAACAGCGGCCGACCACAGTATCGTCTCTTTCCTGCAGAAGAAGGACAATCTCGAAAACCCCGGTTCCCTTCTTCTTGCATTAACCATTTATGAAGCGGGAACGGGAAGTGACCTCTTTGCCTGGACCCTTGAAAAAATCTTTGCCCTCGGTGAGACAAAGCGGCTCTATATGGAGATGAAGCAGCGGGCCCTCCGCTGCCTTGCCGAAAGAAAGGACCCGGAGACTCTGACTCTGGTACGGGACCTTCTCAAGACTGATAAAAACAGGGGAATAATCGTTCCTTTCCTTCTTGAGCACCTCCCCTCCGAGGGAAGTCCTCTCTACTATCCTGTTCTCAAAGGCTTCCTCCTTCAGAAAGAGTTCCCCTACTGGGATAGCCTTCATAAGGCATTCAGGAGGATAACCCTCTGCAGCTGCCTCTCAGACTTCTTCACACTTGTGAAGGATACAAGCCGTCCAATGGAAGTCAGGCGCAGAGCCCTTGTCCTTCTTGCAGGCTACAGGGAGTACAGCAGCACCCTCTTCCTGCTTGAACACCTGGACCTCCTTAACAGGGATGATATGAAAGATCTATCCTCATCCGCCCGGGAGTGGGACAAAGAGGTATTCACATCCAATGTGACAAGAATATTCAAAGAGCCTGACGCAAGGCTTCATCAGAGCCTGATGGAACTTCTCAGCGCAGCGGGAATCAGAGACTTTATCACGTCCATGGAAGAGAACCTTCAATCCCCTGTTGCGGGTACTAGAATCAGCGCCCTCCATGCCCTGCGGCGCCTGGACAGCAGAGATTCAACAGATATTATGAAGGGCCTCTTCTACGACACAGAGCAGAAGGTTCAGGCCGAGTGCGCCTCCGTCTTTATCGAATGGGACAGGGAGGAGTGTTTTGACGAGGTCTACCGCCTTCTCAAAAACGGGTTTGAAGAGGATGAGCTGCATACTGTTATCCTTGATGCCTCTGCTGCATCGAAGAACTATAAGCTCCTTCCGATTCTGACTGTCCTTTTTGAAGAGAACAAAGATCTGACAGAGGGACTTCTGGCCAGCCTGGAAGGAAAAAACAGCCTGGAAGAGATCCGTATACTCACAAGACTCTACAGTGAAGGCTCCGGATACAGAAGGGAGTGCCTCCGTACTCTATTCACCGGAATGGGAGAGGTAGCCGAAGGCAAACTGATGCTGCTTCTCAGCCAGGAGGCTGCCCTTAGACCCTCAATTACTGAGATTCTTGAAAAAACGGGCTATGTGGACAGCTGTATCAACAGGCTCAAGGGCGGCTCCGCTTCAAAGAGGCTCAAGGCCTGTGAGGATCTCTGCGCCATTGCCACACTGAAAGCCTGCAGAGGGCTGCTGAAATCTGCAAAGGATATAAACAGGCAGATAAGAAAGATGAGCCTCGACTGTCTCAGGGAGACCAGTGAGAGCCAGGGTTATCTGAATGTTTTCAAGGAAGACCCCGACAAAAAGATCCGTCGTCTGGCTCTCTGGGCCGAGGCAAAGATAGAGAAAGACGGCCGCAGCTGAATAAAAGCTTATTAAGCAAAAAAAGCTCCCCTTGAACCGGGGAGTTTTTTATTTCCGGACACGATGTCCGGAGAGAGGCTTATTTTTTCTGAAGAATAGAGGGATCGTAGTCTTCGGGAGCTTCATAACCGAGGAAGTTGATAACTGTGGCAGCAAGAGAGCTGATTCCAAGTCCTTCCTTCAGTGTTTCCGAGTAATCACCCTTTTTGTCCGCATCGTAGATGATACAGGGAACGGGGTTCAGGGAGTGGGAAGTCTTGCTTTTGGGCTTTCCGTCATCCTTGATTATTACATCACCAGACTTCTTGTTGTGCTCATACATGTCATCGGAGTTACCATGGTCCGCAGAAAGGATCAGAACACCGCCAGCCGCCTCAACAGCCTTTCTGATGCGTCCGATGCTCAGGTCCATGGCTTCCATGGAGCAGACAACCGCCTGGAAGTTTCCGGTGTGTCCCACCATGTCTCCGTTGGGGAAGTTCAGCTTGATCAGATCGTACTCGCCGCCCTGGACAGTCTCAATTACCTTGTCTGTAATCTCGGCACACTTCATTGCAGGTCTCTGCTCGAAGGGAACAACATCCGAGGGAACTTCAACGTATGTTTCAAGCTCTTCTGAGAACTTACCTGTCTTGTTTCCGTTGAAGAAGTAGGTTACATGTCCGAACTTCTGTGTTTCTGAAATGGAGTACTGCTTAACCCCTGTAGCACAGAGGTACTCGGCCATAGTCCGGTCGATTGTGGGGGGATTAACAAGGTACTGGGCGGGAACATGCAGGTCTCCGTCGTACTCCATCATTCCGGCATATTCAACATCGGGAACTCTTACCCTGTCAAACTTGTCAAACTCATCGCCCTGTTCGAAGGCGGCTGTGATTTCAAGGGCTCTGTCACCTCTGAAGTTAAAAAGGATTACACTGTCGCCGTCCTGCATGGAACCGACGGGCTCACCCTCTTTTGCAACTACAAAGGGGGGAAGGTCCTGGTCGATGGCGCCTGTTCTCTCTCTCAGGGAGACAATGGCATCATGGGCGGAATCAAAGAGTTCGCCTTCACCGAGAACGTGAGTCTGCCATCCGCGGTCAACCATGCTCCAGTCCGCATTGTAGCGGTCCATGGTGATCTGCATTCTTCCACCGCCTGAAGCGATGCAGGCGTCAAAGCTGTCGTCTGACAGATCCGCCAGGAATTTTTCAAGGGGATCGAAGTAGTCAAGGGCTGAAGTTTCACCAACGTCCCGTCCGTCAAGAAGGGCATGGACTCTGACCTTGCTGACACCGCTGGCCTTGGCCTGTTTTACCATGGCTTCCAGATGGTCAACATGGGAGTGTACGTTTCCGTCGGAAAGGAGCCCAATGAAATGGAGGGCCTGATCCTTTCCGGAAACATGGGAGGTGAGTTTTTTCCATACCTCACCTTCGAACATGGCACCTGTTTCAATGGAGTTGGAAACGAGCTTGGCGCCCTGGGAGAAAACCCGGCCGCAGCCGATGGCGTTGTGTCCAACTTCTGAGTTACCCATATCGTCGTCTGAAGGAAGGCCTACAGCCTTTCCGTGGGCCTTGAGCTGTGTAACAGGACAGCTGGCACTCAGTTCATCCAGGGTACCGGTGATAGCCGCTTTAACGGCATCTCCGCTCTCATATTTTCCGTATCCCACACCGTCCATGATACAAAGGACAACGGGACCTCTTCTTTTTTCTATAAAACTATGCTTCTTAAGGGGCTCTACCACAATAATACCTCTTTGTTTTGTTATTATTCAGCCCCATAAAGATAGTCATTAAGATGATCAAAATCAAGAGTTACGGCGATATGACTATAATTCTCCGAAATAACGGCGCAGCAAGGGGATGGATTTCTTTTCCTCCTCCCTGTAAAGGGGAACATCCCAGCCATTAAAGCGGAAGATGAGCTCCTCATTCTCAAAATCACCGGGCAGCAGCCGGCGCCCGCCGGGAGTGTCCAGTAAACCGTAGATTCTGATTCCGGAGCTGCCCCTCACCTGAAGCTGATCTGTCTGCAGAGCCGCGCTGTACCGGCCCGGATCATCAAGGACCCTTCCTGATGACGGATCAGAAACGTTCATAAGTCCCCAGGGGATGCGGAGCACAAGACTGCCATCCTGAATATCAAGAGCATTGCCCGCCTCATCAAGACGGCCCAGTTTCAGGCTGCTCCAGTCGGCGAACTGCGCAGGAATAAGCCTCCACCTCTCATCTCTTGTCTCCCTGTTCACAAGGATTCTGACATCCTCAAATACGGCCTCCGGAGAACTTCCCGACTGATAGGCATACCTGCCTATATTGTAGTCCGAGGCCGCCTGAAACCGCGCCTCCCCTGTCGAAAGGTCAACAACAACCATGCTCTCCATTCCAGTAGGAGTCTGAAAGCCCTCAATCCCGGGAAAACCTCTTATACCCGCTGCTGGATCGATGGTGTCAAACCCGAAAAAGAGGCGCCCCTCAGCAGCAACCGGGCCTTTCAGTTCCAGATAGAGATGGGACTCACTGCCCCACCAGCTCAGTACAGTTTTCTCATCACCGTCCTCTTCAGAACCGGTATAGCCGCCATGCCCCAGCACCGCCGCCGCCCTCATAGCGGTTATTCCGTAGTTCTGCTCGGGGTCCAGAACATTGTGCCACAGGGCCTGTCTGTCATAGGGAATCATAAAGGGTTCTGTTGTCCAGGTCTTCTTCTGCCATTCATCAATCCACTCAAAAATGACTGCCCCCGCGTAGCCCTCCCTTACAATGGCATCGGTCATACGGATGATTCCTTCCGCCTGGGTCTCTTCGCTCAATCCGCCATGGTTATAGCCGTCGGGGCTGATATGGGCCGTTACGGCGCTGGTGGAGATGCCGTATTCCGCAATCAGAGCCGGATATCCACTGTGTATGGCCATAAATTCTTTCAGATAACCGCCGTAACGGAAGACACCTTTTTCATCCTGCCAGGAGGCAAAGGAGCTCTGATTGTTGATAAAATCAGGATAGTTGGGGTAGATATGATAGGCACCGAAGAACCCGCCGAAATCCCCGTTATCCACAGTCATATGCCTGATATCCACAACGGCCTTGTCATTGTGGGGAGCCTTCCCTTTAAGTTCCGGATCTCTCCACTCCACTTCGTGATGCAGGGCATCCAGTATCGGCCAGCTTACCATCCCCACAGGCCGGGACTTTCCGTATCGTGTTATCTCATAGCTTACCGAGAGGTCGCATGAAGCGGCCAGCCAGGACTCCACTGCAGGCCCTGATGGCGCTGATATATATTCACCCCTGTAGGTACTGCCGGGATTCAGGGCATTTGTCTCCAGAACCTCTTCGGGCTCCATCTCACGCCCCACAAGCCATGCCAGCAGCCAGGGGCTGATATCAGCTGTAAATCGGCCCCAGGCCCTCTCTGTCCTGTAGGGGATATCTCCCCGTCCGTGGAGGGCATCTATTGTATACCGGATCTCCTGACGGTAGGTTCTGTTATACTCGGGTCCAAGGTAGTTATTGTTTTCCGGATACTCTTCCGGCCAGATTTCCTGAATAAGATAGAGGGGTGTATCGGGATTATCCTCGTTGAAATTCCTGAAAGCTCTGTAAAAGTCCGGTGGGAGGAGCGTATAGACCCTCAGAGTATTGAGGTTCATTCCCGTCATATCCCGGAACCAGCGGTAGTAGAGGTGTTCGTCCCGGGGAAACTGAGTACCCCAGGTTCCCGGAAGTGCGGGTCCCAGATTCACACCCTTGATAAAGAACTCTTCCCGCTTTCCATCCACAGTCCTGTAGAACTTTTCACCATCTGCAGTAAAGACGGCCTCAGAGTGTTCCGGAGTCTCCGGAATTTCTGCTGCGGCCCCATGGACGGCTTTCAGATAACTGTTAAACCAGGGAACATAGGCACGCCAGAGTACGGACTCATCATTGTCCTCGACAAAGAGGGAGATCCAGGACCTGAAAAAGAGTTTCCCCGCAAACCTGAACGATCCCGGTTCAACGGGGTACCTTGAAAGATCGAGGGTAAAGTAGGCTGTATCCACAAGGGCCGATCTGTTTTCAAGAACAAGGGGAATATCCACAGGGATTCCCTGCTCCCTCAGTACCGATCGTCCCTCATCAGTCAAGTGCAGATCCAGGGAGTATGTGACCTTTGTCGTCCCTGAGGGGCGGTAGACAGACATCCAGCTGTACACGGGAGCCCTTTTCCCTCCCGCTGCGGCTGTGGGAGCCCTGCCGCTGAAATTGGATTCACCTTTGAGGACAAAGCTGCGGCCGTCGCTGTGAAAGTACTGGAGCTCAGGTTCGCTGCTCCTGCTGTATATTACGGTCCAGCCTGTAAAGTCGACCTGCAGGAACTCCTCCATATAACTGCGGAAGAGGGAGTGTGTATTCTCATTAAGCAGATGGCCGTCGCATACAAAGGACCTGTTCCTGAGAGCAATATCCTTGATTCTGTTAAAGGCCCTCAGAGCTTCTTCATCTTCAGCAGCCGAAGATACAGAAGTTTCAAGAACAAAGACGCCCCGCTCTCTGTTCCGTCCGGAGGGAAAGGCCATGAGTTCTCCCTTACTGTGAACCACAGGCCAGGACAGAGCCTTCATTCTACCGGGTTCTCTTTCCCCGGGTCCGTAGATCAAAACCTCAGGAGAGGATGAGGGCAGAAGAAACCATATAAAAAATGGGATTAGAAATGATGCCAGTATTACAGCCGGGAGTATCCAAATACTGAGAGGGATGCCCGGTCTTCTCATGGCTGCACCTCTTCCTCTTCATAGACAGAGAATCCCTTTCGGTCCAGCTTCTGCCAGCCCTTGTTCCGGAACAGATAGGCCACAAAGGAGAAGGTCCGGTGCATACTTATAAACTGCCTGTATCCGAAATTCTCTCCCAGAACTGTCATCATTGTCTGTCGGAACTCCTTACCCTTGAAGTAGACAACTCCCTTTTCCGCCAGGAAAAAGGCGACTGAAGAGATCAGGATTCCCATTAAAATAACAATAGAGAACATAAACACAAAGACATGCCGGCTCAGAACTCCGAACACAAGAGAGAGTACAAGCACAGCGTAACCCATAAATTCCCAGAAGGGTCCCAGAAGTTCGAATATATAGTAGTAGGGAAAGGCTATCAGCCCGGGCTGTTTGTACTTTCTGTTGAAAAGCATCTTTTTATGATAGATAAGGATCTCAATAAGACCCCGGTGCCACCTGTCCCTCTGTTTGAGAAGATCCGAGAGGGATTCGGGAACTTCGGTCCAGCAGTTGGCGTTATGGGCATAGCTGACAGTATAGTCACTCCCCTTTTCATGCTGAGAGCGGACAAGACGGACCACAAGCTCCATGTCCTCCCCTACTGTATCCTTGCTCAGGCGTCCCTTGCCTGTCATATACCCGCCTATTCCGATGACCTCTTCTCGCAGAAAAGCTCCGAAGGCTCCGGAGATGATCATCAGTGAGTTTACTCTGGTCCATCCCAGACGTCCTGCTATAAAGGAGCGTAAATACTCAATGGTTTGAAACCTTGTATAGCTGTTTGATGAGAGGTGGATCTCCTGAAGGGCGCCGTTTTTAATAAGGCAGCCGTTCACTGGGATAATATTGCCACCTATGGCAATTGTCTTCTTTTTGTTAATAAGGGTCTGATACATCATCTTTGTCAGAGATTCAGGCTCCAGAAGGCTGTCGGCATCAATGCTGCAGATATATTCGCTTTTTGCCGCATTGAGCCCCGCATTCAGAGAGTCTGCTTTTCCGCCGTTCTTCTTGTCTATTACAAGAAGGTTGGGAATACGGCTGTTTTTGTAGACCCCCTTCACAGGAGCCGTTGATATCCCGTCGGAAAGGGGATAATCAATAAGTTCAAGATCAAACTGACCTATAAGTTTCATCAGGGTTCCGTCTGTGGACTCATCGTTGATTACAATCAGCTGAAGATCCGGGTAGTCAAGGGAGAGAAGCGAGTAGACATTCTCAATAATGGTCTTCTCCTCATTGAAGGCGGGTGCCAGGATCGTCACTCCCGGCAGCAGCCCCGATGCATTGAGAAACTTTTTATCCCCTACGGTCCAGGCGCTGTGCTGCCTTTTCAGAACAAGCCATGACTCTGTGAGCAGAGCCAGAAAGATAAAGTTGATGGCAATGGTATAGACCGCAAAAATATGGTGGTACATAAGCAGAAATGAAACAACCTTCTCCTCTCCCGCCATATAAGGAAGAAGGGGCCAGCGGATAGTAAAAAAGAGAATAAAGGGGATGGAAACAGTGGCAACAAGCAGTCCGGTCATATAGCGGCGGTCTCCCCGGGTCAACTGGATCTTAGGTTCGCTGTAACTGGGAATCTCAAGGGGAATTTTCAGCTCCTTCTTGAGCCTGTCCTTGAGATAGGAGTAGCACTGATCAAAAAAGCCGCTGTTTGTTTTTACGTGGGGTTCCAGAGCTTCCAGCAGAAGCCGCTCAAGGGTCTGGTTCCGGTTCGTATTAAGGAAATTTATAATCGGAGCACTCAGATCCAGAGAGATGGCATCATCTATAAGGCGGCGGATATGTCCTGTCTCATCCTTTTTAAGGCGCATAATGAAATACTGTATTCTGTGGGCAAGAACAGATGCATACCCCAGACGGACCTCACCATCATTTGCACTGCAGTAGCGGCTGTATAGAATCGGCAGGACACGGGGAGTCTCCCTTACGCGGTCGATAAGACCCTCAATAGCGGTGGAGGAGAGTTCCCTGTCCCTGAAAAAACCGGCTGACTCCTCCTCCGACGGCAGCTCTGCATACTTGAATAGCTGAGAAACAGCCTCCTTCCTTGTAGAAAACACGGGAGAGATCAAAAGCTCCCGCAGCGTTGATTCATCATGATAGGCCTCAAGAAGGGCATTTGCAGCCTCTCCTGCGGTTACAGGATCATCAGCTTCAGTCAGATTCAGTAGGTACAGAGGATACCAGTCTCTCAATCTGGTCCGGCACGCCTGTATCATGATTCTTCTAATGTCTGAATTTTCTGAATACCTGTGGCTGTCTGACCAGTCTGTCAGCTGCTTAAGATCTTCGCTGACAAGAGAAAGGACTTTTGTCTTATAGCTCTCTCCTGTCCCCTCCATACTTGAAGCAACAACATTCAGTGTTTCAGGATCTCCCGACTGGCAGAGGATATGCACCATCTTCAGTCTGAGGATCTGGGATTTTTCCCGGCGGATAGTCTTTTCAAGGAGGTCAACCTTGTCGTTCATATCGACAAAGTCAAGAAAATCAAGAAGATTGACCCCTTTGGATCTCTGGTTGAAAAAGGGGGAATTCAGAAGGGTTCTTACCAATCTTCCCGACTTCCACAGATCTTCCAGGGCCTGCAGCTCCAGATGAAGATGATCGGGAATCTGTACCGACTGGTTTACTTCGTACCACTCCATCAGATAATCGAGCTGCTCTCTGGCAGAAACTGTTTCCAGATCGATAAGGTGCCCCTCGACAAGGGAACGGTTCACAAGGGTTTTCAGTCTGCTTCGTTTCCTGTATTTCCGGACCGAGGTTTTTTTGACATAGTAGGTTGCTCCCAGAATCAGAAGGTCCAGAAATACGAGAACCGCCATAACAATGTAGATGACAATGATCCCCATGACCTACTCCTCTCCGGTGTAAAACTCTATAAGTCCCTGCAGCTCGGCAAGCATGAGGGGTTTTTTGAGATAGTGATAGACTCCCAGCTGCTGAGCTCTTTTGACTGAGGCTTCTGTTTTAAGGAAGGAAACATAAACGAAGGGGATGGATCTCAGATCCGTTGACTCCAGGATCTTTTCACGGATTCTGAAACCGTCCATCTGGGGAACATGAACTTCCGACAGGATAATGGCAGGCCTGAGCAGGTCAATCCTGTGAATGGCCTCATTACCGTTGCCGCAGCTCTGTACGGTGTACTTATCTCCCTTGAATAATTCAGTCACAAGATGAATAAGGTGGGTATCCGAATCAACAATCAGTATGACAGGGTTGTCCTCTACCCTGCGGTCCTGCTCAGAGTAGTCACAGAGGCTGTCCCCGCCGAGGGAGTCGAGCATTCTCAGCCTGTCACGGATGTTCCTCTGCAGCAGATCCTCACGGTTCCAGGACTCCGGTACATCCTCATCCAGCCGGGACACAGCCACGGAGCAGGTCATTCTCTGGAGAAACTCTTCCGAGTCCCTTACCTCTTTTTTTATCTTCTCAATGATATCCTCGTACTGTGCCGAGAGGTTATCGGGAAGCATCAGAATCAGAATCGGCCCCGCTCCTCTGAAAAGGAGGGCGTCATCGGGTTTGGTCATCTGAATTATTGAGGCAAATGAAGAGAGGGCTCTATCCCCCTCGGAGAGTCCGTACTCATCGTTAAACTGTTTCATATCGTCCAGGCGGAAATAGGAGACGACTCCGGAATCATTGCTCTTAATAAATTCTGTAAGATAGTTATTGTAAAAAGATGAGGCATAGAGCCCGGTTACAGGGTCCACAAGCTGTTCGTCGGTGCGGCGGACAAGTTCCTCATTCAGATTGTAGCTTATCCTTGAAATATCCTCGTTGCCGTGAAGGACCCCGCCCAGAGGCAGGTCCGATGCGGGTGTATCGGGATTGAACATATCCACAAGACTGGAAATATCGGGTTTTTCCAGAATACAGCCGTTGGCGGGGCAGATTCTCTCCGGAGCGATATTCTCAATCATATCAAAGACCTTGTTCTGGGTACTCTCCGCAATATAGGGAAAATACTCCCGCTGAAAACTGACCATACGGGGCAGATAATCATCATCGCCGAAGAGGTTTGTATTCTTTCCAAGAAAACCGAAATACTCGGCGGAAAAGAGGGTCTTTGACTCAGGTTCCCACGTCATAATACCACCGGGGGAATGGGGGCTCTGGTAGGCAAGGAAATGAAGCAGCGGAAGATCATCGGGCTCTATATGAACCTCCTCCTTCACTGTATGAAAGGGAGAGATCAGCCCCATTGTCTTGACTGTGAGCCATGTTCTCCAGTGGCATATAATTCTTCCCTGAAACCCGGACTCCTCCCAGAGGGGAAGACTGGAGCAGATCTGGGGACCGTGGCCGCTCAGGATGATGGCTCTCACATCCTCCAGAGGACAGATTTTTTCTACAGCCTTCTGGACTGAGGAAAAAATATCCACGGGTCCGGGATCTACAATGACAGCCTGACCATTCTTGTAGAAGAGATAGCAGTTGATCTGAAGAAAATCTTCATACTTAACCGAACCGAGCCAGAAAATGTGATCTGTTACCTGATGGGGTGCACTATCCTTGAGAATCATCAGAACTCCTTGAGTCAGAACTCCTTAAAAATAACAAGTTCCTTCTTGTCATCTATCCCCTTAAGGAGAAGACTGGAATCACAGCCCTGATCTATAAGAAAAGATCCGTAGCCGTGCTGCTGGTAACGTGAGATATCAGGGTCCTTGACTGTCTTCCAGTCAAAATCAGGCCCTTCGAAATCAAGGCGGATCTCTGCAGAGCTGTCCAAGATTTTCCATTTCAGGCGGATTTCGTTCCGGCTGTAGGAGATGCAGTTTGAACAGGCCTCAACCATAGCAATCGCGAGCATTGTCCGGCTCTTTTCATGGGAGGTTCTGCACCGGTCTGTAAGATCCTTCAGAAAGGCCTCCCTCACCTCTTCAAGATTTGCAGGCTCATCAACAGAAAAGGTATAGCTTCTTTCTGTTGCCGTAAAACCCGAGTTTCCCTTGATCCTGATGGCCACACCTGTTACGTCATCCTTGAAGTCTTCTGCTGCATAAAAGAAAGTGACGAAAAGAACCCTGCTCAGAAGCTCCTGAGGATTCATATAGTGGTGTGCGTTAACAAGACGGAGTATCCGTTCACAGCCGAAGATCTGCCCCTCGGAGTTCATGACTTCCGATATCCCGTCGGAGTAGAAAAAGAGGAGATCTCCCGGGTTGAGGGGAAGCCTGTAGATTCTGTAGATCTGTTCTGCGGTAAATCCCATAGGCATATTGGCGCCTTTGACGCTCCAGCTGCGCTGCTCGACTGAGTCGTAATAGATAAAACTTGTGTGCCCTGCATCCACAAAGGAGAGGGTCGAATCTTTCAGATTGATTCTGCAGTAGTAGAAAGTAAGAAATTTTCCAAGGTCCATCAGCTTTTTGCCGATGAGGCTGTCCATATGGTTCAGGACACGGTCCAGTCCGGCCCAGCCTGTGCCTGCCACACTGCTTGTTATAAGTGATTTATAGTAGGTTGCCTTGAATCCTGCTCCAAGAAGAGCCGCAGGGACTCCCTTTCCAACAACATCGCCTATAATAAAGTCTGTTACTCCGGGTTCCAGGGGCTGCAGTTCATAAAAGTCGCCGTCCACAAGGCGGGACGGAAGAGTTTCCGCGGCTATTTCCATGCCGTCAAAAAAGGATGTTACATCTCCTGTCAGCAGGGTCCTCTGGATTCTGGCACTGATCTCTATTTCACTGTCTCTTGATTTGAGGGCTTCCCTTTTGTATACAGCATCATCCCGGCGGACATCGGCCGAACCGAAACGGATGACCTCTCCCGAATCCTTTTTCACAGGACTGCTGAGACGGATTGTAAGATGAATTACATCGTTTTCATGGCGTACAAATGGAACGGTCAGCTTTATATCCCCGTCATAGGAAGAAAACTTGTCCAGAGAATCAAAAAATTCCTTGTCCGAACGTTCACAGCGGTGTATCCATGATGCCGGATTGTGAAGGATTTCAGCCTCCTGCATATTCAGCATCCGCAGAAAAGCGTTTGAGGGATAACTCCACTGAATCAGTGTTTCATCAGTGACGAAAAAGAGAAAATTAAGTTCATTGGCCAGAGCCTGCATCTCTTCAGGGTTAAAGTGGAGCATAAAGCCCTAACCTTCAGAAAGAGACTTTAAGGCCTGATCCCTGTCGCGGTATACCCGGGCAATGGATGAGATTCGAACCATATCAAAGAGGACCTTCACCGCCTGCTCTGTACCGCAGAGGATCATTTCACCCTTTGACTCGCTCACTCTCCTCAGTGAAGAGACGATTACCCCCAGACCGGTTGAATCCATAAACTGAATATTTCGAAGATCCAGTATAACTTTTTCACCCTCTTTGATTGCATTCTGAAGATCATCATTGAAACTGACTGAGTTGTTTACATCGATCTGTTTCATCTCCGGAATCATCACAAGTACACCATTTACTACTTCAGTTTTCATGAAACAAATTATAGGTCAAAAAGTGGCTCAGGTAAATTATTTTGCACACAAGTTCATTTATGAGGGATATTTTCTCCGATTTTATCTTTTTATTGCTCCGGGAATCAGGGCTCAAAAGGAAGATATTCAAAGCTGTGAAGACCTGCAGTGAGACCTCCGTCATTCAGAGGTGATTCTCCCTGAAACAGCCACAGATTAAAGTGAACCCGGGATTCTGTTTCGACGGGAGCCGCCTCACCCCTGTATTCCCAGCTCTCCAGGGTATTGGCCTGGCCGTCTTCAAGACGGAACACAAGAATACCGGGCTCCCAACGGATTATGCAGGTGAACAGACCTGCTGCGGTACTATGAAAACTGTGGGAGTTTCCTTCGACATCATAGGGCTGGACTGTAAAATTATATGGCGGGAGCCCCGGGATTCCCCAGCGGGCTATCTCAAAATCAATCTCATTATAGTAGGGGGGAGCCGTATCGTTGTAGAGAAAGAAGCCGAAAACAGCATTGGAATCAAGGGGTTCGGTTATAGAAAAAGTGAGGCGGAAAGTACCGTAGCTGAAAAGTCTGTCGCTGTATATTTCACCTGAATACCAGCGCTTGTTTTTCCCCTCAATCGAAAGAATAATACTGTCCCCTTCCCTTGTAATCGACCTTGATGAGAAACGGTTCGGACCGGGGCCAACCTTGAAAACAGACGATTTTATGATCCATTGATCACCGGAGAATTTAATCATTTTTTCACGGCCATTTTCTCCTGATACAGAGCTCGTCAGGAAGATAAAAAACAACGGGATAAAGAGTCTTCTTTTTTTTTCTATCATATTTAATTGTTTCCCTTATAATATAAATAAACTGCTGTTTAAGGTGAATGCAATGAAGAAAGCGATTTTTCTCTTTTTTTTAGTTCCTCTTTGTCTGTCAGCCGGAGAAACTGAGACCCTCTTTATCCCAAGGGAGGACAATCCCTTTACCCTCTACTCCTCAGCCGGCAGCTACAGCCTGAATGAAAATGACAGCCTGTGGCCCGTGTCCCTCAAAATGGAAACCGATGGCAAAGGGAGCAATGTTCAGCTCATAGCCACGGATCTTCCTCCGTTCAGCCTTGAAAACAAGCATCTTATTGTCTGGGTAAAACCTGAAGATACAGACAATCTCGGAGACCTCTGGATCTATGCTTCCGACAGCAGCGACTTCAGCAACAGAATTGTCTATATGATCTCCCGGGACAGGACCCAATTGAAAGCGGGAGAGTGGAACTGCCTCAGCCTGCCTGTTTCGGCGGGCAGTCCCTGGGGAGATCCCGATCTGAACAAGCTTACATCCTTTCAGTTCTGGATAAACGACACGGGTGAGGCTCCTGTCTCGGTAGAGTTCGGGCCTGTACTTGTAAGGACTCCTTCGTCAGAATCGGCTGTTATTATGACCTTCGACGACGGCTGGGAGTCTCAGATAACCCTGGCCGCTCCGGTTATGGAGGCAAGAGGCCAGAAGGGTGTCGCCTATATTATTCCGGATCTGATAGGCAGCCGGTTCTATCTGAATGAGGATGAGCTTATGTTTCTCCAGAACCAGTACGGATGGACCATCGGTGCCCACTATATGGAGCGGATGGACTCAATGAGCCGCAATGAACTTCATACAGTATTCATGGACATGCAGCAGTGGTTCAGCGACAGAGGCCTTGAAATGAAGCACTTCTCATATCCCAATGGCGCTGTCAGCAGAGACCTTGACTTTGTTGTGCCGGAATACTTCGATACGGCCCGGACTATTATTGAGTTTCCCGAGACAGATCCACCGGCAGACAAATACAAGCTTAAGACCCTCAATATCTACAGCCCCCTTGATCCCGCCATTCTGGAGAACCATCTCTCATCCATGGCCCCCTCAGGGGAACTTCTTATTCTGATTTTTCACAAAATTGAGTCCAATGTTAACAATGAAACGGAGCTCTCCCCCGCTGACTTCGAGAGGGTCTGCGATCTTGTAGCCGCTTCAGGATTTCCTGTTAAGACACTGGACGGCATCAATTCAGACTTCAATGACGGAGAGGTGTATCCTTCAGACTGGAATGCTATCACCCTCTTTCAGAACGCGGCAGAGACTCAGGAAGCTGTAACCGCGGCACCTCCTGATCCCCTGGAGCTTCCAGAAGAACCTTTGAACAAGGGCGGAGCCGGACGGCCGGATATCTTTGCCCGGACCCAGCTTGATTTCAGCCTGGACTGGCGCATGGTCTGGGGAGTGAATGACGAAGGGGACTGGCGCTACTATACCCAGATAGACGACATGTTCTTCTACGTCCAGAGCGATCTGTCAGACAGTGCAAGACTCTTCGGCTCCTTCGGCATCAAAGAGGTCAATATTGACGACTTCACCGAGGGTGAGATCGGCAATGATGATATACCCTTTGTGCTAAATGAACTGTATATGGAGCAGCAGCTCCCCTATGGAACTGCTCTTGCAGCGGGCTACTTCAATCCCGACCCTCATCATAAATGGCTACAGGCAACAAGGGCGGATGGAGTGGAACCGGCCTTCGGCGATGATATGACTCCCCAGTCAATCTGGCTGCAGGGAAGCTGGACCAACGGAGAGATAGGCTATCAGTTTGCCCTTGTCCCCGATGTAATCGGTGTTGACAGCGCAGACTATGACCGGCGGGTCCTGACCTATCAGAAAAACCTGGGCCTTCCAAACCTGTTTACATCCCTCTGGTATGACAGCGCCGGATATGACGGCGAGCTGGCGGCGGCCCTGAACGGGGATGCCCTCAAAGTTTCAGCCATGGGAGGTTTCTTCCATGACTTTGACAGCTTCCGACTGTCGGGTACCATGGGAGTCAAGTACACCATGGGCGACGAGTTCACGACCTGGCCCGACTGGGACCACCTTGATGAGACCCTGAGGCTCTCCACAGGCTGGTCGGTTTCGATCCCCGTGGGGGTCTTTGTTGTGAATCCCGGTGCGGCCTGGCAGATGGTGGTGCCCTTTTCAGGCACCCTTTCCAACAGAGCGGCTGTTGATATCGGAGTTTTCTATAAAAATCTCGAACTTTACGCCCTGCTCAGCAGTTATGATATAACCAGAATGGTCTGGGGCGATACGGCGGGAATGGAAACAGGCCTTGTTGTAGACTTTGAAGCTGTTGATTACATATTCGGCTATACAATGACCGGCTTTCACTCACGTTCGGGGCTTTACAACAACAAAACCTGGAATGATGCTGGAATAAACGGCGCCTTTTTGAGAATCAAGGCGACCTACTGGTAACCCCGCTGCAAAGCAGCTTTAAATACTTTGCCTACCGCCTTGCCAGCCTTTCAAGGGACTGAGATAATGGGTTTATGAATAAACCAGTTGTGGCCATCGCGGCCTGTGACAGATACGATGCTTCTCTTATCCGCAGTACCCTTGAAGGGATGATAGACAAGGCGGGATTTCCCGATGTAAAAGGGAAGAAAATCCTTCTCAAACCCAATATTCTTTCAGGGTCAGACCCCGAAAAAGCCGTAACCACCCACCCAGAGGTGGTGAGGGCAGTCATTCAGATCCTGAAGGCGAGAGAGGCTGCAGAGATCCATGTAGGAGACTCACCCGGTGTGGGCAATCCCGATGCGGCAGGAAAGAAGTGCGGTATCCGGGAGGTATGCGACTCAGAGGGAGTCTACTGGGCCAGCTTCGGCACGGAAATCCCCGTGCCCTGCCCTGAGGGAAAAAAGCAGAAACAGTTCTATCTGACACAGATCAGCCAGCAGGTGGATATGATCTTCACCCTCCCCAAGATGAAGACCCATGAGATGATGTACTACACAGGGGCGGTTAAGAACCTCTTCGGACTGATCCCCGGCCTTAAAAAGTCACGTTTTCATCTCAACTTCCCTGAAAAGGAAGACTTTGCCGCCATGATTGTGGACCTGCTTGAAACGGCGAAGCCCGTGTACGCCATTATGGACGGCATAACCGCCATGGAGGGCCCGGGTCCCGGAAGCGGCTATCCCCGTCAGGTTAACCTTCTGTTCGCCTCTTCCAACGCAGCGGCCCTGGACTGGGCGGCGGCATCGGTCATGGGCTATGAGTGTGAAGATATTCCCATCTTCAAAGAGATTCTGGACAGGGGAAAATGGCTGAGCCGCCCTGCCGATATCGAATATCCCGGACTTGATCCGGCAGACCTTGTGATCAGAGACTACAAGAGGGTCCACATCCTCAAGGACAGCGGATTCTTTAAAAAAGCTGTCCCGCCGGCCCTCTTCAATGCCGTAAGGAACGCCTATGTCCCCCGGCCTGTGTTCAAAGCCTCCCCCTGTATCCTCTGCCGCAAATGTGTTGAGATCTGCCCAGCCGAGGCGTTGAAGCCTAATACAATGGACAGCCGCAGAAAGATTGAGATCGATTATAAGAAGTGCATCCGCTGCTACTGCTGCCACGAGGTCTGCCCTGTTGATGCCATCGCTGTAAAGAGACGGCTCTTTTGACTGGTAATTTCAACGAGCTCCTCCGCCGCTTCTGCGACAGGGAGTGCGACCGTTTCAGCTTTATAACTACCCTGCTTGAGTGGAAGGATATTCCCTATGATGTCCTTCCCGGAGGGGGTAAACACATTCTTGTCTCCCCCCGCAGGCAGAAGCCCTTCCTTCCAGACCGATGCAGGAAGATCCTCACTGCCCACTACGACCGTTATCCCGGTTCTCCAGGAGCCAATGATAACGCCGCTGCGGTATTTATCCTTCTTAAGCATATTGACGCCCTGCAGAACGCCGACTACCCCCACAACACTCTGATTCTATTTACAGACCGAGAAGAGCTTCAGGAGGGAGACTCTGTCAAGGACCAGGGAGCCTGGCAGCTTGCCGAGGTCTGGCCGGAAGACCAGAAGCAGAGGGACCTTTTTATTGTGCTTGATATGTGCGGCATCGGAGACACCCTGATCTGGGGGCGGACAGCGGGAAAGATTCCCGGTCTGGACCGGGGACGTCTGGCCCCTCTCTACGCCTCCCTGAAAGATCTTCTGTTCCGGTTCAGCCGGCATGAGGCCATGGATATCAATGACCTCTTCTCCGATGACCTCGGGTTTCTCCTGCAGGGTATGACGGCTCTGCAGATTTCAATGCTTCCCTGGAAGGAGGCGCTGGAGTGGAAGAAAGAGCTCTCACTCCGTGAAAAAGCTTCCATCAGGGAGGAAGAGGATGCATCATCCCTGAAGAAAAGCATTAAATACCTGCCTCCGAGCTGGAGGAACAACCACAGCCCTGAGGACAGCCTGTCGACCCTTGAAGAGCGGTCTTTCAAGATTATGGGAACCTTTCTGCGGGACCTCTCCCGCTATCAGATTCCCCTTCTTGATTGACTTCGGCCTTTAAAGATCAGGATTTAAACTTTTCAATCTCCCTGACGATTCCTCTGATGTGATCAGGATTGGTTCCGCAGCAACCGCCGATGATTCTGACTCCCGCCTCAAGGAGGGCGGGAACATGGGTTTCATACTCAGCCGCGCCCATGGGATAGACGACCTGATTGTCCATGAGAACAGGGAGTCCTGCATTGGCTTTGATCCAGACAGGAAGGGTACTGATCCGGCACAGAACCTTTGCAAGGTCAACATACTGATCCACACCGGCTCCGCAGTTGGCTCCGATGGCGGATGCTCCTAACTCAGTCAGAGCCGGAATAACATCTTCGGGGCTGTGCCCCATAACAGTTTTAAATGAACCGTCGGCCATCTTGTCGTAGGTAAAAGTCACAACCACAGGGATCTCAGCCGTCAGGGCGCCCCTCAGTGCCGCAGAGGCCTCTGTCAGATCTGTAAAAGTCTCAAGGAGAAGAATATCCGCGCCCCCCGATTTAAGAGCAATGGCCTGCTGCGCGTAGGACGCCTCAACCTCGTCCTCTGAAACTTCTCCCATAAAAACCATTTTTCCGCAGGGTCCCATATCTCCGCAGGTCAGATATCCGCCCTCAGAACCGCCGGCTCCGGCAGTCAGTTCGGCAGCCGCCCTGTTTATCTCTTCGCATCTCTCTTCAAGTCCATGCTGGGCCAGTTTGATGGAAGATGCTCCAAAACTGTTTGTCAGAATGATCCGGCTTCCCGCGCCGGCATATGAGGCGGCCACAGCCCTGACTTTTTCGGGGGCCTCTATATTCCACAGCTCCGGAGCATCCCCCTGGGAGAGTCCGGCCTTCAGCAGCTCGGTGCCCCAGGCGCCGTCGGCAGCCACCGGCTCTTTCACATAGTTTAAAAAATCGTCTTTATTCATATTGCCTCCGCGTCTCAATGAAGGTCATTATAACAACTGGATGGGATATTGCAAACTAAGGCTTCTTGACAGCTTCTCCCTCCTTCTCCAATATGGATGGTACATCCCTGAAACCACAAGAATAAAGGACAATTAATGTCAGACAAAAAAAGCAGAACCACCCCCCATCTTATCTGGAAGGGAGCCCTCTTCGGCATAGCCAACATTATTCCCGGAGTCTCAGGCGGAACAATGGCTGTTATCACAGGTGTCTATGACGACTTTATGAACGCCATACCCCGGTTTATACGAAACTGGCTCTTCCTCGTCCTCTATCTGGGCGGCGCGGTCTTCGGTATTGTGGGAGGGTCATTTACAATTCAGATCCTCTTTGAAAAGTGGCCTGCTCCGACGATGTTCCTCTTTATGGGCTTTATCCTGGGCGGCATTCCCATGCTCCTGAAAACAGGGCGCTTTGAAAAAAGAGTGAAACCGGCCTGGGCTGCGGGTTTTCTTGTTGCTTTTGCACTTGTGATTCTTATGAGCTTTATTCTCAAACCCGGTGAGTCTGAGGTGATAACCGAGTTTTCACTCAGAACGGCCCTCTTTCTTGTCGGCGGCGGTGCCCTTGCTGCTTCGGCCATGGTGATTCCCGGAATCAGCGGCTCATTCCTAATGCTTCTGATAGGCCTTTACTCCACCTTTGTAGCCGCTGTGACCCATATGAATATCCCCTTCCTTGTCTGCATCGCGACTGGTGTGGCTGCGGGGATTCTTCTGACAGCCCGGATAATGACATTCTTCCTTCAGCGCTTCCACCAGGGCACCTATGCTGTAATCCTCGGCCTTGTTACGGCTTCCATTGTAGCGCTCTGGCCCGGGATTCCCTCGGGATGGATGATTCTGAGTTCGGTGCTCTGCTTTGCGGCTGGACTGACCGGCGGCTACCTGCTGGGCGATAAATAAAAGAACTGTCGGCATCAGTAAGATGCTTTAATATAATGAATTAGATTAAGGAATATATAGAAAATTGGATTTAAACAGTATCAGACTGAACCCCGAGCAGAAACTGGCGGTTGATACAATCAACGGTGCTCTTTTGATCATTGCCGGAGCCGGAAGCGGTAAAACCGGTGTAATCACCACCCGTATAGCCAACATGCTCAACCACGGAATCCCCCAGTCAAATATTCTGGCTCTGACCTTTACAAACAAGGCGGCCAGAGAGATGGAGGAGCGTGTCAAAACCCTGACGGGGAAAAAACTCTCCAACCTTACCCTCTCCACATTCCATGCCTTTGGAGTGAAGATACTGAGGGAGCACTACGCCGACATGGGGTTCCGCCCCAACTTCAGCATCTACGACACCAACGACCAGCTGTCCTGCCTGAAAGAGGCAGCCCGTGAGCTGAAACTGAAATACGAACACCCCGAGCTGATGGAGCTGTCCAATCTTATATCGGGCATCAAGACCGAACGTCTCTCATGGGATGGTACAAACGACCAGCACAAACCCCTGTTCAAGGAGTATGAGGAGCATATGCGGCTTTATAATGCCGTTGACTTTGACGACCTTATTACCCTGCCTATCAAGCTTCTCGAGGAGAGGCAGGATATTCTTGAAAAGTTTCAGAACAAGTACCGCTACATCATGGTTGACGAGTTTCAGGATACCTCTCTGATCCAGTACAAAATGCTCTACCTTCTGGCAAGCAGGTACAGAAATATATGCTGTGTGGGTGATGATGATCAGTCCATCTACTCCTGGCGCGGTGCCAACTACGGCAACATCCTCAAATATGAGGAAGATTTCCCCGAGGTGAAGGAGATCAAGCTGGAGCGGAACTACCGTTCCACAGGTACCATCCTGAAGGCGGCGAACGCGGTAATTGCAAACAACACCAACAGGAAGCTGAAAGAGCTCTGGACAGAGCTCTCACACAACGAAATGACAATCAAACACTGCCTCCCCGAGGACGACAGGGAAGAGGGTGAATTTATAGCCTCCACCATTGCGTCCCTGCGGATGCAGGAGAATATGAAGTATGACCAGTTCGGCATTCTGATCCGGACCAACAGCCTCTGTAAGGCCGTTGAGGATGCCCTGCTGTCGCACAACATCCCCTACACAATGAGTGGCGGAACCAGCTTCTTCCAGCGTGCCGAAATCAGGGATATCATCGCCTACCTCAGGGTCATCAACAACCCCGATGACGATGTGAATCTGATGCGCATTATCAATACACCCCGCAGAGGGGTCGGCAAAAAGGCTCTGGAGACTCTGGTGAATACGGCTCAGGCCAAGGGGCTCTCCCTCTACTCAACCCTGACAGACCTGATGTATGACCAGAACTCAGGGATCACTCCACAGCTCAGAGCAGGTCTGGGTGAGTTTATGGAGCTTATTGAGGACTTCAAGGAGCGCTTTACCGAGGCGGAGGAAGAGAACAAGAAGATCCTTGCAGCAACGGCTCAGGAGCTTGTGGAGGAGATCGGTTACTGGGACTACCTCCTTCAGGAACACTCCAACAACGACAAGGTTGCCAAGTGGAAGTATGACAATATAGCCATGTTTATCGAGTTTATGTCCCGGTGGGAGAAAAACTCAGACAACCTGGAACCAACCCTGCAGAAGTACCTCAACAGGATCACCCTTGTCACCCGGGATGAAAATGAGGAAGAAGCGGGGAAGGTCAACCTTATGACCATCCACGCCTCAAAGGGTCTTGAATTCGATGTGGTCTTCCTTGCCGGTGTGGAAAGGGATATTATTCCCCATGCCCGTGCGGTGGCTGAAGACCCTGCCAACATGGAAGAGGAGCGGCGTCTTTTTTATGTTGCCATCACAAGGGCGAGAAAGAAGCTCTTTATCACTTCCTGCATGAAGCGCAAGCAGATGAGGGAGATGATAGACTCCGGGCCCTCCCCCTTCCTCACAGAGATACCCGGAGATCTGCTTGAAGAGATGGAAATAGAGGTGGAAGTGGAAGATCCCGACGAAGCCAAAAAGTATTTTGCACGCCTTCCCTGGAAATAAATAACTGACTTACGAGGAACTGAGATGAAAGACTGTCACGGTAATGCAATAGGTTCCGCCCGTGTGGAACGCTCTCTTCTGATCTCTCTTGTTGCCGGTGGTCTCGGTTCGGTCTGGTTTATCTTCTGCCAGCCCCAGCAGATCCTCACAGTAATGATAAGCAACCACCTTCAGGCCACGGACAGACAGCTTGGAAACTTCGTGGCCATCCTCAACCTTGCAGGAGTTTTTCATCTGGGAGCGGTTTTCCTCTACTCCCGGACCAAAAGGATCAAGTCTGTATGGATTATAACCACTACTCTCTCCCGGTCCTCGGCCTTCTTTATTTCCGCAGCGGCCTTCTATGTATACAGGGGAGGCAGCAGAAGCATTGCCCTCTGGGTGGTTATGGGAGTCTCTCTGGTCCTGAGCTATATGCTTGGAAACTTTTCGGGTTCCGGCTGGTGGACCTGGATCTCGACATTGATCCCTTCAAAGACACGGTCCTCCTACTTCGGAAAGCGCTCCAGCCTGGCCCAGCTGCTCAACATAATCTTCTTTTTCTCCGCCACCTTTCTTCTTGATATCTTCTCCCGTGATATTTTCATTGTATACGGCATCATTTACTTCATAGCGGGGCTTTTGGGAGTAGCCGATATCCTCCTGCATATTGCCGTACCCGAACCCTCACATGCCCATGAAAAAGCACCCTTCAAGATCGCCCTTCTCCTTGAACCTGTTAAAAACAGGAGTTTTATTGTTTTTGGAATCCTGACGGGTTTCTCTGTGCTCAGCATCAATGTGGCGGCGCCCTTTCTGGCACCCTATATTATCAATCCCAATACCGTTGGTGCCCCCAACACATGGCTTGGTATCATGTACCTTATCTCCCAGCTCTCCTGGCTGATCACAGCCCCGTTCTGGGGAATGCTTATGGACAAGATGGGCAAAAAGCCAGTTGTTGTACTGGGTCTCCTTCATCCCCTGGCCTACCCCCTCTATCTGCTGCTGACCCCTCATAACTACACCTTTCTCCTACCTGTAATTGCAATATGGGTGGGACTCTTCACCCCGGCGTTCTGGGAGGGGCTGAACCAGATGATGCTTATCCTTGTCCCCGATAAAAACAGAACAGCTTATGTGGCCTGGTACTGGGCTCTCATGGGCATTATCGGATCCCTCGGAAACATTCTGGGCGGCCATCTGATGGAAGCCACAGGAAGCCTGAAGCTTACAATTGCGGCGGGGCTGTTCCTGTCGGCTGTGAGCTTTATTATTTTCAATATGCTCAAAACACCGGCAACCGCCAGGCTGGACCATGTTGTTTCACTTATCACAACCCCTTCGGTCTACAGGACCTATATGCAGCTCTCGGTCCTTTCAAGCACAGTCCGTCCCGACAAGGTTCACAAGGCTCTGAAGGATGTAAAGAGCAAATCCGGAGTTGTGGCTGTTGAAGAGGTTATAAGCCGTCTGGAGGACCCTGATCGTGCGGTACGGGAAGAGGCAGCTCTGGCTCTGGGAAGGATCGGGACAGAAGATGCCAAAGAGGCCCTTGTAGAACAGCTGAATCAATCGGACTCGCTCATTCGCCCCGAAGCAGCGGCTGCTCTGGGTGATATGGGAGACCTGTCGGTTATTCCCCACCTGATAGACGCCCTCTACACTGCCGATGAGGAAGTTCAGGAAGAGGCGGCCATTGCCCTTGGCAAGCTGAAAAGCGATGAGTCCGTCCAGGCCCTGAGGCAGATCATCCGGGAGGATCGTTCCCAGAGGGTCAAGGTTTCGAGCATCGAGGGGATTGTGCAGCAGAACCGCTTTGAGGCTGTCGAGGAGATTATGGACCTCTGGGAGCAGACAAGCAACCGCATTCTAAAGACTCAGCTCTCCATCTCCCTTGGAAACCTGATAGGAAAGCCCGGAGGATTCTACCGCTGCGTAACGGGTACTGCGGAAAAACGAAACACAGCGATAGCCGCCCTTTTCAAGGAGGTTTACACACTGCTTAAGAAACTGGAAACGATGGACTCCGGATACGTCAGCCATATTATCAAGGATTCACTGCCGGCGGTGGAGGAAAATTTTTTCGCTCATCAATACACTGAGAGTTTCCACCATATGTACACCATCATCCTGAACCTGATCTTCCGGAAACTGGAGATGATGGGATTTAATGATGAGGCGGACAGGGCGGGAGAGTTCCTTAAGAAGAAAGACAGTCTTCTCTTCCTGGGCTTTCATATCTACTCCCGCCTGGAAGACCTGAGGATCAACAAGCAGAGCGAGCCTCAGCCCACAGACATCCTGCTGGGAGTCTACTTCCTGAAGTCCTACTGCCTGAGAAAGACAAAAAAAAGGGTATGAAAAAGGGGGACTTCTTTACAAGAAAGACCCCCTTTTATAGTTTTCATTGAACTCTGCAGGGAAAATTATTTCCCTGGTATTTTAGACTTAGATTACAACCTGTTCCGTTCCGCTTCAATCCATTCATCCCAACCCTCGCCTTCAAGATTTTCGGCAACAAGATCCAGAATCTCGTATCTGGAGATAGAGGGGTGTACTTCGAGGTTTCCTGTTTCTTCTTCTCTGTCAACTTCAAAAGTGGTTGCTCCCCAGTATACCATTTCTCCGGCATTCACTTCGATAATATCATTATCATTTTCCGGAGGATCAAAGAAAAAGTGAAGTACTTTGTTCTTCCTTGTAGGCTTCTTTGGGGACACTTCGATGTCAGCCAGATAAAAACTGTTCGGCTCTGAAATCTGTACCGCAAAAATTTTCCTCTCCAGATCCATAATAATATAATCTGAACTAAAGAGAACATAGCTCAGATCCTCATACTCCTCTTCTTCATCAGCCAGCTTTCTGGCAGCCTCAAATTCCTCAGCATTTTCTGTTTTCATAAAATAAAGGCGAACATCATATAAATCCACATCGTCTTCAACATCAAGATACCCGTATATCAAACTGGAATCATCACTTTTGGGTTTATTGGTCCAGCCAACAACTGAGAGACAACTTGTAAGACCTACGATAACAGCAAACATCAATAACATATTTTTGATTTTCATAATTACTCCTGCATATTTACACAATTTTTGTTTTACAACTTTAATATATAGGACAGAGTCAGATTGACAGCGCTTCCTGATACATCTTCGCCATCCATGTTCATAATGGATGAAACACTCTTATAGTCAACCATGGCTCCGAATATTCCGATGTCCTTCCCTTTGGGAGTAAAATGGATTCCACCTCCCGCAGTCCAGTACCCCAAAAAGGGTGATCCGCTTACATCACCGAATGCGCTTATATCAACCCCAATACCAATTCCAGCCTTGATCACCGGTGTTATAGTATGGGCTCTGATCAGTTTGGTTGGAAAGATATTCAATCCATAACCTAAAAGAACTGCTCCAGCATCGTACTCAGAACTGCCGCCTGTCCAATTTTCTTTTATGAGTTTGAGTTTTTCATACCCTATTATTGCTGATGAACCAAGATATTTATTGTGTATGGAAAGGATTTCGATACCAAGAGAAAAACCTCCGAGGCCGGGAGCATCCACAGAGTCTTTTCCAAAAGAGTACGAACCTCCTCCAAAGAAAGCAATGGCTGTTCTAAATGCGTACTTATTGGCATCCTTTGCGTCCTCTTCCTTTGCTTCTTCCGCCTCATCAACAACTTCATAGGAGAGGGGATAATCACTTAAAACCCACTTGCCTTTGGAAAATGTCCATTCTGTCACAAATGCGTCTTTATCATCAGAAATGAGAATAACTTCTGATACATCAGGACTGTATTCAGTGATAGACCATTTAAAGCTTGCTGAATCTGAAGCATTCGCCAGGTCTTTGGCAATAAACGACTTGAGACCTTCCAGAGTATCGTTTAAGAGAATAGCATTATCCCAGGATTCCCGTTCTTTAGAACTAAGATCATTTCGTCTCTCCAGATACATATCCCACCCTACACTTAGGGCAAAATCATCTGACAAAAACAGGGGGAGTTCCCCGGAAGGGTCTTCTTGTGACCCTAATACGCCGGTAAAGTGAACTAATGTCTCTTCAAGCCCATTCTCATCGGCATCAGTTACACCGGAACTGTATTCATCAATAAAGGCTGTGACACTTTCAGCTGGTATGGAATAGAAAGTATTATGCCGATTATTTGCCGAAAGAGTGTTGACTCCAACAACATTGAATATATCACCCTCTTTTATCATCAACGGCCCACCACTGCTGCCGGGATCAATAACAGAGGTATGCTGAATAAGAAAGGGAAGCCCCTCTTTTACAAGTTCCTTTATAACAGTCCTCTGATTTGATACACTTCCCTTTGAAAGCTGCCAGACAGGAGAAGATATCAGCCCGGGGTAACCTGCGGCCCAAACTTCCATGCCATCTGATACAGAGTTGGATTGAAGTGACATTCCCTTTCCCTGAAGCTGAGAGTCTTGAGGTATCTTAATCAATGCCAGATCCCTGAATGGATCAGCATATACGACTTCACAATCATCAATGACTGTCGAAGAACCATCATCTTCGGACTGCCACTCAACAGATATTGTCTCCGAACCCGCTATAACATGATAATTGGTAATGAATAATCTCTTTCCTTCTTCATCAAGTACGGAAAAAACAGTACCATGGACTCCATTCTTTTTTCCTTTTACCTCATTTGCGAGATCACTTTCCCGTATGTTTTCAAGCCAGATTGAGATACCGGTATAAGTTTCTGAAAGTGCCTTCTTCGGTTCCGCCCTGATGATCAGTACTTCTTCTCTCAACTCTTGAGCAAACAGAGAAGCACTCAAAATCATAAATACGACAGTAAGAATCTTTTTACATTTCACATTGAGTTCCTCAAGTTAATACAGATTTAGCTATCATTCGTTTATTATTGCAACAATAAAAATATTAGTAACCAGCGAAGATAACCGTTTAAATATTAACCATTTTAATAAAATTCCACAATAGAATATTAATTTTAAATGATCTTTATTTTATTATTCACCCCAAAAAAAGCCGCTGTACCCATCAAGATACAGCGGCTGATTTTCTCCTATAGAGAGGGATGTCAAATCTCTTCAATATTATAGGGAGTCACCTGGTATACATAGTAGTTCAGCCAGTTGCTGAACAGCAGGTTTGCATGGCTTCTCCAGCTTACGTTGGGCAGGTAATCGGGGTTATCATCGGGAAAGTAGTTGCGGGGAACTTCGGGATTCATCCCCTTCGCCAGATCCCTTTCATACTCTTCCTTCAATGTCAGAGGATCATACTCAGAGTGGCCTGTTACAAAGATCTGCTTCCCGTCATCACTTATCACAATATAGATTCCCGCCTCATCAGACTCGGAAACAATATTCAGTCCGGGAACCCCTTCGATCTCTTCACGGCGCACTTCGGTATGCCGTGAGTGGGGAGCCAGAAAACTGTCATCAAAACCTCTGACAAGGTGGATATTCTTTTCATTGACTGTGTGGGTAAATACACCTGACATTTTGGTGTCGATATGATGTTTCTTTACACCAAAATGATGATAAAGCCCTGCCTGAGCAGCCCAGCAAATATGCAAAGTAGATGTAACATTGGTCTTGGACCAGTCAAGAATCCTTACAATTTCATCCCAGTAGTTTACATCTTCAACTCCAGAGTTTCAACGGGAGCACCGGTTACGATAAGACCGTCATACTTCTTGTGTTTTACCTCATCAAAGGTCTTGTAGAAAACCTGCAGGTGCTCCTGGGGAGTGTTTCTGCTTGTATGGGTTGCAGGCTGCATCAGGTCTACTTCAACCTGAAGCGGGCTGTTTGAGAGCAGTCTTAGAAGATGGGTCTCTGTTGTTATCTTTACAGGCATCAGATTCAGAATTAGAATCTTCAGGGCTCTGATATCCTGATGCATGGCCCGTGTTTCAGTCATGACAAAGATGTTCTCATGGCTGAGAACATCAGTAGCCGGAAGTTTATCCGGTATTCTTACTGGCATAGTTTGAGTCTCCTTGGTTTTTAAGTCGGCAGATCAGGAGGACCTAGACGGTCACAAAGGGGTTGCTGATCTTCTCTTTTCCCACCAGGGTTGATGATCCGTGTCCAGGGTATAGGATAGTCTCATCAGGAAGCGTATATACCTGATTGATAATCGATTTCATAAGGATTTCCATGTCTCCTCCGGGCAGATCTGTACGTCCTACAGATCCGTCGAAGATAACATCGCCTGTAAAACAGCATCCTCCGTCGGGCAGATAGAAGAGAACTGATCCGGGGCAGTGTCCGGGTGCAAAACGAACCTCGAAACGGATGCCGGCCATGTCGAAGGAATCATCATGCTTGAGAACCTTTTCCACACTTCCATTTTTCAGTTCTAAACCGGGCATGGAGATGGATCTCTGGGATTCGGCATCACTGATCCATGACAGCGCTTCCTCATGGGCATATACGGGAACTCCCGCATCGTTGAACTTGTGTATGTCACCAATGTGATCCCAGTGGGGATGAGTGATTAAAAGCCCTTTAAGATCGACACCGTAGTTCTTGCTCTCTTCAGAAATAACATCAAATGCTTCGGGACCCGCATCCACGGCAACCGCTTCATTAGTTGTTTTATTGATTATCAGATAGGCATTGGTCTGTATGGGACCCGCCGGCAGTATTACAATTTCCATTTACTCTACTCTCTCTTCCTAAGAAAATATATTTCCAGTTAGCCAAGAATAACACAATTACAGCTAATTTGAACAGAGCGGACAATGTTGAGCGTTAAAGGTTCTTCTGTGCAATTCCCGATTCAACTGTTCAGCAATGCTTATTAATATACATGTGATTACTTTAAATTGGAAATTATACATAATAGTTCTTATAATAGATATCCAGGGGATGTGATACTGATGCGAAAATTATTACTCATTCTTATGTTGTCAGTATCTCCTTTTGCCTTCTCAAAAGATACTCACAGCATCTCACTTGGCTTCAACGTTCCCCTGCTCTATGAAACAGCTGAATATCAGGATACAGCCTCAGAGGGCATCACCAGAGCCTGGGGTCTCTCTATTTCAAGCTACTCCTTCTGGAACGACTGGAAATGGGGACTGATGTACAGCGGAAGCATAGACTATCCTATGAGCATTATTGCCGGGGGCTCAGTAATTTCAACAGAGGATATGAAACTCAATTTGATGATGAACCTTATAGTAGGAATTGCATTCAGAAGCAGCCCTGATGACAGACTCCAGTTTTATGGTGGCATCGGAGGGCACCTTATGAACTACAGCGGATTAAAGGAACCTGAAAGCAGAAACCTCAGCCTCTCATCCTTCAATGCCGGACTGGGTGTTGAAGCCGCTGGAAAACTGAATTTCTCAGAGCATTTCTTTTTGCTGATGGGCACTTCAGTGATCTATGACTTCTATAAAACAAGTACTGTTGGAGATGACAGAATCTTTTCTTTTATTTTATATGACAGGTATACATGTATCATTTTGAAACCTAAACTGGAAATGGGTTTTCAATACTTCAGATTTTAAAGTCTTCATCAATACAGACTGTCAGTAAAATATTTTCCAGCTATCTCCATCTTTACGCATAACACCTTTGAATCCGAAATTATGTAATTAGCTGTTTATGAATTATGTCTTCCTGATAATCAGAATAAACAATATCAGCATCCATATGGGAATCATACACTGCCATATCTGGATGAAACTTCACCTGTAAATATGAGACAGAACATCTCTTTAATTCTTTTGATAATCGTAAAACCTCAAAAGTCAGTCTACAGGAATTTTATTTCAGAACTCTTGTATCATAGAATTAGGAATATCTCGAAACTGTCAGACTGAGAATTTTCCAGACATCGTCATCCTTTTTCATATCAGTAAGATACATCAGATCTGAATAGTCGTTGTTACTAAGAGTCCCCAAAGCATAATAACCATTGCCGGGAACAGACAATTGAGTTTTTGTAAAGCTGAACTCTCTTTATTGGATCTAAGAATGTATGATCAGAAAAGAGCTTTCTTATTTTTTAAAATAATGGGTAATTTGGAATTTAAAGTGAGAGATAAAAAAGGGAGCCCTTTATGGGGCTCCCGGGATTGGTTTATCTCAGGGTTTTGATAATTGGAGAACCTCCAATATACAGATAGTATATTTTCCAGTCCCCGTCATCCTCTCTCATGTCAAAGACATATGTAAAATCTGTACTATTGTAGGTCAATGTTCCAGAAGCAGACTTACCATTTGAACTGTCAACAATCACTGGAGTGCCAAAAGTAAAAGGTGCATTAGAGAATGCCAGAGGGCCGCTGTTCAGTACAGATGAATCTACATAGGAATCATAGCTGGGCGAATCAGGATGATTTAAACGGTAATAATTATACAGATTTGTATAATTATTACCGTTTAAATCATCCTCAAAACTCTGAATGCGGGATTCAACCGAAACGTTATCCTGAAACAAGTCACAGGAAAATGCCATTAAGACAATCAGAATAATCAAAGTTGCTTTTATATGCTTAAACATTATAGACTCCTTAAAATTTCAATTTACTACCGGATATCAGCTTCAACAAGATATGGTACGATTCTTGTCTCATAAATAGACAAAAACTGATTATAAGCATTCAGAAAATCCAAATACTCTGGATTCATGGGATCAAGAATATACCGGGTTGTCATTTTTATGAACATATTGCCAATCACAAAACGGCGCATAGATTTCGCTGATACAGCATAATATCTGACATTCTGTTTAAGCCCCTGTGTTTTAACTTCTTCATCAAAAACAACAGTCTTATAAAATTCAGATTTTTCATCTCCTGAGAGAGTTTCCATATGCTCCCGGAGAGAGCTTACTGCATCCTGCTGGGCAACGAAATACATCTCATTCTCATCCGCCAGATCTGCATACTCCTCAAGCTGGTCCATCATTGTAAAGATCGTCGCTGCGGGGTTTGCCATAAAGTTGCTTTCAGAGTCTGCCAGGAAGTTTGAGTAGTCCTCTTTACCACGCATAATCTCAAAGGGACGGCCGGGAGTCTGGCCGGGATCAACCTTGACACCGTAGTCGGCGCCCAACTCCACTTCGGCTCCTTTGGAAGTTACGGCAATAGCTCCTTCATCAACAAGATAGAGGGCCGAACCGTCAAGACCGGAGTAGACCGTAAACTCAGTTCCTCTTAAACCGCAGACTGTGGAGGGCGTTGTAATCTGAGGCTCACCCGTACCCAGGGCCTTTTTAAACTTGTAGCTTGCAGAACCAAGGACCAGCTGAAAACTGTTGGTCTCCTGGGAGTCCACCTGCACACTGTCCAGTTTAAAGATGGAATCTTCATTGACTTTGACTGTGGAACCGTCCTCCATCTCGATCTCGGCATAGCCGTCATAACCTGTGATAATTGAGTCTCCTGTCTGTACAGACATACCGATATCGGCCCAGTCCATACGGCCGGAGGATGATTTGACATCGACAGATCCTTCAACATAGACAAGCTCTCCCGCCAGGGAAAAGGCACTGAATGTTGCAAGGAGTGTGAGAATCATAAAAAACAGGGCTTTTCTCATTGTACTACCCCCTTGAAGGCTCTAATTTTAACCCCTTCTTTGGGATAGGAGCGGAAGATCATATAAGCTGATGTACCTGCACCCTGAACTTCAACAAAAATATCGTCTTCTGTTATCAGGTTCTTGAAGTATGTCTGTATTTCCCAGTACTGAGAAAAGAGATCGCCGTCTTCCGCAGTAACAGGCCTCTGCTGCAGGATCATCGGATTGTCTATGGAGAATCCTGCATCGGCAAGTCCATTCCATAAAAGTTTCAGTTGTGTGTCAGATTCAAGGATTTCACCGTCAAAGACAAAAGGAAGTGCGCTGCCTTCGACAAGTGCCGCCGCATTACCACTGTTCAGGTTCTCAACAGCATCCATCACGTTACTCTCTTTTACAACACCCGAGAATCCCGCACAGGAAGCCATAGAGACAGCCAGCAGTACTAAAATCATGGTTTTCAGTTTTTTCATGTTATCCATTATATCCCCCCGGGAATGACAAAACAATAATGAATAAGGACTTTATGCCTTTCGGTGCACTCCACCTCTTTTAAACACAAACAATACACAGCAGCGTCACCGGAAATAAAACAGTTACTGTTAACTTTCGATCATTAAATGCAATTAAGGTGAAAAATGAAAAAAACTGTGTTTCTGTCCCTCCTTTTTATCCTGCCCTTAACCCTATGGGCAGAAGAAAGCCCTCAAAAAGAGATCCGCCCCCTGCAGGTTACAGTGCTGGGGCCTGTTGGTATGAACTCAACCAATTACACAAACAATCTGTCATTCAATGTAATTTACGGAATGAACGGAGGAGTAAAGGGGGCAGAGTTCGGTACACTGCTGAACTACAACGAGGGGTCAGTAACAGGGTATCAGTGGGCGGGTATAGCCAACTATACAACAGAGGCGTCCCGGGGAGTCATTATCGCTGGAATATCCAATATAATCCTTGATTCAAGTACGGGTGTTGGAATCTCAGGGATCTTCAATTATGCCCACTCTGATGCCAGGGGAGCTTATATTGCCGGGATATCCAACGTAAATACAGGGACATCAAAGGGATTCCATCTTTCAGGAATATCAAACTTTTCACTGGACTCCAGAACCGGATTCTCTATGGCGGGAATTGCCAACTACTCCCACGAAAACACTTATGGAATGAGTCTGGCAGGTATTACTAATGTCAGCCGGGTAGATTCCACAGGCTTTTCCGTTGCTGGTATTGCCAATCTCAGCGGGGGAAATGTAAGAGGGTTTCATCTGGCTCCGGTCAATATCACAGCTGACGGGTTCACCGGGTTTCAGATGGGCGTGGTCAATGTAAGCCGGAAACTGAAGGGAGTGCAGTTTGGAGTGATAAACTATTCCGAGGACTCCAGCGAAGGTATGGCGGTTGGTTTGATAACCATTGCAAAAGACGGGCTCTTCCAGCTTGAAACCACAGCAGGAGAGGTCCTCTACCTTAATCTGAACTACAAGATGGGTGTGGATAAATACTACAAGATCTTCAAGACTGGATTTTCAACCTACAACGGCAAGGCCGTACAGAGCTTCGGTCTTGGTTTCGGAAGCAGCTTGTCCCTGTCGGAGAACCACTGGCTGAGTATGGACCTTACGGGAAACCATATTCTTTATGACTACAAATGGTCTGATAAGATTAATATGCTCTTCAAGGCTGATATCAACTACCACTATAAATTCAATGACTCAGTATCATTTACTGCCGGGCCGTCGCTTAACGCATACATTACTCAGCAGATGGTCAATGGGGAATACGGGACTCTGAATGTCCCCTACACTATCTACACAAGGGAGAACAGCGAGGGAAGACAGTTTTACTGGATAGGTATGAATGCAGGTGTAACCTTCAGCTTCTAAGGACAGAACGGCATTGCCTGCAAAGATTCAGTTCAGAGAAGACTCATAGCTTGCAAGCATATTGGCAAACAGCCTTGCCTCTTCACCCTGGAGAGTGCGTCCGGGGGGGAACTTCATCCTTGAAGGATTGATATGTGTTCCGTTCAGACGAACTTCATAGTGGAGATGGGGCCCTGTGGACTGTCCGGTTGAACCCACATAACCGATTCTCTGGCCCTGGCTGACCACCCTGCCCCGCCTGATTCCCGAGGCAAAAGAGGTCATATGCGCATACATTGTCTCATAACCGTTTACATGACGTACTCTGACATGATAGCCGAAGACATCATTGTAACCCGCATAGGTCACTGTACCGTCTCCTGAGGACATAATCGGTGTTCCTCTGGGGGCGCCGAAATCAACACCCCTGTGAACCATATTGTACCCTGTAATAGGAGAGACCCGGGGGCCGTAGCTTGATGTAATATAGGCACCGTTTATAGGGGTTTTCAGCAGGGTTTTCCGGACTGTCTGGCCGTCCTGATTGTAGTAGTCTGCCTTTCCGTCCAAATCTGTATACTGGTAGATTTTAAGATCATGAATATCTGTCTTCAAAGATGTGTACAGGATGTTTCCCGTATCGACGGCATTGCCCTCTTCATCGTAGATGACCTCATAGGTTACTGAGAGTTCATTGCCTCTCTGAATGTCCCGCTGGAAGTCCACATCAAAGGAGAAGAGTTCAATCATCTCCATGATGACTCTGTCGGTCATACCGCTGTCCAGGCAGGACGCATAGAGGCTTGAATCCACAACGGCGTGAAACGTACTCGGATAGACTGTCAGTTCCCTGTATTTCTCAGTGACCTGAAATCCGGCGCCGCCTGTTCTTGAGACATAGATATCCTTGTCGGTGGAAAGGGGAAGCATGATTCCTGCAAAGTAGTTGTTCTCGTAGAGAAGGTTGACCTTCTGACCGGCCTGAAGGCGGCGGAGATTGACGACCTCCTTTATGGCTGTGATAACACCGGATGTGTCGGTGGCGCTTATTCCCTCATCCTCCAGAAGAAGGCCAAGGGTACTGCCGGACCGGAGAGTCGCCTCAACGGTTTTATATATGACTTCATCGGGTATTTCAGGAGCTGCGGATGCAAGGCTGTCGGATTTTACAGCACCGATAATGATATCCGGGCTGCCTGCCACAGTAGCTTCTGTGTTTTTTGTGATCTGCAGAAACAGACCGGAGATGAGAATTATTGTGATAAGGACAGACTGCCATCCCTTCATTTTCTTTCTAAACCGGAACTTTCCCATAGAATCAACATCGGCAGAATCAGACATAGGTATTACTCCGCAAGCTTAATCTTTTACATAGGAGGCCAGCATCTTCTGGTCTTTTACGGACAGGATGGCTTCCAGATAGATGCCGTCGTCCACATATTCTTCCTTGATAACGATGCTGTTGCGCCTTACATATGCAACTATATCCCACTTGTCTGGAGGAATCAATAAGTGTTTGACCGGCAGCTCCGCTTCCAGAACTTCCTGTATACCGCTTTCAAGATCTTCCCGGCCGGAACCGGTTTTGGCAGAAAGCATCACCATGGTGTGGGCTTCATTCTTCAGAAAGTGCGCCATCTCACCGGGATCATCGATCATATCGGTCTTGTTGAAGACAAGGAGAACAGGTTTGTCTCCCGCCCCCAGTTCGTCCAGAACCGCCTCGGTAACACGTCTGTGTTCCCGCCACTCGGGATTGCTGATATCAAGAACATGAATAATGGCATCTGCCATTACGGCCTCTTCCAGGGTGGACTTGAAGGCTTCAACAAGGTTGTGGGGAAGCTTGCGGATAAACCCTACGGTATCTGTCACAACAACCTGACGCCCCCCGGGAAGGTGGACCCGGCGGGAGGTGGGGTCCAGGGTGGCAAAGAGTTTGTCTTCGGCAAGGACATCTGCATTTGTCATCATATTGAGGATGGAGGATTTGCCCGCATTGGTATAGCCCACGATTGAGAGGGTCGGCACAGGCAGGGAGCGCCTTTTTTTCCGCTGGGTTTCCCTGTTTTTTCTGACATGGGCCAGCTCTTTTTTGAGTGAGGCAATTTTAGCCAGAACCATCCGGCGGTCCGACTCAAGCTGGGTCTCCCCTTTGCCCCTTGTACCCTTTGCTCCCCCCCTCTGACGGGAGAGGTGGGTCCAGGCGCGGGTGAGCCGGGGCAGGGAGTACTGCATTCTTGCAAGGGCAATCTGCAGCACAGCCTCACGGGTGGAGGCGCGGTCGGCAAAGATATCGAGAATGACCTCTTCTCTATCGATGACTGTAATGCCCATATCCTGTTCAATGTTTCTCTGCTGGCTGGGAGAGAGGTCATAGTCGAAGATGATAAGGTCAGCTTCGCAGTCAATGGCGGCATCCCTGATCTCTTCCAGTTTTCCAGACCCCACAAGGTAGCGGGGACTTGTTTTCCTGAGCTTGACCATCATCTGCCCTACGGGGGGGATGCCCATTGTGTCGGCCAGGGAGGCCAGTTCTTTCAGGTGATTTTCCGCTTCGTATACATTTTCATCTTCATTCTGTATACCTACAAGCAGAGAGCGTTCGCACTTTTGCGATAGAATATCCCGTTCTTCCAGACGTTCAAATACAGGTTCCAATAATTCCTCCGGTCCTCGGCATCCGCGGCATCGGAATGCCGGGCAGGATTGATAGTATAAAATACTGGGCGTCCTGTACAGGGACTTAAGGCCTGACGGAGGCATATGGCCCGGGAAAAGAGGGGATTCCTCCCCCGGGCCTTACAGGGATCAGTGATCCCCTTTCAGGAAAGCCGCGATCTCTTTCACAGCTACCTTTGTTTCAGGAATATCAAAGAGCGGAAACACATGAAAGAGTCCCTCCCACTCCCTGAAGGTGACGTCGACTCCATCCTCCAGGCACATCTGGTAGATCAGCCTGGAATCGTCATAGAGGGCCTCTTCGGTCCCCACATGGATACAGAGCTGGGGAAACCCTGAAAAGTCTCCGTTTCCAGGAGAGACATAGGGGCTCTCAAAGTCTGATCCTTCATAATAGGGAACTACGGGCTCATAGCTTATCATTGGGTCCCTGTCATCCCGGCTTGAGTGGGAATCCAGATCCATGTCCTGTCCCGCTACTGGTGAGAATACAACAGCCTTCCCGGGAAGGGGGATACCCTGATCCTTCAGGTAGAGGATGGACGTCAGGGTCAGCATAGCCCCGGCGGACTCGCCGAAAAAGAGGATATCCTGTGGATCATACCCCTTCCCTATAAGCCACTTGTAGGCGGCAACCGCATCATTGAGTGCCTGCGGATGTTTTGATTCGGGCCACTGGCCGTAATCCACTGAGAGAGCATCCATTCCCGAAGCCTCCATAATATCATGGCAGAGCTTCCGCCTTGAAAAGACGGAGCCGTTCATAAATGCACCGCCGTGGAGGAACAGAAGCACCTTTGCACTGCCCTTGAGAGTAAAGAACTCTCCCCTGAATTCAGCTGTCTCAACAGCCTCAATCCCGATATTCTGATTCAGGGGAACCTTTTCAAATATCTTATCGATTCCGGCCCTGTCCCGAAGCACAGACTCCGGAGTAAGAGCTTCACATTTGCTCCGCTCTTTCCCTTTTCTTAAATCATCCATAACGGCTTTCGCCTGTTCACTGACCATATACCTGTCTCCTTGAATAGTTCTTCAGTCTTCATGCTCCCAGGGCTTCAGGGGAGGATTTGAAGGAAGCTCGGGAATCATGGAACCATCAATGCTGTAACTGAATCTGTAACTTCCCGAACCGAGGGTTCTGTTCTCCGGCGCACCGCTCCCCGGCCATGGAAAGACAAGGTCTGCGGTGGTGTTGGGAGGAATGACAACGGTCCATGAGAAGTTATCCCCTTCAAGACTCCACTCTGAGCGGATCTCTCCATAGAGGGTATTGAGAGCGGCCGATGCCGAAGTTATCTCACGTACTGTGGAGGGATTCAAAGTAAAGTGCTTGTATCCCGGGTTCTCCTCATTCTGTCTTATCCCTCCGAGGTTCCTGTAGATCCACTCCCCGATGGCTCCGTAGGCGTAGTGGTTAAAGGAGTTCATATCATCGCTCCACATGGAACCGTCGGGTTTAATTCCATCCCAGTGCTCCCAGATTGTGGTAGCGCCCTTTTTGACCTGATAGAGCCATGAGGGATACTCCTCCTGGAGGAGAAGGCGGAATGCCGCATCCTCTCTGCCTACCATGCTCAGAACGGGACAGAGGAGAGGTGTTCCCAGAAAACCAGTTGAAAGGTGCCATTTGTTCTCATAGAGGTTGCTGATAAGGGATTCGGTAATTCTTGATCTGTGTTCCCCGGGCACCAGGTCGAAGATCAGGGCCATGATATGGGCGGTCTGAGTCTCAGAGGATATTCGTCCGCGGGGGGTCAGATACTCATCCTGAAAAGCTTTTTTAATCCGGCTGTTCAGCTCACTGTACTCGCTTGCATCATCGCTTTTACCCAGAACGGAAGCCGCTTTTGAGAGTACAGCTGCAGAGTGGGCATAGTAGGCGGTGGCGACAAGGTCATCGGGGGTTGCGCCCTTGTAGCTGCCGGGTTTGGCATCCAGCGCCAGCCAGTCGCCGAAGTGCTCGCCGCTGTTCCACAGAAGACCGTCCTCGGCACGGGAGCGGATATAGTCCACATAGCCCTTCATGACGGGATACTGATCCTCCAGAAGCCGCCTGTCGCCATAGGCCTGATAGATGCTCCAGGGAACGATCACAGCCGCATCCCCCCACCCGGCTCCGGAGTCCTCGGGCATCATCATATCCGTCTCTGGCATTGTTGGAACCACCGCGGGAACAGATCCGTTCGGGCGCTGGGATGTTTTCAGATCGTTCAGCCATTTTGTAAAAAAGAGGGCCGTATTCATGTTGTAGCAGGCAGTTCCTGCAAAAACCTGTGCATCACCGGTCCAGCCAAGGCGCTCGTCACGCTGGGGACAATCGGTGGGAACATCAAGAAAGTTCCCCTTCTGCCCCCATAAAATGTTGTGCTGGAGCTGGTTGACAAGAGGATGGGAGCAGGAAAACTCTCCTGTCTCTTCCATATCTGTATGGAGAACCACTGCTTTAAAGTTTTCAGGATCAACACTGCCTGGGTACTCATCGATTCTGACATAGCGGAATCCCTGAAAACTGAAACAGGGCTCGTATATCTCGGTATCCTCACCCCCCAGGGTGTATTCAATAAGCTGTCTGGCTGAACGGAGGTTGCCAGTGTAGAAGTTGCCCTCAGAATCAAGGATTTCCGCATGGGAGAGCCTTACTTTCTCTCCCCTGTTTCCTGTGGCTGAAAACCTGACCCAGCCCACGAGGTTCTGACCGAAATCGAGGATTGTCTCTCCCTGTGGGGATGTTAATACCTCAAGGACAGGAAGCTCTTCAATTCTTCTGACCCCTTCGCTCTCCTGGGCCGTCAGTATGGTACAGGGTGTATCTGTGACCACAGCAGGGCTCCAGGAGCTGTCGTCGAATCCCGGACGGCTCCAACCTTCAGCCTCCATAAGGGAGTCATATATTTCACCGTGGTAGAGGTCGGAGTACCTCACGCCCCCTTCGCCGCAGGTCCAGCCATCACCGGTGCCCAGGACTTCCTCAGTACCGTCGGAATATCTCAAGTGGAGCTGGCAGATAAGCTCAAGTGTATCGCCGTAGACCGCGCCGTTTCCGGCGAATCCGAGGGAGCCGCGGAACCAGCCGTTTCCAAGCATGGAGGCAAGGGTGTTCTCTCCCTTTACAAGAAGAGCACCCACATCATAGCTCTGATACTGAATCCTAGAGCGGTACTCCGTCCAGCCGGGTGTAAACAGATCTTCCGAGACCTGTTCCCCGTTGACCATCATCCTGTAAAGCCCCCTGGAAGAGACATAAAGGCGGGCCGAGGCCAGTTCCTTTCGTATGTGAAAGTCTTTTCGAAGGCAGGGGGAGTCGATGCTCTTGTCGGGTGAAGAGATCCACCGGGTTTCCCAGTTGCCTGTCTCCATAAGGCCTGTTTCCCACCATGAACGTCCGCTCCAGGGAGAGGTGTTTCCGTCGCGGTCCTTAATCTGAACCTCCCAGGAGTATCTGCTCCGGGGGGTCAGGGCCGGTCCGCCGTAGGGCACATGAATTGAGTCATCTGATTCAACCTCTTCCGAATCCCAGAGAAGTTCTCCGCTGCTGCCTGAAAGGTCATCGGAATAGACCCTGATTCTATAGGACTGCTGATAACAGCCGGGAGTTTCACTCTGGATCTTCCAGAAGAACCGGGGCTTTTCACAATCCAGCCCCAGGGGATTGGTTCTATATTCACACTTCAAGTCGCTTGTCTGCAGTTTCACTCGCTTATCCTTTTACAGCACCGGCGACCATTCCGCCGATGATCTTTTTATTGAAGAAGATAAATGCCAGAAGCGGCGGGATCGAGATTATCAGAACATTCATAAACAGCAGGTTCCACTGAGTGGAGTAGCGTGCAATGAAATTGTACAGAGTGAGCTGCACCGTCACGTTCTTTGCTCCCGGCAGGAAGTAGAGGGGGTTTACAAAGTCGTTGAAGATTCCTACCGATGAAAGCACGATAACCGATACCGAAACAGGCTGGAGCAGCGGAAAAATAATCTCATAGAAGAGCTTGAACGGGGAACAGCCGTCGATAATAGCGGCTTCATCCAGCTCCCGTGGCAGAGTGACCATGAAACCGCGGTAGAGAACGATGGCAAAGGGCAGATTCAGGGCAATCTCAATAAGGATGATTCCCGGCAGGGTTTTGTAGAGACCCATTCCCTTCAGAAGCCAGATGGTTGTGACAACAGAGGGGGGAATCATCAGTCCCGCCAGAATCAGAGATGTAGCCGTATTGACGATGCGGGACTTTCTTCTTTCAAGCACAAAAGAGGCCATAGCCGCGGTGAGGATGATGAACATTATGGAGAGCACCGTAATAAGGATGCTGTTCTTGAAAGCCCTTAAAAGCATGTTGTCCGAAGCTGTGAAGACGTCGGTAAAGTTTGCCAGAAACTGAGGATTCTCAGGAAGGGCGAACCTCTGACGGCTGGCCTGACCCACATCCATTCCGGCATTGAGAAAGATAAACACAAGGGGAACTACAAAGATAAATATAAAAATCAGGAAGATCAGTACCTGACTGACTCCTCCCAGAACTTTTCGTTTTGTCATACTTCTACCTCACGGCTGGATATATATCTGTACAGGGGCATGGCGATGGCAGCTACAAGAACAAAGAGAATTACGTTCCCTGCTGTGGCCAGACCGTAGAATCCACCCTGATACTGCTTGTAGATGATTGAGGCGATAAGGTCCGTTGTAAAACCGGGACCTCCCTTGGTCATGGTCCATACAAGGTCGAAACTTCTGAGACCTCCGATCAGAGCCAGGATAAAGACAGCGTTCATCGCCGACCGGGAGAGAGGAAGGGTAATATGGAGCAGCTTGTCCAGGGCGTTGCCGCCGTCGATGGACAGGGCTTCGTAGTACTGGTCGGGAATGGCCTTGATACCGGCCATGAAGATGATGATGGCAATACCCACACCCTTCCACACATCTACCAGGATGACTGAAAAGAGGGCCCAGTTAACATCACCCAGCCAGTCGGGACCGGCAATACCAACAAGCCCCAGGGCCAGGTTCATGGCGCCTCTTGTGGGATGCATCAGGGAACCGAAGGTAATACCGATGGCAATGGTACTTAAGATAGTGGGAAAGAATACAATAGAGCGGAGCAGCCCCTGAAACTTGATATTCGTCGACAGATAGGAGGCAAGGATGAATCCGAAAACAACCTTCAGTCCGCAGGTGAGCACCGCATAGATCAGGGTGTTTTTAAAACCGATGCTCAAAGAGTTCTCCCTGAAGAACATTTTAAAGTTCTCTAGGCCTATAAAGTTCCAGTCGAACAGGGACCAGCGGGTCAGACTGAAAAAAAATGAAAAGAATGTAGGGGCCAGAAAGAACATCACATAGATCACTGCGGCGGGCACAATGAACCAGTAACTGTACACTGACCGCTTACTGGAAAGTGAAGACATATTACCTCCGGAGATTTTGGAAAACCCGGTTCTACCGCGGGTGCGGAAGAACCGGAAAATATTATTTTATGAGATTAAGAGATCACCAGCCGGGAAGGCCGAGCTGTTTTGCCTGCTTCTCAACGTCCTTGTCATAGGCCTGGGCGGAAGTCAGGGGAGATTCAATTCCGAGTCCCGCCTGAACACAGATCTGTTCCAGACTGGGGCCCTTGATGGGTGATGAAAATTCGAGAGCCGATGCGATATCGCCCCGTTCAACATAGGGAAGGATGTCCTTGATGGCGGGAAAGATGTTGTCGGGCAGCTGAACGCCGTTGATCACATGGGGTCCGTCGGGTTTCTGACCAGTCATATAGGCTGCAATTCCCTTGTCGGACAGGTAGTACTCCAGCCAGCGCTTGGACTCTTCCACATTGGGATTGTTCTTGTACACATTGATACAGTTGGGCAGCCAAACTGTAACTCCGTTGATAGAGGGGTCGTCAGAAGGCTGGGGAAAGAAACCGATATCAGCAAGCTTATCGGGATAGAGCATGGCAATGTTGCCCAGAACAAAGGTCAGCATGGGATAGTGAACACCATCGCCCATGGCCAGGTTCTCCTGAGCCTCTTCGAAGGTCATGGCCATGGGAGCGTCTCCGATATAGCCCTTGTCGTAGAGGTCTCTCATTCTCTGGAAGCTTCTGAGGGCTTCGGGAGTGTCCGCATAACCTACTTTGTTGTTTGTGTAGTCTTCAGCAAAGTTGGGGTTGGCAGCCTGGATGTTGTAGTAGTCTGAAAGAACGACCATCTGAGCTGTCCAGGAGTCCTTGTAGGAGGCCAGTACAGGGGTCTTGCCGGCATTCTTGATGACTTCACAGTTGGCCATCAGCTCATCCCATGTTCTGGGAACTTCAAGACCCAGTTCTTTGTAAACCCGTTTGTTGTAGATCCAACCACCGGAACCGATATACATCTCAGCGGGAGCAGCATAGATTTTGCCGTCAACACTGACGTTATCGGTAAAAGCCTTGTTCACACGGCTCATATTTTCAATATCTGTAAGGTCTGCAAAGTGGTTCTGGGGTTTCAGGGCCTGAAAGAGGGAACCTGAGTTGTAGTAGTTCAGGTCGGGCATCTCTTCGGCGGCCAGTCTTGTCTTGAGAAGGTTGTCACCCTCTGAACCGGCGGGTCCCAGCTCCCAGACGATCTTGATATTCAGATCCTCTTCGGCAGCCTCGGCAACAGCCTTGATACCATCTACATTTGACTGGTTACCAACCAGAAAACTCAGTTCAACAGGTCCTCCCTCTGCTGAGCTGCTTCCTTGTGCATCCTGAGCGCCGGTTGCATGCAGCTGCAGTCCGGCAACAAGCAGCATGATCAATGCTGCAGTTGATCGCTTATGTCCTTTTTTCATAGGAACCTCCTTTAGATATATTGATGGTAAGGGCTGTTTAAATATAACAACATGGAAATATATGAACATAACCATGGAATATTCTGAACACCGGAATCTGCCCCTTCCCATAGGCCCGGGCACTTTAATCCGGGGTTTTTAATCCAGGCTCTTTCTGAACTGGGTGGGGGTCATACCGGATTCGGCCTTGAATACCTTACTGAAGTAGAAGGGGTCGTCAAATCCGCAGTACTGTGCTACATCCTGCAGGGGCATATTCTGATTCAGGCGGATCAGATCCATGGCTGCATTGATGCGGCACTTCCTGAGATAGTCCGAAAATGATGCACCTGTGTATTTACTGAACTGCCTTGAGAGGTAGGACTTGGAGAGATGGAAAATCTCACTGAGTTCCGATAGTTTAAGATTGTCCTTGAAGTGGCGGTCCACATAGAGAAGAACCGCATTGAAGGAGTCGGGGATATCCTTTGAGGTATCCCTGTCATCAAGGCTGAGCATCCCTTTAATCAGCGCCGAAAGCTGATGCTTGAGGGTTTCAGGATCTTTGTACTCCGAAAGATAGAGCTCCAGGAGGATTTCCGGCTTCATCGCATCATCGTGATCAGGAGAGGGGTTCATCTTCCTGATAATGTAGAACAGCTCTTTCAGGGCTGTTTCAATGCGTATTGCAGGCAGGTCCCTGTCTATCCACTCCTGCAGATTGTCAAAGAGGTACTTTTGCAGGCGGCCTATCTCCCTGTTTACAAGGGCGTAATCAACGGCGTACTCAAGCTCTTTGTCCCACTCGATGGGCTGCGAGGAGTCCTTGTAATCAGAGTTGATGGTCAGGGTCTTGCCAAGCACCAGATTCCGGTCTATCAGAATCAGGGCCTCACTGTATAAACTGCGAAGATCTGAGAGGAGACAGCCCGACTTCTGAATAAACATGGAAACACTCCCCTCGCCCAGCCTCTCCCTGGCCCCTTCCACTGCGGCAGAAAACTCCTCTCCCGTCAGATCCGCCGCCGAGGCCAGCAGAATGAACTCTCTGCCGTCACGTCCGCCAAAGACCCACAGTGGATCATGAAACCCTTCAATATCTCTGCGGGAAAAGGGTGAAAAACGGGAAACAAGGCTGCCGTAGCGGAAAACCGCCATCCGGCAGGTGCTGCTCCGGTCAGACTCGCCGTCCTCTCCCGTTTCATACTTGTCAGCGCTTCCGGCAATACAGGCACGCAGCCTCTCCTGCTCTGTCCTGAGCCTGATCCTCTGCAGGGAAGGCATTAACCTGTCTATTGCCTCCCGCAGTTTTGATGGAGTAATCGGTTTAAGAAGATAGTCCGCCACACCCGAAGCCATCGCCTCGCGGGCATACTCAAAATCCTGATACCCGCTCAAGATGAGGCAGTTTATGCCGGGAAATGATTCATGGATCTTCGATACAAGCTCAAGACCCGTCATAACAGGCATCCTGATGTCGGTTATCACAAGATCAGGTTTATTCTGCTCCAGAGAATTCCACCCGGCCAGGCCGTTTTCCGCAGGTTCAAGAACCTCAAACCCGGGATACTCCTTCTTCAGAATAGAACAGAGAAAATTGGATGAAGCCTTCTCATCCTCTACAACCAATACCTTGTACATACTCAATTCAGCCCTCTGTCGCTGCCGAAACAGATACAGACGCCCTCTCCTTCCCTATTGATGATTTCCCAGTACAGACTTTTTTCAAAATAGAGATAGAGGCGCGTATATGTATTCAAAAGCCCCATGCCTCCGATCTCAAGCCCCACAGACTCAAAGGACTCATCCAGCCTTTTCTTCTGCTTCTCCAGGCTGTCTTCAAGCTTTTCAAGATCTTCGGGAGTAAAGCCCTGACCGTTATCAGAGACTTCAACACGCCAGCTCTCCCCCTTTCTGAAACAGCGGATTCCGATCTTTATGTCCCGTTGCACCGACTTGTATCCGTGATCCAGGGAGTTTTCAACAAGCTGCTGCAGAACGATCCGGGGCATACGGACATGCTCGACATCTTTATCCAGATCAATCTGAAAGGAGATTCTGTCCTCCAGGCGCCGCTTCATAAGCTGCAGGTAGTTTTGAACATGAGCCACCTCTTCCCCAATGCTGGCACTCCGTTTCACGGTGGAGCTTGCGTACCGGAGCATCCTGGCGATTTCATCGCAGGTTTCACAGATCTCCTCGTCCCCCAGCATGTACCCCCTGTTGCCTATGACACTGAGCATATTAAAGAGGAAATGAGGGTTTACCTGCTCCTGAAGTGCATCCATCCTGGCCTGCATCCAGGCCGTATTGATCGTAATTTCCCGCCGCACCGAATCATTAAGCCTGTCCACAAGATCATGAAAGGCATAGTTGAGATCGATAATCTCATCGTGGCGGCTTGCGTACTCTTTCTTCTCGGGAGACTTTTCAAGCTCTGTCTCCCTCATCATTGATGTTATCTCTTTCAGGGGTTTGGTAAGCAGGGAGGATGAGACAATATTGAAAAATGTTGAGATAACAAGAAGGACAACAATACCGACAAAGATTGTAAGAAAAACAGAGCGGTTCGACTCCCTCAGCAGCCCCTGGTTTACAACAAGGTGGACCGTCAGGCCCGTATTGCCTGAAACCGAGCAGAGGTGCATCTCCCTGTCACCGTTTACAGGATTGGGTCTGAAGCGTCTGGAGGACTCAGTTATGGTACTGAAGTAGGAGATCTCTTCGAAGCTGAACTCCTTTGATCCATAAAAGACCTCATTCCTCTCTGTCAGAACAATAACGTCTATATACTCCTGATCTGCAGGGTCAAATACGGGGTCCAGAACAGAGATATCCTTGTGTGCCAGGATAAATCCCGGAACCACCGAAAGAGACCGGATAACCCTGCCGAGCCCGAATATTCTGTCTCCTGCAGGAGACCAGGGATCTGTATAGGGCAGAATAATAAACGAACTTGAGGGCCGTGTAATTGACTCTTCCAGAAATCCGATCTCGTCCAGTGAGGCGGGATCAATTTTAAGGCTCAGATGCTCTCTGTAGTTGCTCGAAAAAAAGTCACCCAGTGTATTGAGATAGATAATGCTGTGATACTTCTGAAGGATGGAATAAACAAGGAGATGGGAACGGAATACGCCCACGGCATCCTGAAATGCTGTCTGATAGTACGGGCTGTCATGATCCACTGTGTTGATCATAACAATAACATCCTTAAGGTCCTCTTTTGAGATGAGGTCCAGGATCTGGAACTCCATCTGATCAAACTGGTTGTCCAGCTGGGAGATCATTCCGTCGGTCAGGGACTGATAGGTGGAGGCGATCTCATTTCTCAGGAAGATATTGTTGTTTCTGAACAGAAAACTTCCCATCAAACCCATGATAAACAGGATAAAGACGGAATATGTCAGCAGGATTTTCCTCTGGAACTTCATTTGGGGATCCTCAGTGCGGAATTAACCACTACCATAACCCCCATACCGGGTATCCGCAATAAATACTTTTTTATCTTTTACATATGTGAGACCTTCCTGCAGGGCCATAAGAGCCGGCCCCTGGGGAGATGCCTGTCAGTCCATATGAAAGACTTCTTTCAACTCTACAACCACGGGAGAGTTGTCTTCGTTTGTCTCCATGACATCGGCCATATAGTCCCACCACTTCCGGACAAGCGCTTCTGTTCCCATATCCACAGGCTCTTTGCCGTCATCGCTCTTATTCACTGCAAAAAGGATATTGGTCTCCTCATCAAGGAAGATGGAGTAGTCCGAGACGCCGCTTTCCGAGAGGAGTTTTTTAAGTTCCGGCCAGATCTCGTCATGTCTTTTTTTATACTCTCCGGCAAACCCGGGATAGAGTTTCATCTTAAATGCATTTCTCATAGTTACGCCCCCTTTTGGCACTCCGTCCGGGAGAGGCTCCCCCTGCCCGGCAAAAAACTGCCGGCAGTGATTAAGCTGCCGGCAGAAGATATTTTTAAATCAGTTTATGATCAGTAAACGGTTTTCCATTCGGCAATGTTGTCAGCGTCAAAGCGGAAGGGGTCGCCCAGCATAACCTGAGTTCCGTCTCCGTCGGCGATTACCTCTTTTGTTCCAAGTCTTCCGGCTCCGAAGGTATCTCCAACGGCACCGGTAATGCTTCCGTCAACAAGAGCCATGGCGGCATAACCGGAAAGGTAACCCACATCGATGGGATTCCAAAGATACATCCATTCACAGATTCCGCTCTCAATGTAGCTTGCCATTTCACTGGGGAGTCCCAGACCTGTCAGATGAACCTGTCCTTTCAGTCCCTTTTCTTCGATTACCAGACCGGCAGCGGCGATCCCTACTGTTGTAGGAGCGATAACGCCCTTCAGGTCGGGGTAGTTCTTGAGCAGAGCTTCCATCTCGGATACGCTCTTGTCTCTCAGGTCGTCACCGTATGCAACTTTAACAAGCTCGATATTGCTGTATTCGGGTTCTTTCAGCTCTTCCTTCATCCACTCGATCCAGGTGTTCTGGTTGGTAGCCTGGGATGTGGCGCTGAGAACGGCAATCTGACCTTCGCCGCCGATCATTTCGGCAATGGCCTGAACCTGAACACGGCCGATTCTCTCGGGGTCAGCCTGATTGATATGAACCATTCTTCCCGCGGGGCTTACTGCAGAGTCGAGTGAGAGAACCTTGATTCCCTGGCTCATGGCTCTTTTAAGGGCGGGGTTCAGGGCATCAGCATCATTACCGGTGATTCCGATGGCATCCACTCTCTGAGCGATAAGCTCTTCGATAATGGCAATCTGACCGTCAACGGTGGGCTGTGCAGGGGCTTTAAGAATAGCCTCATATCCCATCTCTTCTACAGCGATTTTGTAGCCTTCCATCTCCTTTTCACCATAGGGGTTTCCTGTGTTCTTGAAGATAACGGCAAACTTCTTTTTGCCGCTGTCTTCAGCCTGTCCTGATGCTGCAGCAAATCCTGCTGTCAGTACCAGAAGTACCATAACCAAAGAGACAACCTTTTTTTTCATATAGTCCTCCAATTATTTTCACAGAGCGAACTCTGCAATTTACATTAACTGTTCTGTCTCAGCTGTTTTCTTTTAAGAAAGTCCTCACCCAGATTGGGTCCGATTGTTGTGCTGATCAGAAGAATACCTATGATGATCTGGAGCAGCTGGGAGTGAATATTGATAAGCCCCAGACCATACTTCAGCAGTCCGATAATAAAGACGGCCATAATGACATTGTGGATTTTCCCCTTACCTCCGGAGGTACTGACGCCCCCCAGAACAACCATGGCGATCACCTCAAGTTCATAACCTACGGCGATGTTCGGTCTTGTGGAGCCCATTTTGGATGTCATAAAAAGGGCTGTAATCCCCGCCATCAGACCGGCTACTGTAAAAGCAAAGAGACGGAATTTGTCCACTTCAATACCCGAATAGATGCTGGCGGTGTTGTTCTGGCCTATGGCAAGGATTCTTCTTCCGTAGATTGTCTTGTGCAGAAGGAGCCAGAAAAATACTGCAAGGATAACAAAGGCAATGAAGATTACAGGTATACCTGCAAAACCGCCCCATCCCAGAAAGGAGAACCATTCGGGAAAACCGCTGGCCGCCTGATCTTCAAGAATGATATAGGCGATTCCACGGTAGAGGATCATTGTGGAGATTGTTACAATCGCCGCAGAAAGCTCCTTGAACCTTGTTATGATCATTCCGTTGATAAAACCGCAGAGGGTGGCTACCACCAGACAGAGGAGTATCCCTGCGCCCATGGGCAGTCCCGCCTGTACGGCGACCCCCATGATCACCGACGACAGGGCCACGATAGAGGCCACAGAGATATCAATATCGCCCATGATCATGATCAGAGCCATTGGAAAGACCATAAACGCCTTATCCAGAAAGGCCATGACCGCACTTGAAATATTAAAATAGTTCAAATAGTAGGGAGACAGGGATGCATTGATAACATTGATAAGAATGAGCATCAGTACAAGCATCCACTCCCATTTGAAGAAGGACTTGATTTTCAGCTTTTTCCCGCTCATTTCAGTCTCCTGTTCAGATTTCTTTTTGTGATCTCTCTTTTTGCAATAACATTGGCTATTACAGCCAGCAGAATGATGGCTCCCTGAAGGGCGTTCTGCCAGAAGGGGGAGATATTAATCAAAGGAAGTGTATTGTTGAGAATGCCGAAAAGCAGGGCTCCCAGAAAGACGCCCCCCACCTTACCGGCTCCGCCCCCCATACTGACTCCTCCCAGAACACAGGCGGCAATAACGTTCATCTCGTACCCCATGGCGCTGTCGCTCTGGGCTGAGGCGAAACGGGCCATCCAGAGAACCCCTGTAAATCCGGAGAGCATTCCCATGATGGAATAGGAGAGAATAATCATCCGGTCTGTATTGATACCGCTGATTTTAGCCGAATCAGGATTGCTTCCCGTGGCATAGATACGCCGTCCCGTGGCCGTATGATTTATGAAGAAGAAGGCAACAATATAGGTAGCCAGGGCAAAGAGAATCAGATTGTTGATCCCCATTACATTTCCTGTGGCCATCTTCTTGAAGCTGTCGGTAAACTGATAGGAACTGACCCACTTTCCCTTGCTTATAAGAAATGTGCTTCCCCTGAGGATGTACATCATACCCAGAGTGGCAATGATGGGCAGAAGCCTTCCCTTGGAGATAAATACTCCGTTGAGGAAGCCGAAGAAAGTACCAGAACCCACTCCGATAAGAAGAATAATGACTGTGGGAATCTGGGGGAAATCCCTTACAAGAAGGGATGCCAGCATCCCTGAAAAGGCCATATTCGATGCAATGGACAGATCGATGCCCCTTGTAACAAGAACCAGCATCATACCGATTGCAAGAATACTCAGTATAGCCGTGTTCTTCAGCATATCATTGATGTTTTCCCCTGTAAGAAAACTCGGATTTCTGATCTGAACCAGAACTGACAACACTACAATAAACAGCAGCAGACCCAACTCTCTGAACTGCTCGAAATAATCAAAGAATGACTTGTTCAACTCTTTCGCCATCTGCTTATGCTCCCGCCTTTACTTTTTTGACCATGGCAGCCTCAAGGATCTTCTCCTGAGTCACACTGTCTTTATCAAATTCACCGCTCAGACGGCCCTCTTTCATAACAAGTATCCTGTCGCACATTCCCATGACCTCGGACATCTCGGAACTGACCATTAAAATGGCGTATCCCCTTCCTGCAAGATCACTCATAATCTCGTGGATAGCCGATTTGGCCCCCACATCAACACCCTTTGTCGGTTCATCCAGAATGATGACCTTCAGGTCTGTGGCAAGGAGTTTGGCTACAACGATTTTCTGCTGATTTCCACCGGACAGGGTCGAGGCTCTTGAATCCACCGAAGGCGCCTTGATCATGACCTGCTTGAACAGCTCCTCGGAGACCTTCTGTTCACTGTTTTCATCAATCCAGATTCCCTTTGAAAACTTTTCAAGTTTGGGAAGGGTTATATTTTTGTTGATCCCCCAGTCAAGAATCAGGCCCTGAAGCTGCCTGTCCTCTGGAAGATATCCGATGCCCAGATTCATTGCCTTTTTGGGGCTCTCAATACTCTTTTCTTCACCTTCAAAGATGATCTTTCCGCTGTCAGAGGGGTGAATACCGAAGATGCTTTCACAGACCTCGGTTCTTCCGGCGCCCACAAGGCCCGTTAGACCCAGAATCTCGCCCTTTCTCAATGAAAAGGAGATATCAGCGAAGTACCCGGTCCGGGTCAGCTTTTCGATTTCAAGTACGGTCTCTCCGATGGGAACAACTTTTTTGGGAAAGAGACTGCTTACCTCCCGTCCCACCATGGCGACAATCAGGTCGTTCTGGGTGATCTTATCCAGCTCCCAGCAGCCTATGTAGTGGGCATCCCGGAATACGGTGACCCGGGAAGCCAGTTTATACATGTCCTCGAAACGGTGGGATATAAAGATGATGGACGCCTTGTCCCTGTCCCGAAGCTGTTCTGTTACCCGATAGAGCTCCTCGCTCTCCCTTTTGGTCAGCGCCGCTGTGGGCTCATCCATAATGATGATCCTGGCTTTCATCGAGAGGGCCTTGGCAATCTCAACAATCTGCTGCTGGGCAACAGAGAGGGATCCCATAAGGGTCTTTGAATTGAACTCCACACCGAGGCTCTCAAGGAGCTCATCGGCCTGGCGGTTCATCTCCTTCCAGTTGAGCCTCCGTGAAGGATAGCGGATCTCATGACCCACAAAGATGTTCTCCGCCACCGTCAGATCGGGATAGCATGTAACATGCTGATAGATGGCTGCAATTCCCGCTGCCTGGGCATCCTTGGGACCGTTGAACCGGACCCGCTCTCCGTTAAGGTAAACCTCACCGTGTTCGGGTTTATATACACCCGTGATGACCTTGATAAAAGTTGATTTTCCGGCACCGTTCTCACCCATAAGGGCATGAATCTCACCGGGTTTAAGCTGAAACGAAACATCATCCAGGGCCTTAACACCGGGAAAGATCTTCGTTATGCCTTTAAGTTCCAGTATATATTCAGACACTGTCACCTCCCTTAGCAGACCTTGATTATTTCTATTCCAAGCAGATCCGAGAGAATCTCGAGACGATCCGCCAGATGCCCTTTACCTATGGCACAGTGATGGGAAGGCCCCGCATAGGACCACTTCTCTGTAAAATCCCTGGCAGGAATACTGAACTTGTACCGGCTGTTTGTATTGCCGATCATCAGGGTGGGCCCTTCAACAGACTCACCTTCCGCAACAAGGAGCTTTGTAGAGCCGCCGGTCCCCTGAACAACCGAAAGAAGAGTTACAGGACCGTTTTTGACCTTCATCTGTATGGAAAGGCCTTTTCCAGGTTTACCATGGTAGACAGGAAGCGGAACAAGCCCCACTTTGCCGTCGGCCATACCTGTATGTGCAGGGCCGTCATGCCCCCACATGACAATGTCGTCATTGAAGTCCATAGCATAGAACTCCGAAAAGGAGCCTCCTGCACCGAAGAGATCCAGAATCTTCATGGCCACCATATTTTTCACTTCACACTCTCCGGCAACGGGAACATGGTTTCCTGTCAGCAGGGTATTCCCTGCAATCACCGAAGTAATGATATTTTCATGATCATTCCCGTTGCGGCCCTCGTAGTAGTAGGCCATCCCCCCCAGCCTGTGTTTTTCAACAAGGGCATCAAGGGCGCAGGACGTCTGTGCCGCCCGGTCCATCTCGAAGGGTTCACACTCACCTGAAACATCAAAGGCTGTTGAAAACTCTGTGATTTTCTCTTTTACAGCCTCTGGAGTCACCAGGTTTCTAAGCTCACTGAGCTCATCCATCTCAAGAAGTTCAAAGTGGCTTCCGAAAACTGCCGCCAGACGGGGGATGTCTGTATACACATCAACCATACCGCAGTAGTAGTGGCCCAGAATACCGAATCTTGCACTTTTCATACCACACCAGACTCGTAAAGATTCTGTCCATGATCTGATTCTGTCCCAAACATAGCTTTCGTCCATATATCCGGTAACGATGGAATACTTTATATCTGCAAGATTAAAAACACAGGCCAGTTCGGGGATGGAACATGCCTGGCAGTGGGCCAGCCACTCTCCTGTCATCTTCCCTCTGTCGTTCATTGCATTAAATGCCTCGTAATCGATGGCTGCAACGGGCTGTATATTCAGCACTACCACTGGAACTTTCAGTTCCTGAACCACGGGAAGAACGGTATGAGAGAGGGCATATGTTGATACATAGAGGAAAATTAACTCTACTTTCTCTTCTCTGAAAAGAGCGGCTTTCTCATTGGCCGCATCAGGATTGTCAACAAGACCGCCATTAACGACCTCAATTCCCGGAAAAGATGAAATCTTGCTGTCAATTGTATTCAGATATCCTGTCAGACGGTCATATAATCCGTCGAACTGATCCCAGTATGTGTCCAGACCAATGCCGAACAGTCCCACTTTTACATTCACAATTTACTCCAATTACTCTTGAACATATGTACATGCTAGCACTCATTCTTTTATCTGTGAAAAGGTATATTATGGATATAAACAGCATTTATATGGACAAAATATAAGTAAATAGAATTTTACAGATCACCTGTTCCGTGTTCATAATATCCTATGTCCAAGGGAAATTTCTTTAACTACCTGACCCACAGCGACGAGGACCGGAAGTGGCAGATTGTCTGCAACGATGCCGGCTACACCGTAATCAATCCAGGTTCGGCCTACCCTCCCGACAAGGAGAAGCACCCTGATAAGTTCAAGTCGGTGACCACCGGGCGTATTCTGAATGAGTACCAGCTGATCTATATTACCCAGGGACAGGGTGTATTCTATTGCGGCCATAAAAAGCACATTATCCGGCCGGGTACTGTGATGCTTATCTTTCCGGGAGTCTCTCATCACTACATGCCCGACAAGTCTACAGGATGGATCGAGTACTGGATCGGTTTTTCCGGGGATTATCCGGACAGGCTGAGGCAGGAGGGAGTCCTGTCGCCCTCAAAGAGCGTCTACTCCATCGGGTACCATGACACACTCCTCTACTTCTTTGACAAACTCTTTGATCAGGTCAGGGAACAGAAACCGGGGTATCAGATAAGAAGCTCCTCCGACACGATTTCCCTTCTGGCAGAGGTAATCTGCCTGGAGAAGAACAGGAATATAAAGTCAGGTGATGAGGAGCTTGTGGAGAGGGTCAAATTTCTTCTGGAGGAGAATCTCTATGAGAATATTGATCTTGATTTTGTGTCCGGCGAGATAGGACTTTCAAAAGTCAGAATACAGAATATATTCAGGGAGTATACGGGAATGACTCCCTACCAGTTCTATCTGAACCTGAAGATAAACAAGGCCAAGGAGTGGCTTGATTACGGCACATACTCCGTAAAGGAGATCTCCTACCGCCTCTCCTTCAAGGACCCCTGCTACTTCTCAAGGCTCTTTACAAAAAAGACAGGGATATCCCCCTCCCGCTGGAATATTCAGGTGGAGAAGAAGGGGTGAGACCTCAAGCTGCCTGTCTATCCCGGGTGGGAGGGATCAGGAGGGTTCTTCACCCTCGAGAAGACTGTAGGGCATGTAGCGGTGCACAGGGGAGCACATGGCTTCAAAAATATTGTCCTTGATGTGCTGCCCCTCCTTTGCCGCAATCTCCTCGATCACAGACCGGGCATCAAGCCGGTTCGATGTCGCCCCGTAACTGCAGACAGCCGCAGCCTTGAGTAGATCCTTGCTTTCGGCGAACTCGATAATCTCTTTTTCCTTCACATAGGACAGGGGGCGGATCACAGTAAAGGGATAGCGGTCGTACTTGAGTTTGGGGAGCATGGTGGAAAGCTCTGACTTGTACATCATATTCATAAAGAATGTCTCCAGAATATCGTCCATATGGTGGCCCAGAGCGATCTTGTTATAGCCGTTGTCTCCGGCATAGCGGAGGAGTTCCATACGGCGCTGTGTGGAGCACCAGTAGCAGTTCATGGTCTTGCCGGGTTTCAGGCGCTCCATGATGGGAACCTTAACTACTTCGAAAGGGATGTCCCACTCTGCCATAAGTTCCGCCATCACCGGAGATTTGCCGCATCCGGGAAAATCTCCTTCGATATGGATTCCCCCCAGTTCGAAGGGTATGGGAAAGTTCTTCTGTTTGTGCCCCATAAAGTAGCTCATGGCAAGGGAGTCCTTTCCGCCTGAAACGGCAAGAAGAATTTTATCTCCCGGTTCGATGAGGTTAAACTTCAATATGGCTTTATCCACTTTCCTTGAAAGGGTTTTCTTTGACATCAGGGGCTCCTTGGAGAGTATGCTCTTCACTTTCTGTGGCCGGCATCAGTTCCGGGAAAAATAGAGAGCCCGGAGCGCCGAAACAAGGGCCTATTTTAAAGATGTAAACCATGAATCTCAATCCCCGCAAAGCCCTTTCAGCGTAAAGTGATAGTCAAAAAACCCCGGATCTGATATTTTCTTATCTCAACAGGATAAATACGGTTTTTCCTGAACTAGGAGATATGCCATGTATGTAGGCGAATTTGCAGCCCTTGCAACCACTCTCTGCTGGATGATTTCAGCCCTCTCGTTTGAAGCCTCCGGAAGACGGATAGGTTCTCTTCCGGTCAACCTGATCCGCCTTGTAATGGGGATCATATTTATGGAGATTTTTCTAATTCTCACACAGGGTGTATTTATCCCGACACTCCCCGAAGACGGGCGGTTCTGGTTTGTCTTTGCATCCGGTTTTATAGGATTTTTCATAGGTGATATGCTGCTGTTCCGCTCATACGTCGAGATCGGATCCCGGGTTGCCCTGTTGATTCTGAGTTTTGTCCCGCCTATTACAGCCTTTCTGGAATGGATTTTTATGGGGCAGATCCTCTCGGTTCAGGGATGGATCAGCATGATTGTTGTGCTCACAGGGGTCCTGATGGTCCTCTTGAAAAAAGATGGCGGCTCCTTTGAACTGAAGCATCCGGTGCGGGGTATTCTCCTGGCTCTGGGAGGAACCATAGGCCAGGCTTCGGGCATGATCCTCAGCCGGATGGGAATCGGCAGCGCCGACCCGGTTCAGGCCACCCAGATCCGGGCACTGGCGGGGCTCTGCGGATTTGTCCCCCTCTTCTTTATCCTGAAGCTCTATCCCAAGGTGTTCAGAAGCATGAGGGACGGAAAGGCCATGGCCCAGCTCTCTCTGGGGGCCCTCTTCGGACCCTTTATCGGTGTGGCCCTCAGCCTTCTTGCCATGCAGCACACATCGGCCGGAATTGTTTCAATCATCACAGCCCTTGTACCTGTTGTAGTCATACCGCCGTCGATCTTCCTCTTCAAAGAGAAGGTGACTCTCCGTGAGATGATCGGGGCGGTTATTGCGGTAGCGGGTGTGATAATACTCTTTATCTGATACTCAATCAGACCTTTGCCAGATATTGAGGCTCATCGCCGGTCTTTCCGGCGTAGGCCCCGTGATACTCATCGGGCATCATACGGGCAATCTGGATCATGACCTCATCGGCCAGCTGCTGACGGATGGCGGCATCCACTTTTACCCCTTCGGGAACCGAAATTTTAACAGGATCACCCACCCGTATTGTAATGGGAGTCCGCTTCAGTTTCTTAAGATTCTTTGAAACGCTCTCTCCACCCCAGTGAGCCAGGGGGATGATGGGTGCATTTCCCTTCTGGGCAAACATAATGACCCCTGCCTTTCCTTTGAGAAGTTTACCAGTACGGCTTCTTGTTCCCTCGGGTGCCAGACAGAGGAAATCCCCGTCTTCCAGAACCTTGACGCAGCTCTTCATTCCCTGAATATCAATGGCGCCTCTTTTGATAGGCTGCACCTCCCACAGGTTCATAAGAAACCGGGTAAACGGCTTCTCCCAGAGTTCGGCCTTGCCTATGGCAATGGTGCGGCGGGGACGCATAAAGATATAAAGAAGCGGCGCTTCCAGAAAGTTTATATGGTTTGTAACAAGAATAAATGGACCGTTGGCGGGTATTTTTTCAAGTTCCGACCGGTCTATCTTACAACCGGCAATGAGGATAAGTTTAATAAGTCCGTTAACAAATCCGTAAAATAGCTTCAATTAATTCTCCTTGCATTCAGCTCTGATCATCGCTGAAGTTTTTCTGAATTGCCGTTATATCTTCAAGATTGGCAAGAAAAATGTCCAGCAGCTCCGGATCAAAATGGCCGCCCCTCTCCTCTTCAAAAAGGGTAAGGATCTTCTCAAGCGGCCATGGGTCTTTGTAAATCCTGTGATTATACAGGGCATCAAACACATCGACAATAGCCGTGATACGTCCTTCCAGACTGGTTTCTCCGGCATTTTTTTTATAGGGATAACCATTACCGTCCCAGCGTTCATGGTGCTCAAGGGCAATCATGGCAGCCATTTTCATTACAGGACTCCCAGAATGCTTGAGGATCTCATACCCCAGCAGAGTATGGGTCTTCATAGCCTCATACTCCTCGGGATTGAGGCGTCCGGGTTTGTGGAGAATCTCATTGGGTATACCGATTTTCCCCACATCATGCATGGATGAGGCAAGCTCAAAGATTCTGACTCTCTCCTCCTCCATTCCAGCGGCGCGGCCAAGGAGTGCACAGGTCCCTGAAACCCTCTTGATATGGTAGGCCGTTTCTTTGGATCTTGTCTCTACGATCTCGCCCAGGGTGCAGATAACCTCCTGCTGGCTCTCTTCGAGCTCCCTGTTGAGGTAGAGATTCCTGAAAGCCATGGAGGCATTGGAACTGAAAATCTGAAGTAGATGCCGTTTAAACTGGCTGATCCGCTGCAGCCCCCTGAAGATCAGGATGTTCTCGGTGAATATATTGATAGGAAAGTACCCTATATAGTCGTTCCCTTCAAAGAAACTCTGTTTATCCTGAAGAGAGCGGCGGGCATAGGAAGTGATAAGAGGATCATCCAGTTCCTGAAGATCAGCTTTTCTGCTGCCCTCTTCCCCATAGACACCCGTTGCAGCCAGAATTCTGATATCACCGGGATTAAAACTGCCGGCGTCAGTGCGCTGAAGAAAGAGAGAGTCCTTTTTGCCGTCAACAAGCCCTGAAATCTGAACAAGTACTCCGTCTGCGAAGGTGTCGATGGACTGATTGGAAAAAAGGCCTGATGTGGCGTGGAGCACCTGTTCAAGCCCCTTTCTGTTGGCTTCAATGGTCATAAGATGCTGGTAGCTCCGAAGGGCCGCTGTTACAGCCACAAAGAGTTTGTCCACTGTGAGATCGTTTTTTTCCTTATAGTCGTTTATTTCATAATCATTGATTATGGTTCTGACAGGGGCCGCTCCGGGCTGGCCGGTTCTGAGGATAATTCTAATAAAAGGATCTCTTAAGTCCTCTCTGATATACTTTACAAGCTCCAGACCCGATGTTTCATGCTCCATGACCACATCCAAAAGGACAAGGGCGATGTTCCTGTTCTCTGCAAGAATATCCCTGGCACGCACCGTTGATTCAGCACTCACAAGATTGATCGGACGCTCTTCGAAAACCCAGCCCTTCATAACAAATCCTGTCATGGAGTGCACATCATGATCATCATCCACCACAAGTACTGTCCATGGATTCTCGTCAGCCCCCGTTGTATTCGGGGGAGGACTTTCTAAAGAATTTTTGAATTTAAGCAATGACATCTACAGAACTCCAACAATCAATGTCTTCTGTATAAATGTTAAATCCTGCTGAACATCATATCTATTATTTTTGATGTTTTTTTAATGAAGGAGAGCACCCTCTTCCCAGCCGAGAGACTCAAAGGCTTTAAGAAAACGGTCCGGAAGCTCAGCTGCAGGAGAAAGGGCTTCTCCTGTCACGGGATGATTCAGCTCAAGACGCCGGGCATGAAGCATCAGTCCCTCAACACCGAAATTCTCAACAAAATGGTGGTTGCAGAATGTATCGCCATGGGAGGTATCACCCACAATGGGGTAACCGAGGCCGGCCAGATGGCGCCTTATCTGATGAAATCGCCCGGTCCTGGGCCTGACTTCAACCAGAGAGTATCTGGATGTATCAAAGCGCCGGGAGGGTAAAGGCAGCTCCGCTTTGGCAAGAGTTTTGAATTCTGTGAGAGCTTCCTTCATGACTCCTGTCTCATAATTTTTGAGCTCAGTATCAACTGTACCGGATTCAGGGGCCCAGCCCCTCACAACAGCCAGATAGATCTTCTGAACTTCCGAGTTCCGGAAACACTCGGAAAGAGCTGCAGCCGACTCTGTATCGAAGGCCGATGCCAGAACACCCGATACCGGCCTGTCGAGGCGGTGTACGGGAAGAGGCGGTTTTTCAAACTGCTGATAGAGTCTGCTGACGAGGGTGTCCCTGTCGGAGGAGAAGACAGAGCGGTGAACCAGGACTCCCGCGGGTTTATAGAGGAAGGCGTAGTACCCGTCCTGCCAGAGGACTTTTATTTCTTCGTTCATAATCTGAGCACTGATTCTACTTGTCAGGGTCTGAAAAAACAAGAGCTGTCCGGAACCTTTGAGCCCGACTGAACTCAAATCAGATTCTGAAATGTTCCTGTATCACCGTCGTAGACGACGGGAGTATACTCTCCCTGCCGGAGATTCACGATAAGATCCTGCAGGGAGTTAACGGGATCTTTAAATTCTGTGGCAAAACAGCCGACCCTGTCAGCCCTGTGGGCATCGCTTGAGCCTGTGACAGGGATGCCCCGTTCCCGGGCATGATCCAGTGCCCGTAAATTATCCTCCATTGAGGTGTTTCCATTAAAGGCTTCAACCGCAGTAAGATCTGGGAGCGCCGTGATAAGCTCCCCGATGCCCCTGAAGTTATTCCTGAAGGGGTGAGCGGCGATTGTAGCTCCTCCCATGGCGGAGACCCGGCCAACAAGTTCGGACGCCGGGATCTGTTCTTCAGGTATTCTGTCCAGACCGAAGCAGAGAATATCCCCGTTGCTGCTGTAGATCTCTGTGCCGACAAATACCTTCACACCGAACTCACGGGCAAGCAAATCGATGTTGCCCCTCTCATGAAAAACATCGTGCTCTGTGATGCAGACTCCGTCCAGTCCTATTTCACCTGCCCTTTTCAGACCTTCCGCCAGAGTCATCCTGCTGCAGGCTGAATAAAGCTCTGTATGGAAGTGGAGGTCTATAATCATACATCCTCCATAAAGTGAAAACTTTCAGGATTGATCACAAGAAGAAGATCATCTCCCCTCTCATACTGCTCTTCACCCGAATGGTTCAGTGTATTCACATTAATGCTGCCCAGATCAGTCGAAAGAGTATAGGTTCTGATGCCGATTTGAAGCTCCCGTTCTGTAACAGAACCCTTTAATACAAGCATTCCCTTCTCTTTGGCATGTGAAGCATCACGATCCTGACCGTCACTCCCGGTTTCTCTGACAAGGCGGATCTCTTCAGGACGGATAAGGACTTTGTATGAGCGTTCTTCTTTCCCCTGAATCCCTGAAACCTGAGTCTGAACACGGAGGCCCTCTGCCTGATCACCCAGAAAGAGCTCTCCCTCCCTGAACTCAGCGGGGAAGATATTCCGGAAGCCAAGGAATCTGGCGACCTCTTCACTGGCGGGCTGTGCATAAAGAACTTCGGGAGTGTCTATCTGCTCGATCCTTCCCCCTGCCATAACAACGACCCTGTCCGCCATGGCTATGGCCTCATTCTGGTCATGTGTAACATAGAGGCTTGTGCTCCCCAGCTCCCTGAGAATGCGCTTGATCTCACGGCGCATGCTCTTTCTAAGATTCTCGTCAAGATTGGATAGTGGCTCGTCAAAAAGCAGCACAGACGGCTCGACAATCAGCGCCCGGCCGATGGCTACACGCTGCTGCTGCCCTCCGCTGAGCCTTGAAACAGGCCTCTCCTCAAGTCCCTCAAGGTGCAGAATCCTGACGACTTCACTCCTCTTCTTCAGAATACTTTCCCCGGATTCATGCTTTATCTTCAGACCGTACTCGAGATTTTCTCTTACGGTCATATGGGGAAATAGAGCATAGTTCTGAAAGATCATTGTGGCGCGCCTGTCCTGGGGCGGAAGATTCTCCACCTGCCTGCCGTCCAGACGGATGCTGCCTGACTCTACCTGAACCAGACCGGCCACGGCCTTCAGCAGGGTTGTCTTTCCGCAGCCCGAGGAACCCAGAATTACAACAGTCTCTCCTTCCCGGATATCGAGATTGATCTCCCGGAGTATGGGCTTTTCCCCGTAATTCTGATTCAGGTTCTTAATAGACAGTTTGATATTTTTCATTTCAACAGCTTCTCAACGAGTTTATTTAGAAGATAAAAGATTCCAAGCAGAGTGATTGTCACTCCCGAAAGCATCAGGGCCATGGAAGCGGCGACTCCCCTCTCGCTGCTTGTGATTATCTGAAAGATAGTCTGAACCGCCACCTTGTTGGAAGGAAGCAGTAGGAAAATTATGGCGCCCAGGGTTGTCATGGTCGTTGCAAAAACCCTGAAAAAGGAGTTTTTGAAGGCAGGAGCGATCAGTGGAAAGACAATCTTTGTATAGATGGCTGCCTCTCTCTGCCCCAGGTTTCTGGCGGCATCCTCAATATCAGGATTAATGTGCTCGATCAGGGAGTAGCCGATCCGCAGTCCGGTATTCAGATAGCGGAAGATACAGATGATGTAGATGATTATCCCTGTCCCCAGAAGAAGCAGCGGCTGACGGTCCGTAAAAACATACCGTCCTATACCAAGGATGGGGTATTTGAAGTTCACAAGATACCCTATGCCCAAAAGTATTCCCGGAACGGCGATGGGAATGGTTGCAAGAAGGTCGGAGAAAGAGCGCAGACCATAGTTCTTTCTCTTGATGATGTAGCTCAGAAAGACACCGGCCGAAGAGGATATCAGGGCCGTAAAGAAGGCAAGTTTAATGCTGTTTACAAAGGGAAAGAGATCTCTGTGATGAAAGATATTCCTGAAGTGGTCCAGGGTAAATGAGTAATCGTAACCCCAGTTTCTTGTAAAGGCGCCGATCACTATAAATCCGTATTTCATAAGCACGAAGCAGAAGTATACAAGAGTGATTGTATAGAATACAGCCTTCACCGCGGGGCTGCTGTTCCTGTAAACAGGAGAGCTTCCTGAAAGGCTGATATCGTAGTAGGACCTCCTGCTGTTGATTCCCCGATAGGCGATAAACAGGGCAATACAGGGAAAAAGGAGGAGGATACCTGAAATTGCTGCAGACTTCATATCATAGAGCCCGGTGATCTGAATATACAGATCCGAAGAGAGAGTCTGATAGGGACCGCCGATAATCAGGGGTGTCTCAAAATCCGCCATGGAGGCCAGAAAGACAAGGATCGCCGCCGTGGAGATTTCAGGGAACATACCGGGGAGAGTGACTGTTCTGAATACCTGAAACTCAGAGGCGCCCATATTCCTGGCGGCGTCTTCTATGGAGCTGTCCGCCCTTGAGATGGAACTGGAAATGATAAGGTAGACCAGTGTGCTCAGTCCGAGAACCTGCATCAGAACAATTCCCTGAAGCCCGTAGGGACTGACATTCAGGCCCAGAAGCCTGTGGGTTATCAACCCCCGTTTTCCAAAAAGCATGATAAAAGAGATACTCCCCACAAAGGGAGGCTGAACCAGAGAGATAAGGATCAATGCCTTGAATATTCTGTTCAGGCGTAATGAAAAACGGTGGATTGTGAAGGCTGAAGAGAGGCCCATCACCACAGCCAGAGGTGTGACGATGAAGGCCAGAATCAGATTTCTCTTAAGATAGGGCAAAGCCCGGAACAGGCTCTGCCTGAAAGACTCGGAAGAATCGAGCGGAAAAATCCCGTAAAGGAAGACCGCCGTTACCGGAGCCGCTATAAAACAGACAAGAAGCAGGACAAACAGATAGTAGAGAGGTTTATAGGGGTCCGATGTTTTCCGCAGTCCGGGAAGGTCCATTTACTCTACATATTCCGCCCATTGGGCAAGTATGGAATCCCGCATCTCGGCATTGGCCTGAAAGTCTGTGGGAAAGAGGTTGATGTTTTTTATGTCCTCGATCCCCTCGGGAATGGCTACGTCATCCCGTGCAACGGCAGCGTAACGTTTCTCCGCGGTAACTTCCATACCCCTTTTGGAGATGATCCAGTCAATGAAAACCTTTGCCTCGGCTTCATGCTTTGTACCTGCTACAATTGCAGCAGGCTGAGGCCACCAGCCGGTTCCATCGGAGGGATAGACAATTTTGATAAAGGGATTGTTGATTTCAAGTTCCCTGTCACCGTTGCTTGCATTGATACCGATCATGGCCTCTCCGTTGAGAACCATATTGGCAGGATCACTGCCTCTCGGCGTAAAGAAGGGAACCTGGTCGATAAGCTTTGTGAGATAGGACCAGCCGGCCTCTTCTCCACGGGTCTGAAGCACGGCGCTTACAACATTATAGGCTGTGCCTGAAGAAGCAGGATTGGGCATAGAGACCATACCGCTGTATCCGGGGTTCAGCAGATCATCCCATTTTTCGGGAACAGGAAGACCATTCTCTTTTAAGAGATCTGTATTTACAACCCAGTTTACAAGGGTGAGAGAGGTTCCGTACCAGAAGTGGCCGGGGTCTTTCATAATATCATCAAGCTCCCCACCCGCCGGTGAGTCATAGGAGACAAGAAGTCCTTTCTCAGAAGCATTGATAAAGGTATCAGCTCCCCCTGTGAACCAGAGATCTGCAATAGACACGCCTGAATCCTTCTCGTTGATAAGACGCTGAAGAATCTCTCCGTTCTTCATTGTAAGGTGGGCCACCTTGATTCCAGTGTCCTCGGTAAAGACATCCAGTATGGGGCGGACCTTGTCAGTTACTCCGTAGAGATTGAGGGTGGTACCCTTCATATCCTCACTATAGTTAAGGGAGGACCAGCCGTTCCCCTCATAGAGAGCCGACTCGACGGCTGACTCAGATCCGGCTGATTCGGGAGCATCCTTTGAAGCTCCGCAGGAAAAAAGGAAAGAAGAAAAAATAAAAATTAAAGACGACAGTATTAAACGACGGCTCATGTTAGCCTCCCTGGCAATTTACAAATTCCGTTCATGTTAGCTTTTTACAATCTCCCGTGTCAATCTAAACTGATTGATCAGTCAACATCCGTACACCATGTTTTTTCAGTCAAAAGCAAGCATCATAGATAATTAAGGGAGAGTTCATATATTTTTATTACTGGATGTGCTTTGTAATGGAAGATGCAGATGCAGTACAATGTTCTTTAGAACGGGATAAAAACAGTGATTTGCCCGGACCTTCAAACAAGGACAAGTTATGAAAAAAATGCTTCTGCCCTTCCTTATGATTCTCTCCCTATCCTCCCTGAACGCTCTGAATGTTCAGAATGACATCATAGACAAAGGAGTCGGAATGATAGGAACACCCTATGTATATGGTGGTATAAATCCCTCGGGTTTTGACTGCAGCGGCTTGGTGTACTACCTCTACAAACCCTATGTCTCAAACCTTCCGAGGGTATCCGCCTATATGGCTGAATATGGAAGCAAAATAGACAGAAGCCATCTTGTTCCCGGGGACCTTGTATTTTTCGCAACAGGATCGTATCCCCGCAGGGTTACCCATGTTGCCATATATATCGGACAGGATTCCATTCTGCACTCCATCTCAAACGGCCCGGACAGAGGAGTCACAGTAACACAATTATCAGCGGCCTACTGGGATGACCACTACTTCAGTTCCGCAAGGGTTCTGCCTGCTGGCACCGGTCAAGTAGAAAGAGTGGAAGACAGGCAGTATGCAAAGGGAACCTTCTCCGGAGAAGTAGTCAATGGAGAACCCGAGGGAGAGGGAGTCCTTGTAATGAATAACGGCGACAGGTATGAGGGTGATTTTTCTGATGGTGTTTTTGACGGCAGCGGCACATACACCAGAAGGGACGGCACTCAGATGGCCGGAGAGTTCACTGACGGAAGGCTGCCGGAAGGACAGAGCCAGGAGGACAACTACCTGCTTACAAAAGACAGTCCCTGGGAAAGCTACAAGGGAAAAGTTGAAGGTGACTACAGGCTCTGGCTGGAGGCTGAACAGAACGCTTTTGAAGAGTGGAAGAAACAGAACAGCCCCCCAAATACAGGATCAAGGTAATTCAACAGTTCTTCTTTCTCACTTCAAGGGTGATGCCCCTTATCCGCTTCCTCATGGCATCGTAGTGATTTCCTTTCCAGTAAATCCTGCCGCAGGAGGAGCAGACAGAGAACTCCCGGCACCAGGTCAGAACCTTCGGCGGGATTTGAGGCTTTAGATCCTCAAGCCGGTCCCCTTCCAGAGCCTCAAGGAGGCCGTTGCACCTGAGGCACCGGGTCAGAGGCTGCATCTGGCCGTACAGGTCAAGCCTGGAGACTATCTCCTTCAGCTGCTCCTCCGGGTCATCAGAATGTACATAAAGGCCATGGGTAACAATCTTCCGCTTCAGAAGTCCTCTGTCCCGTGTCAGAAGTATTCTCTGTTCCGATACAGATAAAGCGGCCAGTTCAGGATCATCAAGGCTTAAATTATATATACAGTCAAAGCCAAGCATTCTGAGACTCCTGGCCAGCTTTCCAAGATGCACATCAAGGACAAAACGGGAGTTTCTGAGGGGCTTTTCCCTGAGGGGGCTCAGCCCCCGTATATCCATCCTCTCAAATACAGGATAAACACTGATTCTGTCACCGTCAGCGACGATGTAATCGAACCCTGCCGACTCTCCATTTATAAGAATCAGATCAACCTCGGTATGAGGAACACCGAAGCTCTCAATCAGATCCTTCACAGAACGTTTTCCTGTAAAGCTGAAAGGGATATCTTTTTTGGGAGGATATGCTTTTACAAAGCAGTTCAGCTCTTCATAAAACCTTATGATGACAGAACATGGCATAAATCAATTCTAAGGGATATTCTACTGAAGTTCATAGGCAATCTCCTCAACACTCTCCAATTCAACATTGAGAGTCACCCGGAAGAGTGTCATCCCCTCCTCCTCCAGAACCTCGATGCCGCCGTTATGCCGCTTGATCACAATATCCGAAGCGATGCTCAAACCCAGCCCGGTCCCTTTACCGGAGGGCTTTGTTGTATAAAAAGGCTCGAAAACCTTTTGACGCAGTTCAGGATTGATTGTTTTTCCGGTATTCAGAATATCAACCACGACCCTGTCGAGAACAGTTTTTGTGCGGATAACAACCTTCTTTTGCTCATTGTCAGCTGTATTAGTTGCATGGATGGCGTTATTGAGCAGATTGAGAAAAACCTGATTGATCTCCCCGCCGTAGCAGCTGATCGGAGGAAGGTCTCCGTACTTTCTTACAATTTTGATACCGGGGTTGATGGTTCCTTTCAATATTCTCAACGACTGATCAAGGCTGTTGTTAATATCAAAGTTGATATCCAGCTTCTGTTTCGATTCATCCCTCGAAAATGAGAGAAGGTCATTGACCACATCCAGGATACGGCGGAGTCCGTCTTTGAAATCAAAAAGGATATCATCAATTTCAAACATCAGTTCCGACTTTTTGGAATCAATGCCGGCCATATCCGAAAGGGTCTTGATATACTGGGTAAGAAACACGTGATTGCTCTGCATAAAACTCAGGGGATTCTTGATTTCATGGGCCATTCCCGCAGAGATCTGCCCGATGCTTGCAAGTTTTTCCTTATGAATCAGCTGCAGCTGAGTACTGTTGAGCTTATTATATGTATCCTCCATAAGGGCAATAAGCCTCATCTTCTCATCGTAAAGACTTGTGAGCAGCGATATGTCGTCAATAGTTATCAGAATCCCGTACTGCTCTTCCTGATCCTGCCTGATGGGCTTTATTCTGAAATTACAGTTCCTCGCCTCGTCTCCTGTTCCTATAAGCCCCTCAAAAACGCACTCGTCTTTTCTGTAGCTGTGTTGTATATAGGGCCAGAGCTCATCTACACTGCTGAGCTCCATGCCGAGTATGCTTTTCTTAAGATTGAGTATATTCGACGCGGAGTGATTGATATCGATAATCTTGTCATCCTTGTCCAGAATAATAACTCCCTGCTCCATCTCTTCCACCACCGTATTTCTTGCAATGGGAATGATCTCAAGAAACCTGTGCCAGAAGATTCCGATAAAGAAGAAGAATCCCGAGAGGGCGAAAGCCAGAGGTGTAAAATCCTTGAATATGAAAAACGGGAGGGGAAGTATATAGAGGATATTGGCGGACAGGGGGAAAATGCTTCCTATAAAAATGATTATTGACAGTCTGTGGAAATGGGGGCCCCTTGAGAGTAGCTGACGGGTTATTAAGAATACTCCCAGAATCAAAAGCAGATAGGAGTGAACTCCAAATACCCAGAAAAAGAAGGCTCTGTCTGTTTTAAGAGTCGAAAACCCGTACCGGCTTACAACCTGATGACCCTTGTAAAAAAAAGAGTTTAAGGGATAGGTCCATACAAAGAGTGTTGTCAGAAGGGGCACGGCAAAAACCGCTCTCTGCGGCAGTCTCACGGGAAGCTTTATTGCGGACTTTGAAAACCGCTGTGCAAATATAAACCAGGCAACCGGAACAAAGGCATAAAGGCTTATCTGCAGCTTTGTCCAGAACAGTATCCAGAACTCATCCCCGGCGATCAATTCGAACACATTTGACATCATGAACAGGGCTATAAGAAAGAAGTAGACAAGAAGAGATTCCCCCAGCGGTTCATGCCTGTATTTCAATGTAATTGTTATCGTAATACAGATGACGGCGAATGCGACAGGAGTAATTAATAGATACAGGTAGTATTCCACAATTCATTGACCTTCAATAATAAATGAACTATCATTATACAATTATGAAAAAGAATAGAAAAGAGTATCTTTGTATTATTGATGACGAATATCAGGTTGTGAAGTCACTTGTACGGGTTCTGAAAGATTACTGTACCGAAAATCAGATTGAAATCAAGACTTACACCTCCCCCAATGACTGTCTGCAGGAGCTGCCTGTTATTGGAGATTCAACCTCAGTTATCCTCTCGGACCTGAGAATGCCCGAAATGAAGGGAAGCGATTTCTTTCTCTCGGTAAATGAACACTATCCGGATATTCAGCTTATTCTTCTCACAGCCTACCATGATATTCCCGATATTCAAAAAGCCATAAGCGCCAACATTTTCGCCCTTATAATCAAACCCTGGGAGCATGAGCACCTCATAGCCGAAATAACCAAGGCGAAACGGGTTTACAAACTGATTCAGGACAACAAAAAGTACTTGAATATGATCGAATCACAGCTTGAAATGGCAGGTGAATTTCAAAAAAGCCTAATGTCCACAAATATCGACGATATTGAAAACGCCCGCATTGAACATACCTATCTGCCCTATCCGAAGCTGAGAGTCGGTGGCGACTATTATGATATATATAAACTTGATGACCATCGCTTTATAATCAATATGGGAGATGTAGCTGGACACGGAGTAAAACCGGCCTTCGTTACAGGTATGCTGAAGGTTATTTCGCTTTCACTTGACCGGAAGAGCCTTATTAACAACTACTCCCCCAACAAGCTGCTCACCCTGCTGAACACTCAGCTCTGCAAGCTGCTGAAAGACTCAAAAGATATTCTTGTCACATTCTGCAGCATCCTTTTTGATACTGAGAAAATGGAGATGACCATAGCCAATGCGGGTCATATGCCTGTATCTGTAGTCAATGGAGAGCAGTGCCGCACCTATGGCGAGTCTGATCCGGCCCTTGGATTCAACTTTGACATAGAGTACAAGGAACAGCGGGTAGCCCTTAAAAAGGGAGATATTGCAGTCATGTATACCGACGGTCTTCTGGAGTCGGAAATTGAACATACCAAGATACGCACGCAGTCTCTCGAGCGCTTTTTGATCGATGCCGGCAAAACTGTCAATTTTAACGACTGTGTAATCAGTGAATCAAAGCTTATCCGTGACATCAAGGATTTCCATGACGATGTAGCCCTTATCTCGGTACACGTCTGATTCAGAAGAAAAATAACCGATGAAAAAGCACAAAGTCCTCGTCGTTGATGACGACAGCAGAGTACTCAACGCTCTGAAAAGGGAGATCAACTCATTCAAAATTGCAGAGAATCTGGATCTTCATTTTTTTGAATCCCCCGGGCATGCTCTGAATTTCATCGAATGCAACGATGATATCGTTCTTGTCATTTCCGACCTTAAAATGCCTGGAATAAGCGGTGATGACCTGCTTATGAGGATGAGAAACCTCGTACCGGACAGCTCTGCCATTCTCCTTTCAGCCTACTCCGACATGGCTGCTATTACAAAATCGATAGGCACCGGCCTGGTTTCATTTCTCCACAAACCCTGGAACAGTTTCCATCTTATGAATGAAATCAGCCGTGGAGTGGAGATGTGCACAACCAAACGGATTATGAAACAGTATATAAGGGAGATAAACAGAGAGCTGAACTACTATGGTGAGTTTCAAAGATCACTTATGCTCAATGGGCTGCCCAGGCATGAAAAACTTGATTTTGATGCCCATACTGTAACACTTCCCCACCATAACTGCAGCAGTGATTTCTATACTGTTATCAAAACCGACAAAAACAGGTTCATATATCTTCTTGCAGATGGAAACGGCCCCGGATTCAAGGCGTCTTCCAAAACAATAATCCTCCGGACCCTTCTGAATGAATATCTGGATGACCTTGATGACCTGAGGAATCTCTCTCCCGGCCCACTTCTGGACCATCTCAACAGCAGAATCTACAGGCACACAGGAAGCAGCGGTTCCGAAACAATACAGTGCTGTGCACTTATGGTAGATCTTGATTTCCTGAACATCACAGTCGCCGGAGGCGGCGGCATCGTCCCTCTGATCAACCGCTCGGCAAGCACATTCATCATCGATGTCAATGGTCCTTCCCTTGGATCTGCAGAAAGCCATGAATACGGGGAGGTCATGGAAACTCTGGTTCCCGGAGACAGAATTGTCATGTACTCTGACGGCCTTGGAAAGCTTCATGAAAGCTACGGAGTTGTCCACCGTCTTATAAGAAACAACAACATGAATGATTCCTTCATTGACGATGTATTTGAAGAACTGAGCAAGATTCAGAAAGGCGGCTCGGCAGGGGACGATATGACCATCCTGTCGGTGAAGTTTATCCAAGACTGACGGGTGTGCCGCCTGTCGTAATTCACCATTATACAAAAAAAAGGCTGAATCCCCTCATATCAGAAGGAAATCAGCCTTTCGTGCCGGTGACCGGACTTGAACCGGTACGGGCCTAAGCCCACGAGATTTTAAGTCTCGGGTGTCTACCAATTCCACCACACCGGCGACACTGGGGCTATAATACAGGTCAAACCCCTGTTGGTCAATCGCTTTTCTGAGGATTATTCGGCCTGCTGTTTCACTTACTGTATTTACCATGCAATTTTTAAAACAACAAGGATTTATTTCTCCCCTTACCTTGACTATATTCTGGCTGATGCCTATATTTTATCCATACAAATAGAGCTTTACTGTCAAGGAGTAAATGATGACAAGCTATAAAGATCTTGGTTTATCAAATACAAAAGAAATGTTTAAGGGAGCTGTTGCCGGCGGATACGCTATCCCCGCATACAACTTCAACAATCTGGAGCAGATGCAGGCTATCGTACAGGCCTGTGTTGAGACTAAATCTCCCGTAATTCTCCAGGTATCTTCCGGTGCCCGTAAGTACGCCAATGCTACTCTTCTGAGAAACATGGCTAAAGGTGCCGTTGAGTATGCCAAAGAACTCGGTTTTGAGATTCCCATCGCTCTTCACCTGGACCACGGTGACACTTTCGAGCTGTGCAAGGACTGTATCGACAACGGTTTTTCTTCCGTAATGATCGACGGTTCACACCACTCCTACGAAGAAAACGTAGCTCTGACCAAAAAGGTTGTAGAATACGCTCACAAGTTCGACGTAACAGTTGAAGGAGAGCTCGGTGTTCTCGCCGGTGTTGAAGATGACGTTGTTGCTGAAACTTCTACATACACAAAACCCGAAGAAGTAGAGGACTTCGTAAAGAAGACCGGTGTTGACTCACTGGCTATCTCTATCGGAACATCCCACGGAGCCAACAAGTTCACTCCCGCACAGTGTACAAAAAACGCTGAGGGCATCCTTGTTCCCCCTCCCCTCCGTTTCGATATCCTCGAAGAAATCGAAAAGAGAATCCCCGGATTCCCCATCGTTCTTCACGGTTCTTCATCTGTTCCCCAGGATCAGGTAAAGATCATCAACAGCAATGGCGGAGCTCTGAAAGATGCCGTAGGTATCCCCGAAGAGCAGCTTAGAAAAGCCGCTGCTTCTGCAGTTTGCAAGATCAACATCGACTCCGATGGTCGTCTGGCAATGACTGCTGCAGTAAGAAAAGTATTTGCTGAGAACCCCGGTGAGTTCGACCCCCGTAAGTACCTCGGTCCTGCAAGAGAGTCTCTGAAAGAGCTCTACAAAGCAAAGAACGAAAACGTACTGGGATCTGCCGGTAAGGCTTAATCCTTAAAGGCATCAGCCTTGTGAAAATCCCTGCTGCGGCAGGGATTTTTTTTACTCCCCTCCCCCGGGCGGACTGCCCGCCGGGAGGTCTCTGGAAAACGATATGCAGAATTACAAAGAAATAAACCTACTTCCCGGAATGACAGACAGCCACTTTCATATTATGGAGATGAAAGCCAAAGGCATGGACCCTGAAATACTGTTCTCTATCCTGAAAGAACACAGAGCCGGGACGGTTCTGGACGCCGGGGTTGTAGTGGATGATTTTCAGGAAAGGCTGAAATGGCGGGATTTCTGTGATAATCTCTGGTTCTCTGCCGGAATTCACCCCAATATACCCGTCTCAGAGTGCCCTGAGGGCTTCGAAACCATTCTTGAGGAACAGGTTGCCCATCCTCTTGTAAAAGCTGTTGGTGAGACAGGACTGGACTTCTTCAGGGAGCACTCCGGACCGGATGATCAGTACAGACTGCTCAACCTTCAGTATGACCTTTCAAAAAAAGCAGGCAAGCCCCTTATCTTCCACATCCGCAATGCAGCAGCTGAGATGGAGACGTGGATATCTGAAAGGGATTTTCCCCAGGGCGCTGTTCTTCACTGTTTCCCAGGCGGCATATCCCTTGCCAGGCTGGCCCTTGAAAAGGGATTCCATATCTCCTTTGCAGGAAATGTAACCTTCAAGAATGCTCAGGAGATCCGTGAAGCTCTTGCTGTCGTCCCCCTGGACAGGCTTCTTCTGGAGACCGACGCACCCTATCTTGCACCCCACCCCAAACGGGGACGGACCAATCACCCAGGAATGATCGGATGGACTTATGAACTTGTTGCTGAAGAGAAGGGAGTCTCTGTAGAGGATCTTATCATCCAGGCATCCGGCAATCTTAACAGGCTGCTCCATCTGGACTGATTAAGGGGTAGGTTGCTCCGTTTCAGTCGAATCAAATGTCTTCTGAATCGATTGTCTCCTGAGGATAAAAAAAGGGCAGCCCGCGGGCTGCCCTATCTATTTAATGGAGTACGTGATTACCATGCATCAACGATGTCATCTTCGTCTCTGCTCTCTTCAGCGAAGAGGTCAGTAACGGCTCTGATATCGTCAAGATAAATGTAGTAGCTGCCGTAGGTTTCATCCAGATCGCAGAGGATATTGAATCCCTGAATGGTGATACCCATCTTGTTGTTGTAGTGGTAGTTGCGCTGAACGATTGAAGGGGGAACAGATACGGTGATCTTCTTCCATCCCACAAAATTCAGTTTACCCATGTTGATAAACGCTGTATTACCGAAGTGGTCGGCAATTTCAAGCTGCAGAACATGGTTTGTATTTCTACCGGCAACCCATACAGAAATGGTCTTTGTAATACCTTCGATAGGCAGGGGTCTGACAGGACGGATTGAGAATGTACTCATTCCCCTTCTGTAGAAGGTTACCTTGGAACCGAGAACATAGTCATCGGGTTCGGCAATTCCTGCTTCCTCTTCTCCCTCAATAGGCTCTTTGTCCAGAGCTGATCCCTCAAAACGTCTGAGCTGAATAATCCCTTCATCTCCGGGCATAATTCCGTACCAGAGTCCGGCATCTTCCATCTTGGAGATAGAGATCTCCTTCAGTTTCTGCTGAGCTGTTGATACACCGATCTGCTCGGGATTGGGTTCACCCGAATCCTGAGCGAAAAGGGCTCCTCCAAGGGCAATAGTCAATATAAGGCTCAATAACAGTGATTTTTTCATTGATTACTCTCCTCCCTCTGTGCCCCAGATTTCAGCAATTCTTTCGGGACTTGTAAGGCCGTATCCGTCATAGAAGGACTCATGCTTGTCTGTGAGCACCTTTATATGATCCAGATAAACGTAGAAGTTGTCTACCTTTTCAGAGGGATGTGTGTAGATAACAATCTTTGTCAGTCTCAGGCCCCTGTATTCGGGCTTGTAGTTGACAGACTGTCTGATGTAGCTGGGAATATCCAGATACATATTTTTCCAACCGACAAACTTAAGGCTTCCGGGATTTCTTTTATCATCTGACTGAACAAGGTCAAGTCTGTATGCAAGACCTTCGTAATCGATGAAATGAGCTTCCATACTGTACTTAAAGTTGGAACCCCATACCCAGAGGTCGAGGGTCTGAACACGTCCAGGAAGGTCAAGGGGCTTTGCAACCCAGTTATCACCTTCTCCAACACCGGGAATCAGTTCAATCTGATTGTATCCCATGCGGTCAAACGCTGTGTTGACACCCAGAACTCCAAGATCAGCCCTGTTTTCAGGATTGGGACCGAAAAGATCATCGGGCCAGGTTTCAGGAACATATGTCATCCGGGGATAACCCTCTGTGGAGAACTTGCTGCCCCGTACCTGCCAGACAACAGCAGAGCCATCGTCAAAGGTTGAAGCACCTGGTCCATCAAAACTTTCAATTACAACAGATTCAAGCTTAAGAGTCCTTTCGTCAGCAAACAGAAAACCGGTGCTGAGAGTTAACAGTACCAATAAGCCTGAAATAAACAGGCAGCCACGTCTCATTCTAAACTCCTTATTAATATTACCAAGAAACAATTTATTTTTATTCAAAATGAATTATATTTCTCTGGAGAATACGTGTCAAACCATTTTTTGGTTTTATTCCCTAACGGAAGTTTTTTTTAGGGCTCTTTAATAAACATTTGTAACAATTCTATAAATACTGCAAATCATTACAATAAAGTATTTTATTTGAACCATTAAAAAAACAGTACAGACCTTCCAAACCCGTTTGCATGGATCAAAGCGGTTTTCCAGAGAAAAAGAGCCGCCCCCCTCAGAGGCTGCACGGAATGCTTATCGCAGGATCATTATTATCCCGCCCCAAACCGTCAAAGTTAAGCTCATTTATCGGGTGTGAACCCCATAAACTGAAGCGACCCCGAAGGGAATTGAGTATTATTTTTTTATATAGAGATTTTCGACAGCAGCTGAACCGCCCGGAGAGCCATGGGCCATGAGATTGGCAGCTGCCCTGAGAACCCCCTCATAGTCCGGCGTGATAACCCCTCTGCACCCTTTGGGCAGAAGCTCTGTTTCAGGGGCAGAAAGGATCATTGGAGTCTCCGTATCAACCGAGCGCATCAGTTCACGCAGAACAGGAGCGCAGTAGCCAAGAACAATATATTCCCCGGCGCCAAGATCGTAGGCGGAGAGAAAACTCTCTATTGTCTTTTCAATATCCGGGGCAGAGGAATCAAGGTCCAGCCAGTTTTCCAGAAGAAGATACTGCTCCTCAGGGGGCCATGAAGAGAGAAGAGACTGCCTCCCCTCCTCTGCGGAAGAACCGCTGCTGTAGTAAATGACAAGAGGCTTCAGATCTTCAGCCTTATAGAGTCTGTATAGTTCCCGGCCCGCCTGATCAAGGGCCCTGTTATCGGAAAAGAGTATGCGGCCGACTCCATCAAGCCGGATATCAGAACTGCCGCCCATAAGAAAAGCAGGAGTCCTGGAGAGGTCTTCAGCCTTACTGATTGACAGAGGAGTAAAACAAGCCGCCCCGTACTTCCCCGAGGCAAGACGGCCATTGAGGTCCTCTTCAAATTCAGGTGTATCTGCATATTCGATAAAATCGGCCCGGATACCGGACTTCAGAGGTATAAGTTTTTTCCTGATGGAGTAAAAGCCGACGGAACTGCCGGCAAATTGATCAAAATAGGGATCGGAAATGTAAAGTGCTCTTGTGCAGGATGAAAAAGCCAGAGCAATGAGAGTGCAAAAAAGAATACGTCTCACCGCTCCGGTCATACAGCTCAGTCCAGCTCACCTCTTGATTCCATATAATACAGAACCATTGAGACTGCTCCCATAACTGCCAGAAAAAGATAGGCCAGAAGCTTTTTATTCATCAGGTCAGCCAGCGGGATAAACAGCAGCACCAGAGGGGCCGTGAAATACAGGATTGTAAAAACTGTTTTCAGATATCCTTTATAGGCATGAAATGACCTTACAAGAAAAGTTGATGAAAGAAAGATGATAAAGAGCCTGAAAAGAGGAAGCAGCACTGCCTCATGAGGAGTAATGGCCCCTCTTATCGTCAGGGACTCGATAAGAGCCAGCATGAAGTAGTACCCTGCAAACCATCCTGTCAGTTCCCTCAGGGGAATTCCGCTGTAGGCCTTCTTTCTGAATACAAGAAACAGAATAAGAAGCATGGGATAGAGCATAATCCCCTCTTTACTGAAGAAGGTATTAATGTAGACCCCGGGGGCAGACCAGTTCAGAGGGAAATAGATATCGATGGCCCACTGAAAGAGAATAAAAGGGATTCCCAGGATAAATCCATAGATGAAAGGCAGTACCACATCGATCTTGCGTACATTGTCCCCATCAAAACAATACTGGATTCCCCAGTAGGCTAAAGGCATAAGTAATAATAAAAATACAACCATATCAGGGCTATTATTATCACGTTATCAGCGATTGCACAAGAATAGACTCTTCTCTAATTTATCAGTCCCCTTAATTGGGGTGGACACAAAAGCATTATTACTTTATATTCCCTGAGATTAGTGAGGAAAACGCCTTTGACTCTTCTGAGGCGATTATGATATATTTTCACTTATTTCAATAATAGGAAGAGTGTTATTCACCAAGAATAATTCCAAGGAGGAATGTTGGCTGTTAAAGATTTAAGGATTAATGAACAGATCCGGGTAAGAGAAGTGAGACTCATCGACGATGAGGGAAACCAGAAAGGTATTGTGCCTACAAGGGAAGCTCTGGATATGGCTAAAGAAGCCGGAGTTGACCTGGTTGAAGTGGCTCCCCAGTCCAAACCCCCGGTGTGTAAAATTCTGGATTACGGTAAGTATAAATTTGATCTTGAGAAGAAAAACCGCGAGCAGAAGAAAAAGCAGACTCTGGTCAAACTTAAAGAAGTTAGAATGCAGCCCAAGATCGAAAAACACGATCTTGCCTTCAAGACAAAGCATGTCCAGGAATTCCTGGATGCCGGAAACAAGGTTAAGGTAACAATTCGATTCAGAGGACGTGAGATGGCTCATACGGAACTCGGTCGTGTTGTATTAGATAAGTTAATTGAACTGCTTGAAGAAGGTTCATTCAACATCGACAGCCCTCCCCGTCAGGAAGGCAGGTTCATGTCGATGATGTTGAGCTCTAAAGCGAAAAAATAATAGAGGGATTCATATGCCTAAGATGAAGACACGTAGAAGTGCTGCAAAACGGTTCAAGATGACCGGCACAGGTAAGGCCAAGTATAAGAAACAGGCCACCCGCCACATCCTGACCAAAAAGTCAGCCAAGAGAAAAAGAAAACTCAGACATCCTGATGTAATCAGTTCTGCTGAGATTCCCAGACTCAAGAAATTATTGCCTTACGGTTAATAAGAAGGAATTTGAAGAATGCCTAGAGCAGTAGATGGAACTAAAAGAAAGGATCACAGAAAAAAGATCCTTAAAGAAGCAAAAGGTTACTGGGGACGCCGCAGCAAGCTGCACCGTGTTGCCAAAGATGCCGTAACAAAAGCCGGACAGTACGCTTACAGAGACAGAAAAGTCAAAAAAAGAGACTTCCGCCAGCTTTGGATTTCAAGAATTTCAGCAGCCTGTAGAGCTGAAGGGATTACTTATTCCAGATTTATCAACGGCCTGAACATTGCCGGAATCGAGATCAACAGAAAGTCTCTTTCCAACATGGCAATCGAAGACCCCAAAGCATTCTCTGCACTTGTAGAAAAAGCAAAAACATCTTTAGGAGCGTAACATTCAATGATAACTTTCGATCAGGTTCAGTTACTGGAAAAAAAAGTCAGCGACGCAGTTCAATTGTTAAAGAAGCTGAAAAATGAAAACAGTGAGCTTAAAGAGGAGATCTCTCTTCTGGAAGCACAGATTGCTGAGCTGGAAGGCCAGAAGTCTGAACTGACCAGTGAACAGGAACAGATTGAGAAGGGATTTATTGATGCTCTTAATCAGTTTGACGAACTGAACGAAGACGGCGAGAACACAGAGGAATCTGTAGACGAAACGCTTTCTGAAACGGTTTCAGTCAGTGAAGATACTGTAATTGCACAGCCCGAAGTGGAAATTGAAGAGGAAACTGAAGTTGAGGAATCAGCAGCGGAAGAATCTGAAGAAGAAACCATCGAAGTGACTCTGGAAAAAGAGGAAGCCCCCGGCGAAGAAGCCGCTGCTGCTGATGACTCTTTTGAACTGAGTGCCGATGATGCGGCTGAAAGTGATGAATCAGGCAATCAATCGGAACAGCTGGAAGTTGAATCAGAAAATTCTCAGGATGAAGCCCCTGTCGAGGAAGAAATGACTCCGGCAGTGGTCGAGTCTTCTTTTGAGGATAGCAGCGCGGAAGCAGAAGAACCTGCGGCAGCCGATCAGGAAACTAAAGAAGATAAAAACTCAGGATATCCACAGAACCTGGAAATATTCTGAAAATGAATGAAGATGGCCTGCTTAAAGTAAACATACTTGGCGTTAACCTGACCCTTAAGGCGAAGGAAGATGCCACGCAGTTAAAGCAGGCCATCTGGTTTCTTCAAAAAAAAATTGAAGAAACCAGAGAAAAGCATAAATCAGTTGATCAGCTGAAGCTTTCCATACTATCCAGCATCTATATAGTAGATGAACTGATCAGTCTCAAAAACTCCAAAGACATACCTCACCTGCCTGAGACAGATATTGTGATTACCGAAGAGGTAGATCTTGCCTTTAAACGGGTACTGGAAACACTTGAGACAAGCGTAAAAGATTAAATAGCCTGCGGTGTGCGTGTTTATCAGGGATATTTCTCTTGCGACAAGTCATATCCATGGGGCTCCTAAATGCTTTGAACCGAATTGTTAGCCCTTGGCGGTGAAACAGGACGTTCAGGAACGGAACCCCACTTGAACAGTTAGAGTTCAAGAGGATGAGTTCCCTAAACGGCACTGCGGGTTTTTATTGATTTAAATATAATTTCAAATTGGAATTGACCACCCTGTTAAATACAATTAGAATTCGTACAAGCCAATGGCCATAGTAACAAACCAGACAATTAAAGAACTTTATAATAAATTCCGCAGTATTGAAGTCACCTTCAACAAAGAAGTAGGCAAAGCCACAGGACTGCAGCCAAAGAAGGTCTCCCTTAAATTCAGGGAGGGTGCCCGCCCCTGCGTACTGTACGCCAGCAGCATGGAGTCTGCAAGAGTCATTCTATCCATGTCCCCCTCCCATCTGGAAGAGCTGAAAGACAGTGAGAGCAATGTAGCTCTCAAACTTTCTTTTATCAGAGACGAACAGCCCAAGCCTGTTGAACTGAATTTCTTTGTACAGGGTAGAATAACAAACTTCACAAGATACTCAGAAACTCAGCCTGATGTTTACTACTGTACCATCATCTACTCCACACAGCCGCCGGACGACCTGATCGGAATCCTCGGTTTTCTCCTTGAGGCCAATGTCAATGCCACCAAGAGAAAGGAAGAGCGCGCACTTGTCACTGCTGATAGCATGAAAAAGCTGGATCTGGGATCTAAAAACTGCGTTGTTGTTGTGGACAATATACCCCGCAAGGGAATTTTGAGAGACCTCTCCTTTTCAGGCTCCAAGGTAATCATTCAGGGGAATGCCAGGTTCCTGATGAACAAGGCGGCCCAGCTGAGGATTCTCAACAGCAAAGGTGAAACAATCACTATTAACGGTCAGATACTGCGCTTCGAAGAAGTTCAGGGCAGAAGAGATCTCGCGGCCATCGCCATCCACTTTACACTGGAAGCCCTCCCCTTAAGCTACAAGGTCATGATCAACAATTTTCTGCTGAACCGTTAACACCATTCTAGTAAAGGCAGAAAATTATGAATAACGAAAAACTTAAACAGATTATCTATATATCCATACCCGAGGATATGAAACACCATATCGGCTCCATCTCTCTGGACCCTGCAATACTCCTCCCTGTGGAAATCCCCGAAGGGGTGAACCCTGAAGAGTGGTCTCCTGGCAACCTGAGCTGGGAAATGATCGTTTCAGGCATGCTGAAAATACTTGCCTATGATCCCGATCACAAAAATACAGAATACTTCAGAGAATTTATAAGATCGGTCCGCCCTGAAATCACAGCCGAGCTGACACAGTCAGCCGTAATCAAGGCCCAGTCGGGTGACTTTGAACTGGCGGAGGAGATATTCCTGGCACTGACAGGACTTGACGAGAATGACCTGAGAAGCCGCCTGAACCTGGTTCTCCTCTATGAAAACAAACTCGGCGGAATTACCGAAGGGTCTGATAAACTGCGCAAAAAGATAGAAGATCTCTACGCAGGCCTTCTTGAGAAAGGCGAGGATCTCCCTGACATCTACTTCAACGCCGCCTGGTACTACTACGGCAAGCAGGACTTTGCAAGAGCCCACGGCCTCTGTGAGAGCTACCTGACCCTTGGAAATGAAGAGACCAAACGGAGTGAAGCCGAGAAGCTGATGAGAGAGTGTGCCGAACTCAAGGACACAAATGAACTCTATACAGAGGCCTTCAGTCTGGTCAATGAAGACAAAAACGAAGAGGGCCTTGAGAAAATAGCACTCTTTCTTGAAGACTCTCCCGAAGTGTGGAACGGGTGGTTTCTGAAGGGTTGGGCCCTGAGAAAGCTCTCCCGCTTTGAAGAAGCCATGGCTGCATTCCGCAAGGCCGCTGACCTCAAACCGGGGCATGTGGATATCCTCAATGAGATGTCCATCTGCGCCATCGAGCTGAGTGATTTCAAACAGGCTGCCTCCCTACTCCAGGAAGCCCTTGAAATCGACCCTGAGAACCTTAAGATTATCTCCAATATGGGGATACTCAGCCTCAAAGAAAAGAAAATGGACGAGGCAGCTGCCTTCTTCAGAACTGTGCTTGCCCTGGACCCCGAAGACCCCATGGCCGCCCAGTACCTCGATTTTATTGAAAATTCCTGATTTTTCTGCTCTTCGGGCCTAAAGTGGCCCGAAGGCAGTCCGACTAATCGGAGAAAATTAAAAAAACTTTATTTTTTTTTCAAGTTAATTATTTCCCCATGACGATATGAATTCCAGAGAGGCAATAATAAACCTCTTTAACGGGCAAGGATGCCCTAATTTATTTTCATGGAGGAAAATATGATTATTAATCACAACATCAGTGCGATGACATCCCAGAGGAACCTGAACATCGCCAACACCAACACCGGCAGCAACATGGCTAAACTCTCATCAGGTATGAGAATCAACAAGGCTGGTGATGATGCTTCCGGACTGGCAGTATCTGAGAAAATGAGATCTCAGATCCGCGGTTTGAATCAGGCTTCCAGAAACGCGTCCGACGGAATCTCTTTTATTCAGACTTCTGAAGGCTACCTTCAGGAAACAACTGATGTAATCCAGAGAATCAGAGAACTTGCAGTACAGGCTTCCAACGGAATCTACTCTTCTGAAGACAGAATGCAGATTCAGGTTGAAGTTTCCCAGCTTGTTGATGAACTGGACAGAGTAGCTTCCCACGCACAGTTCAACGGCATGAACATGCTGACAGGACGTTTTGCAGCAGACAACGGCTACAATGTAGTAACCTCATCCATGTGGTTCCATATCGGTGCCAATATGGATCAGAGAGAGCAGGTTTACATTGGAACAATGACTGCGGCAGCTCTGGGTCTCCGCCAGGTAGGAACCGGTGAGATCATGTCTATCTCTACCCCCGAACAGTCCAACAGAAACATCGGAGTTCTCGACTCAGCCCTCAAGATTGTGAACAAGCAGAGAGCCGACCTCGGTGCATACCAGAACAGACTGGAAATGGCGATCAAGGGTATAGACATCGGCGCAGAAAATCTGCAGGCGTCTGAATCCAGAATCAGAGACCTGGACATGGCAAAAGAAACTGTTGACTTCACCAAGAACCAGATCCTGACTCAGGCCAGCAATGCCATGCTTGCACAGGCCAACCAGCGGACACAGTCTGTCTTGCAGCTTCTCCAATAGTGAAGTATAATCTTCAGTAGAGTACTTTTCGGTCTAATACCGATCAGACCTTTACTGTAGATGCCCGGATTTATCCGGAGTTACGGTAAAGGCGATGATTCTTATCTGCTAAGACAGAGTCATCGCCTCTATTGGAATTGAGTTCTTTGAAATAACCCTCCTGTGTATTCACAGGACAGGGAGATTATCCGATTCCCCTACTCTTATGAGCAGGGGTAATCGTGTATATCTCCCTGTTCAGCTGTCAATGGTTAAGCGGCGCGATAGAAGCTGAATCCATGGTCAGGTGCATACAGGTTTGCGGCAAGGATGCCAACAACATCTCAAGGAGGGTATATGATAATTAATCATAACATGAGCGCCATCAATGCAAACAGGCAGCTCGGGATTTCTCAGACAGCTACTGATAGCAACATGGCTAAACTTTCATCTGGTCTGAGGATCAATAAAGCGGCGGATGATGCGTCAGGATTGGCGGTATCTGAAAAAATGCGTAGTCAGATCAGAGGTCTGAACCAGGCAGAGAGGAATATCCAGAATGGTGTTTCTTTCATTCAGACAACCGAAGGATTCCTGCAGGAAACTCAGGATATTCTGCATCGTGTAAGAGAGTTGAGCGTACAGGCTTCCAACGGAATTTATTCCTCGGAAGACAGAATGCAGATTCAGGTCGAAGTCAGCCAGCTGGTTGATGAGGTCAATAGAATTGCTTCACACGCACAGTTCAACGGCATGAACATTCTGACAGGCCGGTTCGCGGACGGTTCTGCGACAGGCGACATTATGCAGCTGCAGGTCGGTGCCAATATGGATCAGAAAGAATCTATCTTTATTGGAACAATGACTGCTGAGGCTCTTGGCCTTGCGAATGAGCAGGGTGGTGGCGGAATTGTTACCCTTTCTTCTGTGGAAGAAGCAAACCGGACCATCGGTATCGTGGATGAAGCTCTGAAAACTGTTAACAAACAGAGAGCCGATCTTGGTGCTTACCAGAACAGATTTGAAATGGCTGCCAAAGGTATTGCCATTGCATCAGAAAACATGCAGGCAGCTGAATCCAGAATCCGTGATGTGGACATGGCCAGTGAGGTCGTGGAATACACCAAGAACCAGATACTGAACCAGTCAGGTGCTTCCATGCTGGCGCAGGCTAATGTACGGACACAGTCAGTACTGCAGCTTCTGGGCTAAGACTGGGTAAAGTTAACTAAACCGAAAAGAGATTTCTGGACGTTATCTTTTTTTGACAGTAGATGAGGGGAGGTTCGCGCCCTTCCCTTCTTCTATTTTTTTTCCAACAGGGAGGTCTGAATGGACATTGGTAAAGTCGCCAGTTCCCCTCCGGTGCAGATAAGCAACAGCCGGCGGGAAGCGGTTGTTAAACAACAGCAGCAGGAAGAGCAGAAGATAAAGCAAAACCTTAGAAATGCCGCTCCGGATCTGGTAGAAACACGATCTATTTTAAATGAAATAACAAGAAATACTCGCTTCAGCTATTCCATCAATGAAAAGATTGACTCATTTGTAGTCAAAATCATTGACAGGGATACCGATACAGTAGTAAAGGAAATTCCCTCAAAGGAATTACAGAAACTACATGAAAACTTGCGAGACGCCATCGGCATCTTTATTGACCGGATGGTATAAAATTATTCAGGGGATCTTATGGCTGACATAAGTATCCCCGGTCTTAACAGCAAATACAATACACAGGAGCTCGTACAGGGACTCGTCGAGGTTGAGAAGGTAAAGCTCACCAGGATGGAGGACTCTGTTACCGAGTACGAAGACCAGAAGAAGATCTGGCAGTCTCTCAACAGAAAGATAAGCAGTCTCAGAACCTCTGCCCGTACCCTCTTCGGATTTGAGAACCCCTTCAACAACAAGATGGTGGAATCTTCAAACGAGAGGATCTTGACGGCCACAGCCACCAGGGAAGCTACAGAGCAGGAAATGAGCTTCACTGTTATCAAGACAGCAACATCAGATAAGTTTATATCCCCCTCCATGCCCTCGGGTCAGCGAGTCCCCCCGGGTGACTACCGTTTCGAGGTGGGTGGACAGGAATTCAATCTCCGCTACCGTGGAGGAAAGCTCAGCGACTTCGCAAACCGCCTTCAGGAAAAGTCAAACGGCCTTCTCAAGCTGACGGTTGTTAAAGATACATCAAGTACCGAAGTCATTATGTTCGAGTCAACCAAAACAGGTGAAGACAACCGCCTTGTCTTCAAAGGCGACTCACTGAGCTGGGCCCTGGACAACAGCATACTCCAGCCTTCCCCCTCCAATAATTCTCAAATCAATCTGGCCTCTGGAAGTTCCAGTACCGGCGGATCGACCTCCGCGGGAAGCACAACCGATATCAATGAAGCGTTTCTTGCAACGGAAACAAGTAAAATAATCAACCTCCCCTCCCCCATACTGGTTGATGACGGAATGTTTCTTGAATACACGGTGAGTGTAAAAGCACTGGACCCCAACTCACTTGTTCCACAGCCGCCGCCTGTACCCGGACTGCCTGAAACAGCCTCTGCCGTCTATGAGGGAGTCGAGGTAAAGAGTTTTGAAAGCAAGGCTGAGACCCCCGAATGGGACTCCCCCAAAGCTCCAGAACCTGTAAATGACAATGCCGCAGGATATATGACCACAGCCCTCGGCCGGGTTAACCTGCCGGATCTACCCGATGCGGGAGTCACCACAGTCAAACTGCCCCTTACCGCAGACCAGGGTGAGATTAACTCTCTGACCCTGACAAACAACAACAACCTCAAAGAGGTAACAGTGAGCAATATGCGGGTCATTGATCCGAGAAACACCGACGGCTATGTGGCTGTCAACTCACTGAGCACCGCAGGCAACGCCATACTAGACTTCAACGGCATACAGGTGGAACGGGACAGAAATGACATTGACGACCTGATTCCGGCGGTAACTTTGAATCTGAACCGAGCCAACCCCGACGAGGAAGTTGAGATCTCGATAAAGCCGGATGTGGAGGGAGCAAAGGACGAGATAATCAAATTTGTGTACAACTATAATCAGACTATGACACAAATACTAATACTCTCATCAGATAATACCGATATAATAAACGAGATAGAGTACTTTACTGACGATGAGAGGGACAGGGCTTTTGAAGAGCTGGGCACATTCAGGGGAGATATTACCCTGATGCAGCTTAAAAACAGGCTTCAGAGAATTACAAGCTCCCCCTACACAACGAGCCTGGAGCGGGAGCTGTCCATGATGAGCCAGATTGGTATTTCAACCAATGCCGGTTCCGGCGGAGGTTCTGTCAATGCCAGTAAACTCAGAGGGTACCTTGAGATTAATGAAGAGATGCTGGACAATGCCCTTCAGACAAAGAGTTCAAATATAAAGGAGCTCTTTGGAATGGATACCGATGGTGATCTGGTTGTGGATACAGGCGTAGGTTATGAACTTGACGCATTCCTCAATCCATATATTCAAACCGGAGGCATCTTTACAAGCAAGATAGGCAATCTTGACACAAGAATTACGGATACAAACCGTGAAATTGAAGACTACAAAGAGTATCTGGCTGATTACGAACAGAGCCTGAAGGTCAAATACGGTAATATGGAGGGCACCCTGAACCAGCTGGAGTCCAACTCCAGTTCCCTTGATACCTTCAATCAGCAGAACAACAACAGATAAAAGGAGCTGTTTTGAAAATCTACATAAATCAGGATGAAATCGAGTTTACCCTGGAAAGCGAAAAGAACCTGGGGGAAGTATTTGAATCCGTTGAAAAATGGCTTGCAGCCCGCAGCTATACTGTCAGTGAGGTTTTCCTGGACGATGAAGAAATTTCGGTTACAGAACGAAGCTCCTGGGAAAAACTTGATTTTCAAAACAGAGACAGCTTCCGCTTTATAGCCCTGACCCTATCAGAGCTGAAAGCCCAGAACCTGAGAACCCTTCTCAACTTCTGCCGCATGCTCCAGGTCTCCCTGAAAGAGGGAAATCTTGAACTTATGAAAGAGCTTCTGGCCGAGTACACCTATATTGAAGGGAGCTACACAGTTCTTCTTGATGACTACTCCGGAGCCATTAAAAACCATATGGCCTCCGTTCTCAGTGACAACGGATTTATACCTGAAGCCGACAGAAGCGAAGAAAACGTCAAGGCAGTACTTGAGGCATTTATCATGCTTGAAGCCGTAATACAGGGCCGCCTTGATGAAATAGTACAGCCTGTCAAATCGGGTGTAGAGTGTTATGAAGCCATTGTGGGCCTGATGCCCCAGATGGAAAATGTCTCACTGATGCTTCAAACAGGCAAAGACAGAGAAGCCATGGACGTTATTATCCGTTTTACAGAGCTTTTCCAGAAGCTACTGCGGGTATTTACCTTTCTTCCTGAAGAGACAAAAGAGAATCATCATGATGGGCTCAAAGAGTATATAAAGGATATGTCCGGGGTTCTGAAAGAGCTTACAGAAGCCTTCAGTTCAGAAGACTCTGTTCTTATGGGCGATCTTATGGAGTATGAGATCCTTCCCAGAATGAAATCCTTCCCCCGCTTCTTTGAATCCATCGGCAACCGGGGAGACTGAAAATGCTGACAGCCTTACTGCAGACAACATCAAGATTCAAGGGACAGCTCTTTAAACCTTCTGATCCGAGACAGAACCTGATCTTTCTGGGCATCATGATCGGCAGCTTTCTGCTGCTCGTGGTAGCCAACAGACTCAGCAACAGGGACTCAGACAGCAACAAGCGCTACAGCAGAAGAGCCTTCCGCAAGGAAGGCCAGAGGATCGGACTGACAAAGAAGCAGATAGCCCTGCTTGAAAGCTTCATCAAGATCTATCATGTTACAAAGCCCTTTGCCCTCTTAAGCAATACAAGAACCCTCAACAACACTCTGGGACAGGCCCTGAGGGATATAGCCCATATGGAGGCGCCCCCTGCAGTAATTGAAGAACGCAAGCTTAATATTTACAGGATAAAGCAGCGCATTGAGCGTGTTTTTGCCGAGACAAACCAGATTTCAGATACAAAAAAACTGAAGCTGAGCCAGAATGTCACTTTCAAAATGGAGAATGGAAACCGTTACGCCTCTGTTATTACTGCGAATCTCAAGGAGTTCTACTGCGCGAGAGTGCCTGTCAGCAGCAAAGGCAGCCAGGTTAAGTGGCCCAAGGGTACCAGAGTCACAATTATGATATGGGGAGATGACGGCGAGGAGTATACATTCAACTCCAAAGTACTCGGTTACAACTCGGTCAAAGGCATTACCTCGGTGTTCCTGCAGCACTCCAACAAGATCACAAGGGCCTATCAGAGAAAGTTCAGAAGAAAGAATATCAAACGCCCCTGCTACTTCTTCCCCATCAAGATCCAGATAACGGGTACCGGTAAACGGGAAAGAAAAGAACCTGTTGTCATGAAAAGCAGCGGAAAAATGGGTACTCTGATTGATCTGTCTGCCGGTGGATGCTCTCTGCAGACCACAGCCCCCCTCAACAAGGGGGAGCTCATAAAGCTCAACTTTGAACCTATAAAGGGAAGCCCCGTAGTCACCTATGGAAAGATTGTCGACTGCAGGTCTCACGGCCGTGTTTATACATCCATGCACGTAATGTTCACCAGAGCCTCCAGCAAAAACCTGAACAGAATAAATGAATATGTATATGATTTTGAATAAGGTTCTGTTTTGAATAAGAAAAAAACATTATAATAAAAAACAGGCGGATACAATCTGAATGAAATTTCTGGGTATGGACGAATTTTCCAAAAAAGACACTCTTATATACTACCGGCATGAGTATTCCGGAAAAGCTAGTTTCGCTCTTATAGGCGACAAACGTGCTTCCGTCCGGTTTTCTTCTACCGTTGAGATACAACCTACCGGAGAGCGGCAGGTGATTGTTGAACTTCTTGACAAGATTGATTACCCTGTCCTTCCCATTATCAAATCCCTGAAGGATGAGATATTGAATATTGAGAAGGAAGGCCTGCCCGTTTGACAGAGTTACTCAGCAAGAGTCCTGAAGACACCAGAGAGTTCGGATTCAGGATTGGAAAAGTTCTTAAGCCCGGAGATATTGTTGCCCTTAACGGTGACCTTGGTGCCGGAAAAACAACAATTACCAAGGGAATAGCAAAAGCCCTGGGTATTGAAGAAGAGATCACAAGCCCCACTTATACAATTGTTTCAGAGTATGAAGCACCACTCCCCCTTTACCATATGGATATGTATCGGATTGACGGAATCGAGGAATTTGAACTTCTTGGTGTGGATGAGCTACTTTTCGGACAGGGAGTCTCCCTGATAGAATGGAGCGAGCGGATCGCTGAATATCTTCCTGAAGACGGAAAAAGCATCAGCATTACAATTAACAGCGACGGCAGCCGCACTATTATCCTTGAAGGTATTGAAGTATGAAAAATATTCTGGCCGTTGATACGGCCTCTTCTATAATGAGTCTCTGTGTCAAAAAGGATACCTCCTATTTTGAACTCAATATAGATGACGGCCTCAAGCACTCAGAGAGCCTTATGAACAGCATAATAAGCCTCCTCGACACCGCCGGGCTGAATAAGAAAGATCTGGACCTGCTTGTATGCAGTGAGGGACCCGGTTCATTTACGGGCCTCAGAATAGGGATGTCGACAGTGAAGGGGCTGGCATTCGGTCTTGATATCCCCTATACCGCCGTTGTAACGACTGATTACCTTGCCTTTGGCCATGACTCCTTTGAAGGAGTTGTTGTTCCCCTTATGGATGCCAGAAAAAAACGTTTTTACTGCGGATTCTACAGTTCAGGCAAACGTCTTGAAGGCCCGCTGGATCTCAGTATCGACGACATTCTCAAAAAAACTTCAAAGAGCAGCAGGGTACTCTTTACGGGTCCAGACTGCACCATGATTGACTCCGGCCTGAGAGAGGGTCTTTTTTTTGACGGCAACAACCGTTCCGGAAGGGGAAGAGCTCTTCTTGAACTGGGTCTCCAGCGCTTTGAAAAAGAGGGAAAACTTGCATCCGATTACGGACCCCTTTATATTAGAAAGAGTGAAGCGGAGATTGCCCTGTATGGAGAGTAGTATTGGCAGGCAGAACAGACTCTGAAGAAATTTACGATTTTAGGGACGATCCGCCGGCCAAAGGGATTGATGATCAGGAATTTTCGGTTCTTGAAGTAATTGAAGAAGATGAAGAGATCCAGATCCTCGAGTCCGTTGATGAGCCGGATGTTTATACCTGGGCCCTTTTTTCAAACCTCAGTGATGATGATCGCTGCCGCAGTGTTGAAGACAATGAAAACCTTGCTATTCATATGCAGAAAGTTGCGAACAGCAGCATTCCCACATGTTTTCTTGATCTTGATCTGCAGATTATAGGTTTTAACGCCATTTTTGAAACCAGGATGAAATTCATTACCGACCTGCCCCACAGGCATATTCCCGAGCTATTCAGATGTGACAAAGAGGAACGCCTTGGAGAAATGCTCAAAAGATCACTGGAGGATGAAGATTCATCATTCACCTGGCATGGACGCCTCTTTCCCATTGGCAGAAACGAGCACAGTACCTTCCTGAAAGCGATGATACAGCCCTGCCTCTGCGAAGAGTACAGGACTCCTAAAACCTACATACTCCAGCTTGATGTGATCACCAAGGAGTACAATGAACTTCTGCAGAAGACATTTCTCAGCCTTCTTGAAGCTTCGAAACTCAAAGACAACGATACGGGTGAACACATTGGAAGGGTCAATGAATACTCACAGCTCTTAAGCCGCCACCTTCTCGGCCGTAAGGGCTATGAGGAGATAAGCGAAGAGTTTATTGATGATATAGGCTTTCTCGCCGCCATGCACGACGTAGGCAAGATAGGAACGCCCGACGATATTCTTAACAAGAGCGGCCCCCTGGATGACTGGGAACGTGAAATCATGAATGAGCACACCAAGAACGGCGCCTATATACTCAGCACCTACCCCAAGTCCATGGCCCGGGACATTGCCCTCTCCCATCATGAAAAATGGGACGGCAGCGGCTACCCCTACGGTATATTTGAAGAGATGATTCCCCTATGCGCCAGAATCGTCTGTATAGCCGATGTCTATGATGCACTACGGTCTGAACGCTGCTACAAAGAAGCCTTCAGCCATGAAAAGTCTGTGGATATAATGAAAAAAGGCAGGGGAAAACACTTCGACCCTGCCCTTCTGGACCTTTTCCTTGAACTCAATAAGGAATTTGATTCAATCTTTCTGACCAATAAATAGCTGCTTGCAGAAAAAGCCGCTCTTTAAGGATTACTCTTTCTTTTTAAACAGCCCGTCCAACTTGATATTGTCCGGAATACTGCTTGCAGCGGCGGCGCGGTTTTCCTCCTGAATGGCCTTGTAGACCTCCTGGCGGAAAACCTTCACATCACCGGGTGCGTCAATGCCGATTTTGACCTGATCACCCTTTATGTCCACAACAGAGATGATAATATTATCACCTATGACGATGCTCTCGTCTTTTTTTCTTGAGAGTATCAGCATGGGTCTTTCCTTTCGGAGGCCATCTCTTCGGCGATATTATGCCGGGTCATCCAGCGTGAGTCTCCCGATATGCACTGCCGTCCGATACGGGCATGGCGGTTGATTACAACGGGGCCCTGAAGATTGGCTGTCATATTCTGGTTATCCTCAAGAAATGTGACAATACTGAAAACAAGAGCGGTTTCATCGTTCAGTTCGCTCAGTTCAAGAACTTCCATGTCTGGCTTCATCAGCCCCGGATCATAATCGCTGCGGAAGATACCCGGATTGATAAGCACAAAAGCAACCTCTACCACATCTATTGACTGGAGCCAGTAGAATGGCTGCTGCGACGCATCCAGTAGAGCAAAATCGTGTAGTGTTTCAAAACCGAACAGGCCGTTGGGGAAACGGATGATCTGCCTTTCATCAATTTCTACTTCGCCATAGGCTTTTGTCGTAATCTGCATTTTTACCTCAAAAAGTCCATAAGATTTGACTGAAGCACCTTCGAAGCCGACTGATAGGCCGCCTTCTGTGTGTATTCAAGCATCTTGAGATTTGTTATAGCCTCGGTCATATCGAGGTCTGTCAGCCTTGAGTTGACGGCTATTACATTCATTTTCTCGGAATCAAGGCGGGCTGCCGTTGTATCCAGTCTTTCGTTTCTTGCACCAAGGTCGGCCATATTGTTGAGAAGGTTGTTCAGAGACTTGTCCAGTCCTCCGAGGATTCTTCCCCCTACGGCCTCCTGGTCACCGTTCAGCAGGCTGTCCCGCAGTCCGATAACCATATCGAAAATGGAGCCGCCCCCCACGACAACATCACTGTGCAGGTTTTCGGGTGGCCTGCTGCCGGAAGCAGCGAGAAGGCCTATATCCTTAAGAACAGTTGCATCCGGATCTTCATCGACCCAGATCTGATGGGGAACTGTTGATTTCAGGGTAAACGCATTTGTAACGGGGTCCAGCGATGCTTTTACAGCCAGATCGCTTCCGTTGATTTTGGAAATAATACCGTGAATATTGTCACCTGCCTTCAGATTGATGTCTTTTCCGTCAATATTAATGCTGCTGTCCTCTCTGACAACATAGTCAAGGACATCACGCTGGGCAAACAGCTGCTGATCTTCTGCCCAGAATACCTTGTTGCCCGCAAAATTCAGATCAATTCTTGTGCCTTCTGCAATCTCGGTCTGGTTTGTAACAATATTGCCTGCATACCTGACTTCTGAAATAACTGCTCCCTCCATTCCGGGAACCCTGCTTTTCATGGCCACAAAGGGGTCATTACGGGTGGCGTTTCCCCCGAACATTGTCCGTCCGTCGGGAGTCCTTGTATTGCCCATGGAAACCAGTTCTTTAAGGAGCTCATTGGTTTCGGTTGCCATGTAGCCCAGGTCTTCCTTCGAATAGGTTCCGTTGCTGCCCTGTACCGCCAGCTCACGGAGTCTCTGGAGAACCTGTACCGACTGGTTCATGGATGTCTCGGCCAGTGAGTATTCACCCTGTGCGGTTCCGATGTTCTGGGTATACCGCGTCAGATGGGTCACATGGGAACTCATACGGGATGAGTGGGCCGCGGCAATGGGATCGTCTCTGAGATTCTGCAGACGGCGGCTGCTGCCGATTCCCGACTGAAGATCGTTGAGTTTTATATCCCGCAGCCTCATCTGATACTGCAGGTCCGTATTGGGCATATTAGTGCTGACTCGTCTCATATCTTACACTCCCATCTTGTTGATAATTGTATCCAGCATGCTGTTGATCTCGTTGATAAATCGTGCTGTCGCATTGTAGCCGTGCTGGAACTTGATCATTTCGGCTATCTCTTCATCCATATTCACTCCGGATATGGACTGCTGTATGTCTTTCAGGTCTTTCATAACAAGCTGCTGGGACTCATTCGCCTGCTGGGCGACCTCCCCTTTCAGGCCGATGCCGGCGATGGCTTCGGCAAAGTAGTCGTCAAAGGTAGAACTGGTTCCCACCATCACAGCTTTGTTTCTCAGTGAGGCTATCTCCAGAGCGGCGCTGCCGTCTCCGGGAAGGGCTGTCCGGCCGTTATTGCCGAATCCTGATGCAATGGAGGCCGGGTCGGTCTTGAGAACCTCATTGATCCCCATCCAGCCTGAAGGATGGGAGAGAGGAGCCACGGCATACTCTACATCCCTGAGCCCTGTAACGGCGTCTGCCTGATCCCAGTTGTAGGCATTGTCGGGGCCGCTGCCTGAAAGGATTCCTGCATACCCTGTCAGAAAAGAACCGGAGTCCTCGACATGGCGTATTACAAAATCAGGATTTTCAAGATTGTCGGCGGATGTGGCTTTGAGCTGGAGTCTGCCGTCCCGGCTTATCACAGCCTTGACTTCGGCACCCGCATTGTTGATCCGCTCCACAATATCGCTGACCCTGTCAGTGGGTGCGTAGTTTATGTCGATATTTCCTGATGGACCGCTGAGGGTTATGGTTCCCTGTAGACCTGTCTGCTGGCCCTGATCAAGGGTGTTTGTACCTGTCATCCGGAATATATAGGACGAGTCGAACTCGCCGTCACCGCTGCGGTCATAGTTGCCAAGAACATTGTTTACAAAGGGATACTCGTCAAAAAACTGCAGCCCTGTTGTTCCATTCGCGGAGAATGATGCGCTGTGTACTTCATTGACCATATCGGTGAAGTTGACTGTCATCATATCCAGTTTCTGGATCTCCTGCCTTACATCTCCGTCCCGCAGCTCCACAAGGGCCGCCAGCTTACCGTTTCGGATATCCACATCCTCACCGGTGTCGGCCCACTTGATATCAAGATAACTTTCGTTGAGGGGATTCGGCTCTGTTGTAAGCAGATGGACCTGTTTGCCCTGGATCAGATGCATTCCCTGTGTGTGGATAAGAAACTCGTCGGGGTCTCTGTTATCCACTGTGATATTCATATAACCTGACAGCTTCTCAACCATCAGGTCACGGCTGTCCAGAAGATCATTGGGATTGTCACCAAGGGCCTTTGATTTTTCAATCTGAATATTGAGTTTTGAAATATCATTGAGAAGGCTGTTGACCTGTCCCACAGAGACACGGATATCGTCGTTAAGCATGGTGCGGGTCTCTTTGAGGCGTGTATAGCGGTTATTGATGCCGTCTATCATGGACTCGCCCCGTTTCAGCACAGCCTGACGGGCAGGCATATCTTCGGGGTGTACAGAGAGTTCCTGCCAGCTGTCCCAGAACTTGTCCATCAGGGTCCTGACAGAGGTATCATAGGGCTCATTGTAGATCTGTTCCACCATAAGGAGGTAGTTGTCTCTGGTTTTCCAGTAGCCTGTAGAATCACCCTGAGAGAGAATACGGTTTTCAAGAAGCTGATCCTTTATCCGTTCCACCATAGTGACATCCACGCCCTGGCCTATCTGACCGGGACGCTCCTCCCGGTTCAGCTGGGGCATGTAGATGGGATCAGTCGCCGAAAGGCGGACCCTCTGCCGGCTGTATCCCTCTGTGGAGGCATTACTGAGGTTGTGACCGATGGTCTGCAGCCCCTGTGTGTGGGCCTGTAGACTTCTTTTTCCTAACTCAATACCGCTGAATGTGGAACCCATAAAATAATCCTTTCCTAAAAACTCTGGTTAAACAGCAGGGGTTTGCTGCCTCTGTTCGAAGCCTCACCGTAGCTGTTGTAGATTTTACCTTTCTGATCGGGTATCAGGGTGTCCAGAATGTCCCTGAGAGCGCCGCTCCGGCTCTCCGTATAGTTCCCGATCCCCTTAAGCCTTTCCTGGAGCAGACTGATTGAGAGACGCAGCTTCTGCTTCAGCTTTCTGATCTGTTTCTGATCCGCGCCGTCCATACAGGAGAGAAGCATCCCGAAGGAGACTGCGCTTGAAAGTTCATACACTTCCTTGAGCTGCAGAATCAGCTCCTCACGTATGAGATCAAGAGAGTTCAGTTTGTCTGCGCTCTCCCTGAGCTTCGCAAGGGTCTTTTCAAGCTTCACCCAGTCTCGGCCGATGACGTAGCGGTGCAGTTTTTCGCAGCCGGCGTTGTACTCATCGAGTATCTTCTGTTCCCTGTTTAAAATATCAATCAAATTGCGTGTCATTTTGTCAGCTGACATTCTACAGATACTCCTTCTCTATCATTTTCGGAAAATAAAAAGAGAAGATTAGAAATTTCTTTTTCTTTGATTTTCCCCTAGCGGAAAAAGGGGGAGAGATCAGGGAAACAGTTTACGCCTGTCCTGCTTCAAAATGTTGCTGGAGGGGATAAGGTCAAGGCCTTCATTCAGTACAGCTTCGGCTTCACTCTTGCGGTCCTCCCGCATCAGGCTGACCACACGGTTATGGTACTCTATGGCTGTGTTATCCTGAAGAATGGAGAAAATACGCTTATACTCCCTGTCCGACTGAACCCAGAGCGGGGCCTTCGAGAAAAACAGGTATGCTGCGGTATTGCCCTCTCTGCGTGAAATATTCTGGGATTCAAGGCTGTAGTGATAGGCTGCCATGGATGCGGCCCGGCTCCTTGTCAGCACGCCCCTCTCCCTGGCCGTATTCAGATCCTCGATAAACCGGGGATTGAAGGGGCCGGCAGCCCGCTCTTCAAGCTGGCGGGCGCCAATCTGAAGTTCAAGTTCATTGCGGTCTGAATCTTTGAGATTTGAACCGTAGCGCCCCAGAAAGTCCTCAGCTTCATCCATTTTTTTCTGGTTCAGGAGTTCAGCGACACCGTTATATACAAGTTGTGACCGTGTTTCAAGTAGAAATGAAGGGAAGTCAGCCTCGTCTACCGAAGCCCTGTTCAAAAGCTCCATTCCTCTGACATACTCCCCCCGGGAGTTCATGTATGCCGCGGCGTTCTGAAGAGAGTTGAAGTAATCCTCCCTGGCAAGAGCCGAACCGGTCAGTGAGAGATGGTCTGCCGCCAGGGTCAGTGCCTCGAGGTTCCTGTTCGCCTTCTGAAGCTCCACGAGCCTGTTTTTAAGCACAAGCCCTGCCATATCGAGGTCGCCTATCTGCTGCCGGGCCCTGTAGTTTCCCGGAGGAACATAGGTGTAGCCTGTACGGCCGCTGAAACTGGATTGAAACTCCTTGCGTACACCGGGATTGAATCCATATGCCGTTGTGGTTTCCACATCAATCCCCTCTTCTCCTGAAAAGGGAAGCTGGCAGAAGGCATGGTCATCCGTAAGGATTCCAATGACAGGAATGGAGTGGTAACGGGTCAATATCATATATATAAGGGCAGAGGAGACACAGTTATAGGTGCCCCTGTCCAGAAGAACATCGATTCGGGTCTGCTCCGTAACATAGCGCCTGAACAGATTATCATGGAGAAAGTTTAGCAGGGCTTCCCCCTTCTCCTCGTCACTCATGGAGGAGGAGACAGATGATTCAGACTGTTTCAGAAGAGAATCAATTTTTCTTATGTAGGGTGATATTCTGCCTGTTTCCAGCCCGGAGGCAAGAAGAGAGAGTTCCGACAGTTCTCTGACAGTAAGAGGTTCCTTTTTCATGGCATAATCTCCAAAGGGAGTTCCGGAAAGGAAGGATGAGCTGTCTGCCGAAAGGGGTATAATAGAAAAAAATGTGAGCTGAGCCACCAGAATCAGCGCAATATTCCTGACATTCCTTATCATATTAAAATATTCTATTGCAATTGAGAATAAGATTCAAAGCCGGGGAATGCAAAACTCCCTGAATTGATTTAGAATCGAAGAGATGCTATTTTGAAATTGCCTTTCAGGAAAGCAGTTAGTATATTAGATCAAGTAAATAATGCATATATAGGACTAAGGAGATATATAGTTATGGAAAAAGATATGGTCATCATCGGCGGCGGTATTGCCGGACTGACAGCCGCCCAGTACGGAGCCCGTTCCAATCTCGACACACTTGTTATCGAAGAGATGGCACCCGGCGGACAGGCCCTTCTGATTGCAGACCTGGAAAACTATCCCGGATTTCCCGAACCTGTAAACGGTTTTCAGCTTTCCATGGATATGCATAAGCAGGCCCAGAAATTCGGCGCAGAGTTTCTGACAGCCACAGTAAAAAAAATAAGCAAAGAGGGAAACCTCTTCTCCATAGAGACCTCCAAGGACACAGTTACAGCTAAAACAGTTGTGCTTGCCACAGGAGCCAAGCACCGTCATCTTGAAGTTCCCGGCGAAGAGGAGTTCGGCGGACGGGGCGTATCCTACTGTGCCACATGCGACGGTCCCTTCTTTAAAAATAAAAAGATGCTTGTTGTGGGCGGCGGTGATGCGGCCTGTGACGAAGCCAACTACCTCGCCAACCTGACCGACAAGGTCGTAATGGTTCACCGGAGAGACAGATTCCGCGCCCAGAAGGCCGTAGCTGAAAGAGTCCTTAAGAACCCCAATATTGAAGTCCGCTTCAACACAGTGGTCAAGGAAGTAAAGGGCAATGAGACCAAGATGGACCGCGTTGTTCTTGCCAAAACCGATTCTGACGAGGTTTATGAAGAGGATTTTGATGCTCTCTTTATCTTTGTCGGGTCCCTTCCCCAGACTCAGCTTGTTCCCGAAGCCAGAATGGACGAAACAGGCTACGTTATTACAGACGAACTGATGCAATCTTCAATCAAAGGTCTCTATGCCGTGGGCGATGTAAGGGCTACCCCCTTCCGTCAGCTTATTACGGCGGCTGCCGACGGCGCCGTTGCGGCCCACGGAGCGGCAGGCTATATTGACGACCTCAAGGGAGAAGCCTATATTTAAGCCTCTGGATTAACCCGGAAAAGTTCTGCCTCAACCCCAGAGCTTTTCCATTATATAGGATTGCCCGTGGCTTTTATTAAAAAAATTCTGCTGTCCCTTGTCTTCGGGGCAGCGGTTCTTACCCCTCTTTTTTCTATTGATTTCAATACAGACCTGCCCTCCCGGGAACTTGCAGAGGCCCTTGTCGACGATATGAGCGACGTTGAACTGATAGGCCAGATTCTAATGCTCGGCTATCAGGGAGATACAGCCTCCCCTGCCATTATGGAATGGATTACCGAGAAAAAGATAGGCAGCATCAAGGTCTTCGGCTGGAATGCCAACGACCTTTCAGTTCTGGCCGATACAATCGGAAAGATGCAGGAGGGCGCTCTCTCCACAAGGCAGCAGATTCCCCTCATCGTAGCCACCGACCAGGAAGGCGGCTGGGTACGTCATATCAGGGGAGAAAGCTCCATTACACCTGGAAACCTTGCCCTGGGAGCATCGGGCATCCCCTACGACTCCTACATGACAGGCTACTACATTGCCCAGGAACTTCACCGTCTGGGAATCAATATGAACTTTGCCCCCACAGTCGATGTGTTTCTGAACCTCAACTCTGAAGTCATCGGCCCCCGGGCCTTCTCCCAGGACCCTGTTCAGACGGGTGTGCTGGGCACGGCTTTCTTCAAGGGAATGGAAGAGCTCGGTATTATAAGTACGGCCAAGCACTATCCCGGCCACGGAAACACCGACGCCGACTCCCATGGCACCCTCCCTGTCATCTCCTCGGATCTGAGCTTTCTTAAGTCCCATGACCTTGTTCCCTACAAAATGATGATACAGGAGGGGCTTCCCGCTATTATGGTAGGCCATCTGGCCTTTCCTGAGATAACAGGCAACCTGAAGCCCTCGTCCCTCTGTCCCGTCTTTCTTCAGGATATCCTGAGAGAGGAACTGGGCTACAAGGGACTTGTGGTCACAGACGACCTTGTCATGAGCGGAGCCCGCTACGAAAACCTCAGCTTTCCTGAAATATGCGAGGAGGCGGTACGGGCAGGGAGCGATCTTCTCCTTGTCAGCCGGTCTTCCTCCACCCACCAGCGCATATGGGAACATCTCATAAGAGTACTGGAGGAAGATGACGAGTTCAGGGAAGCCGTACATTCTGCGGCACAGCGGGTTCTTGTGACAAAACTCGATTACCTGAAGAGGGAGAACCATGTGCCCTTCCATCCGGACCCCGAGGGAATCAGCAGTGACATCCCCTCGGCCGAAGCAAAAGAGTTCTTTTTCGGACAGGCTGTCAGAAGCGCGACCACAATCAAACAGACAAGAGTCCCCCTTCCCCCGGGAAGCACTGTTCTTTCGGCGGGTCTTTACGGGGAGTTCCGCAATGCGGGAAACAGCTTCTTTGAGGGAAGCACAATGCGGATTCCCAACTCCTTTGACAGCGTAGAAAAGTGGCAGATAATCGACAGCCTCAGGGAGCAGGCCGAGGACTACGACTACGTTGTCTTCGGGCTCTCACGGCGGCAGGATCTCCGGATACTCACAGAGCTTGAGGAGATCAAAGAAAAACTGATTGTCATATCCTCCCTGAGCCCTGTCTATCTGAATCAGGTACCCTGGGTGGAGGATGCCATTGCGGTATACGGAACCGGTATAGAGTCCTACCAGGCCGGTATGGCGGCGATACGGGGAGACTATGTACCTAAGGGTCACCTGCCCCTGAATATGCCCTCAGCAGACGATGACAGGTGATCTGTTAATACTGAATAAAATATGCTCTAATAGGAGTACAACTGGAGGCGGCTATGAAGATTCTGATGTTAAGCAGTGAGATTGTTCCCTATGCAAAATCCGGAGGACTGGCGGATATGGTCAGCGCCCTCTCCATTGCACTTGCAGGTGAGGGGCAGGATGTCCGGATGATGATGCCCCTCTACAATACAGTGGACACAAGGGACCTTGAACTTGTAACACATCTTGAAATCGACATGGTCTACCGCAGGGAGGAGATCTCTCTCTACAGAACCGAGTACCTCAGTGCTCCCGGTGCAGCAGCTGTTCCCGTCTACTTTATAGGCAGTGAGAAATATTTCAGCCGCAAAGGGATCTACGGCCCCACCCCCGCCTCCTCCTACCCCGACAACGCCCACAGGTACAGCCTCTTTTCGGCGGCCTTTATTGAAGTCTGCCGCCATCTTCAGTGGATTCCTGACATTCTCCACAGCCATGACTGGCCCAGCGGACCGGCCTGCCTCTATCTGAACAGGGCAGGAGAGGATTTCGCAAAAACTGCGACAGTCTTTACTATCCACAACATGGGATACCAGGGCACCTATGAGAAGAGCGACCTCCCCTGGGCGGGACTTGAACCCGAAGATACACGGCGCTACAACATGATGAAAGACGGATACGTCAATTACCTGAAAACGGGAATTGAGAACAATGACAGGATCACCACAGTGTCACCAAGCTATGCCAGAGAGATCAGAACCCTCGCCTACGGCCACGGACTGGATCAGTCCCTCAATCACCGCAGGGACTATCTTTCGGGCATAATCAACGGCGTGGACTACTCAAGCTGGAATCCTGAATCAGACGATCTTATCGCCCCCGACAACTACTCAGCCTTCGACCTTTCCGGCAAAGAGAGATGCAAGACCCGGCTTCAGATCAAGATGGGACTGGAACAGGACAGCAGCAAGCCTCTATTCGCAATGATTACAAGGCTTGTTGAGCAGAAGGGCATTGAAGAGCTGTGCAAGCCGGACTACGGAATTCTGGAGGATTTCTGCAGCCAGAGGGATATTCAGTTTGTGATACTTGGAACCGGAGAACCCTGGGTTGAGGAAGAACTGAAACGTCTCTCCGACGCCCTCCCCAATCTGGCTGTTAAAATCGGATACAGCGAGTCCCTTTCCCACATGATAGAGGCGGGAGCAGACTTCTTTGTTATGCCAAGCCGCTATGAGCCCTGCGGCCTGAACCAGCTCTACAGCCTGAAATATGCCACTATTCCGGTGGTCAGAAAGACAGGAGGCCTTGCAGACTCTGTCATCGATCCTCTGGATATGGACGGATGGAAGAGCGCTACCGGCTTTGTCTATGAACTTCCTGTTCCCGAAGACTTCAGAGAAGCTCTGGACAGGGCGGTTGACTGCTGGGAGGAGACCCCTCAGCGGATTATGCAGCTGAAACGGAACGGTATGAAGCAGGATTTCTCATGGCCCGTATCGGCAAAGGCCTATCTGGATGTGTATAAACAGGCTCTGGAGGATCTGAAGACCCTCCGCCCCGGCTTTGGAGCACAGGAAGAATAGCTCAGGGAACAGGCTACTTCTCGATTCCGGTTCTGGCGGGCACACCTGCTTTGTAGTAGTGTTTGACTTCCTGAATCTCGCTGACAAGATCGGCAGCTTCCCGAACAGACTCGGGAGCACCCCTTCCAGTAAGGACAAACTCGACTCCCTCCTCCTTGCAATGAATCTGTTCAAGAACATCTTCTACGGGAACAAGACCGAGTTTCATGGCCACATTGAGCTCTTCGGCAATTACAACATCGTATTTCCCTGAATGGAGGGCTTCTTTAATGGAGGTCCAGCCTCTTTCGGCTGCGTCCACATCCTCAGGCCTTGGCTTCTGGCTTATAAAGCGTGGTTCTCCGTACTGTTCGAGGGTCAGTATCTGTTCATCGTCCAGGAGGCTCTTCATCTTCCCGAGCATTCTGATTTCGCTGTATTCGCCATTTTTAAGGAACTGGCCTATAAAAACAGAACACCCCGCACCAAGAGCGCGGAGAGTGAGCCCGAGGGACGCGGTGGTCTTCCCCTTGCCCGTCCCCGTATAGACCTGAACGTAGCCCTTGTCTATATTCATGACCTGTACCACCTGGCTGCAATGCCGTTGGGAAGAGAGTTTCCCTTTTCAGAGCTGAGAACCAGATCCAGAGTTTCAATTTCCGCTGCCGGAACCCTCAGAACAGAGCAGCAGTAGCCGGCAAGGTCCTCTTTGGAGACTTCAGGATCATGGCAGGATAGAAGAAGAAAGGATGGATCTTTATCCATCACCCTTGAACAGAGTTTCATAAGGCCTGGAAGGTCACGCTTAAGACGCCATGTCTTTCCGCCTTTGGCTCTGCCGAAGGCGGGAGGATCGAGGATCAGACCTGTATAGCTGTTCTGCCTTCGTATCTCACGCTCCAGAAAAGCTGAAATGTCATCTACGATAAACCTTACAGAGTCCTCGGGCAGACCCGCTCTCTCACGATTTGACCGGGCCCAGTTTACGGCGGACTTCGACGCATCCAGATGACAGACCAGGCCCTTCTTTGCAGCTGCGGCGCAGACAAGGGAGGAGCCGCCGGTATAGGCGAAGCCGTTCAGGATACGGTGTTCCCTGGGGTCAGCTGCGATCTTTGAAGAGAGCCAGTCCCAGTTCTCCTTCTGTTCAGGATAGATTCCGATCTGGCCGTTCTCAGAAAGGCGCAGCTCCATTTTGATATCTCCATACTCGAAATCCGGAAGGATACAGGGGGACTCATCAATATCTTTTGCCGTTGAAGAGGACCATCCCCGATCCTTGTCGAAGAGATGATCCGCCTCTTCCCACAGCCCGGAAGCCGCAGGTGAAAAGACGGCCTGCGGAGCCTGCCTGACAAAGGTCTCATTGCCGATACGCTCCAGCCTGCGGCCTCCGCCGCAGTCGAGAAGTTCAAAATTACCACATTTAAAAGTTTTCATGCTGCCTCACCGCCTCTGCTGCTCGTACCGGAAAAACAGTGAGGTATCAGCACCGGATCAGGTCCAGGGGCGCTGACTGATAGCAGGGTGTTGATTCAAAGCTGCCTATTCCCTCAAATATGGACTGCAGCTTTGTATTGATCCCCTTGTAGACCCCTTCTGTTATGCTGACTCCACCGGGTTCGGTCTTCTGTTTTTCAAGATGGGCGGCAAGATTGATTACCTCTGAGATAATCTGACCGGTGTCATTATGGTAGTTCAGTTTGCCCGTATTGATGCCCAGACGCAGATGAATGGGATCATCAAGGGGATTTTTTTTGCTCATATTGAACAGGGCGATAGTCCTTTGAACCTCAATGGCAAAACGGACAGCCCGCTCTATGTGCTCCTTGAAGGCAAAGGCAAGAATCCCGCCGTCACCCGCCCAAGTCCAGATTCTGCCGTCTGTATGAGCCAGGTTCTGCTTCAGGAAAACCCAGAGATTCGTGTAAACCTTCTTCATTGTTTTAGCACCGTATTTCTTTACGAGTTCGGAGTTGGAAACAATGTCCACACTGATCACGCTGACAGCATAGGATTTGCCGTCTTTCAAAGCACCCCAGTTGGGAAGTTCACTTATATCGTCCTTGATGGGAAGGACTTTTCTTTTCTTGAAATCATAAAAATATCCGGAGAGCGTCAGCTGCTGAAGAAAGTACTCAAAATTTTCAAGCTGCAGCACCCGGCCCAGAATCAGGTTGTTGTCCAGTTCGGCCAGAAGCTTCACAAGCTCGTCTGTTTTCTTGATGGCCTCCATATTTTCTACCAGAACAGTAGCAGCTAATCGCAACCCCATTGTCTGCACAGCGGTTTTTTCAGCAAGTGCATATATATCAAACTTTTTGTTGAGCATCTTCCCGATTTCGTCCATTTCCTTGATTTTGATGCTGCAGGAAATAGTTTCAATAAGAAGATTCTTGAGGGATGGATCTAACATAGGATCTCCAATGATGAATTTCGTTAAAATTATATGCAAATTTCAACTATGCCACAAGACTAAAATCGTATACTCTAAATATTGTAATCCAACCGACTATAGCTGTTCATTATTACATTACGGAGAAAAAGATATGCAGGATTCAGACAAAGCCGAAACGAGGGACGAAACCATTTTCACCGCTCCCGTCACAGGGCTTATAATAAAATTGAGCGTACCCCTGCTGGCTGGTATGTTCTTTCAGCTCCTCTACAACATCGTTGACACATGGTTTGTCAGCCGGATTGATCTTGCAGACCCCTCCTTTGTAGGCGGCGTCGGGCTGATCTTCCCGTTGATTTTCCTTTTCATTGCCCTTGGTAACGGAATTATGGTGGGAGTGAGCTCCCTCGTTGCCCGTGCCATCGGAGAGAGGAACCACTCAGTCCTGAACCGTACCGCCGAGTCGGGACTGGCTCTCAGTCTTGTTCTGACAATCTTCTGCCTGACAGCCGTCGGCTTTTGGGGGGACAGCCTTGTCCATATGATGGGAGCCACCGGTGACTACTATACCCATGGATACAACTACCTCATCTACATCGCTCCGGCGGCCCTGTTCATCTTCTTCGGAAACGTTTTTATAGGAATACTTCAGGGTGAAGGCCTCATGAAACCCGTTATGATGGGTATGATCCTGGGAACCGTTACCAATATTATCCTGGACCCCGTTTTTATATTCATATTTGATATGGATGTCCGCGGAGCCGCCCTTGCAACAGTTATAGGACAGCTCTTCAGTTTTCTCTACATTCTGGGTGTCTTTCTGAAGAACCGCTCATCCATCAGGATCGAATGGAAGATTAAAAACATCAGCCGTGAGGTGATTGGAAAGATTGTAGTGATAGGGCTCCCCCAGTCCATGGGAATGATGCTGATGGCCCTGAGTTTCATCTTCTTCAACCATCTCGTTGTAAGCATTGATCCCCTTGCTCTTACAGCCTTCAGCCTCTTTGGACGGTTCGAGCAGCTTGTCCTGATGCCCGCATTTGCCCTGAGTGCAGCCGTAGTGACCCTGGTGGGCCAGAATACGGCTCGCGGCCTTTATGACCGTGCCTGGGAGACAATGAAACGGTCCTATACCCTCGGTGTTTCAGTGGTCCTTACCCTGGCCGTTCTGATGATGATAGCCGCCCGCTGGATCTACCCCCTCTTTTCGGACATCCCCCAGGTCATAGATTATGCCGTGCGCCAGACCTATGCCCTGGAGCTGTTTTACACATTTGCCCTTGTGGGAATTATCAACCGGAGTTTTTTCCAGGCCGTCGGCCACCCTCTCCCTGCCTTCTTCCTGACTCTGCTGCGCACAATACTGATATCCCTCCCCCTGGCCTATCTGTTTGTACTTGAGTTCGGAATGGGAATAGAGGGAGTATGGTGGGGGCTCAATGCAGGAGGAGTGGGTTCAATGATTGTCAGTGTAATCTGGGTGCGTTATACAATAATCCGCCTTAAAAAAGGCAACTACTCGGTTCAAAGCAGCTCTAAAGAACTTCCAGCCTGATATCTTCGGCTGCAAAACGGCTGCACCGGGCCTTTACTGTAATCTCTCCCGCCTCACCGGTTGTTCTGATCCATATGGCAATCACCCCTCCAGTCAGAGCCGTATGCCGTGGCCCTATGACCTCACCTGGTCCCTGAACCTCTATGCTTATGGTTTCATTCACATAGGGCATGACATTGCCGTACTGGTCCTCCAGACGGTACTCAAGACGGCTGCAGTCCCAGTCGCCGCTGCTCAGGGTCAGACTGTCGCAGCCTGCAGAGAGACGGCTGGCTGAGCCTGATCCGAAGGTGCGGCGGCAGACCTCCTCCCCCTTGAGGAGACCGGCGATCTGAAAGACATCCTCCTCCTCTCCCCAGCCGGCACTGTACTTCATAAACAGGGCCACTGCATCGGTAAAACTGAGTCTGTATCGGGCCATAAGGCGCCCCATTTTCAAATAGTGGGTCCACTTAAGGTTTTCTTCACCGTTGATCATCACATAGCTTACAAGGGATGAGAAGACCTTCCTGTGTCGGGGAGCAAAGGGAAGTTCAACAGCCTGCTCCCCTATGAGATCATCGATGATTACAGGGGGATGATCCAGGTGGGGGTAGAGATAGAAAGCCGGTAAAAACTCCCCGATCCTTCTTCCGTTTTTGTATAGGACGATGCTGTCGCAGTTGGTGTAGACTTCCACAGGGAGCATCCGGGCGGCGTCTCTCTCTCCCTTGGCAAAGAGGGAGGCAGGTTCAAGCACGAGCCCCTCTTCGGGATCCATCTGCGAACTGTAGACTGCCGCTGCGGTCTTGGGGATGCGGAACATGTCCGCCACACCGTGATAGCAGATCCTGTCCCCGCTGCCGAACTCCCTGTGGGTGTTGTAGTCCCAGGCACACCAGCCTATGGCACCGCTGATCCTGTTGTCCCCCATCATCCTGTTGAGAACCCTCAGATGGCGCAGGGCATGCTCCCTGACCCTCTGTTCCTGATCGAAACGTTTGGTGGGGAACATATGTCCGTTGAATTCCGTTACAAGATAGGGTGCTCCCCGCCTGGGAGCGACCCTGTCTGGTTTTCTGAGTATCTTCTCCGCTTTGCCGGTATCACCGCTGTGAACAAAGTCATTCATAGTGTAGACATCTTCAAGGAGCTCGCTCTTTCGGGAATACCTGACTCCACCGGTCTGTCTTGTGGAATCAAGATGACGGCTCAGTCTGTTTGTTCTGGCATAAAAGTCGTGGCTGTCCCCGGATTCATTGATCCGCACTCCCCAGAGAATAATGGAGGGGTGGTTCCAGTCGCGCCGGATCATCTCTTCCAGGGCAATGCAGGCATTGTCCTGCCACTTACTGCTGCCTATATACTGCCACCCCGGCATCTCCTCAAAAACAAGCAGTCCAATCTCGTCACAGCGGTCAAGGAAGTCTCTGGACTGGGGATAGTGGGAGGTCCGGACCAGATTCAGCCCCAGATCGTACTTCAGCCGGTCAGCATCCATCCTCTGTTCCCGCCGGGGCATGGCGTAGCCTGTGTAGGGGTAGGACTGATGACGGTTGAGTCCCCGGAGCTTCAGCCTTTTCCCGTTCAGATAGAATCCCCCGGACCTGAACTCAGCCTCTCTGAAACCAATGCGCCTTGAAAAAGAGTCACTCTCGCTGTCGGGAGCCATAAAGGAGACCTCCAGATCATAGAGCACCGGATTTTTCACCGACCACTCACTGAGCCCGTCCATATGATAGAGCTCCAGGGTATGGAGAGAGTCTCCCGGCTTCAGATACACATCCCTCTCCAGATGAAAGCCGTCTCCCTCGGGAAGCCTGAGGGTGAGAGAGAGGGTCCTGTTCATGTCAGCACCGGTGAGGTTGCTTATATGTACATCTGTTTTAAGCCCCTTCTCACGGCCGGAGGCCCCTGATGTTTCAGCTTTGATATTTTCAATAAAAACCTCAGGCACGATTCGTAGAGTGACTGGCCTGTAGATTCCCCCGTAGCAAAGGTAGTCAATAACCCGGCCGAAGGGAGGGATATCGGGACGTTCGGTAGAATCAACCCTGACGACAACCCTGCAGGGCATGCCCGTATCGGCATAGGGTTTCAGGTTTATTGAAAAGGGCGTATACCCCCCCTTGTGTCCGCCGGCATACTTGCCGTTGACCCAGACATCGGCGGCAGCCATTACCCCTTCAAAATCAAGGAAGGCACACTCGTCATCCCTGTAGTGGGGCAGAATCATATCCTGCATATAGCAGCTTACAAACTGATACTCCCTCTCGTCGAAGCCGTTGTAAGGAAGCTCCCTGTTCGTATGGGGCAGCCCGACAGATTCCCATCCATCTGCCCTGTATTTTTCCTGGAGGTACTCCTCATTGAAATCGGGAGTGTAGAGCCAGTTTCTGTTAAGGCTGAGAATAGTACGCATCGTCAGTCCTTGATTATATATTTGTAGAGGGTTTCAACAAGAAGTTTCAGAGTCGTTTCGGAATCATAATCATTGTCACCGCTGACAACATGCCCTCTGTTAACAAGTTTCTGTGCCAGCGCCATAACCGCCTTACCAGCCATATTCAGATAGCTGAAGCGGTCCACATCGTCCCGGAGGCGATCACTGTTCACGTTTTTTTCAAGTATCTCGTTGATCATCTCGTCCTGACGGGCAAGCATGGTTTCATAGCGGTCCATGGCGGCCGGAGGAGCTTCAAGCTTGCTTATATAGTTGTCAAAGTCCTCGAGATAGCGGAAAAAACCGGGATTGCTCCGGAACAGATCCAGATATCCCTGCATTAAGGCCGAAAACCCGCCGCTCTGTCTCTCAAGAACCCTTTCAAGAAGGGGATTGAATCCTGTTTCCCAGCTGAAAATAGCCGCTTCAACGGCAATTTCGCCTTTGTTTGTAAAGTATCTGTAGACCGAGGCCACACCGACACCAGCCTCATCGGCGATCTCCTGAATGGATGAGGCCTCTATTTTCTTTTCAAGGAAAAGCCTGTAAGATGCCTGAATAACAAGCTGCTTTCTCTCATAGACAAGTTTTTTCCTACCTTTAAGTTCTTCAGCCCCTGCAATCATGAACGCCTCCACATCTGATAGTTAAACTATCACATATGAAATTTCAGTTGTCAACCGTGATTTTCCCCGGCAGGCAAATTACCTTCCCCCCTCCCCTCTCTGGTGATATACTCAGAATGCCCTGCCCTCCTGACTGGTTGTGCAGGAGAACTCAATACCTCAGGGAGATTAGTGTGATAAAACATATTGTGATGTGGAAGTTCAAGGATGAAGCTGAAGGAAAGAGCAAGGCCGAGAACATGGCAATAATCAAGAAGGGCCTGGAGGACCTTGTCGGTGTGATCCCCCAGATCCGGAGCCTGGAAGTGGGCATCAACAAAAACAGCGAGGGAACCGCCTTCGATGCTGTACTTGTGTCCACATTCGACAGCATGGAAGATCTCAAGGCTTACAAAGAGGACCCCCGCCACAAAAAAGAGGCAGCCTACAATAAACTCTGCCGGACCGACCGCGTCGTTGTAGACTACGAATTCTGACAGAATTTTAAAAATTGTAATACTTGACCACTCCGCCTGTGTGATCATAAAATACTTGAACAAGTAAAAAAAACAAGAGGCATTTATTTATGGCACAGGCAATTCTGCTTTCTGCAGCCGTTTTTTCGTTTCCCATCGGGATACACTTTTTCAGACTGACCTTTCCCGTTCTGAGAAAGATCAATCCCATTGTTGCAGCGTATATTTTTGGGCTCCTTCTGGTTAATACAGGTATCATCGGCGATGAGGCATTTCCTGTTCTTGATATCATTGCGACGGTGACTGTCTGTCTGTCCATTCCGCTGATGCTCTTTTCTGTCAACATCAGAACCTGGTTCAGAGAGTCGGGGAAGACAGGAATTGCAATGGTTCTGGCGGCTCTAGCCATAATGCTCACCCTGTTTGCCGGTCACTTTATCTTCAGAGACAGCCTCCCTGACTTTCCGATGCTTTCGGGAATGCTTGTGGGGGTGTATACAGGAGGGACTCCCAACCTGGCAGCCCTCAGAATGGCTCTTAAGGTTCCCTCGGACCTCTATCTGGCAGTCCATGCCTCGGATATTCTTTTAAGTGCACTCTACCTGATGTTTGTCATGACCCTGGCCCGGAAAGTATTCGGACGCTTTATGATCAGCGACAGTCCTGAAGAGCTCAAAATGGATGAGATAGCCTCTACAGAGCAGGAGTTCACCCCGCTGAAGGTTCTCTTTTCAAAAGGAACCGTTACCCCCCTTCTGGGAGCGCTGGGCCTTGCGGTTCTTATATTTGCCGCAGGAGGAGGACTCTCTCTCCTTGTAGATGCAAACAGCCAGACAGTGGTTGCCATTCTTGTCATTACCACATTGAGCCTTGGTGTGTCCAATATTGAAAAGATCAGAAATATTCCAAAAACCTTTGCCTTCGGCGAGTATTTTATTCTTGTATTCAGCGGGGCGACGGGAGCCATGGGAAACTTCTCGCGGATACTGAGCTCAACCCCTTCAGTATTCCTCTTTGTGGGCTTTGCAGTCATCGGCTCCATGCTGATCCATGTCCTGCTGTGCAAGATATTCCGGATCGATGTAGATACAATGCTTATAGCCAGTACAGCCGCTATCTGCTCACCCCCCTTTGTCGGTGTTACGGCAATGAGCCTGAAACGCCCCTCCCTAGTGGCTCCTGGAATCACGGCGGGACTGATGGGCTATGCCCTGGGCAACTACCTCGGGGTGACTGTATTCAAACTCTTCAGCCTTCTATAACATCTTCAGCCCAAAATAAAAGCCCCTTACAGGGGCTTTTATTTTTATACAGGCCTTGTTATTTGCCCAGAGTCTCTTTCAGCTCTTTGAAGCTTTCCGCCGCCTTTTCAAGGGTCTCTTCAATGTCCGACTTTTTGTGGGCATAGGAGACGAACCAGTTATGGTGGGGGTGGAGATAGACTCCCCTCTTTGCCATGGCCGCCGAGAAGATCTGATTGTGGAACATATCCGGATCTTCGGGGAATGTCATAAAGGGAATTGAATCGGGGCCGCTCAGGTTAACATTGAACCCTTCTGCTGCCGCTGCATTTTTGAGCCCCTCCTTGAGCATCCTTCCCACTTCAAACATATGGGACTGAACATCCAGCCTCTCCATTTCAGCCAGGCAGTGCATGGCTGCTACCATGGGCACTGAGGAGGTCCAGAAGGTACCTGTAATAAAGAGGCTTCCCGCCGCGCTTTTCAGCTCGGGAGTCCCCATCAGGGCCGCAATGGGATAACCGTTTGCCAGAGACTTGCCCATTGTCACCATATGGGGTTTAGCACCGAAATAGCTGTGGGAGCCGTTGATGGAGAGACGGAAATTCGCTCTGATATCATCCATTATGAAGAGGGCGCCCTCCTTCTCGCAGAGTGACTCCACAAGGGGATACCAGCTCTTTTCGGGCAGCACCTGATCCTGATAGGTGGGATGGTGGTAGGGGGTCAGAATAATACAGGCGATATCGTCCCTGTAGGTGTGAAACAGCTCCTTGAGAGCCTCCTCGTCACCGTAGGGAAAGGTATGAACATAGTCCTGGTCGTCCAGAACGGGAAACTGGTTTGTTGAGCACCAGTTGGCCGAGCCGTGATAGGCGTGGGAGGCCATCAGAATACGCCTTTTTCCTGTATGAACCCGGCTGGCTGTGACCGCAAGGGTTGTGGCATCGGTGCCGTTTTTGGCAAAGACAGTCCATCCCATGCCGTCGATAAGCTGAGTCAGCCTCTCGGCCAGGTCTACAAATACAGGAGAGGGGCAGTTCAGAAGGTCCCCTTTCTTAAGCTGCTCGATGGCAGGATTATCAACGACAGGATTACCGAAACCAAGCACCATTGAACCGAAACCGCAGAGGTAGTCGATGTAGCTGTTTCCGTCGGCATCTTTGACCCGGCAGCCCTCCCCCTCGGTAAAAAAGTAGGGGAACTGTCCCGGAACCGTAAATCCCGGGCTCTTGGAACCGTAGATCCCTCCGGGGATGACTTTCGCAGCCCGCTCAAATACGGACTGGCTTTTACTGTATCTTGAATCTGCACTCATTTCATTAATTCTCCAAACCGGTCCAGAAGGGGAAAGAGCCCTTGAATCATGGGGAGTTTTCCCCGGAGCATGACCCTTCCGCTCCCAAGCTCTCCAATGGCCGCCAGTTTTCCTGTAAGAACGCCGTAACATGTCTCAATGTCTGCGAACTCAAGAACTGCATTGGCTGACGCGGGATCGGCTCCCGGCTCAAAGGTCATTGTTTTTGAATCTATAGTGATGGTGCCCGATATTTCAGGGCGGGATACGATCAGAACGGCAATCTTTCCCTCAGGAATAGCCGCGGACTTGTAGCAGACCCAGTGATCATAGTTATACACTTCTGAAACGCCCCTGAGGGCAGCTGTCAGAAGAAGCCTTGTTTTCTTCTCAACACCCTGCTGATCGTCATCTTCGGGAACATGGCTCATCGCCCGGCTTACTGCTCCGGCGCAGCTCTGAAAGGCCTTGAGAGCTTTGGGAAATCCCGCTCCCGTGGGCAGAGGGATAAAGGCACCCTTACCGCCCCCCAGTGTATCGGCCATGGCTTCACAGCTTACAAATTTCAAGGTGGCTCCTGATCTGCCCCCCCCGAATGAGACCACTGACTCCACACCTTCGGGAGCCTTCAGCTTTACCGCATACTCTCCCGGGGGAAGACTGTTTTTAAGTTCAGGCTCAAGTTCGGTCAGAGCCCCTATCAGACTGGAAACGACCCCGCCTCTGACAGCTGCCACCGTCCTGGCATGAGGCTTTCGAATATTGCTCATATACCCTCCGCTGGACAAGGTTACCACACAGATATATATATGGCAATTCTAATAGTACAACTATCAGAACAATGAATTGCCCCCCGACTGTTTCCGGTCTATCATTGAACCATGAACCTCTCCTCCCCCCTTAAGGTAACGCCCTCTGAAGCCGCCTCCCTCCTTCTTGCCCATCACAATCTGTCCGCCCCGCAATCCCTCAAAGGAAAAGAGGAAGCCATGGGGTACATAAGAAAAACAGGATGCATTCAGTACGACCCCCTCAACGTCTGCGGAAGGAATCCCGACCTTGTTCTTCAATCACGCATTGCCGATTACAGCAGTACCCTTCTTGAGGAGCTTCTTTATAAAGACAGAAGCCTTCTTGAAGGCTGGGACAAGATGATGGCAATCTTTCCCTCTGAAGACAGACCCCTGCTTTCACGGCTTCGCAGTGAGGTCAGCAGCTCCTATATCAGGCACTATCCCGACGTGGAGGCTCATCTTGACTCCTATCTTGACGAGATCAGAAAGAACGGCCCGTTGAGTTCATCCTGGTTCAAAAACAAAGAAAAAATCAGTTGGGCCTGGGGTTCCTCCAGACTCTCAAAGGCTGCATTGGAGTGCCTTTTCTTTCAGGGAAGGATATCGATTCACCACAGAGAGAATACAAAACGCTTTTATGACATTTCTGAAAGACTGCTATCCCCCTCCCTGCTTGATGCAGAAGACCCCTTTGATACTGAAGAGGAGTACAGGCGTACCCATATACTCAGAAGGGTGAATGCAGCGGGTATCGCCGGCTATAGGGCAGGTGATTTCTGGCAGGGGATTGCGGGGACTCCCAAAAAGGAGATAAGGAGAATCGCAGGGATACTCTGTGAAGAGGGGCTGCTCCGGAGGCTTGAGATCGAGGGGAGCGGCAGGGAGTGGTTTATAAGTTCAGGAACTCTGGAAGCCGCATCATCTGCATCTTCCGCCCCTTCCGGCCGGGCAGTGCTTCTGGCTCCCCTGGACAACATGATGTGGAACCGCGATCTACTGGAAGATATCTTTGATTTCAGGTACCGCTGGGAGGTCTACACTCCCGCAGCCAAACGCGAATACGGTTATTACGTCCTGCCCATCCTCTTCAGGGGAAGGCTTATCGGGCGCTGTGAGCCTGCCATGGACCGCAAGCGCAATGTACTTGTACTCAAGGGATTCTGGCTTCAGGACGGGATACATCCAGCATCCGGTGATTATGAAGAACTGAGGGCCATGTTTGCCCGGTTCTGCGGGTTTCTGGGTGCAGACAGGATGGTTACAGCTCCTTCCCTGGGCAGAGAGTTCCGGAGGGCCTTCAGGGGAATGGACTCCCGTGAGATCAGGGATTCAGTCAGTTTTTAAGAAGGATAAGATTGAATGAGAGGTCCGGATTGTCCATATGGACTCCCCTTACCACACGGCTGAGCCAGGCTGTGTAGATGCCTTCACCCCAGTGAACGGCAATACCCTTATCGGGTTCAAGTGTCCATGATCTGTCAGATGATCTTATGAGCAGCGTCCCTCCGTCATCTTCAACACTGAGGATTCCATCAAGTATCCCGCCGCTCCGCAGGCCGGACCCGACCCATGCGAGCATCTCATCACCGCTGTAGAGGGCCAGATTTCTGATGGCACCGTCAGGCCTTCTCCTTTCGGAATATCTGTAGCTGTCAACTCTTTCAAGAAGAGACACTCCCTGATCCCCTTTAAAGGGCCAGGGCATGTCCAGGGCTCCTGAGGTACCGGTGTTCAGATAGAGAGTGCTCTCTCTTACTGCAAAACTCTCAACTCCCCCCTCCGGAGGAAGAGAGATGAGTGATCTCATTCTCGGGGCTTCATTGGTGTTTTGTGGCAGGGAGTCCTGATGCCCGGTTACAGTCTCCTCTCCGGGTTCTCTTTCATCTGAATCAAAGAGTCCCCGTGAGTGAAGAGGCACCAGGATTAAAACAAGTATCAGTATATGGAGAAAGGATCTCAATACACACTCCGTGTTATGGAGGGAACTTCTATGCTGCGGGGCTCCTCAGCCACGACGTCAAGACTGCTGTCTGCGGCTGAACGGGCAGACCGGGAGTATTCATAGTAGTAGAGGAACAGATTATCCCAGTCATTGAAATCGCCGAGGCTTGAGCTCAACGAGCTGTCATTATTTGCATCCACGATTATAGCGGTACTATTAAGAGTGGTGCTTCTGTTCCAGTCCACCCAGGCCGAACCTGGCTGTTTCAGCCCCTGGGACTCATAAAGAGCATTCTCATTGAGAGAACCGCCGCGTCCGTGGGAGTAGTCCATAAGAAAGTCATCAGAGAATACACTCTGCTCCATGGCAAAAAGATAATCAAAACTGTCTGAGTGAGCGGAGTCGGAGTGGTAGTATCTGTCACCTTCATCTGAGCCGATCTTGGGCAGACCGTAGAGCTGGTAGAGGTAGTTCATAATGCTGATGTAGTTGGGCTTGTCGTTTATATCGCTGTTTCCGCCGTGCCGCAGACCAAGATTGTGCCCCAGCTCATGCATTATGGTGGAAGCCTGGAAATTAACTGTAAGGTTCTCAACCTCCGATTGAGTATACGTCCTTGTCCCTGAAGTAGCGGTTCCGAAAAAGAGCCCCCACTCACCAAGGGTAACAAGAAAATCCCTTCCGCCGACCCAGGCGATACCCGAAGAAAGAGGTCCATCGACTCCCTCTACATCAAGAGGCGCTTGAGTGGAACCGATTACAAGAAAATAAAAGGCATTCCATCGCTCTGATGGAAAATAGTTGGCCTTGAAATCATCGACAAAAACATAGTTATCCGCATACTGCTGCCATTCGGAAGAGAGGACATTCTCGCGCAGTGTAATTGATAAATTATAGGGAACGATATGGCTCCGGTTGCTGAAATTGTACTGACTCACCCCCCGGCCTGTGAGTTCTGTATACCCTTCATAAAGACCTGTATTTCCAACATCAAAGTGTATGGCAATGCCATTGGCAGCGAACCTGGCTGCAATCCGGTCAAGAGCCTTCTTCTGAAGGATCATACCCCCGTCGGGATATCCCTCTCCATCAAGGGATGGCTCCATCATGGCAACGTGAACAAAAATATCCCTCTGCCCGGGTCTCGCGCCCCAGTCATAAAGGGGCATCCCAAAATAAGTGGCCCCCTGGCGTTCACTTGAATCAGGAATTCCATCCTGATCATCATCTCCACCGGAACTGCTGCAGGATATGACTGACATGGAAATCAGCATCAGCAGCAGAATAGAAAGTATTTCAATATTTATTTTTAGTATTTTCATCCCTCTATAAGTATAATGCAGTTGCAGATTTATTCATATCAGTAGTGCTGAACAAGACCTGCTTCTTCGGCAAAGTCAAAGGCATCGGGATAGTTCTCAAGTTCCGCCATGGTCAGGCTGTACAGCCTGAAGTGATCAAGTGGATGGTCCTCCTTCAGATAGAGGGCTTCCTCTCTGGCCTCTTCCTTGTCTGTGTAGACTCCGGCAATCTCTTCATTCTCTTCGAGAAAATACAACCTCTGAACCATAGTCCCCTCCTAACTGTTCCCGTATAACAGTGATGAAGCAACAATCAGCAGTGCATACCTTAAATTTCCTTCATACCACCCCCGTCTGTCAAAGATTTGATTGTAAAATACTTGCTTCTTTGACTGATCTTTCCCTGTTCGACTATACTGATTTTCAGTATTTATCACTTAATAAGGACATTTATATGGAATTTTTCGATGTTATAGCCAATCGTTTCAGCTACAGAAAAGCCCTCGACCCCACCCCCCTTCCCCTGGAGGATCTGAAGAAGATCATTCAGGCCGGACTGGATGCTCCCTCGGGAAAGAACGAACAGACCACTGGATTCATCATTATTCAGGATGAAGAGATTGTTAAAAAGATCAAAGCGATGCCCGGAGCAAACGGCTCCATGGCCACGGCCCCTGCCTACATTGCATGCCATATCAACAAGAAACCCATAGAGACCTACTTTGGCAGCGCATTTGATATCGAAGATTGCGCCGCAGCTGTTGAGAACATCCTTCTGGCCGCCACAGCCCTGGGTTATGCTTCTGTCTGGATCGACGGGTGGCTCCGTTCGGAAAACCGTGCCGAGACCATCGGCGAGTGGTGCTCACTGGAAGACAGCAGAGTTATTCGGATACTTATCCCCCTCGGAAAGGCCCTTGCAGAGCAAAGGCGGCCTTCAAAGAGAGGGTTTGACGAGAGAGTTACCATCGTCTGATTTCAATCAGATGAGATATAGCCGGGTTCATCCCTTTTTAGGGCGCACCCGGGAGGTGGCTTCCCCCTCATAGGGATCTTCAGGCCAGTAGTGCTTGGGATACCGGCCCCTCAGCTCCTTTCTTACCTCGTGATATGTGTTGTCCCAGAAGCTTTTCAGATCCCTTGTAACCTGAATAGGCCTCCGGGCTGGATTGAGAAGCTTGAACAGAAGTGGAACCTCTCCTGCAATAAGAGGGGTTTCTGTCAGTCCGAAAAGCTCCTGCAGCCGCACTTCCAGAGCGGGAGCCCCGGAATCACTGTAGTCAATCCTGATCCGGCTGCCCGAGGGAACCTGAAAGCGTTCAGGAACGGCGGAGTCGAGAAACTGGCGCTGCTCCCAGTCGATAAGGAGTCCAAGCCCCTCCTTCAGCCCGCCTTCGAGGCGTCCCTTTACAAGTATGGGAAGAAACCATCTCTCCATTGAATCCAGTAGCCCCTCGTCCTTCAGATCGGGCCACTCTCCGGGAGCCCTCTTCAGTCCGGAAGCAAACCTGAGTCTGTCCAGAAGGCTCCTGTCCTCTTTTGTCCAGGGAAGCTGTTCCACCCCCTTTTTACGGAATATTTCCTTAAGCTGTACCGCCAGATCCGGATCATCCGTATCTGCTGCCGCTGTGCCGCTTTTCATGGTGAGGGTGCCGATCCGGGTACTCATGGAGCAGCCGAGCTTCTTCTTCTCACCATCCCAGGTCCACTCCCTTTTCCGTGAGATCATCCGGGAGAGTTCATTGAGGACCAGATCCCTGTCTGCAGGTACCGCAAGAAAACAGGAGGGGATGTCGCCGCCTCCCCCCACAAGGGGGGCGATGAGAAACTCTTCTGCCTGCAGGGGATCTTCGGGCCTGAGACGGCAGTTGCTTCCCCCTGAAAGCTGATAGACCCTGTCTCCCCTCAGCCCCGCAATGCGGTCGGGAAAGGAGTGGCAGAGGAGCCGGGCGCAGGAGGAGGGTTCAAGGGCTGATCTGTCGGTTCTGCTGCGGCCCAGAAGGCTCTCCCACTCCCTGACTATGGCCTTTACCTTCCTCTTATGCCCGTCACGGCCGGAAGCCAGATACTCCAGCCTCAGCCTGATGTCAGAACCGCTGCGGCTGTCCATCCAGTCCCCCTCTTCAAGTAGAGCGGCCAGGGCGCAGGCAGTCTGCTCCAGGGGAGTACCGGCAAAGCGCTCAAGCATATGGGCCAGACGGGGATGCACTGACCATGAGCCAAGGCTCTTTCCCTCCTGCGTCAGCTGTCCCTCACCGTCTGTCACACCCAGAAGCCTCAGAAGCTCAAGGGCCTGATAGTAGTGGGCTGCAGGGGGCGGGTCCATCCACTTCAAGCCGTCTTTGCCCCCCGCTCCCCAGCGGAGAATCTCAAGGATCAGAACGGAAAGGTCTGCATCCAGGATTTCGGGACTCGAAAAATCATCCATAAGCCTCTCATCATTTTCAGACCAGAGGCGGATACAGAGCCCTTTTTCAACACGTCCGGCACGTCCGGCACGCTGGTCTGCCGAAGCCATGGAGAGGGCTCTTGTTCTCAGGCGGGAGAGCCCGGCATTGGCATCGAACTCGGGTTTCCGTTCCAGGCCCGTGTCGATAACACAGCTGATGCCGGGAATGGTGAGGCTTGTTTCGGCTATGGAGGTAGCCGCTACGATCATACGGCCGGCCCTGTGATTTAAAACACGGTCCTGTTCTGCAGGCTTAAGGCGGCTGAAAAGAGGATAGAGCTGCACGCCCTTATCCGGAACCCGGGATCTTTCCAGATCCTCAAGAAAGCTTATGATCTCCCGCTCACCCGGAAGAAAGACAAGAATATTTCCGCTGCTCTCCTGAAGCCCCCTCTCCACGGCACGGATCAGCCGGCTGTTGTCCGGCCGCAGATCCATGGGTTTTTCATCCCGCAGAATTTCAACAGGGAACATCCTGCCCCTGCTCTCAAGATAGAGGGGATCGGGAAAGATTTTTTTCAGGGGCTCGACCTCAGGGGTGGCGGACATAATCATAATTTTAAGATCGGGGCGGATATTGGCCTGAACATCCTCGAGAAAAGAGGCGGAGAGATCTGTAAACAGGTTCCTCTCATGGAACTCGTCCATAATGACAAGGTCAACACCCTCCAGAAAGGGATCGTCCTGAATCATTCTGATAAAGACTCCCTCTGTTACAAGTTCTATGCGGGCCGAGGATGATGTATTCACATCTCCCCTTACCCTGTAGCCCACTGTCTTCCCCACAGGAACTCCCAGAAGGGAGGACATATAGCGCGCCAGAGAACGGGCGGCCATTCTCCGGGGTTCAAGGACAATGATTCTGCCCTTTACCATTTTCTCCCTTAACAGATAGAGAGGAACCATGGTGGACTTTCCGGCACCGGGATCGGCCTGAAGGATAAAACTGCGGCGCCCCTGCCAGGACTCTTTGAGAAAGGGGAACACTTTCGAAACGGGGTAGTTGTTGAAATCTATATCTGCCATCGCTGCAAGACTATCCTATACAGAGGATTATGTGAATTCATCTTCCTGCCATTCATATTTCCCTCCCGCCGTGGTATGCTCCACCCATATGAACAATAAAGCACTTGACCGCAGAGTCAAAAGACATATTATCGCAACTCCCCAGAAGCTCTTCCTTGCCCTTCAACCCGGACTGGAAGAGGCTGGAGAACTCGAACTCACCCGCATGGGTCTTAAAACAGAGAGGGAAAAAGAAGCCGGAAGCCTTAGATCTGAAGTCAAGCTTGAAGAGCTCTGGCAGATTGTACTGACAGGACGGAGCTTCTCCCGGATCTACCTCAGGCTGGATGAGTTCAAGGCCGACGGCTTTGCTGAGCTTAAGAAAAAGCTCGCAAGAATCCAATGGGAACTGTATATAAGGGAGGGCTGCGAATACAGGGTAAAAATCTCGACGGCCCGGTCCCGGCTCCATGTGCATGACAAGATTATAAAGTCACTCAACCACTGCCTGACAGAGCACTTTGAAGCTCTTGAGGGGCTCTCTCCCCGGTTAACCGAGAGCAAACAGAAGGACCCCGAAATACAGACCATTATAATCCGGGCCGTAGATGACCGTTTTACAATCAGTCTTGATGCCGGCGGAGGAGCGCTTTACAAGCGGGGATACCGCCAGAACATCAACGGAGCCCCCCTGAAGGAGAACATTGCGGCCTCTCTGCTGATTCTCTGCGGACTCGGTTCTGACGGGATTGAAACGGGAGAACTCATTGACCCCATGTGCGGCAGCGGAACTTTCAGCCTGGAAGCACTCAGCATGACTTCCGGTGCCCTCCGCTCACCCGGGACATCATATCCCTTTGAGTACTGGCCCTCCTTCCGTCCCGGCCGGTTCAACTGGCTTGTGCAGGAACTTGCTAAAAAAGAAAAGACAGCTCTCAAGGTCAATGCTTCGGACCTGGACAGCAAGAGCCTGGAAACGGCTGCCCTGAATCTGGCGCAGCTGAAATCAGACTGTGCCAGAGATGATCTACATTGGGATATGGGAGAATCAGACTTTTTCAAAGCTTCTCTTTCTGAAGGTACTGACAGAGAGAAGGCCCTCCTTATCCTGAATCCCCCCTACGGCAGGCGCCTGGCCCTTGAGGATCAGACAGCATTTTTCAGAAAGCTTGGAGAGAGAATCAAATCGGAATACAGGGGAGTCCGCTGGGGCATTATTGTTCCGGGAATGGAGTGCGAAAAAGCCCTCGGCCTGAAGTGGGATAAGAAGTATCTCTTTAAAAACGGAGGATTCCCCGTAAGTTTTATCACAGGCAGGGTTATTTAACCCACTTGTCCTCTATAACGGGACTGAAGGACTCCATGGCGTCCAGAAGGCTCTCTGCTGTATCATCAATGATCAGAGTGGAGCGGTGGCTGTCCTTCATAAATCCCTCTTTCACCGCAGTCTTAAGCAGTTTCAGAAGGGGATTGTAAAACTCTCTTGTGTTCAACAGGGCCACAGGCTTTGAGTGGAATCCGAGCTGGCTCCATGTAAATGCCTCGAGAAGCTCTTCAAAAGTACCGATCCCTCCGGGCAGAGCAATAAATCCGTCGGAGAGTTCATGCATTTTCTGTTTCCGGATGTGCATATCAGGGACTACAATTGTGTTAATTCCCTCCGCAGGGGGGACTTTGGCATGAATGGCTTCGGGTATGATCCCTGTCACCTCTCCCCCGGCTTCCACAACACTCTGAGCGAGGATTCCCATAAGGCCGACATTGCCGCCGCCGTAGACAAGTTTAATATTCCTCCGGCAGAGTGCCTGACCGAGGGCCCTTGCCGCCTGGCTGTATTTTTCAGAAAAACCGGTACTGGAACCGCAAAAAACGCATACACTGTTCATACCTAAACTATAGATGTATATTCATATTGGCTCAATATATGAAGCATATAAATCTTTACAGGGAGACCCTATGTTTGACTACTGCCCCCGATGCCGAAAACCTTCACCTGCATTCACTAAAGGAAACAAGATCAGCTGCCCCGAATGCGGTTTTACACTCTATATAAATACAGCCGCCGCAGTTGCGGTTCTGGTAAAATGCGGTGACAGGTATATAATACTTAAGAGAGGACGGGAACCGGGCAAGGACCTACTGGATCTGCCGGGTGGATTCTGCGATCCCGGGGAAACAGCAGAGGAGAGCTGCCGCAGGGAGATCAGGGAGGAACTGGGAGTAGAAATAACAAATCTGAGCTATTTTTCAAGCTCTCCCAATATTTATCCCTATAAAGATGTAACCTATAACACCTGTGACCTGTTTTTTATTGCAGAATGCCTGGATGAAGATTTCAGCAGGCAGGAAGATGAAGTAGAAGAGATTCTTCTTCTCGAAAGAGAGGAAATTATAATAGAGCAATTTGCTTTTGAATCAATCAGGAACTTACTGACGACCTACTTTGAAAAGACCCGGCAAGGCTGATTTTAAGCTTTCCGGCCCAAGGAGACTATATGCTTTCATTAACACAGGAAATGAAAGAGGAAATCAGGCTTGCCTGCGAGGACATGCCCGATGGTGAACTCAACAGAATGATAAAACGGGGAATCTCGGCATTCCGGCTTCTTGTTTTAGGATGCCAGACAAACTCCATTCCCCTTATAATTCAGTCCATTGATATGGGCGCCGATATAAACGGACGGGACCAGGAGTCCTGGACTCCCCTGATGCACGCCGCCTACTACAACAACCAGGAGGCCATTGATATCCTCCTTCAGCAGAATGTGCTGATCCATATCCGCTCAGACCAGGGCGAATCAGCAGTCTATATCGCACAGAAAGAGCGAAATGAATCTACAGTGGAGCTCTTTAACGACAGGCTGTATAAAATCAGGATGAAACACGCAGGGATACTTATTGATGCCCTGAGGACCATAGAAGAAGAGAAGAAAAAACCCGTTGAAGCCCGGGACAGGCGGGCACTGGCCCTTTCATGCATCGACAGAGCCTATGTCTGGTGGGTGGGAGAAGAGCATCCCGATAAGGTACTCAGACTCTTCAACCGTGCCTATATCCTTGACCCGAGGGTGGGAGCCTTCCCCTATGCATCCATTCTGGCAAGTGCCGGCAAGCAGGAAGAAGCTCTTGATATTCTGGAGCTGATTCAAAAGCGCAAGTGGACCACCATCCCCCGGGACGGTATGATCGAAAGCGGCCTCTTTGTCAATCTGGAGGACTCTCCACGGTGGAAGAGGATTGTGAAGCGCTGGCCGGAACATCACTGAGGCTGTTTTTTTCACGAGCCTTCTCCAGTGAGGGCTCGATAAGAGTTTCTCTTATATCTTCCAGATCCTCAGCCTGCTTTTTAAGGTCTGCTTCAAGACGGAGCAGCTGATTTTCCATCTCTGCAATTTTTCTTTCGGCTGCTTCAAATTCATCTGAAAAGGAACTCTCTTCCCCCTGCAGGACAAGCTCCATCTCGTTCAGTTTAAAATCAAGATCTTCAAGAACCTCTACAATCCCGGGGACTTCCTCGGTCAGATCCTCCCTGGCTTCTGCATCTTTCAGAGCCTTCTCCGCCATCTCCCGCCTGTAGGCGCGGCCGCAGGAGGTCAGAATGAGAGCCGTAATAACAAAGACCAGAATTTTACGCTTCATACTGTTCCAGTTTAGGTTCTTACAGCTCTCCGCTGCAAGACGCCTCCGGATTCTGAGCTTTGATTTTTGCCAAAAGCCGTTTCCGCCGGTGAACCAGGGCCAGATGGTGTTTCCCCTCCCTGAACCCTATATGCTCACGGATCAGGGTCTCTGTCAGCTCCAGAGCCCGGGAGTAGTCCTTCACCCGGTGCTCCTGGTACTTGGCAAGTTCCAGAGCCGCATAGGGAGAAAACCGCCTGTTCAGTATGGACGTCCACAGCTCAGCGGCCTTCAGCCACTCCCCTCTCCTTTTCAACTGCACTGAGAGAAAATACTCGGCCTTTACATCATGCCTCTCTACGCCTTCCTCCAGATATGCCATACCCCGTTCATCCCCGCGGTCCAGGAGAAAGCGCCCCAGCGCACAGGGGTCCCTCAGGGCAAAGGAGTCAGGATTGATAAGAAAGTCCTCAATTTCCTTCAGAAGCACCGCCAGAGAGAGGATATCCATATCGTTATGAACCATAACCCTGTTCAGATCGGGGTGCTGCCCCTCCTTGAGGAAAGAGAACCAGATATCGGGAATCTCGGAACCGGGAATATCCCCCTCTCTATGGATATCAAGCAGCTCCTCCTCCACCGTTCCGAGGCGGCAGTTGGGCATCCTGTTCCTGAAGAGACTGCGGACAGGATAGAGGAGATCCAGCTGGTCCCCCATCCGGCAGGGCATCCGGTTCATCAGAAACCGTGTCTCCAAAAGGGGTCGGTCAAAGGATTTTCCATTGTACGAGATAAAAAGGGAACTTCTGTCCATCTCCTTTTTGAGAAGAGAGAGGAGAGCCGGTTCACCGGGATAGTCTTTCAGAAAGTACTGGGTGATATGAAACTCATCCCCCACGGGGCGTCCGATTCCCACGAGAAAGGGTATGTTTCCGGCGCCCCCTGAAAGGCCTGTAGTTTCGGTATCATAGAAGAGCCACTCATTTTGAGGGGGAAACTCACGGCACAGATGGCCGCTGGAGCGGAACTCTGCAAGAGGTGATGGACAGACCCGTGTTTTAACCCAGAGATCCTGTGCGGGGGAGGTCCACTCCCCTTCCAGCCAGTCGGGCTTGAGAAAGGCCTGAGGGGCCGGGGGGATTTCTCCCCCGGGAGCCGAAGATCCTGAAACTGCAGGCAGTACAGTGCCCCTGGCCTCCTTCTGAGCCTTTTTCAGCCGTGCAAGGCGGTCCGAGAGACCGGGTTTCATGTTCTTTCCTCAAGCCAGATCCGCAGGAAGTCACGGGTCAGGGTCCGGGGATTGGATTCAAACTGATCCTGCTGATCGGGAGGGCCGACGCAGGAGGGGCAGCCCTCGCTGCACTGACAGTCGGAAACAAGGTCCAGACAGGCCTTTAAAATCTCTGTCATCTTGGAGGTGAAGTTATCTGCAAGCCCGATGCCTCCGGGATAGGTGTCGTAGATAAAGATGCCGGGGCACTCATAGTGGGGATCTCTGACCCGCCCGGAGACCCCGATATCCGTTCCCCTGCACAAGAGGAAGAGGGGGCTCGTATTGCGCAGCAGGGCTGCGACACGGGCCAGGACAGGAGCCTGCATGGTATCGGGGATCATGGCGAAGGCTTCGGCGGCGGGGCTCCCCTCTTTGAGAGAGAGGAAGACAGCACGGGTGTGGATCTCCTCCTCGGGAAGATGGATCTCTCCGTAGCCTATGTTTTCATGGGTCTGAAACTTTATTTTCTTGTACTTTGATACTTCGTTCCGCAGCAGGATATCACAGTGTTTTACGGGCTGCCCCTGCGAAAGGGACTCTCCGTCCTCCTCAAGGACCTTGATGTCCGATTTGAGAATGGAGTCGGTGTAGTAGTTCACATCAGACTCCTCCACCGTACACAGGTGGTTCTCCAGATCCAGCTTTTTGACAATGAACTGCTCTCCCCTGTGAAGGTAGATGGCCTCGTCAAAGATCAGCTCCCGGGCGGAGTGGCTGTCCATCTCGCCGATTACATTGTGCCTTCCCTTTGTCTCGTCGATAATCACCACATTGTCCGCAGCTCCGGTACGCAGGGAGATCTGCTCCGAAGGATAGGAGCGGTCAGCCCAGTACCAGGACTCCCCTGTAAACCTGAGCACACCGTTTTCTTCGAGATAGGAGAGGAGGGACGAGATATCCCCGGGGAAGCCCTCCCCCTTCTTAAAGGGTATTTCGAAGGCCGCGCACTTGAGATGGTCCAGCAGAATAAAGAGATTGTCAGGATCGATAAAGCCCGATTCCGGGTTGGAGCCGAAGAAGTACTCAGGCGTCTGCACCAGATACTGGTCCACGGGAGAGCTTGAGGCGATAAAGAAGGCTGCCGAGAGGTCAGAGCTCCGTCCGGCACGTCCGGCCTGCTGCCAGGATGAGGCAATGGAACCGGGAAACCCAGCCAGCACCGCGGCGTCGAGGCCTCCGATATCGATTCCAAGCTCCAGGGCGTTGGTCGAGACCACTCCCTGAATGGAGCCGTCCCGGAGTCCCTTCTCGATCTTCCGCCTCTCACCGGGAAGATACCCCCCCCTGTAAGACTCCACAGAGATTCTGCTGTTTTCATTATAGATATTCCGAAGCTTCTTGTTTATATATGAAGCCACCAGCTCTGTCTTGACCCGCGATCGGGTGAAAACAATGGTCTTGATGCCGTATTTCAGCAGCCGGACCGCCATCTGCTGGGAGCTGTGGACGACACCCTTCCGGATACCCTGAACAGGATCTACAAGGGGGGGATTGTAGAAGACAAGGTGTTTCTCCCCCGAGGGAGCGCCGTTGTCATCCACAAGGGTCACAGGCCGCTCGATGATTGCCTCTGTCAGCTGGGCGGGGTTTCCAATGGTTGCGCTGCAGCATATGAATATAGGGTCGCTGCCGTAGAAGGCGGCTATCCTCTTCAGCCGTCGCAGAAGGTTGCACATATGAGAACCGAAAACACCCCTGTAGGTGTGGACCTCATCGAGAACGATATACCTCAGGGACTTGAAGAAATCAATCCATTTGGGATGGTTGGGAAGAATACCTGAATGCAGCATGTCGGGATTGGAAATAATGATCCGACCCGCCTGACGGGCCGCCATTCTGAGGGAGCCGGGTGTATCGCCGTCGTAGGTACAGATTTTCACAGGGATGTCGTCGCCAAGAACAATATCGTTCAGGGCTGACTGCTGGTCCTGGCTCAGGGCCTTTGTGGGAAAGAGATAAAGAGCACGGGACTCCTTCTCCTCCAGAAGGGTCTTGAGGACGGGAAGGTTGTAGCACATTGTCTTTCCCGAGGCTGTGGGAGTCACAACGCAGAGGTCCTCTCCCCTCTGCACGGCCTCATAGCATCTGGCCTGGTGGCTGTAAAGGCTTGTAATCCCCCGGGAGGTCAGGGCGGCCCTGACCTCCGCCGGCAGGGTGGCCGGAATATCCTCATATCGGCCGCTGCGGGAGGGCAGAACCTCCCAGCGGGTCACATTGTTCATAAAGGATGGATTGCCCTTCAATTCATCCAGAAAAGTCCGTACATCACTCATACAGGACAGCTTAACATAATTTTATGAGATTGCATCTATTTGCAGCTGATTTTGCTTTGGCGGTTTGCAAAAACTCCTCTATATCATATGATTCTTATTTTAGAAATATGTAAGAAGATGAGCTGGTTTTCGAAGTTGCTTGATTTCAGCCTATGAAGGGCTATAATAGAGGAAACTGAAGACTGAATCGGCAAAGCTGATCTTTCCCGGAGAGAAAGTTATATATGACAAAACCATTGAGCATCATACTTGGAGGAGGTAAAGGAACACGCCTTTATCCTCTGACAAAAGAACGGGCCAAGCCGGCTGTCCCTTTCGGGGGAAAATTCCGCCTTGTAGATATCCCCATTTCAAACTGTATTAATTCTGGGCTCAGGGATATATTCATTCTTACCCAGTTCAATACGGCATCCCTCCACTTCCACCTCAGCAGTACCTACCGCTTTGACGCATTTTCAGGCGGATTTGTTGAGGTACTTGCAGCGGAGCAGACCTTTGACAATAACGACTGGTATATGGGAACCGCCGATGCGGTCCGGAAGAACCAGTTTCACTTCCATGCACAGGAGCCCACACACTATGTGATTCTCTCGGGTGACCAGCTCTACCGCATGGACCTGAAGGATTTTTTCAAGCAGCACCTGGCAAGCGGAGCGGAGATCACCATCGCGGCGACTCCTGTGGCCCGCAAGGATGCCGATCAGCTTGGAATACTGCAGCTTGACAACAGGGGATATATCAACAGCTTTCTTGAAAAACCAGGCCCCGACAAGAATATCGACGAGTACAGGATTCCCGCCCTGAAAAAGACAACAGAGGGGATTCCCGAGCACAAGGACTACCTCGCCTCCATGGGTATTTACATCTTCAACGCCGACGCTCTGGATATGGGTCTGGACAACGACCTGACAGACTTCGGCAAGGAAGTCATCCCGATGATGATCGAGAAGTGCAAGGTAAGGGCCCATGTCTACAAGGGGTACTGGGAGGACATCGGTACCATCCACAGTTTTTTTGATGCCAATATCAACCTTGCAACTCCCCGACCCTTTTTCAACCTCTACGACATGGAGTATCCCATCTATACCCATAGAAGAGACCTTCCGCCGTCGAAGATCAACTCCTGCCACTTCCACAGGGCTCTGGCTTCAGAGGGGTCCATTATCAATGCAGAGTCTGTTATGGACTCTCTGATCGGTGTCAGAAGTGTTATCCACAAGGGAGCGACCCTGGACCATGTCTACACCATGGGTGCGGATGTCTACGAGACGCCCAGGGACAAGGAGATAAACAGGGCCATGGGACGTCCCGACCTTGGAATAGGTCCGGGCACCAAGGTAAAGAGAGCCATTATAGACAAGATGGTACGCATCGGGCAGGACTGCCGGATAGGAATAGACGAGGGTCCCAGAGAGGACTTTGACGGCCCCGGCTGGTTTGTCCGTGATGGAATCATAATCATCCAGAAGAAGGCTATCATACCCGACGGAACGATTATCTGATGCAGAATCCACATCAGACATACAAACAGGTCTCAGGAAAGATTGCCAAGTTCTCCCTGAACTGGTCGCCCTATGTGGAGATGGACCGTTATCTGGTTCACGGCATTGTGCCTTCGGAGGGCGGAATCTTTCAGGTCTACGTCAATGACCGCGGCGGGCTTCAGCTGATCCACACTGAGATGAGCCACTACGGTGGGCTCCGCAACCGGGTAAGAGAGCTTATAGACCCGCTCTACATGGGGAACAACCCCATCAAGGCAACGGTTGAAAGCAAACAGTGCTTTGTACGCTACTCCATATTCATCTCCATTGGAGACATGGAGGATGTGATGCACTACCTGACGGGAAGCGAGGACTCGGGCCGTTATGATGAGGTTCTTGTTTTTGAAAGGGAGTTGATGCAGGTCAGAAAGCTATAGGCTGTGATCAGCGGGGCGGATCAATCTCGTCAAAGCAGGCCGACAGTACGATCCTGTCGGACTCGGCAATATCCATTGAATTAATTTCCACAGGAGAAAACCAGCCGCACTCTGTATGCTCATGAAAAACATGGGGCTCGGCGTTAAACTCCACCTCATACATGTGCAGACGGAACTCCTTATCCCTGTGAAAGAAGGTTCCCTCACTCAGAAGCTCACCGGTTTTAACAGGAAGTTCAAGCTCTTCAAGCCACTCCCGCTCCATAGCCTCAACAGGGCTTTCACCCTCTTCAAGCTTGCCTCCGGGGAGCTCCCATTTACAACCCAGATCACCTCCGGGTTTCCTTTTTGCGAGAAAATATCTGCCTTTTCGTTCAGCCAGTCCGGCGATTGAGTGTTTTATCATCTAAAGAATCAGCGCTGTGGGAACCAGAAAGTGAAGGATTCCGATGACAATTGAAACAACGGCAAAAAGATGCCCCTTGTCTTCAAGAAGGTCCACATAACTCTTAAGCCAGCTGCGGCTCTCTTCCAGACTTTCATAAAAGAAGGTCAGAACAAGATAGGAACCGAAGAGGAATCCGGAAATCGCGGGCAGTAGGTCGCCTATGATAACCACATCGTTGGGAGAAACCTTTAAAAGGGTAAACAGGGATGCCAGAACAGTAATAATCCCCAATATCAGTTTGAAGGTTTTGTTGTTCAGCATAGCGGCACAGGAGGAAAAGGATTCATACTTCTCCTCAAGAAAATGCGCACCGAGAACAAGACCAACCAGAAGATGGGTAGAAACAACTAAAAAGTAAATCTGCATGTACACTCACTCCTTATTTTTACAGAGCCACATAACCAAATCATAAGTAAACCACGATTGAACGTCAACTTATTTATGATGAATTCACCTACTCCGAAGATACAGCATTCAGCTCGAGATGTCCGGAATTTTTATTAACAACTATCCGGACAGCATCTTTCTGCTGAGATCCGGTTAACCTGAATCGTAGAGTTCTGCTTTCACCGGGTGAAGGTGTCAGATCAGAAAGTGATTCCACTTCCTTTTCGTTTACAAAGATCTGAATATCCAGTGTATCAGAAAGATTCCCGTCTGAGGGATTTTCCATCATTAAAGAGACAAATAAAGAATCCTCATCACTGCTCAGATACAACCTGAACCTGATGCCGTCCAGAACCCCTTCCTTGTTTTTTCCAATGATATAAGGATAGAGGATTCCACCGAGGATACAGAGCAGAAGCAGATCGAGAAGGAGTATCTTCAGGGATATTTTCCGTCCTCCGGGGCGCCTTTTTGACGCATAGGGTGCCATTGCCTCACGCTCGGACCGGCTGTACTCACTCTTCAGGGCATCGGGATCATAGATCTCCGGGCCCCGGTTCATATTAGTCGGCATAACGGTCGGCGAGTTTGTCCGTACGCCACCAGGAGACCCTGGCGCCCCGTGCCTCATAGAACACACCTGCAAGCAGACCGTTCTCTGAAAGGAAAAAGCGCCTGAACAGAATGTTGCTGTCCTGTATATACATTATTCTGGTTGCCTTTACGGCCCCCTCAAAGTTCATAAGATTAAGATGGTAGCGCCCGTTGAAGTCGGCTCCCAGAAAATAGTGAAGCCCCGATGCTGTGGGCCCCAGATACTCATAAACACCCTCAAGGTGCTGTCCGTTCATTTCAACATCCAGATTGTCCACTTCAAAAAAGTCGCTGTATATTTCGGCTTTCAGGTCAAGGGTGTACAGCCGGCTGACGGATGAGAGCTCTTCCGAGTCTTTCAGGGGAAAGTAGTCCATTTTGATATAGAGCTTGTGCTCCTTCTTGTCGGGCTTGATGGTTTCGGGTATTCCCGGCCCCCACCCCTCTGTCTCCAGGGGCGGCAGGTGTTCGGCATCAAGATTGACCTGATAGAGGAGCCGACCCTCAGTGGAGAACCAGTAAACCTGATAGTCCCGCTTCTCTTTGGTAATTACGACAATTTCGCCGTTTGAGGTTACTTCAAGATCCTGAACATAGCCGAAAGGAGTTGTATCGACGCCCTCTTTCCCAAGGAAGTCCACATACTCACCCTTCCTGTCGAAGCGGAGTATAATTCTGTTCCGGAGTATGCCGTCTTCCAGTTCGCTCTGGCTCTCTTCTACACGGTCGGCCACAAGAAGATAATCATCGGTAACGGCCAGACGTTCGACGCCTCTGAAATTCCATTTTTTGATCACAACAGGGTTTTCCCGGTCCTCGGTAATATACTGGGCGGGCTCGGGATTGATAGTCGGATTATAGTAAAATCCAAGGAGGTCGCCATAGGAGTTGAGCTCCATGATCTTGCCGGAATTGCTACTGCTCAGCAGAACCCGGCCTTCGTGGATAAAAAGGTCGCTTGTACCGGGCATCTGGGAATCGGGTTTTATAAAGTAGTTGAGTTCATCCGCCATGTACCCCATGGGGAGGATAAAGAGGTCCTCCTGCTCCAAAACACGGTTTTCAGACCGGCAGGAGACAAATAAAAGGAAAAAAAGGGACGGAAAGAACCACAGATATTTTCTATTCAAGTGACGCACTCCTTCGTTCTGCCATCCTACATTCGTCACTTTATAATGTCAATCTTGACGACTCACCCCAAAACCCGTACATTTGTCCCATGGCAAATAAGATATTATCTCTTATCCTGGGTTCAAAACAGGATAGAGACCTGAAACAACTGCTTCCGACACTTCACAAGATCAATGCAAAAGAACAGTGGGCAATAGCTCTCCCGGATGAGGCCTTCAAGGCCAAAACTCAGGAATTCAAAGAGCGACTTGCTTCTGGAGAGTCTCTTGACGACATTCTCCCTGAGGCCTTTGCTATTGCCAGAGAAGCTGCCAGAAGAACCCTGGGTGAACGGCCCTATGACGTTCAGCTCCTGGGGGGAATCGTCCTGCACCAGGGCAAAATCATGGAAATGAAGACCGGTGAGGGTAAAACCCTGTCATCAGTAGCACCGGCCTACCTTAACGCTCTTGCCGGCAAGGGTGTACATATTGTTACAGTCAACGACTACCTGGCCTCCCGTGACGCGGCCTGGATGAAACCGGTCTATGACTACCTGGGTATATCTGTTGGAGTCATCCTGTCAGAGATGGACCCCGAAACCAGACAGGTGGAGTACAGCCGTGACATCACCTTCGGAACCAACAACGAATTCGGTTTCGACTACCTGAGAGACAACATGCGGTGGAGCCTGGACAAGAAAGCCCAGAAGAATCACCCCTACTGTATCATCGATGAAATCGACTCCATCCTGATCGATGAGGCCAGAACACCTCTGATCATATCCGGTCCCGTTCAGGAGGACACATCCAAGTTTACTGCAGTCAACCAGATGGTCCCCTTCCTCACCGAGTGTGAGAAAGACCCTGCCACCGGAGACTACCCTGTTGAGGACCCCATGACGGGAGTCCAGCCCAAGGGTGACTACAAACTGGATGAGAAGAGCAAAAAGGTTGTCTTTACCGACGAGGGTATGAACCGGATCGAAGATCTCCTTATGAGCCGGAAACTGATTCAGACCTCCCTCTTTGACGAAGAGAACTTTGAATATATTCACTACTTCACACAGGCCTTGAAGGCCCACATGCTCTTCCACAACGATGTGGACTATGTGATCCAGGACGGACAGGTACAGATTGTTGACGAGTTCACAGGACGTATCCTTTCCGGCCGCCGCTACTCCGACGGCCTTCACCAGGCCATCGAAGCCAAGGAAAATATCAAGATTGCCCGGAAAAACCGGACTCTGGCGAGCATCACCTTCCAGAACTTCTTCCGTATGTACGACAAGATTTCAGGTATGACTGGTACTGCCGATACAGAGGCGAGGGAGTTCGGACGGATCTACGGCATGGAAGTTGTTGTCATCCCCACGAACCGTCCTGTTAACAGAGTGGATGAGGACGACGTCATCTACCTGAACGAAGAGTACAAGTTCAACGCCATCTGCGATGAAATTGCAGAGATTCACAAAACAGGCCAGCCCATCCTGATCGGTACGGTTTCCGTAGACAAGTCAGAGAAGCTGGCTGCCGTTCTGAAAAGAAAGGGCGTCAAGTTCGAGATTCTCAACGCCAAGAACCACCACCGTGAAGCCCTGATCATATCAGAGGCCGGAGCCAAGGGTTCAGTGACCATCGCCACCAACATGGCCGGTCGTGGTACTGACATCAAGCTGGGGGGAAACCCCGAGTTCCGCGCAAGAAGGGCTGCCGGTTCAGATGCGACAGAAGATGAAATCAAAGAGCATATGACCCGTGAATACGCCAAGTGGCGTGAGCAGAATGAAGAGGTCCGCCAGCTCGGTGGTCTCTACGTCATCGGTTCAGAACGCCATGAATCCCGTCGTATCGACAACCAGCTCCGTGGACGTTCCGGACGTCAGGGTGACCCCGGTTTCAGTCAGTTCTACATCTCTCTTGACGACGACCTTATGCGTCTGTTCGGCGGAGAGAACTTCAAAAAGACAATGACCCGCATGGGAATGGAAGGGGATGAACCCCTCCACCACTCCCTGCTGAACAAATCCCTTGAACGGGCGCAGAAGCGTGTTGAAGACCGCAACTACGAGATCAGAAAGCATCTTCTGGACTACGATGACGTGCTGAGCAAACAGAGACACTCCATCTACAGCCAGAGAGACGAGATTCTAACCGATGAGGATCTGAGCAAGAGAATCATGGAAACCGGTGAAGAGATCGTCTCCATCCTTCTTGACGACTACAAAAAAGACCAGAGGGAAGATGAGATCGAGGCACTGGCAAGGCTCCTGGAGCGTCTGAAGGAGAACTTCAACTACGCTCCCGAGGATACTTCCGACTGGGCCGGCCTCAGCATTGAAGACGCTGAAAAGCGCCTTCTGGACTATCTGAAGAACGATATATCAGAGAAGAAGGAACTTGCCGGAACAGATCAGCTGAACCAGTTTATCCGTTTTGAGTACCTTAGAAACCTTGATAACCGCTGGCAGGAGCACCTTGAGGCACTTGAGGCTCTCAGAGAGGCTGTGTACCTCCGCTCCTACGCCCAGAAGAACCCCCTTGTGGAGTACAAGAACGAAGGTTTCGAAATGTTCGACAAGCTCCTGGACGATATTCATATCGCCCTGGCGAGAAAGATCTTCCGGGTCATCATCCGCAAGGCGCCCGCCCGCAGCGAGCGTGGTCCCCAGAGACCGATGAAGGCCCAGCACAATGCCATGAACAGCTTCAACGCAGGCAAGATGGAAGAGAGATCAGAAGCCAACTCCCAGAACATGCAGGTCAAACGGACCAGCCCCAAGGTGGGACGGAACGATCCCTGCCCCTGCGGATCAGGCAAGAAATACAAAAACTGCCACGGAGCGTAAAATACTCCAGGGCAAATAAAACGGGAGCGTATAATACCGCTCCCGTTTTTAATTAATGAGATTTGATGTTCAGGGTGTTCTGTATTCTCCCACTGCGTACAACTCTCCCCTGTATTCCCACTCAATATAGGTCAGAAAATATCCGGACGGGTTGTATTCAAAGAATACCTGATAAACAACATCATCGGGCCAGTTGCTGCGGCCGTAAGCCTGATAACCCGTTTCCTCTCCCAGTTCCGCATTATAAACCATTGGCTCGGTTCCCGTCACATCCAGAGTCATTTCGACCTTTTCATCGGCACCGTCGTACCAGTCAACCTGGACGCCGCGAATATGCCCCTCTCCCTGAAAAGCTCCCTGATTAAAAAACAGGAAGAACTCGGGTCCAGCCTTGTCAGGCTGAATCAGTCTGCCCAGTTCAGGATGTTCATAATTATTAAGCTCATCTCCGTTCCACTCGAGAACATTGATATCTCCCTCGCCGAAGGGGACTTCATCATTCCAGGCAACCGGAGTTTCTACGGCCTCAGGACTTGCCTCTGGTTCCATTTCCACAGGCTCCTGAAGGGTCTCTTCAGCCTGCGCTTCCGGCTGCTCTACGGCAGTCCCGCCCTGCACTCCTGTTGTTACACAGCCTGATAACAATAGTGTTACTGCAGCCAGTAGTATGGCAATTTGTTTCATATGATTCTCCAACTTTAAGTATACTGATGTATATTATAGAGGCATCGGGAATAAAGATTCCATACTTCAGTGCAGTTTTGCAGTTCTCCACTCAGGAACAGCAGCCCAACAGGTCACAACAGGGGAGAGCGCTTGAGAGGTTCAACGGCTTCAGGAATTAAAAATGAGTTGCTTATTAACCCATTACTTCATAAGATATTTTTATGAAAAAACTTCTTCTGCTTTTTTACATAACATCTATATCGACAGTCCTTCATAGCCAAAGCAGTTTTACATTTAAACTTCAGAACGGAGATAGACCTCTGTCAAACTATCCGGTGACTCTTCTGACAGACACGGAAAACCCGAAATCACCTGAAAATATCAAGTACCACACAGACGGCGATGGAAGTGTTTCCCTGCCTGTGCCCGACGGTATCGGAATTAAAGAACTGGAGGTACTCTTCCCCTCCCTTTCTAATCCGACCCAGAGCTTTCATATAATCGACGGATCTATCATCGAGGGCCTGAACACAATAGCCGTAAACCTTGTAGATACGATCCCCTATATAATCAAGGACAGCACTCTTACCTGGAACAGCATAGGCGATGCAGATTACTACCTTCTGGAAGCCTATGATTGCGATCTTGAGATTCCCGATTCTACAGCCTCAGGCAGTACTATTCTGCTGGGAGAGGATTTTGAAAGCCAGGAGGTACAGCGGCTTCAGCTCCTGAACAGCTTCTTCGGAGAAGAGGACCGGATCTTCCGTTTGAGAAGCAGGGAAAAAATCTACTCCATTCCGGCCCATCAGCTTATCGCAGAAAACAGGTTTTTCCTTATTTCAGCCTATAACAAAAGGGATGTACTCCTTGCACAGTCTCAACCCTTTAACCTTACACAGGGAAGCATCCTGACAGAGGATCAGATGCAGCTTCAGTTCAGAGCCTACGGACTCGTTGTCAGTGATGTCGATTTTGAGATATGCACCAAGGATGAAGAGGGTAAATTCGTTGTACTGGAGAACTGCAATACAGGCACGACCACCCGTTATCGGATAAACAGAAAACCCGAATGGCCCGAAAATCTGTGGATCAGGTTCAATGTAATGGGAGTCGATTCCGATGGGAATCCCCTTACAAGAAATCTGGAGCTCAATGAACACTGGGGCAGAGTCCTCCGGTTCAACAAGCAGTATCACATTCCATTATGGCGAACAGACAATGGCCTGAAGTGGAAAACCGTCTACAGGGGAGAGCGGTACGAACTCTCTATTTACAGATATACAGGGAACAAAACCTATCGGAATCCTCTTCTTGTGGAGTACGACTCGGTTCAGTCGGAGTCGGAGCCTTTCAGAAAACGTACAAGAGATGAGTTCTCATGGCTTGTTGATCTGAACAGCCCCTCTTATCAGCAGAGTTTCACACAGGACACTGTGGAAATATCCTGGCCCGAGGAACTGCCGTCTCTGAACCTCTACGCCATGATACTGAGAGTGTATGACGAAAACGGGAACATCATTGCCATATCCAGCCTCTCTCCCTGGCCGAAAGAGTCGCCGGTAATGACTGTCGAAGAGGGAGGGTACAACAAAGAAGCTGCTGCAGTTGCTTTGAGTGCCATCATGATGGAGATAAACAATCATAACTATGATTCTCTTCCCATCTATCCGGCCGATAAAGGGGATGAAGAGTCTGTTATCAACGACATACTGAGCCGGGACTGGGGCATCAACAACAGAGAAGACCTGATTACATCCATTGAAGATATGAGGGAAGCAAGCTCATCACAGAGTATGGAAAGAGTCATGGCTGCACTGGAAGGTGATGACTCCGTGCCGCTCTGGGAGAGGGCATACAGACAGGACCTGTCTCTTAATAATCACAGACGCCTTTATGCCCTGATCAGCCATCCCGGCTACTTTGACCATCGCCTGCAGAATGCATGGGACTGGGGACGCGGAGTTTCTCTGGTGAGGTGGGGATACACAGCCGGTTACATCACCGAAGAGGAGTCCTGGGGCTATCTGGACGACTTTCTCCAAAAAATCCGAAAGGACTATAAGAGCTGGGAGGATTTTGGCCAATTCTATGTACTGGGCCGGTACTACTGGTCTTTGTATAAAAAGGACAATGAAAAGCTGACTCGTCAGGCCCTGGAAACCTACAAGACCATTATGGCAAGGACGGGCACCCCCTGGCAGGGGACCTGGAATCCCGACCTTCCTCCCCTTGAAGTACCGGAACTGGATATTGACCCTCTTTTCAGGCTGACATCGAAGGAGATCCTCTACTCCTGGGCCCTGGAGGCCAACCGGGTTTTGAGAAATCATCCTGAAGAGGCGGACAATCTGATCTTTACCGCTCCTCCTGGATGGCAGAAAGAACCTCGTATTATCCTGCTCTTTCTTGAAGCCCTTGAGAGGGCTGAGGAGTTTGGCAGAGTCTACGAATACAGAGAGGATCTGCTGAAAGCCTATCCCCGGTACATCCCCTTTTATCAGTTACTTGCAAGATGCATAGAAGAGACAGACGGAGCTGATGAGGCTCTGGCTGTAATGAACAGTATGGTAGAGGAAGACAGAAGCACAATGGTCAACAGCTATCTCAGAGGACGGTTGTTCTTTTTGACAGGCAAGGAGGAGGAGGCTCTGCAGCTGTTGACAGAAGTGTCAGGCAGAAGCGACAGCAGGGACTGGTTTTTCAGGCACGCAAGTTATATCAGCGGACGTATTTACTTTAACCGGAGACAGTATCATGATGCAGGGGATTCCTTCCGCCAGGCCCTGGAAGCGGACCGTGAAAACTGCGCCTACCAGTACTTTTATGCGGTCAGTCTGCTCTATGGAAACTATTCGGATGCGGAGCTTATTGAGTCCCTTCTCAGGTCTTCGGAGAAGCAGATTACAGTACCTGAAAAGGTGTGGGATGATCTGAATGAATTGAAATCCCGGACCGGGCCGGTTCCTCTCTGACCTTGAGGCTCCCAAAAGTAAGGCATTGAATGAAAAATTGAGCGATTGTATTCCATTGCCTGCTTTTTTCTTGACTTTATATTTGAGAGGCATTATCTTTATCGTATATTTACGATATTAGGAGGATGTGATGGATTTTAAGGTATTGAACAGTCAACCCGCATGCTGCTCACTCGATATAGACGGAGCCGAACAGGAGAGGCTCATGGCCATTTCAAAAGCTCTGGGCAACCCTGTACGCTTTGCCATCCTGAAATACCTGCTTACCCATCCGGGCTGTATCACAGGAGATCTGGTAGAGACTCTGCCAGTCGCCCAGGCTACCACATCACAGCATCTTAAGGTTCTCAGAGAGTGCGGTCTGATTCATGCCGAAACAGAGGGTGTGAAGAGCTGCTACACACTGAATGATGCTACCCTGAAGTGGTATAAAGAAAAAATCAGCTCTATCTTCTAATTTTTTTTGATCTATTTAATCGTATTTTTACGATACTAGGAGAGTTTTATGGAAAAGTATTTAATTGGACAGCTTACAGAGATTGCATCCTTTGTCGTGACGGCCTATGCCCGATCATGGCCCTACCTTCTGCTTACAATACCGCTGGCAGTGATTATAAATCTCTCAGGCATATCAAAATACCTTGAGAAAGCCTTTTCGGCCAAACCCCTTACAGCCATATTTCTGGCTGCTGTTGTGGGAGCCTTCAGCCCCTTCTGCTCCTGCGGTGTTATTCCCGTCATCAGCTCACTTCTGATTGGCGGTGTTCCCCTGGCTCCTGTCATGTCGTTCTGGCTGGCGTCGCCCTCCATGGACCCTGAGATATTTTTACTCAGCGTCTCAAGGATCGGTTGGAACCTGGCTGTATGGCGTCTTGCAGCAACCTTTATAATGAGCCTCGCCGGAGGCTATGCAGCCTGGTTTCTTGTAAGGACGGGATGGATCAGCAGCTTCAGCCTCAAAAAGGAAGTAAGGGCCGCGGCGGCCGGCAGCAGCTGCTGTACTTCAGAGCCAAGCCCGGCAGCAGCAAAACCGTCAGTGTATAAAGAGTTCCTGAACAAGGTCTATATTGAATCAAAGAATATGACTCTTCTTATTCTGAAGTTCATGACCCTGGCCTATATCCTCGAAGCCCTGATCATACTGTATCTTCCTGAAGAGTGGATCATATCGCTCCTGGGATCAGGAAACCGCTTTGCAGTCCCCCTTGCCACTCTGGTGGGCATTCCCCTGTACACAACGAACCTGACAGCCCTGGGCCTTGTGGGAGGACTGCTGCAGCAGGGGATGAGCCCCGGTGCCGCCCTCTCCTTCCTTATCGGAGGAGCCACTACAACCATCCCCGCCATGGCTGCTGTTTACGGGATAGTCAAAGGTAAGGTCTTTGCCCTCTACCTCCTTTCTACCCTCTTTATCTCTCTGGCGGCAGGGTATGTTTATGAGCTGATCTACACCCTCTAGCCCTGTTGATTTTCATTTTACATGTCCGGTGTTCCGGACATGTTTCTATTCGTTGTCTTTTCTATGAAATTGACTATGACATCCAGAGCAGGCTGACTATCGAAACCTCCCCTCCCATGATTTGCTCCTGTAAGGGAGTAACGTTCTGACTCAACCCCCGCGGCCAGCAGCGCTTTATGCAGAATGACTGTCTGACTTGGTGATACAGCCAGATCCCTGTCACCATGGAACATAAGGAAAGGCGGCTCTGAACCATCAATATAACTTAATGGATTGGCAGCAGAGGCGGACGCGGGATCTTCCATGATGCTTGTCTTTGAAAATACGCCATTGACGTAGTGGGATTCGGGGGATGTATTTACTTCATGGGAACGAACAGACGCTTCGGAATAGTCATCTGCGATCCTTGTAAGATCCGATAATCCGTACAAATCAATAACACCCTGAACATCTGTCGTATATTCCAGATTATTATCGCCAGGGAAATCATTATTGCCATCTTTGGCGCTGGCAGCAGTGAGGGCGACCATGTAGCCTCCTGCAGAATTTCCAAGTAAGACCAGACGCTCAGGATCTATATTATACAGGGATGCATTTGCTTTGACATAACGGATGGCGTCGTTGACATCAGCCACAGCATCCTTGTATAAGCCTTCGGCAATGACTCTGTATTGGGCTGTTACGACAGCATAGCCCCTATTGGCAAGGTAATTCCTTGTAATGGGAAGACCTCTTAACTGTGCCGTTGAAAAACCGCCACCGGGTATAAATATGACAGCAGGATTCGGTTTATCAGCATCACCGTGATACTGAATATTCATACGCAGATGAATATCCTCACCCTTTCTGTGGCCATCGGTGATAAGGGTTTCCTTAAAAACCACTTGAGAGTCTTCAAAGTTCTTCACTCCCGGATCTACATTGGGTTCCTTTGACCAGTCAACCACAATACTGTCGGAAACATCGGCTTTCACAACCAGTTCACCGAATGGAGATGTTGTCCCGTAGTCGTTTAAGACTCTATAGGATAGATCAATTGTAGGATCATAGTCATAGGATTCCGTCTGAACACTCTGGACCATATCCTTCCCGGAACTGCTCTCAGCCTGATTTTCACCCCTGTTATTCTGACAACCGAAGAGTAATAAAGAAAAACTCATTATAAAAATACTTATAAAAGATATCTGTTTCATACTAATTATCTTAGTACATCAGCAGACTGTATGAGCCGTAATGCCCTAATTATATTTCAGTAATAGATATCTCTTTTATTCACTTTCTGATCTGCATGGACTATCATTAAGATAGCTCATGTTCACTATTAGGCTGGTTAAAACATTCAGAATCAAATGCCTGCTAAAGATAGTTGTTCTTTTAACGGCTGTGATCCTCTTTCCTTCGCCTGCATACGGGGAGGAAAAAAATATCTTTATTCTTCATACCTATTCAAATCAGTTCCCCTGGAGGGAGCAGTTCAATACAGCCATACAGGAAGAGCTTGAAAAACGCCCTGACTGGAAACTATACACTGAAACCATGGATACACCGCGTCTTGGCAACTCTCTGAGCCCCGATGAATGGGTTGACTACCTCTCAAAAAAATATTCCCGCATTGAGTTCGATGCCGTCCTGGCAGAGTCTATTCCTTCCAGTCAGTTTATCAAAACTTACGGGGAACAGCTCTTTGGTGCAGTACCCGAAGTCATTTTCATACAAAGGGAACAGCCTGCGCCCCCCCACATCTGCTACTTCAGCAGCCAACAGACCGAGGCCGTTCTTCAGACTTTTCAGATGGCCATAAAAGACAATCCGATGCGCAATAAAATAGTAATTGTGGAGTATGACTCTCCGCTTTACAGGATTCATCAGAAGACCATTGAGCAAATTGCCGCAGAGAACGGCAAAACTGTCTCAGTGCTGAATGATTTCACAGTCCCTGAACTGATGAACAGCATAGGGGACATGAAGGGGAATGAAATTATATTTTACTTCCTTGTGCAGAAAGACAACAGCGGAACTGCTTTTGTCCCCAGGGAGGTCCTTGAGAGAATTACAGAGATATCCCCTGCGCCGGCTTACAGCTTCTGGTCAACCCTTATGGGGACGGGCATTGTCGGCGGAGTGATGGTGGATGGAAGCAAATCAGCAAAAGAGATGTTCAGAGCCCTTGATGACTACTTCAGGGACGGGAAGTTCAATAATGATTATACAACCAACAGCAGGCTTACAGACTGGAGGGCAGCCCGGAAATACGGCATAGACCTCAAAGTCCGGACAGGAGAGACCATCTTCCTTAACAAACCTCCCCCCTTTATGCTCAGGTACTTCAGACCCATCGTCATCGCTCTCTTGATCACTCTCCTGTTTACACTATTCAGCCGGTATCAGAAGTCAAGGGCCAACAGGAAACTCCGGATTTCAAGGGATCGACTGGATTCAGAAAAGGAGCAGCTGAAGGTAACCCTGGAAGGAATGGCTGAGGGCCTTATTACAACAGACGTAGAGTTCCTTATAACCGAGTACAACAGCTATGCTGAGCATCTTACAGGATGGAAGCGGGAGGAGGTTCTGGGGAAGCCTGTTGAAAATGTTCTTCCAGTTGTGAATGAGGCTTCTGTACCCGTCCCCTTTTATATGAAGGATGATGAGGGTTACAGCCCTGAGCAGCTTTACTACTTGAAAAAGGACGGGACCCGGCGGGATCTTGTAATCAGAAAAGCTGAACTTCACACTCCAGACGAAAAAGTAGCGGGTCTTGTTATTGTCTTTCAGGATGACACTGAGAACAGGCTCCTTATGAACGAGATCCAGAAAAATGAAAAACTCAGATCAATAGGCATTCTGGCAGGAGGGATTGCTCATGATTTCAACAATCTCCTTGCAGGCATTTACGGGCATGTAGAACTTGCATCCTTGATTTGCGAACCGGGCTCTGAGGTTGAAGACCATCTTAAAAATACACTGGCTTCCTTTGATCGGGCTAAGAAACTTGCCGGTCAGCTGCTGACCTTCTCCAAAGGGAATACTCCCTCGAGGGAACTCACAGCCCTCCCCGTCCTGATACAGGACAGTATCAATTTTGTATTCTCGGGCAAGAGGATTAAACCGGCCGTTCAGATCAATCCGGATCTTTGGAACTGCGTAGTGGCAAAGACTCAGATAGAGCAGGTTCTGGAGAACCTGATGCTCAATGCGATTCAATCATTAAGCGGCAGAGGCGGTATCTATATTGAGGCTGAAAACAGAGAACTGAATGGCGAAACTGACAAAAAAGCGGTGGGGAAGTATGTTGTGATTTCCATACGTGATGATGGAACAGGAATCCCTCCCGAAGAGCTCCACAGAATATTCGATCCCTTCTATACAACTAAAGAGATGGGGACCGGCCTCGGATTGACAACAACCTACTCTATTATCAACAGACACGGCGGTTATATCGATGTGAAGTCGGAAGTCGGTGTGGGAACAACCTTTCAGATATACCTGCCCGCGGTTCTGGAACAAGTCACAGCAGAAGCTGCACTACCGCAGAATACTGGAGTGTCATACAACAGGGGTACTGTGCTTTTTATGGACGATGAACCTGTCCTGCAGGGGCTTGCTAAAAAGATCCTCAGCAAAGAAGGATTTGAAGTTGTTATTGCATCAGAAGGGAGTGAAGCAATTGCCCTGTGCAAGGATCTTCTTTTAAAGAAAAAGATGATCAGTGCTATTATACTGGACCTTACAATTCCTGACGGTATGGGCGGCCTGGAAGCGGTGGGAAAGCTGAAACCCCTTCTTCCGGCTACCGTGCCGATTATCGCCGCCAGCGGCTACTCCAGCGACGATGCCATAGCCGCCCCCCACCGCGCCGGATTTACCGACGGCATTGCAAAACCGTTTCTGAAAGAAGACCTGCTTAAGGTAATAAGCAAGTACAGTGCATGGCCCGTCTAAGCCTGATTTTCTTCTATTTCATACTCAGTCATACATCAATTCCTGCACTGTCTTCCCTTGTTATTTTATATACATCGCAATCTATATCTTTTATTCGTAACGAATGGCTGTATGACTCACCTATTCGGGTTGCGACTCTTTTTGATGCACTGTTGTCTTTGTGAATAATACTGATGAGTGAAGATAAACGCATCTCTTCAAAAGCCCACTTTAATGACGCTCTGGCGGCTTCGGTTGCGTACCCCCGGCCCCAATGATCGGGGCTTATTCCCCATCCTAATTCAATCCCGGGCCAGCCTTCGGGTTCCCATAAGCCAACCCGGCCTATAAACTCATTCTTCTCTGACAGTTCAACAGCCCAAAGACCGAACCCCTTCAACTCCCAATGACCACAGAAGAGAGCCAGAACACGCCAGCTTTCCTCCCTGGTCAGGGCCTTACCCTCCCCAATGTATTTTACAAATAAGGGATCTGAGTTCAGAGAGTACAAAGAGTCATGATCGCTGTTCTTCCATCCCCTTAATATCAAACGGTCTGTTTTAATTACAGGAACTTTCAAAAGGACTCCTTACAGTATGAAGTGATCCAGGATCACATACAGGATATAGCCCACTGCAAGTACTCGAAGCAGCATACTTAAGGTAGACTTTTTAAGCCTCTGTTCTCTTACTTCAGACAATTCAAGGAAGTCCTGTACTTCAACAGCCTTATTATATTGCATTCCAAACTGATAATTCTCATTATTCAGGGTACTGACTTTTAAAACCATTCCCTTACCATACATATAATTAAATTTTATCAATTCTGTTTTCGCAATATCCTGAAGAAGGATAGTCCAGTTTCCGGCCTTTATAGCTTTATTTGATAATAAAAAAGAGCATCTTCTGGAAGTAACCCACTCCCTGCCGTATTCAGGCTCTTTGTCGACAGGCAGCTTCACAGCTTTGGATGCATCGCACAAAACAACTGTTTCATCTGGGTGTTCTTTCTGATATCTTTTTTTAGTTAGAAATGAGAAATATATAAGGTTGGACAAAAGCCTTATCAAGTTATTCATGGTCTCTCCTTCTTTATATCTTTTCCAATTGCATTACTGTCATGCTGCTGTATTCATATGAAAGCCCTGTATTATTTTTTTTGAAAGAACCTTAATTTTATCTGTATCAGAAATATCAATGCTACAGAGACATAACTCAGCCATATGCTTGCTTTTTGAACGTAATGCAGAATTGATGGGATTGAAATCATTAAATTCCAAATATTCAGAACAATAAAGAGGATCAACAGGAGAACAGCCAGGTTATATACTGTGACAGCAAGCTTCAAAATGAGGCTTGTTCTTATCTCCCGGTTGAACAGGTACAAAGCTGTGATTCTGTAAAATAAGCTTATACTATGCTTCCGTCTGTACTTTTCAAGGTATTTTCTCAGCCCCTTAGTGATGGTTTCAGAATATATAACCACCCTGAGGAGGAGACACCAGAAAAGGATGATAAAAAGAAAAAAAAATGTATTTTCCGGAAAAATGATGATACCTCCTGGATTATATGAATAGTTTCTTACCAGATTCCTTTTTCCCTCTGTTCTCTGATGATCATCTCTGTCTCTTTCTTGAACTCATATAAATCAAGCTCAAACAGGTCACTGAGAAGCTGAGAGGACTCATCATTGGAGTCGATTAAAGAGTGTATGTAGGAACCCACTTGTTCATGCTGCCTAATATTTGATGCCACCGACCATTTTGCAGAGGCGCCCGCCAGATATTTGATAAGATCTTTTCTTTCGTTATTGTAAGAGATGTTTTCAATAAGAAGATCTAAAAAATCATTATTACCCGTTGCAAAAAACATACTCCAATAGACATCATTCCATGTTGAATTGACTTGCTTTGAAAATATAAATGCATCTATATCCATATCCAAAGCGTACTGAATGACTCTTTTATTATTTTCAACAAGTGATTCTTTCTCCCGGAAAGCCTTTTTTATTGAGGGCTGATCATCAAATAGAGCGATTAAAAAAGCTGCCTGCTTGAACTGTGCCTTTCCATCCATATCTGTATTTTCATTCAAAAATGATATTGTTGAATCAACTATTGAATCATCTTTGTTCTGGTAGTAATACATTTGCAGTTGATAGTAATCTTCACCCTGAGCCCAGGCAACAAAGGGGACTAAAGCAAGAATTAGAAAGATGTAATACTTTTTCATTTGAACCTCGAGGTTGATTTTCAGTATTTTATATCTGAGAAATAAAATTATGCAATAAACTGTTTCAATATATGATTTTATTCAGTCTAAACCAAAGCTGTCAACTGGGGCTGCCGAACTTATCTAGAGCTCTCTCCTGACAATTTTATAGTCTTTAAACTCTTTAAATATATGAAACCCGTTTTTAATATACAGTGACAGGGGACCGTTGAAATTATCTTCATTGGAAACGGCTTTACTATCAGGATAGGCTTCTACAGAACTGTATCCATCTGCCTTGTAGTCGGCACAGACCCGCTCAAGCAATTTTGTAGCGACCCCTTTCCGTCTGAAATCAGATTTGATGACAAAACACACAACCGAACAGACTTTATATAGATTCCCGTCCTGAATCTCATCAAGAAGGGTCAGCCTTTCATAGTTGTTTCTGTCATTGGCATTAACCCAGCCTATGGGGAGCCCGTCGTTGTAGGCCAGGTATCCGCACATCTTTCCGCAATTAATATATTCGATGACTTTCTCTCTGTTTCTCCCTTTAATTTCCCACTCCTCCGCGGTTCCGGTGAAATGGTAGGAGTAGCAGTAACAGTTCTGCCAGTCGGGGTGCTCATCAAAAACAAGATTGTCAAAGAAGTGAAGGTAGTCTCCCAGCAGGTCTTTACTCAACTTCTTTATCTCAATATCCACGAAAGACCTCCCTCAACTGTTAATACAATAGCGCTGCTGAGGCAGCCCTTGAACACCCCGGATTTACATCATTGCAGAAAGTGTGCGGTTCTACCGGCACAAACTTGTCTGATAAAACTAGTTTAGAACTTCCCCCATAAAATCAATTTCGTAGACCTTCTGGCCAAATTTCATTTTGTGATCGATAAGAGTGCCCTCTGTAGCTGTGATCCGCAGAACGATGGAGTCAGGACTATCCATCTCCCCTTCTTCTTCAAACCAGTCGAAGACCTCTTTGAAGGTCGCTCTAATCTGGGAATTATCATCATCCATAACCCAGCCAAGATTTTCAGCAGTTCCCTTGAAGGAGAACCAGTCCATCACACATCCTGCAACTTCACTGTTCTTCTCTATCTCAAGCATCTTAGTAGACCTTGCATCTGTTGAAACATAAAAATCACCGTCTTCATAATAAGCACAGACCATACGGACGGCAGGACGGGGATTCCCGGATGCTCCTGCTGAATCTGATATTGTAGCAAGTGCAATAACAACCTCTTTCCCGTTTCCACAAGCCTCTTCAACCAACTTGATTGCATTGTCGTAACTGCTCATAATCTTCCTCCGATTACTCATTTATATTTGTGGTCCAGCCTTTGTAAGCCGTAAATTTATATACTGATCCTTTTTGAAATCCAGAAAGAACCGGTGACTTAAATATAGATATACATTTCTGAAACTACCAGATAAAGGGAATTAATCTGTATTTTACTTTTTGAAGATATTCTGAGTATTCCGGAAGTTCTTTTTTGAGAGTCGACTCCTCCCCTGATATGCGGAAAACAAGCAGTACCGGAACAATCACAAGGCCTGCCAGAAAGAGATGCCATGATCCCAAAACCAATGGTGCGGGACAAAAAATTAGCAGAGCCGATGTATACATGGGGTGCCTTATCACCGAATACAATCCGGTATCGATGACTTCCTGACCCTCCTGTAATTCAATAACCCGGGATGCGTACCTGTTCTGCATCATCACAACAAAGGATAATAGAAATCCGAGAACCACAACGGCCGCCGCAATGAGGACGAGAGTGAGCGAAACAGCTGACCAGAGGAATCTGTAGCTCAACCCCGAAAAGATAAGAACTGCAGTAATAAAGAGATAGTAGATTAAATTGACGATCTTCTGATTCTTCTCTTTCTCATCTCTGTTCAGCCTTTTATAGAGCAATACAGGATCAATGTAGAATAGAGCGATCACGATGCATAGATCAGAACCGAAGAATGCAATAAGGAAAACCCATACATTCCAGTATGAAAAAGTTCCTGCAGAAGTAAAAAGAACGGCAGAAACAAATATCAACAGGGATATATAGAGAGTAAAACTTCTGTAAAGCAGCCTTTTTCCGGAAATATCTGCGTCCATGGCTCCCCTTCCGACTCAAAGTATAACCCCACTGTCCCCTTTCAGGCGAAAGATTCCGGTCTGTATTGTTTAAAATGTTCTTCAGCTTAAAGGTATTATTGGATGAAAAGGATGGGAGTCTTATTCTTTTTTTGGATTGTTAACAGATGCAGTGGGATTGAAGAAATTGGAGACCCCCCGGGAGAATAACAAGCGCAAGTAAGGGAGGTCTCCCAAGTTCACAGAAACAAAGATCACATGTCAGTACAAGATTGGTGCCGGGACGATAAACAAATCCCCGTTAGTGATCTTTTATACGACAGTAGCAAATACAAAATGAGAAGACATCAACCAAAAGGTTGAAAAATGAACAATTTTCATCAAAACAGGAGGCTTTTCCAGGGCTTTTCTTATTCCGGAGGTTCATTTTGAAGATTCAGGCTTGTAGGCACCCGCAATCAGCCAGCCGATACCAAAGAGTGTCAGCCCCCATATTTCAACAAAGAGCATGGTTCTAAAATACTCAAGCCTGTTGCCTATCAGAAAGATGCCTGCCATGCCGGCAACCATCAGTATGCTTATAATCCTATAGGTCACGGCCCTTCTGGTACGCCCCTTCAGAGCAGCACGCTTTGAAAAGTACCACATCATTCCAATAAGACAGGCAAACAGAAGCCCCGCAGAACCGTAGTGGACCCAGGTTGTTTTCAGGCCGAAGAATCCGGCAAAGGCTCTGGTCCAGCTGGGGGCTATGTCAGTGGCAAGGAACCCTTCCGCCGGAAAGAGGGCCACACCCGCCGCAAAGAGACTGGCGGCCTTGCTCAGAAAAAACTCAGGGTCCTTCTTTCCTTCGGTTCCGTTATAGGCACAGAGGAAGAAGCTGACGGCAAACATGGCTCCCACAAAAATATCACCTGAATTACTCCAGTAGGTAATGCTTATGGAGTCTATGGGTTTGCAGGCATCCGCCAGAAGCCAGGTTACGGGTGCCAGAAGTATTGCAATGGCCCCGACGATAACCCTCATTGTTTTGTAATTGATCTGCCTGGTCACGGCGCTCCTCCTGTCTAGTACACTCTTTTTTAGAAGATCTATTTAATATACATCTGAATCTCTGTCACATACTTTGCCGGATTTCCCGGAAAGAGGAAACCCGGCCCCTTGATATAGATCTCCCTGTAGGGGCCTGTCTGTTCCAGATTCTGACTGTTGCGGTAGTCCACAAGCTTCTGATAGCTGTTGCCGATTGTATCATAGGGGCCGATGTGCATCAGGCTTATAACCTTGCCGGCAGGGATGGTCCTGTACTCGATTCCCGGCGCTTCTATCTGTTTTTTGACAGGCAGGCAGACCGTTCCCTCAGGGTCATCGGGATTTACATTTTCAGAATAGAGGCTGAAGACCTTTCCCGAAGCTTTTCCTTTTGCCGCCTTGTAAAGCCTGCCCATATACTTTCCGCAGTCCGAGAGGGCCCCTTGTAGCTTATGCTTAGAAAACTCAGCTCTTCTGTTTCCCTGATTTCAATCTCTGTTTTATATTTCATGTTTCTGTATTCCTTTTCATTTTCGATAAGAAGGGACAATTCGCCCTCTATGGATTTAAGAGCCTTGATCCTGGTCTGAATCTCCTGCTTCTTCTGTTTGATAATATCGATGACCTGGTAATCATCTGTGCAGCTGTCCAGGATCTCCTTGATGTCATGAAGAGAGAAGTCCCAGGCCTTCAGCACCGTGATAATCTTGGCCCGGGAGATCAGGTTCTCATTGTAGTAGCGGTATCCGCTTTCTGCCTCAATCCGTGATGGAACAAGGAGTCCCAGGTCATGGTAGTTTCTTAGTGCTTTGACCGAGAGTCTTGTGATAAGGGCAAAATCACCAATTTTGTATTCCATACGCCGCCTCTACTCTTCAAGAAATGACACAACAGCCTCCCTGAAGGCATCGGGCTCTTCAACATAGGGGAAGTGGCTGGAGCGATCCAGTTCAGTATACACGCCATTTGTCAGAAGAGAAGTATATTCCTGTGCTGTTTCAGGGCCGTAGAGATCCCTTGCCCCGTGAATTACAAGAACAGGGCAGCTGATCTTCTTAAGCTCATCCCGATAGTCGTACTTTCTCCCCAGGCTGAAGAACATGGCAAAGGAGGCGAAGCCCCCTGTGTATTCGGGATTTCCCGTTTCAAGGCCCCGGGCAGCGCCGGAGTATCTCTTTTCAAGGGCAGCCAGATAGAACCGGGCGTACTCATTATTCAGATCCGCAAGCTCCCTCTCGCTCCGTTTAAAGAGTTTTCCGAAATTGAAGTACTCTTTTGAGAAGGCCCTGTACTCTTTTTTCAGCTCCTCCGGAAGGTATGCCTCCACCTGATTCATTCCGCCGTGGGCATTGGGCAGCCGGAGCATATCGGCAGGCTCCACAAGGATCATCCGGGAGACCCTGCCCGGATACTCAGCGGCATAGAGAGCTGCGAGAAACCCGCCGAAGGAGTGGCCGATCAGGATCAGCTTCTCCTCTCCCAGAATCGTTCTGATCCTCTCGATATCCTTAAGGTTCTCCGCCAGCCCGAGACGGGATTCAAGGAGTTTCATATTGTTTGGATAGCTCCCCGAGAAACTGTCGAAGGGAATGGTGGAGCCTCCGCAGCCGCGCTGATGGTAGTAGTGGAACTGATACCCATTAATCCCCTCAAGCCCCTCCCAGGGCTCTGTAAAGGGCACTCCAGGCCCGCCATGGATCATGAGAACCGGCTCCCCCTCTCCTGTAGAGAAGCGGTAGAGTGATGTTTGCTCATCCATCTGCCAGTAGGAGTCCCCTTTCTGGTCCGGAACCATCAGGGCACCTTCTTCTGCAAGCTGCCCCGGGGTATAACTGCCCCCGGTGCAGGAGATCAGCAAAACAAGCGCTGCGGCTGCGGATAAAACCTGTCTGTAAAGCATTTTCTGCCTCCTTGAATCAATGTTCCTTAAGGAAAAACCCTCCCCCTGAGGGAGAGTCAAGGATGATCGGTGAAAATTAATCTATTGACTTTTATTCCTCCGATTACTATAGTAGTTCTATTCAGGAACACTATAAACAAATAAAAAGTAGGAGACAGAGGTGCAGATAATCGACTGGCTGACGGAGTTCGGACTGACAAATCAGGAAGGGACAATCTATATAACCCTTCAGAGAGAGGGAGTGCTCACAGGCTATGAGGTCTCAAAACTGACAGGAATATCAAGATCCAACTCCTATACGGCCCTTGCCAACCTGACTGAGAAGGGAGCGGCCAACCTTATCGAGGGGGAGAAGAAGCTCTACTCCCCTGTTCCTGTAGAGGAGTTCTGCGCCAACAAGCTGAGGCGCCTGCAGAAAACAGCGGGGAAGATCTGTAAAGAGATGCCCGAGAGAAGAGCCGAATACCAGGGTTATGTGACCATTCAGGGAAGAGAGAACATCATGGATCACATGATCAATATGATAGATAAGGCTGAAAAGCGGATCTACCTCTCCATGCACAGGGACATCATAGGGGAGCTTGAGGAGTACCTTTCATCCGCACTGAAAAGGGGCCTTAAGCTTGTCATCATTACAAACGGCGTCCTTGAACTTTCAGAAGCCACGGTCTACCAGTCTGAAAAGAAGATGAACGAGATCCGCCTTATCACCGACTCCAGCCGGGCCGTTACAGGGGATATAAAAGATCCCTCGTCCACCTGCCTCTACTCCAGCAAGGAGAACCTGGTGGAGCTGCTTAAGGATTCACTTACCAATGAGATAGAACTTATCAGAATCAGAGGAGACAGATGATGAAAAATACATTTATTGACAAGCGGGGACTCGAAGAGATCACTCAGACTCACCCCACTCCCTTCCACCTCTACGACGAGAAGGGCATCAGGGAAAACGCCCGGAATCTTCACAGGGCATTCTCATGGAACAAGGGCTTTAAAGAGTACTTTGCCGTAAAGGCCACTCCCAACCCTGCGATTATGAAGATCCTCAAGGAGGAGGGATGCGGTATGGACTGCTCCTCCTACACCGAGCTTCTGCTCTGCGACCGCTCCGGCTTTTCGGGAGAGGAGATCATGTTCTCATCCAACGTCACCCCGGAGAAGGACTACAGCTACGCGGCGGATCTGGGCGCAGTGATCAATCTTGATGACATAAGCCATATAGACTTTCTGGAGAGGGCTGCCGGAATCCCCGAAACAATCTGCTGCCGCTTCAACCCGGGCAACTCCTTTACAGAGAGCAACGACATTATGGACAGCCCCTCGGACGCCAAGTACGGATTCACCTACGAACAGCTTGTAGAGGGATTCAGGATTCTTAAATCCAGGGGTGTAAAGCGCTTTGGCCTCCACTCCTTTCTTGCAAGCAATACCCTGAATACGGTCTACTACCCCGCCCTTGCAAAACTGCTCTTTGAAACAGCCGTGAGCCTTGAGAAGGATACGGGCATCAAAGTGAGCTTTATCAACCTCTCAGGAGGCATCGGCATCCCCTACCTTCCTGAAGAAAAGGGCATCGATATTTTTGAGATGAGCAGCCTTATTAAAAAGCACTATGACAAGATCCTCACAGACTCGGGATACGGGGATATTGATCTATACACCGAGCTGGGGCGCTTTATGCTGGGCCCCTACGGAGCCCTTATCGCCAGAGCGGTCCACAAGAAGAGCATCCACAAAAACTACATCGGCCTGGATGCCTGCGCAGCCAACCTGATGAGACCGGCCATGTACGGCTCCTATCACCATATCTCTGTGATGGGAAAAGAAGAGGCCCCCGGGGACAGGCTCTACGATGTGACAGGGGGGCTCTGCGAAAACAATGACAAGTTTGCCATAGACAGGGAGCTTCCGGAGATAGAGACGGGAGACCTGATCTACATCCATGACACCGGGGCCCACGGCTTCTCCATGGGATACAACTACAACGGCAAGCTCAGGAGCGCTGAAATACTTCTAAAAGAAGACGGCAGCGCCGAGCTGATCCGCCGGGCGGAGACACCCGAGGACTATCTGGCGACCCTGGATTTCTAAATAAGGGGTGTAACCTACTTGCGCAGATGCAGGCACTCATTAATACTCTTTATAAGACTGTTTTTGAGGAGTTCCCGATGTCAGGAAGCTTTCTGCTTGTATTCGTCTCAACGGTTTTCATCGCTTCGATTATACCGGGGCCAAGCATGCTGCTGGCCCTGAACCACGGTATGCAGTACGGCTTTAGAAGGACAGTGGCCTCTGCCATGGGTAATGTGACGGTTACCCTGATACAGGCTTCCGTATCCATTGTGGGGCTGGGAACCATCCTGCTTGCTTCAAAAAGACTCTTTACTGTGGTCAAATGGGCGGGGGCTCTCTATCTTATTATCCTTGGACTCAGTTTTCTGCTCAGGAAACAGAGCCCTCCGGAAGTAGAGAGATCCGATGAACAGAAAAAAAAGGAGCCTGCCGGACGGCTCTTCCTTCAGGGAGCCCTTGTCACGGCCTCGAACCCGAAAGCAATTGTTTTCTTCACGGCTGTATTTCCCCAGTTCATAAGCCCCGAGTCCCGCTTCCTTCATCAGTCTGTTGTTCTGCTCTCCCTTGTATGCATCATTGCCTTTACATGCTTTATGATCTACGCCATGGGTGGAGAGAGGGTGTACGCCTTCTTTTCAAATACGAAGACCGCAAGGGCCATCCGCCGCCTGATGGGGATCACCTTTATTGGCTCCGGAATCGGACTTGCAAGCAGCTGATTCTCCCTCCCCGGCAGATTGCGGTAATCCTCAGTAATGATTATCCTGTTTTTATGAAAGTAGTAAGCGCCTGTCTGGCCGGAGAGAAGTGCCGGTACGATGGAAACTCAAACAGCTGTGAAACTGTCATTGATCTTGTAAAAAAGGGAGAGGCCATGGCCCTCTGCCCCGAAGTGCTCTGCGGCCTTTCCACTCCGAGAGACCCTGCAGAGATCATTAATGGAAGGGTCATCACCAAAACTGGAAAGGATGTAACCCCGCAGTTTGAAGACGGGGCGCGGCTGGCCCTTGAAAAAGCACTGGCCGCCGGCTGCACAGAAGCCATAGTAAAACAGAGGTCCCCCTCCTGCGGCTGCGGGAAGATCTATGACGGCAGCTTCACAGGCAGACTGATCGAGGGCGACGGTTTCTTTACCCGCCTGCTCAAAGACCACAATATTAAAGTCATTACAGAGGAAGATCTGTAAAGATCTACAATTCCTCCAGGGAGAGCTTTCCCGCAAATCCCAGAAGAATGACACCGAAGCCCTGCTGGATTCTCCTGGTTATACCGGGAGATCCCGTAAGAAACCGTTTGAAGGCGTTGGCCAAAAGGCCGTAAAGGCAGAATACCAGAAAGGTGATAGCCATAAAACAGCCGCTTAACAGGAGCATCTGCAGGGTGATACCGATGGAACCCGGAACAATAAACTGGGGCAGGAAGGAAAAGAAGAACAGGGTCAGCTTGGGATTGAGAAGATTGATCAATACAGCCTTTCCAATAATCCTGAGGGCCCTCTCGGCCTCACCCTCATCCAGAGCAATTCTATTATTGCTACTGATCAGATCAAGTCCCAGATAGGTCAGGTAGAGAATACCTGCAATCCTGATAATTCTCAGAAACTGTGCCCCTGTATGAAGCAGAGCAGAGAGTCCGAACACAGCCGCCAGAATATGAGGCAGGATTCCCAGAGTACATCACAGGGCGGCAAGCATGGCCTGATGTCTGCTTCCGGAAAGGCTTGTGGTAATTGTATAAATTACTCCTGTCCCTGGTATGACAACTGCTATAAATTAGGTTAACAGAAAACCTGCACTGATCATGACTTCTCCTTTTCTCACTCTATCCTCCTCATTGCATCTCTGAAAAAAGGATTCCTTCAAGGTCTCCGATCAATTCCCGGTTCTCATCAATCTTCAATATGATTGATTCAAGGGTCTCCTGCAAACCCTCGTAGTAGGATTCATTTCTCAGTGCCGGAAACAACTGATCCCTTAGAATGGATCCGGCCACATCATCGCCTATGATCTTCTCCAGTCCGTATCCCACTTCAATCCTGGCCGTCCTGTCATCCAGGGCAATGGTGATCAGAAGACCGTCATGAATCCCGGCTCGGCCGATCCCTAATCCTTCGGCATAGTCCAAAGAGAACTCTTCAATTGTTATCTTGCCTGTCGTCTTTATGATGTAGACACAGATCTGTGGTCCAACGGTATCAGCGTATGTGCGGACAAGGTTTTCAAGGCTGCTGGTTTCATCACCTGTAAGTACCCCGATCTGATCATTAATCATCCTCAGCTCTTCAGGTGTTTTGTGACAGGAGGTGAAGAGAAGATATGAGACTATCAGTAAAGCAATGAGGAGAACTTTCTTTCCCATAGACATGTAAATATTCATCATTTAAATCTTCCTGTCCTCATCAAAGATCACCTTAAACTTCTCATAGATCTCCGGGATCTCCTCTGTAAACTCCTTCTCCGACTCCTTGTATTCGAGCCTGAAGAAGTGCTCATGGGCTTCCCTCCAGTATTTGAGAGAGAGATCCCCCTCCCCCTCCAACCGGGCCATATCTTCGGTCACATCTTTAAACTTCCTGGTGATGACCTCTTCTGTCCGTATAATGCATCCGGGCAGTCCACATCCATGGGTAATGATGGAAAGATCCCCTGGTTCGGGAAACTTTTCACCCGCTTCATACAGCTCAAGGGCAGAGGATGTACCTGTCTTCTGCCCCATTCTCACATAGGCAAGGAGCCTGTTGGCAAGAGTTTCAGTAAGTCCGAAGGACCATGCCTCGAAGTTGGCCTCTCTGTATTCAGGATTCTTCCGGATAAACCTGTTCCAGTACTCCCTGATGATCCTGTCCAGCTCCTCTTTGGAATAGATCCGGTACTTCAGCACGATCTGATCGAAGCATTGAATATCATTCTCATATATGGGGTTATCATAGTGCTCGATCATGTAGTCTTTATTGATGGAGTCGAATCTGAAACCGCAGCGCTGATAGAGGTAGAGCTGTCCTATTCCGCAGTTCCCTGTCTTAATGACAATCTCTTTATAGTTTTTCTTTTTCGATGCGGAGATTGCAGTTTCCACCAACCCTGTCCCGATCTTTCTGTTCTGATACTCTTCGGCAACGGCAACACAGACAATCTCGGTAGAGTCTTTATCGATCTCGTTGATCCCAATAATGCCGATGATCTTTTCATCATCAAAAGTCGCATAAAAGACCGAAGAGTCTTTGTACTTTGCAATCTGATCATCATCTTCATCTGCAAGATAGAGCAGATTGTAGGGAACATCACTGTTTTTAATTTCTCTGGTTGTGAGCATCTCTTCTCCTTAGCCGATGCATGGGTTCGACATACATTTATGCCTGTTTCATGAATCTGCTTTTCTTGTAATCAGAGTAGATCCCCTATCTAAAGATTATCACTTCTACCCTTAATAAAGGCCCGAAGCTCTTCACTTATATCATTTTTTTGAATGATGATTCCCTTATTTTTTGAAAGCAGAAGGTATATGTTTCCTTTATACTCGATTACTTTGTGCAGAACATCCCATTTCATCTGTACAGTTGCGTATTCACTTTCTTCAATGATTTTATCCTCATTAATACAAAGCACACGCTCTGCCTGCAGCCCCAGGTCGGAGCTATAGATTTTCTTGCTTTTAAAAAGTAAATAGTATTTTGATGAGAGAGTCACAAATAGATATAGAAGAAAATAAATTAAAAAAAGAACAGACAGCATAAACACTGAATAATCACCAATGATCACAGCTGATATGAGAAAGAGAACTGCATGGAACACTATAAAGAATAAAGTTGATTTCCTGTTATACCACTTATTAAAGACAAGGTAGTCCTCCATGGTCACTTTATTTCTTATTTCAAAACCCAAAATTATCTCCATATATCAAAATAGCGGTACTAATTATTCGATCAGATATGTTGATCCTAAAAGTCTTACTATTAACAGTCGCATTTTAAATTTTAATAAATATAATCAAAAATCATCATTAAATGCCAGTAATCCGGATATCATAATTTGAACATTCTCATTCTCAGGAGAGAAATTTTTGATAAGGATCTTATTAAGTTCACATAACTTCAAAGTATATGACCGTGCATCATTCTTATTTTGTTTCAAGAGATAATTTGCCAATTTTTCAGCTAAATAGTTGGAATCTTTCTTCTTGAATAGTAACGAAATCTTTAATAAGAGATGTAAACCAATATCATATGGTAAATACTGATCTGCAGAATCGATAAAAATTGCTATTTCTCTTAAAATTGAAAAAATGGCATTTTCAACTTCTAAACTACCAAGTAGTATATCTTTTAATAAAGATTTTGCTGTCCCTATACTGGATTCACTGCAGTATGATATAAATAACTCATCATTTTTAACAAGCAGAATTTGATGAAAAACCAATGTGTACATTAACTCTGCATCAACATTTTCAGGTTTGCAGTGGATTTTTGGATTCTTAATAAAATTCTTAATAAGTGTAATAGAATTTGATATTTGAACTATATTAATATCTTTAATTTTATGCTCAATATTATTTATCTCTTTATTAAACTTTTTTTTAAGTTCTTCTATCAGTTGTAATATATTTTCCTTTTCTTCTGTTCTTTTATTCATTAGTGATACTGCAATATTTTTATTGTCTCTTGTACGTATATTTTTTACTTGATACTCTGGAAGAATAATGCCCATATCATCTATTTCGCGTTCAGAAAAAAGGTTGACAATTCTTTTCTTTTCTTTCTCAATGGCATTGTAATCCATACGAAATGTGATAGATTGGAGACATTGATCTATAAGTCGACATACCTTCTGTATAACTGCTTTATCATCTGTGATTATTTGACTGACAATCGTTTGTACAGCACTCCCGATACCCAACATATAGTTTTGCCTATATGAACATACATTGCACAACACTGTTAAAGGATTTTCCAAAATATTTATAAATTCAGAACAGTTACCATTAGTGAATCTTTTAACTAATTCCTCAATACTATCCGATAAATCTGTAAAATATATATCAGTCATGTATAATCGGATATGTGATGCTATTTGATTCAGAGGTGCAACCAATTTCTTATAACTAAGAGAATTACACCTTTTTGAACATTCATAGATTTCTCGGGAATAAAGTTTCTTTAACTCAAGTTCCGATTTGCCAAAGGATTCAATACTGTATAATAATAAATCGTATAATTCATTGGCATTACTTCCTATATAGGAATTCATGAGAGGTTTATCCAAGTAGATATGATACCGATCTTGGATATTGGCATAGGAATGATTACGATAATATTCAGCTATATAATCAAACATTTTATACACCATTGAACAATCTTCTGTTTTGTAATTGTTGATAAGATTACCCATAGCTGCAAATAAATTCTCATCACTTCCGTCTTGGATATCCTCTTCTCCAAACAGAGAATCTATATATGTAAAATCTTTGATAAGCTCCTCGAACTCACTATGTACAACTCCCATGGCAAGGCTCCGAATACATTCAGTGAGTTCAGAAACTAATCCAAATGTATTAATCAAAGCTCCAATCTTTGCTATATACTTCAATCTGAGGGACGTTTTAAGATTAATATTTTCATCTTTCTGTTCATAGATATATACGAATCCGATTATAGGATTGGATAATTCAGGTTTTTTTAAAAGACTCACCTTTTCTAGAATTATATCCATCAAATACAATAGACTATCAATATCATTTGAAGTTGGTTCAAATTTGTAAAAAAGCGTTTCCTGAATTCTGATTATTGTATCTTCATATTTCGGATATTTGAGAAGTATAGAATCTAAAAAATTAACGAGAGGCATTATGCCTTCCAGCGTAGTAGCATTGTAATTATCAATAATTGAATGGATTAAACAAAACTGAAAGTAATGATCTTTTTGATTGTTGTATCCAAGTATTTCCCAAAAATTCGAAATCATGACATCACAATTGTCCACAAAGTACTCACTCACATTTGAAAGACATGAACAAGCAGATCGTTTCCATTGCCAATCTGAAAACCTTTTATCTTCTGTCGCAAAATTAAGGAAAAACATTGCCTCTTTCTTATTAGCCGGCCTATAGCTGCTTATCAGATCGGTAATGATATTATCGATTGTATAGTGATTTAGAGATCGGTACTTCTGTAGAGCATCTACAACACGCATTATATTATGAAAGCTTTTTGAGGAACTTTTTTTTATTGACTTTTCAAGAGCATGGAGAAAGCATTGTAAAACAAGATCATCCCCTGCAGCTGTTGTTTCCAAAGTATCAACGACCTGATGTATCTTTTTTTCATCCCAGCTGTCCTGTCTAAGATTCACAGCTAATAAGTCTTCTATTCTTACATTTAATTTTGAATCCTCAGAGTCAAGTACATCAGAAAGAGTTCTACAGAGCTCTTTGTATGGAATTTTTACTTTCAACCGTCTATTGAGCGTCAATGCTTCTTCAAATATGATATGTTTTAGATTCCTACCCTTTGATTTGATAAACAGAGGGTTTATCAGATACTTCAAGTACATCTGCAGTGCTTCATCATCAGCTGGTTGATAACACCTGATAATTGAAGCCGCAGTAATAGTGAAACCTTGACTTGTTAAACTATACATAGGAAACGATAGAAGCATTTTAATTTTTTCAAAATCGAAAATTTGGAAATCATCTAATATCAAGTCCATAAGGTAGGATTTTGAATCCTGTTTTTGCATATAGAGTAATAGCTCATACTTAAAAGATCTCTCAACTCTTTTTAAAGCTAGTTTTATATCATCACTCATAAATTGATATCTGGAATACACATCGATCAGTTTTTGTATATCATGATCGTCCATTCCTGATCGCAATACAATTTCAAACCAGATTGAAAGAGAGAATCTTTCACAGAATCTAAAAGGTAGATCTTCTGATTCATGGCTCTCATTATCCATCAAAAGTTTCTCGAACTCCGACTTAGATTCTTTACCTAATAACAATCCATACTCAACAAGTGTATTAATAATAAACTCATTATCATTTGGTTTAGAGAACATTTCTTGAATAAGCAAATTCCTCAAACCTACTTGCTCATCAACAGATCTACCTTCAACAATATACCGTGCCGCAGCATAGGTTAAAAAGGAATCATGAAAAAAAGATACTGTATCATATGAGTTTGATGTAATGAGATTATCAGAGAAAAGAGAGTCTAGAATATCCTGAAAGATTTCACCTTTCGATGGTAATATAGAAAAATTGTTTAAATCAGACTTCATTTGCTGATCATTTTTTTTCATTACTTTGCAGTATGCTATAAACTTTAGTAAATTTGATCTGGTTGTACCATTTCCAATATCGTATCTAGAATGCTCAACGATCTTATTCCAAAATACAGCATATACTGATGATCGGTTCAAGGTACCATCAATGGGAATGTTGTTTGGAGCATAAGCTGCGAAAGCCATATTCATAAGCAGCGGATCTCTAAATTGATCCCGAAGCGACTTATTATTGAGAAGGATATCTGCAAAGCTATCAGTTACAACAGTTGTCAAATCATTATTTACCCGAGAATACTCGGAATGATATTTTTGTATTGCTTCCTTTATCTGGTTGTCATCATACTCTAATAAGGTCAAATATTGATCAGTAAAACTGTTAATTAACTCTTGGGATTCATTTCTTCTTCCAATAGAAAGAACTTTAACATCAGTCAAATCATAGACTCTGTTCAACAAATCTTGTCTTTCTCTATCAAATCCTGGTACATCAATACTATCAATGATGATCAGGGGTGTCCCTCCAATCCCTTTAATTTGAGTGATGAGATCCAGAGTTATTGCGAATTTCTCCATACAATCCTTTCTTGCAGAATCAAAAAAAAGTGGGGTTATGGATAAATCCTCTTGAGATTCATAATACTTATTTATTTCATATTGAAATGTAGATTTCCCAACTCCTGCGACACCATCAACATGCAGCCAATCTATCTTTTTATCTTTAGCCTTTAGTAAACCTTTCTGTCGATGATATTCTCTGTCTAATCCGTTGATCAATATATCGAGAACGCCTAAAAAGTCTAATTCAATTTTTCTAGAGATAGTGACATTTTCCGCAACTATCTTATCGATGAGGAGAAGCTTTCTATCAACATAAACATTTTCAAGACTAATTTTTGCACTTACACGAAGTCTATTTCTTATATCTGATATATGAGAATTGTATAATTCAACACATTGATGCACTATCTCTTTATTATCAGACTTTAGTAGTGTTGACACTTTTACCCTCTCTATCATTTGGTATATAACCAAAATGATTATATCACAAAGAATTCAATTTCGGTTTGAGTAATAATTTTTAATTCTGATCAAAGTATTTCCTAGAAATAAGTTGTAACAAATATTACTCATCAATTATTTTTATCCATTTTACATCCTCTTAAGCTGCAATTTGTAAACAGGAATAGAATCTGCCTGTGCAACAGAAAAGTAGATTCTGTGTTCTGTAGAGCTGACATCTCCAAAAGCTTGTTATGTGGTAATTTACTTTTGCCGTAAATGCTCACTCCATTTCATTATACATTTTTTTATATATTCCTCATCACCTTCTATTTTTCTGATGAGCATTTCAATTAACTGATCTGAATATGTGTGATTCAATGGTTTCTCTATTCTATGATAAAACTGATTATCAGGACCTGATCTAATATGTTCTCTTAGGGTCATACCTTGGAAAGAATAGGATGTCAGTCTTTGAGTAATTCCCTTTAACTTGATTCTCTCATTAACTATCTCAATTATATCTTTTTGCAAATATGGATGTGTTTTATTATGATTTTTAGGGACTTCAATCAATCTAGCACTAACACCTTCCTTTGAAAGTGCTAATTTTAGATCACCCTCCCTTTCATCTTTTGTTAAGACTACTTTATAGTTTAACGGAATCGCATATCGATATGTTTCTAAATCCTTCTCCTCTTTTATGAATCCTTTTTTAAACATCTCAACCGTATCACTTATATTTTTACCATATTTATTCATAATTGCTGCAGCATCAAGATCATCTAAATCTGTAACAAAAGATAATAGCCCTGGCAATTGATTATTATATTGATTTGGATATTTAAAATCTTCCAAGCAATATAAGTAGTTTAATATGCTAGCTTGAAATATTCTTGATAACGTATTTTGAATATCGGGAATAAGTAGATGAATTGAATTATCTCGTAACTCATTCATTACTTCAATGTTTTTCCTTATCGGATTTTTTGTATCAGAAAAGACTTTCGATACAGCTGTGAGCAAGCTAATTGTTTTACCATCCGCCCGCTTAATTTCATATTCTCCTTTAGTTTCAATTATCCTTGCCTTAAGAAGTAATTCCCAAGCATTTGAAAGTAGAATACAAAATGATTCAACCCTATATTTTAAAGTTGGATTATTATATGTTCCGATTGCTAGATAAAATGCTTGTGTACTTCTGTTTCTTAAATTCAAAAACAGTGATTCATCACTAGATTCTGTTATATGATCTTTTTGAGACATAAAGTATGCAAATGATTCGAATGATATTTGAGAAACTCCTCGTGGGATATACCTACCCTCTGTTGTTTCGAATATATATACATTCTTAAGCTTATTTCTTATATAAGCTGCAATACTTCCTGGTTTATAGCCTGTAGCTTCACATAACTCCGCCTTGTCAGCATCTCTTTGACTACTTTCAAGCTTTACTAATTCATCATAAAGGGTTCTATATTTATCTCTTTTTTTATATTTACCCATCTGAATAGTCCTTTTTGTAGATCCATTAAACAAAAAAGTGTCTTTTGATCTGAAATCTATACATATATATGGAATTAACGAGGTTCTGACCAGCTATCCACTCGTTGATCGAAAAATATTACTCGGCCGCCATTCTCATAATACCAAATTATCATTGAGCCACCATCAACTCTATGCGGATCTCCAAGAATTTCTTTTACGTCGCTTATACTCATTCCGGATGTCAGCTTTCTCCAATTATTTTTTGATTGCCAACCATTGCTTATAGTTGAATGTCCCTTTTCATCTTTTTCTTGGTGGATAATTGATTCTAATTCTGAGACTTTCCTTTGTAGCTCATTCATTTGTTGTTCTAGTTCATCTATACGATTATTATCATCTGCGAAAGAGATTAACGGTATTAAAAATACGGTCATTACTACAATAAGCATTCTTTTAGTCATAATAATTCTCCTTTATCCACATATCGCCCGCATCAGCTGCAATTTTGTCCCGAAGGGTTGGCGTAGTTTTTGAAGATTCAAAAACTATGACAAAAAAAATGTCAGTTGCATGCGATTGTTATGTGTCATTTCTTTTTTCGTTTTTTTACGTTTTTCTTAGTTTTCTCAATCGCTTCTTTTAGAAATAAATCATTTCTTTCAATATATTTTATATTCTTTAACCATGCTCTTTTTTCTTCTTCATTCATATGTTTATGCACAAGCTTTATTATTTGCCTTTTTTCCCACATGTTTGAACGATCATAGCTATTTCTAATGCCGATAATATCATCTCTAAGTAGTTCTATCTCTAATGCTTCTAGAAGAATACGTCCAATGTATGATCCAGATGTTCTAGTTAATTCTTCAAATTTTAACATTAAAATATCCTTAGAATAAAATTCCTTTGTTCCCAGTAATTTTATATATGAGATTAGTAAATATTCCGGTATATACTGATTCTGCAATATTTTTTTAATGAATATATTCTTAATCTTATTGACTATAGCATCTGGTATACTTTCAATATTTTTTTTAATTCCATCAACAATATATGGAGTCATTTGAGGATATTTATCTAATGATAAAAGTATTTTATCAATTGAGTTAAAGTCATTTTGAATGATTATGACTTTGAATATTTCTATAATCTCTTCTGAATTGATAAAATCTTTCTTTGTTATTCTTTCTAATAATTCAGAAATATTCTTTTTCATGAATTTTTCTTTTTCTCTTTCTGATGATTCTCTATATCGAGTTGGAACAGTTCCCCCGTAACCAGCAATAATTACAAATGGATTTGTGTCTTTCTTTACTTCGTTTCTTTTTAAATGTTCTATATTTGAATTTTCTTTAAAATATTTGGAAGAAGCTTCTATCTTTGTCTTACTTTTATTAATAGTTAGTCCTTCTGTCCATAATCGTTCGATTAATAGAGTTAACCAATAATGTGCAACTGTAGTATTTGGGGCAAATAACCTATAGTCATCAACAAATCTTATAAAATCGATATTATTCTTTAGAAGAAAATTATCAATCCCGACCAAGCTTGCTTCCGCTAATATTCGAGACCTATTTGAACCTACAGGTAAACCATATGAATCTCGATTTGACCAAAATAATAATAATTCATTAATCGTCTTAATTTTATTCTTATTACAGCCAATAGAAATAAGTGAATTTTCAAGTCTATGTAGATTTAATCTGTCATAAAAATTTGAAATGTCACAGGATACAATAATATTTGTTCGTTTTCTAGCAGCCTTTTCTTGTGTAGTTCTTTTAAAAGAAGTGATATTGAAATTCTTGTTAAATAGGTATCCTTTTTCTGATTTGAAACGATATGAGAAGATTCTTTTTTTTCCAACTGGAATTCTTTGCTTTTCTATATCATCTGCAATTGAGATTATTAGTGAATTATATTTTAATATATCAATAGGTTGAATTAAAGCGCATCGCCTAAAGTCAAATGCGGAATTTTTGGGTAATAAAACATGCTCAATGTTATTAAGATAAAGACTTTCAAATGAATTTCCATTTATTGATTTCTGAACATCTTGATAAACTGTGTTATAGAATAATTTATTATTTAATAATCCTACTTCAAAGGGCTTGTCAAAAATGTCATCGAGTCCTTCTTTAATAACATTATCAAGTGCTAACTTAACAGCTTTTTCATTTTCCATTTTCTTTACCATTTTACTTTTCAAAATCACGACTTTTAATTAGCTACATTAGATTCCATTATGCTTCCTGTATCATTGCCAACAATTCATTAAACTGTTCTGGTAAATTCTTATCTTCAATATGTTCTGCAAGAGCAATACCAAATATAGGTTTTGTCATCTTTTTTCCACTACCTGAGTTTAATTGTCTTAGTTTTTTTGAAAACTTTGTTTCGGTACTCAGACAATTACTTTTCATAGTTTCGATGCTTTCAGATGACCATGTGTCTGGTACTGCTTTTCCACATCCTTCTAAATATAATTTCCAACAGTCATGTAATGTTTCACTAGGGAAACTATCCTCAAATTCTTTTGTTCCTATAATGAATTTTCTTTCATCAGGTATATTAAGCTGATCAATTAGCTCTTGAGTTTCAGATGAAGCGTCATTATCAATAACCATGTATATATTATTAGGGTTAGTTATTTCTAAAAGAGCATTTGAAAAACCAGGAATATTTTTAATCCCTCGAGAATTAATTATTTTTACTAAAGCTGAAGATAGAGGTAGCCCTTTTTTCCTTAAATAATAATGAGGAATAAATGATTCTTCTGTTTCACCCTCAACAATTATTATGTGCCTAGAAAAGAACAAAAAAGTATTTTCAATTCCTAAAGATTTTATAACCTCATTTGATGCTTCTGAATCCGTTTTAAGATATTTTATTTTACTTTCATTTTCACAGACATGTAACATTCTTAATTGCTTTGGCTTAACAGAGTTTATTAGAAAAGGAGAGTGGGTTGTTAAAAGAACTTGATTGCCTGAGTCAGAAAAACTTTTTATAGTAGAAAGCATTTCCATTTGTGCTTTGACATGTAAATGTGTATCTGGTTCATCTAGTAAATAGAAGGTGGTTTCATCTTGAGGAGTTAGGCTTTCCTCTTTTTTGTATTCTAGAAGTGCCATTGTCAATCTACGTTTTGTACCATCACCCTTTTTATCAATGTTTATTTCTCGGCCATTCTCAAGAAACTTGACTTTCGCATCAATATTCATATCTCTTGTTTGGTATATGGGTTCAATCTTTACTTCCGTTAGATCTTGTAAATACAACTTCATTTTCTCAAGAATTCCTTTATCTATAAGATCCTGAGAAATTGAATCTGAATATGACTCAATCTTTTCTTCCACATATTGCTTTATAGTCAATTCTTCCGTAACTTGTTCGTCCCAAATACTCTTCTGCTTATCTTTTAAGAAAACTTCTTTAAAAAATGCTGAAATATTTTCGAATTGTCTACTATTCAATTGGATATTGTTAAAATTGGGAAAACTGGGATTTTGAATTGTTAAATTTTCATCCTCAAGTTACTCCAATAAATTTTGATGTAGATTATCTATTCTAGATGTTGTTCTTACGGTTAGACCGAATGTTTTAGCTGTGTTCTTTATTAAATTGATACTATCTTCTTGCTCTAAATCAAAATCTTCTGAATGTAAAAGTTCTTTTAGGTGTTGAATATATTCAATTGTTGGTTTAGCAATGAAAATGTTTTCACTTATTTCATCTCCTTCCAGCTTATATTCTTTCTCAAAAACATAATCTTCAATTGTTATAGATATTTTTAATTCATTCTTTCCATATGAAAAATCATCTCTCTCGACTGGTTTATTGTGAGTTAATACCTTTATGCAATCAAGTAAAGATGTTTTTCCAGCATCATTTTCGCCAACAATTATTGTTAAGTCATCTTCAAAACTAATCTCAAAATGATTAAAGCATCTAAAACCATCTATTTCCATTTTTGATATTTTCATACTTTATCCTTCTGTACACATAACACTCAGTTTATTTGCATTGGTGGCCTGGCTTGCCAGGCATTGGCAACTATGTTGCCAAAACTATTCTTTGCGTTATTTTCACACTCATTCCAGAACCAGTCAAACATAATCGTTATTGTCAGCAACATTGATGACAATAACCAATGTCAATTACAACTGCTTGTTCTACAGCCCCACTTTACAAATTCCAAGGCCATATCAGGGTCAAACATGTTTTAGAGGAGCGGCCCCGTAGATTGGATAACCAAACTGACCCATAAATCAAGGTTTTTATCAGTGGTCGTATAGAAGCAGTCACAAACATGATACAGAAATAAATCAGGGTAAAAGAGCAGCGATTACGGCGAAGGCGAATTCCACATACCTCTACTCCCGCCAGCCGCAGCCGAAGGGTCACAGCATATACTTTGATTCAGGCAATATGCCCAATAAATGATTCCCAAAATATCATTTTTTTCAGGAGTCTGTAGAACGCCCGCTTAAGCTGCAGACCGTACATCGGCGTGATTTTTGCTTTGCAAAAAGCATGACGATAGGGCTGTCAGTTTCAAGCGATTGTTAGATGGCTCTGTAATTTTACCTCAAGCAATTCTATAAAACTGAATAGTTAATTCAACATATCACTCACAGCTTTTATTTCTATGAATCTTGCTCTCTTGGTTGAGTAATATATTCATCTTCTATATATTTAACAGGGTATGCTGTTTTCATATAAAGATACAAATAGCCAAAGGATATTATTAATAAGATTAGACCAATAAAAGCCGTTTTCAATTGAAATCCTTTTTCTGATAATATTATAGTAGATTCAGAATTACTATTGATCTGATGTGAGCTTTTAATAAACTGCAGAATTGATAAAGTAATCCCAACAATTACTAAAAAAATACTTAACCAAAAGAATACTTTGGTAGAAAATAACTCCCATTCAAATACTTTTTTATTATGCTCCATCATAAATATTTCATAATCAATTTCTTTTTCATCTAATACGCAAGAGTCCTTTACCGTATCACGAGCTGTCTCGTTGAACATTTCATTTCCACTCTGCGAAAATATACTAGATGTACTAGATAAAAGAAAAAAGAGCAGATATGCTTTTTTCATAATATAAATCCTTTCTCCTCAAGCGTACTAATAAAGTTAGTTCTTATCTTAATTTGATCCTTTGCCGAAAAAAAATTATATTCTTTTTCAAGATCAAGATATGCCTCTTTATTTAAATTTAGTTCAGGATACGTTTGAAAGATTGTAATTAGTTTTTGGAGCAAAGCATTGGCATCTCTTTTATCTTTTCTTGAAATAAAAACCGTTACACCTTTTACCGTTGGAGTTGGTATTAGACTAATTTGTGAAGGAGCAATGTTATCTTCTTCTAATAGATTTATAAAAATAGACTCCCCTTCTTTGTAAGCAACGAAGTTAAACTGCAGTAAATCCCCGGAGTCTATTTGCAGGGTCCGGCACAAGAAAAAGGAGGTAACCTCCGATGGTTTAGGTAACCACACCAAAGACCAGAAGGAGGCACCTCCCTAATGTTGGAGCTGCAAATGCATGAAGCCCATTTACTACGTCGGCAGAAGTACACGATAAGTCAAATTGCCGATGAACTCGGATGTTCAGAACGAACTGTTTATTACTACCTTTCAGAGACTCCACGCAAACGGAAGAAGCGGATATATACGAGCAAGCTCGACCCATTCAAACCGTTCATTGACAGCGTAATTGAAGAGACTCCGGATTACAACCGGGAAGTACTTCTTACAGAGTTAAAAAAGAGGGGATTCTCCGGAGAGATCACTATACTACGTGACTATGCGGCGAAGGTTGCTCATCGAGTGGCAAAGAAGGCCGTAATCAGGTTTGAGACAATCCCCGGACTTCAGGCCCAGGTGGATTGGAAGGAAGCCGGGCTACGAGATGTCGGCGGGGAGAAAATGAAGGTCTATGCCTTCAACATGATTCTTGGATACAGCAGGACGCCATTTACCATCCACACCACAAAGATGGATCAGGCTACTGTTCTGGCCTGTCATGTCTTGGCTTTCCACCATTTCGGAGCGGTCCCGTGTGAGATTCTTTACGACAACATGAAAACGGCCTTCATTCGGGACTCAGAAGGATTGTGGCGGCCGAATAGGCACCTGCTACGTCTAGCCAATCATTACGGATTTATCCCTCGACGTTGCCGTGTACGTCGTCCTCAAACCAAGGGAAAGGTTGAACGGTATATCAAAACCTATGAGGATGGTTTTCTGCGTTACCTGGAAAACGGTTTGACGATTGATGAGATGGATGATCGTGTGAACAGATGGATCTCAAATCTGATGACCAAGAAGCTGCGGGATTTCAATGAAACCAGGCAGGACCGCTTCAGTGAAGACAAGAAAGCGATGTTGTTGTTGCCTGATACAGACTTTGATTGTCGTTCCCAGCATATTCTCACGGTTAACAGGGAGTCTACGGTCATCCATAAGACCAACCGTTTCAGCGTTCCCCCCAAATATATTGGCCATAAACTGATTCTGAGGATTCATCCCTTGGACGGTGATGGGGCACTCTACGATTCGGAGCAAATAGTTCGTGATATCCCCCGCGTTACCGGACGTAACGGCTCTTACTGGAGAGAGGAGGATCGAAAGGCTCTGCAGGTCTTATGGAAGGAACAGTCGGGCCCACAAACCAATAAACCGGCTTCTGAAAGAAAAGAACCCGAAGTCGATACTCGAAACCCCATGGTTTATGATGATCTGTTCGAGGTGTCAGCATGAGTCAGATATCCGTATCATTTCTCACAGAACGCATGGAATCTCTGGGGCTAACATCTATGGCAGCCTCCTTTGAGAGCTATCTTGGGCATCCTCAGCGGCATGAACAGCCACTGCTTGAAGCCATTGCCGATTTATTGGAGACGGAGGCCATACCACGGTCTGAGCGAAAGGCCAGAATGAGGTTGAAGCTATCTGGTATCCCCCAGGAGAAAGGTCTGGATGAGTTTGAACTGGATTGGCTTCAGGGCGGTCTATCAAAGAAGACGTTCTCTGAACTCTCCTCGCTGGCGTTCATCGATCGCCGTGAGAACGTCGTCCTGATGGGGCCGAGTGGGCTGGGCAAGACGCATCTCTTATTGGCACTGGGAGCCAAGGCCTGCCGGGAAGGTTACACGGCCTACTACATCACCGCTATGGATCTCTTCGAGCGGCTTAGCCGCGCCAGGGAACAGGGAAAGCTTAAATCCAAGCTGAAGTGGTTTTGTAAGCCCCATCTATTGCTTATGGATGAGGTTGGTTATGAAAATCTTACTCCGGAGCAGGCTACACTGTTCTTTCAGCTGGTTAATGCCCGTTATGAGACAGGAAGCATTATCATGACGACAAACAAGACCTTTGGGAAATGGGGTGAAATTATGGCTGACGATGCTGTTGCCACGGCTACTCTGGACAGACTTTTACACCATGTTCATGTTGTCAGTTTACAGGGAGATTCATACCGGATGAAGGACCGGATGAAAATGGGAGTCGTTGACTTCCTTTAAGCCGTGAACCTGCAATTCCATTCCGGTGGAAAACTGCAAATTAGCTCCGGTGTTGACACCTTCTTCAGGGAAAATAAATATTATTGAAAGAAAGAAAGAAAAAAGAAGGAAAAGAACTTTTCTCATTTTTGCACTCCCATGATTTAGAAATATTTAAAATATACCTAATAACGAGACTACCATTATTTTACGCAATAACTACATCCAGTATATGCTATTATTCCATTCTTATCCATGTAAATATGAAAGTCTGTATATTATCAACCATTCAGATATGGTTTAATGCTATTTTCGAGTAGCAATTGGGGTCTTGTTCACCTTGTGGCTTCTGGCCATTTTTTTTATGGAAGTTATAGGAAGTAAGCCGCGCATCAAATCCGTGTAAAGTGCTTATTTCTTGTTCTAGTACTTGAGTTCTTCTTCACGTCTTCGTTTTAATTCATAGTATCGTTTCATAATACGGCGAATACGTGGCATCATCGCTATCCCGAGTGCTACATATACAATTACAAATATAATTAAGTATAGAGGTTTATTTTCAATGAATTCCGTTAAAATTGAAGTTTTATAAATCCGATCCTGCAATACCTTTAGTTCTGCTAAATCAGTTTCATAGGCTTCTATAAGTCTATTGAGTTGTTCAATAGCTTCTGTACTTTTACCGTCTTGAATACTCTTTGCTAGTTCATTAACAATTTCTGTATTTGAAATGTTTGGTATGGGAGTATATTCTCTAGAATTATATTCGCTATAAATACTGTCAAAGACTAGTTTAAAACTTTTCTTTTTCTCAAAATCTAGATATCTACTATTAAGTATATTAAGCTCCGATTTCTCAACAACTTGCAGGAATGTGATTGGTAAAGTTACATTGTTTTCTCGTCTTAATGTATCAATTAGACGTACCATTCTACTAACATCAAGCATCTCCTCGTTTATTACATGTTCTTCTACAATAGCAACCAATGTATTTTCGACATATGTATTTCTTTCAAGTTCAGCTTGATGTGCTTGATTTTCAGTTCTTGCAATTTGAAACCATGCGACTCCTACTGTTACTAAAATCGTAAGGATCGTAGTTAAAACTAAACCTAACCATGGTTTCTTTTTTTTATTAGTTGTTTGTAATTCAGTACTCATAAATTATTCCTTTATCTCATTTATATCTTCTAATGAGCCACGGATGGCTCATTCTCTTTTTCAAAAAAATACAGAGCTCATATCCTATAACGTTCCGCGAATATACCAAGTTGCTTGGTACCCCGAAGGGGTTGATAAATATCTGAGAAATTGTATTACAATCTTTCAGATATTTTTCAAAGGCAATTTGCCGAAGGCCAAGACGAAGCCGCAACGTATATTCGCTGTTATGTTTAGTGCACGGCTGGCCGGGAACAATTTTCCAGAAAGTACATGGATGTACTTTCTGATAACTTTACTTAGAAATATGTACCTCTCCAGTTATCATTTGCGGATGATTTTTGGTTGATATACAATAAGATATTTTTTCAATATTTTCTGATGAGATAATAATTGTAGGGAAATTATTGGTAATATTATGTTTCAAATAATCCTGATGAATTTTTACAACGTCTTCCTCAGCAGTTCTAAAAAACTCAAAAGATGAAAATAATTCTTTTATTATACCCAAATATTCTTCAATCTTTTCTTCATATATTTCTTCCACAGTTTTATTGTTTAAGAAACTATAAGTTGGAATAAAAGAAAATGAGGAATGAATATAAGGATTTATGTCTGGATAATCATCAATATTGTGATTTGAAACGGTTTCAAGTAATTTTTCACAAAGTTGCCTAGGTTCAATTATTAAATTTCTATTTGGGATTGGGAAATCGTTTGGGAAAAGTATTGAATCCTTAGGAAAATACAAAGTTACATCTATATCCTCATCATATGTACTTCCTTTATTGGAAAGAACAAGACAGAAGAATATTCTATTTTCAAAATTCTCTGAAAAAGCTTTTAAATCTTTCTTTATGAGAATGTTTTCATGTAATTTATAAATCTTATAATATTTATCTTTTTCCATATCTGTTCCAGATAAACCATCGGAATCATATATAGGCATTGGAGAGATTTCTTCAAGTTGACCTAAATTAAAGAAAGAAGAGTTCAATGGCACATTCTCATTTTTTGAAAAATCATTTATTTCATTTTTTGTTTCATCTTCAATAAAAATAGGAGTATAGGATATCCCCATTCGCACACCTAATGAATTTGGAGATCTGTCTCCATAATTATATGAATCCTTAACTTTATGAACATTGATAACATTTATTTGATCAGTGATTATTTCCGAAATTCCAAGCTCTATATCTTTAAGGAAATCACAATAAAATGTTTGTATTAAAGGTTCGCAGATTTTTCCATTTATATTCTGTTTAATTTGAATTTTTGACTTGTTATTATCTGTTTCTTCACCAGGAGCTGCCCTATTTCCTGTTTTATACTCTTTCAAAGCCTGAATCCATTCCTCTTTTTTTGTGAGCAATCTTGCTTTAGTAAAATTATTTTGGGATATTTCTCTTTTGGTATGAACTTCAGCATGATGGTTTAAGCATAAAACAATCAGATTATGATAAGTATTATCTTGTGTTTCATTGTACGGATCAATATGGTGAATAATGATCGGTAGTTCTTCTTTATAATTCCAACAAAAAGGACAATGGAGTTCTGTTTCTTTAACAAGTTTATCAAATACATCCTCTGGTATGGGTTGTCTGACTGTCTTCTCTTTTATTTCATTAACAATATCTTCTGGAAAATCTTCAAGTAATTCCTTCTTTGAAGCAGTTGATAGTTTTGTTTTTGTGTATCCTTTTAGAATAAGTAGATCTGCTGTCTCATCGGAGAATCCATACTTTAGCAATGTTTCTTTGTTTTTTTCAAATCTTTTCATATATATCCTATAGATTCTCCCCGAGGTCACGGATGGCCGAGGATTAAAAAGCTCTTAGCCGGTCATTGAACATAACATCTTTTTTATGCGAAATAGAATGTATTTTTTTACTCCGCCTTTGTCCATCTAACATAATTCATTAACTGTTCTGTATAACCAGGCCTAGCCCCCGGTTATACTGCAGCACAGCCTGCTATCGTTATTTCCTGCAGTATAATTCGGGTTATTCCTGTGTATGGCTGTTCAGTATAACTCCTAGCTGCATACCTACAGTTTCTGCCTTATTTATGAACAGTACTCACATAATAGTCCTGTTTAATATCCCTGTCATTAACATTTTAAATGAGCTTTGGTGATACGGCTTCGACCAAAAGGTTGAAATAGAGGAGTTTTTTGCAGTTATTCTTTTGGCTTTGAGTCATCCGGTAGAGAGAGTGCTAAGTTGTGATTTCGATTCTGTTGCCATCTGGATCGGCAATGATGCTCTCATAGCAGCCGTCTCCTGTTGTGCGGGGCTCACTCAGGATGAGTGTCCCGTCTTTTCTCATTTGCTCTGTGGGATGTCCGGTCTTGTCATGATTTCAATTCTTGTTTTTGAGCCGGGAAAGGACAGAAAGATGGAAAAGAGTGTTTTGTAATATTACTTTATCAGGACCGCACCAGGGATAGGAAGGGTGGAAGCCCGCTTGCGGCGGGCCGGAGCGGGAGCGGAGCCCTGGAAAGCCCGGCCGGCTTTTAGCCGGGGGTGCCCGAAGGAATAAAAAAAGGGAAGCTCCGCCGGAATATCCGGGATAGCTTCCCTGCTTATGCTTCAAAAGCAAGAACACCGCCTTTATTAAAAGGGGTACTCTATTAGTTCAATGTGTTTACGCTTATAAAAAGCGATTTGTAATTCTGCAGAAAAATCTTTTTAAATTATTAGAAATCAGGATTCGGGTGTTTCAATAATCTCAAGACTTTCCACGGGAATTGTTGTCTGGTCATTATAGATGGCGAAGGCTCTGATCAAGTTGAACAGTGCCATCATTGCTATGATAAAAAAAACCAGTTTCCTCATAAAGCAAGAACCTCCGAAAGTAGTTAACTCGTGGACTATATACACAAAAGACATTTAATACTAGTGCAGATAGTCCAAAGGATCAACACTTTTCTTTCCTTTGAACAATGAAAAATGAAGATGCGCTACAGGGGCGTATCCACTTTTCCCGACTCGACCTATCATCTCACCCTGTAAAACTTTACTGTTACGGCTCACCGCAATGGTATCCAGGTGCGCATAGAGGGTCTGATATCCGTTTCTATGGTCTACAACGACAAACTTACCGTAGGAGTTGTTGTATCCCGCTGAGGAGACCACACCGTCAAAAGAGGCGGCTACAGGATCTCCCACACTCCCCTTCAGATCGACCCCGTTATGGAATGATTCGATCTGAGTCACACTGTCTTTTATCATTCCATACCCCGTCAGAAGGCGCCCGTGTATGGGAAAGATGTAGAGCTGGCCTGTTCTGCTGCGAAGCTCCTCTTCGCTTAACTTTGCATCCGGAAGGAACAGCTCCTGCCCCGGTGCTATAACAAGCTGCTGGTTCGTCAGGGTGATGTAGGGGTTATATTTTACTATATCGGCCCGTTGGATGCCCCAGCGGTCAATTATTTGTTCAAGGGTCTCATCTTTGCCTGCGCTGTAAACAATTCCGTCCAGTTCGGGTATATGGAGGGTGTCCCCCTCACTCAGGGAGTTGATTGTCTCAAGATGGTTGAAGCTTATAAGGGTACTCATGCTGATGCCGTACCTCTGGCTGACCGAACTTAAACGCTCTCCATCCTTCATTCTGTACACCTGGTAGGGAACATCCCAGACCCTCTCACGCCGGGAGGCAGGCACATTTCCGGGAAGGATAACAGGGGTTTCGGCCTTGAGGGCCCTGATCTCGGCCTGTTCCATGACGATTTCACCGGGCATTGTCAGGTTATGAAGGGCCCTGCGCGGAAAAACCTGCCTGTAAGGGAGCTCTGTTCCCAGGAAGAGAAAAAAAAGGGCAAGGGCCAAAAGAAAAGAGCCTGCAAAGGGGCTCAGTCCCCTGTTTTTGTCAGAGGGGACCTTTCGTGCGGCAGAGCTGCTTCCCGCTGGGCAGAGCCTGACAGGCCCGGAGTCAGAACGGTATTTTTTCTGTTTCTTCTTTCTCAGCAGGGCTTTGTCGATCTCCTGCCTTCCTGGTGTGACTATCATAATTCTCTATACGAATATATCGACAAAAGATGAGGGGTATATTAATATAAGTTTGAGATATGATTCGCAAAATAATTGTTCACTACGGAGGAATAGCAGCCGCTGTTCTGACAGCATCTGTTATATGGTTCTCCAGCTTTGATATCCTGCAGGTGCATGAGATATCCATGGAGCCGTCCCTTCACAACGGACAGACCATTCTTGTGAATAAAATTGCCTACCGTATCCCCTTAATCACAAAAGAGATTCCCGCCAGGGGCGACATTGTGATCTTCCAGAATCCCATAGACCACAGACTAGTGGTAAAGCGCTGCAGGCTGACCGCGGGTGACCCCATTATAGTCAACTCCGAAGGATGGCTTATTGTAGGGGATGACCGCTTTTTCCTGACAGGCAGGCAGAGGGATATGCTTGAGGGCATCGAAACGGTGCCCGATGACTCGATTATGGTTCTGGGAGACAATCCTTTCCACTCTGTGGATTCCAGAGACTACGGCTTTATTCCTATCCGGTCCGTCAGAGGCCGGGTAATACAGAAAAGGGGTCTTGTTAAATGAGTACGGGGAATAAGCGTTTCCGCATTTTCTTTATGTTTCTCATGGGGATCACCCTTGTCCTAATAGGAAGATATGCCTGGATAATGCTCCTGACCCCGCCGGCAAGACCCGTAAGCACCCCCAGTTTCCCCGAGCTCCAGAGAGGAGCCATCTACGACAGAAACGGCAAGCTTATGGCCATTCAGACAAGGCTTGATTCCGTTACGGCCTGGGTTCCCGAGATAAAAGACAGTGAACAGACCGCGGCCTTCCTTGCCGATGCCCTGAACCTAGACCAGGAGCGGCTGCAGCAGAACCTTGAGAATCCCTCAAGGCAGGGATTCCAGTATATAAAACGCCAGATAAGCCCCACCGAGAGCAGGATCATCCGTGAGATGATTCAGGCGGGAACCCTGCCGGGGATACGCCTTGAACCTGAAATGGGGCGGAACTACCCCGAGAAGGAGCTTGCCTCCCATGTTATCGGATACGTAGGAACAGACAATATAGGGCTGGACGGCATTGAGTACACCTTCAACCAGGTCCTCTCCCCCCCCGAGATAAGCACCAAGGGTGACAAGATCCTCTACGGTAACGATGTCTTTCTTACAATTGACCTCAACACCCAGTACATCACCGAGCAGATTGCCCGTGAGGCGATGGAGGTGAACAAGCCCGAGGGACTGATGATTATGGTCATGGGCGCGGAGACGGGAGAGCTCTACAGCATGGTCTCCCTGCCCTCCTTCAACCCCAATACATTTTCTCAGTACACCGCGGCACAAAGAAACAACCTGCCTGTCACCCTCACCTACGAGCCGGGCTCTGTTATGAAGATCTTCTCCATGGCAAGCTTTATGGAGCTGGGAGGGGTCCGCCCCGACGACAGCTTTGATACAAGAGGGGGCTACAACCCCGAGATATTCCAGAAGTTCAATATTCCCCCCATCACAGACCTGGGGAACTACGGCATACTGGATACCACAGGGATTCTGATCAACTCAAGCAATGTGGGTACCGCTCTGGCTTCGGACACCGTAAACCAGCAGGACTACTATAATATGCTTAAGAATTTCGGATTCGGCAGCCGCACGGGGATTCCCCTTCCCGGAGAGTCCAACGGGATTCTCAACCGCCCCGAACGCTGGTCGGCCCGTTCCAAACCTACAATTGCCATCGGTCAGGAGATCGGTGTTTCCGCAATACAGATGATCTCGGCGGCCACTGTGTTTGCCAACAGCGGAGAGCTATTAAAACCGAGGATCGTCAGCAAGGTCGTCTCCCCTTCGGGAGAGATCATCAAGGAGTACCCCCGGGAGGCCGTAAGAGAGGTGATCTCGCCGGAGGTGGCCGAATCTGTGCTTCTTATGATGGAACAGGTTGTCTCATCCCCTGTGGGTACAGTACGCCGGGCACAGGTGCCCGGGCTCCGGATCTCAGGAAAGTCAGGTACAGCACAGAAGATTGACCCTGAGACAGGGACCTACTCAAGCAGCGAGTTTATGTCCTCCGTACTGGCCATGTTCCCCACGGAAGACCCCAAACTGATTATCTACGTGATCCTCCAGGTTCCCCGGGGACAGAGCATCTACGGCGGTCGGATTGCCTCGCCCATAGTCAAGGAGCTTGCAGAGCGTCTGAGCCCCTATTACGGCATTCCCATTGCGGGGAACACAGTGATAGGCCATGACGGACGGGTCCGTCTTCCCGCTCCTGAAACTGTGGATGTGGGGGAAGAGCTTCCCGACTTTACAGGCCTCTCGAAACGGGAGGTTATGGCGGCCCTTGAGGGAAGCACGATTCCCCTGACAGTCAAAGGTGAGGGATGGGTTGTCTTCCAGTTCCCCCCTGCCGGCGAGGTCATCGATGATGATACAACCCTTTTCCTGGAATTCAAATGAGCTGGTACCGTCAGAACAGAGAGATACTTGAGCGCCGTTTTCCGGGAATAGAGTCCCGACTGGACGCCCCCGAAGCGGCGGTTCCCGATGATTTTGAATCAGTAGAGACCCCCGACGGCGGCATAAGCTTTAAAAGCGGAGGGAGCTGGTTCCACTCAAGCCGCGCCCCCCTAAGGGAGGCCTCCAGGCTTATTGAGAGCACCGTTCCCGCCGACTGCCCCTACTGCCTCTTTTACGGCTTCGGCCTCGCCTGGCAGCTGGATGAGTTTGTAAAGGCCCATCCGGGAGTCCCCTTTGCGGTGATCGAGCCCGATACGGGGCTCTTTAACGCCGCCCTGGACCTGAGGGACCTGAGCGCCCTCTTTACAAACCCCGACTTCTCCCTGGCCCTGGCCTCTCCCGTGGAAGCCCTGCCTGCCCTCTTTGATACCATAAGGACATCCCGTATTCAGACCTGTATGCTCCGGAGCTCAGTCAACAGCAACAGAGAGTACTTTGACAGGGCCGAAGGGGTCATCAGAGACTACCTTGCCCGAAAAGAGATAAACAGCCACACCCTGAACCGCTTCAGCAGGCTCTGGGTCAGCAATATATGCCGGAACCTGCCCCTGTCGGCACAGTTCCCCGGTGTAAGCGCCTTTTCCGGACGCTTTGAAGGGATTCCCGCCCTCCTTCTGGCGGCGGGACCGACCCTGACCTCCCTTCTGCCCCATCTTGGGAAACTGAAAGAGAGAATGCTTCTTGTCTGTGTGGACACGGCCCTCAAGGCCTGCCTGAGAACGGGAATCGAGCCTGACATCCTTGTACTGACGGACCCCCAGTACTGGAACTCCCGCCATCTTGACCGCTGCCACTCCCCCTCGAGCATCCTGATATCAGACCTCTCAACCTATCCACCGGCCCTGAGGGGCGAGTGGTCAAAGGCCTTTTTCTGCTCCACACCCTTCCCTCTGGGAGAGTTTTTTGAGTCGAGAACCGAAGTAAAGGGAAAGCTGAAGTCCGGGGGCTCTGTCGCCACAGCGGCCTGGGACTTTATAAGGCAGTCGGGAGTGGATGAAGTCTACTGCGCCGGCCTGGACCTTGCCTTTCCCAAGGGGGAGACCCACTACAGGGGCAGCACCTTTGAAGAGAGGCTTCACAGTTTCAGTACTCGCACGGCGGGGATAGAGACCTCCAGCTGGCTGGCGCTGATGGGGGGAAACCCCTACTGGACCCGAAACCTGAAGGGCGAGCCCGTACTGACAGACCAGAGGATGAAGATCTATATTCACTGGTTCTCAGAGCAGATGGGGCTCTTTAGCGATGTGAAGACTCACCAGCTCTCCCAGAGCGGTGCAGCCATAAAGGGAATGCTCTGGTCTGACCCTGAAGCCCTCCTCGACCTCCCTCCTGTCAGAGGGAAGATAGACGGGATTCTTGATGAGATACGGCAGATACCCTGCCGGACAAGCCCCGAGGAGCTGAGAGCGGCGGGAGAGGAGCTTGAAAAGGAACTTGATGAGCTTATAGGCCTGTGCAGCACGGCCTCCTCTCTGACCCGTCAGCTTATGGAGCAGTCAGGCACCGACGGCAGCGGCATTCTGGAGCGCCTCAACTCTATTGACTCGGCCATTCTCAACAGGGAGAGCCGCGAGATAGCAGGCTTTATCCTGGCCCCCATACTGGAAGAGCATATGAACCGCAAGGCAACAGGTTCCAAAGAGGTGCTTGAAAACTCACTGAGCCTCTACAGCGAGCTTGAAAAGAGCCTGAAATTCCACAGACAGAAGATCGGGGAAATATCCTACCCGTCCTGAGCACGTTGAATCACACCGGCAGATAGAGTCCCCTTTGTGATGCGACCCGTTGTGAAAAGATCCGGGCCTGAAAAAAGCCCGCCTCCAATGGAGACGGGCCTGTCAGTTCTGATTAAAAAGTTTCAGAGAGAGAGAAGACTACTTTACAACAAAGCGGAAGAATCTTTTCTTTCCGGCCTTGAGGATTATTTCCTTCTCGCCATCCTCTTCGACAATGGCTTCTGATCCAATCACTGCATCAACATCGCTGTTCTTCTCGCCGTTGATGGCGGCGCCATTCTGGCTTACAAGACGTCTTGCTTCACTCTTGGAGCTGCAGAGTCCGGACTTCACATAGAGGTCCATGATATTGATTCCCGCTTCAAGCTCAGATGACGCCAGGTCGGCTGTGGGCATGCCCGACTTGTCCTGGGCTCCGCCGCCGGTGCTGAAGGCTGCCTTGGCCGCCTCTCTTGCCTTGTCGGCTTCTTCCTGGCCGTGGATGATCTTTGTCTGCTCGTAGGCAAGAACTTCCTTGGCTTCGTTTATGGCCTGGTCCTTGAGAGCACCAAGACGCTTGCACTCCTCTACGGGGAGGAAGGTGTACATAAGGAGGAACTTTTCAACATCCGCGTCGGCCACGTTTCTCCAGTACTGGTAGAAGTCGTAGACGCTTGTCATATTGGGGTCAAGGAAGACGGCGCCCTTTTCGGTCTTGCCCATCTTCTTGCCGTCGGATCTTGTGACGAGGGGGAATGTCAGGCCCATGGCCTCACCGCTCTCGACACGGCGGATCAGTTCCATACCGGCTACGATGTTGCCCCACTGGTCGTCTCCGCCGATCTGGAGGACACAGTCTTCCCTGCGGTAGAGCTCGAGGAAGTCGTAGGACTGGAGGAGCTGGTAGTTGAACTCGATAAAGGAGAGTCCGTTTTCCATTCTCTTTTTGTAGGCTTCGAATGTAAGCATTCTGTTGACCGAGAAGTGGCGGCCGATGTCGCGAAGGAACTCGATGTAGTTCAGGGGGGCCAGCCAGTCGGCGTTGTCCACCAGTTTGGCTCCGCCCTCTTCGAAGCTTATAAAGCGGCTGATCTGCCCCTTGAGCTTCTCGGCGTTGGCTTTGATTTCATCTACGGTCTGCATTTTTCGCATATCGCTCTTGCCTGAGGGGTCGCCGATACGGGCTGTACCGCCACCTACAAGGATGATGGGAAGGTGTCCCGCATTCTGCAGGTGGTGCATGGCGAAGAGAGGCACCATATGGCCTATATGCATGGAGGGCCCGGTGGGATCTACGCCGACATATATCCGCAGTGGTCCTTCATCCAGTTTTTTGTTGAGCATATCTTCATCAGTACACTGCTTGAAAAATCCCCGTTCTTTCAGGGTGGCTAATGCCGCGTTCATATCACTTAACCTCCATATTAGTTTTGCTAGTGGATTGTAACTGATTGAATTCTTTTTTACAAGAACAGGGAGAAATTGTTTCCCCTCACCCTTTTGAATCCGGATTAGATAAGATCGAAGTATGCATCTCTTTTTAGGATAAAAAATTATTTAATAAAAAATTCTGATTTACTCCTTATCATTATGATGGATTAACTATATAGTGATCCGCCCTTACTTATTAAAAAACTGGTGGTTAAATGTTCGATTTACTTGATAAAAACAAGCACGGCCTGAAGGATGACATCCTTTCGGGTATTACTGTTGCCCTTGCTCTGATTCCCGAAGCGGTGGCCTTCGCCTTTGTAGCGGGAGTCTCACCCATAGTCGGTCTTCATGCTGCATTTATGATGGGCCTTACGACATCCATATTCGGTGGAAAACCGGGAATGATCAGCGGTGCCACGGCGGCGATTGCCGTTGTTCTGGCTGATCTTGTGAAGACCCATGGACAGGAGTACCTCTTTGCGGCGGTCCTTCTTATGGGAGTCATCCAGATACTGGCCGGGGCCTTCAAGCTTGGAAAATTCTCACGCATGATCCCTCACTCCGTAATGCTCGGCTTCGTCAACGGTCTGGCTATTGTTATCTTCCGGGCCCAGCTCGGGCAGTTCAAGGTGGACGGTACCTGGCTCCAGGGATCGGCCATGTACATAATGATTGCCTTCGTTCTGGCAACTATGGCAGTGATTATCCTTTTACCGAAACTGACAAAGGCTGTCCCCTCAACCCTCGTGGCCATTATCCTTGTCACCCTAGCATCCGTCTTTCTCGGAAAACAGGGCATCCATCTGCGTACGGTCTCAGACTTTGCCAGAGGCGATATCTCAGGCGGCCTGCCCCTGTTTCATCTGCCCCGTATCCCCTTGAGCCTGAATACAATGTATATAATCCTTCCCTACTCCCTGACAGCGGCCCTGGTCGGCCTGATTGAGTCGCTGCTTACCCTGAACCTGATTGATGAAATGACCGATACCAGAGGACGGAGCAACAAGGAGAGCATCGGACAGGGTATCGCCAACGTCATCAACGGACTCTTTGGAGGAATGGGAGGCTGTGCCATGATCGGACAGTCCATGATCAACATCAAATCAGGCGGCCGTACCCGTGTTTCCGGTGCCGTTGCAGCGGTTACGCTGATGCTCCTTGTCATGTTCGGCTCCTCCCTGATCAACATCATCCCCCTTGCCGCTCTTGTGGGTGTTATGTTTATGGTTGTTATAGGAACCTTTGAATGGGAAACCCTCAAGTTCGGCAAGCAGGTTCCCTTGAACGATCTTTTTATTATCCTTGTGGTCACCGTCGTAACCGTATGGCATGATCTGGCCATGGCCGTTGTGGTTGGAATCATACTCCAGGCCCTTGAGTTTGCCTGGCAGAAGGGAAAGCAGATCACCGTAACGACTGGTGATGATGAAAAGGGCGCCCGTATATACAGCATCAACGGCCCTCTCTTTTTCGGCTCTGTAGCCAACCTCAAGGAGAAGTTCAACTATCAGGATGATCCGGGGCATATTGTCATCGACTTTATGGATTCCAGAGTCATGGACCACTCCGCCATCGAAGCGATCAACAGCATAACAGAGAAGTACAGAAACCTCGGCAAGACCCTGCACTTAAGGCACCTGAGCTCCGACTGCCGCCAGCTGCTCAAGAATGCTGAGAAACTGATCGAAGTCAATATCTGCGAAGATCCTGCCTATCATATCGCCGACGACAAGCTGGCATAAATCATCTTTTAAAAATCCAAGGCTGTCTTCCGGGCAGAAAAAAAGCCGCTTCCATTGGGAAGCGGCTTCTGTTTGAATCGGGAATTATAAGGAGATTAAACTCTCTTGTACTTCTTGATCTCTTCTCTCAGTCTGGCGGCAAGACCCTCTCTGGGGATTCTGATCTGCTCCATGGAGTCACGGAAGCGGAGAGTCACATCGTTGTTGTCCTTGCTGTCGTAGTCGACTGTGATACAGAAGGGTGTACCGATTTCGTCCTGACGGCGGTAACGGCGTCCGATTGCACCGGACTGGTCATAGAAAGTGTTGAAGTCTTCAGCAAGTTCTTTCTCAATATCCTTAGCAAGTTCGGCAAGCCCGTCCTTTTTAACAAGAGGAAGTACGGCAACCTTAACAGGCGCTACATTGGGGTGGAGGTGGAGAACGGTTCTCACATCGGGTTTGCCGTTCTTGTCCTCACCGATTGTCTCTTCGTGGTAGGCGTCCATCAGACAGACAAGAACAGATCTTGTCAGACCCGCTGATGTCTCGATGACATAGGGGATGTAGCGTTCGTTTGTCTGGGGATCAAGGTAGTTAATCTCTTTTCCGCAGTACTCGCCGTGGCGTCCCAGGTCGAAGTCGGTACGGCTGTGAATACCTTCCTGTTCCTCCCATCCGAAGGGGTACTGATACTCTACATCGTAGGCGTCCTTGGCGTAGTGGGCCAGTTCGTCGGGTCCGTGCTGGTGAAAGTGGAGGTTTTCGGGGAGAATACCGAGCTGGTCGATATAGTACTTCATTCTCTCTTCCTTCCAGTATTCGAACCATTTATCATCGGTACCGGGCTTAACAAAGAACTGCATCTCCATCTGTTCGAACTCACAGGTTCTGAAGATGAAGTTTTTGGTTGTAATTTCGTTTCTGAAGGCCTTACCAACCTGGGCGATACCGAAGGGGATCTGCACACGGCTAGTGTCGACAACGTTTTTGAAGTTGACAAAGATACCCTGGGCTGTTTCGGGGCGGAGGTAGACGATGGAGCCTGAATCGGCAACAGGACCGAGGTGTGTAGAGAACATAAGGTTGAACTGACGGGGTTCAGTCAGCTCGCCGCCGCACTCGGGGCACTTCTTTGACTCGATGACCTCGGGAGAAAGCTTGTCCTCCCGGAACCGTGTTTTACACTGCTTACAGTCGACGAGGGGGTCGGAGAAGTTTTCAACATGACCGGAAGCCTCCCAGGTACGGGGGTGCATCATGATAGCAGCATCAAGACCGACGATGTTGTCCTGAAGACGTGTCATCTCGCGCCACCAGATCTCCTGAATATTTTTCTTCAGCTCTACTCCCAGGGGACCGTAATCCCATGTAGCCGACAGTCCGCCGTAGATTTCACTTGAGGGGTATACAAAACCTCTTCTCTTGGCGAGGGAGACAATTTTCTCCATGGACGCGCCGAATTTGTTGCTGATCTGATTTGCTTTCTTTTCCTTGGCCATGTGTTATATCCTTTGCTTGTTAATTCCTGTATTTGTACCGGAGCGGCCTTTGTGAGCCGGTCCGGTTATTGTATTACGCCCCGAGGGAACCGGCAATCTGTTCTTTGAGAGCCCCTATCCGCTCAACGGCCTTGTCCACTCCCAAAAGCCCGATGGACTCGAAAAGGGGCGGAGAGTTTTTGGTTCCTGTAACGGCAACTCTCACAGGCTGCATGATCTGGCCCATCTTAAGGCCCATTTCCTGGGACTTGTTGTAGAAAGCCTGCTCATTCTCTTCCTGAGTGTTTTTGCCGAAGTCGGCAAGGAGCTCCACAGCCGCATCCAGTACGGCGGGGATATCAGAGAGTTCCATTTTCTTGGGAAGGGCATCCTCCAGAACATAGCTGTCGATGTCCTTATAGAGGAAGCGGATGGTCTCGGACACATCGGTTGTAAACTTCAGGCGCTCCTGAATCAGGGGGAAGGCCCCGTCGAGGATCGCGGACTCCTCATCAGTCATTGGATCGGACACAATGCCGTCCTTCTGCATGATGGGGATCAGAAGCTCCAGAAGGGACTCTTTGCTTCTCTTTCTGATGTACTGGCCGTTAAACCACTCAAGCTTTTTGTAGTCGAATACAGCGGGTGCCTTGTTGATCTTTTCCATTGAAAAGAGCTTTTCAAGGTCTTCCTTCTCAAAGAACTCCCGGGAGTCGTCAAAGGACCAGCCCAAAAGGGTCACATAGTTGATAATCGCCTCGGGAAGGTAACCTGAGTTGCGGAAGTCTTTGAGGGTTGTGGAACCGTGTCTCTTGGAGAGCTTGGAACCGTCTTTTCCATTACAAGAGGGAGGTGGCAGTACTTGGGAGGTGTCCATCCGAATGCCTCGTAGAGGATCACATGGAGAGGTCCCGAGGGAATCCACTCCTGGGCTCTCATGATATGGGTCACTTCCATCATATGGTCGTCAATAACGTTTGCAAGATGGTATGTGGGAAATCCGTCGGTCTTGACGATAACGGGGTCGGGACTCACATCGGAGTTCTTTCTTGTGATATCGCCCATGACTTCGTCGTGGAAGGTTGTTTTTCCCTCCATGGGAACCTTGAGACGGATAACGCAGGACTCCCCTGCCTCTTTACGCTTCAGAGCTTCTGCGGGATCGATGTCACGGCAGTGGCGGTCATAGCCCTGCTGTTTGGACTTGCTTTTTTTCTGCTCTTCCCTCACCTCTTCCAGACGCTCGGCGCTGCAGAAGCAGTAATAGGCCTTTCCGTCATCAAGGAGTTTCTGAGCATATTCTTGATATATATCAAACCGCTCGGACTGCTGATAGGGGCCGAAGGGGCCCTTGCCGGGTCCTTCGTCCCAGCTGATTCCAAGCCAGTTCAGGGTGTCGTAGAGATCCTGCAGAGATTCATCGTTATACCGTTCCCGGTCTGTATCTTCAATACGCAGAATAAATGATCCGCCGTTAGCTCTGGCGAAGAAGTAGTTAAACAAGGCCGTCCTGACACCACCGATGTGCTGAAGCCCGGTGGGGGACGGTGCATAGCGTACACGCACTGACATGTTGTTTATATCCTTATGTCTTAAGAGTTGAAAAGAATTATATAGGGAAACAGGGGCAATGACCAGAGGTCTCCGGGGGAGGTAATTTTAATTTTATCCCCGATTTTACAGGATCAATCTCAGGCAGATAGAGAAATCGCCGTTCTCCAATAAAAAGACAAAAAAAGCCTGCTTCGGCTGAGGGCCGGCAGCAGGCTTTTGATTCGGAATCTGTATCCGTCAGAAATTACTGAACAGACGCACTGGGAGCGGGATTCTGTGCAAGAAGTGCATCTACCTCGCTCTGAATTCCCTGAGACTTTTCAATTGCCTCATCCATACCGAGACCCTCTGTCTCTGTAAAAGAGATACAGGAAGTCAGGTAGGAAATCCGGGCATTGTTGTTCTTGGTCTGAAGGTTGTTCCTGTTGATCCATCTTCTGTCTTTCTCGATCAGATAGTTGTGATCCTCAATGATTCCATTGAGTTCGTTGATCTTCTGATCCAGAGCATATCTCTGTGCTCTGTTGGAAGAGATCTGGGCATTTAGCCTTGTTCTCATTTCAACATCGGTCACACCCTGCATGGCAGAGTAAAGCTCACCGGCCTGACCGCTGATACGGCTCTGAGCTGCCGCGATTTCTCTCATGAGAGCCTGAGTATCCTGGATCTCAGACTGAAGAACCGAGATAGTATACTCAAGATCGTCATTTTCATCGGCCATTGTACTGTTCTGAGTCTCAAGATCGTTGATCTCGCTCTGTGCTGAGGGGACATCAACCGCCACAGGGGCTTTCTGGGCAAATACCATTCCGCCCATCAGAATCATAAATACAAGAATTAAACTGAATTTCCGCATTATCCTTTTTCTCCTGAAATATTTTATCAATATTGATTTTTGACTTCAGGAAGTATAAACAACGGCTAATTCTCATACAAGATGTAAAAGAAGGATCAGCCCTGTTTATATGTGGAAAAGAACTCCTCCAGCCTCTCACCGACAAGGCTCAGTACCTGCTGATCCGGAAGGAAGACCATCCGGAAGTGGTCGGGCTTGTCCCAGTTGAATCCTGTTCCCTGAACGAGAAGGGTTCTTGTCTCCGTCAGAATATCATAAATGAGTTTCTGGTCATCTTTTATATTGAAGCGCTTTGTATCCACCTTGGGAAACATATAGAGGGCGCCCTTCGGCTTTACACAGCTTATGCCGGGAATGGAAACGAGTTTTTCGTAGAACAGGTCCCTCTGGACCCTGAGACGGCCGCCGGGGGCCACAAGGTCGCCGATGCTCTGATACCCCCCCAGGGCTGTCTGGATTCCAAGCTGGGCGGGAACATTGCTGCAGAGCCTCATATTGGAGAGGATGTCCAGACCTTCGATATAGTCGGAGGCGCTTTTGCGGTCTCCGCTGAGGATCATCCATCCGGCCCTGAAACCGGCGGCCCTGTAGGACTTGCTCAGGCCGTTGAATGTGATGATAAGGACATCGTCTGCAAGGGTGGCCATGGGGATGTGCCTGGCATCATCATAGAGGATTTTATCGTAGATTTCGTCGGAAAAGACGATAAGGCTGTGCTCTCTTGCAATTTCAATTATCCCCTCAAGAATCTCCAGGGGATAGACGGCGCCTGTGGGGTTATTGGGGTTGATGACAACAATCCCTTTGGTTTTGTCTGTCACCTTGCTGCGGATATCATCAAGATCGGGATACCAGTCTGCCTCTTCATCACATCTGTAGTGGACGGCCTTTCCTCCCGCCAGAACCGAAGATGCGGTCCACAGAGGATAGTCTGGCATGGGGATAAGGATCTCATCCCCGTTATTCAGCAGCCCCTGCATGGCGATACTAATAAGCTCACTGACTCCGTTTCCAAGGTAGATGTCCTCGGTGCCCACACCCTGGATGCCCAGACGCTGGCACTCATGCATGACTGCTTTTCTTGCCGAGAAGACGCCCTTTGAGTCTGAATACCCCTGGGCCTGGGGAAGGTTGAGAATGATGTCATGCCGGATTTCGTCGGGGGCATCAAAACCAAAAGCCGCGGGGTTCCCTGTATTCAGCTTGAGAATACGGTAGCCCTCCTCTTCCAGACGGACCGCTTCCTTCAGAACAGGTCCTCTGATGTCATAGCAGACATTGTCCAGTTTTTGAGATTTCTTCACAGGCATTTTTCTTGTCCTTTTTTTAATTGGTGTAGAGCCAGTTTCTGGCGTCGTCAAGTATGCTTGAAAGGAGCAGGACTACAACATTGTCCCCTTTGGTTCTTGTAATTGTTTTTTCCAGTTTTTCCCTGGAGGGGTTCTCATCGAGGAAGCTCTTTTTCAGAGCCTCAGGCTCACCGTCCCCGGGAGAAGCTATGGTTGAAAGCAGATAGATGGAGAGCAGTTTAAGAACCTGGTCTTTGCCGGACCTGCCCAGATCGGAGAGATAGGGGGCAGCCTCGTCTTTCTCCCTGCCCGAGAGCAGAAGGAAGGCATAGCACCACTGGAGCCAGGGTTTGTCCTTCTCCGAGGCGCTGTTGATGCAGCCTGTAAAAAAGGCCTTTCCCTCTTCCAGATTCTGCTCCAGAAGATAGGGGATTCCCAGAAGGATACCGTGTTTAGCAAGGATTTCAGGCTTCTTGTCGCTCACCTCTTTTTCAAGACGGCTGATTTTGTCCAGATTGGAAACGGTGAGGGAAGTATTCACCATCATTCTTATATTTCTTGAAGTGATTTTCTTTTTTTCATATATTTGCCGCTCAAGATATGCGATCAGTCCGGGCCAGTCTTCCTTCTCAAGAAGAGTAAACATCTTCCAATTCATAAGGAAATAGCCGTCAAGGACCGATATAAAGAGTAGGAATATAAGAGCAAGGAACCAGTTTTCCTTCCAGAATATACGCGTATATTCGCCGCCCAGAACAAAGAGGGGCATCAGGGCTATGAAAAGGAATGAAAACAGGATGATGGCGTTAAACAGGAAAAAAATTGTTTTAAATTTCATCGTTGTTGCTCCTATAATGAAAATTAGTGTAAATTATATCCATAGCGGGGTCAACTGAGTTGGAAAACGAAGAGAAGATGAACACAATAGAGATACAGAATCTCAAAACGGGGATGTACTTTGAGTCTCCGGTCTACCTGGATGAAAACTTTGTTCTTCTGTCCCCGGAAACCCCTGTCAGCGAAATCATGATCAAGAACCTCAAGAACTGGGGTTTCAAAAAGGTGATGACACCCGGTTCAAGCCAGGGACGTGAAAATCCCGCCCAGAACCCCTCTTCCGTAAAGACAGCCACCCTGGATCAGAACGTAAAGGAACAGGAGGGCCTGAGCAGAGCCCGTAAATTCTTTACAGAGCTCTACGACTTCACCAAAAAAGTGATGACCCGCTTCCAGGAAGACAATATACTGAACCTCAACTCCCTTACCGAAGAGATCAAGAAAGCCATTTCAATGATCCGCGAAGACGACAAGTATGTTCTCCGGTTTCAGGAGATTATTGCACCGGAGAAGAGGGAGTACGTCATCAACCACTCCGTCAAATCCACAATCCTGGCTCTGGCCATCGGTGACAGGCTCAAAATGCCCAACCATAAGCTTATAGAGCTGGGGATCGCCTCTCTTATCCATGAGATTGGAATGCTCCAGATCCCGAGCAGGGTCTATGAGAAGGAAGGCGCCCTTACGGAGAAGGAAAAACAGGTTATCAATGCCCATACGGTTCTCGGATTCCGCGCCGTAAAAGACCTCTCCCTCCCCCGGGACATACTCCTTGGCATACTTGAGCATCATGAGCGCAATGACGGTTCCGGCTACCCCCAGGGACTTGAAAACGCAAGGATCTCCCAGTTCGGCAAGATCATTGCTGTATCCTGCTCCTATGAAGCCCAGATATCAAACAGACCCTTCCGTTCGGGAAGGGATGCCCATACAAGCCTGACAGGCATGCTCAAAGAGATGCGCTCCCACTACGATGAGGATGTAATGAGAGCCCTCCTCTCTCTTCTTTCCATCTACCCCCTTGGAAGTTATGTGACTCTGGGCAACGGCTATGTCGGAATCGTTACCGAGACAAATGACAAGGATTTCCGCTACCCCACTGTAAAGCTCCTGCTGGACAAGGGGAGAAAAGCCCTTCAGGACCAGCCTGTTATCAAAACAGGGGAAGACAACGAGACCCGGATTGTTTCGGTGCTGAACAACAAAGAAATTGACGGCATAAAAGAACTGCTTCAGTCCTGACGCCGCCGTCCTTGACAGCTTTGTACAAGCCTATTATTTTTTTACTCCCGTGCGCTGAACGGAAGTATTTAATTAGAGAGAAGCCCAGTGTCCCAGCATTATTCCATAGACAAAGATCTGAAAAAGAAAATTAACCGCTACTGCCTTCTGGATGATGACCAGCAGGAGCGTACAGAGCTCTTCACAGAACTCCGGAGAACCATATATTCACCGGCCCTTGTCGCCTCCTGCGATTTTATCCCCCCGGGCCACCCTCTTATGGCTGATGCCATTACCCTGTCCGACAGCTTTGAGGCCCTTACAAACGGCATGTTTGACGAGGAGGCCCTCCATGATGTGAACAAGATATCCCCCGACAGCCTCCTGGCTCCCTGGTGCCCCCTGGTTTCCGGGATTCACAGATTTTATGCATCAGACTATCAGGGCTGCCTCAAAAGCATTGATAGGATCCAGGAGGGAACAGCTCCCGCTCTCTTCAAGCCCTTTTTTACGGCCCTTCTCAAGACATCCGAATCTCTGCCCCGGGAGTGGGAGGAGCTGAAAGACTCCATTCTTGAGAGCACCGCAGTCATTGACGACTCCCTTGACCTTATTCAGGAAGCGGTGTCCATGGAAGACCTTCTTCTGGATACGGCGGGACTTCTTATAAGGGATATTATTAAAGACGACAGAGAGAGCGCCAGAAAGATTATTCTCTGGTGTTTTGAACAGCTTCAGATGAAGGACATGCTGTCTGAGAAGGCTGTCTCCAAGGCCAGAAGCCTCTTCGGAGAGCAGGACGGGTACCGCCTTGCGGCCCTTGCCTCAACAAGTTTCGATCCTGACCGCTCCCTCCTCTACTGGCTGCACTCCCTCCAGGGCTTTCTGGACAGCAGGGAGAGCGACAGAAACACAGTCATGGCCTACCTCTCCATAATCAGGGACATGGCCGAATCGGTGGAGCAGGAGTTTGAACTCACCATAGAGTATATACAGCTCACAGGAAGCCTGGTGTCGGACATTGCAGACAGCATAACCCACCTCTACCCCGAGCTCCCCGAGGCCAGAGACCTCCCCGAAGACCCCTTCAAGGCAATATACAGGCTCTGCGGAGAACAGGTACAGGTCCAGCCCCAGAGAAAAGTGAGAGAGGTCAAAGCCGCGGCGGTACAGCTTGAGCTTTTCGCCTTTTAAAAGGAATTACAAACTATGAATACAATGGATATAATCGACAGTAAGATAAATCCCTGGGAAGTGCTCGGAGTTCCCGAGGATGCTGATGATACAATGATAAGGGAAGCCTGGAAGGTGAAATCCGGGGGCAGCGGCAACAGAGACAAGGTTCACCAGGCCTACAGGATGGTCTGCGGAGAGAGGGAGAGGGCCATGTACCGTCTTCTTTCCCCGGGAGTTCCCGAGAACCTTAAGGACATAAAAGATGAGATGCCCCTCCGTTCCCGCTACTCGGGACCGGGAGTCTGGTTCTCCACTCTTAAAAGGGAGATAGAAAAAAGTCTTATTGACCGTAACAGCCGGGCAGATTAGGTTTTCTTGAAAAAGCAGAATAAAGAGGAGCATATTTTGAGCATTGAGGAGAGACTGAGCGCCGCCGAAAGAACTGAACTTGCAGAGAGGGGTGTGGACATAGATCTCTCCCTCTCCATACTGCATGACTACAACCAGGGCCGCGCCGGGCATAACCCGGACATTGTTCCCGTTGATGTTCCCCTTATTGACGGCAAAAGGGTCGTGGACATATCACACAGCAGAACCTTTGATTTCACAGCTGATGAACTGCAGGCCTTCGAAAGATCATACCCCGAAGCCTCAAGGCATCTGAACCCTTCGGATGAGGGAAAAGTAAGCCGGGAGGAACTTGAAAAGGCGGGCATTGAACTGATGCCCTGTTTCGCCTATGGATTTCTCAACGGCGGTTCTGCAACCTCCTATGGCGACACCAAAAAGAACAGGGGCTTCCATGAAGAGCTCTACAGAGCCTTTGAAGAGGAGTTTCTGAAGCAGTCGGAGAAGGTGAAAGGCGAGCCCAAGGGTGTGACGCCCTCATTTCTGCAGCCTGACGGCGCCGAAGGGCCCTCATATATGGAGCTGAAGCTCCGCTCCCTCCTTCTCCAGGCCAGGGCCTACAACTCACTGACAGGTAAGAAACTCTCAGGCAACATCCCCTTCTTTCAGATGACCTCCGTCGGAAACAACAGCAGTGTACAGGACGCCCTTGAGAAGTACAGAGACAGTCCCTGGCTGAAGGAACTCGCATCATCCCTGGGCCTTGCACCCTGGAAGGGTGAAACCTCCATACAGCCCCTTGTCACCGCCTATACCCACAGCTCTGAGGGAGAAAAGAAGAGGATTCACCGCCCCTTCATCACAATTCCCGGAGGCCACGGACAGTGTTTCCGGGTTCTGAAGGAGCTCTGGACATCCCTTTATGACAGGGGAATCCGCTTTATCTCCCTCGGGAACATCGACAACCTCGGATATACCCCCGACCCTCTGGAACTGGCTCTTCTTGCAGTTAAAAACAGCCCCGCAGGATTTGATGAATCCTTTAAGACTGAAGTTGACATCAAAGGGGGAATCCTCGTGATCGATGACGGCGGCAAACTTAACTGCGCCGACCTTGGTGTCGGCATCTCCACAGAGGATGCACAGGCCCTGGAGGCATCGGGTAAGAAGGTTCTGTTCAACTGCGGCTCGGGCCTCTTCAATCTGAAGTGGCTTCTGGACAACATAGACAGAATCATCGACGACCTGCCCCTCCGTTTCAGCGACCAGAACAAGGACGCCGGCCTCTACTCCCAGGCGGAGCAGGTGACCTGGGAGGTCATCTCGATGATTGAAAATCCCCTGATCTTTGCGGTGGACAAGTACAGGCGTTTCCTTGCAGCCAAGATTCTTCTTGAAAACATGATGACCTCTGGCTACAAAATGGATGATCCCTCCTTTACCGAAGAATTCAAAGACAAAAAACTCCTTGAAAACGCCGGCCGTCTCCACAGGGGATTGCAGGATATCCTTAAAAACCGCTATGGTTTGAGACTCGAGAACAACAGATGGATTCCCGAGGAATCCGAAGGAAAGTAATATGAAAGATTGCCCCCTGGATTTCGAAAAGTCCGGCGGACTGATTCCCGTTATCGCCCAGGATTACGAGACAAAGGAAATTCTTATGCAGGCCTACATCAACAGGGAAGCATGGGAGGAATCCATTGCCACATCAAGAGGTGTGTACTTCTCCCGCAGCCGTCAGAAACTATGGAGAAAGGGAGAATCCTCAGGGAATGTCCAGTTACTCAAGGAAGTAAGGGTCGACTGCGACAATGATTCTGTGATCTTCCTTGTGGAGCAGATCGGCGGCGCCGCCTGCCATACAGGACACCGCAGCTGCTACTACAGAGTATGGGACGGGGAGAAGCTGAACGAAACAGACGAGCCCCTCTTTGACCCCGACGAGGTCTATGGCAAGTGACAGCACCTGCCCTGAGTACAGGGAGATCCTGACCAGGGCGGTCCAGAAGACAAAAGAGAACCGCCAGTACTTCAAAAAACTGAAAAAGATGAAATCAGGTGATGTTGATCCCTTGATGTTCCGTCTCCACAGTGAGGTGTTTGAAGAGATTGACTGCCTGAAGTGCAGCAACTGCTGCCGGGGTACGGGTCCTCTGCTCAGGGAGAGGGACATCAGCCGCCTTTCCAAAAGCCTGAGAATGAAACCCGGCGCCTTCACGTCCCGGTACCTCCGGATCGATGAGGACGGCGACTACGTATTCCAGTCCATGCCCTGCCCCTTTATTCTGGAGGACAACTGCTGCATGGTCTATGAGGACAGGCCCGGCGCCTGCCGCGACTATCCCCACAGCGACTGCATATCCTTTAAAAAGTACAGCGCCCAGATGCTTGCGAACACAAAGATCTGCCCTGCTCTCTTCCTTCTCTTCGAGAAAATGAAAAAGGTCATCCCCCTGTAGGAGATGACCTCTCTCTGAATATGGCGGAACCGGAGCTTTGTACCGGCCAGCCTGTTTGCTTAAATCAGGACTCTTTGGATCTGGAATCCTCAAGAAAGGGGTTGATCCTGTCAAAGGAGCCCCAGTTGTTGCTGTCCTCTCCGCCGGGGCGGTAGACTCTGACCTCGAAGTGGAGGTGGGGGCCCGTTGACTTTCCGGTTGTACCGATCTCACCTATGGCATTGCCCTGAGCAAAGTAGGTACCCTCTTTATAGGGGTCCATGTCCTTCATATGGGCGTAAAATGTAGTCCAGTAAAGGGCATCGGGGTACATCTCTTTTACAGCCGGCGTCAGTTCATGCTTCAGTTCCACATTCCAGCCGTAAACCCAGTCAAATCCGCTGAACTGGACCGTACCGTTGTAGGAGGCCTGAACATATCCGGACTTGGTTTCATCCCTTATAATCTCGTTATCCTCGGAAACCTTGACGATATTGTCCAGGTTGATAAGGTCGACAGCCAGATGGGGCCTTACACCTCCGGAGCCCAGAGGAGAGAGACGGCGCTCAATATAACCGCTTGAAACCATAAAATCATCCGACTTTGCAACTCCGTATTCGGCCCGTACAGGAAGAATCATATCGGGAAAGACCGACTCGAAATTGGAAAGGGACAACGGATTCTGGCGGTCAGTGGCTATAAGGGTTTCAGCCTGCTCATTACTTTCGGGCAGGCGGGAGAGCTGAAAGACCATCTCGCCGTAACTTGCGGCATCGTCAATCCTGTCGGCCAGATAGTTGTAGGCTCTGGCGCGGGAGCTGTTCCCGTAGGGGAATTTGGATGCAAGCCAGCGGATATTCATGCTTGTCTGTTTTTTGTTGAACTCAAAGGCTTCCTGCTCACGAACCACACCGTCCCTCAAGACGAGTACCTCATGGTTGATGGAACTGATCTCGTCACTGAGTCTGGCGATGGAGCTGCTGCTTGATGCGGAGCTTTCGGAGATGGTCCGGCTCAGGGTCAGAACGGTCTTGAGCATGCGTCCATACTGCATGGTGCTTATAAAAATTGTGAGAAAGAGACCGGACAGAACCAGGGCTGCCGCCGCCAGAGTAAAAACCCTGGTGGATTTGCCTTTCAGCACCCCTGAGAAGGTTTTCCCGTAACCGGCCTGACTGTAATTTGCAGCAGGCACATCAAGAGCAGGCATCTCGCCACCGGCGAGGCCTGAAAGACGTTCATGAAGGTCAATCAGCTCCAGATGAATTAGTTCGCTGTTCAGATCAGCGGAATTCTTTGTACAGTTTTTCAGCGACCATTGTCCGTCAAGCTGAAAAACCCAGTGATAATGACTCATTTGCCGGCCGTGAAGGGGGCGGATCTGTTCGTCCAGTACAATCAAGGTATCATTAATTGAGCTTACAGAAAGTATATAGGATGAAGCCTCTCCATTGATGAGAGGCTGGTTGTCCAGGCGCAGCAGGGCATTGCTCTTTCCCTCGAGGAGCTGCATTCCGGTCTGAGTTATTTTGGAAATAATTGTTTCTAATGCGGGGATCGATAAAGACTTTTCCCCTCTTTTCTCTACGTTCATAATATGCGAAAAGAAGGTTAGAATTTCTTCGATCTTTCTTCAAGAAGAAAAACAGCGATTTCCAGATATTTCCTTACAAAAAGAGGAGTTCCGTCAATTAAATTTTCACTATTTCACAGGCTGATACTATTTGAGAATATCGTAGGCTGACTGCAGAAGCTCTGCTGTGGCATCAAAAGAGATGCAGGCATCGGTGATGGAAACACCGTACTCAAGACGGCTTTTATCCTCGGGAATGGCCTGTTTACCCTCGTGGAGGTTGCTCTCAAGCATGAATCCTACAATTGAATTTCTGCCTCTGCGGCGCTGATCCATTATTGAATTCATGACTCTTTCCTGACGGAAATACTTTTTCCCTGAGTTTTCATGGCTGCAGTCGATAAGGAGGGAATTCAGAAGCCCCTCTTTCAGCAGAAGCTCTTCTGTATCCTCGATAATCTCTTCGTAGTAGTTGGGGCCGTTCTTCCCTCCCCTGAGAATGGGGTGGCCCGTCTTGTTTCCAAGGGTATTGAGGACACAGGTCTGCCCCTGCTTGTCAATTCCTATGAAACTGTGGGGATGCTGGGAGGATTTTATGCCGTTGATGGCTGTATCCATGCTTCCGTCTGTACCGTTTTTGAAGCCCACAGGCATGGAGAGACCGCTTGTGAGCTCTCTATGGGTCTGGGATTCAGTGGTTCTGGCACCGATGGCGGCCCAGGAGACCAGATCGGAGATGTACTGGGGAACGATGGTATCAAGGATCTCAGAGCCCGCCGGGAGGCCCTTGGCATTGATCTGCATCAAGAGAGTCCTCGCCATTTTCAGGCCTTTCTCAAGCTTGTAGGTGCCGTCCAGATCAGGGTCCAGAATCAGTCCCCTCCATCCGAGGGCCGTTCTGGGCTTTTCAAAGTAGACCCTCATTATGATATTGAGGCGGTCTTTGTAGCGCTCCCTCAGAACCAGCAGTTTGTCGGCATACTCAAGAGCCGCCTTGGGGTCATGGATGGAACAGGGTCCGACAATAGCCAGCATTCTGTCATCCTTTTTCTCAAGGATATCCCTGACCTCTTTCCGGTAGCTGATGATCTTATCCTTCAAATCTTCAGTGACGGGAAATTCATTTTTCAGATCTTCCGGCGTCATCAATGGTATAATCGAAGAGATATTGGCATCATTCAGTTTTTCCATAAGGGGCTCCAGTATATTTAATCCCGGTATACGTCGGGAGGGTGGTTTTTCATGCTTGATCTATGGTAGTAAAAATAAAAATGATCTAAATTATCAAAAATAGCAATACATTTTAACGGAGATTTCCTTGAAGAGGTATTTTCTTTTAATCGGTCTTTCAGCTCTGCTTGCTGTTTCCTGCCGTACATCAGACACAATCGAAAACAGTTCACAAACCGTCCTTCCCGCAACGCCGGCGGAGTCGGAGGCCCTCTATTCCTACCGCGAGTTCCGCGACCTCGGCCTTGAGTATGCCGGCCTCAACCCTGCCCAGAAAAGCAGTGTGACCGCGTCTCTTATGAGTGAGATGACTCTGGATGAGAAGATCGGTCAGATCTTTATGCTTGCCATACGCCACACCGCCAACGGCCGCCCGGCCCTCGAGGTTGACGACTATCTGAAAGCCTATATGGACCGCTACATACCAGGCGGGCTTATCCTCTTTTCAATCAACTTCAGTTCACCCGAACAGACAAGGGATTTTATTGGCGACCTCCAGGCCAGAAGCCCCTTCCCTCTTTTTATAACAACCGATGAGGAGGGTGGAAAGGTGAGCCGTCTGGGCGGTACCCCACCCATGAATGTGACCCACCTCCCCCCGGCATACGAACTGGCTGCTCCGGGAAAACCTGAATTAAGCCGCTATGCCGCCTCTGTTCTTGCCGCGGACATGAGGGATCTGGGGTTCAATATGAATATGGCCCCCGTTGCGGATCTGAGAACCCTCGGCCCCGGAGACATGATGCGGGACAGATCTTTCGGAACCGATCCTGAAAGCGCCGGACGCATGACAGCCGCCGCGGTTTCCGGATTTCAGGAGAAGGGAATTTCTGCGGTGCTGAAGCACTTTCCCGGCCATGGCAATGCCAGCGGCGACAGCCACATCGGTGCGGTAGCCTCACTGAGCTCAGCCGAAAAATTTGCCGCGGAGGAGTTTACACCCTTCCGGATGGGCATTGAGGCAGGAGCTGATTTTATTCTTATGGCCCATATTGCCGCCCCCGCTCTGACAGGCGACAGTACTCCGGCGTCCCTCTCCTACAGGATTCAGACAGAGATCCTCAGAGAGACTCTTGGATATGAAGGAATCATTATTTCCGATGCCATGGATATGGGTGCAATCAAGAGCCATTACACACCACGGGAAGCCGCGGTCATGGCATTTTCCGCCGGTACTGATATTATTTTGATGCCTGCAAACATCCCCGAAGCCCAGGAGGGCATAAAAATTGCGATCACAGACGGTTTATTATCCATGGAACGCCTTGATTCTTCGGTTGAACGCATACTCACTCTGAAATTTGAAAAAGGAATGTTCGACAAGAATCACGAATACGTCAATATTTTAAGTGATAACCATAAAATTCAGGAGCACAACAAACTAAACGAGCTTTTAAATACTGAATTAAACTGAAATACAGGATATTTAAATAAATATCTATCGTTTTTCAACACTAAAACAGGTAAAATAGATAACAACCATATATTGACCACTGAAATAAATTAAACTAATATTGACAAATCACAAATAAACAGGAGGCAACATGAACAAAAAACAGTGTACTGCCGCCGCCAAGTTGATAGAGATACTCAAAAATCAGGGTGTTGAATGCATCTTCGGTCTTCCCGGAGGAAATGCAATTCCTATTTTTGATGCTTTGGCCCAGTCGGATATGAAACTGGTACTCACACGCCATGAGCAGGGGGCAACCCACATGGCCGACGGATATGCCCGCTCGAGCGGCAAACCGGGAGTAGTACTTGTCACATCCGGACCCGGAGCCACAAATACATTAACTGGCGTTATGACAGCCATGATGGATTCCGTTCCCATGGTTGTGCTTTGTGGACAACAGCTGACTACAAACCTCGGACTTGATACCTTTCAGGAAGCCGATGTATCGGGAATGTCCTACCCTATCGTCAAACACTCTTTCCTTGTAAAAGATCCCGAAGAGCTGCCGTCTATTGTCAATCAGGCATTCCACATTGCCAGCACGGGGCGACCCGGACCTGTCATCGTCGACCTTCCCAAGAATGTCACAAGCGCCTTTATTGATGAAGATACCTCCGGAGAGTTCTCTCTTCCGGGTTACACGATCCGCAAAGAGGGCGATATAGAGTCCATCAAAGAAGCCGCAGCCATGATCTCACAGGCCGAAAAGCCCGTACTGATGGTGGGACACGGAGCGGTTATCTCCGGCGCCTCCAGAGAGGTCAAGGCCATCGTCGAGAAGATGCAGATTCCTGTCTGCAACACCCTCCTCGGAAAGGGATGCTTCCCCGAAAGCCATGAACTCAACCTTGGTATGCCCGGTATGCACGGAACAGCCTATGCCAACATGGCCCTCTGCGAGAGTGACCTTGTTGTCTCCATCGGCGCCCGCTGGGACGACAGGATCGCAGGATCACCCTCGGACTTCCTGCCCCAGGCCAAGAAAATCCATATTGATATAGACCCCGTTGAGATAAACAAGACAGTACAGGTGGACTGCTCCATAGTGGGTGACGCCAAGTCTGTTCTCGACTCCCTCTACGGCTACCTTGAAAAGGGCAGCACCCAGCGCTGGGTCAAACTGATCAAACGCTACAAGAGAGAGTATCCCCTTAAATATAAAAAAGAGGGAAAACTCAGAGCTCAGCATGTCATTGAAGAGATGTCCCGCCTGACAAGGGGCGAGGCTATCGTTACGACTGACGTCGGCCAGCATCAGATGTGGGCCGCCCAGTTCTTCAAAACTGAGAGCAGCCGCAACTTCCTCTCCTCGGGAGGAGCGGGAACAATGGGATTCGGTTTCCCCGCCGCTATCGGCGCTCAGATGGCCAATCCCGGCAAGACTGTCGTTGCGGTTGTAGGAGACGGAGGCTTTCAGATGACCCTCCCTGAACTTTCAACAGCGGTCAACGAGAAACTTCCCATCAAGATCCTTCTGATCAACAACAACTACCTCGGCATGGTCCGCCAGTGGCAGCATATGTTCTACGAAAACCGCCTCTCCGGTGTAGACCTGGTGGGCAACCCCGACTTCATGAAGCTTGCCACTGCCTACGGCATGAAGGGATTCCGTGTAAAACGGAGTGCCGACGTCCGCAAGGTCCTCGGCGCGGCACTGGCGTACAACGACGGCCCCTGTATCATCGATGCGGAAGTTGAGAAGTACGACAACGTCTTCCCCATGGTTCCCTCGGGAGCCGGACTGGACAAGATGCTTCTGTCCATGCCCCGCAAGAAACTGGATAAGCCCAAGGGAGGAACCTGATGAGCGACTCGCAGAAGAAACACAATATCAGTCTTTTCGTGGAGAACAAGCCCGGTGTGACCATAAGGATTGCTCTGGTCTTTGCCAGAAGAGGCTACAACATTGAAAGCTTTGTAGGTTCCCCGACCCAGGACCCCCGGTACTCACGGATCAATATCGAGGCCACCGGAGATTCCAGGACCCTCCACCTTATGATGGAGCAGCTGAACCGTCTTGTTGATGTCATTCACGCCAGAGAGTACTCCGACGAGGATGTGATTCAGAAGGAACTGGCCCTTATCAAGGTCAGATGCGACAACGAAACCCGTACCGAAATCCTTCAGATAGCCAGCGCCTTCAAGTGCCGGAATGTCGATATCAGCGATACAACCATGACCTTCCAGGTCACCGGAAAATCAAGCAAGATCGATGCCGTCAGAAAGATGCTCGATAAGTTCGGAGTTCTCGAAGTTGTCAGAACCGGTAAGGTACTGATAGCCAGAGGCGAGGAAGAAACCTCCTGGTAGGGACTCCCCTCAACGGATCATTCTGAAACAACAGGCCGGCAGTTGAACTGCCGGCTTTTTTTTAACTAAACACTACACCCCGGCCCGGAATCATCCGATGTATGTAGTGAGACCTGTTAATGTGGTCCCAAGCATGGGAGGTTTGAATGCTTAAAAAAATTTTGATCCTTGTTATGGCTCTCTGCCCCCTCGCGGCGCTTTCCGCCCGGGAGGATGGGGGAACCCTCGCAGGATCCGTAGTTCTCTTCAACAGTCACAGCTACCAGCCCTTTCTTGTAAACAGTGACGGGGGATGGACAGATATAAAACAGATCTATGCCGAAGATTTCAGCACTATTCCTTCTCCCCTCCCCGGAGTAACAAGAAAATGGCGGGTAAAGACAAGCTATATCGACGAATCAACACAGATCGGCCAGAGCACCCTTCAGGTGAAACTGGGACAGATCGAAACAGATGACGCCGTATTCACACTGCCCTGGACCGAAAAGGCGTCCCGGTGGCAGGAGAAAAACAGCAACTGGTATATTCCCTACAGCGATAACGGTATGATCACCGACGGCGGAGCCAGACTCTCTGTCAGGCTGATCGCTCCCCCCAGGACATCGGCTCCGGGAAAGATTTTCAAGATAGAGCTTGAGGCCTGGGACTTCCCCTTTGACGGAAGCGGGTACGAAGACAGCAGGCCCTCTCTCCAGATGGCCTACAGCTCTCCCGCACAGCTTCTTGTTCCCGAATCCGGAAACACCAGAGAGGCCGTCAGCAAGAGGGACGAGGCTAGGGATTTTTCACTTGAGTTTGTTAATAACAATATTGAGGGGAATCTGCCTGCCTTCTACAAGGCCCTTTCCACCAATCTGAGAGTTCTGGATACGGGACTGAGCCAGAGCCGCTACAGGATAGCGCCTCCCTCAACCGATCTGAGCGGATACACCCTTGCGGATTACAAGAAGAACTACCGCTACCATATCTACAGCTATGACGAATACGCCGAGCTCTTTCCCCAGTGGTTTGCTGCCGGACGGCGCTGGTCCCCCGACAGAGAGTGCTACCTCTTTCTCGGAACAGAAGTCCAGCCCGGAATGAATGACTTTATGCAGGGAAGCAACCTTGTTTTTATGGTCAGGCCCGAAGAGGGAAGCTGGAAGATTATAGCTCTTCCCGAGTAAGGCTACTCTTCTTCTGAAGACTCTTCTGACAGGGAGTCTTCATTTTCTTCTGCTGTTTCCTGATGATCCTGCGAAGGTTCCCGTGAAAGATCCCAGCCTCTGGCCGGATCATCGGGATCTTCAAGAGTGATTCTGTCAATGATGCCGCCGCGGAGTTCTTTAATGATCAACCGGGCGGCTCTTTCTTTATCAGCCTCTCCCCCTGACACAAGAAGCCCTCTGTTGGCTGCAATCTGTTCCATCACATCATGGACATCCATTGTCTTCATTTTTTCAGGAATCATGGGTTCATCTCCCCGTCCCGTCAGCTTGTAGCGCCTTATAAGGGAAGCAGGATAGAGAAGGCTCAGGAATTTAAGAACCTCAAGGGCTATCTCATCCACTAGAAGAACGGAATCTTTGATGGACCCTAAAGCTGCCAGTTTCAAACCCACAAGCTGGTCATCAAATTTATGCCAGAGGATTCCCGGTGTATCAAGGATCTGAATCTCCCTTGAGATAGGCACATGCTGGGCGTCCTTCGTGACTCCGGGTTTATTGGAAGCGGCGGCTTTCTTCTTTCCCGCCAGCGTATTGATAACAGTTGATTTCCCCACATTGGGAATACCCACAATCATTGCCCTCACGGGACGGCGGTTAACCCACTTTTTCCCCTTGCAGAGGGCCTTGCACTCCCTGGGGACGTGCTTGAGGGTCTTCTTGTTCCGTGAGTTTACAGAAATGGCCTTGATGCTTGAGCCCTCGGAGAGAGTTCTGATCCACTTTTCGGTTTTTACAGGGTCTGCGAGATCCGACTTGTTCAGAAGGATCAGCCGGGGCTTGTCTTTTGTAAGCTCGGCAAGAAGAGGGTTCCGGCTTGCCAGAGGGGCCCTTGCATCCAGAATCTCAATAACCATATCCACTTTTTTGAGGTTCTCATTGATCAGTTTTTTCGTCCTGGTCATATGACCGGGAAACCATTGAATGGACATAGTCCGGCTCCTGTATTATGCTTCTAGAGTAAATCCCCTTTTACGGGGATTTTTGTACGATAATAAACCATGTAAGGATCTTTGTACCATCAGGAGAAGCTTATCTTTTCGGAAATTCTGATCAGCCGCCTTAAATCAGAGACAGGCAGGCTGTTTATACAGACCCACAACTTCCCCGATCCCGATGCTGTAGCCGCCGCTTTCGGCCTGAAAGAGCTTCTGGACAAACAGGGAATCCATACCGAGATCATCTACGACGGAGAGCTTCAGAGGGATGCCCTTATAAGAATGATCGCCCTCCTGAACATTCCCATCCACCACTGGAAGCAGTATGAGCTTACCGAGGCCGACGGAATCATTATTGTAGACGGCTGCAAGGGCAACTCCAATGTGGAGGATCTGATCGGCCGCGAAATAGCCGTAATAGACCACCACAAGAGCCTGACTACCGAGGATGTCGAACTTACCGACATAAGGCCTGAATACGGCTCCAGCTCCACAATGATCTGCGAGTACTACAAGGAACTGGGAGTACTCCCCTCACCCGAAGCCGCCTCTGCCCTGCACATAGGCCTTGCCCGGGATACGGATCTCTACACCCGGGGAATGACCGAAATGGATCTGAAGGCCCTGAGCTTCATCTACCCCTACAGCGACAGGGAACTTGTCAATTCAATACTGAGAAACAATATCCAGCTTACAGATCTGGACTACTATAAAAAGCTTCTTGAAAACCTGCTCGTCTACAAGGGGCTGGCTGTCTGTTTTCTCCCCGAGGGATGCCCTCAGAACCTTATGGGGATACTGGGAGACTTCGTCCTCTCCCTGCAGGAGATCCATTTCGTAGCACTCTTTGCCAACAATAATGAAACGATTTCAATATCCTTCAGGAACAACTGGAACGACCGTGACGCCTCCAGGCTTATGAAGAAGTTCACCGCCGGAAGGGGCCGCGGCGGCGGACACAAACAGATGGCCGGAGGCATTCTGGATCAGGGCACGCCTGCGGAACCCCAGAAGTGGTTTGAGGCCCTTAAGGCCATGATCTACTAGAATCTGCAGGGCCTTAATCCGCCTTTTAGCTTATACGGCAGCTTTTAAAACGCTCAGCTATCTTCTCCGCCGCCGAAAGGGCGTCGGAGCGGTTTTCGGCCATACCCTTTTCGAGCAGATCCAGGGCATCGTAGTACCTGTCCCATCCGCTCTTCTCCCTGTACCAGCTATCTTTTACAGTCTCAGCGCTCTCCAGGCCCTTCACAAAGGGAGAGAGCTGGATTTCCGCCAGTTTCAGAAGTTCACCCGCATCTGAAGGAGATTCAAGCATCTTCAGAAGAAGCCTGAGAAAGACCTTGGTCATGGGGACCTCGGTAATGAAACAGCCTGTAAAGGGATCAAGCTCCTCTTTTACACCGGAAGCGCCGCCCTCCAGAAAAGCAGCATAGGTGCTGAAATAAATAATCCGCAGCAGGTCAGCCACCCAGGTACCCATCCTGGCAGCGGCAATCGCCTCACCAGCAAAGGCCTCCTTGTCATGGCGCATGATCAGCCCCGGCTCATGAACATAGCGCATCAGGCCGCCCTCACTGTCAAAGAGGACAGAAAGGAGATAGGCCTGATCTTCGGCCCGTCCTATAAAGGCGGGGGTAAAGGGCCTCTTTTTTCTGAGGGTAGAACAGAGGATGCCGTTTGTCCCTCCTGTCACATGGACCCGGGAGAGGCACTCTTTTTTACCGTCGGGCATACCCGGCTCACCATAGCGGGTCATCATTTCGGCAAGGGTTGATACAGCCATGGGAAGCTGTTTGTGGAAGATCCCGGCTTCCCCCTTCAGTTCCATATCTTCAGCAGGAAGGGGAACATCGGGAGTAAAAAGGGATTTTGAGATGTCCTTCTCATTTACAAGGGCCCCGGCAATCATGCCCAGCTCCACATCCCGTCCTTTATAATCCTTTCCCCGGGCGCCCCAGAGAGGGGTGCTGAAGTGGCCGAAGGCTGTTTTACCGGTCTCCTTCACAAGTTCTTCCTGGGGAAAGACCTGATCCAGGTCAATTTTAAAGGTTCCCAGGACTTCAGGATTCATGACTATGGACCAGAGGGGAATAACGGCCTTGAGGAAACTGTAATGCCTTCCGTAACGGCCGTCCACACCGAAGACCTCTTTGATATCTGATGCATCCGATGCGGGAAGCAGGCTCTCAAGAAGGTCTGAAAGCCGATCTGTATCCTCTTCGGTAAAGATATAGATATCGAGGTCCTCAAGCCCTTTGTAGCCGTCAAGTTCGGAGGCCAGATATTCATGGGCCAGCGACTTCAATCCGTCATGGGTCACAGAGAGAGAGAGGAGAACTGTCATTCTGCTCTCCGGAGACGCAAGCCCCTTCTTCTTTTCATAGGCGAAGGCCTCTGCAAGCCCTTTGAGGCCGTATACCATCTCGTTGGCTTCAGTCTCCACCCCCATAAGGATGGGATGGTCGAACCAGTACTTCTGATCCTCCTTTTCCACTTCCCCTACCTTCTCAAGAATAGCCTCTGAAAGCCGGGACCTGTACTGATCAGGGGGAAGAGTCAGAAGAACATTGGATGTGAATATCATCTGGGAAGCGGGATCGCTTACAGGTGCGGGATTCAGGTCTGTGAGCCTGACTGTGCGCCTTGATCGTATGAAATCCTCCTGCTCTGCCGGAGCGGTACCTCCGAAACGGGCTTCAGGAAAAAAGAGTTCAAGAGGCCCTCCGGCTCCTGAAAGGAATGCCTCGGCCCTTTTATCAAAAAGGCTGTTATCGGCAGTTTCAAGCTCCTTTCGGACCCACAAGGCGGCCTCTTCCAGAAAAGAACCTTCTGAATTGCCGCTTTCAAGAGTGTCCATAAAAGAGTGAACTGCTTTTCTTGTATAGGGTGAAAGGGCTTCACAGCCGCCGTCGAGAAATTCCCTTACTTCGGGGAGAGAGGTCCAGAGTTTATCAAAAAAAGGCTTGAGATTATCCATAAACGGCTCCTTGATCATCATGATGCAGGAGACTGCCTTCTACAGCTTCAGTCGAGTAGGGATTTCATATTCAGACAGTCGTTTCTCGGACAGATCCCGTAGGGTATGTCACCGCCGTAGATCCTTCCGACTTCTTCCCTGACTCTTTCTACACTATTATTTTTTTCAGATAAATGACAGAGAAAAATTTTTTTAAGCTTTGATTCAGCCTTCCCCGACAGTTTTGTCATAAAAAATGCTGCATCCAGGTTGGACAGATGCCCCTGGTCCGAGAGGATTCTTTTTTTAAGAAAAGCGGGATAGGGACCGCTGTGGAGCATTTCCGGTGAGTAGTTGGATTCGAGGAAGAGGTAGTCCGACTTCAGCGCCAGCTTCTCCATCTCCTCACTCACCGCACCGGTATCGGTGATGATTGTAAACACGGTGCCTCCCAGGGAAAAATGAAAACCGATGGAGCTGTGGGCATCGTGGGATGTCTCAAAGCAGCGGAAACTGAGCTCCTCAAAGCTGTAATCCTGGCCTGGGAGAATATCAAGGCGCTTCAGAGCCCTTTCTTTTTTGCAGAACTGCTCCAGAGGCATGGCCGAGTGGGTGACCACAGGAATTCCAAGAAGAGATGAGAGGGTTTCCACACCCTTGAAGTGGTCACTGTGGTGATGGGTGAGAAAGATAAACTCCAGGGTTTTCTCGTCGAAGCCGAGGATATTCATCCTCCTCCTGAACTCCGAGATGCTGTAGCCGTTATCGATTATGAATGAAAAGTCCCGGTAGCGGAATACAAAGCCGTTTGCAGCAGAGCCGCTCCCCAGAATACCGAAATCTACCTGATCAGCCTTCAATCCACTTCTTCCAGGTCTCCGGATCGTATCCGACACTGACTTTGCCGTCACAGCGGACGACGGGAGTCTTTACAAGCTCCGGGTGTGCAGGAATCTCCTCCATGGGATCGAAATCCATATAGGCGAATTTCGACTTGTAGAGCTTTGACTCACTGTCAATCAGTTCATCCACCGATACTCTGCTGAGAATATTTCTCAACTCTCCGGGACTCAGCCCCTTTTCAGCAAGATCCAGCTTCTGGAATTTTACGCCTCTTTCCTTGAAAAAGCGCTCTGCTTTTCTTGTATTCTGGCACTTTTTTATTCCTATAATCTGAATGTTCAATGGAATCTCCTGATACTGGGTGTTTTGTTAACTGTTTTCCCTGATTATGAGTAAAACAGAAGCTTTTGTAAATCGCCCCTCTGACTTCCTCCGTTGTCTTTACCCGAAAAGAGGGAGTGTACTATAATGCCTCAGCTACCGACGGAGGATGAATATGAATCGAATCAAACAGTGCAGCCTGCTTATGGCCCTTCTTATTACACTGCCCGCTTTTGCGGCTGACCCTCCCGAAATGAAAGCCTACCTGCCCCACTACCGTATGAAGCAGCTCTTCCCCCACGATTTGAACAGGGAAACAGCCTGGTACAGCATGCATCCCTATAAAGAGGCTCCCGGAGCCTCCTACACAAAAGAGCTCCCTGCCTCCTACGCCTACAGCCGGGGAGAGATGATTCTCAAGCAGTATGATGAAATCATCTACTTTTCAATGGAACTGAAGAACTTTCCCGAAGAGCTCCTGAGCGAACCGCAGAAGGGCGACCTTGCCTACCTGCAGAGGCTGCTTCAGCTCACAGAAACCCGCCTGTCACTCTGCATCAGCGGCCCTTCCAGCGACTTTATTCCAATCCTGCGGGATGAGGACAAAAAGACACTCTTCTTCACAAGCCTAAAGGAGATTATGGATGAATACTCCCTGTCGGGAATAGATCTGGACTGGGAGTTTCCAAGGAACGACCAGGAGAAAGAGATATATCTGGACTTTCTTAAGGATCTGAGAGAACTCTGCGACAGCGGAGAGAGGAGCCTGAGCATCGCGGTCAGCCGCTTCCGTCCCCTCCTTCCCGAGACCTACAGCATTCCCGATGTAATCAACCTTATGAGCTATGACTTTTACGGCCGCCACAGCACACCCGAAAGCACAAGGGAGGCCCTGGAGTATATGTCCGCCCGCTATGATATCCCCTATGACAAAATTCTTATGGGCATCCCCTACTACGGCCGGATCTTTGACGGATACTCCCCGGACTACTGGAAGAAGGCCCAGTCCTATAGAGAGATTGCCCTTCAAAACCATCTGACCGATCTCGACGACGAGGCCGACGGCTACTACTTCAACGGCCGCAACACTGTCAGAGAGAAAGCGAAAATGGGGATGGATCTTGGATTGAAGGGATTCTTTGTCTGGGAGATCGGCCAGGACTCTTTCGGAAAGGGTTCCCTCACCGCAGCCCTCAAAAGTACAGTCCATCCGGAGTAAAGACTACCGGCTCCGCCACTCCCCTGTAATACTCAGGACTATGGCATCGGGGTCCACCTTCCCCGGCCCGGGCCAGTTCAGTCCGACTGAGGCCCGCCCCTGCAGCTTGAAGCAGCCCAGCCTGAGAGTCTCTTCAACAGAGGGTTTGAGGGCCACAATCCCCGGGACTTCACTGTAGTCCAGGGAGACTCCCGTTGTACTTATACCAAGACGGCACCTGATCCCCCCGGATGCCGAGAGCTCTTTTATACCCCTGCGGTCCGCCTCAGCCCCCCAGCCGGCCTTCAAAGTCAATACGCCCCTCTTCCATCCGCTCCCCAGGTTCAGGCGGTGTGAGTAGGCAGGATATTCTTCTGTAACACTGGGCGGCAGCAGTTCATACTCCGACTCAAGGGTCAGGCCGTTCTTTTCATACACTACAGCAAGATTAAATTCATTGAACGGCGGGCATTCTGGATCATCAGCCACATAGATCTCCCACTGAAGGTCCATCCGCAGGCCGTCTGTAATATAAAATCTGAACCGGTTCTCAAGGCTCTCCCTCAACACAGTCACTTCCCCGCGGCTGTTTATCCAGAAGGGCGAATTATACCAGTAGCGGATGCTCCAGTCGGCGAATCTGCCGTAGAGGTCCAGAGCCGGCAGAAGGGAGGCTCCCCACTGACTGTCTTGTGCCCCCGAGAGGGCTGCGGACAGGCTGAAGCGGGACCAAGCCATCTCCTGACGAAACTCGGAAACAAGGTGATATACAGGATTGATCCTTGTCTCATCGGCGCCGCAGAACCACGGCTCATCATCCCTGTTTTCAGGAACCGGATCAGGATAAAAGACAGAGCTACCCGCCTGAAGTTTCCTGTACTCTCCTAGGTCAAAGATTCCCCAGACACCCGAATACAGCCACTCCTGTGAGGACTGGACAAACAATCCCCCCGAAGTACGACCCGGACCGGCACCATCGCGGTGATACGCAAAGAGAGGACGGTCCAGAGAGCGCGCGGAGCTCCTGTCGGGCTTCACTCCTGTAAGAGGTCTCAGCTCCGAAGAGGAAAGGAGGGTCTCCATGGCTGTGAACCTCCAGAGCCCGGATGGCGAGAATGAGCCGAAACTGAAGTTTCGGGTTTCAAAAACGGCCCTGTCCGCCGAGATATCTCCTTCGGTGCTCCGGCTCAGGGAGATCTCGGCCAGAGCCTCGTCATCCTCCAGACGATAGAGCAGGGATATTCCTCCACCGTACTCCCAGCGGCTTCTGACAAGCTGCTGAGGGTAGAGGCAGGGAGTAAAAATAAGCAGAAGAAAGAGCAGAACGGCCATAACCGAAGTGAGGAGAAGAACTTCCCGGGTGATTCAAAGGGCAGAGGTGCAAATAAAAGGGGCTGCCCATGTTGCGGCAGCCCCTATCTCCTTTTTTATTATGAATTCCTGATCAGGGTATTCATAATCCCCTTTTGCGCTTTTCAGCCCGCTAGATGGGCTTCCAACCATTTGTATATATCCGAATAAACCGTATCACGGTTCAGTTCGTTCAAACATTCATGACGATGATCCTCGCGGAGTATCATTGTCAGATCTTCAATCCCCGCCTGCTTATAGGCTTCGCCGACGGCTTTCACACCTTTGGCGTCAGGCCCTCCGACTGGATCAGCGGTCCCCGAGTACAACAGAAGAGGGAGCTTGCTGTGGGTGCTCTTGAAGCAGCCCGGATTGTTTATAATTTTCAAACCGGAAAAGAGATCCTGATACATCCCGCTTGTGCAGATAAACCCGCAAAGCGGATCGTCGCTGTATTTCCGGACCTGGTCCCTGTCACGGCTCAGCCACTCAAAACCTGTGGCATCCTCAGATTTATAGGGTTTGTTGTAGGCACCGAAACTCATTGTATCCAGGAGTTTACTCCTGTGATTCTTTCCCTTGACTGCGGATTCTATCTTTGCAATTAATGAGGCAGCCGCGAGGAGGGCTGAAGGATGGGACCCGGTACCCGAAATAACGGCGCCGGCAAGCTCACTGCCGTAGAGGCTGAGATAGTGTCTTGTAAGAAATGAGCCCATGGAGTGCCCCAGAAAGAACACCGGAACATCCCGGTTTTCTTCGGCAGCCAGAAGATGGAGAGTCCGGATATCACCGAGGACCTTCATCCATCCCTTTTCGGTATGAAAGAAACCAAGGGCTTCATCTTTACCCGCTGTTCTGCCATGACCTCTGTGGTCCTCTCCGTACACGGCGAATCCCCGTTCAGCCAGAAACCGGGCGAACTCGTCATACCGTGCGATATGCTCGGCCATACCATGGTTGATAATAAGCAGAGCTTTAATATTCTCTTCGGAAGGAAGCCATTTCAATGCATGAATGACATCTCCGCCCTCTCCCTTAAAGGTAAAAGGCACGGCTTCAATAATTAGCGGTTTATCATCTGACACCCGGTTATTATATACACATAATGGCCGATTGATAAAGCTTTTTTTACATCTTCTTCACTCCTGCGCCATTCCGGAACCTGCCCGGGAGGGCTCTCTCAGGCAATATAAAAAAATTTCTTTTCTAAGTACTCTTTCCCGTTCTCTATTGCATTTTCCTTCCCTACAGGTACAATAAATAGAAAATTTCATTTTTTTGCCTCAATTGAGGCTTTTACGATATCAATATCATGTAATTAAAACTGTTCTGGAGGACAAATATGGTTATTTTAACACTCAACTGCGGAAGTTCTTCCGCAAAATTCCAGGTATATGACTGGGACAAAAAAGAAGTACTGGGCGTAGGTATGGTCGAGAGAATCGGTCAGGATATGTCCAACATTGAACACAAACCCCTGGGAAAAGAGGAGTTCGAAGAAAACAAGCCCTGTCCTACACACAAGGAAGCTGTTGAGTGGATCATGACAACCATCCTGGACAAGGATCATGGATGTATCACTGACATCAACGAAGTAAAAGCTGTCGGACACCGTGTTCTTCATGGAGGAGAAATCATCAAACAGTCTGTTATTGTTGATGAAAAGATTCTTCAGACATTTGATGATCTGAAACATCTGGGTCCCCTTCACATTCCCGCAAACATCCTTGGAATCAAGGGTGCACAGGAAGTTCTTCCCAACGTTCCCCACTGTGCGATCCTCGATACAGCATGGCACCAGACCATGCCTCCTGTAACATTCATGTACCCCCTCCCCTACGAGTGGTATGAAAAATACAATGTCCGCCGCTATGGTTTCCACGGAACTTCCTACCTGTACACAGCAAAAAGAGCCTCTGTACTCCTTGGAAAAGATCCTGCTGAAACCAACGTCATCATCTGCCACATCGGAAACGGTGCTTCCATGTGTGCCGTTAAAGACGGAAAAGCCTACGATACATCAATGGGTCTCACACCCCTTGAAGGTCTTATGATGGGAACAAGATGCGGTGACATCGACCCCGCCATCATCCCCTACATCATGGATGAAACCGGAATGAGCGCCAAAGAGATGGACACCATCATGAACAAGAAAAGCGGTGTTCTTGGAATCACAGAAAAATTTGTTGACCGCCGCGACGTTCAGGCCGGTGTAGACAAGGGTGATGAACGCTGCATCCTGACTCAGGACATGGAAGCCTACAGAATCAAGAAATACATCGGTTCCTACTATGCGGCTCTGGGTCGTGTTGATGCCATCGTATTCACTGCGGGTGTCGGCGAAATGAACCCCACATATAGAGAGAAATCTGTAAGCGGCCTTGAGAACATGGGAGTCATCCTTGATGACGCCAAGAACAAGGCATCTGTTACAAGAAACTGTGAAACCTGCATCTCTGCAGATGACTCACCTGTAAAGGTATTCGTCATCCCCACAGATGAAGAACTTGTAATGACTGAAGACACCTACGCTCTGATGGACGGCAGCTACGATGTTCACACAAACTATCAGTACTACTTCCAGAGCAAAGAGTACAAAAACAAGGCCAGAGAGAGAGCTCTTCCCGCTAACCTCGAGAAGAATCCCGCTCTGAAAAATGTTATTGCCGAAGCAAAATAATTGCCATCCCTCCCGGAACCGGGAGGGTATGTTTTCCCGTTCCCTGATCGGGTAAAAAAAAAGCAGAGTCCCTCAAAAAGAGGATACTCTGCTTTTTTTTTGCACTTAAAATGATTGAAAAGAGCCTCAGAACTCCAGGCCAAGCCGCCCTGCAAGGGCGTTCAGGAAGAGGCCCACATCACTGACAATGCCCACGGCCTGGCCGCTGCCCCTGTCGGCAAGCTTGGTCACCACGGCAGGGTTGATATCGATGCACACCGTCTTGACCCAGGAAGGGGTCATGTTCCCGGTGCCGATGGAGTGGAGCATGGTGCTGAGCATCAGGATCATGTCGCATCCCTTGATTATACCGGCATACTGCGCCTGGGCTTCGATCATATCCATGACTGTCTCAGGAAGCGGCCCGTCGTCCCTGATGGACCCGGCCAGGCAGTAGGGAATGCCCGACTTTATAACCTGGTACATCAGTCCGTCCTTGAGGTCTCCCGCCTGGATGGCTTCTTTGATGGAGCCGTGGCCGTTGATCCGGTTTATGGCCCGCATATGATGGTTGTGGCCGCCGTGAGTGGGCTTTCCGCTTTTCATATCCACACCCAGAGAGGTGCCGTAATAGACTGTTTCAAGGTCATGAACGGCAACTGCATTGCCCCCCAGAAACCCTTTTATGTAACCGGCTTTAATCAGTGCCGCCAGTGCCGCGGCGCCGCCTGTATGAATGACTACGGGGCCGCAGACCACAACGGCCTTCCCGCCCTTTTCCCTGAGCTCCTTCAGCTCGGCGGCGACCATATCGACTGCCACATCATAACTGCGTTCCGAAGAGACCTCGTTTGTCATAAATGCAAAACCGTCATCCCTCTTTTCCACAGCGGGGGGAAAGGCACGGACCGAATCGCTTCCGCACAGGACCTCATCACCCTTGCGTACATCCCTGATTTTGGTGCATATATAGCGGCCGTCCTTCCTGACGATTACAGCATCCATCCTCATCTCCTCAACAGGATTCCAGATGTCACTGTCATAGACTTCAGTGCGGTGATTGGTCGTCGAGTAGAAACCCACAGGGGCATGAGAGTCCCTGTCGGCTATCTCATAACTGCCGTTGACGGCGCCCTTCTCATAGGCCCCAAGGCGGATCAGCTTGGGAAGTATGTTTCTGAGCTGAGCCTCCTGATCTGCGGAGATTTTTATTTCCGCCCGAGAGGGCTCACCGGGTGTCTTTCCGATATCGATTTTTTCAATTCTGTATTCAAGGGATTCTTCCAGAATCAGGTTCAGAATCTCCGACAGGAGCCCTGAATCGACAAGATGCCCCTCTGAGATGATTGAAATGTCTTTCATGGATTTCAGTAACCTTCCTGTATTGTTGATTTCATGACGGCCTGAGCCTTTTCAGCACCTGCCAGCCTGCCTATAAGAGCAGCGGAAAACTCCGCCGCCGTACCGGCGCCTCTTGAAGTGATAAGATTGCCGTCTTCAACAACACGGTCTTCGGTAAAGGTTCCCTCTTCACCTGCCTGTGACTCCATTCCGGGATAACATGTAAACTTCCGTCCCTTGAGGACTCCCGCAGCGCTCAGAACAAGGGCGGGTGCCGCACAGATGGCGGAAACAAGTTTTCCCTTCTCATCAAATTCACGGATAATATCGAGGACTCTGCCCTCGGAAGCGATATTGGCTGATCCCGGCATTCCTCCGGGGATAATAACTGCGTCGGCATCCATGGGAAAGTCCTTCAGTGAGACATCAGCCTTCAGGGGGATGCCGTGTGCTCCCTCAACCATAAGATCACCAAGGGAAACCGTGGTAACCCCGACCCCCGCCCGTCTCAGGAAGTCAATGGGAGTAATCGCCTCCACTTCCTCAAGGCCCTCTGCCAGAATAACTGCTGCCGTCTTCATTTAAAATCTCCTGCTTGAAAATTGCGTACAAAAAAATAAAGGGGAGCCGAAGCTCCCCTGATCTTAAGTGACTGCCGGATATCCCACGGTCAGAGACTACTTGCTCAGAAGCTCTTCAATCTCCTTGCTGTATATATCATAGATCGTCGGACGCAAAAGTTCCATCTTTGCAGAAAGTTCTCTTCCCACCTCAAAATGATTCTGAAGAACAGTAAACTGATAGATACGCTCAAAGCTTGAGAAACCGTTTGCAGGAGAGACAAGATCAGCAACCTCCTGGTTCAGAAGTTCCCTGATTTCGGGGGTTTCGCCGATGAGAGTTCTGTTCTCATACATGATTCCGTTCTTCTTCGCATACTCCTCAAGAGCATCAAAGTCGGGGATGATCAGAGCGGAAAGGTACTTTTTATCCTGTCCGAGAACTACGGCATTCTCGATAAAAGGAGACTCCTTGATTTTCGACTCGAGGGGAACAGGTTCCACATTCTCACCGCCAAGAAGGACAATTGTATCTTTTGCACGTCCCACAAGGGAAATCTCGTTGTTTCTTGAGATAACAGCGATATCACCTGTATTGAGCCATCCGTCTTTGCCGAGAACCGTATCGGTAAGCTCCTGATTGTTGTAGTACCCCTTCATAATCTGAGGGCCTTTCACATACAGAACACCTCTTTCACCGGGCTTAACCTCGGCGCCGTCGCTGTCCAGAGCCTTGATCTCGGTTCCGATAAAGGCGGGTCCCACTGTATTTACAACGGGATGGTCTTCTCTGCGGACCGAAATTACGGGGCCGGATTCTGTAAGGCCGTAACCCTCCCAGATATTGACTCCGATGGCTGCAAAAAAGTTATCCACGTCCCTCTGCAGGGCTCCACCGCCTGAAATACCGCCTCTCAGGCGGGGAAACATCTTTCCCACAACCTTTGAAAAGAGGATCTTGTCCCCTGCAAAGCGCAGAGGTGCTGTATGAATGCGGCCCAGGGCGCATCCGATTTTCTTCATCACATGGGACTGGCCTGTATAGTCGGGATAGCGGTTTTCAAGAACACACTTGTAGTGCTCGTCACGGATTGATTTTTTTACAAAGAAGCGGAAGAGGTTCTCAACCTTCTCTCCCTTGGCCTTGATATTCCTGTTGATTCCCGCATACAGGGCTTCCCATAGACGGGGAACAGCTGTCATCAGGGTGGGCTGAACTTCCTGCAGGTCCATAAGGAGTGTCTTGCCCACGGGCTTGGAATAGGCCAGAGAAGCACCGTTGAGGCAGGATACATACTGTATGACCCTCTCAAATGAGTGCCATACAGGCAGAATTGTAAGCCAGGTATCTTTCTCTGACACCGGAATGTAGGCCTGCAGCGCATTTACCTGATACACATAGCTAGTATTATTCAGCATAACGCCCTTGGGAATACCAGTAGTACCTGAGGTAAAGATGATTGTCGCCGTATCGTCAGGCTGTCCGAGAGCAATCTCCTTTTCGATCATGCCGGGGTCCGAAGCCAGAAGCTCCTCACCCTTTTTCATAAGATCACTGTAGTTGATGAGTTTGTATTTATCCGCTTTTACCGCAGCCTCTTCAGAGGCGGGTTCAATCATGATTATCTGCTCCAGAGCGGGAAGGTCAGATGCAACCTCAAGCAGTTTTTCAAGCTGCTGGCTGTTCTCAAGAATTGTAATTCGGCAGGAGGGAATGCTTATAATATGAGCCAGGATTTTAGATGTGATATCACAGCCCCGGGGTGCATCATTGGCTCCCAGAGAGAGGAGACCGAGGTCACAGATCAGCCACTCCTTGCGGTTGTCTGAAATAAGACCGACAGTTTCGCCGCGGTTGACCCCGATTGACTGGAGACCGGCGGCGCAGTTCTGAATCTCTTTATAAAATGTTGCATAGTCGGTGGACTGAAAAACACCGTTCTCATCTTTGCTCAGCTGGGCAGACTGGTCGGGAAAGGCCTTAACCATATCCTGCAGCTGCTTCATTATTGTTTCTTTCACTTAACCACTCCTCCTAGAGAGCATGGCCCCATTTTGCAAAAGACAGGTTAAAACCATATAAAACCGGTCTTTCAGAGCCAAAAAACATGACATTTTTTATACTAGTACATATAGACTAGTTGCATCTTAAAGGCCTGTAGTTCCAGAGTCAATGACTCTCTTGCAGTTGGAAGTACTTTGATCTATCCTGAAAACCATGAAAAACGAGAATATTAGAGTCAGAAGAGCGGAGTGGGCAGAGGATTCTCCCGCCCTCATCTCTGTAAGAATGAAAGTATTCGTCGGAGAGCAGAACGTTCCTGAAAAACTGGAGCAGGACGGCCTTGACCCCGGTATGTACCATGTACTCGCCACAGACCAACTCAATGCGGTGGGCACGGCCCGTATGGACAGCAAAGGACACATAGGCCGGGTTGCAGTCCTCAGGGAATACAGAGGCCTTGGCATAGGTATTATGCTGCTGCAGGAGCTTGAAAAACTTGCTGAAAGGGAGAATCTTTCAGAAATAAACCTGAATGCCCAGGTACAGGCAAAAGGGTTTTACAGGCGTCTCGGATTCGCAGAAGAGGGTGAAGTCTTCGAAGAAGCGGGAATTTCTCACATTCATATGAAAAAAAAACTGGACAAATCGATATAAATTATTGATTCTCCTTTCTGAATAAGCTAATTTGTAGTTAACGAAAAAACTGTTATGGAGGATTCCCATGGCCTATGTTATTAATGCAGAAGACTGTGTAAACTGCGCTGCCTGTGAAGGTGAGTGTCCCGTAGATGCAATCAGTGAAAAAGATGACGCAAGAGTTATCGATGCTGATCTGTGTACAAGCTGTGGTGCCTGTGCGGACGTATGTCCCACTGAGTGCATCGTAGAAGGTTAATAGTCTCTTTTAATAAAAAAGCCGTCCTCACCAGACGGCTTTTTTTATTTATAATGACTCCGGCGGAAGTGTTTCTGCAGACGGGGTGAAAGACATATTATATTTCAGAAGCAGACAGGCGGACCCGGTGATTGATATCAATAGAGTAAAATTACGTTCACAGATCAATAAGGGAATAAGGGATTTTTTTTCTGAGCGCGGATTCCTTGAGGTTGAGACACCCCTCCTCTCCCCCGAACTGATTCCGGAACCATCCATCGAAAATTTCATGACCCGCCTTGTAAGCCCTTATAATGCCGGAGCCGAGCTCTACCTGACCCCCTCTCCAGAGATCTGGATGAAGCAGCTTCTGGCTGCCGGCTCGGGGGATATATTCCAGATATGCAAAAGCTTCCGCAACAGCGAACAGATCAGCCCTGTACACAATCCTGAGTTCACAATGCTCGAATGGTATAAGACAGGCATTACAGCCGAAGAGAATATATCCCTTACAGAAGATCTGACGGCCAGCCTGGCCCTGCCATCCACACCGGAGGCATGCAGGCCGCCCTTCCGGCATATTACAATGGAGGAGGCTTTTGTCGAGTTTGCGGGCTTCTCCCTGGAAGAGTACATTGAGATTCCGGGTCTACTGGAACAGCTTAAGGCCCATCAGATCCCGGCGGAGGAGTCCGAGGGGTGGGAAGTCCTCTTTCATAAGCTCTTTCTGACCCTTGTGGAACCTGAACTGCCTCAGGACTGTCCCCTTGTTCTTAAAAACTACCCCCGCCGCCTGCGCACCCTTTCAACAGACATCCCCCATACTCCCTGGTCAGAGCGCTGGGAACTCTATATGCAGGGCACAGAGATAGCCAACTGCTATACAGAGGAAACCGACCCTGCAAAGATAAGGGAGTACTACAGAACAGAGAGCCTTGAAAAGGCCGAGCATGCCATAGTTCCCGTCGCTGAATCGGGCAGCTGGGTGAGTAATCTTGAAAATTTCCCCGCTTCTTCGGGGGTTGCCATCGGAGTGGACCGCTTAATTGCCGCTCTTAAAGGGGATAAGAGTATTCAGGGGGTGATTTTATTTCCTCTTGATGATATACTCCCGATCAGCAAAAAACAGCCTGAACAACAGGCATAGAACCATAAAGGAAATTAGAATGGGACAGATTAAAGCAGGCGCTATCGCCAAGGGAACCTTTCTCCTGGAAAAGGATATTCCCTATATCGTTGTTGAGAGAGAGTTCGTAAACCCCGGTAAGGGCTCTGCCTTTGCACGTCTGAAACTGAAAAACCTCAGAACCGGTGCGGTACTCAAGGTCACTCACAAGACTCAGGACAGCGTTGAAGAGATTGATGTAGTAGACGTAAGCTCACAGTACCTCTACGCCGACGGCGAGAGCTACCACTTTATGAATGCAGACACCTATGAGCAGTACGAAATCCCCATGGTTTCCATGGAGGACATGCAGTACTTCCTCAGAGAGGGCGAGTCCTACAAGGTAGTCCGCTGGGGTGAAGAGTCTCTGGATATCAAACTCCCCCCCAAAATGGACCTGATCGTAACAGAAGCCGAAGAAGCTGTTAAGGGCGACACCGTACAGGGCGCCACAAAATACGTCAAGGTTGAGACCGGTCTGACTGTCAAGGTTCCCATCTTTATCAAAGAGGGTGAGAAGATCAGAATTAATGTTGAAACAAAAGAATATCAGGAAAGAGTTAACAGCTGATATATGAAATACAAGGCAGATCCCCGTTTACTCAAACTTGTCAACAAACAGGTACCCTTCCAGTTTCATGGTGAGAAGCTCAAATTTGATCTCTCCATGGGACTGTTCAGCAGCTTTGATGTGGACGCAGGTTCACGGCTCCTTTTAAAGACTCTTGCAAAAGAAGCGCCCCTGGCTGACTTTAACAACGCTCTGGACACAGGATGCGGCACCGGAGTGCTGGGCCTCTGCCTCAAAAAGAAGTACCCCTCCCTGGATATGAAATTCCAGGACAGGGATGCTCTTGCCGTGAGCTTTACGGCTCACAATGCCGCTCTTAACGGCATAAGCCTTGCGAAATCAGATCTCGAAACGGGACTGCTCCTTGATGGAACGGCTCCCCGGTCTCTGGACCTGATCCTCTGCAATATACCCGCCAAGGCGGGAGACCACGTGATCCGGGACTTTGTTCTGAAAGCCTCGGCCACAGTCACAGAAAACGGACGTATTGCCGTAGTCATTGTAGACACCCTGAAAGAGCTTGTTGCCGATGCCATCAAAGAGTCGGGAGCCGAAGTTCTCTACACCGAAGCCACCAAAATGCACACGGTCTACCACTTCGGTGCAGGCAGTGCCGACGGGAATCTTGATTTTGACCGTTATATACGCCACACAGGGAGCTTCAAGCTCGTTGATGACACCTATACCCTCTCTACGGTCTACAACCTCCCTGACTTCGACCAGCTGAGCTATACACTCCATCTGGAAGGAGAGCTGCTGAACCACAACTCCTTCGGAGGAAAGGCTCTTTTCTGGAATCCCGGACAGGGACACCTCCCCTTCTGGCTGAACAATAAAAAGAGCAACCACTTCAAGTCGATTCAGCTTGCCTCAAGGGACTCTCTGCAGAACAGAATCTCCATGCATAACCTCAAATCTGTTTTTGAAGGTGACCTCGAATCCCGCGAGCTTGGAGATGAATCCTTTTTGAATGATATCTTTCAGGAAGAGGAGTTTGACAGTATTTTTCTGAACCTGAATCCCGTAACAAGGGTCAAATGGCAGCAGGAACTTGCCGATACAATTCTGAGACTTACAAGAACAGGGAAATACTGCTTTATCATGGGCAGAAGCAACGATCTCTCCCAGCTTGAAAAGCATCTGAAAGGGTTTAAAACCATTATGGATGACCGATTCAAGGGGAACCGGGGAATTCTTCTCAAGAAAAAGTAATTCGCATCAGGTCTCGTCTGAATCCCCGTCGGCGATGGAGTCGGGCATACCGTTGGAGGGAGCCACAGCCCCTGAAGGATCGACCTCCTGCGCAGGGGGCTTGTACATATGCACGACCCTCTGGGGAAAGGGGATTTCCACACCCTCTTCCTTGAATGTCCGCCAGATCTCCAGGTTGGTCCAGGAAAAGGCATCGGCCTTGAAGTTGAGGTCTGTCACCAGAGTCCTTAGTGCAAGGTTGATGCTGCTGTCACCGAAACCCAGGATTCGGACTACATTCTCAGGCCCCGCCATGCGGTAGGGGTTCTTCTCATTGATTTTTTCAAGAATAACCCTCACCTGCTCTATATCGGCATCATAGGAGACGCCTATCTCGTTAACAATTACAATTTTCCTGTCAGAATAGGAGTAGTTGTGTACAGCGTTGTCAGTAAAGAAGGAGTTGGGAATGATGATGTTCTCATTCTGGAAGGTCTTGATATCGGTTGAGATAAAGCGGATGTTCTGAACAATTCCGTCATAGCCGTTCACAAGGACCCTGTCACCCTCTTTTATGGGGCGGGTTGAGATGATAATGAGGCCGGCGAAGAAGTTGGACACAATCCCCTGGAGACCGAAACCGAGACCGATACCAAGTACACCGAGAATCACGCTCAGCGCCGAAAGGTCGATTCCCACAATGGAAAGCCCGAAAAGAAAGACAAGGCTCATAACTATATAGCGTGTCAGGCTTCCGATGGAGAACTTTTTAGCATCGTCAAGGCCGAACTGCTCAAAAAAGGAGGAGTCCAGCATGCGGCGGGCGTACTTTCCGGCCCAGGAGGCGGCATAGAAAACGGGAATCAGCATCATCAGAGTGACCACCGATACCCTTGTATTTCCTGAAACAAAGAAGGGCTGGTTCAGTACGCCCAGAAAGCGGCTGAACCAGTAGTAGATCTCTTTTTCAAGCAGGCCGCCTATCAGAGAGACAAGGCCCACCAGAACAAGGAGTTTCAGAACCAGTTTCGAATAACGCTGAATCCGTTCGCTTGTCTCTTCCTTGAGCTTGGTCAGGGAGAGGATCTTCCTGATTCCCCAGCGCAGAAGATAGTAGACAAGGAGCATTGCCGCAAAGGGCAGTACGACACGGGTAATCAGCCCCAGAATGCTGAAGGGCAGCTCCAGGGTCCCGATCTGTATATCACGGGTCAGCATTTCGATAAAGGCTCTGAAATATTCCATAGTTGATTACTCCTTTGCAGCGTAATCCAGCATCTCTTCAAGCTGTTTCTCATCGATAAGACCGAGCTCATGGCAGGGCTTCAGGAGCTCTCTGACATGGGCATAGCTGTGGAGTTTTATTCCGGCAGCTTCCATGTCCTTGCGTCCCTGAACCCCTCTTTCCAGAAGTACGATAAGATCTTCCACAACGAGTCCCGCTTCTCTGAGAATCTCAATGGCTTCAACCTTGGACTTACCGGTTGTGATAAGGTCGTCCAGAAGGAGGATTTTCTCTCCCTTCTTGTACTCCCCTTCAATTCTGTTTCCGGTTCCATGTTCTTTCATTGTCATCCGGGGGTAGATCATGGGGATTCCGGCTTCCAGAGAGACAGCAGTTGCCAGGGGCAGAGCGGCTACCGGGATTCCGGCGATTCTGTCGTAATCCAGGTCCTTGATAAGCTCGGCATATCCTTTGGCTACTTCGGCCAGGAGGGCTGCATCCGAGGAGGTTCTTCTGAGATCGATATAGAAGGGAGACTTCTTACCGGATTTCAGGGTGAACTCACCGACGCGGAAGCATTCTGATTTGATCAGTCCCTTCATGATTTTATCTTTTCTAAGGTCTTTGAGGCTTACACCCTGAACTGTGTTTCTTTTGGCTCTGGCATCATTCAGTTTGTCTCTGAACTCTTTGGCGGCCTTTCCGGGATCATCGGCAGCGGCAACAGATCTTGAAACATTGGGGAGGATTCCCAGGCCGTCGGCTCTGCATCCGGCGGATACTGCTTCAAGCATGTCTCCGCCCTGTGTTCCGATTCCGGGAGTAAGGAACCATGTATCGGGGCAGGCAGCTCTGACTTTTTTCAGGGCTTCTGTATCGTTTCCGGCAACAACAAGACCTATCTGGCTGCCCCAGCTGATGCACTCACGGGCAGTGGCGATATAGAGGTCTTCAAACTCTCCGCCTGCTGTTTTGACCTGAAGGTCCTGGATGGCCCCGGCACCGGGGTTGGTTGTGCGGCAGAGAAGAAAGGCGCCGTGTTTGTCGCCCTTGGCAAGAAAGGGGTCAACCGCATCACGTCCCATGTAGGGGCTGAGGGTAACCGCATCGGCTTTGTAGTAATCGATAAGGGCATCGGCATAGGCCTGGGCAGTTGAACCGATATCATTTCTTTTGGCATCAATGAGAACGGGAACCTCCCTGGGAATCAGAGAAAGGGTTTCACTCAGTGCCTTCATCCCTTCGGGACCGAACACTTCGAAAAAAGCGATATTGGGCTTGTAACAGGCTGTATAAGGCAGGGTTTCCTCAATAATCCGTCTGTTCTGCTCGACTATGGCCTTGAGAGCTTTACCGGATCCTTTCTTTGCATCCACACGGGGATCAAGACCTACACAGAGAAGAGTGTCCTTCTCACGGCAGACCGATTCCAGTTTTTCAAAAAATGTCATGTAATTATTACTCCGATTGATTTTCTACCATCATATGGTCTGTATCATATTTGAATTTTTGTAATTATATTAAAAACACTTCGGGCTGAGAAGGGTGAAAAACCCTTATAGGGTGAGTCCTGACAAAAATATTTTAATTCTCCGGGACTGATGATATATTATGAGTACACTCCTATGAAAAAAGTATTAATGATCTCAACTCTTTTGCTCTGCTCACTCGTCTCTCTGTACTCTCAGGATTCTGCTCCCGAGGCCGTACAGGGAATCATTGATCTTTCCGTTCTAGGACGGGAGAACGGCCTTTATCCGATACGGGGCATATGGGGATTTCACTGGCACGAACTGCTGACCGAAATTCCTGATATTCCCGGAGAATGGATTAAAGCCCCGGGAAACTGGGCTTCCCGGGGCAACCACCCCGCCCGGGGCTACGGCAGCTATACCCTTGTCATTGAGGGCTTATCTGAGGGAAAAGCCTACTCCCTTTACGTTCCTGAGGCTGTTTCAGCATACAGGCTCTTTATCAACGGGGAGGAAGTGTCATCCAACGGCCGGGTAGGCACCGACAGAAAGAGCTCCATTCCCCAGTTCAGGCCTGAGTCCATAACCTTCTCAGCCAGAGGCATGAGGGATGAGATGGTTCTGCAGGTGAGCAATTACCACTACCGCAAAAGCGGTATCTGGAGGAACTTCTATATAGGAGACCCCGCTTCCATAGCAAACTTCTATACCACAAAGATTGTATTTGCCTCCTTTCTGATAGGCATGATGATCTTCGTGAGCATCTATTTTCTCAGCTTCAGTTTTTTCAGACGGGAGGAGAAGGCCGCCCTGTTTTTCGGATTATTGAGCCTTGTTTTTCTCTTCAGGCTTCTGACCACAGGTGAACAGCTTCTGACGCACTACTTTCCGGCCTTCCCGTGGGAGCTTGCAAGAAGGATAGAGTTCCTCCCCTTCTCCCTCTCCGCCGGATTTTCAATGTGGTACTTCTACCACCTCTATCCTGTTGAGTTCAACAAAAAAATCCTCATTGGATACTCCTGGCTTGCAGGAGCTCTGGGAGCAGCTCTGATTCTTCTTCCTGTCAGATTCTCAAACTACCTTATTATTCCGGCGGAAATTATTCTGGCGGCAGGACTGTTCTACAGTTTTACAGTTATTATAAGGGCATCCCGTGAAAGGCGCCACGGTTCGGTGATTATCCTTGTCTCCATGATTGCCCTATTTATATCGGTGATCAATGATATCCTCTACTCCAACCAGCTTATCCATACAATCTATGTATCTCCCATGGGGTTTATCTTTTTTATGGTCAGCCAGAGTCTTATGCTCTCCAGGCGGTACGCCTACTCCTTCAGGACCATTGAAGACCTTACAATCAACCTGAAAGACTTCAACCGGTCCCTGTCACGGTTCATGCCCTTCCGTTTTTTTGACTATCTGAACAAGGACAGCGTCCTTGAACTTGATTCTGCCGCACAAAACAACATCACCATCCTCTATGCCGATATCCGCTCCTTTACAACACTCTCCGAGGCAATGAGTGCAGAAGAGAACATGGAATCCATGAAAAGCTTTCTGTCCAATGTGATTCCCCTTATCCGTGAAGGGGATGGATTTGCAGACAAATATATAAGCGATGGTCTGATGGCTCTTTTTCCGGGATCCCCTGACAAGGCATTGAAAACGGCAGTCAAACTGCAGGGTGCCGTAAAAGATTTCAACAGACAGAGGCATAGAGAGGGACATCCCCGGCTCTCCCTTGGAATCGGTCTTCACAGCGGAGGCCTTCTTGTGGGCAGCCTGGGATCTCCCGAAAAGGCAGAAACCAGCATCATTTCAGATACAGTCAACATAGCCCGGTCCATGGAGAAGCTGAGTACGGAATACGGTGCTTCTATTATTATAAGCGGGAACCTTTATGAGTCACTTGAAAGGCCTGATGACTTTGAAACACGAAAACTGGGTACTGCAGTAATCAAGGGAAAACGAAGCCCCATCAGCTTTCATGAAGTGCTGGAAGGCCTTCCTGAAAGCCTGAAAGAAATCAAGATGAAAACAAAGCCCCTCTTTGAAGAGGGGCTTATGAACTATGACATTATGCGTTATGAAGAAGCCTCGGCCCTCTTTAAAAGGGTTCTGGAATCGAACCCTGACGACAGGGCCGCATCAATCTACCTGAACCTCAGCCTGGACCGAATCTAGAAGACTCAGAAGGCAACCCAGCAGACCTCATAGGGCTCCAGGATAATCTCCCAGCGCCCCTCTTCAGCTTCAATAACAGAAGATCCGTCGGTCAGGCTGCTGCACTCGCCGGGCAGGGGAATAGAACAGTTTCTGCCGTCCAGTACCATATCCAGCCTTCTCCGTGATGTGTTCTGCAGGCAGAGCACCGATCCGCTGCCGTCCCAGGCGGACCTTATAAGTGCAAAGACCTCGGGGTCAAGCTTCACTACGGTCTGGGGAGAGGCAGGGTCAAAGGCCTTATGGCTTCTTCTGATCTTTAGAAGATCCCTGTACCCGCGGTAGATTAGATTCCTCAGAGAGTCCTCTTCCTCAAGCTCTTTTACAAGAATGTCGGACTGCAGTTTTTCCCTGTTGATCCGTCTGTTGATGCCCGACTCTTCCACACCCTTGCTCCAGTTACCGGAGCCCAGAAGGCTGTGTACATAGATTCCAGGCACTCCAGCCATACAGAGCATGACAGACTGGGCCGCGAGAAACTGTTTTGCCTTCAGATCAACAGGCAGATCGGGGTGATTCACCGCATCCCTGTAGTTGATATTGAGCTCATAGGGGATATCCCCTTCGGGAGTGGACTTGTAAGAGACCCTTCCCCCTCTCGACTTAACCACAGAAATCAGTTTGTCCAGTTCCTGATCATTGAGGTAGCCCCGCGCGGGAAGTAAACCGATGCCGTCATGGCTGGCCATAAAATTGAAATAGGTATGGTCGGGATTCACAGGCGGCAGGGAGGAGGCCCAGTCCGTAAGATAGGAGGCATTTTCCCGGACAAAGGCATCCAGAGTCAGGGGAGGAAGGGTGAACTGATAGACCATATGAGCTTCATTGCTGCCGTCACCGAAATAGGAGATATTCTCCTTGTGGGGCACATTGGTCTCGGTCAGCAGAATAACATGGGGGGCCACCTCATTGAGGACAGCCCTGTACAGCTGAACTACCGCATGGGTCTTTGGATGATGCATACAGCTTGTGCCGATCTCTTTCCAGAGAAAACCTATGGCATCCAGACGGATAATCTGGGCGCCCTTTGAGGCATACAGGAGAAAGATGTCGAGGAATTCAAGAAGGACATCGGGATTTGAAAAATTCAGATCCACCTGATCGGGACTGAATGTGGTCCAGATATTGACTGTTTTATCCCCCTTGGTGAATTCAGTCAGCAGGGGCAGAGCTCGGGGTCTGAATACAGAAGAGAGATCAGCAGAGGGATCGACTGTATGAAAGTAGTTTGCATACTTCTTCTCACCCTTGAGGAATCCTTTAAACCAGGGACTTGAGGCACTGCAGTGGTTCAGGACAAGATCAAACATAAGATTGAACTTCTCTCCAAGATCCTCAACATCGTCCCAGTCCCCCAGGTCGGGGTTGATCTCCCTGTAATCGACTACAGAAAAACCGTCATCCGAAGTATAGGGAGAGAACGGAAGAATATGGATTCCCGAAATCATCTCCCTCAGCCATAGATCTGAGAACTCCTTCAGCGCCTGAAGGGGTGACATTCCCTGCTTTTTAATGGAATCGCCATAACAGATCATGACCACATCGTCCTGACTCAGGGGCAGTCTGCCGGAAGGAACATCGGGAGCCGTGATAAGGGAGGCCCACTGGTCCTGAAGCTGCGTGACTCTCTTCTCAACAGAGGGAGCCAGCTCACTGCCGTAAATAAACTCAATCAGTTCTTTCTTGGTTTTCATAAAATAAAGTATAGAACATATAAAATACGAATTAAATAAAAAAAGGGCTCTGCCCCTGAGGGAGAGCCCTTGTACATTCAAATGGAGTTCTGAGTGTCAGGAGTTGACAGGTACCTTTTTAACCATGGGTGCCTGAACAACATAGCTCTGTTCATAACCCTCAAGATTCTTTACCTGATCTGAGAATTTCTCGGCCTCCGCCTTTGTATTGAAGGCGCCGATTCTGACACGGAAAACTGCTTTGCCCTCAACATTTCTGCTCTGGACCGTACTTGTCAGGCCCTTGCTTCCAAGATAGGAACTGACAGATTCAGCCTTGGTTAAGGAGCTGTAGGAACCTACCTGAATCCAGTATACCTGGACAGTCACATCTTTATACTCAGGCTCTGCAGGCTTTACTGCCACAGGAGCCGCAGGCTGAACCGGAGCGGGTTTTACAGGCTCGGCTGCAGGTTCCGGTTCTTCAATGACAAGAACAGGTTCGGGATCATCAGAGCCCAGAACTTCGATCTCGATCTGATCAGGCGCCAGTTCCAGAATTCCGGGAACCTCTTCGGTACCCCTGGAAAGGGCGATGGGATCAATTTCCTTCTGTTCCCGGGGAACAATTGTCGTAGCCGCAAGTGCGGGCTTCAGTTCTTCGGTTCCCTTGTCGGGAGAGAAGAACATAAATCCGGCAGCACCGACTATGATCAGCAGCCCCAGTGCAGAAAGTATAACCCAGAGTGTTTTAAGATTGCTATCGCTATTGTTTTCTTGTTTTTCCATACTTCTTATCTCTCCGAAGGAAGATATTCAATCCACCTGTCCACACGGCGGCGCAGGGCCTTCCGGGTGAAACCGTTTCGTATAATACTAGTATCGACCCTGGAAAAAAAATATTGAGACTTAAGTTGCTTTTGAGCTGCAAATCTCCTGAGGATTTCAGGAAGGCTGCGGTTGTCTCTTTTCAAGGCACGGAAGAGCCTCAGACAAAAGGGAGCCTCTATCCATAAGATCCTGTCGCACTTCTCCCAGAATCCACCCTTTTCAAGGGCAGCTGCATTTACAGCAACCGAACACCCTGCCGGCAGAGACCGGATATGGGCATCAAGCATTCTGTGGAGCTCAGGGTAGAGAATGTCTTCAAGTTTTTTAAGTTTTTCAGGGTTCTGGAATACTATCGCACCCAGAGCCTTGCGGTCCACGGCATCTTCAGAATCAAGGATACCGCTGCCGAACTCTGCACTGAGTCTGGCCCCAAGGGCATTCAGGGCGCTATGGGCCATCAGGTCCATATCCACCGTCTCAAACCCTTTCTGAGCCAGATAGTCGGCTACCGCATTCTTTCCGGAACAGCTTTTTCCTGCCAGTCCGATGATCATGGCTAGTGGATATCTCCCCAGTTCATGCCCTCTTCAACATTGACCCTGAGGGGGACATCCATCTCCCAGGCCCCTTCCATAACCTTGGTAAGAAGGAATCTGCAGGATTCAACCTCTGCCTCGGGAACTTCAAGAATGATCTCATCGTGAACCTGCAGCAGAACCCTGGCTTCAAGATTCTTCTGCCGGAGGGCCCAGTCGATGCCCAGCATGGCCCGCTTGACGATGTCTGCGGCGGAGCCCTGGATTCTTGTATTCACAGCCACTCTGACGGCGGCGGACTTTTCCATCTTGTTCTTGCTTGTAATCTCCCGGACAGGACGGAACCGGCCCAGAATTGTATAGACTCCTCCGTCTTTTTCAGCCTGGGTGACAGTGTCATCAACAAACTGTTTTATACCCGAATACTCTTCAAAATAGGTATCGATAAAGCCGGCGGCCTCACCCCTTGAGATTTTAAGCTCATTGGAGAGACGAAAGGCGGACATTCCGTACATAACACCGAAGTTGATTGTCTTGGCAATCCGCCTCTGACCTGGTGTCACCTCTTCAATGGGAACCTTGAAGATTGTTGCGGCAGTTTTGGAATGGACATCGGCGCCGCTAATAAAGGCGTCCTTGAGACCGGGGTCCTGAGAAAGATGGGCCAGTACCACAAGTTCGATCTGGGAGTAGTCGGCGGAAAGGAAGACACAGCCGTCCTTCGGATAGAAGGCCTTTCTTATCCGGCGTCCGTTCTCATCCTTTACGGGAATGTTCTGCAGGTTAGGGTCTTTACAGGCGATACGCCCTGTGGCCGTACCTGTCTGAACAAAGTTTGTATGCACCCTGCCTGTTGCGGCATTCACCATCTGGGGCAGAGTATCAACATAGGTGGATTTAAGTTTTGCAAGCCCCCTGTGTACAAGTATCTTTTCAGGAACGGGATCTTCTTCAGCCAGTTTCTGAAGCACAGAGGTATCCGTGGAGTATCCGCTCTTGGTTTTCTTTAAAGGTGTAAGCTTTCTGTCTTCAAAGAGGACTTCCTGAAGCTGTTTGGTTGAGTTGATATTAAACTCTTTTTCGCAGAGGCCGTAGATCTCCTCTCTCAGGGCATCCAGAGAAGTTTCAAGCTCAGCTCCGTAGGTTATAAGCTCTTCACTGTTCAGCTGTATCCCCCTGATCTCCATATCCGCCAGGATACGGACAAGCTGCATTTCAAGAGTTGTAAACAGGTCAAGAAGGCCGTCTTTTTCAAGAGTTTCATTGAGAACCTCGTAGAGACGCCATGTTATATCAGCATCTTCGGCGGCGTAGTCTACAGCATCCTCCAGAGGGACATCAGAGAAGATACCGCCCTTGGGCACCACATCTTTAAAGTGGACTGTCCTGTAGTTCAGGTATCGCTCAGCCAGAAAGTCCATGTTCAGGGGAGACCCTGCATCAATCATCCAGGCGGCGATCATTGTATCGAAGAAAAGGTTCGCCGGAGTTATGCCCCAGCGGTTAAGAACCTTGTAGTCATATTTGATATTCTGGCCGATGATCTTTATGTTCTCATCTTCAAGCACCGGTTTCAGCTTCTCCCGGATCAGATCTTCAGGCAGGCATTGCGCCCCTTCGGCCTTTACGGGAACATAGCAGGCCTTCTCATCGCCCACAGACAGGCAGATCCCAACTGGATTTGCCTTCATCGGATCCAGGCTGTCTGTTTCGGTATCCAGGGAAACCATGCCCTTCTCCCATACCTTTTCAATCCAAAAGTCCAGATCTTCGGCAGTCAGAACCGCTGTATACTCACCCTTGGGAGCGGCAGGCTTCTCTTTTGTTTCACTCTTTTCAGCGGCCAGTCCGGGAACAAGTTCATCAGCCAGGCTCTGAAGCCCCTGATCCATCAGGGCACGGGCGGCCTCCTCGGAGTTCAGGTTTTTGACTATCATGTCATCAATGGCCATTTCATCCATGGGCACATCGGTTTTGATAACAACAAGATCACGGCTGAAATAGGCATTTTCTTTGTTGTCTTCAAGCTTCTGTTTCTGACTCTTGCTCTTGATCTTGTCCAGATTTTCGTAGATGCCGTCCAGGGTTCCATAGTCCTGCAGCAGCTTTGACGCAGTCTTGGGACCTATCCCCGCAACACCGGGCACATTGTCGGCGGTATCCCCTACAAGGGACAGGTAGTCCACAATCTGCTCGGGCCAGACACCTCTGTCTTCAAATACATCGTCCCGATCCATCTCGATAAAGTTTCCCTTTTCGAGTTTCATGATCTTAACACCGTGACCGGTGAACTGCAGAAGGTCTTTGTCTCCCGAGATAATATAGCAGGGACGTCCCTCATCGCGGGACCGGCATGCCAGAGTTCCCATAAGGTCATCCGCTTCATAGCCGTTCACCCGCATGACGGGAATGCCCATTTTTTCAAGGATATCTTCAATGACAGGAATCTGCTCGAACAGATCGTCGGGAGACTTGTCCCTTGTAGCCTTGTATTCGGGGTACATCTCATGGCGGAAAGTCTTTGTAAGAGAGTCCATTGTTACTACAAAACGGATTGTGTCCCGCTTATTCAGAATACTGAGGAGGGCTCTGAAAAAACCGAAAACGGCGGAAACATTCTTTCCGTCGGGATTTCTCAAGGGGGATCGTATAAATCCGAAGTAGGAGCGGTATATCAGGCTGTAGCCGTCAAGAAGATAGAGGGGATCTTTCATAATTCAATATCAATCAGCCGTGGTGCGGCTTCCTTTTTAAAAGATTTGGAGACAGGAGAGCCTTTCACTCTTCCCCTCTCCCGATCCAGTAAGGTTAATCCAGTTTTAAGGGAGCTTCTACCCTTATCACGTAAATTCCGGCACTGGATGCGAAGTTCCTGAAGCTTATTCAGTTCAGAAGCGAATTCCCGGGCAAGAGAAGGTACATCCTCAAGCCATCGTGCGAGGATCTTCTCCTGATTTACAAGTTTCCGGGCTGTTCTCCCCTCTTCTGCTGTCAGCAGAGAGAGGTCCGATTGAATGGGTTTTTCACAGAGTTTCTGAAGTTGTATTAAAAGGGAGTTGTAACTGCCGTAATCACGGCAGAGTACGGTGATCTGAAGCGAAACGATTTCGCCCGGAGATTTCATACACCTTTAGCCGGCGATATTAACACCAACAGGAGCATCTCCTCCTGAAACGGCCTGACTCTCGATTGAAGCCCAGGCGCTGCGGAGTTCTTTCATCATATTGCTTATTTCAACAAGGACCTCGGGAGACTTGTCCATATTGGCCTGAAGAAGCCGCTGATTGAAGAACATATAGAGGTTGTAGAGGTTCTGGGCGATATCACCGCCCTTTTCAAAGTCCAGGGAGGCCATAAGCTCGGTAATTACTTCCTGGGTTTTTACAATCGCGTTATGAATCTTATCCAGCTTGCTGCGGGTCATGTTCATCTCTTCAATAGCAATATCAAGCTGTTTAAGAGCTTCATCGTAAAGCATGACAATCAGGCGTCCCTGACCGGCTGTTTTTACTTTTGTCTGACGATAGGCATTTAACGGATTTGTATTCATGTAGGAATGGCCTCCTGGTTATTCAATTTATTCTCGGCAACTTTCTTATAATACTTAAATACGTTTTTTAAAAATAAATTCCTGTGTGCTGTACAAACTATAGGTCAACACAGGAATAATCAAGCTGAAAAACAGCTGTTACAGTAACATTCATCGACCCGGCTCAACGGCTTGCATTCATCATATCCTGCAGGTCGACAAAGGAGTATCCGTCCCGGATCAGCCTGTCAAAGATCATCGGCAGAGCCTGAAAGAGATACTCATCCTGCCCCTGCGCCCCTCCTATCGTAAGGGTCAGTATTGAACCCGGCTTAACCCTCATAAGAAGCTTTTCTGCTTCACTGACAGCATCATAGGGTATATTGGCGGATACTCTGTCCTGAACAGGAATATCGGTACCTATAAAAACATACTGCATGGAAGCGGAAGTCTCAAGGATTTCCGAGTTTATATAGTAGCCGGGGGTATGCCAGAGCATGGACAGCTCCCGTCCTGTCGCAATAAAGTAGTCATCCTCATTCCGGGCCAGGCCCTTTTTCAGAAAGTCCTTGTCAATCTGATAACCGCTGTCTGCCATATCCAGCATTGTGTAGAAAAGAGACCCTGCGGTATGGCCGCTTTCGGCAATGATTTTAGTCTCCAGGGGGTTGGAGTTGATAAAATCTCCGTTGAGGAAGAAGGTTGCAGGGACCCTGTACCTGTAGAGCAGATCAAGGAGCTCAGCCGTACCCTCTGAGGAGTCCACAGCGTTCAGGACAAGGGCAATCTCTTTTTTGTCAGTATTGGTTCCATGATCAAAATACCAGGGGTTCCCTGAACTGACAGGACGCATCTGCCGGGGCATCATGACAGCACCGAGACTGAGATAGAGGGGAATAAGGTCGGCTGTATAAAAACTCTCTACATCACGTATTTTCAAAGAAGAGGCATACCAGCCTTCACTCTGTTTTTCAAGGTAAATTCTGTAGCTGCTGTTTCCCAGCCGGGAGGGTGCGGTTTCAACACTCCCCTTCAAAGGTGTCCACTGAAGGGCCTCATTGTACCTGAACTGATGAGTCCCGGTTTCGGCAATCAGATCGCCCCCGGCCGTGTAACCGGCCCGGTCCACAGCAGAAAGTGCGATAACAGGGGCAGTTATATTGTCACTCCCCGCACTTCTCAGGGTATTTCGTCCTAAAAGAAAATATCCATCACCGGCCCACTGGAGACCAAGAATCTCCTCCTGGTCATATGCTGTATAGGAAGCATCCTCTCCGGCACGGTACAGAGCCGCTCCATTTAATCCAAGAAGAGCAAATCTGTCCCGCCCCTTGGAGATTGAGATCCCTGTTACAGAACCGGCAAGGAGGGAGAACTGTTCGTTTGTGCGATAGAGATAAACCCGGCCTTCATTTCCTGCTATTTTCCGGCTTCTTACAAGAAGACTGCCGTCGGAGAGCCATTCGGCCTGATCAAAGACGGTTCCGTACTCCGCTGCAAGCAAGGGGGTCTGAAGAACCCTGTCTGCCGAAGTATCAAGAACCAGAGAGTGGACAATGGCGGTTTCACCGTTTTTAAGCAGAACGATGGTCCGCCCGCTCTCGTCAATGGCCCATTTATCAAAGCTGGGATCGTATGAGACGGGAAGACGCCCATGAACACTGCCCTTGCGGAAAGGCTCTGAATAGAAGGCTCTTGTAAAGAACTCGGAGCTGTGGACCCTGTAAAGATATCTGCCCTTGAGAACATAGAGATAGTTTCCTTTACTCCACTTTACAGACTGGATGTCATTGAACCCCGTTTTACGGAATGACTCAGCGGGGATACGCCCCGACTGGTACTGATCAATGGAGAAGTAGTAGAGCTCTCTGCCCCTTCGGTAGATAAAGTACTTTGAATCGGGAGACCACTTGACCATCTTCTGAAGATATTCAGGTTTCAGACTTGAAGTTACAGTAGTCCTTTGTTTCCTGTCCCTGTCATAAAGGACAAGTGAGGCGGTGCCTCTCTCATCTTCTGTGACATAGACTGTATATTTCCCGTTTGGGCTTGGTATAAGAGGCTTCAGAGGCAGAGGGGAAAGGGCTGCACCAGAAGAGAAGGATTTACCATAACTCTCCTCCTGCCACATTCCCTCTTTGTAACTGTAGCAGCCGAAGTGGTTGTAAACCATAAGTTCATCCCGGCCTGAAAAATAAAAAGTCTTTTCGGGATAGATGGTGAGGGCCTCTACCGCCAGGGTATCCGCCTGCCCCCGGATCAGGGCGTTATAGCTCTCCCCTTCCAGTGAGGGGAACGAGAGGGCCGTTAGAATTTCGTTGTGACTGTTAATAGACGGATCGATGAAGTCGATCTGCCTGTTTTGTGTGAATACCTGCGTAAAAGGCAGGGTGAGTAGTATGAGTAATAGTAATTTCCGCTGCATATGATGTTCTTATCGGCTGCCGGACCGAATTTGAAAAGGGTTAAATCAGGAAGAGGCCTTAGAGAGAAAAGCCTCTATCTCCTCTTCAAGATTATCGAGGCAGGTTTCCAGCTTTTCAAGCTCAAGCAGCCTGTCCTCCATCTGGATTTTTTCCATCTTATTGAGGGAGTTGTTCAGAGCATCAGCTACACTGCTCTTATTCTCAAGGCTCTTGCCGCACCAGGGGCAGTAGCTGTAGCAGGAGCTTGTTAGTTTTCCACAATAAGAGCAAAACTTTACTTCATCCATAACATCTCCTTAAACTCATTTAAGATGTCGCTCTATATTAAATATTAACCAGATCGATCAAAATCTCAATAGATTTATAAGCTTCGGCGCTTAAATCTTTTTTAGTCAGATATCCCCTGTTGATGGCATCAGCCACGGGAACTCCCGGATCTCCGTCAATCTGGTACTGGTTTTCCAGAATCTCCTTCCGGAATCCCTTGTGTTTGTCTATGGCAAGCTCAAGAGAGTCCGAAGAGAGCCTCTTCTTCTTCCACCGGTCAAATTCCTTGTAGAGAATCTCAAGCTCGACGTTCTGGGCCCTCTCAAAGGCTTTCTTTTTCAGCTTGGTCAGTTCACTCAGCACTTTTCTGGAATATTCAGGCATTTTACAACAACTCCGATGCCAGTTCCGCCAGACGGCTCCTCTCGGATCGCCCCAGAGTTACATGTCCGGCGATATCCACATCCCTGAAAGCCTCAACCAGACAGGTCAGACCGTTGGATTCGGCATCAAGGTAGGGATTGTCGATCTGATGTGGATCTCCTGTAATCACGACCTTGGTGCCCTCCCCCGCACGGCTGACGATGGTTTTTACTTCATGGGGTGATAGATTCTGGGCTTCATCAATAATAATATACTGCTTGGGAAGGGATCTTCCCCTGATATAGGTCAGGGCCTCAATCTCAATAATCTTGTTATTCAGAACCTGATCAATACTCTTTAAATTCTGCTTGTGGGCAACCTCGATAATATATTCAAGATTATCAAAGAGAGGCTGCATCCAGTGGCTCATTTTCTGATTCTTCGCACCGGGAAGATAACCTATATCCTTTCCCATGGGAATAACAGGCCGGCTTAAAAGAACCCGGGTGTAGTTCTTGTCTTCCATTGTGTTTTTCAAACCTGCCGCAAGGGAGAGAAGGGTTTTTCCCGTTCCCGCCTTGCCTATAAGGGTTACTAGTTTGATGTCGTCGTTCAAAAGAAGGTCCAGAGCGATACGCTGCTCCGGATTGAGGGGTCTTATACCGAGAATGGGCTCATGAAATGTATCGACCATCACAAGCCGTTTATTGGTTACATCACAGCGCGCCAGAAGGAATGCCTTGGCATCGGCACTCTCCCGGAGTATGAGATACTGGTTGGGAAATACAGTCATTTCAGGCATGGGAGCCTGATCATCGGCCTTCAGTGCCTCCATAAGCTGCTTATCGCCGTGAAGCTCCCTGAATCCGTCATAAAGGTACTGAATATTGACCTTGTGCTTCTCGTAGTCTACAGCCTTTATGCCGATTGAGGTGGCCTTTATCCGGGCATTGATGTCTTTGGAGACAAAGAACACATCGGGATTCCTGCGTTCGAGGGAACTGCTCTGAAGGTACTTGGCGCAAAGAATGATCTTGTTATCCATCTTGCTTGATGAAAGGGAGTCCTCCACAGAGCGGTCAAAATCAAGGACAACCCGCAGCATTCCTCCCGATTCGAGCTTCACACCCTGCTGAAGGTTTCCATGATTGCTTACTTCATTGAGAAAACGGATGGCTGCCCTGGCGCTTCTCCCCCTGCCTTCAGGCTCGCTTTTGAGCTTGTCCAGCTCTTCGAGAACCCAGATGGGAATGACGACTTCGCTGTCTTTGAAAGACAGAATCGCATCGGGACGGTGAATCAGAACATTGGTGTCTATAACAAAAGTCTTAAGGGGCTGTTCCTTCATATTTATAATCCTCGGTTGCCTGTGGGCATTTTATTAAATAGTACACGTTATATGACATTAATGTTACGCATATTTTGTTTTTCACCGGCTCCCTGTACATATATTTTTTTGAAACACCGTTTTAAATACATTATTAAAATTGACAAGACCATGTTTATCTGAGTATCCTCTCTGATGTATGTATATTGTAATATTAGGCGCCGGCCGTGTTGGTACACAGCTGGCCAGACAGTTGATCCTGGAAAAAAAGGATGTTGCTCTTATTGAAAGAGACTCCGAAAAAGCCAGAGACGCAGCAAGTAAACTGGATTGCCTCGTTATTAATGACGAGGGAAACAACCTTGACAGCCTGACAAAGGCCGGTATTCAGAAGGCCGATATTTTTGTCAGCGTTACAGCCAGTGATGAAACCAACCTTATTGCCTGCGGACTCGTCTCTGCGGAGTATGAGCATGTAAAGACAATTGCCCGGGTCAGGAATCTTGACTACTCCCGGACAAAGATGATCTCCAACTCTTTCCTGGGAATAGATCATGTCATCAACCCTGAAATCGAAGCGGCCAAAATCATGAGCTATGCCGTCAGTCACGGTGCCCGCAGCGATATTATGCTCTTTGAGAACACAAGCCTTCAGATGAGGAATCTGAATGTAAAGAGAGACTCTCTCTTTATCGGTCAGAGCCTGAAAGACGTCAGAAAACATATGGACTTCGCCTTTCTTGTAGCGGCGATACTGAGAAACGATCACTACATAATCCCCACAGGGGAAACAGTAATAGAAGAGGGTGACCAGATTTATATTATCTCTTCTGAGAAGGGATTTGAGACCATCTTCAAACTGGAGGAGCAGACCCGCAAGGACATCAACAGGATAACCCTTATCGGCGGCGGTCATATCACAGCCTATGTGGCTGAGGAGCTTCTCGACCAGGAACACAGCACCCCCCACGGGATCTCCCGTCTGGGCAGACTGCTGAACAAGAAACAGAAAAAGAATATCCAGATTATCGAGAAGGACTACGACCGGTGCAAGGAGCTTTCCGAGCGCTTTCCGCAGGCCCTGATCACCCATGCCGATGTCACAGAGGACAGCTTCAATGAAGAGGAATTCCTTGAAGACACCGACCTTATAATTACAGCCACAAACAACCAGGAGCTTAATATCATCACAGGTATCTACGCCAAGACCCTGGGCGTGGATAAGGCGATGGCCCTGGTTATCAGAAACAGCTACCGTACAATGGCACACAATCTCAATGTGGATGTTACAGTCTGTCTGAACGACGCTGTTGTAAACTCGATTCTGAAAATTATCCGCAAGGGAAATATTAAGAACGTTCATGCCCTCTCGGGGGGTAAGCTTGAGGTAGTTGAATTCCAGATCGAAGAGACTTCTCCCATTGCCGGCAAGAAGATCATAGATCTGAAGCTGCCTGAAAAATCTCTTGTAATTTTCCTCTCCCACGAGGGACAGGATATCATCCCCAAGGGTGATACGGTCATTAAAAGCGGCGACTACGTCGTAGTGATCCTGGAGCGTGAAGCTGTTGCCCGGATGGAAAAGATAATATCCGGTTGATGCTATGAAAACAAAACTTATCCTTCATGTTCTTGTCATTCTTCTTGCGGTAATCGGCCTTTTTATGCTGATTCCCGCGGGAATAGCCCTTTTTTACGGAGAAACAGAGAGCTTCAAGGCCTTTGTCTTTCCCGTACTGGCACTGATCCCCGTGGTCGGCGCAGTTTATGCGGCGACCCGGAGCAACCGGAACCGGACAATGAGTCCCCGAGACGGTTTTATGCTTGTAAGCCTTTCATGGATCAGCGCCTCCGCTCTTGGAGCCCTTCCCTTTTACCTGTCCGGAGCAATTCCAAGCTACACAGACGCCTACTTTGAGACCATGAGCGGTTTTACTACAACAGGAGCCTCCATACTGACAGCCATTGAGGGTCTCCCCTACTCCATCCTCTTCTGGCGGAGCCTGACACACTGGCTTGGCGGTATGGGGATAGTGGTTCTGACAGTAGCGATTTTCCCTCTGCTCGGGATCGGAGGACTTCAGCTCTTAAAGGCCGAGGCCCCGGGCCCCTCTGTAGACAAGATAACCCCTAAAATTACCCACACAGCCAAGTACCTCTGGTTTATCTACCTGGGACTGACCCTTGTGGAGACGATTCTTCTTATGTTCGGGGGAATGAACCTTTTTGACGCCCTGACCCACAGTTTCGGAACAATGGCGACTGGTGGATTCTCAACAAAAAATGCAAGCGTCGGCTTTTACGACTCCGCTTATATTCACTGGGTCATCACCATATTCATGGTTATGGCCGGACTGAACTTTGCCCTCTACTTCAAGCTTATTACAGGAAGAATCAGGGATGTCCTGATCGATACTGAGATGAAGGCCTATCTGGGGATATTCGCCCTGGCCTCACTGCTTATTACAGTGTCTCTTGTACAGAACGGAGTGTTTGAAGGATTCGGAGAGGGACTGCAGTATGCAGCCTTCCAGGTGGCTTCGATTATCACAACCACAGGATATGCTACTACCGACTTTGACCTCTGGCCCGCCTTCAGTAAAATCATACTCTTTCTGATGATGTTTATAGGGGGATGCGCCGGTTCAACGGGAGGGGGCATCAAGGTCGTCCGCATTGTCACACTTTTTAAACTGGCAGTACGGGAACTCAAGATGCTTATCTATCCCCGAAGCGTTTTCCATCTGAGGCTGAACAGAATGGTTGTGAAGAAAGATATCATATCCGTGATTACAGGATTTGTATTCCTTTATGTTTTCAGCCTGCTTGTAACAACAACCGTCGTTGCGGCGGGAGGGTATGACATCCTTACATCCTTTTCCACAGCCCTTGTAACTGTGGGCAATATTGGCCCCGGATTCAATCTGGTCGGCCCCACAATGAACTACCACTTCTTCCAGCCTGCAATCAAATGGTTCCTTTCCCTTGCCATGATGATGGGACGTCTTGAGATATACACCGTTATGGTGCTCTTTACACCCTGGTTCTGGAAAAAACTCTAGGTAGCCCCTTCAGATGTAAAAAATTAAAGCCCGGACTTCTCCGGGCTTTTTTTAGTCTTACATGGTCCTTTATTGAGGACTTCTTAAAAAAACAGTTTAACCGTTCCCACAAGAGTTCCAAGGATAATAAAGATCCTGAAAGGACGCTCGGGCATGATCTTTACAAGCTTCAGCCCCAGAAAAAAACCAATAAGCACAAAGGGTGCAAGCGAGAGTGAAACCTTAAGAGTCTCCAGGGTCATGGAACCCCAGACGAAGGCATGAACCGGTACTTTCAGCAGGTTGACTGTACAGAAAAAGACAGCCCCCGTTCCGATAAAAACCATCTTTGGCAGGTTCATTGAAAGGAGATAGAGGGACATGATAGGACCTGCCGCGTTTCCAACCATTGTTGAAAAGCCACCGGCAAAACCGGCAGTACCATGTGCCAGCCAGTGATCAGGCAGTGTAATCTGCCTGCTGGCGAACTCCTTGTAGATCATAAGAAAGAGGCAGATCAGGACAAATACTGCCATAAACTGAATAAAGACCTCGTCCGGCACGGCCCGTCCCACGAGCATTCCGGCGGTAAGCCCCAGAAGAGTCGACGGGAGAAGCTGCCGCAGATAACTCCATTTGATATTCTTCCTGTAGTTCACAACCGAGAAGATATCACCCAGAATAAGAAGAGGAAGAATGACCGAGGCAGAGGTCTTCCCGCCGAAGTAGGATGCAAAAACAGGGATGATTATAATATTGATACCCCTGAGTCCGGCCTTGTTACCCCCTATGGTCAAGGCACAGAGGGCAAGAATCAGATAATCCTGTAGAGAGAGCTGTTCGAACATGTTTTAAGACTCCTGTGGCCGGTATATGCCTCTGCGCCTCCCTCTCAGTCAGGGAGAAAGGAGGTCAGGAATACTTCCGGGCAATGCTGACCACAGAACCGGCGTAGGACCCGCCGAAGAGGTTCAGATGATTCAGCATATGATAAAGATTATAGAGATCACAGCGTTCTGAAAACCCCTGTTCAAGGGGCCATATGCTCTCATAGGCCCTGTAGAAGGCGGGGTCAAAGCCACCGAAGAGCCTTGTCATGGCCAGATCGGACTCCCTGTGCCCGTAATAGGCTGCGGGATCGATAATGCAGGCCTCTCCGCCGGGACCGACAACAAAGTTCCCAGACCAGAGGTCTCCGTGTAGCAGGCTCGGTCCGCCGGAGTCACAGGGGATAAGGTAACGGTCTATTCTTTCCATTACACTCTGTACAAGTTTCACCGATGATGAGTCCAGACGGCGGTGGTCGGAGGCTATTTTCAACTGGAATTCGATCCGCCGGGTGCGGAAGAAATCGATCCAGTTGTCCATGGCTTTGTTGGGCTGGGGGCCGGAGCCGATATAGTTGTCCTCACCGAAACCGCAGGAGCTGCTCCGCCCGTTTCTGTGAAGAGCGGCCATGGCTGAGCCGAAGTCCTCCCAGAAGGAGGGAGTCTTTCTCCCCGGTTCCAGGTACTCAAGGAGGAGAAAGGAGAAACTGCTGTCCTCCCCTGCTCCCAGAACTCCGGGTACAGGGGGGGCACCGGAAACAGAAGAGAGAGCCAGCAGCCCTGCAGCCTCCTGACGGAACATATCCGCTCCTGCAAGGGAGTTTCGCTTGATAAAAACCCTGCGGCCTGTACTCAGGGTGAGAACTCCGCAGCTGTTAATACAGCCGCCTCCCACGCCCCGTTCTCCGCTGACACTGCTCCCTTCGCCGTCCAGGACCGTAAGAGCCTCTTCAAGTGAAGTGAACCATGGGAGACTCATTCCTACATCCTTTGTTTCAGGTCGGCTATCAGGGAACGGCAGCTGCGCTCCACAATATCATAGACATTTTCAAACCCCTGGTCTCCGCCGTAGTAGGGATCGGGTACTTCAACCCCGCCCTCAGGGTCCCACTCCCGCATCAGATGGATCTTGTCCATATGTTCGGGACTGGCATAGCGCTTGAGGTCTTTCAGGTTCTGCCTGTCCATGGGAATGACAAGATCATACTCATCAAGGTCAGAGGGACGGAAGGCGCGGGCATAGTGGCTTATATTCACACCATGGCCCGCTGCGGTACGGCGCATCCTCCCGTCCGAGGGTTCTCCCACATGCCAGCTTCCCATTCCGCAGGATTCTGTTTCCACAGGAAGCCCCTCTTTTTCGACAAGGTCCTCAAAAACCGCGTGAGCCAGGGGTGAACGGCATATATTTCCAAGGCAGACAAACATTACTTTCATTTTTTTCATAGGCGTCCATTATATTCACAACTTCAGGGAGTAGAAAAGAGACTCCTTTGAAAATCGTGAACTCAATAATCAGTCCAGCATGGCCGTCAGGGCCTCTGCCAGTGTCTCCCAGATCTGGACTCTCTTCTCATCGTCGTTTTCAAGAAGGGTGACTCTGAATCCGGGAAGATCCGAACAGAATCCGCTCAGGGGAACTGTACAGATTCCTGTGGCGCCCAGCAGGTTGTAGACAAGCTTCTTGTCGGGAGCCGCCTTTGCCATGGGTTCTGCAAGGAACTCTTCCACTTCCTTTGTCATGGGAAGGTGATTGAACCCCTCCACCTTCTCAGGGTCGAGAAGGACTGTCAGATAGAAGGCGCCCCGGGGAAGGTTGACCCTTACACCGGGCACCTTGTTAAGCCTCTCTACGGCCTCTACGGCTCTAGCGGCAAACACAGATGCCCTGTGGTCCAGATGCTCCCTGTAACGGGGATCGCCCATAATCAGGGGGATCGAAAGCTGGGGAAGGGTCGTGGAACAGACCTCAAGACGTTTGGCATTGACAAGGGTCTGGATAAAACTGTCGAAATTGCTGTCCCTGTGGCGGTTGAAGACCTCGAGCCAGCCGCATCGTCCGCCGGGCCAGGGGTACTCCTTGCTGATGCTCCTCATGGCGATTCCGGGAACCTCCCCTATGACTTCACTCAGATGACAGGTGATGCCGCCGTTATAGACGATGTGGGCGTAGGTCTCGTCGCAGATTACAAAAAGGTCGTACTTCCGGGCGATGTCAACCATCTGTTTCAGCACCTCGGGAGGATAAACCGCCCCTGTGGGGTTGTCGGGATTGATAAGGAGGATTCCCGCGATGGAGTCATTGTAGCGGACCTTGTTTTCAAGATCCTCCAGATCGGGCATCCAGTTGTTCTCGGGGTCCAGTTTATATGTTGTATGGTTGTAACCGGAGTGGGCGGCTTCCGCCGATGAGAGCGTTGAGTATGCCGGTGACGGGCCGATGACCCTGGCTTCCCTCTTCAGAAAAGCAAAGACAGTGGATACGGCGTCTCCCAGTCCGTTAAAGAAGATAATGTCATCTCCTGTTATACGGCATCCTCCGCGCTGGTTGACATGTTCAGCCAGAAAGTCCCTAGTTTTGTAGTCTCCCTCGGTGGCCGTATAGCCATAGGACTTGCTGTCAGCGGTAAGGGAAGTGACGATCTCCCTGATCCAGGGGACAACCTCCTCGCCTTTCTGTATGGGATCGCCGATGTTTTCATAGATGACTTCCACACCCATGTCCGCCAGCTTCCGGGCGGTACCGACAATCTCCCTGATTTCATAGTGGAGCTGGTCTGCTCCCTCCCAAACGATGTTTCTTCTCATCTTCCTCTCCATTTAACCGGCGGGTCTTTTAAGGGATGCGGCTGCCAGGGTAAAAAAAAGCCGCAGTCCCTTTTCAGGAACCGCGGCGGTAATTTCAATTTTGAACCCGTCAGCCTGCGATTCCCGTGTATGGGGCCGCCGCTGCCGCTGCGCTGAGATTACATTTTGTAAACAGATCAGAGCTTTCGTTCATTGAGGTAAATATTAGGACTAAGAGGCTGTTTCGTCAAGTACGAATTTCGTATAGTTTTCCACACCTGACCAAAGAGGGATATGAAGGGTGCCGGAGGCAGCCCCCGCAGGGGCCGGAGCGCCAGCGGAGCCCGGAGCAGCCCGGCCCCGCCGGCCGGCGGGGACTTTGCCGGGAGCTGAACAATGACCCTTTCCATTTCCCACTTCTCTGTGTAGACTCTTTGCACAAGAGAGGTGAATATGAAAAAACTTGTATCCTGGAATGTAAACGGCATCAGAGCCGCCGAGGGAAAGGGCCTGTTTGAATGGCTCCAGAGCTTCAGCCCCGATATCCTCTGCCTGCAGGAGACCAAGGCACAGGAAGAGCAGCTCGCTGAGCACTTTCTGAACCAGACCGGTTATCACTCATACTTTATCTCTGCACAGAAGAAGGGATACAGCGGTGTGGCCCTCTACTCCAAAACCGAACCCCTTTCGGTACGCCCCCTTGGTATTGAAGAGTTTGACAGCGAGGGCCGTGTGATGGCTGCGGAGTTTGAAGATTTTACTGTATTCAACTGCTACTTTCCAAACTCACAGTCAGAGGGCAAGAGGCTTGATTACAAGCTTGGCTTCAACAAGGCCCTGAAGGCCGAAGCGGACAGGCTTGTAGCAGAGGGAAAGAATGTGCTTATCTGCGGAGACTTCAATGTAGCCCATAAACCCATTGATCTTGCCCGCCCCAAGAGCAACGAGAAAAACCCGGGGTACCTCCCCGAGGAGCGGTCCTGGATGGACGAGTTTACGGAGAACGGCTGGACAGACAGTTTCAGGGTATTCCATAAAGAGCCCGACCAGTACAGCTGGTGGTCCTACAGAATGAACGCCCGGGCCAAGAATATAGGATGGCGCCTGGATTACTGGTGCGTCAACGACTCCTTTATCGACAGTGTTGAGGACTCCCTTATCCACCAGGATGTGACGGGAAGCGACCACTGCCCGGTGGAACTGATACTCAAGTAGTTCTCAGAGAGCTTCATCCCCCCTCCTCCCCGCCCTGTTTTGGGCGGGAAATACTAAAATATCCTTCTCAGACGCCGACAATCCTAAAAGGAGAATGCGAAATAAATGAGATTAAAATACAATGCCCCCGTTTCACTGACCTTCGGACTGATCTGTACCTTTATCCTTCTCTGCGATCAGTACCTTGTACCGGGTATGATTCAGGGCGTCTTTACGGCGGAAGGTGCATTGACCTTCCAGCTTGACGACTTTCCCGCCTATATACGACTTCTTACCCACAGTTTCGGCCACGCCAACTGGGAGCACCTGGTTCAGAACCTGACCTACATTCTGCTCCTGGGGCCTGTTCTTGAAGAGAAGTACGGCAGCGGCCGGCTTGCTTTGATGATGATAATAACAACAGTGATAAACGGGCTTTTGAACGCCCTCTTCTTCCCCACCGAACTTCTCGGTGCCAGCGGGATCGCCTTTATGATGATTCTGCTCACCTCTTTTGCCGGTTCAAAGCAGAAGGAACTTCCTGTCTCCTTTCTGGCGATTCTGGGGCTCTATCTGGTCAAGGAGTTTACGAATATTTTCAACAATGACGACATCTCCCAGATGTCCCATATTGTCGGCGGTGTGAGCGGTGCCATCTACGGCCTTTTTCTCAACTTCTTCTCTCCCTCCTCCGGAGGAGGAAAAGCAAAACCTGCAGGAGGAGCCCCTTCCGGCGGAGCACCCAAAGAGACAATTATTCAGTGATGATTCCTATATGATTCCCCGAAAGACATTCAGAAAGAACCGGAGACAGTGATCTCCGGTTTTTTTTGGCTCAAAAATATTCACCCCTTCACTTGACAGAAGGTCAGGACTGCTTTATTGTTTCTACTCATAAGAACGTTTCTATTCAAAGAAACATTTAAGGATAGCCATTATGTCTCAGAAGAGTATGAATTATTACAGGATCAAGGTTCCCGGTGACAAGTTCACCCCCTGTGCTCTGGCAATCAAACTGGATGCCAGATGTCTTCTTGAGTCCTCCTCCCTGTCAGGAGGCCATTCGCGGTACTCGATCCTTCTTGTTGATGAAGCCTTCCGGATCATACAGGAGAAGGAGATCGTCTACAGGATTTCGGCAAAAGGAAAGGACCGAATCAGCCACAGCGGCGAAGATATTCTTCATGTTCTTCAGAAAATGGCCTCCTACCACGAGGATGTTGAGGAGGAGTTCCCCGTACCCGCCGGAGGTATCGGATTCCTGTCCTTCGAGTTTGCCCGGTACTGCGACGATATCCCCTTTGCAGACAGGGAGGACTCACTGGACCTCCCTCTGGGAGAGTTTATCTTCGGCCATGTTATCCTTGTCTTTGACCACTACACAGATGAAATTACCCTGATCGGCCTGAACTACCCCGACTTTGAGGTTGACCTCGAGTCAGCGGTGGAGGCTGTAAGAGCAAAGATCTTCGACTATAACTTCAACTATCTGGCCGAACAGAACCAGAGCGCCAAGGGGACCCTTCTACCCGATCCTGACAGCGAAAAGGAGTATATGGAGATGGTTAAAACCCTGAAGGATGAGATCATAAAAGGTAATCTGCTTCAAGCCGTTCCCTCCAGGCGCCTTACGGTTCACACAGAGCAGAGTGCCATGGACGCCTACAGGAATCTCCGTTCCAGCAACCCCTCTCCCTATCAGTTCTACCTCGACTTCGGAGGCTATCAGCTTCTGGGAGCCTCTCCCGAAGTCCATGTGAAGGTAGGCAACGGCGAAGCGCTGATCCGCCCCATAGCCGGCACCAGACGGCGTGGTAAGAACGAGAAAGAGGACAGGGCCCTTGAGAAGGAGCTTCTAAACGATGAAAAAGAGAGAGCCGAGCACCTGATGCTTGTTGATCTGGCCAGAAACGACCTGGGACGGGTCTGCGAGGCGGGAAGCATTGAAGTCACAGAGATGATGATCATAGAGCGGTACTCCAAGGTAATGCATATTGTATCGGAAGTTACAGGGAAACTCAGGGACAGAGTGACTGCCGCCGAAGTCATCCGCGCCACATTTCCGGCGGGAACTGTTTCGGGGGCCCCCAAGATCCAGGCCATCAAGACAATATCGAAACTGGAAAAGATCAACCGGGGCTTTTATGCGGGCCTGGTAGGGTATTTCGGGGCTGACGGCAGTCTTGATACATGCATAACTATCCGTTCGGCTCTGAAGAAGGACGAGTTTCTCTACCTTCAGGCGGGAGGTGGAATAGTATATGACTCGGAACCCGCACGGGAGCTTGAAGAGACCAAGGAAAAAATGAGGGCCATGGCCCTGGCAGCAGGAGTGGAAGTATGATTGCCCTTATAGATAACTATGATTCCTTTACATTCAATGTTTACCAGTACCTGAAGGAGATTACCGATGAAGAGGTACAGGTCTTCAGGAATGATAAAATAACCCTTTCGGAGCTTGCGAATTTAAAGCCTGCAAGGATTATCCTCTCTCCCGGCCCCGGCCGCCCCGAGGATGCAGGCATATCCCTGGATGCTGTTCAGCACTTTCTGGGCAAGGTTCCCATTCTTGGCATCTGCCTGGGGCACCAGACCATCGTACAGGCACTGGGGGGAAAGATTGTCTCCGCCAGAAGGATCGTCCATGGAAAGGTGGAAGCCATGAGCCATGACGGCAGGGGGATCTTCCGCAACATGCCCGCTCCTGCAAAGTTCACCCGGTACCACTCACTGGCGGCGGAGGAAGCCTCTCTGCCCGAAGGCCTTGAGATTACCGCACGCTCCGATGACGGCGAGATAATGGGAATAAGACACAAGTCCCACATACTTGAAGGGGTCCAGTTCCATCCTGAATCAATCGGGAGCGAAGATGGACGCACTCTTCTCAAGAATTTTCTGAAGTACAAGAGAGAGCCCCTGAACAAACAGGGACTTCTGAACAAGCTGCTTGCAGGACAGGACCTTGATGAAAAAGAAGCCGAAGACTTTATGGATGAGCTCACTGAGGGCAGCCTGTCGGAAGCCTTTATTGCGGCCATTCTGACGGCTCTGAATGCCAAGGGCATCAAGGCCCATGAGGTGGCGGGATGCGCCAGAGTTCTGAGGCGGAAAAAAGTAGCCGTGTCAGTACCCGGTAAGACCATAGACACCTGCGGAACCGGCGGAGACGGCCGGGGAACATTCAACATATCCTCCTTTTCCGCTCTTATCGCGGCATCCATGGGTATCAAGGTGACAAAGCACGGCAACAGGGCTGTCAGTTCGAAAAGCGGCAGTACAGACTTCTACAGGAGCCTCGGGATTCCCGTGGACTCGGGCCCCGATGAAGCAGCCCGGATGGTTTCGGAAACAGGGTTCTGTTATCTGGCGGCGCCCCTCTTTCACAGCGCCATGCGCCATGCGGCCCCGGTCAGAAGGGAGCTTGGAATCAAGACGATCATGAACCTTCTGGGCCCCCTCTCCAACCCTGCCGACGCCGAGTGCCAGCTTATAGGCGTTTATGATGAGGAGCTCTGCCCCGTGATGGCACGGGCGGCAAGACTCCTTGGCATCAGAAGAGTTATAACGGTTCACTCCCGGGACGGCCTTGATGAAATATCTCCAGCGGCCCCGACAAGGATCTTCTCCATCGACCAGGACGGCATCGAAACAGATACTGTCTTTGATCCCGCGACTGTCGGCATCAGCGGATATACAACGGACGACCTGAACGGCGGCAGCGGCGAAGAGAATGCCCGCATGGCCGTTGCCATCCTCAAGGGTGCGGGCAACAGAGCCTGTATAGAGGCATGCTGCCTCAATGCGGGAGCCGCCGCCTTTGCCTACGGATCGGCCCCTTCCATCGAAGAGGGATACGAAATGGCGAAGAAAAGCCTTGAAGAGGGAAAAGTGCTCCGTCTTGTAAAGACGCTGCGCCGCATGGGCCAGCAGCCGGAAGCCGGCGCTCAGGGAGCCTGAGGATGGATATCCGAAGAGAGATAGCCGACAAAAGGCAGAAACGGATCGACAGACTGGGGCCCTGCGAGGGGTTTAACGTTCCTGAAAAGAGACTCCACCCTCTGGTTCCCTTTTCCCGTGAGAAGATGCTTATCTGCGAGGTAAAGCGGAAGAGCCCTTCCAAGGGAAAGATCAAGGACATTGCAAGTGCAGCCGACCAGGCGGAACTCTACAGTTCCATGGGTGCCGGCCAGGTCAGTGTACTGACAGAGCCTGATTACTTTTCGGGCAGCCTCCAGGATCTTATGGATGTAAAAAACTCCCATCCGGAACTATCGATACTCAGAAAGGACTTTCTTCTCTCGGTTGAGGACATTGAGGTTTCATACCGCGCCGGCGCTGACGCCTGTCTGCTGATTGCCTCCCTTCTGGAGCAGGAGGTACTGAGGGCCATGCACAGCCGCTGTGAAGAGCTTGGAATGGCCGCCCTTGTAGAGCTCCACTCGGCCGAGGATGTGGATAAGGCATCAGTCATGAAACCCTCTCTTGTGGGAATAAACTGCCGCAATCTGAAAAACTTTAAAATATACCCCCTCCAGCCCCTTAAAGTAAGAGGCCTTATCACCTGGGAGTGCCGTGTGATTTATGAGTCGGGGATTCTTAAGAATGAGGATGGAGCGTTTGCCCTGGATGCAGGGTTCCAGGGTCTTCTTGTGGGAGAGGGTGTGGTCCGCAACCCCTCACTTATCCCTGAGCTGAAGGAACTCATGAAACGGCCCGCCCCTGCGCTTCCCAACTCCTGGGCCAGACTCTGCAGCCGCTGGGAGGAGGGACGCCCTCTGACCAAGATCTGCGGACTTGCCGACAGGGAAGACTTTGATCAGGCTGTTCATCTGGGAGCCGACCTGTGCGGCTTTATCCTGGCCCCCTCCCCCCGTCAGACAAGCCCTGAATTTATAAGATCCCTGCCCAGGACTTCGGCCCTGAAAGTGGGGGTTGTTGTTCTGGCCGAAGAGGAACCTCTTCCCGGAGACATTGCCTCCCTTCTTGCTGAAGGGTATCTGGATATGATTCAGTTTCACGGGTCGGAGTCGGAGCATACAGTTTCAAAATACCCCGGCTACAAGGCCCTGAGGATACGCCGGGAGGAGGATCTGGAACTCATGGATTCCTACTACCCCAGACCCTGCCTGATCGATGCTTTTGCGGAAGGGCAGGCCGGTGGAACGGGAAAGAGGCTCTCCCCCGACCTTGTCGGCAGGGCCTCTGAAAAGGGGGAACTGTGGCTTGCAGGCGGCCTGAATCCTGATAATATTAAGGGTGTACTGGAACAGTTCCATCCGCAGCTTGTTGACCTGTCCAGCGGACTGGAAGCCTCACCCGGGAAGAAAGATCCCGCAAAAATGGAAGCCTTTTTCAAGGAGATTGAGTCCTATGTCAGTATATAACGACTACTTCGGCCCCTTCGGCGGTCGCTATGTGCCCGAAATACTTCAGCCCCCCCTCAAGGAGCTGGAGCTTGCTTTTCAGGAAGCCCTGAAAGATCCGGAGTTTATCAGTGAGTTTGAAGAGTTCTGCAGGGACTTTATAGGACGCCCCACCCCCCTTCTTCCGGCAAAGAACGCCTCAAGGGAGATCGGAGGCGCCCAAATTTACATAAAACTGGAAGGCCTTGCCAATACAGGAGCCCATAAGATCAACAATGCCGCCGGCCAGGCCCTTCTTGCCAAACGGATGGGAAAAAAACGGATCATTGCGGAGACAGGAGCCGGCCAGCATGGAGTTGCCACCGCCGCGGCCTGTGCCCGCCTTGGCCTGCCCTGTGTGATCTATATGGGAGAGGAGGACATCCGCCGCCAGCATCCCAACGTCTACTGGATGGAGATGTACGGAGCCGAGGTGCGGTCTGTCACATCAGGGTCCCGTACCCTGAAGGATGCTGTAAACGAGGCCTTCCGTGACTGGACCGCCAACAGCACCGACACCCACTACCTTCTCGGTTCCGCCCTGGGCCCTTCGCCCTATCCGGATATGGTGAGGGAGTTTCAGTCGGTCATAGGAAGGGAGATCAGAGAGCAGGCCGGGTTCAGCATCGACGCCATGGTGGCCTGTGTCGGCGGCGGTTCCAATGCCATTGGTTTTCTGGCGCCTTTTCTTGAGGAGAAATCCATAAAGATGTACGGCGTAGAGGCCGGGGGACGGGGAAAAGGCCCGGGAAACAACGCTGTGCGGATGGCGGACACAGGGCGCCCCGGCATTATCCAGGGATATAAAAGCCTCTTTCTCCACGACAATGACGGCCAGGTGCTGGACACTCACTCCATATCCGCCGGACTCGACTATCCCGGAATCGGCCCCCAGCTGGCGGCCCTTGGAAAGGAGAGACGGATAGAGTTTACCGAAGCTAGCGACAGGGAGGCCCTTGAGGCGCTGAAGTTCTTTGCCCGTACAGAGGGTGTGATCTTCGCCATGGAATCGGCCCATGCCGGCGCGGCGGCCATGAAAATTGCAAAGACCATGAGCCCCGATGAAAATCTGATTATCAATATGTCCGGCCGGGGGGACAAGGATATCTTTATCTCCGCCGCTGCACTGGATGGCGATAACTGGAGAGATTTTCTTGAGAAGGAGAGCAGGAGGAAGTATGTCGACTGAAATTGTTTCCCACTTTATTGCGGGCTATCCCGATATGGAGGGCTCCCTTGAGACAGCCAGAGGCCTGGCCGCGGGAGGAGCCTCCTTCCTTGAGATGCAGATACCCTTCTCGGACCCCTCTGCTGACGGACCTGTCATTGAAAATGCCTGCCGCCTCTCCCTTGAGAGGGGCTGTACAGTGGATAAGGCTCTGGATCTTATGAAAAGAATCCGCCGGGAGCTTGATATTCCTGTTTTTCTGATGAGCTACGGCAATATTCTCTTTGCCAGGGGAATGAAAGAGATGATCATCCAGGCCCGGGATGCGGGAGCTGCCGGACTTATAATTCCCGATCTTGTCTACGGCCGTGACGAGGGCCTCTACGCTCTTGGAAAGGAGCTTGGAATTCCTGTCCTGCCTGTGATCACTCCCACCGTTCCCCCCGAAAGGCTTGAGGAGATTACAGCATTGAAGCCCCGGTGGATCTATGCGGCCCTGAGAAGCGGAATAACAGGCAGCCTTACAACCCTGGATGAGACAAACCTGGGACTCCTGGACAAACTGAAACCCCTTGAGACAAAAGTCATGGCGGGATTCGGAATCCAGAAGCCGGAGCAGGTTCGGGTACTGGCACCCCACTGCGATGCGGTTGTTGTCGGTTCAGCCATTGTCAGAGCCGTCACCGAAGCCTCCGGCAGAGGTGAATCAGTAAGGGATGCTGCGGAAGCTGTGATCAGGGGACTTCTTGCATAATCCGACCCTCTCCCGGGGATAGGGTTATGAATTCCCAATCATCATTTTCTCTGATATATTAGTACTCTGCAATTCACTATTGGACTGTAGCAGAACAGGAGAGAGTCTCCCGCTCGTATACTGCCCCGGGAGTTACGGTGGTATCCGCCATTTATTGGCAGCAATCACCAAAAATGATCGCATAGATCCTGTTTAAGCACTCTTACAGCACCTTTGGTACGGCTTTTGCAATCCATGGATTCAGGAGTAGTAATATGTTAAAGGACTTTTTCAGAAGATACAGAATATCCATCCTTCTTGCGGGCTCTGTACTTCTTGCCTCCGTGGCTGTTTCAGTCTCCCTCTACGCCTTTTCCGCCAGGGCGGGAGAACCGGAAGAGGATAAGAATATTCGCCTTGTGGAAACCAGAGCGGTTGAATATACCCCCTACACTGTCACTGTCAGGGTACAGGGCTTTATTGAATCATCCCGTTCCCTGACCCTCTCCGCAGCTGTTTCCGGCCAGGTCACCGATACCTACAAAGACCTGAAAAGCGGTACAGAAGCCCTGGAGGGAACTCTGCTTGTTCATCTTGATGACGAGATGACAGGCAACAGCCTGGCCCTTGCGCGAAGCGGGCTTATAAGCTCGACAGCACAGCTGCTTGCAGTCTTCAAATCCGAGGAGAACGGCATCTACAGCCGCTGGAACAGCTACCTTAAGAGTCTGAACACAACAAGTTCCGCCGTCCCCGAACTGCCAGAGATAGCATCTGAAAGGGAGAAACTCCTTGTAAGCACCTATGGAGTCCTTGAGGCATACTACAGGGTCAGGGAGCTTGAAGACACCCTTGAACGCTACAGAATCTATGCCCCCTTCTCCGGACATATTTCGGGAGACGGGGTCAAGCAGTTCAGCTATGTATCAACAGGGCAGACCCTTCTGACTCTTACAGACAGCCGCAACCTTGAAATATCCCTCCCTCTTACAAGAGAGGAGATCCTTCTGCTTGGCGAACTGCAGCCTGCCGTAGCCATTACTCCCGCGGGAACTGAAGAGGATATGATCCTTCCCGGTTCGGTAGAACGCCGGGATGCGGTAATGGACAGGGGCAGCCAGACAATAGACCTCCACATTGCCTTTGAGAATCCCGACCTCAATCCCCTCTTCCTGCCCGGAAATTATGCGGAAGTAGAGATCTACGGCAAAACCCTTGACCGTGCACTGATCCTCCCCAGAAGCCTTTTGAACGCCGACAGGACAATCAATGCTTTTGATTCGGGGAGACTTAAAAAATACCCTGTACAGATTGTAGGCTCCGATGGAGACAGCATCATACTGGCCCCCACCCTTCCTGAAGGGACGAGTATCATAACCACAAGGATTCAGAAACCCTTTGAGGGAATGGAAGTCAAAGTGGAGGCTGTAGAACAGTGAAAAGGCTTATAAGTTTTTTTGTAAACAACCCCCTTCTGACAAACTGGCTTATGATCCTTATCATAGCCGCCGGATGCTTCGGCCTTTTCAACCTCCAGCGGAGGATCTGGCCCAAGATGGACTTCGACTACATATCCATCCGCCTGAACTGGCAGGGTGCATCGGCCCTTGAAGTTGAGGACGGACTGATCCTGCCTCTGGAGGAGAAGCTCCGCTCCGTTGAGGGAGTGGTACAGGTCAACTCCAACGCCTGGGACGGAGGAGCATGGTTCGGCCTGGAAACATCCCCCTGGCAGCCTATGAATAAGATTATGGACAGGGTTAAACAGGTAGTAGAAACCGCAGGACTCCCTTCGGACGCTGACAAACCTGTTATCTATCAGGAAACCCAGTGGAACAGGGTCATGCTTCTGTTTATCTACGGCCCTGAGGACCTCTCCCTCCTGGAAGAGGTTGCAGAAGAGTTCAGGGAGGATCTGATCCGGAGCGGCGGTGTCACCCAGATAAACACCTGGGGCCTGCCGGGAGAGGAGATCGTACTCGAACCCGTCCCCTCTACTCTCGAACGCTACGGACTCACCCTGGATGAGCTTTTCAATGCCGTGCAGGCCTCCAGCCTGAACCTCTCGGCCGGATCGGTTGTGACAGGTGACGAGGAGATTCAGATCAGGGCCTATGAGAAGAAGACAACGGTGCGGGAGATCGAAGAGATCGCCGTCATGGTTCTGGACAACGGAAGGATACTGAAAGTCAGGGATCTGTGCAGGGTACGGAGAATCCGCCGGGAGAACGAAGTCTACACAAGGGCGAACGGGCACAATGCCATCGGCTACCAGATTATGTACGGCAATACCGAGGATGTTATCGCCATCTCTAAAATGGTGGATGCCAAGCTCGATGAGTACCGAGAGAAGTACAGGGACATGGTGACCTTCGAGACCTATATAAGGGATGTGGATGAGATCCATGAACGCCTTGGAACCCTTGTAAAAAGCGGTCTGGGCGGGCTTGTGCTTGTCCTTCTTATCCTGGGACTCTTTCTCAATACCCGAATCTCCTTCTGGGTCGCTCTGGGTATTCCCATATCCTTTATGGGGCTCCTCTTTATCGAATGGGTTCTCAATATTACTATCAACGAGATGTCCCTTTTCGGGATGATCATCATCATAGGAATACTTGTGGATGACGGAATCGTCATCGGCGAGAACATCTACGACCACTGGCACAGGCTCGGAAAATCAAGAATACAGGCTGCCGTGGACGGTACCATGGAAGTACTGGCTCCGGTTCTCGTATCCATAGCCACTACAATAGCCGCCTTTACCCCCTACTTCTTTATCTACGGGGAGATGGGGAAGTATACAAAGCAGATAGGCCTTGTTGTTATCATCAGCCTCCTCTTCTCTCTGGTGGAAGCCCTGATACTGCTGCCGGCCCATCTGGCCCACTCAAAAGCCATGACAGAAGCGGCAAGAGAACCCAACAGGCTCCGCAGGTACCTCCAGAGCGGCCAGGACTACCTGATTAACAGAATCTACGCTCCCTTTCTCGGATTTGCCCTGAAACACAAGGCCTTTGTTCTTGCCGTTCTTGCAGGAAGCCTTCTCATCACTGCCGGAGCAGTGGCGGGGAACCATGTGAAAGCTGCCTTCTTTCCCGAGATAGAGGCTCCCTATGTCTATGCGGAACTTACATTTCCATCGGGAACAACTGTGGATGTTGTAGATGATACAAGAGAGCAGGTAGAGAGCTTTGCCATGGACTTCGGGACCCGGTGGGGAAATGATGACTTTGACAATGCCATAGTAGACTACCTCTCCTGGGGGGACAGCACCCGCCTTATAATCTACCTGCTGCTGCAGGAGAATGATGTGAGGGATTTCAGGGTCAACGAATTTTCCCTGGCTCTGGCAAGGGAACTGCCGGAACTTCCCGTACTTGAATCCGCATTTATTGGAAGCGACACAATGTTCGGAGGAGACCCTGTATATATACGCTTTCTTGGCAGAGACGGTGAGGAGCTGAGGAAGGCCGCTGAAATATTCAAAGAGAAGCTCAGGACCATCGAGGGAGTCAAGGACATCCGCGACAACAGCCCTCTGGGCCAGAAGGAACTGCTTATATCCCTGAACAGCCGGGGCAAGGCACTGGGCCTGACCACAGCCGATGTAAGCCGTCAGGTAAGAATGGGATTCTACGGCAGCGAGATAATGGTCCTCCAGGAGGGCCGGAAGGAAGTTCCTCTTGTCATCCGCTACCCCTCATCCGAAAGAAACTCCCTTGATGTGATAGAGAACTTCCGGATCAGAACCCCTTCGGGAGCACTGGTTCCCTTCAAGTCTGTCAGCAGCTTTGCCCTTCAGCGCAGCCAGGGGGAGATCCAGAGGGAGAACGGCTACCGTTCCCTCAGTGTAATGGCGGGAATAGACTCGGAGGCTGCGGACCTCAATGTTGTGATGAAAGAGATAAACGACGTGATTCTGCCCGAGGTACTTGCCGAAGTGGACGGCGTGACCCTCTCTCAGGGCGGGCAGGCGCAGATGGTGAACAAGATGATCAAATCCATGGTTTTCAGCATGGCCATGGCCCTGCTTGTGATGTTCACCCTGCTCCTGTTCCAGATGAGGTCATGGGGACAGGCCCTGCTTGTGCTCAGCCTGATCCCGCTGGGGTTTCAGGGAGCCGTCTACGGCCACATTATAATGGGACGGGAGGTTTCCTTTATCTCATTCCTCGGCTCGGTGGCCCTTGCGGGAATTATTGTCAACGACTCGGTTGTATTTATAGACTGCCTGAACGGCAAACTCCGCTCCGGGCTTCCCATAGAGACGGCGGTAAGAGAGACAGCCCTTCAGAGGTTCCGTCCCATTGTCATGACAACCCTCACGACCTCCATAGGCCTTACCCCCCTTATCTTCCAGAAGAGTACCGGGGGGCAGATGCTTGTTCCCATAGGGATTTCCATTGCCTGGGGACTGCTCTTCGGGACATTCCTGACCCTGGCGGTCCTTCCTGTTGTTCTTGAGATTATAGGAAAACGGAAGGAACGCAGGGAGAGAAAAAGGGCTACTCGAGAATCCGGTTCAGAGCATTCCGTTTATATTCAAGAACATCCATAAGGCTACTGGTTCCTTCCATTCCGGGAAAGTTCAGCCAGCTTACAACTTTGGGGGCACTGTCCATTTCAAGGAAAGCGGAACTGACAGGATTGTGGTAGTTGTCGATCAGCAGCAGAGGCTCTGCGGCGAGGATCTTTCTGATATCCCCCAGTGTGGGGGGTGCAGGACCAAAAACCTCAAAACCTGAGAATCCCAGAGATCCCGCCAGGGCCTGCTGATGAAAGTGTACGGCAGAGGAGGCAAGAACATCCTCGTGCCAGGTCAGGTCCTTTCTCCAGAAATCAAAGAAGGTGTCAATTTCAGCCAGGTTCTTCACGGCTTTATCTTCGGTTCCCAGAGCTTCGGCAATCAGCATGACCTGACTGCGGATATTCTCCTGACTGTTGCCTGTATTGATCTGAATCATCTTTACCGAACTGCTGCTGCCCATGGACTCGCGGATACGGCCCATCATCGCCTCATAGCCTGCAAAAATGAGATAATCGGCCTGAGCCACAGTCTGTAGCTCCTTCAGGGATATCTCATACTCAGGGGGGTGCTTCATGTCCATGGGAGCCAGAATCTGAACATCCTCAGCCCCCGCAAGCTCTGCAAAAGAGGCGGTCCAGCCGGTTGTCGCCAGAATGGTCTGTGCGCTGATCCCCATGGGGATAACAAGCAGAAGAAGAAATAATTTAACTGATTTTTTCATATATGCTCCTTGCTAAATATGTAATTCCGAATGCGACTCCCGCCACCAGGATAACCCCTGAACTGACAGGAAGGTCAGCCTTGAGGGCCAGTAAGAATCCCCCCAGGCTGTAGAGGAATCCCGAAATCATGGCCGTAATGAACATGGATTTCAGGGACCGGGAGAAGGAGACCGCTGTCATGGCGGGCAGCAGGACCAGGGCATCAAGCAGCAGGGCCCCCACAAGGCGCATTGCAAAAGCGATGGCCACTCCCGTAATGATCATAATTGTATAAAAAATAGCTGTCTCGTTGACCCCGGATGTAAAGGCGGCCTCCCTGTTTATCAGAACAGCCGTAATCTGCCTGTACCTGAATGCCGTAAAGAGAAGAATAATCAGGCAGAACAGGAGCAGAAGATAGAACTCCCTTCTGTTCAGCGCGAAAATACTGCCCCACAACAGATTCATTGTATCCTGCACGGGAACCCTGTTCTTATAGATAAGCAGCATGGCAACCCCGACTGAAATTACCATAAAGAATGTCGTAAGTCCCCCTGTGGAGAGCTCCGAACGGCGGGAGAGCCGGGCTATAAGCAACACAAGGACAAGATTGATCCCGAGGGCGCAAAGCAGGGGGTCCAGAGACGCCGAAAGGGCAATAGCCCCTGCAAGCATGACACCGTGCATCAGCATAAAGCGAAGATTGAGGAGATTGAGACGGAGAATAAAAATTCCTGTAACAGGCAGGCAGAACCCTGCCGCCAGAAGGGAGATAAATCCCCGGAGAACCGGAGGGAAGAGAAGAAGTTCCATCATGATTCAGCCTCCAGCATCCCCTCTTTCAGACGGAGACGCCTCCAGCTGACATCACGGAGTTCATCATCCGTGTGGGTCACAAGGAGTATGGTGATGCCGTACTCCTTTCTCACCTTCTCCAGCAGCAGGCTGAAGTCCCGGCGCCCCTCTCTGTCCAGATAGGTCAGAGGTTCGTCGAGCAGAAGAAGAGACGCACCCTGACAGAGACAGCGTGCGAGAGCCACTCTCTGCCGTTCCCCCCCGGAAAGGGAGAAGTAGTAGCGATTCTCAAGCTCAAGGATGCCCGTATCCTTCAGCGCCCTTTCTACACGGCTTTTTGTCTCTCCGCGTCCCGTTTTCCGTGCGGCCAGACCGGTTGCGGTCATCTCAGCAACAGTGACAGGAAAATCCCTGTGATCCTGCTCCTGGGCCACATAGGCAAGGTGGTATCTGTTTTTCATCCACCCTGAGGAGTGAATATCCATGCCGAGAACGGAGAGCTTTCCACTGTCTGAATCAAGAAGACCGGCAACAGTTCTGAGCAGAGTAGTTTTTCCGCAGCCGTTTGATCCGCAGAGAACCGCCGCCTCCCCCGCTTCCAGGGTGAGATCAATCCCGCCAAGAACCTGACGGCCCTGACGGCTGACCTTCAGGCCGTGAAGTTCAAGGACTGGCGCCATACTCAGAGTCTTCCGGCCCTGCGGCTGAGTTCATTGTAGGCATCTTCTGTAGACATATCATCTGTCAGGACGATTTCAGTCTGGCAGTCCAGTTTGTCCACAAGCTTATCATAGGTGCATGTAATTGATTTTTTATCAAAAAAGGAGAGGCCCCTGGAGCTGACGGTCAGGCCGTGGCAGTTTTTAATCCCCATTCTGTAGATCAGAACAGCGGCTCCCCGGCCTATAAGTTTATCCTTCAGGTTCAGTTCAGCGGGGTCGTAATCTGCTGAATCCAGAAAGTCCTGAAGTGCAAAAAGGGGGTGAAGCCAGTTTCCGTCATTTTCGAAAACAGTCTCCTCCCCCCTGTATACAGTCAAGTTCAAAATATCCTCCGGAAATAGGTTTGAAGAATCATTATCATACCTCTTCCCGAAGGAAATTGAAATACCTGATATTAAGGTCTAATGTTCCTAGAGTGTCATCATGACGCCGGGTCCGATGGGGAGTCCCAGGAGCATCCAGATACCCAGAAGCACGATCCATCCGATAAGGAATACGATTGAAAAGAGAACCATGAGTGAGATGATTGTACCCATTCCGGCTTTCTTGTCGTACTCACTTGCAAACGCAACGATTACGGCAAAGTAGGACATCAGGGGGCTGATGATATTGGTTGTGGAGTCTCCGATTCTGTATGCAAGCTGGGTAAGTTCGGGGCTGTATCCCATGCGCATCATCAGGGGAACAAAGATGGGTGCCATGATGGCCCATTTTGCGGAGGGGGAAACCTGTAAATCCGATGGACTCGAGGAAGTTCGCTCCGTTGAAGGCGATGACTGTTCCCAGGCCAGTATAGTTGAACCAGGCGATAAACTGGGCAGCAGTAAAGGAGAGGACAAGGTATCCGCCCATGGAGGACATTGTTTCAGACAGAGCTGCAACAACTTCCTTGTCGCTCTTCATTGTCTTTGCGGCAAAGGCGTAAGCCAGACCGGGCAGGAAGAAGGAGAGCGCCAGGAGGGGAACGATTCCTTTGATGATCAGAGAGTTTCCTCCGAGAGATCCTGTAACGGGATCACGCATAACAGAGTCTGCGGGAAGCGCGATGATCAGCAGCAGTGTGTACATGACAACCATTGTCAAAAGAGCGGCGATAAGGCCCTTCTTTTCATCCTTTGTTAATCCGTCGGCGGTTTTAAGTTCGCCATCCCAGCTGCCCAGACGGGGCTCAACAATCTTCTCTGTTACAAGAGAACCGAGAATTGTGATGAGGAAGGTACTTGCAATCATAAAGAACCAGTTGGCTGTGGCTGTAACAACATAGGTGTGATCGATTATTTTTGCAGCTTCTGTGGTCAGGCCGCCAAGAAGGGGGTCAAGAGTACCAAGAAGGAGGTTGGCGCTGTATCCGCCTGAAACACCTGCAAAGGCTGCAGCCATACCGGCAAGGGGATGCCTGCCGAAACTCATAAATACAATGGCTCCAAGGGGAACCAGTACAACGTAACCCGCATCTGAAGCCACATTTGAAAGAACACCGAGAAAAACAACAATGGCTGTAACCAGGGCTCTTGGTGCGTTCAGTACAGTAACCTTGAGGAACGAGGAGATCAGTCCGCCCTTCTCGGCAATACCCACACCCAGCATGGCTACAAGTACGGTTCCAAGGGGTGCGAAGGAGGTAAAGTTTGTTACAAGTGATGTAAGAATATAGGCAAAACCTTCACCGTTGAGGAGGTTCTTGACTGTAACAGTCTGTCTGACAGTCTCTTTGGTACCGCGGTCGATGACATCCATTGTCACCTGCCAGCCGAAAATCGTTCCGATGGCTGAAAAAAGAAGTACTATACCTGAAAAGATAAGGAACAGTGTAGCCGGATGAGGCAGGGCGTTTCCTGTCTTCTCGATCCTATTTAAAATTTTGTCCGACCAGGACGGGCGGATTGCGTTTGTATTTGCATTCATAAAAACTCTCTCATTTGCAGGACACTTGTCCGGATTAAATTACAGTCATCTTACTTATGGTCTTTGAGATATTATTGAGCAGAATATGAAGTTTGAATCGAATAAGGTGTGGCTTATTTGTCGACAAAACCCTGCAGACTCACATTCGGATGTTCAGTTGCACACATTCTACAATCTTGCGGCTTTGCCTGTTTATTTATCCACACTTAATCCCCGACAAGCATAAATTACCAAAAAACTACTGCTCGCGTTGTCCATATCGGGATTTAGGTTTCCAGTATATGCAACGACTTGATTCCCTATTCCATCTTCCAGGACCTGCAGAGCTTAAAAATGAATATTCTTATATTTAAATTCTGAATAATATTGAAAACCTGTGAGACTAAGGTACATTATCCATTGGCTATGTTATTCTTCTAAAGTCATATTCAGACAAGATGAGTATAAATAAACAGCTAGTTGGAGATATCAATGAAAAAAATATTATTGGCTCTAATGGTTCTTTTGGGGTCCATTATCCATATTCCTGCGGAGGAAGCCCTTGCCGGGCTGTTCACTGCAGCCGACCGGATCGCATCCGAATTTCCCGATGCACTGTCAGAGGAACCCTCCGGAGAGGCAATACTGCTCCTCGGCGGCATCACCAAAGACGGTATGTATATACAGCTGGGAGATCTTATAGCGGATCTCACTGCCAATCGTCTGTTAGGAAGAAATTTTCCCTATACAGTGGTCAAGCAGTACGCGTCTCCCCGGCATAACCCTGCTCAGGCAGACAGGATACTCTCGGGGGTCATTTACACTGCGGGCTCCGGGTACCTCCTTATAATGACTCTCAGCGATTCCCGGGGAGGACTCCTGAAAGGCTGGGAATTCAGATTAAATCAGTCTGATGCAGAGGGACTGCTGATGCCGTCCCTGATGGCCAATGCCGGTGGCTGGGACAGATATGAGCCCAATGACAGCCAGAGCAGCGCCGCAGCAATTGAGCTTCCCTTCTCAGAGAGCAGCCTGACTATCTCTTCCGGTGACCAGGACTGGTTCTCCTTCGAGATACCAGAGGGGGAAAACAGCACAACCCTCCTTGATGCATACACCACTGGAGAGATCGATACCTATATGGAACTCTATGCTCCCGGTGAAACAATGAGTACTGCCGAGGATGATGACGGTGGAAACGGCAGCAATGCCAGAATCCGGAGCCCCTTGAGAACTCCGGGAACCTGGCATCTTAAAGTAAGGGGATATTCTTCGGATACCGAAGGCAGCTATGGCCTTGAAATAAGTCTTGAAACTCTGGATATGGGCCCCGGAGAACCTGATGAGGGCCCCGATCAGGCAAACCTGCTCCAGATTGGCGAGTCTCCGGTCTCCAGAAGTATCTACTATGCCAATGACGAAGACTGGTTCCGGATTGACCTTGATAGATCTCTGGCCCCTGATGAAGCGCTTCGCATCGGAACAACCGGAAGCGTTGATACGGTGATGACACTTATAGACCAGTATGAAAACCATCTTAGCGGTGATGATGATTCGGGACAGGGGAACAACGCAATGATTGTAATCGGCGGCCTCTCCACAGGAACCTATTATGCCATTGTTTCAAGCTATGGCGGTGAAACCGGAAACTATCAGATAACCGCCGATATCATAACCCCTGAACGGGACGAATATGAAGACGACCATACAATAGAGACCGCTTCGCTTATAGAAATTGACGGCCAGCCGCAGCTGCGGACGTTCTCTCCTGCAGGAGACATTGACTGGGTGAGTTTCCAGGTGGAAACCGAGGGAAACTATCTGATGAAAACAGCCGGTGATATAGATACATACATGGAGTTCTATAACGGCGACGGGACACTTCTCGAAGATAATGACGATGCTGATGATCACAACGCAATGATTATGAGACGTCTGTCTCCCGGAACCTACTATATGAAAGTCACACCCTATGATTCGGCGAGCAGCAATGAGATCTATGAGCTCTCTGTAGAGAGACTCCGGTAGATATTAAGCTTTTAGAATAGAAGCCCTGCGGCAGCGCGGGGCTTTTTTTATTGTAAGAAGAGAGAGGATGCAGGGATAAAAAAAACCGCCGGCAGAACCGGCGGTTTTTTGTACCGGAACCGAAGCTCCGGAATATGTTTGTAGATGATTATCTTGAGTAGAACTCAACAACCATCTGCTCGTTGGCAACAGAGGAAATATCAGTCCGGTAGGGGCTTCTTTCGATTCTACCGTTAAGGTTATCCTCGGAAAGTGTAAGCCATACAGGTACGGGCTGGTTGCTCTTTGCAAGACATTCGCGAACAAGCTTCTTGCTCTTTTCGCTGTCTTTTACAGTTACTTCATCACCCTCTCTGAGAGTTCTTGAGGGGATGTTACAGCGGCGGCCGTTCACGTAAACGTGACCATGGCTTACAAGCTGTCTGGCCTGTACTCTTGTATTGGCCATTCCCAGTCTGTAAACAACATTGTCCAGTCTTCTTTCGAGAAGGATCATCATGTTGTCACCGGTAAGACCGGTAAGTTTTTTTGCCTTTACAAACAGGTTGTAGAACTGTTTTTCACTCAGTCCGTATGCAAATCTGATTTTCTGTTTTTCTGTAAGCTGTCTACCGTAATCGCTTTCTTTCTTGCGGACTCTTTTGCCTTTTTCAAGACCGGGTCCATGCGGTTTTTTCTTAAGTAATTTATCATATTTACTGTTACCGTAAATATTGACACCTAAGCGGCGGACAATTTTACCTTTTGCTTTGGTATTTCTTGCCATTACTCTATATCTCCTGATATATATTTTTCCCACTCCAACGGAGCGTCCCGACATCTTATATTGTTCACCCGAATGAGTCAATACGAAAGGAAGTTGTGATTAATTATTTCCAACATCACTCTTTATGCTATAAAATAGGATGATAAACTGCAGCATCTCGAGGAGAAGGAATATGACCCTTGTATTGATCCGTCACGGAAAATCCGACTGGAACAGCGGCAGCGATGACTTTATGCGCCCCCTCAACAAAAGAGGTCTCCTTGATGCCCCCAGAATGGCCGGGGAGCTGAAGAGCCGGGGAATCATTCCCGACAGGATTCTGACAAGCCCCGCTTTACGGGCTCTCACAACGGCACAGCTTATGGCCGATACCTTCGGCTGCTCTGCTCCTGAGGAGAAGAGCTCTCTCTATCTGGCCCCGGCTTCTGAAATACTCACCATAGCCTTCAAGGAGCTTGAAACAGCAAACTGCCTCTTTATCTTCGGGCACAACCCGGGAATGTCCTATGCCGTCAGCGGGCTGAGAGATATTGTGACGTCAATGCCCACATGTTCCGCGGCCATCCTCACCCTCTCCAGAACGGGGGACAGCATATCTCTGGATGATTCGCTGATACTGAAGCCGAAGGAGCTGTAGTTCCGGCAGGGCCGGACAAAAGTCCTACAGATCAAACTCTACTGTAAACTTTGTGAAGTGATCCGGCCGGCTTTTAACCGAGATAGTTCCGCCAAGTACATCCTGAACCAGATTGAAAACAATACTCAGCCCCAGTCCGGTATTCCCCTTTTCACGGTTGCTTGTGTAAAAGGGCTCAAAAATATGCTGCGCCGCCTCATCACTGATTCCCCGGCCTGAGTCTGTATGAACAATCCTTACATGCCCCCCCTTCACAATAACAGAGAGATAAATGTCTCCTTTGTCCCTTCCCCGGAACCCGTGGGTAAGAGCATTGAGCAGCAGGTTGAGAAGAATATGGATCAGAACATCGGGATAGGTGTTTACGGTGCCCTTTTTAATATTCAAATGGATCTTTACACCTGTATTTTTAAACTGGGGCTTTACGGATTTAACAATCCCCCTGATATAGGAGTCCAGCTCGATGTCCCTTTTCTGCTTCTGGAACTGATCGGAGTTTACATTCCTGAAATTGGTTATCAGCTCGGCTGACCTCTTCAGATTGACAGAGGTCATGGAGAGAACCTCTTCCGACTCCTTCAGAAAGTGTTCAAAAGCCTCGGAGGTCAGGTTGTCATCCCGGTAGGCACGGGCAAGTGTTTCAACCTCCCTCTCCATATGGGATACAGCGGTCACAGCCACACCTATGGGCGTGTTGATTTCGTGGGCGATCCCCCCCACCAGCCTCATTGTAATAGAGGCCTTTTCGGAATCTGCAAGCCTGTCGGCAGCCTCCTTCAACTCCGCTGTCCGCCGGCTTACTTTGTCTTCGAGGGATTCGTTGAGCTCTTTCAGTTCGGTTGTAGCCCGATCAACCCGCAGCTTCAGCACCCAGGAGAACAGAACCAGCAGGACCACCAGAATAAGCATTCCAACTGCGGCAAACCAGAACCAGTCCGGCAGAACGACACGGAGACCGGCTTCCGAAGCAGTCCACAGAGTATAGAGGGACCAGTAGTATGAGACTGAATCATTTCTAAGCTCCCTTAAACGGGTACTGAACTGATCGACAAGAGGAATCATCCTGTAGTTTGAAGCAGAAGTAGCGGCATAGGCCCTGGTGGGTGCGAAAATCACTTCGGTTCCCCGAATCTGGGGTCTTCCCAGAAGGAGGGTATTGTGGGCAACACCTCCGAAGACCTGTCCGCTGACCACTGCATTGACCATGGCATCTGCATTATCATAAATATCGATATTTACGGTTATACCCAGGGTTTGCATATACTCTTTAAAGAGGCTCCCTGCCGCTTCGTCCCTTACAACGGCCACAGTTTTCCCCTGCAGTTCGTAAATATCATCCAGACGACCGTCTTTTGCGATAAACAGCTGCCCCCATCCTGTAACAGAGGGTTCTTCAGGCCAGTGGAAAAGGGCCTCTCTCTGAGGCTGCCAGACAACGGCGGGAAAGATATCGATTTCGTTATTTAACAGCCTGTCAATGAGGTCATAAAAATCTGAAACCACAAATTCAGGCTCATATCCGAACTCACTTACAAGCCGTGAAAACAGATCAACCAGAAACCCTGTGGGCTGCCCCTGGTCATCGACCATCATAAAAGGGGGATGGTCAGGAACTATCCCTATACGGACAATCATCTCATCCCTGTAGTCCCTGTCCTGTGCCTGTATAGAAACAGGGAGCGCTGTGACAAGAAAGAGTACTACAGATATTGATAAGAGACAGACCTTCCGCATATCTGAATTATAGGCAAAAATACTGTTCCCTGCATACAAAAATACAGACAGGGGGCTCCCAAATCAGCTCTCAAGAACCAGTTCGGCGCTCTCCCCCTCTTTATGATCATCGAGGTATGAGGTTCTCAGAACCATCACAAGACAGAGCATGTAGATACCCGTATTCAGAACAAAGGGCAGAATTCTGTTCAGAGATGAGAGGTAGCCGCTGATCCATCCGAAGGGGATTGAAAATCCGATCATAAGTACATAGATGACACCGTTCACCCGTGCCCGTTCCTCCTTGTCTACAAACCAGACCATCAGAGAGTCCCTGCGGGGACTGACGAGGGTAAAGGCAACAGCTTCGGCTATGACATAGAAAAAGAGGTACCTGATATTGGCACTGGGGGCTGAAACAAGAAGGATGTTGGCTGCGATATAGAGTACCAGCCCCAGAGTCAGCATCTTTTTAAATGGAAACCGGTTGAAACGGTCCTGAAGCAGAAGCATAAAGGCGAGGACAATGGCGGCCCTGATCATCGGAAAGATGGCCAGAAAGTGATCGGCGATCCCCAGATTCTTTGTTATATAGAGACCGAAAAAGTTTGTTGTAACGATATTGCCTATATTATACAGCACAAGAAAAGCTATGAGAAAGATTGTATGGGGTGCCTTGAGAATTCTGGAGATGACCGAACCGTACTCAAAAAGGAGTCTGCTCATCTTCACATCCGCTGTCTCCTTCTTACGGCGTATACCCATTTCAGTCTCGCTTGTTGCCAGAAAGAGAATAATAAACTTGGCCGTCATTGAGATAAATGTAAAAAGATAGAGAACCCTTACGGTTCTGACCATGGAAAACTGCTCCACAAAGAAGGCCGATACAGGAGCAAAGAAAACAGCCACAAGACCTGATATATGAATCCAGGTATACACATTGACAAGAATGGAGTCGTCACAGTCTTCAACAAGAAGGCAGTTCCATGAGTTATTTGTAATCTGCCAGAAGCTGTTGAACATGGTCGCCGCAAGGAACCACCAGAAGTTCTGTGCGAATGCCCAGATAAGAGCGGGAACAGACCAGGACAGGGTATCGAATATGATTGTTGTCAGCCTGCGTCCAAGCTTGTCGGTAACAATTCCCCCCAGAATGGCGGCAGCCACCTGAAAGATCATCCCGATGCTTAAAAGAAGGCCGATCTGAGTATCGAGTACACCAAGAGCATACATAAAAACAGTTGCAAAAGGGGCATACAGATTAAAGGGAATGCCCCATAGAGGTTCTGTATAGACACAGGCCCTTGGATTGCCCTCAAGATGGATGAGAGTCTTGAAAAGACCCTTTGAACTGCTATGCTTATGAGTACTTATTTTTGACATTGTTACTTAATAGATCAGCTTTCCCCATTTATACAAGACCGGAATTTGAAAAAAGAGCCTGAAATCGGGAAGAAATTGAGCCGATGGTGCTTTAGACTGACATAAACAGAGGAAAAAGGAGGCGAATGCCGTGAAAACAATATATACAAGAGAGTATGAAAGCCCTGCGGGGATTCTGCTTCTGGGATCCCTTGAGAACAGGCTCTGCCTCTGCGACTGGAAGTTCCGCCGCAACCGAGAGGCAGTGGACCGCCGTATCTGCCGTATCCTGGGGGGGGAATACAGGGAGGGGAACAGCCCTGTACTTGATGAAGCTGCCCGAGAGCTCACAGCTTACTTTTCAGGGAGCCGTAATGAATTGAAAACTCCCCTTCTGCCGGCGGGAACGGAATTCCAGAACAGGGTATGGAAGGAACTGAAGGCAATTCCCCGGGGGACAACCCTGAGCTACCTTGAACTTGCCGGGCGGATTGATTCTGCGGGGTCTGTGAGGGCCTCGGCATCCGCCGTCGGTGCCAATGGACTGTCAATATTTATTCCCTGTCACAGGGTTATCGGCAAAAACGGAAAACTGACAGGCTATGCGGGGGGGCTGGACGCGAAAAAGATGCTCCTTGATATAGAGAACCGAGATTAGTCTATTCATACCATAGCTCCTTATCATTGAGGGGGCTTATAATGGCTCCATGACTAGAACAGAATATACAATGGAAAACCACAGCATAGAAGAGAAATTAAGCTCCCTGACCCACAGCATTGGTGCGGGTATGAGTATCGCCGGGATGATAATCCTGCTGAGCAAGGCTGCATCCGGGGGAGGTTCTCCCCTTGCTGTTGTCTCATTTGCCCTTTACGGCGCCTTTCAAATCCTTCTGTACACATCCTCGGCTCTGACACACCAGTTTTCTGACATCCCAAGGGCCAGCAGGTTCTTCAGGATAGTAGATCAGGCTTCGATCTATCTTCTTATTGCAGGAACATACACCCCTGCGGTACTGCTTGGAATCGGAGGAACCTGGGGATGGAGCCTCTTTGGGATAATCTGGGGTCTGGCTCTTCTGGGAATACTGTCAAAGGCTCTTTTTTTCAGGGACAAACACATTGTTTCAGATCTCTTTTACCTGCCCATGGGCTGGCTTGTCATCATTGCCCTGAAGCCTATGATCAATACAATGCCCGCCGAACTGATACGGTGGATAATTCTTGGAGGCGTCTTATACTCTCTGGGTATTGTCTTCTATCTGTGGAAACGGTTTCCCATGGGCCATGTTATATGGCACCTCTTTGTTCTGGCCGGTGGAATAGCCTTTTTTATGGGATTCTATCTTCATCTGCAGGTCTGACATTTCAGGCTTCCAGGCTGAACCAGCAGTTCCTCCCCCGGCTCTTTGCCGAATAGAGGGCTTTGTCGGCTGTATCCAGAAGCTGATCTATCTTCTCATCGCTCCTGTGGCTGCAGTAGCTTATGCCTATGGAGATTGTCAGAGTTCTGTTTATACCCGGGATCTTAAGATTCTCCACTCCGACCCTGATCCGTTCGGCGATGACTTCGGCACCCTCGGTTTCTGTCTCGGGAAGCATCAGAGCGAATTCCTCTCCTCCGTAGCGGCATGCCAGATCGGATCTTCTTGAGTTTTCCATAAGGATTCTTCCAACCTCAACAAGCACATCATCACCGGCCTTGTGTCCGTATTCGTCGTTAACCCTCTTGAAATGATCCAGATCAAGCATCATAACAGCGACCTTTCTGTCATAGCGCTTTGAAAGGTCCAGAAGCTGTTCACCATGTTCATAGAACCAGCGGCGGGTCCTCAGTCCCGTCAGAGAATCGGTAATGGCAAGTTTCTTGATTTCATCATGCTGCAGGGCATTACGGAGAGCAATGGCTATAAAACCGGCAATCCCTCCTGCAAGATGCAGCTCCTCTTCACTGAAGCTGTCAGGGGGGATCTTATTGCAGGAGAGGAGTCCCAGGACCTTGCCCTCGGCAACAAGGGGAACTCCCATCCAGGAACTGATCCCCTCCTTCATGAGTGTCAGATACTTCGCATCATAACCTGAAAGGTCATTGATAATCATGGCTTTTCCGGACTCAAGAACTTCACCATTTGGAGTTCTGTCCTTCAGAAAAATTTCATGCTTCATGACTGGAAAATCCTCAGGCCATCCGGATGCGCCGATGATTCTCAGACGGTCACTTTCAAGAAGCTGAACTGAGATGCTGTCATAGGAGATGACCTGACGGGTCTTTTCAAGGACCATACCGATTGCCTCGTTCAGGTCCAGTATGGATGTGAGAGCCGCTCCGGCCTCAATAAGGATTTCAGCCTGGAGAGTCTGCCTTTCGGCCTCCTCAAGGGCCTGAGAGAGCTCCATCTCGTAGAGTTTAAGGTCTGTAATATCCCTGTCTGACCCCATATAGAGGGCGGGACTTCCATCAGATTCCCTTGATATAAAGTCCCCTGAGCTATAGACCCAGTGATAGGGACCGCTGCTGCTCTTTATACGGTAGATCTCATCAAAAATATCAGTTTCGCCCCGGGTGATCTGCTCCATTGCCTTTTTGACCCGATCAATATCATCGGGATGCAGAAATTCAAGCCAGCTCCGGTTGGCCATTTGCTCTTCTGTATAGCCCAGATCCGTCCAGAGATCGTTGCTGAATGCCTCACCTGTGGCGTAGTTATGAAGAAATACACCTAGCTTTGCCAGTGTCCTCATAAAGTATTTGATAGGAATTTCTCCGGATTTATCCAAACTCATTGGTTCCGTCCCATAGTGGTATTTTTAAAACTTAACCAATATCAGGACATTTGTAAAACACTTTAGCAGGATTGGCATCTCATATTGCTGTTTCAACAATCTGTATACAGTCAGAACATTTTATCTGGAGTTCGGCTCGTCGATAGAATATCATTTAAAGGGTGAAACTCATTCCTCTTCTTCCAGTGCTTATATCTCTTACTCTGTTTTTGATTCTGCTTATACTTCTGAAGCGGCAGAAAAAACAGCTGGATAAACTCAGGAACAGGGAGAGGATGCTGAATACAACCTTTGATCAGTCCTATCAGTTTATAGGACTTCTCGATCTCGAGGGAAAAATCATAGAGATAAACAATGCCGCCCGTGGGCTTGTGAGAAAGGACATTCAGGATTACAGAGACAGGCAGCTCTGGGATGTCAGCATATTTCCCGATGACCGGAACCTTCACCAATGGACCGGAGAGGCTGTAAAACAAGCGCAGAAGGGCATCACAAGCCGCAAATACATTGAGATGACCCCGAACAGGGGAAAGAAAATATTTATAGATATGTCTGTAAAACCCATACTGGACAGCAGAGGCCGACCGGTTCAGATAATTTGCGAGGGACGTGACATCACCGACAGGGAAGAAGCCCTGAAACTTATAGAAAACCTTAAAAACTCATTAAAGAGCATCATAGACTCAATGCCTTCTCTTCTTATCGGAGTCGACAGCGGCGGCCGGATCACCCACTGGAACAGGGCTGCTGAAGACAGAACGGGAGTTACTGCCTCTGAAGCGGAAAACAGAGATCTCTATGAGGTATTTCCTGACTTTCCTCTTGAGAGGGAAGACCTCAGCGGGCCGCTAAAGGAGAACAGACTCTGGAGCAAAAGAATTCAGAACAAACTGAACTGGCTGGAACTCAGCCTCTTCCCTCTAGTCGGCGGGACACAGGGAAGGGCAGTGATAAGGATTGACGATATAACAGAGAAGGTCAGGCTTGATGAACTGATGGTGAACAATGAGAAGATGGTCTCAGTCGGAGGTCTGGCTTCCGGTCTTGCCCATGAGATCAACACACCCCTTTCAGGCATCATACAGAGCGCCGACCTTATAAGAAGAAGGCTGACAGATTCTTCTATGACTGCCAACATTAGAAGCGCCGAAGAGGCGGGCACCGATATGGAGAGCCTTGTCCGCTATATGGATGCACGGGGTATTCCGGGAATACTGCAGGCAATCAATCACTCAGGGATCAGAGCTGCGGCCATAATCAAGAACATGCTGGATTTCACAAGAATCAGCGATTCATCATTCAGAGACTGCGACATAACCGAACTCATAGACAATACCCTGGAACTGGCAAGGAGCGATTATGACCTGAAGTCAAAGTATGATTTCAAGTCCATTGATATAATAAGGCACTATCAGGATGATCTGCCTCCGGTTCCCTGCAAGGCCGACAAGTTTCAGCAGGTTCTTCTGAATATAGTAAAAAATGCTGCACAGGCCCTCTCGTCGCGGAAGGACAGTTCAGAACCGCCTCGAATAGAGATATCCCTCAAAACAGAGAGGAAGGATCTCTGCCTTGTAATAGCCGACAACGGTCCGGGAATGGATGAGGGAGTCAGAACAAGGGTATTTGAGCCCTTCTTCACAACCCGGGAGATCGGATCGGCCACTGGCCTTGGACTCTCGGTATCCTATTTTATAGTCACTGAGAATCTCAACGGAACAATTTCACTAGAATCTTCCCCCGGTCGGGGTGCTGTATTCACAATAAGACTTCCATTAAAGCAAAGTACTCATGATTTCAAAGGAGAAGTAGACGATGAAGCTTAAAATTCTGGTCATTGATGATGAGCCTGTCCTCAGGCAGGTTCTTCAGTTTTACCTGGAGGACAATGAGTATGAAGTCCTCACTGCTGAAAACGGCAGGCTCGGTATTGAATCAGCCCGCAGCGTAAGACCGGATGTTGTTCTGACCGATTTGAGAATGCCCGAAGCCGACGGACTTGAGGTGCTTGCAGCTGTAAGGGAGCTTGACCCTGAGATTCCTGTTATCGTGATATCAGGCGCCAACAGAATGGATGATGCCGTTCAGGCTCTGAGGCTGGGAGCCTGGGATTATCTTATAAAACCGATACAGGATCTTGAGATCCTTGAATATACACTGAATAAAGTCCTTGAGAAATCAAGGCTTCTTAAGGAGAACCGTCAGTACAGGGAACACCTGGAAGATCTTGTAAAGATCAGGACAGAAGAGCTTGAGGTCCGGAATCATCAGCTTGACCTTTCAAGACGTCAGATCATCGGTATTCTGTCGCAGGCAGCCGAGTTTAAGGATTTTGAGACAGGAAACCACTTTCTCAGGGTATCGGAGTACACCGCCTGCCTGGCAGAAGCCCTGGGCTGGAGCCAAAAAAAAATCAGCCTTGTGAGGCTTGCAGCCCCCGTCCATGATATCGGTAAGATAGGGATTCCAGACAATATCCTTCTGAAAGAGGGAAAACTGACACCCGATGAGTGGGAGGAGATGAAGAATCACTGCCGCTACGGCCACAGTATCCTATCGGAGAACCGATTTCTCAGAAGTTTTATTGAAGAGGGAGAAAAAGGGACTTCAGCGGTAGACCTGGCCGAAGCCGGAGGCATTATCACAACTGCCGCAACCATCGCCCTGAACCATCATGAAAAGTGGGACGGAAGCGGTTACCCCACCGGCCTGGCAGGCACCGACATTCCCATAGAAGCCCGGATAACGGCAATTGTAGATGTATTTGATGCCCTCAGCAGCAACAGACCCTACAAGAAAGCTTGGCCGGAAGAGGAGTGCCTTGCCTATCTGACAGAACAGAAGGGAAAGCACTTTGATCCTGAGCTTGTTGATGCATTTACGGATAACCTTGAAAAAATAAGAAAAATACGCGACGAGTTTTCAGCAGACTGAAAATAATCAGGAACTCTGTTCAAGCCTCTTCAGCAGATTCCCGGAGATACCCTCGATATAGAATCCCATATTGTAGTCATAGCTGGGAACTGTAAAAAAAATATCCAGAATACCCGCCAGCCTCGCCTCGCATATAAACTCAAGATTGATAAGACTGCCTTCTCCCTCTTTGACAATAAAGGAGTACCGCGCCTCCTTGAGAAAAGCAGTTCCCCCGATATATATAAAGCTGAGAGAGTCCACATCGCCTGAAGAATCCAGGCAGACTTCTGTCTGAAAGGGAGCCTTGAGCCCTCTGAACTTCATAAAGCGGTTCAGATTATAGATAATTGTGAATTTGCTGCTGTCTTTTTTATCGGGAATCAGATCAACCAAAAAAGCAGGCAGGGCCTCCGCCCCTTCTCCGCTCCCATCCAGCCCCTTCAAGGCCCAGCTGTTATAGCTCCGGGTATCAATAAGAATTGAGTTAAGGACTTTCCGGTTTCCCTCTTCTATACGGACTGTTCCCCGGCTCTCATATACCTTGTCATCCCTGTAAACCGTATGAAAGGGTATATCCTCAGCAGCAAGAGGAAGGACTGCCAGAAGAAGAGGTATCAATATAAGTAACCGGTGGAAACATCGCATACCATTATAGTACTCCATTTTTATATGTTTTCAACACATGAACAGGCCTATTGTCCTTGAAATATAAGAACGGGGCATTCAGCCATTGACAGTTGGGTTCAGAGCGCCTATAAACTAGAAAACGAGTAGATTGAACGTAGTTCATTTAAAAAAGAGGGTTTGTTTCAAGGATTCCAGAATCATGCTGCTGGAGAGCGCTCCTGTGCACAAAGCGGTTAATACCGTATCTCTGCCTGCCATAAGCGGACTGCTGATAATGGCTTTATACAATATTGTTGACACCATGTTTGTCTCATGGATAGGAACCGAAGCAACAGGGGCCACCCAGATTGTCATGCCCATTGTCATGCTTGCATCATCTATCGGACTTGCAATCGGCGTGGGCGGAGGTACTGTCATATCAAGGCTTCTGGGACAGAAGGAGTATGAAAAGGCTTCAAGACTCAGCTCCACCCTCCTTCTGATCGGAACAGTTACGGGAATTGTTTTTATCGCCCTGAACCTTATATTCCTTGACAGTGTTCTCCTTTTTTTCGGTGCCACATCGGATGTTTACACACTGGCCGAAGAGTACGGAGTCTTTATCATCCTGGGCGGAATTTTCCTTATAGCCAATATGATAATGAACAATATGCTCCGCCCCGAAGGAAGTGCCCTTATCTCAATGTGGGGAATGGCAGCCGGTGCGGTGCTCAATATAGTCCTGGACCCCCTGTTTATTTTCAGTTTCGGTTGGGGAATACGGGGTGCGGCCATCGCGACCACTCTCTCCCAGGGAGTGACAGCACTCATTCTCCTCTCAGCCTATCTGAGACACAAGACCGTCTGTTCTATCGGCTTCCGTTATATAACCCTGGACTGGCAGCTGCTGAAGGGAACACTCACTGTAGGAATACCGACCTTTTTCAAGCAGCTTCTCTTCAGCCTCTCCATGGCTGTAATGAACCAGTACTCAATCACATACGGAGGAGCGGACCTGCAGGCCACAACGGGGATTCTTCTTCGGGTAACCATGCTCCCGACATATGTAATCTTCGGCCTCGGACAGGGAGCGCAGCTTGTAATAGAGTTCAATCAGGGTGCCGGAAATATGAGCAGAGCCCGCAGGGCCTTCTATTATGCCCTTAAAGCAGGAGCCCTGATGATGACTCTAAATGCAGTTCTACTGCTTTTCGGAGCCGGAATAATCATGGATCTTTTCAAGGCCAGCAGCGAAGTGACAGCATATGCCGTAACAGGACAGAAAGCCGGCGCCCTGGGGCTCTTCCTTTACAGCTTTTCCAATACAATAACAATACTTTTCCAGGCTTTGGGCAGAGGAATGGAGTCACTCATACTGAGTACAGCAAGACAGGGGTTCATTTTAATACCATTAATAATAATTATCGGTAAATTTTACGGCAGTACAGGAGTATTACTTGCACAGACCGCAGCTGATGTCTTAACATTTATAATCTCGACAGTCTTTGTTATTCCCCTGCTGAGAGAGCTTAAAGGGGAAGAAAAATTTAATTACGGAATGTTAAATGCGGTACAAAATTAGAACGAAAGAGGAAATCCTGCTCTCCGCCGAAACCCTTATTAGAGAAGAGGGTCTTGATGCCTGTACAATGAGGCGCCTTGCGGATCATACCGGAATAGCGGTAGGAACTCTCTACAACTACTTTCCCTCACATCAGGCGCTTCTGGAAGAGCTTTTTGTAGCAAGCTGGAGCAATACTTTGGCCAAGCTTGAAAATCTTAAAGAAGGGACTGCTGAAGAGGATCTGAAGGAGTTTGTGGATCTCTTCAGAGCCGAGGTAAGGTCCAGGGACGGATTGGGGATCAAGCTCTACGGAACCCATATCCTTCCGAACTCCTACAGCAAGGTTGAGTTTTCGGTATTTACCAAAATACTTGAAAGACTCCAGAAAATTCTCAAGAAGAGCAGCAAGTTCAAGGGCGCCCCGGATGAAGAGCTTGAAATCAACAGCCGCTGGATAATACTGATCCTCGTCGACCATCTGCTTCAAAACTCTCCAGACGAAGCTTTTTTTACAGACCAGATTGTAAAACGATTTATCTGAAGAACTTCATGATTACCGTTTCCCGGGCCGGCCCCCTCCCCTTCTCCTTTACAATAAATTGCTCCTGATGTTACAACTGTGTCAGGAGAATTGTAATATGAAACTTATTATGTCACCCTTCCTGACAAAGCACAGGCCGCTTATTGAAACAGTGGTTGAAGAGCTTTCCAGGGAATTTGAATATGTCTCGATCCTCGGCTGCCATACAGAGGGGACCCGCTACCAGCACGGCAGATCGGGAAGCTCGGTCAATGAGTCATCCTGGGCGGAAAGGGGATTTGTCTGCCGGGTCATCGATAAGGGAAGCTGTTGTGAATACTCTTTCAACACGATCAGTAATCCCGCGGATATTGCCTTGTCAGTGAGAAACTGTGTCAAAGAGTCCGTCGAAGCCGCTTCATTGATGCAGGGCAGCCGGAACACTCCCCCCTCCGAAGAGCTTTGGAAAGAGAGCTCCTGCGGTGAAGTTGAACAGCACCCCGAAACAAAAGGATCCGGAGCAATACTGGCGACCCTGAACGACAGGATGGAAGAAGGCCTTGCCATGGCCGATTTCCTTGTGGATTTCAGGCTTATCTACGAGTACGCCCAGATCTCAAAAATCTTTATTTCATCAAAGAAAAACCTTGAACAGACCTACCTGTGGTCCCAGGGATACCTTGTCCCCATCGGCCGCAGTGAAAAGGGAATGAAGTATACCTATAGATCCTACTCCGGCCTCAAGGGCAGCGAACTGCTGGATGAGATGAAAGAGGGCATGAAGGATGCCGTTGATGAGGTAAGGGAGCTTCTTGATTCCAGCCGGCTGATCCCCGGGGAGTACGATATTATCTGCAATCCGGGTATGACCGGACTGATAGCCCATGAGGCTTTCGGCCATGGTGTGGAAATGGATATGTTCGTGAAGAAACGGGCACTGGCAGAGGAGTATATGGACATGCCTGTGGCATCAGATAAGGTCAATATGCATGACGGTGCCTCTGCAGCCTTTCAGGTCTCATCCTACCTCTTTGACGATGAAGGCAACAGAGGAAGAGATACTCTGATAATCGACAGGGGGATTCTGAAATCCGGTATCTCGGACCAACTCTCCGCAGATAAACTGGGTACACCACCCACGGGCAACGGGAAACGGCAGTCCTACGAACGAAAGGCCTACGCCAGAATGACCAATACCTTTTTCAGCCCCGGAGAGGACTCCCTTGAAGATATGATAAGTTCAATCGAGAAAGGCTATCTTCTTGAGAATTTCAGCAGCGGCATGGAAGACCCAAAGAACTGGGGGATTCAGTGTGTGGCCGTCAAGGGAAGGGAGATCATAGCCGGGAAGCTTACAGGGAAGATAGTATCTCCTGTATACCTGACAGGCTTTGTGCCTGACCTTTTAAAATCCATATCCATGGTCAGCCCCGACTTCTCCCTTTCAGGTTCCGGAGCCTGCGGCAAGGGATACAAGGAGATGGTGAAAACCTCAACAGGCGGCCCCTATATCAGAACAAAAGGAAGGCTTGCGTAATGATTGGCAGAATAAGAGAGATTCTTAAAAAATCAGGCATAGATCAATGGACCCTTATGGAAACCGAAAGCTCAGCAGGAGAGTACTTCTTTATCCACCGGGATATGGATATGTTCCGGAAAAAGAAAGTTACAAAGTACAGCCTTACAGTATTCAATGATCATGAAGGGCAGGAAAAAAAGTACAGAGGGTCTGCCACCATTACTTTGGACAGCGGTATGGAGGCAGAGGAGCTCAGAAAGAAGATTGAAGACGCCTATTTTGCAGCTTCCTTTGTTAAAAACCCCTGGTACCCCCTCAGCCCCGCCGTCAAAGGCAGCTTTGCCCCCGGCAGGACACGGCTCAATGAGGAAGACAGGACTCCTCTTGTAAAGGATATAACAGAGAGTCTCTTTCGCCCGGACAGCCATGACAAGGGAGGGATCAACTCATTTGAAATTTTCCTGAACCGTCAGGCTATCCGTTTTCTCTCATCCGAAGGAAGCGACTGCTCCTTTGAAAAAACAAGCGGTGATATCGAGCTTATCTGCGACTGGAAGGAAAATGATATGTCTGTAGAGCTCTACAACATGTTTTCCTTTGCAGACTTTTCGGCTTCACTGATTGAAGATGAGTGCCGCAGGCAGATTGAGAACTGCCGGCTCCGTGCTTCGGCTTCTCCGGCGCAAAAGATAGAGAATATTCCGGTGATACTCGGGGAAGAAGCTGTTCGGGAGATGATTGGATTCTACAGGACCCACTCCAATGTGAAAGCCCTCTATGAGGGAACAGCCCGGGGAAAGAAGGGCGAGATATTCCAGGGGAGCGATATTCGGGGTGATCTGATCGACATGACCCTTGTCCCCACCCTACCCGGTTCACCCGAATCAGCGCCCATAGACAGGGACGGCATGCTCCTGAAGGAGGTCCGTATCTTTGAAAAGGGAAGGCTTGTCAATCTGCATGGCCCGGTACAGTATGCAAGCTATATGGATGAAGAGCCACGGGGCTCTTACGGCAATACTGTAGTGGCCTGCGGGAGCGGATCCGTCGAGGAGTGGAGAGTGAAACCACATATTGAGATTCTGGCATTCTCCGACTTTCAGATGGATGCCGTGACAGGCGATTTCGGAGGCGAAGTTCGTCTTGCAAAATACTATGACGGTAAAGAGGTCAGGGCTCTGACGGGAGCCTCCCTTTCGGCCTGCCTCTTTGATGTGCATAAAGAGATCTATCTCTCCCGGGAGAAACTGGAGAAGGAAAACTACTCCGGCCCCCGTTACATAATGTTCCCCGGAGCCACACTGGCCGGAGCATGATTCATATCCCTCCCTCCGGGGAGGGTGTGTCATAAAGGCATAATTTTTTTGCCAAACCCCTTCGAATGAATATAATTTAAAATACTCCCGGCTGTTCCTGAAAAGTATCTCATTTTCTGCAAGGATTATCTCTATGAAAGAAAAGCATTTCAGCATGAAACACGGTATGGCCTTCTACTTCAGTGTTTCAGCCGTTCTTCTGATTACCCTCTTCGGCCTTCTGATTTACAGCCGGGAGAAAAAGTCACTCTATGAAAATGTGTTTACAACCATGGACTTCAATACCCTTGTACTCTCCGAATCCATAGACGACTGGCTGCTGTTGAGAATTGCAGCGATGGAATCCAGGAAGACGATACTTGAAAAGGACGGAACCCTGGGCCTTGTCATACAGGGCGGCAGTTCAAACAACCCCTATCTTGCGGGCGATCCGGATCAGTACGGCGTTGGTGTTTTCTACCTGGGACTCCCCGACGGCCGCTTCCTCTTCGGGGGTGACTGGGCGGCTCCCGACGACTTCGACTCCACATCGAGGCCCTGGTACAGGGAGGCTGAATCAGAAAAGAAAACGATTCTGACAGAGTACTACATTGATGCTATGACCGGAGAAATGAATATCTCAGCGGCCTCTCCCCTTTACGCCCCTGAAGGAAAGTTTATCGCCGTTATTGGAATGGACCTCTATCTGACTGAACTTCTTGAACTGCTGAACACCTATAGAATCGAGGGCTCCGAGAATGCTCTGATTGATGAAAAGGGAATTATTGTGGCCCACAGCAACGAAGAGCTTGTGGGAAAAGACGCTCTTGCCCTGACAGACGACAGTGGAAACAGTTATCTGAATGAAACCCTCTCGGAAAGCAGCGGACACAGCAGATTCACCCTCGACGGAAAGAACAGAAATGTCTTTTACAGGACGATTCCAACCCTCTCCTGGAAAACAGTGACCATAATGGATGACTCCAGGATTCTAAGCCCCCTGAAGAGCCTCCGTCTCCAGATCATCCTCTTTGTTGTAGCCACCCTGCTCTTCAATCTTGTCATTGTCTATATCATCTCCCATATGATTGCCACGAGAATCAGTAGAGTTTCCGACTCCCTGAAAGAGATTTCTGATGGTGACGGCGACCTGACCCGAACACTTGAAGTGAACAGTAAGGACGAACTGTCTCTGCTGACAGGTAACTTCAACAGCTTCACCCAGATACTGAGAGAGATGATAAACAGGGTCAAACACAATGCCGACACGACCCTTGAAGCCAAGGATCAGCTTCTTGTAAGCACCGAAGAAGCGGCGGCAGCCATAAACCAGATCAGTGCCAATCTCGCATCCATAGAGCAGCAGATCCGAAGGCTCAATGAGAGTATCAACAGCTCCTCCGCATCGGTAAGCAGCATCGATGACTCGGTATCAGAGTTCAACGGCATAAGGGAAGAGCAGGCGGCCATTGTGGAAGAGACAGCCGCATCCATTGTACAGATGACAGGCTCCCTGAAACAGGTAGCCAGAATCAGCAGTGAGAAAAAGGAGATAGCCCACAGGCTGACAGAGACCTCGGAAGAAGGAAGCAGCCGTCTGGATGAACTGACACGGATCTTTCATGAGAGTGTTGTGACCCGCCTTGCCTCTATTGAGGATATGACAGGCATCATCAGGGGAATTGCAAGCCAGATCAACCTGCTTTCCATGAATGCGGCCATTGAGGCGGCCCATGCGGGAGACTCGGGAAGAGGGTTTGCCGTTGTAGCCGATGAGATTAGAAAACTTGCTGAAAGCTCCTCCAACTCGGTCAGAATCATCGACAGCTCCGTCAAGGAGATCAGAAGCGGTGTTGATGAGACCGTGAGAAGCACAGATGCCGCCTCTGCTATATTTTCAGATATGAACGGGATTGTCACAGAGTTTGTAGAAGCCCTGAATCAGATTGCAGGAAATACAAACGAGTTGATGACAGGAAGCATGGAGATCGATACAACAAGCCGCAGACTCAATGAAATTACGGCAAATATAAAAGAGAGCGCCGGTGTGATGGCTGAGGGTACGGGAAACCTGGACAGAGAGATGGAAACCATCCGGGACGTCTCACGGTCAGTACTTTCAGGAATCCAGGAAGCCGTTGCAGGTTCCAGGGAAATTGTCACAGCCATGAACCTGGTACAGGAACTTTCAAACGGCCTTGCTGAGAACAGTGACAATCTGAAGGCGGCTCTGAACCGCTTCAAGACTGAATAGGGCTACAGAATCTTCCGGACTCTCCTGAGGAGATCTTTTCTCTCCTTCCTGTCCAGTTCCCTGCCGCTATACAGGTACCGCAGAAGAAGTCTGTGCCCCTCTTCGCCTATAAGAGGATTATTTTTTTCAGCCCTATCGAGCCAGTAGAGCCAGCCAGTCCTATCGGGACTCTCTATTGAAAATCTCTTTGTCCCTCTTCTTATTTTGCCTTTGAGTACAAGTTTAATACTTCTTCTTTGAACAAGAGCGGCGGCAGCACCGCCACCTGCCAGGAAAAACAGAACCATTGATATAAGGCCGATAAAGTCTCTCCTCCGGGTCTCATGGGCTTTGCCCTCCTCCTGCAGGTCCAGTACTCCCATACTCTGCAGCTGATGTCCTGTCAGATCATCATACTCCAGGGAGGATGCGCCTGCTGATTCAAAGGGCGGGGTAACCTCCCAGGGAATCCAGCCGGTTCCCTCCCTGTATATCTCGGGCCACTGGTGAGCTGCAAAGCCCGTCACCCTATGAGTACCGTCCAGGGTTTCAGGCCTGTCATACCGGGCCGGCGGAATCTGAACCAGAAAGCCTTCGGCTATACGGACGGGTATATCAAGCACTCTTGCAAGCAGGGCGGCAGAGGTCGAGAAGTGAACGCAGTATCCCTCTCTAGTTGCAAAGAGAAAATCATCAGCCAGACTGCCGCTTGCCTCTGTGTCCAGCGTATAACTGTACCCGGCTGCAAGATAGTGCCTTATATTGTCCAGGCTTTCAGCCGGGCTGTCCCCTTCCAGGCTCAGGGCCAGCTCTTCCAGCCGGGGGCTTATCTGAGGAAGAGACCGGGCCGACCTGATCTGCCCGAAGAGGATCTGTTCATCTGAAGAATCAGGGCTGATGTTTTCCGGACTTCTGCGGTAAAAGTAAATGGTCTCTCCCCTGACTAGAGGAAGGCCGCCGGGGACCTCCAGGCTTCCTGCCCCCCCTGTGCTGTAGAAAAGCCCGTCCCTCCGGAATACTCCTGTATCCGGGCTCAGGGGAACCCTTGTATAAAGATCAGTCTCCAGGGTGAGGGAGCGAAGAAGAGCTCTCCCGGGATTCTTATCCAGCCCTACTTCAGGGCTGCCGGGATCAGCAGGCTTCCAGCCCCCCTCTCCATACCTGTAAAAGACATCACTTCTCAGGTAGAAAACATCCCCCGGTGTTCCCCGGACAGTAAATACTGCCTGCTCTGTGAGCAGAGGTCTCTCCCCCGTATCCCGTCCCCTCTCATAGCTGTACCCGTAACCGGGTATTTGAAGATGGACAGGGAGACCCGGCAGAAAGGCCGCCAGAGAGTGCTGAAGCCCCGAAGACAGGGCGTTTATAAAACCGCTCCCCCTGGGAAGGCTCTCTTTCACGGGAACAGTTCCCGCAATAAGAGCGGGAAGAAATACAAGAGCAAGGGAGAGAACCCGGACCAGCCCCATGGCCCTGAAGGGGCCTGAACTCTGAAGCCCCCGGATGATCTTGAAAATCAGCAGAGTGATAAAAACAAGAAATACAGGAATCAGAGGGTAGAGAATGAGAGCCACAAGCGAACAGAGAAGGCAGAGATTGAGAAGAGCCTGAATCCTGTCTTTCCAGAAGAGAAGCATCAGAACACCCAGCCCCGATGCCAGAGATGCGGCGTAGACGAAGATAAAAGAGATAGTGCCGGCGGGCTTTCCAGCTGCAAGCAGCAGAAGCCAGCCCTGATAGAGTGTCTCGGGAAGGATAAGAATAAAGACAAGAAATCCGGCTGTCAAAAGGGTTAGCTGAAGGGCTGCAGCCACGGACAATATCCGGCTCCACAGAAGCTTCTCCCGCCTCTGGCTGTACCGGAGCAGGAGGGCCGTAAGAAGGGGCAGTTCGATGCAGATGATAAACCAGAGAGGCCCCGATGAGTTCAGGTATATTGTCAGACCGAAAAAGACAAGGGCTGGTATCAGGAGTAGACCCGGCACTGAAGCTCCTCCTCTAAGCCCTGATCTGAAGTGATCTCTGAAATAACGGCCCCCTGCTGAATCCTCTTCAGAATCAGTGACCTGACAAGATTCAGATCATCTTCACTCCGGTCCACAGTCACTACGATGGTATGACCCAGGGTGGCAAAGCGGCTGTTCTCATCCAGAAGAGTGAGATCAGGCATGGTTGTCACAGCATATACAGGTTCAAGCCGGGGAAGCGAATCAAGCTCCTCCAGACCTGCTGCTGAAAACTCAAGAAGCAGAGTGGACCGATAGAGCCTGTGAAACTCCTCTTCCGTCTCAAGAACCCGGCCTTCCCAGCCGGGAAAGCCGTGAATAATGATCTTCTGCCCCCCTGTCAGGCCGGAGCGGAGCAGGCTGAGAAATGTTTCAAGGGCAGTGTCATCGCAGAGGGGAGAGAACCCCGAAGCCCTGCGGTCCAGAAAAAGGTGGATTTCAGACCCGCCGGATGATGACCATGTTTTCATCCAGGGAGTTCCTGTCTGAAAGAATCGGGACCAGCTTATATTTTTAAGCCCCTCCCCTTCCCTGTACTCCCGGAGTCCCAGAAAGTTATGTTCATCGTCGCTGCCGCTCTCCCTGCCCTCAGGATGCCCTCCGGGGGAGGGGTGTTTGTTCAAGGCTCCCTCGATCTCAATGACCCTCGGATAAACATAGAAGTTCCTGGCCCATATGGAAAGGTCAAGGGAGAGAAGGCCCGACAGGCTTGTAAGACAGAGCCGGGAGAGGCCCATGGTGTACACCCCTCTGAGCCGGGCATGGACCTCCCTTGTTTGAACCCATGATCCCCGGGGCATCAGAGCAAAACGGATAAGCCTCTCCCCCTCCGCTTCATTCCGGTGGATTCTGGCGAGTTCAAGAGTCAGAAAGGGAACAGGAAGAAGGGAGCCCGCCTGAATGCGGACAGTATACGTAATGCGGTCCCCCTTGCTCATATGGTCGGATGAGAAATCCAGAGAGTACCGGAGAGAGAGGCTGTTGATCAGAAGCATTGATATATCCGCTGCAAAGAAGATGAACCAGAAGCGGGCGAGGCGGATGTATATGCCTCCGAAGTACCGTGAACTAAGAAAAAAGAGGACCGATCCTGCAAGAAAGATAAACAGAGTCTCCTTATGGAAGCGGAAGGGTAAGTTCATAGCACAGGAACCGGAACACTGGAACAGACATCCTTCACAGCGTGATCCGTCTTTACACCCCGGCTCCGCGCCTCGGGGGTTAGAACAAGGCGGTGGTTCATGACCGACGGGGCCATGGACAGAATATCCTCAGGGATCACAAAGTCCCGTTCACCAGCCAGTGCAGAGACCTGGGCGGCCCGGAGCAGATGCTGACCTCCCCGGATGCTCAGACCTGCCTGAAATGAGCCGGAGGTCCTTGTGGCCGCTGCAATCGACACGGCGTAATTCAGGACATTCTGCTCAATATGCACCGATTGGACCTGTTTCCGGATCTCCGTGATATCTGGGCTTCCGCAAACCACCGAAACAAGATCTGATGCGCTCTTGTCCTTCAGTTCCAGAAGGATGCGCGCTTCCGTGTCCCCCGGAGGAAAACCAGGATAGAGGGAGAGTCCGAAACGGTCCAGCTGTGACTCGGGAAGATTGTAGGTTCCCGCATACCAGGCGGGGTTCTGTGTGGCCGCCACAAAAAAGGGCTCAGGCAAAGGGCGGACAACCCCGTCCACAGTGACAGTCTGCTCCTGCATTGCCTCAAGGAGGGCAGACTGGGTTCTGGCGGGAGACCTGTTGAGTTCGTCGGCAAGAACAAATTGATGGTGCACTGGCCCCTGACGGAAATGGAACTCCTTTGCAGTACTGTCCCAGATCATCATGCCTGTGATATCGCCGGGGAGAAGATCAGGGGTAAACTGGATGCGCCCAAGGTCCATGCCGGAAGCCTTTGCAAGACAGCGGACAAGGGTTGTTTTCCCCACCCCTGAAACATCCTCTATAAGAAGATGCAGGCCGCCGCAGAGGGCGTAGACAGCCGTTTCAACAGCCCTGGGCATCCCAAGATATCCCTTTGAGGTTTCAGAGATAAGTGAAGTCATCAGGCTTGCGGCATTTCGCATTCGGAAGCGGCTCCTTGTCCTGAATATACATTAGACAGGCCATTAGTAAACAGTCAAGCGTTTTTTACCTGACTGCCCTCCAAACCCACGGCCGAACCGCCTTCCGGCTAGCCTATCTTTTTGAACTCCACACTCCAGTGGAGACCGGTGCCGATATTATAGGCCCGGGCAAAGTTCCCCTGGTTGATGGCGATAGCCATATTGTAGACAGAGTTCACATAGATAACCTGCTCGCTGGGATAGACATCGGCAAAAGAGCGGCCATAGACAATACGGTTATTGTAGGCCACCTTGCTTCCATTACGGATCAGCACCTCAACACTGTCGCCGTGTTTGAATCCTGTAGCCACAAAGTCATCCCGGGGTATGTTTGTCCAGAGGCTGCCGAAGCGGACATCCAGGATATCGATTGTTCCTTTAACAGAGTTTTCAGTCCTGATGATCTGCCCGACTTCAAGCTCTTCAACATTCTCAACCGGAACCTCCTGACCCACCTGTTCAAAGCTGATCTGCCCCGAGGCCAGCTTGGCGCCGGTGTTGGCATAAACGTCACGGCCGTGGAAGGTATAGGAGTATTCGGTTGCCTCCCTGCGGTGTTTTGATTCATCAATCTGCCGGACCTCACTGAGGCCGACATACTTTTTCATATGGGTGAGAGTACCGTTGTCCGGTGTAACGATGTAGTGTCCGTCAACTGTCTCAGCCACAACGCTGAGGCGGTCGGAGCCCACGCCGGGATCGACGACCGATACGAAAACAGTCCCCCTGGGCCAGTACTCTGTGGTCTGGTAGAGCCTGTACGAGGCATCCCAGATGGAGTACTGGGGAATATCGTGGGTCAGGTCAAAGATCTTCAAGCCGTCATCCACCACATTGGCCACACCGTGCATGGCGGATACAGCACCATCCACAAGTCCGAAATCACTTTGAAATACAATCAGCTTATTCATAACGCCCTCCCGGCTTCCTGATGTCCCGGGGCTCCCCCCGGGGAAGGATCAGGTTTCAGTCTTTTGAAAATTCAACGGTCCAGTCCGAACCATAGCCGATGCCGAAATCATCACTGAAGCTGCCCTGAGAGACTGCCAGAGAGATTTTCATCAGCTCATTGTTATAGATCATAGGTCTGCCCTTCTCCTCATATCCGAAGGATTTGTGAAAGAGGAGTTTCTTTGAGAATTTCTCCTCACCCTGATGGCGGATTGTGAGATTCAGATGGTCACCGAACTCAAATCCGGCCTCCCTGAAGAGACTGAGGGGGATATTGGTCCAGAGATTGCCGAAGTTGGGATCGTTGATCTCAAAGATCCCCCTGATTACAGTTCCCTCAAGGGCGGGCTCCAGAAGGGGAAACCGTACGATCTCCTCCAGAGGATAGGCGGGGCCGACTCCCTCGAAGTCAATGATCCCCGATGCCAGACGGGCGGCGCAGTAGCCGAAAAGATCCCGGCCGTGAAAGATGCTCACCTCTTCTGTGTCCTTGCCCCTCAGGCGGTTTACTGTTTCATCGATCTCACGGACCTCTTTGATGCCGAACACCGCATCCACATGGGTCAGGGAGCCGTTGTCCGGGGTCACTACATAGTAGCCGTTCTCCGTCAGGGCCACTGAAGCCTTGCGGGGGGTACCCACACCCGGGTCCACCACAGAGACAAAAACAGTCCCCTGCGGCCAGAACTTCATGGATTGAAAGAGGCGGTATGAGGCACTCCAGGTATCGTACTGGGGCAGATCATGGGTTCCTGTGATAATTTCGAGGGTACGGTCAACCGATTTAACCACACCGTACATGGAGCAGACCGCTCCCTCCTTGTAGGTAAAGTCGGTCTGAAAGACAAGCATAGCTTTTTCCATTTGGAACTCCTTGGTTGTTATAGTTTCAAGCTGTCAGATAAAGGGATTATAGAACCTTCCGTGGTTGATAAAAGCCGAAACACAGAGGGCAGCTGTAAATATAAGAATTGAAATAACAAGAGCGACAACATCAATACCTGAGATTTTCCTCCGGCTGTACCAGCTCCGCTTTTTATGTTTGCCGAAGCCCCGCAGATCCATGGCATTGCTTATAAGTTCAATACGGTCCAGGGTGGAGAATACAAGGGGAATTATAATAAGCAGGGCATTCTTGACCCGGGTCCAGAACCTGGCCTTCCGGGAGATATCCAGACCTCTGGCCTGCTGGGAGAGGCTTATATTCCTGTACTCCCTCTGAATATCGGGAAAGTAGCGCAGAGTCAGGGAGACAGCATAGGCGGCCTTGTAGTGGACACCCACACCGTTCAGAGCCGAAGCGAATTCGCTTGGATTTGTGGTCAGGAGAAAACAGATCCCGAGGGGAATAACCGAGGCATATTTGAGGAGTTTGGTGATCTGATAAAAGAGCTGCTCCGCCGTGACTGTATAGGGACCGACAAGATGAACGATCTCATGGCGGGTTCCATAAATTTTAACCCCTTCTTCGGGACTGAAGAAGAAGGTAATCACCGCGTTTGTGACAAGAAATACTGCCACATAGATCACCATCACTTTGATCTGGGAAAATTTGATCTTGGCAAGCTTAAGGACCCAGAGGGAGAACACCATAACAAGCAGAACGACCCGGATGTCGTAACTGAACATCACCGCAAAGGTGAGAAACAGAAAGGCAATGAGCTTGGTAAGCCCTGAAAGCCTGTGGATCGGTGTATCGATAAAGTTGTAGGTAAAAAGTTTTGTACTCACTGGTGGACTCTGACCTTCTTGTCGTAATCAATAAAGTTCTGAACAAATCCTGTGCCGTCGGCAATACCTGTCATCTGGCTCAGACGGTAGAGGGAGGTCTCCTTCAGGTTGGCCCTCTCTATCACATCTCCGTTTGTAAGAACATCACTGGGGCGGGCATCGGCAATCTTCTCCCCTCCCGATATAACAACCGCTCTGGTGGCATACTCAAGCATCAGATGCATGTCGTGGGTTATCAGAATGATAGCCACCCCCAGCCGGTTGATCTCCTTAACAAATTCCATAATCTGGGTATAGTGCTTGAAATCCTGTCCTGCCGTGGGCTCATCGAGAATAATGACTTCGGGATCAAGGGCCAGGATGGAAGCGATGGTCACCCGCTTGCGCTGGCCGAAACTGAGGGCGGCAATGGGCCATTTCCTGAAAGGAGCCAGGCCGCAGATCTCAAGAACCTTTTCAACCCTTTTGCGGATTTCATCCTCTTCCACACCCCTGAGCCGCAGCCCCAGGGCTACCTCGTCAAAGATAAGGGGTTTGGAGATCATCTGGTTTGGATTCTGCATCACCACTCCGATCTTCTCGGCCCTCTCCTTGATTGTCAGGCCGCTGATGTCCTCACCCTGATAACGGATGACTCCCCCGGATTCCTTCTCAAACCCGGAAATAAGCCTGGACAGGGTCGATTTACCCGCGCCGTTCCGGCCTACAATGGCCATAAGTTCCCCCTTCTCAAGGGAGAGGCTTATATTTTTGATTATCTGTTTCTCTCCGTCATAGGAAAAATTAATGTTCTCCATGGAGAGAAGAGCCTCTTCGGCGGGTTTGACGGGGGGGGGCTCTACAGCATCATTCCAGGCTGTCAGAGCTTTTTTGATTTCATCTGTCTTCAGAGTATCAATATGACCGGCACAGTGTCCCGCAGTCAGTTCCACCCCCGCATACTTAAGGGCGGTGACATAAAGGGGCTCCCTTATGCCGTTCTCCGCCAGAAGGGACGAAGCCATAAGGGAATCGGCATCGAGGTCCGCCAGAATACGGCCCTCATTCATCAGAATGACCCTGTCTATATCCCTGTGAAGAACGTCTTCCAGGCGGTGTTCAATGATAATAATGGTTTTATCGGTTTTCCTGTGTATATCGTCGATGATCTCGATAGCGGCCATTCCCGTTGCAGGGTCAAGGTTGGCAAGTGGTTCATCAAAGAGGAGAATTTCAACATCATCCACCAGAACTCCGGCCAGACTGGTCCTCTGCTTCTGGCCTCCCGACAGTTCATAGGGGGAAGAGGAGCCGAAACTTTCCATATCTACCATTGCTGCCGCTCTGCTCACGCGGTCTTTCATCTCAGGAAGGGGAATTATGTCGTTTTCAAGGGCGAAGGCGATGTCTTCAAAGACTGTAAGACCGACAAACTGGCCGTCAGGATCCTGAAGCACCGTACCCAGAAGCTTTGAGAGCTGAAAGATGTCCAGCTCCTTTGTCTCCTTCCCTTTAATTTTCAGGCTTCCCTCAATTTCGCCTTTGTAGGAGAAGGGAATCAGGCCGTTCAGACAGTGGCCCAGGGTGCTTTTACCGCTGCCGCTGGGACCCACTATCAGAATTTTCTCACCTTTCCGAATGGTAAGGTTTATATCATGAAGAGTGGGACGGGCCTGAGTATAGTACTGAAAACTGAAATCCCTGAACTCAATAATATTCTCACTGCTCACCCCTGAAACCTCTTCATTTTTAATTTTTAATACAGAACGGCAGGACTGAATTATTCCTTGTCCAGACTTCCCTTCTGGGTTTTTGTGGCGCTGTAGGCAACAAGAAGAAGAGTACCGATAATGGCAACTGTAATGCTGTTCATGGCAGCCGCGACAATACCCTGTGTAAATACAAGATTCACAGGCTCTTTATAGATAAGGATATCAAGTACAGGTGCCACAATTACCCAGGCGATGATATTACCCACAACCTGAATGATATTAAAGACAGCAATTGACTTGCCCTTGAAATTGCCTTCTTCCACAGCTGTTTTTTTGTAGGCCAGACCATAGGAAAAACCGCAGACTCCACTGGCAATGACCCAGCTCCACCAGGGAGAGCCATACTGAAGAGCATCAGAGAGGGCGTGTCCGATAAAAGCGATCAGTCCACCGGCAATGGGGCCGAATAAAACCGCAAAGAAAGCACCAAGGCCGTAAGCTGTCTGCAGACTGGTTTCGGGAATGGGAGAGGGAACCTTCACATACATAAACAGAAGCATAAACAGGGCGGCGCCAAGACCAGTTGCAACGATGGTTCTCGTGGTCACTTTAAAGTACTCTTTCATATTATTTTCTCCTTGGAACAATAATGGAATGGACCAGTTCCTCTCGCAGGAGAGCAACTGCCTTAAGCATATATTTTGCATGAAAAGCTGTCAAATATCTTAACTTTTTTCGAAGCTGAATTCCAGAAGGATAAAACAGCACAAAGGCCTGCTCTCTTTGCACACACAGGACTCACACGGCCTGCAATGCCGTATTATGGAAAAACACTGTTGAAAATATTAATATCAAAATATTAATATATTTTAATCATTTCTATATATATTCCCTTGCATCAGACCCCCTTATGGGTTAAATATTTAATCAATCAATTAATATCTATTGGAGGATTCTAATGCAGAAAAAAATTCTGTTCCTGCTTATTGTTGTTTCTCTTGTATCTTTCGGCTGTGCAAAACGGACTGCTGAAGTTGCAGCACCCGCTCCGGCTGAAGAAGTTTCCGGCGCCTCACCCACATCTGACGGCAGTGAAGACCTGACAATCGCCTTCCAGTTTAACCTTGCTGAAGATGATGCTGACAACCACTTCAACTGGAAAGGAAACATCCGCTACATGGCAGCCGATGACAGCTATGACTCTGTCAGTGGTGCATCCGCCCTCGGTTCTACCCACCTGTTCCAGTCCTACCTCTATGATGTAGAAGGAAAGGCGACTATGGCCACCGGTCTCCGCGGCCTCTTCCTCTTTGCTGTAAACCCCCACAGCCAGGCTGAGCATGACAATCTTCAGGCTTCCAAGGCTGCAGACGGTACAATCACTATTCAGTATGTACACAGAGGCACAGCCTACCGTTTCGTAACTGATGCAAATGGTGTTATTGAGCTTCCCTGGAGCGAAAGCATCAGCAGAAGCATCGGTACTCCCCAGGCAATCGAAGCAGAGTTCTCTGCAAACGGAGAAGCCAGCGGAGTTGATTACGATGATGTATTCTCAACAGGCACTTCCAGCCACAGAGCTGCTGATGATGCAATGTACAAGTTCTACGGCGCACTCCAGATGACTCTTGACGGAGATATCCTCGGAGCATCCGGAAGCCTGACAGCTGTAAAGCAGTAATACAGATTCACAATATTATTTAAGTTGTTCTACAAAGCCCGCAGTTCCGCTGCGGGCTTTTTCTTTCTCCTCTCTCCGGGGTAGGCCGCCGGGCGTTGACTCACACGGAAAAAGAGCATAAGAATTCTATTTGAAATAGTGAATCCGCCGCAATGGGTTTCATTATTTCAATTGTATTGCAGGAGATTGATAAAATGAGTGAGAAACAGGCCCATATACGGCTGTCAAAGGATGACAGTGCAAGATTTGCGATTCTTCCCGGAGATCCCGGAAGAATCGATCATATAAAAACTTTTCTTGATGATCCAGAGGAACTAGTCTTCAACCGTGAAATGCGCAGCGTCTGCGGAACCTACAAGGGGATCAGAGTGCTTGCCGTTTCCACAGGAATGGGAGGCGCCTCAACAGGGATTGCCGTTGAGGAACTCAAGAATATCGGCGTCGAGTATATGATCCGCATCGGAAGCTGCGGTGCACTGCAGAAGGGAATCAAACTTGGTGAGCTGATCATCGTCAACGGCGCCGTCCGGGACGAAGGCACATCCAAAGCCTATGTGGACCCCGTCTTTCCGGCAGTCCCCAGTCATGAACTCCTTTTCTCCTGCCTCAAGGCGGCAGAAGAGATGAACCTGAAGCCCCATGTGGGAATTGCAAGAAGCCATGACAGCTTCTACACCGACCGTGAGGATGAAATAGACGCATACTGGGCGGGAAAGGGAGTGCTCGGATGCGATATGGAAACAGCCGCCCTGTTCACCATCGGATCCCTGAGAGGTGTGAAATGCGCCTCCATATTGAATACAGTGGTAGAATATGAAGAGGATTTAGAGCAGAATATAAACGACTATGTTGACGGAGAGTCTGTTGTCAAAAAGGGAGAGGTCGATGAGATCCGGACAGCCCTTGAAGCCTTCGTCATAGAAAGCAGTAAAGGATAATGAAGCCATGAACAAAAAGCCCTATCAGGAAATCGATGCCAGAATCGTTTATGCAGAGAGTCCCGCCGAAGTTAAAACAGACCGCCTTCTTGTGGTAGTGGACTATCAGACAGACTTTGTTGACGGAGTATTCGGAAGAAATCCCCTTGCCGTGGCCGTTGAAGATCCGATCTACAACAAGATTGCCGAAGCTGAAAAACAGGGAGACCGTGTTGTTTTTACAATGGACACCCACCCTTCTACAGGTTATGAGGATGTCAGAGAGAGCAATATCTATCCCATCCACTGCGATCCTGCCACAGAGGGATGGAAACTCTACGGCAAGGTTTCAGAATACTCCGGCAAATTTGACTACATCGAAAAGTGCACCTTCGGGGCCAAACTCCTTGTGAAGTACATCTCGGCACACCCTGAGATCAAAACCATTGAGCTTGTTGGAGTTTCCACAAGCATCTGTGTTCTGAACAACGCTATTCTCTGCGCCAATATGTTTCCCGGATGTGAAATTAAGGTCGACTATGACTGCTGTGCGGCTTTTACAGCCGAAGATCACGATACCGCACTGAAAGAGCTGCAGGGCTTTGGATGTGTTATTGAGAATACCCCCGAGGGGTTCTGATACTCTGCAGGGTTCTGATACTCTGCAGGGCTCTGAGACTCTTCAGGGAAATAAAAAAGGCTGCTCACAAGAGCAGCCATTTTTTTATCTTTGATCCGCAGGAATTAAACTTTGAGGGCATCGGCCACTTTGTCAAGAAACTCCTTCCTGAGACGGTGGTCATCCTGAACAGCCTCGCAGTTGAGCCATTGAATCCTGTCGCAGCCGATGCTGCTGAAAAGATGCTCCACAAGGAGGGGCCTGACTGCGCCCTCAATGCCTGCGGTCCTGTCTCCTGAAGTTGTAAACAGAAGGACTTCATGTTTCAGCAGACCGTCGAATCCTGTACTGTCATCAAAGGCAAAGTCCTTCAGAAGTACCTTGTCGAAGAAGCCCCGCAGCATGGCAGGGGCATCGTACCACCAGACAGGAAAGATGAAGATCATCCTGTCGGCTGCGGCAATTCTTTTCTGATACTCCTCAACCATGGGGTCCCTGGAGCCTCCCTGACTGTAAAGGGCAAGATCTTCGCGGCTCATAACAGGGTCGAAGCCGTCGGCATAGAGGTCGATCAGATCCGGCTCATCCAGACAGGAGAGGACCCTGTCCAGAATTGCCGCATTAAAGCTTTTATCCCAGGGGTGAGTATAGATCACCAGAGATTTCATAGATCAGCTTGCGCCTTTTTCATAGGCAATTCCTGCCGCCTTGGGAGCGTAGTTCTTGCCGCTGAATATAACCAGAGCCGCCAGAGTGATCAGATAGGGCATGATGTTGAACACCTCTGTGGGGAGGGATCTGAGGGCTGTAAAGTTTACAACGATGATGGAGAGGGCCTGTGCGAATCCGAAGATAAACGCAGCCCCTGTTACTCCGAGGGGAGTCCAGCGTCCGAAGGAGACCGCCGCAAGGGCGATAAATCCCCTACCGTTGATTGTATTGGATGTGTACTGAATTGTCTGGGTGAGAACAACAGCGCCTCCTGCAAGTCCCGCCAGCAGTCCGCTGATACCAACGGCGATGTATCTCATCTTAATGACATTGATACCTGCCGACTCCGCTGCATTGGGATGCTCTCCACAGGCCCTGAGGCGCATGCCGAAAGGCAGCTTGTAGAGGAGAAGCCAGGAGAGGATTACGACAGCCAGGGCGAGATAAGCGGTGGGATAGAGCCCCATACCGTCTGTCTGCATACCCATACGGAACTCTTTGGTTCTGTCTGCGTTGAAGAGGACCTGAGCGGCAAAGATGGTTGCCCCTGTTGCCAGAAGGTTGATACCAGTACCGCTGATGGTCTGATCCGCACCGAGGCTGATAGCCGCAACGGCATGTATCATTGAGAAAACGGCTCCCATCACGGCTCCCATTGCGAGAGCTACCCAGACGGAACCGCCGCCGGCACCTGCTGTCTCCATAAGAACATGAGCCGCAGCTGCGGTAAAGGCACCGATGGACATAAGTCCTTCAAGGGCGATATTAACAACTCCTGAACGCTCACAGATCATGCCGCCGATCGCCGTAATCAGAATAGGCGCCACGATCATAAGTACAGAAGGAAGCATATTTAAAATAATATCCATTAAGCTTTTCCTCCGGATTTAACCTGTTTTGTTTTCCGCCACTGCTGAAAGAGGGCGAGCCCCGAACGGAGGGCGATAAAGACAACAATCAGTCCCTGGATAATCAGAGTGATCTCCTTGGGGATCTGACGGCTCTGCATCAGGGGCTGAGCATTTTTAAGGATACCGAAAAGAAGTCCAGCCAGAGTCACACCAAGGGCCTTGCTGTTTCCGACAAGAGCTACGGCAATTCCGTTGAATCCATAGTTGTCCATTCCCGATACCACCCGGCCATGGGTAAAGGAACCGAGGATGACGATGGCACCCGCAAGTCCTGCAAAGGCGCCTGCGATGGCCATGGATGTCGTAATGCTCCTTGTTACGGGAATACCGCTGCAAAGAGCGGCATCCTTGTTGTAACCGGTGGCTCTCAGACCGAAACCTAGGCTTGTCTTCTCCATGATAAACCAGTAGAGAACAATGGCGATGATCACCATAAAAATACCGTTATTCAGATTGGAGTAACGGGTGACCTTCTGGAAGAAGGAGTTGGTCAGCATGGCTGTCTCGGGAAAATTGTCCGTCCTGAAAGTATTGGCTCCGGGAAGCCTGAAACTGACGATTCTCGAAAGATAGAGGGCAATGTAGTTGAGCATAATCGTCGAAACGACTTCCGATACCTCATATTTAGCCTTGAGGATACCTACGATTCCACCCCATGCGGCACCGGCCACAACGGCGACGGCCACAGCCATCATCCAATGGACTCCGGGAATCTGGGGCGCCAGAAGAGCCACGGCCTGAGCCGCTGTCATACCTATAATATACTGACCCTCACCCCCGATATTAAAGAGGCCTACCCTGGCTGCAAAGGCCATGGAAAAACCACATAGGATAAAGGGCACCGAATAGTTCAGTGTCTCGCCTATATAGCGCACATTCAGCTTGCCCCGGTCGATATCGAAGCCGGTCATGGCCTGAACGATGGCCTTGTACATATTCAGGGGGTTTCTACCCACCATAAGAACCAGAATGGTACCGCACAGGAATCCCAGCAGTACAACAAGGAGGGAGACAGTTCCTTCTGATTCAAGAAAGCTTTTTTTCTCTGTCAAATCTTTACTCATCGCTTCCCGCCTTGGACTTTTTCTCACCGGCCATCATAAGACCGATCTCATGCTCATTGACATCCTTGACGTCGGACACGTCCAGAATCTGCCCCTTGCTGATGGTGGCGATTCTGTCACAGAGGTTCATAATCTCATCCAGATCGTAGGAGACGACAAGAACCGCCTTGCCGGCATCACGCTCACCAATGATTCTCTTGTGTATGTACTCGATGGCACCGACGTCCAGTCCTCTTGTGGGCTGGGCAATAACAAGAACCTTGGGAGAGAGATTGATCTCTCTGGCGATAATAAGTTTCTGCTGGTTACCTCCGGAAAGGCTGCCCGCGGCGGTGGCATGGCCCTTACCGGCACGGACATCAAACTCCTCGATGAGTTTGTCTGTCAGCTCATCCATGGGCTTGGTATCCATATAGCCGAAGCGTCCTGAAAAGGGCTCCTGATAGTAGGTTTTAAGGATTACATTTTCAGACAGGGAGAAGTCTTTTACAATACCGTACTTGTGCCTGTCCTCGGGAACATACCCTACCCCATGCCGGATTCGTCTACGGACACCGGCCCTGGTGATATCTTCACCATCGAGAATAATGGAACCCGAAGTCAGAGGGTACATACCGTTGATGGCATGAACAAGCTCGGACTGGCCGTTGCCGTCAACACCGGCAATACCAAGGATCTCCCCTGCCCTGACATCCAGAGAGAGTTTGTTGACCCTCACGGCTCCCAGAGAGTCTTCGATAACAAGGTCTTTCAGGGAAAGTACAACCTCACCAGGTTCAGAGGGGGTTTTATCTGTGGAAAAGTTCACGGCCCGTCCGACCATCATCTCCGCCAGATCTTTCTCGGTAACACCGGCTACATCAACTGTGTCAATGGATTTTCCGCGCCGCAGAACTGTACAGCGGTCGGCGACAGCCTTGATCTCCTTCAGCTTGTGGGTAATCAGAACAACTGTTTTACCCTCGGACTTAAGGAGTCTGATAATGTCCATCAGCTCGTCGATCTCCTGGGGAGTCAGTACGGCTGTGGGCTCGTCAAGAATAATAATATCTGCATCCCGGTACAGGGTCTTGAGGATTTCAACCCTCTGCTCCTGCCCCACGGTAACGTCTTCAATTTTAGCATCCGGATCGACCTGAAGGCCGTACTGCTCGGACAGATTTTTAACCCTCTGCCGTGCATCCCGGAGGTCGAGGAAACCGAAACGGTTGCGGGGTTCCTGCCCCAGAACAATGTTTTCGGTCACTGTATAGTTATGAACCAGCTTGAAATGCTGGTGAACCATCCCGATCCTCAAAGCAGTCGCTGCATTGGGATCCTTGATTTTCTCTTCCCGGCCATTGATCTTGATAGTCCCTTCATCAGCGGAATAAGAACCGAAAAGTATGGACATCAGGGTTGATTTACCGGCTCCGTTCTCACCTAAAAGGGCATGGACTTCATTTTTTCTGACCGAAAGGTTGACCTTGTCGTTGGCCAGGATGCCCGGAAAAGCCTTAGAGATGCCGATCATCTCAATTGCATAATCTTCCAAAAGAAATGTCCCCTTTCAATTTAATTTAATGTAAACAAGTTTTAATATGCGATAATACGCAAACAGGGAGACCCCCTGAAAAGGAGATCTCCCCTGATTAACTGACTTTAATAATAGCAGTTACTGATCAGTCGTCAAGAGCGGAGAGTCCCGCGGGAACTGCACCGTTCTTCAGAGCTTCAGCATAAGTGGGGTAAATAGTAATTTTTCCACTCATGATGTCAGCCTTCATAGCGTCTACTTTTTCGATTACAGCAGCACTGAGTGCGGGGTTGGCTGTTGAGTATCCAACACCGTCTTTATCCATTCCGAGCTTCTGAACACCACCGGCGAATGAGCCGTCTTTGATGCTTTCCAGAGCGAGAACTGCAGAGCTTTCAACTCTCTTGAGCATGGAAGTCAGAACAGCGGAGTCTGTACCTTCGTAGATACCGTCTTCGTACTGGTCGGAGTCAACACCGATGGCCCATACATTCATTCCTCTTACACGGTACTCTTTAGCCTGAGCGATGGTTCCGTTTCCGGTTCCTCCGGCAGCACTGAAAATACAGTAAACACCGTTGTCATACCAGTTCTTGGCCTGTGCTTTTGCAAGCTCGGGCTTACCCCAGTCATTGGCGTAGTAGTCGATGAACTGAGCATCGGGAATAATGGACTTAACACCCTGGATGTAACCCATTTCGAATTTTGTAATTACAGCTCCGGGAACACCACCGATAAATCCGAATCTGGGATTTTCGATTCCGTCTTCAATAGACTGGAGAGCCGCTACAGCACCGACAAGGTAGGAACCCTGCTCTTCGCTGAAGGTGAACTCCATAACATTGGGCTGACCAATCCAGTCAACGTCAACAATGACGAAGCTCTGTTCGGGGTACTGGGGAGCAACAACAGAAAGTGCGTCTGCCCAGGTAAAACCTGTAACAATGATCAGGTCGTAACCTTCGTCAGCAGCCTGTCTGAGGTTGGGGATGTACATGTCCTGAGTCTCGGCTGTTACAACATCGTAGAGAGAACCGCGGCCTGCAGCACTTTCAACTGTATCACCGTAGAAATCAACGATTCCTCTCCAGGCAGCAGCATTGAATGATTTGTCATCGATACCTGTAGCATCTGTCAGAAGAACAACTGTAGGTTCACCGGATGTGTTTACCTCTTCCTGCTGACCGGCAGCAAAAAGACCGGTAGCGAGAAAACAAAACATCAGTGCAAAAGCAATTTTCGTTTTCATAAGAATCCTCCAAAAAAGTAGTGAGAGCCATTATATCACCTGCTCAGATTTACAGACAGGTGGTCCGGGGGATTTTTTCCCCTGATTTATTATTTTTATTTAAAATTCCCGGTTTCATCCGTTTATACAACTATAAACCATGTTCACCGTTGAATGAAGGAAAGCCTTTTTTTCAGACGAAACTATTCTATTTCAGTTTATTCACATATAATTGATCGGTACTGGATTTTTGATCACAGCAGGAGGCTTACATGGCAGAAGTTCCATCCAGAAAAATCAAACTCAGAAATTATATTGCATACGGCGCCGGAGATCTCTACGGGGGCGGGGCATTTTTTATAGTGACAACCTTCTCCATGTTCTATCTTGTAAATGTAGTGGGTATGAATCCGATTCTTGCAGGACTGATTCCCGCTCTGGGCAAGATATGGGATGCCGTTTCCGACCCGATGATGGGCTATATTGCCGACAACACAAGGGAAAACCGTTTCGGCAAGAGACGGGTATGGTTCCTGGTCTCCATACTCCCCATCGCCCTCTCCTTTACCCTTATATGGTTTCCAGCCGGGTTTTCAAGCCAGGTCGGCAAGTTCATCTTCTACCTCTTCGCCTATATATTCTTTTTTACTGTAGCCACGGTTTCCTATGTACCCTATGCCGCTCTCAGTGCTGAGATGACCTATGACAGGAAGGAGAGGAATACCCTTAACGGCGTCAGAATTCTCTTTTCCTTTATAGCCACCCTCATTGCCGGTGTGGCCGTCAAACCGATCATCGACGGATTCGGCGGCACTGCGACAGGGTATCTTGTGATGGGAATTGTATTCGGCCTTGTATTCGCTCTTCCATGGATTACCCTCTACTTCGGTACATGGGAACTTCCGCAGCAGACCAGAGAGCAGGAGAAGGTCCACTTTTTCAAGAACTTCCTGTCCATGTTCGAGAGCCGCAGCTGCCGCATCCATATAGCCATGTACGTATGTTCCTATGGAACCATGGATGTCTTTATGGCCTGGATTATGTTCTACTTTACAGACTACCTGAAGATGAGCCCCTTCTTTGTTGTTGCCCAGGGTTCACTCCTTGTTACAATGATGATTGTGCTGCCCTTCTACGTTAAGGTCGCCAATACAAAGGGCCACGGCACTTCCTATATAATCGGCCTTTCCATCTTCCTTGCCGGAATGGTGGGACTGGGTTTAATGCCCGCCTCTCCCCTTAACTGGCTGCTTGTTCTCAATGTAGTGATTCTGGGGCTCGGACTGGCTGCAGGGAGCCTGATCCCCCATCAGCTTCTGCCCTTTGTTGTGGATGTGGACCGGCTGATGTCGGGACGGGAAAGGGCCGGTACCTATTCCGCGGTGATGACCCTTACCCGGAAGCTTTTTCTCGGTTTAGTCATTCTCCAGGGCCTTGGTTTCCTGCTAAGCGGTATAGGATATAAAAGCCCTGTTCCAACAGTCCTTACAGCTGACCAGTACAGCGCTGCCTTTGAGCTTGTGGATGAAAAACAGGAGAAGAAGGGATATGACAGTATTGCCTACTCCTCCATCCTCACGGAAGCCTATGTTATGGAGAGCGACGGAAATTTTCATCTGAACTACTCCGGCGGCGCTGCACTCAGGGACAGGGAGATCAGCGATGAAGAAGCCTATGACCTTCGGCTGGTACTCGATGACATTGGATACCTTTATACTGGAATCGGCGACCAGCAGACACTGGTTCAGAAGTCAGAAACTGTTAAAAGCCTTCATTTCTACTTTATAATCTTCCCCATAATTCTCTGTGCTGCAGGTATATTCTTTGCAAGCCGTTTCAAGCTGACTCCTGAAAACCATGATATTGTGATCAAGGAGATTGAGCGTCTAGAGGCGGGAGGCCTGAAGAAAGACGCCGACGATGAAACAAAGAGAATCAGCGAGCTGCTGACGGGAAAGCCCTACGACAGCCTCTTCGGCGGCAGAAACTGAGGTTGACCTTATGGAGGTATCACCCTGATAATTGGAATAGATGAGTAACATCACTCTTTTCGGCATATATCTGTCTCCTCTGGACCGTATGTTCAGCAAGCTGCACAGGCTGATCTACAATCGTCTCAGATGGAAGGCTGTTATTTTCAGCCTTATGTTTGTAACAGTTGTATTTATCCTGTTTTCCAACATTCTCAAGATTTCCTCAAATTACTTTATCCTTATCCCCCTGATAGTTTCAGGGATGGCCTACGGGCTTCCAGGGGGACTCATAGCCGGCATCCTGGCCCTCCCGTTCAACCTCTTTCTCTTCAGAATTGTCGGTCACCCCGAGTACTCCCCCGCCAGCCTGATAGTACCCGAAGTATTCGGTATATGCGTCGGAATGATAGTGGGGTATCTGGCGGGGTACTTCAGAAAACTATCACAGGAGATGGAACTCAGGATTCAGAGGGAAAAGCAGCTCAGAGAGATCGTTACTGAAAAAGAACTGCTCTTAAAAGAGATCAACCATAGAGTCAGAAACAACATGGGCATTATAAGCAGTATCATACAGCTTCAGGCCAACAGGGTTGATGACCCCCGGTTCAGAGAGGAGTATGGAAAGCTGAAACAGAGGATATACTCCATATCACTGGTTCATGAACAGCTCTATATGGAGAAACAACCCGAGGATCTTGATATCCGAATCTATCTTGAATCCCTTGTAGGGAACCTCCTGGACAGCAATGACGAGACTCAGATCCAATTTATATACAGGAAGCCCGTTGAGCGGATGAGTCTCAGCAGCGCCAGAGTTCTTCATCTTGGCCTGATAGTGCAGGAAGTTATTATCAACAGTTTCAAATACGCTTTTCCAGGTCATTCGGAGGGAACACTTGTTCTGGATTTGAGCCGAAAAGGCGATCTATATGTCATTATGATTGAGGACAGCGGACCGGGTTTCGACAAGGACAGGATAAGCTCCGGACTGGGAACAAAACTGATAAAATCCCTCACCGACAGCCTCGAAGGCGGATACAGCTGGAACAATGAACACGGCTGCCGTTTTATTCTTACATTTCCCGCTTAATTTCTACGTCCCCATCTTGAAACAGGAAGCTCTGAAACCTCTTCTCCGTTTACAAACACCCTGCCGCCATTGAACAGAGCCTGCCTGTCAGCATCAAATGTAGATCTGCCGACGGCATTGACTCGTCCTCCGTTGATATAGATATCACCATTGGCATCAAAGGCATCAGTATCGCCGGGGCCGACCTCAACCGAAACACTCCCGCCGTTTACAGCGATGGCAACAGCCGGCATGGGTCCTTTTACAGCTGCATTGATGCCGTCATCGGAAGCATAGATATCAATGGCACCGTCGTTGATCTGGATAAGATTGGCCTCCATCCCTTCACTGCTTCTTTCAACATCAATCCTTCCTCCATCAATTTGAAGAAAGCTGTTGGCCTGTATGCCGTCGTCAACTGCTGTCAGCTGCAGGCGGCCACCGCGGATGTAGATATATCCAAGATAGGGATCATCTGAATTTTCACTGTGGAGCCCGTCTTTACCTGAGACAACAGTGATACCGCCGTTATGGATGCGAATTGAATCATTCGCCTCTATTCCATCCAGCTCAGAATGAACCGCAAGGACCCCACCCGTGATTTTAAGGTCATCCTTTGAAGTAATACCATTCCCCTTCAGAGAGGTGATTGTGAGTGAACCTGTACCGTTTATCACAAGATCCGACCTGGAGAATATCACTGCATCCAGACTGGCATCAGGATGGGATGCATACACACCTGTCACCTCCAGAGTGCTGCTGTCTCCTCTGGTTGTCAAAAAAACCTTGTCAGCCGAATTAACAAATACGGCCGGTTTTGAGCTGTTTGTTATGTTAAGACCGTCAAAAACAAGCTGAACCTTATCATCTTCACCTGCCTCAACGACAATCATGCTCTCCCTGAAACTGCCGCTTATAAGGTATGTGCCTGAAGATCTGATATAAAGATCCTCCCCCGAACGGGGGCGCAGTATCCGGGTCAGTTCTGAGACGGACTGTGTAAGATCCCTTGCAGTAAACTGAGTATCTCCATCGATAAGGGGAGAGGCAAACTCATCTGCTGCTGCTCTGTCCAGAATATCTCTGTTCATGACGGCGGTTTTAAGAGTATTTCCCGACTGTGCGGCAACTGTATTTACAAAAAGGAATGAATAGAGAACACTCAACCCTATACTTATTAAACTGATACGCCTTTGCAAAATTGACCCTCCGGGATATTTACTACCGTTTTAGTAGTATAAACAATATTAGGGCTTATTCGTTTCATTTTTTTTCAAAAAGCCCGGCAGGCACCCTTTCTTCTCAGGCAGAAAAAAACCGCCGGATCAATAACCAGCGGTTTTATTATCAAGGCATCCCCTGATGGCTACTCGTTCAGCCAGCAGGCCGACATATGCCCGGGAGCTACTTCCTTCAGCGGCGGATACTGCTGGCGGCAGATATCTTTTGCATAGGGGCAGCGGGGATGAAAATGGCAGCCTGTGGGCGGATTAATCGGACTGGGTACATCACCCATCACAATCTTCTCCTTCTTATCCCTCTTGTGGGGATCTGTCAGGGGAAAGGCATTGAAAAGGGCCTTTGTATAGGGATGTGTATGATTCTTTACAAGCTCATCCTTATCGGCTATTTCAATAATCTTGCCCAGATACATAACCACAATTCGGGTTGAGATATACTCCACAACAGCCAGGTCGTGGGCAATAAACATATAGGTCAGGTCATGCTTCTCCCTGAGGTCCTGCAGCAGATTCAGGATCTGGGCCTGCACAGAGACATCCAGGGCCGATACGGCTTCGTCACAGACTACAAACTCCGGATTCAGGGTCAGTGCCCGGGCAATGCCGATCCTCTGTCTCTGGCCTCCGGAGAACTGGTGGGGGAAGCGGTTTTTGTACATAGGATTGATCCCCACCTCCTCCATAATGCTCTCCACCTTCTCTTCAATTTCTGCGGGAGAACCCGCCTTGTGGATGCGCAGAGGCTGGCTTATCAGGGAGCCCACCTTTTTCCGGGGATTCAGCGAGGAGAAAGGGTCCTGAAAGACCATCTGGATACTCTTCCTGAGGTCCACCATCTCTCTGTGATCCAGAGAAAAAAGGTCACGCCCTCCATAGAGAACTTCCCCTTCTGTTTTTTCATGAAGACGGAGCACTGTTTTACCCAGTGTGGACTTTCCGCAGCCCGACTCGCCGACTACACCGAGTATCTCACCCTTCCGGATATCGAAACTGACGCCGTCAACGGCACGGAGAGTCTGTTTTTTATTCCCCTCACGGGAACTGACTTTATAGTATTTCTTGAGGTCTTTGACCTCCATCAGGGGCTGATTCACTCTGAAGCACCTCTCTTGTTTTTAACTTCCTCGGCTTTATGGCACCAGATGCTGTGTCCCTCTTCCAGAGCCGTAACACCTGGAAAGCTCTTTTCGCAGCCTTCATCGGCCCAGGAACAGCGGTTGGCGAAGGGGCATCCATCCCCCAGAGTCAGCAGATCGGGAACATTGCCCGGAATAGCTTCAAGGCGGCTGTGATCCGCATATTTCTGATTTGAGGGCAGAGAGTTCAGCAGGCCCAGTGTATAGGGATGAGAAGGATTATCAAAAATCTGATAGACAGTCCCCTCCTCCACCTTGCGGCCGGCGTACATCACAACCACGCGGTCGGCAGTCTCCGCCACGACACCCATGTCATGGGTGATCAGCAGAATAGCCATCTCAACCTCGTCCTTCAGATCCGTCAGCAGGTCCAGAATCTGGGCCTGAATGGTAACATCAAGGGCGGTTGTGGGCTCATCGGCTATCATCAGTCCCGGTTCGGGAGAGGCAAGAGCCATGGCGATCATCACTCTCTGACGCATACCTCCAGAGAGCTGGTGGGGATAATCATGGGCTCTCTTTTCAGGAGAGGGAATCTTGACAAGATCAAGAAGCTCCACAGCCTTTGCATGAGCCTCTTTTTTGGTCATCTTCTGATGAGTCAGAAAGACATCCGCCAGCTGCTCCCCGATTTTAAAAACAGGGTTGAGGCTTGTCATGGGCTCCTGAAAGATCATGGAGATCTGTGTTCCCCTGAGTTTTCTGACCTCCTTTTCAGGAAGTTTAAGAAGGTCACGGTCACGGAAAATGACCGAACCGCTTTCGATGACCCCCGGGGGCATGGGGATTAGCTGGTTTATAGTATGGGCGGTTACGGACTTTCCGCATCCCGACTCACCTACAAGTGCCAGGGTTTCCCCTTTTTTTATATGCAGAGAGAGATCCCGGACAGCTTTGACCACACCCCTGCGGGTATGGAAGTGAACGTTGACCTTCTCCATTGTAAGCAGTGTATCTTCAGCCATAGTCAGTCCCTCAGCCTGGGATCAAGAATATCCCGCAGTCCGTCGCCGAGCAGATTGAATCCCAGAACAGCCAGCAGAGTGGCAATACCGGGGAGTGTGACAATCCACCAGGCTGATGTTACAAACTCCTTGGAGCTGGCGATCATAAGACCCCACTCCGGTATGGGCGGCTGGGCTCCCAGCCCCAGAAAGGAGAGTCCCGCTGATTCCAGGATAGCCGAACCGAATCCCAGAGTCGCCTGAACAGAGATGGGTGCCAGGCAGTTGGGGAGGATGGAGAGAAACATGAGTTCAAAGTCCGATGCCCCAAGAGCGCGCTCAGCCATGACATAATCACTTTCTTTCTCGGCCATCACCGAAGCCCTGACGATACGGATGTACCGGGGAATCTGTGAGATACCGATGGCAACCATGGCATTGGTCAGGGATGGCCCCAGAACCGCCACGATTACAATAGTCAGCAGGATGTATGGAAAGGCAAGCATAATATCCACAAGCCGCTGAATTGTTTTGTCCACCATCCCGCCGTAGTAGCCGCTGATCATTCCGATAATGATACCGAAAAACAGGGCGATACCCACAGCGATGACACCGATGGTCATGGAGATCCGGGCACCGTAGATAAGCCTGGACAGCATATCCCGTCCCAGGTCATCGGTTCCAAGAATGTATTCGCTTGTAAAGGGGGCTGTCTTGCGCATCTCGATATTCTGGGCCACAGGATCCATGGGTGCCAGGACCGGCGCAAACAGGGCAATCAGAATGAATGCCAGTATTATGACAAGTCCTGCCATGGCGGTTTTACTCCGCTTCAGCTGATGCCAGTGCTCAGCAAAGGGGGACTCTGCTTTATTATTAGTCGTTTTTAAGGTTTCTGTATTGTTCATATGTTTACTGCAGCCTGATTTTGGGATTGATTACCGAATAGAGTACATCCACCGCCAGATTGATCAGTACAAAGGAGGTGGAAATAATGATAATCCCCCCCTGAACCGCCGGGTAGTCCCGGGCCTCAATGGCCTGATAGATCCATTTGCCGATTCCCGGCCAGGCGAATATTGTCTCTGTGAGCAGAGCTCCCGCCAGCAGCATTCCGAACTGCAGCCCGATTACCGTGATAACAGGCATAAGGGCATTCCGCAGGGCGTAACGGAAGACAACTCTCTTCTCCTTGATTCCCGCAGACCGGACAGTTTTTACATAGTCCTGTTTCAGGACCTCAAGCATACTGCTTCTGGTTGTCCGTGCGATGATGGCAAGGGGAATGGTTCCCAGGGCCACCGAGGGAAGAATCAGATGATGAAGAGCAGAGAGAAAATATTCAGGTTCCCCTTTCAGGAGAAGTTTGAATGTATCGATAAGATAGAAGTTGGTTTCCGGCTGGAAGAAGAGTCTCAGATTCATTCTGCCGCCGGTGGGGAAAAGGTTAAGATTAACCGAAAAAATCATGATAAGAACCAGAGCCAGCCAGAAAACAGGCATTGAAACTCCGAAGAGGGCTCCCACCATGGATGTATAATCGATCCAGGTGTTCTTTTTTGTGGCGGAGATGACTCCGATCCATATACCCAGAACTGAAGCAAAGATCATGGCACAGAGAGCCAGTTCTATTGTCGCGGGATACCGGGCCTTTATTTCATCCCACACCTTCTGCCCCGACTTGATGGACTCACCGAAGTCAAGACGGACTATGCGGCCCAGATAGAGGCCGTACTGCTGAATCAGGGGCTTGTCCAATCCCAGGTCGGCACGGAGTTTCTCTATTTTTTCTTTGCTTGCCCGTTCACCGAGCATGACCCGCGCGGGGTCACCGGGAGAGAGGGCTATCATAAAGAAAACCAGAGTAACAACTCCGAACAGGGTCGGGAACAGCATTACAAGACGTTTTAAAATGTATCTAATCATAGTTCCTTCAATTGGGAGCTCATTTCGGGATATACCCGGAACCTCTCCCTGAATTAAAAACCCTCCCGGCCAGATTCTGAACGGGAGGGTATATCAATAAGCTGGAAAATTATTTTTCGAGCCAAACCTTGGCAAATACGCGTTTACCGGTGGGGTAAAGATAGAAATCCTGAACGGACTCTTTCATGGGCTCGGAAACAACAGAGTGGGCAATGGGAACCCAGGGAGCTTCTTCATGGAAGATCTCCTGAGCCTTCATGTAAAGCTCTGTTCTCTTGGCAACATCCATCTCCTCCTTGGCCTGAACACAGAGTTCAGTGAACTCTTCATTCTTCCAGAAGGCGATATTTCCTGCGGGCTTCTCTGCAGCCATGGCTGAAAGAAGAACAAAGAGGAAGTTGTCGGGGTCACCGTTATCACCGGTCCATCCCAGCATGGCAGCCTGATGCTCACCCATGTCTGTCTTGTCCAGATATGTTCCCCACTCATAGGAAACAATCTCGACATTGATACCGACTTTTGCGAGCTGAGCCTGCATAATTTCTGCGACCTTTTTACCATTGGGGTTGTAGGGTCTTGCAACGGGCATAGCCCAGATCTCAGTGTCGAATCCATCGGCATAACCGGCTTCAGCAAGAAGCTTTTTAGCCAGTTCGGGATCATAGGGATAGGCGTCAATGTCGTCATTGTAAGACCACATTGTGGGAGGCAGAGGGTTCTTGGCAGGTTTACCGGCAGCGCCGTAAACAGCTGTAACAATCTCATCTCTGTCGATGGCATAGTTCATTGCCTGTCTGACTTTAACGTTATCATAGGGAGCCTTTTCGTTGTTCAGAGCAAGGTATCCCACATTGAGACCTTCCTGCTGAATAACCTTGATTCCATCTGTGGACTGCATTTCGGGCAGGTCTTCGGGTGAGGGAAAGTCAACAACATCAACTTCACCCTTTTTGAGTGCCAGCCAGCGGGCTGTTGCATCGGGAATAACCTTGATGATCAGGCGGTCCAGGTAGACATCGCCGCCCCAGTAGTCGGGGTTGCGTTCGAATACCATGTTGTCGTCCTTGATCCAGGATACAAATTTAAAGGGACCGGTACCAACGGGGTTGGAAGCCAGATCTTCACCGAACTTCTCTGCTGCCGCAGGAGATACAATAGCTGCAAAGTCCATAGCCAGGTTGGCAATGAAAGGAGCTTCTTTCTTCTTCAGCTTGAATTCTACTGTATAGTCGTCTACAGCGATAACATCGGCAACGATATTATCCATATCCATATAACCCCAGTACTTCCAGGGACCGTTTTTATAGAAGGGATGATCCTCCTTGAACTGTCTTTCGAATGAGAAGACAACAGCTTCGGATGTGAGGTCTGTTCCATCATGGAACTTAACGCCCTTTCTCAAATTGAAAGTAACAGTCAGTCCGTCATCTGAAAAGGTCCAGCTCTCAGCCAGAGCAGGTCTTACTTCGGTTGTTCCGGGAACGAATTCGACCAGCGTATCATAGACCTGTGTTGAGCCATAGAAGGACTCACCATCGGTTTCACGACCGGGGTCAAGTCCAACAGAGTCACCGGAGCGGGCAAATACCAGTGTTCCGCCGAATTTACTGTTTTCAACAGATACTGCTGCGGCTTCTTCCACCGGAGCTTCTTTCTCCTTACAAGAAATAAAAAGAGAAGCAGTCAGGGCCAGTAACAGAATAATACTGAATTTAAAGATTTTTTTCATACAATCCCCTTGTGTAGTTTGTTCAATCCGTGCATGCGCCAATAGAGGGCCAATCGAAAGTAGATGAACACGATTCATTCGATAAGTCGACAATCAGACGGCCTGACGCCGCTGCCGGACAATGAACTTGAGTTTATACTCATCTTACACTGATACAGTAAAAGTGAACAAGGAAAATAACGAATCCGTACTGGAAAGTAGGCTATTCCTACATATATGTGCTCTCTTATCCCACTAAAAGGGATATTTCATCCCTAAACATGGTTCAGCAGCTTCAGTTCCACAGGATGGGGATTTAGAAAATACTGATCCTTAAGATATTTTTCATCATACTTCATCGTATAGTGGCGGATAAGAGTCAGAGGAACGATAAGGGGAGTCAGTTCATTGTAGTAATTTTCCGCTTCCCTCAGCAGTTCGGCCTTCTCTTCCTGGCTGAGATTCTTCTTGAAATACCCTATAAGATGGAGCAGAACATTGTAGTTTTTTCTGACTGTTTTCTTCAGGCTGAGAAGCTGAAGAAGCACAGGCCTGTAACTGCTGACAAGCTCTTCATGGTCCATGTCCCCCGCCGAAGCGATCAGTTTTCCAAGGGGCTTGAGCTTCTCGGAACTGTGGGCCATAAATGTATACTTGTGCCTGCTGTGAAAATTAACAAGATCCTTCGGTTTTCTGCTCCGGACCGCCTCTCTCCACCTCTGCAGTACAAATATGGTTTCAATAAAATTTTCTCTGAGCCCGGGGTCATTGAGGCGTCCTTCATCCTCGACAGGAATATCGGGGAAGCGGTCCATAAAGGCCTTTGCAAACAGACCTGAACCCGAATAGCTTACAGGTGGGCCCTCTTCACTGTAGACCTTGACAGCCCTCATCCCGCTGGAGGGGCTCTTGGTTTTGAAAATAAAGGCAACCAGATCTTCTCTGTCCAGTTCCTCAAGCCGCCGTTCAATCCATGAATTCATCTGACCGGTATGATCAATCTTAGTATGGGTTGTGACGAGGCGCGGAGATTCAGGATCACCCACGAGTCTCATGCTCTCCCGGGGCACAGTGAGGCCGCACTCGACCTCCGGACAGACAGGGAGGAACTCACACCACCGGCCAAGGGTATCCCGTATAAAACGGTCCAGTTTATGCTGTCCGTTATACCTGACTTCATTTCCCAGAAGACAACTGCTGACACCGATTCTGATCCTATCCATCAGTCCTACCCTCTTTTGTTAATCATATAACAGAGAATTATAGGGTAATCCGGCATGTATTTCACTCTTTCCTGCTGCTACCGGCAGAGAGGCAGAATCACGGGATGTGTCCGGGACTGTTCCATACAGCAGAAAAAAGAGCCTTCACCCCTTGACCGCTCCCGCTGTCATTCCCTCCATGATCTTTCGTGAAAAGATACCATAAAAGAGGATTACAGGAATGACAGAGATAATCAGGGCTGCCACAAGACTGGGATAGTCGGTTGTGTAGGCTCCTGTAAACATTGTCAGGGCCACCGGAACAGTCTTCAGGGCATCCTTGTTGATAAGAACAAGACCAAAGGGAAACTCGTTCCATGAGGCATTGAAGGTCAGAACAAGGACAGTTGAAAGGATCGGTTTGCAAAGAGGCATGATGATTCTGAACAGGCTCTGCCAGACTCCGCACCCCTCCATTGTTGCCGATTCCTCCATCTCCTCGGGAATGCTTCTTACAAAACTTTCAATCAGAAAGATAGCTGTGGGCAGGGCAAAAGTCACATAGGGAAATACAAGGGTAATTCTCCTGTCCAGAAGTCCAAGGGAACGGAACTGCAGGAAAAGAGGAAGCAGCCAGGCATGGGTGGGAACCACAAGACCAAGCATGAGAAAAACATAGATGGCATTGCGTCCCTTAAATGAGAAGCGGGAGAGAAAGTAACCCGTTATCATCGCCAGCACAAGAACTGTCACAAGGGTGATGGCACTTATGATAAAGCTGTTAGTGAAGTACCTGAAAAACTTCGCATGGGTCATTATCTTTACATAGTTGTCGAGGTTTATGGACTCAGGAAGACGGATAATGCTCTTCTGAAACTCGACTGAAGTTTTAAAGGAGGTCCCCACCATCCAGACAACAGGAAAGATGCAGGAAAAGGAGAAGAGGAAGACAAGGATGTTAACGGCCCATTTTGTAAGTTTTGAAGAGGGACGGAGAGGTTTTTGAACCTCCATAGCGGCCGGAGCCGCCAGATTCTGCGCACTACTCATAACGGCGGCCTCCCAGCAATTTGATTGTAATCCCCGTAATTGCAAGGGTAATAATAATCATAATTATGGACATTGATGCCCCGTAGCTGAAGCGCATCATATTGAAGGAGACCCTGTAGTTGAAGAGGGACATGGTCATGGACCTCTGCCCCGGCCCTCCCTCGGTGAGGACATAGATCTGGTCAAAGATCTTAAGGGTTCCCGAGACACAGATCATCATGGCCGCTTTGAAGGTCGGATAGATCATGGGAAGCATGATCTTGACGGTCCTCTGATAACCGTTTGTCCCGTCCAGCTCGGCACTCTCAATGATAGACTTGGGGATGCTCTCCAGGGCGCCCAGAAACATAATCATATAAAGGCCTATAAACTGCCAGATAACAGGGGCAGAAACAGTAAAGAGAACAATGTCAGGGTCATCCAGCCACAGGGGAATATTGGTCATCCCCAGAGAAGAGAGAAAGAGGTCAAGGAGACCGTTTCTCTTGTTATAGATAATACCCCAGACAAGTCCGACAACCACAGGCGACAGAACAACAGGAAGAAAGATAAGGGTCCTGTGAACACCTCTCCAGTTGACATACTTTGTTACAAGCATAACAGAAATAATCAATCCCAGGCCTACCTGGCCTATAACAACAAGTACGGTGATGGAAAATGTATTTTTAAAGGCATTCCAGAAGTTTTTGTCGGAAAACAGGGTAATGAAATTTTTCAGACCTGCAAAATTGAGCTGGCTTCCTCCCTTCCAGTCAAAGAAACTGAGTCGAACTGAAAAAAACAGAGGAAATACAAAAACAAAAGAGAATATAAGCAGGGTCGGAACCAGACCCAGAAACATGTTCACCCGTGAGGGGGTCTTCAGTGCGCGGCGGCTCATTGGCTTAACCTTTTTAATTGGATTTAAGTAAATTATACCCCGTCCCGTGTAAGTTCAGGGACGGAGTGCATTTAATACTCTACTCTCTTACATCTTCGATATTCTGAGCATATTCCGCAGGGGTGATCAGTCCCATCAGCATCTGCTGCATATCGTTGTAGAACACATCAACTATAGTACCGGGAAGCTGTACATCAAAAATGGGTGCAAACTCAAAGTCGATGGCATTGTAGGCTACCTGAAGAGGGTCGAGGCTGGACTCATCTATCTGAGGTTTCACTGCAGGGAATCCGCCGTTGGCAGCGGCAACGTTACCGTACTCCTGGCCATAGAGTTCCTTGGCGAAACTCAGGGCAAGTTCAGGATCTGCTGCATTGGGATTAACGCAGACAGCCCATCCGGCTCCACCGGCAACGATATTGGCATAGTCTTCATTACCCTTTACAGGAGGCAGCATTGCAAGACCGACTTTGGAAGTATCCATATTTTCCATGACAGGCCCCATTGCCCAGGAACCTTCTATAAACATGGCGGCTTCACCATTGTAGAAGACCTGTCTCTGCTGGTTGTTGTCGATGCTGTTCATATCCTCATTGAAGGCTCCCAGAGTGACAAGCTCGGACATCAGCTCTGCGGCATCCACAAAGACCTTGTCTGTAAAGGAGGCTCCTTTGTTATTGTAGAGGCTGTCAAACCATGCGGCATCTGTATAGCGGTAGACCATTGTGTTGAAGATACAGGAGGGGTTCAGCCAGCGGCCCTTGTTTCCCATTGCCACGGGAATATAGCCTGCACCACGGAGTTTGACACACATATCCTTGAACTCATCCATGGTTGCGGGAAAGCTGCTGTATCCGACCTCACTCAGCATATCCTTGTTGTAGTAAACAACATGGTTGGACTGAAGCTGGAAGGGAAGCCCCCAGATGTCGCCGTCTACATCGAAATCCGAAAAGGCACCCGACTTGAACATGGACTTGAAAGAGGAGTCAGTATTGATTGCATCGGTAAGAGGCATAATCAGTCCATTCTCCCGGAGAAGGGGAAACAGGTCGGGTTTGGAAAGATAAACATCCGGAAGCTGCTGTGAAGCAATCATTGTCTTCAGTTTGACCTGATAGTTGTCATGCTGAATAAACTCATCCGAGACAGTTACATCGGGGTGTTTCTTTATGTAGCTTGCCATGGATGCGGCAAAAGCCTTATCGTTGGCATCCCCCTGTTCCACTGCAGGGGTCATGAAGTGAATCATGGTAACTTCCTTTTCTCCAGACTCCTTATCCTGGGAACCTCCTGCCATGACAAGGGCCGGAGCTGCAACCATAAATACCAACAGCATTCCAAGACACATTCTGACTTTAACTTTCATTACACAATCCTCCTATTGTTTGTATAATTCGCCTAATCATTCCATTTCAGAGTTTTTCTGCCCTCAGCAGAAAGATACGCCTCCTGGATTAATCTCAATGTTTTTTCCGCTTCCGTTACAGGGGAAATCGGTGCCGCACCCTCATTCACAGCCTCTCCGAAAGCTTTCAGGGTGTGGTAGAAGGACTCTTCATAGCCTGAGTCCGTCTCCAGAACTTCTCCGTCCAGGGTCAGTACATCGGTCAACAGCAGGACTCCCTCATCCCCCTGAATGCGGATTTCTCCGGCTGAACCATCGGCGGAACTCCATGACTGGAACACCTGCCCCACCGCCCCGCCGGGAAACTCAAGCGATATAAGACAGGTATCTTCACCGTCCATCTGCTTATAGTGATTTGTAGTTGAAAAGCAGTTCAGATAGGAGGGCGATCCCATCAGGTAGAACATCTGATAGACAAGATGTGTACCGCTGTCCATCATGGCCCCCCCCCCGGACTGGCTGAAGTTCTTTCTCCATCCTGCAGAGTGCTCGGGGGGAATGAAGTGACATGCCCTGAAACTGGCATAGGAGATGCTGCCGAGCCGTCCGGATTCAATAATCTCTTTTGCCTTACGGATAACGGGTCTGTAAACAAAGTTATGTCCCGGAAAAATGACAACCCCGTATTTTTGTGCGGCTTTTTCCATCTCCTTCAATTCACCGCTGTCCAGGGCAACAGGTTTTTCCACAAGCACATGCTTTCCCTTTTCCATAGCCTGCATTGCCTGGTCATAGTGAAGACTGGTGGGAGAAAAAACAGCCACCGCATCAACTTCAGGGTCATTGATTACCTCGTTAAAAGAGGTATAGGAACGGACCCCCCAACTGCTGCACTTGTCCGAAAGCCGTTTGATCCCCTCAGGAGAGGGATTTCCACAGCAGCCGGCCAATTCAAAACTGTCTGACTGTTTCACAAGGGCCTTGTGATACCAGTCGGATATCCATCCGGCACCTGATATTGCCAGTTTAATACTCATTTAAAGCTCCTTCCATTTGATGACTGATCCCAGACTTGTTCCGGCATCTGATCTGATCTTATCATATACAGCGGGAGCGTCCCCGGGTGCCACAACTTCTGTAATAAGGGGTTCTGTTACAAGTTTCCCTGTTGAAATCATCCCAAGAAGCAGTTCCAGGTTTCCCTCGATGGAGTGTTTGTAGAGTCCTGACGGATCCTTCAGCAGCGGATAACGCCACTCGTGGGCTCCCTTAACCGTCATAACGGAAGGACAGAGATGAGATCTGTTCAGGAAAGGTGTGACATCGGTGACATACTCCCCTCTGGGACTGCCGAGGATGATAAGCTCCCCCTGTGTATCCACTAAAGATGCGGATTCAAGCACGACTTTTGAGAGACCCGTGGCGTCAATTACAGTATTGAACCGCCGTGTTTCAGGCACCTCTGAACTTGATGGATATACCTCTTTGATTCCGCAGGCTGCAGCCTTATCCCTTCTGAAACCACTGGGATCAATGACCGCAACATCAGCCCCTGAAAGAGAGGCAAGCTGGGCTGCAAAATTGCCTACGATGCCTGCTCCGACAACTGCAACCCTGTCTCCCAGCTCGATGGAAGAGACTCTGATAGCAGTCATTGAAACAGCTGCCATCCTTGCAAAAACGGCTTTGACAGGATCGGCACCTTCGGGGAGCGGCAGACAGACAGTCTCCGCCTCGGCGATCTGGGAGTGTTTCCCATATGAAAAGATCAAATCGCCCTCTTTAAAGCGGCCCGATTTATCCTGTGTCACAGCCCCGACAGAACCGTATCCGGGAATATAGGGAAGCGGAGCCCAGCTCTCACCACCCGACAGAATTGCCTTTTCAGTCCCGGGACTGATCACCGAGCAAAGAGTTTCAACAACAGTGTCTCCCTCAGGTATTTCTGGCGAGTCTACAAGCTCGACCTTCCATGGTTCAGAAAATTGAACAGCCTTCAAAGCAGGCCTCCTATGTAGTAAAATGAATGATTTTTTAATTTATCTGAAATAATTATCATCCCGCGATATGCTAGCGTCAACAATGAAATAATTACTAAATGTTGTCTATTTTTACGATTTTAAGGGCTATTAGTTATTTTTTTATCAATTATTTATTTATTTTTATGATACAATGGGTACATGGATCTTCAGACTAAGATAGTCAGAATAGATAAAAAAGAGACAAGTCACGGTTCATTTATCGATCCGGAATATGTTCTCCATATCGTTTTCAAAGGCCGATTTGATTTTCAGATTCAGAATGAAAACTACAGAATAGAACAGGGAGATCTCATCCTCATCCCCCCCAACAATCTTCACGCTGTCAAGAATGCAGAAGAGGTCCATATGGCTGTTCTTCACTTCTATGACCACAGCAATATGATTGAAACACTGGGGCTGGAACCGGTGCTGCATTTCCCTGATGAAGAGTTTACTACGATACAGTCCCTTTCAACTCAGCTTTCAAAAATGTGGAGTATGAATACAGGTGCCCACCAGTTTATAGTGGATGGCCTTCTTCACACACTCATAGGGATGTACATTCTCCAGAACAGAGAGGGAAAGAAAACAATCTCAAGGCAGCAGTTTTCAAACTGGAAATCAATACAGGAGGGAGTCAGCTATATTCAGGCCCACTTCAGAGACCCGAATATTACAATTGCCGCCGTCAGCAGGCAGTGTAATCTTTCGTACAACTACTTCAGCTACCTCTTCAAACAGTACACCCATGAAGCTCCCCTGCACTACCTCACAAGACTGAGGCTGGAGTATGCCAAGGAGTGCATTTATAACGGGAAGTTCAATATCTCCCAGGCGGCGGCCGCCTCGGGGTTCGGGAATATTCAGTACTTCAGCAGGACCTTCAAGAACTATGAGGGGCTCTCTCCCCGGGCATGGCTCAAGAAGTACAGCTGACCGAACTGCCTGAGGTTCTTGCAATCGATATACCCCGGGATTAGACTTTTTCAGGGGTACAGAGAATGAAAAAGACCCGACCGGAAAGGTATGACTCACATCTGATCAAAATCAAGAACTGGGCCGTCTATGCAGGCAGACTCTTATCCTATGGCCTGAGAGCCTACGACACCCAGGACCGCTTTTCATTCGCTACTGCAGCTGCACCAAAAGAAGCGTTTCACTTCAACGAAGAGGAGCTATCCAACAGCAGAACCGATGAAAAACTGGGACCCCTCAGCTGGACAAACCTTGAAAGGAAGAAATCCACGGGGAGTCTTACAGACATTCTGAAGTCCAACAAAACAACAGCCTTTATAATTATCAAAAATGACATGATACTCTATGAGAAGTATTTTGAAGGGCGGACCCGGCAATCACTCTTTCCCTCATTCTCTACAGCCAAAAGCATTACATCCGCTCTGATTGGTATAGCCCTGGATGAAAACCTCATTCCCGGCATAGAGACACCGGTACAGCAGATCCTTCCTGAATTTAAAGGTGCAGGATATGAAAAAATAACAGTCCGGAACCTTCTGGAAATGAACTCCGGCTTCAGGCATAAATACGGAACAAGGCCCTCAGACCACCTTGTAATATCCGGCTACCATCCTGATGCATGGCCTCTTTCTTTGAAGCAGAAAACAGACCGCCGGCCAGGGGAGGTTTTCAACTACAACAACTACCACACTGTTCTTCTGGGCATGATCCTGAATCGTGTTTCAGGGCTCACTCCCTCAGAATTCCTCGAAAAGAAATTATGGCAGCCCATAGGCGCCGAGTATGATGCACGGTGGAATTTAACTGCCCCTCAGGGCCACGAGTATATGGCTCTTGGTATTAACGCCTCTGTTATTGACTATGCAAAGTTTGCCAGGCTATATCTCAGAAACGGGGATTGGGAGGGATGCCGGGTTATAAGTCCCGAATGGGTTGTCTCATCCACAACAACCGATCCCTCTGCAATGGGGGACAGCGATTACTATCACACGCAAATCGGTGACGTTGTCAATGAATACTTTGCAGAGAGGGGTCTGTACTACAGCCGTCACTGGTGGGGCAACCGTCTGCCCTCAGGGGGATCGGACTTCTACGCCATCGGCATGTTCGGCCAGTATTTCTACATCTGCCCCGAAAAGAATACAGTTATCCTGCGAATGGGACGGGATTATGGAGATGTCAGATGGTGGCCTGATCTGTTCAGACAGATCGCAGAAAGACTGTAACTGAAAGTTCAGTGAAGACTTTCCTCCCTGTTATTCAGTATACAGGGCAAGAAGCCGCCGTGCCTGGTTCTCCACACTGTAATCAAGAGCTTCCTTACGGGCCCGTGCAACCATAGCCTTCTGAGCTTCACTTCCGAGGGCTGAGATGGCCTCCTGCAGAGCTCTGCCCGATTCCCCTGAATCGGAGCACTTTGTCAGATAGCCGGTCTCACCGCTTCGTATAAGATCCACATTGCCGATACAGTCTGTGCCGACAACAGGAACGGAACTGAGGAATGCCTCCACAACAGCCGTGGGAAGCCCTTCAAAAAGGGCCGTACTGAAGTAGATATCAAAATAGCTTATAAGGTTTCCCGCCTGTTTCACATCACCCCAGAAAAAGATCCTGTCCCCCGCCGGTGATGCAGCCTGTGCGGCTTCCACTTGCTTCCTGTACTCTTCTTCCCCATGGGTGAGGCCTCCCATAATATGGAGGGCGGCATCCCTTCGGTCACCGGCAGCCAGTGAAAAGGCTTCAATCATGGAGACAAGATCCTTCTGAGGAGTGATCCTTGAGAGGGAGACTATATTGACGGCATACTCTTTCCGGACAGCCTCGATTTCACAGGGAAGTTCCTGGTCATGGATATCTATCCCGTTGGGAACAACCTGAACCTTTGCAGGGTCCGCCTTTACCTGTGAGAGATAGTGCTCCCTCTCCGAAGGGGAAACGGAAATGACCCGGCCCACCCGGCGGGAGACAGAACCTTCCAGATAGCGGTAGAATTTAGACTTTATTCCCGAGAATTTGTCGTTGTAGCCGCGGAGGGTCAGAAACATCTTGATTCTGCGGGGAATCACGAATGAGAGAAGCCATCCGTAAAAACACCCCGCCTTACCGTTCAGGTGAATAACATCAGGTTTAATTCTGCGGACTTCCTTCCAGAGTCTGAGAAAACTTCCGGGCCTGGGACCTGTAAGATCGATATCCAGAGGCTCTGCCCAGGGGGGATACTCTTCAAACAGCTCGGGATCAGTCTTCTTCCCGGCGGCATAGTGGACAAGTTCATTCTGAGAGGCCTTTACAAAACGCAATGTATTGACAGGAGAGCCCCCGCGCAGGAACTCCGGAAAAAGGTGCAGGACCTTTATATTATTACTCATTTTCACGACTCCGGGAGGATCAGGATTGCAGTATTTTCAGGGCTGCTTCGGCCACTTCGTCAGGACTTATGGTATCAAGGGAGTGCGGATCATTCCTGTCATACTCAAAACCAAGGTCCAGGCAGCCGGCGGAGGGAGAGGTGGATTCAAAGTTCACGGCCTTTCCGGATACAGGTCCCCACCTTCTGACGGAGGTCGGCCCGTGCAGGGCCACAAGGGGAGCATCAACGGCGGCGGCCATATGCATGATCCCAGTGTTGACGCTTACAACAAGGCGTGAGTCCGCGAGAAGGGCCGGCAGTTCCTTAAGGGGAACCTTTCCTGCCATATCCTCAACAAGCCCGCCATGGGAACAGGCTGAGGCCACAGCCCCTGTCTTTACACTGTCGGCGGGTGCTCCTGTAAGAAGGACCCTGTGTCCCGCATCTGTCAGCCTGTTGATCAGGCTGACCCAGTTATCAGGATTCCACTCCTTGTACTCCGACATATACCCACCGGGTATCATATGAACGGCGGTGTAGTCCTTCTGCTTTTCCCGTGACCACAGTGGTTCAATCCGGGGGCTGCTGCTGGTTTCGGCTCCAGCCGCCCTTACAAGGTCACGGAGATTGTCCATCTCATGCTGGTCACCCCGATGGAGGACCCACCTGTCATAGACATAGTGCCTCCCCTGCCCTTTTGTGCGGAATCCTATCTTGAATGAACTCTTTGCTCCGGCAGTGAGGAGAGAATTGAGCCGGGGCCAGGGACCAAAGTCGATCCAGAGATCAAAGTGCCCTTCACTCCTGATCTGCCTGCAGGCTTTGTCAGGCCGGGACACGGGAAGAACGGCCATTCTGTCCTGGGGACAGATCATCTGTGTGATGGCGGCATTGGTTCCTCCTGCAAAGAACACCATCTCTGCATCGGGATAGGCGGACTTCAGGTCCTTCAGAACAGCCGAGATAAGAATGGTGTCTCCGATAGCCGCAGTGGCCAGAATACCGATTCTTTTTATATCCTCCCCGGGAGGAAGTGATTTTTTCCTGATCTTGAAGAGTCCGGCGATAAATGTCATCGGAATGCCCGCTATGAAGTCTGCCCTTCTGAGCAGTCTGTTGCCTCTGTCAGCCATTGTCTCTCATCCTCTCAATGATTCCCGTAGTTGAATGCCCGTCCACAAGAGAAATGATTACAGTTTCCCCCGCAAACTCACGTCCCACTACGGTTTCAGGGGTATAGTCACCCCCTTTGGTCAGGACATCGGGTCTGATAGCCTTGATAAGTTCATAGGGAGTATCTTCGTCAAAGACAATGACATGGTCTACAAACTCCAGGGCATCAAGGACTTCCGCCCTTGACTCCTGATCGTTGACAGGCCGCTCCGGTCCTTTCAGGCGTTTCACCGAGTCATCGCTGTTGAGTCCCACAATAAGGATATCCCCCAGCTCCGCGGTACGACGCAGATAATCAACATGGCCTCTGTGGAGGATGTCAAAACAGCCGTTGGTAAAGACAATCCTTTTATCACGGGAACGCAGCTGGGATGCCAGTGCGGCGGCATCGGCGCTGCCATGAAAATGGAGGTGTATCAGTGTATCGAAGGTGGGCTTATCGATAACCCAGGTTCCCGAATGGCCGACGGCAATACCCGCGGCCCTGTTGGCAAGTTTGACAGCCTCTTCCGGTTCCGCTCCTGAAGCGAGGAGAAAGGAAGCAGTAGCCATTACAGTATCTCCGGCGCCGGATACATCATAGACCTCACGGGCTACTGTAGGAAAATGCCTTACTCCCTTTTCTGTGACAAGTGTCATCCCCATCTCGGAACGTGTAACAAGGAGAGCTTTCAGGGAATACCGTTTGCGGATTTCTGAAGCAGCGGCAACCACATCTTCATCCCTGTTTTCAACCTTCTGCCCCAGAACAGCTGAGAGCTCGTTCAGATTAGGAGTCACCATGGCGGCTCCCTCATATTTCTGCCAGTCACTCCCCTTGGGATCTACAAATACGGGAATACCATGCTCTGCTGCCAGGGAGAGGATTCGCCGGCAGAGCCCGGGAGTACAGAAGCCCTTGTTATAGTCTGAGATGACAATACCTTTAATCCGGGAGAGATCCAGCGAACCGGCCATGGAAAGAACAAGGTCTTCCTCTTCCGGCTTCAAGGGTGAAGTATCTTCTGTATCGAAACGGAGCATCTGCTGACGCCCGCCGAGGACCCGCGATTTCTGAATGGTGGGTTTATCTCCCTCCAGGGGAAGAAAATCCACACTGTTTTCTTTATAATACCCCTGCAGCCAGCGGCCGCCGTCATCCCTGCCGATTCCGGCAATAAGGTGGGTTTCGGCCCCCAGCCCTGAGAGATTGCTGACCACGTTACCGGCACCGCCGGGATATTGTTTTACACTGCTTACATGGACCACCGGAACCGGGGCCTCAGGACTTATGCGGTTGACTTTACCGTGATAATAACAGTCTATCATCACATCACCGAAGACTAGAATCTGAATTGTTTGCATTGGAACCACTTATTGTTTACATTTTCCTTCAGGAACACCTTTTGAATCTAGACCAATCCCCCTGTGGAGTCAATACAATTCATTTCCCGGGAGGGAGTTCATACGGGACTATTAAGGAATAATTGTATCTGATAAGATGCAGCGAAAGAAAAAATGAGAGGCAGCTGATGAACGACTGGAAATCCGATAAATTCATTAACCCCATACTCGAAGATTTCGAAACCCGCTACCCCCTTATGGGAATGGATATGGTGACACCCGCCCTTGATATTCTGATTCCCGCCATTGAAGACGGCAAGGTGATCTATACCTGCGGAAACGGAGGAAGCGCTGCCGACGCGGATCATATCGTCGGGGAACTTATGAAAGGCTTTGTAATGAAGAGACTCTACGGAGATGATTTCCGCAGAAAACTTGAGACAGCCGACCCCGAAAGAGGGACAATCCTGGCGGACTCACTGGAGCAGGGCATCCCCGCCATCTGCCTCAATGCGACAGGGTCCCTTACAAGCGCCTTTGCCAACGATGTCAACTATGAGATGGCTTTTGCCCAGCAGCTTGCCGTTCTCGGAAAACCTGGCGACATTCTCTGGTGTCTCTCCACCTCGGGGAACTCCGCGAATATACTCTATGCTGCAGCCGCCGCCTCAGCAAGGGGAATGAAGGTCCTCTCCATGACCTCTGCCTCGGGAGGGAAGCTGAAAGGGAAATCCGACTACTGCATGAATGTGCCTGAAACAGAGACCCACAAAGCCCAGGAGTATCACCTCCCGCTCTATCACTGCCTCTGCCTCTGTCTTGAAGCATACTTCTTCGGAGAAGCCGAAACGGGAGCCGGAGAGTGAATAAAGCTCTCTTTCTTGACCGCGACGGAGTCATCAATGAGGATACAGGATATGTTCATGCCATTGAGGGCTACCGTTTTATGGACGGGATCTTCCAGGTCTGCCGGGATTTCAAAGAGGCGGGATACCTGATTATCATAATTACAAACCAGTCAGGCGTAGCCCGTGGATATTTTACAGAGGATGATTTCTACAACCTCAACAATCATATGCTGAGGGCTTTTGAAGCCGAAGGGATTGAGATCGACAGGGTCTACTCCTGCTTCCACCATCCCGACGGCAAGGGTGAATACCGCAAGAGCTGCGGCTGCCGGAAACCCGAGCCGGGTCTGTTTCTTCAGGCCCGGGATGATTTTGATATAGATATGTCTGCTTCGCTAATGGTGGGAGACAGGCCTTCTGACATTAAGGCCAGCACCGCTGCAGGAGTCGAAACAGGCTTTCTGATCAGGGGACAGTACCCTCTGGAAGAGGCAGACCCCTCATGTACCGTAATCAACGGACTCTCGGACCTGCTTGAAATATCAAAAAGGGCGGGACTGATCCCGGCGGGCCGTTCCTGACCCTGCCGGAATCACCTCAAGGCTGAAATACCCTCAGGGCAGTTTAAATCTGATGGAGTATCTACCCGAAGGTGCCTCTGCTTCAGGGATGCCCTCTTTTTCAAGAAACTCAAGTCCGTCTCCATCCATCAGAACAGCCTCGTCCATAAGCCGGATTGCCGCCGTAGTGTTGGCCGGAATATCCACAGTCAGCAGAATGCTCTTTCCACCGTTTTTCCCGGCAGCCTGACTGGACGGCTCAACTTCCCAACGGACTCCGACCTTGCCGTAGACTGACTTGTACCCGGCCTGTACATAGCTTAGATTTCCACCTATCCGGGGTGCAATAATGGTACGGGCATAACCGGGAGCCTTTTCATCAATATCAAGACCAGCAGCTACACGGTAGAGCCACTCACCGATGGCGCCGTAGGCATAGTGGTTAAAGGAGTTCATATCAGGGCTCCACATGGAGCCGTCGGGCTTAATGCCGTCCCAGTGCTCCCATATTGTTGTGGCACCCTTTTTAACCTGATAGAGCCAGGAGGGAAAGTCATCCTTCAGCAGCAGATCATAGGCCTCTTCCAGACAGCCGTTTGAACTGAGAGCATGGCAGAAGTAGGGAGTTCCCACAAATCCAGTCAGCAGGTGACCGCCCTCAGCGGCAAGGAGTTCCTTAAGAGCCTCCACTGTCCGGCTTCTGAACTTTTCGGGAACCAGATTGAAGTGGAGGGCCAGAATGTGACTTGTCTGTGTCCGGGCAGTCATATCCCCCCGGGCATCAAAGAAGGTCTTCTGAAAAGCCTCAACAATCTCACCGTAGAGAGCTTCATACTCACGGGCAATTTCCTCTCTGCCCAGAATCCTTGATATTTTTGCAAAGAGATCTGTTGAGAATGCATAGTACGCCGTACATGTCAGATCATTGGGAGTCGCACCGAAGTAGCTTCCCTCTTCGGCATCAAGGGCAACCCAGTCACCGAACTGCAGCTGATAGTTCCAGATATTCCCCCTGGCATGGCTCTTCATAAAATCGATCCAGCCCTTCATGCTGTCAAACTGCTTTTCCAGAATATCTTTGTCTCCGAAAGTGAGATAGAGTGTCCAGGGATTGATTACCGCAGCATCCGCCCAGGCGGCAGCAGAGTGTTTTCCCTTGTTGAGGAGCCAGTTGTCAAAGGGATACTTGTAGAGCATATCGGGCACAACATGGGGCACTCCCCCCTCCTCGGTCTGATCCAGAGCCAGATCCCGCAGCCATTTGCTGAAGAAGGTGTAGGTGTTCACATTGAAGCTGGCGGTGCGGCAGAAGATCTGGGCGTCCCCTGTCCACCCCATCCTCTCATCCCGCTGCGGGCAGTCTGTGGGAACATCGACAAAGTTGCTTTTAAGACCCCAGAGGATATTGTGCTGCAGCTGGTTCAGATCGGGGTTGGAGCACTCGAATGAACCTGTCTGTTCCATATCCGAGTGAATAACATGGGCTGTAAAATTATCAAGATCCGCCCTGCCGCAGAAGGACTCCACATGGATGAAACGGAAACCGTAGAATGAAAAACCGGGTCTGTAGCAGAAGGGCTTATCGTCCTTCAGAGTATAGGTAAGCCTCTGCTCCGCCCGTCTCAGATTGTCGGTATAGACATTGCCGTCCTTGTCGAGGACCTCAAAGCACCTTAGTACAATTGTATCCCCGGCCTGCCCCTGTCCCCGGACTTCGGGAATGGCGGACATATTCTGGCCGAAATCGATGACCTTTTCATTCCGGGGAGTCACAAAGACAAGTTTCGGCGCCATCTGCTGGATGAAGCGGACAGGTGCTCCCACCTGGGGTTCAATTCGCTCGGATGTACAGGGGCAGGACCGCACCGCAGACCATGAAGAGTCATCAAAGCCGGGAGTGTCCCAACCCGTCATCTCACGGCGGGCATCATAAACTTCACCATCGTAGATCTGGGCATGGATAACAGGACTCTCAGATCCCTTCCAGTTCTCGTCGCTGTACAGGCTCTCTCTGCTGCCGTCGGTATAAGAGATGTCGAGACGGAGGGCAAGGGATGCGTAGTCTCCGTAGAAGTTATGGATCTGCAGAAAGCTCATGGTTCCCTTGTACCATCCTGCTCCCAGATGGGCTCCCAGGACATTGCCGCCCTTCATAAGGAGTCCTGTCACATCATAGCTCTGATACAGAAGACGGTGATCATAGCTGGTCCATCCCGGTGCAAGCTGATCTTCCGAGACCTTCAAACCGTTAATAGAGAGCTGATAGAGGCCCTGTGCTGTCGAGTAGACAACGGCGGACTCCACCTCCTTCTCCAGGCTGAACTCCCGTCTGAGGAGGGTCCCCTTTGACTTTTCAATATCCTCAGGCCCTTCGGCAGTGATAAACCGGGATTTCAGGTCATCAGGATTCTTTAAACCGCCCATAAGCCAGACCGGTTTGCTGAAGGCAGTGGTGACAACCCCTTCGGTATCGGCTTCGGTAACCGCTTTGACACGGCCATAGTACTTTTTACCCTCTTCCGGAATAAAATCTCCGGCGGTAATCCCCGACGAGCGGCTTTCATCAGCCAGTCCCGAATCATAAATGACGTCAGAAAAGGACGCATCACGGGAGATCTGAAGCTGATACTGCTTCTGACGGCAGTTTCTGAAACCGCAGGAAATGCTCCAGGAAAACCGGGGTGCCTCAGTAAGTCCTGATGCAGAGTCCTGAAAGTTTATTTTAAGAGAGGAAATTTCAGACATATTGATACTCCGTTTATATTAAAAGATCAGCCTTTTACTGCTCCGCCCATCATCCCCGTCACAAGCTGTCTCTGAAAGAAGATGAAAATAACAAGCGGTATGATTGTAATAACCACAACATTGGCAAAAAGCAGGTTCCACTGAGTACTGAACTGGCTTATGAAAGAGTAGAGCGTCAGAGGGGCTGTAATATTTTTTGCTCCCGGGAGGAAATAGAGGGGGCCTACAAAGTCATTGAATATCTTCACCGAGGTTGTAACTACAACAGTCACAATCGCCGGTTTCAACAGAGGGAGAATTACGGAAAAAAAGATCCGCAGAGGAGAGGCACCATCCATAAATGAGGCTTCATCCAGATCCCTTGGAATAGATGTCATAGCTGTTCTGAAGATTACGACTGCAAAAGGCATAAACAGTGCCGCATCTATCATAATCATCCCGAAGAGAGTCTTGTATATACCGAGTTTCCGAAGCAGAAATACTGTCGGTACAACCGCCGGGGGAATCATAAGGCCCGCAACAAGAACAGCCATAACAATCGTGGCCAGCCTGTCGTTTCGCCTTTGGGCGACAAAGGCTAAAAGAGCGGAAAGGACAACAACCAGAAGCACAGATCCCACTGTCAGCCAGGAACTGTTCAAGAGGGCCCGAATCATCCTGAAGTTCCCAAAGGCAACAACATCCGCCATGTTCTGGAAGAAGAGGAATTCACCGGGTAAGCTGAACTTCAGAAGGGCTGCTTCCTGACTTGTTTTGGATGCCATAAGCAGTATGTATAGAAAGGGAATTATAAAAACAGTAAGCATTACAAGAAAAACAAGCAGATTGGCCAGTTTGGGAGTCAGTGTGTTTTTTCTCATACATTGATTTCCTTTTTACTAAAGAATGCCCTCAGGGGAAAGACAAGGATTGTTACCATCAGAAAGAGAATGACATTTCCAGCAGTTGAGAGCCCGTAGAATCCGGCCTGATACTGCTTATAGATAATGGAAGTCAAAACATCTGATGCGAAACCGGGTCCCCCTCCCGTCATGGCCCATATAAGGTCGAAAGATCTTAATCCTCCGATGAAGGAAAGCATAATAACTGTGAACGTGGAGTTCCTTACAAGGGGGATAATGACATGACGGAATTTGATCCAGAAACCGCCGTCAAGTTTTACAGCGTCAAAATAGTCCTGGGGAATGGCTAGGATTCCGCCCATATAAATAACTGTAGCAATTCCCAGCCCCTGCCATACATCTACAAGCACAACAGAGTAGAGGGCCAGTTTCGGATTACCAAGCCAATCGACCATGGGCAGTCCTATTGTGGATAAAGCGACATTAATAAGACCGGTCTGGGGCTGCATCATCATTGAAAATGTAATTCCCACAGCAATTGTACTTATAAGGACCGGAAAGAATACGACACTGCGATAAAATCCCTTGAACCGGATTCCCGAAGTGAGTAGAACAGCCACAGGAAGGGCTATTACAGTCTTTAGACCACTCGTCAGAATGGCATAGATAAAAGTATTTTTCAGACCGATGGAGAGCATGGGGTCAGACAGAAATGCCTTATAGTTCTCAAGCCCGATATAGGTGGCATCGAAGATGGTCCAGCGGGTCAGGCTGTAATAGAACGAAGCCAGCGTCGGTATGATAAAGAAAATACCGAATGTAATTATTGCAGGAAGATAAAACCAGTTTGGATAGGAACTGAGCAGTGACTTTGAGCTCTCTTTTTTTCTCATAAAATATTCTCATTATTTGATGATTAGTCCCGCAAACCACCTTAAGGGGCTTGCGGGATAAGTTAGGAAACTATTGCGTTACAGGATCTTACCAGCCTTCCAGACCAAGCTGTTTTGCCTGATTGGCAACATCTTTGTCGTAGTTGGCGGCAGCCTCGGCGGGAGACATCTGTCCGGTACCGACGGCTACACAGAACTGCTCCAGTCTGGGTCCCTTGACGGGAGACAGGAACTCAAGAGCGGGAGCTGAGTTACCGGCATCAATATAGGATGCGATATCCAGAACTGCGGGAAGTACATCGGAGGGAAGTTCTGCACCTTTAACAAGATAGGGTCCTGAAGGAGGAACATTTTTATTCATATCATCGATTCCCTGGGGAGACACCAGATATTCCATAAATCTCTTGACGGCTTCAAGCTTGGCGCCCTTTGTTGTCGCGGGGATGTAGTTTGCAGAGAGCATCCAGATAGTTGCTCCATTCTTGTCTGCTGAGGGGCCAGGCTGAGCAAAAAAACCGATATTTGAAGCTTCATCAGGCCATTTCTCAACAATATTTGTCAAAGCAAAGGAGAGCATGGGATAATGGGCACCTTTTCCGCTTACAAGCATTTCAAGGCCCTGGTCATACTTTGCAGTGGCAAATCCATCCTGATACCAACCCTTGTCATAGCCTTCTTTGAGATATTCAAATCCTTTCATTGCAGCGGGAGTTGTGGCATATTTGGCCCTATTTGCTGTATATTCAGCTGCAAATTCAGGATTGGCAGCCTGTACATTGTAGTAGTCGGCAAGAATAAAAAGCTGTGAAGTCCATGAGTCACCGTAGGTTGCGATTACAGGAGCAATACCGGCAGCCTTGATTTTTTCATTGTTGGCGGCAAACTCACTCCATGACTTGGGAACACTCAGTCCGAGCTCTTCATAAACCTTCTTGTTATAGAGGATACCTCCGCCCATTGCAGTCTGATTAGGAACTCCATAGACGTGAGAATTCTGGGATACAGTCATTTTAAATGCATCATCAACATTGTCCATGAACGGCTCATTGGTAAGATCGATCAGAGTCTGCTGAGGATTGAGAGCCTGCAGCAGGGAACCTGCATTGTAAAAGAAGAAGTCTGTCATTTCGCCTGTCGCCAGCCTTGTTTTTACAATATTGTCTCCGTCGCTTCCCCCGGGACGAAGCTCCATTTCAATCTTGATATCCGGATTGAGAGCCATAAACGATTCGCATGCGGCCCAGGCCTGATTCTGGTCAGTACCGCTTGCTACAAGATAGGTCAGAGTGACCGGTCCGTCATCACTGCTGTCTCCTTCCTGCTGCCCTCCTGCAAACAGGGAAAATGAGAACAACGAGATCATGGCCATAACCATAAACTTTTTCAACATAACTGCGCTCCTTTTGTTTTCGTTTATTTTCCTTTTACCACGGTTTTTTCCAGCTGTCAAACTTGATTTTTTGATTAACGGTCATATTGCTTTCATATATATTTCATATTGCTTTCTATTTACTTTCTATAAATATCAAAGACACAACTTTACGAAAGCGAATGAAAACCATTTTGTAAAACTTTTGATACAATTATATGGAAATGTCTCCGTCGGGGTTTCATTTCCTCAGAGACAGCAGATTGGTACTGCAGGAACCGGAGTTTCACCGGGCAAAAAAAAGCACTCTCTATTTATTGTTTTTCTATTTAAGGAAAAAGCAATCGTAACAAATTTCTAATGAAAACAAGTTGACTGCTGAATAATATACTGCAATTCTAAAGAGGCAGAGAAATCAAGAATCCGGGAGAGAAGTAATGAAAGAGGGAATGAGAAAATATTTTGGGGTGACATTCCTTATAGGCCTCGGTTTTTTTACAATGGGCCTGATGGATCCTCTCTATGACACCTATATTCCCATTTACCTTTCCAGGTATATTGGCTCCAAAGGCCTTATCGGGGGCGTCATGACCCTGGATAATGTTTTTGCCATATTCCTTATTCCCATTGTATCCGCCATGTCCGACAGAACAATGACCCCCATTGGAAGAAGGATGCCCTACATCATTATAACCCTGCCCCTTTCGGCTCTCTGTTTCAGCCTGATTCCCCTCTCGGCTCTCTGGAGCCTTCCTGTACTGTTTATTGCAGTCTTTCTTCTCAACGTCTTCAAACAGGCAGCCAGGGGACCTGTAGTGGCGCTGATGCCTGATATCATTCCCGGTGAGTACCGCTCGGAAGCCAATGGGATTATCAATACAATGGGAGGGATTGCGGCCATCGTCGGCACCATCGCTCTGGCGCGTCTTATGGACATAAAAGTCAGGATTCCCGGTTTCGGAGAGACCGATGAAATTCTGTCCTTTCCTGTAGCGGGAGTTCTTGTACTCCTCTCGACAGTGATACTCTTCCTCTTTGTAAAGGAAAAACACAGGGCGGCGCCGGAAGAGAAAACCGGAACAATGGATTCTTTAAGGATGGTTTTCTCCGGAGATGACCGGAGTGCACTGCTTGTACTTGTCTCCCTCTTTCTCTGGTTCCTGGGATATCAGGGCGTCCTTCCCTTTATAGGCCTCTATTCCATAGAAGTCATTGGAGTATCATCGGGAACAGCCGGTCTTGCGGCGGGAATGGTTGCAATTGCCTATGCCCTTTTTGCCATTCCAAGCGGTATTATGGCCCACAGATTCGGCAGGCGCAGAGTGATAAGGGTGTCCCTTGTCATGCTGACTCTTGTCACACTGGCTCTGGCGTCCCACTCGACTGTGACAGCCATGATGGGCCTCTCCCGTACTGGTATGATGATAAGCTTCTTCGCCCTGCTCTTCCTCTTCGGTATATTCTGGGTGTCTGTAATTACAAACTCTTTTCCAATGCTCTGGCAGATGGCCAGTTTTGGAAATATTGGCATATACACTGGTCTTTACTATACCTTTTCCCAGACCGCAGCCATCAGCGCACCTCCGATAACCGGAGCCCTGATCGATTATATGGGATTCTACGGCATATTCCTCTTTGCGTCTGTCTGTATGTTCAGCGCCTGGATTATTATGGGACGGGTGAAAGGAAGCAGTACAGAAGCCGTTGTTTCTGTGCAGCAGGAGTCCTGACAGGACTTAAGACAGAACCGGCTGCCTGACAGGCATAAAAGCCCGTATGATTCCGGCGGCAATGATTACAGCGGCCCCGGTCATCTGTCTGATACTCAGAACTTCACCGAAAAGAACCCACCCCAGTACCATGACCGTGATAGGTTCAAGATAGGCAAATGTACCGAATACTGACGCTGGGAGCCTGTTCAGGGCAATGACCGCTAGAAGAATGGCAAGAAAACCGGGAACCAGGCCCGCCAGCAGCAGCCATCCCGCCTGAGGAAGGGAAACAGGAGTCCGATATATGATACAGAACGGCATCATGACAAGTGCTCCGTAGAAAAACTGGTTCCAGGTCCTTGTATAGACATGAAGTTCCTTAGGAATCATCCTGTTGGCCACAATGTACATTGCATAAAAGAGCATAGCAGCCAGGGCCAGAGAGATCCCGAGAACGGGATGACTTCCGGCTCCCCCGTCTGCGGTGCCCCCTCCGTCTTTCATTATAAGAAATCCCGCAAGAGAGAGGCAGATCAGGGAAAATGAGTAACGGTTGAGCTTCTCGCCGAAGAGGAAATGCGCCGCTGCCGAAGCGGCCAGCGGTGCAAGGTAGATGGTGACAATGGCATTGGCCATTGAGGTGTACTTCATGGACTGTATGTAGGCCACAATAAATCCTGCAAGAAAAAGACCGCTGAAAACCAGAGGAAGGGAGAGGCTCAGCCTGATCAAACTCCTCTTCCTGCGAAATAAAAGAAAGAGAGTCATAAACAGGCAGCCGAGGAAAAGACGGAAGAAAGTGACAGTCTCCGACCCCAGACCTGAGTAGGCTGAGATTGTGCCTATAGTACCCATAAAGAGAGCCGATCCGGCGGCAGCTGCCATATATATCAATGGAGATTCATCTTTTCCTGTCATAATTTCAATAAGATCCCCATTTTATGAATCTGGTCAATAGCAGGATGCAGAACTTTTTTACAAACTGATCTTGACCTTCAGTTAACTGGAGATGACAGAATAGGAGAATCAATTCAGCGAAGCGGATAGAATGAATAAAACGGGAGATGAAAAGTACTATGAAATTGATTATCGGAGAAACGGCCCTGACAGCCACCCTGGCGGACAACTCTACTGCAAAAGCCCTCACAGAGCTTTTGTCCGAAGGTCCTGTGACAATCGACATGAAGGATTATGCGTCCATGGAAAAAGTCGGCGGCCTCCCCTGCAGTCTTCCAAGAAACGATGAGAGCATACAGGCGGAAGCGGGTGATCTGATCCTCTATCAGGGAAATGCATTTGTTATCTATTACGCCCCGAACTCATGGAACTTTACAAGAATTGGCAGGATTGACAATACAAGTGCTGTTGAACTGAAAAAGATCCTTGGCAGGGGAAATGTTTCTGTCACCCTCAGCCTGGACTGAGGCAGACGGGCCTCAGGATCTCTTATGACAATTGAGGCCCAATTCGGGAATAACATCCATTTACGGATTGATCAAAATAGTCACTCACAATACAATAGATAAAAAAGGAACGATTAAAAGTTACCTATAGCGGAATCTGACCGTCGGAACCTGAACAGGATCTTCCGGAAGGACCGCAAAAACATCTATCACTGAAGGGGAAGTTGTTTCTGACCCAAAGGAGTTTCTCATGTTCGATCCCAAATCAAACAAGGCGGAAGAGTTTATCTCTCATGATGAGGTTCTCGAGACCCTCTCATATGCGCAGAGCAGTAAAAGTGATGCGGCGCTGATCGACAGCATTCTGGAGAAGGCCAGAAAACGAAAGGGCCTGACCCATCGTGAGGCTGCGGTTCTTCTCGACTGCGACATCCCTGAAAAGAATGCCGAGATATACAGTCTGGCAGAGCAGATCAAGAAAGATCTCTACGGGAACCGCATTGTTATGTTTGCCCCGCTCTACCTTTCAAACTACTGCGTCAACGGATGCGTCTACTGCCCCTACCACCACTCCAATAAGACAATAAGCCGTAAAAAAATGACCCAGGATGAAATACGCAAAGAGGTCATAGCCCTTCAGGATATGGGCCACAAGAGACTGGCCCTGGAAGCCGGTGAAGATCCCGTAAACAATCCCATTGAATATATCCTTGATTCAATCAAAACCATATACAGCATAAAGCACAAAAACGGTGAAATCCGCCGGGTCAATGTAAATATTGCGGCCACCTCGGTTGAAGAGTACCGGATGCTGAAGGATGCGGGCATAGGCACATACATACTTTTTCAGGAAACCTACCACAAGGAGAGTTACGAGAAACTCCATCCCACCGGCCCCAAGCACAACTACACTTACCACACAGAGGCCATGGACAGAGCCATGGAGGGGGGAATCGATGATGTGGGACTGGGTGTACTCTTCGGACTGGAACTGTACCGCTATGAGTTTGCCGCCCTTCTGATGCACGCGGAACACCTGGAAGCGGCCTTCGGTGTTGGCCCCCATACCATCAGCGTGCCCCGTATCCGACCCGCCGATGACATCGATCCCGATACATTTGATAACGGTGTAAACGATGAGATTTTTGCAAAGCTTGTAGCCTGTATCCGCATTGCGGTCCCCTATACAGGGATGATTGTATCCACAAGAGAGAGTCAGAAAACCAGAGAGAAAGTTCTTCACCTTGGGATCTCCCAGATCAGCGGAGCTTCAAAGACAAGTGTCGGCGGCTACAGCACCCCCGAACCAGAAGAAGAGAACTCCAAGCAGTTTGATATCAGCGACAACAGAACCCTTGATGAAATAGTCCACTGGCTTATGGGTATGGGATATATCCCCAGTTTCTGTACTGCATGCTACAGAGAAGGACGTACAGGAGACCGCTTTATGAGCCTGGCCAAGTCCGGTCAGATCCAGAACTGCTGTCATCCCAATGCTCTGATGACACTCAAGGAGTATCTGGAAGACTACGCCGAAGCTCCAACAAAGGAGCGGGGAATGGAGCTTATCAAAGATCAGATCAAACATATCCCCAGCGAAAAAATTCTCGAAATAGTTAAAAAAAATCTGGATATGATAGAAGAGGGAAACAGAGACTTCCGCTTTTAAAAGAGATACGAAAACGGGCCTTCTCAGGCGATGCTGAAGGCCCGGAGCATTTCAGGAAGATACCACGACTCCATTCTGCGGTTCATTATATAGCCGCAGTGGCCTCCCCTCTTCTGGAGAATAAAATTGACGGCGGGACTCTTCCTTATCCCGCTGATATCCCCTGAGGGGATGATGGGATCATCCTGCGATGTGAGGAGTGTTAAGGGAGTGGTAATTTCTTCAAGATAGCCCTGCTTCAGATTGTATCTGCTGAAGTAATTGTCAAGTGAGCTGTATTCCGTATATTTCCCCAGAAGTGCCTCTGTCATGGGAATGCAGCCGTCCATTTCCAGAATGCTTTTGAAGTCATAGAGATCCGGATAGAGTTCCTGCTTCAAGGCGAGGGATCTTTTCCACTTCTTCATAAAGTACATTCTTATAAAAGATACCTTGTCGACCCTTCGGGTTGAATCAAGGGGGTCCACCGGCGGGTTGACGGCAAAGATATGCTTCAGTCCCGGCCATGCCTCCCGGGACGCCCTGCGGGCTACCCTTATGCAGAAATTGGCACCCATTGAAAAACCAGCCAGATATGCCGGCATCTCTTCGGCAAAAAGCCTGACAATCTCTCTGACCGCGCCGTATGCTTCATCAATCAGAGTTCCCAGAAAGAACCCCTTGTTCAGATTGTGACTGCTGCCGTGGTCCCTCATATTTAAACGGAAGACATTGTATCCCTGATCGTAGAAGTAACGCCCTGTACTGACCATATAAGCAGAGTTATGACTCCCCTCCCAGCCGTGAAAGAGAATAACAAGGCCCCTGGGTGTCATACCGGACTGTTCCGCTAAAAAGCCCTGCAGCCTGACACCGTCTCCGGCATCAATAATCTTTTCGCTGCTGCAAAGTTCGAAAGTTCCTGTACCTCTGTTTCTGAATTTGGCGCTGTTCAGAAGTGTCTGGACCATAGCTGGCCGTAAATACAAGGGAGGGGAAAAACTGCTTTCAGATGAGGGGGCTGTATCTCTTTTCACTCTTCAAGCCACCCCTGGCTGACGGCATAATCCACCTTTTCACTGAGCCAGTTAAACATTTCAGGTGCCTGTTGTTTTATGGGTTCATGTATGGCCAGAACCTGATGTTTTCTGACCTTCTGCTCCTGCCAGGACCGCCCTCTGGTAACAAAGTTCATACAGAAGGGCAGAAGACGGTCAAATACCTTGACCCATCTGCTTTCGGCAGTCTTCTGGGACTCATACTCCTCCCAGAGAGCCAGGATTTCTTCTGTGAAAGGACCGGGGAATCTCTTTTTGAGGTCAGTCAGGTAATCCTGTTCCGCACTCTGAATATCATTCCGGCCAGCGTCGAATACAGAGATGTCACCTGCTCCGATCTCACAAATATCATGGACAAGGGACATTTTCAGAGTTCTGAGAATATCAATCTCATCGGGGATATCCTGATGAAGCATCATAAGGGCAACCGCAAGCTGCCAACTGTGCTCTGCGGAGTTTTCATATCTGGAAGCGTCTGAGAGGTAGGATTTTCTATATACCCTCTTAAGACCGTCAAGCTCAATCAGAAATTCATATATCCTGTCATAATCCATTTCTGTCAAAGTCCCCCTGAGGTAAATCATATATTCATATACCATAAGGGTCATCCCTGTTCAGTGATTTTTTTAATCCCCGGGGCGGCAGAAAAGAACGACGGTCTTATGGGGAAAGAATCAGTGAGGGAAGAACAAGGGAGGGTTACTGTCTACTGAAAGAATCTGCTCTGAAAAGGAACCGATCCGGCAGCTCCCGCAGCGGACCTGATAACCTCCAGGGTTCTCTCTTCACTCCTGCATTTTCTGTTAACGGCACTTCTTCCGGTATCTGCAGAACTATCAGAAACCATATCTTCCATCAGCTCTTTCTCTGCCAGAACCGATCTGTTACTGCTTGTAAAATATACATTCAACACTTTGAGTCTCCTTGAAATAACTCTATAGACCCTAAAATACACAGGAATAGACTTTTGTCAAGGAAATAATTGAATATTTTCAAAAGTAACAAAATAGTCATAGGACTATTGCAGTAAACTTATAAAGATTCTGCCTTTAGGCTCAATAACTTACAAAGGCAATCTTACGGCTGTCCGGGGACCATGAGTTAACATTGATTGTTCCCTGGCCGCCCCTGAATGAGACAAGAATCCGGGATTCACCCCCTTCAGAGCCCATTATGCGTATGTCCGCTTTCTTATCAGGAAGATGTTCCTCCGGTTCAAGTTCCCCCTCCCCGTAAGTCAGATAGACAACTCTGCGGCCATCCGGAGACACATGGGGAAACCAGCTGTTTACACTGTTGTCGGTCATCTGCATGAGTTCACCGCCGTCAGTATTCATCCGCCAGATCTGCATCAGGCCGGTCCTTGTTGAGTTGAACCATATATATCTGCCGCAGGGAGAGTACTCAGGGCCGTCATCCAGCCACTCTCCCCGTGTGATCTGCTGCTCCTCTCCTCCGGTGACAGGAATTGTATAGATATTGTATTCGCCGCCTCTCTCTCCGCAGAAGGCCATCTCTCCGCCGTCAGGAGACCAGCCGTGAAGATAACTTGGCCCCTTTTCGGTTACAAGCCTGGGTTCACCCCCCGTAAGAGGAAGAGTAAAGATACGGGAGACGGCCTCATCCCCCATAAAGTGGCTCACAGCAAGCTGCTTTCCGTCTGCGGAAATGACATGATCGTTGTTGCAGTTGTCTGCATATTCTGTCGGAATCTTTTCAACTGATCCGTCCTTCAATCCGTAGCGGTAGATGAAGCCGCGACTGTTGAAAATAAGAGATCTGCCGTCCCTGGTCCAGTTAGGTGCTTCAATAACCCTGTCAAACTCCTTCAGCTGTTCCCTTTCTCCTGAATCCACATCAAGGATCTCAAGTACACAGTGCTGATTCCGCTCTTCATCCATCTTTCTGATCATTTCCCGTACTGTCATCGCATTACCTCTTCCTTTTGCTGCCGTAAAGAATTGAATAGAGCCCCATTGCTGCCAGGCTTACAAAAGACAGGCCGAAATACACTCCCTTATATCCTATCACAGGGATGAAAAAGCCGAGTACAAAGGGCCCCAGACCGATTCCGGTCTCCGATATGGCAAGAAAGGTCGTTGTAGCCATACTCATCCTGTTACTTTCAACCTGCTTGACTCCGATTGCCTGGGCACTGGGAACAAAGGTTCCGAACCCGAGGCCGAGAAATACAGCCGCCGTAAGAAGCATGAAGCTGCTTTCTGACCGGCTTAAAAGAATCAGTCCCGCCGCAAAGCAGATAAACGCGGGGTACATAACAGAGTCCGCCCCCTTCCTGTCGAAGGTCCGGCTTGTAAAAGGGCGGGATATAAGGGTCGTCACCGAGTAAACGACAAAGAAGATGCTCCCTGCCTCAACAAGATCTGTGGAACGGACATAGGCGGACAGGAAACTCATAATGCTTGAATAGGCCATAAAAACAAGGAAACCTATGGAAGCAAGGGACAGAACCCTCCTCTCGAAGAGGCTTGCCGGAGTCAGAGTTCTCAATCTAACGTGCTCTTTTTCCTCAACCACGGCTTCCTGTACCTGAAGCATAAGGGATGCCAGAAAGGCAAGTACAACAAGGGCGCAGTTGATTATGAGAATAAAAGTGAAACCGGCCTTCCCATAGAGAAAAATCCCGAGAGAAGGCCCCGCAGCGGAAGCCAGAGTGGTGCTCTGCATAAAATAGGAGATTCCCTCTCCTCTTCTGCTCTCGGGGATGCTGTGAACCATGATTGTCAGGCAGGCTGTTGTTGCCAGTCCGAACCCTGTACCGTGGAGAAGGCGAACTGCAATGAGAACGGGAAGGTTCGGCGCTGTAAAGTAAAGTGCCATAGCCGCTGCATTCAGTCCGAGTCCTGCATAGAGCAGCCTTTTCCGTCCTGTCTGATCAATCAGCTTCCCCGTCAGAATACGTGTCAGCAGTGCGGCGATAATCAGAACGCCCGCAGCAAGTCCGGCCTGACTGTGGGACGCATCCATGCTGTCCATTGCATGGACAGCAATGATCGCCATAATCTGATAATACATAAACATTATCAGAAAACTGATTGAAGCATTTACAAGATAATCCTTTGTAAAAAGTTTCTCCCTTTCCATGGATTCTGGAATCAATCCTTATTCAGTGTTTCCAGAAGGGAGTCCAGCTTCTCCTCATTGATCAGATCACCTGCAAACATGTGAAATGACCTGAGGGGCATATCCTTAAACAGGGTCATCAGAAGATCCATCGAGATGGCTCTCTCCTCTTCCATCTTTCTGCCGGCTATATCGAGCATCTTCTTTCCCTCGGGGTGAAGGGAGAGCTCAAAGACTGTGGAGTTTCTTGTGTATACACTCTTCTCCCTGTTTAAGGATTTCAATTCAACAGATCTCTTGAGCCTGATATCCCGGGATGAACTGCCGATGCAGATCTCATAGGTTCCGTCCGGAGCATACCAGTCGGATCTGCCTGTATCATAATAGGCAAAATCTCTCTTGCTCAGATGGAAGACAAGGGTCCCCTCCTCATCTGGATTCAGCTTGATTTTTTCAAAGCCCTTCAGCTCCTGCAAGGGCCTGCTGACGGGTGAGTCCACAGGACGGATATAAAGCTGCACCGTCTCCTTCCCTTCACGCTCACCTGTATTTCTGACTTTTACAGTCAGGATCAGTTCACCCTCTCCTGTCAGTTCACCGCTGTCCGCCTCAAGACTGTCATAGGAAAAATCTGTATAGCTCAAACCATAGCCGAAGGGGAACAGAGGCTCAACTTCGGCGCTGTCATAGTAGCGGTATCCCACAAATATGCCCTCTCTGTACTCAACCCTGTCCCTGTCCCCGGGAAAGTTAAGGTAGGAAGGATTATCCTGAACTCTTCGGGGAAAGGTCTCAGCCAGCTTTCCAGAGGGGTTCACCCTGCCGAAAAGAACATCAGAAACAGCACCTCCGAAACCCTGTCCTCCCAGATAGGCCTCAACTACAGCCTTTACCCCGTCCAGCCAGGGCATTTCAACGGGAGAACCGTTACTGAGGACAACAACTGTCTGCGGCTGAACTTCAGCGACTGCCCTTATAAGTTCAAGATGCCCCGGAGGAATGGATATATGCTTTCTGTCATACCCCTCAGACTCATAGGGTTCGGGGAGGCCTGCAAACACAACAGCACTGTCCGCCTTTTCAGCGGCTCTGCAAGCCGCCTCTATCATGGCCCTGTCAGGAATATCACTGGCGGACTCAAACTTTCTGTTGGAGTAGCGGTCACGGATCATATCCACCGGATATCCGGGCTCATAGAGAACGGTCATGCCCGAGGCCTCGGCGGTCCGGCGTATTTCATCCAGAGGGATATCAAGTATAGAGGGATTTACATGAGAACTCCCTCCTCCCTGAAAACGGGGATAGGCTGCAAACCCACCGATAACAGCCAGGGTTTTCTGGTCTTCCAGAGGAAGGATATTATCCTCATTTTTCAACAAAACCATACAGTCGGCGGCGGTCTCCCGGGCTGATTTATGGTGGAGTTCGCTGTCGAAGGAGGCTCCCTTCTTCCTGTTGCTGACAGCCTTCTCGACTATCCTCAGGATACGCATAACAGCACGATCCAGCAGGGCTTCATCAAGCTGCCCCGTCTGAACCGCTCTGACAATCAGCTTGTCCCTGTCCCCTCTGCAGGCGGGCATTTCAAGCTCTAGTCCGGCGGCCAGAGCATCGACACGCTCGTTCACAGCGCCCCAGTCGGAGACGACAAATCCCTCAAACCCCCACTCATCTCTTAGAATATCCGAAAGAAGACGGGAGTGCTCTGAACAGAACTCTCCGTTCAGTTTGTTGTAGGCACACATAACCGTCCAGGGCTTTGTATTCCTGACAACAGGCTCAAAGCTGGCCAGATATATTTCGCGCAGGGTTCTCTCGTCGATGACCGTGTCTGTGAGCAGCCTGCGATACTCCTGGTTATTGGCAGCAAAATGCTTCAGCGAGGTTCCCACACCCTCCCCCTGCACTCCCGATACATGGGATGAAGCCATCCTGGAGGACAGGAAGGGGTCCTCAGAGAAGTATTCAAAATTCCTTCCGCAGAGAGGTGAGCGTTTAATATTGGTACCGGGCCCCAGAATGATATCGACTCCCAGAGCCTGGCACTCTTTTCCCAAAAGGGACCCCACACGGCCCACAAGATCCCTGTCCCAGGAGCAGGCCAGGGCAGCGGCGGTGGGGAAGCAGGTGGCGGGGACACTCTCGGAGAGGGCTATATGATCGGGGTCGGCCTCCTGCTTTCTGAGACCGTGAGGTCCGTCGGCCATCATGATTGATGGAATTCCAAGACGGTCCACGGCCTTGGTAAGCCAGAAATTCTCACCCGAACAGAGTCCGGCCTTCTCTTCCAGAGTCATCTCATCTACAAGTTCACTAATTGATTTATCCATTCCAGGTTCCTTTTTGCAATTAAGAGAATTTTATAATGGGAGATAGGGCCGCCACGGCTGAGCCCCTGAGAAAATACACTTACTCTAAGACCTCTACACTGTTGAAAGATCCCACTCCTCATGGATTTTGGGTACATCGCTTATAAGCCGCATGGTGTACTCCGCTTTAGGATTGAGAATTACATCATTCGCCTTTCCGAACTCGACAATGCTTCCCTTCTCCATAATGTAGACAGTATCTGATATATAATATGCCAGTCCGATATCATGGGTGATAAAGATTATTGTCATTCCTATCTCATCGCGAAGATTCATAAGCATATCCAGAATGGTGGCCCGGGAGCAGGCATCTATCATGGAAGTGGGCTCATCGGCCAGAAGGATCTTCGGTTTCATCAGAAAGATTCTGGCAATCATTAGACGCTGCATCTGGCCGCCTGAAAGCTCAAACGGGTACTTGTTTGTAAGTTCGGCAAACTTCAGATTTACAAAGCTGCAGGCTTCCTCCATCATTTCGACCTTCTTGTCATAGGGCAGTCTGCCGCCGCCTCTCATTTTAATGCAGTCAAGAAGGACAGAGTCGATCTTATGGAAGACATTGTATGATGAGAAGGGGTCCTGAAAAATGGCCTGTATGTTCGTCCAGTACTCCCGTCTCTGTTTCAGTCCCTTTATGTTCCGGGGTTCCCCCTGGAAGAGGATCTCACCCTCAGTCACATTCAGAAGGCCCAGAAGCATCTTGGCCAGTGTAGTCTTTCCGCTTCCCGATTCCCCCACGATGGAGACGAACTCCCCCTCATGGAAATCGAAGCTCACATGATCCACAGCCACATTTCTTTTGTCGCCATGACCGAACACCTTGGTCACATTCCTTCCGCTCAAACACAGTTTGTTCTGATCAGTCATTGCTGTATGCCTCCTTCAGAAAATCAACGCTGAACTTGCAGCGGTAGTTCCGGTTTTCTCCAAATGACTTCATCCCGTCGGAGAAGACCCGGCACTCGTCTTCAGCGTATTTACACCGCGCCGCAAAACGGCATCCTGAGGGAGGATTTTTAAGATTGGGAGGAGTTCCCGGTATGGCTGTCAGTTTCTGATCCCTCGTTCCTGATTCGGGAACGATAATGGACCCCATCAGCCCCTTTGAGTAGGGATGAACAGGATCAAAGACCATTTCCCTGGCTGAACCCTTTTCAACAATCTGACCGGCATACATAACCATGATGTCATCGGTCACATTGTAAAGGAGAGGCAGCTCGTGGGTGATGAATATCATCGACTTGATATAGCCCTTGTCCATAAGATCCCGGAGCATTCTGATAACCTTCTTCTGACAGGTCACATCCAGGGCGCTTGAGGGTTCATCGGCAATAAGGACCTTGGGGGAGAGGATTGTTGATATGGCGATTACAGTTCTCTGCTTCATTCCCCCGGATAGTTCTACGGCATGCTGTCCCAGAACCCGCTCGGGCAGACCCAGAATTTCAAAGCGCTCTCTTGCCATGTCATAGATATCGCTCCGGGACATATCGGGAAGATGGGCATGAATCACATCCTCCAGGAAGCGGATAATCTTCTGAGTCGGGTTCAGGGCGTTCATAGCCGCCTGCGGTATGTAGGCGATCTCCTTGCCAAGTATATGCTTGCGTGTATCATCAGGATTCATCTTTGAGATATTCCTGCCGTCCAGAATAATGTCTCCGCTTGTGTAGTGAAGGGGTGGAAAATAGTATCCCATCAGGCTCAGGGCCAGGGTGGATTTACCGCACCCCGATTCTCCCGCAATCCCCAGAGACTTTCCCTCTTCGATACTCAAAGAGACCCCGTCCACCGCATATACGTTCTCTCTGAACCGGGTAATATATTTTGTTTTGAGGTCTTTGACCTCGAGCATGACTTTTCCCATTGTGTCCTCCTAATCTCTCAAAGTGGGATTAAATACCTGATCCAGACCGGTATTCATTAAATTCAGGGAGAATGAGATTAAGGCGATCATCATAATCACAGGAAAATAAGCCCACCAGGAACCGTTCAGATGGGCGGAATAGAGCATGGCCCAGTTCATCATCAGTCCCAGAGTGGGAACATCCGTTGTCTTGGGACCAAGTCCAAGCATGGAAAGCTGTGCTTCCATCAGTATGGCCGAAGAGATCTGAAGGATCAGGGCCATTACAACATAGGAGGCGATATAGGGCAGGATATCTGCCAGAATAATACGCACGAGGCTGTGCCCTGACAGTTTGCTCAGGTTTACGTGGTCTCTGTTTCTCAGAGAGATAACCTGTGACCGGACAGCACGTGTTGTCCAGATCCATCTTGTCACTCCGATAACAATGGCCACCGTCACGGCGCCCCTCTGATCCTGGCCTATGGAGTAGGAAATGAGTATAAGCAGGACAAAAGCGGGAATGACAGTAAAAATGTTTGTGATAAACATGATTATGTCATCTATTATCCCTCCGACAAAACCGGATATAAGCCCGAGGGTCAGCCCTATAAAAGTGGCAATGACTCCCGCAATGATACCTATGAGTATGGATGTCTTTATGGCGGAAGCGAGTTCTTTAAGAACGTCCCGTCCGAAGTTGTCTGTACCCAGAGGAAGCCGGAGCACATTCGCCACATTCTTTACATTCACATAGTCTGTGTCTCTGATCTCTTTGCGGATCTCAAGGCCCCCCGTCTCATCCACTGTTTCAGCAATAATCTTGTTATGGGTGATCAGGGCATTTTTCAGACTGATGTCCAGACGTTCATAGTAGTTTCGTTTAGCCTTGGTCATGCCGCTGACTCGCAGAGCTGGATCATAATTGTCCTGCCATAGGGCCAGAAGAGTTTCTGTATCCTCCATTTCAAGGTCTTCAATGGATACGCCGGCGGCATCCAGCCACACAATGATATCCACACGGTCCTGGGTCTTCAGAACCTGATCCAGTCTGTTGGCCGGAGCGTCATCCAGCTTCAGAGTGTTCATTTCCGAGTCCACCGCATCATAGACCGACACATAGATGCCGGGTTTGGCAAATATACCGATTGAAATTGTCTTCAGGGGATCTCCGGGATTAAAGAGAGGGTAAAAGATCATAAGCAGCATAATGGCTGCAAAGATGGAAAAACCCACTACAAACTTTCCGGACTGAAATATTTGTCGAATTAAATGTTTCATAACGGCCCTCTCCTATTCGTCAAACTGGGCCGCTTTGACCCGGGGATCAATAAATCCATAGATTACATCGATAACGAACGTTGTAATCAGAACCATAATAGTAATAATCAGGGTAGTAGCCGAAAGAAGAGGATAATCGGCCATTGTTATTGCCTGGAGGAGCGTAGAACCGAGCCCCGGATAACTGAAGATTATTTCGGCAACAAGTGCGCCTCCGATCATTGTTCCCAGAGACAGGGCCAGTCCGGTGATCTGGGGAAGCATGGCATTCCTGAAAACATAACCTACAATTTTCCTGTCCTTGATTCCCAGAAAACGGCTGTATTTTACGTAGTCCGCATTCAGTTCATAGATGGACATGGAACGCATTCCAATAGCCTGCCCTCCTGTAGCAAATACTACAATTGACCAGAAAGGAAGCTGATAGTGTGTGATAATCGACTTAATAAAGTCCCAGCTGAAATTTGGAATCATATCAAATCCATATCCGCCTGAAGAGGGGGCTATTTCAAGTTTTACGGCAAAGAGAACAAGCAGAATCACTGCCATTCCGAATGCGGGGATACTGCTGAGAAACAGGGCGACGGGCATAAGGACCTTGTCGAACCCCTTTCTGAGGTATGCTGCAAGGGCGCCGAGGATATTCCCGACAATCCAGCCGACAATGATGGCTGGCAGCTGCAGTCCGACGGTCCACCAGATAGCATTGCTTATAATATCCGATACAGGACGGGGATACTGGCTGAAGGAAAGGCCATAATCACCTTTCAGGGCATTTTTAAAATAGGTAAAGAACTGAATAATCATCGGATCATTAATTCCGAATGCTTCAGCATACTGATCATAGATCTCTTTGACTGCCGATGCTTCCGACATCCCCTGGGCGCTTCTTGATACAATAACAGCCACAGGGTCCCCCGGCATAAGACGGGGCAGAATGAAGTTCAGAAGAACAGCCACGACGAAGGTAATTAAAAACCATATGATTTTTTTACCGAAGTATTTACGATAAGGACTCAATGGGAACCACCTTTAAAAAGCCCTGCCCCCTCAGGGGGGTGCAGGGCTGACTATTTTTTAATTATTTCACTAATTCAATGTGATAGAGACCGGCAATACTGTATCCGTGAATCAGGTCTCCGGGAGGAATATTGAGTCCATCGCCGTCTTCGGGATAGTTTGTCCATACAGACTCATTGACAGCATGGAAGCAGTTGGGTCTGTACATCAGTGTAAATGAGGGAACGTCTGTCAGATAGATCCTGTTGACCTCTGTATAGAGCTTTTTGAGTCTTGCCATATCAGTTGTAGCAGGGATTTCCTGAATGATTTCATCAACTCGGCTGTTGGAGTACTGACCCCAGTTACCGGACCAGTTTCCTTCAACATTATTGTACTCGGAACTCATCAGCTGTCTGACACGGCCCCAGGGCATTACGGGAGAAGATCCGTCAGACCACATCATAAAGATCTCATAGTCTGTCTGATAGGCGGCAGTCACGACTGTCTGGTAAACCGAATACTCGGGATAGTTGGTGGTAATTTCAATTCCGATATTCTTACCGGCAGCTGCAACAAGTTCAATTGCGGCCATCCAGTCGGTCCAGCCATTGGGGCAGCTGGCTGAAAAGGAGAGCTTTTTGCCGTTCAGATCCCGTATGCCGTCTCCATCTGTATCAACGATTCCGGCGGCATCCAGCAGGGCATTGGCACCGGCAATATCGTTACCTGTAAACTGCAGTTCGGAAACTGCGGCCTGATTGTACATGCTCTGTTCACCGGGGGTGGGGTTCATGGTGGAACGGGGAACCTGGTCAAAGGTGGGTGACTGGTTGGTCATGGCATTGGCTATAATTGAATCGTAATCCACTGCCATGGCGATGGCCTTGCGGACTGTCACATTGTCCAGTCCCGGTACATTCATATTGTAGTAAGCTGTGGGAAGGGAACCTGAAACACCATAGGGAGCCTCGGACATATAGGTGGAGATGGGAAGGCCGTCATCAAGCCACATCTTATGAACGTTGGCATTGAACTGCTGGCTTACATCCACTTCACCTGCCTTGAAAGCAACCTGTCCGGCAGCATTGTCGGAGTAGATAGTATGAGCCAGGTACTTGGGTGCGGGAAGTTTGCCCCACATGGAGGAATCTTTTCCCCAGTAATTATCATTTCTTACAAGAACGAGCTTCTGATCATCGGCATAATAGGGTCCATAGGGTCCTGAATATACTGTAGCACCCCGCGAAATAAAACAATAAATCATGCGATAATACAAACCTCAAGATTTCTCATAATATAAAAAGACATTTAACGCATGCCAAGTTTACTCATCAAACCACTCAGGCCTTTCTGGTGGTATACGAGTTTCTGGAACATTCAGCCAAGATGACCTCCACTGTGTATACTCAGTCTTCTGACCTTCTGTCAGCTCTGCCCAGAGTAATGGTAACTGATATTTGTCAAATAGAATGAACTCAGATTTGCGATTTTTACGAAGTAGTGAATCCTCATGCTCAGTCATTGCTTCATTATCTGCCTCCCATTTCAAAGTTTCATGGTTAAGCACATCGGTGATATGGTTCCAAATCTCTGTTGTCCATGTGGGTTTTGGATCAATTCCTGGCATATTGATACGATGTTCCTGTTTTCCTGAGTCATAATAAACCCCTCGATTATCTTTAATGATGCCTTCAGAGATAAGAACCTCTTCACTTTTGATCCTATAGTTATCATCCAAATAATCAAGCGGGACACCAACATATGCATTAAAAAGAGGAGCTTCAATAACACCTTCTTTATCTGGCTTCTTACTTGCACAATAATGGCCGGAAACCTTACTGTCAGTAATTGTAATATAATCCATTTATTCGCTCTCCTTTTCCCAAAGCCTTACAGTTTTGTTTACAGGTCTACCTTCAGGATCATCCACATTTCCGTTATATGACGTGGTTTGATTGTTATATGACTCAGTCCAATATATTGAGCTGCGTTTTGTTGATCCTCCAGTAGAAGAGTACATATTATTTACAGTATGTCGATGATATGCATTCTGATAAGCCTGCTCTCCTGCTTCAAACGCAAGAGCTGCACCCCCTTCAAAACGAATAAAATCTCCTGCCAGAACTGAAGATACATTTGCCCATGTCCCTGGAAGCCCAAAGTCAGTAGGATTAGGGAATCCGGGGAACTGGATATATGGAAAACCGATCGGTAACAACTCATTTTTAGCCGCTTCAACCACTGTATCAACATATGTTTTAACTGCATACTGGCTGGGAATAGCTTCATCACTTTCCCCCAAACTGGTATTTGTATCACCAAACCAGTTTGGTACATTCCCAAGACCAACCTGAGCTTTTGTGACATCGTGTGGGTTTTCTGTAAGGCTTGAATGATTATTAATCAGGGCGATAACAGAGTTTTTAATTTGCTCAATATCATCAGGATCAGATTCTCCTAATCCGGCCATTATAAGCTCATCAAGGTTATCAAGAATGAAGTTAATAGTGTCTGCTGGTAATGCTGAAGCTTTCTTTCCTGCTTGAGCATCTCCAGGGCTAAACTTTCCTGTGTCTTCATCCATACCTGGGTAAAGGCTTCCGTCTGGAAGTTCTGTATCTATCGGATAAACGCTCATATCACGACCTCCTCATATTCAAAATCTAGATAATAGTTAGGAGGCGAGAGCTCCCTCATTTTTGTCTCGAAGTCCAGCTTGGCTTGGTCAGATGTTTCGGAAGGAACTTCCACAATGAATACCAGAAAAGACCGAGCTGAAATATCCCACAATCGCTCCTCTAAAAGACTACTTTCACAGCAAAATGTCCGCTGTCTATCAAGCGTCAATGTGAAGCTAAACTCTTCCCCAATCTTATTCCAATCCACTGGTCGGAACAGCATTCCTATCCAGGTTTCTACAACCTTATTTTGCCTTTCTTTCAGGGTGTTACCAGCTGAAAGATCAAACACTCTTTCATAGTCAGAAATAAGCTCTACTGCTTGATCTGGATATGCTTCTTTAAGCAATTCCAGCGCTCTCGACTGGTAACGATAACAACCAGCTGCCATGGCATCGACATACAAAGACAGTTCACTCTCAGGATCGTCAAATGCCTGTTCAAAATAGATTCCAGGAGGATACAATTTCTGGATTGATGCCCTGTATTCTTCCTGTGTATAAGATGCCATTAGTTCCAAGTTTTTACTCCTATTTTGGGGTACTCCATAATGGAGAACTGCAGAGGTGATTCTTGAAGGGTGACTTCGACATATGTAATGCCTGCAGGGGATGAAGCAATCGTGCTTAATAGGCCATCAGAAAACTCCATGTCAGGCTTGGCATTTTCATCCATCCAGAGATCAAGTGCAGCTTCTGCAGCAGCTCTGTTTTCAACAGTATCTTCACTTCCATACATAAAGCTCAGGCTCATATCGAATACTGTTATTCCAGGAGTGCTGACATCCCAAAGGAAGGGTGGTGCAACACTCTTAATGTATGCTTTTACAGAGTCCAGATCGGCTACCGGAGTGCTGTCCTCAGCCAATACCTGAATTAGCAAAGTTCCGTAAGAATCAGAAAGCGGAAACTCCCAGGCTTTGACAACTTCGCTACTGGAATCCAAGGCCCAGGCCGCCCAGTCTCCTGGCTTGCCATAACGCGTTCCAATTCGGAGGCTCAAGAGCATCCTATTTTTATAATCCGGGTCATCTTCCCTATCGGTTCCCCCTGCTATGCCTCCACTTGTTGCTTCGTCATCCAAGCCAGGAATTGGTCTGCTCACTTCAAGAGTTTCTCCTGCAGATAAATCAGCTTCCTCCCCAGCTACGAGCGCCCGTATCTGAACTGTAGTTGTACCGTCTACGCCGACCACTGCTTCGTCCTGGGCAACATAATAAATATCACCTACAACCCAACTATCTCCAGGGTGTATGGAAGTACCAGGAACCCCACTGATAGTAACAGGTCCAACAGAGAAAGTTTCTAGCTTTCGCTTGGAACTCCTCCAGCTCCAGTGAGCATCCAAATAGACACCTTCAGCAGTGTCAGGGAAGAGCTGCAGTGCCAGGAACTTCAAGTTCTCATGGAGCAGGTGAAACATCCCTGCATTGACCATACTGTTGATCTTCAGAGTGCTGTATTTAGGGGAGGATTTAACCGGGCTCAACCGGCTGTTAAAATCATTCCAGTGCTGTTCCTGGAGTTCCTCCAAGGTCGGTGTATTAAACCCCATTGTAACCTCCGTGAATATCAGCCGGAGTCTTATCCGGCAGGATGAGTGAAACCTTCCAGTTCACCCTATTTTTCAGTACTTCGACGGTGATCTCATAGCTGGAGATCATTTCCGCCGGAACCATCCAGCTGACTGCATCGGTCAGGGTCTCTTCCACCTTGCGGGGAGTCTCCGCTGTGATCTTCTTTTTCTTGAGCTGCCAGAGTATCGTCCCGAACTCCGGATCAGCCCACCATTTTCCTTTATCAGTTCCGATGCAGATCCGGGCGATCTCCACCGGGTCATCAGTCCATTCAAACACTGCTTCAATCCTCCAGTAGCTGAGCTGTCTTCTGCTTCAGCGCATTGAACTGAATCACCAGATCAGGGTTCAGGTTTTGATTTGTACTGGACCCTGTCGTTTTGATAGCAGCACAGAGGTCAATCAACTCATCCAGCCAGGCTTTCATGGTGATCGTTTTACTGTAAATGGCCAGCTTCCCGGACTGTTTTGCAATGGCAGCCGCACCGGCTTTGCTCCATAGGGCAGCGTCCCCCTTTTCAAGGGATGGTTCGCCGTCCCGGCTGCTTACATACAGCACTTCTGCAGCACCCTGGTCGCCGCCTTTGAACATCACCATAACGGTGCCTTCTTCCGGCCAGGAGGTGAATCCGTAGGGCCAGCGGACGGTCTCTTTAACAAGCTGCCCCTGTTTGGTTTTAACCTGGGGAGTAGTGAAATCAGGATTGGTGATTTCTCCGGTGTCAAAAACTTTTCTCAGTCTCTGAAATAGCTGCTTTATCTGATCATTCATAGAGTTCTTTCTCCTCCAGGGTCAGGTTCACATACATCCTTTTTTCCTTCAGGAAGAACTCAACCTGAGTGATCAGCAGATACTTATCCAGCTCAAAGGTGGGAGCCTTTACTTTCACCTGGTAATTCACATCCCAGTACTTGCCGTCGGCATACTTCCAGCTGCCGTAGATTATCCGGTATTTCTTGGAACGCCCGAGCTTCATCTCCATTTCGGCCCGCTTCTGCAGCTCGCCGGTCATGGTCTCCCTGTCTATGTATATATCCAGTGGACGTTGAAATCCTCTGGCTTTAAGATCCGGATCAAAGACTTTTCCCTCCCTGCCTTCTGAACGAACTGTATAAACAGAGAACTGTTTGGAACCGTCTGCCTCCTCTTCCATCTGCTGAAAGTTCACGCCCTCTTCCAGTACAACAGGAAGCTTTTCCGAACTGGCTTTCCCAAGAATAACCCCACCAACCAGATCACTGGTAATGATCAACCCCTGGTTCAGAGCTTCTGCAGCCATCTTCTGCCAGGGTGATTCTGCTGTCAGTGCGAACTTCTTAACAACAGAGGTCTTAACATCATCTGGCTTGTTGTATGGAACACCATACATAGCGCAAAGATGTTCGAATATAGCAGTCAAATACCATCCTTCATAATGGGCCGTTGCGGAAGCATCGATCAGATCCCGCACATAGCTGCGACCGGCATAAAAATACCCGTTACTGTCTTTGTTAAGGGTGTGCAGAGTCTTATCAATCCGACCTGCTGTATATGACTTCCCTCCAAAGAGGATCTTCACATCATCATGTTTCTGGATTTTGTGGATTCCAGCTCCCGCCTTTACTGAGAAATTGAAGGAGTGGGCTATCTCATCCAGGCTTTTCTTTAAATAGAAGGTCGTCCAGGTCGGATACTCCTTCCCTTCGATCTTGATAAGTAAGTCAGACATAGAGAATCCTTCCTTTCATCTGAAACAGGTTTTCGGGCCTGTTGAACTTCTGCAGAACTTCCACTGTTGTTCCCAGCTGCGCCGCAAGAAAAAGAGCATTAACCGGATTGGTCAGAAAGATTTCCTTCTGGTTTACCAACCCCAGAGACTGGACTGTCTTATAAAGGACCGCGGTGCCCTGGGTTCTTATATTCCGGATCACCTCATTCTCATCTGAGGAGTTCGATTCTGCCGCAACTGAGAGATCCACCAGAACTGCTGCCTGCTGCTCTGCATCTTCAACAGACCAGGGCTCGAAGCTCTCCATCAGCTTTGCCGTTCCATAGAATGCCAGGACAGTATAGGTATGCTCTGCCATACGGGAGTTCTGGGTCTTCGGGATCTCTTCGTTCTGGTCATTCGTTCCAGGATCAATCTGGAATTTCAAAGCCCGCTTGAAGTCCTGTAAGCAGGAACGGATCGGATCGACCAGGGCGAAGACCTGTTCTCCCGTGGACACGAATGAGACCAGGCTATCCATGATGGAAAAAAGAGAGGTAAGCATCTGCCCGGGAAGGGTCACCAGGGTATCAAGTTTTCCCTGGGCCTGCTCAATCTCATACAGAACATCAGCCAGAGGTCCGGTCTTCCCCTGCAGCATGGCAGTGATATTCAGGATCTCATCAAAGACAGAGCCAAAAGCTTTCTTCGCCTCCAGGAGCAGAGTATCTGATGAAATATCCATATTCTTTTCCACCACTGCCAGGGTGGCCGCCTCCTGTTGTTCGGAATAGTCTTCAAGGATCTGTGCCGAATCCGGCTCTGAGAAATTGATCTCATCGGGCTGGTATTTATCGAAGTCAATGCTGACAACGGCCATCCCTTTGGCATCGACTTTCTCCTGGATGCTCCATTTGGCCACCAGAACATCTACGGAACCCAAGCCGGGAAGGACAAGGGCTCCCTTACCTGGAGTAAGCAGAGCTTCCTTCAGGAGTTTCTTTTTATCCAGGTAATCATCCCCCAGCAGCTTACCGTTGATACTGAAGCTGTTCGGGATCTGGCTGATCTGATCGATATCCCATCCACCCAGGGAGGGATAGATCTTTTTATCATTATTGAAACCGCCGGACTCTTTGGAGTCAGTCCAGATAATCCGGACACCCCGAAAGGAAAGGGGCGATTTCTTCAGTTCCTCTCTCCAATCACTCATCCCTGGATACTCCTTGAGCTGGCTCCGGTTTCTGCAGATACCTGATTTTCATCAACGTAGGTTTTTGAACTGTAGGAAAGTCCGTCCTCGGTCTGTTCGACAGTAATCTCATTGGTAACATTAACAACCGGAGCCTGGTTCGGATTTGAATACGCTGAGAAATCAGCATCCGATAGACTACTTGGGCCGAAGCCTGTTCTGGAAGCGTATCTTTTGGGGACTCTACTTTGAACTGCAGCTTCCGCACCGTCTCCCACATTGAGAGTATTGTTTCTCCGCCGGTTGTTCATCGGGGAATTGCGGATATTATCAATCTGTTCTTGAGTAGGATCAGTCCGGTGTCTGGCAGCTCTAAGGTCAGTGGTATGGCCATCCCCCTGGTCCATAAGCTTTCCGGCACCCAAACGCATAAGCCATGATCCTAATGCGCCGCCGACTGCTGTCCCGATTCCTGGAAGGATGGCCGTACCGATGGCCGCTCCGATCATGGCTCCGCTCAACCCGCTGGTCGCTGTATTGTATTTCCTTTCCTTTTCCTGATTGCTCAATTTGTCATTGAAGGCTGTAAACAGGACTTCGGTTCCGAAGGCCGCTAAAGAAAGACCTATGGCGGCAGGTCCGCCCAGCTTGGTCATCAGACCGCCTTTTGCTGTGCTTCCCAAGGCACCGGCGACTCCGTTGCCACCGCTTCCAAGGCCTCCGGCTCCCATATTCGTAACAAAAACGGGCACAGCACCAGCGGCTCCCCCTCCACCGATACCAGAAGTAAGAGCAGCAGCACCCCCACGTTGTCCATTTGCCGATCTCATTAGACTTGTGACGGTGGATAAGGCGGAGGCCGTCATGGTGACACCCTTTAAAGCAGCCAGGCCGATGGCCACATTTTTAGCTCCATTCATCCAGGCATCAAACTGTTCAGGTGAAACGGAGTTCAGAGCTTCGGCGACCTTTCCGATCGGCTCAGCAAGGTTTCTGTCTGCGAAACTCTGGACGCTTGTTTTCAGGTTGGTGAGATTGGCTGCCATGGTTGAAGCGTTTCGGGCGGAGTCCTTCATAATGGTGGACCCGTCTCCCTGCATCTTAAGGAACTCATCCAGACTGCTTACTGCTCCGGACCTTTTGAACTCAGAGATAGCGGAATTGAAAGCCCGCATGGCTTCGCTATCGAAGATTGTTCCCAGGCTGCTCAGGTCCCCCTTGGATTTTGTCACGACCTCATTGATCAGGTCGGTAACGGATCTGAACTGACCGGTTGTATCGTAGACAGAGACTCCCATCTCTTTGAGCTTTTTCTGCTTTACAGGATCAACCAGGTTCCGCATCAGAGCTTCAAAGCTGGTGGCCGCCTGCTCGGAACTTCCAGTACCTCTCCGGATCACCTGCAGCGCTGCACCCATTTCTGTAAGGGCAGCCGCTCCGCTTCTACCGGTTGCTGTATAGGCATTGATAACCCGTGGTCCCAGGGCAGCAAGGTTTTCCAGAGTAAAGGCTCCGTTCTTTCCCTGAAGGGTCAGAGTATCGATTGCCTGGCTGGCTGCGTCTGCTCCCAGCCCCATCTTCTGGAACTCTGCATACAGGCCGCCGATGGCACCGCCTTCTGCTCCGGAGGCCTGTATGGCCATGCCGATGCTTTCAAGGTTTTGCTTAATAAATTCCATATCACCGGTTCTTTCGATGATGGAATCAACAGCACCAATCAGTTGAGAGGGATCTATCTTGATTTTGTTATTTCTTGAAACCGCAAAAATATTGGCTTTCAGCTTATCCACTTCTGCGGCGGAAACATTGGCCTGTGTTCCCAGGCGTGTCATCCTTTTTTCAAGATCGATGGTTTCTTTGAGTGCGGCTGCAGCACTGAGGCCGCCGCCCAGGGAGAGGAGTTTTCCGGCGGTTCCGGATATCGCTTTATCCAGCCTGGACAAAGAACCGGCCGCGCCGCTGGCAAAGCCAGACATATCACGACCGGCTGTCTTAATTGCACCGGAAAATCTGTTGTTTAAACCAAGTTGTACCTGGGCTTTTAAATCAGCCATTAACCGCTTACTCCTCGTATCTCTCCCCATTTCTGCAGGGCAATCTCATGCCACTCCCAGAACCGGGGCCCTGTCATATCCAGCAGGGTCTCATATCTCATCCCCGGAAGGATGATCATGATGTCCGCTGCCGTTTCGTCGATTATTCTTCGGAGGCTCCGCTCTCCTCCACCTGCTCCGGGGGGCCGGCAGCCTCCTTCAGCTCATCCAGGCTGAGCCCCATAAAGCTGGCATAGACTTTAACCAGAACTTCCCGGACCCGCGGCCAGTCCTCCGGGCCGATCTCACCGATAATACCTTCAGGTTCACCAGTCAGAGCTGAAGTCAAAGCAACATCAGCTCCATAACCGGCTTTGTCCTTAAATCCGTCAGTTGCCATCATGTGGCGGACTTTCGCATCAGCAAACTTCAACTCTGATATGGTTCGTTCTCCCTTTGTAACAGGGACTTTGAGAGTGAGTTTCTCCATCAGCTGGTCCTTTCACTTATGGCACTACGGATCGTAAGAGGGATTTCCCCTTTGCTCAGCTCAGCAGCTTCCGCCGCCGAAGCCGCAGGCATCATATACTCTTTACCGGAACGAAGACCGATTGTGATATTCTCATCACGGAAGTTCAGATCTTCCACTGAGATCCTGGGATCAGAAAGAACGGTGACTTTACACTCCGCTTTCACATTCTTTTCCGTATAGCCTGAATCCTCGGGCTGCTCGGCATCATGATCTTCTCTCTGAACAGAGGAAGGGCGGAAGGTTCCAGTCCCTTCCTTAATAGGAATATCTCCGATGGAAGGGATATTCAGTCGTTTTACATAATCAAGGTTAGCCATCAGTTATTCTCCTTTCCTGTTACTGGGCCTGCAGGACTCCGGCTCCGATCAGGAACTGACCGATCAGCTGGGGTCTGTGACGATAATCAATTCTTGTTTTACCATCTGTTGTGGATGATTCAACAATCAGTGTTTCACTGTAGGTTGCATAATCCTGGCACCACTGTTTGTCCTGGATAAAGTCCTTCTTATAAGTGGAAAGAAGGAAACTTCGGAACAGGGAGGGTGTCATCACCTTGGCACCGGCACCGAAGTTTTCTGAAGTCTTGGCCAACTTGTAACCGGCATAGATCTTGGCACACTGAGTCCGGATATACTCCCTGATAGAATCAATGGTCTCGGGGATCTGGATATCAAGATAAGAAGTGTCCCGATCACCATCCTTGTTTTGGGTGTACATTGTGACCTGGCGTTCCACATAGGCCAGACCATCTGCACCAACCGTATAGGTCGCAATTCCTTTTTCAAGGAGATTCTGGCGATCATCCAGGGAATAACTGACTGAAGCAATGAGATTCAGGCATACTCCATTGATGTTGACAGAGGGATCATCGGCCAGTTTACGGATGATGATTGCAGCTCCACGCCCCAGCCAGACCGCTTCTGATTCAGGGTTCTCCCCTCTGGTCAACACACTTACATGGGGGTTGTTCCTGTTGGCATCTGCATAGGTGGTCAGTGCCGTTTTGTCTCCGGAGAGGGCAATGAACAGACGGCAACCTTTCTGTACCAGGGCAGTGTATCTGCGGTTAAGCTCGGTTTCCAGCAGGGCAATATTGGTGGCATCGTGGATGGTGCTGAGCATATAGTTATAGCGGATCTCCTGCATTCCATCGATGGCGGTCTGCACATCGGGGTTTCCGCTTCCGGGAGTTGTTTGGGCAAAGCTGACAGTCAAACCAGAAGGTACTTTCTCTCCATAGAGGGAAAGTCTCAGGTCAAGACCGTTTCCAATCTCACCCTTATGGTTATAGGTCACAACCAGTTCACCGTCTTCAGCACCAGCAGCAGCATCAACAGGGCTGTTTACCATGGAGTTGAGAGCCGCCAGGGCGCTATTTCTAATGGTGGCCAAATCGTCAGTCGCTTTTATGCCAAAAGCTGCAGAACGGCCATCCATATAAAGGGGAACAGTTCCGGTCTCCTGACTATCGATTGCAAATGTAATAGTCCGAACCTCCTGGATGCCGTCGGACTTATCCTTCAGACCAATGGCCCGGACCTCTTCATATTTGTTGTATTTCAGGAAAGCTTCTGCCAGGATAGCCAGGTTCGATCCTTCGGCAAAAAGCTCCTTTCCCCTGGATTCATAAGTCAGGGTGTATTCCTGACCTTCGACAGCTTCTCCACCATCCAGCATCTGTCCGATAAGAAGTGCTATTTTTTTGTTGGACCCACCCCCCGCCAGGGACATATCCACTTCCTGATAAGAACCGGGTACGAGCAGTCCGTCAGGGATTTCTGAAAAAGATATTGCACCCATTTTTTTCCTCCGTTATGAATACGATTCTTCAACCGTGTTGTCACCCACTTCCAGGGTGCCTTTATATTCATCAAAAACCTGTAGATCTTCGAAGAGATCCACCCCGGCTTCTGTGATTCCCGATACTCTCATTTTCCAACTGCAGGCCCAGAGATTCGTATTCAAATCTCCCAAGGTGCCTGTATAAAGGCTCCTGCCTCTTACGTCTTCCGGTCCGTCCTGGGCCCATTCCATATCCATCTGACTCAAGGCAGCCAGGAGGATGTTCAATACATCCAGCATCTGCCTGCCGTCCCGGTTTGTGTTTGATCCCCTGGTCATCAGGAAGGTAGTGAATACCAGCATCTGGGAGTCAGACTGATCAAAGGGATCAAGGCCATGCAGTGCCGTCAGGATCTGGGGGCAGCGGTTTGCCAATTTCTTGACATCATCTTTGGTGAAAGGGCCGATATGCCGGTCATGTTTGATCTTGGGCTGTCTAGCAGTTTCAAAAAATGCTTTTATATCCTGAACAACCTCATCCAGCATCTGGTTGTATAAAACGCCCATGTCTTCTCCTACTTAAAAAGACCATCAATGTAGTCATTGATGATCAACACCAGGTCTGCTTCGTTCTCTGCAGTAATTCCCAGAAAGGCTCTTGCCTTTATCCCCCGGTCATCATCTCCGTACTGGTGTGTCGCGGAATAAATCAGAGGGCTTCCGATCGAGACCTGGGCGTTAAAACCATTTGAACCTGAAAAATTATGAGTGATCGACTCTTCCAGGTAATTGTCCTGGCGGAGCAGTGACTGGCCTGATCCGGCTTTTTTCTCCGCATATTTCTCAGACCAATCATCCCAGGGACCGTCCGGTCCTTCCTTCGTTTCGAACCTTTCTCTGGTCTGTTCTTCAATTTCCAAAGCCAGGCTTTCCATCATGGGTTTGAAAGAGCGGCCCCCCGCTTTGTTCAAAGCGGCCTGGATCGTTTCCAACTCCCTCAAATCCCAGCTAAGGACAGCCTGACTCATACCATGTAACCCTTCTTAAAAAAGCGGGGATCAACTCCGTCCGCATCCGCTTCCACCAGGGAAGCTTCCTGTGCCCCCGGTCCTTCCAGTCCTTCCTGTTCCTGCTTGCTGAATTTCTCCAGCAGGCTGATAGCATCCTTGTAATGGTTGCGGTCATCCTCAGTACTGGAGACCCGATCGGTCAGCCGGTAAAAAGCAATGTCCGCCTCAATACTCTGGAGTGCAGGGAGCAGTCTGGCCGGTGGTTCTACTTCCAGTCCTTCATCATCCACCAGGAAAGGAAGATAACCCCGGATAATACCGGAGGCTTCATCCAGGGCCCTGGCAACCTGGTCCAGATCGATCTCCCCCTGAACATCCAGGGGGAGAGAGTTCTGATCCTTCCGGTCGATGAACTCCTGGGAGGTCAAAAGAGACATTATTCAGCGGCCTCTTCTGTTTCAATTTCAACGACCTTCAGCCAGGGATCTTTCTTCAGGGCTTCCAGCTGCTCAGCAGTCACTTTTACGGGTGCGGCATTCTTTGTAAAAGCCATACCCAGACGGCGGTACTTCTGACCGGTCTTGCTCTGAACTGTTACAGAGATAAGATCCTCTTCCTCGGAAGTCTCTTCTTCCTCATTTTTCTGTTCACCAGCCTGACCTGCCTCAGTGCCGTATCCGGCATCACTCTGATCTCCGTCATCGGAGTCAGGATCACCGGAGGCTTCCAGGGACTCAATCTCCTTGATCACCGCATTCAGGCTTCTGGTGATCCCGCCTTTTTTCTGGCCGTTGGTTTCTTCCGACTGAGCTTTCTCCAGCTCGGTCTTCTTCTGTTTCAGCTCTTCGAGCTTGGCTTTCATTTCATCAGTCACGATTCACCTCTCCTTTATGCCAGCCAGGGGCAGACCATCACTTCAACAGCCTTGTAGTTGGGGTTTGATGCTCCGCCTTCTTTGTTCATCACTTCAACTACTGCATTGGCGGGGGCTCTGTTTGAAGGGCCGACAACCAGAAGGGTGGGCATACATCCCATGGGATCGCCGCCGTCTCTCTTGAACTCTCCCATGGCTTTGAAAGCTGCATTAAAATTGGATTCATTCAGCACATCCCGGCAGGCAACGGCCTGCTGCCAGAATCCGTATCCGAAAGCACGGCGGGCGCGAACCCCGTAGAGGTATACATCTTTCATGAAGACAGTATCCTGTTTGGGATCTGTGATGGCTTCCATCTCAGCCTTGGTCCTCTCCTGATAGATCAGGGGCTTCAAAGGCCGTGAAGTATCCAGCAGAAACCAGGGATCTTCCGTCGTTGTGGCCGGATTGATGATGTTTGAGACAGAACTGTCATCACCGGAGCCGTCAACTTCTGCATTGACAGGATGGTCGGTATCAAAGAAGTTCTGCCCGTCATAACAGAGATTGGCGAATCCCGTTTTCAGGATGCCAAAGATGTTCCGGTCGATATGGTCTTCCGCTTCCTGACCCATGGACTGGGCTATGGTGTTGTAAACACCAATATTGTCATCTTCGATGTCCGCCCGGTCCACATCGATAGTCCCTTCGAACTTCTTGTTGGGGACGACATAGCCGGTTTCTTTCATGCTCTTTAGAACACGGTCACCGACCCATTCCCTGAGCATGGGAAACTTTGAAAGCCAGCCATAAGCATTTTCTTTGGATGATGACTGGATCTTTGTCGCCACTTTCTCCCACCGTTTGGGAGCGCCAGTCAGACCTTTACCGAAAAGGTCAACAAAAGATTTTCTGAGGTTCTCAAGAACCGTTGCTGTTACAATCACTATGGTTTCTCCTTACCTTGGATTTGTCTTTAGGATCTGAAGACCTTAATGGCCTCTTCCTTTGAATAGCCCAGCTGAACAGCCAGAGCTTCCTCTTCTGCATTCAACGCCACCTGATCACCGGAGGGCTTCTTGTCCAGATTCTCATTGTTGGTGGCCACAACCGTGGGAGCGCCGTCAACAAACTTTTTGAACTCTTCCAGGCCTTCGGCTGTAGTAACGGTCTTCTCGTAAAAAGACCGGCTGGCCGGGGCGATCTTCCCGGATTCAACGCCTTTGTCCAGTTCGGAGTTTAGAGCTGTTTTAAACTCTTCTTCCTCTCTAGTCTTGAGCTTCTGCTCGGCAGTTTCGGCTCTGTTCAGAGCCAGCTGATAATCGGCACGGGGAATGTAGTCCGCCATATTCAGAGCAACTTTGTTTTTCTCTTTCATGGCATTCATGGCCGTCAGGATCTGATCTTCAGTCGCATCCTCCGGCAGCCCCAGGGCTTCCGCAATTTTCTTCATACTTCCTCCCTCATCCAATCCGGATGATTCGCTATTTAATGCGGCCAACTCCGAAAGGTTCGGGTGATTGACCAGACCGGCGGACTTGATCCCCCGGATGATTCCCTGTTTGTCGTAAACGAAAGCGGGAGAGATGTACTTATACCGGCCACCTCCGACCTCGCTTTCCGCACTGGCGTTCCAGGCGACCTTTCCCTTGAGACCTCCGCCAGATTCATAGATATCCGTAATCCATCCCTGAGCGGGGCTGGGATCTCCGGAATGAGCTTTGATTTCTGTTGAGTGGTTAATGTCCACAGGAAGCTGTGTTCCTCTGGATTTAAAGAAGTCGATGATTTTATCATTACCTGGATTTTTCCAGCTTCTTCCATCGATGCCGGCAACAGTCTGTCCGGGGGGGAGAAGATCAATCTCATCAGGGAGTGAGACTCCCTCTTTCTGGGTAAAGTTCAAGGCAACTGCCAGGTGCATAATCCGTTTCATGGTTCACAGATTAAAGGGAAGCAAAGAAAATCGTAATGTAATGGGTATTAGTAATTTGAATTACTGAAAGTATGAAAGGAAGGAGGTATAGAATAGGAAAAATGAAAATTGCCCCGATGCATGGTGTCTGATTTAGTTCATGAACGGTTCATGAACTCCGTCAGGGCATTATCCAGGGAAAAAGGTATACGGTGTCATTAATCGAACTGCAACTCTATGACGGCGTTTTTTGCCCGTTCCTGCTTTTTCCTGTCTCTTTCCCTCCTGATGATCGTATACAGGGTGTTGAAGCTCATACTGTACCGGTTGCACAATTCCCTGGCATTTGTTCCATCGAAGGCTTCACAGATCTCTGCATAGTCGTCCTCCTTAAAAGCGGATTCCGGTCTGGGAAGGTAGACCTGCATTCCCCCGAAAGACTTCAGTATCTCCCTGACAGCTTTCTTCGACAGCTCCCAATCATCCAGTACAGAATTCACGCTCATTACCATTTCTTCAACCGTTTCGGTCATCCATCCCCTCCACTCGGTATTTCCAGGACTTCAACTCTTCAATCATCTTGGCCTTCTGGGATTCCCGAAGGAAGCGTTCATTCGTTCCCCCGGTTCTTCCGGCAATCCATTTCATCATTGACGAAAAGTCCTTGCTCTTAACAACGCCCATCTTATGCAATTCGCACCATATGGCATAACACTTGGCAAGCTTCCGGTCGGTCATCTTCCGCCTGCCTCCTGCTGCCGTAAATCCAGCATTTCTGAATGCCTGCATGATGGACCTATGCTGGGCATCCGTTTTTATATCTCCTGCCGACTCAATCCCGGCTGCGCCAAAAAGCAGCGCCCTGTACTGCTCATCAGTCAGGGCAAGCTGCTTCTTGGCAACATGGATAATCGCCAGCTTCTTCTTCCGGTCCGTCATATGGCCGCGAAGTCCAGGGGGATCATGGAATACCCGTCCCCCTGGTTGTTCTTCTCGTAGATCCGCATATACCGGCGGCTCATCAGGATCTTGATGGACGATGAAATAGCCTCCATAGCAGATTCCCATTGAGGATCATCGATCTCCAGTCTACGGAGATCCAGAATCCTGCGGGTATTTACATTCCCTGCTTTATCCACCTGGAAGGCATCGTTCACCAGGACTCGCAGGTTCGTGTCTGCTCCATCCGACCATTTATGAATACACTGGTCAATCAGAGCCTTGGCAACCTGCAGCTGTTCATCAAAGGCAATGACATCCTGTATTTCAATGGAGACCTTATACTGGCCGTCATAGCTGGTCAGGGTGATATTCCCTTTCTTACCGCCGTACTTCTGGCCGTATTTTTCAAAGCTCAGATCCACAAAGGTTTCAGCTTCCTCAAAAACCTCTTTCTTGAAAGCTTCCAGCTGAGAAGACATTTCAGCTGCTTTGTCGAATATGCTGCGGACGGTCTGATCTCTAAGCTTGTCCAAGGGTTTTACATTCGCCATGGGGACAAGGTCTCCATTGGGCTTTTTCATGTATTCGCTTCCATCAATATTCACCATTTTCTGCTCCTTTTCCTACTTTTTGGAAATCCTATTTTCTTTGATGATGCCCCAATGAAAAATAGGTAGATAATCAAATAAACCAGGGCGATACCCAAACCTATAAATCCTTTCACATCACACCGCCTGAATGGTTTCTGCAGTAATCTGTTCCTGCCCGATATCGGCAGCCGTATTCATGGCCCGTTTGATCATATTGTTCACAGTCAGGGGATAGGCCAGGCAGACAGTTCCACCGCCCCTGGTTTTTCTGGAAAGCTTGTCCAGGATCGCTTTATAGGATTCATCTCCCATTACAGAATCAATTTCCAAATTGATCCGTTTGAATTTCAGGGCCAGGTAGCCTTTCAGCTCAGCCTCAGTATCCAGGGCTTTGATCTCCGCGACTTCCATCCGGCGGATGATTTCCCTGGCTTCATAGTTCCGGCTCTCGTCCAGTTTCTCCTTCAGCTCAGGCTGAGCTATCAGGATGATGGAAAGGAGCTTGTCGAAACCAGCTTCCAGTTCCCAGAAGCGCTTCAGGTACTTCAGGGTGGGAATGGTCAGGTCATGAGCTTCCTCAATCATCAGAACATGTTTCCAGCCGGATTTCAGAGAGTCCGTCAGTATCCGTTCGATCTGATGGGCTTTGGCCTCCAAGGTTCTCCTGGGCTTTTCAGTGGAGCAGTCCCGGATTATGGCATCACAGATACTGGTTGCAGTCAGCCTCTCCTTGTCTATGATCCGGGGAAAGATGACTTTGATCTTCAGGTCTTCCGTGTTGATCCGGTCGATCAGCAGGCGGCGCAGAGTTGTCTTTCCCGATCCGGACTCTCCAATCACGGCCAGCATTCCTCCCAGCTTGGCCGTGGTGTACATATACTCGGCGGCAAAACGGGAATCCCGGCTCATGTACACATCTTCTTTTCCGTTTACGTCATCCAGAAAAGGATCTCTAAAAAGCTTGAACTGTCTTTTTGCTTCTGCTGTAATCATCACACACTCCTGGCCGATCTCTTCGGCTTCTTCTGTATTGGGCTCTGCATCTGTCCACAGCCCTTTCGGGGCAACGCCCCTTTCCTGTAAAAAATCATTTATCCGCGTTCTGGTTGTATGCTCCTGTCCAACAGGAAACTGACCACGGCTCACTATCTGGCTGACTGTACTTTTGGCAAGTCCCAGATAACCGGCAAGCTCGCTCTGACTTGCTTTTGCTTCAGCCAATGCACTCCTTAAACTCATCTGCCCCTCCCAGGCTGCTCAATGCCTCAGCAAGTGAATCCAGATCCCTCTCGGGAACCCCATGAGGGAAGTTATCCTTGATCACTTTCAGATATGCTTTGTCCCAATGGGACATCTGTTTTTTCAGTCGGTTCGCTGCTTCCACATAATTGATGACCGTTCCGGAAGCTTTGGAAGGATCGATCACATTCCCGGTTCTGGGCATATTAACCACGCCGGATTCTGTCCTGGTCATTCCACTGATAGATTTCAGTCCCTGGCCATTGTTTAAATGGGCGAAGGGTTTCTTCTCATCACCGATGACTTCGGACAGTCTCTGGTTGGCTCTGTCTACTACTGTCAGGGGTTGTGATCTGTAAGACTCACCTATGACGGCAGCATCAGCCCAGAAACCGGCTTCATCCATCAGGATAGGCTCTACCTCATGGGAAAACTCTTCTCCCTGGTATTTCCAGGAGACACGGACGATTCCTTCCTTATCCATGAGGATGGGCTGGACTTCGATCTTCATACCCGGCCTGATTCCTTCCAATCCGCCGACATGGTAGTACCGGCTCTGCTTCAGTTTCGGATGAACAAAGCTGACAGTCAGATCACCTGCTACCTTTCTGGTTTCGCTATTGGCGACCAGCAGGCCCTTGGCTTCTTCCGGCAGCTCCTTCAGCTGGTCAAAGGTAATCCTGTTCCACAGTTCCAGGCGTGATGTCTTTGAACGCCGCAAGGTCGAATCGTAGCTATCAATGATGTTGGCGTTGTAAGAAGCACACCACCAGCTGGCCCTCGCATTCAGTTCTTCAACACCCTTAACAGGGTCAGTTTTCAACCGGCTTTCAAAGAGCTTCTCCACCAGATTATTGGCACCTTCAACCTGTCCCTTCACACGGGGCTTGCCGGGGGCATGGGTAAGCTGCCGAACCCTCAAGGAGTTCAGTCCATTGACAACTCCGCCCCCCAGGTTGGCCGACCCCTTGTCCATCAAAAGGATTTCAGGAACACCATGGAACCCGTAAGCCAGATCATCTTTTGCCCCCCAGGCATAGAGCAGGAACTCCCACAGGGTGTCCATACGCTCTCCAGCTCTCTGGTAGTAGCGGACACAGATGCTGGAGGAGTAGTGGTCGGTAAGCACATATCTCCAGATCTTCAGGTGGGCTTTTCCTTCCAAGAAAGGTTTGTTCTTATAGGCTTCATCATCTTCGATGATCTTCTGACCGCCCCTGGGTAGGTAGTAGAGAAGACACATGGAAGGGTCAACCTGATGGACATGGTTCGGATGAAGAGACTTCATCCTGGTATGAGGTGTCGGGATCAGCTGGGTTTTCAGATCCAGATGCCGCTCTTTAAGCAGGGTGGCCAGTCGTCCATTACTGACTCCGAAGTGATACCCGGACAACTCCAATTCATGCCGTGCCGTGGGGATGTCAGTTGTGCATTTCCCATTCTTCCTGACCCCAACCAAGAGGCGTGCTCCCAGAGCTTCCAGGGCTTCGTTGGAAACAGTCACTTCTCCGGCATCACTCCGGCGTTTTCTTCCGGATGTCCATCCGGCTTTTTTCAGCTCACGGTAGACCTTGTCTTTGGAACAGCCGTACAGATCGGTTATGTTATCGATGATACGTCCCCGATCTCCCCGGCCAGCCACTTGCAGGTCCGGAATGTATTCCTCAAACATCAAGAGCCTCCTCCTCAGAGGATGACACAGGCCTGAGGGCATTCATGGAGTGGAAAACGGAGTTTCCTTCAGGGGCAGCAAAGCGGAGCATGTTGTCGATCTTTTCCAGGTCATCGTTGATCTGATCATAGGTAAAGCGGAACTGCTCCAGGACAATCCTCTGGGACTGTTCCCAGTCCTTTGTCTCAACTTTCTGGATTCCTTCAATGATCTCGGCCAGTTCTCCCATAATCCTGCTGGACTGGGGGATGATCCGGTGAAGGCGGTCCAGATACTCTTCTGCCTTCTCGTTCCACCGGGATGGATCAGAACTGACCCGGAGCTTGCTGTCCAGTTCATCGATCTTCCTGTTCTTGTCTTCCAGGAGCTGATCCTTGATTTCAATCTCCTGCTGGTGCTGCTCCTCCAATTGCTTATTTCTATTTTTTAGCTCAGCAATTTTCTTTTTAAACTCTCTGGTAGACAGTTTTTTTGTATCCTCAATGGTCATACCATCGACTTCACCATTCTCTTCCAGTTCATCAAGGTCTTCATCATCAAGTGTTGCTAAAGCGTAAAGTTTGGTAGGAGGCAAATCGGAAATCGATTTCCGATTTACATTCCCGCCATCGTCTACAAACTTCCTAGTAACAGACATCATATTTCTTGCCGTTCTCTGGTCGATCCCAAGCCTTTCAAGACTTTTAATGAAACCACCATGGCCTTCATGTTCTTTCAGGAGAATCAACCGTTTTCCTGATTCAAAGATCGACTGCCGAAACTGTTCAGCATATGTCTTGATCTCTCCTTCAATCCTGTCACGGTTGTAATCCGCTCCATCACCATACTTCAGATCAATATCTGCAATATGGATTCTGAATTTGTCATGCTCTTCCGGAGTCAAAGAGGAAGCATCCTCAACAACTGCAGTTACATCAGTATTCTCTTCTTTTTTCTTTCCGGCCATCAGACATTACCTCCAAGATAATCTTTGTTGATTTTGTTAACCGCTCCCATTACCGTCTGGAGGTTCCGCTGAATCTTTACAGCAGGATGGGCAGCTTTCTCTGTCATTAACCAGAGTGACTTCTCGTCCTGTCTGGCCCAACCGATCTCCTCAAGGTTTTTAAGATCACGGAAAGTCTGGCCTGTTGATTGACCGAGGCTTTTTGATAAGCTATTCAGACTTCTGCCTTCAATTTCATGGCCAGCAAGTTCTTCTATAAGAAGGCAGATTCTCTGCTGTGCATTGTTGGTGTATGTACTCACGCAAACATCTCCTGTTGGACCGCTTCTGTCCTGGGCATTTTTTTTCGGATAACATCCTCGATTTTGATAAGCTTTATTTGATTGATTAACTGATGCCGTTCCCTGGGAAAAAGCTTGAAAGAAACGGTTACTTCCAAAAGGCCTCTGTGCCCATATTCTGATAGGAACTGCAGAGGTGCTGCATGGGCTATGGCACAAGCCAGAAGCTCCATATCTTCCCAGTAGATTGAATGGGGACGGCCATTAGTTTCAGTAAGCTTGGCGGCAATTAACTCAGCTTCTTTTGTCATACGACCTCCCTGTGATTCTTCAATTCTTCCCAGCTTTCAAAGCCCAATGCCTTTGCGATATCTTTCTGAACAGCCTTACTGGTGCCAGTTCCCCAGATCGTTTTATTGATCATCTGAAATGTCACTCCAGCTTTTGCTGCTAGATCCCTCTGGCTGATATTCAACCTCGTCATGACACACTGGATCTTGATTGCTGTATTCACATCTCTTGTCGGTTTTGTATTCATCACTGTTACCCCTCCCATCGGGATTAACCTCCTATCACCATGAAGATGTCGCCGTTGTCCTCTTCGGCCAGATTCGGTTCAATACTGGTCAAAGCTGTCAGAGCGTTTTTGACTCTCTGATATTTGACTCCCAGTTCCTTTGCTACTTCCGAGATGGTTCTCACCCTGCCATCTGCAAGGCTGGCTTTTATTCTCAAAGCCAGGGCATATCTTTGGGCCGGTTTATTTTTTACAGCCATAGAATCTTCCTTTGAATTTGTTTCGTCCGATGTGAAACTTCCCACAGTGGGGACAGTGATAAACACAGACCCCATTCTTGGAAACTTTTCTGTTTATGAATTTGCAGACCCTCTCAGCCATTTTGTATGTATCAAAGGGTTCTTTTCCTTTACATACAGAGGTAAAGTCATTTCGACCTGATCTCAGGTGTTTGGGCTCCTGCATCTTTACGCCTTAGCAATACAGTTGCTGTATAACTCCAGAAACCTGAAAACATTGGTTTTTATTTCATCAATGTCTTCATCATCTTCTGGGTCTTTCTCATACAACCAGGCTTCCAGTTCTTCCATCGAACTTGTAACCACTCTTCCAAGGAACTGAATGTCATTTCCCAAACGAGATTCCATAAGATAGACGATCCCACAGCTCCACGAAATTCCACTGTCAAACTCTGGTGAATTGCACACTTCCGACTTTGCTACGATTTCACCTGTCAGGATGTTGCAAAGACCCGAAACTGTAACGAGGTATGTACTTTCCCCGATTTCGATGGTCTGTCCCGGCTGGGATCTCTGAATGATTTCGATGGCGAAGCTTTTTCTCTCTTGAGTCACAAGGCCACCTCCAGTCGCACTTTTTTATACCTGACAAAAAAAAGTGCAGTTTTAATCTTGCGGTCGGCTTTTCTCCGCTGTACCATGTAATTACTCCTTTACGGGAAGTGGGTTAGCTTTGCAGGGCGTTACCGCTTCCCGTTTTTTGGGGGTTCTGTAGTTGATTTATCAACCTATACATAGAATATCGCAATACGCGTTATAAGTCAACAAAATAAACGCATGGTGGCATATTATTGATGATACAGGGTCGTTTAAAAGAAGTAAGATCTCATTTCGAGCTAAATCAATCTGATTTTGCTGCAAGATTAGGTCTTGGTCAGTCAACTTATGCTGGATATGAGACCGGTAAAAGAGCCATTCCTGATGAAGTAAAAGAAAAAATATCTCAATATGGGATAAATCTACATTGGTTAATAACTGGTATTGGAAACATGCTACTCACAAATGATGAAAATCAAAATGCGGTGAGCGTTCAGACAGAGAAGCGGGAAGTCTTTCTGTCTGAACGTGATGATGTGATCATGGTTCCGGTTCTGAACCAAAGAGTCTCTGCAGGCCCAGGACAAGAATACATTGAAGCTTACAGTTCAGGAGTCACTGTTCCAGTCGTGGAACGGATTATCCGGCCATACCCTAAGGAATCTATTCGGATCGTAGAGGTTAGGGGTGATTCCATGACTGGTGTAAATATTTTCGATGGGGATTATGTCATTTTCTCCCAGGGAGAGGTCCGCCTAGATGGTATTTATGTCCTGGCTATCGGTGATGAAATGTATGTAAAGCGTCTTGAGTTTGATCCATTTGAAAAGAAGATCACTATTATTTCTGAAAACCAGAACTATAAAGATAAAGTTGTTTCAGCTGACTCAGACTTGATTCGGATTGAAGGGAAGGTTATTGGATGGATTCATAAGCATCCGTATTAAAGGGGATTTAGTGAAGAAAATTATCAGTATTCTATTTTTGTTATTTCTCTGTGCTGGAGCGTATGCACAGGAAATTACATATACAGAGCTTCAGGATAAAGATCCGGAGAATGGATACGGCGATTATCCTGATCTTGATATTGATTTATCAACTGTGAAAGGGATTTGGGTATCTCCAGAGAGCGATGGAACCACAAGATCTGTTTACTATATGCCAAAAGATGAGAGCTATATTGCAATGGCATTCTATGACTGGTGGCATTGGAACAAAGAAGAAATTATTCCTATGGATGATAATGATAACCACTTCATGGATGTGAAAGGTTTGAATCAAACCAGCTCCGATCCAAAGAATGTATTTGGAGAGGCATTCTGGATTCTGCCTGATGGAAAGCTAAAGGTTTTCATGAGTAGAGGGAGTTTCATGGTTTTAGACCCTGTAAGTTTCTGAGGAGCTGTGCGATATGGATAAGATCGGTGATATTGACGACAAGACCTGGAGAAAAATGGAGCTGCTTCGCCTTTCCTATGACATAGTAAAAGGTGGCCAGGAGTTTGATCATATCTCTGATAATGAAAATCGGTTGGAGTATTTAGAGCAGTTTTCTCTGAAGATTATTGAGAAAAAAAAGAATAGAGGAGTGATGATGGCTAATCCTGATTATGAGTTAACCGTTGGTGATATAAAAAGAAAGCTTAGACACTTCCCTCTTGAAACGGAAGTAACATTTGGATCATCAACATCAATCAGCTATAGGAGGTTCTTCTAGTGCAAATGGTTAGCGTTGTCTCCAGAGCTATTTCTGCAGTTGGCTACGATCCAGGAAACGGCCGCCTGGTTATTGATTTCCGACAGGGTCATTCCTACGTATTCTGTGGAGTCCCCCAACGGATTTATGATGGTTTGATGCAATCTTCATCCAAGGGGTCTTATTACAACACCTATATTCGGGATAGATATCACTGTTGATGAATGGTCGATGGGGATGGAATGAACAATCCGGCTGGACAACAGGAATAAAATAATATGAGAATCAATAAGCAAATACAGGTTATTCAAGAGAATCTTCCTATTTTGAACCTTCAGCATGACAATAGTAATCCCAGGACTTATTCCAACATACCAACCTTATTAATGTCCCTAAAAGCTATATCTAACATCAATCATGTTAAGACGCAGCTGGAACAAGTGCATAAGCATATTCCAAAGGATTATCATGGTGAGACTATAGCTTTACAGCAGAATATCGCTACTCAATTTGATGGCAGCATTAATAAATTGAAAGTGGCACTTAATGATATACTAGCTGTATTAAAAGAAATAAGTACAGAAGAGGAGGAAAACTCCTTATACATTCTCTTACCTGACTACCCTGATTTTAATGGATTTGTTAAAGATGTCAGGGATTTCGGGAAGATCTTCGACCAGGTTTTATCAGGATTACATGATGATTCAACAATTAAATTTCAAGGAGTGGATCTTGGCACAAGCTGGCTTGTCATCACATTTACTTCTGTTACTGCCCTAGGCTTGATAGCAGGAATGATCTGGTCAGCTTGCGTAATCCGAAAGAAAAAATTGGAAGGTGATCATCTCGCTGGACAGGTTAAGAATCTTGATCTAAAAAATGAGTCGATTAATGATTTGGTGGCAGCACAGAAGAAACTTTTAGACCTAGCAGTTGAAGCAGAAGCCAATTACCTAATTGATAAAAACAACATTGAGAAAGATCCTGAATATACCCAAAGACTAATACACTCAATAGAAAACATCTCAGAGATGATCAATCGTGGAACCCAGTTTCATCCATCATTATCAGCTCCAGAAGAGGCCTCTCGGTTGTTCCCTGATTACAAAAAGCTTAATTCAATAAGTTCAAATATAAAACAGATAAAGGATAATTCTGGGGCATAACAGAAAGGGGATATATATGGCAAAAACGAAGAATGTAACGGCTCACTTTTTTCATCTGGTTAAGAACTATGCTGGGAATACAGAAAATCTGTCAGAGCAGGAAATGACAACTTTAATTAATACGTTTAAAGCGATTCCTATTTCTCCTGAGGATGGAGGATTATCAAGGTATGGTCGTGATAGTGATAAAATGATTATTTTTAGAGAGGATGGAGTGGTCCCTCTTCCAGAGAATGATAGTTATGAGTGTTGCCTTTTTCTGAAACGTAGAACTTCAGCCTATCCCTATCAAAGAACAGAGTACGGTGATCTGCTTGAGCTAACACTATCTGAGAATGCTGAGTTAGTTGAAGTTTCATATCTACTTATTGACAAGAAAAAAGGGCTGATACTTTTAGCCTTTAACAGGAATGTTGGAGGATACCGTTCTCTCTCAGAATATATCAACAACGTGGTTGAAAATTGCTCCCAGCAGAGATTCAAGATTGGAAACAACTCAGCTATATTAGACTTGTCGTACATCTTAAATGAGAATCCTGAGAATGATTTCAGAGAGCTTGAAGAAATCAAATCGATGAGTTTAAGACTCTCAGGAAATTTTCAGACACTTGAACAACTTCTGAGTGCCGGCGGAACATCAACAAGAACAGCATTAAAGGAAATGGTCCATTTAGGGAACAATGCCAATTGTGGAGTGCTCAAATTTGATTTCATTAAATCAAGACAATCAAATGCTTGGCTAGATAAAGGAATTATCTCTAGGATTTATCAGAGTCTAAAGCCCCACTTTCAAGCTGATAACCATCAACAAAGATTTTCCGTAATAGGCACCATAGATGAAGAAACCAGAGTAATAGACCTTATCAATGATAAATACTGTTATCATTCACAATTTGAGTACATCGATCGCTATATTCCCCCGAGCCGTGTATTGAATATATTAATTGAAGCCTTTAATGGATATAGAACTACCCTTATCCGGGTATTGAGTTTATAATCATTTCAAGGGGGGCTTTATGAAGAAAAAAAGATCCTATATAGTCAATGATTTGAAATTACCTCTTCTTTTTCTTGTGATCTCTTCTTTTGTTGTTTTCATCATTCAGAAAGATTTCTCTTGCTATGACATTAATAAAACTTATAGTGCAGCTGTAAAAATAACAAATAACTTCACATTAACATTTACGGGATTTCTGATAACAGCTTTCACAATCCTTCAAGTCCTAGAGTCAAAACAATGGTTTGATCAGATGAAAGAGACCGCCGCTTTCGATGCTTTAATATGGGAATTAGAAATGGCAGTGTTTATCAGTATCCTTTTTTTATTGGGTACGTCATTTCTGATTCTCTTTGATGATATTTCATCTTTCATTTCAAAATCTTTGATAGTGAAAGCTATCACTTCTATTCTTTTTGCTTCGATTGTTTTTATAATTTCAGTCTCATGGAATTGCATCAAGTGCTTGATTTCGCTTATCCGGAGTTAAGCAACACACAATAATACTGTTAAATTGTAAAGTGTATTAGGCAGGATTTCCGTCTTTATTGATGGTTATCGACTCATCCGGCCAGCCATCTTTTCCGAGCGGATGATAAAGATCATTCTCCTGGTCAAACGAATAAGCGGCAATCATTCCAGGATTATCAGGATCTTCAAACTGTTTCGTCTCTTCTGTGATTGGAATTAAGCACCTGAGACAGCAGACTCCGTCATTTTCAATGGGGCTCAGGTCTTCCTCGGACAGATTCTCTGTATCAATTACCTGAGTTGTTCCATTTATGACTCTCGTAAACTTCATAACCATCCCATCTTCTGAAACAAAATATCGAACTCAGCAGCAATGCTCATAAAATGAGCATCATCCCATTGCCTAAGTTTATCACCGAGTGAGACGGAATTCAAACGTATCTTATCAAGCTGGTTGATCAGCAGAGGATTCTGCGTTTTAAAAGCAATATACTGAGCATAAGCCCTGGCAAACCGTTCTGCCGGATTCAGTAAATACTGGATACTCCTGTTCGTTGGCAGAGCTTTGAGCGCTCTGATTTCATTGGACTGATCAATGGTTTTCATCAAGGGCACTATCTCAGAGAGGTTCAACTCAGAGCAGAAACCTTTACCAGGCAATCCGTTGTTGTCCAGGAAATGTCCGATTTCATGAATGGTTGTCAGTTCCGGATGATCTTTGCTGGCCAGTTTGATTGCTGAAGCTTGCCTGGAATATCTCTCATACTCAAAAGCCCCGTAAAACCGCTTTGATCTGCTGGCTTGTATCGGGATCTTTGGTAGCTTTCCATCTCCATGCACCTGGTTTATAGCTTCCAGAGCAGTATTCACATGACTTTTATAGGTTGGTGAGATGCTGGTAAAAGCAGCGGAAACAGGAACTCCTTTGGGAGCGGCAGGAAAGCTCTGCTGCAGATCTTTGATTTTGCCCTGCAGGGAAGCAAATAATGCACTTCCCCTGGATGAACCGGGATTCCATTCAAATCCAGGATCAATTCCCATAGGAGCTGTATAAACAGTTCCAGACCGTTTGTTGATGTATTGCCGGTACTGGACCTCTGGAGCATTCTCCTTGATTGAAACTGATCCGGATGACCTGCCATTGATGATATTGGTATTATCCGGCATTCCGTCCCGGCGGAGCTGTTCCAGCTTTTGCCTGGTGATATACCGGAAAAAGCACTTACATCCCCACCCATTCATGGGTGTGTGAGTATTCCAAAAGGGGTGATCCTTCGGAAGCACCAACCCATTCCAGGATAGATGCTCTTTCCGGTGATGAGTGCTGGGCCCTACCAGGTACATGATATGGGTATGGACGGCGGATCGTTGTCCTCGTTCCCACCGGCCAGCATTATAGGCCTGCCTGGTGTTCACATCATAGATAGTCTTCAACCGCCGATCAGATCCAAGCCAAACAGATTTTTCTTTGCCGTCAGCCGGATCAACCATGGTCTTTTTCCCCCACCATCCCTTTTTCATAAGGGTAGGAGTAAGATCCTTTCTGAAGTGATCCAAAGTCTGGCCGTCAGATATAGCCGCTTCCACGGCATCTTTCAGATCCTGGAGAACATCCAGCTGCATTGCCTTGGCAACGGTGAAATTCCCGGCGTGTTCATCCAGCCAGACATCTTCATAGCTGAATGCTGGGTGAAGCTGCTTTGAACTGAGGTAATTCAGGGCTTCTTTGGGGATGATGGTATCAGTCGGCAAACTCTGTATCTCCCAGGGCTCTGGCTTTCCAGGTTTCAACAGTCAGGAGGTCAGCTGCCTTTTCCATATCCCAGAGGGAGAGCAGCTCGGGAAGTCGTTTATGGAACTCATCCAAGGTTTTGCATTTTTCAGCCAGCTTATTCACCGCTTTTATGATGTCATCCGTCAGCTCAGAGTAGTCGTTTTCCTCCTGAAGGAGATCCAGCTCACTCTGATCCTGAGGCTGCTCTGCATTGAGAGCAGTTGCTACCGGAGCTGCAGGGGCTGCTGTCTCAGGCTGCTTCAGGATTTCATCACCATCATCCGGCTTGGATAATCCGAGTTTGCTCCTGACCTCATCAGCCTTCACTGTGAGCCCGAGGGGAACCAGACGTTCTATGTTCTCCACCCAGGCAGTGATGTCATCGGTATCAGGGCAGGGAATCCGGAGCCGGGGATACTTCTCCTGAGGGCCCCAATTAAGATCAATATAAGGCTTGATCAGATGCCGATTGATTGTTTTCTCCAGCTGCCTGGCATCGGCTTCCAGAATATCCTGGCGGACATCGTTATGAACTTCAGCCTGGCTCCGGCTGGAGCCGTCATCAGCTGTCATGGTCTGCCCCAGTACCAGCTTGCTGACCTGCTTGTCAATCCAGTTGGCCATCTTCTCAAAGAGCTGGGTGTTTCCGGAGGATTTATTCTCGATGATCTCAATAATCATTGAGTCAGGAATAACGGCACCGACATCCTCTCCCAGGTGAGCAATGGCACTTTTCAGAGTCGCGATATCTTTGTCAGTTGCATTTCTACCATACTTGCCGACGCGGATCGGCATCCCGTACCGGTCAACAAAGGCGGTCCATGCGGTAATGTCATAGTACTTGATCAGGAAATAAAGGGCCATCGGGAGAGCCAGTCCGCCCCGGATCGGAAGACCTGTTTTCAGGTGAGGTTCATGAACTATGAACTTCCTTTCAGGCAGGGGAAGGAGTTCAGTACCCATGCCATCCCGCATCAAAAGGGTTTTGCCGGTCAGCTTATCATATTCAAACCACCGGGGATCTCTGAAAATTATCCTACCAGGCTTCCAGGGAGTACTCTTTGTGTCCCACATGATTTCATGGACTGAATAACCTTTTCCAAGAGCATCCATAGCATCTTTTACCAGGTCAGGGAAATCATCGTTTTCAAGGATGTCTGTTTCTACAGCCTTGGCCATATCCAGGTCTTTTTTATCTTCACTGGCTGGAATGACAGTTGGGACCAAACCTTCAACGGCCTGTTTCCTGGTTGAAAGTACGGATCTGTAATGGAGATCCCGTTCTTCTATCTCTTCGGCAAGGGTCAGATACTCTTCTGCGTTGCCTTCTCTGGCTGACTTAAGAATGGTGGCCAGCCTTACAGGGTCCAACCCTGAAGTTATATCCGGCCACTGGACAGCCTGCCGGACTCCAATGGTCTGAGCTACAGCTATTTCTTTATCCAGGTCTTTCTTTTTGACCTTCTTTTTATCGCCATCCGCCACGGCTGTTTCCTCCTCTCCAGGGGTTTGAAGCTTCTACAGCTTCGTACTTAAAGCTCTGGTGAGAGCTTTCGTCATTCTCATAGGCATGGTTGGCCATCACACCGGCAATGACCGAATCTCCATGCCTCTTTTTGCTCTTATCATTCCCCTGGGATGTCCGCTCTGAAATTGTGGGAACACCTTTGTCCAGGACAACTGTTCTGTGATCATCGACAATGTCAGGAGATCCGGGAAGTGTCATCTCCCGGTCTTCCAGCTTGGCCTTGTACTTGGGCATATACTCCATATAGAACGCCCTTGAGATCATGACCTGATTCACATAAGCAGGCCCGTACTTCTGCGCCGCCAGCTCCGCCATCATCTGACCATTCCCCCTGGCATCAAGTGAGGCTGCATACATCCGGGGGTGCTTGTCCCAGGCATAACAGAAGATCTGAAACTGCTGAGCAAAGGGAACATTTCTCAGCTCAATGTAACAGGCAGCCTTCAGATGCCGATTCTCCTTCTCATTGAAAATAGCAATTTCAGAGAGGTCCCCGCTTCTTGCGAAGTCTTCCCCTATAAATCCGGGCTCATTGGGTAGGTTCCGTAAAATGTGGCCCAGATTATCTTCCAGCCAGTCATTGGTTTTTCTTTCCCGGACAAAGTCTGATTCGAAGGTAAAATCATCGGTACATTCGTATGTCAGTACAGGAATCTCTTTATCCATACAAGATTCCACCAGGGAGCGGGATATATACCTGGTTCCGCCTTTTGTGGGGATGCAGTATAGCTCCTCTGCAGCTCCGTCTCCGTAGTCATCCAGAAGCTCATCAAGCCACTCTCTTTCAGCTTCCTGAGACCACTCTTTCCCACTAACCAGGCATATCCTTTTATAAAGCCCCAAATCTAGAGCATTCTGGATATTTGTCCTGTGAAGTGAATAATTTTTCTTCCCGTCCTTGATCTCTTTGATCAGCTCATTGAATGGGTTGTCTTCTCCGTTATGGGTGGACATTATCCGGACAACACCGCCCCACATGGTCAAAGCCATTGCAGCTTTCAGGAGGGCCTTGAGATCTTCAACGAATGCAGCCTCATCAATGATGACGCGACCCTGCTTTGAACGGAGTGAACGGGGCTCTGAAGGGAGTCCCCAAATCTGGAATCCGGAAGCCATGGTCAGGCGGTAAACAGTGATGTCTCTGTCTTCATGTTCCAGGAGTACTTCTTCAACTTCTGAAGCTGCTTTATTGAGAACTTTTGCCCACATTGCGCAGTCATTTATGAACTGCTGGGTCATCTCTTTGTTGTAGGATAGATAGAAGGTGTCCTGGCCCCCCTCAGGCTTGGACTTGGCAGCTTCTAAAACGGTCTCACATGCTTCACCATAGCTGGCACCAATACGTCTGGATTTCTCCCAGACTTTGACCTTGGAGTTATCCTTAGACCAGTCGGCCTGATAGGGCAGGAGAATCTCTATATCAAGCAGTTCCTGATCGGTCATGATATACCCAGAATCTCCTTCTTCAAACGGATGATCGTATCATTTGAGAGGCCTTCTTTTTTCATCTGCTTTTCAGCTGTCTCGGCAGCTTCATTCAGGATCTCTTTCCTGATGTCAGACTCTCTTTCCGCGTTGAGCTTTTCCGCCTGTTCCAGCTCCTTGAGTCCCCGGCTGACTTTGTAAATCAGATCGATGACCAGGCCCGGATCGGTCTCCCCATTTTCCTTCAATTCTTCGATGTCAGTCATCAGCTCAAAGCTCATCAAACGGATCTGTTCATTGACAACTTTTCCCAGCTGATTCCTGGTACTTCCACCCATTTTATTCATATAGGCTTCAGCTACTTCCCGAGCTTGTTTTGTTTTCTCAATCTGCTTCTGCATCCGCTGTGCATAACGATTCACAGAGCTGGTACTGAGGACAGATTCCCCGGCTTTTTCATTGATGACTTCAACGATTTCAGCCTGAGTGACAGAAGGGTTATTGAGCAGCTCACGGAGCTTTTCTCGAAGCTCATCAGGGAGCTTGTCTATATTGGATTTACGGCCCATATTTACTCCACGCCAGGTCGTTCAACACCGTCCACCCGATCATGGCCATGAGCTACATCTAAACCCTTGGATGTCAGCTTCACAACGTTCAGGCTTTCGGTCAGTTTTTCAACCGTAACGAGGCCGTGTTCCTCAAGCCAGGTGATCTCCTGGTCAGTCTTCTCCATGCCGATGCCATGACCGAACTGAACGAGGATTTTCTGCAGGATTCCATTGTTCAGAGAGTAGTCGTTATCGGCTTCCAGGGAGTCCAGAATGATCCGCCTCTGGTTGGGGCTGAATACATCAGTTTTCATTCGACTTTTCCTCCTTTTTGTATCAACCATTCTTCCATTATCCGAGTGACATTATTGAGGCCTTTCAGCTGACCTTCGATATGTGAAAGACGGGTGTTTATTTCCTTGTAAGCATTGCTTTCAATTTGATTGATTCTTTCATGAAGAGCATGGTCTCCGTCTCTCCGGAGCTTTTCCCAGTCATCCATTATTCCCCTGATTGATACCAGCTCTTCTTTGAATGATTCCCGCAGGGCTTTCATCTCTGAATCATGCTTTTTGGTGAGAGTCGCCAGCTCAGCTTTGTGCTTGTCTGATTGAGCTTTCTGAATCCTCCAAACAACGCCGATAACCGAAACGGTTGTACCGACTGTTTGGAGGGCAAGAGGCAAAATATAGTTATCCATGGAACCTCTCCTCAGGAGGTATCCCAAGCTGAGATTCCAGCTCCCCGATATACCGTCTGTACTCAATGATATTGTGGTCCAAATTTCTGTACTCCTGGTTTTTCAAGATGAAACCTGACTTATCCTCCAGGCGGATAAATTTCACGGATTTGATTTCCGGCTGGATCGGTATGTCAAAACCAGAAACACCACCTGTAGAAGGTTGTGAGGAAGATGACTGACAGCTAAGGGAAGAGATTATCAGCACGATCAGCAAGATCGTCATCTTCAGTACTTTCAAGCTCATCTTTCTGTTTCTGAGCTTCCTCTCTGACCTGCTGCTGTTCATTGTGAGTGGTGACAGCTTTCTTGTTTTCCTGCTCGGCTGTTTCAACATCCTTGTCCTTCAGTTTATTGTCCTTTTTAAGAGCCTTAATCCGTAAAGCCTGGTAGGCTGTCACACCCACCAGGCAGAGAATCAAAACTACTTTTACCGTAGTAATCCAGCTCATAAGCCGAACTTCGCGGCCATTACACCGCCAGCTGTCTTAATTCCGAGCAGGGTAATCCCTGTTCCCAGGAGCAGCCCGATAATCGCAACCGGATCATTGGGGTTTTCCTGAAAGAATGTGAACCAGCTCATAGTCAAACCATTGGCCAGGAATATGATCCCTGTCAGCTTTTTTGTGGACTTATACCAGGGCTTAATCTCAGCCATTTTTCACCCCGGCCAGAACTCCTACAGCAATTCCGGCAATAACCAGAAGCGACCCGACAATCGTTGTAATGATCGATTCACTGATTCCACCGTAAGTTGCCAAAATCGTCCCTATGGCTAATAGAAACCCGATCAGGTAAGCCTTCCATGCTGCCTTCTTCTCCAGCTTCTTTGCCTGGTTAGAAATTACCAGCGCCAGACCGGCGGCAGCTGCCACCACCTGGAGCATCCAGTCCTGAGGGAAGTCCATAAAGTAACCGCCGAATACAGCTGCCACGATAAGAATCAACCCTATAATTGATGTCAGATTTTTCATCTCTTCCTCCTGTCAATTTATTTCTCAAGGAAACTCCTTGAGGTTTACAAAACTTTGAAGATCCTTTTTGACTGAAGCTCTCCGAGCTGTACGGAATTGGACATCCCCATAGGGTCGTATGCTACAAGGCCATCCTTACCAGCGACAAAATGGCCGTCTTTACTCCAGCGGTAATAGAGGATTTCCAGCTCATCAGATTCAGCTATTCTTGAGGGAGGTTCGTGAGTGTCGGTGTATTGGACAGGCAACCCGGCCAGAGAGAAGATCCCTTCCGGATCATCTACAAAGCAATCCTTTTTCAGGTATCCTTTTTTTATTGCCTCATCCTTGATACGCATGATATCTTCGGTGTGAAAGCTTTGGCAGGACTTCTGGCCTGCAAGGAATAGGATGCTCATGAAGTAGCAGCCGTTCTTTTTGATCTGCCTGTCCAGTTCAGGGCTTGTTTGTAGAATCACGATTTCACCTCGTCGTTCATATCTGAATCCAGAGTAAACAGAAGAGGCTGATATCGTAATGTAATGGGTATTAGTAATTTGAATTACTGATTGAAGCGCCAAGATTTCCACGGCGCGTTTTTCTCATATTATGAAAGCTTTTTTAAATTGGTCTTCCGATAAATCCCGATAAAAACCTGAAAATCCCGGAATTATCGCAGGTTTCTGTTAGTATTATCGCATCATCCTACAATATACTGCATCTTCCGCAAAATCCCGCTTCATCTTGCCTGCATCTCCGCCGGACCTGGCTTCGAGAGTCTGGATCCATGCCTTCTGTGCAACATATTCCTGAGTCAGAAAGAGGTCAATCATCAGAGGATTCTTTGCACTGCCGTCGGAATTCAGAGCTGCCTTGATAAGCAGAGTATTTGCATCAACAGCTTCTACAGCAGCAATATAGGGTTTATTGGAGTTACCCGCAGAGTTACTTATTTTCACACCTGTATTATAGGTATAGGCAACGTCCTCGGCAGTAACAGGAGTTCCATCGCTCCATTTTGCAGCTTTCTTGATTTTTACTGTGACCTCGGTTCTGGCTGCGTTCCACTGAGGATCGCCGTCGGCCAGAAGAGGAACCATTGAATTGTCGAGAAAGTTGAACATATAGAGGGGTTCAAACATTGCGATTCTTGTACCATACGCCTGTCTGCTGACAGCCATGCCGTTGTTTGTATCATCAGAGAGGGGATTCCAGCCATTGATGGAGCCCCACTGGAGACCGTTAAAATAGAGAGTCTCATTTCTTGGAAGAGTATCTGATCTTGAAGCCTGAGCCTCAGTTCCCGGAGTACCTGCATCCTGATCCCCTTTTGCATAAAGCACAGAGAAACCAGCGAGCGCCAACAGAATCAACAACATCGTCTTTTTCATAATAACTCCTTTTTATTTATGACATGTGTAACGGAACATGCGTCATAGTACATGTGTATCATATTACCACTCCCTTTTCTGATGTCAACTTAATTTATTAATAAATGGGATATGTTGAAGAAACGCCGGTGAAATAAAAAAAGCTCCTCCGGAATACCGGAGAAGCCATTATTTCTATTAAAACACGTAATTCAGATATGATCAATTTTATTCAGAACTATGAACTTTCAATTCCGCTCATCAGGATTTTCAGATACTCATCCATCATGAAATCCAGATCTGCAAGATCCATTTCAACAAGTATAGCCCCCCTCAGAATCAGTCTGTGGTGAAGACTTCGCACCCCATTGATCAGAACCTTCTCCATCATCATAAGCTCCTGATCCTTTCTGATTGTTCCATCCTTCTGCCCTTCCTGCAGGTAGCTGATCAGTAGGTGATCGACCCTGTTTTCATTAAGGACCTCTTCCATTTTCTCCCTGAAGCCATCGGGAATTCTGGAGCCTGAGTAATAGGCATCAAATTCTGCAAGAAATCTGTAGGTATCCTTCAATTCAGGAGAGAGCCAGCGGGTTCTCAAAAGAGTTTCAACCTTGCTCAGTCCATCGGACAGCGAAGCTGTCTGTTTCTCAACCCTTTCATTGTCGTTTATCTCATTCATTCTCAACCTGACAATGGCCAGACTCAAGTCGAGCTTGTCACGGTAGTATCGGTAGAGGGAGGTCCGGCTGATTCCAATGGCAACGGCAAGATCCTTCATCTTGGTCTCATAAAGACCTTTATCAATAAACATATCCTCGGCAATTTCAAGAATTTTATCTCTGGTTTCATCTATCTGATAGATCATTCTGTTATTTTTCTGCATAATTAACTCCTGAGTCTTTTTAGGGACTCAACGATATTACACATGCTATATAACATATGATCTATCGTCAATAGTGTATCGAAAGATTACTATAGAAGAACCTTTCGCCCAGCAACGAAAGCTGCCCGGAGTTTATTCGAACATTTGACTCCCGCTGATCCCGTCCATAATTTCACTGAGGCTCCCTTCAGATTCCTCCGCTGATATTACAATTTTGTGCCTGAGAAGATACATCACAGCTGAATAGACCGCAAGGGTGCCGAAACAGAGGATTCCCCCCGAGACAAATGTAGTTTTCATGCCATATGATGCGATCAGCTGACCTCCCGCAAAAGTGCCTATGATCCTTCCAGCCGAGTTGGCAACCGCCAGAACAGACTGGCCCGTAGTCTTGAGCTCAGGCCTGACTGACTGATTCATATACACTGCGAGGCCGAAACCGAAAATCATAAAAGTGAAGCCGTGAAAGACAGAGAGAAGAAAGATCCAGACCGGTGCGCTGATAAGCAGCAGGACAAGAAAACGGAGACCGAATGAGAATACCGAAAATCCGAGAGCCCGCTGTATGCCTACCCTTTTTATAATGCGCTCGGCATAAAGGAGGAATGGGAAATCACTTGCAGCCATTATAAAATAGATCCAGCCAAGTTGTGATTCAACTCCGCCTATGGACATCAGAAACATGGGAAGATAGGTCATATACAGGGCATTGGAGAGATGGGGAATAATCGAAAGGGGAACGAAGACCCTGAGCCTGACATCCCTGAAAACTTCACGGTACCCCACTTTCCCCTTCCTGCTCTGATGGCCACCCACAAGGGGGAGCCTGTGTATAATCAGTACATTCAGAACGCCAAGTAAAGCAGCAGCAATAAAAAGATTGTTCACATTGACTGATATCAGATACCCCATTGCCACCGAAGTCAGCATGAATCCCACATTGCCCATCAAACGCACAGGGCCGTAGGGGCGGCGGATACGGTCAAGCAGTTCCAGGGAGATCGATTCAGATACGGGTATTGCAGCAACCTGAAAAACAGATATAACCGTTACAAGCAGCATGACCCCCTTGAAGCCTTCGGCCAGAGGCAGAAGCAGGATGAAGAGAATCGATCCCAGAATCATAAAACTGAAAAAACGGTTTTTTGATTTTGCCCTGTCTGCAGCGGGTCCGAGAAGAGGTTGAACAATAAGGGAGACAAAAGGGTTGACCGCCATGACAGTGCCGATCTGCCCCGGTGAGAACCGGCTCTGAGCCAGATAGACGGGAAGAAAACTCCATAGAACAGGAACGAAGGCCCACAGGAGCATACTCTGCAGCCCATAGGGAAGGGATGAATCCTTTTTTAAATTCAAGTCAGGCTCCTCTCCGGAGGTTTCCGGAACAAAGAGATAAAAGTACAACTGTAATATATCTCGTGTTCCATAGATTAGCAAACACTTTCTCTCAGAGCCTTGAGTGAAGAACCTTCCCCTTGAATACATAGCGCCCCGCAACTTTTCAAAACAGTTCAGCAGCGTCCCTCCGGAATTCTATCCCGACAATACCCGCCGCGAGGGAACAGAGTGTCTGTGTATTTGCCTCCTGACTAATCCCCGGTATACAGGGACAGTTTCTTTTCCGCAGAGGCTCTGAGGGGCTCAAGGATCATAAAGAAGTAGAGTGCAATATAGAGGGGTACAATCATCAGAACCCCGAAGTTTGCCCCCATGACCTCAGGACCTTCCAGATGGACACTGATCCCGATGGCCCCGACAAGTGAGTACAGGACTCCTGCATAGATCATAAGTTTTTTCATTGTCCTGAAATAGTTCAGAGACTTCGCAAGCAGGGCTTTGTCGGAGTTTATCCCCTTCTCCAGTACTGCACCGCATAAAAGAAACTGTTCCGATGGGGAATATATAAATGAGATTACGATCAAAGGCAGAATGATTGCCAGTATCAGGGACGCAATATCAATATAGATAAATAGAGAGTTGCCCGTCAGAACAGTCACCAGAACGGTAAAAAAAAGAACCAGAATCAAATTCAGAAAATAGGTTAATTTGGTCATTTCAGACTCCTTTACTTGTTTTATATTCTTGAGAGGCCTCATAGAAGAGTTCGGGAACTCTTGTTTTGAAGGCTTCTATCTGATTTATATGAACACAGGACTTCCTTATAGGGCTGTTATTCACTGCCGGCAGGGATACAAGAAGAATAGATGCGGCAATAAGAGCAGCGTGAATCACTCTGTCGGCCTTCCCGGTATGGCCATGGGATACAGGACTCTCACTCCCCGGAGCCGGGACATCATAGTTTTCGGGGCAGGGCGGCGCCGTCCTGCTTTCAACCAGAGTGTCAAAATACCCTTTCAAAAGAGGCTCTATTCTCTTTTTTTTCATAACAGACTCCTTTCAAGCTCAGCAGCAAGTCTCTTCTTTGCCTCATGAACCCTGTATTTTACGGTTCCCGCAGGAATGCCGGAGATCTTTGCAATTTCCCTGTATTTCAGGTTCTCATAATAGTGGAGGAAAATAATCTCCCTGTCCCGCTTTTCCAGAGTACAGAGCGCTTTTTCAACAGCCCTGCACTCCTCCTCTTTTATATGCATGGCTTCGGGGCAGCTGCTTTCAGAGTGTTCATAGCCGCTGAGAGGCACAGTTTCAGGATTTTTGTCCCTGCATCTGTCAACCATGCAGTTCCGTGCAAGAGTATAGAGCCAGGTTGAAAATGAGTAACGGGGATTATATGCCCCGAGGGACTCAAAAACCTTTAGAAGGATCTCTGAGGCCCTATCGGGCGCATCCTGCGGGCTGCCCTGAAACTGGCAGGCATATACCTGAAGCTTCCTGTGGTACTGCTGCCAGATGCACTTCAAGAGTTCTGATCTGTCATCGGGGCTGCCGCTCTTTTGCCAGAGGGACAAACGGGTCCTGATTTCATCCATATACAATAGTATTCGTAAAAACTTCAAAAAGGTTGGGTATTTCTGATTTTTCTATTCCCTGGACTCTTCTGTTCCAGAAAAAATCAGGGCGGTGCTCTGATGATGCCTCCCATCCGCTTACATATATTCATATTTCAGGTAAATAAGGTATGATGAGGACCGGAGGTGTTATGAGACCAGTATTACTGCATGCAGACCATGTCTTGACCATGAACAAAGAGAACCTTGTTTTAAAGGACGGAGCTGTGCTTATCGGCTCTGACGGCAGAATAGAAAAAGCCGGAGATTCCGCAACCCTGATCGGGGAGAATCCCGGTGTTGAAATCAAGAGACTGAAAGACAGACTGCTGATGCCGGGACTCATCAACACCCACTCTCACTCCGGACTTTTAAGGGGGACCGCTGAGGGTCTGCCTGTATGGGAGTGGCTCCAGAGGTACATCGATCCCATGCACAGGGTTGTGACTCCTGAAGAGGCTGAAACAGCCTCGCGCCTGTGCTACGGAGAATCCCTTCTCAGCGGAACCACGACCACCGTCGATATGTGGCGGCATATGCATGGCAGTGCCAGGGCTGCGGAAGAGCTTGGAATCCGGGCAGTCCTAGTGCCCTATGTTGCTGAGCACCCTGATCATGACTACTTTGAAACACTGGACAGCAATGAGTCCCTCATCAAAAAATGGCATGGCGGAGGGGATGGCAGAATAAATGTATGGGTGGGAATGGAGCATATGTTTTACGCTCTTCCCGAAGCGTGGAAGAGAGCAATTGCAATGGCAAAAGAGTATGATACAGGATTCCACACTCACAGTAATGAGAGCGCCTTTGATGTAGAAGAGACAGACAGACGCTACAGTACACGTCCCATAGAGGCCCTGGAGCGTTTCGGCCTTCTTGATGCCCCCAGAACACTCCTGGCCCACTGCGTCTGGCTCTCGGACAATGAGATAACTATTCTCGCCGACCGGAAGATCGGGGTTGCCCACAACCCTGTGAGCAATATGAAGCTTGCCAGCGGAGCGGCCAGGGTTTGCGATCTCCTTGCTGCGGGTGTAGCTGTAGGCCTTGGCACAGACGGCGAGAAGGAGAACAACAACCTGGATATGTTTGAGGAGATGAAAACGGCGTCTCTTCTTGCAAAACTTTCAAGCCTTGATGCCTCAGCTCTGGACGCCTGGTCTGTCTGCCGAATGGCAACCATAACCGGCGCTGCGGCCCTGGGTATGGACTCTCTAACAGGTTCCATAGAACCGGGTAAGCAGGCTGATTTAATTGCAGTTAAGACAGACACCCCCCGTATGACTCCCCTCCTGTCCGGCTCCGAAGGGAATCTGCATCACAATCTTGTCCATGCCGTTCAGGGTGGTGATGTGGATATGACCATGGTGGCAGGAACCGTTGTCGCAGAAAAAGGGAAGCTGCTTACAATGGATATGGATGAGCTGATCCATGATGCCAACAAGGCAGTACCTGATCTTTTCCGCCGCAGAGAGGAATGGCTGAACAGCCATGAATCGGTGAATGCCCTGAACAGGGATCAGTGACAAGGGCCAGTGACAGGTAGCAAAAAAACCATGGAAAAGCGTTTTTATGCTATATAAACCATAAATACAGTATCAAATTATCTCATTTTTGAAATAATAGGCAATACTATTGTAGGAATCGGCATTTCTGTTATTCCGTTCATTTTGTATATTTATTTCATATTCAAGGACGTTGAAGCAGAATCCGGCACAGAGAGCCGGTTCATTGCCCAAGGGCATCGTCTTCAATGAAGTATTTAAAGAGAGGTATTATATGAATAATGACAAACTTGATTTAACACAGGAATGGGACAAAGTATTTCCCAAGAGCGATAAAATAAACCACAGAAAGGTTACATTCCACAATCGCTATGGAATCACCCTGGCAGCCGACCTTTATGAGCCCAAAAATGTTGAGGGCAAATTAAAGGCTCTTGCCGTATCAGGCCCCTTCGGAGCTGTAAAAGAGCAGTCATCCGGACTTTATGCCCAGACAATGGCTGAGAGAGGATTTCTTACAATCGCCTTTGACCCTTCATTTACAGGAGAGAGCGGCGGATATCCCCGTTCCGTGTCCTCCCCTGATATCAATACTGAGGATTTTTCCGCTGCAGTTGACTTCCTTGCAACACAGGACAATGTCGATCCTGAAAGAATAGGGATCATCGGTATCTGCGGATGGGGCGGAATGGCCCTGAACGCTGCGGCATCAGATACACGAATCAAGGCTACTGTTACAACCACCATGTATGACATGACACGTGTTACAGCTAACGGATATTTTGATTCCACAAGCGCAGATGACCGCTATAAAATGCGCGAGCAGCTGAATGCCCAGAGAACAAGGGACTATGCTGACGGCAGCTATGCCAAGGCCGGCGGCCTCCCCACTCCCGAGCAGCTTCCCGAAGAAGCCCCTTTCTTCCTGAAGGACTATGTGGATTACTACAAAACTGACAGAGGCTACCACGCCAATTCGGTCAACTCCAACGAAGGCTGGAATGCGACCTACGCCCTCCCCTTTGCCAACATGCCCATCCTTCAGTACTCCGACGAGATCCGCAATGCGGCGCTTCTTATCCACGGAGAAAAGGCACACTCTGTCTATTTCAGCCAGGATGCCTTCAAGAAACTGAAAGGGGACAACAAGGAGCTGATGATCATCCCCGGTGCTGTCCATACAGATCTGTATGACAAACTGGATGTGATCCCCTTCGATAAAATCGAGGAGTTCCTGAACAAGTACCTTGCATAGGCTTTAATCCTCTGCAGATATGTTTACATAAAATGGAAGACTCCCTGCTCCTTACGAGGAGAGGGAGTCTTTTTTTATATGGAAATACAAATTCGATTTAAAGGACAGGTGCTTCCCAGTGAAAATCCTCTGCACTCAGGAGAGCCCCGGGTGTGGCTACAACCTGTGCCGAGATCTGATTGGCAATCTGAAGGGACCGGGCCGTATCATATCCGAGTTTGACTGCAGCCATAAAAGCCCCGACATGGCTGTCCCCGGCTCCGATGGTGTCAATCGTATCGGCTGGAACTGCGGGAGCATGGATCAGCTGACCGCCGTCATAGGCCCAGGAACCGTTTTTACCGTCTGTTACAACTATAAGGCTGCCGCTCTTCCCGTAGAGCGCAGCGCACCCCTCTTCTATGGATACTGTATCGGTATAGGAGAGGATTTCATTGCGGTTCATATGAAGTACGGGAGACAGGGCGAAAAGTGACTCCATTCTATCTGAGGGGATGGAGGCTATCCTCGGCCCGGGAGCAAAGTAAAGCTCAGGCCCGGGGTGCTTTTCAAGAAAGGAGATCAGGTTGGAACCTGTTGATTCTTCAATCTCAAGACCGCACACATAAATACTGTCAAACTGATCCATATCAATGGTGTCGAGAAAGGATTCATAAAACTCGTACTCCGCTCCATGATAGGAGAGAAAGCTCCGCTCACCCTCTGGATCGACATAGCAGTAGCAGCATCCGTTATCCTTGTCCTGAGTGCGGATAAATGGCTTAAGCCCCTTCTTTTCAAGCTCCTTTGCAACATAGTCCCCGTAGAGTCCGGTTCCCACAGGAGAACAGAGCAGGCTGGGAACCTGAAAGAGGTCTATTGAGTGATTAACATTGAAGGCACATCCCCCTAAGGAGAGAGTCTGCTTCTCTATATGGAGGTCCTCCTGGCTGGAGGGCAGATGGGTAACATGGATAATGACATCCAGTACGGTTGATCCGATTATAAGGGCTTTTTTCATAGTAAAGATATACCAGAATATGAAATGAATTTAAAGATACTTTTGCCAATCACGGGGCTGCCTGTCAGGGACGGGAGAGATACTCCCTGATCTGGCCTGCCATCTCCGCCCTCTCCTTCTGCCTAAGAAAAACGGCCCGACCCAGGTCCGGAACCGGACCGCCTGAAGATGCGGCGGCATAGTAGCGGGCATCATCAGCCTGTATGTCAAAGGCGGCCCCCTTCAGAGCCGCCGGCCCCAGCCGGGTCGCAGCAGAGAGATTCTCCTGCCCTATTTCTGAGGAAAAGAGATCAAGAAGAGGGCGGGTCAGATCTGTCTCATCGAAACAGAGAACGGAAACAGCCGGTTCAACTGTGGCTTCTTTCACTCCCTTCTGCGGGGGAAAGGGGGCAGCCTGAAAGTACTTGATTGTAAGGAAGGGCTTTCTGCGGTGTTCTTCAAGAGACATAAACACGGCAGCGGCATGGTTGTCCTCCATAAAGACCGTAACAAGGCGCTCATCTGCTTCATACCACTCCGGCAGAAGCAGCCCCTCTCTCTGCCATCCCTTAATAAGGTCCAGAATAGATCCGAATGTAGTTTCTTCGGGAGCCTTTCCCCTGATAGGGATTTCAAGAGAGTGATCAAAGTCATTCTGATTCCGCATATCATCTATCAGCTGAAGGTACCCCTCGGCACCCCCCACTGATTCCGCCAGCAGGCTTATCATCAGAAAGAGGTTCTGATCATCCGCCCCGGCAGCGATCATGGGAGACTCTGCCCACTCACGGCTTGCACGGGCAAAACCTTCAAGATCACCAAGGGTACGGGGCCGGGAGAGCCCGGTTCTGCGCAGAAATACTTCAAAATAGGCGGCTTCATAGTGATTCAGAAGGACCGGCATGACCCTGAACTCCCTGCCCTCTTCCTCTTCCCTCTGGCGTCCGTCAGGGATGAATGAAAAATTGGGAGATATCTGAATGGAGCGGGGATATCTGGCTCTGATTTCTCCGGGAAGAGGCAGAGCGTTCAGAGCCAGTTTATCTGTCAGATATCCATTCCAGCTTACAAGGAGGTCCACCTTACGCCTGATTTCAGGAGAAAAGGCTTCCTCATCGGACAGTTCAATCCAGCGGATATCGGAAAAAGCCTCACTGTCTGCTGTCAGATTTCTGAAGGCATCCTGATACTCAGGATCAATGCCGAAAAAACCGACGGTAGTCCTCTTCCCGATGGTCTGGGTGTAGAGAACTGCCCCCAGGCCGATTAAAAGCATCACAGCCCCGAAGACGGAAAACAAAATTCTCTTTTTATTCATCAATGGTTCTCCCGGTATAACCGCCGTACTGCCATAATTATCCTACTTCTTCTGGGCTGTTTCAACATAGCCGTTGGAGCCGCTTCTGATGGCATATCCCAGAACGGGGTTAACAGTTCCGTTACCGTAAACAGTGTCCCTGGATGTTGCCGTATATGATGCTCCCCAATGCTCGGATAGTTTGGTTCCTGTGGTACTTGCCTCAAGAGCCCATGTACCGGCATCCTTCCACACACCGATATTGATTTTGTTGTTTCCAAGGCTGCCCATTGTCAAAACACTGTCTGTGGGCAGGACTGTAATTTCCCATTTACCTGTATAAGCTTCATCTACAGAACCCGCAGGGGCATCTGAGGTTGTATCAACCTTATAGGCATACTTGGGTTTGATGGTGCTCGTTGCATAGTAGCCGATATAAGGAATCCACTGTCCGCCAGACAGGGCCACATCTAGTGTGATATTGGAACCTACAACTCCGTATCCGTCTACTACACTGGTCTCGGCTGCGGGATCATCATAGGCATTGAAATGAGCATACACAAGATCAAGATTCACAGGATCATAGGCAGCGATATGGAGACCACCTGACTTGTCGGCAATGATCTGAGCGTATTCACCAGCATTAGCCATATCCGAACCGGCATCAAAAACCCGGATCGGTTCAGACCAGCCTGTGCCGGTGGTATCACCGTCCCGATCATCAGCGGGAGAGTCGTTATAACTGTACCAGAGGCAGCGGTTTACAGGATCGTACCATACGGCTGCAACTACATCATCAAAGGTATTGTTTTCATCTGAAACAACGGCAATGGAGACATATTCTCCTGCAATGTTTCCTGTATTACTGCCGGCAATCATGCTCACATAATCGGTGTAATATCCGCTGGGGTATCCCGCGGTTTCTGAATCCACAAAACTGCCGAAGTTGGTTCTATTATTTGTGCTTCTAGTGGAACCGGCTTTAAACCGTATTTCTTCATTTATATCATCATAATAAGCGAGGTAGACATAGGTCCTATCGCCATGGACAGAAGTTGCCAGACTGGGAGACTTGATCCTCTGTTTATTGAAATTGATGATGCCGGAATTAACCTGTCCGATGGATTCCAGCCTTAAGGAGTTGTCATTATCATAAGATCCGCTCTGACTTCTGTTGGAGAGTCCCCATCTGCTTGTCATAAACTGAAACTTGTCAGCCGAACCGCTGTTGATATCTCCTCCGGCTGCCACTCCATAAGAATAACCCAGCTTATCATAGGCAAATCCTGTTGAAGTGAAGAAGTCGTAGCTTCCCATCCAGTACTGGGCGGAATAATTGGAATCACCCATACTGAAATAGAGGGGTCCATTTACAAAGGCAAAACCGATCATTCCCTCTACAGGGTTGATCTTCATAACAGGCTGTTCAATCATTCCGCTTATGGGTGCGGCAGCCTGGCTGTCCATCTCCCAGATATCCAGATAGACATCATCAGTCAGAAGTTCATTGTTGTCACCGTTGGGCTGCTTGTTATACTCTGCGTCATTGCTGTTGCTGTTATTCAGTGTAGAGACACCGTTGACTGTCAGAGAGAGAGCACCAGATTGAGTGATTCCAGCCACATTGATGGTGGCTTTATCAAAGACGCCGTCTTTTTCAACTGTCACACCATCTGCACCGGTCAGGTTGTAGCCGTATACATAGATGATTTCATCCGTTTTCACAGGATAGTGCCCGAGGGCCGTTCTGTTATAGACGGACCAGTTGTTGGACTTCAACTTGGACAGGGCTGTTTCAACCTTGACGATATAGGGAACGACATCCATGGTTTCAGCGGTACTGCCGGAGTTCGGCTCATAGCTGAGAGTGCCGCTGTATACCGGCTTGCCCCTGTCTGCTGCGCTGACAGTCACATCAAGGCCATTTACGGCTGTGTCGGCGATTGTACTTGTATCCCATTCCATAGACCAGCTGACATCATGGCCGCTGTTATCCAGCGAGACTGTTTCGGCGCTGAAAACCACACCGGCAGGCAGGGATGCGGATGTAAAGCTGCTGCTGTCGTAGCTGGCAGCCAGAACTGTGGTACCACCGTTCCAGCCGGGAATATTCAGATAAATATTCTCAACCAGTTTGTTATCATGTACTGTACCGGTCATTTTTACTGTACCCGATACAGCATGAGCAGCTCTGCCCCCTGAACCTGTGAGTTCTATATGTCCCTCAAGGCCTGCTGTGGAGCTGTCGCTTTCATTGTTCCAGAAGAAGGGATCAATGCTGACCTGCGGAGGAGTTACATCCCTCAGGGCCACATCCATCACCATGGAAAGTGAAGCACTCTGGCTGTTCACGCCCACTTCAGACTCATCGGTGCTGTCCCAGAAGGTAAAGCTGAAGGTCTGATTGGCGGCATCGACGATTTCACTGCCCGTGTCTCCGGGAGAGAGGAAATCCTCAAGGGTCAGCTCAATTGCGGCGGTATCAAGGATCTCTTCATTGGCTCCGCTGCCGGAGTAGTCTGTTCCGGCGGCCCATGGTGTATCAGTATCCACATCAACTGCATAGTAGGGAACAGTCTCACCGGACCTTGTTACATTGTATCCATAATAGAGATTGCCGTTTCCTCCCACAATTTCAGGAATAATGGCAACATTACCCTTAATAGCCATAAGGGAATCACCCACAGCGCCCATTGCATAGCTGTCTGTCAGCCGGGTTGAGTCATATTCAATGCCTGCATCTGCGGAGTCAAACATATCGGAGTGATCTACACCGAAGAGATCTCCCGTAAGTTCATCGGTTTCTACAGTACCGCTGCCGTCATCATCGCTGCCGTACCAGACAGCAGCCAGACGGGGCGCATTATTGGCGACCCTTGTATTGCTTTTATAGCTGTACACATCAACTTCAGAGGCATCATCCCCTGTATAACTTCCCTGAACGACACTGCCCACAATTCCGATAGAGTAGTTGCCGGCTTCATCAAAAGCGACATAGTGTATTTCGATGGGACCGTCGGGGATGTTCCGGGAGTTGATATTGGCTTCCCAGATGGCTGTTCCCCCCTGAACGGAGACGCTCTCAACCATGCTGTCACTGTCATCGTTGATAACATTGGTATAGTAACCGTTTGCTCCCATTACTGTTCCGTTGGATTCGGTCAGTTCATGATCCACAACCTGAGCCACAGCAAAGTATGCCGTATCCTCTCCAATAGCCGGAGATCCGTCAATGATGACGGTGGCCCCGCTGACAGAGGTGATTGTATAGATTGCCCCGCCGATCTTGACAAGCCCGCCGGGATGGATATTGGGGTTAACCGAATTAAGAGTCAGAACCTTCAGGTTTTCCTCACGGCCGATTCCCGTTTCTGTCATCCAGTACAAACCTGAATCATACTGCAGAGACTCATAGGCCAGTTTGTTGGACAGATCGTCTTTGAGGTACCAGGTGTCGTAGACGGCTCTCGTGTCTGTTCCCCTTCTGAGGAAGTAGAAGGCTACTCTGGCAAAACCGCTCTGGCTTGCAGTGGAACTGCTGTTCTCAAAGACTCTGGAGCCCAGTGTATAGAATCCGTTGCTCTGGACCACCCTTTCATCAATATCAAAGTTCCCGTCCGTATCGGCCAGAAGCTCAGGAGCCTTATTGTCGAAATTCAGGCTGATATCTTTATCGATGCGTCTCTTGTTGCCGTCATCGTTGTCAACGGCGGAAAGGACATAGGAGAGGGTACCGAAGGTGTCGGCATCCGAACCGATAAGGGCTTTGATGCGGTACCCGTAAGTTCCGGTCCAGGTTCCGTCATTGGCTACGGCTGTGGTCTGAAAATCGCTGCTGCCTGACATGGAGATGCTGCTGATTCCGCTCTCATCTTCCACGCTTCCCACAAGCCACCACTGGCCTTTGAGCCACATACCGTCGGAGTACTCTTTGGATGCAACGATATCACCGGTTCCGGCAGCATTGTTGCTGTACTGATAGAGGTAGAGGGGCTCGCTGGAACCGATCCGGGGAGCGGCAGAGTCGATAGTAACGATGCAGTCTTCTGATGTATCCAGAGAACTGATATTGCCGTCTATATCTATGGCATAGATACGGAGTGCAATTTGATTGTTCTCTCCATCCGTACCGTTAAACTCTCCGTCTTCATTGAGGGTATAGCTCCAGGAGATGCTGTCCCCTACTTCGATTCCGTACTGATCGGCAGGACCTGCTGTTACAGGATCACCGAAGAACTTTACTATTTCACCGGAGAAGACATCACTTAAGGCTCTGTTGTCCGGCAGAAGTTCGGCACCTGCTGATGCAGCAGAGCTGTTATCCCACTGAAAACCGTCCGCGGGGTCATACCCGGGGTCAATCTGCAGATAGATTCCTGTAATACTCTTGTCATCCTCGGCTGTTCCCTGAATACGGAGGATTCCCCCCTGAATAACATTTCCACCGCGGGAGCTGTAGACAAGACCGTTGTAGCTTACAGTGCGGTCAGTGCTGTTAACACTGCTCAGTGAGCCCAAAAGGGTATTCATTGAGATATCGCTGTAAACATCATCCCCGGGCAGGGGGCTTTCACCTGCGGTATAAACCATACCTGCACCGCTGTTGTACCATCCGTAGGAGGAGGCCGAAGGATAGGTCATGGAGACAATGGGGATATCACCCTGGGGATCCACCTTCAGAGTGTAGTAAATGGATTCATCACTGTTGCCGTAGGCATCGGTGGTTCTGAAATGAATATATAGAGTCGTAATGTCAGTATACTTGGAACCGTCGCTGACATAGACAACAGAACCGGACTCATTGAGTTCCAGACTGCTGTTCAGGGCCACAATATAGCGCTTCAGAGTCCTGTCGTGAGTAAATCCGTCATAGTTGTTGATATCATCATCAAAGTTGACACGCCATGAGGAGAGGGCGCTCAGTACCTTATGGGCACCGTAGACAGTATAGTCGGGGTCCCCGCTTCCTGAATCTACAGGAACGGTCCAGAAATTCGGTTCATCTGAGGGAACATCGGAGGAAGAGGTGACTTTATACAGAACTTCCTGGGCGCTGCCGCCGGTAGCCCCCTTGAGATTGACCGTACCGCTGACCTGATCATTATTGTCATGACTGTCCAGGTTCAGGGTGGGAGCTGTGTTATCGATGATCAGAGAGACTGTGGACTTTGTTGTAAGACCTGCCCTGTCTTTAACTGTTATAGAAAGAGACCGGCTCCCTGAAGCCAGAGTCGAAATATCAATATCCGCGGCATAGTCATTATACAGATTCCCGTTGATTGTTTCTGTGGCGGTCCCGGCTGCAGCTGCGTATGTATAGACCGCACCGGCCTCATCATCCACCTTCTCTTCCAGACTCATTTCCACAGATTCAATGTCATTGGCATCATAGCTGAACTGCCTCAACTGAATGGAATCAACTGTACCACCGAAAGTTTTTGAAGAGACAGCCGTTGACCACTGATCCACAGCTTCCAGATACTGTACTGAGGTAACATCGGGATTCTGTGTATCCACAGTAATATACAGAGCCGTAGCCCAGCTGGCGGAGTCGGAATAACCGTATGTATTGGGAGTTGCCTCATTGTCTGTCAGCTTCGGAGATTCCAGGCTGTATGATGGCGCTTCAGATGCGGTAAACAGGGTACCTGCCGCATCGGTGACTCTAAAGAGCATGGTATAAGCTCCGTCCTCAGCGATCTGATAGGTCCATGCCCCGCTGGACACAGGTATGACTGTCCAGTTTGAACCGCTGTCGGAAGAGACTTCCAGCTTGTTCACACCATCATCATCGGAGACTGTTCCATAAATAACATTGGCCTGTTTCAGCCATATATAATTGACTGAGGACATCTCACCCAGAGTCAGATTGTTAAGTTTAATCTCGGGCCGGTCCGCATCCTGATCGGGATTCAATGATATAGATGCATAACCTGTATTTCCGGCAGTATCAGTCAGCTCAAGCCTGAGATTGTACTGAATGCCGTCGGCAGATGCATTGCTGTCATAGGCGGCGGTGTCGTATGCAGTACTGTCAAACCCTGTGACACTCCAGTTATAAGTCCCGCTTATGGTCACATCGGAGGAGATATCCTCCCAGGTTCCGGAGCTGTTTTCAATTTCAAGTTTTCCGATGGGATTCAGGGATCTGTTATCCTCGGCGGTACCTGAGAAACTGATGGTCTTGTTGATGACTGAAGCGTCAGCGTGAGAGGTAAATACACCCTCGGGAAGTTCTGTATCACGGATAATGCTCAGAGTCGAAACGGCGGAGGAATTACCCGCACTGTCCACTGCCCTTACATAAAGGGTGTGGCTTCCGTCATTCATTGCCCCATCAGCCAGAGTTTCCTGTGAAAGGACAAGATTCTGAGAGCCGGCAGGGTTAATGAAGGCAATGGTCTGGCCTTCGCTGTCTGTACCGCCCTCTACGGCTGTATCTTCGACTGTGGCAAAATTATCCAGACTCAGCTCGATCCGTTCCACACCGCTGTCGTCATCGCTGTAGTCAGCGGTTACAACAAGATCTGAATCAGCATTGATCTGCTGTCCCGAAGCGGGAGAAGAGATGGAAACGGCGGGAACAAGGGTATCAACCAGTATGGTCTGCCAGTCGGTTTCTTCCTGTAAAAAGAGATTCCCTGCCTTGTCGGTGCTGCGGAGCAGCAGAAGACTTGTCCCGTTATTGAGTCTGATGGTGGCATTGAAGCTTGTAATGCCTTCACTTGTTGAAGAGGTGAAAAGTGACCAGTTTTCATCATCATCGGCTCCGTTGTCTATCACATAGGCACCGTCGATAATCTGATAAAACCCCTCGTCCACAAGGAGATACTCCATTGAATCAACACCGCTTCCGTCATTGTCCGATGCGGTGCCGCTGAAGCTTATATTTGCTGCAGAGAGCCATTCGCTTCCGGCGGTGGTGTACGTATCAAGGGATGGGAGTTCCCTGTCAATCATGATATTCCGGGTCACCACTGAAGTTCTATCAGCCCCGTCGGTAATTGTAAGGGTAAAACTGTAGCTGCCGTCTTCCAGAACATCTGTATGGTTATCAGAATTGATGGGGATAAGACTGCTCCAGCCAACCCCGTCTCCTGAATCAGACCCGCCGAAGTCCGCAGGAGTCAGAGACTCCAGCTCAGCGATGTTTCCCTCTTCATCTTCATACTCAATGACAATGGAGGTGAGTTCGTTACTTTCCGTCCATGTACCGGACAGGGTGAAATCATCGTTGAGATAGAAAGTATCCGTCGAAGCGATACCGGACTCTGTGAGAGCCGGGGCGTTCAGATCGTAGTAGAAGGTAATATCAGAGAGGGTCTGATTTCCCACCGCGTCGGTGGACCGGACATGAAGTGTTTTGGCGCCTTCCGACTCACTGCCCAGGTCAAGGGTATCGCTCCACTCGATTCCATCGAGGTTCAGAGCTTTCCAGACTCCATTGTCGAGTCGATATTCCACATCTTCGGCTCCGTCAAATCCGATACCACCGGTATCTCTTACGGTTCCGGATAGCGGATAGCTGATACTGTCCACGGCTTCTCTTTCAAGAGGTGCCGAGACTGTCAGAGTCGGCGCTGTTGTGTCTATAACGAGGACCTGCTGGTCTGTGCTTGATTTTCCGGCTTCATCCGTTACAGTCAGGGTAAAGACATAGAGGCCGTCTGAAAGGCCCTGCTCCGATTCATCAATCCCGGTTGTGGCAGGATCATCTTCAGGGGCAGGCTGGAAAGTTCTGCTCCAGACTCCATCTGCGGGAGAGAGGATCTCTGTGACCTTACTTCCACCGTTGCGTGTGTAACTGAGCTCTACAGAAGACGCGGCCCGTACGGCGGCATCGGAACGATTAAATGCGTCATCATCGGCAGTACCCGACAGGGTAAAATTTTCTCGTGAATAGTTCTCCCCACCGGAACTGACAAAGGTTCCCGTCGCGTTCATGACGGCACGGGGAGTCATATGGTCAATATTGATAAGGGTGCTGTCTGTTAGCGACTCCTTACCGGCCCGGTCTACCGCCTTGAACAGCACTTCCAGAGAGCCTTCTGCCAGAGTAGAGATATCAGGACTTCCGGACCAGGCTGTAGTACCGCTGATCTGCTGCCAGCTTGTTCCGCTGTCAAGGGAATAGAGAACTTTTTCTACTCCAGAGGCACCGCTGCCTGTACCGGGATCTTCTGCGGTCCCGGAGATTGTAACCGATTCATCAAAGTACCCGCTGATGGATTCAGGAGCCGTCACAACCGGTGCAGTTGTATCCACACTGATAATCCGGCGCAGAGATTTTGTCCTGTTTGCCTGATCCACAGCAGTTATGGTGAACTCATAAAGGCCGTCCTGAATACCCATTGCCGTATCCCCGCTGTTATCGGGGTCTACATCAATATCATAACTCCAGGGTATATCCTCACCACTTGTATTTGATCCGTCCTGATAAGCTTCGAGAACAGTATCAGAGCCGTCTTTTGTATAACTGATCCGGATCTCTTTCAGGCTGTTGGATTCAGTCCATGTTCCGGCAAAACTGAAATCGTTGTCCACATAGGTTGTGGATGTAGCGCTGTAGCCTGCTTCCGTGAGTGCCGGAGGGGCAACATCATAGTAGAAAGAGACCTCTGCGGTACTCCTGTTTCCAAGGGCATCGGTAGAACGGACATAGAGGGTTTTGGCCCCTTCCGAACCAGTCAGAGAAAGTCCTTCCCGGCTCCAGGATATTCCGCTGAGATTCAGAGAAGTCCAGGATAGATTGTCCTGACTGTATTCCACATCCCTGTCGAGATCGAATCCCACTCCCCCGGTATCACGGGCTGTTCCGCTGATCGTAAAGGTAGCTTCTTCCACGGCTTCATCGTCAACTGGTGAAGAGACGACAAGTACCGGTGCAGTGGTATCCACATTCAGAACCGTCTGTGCCGTGCTGATTCTGCCGACCTCATCGCTTACGGTGAGGGTGAACTCATAGAGCCCGTCCTGCAGTCCGCTCTCAGACTCATCAACCTCTGTGGTGGCCGGATCATCTTCAATGACCGCTGGAGAAGACCAGGACCAGCTGCCGTCGGTTCCCGGAACCAGGTTTACGGAAACCTTACTGCCTCCGTTCCGGGTATAACTCAGTACGGACGCCGCCGCAGCCCTGACCGATGCGTCCGCCCTGTCAAAGGCATCGTCATCAGCAACTCCCTGAAGGGCAAAGGCTTCGCGGGTATAGTCTTCACCACCAAAAACGGCCAGGGTTCCTGAAATGTTCATTTCCGCCCGGGGGGCGTTATGGTCGATGAGTATGGTTCTGATAATCTGATCCGAGTACCGTCCACCGCCGTCTAAGGCTCTGAACCGGATTGTCATGCTGTCCTCAGCCATTCCTGCAGTGCTTATATTTCCCGACCAGGCGGTTGTGCCGTTCAGAGCATACCACTGAGCACTTTCATTCTCACCGGCAACTGTATCAAGGGAGTACTCAATGGTTCTGACACCCGATGCCTTCTCACCGGGATCCTGCGCTGTACCGCTGATGGATAGAGACTCATCCACATAGGAGGGAAGGAGAGATGTCAGTACAATTGTCGGCGCAGTAGCATCAATGTAGAGATTCCTTGTAATGGAAGTGGAACGGCCGGCGGCATCGGATGCTGTAAACACGAGAGCATACTGTCCATCACTGAGGCCGTCTGATATTTTATTGAAGGCATAGCTCCAATCCCCTTCGGAATCGACAGGAACATCGACAGCTTCCTGACCGTCTATGGAAAGCTTCAGAGCCGTCAGCTCATTTTCATCTGAAGCCTGACCGGATATGGAGATCTCGGAACTGATAATCTGCAGTTCCGAAGTACCCGTTCCCGTCAGGACAGGAGCCGTCCGGTCAAGGTAGACCGAGATTATTTCAGAATCCGCAGAAACTGCCCCCTTAGTGAACTCTCCGCCGGTTTCACCCGTGTCCGAAGCCGAAAGTATTATCTCATAGGGGTCAGCACTCTGAGGCAGAACTGCATCTGAGGGGAGGTCGTAGTGCCAGGTATACTCGGTCAAACCGTTTGATGTTTCATCCACTGTAACCGAATCATTCCATTGCAGGGTACCGTTATCAAAGTGGATCATTATTGAAGCCAGACTCAGGCCGTCATCATCTGTCACCTTTCCGGTGAGAGTGGTTTTATTTAAACCGATCAGATTTTCGGCAGCTCCTCCGGCATCGAGGTTTGTAAACTGGAAGGCAGGCAGGTCTGTGCCCTGATCAAGGGTGAACTCATAGCGTTTTGCCTCGATCTCGGCATCCGACGAGTTGTTTCCGGAACTGTCCCGGGCCCGGACATAGACAACATAGTCTCCATCATCCAGAACAGTGCTGTCGAACCAGAAGGACCAGGAATAGGTCCTGTCCAGAAGAGACCAGGAGGAAACATCAGAGACCGTGACCGAACCTGTATCCTTCAGAAGGGCATACTCCACCCTTTCTACCTGATTCTCATCACTGGCAGTTCCCTTTATCTGTATAAGCCCGTTGAGCCCGGCAGACCTTTGAGTGCTGCCGTACAGATCTGTAAACTCAATTTCAGGGGCAGAGGTGTCCTTGATCAGAGACAGATCGCTGTAGGACACCTTGCCTGTATAGTCAACAGTGCGGAACTTAAGATCGATGTTTCCTTCACTGCAGGCAGCCAGATCCAAGTCATACTCCCAGTCCACCGAATCCAGCAGAACAGATCCTGCAGTAAAGATAGTGTCGTATACATCTTCCCCGTTCTCGGTCTGACCGTTGATATTGACAGCCACAGAGGCTACAGCTATGCCGTCGGAGGCGTTTCCCCTGATGGTGGCGTCACTGTTGATATAGGCGCCCTGAAAACCGGAACTCAGTGAGTTTTCTCCCCATAGGATCTCACTGATGGACATGGTGGGTACACCTGTATCGTAGATAAAGGGGATCAGTGATGAGGTCTTAAGGGTGCTGCTGTATATATCAGCTGCCCGGATGCGGAAGCTATGGGCTCCCTGACTGAGTGAAGAGATGGGGAAATCCCAGTTTACCGAAAGACCGCTGCCCGATACAGTCGGGGCAGTCCAGCTTCCAGACTCATCCACTTCAACTTCAATGGAGCTGAGATCGACACCGTCGTCATCCTGAATCCGCCCGATAAGAGAGGGAGATCCGGAAAAGGAGTTATCCATTGCCGTGACACCTGATCCTGTGCTCAGGTTATCAAAATACATAACAGGGAGGTCTGTATCCTGATTCAGAAGAACTGTGACAGGACCTGTCATCTCATTACCCGCTTCATCTCTGACATTCAGGGAGATGCTGAGGGCATGATTATCAGTGTATTCAGTGGTATCAATGTTTTTATACCAGAAATAGCGGGTACTGGCGGTACCCGGTGCACCGCCTGTGAGTACGGTATCCAGATCGGCGTTGGTATCGAATTCATTGATACTGTCGTTGAGGGTATAGCTGTTGGAGACGGTTCCGTCACTGACAGTCAGTATCATTTCGGAGATGGAGCTCTGGTTGCTTGTGGTACCGTGAACCTGAATCATACCGTTGACGGTGGCGTTATTCTGTGGAGAAAGATAGATGACAACAGGATCAGCCGAATCTATATTCACAAGAAGGGAATCGGTGTTGAACTTCTCGCTGAAGTCAACGGCCCTGAACCTGAGGGTATGGGAACCGTCAGTAAGCTGGGGTACATTGGCCGTCCAGCTGTGAACCTCGGATTCGCTTTCAGGGACTCCGAAAGTGGCAACAGTAGTATATGATCCTCCATCCACACTCATATCCACACGCTGTACACCGACCCTGTCTGATGTGACACCGCTGACTGTGAAACCCGAGTTTTTATATACTCCCGACTCGGGGGAGTCTATTTGAATAGAAGGTCCTGCTGAATCGATGACAAACATCAGTTCTTCCGACACCGAAGGAGTCCCGTAAATATCCTCAGAGCGGATCTGAAGGGTATAGTGGCCTTCTCCCAGCATGCTCAGATTATGACTCCAGGATGCGACCATGCTGTTGGCATCGGGAACCTGGGTTACTCCGGTCCAGCTTCCCTGGTCCAGGGAGATCTCGATGGAGGAGACATTGACCCCGTCGTCATCAAGGACCCGGCCAAAGGCCTGAAGGCTGTCTGTAAGGACCATGGAATCTTCTGAGGGTGTATCGAACTCATAGTAGGGAAGGTCGAAATTCTGATCCACATAGAGGGAGATCCTGCTCATCCGGCTTACTTCCAGAATGCTTCTTGTAAGCTGTATGCCGTCGCCGATCACCCCTTCCCTTTCAAGAAGCTCCAGTTCATCCACTGAAAAGGAGTTGTCTGAATTGGAGTCAAGAAGATCACTGTAGTCATAAAAATAACTGCTTGAGTTTCCGGCAAGGTCGGTGGCGATGATTTCAAACCCGTAGGTGCCGGTTGTCTCAGTATAGGACTCGCTGTCAAAATCAAAACTCCAGGAGTTTGTCATGTCTTCAAGGAGTTTCCGGTTCTCCTCTTCAAGGCTTACTCCCCCCTCATTCCAGGGCAGTTCATTGCCGTTACCGTCAAAAAGGAGCACTTCCACCGAAGCTATCCTGAATTTATCAGCCACCTCACCCTTGATGGCGATATCTCCGTTAAAGGTTCCATTAAAACTGAGGGGTTCTTTAACAAGCACAACAGGAGCATGATTGTCAAAATACAGGACAAGACTCTGTTTTGTGGACTTGCCTGAAGCATCTGTGATCACAACGGTGACTTCATAACTGCCGTCACTGTATTTCTCTGTCGGAACAAGGACTTTCCAGGAGTTGTTCTGAACATCTATCTCGGCGTTCAGGCTCGTTTGAGCCGAATTGATCAGAACAGAAATTGAGCTTATTGTGCCGTCATCCTCGTAGTTCCCGGTCAGGGTTATATCACCGGATACATAACTCTCATTAGCCTGATCCACATCAAGAACCGGTGCGGTTATATCCAGTGATTCTCCCAGTCCCGGAGAGAACATCTCACAGGCTGAAAAAGAGAGGATAAAAGCAATGATTGCTGCGTATTTGAAACTTCTGTTTTTTTTCACAATAACTCCTGAAATTGACCAGTCAGCGACTTAGGCCGCTGTCCGTCAGTTTGGATTGTTTTTAACTTTTTTAAAAAATATTTGTTCGGAGCCCGAAAGCTACACGGGGAGCAATTCTGGCCTCGACATCCGACGAAATGACCCAGAACTGCGATTCAACATAGAATGAGAAGGAACTGAAATTCTTCCATTCCGGTTTTTTGAAATTCACAAGCTCCAACTGAGCCAATACGGCTCCCAGAACCATGCCGTTTGCATCATCAGCCCTGCTGTTCTGCATTGTGAAGTACTGAAATGTAGTACCCACTGCCAGAGAAGAGGAGAAGTTCTCAAAGTCGTAGCCGAACATAAAATCCCAGGGAAGGGTAGCTACATTGGCAAGGAGCTTAGCTCCGAATACCATTCCATTGAACCGCCCGTCAGGGGCATAACCTGCAAGGGCTTCCAGCTTGACGTTATCATCAAAGAAGGTGAGCCCCACTCCCCCTTCGGCATAGGTGGAACCGAAAAAATGGGCATCCAGATACAGACCCTGAACAAATTCAGGAACCTTGTAATGATTCTTACTGCCTTCCCGAAGGGAGGCCTCTACCGACTTCAGTCCGTTGTTATCACCCGCGGTTCCTGCAAAGCGGGCATTGTCGTTGAACCGTGCCCCTTCAAAGGGGGTCAGAAGTTCAATTTCAGGAGCTGTCTTATCCACAACCAGAACGGTCCGGCTCACTGCAGAATTCCCGTCTTTAAAATGGGCCCGCAAAATAAGCCAGAGCTCTCCATTGGGAATTTCCCTTGTCTCCAGACGGTACTCCCAGTTTTCCTGCCCTTTTACTGTTGAAAATGTTTTGCCGTTGTCCAGGCTGATCTCGACAAAATCAACTGCCTTGCTCTTTTCAAAAGCCTTCAGTTCCCTGTCATCCAGGGGCGGAACAATGTAGTCATATCCGGCGCGGCCTGTCAGCCGGGGCCGGTCCGCGGCATAGTCTCCGGCACTGTAACCTTCCATAGTTATCCAGGGTCCTGTTTTGCTGAACTGGAACCCGGAAACAGAAGAGCTGACGGATTCACCGCTTTCCGTCTGCACAGAAGCAGAGATTTCGTGATGCCCTTCAGTCAGTGACTGACCTTTAATATGGGCGCTGAAAAAACCGGAATCCTTGATATCAATATCCCACAGCCGGGAACCGTCCAGATAGAGTTCTGCAGATGCAATGGAACTGAAATTCTCAACCATACCCTGAACCAGCACATCGCTGTTGATGCTGCTCCCCGGGGAGGGCGAGATAATTGTAACCCGCCTCTCTTTCAGGACGTCAATCTTCCGGATATTCCTGCTTATATGAACCTGGTTGCCCGTCACATCTTCCGCCGAAATTCTGAGGTTGATCCATCCCGGTGAGAAGCCGCTCAAATCCAGAGTTCCCCTGACAAGGCTGTCCAGAGGCAGCTCAACCTCTTGTGCCTGCTCCATCTCGTCCAGAGGCTGAATCTCAACAAGAACACGGGCCAGTTCACCCTTATCCTCAATAAATCCTTCCAGATCAACTGTCCCGGTAAACTGAAGTCCTTCAGCCGGTTTCCTGATTTCAAGAGAGGGCGATGTATTGTCAATTGAGAGTATGGAAGTATAGAGACCGGAAATACCGTAGCGGTCCATTCCCTTGAAAAGGATGGAGTGGTTTCCGTCCTTAAGCAGGTTCGTATTGTAGCTGTAGGACCAGGATACTCTTGTGTTTTCCGGTCCTGTGTTTTCAAGCTCTGTATTTTCCTGAGCCTCAGGATTTTCAGCTTCCGGAACGGTCTGATCCAAAGCTTCAATATGCATCAGATCAAAACTGCTGCCGTTGTCAAAAGAGATGTAGACAGCCTCGATTCCATTGGGATCTTCTGAATACCCGCGTATTTCTACAACACCCCTGACAGACTCACCCATAGAGGGAGCATCCATACCGGAAGAGGGCTCACTGAGAGAGACTCTGAATGAGAGAGACGACCAGTCTCCCTCAATACCGTTGCGGTCAAGAGCTTTTATTTCAAGAAGATGTTCATTGTCATCGAGATCACTCACCGAAATGGGCAGTTCAAAACTGTTAACTCCGCTCAGTTCCTTCTCTACACCGCCGTCGATCCGGTACAGAAGTGAGGCGACCTCATCATCATCAAAGGCCATTCCCGATACTGTAAAATCATCCTGTATGAGAGAATCCTCACCGGGAATCTGAATGACGACAACCGGTTTGTCCCCGGCAGTGTCAATAAGAACATCCGGCTGAAAAAGGGCTGTATTGCCCGCCTTGTCCGTCAGCCTTATGGTTCTGGGAGGAACAGTCTGCTCTGTTTCCGCTGCACTATCTGTTTCCACGGGAGTGAGATCCAGATTGATTTTAAGAAAGTTCTCCGGGGCAAGAGATTCAAAATGGACTCCGTCGGCGGAGTATTCGACCGAATCAAGGAGAACCGCCTGATCCGGCTGTCCCAAAAAAGTGACTGCGCCGTTCGCACTCCATCCAGTAAGAGGAGTAACCTGGCTGAGCTCCGGAGGAGCCGTTGCCTTCCGGAAGAGATAGAACTCTTCCCTCTGCCGGCCGGATCTGTCCCTTGCTGTAAAGAGAAGGACGACACTGCCGTCGGGTTCATCATCAATATTCAGCAGTTTCTCAAACCTGCCCTCTTCAGTTTCAATTGCAGTTTCTTCTCCGCCGTTGATGCTGACACTCAGAGCCTCAAGGGCCTGGTTTTCACTGACCAGCCCGGAGACGACCATCTCTCCCGGACCCTTTATGATGTCTTCAGCCATGCTCAGATTTACAACGGGATCTGTACTGTCGGCAACAATATCATAGGGGCCGAGGACAGTTTCCTTCCCCCCACGGGAAACAACTGTAATTGTTAGACCGCTTACATATCCGGGACCTTCTGATTCCAGAATAAGACGGTTATCCCTGACCGCTGTTTTTAAGAATGCAGGGTTCTGCGATAGCTCTGCGGAGGCAGGATCATCGCTTCCTTCCCAGTAAAAAGTCACGGAATCTGATTCCTCCATCACCAGAAGAGAGTCTTTGGCTGCGCCGGAGGAAGCGAGACGGTCATCGGCATAGTGGAGCCGGTTTCCGCTGTTACCGCTGATTATAAAATAGAAAGTTTTCTGCCTGCTGATTCCCGCCCTGTCAACGGTATTCAGCAGGAGGGTGTGGTATCCTGGGGTAAGATCCTTCAAAGGGATTTTAAAGGACTTCCCTCCCGAACTATTTGATTTGAGGGAGAGCTTCTTTTCCTCTGAATCGTCAAGAGAGTAACTGACCGATCCATCACCGTTATAGAATGCGGTATGCCCTGAGAGGTTCTTCCACTGATCCGGTTCAAGCTCCAGAGCCTGCTCAAAGGAGAGATTATCCCCCTCTTCCAGAGGTTCATAAAAATCCATATCCAAATCGGGTGCTTTGCCTGTTACCGTAAAACTAATCCTAACCCGCTCCCCTTCACGTCCGTACCGGTCAACACCTAAATACTCCAGACGGTGAGTACCGGGAGTCAAATCCGCAAGGGGTTGATTAAATGAATAGGATGCCCCCAGATGCTGCTCTTCACCGCCGTCAACTGAAAAAACGACATCAACATCTCCATCATCATCACTGACAAAACCGGCAAATACTGGAGCCCTGTAAGCTGTACCGGCAAGGGGATACAGGAGATCGATCACAGGTTTGTCCGTGTCCAGATCAAAGTCGTGCTTCAAACGGATCTCTACTTCATTCCCCGTAAGGTCAACAAGTGAAAAACGGATATCAGCCTTTTTCTCATTATTCAGATCAAAGGGAACAGACCAGTAGGGATCTCCCGGAATCAAAGGAACATTCACAGGATCATCCCCGCCGACCCTGTAGGAAAGGGAGGCAAGGCCTATATCGTCCTGAGCCGTCCCCACAACAGTAAAACGGCCGTCTATGCTGTCCTCCTCTCCGGGATAGAGGATCTCAAGGGCAGGAGGATTGTTATCAACAAAGAGCAAAAATGATGAAAGCCCGACAGAGCCGGTCTCATCTGTACTTCTAATCCAGATAATACGGGGTCCGTCTTCCAGATCTCTTGTATCGAGAGCAAAGGAGAAAGTACCGGAAGACTCTTTTTTATTTCTCTTCCAGGAAACTTCATTATAGCTTTCCCCATCCAGACTTACTTCGACCTGACTGATCCCGTTACCGTCCCGGGTCTTTCCCTCAACTTTAATCTTGCCGTGAACAAGATCTCCGTTTCCATGGGATGTGATCTCATTGGCGGGTATGGACCGGTCCAGAATGAAGGATACGGTTTTTTCATCTCCCTGGACTCCGTTTATATCCACAGCTCTTACAGTCAGAAGGCAGGGGCCGTCGTCGAGAACCGACGTATCAAGATAATAGGACCAGAACTCCTGTCCTTCAGCGGAATAAAAAAGGCCGTCATTGATCTTTACTTCAACAGAGGAGATGCCGTCATCATCAACGGCTGTACCGATAATATTGAGCATGCCTGTCGCAACCATCCCCGAAACGGGATTGGAAATTCCGACAACAGGTTTATCAGATTCAGGATCAACATATACATCGATGGGGTCCGAAAAGGAAATATTGCCTGCTTTGTCGGTTCCCTGAACTATGAAGTTATAGACCCCCGGCTCCAAATCAGACACATCCAGCTCGTGTGACCAGTTGTCCATACCCTCCACTGGATAGTAGGGATTCTTCTCCTCTTTAACTGAACCGGCATCATCAGGAACGGGCTGATCCTGTGAGAACAGGAGACCCGGCAGAAGGGCTGCCAGAGAAAGAGAGAAACATAGTATTCTTATTGACTGGATGGTCAATCCAATTTTGGAAAGAGGTGTTAATCTATATGCTGTCATCAATAATTTTGTCCAATTTTTATTCAATATCTATTTCAATTTTTTTTATAATGTTTATCGGTTGATCACTAATATAAACAAATACAATTCCATATAAAACACGTGAAATATATGAATTCCGCATTTTTAGGGCATAAATTTACGAAGGATAAATCCGGGTTAATTTAGTGAAGAAGGTTCATATCGAAATATTACAAAAAATGTACAGATAGTACGGGTATCCTCTAAAAACCGAAGGGGGGAGAGATTCTGCTGCACTCTTTTAAAAAAGTATGTCTGAGTGTTTAATATGTAATCATGTATTTTTTTATCGAAATATGAAAACAATTGTTTGATTAAGATTATATTCCTTTCTATAATGCACGGGCATGCGTGATATATCCGAGTACGGTGACAATACGAGCCCTTACGAACTCTTCAGTCATATTTACTGGTGCATAATAAACCGCAGAATCAGGCTGCTGTCTGAACTTGAAGCCTATCTTTCATCGGTTCCGGAAGGTTCGAAGAAGGAGTTTGTCTTTAAGAGCGCCTTTCAGATGCTCAAGGAGATGCACTGGGGGTTCTTCAGCGAACTTGATTCCCGTAATTATCCGGTATTATGGAAACAACTCACCATTCCCCACCGGAAATATCCGGGCATAGGCGAATTGAAGCGAAGTATGTCCATCACGGACATCTATGTTGCCTTTATTGATATTCACGGGTATACCGCATTCTGCCGGCAGCACAGCAACCATACCTCCATGCTGCAGCTTCTTGACAACTGCATTGAAAATGACATTCGCCACATCTGCAGAAACAACCACGTCATGGGCAACCGGGCCCGGGGTGATGAGATTATTCTTGTAGGGACCTCGGCCTGTGATGTGATGAATACTGTGATAATGATTGCTGACTATTTTGGGAACCGTAAGCTTACAAAGGATTCTGAAATAGTAAAAAAACGCAGTGATCAGGCTCTGAAGCTGCCAGAGTTCAGCATCTCCGCAGGTGTAGCCGGAGGAAAAAAATACTCAGTACTCGTCATAACCGCCGCCGGAGATCTATCCGGTTCTGTTGTCAATACGGCAGCCAGGCTCCAAAGCCGTGCCAGCAAGATAGCCCACAACAGAAGCCATATACTCACTACAAATCAGGTAATAGCAGGTTATAAAAGGGGAATGGATAAAGAGCCGGGTCTTTGTTTGTTTACAGAGGACGTAGGCTTTCTAGATCTGGGCTCTGTCGGATTCAGAGGTGTTGAGCTTCGGCTGGCTGAAGTCCTGATTGACCAGGATCAGATGTACAGGACATCGTATCAGGATTCCCTGCAGAAGCTGATTGATGCGCTTCACGGCAGCTGGAGTGAGAGAACTTTTACATGCCTTACTGATCTGATAATGGAAGCGGCAAGATCTGCACCGGAGTTTGAAATTGATCTGCCCGATGACAGTGAACGTCTACTATCAGTCTCCAATCAGACAGTCGTTGATATGATAAGCAGAATAAACACCCTGTTTCTTATAAAAAGAAACTATCCGGCGGCTCTTGAAGAACTCAGAAATGTTGCTGAGATTCTGGGCATGGTCGATCACTTTGATCATGCGACCCTGCTCTACCTCAAGACTGTAATCGACGGCTATGGATCTATTATTTCTATCTACAACAAGCATATAACAGCGTATGCGGAAAAATACAAAGCCAATCTATTCTCTGCCGGGGAGAGACAGAAATTCGACAGTGCCAAGGTTTCATCGGTTGTCTACAAGATGATGAGTGAAGAGATGATTGACCGCATCGAACCTGACAAACGTAAAGCCCTCTGGGGACAGATTGCCAGAGACCTGGAACAGGAAATTGATATCCTCCCCTACCTCGACAAATAGACAAAACTCAGCAATTCAGAACAAGCTGTATATATCTCCTTCCTCTATTCTATAAACAGGAGGCCATTTTGGACTGGATAAAGAATCTGAACAAAGCCCTTGAGTATGTTGAAGAGCATATTGCAGATGAAATCGATTATGACCTTGTAGCGGAAGAGGCCAACTCTTCAAAGTTTCACTTTCTGAGGGTGTTTTCCATTCTTACAGGTAAGACACTTGGAGAGTATATAAGAGAGAGAAGACTCTCCCTGGCTGCAGTGGACATCCTTTCGGGAAGACTGAAGATAATTGAAATTGCACTGAAATACAGGTATGAAAATGCAGGATCTTTTACCAAAGCCTTCAAGAGATTTCACGGCATCACTCCGATACAGGCCAGAGCTGCAGATTCAGTGTTAAAAGCGGCACCTCCAATCATATTTTCTATCAATGTGAAGGGAGAAGAGAAGATGGAATACAGAATTGAAAGGAAGAGCGGTTTTTCAGTGATCGGAGTGTCACGGGAAGTCACAAAGAAGGACGATGAGAACTTCAGGATTATACCGCAGTTCTGGCAGCAGGTAGAGGATGACGGCACCATGGCGGAGATCACTCCCCGGATCACAGATTCAGGGCTGATGGGCATCTGCTATGACTTTGATATGAAAACTGAAGAATTCAGTTACATGATAGCTGTAGAAGGAGAGAGTCCTGAGGGAAAACTGGATCAACTCCTCCATGTGGATTCGATGACATGGGCGGTATTTCCCAGCAGAGGAAAGATGCCCGGAGCCATACAGCAGGTGTGGCAGAAGGCCTTTCATGAGTGGTTTCCCGCAACGGATTATGAACATGCCGAGGGACCTGAAATTGAAGTCTACCATGATACGGAGGAGGAGTGCTCCTTTGAAGTCTGGATACCAGTAAAACTGAAGAAGTAATAATCCTCAGAGCCCATTTCCCGGATTCCGGAAAAAGATTCCGGGAAAATCTGCGGTTCTTGACGCTGGATCAGGAATAGACCCTGCTCTCCTTCTTCCGGGACAGGAACAGACAGACAAGGAGCAGGACAAAGCTTGTCATAAGATAGGGAGAGATGACCTCCAGACCGAAAACTCTGGCAAATACACCTGCCAGGGAGGGAACCACAGCGGCACCGATCCCTGATGCCGAAATCTGCATTCCAATTGTATTTGCCACATGGCTGCGGCCGACCCTGTTTTCCGTATCAGACATAAGAGCGGGAAAAATGGGAGCAATGGCAAAGCCTACAAGGGCGACACCCGTGACAGAACCGGCGGCGCTGCGGAAGAGAGCCATAATTGCCGTTCCTGTCAATGCCAGAGCTATGCTTATATAAAGGAGTTGCCGGGATGTCAGCTTCCGGGTATACAATCCCGCCGTAAAACGGCCCAGAGTGAACATGGCCCAGTAGCTTCCTGTAATAAATCCCGCGACCGCAGATGCGACACCCCTGGATTCAGTAAGAAGTGAATAAATCCATAGACCGAATCCGATTTCTGACCCCACATAGAGAAAAAACAGCGCCATACTGAGCCAGGCTCCTGACTGTTTCATAGTCTCCTTCATTGAGGCATCCGAGGCATGGTGATTCTCATCCCCAGACTGGCTATCCACTTTTTTATCCCAGAGGTTTCGGGTTGCAAAAAACAGGAGAGCCATAAGGGCCTGAAAGATGCAGACAGCCAGATATCCGTACCGCCACTGCCCCGTCATATGAATACCGGCAGTCATGATCAGGGGACCTGTGGTGATACCGATACCGAAGCTGGCATGAAGCCACTGCATAAGACGCTCGGAGTAGTGCTTCTCCACATAGTTGTTCACCCCTGCATCGATAGCCCCAGCCCCAACACCTCCAATAAATGCCGACCCCACAAAAAGAGGCCACAAAGGGGTGAAACTGTAAATGAACTGGGCGGCAGATGTCAAAAGACAGCTTACGGCAAGAAGACCGCCGACCCCGAGGATTCTGACGGTGGCTCCGCTGAAGAACCCCGAAAGAGAGTATCCGATGGTCCCGGAGACGAGGACCAGACCGATGGCATCGATGGGAAGACCGAAGCTCTCCCTTATCCCCGGCCAGGCGACGCCATGAAGACCGTCAGGCAGACCGAGTGAAATAAAAGCGATATAAGACAGAACCAGAAGAATTATTCCGTGATGAACCCGTTTCTTTTCCATCAGACCATGTTACTACAGAAAAACCGGGGTGACAAAAAGAAAGAGCTCTCCATTAACATATGGCGGCAAGTTCTGATACCGTTTATGATTATTCAGATATGAGTGGAAAAGAGAGTCAGGAAATTGTCCGTTTTGAAATAACAAGGGATGCACCCTTTTTTATGGATAAGCTGAGCAGTTCGACAACCCGGATCGCTGCACACCGCCTCACCCATTATGCCATAAGCCTTTTGTGTGCCGGGGAACTTGAGATTGAAACAGATCTGATCCGGAACAAGGTTACAGCGCCGGCTCTCTTTATCACAGCTCCCGATGTAATCAGAAGATTCAACAGAATCTCTGCTGATATTGATGTAAGAGTCCTGTTTTTCAGAAAGGATTTTTTCCTCGAAAACAGAACAGATATCTACTATCTGGATAAATTTGATTTTTTTGACCGGAAAGACAGGCATGTGATCCCTCTGACCGATGAGAGCTATGCCCGCTTCCTGAACTATCTGGATCTTATTGAAGCAAAGGTCCAGCCGCCCTCGTCCCGCAGTTCAGAAATAGTCCGCAGTTTTATCAATATCCTTGTGAATGAAATTGATGAAATCATCAGCCATGACGACTCTCCGAAGCATCAGAAGAGCAGGAACGACCAGCTGCTCTTTGAATTTAAAGTTCTTGTTTCCGAAAATTATCATGATCACCGGCAGCTCTCCTTCTATGCAGACAAGCTGAATGTGACCCCGAAACATCTTTCCTCAGTGATTAAGCAGGCCAGCGGAAGGACCGCAAACGAGTGGATCAATGAGATGATTCTTCTGGAAGCACAGGTTTTATTGAAAAACCATGACCTCTCCATAGCACAGATCGCTGAGATTCTAAGCTTTACCGATACATCCCACTTCGGGAAATTCTTCAAGAAGAGAACCGGAGAGGGACCTTCGGCTTACAGAAACAGCTGATTATCCGCCAATTGTACTGTTTTTTACGAAAATTATACCTTCTTTCTATTATTTCTCCCGGTATATTCTGATTTCAGAATATTCAAATTGCTTTGAGGAGTGTATTTAATGGCAAAATTAACAGAAGCGATGAAAGAGTTGATAGGTACACAGCAGTGCTTTCATGCGACAGTCAGCAAAGATGGTGTTCCCAACAATGCCCCCAAACGGTCCACACGGGTTTTCGATGATGAGACCCTGATCTTTACAGAGGGCACGGCCGGAACAACCTATCAGAATATTATCGATGGTTCTTCCATATCTACAGCAGTGGTCAACAGGGAAACCGTTGACGGTTACCGATTTGTCGGCACTCCTCAGCTACTGACTGACGGAGAGATATACGAGAAGACTGCCCAGATGTCAATTGATGCGGGTATGCCCAAACCCAAAGCGGTGGTTCTTGTAAAAATCAATGAGATCCACGGCCTGAAGCCCGGTCCCATGGCCGGAAAAAAGATAGATTAAAGGTTTATTACTGCCTTTCCTCCATAATACTTGTACTGCAGTCTCCTCCGCAGAGAGATCCTTCCTGATGAGGGGGCTGCAGTTTTTTTTCCCTGCCATTCAATTCAAATTATCCTGAATTCCCGCAAAGTTCAAAATCTGCTGTAAGTTGTTCCATAGGACTGGGGAGAAATATATGAAGAATTTTCTACTGGGGAGCCTCATCTTTCTTTCCGCGGCCAATATATCCGGTCAGGAGAGCTTCCCCGAAATCATTTATACCGGTGATGAATCATCAAAAAAAGAGGTTCTGGCTCTGATTGACAGTTCTCTGCGGAAAAACGGTGATCTGGGGGTCTATGGAGATCTTTCAGGAGGCCTTCAGGTCCTTCTGGAGCAGGGTATGGCTGTTTCTGTCAGTGAGTGCAAGGAAGGCTATGATGTCAGCATCTGGCCTGCAGAAAGCAGCCATGGTCATGATTTTTCACTGACTGTCTCCCCGAAGGGTGAAATCTCCGGAGTCGTTGTCGGAGAAATTCTTCCACCTCCCGAATTAAATGACTGAAAGATCCTGTATCGCCTCGAAATCATTCCTGAGAAATGAGCTATTTCTTCAGTCCTGTCTTCTTCCTCAAATCCTTTAAGGCGTCTCTTTTTCCGATGAGTATATATATGTCTTTCAGAAGGCTTTCCGCTGATTCAAATTCCGACCCGCTGATGTTTTCGTCATAGGAAGACTGCAGTTTTCTCATCTCATTGGCATATTCTGTTTCCAGAGCCTTTATGGCATATTCAAAATCCATATTTCTCTCCCGAGTGAGGTTATCCCTCCCCTTCATCATATAATTCTAATGCATCTTCCTGCCGGGAGGGCTCTTTGAAATCGGATTGAGCCTGTATCTCATATTCAAAGGATTCAGAAAACAGGTCACAAGCTCCCTTTGATGGGGTCCGGGCTATCCGGGGCGAAGGAGATTCCGGGAGTATCCATTATATCCAGTCTGATATTGAGGTGCCCCTCCTGACGATACGGCTCATCCCGGATGATTCCGCTTACCGCAGACTGGTTCTTCACCTGCTCCGTCTTCTGCTTCAGGCGGCTCAGCATTTGAATAAAATCATCGGTCCGGGCACTGTGCCTGTGCTGATAATCAAAAAAGCCGCTCTGGAAAGAACCAAAATCATAATCCAGGTCAAAATCACTGTAGGTACCGTCACGGGAGAGGATAACAGAATCCGGCCCCCCGGCATCCTCAAGCCTCCGGCTGAGTTCAGCCTGAAATAAATCTTGCTCTTCATCTATAAAGTGTCTGTAAGCTCTCCACATTTCCGGGCTGTAGTTCCCCTTACAGTTTTCAAGGAGTTTCCTGAAATTCTGGAATGAAGGGGTCTCTGAAAAAACTCTGACCACTTCTGAAGCCTGGTCGGTATTGAGCCAGTTTTCCCAGCCCTCTACCCTCTTCTGAAGCCGGGACTGATTCTCCCGGGGATAGTTTTCACGGTGAATGTCGGCTAACGGGCTGTTATCAAGCTGTTCATACAGCTTTAAACGGCTAATTATGCCGGAGTAGTCAGGCTCTTTATACAGAGTGTCACTGGGGATTAACAGGGACATAACAGATATGGTCTGCTGATCCAGCACGGGAACAAAACGTACAGATTCAAGAGCAATCTCATCCCCCTTCTCCGGTTCAGAAGCAATAAAATCTTTGAGGCTGTTATAGACAACAGGATCAAAGGCGAGGTGCCGCTGGATTTCCTCCTGTTCCCGGCGGTATTCAGAAACCTTTCCAATATACTGAAAAAGCTTTGGAACTCCGAATCCTATCAATACGACTGAGAGTGTAATAAGAAGAGAAAACAGGATACCCAGGGCCGCACCGGGCCATGTTGACAGGTGACCCAGAAACAGCTTCTGCATCAAAGAGGCTTCCTCGTAGATCTCCTCTACAATAACAGCATCTTGATCGACTTCTCCCCCCTGCAGCCTGTACCGGTCCATGGTCTCCCGGGTCAGAAAAAGCTTCCCTTCGACCGAAATCAATGCCGCCTTATTGTTACTCATAAATACAGCATCGGCTCTGTTTATTTCATCTTCTTTCATGGTGAAGACAAAGTGATTTTTAAATATTATCTCCTGTGATCCTATAAAAGCCCGGTCGGGAACGGTCAGCTTGCTGCCAATATGGACAGAGGCTCTGACATATTCGATCCGAAGCGGCCCCTCAAGGCTGTAAATCTGCGGTGATTCTGCTGACGCCCCATAAAGTTTCCGGAAGAAGGACTGTTCCTTTAGGGACATCTGAGACGGAGAACTCTCTTTCGGGATTGTTTTAGTCTGATTGAGCCTATCTTCTCTTACTCTTTTTAAAAAGAGAATGGGAATTAGAAGGAAGGGAATCAATAATAAAAATGCATACATGTTTGGAGAACCTATCATATTCGTTGAAATGATTCAAAAGGTCAGGTATTTTCATTTCCTTAATCAAGGAGGATTCATCTTCCGGACTGCCGGACTGCCCGGATTTCCCCCATATTTAAACAAAAGATAACTTCTTCCATTGCTTAATTTTACCTATCTATGATATTTTCCCGGGAATGAAACCATTCAGCGCTTTGTCGCTCTCTCCAGAAATGCTGGAAAACCTTAACAAACTCGAATACACAAGTATGACCCCCATACAGGAAGTCAGTATTCCTCCCATTATCAAAAAGAAGGATATTCTGGCCCTTGCAAAGACAGGCAGCGGAAAGACTGCGGCATTCAGTATAGGTATTCTTGAAAACCTCGATGTCAAACGATTCCGGGTTCAAAACCTTATTCTCTGCCCCACCCGGGAACTTGCTGACCAGGTCTCGAAAGAGATACGCCGTATTGCCCGGTTCCGTCACAACATCAAGATTGTAACCATCACAGGGGGGATTCCCCATTTTCAGCAGGAGCACTCCCTCAGTCACCAGGCCCATATTGTGGTGGGGACTCCGGGAAGGGTCCACAAACTCTTAAGAAGAGGTTCCCTCGTTCTGGATGAACTGAAATCCGTAGTCCTGGATGAAGCTGACCGTATGCTTGATATGGGTTTTATTGATGAGATCCATGATATATTCGGTTTCGTACCGGAAAAGACCCAGACCCTCTGTTTTTCGGCTACCTTTCCCGAAGAGATCAAAGAGCTGAGCCGGAAACTCCAGAATAACCCCAAAGAAATTATTGTGGAATCAAAGGGTGATGACATAGCCATAAGTCAGACATTCTACAGAGCAGGATGGAAAGAAAAGAGCGATGCAGTTGTGAAGATTCTTAAGATGAATCAGCCCGAATCGGTTCTGATCTTCTGCAATACCAAAGATGCCTGCCGGAAGATTTCTCGGGATCTAAAGGATTCAGGACTATCCTGCCTCGCCCTCCATGGAGACCTGGAACAGAAGGAGCGAACAGAGGTACTCACCCGTTTTTCAAACGGAAGCGTCCGGATTCTTATTGCCACGGATGTCGCCGCCCGGGGCCTGGATATCAAGGAGCTGGGAGCCGTCATCAACTACGACATGCCCTTTGAAACAGAAAACTATATCCACCGCATCGGCAGAACCGGACGGGCCGGCCAGGAGGGCTCCGCCTACTCCCTTATGACTGCAAAGGAGCAGTTCCGTCTGGACCAGATCAATGAATTACTGGACAGCCGTTTTATGATAGAAGAGATTCCTGAGGACGAAAGTCAAAAGAGTTCTTTTGGCTCTGCATCCATGGTCACCCTCTCCATAAACGGAGGACGAAAAAATAAAATTAGCCCGGGAGATCTTCTGGGAGCCCTGACAGCCGACGGAACCGTACCGGGCAAGGCCATCGGGAAAATTGACCGCCAGGATTTTATCACATTCGTTGCGGTTGAATCCGGCTCGGCTGACAGAGCGCAGCAACTGCTGGAAAAGGGTCTCATAAAAGGCCGTCAGTTTAAAGTAAGGCGCCATAATTGAATAACCATCCCCTGGAGATCAAACCATTGAAAGAGAATGAAAAACCTGTATCCCGATCCTTTGCTGCTACTGGGCTGTCAGAGCCGATCTTAAAGGCACTGAAAGCACTGAACTATAAAGAGCCAACCCCCATTCAGGATCAGACAATCGCGTCCGTTCTTGCTGGACGGGATATCCTGGGTACGGCCCAGACAGGGACGGGAAAGACTGCTGCCTTTATGCTTCCTTTAATTGATATTCTAAGCAAACATACTAAGGCTTCCTCCAACAGCATCAGAGCACTTGTTCTGGTGCCTACAAGGGAACTGGCGGCTCAGGTCTATGAAAACACAGTCAATTACAGCCGCTTTCTAAAAGTCAGGTCCACAGTGGCCTATGGCGGAGTCAAAATCAATCCTCAGATGATCCGCCTGAGCAAAGGTGTTGATATTCTTGTGTCGACACCCGGCAGGCTTTTGGATTTATACAGAAAAAACGCTGTTCAGTTCCATGATCTGGAAGTGCTTGTTTTTGATGAGGCCGACAGGATGCTGAACCTGGGTTTTCAGGACGAAGTAAAAGATATTCTCAAACTACTCCCCCGGGACAGGCAGACCATGATGTTTACAGCCACTCTATCTGATGAGGTGAGTCTTCTGGCAAAAGAACTCCTGCATACCCCTCTTGAAGTGTCTGTCATTCCTGAAGAAATAACACTGGATGCCGTGAGTCAGTATGTGTACCCGGTGGCCCATGAACGAAAGACTGAGCTCCTTCTGGAGCTGATGAAGAAAAATAACTGGCTCAAAATTCTAATATTCGTCAAAACAAAAAACAGAGCGGACAGGCTTGTAAAAAAACTGATCCATGCCGGGTATATCGCACAGGCTATTCATGGAGATAAAAGCCAGGGGGCGAGGACAAAAGCCCTTGCCGAGTTCAAAAAAGATGACGCTTCAATTCTTGTTGCCACAGACCTTGCCGCAAGGGGGTTGGACATTGACCGTCTGCCCCTGGTCATCAGCTTCGATCTTCCTCACCTGAAAGAGGACTATATTCATAGAATCGGCAGAACCGGACGTGCCGGACAGGTCGGTAAAGCTCTGTCCTTTGTCAGCCCTGAGGAGTTTGACAGCCTTAAAGACATTGAGCGGCTTACAAAACAGGTCCTACCCAGAGTCGAAACAGAGGGATTCCAGCTGACCCCGCCCCTTCCCGAATCAAAGCTGGACACAAGGCCTTTTAAGGCAAAAAAAACGAAGAAGAAAAAGCTTAAGAAACCGCAGACCTGATCTCTTCTCTGAAAATGCAGTAAAAATGAGCTATATTCATTAAAAACAGACTTGTGGAGTACATAACAATGAGAATCAAACATCAGTTTCTGGATACCCTTCCCGCCCGAAAGATTCAAAGCGGCGAAGTTGTAAATCTCTTTCTCCGCTGTCTCATGCTGTTTATCTTCTCAGTAGCACTGGTTATTGTGATGGAAGTTCTTCTGGTCATGGCAGATTACATGCTGAAGACTGAATCCCTTCCCATACTCAAAAAAGGTCAGCTTGCTGTTCTATTCTTTCTGATTCTGGATCCCCTCTCCTGCCGGGCGCATTTTGAAGACCTGCTCTTCAGGAATGTACTGGAATGGAAGGATGCCCGGATACAGGATCTTTACAGCAAACCTGTAATGGAACGCGGGTCCTGGCGTCTGAGGATAATCGAACCAGTCCGGTACAATATCCTCAACCTTGAAAACAAACACGAAATCAGTGTGGAGCAAAGAGTTTTCAGCCGTCTGGAAAAAGGAGAGAAGATCTCCCTTGTAGTGGGAGCCAGAAGCAAGGCAGTTCTGGCTGTTAAAACCAATATTTCCTGGGACAGTGTTTAAAACAGGCTAAATCATTTATTTCATTTTCATCATACAATCATTCAAATAAAAATATCCCCCTGGGAAGGGGGATAATTTTCGAACTGTTAAACATTTACCAGGGTAAAACGTTTTGGCTTTCTTCCTCTTATTTCAGATTCATATTGAAGAACGATTCAATTTTATCAAAGGGAATAACATCCATTCCATCGTACAAATCTGTGTGGTTTGCTCCCGGAATAATCATAAGTTCCTTATTGGCCGCCCATTTGGAGCCGCTTCCGCTGGTCATGTCATTATATGCATCCTGGCTAAAGTAGAGTGAATGAGCGTTCTCTCCGTGAATCATCAGAACAGGATTTCTGATTTCTTTGATATACTGCAGAATAGGCATATTAAGAAGAGAAAGGGATGAGGTCATTACCCAACCGCGGCTGAAGTTAACAGCACGTTCATGATAGCCACGGGGAGTTGCATAATAGTCGGCATAGTCTTTCAAAAACTGCGGTAATTCTGCGTTCGGGTTCATTGCTGCATCAGGCTTGGCGTATGTACCTGCTTTGTAGTCGATTGTACGCTGTGCGTTGAGCTGTTCTCTGACTGCGTAACGTGCATCCTCGTCCATAGAATCAAAGTAACCGTTTGCTGTAACACGGGTCATATCGTACATTGTAGAAGTTACGGTCGCCTTTATGCGGGTGTCATTTGCAGCTGCATTCAGGGCAAAACCGCCCCAGCCGCAGATACCAATAATACCGATCTTTTCAGGATCAACATTTGCCTGAACGGAAAGAAAGTCGACAGCGGCGGAAAAGTCTTCAGTATAGATACTGGGATCGGCCACATCGCGGACCGCACCACCCGATTCGCCGGTAAAGGACGGATCAAAGGCAATGGTCAAAAAGCCATGTGCTGCCATCTCTTGTGCATACAGCCCTGATGACTGCTCCTTGACGGCGCCGAAAGGTCCGGCTACAGCAAGTGCTGGCAGTTTGCCCTGGGCATTTTTAGGGGTATACATATCGGCAACCAGGGTTATTCCATAGCGGTTGTGAAAAGTCACCTTTTGATGGTTGACTTTGTCGTTTTGGGGGAACACCTTGTCCCATTCACTTGTGAGAGTCAGTTTTGTTTCTGTCATTGTCCTCTCATTCTGGTTTGTAGCGCACGAAACCAGCGCGAGGGCTGCAAAAAGGATTCCTGATACCAGCAGGTACTGCATTTTCTTCATTTTTGGCTCCTATTTGGTTGTGGTATTGTCATTGTTATAAAGATAGTTAAGACCTGAAAGGAAATAAATACATGATCCTTTGCATTATTTGCCTATTTCTACATTTCCATCTAAATTAGTTCAACTATTTGATCAAAATATTGACTATTTTTTATCTTTTTCAATTTTTGAGTATTTCAACGAAGAAAAATCTATATATTATTATCCGGGGCAGGTAAATCCCATGAATTTTGATGCAACTGGTCTACCAAGTCGGGGAATTTCCACTTTTCAATTCAATCCTGCAATCATCACAAACTTCTCTAACCTACCAGTATTATGAAAAACTACAAAATCAGTTCCCGGAACGCTCTACAGCCCCGGGAGAAGGCCTTCCAGTACGGGGTTTCAGTGCTCAATGACAGGGAGCTTCTGAAGATCCTGATAGGCAGCGGCCAGAAGGGCCGGAATGTGGATTCCATTTCAAAGGATCTCCTGAAGCTTCTGGATTTCAACGAAGATATGCCGGAACCAGCAGAGCTTATGGAGATTCAAGGTATGGGCATGGCCCGGTCCTCTTTGATTCTGGCGGCCCTGGAGTTCAGCCGTCGGCACTATCTGTCCCAGAATACAAGGATCACTCACCCTGAGGCGATCTACCGTCTGATCAGCCATATGGCGGACCGGAAACAGGAATACTTCTTTACCATAAGCCTCAATGGTGCTCATGAGCATATCAAAACCAGGCAGATCAGCCAGGGGCTTGTAAACCGGACGATTGTCCATCCCCGTGAAGTATTTGCCGACCCCATTACAGACCGGGCTGCCGCCCTTTGTATAGCCCACAATCATCCAAGCGGCTCGCTTGAGCCCAGCCGTGAGGACAGGGATATAACCAAGCGCATGGTAGATGCAGGAGACCTTCTTGGTATACCCATTCTAGACCATATCATTTTCAGTTCCCGGGGATACTTCAGCTTTATGGAAGAGGGGCTTCTCTCATAAGAAACCCTGGCTTAGAGACAGGCTTGATAATCAACACAACCGTATTGATCAGTACTCCGTCTTTCCGGCGGCAAACTCCGAGGGAAGCATTCCAGTCTGTTTTTTAAAGAACTGACAGAAGTACCTGGGATTATCCATTCCCACCTGTGCCGCTATCTGATTGATTTTCAGATCAGAATGTAAAAGAAGCTCTTTTGCCTTTGTAATCCTCATAGAAGTCAGATAGTGATGGATACCCACTCCCATCTCAGACTTGAATACCTTTCTCAGATACCTGGATGACACATCAAGAGATGCGGCAATCTCTTCAACCGAAAGGGGATGATTATACTCTGACTCAATCTCCATTACGGCAAATGCAGTAATACGGGAAACAGGCTTCTTGTTTTCCAGAGCCTCGATCAGAGCGGTCAGGCCACTGTTCAGTTTCTGATGCATTTCAATAATTGATGTAAAGTGTTCAAGCTCAAAGTCCAGAACGAGGCGGTCCCCGGGCAGAAGGCAGAACTGTACTTCATGAAAATGATTTTTGATGAGAGACAGGAAATCACGGCACAGACCGAAGTCAAAGGAGTTTCTGATTCGGCTCATACAGATCTCTTCCAGACGGGAAAAAACAGATAAATCCCGTTTCACAAGCAGCCTTCTGAAAACATTCATATCGTTGGCAAGAGAATCATAACTGTAGGTACCGCCATGCTCCCGGATCATATCCCCGGTGAGAACACATGACTTTAGACAGAAAAAGGTAAGCTCTTTTCTCAGCCGCAAACTCTCGCAGGTCTCTGCAATCTGACTATAGGAGTCGATATGAGATGACAGGGCACTGCAGTGAATATGGCGTTTATAGATACCTGGAGCTTTCTCACTGTAGAACCTGTTGAACAATTCAGTGAGTTCCACGGAAAATTCCGTAGCATCCCCCCGCCCTGTTTCAGGACTGAAAAGGATGCACCAGTATTTCAGGGGATTCAGATAGAGAATATCGTAGGAAATGAACATTTTAGATGCAGTTCTTGAAACGATATCTTTCAATGCATCGGAGCACTTCATCATATAGGCATCAGAGGGCGTGTACTGCTGGAAGAGAGATTTCTTATATCCGATGATAAGCATGTAGCAGTCATCTGGACGGAAGGAAAATTCCACATCCAGCAGCTCCTTATCATACTCAACCACATCCCGCGAAATGCCTGAGAGCATATTATCAAGCAGTCGATAGGAGCTGTAGAGACGCTTCTTATCATTCTTTCTTCTTATATTTTCAGGTTCAGTCATATTCACCAAGACTCTACAACAGCCGGGGATTACACAACAAGGGTTTACAGTTCCGAATTTCTGAACTAGTTCCGATCTTTGGAATATTCATGGAATAGTGAACTCGGTAAAATCTTATCGATTTATCAAATTATTAAAATCGGAGAGATTAACGTGAAAATGAAGAAACTGATTCTGTCACTGCTTATGGCTGTTTCACTGCTGGCAGGGTGTTCAAAAGAGAGCAACGCCGTCAGTACAGACAGCAGAAGCGAAACAACAGATATAGTCGTTGTGGGAGGAGGCGGGGCCGGTATGGCTGCCGCTCTTGAGGCAAAGTCCAAGGGGATGGATGTCATCCTTCTTGAAAAACTGTCAGAAATGGGAGGAACCACCCTCTACGCCTCCACCGCAGTAAATGCGGGAGGAAGCTCCGTGCAGAAAAAGGTTCTCCCCCCCTCTGCTGAAGAAGAGATCGATACAAACACCTCCGCATCCGAACTGGATGAAGCCTGGGAGGATTACTACTCGGAAAAGGACTACTACAAAAAGCTTACCGGAAACAGCGGCAAAGATGATCCCTCTCTCCGCAACCTGGCAACCCTTTCAGGTAAAATGGTAGACTGGCTGATCGCCATGGGCGCCGACCTGAGTACAGTTATCAACGGCTCCCAGCATATCACATCAGACGGCAGCGCCATGGGAAAGATGCTTGTTCCCGTTCTGGTCAGCAATCTGGACAAGGCGGAAATTGACTACCGCAGGGACAGCAAAGCCGCCGATCTCATTATGGACGGAGACAAGGTTACGGGTGTGGAAGTTGAAGGAAAGGATGGAAACTACACCATCACTGCTAAGGCAGTAGTCCTTGCAACAGGAAGCTTTGCCTCCAACCCCGAAATGGTAGCCGAGTATACACCTCAGTGGGCGGGCTATCCCTCAACCGCCAGCCGGGGAGCCACAGGTGACGGAATCATCATGGCTGTCAAAGCCGGAGCAGCACTGGGCAATATGGACTCAGCCGGTCCCCAGACTGTGGCCTATGATACAGGAGACGGAGCGATCTCTCTGACCAATGCCCGGTACAACGGAGCGATCCTTGTAAACAAAGAAGGGAAACGTTTTGTAAACGAACTATCCCCCACATCAATCCTCGGTAAGACAATAACCGAGCAGACAGAGGGACATGCCTATCTGATCTTCGACCAGGTATCTGTTGACAGAGCAGCCCTGATGCAGGAGTACAAGGAAGCCGGTTACTTTACTGAAGCGGCCACCCTTGAAGAACTGGGAGAGGCTCTTGAGATTGACAGTTCAGAACTGGTACAGGCTGTTGAGACCTACCGTGCCTCCTTCGATGGAGGAGAAGATACAGAATATGGAAGGACCGCATCCATGTTCAGCCGGATTGATACACCCTCCTACTATGGAGCCAGAATATCTCCTGCCAGTCAGCAGACAAGGGGCGGTGTTATGATAGACCTGAAGGCCAGAGCTCTCCGGGAAGACGGCTCAGTCATCGAAGGCCTCTACATCGGCGGAGAAACCGCCAATCAGATGGGACAGGGCCTGACAGTGGCATTTGTCATCGGACGCCTCGCAGGCGAAACCGCTGCCAACGACATTTTAAGCGAATAAGATTTCAGTCAATGGAGACTGCCTCGGGGCAGTCTCCATTGGTTATAAGTTAAATAGCTGTGAGGTAGTCCCGGGGCTGCAGGATAAACCTTTTATGGAACAGATCAGAGAGTACATCCTGTTTCAGGTCAGATTCACCAACTCCCTGGAATAACAGTGCGGAATAGAAGTCAGAGCTTCCGTCCCAACTTTTTTTCAATCTGTCTCTTTTCCCATTCAGGTCCGAACATCTGTAAAGGGGAAAAAATTCTGATTCCGTGGATCAGAATTCCAAGTCCCCAGCCCATGGCAGGCCATTTTGCCCAGATATAACCGGGTTCGGTGATCAGATTCAATGCAAAGAGAAATGCGATGATAATCACGTACATAATCAGATGCCTGTAAAATCCCTTCTCGTGCTGAACCTGTTCGAATGCCCGTCTTTCTTCCATTGAGATATTTTTCTCACTCATACTATCCTCCTGCTGAAACTCTGCAATATCCAGATCGAATACGGCTGCCAGACATTTCAGTGTTTCCAGACTGGGTTTCTCCCCTCTTTCAACTCTCTGAATTGTTCTGCTGCTCAGTCCGCTGAACTCGGCCAGGTCGGACTGGGACCACCCCCTCTGAAGTCTTAACTTTTTGATCATCAGCATTGATGGCCTCCGTAGCTTTGGTTTCTGCCTGAAAGATAGTGTAATTAAACAATATACCGAACGACATTTATGCGACAAGTAGAGGACTGTCGCATAGAAGTCGTATCAGGTCTTCACTATATCAAGGATAGATTTGGATTCTGCAGAGTAGGTCTTAACCTTTACAGAGGCTTTTTTCGTATCGTTGAGAACCGATGATCCTCCCACGCATCCTCCCTGGCAGACCATTACCTCGATCAGGTTACCCTCGGGGCACTCCCCTTTCTTGGCGTAATTTCTCATCAAAGCAATAGCCTTTTTGTCCAGTCCGTCCACGCAGTGACTCTTCAGAGGGCAATCCTCTCCGGCTGCGGCGGCAACGGCTCCTGAAACTCCGCCGGTAACAGCAAATCCCCTTCCTTCGGAGGATGCGGCTATGTGAAAAGAGTAGTCCTCACATTCGCTGAGTTCGATCTCACGGGCGACAAAGAGAGACCCCAGCTCCTCAATGCTCATGACATAATCCACATAATCATCATCCAGGCCCTCCTTCTTCTTGGCCACACAGGGACCGACAAAGACGGTCACACAACCTGGAAAACGTTCTTTGGCTATCTTTGCGGTGTAGTGCATGGGAGTGGGAGTCTCAGAGACATAGGGTTTCATTTCGGGCATATGGAGACGGACAAGTTCTTTGTAGGCGGCGCAGCAGGATGTGGTCATAAAGGGTTCGCCCTCCTCCATTCTCTCTGCAAACTCCGCTGCTTCGTTCATTGTAGTCAGATCCGCCCCTTCAGCGACTTCAAGGACATGTGAGAAGCCGGCGGCAATCAGGGCTGATGCAATTTTAGGGAGGGATTCGGGAAACTGCCCCTGTACAGCTGGCGCCACCATGGCGACCACAGGGCGGGAACCCTTCACTTCTTTGAGGATATCGATCATCTGGCTCTTCTCATGGATGGCTCCGAAGGGACAGCCGGCTACACAGGCTCCGCAGCTTATACAGCGCTCAAAGTCGATATCAATCACACCCTGCTCATTCTTGTGAATGGCTCCTACAGGACAGGCTTCCTCACAGGGAACCCTGAGGCGGGAGATGGCATTATAGGAACAGGCTTTAACGCAAAGACCGCAGTTTTTACACTTGTCGTCGTCGATCACGGCTTTTGAGTTCTCTACCCGGATGGCGCCGAATTTGCACGATGAAACGCAGGACTGGGCCACACACCCCTGACACATATCGGTCACATGAATATGTCCTGAACGGCATCCCTGGCAGGCTGTATCGATGGCTGTGAGCACTTCACTGTCTACCTTTGTACGCTCAAGGGCATCCTGTGCATACTCGGTCAGAAGTTTGATATGATCATCTTCGGCTACAGAGAAGCCCAGACCGGCAATGGTCCTCTCCCTGATTGCCGCACGTTCTTTATGGATACAGCAGCGGTACTGGGGCTTGCTGTTTTTAGGACGCATTTCATAGGGAATCCGGTGAGCTGCCATGGGAAAGTTCCCGGAATCGAAGGCCTTGATAATATTGATCAGAACCAGACGGTTCAGACTGCTTGTTAATCTAATTTGACTCATCAATCTCCCTCCTTATGACAGTGAGAATCTCTTCAGGAGAAGCTTCATCGAATATCTTCCCGTTGACTTTTACAAAGGGGGCGCTCTTAAAATTACTGTTCCGGCACAGGCCCAGACAGTTTCTGGGGATGATATTGGTTTTGCTCTTCATATCATCATCCATATAGTTTTCAAGCTCCTGCAGCCGGGAGCCTCCCAGCACATAACAGGTCGTACCAAAACAGATTTCAACATCAATCATTCTTTTCTCCATCTAAATAAACTCACATTCCACTTTTTTTAAATATTTATCTTCAAGGACCTTACAGATCTGTTTGATCAGGTTCTTCCTCAGTTCAAGCTCAACCGGCCAGTCGGGATCATGGTAAGCCCTGTTCAGTGAAGAGCCCACCATAAAGGAGATCAGATCGTGATCCATCAGAAGCTTGAAAAGCCTGACAGCCGCATCACTCCGCCCTGCTTCGGGAGGAGTAATGAGATACTCCATAAGCCTTGTGAGGGTCAGGATTCCCTCTGTTGCAAGATCAACTCCCTCCATAGCAGAGATGCCCGGCAGGCCCCCCTCTCCCATCTTGGTATCCACCTCAATCCCCAGCTCCCTGGAAATAATATTGGAGGTGGTTCCTCCGCAGACGACCTTCTTTCCGGGGCTGTTCATAAACCTCAGGACATGCTCCCTGTCTCTCTCCTTGTGAAAGGGAGGGCCTGTAAAAACAGTCAGCCTTTCAGGATGCCGGACATGGAGAACTGCTGCAGTCATATCGTCCTTGACCAATGGCTCATCTCCGAAAAGAGAGGATACTCTTGTAAGCTCCGACGCCGTTCTGCTGCTCCCTATACCCGGGGTCCTGTCCAATGAGTCATGGAGGAAACCGGCCACCCCCTGACGGGTCCAACCGGAGCGGGAAGACCTGCTTCCAAGGCCCGCCTGCGTAATTCCGTCTGAAAGGAAGACAAGTCTGTCTTCAGGTTTCAGAGAGAGCTCATAGCGTTTGATCTGCCTTCCCTGAAACTTCCTGGATTTGATAATCTCCGGTGATGATTCCATCAGATTTCCCCCTCTGAACAGAAGATGTTCAGGATTTCCCTCTTCAATGACCACGGCTGAGCCGTTTTCATAGCAGTCCACTACTGTAAAGGTTGAGTAGCTTATCTTTCTGACACTGCACACAGGCAGTGTCTCCATGAGCACTTCCGCAGCCTTACGGATATCCCGACCATGTTCTACATAGCGAATCAGCATTGTGGCTGTCATCTGGGCCAGAATATTGGCTTTGACTCCGCTTCCAAGGCCGTCTGAAAGGACAGCAATCAACCGCCGCTCTTCGGGGTAGCGCCTTGTCAGAAAGACATCGCCGCAGATGTTCTCTCCGGTCTTTCTGATCTGGGAGCAGGAGAGATCCATATAGAGGGAGTTATTCATAAAGCCTTCCCAGACCATTGAGAAAGCCATGGGCATCGTCAGACTCTCCTCTCTCATCCGTATCCAGCTCGGGATCATAGCCTTCGGCAATGGAAGTGAGAAGGAGTTCTGTCTCAACCATGTGTTCCCCGAGACGGCAGGCAATGTCCTGAACAATAGCCATGTTTTTGGCAATAACGGAGTGGGCCTTTTTGGCGATCTGGTCCCGGTGCATCTCCGACTCGGTTACATCGGCAATAACTGCTCCCACAAGCTGATTGGCCTCGATGGAGAAGATACTGATCTCGTAGAGTCCCCGGTTCATGGGATAGTGCTCCTTATGAAGGTCCTTTCCTGTTTCAAGAACCGATTCGAAGAGACTGCCGCAGGGGAGAATTTTATCAAGGACACCCCCTGTAAGGCATCCAGGGTCTTCATCAAAACCTTCAAGGAGGTCAGGGGCAAACATCCGGACAAAGGACTTGTTTGTCTCAAGAATCTTAAGGGTGCTGTCAACCATAAGGATTCCCGAAGGCATGCAGTTGAATACGGCCCCCGCCTTGCGTGCGGCAATCCGTCTCATATAGGAGATGCACATCTGAGCCTCGGCATTCCCCCGGACAAGAGCCTTTGCAAGCTCCCTGCATGTGTTGTACCCGCAGCCTCCGCAGTTGAGTTCATCATCAACGGACTTTTTGCCTATCCGGAGCATAGCCTGACGAATCTGAACAGCCGAGGGCTCTTCAAGCTGAACTGATGTTGGAAAGAACTTTCTTGATACAACTGTGGATGCCCGCATGGGGATACCGCTGCGTTCCCGGACATGATCCCGTACTTTCAGTACCGACTGCAGACCGTTTTCCCTGCTTATGGTGCAGGGCCCCGCCATGCAGCCTCCCTGACATGCAAGAGCTTCAATAAATACAGGCTTCGAGAGTGAATCGCCATCCATTCCGTCAAGCATCTCCCGGATCATTGGAATGGTGCTGACAGTAATCATAACGGCTTCCCCGCCGGCTCCCGCCTTGAGCATTGTTTCGCTCATTCCCCCCTCCAGGGGATAGAGGGCACCCTCAAAGGCATCTGAGGGTTCAAATGTCCCGTTACCGGACTCTCTGGTATCAGGATTGATTCCCGCCTTCCTGAACATATTGTCCAGTTCATTGAATCCGATGGCTGTATCGATGTTATCAGGATAAAGATCGGATTCTCCCTTCTTTGCACTGCAGGGACCAATGAAGACAACACATGCATTCTGTCCATAATGCTCTTTCAGCATATGCCCGTGGGTCGCTGCGGGAGAGGCCAGAGGAACAAGGGAGGATACAAGCCTGGGTTTATACTTCTTAAGATAGTCTACAACCGCAGGGCAGGCACTTGAGATCCAGAGTCTTGCAGGTTCACTGCGCATCAGCTCAAGAGTCCCCATGGAGACTTCCTGGGCACCCAGAGCCGTCTCAGATACTGCATGGAATCCGAGTTCCTTCAAGGAGGAGATCATCTGGGAGGAAGAGCAGGAGAAACTACCCCGCCAGCTGGGAGCCAGAGAGGCGACTACAGGCACTCCCGAGGAGATAAGATCATAAACGACGGCGCTGTCATTTCTGACCTGTTTAGCGTTCCGGGGACAGAGGGATATGCACTGGCCGCAGGCAATACAGCTGTCGGAGATGACAGAGGCCCGCCCCCCGTCGATTCTGATGGCTTTGACGGGACAGCCCCGAACGCACTTGTAGCAGTCCTGGCACTCACTATGCAATGTATATACGGGATATTGATTATCCAAAAATACCACTCTCACTTATTCGATATATTTCTATCGATATAGTATTACTGATAGAGGTGTCAGTCAATAGGAGTTGTGAGATTATTATTACGTTTGTTTCTTTTTAGAAGCTGTATGACCCTCGCCTTGAGCGGTCAGGAAACCGGCTGAAATGCCCTCAGGTCCTTGAGAAAGAGATCCACCGCCGGATTACTGTTCTCCTTCAGCCAGGCCACTGCCATTTCTATGGAGAAGGAGCCGTCTTCCAGATCAAGGACACGGATTCTGTCATTCTGCAGCTGCCTTACATAGGAGGGCATCAGGGCTGCTCCGAATCCGGCTTCCACCAGAAAGAGCATACCGTCGGCGCTGTCTGATTCCACTATGGATTCCGGACTGAATGCAAGACTCTTCCAATCCTCAAGAACCCGCTGAAAAAGCCTGGGTGAGTTGGCGGGACTGTTGATAATGACAGGAGACCTTTCAAGATCCCTCAACTTTACAGTTTTTTTGTCAGCAAGTTCACTTTCTGAACTGACGACGGCGCAAATTCTGTAGCTGTCGATAATCTCCACACTCAGGTCGCTGTCATTCTCCACCTCATAGGGAAAGACTACCGAAATATCACTGATTCCCTGTTTCAGATCATCCGCCATATTAAACTGCTCATTCTTGTTGAGTACAAGCTCAATACGGGGATAGTTGCGGTGAAAACGACCTACTAGCTCTGGCAGGAATGTCCGTTCGATGTAGTTGGTGAACCCGATACGCAGAGCACCTTCATACCCCGCTGCGGCACTGGCACTCCTCTGAACGCCCTCCTTGTACTGCCTGAGGATCTTCAGGGCTTCCTCACGGAAAACAGTTCCCCCCTGTGTAAGCCGGACGGCCCGGTGTTCCCTGAAAAAGAGCTTGAATCCAAGCTCCTTTTCTATTTTGGCAATGTGCAGACTCATGGCTGTCTGGGTGATGCAGCACTCATCGGCTGCTTTGGTGAAGTTCAGATGCCTTGCGGCAGAGATAAAGTATTCGAGTCCTGTCATATCCATGATGGCAATTATAACAGAAAACGCCCCCGGCGTCATTTCCGGGGGCGCTAAATCAATATCTACTGGAGATTCTGTTTACTTCAGAACCTTATCAGCCACGATTTCACCTGTCAGGTATCCGGAGGTGAAGGCCCAGCCCTGGGCTGCACCGCCGTATCCGACATACTCCTTCTTCTCGGTAAGAAGGACACCGATTGAGTCTGTACCGACGGCATAGAGTCCGTCTATTGCAGATCCATCGTTTCTGAGAACCTGGAAGTCCTCATTTATATCCAGACCACCCGCTGTTGAGTAGACCCAGGGAGAGCCGACGACGGCGTAGTAGGGACCGTCGCCTTCTACCTTCTGGAAGGTTCCGCTGTCGCTTACGATGGGTTGACCGGAGAGGTCAAAGATCTCCTCACTCTTTGTAATCCCGTCTGCAGGATTGGATCTTGTATCGCAGTATTCATTGTAACCAGCTACAGTCTCTTCAAGGGTAGCAGGAGTCATTTTCAGAGCCGATGCCAGAGCTTCGAGAGAATCGGCTTTAACTACAAGGCCGTGCTTCTCGGCAGCAGCAAGAACCTCATCAATATTTTCGATGGGAGTCTCAATGGGCCAACCGCCCTGGTTTACAAAGAGTCCGTTTGATGCAAAGCGGAGTCCCTTTGTTCTGATCTCATCGATCATTTCAGCGGACCAGATGGTATAGAACCGGGGTCCCGCCTGCCAGTTGCCGTAGGAACCGAGGGTGGTTTCATCTGTAAAACGCTCACCGTACTTGTTGACGGCCATGGCATTGGGAGCCACAGACATCATCATGGGAATGTCATTCAATGACTGAGTCATCTCCCGTCCGCTCCACAGGTCAAATGTTCCTTCATGAACGGTCACATCAAATTCATGCATGATTCCAGCCGCTCCGCCGATATGGCTTACAGGGGGAACACCGATGTTGTATGTAGCCGCTCCGTCCTGGATGGCCGCTTCAATCATGGCACCGTCGTTCTGTCTCATTCCGTATACATTGTAGGGAGCGCCTGTAAGAGGAAAGTACTCATTGGAGAGATACTTCTCTGTCATCTCATAGCTTCCGGCGAATCCACCAGTGGCCAGTACGACAGAATCAGCATAGATCTCATACTTTGTACCGTCATCACCCTCTGCCTTGACACCGAGGACATTGCCCTCAGCATCTGTAATCAGATCTGTAGCAGCGGTTTCAAGCATAATCTCACCGCCAATCTCGCTGTAGTGCTTCATGATGGTATGATAGTATTCGGCAACAACAGACTTGCTGATTCCGAACTGGCCGCCGTAGGCAACTACAGCCAGATAGGGCTGTGCCAGTCCCTGCATGGGAGCACCGAATTCAAAACCTCTTTCCATAAGCCAGTCAGAGGCTTTTCCGGACTCGTTCATCATGTAGTCGATTGACCATTCCTTGGCATCTCCCTCGGTATAGTCTATCCATGCGCTCTTGAGTACATCCACATCAACAAAGTCTTCACCGCCGTTTGAGGCAACAAAGCTGGGAGGGTTGATGGACATGGGAGAAGAGGTCACCGCACTGGTACCGCCGTATTTTCCGGCTTTATCAATTCCCAGGACATGAACAGCCTCGGGATCATTGCCCTTGGCGGCATAGATCTCTTCAGCAGCTCTGACAGCGGTTGTGATTCCTGAACCACCCATTCCGACCACAAGAATATCGGTCTCAATACGAACCTGTTCAGTGCTTTTTTCAGGGGTTACATAGAAAGCACGGACATCTCCTGTTGCTCCGCCGGCTGCGGCAATGGCCTGTACAAGACAGTCTTCTGCGGCCGCTTTGACAGCATTACTGGATGTTGTTGCACCGGTGATGGAATCTACGCTGAGTGACTGAGCCTCAATCATTCTGGGAACCATCAGATCAAGTACACTCTGAAGGATGGGCTTTGTATCATTTCCACCTGTTACTTCAATCGAGGAGAAGCGGCCGTCTTTGACAACAAGCTGCAGCTCCATCTTGAAGTTAGGAGAAAAAGACCATGTTTCGGCGTTGTATGTTCCGTCAGCCAGAGCGACATCCCCTGCCCCTTCGGGTTCTTCACCCCGGGCAGCGGCAAGTGTCTTTGCGGCGGCGGCTTTTACGGCCTTGCTTGTATAGGAAGCACCGCTGACACCTTCAACTTCAGCGCTCTGCGCCTCGATGATGGCTTCAGCCAGAGGGTTCAGGGCAGCCTGACCCAGCCCGGGAGTCTCTTTATCTCCGGTGATGCTAACTTCTGATATTTTCCCTTTTGCGATAGTCATATCAACGGTAACATCACCGCCGAATCCCTGTTCAGTTGCGGAATAGGTTCCGTCTGCCAGGTCTGACTTGGTCCCGCCGCAGCCTGTAAAGGCCATCAGAATCACAAGTAGTGACAGGACGGGAATGATTTTCTTTGTATTAAACAACATTTTACCTCCAAAGCGCCTCATTTCAAACAGAATGAGGCACATTTTCGGTAATATTATATCGATAATCCAGTAACGGTTAAAACGATTAATTCTTATGCTTCCATAAAAGAAACTTATCCATGGAAAGGCAGTGTACTCAGCTCCGTCCCCGGCCTTTCCGCCCTGCTCCGCCGGTTCGGGTTTTACCTGCTCCGCCGGTTCGGGTTTTACCTGCTCCGCCGGTTCTGGCTTTACCTGCTCCGCCGGTCCGGGCTTTACCAGCTCCGCCGGTCCGGGTTTTACCTGCTCCGCCGGTTCTGGGTTTACCTGCTCCGCCGGTCCGGGCTTTTCCTGCTCCGCCGGTCCGTCCGCCACTTCGCGATGCTCCGGTGGAACTGCCGGCCCTTCCGGGAGCCCGCTCCTCACTCCTGCCGGAGGGTCTTCCTCCTGTCTTTCCATCAGGTTTCCGGCTTCCTGCCTTTTCAGCGGTCTTTCTACCGCTTTTGGAGCCTGTCAGGGGGGGCTTCTGTGATGCTTTCTTATCCGCTTCCCTGTCCTTGGAAATGTCATGCTTGGGCTCGAAACCCGGAATAATCTCAACAGGAATCTGTGACTTCAGAATTTTCTCGATCTTCAGGAGCTGGTTTTTCTCTGTATATGAGATCAGAGAGATGGCCACGCCTGACTTTCCCGCCCGACCCGTCCGGCCGATGCGGTGAATATAATCCTCGGGGATCTGGGGAAGCTCAAAGTTGACGACATGGCTCATATCGTGAAGGTCGATTCCCCGGGCCGCCACATCTGTGGCAACCAGAATCTGCAGATCACCGGATTTGAAGTTCTTGAGGGCCCTGTTCCGGGCTCCCTGGCTTTTATCACCGTGAATGGCATCGGCGGGGATTTTTGCCTTCAGAAGATCCGAAGCAACCCTTTCGGCGCTGTGTTTTGTCTTAACAAAAACAAGGGCCTGGTACCACTGCTGCTCCTGTATCAGATGGAGGAGGAGATCAAATCGCTGTCCCCGGTCAACCCAGTGGATAATCTGTGTGACATCCTCTGCCGCAGAGTTCCGCCTACCCACCTCAACAGCGACAGGATTTTTAAGTATCTCCCGTGCCAGCTTTTCGATGTCATGTCCGTAGGTGGCTGAAAAAAGAAGGTTCTGACTCTTCTGCTTCAGGGTACCTATAATCGTTCTGATATCGCCTATGAATCCCATATCAAGCATCCGGTCCGCCTCATCGAGGACAAGAATTTCTATTTTTGAGAGATCTACCGATTCCCGGGTGATATGGTCCATAAGCCGCCCGGGGGTGGCGATCAGGATATCACAGCCCTTTTCAAGATTGCTCTGCTGGGCGCTCATTTTGGCTCCGCCGGTTGCCTTGCATACAACAAGGTCCAGATACTTCCCGTAGGCCTTGAAGCTCTCGGCCACCTGTTCGGTCAGTTCTCTTGTGGGAGCCAGAACCAGGGCTCTGGGGGCAGAAGCTTCACCGCCCTTCTCCCTCAGCATATTGAGAACAGGCAGGGCAAAAGCCGCTGTCTTTCCTGTTCCGGTCTGGGCGCCGCCCAGAATATCCCTTCCGTCAAGAATCGCAGGTATGGCTCTTGTCTGAATGGGGGTTGTATTTGTATAGCCCTTCTCTTCCACAGCCTTCAGGATCTCGGGAAGAAGAGCCAGTTTTTCAAATTTCATCTAGAAGATCTCCTTGACCCGGCCCACCTGGCCGTCTTCAAGGCGTACCTTGATTCCATGGGGGTGATAGGAGGAGTTGGTCAGGATATCCCTGACAACGCCTCTTGTCAGCTTGCCGCTGCGCTGGTCGGCTTTCAATACGATGTCCACCGTAATTCCGGGTTTTATATTTTCTCTGTTCTGTCCGTTCATGGCTCAAGATAATAAACTATCCCTTCCCCTGTTACCATATCAACAGAGGGCTGGAGAGCAGAAATAAATACTGACAGCGTCAGAAAATCATATGAATATTACATTATGAAGAAAAAAATTAAGTTGAAATGATTGCAGGGAAGCCTATAGTAGTAGAAGGAGCAGGCAATGAAAATGAAACTTATACAGAAAACAGAACTGATCTACGAACTGAAAATGGGTTACGTTCAGAGCTTTCTGATTGACGATGGGGAGGATCTTGTCCTCATTGATACAGGCACCTCCGGGCTGGGAGAGCAGATTCTGAAGGCCATTGATCTGGCAGGACTGGACAGCTCCAGGCTGAACCACATCATAATAACCCATCTACACAATGATCATACCGGAAGCCTTGCTGAACTGAAGAAACTGACTGGGGCAAAGATCTATGCTCACGAAATGGAGGCTCAAGCCATTGAAGAAGGCGTGCTGATGAGGCCTTCAAAAGCCCATCCCCAATTCCCCTATAATATTATTGTGCCCCTATTGCTTGGAAAATCGATAAACAGCAAACAGGAAGGTACTCCTGTGGATATACGGCTGAAGGGAGGAGAAACCCTGGAACCCGCCGGAGGTATCAGGATTATATGGACCCCCGGCCATACCGCCGGTCATATCTGCTGCCTTGTGGAAAAAGAAAAGATGCTTATAGCAGGGGATGCAGCCCGGGGTGGAAAGAAACCTTCCTACCCCTTCCTCTATGAGGATATGCCGGAAGCCATGAAATCACTGGAGAAGATAAAAACCCTGGATTTTGAAAAAGTTTACTTCGGCCACGGCTGTGAAATCACAAAAGACAGTTTTTCATCTATCAGGAACAACCCGTTCTGAGGGATTTTTATACAAAACTTTTGCGATTCTGTCCTGCAGAGACTCAGCTGTTTTCAGCAATGACAATATAAGCTTTCTCTTTTTCATCGGGAAAAAGATCTCCGGGAACGCTGTCTTCACCCACAGCACTGGCAACCAGAAATCTTGAACAGTGGAGGCTGTTGCTCATGCAGTACTTCTCTTTCAGTTCTGCAGTTCTGCTCTCGTCGGCTTCCATCCCGCCCTTATAGAAGAGGCATCCCTCAGTAAACTCACACTCGCCCATGAATAGTCCTTTAAAATTGATTATTTTATATGCAGCCCTCATTTTCATAACGGGAAGGCCATTTGGTCAAGGACTTTTTGTCATAAATACACAGCCATTCCAGTTCTTTTTTAAAAAAGGAAAAATCTGAGTCGATCCATTAAACTTAATTATGAAGACAAGTCCAAGGAGGCCTGAAGATGAAAACCGGACCAATGCGTCTGTTAGTGAGGCTTGAAGAACTGGGATTTTTTCTTGTTACAATATATCTATTCACCCTGCTGCCCTACCCCTGGTGGGTCTACCCTCTTCTGCTTTTTGTTCCCGACATCAGCATTATGGGCTATATGATCAATTCTACGACAGGGGCTTATCTCTATAACTTCCTGCACCACAGAGGAATATCCATGATCCTCTATGCTGCCGGTATGGTGCTGGACACCCCCCTGATGGCCCTTGCGGGTCTTATTCTTTTTGCCCACTCGTCACTGGACAGAGTTATGGGATATGGCCTGAAACACACAGAGGGATTCCATGAAACCCATCTCGGACGGATAGGGAAAAAAAAGGAGTAGCCTTTCCCTGTAGCAATCAGACCAGATCCGGAGCCCCTTTAAGAAGAGCGCGGTACTGCCTTTCCAGAAAAAGAATATCTCCCCCCGAAGATTCGGCGGTCTTATCCTCTGTATAGACTGTCACCCGGGTCTCTGAGCTGCCGGCGCTGACGGCTTTCTCCCGGGTTCTGGCAACAAGGGTCTTGAGGCAGGCCTGTTCAGCCTCTTCAAGAGTCTCCCTGTCTTCAAGACTGATCTCCCCCACTGTATCTCCCATGCCAAGCACGCGGTAGGAACCTTCGGGTGTAGCTGTGATTGAAGCTGTTGTCTCCACAGCCACACGGCTTGTGACTGCGCCCAGGGCATTGGCGACATCGCCGTTCTCTGGTATATGAACTTCACCGCCAAGCATCCTCACTGCATCCCCCAGAAAGAGAGACGCAGGTGCCCCGAGACCGATAACCGGTGTCTTCAGTGTGGGAGTCAGAGAGAGGCGGTCATTGCCCCTCTCAAGAATGGGCGCAAAAAGCTCTTTTGTCTCTGAATCTCCCGGAAAGATTCTCTCCAGAACAGAATGAGCCAGCCTGGTACTTATCTTTTTCATCAGATGATCCATGACGGCATAGGAACTCTCGCCCTGAAGCTCCAGATGAAGATTAAAATAATCCTGAAGGCCTTCTGTAGAGTAGAGGTCCAGTTTGCCCTGAAGATGAAAGAGGTCTGTGGGAGTCAGTCCGGATCGCTGAACGCAGTATGCCTTCTCCAGCCGATCTGTTTTCAGAAGCTTCCAGACTCCATGACAGAGTCTCCGGCTCAGTTCGCCGACAGTCAGAGGTCCCTCCCTGAGCTCTTCCATTATCTGGGCCTCCTGCTTTGTCAGCGTAAACTCCGGCTCTTTCCCCGTACTGAAAAGCCACTGAAGCCCTGTTGAGCTTCCATCGGAAAAGTCCATAAGCGTCTTATCCATAAGTCCGGGTTCCAGTGTGTACTCCGATGCCAGCCAGCTGAAGGGTGTTATCCTTCCGGGACCGATGGACCACTGCTGCCTGTTGAACAGGATGACGCTGTCCCCGCCCAGACCTGTGGTCAGCATATCAACGGCCTTTACATGGGTCCTCCAGGAGCCGATGGAAGCACCTTCTTCGCAGACATATACCTCTCCCTTATCAAGATATCCGATATCAGAGGTGGTCCCGCCCACGTCGATGACAAGGGCGTCATCATATCCTGTAAGAAAGCTAGCTCCGGCCATACTGGCCGCCGGCCCCGACAGGGCAGTCTGAACAGGAAACTCCGAAGCATAGGAGCCTGTCATCACCGATCCGTCTCCCTTGACAACAAGCTGCGGTGCATCGATACCCGCTTCCTGCAGGGCTTCTTTCATCTCAGAAAGGAACTCTTCCATGATGGGTATTACCCCTGCGTTGAGGACAGCGGTATGGGCCCGGACATAGAAGTTGAGGGTCCCTGAGAGCTCATGGCCGCAGCATACATCCAGTCCTGTTTCATCACGGAGGACCTCTTTTACCTTCAGTTCCAGCTCGGGATTGACCGAAGCCCCGTATCCGGAAACAGCGAAGGCACGGACGCCCCTGTTTGTAACCATCTCCCGGGCTACCCTTCTGATCTCATCGGGATCAATACTCTCCGAAGCGGTTCCCTCGATTGTCATTCTCCCTTTGATAACCGCCATGGGTGTGTGGCTTATATTCTCGGGAGTCATACTGGCCATGGGCATCATCAGGAGTCCCACGGGATAGATATTGGATTCCACAATGGCATTGGTCACAAGGGTTGTAGAGAGGGAAACCAGGTCTACCCGCCCGAGGCTGTCGGCCGGAAGCTGGCTTACAGCGGACATGATCCCCTCAGAGTATTTCCATTTGGTTGTCAGAGACTTGGCTCTGCTGAGAATTCTGTTTTCTTTGAAATCGAAGAGGACCGCATCGGTGTAGGTTCCTCCGGCATCTATGCCCAGGCCCAGTGTCGCCGCCCGGCGGGATGATCGCCTTCCCGCCTCCTTATCAGCCTGGTCTTCCTCAAAAACAAGAGTCCTGCGGCCCCCTGTTTCCTGCAGAGAAGATGCGAAACTGACAAGACCTGTGGCAGAGTCAAATGTCACTTCCCGTCCCGGGGGTACAACGAGAATTTCTTCACCCGAAAGGGCGCTGTTTTCCGCTGCGGAAAAACATTCGGCTATGAGCCGCCTGGAGCCCTCAAGACGTGTATACTGCCATCCGTTCTCCTCTGCCATACTGCGGGCATAGGCGGAGTACTTGTTCTCTTCACCGTCTCCTGTATCTATATAGACAGCCCGGGTGTAGTTCTTCTTCCAGGCGTCAAAAAAATCTGTTACGGCTTTTGAGTTGTCATCGCCGAAGCGGGTTTTCAGGACCTCTTTATCAAGTGTGTCGGCATATTCAGGAGGAAGATGGGCCTGCTTTTTTATCATCTGACGGCCCCGGGGCTGAACCTGCTCTTCATACCATCCGGGAGATATATAGTAGGTTCCCGGCTGGTGGGAAAACTGCTTTCTGTACTCCCGGGTTCCTCCGAGAAAGAGGCTGATGCAGTCATGAACCCTGGGTATTACCAGAGTGTGCTTAAGTGATTTGAGTCCTACAATGCCTTTGCCGCAGACTCCGTAGAGAAGAACAATACGATCGAAGTCCTGAGGAACGAGATCGATGGCGTTCTGAAGCTCCCGGCGCAGAAGATTCGGCTCCGAATGAAGCCCTCCCTCCAGATACTCAACTTCAGGCTGTTCCGGCAGTGCGGGCAGAATTTCCTGAAGATCTGTTCTGAAGACTCCGCAGGCAATGCAGTAGGTTTTCAAATGGCTTCCTCCGTATAGATAACTGGTGAAAATTATAGCACTCCTGAACGGAGGGTCTTTGGCAATATTCAGGTACTTTTTGTACTATATTGAGAAAATTTTCTATTCAGATTCCCCCTGAATCTATACAGGGGGTCAGGATTGCTCCATAAGTGCTGAAAAATCTTCAAGAACCTGAGACTGGACTCTACGGGGAACCCTGGGAGAAAAACGCAGATTTTTAATCTTCAGAGTCCTCTGGGAAAGAGCGAACAGATCTTCATTGGAGACAACAGAATTGGGCGGCAGATCCAGACGCTCCGCCTGTTCATCCCGGCACTCGAAAAGGGATTTGAAGAGGGACTGCTCCCCTCTGCCCATCTTTTTGAATCTGTTCTTTCTGAAAATACCGGGAACAGGATTGAGCTGAATCTCCCTGGTCTGGACCTCAATATTCCGTCTCTCATACTCATCAAGCTGATTGAGGGCGGCCACTTCCTTCAAAAGCGCCGGCTTCAGATCAAAGAGATACTTCACATCCTCAAGAGCATATTCAAGGGCATCCGCCTGAATTGGACGGCGGAGCCAGTTGTAGCGCTGAAATTTCTTTTTCGCTTTGGGCTCCACCTTGAGAAAATGAGTCAGAACAAAACCGAGGTTCTTTTTCTCAAGATCAAGAAGCTCAACGGCAGGCAGGAGATCTTCAATATTTTTTACGGCGATGCCGTACTTCCGGAAAAGGAGTGTTCTGTCTCCCGAACAGTCGTACATTATCTTGGCGATACCGGGATCTTCAAAAAAGTCCCGGATCAGAGAGATTCTGACAGAGAGGGGATCAATAAGGGCAAACTCAGTTCCGTCGAAAATCTGCACAAGGCAGAGATGTTCTCCATAGCAGTGAAGATTGAACTCCCCTTCAAGGTCGACAGCCACTCTCTTCACCTCACGGGTCTTGAGAGAGTCCAGCCAGGCCGTCAGATCCCGGTCGTTATCCAGATAGTGATATTTCATGTTTGGGCCATCCTGTCTACTTCAATATGAAGCCACTTTTTCCTGAAGTATCCGGTGATCATCAGTGATGCGTGGCAGATCTGATAGAGTCCGAAACTCAGCCAGATAAGGTATATGTTATCAGGGAAGAGCCAGTATGCCAGCAGGGAGGTTCCCAGAATAAAGGTAAAATTGGTAAATGACTCGCTGAACAGGACCCATCTTCCGTAACCGTTGCCCTGGAAAACGAGTTCAAAGGCATATCCCAGGGCTTCAATAAAGAAGAAGGGAATAAAGAAACGAAGAGCGAGGGCAATGGTTCGGGCGGTTTCTGGATCTGAGGTAAATATACGGGCTATGGGTATATGAAAGAAGAAGGTGATCCCTGCCACAAGAAAGGCGACGCTACCGGCGATGATACCGCTGGCGCTGATTATCTTCTGCGCCTCATCACGGTCTCCCCTACCCAGGGCATTTCCCGCCAGTATTGCGGCGGACCGGGCAAAACCGCTTATCATTGTTTTATTGAGGCGAAAATAGGCAAAGATACTGTGGGTAGCGGCCAGATACACTGTGGAGTACTTCTCTATAATTGTCTGATAGATCATAAAAATGGACAGAGCCACGATATTCTGCACCGCCGGAGGAAGGGCGACCTTGACGATGTCCGCCTGAATGGATGGAAGAAAACGGTCAAAGTGAAGGATGCGGTACCTCGTTCTGTATCCACCGGCAAAGACCTTCCAGACAAGATAGACCAGGGCCGCCGCAGTTGAAAGGGCCGATCCCAGGGCCGCTCCCCTTATTCCCATGGCGGGGATTCCAAGTTTTCCAAAAATAAAGATCCAGTTCAGAACAATATTCAGAAGATTGCTGATAAGCCCTGAGTACATTACATACCTTGTCCGGTTTACAGCCCCGAAAAAGCCCTGAAGAATAAAAAAGAGCCCCGAGGGAATGAGGGCAAAACGCATGATCCTGATGTACTGCAGGGCCAGCTCCACAATTCTGCCGTCATTGAGAAGGGCTCCCAGAACAAAGGGGGCTGAAAGGCTGAGAATCAATGCCGCTGCAGAGGCGTAAAGGGCGGTAACAATGCCGTTATCAAGGGCCTCTCCCGTAAAGTGGCGGCTCTCTTCGTTTCCGTGATCCTGTCTGCCGTAGCGTCTGGATACAATGGCCTGCACACCCACAGACATGGGCCAGAGACAGGTATTGAGGACCCAGGTGAAGAGTCCGGCGATTCCGATGGCCGCCAGCTCAAGACTCTGCTCTCCGAAGTGGCCCATCATTGCCGAATCGGCTATCTGCTGAAAATAGACTGTCAGCTGTCCGAATAGGAGAGGAATTCCCAGGACAATAATCTTGCGGAAAACTTTTTTCATTCAACCTCCGGTACCGGAAAAGGAGTGTCCGGACCTGAGGGCATTATGACAGGATTGCCGGGGGTTATCCATCCCCGTATAGTGCTGTTTTCCGGGGGCAATCCGGTTTTATATGCCTATAATTCCTGCCGTATCCGAGTATTCAATTCCAAGGTCGTCACACACCTCTTTATAGACACAGGCACCCTCGTAAAGGTTCAGTCCCAGACGAATGGTTTCATTCTCCCTGCAGGCGGCTTCCAGCCCCTTGTCTGCAATTTGAAGGCCATAGGGAAGAGTCACTGAGTTCAGGGCCTCTGTGGCGGTTACGGCAACAGATCCGGGCATGTTGGCTACGCAGTAGTGGACAACACCGTCGATGATGAAGGTCGGATCATCATGTGTTGTGGGCCTGGTGGTTTCAAAACAGCCTCCCTGATCCACTGCCACATCGACAAGGACGGCTCCGGTCTTCATCAGTTTCAGATGCTCCCGTTTGACGAGTTTCGGTGCCTTTGCTCCGGGAATCAGAACCGCTCCTATGACAACATCGCTTTCGGCGAGAACCAGCTCGATATTATGGGGAGTGCTGTAGAGAGTGGTGATGGTGCCGCCGAATATATCGTCAAGATACTCCAGCCGCCGGGGTGAAATGTCCAGAATAGTTACATCAGCGCCGAGTCCCACGGCAATTTTGCATGCATTTGTGCCGACAACTCCGCCCCCCAGGATGGCGACTTTTCCCCGTTTGACACCGGGAACACCCCCCAGAAGCACTCCCCTGCCGCCGAAGGCCTTCTCAAGATATTTTGCCCCTTCCTGCACGCTGAGGCGGCCGGCAATTTCACTCATAGGCTTCAGACAGGGCAGAGAACCGTCGGGAAGCTCCATGGTCTCATAGGCCACCCCTTTGATCCCGGCCTTCATCAGGGCCAGGGTCAACTCTCTGTCGGCGGCAAGATGCAGATATGTATAGAGGATCTGCCCCTTTCTCAGAAGGGGAAACTCGGAACTTTGGGGCTCCTTTACTTTGACTATCATTTCTGCCTGGGCAAAGACCTCTTCCGCACTGTCAAGAATTACCGCTCCTGCTTCAATGTATTCCCTGTCGGGATATCCGGCTTCCAGACCGGCTCCCTTCTGCACAAACACTTTATGCCCCCGGGACAGGTAGGATTTGACGCTTGAGGGGGTCAACCCTACCCTGTATTCATGGTTTTTTATCTCTTTAACGGTTCCGATCTTCATCTTCATGCTCCTGATCTTTGATCCTTATGAATCCCCTTGTCTGTACTAATTAATTGTAAATCCACTACTCCATGAAAACAAAATTTAGTTTCGTTATTCGTTTTCTCAACTAGTATCTTAATCGATTATCGTATTTTTACTAAACCTCAAAAACGTTATACAAATTCATGAGTTTCAAGAATCAAATGTAAATCAATGTAAAAAAATACAGGGTCCGCAGTCCTTCCTGGATGTCAAAACGTAACCGTTCTGATAATATTTACGGGAAATGAGTAATTTTGACGATCTGGCCGTCCGCCTTGAAGAAAAAGTCTATACAACAGCCAAGGGACTGATCCGTCTCAGCCTGATAAAGAAGGACCTGGAGGACTATGTACCAGGCTACAGAGAAGGGGGACTCCGGATCGACGATATCGGCGGGGGTTCCGGCAATTTCGCAGAACAGGCTGTAAAGGCAGGCCATCATGTACGGCTTTTCGACAATTCGGCAAGGATGCTGGAACTTGCTCATAAAAGAAGGGATACACTTCCCGCTAGTGAGTCGCAGAAACTGGAAATCCACCGCCTGAACTACCTTGAGGCACCTCTGCCTGCCTCAGAATCAGCTTCTCAAACCAAGCTGACCTGTCTGCACGGCTCTGCTGAGTGGATGAATAACACTGCAAAAGCAATTAAAAAGGCAGCAGCCTCCGCCCGGCCTGACAGCTATATTTCTCTTCTTGTATTCAACAGCGACAGACAGTTGCTGAAACAGGGTATAAACGGCCAGCTTCTTCCCGAAACAAAACAGGAAAAACCCCGCAGGCTCACCCCTCCCGGAGGTCTCTCACCCCTTGAAATAATAGAGTTGCTCAAGCCTTACGGCACTGTTCTTCTACAGTCTGGAATCAGGGTGTTCCATGATTTTTTCAGGCAGTTTGATCCCGGCACTCTCAGCAGCAGCCAGTGGCTGGCACAGGAGGAAGCCTGGTACAGAAAAGAGCCCTTCAGAGGACTGGGTGAACATACCCATATAATCTTCAGGAAGTCCCCGGGAGCTCCGGAGGGATCATCCGATGAAAATTGAGAGAAATTCCGCATATCCCTGGATTGAGATAAAGATAAACCGCGGCGGCGAAAGCTATGCCCTACGCCGTCACAGCCACACAGAGGTCTCTCTTGGAATTATTACCTCCGGCAGAACTGTGATCACAGTACTGAATAAAGAGTTTGAGCTGAACAGCGGTGACAGCATCTTCATACCCGCCGACCAGATCCATCTATGCAGCCCTGACAGCACTGTCCCTTTTTGCTTCTATATGATCTATATGGACAGAACCTGGCTGGAAAGAGCCTTCCATCTACTTCCCGGAGAAGAGAAATCCGGCCGGGCATCTTACGGAAAGCTCTCCGGAATCCGGTTGGACCAGTTTGAAAGGCTTCTGGAGCGATGGGAGAGGGATGAGAGCCCTTCGGGAGATTGGGAAGAGAGCTATATAAGTTTCCTTGGAGAGATCCTCTGCACCCACAGGCAGCTCAGTGTAAAAGAGGACAACAGCCTCCAGAACAGTCTGGAATCCATAAAAAAATCTCTTGAGATTGATCCCTGCCAGTCTCTTGATGATGTCTGCCGGAACACAGAGATCAGCAAGTACACTCTGATCCGCGGCTTTACTAAAACCTACGGCCTCACACCCCATGCCTTCCAGCTTGATATACGTATAAAACTCTGTATCCAGTGGCTGAAAGAGGGACGGGATCTGGCCCGAATTGCCCAGGATGCAGGCTTTTCTGATCAGAGCCATATGCAGAGAACCTTCAAAATGTATACAGGAGTAACACCCGGTGACTATTTTTCAGGCAATTTGGTACAACCATCTTGAAAGATCGTTCACTAATCAATAAATTGTGATTATGCAGTTAAAAATAGGATCTAAATTATTATATATAAAAATGGTTTTCCTTTTTGTCCTATTCGGAATTCTTGTAAGTTATGTCTCCTTTCTCACGGGAGTTGCTATCCACACTTATGAGATTTACAGGGATTTCAGGACCGGATACCGTAATGATATGAAAAAGGTTATTGAGGATGACCCGGACTTCTTCTATAAGGCCTTTGTAAATGAAACAGCTGTTGGCAATGAGATAAAAAGGATTCTCAAAACCATTCTTCCTATTGAAGAAAATGACAATCTGAGGCTGACCCTGTATACTCGGGAAAAGGATGAGCAGATCTGGAGGCAGCTTATGAATCTGCCTGAAACCGGCTTTCAGATCGTTAAAGTTCCTCCCTCCAACAATCTGAACAAAACCATCGGCAGGACCCACCTCTTCAACCCCCAGATGTATCTGGGCGGGGAGCGCAGCAGAGCTTTTTTTCTGAATCTGACACGGAACTATGACAGCCGCTACTATGTTATAGAGGTTGAGCTGATCAGAAACGGACTGAAATCCATGCTGAACAATAGAAAGGAGTCCATCTACAGTTCAACAATCGTTATTGTTGTTTTTTCAGTGCTTCTTGGCTCCCTTTTCTCAAAATCCATAACCAAACCGCTTCACAATCTCAGTGGAAAGGCCCTGGCCTTTGCTGACGGGAATATGAACATTCTCTTCAGCACACATAGACTCGATGACATAGGTGTTCTTTCCCGCTCCATAGACAAGATGAGCCGGAACCTGAAACACCGACTGTTGACCATGCAGACAATGAACAGCATTGACAGGGCCGTTCTCTCATCCGTATCCAGAGATGATCTTATAATGATGGTGGCGGACCTGATTTCACTTCAGTACGGCCACTCCCCTGTCTGCCTCTTTGAAACAAGGGAAGAGGGACTTGTCATGAGCGCCATGGTTCCAGACGCTCCGCAGCATCTGGGCCGGCTTCTGATCCTTTCGGAAGTCCCCTGGGAGATGAAGGATCTCTCTTCCTCAATGATTCTGAGCCGGGAGGAAATGGACGAATACAAAGGAAGCTTCAGCAGCGCCCTTCCCGATGAGCTTAAAAGAGAGAAGGTAGTTGTTATCCCGATAAGACAGAATGAGCAGCTTATGGCTCTGTTCTGCATCAATCTGGACGAAGTAGGCATTGAGGATATTGAAACTCTTGAGATGCTCTCAGACCAGCTGGGAGTGGCTCTGAGAAGCAAGAAGGAGATGGATCAGAGGGAAGAGCTCTACCATGGCACCCTTATTGCCCTTACAAGGAGTGTAGATGCAAAGTCCCGCTGGACCGCAGGACACTCCGAGCGGGTGGCCCGGATATCTCTAACCCTTGCGGGCAGGCTGAACCTGAAAGAAGAAGACATGAGTATTATTAGAATCGGTTCTCTTCTTCATGATATTGGAAAGCTCGGAATCCCCGAATCGATTCTGGACAAACCAGGTAAACTGACAGACGAAGAGTATGATTTAATAAAAAGTCATCCTGCCAAGGGAGACACAATTATCAAGGACATACCGGGAATGGAAAAAATCCGCCTGGCGGTCCGTCACCACCATGAGCGATGGGACGGAAGGGGCTATCCCGACGGATTGAAAGGTGATCAGATTCCCCTGTCCGCCAGAATTCTTACACTGGCAGACATATATGATGCCCTCACCGAAGACAGACCCTACCGGACAGCCTTTACAAGGGAAGAAGCCACTCAGTTTCTGCTGGACAACAGAGGGTCAATATTTGATCCGGAACTGCTGGATGCCTTTGTAGAACTGCTCTCCTCTACACCGCTCTGACTGATTACAACACCCGCCAGAACAAGTACCGAGGCCAGACACTGAAGCAGTGAGAGTCCTTCATCAAGAAGAGCCCATCCGAGAATAACAGCCACAACGGGAACCAGGTTGATAAACAGGGACGCCCCGGAGGCTGTGGTATGGCTCATTCCCCAGTTATAGAGTCCGAAGGCTCCCAGCCCGACAGGTGCACCCAGATAGAGAAGGAGCAGCATATGGGCTCCGGTGACCTCTACAGGTGACTCAATAAAGATAAAAAGACCGGGAAGAAAAAAGAGGGCTCCTGCAAAACACTGCATCATGGTCAGGGTCCAGGGATTGTAGCGGTCAGACAGCTTTTTGATGATAAGCATATTGGCCGCAGCCATGACCATGGCTCCCATCTCCATCAGATTACCAAGGATAATACTATCGGCAGCATGCTGCCCCCTGTTCATAAGAGTCAAAAATATAATCCCGCCTATTGAAAGCACAAGCCCCGCGATTCCCCGGCCGCCTATCTTTTCACCCAGAACAAGCCAGGCTCCCAGGGCAACAAGAAGAGGGACAAAGGAAGCGATGACACCGGCTTGAGACGAGGTCGTAAAGCGGAGGGCATTGTTTTCAAGAAGAAAGTAGAGGCAGGGCTGAAAGAGGACCATGGCCAGCAGGGGCTTCCACTCCCTCCTCCACCCTGCCGGCGGGGCAAGGCGTCTCAGGAAGGGCAGCACAGCCAGGGAAGCCATTGTCATTCTCAGCCACATGATTGTCATGGGGTCAAAATCGTATAAAAGTGTCCGGGTGGCACTGAAAGAGCCACCCCAGAGAAGAACCGACAGCGTAAGAGCTGTGAAGGCCTTGATCTGTTTCCTGTCAGAAACTGTATTCAATAGAATACCTCCTGTCGTTTTTCCGCATCATAACCGGATACGGACCGGTGGTATTGCAGAAAATTGCAGGACGGCCGGTTGTCAGAGAGTCTGTAGATACTCCTCCATTTTATTGCAGCCCATAACAAGATTGGGGAAGAACTCCCCTATCTGATCCTCTGTCAACTTGCCGCCGGGCCATTTGTCCCGGACCTCCCTGCCGTTGAAGTCCACCGAGGCCACCCTGATTCCCAGGTTTGTGGCGGGAAAGTAGAAGTCCGATCCTGGCAGAAAGCCGACGCCCTTTGTTTCAAGCATGTCATGGGCCAGCTGAATACCTGTGAGTATGCCCTTTTTCCGCAGTTTTTCCCTGTAGTTGTCAAAGTCGGGAAAGAGGTAGAAGGCCCCCTGGGGTTTGGGACAGTTCAGGTCCATTTCAAGAAAACGGGTCCAGAGATAACGGCTGGCTGCCTTATAGATTTCAGTATTGAGGTTAATCTCATCCTTTATTTCGTCAAACCGTGAGTATGCAGACAGAGCGGCATACTGCATGGGAGCGCTGACGGCACTGAATGTTTCGCTGATAACCGACTTCAGGGCATCCTTGAGAACCCTCAGGGATTCAGGGATAACCATCATTCCAAGGCGGTACCCTCCGGCGGCAAATGACTTGGAGATTCCCGTGGAGACAATAGTTCCTTCCGGATAGAACCTTGAAATACTGGCATGGGGTTTACCTGTAAAATCGATCATAGCGTAGATTTCATCCGAGATTACAAGGACGTTGTAGGCCCGGCAGATATCGGCCAGCTCCCTGAGCTCTTCTTCCGTATAGACAGCGCCTGTAGGGTTGTTGGGATTGTTGAGAATAAGAAGCTTCTGCTCCTGCGCACGGGCATGGCAGCATTTATCAAGCTCCCTTGCAGTCAGCTTGTAGCTGTTCTCCCTCTGGGTTTCTATGGGAATCAGTTTCTTTCCCCGGAGAGTCGCCTGGGGGCCGTAGCTGACCCAGCTTGGTGCGGGGGCCAGAAGAACACCCTCCACCATATATGAGATCTGGAAGATAAGCTCCTTGCTTCCCGGTCCCACAAATACATCATCCACACCGTAATCCAGGCCGAACTCCTTCTTGAGGAAACCGCAGAAGGACTCCCGCAGGGGAAGCAGTCCCTGGGTGGGCAGATAGCTGTTCTCTCCGGCGTTCTGCCTGAGTCCGTCCACAAGGAGCTCAGGAACAGGAAATGCCGCCTGGCCAAAGCCGAAATGGGCAACTTCACGGCCCTGCTTACGCATCTCTTTTACAGTATTATTAATCAGCAGTGTTGCCGATTCCTTCAGATTCAGTACAAGTGGGTTAATTGACGGTATCATCTCTCTCTCCCGTTAGACACAAAAATATATCTAAACAATCTAGATTAAAAAGCAGGTACTTTCAATTAACCTGGAGTAAATGTTGTTTTTTTATTGGAAGCAGTCGATAAAAGAAACTAGAACTCCCTAAAGTAAACAATTCTTTAATAAAGAATACGGAAGGTAAAATGATCAAAAGACATATATCAATTCTCATTATGCTGTCCCTGCTGGCTATTTCCATGTGAGTCTGGATCTGACTGTGGACGTGGCTGTTGCCATTGCCATGGAGCTGAAACTGGATCTCTAGTCGGTCTATATCGGCCAGAGGACCCTGGAAAGGGAGAAAAACTCTTCATGGAACAACTTTCTGCCAGAGGCATCCGTCGGTGTTGGGCTGAACCGTTTCAAGCAGCCCGTCATAATTCTTCTCTCCATCCCCCTGAGTCTGATAGGGGTAATATTCGGTCTGCTTGTAACAAGTACCTCTCTGGGTTTTATGGCTATACTCGGCTCACTTGCCCTCTTCGGTATGGCCATCAAAAACTCAATCGTTATGGTGGATGAAATCGATCTTCTGATAAAGAATGGAACAGAACCCTACCAGGCCCTCCTTGACGCGTCACAGAGCCGTCTGAGACCGGTAATGATGGCGACTCTCTCCACTGTAATGGGGATGGCACCGCTTATCACTGACATCTTTTTCAGGAGCATGGCTGTGGCAATTATGTTCGGTCTCTCCTTCTCCGCATTTCTGACACTGATTGTCTCACCCACCCTCTATGCTGTGTTCTTTAAAATTGATACTCCCGAGTCCTCCGGAACAGACCCCGAAGGCAGCCTGGAAGCTCCTTCAGGCGGGGTTCCAGAAAACGGGACACTTCCTGAAACTGTTTAAGTTTTTTACCAAACCGGCCTTCACGGGCCGGTTTTATTATTGGATAATAGCCCCATGAATCTACTTGACCGAACTATCATTGTCCTCTGCCGGCCCGAGGGCAGTATGAATATAGGCGCCGTCTGCAGGGGGATGGCCAATATGGGCCTCTCCCGTTTGAGAATTGTTGGCGATCTGAGCCATATAGACGTGGGGAAAATCAAAATGATGAGCCTCCATGCCTACGGCATCTATGAAGAGGCCGGACGGTTTGAGAGCCTTGGTGAGGCCCTGAAGGACACTGTCCTGGCTTCCGGCATCACCCGCCGCCGTGGAAAAAACCGCAAACGCCTCTCCAGACTGCCAGAGGATCTGGCATCCCATGCGGCAAGCTTTTCCGAGGGGAATATAGCCCTTGTCTTCGGCAATGAACAGAACGGCCTGAACGACGGAGAACTTGCAGCCTGCAGCGAGGCCTGCCACATTCCCACACATCCGGACAACCCCTCCCTGAACCTCTCACATGCGGTGCAGATCCTCACGTACTCCTTCTACAGGGAAGGGATAGGTGAAAAAACAGGGAGCTGTACTCCCGTAGAGATGGAAAGAGTCGACAGACTTGCGGATACCGTTGAAGCAACCCTGACGGACTCCGGGTACTACGACAAGCCTGACCGCTTCCGCACAAGATCCTTCTTCCGGGACATCTTTGCCCGGGCCTCTTTAACAAAGAGGGAGGCGGACCATATGGAAAAGGTCTTTCAGAAACTAAGATCGCTCAACAAGAGGTAGGCTGCAATGAATAATGATAAAAGAGCGGTGATCTACGCCCTTTCGGCAATACTGCTCTGGTCCACGGTGGCCACGGCTTTCAAAAAATCCCTGGAACTGATCTCCGCCTTTGATCTTCTGCTTCTCTCATGCTTCTGGTCCGTCCTTGCCCTGGGGCTGATCAATCTCTTCAAGGGCGGTTCTGTTAAAAAGGGATTGAAAGAGTTGAAACCCGGCCGGAGAGAACTCCCAGCCTTCCTGCTTGGATCACTGCTGAACCCGGCGGCATACTACCTTGTGCTCTTCTACAGTTACGACCTGCTTCCGGCACAGATCGCCCAGCCTCTGAACTACACATGGCCTCTGATGCTTGTCATACTCTCCATTCCCATCCTGAAAAAGAAGCCCGCCCCCACAGACGGTCTTGCCCTTGCCATCTGCTTTACAGGGATTATCCTGATAAGCCGGGGCGGTTCGGACGCGGCTCTGGGAGAGCTCAGCTCCACTGGCATATTCCTGGCCCTTTTCAGCTCTATCCTCTGGGCCCTCTACTGGCTTTTTGGAAACAGACAGAAGGGCAGCCAGGAGAAGAGGCTCTTCTGGAACTTTCTTCTGGCAATCCCTGTTCTGCTTATTATAAAGCCCTTTCTCTCCCCCGGAATGCCTGTGGTGAACCGGAGTGTTCTTCTGTGGACCCTCTGGGTGGGGCTCTTTGAGATGGGTATAACCTTTGTGTTCTGGGGGAAAGCCCTGCAGACCGCCAGCCATCCGGCTCGTATAAGCCATCTTGTCTACCTCTCCCCCTTCCTCTCCCTCTTCTGGATATCAATGGTGTTGAAGGAACAGATACAGCTGAGTACGGTTACGGGTCTGGCCGTGATAGTTGCAGGAATTCTGACAAGAGAGGTCTTCGGTAAAAAGAAGCTTCAGAGAGCAGCAGAGAAAGAGGTCTAAGGATCAGCCTGAAGGGAGGGCCTTTTTTATCTCTTCAGGAACTTGTGCCGGATTGTAGCCTGTCTCTTTGATCCTTGCCTCTTTGACCTGAAGAATCGTTTTCTTGGCACCCCGGCGGTCCACAGTAAAGTCAAGCAGACCGAAACTGACCTTGGAGCCGGCATAGATAATATCTTCCACAAGCACAAAGCTGTTCGGATCGGGTTTCAGCTCCTTTCTCATAAGCTGGATTTTCTTCATCACATAGGCGATTTTCACAGTCGCCTCTTTGGCCTGTGCCGCGGCCTGGTCCTTCTGGCGGAAGCTCAGGTCAGTGGCTCCCGGAATGGAGCACTGTTTGGTAAAGTAGGCGAGCTGCTTGTCCAGTTCGTTCTGTGTCTCCCGCAGCTTCTCAAGGTCTTTGAGAGTATTGAAAAAGGCATCCAGTTCATCAGGCTCTACACCGCAGACAACATTGGTTTTTGCCTCATAGAGACTTCCTATCTTTCTGCACTTGATCCACTTTCCCACAACTGTCAGGCCGCCGACAATCTCGCAGCGTCCGCCTTCAAGGAGCAGGTCGCCGCAGATCTTCACGGTGCTGTTCAGAAGGGAGCCTGAGATAAAGGACGATCCCTTTACATTGACAAAGGAGCTTTCGATAAACCTTGCATAGAGGTCACCGCCTACCTCAATGACACCGGCTTTGTCGCCATTGATACCGGACTGGAGTATCAGGTTTCTTCCTGCGGTCAGCTGGACCCGGCCCACACTCTTTGTGATTTGAATATCTCCGGACGCCTTGACTGTGAATCCATCGGCCACATGGCCCTTGACGATAATAGAGCCCTCAAAGCTGAGGTTCCCCGTCTCATAATCAACATTGTTCACCGTCACAACCGGTTCAACTATAACGGCGCCCCTGTCCAGGCGTACATTTCCTGATGCGGAGGCAAAGAGTTTGTTCCCCCGGAGCTCTGTATTTTCACCGGGATTGAGAGACTCCCCCTCACCCGCCGGTTTTGCTTCCACAATTTCGCCGTTTATATCACGGCCGTCCTGCGGCGGAACGGGTTCCTTCAGCTCGGCAAGAAGATCTCCCGCCTCCTTGTACTGAATAAAATTCAGCTCCTTCAGATCCATCCTGCCGAAGGGAAGCTCCCTGAACGGCTTGCCTGCTTCGAGGCTGAAATTATAGCTGACCTTTCCGCCCCGGCCGTCTACCGCCGGAGTTCCCTCGGCAATTGTAATCCATTTGTTGTAGCACTCGTTGAGGATGCAGTTCTCGATATTCTCCTGCTTTACCCCGTGGCAGATATTGTAGTCCCTCAGAATGTGCTGAAATTCCTCTTCAGTGACCCGGCCGCCTCCAATTTTGGGAGGCTCAATAAAGACCTCGGCGGTCATTCTGTCTTCGCTGATCCTTGTCTGAATTGCCGGTGAAAGATGAGCTCCCGCCGGCCACTCTACAAGCTTCTGTACCGAGCCGTCAGCATGATCGATAATTTCTTCGATCTTCATCATCCGTACCATCGGGATATCGAGTATTTTCATCCGGTTGACTATCTCTTCGGCGTAAACCCTTTCATCAGAGCTTTCAGGCGGATAGACACGGAGTACGGCAAAACCGTTTCGATAGTAGAGGCTGAATCTTTTATTGGAACCATTCGTAGAGGACATGTGTTCATATTAAAGGACTGGACCCCACCACGCAAGCCCTGTAGGATTTTCAGGCTCCGGCAGGATGTAAAGGATTGAGGAAAAATAAAAAACCCCGGTTTTAACCGGGGTTTCTATTGTCTGCAGTTTACAGATCAGCGGAGCTTCAGGCTGCGGCCTTTCTGGCGCGTAAGCGCTGCTCTCCATAGATAATGGCCATCAGTATGATACCCATAACCATAATGATCTGTTTGGGAGCCTCTCCCAGACCGATAAGGTCACCCACAAAGTCGGGCCTTAACAATGTAAATGCAGCAACTCCAAGAGCAACGCCCTCAAACCACTTGTTCTTGATAAAGAAGAATCCCTGGGTCAGTGCAGCAAAGGCGAACATTGCAAGGAGGGCCGAGATAAATATCCAGACAGCGTAGCTGAAAGAATTAACGCCAACAAGCAGAAGCTCTGTGTTGAAAATAAACATAAAGGGCAGAATCGCCGTTCTTATATCGTATGTAAATCCCTGAACTCCTGTCTTGATGGGGTCCGACTTGGCAATGGCAGCAGCTGCAAAGGCGGCTAAACCTACAGGAGGCGTATCATCAGCAAGGATTCCGAAGAAGAATACAAACAGATGCGCCGCAATAAGGGGGATTACGATTCCGTTTTTTGCCCCAAGTGTCAGTATTACAGGAGCCGTGAGAGATGCCATAACGATATAGTTGGCCGTTGTAGGCAGTCCCATTCCCAGAATAAGGCTGGCGATGGCTGTAATAATCAGAATCAGGATGAAGTTTCCACCGGAAAGGACTTCGATTACTTCTGTAATAATTCCGCCCAGTCCCAGAGTGACAACTCCTACGATGATACCGGCAGAGGCTACGGCCACACCGATTCCCATCATATTCTTGCCGCCGGCGACAAGTGATGTGCCCACCTGCCAGCAGGCATGCTTCAGAGCTTTCTTTACTGACTCATTCTTTTTCCTGGCCATGTATATATTCTGTATAAAAATCAGCGCAGTCAGGGCCAGAATAGCTCTGAACGCAGCAAGGGCGGGAGAGTGTCTGAAAACGACAAGCTCCACAATCAGGAAAAACAGGGGAATCAGAAAGTGGATACCTCTGATAAATGTATCCCAGAACCGGGGAAGATCCGCCTTGGGGATTCCTTCCAGCCCCAGCTTGGAGGCTTCCAGATGGGTGATATACATCAGAGCAATATAGGATACAACAGCGGGAATAAAAGCCGCCTTGATAACATCCAGATACTGAAGGTTGCAGTACTCGGCAATAATAAATGCCGCGGCACCCATAATGGGAGGCATAAGCTGGCCGTTTGTAGAACAGGCCACCTCTACAGCTCCCGCCTTGTGAGCCGGGTAACCGACACTCTTCATAAGGGGAATTGTAAAGGTTCCGGTGGTAACTGTATTGGCAATACTGGAACCTGAAACCATACCTGTCAGACCGCTTGCCAGAACAGCTGCCTTGGCGGGTCCGCCCTTGTAGCGTCCCAGAAGACTGAATGCCAGGTCGACAAAATATTTACCCGCTCCCGCCTTGTCCAGCATGGCGCCGAAAAGAACAAAGAGGAATACAATCGTTGCCGATACATCCAGGGGAACACCATAGATTCCTTCGGTTGACATTGTAATCTGCCCTACAAATCTGTTGATGGAAACCCCTTTGAATGCCAGTACGGCAGGCATATAGGGACCGAAAAAACTATAGAGCATAAAGATGATGGCTACGATGGGAAGTGCGGGACCGAGAGAACGGCGCGCCGCCTCCAGAAGAAGCACAACAAGGGTAAATCCGAAGATAATATCCCTGGGAAGAGGGATACCCTGGCGGCTGCTGATTCCCACATAATCGAGGGCCAGATAGAGGGCCAGAAGGGTGGCTCCCACTGTTATAATTATATCAGCTACAGAGTAGCGATTGTTATTTGCAAAATAATTAAGAAAACGGTTTTTCTTGGATTTTTTGAACAAAGGATGGCTCAGATAAACCAGACAGATGGCGAAGGCAAGGTGAACCGCTCTTACAATAGTGCTTTCAAGCAGAACAAAGGATGAAATAGCCAGCTGGAAGATGGACCATGAAGCGGCAATGACAGGAACAACCCAGCGTCCAATAGGGCTTTCGACATTACGTGTTCCCCCCTCTGCTTCATCTACAATCCTTTGAGCCTTATCGAGATCCGCATCGCTCTGCTGGTTTTCCAATTCTTTTAACATTTAAAAAGGCTCCTTAAGACTATTCCCGCAAATCAGGGCGGGAAAAACCCCGGTCCTCTCGGACCAGGGGCTATTATTTTTTAAAATTCAGTTTTTATACAAAAAGAGATCTTATTTCAGACCAACTTCCTGAAAGTATTTCATAGCACCGTCATGGAGAGGTGCGGAAAGACCTTCAAGCATGTTTTCTTTGGTAAGAACAGCAAATGCGGGGTGGAGAGTTTTGAACTCATCCAGGTTTTCAAAGATTTCCTTTGTAATGGCATAAACAACTTCGTCGGGAACATCTGCTGATGTACAGAAAGTGGCTTTTACACCGAATGTATCAACATTTCCGCTGTTTGTAGCCGCGGGATACTCGGCAACGGGGATGAAAGACTTAGCATAGTAGGGGTACTGAGCGAGGAGCTCATCAACCTCTGTAATAGGAACAAAGTGAGTCTTTCTGGCACCGGAAGTGGCTTCCTTGAAAGATCCGTTGGGGTGACCGACTGTATAGAAGTAGGCGTCGATTCTTCCGTCCTGCAGCATTTTTGCAGACTCGGAAGCCTTCAGGCTCTGTGCCTTGATATCTGTTTCCCAGTCGATTCCATAGGCTTCCATGATATCGATGGCATTTCCTCTCTGACCGGAACCGGGGTTTCCGATGTTGATGATCTTGCCCTTGATGTCTTCAAATGTCTCGATACCGGAATCATCGGCAGCAAGCAGAGTAACTGACTCGGGGTGAATAGCGAAAACGGCTCTCAGTTTATCCTGAGGTCCGGCTTCGGCCCAGTCAGCTGTTCCGTTGTAAGCCTGGTACTGTCTGTCAGACTGAACAACACCGAACTCAAGGTCACCTGACATAATGGCGTTTACATTGAATACTGATCCCCCTGTAGACTCTACAGTGGCTTTGATTCCGTACTCATCGTACTTCTGGTTAACCATTTTACTGATAGCACCGCCAGTGGGGTAGTATACACCTGTTACACCGCCTGTACCGATTGTAACAAATGTTCTTTTGGGTGCTGATTCATCGCCCTGTCCGTTTGCAAACATAAAGCCTGCAGAGACAAGAAGAAGAATCGAAATGGTAAGTAACTTTTTCATTTATCTTTCCTCCAAATAAATTAATACATATTAATCATGCCGATAATGGCAGTAATCCCAAACGTTAGACGCAAAATGCTATTTCGGACGTCGGAGAGATCCCTGAATGAGGGATCAATTTTTTATATGGCGGGATCAATGTCCCTATACAGTTTATCTGTCGACAGAAGCTGTCTTTAATCAGCGTTACGCAATAGAACTGCTGCTGATAATAAGTTAAGAATTGATGAACCGACAACCGTAACGATTATCGATATTTATACAAAAAATATTACATTATCTTTATTCATTGATCAAGGACATCTGTTAAAAATCTTTTCCGTCCCTGAAGCCGCTTATTATATATTCCCATAAAAGTATTTTTTTTCACTCGGGTCTGCACTGTTTTGCATGTTTAACATTGAAACTGTTGGATTTTATCTATAAAATAATATCTGTATCAGGAGAGGGAATGAAATTAACAGAGATAATGAAATTGACAGACGCCGAACTGCTTTGCGGCGATGCGGAATCCCAGGATTACAAGAACGCCTTCAGCTCCGATCTGATGAGTGATGTCCTGACCAACGAGGCGGATGAAGCATTTCTGATCACAGGACTGGTCAATGTCCAGGCCATACGGACTGCAGAGATGGCCGATATCAGCTGTATCCTCTTTGTCAGAGGCAAAGAGATTCCCCCCAACATGATCCGTCTTGCAGAGGAGAGCGATATCACACTCCTGAGAACAAAACACACAATGTTCTGGGTTTGCGGAGTCCTCTATCAGGCAGGAATCGTTCCGGTTTACTGATTTACTGTTTCAGCTGTCCAGAAAATCGTAGATTTCACTTTTAAGACAGTTCCATTCCTCGACAGTTTTTATCCTCAAAAGCCGCTCTCTGAATGAGGGAGCCATGGAATCTGAAGAGAAGCTGTAGAGCAGAATACCCTTCAGATAATTGATAAGGGCAATTTCCCTGTGAAAACGGCTCTCCATCCTTAAAATAAGATCATCAAGAAAGTATCTGAATTCCCTCTGTCTGAGGGGATGGCCCCCGGGGTTCGGGCTGTTTGAGCCTTCACCGTCCAGGAAGTCCTTTATGCATGCGGGCAGAAAAGGGTCAGCCAGCACTCCCCTGCCCAGCATCCACTGATCCACTGAGGGGAAGCGTTTTTTCAGTGCAAGAAAATCTTCAAGAGTATTGATGTCGCCGTTATAGCAGACAGGCTTTCCGTAGAGTTCCAGGGCCCGCTCAAATCCAACCAGATCCACCTCTCCCCTGTACATCTGATCTCCAGTGCGGGGATGAACAGTCAGGGACACAAGAGGAATATTGCGAAGTTCGGGAAGAAGGGCGTACCCCTCTTCGGGGCTTGTGAGTCCAAGACGCATTTTAATAGAGATGCCTATACTGCTGACGGACATGACAGAATCAAGAATCTTAAGTATTTTCGAAGTATCAGGGAGCAGGCCTGAGCCCTTTCCCTTGCGGATCACCCCCCTGCTGGGACAGCCCAGGTTCCAGTTTACTTCGTCATACCCCGCCCGTTCCAGGGACTTCACAGCTGTAATAAAGGCGCTCTCTTCTGAGAGCAGGAGTTGAGGAATCTCTTTGACCTTTGATACCCCGGGAAGGGCAACATCGGAAAATGTGCGCAGGGGAACCCGTTTTACTCTATCGGGAACAGGGAGAAAAGGCGTCAGCGCCGAATCAAGACCCCGGAAGTGATCATAATAGCAGCTCCGGAAGGTCCCGTCGGTGACACCCTCCAGAGGAGCCATTATAAGTTTCAATGCTCTTCCTGGTCCGGGTATTTCCGCTGTATCTGTTTTAAGATGGGTAGGATCTCAAAGAAGATCTCCACAAGTTCGGGATCAAACTTGGTTCCCGAACAGACTCTGATCTCTTTCAGAACATCCTCTTCCGTCCAGGCGTCCTTATAGACCCTTCGGGAACTCAAAGCATCAAAGACATCGGCAAGCGAGACGATCCGTGCATAAAGAGGAATTTCCTTCCCTTTCAGCCCTTCACCTGTGCCGAGGATCTCTTCGGGTCCGGCCTCTTTCCAGCCGACCTTGCCCGGATAGCCTGTGCCGTCCCAGTTCTCATGATGGCTTATGGCGATCTCCAGGGCGATGCTGTCCAGATCGGACTCCTTGTCAGCGAAGAGCCTGGCTCCCACATATGTATGAGACTTCATAATCTCATACTCTTCATCATTAAAGCGTCCCGGTTTCTTCAGAATAAGGTCTGAAATACCGACTTTGCCCACATCGTGAAGCATTGCGGCCATCCTCAGGGTGTCCTTCTGCTTCTGAAGAGTATCCTCCTCGATATGTCTCCGCCGGGCCCAGGCTTCATAGATCTCACAGGAGTAGGACCCCACACGGTTAACATGGGCTCCGGTCTCTTTGGGGTCCCGCAGCTCGGCCATCTGAATCATCCTCAGAAGGAGAGTACGGGTCATCCGGGCCCTCTGGAGCGCTACTGTTGCGGTACTTGCAAAGTGAAGGACAAAGGGCTCGTCGGACTTCTTGAAGGTGACGACTCCCTTGGGGCCCCGGGCATTGAGCAGCTGCAGAACACCCAGAAGGTCTCCCTGGTTTGTCACAAGGGGAAAAGTCAGGGACGAGACTGTTTTGTAACCCGATACTTCATCGTAATGGGTATTGAAGCTGAAGGGCATATCCTCGGGGATATTGTACATATCCGGAATATTCAGATGGGAGGAGTGAGCCGCCACATAACCTGAAATAGTTCTTTCATTGATAGGTATACTGAAGATGGCAAAAGGAAGCTTCTGCCCCTCGGCCAGTTTTTGCTGGAGAGTGTCGTTCTGTGCGTATTTTATCTCGAGCTCATCTCCGTTTTTAATGTAGATGGACCCGGCATCGGCATTTACAGCCTCACGGGCATAAAAGAGAATACGCTCAAGCAGAATATCAAGGTCCTGAATTTTATTCAGATCCTTGTCAATCTGCAGTATTTTTTTCATCTGGTTGGTCATAGTATTCCCATTCTTTCCGGGTTAAACTCCCTTGTAATCAGACTTCAAAATCCACAACGTGTCTTGAAACGACCTTCAGGCCGACCAGTTTTTTAACTTCCCCGTGAACAGGGTCATCCTGATATGCGTCCAGATCCTCTCTGCTGTTGTGTGTTGAAATCAGTACAAGATCACAGGAAGCATCTGAGGGGTTGTAGTTAATACCGCTTTCCACATCAACCATGGAGGGAACCCTTCCCTTCATTGCGTCAATAGCAGCCTTCAGCTCCTCTGCATCAGCCTTGTCCTTCAAGTTCCACATTACTATATGTTTAACCATTTTCTCTCTCCTATAATATTAAAGCGTTTTTTAGATATTACAAACTTAACTGCAAAGACTGCATTTATCAATCCGTCAATAGTAAATTACTCATATTACACCTTTTCCCAGCTGCCGCTTTTACCGGCTCTGAAGATTGCCTCAAGAACCTTCATATTCTGCAGGGCATCCTCAAGGGGTACATGATTTTCCTGCTCTCCCCGCAGGGTTCTTACAAATGATTCCGCCTGCAGGGTGTACTGGTCGCAAACGGGAATCTCAATAATCTTCTGGTCATCGGGATAGAATCCGCCCTCCCCTTTAAAGAGGCGGCAGCCCTTGTCAGGAGGAGCATTGAAGGGAATTTCAACCTCTATGCGTCCCTCGGTTCCGAAAATATTCATTCTCTGATGGGGAACCAGCTGGGTTCCGACTGTAAAGGAAGCCTGGCCTGAAGGGAAATCCATAAGAACTGATGCAAGCCTGTCGACTCCCGTCTCGGGATCATGCTCAAGAACTGAAGCCACACGAACCGGTTCCTCTCCGTAGATAAACCTTGTGGTTGTCACAGGGTAGCAGCCGATATCAAGAATTGCTCCTCCCCCTGCCTCTTTGATGTTACGGATATTGGACTTGTCCACATTGTAGTAGCTGAAAAAGCCCTGTACAGCGGAAACCTTTCCTATATGGCCTTCCTTGACAAGATCCCGGGCCTTCAGCCACTGGGGATGGTACCGGACCATAAAAGCTTCGCTCACTGTAAGCCCGGTTTTGTCACGAAGTTTTATAAGCTCCTTGATTTCCGCGGAGTCCAGAGCGAGGGGTTTTTCGCAGAGAACATGCTTTCCCGCCTCCATGGCTTTGATGGTCCACTCTATATGCATATGATTGGGCAGAGGATTGTAAATGGCCTCTACCTCGGGATTGTCCAGAAGCTCCTGATAGGAGGAGCAGGCTACGGGAATGCCGAGCTTATCGGCCGCTTTCTGCGCACTTCCGGCACTTCTTGATGCAATGGCATATACCTCGCCATTCACCGCTTTCTGTATTGCCGGCAGCACTTTTGCCATTCCGATATTTGCTGTACTGAGGACTCCCCACTTAACTTTCTTCACTTAATTCCTCCCTGATTTGTAGATCAGCACTGTTTTTATCTATAATAATAGTCAATCAATCACTGAAATGCTTCGATTATAATAACAATGGATCAATTTGAAAAGTTTTTAAAAACAATTCCGGTCATGCCGGATGTTGCGACAAAGATTCTCACCTTCGCCGAAGATCTTGATGAAGTCAGCTTCAGCGAGCTGGAGTCCCTTATAAGTATGGACCCCGGCCTCACGGCAAAGATACTGAGAGTTGCCAATTCAGCCCTCTATGCCAGACAGCAGCAGATCTCCCGCCTGCAGACAGCCATATCGCTAATGGGATTCAAGGCGATTAAGAGCCTTGTCATGCTGCTTACAGCTTCCAATATGTTCTCTGTCAAAACGGTATCACCCTTCTACAGATACTTCTGGCAGCACTCCCTTGTAACAGCCTTTATAGCCCAGAAACTCTGTGACATCTCGGGTAACACAAGAATCAGGGAGGAGTGTTTTCTTGCAGGGCTGCTCCATGACATTGGACAGATGAGTCTTGTGGAAAACGGCAGCACTTCCTACGACGGAATGATGGAATTTATGAATCTGAACGAAGACAGGACATGCGAAAAGGAGAGAGAAATCTTCGGCATGGATCACAGAGTACTGGGACGCAGAATAATGGAGAGCTGGAATTTTCCCTCTATCTACTGCGATGCGGCAGGAGAACACGGTTCCAAAAATATCCAGTCTCCCCACAAGGAACTGATAACCTATGTATCCATCGCCGATATTCTCACTTCAGTTCTTCATGAAATAGGGTTTTCCGCGGAAACAGAAGAGCATCTGACACCCTATCTGAAGTACTCGGGAATACGCCTGGATCAGTTGAAATACTTTCAGGAGAGCTTTATGACAGAGCTCAAGAGCAATCCCCTCTTCCAGGAGTGCAAGAGCCTCTTCAGGGTCTGATCAGAGCACCCGGCAGAATCAAACACTTCCGCCGGGAACCTGATTTTAATTTGTAAGAAGAGAGGGAACAGAGATTCTGGCGCCCAGCTCTGCTGAAAACTCCCAGAAATTGAGGTCCTGTGCGTTTTTAAAGGTAGTACTGCCTCCTATATTCAGGTACAGCATCATTATCTCCTTCACATAGTAGACTGAGAAGTAACTCTCTGCCTTAAGGGATGTTGAAAGATTTTCGCCCTGATCCAGGACATCGACCCAGTACCCGCCGACAGCACCATAGAGGCTCATCTCAAGATTCCGGGTGTACTCACTGTTGTGGAAGTTGATAGTTCCGCGGAGTCCTCCCTTCAGCTCCATGACTCCATCGGGGAGATAGTAGTCGGGAATAACCATTTCAGTATCGCTGCCGTCCTCAAAGTTTAAAAGGGCATTTCCTGTCAGCCTGATAAGGGGGCTTCTGGAAACCACAACCCCCAGACTGCCCTCCTGCATCAGCTGCCACTTGAGATTGTTCTCGTTGCTGTTTGTCAGGAACTCGAACTCACTATAGGTTCGTGAGATTGCAGGCCCCCAGTCATAGGACTGTTCAAGGGGAAAGTAGTTTGTGGCATCAAGGCTTATAAAGTGGCTTCGGGCCAGCTCCCTGTCGGGAAACATGGACTCCCTCTCCAGCTGATACCTGTATGAGGCTTCTGCGTCCAGAAAGGACCAGTTCCACCCTGCGCTGACTCCGAACAGCGGCTTGACAATCATTTCAGAAAAGAGTTCATCTGGGCTGACTATATATTGGGAGTCAGTGGTCTTGAAACCGTCTCCATACCAAGAATTACCTATATAAAACCCGGCAAGGGGAGTAACTGTAAGATTTAAATCGGGAAAAGTCACAGGCACATTGAACTCAAAAGAGTGCATTTTGTACTGGCTCGGATTTACTGTATAGTCAACTGAATCACCGTCGGTATCGGTGTATCCCTTATACCGTCTGTCCATATCAAGGTTATAACTGAAGCCCCAGCCCAGGCGGGAGTTGATTTTCGCATCATATGCCACTTTGGCCCTGTAATTGATTCTGGAGGTATCTGTAATATTCTGGGCGGAGAAACGGAATACGTCCGCATTCTGCCGGGCCAGCTGATTGTAGTAGTAGGACGCGTTCTCATAGTTGGGGTTCTGGTAGTACACCTTTTTGTACTGACTCATTGCCCGGGACCAGTCACCCGCTCTCTGGCTGACGATGCCCAGTTTGTAGTTGGCTGAAATATTCCAGGGATCTACGGCGAGGACGCGTTCAAACTGGGAAACTGCCTTCAGGTTCTGCTCCATATCAAGATAGAACTCTCCCAGAGAGTACCTGAGCATGTAGGTTTCCTGTTCGTAGTAGTAGATCTGACGGACAAGCTGCTGATCCAGAGCTCCCCTCATGGCATAGAATGCATCATCAAGAAGATCAGAATCTTCCCTGAATAAGCTCCGGCGGCCCTCTATCTCAGAGATAAGGGCATCGGTATCTTCGGACAGGGGAATCATATAGCCACCGGCTCCCTCATCGGTCCAGAGAGCTGCTTCCATATCGAAAAGATGCTGCTTATAGAGAGTAAGGACATCGGATTCCTGCTCCCACATATCCTCTCTCTCCTCCCCGTTGCGGGACCAGAGCCAGCCTTCGTAAAGACCGTACCGCGAGGGAGCGTCATCTTCAAAGACATCACTGCGGAGATACCGTACAGCCTCTCCGCTTCTTCCTGAAAAAAGGGCCAGCCGGGAAAGAACATATCCCGCCAGGAAGGGTTCATCCCTCTGTACCTGCTGCAGCTCGTTTCTTGTAAAGGACCTGTCCCAGGTCCACTGGGACTCACCAAGGAGCTGACGAAAAGTCTCTTCATCAGAGAGTTCCCTGTTTTTCAGAGCTTCCCACTCTTCCAGAAGGGTTTCCTTCTCCCTGTCCAGCTCAGCCATCCGGCCTGTCCAGACAGAGTATGTATCAAAGGCTTCCGCATAGGCGGCTTCCGCCCTGTCCGCTTCCTCTCTCAGGCCTTCATCATCAGGACTCTTTTCAAGAGCGGACTGCACCTTCTCATAGGCGCTTCTGGCATCATCCAGTTCTCCGGCCCCCTCACGATAAGCCTCTTCCCCGCGGCCCAGCTTCTCCCGGAACCGGGAGAACCGGTCCATCAGAGAAAGAAGATCCGAGGATTTCGTATCAAAATCCCTTATATAAAGATAGAGTTTATTTACAAGGATTCTCAGAGACTGATCAACGGCCTCATCTTTCATTCCGTTCCAGAAATAGGTCTGGGAGAGAAGCTGCCGGAGAGGGACGTTATCAGGCTGTTCTGCGAGAGCATCGATATAGTCCTGGAGTATCCCGTTTTTCATATTGATTTTTTCGTCGTAGACCCTCATATACTCAACAAGGGCATCACTCGTTTCGAAGGTCTCATAGATCTGCTCTATAACGGCTTCAGCCTTCTCAGATTCTCCCATCTGCCTGTAGGCATCCTCCAGGGCAAGATAGGTCTCCAGATACTCAGGTGACTGTTCAATCTCATTCTTATAGACAGCCTCTGCATACCCGGGGTAACCGTTCAGAGTCTGGATATTCCCAAGCTCCATGACCTTGTCATGGGAGCCGGCAGCTGATTCACCGGCTTCTTTGAATATTGTATCGGCATCATCATTTCTTGCCATCCAGAGATAGGTAAGCCCCAGATTGACCTTCAGGTTGAGGTTGTCGGGAAAACGCTCCAGCCCTTTGGTAAAGAACTCGATGGAATCCCTGTAGTTTCCGGTCCATGCAGCCACCTTTCCGGCTTCCGCCCAGTAGGAGGGTACATCCGGAGCCAGTGTCACAAGCTGCCTGTAGACAGTCAGGCCTTCGCTGATCTCGCCGTTCCATATCCTGTTTTTCGCCGTAAGCAGCAGCGGATAGGGATCTTCGGGATCAAGGCTGACAGCCTTGTTCAGGTTCTGAATGGAATTGATATAGTCTCCCAGCAGAGAGTAGACAAGAGAGAGGACAATGTAGGCATTTTTATTGTCCGGATTATCCTTGATAACTGTCTGATAGTAGGAGATGGACTGGAAGGGATTGTCTATGCTCCGGTTCGTCCGGTCCATGGGAAAGACATCGGGAGCCAGCGGCAGCTCAGCTTCCATAAGATCTGCTCTTAAAAAGAAAAAAGCATCAATAAAAAAGTAATACCTGCCGTCGTAGCGCCGTTTTTCGGGAACTTCGAAGCGGATGCGGTGAACACCCTTAGTCAAAAACATCTTTTCCACTTCCATCCAGTAGTAGGAGGGAGTGTAGGCTTCCACAACGGCCACGTCTTCACGGTATGCGGTGACAGGCTCACCATCGTCAAGTATGTACCTGAAAGAGCTTGCAAAGGATGGAAAGACTGTGTCCTGCGGTCCCGGAGGTGTTCCTCCGTACCAGAAGGCGTACTCACCATCCTCTTCAACGTAGAAGGCGTATTCAGCGAAATAGGCCTGACCGCCGTAGGGAGTATTCTGCTGGATGAGCTGAAGGGCTTTATACCCTGAAGCGCCATAGTTATATACGGCGGAAGTTGCAAAGTTGGTTGAAACCGCCGACTCACCTTCAATAAAAACAAGGCCTTCCTGAGTTACCGGAAGCACCGGTGATAACTTAATAATTTCAGGCTCCGGAACATCTGCCCCGTCCTCCCCTTCCACAGGCAGCTCTTCCACCGGCAGCTCTTCAGCCGCAGGAGAGGGTTCTGTTCCCGGTGCCTCCTGTGCCTCAATTGAACTCAGGATAAATATCATTATATAGACAATCAGTTGTCCTTTTTTAAAATATTGAAATATCATATTAACTTTAACTCCCGTTCAATATACAGTATACTGAATTTAAATATATGCAGCTTAAAAAACCAAGATTACTTTCAGAAACATTGATAATTGCTATCATTATCGGCATATTTTCCTTTCTGCCTTTTCTGGATGTCGATATCGATTCAGGACTGATGCTGATAGTTGTATTCTCCCTGTTTCTCTCCTTCTGGGGAGGCCGTCTGGCCGGATTAATCAACCTATCTCTTGCCCTCACCCTCCATGCTGCAGGCACCTTCTACCTGCGGGACGAAGTTCCCGTACCCTTAATATATCTGAACATTTCATGCCTTGGGCTGCTGCTGTCCTATCTGGGCGGTTCTCTTTTTGAAATGAGGAAAAACAGGAACAGAAAACTGATGTACCGGTTCCGTAAAAACTCGGATGAAAAGAACAGGTATATGAAGATTTCAAGGGCCCAGCAGGAGATTATCGGGGAACTGGAGGAGAGGGTAACCCGGCAGAGGGACTCTCTAAACCTCCTCCACGAGCGGATCAAAGAGATAGACTGCCTCGATACAAACATGAGTATCTCGAAACTCCTTGATACCATAATTCACTTCTCCAATGCCGACAGCCTGTCACTCTGGGTCTTTGATAAAAGCAGCAACAAGTTGAAGCTCAGAATGAGCAAGGGAAGCGAACAGAGAGACAGAGAGGCGATGCTGGACATACAGAACACCATCGAAGGATGGTCTTTCAGAAACAACCAGCTCTTCTCTATAAGAATGAGCCTGGACTATGAAAACCTGGGCAACATGAATAAGCGGGATTCCATCATCTGCTGCCCTGTGGTACTGGACAATACGACCTGGGGAGTCATTAACATAGAATCACTCCCCTTTATCAAATACAGCGAGTATACCGAAAACATTATCCAGATCATTGTAAGCCTGGCTCAGCCCGCCCTGGAGAAAGCCCTGGACTTTGAAAACCTCCTGCTTGGGGAAGAACAGCACAGCATTACCGGGCTGCCCCAGTTCACCCAGCTCTACAGGATTCTGGATAAGAACAGGTATGATGAGTCGGGAACCTTCAATTCCTCCAGTCTGATTGTACTGGAGTTCCAGAATTTCCCCGAACTGATAAAGAAATTCGGTATGGAGAAAATTGTAATGATCCAGGCGGACCTTGCCCGGGGAATTGCCGACAGGAACACTCATCCCCCCGAAATTTTCCACTACAGAGAGGATGACAGGATAGCCCTCTACATCCCTCATATGGACTATGACGGCTGCTCACTCTTCTGCCTCGAAAGTCTTGAGTATATAAACTCCCGCAGCTGGAGTGTTGAGGGCCGGGAGCTCTCCCTTGAAGTGAACATAGGCTATGCCTCCAGCGGTACGGGAGAAAAGGTGGATGCCAACGATCTGCTCAAGAAAGCGGAGTATCTCCTGGAGATTCAGAAAATATGAGTTCCTCCTCCTATAATTACATCCATAAGCTGCACTCCCTCTTTATTCCCAGAACCCCCAGCGCCGCCCTTCAGGCAGCCAGTGCTGACATGCTTCCCATCGAAGGCTTTATCTACAAGTCAACAGCACTGAATCCCATCCTGAAGAAGCCCTACAACATGGACGAGATTGAGTGGCTTCTGGCAAAGCGGGACAGAGACCTGGAAACCGACCTTATCCTCAAGACTGTTCTGAGTGAGATATCAAGGTATGAAGACAAGGAGGCGGCTCTTTTTGCCGCGGAAAGCCTCAACGCTCTAGAGAAGGAGTACAATAACCGCCTGATCCGGTTCAAAGAGAAAATTGAGGAAACCGGTGACCCTGAAGACCGTTTTCAGGCAGCTGAGACCTACTACCAGATGGCCCGTCTTAACGAGGATGAGAGTACTCTGAGCAACTTTTATATGAGGGAATCCTACCAGATTCTAACAGCTCTTGAGAACGAGAATCTATCCAACGACAGAGACCGCCTCCTGATGATAAGAGTCCTCCTCCATCTGAAACTCTACGACCAGGCTGAGCAGCTTTTACCTGACCACAAGGACAGCCGCCTGCTGCGCATGGAGATAGCCTATTCACAGAAAGATATCCCCAAAGTCTGCCGTATCCTTGAAGAGATCCAGAAGGATGACGGCAGGAGCACCCTGGAAGAGCAGATAATTAGTTTCTGGACGGGCAGACATGAGTGACAGTGAGACCCGCCGGCGGCTCTGCGTCTGCATAGTACTTGAGGGATCATACCCCTACATCACAGGGGGCGTCTCCGCCTGGGTTCATGACCTGATCACAAACCTGCCCGAAGTGGACTTCAAGATCTTCAGTATCTCCCCTGAAAAAGACCAGCCCCTCCGTTATGAACTTCCCCCCAATGTAATAGAGAATACAGACATTCTTATAGGGGAACCTCCCGGAACCGGTATTAAATCACCCCGGAAAGGGAAACAGGTTGTTAAGGAGATCTATAAATTCCACAGGCTTATGGAAGCCAACAAGGACCCTGATGTAAAAAAAATGATTGCCCTGATGCCTGAAAACCGCTTTCTCTACAAACTGGCGGTAAAGTCGAAAATCGGCTGGAAAATGATTGTGGAGGGCAACAGAAACAACAACCCCCTCTACCCCTTCTCCGACTACTACTGGGCCTGGAAATCATCCCATGACATGCTCTTCTCCGTACTGGGAGCCGAAGCTCCCGAGGCTGATATCTATCATGCTGTATCTACGGGCTTTGCAGGCATGGCAGCCCTTGCGGCACGGTTGCGCCATAAAAAACCCTTCCTGCTGACAGAGCACGGCCTCTACCACAAGGAGAGGGAGATGGAGATCCGCAAAACAAGCATCGTCAAGGGATACCAGAGGGATATGTGGACAAAGATCTACAACAAGATCAGCAGGATCTGCTACACCCACGCTGACCATATAACAGCCTTGTTTGAGGAGAACCGGCAGAAACAGCTTGATCTGGGAGCTCCTGCGGACAGGACCGAAGTCATTCCCAACGGAATCGATGTGGAGCGCTTTACAATTAAACGGGAACCGAAACCCGGCTTTCATGTGGGCCTTGTTGGCAGGGTTGTTCCGATCAAGGATATCAAGACCTTTATAGCCACCTGCAAAATCGTTGCGGACAGGGTTCCCGAAGCCCGTTTTTACTGTATTGGGCCCACAGATGAAGACGAAGGGTACTACGAGGAGTGCAAGCTCCTTGTGGAGAACCTTAAGATTCAGGAGGTCTTCGAATTTACAGGAAGGCAGGATGTGAGAGATTATTACAAGTTCCTCGATGTTCTGATGCTTACAAGCGTCAGGGAGGCTCAGCCGCTTGTTTTCCTTGAAGGATACTGCGGCGGTGTTCCTGCGGTATCGACAATTGTGGGCAATGTCCCGGAACTTCTTAACTTTGATGAACGCTTTCTTGCCCCCTCAAAGGATGCAAGCAAGCTGGCAGAAGGAGTTCTCTACCTCTACAACAACCCTTCGGAGGTGGAAAAGCTCAGGATAAGAAACTATGAAAAGGTACTGAACTTCTATGACAAGAAGGACCTCCACCGCCGGTACAGGGAAATGTACAAAGAGATTAGCGAAATGGAGCTTGAGGACTGACCATGGCGGGAATAGGATTTGAACTACGAAAGGTAGCGTCACTGGGACATGCAAGGGGATTCTTTCAGGCATCTCTGTCCGGAATCATGATTGTAGCCGGTCCATGGCTTATATCCATACTCACAATTCTACTTTTCCAGCAGCCCTTTATGGGAATTCCCGCCGACTTCAGAGAACTCTTTATATCTTCGACTGTCTACATTTACGCCTCATCCCTTGTACTAAGCGGCGGTTTTCACTATATCTTCACAAGGATACTCTCGGACTTTCTCTACCGGAACGAAAAGGCCGAAGCCTTCTACTACACCCTCAGATATATCATACAGACAACTCCGGTGCTTCTGCTTATTGCCCTGGGTATGTCAGAGTTTCTGCTGGCGGAGATCCGGGGCATTCACAGAGCCGGCTTTATAGTTCTCTTTGTATTTATCAACCATATATGGATTCTGATGCTTACAGCCAGTGCCATGAAGCGCTTTAACCAGCTTCTGGCGGGTTATGCCGCCGGAATGGCCTCATCCCTTCTCTTTATGAAGCTATCCTCCCTCTATTTCGGAGCTGATGCCCTTATGATGGCCTACGCTCTGGGACAGGCTGTTCTATTTTTTGTCGTACTTGTATTTCTGAAGGGCGATATGGGATGCAGGCGGGTCAAAGCCAATGGAGACTTTTTCAGGTATATTAAGCGATACTATCTCCTGTTTTTAACAGGATTTGTCTACTACGGCGCCCTGTGGGGTGACAAGTTCTACTACTGGTTCACAAGAGGAACCCTTATCAGCGGTACAGCCATGCGCCTCTATCCGGAATACGATATCATAGTCTACCTGACGAATCTGACAATGATCCCGGGAATGGTCCTCTTCGTAATCTACTCTGAAACCGAGTTTTACATGGATGTGAAACGTTTTCTGGACAGCCTCTCCCGAAAGCCCTATCACGAAATCAGGGCAAACAGGAGGATTCTTGTCAAAACAAACCGCCGGGTCCTGAAGGAGCAGATAAGCCTTCAGGTGATATCGGCCCTTGTCTTTATAACATGGGCTGTTAACAATCCCCATTTAAGCCAGATGCTCAGAATTGTAATACCCACTGCCCTGAGCATCACTGTGCTGGGCGCCTTTGTCTGTATGATGAACTTTCTCTTCTATGTGGAACAGTACGGTTATGTTCTTGTCAGCAGTACTGTTTTTCTTGCAGTCAATCTCTTACTGACGGCTCTGGGGGATGTCTTCAGCTTTATTACTCCCGGTATTCCGACCCTGACAGCCTGCAGTGCAGCCACTGTTTGCACAGGAGTATTTCTCTACAAAAGCCTCAACAACCTGGACAGGCTCATCTTTTCTGCAATTACAAGGGGCAGAATTCGTGAAATCAAAGAGACTCAGAGGAAAATTCTGTCCAGAAAGAGCAAAAACCAGAGCTTTTTCCCGAAAACAGAGATTCAATAATGGACTTTTTCTGATTTTATAATTATCAGTTGTATAATATTCTAACCATACCATATAGCTTAATTAATATTTAATAATTGTTTAATAAGAGTTTAGAGGTGTTTTTTTTGATAAGTAATATGAAATACACGGCAGCTGCGGCTGCATTGACGGTTCTGCTTTTAGCAGGATGTTCATCCGATATAGAGGAGACCGGCGGAGAGGATTACCTGCTTTCCGGTTACTACATGATTGCCGGAGACGAGACTCCATTGGCCGAAGACAGCAGAGCCACCGCTCCTGTTCACTGGAGCGGACTTGATACTACAAGCTTCAGCGACTGGGTTGCCGACGGCCCCAGAAAGGTAAACAACTACCCCGAACGTCATCAGAGAACCTACATTACAGTTTCGGAAACAGCGGTTGATAACGTCTTTTTTATCTCCTCCAGAACAGAGTATCCCAACAAGGAAGATATCATTGACTACTATCTGGAAGAGTATTACGTAATGGATGAGGGTGACGGAATCTGGAATGGTAGTGATTCAATTGTGGAAGCCAACGGCACTGTGAACCCCTATGCCCGGGAGACCATGGAAGTTGTGTTTCAGGATGGCAGCGTCCGGAAAGAGTGGATTGCCGATCTTCCCCTGATTGAAAGCAGAGAGGGATATGCCTCCTTTGCAATTGATGACTTCATGTACATCCCCGAAAACGAGGATTTTCTTGTCACCACTGCGGATTCAGAATGGAGTTCGAAGGTTTACTACTACCAGAAGATACTCTCCCCCATAGGATACTTCTCTTATGAGAACAAGGAGATCTTCGGGGTCAGATACTATACTGAAGTTGGAGAAACCTCATCCACCCTTATCTTTGAGCAGACTCTGTCCAGAGAGCAAACTATCTGGGAGAACTCATTCCTGTCAGACCTTCTTGACTATATTTTTGGCACAAACAGCACCGCCGGCGTCAAACTGGCAGATACTGTTATCCGTGAGTCCATCAACAGAGACGGAAACGGAAAGAAAGAGACTGTGGCCCACTCCCTTATAAATACCAAGTACGATATGACCCTGACCGTCGACAAAAGTACATCATACGATCTGTAAAAGCAGAAATCGGTGTTTAAAATAAGCCTTCCTCCATCGGGGGAAGGTTTTTTTATGGAATTTTTCCTGAATACCCCTACAAATCATTCGAAATATATACAATTTCTGGATTATAGACTTACTTGTTGTATAATAGAGATATAACAACTATGTGGAGTACTTATTTAATAAGATTTATTTAAGATGACACGGAGGTGTTATATGAACAAATTACATAATATTTTTCTGATTCTTTTCAGCCTGACAATTCTTATCTATACAGGATGTTCTTCTGATACAAGTGATAACAGCGGAGAGGACTATCTTCTTGCAGGATACTACATGATTGCAGGGGATGAGATACCCCTTGCCGATGATTCCAGAGCCACTGCTCCTGTGCATCAGGCAGACTACAGTACAATGACATTTGACCAGTGGATTGCCGCACCTGCCTTTCAGATAACCAACTACCCAGAGCGCCATCAGAAGACCTATATAACAGTCACAGCGACAGCCGTTGCGGATGTCTATTTTGTATCCTCCAGAACCGAATACCCGAACAAGGGAGAAATCATCGACTACTATCTTGAAGAGTACTATGTACAGGATATTGAAGTCGGAACTGATCCGGCACCCCACACTTGGACCAATGACGATCCTGTTGTCGATGCTGACGGGACCCCCGATCCCTACTACAGAAAAACGATGGAAGTCCACTTTGTGGATGGAAGTGTACGGAAAGAGTGGATTGCCGCCGTTCATCCTGATGCAGCCGGTGCGGTAGATGGAAAGAAAGTTGAATATGCTGCTTTTGATATCAATGGAGATTTGGCTTATCCTGCAAATGAAACAGACTACGTTTCAGACGGCACGGGTCAGGCATGGTGGAGTTCAAAGGTCTACTACTACCAGAAAATCGTCACTCCTATCGGATATTTTGAGAATGAAAACAAAGAGATTTTCGGAGTACGTTATTACACTCAAATTCCTGATACTATAGGTGATACCTCATCAAAATATAAAACATCCACTCTGATATTAGAGCAGACGGTGACCAGAACCACTGCCTTCTGGGAAGACTCGGACTGGGGCGGCCTGCTTGACTTTGTATTCGGCACAGGAGACTACAGTGCGGAACTGGCGCAGACAGTCATAAGGGAAGCCATCGACCAGCAGGGCAGAAAAAAGGCTGTCGCCCGCTCTGAAATCAACACGAAATACGATATGACCTTGACCGTTGACAAGAGTATCTCCTATGATCTTCTAGATGAATAAAAAGAACTTGAACAAAATCAGACCTTCCTCCATCCGGGGGAAGGTTTTTATTTCCATTTTACTTTTAATATCGGCCTCTCTACATGCCCTTACAACAGGTGACGAGCTTGAAGTTGCAGTTGTTCAGTTCCAGGTGTCATCAGAGATCATCGAATCCGGGGAAGTCTACTTCAACGCCCTTGACCGGGCCATGGCGGACGCCCTGAAAGAGGGCCCTGTGGATCTTGTAGTGTTCCCCGAATACATAGGAGTCTTTGCCTCCCTGATTCCCTGGTACCCCTACCTGAAGGGACAGAGGTCCTTTGAGGCCGTATGGAGGGGAATAAAAACTGACTACCCCCGGCTCAGATATATAAGGGATCTCTTTATCCGGGAGGCGGAGGAAACAGACGCCTGGCTGGATGATATTTGGGGTGAACTTGCAGTCAAATACGACTGCTACATTCTCAGTGGTTCCCGTTTTAACGGCAGAAGAAACAGGCTCTATAACCAGGCTGTTGTTTACAATCCCCAAGGACGGCCGTACTACCGCCAGGAGAAGCACTTTCTGACAGACTTTGAAGTTCAGATACTGGGACTCAACAGCGGAAGCATGACAAGCGCCACAGGTTTTGAGGTCAAGGACTACCATATCAATATGACAATCTGCCGCGACACCTTTCTCAGGGAGTGGGAGGAAGTACTCCATGAGGGTGACCTCTGGATCGATATAAAGGCAAACGGTGTGGAGTATACCGAGGACCAGGAAGATCTATTTTCAAGAGCTCTTCCCGCCAGACTGGGTAATACTGAGGTCCCCTACGGAATAACAGCCTGTTTAACCGGAGATTTTCTTGATCTATTCTGGGAAGGGGAATCCAGTTTCATCTATAATGATAATGGTAGGATCAGGTATCTGGAGGTAAGTGACGAGACCGACAGCTTTGAAGTAATCAGAGAGACTCTCCCCTGAATCTGATCCGGAGGATTTATGAAATCTTGCCGGATACTGAAAGTCATAATTATCACAGCTCTTCTCCTGACAGGGGTATCCCTCTATATTCTCTTTTCAAGGAGCCCCGGCAAACCCGTTCTTATAGTGATATCCTCTGCGGTTACCGCTGTATCCCTTCTGAGCGCATTTCATGCCTGTGCCCTTTTCAGACAGAGGGAGCGTTATAAACTTCTGGTACGGAATACAAGTGAAATGCTTCTTAACTGCGATGACAGCGGAAGAATCAGGGAGTGCCTTACAGGCGGTGAGTGCGGAGACAATCTCTTCACTCTCTTCCCCGAGTCCCATCACTGGGAGATAGAACTGATACTGAAGGCGGTCTCCCGGATGCCCGCAGGCAGCAGAATGGGCCTGCAAATGGTCTGTTCTATTCAAAACAATGAGAACCGGTTTTACAGCCTGATCATGGAGAACATGGAGGAGCGGCCCTTTTTAAAGGGTATCTCAGTCACTGTCAGGGATGTGAGTGAAGCAAGACGCCTTGAGCACAGATTGATCCGGTCAAGAGAGAATGCCTACAGAGAGGCAAGGCACGACCCCCTGACATCCATTCCCAACCGCCTCTACTTCACCGAAGCTGTAACGCGCAGGTTTGCCCGATTAAAGCGCCGCCCTGAAGAGACTCTCTGGATTCTTATGATAGACCTGGATCACTTCAAAAAGGTCAACGATACCTTTGGGCACGATGTGGGAGACAGGGTGCTCATCAAGCTGACAGAACTCTGCAGCGGGCTTATCAGAGGCAGTGATGTCTTTGCCAGGTACGGAGGTGAGGAATTTATATGCTCAATGGACGACCTGAGCCGGCAGGAAGCTCTGGATGCCGCAGAAAGGATGAGGAACAAGGTTGAGGAACATAGAGAGTGGCCCGGGGACATCCTTCTGACAATAAGCATCGGCCTTGCCGAATACAGCGGTGAGGAAGAGCCCGGAGAGCTTATAAAAAAGTCAGATATTGCCCTCTACAAAGCCAAAGCCCTGGGGCGGAACAGGGTTTGTATCTACCTTGCCCACAACGACTAAATCTGATATAAAAGATGGTTACACTGTCAGGAGTTAAGAGAACATGCTTAAAAAACTGGAAGGCCTGAAGGGCCGCTATAATGAATTGACCAAACTGATCTCGGATCCCGATCTGGTAAAGGATCAGAAAAGATATAAAACCGTCATGCAGGACTACACCCACCTTTCCGAAATAATGGAAGCGGGAAAGGAGTACGAGGAGATTGTATCCTCCCTTGCCGATGCGAAAGAGATGCTCGCCTCCGAAAGCGATCCCGAAATGAAGGAGATGGCCAAGGAAGAGATTGAGACCCTTGAAACCGAGTGTGAGGAGATGGAGAAGAAGATAACCCTCCTCATGGTACCCAAGGACCCAATGGACGGAAAAAACATCATCATGGAGATCCGTGCCGGAACCGGAGGGGACGAAGCAGCCCTCTTTGCGGCGGACCTCTTCCGGGCCTATTCCCGCTATGCCGAAGGCAAGGGGTGGAAGGTTGAGATCATGTCTGCCAACGAGATTGAGCTGGGAGGCTTCAAGGAGATAGTCTGTTCCATAAGCGGCAAGAGCGTCTATGCCGACCTCCGTTATGAGTCGGGTGTTCACCGTGTGCAGAGAGTCCCTGCAACCGAATCAGGGGGAAGAATCCATACCTCCGCCATCACCGTAGCCGTACTTCCCGAAGCTGAAGAGACTGATATTGATATTAAAACAGAAGATCTGAAGATCGACGTATTCCGCTCATCCGGCCCCGGAGGTCAGAGTGTAAATACAACCGACTCAGCTGTACGTATCACCCACCTCCCCACAGGAGTGGTTGTTACCTGTCAGGATGAGAAGTCGCAGATCAAAAACAAGGCCAAGGCCCTGAGAGTTCTCCGCTCTCGCCTTCTTGAAGCGGAAGAGTCCAAAAGGAATGCCGAGCGTTCTGAAGCAAGAAAGAGCCAGGTCGGTTCAGGAGACCGTTCCGAACGGATCAGAACCTACAACTTTCCCCAGAACCGCCTGACAGACCATAGAATAAACCTGACCCTCTACAAGCTGGACGCTGTAATGCAGGGTGATTTTAACGAGACCTTCAGTGCCCTGAAGATGAGCGCCCAGGAAGAGGCGCTTAAAAAAGAGGACCAGTGACGGCGGCTCAGGTGATGACAGTACGCCAGGCCCTGGTAAACGGTTCTGCCGAACTGAAAAACTCCGAATCCCCATGGCTTGATGCCTCTCTCCTCCTCTCCCTTGTTACTGGGATGACCAGGGAGAAAATACTGGCCTCATACCCCGATCCTCTGACTGACTCCGACTACAGCTCCTTTATGGAACTTATCGATAAGCGGAGTCAGGGCTATCCTGTGGCCTACATTACGGGGTCAAGGGAGTTTTTCGGACGGGACTATCATGTACGTGAGGGCATCCTCTGCCCCCGCCCGGATACTGAGGTTCTTATTGAAGAGGCTCTGCAGGAGATTGACAGGCGGGGCTACTCAAGGGTCCATGATCTTTGTACTGGCAGCGGCTGCATAGCCCTGACCCTGGCTCTTGAAAGACCTGAACTTGATGTCTCAGCCTCGGATATCTCTCCTACAGTGGAGACTGTCTTCGCCATAAACAGAAATGCCCTGGGAGCCGAAAGAGTCGGTTTTTCTCTGGGCAACCTTCTGGAGCCAATTGAAGGCCCTCTGGATCTTATAGCCACCAATCCCCCCTACCTCACCACCGGAGAAACCGACGAGAGAATGGAAGACAGCTGGAAGGAGCCTGCTCTGGCTCTGGACGGCGGAGATGACGGCCTGGATCTTATTAGAATTATAGTTCCCGATGCTGCAGATCTTTTGAGAGACGGCGGAATGCTTATGATAGAAGCGGACCCGCGGCAGATGGACAGTATGGAAGAGCTGATGAAAAACAGTGGTTTTACCGAAATCCGCCGGATCTGTGACCTGGCGGGAGATGAAAGGGTTATACTGGGAGTATGGAGAGAGATTTAATAACCATGTCCACTCCGCTGATCAAGCCTGATCAGCTTGAATACCTCATTGAGCAGTTCACCAAGGAGCTGGGCCACTTCACCGAAGAGGAACAGGAACAGATTATAAGTGCCTTCCGCTGGGCCCAGGACCTCCACGCTCTTCAGAAAAGAGCCAGTGGTGAGCCCTATATAATCCACCCCCTTCATGTGGCCAGAATCCTTATCGATATGCAGCTTGATGCCAAGGCCGTTACTGCCGGTCTCCTTCACGATGTACTGGAAGACACTGAAGTCAGCCGCCAGGAGATAAAAGACCGCTTCGGGGCGGATGTTCTTCATCTTGTAAACGGCGTTACCAAGATAAATATAGTCAATGTAAAGAACAAGACCGTTCAGGAACGGGAGACCATCCGCAAGATGATCCTCGCCATGGACAAGGATATCAGGGTCATACTGATCAAACTGGCGGACAAGCGCCATAACATGCACACCCTCCAGTTTATGCCCGAAGAGAAGCAGAAACGCATTGCCAGGGAGTGCCTTGAAATCTATGCCCCCCTTGCGGGAAAACTGGGTATCTACTCCATAAAAACAGAACTGGAAGACCTCTCTCTGAAATTCCTCAAACCCGAAGTCTATGACGAGATCAAATTCTTTCTCAGCCAGAAAAAGGCGGAACGGGCCGACTTCCTTGAGAAGGTGCAGGAGGAGATAGCCTCTGCCGCCCTCAAGGAGGAGATCAAGGTCAAAGTCAAGACAAGGGCCAAACACTTCTACTCCATCTACCTTAAGATGAAGAACAAGGGAAAAGAGCTCAACGAGATATACGACTTTCTCGGTATCCGCATACTCTGCAAGACACAGACCCAGTGCTACACCCTTCTGGGACTGGTTCATCACCTCTACAAGCCCCTCCGGGGCCGGTTCAAGGACTACATAGCCATGCCGAAGGAAAACGGCTATATGAGTCTCCACACCACGGTCATGACACCCTCGGGGAAACCCCTTGAGGTACAGATAAGAACAAACAAGATGGACAACACCGCCGAGTTCGGTGTTGCCGCCCACTGGGCCTACAAGGAAGGCAAAAACGTAAACGAGCTGGACAGCTTCAATGCGAGCCTCCTTAAAAAGCTTCGGGACATAAACAGTGACGAATACTCGTCGGGCGACTTTATGAACAGCCTGAAAGAGGATGTTCTTACTGATACCATTTTTGTGTTTACCCCTAACGGTGACACCTTTGAACTTCCCCGGGGCTCTACTGCCATAGACTTTGCCTACCACATCCATACGGATATCGGGGACCACTGCCTCAGTGCCAAGGCCGATGATATGATCATCCCCCTGAACAAGCCCCTGAGGAACACCCAGACAGTTTCCATACAGACATCCCCCAATGCCCATCCCCATCTGAACTGGATGCGTTTTGTTAAAACCACAAGGGCCCGGGCCAAAATACGCAACTGGCTGAATAAACACGACAGCGATATCATCATTGACCGACAGGTTGTAGCAAAGAAGACTCCGCCACCCCAGCAGCCCAGCAGAAAGGATGAAGATAAGCCTGTCCAGAACAAGATGATGGACACAAGCAAGATCGGTGTCAGCATCAACAAGGACAGGAATGTTATGATCCACCTGGCCGGCTGCTGCAATCCCACCCCCGGAGACAGGATCATCGGTTTTATATCTAGGGGCCGCGGAATAATTGTCCACAGGGATGACTGCAGCAACCTAAAGGGAATCAACGACTTTGACGACAGGAAGATCGATGTGGAGTGGGAAAACTACTCGGACAAGGCGACCCAGCGTTTCAAGGTCAATGCCCGTTATGTGGCGGATCTGTTCAGCGAAATAGAAGGGGCCATCCGGAAACACAGCGGACACCTGATATCGGGAAGTATCAACGAGACCGACAGGGGAGATCTAGAGGGATTCTTCACAGTTGAGATGAACCGTGCTGATGACTACAAGAAGATTGCAAAAAGCATCAGAACCATTCCCTCTGTTCTGAATATTCAGAAACTCAACCAGTTTTAAAAAAATGAGCCTTTCCATCTTATATTTTCAGTGGAAAGGTCTCTTAATTTATATAAGGATTAAATATATGAGCTTGAACATAGTACTTCTGGAACCGGAGATTCCCCAGAATACAGGCAATATCGCGAGAACCTGCGCTGCCAGCGGAGCAGCCCTTCATCTGATTGAACCCCTCGGATTTTCCATCGACGAAAAAGCGGTCCGCCGTGCCGGACTGGACTACTGGTCCAAACTGTCCCTCTTTGTCTATGCAAGCATGGAAGACTTTTTCGAGCAGAACCACACCGGCCCCTACTTCTTCTGCACTACTAAGGCGAAAAAGACATATGCCGAGGTCAGCTACCCCTCGGGAAGCTATCTGATCTTCGGCAAGGAGTCTTCAGGAATCCCTGAAGACCTTCTCCTCAAGCACCCCGACAGCTCCATCCGGATACCCATGAAGCCTGAAATGCGTTCTCTGAACCTTTCCAATGCCGTGGCTATCGTAGCCTATGAAGCCCTGAAACAGCAGGATTTCAAGGGGATGGAGACAAGCGGGGAGCTTCATAACCACAACTGGAGTGAAGCGGGTAAACCCGCATCATAACTCTAGAACAGACCCCGTACCTTTCCGGTATCCGTATCAATATCGATCCCCATATAGGCGGGCTTGCTGCCCAGGCCGGGCATGGTACGGATATTCCCTGCCAGAGGATAGAGAAAGCCCGCTCCGGCGGAGAGTCTGATATCCTCAACAGGGAAGACATAGCCGGCGGGGGGAAGGTTCTTCCATTCGGGGTTATGGGAGAGTGAGTACTGGGTCTTTGCCATACAGATGGGCAGATTGCCGTAGCCCATCTCGGTGTACTCACGGATCTTCCTGTCCGCTTCCGCGGAGTATTCGACCTTTCCCGCTCTGTAAACCTCTTTTGCAAGAACTTCAATCTTCTCTTTGACACTCTGGTTTACATCATAAAGGGGCTTGAAAACAGAAGGTTTATCGCAAGCTGCTGCCACGGCCTTTGCAAGGTCTGCAGAACCTTCTCCGCCCAGTTCCCAGTGCCGGGAGACAACGGCGTCTTCGGCGCCGGCGGCAAGGGCCTCTTCCCTTATGACGGCCCACTCTTCTGCATCATCTGTGGGAAAAGCATTGATCGCAACAACAACGGGAACCCCGAATTTGCCGGTCGTCTCAATGTGTGCCTTCATATTGCCGCAACCCGCGCGCAGAAGCTCAAGATTCTTCTCTTTATAGACAGCATCAAGGGGCTTGCCCGGAACAACACGGGGGCCTCCGCCATGCATTTTAAGAGCCCGTACGGTGGCCACCAGAACCACCGCATCCGGAGCCATGCCGCTGTTATGGCATTTAATATGAAAAAACTTCTCCATTCCCACATCGGCCCCGAATCCGGACTCAGTGACAAGGTAGTCCGCCATATGGATGCCCATTCTGTCGGCAATGACAGATGAGTTACCATGGGCTATATTGGCAAATGGACCTGTATGAACAAGGGCTCCCTGCTCCTCCATGGTCTGCATCAGGTTGGGCATAAGGGCATCTTTCAGGAGGACAGCCATGGCTCCGGCAACTCCGAAGTCTTCGGCTGTTAGGGGTTTACCCTGCTTGTCCAGGGCCATAACCATACGGCCTATTCTCTGACGCATGTCTTGAAGGGAACTTGAAAGCGAGAGGATGGCCATAAGCTCTGAAGCCACGGTGATATCAAAGCCGCTCTCCCTCAAAGGGCCGTCGCCCTTCTCTCCCATGCCTGTCATCACATTCCGCAGGGCCCGGTCATTGATATCAAGTACCCGGCGCCACAGAACGTTATAGGGATCAACACCCAGGCGTTTCATATCCAGTTTATCAAAGTAGGCGTCACTCCAGCGGCTCTCATGGTAGATTCTGGCATCAAGAGCAGCCGCCCCCAGGTTGTGGGCCGCTGTAACGGCGTGGATATCCCCTGTCATATGGAGATTGAACTCCTCCATAGGAACGACCTGTGAGTATCCTCCGCCGGCGGCGCCGCCCTTGATTCCGAAGGTGGGGCCCATGGAGGGCTGCCGGATGGCACAGAGGGCTTTGTGGCCGATATGCGCAAGGCCTTCGGTGAGTCCTATAGTTGTAGTTGTCTTGCCCTCGCCAAGGGGTGTCGGAGTTATGGCAGTGACATCAATGTACCTGCCCCGGGGTTTTGCTTCCAGATATTTCAGAGCATCAAGCTTTATCTTGGCCTTGTCATTTCCGTAGGGGATCAGCAGATCTTCACTTACTCCGAAATTTCCGGCGATCTCCCTGACCGGCCTGATCCTTGCAGACTGTGCTATTTCAAGATCCGAAGCGACCGGGGATTTGCGTTGAACAGACATATCAAAACTCCTGTATTTGGGCTCTAGTACAATTATAGCTCCTGTACCCTCTGGGATGCCCTGTTTATTTTGATGTAGTTAAGTTGTCAGACCTTACCATAATGGAAAAGAAATGACACTATCCCCCGGAAAATCTTTTACGATACAGAGCCCTTCACTTTGAAACAGTTTTTTAAGGCTCTTTGTTTTATTCAGCATATCTCAATAAACAGGAGTGCCCGATGCCAGGGGAAAATATTTTATAAAAATCATTCCGGGGGTCATTGGCTGTTTGCTCTAACCACGAGGGAGAATTATACTTGCTGTACGTAAAGGATTATAAATGACAATCAGCATCAATACCGACTCATTGGGAAGCATTTTAGGGGCAGTAGTCTCCATTACATATTCAGTTTATTTCTTTATCAACTACATTGTTGTCGAGAGAAACAGAATAAAACTTTCCCTGTCCGCTTTTGTCTTTACAATGTTTATTTTCCTGCTTGGTTTTGCAGTCTACTCATCCAGCCTGAGCGTCAGGATATGCCATAACCCTTCGGTCCTTATCCGCAGAATGCTGCTTGTCTATATAGCTATTGCCATAGTGCTTATTTTTCTGCCCGGGGATCACTTCTTTACGGGGGAACTGAATCCGTCAAGAAGCCATAATACAGTGATCAAAGGAGCCTTCTTCCCCTACTTTCTGATTTCCATCTTTCTTGTCGACACAATCCTTATGACTTATTTCCTAAGGGGGCTTATATCTCTGAAGGGCCGCCCCGAAATGAAAATTATTTCACCCCTTGTATTCTCCTTTGCCTTTCTTCTAGTGGAAGCCATCTTCAACGGAGTTTTTGGAGCGATCCTGGGAATCATCGATGTAAGACTGGCAGTCAGCCCCCTTGTAATGATCTTCTGTCTGGCCCTCTACAGCACAAGGTATACCCAGATGAAAAACAGAGAACTCCTGAGCATGAAGGATGAAAACCGGAGGATAGTGAGTCTTCTTATCAACGATCAGCTGTCGGGACTCTACTCCAGAAGGTACTTCCAGGAGTTTATGGAACAGCGTGTCTCCCTCCTAAACAGAGAGAGGATACAGGACTGCCTGATGTATCTGGATGTGGACAACTTCAAGTCGGTGAACGATGAACTGGGCCATCAGAAAGGCGACGATCTTATAGCCATGATGGGTGAGGTTATTCAGGGGCAGTCCAGGGCGAGTGATATATGCGCCCGTTACGGCGGAGACGAATTTCTAATGCTCCTTGAAAACTGCAGCAGTGAGGATGCCCTGAAACTGGCCGCAAAGATCCAGAGGGAGTTTGCAAGAAGAGTTGAGACCATGTTCAGAGAGTGGCCGGGAAGGTCGAAGCTGTCGATGAGCATCGGAATTATAAGCAGTGACAACTGGCTGAAGAGTGTAAAAAAGACAATAGAACTGGCAGACAGGACGATGTACCACTCCAAAAAGAGTGGCAAAAACCGCATCAGCCGCTTTACAGGGGAAGCTCCCCTGTAAAGTTGTTATCTCTTTTTCCAGACCTTGTAGTAGTACTTTCGTACCTTTTCGATCAGTCCGTAGATAAGATAGAAAAGCCTGCTGTAGGGATAGTCACGGCAGCCCGGTCGATGGCGCAGTTCCCCGCCGAATCCTGTTTTAAAGCGGTAGAGCCCTGCCATGGGATGCTCGGGGTTGTCTCCGTCGGGAGGAGTGCCGAACATGTCGTACTCCCTGGCTCCCCGTCTGCAGGCCTCTTCCATAGCGGCGGCCTGAAGAGCGTATGCGGGCATCAGATTCCTCTTTACATTGGATGAAGCGCCGTAGAGGTAGACCGCTTCATCTCCGTTAAAGAGGACAATAATCCCTGCCAGAAGATCTTCCTCATGCCTTGCAAGATAGAGGACAAGGTCCCGCTTCTTTTCAGCTTCCAGAACCTTAAAGAGATTATCATAGTAGGCAAAAGGATGGATGGCGATTCTATCGCGCTCGGCTGTGATTCTGTACAGATCATACCACTCCCTGAGACGCTCACGGCCGCAAGGTTCAACGATCACACCCTTCTTCGCTGCCAGTTTGATATTGTAACGGGTCTTCTTGTGCATTCCCGGCAGAATGGCCTCATAGCCCTCAGAGAGATCTACAACCGCCGTATCCGGCGGCTGAATGTCCATGGGTGCCTTTTTAAGCTCTTCATAGGAGGGCGAGGCTTCTTCGCCCACAGAAAACTCGGGCAGATCGAAGCGGATGAAAAAGCAGTTTAAAGGGAGGATTCCCCTGAGTTCCCGGGCCAGTTCGATGAGAAATCCTTCACGGTCCTCTGTTCCGGCTGCCGCATCGGGTCCGCCGGGAACATAGGCCAGAGAGAGGACGCCCTTCGCCAGGGAACGGATGAGAACCAGGAGGGTTCCCGACTCATTCCCCATACGCCACTTTACAGCCTCAGCCTTCCATCCGAAGGCGGTTTTCTGCTCTCCCCAGAACCGGGTCTGGAGAAATCCGTTATTCAGATCCCGGGGATCAAGTTCCCCGGGTGTGATTCTTTCGGCAATAACTCTTTCGGCCAAGGATCAGCCGACCTCGCCGTTTACGACCTTTTCGGCCTTGACGGGCTGTCCCTTGATGCAGAGTGCGGTTTCCCCTACTCCCGCAACATTGTCCTTCACTGTAATGGGAATCTCAAAGAAACGATCAATCTTGATCTTCTTGCCGGGGGCCTCGAGGGACTCGGAGTCCCCTTCCAGAAGAACCCTGTCACCGGGTTCGCCGTTAGCAGGGAAGAGTACTTCCATATGTTCCTTGTTCTCGGCGGCCAGCAGCATTCCGTTGGATTTGATTCCACGGAGCTTGGCGGGTTTCAGGTTGAAGGCCAGGATGATGTTCTTTCCTTCAAGCTCTTCAATGGTGTAGTGGCCCACAAGACCGGAACAGATGGTTCTGTTCTCCGCCTCTCCCGCATCCAGGGTGATGACGTAGAGTTTCTCGGCGTCAGGGTGCTGTTCGGCCTTGACGATCTTCGCGACCCTCAGGTCGATGGTGGATCTGAAATCAGCCTCAGGCCCCTGCTGTGCGGCTGCAGCGGCTCTGTCTGCCTGGCTTCCGGAGAAGCGGATTCTCTGTTCTTCGATAAAGTCATCTTCCAGCTTCTGAAAGAGGATCTCGGGCTTGCCGATGGTGCCGATGCCGCTCATTTCGCAAAGGTGCTCCCACTTGAGGTCGGAGAGACCAAGCTGAGAGGCGATGCGGTCTGAGGTACCGGGAATGTAGGGGTGAACCAGAATTGCAAGATCCCGTACAAGGTAGAGGAGGTTCATAAGCAGGCTTGCCGCCGCCTCGGGGTCCTCGTTACGGGTTCTCCAGGGCTCACCCTCCTGGAATGCCTTGTTACCAAGGCTTGAGAGCTGGAGGATCTCCTTGAAGGCGTCACGCAGTTCGGCTCTGTTGAGCTTTTCGGTGATAACAGCCTCTCTCTTCTTTACTTCCGCCCAGAACTCCGCGTCCACCTTGCCTTCGGGGATCTTTCCGTCGAAGAAGCGGTTTGTGAAGGTCAGTGTTCTGTTCACAAGGTTGCCAAGGTTTCCGATAAGCTCGGAGTTGACCTTCTCCTGGAAGTCGGCCCATGTAAACTGGGTATCAGACTTTTCGGGTCTGTTGTAGAAGATATAGAATCTCCAGACGTCGGCGGGAATGCCGGTGTCCTGACAGTCGGTTCCGAAGACGCCGATGCCCTTGCTCTTGGAGAATTTTGTGTTTTCGTAGTTCAGGTACTCACTGGATGACATGTGGTGGAGCATGGTCCAGTTCTCACCGCTTCCCAGCAGTGTTGAGGGGAAGATAACGGTGTGGAAGGGGATGTTGTCCTTTCCGATAAACTGAAAGAGTTTGACATTCTCGGGATTCTGCCACCAGTCCTTCCACTCGGGGGTATGACAGGCGGAGATGGAGATGTAGCCGATGGGGGCGTCAAACCATACGTAGAATACCTTGTCCTCGAAGCCCTCTTTGGGAACTGGGATACCCCACTTCAGGTCACGGGTGATGGCCCGCTCTTTCAGGCCGTCTCTGATCCAGCTCTTTGTCATCTGAACGGCGTTGCGCGCCCAGAATCCCTCTACAGAGGCCTCTTCCATCCAGGCTTCCAGCTTGGGAAGAACCGCGGGGAGGTTGATATAAAGGTGGTCAGTGCTCTTTACTTCGGGTGTGGCGCCGCAGGTACCGCAGCGGGGAGCGACAAGTTCGGTGGGCTCGAGGAGCTTTCCGCAATCCTCGCACTGGTCGCCTCTGGCATTGGTGGATTCACAGTGGGGACAGGTTCCGTGGACATAGCGGTCGGCCAGGAAGCGGTTGCAGCTGTTGCAGTAGAGCTGCTCGATTGTCTTTTCGCTGATCAGTCCCGCCTCGTCAAGCTTTTTGAACAGCCCCTGTACAATCTCGGTCTGCTGGGGTGTGGAGGTCCGTCCGAAGTAGTCGAAGTCGATGTTGAACCACTCATAGATATCCTTGTGGACCTTGTGAAAGCGGTCGCAGAGCTCTCTGGGGGTCACTCCCTCTTCCAGGGCCTTGGTCTCTGTGGCCGTACCGTACTCGTCTGTACCGCAGACATACATGGTTTCATAACCGTACTGGCGGCAGAAACGGGCAAAAACGTCGGCTGACAGAACCTGTATTAAATTTCCCAGATGGGGGATGTTGTTAACGTAGGGAAGAGCTGATGTTATGAGTCTTCTTTTCATGGAGCAAACCTCGCTTGGACATATAGTTATTCGGAAAAAATCACCAGAGGATTCCGATGTATTTACAATCAATCGGAATATGATACGGAGCTATGGGGGAATTGTCAATGTGGGGTCCTGAGGTTCGCCTTTAAATCAGGAGGCTTCCACGGCCTTCTTTATATCTTCCAGGTCCTGCATAATGGCCTTAACCGTGGCGGATGCAAAGAGCCATCCTGTGAGGAAGCTCATAATCTTTGCCCCTATGGTTTCAAACTCCGCTGAGAAGTCAAAGGTCAGCAGAGAAACACCGTCTTTCTCCTCAATGGAAAGGCGGGAGATATAGACGGAGCCGTGACTTTCGGCCCGTGTGGCATAGAAGCGGTTCTTTTCGGCTTCGGTGATCCACATAACCTCGGTGGCAGTCTGACCGAACATGGTCCGGGTTTCCTTCCATTTCAGGCCGGTCAGCCCCGCCTCGGGACGCTCCAATACCTCGATCTTTTCTATTCCGGAGATGACATTTACTGAGCCGTCAATATCAGAGATCACCTTCCATATAGCTTCGACGCTGCCATTGATCATTATATCCGCTTGCACGCTTTTCACAGGGAACTACCTCCTGAAATCAATAGTACTTAACCAAAGTATAACTCCAAAGGTGAAAATCTGCATCTGGGAGTGAGCAAGGGATCGAAGTGAAAATGCCCCGGCTGCTGCGGCGGCGGGGACCAAGCCGCAGACAAGCAGCCGTAAAGGGCATTGGAACACAGAGCCCGGCCCCGGGCCGCAGGACCGGGGATGCTCCCATAAAAGAACATAGTGGCTAAAAGAGATAATCCTTGACCTATGGAGCAGGGTTCTTTACCTTTTAAGGAAGGAATTCGGGATTTTCATCCCGGGGCTCCATTCAAGCTTATCAAGGAGGTGAGCCATGCCTGAAAGAGATGTCTCTCCTGAAAAGGGAAAGATTAATCTTCCTATGAAACCTAAATTCATCTGGATCATATTGATTGTAGTAATCGCTGCGTTCAGTATCATGAGCGGTGTTTATGTGGTAGACCAGACTGAGGAAGCCGTCGTGCTGACTCTGGGAAAATACAGCCGGACAACAGGTCCCGGTCTGCAGTACAAGATTCCACTGGGAATCGAGCGTGTCTATAAAGTACCCACAAGAGTCGTTCAGACCATGCAGTTCGGTTTCAGAACAGACAGTGCAGGAATCACGACAATTTACTCGCAGAAAGACTACTCCAATGAGTCCATCATGCTCACGGGAGACCTCAACATCGTAGACGTATCCTGGATTATCCAGTACCGGATTGTAGATCCGAAGGCCTGGCTTTTCAATGTGAACAACAAGGAAAAGACAATCCGCGACGTCTCACAGTCCGTTGTCAACCAGCTTGTGGGTGACCGGGCGATTCTGAACGTTATCGGTTCAGAAAGAACAAATATTGAAGATGCCGCCATTCAGATGATCCAGAAGACCCTGGACAACTACGGAATGGGTATTCAGCTGACAACAGTCAAGCTCCAGAACATTGTTCCCCCCAAGGGAGAGGTTCAGGATGCCTTTGAAGACGTCAACAAGGCGATTCAGGATATGAACCGTCTGATCAACGAGGGTAAGGAAGCCTACAACACAGAGATTCCCAAGGCCACAGGTCAGGCTCAGCAGCTGATTCAGGTTGCCGAGGGTTACGCCACAGAACGCGTAAACAGAGCCAACGGTGATACAGCCCGTTTCTCATCAGTACTCGAGGAGTATGAAAAGAATCCCGACATTACCCGTGACCGTCTCTACTTTGAGATGATCGATGAGGTATTTCAGAGCGGCAGCTCAGTTGATATCGTTGACAAGAACCTGGAGAATTTCATTCCCTTTAAGTCACTCAGCGGATCTGCAGGAGGTGTACAGTGAACAAATCAATGAAATTTCTGACAGGTATACTGCTTCTTGTGATTATCGTTGCCTTTCTGGGTCCCCTGTACATCGTTCCCGAGGGTGAACAGGCCGTTGTAACCCGGTTTGGTGCCATCGTAAAGGTGGAAACCGAGGCGGGACTGAAGTTCAAGATGCCCTTTGTGGACAACGTATCCCGTTACTCTGCAAGAATCCTGAGCTGGGATGGTGACCCCCAGAGACTCCCCACTTCGGAAAACCAGTTTATCTGGGTGGATACAACAGCAAGATGGCAGATCAGCGATCCTGCCAAGTTCTACGAGTCAGTGACATCCATGAACCAGGCCTATGCCCGTCTTGACGATGTTATCGACTCGGCAGTACGTACAATAATTGCCCAGAACCCCCTGGCCGAGTCTGTCAGAAGCACCGACCAGATCATCAACACCAATGCGGCTGAAATGGAAGCCCAGCAGGTGACCGATGCCGAGGGCGACGGCCCCAGTTTCTCTCTGACCACTGGAACAACCTTTCCCCGGATCAGAATGGGACGTGAAAAAATCTCGGACCAGATCCTTGTCAGGGCGCGTCAGACCGTTCCCCAGTACGGAATCGAACTGCAGGACGTTGTTGTCCGCCAGATCCGCTACTCCGACGACCTGACACAGTCTGTTTATGCCAGAATGATTACCGAGCGTAACCAGATTGCCCAGGCCTACCGCTCCTACGGAGAGGGTCAGAAGGCTGAATGGATGGGTAAACTCGACCGTGAGAAGAAGTCAATTCTTTCCGGCGCCTATGCCGAGTCTGAAGAGATCAAGGGTCGTGCCGATGCCCAGGCAACACAGATTTACGGTGATGCCTACGGTGCCAACCCCAGTTTCTACAACTTCTGGAAGGCCATGGAGTCCTACAAGACCAACCTGCCCAGCCTGAACAAGACACTGACTACAGACATGGACTACTTTCGCTATCTATACGATACGCAGGGAAGATAATCCGACTGGATCTCCCGGCGTGCCGGGAGAGTCAGCCCCGGTCAATCAGAACCGGGCAAATAAAAACCGGAGCATCCCATGGGCGGCTCCGGTTTTTTTATTTATGATTACAAGTGACTCCTTGAAACAGGAGCCTGATTAAACAGGATATCAGATCTCCTTTTTAACCTTCATATCCTTCTGCTTCAGCCAGAGATCGGCGGGTCTGTTAAATCTGTCTTTACCCGAAAGTACAAGATACAGGATAAAACAGAGCACCACATAGGCGGCATAGATTCCAAGGACAATCCATGTGGGAACGAGGGAGTCCCTCAGGGCGCCGTAGGCGGGCATATTAGCCGTAACCAGAATGGGAATAACAAGCATAAAGACGATTCCTGAGGCATACATATAGTCCTTGGATGCCGGAGTTTCAAACTCGGGGTCTATGATCCTGAGCAGGGCAAGGCCAGTGGGAAGGGTTCCTGTAACCGCGCCATATATTAGAATAGCCCTGTAGAAGCTGTGGTCCTCGAAGATACGGCTGGAGAGCCAGATATGAGTAATGATTGTCACAGTGCCGCTGACTGCAGCTATGACGAGGATGGGCAACCAGTAATCCATCAGAACGGCAACAGAGATGGCTCCCACCGAAGCGGCAACCATAAAATCCACGGAGAATCCGGCGACCCGGGTCATTCTCTGATCATCCACGATATACTCCATATTCATTGTCTTCAGAATAAACTTGATGAACATGGCTACAACGGCGCAGAAGATAAACATGACTCCCCAGAGGTTGACGGCAAGCTCGGTTCCCAGAGGCCCTGCGAAGGCAAGGAGCCAGTTGAGAACCCGTAAGAGCAGATAGCTGATAAGGTAGGTTCCCAGGATCAAAGCACCGTTGAATGAGAGGGGGTCTATGGCCTCGGCGGAGGTCTTGTTCTCCACCATTCCGTCGGGAGCGGTCTCCCCTCTTTTGATAACACCGGCACGGACAGTCGCCTTTTCCAGGCCCGAAACATGTTCAGGGTAGATCCATCCCTTTCTCAGACCGAAGTTGATCAGAAAGATTCCTCCGAAACAGGCAAGAAGAAAACCAATGGCCCCAAAGGTGAGTCCGACAGAACCAAGGCCTTCAAACCCGAGCTGCTCCCAGCCTGTGCCGATGGCAAAAGCCTGCCCGGGCCCCAGAGAGAAGCCGAGGGTGGCGAAAAGTCCGAACCCTGGAAAGAGGGCCGGAAAGATTGTCTTGATCATTATGAGAGTCAGGACCGTTCCGACAAAACACTGCAGGGCGTACTGTGTCACAAGGGTCGTGGCCATGGAAAAAACAGCCTTTTTATTGGATTCCTGTTTTTTACCCACTCTCAGAATCATGGCGATAAATGAGAGGTTCAGAAAGTGAAATACCATATTCTCGAGGGAGACGGTCGTCCAGCCCCACAGGGGTCCGATCCAGTTATAGAAAACCAGCAGAATAAAACCGGCTGTCAAAGAGTTGGGAATCAGGTACTTCTGAAAAAACCTGACCTTGGAACGGATCAGAGTACCCAGAAGCAGAGCCACAGAGATAATTCCCATGTCTACGATAAATTTCCAGTCAAAATTCAAGTAATGCCTCCTGTCGCTATAGGGCGACTATCACTTTAATCTACTACAGCTATGAGATTTTTGTCAAAAACCTTCATCAGGAGATCTGAAGCTGGGAGATAAGTCTGGATGTATTGATAATAATGACAGGTTCCCCAGAACCGAGTACCGAGGACCCCTGCATCCACTCCTCATGCTTCAAAAGGGGATTCAGCGGTTTCACTACAGTCTGTATAATATCCAGTACTGAATCGCATGCTATACCGCAGGAGGAGTTCATATGCCTGACAATGACAACAGACTGTGCATTCCCTTCAAGCTTCAGAAAGCGTTTCATATTGACAAGGGGAAGGACCCTCTCTTTCCATACCATGGAGGATGTTACAAGGGACTGGTCCACTCCGGCGCCGCCTATATCCAGACACTCGACAACATCGTCTGAGGGGATGATGTAATAGGCATTATCCATTTTAATAAGGAGCCCCTCAACAAGGGCAAGAGAGAGTGGAAAGCGCATTATAAAACTACTGCCCTCCCCCTTTACCGACTTGATATCCAGACTGCCCCTCAGATTATGAATGCTGTCTTTGACGGCAGCCATCCCCATACCCCTTCCGCTGATATTTGTCACCTTACCTGCTGTGGAGAATCCAGGCTCAAAGATCAGATTAGCCAGTTCCTCCTCGGTGCTCAGGTGCTGCCAGTCGGGGTTATTCCCTGCGATAAACCGGATCTTATCGTAGTCCAGGCCGTTGCCGTCATCGCTTACCGAAATAAAAATAGAGTCATTCTCATGGCGTGCCCTGAGGGATATAAGCCCTTCGGGAGACTTCCCCCGGGCGGTTCGCTCCTTAGGAGCACCGATTCCGTGGTCAATGCAGTTTCTGACAAGATGAGTGAGGGGATCTGTGATTCTCTCGGCAATGGTCTTGTCCACTTCGGTCTGCTCTCCCGAGATTTCCAGCCTGATCTTCTTGCCGCTGTTTGCGGAAAGGTCCCGTACTGTCCTTTTAAAGCGGTTCATCACCGATGAGAGGGGAACCATTCTCATTTCAAGGGTCTTCTCACTGAGCTGATCGATCAGTCCCAGCAGGAGGGAGGTGCGGTTACTAAAGCGGCTGTCCTGCAGCTCAACCATAAGCTGCCTGAAAGAATCTCCCACCGTAAGAAGTTCACCTGTTAGATTCAAAAGAGCATCCAGTTTGTCCGAATCAACCCGGAGCATTGTTGTATCATGTATCTCAGGTTCCGGCACAGACTCTCCTGACGCCTCTTCTGAGGACCTATCGGAACCCAGCGGGTCATCTGCCGGAGATCCTGCGTAGAAATCCTGATCCAGAATCTTTAGAAAGTTCTGCTCTATCTCATCGCTCAAAGCCGATTCATCACCCCGGGCCAGTACATTTCTTATCAAATCCACAAGATCCAGAACAACTCTTGTAAATGGGCTGACCGCCGTAAAGGACCGGGCCATACAGTCATGGAACAGATCCTCGGTCTTGTGGACCAGCTCTTCCATACGGGTGAATCCGATGATACTGAGGCTTCCCTTTATGGTGTGGGTCTGATGATAGGCCTGCTTCAGGACCTCCGCATCGCCCCTGTCTTCCCAGGCGAGGATGGACTGTTCAAGGGTGTCCGAGTTCTCAAGAGTTTCAGCTATAAATACCTGCCATATTGCTTCATCCATTACAAGTAATTATAAGTCGGCTGCTCAGTGAATACATAAAAAAAGAGCGGAAATCTTTTTAAGATTTCCGCTCCTGTTGTATGGCATCAGTAATGAAAGGTCATTCGGTTAAAAAACCTACTCTTTCTCATCGTCCTCACTGCCCTCCATGGACAGGGGAACTTCCCGGGTAAAGGGATTCTCCGTTTTATGCTCGGTGTTCACCTTGGGAGGCTCGTTTTTCTCGGCCAGTTCACGGGCCTTGTTCCGCGCGATGATGGCGTCATTCCGCTTCTGTCCCTTTTCGGCTGCCCGCTTGGAGATCTTCATGTCCCGTTCCTTGCGGCTGACCATCTCGGCAGCACCCTTATCATCATCGTCGATCATGGCAAGGAACTCTTCGGTAGAGACAATCTCGGCATCCATAAGATGATCGGTAATCCGCTCCAGAAGGTCTCTGTGTTTGATAAGCATATCCTTGACATAGGAGTATCGCTCATCCATAAGACGGGAGATCTCTTCGTCGATGTACTGCTGAGTCACCTCAGAATACTCTTTTATGGAACCGCCGCCCTCAAGATATCCGCCGTTGCGTTTGGACAGGGCCATATTTTTAAACTTCTCACTCATACCGTATTCGGTAATCATGTTCCGGGCAATGTCGGTACTCTTCATAATATCGTTGGAAGCGCCTGTGGAGATCTTGTTGAATACAATCTCTTCGGCAGCACGTCCTCCAAGAAGGATGTCGATCCGGCCTATAAGCTCCTCCTGGGTCATCAGAAAACGGTCTTCCGTGGGAGTCTGCAGGGTATATCCAAGAGCCCCCATTCCGCGGGGAACTATTGAAATTTTCTGAACAGGGTCCGCATCGGGGGTGAACGCGGCCACCAGGGCATGCCCTGTTTCATGATAGGCCACGATCTCCCTCTCTCGGGGATTGATCAGTCTGTTCTTCTTCTCAAGACCTGCTATGGTCTTCTCAATGGCTTCATCAAGGTCTCTATGGGAAACTGTGTCCCTCCCGCCCCTGACGGCCAGCAGGGCCGCTTCATTGACGATATTGGCCAGGTCGGCACCCACAAAACCGGGGGTTGCCTTGGCTACTTCCTTCAGATCAACTTCGGGGGCCAGTTTTACACCAGATGAGTGGATCTTGAGGATCGCTTCCCTTCCAAGGAGGTCGGGCTTGTCTACAAGCACCTGACGGTCGAAACGTCCCGGTCTCAGAAGAGCGGGGTCAAGAACTTCGGGCCTGTTGGTGGCGGCCAGAATAATGACACCTGAAGTGGAGTCAAAGCCGTCCATCTCAACAAGCAGCTGGTTCAGAGTCTGCTCTCTCTCATCGTTGGTACTCATAGCACCGGCACGGCTCTTACCAATGGCGTCAAGCTCATCGATGAAAATGATACAGGGTGCTTTCTCACGGGCCTGCTTGAAGAGGTCCCTTACACGGGCTGCACCCACACCGACAAACATTTCTACAAAGTCGGCACCGCTCATACGGAAGAAGGTGACTCCCGCCTCACCGGCTACAGCTCTGGCCATAAGGGTTTTACCTGTTCCCGGAGGTCCTACAAGAAGGACTCCCTTGGGTATTTTTCCACCGATTGAGGTATATTTTTCAGGAGTCTTGAGGAAGTCCACGACCTCAACAAGTTCGTCTTTCGACTCCTCACACCCCGCAACATCTTTAAAACGGGTATTCAGATCCTCTTCGGCAACGATCTTTGAATTGTTCTGGCCGAAGCTCATTACATTTGAGCCGCCCATACCGCCGCCCATGCGCTTGAAAATCATGCGCCATATAAAAAAGAGGAAGAGAAGCGGAACCACCCAGCTGACAAGGATTTCAAGGAAGTAGTTCCTCTTTTCCTGTTCGGCATAGTACTCCACGCCCCTGCTTTCCAGAAGGGTCAGAAAGTTAGGATCATTGACGGGAACAGTTTTATACATGTTTCCTCTGGATGAAGCAGAGGATGAACCGTTCACCTTCTGGGCAAAGGTATCTACCGCCTGAGTAAGGTACTCATCGGAAGTATAGGTCATGCCGTAATAGAAGGACGGCGTCATTCGAACCCTTTTAATTTCACCGTTATCAACCTTCTCCTTGAAAACGGAGAACTCAATGACCTCATCGGGTGTTCTCATAAACATAAAGTTCAGAACCGCAAGAACCACAATCACAAGAAGAAAATACCAGAAACTGAAGCGGTACTTGCCTCCCTTTCCGTTCTTCATGTTTTTGAATCTTTTTTCCATATTTTCAGGCTTGAACTCTTCCTGGAGTTTTTTCTTCCAGTCGTCGTTATTGTTATTGCCCTTGGCATTCATCTTTTTGTCATCATTATCCATTAATCACTCCTGCCCCAGCATCGTCACACCGAAAAGGCATTTTCAGCAGCGGGCGATTATTGTCCGCATAGCCTTCCGGGAGAAGAGCGGATACAAAACCGATATAAATAAAATAAGGATTCCCGGCAGATAAGTAAAGCTAAAAAAACAGCAGCCTTCTTTCGGAAGGCTGCCTGCTTTTTGACTGTAGGGAAATCCCAGAGCCGGCCCCAAGGGCCGCCTGGATTATTATTTCTTAAGACTCTTCATCTTCAGTCTTTTTTGTTTTTTTAGCTGCGGGTTTTTCCTCTCCGGGAAGGGGCTTGGCATTCCGGCACTTCGGAAACCCTGTACAGGCAAGGAAGGGACCGCGCCGGCCCATTTTCACTTCCATGGGGCTTCCGCACTTTTCGCAGACCTCGCCCTCCACCTTGGGAAGAACAATCACATTGCCGTCCTTGTCGATGGGCATTGTATTCTTGCAGTCAGGGTATCCTGAACAGGCCAGAAAGGGACCACGGCGGCCCATCTTGACCTCCATGGGCTTACCGCACTCATCGCAGTCCCGTACAATCTTGGGCAGCTCGACGGGTTTCCCCTCCTTGTCCACGCTCATTGTGGTCTTACATTCGGGGTATCTTGAGCAGGCAAGGAACTCCTTGCCGTACCGGGACTTTTTCAGAACCATATTGCTGCCGCACTCGGGGCAAGGCACAACTTCGGCGGGTTCGGCATTCTCATCTTCCGAGAGCTCGCCGGGCATGGGAATGAGTCCCTTGCACTCAGGGTAGTTCCCGCAGCCCAGAAAAGCTCCGTTCACAGAATACCGGACAACAAGGTTTCCACCGCAGAGAGGACACTTTTCATCTCCGTCCCAGGGGCGTCCCTTGAGGGGTTCGGCATCCTTCAGGGCCTTTTCAAGTTTCTCGTCAAAGGGTTTATAGAAGTTGTCCACAAGGGCGACCCAGTCGGCCTTTCCCTGCTCCACCTCATCGAGACTGCTTTCCATATTGGCTGTGAACTTCAGGTCCATAATATCGTCAAAATTGCTTAAAAGGATATCGTTTACAGCCATTCCGAGTTCGGTTGCGTGAAAAGCCTTGTTTTCCAGCCTCACATAACCTCTGTCATTGATTGTTTTAACAATGGGGGCATAGGTTGAAGGACGACCGATGCCTTCCTTCTCCAGAGCCTTGACAAGGGAGGCCTCGCTGAATCTTGATGGGGGTTTGGTAAAGTTCTGGGTCACATCCAGATTATTCAGGTCAAGAGGATCATCAGACTTCACATCGGGAAGGTTCTGGTACTTTGTGTCCTCTTTCTTGTTGTTTTCAGGAATAAGGACGGTATGACCGGGGAAGCGGACAATACGCCCTTTGGCTTCCAGTTCCGCCTCGCCGGCAGCAATGGTCACGGTCGTGATATCATACCGTGCCGGGGGCATCTGTGAAGCGACAAAGCGGCGCCATATCAGCTCATAGAGGCGGTACTGCTCTCTTGTGAGGTAGGGTTTCACAACCTCGGGAGTCAGTTTAACCGAACTGGGACGGATCGCCTCATGGGCGTCCTGGGCATTCTTGTTGCTTGTGTTGTAAATCTGCGGTTTTTCGGGCAGAAACTCCGCATCAAAATTATCAGTAATATACTCTCTTACCTCATCCAGAGCTTCGGGAGCGATTCTTGTGGAGTCGGTTCTCATGTAGGTGATAAGTCCCTGGGTTGTTCCGTCAATCTCCATACCTTCGTAGAGCTTCTGGGCAACACTCATAGTCTTTGTGGTACCGAAGCCTAGGTGGGTACTGGCTCCCTGCTGGAGGGTGGAAGTGATAAAGGGAGGACTGGGACGGCCTTTGGCCTCACGGGTCTCAACCTTCAAAACCTTGAGGGCATTGTTTCTCACATGATCGGCAACGACAGCAGAGCTCTCTTCATTGGCTGCAGCGGGGCTTCCAAGTTCAAATTTTTTGCCCTGCCAGCGGACTAGAGCCGCCTCAAACTCATCTTTTTTAGATGCGGGAGGAGATACGAGAGCCTTGATTTTCCAGTACTCTTCGGGAACAAAGGCCTGGATCTCACGCTCTCTCTCTACAACGATTCTTACAGCAACAGACTGAACCCGCCCGGCACTGAGGTTTTTTGCAACCTTCTTCCAGAGAAAGGGTGAAAGACTGAACCCCACAAGACGGTCCAGAACCCGGCGTCCCTGCTGGGCATTTACCCGGTTCATATCAATTTTATGGGGATTTTCAAGAGCCTTGAGAACGGCGCTCTTTGTAATGGCTGAGTAGGTTACTCTATGGGCCTCTTCATCACTGAGATTCAGGGCTTCTTTCAGATGCCAGGCGATGGCCTCTCCCTCGCGGTCGGGGTCCGGTGCCAGATAGACTTCATCGGCCTTGGCCGCCGCATCCTGCAGTTCCTTGACTGTTTTTTCCTTGCCCTTGATTATTGTGTAATCGGGCTTGTATCCGTGGTCAATATCGATGCCGAGGGCTTTCTTTCCCCGGCCTGAACTTTTTAAATCCCGGATATGCCCGACTGAAGCTTTGACAGTAAAATCTTTACCGAGAATTTTTTTAATAGTTTTTGCTTTTGCGGGACTTTCCACGATCAAAAGCTTCTTTGTCGCTGCCAAAAGGGCCTCCAAAATGGGTCTAAAAGTGTTTTCTTTGGATAAATACATAATCAAGGAACGCCATATTGTCAAGTTCTTATAATAAACACATGGACCTATTGCTCATCGGATAAGGGCGAACTAAGATGGAAAAATGGGACAAATCGAACTGAATTTAAAGACAGCCACCGACTGCAGCGACAGAGATCTTGAAAAACAGATAGGCCGCAGACTCAGGCTGAAGAATTTTACATATACAATTATAAAAAAGAGCCTGGACAGCCGCAAGAAGAATGATATCCACTGGCAGCACCGTATTCTTGTCAGCTCCGGTGAGATAAGAGAGAACAGCCCCTCCCCCTTTCCTCCAGCCCTGGAGATTCACCGGGTCAGCGGAGGCCCGAAAGCGGTGATTGCCGGAACCGGACCTGCGGGTATTTTTGCAGGGTTGTTCCTGCAGAAGGCCGGTTTCAGGGTAACTCTTCTGGAACGGGGAAAAGATGTTGACAGCCGGGCATCCGATATCGACAGGCTGGAGAGTGAAGAACAGTTTACAGAAGACAGCAATTACAGCTTCGGCGAGGGGGGTGCCGGAACCTTTTCCGACGGAAAACTCACATCCCGGAGCAAGCACATAAAGAGGGAGAGACGTTATATTCTTGAGGAGTTTGTCCGTCACGGCGCTCCTGAAGAGATCCTCTACCTCGCCCACCCCCACATAGGAAGCGACAAGCTGATGAATGTCGCCCGGAGCATGCGCTCAGAGTTTGAATCCCTTGGAGGAACGATTGCCTTCTCGTCACGTCTTGAAGACCTGGACATAAAAGACGGCAGGGTCCGGTCGGCCCGTATTTCAGGAGGAGGGTCAGCCACAGGAGGCTCCGGATCACAGGAGCTGGAGGCGGATTACTTTATCCTGGCTACGGGTCACTCGGCCCTGGATACATTCCGCATGCTCATAGATCACGGCGTTCCCTACAGACCCAAGAACTTTGCCCTGGGCTTCAGGATGGAACACAGCCAGGAACGGATCAACAGGATTCAGTGGGGCTGCCCCTCCCTTGAGGGAGTCAAAGCCGCGGAATACAGGCTCACCTCGGGGAAGGCGGAACTTCCCGTTTACAGCTTCTGCATGTGCCCGGGAGGCAAGGTTGTTCCGGCTGCGGCCTTCGGAACAGCCAATATAGTCAACGGTATGAGTTACTATGACAGGAACGGCCCCTTTGCAAATGCGGCCTTTGTGGCGGGGGTCCCGCCCCAGCTTATTGAAGAGTCTCTGAAATCCGGCACCCCCCTTGAAGCCACGGACAGTCTGGACTGGCTTGAAAATCTGGAGCAGAGCTTCTTCTCTGCATCAGGAGGCTACAGGGCTCCTGCCATAACAATCAGGGATTTCCTGAACGGCCGCTCCACAGGAGAGCTGCTTCCCAGCTCCTACAAGCCCGGTTTGACGGCCGCCGATCTGGGCGATCTTCTGCCGCCGGCTGTAACGGAAGCACTCAGACTGGGTATGGCGGACATCTGCCGCCGGATGCCCGGCTGGGATGAGGGTCAGATAATGGGACTTGAGAGCAAGACATCAAGCCCTGTTCAGGTGCTGCGGAACAGTGAAAACGGCCTGACTGACGGTTTTTCCAATCTTTTTATCTGCGGAGAAGCCTCAGGATGGAGCGGCGGAATCATCAGTTCCGCCTCCGACGGCCTAAAAACAGCGATGAGTCTTTGCTCACACAAGACATAAAGCTCCATATATGATCTTTTACTTGAAAAGCCTCATTCCTGCTGATACGATGAATCTATGAAAACCATTCAAAGTATTTTTAAAAATGCGGACACCATTGAGATCAGAGGGGATCAGGAGCAGGAGATCTCCTCTCTCGAATACGACTCACGGAACGTAAAGGAAGGAACCCTTTTCTTTGCCCTGGAAGGTGTCCACACAGACGGACATGAATATATCTCCCAGGCCATCCATCAGGGTGCCAGAGGAGTTGTCCACTCTCAGGAGATCGATATCTACAATGACGGTGTCTGCTATATTAAAGTCAAAAATACACGGCAGGCTCTGTCCCCTGCCTCAGCTGCATATTACGGCCGCCCCTCAGAGGGGATGAAGGTCATCGGTGTGACGGGAACAGACGGGAAGAGCACCACTGTTTCCTTTATTCACCAGCTTCTTGAAGCATGCGGTAAAAAAGCGGGATTCCTGTCCACGGTAAACTACAAGACAGGTAATGTGACCAAATCCAACCCCTACAGACAGTCCACTCCCGAGGCGCCTCAGATTCAGATGATGCTCAGGGAGATGGCCGACTCCGGCATGGAGTATGCTGTACTTGAAGCCACCAGCCACGGCCTGTCCAAGAAGAACTCCCGACTGGCAGATGTAGCCTTTGATGCTGCGGTTCTGACAAATGTAACCCATGAACACCTTGAGTTTCACGGCTCCATTGAGCAGTACCGGCTGGACAAGGCCAACCTTTTCAAGATGATTGCCGACTCCCCTTCGGAAGACGCCTTCGGCGTTGTCAACGGAGATGACCAGTGGTCTGAAATCTATATGGATGCGGTGGGTGAGAAACCTGTCTTTATCTACAGCCTGAAAGACAAAGACGCCGACCTCTGGTGCAGCGGCTATGAAAGTGACGAAGAGGGAATATCCTTTACCCTTCATGTTCCCAACGGAAAAAAGGAGTCCCGCCTGAACATGCCCGGTCTTTTCAACGTTGAAAATGCCATGGCTGCCCTTCTGACAGTATCGGAACTGCTTGAAGAGGATGTTCTTGAACTTGTTGATCTTCTGCCCAGACTGACCGGTGTCACAGGAAGGATGTCTCCCATAACAGGAAACATGCCCTTCTCTGTCCTTGTGGACTATGCCCACACTCCCGGTTCATTCGAAAAACTTCTTCCCCTCGTAAAAAGCGACACAAAGGGACGTCTTATTGTCCTTTTCGGTTCCGCCGGAGAACGGGACACTGAGAAACGCTCTGAACAAGGTGAGATTGCCGATGATTATGCGGATATTATAATCCTGAGCAATGAGGACCCCAGGGGCGATGACCCCATGGATATCATCAACGATATCGCTGAGGGGATCACATCAAAGGATCTGGACTCAAGCCTGTTCCTCATCCCCGACCGCAGGGAGGGAATGAAGAAGGCCGTTGAACTGGCACAGGAGGGTGATATGATTCTGACCCTCGGCAAGGGACACGAGAGCAGTATCATTTTTGATGACGGACCCAAGCCATGGAATGAGGCGGAAGTGCTGAAGGAAGTGCTTAAAGAAGCCGGTTTCGAGGTTAAATAAATCTGAACGGTAATCTTTACCGGATAAAAAAAAGGAATCCCCGGGGATTCCTTTTTTTTGTATATTCAGAGTGTTTTGACAGCAGGGTTGCCGCCGGTTGGCCGACCCGCGTACCGTACTTTATCGGATATCCGGAATCAGGGCAGACCGAGTTTGATTTTTCCCATACAGAAGAATCCTACAATGATTCCAAGAATGGTTCCCATAAAAACCTGGGGATAAGTATGTCCCAGAAGGGTCTTCAGGGCCTTGGGTTTGTCTCCCTCCTCAAAGAGGTGGGACATTTCGGTAATAAGGCTGTTGAGGATTTCCGCATGCCGTCCTGCTGCCCGCCGTACACCTGTGGCATCATAGATTACAATGGCACCGAAAACGACAGCCAGAGCAAAATAGGGGCTCTGTACACCGTATTCAATACCGCATGCTGTCGCCAGGGCCGCAACTGCGGCGGAGTGTGAGGAGGGCATCCCTCCTGTTTCTGTCAACCGGTCCATTGCAAGGCGTCTTTCCATAACAAGAATAAGTATAACCTTGGCGACCTGAGCCAGAAGCATCCCCATAAAAGCTGAGTAAATCAGGGGATTAAAAGTAATAAAATTCATCTATCCTCCGAGGATTTGCTGTTCAGAAGACAGCGCTTGAATACCTTACCATGGCTGAAGTGGCTTGAGAAGAGGAATTAATCGTGATAATCTTTCAATCATGAATAAAATATCTGTTGCACTGCTCTACGGCGGCCGGTCCGGAGAACATGAAGTATCTCTTAGATCCGCTGCTTCTGTCTATAAACATCTCGACCGCGAGAAATACTATGTCCACCTGATAGGCATCAGCCATAACGGCATTTGGTACCTGCAGAATCCCCCGGGTGAGATTGAAGAGATATTATCCATCGATGAGGACTCCAGGAACATGATTACAGTCGTACCAGGCAAGGGACTGAGTTCCAATCAGGGTCCCATAGCCGTTGATATAGTCCTCCCCATACTTCACGGAACATTCGGTGAGGACGGAACCCTTCAGGGGCTTCTTGAAACAGCCGACCTCCCCTATGCAGGTTCTGATGTAGGCGGCAGCTACCTGAGTATGGACAAGGATATAACAAAGATTATATGGGAGCACCACGGCCTTCCAGTTGTACCCTTCAGAACCCTGAGAAAAGCGGAGACCCGAAAAAAAGGCTTTTCCATGGATTCATTTCTGAAGGAGATGAAAGATGCCTTCGGTCTGCCTCTGTTCATAAAGCCCTCCCAGTGCGGTTCATCAGTGGGTGTATCCAGAGCCGATACAGACGAAGAGTTCAGAACTTCCGTTGAAACAGCCTTCCGCTATGACAACAAGATTCTGATTGAACCTGCAGTAGATGCAACAGAAGTGGAGTGCTCTGTTGTGGGCAATGAATCCCCGGAAGCCTTCCCTCCCGGAGAGCTGCGTCCCAGCCATGAGTTTTACGACTACGATGCAAAATATATCGACCCCGATGGAGCAGCCCTGATTATTCCTGCAGAGCTCAGCGATGAGGAAGCCATGAAAGTCAGGAAGATTGCCGAAAAGGCTTACGCTGTTCTGGGCTGCTGCGGCATGTCCAGGGTGGATTTCTTTATGGACAGGGGAACAAGGGAGTTCTACCTGAACGAGATCAACACGATTCCTGGTTTTACAAGCATCAGCATGTTTCCCCGGATGTGCGATGCGGGAGGTCTCGCCTATCCGGAACTTCTTGACAGGCTGATAAGCCTGGGACTGGAGAAATTCAGGGAAAAAAGGGAGCTTACTTTCGCATTGAAGTAGTTTGCTAACCATTTTTTAAGATTCTATACTTATGATGGGAGGCATAATGGGCAAATCAGCAAAGAAAATCGGGATTCTGACAGCCGGAGGCGACTGTCCGGGTCTTAACGCCGCCATCAGAGGCGTCGGTAAAACGGCAATCATCAAGTACGGAATGGAGGTATACGGTTTCTCTTCGGGATACCTCGGCCTTATCAATAACGAGTATCAGAAGCTTGGAGAAAAATCTCTTTCGGGGATTCTGACTCTGGGGGGAACCATACTGGGAACCTCCAGAGAGAAACCCTTCAAACACAAAGAGTACGATGACTACATCCAGAGCAAGCCTGAGATGATTCTCGAGAACTGCAGTAATCTGGGGCTTGATGCCCTGATCTGTATGGGCGGAAACGGCACCATGAAGACAGCTGGAAAACTTCAGGACCTTGGAATCAATGTAGTGGGAATCCCCAAGACCATTGATAACGACGTCTGGGGAACAGACCAGACCTTCGGTTTTGATTCGGCAGTCAATATTGCAACAGAGGCTATAGACCGGATGCATACCACAGCCAACTCCCACAAGAGGATCATGGTCGTCGAGGTTATGGGCCACCATACAGGCTGGCTGACTCTCTACTCCGGTGTTGCCGGTGGGGGTGATGTGATCCTTCTTCCCGAACTTGAATGGAGCCCCGAAGTACTCAAGAACTACCTGCTCAAGCGTGCTGACCAGGGAAAGCCCTACTCCATCGTTGTTGTGGCCGAGGGCGTCACAGTACCGGCTTTCGGTAAATTCAAAAGCAAAAAATGGGAGAGCGCCGGTTCTGCTCTTGCCAGACTGATTGAAGACCTGACCGGAATTGAAACAAGGGAGACCATCCTTGGATATATCCAGAGAGGTGGAACCCCCTCGCCCAGGGACAGAGTCATTGCCACTGAGTTGGGCGCCTATGCGGCAGGAATGGCTGCCGCGGGAGAGTTCGGCCATATGGCGGCCTACAGGGGAAACGAGCTGTTTTCCATTCCTCTGGAAGAGGTGGCAGGCAAAACCAAGATGGTCCCCCCGGACCATCCGCTGATCGGACATGCAAGAACAATTGACACATGCTTCGGAGATAAAACCGCAGCCGGACGCTAAATACTTAAATATAAGGAAAAAACGAGAACAGAATGCCACGTTCCTACAACTATAAAGAGCGAGAGTACCCCTTCTTCAATAAAGAGATCAGCTGGCTCTCTTTCAATGCCCGGGTTCTTCAGGAAGCCGAGGATCCGAACAACCCCCTGGGAGAACGCATCAAATTCATGGGGATATACTCTTCCAATCTGGATGAATTTTTCAGAGTCCGTGTATCCATGACCCGGCGGATCTGCCAGATGGGGGCCGAAGGGGCTAAAATGCTCCGGGAGGACCCCGCAAAAGCCATGGCAAGTATCCAGACCAAGGTCATGGAGCAGCGTGCCCGGTTCAACGGGATTCTCAGAGACCTCTTTGTAGAAATGGCAGGGATCGGAATACATCTTTTGAACTACAACGAGCTCAACGAAGATCAGATAGCCTTTATCAAGGGCTACTTTGAAAGGGAGGTCCGTCACAAGATTTTCCCCATTATGGTGGACAAACGGTACAGGCTCCCCGAGCTGAAAGATAAGACCCTCTACCTTGCTGTTGAGATGAAAAAGATTGTAAGAGGAGAGGAAAAGACCAAATACAGCATTGTCGAAATTCCGACAAGATCTCTTCCAAGATTTATCAAACTCCCCGGAAACGGGAAACGCCAGGACATAATCCTCATAGACGAAATTGTCAGAGGCGGGCTCCCCTCGATCTTCCGGGACAGCCACTACCACAGCTTTGATGCCTGGAATTTCAAGGTTGTCAGAGATGCGGAGCTGGATATCGATGATGATGATATCTATATGAGCTACATGAACAAGGTAAACCAGGGGGTTCAGAAACGTCACCTTGGAGAACCGATCTGGTTTCTCTATGACGGTACCATGAGCCAGGACCTTCTTGATATTTTCCTTAAGAAGATGAAGTTTAAAAAACTGGAAACCGTTACTGCGGGGGGCCGGTACCACTACTTCAGCGACTTTATTAAATTCCCCAAGCAGGTGGGCCTGCCCTGCTGCAACAGCCATGCCCCCATCCTGCACAGACACCTTCCCAAGGGTGTGAAGATATTCCCCGCCATCAAAGCCAAAGACACCATCCTCTACTTCCCCTACCACAGCTTTGATACTGTAATAGATCTTCTCCGTGAGGCGTCCATCGATCCCCATGTGGAAAGCATCAAGGTAACCCTCTACAGGGTTGCAAAATTCTCGTCCGTTGTGAATGCCCTTATCAATGCCCGGAAAAACAGGAAGGAGGTTCTTGTTATCCTGGAACTCCAGGCCCGGTTTGACGAAGAGAACAATATCTACTGGGCCAATGCCCTGAAGGAGAACGATGTAAAGGTTGTTTTCGGGGTGGAAGGCCTGAAGGTTCACTCCAAACTTCTTCTTATAAACCGCAGGGAGAAGGGAAAAACAGTCCGCTACGGGGGAATCGGCACAGGGAACCTCAATGAGGATACCGCCCGTCTCTATACAGACTGTTTCCTGATGACCGCCCACAAGGAAATACTTGAGGAGGTGGACAACCTCTTTGACTTCTTTGAGAACAACTACCGCCACCGGCGCAGCAGGCATCTAATAATTTCCCCCTGGGGTCTGCGGAACAGACTCTATGAGCTCATCGACAGGGAGATCGAATTCGCCCGGAAAGGGGAGAAAGCGGGTATCCGCATCAAACTGAATAATCTGAGCGATGAGGGAATCATACAGAAGCTCTATGAGGCCTCTCAGGCGGGAGTTAAAATCCGGATGATCATAAGGGGGCGGTTTTCACTGGTTCCCGGTGTCGAGGGATTCAGCGAGAACATTGAAGCCATCAGCATAGTGGACCAGTATCTGGAGCATGCCCGTTACTTTATCTTCCGTAACGGCGGCGACCACGACTGCTATCTCACCTCGGCCGACTGGCTGGGACGAAACATCGAGCGGCGTGTCGAAGTAAGCTGCCCGGTCTACAGAAAGAGCCTTAAGAACGAGCTCAAGAGTATCTTCGACATCCAGTGGTCCGACAATCTGAAGGCCAGAATACTGGATAAAGACCTGAAGAACGAGTATGCCCGGGGTAAGGAAGATGACCCTGAAATCAGGTCGCAGGAAGAGGTGTACAAATATCTTATTAAAAGAACAGCCAGGAGTTAAAATGCCTATTTTTATTAACCGTGTACTGAATATGAAAAACATCAAGGTCATCGGCTTTGACATGGACTATACACTGGTCCGCTATAACGCAGAAGCTTTTGAAGGACTGACCCACCGTCTGGCGGCGGGCCGGCTTGCGGAGCTTTCAGATTACCCCGATGAAGTAAAGGATCTTAAATTTGACTATAAGAGGGCCATTGTGGGTCTTGTCATAGATTTCCGCAACGGAAACCTCCTTCAGGTCAGCCGCCACGGCAAGGTGAAGATAGCCTTCCACGGACTGGAGCCTCTGGACTACCACAGGCAGCAGAAGATCTACAGGGAGACAGCCATCGACCTGCGGGACCCCAACTTCCAGAGCCTGGACACAAGTTTCGCCATCTCCTACGGTGTGCTTTTCAGCCAGCTGGTGCAGATGAAGACCGACGGCGCCGACCTGCCTGGATACCAGCAGATCGCCGATGATGTAAACCACGCCATCGACACCCTCCATCAGGACGACAGCATCAAATCGGTGCTCCGCAGAAACTTTGACGACTTTGTGATCAAGGACCCCAAGGTGGCGGGAATGCTTGAGCGCTACAAAGACTACGGCAAGAAGCTGATGATTATAACCAACTCGGATTACGCCTACTCAAAGGCCCTGCTTGACTATGCCCTCAACCCCTTCCTGAAAAAGTACGGAAGCTGGCAGGAACTTTTTGATATTGTCATAACCTTTGCAGAAAAACCCAGGTTCTTCGAACAGAGCTCGCGCTTTCTGAAAATTGACCCTGAAACAGAAACTATGACAAACCATATGGAAAAGATCACAGACGGCATCTACCAGGGCGGAAACTTTGCCAAACTGGAAAGGGACCTTGGATATTCGGGAAGTGAGATTCTCTATCTGGGAGACCATATTTACGGTGATGTTGTGACAATTAAAAAGTTCTGCAGCTGGCGGACCGCCCTTGTACTGGGAGATCTTGATGATGAAATCAGAGGAATCCGGGACTCCCGGGAACTTCAGGAGGAGATCAACAGGCTGATGGGTGAAAAGCTCAAACTGGAGAGGGAGATCAACTCACTGGATTCCAGGCGCTATGAGGGAGAGAACATCACCCACAAGCAGCTTACCCCCCTCTTTGATTCGATGGATGAGCTGAACGGGAAAATCTCGGAGCTTCTGGGCCAGTACAAGGCCTACTTCAACCCCTACTGGGGGGAAATCCTCAGAGCCGGATTCGATGAGAGCCGTTACGCCGAGCAGGTTGAAAAATATGCCTGTATCTATATGACCAAGGTCTCTGACCTCTACAACTACTCACCCAAAACCTACTTCAGGCCCTACAGGCGCATTATGCCCCATGAGGACCTGAGCGCTCTGGATTAAAAGCCCTCTCTCTTCGACGGTTTCAGCGACTCTTATTCAAGAACTGAAACAGGCTGCCGAAGAGAGTGAGCTCTGCTATCCCCGCATCTCCAGCCGGGGCATCCAGGACCTCAGCTTGTCCAGGCTGTCCTCAAGGCCTCCGGGCCTGCAGGAGAGGGGCCAGACCGAAGCAAACTGATCTGACAGTTTATTCAGCTCATCCTTAAGAGACTCCCTGTCCTCATTCCCCATGGCTGTCCAGTCCGTTCCACCGGTTTGAAAAAGACTGCATGTCAGATTCACTGAAAACCGGCAGTGGCTGTGCATCAGCTCAAGCTCAGATCTGTAGGGATAATCCCCTTCACGGGCAGCCTCGGCTATTAGTTCACCCGCCGTGATGACTAAATCAGAAGCCCTTCCGCATCCCCCTTTCCTGCAAGCCTCGTATTCCCCCCTGTAATAGGGATAAAAAGGATCCATCATAAGGTATGTGAAGATAGATCCATTGTGGAGGACATGGGGGCTTTCAAGGTAGAGGGAGGCAAGGATACGGTGGGCCCGGGCAGCGGGAATACTGCCGTAGATAAAAACCTCAAGGCCTTTCTCAGTTACGGACTCAGACATGGAACCAGACCCTCCCCAGGCGGCCTGGGATGCCATAAGAAATCCCGGCCAGCTTGCTACAGGCTGGTTCCAGTGACCGTTGTCCCCCCAGTCTGTGACCATAAAGCCGGAGGCTCCATTTTTCTCTGCCCAGAAGGCTCCGTTTCTAATATTTTCAAAAGCCCCTTCCCAGCGTGCCGCGGGTGTGTTCCAGGAGGAGGTTCCCGTACAAACATAGAAATCAAGCCCCGAACCCTTCAGAACCGCAGTCTCCTTTTCAAAGGGATGATCCGGTTCATAACCCCAGTTGACCACGGTGACATTGCCGGCAAGCGAGGGAAGCAGCTCAGGGTAGTTAAGAATAATATCAGCCCATATCTGAACATAAAATCCTCTTCCTTCAACTTCATTTATAAGCTGGTTTACAAAATCAAGGTAGACAGCTCCTGTCCCCTCCTCCTCTGCGCGCATGCGGCTGCGGCCCTTTCCGAGATCAAAGGTCTCATCGCACCCTATATTGAAGCGGCGGCTTGTAAAGTTGGGGAGCAGCTGATCGTAAAGCCCCCGGATAAACTCCATGGACTTTGATGTTCCCGGATAGAGGGTGGACGATTCAGGCCTGAATACGCCCCAGGAATCTTCAAATCCCTCAGGAGCCTCAGCCAGATCATGGTATTCCGGATGCTTCAGCCAGCGTTCCATATGACCGAAGGAGTTCTGATTGGGAACCACCACGATACCCCGTTCACTGCAGAACTGATCAAGTTCCCGGATCTCTTCAGCAGTCAGAGGTGACGCATTGCGGCATGCCGTCTCATGTCCCCTGTAATCAAAGGTGTTTTCCATATACAGCTGCAGCTGATTGAATTTCAACAGTGTAAATTTACGGACCATCTGCTTCAGATAATCCATCTTGTAAACACGGTTTCTGCTTATATCAAGCATGACCGCCCTGTTTTTAAATACAGGGGCATCCTCTATGCGGCAGCATTCCAGATTGAACCCCTGTGCTTTAAAAAGGAAAGACAGGGACAAAAGACCGTTAAAAATGCCCTTTTCACCTTCAGCTGTAATTTTTATTCCCTCACCGGATATCTCAAGGATATAGGACTCTTCACCTTCCATTTGACCCGGTTCAGCGCGGCAGAAAGCAATACCCGGAACATCCGAACCCGCCATAGAGAGCACAGGATCTGAAAGAATGGCAGCCAGATCTTCACCGATGCGAAAACTGCCTGGAAAGTTATCATATTTCCGGGGAGCCGGAATCATTATCTGTTTCATATTTTCCTCCTTATTATAAAGACATTGAAAAATGTATACAGGGACGTTAAGACTTTACGTAAACAATCCACCTGTACATTTTTCCTGATTCATCCTTTTAAACCACAGCAGACCTTATTTTTTTCAAATTTTTGTTGACTCCTGCTGATGCTCATGCAACAATAGCATTGGTTGGTTCATAAAGCAACTAACTAATTTTATTTCCCGGGGTTCCCCTTGAAGTTGAATGCTGTCCGAAGAAACAGAATAGTTAACACCTCCAGAATCATTCGTGAAATCTGGACAACCCGTTCAATTTCAAGGGTAGACCTTTCCCGCAGACTGGACCTCAATAAGTCGACAGTTACGAACATCGTAAATAAAATGCTTGAAAAGAACCTTGTACTGGAGACGACAGAGGGACCCTCTACCCCGCAGGGTGGAAGAAAGCCGGTACGCCTGGAGATAAACAGAAACTACGGATATATTCTCGGATTTGAAATCCGTCCCGAGTCCTATACCGTCGTTGCCGTGGATATCCTCGGAGATATCCTCTTCTCCAGGACTGAGTCCATCTATATCAATGCTAAAAACTTCAGTGACACCTTTTTCAAACTGCAGAAGGATCTTGAAGATGAACTGGCATGGATCGGACGCCCCCTGATCGGCATTGGAATTGGATGCTCGGGTATCATCGATGCCCCGAAAAGAATTATCCGGGCATCCATACCACTCAAATTCACAGAACCCTATGACCTTTATACAGAGATAGCCTGCCGGTCAAAAGTGCCGGTCTACGTGGATAATGACGCCAACTGCTGCGCCTGGGGAGAACTGACCTTCCACAGGACCCAGAATCTGCAGAACTTCCTGTTCTGCCTTATTGAGTTCAGAGACGTGGCAAAGTCCAAAACCCCCGAGCAGACAGCCATTGGTATGGGTATTTCAATAAACGGAAATGTCTACTACGGCCGTAACAGCTCAGCCGGTGAGTTCCGCTCCATACAGAGTTCCAGTGCAGGACTCCGGGGGCAGGTGTCCCTTGATAACAACAGAGAAAACTCAATCATGGAGGAGCCTGAGATCATTGAGCACTTTATCCGTGAGCTTTCACAGCATCTGGCCCTCTTTGTAAATACTTTCAATCTCAGCCAGGTATTTATCGGTGGAGATCTGGGTCCCTATATGACAGAACGCTTCCGCACCGTTCTCAACGACGAGATCAGACGGAACTGGCCCTATGATGAGCAAGTGGACTGCGAAGTCCGCTTCTCTACACTGGGAGATAAATCGGTAGCCTACGGCGCCGCAGGACTTGTTATGAACAGGATCTTTATCGATCTTGAAGTCCTGGAATCTGAGGATATGGAGCGTTTCGGCTCCCTCGAGCTTGTTGGGAATGACGCTGACTGACACTGATTTTTTTTCAGTATCGGTGAGTGATGATTCATAGAGTTCCGGTTCATTTGTTCCGGAAAAATTAAATTGGAGTCCCGGCTGAAAAGGTCAGCCGTAATTTTTAGGAGGATTTTTATGAAAAAAGCATTGGCTTTACTGTTAATGACCGCCCTTCTCACAACTGCAGTTTTTGCATCAGGAGGACAGGACAACGCATCAGGTGGAGGACCTGTTGTAGTTAAAACTATGGCTTACGGAGACAACTCCAATGCCGAAGGTATGAGCTGGGAACGTATTGTTGCCTACTTTATGGAAGAGAACCCCGATGTAGTTATCGACTATGAAATGCTCTACGACGAAGCATACCACCAGAAAGTAGTTGCCCGCCTGGCTTCAGGCGATGTTCCCCACATGGCTTACATGGGTGCTGATGCACGATGGGGTGCTCCCTGGAAGGAAGCCGGACAGCAGTGGGATCACAGAGATCTTCTGAAAGACAGCATGTATGACCTCAGCCTTATCCCCGCAATGGGACCCGCCGGCGAAATCTATGAGATTCCCCTTGGAACTTCCAACCTGACAACTGTTCTTTTTATGAACAAAGCGCTTGTTGAAGAACTTGGTTTCTCCGCACCCAAGACCTACGCTGACATCAAAGCCATGGTTCCCGCTGCCAAGGCTGCCGGCCTGGAAGTTGTTTCCATCGACGGTGCCGACGGATGGGCATGGGGTTCCTGTGTAATGTCTGCTCTCCACGCCAGAACTTCCGGAGACCCCAACTGGGTTCAGAAGGCAGTTGCCGGAGACGCAAAATTCACAGATCCTGAGTTTGTAGCAGCTCTTGAAATGATCGACATGATGGTAAAAGACGGTGTAATCGATCAGAAAGCTGTTCTTGTTGACTATGGAACAAACATCTCCAACTATAGCAACGGAAAAGCTCTGTTTATGGTACAGGGACAGTGGGCTGCAGGTGGAATCGAAAATCCCGCAGTAGCTGACAACACAGTTATGATGGCATGGCCCGAAATGCCCGGTGAAAAAGCCGGTGGAGCCGGATCTGTCGGTGCAGCAATCCAGGTTGGTTACGGTCTGACAAAGGCCGGAGCAGCTGATGAAGATGTTAAAGCCGCCGCCATGAGATTCCTCGATGTATTCTACAGCGAAGAGGAAACAACACAGAGACTGAGAGACGGTGCCATCGTGGCTCCCATCCTCAAAGGCTACCAGACACCCAACGATCTGCCCTCTATCATTGCTGAAAAGGTTAGATTCGCACAGTCTGTAGCTCTGCAGTCCGACGTAGTGGATGCCTTCCTCTCCGGAGCACCCAACGACACACTGAATGCAGGAATGCAGAAGATTGTTGCCGGTCAGTCAACTCCCGCTGAGATTGCAGCAGAAGTTGAAGGACTCCTCAGATAATAATCTGATCATAAGTTAAAAATTGTTATCCGAGGGAGGTACTCCGGTATCTCCCTCGTTTTAACACAGTATTAAAGAAAGGGGCTTTCGGCTGTTCGATACACGAAAGACCCGAAAGCTACTTTCAGGAGAATAATATTTTGAATAAACGAGATCAAAAAGAGCTTATGGTATTCCTGGGCATGATTGGTCCCGGACTTTTGGTGTACCTTTTTATAGTCGCCTATCCGATCCTCTACTCTGTCTGGCTCAGCCTCACAGATTTTAACCCCAACAGCGGAGGCGACTGGTCCTTTGTCGGACTTCTGCAGTATAAGACCATGGTAGAGGACGCCAATTTCTGGCATGCCTTCAAGAACAACATGATTGTTGTTGGTGTTTCTGTTTTCGGACAGATCCCCATCGGCTTTGTTCTTGCCTATATTCTTTTCAGAAACAGGGTCAAAGGGGGCCATTTTTTTCAGGCCATGGTATTCCTGCCCCAGTTTCTATCCACAATTGTAATCGGTATCCTCTGGAAGAGGATGTTCGCTGCCGACGGTCCCGCATCAAGAATCATTCAGATTTTTTCAGGAGACCCCACACGGCAGTTCGACCTGATGCTGAAAGCAGACACGGTAATGTATCCCATTGGTTTTGCCCTTATATGGATGTATACCGGATTTTATATGCTCATTTTCCTTGCCAACCTTCAGAAGATTGATAAAAGCATGGTAGAGGCAGCCAAAATTGACGGCGCTACAGAGCCCCAGATTTTCACAAGGGTGATCATGCCCCTGATGACGGGAGCCATCCTCGTTTCAGCCATACTTGCAATTGCGGGATCACTCAAGGGATTTGACCTGATCTTTGCCATGACAACCCAGGGACTGCAGCGGAACAATGCCATGGTACTCCCGATTTTTATGTACCAGACAGCATTCCAGGACTACAGAAACCCTATGCGTTTTGCCTATGGATCTGCCATTTCCAACGCCATTGTATTAATCTCAATGGCCATGATCCTTGTGAGCAACTGGGTCGGTTCAAAATTCAATGCCGGGGAGGATTACTGATATGAGCAAAAGAGAAGTCAGTAGAAGCACATTAGGTTCCACAATAGGAACATCCCTCTCCTACTTGGTTTTTATCATCTGGACACTGATCACCATTGTTCCACTGATCTGGATGCTTTATTCATCCTTTAAATCAAACGAGGAACTGACAAGGGATATCTATGCCCTGCCTCATGACCTTATGAACAATATGGATGATGAATACACAGTCATTGCCCCCTCTTTGAATCTGGTGTACGACTACAACCCCAGAAAAGACAAGAGGGAGAGACTTATCATAGAATCCACTACAATTGCTCCGGGACGGAGGATGATGGTTCACTTTCTCCTGAAAGAGAATCTGCCCGAGGAAATAGCATCCAGGCAGCCTGGAGATACGGTTGTGATCGGAGAGCTTCCCCGGAAACTCAGAAGGGACATCCACTGGAAGACGGTGTGGTTCAACTACCGCTCCGCCATTACAAGGGCAAAACTCGGGGGCAAGTTTATAAACTCCCTGATCTATGCCGGTGTATCGACCTTCCTTATCATCATTCTGGGGAGCATGATTGCCTTCGGCGTCAGCAAAATGCGCTTTAAAAAGCTGTCGGCCATTGTCATCGGACTTATAGGCCTTGGATATCTTATAAGTATCAATTCGGTCATAATCCCCCTCTTTCTGATGCTCACCTCCGTGGGCCTGACAGATACCCATGTCGGGATAATTCTGGTCTACACAGCCTTTGGACTGCCCCTGGCTGTTATGCTCAGTTCCCAGTTTATGAGGGGTCTGCCAGGTTCTCTGATAGAGTCGGCCTACATCGATGGAGCCACAACCTTCAGAACCTTCTGGAGCATCATCCTTCCCATGACAGTGCCTGTTATTATTACGATAAGCATCTTGTCGGCCCTTGGAATATGGAATGAGTTCCTTCTGGTTCTGGTTCTTGCAAGTTCAGATGCCACAAAGAGTCTTCCCGTTGGAGTCTTCTCCTTCTCAAGCCTCACCAGTACTCAGCTGGGATGGCAGCTGGCAGCCCTTGTTATCGCCACAGCCCCCGCCATGGCGGTCTACTTCTCCTTTAACAAACAGATTACAAAAGGTGTTGTTGCCGGAGCGGTTAAGGGATAAAATTACCTTTTCCGGATAGATAAAAAGGTGCCGGTATCAACCGGTGCCTTTTTTTTGTATGGGTTTCCGACAATAGGCCCGTATTAAGAAAAGTCAGATTACAGAACTTTTCAACAGGAGATTATAAATGAATAAAATAAACCTTGCAGGCAGATGGCTCCTGCAGTCTACAGACAATAAAATCAATACGACAATAGAGCTTCCCGGAGATATCTACACAGCCCTGATTTCGGCCGGAATAATCCCCCACCCCTATAAGGGAAGAAACGAACTTGAGACCCAATGGGTCCACCAGCTTGACTGGATTCTGGAGAAGCAGTTTGATCTTGAAGAGATTCCAGCAGGAAATCTGAAATTCTTTCACGGAGAGGTGATAGACACAGCCGCACGGATTGAGGTGAACGGCACTGTCATCGGCAGCAGCGACAATATGTTCATCCCTGCCTGGGTCGACCTGAAGGATCTTTTGAAGACGGGAAGCAACAGCATCAGAGTGTTTATCGACTCCGCTGAAAAAACAGCACTTGCAAGGGCGGCCGAGTCACCCTACCCTGTACCAGCCACCCCGGCGCCTGTATTCTCCCCCTCCCGGAACTTCCTTAGAAAGGTTCAGTGCCACGGAGGATGGGACTGGGGTCCCTGTATCATGACAGGAGGCATCTACAGAGCCGTGGAAATGGATTTCTCGGATCTCCTTGTTCACGACCTGAGCTACGACCTTTACAAAAAGAGTGAAACACTCTGGGAAGTCGCTGTCAGCTGCCGCGTTGTATCGGGAATGGATCAGACTCTGCCCCTGCAGATCACCCTGGCCGGTGCAGAGCTGAAGGAATCCATCTCCCTGCCCGCCGGCGAGTCCACACTCAACAGGACTCTTACAGTAGAGTCTCCCGAACTCTGGTGGCCTAACGGCGAGGGCAAACAGACTCTCCATGTCATGAATATGGTCCTTGGAGACCGGAATGAGAATCTTAAAGTCGGATTCAGAACCATCGAAGTGGTTACAGATGAGGATGAGATCGGACTGTCCATGCTTTTTAAGGTCAATGGCAGGGAGATCTTTGCCAAGGGAGCCAACTGGATACCCACAGACGCCCTCCCATCACAGCAGGACGACAGAAAGACAAGACGCCTTCTTGAGGATGCGGCAAAGGTTCATATGAATATGATCCGCGTCTGGGGCGGCGGCCAGTACGAGAGCAGCCTGTTCTATGAAAGCTGTGATGAACTGGGACTCCTTGTATGGCAGGACTTTATGTTTGCCTGCTCTCTGTATCCCGCAGACCCCGTCTTCCTAGCCTCTGTAGACAGGGAAGTCCGCTGCCAGATTCCCCGCCTGAAACGGCATGCCAGCCTCGCAATTTTCTGCGGCAATAACGAGGATATCGGCTCCCTTACATGGTATGAGGAGTCAAGAAAGAACAGAGACCGCTATCTGGTTGATTATGACCGCCTCAATGAGGGAGTTATCGGCAAAGCCGTAAAAGAGCTGGCTCCCTGCCATACATGGTGGCCCAGTTCGCCCTCGGGGGGAGAGGGAGACTACTCCGACTGCTGGCATGACGACAGCAGAGGGGACATGCACTACTGGTCTGTTTGGCACGAGGGCAAACCCTTTGAGGCATACTACGATGTTCTGCCCCGTTTCTGCAGCGAATTCGGATTTCAGTCTTTCCCGACATACAATATGGTCTGCGAATATGCCGATGAGGATATGCGCAATGTAACAAGCCCTGTAATGATGCACCACCAGAAAAACAACAGGGGAAACGAGATTATCATATCCACCCTGAGCCGCTACTTCCGGTTTCCTGAGAACTTCAAGGACTTTCTCTATTTAAGCCAGGTGCAGCAGGCCTGGGCCATCGGTACCGCCGTTGAATACTGGAGGGGGAATCGTCCCCACTGCATGGGGGCTCTCTACTGGCAGCTGAATGACAACTGGCCGGTAGCCTCATGGGCTTCCATTGACTACTCGGGTACATGGAAGGTCCTCCACTACGAGGCGGCCCGCTTCTTCAAGCCCCTCCTGCTGACAGCCTGGAGAAAGGATGGAAAACTGACAGCTGCCGCAGTCAACGACAGAGCTTTCGATGTAAAGGCAAAAGCCAGTCTGATCTTCAGGGATTTCAGCGGCAGGGCCCTGAGAACCATCGAAAAAGAGCTGATCCTGAAGGCGGGGAGCTCCATCCGGTTCTACACAGAGGATCTTGAGGATGAGAAGACCCGTCAGAACTCCTATCTCGAGCTAGTACTGGATGCTGAAGGCGAGATCAGCAGAGAGTGCTTCTTCCTCGATGTGCCCCGGATGTGCTCACTTGAAGAGACCGATATCCGGATGAGCATCAAGGGTAGCGGCAGGGAGCGGCAGATTATTCTGGAGAGCAGCAAACCGGCATTCTTTGTCTACCTCAGAGGACAGACAGGGGATATCTTCTCGGATAACGGATTCTATCTGCCTGCCGGAGAGAGAAAGGTAATTGACTTTACACCGGCTGATGAGAACAGTGCGGAAGTCGCAGTAAGTCATCTGCGCGGAACCTATTAGTCTGCAGAGCCTCTGACGGGAGGGGGCCTGCTTCGGCAGCGCCCCCTGCTCCCCTTTCCAGACGGAGTCCGGAGAGAGGAGGAGATGGCATACTTGGTTTTTTTGTTTATTTCAGCCCCTCAATGAACTATGATTTAGATAAAGATCATTGATTCCGGGAGTTAGAATATGAATGAAGAGACTCGGATACGAAGCAAGGTACTCACCTTCGATACGGATATTACGGTACTGCCCAAACTGAAGCAGATTTTCGACGCCAACAACCTGACTGGAATGCGGAGTATCGGAGACCCCTCCATCGTCAATATCATCCTTGAAAAAAACATTCACCTTGGAGCCCTCTTTGTTAATGATCAGGGGGATTGGCTGAACCTCAGCAGAAAACTGAAAGAGCTCAGGCCGGAACTGCCACTCTTTCTCCGCGTGGAGAATATAGAGGACAGGGAGAAAATCGATGCTGACAATCCTCATCTCTTTGACGGGATATTTCACATATCCGAGAAAGGGCTGATCAACGACTACCTGAAGACCCATATCTTCATAAGGGACTATCCCCTCGAAATGATCTCCCATATACATCAGTTCTCAATCAATGCACTGAACTATATGATTCCCGATGTGGATATCCACACTCCCGCCCCCCTTGTGATCCGGGACAAGATCATATACGGAGAGATTACATCTCTCATTCCTGTCAACACCAACTGGTGCCGGGGATATATGATGCTGCAGACGGATATGAATGAACTGCACGGCCTTCTGAAAACCCTGAACAACCCGAGTTTCACAGGCACCCTGGACGAGGTTGTTCCGCCGGTGATAGGGGAACTGACCAACCTGATGTGGGGAGGCTTCAAGACTGTCTTTCTCAAGGAGGGTTTTCTCGATGAAACAGGGCCGGATATTCAGGTTCCCATAATCGTAAACCATATCCAGAAGAATATTTCCTTTGGTGGAAACATTCCCCAGCTCTGCTTTGAATATGTCCTGAGTGACCGCTATGGAATGGAAAGACAGACAAAGCTTGTTCAGAAATTCATATTCAACCTGAACTGGAACCCGGACCTTGTCAAAGAATACGACTTCCAGGTTCTTGTGGAACAGGGAGATATAGAACTCTTTTAGGTTATTTGAACAACGTCTTCCCGGAGGATCGCTCTATTGCCCTGCCTTGGGCTTCAGAACCGTCCAGCTGCGCTCTTCGGCAATGGCGGCGAGCTCTTTTCCGGGATGGACAACCACAGGATTTCCGCAGGCCTCAAGCAGTGGCAGATCATTCATACTGTCCGAATAAAAGGCACAGGACTCCCATCCGAGCCCTCTCTCCCTGAGATATCCTTCGGCCCAGTAGACCTTACCCTCTCTGAAACAGAGGGGCTCCTTCATAGAGGTAAAGCGGCCCTTCTCGATAATATATGAACTTGCAAGGCAGTCATCCATATTAAGAAGCTTCGAAAAGGCTTCCCCTATGATCTCATCCTGTGCTGTTATAAGGACATTCCTGATTCCCTTTGCTCTGTTCTCTGAAAGGAGTTCCTTCATTTCCTGATAGATATGGCTCTTTGCGACCCCAAGGGCAAAGGAGGCAGCCATGGACCTGTACTTTTCAGGACTCATGGAGGAAGCTCTCTTCAGGTGGTAGGCACCGTACTCTTCGGCTGTAAGGGTGTGGGAGTAGTAGAGCCGGCTGATTCTATGGATACCCAGCAGATCTACCCATCCCCGAAGGGAACGCTTTGAACGCCACAGCGCCCACAGGAGATCCGTATCTCTTGTAGTTATGGTCTCATCCAGATCAAAAAAAGCAAGTTTAATATCCCGGGGGGAAACTGCTTCCCCGGAATTACAATTTCTCTTCATGGATTTCGAGTATAGTCATTAAGATGAACATCGTATATCCGCCGCTCTCCGAAAAATGTGAATCGGCCTTCTTTTTGTCCTATAATTTAAAACATCATCTGGGAACGGGAGATAAGTTATGGATAGAAATATCGGATTTGTTTCTTTCAGGATCGCCGGAACCGACGGTGTCAGCCTTGAAATAGCAAAGTGGGCGGATGTGTACAAACAGAGAGGAGATCACTGCTTCTATCTGGCGGGGGAGCTTGACCGTCCTCCCGAAATATCAATGGCCTACCCGGAACTTCACTTTCAGCACCCTGAGTCCAAAGCCATATATGATCAGTGCTTCGGACGCAACAGCCGCCCTGAACAGCTGACAGGCCTCCTTCACCAGAAAAGACAGGAAATTAAAAAGGTCCTGTATCAGTTCGTCAAGAAATTCAAAATTGATGTACTCATCCCCCAGAATGCAATCACAATCCCCCTGAACCTTCCTCTGGGAATGGCTCTGACCGAGTTTATAGTCGAATCAGGCATACCTGTAATAGCTCACCACCACGACTTCTTCTGGGAGAGAAAAAGATTCCTTACAAACTGTGTCTGGGACATTATCAACGCAAGCTACCCCCCTCACCTTCCCAATGTACAGCATGTGGTTATAAACAGCTCGGGCCGGAATCAACTGGCTCTGAGGACAGGTATTGCGTCCACCCTGATCCCCAACGTTATGAACTTTGAAGTGGATCCCCCTGGAATGGATGAGTATAACAGCGATATCAAGGAGGCTCTGGGAATCGAAAAAGACGAGCTTCTTATACTGCAGCCTACAAGGGTTGTACAGAGAAAGGGGATTGAGCATGCCCTTGAGCTTGTGCACCGGCTTGACCGTAAGTCTGCATTTGTCATATCCCACGCTTCCGGAGACGAAGGATTTGAATACGAGAAGCGTGTCAGGGACTATGCCAAACTTCTGAATGTGAGGGCCATCTTTGTAGAGCAGATTATCCAGGATCAGAGAGGCAGGACCCCGGACGGCAGAAAAATCTATACTCTCCAGGACATCTACCCCTATGCCGACTTTGTAACCTATCCCTCTCTGATTGAGGGGTTCGGCAACGCCTTTCTGGAGACGCTGTGGTTTAAAAAGCCCATTCTTGTAAACAACTACTCCATCTACTCCACGGATATAAAACCGAAGGGTTTTGAGGTTGTGGAAATTGACGATTTCATTACAGACAGGACTGTGGATGAGGTAAACTACCTGCTGGACCATCCGGATGAGGTAAAACGAATCACAGAGAAAAACTATGAACTGGCCCTGCAGCACTACAGCTATGCCACTGTGAATCATAAACTTGGCGGCCTGATGGCCAATATCTACGGCAGTGAAGAACTCTGCAGGGAACCCTGAACTCCATTAGAGGGGCTTTTCAGGCCGGTTTCCCTATAGTTTTAAGGGATTATTAATAAATAATATAAAAATGTTAAGTTTTTACTTGCATAATTAGGCTAAGCTAATTATATTTAAAACATCTAAAGCATGTTTGTTAAACGGCTTTGGAGATTCGCCTCCTGTTGGGACACGGATCAAATGACATAGATTCCTTTATAAACAGTTTTTAAAAGCCCCCGGAATGGTGTAACCCGGGGGCTTTTCTTTTCCCTCCGACCAATCATGCCCATACCTGAAGCATCTTCTATTTCACCAGTTCAATTGTTTTCTTATCTCTTTTCGTCCTTTTTTTATCGATTTAACGGATTAAATATTGACTAAAGCTCAGATAATATCAAATACTTGTTTCATTCTGAGGCAAGTCCGCTTTATATGCCGGCTTCCAAGGAGTCACCCTAAAATACTGACCCGCAGGGTTTATACCTGAAGGAGAGGAACTATGTCCGGATACAATTCCGACTCAAACACGACACTTATATCTGAAGAAGCTTCTAAACATACAGATGCGCCTGAAACTGGCGGCCTCAGGACCGGAAAAGCTCTGACACCCGATGAGATAAGGCATCACTTTTATAATACAGCCACAGATGACCTTGTCCGCATGGGGGGGGAGTGCTGCCGTGAGGTTTATGGAAAAGATGTCCTTTTGAGAGGCCTTCTGGAGTACACCAACTTCTGCAGCAGCAACTGCCTCTACTGTGGAATCCGTCATGACAACGGTGGGGTGCAGCGCTACAGAATCGATGAAGAGATGCTGCTGGAGGCTGCCCGGGGAGGCTTTGAAAGAGGACTTCGGACATTTGTTATTCAGGGAGGAGAGGACTCAGAGTACCCCACCGACCGCATATGCCGTCTTATCGAAAGGATCAAGACCATGAGCGGCGGTGAGGCAGCCGTAACCCTGAGCTGCGGCATGAGAAGCCTGGATCAGTACAGAAGAATGAAGGAGGCTGGCGGAGACCGTTACCTTCTCCGTTTTGAGACCTCCGATCCCGCTCTCCACAGCTACCTCAGAAACGGCAGCTCACTTGAAAAGCGCCTTGAAGCCCTGGAGCATATTAGAGAGGCCGGATTCCAGACAGGAAGCGGTTTTATGCTTGGCCTCCCGGGAGAGACAGACGAAATAAGGCTGAACAACATCCTTCTGGCACAGAAGCTGAAGCTTGATATGGTGGGGATAGGTCCCTTTATCCCCCATCCTGAAACTCCTCTGGCTGGGTCGAAGCAGGAAGATCTTGAGATATCAATCAGAGGGGTAGCCCTCCTCCGCCTGGGACTCCCGGAGGCCCATATCCCTGCCACAACCGCAGCGGGTTCACTTGTCCCCGACGGCCGGGAGAGGATGATCAGCGCCGGTGCCAATGTGCTGATGCCCAATATAACACCTGTGGACTTCAAGAAGGACTATGAACTCTACCCTGGAAAGATCTGCCTCGACGAGAGTGGAATTCAGTGCATTTCATGCCTCTCCATGAGAGTAAAACCCCTTGAGCGTGAACTCTCTTTCCGCCGGGGGGATGCGGTCAGGGTGGAAACCGCCGCAGGTAAACCCGCTGCAGGGGGTGTTTCTTGAAATACTACGGAAAGGAAACAGAGAAGGCCCTGAGCATACTCGGCCCCGGCCAGACTCCCCGCCCCCTGATAAAGGCCTATGGAGAGGTCAAACTGGCTGCAATAAAGGCCCAGCAGTCCAGCGCCGGGCTCTACCCTTCCGCCTACTTTGAGTCCCTCTGCGAGGCGGCTCGGGAGATCATCCGGGGAGACCACGATGACCAGTTTCCTCTGCCTCTTATGCAGGGAGGAGCGGGTACAAGCCTCCATATGAATATCTGCGAGGTACTTGTCGCTCTTGCCGATGAACGGACCGGCGGTGCCTCCGGCCATGACACGGCGCAGCCCATTACCCCCCTGGACCATCTGGCCAGGTTTCAGTCCACCAATGACACCTTCTCGACATCAGTCATTCTTATGAGTTTCAGGATTCTGGAAGATATGGAGGCCGCTGTTGTCTTGCTGCAGGAGGGCCTTGTTGCAGGAGAGACAGAGTATCAGGAGTGGCTGATCTGCGGGCGCACAGAGATGCAGGACGCACTGCCCATGACCCTGGGGCAGATCTTCGGCGCCTGGGCGGGACCGGTGGAACGGGACCGCTGGAGGATAAATAAAGTCAGAGAGCGTCTCCGTCAGATACCTCTGGGAGGCACCGCCGTGGGAACTGGCTACTCCGCTCCCATGGACTATGTCTTTGCCGCGGAAAAGGAGCTCAGACGGATAACCGGACTCCCCCTCTGCCGGAGCCAGAACCTCTGCGACCAGGTGGCCCATACAGATGCCCTTGCCGAGGCCGCCCGGGCCCTGGGCCTCTGCGCCGCCAATCTGGCGAAGTGGACGGGAGACCTCCTGATCTACTCCTCCTCCTTTCTTGGAGAGATCCCCCAGAAAGAGATGCAGTACGGATCTACAATTATGCCCGCCAAGGCCAATCCCGTGCTTATCGAACTGATCAGGGGTCTCAGCCTCGATGTTCAGTCCTCTGCGGACCTGGTTGGAAGGTACAGCTCGGAAGGCCAGATGCAGCTGAACGCCTACCTCCCCTTCCTGGCGGAGCATATGATAAGAATCTCCGATAACCTCGGAAAAGCCCTGAGAACAGCCACGGAGTCCCTCCTCCCCGCTCTGCAGCCCGACAGAGCCAGGATGGAGGAAAATCTTGTGAACTCCCCGGCTATGATCAACAGCCTGCGGGACCTTCTGGGATACGAAACCATCAAAACCCTGCTGCCCCGTATCAAGGCGGCGGGTCTTAAAGACAGAAAAGAGCTTATTTCATGGCTGCAGAATGAGAGCGGAATTGAAGAGCTGAGGGATCTTCCGGAGATGGAAGAACGCTTCGGCCTTCAGAGACTGACAACTGGAGGAAAAGCATGAGCACCCCCCTTGCAGAACTGAACAGAATTGTTATAGCCGGAAACCGGAATGCCGGAAAATCATCCCTTATGAACAACCTCTTCCAGAAGGAGATTGCCATTGCCTCAAACACTCCCGGAACAACCACAGATCCCGTGACCCGCAAGATTGAGCTCGGGAAACTTGGTATGTGCGCCGTGACGGATACGGCAGGCCTCGATGATGTGGGAGAACTGGGTGAGCAGAGGGTGATGAAGAGCCGGGAGCGGATGCAGAGCGCCGACCTGATCCTCTTTGTCAGCCCCGCAGACCAGGCACCCACAAAAGAGGAAGAGGAGCTGAAGAGCTGGCTGGAAGAGAAGAAACTCCCCTGGCTGGGAGTGCTCAGTTTTGCCGACAGAGAGCTCTCCCCGGGAAAAGACTCATTCTTCCCTGAAGAACGCTCCACTGCCGTTGATAATACCAAAGCCGGCAGCGCCGAGGCTCTGATCCGGAACATGGAGTCCCTTGAAAAGGAGATTGAGAAGGAGATGACCCCTGTGGAGGGGCTTGTCAGAGAGCAGGACCTTGTTCTTCTTGTCACACCTATCGATCTGGCCGCTCCGGCCGGGCGTTTGATACTTCCACAGGTGGAGACAATCCGGGATCTTCTGGACCGGGACTGCGCCGTACTGATAGTCAAAGAGAGGGAGCTCTACCACTTCTATCACAACCTTGGAATAAGACCCTCTCTTGTGATTACAGACAGCCAGGCCTTTCACAAGGTGGCTGCCGATATTCCTGAAGATCAGATGCTGACTTCATTTTCACTGCTCTTTGCAAGGAAGAAGGGAAACCCTGCACAGTTTATAGAGAGCCTGAAAGCCCTCAAAGAGTTTCCGGAGCAGGGAAAGGTTCTTGTTATGGAGTCCTGCGCCCACCACCGTCAGGCGGAAGACCTGGGAACAGTCAAGATTCCCCGCCTCTTCCGGCAGATGGTATCCTCCCGGGTCGAATTTGCGCACAGCCGCAAGATGCCTGAAAATCCGGCAGACTGGGATATGATAATCCACTGCGGCGGTTGTATGACCACCCAGAAAGTAATGAAGGGACGCCTGGATGCTTTTGCAGAAGCGGGAACACCGGTCCTGAACTACGGGCTTTTCCTGGCCTGGGCCAACGGCTTGCTGCCCCGGGCCCTTGAACCCTTTCAGGATCTGATGGAGCTCTATGACGGCCCCCAGTAATAACAAAAACAGGGATGGAAAAGTAAAAGAGCATAAAAAAACCGGACCAGTCTCAGGGCTGCCCGGTTTTCCTAAATATGAAATCTGAAGCTACTGGCGCTTCATCATCACTTCGTAATCCAGACCATTGTCCTTGTCGAACATCATTGTAATGTCTGTTGTCCCAATCTTGTTAACGAATTCATAGGAGCGCCCTGCATCATCACAGCGGAAGGAGATTTTTACTTCACCCATTCCCGGAGCCACTTTAAAGTCAGAAACCAGTCCCTTGAAGTCATAAACTACAGCTCCATCCTGCTTGATGGAGATATTGTCTGAATCGAAGACCCAGTAGGCATCGTAGTTTTCATCCAGCCACTCACCAAGGGGGAAGCTGCCGAGATTGATCTCCTGGGCACCCACTGCGGACAGACCCAGAACTACCAAAAAAAGACAGAGAACGATTTTCTTCATGTTTACTCCTTGTACTATATAAAAAAAGATAGATAACAAAATTTTAATGTATTGGGACACAGCTTTCAAATTCCCTGATAAAATCTTCATCTATGAAAGATATGAAATTGACAACAATGGATATTGCAAGTTCCATAAGCATGATGACCTATGCCTCGAGTATGGTCGCTACACCCATATGCCTTGTGGCCCTGATGCAGGAGATGAACCTCAGCCTCACCGAAGGGGGTAGCATTGAAGTTGTCCGGACTGTTCTTCTTCTGGGAATACTCCTTATCAGCGGCATGGCAGCTTCCCGCTTCGGCAAGACAGCCGTACTCAACAGCGGCGGCTTTCTGCTGGCAGCGGGTCTTTTCCTCTACTCCTGGGCACCTTCTTATCCTGTCGTTCTTGCTGCGATGATCTTTGTCGGTGTGGGCGGAGGCTTTCTGGAAGCCCTCCTCAACCCTCTGGTGCAGGACCTCCATCCGGGAGACTCGGGACGCTACCTCAATGTGGTTAATGCCTTTTTTTCAGTGGGAGTTCTTGTAACCGTACTTACAGTGGGAGAACTCCTGTCACGCAGTATCAATTGGAGAGCTATCCTCTTCGGCCTGGGAATCTTCTACACCATCGCGTCATTCTTCTTTCTTTTGAGCAGCCGCCATGCCCATAAAACAGGCCAGGTGCCTGACAACAGCTATGAGAACCCCATCCACCATGCAAAAAAGCTGCTTAAGAGGAGGCGTTTCTGGGTCTTCTGTGCGGCCATGCTCTGCGGAGGCGGAGCCGAGGCGGCCTACACCTTCTGGAGCGCAAGCTACATACAGCTCCACTATGGTGCACTGCCCCGCGCCGGAGCCATGGGGACTGCCCTCTTTGCCGCCGGAATGATTGTCGGCCGTCTGGGAAGCGGTTTTATCCGCCAGCATAACCTCCCCCGGCTGATCCTCAGTTCCGCTGCTTTCGGACTCCTCTTCAGCCTTGGTTTTTTCGGAATTACATCCCTCTATGCCCTGATGGCACAGCTTTTCCTGGCGGGGCTTGCGGTGGCCTGTTTCTGGCCTAGCATTCAGTCCTACGCCGCAGACCGCATAGGAGGTGATTCGACAATGCTCTTCATCCTCCTCTCTGTCGCCGGGATTCCCGGTTTTTCAATGATTGTCTGGACCATGGGAAAGCTGGGAGAACTCTACGGACTCAGGACAGCCTTCGCCGTCATTCCGATCCTCTTCCTGGGAGTTCTTGTAACTATCGGTGTGGAAAGCAGACAGGCAGCGGGAAAGAAGGTCGAATCGGAGGCTTGAAATCCCTGACTCTTTAGTTCAATATAGGATCATGAGTAAGATTATTGAACCGAAAATTCTGAAGGGATTCAGAGATTTTCTACCTGCTACTGAAATAGAGAGAAAGCGGGTTATCCGCCTGCTGGAAGATACATTTGAAGGATACGGTTTTGTCCCCATCGACACACCCGTACTGGAATATACAGAGGTTCTCCTCGGTAAGGGAAGCGGTGAAACTGATAAACAGATGTACCGCTTCCTTGATAACGGAAAGCGGGACGTGGCCCTGCGTTTTGACCTTACAATCCCCTTTGCCCGGTTTATGGCAAAGAACAGAAACGACCTCTACCTCCCCTTCAAGCGCTACCATATCAACAAGGTATGGCGGGGTGAAAATACCCAGAAAGGGCGTTATAGAGAGTTCACACAGTGCGACTTCGATATCGTGGGAACAGACTGCGCTTCGGCTGACTTCGAGATCCTTATGATGATGCGCCGTTCCCTGAAGTCACTCAATGTTCCAGGATGTACAATCCACCTGAACCACAGAGGTATTTTCAACCGTTTTCTGGATGCCCTGGGTGTCAGAGAGCAGAGCGAAGAGGTCTTAAGGACCGTGGACAAACTGGCCAAGATCGGCCGGGACGAAGTCCTGCGACTTCTCACCGAACTCTCTTCCGCAGAAAGCGCCGAAAAGATCCTTGACTTTATTAATAAAGAAGAGAGCTTCACCGCCACCCTGGACAAACTTGAAAGCCTTGCAGGAGGCCCCGGAGAGGACACTGAGCGCCTGAGAGAGATCTACAGCTTTATCACTGAGCTGGGACTGGAGGACGCCTTTGTTCTGAACCCCTCCATCACAAGAGGCCTGGACTACTATACGGGAATCGTCTTTGAGACCTTCCTTGACGAACTGCCCTCCATAGGCTCGGTCTGCTCCGGCGGACGCTACAACAACCTGGCCGGACTCTACACAAAAGAGTCCCTTCCCGGAGTGGGAAGCTCCATCGGCCTGGACCGCCTGATGGCGGGTCTGGAAGAGCTCGGATACGCCTCAGACAAAAGCAGTAAAACCGATGTGATCATCCTCAACATGGACGGTGATCTTGTGGGACACTACCACAAGCTGGCCGAAGATTTCCGTGAAGCCGGGCTGAACTGCGAAGTCTACCACGAAACAAAAAAATTCGGTCCCCAGTTTAAATTCGCAGAGGCCAAGGGAATCCCCGTGGCGGTTATCTGCGGAAGCAATGAATTCGAACAAGGGGTTGTTAATCTGAAGAATCTGGATACCAGAGAGAACTTCGATGGATTAAAACCCGAGGACGCCATTAAAAAGGCAGGAGAACTGATCGATTGAATTTTAAAGATCTGCCGGTATACCGGGAAAAAGACCGTATCCTGAAGAGCCTGGAAGAACACCAGGTTGTCATCGTGGAAAGCCCGACGGGTTCGGGAAAGACCACACAGATTCCTCTGATATTACATGAGGCGGGATACACCTCCCGGGGGATGGTCGGGGTTACCCAGCCCCGGCGGATCGCCACCCTGTCAGTCTGCGACTTTATAGCCAAACAGACAGGCAGCAAGGTCCCCGGCATGGTGGGCTACAAGATGCGTTTCGAGGACAACACCCTCCCTGAAACAAGAATGAAGATTATGACCGACGGAACCCTTCTTCAGGAGATGAAGACGGACCCCATGCTCCACCAGTACTCTGTAATCATGGTGGACGAAGCCCATGAGCGGAGCCTGAACATCGACTTTATTCTGGGGCTGCTCAAGCATATCCTTGCAAACCGGAGCGATTTCAAGGTCATCATAAGCTCCGCCACAATCAATGCCGCCGTCTTCTCCGAGTACTACGACAGAGCCCCTGTCGTCAGCATCGAAACCCCCGTCTATCCGGTGGCCATGGTCTATGATCCTCCCACCGCAATGGGGGATTATGATCAGCTGACCGCCAAGATTGTTCAGACAGTGGAACGGGCCGTTCAGGACCGCCGGAAGGGGGATATTCTAGTCTTCCTCTCGGGGGAAAAGCTTATAAAAGACACAGTCGCCGCCCTGAACCTCTGCTCGGTCCGCAAGAAACTGCTCCTCCTCCCCCTCTATGGAAGGCTGAGCCGGGAGGAACAGGAGAGGATCTTTATCAGAACTCCCTTCGGCAAGACCAAGGTCGTTGTCTCAACCAATATTGCAGAGACCTCTGTCACCATCGACGGTATAACCACCGTCATAGACTCGGGCCTTGCCAAACTCAACTTCTACAATCCCAAGAGTTTTACATCTTCACTCATAGAAACAGAGATATCCCAGGCGTCAGCCAACCAGCGGCGCGGACGTGCGGGACGGACCCAGCCGGGAACCTGCTACCGCCTCTACCCCAAGGACTCCTTTCCCGGACGCCCTCTCTTTACGAGGGAGGAGATCTACCGCACAGACCTGGCAGAGGTAGTCCTCCGAATGGCGGAACTTGGAATCAGCGACTTTCAGAGCTTTGACTTTATATCACCTCCCGGACGCAAAGGATTAGACGGGGCCGTAGAGACCCTGAAACTCCTGGATGCCCTGGATGAGAACAACAAGCTTACCTCAATCGGAAAGATGATGACCCCCTTTCCCCTGATGCCCCGGCATGCAAGGATGATTGTGGAAGCCATCATGCAGTACCCCGATGTTATCAGGGAGATCCTGATTGCAGCCTCCTTCCTCAGCACCAACAGCCCCTACCTTCTTCCCGAGGGAGAAGAGATGGAAGCCAGACGGGCCCACCACCAGTTCAGGGATGCCAGAGGGGACTTTGTGGCCTACCTGAAGCTCTTCGACAGCTTTATCAAAAGCGACAAGCCTGAAGCCTTCTGCAAGCGCTACTATCTTGAAGAGCGGACCATGCGGGAGCTTGTGAATATACAGGGACAGCTTGAGGATATTGTCCGCGGAATGGGAATACCCATCTCGGAAGGCGGCTCTCTGGACGACTACCTCTGCGCCTGTGCCCGGGGGCTTGTCCAGTTTGTCTGTGTCCGGGTCCGCTCCGGAAGGGGCAGCTACAAGAGCCTTACAGCCGACAGGATTCTGATCCATCCCGGCTCCACCATGTTCCGCGAATCCCCCCCCTTTATTGTGGCCGGAGAGATCGTCAGGACCAGCCAGACCTACGCCCGCTCCGTCAGCCCCCTGACAAGGCAGCTTGTCGGCCGCACCAGCAAGGAGCTTGCCTTGCAGCTGGAACCCCAGGGCGTGATGAAGGACAAGAAAAAGAAACGGGACACCTCCAACGAAATTACAATCGGAAGAACAAGTTTTCCCGTGGTTCAGCCCAAAAAGGGAAAGAAGAAGATGGCTCTTGTGGACTGGAGTTCCGCCTGGAAGGAGCTGAAGAAGATGGCTCCCGAAGCCTGGCCCGACTACAAGGGCATGAAAGGTATACTCATATGGGAGGGCAAGGAGATTCTGACAGGTCTGCCCATGGGCATGATGTTCAAGATCATTACCACTCTGAACCCTAAAAAAGACATACTTACCGGTGTTCCCGGAAAAAACTACAGCGCCGAGAACGAACAGCACATGAAGGAGCTGGCCGACTATATGCCTCTGCTGCTGAAGATATCATCCTCGGGCAAGAGAAAGAAGTCCAGTTACGGGATTATCGCCCTGCAGACAGACGGAGAAGGCCACTACTGGTTCAAGTCACTGGGGAACTTTACCAATGCGGTAAACGAGTCTCTGGCGGCCCTTGAGGTTCTTGCAGACCAGGTTTCTGAAGAGATGAGCAGCGACCAGTGGGGCAAGGTGAACAAAGCCTACCGCAGGGTAGACAGCTTTATCTCCTACTGATTTTTAAGGATATCCAGGACAAACTCAGGCTCCAGATACTCTATCCGGATGTCCTGAGGCCCTGCGGGGATGATGTAGCGGAGTTTACCGCCCTTCTTCTTCTTATCCATCTTCATTGCATCCTGCATCGCTTCGGGACTGACTGATGCCTTCAGCTCATATCCATAGGAGATAAAGAGTTCTTTCATCGATTCCGCCCAGCCTGCATCTGCCAGACCCATCGCCACAGATGCATCCAGAGCCCTGGCTGTACCCCATACAACGGCAGCCCCGTGGGACCATTCAAGGCCGCTGGCGGCTTCAAGGGCGTGGCCGAAGGTATGGCCGAGATTTAAAAAGGCGCGTCTGCCTTTCTCACGGAGGTCCTCCTCAACAAGAGCACCCTTCACAAGTATACAGCGGCGGATCATCTCTCCAAGTAGAGCCGGATCCCGGGCCATGACAGACTCCTTCTCATTGACAAGGAGATCCATCAGCTCCTGATCGCTAATTATGGCTGTCTTAAACACCTCGCCCATACCGTTCCAGTACTCTTTTTCAGGAAGATCCTTCAGAAGTTCAGGGCAGATTCTCACCTCTTCGGCGGGGTAGAATGATCCGATCATATTCTTATATACACCTGCATCAATACCGGTCTTGCCGCCCAGGGCCGCATCAACCATGGCCAGCAGAGTCGTCGGGATCAGAACAACACGGCATCCCCTCATATAGAGGCTGGCCGCAAAAGCTGTCATATCAGTAACGACGCCGCCTCCGGCACCGCATAAGAGGGAGTCTCTGGCCATCCCCAGTTCCATGGCTCTCTTGAGAATGGAGTCCACAGCGGGCCACTGTTTGGCTTTCTCTCCCGGCTCCAGAATGACTTCTGAAACAGTATCGGGACGGGAAATCAGAGGAGCCGTATTATGATCGGCAACAAAAAGAGCAGATCCCGCGGGATAAAGATCATCAGGGGAGTAGATAGAGGCTCTGCTTGGATAACCTCCGAAATTAAAATCTCTGATTATTTCCATTTTTCCTTCCTGTTATGTTTTCCGGTGCCTGGCTGAATCCGAAGTTTTATGATGAAGTATAAAGAGAGAAGAGCCTCAAGTAAAGTCTTGTGAAAGGGAAAGGGCTGTGCTAATGTGTTGCCATGAAACAGAAATACATCTTTACTTATCTGCTGATATTTTTATCAAGTATGTTAATGGCTCAGGAAACCCATATTCTGGGCCGCTATGAGTTTGATATAGACGGAAAAACAAGGGAGTCCGCACTCCTTAAAGAGATGGACCTGAAAGAGGGTACAGAGTTTGAAAGCCTTGAAGATCTTCAGTACGCCGTTTCCAGACAGGAACAGGATCTCGTAAACCTCAGGGTATTCAATGCAGTCAGCCTTACCCTTAATGAAGGGACAAGAGAGGGAGACACAGTCATCCATTCCGTTCTTCTGAAATCCGAAGACAGCTGGACCATCTACCCCATCCCCTACCCCAAGTACAGCTCCAATGACGGTTTCCGCCTTGGGATAAAGACATTTTACGACAATGCCTTCGGTTCACTGAACAATCTCTTTCTGGGAATGAGTGTCACATTCAACCAGGACAAATACTACGATGAGTTCAGAATTACAGAGTGGTCCATCAACCCTCAGCTGAATGAGGTTAAAATCGGGAATCTGGAATATGACTTCTCCTTTACCCAGCAATACTCAATCAGTGAAAAGAAAGATGAAGGGGTCCTTCTGGAGCACTACAACTACCACAACACATCATTCAGTGTATCTACAAAGCTTGCCTTCGGTTCGGACAATAAATTCTACTACAGAGTGACTCCGGATATCGGGTTGAAGTACGGATATACAGGACTGGGATACGACGGCAACGAGGAGCCGCTCTACCTCGGGTTCAATCACAGTATCGGATACAGCAAGGTGGACTGGTTCGGGAACTTCAGAGAGGGCTACAGCGCCTCTGTAGGGAACAGCCTGAAATATGTTATAGTCGATGGAAAGAGCAATCAGTTCAAAGCTTCTGTCGACGGTGAAGCTAAATGGTATAAGATACTCCATCCCCGGTTCAACTACTCCACCAGACTCTATGGAATTGTCACCCTGAATGATGAATTAACAGGTCTTGGTTCCAACCTGAGAGGAGTTGAAGACAGCACAATGTTCGGTAGAGGTGGTATCTTCTTCTCCAACGATATGAACATTGCCGTAATCAAGTGGAAGGGAGTGGGAGAAGCCCAGTTTCAGCCATTCTTCGATATCGGCTACTCCAGACCAATGGACGGCAATACAGACTGGGGAGAAAACCTCCGCTACAGCACGGGAGCCGACTTCATCCTCTATCTTGATAAACTGAAAGGCCTCCATGCCCGCGCCAGCATCGGTGTGGACCTGAGCAGCGACCTGCCCTTCTCGGACTTTGGCAAGTACGGCATCGAAATTACAAGCTCACTCGCATACTGATCTTATTTCCAGAGGTAAAAGAACTCCCCGCTGCCGGGGAGTTTTTTATTTATAGATAAAGTTATTTTGATTAGTATGTCTGATTGGAGAACCAGGTCTGAAGGGCGCTTATTCTGTGATCAAATGACTGATCCAAACGCAGTTCAATACCGAAGGTCTGGCCCAGCTTGAAAGCGGCCATACTGTAGAAAAGCAGCTCATCTTCTCCGGGAATAATAACCATCTCGATATGAAGCCGTTCATCCCTGAGAACAGGAAACAGCTTGTATCGTATAGTTGTTGTATTCACCATGGACAGGCGGATTGCCTCGTCGCTGACAGTAAAAGTCACATCATACCAGGCTTTGCCGAAGGTGGTGTCCTTCTGGAAGATTGAGATTGTCCGGGGCCCTTCGGGAAGTGAGGCAAAAACTGGGTCATCCACAGGTTTGCTGCTCTTTCTTTCCTCTACCGCATAGGCCTCTTCAAGATAGGGATACATCTCACGGCGGCTTCCGGACCAGTATTTGATCCCTTCCATTGTGCTTATGCGGGAGATGCTCTGAAGAATATGAAGCATCATATCCTCAGGTGCCACATCAGGAAGGGGCATTCTGTACATGAGCTCTACCACTCCGCTGGGCTCAAAGCTCCGCAGATCCTTTTCGATGAGAGCCTGCTCCATGACGGGAGGCAGAAGAGTGAGCTCCGTTGACTCCTCCGAATAGTTCAGTTCCCGCTCAATAAAGTTTACGCCTTCCCTTTCGGAAGAGAAAACAGAAGCCGGAAAAACTGATACAGCAAAGGGAATCAGGAAAAACAATATGTTCTTTTTTATCTTCATAGCCAAGAATATAATTGAAGAATTGCTTATGGACAAGGCTGGAAGGCATAATGTATCATAACCCATCTGCATTTCATCAAGGTAAAGGGTCATCATGGTAACAGGGAATCTGGTTCTAGCGTTTATAGCCGCGACAGTGGCATTTCTTTTCAATTTATATATAACCCCCTACCTGATACATCTTTCGAAAAAGAAAAAATGGTTTGATGATGCCGATGATGAGAGAAAAATACACTCCGGTCAGATTTCACGGCTCGGGGGAATCGGAATAGTCACCTCCTTTATCATAAGTTATCTGATATCATCACTGGTGATGACCAGACTGGTTGAATCCCGGATATCTTTCTCCCTTCCTGCAGCTTTCCATCCCATACTGATCATAGGGTCTGTAATCCTGATTTTTTTTATCGGGGTCCTGGATGACTTCACCGATATGAGGGCGAGAAAAAAACTGATCGGCCAGATAGCGGCAGCTGTCCTTGTAATAATCAGCGGAGCAAATATTTCAAGTCTGACAATTCCCTTTACAGGCATTACCCTTGAACTCGGTTTTTTCGGCCCCGTTTTGACTCTGCTCTGGATTATCGGAATCACCAATGCCATAAATCTGATTGACGGGCTGGACGGCCTTTCAGCCAGCCTCACAACCATTACATGTTTTTTCTATGGAATTGTCTTCCTTATGACTGGACAGCACCTTCTTTCATTTACAAGCTTTACCCTTCTCGGAGCCGTGCTTGGATATCTTTTCTACAATTTTCCCCCAGCCAGAATTTTTATGGGTGATTCGGGAAGCTTGACCCTGGGCTTCCTACTTGCAATTCTCCCACTTCTGCATGTATCTGCTTCAGGAGACGTGCTCATCATGCCAATTGTCCTACTTGCCATCCCTATCGCCGATGTGCTGACAGCCATGTTAAGACGCAAGAGAAAGGGTCTTCATTTCTTCAACCCCGACAAAGAACATATGCACCACAAGCTCCTTGACCTGAAACTGGATGCACGGCAGATCCTTTCAGTGATCACAAGCATTCAGATAGCAGGAGGGCTTATGGTACTCGTTTTCTATAGAGTGGCAGGAGAGATGAGATACATATCCATTCTGATCGCTTTGCTTCTTGTATTCATCCTGTTTTCTTATCTCCACTGGGATAAGCACTACAGAAAGAAATAGTATATACAAGTAAAAACGGAGGCAGCTTAAGTCTTGCCTCTTGAATCCTCATAGTCTGCAGGGAGAGAGCGTTACTCCCTTTTATGAGAATCTTAATATTAAATCAGAAAATTTTAATAGAATCAGTCTTCAGGAAAGACATTATCAAAACCGGTGATAATGTTCTTCACAAAGGGATCAACAATCCTGTAGATCCTCTTGTTCCCTTCAGTAAGGGACTCGACAATACCCTTATCTTTAAGGACAGCCAGATGTTGTGACACGACAGGCTGTGGCTGATCCAGGCACTGCCACAATTCGGAAACACAGCAGTCCTGACGTTCTATAAGGCAGAGAATCTTAAGCCTGAGGGGATGGCCGCAGACCTTCAACTTCTTTGCGTAACCGTCAATCAATTCTTCGGGGCAATTACATTTGTTTTCCATATATAGTAAATTAGCAGAAAGTCAGGGTTTAATCAATAAAAAAAGATTAGTTACTGTCTAAGCTATCCCCTTATCCGGCACGGAAAGACCTGGAAGCTTGATTCTGAACACTCCGTTCGGTTAGGATAGAGCCATGATTTACCTGGATTGGGCAGCAACAACGCCCCCCCTCGATGATGTCCTTAATGAGATGACCCATACTGCAAAAGAGTTCTACGGAAACCCCTCTTCCCTCCATTCAGAAGGAAAAAAGTCCCGAAGCCGTCTTGAAGAGTTTAGAAACCGGTGTGCTGAAGTTCTGGATTGCCCGGCGAAAAACCTTATTTTCACATCAGGAGGATCCGAATCTGACAATCTGATTCTGGGCACCCTCTACACAAGACGAGACAAAGGCAGAATCATTGTCAGCGGGATAGAGCATCCTGCAGTCTGGGACCCTGCTCAGATACTGAGTAAACACGGTTGGGATATAAAAGTCATCAAACCCGGCACAGACGGTGTGATCCGGCCTGAAAAACTGTCAAAATTGCTTACACCCGACACTAAGATGGTACTGATTATGGGAGTCCATAACGAAACTGGGGTAATTCAGCCTCTTAAAGAGCTCATTCAAACAGTACGAAGCTATGAGACAGGAAGAACCATTCATTTTCATAGTGATCTTGTACAGAGCCTTGGAAAAATACCACTCTCTTTAAAAGAGCTGGATCTGGACTCGGCAGCTTTTGCAGCCCACAAGATTCAGGGGCCCAGGGGTATTGGACTCCTCTACCAGAAAAAGCCTTCAGCCGGTCTTTATACCGGAGGAGGACAGGAAAAAGGCATCAGACCGGGTACTGAAAACCTGGCTGCAGCCGCTGGAATGTGTGTTGCCATGGAAAGATCGAAACTGGTTGTTGAAGTGCATCTTAAGGCGGCATCTCAGCGGATGCAGATGCTTATCACCGGGATTCAGGGGATAAATGGAGCACGGATACTACCTGAGAACCGCCCTGATAACACGGCGGACTTTTCGCCATGGATTCTTAATGTGAGCTTTCCCCCACTGCCCGGTGAAGTCCTGGTGCGGGTTCTTGATGAATCGGGATTTGCGGTTTCCACGGGCTCTGCATGTTCAAGCAATAAAAAAAGCCGTACAAGAGCTCTTGAATCCATGGGTATAGACCACAAGACAGCCTTCAGTTCCATCAGGATATCACAGGGGCCGGCTACTACAGAGAAGGAGATAATGGCCTTTCTCAAAACACTGAAAGAACAGATTGCAATTGTAGGCCGAGCCGTAGGTTAAGGCTGAACAAAAGCCGCCGAATCTGCTATGATGGCGGCTATGAGTGACTTATATCTTATAAAGATTGGCGAAATAGCCCTGAAGAAGGGAAACAAAGCCCTTTTTGAACGACAACTGAAAACAAATATTAAGAAAATACTGCGCCCCCACCCTACAAGGGTTACAATCCGCAGCGGACGCTTTTACCTTGAAACTGAAGGAGTTTCTGAAGCATATGTAACCGAAAGACTCTCAAAGATTTTCGGAATAACAGGCTTCACCCGCTCCTACAGCTGTGCCAAAGAACTTGATGCCCTTGAAGAGAAGGCTCTTCTTGTAGCTCAGCAGAATATTGACGCAGGCAATGGTATGACCTTCAAGGTGGATACAAGACGTGTAGACAAGAGCCTGCCCATGGACAACTACGGGTTTTCTGCCGAGATAGGCGGACGTATTCTGGACAAGTTCCCCGAATTAAAGGTCGATGTGAAAAATCCCGACTGGACTGTTCATATGGAACTCAGAGAGAAAGGCTATGTTTACGGCTACACGCATAAAGGCCCCGGAGGACTTCCTGTCCACTGCGCCGGAAAAGGAATGTTGCTCCTCTCGGGTGGCATCGACTCTCCTGTAGCCGGATATCTCATGGCAAAAAGAGGCATGAGCCTGGATGCTGTGTACTTTCACACCCCTCCCTACACAAGCCCCGAGTCTCTGGACAAGGTAAAGGATCTTGCAAAAATCATAGCTCCCTGGTGCAGCGGCATCCACCTCTACACCGTTCCTTTTACGGATGTACAGGTTCAGATCAACCGCTCAGTGCGTCCCGAGACCACGACCCTCCACTCCCGGGCGGCAATGATGAAGATCGCCCAGTCAATCGCCGGGAAAAGAGGGGATCTGGCGCTGATTACAGGGGAAGCCCTCAGCCAGGTCGCCAGCCAGACCCTTGAAAGCCTGGCCTACACCAACAGCGCCGTGGACCTTCCCGTCTTCCGTCCCCTTATAGGCATGGACAAGGAGGAGACCATCCTGATTTCCAGGAAAATCGGAGCCTTTGAAACTTCAATCCAGCCCTTTGACGACTGCTGCACACTTTTCAGCCCGGAACACCCCGAGGTAAAACCGGATCTGAAGAAAACACAGGAGGACTGGACCACCATCGAAGATATGGAAAAGCTTCTTGAAGAGGCGGAAGCCAATGCGGAGAAGATTTTTATTCCGGTGAATCCTGAAAATGAATAGGGATGATTAATTAAAAAAACCGTCAGTACCCATGGGAGTCTGACGGTTTTTTTTATTTAAAGACAATTAAGCAGGGTTCAGCTTCAGGTGAGAGCCTGATCAGGATGCGCTTTTTGAGCTGTCCTTTGCATTACTGCAGCCGTCACAGCCTGACGAAGCTTTTGAAGTTTTATCCTTCAGCGGTTTTGATGTGCTTGAGCTTTTCTTGGCATCATTTACATAGAACCCGCTCCCTTTGAAAATAACACCCATACCGCCGCCGATGAGGCGTTTTAACTTGTCCTGATTACAATCGGGACATGTCTTAAGAGGATCATCGGACATGGACTGGAAATATTCGAACAGATGTCCGCAATTTTCGCATTTATAATCATAGGTAGGCATAATACGCGCTCCTGTATATTAGAGTTGTAAACAAAATATAATGATATTTTCTTACTGTGGCAACAGTTCCATTAGATTCTGACCGGAATATTCTGTTTATGGAGATATTCCTTGATTCCCGGGACCGTATAGTCACCAAAATGAACCATGCTGGCAATCAGAGCTGCGTCGGCCTTACCCTTTGTCAGTACATCAGCAAGGTGCGAAGGCTCTCCCGCCCCGCCTGATGCGACCACGGGTATCCCCACATTCTCAGAGATAAGACGGGTTGCAGTGAGCTCATAGCCTTCTCTTGTACCGTCGGCGTCTATGGAGTTAAGTACAATCTCCCCGGCCCCTCTGGATTCGGCATGTTTGGCCCAGGCAAGGGCATCCATCTCCGTATGTTTCCGGCCGCCGTCAATTACAACACGGTACCCGGAAGGCATGGAGGCATCCGCCAGGGCATCCATTCCCAGGACAATACACTGATTTCCGAAGTGCCGGGCTCCCTGGTTAATAATATCGGGATTTCTTACGGCTGCTGAGTTGAGGCTGACCTTCTCCGCACCGGCGCCGATTACCCTCTTCATATCCTCGAGACTCGATATACCTCCTCCCACGCAGAAGGGGATAAAGATGGTCTTTGCCACACGGCTGACCACATCAATCATAATACCCCGCTTCTCTGCAGAGGCTGTAATATCGTAGAAAACAAGCTCGTCCACGCCCTGTTCATAGTACATGGCAGCCATTTCAACGGGATCACCGATATCGATATTTCCCTTGAACTTGATTCCCTTGGTTGTTTTTCCGTCCCGTACATCAAGACAGACAACGATTCTCTTCTGTAACATCTTGGTTTCCTTGTATTTAAAGAAGAGCCTCCGAACTGCGGAGAGCCCTCCAGAGGTAAATCAGTAACTGATAAAGTTCTTCAGAATCTGAAGACCCCACTCCCCGCTCTTCTCGGGGTGAAACTGTGTGGCCATAACATTCCCCCTGGCCACAGCGGCTGTAAAGTCGATGCCGTAGTCACTGGTTCCTATAACATCCGCCTTATCCGCAGGGTCCACATAGTAGGAGTGGACAAAGTAGAAAGATCTCTCCTGGGGGAGATCTTTAAAAAGAGGGTGATTGCTGTGTTTCAGGGTGTTCCACCCCATATGGGGAATTTTCAGTCCCATATCGGCAGAAAACTGCCTGACTTTTCCCGGAAGGATTCCAAGACAGGGGGTGTCTGACTCTTCTGAATGATCAAAGAGTATCTGGGAGCCCAAGCAGATCCCGAAAAGGGGTTTTCCAGATGCGGCGAAATCTCTGATAACCTTGTCCAGAGATGTATCCTTTAATCTTTTCATGGCCTGCGCCGCCTCTCCCACTCCGGGAAAGATCATTTTATCGGCACCGGCCAGACGCCCGGGATCTGATGAGATGAAGAAATCAGCACCCAGTTTTTCAAGGGCAGTCTCAACACTCTTCAAATTACCTGCATCATAATCTACAACAGCAATCATTTTTTAATTCCTAATGGTAATAAATATTATCTTTAGTTTACTGAAAGGGATAAAGACCTTCAAGTAGTGGTCCGAAACCGTCTTTAGCGAAACATTAATAGTGAATTCATCTTTATTATGGGCTATATTATTAATATGAATAGGATCTACATTTTTATATCTTTAATGGTATATCTTGGTTTATCCAGCCTGACTGCACAGTCCAATCAGATTCTGGATGATTTCATAGCAGCTGATACTGCTGATGCCGGAACATCTTTCCTCCTAATTGCCCAGGCCACCGGGCAGCTGGACGACAGTTCAACGGCAGACGACGGTTTACTCTGGGCACTACAGCAGCCTTGGGGTAAAAAACTTAAAAACGTGAAGAGCAGTGATCCTGTAACAACCGGCGCCTTTCATTTAGCCCTCTTCCAGAGTTTTTCAATCAAGGGGGGAATAGGTTACTCACTCTTTAAGACACCCAGATATGCAGCAAAGGAAGCCGGCTATCAGGGATTTGTCACAGGTACCGCTTATGTCAATCACAGGATGACTCCTGATGAGGTTCTTGATTCACTCTCTACAGCCCTTGATATGACGGAGGAAGAAGAATGAAAAAAGCCCTTCTTATCATCATGATATTACTGCCTTCTCTTCTCTCAGCCTACGAGCATACAGGGGGGGTAAGACTTGACCTGAACGCTGAAGGACCTGATATATATGGAACAGTAGCTGAGTTTACATCCACAGACCGCCTGAGTCTCTGGTATAAGAGCAGCATCAACGACCTGTTCAAACTGAGCATTGATGCTGCTTTGGTGTATAATGCCAATGCACGCCTTGCCGCCGATCTGAACCAGAACCTGAGCTACCTGGGGATTGAAGGAATTTTCTACCCAGATATAACAGCCCTGAATGTGTACGGAAATTACTCCGGGTTTGAATACAGAGCAGGAAGACAGATGTTTTCAGATCCTTCGGGACTGATCATCGGCCATGCCCTTGACGGATTAAATACATCAGTAAGGCTTGGCCCGGGAGTCCTGAGCGGTACACTTGGATACACTGGCCTTGTCAACTTTGATGCCGCTGACATAACAATGACAAGCAGTGACCTTGTAGAAAAAGACGGCTCACTATTTGGTCCTTCCAGACTGATCGAGTCCGTAAGTTATACCTACCCTGAACTCCTTGGAACCTATATGTCTCTGACAGGAGCTGTCACAGCTCAGCAGGATCTTATAAAGAGTGAAGACATTGTTTCAGGCTCTGAAAAACTGAACACTGTCTATATGCAGCTTGGCCTGGAGGGGTTTATTCTGCCCTTCCTTATGTACGACAGCAGCCTGATTTATCAGGTTGGTAAACTGGGGGATCTTACATCAAACGGATATCTTGGGGAGTTGAAACTGTACCTGACCCCCGGTGGTATGAACTCCTACCTGTCCCTTGGAGCGATGATAAGCTCCGGAGAAAAATGGGAAAACAGGGGGGATTACTATGGCAAAAATGCGACAGGAACACAGAACCAGTTTATCCCTGTCTCCAATTCTGGGAGCAGAGGCTATGTACTGGATCACGACCTGGGGAACCTGTCAGCCTTTGAAATTCTTCTGAGCCTTTCCGGAAGCAACAAGTTTGCCTTTGAACTCAGTACTACAACCTTTATGCGGACTGTTAACGGTCCCGTTTCAACATCAATGATTCTCGACAATGGAGAAGAAAGTCTTTTTATCGGACAGGAAGCTTTAATGGCATTTAATTTCAGACCTGTTTCCGACTTCGGCGCATCAATAAAGATGGGTGTTCTCGTACCCGGCGAAGCTATCATCATCAATGAATACCTTGAACCATTCCTGCCAGTACTGCCGAAGATTGGTCTCGACCTGTCCTTCAGTTTTTAGGAGGTTTATATGAAAAAACTATTATTAATCTTGATCTGTACGGCAATGACGGCATCCCTCTGGGCAGAGGTATCAATCACCCAGGTTAAGGGAAAAGTGGAACTTATGCTTCCTGGCTCCCAAAGCTGGGTGAAAGCGTCCGATGGAGCGGAGATACCTGCCAATACAAGAATATCCACCGGTTTCAACTCCACTGCAGTTCTGGTCGTCAACAGAGATACAAGGGTAAACCTGAAGGCTCTGACAAGAATACAGCTTGAAGAAGCAATTGCACAGAACGATGGATCCCAGAATACAAGACTTTTGCTTGGCAGCGGCAGGATTCAGGCTGATGTTAAGAAGAAGGAAGGGAGCTTTCACGATTTCAGAGTTAACTCACCGGTTGCAACAGCTGCTGTCCGGGGAACACAATTTGACATGTCTCCCAGAAAGTTGAAGGTTCTTGAAGGTGCCGTTCGCTTTTTTGCCGGAGGATATGGCTTTACAATTCAGAGAGGACAGGATGCTCAGGTGACTGTTATCGGGTCTTCTATAGGAATTGATTCACCAACTGCAGCTGCAATAAACAGCAGAAGAGTGCAGACAAATACAGGTTCAACTGATGGGGATATAATTGTTAACAATACTTCTTCTTCATCATCCAATATCGGTTCTGCCTATATTCAATTGAAATAGGAGGTAAAAATATGAAAAAACTGATAATTCCCATACTTTCAATTCTGTTTCTGGCCGCTTGTTCCAACATAACAGACTTGAGCGATACAGGTTATGCAAAGATTACAGTCGGAGAGAGTTCTGACGGCAGATACATTGCCAACCCCTCTGCCATTACTTCGGCGGTGCTCGGCTTTGTAAAAGAGGATACGATGTTTAACTTTGCCGATGTGGAGGACATCACCAACTGGACCGGTGAATATCTCTTCACAGGCATTCCCGTGGGTGACTACTCCTTCCTTGCGATGCTGATGGATGATGCTACGGATGATATTATTGGCATGAAGATCCAGGGAGTGACCATTGAGCCGGGGCTGAATGAGATAATTGTGGAGATGGGACCTGGATTTGAAGTTTATATCAATGATCTTGAGTTTGATATTGAAGATCTTGGTGAAACCTTCACTCTTTCCCTGAGCGATAATACGATAACAATCGGAATATCATCAACAGAATTCAATGATTATCTCGATATAGGGATTAATCTTTCTGGCTCAGCAACAATGAGTTTTTTTAAATTTAATGGATCAGAAATCAGTTATGATGGAGACGGTTTTTATAATCCTGAAATAGTCTATGATTACGGTCTTGGAGTTGAAACAGGTACCGTAAGAAGTTTTATGATGGAAATGTATGATGGTGGAATCACAACAACATACAAAGTAATTCTGAAACCTATCTGACCTGTTTGAATCCCGAAAGGAAATGGCCCCATGAAGATGGGGTCATTTTCCAGTTATCCAGAGTAATACCGGCCCCTTCCAATTTTATTTCCAATTCATTTAAGACAAAACGTTCCTCTTCAACAGGAGAGATACCCAGAGTACCTGCAAGGAAGATCCTAAGCCCGAGGGCCCACATGCGTGTATTCCGGGCATCCGCGAAGGTAAGCTCTCCACTCAGGTTGTACTTGTCCGATCCTGCAACAGAATCAAGGGTCGCCTTGAAGACTGTATCAGCGGGTACAGAGGGCAGCCCGGAGGGCATGGGAATCCTTCCCAGATCGGGAAGATAGAACATCACAGCTGATCCTCCGCTCTGCCACCACTGCAGATCCTCCGGACTGAGAATACTTTTTTCTGTCTGAGCAAGAAAATCAGCCTGAAGGTCTTCAAGCCTCCCCTCCCCGGTTGCGGCGAGAAGAGTGTTTTTGTATAGGGTATCGGCAAAAATATTCATTGGGCCGCGATAGGTTTTGTCCTCTTCTCTCGTCCAGGCCTTGGAACGCCTGAGACTGTGACGGACAAAGACGGCAGGGTAATCCCCTTCCATCTTACTAGAGAATACAATGGGGTCGGAAAAACTTGCTGACACCACCGCTGTGTGTGTCCTGGAAAGTGCGGGCATCATCTGACCCTCCTCCACAGGCATCAGCTCCTGCAGAACCTCCAGAACAAGTTCCGGATGCTCTGAGGGGCGGGCCAGCATATAAAAGTCGTCATCCTCCGGCAGGACTGCCAGAGGGTCAGCGTTCTCTTTCTGAAGAGGGGCTGTTGTCGTACAGCCCGACAGCAGTAAAACAAGAAGAATCAGTGCCGGGAGGATGTACTTTTTCAATTTTTCAGGCCTTCTCCAGAGCGATATGACAGGGTTCATCATCACCGCAGCTGCCCTCGGCAGCTCCGTCTTTCAGCTCCCAGCTCCAGGACTCACCGAGAGTTTCACTTAAAAGGTGATCCTCAAAAGCGCTTACTGCAGCTTTTACGGAGTCGGAACCGTAGATAGAAAGCTTGATTCTATCGGTAACTTCAAGACCGCTCTCCTTACGGAGATTCTGTATGCTTCTGACTATATCACGGACCATACCTTCCTGAAGAAGCTCTTCAGTAATCTCGGGGTCCAGGGCGATGGTCAGATCGCCTTCGTTGAGAACCTTCAAATTTTCCTTTTCAGAGCGGCCGATTACGACAGACTCGGAAGTGATATCAATGGAGCTGTGTTCGGTACCTTCAAACTCTACGCTGAGAGTAGCCCCTTCCAGGAGGGAGAGGATTTCATCGGAACTGAGTTCCTCAATCCGTCCGGCTGCAGCCTTCATATCCTTACCAAGCTGTTTTCCAAGTACCCGGAAGTTCGCCTTCACAGAGTACTCAACCAGGTCTTCTTCGTTCTCTCTGAAGTAGACCTCTTTCACATTGAGCTCTTCGGCAATGATGTCTTCCATCTCACGGAGAATCTTCTTCTCCTCGGCGTTTCTTGTAACAAGGTGCATCGCCTTAAGGGGCTGTCTTGTCTTCAGGTTGTGCATGGCACGGAGAGCTCTCCCCATGGAAACGGCCTGCTGAGTCAGCTCCATTTTACGTTCCAGGATCTGATCCCGGTCTTCCTCTTTGGCTACGGGGTAGCTGCTGAGGTGAATGCTCTCAGGCATGGAGTCGGTTCTCAGGTTCTGATAGATCTCTTCTGTAACAAAGGGAATAAAGGGTGATGCCACCTTCACAAGAGTCATAAGAGCATGCCACAGGGTACCGTAGGCCTGCATCTTGTCACCGTCGTTCTCGCTCTTCCAGAAGCGGCGTCTTGAACGGCGGATATACCAGTTATTCAAGAGGTCGATAAACTTCAGAATCGGTTCGATGGCTTTCTGAATATCATAGGCGTCCAGCTGAGCTGTTACATCCTGAACCAGATGGAGAGTCTCGGAGAGAATCCACTGGTCAAGGGGGTTATCAGGATTCGCAGGAGGCTCGGAAGGAGCCGCGCCATCGATATTTGCATAAGTTACAAAGAAGCTGTATGAGTTCCACAGAGGAATGATAATGCTCTTAAGAACTTCCTTAACTCCCTCATCGGAGTACTTCAGGCTCTCGGCCCGGACTACCGCTGAGTTCATAAGGAACAGACGCAGTGCGTCGGCTCCGAAGTTGTTGATGACCTCCATGGGGTCGGTAAAGTTCCGCAGGGACTTGGACATTTTCTTACCGTCCTCCGCCAGAACCAGACCGTTTACAACAACGTTCTCAAAGGCGGGAGAGTCAAAAAGACTGGCCGCCAGAATGGTCAGGGTGTAGAACCAGCCTCTGGTCTGGTCGAGTCCTTCACAGATAAACTTGGCGGGAAAGTTGGCCTCAAACCACTCTTTGTTTTCAAAGGGGTAATGAACCTGGGCATAGGGCATGGAACCTGATTCAAACCAGCAGTCAAGAACCTCGGGGATACGTCTCATGGTACCTTTTCCACAGGAGCAACCCCAGGTGATATGGTCTACAAAGTGCTTGTGAAGGTCTGTAACCTCTTCACCGGACTTCTCTTTCAGCTCAGCGCGGCTTCCGATACACTCACGGGCCTCACACTCGTCACACTCCCATACAGGAATGGGGTTACCCCAGTAGCGGTTACGGCTGATGGCCCAGTCGCGGGCATTTTCAAGCCATTTACCGAAGCGGCCTTTCTGCAGATGCTCGGGAACCCAGTTAACCTTGTCGTTGGCCGAGAGCATCTTATCTTTAACTTTACCGATATCCACAAACCAGGAACCAACAGCCTTGTAGATCAGAGGACTGTCGCATCTCCAGCAGTGGGGATAAGAGTGAAGAATCTGATCTCTCTTGACCAGTTTCCCCTCCTCCTTGAGTCTGTTAATAATATCTTTGTCGCAGTCCTTTACAAAGCGGCCTTGGTAGTCGGGAACCTCTTTGGTAAACTGTCCCTCATCGTCTACGGGACAGACCACTTCGATGCCGGTGTCCTTGAGAACGGCGTAGTCCTCCTCACCGAAACCGCTGGCGGTATGAACGATTCCTGTACCGTCTTCTGTTGAAACATGGTCGCCTGTAAAGGTCTTGTAGGCTCCCTGCTCCTTTCTGTCCAGAAAGTAAGGGAAAATGGGCTCATAGGAGAGACCCTTGAGGTCCTTTCCTTTTTTACTCCAGATGACTTCGTAGTCTTCTTCGTTTTTATAATAGGCGGAGACACGCTCTTTGGCGAGGATATAGTTCTCATCCCCGTCTTTCACTTTCACATAGTCAATCTCATCGCCCAGAGAGAGGGCGAGGTTGGAGATCAGGGTCCAGGGAGTAGTGGTCCACGCCAGAAAGTAGGTATTGTCATCGCCGGGAGTCTCATCAATGGCCTTGAACTTGATGGTGATGGCAGGATCGTTGACATCCTTGTATCCGCCGAGGTTGAGCTCATGGTTGCTCAAGGGGGTGGAACAGCGGGGGCATGTGGGCAGGATGTAGTGTCCCTTGTAAACAAGGTCCTTGTCCCAGAGAGATTTAACAACCCACCAGATGGACTCCATATAGTCGGGGTCCATGGTTTTGTAGTCGTTGTCAAAATCGACCCAGCGGCCCATTCTTGTTATGATCTGGCGCCACTCTTTGGTAAAGCGGAGAACGATGGAACGGCAGGCTTCGTTGAACTCGCTTACACCGTACTTCTCAATCTCGGTTTTACCTGAGATACCCAGTTCCTTCTCCATTTCGTACTCAACCGGCAGACCGTGGCAGTCCCAGCCGAAACGGCGCTCGACTCTCTTGCCCTTCATTGTCTGGTAGCGGGGAATAATATCCTTGAGAGTTCCAGGGACAAAGTGGCCGAAGTGAGGAAGGCCGGTGGCAAAAGGAGGACCATCATAGAAGACATAGTCCTCGGCGCCTTCACGCTCAGAAATGGATTTCTCAAAAATTGTATTCTCTTCCCAGAATTTCTGAATTTTCTCTTCCATCCTGGGGAAGTCAACTCTGGGATCTACGGGGGTGTACAAAACAGTTCTCCTCTATTTTCCGCAGCCCGGAGCGGGCAGCAGTAGATATAGTCTGCCTCCCGGACATCTCAGGAAGGCGGATTTTAAATATAATAATTGGGGTATTTTACTGTAAAGGAGGACTTTTGTACAAGGTGGAAATGTTTACAGGAATCCCCTTTTCAAGGAACTCTCAAAATAGGACAAAAAAACTGAAAAGTGCTATTTTTTCCTTATTGTTATATCCAGAGAAGGATCGTGTTTGAAAATCTGTTCAATCCGTTCATAAATTACAGTAACTTCATTGTTATTGGGGAGTTGATAGTCAAACTTCACTTTAACTTTTTTCTCTGAAGACCGGACTTCAAGCATGCTTGTACCATCACCGAGCATCTCCTTCAACTTGTCCAGAGAGTCAGGATCAAAGTCTTTTTTCTTGAAGCACATAGCCACTTCAAAATTCAAAATGGAAGGTGGTGACATACCGAACCTTACTTTATTCAGAATAAACATCAGAATACCAAGAAAAATTGAAAGGACAGTGGCGTGGATATAGAATGCCAGCCCGCATGAGATTCCTACAACGATTGAGAGAAAAAGGAAGGACATATCAATAGTGCTTCTGACAGCCGTCCTGAAACGGACTATGGACACAGCACCAATCAAACCGAAGGCGACAACCATATTGGAGGCAATCAGCATCATGGCTCCTGACATGATAACACCTACATAGATAATGGAATGCATGATCACATGGCAGTCTTCCTTGTCGGAGTGGAGACTTTTATAGGCAATCGCCAGAAAAAGAGTAAGGACAAAAGAGAAACCGAGCCTTGAAAGACTGGCCAGAATTGAGAAATCGTGGAACTGTGAAACCGCAGAAGCTCCCAGCTTAAAAAATTCAAACATTATGACTTCCTTTAATCAGGTGAAAATCAATGATACAGGACTATTTAATTATGATGTGCAGTCATTGATTATCATTAATTTAGCGAATACACAAGTGAACTTTTTGTTCATCTCTTTAAAGTCAAACGTAATAGCCCCCCACTATCCTGGGCTATATAGAATGAACCATCCCCGTCGATGGCGATCCCTTCCTGATTCTCTCCGGGAAGAAATGACCGCCAGATGATCCCCTCCTCTATAGAATAATAGTATAGTTCATCGTCAGTATCACTTATAATATAAAAGTGCCCGGTTGCTGTTCCGGGACAGATCCCGGCCTGATCACGAATACCAGTTTCTATAAATCTGATAACATCCATACTAGATGAATCCAGAAAAAGAAGGCCTGCAGACTTTTTCTTCGGCTTCCGAATCTGATTAACAAGAACTAAGGCACCCTCAGAATCGGTTGTGATCCCTTCAAAAGTCCCAAAATCTTTTGTAATTGGATGTACCGCAATAATATCCAAAGTCATAGGATTTATCTGAAGGATCTGAAAATTATTTTCATCAAGGGCGTACAATATGCTGCCAATCATCGTCACTCCCTCAAAGTCCCGATTACGATAATACCTCTGAGTCAGGATCTCTCCTTCCGGGGAAATCTCAGCAATATCACCATGGTCGCCGACTATATAAAGGGTATTTGCATCAGGATTATAGCAAAGTCCGGAAGGTTCACGAATAGAAGGCAGGGAGTACATGTTAACCAGATTGAATGAGTACTTCCTTGTATTGGAAAAAAGCAGAGGAGTGAAAAGGAAAAAAAGTAGTGCGGATGCTTTTAATTTTTTAAACATGTTTCCTCATCGGTCTTCCAGAACTGCTTTATATACTCCGGCAAGACTTGAAACAACAGCTTCTTCACTAAAATTATCCATACCGTAGGAACATATTTTAGTGGAATTATTCAATTCAAAGTTTGATTTCCACCTGCCGGAGAACTTGTCACGTAACAGTTTCTGGACTGATCTGGTTTCTACATAGCTGACAGTCACCTTGTAAGCCGCCTTTTGAAGAGCAATTCCCTGAACTCTGAAAAATACTCCAGAAATGTCTTTATAATCATTGGATACCAGGATGGAGCTAAAACTATATGCATTATTAATCACCTTGCACTTACAGACCAGGAACACCATGAAACATCCCGGTCCGTTTCATTAGAATCATCATAGTATCTGATTCATTATTTTGAAAGACAACTTCAAACAGCTCTTATTAAAAGCTCTCGGTCCCTGTATTTTCTTTCCAGCAATCCCATTCCAGAGCGTTGCCGTCGACTTCATACGCTTTGGTTATTGAAAAATCCAATCCCTTATGAAGAATATGCTCTGAAAAGCCTGAAACAACTTTCTTGGGAGACTCTTTAATACTCCTGCCATCCAGAGGATTACCTGTATAGGGATTCACAAATTGTCCAAATGAGGACGTTACAAGTCCGGCACCGTCGGCATTTGTCATAAACTCGTCACTTATAGCAAGAGGTCCTTTTGAATGAAAGGGCTTATACATCATCAGAGGGAGGAATTCCCTTGGGACAATCCCGTCGCCGAGAGAGTCACCCATTTCCATTCCATGGTCTGCAACAACAAGGATCTGGGTATTGTCATATACATCCTCTTCCTTCATCCATTCAAGCCAGTCCGCAACCAGTCTGTGGGAAGCAATGTTGATATACATGAGAGAAGCTGCATATTCAGAACCGTAGTGCTTTATATCCTCTGCCGGATAGTCAAATGAAGCAGGAGAGAGGTTGTAATCAGGGCCGATACCACCATGTTCATGGGTAATCATGCTGTCAATAAAGATGAAGCTGGGATCATCCTGCAGAAAACTTAGTTCTGGAAGATAATCCAGAGCGCTCCAGCTGTTCAGGTTTTCCCTGAAGGCAGCCCAGTTGCCTGTACGCTCCCTGATTTTCCTGTCGGGACTTGAACTGAACCAAACTCCCTTGTTGTAAAGAACCTCTCTGAGAGAATTGGGAGCCATCCTGAAGACCGAGAACATAAAGAAGGATTTACTCCTTAAAAGGATCCCATCGAATGTAAGACCTTCCAGATTCTCTTTCAACCAGATTTCGCGGAAGCGTCCTTTCAGATTGGATACAGTTACATCCAGATTATCCAGGCAATGTTCTTTGTACTGACTGTCCAAAGCAGTGTAATCAGGGTCGGAGATATAAACTGAGTGCCCCATTTCAAGAAAGATCTCAGGCAATATTGTCCATGATTCCATTACCTTTTGAAATATAGTCATTTCAGGACGAGCTGTCATACCTGCAGGAGTATAATCATAGCCTCCCAGAATAGGAGGGAGTCCCATAATCGTCGCATTGCCGTAGGATATTGTATTTCTGAACCATACAAAACCATCATAATGATCCTTCAGCTCTGGTGTCGCTTCAAGTGCCGCAGCCATACCACTGTTCATGGCACCGTCCAGCAGAAGGACAACCGTATTCTCAGCGGTTTTGGAAAAAGGGATCTCTGGATAAACCTCATCATCCTGTTCCGTGCCTGATGACAGCAGTTCCCGGTGTGGTACCATCTGAACCAGTGTAAAAAGAGAGAGACAGAGAAAAGATATCATGACAAGGGAGGCAATCGCATTCAGCCACTTTGTCTTTTTTAGCAGTACCAGAAGCACTACTGAGAATGAAGAGAATCCTATGACAGCAAGATTGAAGAGTCTTGAAATAGTGGAATCCTCAACATCTCTGGAGAACTGCAGAGAGTTGTTTATAAAACCGTAATCCCCTGAAAAAAAGAGGAAATTGATAATAGCTGCAAAAAGCACCATAACAAAGACAAGAGACAGAGGTTTTCTATATTCTCCCGGGTGGGCTCTGTAGATAAACAGGGGCACCAGGACAAGGTAGATGAGCCCCCACAAAAGCAGTTCTCCATACTCATGCATTGAGAGAAGGATCTCACCGGGAGCATGATTGAGCAGTAGAAATGGAACTGTTGATATTGCCAGAATAAACAGAGATACAATGGCTTTTACAAAAAGGGCATTCCCCTGCTTCTCATCGATCAGCTTTCGCCGCTCCGCAAGGCTGTTAAACCACTGAAAAAGAGACAGTATCACAGATGTCAGCATTAGAAGGGATAGGCAGATAAAAAAGTAGGGATAATTTCTGTTTCTGAGAGGGTCTCCGGCAAAACCTGCTGCACCTATCCATAGAAAAAATAGAATAAGAGCATTTATCTGGCATGGAAAATTATTTTTGTATGTTGCAATAAAATGAAGAGTGGCTGCAACTGCAAAGTAGTAAAAGAGAATCTTCAAAAGGAGAACAACGAGAGCGAATTCGCTCTGTTTGAAGATCTTTCCGACAAAAAGAAAGCCCACTACCCCATATGAGACAGCAATTAAGACACCGAGGATTCTCATGTCAGGAGTAATACGGTAGAAAAGCTTTCGGCTTACAACGGGAATCTTTGCTGATAGAGCAGCCAGCCTGCTGTCTTTTATGAAAATTCTGACAGCAGAAAAAATATTATTACAGGTCCAGTACAAGAGCAGCCCCGAAGGGGAGCCATACAAAAGGACCAGAAACAGAAGAGCCATTCCGTACAACTGGATCTGACTGCGAATGGATTGCCCTTTTGTATAACGTACAGCACCGGCAAGATTGATCCCTGTCATCAGAAGAGGCATGATATTTACAGGACCAAACAACCTGTCAGGTTTACCCAGGTTTGCCAGAAAGAGGAAACTCTCTCCGTTCAACACTGAATATCCCGAAAGGAAATTGTAAGCTGCCATAAAAAAGGGAATCTGTATAAGGAGTCCGAAACTGGACCGTACAGACAGGAAGGGAGAATACCCTGTATGTCTGTAAAGAGTCTTCAGATAGAAATGCTTCTCATCACCCTTGAAAACAGCCTTGATTTCCTCCTGACGGAGTTTCATCTTCTTTAAGAGGAGCTGTTCTTCGCCCTGCCATAAATCCGCAAGAGAGTAAAAGGGCGAAAGCAGAACATTTATTGTAATACTCAGAAGGACAATAGAAAGTCCATAACTGTTTGTGAAAGAGTATGAGGTTTCCAATACAAGCTCAAGCAGGACTTCAAGAGGGTAGATAAAGGCATTGTATATGGTGTAAAGCATCAGTTATTAAGTTCCTTTCTCAGATTCAGTAAATAGGAAACAGCTTCTTCACCGGAACGGCCTTTATGCTTCCAGGCCAGCTCACTGAGGCTGTCTATCTTCTCCTGAAGAGAGTCATCATGCCCCAGAGACTCAATCATATTCGGAATTTCATCCAAGTTTTCTGTATTCACATTGATTATGGCTCCGCTGTCTTTAACCATATAATAGGGATTTTCTTTGCTGATATCACTGAGTTCAAAGCCCCGGGGATCCAACTCAAAATTGAATGTCACAACCGGTTTTGAAAAGAGAAAAATAAAGTCATACATAACGGAAGAGAAATCGGAGATCATAAGATCCGAACGGTTCATGGCAAAAATGTTGTCCTTGTTGAAATCCCATTCCACATTGTTGTAATCCTTCACCCCCTCTTTGAGAGCCTCAAGCATGTCCTGTTCCACAAGAGAGCTCTGGGGATGAGGGCGCAGAATCAGATGGAATCCCTTTTCCGCAAGGGGTCTGATCATCTCAAGACCATACTTCATGAAGAGGCCGTTGGGACCCCATGAGGGCGAAATAAGAATCGTGTACTCACTGTCCACCCGTTCGGGGAGGTCGGATTTTTTCTCTGCTAGAACATCAAGATAGGTACACCCTACTATGGGGAGTTCCTTCTTTACAGTATTTCGCAGTTCCTCAAGTTCCCGTATAACACCAACCTGATGAGGACCGTTCAGGAGAACAGAATCATAAAAGTCCAGGCTGTAAAGCCTGTATGTGGAGGTGTTGTCTGTAGCATGGCAGATATGGGCATAGTGTTTCACACCTTTGGACCGCTTGAACTGCAGAATATCCAAACCCGGTGTGGTTGTCACACAGATATCAGCCTTAAGCATATTGAGCTTCATAAAAACTCTGTTTCCCTGTCCTAGGTAGCGTGTGTGAATATAGGGTGAATCATACTGAAGACCGGGATCATCGGGATCTGCGGAAAGATAACTGCACTCCTCTCCAAGGTTATGAAACTGATCGATCAGGGGTTTGAATACGTTCCAGTACTGTTTTCCTTCGCTGAAAATGACGATGGAATGAAAATCGACCTTTTCTCTTGCTCCGGGAGCAAAAAACTTAAGTTTAAGAACGACCTGTTGTATAAAAAAGTAACCTGAAACAATAATGCCGAAGATAGCCGAGAAGAGCATACTGCCTGTTGCAGGATCGATATAAGAGTATACCTGACCTACAGAAACAATTAAAAACAGAAACAGGTATAGCAAACGGGGAGAGATCATATTCAAAATCCTTTTCTAAAATATCAGGCGACTGTAATTCTGTTGTCTTCCAGATAGTCCTTCAGGACAGCCAGAAAGCCCTCAATATCCTTTGAATCAATCTGACCGATGTTTGCAAGGCGGAAGGTATCTTTCTCACTGATTTTCCCGGGATAGATTGTGTATCCTCTCTCATAGAGGTAGTCATGCATCTCATCAAAGGAGTACCTGGAATCATTGGGATCAAAAAAGGTTGTAAGGAGGCCGGACTGGTGTTCTTCAGGAAGAAGAGTGCTGAAACCGAGCCCTTTCATCCCCTTCATCAGAGTATTCCAGGATTCACGGTACCGGGCATAATGCCCCTCAGGGGTCTCTTTTTTGAACTCGTCAATGGCCTGTTTCAGGGCGTAAACGATCTGAACAGGAGGGGTGTAGCGCATCTGACCGGAGCGGTCAAAATAATCGTGCTGCTCCCAGAGATTAAAATAGAGATTTTTTTTGTCATTATCCTTAGTCCCTTCAAGGGTTTTGTGGGACAGGATAACAAATGACATGCCCGCCATTCCCTGAATGCATTTATTTGATGAAGAGACAAGATAATCAATATTATCATCCACCATATCAATAGCGATTCCGGCATAAGAGGACATTCCGTCAACAATGATCTCTATGCCAAGATCGTGAGCGACCCGGCCCATTTCCCTTACTGGGTTGAGCATACCGCTTGTTGTTTCATGATGGATTACCCCAAGAGTGGTAATTTTGCTGTCCGCCTTGAGCATCTCTTCGAGAACATTGAGATCGGGATACTCACCAAAGGGGAGAGTATAGGTAATAACCCTGTCTTTTCCATAATAGCGTAGAGCAATTTCAGCCATGCGGGCTCCATAAGCCCCGTTGTTGAGAATAAGAATTTTGCCCGCCGCCGGTACTGCTGAACTGATACAAGCCTCTACACCGCCGGTACCGGAACATGTAAAAAGCACTGCGGTATGGGTCTCCGGAGAAGCTACTACCTCAACAAGTCCCTGACGAACTTCTTTCATAAGCTGGCCGAACTCCTTCTCACGAGGACAGATATCCGGTACAACCATGGCCATTTTTACACTATCAGTAGTCGTTGCAGGTCCCGGGTTAAGCAGGACGTTTCTCTTAATGTTCATATACAGCTCCTTCAATTCTTGGGAGAATTTTCTCAATAACTCTTTCCAGATGGGCTTCGCAGTCAATTTCAGCCCAAACTAGGTCTTCTACCTTCTTCATATAAAAAGGAGATGTGGCAGAGAGAGACACAATGGCAGACTCGTAATCACCTTTATTAAGCAGCATCTCATCCTTTTCAGCCAGTAGACAGAGTTTCAGAAACTGCTCCCTGCTGATTTTTGAAATGCCCACAAGCTCTCCGGACACCTTGTTCAAGGCGTCCCTTTTTTTTGACATTTCAAGAATATGCCCGTCCGGTCCGGCTTCAATAAAAACCTCATCTTCAGAAGCCGTTGCCCCGCTGGCCAGAACCAGATTATCACGCTTATCCTCAATAAGCTCTTTCAAAGCACGGGGTTCATAGATCAGGTCCGATTCCAGAAGCAGAAAGTCATCATCCACCTTGGAACGAAGATTGTAGAGTGTGTAAAAACTGCTTGTTTCCCTGTAAACAGGGCTCTTCACACAGACAATATCACTGCTTTCCCGTGCCAGCTGCTCGTAGAATTCGCTATGATAGCCTGTTCCTATAATGATTTTTTCGATGCCCTGCTCTCTCAGCTGCCCGATGGAACGGATGATAAGGGGGATACCTCCCACCTCCAGGAATCCCTTGGGCTGCATCTCGGTCCTGCCTTTTAAACGGCTTCCGAGACCTGCGGCGACTATAACAGCTGTTTTAATCATAGGTTGCCCTGAAAATCTCTTGCTTCGATTACATCAGACATTTCATCAACATCAACCCAGCCGCCGTTTGTATAAACGATGGAAACTTCAGTCTTTTTGATAAGCTCAGAAAGAAGATCTGTAATAGAAAGCATTCTGATATCACTTTTCTGCTCCATCTCTTCCAGGGTGGAAACAAGCAGCCCAGCGCCCTCTTTGCTGCAGGCTATCAGTCCTGTCCACTCTCCCGAGGCATTTTCTGCCACACCTTCCTGAACTCCGGTGAGGCTAATCTTCTTCATAAAAAAGTCTGATGTAAAATCCTCTGAACAGCAGACAAAGTCTTTGGCTTTTTTATCACCCCCGTCCCTGAGGGCATCTACGACGATTCTGATAGGTGATTCATTGTCCAGCAGGTCTACAAGCAGGTGTTTGCGGTACAGACAGTCCCCATAAGCGATAAGGGACTCCCCGTTGATTTTCTCCCTGGCCAGAAAAAGAGAGTACAGGTCACGGGAGTTTTCATGATCATCATTGTCAATATACTGACAGCTGCTGTCATTGATCATCTCCTTCTTATACCCTCTTACAACAGTTGTCTCTTTGATGCCGATTTTCTGAAGGGTCTTCGTGGTTCTGTAGAGGATCGGTTTTCCGTTAATATCAATCATGGCCTTGGGTCTGTCTTTTGTAAGCTCTTCCAGCTCACTCCCCCGGCTGGCAGCAAGCACAACGGCATTGATGCTTTTGTCCCGGGTGGGAAGATAGATTTTCTCAGCTTCCTGCAGTTCCGCAGCCCCCTGGAGCCGGAATACCTCGGAAACAGGTGCGATCTTGTCTTCAATGGAGACGAGACTCTCTTTTTCATAGATTTCCCTGCACAGAGACTGCATATTTGTAATGTTGCCGCGCATCAGATGGTTCGCCCAGATGGCCAGAGAGATTCCCAGGTCCCGGAACCTGTCGGTAGGAGTGGAATAGAATTTGGTGGGAACAATGACAATGGGATGCCTGTCGCCCCACTCCTTCATAAAGAGTTCGATATCCATGGGGGAGTGTTTCTTGCTGTGAATCAGAATGGCATCCGCTCCCGCCTGGCGGTAGGCTTCTGCTCGTTTCAGCGCCTCTTTGACACTCCAGCCTGCAATAAAAGCCTCAACTCTTGCAACAACACAGAAATCATCATCGGTCTGTGAATCTTTACCGGCTTTGATTTTTCCGCAGAACTCATCAATATCAGCCAGAGGCTGCTGCTCTCCTCCAATAAAGGAGTTGGTTTTGGGAAAGAGTTTGTCTTCAATACAGACACCCGCGACAGCCCGCTGCTCCAGTTTTTTTACAAGACGGCGCATGTTATTGAAATTACCATACCCAGTATCCCCATCCACCAGAATGGGAATATTGGAAGCATCACTCATAAACTCAAGGATTTCCAGAATCTGCGTCCAGCTGGCCTCATTGTTATCACGTACCCCTAAAGAGGCCGACATTGTCAGCCCGCTTGCCCAGATGCCCTTAAACCCTGCTTCTTCGACAATACGTGCGCTCATTCCATTATGAGCTTCCATTATAAATTCGAGCTGATCCGAGGTCAGCATATTTTTAAGCTGTGTAGTTTTCTTCAACATGTTTTATTCCTTAAGAAGTTCATAAAATTAGCCATTTGCTCTTTAGGAGTCAGGGTCGGCCTTCCCAGATCCTTACGCGCCCCTTTCCTGACCTTGACTTCCAGAAAGACAGGCCCTTGGCTCTCCCTCATCTCCTTCAGAGCTGCTTCAAGAGAGGGTAGATCATATGCCTTATAGGTTTTTCTAAAACCGGCAATTTCGGCAATACTTGTCAGGGAAAGCTGATCAGCAATTGTCGGCTGGCCGCCGACAGAATCATGCGCCCCGTTATTGAAAACAATATGGGTGTAATTTGAAAGATTCAGGGATGCGGTAAGCGGAACACCTCCCATATGCATCAGAAAAGCACCATCACCATCAAAACAAAAGACCTTCTGATCAGGGCGGCTGACGGCTATTCCTGCAGCGATCTGAGAGCTGTGTCCCATGGAACCGACAGTGAGAAAGTCAGTACTGTGACTCTCACCTCTTGCTTCCCGGCATTCAAACAGTTCTCTGGAAATCATACCTGTTGTGCTCACAATGCAGGCTGAATTATCCATACCCTCAAGAACTGTGTTAATGGCGTCTTCCCTTGACAGACTTGAAAGATCACTGTTTTTGTTCATAAGGGAGTAGGACTCGAAGCTGCCCTTTTTTACAAGAAGAGCAAAGACTGAACCGGCGGCAAGGTGCGTTGCAGCTGTATCAAGAATCTGCTGCAGCTCTTGCGAACTTGTATCCATAGAGAGAATACTGTATTCAATCCCCATCACATCAAGGAGTTCTCTTGTAACAAGCCCCTGCTTTGCATGCTGGGGTTCATCCTTGATTCCGGGTTCCCCTCTCCAGCCGATCATAAGTAGAGCCGGGATTCCATATACCAGAGGGTCATTCAGGGAGAGAAGCGGGTTAACCGCATTCCCCTGTCCTGAGTTCTGCATATAAATCAGAGAAGGATTTCCTGTAGCAAGGTAGTGACCCGCTCCCAGGGCTACGGCACCTCCCTCATTTGCTGCAATTATGTTCCTGTCAGCAGGAACTGTATCCTGAAGATACGCGCAGAAATCTTTTAAGAGGGAGTCAGGCACCCCTGTAAAGAAATCGATAGAGCGTTTTTTAAGTTCATTTAAAAATGATGCCGCGTTTATCATTTGCCAACCTTTATCAAAAAATAGTCTGAAAAATTATATTCATATTTCTCTTTGTTTACAAGAAACATTTAAACCGGTTTCATCAAGCGGGGTGAGATTACTTTTCTGCCCAGGAGTCCAACCGGGATGGATCTCCACTGACTATAAACTCCCTCTTTGAAGAGTACCCAGTACCTTTGTGAAGATCATGTTTAGAATTCCCCGCCACAACCCGCTGCTTTTTTTCTTTCTCTGTGGAAGCGGCTTCTACTGTAAGCACCGCCCCTGTGAAAGGATTCTGAAAGACACCGAACGGAGAAAGGACTAAGGACGGGGTATCCGCGTTTGTCATAAACTCACTGCTGACCCTTAGAGTCCCGCTTGCCCGAAAGGGTTTATACATCATCAGAGGATGAAAGACTTTTCGCGGGATCTCTCCATTATCCATAAGGGACTCCCTGTATCCACGCCCATGATCTGCAACGATCAGGATCTGAGTATTGTCATAGACTCCCTGCTCTTTCATCCAGTCGAACCAGCGGATCAGTTGTTCAAGCACAGCAATATTTGTATACATGTCCAGGGCCTGATCGGCAGAGCCGTATTTTTCAATATCCTCTGGAGGGATTGAGAACTTGCGGGCAGACATCCTGAGATCAGGACCGACACCGCCGTCTTCATGGGTAGCCATACTGTAAATAAAGGAGAAAGAGGCCTCTTTCTGCAGATAACTGAGCCGGGGCAGATACTCTATGGTACTCCAGCTGTTCAGGCTCTCCCGAAAGGGTCCCCAGTTCCCTGTTTTTTCCCTTATTCCAGGATCTGGATTTGCACTGTGCCATACTCCCCCGTCATAAAGGGACTCCCTTATGAAACTGGGAGACAGCCTGAACAGAGAGAAAAGAAAAAATGATTTGCTTCGCAGCAGAATATCATCAAAGGACAACCCATTTAGATTTTCATTCAGCCAGTAATCCCTGTAAAGGCCATTCAGGTCTGAGATGTCAAGATCAAGGTTCTCCAGCCTGTTATCACTACCGGGAGGGATAAGGTCAGAGTACTCGGGATCAGAAATATATACACTGTGTCCAAGTTCCAGAAAGGCTCTTGGCATCACATTCCACGCTTCAACCACCTTTTGATACAGAGAGAGCTCCCGGCGCTGGTCCATTCCGTCAGGAGTATAATCGTAACCTCCCAGCAGGGCCGGTAGCCCTGTTATGGTGCAGTTGCCGTAGGAAATGCTGTTCTCATACCAGATAAAACCGTCATACCCCTCATCCAGGGAGGTGTATTCCTCCATCGCAGCAGGTACTGCTTCGGCCATGGCTCTGTCCAGCATAAGCACAACGGTGTTGGGTTCGTCCTTTGAAAAAGCTATCTCAGGAACAATTTCTCTTGCCTGGGCCTTTCCATCGGAGAATGCCTCTTTATTGGGAATCAGATGCACAAAGGTCAGAGCGGAAATGCCCAGAAGGGTTGCCACAACAAGATTCAAGGAGAGGTTGAGCCACTTAACTCTGTTGAAAACCACAAGGGCAACAGGCAGCAGCGCAGCCACTCCAATCACCCCCAGATTGAGAAATCGACTGATGGTTGAATCTTCCACTGATGAGGTAAACTGGAGGGCATTGTTGATAAAACCGTAATCTCCGGGAAAAATGAGAAAATTGATAATCCCTGAAAGAAGGATAATCACAGCCATTACAGAAAAAGGAGCCCGGTACTCTTTGGGAAACGCCCTGTACAGAAACAGGGGAAGGAAGATGATATAGACAAGGGTCCATACAATCAGATCCCGATAGTGGGGAAATGAGAGGATTATTTCGCCGGGAGGAGCATTATTGAGCAGCAGAAGAGGAATAACAAAGGCTGTTAAAATAGCCAGAGACAGCACAGACTTAGCGAAAAGCGCATTTCCCGTCTTAGGGTCAAGAAGGCTCCTTTGAGAAATCATTTCATTGATCTTTTCAAAAACGGGAAGGATAACAGTAAAAACCAGAAGGACCGTAAAACCGAGGAAAAAGTACGGAAAACTTCTGTTGTTAAGAGGGTTTGCAAGCCCGGAGCCTGTCATCAGCCAGAGCCCCGCCAGGATCAGGGCGTTAAACTGATAGGGGAAAATACCTCTGTATCTTTTAAGGAAAAAGAGAGTTCCCGTAAGACCAAGATAGACAAATACAAGTTTCAAAACGAAACGGAGGATGCCTGTTTCTTCCAGTAGAAAGTATCTGGTTCCGTACAGTGCAGCAATGCAGAGATAGGAAAGCACAACAAGCACAGTCAGTACTGTTCGGGGAAGAAGAATCTTTTTGAGGATTCGACCCGCCGTAGCCGGCAATCGGGCAGCGCCTCTGCTCAGGGGACTGTCCTTTAAAAAGATACGGATCATGGAATAGATGTTATTGCAGGTCCAGTAGAGAAGAAGGCCCGATGGAGAGTCATAAAGAAGAACAAGAAACAGAAGAGCCATTCCATACAGCTGAATACTGCTCCTGAGGGTTTGCCCCTTTGAAAAACGGAGAGTGGCGACAATATTCACAGCTGTCATTAGAAAAGGCATAATATTGACAGGTCCCAGCAGCCCGTCAGGTCTGGCCAGATTACTCAACAGCCAGAAGCTCTCCCCCTCCAGGGGTGTGTAGGAGGATAAGAAGTTATAGGCTGCCATAAAAAAGGGTATCTGTATCAGCAAACCGAAACTGGAGCGGATGGAGAGGAGCGGAGAATATTCGTGATGACGATAGAGTGTCTTGAGATAAAAGTGCCGTTCATCTCCGGTAAAGACAGCTTTTATATCTTTCTGCCTTTCTGACATGCGTTTCAGAATACCTTGTTCTTCGTTCTGCCATAAATCGGCAAGTGCGTAAAAGGGAGCCAGGAGGATATTCACCCCGACACTCATAAGCATGATAGAAAAGCCATAGCTTCCAGTCAGGCTGTAGGCTTTTGTAAGCACCACTTTCAGAAGTATCACAAGAGGATATATAAGAGCCTGATATAGAATATCCATCATAACTGAAACAACTCCGCAGATAAAAATATGAAACAGACCATTATGATTCTCATAAAATGATGGTACTGAAGACATGAATATATTAGGAAAATCACGATTTTTAAACATGATAAAGTATTTTTTAATACAATTGTTACGGTTTTATTATCAGAAAAGCCTCTAATATGTCATCCATGCACAATTTCAGCAAGGAGAAGTACAGCATGGAAACAAAAGATATTTGGATACAGAGATTTATAGAATGGGAAGAATATACTATACTCACCATTAAAAATGGATAAACAAATTATACCATCCGTTCCAATTTCGAATGCACTGAAAGGGAATACAATACCTTTACAACATCCATTTAGTGATTCATTACATTTGGAGCATCTAGTTTTTCTTGTTGATGAGGAAACTAAAATTGAAGTAGAGTGGATATCTTATTCCAGAAGGAGCAACCCTTGAGTTTTCAAATAACAGTTTTTACAGCAGCCTATAACCATGCTCAATACCTTCATAGGGTTTATGATAGTTTAAAAGTACAAAGCTTTAAAAATTTCGAATGGCTTATTGTTGATGATTGTTCGACAGACAATACAGAAGAACTGATTAAGCAATGGCAGTCAGAAGGTAACTTTTTTCCTATAAGATATTATAAAATGTCCGAAAACCGTGGGCATATGGCAGCTCAGAATGAGGGAGCTCGATTAGCTGCATATGATTGGATTGTCAATATTGATTCCGATGACGCCCTGACACCCGATGGTTTATACAAAATTGCCGCAAAATGGGAGCTTTTAGATGACAAAACCAAAGAAACAATTGGAATAGTCTTTGGATTGTGTATCGATCAGCATGGAGTATTGGTAGGAACCCCCTTTCCTGAGGACCAATTAATTGCCAACTATTATGAAACGACATTCAAATATAAGGTACGTGGAGAAAAGTGCGCGATGTATTCCAAGAAAGCCCTTCTGGAGTATCCCTTTTATGACAAAGTTGATAAGCATGTGATTCATTCAGCGACCTATTTTGATATGGCAGAAAAATACACACAGTACTGTATCAATGATATTGTTCGGGTTTATTATCGGTTTGAGGAGGGACGCCTTACAAATTCAATGAAACCCAAACAGCTGAGGCATATCAAGGGTCGACAATTTTATGCCCAAAGACGGATCAATCACTATATCAAACATATCCAATCGGTTAAATTCAAGTTTTTAACTTTTATCTCATATATACGATATTCCAGTCACCTGGGTATGGGAGTACAGCAGATGTTTCGGAATATTGAGGTTCCCAGGTATAAGGCTGCGCTGCTCTTTATGCTTCCTTTTGGCTTTGGAGTAGTATTGCTGGATAGGATAAAAAAAAGAGTATAGCCCTTAGCCCCTATTTCCTCTGAATGGGGCAATATCACTCGCTTCCCGGACTCTCATTAACTGCATTCTGCCAATTGCTCTCTCCGTTATCCTTTTGGACAAGATTCACAAGAGAGCTTAAATACAGACTTAATCCTTCCCGAAGATAAATTCAAGAAGCGTATCGAGCATAGCCCGTTGTTTCCTCTCAACCTCTTCAAACCGGAGAGGGCCTGCAGCGGCAAAGCGTCTGTGTATAGCATCGTCCTCAAGCATCAGTATCCGGCTTGCAATTTCATCAACCGAGTACGGGTTTGTGTAGAGGGCAGCATTCTCACACACTTCCGGAACGGCGGAAAACGCAGACGCCAGAACAGGAGTGCCGTACCTCATAGCCTGCAGGGGAGGATATCCGAAACCTTCATTGAGAGAGGGATAAAGCAGGGCCCGGGCCTTTTTGAAAAGAACCTCCAGATAAGAGGATTCTAGATAATCCAGAAAAACAAAGCTGTCTTTGTTCCTTAGCTTTTTGTAAATGCTGTGCCGCCCCCCTGTCATGACAAGTTTTCTCCCTGTGATGCGTCCTTCTGATACCAGACGATCGAAGGCAAGGGCCAGGCGGTAGTTGTTTTTCAGCCATCGTCCGCTACCAAGGGCAAGATAGAACTCCCCGGAAGACAAATTGAGTTTCTCCAGAAAATTATCGATGTCTGATTTGGTTTTATCTGATTCAGAAAAGAACAGAGGAGAATAGCATACCATCAGATTGTCTCTGGACAGCTCCGGAAAAAAAGACAGAAGAGAGTACATCGTATGGTTCGATACTGTAACGACCTGACTGTTCGGCATGTTCAGAAGCCTGCGGACCTTGTCAGCTGCGATTTGCCTGTACTTTCGGGGAAAGATTCTGATGAAGACTGCCTTCAGTATCCGTTTCCAGGCCCTGCCGGATAAATAGAAAGGGAGCTCATATCTGTCCGATGGAATCTCCAGACTCCTGGTGCCATGGATTGTATATATTAGCTTTGTACCGCTGCTGTTTTCACCATCAGTGAATTTCCCGTAGGGAAGCCCTGTAAAAAAGGCATCATATCCCGAGTATGCCTCAGAAAAAGTTCTGCCGCCTAAATCAATCAAGCTGATGGAAGATGAAGTGCACAGAGCTTCAATATTTGAATCCAGAGGCTTACGGCTGTCATACAAAGCATCAAATTTATAGCCTTTTTCGACGGCTGCTTTAAAAACAGCCTTGGAGTACTCCCCTCCCCCGTGGTAAATAGAGCCGTCCAGGGGCTGAGTGGCAACAAGATCAAACAGAACTTTTTTCATCATCAAACCTTTTATACATGATTTATCCGGAGCAGCTACTTCAGAGAATCGAAAATGACACTATACTTGTCAAAGATTATCCGGGGAGAATACTGATCTTCATATGTTCTAAAACCCTCTTCAGCAATACTCTCAAGAACGGGTCTGTTGGTGTAACAGTATTCCAGCCGGTTCAGCCAGTCTTTATTATCTACGAGAAAGCCGTTTGAACCATCCCTGATCATATCTTTCTGAAAGCCAAAATCCGTTGCCACCACAGGAAGATGCAGTTTCATATACTTGATCAGCTTGAAAGCGCTTTTCCCGCGACTCCATTCATCCTCGGAAAGAGGCATGATGCCAAGAGAGCTCCGTTGTATCCAGAGGCTTTCGTTCTCAACAGTCCATGAAATATTCCTGACCGCATCTTTGCGTTGAAGGCCATTTATTGAGAACTCTCCGTCTGAAATGACACAGAGTTCCACATCAGAGTGCTTTTCCAGAAACTCTTTCATCTGCCCTGAAATCAGATCGAGGTAGTAGAGGTTGCTGTGAGTCCCGGTCCAGACAATCCTGAAGATCTTATCATCTGTTCCATCATACTCCGCCTCTCCGTCGGAAGGTGATGTCGGGACAACAGTAATGTTCCTGTTATAGCGGGAGACTGTTTCAGCAAGTACTTCATTGGCACAGATAATCCTGTCATAGAAACGCATTCCCTGCATCAATACTCTGGATTTATAAAACTGCTTTAATGCCCGTAGGAGGCGGTTTCCGCGAGTGGGATGGCTCAGCCAGATTGTATCGTCAATATCAAATACAAGACGGCCCATTTTCATCTTCAGATAGACAAGTTCAGGCAGAGTCAGCAGTTTCTTTTGAACGAGAAGCACTGCCCCCCGGGGTATCTTACTAAAAACAGAGAGCCTGTAGAACAGAGGGCCGCTTATAATCGTTTCAGTCTCCCTGCTCTCAGAGTGAAACATTTCAATATAATTCAGCCACCGCAGCCTGGTACTTGGAGTAGTTTCTATTCCATTTAGAAACAGATATAATTTTTCCGGATTCTGCCCCATAAAGATCAGTCTCTCCTTGCCTTGTTTTTATATCTGCTCAGACCTTTTCTCAGGATAACAGAGAACAGATTATCCCGCACCAGCAAAAGAGCTGTAAAATACAACAGAATGCTGACAAACACAGCCAGAAACAGCAGAAGGATACTTTCCTGATCCAGCTTCATATAGTAATAGTGAGGCAGAAGCAGGATCAAAGAGGATGCGGCATACTTTAGATGGGACCACCTGAACAAATTGATTCTGAAGAAGATGTAGATCATGATCAGTGAGATCACAAGACCCAGAGTTTCAACTGAAAGTGTGGCAATGGCTGCTCCGAAGTGCTTGTACCTGGGAACCAGTAGTATATTCAAAATGACATTTGCAACTATCCCGATGACAACAGGGATGAGGATTGTCTTGTCCTTATCCCGGGGAAGCAGAATCTGCTGCCGTATTACACGTTTTAGAGCGATAACAGGAATGGTATAGCCCATGACCATCAATGCGGAAGCCGCAGGCAGAATATCCTCTCCGAACATTATCAGTGTAATAGACCGGCCGTACAGATGGAGCCCCGCAACCATGGGCAGAGAGAGCATCAGAATATAGTTGATATTAAAACTGATAAGTTTCTCCGACTGCTTTTCATCATTAATAGCCAGGTAGTTCATCACCCTAGGAAAGACAACATTATTCAGGGAACTGAAAAGCTGCTGAAGCACTCTTGTCAGCCTGAATCCGATGGCATAATACCCGACATAAAGTGGGCCTGCCAGGATACCCGTAATTGTTTTATCGATGCTTGCATTGGCCATCTCGGTAATGGACAGGCCGAACAGCACCAATATAGGCTTCCCGTGCCCCCGGGGGTCCGCCTTTTTCAGGCTGATCTGTTTAAGGAACCGGGGCATGTTGACAAGACCGTTTCCAATAGCAGTCAGCACTGTAATGGCGGCATATATTTCAGCGCCGCTGCCCTCCCGGATCAAAAGAAAAATGGCTAGCACGTTAAGCACCTTAAAAACGATGCTTCTCACCGCCATAAACTTGAATCTCTGCTGTCCTGTATAGAACCACTCTACATTAAAGTAATTGGCAAAAATCATCCCGGAGAGAATCAGATAGGTTGAAAAGTACTGTTTTACAAAAAAAGGATAAAAACCGAAGAGAAACAGAAGGAGAGTGACTGTCACAGAGAAGAATTGAAACAGATAGATGCCGGAAACAATACTCGAAAGATCGGGACTGTCCTTGGACCTGGAGACGACCCGTGAAGCATATTCGGGAATCCCCATAACAGCAAACATGCAGAAATAAGATATAATTGAGTTTGTATAGGTGAAGATTCCGTAGCTCTCCGCCCCTATCATCCTGATGACAAAGGGAAGAACAATAATGGGGAGACCTATATTCAGAACCATTCTGAAGACATTAAAAAGGTAGTCTGAAAATAGCTTTTTCCGGTTCAAGGCATTCCCTCCGCAACAGCAAACCATTATAGTTGAGAGGTCAATTTACAACAAGGGAGAATGAAATTGAAGATCTCTTTCATCATTGTATGCTACAACACGGGTGAACTTCTGGAAACATGCCTGACATCTCTGTTAAAAAAATGCCCGGATCAGGAGTACATCGCCGTTGACAACCACCCTGAACATCCTGACACCGCAAGGTTCAGTGCAGTATTTCCGGAGGTACGGTTTATAGAAAGCCCTGAGAACGGAGGGTTCGGTGCCGGCAATAATCTGGGAGCATCCAATGCTGCGGGGGATATCCTCTTCTTCCTTAATCCTGATACAGAGGTCATGCGCTTCGAAACAGCAAAACTCCTCAAAGCCTTTGCAGAGAACAGAGACAGAATTTGCGGTTTCCCCCTTGTCTATCCCAACGGCAAATACTGTAAACCCCTGAAGTATATTCCGGAACTTGATTTCCTCTACCCTAAAGGCATGTACAACAGGCTCTATAAAAGGGTATTCAGCAAGGACAGGGATGTTTCCCGTCTGTTGTATATTTCAGGTGCCGCCTTTGCTCTGGAGAAGTCTCTTTATGAGAAAGCCGGAGGGATGGATGAGGAGTACTTTCTCTTCTTTGAAGAGAATGATCTGAGAATGTGTTTGAAGAAGATAAAATCCTATACCCCCTATGTTTTATCAGAGGGCTTCAGCATCATCCACAACGAGGGAACCAGCTACAGCAGAAATGCCATAACCTGGCAGGCTCAATCCCTTTACCACTACTCCCGAAAATGGAACAAGCTCTACCTTATCAGGCTGAAGCTTCTGGGAGTAACCCTCTCCTACATCAAGAAGAGACTGTTAAAGAAGGATACTCTGAGCAGTGAGATGCTTTACAGGGAGCTGAAGGGTTTAGTTAAGAAGTGATATACGTACTGGAACACAACTTTGTTTTAAGGTTGGCCCCAGTAGGCATATATCAGTAAGAGTAGGACAGCCCTGTTTCCGCATGAACATGCACAAGGATGTCTTTCCAGACCCAGTTGTTATTGGCTGTGGCAATCAGAGAAAACTGCCCATACAGATTCCAGTTTCCCAGAAAATAGAGGGTGTCCACTGTCATAACGCTGTCAATATACTGGCCGAAGGTAGACTTATGGTAGTCCGGGTCATTGATTACAACATTGTAGAAGTAGTCGCTGTCATAACAGATCCTCATATAGGAGAAAGAGACCTTTCCCTTGTTATGATAGTAAGAGAAATCGGCCCACTGGCTGTTGGTCCCCGGACCGATGGCTGCCCCCGGCAGCTGTCCGTTGTGGGCATAGCCCTGACGCCATCCGGCAAACCCATGCCTGTACCAGGGACCTGCGTCGCGTACCGCGGTGGTCCTTGTCTGCCCCAGATTGGCATGTTCAAAGGAGAAAACTAGACTCTGCCCGGGGTTCCATGTCTTTAGAATCTTAGAGAGTCCCAGAACATAAGCGGAAGTGTGTTCCGGACCATAGATGATGTTTGAATAATCGTTATTGGCCCATTCGCCGTAAAAAGTAAAACCTATGGACGGGAACTTCCAGTTGAAGTCAACCGAAATCATGCCGTCTTCATCATCATCTGATCCCGGTTTATTACTGCTGAATATCGGAAAGGCTGCAACCATGTCCAGAGCATTCCAGTACTGCATTGGTTTGTAATAGATATGGTTGGCCCCCAGGGTCAGCCCTTCTGCAAAGGAGGGAGACCAGCCCACAGTCATCCCGGAAAACCAGGCATAGTCATTGTCCGGATTATCATCGTAGTAGTCCGACTCTTTCAGGGCGCCCCAGAAGACATGGGCCTCAAAAGACCCCAATACCCATATATCCTGAGGTCTGTAGGTTCCCAGGTCAAAGTGAGGGAATCCTCCGGCGTTGTTGCTTAAAAGGATATTGTTCTTCTGGCCGCTTCCAAGCTTTACTTCCTCATTGGAGAGCCCCAGGGTCAGATAGTCCTTCCAGTAGAAACGGATATCACTCTGGCCCCAGTTGAACTGGGTCACAAAGCTGTCACCCATCCGCTGAAGCAGGTCATATCGGGTACCATCCCAGTAGTCCCCCCATCCTGAGCTGATGGAAGTATCAATAATATCAAAGTCACTGTTTTCGGCCCACCAGAACTCAGGGTTGATTCTGATGGAAAACCAGTCACTCATCCACTCGATGCCCACTGAGCTGACATTGTTGAAACCGCGGCCCTGCCAGAGGGCGCCGTCGTTCATTCCGAAGGCTTTGTGGGAGTTATAGGAAAGAAAAGTCTCGGGAGGCATATAGCTCAAGGTCCCCAGGGATGTTTCAACCAGGTGATAGGCGAACTGCCTGCCTGACCAGTCAGGTAGGGTCGTTCTTCCGGCATCCTTGCTGTAGCTGTGATACATCAGCGAAGTTGACTCATAATTCCCTGCCAGCTGCTCCACAAAAAGATAGTCGTAGTACATGCCGCGAAAACTCATATCCGCAGAAACAGAGAATAAACAGATAGTAAATACAGCTGTTAATAAAATGGACTTCTTAACGGTCATTGTAGTTCCGTTCCATCCAGTTGAGGTACTCACCCGATTTGATATTTTCAATCCAACCTCTATTGTCTAGATACCAGCGAACTGTTTTTCTCAGACCCTCATCAAACTGAAGGGATTGAGTCCACCCCAGCTCAGATTTCAGTTTATCACAATTGATAGCATAGCGCTGATCATGTCCGGGCCGGTCCTTCACATAGCGGATCTGACTCAGAAGGGACTCTTCATCGAGTCCTGCTTCCCCGGCCACTAGAGCACAGAGTGTCTTAACAAGCTTGATATTCTCCCACTCGTTCTCTCCGCCGATGTTGTAAGTCTCCCCCAGCCGCCCCTTCTTCATCACGGCCCATACGGCAGAGTTATGATCTTCCACATAGAGCCAGTCCCGGATATTCTTGCCGTCTCCGTATACAGGAAGATCTTTGCCGCTGAGCATATTATCGATCATCACAGGGATCAACTTTTCAGGAAACTGAAAGGGACCGTAGTTATTGGAGCAGTTTGTCATTGTAACGGGAAGACCGTAGGTATGGTAATAGGCCATCACAAGATGATCACTGGATGCTTTGGATGCTGAATATGGACTTCTGGGGTCATAGGATGTTGTTTCATAAAAATATCCAGTCTTACCCAGAGAGCCGTAAACTTCGTCCGTAGAGACATGATGAAAAAGTTTGCCATCAAAAGCACCATCCCATGCCTTGTGGGCGGCATCAAGGAGGGTAAAAGTACCGTTTACATTGGTCCTGATAAAGGCTTCAGGCCCTTCGATAGAGCGGTCCACATGGCTTTCTGCAGCGAGATGGCATACAGCGTCAATTTGATACTCCTGAAAGAGAGATGCAACAAAGTCGGCATCGCATATATCCCCCTGTTTGAATACATAACGCTCAGGGAAGGAAGCGGCCACATCATCCAAACTGGCTGCATTGCCTGCATAGGTCAGCTTATCCAGGTTAATAATCCGTCCTTCAAAGCCGGACTTGGTCAGCAGGACCCGAATCAGGTTGCTTCCAATGAATCCGGCGCCGCCTGTTACAAGGATATTCTTAAAACTTCTAGATGATGTCATCAGCATTTACTCCTTTTAAAAAAGTATTCAATGAATCCTGCCACCGGGGAACATGATATCCCAACACACTCTTCACCTTATCCTTTGACAGGAGGGAGAAGGCGGGTCTTTCCGCGGCAGAGGGGAACTCGGATGATGAACAGGGAGTAAGAGAGCAGGAACTTTGAACAAGACCGTACTCTCCTGCCTGCCTGAAAATTTCAGAGGCGAAATCAAACCAGCTACACTGTCCTTCTCCTGAAATATGAAATGTCCCGTACTCCTTTGAGCCGGTTTCAACAATTGTTTTAATCAGGCCTGTCAGATCTCTTGTCCAGGTAGGAGATCCTATCTGATCATCCACAACTTTAAGAGTATCCAGTTTATTCATCAGTTTGATCATTGTATAAACAAAGTTCGGACCATACTGACCGTAAAGCCAGGCCGTCCGCAATATAAAAAAGCGTTTACACGTTGACCTGATTGCCTCTTCCCCTGCCAGCTTACTGGCACCGTAGACCCCGATGGGAGCAACACCGGCATCTTCATTCAAAGGGATGGAACTTTTGCCGTCAAATACATAATCTGTAGACATATGAATCAGAGGGATATCAAGGGAGGCTGCAAGGCTGGCGATATGCCCCACTCCATCCCGATTAATAGCATAGGCTGCTTCAACATCCTCTTCGGCCCTGTCTACTGCTGTGTAAGCTGAGCAGTTTACAATCCACTCAATTCTTTTGTCTTTTGTAAAGGCAGCCAAGGACTCAGCCTCCAGAATGGAAACATCCCTGTCTGTACCAACAACTTCAAGGCCGGCTTCCTGAAGCTCTTTTTCAAGATCCTGCCCCAGCATACCCTTATTACCGATGATCCAGATCACAGTGAGAGCTCCTTCAGCAGGGGCAGCCCGGAATCTTTGCCTGAAAGAAGAGGTTCCCCATCCAGAGGCCAGGGAATATTGAGTTCCGGATCATCCCAGCGGACTCCTCCATCGACGTCCGGTGCATACTCTGCGGTGCATTTATAGAGGAAGTGGGTATTTTCTTCCAGTGTCAGAAAGCCGTGCCCGAACCCGGGGGGAATATAAAACATGGTTCCGTTTTCCCCTGTCAGCTCTATACCTACATACTGACCAAAAGTGGAAGATCCGGGAATCAGATCTACAGCCACATCCCACACCGCGCCGGAAAGAACCCGTACAAGTTTACCCTGTGCGTGGGGAGCTGACTGAAAGTGAAGTCCCCGGAGCACGCCTTTGGAGGAAAATGAGTGATTGTCCTGACAGAACTCATCAGATATCCCTGCACGGACAAAATCACTCTTTTTATAGGTTTCCATAAAAAACCCCCGGTCATCTCCAAACTTGCGGGGCTGTATAATCATTACTCCATCAATGGGAGTATTTTTAAAATCAAAAGGCATTTATTCATCTCTCTCAAGGATATTGAGCAGGTACTGTCCATATGTGGACTTTGACAGGCTCTGAGCCAGTTTAGCAAATTGATCTCTGTCTATAAATCCCTCTCTGTAGGCAATCTCTTCTATACAGGCAATTTTGAGACCCTGACGGGCTTCTACGACCTGGACATATTGGGAGGCCTCTAAAAGTGATTGGTGAGTCCCGGTATCAAGCCATGCAAATCCCCGGCCCATCAGATCAACTTTCAGCTCCCCCCGTCTCAAATATTCCTTATTCACATCGGTAATTTCAAGTTCTCCCCGTGGAGATGGCTTCAAATTGCATGCTATGTCCACTACCTGGTTATCATAGAAATAGAGCCCTACAACGGCGTAGTTGCTTTTAGGAGACTCAGGCTTTTCTTCCAAAGACAAAACTTTTCCATCCCTGTCAAAGTCAACAACCCCATAACGCTCAGGATCATTGACATAATACCCGAACACAGTAGCCCCTCGCTCCTGCAAAGAAGCCTGTTTTACCATTTTGGCAAAATCATGGCCGTAGAAAAGATTATCCCCCAAAACAAGGGCAACCGAATCAGTACCAATAAAGTCCTTACCGATAATGAAGGCTTCTGCAAGTCCATTTGGGGCATCCTGAACGGCATAGGACAAAGAAATTCCTAAATCAGAACCATCACCCAACAGCTCCTCAAACCGGGGTGTATCCTGGGGGGTGGAAATGACAAGGATATCCCTTATCCCGGACAACATTAACGTTGACAAGGGGTAATAAATCATTGGTTTATCGAAAATTGGAAGCAACTGTTTGCAAATAGACTTTGTTGCCGGGTAAAGACGCGTTCCGGAGCCACCGGCTAAGATAATTCCTTTCATAATGATACCAGACAGCAGTGAGTACTGCCATTATCTCCTTTTAATATAAAGTACAGCTTTATATAAATAATTATTTATAGCTTGCTTGTTTATATGATCCGTCAAATCTGATACCAAATGTGATACTGAAAGGGCGGTTCTTGTCATCATAGTTGTCACGATAATATGTCCCGTTTCGATCCCCAAGGGCCATTGGGAGAGTAAGAAAGAGAGTAATCTCTTTCATCGGTTTGTACCGAATCCCCGGGGCCACTTTGGCCGTGCTTTCATTGATATTATACATCCCTCTGAAAAAGAGATTCAAAGTGGACTTTCTAATGGGATTATAAGCGATATTCCAGGCAATATTGTGTCCGTAGATAAAAGGGCTCTTGTCGAGAATGATAAGGCCTTCATCATCATCCACATAGTTTACATTTTTTTCTCCGTTCCAGTAGTACTCTGCATTGAAATACAGCCTGTTTTTGAAAAAGCTGTCAAAGAAACCGAAGCTAAAGGAATACTCATGCTCAGCAAAGGTTTGATAATCCGCTGCCCAGAGAGCCTCTGCATAGACCTCTGTCCTGTTCCAAAGGGTTGAACTGAGGGACAAAACTGTTCGAAGGGGCATATCCTGATGAAAAAAGGTCCCCAGATCCATGTCAATGAACTGAGAAGCATGGTTATATTTCAGTCCGTATCCCACATCACTGGCGGTCATATCCTCTATGTCACCGCTGGAGAAGCCGGACCTTGCCAGGGCTATCAACTGAAACCCTCCCAGTCCAACGGGAATATCAAGGAGGGCTGAAAAACTCTCTCCACCGCTTGCAACATCCGCAGGAAGACGGGTTAAGATATTGGTATAGGAGTAGTTTCTGCCCAGTCCCCACTTTATGTTCTGAAGTCCCATCCGCATGGTCATTATATTATTAAAATTGTAGGCCCCCCAAAACTCTTCTACGGAGGGTTCGAATTCGGGAAAACGGAGTGCATAAACCTGTTTTACCCTGAAATTACCGGTGAGTTGCAGATCCAGGGTTGCTTTAGTTCCGATATCAGCACCGAAAACTGTTGTGTATCCATCTGTATATCTGTCACCATCAACCGGAGGTTGTGATCCGCTGTTCCAGGGAGTTTCGCCCCATCCCGGAGCTATACCGCCGGCAAAGGCATAGTCCAGCTGAAAAGTATAACCAATTTTTGATGTAAGGGATTCAAGAATAGAAACAGTAGTTTCATCCTCTTGTGCTTCTGTCTTCTCAGGTTCCTGAAGGTCATTAAACAGATCCTCCAGATCAGATGCCCCTGAGTCCTCTTCTTCAACCGAGCCAAAGAGAGAGGATAAATCAGCATCCAGAAGATCGCCGGACTCTTGCGCAACCAAAGGAAAGAGAACTAACAGAAGAATGAGTCCGGCTATCAATCTCACCTGTTAACACTCTCCAGAAAAGATTTGGAGAAAACAGAATTGGGCAAGGGATCAAAACTGGGACTGCCAATAGTTATCTGGGTCCTTTCGTTCTGAAACTTTCCGTTGATGTTTGCCCCCCTCAGCTGATCCACGAAGAGCAGTCTCTTAGGAACATAGGTATCATCAATTTTATAATAATCTGGAATGGCAGTTGTCCTGAGGTGCTGCCCAGAAAGGCTGTAGTCTTCGGTCATCCTGACAAGGCCGTCTTTACTGATCCATATTTTCATCTTCGGATAGGTAACTTCTGTATTGTTAGCTTCCAGTTCCAGAAGCCAGCAGTCATAGGCACCCAGTTTGACCTCTGTCCCGGAAACAACATCATAATCCTGTGCCAGGGTACTCTGGGTAAAGTCAGAGTTCCGGGCATTACTGTTCTGAAAACGGTCAGTACTGGCGGTGGAGTTAAAACGCTTGCTCTCAGGGTCATAGAACCAGAGAGTCCTCCCCTGTTTCAGATAGCCCTGTCCCTTGTTAACCGACGGTTCCTGAATAACAATCACATAGGTGTCTTCACTGTCCCGCCTGAAGATGGCGGCAATGGTCGTAGTCCTGCCCTGCCCCGGTTTATCCTGTACAATAGTATACTGTCCGGCAAAATCACTACCGGGATAGTTAACAAGACTGTCTGCATCTTCCAATAGTTTCTGGAAGTCCTCGGCCATAACCAGACCGGGAATTAAAAGAATAAATATTATTATTAGTTTTTTCATTTGCTACCTCCTGAAAGGAGTCCTGCCAGAGGACGCCTTGTAGCCATAATAACGGGTCCCAAAACAGCTGGAAGTACCGCAAGAAAAACGATACCGGTATTCACCAGAAAACTGGAGAAAGTATAGGTAGCTGTCAGCTTCCCGTCATCAAGGAAAATTTCAAAGCTAGGGATAAAGGAATAATCAACGAGAGAGGCAAGAGTTACAACAAAACGGGAAATGAGCAGTCCGATTCCCAGAGAGAGAATAAATAATATCAGTGTCTCAAGCAGAAGCTGGGTAACCACTTCCGATTGATGAAAAGCAATGGCTCTCATCGTACCGATTTCCCGTTCCCGCTCATGAAGGACAAGGCGGAAAGTGACCGCAACACTTACGGCAATAATCAGAATCATCAAACCATAGAGACAATAGGAAACTGAAGAAATAGCTTTCAGAAGAAGATCAACTTCTGATAAATACACAGATAAAGGGACCATGAAAAGCCGTGTTCCATCCCACTTCTCACGTCTTTCATTATCAAATCCAGTTCTATCATTAAATATAGGAGCCACATCCATTGATCTTGATAACAGGTCATGAAAATTCTTTAATGCAGCACTTTGGTCCTGATCATTTTTTAAATAGACTCCAATATTCGACACAGCGTTCGATGGAAATTGGACAAGATCATTCAACTCACTTCTACCTACAAAACACTTAAAATAACCGAATAGGGAGCTGTCGTCCACAAGTGCACTCACTACAAAACTGGCGGTATTAACTTGCCCGCTGAGAGTTTTTACTTCTAGAGTGACCAAGTCCCCGACATTGGCTTGGAGCTGGTCTGCAACTGGCGCAGAGATCATGATACTTCCCGGTTGATAGAGATTATCACCTTTGGATATATATTTCTGGTTATCAAAGGTTTCATTTTCCGACTCCCAATCCACCCCAATTATATATTTTTGATCAAGAGCCGTACCATTGTAATGTAGAGTTCCACGGTTCAGTTGAGTCCTTAAAGCTAGCCTGTCATACTCCAATGAGCTATCATCAATAAGATATACTAACTCATCAGTATTATAGATGATTTTATATCGTTTTCCTGACTCTCCTACCATGATAATGTCACCTGCATAATGGGACTGAGAGACTCTATAAAGATTATCCTCCATCCCTGTGCGTACTGAAGTCAAAGTGCTTATAACACCAAATCCGAAGCTTAAAGCAACAAGCAAAAATAAATATTGCCGGAAATGAAGGATAAAGTAACGCATCGCCAGAGTCGCAAGATGAAAGACTCTCATATCATCCCCTCCTGACCGCTTCAATCGGATTTATTTTAATTGCATAAGCCCCAGGGTATATTGCCGAGCAGACTCCCAGCCCTACAGCAACAAGTATAGACCTTATAGCTTCTGAAGGAATCAGTTCAATATACAAAAACTTTGTACCAAAAAGTGAGGTTATTAAACTGTTGCCAAAGGGAATTTCAAGATGATTGAGAAATCTGATACCAAGCCATGCAATGGCAATTCCTAGAATTCCGGCAATAAGGGAGAGAAACAGGTTTTCCAGAAGAATCAGACCGGCTATGGTAATATCTGAAGCTCCTAACGCACGAAGAGTACCTATCTCACGGGTCCTCTTAAATACTGAAATCAGCATTATGTTAACAATAGAGATTATCCCCGCTACAGAAATCAAAATGATTCCACCGTAAAAGAAAAACTGAATAAAGAGAACTGACATAGCCGTATTACCGGCTGCTGTTCTCCAGTCCACAACTGTTACACCATAAGAAGACAGCATATTATTAAGTTGTTTCTTAAGCCGGGGAATGCGTAAACCGTCTTCTACACGGATGAGAATGAAATTCCAGTCACCGCCGGAGACTGTTACAGCTTTTTCTGTTTGAGAGCTCAAATCAGCTTCAAGATCAGATATTGAGAATTGGTCCTCATCATTTGAACTGAAAAAGTCACCATCCCCGAAAAGATCATCCAGACTGCCGTCAAGCAAATCAAGGGCATCATCAGATACGTCAACCTCTTCTGCAGCCTCGCTGAGAACCGATGATAGAGACCTGAGAGTCTGAGGGTCAACAAGTACAATCTGCTCCATATATGGTCCTGGATTCTTATATCCGAAGATTCCGACAAGAGGCACTTCTCTTATTCTGAAACCAGTTCCATAGGCCATGGTTAACTTCACAGGATCGCCAATGGCAACAGCATGATCAAGTGATTCAATCATTTTCTGAGAAAGCATGACACCCGGAATCGACTGTTCCAGAATTTCCCCATCCAGCAGTTCAAGACCCGGAAACAATGAAAAATAATCAGGTGATTCCACTCCAAGAAGAGCCGCTCCCTGTCTGACACCACCGAAATCCATTGCTGCTTTTCCTGACACGATAGAAGCAACACCAGAGACACCGGGAAACTCCAAAGCATCCCGGATTTCCTGATATGCGGGCAGCACCGGCATAACAAAAAACTCATCAATGACAGGAGTGTTTGCCCCAAAAAGATTCATACTGATATCCTGAGTCCTCTGTATCATCAGATCCGCAGTCAGGTTATCAGCATAAGTTTTCCTCAGGCCTCTGTCAGACTGGCTGAGAAAGCTGTTTCCTATAAAGAAAATCATGGTAATAAATGCTACAAGAAGAACGAGAAGAAGAGTGTTTCGCTTATTTCTAAAGAGATTTCTCAAGGCAAGAAGAAAGATCACAGACGAGTCTCCGATTCAATCAACCCATCCCTCAAAATGATTTTGTGATCAGCCATTTCAGAGATGGTAGGATCATGAGATGAAAAGATGAATGTGGTCCCTTCATCCTTGTTGACCTGCTTCATCAGATTCAGTATTCGTTCACCAGTCACCGAATCGAGGTTTGCTGTTGGTTCATCAGCAATCACTATCTGCGGTTTGGCGGCCAATGCCCTTGCAATGGCCACTCTCTGCTGCTGGCCGCCTGAGAGTTCAGTGGGTTTGTGATGAACTCTGTTCTCAAGGCCGACTTCACACAGAAGATGCTGAACCCAATCCCTACGCTCAGCTTTGGTCATTTTAAGTCGCCCCAGAACCAGTGGAAGCTCCACATTCTCAACAACAGAGAGAACTGGCAGAAGATTAAATGACTGAAAAATGAATCCAATTGTCTGATGGCGAAGACGAGTCAATTCTGACCGTTTTAATACGCCAGCAGACCTCCCCTCTATGAGGATTTCTCCCGCTGAGGGAGTATCAATCAACCCGATTATATTCATCATGGTTGTCTTGCCCGACCCTGAAGGCCCTGCAACAGAGACAAAATCGCCTCTGGTAATCTCAAGGTTAACACCCTTTAAGGCCTCGACCTCAAGTTTCCCGAGCGGATATACCTTCTTTAAATTTTGTAATTGTATAATAGACATGCCATATAATGCCCGATTCCTAGAATCCGGCATCCTTTATCCTTTGTATTCTTTGCCCTATCATTCCGTATATCCAACATAAAATCAAGAAAAAACAATGAGAAGGCTTTTATTCTGAATAGAATAGAACATCTTCTGATCGATTCTCAACAAACTCATACTTGATGGTCCTATTGATTCCCTCTTCCAGAGATATGGGAGGAAGAAAATCTGTCTTTTTGATATTTACTCCATCAAAAGAAGTATCAGAACAGAATTTCTTAATCCTAATCCTGCTGACCGGAAAAGTTCGCCGGGTTATAAACGCCAGGATATCAAAAAACAAACCGCCGAAATATCCCAAAAAGTAGGGCCAATGCATCCCTGTTACAGGCTTCCTTCCAAGAGCCCTTTTCACTGAAATAACAAGACTGTTCATATCAAAGTCTGGCTTATCAATATAGTTGTATAAATGTTCACCAGGATTGTTATCGAGAGAGTACTCCAGAAAAGCAGCAACATTCTCCACATAAGCCATAGACTTCACATTTTTGCCATTCCCGATCATTGGAAACATTCCCGATGCAATCTGCCGCAGTAGGTTGTATACATTTCCTCTGTTGCGCTCTCCGAAAACAACAGTCGGCCGGATTATGGTAAGAGAACGGTTTTCAGTATCCTTTGAAAGCCACTCTCTGTAAACCTGCTCAGCCTCCCACTTTGTACGACCGTAGTCATTAAAGTAGTTTATCTGACCTGATTCATCCGTTCCCCTTGGTGCAAATCCATACACGGCAACTGAACTGGTAAAAACAATTCTATTAATCCCCAACTCTTCACACGCCCTGCAGACATTACGGGAGCCCTCTACATTCACATCATCATAGAGAGACTTTGGAGACACGTCATCCCTGTGCTCTGCAGCTAGATTGATAACAACATCCGCACCATTCAATGAGGCAAGAAGGGCTTTGTAATCTCTGATATCTGTAATAGAACAAAGATCTCCATAAAATGGAGATATATTTTTATCAACGATGCCAAACTCACAACCCGAATCTGATAACCTGTTTGACAACCTGGACCCTATGAATCCGGATCCTCCTACTATTTTTATCAACCTGGTATTCTCCCTGAATATAACCTTATTTCAGCTTTAGAACCTTGCTCATAACATCCCAAAGTAGATAGTAAAGGGAGCATAAGGTATTCATTTTTAATATTTCTCGATAAACCCTGTAGTTCCATTTTATCATAGATGCCTTATTTGACGACAGAGAGTTACTTCTAACCAGATAATCAGTTAATGGAATATTCAATCCTATCGCGTCCTGTTTTTGCAACAAACCAAGCCAAAGTGCATAGTCTTGTCTTTTCCTGATAGGAGCCACTGTAAAGGGGTAAAACGCTGATTTTTTTATAACGACTGTTGAATATCCGATTCTGGAGAAGCGCAGCATTTCTTTATAGGAAACCCTTTCTTTTGCTGAAATGGTTTTTAGGTAGCTCCCGTTTTCATCCAGCTGCTTATAAGCGGTGTGTGAGAATACAGAACTATGTTCAACCATAAAAGCAATCTGTTTCTCCAACTTATCATTCTTCCAGATATCATCTGAATCGATAAAGGCAATATACTCACCTTGAATAGACTCCATCAGGCGATTTAATGATTTTCCTTTACCGATATTGGCTTCATTCTGAAACAAGTGAATCCGTTTATCATCAATGTTCTTAATAAGATCTACAGAATTGTCAGTACTGGCATCATCGATTATCAGGATTTCAATATTATCCAGGGTCTGATTAATCACTGAATGAAGGGTATTCTCAATATATTTTTCAGCATTATATACAGTAATGAGTACACTTACTTTACAATCAGCCAATATTAGACTCCGGAACCAAAGCTGTTTTTAAAAATCAATATGAACTGTGCCACCGCTCTGGACAACAAAAACTTCCGGCTATAGCCTCTTTTCAGCATTAAAGGAAGTATGTACTTATTGATAACAATCATGCGATAGTAGAACTCAAAAAAGAAATTCTGCTTCTTTCTGCTGGTAGAGTCCTCTCGCTTTCGCACATAGTATATTGCATCTTCCCCAGTAAAGCCAATACTTTGAACGACACTACTCAACCGTGTCATAAATACAACATCCTGACTTCTCTTGAGCTGTGGAAAGCGATATTCTGATATCGTACTTACCCTAAAAATCTTCATCCATGGGGAATTAAAGAACCGTCTGGCCTTGTATATAGAGGTGGAGTCTTTCTTCCTATAATCCACAGCATATGGATGATCCATAACCGTATGACCGACCATATACTTAACGTTGGAAACTACCAGATCATATGTACTGTTTTCAATTTGATTCAGCAGACCCTCAAGATACTCATCAGATACAAGATCATCATCATCAATAAAAACTATATATTTATAGTCCTTGGAAATTGCATAATCAAGTCCAAGGTTCCTGGCATTACCTGAGTTGAGGACTCTTGAGTACTCAAGTTTATAATCAAATTCATACTCATCTAAACGTTTCTCAATAGATGAAAGAACTCCCCTGTCTCGATTATTAACCGAAAGAAAAAGAGAGTAGCGATCTTTTTCCAAAGTTTGAGAATCCAGTGATTTCAGACACTCAACGAAAAATGGATTATCACTAACAATGGGAATGACAACCAGTAAGTCCTTTTTATAACTCTTCACTGTGCCTTACCGCCAAACAAAATTCCCCATGACTGACTGATAGAAACACGCCATACGGGTACATATATGCTAAACATCTTGAAAGAACTTTCTTTTTGATGAAGCAGTTTATTCCATTTGATAGGATTGGGAGGAAGAAAACCTTTTACGAAAAAAAGAAGCAGAAAGAGCAACCCGTACTTGTGCCGAGCCCCATACCCTACCCGTTTTGCTTTTTCCAGTGTCTCTTTCTTTGATCTTGTGGGATGATAAACAACAGCATCGTGACAATATGAAAGTTTGCATCCCTTGCGGAACATATCATTTGTCCACTTTACATCCTCACCAGATTTGGCATTACCGTCGAAATAACGGTACTGATCAAAAAGTGATTTGCGAACAAACACATTTGCAGTTTTAGCTTGACCTCTGGAGACTGAATATTTATTGTCCATATTTACAAGACTATCATATACTTCCCATGAAGATCCCTTGTCTTTGAACTCAAAAACAACCCTACCTGCAGCAATATCGGACTCTTCAGCCTGCAGATGACTAACACCATTTGAAAGCCAGTTTGAACTTACTCTGCAATCAGCATCAGTGAAAGCAATAATATCATATTGAGCCTCTTTTATCCCTATGTTCCTGGCGGCATAGGACGAGTAAACCTCTGTACAGGAAAGAACCTTAAATTCAGATTCTCTCAATATTTCATAAGTTCTGTCTGTTGATCCGTTATCAACTATAATCACTTCATATGAACTCTGATATTCCAATTCGCGAAGGCCTGCCAGCAATCGTTCAATATAATCTTCAGAGTTTCTAATAGGGATAACAATAGAAACTTCAGGATTAGTCATCTTTCAACCTTATTTTTATAGAATAGATAAAGGGCAAGCTCATAAACTCTTGCATTCAAGGTAAATGGATCGACTGTATTCCTTGAAAACATCTTTGTAGAATCATTCCATGTCAACTCAACCTGCTTTTCAAAAGCAGGCTGAACAAGATCTTTTAAGACAGGAGCGGTGTCTTGAAATGCAAGAGAAATAAGAGGAAGCTCAAAACCAGGGGCATTATAGGGAAAAGCGTATTTATTATCTTCCAAAGAAACCAGAAACTCTTTTGTAACAAAATCAAGACTTGATTTTATCTTTTGAGACTTCCAGATACTGTGGTCAGGTATATTCATTTTCAAGAGAGCCAACGCATAAAGATCATACAGATGATATCCAAGATTTCTTTTATCCTTTTCAAGCTTATAAGGCTTTTTAGCATTATGAAAATGATATTTGAAGAAGATCTTTTGTACTAAATCCCGCCTATAATCCGGGCGAATGCTTCTAATTGTGTGATTAATAAGCCCTGAATCATTAACTGAAAAAGCTTTATCCTCAGAAAAATCCAGAAAAGACCGTGCATTCTTATGCAGTTTATCAACGCTTGATTTAGCAGCAACAGCTGCAAAATATGCCTGATGATTGTATGTTCTGTCAAAACTAAGCTGACCTAAGACGGGATCAGATCTATACCAAAGCCTCTTCTTAGAATCAAACTTACAATCTGCTATAATCTGATCACCTTTCTCAATAGCTTCGTGATTACTAAATATACTTCCATAGATGTAAAATGACTCAGCTACCCAGGCAGGTCCGATAACCCCATTACAGGAGTCCTTTCCTTCACTCTGACGAAGAATATACCTGCCATCTATCAGAAAAGGACAATCATGAGTTAAATAATGATACAAATTTTGACATAGATCTTTATATTTAGTATCACTTGTCAAAGAATAAGCAATGGAACAGCTGGTAAGCGTGTGAGCTGTATTTCTTACAGGAGACTCTAGATCGATATAAGGACCATTATGACCACCAGGAAAAAAACTTTTATAGCAATTTATATCAATCATAGAAGAGATAGAATCGATAAATTTACCCTTATACAACAAATTATACTTCATTTACTTAAATACTTACTTGTTTTTGAATCAATATAATTGATCTCACTAGTTGTTAGATCAGATCTCCATTTATTTAAAGATGAAGAAAACAGATCATCAACGGGTATCTTACTTAGATCCACATCTAAAAACATGCCGAGAATATTAAAAAAAGATTCAGGATCAATAATCATATCTTCATACTCTAAACTTAAAACATTGTGTTTATCTTTAAAACGATTACAGAATCTAGAAAACATAATCCATCGGTTAGTTTCATGTTCTATGTTTTTGGGTAACTGTGACTTAACATAGGTTAACTTGATGTTCCGTTTGGCAATCCAATTTTTATAAGAAAGATATCTTGACCTAGGATCTCTTGAAAGTAAAACAAATTTAACTCTAGATCTAAATATTATAGAAAACCAAATAACAATGAGTAGTTTTTTGGAAGAGCCAAATATACTTTTTTCACCAAAAATTGCGAAATTATTATTAGAATTATAGTCAAGATGATGTAAATTTTTAATAAATTCATAATAAGGAATAAATCTTAGAGGGCTATTAGATTTAGACAATAAAAAAGAATTCATAGGTTCATAAAACATAATAACGTCATCGTGTATATTTAATTTTTTTAACAATATAGAAGTCCCTGACCTTGGTAAACCAAGTAAAACTACAAATTGAATGTTACTATATCTTCTATAAAAATGAAGAAATGTATTTGGTACAAAAGAAGTAAATAATGATAGTTTTTTAAAGAGAAAAAAATCCTTCAGTTTATACAACCCCATGTTTCTTATTTACTTCCTTTTTTACTCTACTATAAAAGTTGTCTATATACCTTTTATATTTCATGCTTGAAACATTCTCTTTAACTTTTAACATATTTAAATCAACATTAGTAGCTGTAGCGCTATATAATGCTTGAAATTCAGTTATAGGATAAATTGAAAAGCCAGAATTTAAAAGCTCTTTATATAGCAGGCTATTCTCATTCATAAAAACTTGAGCTCCAAGACTTAACATTAAATATATATTTCCTAGTGCCTGTTGTCGTATATGATTCATTAAACAAATACTACATTCAGACAATAAATTATAATAACTGTTTAAATCCATAAAATCAGTGATTGGTAAAAAGTCATCACCAAAATATTCTTTACCCAAATTAATGATTTCTTCTCTATACAATATATTTCCATAATTCAATGGACAAATTATTTTAACACCCTTAGGAATCGAACTCATTTTAATTATATCAAATATTTCAATATGATTATTTGAAAAAGTTGCACTATTACCTACCAGAATATTTGATCCATTAGTTCTCCGGTTATCTAATACTTCAGAAATATTCATATATTTCCACTCAATATATGATGGAAAAAAATTATAATTTAACTTTATTTTTAAATATTCAGAATATAATATAGGAGCAAAATAATCAAACCTAGAAATTGCAATTTTCTTTAAATTTGATCGTAAAAGTGATTTTATTTTAAATTTCTTATGATTACTGTTTAATCGGAAATATAAATTACGTGTTTTGCTTTCTAAGTAATCAAAATCCTCATAAAGATATTCATTGTAGTCTGCTCCAAAACCTATCCAAACTTTACATACTTTAGAACTAATAATAAGAGATAGATATATCATACTAGTTCTTAATGTGTGAAATACAATAACATCATAATTATTTAATTTCTGAAGCAATGAAAATGAAACTTTTTTATATATATGAATTTTGTTAAAATATTTTAAATTTACTAGTGGAGATTTTGATATTAAGTAATAATCGATGTTTGAAGAGTTATCAACATTTGCTTTCAAAAAACCAGCAATAAACTTATCATCAATAAGTATATGAGCAATTTTAATTTTCAAGATTGTATCCTATCTCTTTCGCTAGATCATAGCAATGATCCATTATATAATTAAAATTATTACCAAAAAAATCATTGTAGTTGCTTACAGGAATACCCTTTTTTTGATATTGATGATCTTTGTGTGTTGTAATTTCTTTCTTCTGAACTAAATGAAGTTTATTTGCTAATTCACGAATACTTAGCTCCTTGTCCTTAACAAAATCTTCATATCTAATTAATATAATATTATTTTTATTCTCTATATACAATCTAACTATATATGACCATTTGAAGGCTAAACTATCAATATAATTAATTTCCTGGTAACCAAGCCAACTTGAATCGAGATTGATTTGCCATGCTAATGACTTATTGTAAAATGAATAGTCATTTGAATCGATTGTATCTAAATCGCCAGGAATATTTAGGCGATTTAAAATGCTTCTAATATTATCAAAAGGATTTCTTACGACAAAAACGAATTTGCTGCTTTTGTATAAATTGTGTAATTCTGGATAAAATATAGAGAAACCAGGTTCTTTTAGTATATATTTATTCAACTCAGTTCTGTATTTAAAAAGTTTATCTGAAATACAGAATGCTGGATATTTAAATGATAATTTCCATTCTGGTGTGTCTATTGCTGACTTCAAATCCAGCATTACTGTCTTTTTTGTGAGTATTGAAAGTAAGGCAGCAATAGCAGTAGTTCCTGATTTTTGAAAACCTAGAATAAATATTTTATTTACTTTTCTACATTTTTTGATATATTTATCCTTAATTATATTCGATAATTTTTTTTTTAATTTAATGCTCACTTTTTCTCCTAGCATATAAACTATTTAAGTTTATATTATTCTTTTTTAGACACAAAAAACCATAAGTTAAATACAACACAACGTTACAAAATATTAAAATTAGTATTTGAATTAAAGATAAATTAAAATTGTATAAAAAAATGCTGACTATTAAGTAAACTAAAGAATAATAAATGAATGGTGGGAAAATATCAAACAATTGTTCCTTAATCGAATAATTAATTAACTTTTTTGAAATATAAACATTGGGTAGAAATGAAATAACTGAGCAAAAAAACTGTCCAAATAACAATGAGAATATCCCATAATTTATAGAAAAAATAATTACAACTGAAACAAGTATTTTTTTACCTAATTGGATTCCAAGAACAATATCTGACCTTCCAATTACCTTATATATATTGAGATGTAATGAATGAAATGGATTTAATATACTACCTAATAAGACAATCTGAATATATGGTATGACATTTATCCAATTATCATTTAAAATAAACTTTGCGAGCGAAGGGAATGCTATTAAAAATAACAAGATAAATGGAAATAATGAATTAGCTAAAATACTATTTAATTTTCTTACAGTGTCTTTTAACTTTATTTTATTATCTAAATTTACTAATGCTGGAAATGTAACTTTTTGAATTGAATTATTTAATTGAGTGACCAAAAACATTCTTACTTTTTTAGCAAAATAATAATAACCAAGAAGATCTGAGCTAAAGAATTTTGCAATAATAACTATATAAATATTATTAAAAACAATTTCAATAAAGCCAGCCAAAAACAGTCTTGATCCATATTTATACAAACGTTTTGCTGATTTAAAACTAAACAAAAATTTAGGTTTCCAATTTGAAAAAAGTACAAAAGTCAAAGTATTTACTATAGACGCAATTATACTCTGGGCGACAATTGCCCAAACACCGTACCCATATTTAGCTAAGACATAAGCAAAGACACTTGAAATAAGTATACCAGGTATATTCATTAAAGAGATAGATTTAAATTCAAGATTTTTAACAAGGATTGTTTCTTGAATAATTTTAAAAGAATTGATAACAACAGTGATTCCAATAATTCTTAAAAGAGTTATAAGTTTCTGCTCTGAATAAAACAATGATATAGAAGGAGCAAATAAATATAGTAAAGCATATGTAAATAGACTTAAAACAATATTGATATAATAAACTGTCGAGTAATCTGTATCGTCAACATTCTTATTTTGAATCAATGCATTTTTAAAACCAGAATCCATTATTGAATTTGAAATTTGCATAAAAACGGTAGTCATTGCTACTAAACCAAAATCATCAGGTGTCAAAAAGAAAGCCAATAGTATAGTAACAACACCACTTACGCCTCTTCGACCTAATTGATCTATTAAATTCCAAAATATTCCAATTATTGTTTTTTTCTTTAATGACATATATTGTTAAACAACGAATTATATTATTAAGAATGAAAAAAAATCTGTTTAATAATAAATTCTATCCTTATTATGTTTCTTACTATAAAGCCAATTTTAATGCTTACGAAATAAATTCCTTGTAACTTTTAATTGCATCCCTATATAAGCTGTGTTCATCATATCTTCTAATTTTAAAAGATTCAGGACCGGTATATTTTGTTGGTATTTCAAAGTCTAGACTTCTTAACTTACTTTCTATAACATTATAATAATATTTTGGATTTGTGCAGAACTTTTCATATTCTACAATTACTTTCTTACTTTCTGAAACCTGTTCCAAACCTCTTTTAACAGCTCTATTATTAAAGTATATTTGACCAGCTATTTGTTCGATTGAAGTCTTTTCTTTTAGTTGGTCATACTCTGGTATTTCGAATGAATACCAAGTTTTGGTATTTCCAAATTGTCTTTCTCTAGCCTCATAAACTGAGATAATGTTACTTATTGGCTCTCTATGAGTATAAATAAATAAAGCTTTTGGAAATAGTTTATTTAAGAAGTCAATATTATAATTGCAAATTAGAGCTTTTAAAGCAAAAGGCTTTTGAAATACATTTGCTACTCCTAATAATTCATCTTTAAAAAGATTTTTATTTTTACTATTTTCCAAAACACTGCTTTCTAATATCTTATTATTTTTAAATGGAAGAAAAAACCTCCAGAAGTACCAAAACTCGTTAGGAGAAAGAGCACCGTGTGTTTTTCCATTTTGACTTATAAAATCTACTGTACTATTAAAATCAAGTATTTCGTTTCTAAAATTATAATTTTCATCTGTAAGTAATAGTTGAATTTTACTTCCGATAATAGGTGATGCATAGAATCTTGAAAGTAGATTTGTTGGATATGCAAAAGCTTTTGTATTTGCAAGCCACTGCATCATTAACGTAGTTCCAGATCTTAAAGGCCCTACAATGAAGATAATTGGAAAATCTTTATAATTCTCAGAATAATTATTGAGTAACTGTTGTTCTGTCATTGAAAGTGAACTATTAATATCAATCAATAGATTTTCCAATGATTTATTTCTTTCAAAAGGAACTGATCTTTGCTCTTTCATATTTCATCTCTAACAATTTTAATATCTTTCATACTTAAAATATTTTCCTCATAGTTCCTATAGTTAGAATAGTCATTATCAAGGTTATTTTGAATCATTTTAACAATAAGATCAGGGAAATTTAATCCAGCATTGTGAGTTATTGGATACCCGCCTCCAAATCTAGGATTCAATTCTAGGATATATGGCTGACCGTTTAAATCAAAAAAATCTACATCTAGTGGACCAATATGTTTAAGTTTATCTGCCAATCTATAAGCTGTATCTAAAAAAGTAGAGTTTTTTACAGAAATTCCCTGGTCAGTTTCTCCGGATCGCATTTTCAATTTTTTTTTGACAGCAGCTGTTATTGGTTTCCCATTTAGGTCATTTAAAATATCAAAACTATACTCTTCACCTTTTAATAACTCTTGAACAATCATTTCACTCTTGCAATATGATTTAAAAAAAATTATATCACTTTTACTATAAGCTAAATAAATTGAATCACTACCGAAGCCAAAACGCGGTTTTACAATGCTTGGATAAGTAATCAGATTCCAATCTATTGACTCAGTTAACTGGGTCAAAGGTGTTTTGAAACCATTATTTTTTAAAAAATTATATGTTTTAAACTTATCAAAAGCTATGCCATTAATATCAAAATCGGATACCAATGGTATGATACCTTTAGAAATAAATTTATTCTTATGTTTTGATAGGATATAATTATCTATATCATAAAGAGAAATTAAAAGATTAACATCTTCTGAAGCGCAAAGATTGATAAGATGACTAACATAGTCAATTTCATTCACCATTGAAGGAACAATAAAAAACTTATCACAATGATAAAATCCTACTGTATACTCATCATCAGTTGAATGGCGGTCAGATGTTCCTATAAGGGTACTATTTTCTGGAACAACTTGTCTAAAATAGTCAACTAGATAGCCTCTTCTCCCTATTGTAGAAAAAAGAATATTCATAAATTATCCTCTTCAAGTATTCTATAGTTTGACAATATTGATTCTATTGAGTCAGGACTTTTAATTAACTTTCCTTCTTTAGAAAAAATACCAGGAGCAGGCATTATAAAGTTAGGAGTGAAAACATTTGAATATGCTCCTCGGTTTGGAACTTTTATATAATCACCTGCTTTTAAATTACCTATGTAATTATCACAAATAATATCATTTTCCATGCATGTATTTCCAACAACTTTATACTCATTAATATCTTTATTCCCATTACAACTTTCTTTATGTATAATTTCTAACTTTGGCTTAATATTTGATTTAGTCGGATTTACAACATTTATGTTTGTATCACAAACTGCGATGCATTTTGTATTATTCTTTTTAATTTCTATAACTTTTGCATATAAAGCCATAGTATTACCAACTAATGCAATACCAGGTTCTAATAATATAATTGGTATTTCATTCTCCATTAAAAGAGGCTGCAATGACATTCTTATAACACTTGAATATTGTTTCCAACTGGGAATTGCAAAAGGGAAGTTCGATTTGAGTACACTATCACACTCTCCAAAAAATCCTCCTCCAATATTGATAAAACGGATTGGAAAATCTTTTCTTAGTTTCAAATATGCTTTACACATTTCTTTTGCCCGGATTTCAAATAATTCCAAACTTCTTTCTTTTGTAGAAAAATGTGAATGTATTGAAACAAGTTGTATTCTATTTTCAGATTTTATTCTTTCGAGTACTTGATTAAACTCCTGACTTTCTATTGAAAAACCAAATCTAGACTTGTATCGCTTAAGTTTAAAACTAATACGAATGCCAATCTCTGCCTTTTTGATTTTCTTCTTAACTATTAAGTCTAGTATATAATTTAATTCAACTTTAGTATCAATATTAACAATCGAATTATTCTTTAATGCATATAAAAGACTTTCTTTTGTTTTAGCAGGGCCATTAAATATAATATGTTCTGGTTTAATATATTTTTCAGCAATTTTGTACTCAAGTAATGAAACAACTTCTACAAGACCATTTTGCTTAGCAATGATATATGGTAATAACGGCATATAGTTAGCTTTCATTGCATAAGCTACTTGAAATTGTAAATTATCATCCCTAAAAGCTGATGCAAATTTCTTATAGTTATTAACAAACTTTGATTCATCAAATATGTAAAAGGAGTTCCCAAAATTAGTCAATTTTTTATAGTCCAATTTTTATTTAAACCTCCTTAAGTAACACATCAATAATTTTATCTTGCTCTAACTTTGTTAGTTCTTTGTACAATGGTAAACACAATATTCTTTTCGATATATTTCTTGACTGACTACATTTTTTACTATTTTTTAAATAGGGCAAACTATCCAAGGATGGAGTAAAGTATCTTCTTGGAAATATATCAATTTCATTGAAGGCTTTTTGATATTTAACAAGCTTTTCTTCATTCTCAAATAAAATTGGAAAATAACTACCATTATTTGTATAAGTTAAGTTTCTTTTTTGTAAAATAAATTTGCCATTTAAAGCTTGAAAATAGTAGTCAATCTTCTTGTTTCTTTCAGCAATAATGGATTCAATATCATCTAGCATACAAAGTCCCATTGCAGCTTCAAAATCATTCATTTTTGCATTTGTACCAAGTAATGGAATGACCTTCTCTTTAATTCCAAAATTTATGATTGATCTTACATCTTCGACTAATTTATCATCATTAACAATTAAAGCCCCCCCTTCTATTGTATGAAAAATCTTTGTTGCATGAAAACTCAAAGTTGATATATCTCCGAAACTTAATAGATTATTTTCATTTGATCTTATACCAAAGGCATGAGCTGCATCATATACTATTTTAAGATTATACTCATCAGCTATTTTTTTGATAGAAAACACATCACATGGATTTCCAAAAACATGAACTGGAACAATTCCCGATGTCTTTTCTGATATAGACTGTCTAATTAGTTTAGTATTAATATTAAATGTATCTTTATCTATATCAACAAAAACTGGTTCCAAACCGCATGATACAATTGAACTAGTTGTTGCTACAAAGCTAAATGGAGATGTAATGACTTCTTTACTAAGATTCAATGCTCTATATGCTACTTCTAATGCGACTGTTCCATTAGCAACGAGTACAATATTTTTTACACCTAAATATCTTTCAAGTCTCTTTTCTAGTTTATTAACTAAGGGTCCACTATTTGTAATTTGACCACTTGAATATATTTCATCAATATATCTTTTGTATTTATCAATTTGAGGTAAATATGTTTTTGTAACGTTTATCATAACCCACCTATTTATATTTATAGATTATAAAATTCAATAAGATAGTAATTATGATTATATATTGTTGATAATATATTACTAAACATATTTTCTAATCTAATTACTTTAAGGTTTAATTCTTTTCTTCAACTCTATTTTACATCCTATTTAAATTTATATCCATTTTCTATATCTCATAGCTTTTTGCGGATGTTAGCTAAACTAAAGATTGTAAAAATAAAATTGATCCTTCGTTAATATTATTTATATTTGATCAAAGGATCATATTAAAGAATAATTTTATTATGTTTGCTCTATTAATACTGATACGGATTCTGATACATTATGTTTTTCTGTTTCAAGTACTATTTCTGCATTTTCTGGTTCTTGGTATTTTGAATCTATTCCGGTAAAATTCAAAATTTCTCCAGCCCTTGCTTTCATATACAACCCTTTTGGATCTCTATCCATACAGGTTTCAAGATCTGCTTTGACATAGACTTCAGTAAACTGCCCCTCGGGGAAAAGAGAACGGACATAGTTTCTTAGTTCATGATTTGGGGAGATAAAGCAGCACAGAACAATGTTACCAGCATCAAAGAGGAGTTGAGCCGCATGACCTACTCTTCTGATATTCTCATCTCTGTCCTCATCACTGAAACCAAGATCACCGCAAAGCCCATGTCGAACATTGTCACCATCAAGCATATAGACCTGCTTGCCCTGTTCAAAAAGCTTCTTCTGAAACTCTTTGGCGATTGTGCTTTTGCCGCTTCCAGAAAGACCAGTAAACCAATAGCAGTGAGCCTTATGACTGTTTCTGGCTTCTCTCATCTCTCTTGAGACAGATAATTGTTCCCAACTGACATTGTCAGAAACTGAGGATTTTTCAGCACCTTCTTCCAGGCTGCTCTTAGAGTGACGAATCATTCCGGCAGCGACAGTCTGATTTGAGGCAGGGTCAATCAGAATAAAACTGCCTGTTTCCCTGTTGTTTTTATATGGATCAATAAATACGGGATGAGCAGTCTCAATTTCAACTCTTCCAATCTCATTAAGTAGAAGTGTTGTATTTTCCTTTCTATGCAGGGTATTTACATCCAGTTGGTAATTCAGATTTTTGACAAAGGCCTTTACACGTCTGGTTGTCTGCTGAAGGATATAGGCAGTAGAACTGTTTAATGACTTCTCGTCATCCATCCAGCATATGGTGGCATCCAACTTTTGAGTCAGATCGGGAACATTATGCTCTCTGACAATCATATCTCCCCGGCTGATATCGATTTCATCTTGCAGAGTAAGAACTACACTGTCACCGATAAAAGCCTCTTCCAGATTACCGTTGTAGGAGACGATCTCTTTGATCTTCGTTTTCTTTTTGGAGGGCAGAATTGTTACTGATTCACCGGCTTTTACAGAACCGCTTGAGATTCGGCCGGAGAAGCCTCTGAAGTCCTGGTGAGGACGTATAACATACTGTACGGGGAAACGGAAATCCACCTGATTACTGTCTGCACTGATCGTAACATTTTCCAACTGATGCATAACTGTAGGACCATCATACCAGGTCATGATTTTACTGGATTCAACTACGTTATCACCTACCAGTGCACTGATAGGAATAAAAGTAATGTCCTGAATATCCAATTTACTGCTGAACTCGGTGTATTCTTTTACAATGGAATCATAAACTTCTCTTGAGTAGTCCACAGCATCCATCTTGTTTACAGCAACAATTACATGGGGGATACCCAGAAGACTTGCAATAATACCATGACGCCGGCTCTGAGTAAGAACACCATTACGGGCATCAATCAGGATTATAGCAAGGTCTGCAGTAGAGGCTCCAGTGACCATATTTCTGGTGTACTGCTCATGACCGGGAGTATCTGCAATGATGAACTTCCTTTTGGGGGTTGAAAAATACCGATAAGCTACATCGATTGTAATTCCCTGTTCCCGTTCAGCCCTCAAACCGTCTGTTAAGAGAGCTAAGTTAACTCCTTCTTCACCACGGAGTTTACTGACCTCTTCCAGATTTTCCATCTGATCCTGAAAAATTGCTTTTGAATCATAGAGAAGCCGTCCGATCAGGGTACTCTTACCATCATCCACACTTCCTGCCGTAGTAAAACGGAGAAGCTCCATATTCATATACTGTTCTTTATCAAATGCCTGTGTTTCGCTCATTCGTTTTTCCTTAGAAGTATCCCTGTTTTTTTCTGTCTTCCATTGCAGCTTCACTGCGCTTATCGTCAGCCCTGCCACCTCTCTCAGTGGTCCGGGTACTGGCCACTTCCATAACAATATCCTCGATAGACTGAGCCTCTGAGAAAGTTAAACCAGTACAGGTAATGTCTCCGATGGTTCGGCAGCGGACCATTTTGTTTTCAACTTTTTCTTCAGGGAGCAAAGTCAAAATTTCTGGAATATAAGCAAGAGGAACGCCGTCTCTCATAACAATGTCACGTTTATGACTGAAGTAGAGTGAGGGCATAGGTATTTCTTCAATGGCGATATACTGCCAGACATCCAGTTCGGTCCAGTTGGAAATGGGAAAAACCCTGAAGTGTTCACCCATATTGTGCTGTGCATTAAAGAGATTCCAGAGTTCCGGTCTCTGATTTTTAGGGTCCCACTGACCGAAAGCATCCCTGAAACTGAAAAAACGCTCTTTGGCACGGGCCTTCTCTTCATCACGGCGGGCTCCGCCCATGGCACAGTTAAACTTGAACTCGGAAAGTGCATCCAGAAGAGTCACTGTCTGAAGGCCGTTTCTGCTGGCACGGGGTCCTGTCTCTTCTACGACACGCCCCTTATCGATTGACTCCTGTACAGTCCGTACTATCAGCTGAGCTCCAATCTCTTTAACAAAGCTGTCTCTGTAATCAAGAGTCTCCTGAAAGTTATGTCCTGTATCCACATGTAAAAGGGGAAATGGAATTTTACCGGGATAAAATGCCTTTCGGGCTAACCAGGCCATACAGATGGAATCTTTTCCACCGGAAAAGAGCATGGCAGGCCTTTCAAACTGAGCAGCCACCTCCCGCAGAATATAGATGGCTTCATCTTCGAGTATCCTCAGATGGCTTTTCTTCATTACAGATTCTCCAAAATTCTTTTAATATTGTGATTTGCTGTTACATAAAAATATGGATTCAGCAGGTTTTCCTTATTGTACTGCAGAGGCTGGTGGTTTACTGCATTCATAACAGAACAGCCAGCTGCCCTGCATACTGCATCGGCCGCGGCAGTATCCCACTCCATGGTGGGAGCATAACGGGGATAAAAGTCAGCCATTCCCTCAGCGACCCGGCACAGCTTCAGGGAACTGCCGGAACTCAGGAAATCGCATTTACCGAATTCCTCTTGCACGGCAGTAATAACTGCTTTAGTATCCTCATTCAAATGACTCTTACTGGCAATGACCCGAACAGGACCATTCATAGAACCAGATGCCCTGATTTGCTCCACACAGCACTTATCAGCTGCAGAAGCATTCATAATTTTGCAAGCGTATTCAGCAGAAACATCACCGTAAAAAAGTTCATCCTGAACAGGAACATACACAAAACCTAAAAGAGGAACTCCCTTATCAATAAGTGCTATATTGACTGTAAACTCACCATTCCTTTTGATAAACTCCTTAGTTCCATCAAGTGGATCAATAAGCCAGTACTGAGGCCAGTGCTCTCTTTCGGTATAAGAAATCATTGTACTCTCTTCACTGAGAATAGGAATTTCAACACCCAATTCCTTGTTTAATCGGCTGAGACCATCAACAATAAAATGATGACTGGCAAGGTCAGCGGCGGTCAGGGGGGAATCATCCACTTTCAGAGAAACGTTGAAATCCTCTTTCCCATAAATTTCCATTATGGCTCTACCGGCTCCCAGAGAGATCTCAGTTCCCCATTTTTTAATCAATTCTATATCATATTTCTCTTTCATATTTTGTTACAGTACCAACCTATTCAGTGAAAAAATATTTTCTTTTTCATTATCCACAGCGTTTTTGTCTTTTTTCTGTTCTGCCAGAATATAGAACCATTGCGGTTCAATCATACAGTCTTTGGACTCCAACCTGAAGGGCATATCCTGCTTAAAGCACACATGCTCAACCATAAACTCCAAATCACTGTTACCGATTAAAACAATGCCTTTATATCCATCTGATCTGGCTCGGAGAACTATTTCCGTTAAAGCATCCTGGTAGTCTACAACATTCTTAATGGTTCTCTTAAAATAGTTCCAGGAACGCTGATTCAGTTCCGAGAGGCCATCGCTGGTAAGAACATAGAGGATATTTCTGTTATTGATCTTTTTAATTGTAATAAGACCTTTTTCCGCAAAGCGTTTAAGAAGGGCATTGGTCATGCCAAGAGAAGCCTTTGCGACAGTAGCCAGATCTCGCTGGTTTACATGAGGATTATTGTGAATATGTTCAAGAATAATTAGCTCTTTATCCATAATAGTGAATTCAAATGTTCAAAGCATGAACATACCACAATAATAAGGTAATAACAAGAGATTGATCTATTATCACCCTCATTAGCCGTTATTTACTTTCTGATTACTACTCTTCAGCCCCAAATAGACTCCGACCATACTATAGAAAAACAGGTCGATCTTGGGAAATTCTGTCATGGCGCTCGAAAAGAGGGAGAGGGGCAGAAGCAATATAAAAAAACAGAGAGAAAGGAGGAATGCTGAAATCTTAGGATTTGTAAAAATAGAAGCCTTTGCCAGTTTATAAGAGTCAATGATGATATAGAACATTGAAAATATATAAAGGAGCATTCCAGAGAGACCATAACGATACAGATACAAAGAGTAAAATGACTCCAAACCGGGAATATACCCCTTCCCTATTCCCTTTCCTATAAGAGGAAACTGGTCCTGAAATTGAATTGCTTTTGAAAATTGCTTCAGTCTTATTCCAGCAGAACTGTGACCTGCTAGACCTTTGTTGATAAGTGAACTAAAACCCCAAACCACATAGTGAAAATTTTCATCAAAAAAAGATAGATTTGTTGCAATAATCGGTATAAGAATGAATAAAAAAAACCCAGCTATCAATAATACAATCTTCTTATTGGGGAATTTTTTTTGTACAAGATAAAAAATACAAAATAGTAATAAAAATGAAAATAATGTTAATAGCTGCGTTCTGCTTTGAGAAAGCAATACAGCGACTGTACTGAATAGAAATAGAAGAAGATGCTTTTTTTTCTTAAGGAAAATAAAGGATATAAAGTTAAATATTGAAGAAAAGAGCATCACAAAACCGTATGGATAGGTTGTATGAAATGTTCCGATTGCCTTTTTATGCAGGACAATCCTCTCTTGCCTAGTCGTAAAGAAAAAAAAGAAGTTCTTCAGTTCGTCCCATAAAAAGTATTGTAAGTATCCAATGATAATAAGAGCAACAAAAATGACTTCCAGTGACATAATATATTTTCTGAAGTCAAAAGACTCCAATTTCTTCATGCTAAAGACAATAAGAATGATACTCACAGAAACTGGTTTCAGAAGTTCAAAATTATCATTTAAAATTACATTTTGATGATCTCTAATGAGACTGACAATTGTTAATAGAAGAAACATTGAAGGTATCCAAATGACAGAAGAATATGAAACAGAAAATTTGTCTTTTTTAAGCACTGTATAGACATAGAGCATCAGTGATGATAAATAGAAAACCCTTATGATCATATAGGCGATATTCATTGAAAGATATCCTGGGAACAGAGGTATCAGGATTCCTGCAATGAGAATTGTCTGAAGAAAAATGTTCAAAACAATAACCTTATACTAATAAATATTTTACTTACAATAGCAATCTTTTACTTAAATAACAAGTATCAATTTTTGGATACTTCAGAAAAGACATGAAATCCAATGGAGGCCACATAATCACAAAGTCCCTGAACCTCTTATTGTCGATAACCTTAACAAGCAGGGTGGTATGGTAGCCAATTGAGACGGAAGAGCTTGCAGTAGCGGCGATTATGGTAACAACATTCAAAGACTTCAGATCACCTAAGAATTTACAGCCTTCATCAGGGCGATCGGGATCATCAGGCTAGCGGTTATATTAATAAAACATCTACAGTAGCTGACACCAATATGCATAGTATAGTATATAAATCATATAGAATTAGGTTAAAATCTGAAGTGTTATGAAAAACAGATTTTTTAACTGATAGAGCCTCCTCAGTTAAAAAAATTAGAAGGTTGTACAATGTCTATTAGATAGTAGATTCCCCATAGAATGAATGTGGTGCCCCACTAAAACTGAACAACTCTAACTATGCACTTAAAGCCATTTCCTCTTCGAACTGCACTGGGCTCCGATAACCAATTGAGGAATGCTTCCGCTTACGGTTATAGAAAACCTCGATATATTCGAAAACACCAGCACGAGTTTCTTCCCGGTTCTGGTAATTAACTGGATATATCAGTTCCACTTTCAATCTTGAAAAGAATGACTCCATAGGAGCATTATCCCAACAGTTCCCTCTGCGACTCATACTCAAAGTACAATCCCATGAGTGAGCAAAATCTATATACTTCTGTGATCGATATTGAACACCTCTATCAGAGTGTAAAACTGGTCCTTTCCCTTTTTTGATCTTTCTTCTGGCAAAGGCAATTGATAAGGCTTTAATAGCCAATTTTTCAGTCATATCGTCGCCCAGGGCCCAACCAATGATCTTTCTGGAATATAAGTCCATTACTGTTGCGAGATACATCCAACGGTTGTTAACCCATATATAGGTGATATCTGAAGTCCATTTCTGATTGGGGCCTGTGGCAGTGAAATCTCTCCAGAGCAAATTATCAGATACATTGTTCATTGCAAGACTGTGGCGTGGATACTTAAATCCTCTGCCGTTGTGTGCTTTGATGCCCTTATTCTTCATAATTTGGGCTATTAGGTTCTCTGAGCATGGATATCCAAGATCCTTGAGTTCTGAAGCGATACGGCGAGATCCGTAGGATGCCTTGAAGCTCTCATATGTGTTTTTAACTAATTTTTCCAGGCGGTTCTTTCTTTGTAACATTTTACCTGGTGTCCAGTGTGTCCATTTATAGTGCCAGACCTGGATACATCGAGCGTACGGCACATTAGTGTGATAGAAAATTGCTTCTTGTATTCACTAATCAAAGCGTATTTCACTTCTGGCCGTTGGCGAAATACGCTGCGGCTTTTTTTAAGAAATCAACTTCTTCCTTGAGTTTCTTGTTCTCCCGGCGTAGCTTTCTGACTTCTTCACTTTCGTTCTTGGTATAGTCAACCCCATCCATTGTATTGAACTGCTTATCTGATAAACGGGTAAATTGCCTTTTCCAGTTATAGATTTGCTGAGCACTGATTCCCAGCTCCTCAGCAACCTTTCTAGCTGAATTCCCCCTCTTGCTCTGATCGTCTGACAGCCTCTTTTCGGAAGTCCTCCGTATAGGCCTGAACTTTCTTCCGTGACATGTAAACACCCTCCATAATCAATCATAATCTAACTATAGTTGGTGTCCACTTTCTCAGGGGCACTGTGAATGATAACTATCACCGTAATGTACATTTATTCATGACAGCTTGCCTTCAAAAGACAAAATGAGTAAGATATTGGCAATCATCTTTTTTCCCCCTTATTTTTATAGATAAGGATATCAATGTTCTGGCAACTTTTAAATGTATAAAATATTGATTCAAACAAAGGAGTATATAACTTGGTTTTTAGTTCATTCTTTTTCCTCATAGTTTTCTTGCCATTATTTCTTACAGTATATCTAGTATCTAAAAACAATTTTAAAAATTATATACTACTTTTTTTCTCACTTGGTTTTTACTATTATGGTGAAAAGAAATTAATTGTATTTCTTATAATATCTATTTTAGGAAACTGGCTTGCTGCAATACTTATCGAGAGATATAGAAAAATATATCTTAAATCAAAATGTATTTTAACAGCAGGTATAGCTCTAAATCTCTGTCTTTTAGGATATCTAAAGTATGCTAATTTTTTTATTGAGAATTTAAATAGTATTCTTAATATACCAAGTATAGACGTAATAATGCCAATAGGTATTTCATTTTATACATTTCAGGCGATGTCATATATTATAGATGTTTATAGAGCCGAAATTAAAGCAAACAGAAATTTGATCCCAGTTGCTACATATATTTCCATGTTTCCTCAACTAATTGCCGGTCCTATAGTAAGATATTCAACAGTTGAACATGAGTTACATCATCGAAATCATTTTAAATTGGAAGATTTCAGTAAAGGTACGAATCGTTTTATTATAGGTTTAAGTAAAAAAATTCTTATTGCAGATACAATGGGAAGCTGCGCTGATGAGATTTTCACGATACCTCTTGATATGATCAATACACCTCTAGCATGGATTGGTATCATCGCATACAGTCTTCAAATTTATTTTGATTTTTCTGCATACTCCGATATGGCTATAGGGCTTGGAAGAATGATGGGTTTTCATTTTCTTGAAAATTTTAATTATCCTTATATATCAAAAACTATTACTGAGTTCTGGCGTCGTTGGCATATTTCCTTATCAAGTTTCCTGAAAGATTATCTTTATATTCCACTCGGTGGAAATAGAAAAGGTTCTTTAAGAACATATATAAATCTATTTATTGTATTTATATTATGCGGATTTTGGCATGGTGCAAGTTGGAATTTCATATTATGGGGTGCATGGTTCGGTTTTTTTCTTACATTGGAAAGGTTACTTAAAGTAAATAATTTAACAAACACACGGTTTTCAGTTTTACAACACTTATATACTCTCATAGTCGTAATCATCGGTTGGGTCTTTTTCCGTTCTGAAAATATAACTAATTCAATTATTTACCTTGGAAAGCTTTTTGGTTATGGAAATTCTGAGGGTATCAGACCATGGTATGATTATCTAACATCACTAACATTATTTTGTGGTTTGGTTGGGATTTTGTTTTCCATGCCTATATATCCAATTATCATGAAAAAATTAAAGAATAAAGAGACTCTTCATTGGGGTATGATATTTGCAAGCTCCATAATACTCTTAGTTCTCGGACTTTTGAAATTGACTGCTGAGAGTTATAGTCCTTTCCTATACTTCAGATTTTAAAAGGTAGCATAATGTTTAGTAAAACATTTTTTCAGAAAGCATTGATGTTGTTTGCGATCTTCTCCATTATCATTTGCCAGCTTGCAGTAATAAGCGGGACTTATAGAGAAACTGGAAATATCTATATGACTATTAAATCAATTTCAGGAGCAATAATTTACAATGGAACTGATAATCTATCTGAATACTCAAACAAATCCTCAATAAAGAAGGGGGCTATTGCTTTATATAATTACGCTTCATATCTCTTAAATGAAAGGAAAATAAAAAACATCTATTTAGGATCTGAAAGATGGCTTTTTACCAAATATGGAGCTGAGGGACTTCGGGAATGGTATTGGGGAAATTCAAAGAACATAAAATTGACACGAGAGAATCAAGAATTGATAAATGATTTCTCTCATTTTACATCACAGGAATCTGTTCCCCATATTATTTTGAGTATTCCAATTAAAGCGTATATATATCCAGAGTTGTTATACCCTGTCTTGGATAGCCAATCATTAAAGCTGGATTCAACAATTTCTAGAAACAGCTACGATTATATTGATAAGTATATAAATATGTACACTCCTTTTACTACTTATAAGGAAAGCAGCGACTTTTTATTGTACTCTCAGGTAGATCATCATCCAAACGGCTTAGGTACATATTTAAGCTGGATTGAACTGACAAAGAAAATGAATGAACTATTTCCTAACACTGCACCTGTCTCTCCGCCAGTGAATAATGTTATTAACTTCAAACCGGATGGTAATGATTTATCAACACAAAATATACAGAAAGGACTTGGACCGACACAAGCTCTACAGTTTTCCAGAATCAAAAATTTAAATATAGGATTCTTTAATATCCCCTTTACTTATTTGTATGTAAGTGAAATGGACACTCCTTTTTGTAATTCCCCTGTCACCCAATACTTTAACTTTTCAGATGAGCCAAGTAATCAATATGAAGCATATCAATATAGACACAACGTAAGTAAAAAAAAATTGGTAATAGCTATCCCTGAACAACCTGTTACTGAATTGAAAGCATTCATATACGGCAATTCCATGACCGAGGCTATCAGTTTCTATTACTCCAGGTATTTTAAAATTTCAAGTACAAAATATTACTCTAAAAAGGAAAAAAATTCTCTTAATGAACATATATCAGCCTATAATGCTTTTGTTGAGCATTTTGGGAAACCAGACATAGTAATAGGAGTATATTAATAACTTAATTCAGAAACTCCAAAACATCGGTATTAATAGTAAGCTCAGAATAAAAGACAGCAGGTTCAGGGGAAGTCCTATCTTTACAAAGTCCCTGAACCTGTAATTGCCGATTCCCTGGACAATCAGATTGGTCTGGTATCCTATGGGGGTGGAAAAGCTGGCTGAAGCGGCTATGGTGATAGCTACAAAGAAGGGTTTCGGATTCACCTGAAGCTTTTCGGCTGTCAGCAGGGCGATGGGGAACATCAGTGCGGCAGCAGCATTATTGGAAACGGTCTCTGTAAAAATCATTGTCATGAAATAGAGTCCCCCGAGAATACCGACAGGACCGAATTTCATAAGGGCAGAAATGATAGTCTCCGCAATAAAAGAGGCTGTTCCGCTATTAATAAGACCCGCACTGATTCCGAAGGCGCAGGCAATTGTAATAAGAACATCCCAGGAGATATACCTGGTATAGTTACGCGGTTCAAAGCACCGGGTCCAGATCATTAAAAGGACTACAGCACAGGCACTGAAGAATATATCTATCTCAAATCCGTTAACTGTTTTGATAAGAGGACCGAAGGTCCCTCCGGCGATCAGAATAACCAGCAGGGCTAGAGAGAACAGAGCCTTCCGTGGGGTCTGCTGCGGGACAAAAGAGGGCTGACTGACCATATAAAAATCCTGGGAGTTTTTCCAGCGTGTGTTGAAGTTCTTTGTAGTCAGCAAAACCAGATTGTCCCCCGGTTTAAGCCGGATATCTCCGATTCTTGAACAGATCCTTTCACCATTACGGTGAACAGCCAGAACAACGGCCCTGTAAGTTGCTCGGAAGTTGAATTCCTTTATTGTCTTTCCCAGACCCGGGAATCTCGGTGAAACAACGACTTCAACAGTATGCTTCAGAACGGCTTGCAAGTCCTCATTATAACGGCTCTCTTCAGCCATCGTCATACCAGGAATGCTCTTCAGATCATCTATGGCACTAGTGTTTCCGGTAAACAAGAGCCGGTCACCGCCGATGAGGACCTCGTCGTGGTTCACTGTACCGATGAGCTGGTTGTTGCGCTCAATGGCCGAAAGAAACACACCGGTGAGGTCCCGCAATCCCGCATCCTTTACTGTTTTAGAGCAAAGGGGACTAGAAGCATCAAGTTTCATCTCGATCAGATACTCTTTAGGCGAACTTATAAGATCCTGTTCGGGACTGGTCTTTTGACCGAGGAACCGATACCCGAGTAAAGAGACATAAATTGTTCCAACTACAGTCATTGGAAGACCTATCTTTGCCAGTTCAAACATGGAAAAGCCGCTGTATCCGTTTTCAAGCATCAGACCATGAACCACCAGGTTGGTGGACGTTCCAATCAGAGTACAGGTGCCCCCCATAATGGTGGCATAGGACAGGGGGATGAGAAAGCGGCCGCTGTTCAGTTTCAGTTTCTCAGACCAGTGTTTTATGGCCGGGGCCAGTATGACAACTACGGGGGTATTATTCATGAAGGCTGAGATAAAAGAGGCAGGCAGCATTATCCTAGATAGAAGTAGAGATGTGCTGCCTCTTTTATTAGGCAAATAAACCGCAGTGATTAGATTAAGCCCCCCTGACTGGTTGATTCCCTCACTCACAAGAAAGAGGAGAGCCACTGTGATCATCCCCTTATTACTGAAGCCAGCAAGAAGCTCTTTAGTGTCAATCACACCAAAGAAGAAAAAAATGGCAAGAACAGTTCCCAGAATAATTCCGGGACGATTTGCTTCCTTTGCAAGAAGAATAATCATCATCATGAGTAGAAAAACCGTTAATAGTATCATTAAAAACCTTACCTAAAAGCGTCCGAGAATCTTTATTGAATCATAAGTAAATTAGAAGAATATTCTCATTCAACAGTATCTTATTTTGTGGATGTATTCATTGGAGTATTATATCAGAATATAAGAAAAAAACGATTCACTTCCTTCAGAGAAGCTGTTATTCTGTTTTCTGAACTGAGGAGGCCACATGAGTAAAAGAGCTGTAACATCCGATAACACCAGAACCATCCACTCCCCCCTCCGCATCTGCCCCCTGGGCGCCCATGTGGATCACCAGGGCGGTATTGTCACGGGAATGGCCCTGGACTCGGCTGTAACCCTGAATTACAGCCCCGGCGAAGACGGCTACATTCAGATACAGAGCATGGACTTCCCCGACGAGGAGTACTTCCATGTGGACCATGTTCCCGATAAACTCCCGGGGTTCTGGGGGAACTATATCAGAGGTGCCGTCCTCTCCCTGAAACGGAACTTTGTGATCAAGAAGGGAATTACAGGGGAGATCAGCGGAAAACTGCCCATCGGGGGCCTCAGTTCCTCGGCCGCCGTCTCCACGGCCTACCTGATGGCCCTGTGCGATGTAAATGATATTTCTATGACCGGCCCCGAGCTGGTGCAGTACAGCCACTGGATTGAGACCGCATTTATCGGCCTGAAAAACGGCATACTGGACCAGGCGGCCAATATATTAAGCCGGGACAACCACCTTTTGTCCATAGACTGCCTGACGGGGGATCACCAGCTCCATCCCCGGAACCCGAAGCTGCCAAAGTTTGAAGTGGCTGTGGTTTACTCCGGGGTCAGTAAGGCTCTAATCGGAACCGACTACAACAACCGTGTGGATGAGTGCAAAGTAGGTGGCTGGTTACTCCAGGAACTGGCAGGCAAAGCCGGAACAGGGCTTTCAGACGTTATCTTAAGAAACATACCTGCAGGGGACTTTGAAGCCTACGGCGAAGGGGTTCCCGGCCGTTTTCACAGGAGACTGAACCACTACTACAGCGAGCAGCAGAGGGTGGCCGACGGCATAGATGCCTGGGACAGAGGTGATATGGTTGAGTTTGGACGGCTGATGACCGCCTCGGGAGAGAGCTCAGTGAGTCAGTATGAGTGCGGCTGCCCCGAGCTGACAACCATATTCAACCTTCTGAAAGGCTGTGAGGGGGTCTACGGCGCCCGGTTCAGCGGTGCCGGATACAGAGGCTGCTGTATAGCCCTTGTCGACCCTGCCCATAAGGACGGAATCAAAGAGCTGATAGACAGGGAGTATCCTTCAAAGCACCCTGAATACAAGGATGACTACAGGGTCAACTTCTGCAAAACAAGCGATGGAGCGAAAAAACTGTGAAATGCATACTTCTGGCCGCCGGCTATGCCACCCGGCTCTACCCCCTGACAAAGAACTTCCCCAAACCCCTCCTCGAGGTGGCTGACAACACGATTCTGGGGCACATTCTCGAAAAGATAGAGAGAGTGGATGAGATCGACACGATCTATGTGGTGACAAACCAGGCATTTGCCGGTCATTTTTTTGACTGGGCTTCTACTGTAAGGACAACTAAAAAGATAAAGATTGTAAACGACGGGACAACTAGCAATGAAACCCGCTTGGGAGCCGTGGGTGATATCCGCTTTGTGCTGGATCAGGAGAACCCTGATGATGAGATTATGGTACTGGCGGGAGACAACCTGTTTGATTTTGATCTTGCTGACTTTGTCAAGTTTTACAGAGAGGCGGGCACCGACTGCATCAGCTGCCATGTGATTGATGATATAGAGAGGATTAAAAGGACAGGAGTCGGTGAACTTGATAAAGATGGGGTTGTTATCGGCTTCCAGGAGAAGCCCTCAGAACCCCGGTCCAACCTGGGTGTTCCTCCCTTTTATATTTACCGGAAGGAGACACTGCCCCTGATCGGAGAGTTTCTGGATGAAGGGAACAAGGGTGACGCCCCGGGGCACTTTATCCCCTGGCTGCTTAAAAAAAAGAAGGTAAAGGCCTTCCGCTTTGAAGGCCAGCGCTACGATATAGGCACTCTGGAGAGTTATGAAGAGGTGAAGAGGATCTTCACGGGAAACTGACACTTCTATTGCCTTGAAAACTATACCTTTTCGGGTATAGAAAAACAGAAATTGAGACTTTTATACCCGAAAAGGTATAATTTAGTTTGACAAATCAATTTTATACCCGATATGGTATAGTATGACCGAAGAACTTATCAGGATTATCAAAGAGAAACGGAGTCAGCTTGGTTTTACCCAGGAGGAACTTGCAGAACGGGCCGGTGTGGGGCTCCGTTTTATCAGAGACCTGGAACAGGGGAAAGAGAGTCTGCGCCTTGACAAGGTAAACCAGGTACTCTCTCTGTTCGGTATGAAGATGGTCCCGGGACGAAGTGATGATGCGTAAGGCAAAGATACTCTTTTTGGAGATACCCGCCGGTATTTTAAGTGAAGATGATGATGGATACCACTTTAAGTACTTTCCCGAATATCTGACAAGTAAAGACTGCAGGGCCGTCAGCCTCACCCTGCCCCTGCAGAAGGAAGCCTTTCACAGCAGAGTCCTGTTTCCTTTTTTTGACGGTCTGATCCCGGAAGGCTGGCTGCTGAAAATTGCAGAAAACAACTGGAAACTTAATGAACGTGACCGTATGGGACTGCTGCTCAGCTGCTGCCATGACTGCATTGGAGCTGTTTCCGTCCGGAATGAACCGGAGCTGACAGATGAGTAGGATATGCATAATCTGCGGACTACCCGTGGAAAAAGACCTGATCTGTCATATAAAGTGCTGCCGGAAAATGTTCGGCAAAAATACTCCCCCATCCATCCCCTTTGGTATGAGTGAACTGAAAACCCTTGCCGGTCAGATTATCAGCCAGAAAACAACTATGACCGGAGTACAGAAGAAGCTGTCCCTGACCATCAGCGAAGAGAGCAAACAGTCGAAGCTCACTTTTGTCGGCATGTGGAGCGACTATATCCTGAAACCCCAGGTGGAAGCCTACCCCCAGCTCCCTGAAAATGAGTTTCTGACACTCTGCCTGGCAGATCTGTATAAAATCAGAACTGTCCCCCATGCCCTTCTCCCTCTGGCCTCGGGAGAGCCGGCCTATGTGACAAAACGGATAGACAGAAGCTCCTCCGGGAAAATCCATATGGAAGATATGGCTCAGATTCTTGAGCGGATGACAGAAGACAAATACAAAGGCTCTGCAGAGCAGATTGGTAAACAGATCCTGAAGAACTGTGAAAACAGGATTCTTGATGCTCTGCGTTTTTATGAAGTGGTTTTATTTTCTTACCTTACGGGAAACAGTGATATGCACCTGAAGAACTACTCCCTGATCTACGGAAACACAGGAATTGAGCTTGCCCCGGCCTACGACCTGGTAAACACCCGCCTGGTTATAAGTGAGAAAGAAGATCCGGATGAGTCAGCACTGTCCATTAATGGTAAGCGTAGAAAGCTGAAAATGGAGGACTTTCTGGCTCTGGGTGAATCACTGAAGCTGACGAAGCCCCAGCTTTTAAATGTGCAAAAACGCTTTATATCAGGGAAAGATCAAGCAGAACAACTGATTGACAACTCTTTTCTTTCATTAAAGATGAAAGAGAAATACAAGACTGTCTTCAGCCACCGGATAGAGGTACTGGGAAATTAATCCATAAACACCCCGGCTCAGGGATCGAAGAGCCGCGGCAGCGGTCCGGCTTCAGCCGGACGGAACCCTCGCAGAGCCCGGCCCCCTGACAAGGGGGAGAGCCCCCCAAAAAGATCAGAAAAGGCAGCCTCCCTGAGATCTATTCCAGATAAACCAAGGCCTTGAAGATATCCGTATTGTCCCTGACCTCAGTACTGATTTCTCCTGCTCTGTCTCCCCAGATGTAGACCGGAACCTCTTCGGCAGTGTGCCCGGAGGTCCGCCAGCTGACAGTGGGCAGGTTACCTGCGCCATTATTGGCTTTGACCCGGAGCCCCCCTGTTTCATGGTCTGCGGTGACGATGATAACGGTGTCATCACGGCCTGAAGCCCAGGCCATCACCTGATCCACAGTGTCTGAAAGTTCCAGGGTTTCAAATACATTCCGGGCGATATTATTGGCATGGCCGGCATGGTCAATCCGTCCGGCTTCTATCATAAGGAAAAAACCTGTAGGGGAGTTTTCAAGAAGATTAAGGGCTTTATCGGCCATTTCAGAGAGCTCAGGGAGGGCCGCAGCGCCCTCATAGGCAGTCCCCTCATCATACATATAGGGAAGGTATCCCTCTGTGAAATAACCGAAGTACTTCTCTCCTGCACTATAACTCATCCCGCCAAGACCTGCGGCATCTGCAGCCGTTGTATACCCCGCCTGCTCTGCCTTCTGGATTGTAAGATTACTGTTTCCCCCGCCGAATAGAACATCTATATTGCGGTTGGCCAGATACTGCCTTGCAATTTCATCATAGTGGTCTCTGTCAAAAACATGGGAGGCAAAGGCTGCCGGTGTGGCATGGACTGTGGTTGCTGTAGTGACGAGGCCTGTCATTTTGCCCTGATCCGCCGCAATTTCAAGGACGGTTTTCAGATGCTGTCCATGAAAAGCCGAGACGCTGAGCTGGCCGTTTCTGACCTTGAATCCTGTTGCCATTGCCGTAGCCGCGGCTGCAGAGTCTGTGATTACCGCAATAAGGGAATGAGTTGTCATAGCCGTTTTATAGGGAAACTGCTCAAAACTCAGCTGCCCCTCCTCTCCTGCTGCAAAAAATGAGGCTGCTTTGACCTGTTCAGGACCCATGCCGTCCCCGATGATAAGAATTGTATTTCTGCTTTTAAGAGTTGCATTGCTGTAATCGGGAAACGATGTCTGGCAGGAGTAAAGAGTGAGAAAGAGGAGTATCAGTAAACCACGGGAAAAATACTTTTTCATAGACAAGTCTCCAGCTGCCCAGGCCCTCAGGAACTACATTCAAGTATGATCCGGAGCTCAGAACTTGTGCAAAACGATTCCGGACTGCCTCTGTCACACCGGGAAATAGCCCATCTTTATTAATTCTAATACAATATATACAGATTATCTTTCAGGAGACCCTAAATGAAAAAAAGAATGACCCTTGCCCTGTTGATCTGCTTTGTGATGAGCACCTCTTTGTTTGCAGAGGGCAGTCAGGAGACCATCAACAGCTACAAGTCGGAAGAGAGAATTGCTGTAGTTTCCGCCTTCGGACCGGAGATTGTAAAGCTGAAGGAAGTGGCGGATATTGAACAGGAAATTATTATCAATGGAAAAAGCTTCACACTCTGTGAAATTGACGGAAAGAAAGCTGTTCTTTTTCTCTCGGGAGTAAGCATGGTCAATGCGGCCATGACAACTCAGATGGCTTTGGACACCTTCAATATTTCGGCTATTCTCTTCAGCGGTATCGCGGGAGGTGTGAATCCCGATCTCAATATCGGAGATGTTACCATTCCCGCGAAATGGGCCCAGTACCAGGAATCCCTTTTTGCTAGAGAGAGTGAAGAGGGTTTTGATCTGGGCTGGCATCCCGAGGTCTACCCCGGTTTCGGAATGATGTACCCCCAGTATGTGGAAGTGACCCACGGCCGCCTGGATGAGACAGACGGGATTGAAAACAAGTTCTGGTTTGAAGTGGATTCAGAACTCCTGGAAGTGGCCAAAAGCATCAGCAGTGTGGAACTGTCGGATGAGTCGGGAGAAGCGAAACTGAGCCATACACCCAAGCTGGTCGTAGGGGGAAACGGAATATCCGGAATGACCTTTGTGGACAATGCGGAATACAGAGACTGGGCTTTTGAAAACTTCCAGGCCGACTGCCTTGATATGGAGTCCGCAGCGGTGGCCCATGTAGCCTATGTGGCGGATGTTCCTTTTATCGCATTCCGCTCCCTGTCGGACCTTGCCGGCGGCGGAGAGGGTGAAAATGAGATGGGAACCTTCTTCGGCCTGGCGGCAGATAATGCCTCTGAGGTGCTGCTGCAGTTCCTGAAAGCCTGGGATTGATCAGAACTCAAGAAAACAGTCCGGCTGCGGCAGACACTGCTGCGGCCGGATGCAACTCCTTCATGCCTCATCAATTAATAGCTTTATAATAAGGATTAATAATCGAAGGTGCATTATAATTAATATTTAGACAATTCATATATTGAAGGAGTCTAATATGAAAAAACTATTTACAATACTTTTTTTGCTTGCTATGACATTTTCGGTTTCTGCACAGTTTTCTGATGTAGATCAAATCAAATCCGGATTTCAGACCTTTGCCGATGAAACAGCCAATGCCCTTCCCCTAGCCGCCAGTATGGGGCTGAACTGGAACGATGCCTACAGCGGAGAGTTCCCCCACTTCGGAGTGGGACTGACCCTGGGCGCTGTATTTCTTCCAACAGAAGCCTTTGAAGAGATCCTGACCGCCGCGGGAGAGTCGATCCCCTCAGAGCTGTCATCCCTGGGTATCCCCCTCCCCGTCTACACTGTAGATGCCCGTCTGGGGCTCCCGAAACTCCCTATGGATGTGGGTTTCAAGGTAGGATACCTTGACCCCGAGTGGCTACCGGCAGGTGAGTTCAAAGCCGGTTATACGATGATCGGAGGTGATGTCCGCTGGGCCTTCTTCAAGGACAAAGGCATTATTCCCGACCTCTCTGTCGGATTCGGCTACACCTACCTGAGCGGTACTGTATCCTATCCTGTTCCCGACCAGTCGTTCCCCACCGATGCGGGAACCGTTGCCCTTGTTGATTCAGATATGAGCTACAACTGGAACAGCAGCGTCTTTGACCTGAAGGCGCAGGTCAGCAAGAAACTCCTTATTCTGAACCTTTCAGCCGGTGCAGGCTACTCCTTCGGCATATCCAAAGCAGGGGGCGGAGTCTCCGCTGCAACAGCCACACTGGATGGCAGCCCCATCGACGATGCCGATATCCAGGCTCTGGAGGATGCAACCGGTTTTACCTTCGACAAAGACGGTTTTTCAGTCCTCAGCAGCGTCAACGGCGGCTCTTTCCGCGTTTTCGGCGGTGTGGGCCTGAATATCTTTATCCTGAAAATCGACTTTGGCGTTGTATACGGCATGCCGAGCAATACTCTTGGTGCCACTACCAACGTCAGAATCCAGTACTGATTAAAGCAGGGCTACCTGCAGCCGGTGTCCCGCCTCACGGGGCACTGGATTATAACTGCACGTAGGGTTCATACTGAGCCTATGGGCAGTTTAACATTTGCAGACAGATACCTTGATTTTATCCGCAGTACGGGGATTCCCCTGCCCCTCCCCGATTCAACAGATCTTCTCTATCCCTATGACAGCCCCGAGACCCGGAGAGTGATGGATCTCTACTACAACAGATACTACAGGGACAACAGAAAGAGGATTTTCCTTGTAGGGATCAATCCCGGACGCCTTGGATGCGGGGTGACGGGAATAAACTTTACCGACGCCGAGGCCCTGCGCAGTGACTGCGGAATCCCCAACAGCCTGGAGGGAGGACGGGAACTCTCCGCCCGCTTTGTCTATGAGATGATTGACCACTGCGGCGGTCCTAACTTTTTTTTCAGCCGTTACTTTCTGACGGCCCTCTCCCCTCTGGGATTCATATGCGGTGGAAAGAACCGGAACTACTACGACACCCCCGCCCTTCTGGAGCATCTGAAACCCTGGATAGTTTCAAGCTTCCGGAGGCAGCTTGAACTGGGTGCCGACAGAAGGATTGCCTTCTCCCTCGGACAGGGGAAGAACTTCAAGTTTCTTCAGGAGCTGAACCGGGAGCACCACTTCTTTGATGAAATTAAGCCCCTGCCCCACCCCCGGTGGGTCCTGCAGTACCGATCGAAGGACAAACAGATCTTCCTTGATATGTACAGGGATGAGCTTCTGAATGCCTCAGGAGAGGGACCGGAACCAGGCAGTCATTAGGCTGCCCGCGGGACTTCAAGATCCCCCCTGCCCTGTGATAGAATCATCTTTCAATACCCGCCCCAAGGAGCCCCCGATTTGGACAGCAGACTGGTTTCAACAATACTGGCACAGAATAAACAGCGCGAGGAGCTTACACTGAGCCCCCTGGCCTGCCCCTCAAGCCGTGGACAGAGGCTGAGCCCTGAAAACTCCGATGCGGGCCGCAAGGATATAAGAAGCTCCTTCACACGGGACACAGACAGGATCATTCACTCCCTCTCCTACACCCGGTATATCGACAAAACCCAGGTATTTTCCCTCTTTCAGAACGACAACATCACCCACAGGGTTCTTCATGTACAGCTTGTGTCCAAGATCGCCCGCCAGATAGGCCGGGCCCTGAAACTGAACGAGGACCTTATTGAGGCGATTGCCCTTGGTCATGACCTGGGCCATGTTCCCTACGGCCATGATGGTGAGCGCTATCTGAACCGGATATGTGAAGAGGAAAAAATAGGCAGCTTCAGCCACAATGTGCAGAGCGTCCGGACCCTGCGGGAGCTGGAGAACAACGGACGGGGATTGAACCTGACAGTACAGGTACTGGACGGCATCCTCTGCCACAACGGGGAGATGCTTGAGGAGATTTACCTGCCGAATCTGAAAAAGAGTCCTGAAAACTTCCTTGAAGAGTATGAGCGCTGCGCATCCGACGGCAGTGCGGGACGGGGCCTGAAGCCCATGACTTTGGAGGGATGTGTTGTAAGGATCTCCGATGTGATTGCCTATATCGGCCGGGACATTGAGGACGCCATCACCATCGGCATGCTGAACCGTGAGGAGATCCCCGAACAGATCAGGGAACTTCTGGGCGACAGGAACGACCATATTATCCGGAGCCTCTCCTATGACCTGATCGAGCAGAGCTATGGAAAAAAGGGCCTCTCCTTTTCCGAGCCCTTTCGCCTGGGACTGCGGGAACTGATGGAGTTCAACTATAAAAACATCTATCGGAACCCCGAAATGAAGAGAGAAGATCCCAAAATAGAGAAGATGTTCCGCTACCTCTACAACGCCTATCTGAAAGAGCTTGTCAGCCGGGACGAGGGGAGCTATGTCTACCGCTGGGCCAGCCGGAAGATGCGTCCCCAGTACCTTGAATCAACGGCACCGGAAAGGATCGCAGTGGACTACATTGCCTGCATGACGGACCGCTATTTCAACGAAGACTTCCGCCGCCGGGTGATTCCGAAGGACTTCGGGTTCAAGATCGACAGGGAGTAAGCCCGCCCCCTGTGCCGGGCTCCGGCCGGGACAGGAAGATGCCCCAGACTCCACCGGCTATAAAAAAACATTCATATAATTGACATCAATTCATCATTAGACCCACAAGATGCTCTGCTAGACTGACACTCGGAGACGTCCGTAATGGACATGGGTATAGAGGATGTTCAGCCCCTGTGGATGGACAAAAACAGTGCGATACAGGAGCTGAAGGAAGTTACAGAGTCCTGGCTGCGGGACAGAGAAGCAAAAGAGAAAGCCGAGAAGAAACGGAAAGAGGGAGAAGAGAGGGCTCTGCTCCCCTGGTACAAGGCTGTCAAGGTAGATGTATTTGCCTGACCCCGGCTTATCCGAACTCCTTGACTATAAGCACCTGGTTTCCCTTATTGTTGTACTCCATCTTATCGAAGAGGACCTTTGCCATATTGATGCCCCGGCCGTGGCTGAGGAGCTCCTGATCCACCGTGTCCCCCACCTTTTTCATTGTGTTGTCAAGATGAAAGCCCTCACCCTCATCGCAGATGCGGTACTGGACCCGGTTGCTGCTGAGGCGGTAGTCGATGCGTATGGTACGGTCCCTGTACCGGGGATCGAGCTGACGTTCCCTTATAAAGTCGAGATAGCGCTTCTCTTCCATGGCCTTTGTCTTTTCATCGAATGAGATATTCAGATTGCCGTGTTCGATGGCATTGATTATAAGTTCCTGGAGCCCCAGTTTGATCATAAGTACCGATCCCTGGTCCATGTACTTGTTCAGGGCGGTTGTGAGGCGGGTTGTCACGTCATCGATGGCGATGATGTAGTTTTCAAGGCTGAGCTGCAGGCTCTCCTTCTCGATAGACCGGATCAGACGGTTGGCCTTCATCTTTTCAGCCCGGCAGATGTACTCCACTTCCCCCTCTTCGCTCTCATGGTACTCGATATGGAAGGCGAACTCCTCGGGTTCTCTGGTGTGGGGATCTTCCAGAGTGGCGTGAAAACTGACGGTTTCCTTGTCCCGGCTGAGCTGGATAAGGTTTTCCTGCACGATCTGCTGACCGATGTTTATGCTGCCTGTGGTTTTGTATCCTGAAGGACCGGCAGACTCATCAGCAATTTCTTCCTTTAGGTTTTCGGTGCTTTTTCTTAAAAGTTCAGGAAGTGTTTTCTTGAGGTTTTCATCTTTCAGGCTGAAAAACTGCCTGGCTTTCTGGTTGTAGTTTGTAATATAGAATTCGGAGTTCAGGGAGAATACGGCGGAATCCACCCCTTCGGCAAGCTTTCTGTACTTCTTCTCCGAGCTCTGAAGCCTGTAGTGTGTGATCAGCAGCTCCTCATGAACCTCTGAAAGATTGTTCTGGGTTCGAATATAGTCGCTCAGGACTGAAATCAGAATAAAAAAGTTCATTCCTGACAGTCCCACTGAGAAACGGGAAAACCTGAAGGCTGTGAGAAAGAAGTTGTGGCGGAAGTGGAAGAACATAAGGTCATCCACCGCCGACAGGGCTGCCCAGAGGGTACCAATAAGGATCAGAAGGATCTTGAGATCACCCTTGTGGTAGAAAAGGGCATAGACAGTAATTGTCATCATAGCTGCCAGGTAGACTCCGAGGATTCCGTCCCGGAAGGAGTAGAGAATGCCCTCGGCCCCCCGTCCGAAGTCACCGGGGGTTATATATTCATAATTGACTTTGTCTGTAAGGGAGATAAAAAGAGGCGGTTTGACAAGTGCTGCGGCTGTAACAAGTACGGCAATTGCAAGTCCTACAAAGCTCAGAAGATGGGCGGCCCGGGCCATGGGACCGTCATCCCTGACAAGGCTTGCGGCAAAATAGGGCATGGAATAGAGAAAATATAGAGCGGATATCTGCCCTATAAAGTGGAACATCCTTCCTGCAGCAAGGTCTCCTGACCAGCCGGTGACTATGACAAGTGACTCAAAAAAAACATAAGAGAGTGCTCCCAGGCACATAAGGAATCCGCCAAGATAGATCTTGTTTCTGAGATTCTTATACAGAAAAAGATAGATAATAACGACAACAAGGCTCAAAAAACTGCAGAGCACGGGGATCATCAGCTGTACCGCATCAAATAAGGTATAGTCCCAGTCCGGCATTGGTCACTCCATTACGCTAAAAAAATAGATAAAATTACACTTGAATATTTTATGTAGAAAAAGAAAAAAAGCAAAGCCATTTAATTTTTTTTGACGAATTCATTTGCCAAAGCCGGGAAAGCATAGTATAAAAGAATCATTAAGTGTTCTAACACACTAAAACTGTTAGAGACTATACCTTGATATTGAAACTATTTTGAGTATAAAAAACGGGAGACAGAAGATGTCAGAAAAAAAAGAGTTCGCCATTGCTGCGGACGGGGTTGACCCCACAACAGTTCCCAAAAGAAAACTCTGGACCGGTGCTGAAATTCCCGCTATCGGTATGGGAACCTTCGGAAGCGACCGCTTTTCCATGCAGGATATTGCCGATGCCGTTCTGGGCGCTATCGAAGTAGGTTTCCGTCATATAGACTGTGCCTCTGTATATGGAAACGAAGACCTTATTGGTCAGTCCCTTAAAAAGGCCATGGACGGCGGTGTGAAGAGAGAGGATCTCTGGGTCACCTCTAAAGTATGGAACGATATGCATGACAATGTTATAGAGTCCTGCAAGAAGTCCCTCAAAGACCTGCAGCTGGACTACCTGGACCTCTTCCTTGTGCACTGGCCCTTCCCCAACTACCATGCACCCGGCTGTGATGCGGACTCAAGAAGCCCCGATGCCAAGCCCTACATCCATGAAAGCTATATGAAGACATGGAGACAGATGGAGCAGCTTGTTGAAATGGGCCTTGTAAAGCATATCGGTACATCCAATATGACTATTCCCAAGCTGAAACTGGTTCTCAGGGATGCAAAGATCCAGCCCGCCTGTAACGAAATGGAACTCCACCCCCACTTCCAGCAGCCCGAGCTTTTTGACTTCTGCATTGAGAACAAGATTGTTCCCATCGGCTTCTGCCCCATCGGTTCCCCCACACGCCCCGACAGGGACAAGACAGAGAAGGATACCGTGGATATTGAAGATCCCGTTGTTAAAAAGATCGCAGCCAGACTGAACTGCCACCCCGCTGTAGTCTGCCTGAAATGGGCGGTACAGAGAGGACAGATTCCCATCCCCTTCTCAGTTCACAGAAATGAGTACATGAGCAATATAAGGCTCACCGTAGAGAATCCCCTGACCGACCAAGAGATGAAGGAACTGTCAACCATCGACAAGAAATGCCGTCTTATCAAGGGCCAGGTGTTCCTCTGGAAAGACGGACAGACCTGGGAGGACCTTTGGGACCTGAGTGGAGAAGTAACCCCTCCATGACCCTGATTTCCATGAATAAAAGCAACTTTTTTTCATAAGCTCCTTAATATGTAATAATGTATAAAGGCCCGCGTTCCCTCCGAATCGCGGGCTTTTTCTGCTTGAGTAGAATTTCACTTCATCCTATACTTTAGAATCATATTTATGAGAAAGATTCTTACCCTGTTCAAACAGCTGTTCCACTTTACCCGCCTCATTGTCAAACGTTTTTTTGACGACTCATGTTTTCCAAGAGCCGCGGGAATGTCCTACACCTCACTGATGTCGGCGGTTCCGCTACTGGCTGTAATTGTCGGTTTCGGCGGCCCCTTTCTGTCGGAAGAGAAGGTACAGGAGTTTCTGGGTGAGATTATGCTTCCGGCCATGCAGGATCAGATTATGGAGGCCATGCTGCAGCTTGCAGAGAACGGCACCCGTCTTGGAATTCTGGGTCTGCCTGTTTTCCTTATTGCCGTTACAGCCCTTCTAAACAATATAGAGATGAATCTGAACCATATATTCCGTGTGAGCATGGGCCGCAGGGGACTGAAGTGGTTTACAACCCATATGGCTGTGATTATCTTTACAGCCCTTTTTCTGGGGACCAGCCTCTCCCTTACAGGTGATATTCTGGAGCAGCTTCTGGCGGGTCTCGGCTACTCCCGGGCCTATCCCCTGCTCCGGAACAAAATTGCCCCCTTTATCTTTATCTTTGCGGGTCAGATGATTCTGCTGACTCTGATCCCCCGGAGCCGGGTACAGGTCCGCAGCGCCCTTATAGCCTCCCTTACAGGTTCTGTTCTCTGGCTGATCTCAAAATCGGTTTTTGCAGTCTGGGCGGGGCGCACAATGCGGATGTCCCTGATCTACGGGTCCGTATTTATTCTGCCCCTTATGCTGATCTGGCTGCTTATTATCTGGATTATTATCCTTCTTATGGCGGAGTTTACCTATATTCATCAGCACCGGAGCTACTACAGCGTCCACAGCACGGTAAAGAGAACTCCCGGGGACAACCTTGTCTTCAGCCTGAGGCTCTACTCCCTGATTATCCATGCCTATAGAGACGGCAGAACTCCCCCCACCCTGATAGAGATGGCCGACAGGCTGAATATCCCGGACAGAATGGCCGAGCAGCTCCTCTCCCCGTTCCTTGAAAAGAGCCTGCTTCTGACTGTTCATCAGGGTAAAAGGGACTATGGCTTTGTTCCTGCAGGACCTCTTGAAAAGCAGGGCATCACTCAGATTTTGAAACTCCTTATCGATGTAAAGAATCCCTATATGAACCTTGAGACAGACCCCCTGCTGCAGACACTGATTGCCGATATGGATGCCCTTCTGGGTGAGAAGCCCGTTACACGTTATATGGCTCCCGGTACCGAGACCTCCGGCACCGACGGGCATTCATGAGAAACAGGTCCATAAATAAACCAACGATGAACCGCAGCCGCCGGAAGGAGTGCGGCGCTTTTTTCACACCCCACTGGATTGCCGCGGATATGATCCGAACCCACAGCATCCACCACAAATGGGCTGAGGGAGCCTCTGTTCTGGACCCCACAGCGGGAACGGGGAATCTTCTTGAATCACTGATCCGCTGCTGCCTTGAGGATGGGATACCCGTAACAAGGGATATGATAGACCGCCTGAAGGGTTATGAAAGGGAAGCCGAGTTTACACTGGACTTTGGAGTCCGTATACGGGAGATCCACGGCATAGACCATGCTTCATCCTGCCTGGAATGCCGTGATTTCCTGGATGTTCCCCCCGCTGATTTTGATCTGATTCTTGGAAATCCCCCATGGCTCAACTTTACCGATGTAAGAGAAGAGGAGAAGGAAGAGCTCAAGAAAGCCTTTATCCGCTACGGCCTTGCCGGGGGCAGCAGGAATATCCTTCTGGGATCGGCTCGGATTGATCTTGCGGCCCTGATGATTCAAAAGGCAATGGAAGATCATCTGAAGTCAGGGGGAGAGGCCTTCTTTTTTATCCCCCTCTCACTGATCCTCAACGAGGGGGCCCATAACCGCTTCCGCCGGGGCAATCTGGCAGAGGGTTACTTCTCATTCCGGGAGATCCGGGACTTCGGGGAGTTCAGGGTCTTTGAAGAGGTCAGCACAAGGTGCGGTTTTATAAGCCTGCAGAAACATCAGGCCTCCCCCGCAGGCACTGAGAAACCCCTTCCGGCAGAGGTTCTGCCCTACTACAGCCTGAAGAGTGACAGATCATGGAGAAAAGAGACGGCCCGCCCCGTGGGCCCTGCAGGCTCAGCCTATAGGGTTACTGATGTATCCGGAGACATCACTATGCCTGTCCCCCTGATCACTATAGAAAAATCCTCCCGCCCCAGGCAGGGAATCAATACAGGGGGAAGGAACACCCTTTTTATCTTCGACAGCTGTGAGGATGCCGGCGAGGCCGGAGGAGAGAGAGTCTGCCGCCTTGCAAACAGGCAGTTCTCGGCCCTTCTCCCCCGGGACCTGATCTTTCCCCTTCTTAACAGAGAGCAGTTCAAGGGGCAATCACATCCTGCCAGATATATCTTTCTTCCCTATAACAGCAGCAGCGGCAAGCCCCTGACACCCGGGGAGCTTGAGAAGTATCCGTCGGCCCGGCGCTATCTGGAGGACCACAGAGAGAGCCTTGAATCCCGGAAGGGCACTCTTATAGGCAGCTCGATCTCAAGGGGGATCTACTGGTCCCTTCTCGGTGTGGGGCCGTACAGCTTCTCTCCATGGAAGGTCGTATGGGAGGCTTATGGACGCAACGAGTTTTTGCCTCGGCTCTTTGGAACAGCGTCCCTGAATGCAGGAAAACCGAAGTCTGAAAAACCGTGGATCGTAAACCAGGCCCTTCAGGCATCCTGTTCCTTTACTGACAAAGCCGAGGCTGAAAGAGTTCTTGAGGCACTGCTGAATCCCGAAATCGGACGTATTCTGAAGCAGCAGAAAATGGAAGGGACCTGCAACTGGGCTCAGCCCGGCAGGATAAGGCACTTTCTAAGGGAGGCCTAGAAGCTCATCTTGAAGCGGAACCCCGCCTCCCAGAGATTTGTATTCTGAATGTCTGTGGCCGTATTGAAGGCCTCGCTGTAGAGTGAAACTTTGTAGTTGTCAGTGAACTCATAACCTGCGGAGATGGAAAGCTGGGAGAGGCTTATATTCTCAATGGATGTGACAAAGATAAAGTCGAAGTTCATCTCGATTACAAAACGCTTGAAAAAAATTGAGTTCTTGAAAAGATAGCGGAACAGGGCGTCGGAGAAGTAGATTCCCCCGGTAAATACAAGAGGGGTTGTGATATCACCGTCTGCAACACCGTCCTCATCCTTGTCCTCTTTAATTCCCATAAAACCGAATCCGCCCTTAACACCCAGGATCATCCGGCTCTCCATGGTTTCGGCAAAAAAGCCCCTGTAGTGGGCGGTGAAGTCGAGCTGACGCTCCAGCATGTCCACAGAGTCAGCATTGTCAATCAGATCCTTGTAGCGCAGAGCCAGCCCGAAGTTCCTGCGGTTCTCACCGAAATAGTACCTCACCTCCCCTGAATATTTGGAGAAGGGATGGGAGGGGACAGTCTCTCCGTCCTGCAGGACAAAGTTGCTTGACAGATAGAGGGGCTGAGTCAGACCGGAACCGACTCCAAGCTCTACAGTAAAAGCCTTGCGCAGAACTTTGGGGTTCTGACGCTGGGCCTCGGAAAGGAGCTCCTGAGCAAAGTCATATGTGAGGACTTCGTCTTCGGCCCTGTTGATAGTTGTAAAATCAGGGCCTTCGCTGTCCTCTACAACTTCGTCCCCGTTTATCTGATCCGGCTCGGCCATAAGAAGGATCAGATCCTCTACAGACTGTTTGAGATCAACAAGTTCCTGATCATCGGGAGCCAGGGTCAGAGCCGCTTCAAGATGAGTCAGGGCCTGCTGGTACTCCCCGCTGCCAATCTCGTCCAGAGCCATTGCCCTCAGGCTCTCCCTGCGGTACTCCATCTCCAGCAAGTCAGGCTCTGACGCACCGTTTATCTGGGCGGCAAGAGTAAAAACGGGAAGGATCAGTCCGATGAGCAGCAGAATGCGGAGTTTCAGTTGTTCACCTCCATGGCAGAGGGAACAAGGGAGTTCCATAACCCTGAAGAGGGAAAGTCTGAAAAGAGAACTGACCAGTCCCCTCGGAGGGTGGGTGTCTTTAAGGCACTCTTCAGCTCGCTGAGGAAGCGGTCCCGGCTTACATCGCAGGCACCAAGGGAACCGAGATGGGGGGTATGCTGCTGGCAGTCGATAAAGGCGAAGTCCTTCTCACTAAGATAGGATGACAGACCGATCAGTGCGGTCTTTGAGGCATTGGAAGCCCTTGCAAACATGGACTCGCCGAAAAAGGCCCGCCCCAGGGAGAGGCCGTAGAGGCCGCCCACCAGAGTATCCTCCTGCCAGACCTCTACAGAGTGTGCAAACCCCAGTTTGTGGAGGCCTGTATAGGCGGCAATCATGTCTTTGCTGATCCATGTGCCGTCCTGCCCCGGCCGGGGCGCCGCACCGCAGCTGCGCATGACATCCTCAAAAGCAAGGTCCACCGTAAGCCGGAATCCACCCTTCTTCAGGACCTTCCTCATGGATTTGCTGACCTTAAGATTGTCATGATAGAGAATAAAACGGGGATCGAGACTCCACCATAGAATATCCTCCCCCTCGTTGAACCAGGGAAAAACCCCCTGGGCATAGGCTGAGATCAACATTCCGGGCGAGAGGTTCCCCCCCACTCCCACAAGCTCTTCATCCCAGGTATGGGGAGGGGGAAAACGGAAGAAATCATCGTATTCAAGCCAGGGGAACTCCTCGGTGCTCACCCCCGGGTAACCTCGATCTTCACATCCCCGTCCACAAGTTCGGCGCGGGCTTTGCCGCCCTCAGAGAGGCTGCCGAACAGGACCTGATCGATAAAGTAGGTCTTGATCTTCTCATCCACAAGACGGGAGATATTACGGGCGCCGTACTCATAGGAGTATCCCTCTTTTGCAAGATACCGGATGCACTCATCACTGACTTCAAGGCTGACACCCTTGGCATCCAGCTGCTTGCGAAATCCGTCTATCTCTTTATTGACAATAGAGATCACAACTTCATCAGGCAGATTCTGAAATGTGATAATCTTATCAAGACGGTTACGGAACTCAGGGGTAAAGATCTTTTTAACCTCATCATCCACTGCCTGTGCCGTCATTATACGGTCCCCGAAGCCGATCTGGCTCTTTCCGATATTCCGGGCTCCCGCATTGGAGGTCATTATAATTATGGCATGGCGGAAGTCCGCCTTACGCCCCATGTTGTCTGTCACCGTGGCATAGTCCATCATCTGAAGAAGAATGTTGTATACATCCTGATGGGCCTTTTCTATCTCATCCAGAAGAAGTACCGCATGGGGGTTTTTCCGGATTGTATCTGTGAGAAGCCCGCCCTCTTCGTAACCCACATAACCGGGAGGTGATCCGATAAGCCGGCTGACTGTGTGTTTCTCCTGGTATTCACTCATATCTATGCGGTGGAGTGATACGCCCAGCTCAGATGCAAGCAGACGGGCAAGCTCTGTCTTTCCAACACCCGTGGGGCCGACAAAGAGAAAAGAGGCTACCGGTTTGTTTTCCTGGCGGAAGCCCGCACGGGAACGCCTTATCGCCATGGTGACGGCATCCACCGCTTCATCCTGGCCGAAGAGGTTTTTCTTCAGGTCCGAGTCGAGGGTCTTCAGTTTGTCTGTTTCATTGGCCGATACGCTGCGCTCGGGAATACGGGCGATGGAGGCAACAACCTTTTCGATGTCCTTCTCTGTAATGGACGGAATAACATGGTCTGCCTCACTCTCTGCCGGGTCAGAGCTCTCACCCGATCTGCCGGCATCAGGGGCCTCCGACCGGGCCGCCTCGGCTTCCCTTGCAAGGGCCTCTTTCTCCCGCTGCAGAGCCTTCCAGGCACCGGCTTCATCGATAAGGTCGATGGCCTTGTCGGGTAGATGTTTTTCGTTGATATACTGGTCTGAGAGCTTAACAGCGGCTTCAAGTGCCTCATCGGTATACAGGACACCATGATGCTCCTCGTAAACGCTCTGCAGCCCTTTAAGGATTTCAAGAGTCTCATCCACAGAGGTCTCGGGGATATCCACCTTCTGAAAGCGGCGTGCCAGGGCGTGGTCCTTCTCGAAGTACTTTTTGAACTCCTCATAGGTTGTGCTTCCTATACAGTGAAGCTGTCCTTTGGCCAGTGCAGGTTTAAGGAGGTTTCCCGCGTCCATGCTGCCGCCTGACACGGAACCGGCACCGATAATGGTGTGGATCTCATCTATAAAAAGAATGCTCTTTGGCTTCTTTTCAAGGTCCCTGAGGACCCGTTTCATGCGCTCTTCAAAGTCTCCGCGGAACCGGGTTCCAGCCAGAAGGCTTCCCATATCAAGGGAGTAGACCCGGAAGCCCTTCAAGAAGGAGGGGACCTCCTCTTTGACGATCCTGTAGGCCAGCCCCTCGGTTATGGCGGTCTTGCCCACTCCGGGCTCACCTACATGGACGGGGTTGTTCTTCAGACGGCGGGAGAGTATCTGAATGGTTCTCTCCACAATGGCGTCCCGGCCGATAAGGGGTTCCAGCTTCCCCTCTTCCGCAAGTCGGGTCAGGTCTGTTGTGTACTGATCCAGGGCGGATTTTCTCTTTCTGCCCCGTCGGGGTGTAACCTCTTCATCCGGTGAGCCGCCCATAGAATCATCCATGGCCTCTTCGTCTCCGGCATCCTGGTAATCATCGTCAAAATCCTCCGGTTCCTCCATCTCCCTGGGGGGATGGGAAACAATCTCAAGAAGGGAAAGACGGTTTACACCGGCCTGTTTCATATAGTAGGCGGCAAAGCTCTGAGGCTCGTCTAAAATGGCGATGAGAATGTCACCGACCCGGATGGTGTCCTTGCCGGCGGAGCTCATCTGGAGCATGGTGCGCTCGATAATATTCTGAAGCCCCTCGGTCTGCACCGGTTCGGCGGCGGGAGCTGTTTCAACATATTTGGTGAAGTACTCCTCAAGGCGCTCCTCAATAAGCTCAGGATCCGCTCCGCTGGACTCAAGCATATCCCTGGAGGACTCAAAGGCAAGTGACGAGTACAGAAGGTGCTCGGGAGTAAAGTATTCGTGTTTTCTTGTCCTCGCCTCCTGATAGGCGGCGTTTACAATAATCTGAAGTTCCTGACTGATATCCATAGCTTAGGCCTTTTCCATTACGCATTTAAGGGGAAACTCTCTTAAGGCCGCAAGGTCCTTTACCTGTTTCACCTTTGTAGATGCGATGTCATAGGGATAGAGGCCCACAATGCCCCGCCCCTTCTTGTGTACATCCAGCATAATTCTGGTCGCATCTACAGGCTGCTTGTGAAAGACTGTAACAAGTACCTCCACTACAAAATCCTGGGTTGTATAGTCGTCGTTAAGGAGCAGGACCCTGTACATATCGGGCTCTTTCAGCCCGTCTTCAACCTGCTCCAGAATATCATTATCAAAATGTTCTGCCATAGTATCAATGTACTGATTTTTTACTCTCCTATCAATCTTTTTCATAAAGCTGCCGCAGAAAACAGGGCTATTAAGGAGAGAGCCTGATTAAGCCGGAGGAGAATAGACCTTTCGTATGATTTACTTATAAGGGGGACGGTACTATACTGGAGTTGTTACAGATTAAAATCGTTGGAGACATAATTATGAAAGAGTTCAGAATGCGGGATTTCAGTATCGGACGACTCAGCCTTCTTTTGATCATGTTTCTATCTGTCATGAATCTTGGTGCGGCCGAAAGCTTCTACAACAACTACTCCGAAAGTGAAAGGCTCGTCATTGCCGGTGCCTATCTTGCTGTCTCAGAACAGTATACTGAACTTGGAGATAGCGACAAGGCTGCGGCATTCCGGGATATGGCGGATCAGATATTCCCCGGAGTCACCGCCTCCGCCGCAGAGCAGGAAAAAACAGAGACAGCCATTCAGCCTCAGCAGGTACAGGCAGCATCCCCGGCCCGTCCCAGCGGCAAAGAGCCGGCAGCAGTACAATACTACTTCAGCAAAATGATGAGAGCCGTTTTCAGTGAAAACGAAGCGGACCTGGTCCCTCTTCTGACCACAAGACTCTATCTGCCTGGATATGATGAAGGTGTAAAAAAAGAGGATGTTCAGGCTTATATCCGCATGGCATTCGAAAACTACGAGATCGACAGAGTCGACCCCTCATCAGTTTATGAACTGAACCGCCTCTACATCCGCTCCGAAGGCAATGCCTGGGTTGCAGCGGTCAAACTTACACCCATGGGACAGAGATTCTTTGAATCAGAACTCGGATTCCAGGGAGAAACCCAGAAGTTCTACTTCAGGGAGTTCAGAGAGGGATGGAGACTTATAGCCATCAGCGCGGAATAATTTAGAATCTTTTTTTCAGAATAAAGTAAGAAAAGGGCTTCCTGAAGGGAGCCCTTATTTTTTGCACATACCCGCAGTCAGGCGGAAGGGCGGGAGAAAAGAGAGCTGTCCAGAGAGTAATTTTCTTACACTCGCTGCAGGCATTGAAACGGTTTACATATACCCTGCACCGCTTTGTATCTGTATCAAAAAAACGGCAGGGCTTGTCATAGTCGATGACAAGGGTGCCGTTATGGAGGAAGTGCTTCTCATAGCAGCATCTGCCGCATCCGTGACAGATCCCCTCCCACCAGTTATCGAGTCGTTTAAAGAGTTTAATATTCAAGATTTGCGTAATATCCCATCTCATCACGTCCGCTCTTACGGACAAAATTCACTTCCACCGAAAGGGGAATATAGGCCCGTCCGAAATCGGTGTAGGCCAGAGAGTCAAAACTCAGGGTGTAGAAGCCGTTCACATCCCCCCGGATCTGTTCCAGAACGGGAAGGATTCCCCTGGGCTGGAAGAGATACTGGCTGGAACCGCCTGTCTCCCTTGCTATATAGTCAAGCTCCTCGTTCCTCTTCTCTGCATCAAGGTAGACAGGATAGAACTGGATGCCGTTATTCTTCATATACTGGGCCATGTCCTGAAGTCCATAGCGGACGAAGGTCTCGGGGTGAATATTTCCGTCGGTCAGAAAAACAAGGGCCTTTCTCTTGCGTCCGGGCAGAAGCTGGGAGGCCCCCAGGCGCAGAGCCGAAGCCACATCGCTTTCAGCGCTCCACCCGTCCATCATCCTCGTCAGGGCATTCAGGGTGTCGTCACCGGGCTCCGCAATCAGCTGGGGAGCATCCAGAGCGCCCACAAGGTATCGTTCGTCCCCGGTGTTGAGGCTGCGGAAGAGATCCCGCACACCGTCACGTATGATCTCACTCTGATCCTGCAGGCGGCGGTTCTTGTCCACCACAACCGACAGAGCAAGATCCCTGTTGTTGTATCCAGTGTAGCTGAGATCGAAATTCTCAATATTTCTTTCGGCTTCCCGGATAAAAAAGTTCAACTTGTCCAGGCCTACCACTGGTTTGCCCCAGCGGTCTTCGACTGTAAAGTCAACGTGAACCCGGGGGTACTCATCAGTCACGACACGGTTTATCCTGAGAAAAAGCCCCGCATAGAGAGTGGAGATATCGGTCATTACGGAGACTGAGTTTCTGTTGAAGTCTGCGGCTATGATATTACCGTTTTCGTCCTGACAGATACTGAGGACCCTCTGTCCCTGGCCTCCCAGATCGGAGGAGACGGAAAGGGCGTCATTTTCAAGATCATAAACCATGATCTGTCCGCCGTCGGCTATGAGTAGAGTATCGTCGGATGTAAAGAGGAGTCCTTCCGGTGAGGTCAGCCCCTCACGGATAAGTGTCTTGATAAAGTTCCCGCTGGTGTCGAAGACATTCACCCTTGCAGTTTTTGAGTCGGCCACATAGACAGCGCCGTTCCTTACAGCTATGCCGCTTGGTCCCTGCATGCCGCCGAAGTCGGCCCTTCGCCGACCGAAGCTGAGGATAAACTCACCATCCAGATTGAACTTGCTGACCCGCCTGTTGCCCCACTCGGAGACATAGATATAACCGTCGTCGGAGATCTCCATATACTGGGGGCCCAGAAGCTCGCCCTCTGCTGTTCCGGTCGAACCGATGGTCCGGATGCGGAAGCCTTCGGGAGAACAGATGGAGATCCTGTCACTGCCGTACTCCGATACTGCCAGAGTTCCGTCGGGAAGAAAGGAGAGGTCCCAGGGCCTGTCGAATCCGAGGACACCCCCTGCCAGGACATGATGGATTCTCCCCGCTGTTGTGATGCGGATAAGATTGCCGTTCAGATAGGAGAGCAGATAAAAACTGCCGTCCCTGTCGGGGGAAGCGATAACAGAAACAGGACGGTTGTAGTAGTTTACACCGGCCTGATCCCGGGGGATTTCAAACAGTTCAATCAGCCTGCCGCTGGATTTAAGCTCCCGTGCCAATCCACGGCGGTCGGAGATGATCTCCACAAAACTCAAAAGAGCGGAACCCGCCTCTCCGGTATCAATTACATTCTGCCACTCGTTGAGTGCGGCCTCTTCAAAGCCCGACTGATAGTAGCTCCGGCCAAGCCAGAACCGTGTCATATCGTTCCCGGCATCAAGGGCGAGAGATTTCTCAAGTGAGAGGATGGCCTTGTTATACAGTCCCTGATGGTAGGCGATGACTCCCCAGCGCAGCTCCTCGGCGGCCCGGATGGCCACGGAATCGGAGATTTCAGCCTGCTGGGCAGAGAGGGTTCCTGCCAGAAGAAGACAGAGCAGAAGCAGCCCTGAAAACAGGGGTCTGCCGGCTCTGCGCCGGATGGGGAGCGTTCTTTTAAAACCTGTCATATTGTTCAACCAGCTGTAAATGCTCTTTACAGACCTTTCTGTCTGCACCGGACTTCATTGCCCGTTCAAGATATTCCCTGGCTTCATCGAGCTTTCCGCAGCGGAACAGAGCCCAGCCGAGGGAATCCATATAATTGCCGTTGTCAGGATGCAGGGAGAGGGCTTTCTGGCAGTATTCAACAGCCTTTTCGGGGTTGAGCCCCTCCTCTGCCATTATGTAGCCCATGGAGTTGAGGGTATTTGCGTTTTCAGAGTCGAATTCAAGGGAACGGGAGAGAAAATCGATGCTCTCGGCGGTCTTATTCTGCATCCACAGGGCATAGCCGAGGGATGTGAATATCTGGCAGGACTCGAATCCGTCCTCAAGAACCTTCTGGAGCTGAATTTCGGCACCCTTGTAGTTGCCTGTCAGATTATGAACATAGCTTAATACCATACGTGCCTGATAGACCCTGATAAGGGAGCTGGACCTGTCCGCGGCGATTCCAAGATAGAAAACAGCATCGGTATAGTCTTCGAGACGGGTGTAGCAGAGGCCCATCAGATAAGCCAGTTCGGGATCCTCCATAGGGTCCACATCTTCGGAAAGAAAGGAGTCCAGAGCGTCCCGGTATAATCCGTTGTTGTACAGATACAGTCCGTCTTCACGAAAACTCATCTACTGCAGTTCCCCGCCTTTTCCGGCACATTACCGATATGAGAGACTATGGAAGGCGCCACACGGACGGCAGATATGGCGGCTTGTCCGGAGTGAACCGCCTGCACATCCGTTCCCTCTTCATCCTCCGATTGTACCAGATTTCCCTTGAGAAAGCAGTAAGTACTGTTTTCATCTCTGGGAGCCGGCACCTGAACAACCTTGTCCCTGTAGTCACGGAAGGCGGGACGGCACCACAAAAGATCGGTATCCGGAGCCATCTCAGCCGGGAAGTTCATATTGAGAAAACAACTCTCATCCCAGAGGGATACCAGATATTCAAGTCTTTCCATCAGGTATGCGGAAATTGTATCAAAATCATAGGGAGGTTCAAACTTGTTGAGGGAGAGGGCAATGGAGGGAAGATGCTTCAGGGCCCCCTGCCTTGCCGCCGCAGCTGTACCGGAATAAAGAAGATCAGTGCCGAGGTTGGGACCGATATTGATACCCGACAACAGGAGGTCAAAATCATCCTGCAGATACCCCCGGTACCCGTAGGCTACACAGTCCACAGGGGTTCCCGAACAGCTGTAGACACGGTCTTCAAGCTTTTTGATCTTTACGGGTTCCCGTAAGGTGATGGACTGGGAGTATCCGCTTCTGTCCCCGTCGGGAGCCAGCAGCCATACCTCATGTTTCTCTGAAAGAATTTTCTTCAGGCTTCGGATGCCGGGGCTATGGATCCCGTCATCATTGGTAATCAATATTTTCATTTTATTTTACTCTTTATTCAGTAACGCTTTAAGTCCATCCACGGGACTGCAGACAAAATAGTCGGCCTTGAAGCCGAAGATCCTGTCATACTCTTCAAGATGCTCATCATACAATGAAATATTATTACCATTTATCAGATTGATTGTACAGCCGCCGAAGCCGTTGCCCACCATGCGGGAACCCAGAACACCGCTGGTTTCGTAGGCCCGCTTCACAAGCCAGTCCAGCTCGGGGCAGGATATTTCAAGCATATCCCTGAGGCTGTCATGGGACCTGTACATCAGCTTTCCGGCAAGAGCAAGATCTTCATGTTCCAGGGCCGTCTTCAATTCACGGACCCTGAGATTCTCCTCAATAATATGGATGGCACGTCGCCGTATCAGCTCAGGCATCTGATCAAGTTCGGTTCTGATGTCCTGTACAGTGATGTCCCTGAGGGTTATATGGCGGCCTGTCTCGCTCAAGAGCTGCTTGCACTCGTCAAAATCATGGCGAAGATCATCGGTTTCACCGTATCCGCTGCCGTTGGGGACATGAGAGTCGGTAACAAGCAGGATAATCGGATTGAAATTCATGTTCAGATAGGTGATATCCATAGTCTTGGTGTCTATGAGCAAGGCATGGTCGTCTTTCCCGTAGTAGGAAACAGCACAGGCTGCAAGACCGGGGTCTTTTTTCATAAACTTCAACTCTGACAGTCTGGCTGATTCAACAAGATGGATATCGGAAATATCAAAGTCATAGAGTTTTTTCAGGGCTGAAACAAGGGCAAGAGTCATGGCTGAAGATGAGCCGAGCCCCACCTGTTCGGGTATTTCGCTGCGGATTGTAATATCAAGACCTTTGACTGGACAACCAAGCTGAAGCATAACCGCAATGGCTCCCTTCACATAGTTGGCCCAGCGGTCTTCACGCTTGTACTTGAGACCCGACAGAGATGCTTTCTTCTTTTCGTTGTAGTTTGCAGAGAACACCCGCAGTGAATTATCTACGCGCCGGGATATTGATACCTCTGTAAACTTGTTTACGGCTACAGCAAGGACCAGGCCTTCAAAGTACTCCGTATGTTCCCCCATGAGGCTCAGTTTGCCAGGGACACGAACCGAGACGTCCGGTGTATTCCCGTAAATATTCTCATGAAGGGTATTCAAATCTTCCATGTTCAGCCTTGATTTTTGAAGTTAAAACCCACTTTCATAGTAAGTCATGTTCACCATTAATTCAATAAAAAATAGGGAGTCCCTTTTTTTTATGAAACACACCTCTTCCGGATTACAGAGTACCAGAGTCTCAACAGGTCCTGTTTTAAGGTTTAGAGCGGACAGCTGCTCTCAAGATCCCTGTGGGTGAACTTTCTGTCTCCCGCACTGAAGGGAGCCACTGTCTGCCCATGTCCCAGGAGTTTATATTTATAGATCATCAGCCCCTCCATACCCACGGGACCTCTTGCATGTATTTTGCTTGTGCTTATGCCGATTTCAGCGCCGAATCCGTAACGGAAACCGTCGCTGAATCGGGTCGAACAGTTCCAGAAAACTGAGGAGGCGTCAACGCGGGACATAAATGCCGAGGCGGTCTTCTCATTTTCAGTCAAAATAGAGTCGGTATGACCCGAGCCGTAGCGGTTGATATGTTCCACAGCCTCTTCAAAGGAGTCCACGAGCTTGATTGAGAGCTTGTAATCCACATACTCCGTGGCCCAGTCCTCTTCTGTGGCGGCGGGAATATCAATAATGTATCTTGTTCCGCTGCAGCCCACAAGTTCCACGCTTTTCTCTTCAAGGGCTGCTTTTATCGAAGGCAGAAGCTCGGCGGCCCGGCTTCTGTGGACCAGAAGAGTTTCAAGGGTATTACAGGCGGCCACATACTGGGTCTTGGAATCCACAACAATGGGAACAACCCCGGACGCATCGGCATCCTCATGGATGTAGATATGGCAGATACCGTCGGAGTGTCCCAGCACAGGGATGCTGGAGTGGGCCATAATATATTTTACAAACTCATTTGATCCCCTTGGGATCAGGAGGTCGATATACTCGTTGAGGGAGAACATCTCGTTTACATCTGAACGGGTCTCCACAAGCTGTATCCAGCCTTCGGGCATCCCCGCTGCGGTTGTGGCCCCGGCAATGATGGAGGAGAGAATCCGGTTTGTCCCTGCAGCTTCCGAGCCCCCCTTGAGAAGCAGGGCATTACCGCTCTTCAGGCAGAGGGATGAGATCTGAACAAGGGCGTCGGGGCGGGATTCAAAGATAATCCCCGTTACTCCAATGGGGCAGCTGACACGGTACAGATCAAGACCGGGTTCCAGTTCCCGGGCCATCTTTGTAACCCCCACGGGATCGTCCATGGAGATAAGACTTCTGACCCCCTCCACAACCTGGGTGATCTTTTCGGGTCCGAATTTAAGGCGTTTCAGGAGAGGTCCGGGGAGATTTTCGGCGACACTTCTTTCATAATCCTCTGTATTTATATGGATTATCTCATCAGCCGCATCTTCCAGAGCTCGGGCCATGGCTTCCAGGGCACGGTTCTTGGCTTCCGATGAGGCTATTGCCAGTTCAAGTGATGCGTTTCGGGCTTCTTTTGCCCTTTCTACTATGGTCATATTCCACTCCCCGTATGCAGGCGGCAGCCCTGAAATCCTGACAAATCAGTACCGCTTTACAAGGGTTTACCATAAACCGGTGTATTTTTCAATCAGCCGATGAGAGCTCCCGCCGCCGGATTACAGGGGGGAATGGATGAGAACTAGAGCCGTTCTTCTCTTGAAAGGATAAGGAGGGGCTCAGTCCCTTCATAGAGGAAGAGGAAATCTCCAATAAGGAGATAGCTGTCAGCCCTGTCCAGATTCAGCATAAAAAGGTCTTCATAGGCGAGTCCGGGACCTGCCATCATTGTCCGTATCAAGGGGCCGCTCTTCCATGAGAATCCGTCGAGGGTCAATGAACCGCCGAATCCGTTTACACCGCCGAAACCTCTGATCCTGAGACCAGAATCATCGGAGGTGATATCCATGGAGGGAGCTGTCTCATACTCTTCGGGAACCGATTCGGGATTGGGCATGACAGAGATGAACCATTTGCCTTCGGGAATCGAGGGAACCAGCTGCTCCGCCGCGGCGGGAACCATCTCATCTTCACCCTTTACAGGACGCAGGGTGATCACTCCTCCGGTTTTCAGCAGAGGGAGGATTCTCTCTTCCGCTTCAGGGTAGCGCTCTGTGCGGGATGAAAGGACAAGGCTCCCCTCCTCCAGACGCCAGTTGTCTCCGGTCATGGAGAAAATATTCACATACTGAAGAGTTCCGTCCCCAGCAAGAAAAAAGCCCTCTTCGGCAAAACTGCCCTCTGAAGGCATAACGCAGACAGGTGTCAGCCAGAGAGTATCGGCGAGTTCTTCCGGAAAAATATCTTCGGAGACCACAGTTCCGGCACAGCTGCCGAGTAACACTGAAACACTCAGGAGCAGCAGAGCTTTTCCTGTAATAATCAATCTTTTAGTTTTCATGCCCCTATAGTACTGCCGGTTTCCCGAAACTTCCATACAGAGTTTGTCGAGATTATATGAAGTTATCCAGACATCCCCGGCCGGGGAGGCTAGCCTGTAAGGGCCCGGATTCCCGCCATTTGTGAAATATGAGAGGAGGAGCGGCCTCCGGCAAAATCGGTCAGGCTGTATGCAAAATCTTCAAAGATGTGCCTGTTTATTCTGCCCTTGTCTACTTCCTCTTTCAGAAGCCGCAGTGCATCAAGGGGTTCCATTGAGGTGCGGTAGAGTCTGTCATCATTGGTTATGGCTTCATATGAGTCTATTACTGCAAGAATCTGACCTATTTCAGAGATTTGCTTTTTGCCGTGGGGATACCCCCTGCCGTCAAGCTTCTCATGGTGTTCCAGGGCTCCGTCGATGCAGGGATGAACCGATGCGTCATTGGCCTGAAGAATTTCTGCCCCCAGAATAGTATGCCGCTTCATCTGGTCGAACTCATACTCTGTGAGCGGACGCGGTGCAATCAGTATCTCCCTGGGGATTTCAGTCTTGCCTATATCATGGAACAGGGCTGTAAGGCCGTATCGGACGGTTTCCTCGAAACTGCGTTTTGTATAGAAGCAGTAGCCTACAGTCAGAGCCATCACATTGAGGGAATGGATTGTTGTTGTATAATCACTGTGGGAGATTTTGGATAGATTTTTGATGACATCAGGCTGTTTAGAGTAACTGTCAACGATGACTTCCATTGTATCCGGAAGAACTTCCAGTCCGCCGGACCGGGGTTCATGAAGAGTTTCATCAATAATATTGATAAGCTCCTGCTTTACCCTGGCATTCCCTTCCTGCATGCTCTCATCCAGATGGGAACTGAAGCCCGTCTGAACCTTGCTGAGGCAGAGGCTCTTGTCTTTGCTGTGAATATAAAGGTCACCGGAATAACTCTTCTCCTTGAGCCGCTCATCACGGAAATTCATTCCCGCAGACTTGTAGAGAAGAAACTCGCCGGATACTTTGTTCCTGTAGAAGAGATCAATGTCGTCATAGTATTTCAGATTGGATTTCCGTATAGGAATCCAGTTCACTTTTTTATGCAAAGCCATCTCTTTATTCTTTATATACAGGTTATGAAAAAATCATCCATTCTGTATATTTCTTATATTATAAATCCTAATTTCTGTAAATTCATCATACAGACATAAAACAATATATGTTCATCTATATATCAGACAGTATCTACTCTACGGGGGGCTGAAGCTCCTGAGACTCTTCTGCAGAAATCTCTCCTTCGGGTCTGTCAGAAACATGATTGAAAATACCTGCAAAAAAGCCCGATGCCATAAACATATAATACCCTACCAGAAACCCCAGAACAATATCAGCCGTACCGTTATCGAGTAAGAAGAGCATCCCCATATTCAGAAGAAAAGGAAGAAAGGTGCAGAAAAAGAAGGCAAGAGCAACTTTTTTCACGTTCATCTTGAATATAACACGGCTGAACCGCGTTGCTCTGAAGTCCGGAATGCCTTTCATCAGATAAAATGGTACCGACAGAGAGTACATAAGCACCGCATACAGGATCACAACAACAATGAGGACTCCCCCTGCTGTCAGGACCATGGAGGAACTCATTCCCAGAGCCTCCATTCCCATACTGAGAAGCAGCGAGACAATAACTGACAGAAATATAAAGGGGATAATCCTTACAGCCATGGCCAGAGTCGTAGTTATATACCGGGGAAGTTTTCTGAAAGCTTCTCCCACAAGACTGCTGCAGTCCTCACACTCCCGTTCCCTGACAAGAAGGATCAGGACAATATTGGGAACTGTCCCCAGAAGAGAGAGAAGGAGCATCACCGGAATCACAGCCATGCTGCCGCTGTTCATATGGCGGACCATATCACCCGAGCGGACAATGACAAAGAGATTGGTCGGAATATAGAAAATGGCCCAGACAAAAGACATATAGGCCATATGGGGTTTAATTATGGCCCAGGTATCTTCAAAAATTGATCTAACACTGCCGTGGATATACAAGGGGAAACTGTTTAACTGCATAAATCCATTTATAACACGGACAGGCTGTTTGGAAAAGATAATCCTGCCGGGATGAGGGCAATGATTTCCCCTCCCCCCCTCAGGACCTCTTCACTCCCGATTATGAGGCAGACAGTAAATATATTATATTTTTTATATTGTTTTTTTTGAAACCAGCCTTGTTTTAATGCATTAATATAGATAGGGAATACTAACTCTCCAGAAGGAGGGAGATATGAAAAAAATAATCGGAGCAGTGCTGCTGCTCACCGCAGGGCTGCTGAACGGAGAAGGTCAGCAGGATAAGGATGAATCAATACCGAACAGTTCGATGGAGGTTGAAGAAATAATGAGTAACCCTGACTATGAAAAAGCGACTTTTGCCGGAGGCTGTTTCTGGTGCACCGAGTCTGATTTCCAGAAGATACCGGGAGTGAAGGAGGTTCTTTCAGGATACTCCGGAGGGAGTGTTGTGAATCCGAGCTATCAGGAGGTTTCATCGGGAAAGACTGGGCATCTTGAAGTCATTCAGATCTATTTCGACCCTGAAGTTATAAGTTATTCCGAACTTCTGGAAAAGCTTTGGAGGGTAATGGATCCGACTGATTCGGGAGGATCTTTTGTAGACAGGGGGCAGCAGTACACAAGTGCAATATTCTATCACTCCGAAGAGCAGAGGATTCAGGCGGAAGCATCAAAAAAGGCCCTGAATGATTCCGGTGTGTTCGACAAACCCGTTGTTACCGAGATAAGAAAGTTCGAAGCCTTCTACCCCGCCGAGGATTATCATCAGGACTATTTTATCAAGAATCCGGTAAGGTATAAGTACTACAGACACAACTCGGGAAGAGACCAGTTCATTGAGGACGTATGGAAGGATCAGCCCCTGGGCAGTTACAGCCGCCCCTCGGAGGAAAAGATAAAATCCATGCTGACTCCCCTCCAATACGAAGTAACCCAGAATGCAGGAACAGAGAGGGCCTTTCAAAATGAGTTCTGGGATAACCATAAAGACGGAATTTATGTGGATATTGTATCGGGAGAACCTCTGTTCAGCTCAACCGACAAGTTTGATTCCGGAACAGGATGGCCCAGCTTCACCAAACCCATCGAAGGGAACAGGGTCACTGAAAAGTCCGACAGGACTCTCTTTATGGAAAGGATTGAGGTGAAAAGCTTCGCCGGAGAGAGCCACCTTGGTCATCTTTTCAATGACGGCCCGGCCCCTACGGGTCTCCGCTACTGCATCAACTCTGCCTCTCTCCGCTTTATCCCACTGGAGGATATGGAGGCCGAGGGCTATGGAGATTATCTATATATCTTTGAATAGAACGGCAGGCGGGGAATTCCCCGCCTGGAATTGAGGACTACTCCTCTTCCTTACCGGGTATATTAAACTGATGGCTCTGAAAATTATCGCCTCCGAACCATAGATCGATCTTTATTCCTGAATCAGAACGGGTCACATCGGAGTGTTTGATCTGCCAGCCCAGCAGATCAAGTCTGGCTGAACCGAGCATATCATGGCCCGTCATAGCTCCGTAATACTCTGCAAGCTCGGGGCGTTTCTGGCTATTCAGGGCCCGCTCCATCTCTTCAACTTCGTCATCGCTGTGCTTGTTGTCGTCAAGAATGCACAGATGCATTCCATCCTTCTCCTGATGCAGAGAGATAACCAGACGCATGGGGTCTTCATCAAGAAGGTAGTTGGAGATCTCTCCAATAAGATTAAGAATCAATTCCTTTCTTTTCACGTGTGTCTAATCCTCTCTTTTGTTGTTTCTGTACCATTGTATCATGGCAATGATCAGAGTCGCCGTCAAACCGCCGGCAAATCCGTTGTTATATAGATTGATCCCTCCCTGCCAGGAACCCGACTGGGTCACCAGGGAGAGATGAAGAAATCCTGCCAGAAATCCCGCAGGGTATCCGAACTCACCGGCCAGGGGAGCCAGGGTTGTACAGAATATTAGGGCCAGGATAATTCCGGGGTCAGACAGGTTCAATGAGAAAAGCAGAGCCCCCGCAGCAACTCCCGCCACGACTGACCATGAATTCCGCAGATGTGTACCGAAGGCTGCAAAACCCATGACAGTCAGTAGCCCCCCTATTACAGGACCGCTGAAATCCGAGGAGGTCAGCAGGACCAGAAGGGTTCCGGCCAGACCGACCATTCCCACATTGATAAGCATTCCTCCGGTTCCGTCCATGGACGCAAAATCCGATGGAAGACGGCCCGAGCGTTTCTGTATCTTTCTGAATGATTTGATGCCTTTTTTCCATCCCGACTCAAAAAAGCCGAGACCTGCCGCCAGCAGTGACAGCGACGGAATCAGATAGCGGAGAAGCGCAGCATTCCCGCTGTGCCATAAAACAGGGCTCTCAAGAGGCAGACCCGACGATTTAAGAATGGATGCGGCGAAGAGAGAGAGGAATCCGCAGCTCAGGCCCATGTTGTAGAGGCTGTATCCCTGATGCATATGGAGCATGGAAACAGCAACAGCGGGCATAAGGAATCCTGCAAGGATACCCACCAGAACACTCAACCCCAGACCGGGCAGCAGGGGCAGACCTGTTTCAAGGAAGAGAACCGACACAAGGGGGCCCATGGCCGTGCCGAACAGAGCGATAATCATATAGTCCCTGAGTCCTTTGCCCACATATCGGGCCGATAGATAGACCCCGAATATGACAGGAAGGATATTGAAAACTGTCTTACCGAAGAGGGCAAACCCCATCATTGTCAGAACGGCGGCAAAAGTAGGCCCCGACAGGGTAATCCCTGTGGCCCATATGAGAATAAGCCCCACAAGCCCGACGGCTGCGGAGTTGAGAAAGGCTCCGCCGGTTCCCGCAACAGCGATAAAGTCATTGATAAGTCTTCCCGGATGTATCTGAAGCGACAGAAAAGAATTGAAAGCACCGGGACCGTCAGTAATAAACGCAAAAATTATAAACAGTAGAATGACTGTTACAAGAAAAACTGAAACAATATTGGATTTTACCAGTTTCAAGAAGTATAACTCCTTCCCTATAAAATATATAAGCCCATATTCTATATTTAGAGAGAGCTGTGTCAATGGCATCTGTAAGACTTAAGCCTCATATATATCAAAAGATCATCAAATAATCACAGAATCCGGGGGAGTACAGAAGGCCGGTCACACCGTGCTGGAGATGTAACGGTAACAGAGAGCTATAAAAAAGAGCATCCATATACGATAATTCATATTGATTCATTACAAAAAGAATCAATAAGAATATATTTTGGAGGTTCACATGAAGCTCAAAGGACAATTTACTACACTGTCAGCTATCCCTACAGCGGGACTCGTAATAATACTTTTAATCGGATTCACAAGTCTCAGCAGCATTAAATCCGATATTTCCCATCTAAACCATTATCAGGACGTTCTGACCCTGATTATCAATGCGGACAGAGATGCCTATCAGGCGATGATAAGCGAAGAGCAGATCCTCGCAGCCGAAACTGCGCAGGAGATCAATGAACAGACGGAAGTGAATCTTGAAAACAGGAATCAGGTGTGGGACCGGGTACAGTCCACGGGCCTTGCGGGCACCGGACTGGCGCAGTTTGAAGAATTTGAAACCAATTTCAAGGTGTGGCAGGCGGACAGCCAGCTGATGGTTGAAAAATCCGCTCTGATTATTGAAGACGAGAGAGCTTTTGAAGAGGCCGCAGCCAAAGCCATTGAGTACTTTGATACGATGAGGGAACAGATCAATGCCCTTGGAGAGGAGATAGACAGGCTCCTGACAGGAAACATTTCTGCAGCCAGAAGAAGAAACCTTGAATCTGCACTCTCCCTTGTTCTAAACGGCGACAGAGATGCATATCAGGCATATGTAGCCCTTCTTAACTCCGGTAAAAGTCACGACAGGGAGAGCCTGGATCAGTCTATAGCAAGTGTTCTTGAAAATATGCAGCAGACTACAGACCGTTTCAATGAGTCAGCCAGACTGGCCGGGTTCACAGGTACAACGGTATACAGCATCTTCCAGGAATACTACGGACTCTGGTCCGCTGAACTGACAAGAGCCGTCGACCTGGAAGACAAGATATTTGATGACATGCTTATCAGGGACACCGCAATGGAAGACAGTTATGTCAGCTTTGAAAAGATGCGGACCAATCTGGATGAACTATCCATTCACCAGGAGGAGCTCAAGGATGAGGAGGTTGTCTCTCTCAACAGAACAGTCGATCTGACAATCATCTTCTATGTGCTTATTGTGCTGATAACCATAGCCCTCTCTACAATCCTCGCAATTGTCCTCTCAACAAGAATGCTGAAGGCCATCAAGGACAATATAGCCCTGGGCAACAGGTTGAAGGATGGTGACCTGACAGACTTCAGCGCCTCAAAGAGAAAGGATGAACTCGGCGATCTGAGCAGGGTGTTCAAGGAAACAAGCGGAAAACTGCGGGAAGTCATGGAAGGAGTACAGCTCTCGGCTTCCTATGTCTCAAGCGGCAGTGAGGAACTCTCCTCCAGTGCCCAGCAGCTCTCCTCGGGAGCCACTGAGCAGGCATCATCAGCCGAAGAAGTGTCTGCCTCCATGGAGCAGATGTCATCCAGTGTCAACCAGAACAGCGACAATGCACAGAAAACAAGGGTCATCGCAGAGGATGTGTCACGCAAGGCACAGGAGAGCGGCGAAGCAGTCCATCATACAGTAGAAGCAATGAAGGAAATCTCCGACAAGATCTCCATCGTCAGCGATATTGCAAGACAGACCAACATGCTTGCCCTCAACGCGGCGATTGAAGCTGCAAGAGCAGGAGAAGCGGGAAAGGGATTTGCCGTTGTTGCATCAGAAGTACGTAAACTTGCCGAGATCAGTCAGAGTTCTGCCGTCACCATTACAGAGCTGTCCCACGACTCTCTTGATGTGGCAAGCAAGGCGGGAACGATGATCGAAGCCCTTGTGGAAGAGGTTAAAAAGACAACCGATCTGGTTGAGGAAATCTCTGCAGCCAGTCTTGAGCAGAGCACAGGAATGGACCAGGTGAACCAGGCACTGATGCAGCTTGACCAGGTGACACAGCAGAATGCCTCTTCATCAGAAGAGATTGCAGCCACCTCGGAAGAACTGGCGTCACAGGCGCAGAAACTCAGAAACGATATAGAGTTTTTCAAAATCGGCAACGCAAAGAGTTCAGACCGCGGGGGACAGAAGAAGCAGGCCGCCCGGCCTTTGCTTAATAAACCCGCTCCCCCAAAGCAATCGGCTCCTGCTGAAAAGTCAGACTCTCAGAAAGAGAACCCCGACCTGCTTATCAACGTCGATGAAACCCTCTCTCCCGGGTATTCCGGAAAAAGCAGTGATGATTCGGAGTTTGAAGAGTTCTGATCTCCGGGCTCTCCCATGACAGGACCGGATTAAAAAGTCTATACTTCGTGTATGAATTGTACTTTTTCCAGTCCCATGGGAGAGTTCCCCCTCTCCCTGGACAGCAGTGACCCCTCACTCCGACCCTTTGATGCGGCGGATGAGTTCCTTCTAAACCGGGTAAAGGAAGCGCATTCCGATGCCCTGAAAATCCTTACAGTAAACGACAGCCAGGGAGGAATCACGGTTCCCCTTGCCGGCAGGACCTCCGCCATGGTGCAGGACTCCTTCCGGGACAGGAGTGAGACAGCGGCCAACCTCAAACACAACGGCTGCGGTCAGATCTCCTCCACTCCCCTTCTGGAGCTTGAAAGCAGCAGCGCGGAACTGATTCTTATGAAGATTCCCAAATCCGTTGATTATTTCCGCTTCCAGCTCAGAGGCCTCGCATCCAGAATACAATCGGAAACTCCCCTGATGGCAGGGGGCATGAGCCGCTATCTTCCGGCAGCTTTTTTTGAGGCTGTCAATGAGTTCTGCCGTGATGCTTCTTATTCAAGAATAGTCAAAAAGGCTCGAATTTATGAAGGAATCCTGAGCCCCCTCCCCTATGAGGCAGAAACTTCAGGCAGATCATTTGACTACGCCGGGAGCAGCTACATGAGCCTTCCGGGGGTCTTTTCTCATGGGAAACTGGATTCAGGAACCCGGTTTCTTTTGAATTACGTGAAGTCTCCCGAAGGAAAAAACAGGCTTAAAAAAGCGGCAGGCGGCACCATAGCCGATCCGGGCTGCGGCTGCGGGATTCTTGGTCTTGAAGGGTTGAAAGCCCTTGGTCCGAAGGATGTCATTTTCAGCGATGACAACGCCATGGCCCTGGCTAGCACCCGCGCCAATGCCGCTCAGGCAGGAGCGGAGCCGCGGTGCAGGCTTCTTCACACAAATGTGCTTGACGGCGTTGAGGAAGGATCGGTTGACCTTGTGCTCTGCAATCCCCCCTTTCACAGGGGACACAGCATTGCCCTTGATACAGGTTTTTCTTTTATAAGGGAATCAGCCCGGATACTCAAACCCGGCGGACAGGCGCTCTTTGTAGTGAACAGGACCCTGGGCTACGGTAACATAATGAATGAGAATTTCACCACAGCCGCCTCTGTCGGCGAGAACAGCGGCTACAGGCTGATTCTCTGCCGGAAATAGATTGTAACGCCGGTGCTCACACACCGGCTGAAAATCAGAGGCCGCACATTCCAGAAGGATCAAGGAGCCGGTCCACATCCTCCCGGCTCAGAAGACCTGATTCATAGAGTACTTCCCTGACAGGACGTTTCTCCTTATAGGCTTTATAGGCCAGTTCGGCAGCCTTGTCATAACCGATCTCCAGAGCAACGGGAGTCACCATAGCCAGTGAACCCTCAATAGCCCCCAGGCAGTTATCCTTCTCCCCCACGATTCCGTCAACACAATTAGCAGCAAAGGTCCTGGCCGTCTCACCCAGAAGCTGAAGGGATGTCAGAGTCTCATGGGAGATGAGGGGCAGCATCATATTGAGCTGCAGAGGGCCGTGCTGATTGGCAATGCTTACAGAGAGGGCCTTTCCCTGGAGGTAGGCAGAAACCTGTATCACCATCTCAGGGATTACAGGATTGACCTTTCCCGGCATGATGGAGCTTCCAGGCTGCAGAGAGGGAAGGATGATCTCTCCCAGTCCCGAACGGGGACCGCTTGTGAGAAGGCGCAGGTCGTTGGCGATCTTCATAAGATCTGTGGAGATGGAGTTGATTACACCCATAAGGTCAACCTGGGAGCTGCGGAAGGATATACCCTGAAACTTGTTCTCCATGATTCTGAAACGAATGCCAGTCTCCTTTGAGATCCCTTCGGCTGTCTTTTCAGCAAATCCGGGATGGGCATTGAGTCCCGTTCCGATGGCGGTACCCCCCAGAGGCAGTTCACAGAGGGCGCCGCCCATGGCTTCCAGATTTTTTCTCCCCTGGCGGAGCTGCACAGCAAAGGCTGAAAACTCCTGCCCCAGAGTCATGGGAACCGCATCCTGAAGATGGGTCCGCCCCAGTTTCAGGATATCTTTAAACTCTTCACTCTTTTTGAAAAAAGACTCTTCCAGTACCTTCATTCCCTCTACGGCATGGTCCAGAAGAAGGCGGTTTGCAAGGGTGATGGCAGAGGGGATCACATCGTTGGAAGACTGTCCCTTGTTGACATGATCGTTGGGGTGTACGGGCTTACGGGTCCCTGCCTCTCCCCCCAGTCCTATATTGGCAAGATTGGAGAGAACTTCGTTTATATTCATATTCCAGGAGGTCCCGGAACCGGTCTGAAAAACATCGATGGGGAACTGGTCAATTCTGTTCTCGCCCACAACCAGATCCGCCGCTTTGGCAATCGCTTCGGCGAGCTCACCTTCAAGGAGTCCGAGCTCTGCATTGGCATGGGCTGCATGTTTCTTGACAAGACAGAGTGCCCTGAGCATATAGGGGTGGATTTTCAGGGGGGATACGGCAAAATTTTCAACTGCCCGCTGTGTCTGGGCACCCCAGAGAGAGTCCGCCGGCAGGCTGATCTCCCCCATGGAATCTGATTCGGTTCTCATCTTGTCACTCATGGATAACTCCGTCACTCTAAAGGTTTTCCAGATTATCCATTTTTTAAAGTGCAAGTGTCAATCGGCTGTCTCAAGGAGCTCAAGAACCCTGTCGAAGACTTGCGTTCTTATCTCCAGAGGTTCGTTAAACAGGCTGTGTTCACCGTCTGGGAAGTAGAAAACACGGGAGTCGGGATATTTCTCCGTTAGAAACTCCATATTGTCACTGTAGTCAACAACAGAGTCCTCCTCTCCCTGCAGAATATTGAGAACCGTACCGGGATGCTCCTGAATGTCCACAATCCTCTCGATCCAATTATGATGGGCGTAGATCCAGGAGAAGGGAACACTGTGACTCTGAAGGGGATCATAGTTCTTAACGAACTCCTCATGGGACCGGTTTGAAGTTGATCCGCCGAAGCGTCGGAAAACAGAGTCAGCAAAGGGCTCGGCAATGGCAAGTCCAAGAGCCGTAAACTGCCAACCCACAGAATAGACCAGGGGAGCGGCAAAGATAATTCTGTCAAAGGAGTCTTCATACTCTTCCAGATACTCCAGGATAATTGAGCACCCTGTGCTGTGGGCGACTACAGATGAGGGACCGGGTAGAAGAGGTGCAAGTTCCCCCCTGCAGAGGGCAAGAAAATTCCTGAGAGCCAGGCTGTATTCGGAAAAATCTCCTATATCAGCACTCTCCCCTTCTGACAATCCATGCCCCGGCAGATCAAAACCCGCAACAGCATAGCCGCTGTCGACAAGAAACTGGATCATAGTCGTATTGGACAGAGTGTGATCAAGGTAGCCGTGAAGTAGAAATACTGTTCCCCGGACCTCATCACCCGAAGGAAAAAAGAGATAGGCTGCAAGTTTTTTCCCGTCAGATTCGAAAAATCCCATCCTGTACTGTTCCTGCAGGGGCCCTGCGCCGTAATGGCGCAGAAAATCAAGTTCCTTGAAGCTCGGGAAACCTCCCGGATCTTCAGTCAGGGGAAGAAGGCTGTTTTTAAGGGGTAGAATATCCTCGGAATAGAAGAATGTCTTCACCACAGTCTCCCGGGTGCCCCCGGCAAAAACAGGAAGAATGGATAGAAAGAGCAGAAGGGAAGTAATGCAGCGGGAGACTCTCATCTGTCAAGACTCCTCTTCACGAAGATATTCTGCAAGGTCATCATGGGCATGCTCCGCTGCCAGCATGGCTGCCGTCATCCCGTTGCTGTCTGTTATTGAGACATCCGCCCCGGCTTCAATTAGAATTCTGCAGGCCTCTTTATACCCCTGTCCGGCTGCCATCATCAGGGGTGTGGTTCCTTCATAGTTGGAAGCATCGATATCAGCACCGGCCTCAAGGAGAACCTTTATTGTCACCTCTGACGGTTCAACCCATCCCTGGCATGCAAGATGAAGGGGGGTGTCATTTCTGTATGTGAGGAGGCCGGGATCAGCTCCCGCATCTAGAAGAACTCTCAGATACTCCCGGGTGGGATTATTTCTGGCCGCCCAGTGAAGAGGGGTCCAGTAGTCAAAATCCCGGCTGTTTACATTCAGCCCCGCATTCAGCAGCAGAGCCGCCGTCTCAGGATCAGACTGCCAGGCGGCGACATGCAGCGGAGTCCAGCCGTAGGGAGTGGAATCAAAAGCAGTTGCCCCCTCCTCCAGAAGAGCCTTGACCATGGAGGCGCTGTTCATTGCTGCGGCGGTCATCAAGGGGCTGAATCCGTCGGGATATGAGTGGTACAGATCCGCACCCTCTTCGACAAAAACTGAAACCAGTTCAGGGTGACTCCCCCTCTCAAGCAGAAGCCTGAGTTCCTGATCCGGATCAAAAAAGAGGGGGACTTCGCCAGCAGGGTATATCCTCCTGCTGCCTATAAGCCTGTCAAGCTCCGGCATACTCTGAATGCCGGAGCGTTTCTCATAGTTCTTTTTAAAATCCGCAAGGCTCCTGCGGGTCCCGTCCCTCAGCGACCCGTCGGGATAGAGGGCGGCTAAAGCATCAATCATCTCCGGGCTGTTGCCGAAGTTCATGGCTCCGTGAAGCGAGGTCCAGCCGTCCTTGTCCCGCCATAAGAACCGCTGATCCTCTTCAATAAGAGGGATCAGAAAATCGGGTGCATTCTGAAAGGCTGAAACAAAGAAGAAAGCGGGTGTGCCATAGTCATCACGTTCATCTATGGACGCCCCCAGCTCCAATAGAACAGAGAGGACCTCCGGACTCTGCCCGTAGAGGACGGCATACATCATAATGCTCATCCCCGAATCATCCTTGACCCTGAGATCAGCCCCGGCATCTGCCAGTTGATACAGTAGTGAGTAGTCCCTGTCCATATTCATCGTAAGAAGCTTCATCAGGGGAGTCACACCGCCGGGAGAGACCATATCGGGATCGGCACCGGAGGCAAGAATAAAGGAGGCCAGGGGTATGGAGTTGGATATGGCCTGATCCATCAGGGTCCTGTCGTCTCCGTCACGGGAGTTTGGGGATATGCCGTTTTCAAACAGAATACCAAGGAGGGCTGCCGCCGTATCATAATCCTTGTTCAGGGCAAAAAACGGAATCAGACCGACCTGACGGGAAACGGCAAGAGGATCGATCTCCGGATTGAATTCAAGCAGGTACTTCAGCAGATCCGGTCTCCCGGCTGATACAGCGTAGTGGCAGGACGTAAAGCCCTGAGGGGAAATATAGTCAGCAGAGGCCCCCCTTGAAAGGAAATAACCTGCCTCCTCAAGTGAGATGGCGGGGTTGCTGTAAATCTCATAGACAAGGGACTGATTCAGCTCCAGACGGATGTCCTGAAGCAGGGCGGCTGTATTCTCAATGTCTCCGGGGTCTCTTTCCAGTGCCTCTTCATAGGGAGTTCTCCCATCTGAGTTCACATAATCCAGAGAGCAGCCGAGATAGACAAGATCCTTCAGAACCGCATTGCGGAACTCCTTGTCACGATCGAAGAGCTTAAAAAGTACACTCTCGCCGTCCCTGTAGAGCAGAGCCTCAATCTCTTCAGGATCTGTCACAAAGGCACCCAGTGAATTGAAGAGGGCGGAACTGTATACTTTTCCCCTTGTAAGATAGAGATCAAGTACACTTCTGCCAGTCCTGTCAAAGGGGTTATCGAGACTGGTCCGGAACAGCAGAAGATCAATTACCTCCGGATTTGAATACTGAAGGGCATGGAATAGAGCGGACTGCCCGTTATTGTCCCTGATATCAGGATTTGCCCCCAGGCTCAGCGCATCATAGACGGCGTCATAATCTCCCCGGCGGGCCGCCTTCATAAGAACGGTCCGTCCCATATAATCCTGACGGTCGATACTCTCTGAATCGAGAGTCAGAGGTTTCACATCCCCTGAAAAAGAGAAAGCCTGTCCGGAAAGGGGCAGGCTCAGTGAAATAAAAAGTAGTAGAAAAACGGACGGAATTTTATGCATGAACGGGTATTAATCCTTTACATTTGAATCCTGCCCATTATATCTCTTAACCTGTTAACGGGCAACTACTCGACGTTCAGCACGTCTTTCATGGCAGACAGAAAGCTGTCCTTGGGAAGGGCGCCCTGTGCCATCTGAGGTTTACCTTCTTTGGGAATAAAGAGGATGGAAGGTATGCTCTGAATACCGAAAGCACCGGCAAGTTCCTGCTCCGCCTCGGTATCAATCTTATATACATTCATTTTCCCTTCAAATTCCTGGGAGAGTTCATCCAGAACGGGGGCGACCATTTTACAGGGTCCGCACCAGTCGGCGTAAAAGTCTATGATACAGGGAAGATCTCCCTTGAATTTCCACTCTTTCTCATTTTCGAAGTCGAAGACCTTGTCCAGGAATTCCTGTTTTGTAAGATGCTGAGCCATGTTTGGCCTCCTTTATATTCAAATAATTATATATTCAAAGTAAAAAACACATAGCCAAAGGTCAAGAGTTTTTTTTTATTTGAATACCTGTTATTCACACTATTCTAATGTTTTCATGCAAGAGTTTGCAAATCACTCAGGTTTATGGGAAACTGGAATTCAGTATAATGTCCGTAATTTGGAGATAAAATGAATATAAGCGAACAATCCCCGTTACCACTCCCCAGGTGGAACCTCTCCCTCTTTGGCGGCTTCGATTCCCCCGAATACAAAACAGATCTGAGCCGCATGAAAGAACTCCTCCATTCACTATCAAAAGACCTTGAAATGGACAGTTTCTGGAACGGTGACTTTACCGCAGCTCTGGCTTCCCTGCTCCCCCGCCTCAACGAAGCCCATGATATATATGAAACACTGGAGTCCTACTGCTACTGCTCCTACTCCACCGATACATCCGATCCTGCCTCCCTGGCTGCCCTGAACGGCCTGGAAGAGGACGCTCTGCCCTTTACGGGAGTTCTGGTTCGCCTGAAAAACAGGTTGGCCGCATCGGGTACAGGTCCCGATCAATGGAAAAAGGATACTCTGCTCAAAGAGTATATTTACTACCTCACAGAATCATTGGATGAACAGAAATTCCAGATGCCCCCGGAATCCGAAGATCTTGCATACGATCTGGCCCGGTCAGGAAGTTCCGCATGGTCCCGGCTGCACTCTCAGATATCATCCTCCCTTAAGACAGAGTGGGAGGATGGAGAGTCAAAGACTGTTACAGAGTTGAGAGCCCTGGGGAGCCACAGTGACAGAGAAGTGAGAAAGAAAGCCTGGAAGAAGGAGCTGGAGTGCTGGAAGTCCGCCGAGGTTCCCATTGCAGCCGCCCTGAACGGGGTCAAAGGATTTACGCACACCCTGAACACACGCAGAGGATACAGCTCAACCCTGGAGCGCTCGGTCCGCCAGGCAGGCATGTCCATGGCCACACTGGATGCAATGATTGCCGCCATGAAAGAGAGTCTTCCTGACTTCAGAGTTTATATGAAGGCGAAAGCCTCTCTGATGGGCATGGAAAAGCTCTCCTGGTATGATACTGTGGCCCCGGTCTCGACATCAGCTGAAGACTGGAGCTGGCAGGGAAGCCGGGATTTCATTATCAGCCACTTCACCTCCCTCAGTCCCGAATACGGGCGCTTCGGAGAGCGCTGTTTCAGGGAGAAGTGGATCGATGCGGCTCCCCGGAACGGAAAGGTCGGCGGAGCCTACTGCATAAGCTTTCCAAGGTTCGGGGAGAGCCGGGTTCTGACCAACTTCACCGGAAGCTTCAATGATGTGTCCACCATTGCCCACGAACTGGGCCATGCCTGGCACTTTGAGGTATTAAAAGATGCCCCTGCCCTTCACCGCCACTATCCGATGACTCTGGCAGAAACCGCCTCCATCTTCAGTGAAACCCTTGTATTCCAGGCCTGCTATGCAGGTGCCCGTGAAGAGGAGAAACTCTTTTTACTGGACAGCACCCTGAGTGACTCCAACCAGGTCATCACGGATATCCTCTCCCGCTTTCTTTTTGAGAGTGAACTGATGAAACGCCGCGGTGAAGGAGAACTGTCTCCGGAAGACCTCAACAGGATGATGCTTGATGCCCAGGAAGCCACCTACGGAGATGCCCTGCATCCCGATGAGCGGCACCCCTGGATGTGGGCTGTAAAGGGCCACTACTACTCCATGGACCTGGCCTTCTACAACTTTCCCTATGCCTTTGGACTCCTCTTTTCACTGGGGCTCTACAGCCTGTATGAAAGGATGGGAAGTGACTTCGAACCCCTCTACCGCAGGGTTCTGCAGTTGACGGGCAGAGCCTCTGCCGAAGACTGCGCCGCTGCGGCGGGTCTCAATATAAAATCGCCTGACTTCTGGAAAGGAAGTCTGGATGTAATAAGAAAACAGATTAAAGACTTTACAGGACTGGTAGACAAACAATGAGAGTTTTTGCACACAGGGGAGCTTCGGCTTATGCCCCACAGAACACTATCCCCGCATTCAGAAAGGCCCTTGAGCTGGGGGCTGCAGGAATTGAGCTTGACGTACAGCTGACATCTGACGGAGTTCCCGTTGTGATCCACGACTTTGTACTGGACAGCACCACCGATATGTCCGGTTTTATTCACACCACGAGCTGGAAAGAACTTCAGAAGGCTGATGCGGGAGTCAAATTCGGCCCGGACTTCAAGGGGACAGGGATTCCCTCTCTTGAAGAGGTTCTGGCTCTTATCCCCCCGGCAGTCTGCCTGAATGTTGAGATCAAATCCCTCAGTTTTGTGGAAGAGGATACTCCGGGGACAGTCTCAGCCCTGCTGAACCAGGCGGGAGAGAGGGAGCTACTGGTCTCATCCTTTAATCACAGATCACTGAAGCGTTTTCAGGAGCTCTCCCCTGAGATTCCCGTGGGAATCCTCTCGGGCAGCGATATGGTTGATTTTGTTTCGTACATTGAAAGGAGCGGACTGAAGCCCTTCAGCCTTCACCCGGAAGCGTCCTACCTCTCTCCGGCCTATGTGAATGAGGCCCACGCAAGGGGATGGAAGATCTACTCCTATACAATCAATACAAAGGAGCAGGCCGGTCTCGCGGCGCAGCTGGGCATTGACGGGGTATTCTCGGACTATCCTGATCTTCTGGACTGATCGACCCCTACACGGCTTGAGAATTAGTGCCCGGCAGAGTGGATTCCGTCGGGCACGGGCAATTTAAAAATTTATTAGCAAATTCAGCGTAAACTGATCCCTAGAGACAGGGATAGAGATTGGGCAAAATAGCTCACACCGGCGCTGTTCAGAGTTGTACCCAGATAATATCCTGAGCCGGAAGTATAGGTTGTATCACCCTTGATTTCCGGAACCCAGTCTAAATCGTAAGCTGCCGAAAGGACGAGGACCCGGGACATATGGAGCCTTAGAAATGAAGAGAAGCCCAGATATTTTCCCATACTGAAATTCCCCTTAAAAACAAGTCCGCTGCTATCATAGTCCGTTCTGAGTTTGTGGTAATCCCTGTCATCTGCAAATACAAAAAAACTGAACCCCAGGCTCATTCCTGCGGAAAAGGCTCCCCACTGCCCCTGTCCACGGAGTCCTAAATAGGGGATTTTGTAATTCACCACATAATCAATGCCGTTCAGCCCTACAAGGCTATTCTGTGCCGCGGAGTGAGATCTTCCCAGGGGGGATCGGAAGAAACATAGGTATAATCAACAGAGGTGATTCTATCTGTCCATCCCCATCGCAAAAGCTTAAACCCTGCCTTCAGGTCAAGAGAGTACTGCTTTCGATTGTACAATCTGTAAGCCCCGTTTATATCCAGAAAAAATGATTTGTTAAGAGTTATTGAACTGACAGATTCATGAGTCCATTCTGTATCGGAATAATCAAAATAATCAGAAATCCAGTCTCTGTCGGTCATTTCACCTGTTCCGATGTTCAATGCTTTTCCAAGAGCGACATTCAGGAAAAACCGGTTCTCCAGGTTTAAAGCGCCTTCAACACCTAGAGTTACTGCGGGTTTGATCTCCCAGTGAAGCTGGCTCAAATAGGGATAACTTCCACTGTCACTTCCATACACAAGTTCATCGGTATATCCGAGTGTTACAGCAGTCAGAGGAGAAATTGAAAAGCCAACTCTTTCTGAATCCTGCAGGGAGGCTGTATTATCTGCATTCCAGGCAAAAAGACGGCATGAAAGCAAGAGTAGAACAGGAAGAAGTATTGTTCTAGGCATCTCTTCATTCTACACTCGGTTCACTAATAATTCCAATACCTCCCTCTGTGACAAAAACAGCGATTCCCTGTACAATCCTTGTTCATGAAAGAATCAGCCCTCCTTAAAGTAGATAACAAACCTCTTCCTGCCTATCCAGGCCGCGGTTCAGCCCCTCTTGTCAGCTGGAGCTGGCATAGGGGAGAGTCCTGGGTCATCCTGGGGGACAACGGCTCCGGAAAGACCCATTTTTCTGAACTCCTTGCCTCAGAAATGGAAGGGATCACGGAGATAGTATCCTTTGAAGAGCTTGAGGAAATTCTGGAGGAACAGATCCGTCAGGACGACTCCGAGTACACCGGCAAAATCGATACGGGAACCCCTCTCTACAGCTTTCTGGGGCTCTCTTCGGCATCAGCGCTACCCGATGATGCCCCTCCCCTTCCCCGGGGACTGGGCAGGGTCCTCGAATCGGGGCTGAGGGTTCTCTCCACCGGCGAGATAAGAAAATCACTGATCTACAGGGCCATGCTCAAAAAGCCGGATCTCCTGATTCTGGATGAGCCCTTTGACGGCCTGGACAGGGAGTCCGTTCTTGAAATGAGGGGGCTTCTTGAATCCCTTATAACCGAAGGGTGGCCTGTCCTGATGATTCTGAACCGGAAGAGTGAGATCCTTGACAATCACAGCCACATAGCTGTCTTCAGGGAATTCTCTCTGATCTTCCAGGGCAGCCGGAAGAGCTGGGAGGCCTTTGAAGCAGAGGATGCTGCAGCACTGCAGATTCCCGACCGGCCCATTCCTCCGGCACCGGCCGGTGCCCCTTCTGTCGAGGGAGAGTCCCTTGTAAAGATACGGAACACAACGGTCCGTTATGGTGACAAGATCATTCTCGACAGTGTGAACTGGGACATAAACAAGGGGGAGCACTGGAAGATAACAGGCCCCAACGGTGCGGGAAAATCCACCCTCCTGAACCTGATAACAGGAGATCAGAACCAGGCCTATGCCAATGATATAACCCTCTTCGGACGGAAAAAAGGAAGCGGGGAGTCTATTTGGGAGATCAAGGAAAAACTGGGGATTATCTCACCAGCCCTGCAGCTGAGCTACAGGGTCAGCCTGACCGCCAGAATGTGTATTGTATCGGGGCTTCATGACAGCATCGGCATCTACTCCGCCGTCCCCCCACGGGAGAAGGCTCTGGCGGATGCCTGGCTGCGGCGGATCGGGATGTACGGCAAGGCGGACAAACCCTACGGCCGCCTCTCCTACGGAGAACAGCGTATGCTGCTTATCGCAAGGGGTCTTATCAAGCATCCCCCGCTGCTGATTCTGGATGAACCCTGCCAGGGGCTGGATGACAGAAACAGGGAGCAGGTACTGGAACTTCTGGGAAGCTTTGCGGGAGAGTCGGAAACAACCCTCCTCTATGTGACCCACCATGAAGAGGACAAAATTGCCCATGTGGACAGGCACCTCCGGTTTGACAGGATCAGCGAAGGCGGCGGTTATACCCTGACTTTACATTGACCGCAGGCTGTCTTCCACTTCCCTGATAACGCCGTCGGGTGTGGAGGCTCCGGCACTGAGACCTATGGTTTCGTATGCAGTTATTTCCGCCGGTATTTCCGCGGCATCCTGAATGTGCCAGCAGGGGACGCCCGTCTCCTTTGCTGTCAGGAAGAGCCTCTGTGTGTTGGCTGAGTCTCGGCCGCCGATAATAAGGCAGGCATCAACCTTTCCGCAGAGCTCAACAAGGGCCTCCTGGCGTTTGCTTGTCGCCGAACAGATACTCTCAACGATCTTAATATCCGGACATTTCTTCTTGAGTACGCTGCAGACTTCATCATACTCGTCCTGTTTGATGGTTGTCTGACTGATAACCATAACAGGTCCTTCAAGATCCAGTTTCTCAGCTTCCGAGGGGCTGCTGATTACAAGAGGATTGACTGCATATCCTGCAAGTCCTTTGATCTCCCCGTGATCCGCGTCCCCCACAATGACTGTGTGGTAGCCCAGTGCGGCGTACTTCTTCACTGTTTTCTGGCTTGCAATAACCTTGGGGCATGTTCCGTCCATAACACGGCAGCCCCTCTGCTCAAGCTCCTCCTTGATCTGAAGGGGAACTCCGTGGGCCCTGATAATAACCCGGCTGTTTTCCGGAGCCTCAATGGGAGAGGATATGGTTTTGACACCTCTGGCGGCAAAGTCTGAAATAACCCTTGGATTATGGATAATGGGACCCAGAGTATATACACCCGAGTCATCCAGGGAGACCGCATCCTCCAGGGTACCCACAGCACGACGTACCCCAAGACAGAATCCGAGCTCCTCTGCTCTTATAATATTCTTTATTCTGCTCATCAGCTGCATTATGGAGTGAAAACAGGGCTGACTCAAGACAGAGACTCCGGGAACCATAAGAAAATATCCCCTGCCGGCACTTCTCCAAACCGGACATCTCTGGTTTAATGAGCCATGATTTCACTACTCCGCAAGCCTTTTAACTATTTTACAGCTCCTTACAGAAATCAGCCCCTCGGGGTATATATCCTCTTTATCTCCAACGTGATCAACCGTATGGGAGACTTCGTAAACTTTTTCCTTACCCTCTACCTGACAAGGTATCTCGGTTTTGACGAGAAACAGACAGGTCTGGTTATAGCCGCTATTGGTGCCGCCATGATGACAGGAGCCCTCCTAGGAGGCAAACTCACTGATATTGCCGGACGCAAGAAGCTGATGGTCACACTTCAATGCCTCGCAGTCATCTCAATCATGTTCTGCGGCTTCTATCCCGACAGCTCATCCGTTGCCGTCCTTCTGCTCTTTTTCACATTCTTCAATGCCGCAGTATGGCCGATCAGCAGCTCCCTGCTCACCGACCTTACAAGACAGGACCAGAGGAGCGCAGCCTTCAGCCTTATCTACCTGGGTATCAATGTGGGGGTAGCCCTGGGGCCTGTGCTGGCAGGATATCTTTTCAATCACTACAGACGCTGGATATTCTGGGGCGACGGCCTGAGCACGGTCATTACACTGATACTGATTATCCTGTACATAAAGGAACCGAAACAGGAGGAGCTGCACCTTGAGGAGAGTGAACAGGCGGTGTCTGGAAACAGCATTAAAGTCCTTTTCAAGATACCTGTACTCGCCGTTTTCACCCTGCTGACCATAGGCTCATCCTTCCTCTACAGCCAGAACAGCTTTACCCTGCCCCTCTATATGGAGGGGCTGTTTTCCTCCGAAAGCGCCAGGCTCTTCGGCCTTATAATGTCCTTCAACGCTGTCACAGTTCTTGTGATCACTCCCCTTTTTACGGGGTGGTTCAAAAAGATGCCTGCCCTTCAGAGGATTGCGGTCAGCCAGATACTATATGCTGTAGGCTTCGGTATTCTGGCTCTTCCCGTCACTCGGGTGTCGTGGTTCTTCCTTTCGACATTTATCTGGACTGCCGGTGAGATTCTCCATGCCACAAGCTCCGGAGTCTTTGTTGCAGCCCACAGTCCGGTCAACCACAGAGGGCGATTCAACAGCCTGATGATTGTAACCAAGGGAGCCGGGAAGTCCCTGGGGCCTGCTGCAGCGGGATTCATACTAGCCGGAGGAGGAATGACCCTGATGTGGGGACTCTGTTTCGTTCTTGGAGTTCTTCTCTTTCTGGCAATGATGGGCCTGGACAGGATAGACAGATTCGGTCCGTTGAAAAAAGATAAGCCCCTTGTTGACTAGCGGCGCAGAGAGGGCCCCCTGTCGTTTTCTTTCGGGCAATATGTTAACCTGGATTCTTGATGAACACAGACAGTATAATCGGACAAACCGAAGAATTTGTTAAAAGAGAGCTTGCCGGTGCCGAAGGCGGCCACGACTGGTGGCATATCCAGCGGGTATGGAATCTTTCCAGGAAGATTGCGCAGACTGAAAATGCCGACCTCATTACAGTGGAACTTGGAGCCCTGCTCCACGATATTGCCGACTCTAAATTCAATCAGGGAGATGAAGAGATCGGTCCCCGGAAAGCCAGGGAGTTCCTGGAGTCCCTCTCAGTCGGAGAGGACAGGATCACCCACATAGAGATGATAATTTCCAACATATCCTTCAAGGGCGGCAATCATTCACAGTCGTTCAGATCTCCTGAACTGGATGTAATTCAGGATGCCGACAGACTGGATGCCATGGGAGCCATAGGAATAGCCCGGACATTCAACTACGGCGGTTTCAAGGGACGTGAACTTTACAACCCCGGAATAAAACCGAATATGAACATGACCCCTCAGGACTACAAAAGCAGCACGGCCCCCACAATCAACCACTTCTATGAGAAGCTTCTTCTTCTGAAGGACAGGATGAATACGGAAACAGGCAGAGCGATGGCCCGGGAGAGGCATGACTATATGGAAAAGTTTCTTGATGAATTCTACGGTGAATGGGAAGGTAGAAAGTAGTTTTTCCTGAACCGGGATGAAGAATCAGGGAATATAGACATAGACTATATCATCCCCGCCCGTCGGCAGGTCATAGTCATCAAGGTTGAGGTTTTTATCGGGAGAATGAATCAGCAGCACCCGGCGGCTTTCATAAAGGAGAGGTGATTCAAGCCTGTCCAGCAGAATCTCGAAGGTCCTGTTTTCAACAGAAAAGCGGCTTATATCCCAGCTTACAAAATCTTCCGACCAGGGAGGCGGAGAAAACCTGCCGTCCAGATCAAAGGCGATCAAAGGAAAGCTGCCGTCCTCAATAGCCTGCAGAATCTCCCTTTTATCGGCGGGAGTAAAAGTGCCTGAGCCATAGGGATAGGCCAGAGTCGGCATGGAAACGGGATAGCCCAGATAGTCGCTGACAATTCTGTTTGTATCACCAAGTTCCCTGAAAAGCTGGTCCCCTGACATCTTCTCCCTGAAGGTATGTGTCAGGGTATGGTGCCCCAGATAAAACTCCCGCTGAGCATAGCGGATCTTGTCCCTGACCACATCGATCCCCTCATAGGGAAACCCTGGATTACGCCCTGCTATCTGCCTGAAGGGAATGGCATCAAAGGACATGTAGAAGGTGAAATTATAGTGGTTGCCCGTCCTTGGAAAGTATCTTGTAAATACCGAGGCAAGGCAGTCGGGGTCAAGCTCAAACTGCACAGGAGTTCCACCGCCTGAGTATGCGGCCATAGTCGCATCATCCCAGAGAAGCTGAGTGGCCCCGGCATCATCGGCGCCTATAAGAAAGGGTTTCATCCCCGAGGGGACAGAGGAGAGGTCTCCCGCACCGAAGTCTCTGTCCGAGACAGGATAGAAGCCTCCGCTGCTGAGTACAGCCATCAGATGGTGTACCCTGTTCAGGGTCAGCTCATACTGGGAATCCTCACCGATTCTGTGAAAACAGAGCACCGGAATATTACCGGTGCGTCTTCTGTCGTAGATGATGGTAGAGGTTCTGTTCTCAACAACTGTGGGAGTATCGTAATTCAGCCTTTCGAGAAGAAAACTCCGGGGATCTACTTCCCGGAGGGCACGGACAAAGACAAGGCGCACCGGCGCCCCTTCTTCATCAGTCATGATGCGGTAGAGGTTTCCACCGGTACGTGCGCTGAGAGGCCCTGTGAGTCCGGTTAATACAAGTATAAAAATCAGCAGTCTTCGTAGGGTCAAAGGGCCTTTATTCCTGAATCAGTTCAGAGTGAGGATAGCGCCTCCGCTGCCTGTTTACCAAGTTCCGATGAGGGCATCAGATCACGGGCCTTCTGAAAAGCAGAGCGGGCGTTGGCATTGTTCCCGGCACCAAGCCATGCGGTTCCGGTAAGATACTCAAGCTGCTGAGACTCTTCGCGGTCCATTTCGGTTCCTTCAAGATCATCAAGTACCTCAAGGGCACCGCTGTAGTCCATGGAGCGGATCAGAAGATCACCCATTCTAAGGCCGTAGATGCTTTTATACTCCCTGTCCAGGGAGGATGAATCCACCTCTTCAAGAGTCCTTACATAGTTTCTCTTCTCACCAAGCTGCTCATAGCATACTGCTGTAAAAAGCAGGCAGTTATGGTCTTCAAAAAATTCCCAGCCCTCTTCAAAATTCACAAGGGCCTCGTCGTAATCATCACGTCCCATGGAATCCATGCCGGCTTCCAGATAGGTATAGGCATCTTCCATTCCGGTTCCTGTGGAAACAGTGGCTTCTGCTCCCCGCACACCCATGGTCGCTTCCTGTCTCCATTTGTCATGACCTGTGCTGAGGGTCAACTTTTTTTTCAGGTCGAAACTGGCAGCCTGAACAGTGGAACTTCCCTTCACAATATCACGGAGGGCATAGCTGCCGTCTTTTGTCAGTGAAACGACAGCGTTTCCCACCATAAGTTCCGCATAGCCGTTATCCGACAGTTTCAGTCTTCCGTTTGACGGAATCTCATCTCCAATATACAGTTCCTGCCAGGAGCCTGTGGTCTGTACCTCCAGAACTCCTTCAAGATAATCGACATATGCTTCCTGAGCACTAATTCCAAAAATTGATAGTAGAAACAGTATATATAGTAAAATAATTGGTTTATTCATATTGCAGCCTCCCCGGCTTAATAGCCTCTAATGTGACAACTAATAATATTATACCGTAATTCAGCATTAAATACACGCTCTCAAGGGACCTTTCAGTCAAATACAACCGGAACAGTAATAAATGAACATTATCCACATTCATATCTCAGCCTGAAATGATCTGGCGGATAAGTGATAAAAATTCTATAATGCCCCAAACAATAATTTCAAACCTGATGAGGACGCAATGTCAGACGATAAAAAAGTAATCTACTCCATGGTGGGAGTAAGCAAAGCCCATAACCAGAAGGTAGTTTTAAAAGATATCTACCTATCCTACTTCTACGGAGCCAAGATCGGCGTACTCGGTCTCAACGGTGCCGGTAAGAGTACCCTCCTCCGTATTCTGGCAGGAGTGGATACAGACTTTACAGGAGAAACAGTACTCTCCGACGGCTACTCCATCGGATACCTTGAACAGGAACCCCAGCTGGACCCCGAAAAAACAGTCCGTGAGATTGTAGAGGAGGGAGCCCAGGAGACTGTGGACCTTCTGAAAGAGTACGATGACATCAATGCAAAATTCGCAGAACCCATGAGCGATGACGATATGGACGCCCTGCTCCAGAAACAGGGGAAGATACAGGACCGCCTGGAAGCCCTTGACGGATGGGAACTGGACTCCCGCCTGGAACTTGCAATGGACGCCCTGCGCTGTCCCCCTGAGGATCAGAAGTGCGGTGTTCTATCCGGTGGAGAGAAACGCCGTGTCGCCCTCTGCCGGCTGCTGCTGAAGAAACCCGATATCCTTCTGCTTGACGAGCCCACCAACCACCTGGACGCCGAGTCCGTGGCCTGGCTGGAGCATCACCTGCAGCGTTATGAAGGAACCATTATAGCCGTAACCCATGACCGCTACTTCCTGGACAACGTTGCCGGCTGGATTCTTGAACTGGACAGGGGTGAAGGAATCCCCTGGAAGGGAAACTACTCATCCTGGCTCGACCAGAAGCAGAAACGAATGCTCCAGGAGGAGAAGAAAGAGTCTGAGCGCCAGAAGACCCTGAAAAGGGAGCTTGAATGGATTCAGATGGGAACCAAGGGGCGCCATGCCAAATCCAAGGCCCGTATAAACTCCTATGAAAGCCTGCTGAACCAGGACAGCGCTGAGGCCACAAAGGACCTGCAGCTCTTTATCCCCCCCGGGCCCCGTCTTGGTAATGTTGTAATTGAAGCCGAAGGCCTCAGCAAAAGTTTCTCGGGCCGCCTCCTCTACGACAACCTGAGCTTCAAACTTCCTCCCGGAGGAATTGTTGGTATCATCGGTGCCAACGGTGCCGGTAAAACGACACTGTTCAGGATGATTACAGGAGAAGAGACTCCCGATGGAGGAAGCATCCGACTGGGAGAGACAGTAAAACTGGCCTATGTGGAACAGACAAGAGCCAATCTGGACCCCGAAAAATCAGTATGGGAACAGATCTCCGACGGCCTGGATATAGTAAAGCTCGGCAAGAGAGAGATGAACTCCCGTGCCTTTGTCAGCCAGTTCAACTTTCTGGGTGCCGACCAGCAGAAGAAGGTCGGTGTACTTTCAGGGGGAGAACGGAACAGGATCAACCTGGCCATGATGCTGAAGGAAGAGGCCAATGTTCTTCTTCTTGATGAACCCACAAACGACCTTGACGTAAACACAATCCGGGCACTTGAGGACGGACTGTCAAGCTTCGGGGGCTGTGCTGTGGTTATCAGCCACGACCGCTGGTTCCTTGACAGAATTGCCACCCACATCCTCGCCTTCGAGGGAGATTCCAGCGCCTACTGGTTTGAAGGGAACTTCTCGGAGTATGAGGAAAACAAGAAGAAACGCCTGGGCATCGATGCCGATCAGCCCCACAGGATCAAATACAGGAACCTGACAAGGGACTGATCACGTCAGCCCGTCTGTTCCGGAATCTCTCTGACGGGAGAGTCGGAGTACTCCGTCTCTCCTGAAAGTCTGAAATAGGATACAGTCTCCTTCATTCTTACAGCCATTGTGGAGAAATCCTCCGCCCTGGCTGTAATGTCCCTTGCAATGGCTGTATTGTTCTGGGTTCCTGAATCCAGATCCTGCATGGCCCTGGAGATCTGCTGAATACCGCTGTTCTGCTCGGTTGACGCGGCAGAGATCTCTGAGATGAGGGAGGCAGTTCTCTCTATTTCAGGGAGCAGCTCCCCCAGGAGGAGACCTGCCCTTTCGGCAGTATCAACAGACTCCTTTGATACATTGATAATGTCATCCGCCGCCTTCTGACTCATCTCTGCAAGCTTTCTGACCTCAGAAGCGACAACGGCAAAGCCCTTCCCCGACTCTCCGGCTCTGGCAGCTTCAATGGCTGCATTCAGTGCCAGAAGGTTTGTATTCCGTGCAATTTCACTTATAACCGAAATCTTTCCTGATATCTGCTTCATGGCAACCACAGTCCTGTTCACTGCCTCGCCGCTGGCCTTGGCCTTTCCCGCTACGGATGTGGAAATCGTATTCGTCTGATGGGCATTGTCGCTATTCTGCTCGATGGTGGCTCCGAGTTCCTCAATGGAGCTTGTAACTTCCTGAGTAGAAGCGGCCTGACGCGCCGAATTGGAGGCAAGGGCATCACTTGTTCTCGTCAGTTCCAGACTGCTTTTGGAGACATCCGCCGCAGTGCTGTCAAGATTCCGTATAACCTGGGAAAGATTGAGTGCCATTGCCCGCACTTCCCTGAAGATACCCATGCCCTCCCTGTCACCGAAGGTATAGCTCAGGTCACCTGAGGATATTTTTTTTGCAATAGCACTGAGTTCGCCGGGTTCGGCTCCCACATCAGAGTATATTCTCCTGCCGAGTCGCAGGAAAATAACGATGTAAAGACAGATACTGAGAAATATCATGGAAAGAGCCAGAGTCAGGACTCTTCTGATATACAGTCGGATAGCCCTGTTGGCCGCATCATACTCGTCTTGAGCATCAGAGAGTAGAGCGGCTATAACAGGTTCCACCCTGGCGGCACTCTCCTTCATCCTGCCTGCCGCGCCTGTAATTCTGTTCTGAATATCCACAAGATTATGAAAATCCCGCACATAACTCTCCAACAGCTCCTTAAGGAGGTCATCATCAGCAGAGAGCATCCCCTCAAGGCCGGCTGCCACTGCATCAAGACGGTCAATGTACTTCGGGTCATAACGGAGGAGGTAGTCTTTTTCATGGCGTCTCATAAGGAGGTATTCAACCATCAGCGGCCCTGTGATCTGTGCTTCAAGATCATGGGCAGCAGTTCTGAACTGCCCCTGCAGACCGGAGTCCTGATCCAGACCGCGTGCCATCCAGCCTTCGGCGACCTCCTTAAAATCCTTTTCATACTGATTCACCGCTTCGGTGATGCTGTCAGCCCTGCTCGTATCTCCCCCGTTTCCGGTATCAAGCTTGCGCAGCTTGTCTGTAAGGGTATTGAGGGATGACACCGAATCCGACAACTGATCAGCATCCAGAGGATCAAGGTCGAGTAGAAAATTCTTTTCACTCTCCCTGGCAGTCAGCATCTCCCTTGAGATCTGAAGAGACAGAATAGTTTTGGAAGTGGAATAGGAAAGAATACTGCGGTACTGCCTGTCCACATTGATTATGGACATCAACAAAAGGAGGGTGACTGAGGCAATCAGCAGAAAGATTACTCCCGAATTAATAACCAGACGGTTTTTTAAAAGCATGATATTACTCTCCGTTTAGAACTGATAAGAGTAAATTATAGGCAGTGAGTGACCTTAATGCAATTTTCCGAATATTAAAAATTTATGAGACTGGAAGCGGCTGAAGTTGCATCAGCTCTTCATACTTCCCGCCTTGCGGGAGCGGTTTACCTTCTCCATAGTTTTGAAGTATTCGGCGTTTTTCTTTATTTCCCTCAGGTCTTCGATAAAGAATTTGTTATCCACAATCTTGAATTTCTTGTTGTCCATCAGTTTCCGCAGAGCCAGAGCACCCGCCTCCTTAGTGAGGCCGACGATATTCACAAGCTCTTTGGGGCCGTAGGGATAGGTGTAGGAGCGTTTTGAATCGGGATCTATCCTGTTCTTTTCAAGCTCAAGCAGAAGGGAGTCGTACATCCGCCCGGTGGGATCACCGATCATCGTGTTTTCAAGCTGCTTGTAGATGGACCATATCCGCTCGGCAAGCAGTATTGTCAGACGGGAGATGATCTTGGGCTGTTCCACAACCATGCTTTTAAAGTTGCTTCTGTTTACAGCCATCAGAACGCTGCTCTCATGGGCAATGGCCGACGCCGAACGGGGTTTGTTCTCAAGAAGAGCCATCTCACCAAATATGTCTCCGGCTTTCAGGAGGGCCAGCATAACTTCATTGTTATCGACTATTTTGGTTATCCTGATGCTTCCCTTCTGGATAATATAGAGCTCGGGACCGAACTCCCCTTCACTGAAGACCATTGTATCCTTGGGATACTGCCTTATAAACTCGTTGGATTTTTCCACATCAAGATAGGCCACGGTGGCATAGGGTTTGATCTTCTCCATCTTGACCCTTGCATCCCTGATATGATCGCCCTGGGGGCAGTGTTTAATATACTGATAGTAGGAGTAGTAGGCCTGATTGTACTGGTTCTGCTTTATGTAGTACTCGGCGACCTGATAGAGATGGGGAGGCTCAATTTCAGCGGAAGACTTGAAGGTCATCCTCGTCAGTGCCTCATCCAGCATCCTCACCTTACGGGAAAAGACGTTGATGATCTTCATAGCCACAGGCGTGTTCCGCTCGATGAGCAGAGAGTACTGATCTTTCCTGACTGAAATCAGAGTAACATCCGTCAGAGCCCGCGCCGTCTCAAGATGGTTATGAGTCGCCATGGTGGAAACTACACCGAAGAAATCTCCGGGCTTCAGTACTTCTCCACCCGACTCTTCCTCGATCTCGAATTCCTTACCGCAATGCACATTCCCGCTGCGGATGATGTAGAACTGACCGGCCTGTTTCCCTTCAACTGTGATGTATGCGCCTTTTTTGAAACTGACAAGGCCCAACTGCAGTGGATTATTCATCCCGACTCCCATAAAAAAACTATAAGCCTTCTCCGACTGAATTTCATCCCGTCGGAGAAGAAAACTCATAGGGACATTCAGTTATATATCGGAAAATCCTCACATAAAGATTGAACCTTTTTACCGATTTCGTCAATTTTATTTTTATCACCGCCGCTTTTCAGGATGGCGCAGACGTATTCGGCAACCTTTGCCATTTCACTCTCTTTCATTCCTCTTGAAGTTATGGCGGGAGAGCCGATTCTGACTCCGGAAGTAACAAAGGGGCTCTTCTGGTCAAAGGGGATTGCATTTTTGTTGACTGTAATATGAGCCATATCAAGCCATGCTTCCGCATCTTTACCTGTCACATCAAGGGGAGTCAGATCCACGAGCATCAGGTGGTTGTCTGTTCCGCCTGATACAATTCTGACACCGCCCTCTTCAAGTGCCGCAGCCAGGGCAGCCGCATTTTTAACAACCTGTTCCTGGTAGGATGTAAAGTCGGGAAGAAGAGCCTCTTTAAACGCAACTGCTTTCGCTGCAATGATATGCATAAGAGGTCCGCCCTGACATCCGGGGAAGATGGCACCGTTTACAATCTCGGACCAGTTCTTAACCCGGCCGGATTTGGGAGCCACAATACCCATGTCGTTTTCACCGTCTTTGCCCATAAGGATCATACCGCCGCGGGGTCCGCGGAGGGTCTTGTGGGTTGTGGTTGTTGTAAAGTGTGAAGCCTGCAGGGGAGAGGGATGGCAGCCTGCCGCAACAAGACCGGCAATATGGGCCATATCGGTCATCAGATAGGCGCCGACCTCATCGGCAATGGCACGGAATTTGTCAAACTCAAGGGTTCTGGGATAGGCGGATGCACCGGCTATGATCATCTTCGGTTTACACTCTTTGGCGGTCTTCAGAAGCGCATCATAATCGATAGTCTCACTGTCCTTATCTACACCATAACTTACAATATTGTAGAGTTGACCGGAGAAGTTTACGGGAGAACCGTGTGTAAGATGGCCTCCATGGGCCAGATTCATACCGAGAACAGTGTCCCCGGGTTTGCAGACTGAAAGGTAGACACCCAGATTTGCCTGGGAGCCTGAATGGGGCTGAACGTTGGCGTATTCACAGCCGAAGAGTTCCTTTGCCCTGGCAACAGCCAGATCCTCAGCCTCATCTACGAATTCACAGCCTCCGTAGTATCTCTTTCCGGAATATCCCTCAGCATACTTGTTTGTCAGGACTGAGCCCGCCGCTTCAAGTACAGCCTTAGAAACAATGTTCTCCGAAGCAATAAGCTCCAGATTCCCCTTCTGTCTGTTCAGCTCACGTCCCATGGCTGCAAACAGTTCCGGATCAAAACTCTGCAATTCAGTCATCCACCCTCTCCTTGAAACCGGCCCGATAGAGATATCCCGACCGGCAGAAATAAATTTTATAAAACAGGGGACTTATGTGTCCCCATTCATTTACTGTTGAGCCATTATAGCAATATCTTTCCAGTTTATGGAACAGCTATCAAGATTGCCGAGCCATTCTGCATATGTATTCTGGCGGCTGTAGGAGGCGCGGCTCCCTGTCCGGACACGGTTCATGACATCAGGATAGTCTATCTCTCCCCTGCTAAAGGAAATATAACCGGAATCCAGCTGCCCGAAACCGCCGGGAGAGGTGCCGCCCTCTTCCAGAAGATAGTCAAGCAGCCCGTCGCCGGCGGCCGTATCAACGGGAATCCATCCTACATCCGACAGATAGACCTCCGCCCAGTGATGGGAGACGGCTGTTTCAGCACCGGGAGGAGCCCATACACCCGATACAACCCTGGCCGGGACATCTACCGAACGGCAGAGAGCGGTAAAGAGAGAGGCGTACCCCAGAGAGTCGGCCCGTCTTGTGGTAAGCCACAGAGAGGGATCTGTTTCCGGATTCTCAAGATCGGGGCTCAGTCTCCACAGGACATAATCATAAAGAAGGGATGCAATCCTGAAAGGATGAGCCTCTCTGTTAATAACAGCCAGAGCGGTTCTTCTGAAGTCGGAAGCGGGAATTCCGGGGCTGTCGGCGGTCCATCTCTCCACAAGGAGCCCGTTGGTGTAGCTTCTGGGAATGGAAGACTGACTGAGAGAGTAGTTGACTGATCTGCTTTCAAGCCCGTATTCATAATCCAGGCTGAGGTCATCTCCGCTGCTCAGATTCTTGAGAACAAGAAGACTCTTCTCCTCCCCTTCAAGAAGGATCTGGCCCGGTCTGTTTACGGGACGCGGAATATTCAGAACCAGTCCGTTCCCCGGGAGAGCGGCAATATGGGAGATTTCAATATCCTGCCTGATTTTTCTACCGACAGGTTCACCGAGTGTGAGCCCCTCGGGCTGAATGACTTCAATACTTACGGGATTACTGTACCCCGACGGGGTAAAGAGGTAGACGGGTCCGCTTCTTGCATTCTGGGGAAGAAAGAAAGAGACACCGTCGTTCTGCCAGGAGTATATATACTCCTCGGGAACGATCATATAGTTGCTCTCATCGGGAGAATCCAGCACACCGTCGGGGGCTTCACCCGAAATACTGACAAGGATACGGCTGTTCTTTTTGCGAAGCCCCATCTTGTCGCCTTTCAGAATAATCAGCTCACCGGGACGGAAGCTGCTGCTGTTAATCTGTGAGAGAAAGGGTTTTCCAGGGAGAAAGGCGCCTGCAGCAAGGGCGGGAACTCTGTCGGAGAGGACAAAGAGTGATCCCCGGCTCCTTCCGCCGCTGGTCTCGACCGAAACAAGTCCGGAGCTTTTGACAGGAGGAACCCTCAGCTTGATCTGCTCATCATTCCAGGACTCCACAAACTGGGCGGTCAGGGGGAAATTATCAAGATAGACCCGCCCTTTGGACCGGCTGATCCCGAAATTCCTTCCGTTTATAACCATAGAGTCCCCGGGGCTTACACGGGCTGGCTCAAGGGAGTCGATAACTGGTCTGGTGCGGGAGATGGTCAGACTCACTGAAAAAAGAAGGATCAGCACCGCAAAAAGTGCACCTGGAATTATATGAAAGAGAAGAATATTTTTTTTCATGGACTACCTTGCAGGGAGTTTCCTACCCTCTATTTCTGCCCGTCTGAAGAATCCGCCGCAGCAGTTCCGACCTCGGTATAGGGTCTGATATTCAGGGCCATTTCAATATGTATTTGTTCAGGATTATCCATATCTTCAAGCTTACCCAGGGGGTAGAAGTAGATGATCTCGTCATAATCCAGAGGAATACTCCTCATACTTGTAAAATAGCGCAAATTTTCTTTTTGGTCACCCTCAGCGGGAACCCTCAGCCAGATTTCACTCTGAGCCACAAGGATAAGGCCGCCCTGGTTCTTTCTGTAGGGAGTGAAGTGCATGGAGAGCTTGGCCTGCTCATTCTGCATATTGATTGTAACCGCCCGGCCGGGAATTGTCAGTTTCTCAACCGATGACTGCCAGACAACATCCTCTACCTGCTGAAAAAGCTTGGCCTGGATGCGAACTGTAAGGGCATCTTTGAGTATCTGCTCCATATTCAGCTGGTTCTGCTGAGCCTGCGCCGGATTCTGCTCACTTTGAGCCGGATTCTGATCCGTCTGATTTTGAGACATAACCCCGTATTCGACAAAACTTAACAGAAGGAGTCCAAAGAACAGAGTTTTTTTCATCAGCGGGATGAACCCCCGAATGCGGCATTACGCAGGAGTTCAGACTCACCCACATGGGCAAGATTCAGATTAACTGGCAGTTCCATGCTGACTTCCTGATTGAAGAGGGAGTCCCCTCCGTTCTGTTCAATCATGCTGAGTACAGCCTGTATATCACTGCCTGACATCTGCAGATCTCCGGGAGGTACGGACCAGCCTTCGCTCAGGGCGAGGGGAATGTCGGTATAACTCTGGGAGGGACCTGTACCGGCTGTGGCAAAACCAAGAAAGAAGGCGAGAATAGCCGCAGCTGCAGCGGCCATGGGAATAAAGGGTGTCCTGAAGCGGGAGCGTTCTTCCGAGGGAGCCCCCACATTGCTCTTATGACGGATAAGCATCTGCAGATCATCATAGGAACCGGCTGACTCGGGGATTTCCTCGGAATGCAGCAGTTCGGACTGGGCGGAAAACCCCTCCAAAACCGACCGGCACTCAGAGCACTCATTCAGATGGACTTCAATTTTTTCTTTCCAGGGACTGTGAACTTCACCGTCGTAGAAAGCGGACAACAATTTGCTGTCAGGGCACATAGACATCTCCCTTATCAAGTATTTCACTCAGTTTCTGTCTTGCACGGAAAACCCGTATTTTTACATTACCTTCAGAGATTTTGAGAATCTCCCCAATCTGCTTATAGTTGAGATTTGCATACTCTTTCAAAGATAAAACAACTCTCATCTTATAAGGCAACTTCATTAATGCTTCCTGAACGAGTTTTTTCGACTCGTCCTCCATAAGCCCCTTCTCTCCATCATTGACGATCTCGGGTTTGGGCTCATGGTAGTGCTTCTGATAGGCGTTTCTCTCCCGGCCTTTCCGTTTTTCATGGTTGTAGGCCAGATTCTTCACTACGCGGATCATCCAGAACTTGGCCTGATCCCCGGCGGGAATCTTATCCATCCGTTCGTAATAACGGACGAAAGCCTCCTGGCAGAGGTCTTCACTTACCTCCATGCTTCCGGTAATCCTGTAAGCGACACGTATCAGGACAGGGTAAAACTCTTTGTATGCAAGTTCAAAATCTTTAGACACGCAGTTCTACCCTCTCAACATTAAAACATGATAGCCCGGAAGCTGTTACATGAAAATTCAATTTTTTTTCCATTTCGGGCCATCGGGAGAGTCAATGATTTGAATTCCCATTTCAAGAAGCTGATCCCTGATCTCATCGGACCGGGCAAAATCTTTGTTTTTTCTGGCTTCCTGACGCTCGGTGATCAGAGCTTCAATATCGGCATCAAGGCTCTCTTCTTCCTCTTCGGCAGCTTCGGCATCAAGCTTCAGCCCGAGAATCCTGTCCATATCCATAATGAGGGTCAGTTTATCGGTGGCGGAAAGCTCTCTGTTTTTAAGCAGGCTCCAGATATCCGCGAGGGCTCTGGGGGTATTGAGGTCCATGGCCATATGGTCCCGGAACTCGGCCAGAACGGCCTTACCCGCATCCGAAAGATCCTGAACGTCTCCCGCCTTACCCTCTGTTTTAAGTGAGGCTATCTTCCGCATCAGGGACTCGCGGGCCGAGCGGGAAGCATCAAGGGACTCCCAGCTGAACACAAGCTGTGATCTGTAATGCCCGCCCAGAAGGAAATAGCGGTAGTCAAGAGCATCATAACCCTTGTCTATCAGATCCTGGAGGGTTATAAAACCGCCCTTGGACTTGGACATCTTGCCGCTCTTCATCAGAATAAATTCATTGTGAAGCCAGTAGTTGACCCACTTACAGCCGTTGGCCGCCTCAGACTGGGCAATTTCGTTTGTATGGTGGACGGGAATGTGGTCCACACCGCCGCAGTGAATATCAAAGTGGGGCCCCAGATATTTTGTACTCATGGCAGAGCACTCAATATGCCAGCCGGGATAACCGACGCCCCAGGGGGATTCCCAGGTCATGGCCTGATCCTCAAACTTGCTGTTTGTAAACCAGAGGACAAAGTCTGTGTAGTTTCTCTTGTTCTCATCCACCGCGACACGGGCACCGTGCTGCAGATCCTGGTTCTCCAGATTGGCCATTCTTCCGTACTCGGGAAATTTCGAAGTATCAAAGTAGACATTTCCGCCAGCCACATAGGTGAAGCCCTTGTCTTCAAGAGTCTTCACCATATCTATCATATCCTGAATATGTTCTGTGGCCTTGCAGACCTGGTTGGGACGGATGATATTCAGGCGCTCCGAGTCTTTAAAGAAGGCGTTTGTGAAGTGCTCGGCAATATCCCAGACAGTCATGCCCTGCTCCCGGGCACTCTTGATCATCTTGTCCTCACCGTCATCTCCGTCACCGGTCAGATGTCCCACGTCGGTTACGTTCATAACATGGTTCACCTTGTATCCGGCATACTCGAGAGTCCGTTTCAGAATATCTTCATATGTATAGGCCCGCATGTTTCCGATATGGGCGTAGTTGTATACTGTGGGACCGCAGCAGTAGAGTCCTACCTCCCCCTCTTTCAGGGGAATAAACTCTTCCAGCTGTCTTCCGGCGGAATTAACCAATTTCACTTTCACAAATACACCTCACTGTGTTGCCACTTACGGGCTGTCCATTTATCATTAAGTTGTGTACAAATTAATGAATTTGAAGAGAAAAATCAACATACGCGGAATAATCCGCGAGGATGAGCCTCTCACAGGCTATACGAGCTTCCGGATCGGAGGAAAAGCGGATTACTACGCCGAACCTGCTGATGAATCGGACTTTACAGACCTACTGAAACAGCTGAAGGAACTGAAGGTGCCCTGGTTCATACTGGGGGGCGGTGCCAATCTTCTGATTGCCGACAAGGGCATAAGGGGTTTTGTTATATCCACGGCAAATCTGGACAGAGTGTCCCTTGAGGGCACAACCCTGACCCTGGGGGCGGGACTGCCCGTTTCCGACGGCGCTGCCTACGCAGCGGACCAGGGGCTTGAAGGTCTGGAGTTTATCTACGCCATGCCCGGCTCGGTGGGGGGCGCCCTCTGGATGAATGCCCGCTGCTATGACGGGGAAATTGCGTCGGTATTCAAAGGGGCCCGGATTCTGAATGAGAATCTGGAGATTCAGTATATTCCCTTTAAAGCTGAACAGTGGGAGTATAAAGTCTCTCCCTTCCAGAACAGACCCTGGATTATCCTGTCGGCTGACTTTGAACTGAAAAACGGTGATTCCACAGCCCTTTGGAGCAGAATGCTTGAAATCAGGGAGGACAGGGAGGACAAGGGCCATTTCAACGCGCCCTGCGGTGGTTCCACCTTCAAGAACAACAGAGATTTCGGAGCCCCTTCGGGCAAGCTTATTGAAGAGGCGGGGCTGAAAGGGACAAGGATCGGAGGTGCGGCAGTGTCCGACTGGCACGGCAATATCCTGATCAATGAAGACGGTGCCAGTGCGTCAGACATGGACAATCTAATCCGCAAGGTTCAGAAAAAAGTAAAGGATGAGACAGGATTTCTTCTGGAACCGGAAGTACTGAAAGTCGGAGACTGGGGAGATGATGATGCAGAATCTGATTGAAAACCTTAAGGCCTATCTGGATACAGAGTACGACGATCAGCTCCGGGGAGTCCTTGAGGAGCTCAGCAGCGCTGAGATTGCCGATATATGGGACAGCTTTACCGATGATGAAAACCTCCGGATATTCCTTCTTATAGAACAGGAAAAGAGGGCTGATCTTGTAGCAGAACTTCAGAGATACCAGCAGGAGCACCTGATCCGCGAGCTCTCCGAGGGAGTAACCCAGACCCTGCTGAACGAGATGGAGCCGGATGACCTTGTAGACCTTATCCAGTCACTGAGCCCCGAACTGAGGGCTTCGGTATGGGCACAGCTCAGCGAGGAGACACGGAAAGAGACGACCTTTCTCCTCCGATTCGACGAGGACGATGCCGCGGGGATCATGACACCCCGGTATGCCGCCATACTTGGAAATATAACAGTGGCCCATGCCCTGCACTTTATCCGCAGCTCCATGGATGAACTGGAAACCATCTACTATATATATGTAGTGGACAAGCTGAAGCGGCTGAGGGGCGTTGTCTCCCTGAAGGACATCCTCAGGGCAAAGGACAGCGATAAAATCGAGGACATCATGATCCGCAAGGTTATCTATGTCCAGGACAATACGGACCAGGAGGAGTCGGCGCAGGTTCTGGAGAACCACGGACTTCTGGCCCTGCCCGTTGTGGACCGGTTCAGCCGCCTTCTTGGAATCATTACATTTGATGATGTGATTGATGTTATCCGTGAGGAACAGACCGAGGACATCTACAAGATGGGAGCCATGGGCGGTGATACCCTGAGCTACCTGGAAACCTCCATATGGGGACTTGTTAAGAAAAGGATTCCCTGGCTTGTTATCCTGCTTGCCGCCGGAACCATCACGACCAATGTGCTCCATGTTTATCAGGGCATGCTGATGACAGCGGCTTTTCTTACCCTTTTTATACCGGTTATCACACAGACTGGGGGTAACTCGGGCACCCAGTCCTCCACCCTGATGATCCGGGGACTTGCCCGGGGAGAGCTTCACTTCAAGGACCTTGGAAAGATCCTTGCCAAGGAACTGCTTGTGGGTATTCTGATAGGATTGATCACAGGGGTTGTCATCCTGCTGAGAGCCTACTTTACGCCCCCTGGAATTGAACTGATGCAGGCGGCGGCCATATCCATCTCCCTTTGTGCCGTTGTAATGTTCGCCACGGTTCTTGGATCTCTGGTCCCCCTTCTGATTGACCGCCTTGGTTTTGACCCCACTGTGGCTGCTGGACCTCTGATGTCGACTGTGATTGATGTCTGCGGACTGACGATCTTCTTTGAAGTGTCCAAGTGGATACTGGGCCTGTGAGACGGAACAGCTCGGCTGCACAGGAGCGCTTTTACGGCGGAACCTGCAGCAGGGTTTCCATCAAATCCTTTGCAGAAAGTATTACTCAGGAAGACAGGGTTTATTTCGGAGGCTCCTGCTTTGCGGAAAATCTCTTCAGCTTCTGGAAAAACCGCTTTCTCCCCTGCGCCCTCTCTCCCTTCGGCAGCATCTACAACCCCCTCTCCCTGAAAGACTGTTTCACACTTCTTGCTGAGGGGCGGATAATCAGCCGGGAGGAGATATCCTTTCAGAACGGTCTGTGGACCCATCCCCTCTTCAACAGCACTGTCAGCCATCCGGATCAGGATGAGTTTCTGAACAGACTCAACACCCGTGTGAGTGAGGGCAGGCGCCGCCTAAATGAGGCTTCCTTTCTGATCCTGACCCTGGGGACAGCTTTTGTCTATGGAGAGAAGGAGTCCGGAGAGGTTGTCAGCAACTGCCACAGACGGCCCTCCACCGACTTTGTCCGCCGTCAGATCACTGTAGAGGAGTGCACCGCCGCACTTTGTGATCTCACTGCAATTCTAAGGGAGCAGAATCCGGAGCTGAAGATTATCATAAGCCTGAGCCCCGTCCGGCATCTCAGGGATGATGCGGCAGAGAACTCTCTGAGCAAGGCGGTCCTGCGCTGCGGGATTGACGCATATCTGAAGAGGACAGAAAGGGCTGTCTACTTTCCCTCCTATGAGATTCTGCTTGATGAACTGCGGGACTACCGCTGGTATGAGAGTGATCTGGCCCACCCCGGAGAGACGGCGGTGGCCTATATAATGGATAGATTCTGCGAGGCTGCCGCCTCCCCTTCTCTTCAGGAGTACCTGAAGGAAGCGGAAAAACTTTCGGGGCTTTTGAAGCACAGGCTCCGTTTCCCCGATTCCCCTGACGGGATCAAATTCATTTCAAGAAAAAGAAGATCTCTGGAGGAGTTCGGGAAAAAGTACCCCTTCTGCGTTCTGCCTGAAGGGGAAGGCGGCAGAGAGTAACCCTCCGCCGTATTTCCTACTCCTCTCCGAGGCGTCTCTTGAGAACCCAGTTCAGAAACTGTACATGAATCTCCCAGGATGATGCACCGTAACCGCCGGCTGCCACCCAGGCAGAGGGGAGCTTTCTTGATTCCAGAAAGTTATAAACGGCCTGGTCCCGTTCCAGCATCTGCTCTTTTGTAAGCTTCAGATCTGCAGAGGAGGCCAGCTCATCCTTTTCATAGGGATCAACTCCGGCAACCACAAATACAAGATCCGGAAGCCCCTTTTTCTCAAGCTCCTCCATCGCGGAAATCAGACGGGGAGTGTATTCACTCTCTTCTCCCTTTTCCATGGGAATATCCACATCTCCGGGAAACCAGGATGGATTAAGGCTGCCGTCTTTCCTGTATTCAGGGCTGTCCAGAGGCCACCCTGAAGCCATATGAATGCTCAGGGCTGTAATATCGGGATGCTTTGCCATAATCTCGGCGGTACCGTCTCCTCTATGGGCGTCCACATCAATGATCCAGGCTGTCTTGAAGAGGCCCTCCTCCTTGGCTTTCAGCAGGGACACGGCAATATCGTTGACAAGGCAGAAGCCGTGGCCGAATCCGGGATGGGCATGATGCATGCCTCCTCCAAGGAAATAGGAAAATCCGGTCTTCAAAGCCTGCTCTATATTGGCATAGGAGCCTGAAACGACATTCATAACATCCTTCATCAGGTCAAGGAGAGGTGCCTTGGCATTCTCCGGCTCGTAGCGGTTGTAGTTGCCATTCTCATCGATAAGCTCATAGGCTTCCATAAGGGCCCGCTCCAGCCCCTCTCCAAAGAGCCTGTCCGTATATGCAGTATCGTGGGCACGGCGGATATCAGCCTCATCCACAGCACGGGGAAAATCGGAGATCAGCCACTCATGGCTCCTGCCTCCAAGTTCAGGATCATCCATCAGGGCCTTGTATGTATTACTCTTCCTTGTATCCAGCGAGGGGATCAGAATCCCGTATTTCATAAAGCTTATTACAGCTTCGGGGTTGTATATCAGCATTTTACTTCTCCTATAAGAACGGACTTATACAGTCCATATTCCGCTGTCCCGGCATCCGGGCAGCTCTTTCAGAACAGAATCAATTCCCGGAATCCTCCGGACCAGTACTCTTCACCGTAGTCCACAGTAAACTGGGTTCCGGCGGGGATAAACCCCAGAGCCACAAAAAATATTACCCAGCGGTTACCGATAAGGGTATGCTCCACTGCAAGATTTGCCTCAAAACTGTGGTTTACATAGCGCAGTTCGTTCCCCATCTTTCCCGCATTTACTTCATAAAGCTCATCCTCATACCATGCATCGGGATAGTCCCATGTATAATCGGTCTCATACCCCCCTTCGGGCCGCTCATCAGAGTCGGGATCGACTTCAAGATCCTCTCCCGGCTGAATTACCCCTGTGTACTCGGCGATAAAAGCACCGGGCTGCAGGTCCTCTTCAGCAAAAAGTCCGTACCCAACCTCTCTGGACACAAGGCGGATCGAAACATCAGCCATTAGAGTCTCCTCTATGCTGCTGCCGTAGTCGGCAGTCAGTGTTTCAAATTCCTCTCTGTTGTCCTTATAGTAGGGAGACTCCTTCTGATCCCTTGAAAATGCGGCAATTTCCTTATAGATGCTTCTTGCAAGATAAGAGAGGCCGCTGGCCTCCATAAAGCGCCGGCGCTCAGCCGGATCACGGTATATCTCATTCATGATCCTATTCTATCCCGACGGCAGGGCAGATTCAACAGACAGCGACTCTTCCCTGACGGTATCAAAAACTTTTCGCATATATTTGACTTATCAATTGACATGTCAACTGTATAGGTTTATACCTGAAGTATATGGAAAACGTGAACTACCTTATCAACAGACTGATAACAGTACGAAGGGCATTTCTGAACAGCAGACTCAAGAGTCTGGGGCTCAGCAGCAGCCTCTTCTCCTTTCTTGTTGAGATTACCCAGCATGAGAGGCTGACACAGAAAGAACTCAGCCGCCTGCTCCAGGTTGACCCTGCCCTGACAACAAGGAATATAAGAAAGCTCATAGACCTCGGCTATGTCGTCAGAGTCGAAGATGAGGATGACAGGAGGTACAACTATATAAGCCTCAGCACAAGGGGACGGGAGATTTCCAGAGACATAATAAAGCTGAACTATGAGTGGTTTGAACTTGTATCGAAGGATACCCCCAGGGAGGAACTTGAAAGGGCTCTGAACACATTCAAAAGAATTATTATCAATGTTGAAACCGAAATTCTGGGAGAGTCCAGCATTCCTGTGAGCCCTGTAGACCTGCCTGTTTCAGGCCGGAGGGAAAATAAATGAAAAAAAAAAAGACACTCCCCTTTGTCATAATCCCTCTCATACTGCTGTCGGCTTTGGGATTCGGTATATACAAGAGGTCCCTTGATGCCCGCCCGACAGCGTCAGGGATTCTGGAGAGGGACAGAATTGAGCTGCCCGCCCTGATGGCCGAGAGAATAACAGAAATCCATGTCTCCGAGGGGGAACAGATTCAGGAGGGAGAGATCATTCTTGAACAGGACAACCGCAGGGCTCTGGCTGCATACAGCTCGGCTCAGGCTGAAACAGACAGGGCCGCAGCCAGTCTTGAGAAAGTGCAGAACGGTCCCCGCCCCGAAGAAAAAGCCCAGGTCAGAGCGCTTCTTGAGGGGGCGGAAGCCCTTCTTGAACAGCAGACCGACAACCTGAACAGAGTCAGGGAGATGGACAGGAAGAATTTCAACAGCAAGTCTGAACTTGAAGCTGCCGAAGCCTCATGGAAGCAGGCCCTGGCCGCAAGAGATGAGCTTACAGCCCGGCTCAAACTTCTTGAACTGGGGAGCAGGGCCGAAGACATTGAGATGGCCTCCGCCGCCCTTGCCGCCGCACAGGCGGCTGCGGATCAGGCCCGGTTTAATCTGGAGGACCTCACCCTCAGGGCGCCCCGGTCAGGTACGGTTGATACGATTCCCCTTAAAGAGGGAACCACACCGGCCGCCGGTATGACTCTGGCGGTGCTTCTGACAGGCACAGCCCCCTATGCCCGGGTCTACATTCCGGAAACATGGCACCTCCGGGTCAATGCGGGCGACAGAGTCAGAGTAAAGGCAGACGGAATGGAGGGTGACCTCGAAGGAATTATAAGAACCGTCTCGGCAGAACCTGTATTCACCCCTTATTTTGCTCTGAACCAGAGCGACCGCGGCCACCTCTCCTATGCGGCAAAAGTGGATATCATCAGCCCTGAAGCTGCATCACTGAAACCGGGGACCCCAGTCAGAATGGATCTGACGGATATCCGGAGGGAAGGAGGCGGACTCTGAGCGGACAGATGATCATACGGACCCGGAACCTGACAAGGGACTTCGGAGAGCTCAGGGCGGTCAACCGGCTCTCACTTAATATCCCGGAGGGAGAGATATACGGCTTTCTCGGCCCCAACGGAAGCGGCAAGTCCACCACCATACGAATGATCTGCGGCCTTTTAACCCCCACCTCGGGAGAGGTGGAGGCTCTTGGCTTCTCCATCCCCCGGGAGGCAGAGAAACTGAAGGCCCACCTCGGCTATATGACCCAGAAGTTCTCTCTGTATCAGGAACTGACAGTGGAGGAAAACCTGCAGTTTCTTGCAGCGATACAGGGAGTCCCCCGGAAACAGCAGAAAGAGAGAATCACAGAGCTCTGCGGACAGTTTCATCTTGAAAACAGAAGAAACCAGCTGGCCGGCACCATGAGCGGCGGACAGAAACAGCGGCTGGCTTTGGCCGCAGCCATAGTCCACAGACCCAGACTTCTTATTCTGGATGAACCCACCTCGGCGGTGGACCCCGAAAGCCGCAGGGAGTTCTGGGAGTACCTTTTTGAACTCTCGGGACGGGGAATGTCCATTCTGGTATCAACCCACTATATGGATGAGGCGGAACGATGCCACCGTCTTGCAATCATCCGGAAAGGCTGCCTCAGCGCCGAGGGAGAACCCCGTCAGCTTATGGAAGACCTGAATGCCAGGGTTCTTCTGGCCGAAGGAAGACCGGATGAGCTTATAAACTGGCGGAGAACTCTTTCATCAAATCCGAAGATTCCCGGCTGCACACAGATAGGGAACCGCCTGCGCATAATGGTGTCCTCGGAGATAGCAGAGCCCGAAGCCTGGCTCTCCCGGAACTTCACTTTTCTGGGCTCTCTTGAGAGAACCCGCCCCAACCTTGAGGATGTCTTTGTAAGGGCAACCCACAGAGAACACCTTCAGGAGGAAACCCCATGATCCGAATAGAAAAAATAAGGGCCATGGTCTACAAGGAGCTGAAACAGCTCAGAAGGGATCGCCTCACCGCAGCCATGGTCTTCGGAATTCCAGTCATGCAGCTCCTCCTCTTCGGCTTTGCCATCAATTACAATGTACGGAATATACCTTCAGCCTGGTGCGATATGTCCGAGACACAGAACTCCCGGATGATCATTCAGGACATAGGGGCCACAAGAGTCCTGGATCTGAAATACAGGGTGGAGTCGGAGGCGGAGCTTCAGAAAATGATCCGTACCGGCAGGGTCCGCGCCGGTGTTCTTATTCCCCATGACCTTGAGGAAAGGCTCAGAGACAGCCGGTCAGCCCTCCAGATTCTCACAGACGGAAGCAGCTCCGTTGTGACCGGAGCCGTCCAGAGCCTGGCGGCCCTCCCCCTTGAAACTGAGGGGCATACAGTGGACTACAGGATACAGGAGAGGCTGCCGATACAGGTGCTTCCCCTCTACAATCCGGAGCAGAGGACTGCAGTGGATGTGATCCCCGGGCTTATCGGTGTGATTCTGACAATGACACTGATGCTCTTTACAGCCATAGCCCTTGTAAGGGAGAGAGAACACGGCAGCATGGAGATGCTGATCACCACCCCCGTATCGGCAATGGAGATTATCTGCGGAAAACTCCTGCCCTACATCGGCATCGGTATTTTCCAGACAGTCCTTGTCTTTCTGCTTGGTGTTCTTGTCTTCCGCCTTCCTGTAAACGGAAGGTTCATCGATATCTCGGCGGCAGTGCTGATGTTCATTACATCCACCCTGACTCTGGGGCTGCTGATCTCATCTTTTGTAAAGACCCAGTTCCAGGCGGTCCAGCTCTCCATCTTTATTCTTCTGCCGTCCATTCTCCTGTCGGGTTTCGTCTTTCCCTATGAGGGGATGCCCGGCTTTGCCCGGGTTCTCTCCAAGATTCTGCCTGTTACCCACTTTATAGAACTGATGCGCGGAATCGTTCTCAGGGATGCCCGGATCACAGAGATGCCTGTCCAGGTAATTTCTCTGATGATTTTTATCCTGTTCAGTACTATACTGGCGTGGGAGAGAATGAAAAAAAAGAGGTTGGACTGATGCAGAATACGATTTCCCTGGGCCCTCTGAACCTGCCGGCTCTGCCGGTGCTACTCATCATATCGGTTGTTGCCGGGCACCTTTTACTGCGGCTCATCTACAGGAAAAGATCCGAAGACTACAGCAGAGGATCAGATCTATTCTTTTCGGGGCTCCTGCTCTTTCTGGGGGGATGGAAACTCAGCCTTCTGCTGACAAACTGGCAGACTGTTCTCAAGGCTCCTCTGGCTCTGGTCTACCTGACGGGAGGAATCATCAATTTCATTGCGGGATTTCTCGCGGCTTGCGCGGGGATTGCACTACTTGTCCGATCCGGTAAATTCAGACTGCCAGATATAAAAACAGTTCTTCTTATCTGCGCTCTGAGTGCGGTAGTCCTCTTCCCCCTGGTTCTGCTGATGCCTTCCTCCTTCACAGACTCCCCTTCCGAAACCGGTACTGTAACCCTCAGCACACTTGAGGGACGCCCGGAAACCCTTGAGCTGACAGGAGCATCAGTAACAATTGTCAACTTCTGGGCGACCTGGTGTCCTCCCTGCCGTGCTGAGATTCCTGAGTTGATAGAGTTCTACAAAGAATATAAGGAGCGGGGTGTCAGACTGATCGGTGTCAATATGACCACAACCGAATCCTCTGTAAGGGGGGTCAGTACGTTTATTGATGACCAGAATATAAACTTTCCAGTCTATCTTGATTCATGGGGAGAGGCGTCCACAAGATTTGAAATCAACTCCATCCCCGTAACCATGGTATTTGACAAAGATGGAAACCTGATCAGGCAGAAAACGGGCGCCGTGGATTCGGCATGGCTGAAGTCCTCGGTGAGAAACTTCACTGATTAGCCCTCTCCTTTGAAGAAAAAAGTCCATTCCGGGTGTATAATATACGATGGGTCTCACCCGATTTCCGGAGGACTTTATGAAAAAGTTTCTAATCTTTCTGCTGACAGCCTGTCTATTTATTTCCTGCAGTCAGGATGCTGCCGATTCCGGCCTCGTAACTTTCAATATTACAGATGCGCCGGTTTCCACAGAAGGTTTGACCGCTGTCTATATCACCATCAGCGAAGTACTGGTCAAAGTAGCCGATTCGGACGACTGGCTCTCCCTTGTAACTTTTGACGAGGGGCTCAAGCTTAATCTGCTGGATCTTACCGAGGGAAAAACAGCCAATCTGGCAGATTCTGTGGAACTCCCTTCAGGCAGGGTCAACCAGATCCGGCTGATGCTGGATGCCCCTGTTGACCAAGAGGCGGTTCCGGCAAATCCGGGATGTTATCTTGTCATTGACGACGTTAAGCACCCTCTGTGGGTCCCCAGCGGCAGTGAGTCCGGATTTAAACTTGTAAACTCCTTTACCATTCCCGTCAATGGAGAAGTGACTGTTACAGCCGACTTCGACATCAGGAAGTCCCTCGTACTCAGCGGAGAAGTCTACAAGCTGAAACCGGCTGTCAGAGTTATTGTTGACGGAGAGGCCGGACAGATCAGCGGAGAGCTGACCGGGGCTCAGACACTGGCAGGCAGTGAGGGCTACAGTAATTTTGTTGTATATGCCTATGAACCGGGAGGCGATATCAGCGGGGAGGCTGTGGAGAATGCTGATGGGATTCAGTTTCCCAACGCCGTTACAAGCACCTTTGCCTGCCCTGTCGACGGAAATGAAGAAGACCTCCGCTATAAGTTAGCCTTCCTTGCCGAAGGCAGTTATGACCTGATTGTCGCAGCATATAATACTGTTGATGAAATTCTTGAGGTTGTCACCACAGTATCAGGAGTTCAGGTGGAATCAGGGGAAACAACAAATCAGGACATTCCTGTACAGGCAGCACCTGTTCAATAAGCCGTCAAAGTTCTGTCAGCTCTTCGGCCAGAGCCGGTGAGCTGACATACAGAGCTCCCTTTGCATTCATATAGAATGAATCTTCCCTGTTGAGTTCCAGAGCTTCCCCCCTGTAGTCAGACACGCCCCCTCCTGCTTCAGAAACGATACAGGCTGTTGCGGCGAAGTCCCAGAAACATCCGCCCCCCTCCTGCTCTTTGGGGATCTTGAAATAGAGAGCCGGATGCTGCTCCAGAGCCCAGAGGGCATTGAGGACTGCTCCGCCCCCGGCATACCAGCATGGTTCAGACAGCCCGAGAGCCTCCGCCTTCAAGCCCAGTTTCTTCAGAATATCATCGAAACGGGGATGGCTCTTCTGGTCCCGGTCCATGATCCAGGTCAGGCAGGCACCTTCGGGAACTGTATCCTTGACCCTCCAGGGGCTGCCGTTCCGAAAGGCTCCCTCCCCCCTCACCGCGGAGTAGAGAATATCGCTGCGGGGATCATAAACGACCCCGACAAGGGGAACACCGTCCCGTCCTACAAGCGCGATGGAAACGGCATAACCCGGTTTGTCCTCGGAAAATGGCAGTGTCCCGTCTATGGGATCAATACACCAGAAGGCATCAGCACTCAGGCGGCTGCCGTCATCCCTGTCCTCTTCGGCCAGCAGACCGAGGCTGTAGGTCTTTATGGAGTTTTCCAGATACTCCAGAATAGTGTTCTGAGACTTCAGATCCACCTCTGTGACAACCTGGGAGGCAAGATTATCCCCCCCTTCCTTCATCCGGACATCTATCTGCTTTCCCCTGTATGAGGCGATCAGGGCTCCCGCTCTGCGGGCAGCCTCCTCTGCCAGGGCGGCAAGAGTTTTCAAATCATAGGTATTCAGTTTCATAGCTTCTCCAGTACTTTAGCGGCAATCCGTTCACTGTAGGAATTGAGTTTCCAGTGCCCGGGGCTCCACCCCTTGAGGAACCGGTGGAAATCGGTCCAGGCCCAGGGGAAGAGCATTCGCCACTCCTCCTCAAGCGCCCTGAAGTCGATGCTCCTGCCATACCGCCGGAGGGCGATCTCAAGGCAGGAAAAATAGTAATCCAGAATTTCTGACTCCCGTTTTTCACACTCATCATCATAGAAGCAGCTTCCAATAAAGTAGGCAAGATCCTTCATTCCGACGCCTCCCCCCACATACTGAAAGTCCACAGCGGCGACCTTATCGTCAGGGGCAAAACAGAAATTGGCGATCTTGGCATCGCCATGGACAAAGGTCTGGAACCGTGCACTCTTCAGCTTGTTGTCAATAAGGGGAGCCGCAGCGGCCAGAGCCTTGTCATCCAGAGCCGAAAGTTCATCAGGCCTTGTTTCAAGATGCCAGTAGGTACCGCTGGACCATAATCCTTCAGGCTCTTCACCCAGAAAACGGGCGTGAAAATGGGCCAGCCAGCTGAGACAGGCCTTTAGTTCTCTCTCCCGAAGACTGCTTTTGCGCAGAGGGAAACCTGCGGCATCGAGATCCTCCAGCACCATCAGCATATCATCATTCCGATTTTCAAGCCCGAAACAGCGGGGTATCCGGCACTCATCATCACAGAGGCGGCTCCAGCTCTGATACCAGCGGCTTTCCACACGGTAGGATTCCAGTTTTCTGCTATGGGAGATGTCTGTCTGCCATCCTCTGGGATGGGTTCCCGCTCCCCCGGGGCGCACGTGTTTTACAATTACTGATCCCGCCTCTGCTTCAGAAGGATCACCATATTCCAGACTGTACCTGACAATGCTGCCGTATCCGCTCCAGAGACTCTGTATGGTTTCACCCTCCCGGGCATATACAGCACCGGTGGATTTACAAATTGTTTTATTTATATTCATTCTTCATAAAAATCCATATTATCTGCGTTTTACCGCGCTTATGCGGAGTAAAGTCAGCATATCAGATAGGTTTTGAAAAATCAGCACTCCCGGAACTGGAGCAAAATCAAAATATTAAGATAATGACGGGCTATGTTTTTTATGAGAAATAAGAGGTCTTCTGGTACAGCACTCCCGCTGCTTTCCCTCAGCATCATGGCCTGCAACAACCCCTATGGAGATTTTGGAGCCAAGCTTGACAGCTCATCCTGGATTGATATCGGAAAAGAGGGGGCCCTACCCTACGTTCGTGTCTACGACGGCAATAACAGCATTGAGATTCTTGTTTTTGAAGGGGAGATCCTCGGCGCCTCCGACCAGTTCGGCTCAATCAACATTATCCGGATACTTAACAGCGGAACAGGTTCTGGAGAGTCCCCCAGACATGATGTCTATCTGTTCCAGGGAGCCTATACCCTTTCGGGATCAAACATCACAGTTGATTTGAAAAAGCGCTATACAGTCTACTATGAAAGGATGGAGAGTATCAGTGTATCGGGGAGTCAGACGGAAACTGACATTGACAGCACTTTCAGCTACACCAATTTCACTACAAGTGAATCGCCCACAGATATTACAGTATCCCTTGATACGGAAGACGGGACCAATACCTATCACAGACTGGATCTTACTATAGACTCCATGATGAGCGGCTCCCATACAGCCGAAAAGGCCACCGACATACACAGACTCTGTCAGATAACGGGAGTCTTTCTTCCCCAGAGCCGTATAGCCGGTTTTGGAGGAATGAATATGATGAACTACACAAATACAACCGCCTTCGGAAGTTTAATGAACACCCCATCGGGAGACCACCACATGGACCTGACAGTCAAGGTCGGACTGATAACGACAACAACGACCTTTGAGTTTATAGAAGCCTCAGATCTGAAGCCCTTCCGCCTTGAGGGGTCTTACATAAACAAGTCTGATATGTCAGGAAGCGGATCTATCAGCGGATCGGTATCCTTCTCTCTGGAAGGGAAAGCTGATACCTGGTACTGTGACCTTGATTACAACGGCATAAGTATCGACAGAACCATCGCCGACTCGGGAAACAACCTTCTCTCCATAGACGGGGAAGGCCCTTACAGCATCGGATTTGACAATGTGAATCCGGGAGTTATGAATTTCAGTTTTATCTCGGATATTATAAGCGGGCTTTAGGAGGCAATGACGATGAGACCCCTGAAATACGCAGTTCTGCTGCTCCTTGCTCTGCCGCTGTTGCCCCTTTCCGCTCTGGACAGCTTTGATATAGCCGCGGCCTACCACCAGGACTATATAAGAAACAAGGCTGGAAGCGAATACCGCCTCCACGGCCCGGCTCTCAATGTGAGCTTCAAGAGGGACGGCAAACTGGATCTTCTCTTTTCGGTCACTTCGGCACTCCCTGTGGCACTCTATCAGGATGGAGAGTACTTCAACTCCTTTGACCATTACAAATATCCTTCATCATCCCACTTCCTCTTCGGTCCTGTGTGGACCTTTGCCATGGGAGACAGCTTTATTCTTGAACCTTCTTTGGGAGTTCATCTTGGATATATCCAGCTCAAGGGCACCGGTTATCAGACAGTTCAGTTTGCCCCAATGGGAATTGGCTCTGATCTTAAAATAAAAGCAAGGGTATCCGAGCACCTTATCATCGGCCTTCTGGCAGGATTCGAATGGAATATGTTAGACCTGCTTCATTACGCCGAGCATGACACTGGATATTCCATAAAGGCGGGTATAAGCCTTGGATTTGAATATGATTCGGAACGGGTTCTGGTCAGAAGGAGACAGGAGATCTTTGAATGAAATCTGTTTGTAAATGTATAATACTCCTTCTCCTCATTGCCTCTGCCGCAGGTGCGGATGAAAGCACATCCCAGTACTCACCCTTCGAATACAGAGTCCGTTTCAGCGATACAATGAAGTTCGACGGAGTCAACCTAAGCGGCAATATTATCGACAGTTTTGAGTTTGAAGGGATTGTTCACTGGACTGAATATACAAAACTCCACGCACGTATCAAACTGGATAACTGGTCAGATCTGGGCGGTGGAATTGTATTTGGAAGCGGCGTTGACCAGCGCTACGGCATGAATTACGGCCAGGTAATTGACAAGGCATATATAAAACAAGACCCCTTGACGAGGCGGGAGTGGAGAACTCGCTGGATTTTGAAATTCAGGCCGGTTTGAATGCAGGAGGCCTTGAAAATGAAGAGTGGACCAGATTCAACTTCGAAAACTACCGCCTTGGCGGAGTATCGGGAGTAGCACTGCAAAGCGATCTTGCCCTCCGTGAGAACCTCTATCTGAAGCTTGTTTTCAATCCCGCCCTGGGCAGCAGCATACCCGCATGGAACGGCATAAATGCGTCTCAAACAGATTATCCCGATATTCTGGCAGCTCTCTCTTGGAGGAGCGGCGGCTGGTGGTCTGAGATCTACTGGGACAGTAGTGCCAATACCGATGCCGAACTGAGAGGAAACTCCCTCTCGGTTGCAGGCATCGGGACATTCTGGCGCCGCGATATGGGCAGAGGCTTTGCCATAAAAGCGATAGAGCGTCTGGAATACGGTTTTGCATACAAGGAAAACTCAGAGGACCATCTCCGTTACATGTTAGCCGCCGGTCTGCAGGCTCCCCTGCTGAAGGGTTTTGAGACGAATATCTCCTTCAATGGATTCTTCATTGACAGAACAGAGATGAATATCGGTTGGGATTCAGAGTTGATGGTCACCGGCAACCTGGGCCTTATTCTGGCACTGGGGGGTATTAAGCTGGGGACTGATGACCCGGATTTTGTTTATGAAGGAGGCATCAGCGGGCACTTCAGCTACCTGAGCCTCTATTTCGGATACAGCGACCACAGGGGCGGCAATGAAGGCTGGTTCTCGGAAGCCTTTGACAGCACCAGAGATTCGGGAGGAGGGCTCTTCCTCCGCCTGGATATCCAGTACTGACAGGGCCTGAGAGGGAATACCCAGCCTCCTCTCTCAAGCTTTTTTCAATTAGATTTGAAAAACAGATGTTCATTATATAGACTTAAAGGCGGCTGTTAACTGAACAGCAATCGCTTTTCACGATCACCGGTCAAGGTTAACCGCCCGAGAATAAGGGGGGAAGAAAATATGGCTGCACAAATCAAGGTGAGAACTCAGCTTCTGGTCAGCTTTACCGCACTGGTTCTTTTTACGCTGATTGTTGGATATATGGGGATCAGAGGAATCGGTCAGATCAACTACCAGACAGAAATCAGTGAACTTGCAAACCGAAGTCTGGTTGATTCACAGGACGCCCAGACCGGCGCTTTGCGGTATATTATCTTAAAGGATGAGAGCATCCTGGATGGTGTGTTCACAGAAGTTAATAATGTAAGGACCCAGGCACAGCAGGCCGAAAATCTTATGCTCAGTGATAAAAACAAGGTATATACAAGAGCTCTGCTGAATCAGACTGTTGAATATGAGGATCACATAAAGGAGTACCGTGACTATCAGAAGGAGGTTTATGCGGTGGGCGCCGAACGCTCGGCTGCGGCGTTTCACGTTGTTGATGCAACCCGGCAGATCATTGAAACGGAAAAGGCTCTGATTGACTCTGCAACGGTCAACGGTATGGTACCTGTACGTATGACCCATGTACTGGAGCACTTTATGGAGCTCCAAACTGCCATAAGTAATTTCAGAATCAGTGCCCAGAAATTTCAGCTTGCTGTTACACCGGAGGAGCAGGAAACCCAGTTCAAGAACTGGATGATCAGTCTTGAGTCCACCGAAGCACTTCTGAATGAGGGACTGCTGCTGACAAACAGTTCCCGTATAAAAACCCTCATTAATGACGGACTGAAAGACATTGAGACATACAAAGAGAAGGTTCTAAGATTTCAGGAGCTCTCGAATCTCCAGAATGAGAGCATGCTCCTCCAGAGTCAGACTGCCGAAGAGATGATGACCCAGGCGAGATCCGTAAGGGATGGAGTTAACAGCTATATAGAAACTGTCACAAAACAGAACACCGCCGTAGCCGTCACATTCTCTATTGTAGCAGCCATTCTCGGCATAGTTGTGGCCCTGCTGATCACAAAGTCCCTGACTTCCAAACTGGGAGGAGAACCTGCTGAAATAGTAGAGATCACCTCAAAAATTGCAAATGGTGATCTTAATATCCACTTTCCGGACCGTAGGCTCACAGGGGTTTACCTCTCCATGCAGGATATGACAAGGCAGCTTACATCCATTGTCAATGACATCATTTCCGCATCCGAAATGGTGACCTCGGGAAGTGAGCAGATATCTGCCTCAGCCCAGTCCATATCCTCGGGAACAAGTGAGCAGGCTTCTAATATGGAAGAGGTATCCGCCTCCATTGAGCAGCTGAACTCCAATACCCAGCAGAATATGGACAATGCCATCCAGTCCAACACCATGGCAAAAGAGGTATCTGCAGATTCACAGAAAGGCAGTGATGCTGTTGCGGATACAGTCTCAGCCATGAAGGACATTGCCGAAAAAATATCAATTATCGAGGACATTGCAAGAAGTACAAATATGCTGGCCCTCAATGCGGCCATAGAAGCGGCACGGGCCGGTGAAGCGGGTAAGGGATTTGCAGTAGTCGCTTCCGAGGTAAGAAAACTGGCTGAATCCAGCGGGCAGGCGGCCAAGGAGATTACCGAGATTACCGATGGCAGTGTCCACAAAGCAGTGATGGCACAGGAAAAGATACAGCAGGTTGTACCTTCAATGAAGAAAACGGCGGAGCTCATTGAAGAGATAACTATGGCTAGCAAGGAACAGAATCAGGGAACAGAGCAGATCAACTCCGCAATCCTGCAGCTGGACACTGTCATTCAGCAGAATGCCTCTTCCTCGGAAGAGCTGGCCTCCATGTCCGAAGAGCTGCTCTCCCAGGCAACAGCCATGCGAGACACAATTGCCTACTTCAAGGTTAATAAATCACAGCTCATCCATAAGGTTGACAGGCCGAAAGGAGCTGCCGGAGAGATTGAGTATGATACAGACAGGCACAACACCTCTTCCTGGTCAGCCGACCGGGATCTGAGCAACTCGGAAAAGTATCCGGTTGAGTTGGAAGTCAGTCCTGACGGCTACAGCGATCAGCCCGGAGACTTTGAAGAGTTTTAGGCACAATCACTGAAAGCTGCTGCAGCCGGGTCGGAGCCCGGCTGTTTTTTCGCCTTATGAAGTGATACTATCAATCCATGAGCTCCCGAAGACCGGCCCAAAGACGGAGAAGAAGAAACAGAGCAAAAACCCAAACTCTTGCAAAACTCCTTGAAAAACAGCCGAAGTCCATCAGAAAACACCCCTACTACTCATCAATGATTAGCCACTACAACTCTTCAGACAGGCTTAAAAATCTAAGGATGAACTCTGTCTGTTACCGCCTGCTGGAGAAAGCCGTCATTACAGTGGAGAACCTGCCCAATCTATACAGGACCTACAGGGTTCCCGCAGACCCCTTCTTTCCCCTCTTTCTCAAGATCAAACTGGACTACTTTGCAAGCAGGAAAAGAATACAAGAGGAACGGGAACTCTTTATTATGGAAAAGGTTAAAAAGCTGTCCCCTGTAAGAAGGCGGGCAATTCGTTTTCTGGCAGAGTGGGAGGAAGAGCTTACGGGGGGGAAAAGCCGCCGGTGCTGGGAAAAAGTCATATATCCCGGAAGTAAAAAAAGGGCCTGTGAGCTCCAGAAGTTCTCAGATATGCAGTGGATTGAGCTGTATTCTGAAGATCTGAAAGTCCTTGAAGAACGCTATGCCCTCTCCCCCCTCACAACCAGCCGTGTCAGCGCTGCGCTGACCCTCCAGCTCATCCCCGGTCTGGGGCCTCTAAAACTGCCGGATTCGGAAGATGTAAGGCGAGCCTACCGCCGTCTCAGCAGAATCTATCATCCCGATTCTGGAGGTGAGAGTCCCCTCTTTGTTGCCATTGGGGAGTGCCGGGAGATTCTGATGCACAGCTAGGCTGAAGGTTCCGGAGTGCTGTCCCTTGCAGCCTTCCAGCGCAAAAGGAAATCACTGCGGGAGAGATTCACGGCCCCCAGCCTGTTCTTGTACTCCATATTGGCATGTCCCAGGTTCCAGAAGGCATAGCCCTTTTCCTGAAGCGTCCGGGCCAGAAGCACCATCTGAAGGGTTCCGCAGCCTGAAATACCGGTGCTCCTGTCTATAAAACCGGACAGGCTTGTATAGATGGAACCGATACGGTATCCCAGTTCTCCGGCGATCAGCCGGCCCTCCCTGTCTGTCAGCTCTGCGGCCATAACATGGCAGGAGTATGCGTGATCAGGTCTGCTGAGCGATTTGAGTATGGAAGCATATTCAGGTGTAAGCCAGCAGGGATTGTGATAAAGGGAGATCCCCTCAAGAACCCTGTCCAGACCGGCTGTAAGGGAGAGGATAAACTCACCCGACTCCACCCGGACGAGCAGCTTTTTAACCTGCCTTGAAATATGCAGCGTCTCCCAGTCCAGCAGGGCGTAAACCCTCTGCATCTCCGGAGCCAGAAGGACTGTCCCATCCTCCAGAGTGTAGGTGATACTTATCAGTCCTTCATATGCCAGACTGCTGTAAAAGGAGGGAGACCAGTCCCTGCTCCAATACCAGTGGGACTCTGGGTGAGTATGAAGTGCTTCAATGATTTCAGGGTTGGCCAGGTGTTCTGCTTCAATTTTCAGGATTGTGCCCATAAGTTTATTATGACACAGATCCCCAAAAATACATCCCTTTCCCTTCAGTCAGCAAAAACATACGTTTCTTCTTTATCTTTTTATAAATGTCACAGTACAATATTCCCATGAGCAATGTTATTGACCGACTTCTTGAGACCGAAAACAAAGCAAAAGACATTGTAGAATCAGCCCGGGAGAAATCCAGGGACATTCAGAAACAGGCGGATAGAGAAGCCGAAGAGATCATAAAGAGTGCCAGACAGGATGCCGTAAGAATCCAGAGAGAGGAAGCCGCATCCACAAGGCAGGAGCTGGATGATCAGCGTAAAGCACTGATTGAAGATCTGGATGCGAAGCAAAGCACCCTGCTCAGCGAAAAAACTGATCTCCTCGACGCTGCGGCTCAGAAGGTATTTGAACTTCTGACAACAACTGAAACAGAGTAGGTAGTTGTGCTATGCCCTCAGCCTTAGGCCGCTACAGTTTCATCAATGCAAAACTCAAAACGCGGATGGATTTTCTCCTGAAGGAGGATTTTTTCCGCAAGCTCAAAGACCGCCCCAATCTCAACGAAGCCATGCTTATGCTCAAGTCCACCCCCTATTCCATGATGGAGGAAATCTATGAGGAAACAGGGGATCTCAAGATGGCTGAAAAGACACTTAAAGAGTACGAAATAGACTCCTTCAGAGAACTCAGGAAGCACTGTGATGAAACCCTCCAGGGCTTTCTGGATGTCCTTCTTCTTAAGTACGACATAGAGATTCTCAAGGACTGGATACGACTCTGGTTCGATCTGAGGATCAGGAAACGGGATGTCACGGACCTTATGCCCTACATGCTCCGGATGAAGGTCGTCACAGAGTTCGACCCCGAAACTCTTATGGGCTGTGAAACTGCAGAGAAGCTCTACACCTATCTGGCAGACAGAAAAGGCTGCCCCTATACTGCAATATTCGAAGACAGGGCGGAAAGTTCTGCCGGCCTGACAAGCCTCTACAATCTTGAAAAAGATATGGACCACTTCCGTTTTGCCGGAATACTGCAATACAGCGAAGTTTTCGCCGAACCCGACCGGACCATGCTGCTCCGGTATACAGGGATGGAGATTGATTTTGAAAACATGCTCTTTATGATCCGGATGTCCCCTCTTTTACCTCTGGAACAGCTTCTGGACGATCTGATTCCCGGACAGGTGCCCTCAAAATCAGGAAAAACAGGAATGCCGGGGCATAAGGGAATTAAAACAGAAGACCAGTATCTTGAAAAAACACTCAGTTCCTACGGCAGCATGGGTACACTGCTACTCGGAGAGGAAGGAGATCCTCTTAAAAAGATGGAGATGCTCACAGCTCTCTTCGCAGACATAGAGGACAGAGAGATGAAAAAGATGCTTCGGGGCAATCCCTTCACCCTGGGCATCATGCTCGCATACTTTATGCGGAAAGAGAGGGAGTGCCGCCGCCTTGTCAGTCTTCTCAATGCTGCCCACTATAAAGCCAATTCAATGCATAACAGCGGAGGAAACTCATGATTCTCAGCTCCAAAATGAATCACCTGACCGCAGTGGTGATCAGGGATCATCTGGACAAAATCACAAAGGTCCTGCTTCAGACCGGAGTAATGGACTTCATCAGAACCGATGATATTCCGGCCCTGAGGGACAGCCGCCTCAAACAGATCAGCGTTAACGAATCCTCCGCCAGACTGTCTGAAAACCGTCTGAGGATCGAGACTCTTCTGAAGGCGGCGGATCTCCGTCCGGTCATCCGTGACGATATAAGGGATGAAGGAAGCCTCTCACTGGACAAGATTGAAAAAATGGTAGATGCCCTGTCAAACGAGCAACAGGGATTCAGGGACAGGCAGAAGGATTTCCAGACCGAGATAAACAGGCTCACCGACTTAAAGCGTCAGGTAAATCTCTTTGGTGACGAACAGGCACTTGTGGAGCGGGCCCAGCAGGGCAGCTCAGGATACTCCTTCCTCTTTATCGAGACCGGAAGTGTTGCCGAAAGCAGCCTCGATGATCTTCAGAGTGCCCTGGGAAGCCTGACAACCGTGGTTATGGAAACCCTTAACCGTGATGGCCGCTGCTACTGCATCATCATGGGAATGAAAAGGGATCAGGATGCAATTGAAAAGCGTCTGGCCTCGGTCTACTGGGAGAAGGGCCCCCTCCCTGCCGAAGCGGCAAAGAGCCTGAACTCTGATCCGGGTCAGAACCGGGCTACCGGAGATATGGACAGGAAAATAAAGGAGCTCAAAAAGCAGCAGGAGGCTTTAAAAGAGGAGTCCCGCGGGTATATCAGAGGCAAGAGCCAGTGGCTTCAGGAGACCTGGTCGGATCTGAGAATAAGAGAACTGAATCTCAAGATCCAGTCTTTCTTCTCCGCCACTGACAGCTGCATCCTTTTTAACGGATGGGTCCCTGATGACCGGAAGGATGAACTTGACAGGGAGATCCGTGCCGTAGCCGGAGAGAACTGCCTCCTCGAATGGCACAGCACAGCATGGGTCAGGGAGAGTACCGAAGGAAAGGTGGACCCTCCTGTTGAAATGAGGAATCCCGGTGCCCTGAAACCCTTTGAAATGCTTGTTAAAAATTTCGGCATCCCCGCCTATGGAACAGTGGACCCCACAGTTCTTGTGGCAGTGAGCTACCTCTGCATGTTCGGCCTGATGTTCGGCGATGTGGGCCACGGTCTTGTCCTTGTGATGACAGGCCTTCTAATGCACTTCAGAGATAAAAGAAGAGGCAGAGAACCCAATACTCTGTTTATGCTGATTGCCTACTGCGGCGGTGCTGCCATGGTGGCGGGTTTTCTCTTCGGCTCCTTCTTCGGTTATTCAGTGATCCCTCCCCTCTGGTTCAACTATCATGCCGTCGTGGCCGGACATGCCAGCGGCAATGAGGCCATAGCCAGCATCTATGACATACTTAAAATTACAATCTGGTTTGGAATCACAGTACTCGGCGTGGGAATACTCCTGAATATAATCAACTGTATCAGAGAGCGGGACTGGATTAATCTTATATTCAACAAGGCGGGAATCCTGGGCGGATGGATGTACGGAGCCGGAACCTATACGGCCTTCTACTTTGTGGGGACCTCCTACAGAACCATGCCTCCCGCACCCTTTCTGATTATCGGTTTGGGAGTCCCTGCGGGACTGATGCTCTTAAAAGAGCCGGTCCACCACATAAGCTCGGGCCACGGCTTCAGTTTCAAGCCTGCCGCTCTGATGAATCTTGTGATGGAGTGGGTTGTAGAACTGCTGGAGGTCTTTTCAGGCTATCTGGCCAACACCCTCTCGTTTATGCGGGTTGCCGGTCTTGGTATAGCCCATGTGAGTCTGATGACCGCATTTTTCCAGATCGCAGACCCCGCCCCCCCTGCGGCAGCATTATTAATTCTGCTGCTCGGTAATGCTTTGGTAATTGCACTTGAAGGACTGTCTGCGGGCATTCAGTCACTCAGGTTGAATTATTATGAATTCTTTTCCAAATATTTCAATGGAACGGGAAAGGCCTATGAGCCTGTGTCTCTGAAGTCCCGTTTAGGAGGTAGTAGTGAATCTTAAAGAGAAACTGGCCCTGCACAACACATCCAGGATCGTTGTTGTCACTGTGATGTTTATCGTCCTCGGATTTATAGGTATTCAGGGCACCAGCGCCCAGGATGCCCATGCGGCTGAGGCTCCCGCTGTTTCGGCTCAGGTGCAGTCCTTCGGCCTTATGGCGGCCGCCCTGGCCTTTGGAGCCGCTGCCGTCGGTGCGGGAATCGCCATCAGCCATGTTGGTTCCGCCGCAATGGGAGCCATCGGTGAAAAGCCCGAAATCGCCGGCCAGGCACTGATATTCATTGCCCTGGCAGAGGGTATAGTTGTATTCGGTTTTATTACAGCCCTGATGATCCTCGGTAAGATATAATCATAGAACTATGAAATATTTCGTTATCGGTGATGAAGATACGGTTCTCGGATTCGGACTTGTCGGTGTACGCGGCATTATGGCTGCCAATGCACAGGAGACAGAGCAGGCTCTGAACAAGGCCATGGAAGACCCCGAAACCGGAATCATCCTTATCAGCGAAAGACTGGCGGAATTGGTACGACCCCTGGTTGACCGCTTTGTGTTCACCAGGCAGTTTCCCCTGATCCTTGAGATACCCGATGCCATGGGAAGGATTGAAGGGAAACCATCACTGAAAGAACTTGTAAATGAAGCAATCGGAATCAAGCTCTGAACTCTTAAGCAGCATCCTCCACAGCGCAGAGGATGAAGCCCGTGATATTCTGAAAACAGCGGAAGACCGGGCTGCAGAGACTCTGCAGAGTGCAAAGGACAAGGCCGCTGTCATCCTTAATGAAGCAGAAGCGAAAGCATCTGAGTCACGGAAGGAGCTTATAAAAAACAGCAGCTCCACCCTCAGCCTCCTTAAGAACAGGCAGGAACTGAAAAACAGCCAGAGCCTCTATACTGAGATAATGGACAGGGTGGCTGTGCTGCTGAAATCATTCACAAAGACTCCGGAGTACAGGGACCTTCTTCTTGCCTTCACGGCGGAAGCCGCTTTGGGACTGGCCGATGACCCTGAAACTTCAGCCTCATCAAAGGATATGGAGATGTCCCTCAACGGCGGGCCAGGTGAGCTGAAACTGATGGACAGCACCTTTATGAGGGATGCCGAATCCCTTCTAGCCGGAACCTACGGCCTGAAGATCAGCCTCCGCCCTGCTGACAGCCCGGCCCTGGCGGAACAGGGAGTGGAACTCACAGGCTCCGGCGGACGAAGGGCCTTCCGGAACAGCTTCAAATCCAGAACACTGCGCTATGAAGACGGGATCAGAGAACTTATCGATGCGGGTCTTCATTCAGATGATGAACATAAAGAGGAGACCCCATGAGTGAGAGAATCGCAGGACGGGTCAGCCGGGTCAACGGGCCCGTACTGGAAGCCGCGGATATCACAGATGCCCTGATGACGGAGATGGTCTATGTGGGCGAGCAGAGGCTTGTCGGCGAGGTCATCAAACTGAATGGAAACAGGGCGGTCATTCAGGTCTACGAGGATACCACCGGCATAGCCCCGGGAGACAATATCTACGGCTCCGGCGAGTCTCTGAGTGTCTCTCTCGGCCCCGGTCTGATGGGAACCATTTACGACGGCATTCAGCGTCCTCTGGAAAAGCTTTTTGAACTGTCCGGAGAGTTTATAGGCAAGGGACTCAGCTTCTCTGCCCTGAACCGGGAGAAAGAGTGGGAGTATACCCCTCTTGTAACATCCGGGGACAGGGTAAAAGAAGGTCAGATCATCGGTACTGTACAGGAGACTCAGAGGATCGAGCACCGCATTATGGTGCCCCCCGGGATTTCAGGAACCGTTGTCAGATTAGCGGAAGCCGGAAGCTATACCATAGATAAAATTATTGCTGTCGTCGAACCCGACGATGGAGATGAAAATATTGAGTTGACCATGATGCAGAGCTGGCCGATCCGCCGCCCGAGGCCCACTGCCGAGAGGCGCCCCCTCTCCATCCCCCTTGTGACGGGGCAGAGAGTCATCGATACGCTTTCCTCCCCTTGCCAAGGGGGGGACTGTTGCCATTCCGGGGGGATTCGGAACAGGAAAGACAATGACCCAGCATGCCATCGCCAAGTGGTGTGATGCCGATATCATAGTCTACATCGGCTGCGGAGAGAGGGGAAACGAGATGACCGACGTTCTCAATGAGTTTCCCGAACTGATAGACCCCTCCACCGGACGGAGCCTGATGGAGCGGACCATTCTGATAGCCAATACGTCAAACATGCCCGTTTCGGCCCGTGAGGCCAGCATCTATACGGGGATTACAATAGCCGAATACTACCGAGACCAGGGTTACCATGTGGCCATTATGGCCGACTCCACATCAAGATGGGCCGAAGCCCTGAGGGAACTCTCCGGCCGGATGGAAGAGATGCCCGCAGAAGAGGGATTCCCCGCCTATCTGCCCACGAGGATTGCCGAGTTCTACGAAAGGGCCGGTTATATGGATACCTTCTGCGGAAAAGAGGGCTCTGTCTCCATCATCGGAGCCGTATCCCCGCCGGGAGGGGACTTTTCAGAGCCAGTCACCCAGCATACGAGGCGTTTTGTGCGCTGCTTCTGGGGACTGGATCGCCAGCTTGCAAATGCCCGCCACTACCCCGCCATCGGCTGGCTGGACAGCTACAGCGAATACCTTTCAGACATCACGCCCTGGTGGGAGGAAAAGGTCGGCCCCGCCTGGGCCGAGGACCGCAAGGAGATTCTGGAGCTTCTTCAGAAGGAGGTCCGCCTGCAGCAGATTGTCAAGCTTGTGGGCCCGGATGCCCTTCCCGACAGCCAGAGGTTTGTCATAGAGGTCTGTTCGGTCTTCAAAAACGCCTTTTTACAGCAGAACGCCTTTGATGACATCGACCGCTACTCCACAGCCGAAAAACAGACACGCATGCTTGCCATAATCCTCTGCTACTGGCGGAGGGGTAACGATGCCATTCGCAAGGGAGTAACCATCGTAAAACTGAGGCGGATGAAGGTCCTTCAGGAGATTATCAAGATGAAACTTACCATACCCAATGACAAGCCGGAGCAGTTTGACCGCCTGGAAGCCAAACTGGAACGGTCGCTGGACCGACTGGGGGCCATCTATGGATGATCAGGCAGCCCTTAAAAAGAAACTTTTAAGCTCCCGTGAGTATGTGGGAGTGGACCAGATAGAAGGACCTCTTGTCTTTATCAGAAACACCCACCCCGTGGGATACAGGGAGCTTGTGGAGTGCCGGGACCGCCAGGGCAATCTGAGGCTGGGGACAGTAATGGACACCTCCGACGATGTGGCGGTAGTCCAGGTGTTCTCGGGAACCTCGGGGCTCAATATGCCCGAAACCCGGGTCAGCTTCAAGGGAGAGCCCCAGACACTGGGAGTCACCCGGAAGATGCTGGGACGGGTCTTTAACGGTCTGGGCCAGCCCAAAGACGGTGGAGCCCCTCCCCGGGCGGAGAAGCAGGTGGATGTCAACGGCCGCCCTGTCAACCCTGTGGCCCGGGAGTACCCGAGGGATTTCATCCAGACAGGAATCTCTGTCATTGACGGCATGAATACCCTGATCCGGGGGCAGAAACTCCCCATCTTCTCAGGGAACGGCCTGCCCCACAACGAGCTGGCCGCACAGATAACCCGGCAGGCAAAGGTACGGGGACAGGAGACCGACTTTGCCGTTGTTTTTGCCGCAATGGGTGTCAAACACGATGTGGCCCGGTACTTTATCGACTCCTTCGAAAGCTCGGGAGTTCTGGAGAAGGTAGCCCTCTTCCTCTCCCTTGCCGACGACCCGTCCATAGAGAGAATCATTACACCCCGAAGCGCCCTGACCCTTGCAGAGCACCTTGCCTTCGATGAGGGAATGCATGTTCTTGTTGTAATGACTGACATGGCAAACTACTGCGAGTCCCTCAGAGAGATCTCGACACTGAGAGGTGAGATCCCATCCCGTAAGGGCTATCCCGGCTACCTCTACTCCGACCTGGCCGAGCTCTACGAGCGTTCGGGAATGCTCAAGGGTTTTAAGGGCTCCATCACCCAGCTGCCCATTCTGACAATGCCCAACGACGACATCAGCCACCCCATCCCCGACCTGTCGGGATATATCACAGAGGGGCAGATTGTATTTGAACGTGATATGCATTCAAGGGGCCTCTATCCCCCGGTCGCGGGGCTCCCCTCCCTCTCCCGTCTGATGAAGGACGGCATCGGAGAAGGTATGACCCGGGAGGACCATCCCCATCTTGCAAGCCAGCTCTTTGCCGCCTACAGCTATGTCAAGGATGTGCGGAACCTCGCCTCGGTCATTGGAGAGGAGGAGCTGACCCCTCTGGACCACCAGTATCTTGACTTCGGAGAGTACTTTGAGAAAAAGTTTGTCAACCAGCGCACCGATGAGGACCGCAGCATCGAACAGACTCTTGACCTGGGCTGGGAGGCTCTGAGCCTGCTGCCTGCCGAAGAGCTTCACAGGGTAACGGAAGAGGAGATTGAAACATACTACGGAACAGTGGCGGCCAGGTCGCCGGGAGCCGGCAGCTGATGCGCAAGAGTGTAGCCCCCACCAAGACCAATCTGATGTCCCTGAAGAATGAGCTGAAGTTTGCCTCACTGGGGCATGAACTTCTGGACCAGAAGCGAAATATTCTTGTAATGGAGCTCCTGAACCTGGTGGACCAGGCAGTGGAGTTTCAGGAGAAGTCGGATGAGGTACTGGGAACGGCCTATAAATCACTGGAGTCGGCAGCCCTTGATATGGGAAAGAGACGGCTTCTCAGCCTCTCCAGCGCCATCAGGGTGGAGTCAGAGGTCAACCTCAGCCAGCGCAAGATAATGGGAGTGCCCCTGCCTGTAGTCCAGACCGAATACAGCGGCCAGGCGCCCTGGTTCTCCCCCACCGGCACAAGCTGCCATGTGGACAGGGCCATTGACGACTTCCGCAAAGCCCTGGAGATGACTGGTAAGCTGGCAGAGCTGAAAATATCAATAATGCGTCTGGCCAGGGAGGTAAAGAAGACGATCCGCAAGGTGAATGCCCTTGAGAAAATCGCCATCCCCGATCTGGAAGAGACGGTAGCCCATATACAGAACAGACTTGAAGAGAATGAGAGGGACATGCTCATTCTGATGAAGCGTGTCAAAAGCAGACTTGAAAGTAAACGGATGAACCCTTAAGCTAGGGAAAGGACTTGAGAATCATGGCAGGACCAATACAAAACATTCTTGTTTATGTGGACGGAAGCGAAGAATCGATTACGGCGGCGGAGTATGCTGTCTGCCTGGCAAAAAGCACAGGAGCCAGACTCAGTGCCCTCTATGTCGTTAATACAAGGGCTCTGAACGACCTTGTGAAATCCCGGATTTTTATTGCATCCGAGGAACAGGAGTACCAGCAGGATCTGGAGAATGATGCTGAAAAGTATCTGGACCACGTAAAAGAACTGGCCCATAAAAAGGGGCAGGCCATAGAAGTCTTTCAGAAGAACGGTGCGATCCATACTGAGATAAAGCACGCCATCGAAGAACTGGATGCGGACCTTCTTGTTATCGGAGAACTATCAAAGCTCCAGAGCAGAAGGGATGAGTTCTATAACGAGGTAGAACGGGCCATGCGCTCGGTTTCCTGTTCTGTACTAATAGCAAAAGACGAGGACCTTGTCTGGTCTCTCTATGAATCACTGGCTTAATGGCCCATCGGTACCCCAGGCGGTACTGTCAGGAAAGGAGAAGAAATGAGCATACTTGAACTTGTAACAGAAGACTGCATCAAAGTCCCTCTGGAGAGCAAAAGAAAGAACGACCTTATCCGGGAAATGGTGACCCTACTCGAAGAAGCGGGAAAAATACAGGACAGTGAGGCCATATACCAGGCCGTAAGAAGCCGTGAAGATCAGGGCAGTACAGGCCTGGGAGAGGGAATTGCCATTCCCCATGCCAAGGTGGAGGGTGTTTCAGAGCTTACTCTTGCCATCGGCATCGCCCCCGAGGGAGTGGACTTTGAATCCCTTGATGGTCAGGACGCCAAGGTATTCTTTATGATTCTGGCTCCCCCCGACAAGGCGGGTCAGCATATTCAGGCTCTCTCCGAGGTAGCCCGAATAACAAGATCCGCCGCCTTTATGCGTGCTCTGATTCACTCACAGACCCCCGCCGAAGTTCTGGAGCTCTTCCAGGAGTGATTGCCCCCGGGGAGTTGTGAGGAGTCCTCAGGAAGACAGATGGTCTGCCCCTGAGTCTGCCGGGGATGATTTCAGATTATCCTCGACAACCGAGGCTGCCAGCGCCAGTGCCAGGAGGGTGAGAAAATCCATCCCCCCTGTTTCAGAGGCGCTCCTTCCCCTATCTGATCCCCGGTATCCTCTGAAGTCACGCTCACCCTCTTTCTGTTTGTTCATAAACTTCCCCTTGTTTAGATCTGTCAAAGATCTATAGGGCAAAGTCCGTGCCAGGCAGGCAGAAAATGTATCTCTGCCCGTTTTTATAGTGAAAAGAGGCTGGAATCACCTGAAAAAGGTGAAACCCGCCTAGCTGCAGTGTTTTTTAAGAGATTTAACAAACAGAAAGTAGTGATCCGCCTCTTCATCCCTGTGAATCAAACAGATATCCGGCATCCCTGAGGAAAAGTGGCTTCCGGCCCCTCCGGGAAAACTGAAAAGCCACCGCTCTCTATCAAAAATGATCAGAGCAAGAATGAGGACGGCGGCAGTTGAAACTATGCTGTAGACTGTTATAGTCAGAATTAAGTTAAACATTTTGGTTTTATCTCCTTACATGAAGAAGAATACGGGACCAATGTGCCATTTAAAGGCACGCGTTTACACTTTTTTATTTAATTTTTCACAAGAGAATTCAGCCGTACATCTCGGGTATCAAAAGTGTAAACATCAGCTGCAGCATGCCGTTCATCATACGGCTGATGGGGATGATCTCCACATCAAGCAAGCGGTTTACCAGCAGCACAGCAAGAAGTATATAGACACCCCACCTGTTATAGGAGTAGATAAAGGACCTGTGTCTGTTGAACAGGGCTGTAACAACCCTCGAACCGTCAAGGGGAGGAATGGGTATCAGATTAAAGAGGAAAAGCATGAGATTGATAATCAGCACATACTGGATAACTGTGACCACCGAGGGTGTACGCAGAAAGCTGAGGGCCTCATTTAAATAAATAACCCGGAACAGGAGAGTGGAAAGAACGGCTATAAGCAGATTGGACAGGGGTCCGGCCAGAGAAGTTATTACAAGACCTCTATATCTGTTCTTATAACTGCTTATATCGATCCGCACAGGTTTTGCCCAGCCGAAACCGGCTAAAAGCAGCATTAAAGTCCCCCAGAGATCCAGGTGTTTCAGCGGATTCAGGGTCAATCGTCCTTCAGAGCGGGGTACGGGGTCCCCCTGAATGGAAGAGATCCATCCATGAAAGAATTCATGTACTGACAGACTCATAAGAAGTATGGGCACCAGAAATATCAACTCTCTAACTGACAGGCTCAACAGCATTATAACTCCTTCTGACTGCTGTAGGATTATATCAGGGACACAGCGGTATTAACACTGTCTTGGTAGGAATTATTGCCAAATCACTCCGGCTCAGATTGAATGTAAACAATGGATGCACTATTCTTTGACCTATATTACTAAATACAGCAGAAGAAAAATTGATAATAAACAAATTGAAGTTTCAGTTGAACCTGAGCCTCATGCTTTTCACCGCCGCCTTGCTTTACCCTTCTGAGGGCCCGGTCTACACATTAAACAACTCCTGGACATCTCTTGAAGAGGGTATGGAATACCTCGAAGATCCCGATGGGATTTATTCACTGGAAATGCTGAATGACCCTGACGATGGCATCGACTTTACGGTAAATCAGCGCCCTGTACTTGATTTCGGTCTGAAAGATGGATTTATCTGGCTTAAATTCAGCCTTGTGAATTTAAAAGACATGGATGACTGGACTCTCGAATTCGACATACATAAATTCTACACCCTGGAAGTCTATCAGAAACAGAAAGGAGAAGAGTTCAGCAGTACAGCATCCTACAGCTATAAGCAGTCTTTTTCAGAGAGAACGGTCAAAGAGGCTCATCTGGCTATACCGCTGAAACTGCCACAGGGAGAGCAGACCGATTTCCTTATAAGAATCAGTTCTGAAAACGGACTGGTTCTTCCGATGAAGATTTACGATAAACCGAGCTATTTCAATAAGATCAGCCACAGGCATACAGAGTGGGCCATCATTTACACAGTGATGATCATCATGACCGTTTACAACCTTTTTATCTATCTGTACGTCAGAGATCTGAACTACCTCTACTATGTTCTCTATGTTGTTCTGTATATGTTCTACCTCTCGGCACTGAACGGAGCCGGAGCCCAGTATATATGGCCGGAACTCAGTGGGCGCTGGACGACCATATTCTCACCTCTTTTCGGGGGTCTGTCTCTTGCTTTGGGAATAATTCTTATGAGGCAGTTTCTTGAGTTCAAAGAGTCGTCCCCCCGGCTGAAGAGATATATGATATCCCTGATTGCATTGAGTCTTCTGCTGTCCGTTTCAAATATTCTGGTTGAGTCCTTCAAGTACAGCTATACCCTGGGAAACATACTCGGAGCTGTGATTCTTTTTTCAATTCTTGCAATCTCATTCAAAGCTGTGCTGAATGGAAACAGGGCGGCAATAATATTTTTAACGTCCTATATCATGGTCATTCTGGGACAGATTGCATACTCCCTCAAAGCTATAGGCTATTTCAGTACATACCCCGTCTTCCAGAATCTGAACCAGTATGCACCGCTGATTCAGGTCATCCTTCTTTCCCACTCCCTCTCATACAGAATATCCCTTCTGAGAAAGGAGAAAGACTTAGCTCTTGCAGCGACACTGAAAGCGGAGACAACTCTGGCGGAGGAGCTTGAGAAAAAGGTTGAAGAGAGGACCAGAGAGCTTCAGATTGCCAACAACAAGCTTCAGGAACTTTCCAATCAGGATGGTCTGACTGGTCTTTACAACAGACGCTTCTTTGACAGGGCACTTTCAGCCGAGCTGAACCGCCATCAGAGATCAGCCCTCCCCCTCTCCCTGATTTTATGCGACATAGATCATTTTAAACGTTTTAATGATACCGCCGGTCATCTGGCGGGTGATGACTGCCTTAAAAAGGTTGCGAATGGACTGCAGATCAGCGCCAGGAGAGAAACTGATATTGCTGCACGTTACGGTGGTGAGGAGTTCGCGCTGATCCTGCCCCAAATGAACAGAACATCAGCCCTGGAGATTGCGGAAAAGATACAGGAGACCCTTATAGAACTGAAGCTGATCCATCCTGACTATAAAGATTCGGGACTGGTGACCCTCAGCTTCGGCATAGCAACTGTTATCCCAGGTCCCCAGACAGTGGGTGAGGAGCTCATCGCCGCAGCCGACAGGGCCCTCTATGAGAGTAAGAACCTGGGTCGGAACAGGATCACATCAGAAGAAATTTAAAAAGCCGCCCTTTTAAGGCGGCTCTTTCACTGTCTTACACGTATCCCTTACTTTTCCTTTGTCTTGGAAAAGGAGTAGGTAATTCTGTCGATTATGATAGCCAGGAACACGATGGAAAGACCGGCTTCAAAACCCCGTCCCACTTCGATCCGGTTAATTGCAAGAAGCACTTCCATACCAAGACCTTTTGCTCCGATCATGGAACCGATAACCACCATTGCAAGCGCCATCATTGTCGTCTGGTTTACTCCAACCATAATTGACGGCTTTGCCAGCGGCAGCTGAACATCAAAAAGGACCTGCCTGGAAGTGGCGCCAAAAGCTTTGGATGCCTCGACAGCCTCTCTGTCCACGGTTCTGATACCTACGTTCGTCAGACGGATGACAGGCGGTACGGCATAGATGATTGTTGCAAACATCGCCGGAACCTTACCCATTCCGAAGAACATCAAAGCTGGAATCAGATAGACGAAACTGGGCATGGTCTGCATGGCATCAAGCATGGGCTTCATAATAGACTGTGCTCTGTCACTCCTTGCCATACGGATTCCAAGAGGAATTCCGATAAGGAGTGAAAAGAATACAGATGCAATAACAAGGCTCAAAGTGCGCATTGCCAGCTCCCAGTATCCGAAGCTACCTACAAAAAACAGAAGAATCATAAATGTTACGCCTGAACGTTTCCTGCCGACAAGCTTCCAGCCCGCCAGTCCCGCAAGGGGAATAAAAACAAACCAGGGAACAAACAGAAAGAGTCTTTCAAAAGCAAGAACAACCTGCAGAATGACATAACCTACAGCATCAAACAGGGGGTCAAGGTTCAGCAGAAGCCAATCCATGGCCTTGTCGATCCATTTAGCCAGAGGGATAGATACAACATCAGGAAAATCAACCATTGTTATCTCCTTCTACAGGTGAAATGGATTCAAAAATATGGTCAGTTGTGACAATACCCTGGAATCGGCCGTCCTCATTTGTTACAGGGATCGGAAAGGGATGCTCTGTTACGATAGGAAATAGATCCTCCAGAATGGTATCAGGTGTCACACTTGTCACCTGCATAAGTGAATCAGCTGGAATCTTGCTGTGTCCCTCTTCAATGAGTTTTTCAATGAGTTTCTCCTTGGCTACACCAAGAAGCTTATGGGACTTGTCTACAACAAAGGCAGCCTTTCTGTTGTTTTTACGCAGCAGGGTCAGCGCCGTCTTCGGCCCTTCCCAGGCATAGAGCAGGACCTTTGCCGGGTCCATAATACTCGAGGCTGTAAGAACCTTTGCGGGTGAGGCATCCTTGACAAACTCAGCGACATAATCATCGTTGGGATGGGTTACAATCTCTTCAGGACTGCCGACCTGAACAACCTCTCCGTTGCGCATAATGGCAATCTTGTCCCCCAGTTTCAGCGCCTCATGAAGGTCATGGGTTACAAAGATGATTGTTTTCTGCAGCTTGTCCTGCAGCTCAACAAGCTCATCCTGCATCTGCCGGCGGATCAGTGGGTCCAGCCCGCTGAAGGGTTCATCCATCAGCAGAATATCAGGGTCATTTGCCAGAGCTCTGGCCAGTCCGACACGCTGCTGCATACCGCCGCTCAAAGAACCGGGATAGTAATCTTCCCAGCCCTTGAGTCCCACGGTCTCCAGAGACTGCATGGCTTTGGCATAGCGCTCTCCCTTGGGAAGGCCTTTGACCTTTAAACCGTAGGCAGCATTGTCCAGAACCGTAAGATGAGGCAGCAGGCCATAGTGCTGAAAAACCATGCCGAAGGTCTTTCGGCGGAACTGCAGCAACTGGTCGTTGTTCATCTTTGTGATATTTTCACCATCAATATGAATAGAGCCGCTTGTGGGATTCACCAGACGGATCAGATTTCTGACCAGAGTGGATTTTCCGCTCCCTGAAAGCCCCATAAGGATGTAAAACTCCCCTTTTCGGACTTCCAGATTGATCTCTCTCATACCGATAATACATCCGGTCTTTTTCTGAACCTCATCTTTACTGAGGTTTCTCAGACTCTTGCCGAGAACCCGTTTGGGGTCCCGGCCGTATATCTTCCACAGATCCCTGATAATAATCTGGGGATCTTCGGACTCTTTGTTTTCTAAAGTATTGGGAGTATCAGCCATTGAGCCTTCCTTAAAGAGCAGCCTTTACTTTTGCGGCGACCTCTTCAGAGACCCATTTGGTCCATACTTCTTCTTTGTTCTGCAGGAACCACTTGGCAGTCTCTGTTGTATCCCAGCCCTCTGCATCCATTCTGGCCAGGAATTCATTGTTGTCATCAACAGTAGTTGCATATTTTTTAAGGAACTCAACAACATCGGGTGCTTTTTCAAGCATTGAGGGATTCACAAGGATATTTACTGCAGCAGGATCATACTCACTGCCTTCGAGACGTACCATATCCAGTTTTCCCAGAATGGGAGTGGGTGCCCAGTAGTATCCTACCCAGCCTTCTTTCTTCTGGTATGCTCCAACCATTGTACCCGCAAGAGCGGCACCGGAACCGGTAATACCGAGGTTATAAGTTCCTTCAAGATCAAACTCGGCAAAGATTTCCTCTGAAACCTCCATCTGAGACCATCCGGCTACACCACCGTAGATCAGTCCTTTTGAAGGATCTTCAGGGTCTTTGAAAAGATCTGCATATTTGGGAAGATCGGAGACGCTCTTCAGATCGGGAGCCACAGCATCGGGACCTTCGATAAGATAACGGGGAACCCACCAGCCCTGAGGGGCGTCGGGCATGTTCTGTCCAAGGTCTACCAGATTTCCAGATGCGATACCCTTATCGTACGCTTCAGGCCAGTTGGAGTGCCAGGACTCCATATCAACATCAATATCCCCCTGCATGATGCCGTTTACGATAGGCAGTGTATCACCGGGGATAAAATCCGCTTTATAGCCTTCAAAACCGTTTTCAATGATAAATGCGGCTATTCTGTTATGAACCTGTACGCTGTCCCAGGACACATCACCAAATACAATCGTTGTTGTATCTGCATCCTGCGTTCCTTCAGCAAAAACAGAACCGAAAATTAATGTACTAAACAGAAGTGCAATAATATATTTCTTGGTCATCTAACCTCTCCAATTGATTAATTTACTTAGAATACTATAGTTTTAAGAAAATAATGTCAAACAGTCAGCGCATATTTTAATTGTCAGCCACTTCTTCCTAAAGCCATTCAGTGGGCACTAGACTCCTGAAAGTCTCATTTCATCCCCTTAAATGCCCCACATTTACGATTCGTTTACTAATATATTGATATTTAGGGTCATATTGTTTAGTGCAATAACATTTAGTATTCTTTACAAACTTTTAAAAAAGCTTTATGTTATTAAAAAATCATTAGCAGAGAGCGGAATGGACCTTCAGGATTCTTCAGATATAGTAGTAGCCACAATAAGACAGATCATACGGGCAGTTGATCTGCAGTCGAAAAAGCTTACAAAGAAATACGGCCTTACAGGCCCTCAGCTTATTGTTCTAAAAGAGATCCGCAGGGGTAACGACCGTCCGATTTCTGAAATTGCCCGCAGAGTGAGCCTATCCCAGGCAACAGTAACAAGTATTCTTGACCGCCTCGAGCAGCAGGGATTTGCCGTCCGCCGGAGAAGTACCTCAGACAAGAGAAAGGTGAACATCGAACTTACCGACAGAGCCATCTCAATTCTCGATACAAAACCATCCATGCTTCAGGAAGAGTTTACAGAACGTTTTGGAGAACTTGAGGACTGGGAAAAGTCCATGATTATCTCCTCACTGCAACGCCTCTCATCCATGCTGGATGCAGAAAAAATCAATGCTCCCCCCGTACTTACAAGCGGACCCATTGCAGCATCCTCAAACGAAGTCAAAAGATACCTTGACGAGGATTATGAGCTTCAGCGGAAAGAGGAAGAATCTTAATAAAACATTTCTTTTTCTTTGCTTCAAAATCTGATAAACTTCTGTCATTCGATTACGGAAGCGGGATTAATGAATCAAAGACTGACCTTATCACTCATACTTTTTCTTATTACAGCCTCTTTTCTTTCTGCAGCTGAGCTGCATAGAGGAGAGAATCTCAGTATAGATACATCCTTTACTCTTGGTACTGCCTATAAATACGAGGCAGATTTTTTCCCCGGCAGAAGCGGATTCCTACTGACAGATGCCGGGTGGAAGACCTCCGGAACCTACAGAGAAAAACTGAAATTCTCTTTAAACCTTGAGCTGTCGGAAGCCAATACTGATGACGGTGAGTTTCTTAAAAACGCCTATATACAGTATGACTTCTTTGACCCTCTCCGCCTGAGAGTCGGGCAGTCAAAAACTCCCTTTGGATACTCCTACTCCCAGTCGTCAAATGAAAGGCCCAATATCTATCATTCACTGGGAAGCAAGTACATTGCTCCTGGAAGAGCCGTCGGCATCCGGCTCAGCGGGAAAAAAATCGGTCCGGGATTTTCCTATGCCCTGGGATTCTATAACCTCAGCCCGATCACTGAAGATAAAAATGTATCAGGCCATCATCGGGGTGTGGGAAATTTTGAGTACAGCAGCCGGGGTTTGACTGCGGGATACAATATCTACTTCGGAACTGATGAAATGTTTGCCCATGGCCTCTATATCTCATGGGAGAAGAGCTTTGGAGAAGAAAAAAACAAAACACTGCGGCTTCTCAGTGAATACATGGAGCAGCGGTACTATAACTACCACTGGAATCACTCTTCCTACACTCTGGCAGCCTTCCGAATCAACAATATTGAGCCACTGATCTATTTTGATTATTTTAATGACAATATCGGATATGACGGGGAACATGATATCATCAATCCAGGCATCGGATTCAATGCATATTTCATGAAGGACAGGATGCAGCTTAAAACAGATATTCAAACTCAGTATCTATACTCATACCCGGAGTGGGACAACATGAAATTCTTTAATATACAACTAACTATAAAGCTTCTGGTTGTTCTTGGATGAAAACCAGACTCTATTTTATGGCAGTGATATCCCTTCTTTTCACGGGATGCTCTCTGCTGATGACCGATGTAACCCTTCCGTATGAACAGCAGGAGTCCCGGGGACTTCCCATCTTCTACATAGACCCCAAACCTGTCAGTAAGGATTACTACTCTCCTGTGACTCTCATATACAAAGGCCGGAAATATGAGGCAGAAGGAAGGATCAGAGGAGGTATAACTGCCTACAGCCCTAAAAAGAGCTACAGCCTCCGTTTCTTCGACAATGATCTTTTTCAGGACTCGGAACTGGGATCAACCGGCTTTACTGACAGAAAAAGGGTTCTTCTTGTTGCTGACTTTGATGACAACTCACACCTGAGAAACCGTCTGGCCCAGAAAATGTGGGAAGTCCTCCAGAAGGACAGCGGGAGCAATTACTACTCTCCTGTAATCCAGACAGACAGCGCTGTGGTCTACACGAACGGTTCCTACGAGGGGCTTTATACTGTAATTGATGCTGTGGATGAACCTTTTATCAACCGGTACGGAAATGGAATTGAAAACAGCATAGTAGGTGACGGAACATTTGTAACAGAGAACGGATTAGAAGCCGGAGGGAGTCTGTTTAAAGGAAACTCCAGGCAGGCCAATTTTTTTGTCCACAGTGAGCTTTACAAAGGATTCGACAAAAAACTGGGATATCCTGAAATCGGAACAGAGGGAGCTTTCGATAATCTGACAGATTTTATCCTCTTCATCAACAACAGCTCTGAGGCCGAGTTCGGCGATCCTTCAATAGGTTTTTCCTCCATTGCCAGTATCCACAGCTATTACGGATGGTGGTTCTTTACGGCATTCATGTCAGCAGGAGACTCATTGAACAAAAACGCCTACCACTACCAGGAGCCGAAGGGACTCTGGTATTACATTCCATGGGATTTCAACCACAGCTTCGGACAGAACTATAATACAAAACGGATACCTAACAGTTTTTCTTCAAGGACTTTTGTAACCGCAAACGGGATATTCAGCAAACTCGTCGGGCATCCGGACTTCAACAGCATGAATACCTTCTACAGCGCAATCCTTGCTGATGAATGGTCTACAGCCAGTATAAACTCCTATATTGATGAAATATGGAACCAGATCGAGGGTGCCGCGGAAGATGACTGGAGCAAATGGGGAGATAAATACAAAAATTTCAGCCGATGGAAGGACAGGAATGACTGGACCACACCTCAGCAGGAAGTGGACTACATTAAATCCTGGATTGCCCGGCAGCATACACTGGCATCCGGTGTATTTCCTTAATTTCACATGTAGCTCTCTTGCCCCCGCACCCCCCTCCGCGAATAATGGGGGCAGGAGGATTTTCATTGTCCGGTTACACTAGCAAACAGTTTATGGATATGGTGGGAGTCAAATTCAGCACTCTCCGCCACTATGAGAGGATCGGACTTCTTGATCCCCGAAAGGACAGTTCCAACAACTTCCGCCTCTACACTCCTCGGGATGCCTTCCGCCTCAACAAGTTCCGAAAACTGAGAGCCATAGGTTTTTCCTCAAAGGAAGCCCTTGGTCTTATGGAGAACCCGGATCAGGAGAATCTTGATGAAAAGCTTTCACACCATGAAGAGGTCCTTGAAACGGAACTGACCATGGCCCAGGCAAGGCTTGGAAAACTGAAGGAAATGAGACAGCATCTTTCCGGTACCAGAGAGGGTAAATTTCATTTCGACCATATGAAGGACACATGGTTTCTCCCCTCCTCTGATGGCTACAGCTTCGGAATATCCAAATACGAAATTGTCTCACGCTGGGTTGAACTGCTTCCTCTGACTGTCTACTGTCAAAGGCTCCAATTCGAAGACCTTCATCTGAATAAAGAGACCGACTTCGGTATGACCCTGGAAGACAGGCATTCTAAACTTCTGAAGGATAAATGGAAAAAGACAGCACAACTGATTCCAGGGGGCCCCTGCCTCCTCTACTACTCAAGAAACCTCGGCTATCCTGAGATTTCTGTGGATATGATTAATAAGGCAAATGAATATATAAAATCGGAAGGTTATAGAGTCCGGGATATCATACTTCTTGAGGGGATAGACCTGAATTACGGAAACGAAGCCTGTCACAAGGTAACCATCCCGGTAGTCAAGCTACCCTAGCCGGACCATATTATTTCCTTACTTGAAAATAACTTAGTGATTTTTAATAAAAATTCATCCGTAATCTCTTGACCCTGCACATTGTGCAGCCTTTATATTTCGATAATGAAATATCTATTATTTGGAGAGAGATTTTGAAAATGTTCAGAAAAACAGCCCTTGTGCTGTCAGCTGCATTACTGCTTTTTGCATCCCTTTCATCCTGTTCCGGGGGCAGTAATCTTTCATTTAATGCGGGTACATATACCTCCGTTCAGGAAGGAAAAAACGGACCCGTTGAAGTACAGGTCACCTTCAGTGACGATGCGATTAAAACCATTGAGATTGTAAATCATTCCGAGACTCCCGGTCTGGGAACTGTTCCCCTTGAGCGTATTCCCGTCCAGATCATCGAAAAACAGTCTCTGGCTGCCGATGTAGTTTCCGGTGCGACAATGAGCTCCAATGCGGTTATCAATGCTGTAGCCGATGCCGTTGCCAAGGCCGGTGGTGACCCTGCCGCTCTTCAGGGTTCAGCGGTTGACGCAAAAGAAGTGAATACCGAAGAACTCAGTGCGGACATCGTTGTAGTCGGTGCAGGAGCAGCCGGCCTTTCAGCGGCCCTCAGCGCCACCGATATGGGCGCCGATGTCATCGTTCTTGAAAAGGGAATTAACGCTGGAGTCAGTAACGGTGCCAACGCCGGTGGTCCCATAGCTGTCGGAACCAGAGTACAGGAAGCCGAAGGTGAGAACCTCACCATTGAGACACTGTTCTCCCATATGGCTGAGTACGGCAACAGCACAATCAATGACAGCCTTCTTAAAAAGGCTCTTTCGGCAACAGGTGACACCCTCAACAGATTTGCCGATCTGGGAATGGATATCTACCTGAGACGCGACAGCTACGGCATCGGTTTCCGGGCCAGACACGGCTTCCACTCCCGCGGTGTGGACAGAGCCACCTTCCTGACCGATCAGATCGAAGCCAACGGCGGCAGAATCTACTATGAAACAGCCGGAGAGAGCCTGATCCAGGCTGCCGACGGTACAATTACAGGCATTAACGCCGTAAAATCAAACGGTGACAGGGTTGTAATCACAGCCAAGGCTGTGCTCCTCGCCACTGGGGGATATCTTGGAAGTGAAGAAAAGATCCATGAAAAATTCGGAAACATCAATATCATTCCCCTGGGTAACACCCTCTCCGTTGGTGACGGTGTGGATATGGCCCTTGCTGTGGGAGGACGGGAAGACAAGAACTGGGGCATCGTAGCCAACGAGTTCTCAGCGGCCAACAAAAAAGCCGGTTCCTGGTCATTCAACTGCAATGAGAACCTCCGTTTCGGAATCTACGGCGGTCTGATGGTCAATATGGAAGGAAACCGCTTCTTCAACGAAGAGATCATGGCCAATGAGCCCCTTGCCGGCGCCGAAGCGTCCCTGAGACAGAAGAAGTACTACGCCGTAATGGACTCTGCCTACTACGACTCTGTCAGTTCTGTGGGTATCTTCAAGACCCTGGGAAGCCCCATGGAATGGAAGGCCGGTTACCTGAACCTCTCTGACGATGCCCCCAACGGAATCGCCCACAGAAAGGTTCTGACAAAGGCTGCCGAAGAGCTCTCTGAAGCTGTTGATCAGGGTTGGGCCTACAAGGCTGACACCATTGCCGAACTGGCTGAGTACTTCGGCCTGGACAATCTGGAAGCCACCGTTGCCGAGTACAACCAGATGTGCGATGAAGGAAAAGACAGCCTCTTCTACAAGAGTGACTACTTCCTGACTCCCGTATCTGAAGGTCCTTTCTATGTATTCGAGTACGAACCCAGTGCCTGGTGTACCCTTGGCGGTGTTGTTGTGGATGACTCCCTGCGGGTTATCGATGCCGACTTCCAGCCCATCCCCGGACTCTACGCTGCCGGTCTGGATGCGGGAAGTATGTATACAGCCCCTTACTACGACAATGAAGGTTCCGCCTTTGGTCTGGCCCTCGGTTCCGGTACTCTTGCCGGCAGGATCATGACTGAAGCTGTAAAATAAAACTGCCTGACGGTACAACCGGTACCAAAGGTAATAAAAATCCCCGCATGTCTGACAGAGCGGGGATTTTTACTCGAGAATGGAGAAACAGCAGTCCTGAGACTGCCGTTTCAACTTGTGATTTGACGGGTATCCCTAAATATAGCGCTTCATGCCTTCACAGCGGACCTTCCAGCTGCCGTCATCGGGGAAACCAGGAGCGGCATCTTCGCCGCTTCCGTCCCAGCCTCCGGCCATCATTCCCACAGCCAGCAGAAGAGCCCCGTTTCCGGGCAGATAGAGAGGAAGGAGCCCATGCCCCTCCTGCCTGTTATGTCCATTGGGCAGATAGATGTTTTTGGGACTCTCCATCAGAAGGGCCCTGACAGCCTCTTTCCTGCGTCCCAGCCGGGCCAGAGTCATGGCAAGTGAGGGGAAGTCCCATCCCCACATAGACGGCTGATCCCAGAGCTCAAAAACGGCATCCACAGTATTTGAAACAACCGGCAGATCCACTGTCTGGGGCGGGAGAAAACCGCAGGCCAGAAGCATGGAGGGATGGTCGGTACCAAATTTGCCAAAGCTCTCTCTGCAAAGCTCATGTGCTGCATAGCGCTCAGGATTCTCAGGGTCCAGTGGACACTCTGCCAGTCCCTCCAGAACGTCAATCCATTTGCCCGGGAGTTCCTGCCCCAGCCGCTTCTTCCACTCAAGGGCAGTGTTCAGTGCCCAGCGCCAGTATTCAAGCTCAAAGAGGGGGTTCAGAGTATCCTCGGGGGCATGGTTCTCCTGAGCGGGAATCAGAGGAGGCCCCAGAACATAGCGCTTTCCATCCCGAAGGGGATAGTCCGCCATAAACTCAGCTGTTTCAAAGACAAGCTCACTCAACTCATCCAGGGTATGACCGGAAAGATCAGCCCTGTATAAAAGCTCCCCGAAGAGTATCAGGTGAGGCTGCTGCCAGCAGAGTAGACAGCCAATGGGAGAGGGACTGTCATTACCGGAGGGGTCAGTCATCTTGGGCCACCGCACCCCCTTATAACCTTGAGATTCAGCCCGTTTTCGTGCCCCCTCCAGTACATCCTTGTACCATGAAAGGCTTGGCCGTACCATCTCTTCCCGGCCCCAGAGAAGCCCGTGCAGGGCATGCCAGGGATGCATCTCCAGATGAAACTTGCCGTACCAGCTGTTGCATGTAAGTCCTGTTTCCGCTGGAGGCAGACTGCCCATGCTCTGTATCGCCAGAAGATACTGGCTCAGGACTACTCTTCGTTCCAGTTCCATGGCTCCCGGGTCGGTGCTGCCCTCATAAGAGACAGCGGCACCACTCATCCAGAACTCCTTCCAGTGGTTTTCAGAGAGAGACTTCACAGCAGAGAAGGATGGAAGCTCTGTACACTCATCCCCTGCACTCCCGTCAAACGAGAAGAGGACTGAACACTCAAGGATGCTGGAGTCCGAGGTAAAAAACCAGCGGTGAGGCCCTGCGTTTGAAACATCAGTCTCTCCTGCAAAGCAGAGAGAGGTTGAATAACTGACGTCATCCATCTTCCTTTCTACAATATATCCCCTGCTGCCCGCTTCACTGATCCCGGAGCTGTGGGCGTTGTCACTTTTCCAGTCGGCTCCGCTCATTTCATGGGAGCCGTAGGGAAAGTGAAGATCCAGTCCCAGGGCGCCCTCACAAACCAGTGAACTCTCAATTTTTACTGAGAGCAGAGGCAGGGCAGGATGGCAGGCAACCTGAACCGAAACCACCTCTCCATTGTATTTGAAGCTGCTTGAAAGACACCCCGACCAGAGATCCACTGTCTGCCTGAGTTCCGATATATCATCAAGCACCAGAGAGGCGGGAATCCCCCCTTCATCCCCTGGGGAACCGGACAACCCCTTGATGTAGAGCCCGATGCGTCCAAGATGGAAACGGTGGGGATTCACACGCAGGCCGTCAAAAAGCGCCTCCTGCCCTTCGGAATCGCTCATATATCCGACGGTTCTGTCACCGCACTTGTACTCCTTGAGTCTCAGGGCGTCATAGCTGTCAGGGGCGTCGGGATAGCGGTGAAACCCCTTCTGGCTCATAGTACAGCGGGGAACCGAGCCTTCCGGATCACCTGTACAGGTCTGCAGTCCAGTAAAGTCCGGAGTATATGCAAAATCACCGTTCCCCACAGTCAGGGGACTTTGGGGATTCCACTTTCTGATTTCCGGGTTATGCCTTCTTACAAGTTCTTCACGGTCAATGGGCCTCTGATCACCCCGGGAACCTGACCTCTCTAAATTGCTCATAATTCATCTCCTGAACCGGCAGGGACCAGACCTCTTTCGGACTCCCTTACCCTGTGATGAACAAAGCGTTCAAGGGGTGTCTTGTTTGGAGTATGCCAGGTGATCTGAAGACTGCCTGAAAAATCCCGGAATACCATTCCGTGGCCTCCGTCTTTTGAGACAAGGGGGGGCTCAATCTGCTTCCAGGACCCTGTAATTTTGCCGCTTTCAGACAGGGCGCAGCCCATGGCATAGCCCTTTCCGCCAAGACTGGACCAGAGCATAACAAGAAGCCCGTCCTCCTGGCGGTGAAGAAAGGGGCCGTCTGTGACCCTGGCATCCCTTACTCCGCTGCCGTCCCGTCTTTCAAGGCAGGCCGGCCAGGTGGCCTGGGAAGCATGAAAAAGAAGAACAGGATCTCCCGCCGAAGCACTCAGATCCTCTGAAAGGGGCATAGCATAGATGGCTCCGTCACCGATCTGAACCCACTCATTACAGAAAATAATCCAGGGATTTTCATCTTCATCCACAAAAAGGGTGCCGTCCAGGCACTCCCACTCCTCAGGAGTCACAGCCTTATCAGAGACAGGGCTGAAGGGCCCCAGGATTGAGTCGGCGGAAAGAATCTGAGTTCCACGGCAGCGGTCCTCTGATGTAAAAGAGGCAAAAATATAGTAACGGCCTTTATAGATATGAAGCTCCGGAGCCCAGAAATCATGGGTCCCCCAGAAGTTCCCGGAGGGAGAGAAGACCTGAAAGGGCCCTTCAAAATACTCCAGATCACTGCTGTAGTAGGCGTCAAAGCCGGTACCCCGGTTGTTCCAGGGGTTTTTATCGGTCGTTCCGAACAGATAATACCTGCCCTCTTCTGCAACCGGAACAATATAGGGGTCTCTGATCTGAATATCGTCTCTGTGTATCAATGGTCCTCCCGCTGCACCCGGACAAAGAAAATCGCCGCAAGACCGGCGATTTTCATTATAGGCACATTGTAAATCTGTTTTTAAATGGACCGGCAGGATATCCCGCCGGCTGCAGTTTAATTATTTTTCAGTCATTCTCATAATGAGATCGTAGATCTGATCGCCGCCCTCGGCTGTATCAATCTGACCGAATGCAACTCTCTGATAGATCAGGAAGAGAGTGCTGTTAAACTCGGTATCGTTGGGAACATGATCAGTTTCAAGTGAGGAGTGGGGTCCGGCAACTTCCATATAGTCCAGTACCATCTGGTCAGCTTCAGATGCCGCACCGGCCGCACGGGCTGTTGAAGAAGCGGACGCACCGCGGTTGGAACCCAGAATCAGGGCCGCATCGGGATCATTTACAAGAAAGTTAATGAATTTGGCTGTCTCTTCGGGGTGTTTGGAGTCCTTGTTGACAGTATAGAACTGGCTGGGAGCCTGCCAGAGGGCACTTGTTGCAGCCGCACCGGGAAACTCGATCAGATCAAGTTCATCTGTGGTAGCAGCCTGATATCCGCTCAGCTGGTTTGTAAAGAGATAGGCGATGGCAACCTTTCCGGCAATCAGAGAGGATGTATCGGCATTGCTCTCGGCATAACCGGAAGCGATATCAGCAGGGGGAACCAGACCGTTGTCTCTGTAGTCCTTGAAAAGGTCCAGATATTTTTTGGCAGCGGCAGCGGTCACAGAAGTGCTGTTGTTTGACGCATTATACAGGGGTGTGCCGTTGTAGCGGGTCCAGTATCCGAAGGGAGTGGAAGAGCTGGACATAACACCGATATCCTGCATGGGGTATACACCTGCGGGGAGCTTTGTCTTCAGCACTGCCAGGTAATCCCGGAACTCGTCATAGGTCATTGATTTGGAGGGGAGAGGAGCTCCTGCCTTTTCAATCATTGTCTTGTTGTAAACAAGTGAAGGCATGGTTACACCGGTTGAAACACCCTTGAGCTCTCCATTGATTGTACCTGAAGCAACTGCGCTGGGATCGATTACATCCACATTGATGGCGCTTCCTGCGTACTGGTCCAGGGGAAGAAGAACGTCTGCATAGTCGTAGATGTTACCGCCCATCTGAATGATGTCGGGGCCGTTTCCTCCGGCCAGCTGGGTATCAACCTTGACAAAGTGGTCACCGGCACCTCCGGAAACCTCGGGATTCACCCTGACTCCGGGATTGCGTGACTCATAAAGGTCGATGGCTTCCTGACTGATGGTGACTCTCTCACCACTTCCCCAGTAGGCCCAGCGGATGACTACAGATCCGTCATCTGCCGCTGCGCTATCCTGAGAACCTGTTGCAAACAGCATTCCAAGAGAGGTCAGGGACAGAAGTAGAAGTAATAGTGACTTTTTCATAATTCCTCCATTATATACAAGGATATTCCTTATCCTTTGATTCCTGTTGTAGCGATTCCCCTTACAAAGTACTTCTGCAGGGAGAAAAAGAGTATAAATGCCGGTACCAGAGAGAGAACCGACATGGCGAACATCGGTCCCCATGAGGAGACTCCCGAAGCATCCAGAAAGAGCCTGAGCCCCATGGGAACTGTATACTTGTCCGGCGAAGTCAGATAGAGCAGCTGATTGAAGAAGTCGTCCCAGGTCCATAGAAAGGAGAAGAGAACTGTTGTAATCAGAGCCGGTACCGTCAGGGGAAGAATAATCTTTGTATAGATTCCGAACTTGCTGCAGCCGTCGATTGTTGCAGACTCATCAATATCCCTTGGAAGTCCGCGGATAAACTGGACAAGCAGGAAGATAAAGAAGGCGTCGGTTGCAAAAAACTTGGGAACGATGATGGGCAGAAAACTGTTGATCCATCCAAAGGTTCTGAACATGATGTACCTGGGAATTGTAGTCACATGGGCCGGCAGCATCAGAGTAACAAGCATCAGGGCAAACCAGAATTTTTTACCTATGAAGTTGAGTCTGGCAAAGGCATAGGCCGTCAGGGAGCAGAACATTACATTGGCGATACTGCTGAGGATACAGATTGTAAAGCTGTTCAGAAAAAAGGTTCCGAAACCGACGATTCCAATCCCCTGCCAGCCCTTGCTGTAGTTTTCAAGTGTAAATACCTGAGGCCAGAATCCGGGATCTGTGAAGATCATATTGCTGGGCTTGAAAGAGGCACCGATCAGCCAGAGGATCGGATACAGCATTCCCACTCCCAGCACAATAATAAATATGTTTGTAAAGAGTCTGCTGATATAGGATGTTTTATTGACACTCATGATGCTTACTCTCCGCTTCCGTAGCTGACGAGGTTACCTGAAATTTTGAAGGCAACAACTGTCAGAAGGGCAATAATGATAAGAAGGACCCATGCCATTGCGGCGGCATAGCCCATTTCGGAGAAACCGAACCCCTTTATGTAGAGGTAGAGGCTGTAGAACATGGTGGAGTCCAGAGGACCGCCGGACCCGCCGGAGACAATAAAGGCCTGGGTGAATGACTGAAAAGCCGTCACCATCTGCATTACAAAGTTGAAAAAGATAATGGGAGAGAGACCCGGCAGGGTGATGACAAAAAACTGCCTTATTTTTCCGGCTCCATCCACACTGGATGCCTCATAATACTCTGTGGGAATCTGCTGAAGCCCTGCCAGAAAAATTATCATGGGAGAACCGAACTGCCAGACTGCCAGTATAATCAGAGTCATAAGGGAGTACTTCGGATTGGAGATCCATGCCGGCAGATCCGAGAGGCCGAAGACACCGCCGAGAATCAGGTTCAGAAGTCCGTCTGCGGCAAAAATTCTTCTCCAGAGCACCGCAATGGCCACGGACCCTCCCAGGAGGGTCGGTATGTAATAAAGGGCTCTGTAAAGGGGGATCAGTCTCAGCTTTTTGTTCATCAGCATGGCGACCAGAAGGGCGAATACAAGCTTCAGGGGAACCGATACGAAAACAAAGCGGAAGGTGACTGAAACAGAGTTTAGAAAGCGTTCATCTCCCCTGATCTGCTCATTTCCTCCGAACATTGTAATAAAGTTCTTCAACCCGATCCACTGCGGCGGCTGCCGCAGGCTGTACTGGGTAAAGGAGAGAAAAAGGGAATAGATCATCGGGTAGAGGGTCAGTACAAAGAATCCGATCAACCAGGGTGCAAGAAAAGCATAGGAGGTCAGATTCTCACGGATAGTCCTATTCATAAATACGGTTTAACTCCATAGTAAAATGTGTTCTTCGGATAAAAGTCCGAAAAAAAACTGATCTGTCAGCGGTCAGCTGAAGAAACGTTCATATACAGGAACGGATTGTGAAAGTCTTAACTTAAGCTACTATGGAAGGAATAGCTGCGGTTTGCATAAACGATCCTTTTTTTTAGCATTTTCGCTCACATTGTTTTCTGCTAACTGATATACTTTACGGCAGGAGATACCGATGCCCCTTGTGTACTGCAACTATGGAGAGAGAGATTACAGGAAAAAACCCCTCAGTATAAATACACGAGGTTATTGGGAATTTCAGTGTACCCTCTCGGGCCGGAATATTATGGAGACCCTGGGGACACGGGACAAAACAGTCGACGAGGACCATAATTTCTGGATATCCACTCCAGACTCCACCCATGGATGGTCTTCCAAGGAGATACAGCCCTCGCAGATTGCGGTGTTTCACTTCTCATCTGTGCCGGATTCACTGTCACGCCTCTTCAAGGGGATAACGACCCTGTCAACACGCCTGGATACTGAGACCCTCAATGATATAAGAGGGATGGCCGAGGCTATGATGCCCCAGGTCTACTCTCCGGACTACACAAGCCCTGTTCAATTTGATATCTGCTGCAACCGGCTCAGTCTTGTCTTTCTTAAGAATGCTGAAAACCTTCTTGAAAATACCCACTGGGACCATAATGATCAGACAGTAAGGACCTCCATAGCCTGGTACTGCACCCATATGAACGAGGGTATAGGAATTCAGGAAACAGCAGAGAAGATGAAATACAGCGTCAGTCAGCTCAGAAAGATCTTTATGAAGACCCGTGGAACAAGCCCCAACAAGGTCTTTGAAGAGTGCCGGATGAACCGGGCCAGAGAGCTGATTCAGCACGGGACCATGTCCATCATAGAGATATCCCTTGAGTGCGGATACAGCAACCAGAGCTCTTTCACAAGGGCATTCAGAAAGTACAACAGCCTCTCTCCCATGGAGTTTAAAAAACTATGCCAGTCCGTCACTCATCCTCTCTCGAGAGATGATATTCCCGACACATGAGCGAAAAAGATAAAAATTACGGCTGAAAGTGTCGAGTCCTCTCCCCACTCATCGGATAAAGTCTAGACAGAAACAACAGTGGAGACTTTTTATGAACAGAAAGAGTTACTGCCTTGTGGGAACGGGAAGCCGGTCATTTATGTATATCGACGCCCTTTTCGGCAAGTACAGCAAATATGGAGAACTGAAGGCAATATGTGACAGCAATCCGGTACGGACAGGGTATGTGGAGTCCTACCTTCAGAAAAGCTATAACATAGATAATATTCCCCGTTACGGAGCCGCGGACTTTGAGAAGATGATTGATGAGCAGAAACCGGACACGGTCATTGTGACATCAATGGACAGAACCCATCACGACTATATTGTCCGCGCCATGAAGGCGGGTTGTGATGTAATAACCGAAAAGCCGATGACCATCGACAGCGAAAAAGCTGAGCATATATACAAGGGAATAAGTGAAACCGGAAAACAGCTTCGGGTCACCTTCAACTACCGCTATGCCCCGCGGAACTCAAAAGTCAAGGAACTCCTTCAGCAGAGAGTTATCGGAAACATAAAGTCAGTTCACTTTGAATGGCTCCTGGATACATCCCATGGAGCAGACTACTTCCGCCGCTGGCACAGGGACAAGAAGAACTCAGGAGGCCTGATGGTCCATAAGTCGACCCATCACTTTGACCTGATGAACTGGTGGCTCGAGAGTGCCCCCTCCCGGGTATATGCCGATGGAAGCCTTGTATTCTATGGAAAAGAAAATGCAGAAAGCCGTGGAGTAACAGAGTTTTACGACCGCGGGACAGACGCAAATATAACCGACCCCTTTGCCCTCCATCTTGATCATCAGGAGCGGAACAGGGAGCTCTACCTGAACGCCGAGAAAGAGGACGGATACAGAAGAGACCAGAGTGTCTTCAGCCAGGGCATCTCCATTGAAGATGATATTTCAGTAATTGTTAAATACAGAAATAAAGCGGTCATGTCCTATCACCTTACAGCCTACTCGCCCTGGGAGGGATACCGTGTCTGCTTCAACGGCGACAAGGGACGCCTTGAGTTCGAGGTCATTGAAAATGCCTACATCTCCGGAGATGATATGGACCCCAACCGTGTGGATATCAGGGAACAGGAGGGATTCCATAACAAAGAGTCCGCAAAAATCACTGTTCATCCCCACTGGGAGGAGCCCTATGAGGTGGCCATCAAAGCAGACGATGAAGGCGGTCACGGCGGTGGAGACGACAGACTCCTCAGTGATATCTTTGTCGGTGCCGGAGAGGACCCTCTGGGGCGTGCGGCCAACCATGTACAGGGAGCCAAATCCATACTGACCGGAATTGCCGCCAACCACAGCATGCGCTCAGAAAAGCCCGTGGATATAGCGGATATGATCCTCCACTACCCCGCCCTCTACAAGAGCTTTATGAGCTAGAAAGATTTCAGAGAAGAGATATCCCCCGTCTCCAGTATGAGCCGGGGGAGCTTTTATACTGTACCCATACAAAATAATACAGAACCAGTATAAAATAGACCTTTTGGTCGATTCACAGCGCAGCCGCCCCGTCTTATATTTTACTTTATATAAGATGGAGTTAAAAATATGAAACTGAATTGCCCCTATTGTGAATCTCTTGATGTTGCGGAACTTCTGAGCCCGCAGGCAGCATCAAAGAACACGGCATATCTGAAAAGGCTTATCAGATATTACTGCAATAATCCCCATACATTAAACAACTACTGCAGCTGCAAAGGGATCAAAAGCGAGTGCCCCCATGTTCTTCGTTCCACCGCAGTCTGATCAGAGAGCGACTACCGGGAACCGAAAAGAAAGGCCTCAGCGTTCCTCCCTGCCATAAACCTTATATTCTCTTCTGAAAGCTCCCCGTTTTCACTGAAGGTTTTAAGAAAATCGTTGTATGAGCGGTAGTCAAGAAGGTTGATCATAAAATCTGAGCCGAAAAGGACCCTCCTTTTCATCAGTTCATTGTCTCCGATCATCCTCTGAAGGGTTCTATAGTACCGCGGACTCCCCGGATTACAGGATATATCGGCATAGACATTGTAACCGGGATTCTTTAAATACTCAGCCACAGTTTTCAGCCACGCCCTGTCGCCATAGCCGAAGTGGGCAAAGTTCAGCTTGAGACCGGGGTAGTGCTCAAGGACGCATCTCCACCGTCTGCGGGGGTCGGTCAACGTCTTCCATCCCCCGGAAACAGTAAAGCCGCCGGGACTGCAGTGGGTCGTCACAGGAATACCATGCTCGATGCAGTACTCATAGAGATACTTTACTTTTTTAAGGCCGGCAGATTCAGAGGGCCAGGGATCAAAACCGAGGGGAGGATATACCTTGATACCAGCAAAAAGATTCAGGGAATTTACTCTGTCATCAATATCACCCGAATACTGTCCCATCGCAGCAAAGAGCTTTGCCTGTCTTGCCTCCGCACTGTCATCTGCTGAAAATCCGGAGAAATACTTGTGAAGGATCTCTTCGGTCTCATGCAGGCTGTAGCGGCTCGTATTGATCCCCATAAAAGGATAGATCTCAAAAAGCCTTTTCTCCCTTGGAATCCCGGTCCGGACAAAATCAAAAGACTTCTCATCTCCCTTGAGCTCATAGGCAAAATAGTGTTTAACAGCATTCAGCAGATCCGCAGTCTGCTGTACAACCGGTTTTACGGGAGGCATATTGTAAAAGGCATCTTTGTCCCTTATGGTCTTGTCGCCAAAGTCCATGATCAGCGGGCAGAGAACAATTTTATTATACTTCTCACCGGCGATCTCCATGACTCCGTTATGAACCATAGGGTCCCTGGACTTAAGAAAGTACTCGAGGATATGAAAGTCATACTCCATGGAACTCTCCATATAACTCAGAAGATTTCTGACGTTGCCGAAGGAAAAGCTCTTCTCCCTGAAGAGCCGGGACCTTATACCCGACTTTACTGCCTTGAATGCCATTTTAAGATAGGCGGCCAGTCTGCACTTTCCTTTGATATCCAGTTCCATTCTTTCAAGAAAAGCCGTCAGATTCGGATGGCTCAAATCCATGGTATGAAAATGAACATCATAGAACCTCTTCTGATCTTTCATACTACCCTCCGGAAGAACTATACCATACAAACCGGACCGGACTGTTTATTTTACAAAAACAACAGTCATTCTGATTTTCTGGATTTCAATAGAAGCAATACTATATAATTTAAGTATGATACGAAAAATACTCCTTCCCCTGATTGCTCTTGTGCTTCTCCTGTCCGGCTGTATGACCAGCTCCTCCAGTAACAGGGGCAGCCTGAGCGGCGCCTTTGACAAGAGCCGTGACGGCTATGAGGACGAGAGGGAAGTTCCCGATGAAGAGCGGGAGGAAGAGGAGGAAGATCCCTGGTGGACCGACAGCAAAGAGGAAGATTCACCGGGTTCTGAGAGTCTTGCCCCTGCAGCAGCTTCTTCAGGTCCCGTTTCGCTGACCCTGATTGTCCGGGGAGGCAGCGGCTTCTACGGCGGCCCCTATTTTGACCCCACCCCCTTCGGAGAGATCCTTCTAGGGGACAGAATGGGACGCTGGGAGTTCTACGGATTTGCAGGGTTCCAGGCCCTGAAGGTACAGCCCGGCTATCCTTCAGACGCTCCTTCCGATGAGAAACTGAACCAGTCCATCGAAGATCCTCTGGTCCTCGATGCGGGAGTTGAGGTAAGAGCCTATCTCTTTGAAAAGATGGAGTTTATGTCCCCCTATCTGTTGGCCCGTGTCGGCGGGGTCTACCTCTTCTGGACCCTGAAAAACCCCATTGTATCTGGTGACAGCACAATCAGTACGGACACCCTGGGAGGCCTCCTGCTGGGATGCGGTGCGGGAGTGGACCTTGTCAGGACTGAAAGTTTCAAACTGGGAGTTCTAGTGATGCCGGAGGTCTACTTTCTGGGAGAGGTAACCAGCAAGGGATTTACAAATGACTATTTTGACTCTCAGGGAGTTGTCAAATGGGCCGTTGAAGGGGGGTACAGGTTCTAGAGCATCCCTGTAGCAGAGCACGGCTTTCCGCTGTAGTTCCCTTTCAGGGCCCCTTGTTTCCGGCTCTGTCTCCGCCGCCGGCGGGTCCCCGGAACTGCCGCTCCAATCCCTCTTTATCAAGTACTTTTACAAAATCCGCACGGTCTGTGTCATCCGCACCGGGGCCGTGGTTTCCGCTCAGAATAAATTCAAATCCGCCGCCACTTTTCCCCCAGTCATGAAATCCCTCCGGATGTATATGCTCTCCGAGAAAACAGTCAATGAAAGCAGCTCTGCCGAACTCCCGCCACGGGCGTCCCAGATAGACAGTCCCCTTCGGGCAGTCTGAGGTCAAACGGCAACGGATAAATACAAAGCCCCGATCCTCCCCTTGCGGGGTGCAGGGAGCCGTAACATAACCGTTTATCTCATGCGCCCTGTTCAGTGAGAATATCTCACACTCTTCAAACAGGGCTCTTGCACCGCCGAAAATAAAGTCCACATCCCCCTCGATGTAGCATGATTTGAAACTGTGCTCCCCCAATAGCCGGGGACGGTGTTCTCCCGGCCCCCGGAAACCACCGGGTTCATTCTCTGAGGGAGGCAGAGGAGCCAGAAAAAGGGTGTCCTGATGCCCCAGAAGACGGCACTTTTCAAACCGGCTGCAGGGGGAATCTATATAGAGGGCCAGTGCCTGACCCGCCTCCTCCCCCGGGCCCGCATCATTCTGAAAGCTTATATTTTCAGCAGAAAAGTCATCCCCTTCGATCATGACTGCGGCAGTCCGGAAGGTGCCCCGTTTTATGCCGTCGGGAAGAATATCATAAGCGCCGTCCCCCCAGACAACCAGAGTATCAGGGGCAGACTCTCCGACGAGCCGGATATGGGGCTGGGTGACAGTAAATCTCTCACGGTAGACTCCCCGAGCGATTCTGATCTCCACAGGCAGTCCCCAGTACCCCCGGGCGGCTCCCAGAGCTTCAGAAATAGTTGAAAAAGTATCCTTACGGGATCTGTCGACAATCAGAGTACAGTGCATGGTTCCTCCCTGTTTATTTGTACTGCGTATAAATACTAAAAAAGAGAGATCTGCCTGTCCAGATAGGACTCGCATCGTGCCTCTTTCACAGTGTCACCCTCTTCAAGGTGACCGATCAGAAGGGGAGATTCAGGATCATGGTTCCTGAAGTTTCTCCTGACCTCCTCCCGGCTGTAGTTGGCGTAGCAGTAGAGGCAGCCGTGGGGGCAGGAGTTGTAGGCGCCGATTTCGTTTTCAAGAAGACAGCTGCACTGCTCCCTCTGGGGTTTCCTGCGGGGAATCAGATATGACAGGCCGCTCAGGGCTTCAAGGTCCTTCTGAACCACACAGCCCGAACCGTCAACACCGAACCGCTCAAGGTCGCTGCTCTCGGCGCAGCCTTTTACCCTCATTCCGCAGTCAGAAGCAATGGATACAATCTCACGGGCTAGCAGCGACTGCTCCTCCCGGCTTACCTCTCTCACACCCGGGAAATTACGCAGAGTCTTTTTATATAGATCAACGAAACTGATTACACAGACCTCTGTCTTTCCCTCCAGCATGGATGCCATTTTCTGAAAGCTCTTCAGATGAAAATCGAGGCTGTATTTCTCTGTAATAATTATGGGATCGTAGCGCCAGACAACAGCCTTGCTCCCTGCAATGCTGCTGAGCTCGCAAAAGGTCTCAATGACTCTGGAGTATTCGGGAACAAAGGGCTCAATATCCCTGCCGTAGGGGGTTATTGTAATCTGCCAGAACTGATGAAACCCTTTCAGCCGGTCTATCCTGGAGAGCATGGGTCCAGGGTTCTTGCTGCAGAAGAGCAGGAAATCCACAACTTCGGAATCCAGAGAGAACCTTGTGACCTGCTCAGGAAACCAGGGATTCCTGACACACACCGAACCGGCCTCAATCCGGTTGTAGAACCAGTCGCTGAAGAAGGCGGGGATATCGGTTCTGTTGCCTATATTGATGATCATTACAGGCAGTATTTCATGATTTATTTATAAATCATAGGGCTTACAGGGGCAAGGGAACTCCTGTCCAGCAGACCGCCGTAAATCCATCCGAACTCAGGACCGCTGTCCTCTATGGGATGGCACAGAGTATCGACATAGAACCAGTAGTCATTCATACCGTCAACAGCCTCCTTCCTGAGGCTGCGGCCTATAAGAATAACCTTTGAATCTCTTGGCAGAAAGGGATAGTTGACTCCCGAACGTGAAATCTCCTGCTTCTCATAGCCCAGTCCCGGTCCCGTACGCAGATTTGTATTGGAGCCTATAAAACAGCTTGATTTTTCAACAGTGACCATGGTGATTCCATTCACACTCTTCTGGCGGCCCGGTTCCGCAAATGACGAGCGGTCCCAGAAAACAGTACCCCCTTCACCAACAAGCCTGCGCCTGTATCCGGCCATGTCGGATGTGTTGCTCAAGAGTATCCACTCCTGAGCAAAAGCTATCAGATCTGAAGGGATATACTCCCTGCTCTCCATTTCTGTCCTGAGGGTCTGCATTTCCGGATAGGTGACAACCCTGTTGCCATTGATCTGATATGCACCCTTTATGGATGTTCCGAAGGGCGTATTACTGTAGAGGGTATATGTCATATCATCCCTGAATTCGATCCACTGCCCGATATCATTGGAGAGACTGTCCCTGTCGCACCAGTAACCTCCCACAGAGGACTGCTTATCCTGGGCAGACAGCGGAAACATGGAGATGAAGATAAGGAGGATGGCTATGTTTCTTTTTTTCATATATCTATCCCTGAAGAGTTTATTAAAACATCTTACAATATCATCTGAAAATGAACAGTGATAAAAAAAGATTTTTGCGGCAACAGCGGGGAAACATACCAAACAGCATAGTTGCTACAGAACCTGCGGGGAGTAGGATATATACTGCAAGGCAGGCTCCGCTTTTCATACCCCATAAACCCATTGCCGGAGCCCGGCAGGCAGCCTTTAATTATGACAGAAATACTTCAATATCCGGAGGTTAAATGATATGATTCGAGCTATGAATGAGAGAATTGGAGAACAGCTTGTCAGACTTGAATTACTGTCATTTGAACAGGCTGAAGAGATCCTGAGAATTCAGGAATCATCAAAGACGCCCAGGAAATTCGGGGAAATAGCCCTCGAACTGGGTTATATAACCGAAGACGATCTGGTAGAGACAAGAGTCTAGCCGCACTGCCTCTAATAAAAACGGCCTGCTGTATCAGCAGGCCGCAGTGTCATAACTATTTAATGAAAATAAATAACAGGCTTATATTCCGAATTTCTCGGTGAAGCGGATTGCTATTACTGTCAGTGCAGAGATAAAGGCGAAACCACCGGCATATACTGCGAGAATCGAAAGAAGCGCAGAACTGAAACTCACTTGTTGCTCCTTGTGTCAGCTCCCTATAAAAGAGAACGTTAATATATAAATAACGTAATAGAGATTATCCGGTGAGAAAGGTAGAGTATTGAGGGATTTGTGAAGTCTCTTTGAACTTATGTGAACTCTGAATAAAACCTATGAAGACCTTGTTGTTTCAGGAACTGAATAAACAAACGCCGTTCACAAATAAGGCAGCCGTCTGGAATATATACGGCATCACCCCCGGATTCAAATAAGAAGTTCAGGGATATACTTTAAGTCGGATGCAGGCAGCCCTACCATTGCGGAGGCGGCATTCTGAAGAGGAGCCTGAAAGCTCTCCTCTCCATCCACTTTATCCTTAAGCAGATTGCGGATATAACCCTGTACAATTTTTTTCCCCTCATCCGTCTTGTCTTCAAAAATTGAGATTACAACTGTTGAAAAGATTGACTCCTTTGCGCTGCCGTAAAGATCTCCGAAGTGGTTGGACTTCACATAGCTTTCCACTCCCTCAGCGGCCAGAATGGAACGGAGAATCATCTCGTCAGAGGGATTGAAGACCTTTACAAGGTCGATAACAGTCCTGCCCCTGGATCGGTCAAGAAAGCGTTCATTCATATCTTTCAGGTCTTCTTCAGAGCCCGGGTTCTCCCCGGATGAGCTGTGTTTTCCAAGAAAGTAGATGACAGCAAGAATAACAAGAGCAAGCAGGGCAATCAGGATATTGTTCATAATCTCTCCTATACACATATTATAGAGAAGTTCGGCTGGATGAAAAGCCTGTAGATAACTTTGATTTATTGGATTGTTTTATCTATTCTTTATGGAATGAACTCTAGAAGGAATCTGCTGCTATTGCCATTTTTAATTCTCTTATCAGGTTGCGATCCCGGCTACGAAAGGGGTGGAGAGCTGATCCCCTCGTCCAGCCCGTATGTTAAAGACGCCGGCAGCTATATTGAAGTCATTGCCTACGGTGATGCCGGAAAGGGAAATGAGGATCAATATACCAATGCGGCGTTGATGGCGGATTATGCAGGTAATACCGGATTTTTTTCAGGAAATGGAAACAGCATAGATTTCGTCATTAATCTTGGAGACAACTTTTATCCCGACGGTGTTACTTCTGTCGATGACCCTAAATGGAATACATATTTTGAGTCAGTATATGCTTATGATTCTCTCAAGCTCCCTTTTTACACAATTCTGGGAAACCACGACTACTACGGTAATATTACAGCACAGTTAAATTATAATTCCCCTGATGGCATTCGCTGGCAGATGCCGAGCAGGTTCTACAAGGAAACCCGGACCATAGAACCAGGAACTACTGCGGAGTTTTACTTTCTTGACACGGAACGGCTTTTCTACGGAGATGCGGAGCAGCTGGTTTGGCTGAAAGAGAATCTGGAAAACTCCACTGCACGGTGGATTATAGTCAGCGGGCACAAACCCCTTTACAGTTACAGCAAACACGGTCCTAACGGCACCCTGATTACCAGACTGAGGCCTCTCTTTGACAATAAAGTAGATCTCTATATATCCGGCCATGAGCATGATATTCAAATCATTGAGCCCATCAAAGGAGTTAACTACATAGTAAATGGAGCCGGGGGTGGATCCCGAGAATCCGGAATTGCGGACAATACTATTCTTGCCATGGGAAGAACCGGTTTTGTAGGACTGCTTATGTCGGCAAATGATCTTGTGTGCCGTGTTATTTCAACAAATGACGGGCTTGTATACACACAGATCCTCAAACAGAAGTAGTCAGAACCGGACACCTGCTCCCAGAACCGGAGAGACCTGTATCTGTACAAAGTCGCTGAATATTTTCTCAACAAACTGTCCGTAACTCAGGAAGTCAACTGAAACGCCTATACCCGCAGTGAAATACAGGTAGTCATTACCAAACCACCTGTAACGCATTTTCAAAGTCAGGCCTGTTGTGAGCTCACCGAAACTGTCGCCATACTCGGACAGAAGATAGTAGAGAGTCGTTGAAGGCCCTATTCCCAGTGTAATCATGTGAGTACCGGTCTGCAGGGGAACATACAGAAACTGGGGAGAGAAGCGTACATAATAATCACTGCCGAAACAGGTATCTATCACATATTTGAAGTCTCCGCTTTTTATTGTTATCCGATCTATCATCCCCCACTGAATCTCCTGCCCCACTCCGATTCCATTGGCAAAAACATAATCTGTTGTGAGATTGAAAGAGAGAAAGGATCTTTTAAGGGTGTGATTATCAGGAGAACTGGGCATCCATATATAGTCAGAGATCTGGGGAGACCAGGTAAGATCCCCGTAGAAATGCCCATCTGCAGAAAGAGTTCCGATACAGAGAACCGTTAAAAACAGTGAAATCAGCAGAATCTTCTTATTTTTCACACAAGGCCAGCCTTTTCAATTTCTATAGCCTTAAATATAAGACTGTTCATTATGATTCTCAAATCCGGATGCTTTACATGCCAAAAAGCTTCATAATACGTCCAGAACCGCCCACGATTTCAGGACAATAGCAGCCCAAAAAAGAAACATAGACTTTCCTATATATTCCCGTTAAACTGAATTCATTACTCATTTCTGTGGAGGAGATATGAAATATCCCGTTGCCGAGAGGGCTTTAAAAAAGTGGCAGTCCGCCAATCTGGACAAGACTGAACTTGCTGAAAATATGATGCACTATACATTCCGCTTCAACGGTTCCACATGCAATAACGGCGGTGTTGAGTATACGGCTCTTTTGCATGCCCGGATAACGGCAGAGGGAACCATAAAGAGGGCATGGATTGAGATTCCAGCGGAAGAGGAAGCCTCCGCTTCACAGATGTGCGCCTGTCCCGGGTCTGATTCTGTTGATTCAAGGGGATTCTTTGAGACTCTGGCCCGGGACGCTTCATTCTCCGGAAGATCCCTGGAAGATGTCATTGCCGAAGAAGTACCCCTGAACCATGCCGGATGCCTCTGCTATCCCCCCATGATCAATCAGAAATGGAAAATGGCACTCAGCACCATGCACTTTGATCTGTTTTCATAAAACAGGCTAAAAGAGGGCCCTGATTCCCCGAACCAGATAGAGGGCAATGATCCCGCAGACAAGAAGTTTAAGAAGAATTCCCAGAACGGTTCCCTTAAAGACACCCAGTGCCGCCTTAAGGGGCTCTTCGTTGTCGCGGTTGAAGAAAAGCTCTCCCAGATAAGCACCGGCAAAGGCACCTATAAAAAGGCCGAAGGGAGGGAAAAAGACCATACCCAGAAGCATCCCTGCAACAGAACCCCATGTACCGCCCTTTCCTGCTCCCGCTTTTCTTGAAGCCAGAACCGGAAACAGATTGTCCAGAAATTGAGACAGAGCGGCAAGAGCTCCTGTAAGAACAAGAGAGACCGGGGAGTAGAAAGAAAAACCAAGGGGAATGGAAATAAGCAGAAGGGAGCACCAGCTCAGAACGGGGCCCGGAATAACAGGGACAATCGAACCGATCGTCCCCAGAACAAGAGCCAAAATGGAAAGGATCAGAAACAGTACATCAGATGCCATGATCTGATTATACACGATTATCCATGGTTCTCCAAAGCTTCAGCAAAATCAAGAGCCCCCCGTATATCATCAAAAATTCTCTCCGGAGCAATAAGCCCCTGAGCGGCGAACTTCTTTTTCAGAACCGGGTTCACACCGGAGAACACAGGAGTAATCTGCCGCTTTTCAAGGTCCTTTAGGATATTCTTCAGCTTGAGAAGTCCCGAGGAGTCCACTATAGGAACATAACGGAACCTGAGAATGAGAATTTTATGATTGGACTTTACCCCCCGGATCATATTCAGAAGATGGTGGACCGAACCGAAGAACATGGGACCATTGAGTTCAAATATTACTATATTGTCCGAATACTCCCCTATTTCACCGGAGAAGATCCTGCCGTCCTCAAGCTTGCTGCTCATAAGCGGTGTGAGTTCGACAGAGTCGGCCATCCGCTTCATAAAGAGAATGACTGACAGAATAAACCCGACGGGAATGGCGATAGTCAGATCGAGAAAAAGAGTCAGAAGAAAGGTTGTAAGAAGAACCATGGCCTCATATCTGTTGATCCGCATCAGGTTAAGGAATTCTCGGATTTCACTCATGTTCCAGGCAACCACAAACAGAATACCCGCCAGAGTCGTCATGGGAATAAACTTCACCACCGGCATTGCAACCGCGTAGATGGCAAGAAGAGTCAGGGCATGAACCATTCCTGCTATGGGGGTTCTGCCTCCGTTGTTGATATTGGCGGCGGTACGGGCTATGGCTCCGGTGGCGGGCAGCCCTCCGAAGAGTGGTGTTATTGTATTGGCCAGTCCCTGAGCCATCAGTTCCACATTGGATCGGTGTTTTCCTCCGATCATACCGTCGGCAACAACCGCCGAAAGAAGGGATTCCAGCGCTCCCAGAATAGCGATGGTAAAGGCCGGTGCCAGGTAGGTGCTTAAATCACCGAATGAAAATTCAGGGACAGACGGATGAAAGCCTTTGAAATCAAGATTGCCGAATTTACTTGCAATGGTTTCCACGGGAATACCGAAAAATGAGACCAGAGCCGTAGTGACGACAATTGCAGCAAAAGCCGGCGGTATCTTTGATGTGAGCCTGGGAAGGAATACAATAATGAGAACTGTCAGCAGTCCTGTACCAAGGCTCCACAAATCGGTATGGCCGATGTTTTTAATATAATAGATCCACTTCTCAAAGAATTTCTCCGGAAATCCTGGAACCTTGAGTCCCAGAAAGTCCTTTACCTGTGTTGTAAAGATAATAATGGCTATGGCTGTGGTGAAACCGGTGATCAGAGTCTGGGGAATATACTTCAGCAGAGACCCCAGCCTGAGGAGACCCATGAGAATGAGTATAACTCCGGCCATAATTGTAGAGATAAGAAGCCCCTCGTAACCGTACTGCACCTGAATGGAGAGAATAATGACTATAAAGGCGCCTGTAGGGCCTCCGATCTGAACCCGGCTTCCACCGAACAGGGAGATTATGAAGCCTGAGATGATTGCGGTGATAAGACCCTTTTCCGGACCCGCCCCCGAGGCGATGGCAAAAGCTATGGCCAGAGGTAGGGCAATGATCCCGACAAGGATACCGCAGAGGATATCCCGCTTCAGCTGATAAAACGAAATGCCCTTGCGTAAAAGGGTAAAAGACTTCGGCAGCCACTGCTCGTCCACTCTCATAAATCCTCTCTTTTTCCCTGACGGTTCCGCAGGTTCAGACGCACTCAAGGATCATCCCCTGATTCTGATACCTGACAAGCTCTTCAAGAACACTCTGTGTATTGATCTCTCCCAGCAGTCTGCCTTTGCTGTCTACCACAGGAATTTCCCTGTATCCCTGATCAATAAGAGCAACTGCATCGGTCAGTGTGGAGTCCGCCTGAATAGAGGGAAACTCCCTGCGGGCAATATCGGCAATCCTGACGGTTGAGATATTGTCCATATAGGATGAGAGGCTGAATCGGCTGATTCCAGGCAGATGCTCTCCGATAAAACTGAGCAGATCAGCCTCGCTGAGTACTGCCCTGAGTATGTCTCTCTCATCCACAACATAGTAGCTGCTGCCGGAGAGGTTTCTGAGAGGATTGCTGAATACAACATTAAGACTGTCCAACGGGCTTACTATATTGAGTTCTTTAGTGCACAGAAGTTCTGTGACATGTATTTCATTTACATTATTCATTTTAAAAGGTCCTTATTTATAGCCGGAAACAGGCTGGGATCAACCTGTATTAAACCGGAAGAGTTGCAGGAAAAAGGACCTTTGCAGGAGGAGCTCTCAGAAGGGAACTCTGTCGTATGCCTGTGAGAATGGAAACACCGCATCCCGAATAAATGTAAACCTTAACCGGAAGATGCTCATCGTGTTCAACAAACAGGACCGGGGGATACTGCTCTGGAAGGCGGCAGCGGAACCGGCTCGGGACCCTCTCTTCGCAAGCCTCGGTTTCGGCTGCAATTCTTTGAAGAGAAAAAGAGAGGGTTTGTGCTGAAAAGAATTGAGACTCTGCAGAACTGTTTCCGCCTGAACTGACAACGGACATGTTCAGCATAAGAAGAGAAAGCAGAATGCAGGCAAATATTCTTTTCACACCTGTATAGGATCACGGCAGGGTTTTTGTGTCAATAAACAAGTGTTTTAAAATGTATAAATAGAAAATTTCGGTATAAACTGCCCCTGAATTCAGATTTACACCACAAAAACTCTGTAACCGTTACATTCCTTTTTACGGTTTACTTACGGCTCCGAAAGCCCCTTAATTATATATGGAGAGGTAAGGTATTTTCATACCTGTACCGTCATTGCCAAATCGGGAGTTTTCTGTGATTGTAGGTAGAAAAAAAAGAGACATCCCCCTGTCATCATTGGTTTACGGGGTCATAGCCTTCTCTGGTCTCTATCTGCTTGGCAGAGACAACTATCTATTCTTTCACTCAGTTATTGAAATTATTGCTATTTCCATCGCTTTCACAATTTTTCTGATGATCTGGTCGACCCGCAGAATCGTTGCGAACAACTCTCTCTTTTTTCTTGGAGCTGCATATCTGAGCATAGGAGTTCTCGGACTCCTTCACATGCTGACTTATCAGGGGATGGGAATTTTTGAACTATCCACTTCGGCAAACACGGCAACACAGCTCTGGATGGCCGCCCGGGGAGTTGAGTCTCTTACGATAATCCTGTTTGCCTTGCTTATAAAGATCCCTGCTTACTTTAAATTCAGAAAAGTAATTCTCTTCATCTATGTGGTGATAACACTTATTTTAATTACATCCATCTTCTTATGGGAGATATTCCCCGATTCATATATTGAAGGGTATGGTCTGACTCCCTTTAAAAAATCTGCAGAGTATATCGTCTGTCTTATCTTCCTTGCGGCTCTGGTACTGCTTGGAAAAGAAAGGCATCTTATAGACAGCCGGGTCCGGCGGTTTTTAATGATTTCAATCTGCTTCAGTATTGCGGCGGAAATGTCTTTTACACTGTATTCCGATGTCTATGGCCTCACAAATGCAGCGGGACACTATCTGAAACTCCTTGCCAACCTGTTTATTTTCAATGCTCTTATCTACCAGACCCTCCAGTCCCCCTATACGACAATCTTCAGGGAGCTCAGAATGAGTAATAAAAACAAGTCTATTTCGGAGTCACTCCACAGCGCCATGGTTGCAAATATTCCTGATATTCTGGGAATTTTGAATGCCGAAGGTACAATTATCTATAAAAGTGACAATCTGAAAGCCAACTTTGGATGGGACAATGAGGACCTTATAGGAAAAGAGGCCTGGTTCTGCCTTCATCCTGATGATGTACAAATGGCTAAAGAAACATTTGCAATGCTTGTGAATGACAGTGATACTCCGCGCACAATAGTTTTGAAATACAGGCACAAAGACGGCCACTACAGCCCCATTGAACTGACCGCACGAAACCTTCTGAATAACCCGGATATAAACGGAATACTCATCAATTACCATGACATCAGCAATAAACTGAAATCGGAGAGAGATCTGCAGCAGAGTGAAGAACGGTTCAGAACTCTGCACAACGCCTCTTTCGGCGGAATTACAATACATGACAAAGGAGTCATTCTGGAGTGCAATCAGGGGCTGAGTGATCTTACGGGATACAACTATGAAGAGCTTATCGGAATGAACAGCCTCAATCTTGTCACTGAGTCATCCAGGAATATGGTGATGAGCCGATTTCTCTCGGGTTTTGAAAAGGCCTATGAAACAACTGGGCTGAGGAAGGACGGCAGTGAGTATCCGACCCGTCTGGAATCCAGAAATATCCCTTACAGGGGAAAGATAGCCAGAGTAGTTGAGTTCAGGGATATTACCAAAGAGAAGGAGACAGAGAGAGAAAAAGCCCGCCTCCAGGATCAATTGCTACAGGTTCAGAAGATGGAATCTGTGGGCCGGCTTGCCGGAGGAATTGCCCATGACTTCAACAATATGCTGGGAGTGATTCTGGGGTATACAGACATCCTTCTTGGACAGACCTGTGAGGAAGACAGCGTCCATTACCTCAATGAAATAAAGAAAGCCAGTGAACGATCCGCCGAATTAACAAGGCAGCTCCTCGCCTTTGCCCGGAAACAGGTTGTGAACCCCGAGATTCTGGATTTGAATGAGACTCTTGAAAAGATGATGGATATGCTCGAAAAGATGATAGGGAGCGATATCTCTCTTGTCTGGCAACCCGGACAGGTCAAGGGCAGAGTCAATATTGATCCCAACCAGCTGAATCTGATACTCGTAAACCTCTGCCTCAATGCCAGAGATGCTATTTCCAAGGATGGCACTGTCACTATTTCAACGGGAAATACCATACTTTCCGAGCAGGACTGCCGGTACCACAGAGAGCGGAACCCTGGAAAATATCTGACACTCATGGTCAGCGACAGCGGAAGAGGAATGGATATGGAAAAGCAGGCCCATATCTTCGAACCATTCTTTTCAACAGAGCTTGAAAGTGCCGACAGAGGCATGGGGCTCCCCACTGTCTACGGATGCGTTAAGCAGAACAACGGATTCATTGAGCTGAAATCAGAAAAAGGCAGGGGAACAGTTTTCACCATTCACCTGCCTCAAGTCGAAATTGAAGAACTGTCAGCCTCTTCTGTAAGAAGAGACTCTGACAATGTCTAAAGAGCTGCAGTAACCGCATCGGGATGCTGGTCGAAGTCAGCCATATCGGTGATTAAGTCATTCAACTGTCTTATCTGAACTGCTCCACCTGCTTCAGGACGGTTTCCACCTCATCCCTTGTCTTGAAATCGACCATGATGTACATGCCTTCGGGGCCGACTTCATTTATTAGGGGCAGAACCTCTTCAGGCTTAACCCAGGGAGCCTGCACAGACTTACCGGCTGCCTTGATTTTTTTATACATATCATACCAGGACGCATCTCCCCCCTGGGGCAGTTTGGGACCGGGGGTCCACTGAATGGCGTCAAGGGAGGGGATAGAGAGGAGGTAATCCAATTTGTTCAGGGCATCGGGGCCGTCCAGATGGTACATTGTATTATCCATACGGTCGCAGTGCTCGGTGAGAACGGGGCCTTCGAACTCCTCGAACATTTCGGGGCTGATCATGGAGCAGAAGTCGCACTGGGCCATGGAGGTCCGTCCATCGCCCCAGAGCATAAAGTATCCTGTGACAGAGCTTCCGTCCTCTCCCTTGAGGGCCTGGTAGTAGTCCTCATAGCACTCAAAGTAGGCTTCGTTGATCTCGGCCAGCTTGGCTTTGACCCAGTCCGGTTCCAGAACAAGGTCCATCAGAAGGTCCTGGGTGCCCCTAAGTTCTGCAAGGACATCGAGCCCCGGCATAAAAGCAGGATAGCCGATGGCATAGCGCCCTGCCGAGCGGTCCCTCATCTTCAGGGTCATATCAAACATCTCTTTGTAGTACTTGTTTCCTTTATCCAGCTTCAGAGCCCAGTCATTCTCTGAAGAGAGCCCGGGTCCCTTGTAGTTGATGTACTCCTCTTCAAAGAGGGGTTCCACACCAAGATAGGTAGCCAGGGTCACAGTTCCATAGTCGGGAAACCCGATGGGAAGGAAGTCGGCGCCCTGCCAGTTGCAGGAGAGTCTGTACTCCTCTGCGGGAAGGACCCAGCCGGGATCGGTGTGCCGCTGAACGGGGTCCTTTGCCTCGGGAACTTCCGGAAGGCCGTAGAGGCTCTTCTCCATGGGCAGGCCGGTGCCCCAGTGGCTTATAACAAAACCGCTGTGGTTCCACCATTTCTTAAAGTTTTCTCTGGACTCAGGCCAGTTTTCTTTCCAGTCTAAACGCATATTTACCTCAAAAAATAAATCAGATAGAGGGCCCGGTACCGGAACTCCCCAGGAGCCCGGACCGGAGGGGAATCCCCTTAGCCCTTCACCGCACCGGCGGTGGAACCCATATGGATCTTCTTCTGGAAGAAGAGATACATGATCAGGGGGATAATACAGGATACAAGAATGGCCGCTGTCAGGGTGGGAATGGGAATCCCGTGCTCACCCTTCATAATGGCGATCCCTAAAGAGAGGGGACGCTTGGAGGGGTCCTGAATCAGAAGCAGAGAGAAAGGCAGCTCTGTCCACATTCCCAGTGAACCTACAATGCTTACGGTACCGATCATGGGAGCCGCCATGGGCATCATGATCTTGAAGAGCTGACGGAATACACCGGCACCGTCTATCCGTGCGGACTCAATAAGAGACCGGGGCATGGTGGCGTAGTAAGTGGCCATCATATAGGTTCCGAAGGGGGCAAAATAGGCCACCCAGACCAGAATAAGCCCCGAATAGGTATTCATCAGACCGATCTTGGCGCAAATCCGGTATACCTGTGAAGCGATGACCATCTGGGGAAATATCTGGAAGAAGAGGACAAAGCTGAATACGGAGAGTTTGAAACGGAACTTCAGCATCCCCAGGGCGAATCCCGCCGCATTTGTCACAAAGACATACAGGAGCATTCCGATAAATACAAGAATCATAGAGTTCATCATGTATCCCAAAAAGTTCAGGTTCCTGAATACATAGTCATAACCGTCCATGACCCAGCTCTCGGGAAGTGCGGTTTTGCTCATTGTGTACTCAGGCACAGTTTTGAAACTGGATATCAGTGAGAAGTAGATCGGGTAGAGACTGAGGAAGGTGATCAGAATCAAAAAAGCATAGACAAGCAGCTTCGGAACGTTGAGTGATTTTTTCATATTCATTTGAGCTGACCTCCCTTTTTAAGAACACGGATCTGAGCCGCCGCAATTAGGGCACAGAAGAAGAAGAGTACCACCGCCCAGGCCGAGGCATAACCCATCTTGAAGGCCTGGAAGCCCTGGCGGTAGATTCCGAACTCCAGGGTGTAGGTGGCGAAACCGGGTCCGCCGTAGGTCAGGGTATAGATAAAACTGTACATTCGGGCAAAAACTTCGATGAAAGAGAGTACAGTGAAAAACTGCAGAGAAAAGCTGAGGCTGGGTACGGTGATGTGGAAGAATTTCTGCCACCAGTTGGCACCGTCGATTCCAGCAGCGTCATACATTCCCGTATCAATACTGCTCATGGCAGAAAGGAAGTAGATACAGCCGAATCCCATCTTTGAAAAGATGACAAAGAGAAGGGCCACCATATGAATTGCTGACCGGGAAGTACCAAGCAGATTGATCGAACTGGCATCCTTGACGCCGATAAAAGTCAAAAACTCGATAAAGGGTCCTGTCTGGCTCAGAATAATACTGAAGATGGTACCCAGGATGACATAGCCCAGAATAGTGGGCAGATAGATTACGGAGCGGAAAAAAGTCCACCCCTTGAGGCCGTCCCGGAGGATGGCTGCAATAAGAAGAGGAGCAAAGACTCCCAGGGGAATATAGAGTACAAGAATTCCCAGATTTTTCAGTGAGTGCCAGAACTTTTCATCCTGGAACATGCGGACATAGTTCTGTAAGCCGACAAACTGAGCGGCACCGAATCCCTTCCAGCTTGTAAGGCTGTAGTAGAAGTTGGCCAGTACAGGGTAAACGGTAAAAACAAGCATTAGAATAAGCAGGGGGGCCAGCAGGATGAAAGCATCCCTCTCTTCCTGTTCTCCCATCTTTCGTTTCTTTAACATTCCGGATCCTTCGATATAGAAAATGATTGCACCAGAGCTTCTGTTAACAGAAGCTCCGCTGCAGAACTCCGGCGCCGAAGCACCGGAGCTTTGACTCAATCAGAGCATCGATTCGAACCTTAGAGGTTCTGCTCGTAAGCCTTCTGCATGCTTTCAATAAACTTGTTCAGGCTGATTTCATCAGCAAGGTAGAAAAGCTGCAGGTAGTTGTAGAACTCGGCGCTGAAACCGGCATCAAGTGCATTGTAGAAGTCAGGAACAGCATTGGCGCCCATGTAGGTAACGATCTCTCCAAGAGATTTGTTTTCAATGGGGAGGTCCTTGTTGGGAACAATGGCTCCGGTTCTTGTAAGGAAGAGGTTTGCAGACTCGCCGTGAACCAGCTCATAGAGGTAGTTCACAGAGGCTTCGGGGTTCTTGCTGTTAGCCATAACCGCAAATCCGATACCGGCACCCTGGGAGCTCTGTCTGTCGCTGTATTTGGCATCGGGTGTGTTGATGCTGGGGATGTAGCCAAGATTATCGTAACCGAAGGCATCTCCGAAATCTTTCCAGTGGGCGATGTCGGATGTAAGACCGATGAAGAATCCGCCTTCTCCGGCTTTAAACAGTTCAATACCATCCATAAAGTAGGGCATTGTAGCATTTTCTGTGTTTACATAACCCTTGGTGAAAAGAGTCTTGATCATTGTTGTTGCTTCAACAAACTCATCGTCTGTGAAGTTGGCTGTACCGTCGCTGAAACCCTTCAGATCATCTCCGTAGAAGTTGGCAAGGAGGGTTCTGTAGAGGAAGTCGATGCTGAAGGCCTGACCGCTGTTACCCATGATGATGGGAGGAATGCCGGCGCTTTTCAGCTCTTCACAAACCTTGAGGAAGTCATCCCAGTTACGGGGATCAACATCTGCATCGATTCCAGCCTTCTCAAAATTGGCTTTGTTGTAGTAGATACCGACACCCTGAGCTGTGAGGGGAACGATCTTTGTGTTTTTATCAGAATCACCTGTAGAAGAACAGGCCGCCCATGCAGAACCGGAAATATCACTTCTCCAGTCGGCAATATAGGGATCAAGAGTCAGAAGGAACTCTTCCATATTCCAGATTCTCTGGTCGGTGTGTGCCATGATGACATCGGGACCGCGTCCTGAACCGATAGCAGCAGCCAGGATCTCATAGTAGTTATCGTGGGGCTGTGCGATATGGTCGATGATCACATCGGGGTGTGAAGCCATGAAAAGAGAGTCCATGTCCTTCAGTGCTGAACCGACAACTTCTTCACTGTACTTGAAATCCCAAACAGTAAGAGTAACAGGGCCTTCTTCTTTTGATTCGCCCTGTCCTGCAGCCATGAGAGTCACGGAGCAGAATATTGATAATAATATTAAAATGAAACCTTTTTTATTCATTAGGTCCCTCCTTGATGATTTATTTCATTTTGGAGGTGCCTTTGAAATTCTGCATAGTTTCAATATTCTAAAACACTCTTAAAAACTGTGAATTTCCTATCTCAAATCCTGCAAAAACTATCAGAAACAGCTAAATATCATAATTTTTTTATAAAATCTTAATACAATTTCAACTCATTCAGGATTTTTACAAGATACTCATCCACAGAAATTTCACGGGTATTTATCAGTAGATCATCCAGCCTGTACTGCACATCAGAAACATATACTGAGGGAACATAGAGCTCCGGGTCCGGCGAGGGATGATCCATGGCACTGCTGATATCCTTCAAAACCGGATAACGGTCCAGAGGCAGAACGCTCTTTTTAAGGGGAGAGAGCAGTCCCAGATCCTCCATCAGGATTTTCCGGGATTCGTTTTTAAAAAGGTGCTGAATGTAGGCGAAAGCCTCATCCTTGTTTCCGGAGTCCTTGTTAATACAGACAAGGATTCCCCCGTACTGCAGCAGCTGGGCTCCGGGCGAGACCATATCAGGATGGATAAGATTTGGAAAATATCCCACATTATCCGCTCCCAGAGCATCACTGAACTGCTTCCAGTGGGAGATGTCCGACAGAAGCCCGGGTATGATGGCCGCTTCTCCTGATTCAAATGTTCTGAAGGCATAGTTGAAATAGGGACGAAAAAGCCCCTCTTCATCAAAGTATCCCTTATCTCTCAGAGTCCTGCAGAAATCCATGATGGTCCTGAACCGGGGGTTGCTCACTCCCCTGCCCTGTTTGTAGAAGTCGGCGATCTCCTGAGGTGTGAAAAATGCACTGATCAGACTGCGGCGGATAAACTCGGTAGTCATTGGCCTGTTGTTTCCAGAGGCGATGGGTGTAATCCCGCTGGCCTTGAGCTGTTCACAGGCCCCAAGAAAGTCTTCCCACTCAGATGGAGGCTGATCAGGATCGAGGCCGGCCTGTTCAAAAAGTTCTCTGTTGTAGTACCAGCCTATCCCCTGAACCGAAAACGGAAGAGCTTTCAGGGCACCCTCTGAGGAGTAACCTGTTTCAAGTGAATTTTCCTGGAATGCCAGTCCGCTTTGCTCCAGGAATCCATCAAGGGGTTCAAGATAGGACTGGAACTCAGAGAACTCGATTCCAAGATGCAGGAAGAGAATATCAGGAGCCGTTCCGGCCAGCAGAGCGGTCCTCAATGCGGGAATGTACTCCTGGTCAAAAAAACCGGTTCTATCCAGAGATATACCTGGATTCTCTTCGGTAAACATCCTGTCAATTCTGCCCTGAACGTTGTCAAACCACTCTTCTGTCGACTTGAAGTCCCATACAGTGAGGGTCACTGTCTCATCGGCTGCGAGGCTTGCTGAATTGAAACTGAACATGAAAAAGAGAGAGAGAAACAATGGAAAAAACTGAACGGCTCTACCTGACATTTTTTGCATAAGATCCTTTATAGCGGAAAGAATAAGACCATGATAGACTGTCAGGATGCTAAAAATCCATCGTTTTTTTGCACTGGTACTAAGCGCTTTTATAATGCTCTGTCTTCTGACCGGAGTTATGACATTCTACAACATCCAGTCCAACCGGGTACAGCGGCTTGCCCTGGAATCGATGACTCTGCTTGCACAGTGGAATGATCTTCAGAATGAGACCTACCAGATACTTCTCTACAGATACACAGTAGAGGGGACGGAAATACCCGAAAGAATTGAAGAGTGGCAGAAGAACTATGCCTCCTTTTCAGAAGACCTTTATATTTTTGCACAGAATGAACAGCTTGGCAGACTGAGCTCCATACACCGTAAAATAGACGGGATTCTCAGGCTATGGCGGTATACGGAAGTGCAGCTGAACAATGCAGACCACTACTTTTCCAGAATTATCCAGAATGGTCTGGGAGAGAAGGTCATGGTAAATGGTTTTCTTCATACCATGTATAAGCTGAGGATGGCAGGTCAGTTGAAGGTCAGTGAAATATTCCTTCTGGACGACACGATCTACGCCCTGGCATCTCTGGACAATGCATCCCGTGAGTTTGATGCCCTCTTCTCCTCGGTGGTAGAAGAACTTGAAGACGCGGGGGAACACTATCTGAACAGGATGCGGTATATCAGTATCGCCCTCTCCTTCAGTATCATAATCTTCTTTTTCCTCCTCTATCTTGTACAGAGACAGCTGAAACGGTCGCAGATCAACCGGAAAATATATCTGATGAACCAGAAGACCCAGTTGCTGAAAATGATCCTTGAAAACAGCTGCGAGGAGAATCTTGAACTCTTTGACAAGCGCAGACAGGAACTATCGGTAGATCTGAGCCTTGAAAAAACAATAATGATCTCAGCCCTTCAGATTGACGACTACTCAGGATTTTCACACCGCCTCAATATCCGTGAGCAGGAAAACTGCTTTACATCCATAGAAAGGACAATGGGAGAGATGCTGCACAGCCGGGGAATCCACTTTGAGTTCTGCAGGTACTCCCATGACTTTATTATAATCATCCTCAATGTGGACGAGAAAGAAAACTATGAGAACCTGAAAGAGTGGTTCACAGGATGCCACAGCAATCTTCTGAAGCAGTCGGATGTTTCATTATCCATGACCTGCGGCAGTTTCAGTACTGACAAACTGGACCTGGACCGTGACTTTGCCGCACTTCTGGGAATTGCAGAGTACAGATTCCTCTCGGGAAAGGGCTCGTTCCTCTACTCAGGGTCATCCTGCCTGCAGAGCTTCAATGATTTCCACTATCCCATTGAGAAGGAGAAGCTCTTTGAAGATGCCATGAAGTCCCTCAATGAGAAAGAGGCCCTGCGGATACTGGGGGACCTTATAAATGTCGGTCTGCCCTACGGCCCGCGGAATATGAGGCGCCTGATAATTAGATTCACAGCGACTCTGAGCACCCTCGTGGAGTACATGGAGAGGACCTATCATATCCACTCCATAGAACATGTGACACCCATGATTCTGAGGGTGCAGAGCCCCGAGACAATCGAAGAAGTGAAATTGCTGCTCACCGAGATCGCGACAAAGGTTATTAATGAGTGTCTTAAAAAGAAGGAAGAGAGGCACGACCACACTGTGATTCAGGTAAAAGAGATCATAGAGAAGGAACTCCATGACTTCAATCTTTCAGCCGATGCCATAGCAGACCGTTTTCAACTGACATCCAGTTATCTGAACCGGCTTTTCAAACAGCACACGACCCTCAGTATCGCAGGCTATATCAACGAATGCCGCCTGAACCATGCGGAATTCCTGCTGCGTACTTCGGAGGATTCTGTAGGTGATATTGCGGAGAACTCCGGATTCTCAAGCATGGGGACCTTTTTCCGCCTTTATAAAAAGAAGTATGGACGGACCCCGGGGGACTACCAGAGAGAAGCACGGGCATTAAATAATGGAGAGGCGGAGGAGTGATTTTTTTCTGTCTTCATTTTTAAACAGGTTCTTGCCCAAGACCGCCTTTTGCGGAAGAATAGAGGATTATGGATCTTTTTTTACAGCTCTGGGGCGGCCTTTCCTACCTGGCCAATAAAGTCACATTCTCATTTGCCGAAGCCCGTTCTCCCGCCCTCAAGCGGACTCTCAGAATAGTAGGCTGGACCGTATATATTCTGGGTGTTCCCGCATGGGTCATTATCCTGATACTCAAGAGGAACTGGATTGCCGCCTCCATCGAGGCGGGAGGCATACCCTCCATGGTCTTCGGTCTGATAAATGACATCAGGGACAGGGAGGAGCCTGACAAAAATCTTGACAGGATTGCCTCTCTCATTACCTATGCCTTTATCCTGTTCGGGGCGGCTATCAGTATTTATGATTTTGGAGGGATACGCTCGTTCAGCCAGGTGCTTGAGATAGGTGTGACCGTCGGCTTTCTGATGGGGAGTCTCCTCATTGCCAGAAAGAAACCTTCGGGGTGGCTCTTTTTCATGCTTATGAACGGCTCAATGGGGACTCTGATGCTTTTACAGGGGAAGCCCATGCTGGCTGTACAGCAGATGGTCTCACTGGTCTTTGTTATATACGGTTACTTTTCGGCTGTCAGGAACTTATGCAAAACTACTGATTGAGATATAAATAGGACATGCTGAAAACAAGATTCCTTCTCCTTCACCTGCTCCTCTCCCTTACTTCTGTCTTTGCACAGCAGTTCTATCTTCCGGAAGTCGGGGATGATGACCACATAGTTTTCCACAAGCACTACATACTCTCCTACAACGAAGATCACGAGCAGGCGGACTGGGTCGCCTACGAGCTGACAGAAGAGAAGGTACGCGGAACAGCACGGAGGGTCGACCGGTTCAGGGAAGATCCTTTTGTCATTACAGGGTCCGCTGTTCCGGGGGACTACAGAGGCTCGGGCTTCGACAGGGGACACCTTGCTCCTGCTGCGGATATGAAGATAACAGATAGAGCCATGAGCGAATCCTTCTATATGTCAAATATGAGTCCCCAGACCCCCTCGTTCAACCGGGGGATATGGAACAGACTGGAGGGCATGGTCCGGCAGTGGGCCTTGGCTAACGAAAGTATCTATGTCGTTACGGGTCCTGTTCTGGAAGAGGGACTTTCTGCAATAGGGGATAATGAGGTATCTGTTCCCCGCTACTACTACAAGGTTATTCTCGATTACACGGAACCTGAACTGAAAGGGATAGCCTTTCTTATGCCCAATGAAGGCTCAAGTCTGCCTGTTGAGGAGTTTGCCGTGACCATTGATGAGGTGGAGCAGCGGACAGGGATCAACTTCTTCCCCGCCCTGCCTGATGAGATGGAACCTCTGCTGGAGGGTTTCTACGATATATCTCTATGGGACTTTACACCCTACCGGTGACTTTTACTGATTATCAGCATCCCGGATCACCCGGCGGTCCTCCCTTACAAGAAATATAAAAGCGCTCAAAAGAAAAATCAGACAGAAAAGAATCGACTGATTTCCTGCCAGATGGCTCAGCTCTGAGCCGAGTCCGGCCCCTGCCCCGAAGGCGATGATAACCGTGAAGTAAGTGGAAAAGTGCCTGAGATCACTGCGCTGCCGGTGCAGGACATAACTGCTCAGATGAGTCATGCCGCTGCGGAGGTTACCCGTAATCATTGTGGTGGCCACAGGCCTGCCGTTTACCTTGTTGAAATTTGCAACCTGCACAGCCGCCAGGAAGGAGATAATACTTGTAACGGCGGCATCACCTGCTGCATCTCCCATCAGAGCGACCCCCGTAATAATCACACCCTCAAACAGAAGAACAGCCTTGATCCTCATATTCCCACGGTCCCGGGACGGGTTGTTCTTGATAAGCTCTGATACAAAAATACCAAGGGCAAACATGGCAACGGGGACAAGATACTCAGCAGCCCTGGAGAGTTCTCCCTGTATTACAGCAATACAGAGGAGGACAAGGTTTCCGGTCTGGGCATTGGCAAAGACACCTCCCTTGAGGACAAAGGTATAGGCATCAAGGAAGCCCCCCAGCAGAGAGAGACTTACCCCTATAATCATATGTTCATGGGAGGTTCTGCGGCGGTCCGGCTTCAAGCAGAGATCCCGGATTTTCTGAAGACCGGAAGGCTGTCCACAAGAATGGTGAGGAGCAGCAGCCCCGCCGACAGCAGCGCCAGGGCGGCACCGATGCCCCAGACATCCGCAAAAAAACCGCAGAGCAGAGCAGTCAAAGCCGTCAGAACCGTCTTCCACTGGCTCTCTACGGAGAGGACCGAGGTCATGACCCTGTTATCCACCACCTCGGCAAGATATCCTGTCATAACGGGTTTTCTCAGGTTCTCTATGATATAGATAAGGATAAAAAGGAGTACCGCAGCACCGGGGAAACCTCCCATGTAGGCCAGACCACTCAATAGACCGGCAGAGAGCCCTCCCCACAGGGTGAGGATGATGACCCTGCCCGGTGAGTACCTCTTCAGTTTTGACGAGTGGGAAGAGGCCGCCGAAGTGAGGAGGAAGATAACAAAATAGATAGCACCCACAAGAAGAGCACTCCGCTCCTCTTCAGAACGGCCTGAGAAGAAGGGCATCAGCAGGACCAGAGTCACCATCATGGGCTGTATATAGTCCTTCATTGCCTTCAGATAAGCCGTATGAAGAGCGGTATTATGAATCAGCCTTATATTCCGTCCGTTTTTCATAACAAGAAGAAACTCTTCCAGAAGCATTTTAAAACGGGCGGCTATCCCGCAGGATTCGGTATGGTCGGAACACTCATCTGCTCCGCTTTTATCCACATCATCAGGATAGGAAAGAATAAGAAGAAGATTAATAAGATAGGGAACAAGTGTAAAAAGGAACACCGAATCATAGGAACCGGCGTTAAATACGATGACTCCCGCAGCCAGGGAGGATACGGCCAGCCCCATCTGGGACCAGGCACGGGTCCGGCTGTAGTACTCAGCCATCTGATCCTTGATTCCCCTCTGATAAAGATACTCACTGATCATCCCTTTGTGGGTACCCGAACGGAAAGCCTCCCCCGCCCCGAAGAAAAAGAAGGCAGCCAGAAAAAGGATATAACTCTCTGAAAAGTACATTAGAAGGAAGGAGATCATATAGAGCAGAAAACTGCCGGACAGCGCCTTCTTTCTGCCGAATACATCCGCAGCTATGCCGGAAGGGATCTCAAGAATATTTGTAGAAATCTCCTGCAGGGCATAAAGGGAGCCGATGGCTGTAAACGAAAGCCCCTTGTCCCGCAGAAAAAGGATCAGAAATGCCTCAAAAAACTTAAGATTCTTAAGGAAGCCGTAGGCACAGAACTTTCTGTATTGCAGATTCTTTTCAAACTTAACTTTTGTATTCATGTGTAGATTATTATAGATTTTGAGGGTGATTCAGGCAATAAAATTTCCTATTCTTCCTGTCAGCCCAGGATGAATTTGCGTTTCATAATACTCACAAGGTGGAAAGGAGCATTTTTTTTTTCATTTACATGAACATGTGTTGTCTATTATGGTTAATATAAAAACATATATTCAGTAATCGTTATAGAACAGAATGCAAATCCGGGAGAAAATGAATGACAGTTTCAGTTAGAGCAAAGCAGATTATAAGCTTTATTGCCACAACCTTTATTATCATCATCAGCCTGAGTTCCATCCTCTATTTCAATTCAAGGAAAGCCCTGGTTCACGAGGTTGAACAAGGTCTTGTATCGGATGCGGAAAAACTTGCTTACGGCTATGAAGCCTGGGTGAATATCCAGTTTCTTGAAATGAAAGCCATTGCCAGGCATCTGAACACCGATTACTCGGAGCAGATGTATTCCACTTTGCAGGAGGAAGCTGAACGCCTGGGTTTCAACTCCATAACCCCCGCCGATTCAGATGGAATACTGTATCTTGTCAGCGGAGGCAGACCGGATCTTTCAGAAAGAGAGTATATGAAACAGGTCTTCACCTCCCTCGCCCCGGCTATTTCAGATCCTGTATTCAGTGCGGTAGAGGGAGAGGAAGATCTGCTGACGGTACTGATTGCTGTCCCCATACTGAGAAACGGAAAACTTGCAGGAGTACTGATCGGTCAGAGAAATGCGGAGTTCTTGAGCGAATATCTGCAGAGTGTTGATAACGGAGAAGGTTCCTCCAACTATATTATCTCCGATTTCGGATACCCCATCGCCCATACAGACCCGGAGGTTGTAAAAGCCCAGCTTGATGTGATCGAAGCGGCTGAAACAGATTCAGACTATGCTCCCCTGGCTGAAATAACGCAGAATATGATTGACGGCGGGGAAGGGATAGGTTACTACCGGTTCAAGGGGGAGGGAAAGTATATAGCCTACGCCCCAGTCGGCGACCTTGGATGGGACGTGGGAATCAGCGTACCTGAAGAAACAGCCCTGGCCTCCCTGAACAGCCTGAAAATAAGCATGGCGATAACAGGTATATTCTGGATCATCATTGCTCTTATATTAGGCATTATTCTTGGAAATACATTCTCCCGCCCCATCAAACTCCTGTCGGGAAGTCTTCAGACCATGGCCTCGGGAGATCTGACAGTCGCCATAGATGAAAGACTGCTGAAACGGAACGATGAGATAGGCCTGCTTGCCAAATCAATGGGCGAGATGATTGTCAATTTCAAGAGGGTCGTCGGCCAGGTCATGGCAGCCGCCGGAAATATATCATCCAGCAGTATTCAGGTAAATGACTCAAGCCAGATGCTCTCCAGCGGAGCCAGCGAGCAGGCGGCCAATGCCCAGGAGGTGTCGGCGTCCATGGAACAGATGAATGCCAATATTACCCAGAACGCTGAAAACTCGAATGTGACTGAGAAGATCGCAATGCAGGCGGCCACTGATGCAAAAGAGAGCGGAGAGACTGTGAGAGAAGCCGTAGAGGCAATGTCCTTTATTGCTGACAAAATCAATATTATTGAAGAGATATCAAGAAACACAAATCTTCTGGCCCTGAATGCAGCCATAGAGGCAGCCAGAGCCGGAGAACACGGCAAGGGGTTTGCCGTTGTCGCCTCTGAAGTAAGAAAACTCGCCGAGCAGAGTCAGACAGCCGCAGGAGAGATCACAGAACTCGCCTCCCGTACGACAACACTCTCCCGTGAATCGGGAGACAAGCTTCTGAAACTGGTTCCGGACATTGAAAAAACAGCCGACCTCGTTAAGGAAATCAGCGCAGCCAGCAGCGAACAGCATGCCGGCGTAGACCAGATCACTACGGCCATACAGCAGTTAGACAGCACAATTCAGAACAATGCCTCCTCATCCGAGCAGCTGGCGGCAACCTCGGAGGTACTGGCATCAGAAGCGGAGCAGCTGAAGTCACTGATAGACTACTTCAAGGTGGATAGTGTAAAAGAGAGTGTGAAGAGGCCTGTAAAACCGGTGAAGAAAGTTGAGGCGTCCGCCCCCGCAAGAGCCCTCCCCCCGGTTGAACCCGAAACCGGTGCGGATGCACCGGCAATGAGCATGCCCCAATCTGATTCTCTGAAGCCTTCGTATCAGGAGACTACAGAAAAGGATGACGACTTCGAAGAGTTTTAAGGCTCAGCCGGACAGGATGGCCATAAAGAATACAGCAAGCCCCGAGAGAAAATTGACAGTGGAATTGGTAATAAAATGAAAACCTCTTATTTTCCTGTTCTCCCTGCCTTCCTGGCTGAACCGTCGTTCGGTGTAGCTGTTTTTGTGAGTGTAGATTCCCTGCACTGTTGCACCCAGAATACTGTCGACGATACTGCCAAGAAAGCCTGTCAGTGAGATCAGCAGGACAAATATAACGGGGGACAGATCCAGTGTCCGCCAAGGCATGAGCCAAATACAGACTAAAGCAATAAGGAGAGCCCCGGCAGCAGACAGAAGTGTTCCCGGCAGGGAGACTCCCCCTGATTCTCCCCGTTCTACTGGTTTTAATGTTGTAATCAGCCTTGTTGGGGCATCAAAAAGAACGCCTCCTTCAGAGGCCCAGGTATCAGCATTTGCTGCGGCGAGTACAGCCCCTGTTGCCATCAGGAACACCGGATGCCCGGTTATTCCGAAAAGAAGAGCCGACGCGGCAGCAGGACCGCCGTTGGCAAAAACCTGCCTGGCTGTCCGTTCACTGTGTTCGGCATACTTACGGGATAGAGACTCCTTCCGCTTTTTCCCGGCCTTGCTCAAAAGGGTCGAGGAGACAAAGAATACAATAAGGGGAACAAATCCCCCCAGACCGGTCCCTAAAAAGAGAGAAGTTCCCACTACCACAGCGGCACCGGTGCCCCGGGGAGTCAAAGACTTCTTTTTCAGCCCCGGCAGGGCAATCATAAGGCTGAACAGAACTCCTGAAATAAGAGACAGCCCGAATGATGCTGGAGTAGAGTACTTAAATCCCATGGGAAAAAACACAGGATTCATAAGACTGCCTCCGGAAGATATGGAAGTGAATAGTGAAATAACAGAGCCACAAGGAGAGGAACTGTCAGGTTATCCAGTCCCAGGGGGGAGAGAAGCTCAATGACACCCGCGGCCAGAGCCAGAATCATTGCAGGCAGAACCAGATGCCCCGCAGGGAGTCCGAACATCATTGCATAGAGGATCAGCAGGACCGCAAAGGAGAATACGGCCATCCCCGCAAAACCCTCAAGGCTCTTGTTTCCCCCGAATATCCGAAAGCGTCTGCGCCCCCACCTGCTTCCAAGAACAGCGGCAAATCCGTCTCCATAGGCCATAACCAGAATCCCCGCAGCCCCTGTCCAGGGATTGCCTCCCGGTCTGAAGGAGATAACAGACAAAATGAGGAGGGAGAGGGCATAGTATACAGTGCCCAGCCCCCCGGCACTGTCCTCTCTCTCCATACCCTCAAAGAGACGGGTTTTATAGGAGATAAAGTTCAGAACAACAAAAAGGGCCGGAACACTGATGGCAAACCAGAGAGAAGAGAAGAAAACCATGGCTATAATCCACCAGTTTCCCACGGCGATATGAACCAGCTTCCGGCTCCCCTCCTCTTTCAGTATCCCCTTCTTCATAAAGAGTGTGGATACTCCAATTACGGCAAATACAAACAGCAGAGACAGGACAATACCAAGCAGATTCATCAGGAGTAAATCATTCATTTTCTATCCTCTTCCGTATTGATTTCATGAGTTTCATCTTCCGGGTGGCTGAAACATAGTACCGTTTATGCAGAACATCACAGCCTCCTGACCGGGCAGCGGCAAGGATCTCCCTGTAAATGGCTGCTGACAGAACGACAGCTATTCGCGAATCCCTGTGAAGCCAGGAGATATCCTCCAGAAAGTAGTCATACTTCTCCTCAGCTTTTTCCGCCAAAGCTTCCCAGAGGGAGATAAAGGAGGAGCGGACAGTCTTCTTTTTCAGATCATCGGCACTCACCCCGTACTCTTCCATCATATTTGCCGGGAGGTAGATTCGGCCATTCTGAAGATCCTCACCCACATCCCTGAGAATATTGGTAATCTGCATGGCATCCCCCAGGGCAAGAGCCCGTTTCCTGTCCTCCTCTCCTCTGAGATCCCCTATAATTGGTGAGATCATCATGCCCACCGAACCGGCCACAAAATAACAGTAGCTTTCAAGATCTGCCAGTGTGGCGGGCTGAGTAAAACTGATATCCATCAGTTGCCCCCGGATCATGTCTCTGAAGAATGCGGAATCTACAGGGAAACGGCTGAATACATCGTACAAAGCGGGCCAGAACTTATTCTCAGGGAGTTTTTCAGGATGGTCCGTAAGATATCCCAGATTTTCCTCCAGAAACTTTAGCTCCCTGCTGTCCTGCTTCTCATCGGTCAGATCATCAGCCTCCCTGCAGAAGGCATAGATGGCAAATACAGCCCGGGCTTTATCTTCGGGAAGAAGAGAAAACCCCTTGTAGAAGCTTCCTGAGTGTGCCTTTATAATGCCCAGGCTGTAATCATATGACCGACGGATGATCTTTGAGCTGAAAACTGGTTCAATCACGGGCTATCTCCTCCGCTGCCAGTCTGCCAGATATCATGACAATGGGAACTCCCGCCCCGGGATGTGTGGAACAGCCTGTAAAATAGACCCCCTCACAAGACCGGAACCGGGCCTGGGGCCTGAAAAAAAGGCTCTGGGTCAGTGTCGGAGCCAGGCCGAAGGCCGAGCCCTTCAAGGCATTAAATTTTGATTCCAGGGTCAATGGAGACCAGACCTCCTCGAACTCGATATCATCCCGAATATCCCCTGCCGGGGAGAGGGCGATTCTGTCCAGCAGCCTCTGCCTGTAGCGGTCGACCAGCTCCTGACTCCAGGTGGCACAGGAAGTATCGGCCACCGGAATAAGAGCATACAGGCTCTCTCCGTACTCCGGGGCCGCGGAACTGTCTCCCCTGCTGCAGAGGTAGAGGTAGTAGGAGAAATCCTCCATCTCCTCACCGCTGAAAATTTGCTTCAGGTTCTCATCAAAATCCCGGGCAAAGAAGAGATTGTGCATGTCCAGTTCGTCAAGCTTTCTCTTCACACCGAAATAAAAAAGGAGGGCTGAGCAGGAGCTTTTCATTTTTTTAAGCCGTCTCGAAGTGTATTTCCCTCGGAGTTTCCGGGGAATCAAATGTTCAAGAGTCCAGTTGAAATCACTGTTGAAAAGAACCTTGTCCCCGGGAAAAACTCCGGCAGCCGTTTCCACTGCCCGGATTCTCTTCCCCTCAAAACGGGTGCCTGTCACCTCTGTGTCCGTATGCAGCTCCCCGCCGAGATCCCGGAACAGCCTGACGAGAGCTTCCGCAACAGCAGCCATTCCCCCCTTTGGAAACCAGACGCCGTAGAGGTTCTGAATCATGGGGATGATGGAGTAGATGGATGGGCCCTGCCTGGGGGTGACACCTATGTAGAGGGTCTGAAAACTGAGCATGCTCCTGATTTCAGGGTTGTCCGTATATTTTCCGATCTCCCTGTGAGCACTGTGAAAAGTATGGAGTTTCCAGAGGGCTCTGAGCAGTGAAGGCCGCAGGATATCCCGGATGCTGTTGAAGTTTCTGTAGAGGAAGAATCTTGAGGCAATATGGAATTTTCTGTATGTACCGCTCAGATAGGAGAGATAGGAGCTGACCTGATTTCCAGGAAGGCTTTCGAGGTATTCCACCAGATTCAGGAGGCTCTCATCGGGTTTAACACGCTTTCCCCCGGGATAGAAGAGGGAGTAAAACGGCTTTACCAGATCCATCTCCAGGTAGTCCTCCATCCTGACTCCCGCATCGTCAAAAAGAGACTTGTACTCCGAGGGCATAAGACCGATTGTGGGGCCGGAGTCAAAGCGGTATCCTCCGCCTTCCACCACATTCATCCTTCCCCCGGCCCGGCTCTCCTTCTCCAGGATGGTCACCGAGTATCCGGCCTTCAGCAGCCTGATGCCCGCACTCAGCCCTCCGATACCGGCTCCGACAATAACAATACTCTTACCGGCAGCAGTCTCCCCGGGTATTCGCATTTCAGCCATTGCCGGATCTCCCAGCGGCTTTATCAATAAGGCCTGCAGTGATGATCCCGCTCTGGTAGATTGTGGGCAGACCGCTTCCCGGATGGGTTCCTCCCCCCGCGAGATACAGTCCTTTGAGTTCTTCAAAGCGGTTGTGAGGCCTGAAGGAGAGCATCTGAGTCAGGGTATGCCCCAGATTGAATATGGCCCCTTTGTAGACATTATAATCTCTCTGCCAGCCACCGGGAGTGATGATCTTCTCGTCTTCGATATGGGAAGAGAGATTCAAAGAGGTCTTCTTTTCAATCAGATAGAGTATTTTCTCACGGTATCTCTGTATCTCCCGGTCCCAGTCTACTTCAGCATCCGTATTGGCAACAGGAACAAGGACGAAGAGCCCGCTCTTTCCTTCAGGAGCCATGGAACTGTCCATGAGAACGGGGTTGTGGATGTAGAATGAGGGATCTTCAGGGAGTCTGTTCCCGACGGTGATATCCTCGACATAGCTGCGGTAGTCATCGGAAAAGACAATTGTATGATGAGCCAATTCCGGAAAAACCCGGTCCATGGCCCAGAGAAAAACAATCCCGGAACAGGAAAAACTTTTACGGGAGATTTTCTCCGGAGTCCACTTGCGGAGCCTTTCCCGGGGAAAGAGCTCGGTGGCGGCATAGCCGAAATCTGCATTGCAGACGATATAATCAGCTGAGATGCTGCTGCCGTCTGCAAGCTCCACTCCAGAGGCACGCCCTCCTGACGCGAGGATTCTGGATACCGGTGCATTATAACGGATCATCCCGCCCTTTTCTTCTATGACCTCAGCCATAGCCGAAGATATTCTGTTCAGCCCGCCCTTTACATGGTAGAGCCCTTCACTGTGCTCCATCCATGAGAGAATGGAAAAAATCCCCGGAGCCTTCCAGGGTGACATGCCTATATATTTGGCCTGAAAGGCAAAGGCCTTGATAATTTCATCGTTATGAAAATAGCTATTAAGAAGAGAATACAAGGATCTGTGGATATCCAGATAGGGCATGGCCTTGAAAAGGTCCTTTTTCAGATAGTCCCGAACTCCTTCAAAAGGCCGTTTCAGGATGGGCTCCAGACGCCTGCTCTTTACATTCTCCCTTCTGTAGTAGGCATCAGCACCGGCAGATGACCCAGGCCAGATCGCCTCCATTCCCTTCTTAAGGTCTTCCGGAGAAGTTCCGGGAGAGAAGACCCGACCGTCGGGGTAGATCAGATCATAGAGGGGATCAATCTTCTGAAATTCAAGATAATCCTGAGCCCTGACCCCGGCGGAATCAAAAAGCTCCTCCAGAAGGGATTTCATCAGCAGAAATGTGGGACCCGTATCAAAATGGAAGTCTCCCAGGCTCAGCCTGGCATTACGGCCTCCGGGAGATCCGGCTTTTTCAAAGATTTCCACACTGTAGCCACGAGAGGCAAGAAGCATACCTGCCGTCAAGCCTCCCGGACCCGCACCGACAATAACTACCCTCTCAGCCATGATCCTGATCCCTTCATTTATTTCGTACTCCAATAATAGTCATTATAGAATATTTCAGCCCGGGCTAGAAACACTTTTTTCAGGGAGGAACGCCGTGGCAGAGAGATTCCATTACCAGCGTAAGCCGGGTCAGCACCCCTTATACCTCTATTCCCGGCCCAGAACCTTCTGTACAGTCTTCAGCAGGATAGGATCAACCTCCAGGGAATCCAGAGTCCTGTACCCTTCCAGTTCAAGAGCCTTATACTCTCTGGCGCTGTCTACTATCAGCCTGACCGAAGATCTGGCAGGAACCTTGGCCGTATTGATAAACAGGTCAAAGGCATTGGCTCTGTCCGGGTGGCCGTGAAGCCATCTCTCAACAAAGGCTGTTCTGATATGGTCGTGGCTGTCCACGTCATCCGCACACTGTCGCCATGATGTATTGTTTGTCTGATCCATAAGGCGCCTTATCCGTGTGTCCCTGGGTGCCCATAGCCGTACATTGAGAACATCTGAAAACTGAGGAAAAACAGAGAAACTGCCCCGTCCGAGAATGACGACCCTTCCGCTGACGGCAAAGGCTTCAATCACCCGTTTCATAAACTGAATCATATCTTCCTGAAACCGGTCCATCCGGTCCAGAAGACCCGGGGCTGCCTCATAGACAGAATCAAAATCAACCATGCCGAACTGGCCCATGACCTCTTCGATGGTTTCTTTAGTGACAAAGGAGTAGCCCAGTTCTTCAGCGACCTGTTTGCCGATGGTCAGCCCACCGCTGTTTAAAACTCTGGATATGGTTATAACGTTCATACCATTACCCCCTGATTTAAATTATAAGGGGTTTGGTCTCACAGGGAGAAATCTTCACATAAAAACCAGAAAGAACAGTGCACACGACAGGCTCACAGAGGAAGGTTCTTTTACTCTGCAGCGGCTGAGGCTTTTTTCCTCTCTTCAGTCATGTAGATGGTCTCAAGAACAATCTGGATTTCCTTGTCCCAGGCCTCAATCAGTCTCGTATTTTCACCCTGGTAAATCACATCTCCGGTTTTCAGATTACCGGAAGCACCGCATATACAGGCGGCCTTGACGGACCTTAAATGAGCGATGGTAAAAAGAGCAGACGCTTCCATCTCCACATTCTGGACACCAAGCTTCACAAGACTCTCGATAAACTCGGGGGACTCTCCGTAAAAGGCATCATCCGTCGCCGTGATTCCAACATGAACATCAAGGTCACTATCCGCTGTCATCTCACGTGCTACGACTGTCATATCATGGGTAAATGTAAAGTCGGGAACAGCAGGAAAACACTCGGGCACATAGAATTTGGATGTGCCTTCGTTCTTCATGGCAGCCTGGGAGATCAGAATATCTCCGATTGCGATATGATCCTGTAGACCGGCGGAACTTCCGATTCTGATAAAGACTTTTCCTCCGATCTTGATCAGTTCCTCTACAGCGATGGCGGTGGAGGGACATCCCATTCCTGTGGATGTAACAGAGACCCTTGTCCCCTTATAGTATCCGGTAAAGGTTCTATGCTCCCTGTGATCGGCTACGAGGACTGGATTTTCAAGGTATTTTGCGACTCTGTCGGACCGTTTAGGATCACCGGGCAGTAGAACATACTCCCCCACATCCCCCTCTTCCATGGCGATATGGTACTGTTTTACACCGGCGGTAACTTTATCTTTATTGAGAATTTCTTTCATGATTAAATCCTTTTGTGCTGTGTGAGCGGCAGGGGGCTATTTTCTGTTTACAAAGAGCTCGTAATACTCATCTCTCAGATAGTTTCGGGCGTATACAATGCACTTTCCCTTGTCCGAGTACATAAGCTCATCCAGGTAGAGAAGGGCCTCCCCCTCCTCTCTCTGCAGCTTTACAGCAACCTTCTCGCTTGAATGGGCCACCTTGATCCGGGTGCGTATCGTTTTTGCATGGGTGGTTATATAGTCCTTGAGAAAGGCCTTCATTCTGTCATGGTCCTTCAGGTCCAGGCCTCTGTCGGCTATGTCATCATAATTGATGAACACAACGCTTGTAGCAGTTACCTCGTCTCCCAGAAAATAGACGACATCCGTCACAATGAGTATCTGCACCTTATCGCTGCCGAACTTGCCCTGAAGAAACTTGTTGGCTTCCGTCACATTGACATCTATCTCAATTCTGTCATGGGGTGTTTTGCAGAACTGGGACATGGTGTCTGATTTCTTTTCAAGACCCGTATCCCTGTGCTCTGTCTTCTCGGAAACAAAATTCCCCTTGCCCTGTGAGTTGATAATCATACCGTCTTCCTGAAGAAGGAGAAGAGCCTGCCTCAGTGTATTCCGGCTGACCCCCATCTGCTTGCAGAGGATATTCTCCCCCGGCAGCTGTTCTCCGGCCCTGTAGGTTCCGTCGCAGATCTTATCGTAAATATCTTCATATATGGAAACATACAGTTTCTTCCTGATACTCATTGGAGCTCCTTCATTACAGATCAGTAGACATTGTTCAGTAAGGCTTCGTTAATCTCTTCAAGATTTCCGGGAAACATTGTCTCAAGAAGCTTTCTTATACAGGCGGTTCTATCCACATCCAGACAGACCTCCGCATCCTTGTCAGCCGCGTTGAAATCAACCACAGACTGTCCCTTTGCAAGCCCCTCTTCCACAACCCGAACCTTACCCCTGCGGGTCTCGGCCAGAGCCGGATTAATCAGATAAAGTATAACCAGGGTATCATGGGGAGTAAATCCTGTAATTCTGACAGTTTTCCAGTAGAAATCAACATAGACCTGGGTTATGTCATAGAGGGCATTGGCTGTTTTATTTTTTATCTGATGGAGAATCTCCCTCACATTGGATGAAAGCAGCAGCTTGCAGGTGGCATCCAGGCCTACCATAACCTTCTCGGGAATGGCCGAGGTCATGACAATATCCGCCGCATCGGGAGCATTGAAAAAGTTGGCCTCCGCAACGGGTGAGACATTACCTCCATTGACGGCGCCTCCCATAATGACGATTTTCCTGACCTTTTTCATGGCCTCCGGAGCCTTTTTCACAGCCGCGGCGATATTCACCAGAGGGCCCAGGGTGGCAAGGGTTATCTCGCCGGGGTTTTCCGAGACCTTGCGGATAATAAAATCAACTGCATGTTCCGCTTCGCAGCTGCATTGAGGTTCAAAATCTTTAAAGACACCGCCGAAGGCGTCTATGCCGTGGATCTCTTCCACCTCGGAGAAATCCTTGCTTTTTATGGAACTGCCTTTGTAGACCTTCACATCCTGACGTCCAGCCATCTCGAGAATCCTCAGGGCATTCTTTGTTACATTTTCAATGGGTCCGTTTCCTTCAACGGTAGTGATCCCCTCAACCTTTATCTCCGGAGACTGCAGCGCCAGCAGTATGGCAAATGTGTCGTCAATTCCGGGGTCAGTATCTATAATTATTCTTTCCAAAGTGAACTCCTGTGTTTAAATCGTATTTAAATTAAAGCTTGCCCAGACTGGCCGGTGATTTAGCCTTCCGGCCTACAGCAATCAGAACAAGCAGTGTAATCAGGTATGGTACAAGCTGGCTCAGCTGATCCGGAATCTGTCCGGATGAGAACTGGAACCTCAGGGCCTGTGTACATGCAAAAAGAAGGCTGGCAAGCAGGGACCCTACAGGACTCCAGCCTCCCAGAATATTGGCGGCAATGGCCATAAATCCCCTTCCGGCGACCATATTGGCTACAAATATATTGCTGTGGACAATGGAGAGGTAGGCTCCTCCCAGTGCAGCCAGAGCGCTTCCTGCCAGAATGGCACAGGTTCTGTAAAGGGTGACATTTATGCCCGCCGTGGCAGCCGCCATTGGATGCTCCCCTATAGCCTGAAGCCTCAGCCCCGCCTTCGACTTCCACAGTATCCATGAACTGAGAAGAGCCAGGACAAGTGTCATCAATATGAAAGGCGACTGATCCCGAAAGAAGGCTCCTATAAGGGGGATTTCAGAGAGAAAGGGGATTGAAAAGCGTCCAAGCTGTGCGACTGTCCCTGACATTCCCTCCTGATCCCAGACGGCTTTGATGGTTACAGCGGCAAGGCCGCTTGCCAGAGCGTTCAGGCCGATACCAATGACAGACTGGTTAGCCTTGTAGTAGAGCACACAGAAGGCGTAGAGGCCGCCAGTGATCAAACCGAAGAACAGGGCGCTGAGGATTCCCATGGCTGCCGAGGAGAAGATGTGGGCCCCCAGAACTCCTCCAAGGGCTCCCAGAAGCATGATGCCCTCCACACCCAGATTAATCACTCCGGCCCGTTCTGTAATTGAAACACCGATGGACGCAAGAGCGATGGGAACAGCCAGTCTGAAGGTCATTAATATCAGATTGATTATATCAGTAAGAAATTCCATATTATTTACCTGCCTTTTTCCGGCTGAGATAGATCAGAATATTGGGGGTGGCGATGAATATAATGACAAAGCCCTGAACAACCTGAATGATATTGGCAGAGATTCCCTCCACCATGCTCATGCGCATGGAACCCGCCTGAAGGGCACCGAAAAGCAGAGATGCCAGGACAATCCCTGCCGCTTTCTGCCTACCGATAAAGGCGACGGCGATTCCGGTAAATCCGAGGCCCGTTGAAAATCCGTCAATAAACCTGCCGTAGGTACCGAAAACTTCAAAGATTCCGGCCATGGCTGAAAGAGCTCCGGAACAGGCCATAACAAAAAATGTGCTTCTCATTATATTTATACCGCCGCTGCGGGCAGCTGTAGGATTCTCTCCCAGAGCGCTTACCTCGAATCCGGCCACTGTTCTGCTGAAAAACAGGGCATAGGCAACGCTGACTGCCAGGGCTATGTATAGACTTGTTGTCAGCTGTGTATTGGGGACAATTTTACTCAGTACCAGAGACTCTGGCAGAATATCAGTCTGCCCCGTCATGCTGCCCTCCGCAAGAAATACAGTATTGACCATAAATGATGTAAACAGCTGGGCTATGTAGTTCAGCATGATGGCCACGACCACCTCATTGATATTCAGCTTTGCACGGATCAGGCCGATGGAACCGCCCCAGAACATCCCGGCCAGAATTCCTGAGCCTAAAGCCAGCACCAATGTGACCGGAACAGGAAGAGCCGCCGGCAGAGCCAGAGCGACAACCGCGGAGGTAAAACCACCGATATAGAGCTGCCCTTCCCCGCCGATATTGAAAAATCCCCCTCTCATGGCAAAGCCCACAGAGAGGCCCACAAAGATAAGGGGAACGGCTCTGCTCAGAGTAAGGGATATGGCATAGGTTGATCCGAAGGCGCCTGAAAAGAGCGCCGAAAAAGCCCGGAGGGGCCGGTAGCCCATTGCAAGGAGAATGATCCCCACAAGGACAAAGGAGAGGAGGATTGCAAGAATAGAGAAAACCACTCCCTTGAGATCCTCCCTGTTGTCAGAATAGAGCCTGGGAAGCAGACCCTTCCCACCCGGGGAGAGTTTATTCTTCAAAATTTGTACCTCCAGCCATGTAGTATCCCAGTTCTTTGGCAGTGAACCGGCCGGCATCCTTCTGCACAGAGATCTGCCCCTTGTACAGGACACCGATTCTGTCGCTCAGCTCCATGACCTCTTTCAGTTCGGTAGATATAAGGAGGATTGCCTTTCCCTGATCTCTCAGCTTGAGAAGCTCATTGTGAATGTAATCAATAGCCCCCACATCCAGGCCTCTTACAGGCTGTGCAGCCACAAGAAGGGTCGGCTCCATTCCGGCTTCACGGCTGAAAACAACTTTCTGCTGGTTGCCTCCGGAAAGTTCAGAAATCCGCTGATCTGCCGAAGATGTTTTGATGGAGTAGGATTTGATCATTTTCTCCGCATACTCACGGAGGGCCCTGCCTCTCAGGAAACCGAACCGCGAGAATCGGGGTGATTTCTGGTATCCCAGAAGAAAATTACGGAGCAGCGGCATCTCCGGAAGAATGGAATCCCTGTGCCTGTCTGAATGGATAAGACCGATTCCTCTGGATTTTCTCTTCTCGACTGAATAACCTGCTATGTTCTCTCCGCAGTAGAGAATCTCTCCTGATTCAGAATCCAGTGTGCCTGCGATCATGCTTTCCAGCTCGGACTGACCGTTCCCGTCAACACCTGCAATCCCGAAGATCTCCCCCTCTCTTATGGTTAAATCAACAGGACCTTCAGCCGAGGGAAAGAGCCTGATACCATGGATTTCAAGAACAGGAGCACCCGGTTTTGATTCACTCTTTTTCAGTTCAAGATCAACTTCATGGCCGACCATCAGATTTGCAAGGGACTGGGGAGTTTCTCCTGCTGTCTCAACAGTTGTAATCACCTCACCGCTGCGGAGCACTGTGACTCTGTCGGAAAGAGCCATTGTTTCGGCAAGTTTATGGGTAATGAATATGATTGTCTTACCCTGACTTTTCATATCTCCAAGAACTTTAAAAAGCACCTCGACCTCGGGAGGCGTCAGCACTGCCGTAGGCTCATCAAGGATAATAATGTCCGCCCCGCGATAGATGGCTTTGAATATCTCCACCCGCTGCTTCTCACCGACACTCAGTTCAGATACAGTCTTATCAAGATCAAAGTCAAAGTGGTAGAGTCCGGCTATTTCAGCGATTCTCTTACGGCAAGCACTGTAATCAATGCTCCCCCTGCCCTCTTCATCTCCCAGAACGATGTTCTTGAGAACCGACATGGATTCAATGAGCATAAAGTGCTGATGCACCATACCGATCTGCAGGGACTGAGCGGTACTTGTCTTCTTGATTTCAACCTTAGAGCCATTAATGAAAATCGAGCCTGAATCAGCAGGATACAGGCCGTACAGCGCATTCATAAGAGTTGATTTACCGGCTCCGTTTTCACCAAGCAGGCAGTGAACCTCACCCTTGAGAATCTCAACCGAAGCATTTTTAAGGGCTTGAACAGAACCGAAAGACTTGCAGATATTTTCCATCTTTACAGCGACAGACATTCAGCTTCCTCCGGGCCCGGAACTCCGCAGCGGCGGCAGCTCCGGACCTTTTTTAATTATTTAGCTGCACTCTCAAGAAAAGCGTCAACTTTATCGGGAGAATCAGGAACGACAAGTTCTCCATCGAGAACCTTCTGCTTCAGGGCCTCTACGGCCTCGATAATTGAGGGATCAATAGAGACATTGCTTCCTTCCACAGTGTAACCCACACCTTCATCGGCAAGTCCCAGGCTGACAAGCTCTCCCAGAGGAAGAGTCCCGGCTTTCGCCTGTTCACAGATTTTGTAGGCGGCTACATCAACACGCTTGAGCATGCTTGCAATGATGTGGTCGGGTTCAAGAATATTCTGGTTGGAGTTGACACCGATGGCATAGAAACCGGCTTCCTTTGCCGCCTGAAAAAGCCCGAGACCGGAACCGCCTGCAGCGTGGTAGATAAGATCAACACCCTGAGAGAACTGTTTCAGGGCAATTTCCTTGGCTGTTGTAATATCACTGAAAGGAGCATTTCCGCCTACGAAGTTGGGGACAACAGTTACATCAGGATTGACGTAGCGTGCACCGGCCTCATAACCTGCGTAGAACTTATTCAGTGAGGGAATGTCCAGAGCTGCGATGTAACCGATCTCATTGTTGTCATTGGTCAGTGAGGAAGCTTTTACAAGACCCGCCAGAGCACCTGCCAGGAATGAGCCTTCATGCTCCTGGGCAACAACACTGACAACATTGGGAATTTCCACAAAGGCATCGATAATGGCAAAGTTCTGCCCGGGGAACTGGGGAGCTACCTTCACGAGGGGGTCCACCTGGTCAAAACCGATGCAGAGGATTACATCGTAGGTTTCCATACTGGCAAGCTGCTGCATATAAGTTTCAAAGTCCGAGATAGACTTGGGTTCAACATAATCGAACTTGACACCGAGTTCTTCATCGGCTTTTTCCAGACCTGTATAGACCAGATCGTTAAAAGAAAGATCTCCCAGACCGCTGAGTCCGAGAATAACTGCGACTCTTGTCTCATCATCACTGCTTCCGCTTTCCTGGGAACCGGAGGCAAATGCCATGACTGTACTCAGACAGAGCATTAGTAAAATCAGGTTTTTAATTTTTTTCATTCCTTTGACCTTCTTGATATTAGAAATTTGAACATGTACCCTATTGAAAACAACTTGTCCAACAAGTACTCATTCATTTATCCATGTTGTTCAACATCTGTCAATAAAACCAAAGAAGGCCTCACCAGACTTTGGAAGACTTTGTTTATTGACGGTTCCCCGTATTTTTTAAAAAGAAAGACATAAATCATACATATTTCGTTTATATATAATGATTTAATCACATTATCAAAGAAACAATTCAGGGGATAAATACAGTATAAATTATTTTTCAAAAATTCACATAACTACATTTTTGTGTTATTTACAACACTTTGACACTTGTTCAACATTATGGTTTTAAAAGTGAACTTTGTTCTATGTAGAGCTGTAACGATCAAAGTCCGGGACAGGGTAGATCAGGGCCGTGAGTTATAGTCTTTCAGAAAGAAAGTGGGGCTCTTAGCTTCACACAACAGTGAAACAGGCATAATATTAAACAATGGATTATTTAGCAGACACAGCAGATATTGAAACACTGAAAGAGTTATTCGAGTACTTCCCGCTCAGGGGGGTAACCACCAATCCCACGATTCTTAAACAGGCGGGTTTGACTTTGAGCAAAGCTGTCAATGAAATGATGAAGATCATTGAGGGCCGAAGTATTCATATTCAGGTGATGAGCTCTGAATGTGAAGATATTGTAAAAGAGGCAAAGACCTATAAAAGCTATTTTGACCTCGGAGACAATTACTTTACCAAGATTCCCATTACAATGGACGGCCTCAAGGCCATGAGGATTCTGAAAGATTCCGGAATTAATGTTACAGCAACGGCCATTTTCACCCAGCAGCAGGCTCTTCTGGCAGCAAAGGCGGGAGCCGATTACGTAGCTCCCTATGTCAGCCGGCTGGACAATATTTCCTCACATGGAATTGATGTAGTCAGAGATATCTCACAGAATATGTCCCACTACAACATGAGTACCCAGGTCCTCGCCGCAAGCTTCAAAACCGTAGACCAGATCTACAGGGTCAGCATGCACGGCTGTCATTCGGCAACGATCAACCCGGACCTTCTATATCAGCTTATAAACCATCCCATGACGGATATAAGCATCAGGACCTTTCAGGAAGACGGACAGGGTGTATATGATGTGCCCATGGGCTGAGAAATTTGAGGATCAGGGGATATAAAGCAAGAGGTTTAACTTTCTGGATGGGAAACTCTCGGAACCGGTTCTTGATATGGTTTACAGGATAACCAGATTTAAACAAATAAAAACCCTGGTCTTAAGGAATAAATCAACTCGGGACCAGGGCTTTATTGTATAGTGGCGAAGGGACTTGAACCCCTGACAGACCGGATATGAGCCGGTTACTCTACCAACTGAGTTACGCCACCGTATTACTGAATAGTGCTGTCCGGCGGCAGTGCACCGGACGTATGAATTGATACCATATTAAATTCATTTGTTCAATTACTCCGGGCAAGTTTTTTCCTGAATCTCCCCCATGAATAAATAGAACCGACACTCTCCGCCATAGTTCATATTCTCAGGCCTTCATAAGTATAAAGAACCTGTTTCGCAGAGGCTAAAGGCACAATTGACACAAGACTGAATAATAGATGATGAAAATCAGTTATCCTTAAGGGGAGACTTGGCAAGATCACTGCTCCAGTGGTGGACTACAGACCTATTAAAGGGCTCACTCAGTTCCGGACTGTCCCAGGCGGGAATCATTTCAAAGTTGAATGCCGGTTCAGGCTGCCCCCTTTTCACAGGAGGCAGGCTGATGACAATCAGGAAAAAGACTGAATAAGCTTCCTGTTTTTATAGAGGAGCTCTCCTTTTGCCTCTCCCTTTATGACTATAGAAAAGGTGATCTCTTCCTCCATCCCGGCATAGCTGCCGTTCCGGTCATCCAGGGTAAGGGTTCTCTCTCTATCATTCCAGATGATGCCAATAGTACCGTACTCCCCCCTTTCATAGTTGTAGTTATCCTTCTCATCCTGATAGAGGGTGAAGGAGGCATCGGCTCCGGGATAGATATGAAGCTCTATACTGCTGTCGCTGGAAGCCCCCGTATGCTGGGCCACCTCAGTCATGGGCAGAATCGAACCGCTTTTTATGAACACGGGCATGGTCTCCAGGGGAGTCTCTGCTTTGATAAGCTGTCCGCCCCTGTAAACTTCACCTGTCCAGAAGTCATACCAGTCAGAACCTTCAGGAAGATAAACATTTCTGCTCTTCTCAACTCCCTCAAGAGGCTTTGAGTCGGCTTCAAAGTACATGGGCTCGGTAACGGGGCAGACCATCATGGAAGAACCGAACATAAACTGATCCCTGATATTAAAAACCTTCTCATCACCGGGAAAGTCAAAGGCCAGAAGCCGGAGAACCGTGTAGTGCTCCAGGGTAACCATGGCGGAGATGGAGTAGATATAGGGCATCAGTGTGTAGCGGAGCTTGATAAACTTCCTGATGGTGTCGTAGAAGATCTCCCCCTCTTCTCCGAAGTTCCATATCTCCCTGGCCGTATCGGTACCGTGGGAGCGGAAGACGGGAAGAAAGGTTCCCAGCTGGAGCCAGCGGGTGTAGAGTTCCCTGTATCCCAGGTCCTGGTTGCCCTTCTCATAGTCACCGTTCCAGAACCACATATGACCTTTTTTAACAAAGAAGGCACCGATGTCTAATGTCCAGTAAGGAAGACCGGAAGCGCAGAGGTTCAGTCCCGCGGGAATCTGATTTCTCAGGGTCTCCCAGTTGGCGCTGATATCTCCGGACCAGAGGATGGCCCCGTAACGCTGCTGCCCTGTATAGCCGCTTCTGGTAAGATTGGTAACACGCTTCTCCTCTGTCACTCCCCGCTGCCCCTCGTACATGGTCATGGCGTGCATCAGGGGATAGGCGTTGGTGTACTCCTCGTCCATATAGTTCCGGGCGGAGTCGTGGAAGTTGTGGTAGTCAGCGTCAGGCTCCTGACGGAAGGGATTGGTCCACTCCGGGGAGACGGGCTCGCTGGCATCGCACCACCAGGAGTCAATCCCGCTGCCGAAGAGTCCCTTATTCACCTGATTCCAGTAGAGCTCCCTGGCCTCTTTTGAGAAGGCGTTGTATATCTCTGAGTAGGGACAGAGAGTGCCCTTCTCCTTCATCTCTTTATAGTTGTCCGTGTCAGGATGCATATTGGGCCAGAGGGAGATCATAAAGTGAACCCCTTCATCATGAAGATCATCCATCATCTTCGCCGTATCGGGAAAGCGGCTCTTGTCAAAGGACTTCTGTCCCCACATCCCCTCCTCCCAGGACTGCCAGTCCAGGACGATACAGTCCAGAGGAACATTCCGGCGCCGGTACTCCCGGGCTGTGGCAAGAATATCCACCTGGTCCTCATAGCGCTCCTTTGACTGAATATAGCCGTAGGCCCACTTGGGAAGCATTGCCGCCCGTCCCGAGAGAGAGCGGTACCCGCCGACGACTTCGTCCAGAGTCTCTCCCTGAACAAAGTAGAAGTCCATCTCTTCGGAAGATTCGCTGTAGAGGTAGGAACCGAACTCGTTGTCGTTGAAGATCAGGGGGGAGTAGGTATCCACAAGAATCCCGTAGCCCCGGGTGGAGACAAGAAAGGGATTGGCAATCTTCATATTGGCCTGATGGATGTACTGCCTGGTGCCCCGAAGGTTGAGAACGCCTTCCTCCTGCTGTCCCAGGCCGTAAAGGGCTTCACCGTCGGACCACTCAAGCTCAAGCCTGCTGTGATTCAGGTTTTTCAGAAACTCCTTGCGGGCGGAGAGGACAACTTCCTTTACTCCGTCGGGAGTATCGATCTTCTCAACAAGTGTGTTCTCATCACGGATAGTTTTGTAAGCTCTGTAGGGGATCAGGGTCTTCCCTCCCCTTTCAGGTTCCCTGACAAGGAGACGCCCCTCACCATCAAACCAGGAGAAGGCGCTGGTCTCTCTGTTGATAAGCAGCTCGATCCTCTGAGTCTTGAGACGCAGAACCTTTTCTTCTTCAGTCAAGGACCACTTAACCGGCTCCGGCTCTGCGGTGATACCGGGTTTGTCCTGAGTAGAGAAATCCTTCTGGTTAGCAAACCGGACTCTTACAATATTTTCACTATAGGGCTGTATTTTAATCTGTCCCCTGTCTGTATCAAGGAGGACCGCTCCGTCCTCTTTTTGAACCTTCAGGACTCTGCCCTGAGGGCCTTTAATAGCTTCAAGCATCTCTAGAACCTCTCTTTTGAAGTTTTATAAAAAACAGAGTACAGAATATTTTACCATTTCGATACATACAAATCTAATCAGTACTTGTCTGATTTGAACTTTATAATCTATAAATGAGATATGAAGACCGACTGGTTGAGCATTGAAAACTACGAAGAGACTCCTCTGGAAACCGATGATTTCCGGTTCCGGTGTTTTGCACTGGCCGATGAGGACACCCCGCCCCACTGGCACAACCACTCGGAGATTCTCTACATCCGGAAAGGAAGCTGTACGGTCTACATAAACGGTTCAAACCTGGAATGCGGGGAAGGCGACCTGGTATTTGTTCCCCGGGGCAGCCTGCACAGCACCCTCTCAGAGGAGAGTTACCGGTACTTTGCCCTTGTGGTCGGCGACTCCCTCCTTGTCCCGGAACTGAAAGATTCCCACTATGCCGCCGCCCTCTCCCCCTTTGTTGCAGGTTCTCCCTGTGAAGCTGTCCATATTGAAAAAGAAATGGCTGCCGGGTCGGGACTTTCCGGAATCGTGCAATCTGTAATAGATGAGTACGAAGGGAAGAAGAGGGGCTACAGGGCGATGATCAAGGCGGACCTATGCCGCTTTTTCACACTCCTTCAGCGGGAGGTTCCCGCTCCGGACATGGTTGATCATCAGAATCGGATGACCATTAAGATGAAACAGGTTATTGAATATATCTCCAGTCACTACAGAGACAGGATTCATCAGGCGGAAATGGCCCGGGAAGCAGAGATGAGCAGCCAGCACTTCTGCAGAACCTTCAAGGCCTACACGGGGCAGACCTTTGTAAGCTATCTCAATGACTACCGCCTTGAGCAGGCGGACAGACTGGTAAAAGAGACGGACCTTCCGGTGACCCGTATTCCCGAGCTGACGGGGTTCTGCAATGTGAACTACTTCTCCCGGCTCTACAGGGCCAGGTACGGCTGCTCTCCCTCGGTATCGAGGAGAACAGAGAATTGCAAAGAAAAATGATTACCCTTTATATACTGGCAGAGTAAACCAGAGGGACATGATCAGGAAGGTCAGAACCATTCCCGAAAAAAGACAGGCAATGTTAAAACCGCTGCGGAAGATCCCTGCAAAGAACATCTCGAATCCGCCGATGGGGCAGACCGCATGTACGGAAGTCAAACTTGAAAAGAATAAAAAGAAGACTGTGCTCATGGCAGGAACGGCCCGGCAGGTGTAACAGGCTGCTTTCTGTCTGGTGATTTTCATTGAATGACTCCTTAGGTCTAAAACAGTTATGAGCACACTCTAGAAGTCATCTGTAAAGGAAATGTAAATGAATATGGGGGAAAATATATTTTAGAATTAAGACCGTTCTGCTTTGACAGGGTTTATCTCCATCTAACGGCTGAATAACAAAAAAAAGCCTGATCAGGATATTCCCGATCAGGCTTTTGCTTAGTAGTGGCGAAGGGACTTGAACCCCTGACAGACCGGATATGAGCCGGTTACTCTACCAACTGAGTTACGCCACCGTATCATTTTAAGGCGCGCGAAGCAGTGAAAACCGCCGTGTTTGCCGTGATGCTTGCGTAATATACCCTGAAGACGGAAAAAGTGTCAACACGGTATTAAAAAAAATTGGAATCAATCAAATCAGGTTCATTTCCTGGGCTTTTTTTATGATCTCGTTGTTCCAGTAGTTCTTCCTGAAATAGTGATGCTTCATCTGCTGGCTGTCGAAACGTCCCGCCCTTGTCTGGAGCAGTTTGAATGCATGAGAGACGAGTGCATCGTGGGGTTCATCCAGGTTGACTCCGGTTTTCTCGATAAGCTCGGCGGCATAGAGAAAAAAGTAATATCCGAAGGGCTGCTGATTATAGGCCTTGTCCATACGGCACAGGGGCTTGAGCCCCTCCCAGGCCTTCTCGGGCTCTCCATTCAGTCCGATAAGCAGATAGTAGAACCCCTTGGCCTGATCCAGCAGAACATCCTCATAGAAGTCCCTGTCAGACAGACGCCCCTCAATCAGACGGTACCCGTCAAACCAGGAGTCCATCTCATGAATATACTGGGGATTCTGATCATACGAGGCAAAGGCTTCTTCCAGAAGCTCTATCCCCTTCTGACTGTCTCCCGACAGATAGGCGGCTTCCGCCCTGAAATAGGCGGTCTCAAGGCAGAGGGGCTGGCGGGACAGAAGTTCCTCCGCCACCTTCTCACTGTGGCCGAAACAGAGGGAACGGGCCATCCAGCTTGTGATAACCCGGCTCTCAGAAGCCATATCGTACTTTTTGGTCAGACGGCGGCCCCTCTTCAGCTCCTTGAATGCATCAGAGTACCGGCCCAGTTCAAAGAGGATGCGTCCTTTCAGGAAAATCAGAAAACTCTGGGTCTCCCGGTTCCGCTCCGACGCGGCCAGAGGAAGACGATTTTCCAGGCCTCTGAGAGCTGCGGAGAGGTTTCCGAACAGATAGGAGGAGAGGACCATCAGTTTGCCGCTTACAAGGGAGGCTTCCCTGTCGTTAAGCTGCTCACTGATCCTCAGGGCTATTTCAAAGTAATCCACCGCCGATGCCAGTTTTCTCTGACTCAGCATTGTAAGAGCAAGGGCTGTGTTGGCCCGTATTTCACCATAGTGGTCGCTGTTCTTCTGAAAGGCAAAAAGACTCTCTTTGACTGTATCCATGGCACTTTCAGAGTCGCCGTTCAGGGCGTGGTAGTGGGCCTGCTGCAGAAGGAACTCTTCGCTGCAGGCTCCCTGGGCCTCCATCAGTGAGAGATAGCCCGCATCCAGTTTATCGGATACCTTTTTTCGCGAATCAAGGAGCAGAGAGCTTCTGAGCCGTCCGGCATATTGAATGTTATGCAGCCCCTCCTGCTGGGTATGGGTCAGGATTCGTCCTTCAAAGAGGTTTGCATTGAGAAGCTTCTCGGCAAGATCATTCTGCCTGATCTTCAGCAGATGGTGGCTGATACGGTTCAGTATTTCAAGGGCAAAGTCCACACTTCCCCTGCGGGTCAGAAAAAAGAGAAGACCGCTGAGGGAGTTGATCTTACCATCATCCATTTCCCTGCTGAGAAATCGGGTAAAGTCCTCATCCAGCTCGTTCCTGTTGAAACCGGAAGACCTCTCCAGTACAGCCAGATCCACATCACGGTGCCAGATGCCGCCGGTTTTTCCAAGAAAGCGAAGATATCCAAGATGCTCAAGCCGTTTGACCCTCTCTTCCACTTCAGGACGGGAATTACCCCGGAACTGAAAAAAACGGACAATCTGATTTCTTGTAAAACAGAAACGCCCCGTTATGCAGAGAGACAGGATTTCAATACTGGTTTTATCCCGTCCATAGAGATAGGAGCCAGCATGATCAAGTTCGGGCCGTTCAACCTGCATTCCCTCCAGACGGTTCTGAAGAAAATAAAAGAGCTCAACAAGGGAACGTTTTTTGCTATTGTAGACCCTGAGGATATCTTCAGGGCTGGGTTTTAATTCGGGAAAGACATCCGCAGCCTTCAGCCTGACATCCTGCTCGCTTAAGGGAGTTATTGAGAGCCGACGGGGCTTACCAGGTATTTCAGGCACTTGGGCATTGCTGTCATTACTTAGAAACAGGTACTTCTGTTCCGGAAAATTCTGGCACATCATCCGCAGAAAACGCCCTATAAGGAGTCTTGCATCTTCGCTGAATTTCTCCGGTTCCCTTATAATGATGACCGGAGGTGTGGGATAGGTATCCAGTTTCTTCAGGCATCCTGTCCAGTAGAGGATAAAAGCCCTGAAAAAATCGATCTCCACCTGATCATAGTAGTGGCTGTACCAGTCGGAACTGCATAGATTCTTAAGAAGAATACAGTCCTCGTTCCACTGCTGTATATCATCGGAAGGAATATACTGTGAGACCTGTTCAAGAAAGTCCCTGTTGATAAAGCGGCTCAGGGAGTACCAGGGGTCCCAGAACCCTTCTGCAGGTTCCAGAAGAAGAAAGTTCTCAATCAGAGAGTTATTATCATCAAGGACAGATCGGAGAACAAAGAGGCTCTCTTCAACCACGCTGTAGTCAATGATCATGGAGGAAGACTCATTCTCTCTATAGAGCCACTGATTCATCTCCTTCTTCATTGAAGGAATTAGATCCTCCCGTTTGAGAAAACGGCGGTACCTGTCCTCTATTGAGAGCATCTTGTCAACTTTGACCTGAACAGAGGAGAGAAAGGAGTATTCCTCCCTCCGGGTCTTTTCAAGGTACTCGTCAAATTTGTCCCTGACAGAATCCTCAATCCAGATTCTGTTCTCCTCGGGAGCAGTCAGAGAGAGGTTGTGAAAGTGCTGTGAAATATCATCTCTGTCATGCCCTGAGGAGAGGATGATGGAGAAACCTGCAAGGTACTGCCTGTACTCGTCAAGGAGACTTTTGAGGGACTCCGCACAGTTCAGAACATTGATTGCTGTTTCCCTGTAGAGGGCTGCAAACTGAAAAATGTCCTGATCATCATCAAACCGGGCTCCGCCGGCGCTGTTGATAAGAGAAATAGCCCGATTATCGAGGGCTGAGATCTTTTTAGGATATAGCTGATTCAGCTGTTTCTTATTTTCCAGCTTGTAATAGATGTAGAACATTTTTTCCTGTCGTACGAAATTGATGATTCATTATATAATAAAGTATGGGATATTTAAAACACAAAGGAAAAAAATATACGTCCATCCTCCTCAGGATATCCCGAAAAACGGATTTTTCAAGTTTCCTGGGAGAGCTTCATCAGATATACCTGAGCGGTGTTGATGAAAAGAAACTGGAAAACGGACGCTATGCCCTTCTGGAGCTTGTTAACAACTCCATCCGCGCTCACAGGGAGAGGAAAGAAGATGCTCCCATCCTGCTGAGGATAAAGCTTACGGATACCGAAGTGGTCACAACCCTGGAGGACCGGGGCGGAGGATTTGACAAGACAAGGCTTCCCTATGATATTGACAGGGATGTAAAAGAGATTGATATAAACAATCAGGAGTTTCTGAAATACAGGGAGGATCATGACTACCAGAGGTTTGGAATGGGACTCCTTATCTCCAAAAAGACCTTTGATTCCTTCAAAATTGTATTTATCGGCCCTGATGGTGAGCACCAGGAGATTTACGAAAAGGGGAAAACCATCGGAACTCTTATTGAAACAAGGAGCAGACTCAGATGAGTACAGATAGAAAGACAACCCGAAACAGGAGTTATGCAAAGGTGATCCTTGACGGAAGTCTTCCCGCCTACATCAGGGACCTGAGCCCCGGCGGATTCCGCGTATACTCCCCTGTACCCCTTCCCTACGGCGAAGGTTCAGTGATTCAATGCCGGATAATCCCCTCTGATCAGGAAGATCAGCCTTTCGATCTTACAGGACAGATCCGCTGGGACCGACAGGAGAGCGGCGGTGATGATATTATGGGTGTGCAGATAGACTCTTACCCCGACAGCAGAAGCAAAGAACAGTTCATCCGCCTGAATGAACTGTTCTCACAAAATTAAACAGCAGAAAATCTTTCTTTGCTTGACGGATAATCAGGCTTACCCGTAAAATATCGATACCTGCGATTTAATAAGAGCCCCGAAGGAGTGACTTCTTGGAACTTAAAGTCAGAAAAAGTAAACACATATACATCGTAGACATTGAAGGTGAGATGGATCTCTACAATGCCTACAAACTGAAAGAACTTATAGCTAAAATGCTCGATAAAGGAATTGGCCACTTTGTAGTCAACATGGAAAAGGTTGAGTACATTGACTCAAGCGGAATCGGAGCCCTGATCTATGTCAGTTCGGCCCTGAAGAAGAAGAGCGCCCGGCTAGTTATAACCTCGGTACACGGTTCTGTAAAGAAAGTAATAGAACTGACCAAGCTCACCGGATATTTCCCCCTTGAAGACAACCTCAAGGACGGAATCATGGCTCTGATGAAGGGGTAATCATGGATAGCATTCAGATAGACAGCAATCATGCACTTATGAATAGAGAGGGAATGTTCTACAAGGAATTCCCCAGTGACTTCAGACAGATCAGGTATTTCACTCTTCTCATCGTCCAGAAAGCTCCCCCTGAAATCAGGGAGATAAACCTGCTTGAACAGCAGATATCCGAGCTTATAAAAAATGCGGTAAAACATGGAAACCGTAGCGATCAGAGTAAACTGGTCAAGGTCTGGTACACCTTCAATGAAGAGAATGCCCGCATCATAATTGAAGATGAGGGCGAGGGGTTCAAGGCAATCAAAGACTGGAACGCCTTCAATGTGAAGAGAAACAGCTGCCTTACCAACGAGGACTATGAAACTCTTGCCGACTACGTCTCCTTCCGTACAGAAAGAAGTGACGATAATGACGGCGGAAACGCCATGTTCGCCGCTCTTGAATACTGGAATGAGGGTGTTGTTTTTACAGAAAAAGCCAACTGTGTGGCCGTAGGTAAAACCTTCCCGAAAAAGAATACTGGGATAGAACTGGGTTGATTAAACGGATGGGTCCCGGATGATTTGATCCGGTCATCCGGAGACAATCAATAGGAGTACCCCATCCGGGTCATATCTTTTTCAAGGGGAACGGCTTTTCCGGGCCAGTTCCCGAAGGGCATTTCCCAGTCCTCAAGCCGCCATTTCATACCGTCATACCTGACAAAAAGCTCTCCTCTGATATACCCGGTTTCTGAAAGGACCACCGACTTGAAGCGGCCTGTCTGCCCTGATAGACGGACCGAGCCGGAGTAAGTACCGGTTATCCCGGGTGCAAGTTCCCGGAACTCATTCAGCTCTTTTTCAAAAAGGGGGTGGGCATCACTGCTTATAAGACTTCCAGGAATATCCCCCTGTCCATATGCCCTCCAGAAAGACTCTGCCAGATTATAGACGTCCCTCTCTGCCTGACTGAACGCCCATGGATCAGCAAGCTCTCCTATCATCAGGCTGGACGGAAGAATATAGGCCTGGGACTTGATCCTCTGCAGGGCCATTGGTCCTGTAAACTCGGGAAGCTGTTCCGCGGAGAGTTCACTACTGCCGCTCCTGCCCTCTTCATCCTCTGCTTCTGAAGTCTTTGTCAGGCGCAGGGAATTTGAATCCTCCGCTGTATCAGCCGGACTGTTCTGCTCATTCATCTCCGCTTTATCTCCGGAAGGCGAATTGTCTGATGGAGAGTTCTCTTTCGGAGTACAGGAAAGAAACAGAAAACTGATGAAGAGAGGGATAAGAAGGCGTCTGTTCATATTACTTCCTTTTTATCAGAAATCCCCTTTGCCGTCAAAGAGGCATATTGTGTATAATTCCCATATATGAGAGATCAGATTATCAGGCACTTAAACGAAGACTATACGGTTCCAGTGAGAGATCCCCTCTGGAAGCATATCTATCTGAGTCCCGGGCTCCGTAAAATAATGTACCACCCCGAGTTTCAGAAACTGGGCAGGATACGGCAGCTGGGACCGGCCTCATTAGTCTATCCCGGAGCCACACACACAAGGCTGAATCACTCTCTGGGGGTCTACTATCTGGCCAGAAGGATTCTTAAAACAATCCTCTTTTCAGAAAACTGCCCCGGCCACCTGACCCTCAAAGGGGCAAAATCATTTCTCTGCGCCGCCCTTCTTCACGATATAGGACACTTTCCCCATGCCCACTCCTTTATGGAGCTCCCTCTTGAGGACCACGAGATTCTCTCCGGCCAGATTATCACAGAATCTGAGATTGCCGGTATCATCCGCGACGATATCGGAGGGGATCCCGTACTCACAGCCTCAATCATTGATGACTCCATTCCCGCCGGAGAGAACAGTGAGCTCACATTCTTCAGAAATATTCTCAGCGGCGTTCTCGACCCGGACAAACTGGACTACCTGAACAGGGATGCCTACTTCTGCGGTGTCCCCTACGGGATGCAGGACATCGATTTTGTTATCTCCCAGATCCGCCCCATGGAAGACGGCATCGGCCTCACCACAAAGGGGGTCACCGCTGTAGAGAATATCCTTTTTTCAAAATACCTGATGTACAAGACAGTCTACTGGCACAGTGATGTACGCATCTCAACGGCCCTTGTGAAAAAAGCTGTTTTCCTTGGAATGAAGGGTGACTACTTCAAGGCGGATGAGCTATACGGAATGGATGATGATGAGTTTTTCAAGAGAATGACCTCCACCCCGGAAGAGCTTGCCTCTCTTGTTCGGGAGGCAGAAAGGCCGAGAAAGTACTCAATTATCTGCCAGATTCCCTTCGACGGGAAGAACAGTCTTCACAGCTCTCTGATGGATCTTGAATTCCGGAACGGTCATGAAAACAGACTGGCCGCCTCCATAGAGGACCGCTTTCCCGGGCTTCTGCCGAAGAACCATCTAGTCATAGACATCCCCTCAAAAATATCCTTTGAGGTAGACCTTCCCATACTGGACAAGGAGGGGGAAAAATCCTTTATAGGCTCCCCTACCGTATTCAGCAGACCAGTTGTTCAGGGGTTTACCGAAACCCTCAGGCACATCAGGGTCATTGTCCCCGCATCAGTTGCCCGGGTGGTTCCGGAAATTGAGCTGGACCCTTTTATTTAAAAAGATCATCAAAGTCATCCACCTTGAGGGCACTGCTCCCCTGCCCCTGATCACTGGAACGGGCCTTCAGCGGCAGATACTCTTCGTTGTACTGCTGCGCCAGTTTATACACCCCGTCTTCACTGAACTCACTGGGAATCAGTACCTCCAGATTATAAGAACTGTCACTCATCCCCCGCAGCATTATATTGACGGGATCAGTAATTGTTAGAGCGAAATGGGGGCTGTAGGTCAGCATCAGCACAATAAGCATAATCAGTATGGCTGTAAATATAAGAAGATTGGTCTTTGATTCAGCCGCATAGATCGGTTTCAGAGAGTAGAAGAACTCCACATCCCCCGACTCCAGATATCCATAATCCGAGGGACCGAACCATCTGTCATAGTAGTCATTGTCGTATCTTGTATATACCGTACCTTTGGAGGTGCGGATAATCAGAACAGATTCATATCCCTCAAACTCCTTCAGCAGTGAGGCTTTGTCCTGATCAATCAGGTGCTCTACCGTCTTTGCCATGACTTCATGTTTCTCCACAAAATCAAGCTCCGCATCATTCACATTCAGCATGGCCAGCAGAAATGAAGCCGCGGTGAGGGTCAGTACAAAGGAGGAGATTACTGTAGTAATGATTCTTGTAATATGGCGCTGGGCCATTACAGCGTTTACAAATTTTATCTTCTTGAAGATCTTGAGCAGCCTGAGAAGCCTCAGTATCCTGGCGATTCTGACAGTCTTGACGACTTTGAGAATGTTGAGAATGCTTGCAGCACCGATAAACGAGGCTCCTTCCAGAAGGGCGATAACCCCCGGACCGGAACTGAACAGAAGGAGGGGCAGCGAGGCTATCAGATCGACCCATCCCCTTTCCCTGGTCATATAGTGCATGGCCCGGCCCTTTCTGAGGGCTGCAAAGTAACGGACAAGAAACTCAAATGTAAAGAAGAGGTCAAATCCGAATCCCGAGATCACAAGGGTCTTTCTCACGCTCCAGGACCATCCCAGAAGAACAGCAAGATCCTCCACAAAGGTCTGAACCAGGACAAGGAGAATCACAAAGAGGATAAAGTTTTCAATCAGATCTCTGCTCTTTTTCATGGGCATCACCATCCATTCTCGGCGGATATATTATACAGCTCGGTGAGCATATCAAAATCATATCCATAGTATTTGAAGTTGCGTCTGGCTACATTGAACCAGCTCTGATCAGAAGCCGCTGCTCCCCTGTCTATCTTCATGCCCTCTTTCAACTGGGAACAGCGGGATGAAAAAACAGCTGCGAGCCTTGCAGTGGTTTCCAGATTGGGATTGTCCTGAAAAGCCAGAGAACTGTTGACCCCGGCCCGGATTATCGTATCGGGTAGAGCGGGAATAACCTTGCTTATCTGCTTGGTTATCTTCTCGGCGTAATTGGGGCTCAGGGACTGATTCCCGCCCTGTTTTCCAAGGGTGGGTGCAAAGAGTGTGATCATAGATCTGATCAAAATGGTCGTTTTCATCAGATTGTAGATCTCCTCCTGGGGCATCCGCAGCCTCTGGACCTTGGTAAGTTCAAAATGAATGTACTTCTGCCGTTCAAAGCCCAGCATGATATAGCGCTTTAAAACCCCTGTCTGAAGAGCCGTCAGCGAACCGGACATACTCTGCCGGCCCACAGGAGAGAGGAGCAGCCGTTTCACAACTGCCATCATCTGCTTTTTCATCTGATCCGACGGGGGCGGAAGTTTCATAAATGAGATATAGGAATAATTTGTCCTGTCAAAAATTTCTGATTCTATCTGAGGAAGAATCTCCCTGTTTGTGATATCATAAAGAGTAGCGGTCATCAGTTTAATAATGTTCTGCCATGACCACCCGTTGAAATAAGCCGGGGACGAGAGAGTAGGTTTCAGCTTGTCCTCATTAATGATGAAAAACTGCAGCAGCTGCTCCTCTCTCTGAAGGGCGGAGAATCCGTTCAAACTGGGGTTCTGCATGAGTCTGCTTAAGAATTGGAGAGCCTTTGTTTTATCATTGTCCATGGTATGCCAGCCAAATATGGTTTTGATAAATAATCGGCTGATTAGCCCTTAATCTTGATCTGAGTACAGATGTAAAAATAGAGTAATAGTGAAAAACAGACAAATTCTTTATTCTATTCTGATAATCAATACCCTCCTCATCCTCTCTCCGGCCCTGTTAGGCTCACAGGAAAACAGCGAAAACCTGCTTATTGAATCCGATACTGAATCAGATAAAAAAGAGTACCCCGTAGAGGGAAGCGGAGAGGCCCCGGAACATATATTCGACATGCAGCTTGGAGGAGTGGGAGCCGATGTGTTCTGGGACGGTTACTGGCGTTTCGGCCTCACATTCGGGACCGGTTTTGAATCGGGAAAAGACGGGTTTGTTTTCCCTTCGGCCTTTCCCGGACTTCAGCAGGGCCTCGAGTTCGCCCAGGAGCCGGACTTCTTTCTGTCGGTGCTTCTGCTGGACCACTACTTTGTTGAGATGTCTTTTACAGAGGGCTACGACAGGAACACCTACGCCATGGGTTATGTGGGGGATGAGACGACAGCGCTGAAGGAGTTCCGGATCGGTAATGCGGGCATAGGTATCGGAGAGTATGAGGGAATTGATGTATCCAGCCCCAAGTACAATACCCCCGGTATGATGGCCCGCTTTGAAACTGCAAGCTCGGAGCATGAGATTATGGTCCGTTATGACCCCACAGAGCTGCAGGAAAAAACCTTTATCGGGGAGTATGAGGTCAGCGAAGAGGACCTTCTGCTGCCTGACTTTGCAGACGGCCGCTTTTTTATCCTTCCCGATACAAGTATATCCGGCCTGACAGTGTATGTTGAAGATTCATCGGGAGAGCTGACAGGAAGCGACGGCAGGCGGTATACGAAGCGGGACTTTCTCTACAATGCCGATCTGAGCAGCGGTCTTGTAAGCCTTCTGGACGATCCGGATGGACGGGTTCTGATCTACTACACAGCAGGCGTATCTCCCGTCGGAACGGTGACTGTAAATGATTTTATTATGAGTCCCGATGTGAACGGACGGCCGGACCCCGAAGGGACCCTCCTCCCCTTCTCCTGGGACGATGATGATCCCTATGACCCGAATTACAATCCCCTTGATGCCCCTGGAAGCCCCGACTTCAGGGACACCTCCCTGATAAACATAGACAACAGGGATGCCCTGCTTGTCCACAATCCCGGAACCTTCAGCTCCTTCCAGAGGTACAACCGGTATATTTTCTACACAAACATACCGACCGAAAGCTGGAGAACATCGATATCCCTTGTCGATTCCAACGGCCTGAATGCGGAAGACCAGAACTATATCTACTCACGGGATACCGATGAGAATGATACAAGGACCCTTACGGTTCAGATTTCAAACACAGCGGCCAGAGATCCTGTAAACAGAGTTCCCTTTGCCCTGGAAAATCCGGAAGTCTACGGCCCTGGCCGGGAAACCGACGGTACAAAGGTCTCCAGAGAGCTTCTGATCTCCGTCAGGAAAGACAGCACCGACTACTACATCGGAACCAACCTTGTCAGCGGCTCTGTTAAGGTCTATGTAAACGGCGTTGAGGATAAAACGGCTGACATAAACTATGACAGCGGCACAATAAGCTTCAGCAGGTATATTTTCCCGGAAGACAGAATTGTTGTGAACTACCGCACCGAAACCATAGGCCTGGGCGGAGGAGATCTCTTTATAGCCCAGGGAAACCGCCTCTTTATCAATGACTTCACCACTGTGGAGCTGGCGGAGTCACTTCGCTGGTCCCTTCCTGAAACACAGATGACAGAAGAGGCCGGGGAGAGTCCGGGAGTGGTCAATCTGGCAGGAACTGTATTTTATGAGAAGCCCGATCTGAGCATGATGTTTTCAGGAGGACTTGAGATATCGACCTCCGATACGACAGGCAACCTCAGGCTGATGGGGATGGAGAAAAACGGATATACCTTTTCAATTTCAGAGGATCAGGCCGTATCGGCGGAGCAGACGCTGTCGCCGACACCGGTTGCCGGAACACGGAGAGATCTGCTCTATAAAGATTTTGAATCCACATCACTGGGCGGCCAGACCTATCTGAACGACTACACCTGGGGCGGAGCATCTGTGGACAGCTCCCGTGAAGGTCCCTCCATAGCGGCCTCCAGAGAGAATGACCCTTTTTCAGGCAGGGTCCTGGTTATGAGCTACAGCCTCAACAGCAGTCAGTGGTCCGCTGGTGACTTTCTTCCCGTGGAGTCAGGGCCGATTGACCTGTCCGGATACTCCCAGATCAGTTTTTACACCTATCTGCAGAATGGTGACGGGAGCAATCTGACCCTGAAACTCAGAATAGGGGAAAACGGCGAAGCAGAAGACTGGGATGAAAATGGGACAGTGGACTCCGGAGACTCCAGATATCTGCTTGAAAAGAGCATATCCCTTCCCGCAAGCCAGGACAACTGGTACAAAGTAAGTATCCCCCTGACGAGTGCCGAGCGGAAGCAGCTTACAAGAGTGCGGTCTCTCCGCTTTCTTCTTGAAGCCTCAGCAACTACCGCAGGAGAACTTCTCGTGGGCGGCATAACTGGCACCGGTTCCCCCCTGAATATGAAAGTTTATACATCCGGCGGAACCGAGCGTGATACAGACGGGCTCGTTGCCCGGGAGGTGTATGATACATCTCTGGCCAGTGCCTTCCCGGAAGTATCCTCCATCTTCCATCCCGACGGAGAGGATCAGAAGGTATTGAAAGTAAATTGGAGCAGTCTTGATGCGGCAGATCTCATCAGCGGTTCAAGCCGGTTCAACTCGGTCCCTGTCATCAATTACGGAGAGATGGCCCTCTATATAAGACACGATACCCCTGGGGTAACGGGAACCATCAGCATGACCGACAGCAAAGAGAGGGGGATTGTCCTTGACTACACCGCGGGGTCTTCCTCCTGGGAGAAACTGACGGTGGACCTTAAAAGCGGAACGGCGTCCTTCTCTGGCTCCTCTACAGTGGAAAATCTGAGCATCGACAAAAATGCGGGGGACTTCTCCCAATTTAAAGTAACCCGGACCGCAGGTGCAGCTTCGGGAACTTTCTGGATCGACGAGATCCACTTTTCAGAGCCTACCTTTACAACAGGTGGCAGTGCGGAAGCTATGGTGGACTATAAGAAGCCGGGCATCATCAAAGAGACTTCAGGGGGATTCCCCCTTGTGGCGGATTTTAATATCTACAGCCGTTTCAACTATCAGGGCCAGACAACGGAGTCCTACTTTTCAAACAGCTCCAACCGCCTTGAAAGCCAGTTTTCCACAGGAATTGATCTTGTCAATGTCAGGCTTCAGGGAGACTTCGAAGTAGTCTGGTCCGGTGGAGAGCCCTATATGGCGGGGGGACACCTTGTCAGAATCCCGTCAAAATCAAAGTTCGGGTGGATCTCCGACTCCTACTCCCGCTCCTTTCAGCCGGGAGAGGACTATATGACCCGGGGCAATGTAATCCACCTGACCCCCTTCAGTTTTCTGACAGTGGAAGCGGAAACCACAGCCAACGCCACAATAAGCGATATAACCCAGGGCTGGGGGGGGCTAATCAAGGTAAATGCAGGCAATAACAGCAGCATATCCGCAAACTCGGACCTCTATCAGACTTCAAACTGGGAGTCTGATTCCTCATCCTACTTCAACGACTGGAGCAACGACTTCAAATATATTGTTCCCCTGGAAGAGGGTATTCAGAGCCGGGAGGGACTCGGCAGCTTCAGTTACATCCTCAACCCCATACCTGTAGGGGTTAAACTGGACACGAAACTTGAGTATGAAGCCTATCAGGATCTGGAATGGCTTCAGGAAAACAGATGGTACTCTGACATCTCCTTCCCTGTTGAAATCAAGGGCAACACCATGCCTTTGACCATATCCCCGGGATACAGAAGAGATCTGACCCAGCTTGTCTATCCGGATAATTATTCGGGCTTTGAAGATGATATGAGCACCCTTTTCGGAACTCTAGGAACCCAGTTCCCCATGACCCACTTTATTCCCTTCTACGAAATAACAGGGCGCAATAATCTGGACTACTTTGAAAGGACCCTGGCAGATGTGGATGAGTCGGAGTACAACCCGGAGATGTACATCAATATAAGCCGGATGACAGGTTCAAGCCTGAAAGACCTCTTTGTGCCTTCGGGAGTGGATTTTGCCATGGGCAGGGAGTACTACAAGAAACAGGACTCTGTATACATAAGGAATGAGTGGACCTTTCAGCTCCTCCAGTCTGCCGTCAACGTTCTTGGAGCCTGGGGGCAGTATCCTGTATTCGATTTCTATGCCACAGACGAGTGGTCCAGTTCCCTGCAGCTTATCCTGAGTGGGGATGAAATGTGGACTCCCGAGATGGAGGAGCTTGTCTACCAGAACTATATTACCCTGGCTGGGGAGACAAACTGGGAGTTTGTCGTAGACAACCGTTTCTCCAAAAACTGGGAGAGCCTCTATGTGCAGGATGACTTTCAGCTCATCCTCCGCTGGCGGGAAGGGGACAAAGAGTATGTCCAGTTCCCCTTTATTGACTATCTGATTATGAAGCCCAACTATATGGAACATGAGGAGAAGCTTATCTTCACAGGTTACTTCGACAGGGAGGACTCGGAAAGCACGAGCTATAACTCCATCCTGAGGCATCAGTCCAAACTTGTGATCAACGGCCTCGGCTCCATTGCTGGCTGGATGGCTCTGGGCCTGGGGGGAGCCGAAGAACTTTTCAGAAGCGGCTTCGAACTGGGTCTGGAGCTGGAAATGAAATTCTGATAGTTTTAAGATGAATTATTAAAAGATCAGGAGTCTCTTCATGGAGTCAAACAAACAGGTCAAGGTACTCAAAGATTCGGTAGCCCGTAAAATTGCGGCAGGAGAGGTCATAGACCGGCCCAATTCCATTGTACGGGAACTTCTGGACAATGCCGTGGATGCCGGAGCCACCCGTCTTGACCTGAGCCTCGAAGGGGGCGGAATAGACCGCATCCGTCTTGTGGACAACGGCCGGGGCATGAGTATGGAAGACCTGAAACTCTGCTGTCTCCCCCATGCCACAAGCAAGATAGAGACAGAAGACGACCTGATGACAATAAAAAGCCTCGGTTTCCGGGGCGAGGCCCTGAGCAGCATCGCCGCCAGCAGCCGCCTTGAAATCATCTCCACCCGGGACGGAGAGACTGGAAAACTATCCATCCAGGACGGCCGGCTTACAGATCCCGTTCCCTGGCGCGGGGACAGAGGCACCATTGTGGACGCCCGGGACCTCTTCTACTCCATACCCGCCCGGAGAAAGTTCCTCAAGCGCCCGGCTTCCGAGGGAACCCTCTGCCGGAACACCTTCCTTGAGAAGGCCCTCCCCTTCCCGGATATTCACTTCCAGCTCAGTGTTAATGGCAAGATCAGGGATGTACTCCCTCCGTCAAGCCTGAAAGACAGGGTGGTGGCAGCCTACTCCAGCGCTTGTCCCTCGGGAATGATGGAGGAGAGAAAAGCCGTTATTGACGGGGCGGAGATTACAATTGTTGCCGGACGTCCCGAATGGAACCGGGGTGACCGCCGGTATATGCATGTCTATGCCAACAACCGCCGTATCGACGAGTATGCCTTTGTACAGGCCATGCAGTACGGATACGATGAAATCCTTCCCGGGGGCGTTTTCCCTGTGTGCTTTGCCTTTCTCCAGGTGGACCCGGCCCTTGTGGACTTCAACATCCACCCTGCAAAAAGGGAAGCGCGGTTCCGGAATAAGGGAGCCCTCCACCACGAACTTGTGGCTCTTATAAAGGATTTCCTCAGGGAGTTCTCCCACAGCTTCCCCGGTGCCACTCTGCCCGAGGCGAATCAGCAGGAGTTTTCCTCCGGCTTCTCCGCCCCGCAGATGCATGGATCAGCGTTCTCTGCTTCCGGCAGCGACAGCGCCGCTGCAAAACAGAGGGTCAACTGGCAGCCTCCTTCGGGAGGTTCATTCAGTGAGGGCGCCAGCCGTCCCCGGCACAACAGCTACCCCGCCACCCCCGAAGCCCAGACGAAACGCTTCACTGAACTCGTAAAAGAGACAAGTCCCCTCAGGCAGAGCCTCCACCCCGGCCAGTCTGCCGAAACCGTATCCCCTCCGGCCCCTTCCGCCGACGGCACAGAACCGGCAATCCGGTATATGGGACAGATTATGGGAGTATTCCTGCTGGCTGAGGTGGGAGATGCCCTCTACATTCTGGACCAGCATGCGGCCCACGAGAAACTCCTCTACAACCGCTACCGCAGCGAACCTCCGGCACGGCAGGACCTTCTGATCCCCTATGAGTTTGAAGCGACTGAAGAAGAGGTCCGGTTTATGGAGGCCCACCGCTCCTTATTTGAGGATCTTGGAATCGCCTTCGGACCCGGTCAGGAGGAGGGAGTGTTTGAGATTACCGCCCTGCCCCGGACGGCCTTGAATATGGAAGAGGATATTGCCGATTTCCTGAAGTGCCGCAAGGGTAGCCCTGCGGAGCTGCAGAAGGAGCTCTACGCTACAATGAGCTGCCGCAATGCCATAAAGGAGGGAGACTCCATCGACAGCAATGCGGCCATGGAACTCCTTAGGGGAGCCCTCAATCTTGAGAACCCCCGCTGCCCCCACGGACGGATCATGTGGTTCCGCCTCAGCCGTGATGAACTCTACGGCCTGGTGGGACGTCTGGTCTAGCGGACCAGTTCCAGAAGCTCATCCTTTCCCTCGTATGAGGGATTTTTCTCAAGAAGAGTATCCACTGTTTCAGAAGCCTCATCCCTCATACCCAGAGTAAACTGCACATGGGCCAGCTTGTCCCAGGCATCCCAGTTGTTAGGGCTGAGGGCTACAACCTGTTTCAGGGTTGTCAGAGCCTTCTCATTCTGCAGTGCATTGAGGTAGGCCTTTGCAAGGTTGAACTGTATTTCTGCATCCTGAGGTGCCAGTTTCAGGGCTTTCTGATAGGCGTCCACCGCATTGTCATGGTCCTCCATATGGGTAAAGACATTTCCAAGGTTGTTGTAGACTAAAGGAGAGCCCGGATCAAGTCGTTCGGCCTCCTTGAGGTATGTCAGAGCCTCGGAGTAGTTTTCCATCTGGTCATAGAGGACTCCCAGGTTGATCCGGGGATTCACATAGGAGGGATCTGCGGCAATGGCCTGTTTGTATGAGAGGAGAGCCTGGTCATTCATTCCCAGGGCCTCGGATATTTCACCCATGGTATAGATGTAGCGGCTGTTGGAGGGATCGATCTGTATCGCCTTTGCGGCTGCCGAAAGGGCAGCGGAAGGATCACCCTTGGCCATCTGAATCAGTGCGATATTCTGATGGATATCACCGTTAGAAGGTTCAAGAGCCGCAGCCTTTGTGTATGCGTCAACGGCGGCGTCGTAGTTTCTGTTGGCGTAGTAGGCGGCACCAAGACTTCTGAAATATCTTCCGTCCGAGGGCTTGAGCTCACAGGCCTTCTGAAAGTAGCTGATGGCGCCGGTTGTAATTCCCTGGTTGAGAGCAAGCTTTCCCGCCTCCCAGTAGGATGCGGCATGGTCGGGCCTGTATTTGATACTCAGCCTCATCGTGGCCAGGGCATCCTCGCTGCGCCCCAGTCTGATCTGAGTCAGTCCCATGGCAAAGTAGTTGCCTTCCACTGAGGGATCAATAGCCTCGCTCTTTTTGAATGAGGTCAGGGCCTCTGAAAGCTGATTTGCCCGGTACTGCATCTTCCCGAGTTCATAGTAGAGCTCTGCATCCCGGCTGTTCAGGCTTACAGCCTTTTTATAGTAGTCGATGGCTTCGTTCATATTGCCGTCTTTAGCGGCTATATCCCCGAGCATCACAAGGTTTTCCCAGTCTGAGGGGTCCTGCTGTATGGCTTTTCTCAAGTTGCTCTTCGCCTTCTGCCTGGCGGAGGCGGAATCGGGATCTGCAAGATACTGGGAGCGTCCAGCCAGAGTGTACCCGCGGGCATCCTCGTTATCCAGGGAGATAATCTCATTCCCCTTGCTTTCGGCGGAGGTCCATGACTCCCTTTGCAGTGCAGACATTCCGTCTGAATAGAGCTGATTAATCTGCTTCTCTTTTGCTTCCCTGGCCGCCCGTTCGGCAGCCGACTCGGCATCCTTTTTGGCCTGTTCAGCCTTCCGTCTCAGGCTGGAGGCCCTTACCGAACCGGGATCAAGCAGAAGAGCCTGCCGTGCATAATCGATGGCGTCGTCAAACTCCTCATCCTCCAGAGATGCCTCACCCTGCTGCACTAGAGCTTCCACGCGGCGCTCCATCTCCTGCTGCTTGCGGAGTTCCTCAGCCCGGCGGGCTTCCTCCTGCTCTCTCTGCAGACGCAGGGCTTCCTGCTGTGCCAGCATCTCAGCGGTGCGTCCGGAGTCACCGGAGCTGTCCTGGTTCTGAAGTGAGTTGCCCAGCTGGTCCATGCTGTCCCTGAGCTGCTGGTTCTGTTCTTCAAGGCGCTGGATCTCCTGCTGCCGAAGTTCTTCTTCATACTCCTGCTGTGCCTTGATAATGTTATCACGCAGGGCACGTGCCTCTTCGTCGGCGGCATCTTCAATAAGGAGACTGTCAAGCAGGTCCAGGGCCCTCTGATACTGATGCTGGTCGGCATAGTCCTGGGCCAGGGTCATAATATTACTGCGTCTGCTGCTTCCCGTGTCCTGGACTGCCTGATCCCCCCCGCGGGGAGACTTCAGCAGAAACCAGCCCAGTCCGCCCAAAAGTAAAATAAGGAGGACTGATCCTCCGATAATTGCTATTTTTTTCTTGTCATCATCAAACATTGAATCTCCTTAACTCCACCGGAATATACATCCGGTCCGACTGAAGATCCGGTGCCGTCTTCCCTCTGATCAGGGAAATCAATCATCCAGATCCGATGCTTCAAATACTTCCTGAACCTTCTCGCTGTCAGCTGTAAAGTTCTTTGTTTCCTGCCCTGAGGACTCCAGACTGCTTAAAATACTGTCCAGAAGCTCCCTCTGACGGGCCTCTTCTTCAAGTCTCTGCTGCTCTTCCAGTTCCCTCTGTCTCTGCTGCTCTGCAAGGCGTTCCTTTTCGGCTTCCTCAGCCAGACGGGCCTCTTCTTCGGCCTGCTGCCTGCGTTCTTCCTCCGCCAGCCTCTGCTGCTCGGCACGCTCGACACCCCGGGTCAGAAGACTGATCATCTGCTCGATCTCAGGCCTCTGGGGAGTATCGGGATCTTCTGTAAGATAATCAATATAAAGATCAACGGCGCTCTGCAGATCACCGCTCTGAACCGAAAGGTTGGCAAGGTTCAGCAGGGATGCAGTCCGGTGAGCACCGGGCGAGAGAAGCAGTCTTTCATAGAGCTCTGCCGCCTCATCATAGCGCTTTTGATTGAAATACAGGTTGGCCAGATTGAATGTCATGTCCATATAGTAGAGACCGCTCAGACCGCGTCCCTGAATATAGTAGGCTTCCGCCTGGTTCACATTCCCCATTTTCTGGTAGATCACGGCAAGATAGAGACAGGCACCGTCATTGGCGGGGTCCGACTCCAGGGCTTTTTTCAGATTTACAAGGGCCTGTTCGTTCCGTCCTTCTCTATAATCATGCAGACCGGTCTGATAAAAATCGGCGGCCGTCAGAAAAACGGTAAGAGATATAAATATAAGAATGAGCATTGCCTTTTTAACCATAGCGTTACTCACCTCCCATCGGTTTGACAGATCTGCCTAAACTGTTTAGATTATTAACATACAAAAAAAACCGTTCCTTTACCATAGAGCGGCACAGTTCTCTGCAAAGGGCGGTTTTTTTCGGAGACTTCATGAATATCATCATTATCCTAGTTATTATTTTCGGCACCGGTGTTGCTGTTTTTACCTTTTTTCTCATGAAATCCATTCTGGCGCCCAAGAAAGTTGCCTCTCTGGCGGATCTTGTAAAGCAGAATAAAAACCCTCAGGCCATACGTATGGCCAAGCAGATACTGACCAAAGAACCCCGAAATCCCGAAGCCCACTACCTTCTTGGAAAGGCACTGGAGCAGGACGGCAAGGCAGAACTGGCCCTGATGGAATTCAAAACAGTCGGCAATATAAATGACTTCAGGGGATATTGCAAGGAGAGCGAGTTCAGACCCAATATCGCCAGGCTCTACGATCAGTTCAATTTCCCTGAAGAGGCCCTGAAGGAGTATCTCCTTCTGATCAAGATGGAGCCCTACAACCCTGATTACTACTACGCAGCGGGCCAGCTCTTTGAAAAGAGAAACAAAAGTACCCAGGCGGCACAGTATTTTAAGAAGACAATCGATATGGACCCCCGGAACTCGGATGCCCACTTCAGCCTGGGAACCCTCCTCTACAGGGGAAAGCGGTACAATGACGCCAAGATCATACTTGCAAAGGCCCTCAAGCTCCGCCCCGACAACTACAAGGCCCACTTTTTTCTGGGACGGATGTACAAGGAAACTCAGAACTACACTTCAGCCATTCAGTCCTTTGAACAGGCCCAGAAGGACAGTGAGTTCAAGATCAAGGCTCTTATTGAGCGCGGAATCTGCTATATATCCATAAACAACTACGACAAGGCCATTACAGAACTCGAGAGAGCTGTAAAGCTGACAAGTGAAAAACCTGATGACTCCACTCTCTTTGCCCGGTACTATCTGGCCATGTGCCATGAAAAAAAGAGAAATATCGATCAGGCCATAGAGCAGTGGGAGAAGATTTACGCACGGAAGCAGTCTTTCAAGGATGTTGCGGAAAAGCTCAGCCAGTTCCAGGATCTCCGTGAGAACGACAAAATGAAAGACTTTCTGACTCTCTCCAACCAGGACTTCCAGGTTCTCTGCCAGCAGATTATGGACGTGATGAACCTTTCGGTCTCCGACCAGTCTATGACAAAACTGGGAACTCAGATTATTGCCACCGAAAAGTCCACAGGACAGTGGCGGAACACCAAGAAGATGCCCCGGCTGATCCACTTCTACAGAATCACAGACAATATAGACCAGCCTCAGGTCAGGGAGTTTAATGAGGAGATCCAGAAACTGAAAGCCTCCAGGGGAATCATGATTACAAGCTCAATGTTCACAAGGGCCGCCAAAGAATTCACCGAATCCCGACCCATTGAACTGATTGACAAAAACCGTCTTCAGGAGCTTCTTGACAGAGTGGGAAATACGGCAAAACGAAAATGAAAATACTGATTGTCGCAGACCACAAGGACCCCCTTGTGTACTCTCCCAACATAAAGAAACGTTTTGGAGATGTGGATCTTGTACTGGGTGCGGGTGATCTCAACATGGACTATTACGGCTTTATTGTAAGCAGCCTGAACAAACCTCTCTACTTTGTCTTCGGCAATCATAACCTTACCCACTTCAAGACCTTCAGGAAACTGGAAAGCAGCGGTTTGACTTCTTCAAGTAACGATGGGGGGCTCAGCGTTGAAAACATCTACAAGACAAGTTTCGGAGCCACCTACATCGGTGACAAGGTCATAAGAATCAAAAAGAAGAATCTGATTATCGCCGGACTGGGCGGCAGCCGCCGCTACAATAAGGACGACAGCCAGTATACCGAATTTCAGATGTATATGAAGATGTTCAGGATGGTCCCGCGGCTGATGTGGAACAAATGGCGCCACGGCCGCTATCTGGATATTCTGCTCACCCATGCTTCGCCGAGGAAAATTCATGACAGGGAAGACGCCTGCCACAAGGGTTTTAAAAGTTTTATCTGGTTTATGGATAAATTTCAGCCCAAATACCTCCTGCACGGCCATATTCATCTATACTCATTAAATGACAAGCGCGTTACGCAGTACAAGAATACAACTGTGATCAATACCTACGATCATTATGTTCTGGATTTAGAGGAAAACGATGGATAAGAACAGTGCCAACACCCAGGCCTCCGCTGATTTCAACAAAGCGAGAAACAAAGCTCTTTTCAACACCATAATGAACATACTCAGACCCGAGCGGAGGGAACTTCTCTCTTTCTATGATGTTAAATCCCTGATCAACACCAAATCAGAGAGCTACAGAGGGATGCAGACCGTAAAAATCGATGAAATCGCAGGCAGCGAAGGCCGGTATGCCGATTTCAACAAGGCCTTCCTCCCCAAAAAGGAACACCTCAGAAAACGGTGGGAAAGCATCGACAAGGCCCATATGAACGATGTAATTCTACCTGCCATCAAACTCTACAAAATCGGGGATATGTACTTTGTACGGGACGGGAACCACCGGGTTTCCGTAGCCAAGGCCCAGGGAGTATTTTCCATCGATGCGGAAGTTTCGGAACTGACCACAGAAGTGGAAATCAAGGCCGGAATGGATATGCTTGAGATGAAGAAGGCTGTCATTGCCTATGAACGGCAGCAGATGATCGATCAGGCTGATCTTGACGGAATTATTGACGAGGGAAACATCTTTTTTACGGCACCCGGCCGGTACGAGGAGATGCTGCAGCACATTCTGGGGCACAAATACTTTATCAATATGGACCAGGAGGAGGAGATTCCCCTGCCTGTAGCCGCACGTTCCTGGTATGAAAACCTCTATCTTCCCATAATTGAAACCATCAGAAACGCAAAACTGGTATCACGATTTCCGGGAAGAACCGAATCGGACCTCTATATATGGATTGTAAAACAGTGGCACTATCTGAAGGAGAAATACGGTCAGGAGTACCCGCTTGAGGCGGCTGCCGCCAAGTATACCCAGGAGTTCGGCTCCACCCACTTCTTCAAGAACCCCCTGAAGTGGATCAAGGAGAAAACAGGCAGACGGAATTAGTCCCCCGGTCTACTCTTCTGCCAGAAGGCAGGGACCGGATTTCAAGCCGTATCCCCCTTCTTCATCCTGCACATAAGCCGTCACCCAGGCGGCGATTTTTTCCTCATCGGGGCTCAGAAAATCACTTATCATAAACATCCCCTGTCGGGTGTACTTCTCGGTAATAAAATCCCCTCTGCTGCTATAAAACCAGAGAGCCGCCGCGTCGGCACCGCCTGTACGGACCGATATCCGGCGGTCGGAGCAGGAAAGATCGGGAAATCTGAGCTGATCCCGGGGAACTCCAGGATTGGAGAGACGGAATTCAGACTCCTCCTTCTTGCCGCTCCGATCGGCTACTGTCAGCCTGTAATCTCCTCCCGGAAGTTCAGCTCCGGCAGTCAGACCCGCCGCACCTATCCAGTCCTCACCGTCTTTTGAAAAACTCACCCACTCCTCGGGGCCCAGAGTCCAGGCCCATCCCAGATCATCCCTGTGGATGGATATTTCACTTATATCCTCAAGACCGTCGGCATCCTCCACCTGGGCAAAGAAGTTCAGCTCCTCATAAACACCGCCCCGGTTGTCGTCCCGTGTATAGACAAAGACATAGTCCGTATTGATTACAGCCGGAGCGCTGCCGGAACAGGAAACCAGAAGGACGAGGAGTGCAAAAACAGGCAGACGGGAGAGTTTCAACCGGCGTCTCCCGGTGCCACCCTGCGCAGATGCCCTTCGGCTTTGATAATGTCTCCATCATCCTCCATAGCCTGCAGAAAGGCCAGAAGACGGCTGCGGCTCAGGTTGTCAAATCCCTTGATATCGGTCATCTCGAAGTCCCGGTCCCCGGGCAGAGCCTCAAGGATTCTCCGGCTCTGTCTTTTGTAGGATTCCTCATTGATTACAAAAGATTCAAAGGCCCGCAGAAGGCCGCGGCGTTCCAGAGCCTGAAGTCTGTCTCCCAGGGGAAAGCTCTCTTTAATGGGGAGCCCCTCCTCTCCTGCAGCCTCAAGCTTTTCAAGCCACATCCGGCTCATGGGAGAGAGAAAGTCCCGATGATCCTCGCAGCTGTTGATCAGATATCCCTTCCTGCGGAGCAGTTTGCCCTCGTTCACAAGTGTTTCGGCGATCTCCCTGCAGAGAGTCAGGGGCAGACCCGTCAGAGCAGGCAGATCATCAATGGCCAGCCCCTCTTCGGAGCGGGAACGTTTTTCCATAAGAGAGAGGGCTTTGCCGTAGATTCTGTCCATCACAGCCCAGCTGCCGAAGCGGAGGGCTCCATCGAAATCTGATGTAACGAGAGAGGGCGGCAGGGCGACAGCCCCCCTGATGCGGAGGTTCATTGAATAGACAGCTTCCTCACCGGGGAAATTTTTATTTTTGGCCAGACGGGCCTTCATCTTTTTAAGTTCGTCAGCACTCCAGGGGTCAGCCATCAGCAGAAGGAACTCCCCATCCTGGCTCCCGTTGGAAACAGTGTAGATCTGTCCCGGAATCTGAACAAAGGGAAGACGTGAACTGAGGATGACTGCTCCGCTTCCTTCGGCAGCGCTTACCCGTGCGGGGCTCTTCAAGCCGGGGTTATCTCTAAGGCAGAGGGTCATTGACTCGGTGGCCCGGGGCTTTTTAATCCAGAGGATCAGGGCCTTACGGCCTTCAGTGGCAGGCTGGTCTTCTGAGACAAGGATTCCCTCACTCTTCATCATGGACCGGGAGATTCCTTTAACCTCAAGCACTCTGCCGGCCCCATCGGAGCGGGCTGACTTCATACGGAGACTTTCACCTCCGGGGAACAGTGTAAACCGGCCTTCTTCAGGAGGGTTCCCGCAGACTGAAGCACGCAGGGTCAGTCCTTTTCCTTCAGAGGGAAGGATTGATTTAATTTCGTAATAACTGATTTCTGACAATGAATATCTCCGAAAGGGCTTTATAAAAGTTTTTTCCGCATTCAAGATGCAGAGAAGCAGCCTGTCAGGTTATACTAAAAGACCTGTACTGCCCAGACAGCCCGACACCATTTTAACATGATCGGCAGACAGAAGTGAATATTATAAGGATTCTACTGAAGCAATATGACACTCCGGGAAGAAGCTGAGAACCTCAACATTAGCGTTCATACCCTGAAAAACTGGCAACGACGAAAGGAGAAGCGGCAGAAATCGGGTGCCAACCTGATCAGCCGGGCAAACAAGCTCAATTCAACCCGTAAACGCCTGCCGGAGGAGCTCCTCGGCCGTTCAGGAAACAGATCAGCCGTAGCGGCAATCATCGACAATCTGACAGGGCTTCCCATGGATGATATAAGGGGAAGAATTCTCTACTTCGTTCTCCACTTCCTGAAATTCAGAAACCTGACCGACTCCCCCTCCCTCCATGCCCCGGTGATGACGCTTTCAGACTGCATCGCATCCCTGGAAAAGAGAACCCCCGAACCTCTGGCTGAGGAACTGCGCCTGAGACTGAAAAAGCTCCCGAAGAGGACCGCAGAGAAGAGAATAGAGAATCCCGGGGAGACAGGTGCCCTCTTTGCAAGGGGACTGAAACAGGAACAGGATCTTCCGGGACTTGTCTATCAGGGGCTCAGAAGAGAGGGGCAGCGCTCCCGCGAAGGGGCCTGGTTTACTCCCGTGGGGGTCATTGATTCAATGATACATGACAGTGTCAGAACGTCGGAAGGATTCTTTGACCCCTGCTGCGGATCTGGGCTTTTTCTCTGCCGCTTCGCCGAGCTTAAGGGCTCTGTCAGTGGGGTCGGTGGCATGGACATGGACCCCACAGCGGTATTTCTCAGCCGGATCAACCTCTTTATACGTTTCCCTGACATGAATGATCTGTCCTCCATAAGAGAGGGAAACGGCCTCGGCCGGGGCAGCTGGAACCTCAACACCGGGGTGCTTGTAGCCACGAATCCCCCCTGGGGGGCTCATATGGGTCCCCGGGAAAAGAAGGTAATGAGAACCCGCTACCCTGAAATCAGATCGGCTGAGACTGCATCCCTCTTTATCAGAAAAACTGTGGAGGAGCTGCCTTCGGGAGGACGGGGTATCTTTCTCCTTCCCGAATCACTCTGCTACGTCCAGGCCCACAAAGATCTGAGGGAATTCCTTTTAAAAGAGGCACCGCCAGTGAAACTGGTGCCCCGGGAAAGGCTCTTTCACGGAGTATACAGCCGTGTCTTCAGCTGTGAGATCGTCAAGGGTGGAAACCCGGGGAGCACAGTGGTCTCTCCAGGCAGTACCCAGCCGCTGGAACGTTACAGACAGAACCCGGCTTCTGTATTCAACATCCACTGCAGCAACAGAGAAGCGGCACTGATTGAAAAAGCAAGAGAGTTCAAGGGCCTTGAGATTCCCGATGGAAGCCTCTGGCTGCTGGGTGTCGTAACGGGGGACAACAGCCGCTTTGTTACATCTGATCCCGCATCGGCGGGCCCCCCACTCATAACAGGCCGGGACATTAGCCCTTTCCGGCTTGCCCCTCCCCGGCTGAGTCTTAAAACAGAAGAGGGTCCCCTGCAGCAGAGCAGGCAGAAACACGAATACATGCAGCCCAAACTGGTCTACCGCTTTATAGGCTCGGCACCGGTATTCGCTCTGGACCGGAAGGGTCTGATAACCCTCAACTCCGCAAACAGCCTTGTTCTTCCTGATATGGCCCTGATGGAGGAGGCGGCCTTCTGGTTCAACTCATCCCTTTTCCACTTTCTCTGGCAGAAGCAGTTTGCCTCTGTGAAGATGCTCCGGACCCATCTTGAATACTTCCCCCTGCCCCTATGGGAAAAGAGTGAGAAAAGCCTTATTTCCACCCTTGTGCAAAATGCGGAAAAGGGTCAGGATATTTCCTCCCCTGCCGATGAATTGATTTTCAGGCATTTTGAAATGACAGAAGAGGAGAGAGACATTGTCCTCAAGTTTAAGGGAAATTAAGATGCTTGTTTTTGCCGGCAACCCCGGCAGGCAGTACAGAGAGACCCGGCACAACGCTGCCTGGCTCTGTCTGGAGCATCTTGAAAAAAGGCTTACAGTAGAGTGGAGCGAAAAGTTCAACAGCCGACTCGGCATGGTCCGGATAGGTATGAGACAGATCCGCCTGCTCCAGCCTCAGACATTTATGAACAAGACAGGTGAAGCGGTGCGTAAAGCATCTGACTTTTTTCAGATAGCCCCAGAGGAAATTCTGGTCCTCCATGATGAGCTGGAGCTCCCCTTCGGAACAGTTCAGATACGTCTGGGAGGAGGACTGGGCGGACACAATGGATTGCGCTCTTTAAAACAGCACCTCGGCACGGGCGACTTCTACAGGCTCCGCTTCGGTATATCGCGTCCGGCCAGAGGTGATGTAAGTTCCTGGGTTCTGGGACGATTTTCACCGGAAGAGCTGCCATTAATGGATATTCTTGGCGATAGAAGCATCAGAGTCCTTGAAGAATTGCTTCAGGGCAATCAGAATACACTGATAAACAGCAAAATGAACCTACTGGAGGGAATGCCCTTATGAAAGTTGATGCGGGAATTATAGCCGCTATGGAACAGGAAGCCGCCGGGCTTATTGACAGGATGGAAAACCGAACCGAAGAGAAACGGGGTCCCTTTGTTTTTCACCTGGGAGCAATTGACGGAAAATCGGTATGTCTCCTTCAGTGCGGTATCGGCAAAGTGAACTCTGCCGTGGGTGCCGCCCTTATGATTCAGGAGTGGAGCCCGTCTTACATATTGAACTCGGGTTCCGCCGGAGGATTCCACTGGGATCTTACCATCGGCGACATTGTTCTCTCCGATGAGGTTCTGCACCATGATGTTGATGCCTGTGTCTTCGGATATGTACCGGGCCAGGTACCGGGAATGCCTGCAACCTACAAGGGAGACAGAGCACTCCTTGAATTTGCAGCCGGCCTTGAATGCGAAGATAAATCGGTTCATCTGAAAAGCGGTGTGATCGCCTCGGGTGACAGCTTTATCTCACAGGATGATCAGATAAAGAGGATTAAGACCCTCTTTCCAAAGGTGGCCTGCGGAGAAATGGAAGCAGCGGCCATCGCCCAGACCTGCCATCTTCTGGAAACCCCGTTCCTGATTATAAGGTCCATCTCCGATGTTGTTGGCAATGAGGACAACCACCTTTCCTTTGATGAGTTTCTTCCCATAGCGGCAAAAAATTCTCTGGATATAGTTGGAAAAATAATAAAAAACTTTACCTTTAATTAAACAGGAGTATTAAGTATGGATAAAATTCCCAGTTTCAATATAAATCACAACACCCTTTTAAGAGGGATCTATGTATCACGCAAAGACGCTGTAGGCGGAGATACAGTCACAACCTTTGATATCCGCATGAAGGAACCCAACAGGGAACCCGTCATGAATAACGCTCCCCTTCATACCCTTGAGCACCTGGGAGCCACCTACCTCCGCAACAATGAGGAGTGGAAGGACAGGATTATCTATTTCGGGCCCATGGGCTGCCGTACCGGCTGCTACCTGCTCCTGAGAGGGGACCTCGAGTCAAAGGAAATTGTAGACCTGGTCACAGGAATGTTCCGTTTTATAGCCGATTACAGGGATGTCATCCCCGGTGCCGCCGCCAGAGACTGCGGCAACTATCTGGATCAGAATCTGGATATCGCGGCATGGGAATCCAGAAAGTACCTGAGTGAAGTACTTGAAAATATTAAAGAAGAAAATCTGGTTTATCCGGATTAAGGAGTTTATATATAATGGCCGGCGCCCTCATATTTGACAACTACGACGATTTCTGCCGACAGGCGGCAGAACATATCTTTGCAATTCTCAGAACCTCTCTGGTCCACAAGAAACGGGCTTCCATCGTTCTCTCCGGGGGCTCCACTCCAGAGGGAGTCTACCGCTATCTTGCTGAGAACAGCGAGGACTTCAACTGGGACTATGTTGATTTTTTCATAGGGGATGAGAGATGTGTCCCCGCCGACCATGAGGACAGCAACCTGAGGATGATCCGTGAGAGTTTTCTCTCCCGGATTGACCATGAAACAGCTCATGAATATGTTGTTGACCAGACCCTCAGCCCCGATGAAGCCGCTAAAGAGTACAGCGACAGACTGAAGGATTATCTTGAAAAGAACGACTCTTTCGACCTTGTTCTTCTGGGAATGGGTCCTGACGGGCACACCGCATCCCTCTTTCCAGGATACCCCGAACTGACAGAGAAGAAGAAGCTGGCTCTGGCGACCACTCAGGAGGGCCCTCTGGAACCCCATCACAGACGGGTCACCATGACTGTTCCCGCTCTGAGCCACAGCAGCCACATCCTCTTCCTCCTCAAAGGGGGAGACGATAAGAAGGCCATCATGCGCAAGGTCCTGGCTTCCGGCGCCAAAAAGGACAGATCCTACCCCGTTGAGTATATCACTCCAGAAAAGGGACGGGCCTACTGGTACTTCTCTCGGTGACTGCTCACTCAGACAGGGTAAAAACAATCCGCAGTGCCTCTCTCAGGGGCATTGTTGGAAACGCCCTTCTTGCCCTTCTAAAAGTTGTCATCGGAATCCTGAGCGGTTCCATGGCGGTGATTGCCGACGGTATTGACTCTGCAACAGACATAGTCACCTCTCTGATCACCCTCTTTACATCCAATATCATCAGTGAACCTCCCGACAAGGAACACCCCTGGGGCCATGCACGGGCCGAGGCTATTGCCACCAAGGCCCTCTCCTTCTTTATATTTTTTGCGGGAGCCCAGCTTTTTATCTCCGCCGTCAGAATGCTGACAGCCGGAGAGGTCAGAGATATCCCAGGCAAATGGGCCCTGCTGGCTACGGGAGTCTCCATTGTAATGAAGATTTTCCTTGCAATGGATAAATTCATTGCCGGTAAAAAAACTGAAAGCTCCATGCTGATCGCCGATGCGAAAAACATGCAGAATGATATTTTCCTCTCCCTGGCCGTCCTTGTGGGTCTGGGAGGAACCTTCTACTTCAACCTGCCTGTTATTGACAGTGTCACCGGACTGATCCTGAGTCTCTGGATAATGAAATGCGCCTACTCCATGTTTATGGAGACCTCCATCGAGCTGATGGACAGCGTCAGCGACCAGAGTGTCTACAACACTGTCTTTCAGGCGGCTGTTGAAACCGAAGGGGTCCTGAATCCCCATCGAGCCAGAATCCGGAAACTGAATATGCTCTACGATATTGATCTGGATATCGAGGTGGAAGGGTCAATGAGCCTCAGCGAAGCCCATGACATTGCCGTACTTGTGGAGGAGAGGATCAAAACAGCCCTCCCCGACAAGATCTTCGACATCATGGTTCACGTGGAACCTGTGGGCAATGTGGAGTCTGATGAACAGTTCGGCCTTACCCCCGAAGATCTGGAAGAGAGCTGATGTTCAGAACTGAAAAGAAGGGTCTCCTTTTCTACACATGGTCCCTTCTTGAAGCGGAGGGGGTTGTTGCCTGCACAGTCAGCGGCGGCAATACGGCCCTCCATGCTCCCGGAGTAAACAGGGAGGAAGAAATTCTAGGAAACAGACGCAGCCTCTCAGAGGTCCTGAATGCAGATCCGGAAAAGTGGATCTGCGCCGATCAGGTTCACAGTGCCTCATCTGCCCTTCTGACGTCCCGTGACAGCGGCCGCGGAGCACTGAGCAAGACAGATGCACTCCAGGCCGTGGACGCCCTGATACTGACACAGAGAGGCTTGCAGGCAATGATTTTCACAGCGGACTGCCTTCCTCTGATACTCTACGACAAAAGGCAGAAGTCCGGTGCCCTGGTCCATGCCGGATGGCGGGGAGCGGCGGCCGGCATAGTACCCTCTGTTCTTGAGAGGATGATACAGGAACTCGGTTCCGATCCCTGTGACATACTGGCCGCGGCCGGTCCTGCTGTAGATTCCTGCTGCTATCAGGTAGACCTTCCTGTCTACAGAGGCATAACAGTTCCATTCCCCGAGTCCGCACCTGCCTTCACACCAGACGGCGAAGGCCACTGGCGTCTGAGCCTTGAAAAGGCTGTGTTCCTGCAGCTGCAGAAGCGGGGAGTTCCCGAAGAAAACTGCGAAGGAAGCGGACTCTGCTCCGCCTGCGGCCCGGAGCTTTTCTCGTACAGACGGGACAAAGAAAAGGCAGGCCGTATGGCGACCTGCCTCATTCTCAAATAATTAGTTCTATTAAATCATCTTCTCAAGAAATGTTCTGATCCTGGGATGATCGGGATCGGAAAAGATCTTGGCCGGTGGAGCCATCTCAAGAATCTTTCCCTCGTCCATAAAAATCACCTGATCCGAGACTTCTCTGGCAAACCCCATCTCATGGGTCACCACAAGCATTGTCATATGCTCTTCGGCCAGAGCCTTTATTACCGCAAGGACCTCACCTATAAGTTCGGGGTCCAGAGCGGAGGTGGGCTCGTCAAAGAGCATGATATCCGGTTCCATGGCGAGGGCCCGTGCTATAGCGACCCTCTGCTTCTGCCCCCCGGAAAGGGTGCAGGGGTACTGGGCCGCCTGATCAGCCAGCCCTACCTTGGCCAGAAGGGCTCTGGACTCCTTCTCCGCCTCGGCGCGGCTCTTTTTAAGGACAGTGACCGGTCCCTCCATTACATTTCCCAGAGCCGTCTTGTGGGGAAAGAGGTTGAAGTTCTGGAATACCATTCCAAGCTTCCGGCAGTGCTGCCTGATTTTTGCATCGGAAACACTCTTGTTGTCGGCACGTCTGATGGCCTCCCCTTCAATGAGAATGGAGCCGGCAGATGCCTCTTCAAGATGAATAAGGGAGCGGAGAAAGGTACTCTTTCCGGAACCCGAGGGCCCGATGATGGAGATAATCTCCCCCTTCTTTACCGAAAGGTCTACATGTTTCAGAACTTCCAGAGAACCGTAGGATTTGCAAAGACCTTCGACCCTTATCATCTCGCTGCTGTTTTTTATATCCCTGGCTTTACTCATAAACGGAATACCTCTGCTCAAGTTTTCTGAAGAAAAGGACAACAGCGTAGTTCAGCACCAGATAGACTGCCGCAGCAATAACAAAGGGGGTAATCGTAAAATCCCGGGACACAATCTCTTTAGAGTTTCTCAGGATATCCCCGATTCCAAGTACTACAACAAGGGCTGTATCCTTGACCAGCGTAATCGCCTCATTGGCCACGGGAGGAAGAACCCTCTTGATGGTCTGGGGCAGGACGATTCTGGTCATAGTCTGTACATAACTCATTCCGAGGACTCTGGAAGCCTCGTACTGCCCCCTGTCGATGGACTGAATGCCGCCCCGGAAGATCTCCGTAAAGTAGGCGCCGTAGTTCAGAACAAAGGTCAGAGCCGCAGCTGAAAACCGTTCCAGGCGAAGACCGGGAAAAATAATAGGCAGACCGTAGTATACAAAAAAGATCTGAAGCAGCAGGGGGGTCCCCCTGACCACCGAAGTATAGATCTCCATAATGACCCGTACAGCCTTTATCCTTGAAGTCTTTGCCATGGCACAGACAAAACCCAGAGGAAGAGAAAATACAAGAGTAATAAAAAAGAGTTTGAGAGTCACAGCACCCCCTTCAAGGATGTACTGTGACGACTTAATCAGATAGCCCATCAGCGCTCAAGAAGAATGTCTTCTGCAAACCACTTTTCGGAAATGGCTTCGGCTGTACCGTCCTTGACCATTTCGTCGAGGATACGGTCCACTTCGGCTGCAAAGGCTTCTTCTCCCTTTCTGAAACCGATTCCGTACTCCTCTTCGGCAAAGTCGTCGGAGGCGACATCGTAGATTCCGGGTTTCTTGGAGATGTAGTAGCGGCCCATGATCTCATCGGCAACGACCGCATCGATCCGTCCCACCTGAAGGTCCATAAGAGCCTGAACATTGTCCTGATACTTTACAAGATCCGCCAGGGTAGCCACAGTGTCAGCATCGGAATCAACGGCATCATTGGCGCTGCTTCCAAGCTGGAGACCGATTGTTTTTCCTGCAAGATCCGCTTTGGTATCGATACCGGAACCGGCCTGGACAATTACAATCTGTCTGTTGGCGATATAGGGCTTTGAGAAGGTGATTTTGCTCTGTCTCTCTTCGTTGATTGTCAGACCATTCCAGATCACATCAATGTCTTTGCTGTTCAGATCAAGGATTTTGGCATCCCAGTCGATGGGCTGAAGCTTGAGCTCAACACCCATTCTTTTACAGACCTCTTTAGCCAGATCAATGTCGAAGCCTGCAATCTCGCCATTCTCGTCTCTGAATCCCATGGGGGGAAAACTGTCGTCCAGTCCGAGAACCAGAACACCCTTATCCTGAATATAAGCAAGAGAATTATCTCCCGCAGGGGCCTCACTCTTTCCTGATGCAAAAACAGTTGCTGCACACAGAAGGGCCGTAATAACCATCATCAGTTTCTTCACTTTATTTCTCCTTAAAAATTATTGTAGCAGTGAAGTCTGAAGTATATATCCTAGCATGAACGGCTGTAAATAGAATGAGTACGCTATTCATTTTAAAGAAGATTTATAAAACGAAAAAGCCCGCACACAGGCGGGCTTTCAGCACATTCCGGAGAAAGGAAAAAATTATTTCTTTCCGAAAAGCTTTGCCAGAAATCCCTTTTTCTTTTCGGGAGCCTTTGCAGCGGGAGCCGCTGCGGGTCTTGCCGCAGACTTTGCGGGAGCCCCCTGCTTTGATCCCTGGGCAGACTGGGGACGTCCTCCCTGAGAACCTCCACGGCCTTTTCCACCCTGGTTTCCCTGGGAACGGTTGCCCTGGCCGCGATTTCCACCGCCCTGGGGACGGCTGCCCTGGGGTCTGTTACCGGGCTTGCGCTTTCTTGATGAGCTCTTACCGCTTCCTGAAGAAGCTGATTTGATTACATCACCGTCAGCCTGGAAGTCCTCACCGTACTTGGCCTTGTAGTAAGCCAGTCTGTCTTCGATGCTGTTCTTGCTGCTGACCCGTTCCATGGGAAGGCTTGCAGGCGCTCTGTTATCGCTTCTGTTTCTTGATCTCTTGTCTGTGGGTTTCTGACCCTTATAGCCAGAAGGTTTCCGCTTGCGGTTTCCTCCGCCCTGGGTGCCTCCACTCTGGTTTCCTCCGCCCTTGCGCAGTTCCTCCTCAACAGAGTCCATACTGCCTGAAACGGCAAGCACAGCATTCTGTACTCTGGCTGCTCTTGCATCAAGGGGACGTTTGTTGCCGCCGCTGTACTTGCGGCTGACACCGCCGCGGCTGCCGCCGCTCCGTCCGCGTCCGTCACCCCGTCTTCCCTGATGGTCTCCGGGAGCACCGGCTCTCTTGTCGAAGTGGAAACGCATTCCAGCGCTCTTATCCTCTTCCATAAGGTTTTCATCGGCCCACTCTACGGGAATCTTCTGACCAGTAAGCTTTTCAATGGCAGGAAGTCCGTAAACAAACTTTTCACAGGCAAGTGTAATAGCCTTACCTGTTTTACCGGCACGGGCGGTTCTTCCGATACGGTGAACATAGCTCTCCGCATCGGTGGGGACATCATAGTTTACAACCATGGCCAGATCGTTGATATGCAGGCCTCTTGCCGCAACATCCGTAGCAACAAGAAATCGGGTTTTACCCTCTTTTGCTTCTTCTACAATTTTAAGACGTTTTTTCTGGGGCAGATCGCCCATCAGGCATTTGGCAGGATAGCCGTTATGCTCAAGGCGTTTGGCTACTTCATAGGTTACGTGTTTGGTATTGGCAAAGACAATGGCAGTTTCGGGGCTGTCCCGTTTAAAAAGACCGAGAAGAAGGCTCATCTTCTCATCGGCACTGACGTGGTAGAGCTCCTGGGTAATGGCTTCCACCGTTACCTGCTCAGGTTCAATGACAATCTCGCCGGGATCGTTCATATACTCCCATGCCAGGTTACCGACCTTTGCATTCAGGGTTGCCGAGAAGAGCATGGTCCGTCTCACGTCGGCGGGAGGCATCTTGCCGAGGATCTTTCTCAGATCGGGCAGAAATCCCATATCGAAAAGACGGTCAGCCTCGTCTATGACAAGAATGCCCATCTCGGAAAAACGGATCTTTCCGGATTTGCTGAAGTCGATAAGACGGCCGGGTGTTCCGATCAGGATATCGCAACCCTCATCAAGGAGCTTCTCCTGTTCATTGTAGCCTACACCGCCGTAAAAGCTTCCGATTCTGAAATCGAGGTGCTTTCCCAGAACTTTGGCTTCAGTCTCAATCTGAACAACCAGTTCCCTTGTGGGGCAGATAATAAGGGCTTTCTGCCCTTTAAAATGTTTGTCCTCTGTAAGCAGCTGAAAAATGGAAATCAGGAAGGCCGCTGTCTTTCCGGTTCCTGTCTGTGACTGGGCAAATACATCTTTGTTGCCCATGATAGTACGGAATGTCTGTTCCTGTACTGGCATGCAGTTTTCAAAACCTGCATTTTCAATACCCTTCTGGATATTCTCGTTAAATTCGAATTCGGTAAATTTCATTTAGGTTTTATCTCGCATAATTTGTAGCATAGTGTTCGGTCCGGTCGGAATTAATAATCGTATAATAAGGTTCTACCTGATAAAATAAGCTATATTCGACAGGGAAACCAGTGATATTGTAAATTCATCCAGCCTGGGAGTCCTCAATTCAAGGATTCTCCTCATAATGTAGCCTCAGAATTTAACTATTTCAGGCTACAATCCGTTTGACTATATATTTTTTACGAAAAATTGTCGATATAAAACATAGGCTCATGTCCTATAATTGAAAGAAAGACAATGAAAAACATCAGATTATCTCTATATGCCATTTTTATACTCGCGTTTATTTCTTCCTGCGCCCTTGTTTCGTCTGCGGAGTACGCCCTGTCCTCCGGCTCCGGCCGGTTCACTTCAGGTGCATTGACAATCGGAGAGATCCTCTCAGGCTCTACTCCCTTTTTCATGCTCTTTGCGGCCGCGGCACTACTGCTGGGAGTGCTCTCACTCTATCTGTTTTTTATGCAGACAAGAGATCGATCCTACCTCTACCTCTCACTGGGATTCCTGACGGCCGCAGCCCTCTATACCGCTCCCCTGTGGTCTGCATACCTTGGAATACCTGAGGATTTCAGGGCCTACTCCCTTCTGTCGGCTCTTTTTCTCCTGATTTATTATCAGCTTTTCAGAGAGTGGGCCCGAAAGGCCCTCTACCACAGAACAAAGACATGGTCGTATATTCTTTCGTCCTTCCTTTTATCGGGAACTCTGATTATAACCCTTCTGTCGGGGCTTTTCGATTTTCTTGTACCTGTCCCATGGCCTCTGGCGCTTCTCGCTACGGCGGTTATCATCGATATACTCGTTAACAGCATTCTCTCGTTTCAGAGAAAGAATGACCGTTCGGGGATTGCAGGCCTGCTGCTTACACTCCCCATAGCAGCCGCTGCCGTCTGGACTTTTTTCAGCACAGAGAGTTTCATCCTGATTCCCTTTTTAGGAAGAATGTACTTTGCCCTTCCTGCCCTGATGCTTCCCTGGCAGCTGATCCTGTCTCTTTCACTGACACAACGGCGTTTCAGAAGAGAGCAGGACAGGGGCTCACTCCTGAGACAGATGATTGAGGACCAGGAACTTCAGAAGGATAAACTGGAGGAGCTTCTTCAGGGACGGGATGATGAGATAGACAAGGCACACCGTATCCCTTCATACAGTCAGGAGTGCGCCAGAGAACTTCTGGGACTCAAGTCAACTCCGCCTCTGACCCTGCCCGAAGGGTGGCAGGGGTATCACAGCCTGGTATCCCAGGGAAACGGATGGCCCGAAGCCGCCGTGTGGACCCGGAGCAACAGTCTGCTCTTTGCAGAAAATGCCCGGGGAGAACCCCTTCTTCCACTTCTCTATCTGCAGGAGTGCTTCCAGAAACTGAAAGGGGAAAAGCCTGCAAAACTTTTCAGAGCCGTGAATGAGGCGATGGCAAAGCCGGATCAGAAACCTGAACAGGGAGTTTCCTCAACATGGCTCTTCTTTATGGAGAATGAGCTGATCTGCGGGACAGCCGGAGCCGTAAGGATATACCTTCAAAAAGCCGACAGGATTATTCCAATCCGGTCTGAGGAGAAGCCCCTCACCTATGGAGAGGGTCTGGGAATCAGGCCCGGCACAAGAGAGGACGGCAAGCCGTTCCGCTTCCCCATAGAAAAGGGAGACAGGGTCATTCTTGTATCAGCGAGCCTGACGGACAGAGAGCTTGAAGTTTCGGGCGAGGTCTACGGACAGAAATCCCTCTACCGTGTACTGAAAAACCACTCTTCGGCGGACCCGGAAGAACTTGTCAAATATATACTGAAAGACTTTGATGATTTTGATCTGGGCAACACAGCCGACAGACATATCTATGCAGGGGTTTTCAAGAAATCCTGATACGAAAGAGCCGGCCTGTACTCCCCGGGCCGAAATTACCTTAGCTTAAACTGTTAAAATAACTATATTTTATTGCTCGAATGATTTATTTGCTGTTATCATAATTGTTATCCACGGGAGAGTATTATGTTCTTCAAGCTTATCAAAAAATTATCGATCCCGCTCATTCTTACCCTTGAGGTGTTTACCATCTCCTTTGTTTTCAGCATTTCGATTCATGCACAGGAGAAAAAGCACCATTCGGCGGAAGCCGGTTTGCTTGATCTGACAGGGTGGGATCACATCGGCAATCCGATTATCCGCCTGGACGGTGAGTGGTTGTCTTTCCCTGGGATGAGCGCAGAAGAGGTCCAGGCCTCCTCAAACAGCAGCAAAGAATTTATAACCATCCCCTCCTATATGACAAGCGCCGTAATCCCCCGGAAAAACCGTCACGGACTGTTCACCTACAGGCTGAAAATCGAACTCCCCCCGGGAGAGGAGCACTTTACAGCCCTGGCAATGGAAAACATAACCCCCAACTACAGGCTCTTTATAAATGGTGAGGAACTCTGCGGAGCCGGTACGGTCAGTGCCGACCCCAATCTATCCCGCTCGGGGAACAACCCCTTCCTGATTCCCCTCAGGGGAGACAGCTTTGATATTGTGATCTCGGTATCCAACTACCACAACATTGCCGGAGGAATCAACAGATCCCTCCTTTTCGGCGACTATACGATTCTATCAGAGAGAATCAATATAAGAATACTGCTGGACAGCTTTGCCCTGGGCTCCCTTTTTATAATATCCTTCTACAGCCTCTTCCTTTTCAGTGTAAATAAACGAAAACGCAGCTTCCTCTATCTCAGTTTCATCTGCATGATAGCTCTTGTCTTCTCCGGGCTGAAGGGACAGATGATTCTTGTCAGGGTTCTTCCATTCCTGGGGGGAGAGCTGAGAACAAAACTGATATTTATCTGCCTCTGCAACATCGGAGGGGCCGTCTACCTCTATACATCATCCCTCAAGCCCAGAATGAAATTCCCGGGACTGAGGATCTTTTTCCTCACGTTTATGCCTGCAGGATCGCTTCTGGCTCTGCTGACACCAATGAAATTCTACACCGACTTTGTTCTGATTTACGAGGTACTCGGGCTGGGTTCCCTTGTCGTCCTGCTTGCTGCAGCCCTTATAAAGTTTCCCAGAACCGTACTGAAGGAATCGAATCTCCTCTTTCTTATAATATTTGCCTTCTGCTCAATCACCCTGATCGGTATCCTCGACGATGCCACAATCATCCCCTTCTCATCCATCAGCCTCTCTCTTCTTCTTGTGATTCTCACAATCATCATCGTGCAGGCATGGGAGTACAACCATGCAATTTCCAGAATGGGGAAAATCATGGAGTCGAGAAAGCAGCTTGCCAGGGCCAACAGGGAACTGAGAAAGATATCCCATATGGACAGCCTTACAGGAGTGGCCAACCGCAGACTCCTGGATCAGTATATCAATGAACACGGAATAGATGGCCGCGGACAGTGTCCGGCTCTGATTATGGCTGACATAGACTACTTCAAATACTACAACGACCACTTCGGACACCAGGAGGGGGATTCCTGCCTCTCCAAAATTGCGGCGGAACTGAAATCCTGTCTCCACAGACAGGGGGATTTTATAGCCAGATACGGAGGTGAGGAGTTTGCAATTATACTCCAGAACCTCGACAGGGACGGCATTCAGCTTATTGCCGAAAAGATGAGAAAGAAAATTGAAGATCTTGAAATCCCCCACCCCGGGAGCCAGTTACCTTTAAAGACAGTAACAATCAGCCTGGGATGCGCCGCCTGCGGGGAGGGATCTAAATACACTCTGAAGGAGCTGATTTCAATGGCAGACAGCGCCCTCTATGAAGCCAAGCACAGAGGACGGAACCGGGTCTGCTTCGTCGATGAACCTCACGAGAGTACTGAAGACAGTGAAAAAGGAGTTTCCGGACTGAAGCTTCAGGAGACCTGAAGCCCCGATCCATTTGTACCAGGATATCTGTTAGATATTATGGGGACTCCACTTGTCATTTTTGACCATATCCACAACCTTGCTGAAACGGATTTCCTGCTGTATGCCTTCAATCCTTGCGACAATGGACTCTCTGTCCAGACCGCAATCCTTTATAAGCTCCGGTCTTGAAGCCTGAGGCAGAAATACCTGGGGAACACCCATGGCTGTATAGGAGCAGTCAATACGGTTCTCATATAGAAGAGCCGCAATCTCCTCACCCATTCCACCGGCAGCGATGCCCTCTTCGATAACAAGGACCTGTTCATACCGGCCCAACAGACCTGTAAGAAACTTCCTGTCCAGAGGACGGATAAACCTCATGTGGTGAACGTCGCAGAGAATGCCTCTCTCCTCCAGAGTGTCCGAGGCGGCAACAGCCTCCTCAAGGAGTCCTCCAAGAGAGATAATCAGAACCTGGGATTTATCCCTTTGACGGACCATTACGCCCCGGCCCTCTTCAAAAGGTGCATCCTGCCCCTCTCCCGAGGAGTAAGATGCTCCCTTGGGATAACGGATCAGTACAGGTCCTTCGGCGCTGCAGGCCCAGGAGAGAGCCATGGCGATCTCCTTTTCGCTCAGGGGAGCCAGAAAAGAGATGCCCGGGACATTTCTGAACAGGGAGATATCGAAGATCCCCTGATGGGTCTCACCGTCATCTCCTACCAGACCTGAACGGTCCATGCAGATAACAACGGGAAGCCCGGGAAGAGCGATATCATGGATAACCTGATCCACAGCCCTCTGCATAAAGGTTGAGTAGATGGCAACAACAGGTTTCAGTCCCGATGCAGCCTGTCCGGCCGCAAAGGTGATTGCATGGGGCTCGGTGATACCGACATCAAAGAAACGTCCAGGATAGTGTTCCTTAAAGGCACTGAGGCCTGTACCGGAACTCATGGCAGCCGTAATGGCCACAATCCTGCTGTTCCTGCCGGCCTCATCCACAAGGGCTTTTCCGAAGGCTGATGTTGTTGTGACAATATCGGGTGAGGTTTTCATGGAAGGATCAACCTTGCCCGTTTCCACATCAAAAGGCCCGACCCCGTGATAGGATGACGGGTCACCTTCTGCCGGGCTGTAGCCCTTTCCCTTTGTTGTAAGCACATGAAGCAGTACGGGGCCTTCAATGTTCCTCACGTGGGTAAAAACATCGATCAGCCTGTCAACATCATGGCCCCTTACAGGACCGACATACTTGAATCCCAGATCGGTAAAGAGGTTCTCCTTGTAGAGAACACCTTTAACACCCCTTTTCAGCTTGTATACCCAGCGGAGCAGAGCTCTGCCGAAAAAGGGGATATGGGATATTGTAAAATCAACAATCTCCCTGAACTTGCGGTATCCGCCGGTCAGAGCCAGTCTGGACATATAGGAAGAGATGGCTCCGACATTTCTGCCGATTGACATCTCGTTGTCATTGAGTATAACGATCAGATTTTCTTTTACATGGCCGGCAATATTGAGGGCCTCCAGAGCCTGTCCCCCTGTCAGTGCACCGTCGCCGATGACACAGAGGACCCTGGAGTTTTTCTCCTGGATACGGCTGCCTGTAAGGATTCCCAGACCCGCTGAAATGGATGTGGAGGCATGGCCTGTGTTAAAGGCATCATGAATATTCTCCTCTCTCTTGGGAAATCCGCTGATTCCGTCTTTTTTACGGATAGTGGGAAAATCATCAAACCGGCCTGTCAGGAGTTTATGGGTATAGCACTGGTGTCCGACATCCCACACGAATTTATCCCTCGGGGACATGAATACATAGTGCATTGCCAGAGTAAGCTCAACAACGCCGAGGTTGGGAGCGAGATGACCGCCGTTCCGGCTGACTGTTTGAATAATATAGGATCGGATCTCTTCAGCAAGCTGATTGAGCTCTTTAACAGAAAGGGTTTTAATTTGTTCCGGGCGGCTGATGCCGGATAGAATGGGGAATTCTTTCACAAGACACCTCTGAATAGGATTAACAATGAAGAACCAAAATAAAAGGCGGTATAAAAATACCGCCCTTTTTCACAAAATACCAGACTATTTATGTTTGTGTCTGTTCTTTCTCAGTTTCTTTTTTCTTTTGTGAGTCGCAATTTTCTTTCTTTTACGTTTTCTACCACAGGGCATTATCGTAATCTCCTTATGTTTCCATCCTGTCGGTTCATGCCCTACAGGCGTAAATAAATTCCATCTCCAAAATACAGAGCGGGATCATTATGCCGTTTTAAACCCTTCAGGTCAAGACCTGCCTGAATTAAAATTAGCAATCATCTCCCTGATTCCGTCCACATCATCGGGATGGAACCAGTTTACTCCTTCAAGGGAGCTGAAAAAGGTCATCTGACGCTTGGCATAGCGCCTGGAATCCTGTTTTATTCTGGATTTCACATCCTCCAGAGTCGTGCACCCCTCCCTGAGAAGGGGGAAAAACTCTGAGTAACCAATCCCCTTCATACCCGGGTCGTCCTCACAGGCACCATCGGCTATCAGATCCTTTACCTCTTTATAGAGGCCCTGGCGGAACATGATATCAACCCGCAGATTGATGCGTTCATAGAGCTCCTGCCGGGGACGCTGCAGACCGATAAGAAGGTAATCCAGATCCTTCCGGGGTTCGCTGCCCGCCTTATACAAAGACAATGGTTTTCCCGTACCCAGGTAAACCTCAAGAGCCCTTACGATTCTGGAGCGGTCAGCCGGTTCAAGGCGGCCCGCTGTTTCAGGATCAACTTTTGCCAGTTCCCTGTGAAGAGCCTGAGGCCCTTCGGCTGCCACTCTCCCGTTCAGCTCTGCCCGTATCGAATCGGGCACGGCAGGAATATCGGGCAATCCGTAGATAAAATTCCTGAAATAGAAGGCTGTCCCTCCCGAGATAACCGGAAGCAGACCGCGCCTGTCTATTCCCCTGATGCACTCCTCGGCCCGCCGGACAAAATCTCCGGCATTGAACTGCTCCTTATAGTCCAGAATGTCTATAAGGTGGTGAGGCATTCTCTTCAGGTATTCGGAATCGGGTTTGGCGCTGCCGATATCCAGACGGCGGTAAACCTGCATGGAATCGGCGCTGATAATCTCACCGGAGTCCCGGAAAAGGGTCTCCAGAAGATCCGTCTTCCCCACAGCAGTCGGCCCGAAGAGGCAGACAACAGGGGGGAATGAACTCTTATTTCTGGGGGTATTCGAATTCAACTTTCTTGGAAATAATTTCTTCAAGAGCAGTAGAAACGATTTTACCTCTGTTCTTTTCAAGATCATCACTGCCGGCTACTGCAATCTGAGCTGCTCTGTGGATGGCGGCATTGGTAAGCTCGTACATATTGCCTTCAGAGTCTACAAGATCTCCGAGGGGAATGATTAATTCACGATTAATAGGCATGGACTGTCCTTCTAAAGCTTAATTTGATTTAGCGTCATAGTATACACAAGGGATTTTTTTTTGTAAAGATTCCCGCAGGGTGCAGGGAAAAGATTGAGTCCTCTTTCTGCAGAAGGCCGCAGGGGCATCCATCTTTCAACGGAAACGGTTATTCCTGAGAGGCCTCACCAGTGACTCCAGACCGTTGGCCTTTATCTCCACAAGGGACTCAAGCATCTGCCCCAGTTTTCCACTGGGAAATCCCTTCTGTTTGAACCAGAGCACATAGGCTTCAGGCAGATCTATCAGATAGCGTCCCTCATACTTGCCGAAGGGCATTTTTGTATTGGCCATTTCAACAAGAAAGGCCTGACTCTCTTCTTCATTCATGACGGAAATCTATCATAAAAAAAAGGGAATCTGAAGGGGGCTCTTTTGACTCCTTTGTTCAGGAGATCCGGATCAGGACATCAGCAGACAGACTATCCGACCTTACAGGTCATATCCTGGCCGCAGCAGAGGGGAGACTTGATCTTGCCGTGACCGTTGGGACACTCTGAAACATGGACTTCCGTACCGTCTTCCAGCTTTATGGTCGCATGTACAAGGGGTGCATCACATTTTGCACAGGTTGCATTTACAGCCATACCGCAGATAGGACACTCATATGTAGCCATATATTACCTTCCTTCAAGCAATTAAAATCTACCTTAAAAATTATAGTAAAGGTCACACTGTATTTCCAATTCGTCACTCCCCTTCTTTGATTTTTCAACAAAACGAAATATAATTTAACCTACCCGCTGATGATAGAATCTGCGGGACTATGAGGTACCTTTGTACTGATGTCTGATTATATTCTGTCTGAAAAATCAGCTCTTTTAAAAAGAACTGTCCTGTTTTCCTCACTACACAGCCACGAACTGCAGGTTATCGCCAGGCACAGCGAGTTCAGATTCTTCCCTGAAGATGACATGATATTCCGTTCCGGTGACCCCGGAGACACGCTCTATATTGTCAGGGCGGGAGAGGTGCTGATATCCAAAAAGGAGCCCTTCGGTCCGGTAATAGATATTGCGCGGTTTATCGAGGGCAACTGTTTCGGAGAACTGGATATGTTTACCGAAACCGAGAGGGAGGTCTCCGCATTTGCTACAAAACCTGCGGAGCTTCTGGTCTTCCCCGCACGGGGCATAGCATTCACAGATGTTTTGAAAAACCATCCTGAGATTTCAGCCCGGATTCTCCACAAGCTTATGACAGGGATATCCCGCCGGATAAGGGGAGCCAACTCAATGGTCAAGGACAACTCCCCCCTTATCAGAGAGCTCAAAAAGCAGGTTTACAAAGACAAACTCACAGGAATATACAACAGCACCTACCTGATGGAGAGAATACGCAAACTCAGCTCCCAGGGGGATGAGCCCTTTGCTCTGATCATATCAAAACCCGATAATTTCAAGGAGCTCAATGACGAGTACGGCCATGAAGCTGGTGATACGGCGATCAGAATCATGGCCAGAGACCTGAAGGATTTTATCGGAGATGAGGAGAGCATTGTCAGGTACAGGGGAAATGCCATGGCCGTCATACTCCCCTCAGCCAGCCGTGATGAAGCCTGCCAAAAGGCCCTTGAAATTCAGAATTTCATCAATAACCTGGACCTCGGGGAAATGAGCCGGAAGAAAGAGTTCCGCATGACCGCAAGCCTGGGGGTATCCCTCTTTCCCGACCACTTCAATGACCCCGAAGAATTTGTGAGGGTGACCCATGAGCTGCCCCTGGCCGGCCGAAAAAAGGGAGGGAACAGGGTTCTGTTCCCGGAGGATCTGGATGACTGAAGCGAACCTGAAGATACTCAGATCAATCAGAATCCTGTCGGACCTGGACAAAGCAAGCCTGGAACTCCTCTACTCCCATATGCATGAAGAGTTCTACCCCGCCGGCAGGCCCATCTTTCAGGAGGGCGATGCCGGTGACACAATGTATGTCGTGATAAAAGGGGTTGTATCCATTCTGGTCAATACAGATGACGGAGAGACCATCGAGATAGCTGAAATACCGGCGGGTAATTTCCTGGGAGAGATGTCCATATTCGACAATGCCCCCCGCTCAGCCACCTGCACTCCGAAAACCGATACAGCCGTCCTCAGCCTGAAGTCGGAGAGTTTCTACAGCTTTATTGAGAAAAACCCGGAAGCGGGTAATGCGATCATGCACCCTATGCTGAAAACAATTACCCAGAGGCTTAAAAATACGGCAGCCTTCCTTTCGGATATGGTCACCTGGGGTGAGCAGGCCAGAATCCGTGCCATTACCGATGACTTTACAGGTCTCTACAACCGCCGTTTTCTTGATGATGCCGTGGAAGAGAGAATAAACGAAGCCGAATCTGCCAGGGAGCCCCTCTCGCTTGTTATGGCGGACCTTGACCACTTCGGCAAACTGAACACTATCTACGGAACAGAGCGGGCGGACAGGCTGCTTCTGGAGTTTACAGAAGTCTGTAAAAAGACCTTCCGGGACGAAGATATTCTGGCACGCTACGGAGGAGATGAGTTTGTTTTCCTCCTTCCCGGTACAGAGGGCCGGGAAGCTCTGGCCCTGGGGGAGAGCCTCAACACCATGCTGGCAGACATTAAAATCCCCCCGGCGGCCGGAGAAAAAGACAAATCCCTTGAGCCGCTGCAGCCCCAAAAAATCAGCGCCAGCATCGGCATCTCATCCTACCCCGAACACGGGCACAGCCCGGAAGAGCTCAAAAGCTTTGCAGACAAGGCCCTCTACGAAGCCAAGGAGGAGGGACGCAGCCGTGTAAGGCTATGGAAGGACTACAGCGGTGAACCGCCTGGAAAAACAGTAATCAAAACAATAAGGAAACGGAACAGAATTATCTTCAACATTCTGGAGGCAATGGACCAGAGGGAGGGATTTCTCGTAATGGGACACAAAGATCCCGATGAGGACTGCATCTCCTCGATGATTGCGATGGCTCTTCTGCTGAACAAATTTTCCAAGACCGCCTATGTCATCATACCCAGGAAGATCAATGAAAACTTCCGTTTCCTGCTGAATATATGCAGGTACAACGCCATTGGCATCATCCACACAGACGAAAAACTTCCTGAAGATATAAGCACCGTATTTATTATGGACACTCCCAAACCGCCAATGCGGGAAGAATTTCCCGGGCGGGATGAACTCTTTGACGACCTGAAGATTCTGAAAGTTGAAATAGACCACCACCTCGAAGCCGACAGCCGCTATAACGGCGACAGAGGCTACTGCTTCGTAGATGAAGCCTCCTCGGCCTGTGAACTCGTAGGAATGCTTGCACTGAAACTGAACCACCGGGAAGATCTCCTCGAGAGCTACAATATTGAGGAGCTGTTGTCCAGAAACTTTGTCCTTGCCGTTCTGTCAGGTGTCATTGGGGACTCCAAAATGGGTAAGTATCTGAAAACAGACAGGGAAAAATGGTACTACCGCCTCTTCAGCAGCCTCTTCAGTGATCTTTTAAGCAGCGTTACAAGAAAGGACTCCCGGAATTTCTCCTCCATGAAGGAGGTTTTCAACGGCCTTCAGCAGCTCTCAATGCAGGAGGATGCCTGTTTTACTCTTATGATGAAACAGAAAGTGGAGTTCTCGCCAAAGATCGGAACTGTGATTATCCCGGAAGATGTAATCGACGAGATGAAAAAGCAGTTTGACCATGACACGATTGTCACTGTAGCCCGGTATACGGCAGACTCTCTTGCCGAGCACAGCCGCCTGCTGTCACTTGTGGCCTACCGAGACGACCAGCCCGGTTCGGATCTGATTCAGTTCCGTATCCGCCGCAGCCACTCCTACAAGGACCTGGACCTGAGACTTATTCTGGAACGCTTCGGTATTGAAAACGGCGGCGGCCACCCCGGTGCCATCGGCTTCCGGTTCCCCACAGCAGAGATTGAAAACCTCCCGTCCTACATTGAATCCATTATTCCAGGCATTGAAGAACTGATGAATGATGCCGCAGCCGAATAGCAGCCATTTACTTTTGATTTTCTCCGTCAGATAGAGTAAATTTCGATTAATGAACACAACAGGAGCGTATTATGACCAGGAATGTCGGTATTGTTGATAAATTAATCAGAGTTCTGCTTGCTATAATCATCCTCGTCCTGATTCTTAAGGGTGTCGTTGCCGGTGCTGTTGCCGTCATCCTCGGGATTCTGGCTGTCGCCTTTATATTCTCGGGGCTCAGCGGCTTCTGCCCACTCTACCTGCCGCTGAAAATAAATACAGCAGGCAAATCAAATTCAGAAGAAAGTACCCCGGAAGAGAGCGGCGGAGAGGAATAGCTCCCCTCTTCTCCATCCTCCTCTTTATCCCCGGCCCTTTCTCAGGAATCCGTTTCCCCGGAAGGGGCTTTGAGGAACCCTTCACTGCTCCGGATAACACATATTTCCCGCACAGCCCCGAGTAAACCTTGACACAAAGGCTTTCAGCACCTTAAATATAGGGTAGGGGGGTATCCTATATGTCAAAAAAAGAACTACGTAAAGCCCATCATCCCTATGAGACCAAACAGAACATGATCAGCCGAATGAACAGAATCGAGGGGCAGATCAGAGGGATCAGCCGGATGATTGAGGAGGATGTCTACTGTGACGATATCCTTCATCAGTTTATGAGTGTCGAATCGGCCATAGCGGGAGTAAAGAACAGCCTGCTTGAAGCCCATATGAAGGGATGCATCGTTCACCAGATACAGGCAGGACACCTGGAAGCTGTGGATGAAGTACTCTGCACCATCGGAAAGATGACGAAATAGCCGCCCCCGGGGAAGGATTATATGGAAATTGTACAGTTAAATATAAAGGGTATGACCTGCGCCTCCTGTGTAGCCCATGTAGAAAAGGGCATAAAAAAAAGCGCGGGAATTGATATGGCTTCGGTGAATCTGGCCACAGAGAAAGCGACAGTCAGTTATGATCCGGATCAGACGGATGTTGATTCAATCATAAAAGCCGTCAGCGACGCCGGCTACGGAGCATCTCCTGCGGGAGAGGAAGAAGAGGGTGCAAAAGATTCTGAGATAAAAAAACTGAAACACCGTACAGCAGCATCCGCTCTCTTCAGTGCCCCTCTTATGGCCGGAATGATTCTGATGCTTTTGAAGGTGGATGCGCTCCACTTTCTCCACAGACCCTGGTTTCAGCTGATTTTAGCGACACCCGTACAGTTCTGGATTGGAATGCGCTTCTACAGAGGAGCATGGAAATCACTGAGGGCCGGAAGCCCGGGAATGGATGTTCTTGTGGCACTGGGGACCTCCGCCGCCTACTTCTTCAGTATCTACAACGGTTTCATTGCAGAAGCCGGCGAAGCCATGCCCCACCTCTACTTTGAGGCTTCGGCCATGATTATAACACTTGTGCTCCTTGGAAAGTATCTGGAGACCGGAGCCAAGGGAAAAACCTCGGAAGCCATAAAGAAACTTATGGGACTCCAGCCCAAAACAGCCCGTGTGGAACGGAATGGAACCGAAATTGAGATTCCCGTCAGCGATGTGGCCGTGGGAGATACTGTTCTCATCCGCCCTGGCGAGAGATTCCCCGTTGACGGTCCCGTAATTGAGGGAAACACAGCCGTAGATGAAAGCATGATCACCGGAGAGAGCATGCCTGTTGAAAAAGGTCCCGGCGACAGAGTTGTCAGCGGCACCATCAACAGCTACGGAGCTGTACGCTTCAAAGCCGAACAGGTGGGAAGCGACTCCGTCCTCTCACGGATCATCCAGGTTGTCGAAGAGGCACAGGGCTCAAAAGCCCCCATTCAGAAGCTGGCCGACAGGGTTGCAGCTGTCTTTGTTCCCGCAGTACTGGGGATCGCACTTCTGACGCTTCTTGTATGGACCCTGGCTGCAGGTGATTTCAGTCAGGGACTGATTGCCGCAGTGGCAGTTCTTGTCATAGCCTGCCCCTGTGCCCTTGGCCTTGCGACACCCACAGCCATTATGGTGGGGACCGGTCTGGGTGCCGGAAGGGGTATCCTTATCAAAAACGGTGAGATCCTCCAGACGGCAGGCAGTTTAGATGCCCTTGTTCTGGACAAAACCGGAACCCTGACCCGGGGAAAGCCGGAACTGGGAGAGATAATCCCCCTTGTTCAGGCATCAGAAGTATCAGAACTCTTAACCCTGGCGGCCTCCCTTGAGGATGTTTCCGAACATCCTCTTGCCCGGGCCGTCGTGTCAGCAGCTCAGGAGAGAGGACTGGCTCTGAAGAAGGCGGAAGACTTTGCCGCTCTCCCGGGGCTCGGAATAAAAGGCCGGATAGACGGTAAAGAGTATCTTATAGGAAAAGAGGATTTCCTGAGATCAAGAGGGATAATCCTGAAGGATGAAGGTCTGCAGGCAAAAAAAGCGGAGCTTGAAAATGCAGGGAATACGGTGATCATCCTCGCCGATGCACAGGAAGCGGCTCCTCTGGCCCTCCTCCCCCTTGCGGACCGCCTGAAGGAAAGTTCCGTTGAGGCCGTGTCCCTGTTGAAAGATCTTGGTCTGGATATCTATATGATAACCGGGGACAACAGCCGTACGGCAACGGCTGTGGCAGCGGAAGCCGGCATCAGCAATGTCCTGTCTGAAGTCCTCCCCGAGGACAAGGCAAGAGAGGTTGAAAAGCTCCAGAAGAGAGGGATGAAGGTAGCCATGGCGGGAGACGGCATCAATGACGCCCCCGCCCTTGCTGCTGCGGATACGGGAATCGCCATGGCCGAGGGATCGGATATAGCCATGGAAAGTGCCGATATTACCCTGATGCGGGGCGACCTGAGGGAGATTGCCGCAGCGGTTCTACTCTCCCGGAAGACAATGGGCAAGATAAAGCAGAACCTTTTCTGGGCCTTTTTCTACAACACTCTCGGCATTCCCTTTGCGGCACTGGGACTGCTGAATCCCATAATCGCCGGAGCGGCCATGGCATTCAGTTCCGTTTCGGTAGTCAGCAATTCACTAAGTCTTAAAAATTTTAAAGTTAAATGGTCCGGAGGGGCTGCTGAAACGTCCCTCCCGACGAAGGAGAAAAACAGTATGACAGTAATAAAAGTGGAAGGAATGAGCTGTAACCACTGCAAGATGGCAGTTGAGAAAGCGGCATCCTCTATTGAATCGGTCAGTTCGGCTGTAGTCGATCTTGAGAAAAAGGAACTTGCCCTTGATATGGATGAGAGCCGGATTGACGAGGTCAGAGCGGCTGTAAGGGAAGCGGGCTACACCCCCCTTTAACATGAAACTTGACAACCCCCATTTGAGGGGTTAGACTCTTACGCAACCGGTTGGCTAACCGGTTGCGTAAGGAGAATGACTTGCCGGGACCCGTTAAAAACAGTCAAAAAGCGACCATGCAGGATGTGGCTGTGAAGGCCGGAGTCTCAAAGACTACCGTTTCCCACGCCCTGAACGGAACCCGCCCTGTTGAAAAAAGCACCCTTACAAAGATAACTGATGCCGTCAGAGAACTGGGTTATGTCCCCAATCAGGCCGCCAGGAGCCTGAACGGAAAGGGCTTCAATACCCTGGGGATGATTATCACCGACATACGCGAAAGCTTCTATTCACAGATTGTGAAAGCCATGGAGGCGGAAGCCGCACGGCTGGACTTCAATATTATGATCTGCTCCTCCGAAGACAGCCTCGAGAAGGAACGCGCCTCCCTCGAGCTTCTCAGCCGCAAGGGCGTTGATCTGCTGATCCACTCCCCTGTTCACAAAGAACTCTCCTCCCGCGCGGCAGCCGGGACAGGAATACCTGTCATAGAGCTGGACAGAATCAGCAGAAACACCTCTGCAGCCTTTGTTGGAATTCCCAACAGGGAGGCCGCTGCAAGATCCGCCGAAGTTCTTGCAGCCAATGGGAGCAGATTTCCAGGCATGATCAGTTTTCCTGAGACAGTATCCACCATGGAGGAGCGCTGCCGGGGGTTTCTCCGGGGAGTCGAAGAGGCCGGCCTGTATCAGGGTAAGAGCTCGGGCAGTGCATACCCTCCCATCCTCTACACCTCTTCAAGAGATCCTGAAAAAATCAAAATTGAAATAAAGAGCTGGATCAGAGAGTACGGAATTGACGGACTCCTCTGCGGCAACGAAACCGTCTCACTCGCGGCGGTTCAGGCTGTACAGGAGACGGGCATGAACATCCCCGGGGACATCAGAATAATAGGCTTTGATGACAACCCCTGGATGGCCTTTCTCAATCCCCCCCTCTCGGTTGTCAGGCAGCCCACAGCCCGGATGGCGGAGGAGCTTGCCGAATTGATCCGGCAGAGGCTGTCCCCGGATGAAAATGAGATAAAGAGCGTGAACAAGAAGATCCTTGTACCGGCGGAACTGGTACTGCGGGGTTCCTGCGGATCTGATGAGAATAGAATCATATCAATAAAAGGAGAAAGAGAATGATTATTAGTTTAGGTGAAGGCTTAATTGATTTTATAAGCCAGAAGGGCCTGGATTTTTCGGGTTTCCCCGGAGGTTCTCCCTTCAATACATCCATAGCGATTGCCAGACAGCAGGTACCGGGGCAGTATCTGGGACGCCTCAGTACAGATCTTTTCGGAAGCCGGCTTATGGACCATTTGCAGCAAAACTCAGTGGGAACTGATCTTGTAATCCGCAGTGAGGATCCCTCAACCATGGGTTTTGTCCAGAAACAGAGTGACGGCTCTGCAAAATACGCCTTCTACTCAAACGGCGCCGCCGACCGCTCCTGGAAGACCGATGAGCTCAACAAGGTGAAGATACCCGAAGAAGCCCGTATTATCCACTTCGGTTCCATCTCCCTGAGTCAGGAGCCCTCGGGCACAGTGCTGGCGGACTTTCTCCTGACGCGGTGCAGCGGCCTGCTCCTCTCTTTCGACCCCAATATCAGACCCGCTCTTGTTCCCGACAGGGAGGTCTACATGAAGCGCTTTGAAGCTCTCTGCGCCGCATCGGCGATTGTCAAGCTCAGCGATGAGGACCTGGAGTGGCTCTATCCCGGAACCCCTGTGGAAGATTCTGTTCAGAAGATCCTCAACCTGGGAACCACCCTGATTGCCCTGACCGAGGGAAAAGCAGGAGCCAGACTGATCACCTCTGCTGAAGATGTAAGAAGTCCTCTCTTCGACCTCCCCGTGGCCGACACCATCGGTGCGGGAGACACCTTCCACGGAGCCCTTCTCTCCTTCCTCCACAACAGGTCTGTCTTTACCAAAGAGGCCCTGGGTGCAATGGATTCATCGGCACTTAAGGAGATGGGAGACTTTGCCAACAAGGCGGCGGGAATCAACTGCAGCCGCAGCGGATGCAATCCTCCCACGGCACAGGAGATGGAGACAGTGACTCTTTAAAACGGGCTGCTCTTTCCACATGGACAAAATAAAACCCCGCAGACTGCGGGGTTTTTTATTTGATTCAGTAACAGAGTCCGGAGAAGGCTTAATCAGAATCTTTACTGCTTCCTTCTGCTATAACCCTTGCGGCGGACTCGATAATATCCGCCACCTGGTGCTGGTTCAGACGGTCTGTATTGATCACAAGATCGGCAAAACCGTAATCATCATTATCAATCTCATACAGTCTCTTGTACCTGGCGTGATCCCGCTCATCACGGGCATGGGTTTCAACCATCCTCTGTTCAAAGACTCCCCCTTCCCGCTCATGGATGCGTCCTGCCCTTGTCTCGGGACTGGCTGTGAGGAAGACCTTGAGGTCCGCCTCTTTGAGCATCCATATGGCCAGACGGGACCCGAGGACAGAGGAGCCCTCCATTGCAAGCTTGACCTGGTTTTCGTCTACAAAGTAATCCCACTGGGGATCGTCCTCCGCCATCCGGCAGAGTTCTTTGAAATCAATGCCTCTGTCTTCGGCAATATTATGGAATGTATAGTTAACCAGTTTCAGATTCAGTCTTTCAGACAAAATGGTGCTGACTGAGGAGTTCCCGCAACCGCTTCTTCCTGATATGGCTATTCTGAATGGCTTCTTATTCAACATTTCTAAGCTGCTCCCTAACTTTCTCCAAGGAATCCTTCATTTCTACTACAATCCTGCCGATTTCGACAAGGGTGTTTTTAGAGCCTATGGTATTCACTTCCCTGTTGATCTCCTGGCAGAGAAAGTCAAGCTTCTTTCCTACGGCGTCGGTGCCCGATGCAATAGCGCGGAATCCCTCAAAGTGGGTGGTGAGCCTCTGAATCTCCTCATTGATGTCAAAGCGGACAACCTGAACGGCTATCTCCGCGAGAATACGGCTCTCATCGGCCTTGCCCTGGACAACCTCTTCAAACTTATCCTTCAGGGTTGTAGTGATCTGCTCCTGCATACGGGGAGCATACTCTTTAATATTCCCCAGACACTCCTCGAGGAAGCTGATCTGGCCCAGAATATCCTTTTCAGTTTCGGCGCCCTCTACAGACCGCGAGGAGGCAACCTGTTCCAGAACATCCCGAAACAGAGGCTCAAGGATCTCATACATGGCATCGAGGTCCCGGTTCTTTTCGGTCTTGATCACTCCGTCCATGGAGAGGATATGCCCCAGAGAAAGCTCTCCTGTAATACCTGCCAGAGACTGTACCTCTCTGAGAGTATCCGCATAGGACCGGACCGCCGACTTGTCCACCGACAGGGTCAGGTCCTCCTCAAGCTCCTTCATCCTGAGATAGACCTCGACACGGCCTCTCTTGATGGCGCTTCCTATAAGGGAACGGATCTTGCCCTCAAGGGGCGAGAGGGGATTGGGCAGGTTGAGGATCAGATCCATATACCTGTTGTTATAGGTTTTCATTTCAAGGGAAAAACGGATTTTTTCATCCTGGTACTCCCTGTAGCCGTAGCCTGTCATGCTGATCATGATGCGTCTCCTTTCAGTTTGTCCATCAGACTCCGTCCCAGATGCCAGTTGTCTCCGGCACCCATGGTGACAAAGAGGTCTCCCTCTTTCAGAGAACCGGACAGATAGTCCAGTGCGTCCTCAGGCTCTTCATAGTACTTTACATTGGAATGGTTTTTACAGGTCCGGTCATAAAGATCCCGTCCTGTAATGCATCCGCTGAACTGTTCCCTGGCGGAAGCATAAATTTTATGGAGGATTACTTCGTCGGCAGGGCCGAAGGATGAAGCGAAATCCTCCAGAAGAGCCGCTGTCCGCGAGTATGTGTGGGACATGAAATCCACCACAAGCCGTCGGCCGGGATAGAAATCCCGCAGGCCCTCAAGAGTTTTACGTATGGCCGAAGGGTGATGCCCGTAGTCATCCATTATGAGAATACCCCTCTCCTCGCCCACAATTTCGGCGCGGCGGCGGCTGCCTGTGAAATTATAGATCCCCGCTTCAAGAGCCTTCAGCTGGGCGGCATCGGGTCCGGTGGCAGCCAGTTTGCCGGAAGCGGCCATCTGATCCAGAACCAGCAGCAGAGCCGCAGAGGCGTCCTGAATGACATGATCCCCGGGGATTCTGATTCTAAAGAGAATATCCAGGCTTCCCAGACGGAAGCTGTTCTCCCCCGGTCTCTGTGATTGAACTTTTATAATCTTCCCGGCTCCCCGGGCCCTGAATCCGTAGGGAATCATTTTAAGATCGGGACGTTTTCCGGAGACCCTTGCGGCTGTTCGGGAAGCGCCTTCGTCATCACTGCAGTAGATCAGAGTCCCCTCTTCCGGAAGAGTTTCGATATAGGAGCAGAAGGCATCTTCTACATCCGCTTCGTCTTTAAAATAGTCAAGATGATCCGCCTCAACGGATGTCAGTATCATCCTGTCGGGAGAAAAATGCATAAAATGGCGGCGGTACTCACAGGTCTCGGCCAGGAAGAACTTGTTTCCCTGAACCAGAGTGGAGCGGTTGCCGAAGGCGGGGACAGCGCTTCCCACAAGGACGGTGCCTTCAAGCCCAAGAGCCTGGACCAGAGTACCGCACAGGGCTGTGGTGGTTGTCTTGCCGTGGACACCGGCCACAGAGGCGGCGGGAAGGTCACGGGAGAGAAGCCCGAGAGCCTCCGGATAGAGGAGGACGGGTACTCCTTTTTCAACAAGGGCAGCCACTTCCTCATGATCCTCGCCGTAGGCTGCCGACCGGACGGCGAAGTCGGGATTCCCTGGCACCTGAGATGCTGAGAACCCCCTGAAATAGGGGATACCAAGATCCTGAAGAACCCTGTCTGTATAGAACTCCTCTTCCACATCGGAGCCGGAGACCTCCAGCCCCCGGGAACGGAAGATTTCGGCCAGGGCGCACATACCTGTGCCCTTAATGCCCACCATATATACTTTCTGTCCTGTAGAGACTTTAATAGACTTGTTGATCATAGGCTCATCATATATGGCAGGGCGTGGAAAAGCAAGTTGACCCGCCTGCGGACAAAGAATGAGAGAGTCCCCTGAATTACACTTGTAAACAGGGCACCGCGGCTGTTTATTAATAGAGCAGAAGCTCCCTCCAGGCGAGGTATTCCTCGGCTAGCATGGAGAAGCTGTTGATCTTGGTCTGCTCCCAGGACAGACGGGCATCCTCCACCTCAGCCTCGGAATAGTCGCCAAGGGTCATCAGGTATCTGTACTCCTCATAGAGGTCCTGCGCCTGAGACTCCTCAATCCCCGCCAGCGTCCTGTTCTGCTCAGCATTCTCCAGTGCGATCAGTACCTGCTGCAGTGTCAGCCGGCTCTCCATCTCGGCCTGGGTAACCTCAAGACGGGACTGGGCCACCTCCTTTTCACTCAGCCTCTTGTCCTCTTTCCTGAAGTCCTCCAGGGAGAAGGTGAGCTCAACTCCCGCCTGCCAGACGGGGGAGTCCCCGCTGTCCCCTGTCACATCGGGAATGTTCAAGGTTCCTGTGAAGTTGACGTCTGGATCAAAAATCCAGGTATCCGCCAGATCCGCTTCACTGCTCTCAAGGCTTTTTCTGGCGGCAGCCACTGAATACACTCCCGAAGAATCAGCACCTTCGGGTTCAATATGCCCCTTTAAACTATCAAGAGCAGCTGCAAGTGTTTCGTATGAAATCATGGATATTGAGGCTGTATCCAGATCTGCACTGAGAATCTGCAGGAGTGCGGACTCCGCCGAACGCAGGTTTTTCTGCTGCGAAGAAAGACTGGTCCGCGCTTCAGTCCAGTCCACAAGGATATCCCGCAGTTCATCCAGAGTCGCCTCTCCCGCTTCATAGCGGATTTTCTCGTCATTGTAGACATCTTCCTTTACCGCGACCACCTGAGCCTGAATATCCGCCTGCCGGCGGGCGCTCATCCACCCCAGAGCCGCCGAAAGCGCACTGTTCTGAATCTCAACAGCCAGCTCTTCGGCATAGAGGAGAGCCGTATCATACTTGATATCAGACTTTATGCGGTCCGTTGAGTGATAGAGGGGAGAAAAGGTAACCCCCAGCTCACCGCTGTAGTCATCGCTGACAGTAGCGCTCAGGGCCAGCTGATCAATCAGGGGCAGATTCACTCCGGCCCGGGCCGACAACCCGGCACTGTCCTCCCCTGAATAATCGGAGCTGAAATTGAATGAGGTTTCATCAAGCTTAACCACTCCGTCAAGATCATTTCTTGCTGAAAGAACATCCAGGAGGGCCCTCTGATACTCAATGCTGTTTTCAAGCGCATAATTGCTTATATCTTCAAGACTGTCCAGATTACGGGCCCACCCTCTGATAAGAGGGCCTGAAAACAACAGAAACACAAGAAGCACGGGAAAGAAACCGCGGAAGCATTCTTTGATGGAGAGAGCCATCCTATACCTCCCTCAGGGTTTCAGAAATATTCCCTTTAACAGCAGAGAGTGAGGGAAGGAGCCCCAGAATACCGCCGAAAAGCACTGCCAGAAAGACACCCTTTACAATCGGGATAAACCGGATTCCCGCTGCTTCGGAAAACTGGTCTGACACCTCTCCCACCAGAGGAGACAGGGTGCTCAGCACGGGATGTGACAGAACAAGAGCCAGAAGAACTCCGATCACTGCTCCGGCCAGGCTCAGCATCAGGGACCAGAGCCAGAACTCTTTGACAACATCCCTCTGGGATGCACCCAGAGCCCGCTCAAGAGCGATGTCCTTGCGGCGGTTGAGAGCCTCAACAACCATAATGCTGAATATCCCGAGGGAGCTTGTTAAAAGAAGAACAATTCCAAGGAGCGAGAGGGAGACTGAGAATACATTGACCGACTGCCGCAACTCCTCCATATAGGTGGAGCTGCCTCTTGTGGACCCCTCCCAGCTTACAATGGAGAGATCATCCCCATAACCGGATGTCAGAACCTGACGGACCGCGGCGGAGATCCTCTCAACCGACTGGCCCTTTGCCTTGAGAACAAACTCTCCTGAAGCCATATCGAGCATCATCTGCCTGTTGCCTCCGGCCGAGAGCAGGGCCGTATAGGGATAGATCAGATCGGCAATGCCGTAGGAGCGCCGTACCACCTCGGAGGGGGACTGGAATACACCGGTTACCTGAAGCTGCTGAACCACATTCTGCTCCCTGTCCCGGCCTCCGGGACCGCCCCTCATCATGGATTCGCCAGGAGGCTGTATCCAGCTGCCCACGGCCTCATCGGCGGAGCCGTATAGGAGTTCAGCCATCTCACTGCTGATCCAGACCTTCTTGAAGCCTGAAGAGATGTCCTCGTCACTCATGGGAACTCCGGCAATGATGTCCAGTGAAAACACATCAAAATAGGCGGGTGCCGTTCCAATGGAGCTTCTCAGATTGTAGGACTTTCCTCCGGAGGTTATGGTACTGAAGGGGGCTTCTGACACGGGGACGGCCGCCTCAATCTCTTCGATATCGCTGACCACCGCCGACGGAGCGTTGACATCCCACTCTGCGGGTCGGACCATATCAATTCCTCCGGAGCTGTCCCAGTCTCCGTTGGCCGTATAGAGGATGATACCGTCAGAGTCCATCTCACTTGTAATCTGCTCTTCCAGAATCAGCCCGGCGGAGCTTGTAAGAATCAGAATGCATGTTCCCAGGGCCACGGCTCCGAGGGTCATCGATATTTTAAGGGCTGAACCGGACCAGTTCCGGATCAGCATATTGATAAATTTCTTCATTATCTCTTCCTTTTAAACCTGAAGATTCAGGCCGCCCTCATGGCAATGGCCGGATCGATTCTGCTGAACTGCCGCGCCGGCAGAAGACCGAAAAATAGGGTCAGCAGAGCGGAAATGACCACCCCTAGAAGGGTGAACAACCAGGTACCACCTGTAATATCAAGGGAGGAGCGCATGTAGCTTCCCAGGGGAATGGAGAGAAGGGTTCCCATCACAGCCCCTGCCAGAGTTATAACCAGGGATTCCATGGCAAAGAGCCCGGCGATCCTCCTGCGGGAGGCTCCCAGAGCCATCAGAATACCCACATGTTTTTTCATGCGCATTGAACGGCTCATCAGAATATTGGATACGTTTACCGAGGCTATAAACAGCCCCGACAGAGAGAGGAACATTATAAGCAGAGCCAGGCCTGTATTTCTGCTTATCAGCTGCTGCGCCTCTGCCCTTGGATTGGAGATGACGATCTGCTGCTCTCCAAAGCGGCTGTCAAACCAGTCCTGGAGCTGCAGGGCTGTCTCATCCAGCCTGTCCGGATCGCTTACGGAGAATCTGAGCCTTGTATTCATCACACTGCGCCTGAAGTCCCCTCCCCCGCTGCTCCGGTAGGGTTCGAAAAAAAGATCATCCTGGTCTCCAGGTTCCAGTACACCGATGATGGTGACAAGGCCTTCCCGGGTCAGAATCTGCTTCCCGACAAGAGAGTTCAGATCCTCCCCGTCTTCAAGAAAACCTGAAGCCAGTTCATAACCAAGCACAGCGATGGACGAGCTGCCCGTCATATCCTGATCCGAGAAAAAGCTGCCCGCTGCAACATCCACTTCCGAGGCGGAAAAGAACTCTGGAGTGACCTTGTACCCTGAAGTCTCTTCAAGTTCGGATATCAGTATTCTGCTTTCGGCTTCCATGGCGGCAAGATCCTCTTCAGAATACTGCGTCGGACGGTCCGGCGGCTGCTCACCATCGGGTGGGGCTGCCCCCTCAGGCGGCATTTCACCCGATGCTATTCCCGGTCCGGCGGAACCGCCGAGCCCGGGAGACGGGCCCGGCGCGGCAAACTGGGCCCTCATGGCCTGCTCCCGGGAGATTGACTCCTCATTGATAAAGTTCATACGGCTGAAATTCTGAACATAGGCGTAGCTGACCGCCGGTGCAAGATCGGCGGCATCAAGATCGGAGGATGTCAGAACAGCATTCTCCTGTACCGCCCTCAGACTGACGGGTTCTGTCATATCATCCGCCTCGCCCACAGAGCTGACGACGATCTCTCTGTAGACAGGAGACTTCAGGATCTTCCGTCCACTGCTTATTGTATTGGCAAGAAGGGCAATTCCCGACGAGGCTGCCCCTATTCCAAGGGCCACGGCTATAATCAGCAGCCCCGACTCGAGAAAACGGTCTGTAAACCGCCGGTTCAGGATTTTTGCTGTTTCGCTAAGCACGTACAACCTCCTGTTCCGGAAGAAGAATACCGTCCCGAAGGCGGATCACCCGGCCGGCCCGTTCTCCCTGAGCCGGGTTGTGGGTAACCATGACAACAGTAACACCCTTCCTGTTAAACCCCTCGAGAATCTGCATAATTTCCTCACCCTTGTCGGTGGGGAGGTTTCCCGTGGGTTCATCGGCCAGAATTAGATCGGGGTCGTTGGACAGGGCCCGGGCGATAGCGACACGCTGCTGTTCCCCTCCGCTCATCATTGTGGGCAGATGGTTCATTCTCTCTTCCAGCCCCACTTCAAACAGAAGGTCCCGGGCACGGTTTTTCCTCTGAGTCCAGGGGATTCCTGCATAGGACATGGGCAGCATAACATTCTCAAGGGCACTGAGCTCAGGAAAGAGGTTGAAGCTCTGAAAAATAAAACCGAAGTGCTGATTGCGGATGCGGGCCTGCTCTCTGTCGGGGAGAGAACTGATATCATAGTCCTCAAGAAAGTACTGCCCCGAACTGATACTGTCCAGTATCCCCAGAATATGCATCAGAGTGGATTTTCCGGACCCGGAAGGGCCCATGACTGCAATATAGTCACCCCGGCTGATTTCAATGGAGATATCCTTCAGGGCGCGGACCTTTGTCTCACCCAGATCGTATTCCTTATTAACATTTGTCAAACGTATCACTTTACTGCTCCTTCCTGTGCTGCCGGCTGAACCAGCAGAGTGGCTGCCCCTTCAAAGACTGCCTTTTCCGGTTCTATTTCAGAAGAACCTCATCCTGGTCTATATAGTTCTGATAGCTGCCGGTGATAACCTGGTCACCAGCCTTCAGACCGCTTAAGATTTCCACACTGTTCCCCTGAATGTCTCCGATGGTCACCTTTGTTTTAACAGCCCTGTTTCCATCTATCACATAGGCATACTTCTGGTTGCCCGTTGTAAGCCAGGAGCCCCTTGGCAGTGTGAGAACACCGTCCTTAACATCAAGGACGATGGAAGCCACTGCCGATGCACCCGGTGTCAGTGTCAGGTCGGTATCGGGACGGGCACGCACCGTTATCATGGCGGAAAGGCCGTCGGTGTCCATGGTGGCGATCTTGCCAATCTTAGTTATTTCAGCCTTCATTGTGCCTGTACCTATTGTCACAGTCATGGTTCCCCCAGTTTCAAGGAGGCCTGCATACTGCTCATACACATCAAAATCGATATAAACATCACCACGGTCGGCCACCACAAAGAGGGAGTCGGACTGTTCAACAAGGCTGCTCTTGATCGCAAGACTCTCATTGAGGCTGAGGACTTCACCGGAGATGGGACTCTTGATGCGGTTTTCCTCAATGTCAGCCTGTACCGCTGCTATACTTGTCTGAAGCTGATCAATAACGGCCTGCTGCTTTCTCAAATCAATGTCACTGGAAACCAGAGCCTCCTCCAGCTCCGCCCTGGTATCCTCCAGCTGTTCAGTGTAGTCCTCCAGGGTATCCAGGGCAGTCTCATAACTGCTCTGCCGGGAACTCTTCAGCTCCGCCAGCGCTTTCATTGAGTCCGCATCATCCTGTGCCTCTTTTACATCATCCTCAAGCCGCCTCACCGATCTTTCCAGTGAGTCAATGTTGAAGGCTGCGATCTTTTCAAGGCTCTCCTGTTCAATAAGGGCCTGCTTGTAGCTGAGGGTGAGATCATCAAGTTCATCCTCCAAATCAGGAACATCCAGCACAGCCAGAACATCCAGGGGAGTCACCTGGTCTCCCTCGGCTGCAAGCAGCTCACCGGCATAGGCATCCATGGGACTTACGATTTCAACCTGGGTCGGCAGAACCACTGTTCCGCTGGCTTCGGTAGTGGATATAAAAGTACCCGCCCTGACAGTATCTTTCTCATAATTCTTTATGCTTAAAATATCAGGTTTTGCCGCGATCCAGAGAAAAAGGGCCGCCCCGAGGGCAAGCAGCAGAAAACCTCCCGCCGCAAAATGCCTGCGGAGCCTCTTTTCCTTAGTTATTCCGGGTTTAACCTTATCAATCTGAATGATCTTCTTCTCGGGATTCATCTCTTTCATCCTCCGTATTCGAATTTAGGAAAAAGGCTGTCATGTTTGGTGAACTGGGGGTAAAAGGAATGTAAAATATGTAAAAGATGGCTTCCCGGAAGGACTCTTTATAGATATCAGGTGCAATTAAACGCTAGGATGGGTTTATGATTTCATGGAAAACACTCCTGCCCCTACTGTTTCTCTTGAGCCTTACTCTCTTCGCTACAGTAATGGTAAACAGCCACTACAGGGCCGTTCTAGAGAGGCAGATACGGGATGAGGACAGAAGACTTGAATCCGCAGTCTTTAGAGTCTATTACCGTGAATACCAGCGGATAACCCTGGTTGTGCACTCTTTAAAACAGCTGGAAGGCCTTTCAGAGGGTGAACTTACGCCGTCGCTGGAAAAGTTGATGAAGACCTACGGAAGAGAGGGACAGGGTCTGATCAGTGCCGTCTTTCTGGAGTCCGCAGGGGGAAACTATATGCTGTCACCTCCGCCGGAAGGCAGTTCAGATTGGGTGAAAACCGCAGCGGCCCCCTATCAGAATGAGCCGCCCCCCCCCCTTGAACCGGGAGATATGCAGATAAGGGCCGGGGACGACGGAAGCTTCTACCTTGTCAACGCTCCCGACGAAGATCTTCTGATTGCCCTGAAACTGGACAGAGAGAGTATCGAACGAATCTATGCGGAACCGGCGGTTAGGGAAGCCCTGTCTGATTATGATCTTCAATGGATGGACATGGAAAAGGAGACCTACCGGAATCTGAAAGACCTCAGCAGAAGCAGACCTTACCCCTTTAACCCCCTGAGGGCTCTGACAGGCTTTTCCCACGGGTCGGATATAAAGCTTGCCGTATCCCTGCCTTCGGGCCCTGATGTCCGCCATCCCGGAAATGATGTGGAACTTGTTCCGGTCCGTCCGGCCCCCGGGGAGGATGAAGGGATGTTTAATGACGGATCGCCCTTCCAGTACAGCGGGCGGGTCCTTCTTATAGGTCATGAGGACGCACCCTACTACTTCGAAATGGAAAAACGCACTGTACTGAACTGGTTACTCTCGCAGCTTATTCTCTACGGCACGGTTCTTGTGATTCTGGTTCTCTCTCTGCAGCTGAGAAACGCAAGGGAGCTGCGGAGCCGTGAAAAAGAATTTATAGCCTCCATGACTCATGAACTGAGAACACCCCTTACCGTCATCCAGTCTGCAGCGGACAATCTGGCAAAAGGCATAGTCCCTCCGGAGAACATAAGCCGCTACGGTCGGGTCATGCAGGATCAGAGCCGGCGGCTCGGGAGCATGATCGAAGAGATACTGATGTTCTCTAGCCTGGAAGCAAGAAACGGCAGTCCCGGGAAGGCCATTGAAATGGATCTGACCGGACTGGTCAGTGAACTGAAAGAGAAATTTGACACCCCGGCAGGAGAGCAGGACACAGTGCTCACCTGGAATTATGATGGAGTCCCTCCCAGGGTGAAGAGTTTTCCCGATGAGATTCACCTGGTCCTCTCCAATCTTATAGCCAATGCACTGTGCCACAGCAGCAGTTCTGAAGAGGGTATCCGGATTATAATCCGCTGTCTGCCTTCAGGAAGGCTGAGAGCGGCAGTAGAGGACAGTGGTCCCGGGATCTCCGCATCGGAGCAGAAAAGGGTATTTGATCCATTCTACAGATCCCGCAGAAGCCGGGAACAGCAGACCCGGGGAAGCGGACTGGGACTCTATATTGCGATGAAGAAGACAGAACTGACCGGAGGCAGACTGACTCTGGAAAGTCCCTACCGCCTGCTAGACGGCCGGAAGAGCAGCGGCTGCCGGTTTGTAATGGAAATACCCTGTGAATTTCTGCAGGATGAAATTACAGGAGAAATTTCATGGCCGTAGTTTTAATTATTGAAGATGAACCGGGAGTTCAGATGACCCTGGAGGACCGCCTGAGGTCGGAAGGATACGAAACAGATATCCGGAGCGACGGTATTTCCGGACAAGAGGCAGCGGAGACAGATAAGTACGACCTCATTCTTCTGGATGTAATGCTCCCCGGCAGAGACGGATTTTCAATCTGCCAGAACCTCCGGGCCAAAGGAATCAACACGCCCATACTGATGCTGACAGCCAGGAACACCAACCTGGACAATATTATGGGCCTGAAACAGGGGGCCGACGACTATATGTCCAAACCTTTTGATATGGGAATTCTTCTTGCAAGGATTGAAGCTCTCCTGCGCAGGAGCACACTCTCACACTCGTCAAAGGAACAGAACATCTACAGTTTTGGAGAGTACTGTTTTGATCTTAAAAAAGGCGAGCTAACATGCAATGAAGAACACATTCCCCTCCATGCAAAGGAATTCCAGCTTCTTGAATTCTTTTTGAAGAACTCCGGAGAGCTGCTGAGCCGCAACAGAATACTGGACAAGGTATGGGGATATGAGAGCGAAACGACAACAAGGACAGTGGATGTTCATATAGCAAAACTCCGCCAGAAACTTTCAGAATCCGATTTGCCGCGCCATATACTTACAATCAGGGGACAGGGGTATAAGTTCATAGTCTGAACCTTCCCCCGGTTCTCTCCCTGCAGCCTTATTCAGGGAGTCCCCTTTTCCCCTTCCCTGACCTGCTGAAAATAAAAGCATAAAAAACAATTGTTCTCATTGGAAAAAACCTGTCATAATCTTAGAAGTTATGGATTATTTACTTGAAAGCCAGATTGCCGGCATTGTTCAGGGCTGTGTAAGCCGGAACGATCCGGAGGGCAGAATTTGGAGAGAGAGTCTCACCGGTTTTGCCCAGATTGATGAACGGCCCTTCGGAAAGCTGAAAAGCTGGGTCACCCCTGATCACCTTATGCCCGATGATATTCTTCCCGGAGCGGAATCGGTAATCAGTTTTTTTATTCCCTTTACCCAAGAGGTGACCTGCTCCAATAACGAAGGAATCAGGGCCTCCCATGAGTGGGGGGAGGCCTATATCAGAACCAGAGACCTGATACAGGAAATATACCTGGAGCTAAGCACTCTTCTTGAAACAGGCGGATTCAACTGCGGGGTCCATCCGGAACCTTCAGACAGTGATCTTGAAAATCTTGTCAGCCGCTGGTCATACAGGCATGTAAGCTATCTTTGCGGACTGGGAACCTTCGGACGGAACAACCTTCTGATAACAGAAGCGGGATGCAGCGGCCGTCTTGGCAGTCTTGTAACTGATGCCCCCCTGCGCTCCACACCCATGCCTGATGGTGAATACTGTATTGAAAAACAGGGCGAAGGATGCGGAAGGTGCATCGGACGATGTGCAAGAGGGGCTCTTACCGACAAGAGCTATGACAGGTATATCTGCCGTGACCAGTGCCTTGATAATGCAGCCAGTCTTGGCAGCGATGAGCTTATGGATGTATGCGGCAAATGTTTGACAAAACTGCCCTGTACCTTCAGGATACCCGTATTAAGCCGCTGAAGTCATACAAGTGCGGGGCTGAAACAATAAAAGAGAGGAAACCATGTTATACAGAACATTCGGAAAGACCGGTGAAAAACTAAGCGCCCTTGGCTTCGGTGCCATGCACCTGCCTGTCCTGGAAGGAGATGCATCCAGAATTGATGAGGAGAAGGCCATTCCCATGGTCCGCCATGCCATAGACAGGGGAGTCAACTATCTCGACACAGCCTGGCCCTACCACGGCGGAAACAGTGAAGCCTTCTGCGCCAAAGTTATGAAAGACGGATACAGGGAAAAGGTGAAGATCGCCACAAAGCTGCCCTCCTGGTTTATCAAGTCACCCTCGGATATGGACGACTACCTGGACAAACAGCTCAAAAACCTTGAAGTGGACCAGATTGACTTCTACCTCCTCCACTCCCTGAACCGGGCCAACTGGGACCTTCTGACAGCCAGCGACTACAAATCATTTCTGGACAGGGCTAAAAAGTCCGGGAAAATCAAATACGCCGGATTCTCATTTCATGACAATATTGACCTCTTCAAAGAGGTTGTAGACGACTACGACTGGGACTTCTGCCAGATCCAGCTCAACTATCTGGATGAGAACTATCAGGCCGGCGTCGAAGGCATGAAGTATGCCGACAAGAGGGGCATGGGTGTGATCATCATGGAACCCCTGCGGGGCGGAATGCTTGCAAGAACAGAGATTCCTACACCTCTTCAGTCTGTATGGGACCGCTGGGAGAGTAAAAGGTCCCCTGCCGAGTGGGCCCTCCGCTACCTCTGGAACTACTCTGAAATAGGAGTGATCCTCAGCGGAATGGGAACAATGGAGCAGCTTGAGGAGAATCTGAAGACCGCGTCCGATGCGGCCCCGGGATCTCTTGGCTCCCTGGAGAAGGAACTGATAGGAGAGGCGAAAGCCTACTTCCACAGCAGAATCCGAGTAGACTGCACCAACTGCCGCTACTGCATGCCCTGCCCCCAGGGTGTATATATCCCTGAGATATTCTGGGCATACAACCACGAAGCCCTCTTTGATGACTTCGACAAGGCAAAATTCTGGAACACGGGATTCCTCAAGGAGCACCAGAGGGCATCCAACTGCAACAGCTGCGGAAGCTGCGAGAAAAAGTGCCCCCAGAACATAACCATCCGAAAGCATCTGAAGGATGTTGCCGCCCGCTACGAAGGTGTCTGATTTCCGTTGACCCGTGAGGGACGTCTCCAGGGGAGGATAAAGTGGTAAAGCTAATAGGCAGAGACAACCGAGTCGGCTACGGCTGTATCGATGAAGAGATCGAGTGGAACTACAAAGACTTTATCCTCCGGGACTTCTTTGGAAAAGAGGTCGGGGGATTCAGAAAAAAAAAGGCCTACCATCAGTTTAACTACATAGGCATCAGCACCGGTGAGTACATTGCCGGGTTTGCCCTTGTTGATCTTGGTATACTCCACAATGCCTTCTCCTTTCTGTGCAGAAAGGGTGAGGGCATTATCTTTGAGTCCAATGAAAAGTGCCTCCCCTTCCGGAAGAAGCTGAGCTTCCCCCGGAATCCCGACTGCTACAAAGCCTCTTTCCTGTCAAAGGCAAGCGCCGTAACGATTGAGAAGGACCACCGACGGGGCCGCCTCGGCTTTGACTGTGTCTTTGACGGACGCCTTGAACTGAAGGGAATCAGTCCCTTCTCCATCGAAAAACAGAAGCCTCTGAGGGTTCTCAACCCCAATGACCCGAACCGATTCACCTTTACTGAGAAGTTCTCACCCCTTGTCTTTGATGATATCCATATAACCCTGAACGGAGAGGACCTTGTGGATGATCCCGAAACGGTCAGCGCCGTCTATGACTGGACAGGAGGATATCTAAGAAGAGAGACAGACTGGCTCTGGTCCTCCTTCAGCGAGGTTCTTCCTGACGGCACAACAGCAGGGCTCAACCTGGCGGCATTTGTAAACGAGACCTACTACTCTGAAAATGCATTCTGGATCAACGGACGCCGTACAAGAGTACCGAGGGTCATATATGAATATGATATGCAGAACCCATATGCCCCCTGGAAGATCCGGGACGAGGAGGGAGTGGTTGACCTTGTCTTCACCCCCGAATGCGAACGGGTGGAACGGTTTAACGGAGGCCCATTTGTGAAGACCTCTTTTCATCAGTATATAGGGACTTTTGAAGGATATCTCCGCCCGAAAGAGGGGGAGATTGCAAAAATAAGCAGTGTCAGGGGATTCTGTGAAAACCAGAGGGCCCTCTGGTAGAAGGGCCCGCCGGATTCGGAAGCAGACAAGACCGGAGAACCGGTTCTAGTGTTTCTCGGGAATAACAAGTACGGGACAGTCGGCCTTGTGAATCAGTTTCTTCACGAAGTCTCCGAGAAGACGGTTGATCATATTCATCCCCCCTCCCCTCCCGATTACGATCAGATCAATATCCTCATTCTTTGAGATCTCAAGAATCTCCTCGCCCACATTGCCGATGGCCATACGGACAGAGTGTGTGATTCCCTCGGGTATCTTCGTCAGATAGGACTCTTCTATAACCTTGTCGATATCAGTCCTGGCCTTGCGGTCCACATCATCCACCTCATAGATATAGGTTCTCCAGAACTGGGCGTCGGGCTCGGGAATCACATGATAGATTATAAGTTCGCTCCCCGGATTCCCCTCGGCAATATTCAGGGCATAGTAGAAGGCCTTCATGGCATCACTGTTGAAGTCTGTGCAGAAGAGAATTTTCTTAAAAAGATTTCTATGGGGCATACATTTCCTCCTGGCCCGTCAGGCACCGGCCCGGACTGATCCGGAACCGGTTTCCCCGGGGCTGTTTTAACGTTCTAGCCCACCAGGGCCGGCAGAAAAAGACAGATATTAGGAACAGCAATCAGTATGAGTGCTGCCAGAACAAGCATGCCGAGAAAGGGCATGGCCCCCCTGAAAATAACAGGAAGGGGAATGTCCCTCTCAATTCCGCTGACAACATAAACATTCACACCCACAGGAGGAGTGATAACACCCATCTGGGTGATAACCACAACTATGACTCCAAACCAGACGGGATCAAAGCCGAGCTCCTGAATGACAGGGAAGAAAATGGGAATGGTCAGAAGAACCAGGGCGAGGGAGTCGATAAAACAACCGGCCAGAAGGAAGAACAGTATGATAAGCATCATGACAACTCCCGCCGGAAAGGGCAGAGAGACAAAACCGCTGGCTACTACAAAGGGAATCCTCGACACGGCAAGAAAACGCCCGAAGATGGTGGCTCCCGCGACGATGAAAAAGACCATACTGGAGGTCCGTACCGTTTCCAGCAGGATTCTCCTTATTTTGGTCATGTTCAACTCCCTCTGAACGAAGGCGATGACAAAGCTTCCCGCGGCACCGATGGCCGCCGCCTCTATGGGAGTAAAGAAGCCCTTGAACATCCCTCCCATGACAAGGATAAAGAGAAGAACAGTCTCGATTACCCCATTAAGGGATTTGAAACGCTCAGCCCAGCTGTGTCTGGGGCCCGCAGGTCCCAGGCTTCCATCTTTGAGACAGCGGAAATAGATATTCAGACAGAAGAGGATGACGATCAGCAATCCCGGCACAATTCCCGCCAGAAAGAGGGTTCCGATGGACTGCTCCGTCATCAGGGCATAGACAATGAAAACAACGCTTGGGGGAATCAGCATTCCTAAAGATCCCCCTGCGGCCACAGAGCCCGATGCGAGGGAGTCGGCATAGCCGTACCTCTTCATTTCAGGCAGAGCCACCGAAGCCATGGTGGCCGCCGTTGCGGGCCCGGAACCGCAGATGGCACCGAAACCGGCGCAGGCAAAGACGGTTGCCATGGCAAGGCCGCCCCGCAGATGTCCGAACCACACATAGGTTGTATGGAAAAGACGCTTGCTTATACCCGCATGAAAGGCGACCTGCCCCATCATGACAAAGAGGGGGATCACAGTCAGATTATAGGATGTAAATGTTTCAAAGAGTTCGGCTATGACCATGCTGAAGGCCGCCTGGGGGCTTATGATCAGAGCGAAGCCCAGAACCCCCGAAGCGATCATGGCAAAGGCCACGGGCATACTTGTAAACAGGAGCACAAAGAGAATGACGCACCCGATAATTCCAATTTCTACAGGACTCATGGTTTGATGTACTCCTTACCGGGATGTAAAAGATGATAGATAAAAACAATCATCATAAGAAGGCAGTTGATGCTTATCACAAAGGGAATCCAGAATACAGGCATTCCAAGGTTGGCAAAGACCTCACCGCTCCTGAAAAGGGTAATTCCATGGCGGAAGGTGTGGTAGCTCAACAGGGCAAAGAGAACAAGGGCACTGAGTCTGAAGACGAGGTCCAGAATCAGACGGCCCTTCCGGCCGCTTTTATGGTAGAAAAACTCGATGGCGATATGTCCCTTGGTGGCAGTCACATAGGGGAGCGCACAGGCTACGGAGATGACTCCGAAAGCCCTGACAAGGTCATAGGCTCCCGTAATGGCTATGTGAAAGATCCTCAGAACAACATCGACAACCGTCACACCCATCATGATAACGGTGGCGACGCCGGCAACATAGGCCAGGCCTGTAATCAGCCTGCTGATGAATTTGAAGAATCCCATCTCTACTCCAGCATCATGAAAATGTCTTCAAGAACCGCTTCTCCGGGCAGGCCTTTGGCTTCTGCAGCAGATGTAAACTCGGAGTATACAGGTTTCATGGCATCCTTCAGAGCCTGATTGTCGGCGTCACTGAGGGAGATAAAAGTCTTACCAAGCTCCTCTACATAGGCGCGTCCCTGACTGTCACTCTCATCCCAGGCGGCACCCTGCTTGTAGATCCACTCCTCGCTCACTTCGGTGATAACCTTCTGCAGCTCTTCGGGGAGGGCGTCCCACTTGGCCTTGTTCATAACGGCGAACATGGTTGTTGTATATCCGATAGACCTGGTATCAACCACATAGTCGATCACCTCACCCTGCTTCCATCCCTTTAGAGTTTCGATGGGACAGAATGTGGCATCTACGACGCCCTTCTGGAGGGACTCGTAGGTATCTCCCTGACTCATGGAGAGGGGGGTTCCGTTGAGTGCAGTAACTATTTTGGCTGAGAGACCTGTAGCCCGAACCTTGAGTCCGGCAACATCCGAAGGAGTATTGACAGGTTTCTTACTTGCAAGGATTCCAGGACCGTGTCCGTGGAGGTAGAGAACATGAACGTCCGAAAGTTCGTCGGGCGTGTATTTCTTGTATATATCATTGGCGATCTGCGTAACTGTTACACCGTCGGGATATCCGACGGGAAGGTCCAGAGCTTCCATAAGGGGAAAACGGCCTCTGGTATAGGCAAAGGCACTCATACCCATATCGGCAACACCGGAAACTACGGCCTCATAGGTCTGGGCAGCTTTGGTCAGTGTATCTCCGGGAAACATTGTTATCTGAATCTGACCGTCTGAGCGTTTTTCTACTTCCTGAGCCCAGGCTTCGGCCGTTTGAGTCTGAAGATGGGTTGCGGGAAAAAAGGTTGCATAGTTGAATTTATAGACCTTCTTTTTTTCACTTACACCGTCCTCTTTCTTGGAACAGCCGCTGAAAAGCACAGCAGTCAGCAGTAGCAGACTAAAAATTTTCTTCATTATTCTTCTCCTGAGATATCATAAGTACCTGGGGGCAGATACGCGTCCCGTTCAACCGGAGGAGTTCACTCCTGCCGTTCCGACGGGCATATTAGGAGAGATTATAGCACTATAAAGAGACGAAAATGAACAATAAATTGCATAATAATATAGCGAATTTCGGGATAAAGGGTGTTTCTATCCGAAATAACAGTGATATCCCGACTGTGACAGGATTTTAATTCCCGGAACTCCATTTCATGGCGAGGAGCGCTGCCTGAACACGGTCACGAAGCCCCAGAGCGTTGAAAATCCCTGAAACATAATTTTTGACAGTCCCCTCGGAGAGTGAGAGTTCCATGGCAATCTCTGAGTTACTCAGCCCCTCGCCGAGATAACGAAAGACATCCTTCTCCCGCTCTGAAAGCCCTTCAATCATGGACAGAGTCATTTCCGGAAGACTCCCTGCCTCTGAGGGGGGTGCAGGCTGCTCGCTGTTCAGAAGGGAACCCATAACCGAGGGGGCGAACTGATAGAGTCCGCTGTAAGCCTGCTGAACAGCCCTGGCCAGATCATCTATGGGAATATCCTTCATCAGGTAACCGACTGCTCCGGCCTTAAGAGACTTGGAGATGTACTCATGGTCGTCAAAGGTTGTAAGCATAATGATCCTGCCCTGAAAGTTATTCTTTTTCAGAGTCTCTACTGCGTGGATACCGTCCATAACGGGCATGCGGATATCCATCAGGATGATGTCCGGATTATGTTCCAGAGCCAGATGGACCCCTTCCCTGCCGTCTTCACCGCTGGCGACAACTCTTATCCCCTCCTGCAGGTTGAGAAGGGAGACAATTCCGTCCCGTACAAGACGCTGATCGTCAACAACTATGACACTGATCTCCTTCACTTTTCCTCTCCTATAAGAGTTACAGGGTTCTTAGGCAGACTGGCCTTCAGAATGCACCCCTTTCCGGGAGCGCTTATAATCTCCATCCTGCCCCGTACAAGTTCAAGCCTCTGCTTCAGTCCCTGCAGGCCGTAATGGCCCTCACTCTGATCCGCCGGCAGCTCGGGATCAAACCCCCTGCCGTCATCTTCAAAGACAAGCTCCACTTCCCGCTCTCCGAAGTGGAAGGAGAGGGAGACATTTTTCGCTGCAGCATGCTTCAGAATATTTGTAATTCCCTCCTGAACCATCCGGAAAAGGGCAATCTGTACGGCATAATTATATCCCGAGTCATCCCCTTCCACCACAAGAGTACAGGAGACGCCTGCTGATTCAAGACGGTGCAGAAGCTGGGGAATCTCTTCTCTCAAATTGATTTTAGGATTTCTGTCGTTCAGCATATCGAGGGAGGAACGAATATCCTGGATGGCCTGAACCGCCGCTTCCTTGGCCTCACCGACGGCCTTCCGGCTCTCATCAGGTTCAATGCTGAAGTAGGCTTCCGCCTTGGCCAGCTGTATCTGGATTCCTGTCAGGGCATGTCCCAGAGAGTCGTGAATGTCCCGGGCCAGACGGGTCCTCTCCTCCAGAGCCACTGTCTGCCCTATTCTCTGGGCATACTCACGAAGCTGCTTTTCCGAACGGTTCAGGGAGGCCACAAGCCGGATGTTCTCATCACTTATCTGACGGTCCTTATCCCAGAAATAGGCGAACACATAAAATATGATCATGATGATGGACCTGTAGGCCATAAAGAAGAGGGAGTAGTTTGAAAATGACTGCAGCCTGTCCAGCCTCTGGAACTCAAAAAGAAAGAGTGTCAGAGGGAAGATGATGCTGCAGGCGAGACTCAAACGGAAGGGCACAGTATAATAGCTGTAGAAGAGAAGAAGGGTGAAATAGAGGCTCATCCCGGGATGCCCGAAATAGATTCCGTCGGTCATAAGCAGTGCGGAGACGCAGAGGAGACGGAGTGCAAAAAAGACTCTGGGGACAAGGGCTGAGTCAAATCTGTAGTTCCACTTAATGTACTCCAGAACCTCAAGGACCAGAAAAAGGGTTATGGCAAACATAAAAAGCAGAGTAATTTCCAACTCATTTTCAGGATAAACCTTCTTTTTCGAGAAAAAGAAGCGCAGCTGTCCCGGAAGCTGGAACAGTATAAAGATTGTGATTGTCGTCAGCCTTAGCTTGCTTTTAAAATCCTGAACAGCCAATAGATTCTCCTTCATCCTTTGTATTCTACAATAGCCCTCCTCTTTCGCCAGTGTCAAAGAGCATAAACAGGGAAGATCAAATATGACGCCGGTCATAGTACAATCTGCTGATCAGCACTCCCTTAGTTCCTGATTTCATGCAGATAATGAACATTCAGGAGATTACTAGATGATAAAAAAGTTTGTATTGATAGCCGGATTTCTGAGCCTTGGAACTTCTCTCCTCCTGGCGGAAAGCCCGGTTGAACTGACTGTGGAGAAGAGTGTCTCGGCTGCTCTGGAGCAGAACAGGGATCTGATGATTACCCGTCTTGAAACCGACTCCAGCAGATTGGAGTTCGACAACCGCTGGAACAGCCTTGTCCCCGATATCTCGGCCACAACGGGGCTCAGTTACAGAGACGATCTGCTGTTCCCCTCCAGCCAGGGAAACAGCAGCAGTCCCGCAAGCCTTTCGGCGGGCCTCTCTCTCTCCCTCCCCCTGAGCAGCACTCTTGCCCACAGGATGGAACAGACAAGAATTGACTATGAGGCCCAGATGATTTCCATGGAAACGGCGCAGAAGCAGCTGATCCGGGATGTGGAGAAGGAGTTCTACTATCTTCTCACTGTAAAGAACAATCTGGAAGTTCTCCAGCAGAACCAGGAGCTGGCTGAGAAACGGTATATGCAGACCCTTGAGAACTTCAATAACGGCTTTTCATCGGAACTCCAGGTCCTCCAGGCCCAGGTCAGCGCCGCCAACTACAGGCCCCAGCTCAGCCAGGCCCGAAGCGATTATGAGATAAGAGAGAGAAGTTTCCTCATCCTTCTGGGAATAGACCCGGAGACCGAAGTGAACCTGACTGGAGAACTGGAGCACCCGTCTGTAGAACTGAATGCTCCTGACCTTGTCTCTCTCTATGCCGCAGGACGGCAGGATATCAGAGCTCAGCAGAAGTCTATCGAATCTCTTGAAAACAGCCGCAGAACTGCAAAGGCCTCAGGCTTCTCACCCAGCGTCTCGGTTACAGGGGGATGGACGAGCTCACTCAACGACCCCTTTTCGGGCAGCAGCTGGAGTGAAAACGGCTGGACCGACACTCTCTCCATGGGTCTTACCCTGAGAGTTCCCCTTGACGGCTACATACCCGGGTCAAGCCAGAAGACAACCCTGGCCCAGACTGATATCAGTATTGAACAGGCCAGGATATCCCTGGACTCCCTGATGGACAGTGCACGGACGGATATCCTGAACCTTGTCAAATCCATAAGGACCTCTCAGGAACAGCTTGAACTGGCGGGGCTGAACGTTGATCTGGCCGCAAAGTCCTATGAAATGACCGAAGAGAGCTACAACCTTGGTGTTATGGAACGTCTGGAAGTGGAGGATGCTCAGCAGAGCCTTCTCAGTGCCATCCAGCAGAGGCTGACAAGCCAGTATCAGTACCTTTCGGGACTGATTGATCTGAAATACGCATTGAACCTGGATTCAATTGATGACCTATATACAATGAACGCAAGGAGTTATGAATGAACAAGACCAGCAGAGGAGACCGGGCAGTACAGATTATTCTACTGCTTCTCATAGCAGGGGGAATCGGTATGATCGCCTATTTTAATATATCCGGTTCCAAACCCGCCGGTATGCCGGGAGCCCGGGGAGGACGCCCTTCCGGGGGAGATTCCCAGGATATTGCTGTGGCCGTCGAAGCCCTTGAAGCGGGACGCTCCGATGTATTTCAGTTTATAAGGGTCAATGGCGATGTTACCGTTGATACGGCTGTAGATATCTACTCCGACACAGGAGGCAGGATTGTCTCGCGGAGAATCAGCCTGGGAGATTCGGTACGCCGGAATGATCCCCTTATGATCGTTGACCCCTCACTGCCGGGTCAGAACTACGGTGTCAGCACCGTCCGGAGCACCATCAGCGGCACCGTCATCGACATTCCCTACAATGTGGGAGACAGGGTCACTACAAGCGCCCCCATCGCCACAATCGGAGATCTGGATGACCTGATCATTATGACCTATGTTCCAGAGCGGTTTGTATCCACTCTGAGAGAGGGGCTCACCGCCGAGGTTGTTCTGGATGCATTCCCCGGAGAGACTTTCTCCGCTGAAATCAAAGAGATCAACCCCGTTATGGATGTGAGCACCCGGACCCTTTCTGTAAAACTGTCCCTTATAAACAGGGACAGCCGGATCAGACCGGGCATGTTCGCCTCCATGAAACTCATAACAAACGAGAGCAGCAACACCATATCCATCCCTTCAAGAGCGGTCCTGTCCTACTATGGAGACCAGATTGTCTATGTGATCAACAGTGAAGGACAGGCGGAACGCCGCCTTATCAGGACCGGCCTTTCCACTGACGAAACCGTTGAGGTTCTGGAAGGAATCATGGAAGGCGAGATGGTCATCACCCAGGGACAGGGCAGGCTGACCGACGGAACTTCGGTAAGAGCCATTGATCCCGGGGAGATTCTATGAATATAGCCGAACTTTCTGTAAAGCGCCCTGTTACGATTCTGATTATCACGGCTCTCTTTATAGGCCTGGCTGCCTTTATGGTGCCCGATCTGGCGGTAGACCTCTACCCCTCTGTCACCCCCCCCTACATCAGCGTCTCCACCTCATATACAGGTGCGGGGCCCATGGAGGTCGAGGAGAGCGTAACAAGAATGCTGGAGCGTCAGCTCTCCAATATATCAGGGCTGAAGAACATGACCTCCGTATCCAGCGAGGGCCGGAGCCGCATCTCTCTTGAGTTTGACTACACCACCGACCTGGACGAGGCGACCACAAATGTACGGGACTCCCTGGAACGGGTGACCCGAAGGCTTCCCGATGATGCGGACACCCCTCAGATCTTCAAATTCAATATGTCCAACATGGCCATAATGACCCTTATCGTTCAGGGGGATGAACCATCGGACAAGCTGAAAACAATTGCCGAAGACACTGTACAGCCCCTTCTGGAACGGATCGAAGGGGTCTCCTCTGCCGATATCCGGGGAGGAGATACCAAAATCATCAGTGTGGATATCTCCCAGAGCCGTCTGGATGCCTACGGCCTGACTCTCAGTCAGGTCTCATCGGCCCTCTCCTCCCGTAATATTCAGTCAGGGGCGGGTTCTGTCACAAAGGACGGCATCGACTACACCCTGCGGGTGGATGAGAAATACTACGACCTGGAGAATATCCGCCGGACCATTATTACCACAAAAAATGCTGTCAGCGACGGCGAATCAGTCAACCGTTCCCGTGTTGTCCGCCTGGAGGACATCGCAGAGGTCTATGAAGACAATGAAGATTTAAGATCAATCGTCTATGTGGACGGAAAGCCATCCATCTCCATCTCTCTGAGAAACGAGTCGGAGAGTAACGTTGTACAGGTGGCAGACAGTGTGCAAGCGGCCCTCGAAGAGATCAACAGGGAACTTCCGGCAGGAGTGACACTCTCCATCCTCTATGACAATACGACAATGATCCGGTCCACCCTGGGACAGGTCTATATGGCTGCCCTTCAGGGAGGCATGCTTGCAATGCTTGTGCTCTTCCTCTTCCTTCGGAACATCAAGAGTACCCTGATTATAGGCCTGAGCATCCCCATCTCACTTCTTGTGACCATGATGGGTATGTACTTCTTTGACCTGACTCTGAACATGGTAAGCCTGACGGGCCTTATTCTGGGGCTTGGTATGATTGTAGACAACTCCATCGTCATTCTGGAGAACATCTACCGGTACAGGGAACGGGGCGCCAAACTGGGTCCTGCAGCGATTCTAGGCTCCCGGGAGATGATTACGGCCATCATTGTCTCCACCCTGACCACACTCTGTGTATTTATCCCCATGATCCTCTGGAAGGATGAACTTGAGATGATGGGACAGATGTTTGAAGACCTCATCTTCACAGTCGTCCTCTCACTGATTATCTCTCTGATTACGGCCATCACCATCGTTCCCGCACTGAGCAGCCACTACCTGAAACTGAACACCCGGAAACAGAAACCCCTGAAAAACAAGGTCCTTATCAAACTGGACGGGATTGCCGAAGGGGCCCTTGTGGGACTGGAGAACGGTTATCAGAGGGGACTGACCTTCGCCCTGAAAAACAGGGCCATGATTCTGACTCTTGTCATGATCATACTGATCATCTCCGTTCAGCTGTTCAGCACCATGGGTATGAACATGCAGCCCCGGGGCGGCGCCGACGACAGCGTGAGAATAGACCTCACCATGCCTGTGGGTACGACCCTGGACAGAACAGAGCTCTTTCTGATGGAAATGAGAAAGATTGTGGAAGAGGAAGTGGAAGGGTATACCAACATCATAGTCAATGTGGGTTCCAGCGGTTTCGGCAGCTCCGCCACCAATGAAGGGCGGATTCAGATCAACCTTCCCCCTCCGGGAGAGCAGACTGACAGCCCCACAGATATTCAGAACAAGATCAGACCCTATCTGAACGAGTATCCCGAGGCGACCTTTGCCTTCTCTGCAGGGCGCAGGATGAGCAGCAGCTCTCCCATCGACATTGAGATCTACTCCAATGACCTTGACCTTGCCAGCCAGTCGGCCATTGAAATACGAGACCTGCTGCGGGCCAACTTTCCCCAGATCAAAGATCCCGAGTCCTCCATGGAGGACGGAGCCCCCGAATACAAGATCAATATCGATACAGACAGAGCCTCGGCCATGGGGCTGACAAGCAGCGGGATAGCCTCCACAATCAAGGATCTTCTTGACGGAAGGACCGCCACTACCTACTGGCTTGAGGGAACAGAGCTGGATGTGAAGGTACGCCTCAGAGAGGATGACAGGAAGACAATGGAAGACCTGGAGTCCCAGTACATCCTCGGCTCATCGGGGCAGAGCGTCTCCCTGAACAATCTGGCAGTCCTTGAGGAAACCATCGGCCCCATGAGCATTCACCGGGAGAACGAGACACGGGTTCTCCATGTCACTGCCGATTTGGATGAAGGAGTGGCTGTAACAGAGATCCAGCCTCTGATTGAGGAGTTTCTGCGGATGAACTACATCGTTCCCGAGGGTGTAACCATAGAGTACGGCGGAGAGGCACAGGAGATCGAGCAGTTCTCGGGTCCCCTGATTATCATCATTGTTGTAGCGGTCATCATGGTTTTCTCGGTTATGGCGAGCCTCTTCGAGTCCCTTGTGGACCCATTTATAATCTTTTTCTCCATTCCCCTCCTATTGATAGGGGTTGTGGCTGTGTACAAGATCACAGGGGAGGCCTTCAGTATCTTCTCGGCTGTGGGAATCGTAGTACTGGCGGGTATTGTTGTAAATAACGGTATTGTTCTTGTGGACTACATCAACCTGCTGAGGAGCCGGGGCATGGGCCTGACAGAGGCGATCCTTGAAGGAAGCCGGAACCGTCTGCGCCCCATTGTAATGACAAGCCTCACAACAATTCTGGGAATGGTTCCCATGGGATTCTTTCCCGGGGAGGGAACAGAGTTTATCCGTCCCATCGGACAGACCGTTGTCGGCGGACTCACAGTGAGCGCCTTTATAACCCTCTTTGTGACACCCATAATGTACAGTCTTCTGAACCACCATAAACGGGAGGGAAGGAAGAGCCGCAAAGAGAGGAAAAGGGAAAAACTGAATACCATGGCCGAGGAGGTCCTTGCATGAAGCGTGTGGAGATTTTCATAAACCAGTCCATCGCCGATGACCTGAAGGAGCGCCTTGATGCCGCGGGTCTTCTGGATTCCTTTACCCGGTGGAACCCTGTATTCGGAACAGGAAATTCAGGCCCCAGGGAGGGAACGTCCATCTGGCCTGAAACCAACAGCGGGTTTCTGTTGTTTACAAAGAAGGAAAGGGTGGATGAATTGAGATCCATCATAAAGGCTCTGAAGTCGGAGTTCCCCGATGAAGGGTTGAAGTGCTTCATCTCCGAAGGCCCCATTGAAATAATTTAAGTTCTGCTTGTTTAAGATTTTTATACAATAAACGGGCTGACTCTTCCGTTGGGGGAGGCAGCCCTTCTTTTTGCCCCGCCCCTCCCCCATTCTACGAAATTCACATTTCAGGTAAATATTTTTAACTTTTTCGTATATTATGTTTTTCGTTAATTTACACGGTGTATTTTTACTATTTACATACATAAAGAACTATTTATTACTGTTTCATCAAAATTAACACTGTTCACTAATATAAAGCGAGTTTAAGCTCCGGAATAAAAGACTTGCTAAACCATGTTTTTTCCTTTTATGTAGAAAGCACTTCAAAATACAAACACATAAAAAGGAGCTTTTTGTGGAACTCTTCTCAAAAATCGTGGCACAGGTGAACAGCTTTGCCTGGGGACCTGTAATGATTATATTTCTTGTGGGAACAGGGATTCTTCTCTCTGTGGGAACAGGTTTTGTTCAGTTCAGAAAACTGGGACAGGCCTTCCGCCTTCTCTTTTCAAAAGACCATGCCGGAAGCGGAGATATCACCCCCTTCCAGGCCCTGATGACCTCTCTTTCAGCAACCATCGGAACCGGTAATATTGCCGGAGTTGCCACCGCCATCGCCCTCGGAGGCCCTGGTGCCGTATTCTGGATGTGGATGACAGCTGCCTTCGGAGGAGCCACGAAATTCGGAGAGGCCGTTCTGGCAATCCGCTACCGTGAAACCAACGACCTCGGAGAACAGTCCGGCGGTCCCATGTACTATATTAAACACGGAATGAAAGAGAAATTCGGAGGCAACTGGAGCTGGCTTGGATGGCTTTTCGCCTTCTTCGGTGTATTTGCCTCCTTCGGAATCGGCAGTATGGTACAGTCCAACTCCGTAGCCGCTGCCCTGACTTCGGGATTCGGCATCCCCGCCCTTGCAACAGGAATAGTTCTGACACTCCTTACCGCCCTTGTAATCGTCGGCGGAATCAAATCAATAGCCAAAGTCACTTCAAAGATCGTTCCTTTTATGGCTTTGTTCTTCGTTGCCGGCGCTCTTGTGGTACTCCTCAGAAACGCGGCAAGCATCCCCGCTGCCTTCGGAATGATCTTCTCCAATGCCTTCAACGCTTCCGCCGTTACCGGTGGTCTTGTGGGTACTGTTATCAGATTCGGTGTAGCCAGAGGTGTTTTCTCCAATGAAGCGGGTCTGGGAAGCGCTCCCATCGCCCATGCCGCCTCTGCCAACAGCAATCCCTATACACAGGGACTGATTGCCTCCCTCGGTTCTTTTATCGATACCCTTATCATCTGTACAATGACAGCCCTTGTGATCCTTGTCTCAGGTCTTGTAACCATTGGAGCCGACGGCTTGATGAGTGTGGCAGGCGGACTCAACGGAGCGGCACTGACAACACAGGCTTTTGACGCGTCACTCCCGGGACTGGGTAAATACCTTGTCTCCTTCGGACTCGTATTCTTTGCCTTCTCAACCATTCTGGGATGGTTCTACTACGGTTCCAAATGCCTTGAGTATATCGCCGGAACAAAATCCATCATTGTCTACAAGGTTGCCTTCCTGGCCTCCGCCCTTGTTGGAACAATCCTTAAAATCGGCATCGTCTGGGACCTGTCAGATACTTTCAACGGTCTGATGGCCATTCCCAACCTGATCGCCCTTATAGCCCTGAGCTCCATCATCTTCAAGACTGCGAAAGACGCAAAGGATGAAGTATTGAGTGCAGACAAGCCGGCGGGCAAGGCTGTTCTTGAAAACAGCTGACAGGCCTCTTACTTAAGTACTGAAATTTCATAAACGGGGGACCTGACCTGATCAAACCCGGTCCCCCTTATAGAACACCGGTGGATTCCGGTGTTTTTTTATTCCCCACTCCCATCGCCTCATTCTGCCGCCTGTCCCCTGCGAATCCCTTTTAACCAATTTTTAATAGCTGTCAGGGAAATACGCATTTAACAAGAGATCTTTGATTGCTAGAGTAAATGCATCATGAAAACAACTGTTCTCCTCAGGCTTGCCTCCCCGGAAGCCGTTGAAATAATTCCTGAAAAGTTCATCTCTGTGGCTCTTGATGCATCACAGATTGTCGGCGGTTACTGGTGGGACCACTCAGACAGAGTCAAAGACGGCGTCGGATGCAGCAGGGTGGAGCCCCTTGACCTTGAAAATGAAAAACTGATTGCCCTGACATCCCTTCTTGAACCGGCATACATCCGGATAGGAGGAACCGAAGCGGACAGGATATACTACTCCATAAAAAAGAAAACTCTTCCCGAGGGGTATCACTATCTTCTTGGAAAGAAGAGATGGAAGCAGATCAACAGGTTCTGCCGGAAATGCGGAAGCCCTCTGATGCTTACAATCAATGCCGGCCCCGGCCCCCGGATGGACAAGGAGCGCTGGAGGAGAAAAAATGCGCGGCAGCTTATCGATTACGCCGATGCCGGAGGAACACAGGCTGCCATATGGGAGCTTGGGAATGAGGTGAATGCCTTCCCCTTTTTCATGGGCCTCTCACACAGACTGTCCCCGAAAGAGTACGCCAGGGATATTGAGCGACTTCAGAAGGCAATACCCGAAGGATCCGAATCACGCATAGCCGGTCCCGCCCTGGCTGTATGGCCTGTCCTGGGAGAGACCCTCCCCTTTATGAAGACCTTTCTGAAATCCGTTAAAAACTACTCGGGGATTCTGACCTGGCACTACTATCCCCAGCAGAGTTCCCGAAGCCTTGCGGCCGTCAGACGGGCAAGGAAGAGAACCCTTCTCAATCCGAAACATCTTGATGAAGCAGCCCGCCAGGCACTTAGAATAAAAAGATACAGGGACCGCTGGCAGCCTGATGCCGAACTATGGCTGGGAGAGACGGGACACGCCCTCTGCGGGGGACAGGCGGGTCTTTCGGACAGCTTCTACTCGGGGTTCTGGTGGCTCGATCAGCTGGGTCTGATGGCCCTCTGCGGTCAGAAGCAGGTGATCCGGCAGACCCTGAGCGGTGGAGACTACGGACTTCTGGACAAGGAAGACCACACTCCCCTCCCTGATTTCTGGACAACCCTGATCTGGAACCGCTACGCCGGCTCCAGAGTATACAGATCTGTAAAGCCTGCGGAAAAAAAACTCCGTTTTTACTGCCACTCCATAAGGGGCAGGGAGACAGGGTACTGCCTCATATGCATCAATCTTGATGAAAAAAGGGAGTTTCATCTGGACTTCCCCGGAACTCTGCCGCAGCTACAGGAGTATGTTCTTCTGACATCTCCGGATATCTACAGCAGAGAGATAAGAGTCAACGGGAAAGTCCCGGTCCCTGAGAGTGCCGAAAAATACATTAATGCGGAAAAAGCTGAAAATCCTAAGGGATTTGATCTGCCGCCTCTCAGTTATGCCTTCTTTCTACTATACTGAATATCAGGAGCATATATGAACCGGAACTTTCATCTGATAATCAATCCGGGACGGTACCCCTGGTTTGCAAAAGAGCTGAGAAAGCTGATGCGCTACGTCAGGGGAGGCACCATCGCCGAGAGCCGGGACCAGGAGCACTTCAGAGAACTGATCAGAGAATTTCTAGCCTCGGGGGACTCATACCTTCTGATATGGGGAGGGGACGGCACAGCCAATCTGGCCCTGAACTGCCTTATGGATGAGGCTGATGATGAAAAACGGAGCAAGATTGCCGTCGGATTCCTGAGAGGGGGCAGCGGCAACGGAATACAGGACAGTTATGAGGTCCCCAAGGGCCTCTCAGCCCAGGTCAAAACCTATCTCACAAGCATGCGGGAGGATCTGACCCAGAAGGTGGATCTTATAAGGGTTGAATATGACGGCAAGGAGCGCTACGGCCAGCTCTTCGGGAGCGGCCTTGATGCTAAAATCCTTAAAGAGAGGAACAACAACAAACGATTTACAGGAGACAAAGCCCCCCGGGCCGGTTTCCTGCCCTATGTGACGGCGGCGGTACGGGTCATATGGAACGAAGCCCGGCTGCGGAAGGAGCCGGAGATGCTGAAGATGAAGGAGGGACGCTTTGCCTTCAGGGGAACCAGAACCAACGCGGAATTCCCCTTTGAAAAGTATCAGGTGTCCAGCAGGGCCCCCCTGATAGAGCTCGGGGTCCGGCCCTACTTCGGCTGGTACTACAAGATCTGCCCCGATGTGGTCTGCAATGACGGTCATTTTGACGTCTACCTGTTCAATGTAACCACACCCTTCACTGTGGGTTTCCATCTCTTCTACCTCTGGAACGGACTCTACAACAGGATAAACCAGTGGCAGGCGAAAAGGGGCCTTCCTCTCATCGAACACTACAAGATCAAAGAGATGACAATGAAGGCCGAACCCGAAAGAATTTTTCACATAGACGGAGAACTGAAAAAGAGCGACGGGGATATTACGATAAGGGTTGTACCCAAGGCAATGAAATTCCTTGTGCCCCGGAGCTTCCATGAAAAGTTCCACCCCATCCACGAAAATCTCTGAGACAGCCTCACCCCGGGGGGCCGCAGGCCCGTAAAGCATACAGGAACCTGAACTTCAGAACCCCTTCCACCCCAGTCCGGCTCCGCCTCCCGGATAGAGATAGCCCTTCCGGAAGAGGACCGTCCCCGCGGCGGGGTCATCCTTGAGGCCGAAGTTGCCGTCAAGGTCTGCATAGCGGATATTGGGGCGGCTCAGGGCAAAGTGGAGGCCCGCTGAGATTCCCAAGGCCGATTCATCCATACAGCCTACCATGACCTCCACACCCGCAGACCGGGCCACACCGTCTACCTGTACAGCTTCGGTGATGCCTCCCACCTTCATCAGTTTGATATTCATAAGGTCGATAAATCCCTTCCGGACAAGATGAAAGGCGTCCATAAGGGAAACAAGACTCTCGTCGGCCATGATGGGGGTATTGGATGCCCGGCTGACGACCCCGAGCTGCTCCGGCCGCCCCTTGGGAGTGGGCTGCTCTATAAGCTCGATATCCAGAGATCTGGACTCCGTCAGAAAGTAGAGAGCCTCCTCCACGCTGTAGCCCTGGTTGGCGTCAAAGCGGATCTGGATGCCCTGAGGAAGATCCCGGCGCAGAGCCCTGAGCCTCTCCAGATCCTCTTCGACAGAGCTGCCTCCCTTGATCTTCAATACAGAGACACCCTCATCTATGAGCCGCAAGGCCTCCTTCACAGTCTTTTCAACGGAGCAGATGCCGATGGTCACACTTGTCCTGATCCTCTCCCTATACCCGCCCAGCAGTTTCCACAGGGGAAGATCCGCCTTTTTCCCTGTAAGGTCCCACAGGGCCATATCCACGGCAGCCCAGAGGCTGAAGGCGCCGGGGGTCTCCTTTTTCAGCTGCTTCATGATAAGAGACCTCCGGAAGGGATCCTTCTTAAGGAAACCCGGGAGGACGGCCTCGGCGGTGCGGCGGATCTGATCGGGATACTCCCCTGTCACATGGGGGTCGGGAGCGGCACAACCCCAGCCCGACAGGCCTCCGGTTTCGATGCGGATAAAGACATTGTCCGCCCTGTCAAAGGTATCATAGGCCACTGTATAGGGCTCTTCAAGCATCATGGTGACGGGTATCACCTCTACTGCATCAATTTTCACAGGCCCAGATCCAGAAAGAGGGGAATCAGTGAGTCCACTCCGTGAATAAGAGGGTCCACAACGGGCCGTCCGCACTCCTCTTCCAGCTCCCGGCAGACCCTGTCGATATCAGAGAGGGGAATTCCCTCATGGTTCAGGGTCACCGCAACAACGGGCTTTTTGGAGAGGAACTCCGCCGCATGGATCTGGTCCTTCAAGGGGTCCAGAGGGTAGCCTGGAAATCCGTCATACTCTTTCCGGGCCGGAGCATGCTGCATAACGATGCCGTGGGGCCGCCCTGCTGCAAGGATCTCAAAGCCCCCCGGATAGCCGGGATTCATCAGGCTCCCCTGCCCTTCGATAACGGCAAAGTCCATATGCCTCTCCTGCCAGGCATTCCAGATGGCGTTCTCGAGTTCTCCGCTTATATAGTCATTCAAAAGGGAGTCAAGAATAATGCCGTATTCGGCCCCCTGCATCCAGCCTGTCTGCCCTGTGCGGATCATCTCGGCGCTCTTTCCCGCCCGCCTCAGGGCATGCACAAGAATCCAGGCGGTGGTCCGCTTTCCGATGGCCGAGTCTGTTCCCATTGTGGCGATCCTTACAGAACCGACCTCTTCGATCTTCCCTGTAAAGGCGTGCATCCTGCGGTCGGGAGGCTTGCGGATATCAGTAACTGTGAGGTTCTTCTCCTCCATCAGCTTTCGGGCCTCCGGAAGGTCGGATATATACTCATGGAGCCCTGAATCCACTCCCAGACCGGCTTCAAGAGCTTCCAGAGCTGCTTTTTTAACAGGTTCATCCAGAAATCCGCCGTCCGTGGCGATCCCCACGACAAAGCGGTTCAGCACCTCATTTCTTTCACGGGCCCTGTCCAGGGCCTCCCTGAGGTTTCTGACGATGAGGATACCCTTATCCTTTCCGTCAAGAACCATACCGGCGTCCTTTCCTGCCAGATGGCTGTCGATGACATACAGGGGATTGTAACGTTCGGTAAATCGGACAAGACCGTGGGCGGTCTTTCCATAGGTAGAATCAAAAGAGCCTTCACAGTAGACAACTGCATTCTCCATGGCTATCTCCTTCCCGTAAGAATGACCACATAGCGGTCGCCGGGCAGTGTGTGTTTGTTATGGTAGTCCCTCAGGGCGATCAGCCCCGCTGTTGAGGCGGGAAGAACAGAGAGCCCTTCGTTCTTTTTAATAAATCCGGAGTAGTAGAGCATCTTCCTGTCGCTCCCGTCCCGCGCCCAGCCGTCTGTGCTTGTCAGGGCCTTCAGTGCGAGGTCACCGTCAATGGAGTGCCAGTTTATAAGGGGCTCATTGATGGATGACTCCTTTATGGCCGACGGGTCCAGATCCTCGCAGCTCTCAAGCCCCTTTTTGAAGGATGTGATGATGGGATTCATATGGCTGGAAGAGCCGGCTATCATCCTTGGAATCCGTGAGGTCTTGCCGCGGCGGTAGAGCTTTACAAAGCCCCTGTGAATCCCGGCCAGACAGGTGCCGTTGGAGACGGGCACAGCCACCGCCGCCGGAGCATCCCTCAGCTCATCATAGATTTCAAAAGCAATCTCCCCGTAGGCCCTGAGCTGAATCATTGTATTCAGTCCGCCGGGATTGGCATCATAGCAGTCATTGTCCATGGCATAGCGCGAGGAGAGTTCCACTGACTCCTCGTAGTCCTGCCCCTTTTTAATGATTGTGCCCCCCAGTTTGGACATCTCCCCCTCCCTCTGGGAGTGATAGGTTTCAGGAATAAAGATGATGCACCTTATCCCCGCAAGCCGGGCGGCAAAGGAGACGGCCACGCCGTAGTTGCCGCAGGTGGCGAAGCAGATCGTATCGTAGCCTCGGCGCAGGGCGTCCTCCACCTGGGCAAAGGCGATCCTGTCCTTCTGGGTTCCCGAAGGGTTCCCCCCTTCGAATTTCAGATAGATCTGACGAAGACCCAGCTCCCTCTCGATGTTCCGGGCCCGGGCCAGAAGGGTATCCCCTACTTCCGAGGCGATAATATCCTCGTAGATCTCCAGGCGGGAGTCTATATCAAGAGTGCTGTCCGAGGCATCAAGGCTCTCATCCCTGATCTCATCACCAATCCGGGAGAGGTTCCCCCGGGCGCTGTCTATAAGCTTCATGTAATCATCGGAATTTTCATTCATTTGACTCTGTTATAGGCCCACCTCAGAGCGAAGTCAAATGGAAAATTGTGTTTTTTTTCTTGAATTACAGGCGAGGGTTCCGGAGAGAAAAAAGGGCCTCCCGGAGGGGGAAGAAATGAGAGAGAGGCCCATGTTGATAAAAATTATCATTTTATCTTGACTTTCGGGAAATCGGGTTTATTTTGGGAGTATCTGATTCTCCTATTGTTGATAGGAAACAGGATGCGGAGTGCTGTCTACGGCAGAGACTGAATACTCCGGAATATCACCATGAGATTGCCTTCCTTTCAGCTTCAGGCCGGCGCCCCGGGGGGTGGATGGCCTTCAGCGGAAAAGAGAAGGACAAGAAGGATATCCCATGACTGAGAAAATTTTTATTGCCAATCTTGACTCTGATATTACCGCTGATGACCTGAAAGAGAGTCTTGAACACTATGGTAAGGTAGCTTCGATTGAACTTCAAAGGGCTGAAGAGATGGCCCTGGTTGAATTTGTAGAGACTGAGGACGCAGTTCTTGCACTCAGGTCCATGGAGGGGATGGATTTCCTTGGACGCCAGCTGAGGGTCGGCTGGTACAGAGGGACCTCTCCTGGAAAGTACAAAAAAGCCTCCTGACAGGGATGCCCGGGAGCCTGCAGGTTCCCGGTTGAACAGTTTTTCACTTTTCTCTTTAAATTTGATCCATTAATGATCATAATTATCTTAAAATACTGGATTTGCCCTGGAGAAATCTGTTGACTGAAGAAACACTGACAATCCCATGGGGACCTCTGACCACGGAGCAGAAAGAAACCAGAATATTGCTTCCCGGTGAGAGAACCGTTGTGATCCGCCGGAACGAAGAGACCCTGACCATTGAGGCGGATGACACCGCCTCCGCCGCGGAAGAGATTATTTCCAGGCGTTTTATTACGGGAAAGCAGACTGAGCTGAAACTGGACCCTGCCCTGCCGGAACTTCCTGTGGTTATTAAACCGACGGAGGAGCTCTCCATCCTGCCCGGTCAGAGGCTGGAAACCCTGCTGCCTATCCCTCTGCTGCTGAGTGTTACAACAGGGAGCCACAGCTCCAGAACAACCCTCTGGGAGGAGTCTGTCATTCCCCTTTCACAGAGCTTCTTCGGAGCCCCCGACAGCGGGGAGCTTGCCTACTCACTGGAGAGCAGTCTTGTGCGCCGTGAGGATGCCCTGGAACGCAGCAGCGATTATGCCTACTGCCCTCTGACCATAGCCAACAGATCCGATCAGATCCTCCACTTTGAAAGGATGATCCTCAGAGTCCCCTACCTGAGCCTCTACTACAGCAGCGACGGAATCTATACAAGTCCGGTGCAGATCAGCTTCAAAGGCTCCGAGCAGACAAGTCAGGTAAGCATAAAAAAGAGACCCATGGAGGTTGATCCTCCCATGAAGCCGGCAGCTACGCCGAGAACAAAAGAGGAAAAAAGTGTACTGAAGAAGAGCTTCTTCTTCCTCAAGACACTCTACAACGGATAATGCTGGATCAAATTAAAGAGATACTTGATATTGAGATTTTCGGAACAGTCGATGTAGAGCAGCTGCTGACGGTGGTCATCATCTTCCTTGTAGGCTTTTTTCTGATCAGGGCAACCCGCTTTATTCTGAACAGGACCTTCAGGAGGAATGCCAACCAGCAGACCCAGATGCTAATAAGCAAGATGGTGGACTACATAGGCTTCGCCGTTCTGCTGATGATTATTCTGGCGGAACTCGGCCTGAAACTCTCCACAATACTGGGAGCCGCGGGAATCCTCGGTATAGCCGTCGGTGTTGCCTCACAGAAGAGCCTGGGGAATATTATCAGCGGTATATTTCTTGTTACCGAAAAGAGCTTTGAAATCGGCGATGTCATCCGCGTGAATGATCAGACAGGAGTGGTCTACTCCATAGACCTTCTATCCATCATGCTGAAGTCCTTCGACAATCTGCTGATCCGTATCCCCAACGAGACACTGATCTCTTCGGACATTGTCAATATCACGCGCTTTCCCGTAAGAAGGCTTGATCTCTCGGTCCTTGTCGCCTACAAGGAGACCCTGCCGCATGTAATGGACACACTCAAGTCCATCGCATCGGAGAATATATACTGCCTGGATGAACCGGCCCCTTTTCTGATGATAAAGGAGTTCGCCGACTCGGGGATATCCATTCAGCTTGGCATCTGGTTTGAAAAAAGCAACTATGTGAATACAAAGAACAGCATGATGCAGGATATCCACAGAAGATTCGGGGAAGAGGGTATTGAAATCCCCTTCACCCACATCAAAATTATTAATGAATAAAAAACGCCCGGAACCTGAAAAAGAGTATATACACGGACCGGGTAAATCACTATATTTTCCTCACAAAAAATCTGGCATACCGGAAGGACTGGGTGTGAAAAAAGATCTGTCTAAACATACCGCCATCGGATGGCGGGAATGGGTCAGCTTCCCCGACTGGGGTGTTGAAAGTATTAAAGCCAAGGTGGATACGGGGGCACGTACCTCCTCCCTCCATGCTAGGGATCTGGAATACTATGATGAAGAGGGAGTATCCAGAGTCAGTTTTACAATCTCTCCACGACAGAGGTCGATGAAGGACAAGCTCCGGGTCTCGGCTGAAGTTGTGGGCTTTAAAACTGTAAAGAGCTCCTCAGGCTGTGAAGAACGCCGTCCTGTAGTCAGGACGAGGGTCCTTGTAGCGGGACGGGAACTGAATGCCGAACTGACCCTGACTAACCGCTCCAAGATGGGCTTCCGAATGCTTCTTGGACGGGCGGCAATGCGGAAAGGCTTTGTTGTCTTCCCGGGAAAATCCTATCTGGGCGGAAAGCCCTCAACAAGTACAAACAACCGGAATGACGGCTCAGAGAGCTCCGGAAAGGCAGAAGAAGAATGAAACTTGCAATTTTATCCCGGGCACCCCGGTCCTACAGCACACAGCGCCTCAAGATGGCGGCCCTGGACAGGGGGCATAACTGCAAGGTACTCAATACCCTGCGTTTCGCCATAGACCTTTCCGGAGACCTTCCCGACCTCCAGTTTCAGGGCAAACCTCTGTCGGACTACGATGCAATAATCCCCCGGATTGGCGCCTCAATAACCTATTACGGCACCGCCGTTGTCAGGCAGTTTGAACAGATGGATGTCTATACCCCCAACACATCCAACGGAATTTCCAACTCCAGGGACAAACTCCGGGCCACTCAGATCCTCTCACGTCACGACATAGGCATTCCTGCCACCACATTTGTACGGGACCAGAAGGATGTTATCTCCGCCATCAACCGCGTAGGAGGGGCTCCTGTTGTCATAAAGCTGCTTGAGGGGACCCAGGGAATCGGCGTGATCCTCGCTCCTGAAATGAAGGTGGCCGAGGCCATCATAGAAACCCTGCAGAGCACCCAGCAGAACGTGCTGATCCAGCAGTTTATATCAGAGAGCAAGGGCAAGGATATCCGGGCTCTTGTTGTGGGCGACAGGGTTGTCGGAGCCATGAGGCGCAGCGCCCAGGGAGACGAGTTCCGTTCCAATGTCCACAGGGGGGGACAGGTAGAGGCGATCAAGCTGAGTCATGAATACGAACAGACCGCCGTACGGGCCGCCCAGATAATGGGCCTCAAGGTGGCGGGGGTGGATATGCTTGAGAGCAACAACGGCCCCCTCGTGATGGAGGTAAACTCCTCACCCGGCCTTGAGGGCATAGAGAAGGCCACGGGCCTCGACATCGCCGGCTCCATCATCGACTATGTGGCCAACCAGGTCGACTTCCCGGAACTGGATGTCAGACAGAGGCTCAGCGTCAGCACAGGCTACGGCGTGGCCGAGCTTCTTGTCAAAGAGGACAGCCATCTTGTGGGGGTAAGCATCGGTGATTCGGGGCTCAAGGAGCAGGATATAACCATACTGACCCTCCACAGGGACACAGAGGTCATCCCCAACCCCTGGGACAGCCGTATTCTTGAACCCCATGACAGGCTCCTCTGCTTCGGCCGTCTTGAGTCTATGAGGAGCATGATTCCCAAAAGGAAGAAACGGCGCCAGAAGGTCCAGAAGCTGCCTGACAAGATGGTAACTGAAATCTAGAAAAAAACCGGGGGCGGGAGCTGTTTTTATTTGCATTATCACCGGGCAGATTCGATACTCCCTGTTATGAGAAAAGCACTCCTTGCACTGTTTGTTTCCGCCGGTCTTGTAGGCCTCTTTCTGGAGCCCTACAGAAGCGGCGGAGGCCCTGCCCTGACGGCAGCGGTTCTGATCGATTACACCCTCATTGCCTACCTTCTGGGAGACTTCCTCTGGGGGCTGAAAGAGAGCCGGAACGGTCTTCTCTATATAAGGAGAAACCTCTTCTCCTTTTTTTTCCTTTTAATCTATCTGGGGCTCTTCCTCTTTAATCTCACAGCGGCCATGCGCTCCTCTGCGTTCAGCCTGAACGGAGGGCTTCTCAGCGTACTCCGGAACCTGTTGCTTGTACTTAAAATATTCGGGCGGTTCAGAAAGATATCCTCCTTTATACAGTCCATCATCACAAAGCCTGCCCAGACCGTGGTATTCAGTTTTATCATGGTCATTCTCATTGGAGCTCTTGTTCTGATGATGCCGATGATGAGTACGGGTCCCGCCCTGAGCCCCCTGGACGCCCTTTTTACAGCCACATCGGCGGTCTGTGTGACGGGACTGATTGTTGTGGATACGGCCACCCGGTTCACAATTTACGGACAGGCCGTTCTGATGGTGCTGATACAGATTGGTGGCCTTGGCATTATGCTGCTCTCCTTCTTTATGGTTTTTCTGTTCAGGCAGAAACTGACTGTCAAGGACAGGAACCTCCTCTCCTATATGCTGAGCCCCGGTAATACGGAGAGCCTCAAGCAGAGTGTGAAACGGATTATATTCCTCACCTTTCTGATAGAACTCACGGGGGCAGTTCTGCTTGTTCCGGCATTTATGGCCCACGGAACAGGGACGGGCAAAGCTCTGTTCTACGGCCTGTTCCACGCTGTATCCGCCTTCTGCAATGCCGGTTTTGCCCTCTTTTCAGACAGTCTGATGAGCTTTGACGGCAGTGTGACTGTCAATCTTACAATTTCGAGCCTGATCATTGCCGGAGGAATCAGCTTTGCCGTTCTCACAGACCTTTTTTCAGTTCTGCGCAAAAGAGTATCAGGGACAAAGACCTCACTTTCAATCAACAGCCGGGTTGTGCTTATAGTAACGGGGATACTCCTTCTTTCCGGAACCCTGCTGATCTACAAAACAGAACACCGGAGCCTTCTCTACCCCATGCCCCTTGGAGAGCAGTATCTGGCGGCCTTCTTCCAGTCTGTTACACTGAGAACCGCGGGCTTCAACACCCTGCCCTTCGAAAAGCTCACAGCGGGAACCCTGATGATCATGATGGGAATCATGTTTGTAGGGGGCGCCTCGGGCAGTACGGCAGGGGGGATCAAGGTCAACACTCTTGGGATTGTCTGGGCCTATATTCGCTCATTTCGCCGGGGGGAGGAGGAGATTCTGCTCTACCGCCACCGGGTCGCAAGGGAGAGTGTCCTTCAGGCCTTCACAGTCATTGCCTTCGGCCTGCTCTCCATCTTTCTTGTGACGTCTGTACTGATGGTCACCGAAGGGGCGGCACCCCTTAATATAATGTTTGAAACAGTTTCCGCCTTTGCCACTGTGGGCCTGAGCACCGGGATCACCGGAGCCTTGAGCCCCACAGGCAAAATCGGAATTATTCTACTGATGTTTCTGGGCCGACTGGGGCCCCTGACCCTGCTGACAGCATCATCGGGCAAGGAGAGACAGTCAAGAATCTCCTATCCCGAGGCATCATCCATAATGATAGGCTGAAATAATGAAGGGGGAAGGAGAGTTATATGGATAAAACATTTGCAGTTGTGGGACTGGGAGTATTCGGCAGAAAGGTCTGCGAAGTGCTGAGCCAGAAAGGTGCCGAAGTAATCGCCGTGGACAATACAAGCGAACAGATCAACAGGGTCAAAGACTTTGTAAGCCAGGCGGTGCTGCTGGACTCAACCGACGAGGAGTCCCTGAGCCAGGCCTCACTGGACAGTGTGGACTCCGCCATTGTCGCCATCGGTGACAATATCGAGGCCAGCATTCTGACTACAGCCCTCTTAAAGCAACAGGGCGTTCCCCACATCATTGCCCGGGCTGTCAACAAGACCCACTACCAGGTTCTTAAAAAAGTCGGCGCCGACGAGATCATCAACATTGAGGAGGATCAGGGCAGCCGCATCGCCCTGAATCTTATAGCCCCTTCTGTGATGGAGAAGGTGAAGCTGTCACGGGAGATAACTCTGTCCGAGATGTATGTCCCGACCGAGTATCCCGGACACAGCGTGGGGGAGATGGACTTTGAAAACCGCTTTAAAATCCGGCTTGTGGCGATACGGCGGAACCTGAACCAGATGGATTCGGAAGGGCTGAATATCAGAAAGGAGGTGCTTATCTTCCCTGAAACCTCAGAAAAACTGCAGGAGGGGGATGTTCTCATTCTGGTGGGAAGTGAAGAGAGCCTTGAAGAGTTTCAGAAGAGCGGGAGCCGGCAATGATTATAGTCAGAATTAAAACCCTTGTTCTTGTTCTTGTGATGGTCCTTGCCTCAACAGCCTTTCTCTTCTACAGGGAGATTATTCTTCTTCCCGGAGGGGGTATAAGCCTCAACATGGAAAAACAGGAGCTCCTCTACTGGGCCCTTATTGTCTGCCTCTTTCAGACAGCTCTTTTTATCTTTGCCTTCCGGGGCCACAGAAAGCTTATAAGGGACCTTAAAAAACTTATAAGCAACCGCGACCTGAGTCATCCCCAGTCTGTAAAGATTCTGAATGCGATGGGAGAGACCGGCCGGGTTATCAGGATGATGATGGAGGAGTACAGCTCCCTTCTCGATATGCGGCTGAACCGTATATCCGCCTTTAACAAGATCATCAGGATCATCTGTGAGGATTATCCAGAGCCACTGATGATCAGCGATACCCTGGGCACGGTACTTGGCATAAGCGATCAGCTTCTGGAGAAAACCGGACTGGCCCAGGGGGACCTTCAGGTGGGTGATGTTCTGCCTGAGATCAAAATGCCCGAGGTCCTGGGGCATATGGAAAAAAACAGGTCGGTATGGAAGGATGAATCGGGGTGCAGCTGTACTCCCGTCTTTGACAGAAGCGATCAGCTGAACCTCTGTATCTGGGAACTTGAAGCGGAGAGCATCCTGAAAAAGATTACAAACCGGCAGGCTGCAGGCATTACAAGAAAAACAGTAAACACCTTCAGGGATCTTATCAGGCGGAAAAAGTAGCTTTACAGGCAACAGGCCCCGAACCGGGCGGCAGGGTGTCGATCAAATCTCCCTCACTCCCTATAATAGAGGCCTACAGACAACACCACTCCGGGAGGTCCGACAGTACGCGGTCCATGAAAAAACGCACCCTTTTCTTCCTGCTGATACTGACAATACTCCTCGCCTTCCCCTCCTGCTGCTCCCTCTACATGGGAAACAGACCGGCTGAGGGAAATCCATCCACCTTCATCCCCGAAGCGGAGACAGAAGGGGTGATTGTAAATTTCGGAGACAGCATCACCCATGGTGTCCTCAGCGCCGATTATGTTCAGATTCTCAGGCAGGAGTACCCGGAGTACACATTTATCAATGCCGGCATCAATGGAGAGCTTGCTTGGAATCTTCTTCAGCGGAGCAGCGAGGTCATCGCCTGCGACCCCGACTACATCACCATCCTCGCCGGAACCAATGATGTCCTGGCCTCACTGAGCCCGGTGCGGATGAAAAACTACCAGAAACGCCATGGCATTCCCGTTACGGCGGACATAGAGTGGTACAGAGAGAATCTGGAAGCCCTGATTGACCTGCTGAACAGAGAGACAGATGCACAGATAATCCTTATCTCTCTGCCTCCTGTGGGAGAGGACAGGCAGAGCGAGGCCTACAGGAGAGCTGCGGAGTACTCGCAGGTGATCAGAGAAACAGCCTCACTGAAGGGGACGGCCTACCTCCCTCTGAACGAGGAAATAGACAGTATTCTGAAAAAAAAGGCAGAGCCTGATGCCCTGCCCTTTGATCCCGACAGTGACACATCCATGTACCTCGCCGTCGTGAACCACTATACATTCAATAAAAGCTGGAAAGAGATTTCAGACTCAAATAATCTGACCCTTCTGACCGATACGATCCACCTCAATGAAGAGGGGGCCTCCCTGATAAGCAGCCTTATAGGAGAGTATCTGATCAGTCATCCTCCATCAGCTCGTTGATCTCGTCCCAGGCCTCCGGTTCATCCCGGCGCAGGCGGTTGAGCAGTTTGTAGTGGTAGAGGAGGAGACTGGCCTTCTTTTTCCTGAAGCTCTCCTGATCATCTCCAGGCGGAATTTGTTCTGCAGGTATATCGGGGCCGTTCAGAACCTTTTCCAGCTCCGGAAAAAAACGTTTTGAATCAACCGAGATAAAGTCCTCAAACTCCGAAAGGAGTATGGGGGAGTACTTCATATTCTTCAGGATATCCGCTGTTCGGGCAATTGATTCGGGATCATCGTTTATCACAAGATCCTTGAGAGCCTTTTCCAAATCCATTTAAACCTCCCTTTCCTGTTCTGCTATAGCTTATTCAGCGTCTTCCACTTTCCCTTCAATCTCTTCGGTTTTACCGTCTGCGGGTTCATCCGCATCAACTGACTCATCCTGTGAGGCTGTTTCAGCGGCATCGGCCTGTTCCTCGGGATCAGGCTGTTCATAGGGATCGCAGCTGCTGCACAGATTGGCATCGTAGATGAAAATCTGATTTGTATTCAGTTTGGCGCCGCAGTTTATGCAGCGGGTCTTGTAGGGAACAATCCTGTCTCTGAAAAAATAGAGGGCAACGGCAATGAGGGCCAGAGGGATGATTATCCACTTTTTTTCAAATCCTTCCTCTCTGATGACAGTGGCCCCTATGTAGAGGATAAATACAAGAATGGCCTGATAGAGGGTAGCGCCCCGTTTCTTCACTCCCCTCTCCCTGTACTTTCTCTGAATAATATTCAGTACAAGGAGTCCGAGAAAGACGTAATAGAAATAGTCTGCAATAAAATCAATCATATATATCTCCAATTTTTATCAATGATTCTTTATATCATTTTTTTAATATAGATTACCATGGTGAATAGATTATACGGGAGAGTCTTCTGTTGTCCAGAATATCCGGACTTGTTGTCACCGGAACGGACTCATCTTTAAGCCACTGCGCCGGAAGGACAAATCGGGACTCCTCTTCGCTCAGCAGAAATCCGCTTATAATATAGTCCATGGCGGTCCTGCCATCAGCATCAACCGCAGTCAGATTACAGCCTTTATCCTTCAGTATCCTCAGAGTCCTGAGATCTCCATTGAATGCCGCATAATGAATAAGGGAGGTTCCCAGCCGTCCGGTTATACTGCCGTCCCAGCCGGATTCAAGCAGATATTCAAGAATGGTATGGGACCCGGAGATAAAAGCGGCAAAGATCGGGGAGTTCTCAAGATAGGGAGCAGACTCGGCAGCCCCCTTCTCAACAAGATACTCCACCAGTTCCCTGTTGCCTGAAAAGGCCGCGTACCAGAGGGCATCCAGCCCCATGGAGTCTTTGAGAGAGGGATCTGCTCCATTGTCCATAAGAAGCCTGGAGATATAGAGGTCATTCAGGGATGCTGAGAGCATAAGAGCCGTCAGGTCCTCTGTATCAGCAGCGTCAGGGTCATAACCTGCATCCAGATATCTCCGGATATCTCTGTAATTGCCTTTCATCAGGTCTTCAAGAAAGTCATGGTGCTTCCAGCGGGTCTCCTTGAGGCTGAGAGCCCGGCTGTAGTGCTGCCGGCGGGTCCAGACCTCGCTGAGCATGGGATGATTGTAGTAGGGCTGAACGATAATCCCCCCCCAGGCTTCAAGGGCCAGAGATGCTTCGGACCACCCGCCGTTTACGGCGTATTGAAGAGCCGTGTACCCCTCGGGAGACTGAAGATTGACCTCCGCTCCCGCCTGAATCAGGATCTGAAGGATATTGCGGTCACCCCTGCCTGCGGCATGCATCAGAGGGGAGAGGCCCGATGAGTCTGTCTTATCGGGATCAGCACCCTTCTCCACAAGCCAGCGGACCTCATGGCTGCGCTGTTCATCACACATTATTATCAGAGCGGTTTTACCATCCTCCACATATTTGTCCACCGGATTTCCGGCATCCAGAAAGAAGGCGGCATCATACAGACGGGAAGAACGGAGGGCCGAAAGAAAGTCCTCTTCCGGAGTGGACCAGAGGGGTGAACTCAGTAAAAACATGAGAAATAATAGAGAAGACTTTTTCATTTTTGACCCCTCGTCGGATAATTACAAAAAAACATAGGGAAATTACAATATTTCCGGTTCGGCAGCTGTTTAACTCCAATTATACAGTATCGGGAGATGATTATGAATTCAACAACTTTTACTTTATATAGCGGAGAACGTCTCATAAAGGAAACAGTCACTCCCGGTAAAACTCTGCTTCAGATGATACAGTCCATCCCCTCAGTGGACATTGATGCCCCCTGCGGCGGCAAGGGAAGCTGCGGAAAATGCAGGGTCCAGATCCTTGAAGGCTCTGTTTCAGCCCCTGACACCGAAGAGCTGCGGCTCCTCAGCAGTGATGAGCTCACCCGGGGCATACGCCTTGCCTGCCGGACAATTCCGGAAGGATCTGTTTCTGTAAGGATGAATACAGGCACCCAGGGCGCCATAATCAAAGAATCAGGAGGGCTGCCGTTCAAGGGAAAGCCCGACTCCCTCCTTGCAAGATTCACAGTCACCCTGCCCGAAGGCAGCCTGGAGGACCAGAGATCCTTTGAACAGCGCCTGCTGGACTCTCTTCCTGAAAAAATGACAATGGACCATAAAACAAGGTCCCTCCTCGCAGCCCTGCAGAAGGATGGAACCCGGAGCCTGGAGATATCCAGATGCGGCAGCGAAATATGCAGCATAACTCCCCTTGCAGAAGAGGCTGATGGGGATTCCACTTCAAAGGGTCCCTGTGCTCTTGCGGTGGATATCGGAACCACAACCGTGGTGGCCTACCTTCTGGACCTTGAAAAAGGAGAGACCATCGGAAGCGCCTCGGCACTGAACTCTCAGAAGGCCTTCGGAGCCGATGTCATCTCCCGGATAGAATATATAGGCGGGAAAGATGAGCGGCTGAAAGAGCTGCAGTCCAGAATTGTCTTTCAGATTGAAGCGCTGTGTAAAAAGGTTCTGAAAAAAACCCGCCGGAATACGGAAGACCTCCTTGGAATATTTGCAGCAGGCAACACAACAATGATGCACATCCTTCAGGGCCTCAGTCCCCAGAGCCTTGCGGAAGCACCCTTTCTGCCTGTTTCTACCGAAACTATGATTCTGAAACCCGGGGACCTCGGCTCCAGCCTGCCCTCTTCAATGCGTTATATCCTCCTCCCCTCTCTCTCAGCATATATAGGAGCCGACATCATTGCGGGAATCCTTTCAACCGAGATGGCCGAGTCCGATGATCTCTGCCTGCTTGTGGATATCGGAACCAACGGAGAGATTGCCCTTGGGAACAGAGAAAAAATGACAAGCTGCTCCACTGCAGCGGGCCCTGCCTTTGAAGGCGCCAATATCCGCTGCGGTTCGGCGGGTATTCCCGGTGCTGTCAGCGCCGTATCCGGCCTGGGCAGCAGCTTCAGCTGGGAGACAATCGGCGGCGGGGAGATGACCGGAATATGCGGTTCCGGTATTATAGACCTCACAGCCTATCTGCTCAAAAGCGGTCTGGCCGACTACACCGGACGGATTCAGGATGAATCTGACTGGGGAGAGAATGCTCCTGAAGGATCTGAATTCCTGAAAGAGATTGATGATGAAATACGATTTGTCTGGGGTGATGAGAGGGCTCAGCTCTTCTTCAGCCAGAGAGACCTCAGAGAGGTGCAGCTGGCCAAGGGCTCCATCGCCGCCGGCATCAATACCCTTATAAAAGATTCTGGAGCCTCAATGGACGACATCAAACATGTCTATTTGGCCGGTGGTTTCGGCTCATATATCAATACAGACAGCGCCCTGGCCGTCGGACTCCTGCCTGAGGAGCTCAAGGGTAAAATCCGTTCTGTAGGCAATTCCTGTGGCGGCGGTGTTATCCGCTGTGCCCTGAGCCGTGAGGAGCTGCAGAAGACAGAAGAGATCCGGAAAAACTGCGGTTATGTTGAACTCTCGTCCCACGCGGGATTTCAGGAAGAATATATGATGAGTATGTATTTTCCAGAGACTGAGAGATAGTCTATACTGATTACAGATGAACGGTAAAACTAAAAACTACATTTCCCCATTTTATAAAAAAGCCATAGAGCTTGCTGATCTGTACAAAACGGCTACAGGAATAGAGTGCTTTGTAATCAACAGCAAGGGCTACCGTTTAACCGAGGACGGAGCAAAAGAGGGAGTCTGCCCCTTCTGCAGCTCCCTTACCGACATATGCCGGACAGACTGCCGTCAGGCCCACCTCTACGGCGGTTACCAGGCTGAACGCTTCGGGGGCAGCTACATCTATTTCTGCCCCATTAACATGCTCCACTGGGCCTCTCCTCTTATGGAAGAGGGAATGATGACAGGGGCCCTTATCGCAGGTCCCGCCCTGATTATAGATCCTGATGAACTTATTGATGAACTCAACCAGAAGTTCGACGCCGAATCCGTCAGGAAAGCCAATCTGAAGAACAGGCTTGAAGATATTCCCAGACTCAGCACAGAACAGGCCAAGGCCCTGTCTGAAATGCTTCTTATAACGGCTTCCCACCTGATTGAGGGCGACCGTTCCCAGCTGACATCCCGAAAGGACAGAATGGACCAGCAGGCCCAGATCTCAGAGTACATACAGTACATAAAGCAGATGGAGCACAAGGATGCCGAGATATCACAGTATCCCATAGACAAGGAGCGGGAACTCCTTCATCTGATTCAGACAGGGGACTCGAAAGAGGCCCGGTCCGTTCTGAACGAGATTCTGGGAGCCGTCTTTTTCTCATCAGGGGGAAAGTTCGACGTAGTCAAGGCGAGGGTTCTTGAGCTTCTGGTTCTCCTCTCCCGTGCCGCCGTTGAAGGGGGAGCCGATGCCGAACAGATCTTCGGTATGAACTACCAGTACCTCAACGAGATAAACAACTACAACACAGTTGAGGGTCTGGCGGGATGGCTTGCCAAGGTCATTGTCCGCTTCTCGGACCTTGTATTCGACCTGAGGGATGTAAAGCATGCCGATGCTATCTACCAGACCATACAGTACATCAATAAAAACTTCGCCGAAAAGGTGACCCTCGACGAGGTGGCCTCCTCGGTATATCTCAGCCCCGCCTACTTCAGCAAGATCTTCAAAGAGGAGATGAAGTGCAACTTCAACACCTACCTGAACCAGGTAAGAATCAACAAGAGCAAGAATCTGCTTATGAACAGTAAATTTTCCCTTGTTGAGATTGCCGGAATGGTGGGCTACGAGGACCAGAGCTACTTCACAAAGGTCTTCAAGAAGATGACCAACCTCTCCCCGGGCAAGTACAGGGAAAAACGGGGTAAGATAGATCTGGACACCAAAGAGATTCACAGCTGATTACCCCGTACCGTATACCAAAGGTCCTGAGCTTTATGTAAAAATACTACTTTTTTTGTATAGATTTATTTTTATCGAAATTCTATTTTTTTACCAAAATTAACAGAGAAATTCCAATACGGCTGAACCGCGGTGGATCATACTGAATCTGTTCAAAATGAAGGAAGCGAGGTGAGAATCCTCCACGATCCCGTCACTGTGAGCAGGGACAAACCTGAAATACGCCACTGACCGGACCATCAAAAAGGTCCGCCGGGAAGGCTCAGGGGAGATTGAACTGCAAGTCAGGATACTTCATATGAACCGGTCTACAGGACGGCGTCCGTCCAGCCGTAAACCGCATTTCGCACTTCGTGGATTAAGTCGAATGTATAAAAACAATTTACTTAATTAAGGGCCTTAACCGGAGCCCGCCAAGGAGAGACAATGGCTGATCTAGAACAGATTTCAGAACTGATGCAGAAAGGAAAAGCGAAGGAAGTAAAGGAGCTCTGTCAGGAAGCTCTTGACGGCGGAATGAACGCACAGACAATTCTCGATGACGCCCTTCTGGCCGCAATGAACATTGTGGGTGTAAAATTCAAGAACAACCAGGTATTTGTTCCCGAAGTACTTATTGCCGCCAGAGCAATGAATGCCGGTCTGGAAGTACTGAAACCCCATCTTGAAGCAGGCGGAGCCGAAACTAAGGGAAGAGCCGTTCTGGGAACAGTAAAAGGCGACCTCCACGACATCGGAAAGAACCTTGTAAAAATCATGCTTGAAGGCAAGGGACTTGAAGTTATCGATCTGGGAACAGACGTTGCTCCCGAAAAATACATCGAAGCCGCCAAAGAGAACAACGCCAACATCATCGCCCTGTCAGCCCTTCTTACAACAACAATGACCCAGATGGAGAATGTTGTTAAGGCCGCTGAAGATGCGGGAATCAGAGACAGTGTGACCATTATGATCGGAGGAGCGCCTGTGACCCAGTCCTTCTGCGACTCCATCGGCGCCGATATCTATACACCCGATGCGGCAACAGCCGCCGAAAAGGCAATGGAAGTCTGCAGCTGAAGTAGCCTTAAAGAAATTATTTGATTACAATGAAAACTCCGGAGTTCTTCCGGAGTTTTTTTTATCGTTTTATATAAATACAAATGCAGCACCCTTAAAGGAGTTCGATATGAAAGTAATCAAGGAAGTCTTCGGAACCCTTCCCGACGGCACTACAGCCGACCTCTATACACTGGAGGGAGAAAAGGGCCTGACTGTAAAGGTCAGCAGCTTCGGCGGAATCGTCACATCAATCCTCTGCCCCGACCGGGCCGGAAAAGTCGAGGACATCAACCTCGGTTTTGACACTCTTGATGAGTACCTCAATTCAAGATTCTACTTCGGAGCCGCCATTGGCCGCTTCGGAAACCGTATTGCCGGCGCCGGGTTCACCCTCGAAGGCAAAGAGTACAAGCTTCTTCAGAACGACGGGCCCAACACCCTCCATGGAGGAGACAAGGGAGCCTTCGACCGCAAGAACTGGAGTGTAACACCCTTTGAAAAAGAGTCTGCAGTCGGACTGGTACTCACATCCTTCAGCCCCGACGGTGAAGAGGGATTCCCCGGCAACCTCAGCACAACAATGATCTACACCCTGACCTCCGATGGAGTGCTGACCTTTGAGTACAAAGCCGTTACAGACAAGGCCACACCGGTGAACCTGACAAACCACAGCTACTTCAACCTGAAAGGACTTGGAAACGGAGATGTTCTTGAACACGAAGTTGAGCTGGACTGCCCCTGGTACCTCCCTGTAGACAGCACCCTGATCCCCACAGGAGAGATCAAAAGCGTGAAGGGAACAGAGATGGACTTTACTGAAAAGAAAAGCATCGGCAGCAGGATTGCAGAAGTTTCAGGCGGCGGATACGACCACTGCTATGTTCTCGCTCCGGGCAGGGGTGTAAGAAAGTACGGGACCGTTTCTGACCCGGCTTCTGGAAGAACCATGGAGGTTTTCACCGACCAGCCGGGAGTTCAGTTCTATACAGGAAATTTTCTTGACGGAATAAAAGGCCATGACGGTACAGCCTATGGAAAGCATGGAGGATTCTGTCTGGAGACCCAGCTCTTCCCCGACTGCATCAATCAGACGCAGTTCCCCTCCTGCGTACTGAAACCCGGAGAAGTTTACTCACATACAAGTTCCTACAGGTTCTCTGTAAAATAAGCCTGTTCTATAAGGCGGGGAGCCGGATCTTACGGCTCCCCCTGATTAAACAAGATTCCCGGGAGTCTCAGTCTTAGGGAGAATGATTGTAAAGGTACTGCCCTTCCCCTCTATACTCCTGACCATGACACTGCCCCCGTGGATCTGCGCTATATGCTTGACAATGGACAGCCCCAGACCTGTTCCTCCCATATCCCTGCTGCGGGCTTTATCGACCCTGTAGAAGCGCTCGAAGATCCGGGGAAGATCGGCCTGGGGGATGCCGTAACCCTCGTCCTCCACTTCAATATGGATATGATCATCAATGCAGGAACCCCGCACCTGGATTCTCGTTCCTTCAGGGCAGTATTTGACTGCATTCTGAATCAGATTTGTCAGTGCCTGCTCCATAAGTACGGGATGGGCTGAAACAAGGCATGTACTGTCGCACTCCATCTCAAGGGAAGAGTTTTTCTTCTTTGCCTTCTGCTGGCAGACCGAAACAGCACTGGAGAGGAGATCCTCCAGAGGAAATGTCTCCTTGTGAAAACGCTTGCGTCCGTCTTCCACCCTGGAGAGAGTCAGAAGATCATCAATCAGGGCATTGAGGTTCCTTGTCTGGCGGAACATGATCTCAAGAAACTCCTCAGCCTTGTCAGGGTATTTCAGCGCTCCGGCTCTCAGTGTTTCCACATACCCCATAATAGAGGTCACAGGAGTCTTCAGCTCGTGGGAAACATTGGCTACAAATTCCTTGCGCATATCTTCAAGCTTCTTGATCTGGGTAATATCATTCATAACAAGCAGGACAGTGGGAGGCGTCTCCTCATCCCTGTACAGATAGTTTGTATAAACCTGCAGATAGAGTTCCTTGTCACCATAGAAGATAATAGCCTCTTTATCACTCCGGTCTGAGAGGGTCTTTTCAACGAGCTCGCAGGTCTCGACGGAACGCATGACCTGAAGCAGTCCCTTGCCGTAGTACACGAGTCCGTCGCCGGGAGTCAGCATGGCAATTGCAGCGGGGTTCATCTCCTTGACTTCAAGACGGTGATTCAGAAGGATAACAGGCTCCCGCATGCTGTTGAGCATTCCCGCCAGTTCATTCTTCTGATAGAGGATGGTGCTGATTTTATCCTGCAGCTGACGTCCCATGGCATTGATGGAACGGGTCAGGGAGACAGCCTCCCTGGAACCGGTGACATCAAGTTCGGTATTGAAATTCCCCTGGGCGAATTCACCGGCCACATCCTGTACTGACCGGAGAGTGGAGCTCAACCGGCGGGCTATAAATACTGTAAGAAGACTTCCAAGACAGAGGACAAGAAAGAAGATAAGAAGGATCTGTTCATATATCCGGCTTACATCCTCCTGGATCTCCTCGATGGACTGGGAAAGGCGGATCACAATATCCTGATGTGGTTCATACAGGGCTGTATAAAGCATCATTTTAGAGAGGGTCCTGCTGTACCGCGATGAGCTGCCCGCCCCCTCAAGAAAGGCCTTTCGGATCTCCGGCCTGTAAGCATGGTTGTCCATGGTCGAGGCATCTTCATCGGTGTCTGCCAGAACCTTTCCATCCCGGTCGACAAGGGTGACCCTGACCTCTGTGCCCTTTGATATTTCAGAACTGTAGAGCTGAGCCACCTCGGGATCATGAAAATCACTGTCGGGGATAAGATTCAGGGCCATTCTGTTCATGTTCATCTGGCGGTGCAGAACATCCCTGTACATTCCCGTTTTGACAACTGAAATGGTGACTGCAAAGTAAAGTACTACTGTAAGCAGGAGGAGTATAAAAATCGTAAAAAAAAGCTGCTGGAAAAAGGTACGTCTGTACATCACTCCCCCTTCATGCGGTATCCGATTCCACGGACAGTTTCAATAATATTTCCGGAGTCACCAAGTTTACGCCGAATGCCGAGAATCTGTACATCTACAGACCGTGCGGTTACAGGATAATCCTCACCCTTCACCGAGTCAATAATCTGGTTTCTTGAAAAAACCCAGCCCGGGTTTTCCGCCAGAAACCGGAGAATTGAAAATTCAGTTGCCGACAGATCCAGAGCTTCTCCATCAAGGAGAGTCTGATGCTTCGATCCGTCAATCATCAGATTATGAATACTTATGGGAATGCTCTTTTTAACACCCGTATCGGCCCGGGACTTCCGAAGTGCAGACTGTATCCTTGCTATAAGGACACGGGGGCTGAAGGGCTTTGTCATATAGTCGTCGGCACCGGCATCAAGGCCGAACACAACATCATCATCCTCGGCCCGGGCTGTCAGCATCAGCACCGGTATGTCCCTGGTTTCAGGGGCCTTCCTGAGGAGCCTGCAGACCTGGAATCCATCAATACCTGGAAGCATAATATCCAGAACAATCAGATCAAAGTCACCCTCCGATGCCTTTTCAATCCCCTGTTCCCCGTCTCCGGCTGCAGCCACTTCATACCCTGACATTTCCAGATTAAAGGATATAAGTTCCCTGATATCCGATTCATCCTCAATTATCAATATTCTTGCCATCACATATCCCTGACTTTTCCAACTGATCCGGGAGCCCCGGTACAGATGGAATAATTTTCAATTTTTATTTTCCTCACAACCGTGGGGATTCAGGTTAGGCTTCTGTTAGAAATATGTTAGTTTTTTCATACAGTCAGAGGATTTGCGGGAAGGGTCCCGGGATACCATATCCGCAGAGCTCAGCCTGCTTCAGCGGGCCCTGGAAAAGTGGTTGTAAAAAATCTTCGGAAGACCTGTTGACAAAAATCGGGACCTCGGGTATTTTTCTCAAACCAATTGCGGTAGTGGTGGAATTGGTAGACACGCTAGCTTGAGGGGCTAGTGGTCGCAAGGCTGTGCTGGTTCAAGTCCAGTCTACCGCATTTAGTAAACTTAAACCCTGTAAGCAAATACCTCGCTTACAGGGTTTTTTCTTTATAAGCTTATTTGGCCCGATTTGGGGGATGACGCCAGTATTGACGCCTTTTGGTTTATGACTCCCCTCTTCTGAAAGCCTGATATCCTTTTAAAATGTATGATTTTTAATGTGCTGAGATTTCTATATTAGAAATTGAAACACCCCATAATGGGGATTATGAGATATGGAAACGTGCTTTTATGTGCTACGGGGTAACTTGCATTATTTGGCCCAGATCTTTTGTTGGGACAGAATCTGGCAGGATTTCTATATACGACTCCCGATAAGTTACATTCTGTCTACAGGATCGGGGGGAATTCCAACACTCTATCCCGGTTCATCTTCGCCCCTTCAGATTGAAAGTTTTGCCGGGAGCTTTTCAAGAAGACTTTTCCGTCTCTTATCTCCGATCTTCTTTATGAATCCCCAATTGATCCACCGGACATCTTTGATCCCCAGCTTCTTGAACGTTCCCTTAGCCAGGGCGTTGTATATCGGATTCTGAAACTTAAGACGGTAGAGAAATGCTGGGGTATTCATCGTGGTGATGATAGAAACTCGTTTTAAGCGTTCAGAGACAACCTTCATGGTAAACTCGGTCTTATAGGTATAAAACAAACCGGGGAAAACGACCTTATCGATAAAGCCCTTCATCTGACCGGGCATCAGTTCCCACCAGATGGGAAACACCATAATCAAATGATCGCAATTATTGATTGTTTCAGCAAATTGAACTGCCTGGGGATCGAGATTCTCGAGCTTTACGCCCCGCTCGGTTCTGGCCTGGGCAAACTCAAACAACTCCTTTGAGCTCATGGCAAGATTAAAACTAATCTCTGCCAGATCAATATGCTCAAGACTGTCACTCGTTTTGATTGATTCTTTAATGCGGTCAATAATGGCAGCATTAAAAGATTTATTATAGGGATGATAACTTACAAGTACGTATTTCATACGGACCTCCTTAAAATTACGGCAAGTATAATTTTCTAAAGGACCGCACCAAATAACATTTGTTAATTAAGAGTTCAAGAGGAACGAATTCTGCTCAGGCTTTCCGGTTTGATGCCAATATAAGAGGCGATATATTTTTGCTGTACACGCTGAATAATGTCCGGCCTCTCCAGAACCAATTGCCTGTAGCGTTTCTTTGCATCCATGGCAAGAAGCGTGTTGAGCCGCTTGATATAGGAGGATAAGCGATCTTCCAACCCTGTAATGTACAGAGCTGTCAAGTCTGGAAAGTCTTGTAACAACTGACTGATTCCCGTCCTGGGGATGGCAATCAGTTCACTCTTTTCGATGGTTTCCAGCCAATACACAGATGGAGTTCCCTCCCGGAAGGAGGAAAAGGAGGACACAATGGTATTCTCAAAAAAGAACACAAGAGTGACCTCACTATCTTCTGTATAAAAGAAAAGCCTGATTCCGCCGGAAACAATGTAATAGGCGTCTTTTGCCTTCTCATCCCCGCGAAGGAGGATTGTTTCTGCATCAACAGACAGCGGCTTTCCATACTTTCTGATTTTTTCAAAATCTAAATTGGGAATATTCATCTGCATACTTCCAATGAGATCATATTACGAAATACTTTATTAGACAGCAAGATACGATTAATATGGTGAATAGATTGAATATTTCAAGGCCGATTTACTGAAGCCCTCTCAGAACAACATTATTCAGCCTATTAATAAAATCAGCAACGTCCTCAGATTCTTCCTTCATCCCATTCACAGCCCATGATTTTAATATGCTTGTAAACCCATGGGTCATGAATAAGTAAAGCCATTGATTATATATTGGGGAAGTACCAGGGAACATTTTCTGCAAAGAGTTTTCCTTGATAGAATAACTTTCATGAACCAAGCGGTCAAAAAAATAAGGGTCCGCATTCTCAGAAAAGAGGATTTCATACTCATTAGCATGCTGCCGCATTACATTTAAGACTAAATGAATAGTATCAGTGATATTCCTATTATCTGTCATTTTGATCATAGATTTCAACGATGCTATCAGTTCATCCTCAATACTCCTCATTAAATCGAAGGGATTGGTGTAATATCGATAAAAAGTTGCTCTATTAATTTCAGCTTGTTCGCAGATACTTGATACAGTGATTTTGTTGATTGGTTTCTCTTTCAGAAGGGCGAAGAAAGTTTCTCGTATTGTTTTCTTTGTATATCTGACACGTGCATCGGTTTTCATATCCTCTCCTGATGAGAATTTACATAGTTATTCAACAATCAGCATCAATATGTTGAACATATAACAGAATTGATTTTTTTGCTGATTGATACTTTTCACTTCTCATTATTATATTTGCAATACAACAAGAAACGCAACACATGTCTTTTATCTAACATTCACTAACATATATCTTAGGAGAAACTAAACATGGCTGGGATTCTAACAGGTAAAGTAGCAATTGTAACTGGCTCAGGCCAGGGTATTGGTAGAGATATCGCTCTTTGTTTAGCAAAAGAAGGAGCCAGAATAATCACTAATAATCGTAAGCCTGGCTCGTCTATTAATGCGTTTGAAAAGACATCCCTTGATTTTACAGATGCAGAAAGAGACGCTCTCAAAGAATTATCGGGCGATGCCCAAACGACTGCTGATGAGATCATTAAAAACGGCGGCCAGGCGATTCCTTTTTTTGGAGATGTGAGCAGCTTTAAGGTTGCCGGAGAGATGGTCGATGCCGCAATCAGCAACTATGGTAGAATCGATATTGTCGTTAACAATGCTTCTTCCAATTGGGTTGGAAACATTATGGATATGGATGAAGAATTGTGGAATACAAGCATCTCATCCAAACTGACCGGTGCTTTTAATCTTATGCACCATGCAATGCCCTATATGAAAGAACAAAATTTCGGTCGTATTATCAACTCAGCATCTGACGCATTTCTTGGTTTACTTGGTTATGCGGCTTACGGTGCTGCAAATGCAGGTCTGGTAGCATTAACCAAAGCAGCAGCACAAGATGTAGAAGACTTTGGAATAACTATCAATGCATATACACCACTTGCTCGAACAAGAGCCTGGCTGAATGCTGCAACAACCTACCGGCTTCAGGGAGTTCCCGTTGAAGCTCTTGAAGAGGGAGCTCCAGAGGCGATGAAGAGAACTGCAGAGGGGATGGTCCCGTTCATAGCCTATCTTGCCTCTGATAAGGCTGAAGAGATATCAGGTAAACTTTTCAAACTTTCATCTGATGGAGAAATAGGTCTGTGGTCAGACTCAGAGGTAGTCAAAGAGATTAAAACGGATGAACCTTTCTGGAGCATCAAGGAACTCTCCAGCAGAATCCCCGGAGAACTTCTAAATTGAAATGTACACCGCGAGTTAATCAAGCCGAGGGGTAGTTAAAATTCAAACCAGACAATACAAATTAAATAATTCCAAGGAGATTCATTATGGCTATTACTGGAGCAAGTAAGATTAAAGAGATACTGGTAAATGAGGAAGCAATGAAAATTGTACGCAAATACTTTCCAGGAATTGACGATTCAAGAATCAAGGCTGGGGCTGGGATGCCTCTCAAAACAGTCTTTTCATTTCCCCAGTCAAAAGTCCCAAAAGATGTAGCAGCAGCCTGCATTGAAGAACTGAAAAACGCAAAGATTGAATAGGAATCAATTACTGGATAGACAATCTGGATTTCCTACAATACAAATAACTCCCTTAAAGCTATAAATTATATGAAACTTAATTTTCTGATTATATCCCTATTGTTTATCGCAGTACTTAATATTTTTTCATTGGAAAACAGAATATTCTCTACAGATTTCCGCTTCTCTTCCATGGCACTAAAAAGCCATGGATTGGGGCTTGGGATGACATATGAACAAAGGCTATTTGATCATATCTCTCTAACTATCAATATTGGCATGATGTGGTTTGAAACTAATGAGAGTGATGTTTATTGTAATACTGTCAATATCTCATGTATACCGAATATCTATTTATTAAGTCCCGACCTTAATAAACTCTATATTGGATTCGGCAGCGGTTGTGATTACTTACAATTCTGGGGAGAAAATATAAATATCCGCGAAAACCGTAATTTTATCCCATATCTGGCAACACTTGCAGGCTGGAAACAATACATAAAAAAACGATTCTTAGTTGATCTATATGTAGGATACAATTACCTTTTAACTGATGGGAGAACCTCCTTTGATTCATCTTCAAGATATGGGAAATATGGCTTTCAGTATGGTTTTTCATTTCACTATATATTTTAGAAATGCACTTTTTATTAACAACTAAAAGTATATTTATATAGATTCCTGCAGGCTGCTTGGAATTGAGTTAATTTAAGTTGGATTATTCGACGCAAATACATTTCGGAAAATTTAACTTAGAGTTGGAAGGAACGATATAGAATAAAACGCTCCTTTTAAGAACCGAATCAATTACTATAATTGGAATCCGATATTCGCCTGTATTTGTTCCTCCATTGTATTTAAATTTAAACCATACGTGATTGATACCGCTGGAATTGCGACCTTCTTAAAACATAAAGTCAAACTTGAAGCAGGGCCATAAAAATATTCAGAGTCGCCACTTATCCCATCAAAATAACCAGCTGTAAAAGTAAGGGGTAATGCAATATAAGACCAATTTAAGTCAAACAACACAGGAGTGACAGTTATATTACCCTGGAACACTACATTTGCATGGACATTTTCATGAATTGAACATGGTAGAATGACAGATTTTAACGAAGGACTAAGTAAGTCGTCGCCCATATATAATATATTATTTAATGATGTAGATATCTGCAAACGTGAAATGATCTCGCTACCCCATGAAACACTTGATCTGGCTAAATATCCAGTTTCAAAGTCTTCACTGAAAAGTGTTGATCTAACATTTAAACCTGCCGTAATTCCATTGCTGAAATATGTACTGTAGTACCTATTATCAAATGAGAAATCAATTTCAGGTGAGAACGAGATAACTGGAGAGTTATTGTTGATATTTAATGTTTCTATCGTTGTTTTTAAATAAATGCCCCAAGGTGCATCCTCCCATCCGACTGTTAAACTGGCATTGCCCTTAAGACAATCAAACTCATCCAATACAGAACCAGAGGGATCAATTATTTTTGAGATTTCATTGGAAAACAACAGACTGCCGCCAATACTGAATGCACTGCCTCCTATATAATTATGGTAATAATTTACCATACTGAGTTGACTATCAGCGCTGAATAGTCCACCAATAAAGAACTGATCACCTGTCCCGAAAAAATTACTTTCAATCAAAAAAACACCCGCAGAGAATCCTCCATTACTGACCTGAACGATTGGAATGGGGATGATGGAAAACTTTTCATCTAATGTTAAATTAACTATCGCAATATTGTCGTCAACTTCAATCGTAACCACAATACTTTCATCAACAAATAGACCGCTTTCAAGTATTCTTTGATGAATGTCATCTGCTGTAATCGAAGGGATCTCATCGCCGACATGAAACCCTATAATATTATAGATTGTTTCATTCTTTGTTTTTTTCAGATTACCAATAATATTAATCGAACCAATTTCAACTGCATCAACACTTATTGCAGCTGTAAACAAAGTAATAATTAAAACGATATATTTATTCATATTTTCTCCTATATGTCTTTCCTAACGGATATTCCTCTTTACATTCTGTGATTCAATTGACATGACATATTCTCAGATGTAACAAAATATTTGAATACATATTTATGTTACATCAACATGAGATGTTTATTCATGTCATTCAATTTTATGGTTAGATTAGTGGTCTATCATTATGTCAGTTGCTAAATAGATACACTCGATAAAGCTTTTGAAGCTTCTCGACAAACTCGATGGTAATATTAGTTTTCCCCATAATTCTTTTGATCCTTATCATGTAACATTTTTTTTTAATCCGTCACGATTACTACAACAACTTTCTTACCAAAATATGTCTATTATAAATGAATATTATCTTAATTCAATCGACAAAACTGCAACATTCTGATAGATATTGAACAGTTTCAATTATTATGTTGCATTACTTATCAGAAAATTACTTTTCAAGCGAATTTTTCATCAGTAGTATTGGTCCTGGAAAGATTTATTTTGATGAATATTAGAAATTGAAAAGCAAGAAAACATTCCCGGCAGAGAACTGATCCAAACTAAATTTTCAGATTAGTCTTCCGAAGGCATCATTTATTCTTCTTTCGATATAATTATCATTGGAGAAGGTATCAAATTCATGCAATATATCGAAGTCTGTAACACCGGGAATAGTCTGACGCCAATATCGACGCCCTTATTATACGAACCCAGTAGCTTAATATGGAAAACATACCACATAAGTACTAATGCACAGCCCTATACAGCTCCTTATGAAGTACAAAACAGGGGTTGCCGAATTGAGGGGCTAGTGGTCGCAAGGCTGTGCTGGTTCAAGTCCAGTCTACCGCAAACAAGTTTTTAACCCGTTTACCAAATACCTCGGTAACCGGGTTATTTTTTTTATAATCAAACTCAAACACTGGACTTGAACTGGAAGTCCGGCCGTGAATACGTGCAACGGCAAACCGGCAGGCCCTTCGGCCCTATGCGAGAAATCAACGGAGCTGTATTACAGCTCTGGTAGACCAAAGGATATTTGGTTTAGGACTGGAAGAGGGCCGGAAATAAGTCAGCACGATGCTGACGAATGAACGGCAAGTCCAGTCTACCGCATTCGTATTTAAAACCGGGAAGCAAATACCTCGCTTCCCGGTTTTTTTATTTTATAATCCGTTACAGAATCAGATAATATCAACAAGCATTTCCACTGCTTCATCCAGCATATTCTGAAAGGCCGCATCATCGCTCATGCTGCTCTGCCGCCCCTCTTCTATGAGGTGTATCAGCTCTTTAAGACCGGATGATTTTTCATCCCCTGCTTCCACAAGCACGCTTGAAAGCCTTTTAGCCCCTTCAATAAGGCGCATGGGGCCGTAGGATGCAGGCTCTTCGCTTAACCGGGCGGCGCTGCTTACAAGATAAGCCAGCAGGGCATATAGTTCCTCGTTCTTCAGATTCATGCTTCCCCCCCCCAGCCGTTATATCTAACGACTTCTGCCAGAGGCTTGCGGGGAACGCTCCTGCCCTCACCTGCGGGATAGCCTGCAGCAATCAAATTCTCAAGATGGATATACTCCGGAAGGTTTAGAATCTTCCGGACGGCACTCTCTGTATAGGATTTGATGGCACAGGTTCCCAGTCCGGCATCTACAGCGGCAAGCATTAGGTTCTGAGCTGCCATGGAAGCATCCATAATACAGCCGTAATCCTTATAGTGCTTTCCAGACTTTCTGGATTCGGCATACTTGTAGTCGGAGCAGATTGCAATAACAGCCTTCGGATCACCGCTCATGCCGGGACTGAACATATTGATCTTCTTTACAAGAGCAGGATCATCGGCCACCACAAAGCGCCAGGCCTGGAGATTGCTAGCCGAAGGAGCCTGTATGGCGGCTTGGATCAGGGAATCAAGAAGTTCTCTTGGAACAGCTTGTTCCGAGAACTTCCTTATGCTGTGTCTTTCGCTTATGACTTTTGAAAATTCCATTTATCTTCCTCGATGATTAAATCTTCTAAATTCCACACATAAAAGGATTTCTATGCTGCTGGTGCAGGTTGAAACAGCCCCTCTGAAGGCAATGAACAGCCTGGTACAGCTGCATATCTGACCTTTTTGATGAAATATTTTTATTCGTTTTGATATTCTACTAAACTATAAAATAAAAAACCGTTCTCACGGACTTTTAAAATATGTATAGATGCACACTACAGGAAGGTAGGAAAAATAGTAAAAATGGATTCTCAAATGGCATATTCAGAGGGAATTCCTTAAAACTAACGGAAGCTCACAAATCCGAGACACGAAAATGTATTATCTACAATAATGTAAAAAACAGGGAGGCAGATATTCAAGTCCAGGGATGTATACATGCACATTGCTGATTTTTTTGATCATACATAAGGTAAGCACAAACCCCGTACATTTATTGGAGGTACGTAGATGAAAAAGATAGTAACAAGATCTATCATGGCTTTTTTTATGTTTGCCATGGTTGCACTGCCGATGTTCGCCGCAGGACAGGGTGAAACCCCTTCTGCTTCAGAAGCCCAGGGTTCTGATGACACATTCCTTTATATATCACAGCAGCTGGTCAACACAATTGACCCTGCCAAAGTAAAAGATGAAACAGAGATCATTGCAGCGGTAAACCTCTATGATCCCCTTTTCTATCCCGATGTAGAGAACGGATCAATGGACCCTGCTCCCCATATTGCTACAGCATACACTGTCAGCGATGACGGAACCGAATATACAATGACAATCCGTGATGATGTTGTTTTCCAGAGCGGAAACACTCTCAGCGCCGCCGACGTTGTGTACTCCATGGAAAGAATGGTTGCCATCAATCAGGGAAATGCCTGGCTGTGGAGCAATATTCTCACTGAGATAAGTTCTCCCGATGCAACAACAGTTGTATTCAAACTGGACTCCCCCTATGCACCTTTTATCTCTTCCCTGACCCAGCTTTACATCGTAGACAGCCAGCTGCTCAAGGCAAACCTTGCAGATGGAGATTTCGGTGATAACGGAGACTACGGACAGGCTTATATCTCTGAGAACAGCAGCGGTTCAGGCCCCTATGTTCTGTCAGACTGGAACAGACAGTCCTACCTGGACTTCACAGCCTATGACAACTACTGGAAAGGCTGGTCTGAAGGACAGATTAAAAAAGCAAGAATGCAGACCATTCTTGAAGAAGCGACAGTAAAGACTCTGCTCGTATCAGGACAGGCTGACATGGTTCACCAGTGGCTGGCAGTTTCCGCCTTCACCGATATGGCGAAAAACGAGAATATCAAGGTGGCATCCGCTCCCAGTGCCAAACTGCAGTACTTCCCCATGAACACAAAACTGGCTCCTACAGACGATATCAATGTCAGAAGAGCCATTGCCTATGCATTTGACTACACCTCTGCTCTTCGGGATATTCTCGGTGGAGCCAACCCCGCAGCAGGTTTTGTACCCACCGTAGTTCCCGGTCATGCAGAAGGCGTCACACCCCTGACACAGGATGTTGAAAAGGCAAAAGAGTACCTGGCCCAGTCCAAATATGCAGGACAGGAGATATCTGTAACCTTTATGTACCTTGCAGATACTGTAGAACAGCGCCAGTTCAGCCAGCTTGTGGCTGCCAACCTGCAGGCCATCGGCATTAAAGTGGTTCCCAAGCCTGTAACATGGGCCCAGGTAACGCAGTCAGCCTCTTCCATTGAGACTACAGCCAACCTGACCGTTATATCAGACTCACTCAAGTACCCCCATGTGGACAGCCACACCTACGGCATCCTCCACTCTTCAACAGCCGGAAGCTACCGGTCCATGCACTGGGCTGCAACTCCCGCCATTGACAGAGTTCTCGAAGAGGCCAGAAAGGCAACCGATCCTGAAGAACAGAAGGCCCTTTACGAAGAGTCTCAGGTTATGGCCGCCGACCAGGTTCCCGCCGTATTTGTAGCCAACCCGACTCACAGGGTAGCAATGAGAAAGAACGTTGAGGGATACACCTATGTAGGCCTCATGGGATATGACATCAATTTTTACAGTTTAACTGTTAAATAATTATTTACAGGACTGCCCCGGGCCCTGACAGGGTTCCGGGTCAGCCCTTTTTCAAGAAGAAGGATGATCGATGAGGAAAGAATTAATACACAGAATATTTGAAATGATACCCACATTGATTGGTTTGTCTTTGCTTATCTTTGCTCTTACAAGAATAATACCGGGAGATTCTGTCAAACTGGCTGCCGGTATGGATGCGACTCCCGAGCAGATTGCCCAGCTCACAGAGAAGATGGGGCTGGACCAGCCGGTTTACATGCAGTACCTGAACTACCTGGGCGGAATATTCAAAGGAGACTGGGGCTACTCTCTGAGAACCCAGCATAATGTCTACCAGGATATCCGCGAAAGCTTTGCGGCGACCTTTGAACTCTGTCTTGTCGGAATGTTCATCGCCATTATTCTGGGAGTCCCCCTGGGCGTGATCGCGGCAGTCAGAAACAACAGGTTCGCGGACCATCTTATCCGGGTACTCTCACTGTCGGGAATTGCCATACCGAGGTTCTGGCTCGCAATTCTTCTCCAGTTTGTTTTCAGTTATCTTCTGGGGATCATGCCGGTTATTGGACGCGGAAATATTATCCCTGCAAATATTACAGGACTCTGGCTGCTGGACAGTCTGCTGACACTGAATTTCCCTGCATTTTTTGACAGCCTCAAACACATTATCATTCCGGCTGTCTCCCTTGCCATTGCCTCAGCAGCCCAGATAATGAGGCTGACAAGAACAAACATGATGGAACAGCTTAACAAAGAGTATATTGTTGCGGCCAAGTCATACGGACTGCCCAAAAACATTATTATCAATCAATACATGCTTAAAAACGCATTTATCACAATTTTATCTGTCATCGGAATGCAGTTCGGCTCACTGCTTGGAAATGCATTCCTTGTTGAAACCGTCTTCGGCTGGCCCGGTATGGCCTCATACAGCATCGCCGGCCTTATGTACAAAGACTACAACGCCATTATCGGAGTAACTCTGGTAATCGGGATAATTTTTGCCATTATCAACCTTGTGGTGGATCTGATCTACAGTTTTCTGGATCCCCGCATACGTTTGGGAAAATAAGGAAAAGAGAATGAACGAACAACTTGAAGAAAAATATTCCAGCCGCAGGAAGATGTTCAAAAGACTTTTCCACAACAAGCTTACAATCGTTGGTTTTGTTATTGTCATTGCCATCATTTTTTCAGCCATATTTGCGCCCCTGCTGGCCCCCTATCCCGACGACTCCAAGGGGGATATCCATTTCAGCCAGGTCAATCAGGCCCCGGGCAACGGTTTTCTCTTCGGGACCGATGAGATCGGCCGCGATATTCTCAGCAGAGTCATCTACGGGTCCCGGTACTCCCTTCTTATGGGCGTTGTGGTTCTGACCATTGCCGTTCTCATCGGTGTGCCCCTTGGCCTGCTTGCCGGATACAGGGGCGGATGGACAAACAAGATCATCATGAGGATCACCGATATCTTTCTCGCGGTGCCCTCCATTATTCTGGCCATGGCTGTTGCGGCCATCCTGGAACCGAACCTGATGAACTCCATGATCGCTATCTCCTTCGGGTGGTGGCCCTGGTTTACCCGCCTTGTACAGGCTGAAACCCTGAAGATAAAGAACGAACAGTTTATTGTGTCCTCCGAGGGAATCGGCGCCAGCCAGTGGAGAATCATGTTTTATGAGATTCTGCCCAACTGTCTGCCCACCATTATTGTAAAGATTTCGACAGACGTTGGATTCGTTATTCTGGCAGGTGCGAGCCTTGGATTCCTGGGGCTGGGTGCTCTTCCCCCCACTCCCGAATGGGGAACAATGATTGCATCCGGACGGACCTTTATGCCCACTGTCTGGTGGTCGTCGGTATTTCCCGGGCTGGCCATCATGCTGACTGTTCTCGGATTCAGCTTTCTCGGCGACGGCCTCCGGGATGCCCTGGATGTCCAGGTTTAACAGGAGACCATTATGGAAAAGAAACATTTACTTGAAATAAACAATATGAGTATCGGATTCCGGAATGATGAGAACGGGATAAACCCAACCATCAAGAATGTGAATATTCATATCAACAAAGGGGAAATTGTCACAATTGTAGGCGAGTCGGGCAGTGGAAAGTCTGTGTCTATCCGCTCCATACTTCGCCTTGTCCCCACCCCCCCGGCGGTATACACAAGCGGTGAAATACTTTTCAAAGGGAATGACATCCTTTCAATGAATGAAAACGAGATTCAGCACCTGAGGGGAAGCGAAATATCCATGGTCTTTCAGGACCCCATGATTGCCCTCAACCCTGTGTTTACAATTGGAAAGCAGATGGAGAACATCTACCTCTACCAGGGAATGACCTCGTCCCACGGACGGCTCGGCCGCCCCAAAAGGATTCTGAAGAAGGAAGCAAAGGACCGGTCCATCCATCTTCTGGAGAAGATGAGCCTGCCCAACCCCGAACACATCCTCCAGATGTACCCCTTTGAACTGTCAGGGGGGATGAAACAGAGGGTGATTATAGCCATGGCTCTGATCAAAACACCCAAACTGCTTCTGGCCGATGAGCCTGGAACATCTCTGGATGTTACGGTTCAGTCCAGCATCAATATGGAACTCAAGCGCCTTGTAGAGGAAGAGGATATAGCCATGTTCTTTATTACCCACAACCTTGGAGTAGCCAAGCAGCTTGGAACACGGACCTATGTCATGAAACTGGGAGAAGTGGTGGAAGAGGGTCTCAGCCAGGATGTATTTCTCAATCCTCAGACAGACTACACCAGGCATCTGCTTGATGTTCTGCCCAAGATAATATAATCCAGGAGTTACTGAATGTCCGATACAATAGTTGAATTTAAAAATGTCTGTAAATATTTCGGCGGCGAAAAGTCCCTTCTGGGCCAACAGAAGAAACTTGTAAAAGCCGTTGACGATGTCTCCTTTAAAATCCCCAGAGGCAAAACTTTTGCAGTCATAGGTGAATCGGGGTCGGGAAAAACGACAATGGCAAAAATGCTGATGAAGTTTGAAATCCCCACAAAGGGCACCATCTCGGTGGACGGCATTGATATATCCGCCATCAGCTCCAGGACAGAGCTGAAGAAGTTCCGTCAGAAGGTACAGATAGTCCATCAGGACCCGACATCCTCTCTGAACCCAAGAAAAACACTGAAAGAGATCATTGAGGAGCCCATGATTGTTCACAACTACGGAAACAGCTCCTCCCGTCTGAAACTTGTAAAGGAACTGATGGATGTTGTAGACCTTCCCCACTCCTTTCTGGAACGCTACCCCCACATGCTCAGCGGCGGTCAGAAGCAGAGAATCGGAATAGCCAGGGCCATATCCCTCAAGTCTCCGATCATCGTCCTTGATGAGCCTACGTCGGCTCTGGATGTTTCGGTTCAGAGCAAGGTGATAGAGCTGCTGCAGTCCATCAAAGAGCAGTACAGCATCACCTATTTCTTTATTACCCACGACCTTGCCCTTGTTAAGAACTTTGCCGACGATATCATTATCATGCAGCAGGGAAATCTTGTTGAACACGGAACAGTGGAAGAGATTTTCAATTCCCCGAAAAAGACCTACACAAAACGCCTGCTGAAAGCCATTGCGGTTGTAAATCCTGAAGAGCAGGAATTTCTGGACCGCATAAAACTTGAAGAAGAATAACTCTGCAGACCCTTTGCCGGAGGCCCTTTCAGGCTTCCCTGATCAGCGGTAAAGGGTCTGTTTTCTCCTGCCCGCCCTCTGGTAAAATAACAGGCCCGCCAATTCCAGAATCATGGAAGAGATTCCAAAAAATGCTATACTTAACTTATGCCCTGGTTATCGGAAAATATGCCCGTTGTATCCAAGAAGGATATGCTTCTTGTGTTTACGGTGGCAGACAGCTACAGAATTGAATCCTCCAAGGTCCTCTGCGTCTTCCCCTACTTTCTCAAGGAGGAGGAGATCAACTCCCTGATTGAACTGGCGGAAGTGAAAAACGTGCAGGGTCTCTTCTTTATCAACCCCGCACCGCCCCTCTCTGTTCACTGGCAGGAGTCATTGAGAAAAGTACCCTTCCCGTCAGGGGCCGTGAATACCCTGGATCTGCTCATCGATGAGTATGACCCCTACTCCCTCTTTGAGGAGTTAAAGGAAACCCTGAACAGCCTGGCCGGAAGCCTCCACTTCTCCCTTAAAAATATGTGCAGCCTTATCAGTTATGTAACAGGGGCCCCCATAGTTATTCTGGGGCCCGACAAGAGGCTGATTCTCGACAACCGTCCTGCCAACTCATCCTCCGCACCCTTCAGGGACTGGGCAAACCATCTTGAAAATGAAAGGTCTTTCTCCTCAATAGGACAGGAGGAGGTTCTCTTTACCCACGGCAATGAAAAGTGGCACGGAAACATCCTGATGGCCTACGGCGGCATCTCGTCCTTCTTCTTTCTTCAGGGCCGCGCCTCAATCATGGCACCCGATCAGATCCAGAGAAAGCTTCTGAGGCCCTACATCCTTATGGCCCGGGTGGGAGAGATGAACTTTCCGGCTCAGTACACCCAGAGGAAGAATGAGTTCCTCTTCAGTCTTATCTTCGGACTGAATACAAGCAGAGAAGCCATCATCAAGGAGAGCCAGGTCTATAATTTGAACTTTCTGGGACTCAGGTATATATGGATTCTGCACCTTTACAACTTTGACACTCAAATCCACAACATGGATAGGATTGTCAGAATGTGCGAGAACGATTTTCCGAAAAATATTTTTTTGAGTGATCAGGACCAGATTATTTCCATCCATGAAAAGGATGAAGAGAGTGATGAATCCGCGGCTGGAAGGGTCAATCAGCTTATGAAACGGATAGAGAACCTCTATCCGGACCTGCGCTGCCAGGTTGGAAACAGCCGGGCGTATCAGGACCTTTATGAGCTGAAGCAGGCCTATCAGGATGCCATGTTCACTCTCAGAATGGGCCAGTCCCTCTCCCCCCATATGAAGAAGTTTCTCACCTACAATGACCTTCTTCTCTATCACTTCCTCTCAAGCCAGAAGGAAAACCCCATACTGAAGAGACTCTACAAGAACTCTATTCAGACACTGCGGGAAAATGATGCGATTTACAATGAAAAGCTGCTGGATACCCTTCTTGTCCTCTCCCGGACAGACTTCCACATATCTGAAGCATCCAAGTCTCTTGGACTTCACAGGAACACAATGTATCAGCGTCTCGAAAAGATTAAGAATGTAACGGGTATAGACGTAAAATCCCAGGAAGGCCGCCTTTTGATGTTAATGGCCCTGAAAATGGATCAGATAAGTTCGATTGACCTGAACTGAAAAAGGCTTCCGGCATAAACCGGAAGCCCTGTATATATTTAAACTCCAGCTAAATCTTTACCTGGAGTCTGGAGATGGGTCATATGCCCGTAGAGGGCTGACAGTTTCTTGAAATTTTCCCTGTCATAGAAGGAGCAGATATCCTTGCTCAGATCCTTGGCTACTTCCACAGCGAAGCGGGAGGCCTGTTCGATACTGATATAGTTGGAAGCTCCGGTGGCGCAACCTGCGACGGGTGCCTCGGTTGTCACAGCGACACCCACAACAGGGGCGTCAGTGGCAATGGCGGGCTGGAGAATGCTGTTAATATGGGACAGATTGTTCTCATAGGGAGTAATGTCCTGAGTAGAGAGGGGGAAAACGGCGGGCTTGGTGCCGGTTACCCTTTTCATGATCTGAAGCATGTCATTGCTCACAGGAAGGATATACCCCTCTTTTACAGTGGGGGAGATGGCGATGCCGTTGACATTGATCACTTCATTTCCCTTTGTTGTGTCGATGGATACGATGCACTCCATTTCAGGAACAATCTCGGTTGTGTTCATCTGTTCCATGCTTATGGGGGAGTCCATAAAGGGCACGGGGAAGTGCTCTCTTGTGGGGGCATCGGGGCAGATATGGGTTGTGATAACAACATCCCCTTCAAGAATGTCTCCGTTGGCGTGCATCTCTCCCAGTTTGAGAGCCGCCGCCAAAGCGGCAAGGGCCCCGTCTCCGTCAGAAACAAACCCTGTCATTTCAGGCCTTGCTCCCAGACCGCCGAGGCGTCCGATAATTCCAAGAGTGGGCACGGAGCCGCCTTTTGATCTTCCCTTCTTTCCGGGGATGACAACTTTGATACAGTCCGTTGTACCTTTGTCTCCCTTGAGAGTCGTCACAACAACATTCTCAATTCCTCTGCTCCGGAACAGATCGGCGACCTCGTTTCCATTGGCTGAGGGTTTATCCAGAAGATCAAAAAGTTCCATTACCTGTCTGATTAACATATTATTATCCTTTCAATAAAATCATTTTATATTCGACTGCACCGGGGTGCAGATTATTCCCGCGTATCGGGGCACTTACGGGTACACCGTTACCGGGATACGATCATGGTGTACACAAGCTCCGAGAATCTCTCCAGCTCGTCTACCGGAAGGCTCTCATCGAAGGAGTGGGGCCCGGAGACTCCGCATCCCAGATTCAGGACCTTGATGCCCCTTGAATTGTAGTTGTTGGCATCGCTGCCGCCCCCTGTAGAAGCCGTAAAGGGCTCAATGCCCGCAGCCTTGCAGCATGACTCCACAAAAGAGACCACAGGATCTTCCGGGGAGAAGTTGTAGGATTCATAAAGGCAGGAGACTTCAAGGTCCACTTTGGCACCTGCCTTCTCTGCCTCTTCAATGAAGCAGGCCTTCATATGCTCAACCTGGGCCCCGGCCTTCTCCATATCCAGACTACGGACCTCAGCAACAACAAGAGCTGAATCCCTTACAATATTGGTCGGGCCTTCGGATTTGAAGGTTCCCACATTGGCAGTTGTCTCCTCATCGATTCTGAGAAGCTTCATTCGCGCCAGGGCCGCTGCACCGGCCTGGATGGCACTGACGCCGCTCTCGGGAGCCAGTCCGGCATGGGCAGAGCGCCCCTTGATTTCTGCTGTAATCTTGAACTGTGTGGGGGCCTGCACAATGATCTTGCCCACAGGGCCGCTGCTGTCCAGAACATAGCCTGATCGGGCCGAAAGCCTGGAGTATTCGAGGTTGGCGGAACCGTGAAGGCCCCCCTCCTCACCGATTGTAAATACGATTTCCAGAGGGCCGTGGCTCTTATTCCGGGAGCGGACTTTAGTCAGGGCGTCCATCAGGGCGGTGATGCCGGACTTGTCATCCCCTCCGAGAATAGTATCTCCCGCACTGCGGATAATACCGTTTTCGACAATGGGCTCGATGCCGATGCCCGGGGCCACCGTATCCATATGGCAGGAGAAGAGAAGTGTCTCTCTGGAGGGGTCTCCCGGGAAAAAAGCGTAGAGGTTTGTACCGTTGGAGCCCAGTTTTTTTCCCGCTCCGTCCTGGTAGATATCTGCGCCCAGATCAAGGAGTTCCGCTTTCAGAGTCTCCATCATGGCCTTTTCGTTGCCCGACTCACTGTCAGTCTGAACATATCCTATAAAACGCGTTAATATATCGTTCATAATCCCTCCACTTCCTTTCTCTTCCCGCCCCTTCCCGAGGCAGAACCCGGATACTTCCGGGGTTAATCAGCCCTGCCCTTCAAGCAGTTCATTGATAATCCGGACAATAAGCATCCGGGGCAGAATGACAGGTTTTCCAGTAATTTCAGAAACCTTCTTCTTCATCTCTCTGGTGTACCCCATGCAGTCGAGGTAAACCAGTTCGGCCCCCTGATCGCGGAGTTCCTCTGCAGCCGCCTCGACATGCTTTATCTCCCCGTAGGGAGAACCGCAGGCTGCAATCAGGTTTTCAGAATCAACACTCCACCACTGGCGCATCTGGGGGATCTGCTCCTTTTCAGGAACTATAATTCCAAGTTTCTTTCCGCCGGCGATTTTTTCAACAACTCCTGGAAGGATCTCCTGGGGCTTGATCAAAATGGAACTGTGCCGGAAGGGGGGAAACTTGCCTGTACACAGAAGCAGAATTAACCGGCAGCCCCGGTCCTCAAGATCATCAATAGCCTCCTGCATAAGAGGCAGAATATGCTTTTCAGCAAATGTAGCCTGTGATCCGTCTCTCATCCTTGAGACAAGGACAGCATCCCCCTCGACAGGGGCTATGGAGGGGAGAGTCTCTCGTGTAAAGGAGTCCAGAGCCCCTCTTTGAAGCAGCTCCACTTCCGGAGAAAATGAGTCTGCCACATCATCTGTAAAATCTGTCCTTGGAGACTGGCCGACTGTGATAACACCTAATTTCATTTCAATAATCCTTCATTCAAATAAGGAGTCATGGGGATGCCCAGTACACTCTCAACCAGTTCAAACTGACTCCGGTTCTTCATACCCGCCCCGAGGATCAAACGCTCCATTGGTACTTTTACAATGTCGATGACCCTGCCTTTTACCATTTCAGCACTTGTAACGACCTGTCCTGTTTTAGAGTCAAGACAGGCTATCAGATCCGGGAAGGTGGCGAGGCGCCGGCCGTTCAATTCGACCGACATAAACTCGTTCCAGAATGTTGTCTTCCAGGTTTTATCCCCTTCAGTGATGCACAAAAAGCCGTGATCAAAGCCGCCCTCGATTGTAAGGGAGAACTCGCTGACCTGTCCCGATGCGAGGACCTCCATATCAAGTTGTTCCGTCAGGCCCTTGTAGAGTGACTCTTTATCAGGGCTGCCTCTGAATATCTGCCCGATCTGAATCGCCTGATTCATAGCCCCGGGGGCACCATTTTCAGCCAGATACCCCGCTTTGACGGGGTTTCTGTATACTGTTACAAGTCCACCCGCCGAAACGGCAGCCTGACGGATGATGCCGGCGCAGTGATTCATCTGTCCCCGCACGGTGACTTCAATGGCCCGGGCACCCTTCCCCCCGGCCGCGGCCTGCACTGAGCTGTAACGGGAAAGGAGGTCCAGCCCCATGCTGCCCATAACACCCGTAGGATGGGCTCTGCCGTTACAGGGAGCATCTATAAGGGGGATTCCCTTTGCAGCAGCAAGAATCCAGCCGTTGGAACTGGAGTGACCGCCGTTCTCATTTGTAATGATTCCCTCAACAGGAGCGTCCAGCCGGTTCTGAATCATGTCAAAGGCATTCAGAACCTGTTCGGTGGAAAGATATCCCTCTTTTGATGCGGGTGATCCCACAGCGGAAGCCGTAATAACAAGGGCTTCAGGATCAAAGTCAGCAAGATCCACCATCCTGACGGTTCCCAGCGAGAGAGCGGCATCCAGAGTTTCCATTCCCGTATTCAGCAGACCGCCGCCGCCACCGCCCAGAAAGATTCCTCCGTAGAGTGCGGCAGTTCCCAGATCTTTAGTCAATTCAATCATTATTACCCCTCATACCAGCCTGAAGATTTCAGCATCACATCCATGGCAATCCCTTCGGCGACAACCGCATCCACCACAGGAAGACCCACAGGGTAGATAAGGGATGCCGCACCGGCCGTCGTCAGGCCTGTACAGGCAAAGGCAATGACATCACAGCCCTTAACCTTAAGATCAGCGGCAGCTTTGACAACGGACTTTTTACCGGTCTCAGTACGCAGATCATTTGTATTTCTGATGCCATCGGGAAGAATATATCCTCCGAAGTGATCTCCAAGAATCCGGATGTACGACGAGGGGCAGTGGTTCTCAATACCGATGACGCCGACTCTCCGGCCCATTGTCAGGCTCAGGGAGGATGCAGCGATGCCCCCTCCTATAACGGGAATGGAGAGAAGGCCTCTGAGCTCTTCAACTCCAGGGTCTCCGGCACAGCTTATAATAAGTCCGTCCAGATCATTCTCCCACTCTTCTGCAAGCTTTCGTATTTTAGGAAGAGCGGCATTGTGGGTTTCATCATCGTGGATTCCGTTATACTGATCGGGAATGCAGCGGGTCGAAAAAGACCAGAGAGGAAACAGATCCTGCAGTTTGTTCTGGTGTGCCATCAATACGGCTTCGTTGTCTGTTGTTAAAACGCGTAAAATACCGATGTGCGGACTCTTCATTAATAATCCCCGGATAGTTTTTACAACAACACTATGTCTGTTCGGAAGATCCGGCAATATGCACATACACATCACAGCAGCAGGGCAGGAACCATTTGAAAATATACATTTCTGTAAATATCACATTTTTGTATGCAGATGATCCGATTTATCCCCTGTTCACAGGAATCACCTCTGAATCATGGAATCAGATCAAATTACTCAAGTATTTTCCTACATGTATGTAGTGTGCATTTATACACATTTTATTTAGAGAGATATTCGTGAGGACCATGATAAGGGTGTGAAAGTAGAGAGAACTCATAAGGAGTATTTCTCTGTACCCTTACATGGAATTATCCTGTATTATCCCTTTTCCTCAGATCCACCGCTTAAGATATCAATGGCTCATCTATATAATCTAAAATCACTCAAATTCGCCTTTTTTTGTCCAAATTTGAGAGAAAACTCAACTAAAACTGCAAGAACAGCTCGAAATTCCGGTGATAAGTTATTTATCACAGGATGATTTCCGGGCAATTTCCCACACGGAAAATCGGGCAGTCAAAAGGAAATATGGATGAGTATTTATAACTTTGAACAGATAGAATTCAACAAACTCCAGCACTTCAACAGCTTTGTAACGGCTATTGATAATTCCAGTTTCCACTGGCACTACGAGTATGAGCTCATCCATGTTCTCGAAGGCTCCCTCACGGTCTATATGAATCCGGAACCGGTACTTTTGAAGAAGGGAGATCTACTCCTGATCAATTCAAAAACGGTCCACTCCATGACCCGTACAGAGGAAAGAAACTCCTGTCTGATACTCGAGATTCATCCTGATCTCTTTCAGATGGAGGCGGAAGCCAATGTCTCCTACCGTTTTCATCTGAACAGTGCCAACGGGAAGATTCCGGCGGACTGGGACAGAAAGGATTTTATTAAAACTGCCTGCAGGCTGACCCTGCTCTATATGCAGAAAGAGAGAAAAAACTTCCACAGACTCAAAGCCCTGGTCTACAGGATCATTGCCGATCTATTCGACTATGTTCCCTACGATATGACCTTTCACTCCCCTTCCTATTCCGATGACTCCTCCCGGGTCATGGAGATTCTGGACTATATAGAGAACAACCTGCAGTCCGATGATGTGCTGGATCAGCTCTGCTGTGAGATGGGACTGAGTGGAAAGTCTCTCTACCGCTTTTTAAAGGACCATATAGGTCTTTCAGCCAAGGAGCTTGAGGAACTGAAGGTCAAACTTCATATGGAACAGGCTGTGAGCAAAGAGATCTTCGAATCCTCAGAGTATGACGTCCATATTGTAGGAACAGGGGCCACACCCATCAACATAAAACTCCAGGGCAGTGAAACCAACAATGTCTACAATGCCGTTGAAGTATCAATGGACAAATCCAAAGCCGGTGAGCGAATTGCGATTATCGGAGCAGGACTTGTTGGAGCCGAGCTTGGTCTCTGGCTGGCTCAGGAGGGAAAACAGGTTACTATCGTTGAGATGACACCTCAGATCCTCGGCGGCCCCAAGGCCATGCCCTTCCCCAACTACGATATGCTCAAGGACCTCCTGAATCATCACAACATCGAGATTCTGACAGAAACTGCTGCCGAATCGGTAACAGCGGAAGGTCTCGTTGTAAGAAACAACGGCGAGGAGAAACTGATTCCCGCGGACACAATCATTTCTGCAGTCGGATACAGATCAGACAACAGTCTCTTTAAAGAGATGTCCACTGAGACAGACAAAGAGATGTATATTCTCGGTGACGCCAAGAATGTTCACAATATTATGTATGCCGTATGGGATGCCTATGAGGTAGCCCGTACCGTTTAATTATCAGAGAGCAATTCCGCAAGGAGGCGCTCTGTGTCGGCAGGCCGGTCCAACTCGGATACGGTCTGCCGGCATGATTGCATATTTAAGAAAAAGAGCCTGAAAAACATCTGAACTGATCTTAAAACTCTTCAAGATTCAGGGAGAGTTCGGCAAGGCATGTATCGTTATAATGGCTTCCCCTGTATACATCCAGGATCGTCATCCTGATGCCCATAAATCCGTAAGCTTCCATCATCACCAGGAAGTTCATATATTCAAGATACTCCGGACCGGGAACTCCTGTCTCACGAAGCATCATCTCCAGAAAGAATGGATTATCCTCTGCAAAATCCTTCAGAACTGTCCGGCAGAGTTCAAACTGCTCCTCCGGGGAAAGGGAAATCTGAAAGCTTTGCTGATCCATGCTGTCTTTAAGCAGCAGAGACTCTTCCAGAACAAACTCCTTTACAAGATAGAGCTGCGCATCGGTCTCGCTCACCATACCCGGGGCCGTATACCCCGCAATCAGATCAAGACGGATCTCTTTCACACGGTTGTTCTTCTCAAAAAGAGTGCCTGATTTTGCAAACCCGTTAATCAGGGAGAGTTCACTCACGGCCATTCCCGTCAGAATAACAACACTCTCCCCTGCCCCCATACCGGGGACTCCTTCAACCCAGGCTGTTGAGGCATCTGAATCAAAGAGGTTCTCCGGTGGATAACTGTACTCCCGGTCCCCCAGAGTCTCGGAAAGGACAGAGGATGCCCACAGAGACTCTCCGGGCAGTACATGAAACTCAGCCCATTGAGGGAACAGAGCGATAGGCGCAAAGAAAATAAGAAGCAGGAGAAGCGGCGTTCTCATAAATTCACTACTTTACAGCCTACCCCTGATATGAGGCACTTGAGAAAGCAAGGTAGGGATAGTAGACAATACCCAGAAAGAACGCCAGAACAACATGCCATCCGGGCTGACCGAACTTCAGACAGAGATTGTAGAGGAGCATAAAGCAGAAAACGACATTCACCACTGGAATCAGGAACATAAAGATCCACCAGATCGGTTTCTGAACTATTTGAAGCATAACAATGATGTTGTAGATGGGGATGATAATTGCCCATCCCGGCTTTCCGGCCTTTGTAAAGATTTTCCAGTTTGCAACAAACAGAACAACAGTGACAATCAACCAGAAAACGATAAGAAGAGGATTGTAAGAATCATACATAAAAAGCTCCTTTAAAGCTGATTTTTTAAGGCGGAAAAACTTTCCGCCATGTAAACTGATTCTCTTGTTATGAATAAAACTTAGATGCCCTGTACCAGTGGAGCCGGGCGGGAAAAGGATGAAGAAAAATGAGACTCCACATAACTCCAATTCTAGTTCATCAGATCAGAATTGCAAAATGGATGTTTTGAGGAAGGGACTGTTCGGTCAGAATCAAAAAGGCAGGCGGAAACAGCTCAGACAGCCATTCCCTCCCTGAGCATTTTAATGTCCCGTGAGGGAGGCGCATTGTACATTCTGCTGTACTCCCGGCTGAACTGGGACGGACTTTCATAGCCCACTCTGAAAGCGGCACCCGCCGCATCCATTCGCTCAACAAGCATCAGCCGCCTGGCCTCCTGAAGCCGCAGCCACTTCTGATACTGCAGGGGAGTCATGGATGTGAGTTCCCTGAAATGGTGATGAAAGGTGGAACTGCTCATCCGGCTCAAAGATGCAAGTTCATCAATCCGGAGGGGTTTTCTGAAATTCTTCTTCAGCCATTCAATTGTCTGAACAATCCTGTTGCTTTGACTGCCTGACAGAGTGAGCTGGCGGAGCTGATACCCCTGTTCACTTGTCAAAAGCCTGTAGATAATCTCCCTGATGATCAGGGGAGCCAGCATGGGAATGCTCTCGGGTTCATCGACAAGATCCATAAGACGGATAAAAGCGGAAAGGAGTGGAGGGTTCATTCCTGTGGCGGCCATGGCTCCTCCGTTACCGGACCTGTGATATTCAGGAAGATTGCTGTCCAGAAGCATCTCGGAAATCACTCCCAGATCCAGCTTCATTGAAACAGCAAGATAGGGAGTCTCATCACTTGCTTCTACAATTTCCGTAGCCACGGGCATATCGAGAAGAGTCAGCAGATAGTTGTCCGGATCATTCTGAAAAACCTCATCCTTCAGCACAATCCTTTTGGCTCCCTGGGCGATGACGCAGATTCCCGGTTCCTGAATATGGTTCTCAGGTTCCACAGGAGTCTCGTATCGGTATACTGAGAGTGCGGGAATCCCTGTTTTTGTCTCTCCGCAGTTTTGAGCAAGTTTCCTTATTCTGTCCAGAAATGATTCTTTCAGTTTCTCCAATTCACTGTCCACGATTTCCCCCTTTACAATGCCTGGAACCCTTGTATTCCTGAAAGTGATCCTAATACAAACAAAGCATCATTATAATACCCTAACCAGAGCTCCCGGAGGATCAGGCAAGAAGATGACAGGATATGTCTATCACATCCTTTCAGAAAATAATTATTATTAGAATATAAATAATTTGTGTTAAACATTGGAGAAATAATATGTCTGAAAAGAAAATCAGAGTCGGAATCATCGGACTCAAACCCGGAGAGAGCTGGGCCGGAGTTGCCCATGTCCCCTCACTGCAGCATCTGTCTGACAGTTTTATCATTAACGGTGTTGCCAACAGCAGCCTGGAGAGCAGCAGAGCCGCAGCAGAGACCCTGGGAATCCCCTACGCCTTCGGAAGCGCCGAGGAGCTTATCGCATCCCCCGAGATCGATGCCGTAACAGTCACCATTACTGTCCCCCAGCACCTCAAAGTCGTAAAGGCAGCGCTGGAAGCGGGGAAGCATGTCTACTGTGAGGCACCTCTGGGCAACGGTCTGGCAGAAGCCGAAGAGATGGCAGAACTGGCCCGGAAACAGGGCGTTACAGCAGTTGTCGGACTTCAGGCCCGCTGCGCTCCCGAGATATTCTACCTGCGCCAGCTGCTGTCTGAGGGTTATGTGGGAGAAGTCATTTCATCCAGTCTGACAGGATGGGGAGGCAACTGGGGCCCCACCGCCGAGAACATCTCCCGTCTGGGATATCTTCTGGACAAGAAAAACGGTGCAACCATGCTGACCATCCCCCTGGGCCATACCCTGGCGGCTGTAAGGGATGTTCTGGGAGATATAACTGAAGTTTCCGCAATCCTTGATACACGGATCAGTGAAGTCCGTTCTCTGGACGACGGAAGCACCCTTACCCAGACCGCACCGGACCAGATCCTGGTTACCGCCAGACTGGAGGGCGGCGAGCCCTTCTCTGTTCACTATCAGGGCGGAATGCCCAACGGGATAGAGGGATTTGCCTGGGATATTCACGGGACAGAGGGCGACCTCAGAGTGACAGCCCCCTTCGGCCACGGACAGATGGCCCAGCTCAGCATTTCAGGAGCTAAAAGCGGTTCAGGAGAGCTGACCCCCATCGAGGTTCCCAAGCAGTTTTATGAAGGCTACAAGGGAGAACCAGTCCCGGGTAACGTACTGCGCAACTATGCCAGAATGGCTGGGGATATTAAAAATGGAAGCTCCAGAGCCTCCAATTTTGATGACGCCGTCGGTGTTCAGCGGCTCATCGATGCCATTGAGAGGTCTTCTTCTACAGGATCAAGAATCTCCCTGAAGGCTGTCAACAGAGCCCTGCCTCTGCCGGAATAAGGGTCCTTTTCCGGGGTAGCCTCTGCCCCGGAGGGATATAGAATAATGAATGTAAAATTTAAATACAGAAAGTTGATACCGGTACTGCTGCTTGCCTTAACTGCGGCGGCAGGACCGGTTTATTCAGAAGATCTGATTTCAAGGCACAGAGAGGAAGGGACCATGCAGCTGATAATGCAGATAGACGGTGAGATAGTGACAGCGGAGCTTATAGACAGTGAAACCACAAGGGAATTCATTTCGATGATGCCGACAACCATTAATCTTTATGACTTCTACAACCGCATAAAATACTGTTACTTTGAAGAACCCCTCTCTCAAAAGGGTCCGAAGCAACTGGAATATGAGCCGGGAGACATCGCCTATTGGCCCGAAGGAAATGAACTTCTCATCTACTACCGCCATGACGGAAAGCCTATGCGCAGTGATATTATCGTAATGGCCAGAATTAAATCAGGACTTGAAGCCATTAAAGAGCACAAGGGTTCAGTAGAAATCAGTTTCCAGTTCCAGGAGTAGAAAGGAATGCAAAAGGAAGGAGCTACTCATCTTATAACTGCCGGTACATCCCTTTTTACATTGAGATCCGTCGGCTGTTCAAAAACCTTTAAAGCCGGAAGCTATACAGGAAGGTCCTTTCGATCTTATCCGGAGACCGGAAGACAACATGGTTCATGCTGAATAGATTCCATCAAGTATCTTATTGACAGCCCTGCCGATCTGTCCGTCAACCACGGGTTCTCTTTTTTCAATAAGGGCCTGTGCAAAGTCGTCAATAAGGGGCTGATGGACATTGTTATGAGGAGGATGAAACTCAACCTGCTCCTGTCCTTTTCTATTAAGAATCAGTTTATCCCCGTTGAGTACGGGAACATGAATGCTTCCCTCAGTCCCGAAAATATCCAGGGTATCCCGCCCCTCACTGACGGCATGGGAGACTCTGAGAGTCGCTTGGATGTTCTCATCAAAAACAAGAGAGAGAAGAGCCGTATCCTCCACTTCCCTCTCTTTGAAATAGAGATTCATAAGTTCGGACTTTTGTGACAGTACATTACCGAATAGGTCCTGGAGCACCTCAATCCGGTGGCAGCCGAAGTCCATCATAGGACCGCCCCCGGCCTTTTTCTTCTCAAGAAGCCATGCACGGGGTTCTCCTGATTTCCGGTTAAACCACTCACAGGCCTGAACATCGGCAATGACAGGCGTCCCGATCTGCCCGGAGCTCAAAATCTCCTTTATGCGATGTACAAGGGGATAAAAATGCCTGTAGTAGGCAGTGCCGAAGGTAACTCCATTGGCAGTGCAGGCATCCAGTATGCGGTCGCATTCTGACCTGTCCAGCCCCATGGGTTTCTCACAGAGAACATGCTTTCCCGCCATTGCCGCAGCTATAGCCTGCTCCGCGTGAAGGAAGACGGGAGAAGCAATATAGACTGCATCCACTTCACTGTCTTTCAGCAGATCCTTCCAGTCTTCATACCATATCTTGGCACCGAATTCCCGGGCAAAAGATTCCAGTAGAGAGCTGTCTTTCCGGCTCACAGCGGTCAACTCACAGTTATCCAGATCATTAATGGCAGGAACCACCCTCTTTCTGGATATATCTCCGCAGCCTATAACACCCCATCTGATTTTCTGCATGACTGACTCCTGAAAAAAAATAAAGACCACAGTATCAACGGTTCAAACCGGGTATACCGCAGTCTTTTAAGTATAATTAAAAATCTGGAAAAGGACAGAACAATCTGCTGTCAGCGACCCTTGAGAATATCTTTCTTTTCAAGGTACTCCTCTTTGCTGATCTCCCCGTTTACATACTTTTTCTGAAGAAGCTCCAGAGGGGACTCAAGGTCTGTTCCTGATGTAAATCCCTTCTTTCTGACAGCCAGATAGATGAGAAGTCCGATCAAAATAATACCTGCTAAAAACACGATACCGCCTCCCATTGGAATTCTGCCGAATCCGAAAAATCCGTCACAGAATCGATGTGCATATGGATACATATTTCCTCCACCTAAATTGGATACTCTGAATTCTGAAAATTAAGTATGAATAAACTATGAACAGCAGATAAATGGTTTCTGAAAGTCTGTACCGGACCAGGATGAAAGGCCAAATTCCATATATGAAAAAAAGATTTCACCATGCGTTGACAAAAATTTAACCATTAGGTATTATCACGACACCTAAACGCGGTAGTGGTGGAATTGGTAGACACGCTAGCTTGAGGGGCTAGTGGTAGCAATACCGTGGAAGTTCAAGTCTTCTCTACCGCAACGTTAAACCCTTACGGGGATTAAATATAGAGCACTTTCTTCGGAAGGTGCTTTTTTTTATTTAGTCCCATTTTCGGTAATGATGCCTTTATTGACCCTTTTATTTTTGGGGGTCTTGTTCTAAAAGTCGTTTATCAGGGATGATTTTTTTCGCTTTCATGGAACCTTACGATTAGCACATGCGCAATGAGATTACGATTGCATCACCATAAAAAAGCCCGGAAGAACCGGGCTGCGACCATACTCCACAATGTATGGCAGGTATGAATTGCCTAAAGTATACCGTTATTCAAATGATACGTCTATTCCAAAAATCTATGATCAGAAATATCCTTAATCCGATTTTACCGAATTTCTTTTACGAATCTGTTTTTTGGTTGTTTGAAAAAAAATGGACTCAATTGTTTGACAATAAGAAATAAGTCCTTCTATTGATGGATAGTTCGGAGTTTTTTCGGATAGATTATCTATAATCTTCTTCTTATGCTTATTCTGTATTCTCATTTCTTGTTTAGGAGAAATTGCACAACCAGTTACAAGCTTATAATCATTCATCCCATATTTTCTTGTTTTCCGATTGTTAATCTTCAAACAATATTTCCCCAATATCCCCTTTACGCCCCCAATAAGACTTAACGAGATTCTGTCTGAACTGGAGAAGGTCATATCATCAACATAAAGAGAAAAGAGAATTCTATTTTTATCACAATAGGAATTTATTGAATGAAACATATCTTGGTGCGACCAATATGCAAGATTCTGGCTCAAAGGGCTTCCTGTGGGGATACGTTCTTAAAAACAAACAAGCTCTGTTAAAAGATATGCAATATCACCTTCACATCTGAAAACATTATTGAACATTTTCCTAACATTGCTTTTCTGAGTAGAGTTATAGAATTTGGTAATATCCATGGTAATCATATAACGGCAATCTATATGACGTTCTGCATTACCAACAGATGAACGACCTTTTACTCCCGAAAATAAGTACTCTGGAGTTTCAATCCTAGATAAGAACTTTTGTAGCTTATCATGAATGACTCGAAGCTTTCCAATTGGCTCGTTTATTTCCCGATCATCTACCATAAAGACTCTATAATATGGAGTAGAATCTCTACTAATGTGAACGATTTCTTTCAAAGATAAGCCCAATAGGTCAGCAAGCCTTTTCTTTGAAGATAATTTGAATAGAGGACTTTGAGAAATAGGATACTTCTTATTCGCCATTCTCCTCAACATCCAGTAAAAAACGTAATAAGCTTTTTGCAATCAGAGATTTCATTCCTTTCTGATTACTCTCCAATTTCTCTGAGAACTGAAGTATTGCAGAAGGTGGGACTTCAAAATACTCAGCATACTTATCAATTATATCCAGATTTGGTTTTTTCTTCCCTTTCTCAATCTCTGACAAGTAGCTTTTTGAGATACCAAGAGCGTCTGCTAACTCATATAGTTTCAAGTCGTTATAAACCCGAAATAATCTTAATGCTTCATTTACCATTTTTTATTCCTAGATAAAGTGAGAAAGGGAAGCTATTGCTCAGAGATATCGTCTGCGAAAAGATGTTTGATCACAAAGAATACAACTTTGATAATCACTTTTCTATGACGCCAAAAGAAACGATAAACTCTCTTAGCAAAACTGTTTTTTCGTGAATCATGCGACTTTTTTTTCGGATTACGACAATGTCTTGACGTCTTCACCCAAGCCACCTCCTTTCTTGGTTAAAGTTTTTGATTTATTATCAAGAACCAAGATCTCACAAAGGAGGAGTGGTAAAAAGCAGCGTTCACTTCCCAAACTCTTTACTTGCGCCGTAATCTTTCCGGCGCAAGTCCTCAGGCAGGGCGCGGAAGATGTCACAAGAACACCAACAGCGAAACCGCTCCAAGGTACAAACCCTCAAAATAGAAGATTCCCGAGCACTAAGCTCTAATTGCAAAATGTGAGAAATCCACTTTCCAATTCACTGATAATGAAGATAACACCAATTTAAGGCCAAGTCAAGTTTATTTTCGTTATTTGCGAATATTATTCGCTATTTCGAGATTTTGTTAGTTCTGCTTTTTATCTAGAAATTTAATAGAAATATTTTCCATCTGAGGATAAAAACCCGACTCCCAGAAAGCATATTTAACGATAGAATAAAGATTTCGGGAGTATTAATGGGAAGGCACAAGCTACCTTACAAGCTAAAAAAACCAAATAACCATCATAGATACTGGCGCTATGTTCTATCCACGGATCCAAGGCAATCAGAGATATCAGCCAGAACGAAAGTAAAATATGAGGCAGACAGGATAGCCAAGGAAGCCTATATAAAATCAGTAGAGAGGAGAAACAACTGCCCTACATTCCAGGAATATGCCCAAGATTTCTTCTCTGACAAATGTAAATTCACAACTAGACGTAAAAAATCCCAAAAGCCATTCTCCCCAGATGTAGTAAAACTAAAAAGGGGGAAATTAGATAATTACCTCCTCCCCTACTTTGGAGATATGACACTCTCTGACATTACCAGACGTCTTTTTGAAGACTGGAGAATGACTCTGGATATTGCTAATTCAACCAATAATGATATAACAGTAGCCATGAAACAGATTATGGGAGAAGCTGTCCGAGATGAAATACTACTCTCCAATCCCTTAGAGCTGGTAGAAAAATTATCAGACAAGGATGGAGCTACCAAAGATGTCCTTACTGTTGAGGAAATGAAGAAACTCTTTCCCCATGATATGGAAGACGCCATCAAAATCTGGCGGGAGCAAGAGTACTATACCATTATTTTCCTGCTCACCTCCTCTGGTATGCGCTCTGGTGAAGTCAGAGCTCTCAAATGGAAAGATGTGGATTGGAAGAATAGCGGTATTTTAATCACCAAAGCAGTTAAAAACTCAGGAGAAGTAGGTTCTGTTAAGGAAAAGAAGAATAAAATTGTACGCCTTCCACTCAGGACAATAGAATTATTGAAATCCTGGAAGGAAGTATCTCTAGCTCCCGAAGATAATGATTATATTTTCTATGGGAAAGAGACAAGCAGACCTATCGACAGAGGAACAATATCCGCCAATTTCAAAGCCGGTCTAGCTAGGGCTAAAGTTGGGAAAGGAAAAAATCTGACACCACATTCTCTCCGACATACCTTCAACTCCTATATGCTGACAGCCATCCCCTCTGATGTGGTACGGAAATTCACCGGTCACAGTTCTGAAAATATGACCAATTATTACTACCACCCCTACCTCCAGGAAGAATTGAAATCAACAGAACAGTATCAGGAAAAAATCGACTCTATATGGGGTAAAATGACTTAAATCTCCTCCTCAAAAGCATAGTTATGCCTGAGGAGAAGTGAATGAGAATCGAAATCCCGGAAATAGAACAACTAATCCAGAAGGTAGAAACCCTGACCGAAATTATCCTGTCGTCAGATTCCCTGAATCAGGAATGGTATGACCTGGATACCGCCTGTCAACTTAAGGGAGTGAATAAAAACACCCTCTATAGCAAACCTAAGTATCAGCCTAATTACGGAAAGCCAGATGCCATTATCTGTGGAAAGAAAAGATGGTCAAGGGAGACTATCCGAGAATGGCTGAAAATGACCGATGATGATATTCCAGCCATCTACCGTTAGTTGTCAACTCGAGTTGACAACTTCTATGCTCCCAATCACCTGCAACTGATCCATATATTGAAATGCATCCCGATTCTGACGAGGATTGTCCCTATCAGATTCGTTTACTGAAAATGTAGAAGTTCATCCCTTTGAAAGACGGATGCGATGGGGATGATTCTCGTGCGAAACTGATGATTGGAATTATTGATCTTCGATCTGTAGGCTATCTGTTATCTCACCGATCTTTTCAATCAATAAACCGAAATAGTAGAAATAGTCTCCTGATTTATGGTGTAGAGCCCTTCTCCGGTTATCTGAATCTCAATAGAACAGTTTGCCGTCTTCAAGATATATCCATCTGAATACTTTTCATATCGGAGAGATAATAACAGCTCATCTAATTCCTGAGACGAGTACGTAAACTTTATGATCTGTGCCAAACCCATGGGGCAGCATTATACCGGGATAATTTAGTTTTTGTCTATTCCGCAGACAAAGTTGTCAACTCGAGTTGACAACTTCCCAAGAACAATCCCATTTCAACGAGGATCATCCAGATTTCATTCTATGATTAAAAGAGTAACATTTCGCACTTATTCCAATAGAATAGATTCTGGACAATCCTCTTACGATAGGGACTATACGTTCAAATACTTCACTGGGTTGGCTGAACCTTTTGGAAACTGGTCACTGAAATCAACACCCTTATATTTTGTTCGAACATCCTCATCTGCTATTGAACAAGAACAGGCCCACTGGCCAGGTTTAGGACCTGACTTGATATCGTCTAACTTGCAGACATCCTGAGCTATACCGGAGACGAGGGGAATGATATATTCTACCTTCTCTAATCTCTGTCTCGTAACACTCCAAGGACCTCTTACAGCTTCCAGGATCGCCTTCTCGGAAGCATCACCAGAAATACTCTTCAATCTCACAAGCAATATGGGTTCCTGAACTTTACCTGAATCAGGTTCATCTATGATTTTCCCTTCCAGAAAAGAAGCCACTATATTATTGGTGAGGGCTTCAAAGACCTCATAGGATTCAAAAGCTTCTTCAAGGTTGAATGTCTCAGGAAGAACGTCGTCTGAGATTGCAGCCATTAGCTTAGTTGTTTTAACCTTCTTCGATGATTTATGAATGCTAGTCAAAGGTACATTTATCGACTTTAAAAGATTTCTCGGTTTGTCTTTTATCAGATTCCCGAACTCCTTAACATCATTAGGGGTCATAGGAGGCGGGAATTCAATATGAGAGAAAACATTCATTTCTAGATCCTTCGTGTAGTGAAGAAATGTTTTTATCACCAGAGTTGTCAGCGTTGGGATATGCTGCCTCCCGATAATCATGGAGGACTCACTGACAGCCTGTACTGACGTTTTCCACTTTTGTTGAAGGGCAGCAATACAAACCATGAGATAGAACATATAAAGGTAGCTTTTCCCATTCTGAGCAATAGGTACGCCCATATCAATATCCTCAAGAAGAGAATACACTTCAGCCGCCTTCCACTCGAATACTCTCACTTCTGTCCAAAGAGTCTGGGGTATTAATCCCACTAAGACTTTATTCTGAAAGTAAGGAACAATGGATTGAACTTGCGGTCGATTCTGCAAGAAGTATTTCGATATAATATCGGTGGATTCATCAGTAATAGTCGCCTCATCCAGACTGGTAGAGATTATATGCCGATCCAAGTCTGAGAGTTCATCTCGACCAAGGACATAACCATAATTCAGAGCTGTATCAATCATATCTTCCTGAGATCTGTCATTCTCAGAATCGACGAGATAGACTCGGTTATCCGCATCCTTCCTCTTCTCTCCATAAAGGGGCCGTGGTGCGGATTCAATACGTAGCCGAGCTATACCACGAATATATCGATGAAGTCTCTCCCTTTCATCCTTTGTTACCGGCTTTTCAGGGAATTTCTTGAAAAAGACCTTTGAGCAACTTTCATAATATTTTGAGATATCATTAACGGTCTCATTCAGAACATCACGCTGATAAGTTGATTTGCCCTCATCAGGTTCAGGCCATTTTCTATTGATCTCCTGAATAGTACATATGGCAATAGCTCTAGCATAATTGGAATCAAATAAGGGAGGAACAGGAAGACCCAGTTTCTTAATTCCTACGGTTTCCCAGAACATCTCAGGATTGTAGGCGGTATAACTCAGATGGGTAATATTCCAGGTCGTGTAGATACTATCATCATTACCCTTACCGGGCATAATCAATTTAAATGTTTCGCTCATAGGGATATTTTTACAGGCATCTAGAAAAAAATCCACTCTTTTTTCCAAAACGTCATAATAACAAAGCGTCTCTATAACCAGAAAGGAAAAAATTTGAGGAAAATCTCAAAATCCGTCCTTCAGAAAGCATATTTCAGGGAAACATTTTAAGGAGTTTTGTATGAGCGAAAGAAAGATGAACATTATGGTTTTAGGAAAAGAAGAGTACAAAGAGTATCTGCTCTCCAGGGGGTATGAGGAGAAAGCTCTAGCCTGGGTTGATGAAAACTGGGATGCACTGTGTGATTATGCAGAATCAAATGAACTGACACATATCGTCTATCCCAATAGGATTAAAAGTTATCTCTCCCATCATATCAGCAAAGAACTCGGGAAGCATGAATACCACTGCTACATGGAGAGGATAATGTGGTTTTCCGTTAAAGAAATGCACCAGTTGAAAGATGCAGCACCTGATGGAGATGATTTATTTATCGTCGAAACGAACCCCATCTCAAAAGCCCAAGTTGAGGATTACCTCCTTGATGAAGAGGTCTGGGAGCAACACCTTGAGACGCTTTATGACCAGGCAAATTGGGGATTTACCTACTCTGAAGGTAGTGCCCGAATGATTGATGAGGGAGATTATTTCACTGTCTCATACGAAGTTTATTAATTTTCCCGAGATTTTCCAATAGTACAGAAAGTGACAGCGTTTATATACCAAAGAGCAACAAGCTCAAACAAGGAGAAAGAAGAATGAAAAGAGGATTTTGGATGGGACATGAGTTGGACAAAGCGGTTAAGGGAAATAAACTTGGTCAGTACAATCTCTCAGATGTAATAGATCATATCTTCAATGAGTATGAGATAAAACCCGATACCCCCTTTAATATCCAGACGATTATCAGAGATGCCTATATGGTCCAGTGTAAGGATTGGAATAGATTCATCTATATGTATGGTATTTCCATATTTCTTGAGAACTGGCCTGAAACAATTCCTACTAGCTATCGTGGGGAAGAATACATTACTTTTCTGAATGAGAAGGTATATAAGGGGATTAAAAATGGCTCTCTCGTTACTTTTGTGGCTCCGATTCAGGCACCCATAAAGGACAATGAAGGAACGATTCTTTTTCAGGTTCTCGGCAGGAAGTATTTTGCCTCTGGAGCGTCTGTAGTAGATCGCCCCCGCAATGAAAGAAAGGCGTTCAAAAAAGCAGAAGATATGGCAATTATGGCTTTTCAGAAAAGAGGTTCGCTCATCAATCTTCAGGATGAAGATCTAGATACGATGAATGAACTCATAGACAACCATCCTGATTTGCATGATCTCTTTCCCGTCAACATCTTCAAGGTTGATGAGGATGCTTTTGAAGAAGTTGAAAAACGTCCGTTTGATCTGACTATATAATTTCCCCTTTTACCTTTTTGCCTCCGGGAAAGCATATCTATTCCTGGAGGCTTTTTTTATGTGGCAACAAGCAAAGATGCATCTACTCTACCCACTCCTGAGTGAGAACCGCATCAGATTCATTTTATTGATTGGAGAGAAATACAGATTACCGGAATATGAAATCTACTCCTTCTCAGAGGAATTTTATCGGCATGCAAATGAAACAACCATTGAAGTGTTACTAAGGCATAGGATTAAGGACGGATAAGTACATGATAAATACAGATCCTGATTGTGTCGTGATCGCAGAATCGTGATATAATGCGTTCCATTATTATGATCATCTTCCGCAAGTCAGACAACGATATAATTCTCCATGACCCTCTTACACATACAAAGAGACATCTTTCCCCTTCAGAGAAAGACGAAGTTCTTCAACAGGTTCCCCAGTTACTAAACCCGAAAGTAACGTCATGGATGGTTACGGATCTGCCGGAAGAACTAGATAATTCTGTTACTAAAACAGAAGATATGATCTAATCTCTTCAAACTACTGCCAATCATCCAGTAGATGATATTCTTCATTGACCAGGGCGCTTCGTTTCTCTCCTCTGGGGAGAGTTTCTAATTCCTTATTGATTTCTATATATCGGTTCCGCACTCTCTGGAAAGGGATAGAATTGTACTTTTCTCGCACCCATTCCAAATCGTTGTCAGTGATTGCGCCCCGGATTTGCTCAGGTATCCACGCTATATAATCAGGGTCTTCATCGGAGTTTGAATGCCACATGTCCACCCGACCAATACCTTCACCAAGGAGATGAGGTATGAGATAGAGATTTGAAAGCATGGTTTTGGCGAGTTGAATATCTCCACCCTTCCCCATTCGATGAAGAATTAATGCCCAACATAATAATTGTACTGGTTCACCACAATCATCCGGGAATTCCTTTTGAAACCAACGGAGGAACTCAGAAGACCGGCGATTATCACCTAAGAGAAAGTAGAGGTAGAAGAGGTAATACCTTGCACCACCTGAATCGTCATGCCCTCCGTACTCACGTTTGAAGGCTGAGAGCTGGGAGCGGATTTTGGTGATACGATTGGATATCCCTTTCGGGGTTTTGGGGAAAGTCATTCAGGCTTAATCCATAGATGATAGTAATCAAGGCCAAATAATATTTCCGATACGATATTCTTTATAACTTTATCCGTGTCGCTACCCTTCTTAAGAGAAATTGAATTCTTACTAGTAAGCGGAGTATCTTTATAGATTCTGCGGATTATAATTTCGCTTTGTAATTGATTCATGTAAAAAAAAGGTTGCAAATCACGAATGAAAAAGTCTTTAAATTCCGAGATACTGGATATTACCTGGATTCGACCTTCAATTGAAATCTCAAAGGTCGATATTTTGGTTCTTTCAATGTTATAATGGAAGCTTTTATTTTCATTTGAAATAGCAATATCAAATGAATTATGTGTCTCCAGAGAAATTAGGGGTAGGCAAAGCTCTTTCTCTATTGTTATTTTCCTGTTTGAAGGTTTACCTAGATCTGGGATGGGAATTCCATAATCGTCAGTAGGCTGTTCTAGCCATGTATCACAATTAAAACAGATTTGTGAATCATAGCCATAGTCAAGAAAAACAGCACCACCGCATATGTCACACTTCTGATAAAGAAATATCCCGTCGAAAATACAATCACGAAAAGAAAATATTGTAATAAATCGAGCAATAATAGATTCAGAGAAGAATGGAATGTTAAGTGGAAGCTTGTCATCTTTAATTGAGGGAAATCCATCGGTAATATAATGTAATATATATTTTCTACCAAATACTTCGACAGATCCATAATCAATTTGCTTTTCTCCTTCCATAAATGAGAAATAAATTTTATTTGGATGGATCTTCATTATATTACTCTGCAACCATTCAGATAAAAAATCAGAAACGTCTTTATCTGAGGTAAAGGCCATATCTCCAATAAATAACCCAGAATCCCTTTTTATTATTTCTATTGAGGGGAAATCCTCATGTCTAAAACTTAGTAATAGGGATAAATCATTCATGTTTTTATTATACTGATAAAGTGTAATCGTTCACATCCCGTATAACAACTATGTTGCAAGCACTATTCGCAGAATCTTAAACTCACGATAAGATTTCTCTATGAACTATGACAAATTCCAATGGTTTCTAGAAGAAAGAGAATTAATAAGACAAAAGAAGATTTCCGGCCTACCCAGACCCTGGTCAGATGACCTAATCCTACATCAAACCCGCTTCTGCAATATAGACAGGATTCACGATGCAGGAACCATTCGGTTGCTGGACTTCATCTCCCCGATGGATGATTGGGAGAAGATCTTCTACACTGTTCTCTACCGGTCGGCTCTATCCAGCATACGCTTCCTTGATAGCATGACGGGAATCTGGCTCCACGACTATCGCAACCTCCGACATATCGATCTATGTATCTCAGACGCCAGAAAGCCCTACCAGGTTTTTCTATATAAGGGGGATACCATGAAATCTTTTCTGACCAATGTATCCTCTCCCATTGTTAAGAAGATATATGAAGCCCAATCCTACTGGAAGGATGCTTCTATTCTAGAGGCTTCTGATTTCATAGCAGATGAGTTTAAGAAACTCTATAGAAAGAGGATGGTTTTCCTCGCTACAGAAATAGCCAAGGATCTCTCTTACTTCCTCTCCATAGATCCCGATTCAGAGTGCTATATGAATATAGGAGCCAGGATGGCATTAAAGAAATTGGAGGGGAGGAGGAATAGGGATAAGATTGAGGACTTGCTCGTCCTTACAGAATTAAATCCATCCGCCCTCGAACATGGGCTCTGTGAATTTGGGCGCTACCTTACTCGCTGGAATTATTACCAGGAGCATGGAAAACTCAAGGAAGAGTGGCTCTATAGATCAGAGAAAATCTAGGACGTCTGCTTTGAACATCCATTCCACGATCTTCTCTTTCAATTCACGGGTCATAGGAAAACGCCTGAAAGAGTGGTGCTCATTCACAACCCCTTCCTCAGCCCGCTTCTTCATAGTACGGAGGAGATTCTTGGCCGTTTCCCCTCTATAGAAGATAAGCTCTGTTGCCCTATATCCCTCAAGGTCGTCCGTCGTGGTATTCAGGAATCCAGAGAATGATATGACATAAGACTGGTCAGGTTTTCCTGAATCAAGAAACAGCTGTGTATCAGCAGACCCCTCGAATACTTGCTGGCTGGATGCATAGATGGATTCTTCCAATTCTTCTCTCCTTTTTTAGATTTTGTCGTGTTTTTTTGCCTTCGGGAGCCTTTTTCACTCCTTATAAAGCATATTTAAGTATGTCTTTGAGATTATCTTTATTGAGAATAAGAAATTTGACACTTTTCTCCCTGATCAAGAAAGATAATCCTGAGGGCGAAAGCTCATTCACAAAACGGTTTTAATAATTCCAGGCTCTCTTAATTGAGAGCCGCTTTTAAGCTTGTTTTTTTGTGCAACGAATGGGACTTTATAGAAAGGAGAAACACATGAACGAATTTACAGATCTAACAGATGCAGAATATAAAGTTTTGCAATTCATCCGACATTACAACACAGGTAGAAAGAGACCCTATACTCCCTCATCGGAGTATATCGCCGAGAAACTGAATAAGGGTAGAACAACCGCCTTCAGAATCATGGCGAGCCTCAGAAGCAAAGGCATTAACGTATAATCACATAACAGCACATCCAGACACATTGAAAACACATCCTCAAAATTATTACTACTAAGGAGTTTTTAATGGCCAAAAGAATTATTACAACCGGAAGATTCACACCGGCTAGAAACGGAATCTTTCTCGCTCATACCATACAGAGAGGTGTTCTATGGGCAATGTAAGATGGAACAACTATGCAATGGATGAAGGATTCATCCAAATCCCCAATCTCCTGATTGATTATCATGAAGAACTGGGAATAGATGAAAAGGAGCTGCTCTTTCTTATCAAACTATCCCGCCACAAAGCATCATTCAAAGTACATGATGACAAACTCGTAAAAGGCTGTCAGAAAACTGCTCAGAGAAGACGCAGTTCTCTCAAGAAGAAAGGACTCCTCCATTTCCAGGAGCACAAAGAAAGCTTTGATGAAGGAGGAGTAAAGAAGTGGAAGACTGTCGGCTTTACCTACGATCTCTCCACCCTGAATGATAAACTGCAGGAATTAAGCAATCAATTGGATGATGATTTTTTTGACTCCGAAGAAGACAATTATGTCGAATCAAACGACGCTGATGAGTCTGAACCCAGACCCCAAAGACCACCTAATAATACTAAGAATAATACTATTTATAATACTAGTAGTAGTACCACCACTTCAATTTTGTCTAAAGAAACTTCTGCAAAAAGTAAGGAATTAGATGCATCAAAATATCAGGATATAATCGATGCATATATTTCTTGCGTTGATGCTTCATATATAGTGCAGAAAAAGGATTTATTATCGCTTGCAGAATTTCATTATCATGAGCGCCTTCTGCAATATATTCCGTATTGGACTAAATTTATAGGGACGCATAAGGATTTTCTTTATAATGGGAATCGTCTGGATGATTTTGATAAAAAGCATACCGCTCAGATTCATATAATGATTAAGCACTGGAATAACTTCTATAAATTCGCAGAAAGGAAGATTAAGGCGGAGGTAGATTATAAGAATGCCTTTGGCGATTTGGAATGATGAATAAAATATTCAGTCCCGGATTCGGGACAGAGTTGATAGTCCGTATATAAGTCGAAGCTGTTCATAGACGGATTCTTCATCATTGTCTGCTTATACATATCTTTGGGATGGAAATAGTATTTGATATAATTTATTGGGATTTATTCCCATGGTTATTTGCTTTTCTATTTTCTAGAATGATAATGTATATTAAGGAGATTTTGATGAAGAGGATTATACTGCTGCCGATAGTTGTCACCTTATTTATTGGCTGTGTGACGACAACTGAAAACAGTGTTGAGAAGGATCAGAGTCACTCTGCATCTATTGCCCCTGATCAGATTGTTACTGACTTTGAATTGACGTATTACGATCTTGTTCAGTTTGATGATAAGGGAGGCTATGACAAAGAGGCAACGGAAGCAGCCCTTGAAATGCTTTTCACCCATCATCCCCTTATAAAAGACCTAAGGTATATGACGCCTAAAGGAGAGGTTGCGGCTAATAATCCTTATTACAATCCTTCCAGTGAAGATGTGCTGGTTCTGTTTGATGGTAAGAATGTCGCTCCGGTAACATCCCGCAGAATAGGCTTCATGATGTTTCGGTACAGGACTATTACCTATATCAATGTTGAGGTGAAGACAGCTGGCGGGACTTCTGGAATGTCCAGCGAATCAAACTTTGCCTTTGAGAATCCTGAAGACGTTGTGGCTGGTAGTCTCAGTAGAGAGATGAATTCCAGAAATACATATGATGTGATCAATTTCGATTCTCTTGAAGTTGGGGAATTGACTGTTGTTAATGATCCGGGCATCAGTAAGTACGCTTTTACCTATTATGTTCCCGAATCTGCATCCAGGGATAAACTCTTGAAGATTGCCTATCTTGGTCATGGCGGAATGGAGGAAGATTACAACCATATGGTAGATAACCGTGGCGGAATGAATACTCCCGTATGGATCGATCTGGCAGAAGAGTTCGGTTATGCCTTCGTTACAGTATGGACTCCGCAGAGAGCACAGTATCTTTCGAGGGCTTCCATGATTCCCGGAGAGATTGAGAATGATTTCTGGGCAAGACCCGACCTCGAATATGTAAAGGTCATTAACGCTCTGGCAGATATGCTTGATACTGAGGGTTTTAAAACTCACCGCAAGGTGTATATGACTGGATTCTCCAACGGCGGTGCTCAGTCTAATGTGTTCCCTGTTATGCATCCTGAATATGTTGAAGCTACAGCGCCTGGTGGTTCCGGTCAGTACCTTCTGCCTCTTGAAGAAATTGATGGGTATGAGTTTACCTGGCCCATCGGTCTTGCAGATGCGGAAAAGATTGAAGGCTGGGATTTCAACGATGAAGAGTTTAGGACTGTAGAATACTTTGTGTTCGATGGAGCTGAGGATATGGGTGATCCCGCGAAGGATTTGGATTTTCTTTCCTTACTGCCCGATAGAGAGGTTTTCTATAAAGAAGTCCTTGGAGAGTTTCCCTATCAGAGGCCTGAAACCTTCAGCAACTACCTAACAGAGTTTGGTAATAAGGCTACCTATAAACTGGAGGAAGGCATTGGCCATGATATGACCAATGAGATGCGTAGAGAAGTTTTTGAGTTCTTCGAATCAATACCTGTAAAATAGGGGCTTTGGAGAATTTCCAAAATCGGTAGAATCTTCATGTAGGGAGGAATTCCATACATGAAAGTTATTACCGTTTGCAATGTGAAGGGAGGCTGCGGCAAGACCGCCTCTTCTCTCGCACTTACCCAGGTTTTAAGTCAGACCGGTTCCAAAGTCTTACTGATCGATCTTGATCCCCAGGCTTCTGCTACCCAGCATATGGTAGAAGAAACAAATCCTGAATTTGATTATGACAGGACGATAAGAGAAGTCCTTCTTGGAGAAATGATACTCCAGGATACTCTCATCCATCCCTGGGAGGATGTTGCCTTTGCTCCTGCGGATCTTCGTCTTCAGAATATAGAGAAAGAACTGGCAGATGAGAATAACCCCATCTTCATTCTGAATGATATCCTGGAAGAAGTCTCCGAAAACTATGACTATGTGGTTATAGATACGAGCCCCAATACAGGCCTGATGACAAGGTTCGCTCTTATAGCAGCAGATTATGTCTTTATACCCGTCTTGCTTGAATCCTGGCCCGTGCTTGCCCTGGATCTTATCTTTTCCCTAATAGAAGGGGCGAAGAAATCCCAGAAGTATATCGGGAAGAGTATAGAGCGCATTCTCATCTGCCCCAACTTCTATGTCGACAACCTGATTGTCACCAACAGTTTTCACTTTGCCTTAAGGCAGGGCTACACCGAGTATCTTTCCAAGGGAGTTCTGCATCGCACGACTGAGATTTCCAAGATATTCGCCCAGCCCCTGGCCCAGTTGAAGAAAGACTCCCGGCCCTATGCCGAATTCCTTAATATTGTAAATGAGCTATTGAAAGGTCAGAAGGATGTCTGATGACCTGAAGAATGCGGCTCTTAATGCGGTTCAGAGAAAGAGCCGTCCTATAGATGCCCCCTCCCCTCCTCCTCAGAAGAATCTCCTCTATAAGGATTACTATGATCTGGAGACCCACGAGCCGATTCCTCTGGAGACCATTTCCAGGAGAGTCAAAAAGAGATTTGCGGACATAGATAGAAATTCCGCTTACGCCATGATGGACCTCTTCTTCATGAAAAACCAATGGGGATTCTACTCCAGGGAGGAATCCTTCAGCAGCTATGTAAAGAATGAGCTGAAGATAAGCAGAACCCATGCCTATTCCATCCTCAACAGTATCGAACTCTTAAGCCAGTACTTCAATAGCAAGGAGAAGGACCTTACCGACTTCATGACGGAGATTACCAGCTCGATTGAAGAGGTGGGTGTTAAGAAGCTTTCCATCCTGGCCAAGTTGGATGATGAGCAGGAGAGGAACAATTACCTGGAACGGCTAATCAAGGGGGAGAAGATTACCGTAGACTCCCTCCTGAAAAAGGGAGGAAGGAAGAAATCGGAGAAATCGCAATCAACCATAAAGATAGAGGAAGATGCCCTCCGAATTGACGATTCAACGATTCTCACTTTTCAGACAGACGAGACAGCCCTAAGGAAAGCGGTCGAAAAAGCTGTCGCGAAATATATAAAGGCAAGATGATGGAAGAGAGCTATATCAACCTGAATGGGCTGACGACGGAACTGGGGATTAAAAACATTCTCATGCATACACAGGTCTGGGAGCTCTACCTCTCCCACAACTTCAAGATAAGCCTTATCAGGTCCCTCGATATCCTGAGAGCTCTCATCTTGGAAATGACGGATAAGATGCCGGTTCAGTTCTCTGTAGACCTGGGAGAAGAGATGGTAAACCTTATCGCTGATTATCGGCTCAGCGATAAGAGTATTCTAATACGTTTTGATGGAGTAAATAATGACTGATGATTGGGATGTAGTTTATAGCTATACGCGCAAACAGGCCATAGAAGATGGAGTTCTCGTGGATGTCTCTGATTTTGCCAAGGAAGAAGTCGGCTTCAAGGTCCCTGTAGCCCTCACGTCTGCCCTATATAATGGCTATATCAAGTCGGATCTACCCGGTCAGGATGAGACGGGCAGACTCTGGGACGTACTCTGTCTCCTCGTGATGAAAGCAAAGAACTGTAAAGACAGCACCCTTTTTTATGATGTCATTTTCCAGATAACGGAGGATAAGCAGGAAACAATTAAGATCAAAGCCGTTATCAGCCCAGGGGATTCATTTGAGCCGGTCATGACGATCATGCTTTCTGAAGAAGATTGAAAAGAAACAGCATAATTCTGGTTATGAAGCTAAAGATAATGGCATATGCATGAAAAAAAATCAACAATTTATCCTGGTCTTCTCTGGCGGTTATCTAGATGATGGGATAATGGCTGAGGAGGTCATAAATCAGCTATTGTCAGAGCAGGAGGGGCTTGGAATCAAAGAAGTAAAATTGATAGATTCTCCTCTAGCGATTCTTCTGAATAATTATGTTCTCACCCTATCCCAGAAAAATCCCAACCTGATGAACTATGACTATTCTACTATCAAAATTACCTATGAAGAGCCTGTCGCCTTTCAGGTTAATGCAGAACTGGATATGTTCCTGCGAAATGTCATTCTCTCTATGGAAGAACCCTGCGGAGCCCATTATGCCTACCTGGTAGAAGATGAGGGAGATCTTTCATTCCATAATACGTCTATCGTTTCCGGATGTTCCGGTATATATGAGACAGATGATGAAGGATTCTATGAGGAAGTGATAAGTCCTGATACACTCTACAGAGCTTTCTATAATCAGCCCCTTCAGAAAGAGGACCATGCCCTAATTGCCAAGATGCTTCTGATTGCAGATTGCCATGACTTTGAGGTGATTTGTGATTTCTGATATCTACATTCTTTCCATGACTCTCTATAAACCATTTCAGGATGAGGGACCCTTCTGTGACTTCGTGGAATCCAATTTCCCTTCTGCGATTAAAGACCATCTTCCCGCCTTCATGAATTTCAAATCCATAGAATACAGGCAGGATGAAGTGATCCACGCCCTTCTCAATAGCTTCATTTCAAGAATGGTATTTGATGATCTGCATGGTTTCTTGCAGCAGATGACAATGGAGTTGGGATACTTCCATCTGAGATTAGAGAGCGAGGAAGACCTGAGGTGGAGAGAACTGCCTTCTATGGAGTTTGTCTTCCAGAAGATGCATGAAGAGTATTCATTTATCACCACATACTTTTTCTATCTCACAGAATCTGGGCTGAAATCATTTGTTAAGATGTGGACCTTTGAATCTGATGTGGAGGAAGAAGAGGAAGGAGATGAACTTGAGGATTTAGACAATTATACAGAATTAATAGATTCATACTTTTATGAAAGTGTAATTCCGGAAAGATACCAGGCAGAAATTGCCAAGATGATGCTGGTAGAGGAGCGGTCGTGAAAGAGACCCTCTATATCCCCATTATAATAATCAGCTCAATATATCGAAACTTCTTCATCCATCTCGCCAATGCCATAGAAGAGTTTCAAACCCCGGAAGGAGTAAAGATCATTAAGGTTTATGACTCATCAGATAGATTGATGAATTATATCTTCACCCAGGTTGAGAATATGAACGAAGATAGAATAACCAGTCCCCATTTTAGAACTGAGCCGGAGACCATGCTGGAGATTGAATTTGAAACGGATAAGCCTATCAGATACCAGCAGCTTTCCTGGCTGGATGACCAGATAAAGGATGTCATCAGAAATTACCATGATACAGTCGGACTTTACTTCTTCTACCTTGTTGAGGGAGGAAAAAGGTTTCACTCTCCCAATTTTGCCAAGACGTATTCCGATGAGGGGATCAACTTTATTGATGATGATACTTCCGATGACATATCGGCTCTGAACGAAAAGGCCCCGTTTCTCAATTGTCTCTGGTACAATGGAGAGAAACTGATAGAAGCATTTCCCTCAGAAGTAGCAAAATACCTTTTGATATTTGGATAAGTATCCCAACACGATAAAATGACTAAGGAGGACATAATGCAATATACATTTCCTGTACCTACTGAAAACAAAGAACTTGATGAGAGAGGGATTGAACCTCAGCATATGCGTATCTCCGATGAGATAGAACGTTTCTTCCAGAGCTACAGCCCGAAGACCATGATTGCTTATCGAACGGACCTTCATGATTTCTGGAAGTTTTCCGGAAAGCCCTTTCAGAATACCAAAGAGGATGACATCCTCAGATTTGTCGATTACCTTGAAAAGAAGGGATATAAGAATTCAACTATCAACAGGAAGATAGCCGCCCTCTCCAAGATAATGTCCATATACGTCAGCAAGGGGCTGATGAATTATCACCCCATCCAGAATCTCACCGCCCTCGGAAAACTGTACAAACCGGTAGAGCCCTCCGTATCCATTAACATCACCAAGCATGATGTGGAGGCAGTTGTTTCGAACAGCAATAAGAGGATCAGTGTAATGGTCCAGTGCCTGGCTAATACGGGGATGAGGGTAAGCGAAGCGCTAAATGTAAAGAAAGAGGATCTCGAACCCTATGATACGTCCTGGATGAGAGTAAAAATTACACATGCCAAAAACGGGAAAATACGTTTCTGCTTCATATCCTACCAGATGTACCAAGCCATCAGGGAAGCCTATGATACGGATTCTCTCTATCTCTTCTCTGCGAAATCGGGTAATCAGCTTAGCCGAACGAATGTGTATAAGATGATCAAAAGAGTCTTCCAGAAGTACACGGGCAAGGAATGCAGCCCCCATAAACTGCGTCACTTCTTTGCCACCCAGAAGATTGTCAACGAAAAGAAGGACTACAAAGCAGTCTCAACCTATTTGGGACATGCCAATGTAAGCACAACATTATCCATATATACCACCAGCCACCTTTCTCCTGAAGAAACAGAAATAATTTAAATTTTTCCCCCAATCTTACCAATCCATCTCCAAGTAAGAGCGTCATAGGAAATAGAGAGCAGGAGAAATCCTGCCTCTAATAAAACTTTTAAGGAGTTATCCATGACAATTCTTACAAACAGTGAAATCGAAGTACTTTCTTCCACAGAATATCCTGATGTGGGAACCACTACTGGTAATGAACCTACCTTTCTCGAATCAATACATGATCTCGAAGATGAGCTGATCTCTGGAATCGACGTCGCTTAAACATATGGAGGAGCATGAGATGAAAGAGAAAGATTATGAGTATTCACCCAACTTAACGGCAGAAGAACTCGATACCATTCTTGAGGATGTTGAACGGGAAGGAGGTCTCGCTGGTCCCAAACTTACTTATGAAGAATTGATTACGTCCCTCTATGAGGAGTTTGGAGACAAAAAACCTCTTCTCGAAAAGCTTTCTATTTTTTTCTCAGAATTTTACCAGAAGCTCCTCCGAGTGATGCGTCTTACTAAATGAAAGCAAATATAAGAGGTGATAATTATGACAGTAGAACAGTACAAACAGATGAAGAAAAATCAGAAAGCAAAAAGAGCGGACATTATCAGAATGCATAAAAAAATTAAGCAGAAACTTATTATGGAGGCAAGAGATGAGAATAACCAGGAAATGCTTTTTAGCATTACAAACTGGAAGATTGAAAACAAACGACTCAAACTGCCTCGAAATACTTTCACCTGGAAAATCCGGGAAGCCTTTGAAGAGTTGGTTCTCAATGATGTAGCAGCCACTGAAGGAAGCTGCGGTAATACATGCTCGATGGAAGAAGTTGATGAGCTTATTGCTGAAATGTGTGAGGTCACTGGCATAACTCCTACTTCTTATTGTTACTTCACCAGACAGGATATTCCTGATTTCAAGAAGGGGAGCTTCTACCTTGGATGGGAAGGAGATGTTGATCTCATCAAATCCATCCTTGAGAAGAACGGATTGAACGTCATCTATGAGAATGAAAGAACAAAATTACTGATTGAAGAAAAATAATTGGGGGGACTTACCAATTCAGGTAAACCAGTGAGCGTCTTATATATCAACAGGGCGGAGATCCCGCCCAAACAGAAGTTATTTGGAGAGTGAATATGAGAAACAATAAGTCGATTAATGTGGGAACTATCTACAAAGTGTCAGGGCATTTGACAGAGAGTATCAAAGGAATCCCAATTGCTCGAGTAAGCAAATGCAAAGGTAATTCAATGTATCTTGAACTTTATGGTGTATCAGAGGGAACAAAAGCCGAAAAAAAGAGTCCCTCAGTCTGCGAAACGAGGCTGGGGCTTTACGCTGCAGGCTGGTGGACAAAAGAAGAAATCAATAAGTGTTCAAATGAGGGTCTTCTTAAAATAGTTAGCAGTACAGACGGGCTTGTAATAAGAGTGAATAAGATTATTTCTGTGAGAGGTGAAAATCCTACTCAATGATCAAATAATTACCAATCCAGGTAAATCGCATGGCGTCTTATATATCAACAGGGCGGAATCCCGCCCAAACATTAATTATTTGGAGGACATTATGGAATTTGAAAACATTACAGAAAATTGGACAGAGGTTATGGAAGAGAACAAGAAAAAGGTTAATAACCTGGGAGATTATCTCCGCTGGGCATTTGATGATTATTTCTGCGGTTTCTGGGCAAAACACAATATGCTTGATCTGGTAGTAGATGCACTCTGGGAAGAAGATATGGACGATGCAGAACTATACCGTTTTCTAGATGAAGACAAACTTGAAGACATCCACACTCAGGATGTAATTGAGGAAATCGGCGAATGGTTTACAAATCTTATCGGCGAAGATGAAAATAGCTACTACTTCATGGATGAAGGTCATGAAGAGCCCTGGGAAAATTTTAAATCAGCAACCTATGAAATTATGGAACTTTTCTCAGATCTGAATGCAACCACTCTCGAAGATCTGAATGACAATTCTGGCTACAACTTTGAAGATGTACTGGATTCTTTTACAGTTGATATCAACGCAGCAGATGAAATCCTTTTTTCTCATCTTCCCAATTGATTTTACCATTTCAGTGATTTCTATGGCATTTTACAAAAAAGGGAGTGGAAAAATCACCCCTAATAATAACCGCATAAGGCATATTCCCGGGGACCGCAAAATATGTCTTATGCAGCTAACCAATTAAGAGGAGAAAAATCATGAAAGTGAAGAGAAATGCAATGACAGTTGAAGATTATAAAAAACTTCTGGATGCAGAAGGGCTTCTAATTTCGAACATTGAAGATGGATGGATCTATTGTGATCCTTACAGTTTTGAAAAGTTCGAATATGGTTGGAACGGGGAAATGTCAGTTAAGTTGGAAAATGAGTGGCGGGCACGGCTCTCTCACATCTCTGACCAGATTGATTTCAGTTATGACGAGTTCACAGATAGAGGTAATACTTATTCCACTTTTGAGTTGAGTCTATATATCAGAGAAATTGAGAAGGTTTCGCTCGGTACTTGGATTAATAACGCGATGAAGTAAAATTTTTTAGGGAATTCCAAGAATTTCCCATTTCAAAAGCATAGTTAGAATAAAGAAAATTATTTTAAGGAGTTATTTATGACTGTTGAAGAAGCAAGGAATTACATTGAAGAAAATTGGAGTGACTTCATAGAGGAGTTGATTGAAGAGAATCTGGAACTCCTCCTGGAGCATGAAGGAATAAGTGAGGATGAAATTGAAGACAAATATAGCTGTTTTGATGACCTTCCTCAAGATCTCGCCTGCTCAATTCGGGAAAGGCAAGAAACGCATGTCATGAGTAATATGGAATCTTATGCTGAGTGGTTAGCATAAATATACTGACACTGAATTCGTCGAAACTTAACGAAATGGAGAAGTCCATTTCTGGAGCCCTTCGGGGCTCCCTTTTTCAGCAATGACATATTAACCGATGAATATCAATTTATGAGATGACAGTCCCAGATACATCAATAACTAATAAGAAAATTGAGAACTTTTACCAATCAGACTAAAGCCAGGGGCTTCAATAGAACTATGCAGGGACGAAACCTGTAACAATTATTTATGCTACTGAGAAATCAGTTGAAAGGAGTGATGAATGACCGTTAGTGAAGCATACATTTACATGCGTGAACATTGGAGAGAATTTGTAGAAGAGCTTATAGAAGAGAATCTTGTATTCCTTCTGGAATATGAAGACCTGGATGAGGATGAAATAGAACTCTATACCAGTTTTGAGGAACTCCCAATATATCTCAAAGAAGCAGTTTGGCAACGCCAGGAAGAGCACATCCAGAATGAGTTTGATGATTATGCAAACTGGTATGCTGGAAAAAAGTCAGGGGAAACAATCTAGTGGGATTGCGATCATGGCTAACACCAATTTCAGATATTAATCAATGCAATGAAGTTCAGACTTCCATCAATGATAATCCTTATGCCAACGGTATCCATTACGTCATCAGAATAGAGAACCAGGGAACTCCATTCCCTGTAGGATCAATCGTAGTGGCCTGGTCGGGAGATGGTTCTTCCTCTGTGAATGAACTAAACCCAAAAGAGTGTAGAGATAAGACCTGGCTTCTGGATAATCTCTTGGATGATTTTCCGGAATGGCATACAGAGCCAGGTGGTCCTAATAAATTTGGAACGGCTCTGTTATCCGAAAAAGAGGTGAATAAAGCATTAAATAGTCGAGGAGGTGAAGATGGAATTAGGGACAAGGGTTTATTTATCTAAACATGCAGAAAACATTTATCGAGAGGTAACAAGACTGAGTAATCCTCGGGGAGAAACTTGGTACAGGGGTTTTATGAGGTATCAAATATCGGCAGCAAGCGTTATCACCTGAATGCGATTTGGGTAGAAACACAGAAATCGACTAACAGCCGCCTATACAGGTATCAAGAAGATTTAATCAATGCAATAGAGAACAAAGAGGATCATATTGTTTGGTATACAGAATACAACAGTCCACGTACTCTCCCGTTCGAGATTGTAGATGACATGATTCAAAAAGGTGATCTCAAAGTTCTGGATATGGATAGCCATATAGGATCAGAAATATCACAGATCATCCATTTGAAATATGACTAATCATAAAAAGAAGAAATAGAAACGTGAGAAACGTAGAAGCGATATCGATGGACAATGAATTGTTGAATGATGCCTTTAGATTGAAGTATATAACACTAAGAAAAGATTTTGACATCTACTCAAGCTGTACACAGCTCTATGCGATCATTTCAACTCTTGGTAGTAACCCTGAATCAAAAAAGCAGGATTATGATGAAGCTTTGCGTATAGCGGATTCATTCTTCTTTAATTTCAAAGATAAAGCATTAAGGAATTATGTCCGTAATCGATTGGGTGTATATGAAAAGATTGGTAAAGATGGAGTAAGAACTATCGAATTAAAACAAAGTTCGCGAGAGAGTATGCAGAAAGGATCAGCCCTAAATGAATCAAAAAAGCATATTTCTTAATAAACAGTAAGGAGAAAAATATGAGTAATGAAAAAACAGAAATGAGTATTCCTGACCAATGGAATGCAGTAGTAGCGGAGCTAGTTGAAGAAAATTTTGATTTAATACTTGAGAATGAAGGCATCGAAGTAGAATATCACTGTTATGATGACCTTCCTGATGAATTGAAATGTGTTGTATGGAAACATCAAGAAGAACATATAGATAATAACTTTGAGAGTTATCTTCAGTTATTTTCTAAATAAGATGTATAAGGAGTAATAGAATGGATACACTAGATCAGAGTATGGCGAATGAAATTTTAAAGAAGAAGTATCTTGATTTGAGAGATGCAGGGAATAGCAAAGCACTTAGTTTAGCTAAAATTGAAGTAGGAATTACTCATTTAGCACTAAAGGAGCCACTTGAAGGTGAAAAATATTTAGAGCGTGTGGATGAACGGTATGGAAATGTCAACATTGGTGCAGTCCCTAAATACCCCTATAATTTTATGAAGCCTTTTTCAAAACAGCTTCTTTCTCCCTGTAAATAACTGGAGGCCAGCCTCCCTCGTTTACCGTACTGATGCGCTTCCGATTATAGTAAACCATGACGTAACGCCAGATTATGGTTTTTACTTGTTCCCTGGTCATTTTCCTTGTTTTTATTTTATACAGCTTTTCTTTTTTCAATGTAGCAAAGAAACTTTCCATCCGGGCATTGTCATAGCACTTCCCGACATCACTCATGCTTTGGACAGCGCGATAGTCTCCAAGTTTCTTTTTGAATTGATCACTTGTATACTGGCTCCCGGCATCACTATGAATAAGAACACCGCTTCCGGGAGTCCTGCTTTTATATGCGTCATCAATGGCTTGAATGCATAATTCCTTTTTCATGTGGCTTTTCATTGTGATACTGACGATTTCACCTCCAAAACAATCTAAAACAGGTGCTACATATAACTTTCCATCAGAGCACGGCACTTCGGTAATATCAGTCAGCCATTTCTCATTTGGCCGTGTTGCTGTGAAGTTCCGCTTCAGTACATTATCAGGTCTCTGAGCCTTTTTATCCGCCTTGGTTAGTCCGTTTGGACTTCTACGGCTCTTATGGAGCAGATTCCCTCTCCGCATAGCTCTGATTACTGTGGATCTGGAAACAGACTCCCCATTTTGCTGTAATGCAATGTGAACCCTGTCGATTCCGTAGTTCTTATTATCCGGGTGTTCATCCAGGATTTCATGTATTTTGACCAGAAGAAGTTGCCAGGCTCTCGGCTTATTTCGGGTTCGTTTCCACTTGTAATAGCCTGTTTCGCTGACATTCAATGCCTTGCATGCCGTTACGACAGGAGTCATTTTTTCTTCCTGAAGTTCACAGATATAGGCAAAGATTATTTTTGTACTTACTTCTTCCGGTCTCGTGCGAAAAAACCAAGTGCATCCTTGAGAATCTCATTAGCCTCTTTCAGATCCTGATTCTCTTTCAGTAATTGTATCTCCCGCTCAGTCAGTGGAGAGCTGTCTGATGCTGATTTTTCACTGTTTCTTCTTTTCCGTGCTTTCCGCCAGCCGGATAATGTTCCGTAATTAACTCCCAATTGCTCCGATGTTTTCTTCAAACCAATTTCATCGGATAACTTTAATGCCTGTTCTTTAAACTCTTTACTGTACTGTGTCATTTAATACCCCCTGTTATTTTCGGGTATTTTTAGACTGCACTTTTATGATAATCCTTCAGTATCAGTATTATAATAGCTGGAATGATAAGGCTTTAAATATGAAGCTTTATAGAGCATTCGGAGTACAGGAGAAGTAGAAGTGCATCTCTCTAGAATAATTGGTTTTCAGGAATAACTAATTTCCAGAGAGCCCTATAAATAGTCTTCACAGATCATTGACGATTTGTCAATGCATAGAATTTTTCCTTCTGGAGCCCGAAAGGGCTCCTTTTTGCCTTATAATAAAATTACGAAATGCATTTATTGCTCAAAGTCAATCAACACCGAACATGACAAGTATTATTACTGCGATTGCGGATCAAGAAAAATCGTCTGTAAGCAGTGCTACCTCTCCCATCCCCAATGCCTAGAATGCGGGATAGGATTACAGTTTCATGATGAATCAATAACAAGGAAAGTATTCAATAACCCAGCGACCAGAAATGATTTGGGATTTTAATTTATATATTTTTCTCTTCAATTTACCAATCCATCTATTTCTCCAAGCGTCTATAAGGACATAAGGGTTTAAAAAACCTAAAACACAATTCTAGGAGTAAAAAATGAAAGTAGGAGACATGTTTTATTTTCCGAGGATCAATGAGAAGATAATGATTCCTTTTAACATGACAGAAGAAGAAGCAGATGCGCTTCATTTTCTCGCAAGACATTGTGGCTCAATGATTAGTTTTGCAGATGTATACCTTCTTGAAAAAGTGGGTAGAACAAAGCTGTATTTCAAAGAACTTACGGTTAGACACTTCACCCATAACGATGATAACTCTGTAGAAACCAAGCTTCATAAATTCTGCAATCAGGAGTTTGAAGAATATACAAGCAAGGCAGGACACAAATTACCAAACCTAGAACTCGATGATAGAGGATTTGCTATAAATGCGAGAGATCTCCATATGAATAGATTCAATGTCTTATTAAATCATGGATGGCTGAAAAAATGGGAGAATGTAAAGTCTTTCTACGAGGCTATACCTGCATGTTGGAATAATTCTTGGAAGGATTATGAAGACTTTCCCTGGGATTTATCGAGCTCGAACTGATATCTCGGTCAAGACAAAGAAAGTTTTTTCCAACCGCTTGACGAATTTTGGGAAATGATCTATAAATAATTCAAGGAGTCCAAAAGGACTCCTTTTTTCATGCCCGTCACCTTTTCCCAAGGCAAATTTTTTACCGCATAAGACATATTCCCGGAAACCGCAAAATATGAGTTATGTACTACTTTCATTTTCCTTAAACTTGAGTTTGATTTCCCGTTTTCTGATTTGAAAGTTTTCTGAATCGAGCTCCGCTTGGTAGAATTTAAAGTTGAGATGCTCTCCTCTGGCCCGGAGCTCTTTCTCGATGACAGAGATAATTTCATACTTTGAGTGTTCTGGAGTATTCATTCCAAAAATAATCCCATAAAGAGATTCAAATTTGTACTTCAACATACGTTCATCAAATTTTAAATTATTCCTGTACGGATTCTGCCTAATAGCGCGGACCTCTTCTTCTTTTTTCCAGCTCTCAAATTTTGACTGAGTTTTTTGGGTAAAGGTCTCCCAATAATTCTTGGCGTATTCGTCGTTATAGATCTTGTAATAATCGCTATATCCAGACTCATCCTTCATCCAATACTTCTCCAGTTTGAATCTGGGTATGAAAGCAAGACTGGTGAAATAATTCTGCTTAATAATCTGGTCTGCATAGGTAACTTCATAGAACCGGGTTCGTTCTCCGTTCTCAAGTTCAAGAAACTGATTATTATCATCTTCTTCTGGTTTGAAAATCAGGCATATCCCCTGATGACCCGATGCATAATTTCCCCACATGGCTATATCAGAATAACTTCTTGAAAATGAAGCGGTGTAATATGGTGGGAATATAGAATCACTGCAAGCTTTGATATAAAGACTGTGAAATCTGGTAGTAATACCAACATGATTCTGTTTAATTATTTTGAATTCATCATCAGGATCAAAATTGTTATAGGCTACAGCTAATCGAATTTCATCAGAAACACCACGGGATATTTCTGACAACACAGAAAGCTTATCAGTAATTTCAGGGTTTAAGAAGAGCTCCGACCATTTCGATTTGTCTTTTATTTCATGAAGCTTTGTATAGTTGGGAAATAGGTCTTCCCCGTTGAAAGACTTATTCAAAGAATTTACTTCCTGAAGGAAATCGGTTAAAAACATCCCCAAAATATTCTCAATTGTAAAACTATCAAGTTTCTTTAGTCCAATAAGAATCGAAATCAATGCTTGTATATTGGGATTTTGCTGTATTGCTGTAAGATATCGTTGGAAAAGATTCTTTGACTCCTCTGTTGGAAGATCATCAGGTGTAAGCCATACTCTAACATCAGATACTTCAAAAATGTGCTTGTTTCCGAATAACGGTAAATATAGAGCGGCATCGAAAAGACAGAGGGCAAAATGATTTACAAAGTTTTTCCATAATATATCATCCCCTTCCCAGTAAGTACTTTGAGCTCCATCCATGGGATCATTGTTTTCAGAAATTGTTCCAAACACAATTTCACGATTTTTTAGTTCTTCTGCAAGTGCTTTCTTGACTAATTCTCCATCCTTCTCATATCTGAAATCAATTGGTCTAAATCTATATAAATATTCTCCTGACATTATTATCCTCTTCGATTATTTAGTAATCATACACTCTGCCCCAGAAAATTTCATCAATAAATAAGACACGCCCCAGAATCTCAAGAATCCAGAATAATGTACTTGCTTTTAATCTTTTCCAGATTTAAACTAAACCTTGTTTGACCGATTTTAACCTTGTTACAACTCTTGTTGTCCAAGCTAACCCAATAATATGGAGTGTTTGATGGAAGACCGCTGGCTATCTGTCGATGAAATTGCTGAATATCTTGGAGTAAAACGTGACACGGTATACAAATGGATAGCGGAACGAGATATGCCTGCTCATAGAGTTGGCAGATTCTGGAAATTTAAGAAAGAAAAAGTTGATACATGGGTAGAAAACGGTAAGGCAAGCGATGAGAAGGGAGACAAGTAGAATTGAAGCAGCATTCGACAATTCTTGATAATAAAGGTCTGGGTACCGTAGTTGATGTGCTCAAAGAAGAAATCAATCCTGGTTCCAAATTGTCAGTAATCTCAGCGTTTTTCTCCATATTTGCGTATGAAGAATTAAAAAAAGAACTCTCCAAAGTAGATGATTTCCGATTACTCCTCCCATCAAATCCAAAGACTGAAGTATTCAAGGATAATGTATCTGGAACAGCATTGGATCGGCGATTGCGTAATAGATTGAATACCGCCTATATTGCCCGTAGCTGTGCTGATTGGCTGGACAAAAAATGCCAGGTTAAGCATATCCCGTCTCCTATTGGTCAGAACCTTATCCACATCAGCAGTGAAGATGATAATTCTGCCATAATGGGGAGTGCATCATTTACAACAGAGGGTCTGGGGATAACAACGTCTAAATCCTATCACATGAACTCTTATTATAAGCACAATGAAGAAGTTAGCTCACTGGTCAAATGGTTTAATGAGCTCTGGGCAAGTACATCCGATTCAACTGATATAAAGGAAAGCATTCAAAGTTCTTTGGAGCTAATTTATTCAGATAAAACGCCTCAGCAGATTTACTTCATCACTCTATACAATATCTTCAAAAACTACCTCGAAGAGCTGGATGAAGAAAAAATCATTAAAACTCAAACTGGTATAAAAGGTACGTCTGTTTGGCTGAAACTATATAAGTTTCAAAAAGACGGAGTACTCGGTGCCATAGACAAGATAGAAAGATACAATGGCTGCATAATAGCGGACAGTGTAGGTCTCGGCAAAACCTTTGAAGCACTGGCTATTATCAAATACTATGAGCTTCGCAATGATAGAGTTCTGGTTCTCTGCCCCAAAAAGTTACGTGAAAACTGGACCCTTTATACAGTTAATGATAAGAGGAATATTCTCGCTTCAGACCGTTTCAATTATGATGTCTTGAATCACACCGATCTCACCAGAACTCGGGGGATGTCAGGAGAGATTAATCTTGCGTCCCTCAACTGGGGGAACTATGACCTGATTGTCATCGATGAATCCCATAACTTCAGGAACAACCCAGCCAGAAAAGACGAATCATTAACCAGATACTCCAAATTGATGAATGACATCATAAAAGCAGGAGTCAAAACAAAAGTCCTGATGCTCTCTGCTACCCCGGTAAACAACAGAATGAACGACCTGAAGAATCAGGTCGCCTTTATCGTTGAGGCAAAAGATGATGCTCTGGAAAACAATGGAATTACCAGCATTGAACAAACCTTAAAACTGGCCCAGGCTAAATTCAATTCATGGCTGAAACTGGATGAAGAACAGCGAACTACTGCATCGCTTCTTGAAACTCTGAACTTTGATTATTTCAAATTGTTGGACCTTCTCACCATTGCCCGCTCCAGAAAGCATATTGAGAAGTACTATGATGTTTCAGAAATTGGAAAATTCCCGGAAAGGCTGCCACCTCTCAATATAAAAACAGATATAGAAAGCTCCGGGCAGTTTCCCCCATTGGAGCAGATTAACAGAGATATCCGGCTTCTCAACCTCAGCGCCTATGCTCCATTGAAGTACATACTTCCCAACAAGACTGCTGAATACAGTAGAAAGTATGACAGAAAAGTAGCTGGTGGTTCTACATTCCGACAGGTAGACCGGGAGCAGAGTCTTATCCACTTGATGCGTGTAAACCTCTTTAAGCGTATGGAGAGCTCCATAAATTCTTTCTCAATGACACTTTCAAAACTGCTCGGTGAAGTAAATACTCTTTTATCCAAGATTGATAATCATGAAAGTAGCGGAGACCTGGAAGAGTTTGATATTGAGGACATTGAAATAGAAGACGAATCCTTCTCTCCCTATGTCGTTGGTAAAAAAATCAAGGTGCTTATACAGGATATGGATACTGTCCGCTGGCGCCAGGAACTGGAAGAAGACAGGATTATTCTTGAAAAGCTATTATCAGCTGCTGAAGCGGTTGATGCCGCTCAGGATGAAAAGCTCAGACGTCTTAAAATGCTTATAGAAAGTAAAATTGAAAATCCTATCAATGATGGCAATAAGAAGATAATAGTTTTTACCGCTTTTGCTGATACAGCGAAGTACCTCTATAACAATATAGCCAAATGGGCAACTTCAGAATTAGGTATCTATTCTGCCCTTGTTACTGGTTCCGGCGATAACAAAACGGAGATGCCAGGAATCAAGAAAGACCTTGCATCCATCATTACCTCCTTCTCTCCTATATCCAAAGAGCGGAACAAAGTGGACTCCTCTCTATCAGATGAGATTGATCTCCTCATTGCCACCGATTGTATCTCTGAAGGCCAGAACCTTCAGGATTGCGATTACCTGATCAATTACGATATCCACTGGAACCCTGTCCGTATCATTCAGCGTTTTGGACGTGTTGACCGTCTTGGTTCCAGAAATGACTGCATCCAGTTAGTAAATTTCTGGCCCAATATGGAACTGGATGAATACATAAATCTGGAGGCTCGTGTATCAGGCCGTATGGTATTGCTGGATATATCGGCAACAGGTGAAGAAAATGTTATAGAGTTTACCGATTCGGGAACCATGAATGACCTGGATTATAGACGAAAACAGCTCGAACGGCTTCAGAACGAAGTGATTGATATTGAAGATGTGGAAGGCGGAATATCCATCACGGATTTAACTTTAAATGACTTCCGTATGGATCTGACTGAATACATGAAACAGAACAATATACCTCTTTCAGACTTACCCTTTGGGGCTTTCGCTGTAGCTGATGTTTCTGGTGAACCAGAGATAGTCCCTGGGGTGATATTCTGCCTGAAGAATGAAGGGAGTCAAACAGTCTCCGATACAACGTATGCCCTCTCTCCATTATACCTTATCTATGTATCTGATGATGGTTCTGTGATATTGCAGTTCACTCAGGTCAGGAAAATACTCGATCTCCTGAAAAAGAAAGGCATAGAAGGAAAAGTATTAAACCCTGAAACCCTGGACGCTTTCCATTCAAGAACACGTAAGGGAAAAGATATGTCTCATTATCAAAACCTTCTATCCAAGGCAATTCAGGCATTAACCGGAGCAGCAGAAGAGCGTGGAGTTGAAAGCCTTTTCTCTCCCGGTGGTACGGTAATCAGTAAGGATAGTTTTAAGGGAATCGATGATTTTGAAGTGGTCAGTTATCTTGTTTTGATGTCAGGAGGAGATTCCCATGTCTGATTATTTGGACAGAATATGGAGTATCCTGTCCTTTCCTGAAAAGGCATTACTGGAAAAACGGATTCCCAAGAAGCAGTTCCTGGAAAGCGGACGGTTAACCGGGAATGACAAGAAACTTTTCAGAGACAATGTAAAGTATGTTTATTGGCAATACACCTTAAAGCCCTCTACCTGTCCAGTCTTACCGTATCGTGATAATGACCGGGAATACCTTGAAGTCGCCATTCTTTATGTGGAATTAGTGTCCCAGAAAGGACTGACTCGTATTGCTGAGATTATTCACCGGACAATTCCCTATCCTATAATGTTGGTTTTCACAAATAACGAAGAGAACCTTGCTTTCAGTATAGCTCCTAAAAGGTTCAGCCAGGCTGAGCAAGGCGCTTTTGTTGTAGAGTCATTTCTTACAACCACATGGCTTGCTGATATTTCTGTTTCTCCTGCATCAGAATTTATAGCCTCATTAAACTGGAATATGCTTTCACTCAGCAATTTTGGTGTCTTATATAGAGAATGGATAGATCGATTTATTGCTTTCGAGAGTGCCCTAAAGTCAGGTGCTTTCCGGTTAGGAAATAGCGAATCTCGACAGGAGATCCTGGGGAGTTACAGAGATTTAGAAAATCAGATTATAGAGCTGAAGTCGCAAATAAAGAAAGCTGCATTTAATAAGCAGGTCGAACTTAATTCAGAAATAAAGAGAATGGAACAAGAGCTCCAAAATCTTGGAACATTATTGAAATAGAGGATTAGATGGAGAATAAATATTTTAAGGAAATTGATCAAAAGACTTTAAAAAAAGTATTTCATATTTTAGATTATGATAATTTCGGTTTGAGTACAGTTCATCATTACACTCAAAAAGAAGCATTAATTAATATCCTTTCCACCTCCAAACTACGTTTTACAAATATTGATCATATGAATGATCCTTTAGAAATTTCCTTTGGTCTTGAAGTGATAGTGAACATTCTAAAAACAGCAGGTGGATGTGATGATATCATTGGTTTTATCGAGAATTTTACACCGGATACCATTTTAAGGATCCCTATGTTTGTTTTCTCTACTTCAACGAACAGCGACTCTCATCAACAATGGATAAATTATGCTGACTTTGGAAAAGGTATTTCAATCAAAATAAAAAGGAAAAAGCTTTTTCAAATAATGAAAAACGAGCTGCAAAATCAGCTTATTTATATCTATCCAATAACCTATTATTCAAAAAGTTTTCAAGCAATGAATCCTAAAATAAGTCAGTTTGAGTCCTTGATCGTTAAGTATCTTAAGGTTCTTTTTAATGATAAGGATAAAATGGATATGCCTGCTTACAGAGAAGATGTCTATTCTATAATCCATGTCTTTGCTTCAATGATTAAAAATGATTTCCATAAGAATGAAGAAGAGTGGCGTTTTCTTATATTAACAAAGGATGATGATGAGAATATTGAATATCTGGCTCAAAAAAATGAAGTCAAATCAGTCTATAACCTTAAACTCCCAGAAAAGACAGATTCATCTTTCCAAGGTGTCAAGCTGGGACCTCATATTTCAAATAATGACACGGCAATAGTAACTCTATTCAGTGCTATAAGCAAAAAAATAGATTTTAGCATAAAAGAAATGACCAGATCTGAAGGCTTGATCAGATAATCACAATAAGAGAATAGAAACGGAGGAATAGAAATATGAACAAAATGAACGGAACAACAATGGACATTGTAGCAGAGAATATTGAAAAGCTAAAAGAACTCTTTCCCGAAGCATTTACTGAAGGAAGGGTGGATTTTGATACACTAAAAGAAGTCCTGGGAGAATACATAGATGGTCGCGAGGAACGGTATAGCTTTACCTGGAATGGAAAAAACCAAGCCCGAATGTTGGCTCAAACCCCCAGTTCAGGAACTTTAAGACCTTGCCCGGAAGAGTCTGTTGATTGGGAAAATACAAATAATATATTTATTGAAGGAGACAACCTTGAAGTTCTGAAGCTCCTTCAAAAGAGTTATCACAAAAAAGTAAAAATGATTTATATCGATCCCCCATATAACACCGGAAAAGATTTTGTCTACAAGGACAATTTTAAAGATAACATTAAAAACTACAAAGAAATTACTGGTCAAGTTGATGGAGAAGGACGAAATTTGTCAAGCAATCCAGAGACCAGTGGTCGTTATCATACCGACTGGTTGAATATGATGTATCCAAGATTGAAACTGGCAAGAAATCTCTTGAAAGAGGATGGTCTGATATTTATTTCAATTGATGATAATGAAGTTCAAAATGTCCGAAAACTCTGCGATGAAATATTCGGCGAAGAAAACTTCATTGACCCAATAATTTGGAAAAAAAGATATGGTGGAGGAGCAAAAGAAAAATATTTGGTTGCTCTTCATGAATATGTAATTGTTTATGCCAAATCTCTTACTTCCTTAGAGAACTTTTACATTCCATTAGAACAAGAATCTATAGATCGATATTACAAGAGTAAAGATTCTAATTTTGAAACAAAGGGACCATACAGAACTCACCCTTTAGAAGCCATGAAGAGTTTTGATGTTAGGGAAAACTTAAAATTTCCAATTGAAGCACCAAACGGTGATTTGGTTTGGCCAAAAAGACAATGGCGTTGGGGAAAAGAAAGAGTCGAAACTGCATTAAAGAATTATAGTGGACCCCATTGTCAACACAGCTGTCTGAATAATTAAGTTTGATCAGGCAGCGTTCCGATACACCTCTTCCGGTGTTTGAATCCCATGTGCAGTATGGGGTCTTTCCCGGTTATATTTCTCAATATAGAGTCTGATTCCTTCTTTTGCCTCCTCTACAGAACTGTAATCTTTCAGGTAGATTTCCCCGTATTTCAAAGTTCTCCAGAACCGTTCAATGGCGATGTTGTCGAGGGCCCGTCCCTTGCCGTTCATGCTGAATAAAGCTCCGGACTTTTTGACCATCGTTCGGTAGGCTCGGGAGGTATACTGGCTTCCCTGGTCAGAGTTCAGGATCTCTGGAACTCCAAAAAGATTGACAGCGCGTCTGTACGTGGACAGACAAAACTCCTGATCCATCGTTGTAGAGAGTTCCCAGCTGAGGATCTTCTTGCTGTACCAGTCGATGATGGCGCTCAGGTATACAAACCCATGGGAAAGACGGATATACGTCAGATCGGTGGACCATACCTGGTTTGGCCTGTCGATGACCAGTTTCCTGAGCCTATAGGGGTGAATGATGTGCTCAGATCCTTTTCCAGGCTTAGATAAGTTCCTACCAGGAAAGATCGCCCTGAGGCCCATTATTCGCATCAGTCGCTGAATCCTCTTCCGATTCACTACCCAATTCTGCCGCAGGAGAGTGTTTCGAATCTGGCGGCTTCCGAAGTCTGGATTATCTGTAAAGATCTCGTCTATCCGGTTCATAAGCAGCAGATCGGCTTCTGGAATTGGTCTGTTCTGATAATACATACTGCTTCTGGACAGGCCGATCAATTTGCACTGGCGTGAAAGACTGATTCTCTGGCAGGGAGCAATCATTTTTCTTTTCTCCACGACTCCAGCCGGCTCAAGTTTTTTTTTAGCCAGTCTATCTCATACTGCTGTTGGCGCGCTGTGCCAAGATAGTTGTCACATGATTTGAATTATATCATGGAGGCAATATGCCAAGATACAGTGCACAGTTCAGGAATACCATCCTGAAGAAGATGATGCCGCCGGAGAGCCGGACAGCCGCCGAACTGGCAGCAGAATACGGAATTACTGTTTCAACGATTTACAACTGGAAAGCCCGTATGAACAATGGTACCTTACAGGTAGATGATGGTGCTCTAAGCAACCGCCATCGCCAGCTGGGAGAAAAGTTTTCCCTGCTGTTGGAATCAAAAAGATTATCCGATGAGAATCTTGGTTCTTGGCTTAGAGAGAATGGTCTGCATTCAGAGCACCTGACAGTCTGGGAACAAGAGGTACGTGATTTCATGACAAAGGGTGAACAGGAAGCCAGAGAGCAGCTGAGAGAGGCCAAAAAAGAGCTGAAGAAGAATCAGAAAGAGTTAGACCGAAAGGATAAGGCTCTTGCCGAAATGGCAGCGATTATAGCTCTTCAAAAAAAAACTGCACGACTGCTTCAGGACGACGAGGACGACTGATCTCCCGGGATCGACGAATCGTTATCTGCGAGCAAATTGATAAGGCTCTTGGGGATGGCGCGCGTTTAACCCCGGCGTGTGATGCGATAGGTATTCACCCTCGCACTTACAGGCGTTGGAAGGAAGATCCTATTGATAGGAGGCATGGTAGTCGAAAAAATAATTCCAGAGCGCTGAGTGAGCAGGAGAGACAGCATATTATTGAAGTGTGTACATCCCCTGATTACCGTGATATCGCTCCTCCTGAAATTGTAGCAAGACTTGCTGAGCAAGGAGTTTATATCGCCAGTGCAAGGACATTCTACCGGGTTTTGAAGACTGCGGGACTACTGAACCACCGGGGGAATAATCGTCCGGCCAGAACGCCTTATTCTCCGCCGGAGCTTAAGGCTACAGGTCCTGATCAGGTTTACACCTGGGACATCACGTGGATGCCAACAACAGTGCGCGGAATCTTTCTATATTGCTATGCCATCATTGATGTGTGGAGCCGTGAAATTGTTGGATGGACGATTCGTGAGTCGGAATCGGAGGAATATGCCAGAAGGTTATTTCGTAACCTGAAATCGAAGCGGGATTTAAAAGGAGTTTGGGTTCACTCAGATAATGGTAATCCGATGAGAGGAGCTACATTTTCTGTATGGCTTGCAAACATGGGAATGTTCCTCTCTCACTCCCGTCCCCTAGTAAAGAATGATAATCCGTACATCGAATCATTCTTCAGAACTTTGAAGTACCATGCGGCGTATCCTGGCAGGTTCGCCAGCATGGAAGATGCCCGGGAATGGATGGGTGACTTCATCAACTGGTACAACGCCACTCATCGGCATTCTGGTATTGGATATGTTACTCCCCAGCAGAGAAGAAATGGTGAAGATGTTGGCTTATTTGAGAAGAGGAATCAGATGCTGCAGGAGGCATGGAAACGGCTTCCTCATAGATTCCCAAAGAACGGACCACGGTTTTGGTCCCACAAGAAAACAGTGTATTTGAATCCTTCAAAAGATACGAGGAAGTTCATATCCAAGAAGGTTTCATAGGGGTGACAACTTGCTTGACACACAGCGGAGGGTTTAATAAGATTAGATCAATTTTGTTTTTATATTCTTCAAGTGGGTTTCCAGGAGTACTTGATGATAAAAAATCTTGACAATGTGTTATCCATTCTTGATGATGTTTTTTCACATATTCTATAGCTTCTTTTGAAATATCATTTGCAATAAAAGTTGCGTTTCTCCATTTTTTCTCCGCTGCTCTTAATAACTCACCATCCCCAACACAAAAATCTGCTATAAGTTTAATCTTAGATTTTTCAATATAGTTAATTAACTCTTCGGCTAATGATTTTGGAGTATAATAAGAGTCAAACATAACTATTCTTCTTGCAATAGTAGAGAAATATTACACTCAATAAGTTTACCAAAACCATCAGTTCGTTGCTTACTCCTTTTAGGATTATCATAAATTATTTCTGTTTGTTCTGGATTCATAATAGCAAAAAGTATTACTCCAATAGCATGAGGTTTTGTTCCAATTGGTGCAATCTTAAAAAAACTACTTGGATTCTTTTTCAAAATTCTCTTCAATATCAAATATGCATCAATTATTGAATTAGCAGCAGCATATTTCACTCTTCTCCATGAATCAGTCTCTTTCAAAGGTTGTCGATTCCCCCAATATGCAACAAAAGGATATTCAGCTCTATATCCTGGAACTCCAATTATGGGAATAATACTATGTCCTGGAGGTTGAATATGTTCTTTGATGTGGGTGAAACGCCCTCCTTCGAATCCTAAAAAAGGGATAAAATGAAATTCAGAATCATCAATTGGAAATATTGAAGCAAAACCCGGAAGCGGGTTAATACCATTAATTCTTTCTGATAAATCATTATAGACTCCTTCAGAGCTAAATTGACCTACTTTATAAAATTCTGGTTCGCAATATATGACATATAGCTTCTGAGTTAATTCATTTTTATGGATATGCCTTAACAACGAAGCAATAATCCTACAATTTAGGCCACTAATGTCTAGATAGATGCATTCTGTTGTATTTCTACTAAAAAAATCATTGAGGTCCGTAGAACTTCTTAAATTATATATATGGCATTCAACATCATCAGTTATACTTATTGTATCATTCCCTTGATCAGATATACCAATAAATGTAACATCCATTTTTTCATATTCATTCTTTTGCTTATCAAACCAATGACTTCTATTTTCTGGAGATAAACCATAATATAAAGAACTTCCACAGCATGGAACAAAATCCTCTATTTTCTGGTAAGTATTAGAGTATAGATAATCTTTACTCAGGTCTAGGATTATTTCATCATGGGAAAGAAGTGGCATAAGCCAAAGGGAGTTTTGTGTTCAGAATAATCTGCCCTTATCCACTTCTCATTACTGGAGACGGAAGCTTCAATCTAAAACGAATCAGAAATCAGAACTGATCAAGGTAGAGACAAAAAACATACTTCCTATAGAGTCATCTTTTATCCTAACATTTTCTGGTGGAATAAAATTGACAGTTCCCTCCGATTACCATCCGGATCATTTAATACTGCTTATCTCTGATCTGCGGGAGGTCTTATGATTCCCGATCTGGAGAAAGTTAACATTTATATTCGTCCTAGCGGCATAACCATTTTCCATATAATAATGTTTCCTTTTCCCTTTGAAATGACTATAATTGAGAAATAGTATTCTGAAATTTAGTATTTCTTGACATTGAGCATGACGGATCTATAAATGAGGCCTTAATGTTTAAAAAAAGTAAGCCAATGGCCGTTATTGTAGCCCACCCGGATGATGAGATCCTCTGGGTCGGGGGTACTTTAATGGATAGAAGTTCCGAAGACTGTTTCATTCTCTGTCTCTGTAGAGGTTCTGACCCTGATAGAGCTCCGAAATTCAAAAAAGCATTAAAAAGACTCGACACATCGGGTCTGATGGCCGACCTGGAAGACGGCCCTTCTCAAAATCCCCTTCCCGGGGAAGTCATTGCCCGCACCCTTCGGGAATTATTACCACACAGGAAATACGGTATAATTTATACCCACAGTCCTCTGGGAGAATACACCAAGCATATCAGGCATGAAGAGACCGGCCGGGAAGTACTTAATCAATGGCTGACGGGCAGGCTGTCCGCTCGGGAAATACGTCTGTTCGCCTATGATGATTCGGAAGGAAAGAGATTGCCCGGGGCAATTCCCGATGCCCCGATTCAACACCATCTGTCGGAGAAAACCTGGATGGGGAAATACGGAATTATCACGGAGCTGTACGGATTTCCGCAGGACAGTTTCGAGGCGAAAACAACACCCCGCATCGAGGCGTTCTGGCCCGTGAGAAATAAAAAGAGCGCTGAATGCTGGCTTAACAAGGCAAGGATAGAATGAAAGTTCTGGTCCTGTACGATTATCCGCCCGCGCCCGGCGGGCTGTCAACGCAGGGGGATATGCTTTTCAGAGGGCTCCGTGAACTGGGTGTTGACGTCCAGGCCGCCCACTACCGGTCCTCCCTGGAAAAGGAGTGGTATTACCGCTGGTTCAAACCCGATGTGGTTACCGGTGTCGGTTACTGGGGCTATACGCCGGATATCATCCTCCATCCTAAAGAATTCGGCCTCCTATCCGTTCCCTGGCTCGTGGCGGACGGCTATATCGCCAATTACCAGGATGTGTTGAACGAGCTTCCCCTTATTCTTGTTACCTCCCGCTGGGTTAAGGAGATGTATGTGAGGGATGGAGTCAGGGAGGATGATATCGTGGTTCTCCCCGTGGGATGCGAAACCCATATTTTCCATCCCGTTGCCATGGGCGATCCGAAGGTACGGGAAATCAGACGCAGTTTGGGGATAGGGGATGACGAGCTTATGATTCTGACCATCGGGGGGGATGCCGCGTCCAAGGGAGGCAGGGAAATAATGGAGGCTCTTGCCGGTCTGGGCAACAAGGTACCCCCCTGGCGATATGTCTGCAAGGTCTGGCCTCAGGGCAGAACGAAAAGACAGAACTCCCGGGACAGAGAGCTGGCGCAGCGACTGGGTATCGGAGATAGGGTAAGCTTTCATACCAGCATAATTTCCCGGAATTTCATTCCCTACCTTATTTCCGCCTGTGATCTCTATGCGGCCCCGTCCCGATTGGAGGGATTCGGAATGCCCCAGATCGAAGCCGGCGCCTGCGGCAAAGCCGTTCTGAGCATTAATGCCATGGGCCCCCGGGATACCATGGAGCATGGGAAAACAGCCATGCTGGCCGGAGTCGCCAGAGAAATTGTCATGAAGGAAACCATATTGGGAAGCGAATCGGGTTTTTCAGAGGAGTGCAAGATTGTTTTCGATCCTCCCCGGATTGTGGATTACCGAGCCGATGTGGATGATATATCCCGCTATCTGCAGGAAATGATGACGAACAAATCCCTGCGGGATAATCTGGGGAGAGAGGCCAGGAAAAGAGTAGTTGAGCAGTACGACTATCTGGTCGTAGCACAAAGATACCTTGATATCCTAAAGGAAAAACTGGAGTTGGTGTGATATGGATAAGGCGTACGAAAGGATAATTGAAGAGGCTGAATCGGCGGCTTTGGAAATCCTCAGGCACAATGCCAGGGGGCCATTCGAAGGCTTGCCCCGCACCGCGGGATGGGGCTACCCGGAACCCTATACGAGAGATCTGTTAATCTCCCTCCTGGGCATCGCCGTCAGCGGCGATGGGATGCTATTGGCCCAAATGGGAAAGGTTCTTGCAAGGCTGGCCGACAATCAGTCCCCCCACGGCCAGATCCCCTCATTGGTCCATGAGAAGGATAACAGGGGAGCCAGTGACACTACCCCTCTTTTTCTCCTTGCCCTGGCGGTATACAGACAGACGACGGGAGAACCGGACTTCCTCGCTGCTGCCGCAGAGAAGGCCCTGGGGTGGATGGACTATCAGAGCCCCACGGATAAAGAGCTCATAGGCCAGCTGCCCACAACAGACTGGCGTGACGAGCAATGGGTCAACGGATATGGGCTCTATGTCAACTCCCTGGCATACAGTTATTTGAGGTTCTTCGGCAATAAAGAAAAATCCGAGAGGATGCTCAGGGCCTTTAAGCGTTTTGACATTACGGGTGAAAAAAAGCACACCTATGTTCACTCACGGCTCAGGGAGAAGAGTAAGCCCTATCTCGCCTTCTGGGTATTTAAGATTTACAGCAGCGAGCGCTTTGATCTGTTGGGGAACAGCATCGCCATTCTGTCCGGCCTTGTCGCCAGGGACAGGGCAAAGGAAATCGTTTTCTGGATTGAGAAGGAGTGCGAAGCTCTGTTCCGCAGAGGCGAACTGGCCATAGAGCTGGCCCCGAATTTTTTTCCATACATGACACCCGGCGATCCCGACTGGCTGGACAGATACGGGTTGTATAATCTGCCGGGTGACTATCATAACGGAGGGATCTGGCCTTTTGTTAGCGGATTCCACATAGCCGCCATAGTGGCCGCCGGCGAGTATGAACTTGCCGAGAGAAAGCTTGCCGTGCTGACAAGGGTGATAAAGAAGGCTTCCGATTCGAAGCTTCGCTACGGCTTTAACGAGTGGATCAAGGCGCAGGACGGAACGCCTCGGGGGCAGGACTGGCAGACCTGGTCGGCGTCTATGTACCTCTATGCGGCGCACTGTGTCAGAGAAAGGAAAACGATATTCTTTGATTTCATAGCATGATAATAGACAAACATTATTTGGACAGATGGCACTTAAGATTTAATGAGGTGATGATATATGGGTATTAAAGTCAATCGGTTTAAAACCAGATTCTATCCGGATCCCAAAAGGGTAATCGCCAGATTCTTTATCGCCGGACCCCCGGAGAGGAATCATATTCTTATTCAGAAGATTCTGAAGCTGGATGACAGGGAGGTGGAAGCCAGACTTAAAACAATCTTGGCAAATTATGCCAACAGGCACAGGAACATCACCAGCCATTTCCAGAAGCATTTCTCGAATGTAAGGCATTTTCTCAATGATCTGGGAATTGACCCTGATTCTCTTTCTTCTGAAAGACAGTTACTGATGGGAGCTTTCTATACCCATGAATACTCCATCGAATCGGCGGCATTCTTCAACCCGTCCGTCATCGAAGATCCCAACCAGGATCACCTCGAAGCGGGCCAGAAGAGGATCATAGTCAGCTTCCGCGCCACCGGGGAGGGGCACATTTCATCCATTGTATTCCGCAGCGGTATTATTGATGATAAAAACAGCCTGACCTTCAAAAGCACAAACAACCTTGTGGAACTGCCCGATATCGTAAAAATACGAGAGTACGATAAAAAACAATACTTAGAGAAATTGGATGAAATGAACATCCATAAAGAGATTGTTAACCAGATTATGGAATCTTTGAATGAAACCTTTACCTATGGGGAACTCCAAAGAAGCATCCATGAAGCTACGAAAGGCAAAAATGTTACCGTCTCGAAAAAGAATGTTATCAACTCGCTCATCTGGCTGGCGGACGCCCATTATGAAATTCAATTTTCCAAAGATACGACAATCTCCGAACGGGTGATTTTCCCAGTCTCCCGTTCGGAAAGCAACGGAATTGAAGATGCGAGGTTCGTCAGGTTCACCGACGAGGACGGGTCTGTCACTTATTACGCCACATTTACCGCGTACAACGGATTTACGATTCTCCCCAAGCTGCTTGAAACCAAAGACTTTTACCATTTCACAATCAGGCCTCTCCATGGTAAGGCGGTCCAGAATAAGGGCATGGCTCTTTTCCCCAAGAAAATCAGAAATAAATACGTCATGGTATCCCGTATTGACGGATTCTGTAATTATCTGATGTATTCCGATGATCTTCTTATGTGGAATGACGCGGTAATAATCGAAGAACCGCACTATCCCTGGGAACTAGTCCAGATCGGGAACTGCGGCTCTCCCGTTGAAACGGAGAAAGGCTGGCTGCTCATCACCCACGGCGTCGGGGCGATGAGGGAGTATTCCCTTGGGATCACCCTGCTGGACCGGGAGCACCCGGAAAAAGTCATCGGTCAGCTGGCCGACCCGGTTCTCATAGCGAATGACGAAGAGCGGGAGGGTTACGTACCCAATGTCCTCTATTCCTGCGGCTCGATGATCCATCGCAACAAACTGATCATACCTTACGGTATGTCCGATTCCGCATCATCATTCGCATCCCTTAACGTTGATGAGATTTTGAAAGAACTCTTGCCGTAGAAGGGACGTACGAGCCTCAAGGAGAAACATGTTATGAAGATTGCCTGTATTGGGAACTACCCCCCCCGGGAGTGCGGGATCGCCACATTCACCCGTGATTTTATGGAAGCAGTAAAGTCTGCTGGGGATAAGACGATGGAAGAAAATGAGACTTATGTCATCGCTATGAATGACCAGCCCACAGGCTATGACTATCCTCAGATCGTGACCCAGGAAATAAACCGGGACCGTCCGCAGGATTACCTGAAAGCAGTCAAATACATTAACCGGAGAAATCCCGACGTTTGTTTCCTGCAGCATGAGTTCGGTATTTTCGGCGGCAACAGCGGGATTTACATCCTGCCCCTTATACATAGGTTGAATGTTCCCCTCATCCCTATTTTCCATACGGTGCTAAAAGAACCTTCATATAACGAACGGAATGTTATCATAGAAATCGGAAGGGAGGCGGCAAAGATTGTCGTTATGAATAAACTCGCCATCGGGATTCTGAGCTCCGTTTACGATATACCGGAAGATAAGATAGTGGTTATTCCCCACGGCGTGCCGGAATTTGATTTCAGCAGGAAAAACTATCACAGGGGAAACCTAAAGCTGGATGGGAAAAAGACCCTTCTGACATTCGGCTTCCTGAGCAGGAACAAGGGGCTGGAAACCGTAATCAACGCCTTGCCCCAGGTAGTAAACAATCATCCGGACCTTTTATATATAATCCTGGGGAAAACCCATCCCACTGTTCAAAAAAAATCGGGAGAGGAGTATCGGAATTATTTAAAGCTGCTTGTCAGGAAAAACGGTCTCCTTGACAATGTGTTTTTTGACGACAGCTACATTGAGACCCGGGAGCTTTTGGGATACCTTTGCGCGGCGGATCTGTATGTCACGCCCTATCTGAATGAAGCGCAGATAACCAGCGGCACTCTGGCCTATGCGGTGGGAGCCGGAACTGCGGTAATCTCGACTCCTTACTTGCACGCCAGAGAACTGTTGGCCGACGGCAGAGGGCTATTGTTCGATTTCAACGACTCGGAAGGCTTAGCGGAAATACTCAATGATCTTCTGGATAACCCGGCGCAATTGCAGGAACTGAAGACGCGCGCCTGCGAATATGGAAAGCTCACATTCTGGCCGGAGGTGGGAAAACGCTATAGGGAGTTATGCACGGAGACTATCGGCTCCTACAGAAAGACAGAAGAGACACCGGAATGGGGAATCAAGCAACTGCTCCTTCCCCAGTTCAAAATGGATCATATCGAAGGGCTTACAGACAGTACCGGAATCCTCCAGCATGCCAAATACAATATCCCCAGTTTCAAAGATGGTTACTGCCTGGATGACAATGCCAGAGCTCTATTGATGTCCGTTATGGCTTACCGGCAGCTTAGGGATACGTCGGCCTTGCAACTGATGCCCCACTATCTGAGCTATATTCAATATATGCAGAACGAGGACGGATCCTTTAGAAATTTTCTTTCCTATGACGGACGTTTTCTCGATGATGAGGGATCGGAGGATTCCTTCGGCAGAACCATCTGGGCGTTAGGGTATATGATACGTTACGCCCCCTCCGAAGCCTTCCTTGAAATTGGAGTGGAACTGTTCGGAAGATCCTACGGGAAAATAGGTTCGCTTGGGTCCCTCAGGGGAATCGCCAATTCCATCGTAGGCCTCTACCACTGGAACAAAAGGTATACCGGCGATGAAAATGCCTTGGAACTACTGAAGGAGCTGACTTCCGGAATATTACTCCGTTACAGGGAACATAACTCTGACGACTGGCACTGGTTCGAAACGTCTCTGACCTATGATAACGGGATGATCCCCTACGCCCTAATGTGCGCCTTCGAATTAACCGAAGACGCAGAGACTCTGGCCATCGCTCAGGAGGCGATGGGATTCCTCGAAGGCACGGTATTGCAGGAGGGCTACCTCTCCCCCGTGGGGACGGAGAAATGGTTCCGAAAAGGGGAGCAACAGGCTAAATTCGATCAGCAGCCCATCAATGCCATGTCAGTTATCCTTATGTACCAAAAGGCATACGAAATCAGCCAGGACAAAGGGGACCTGAAAAAGATGTTCGACTCCTTTATGTGGTTTCTGGGAGAAAATGATCTGCGAGTCCCTCTCTACGATTTTGAAACGAGAGGGTGCAACGATGGCTTGAAATCCTATGGGGTCAATAGAAATCAGGGGGCGGAAAGCACTCTTGCCTATCTGATATCCTACCTTACCGTTTTTTCATATTATGAATTTTCCGATTGACAATCCTTTCTTTTCTTTCTTCAGTATCCCGTAGGCTGCTCATCCGGGGGAACTCAAAATAGGATTTCATAAATTGTTCCGCTCTCAGATTCAACTCAGATAAAAGTCCCTCCGTATGGACAATAAGCATGAACTAAGGTAGTGTCTTATTCAACAAGCAAGTTTATTTCATTTATTCTTTTTGATTCGTTATTAAACATAAGATCTCGATTGTATTCACTTTCAGTATCCTTTATACTTTTCCGCGTCATTTATTTTTTTGATTTATTCTCTTGATTAACAAGACCGGTTGACGCCGGTGTAAGGAGACAATATGTCTAGTAATATTTATGTGGGAAATCTGAGTTGGGAAACGAGTGAGTTTGATGTTCAAAACCTTTTTGACGAATTCGGCAAAGTCAATTCCGTCAAGATCATTTTGGACAGGGAGACAAGCCGCTCCAAGGGATTCGGTTTTGTTGAGATGTCAGATAATGAAGAAGCTTCCAAGGCGATATCGGCCCTTAACGGTAAGGAAGTTCTTGGCAGAAATCTGAAGGTCAACATCTCCGAGTCGAATCCTAACAGGAGATAAACTTCCATACCATGCCCAGGCGAAGCTCCGGCTGTCGACTGGCATGGTATATCTTTCCCTCCTTATCCGCATCGGGTTCGCTGGCATGGCACCTATAAGAAATGGGCTCTGCGAAACCTTTGCGGGTAATAATATCAATTCCTATTGATTTATTGTGTTTTCTGTAGTTAAATTTCTAATATATCCTTAGGAACTGATTTATTTCATTTCTTCTGCCATTCCCATAGGAACATGAAGGAGACAAGCATTAGACAACATGCTTGCAACTTTCGCCTGCCCTGCTAAAGTCTTACTAATAATTCTGAGCAACATACATTTGCGAGTGATAGGTTTATGCGGAGAGAACGCAGCAGGTTCCCTTACCCGAAACGGACGCATCCTCCTATCTTCATAACGGAACCGTAGGAGGTTCTTATGCATAATTCCACAGATAACAAAATCATCAGTTTCCTTTCGGATAAACCCTTATGGGTATGGCTGTTAACTTTTCTTGCCATAACGGGGGTTTTGTTCGGCGCATTCAGCCTGGCCCTATATCTTCTGGGCATTGTTCCCTGGATCGGCGTTCTGATTATTATCGTGACAGGATTAGTTTGGGGCGGCGCCATGTATTTGCTTCACCGCCATGATGATTCCCGCTCTGGGGAAGAAGGGCGCGGAGGGGAATGAATCTCCCCCCGGTTCAGATGGGAAAGGATGAATCATTGATACAAAAGAAGGGACTCATCGTAAAGGGGATTCCCCTCTCCCCGGGAATTGTGGAAGGGCTTGTTCACACCCATCGCAATATTCTGGGGCCGATTGATGTGCCCGCCGACATAAAGCGCCATGATATCGAAGAAGAATTTTACCGGCTTGATGAGGCTACGACAAAGGTATCCGATGATCTATGCGCTCTAGCCGTTCGCGTGGAAGAGCAAGTGGATGCGAGACTGGCCAGTATTTTCGGGATCCACAAGCTGATAGTGGAGGATACTTCCTTAAGGAATGAGCTGAAAAGGGAAATAGAAGATAACCTCGTCACCGCGAGCAGCGCCGTGAAAACCGTCTTCCTGCGCTGGGAAAAGAGGTTTCTTTTAATGGATTCCCAAATCTCAAGGGACAAGGGAGAAGACATGAAGGACGTTTCGATACGCCTTTCAAACGCCCTTGCCGGAATAACAGTCCACCCCCTCGACGAAATCCCGCAGCATAGCGTGCTGGCTATCTCCCGCCTTCTCCCCTCCGATACGGTTTTTCTTTCAGGCCGTTCCATATCTGCCGTTCTCCTTGAATACGGAAGCTACGGCTCCCACGCCTCCCTTTTTCTGCGCGAGATGGGCATACCCTGCATATCCGGCATATCCGGTATCCAGTCCCTCTTTTCCGAGGAAGATCCGGCGCTTGTTAACGCCGATGAGGGGACAGTCATTATCCGCCCTATGGAAAAGCAGATCCGTATTTTCCGTGGTAAAATGGATGAGAACAGGCAAAACCGGGAGATTGTCAGGCTCAAAGCCGCCGGCCCGGCGGTTACGGAGGACGGTTTACGGATTTCCGTGCTGGCGAATGTCGGATGCCCCGAGGACACGGAGCGGGCCATGGAAAACGGTGCCGACGGAATAGGTCTTTATCGGATGGAGCGGGCCTATCTCGGGCGGATCGCTCCGCCGAAAGTCAGCGAACTGCTCTCGGAAATGAGGCAAACCTTGAGTTCCGCCAAAGGCCTGCCCGTCAACGTTCGGCTTCTTGATCTCGGAAGCGACAAACAATTGGCGTTTATGAGTTTTCTGGCCGAATCGAATCCCGCACTGGGGCAGCGCGGCATACGGCTCCTTTTCAAATACCCGGAGCTATTGAAAACCAATATGAGAGCTCTGCTCCAGTTGTCCCGGGAATTTGACATCCGCATTCTGGTGCCCATGGTTTCCCTGCCGGAAGAAATGGCCCGGGTAAGGGAAATTCTCGACCGGCTGTGCTCCGAGGAAAACATGACATCCCCGCCCCCCCTCGGCGCCATGATCGAGACCCCCGCCGCCGCGTTGTCTGCGAAGCTCATAGGCGAATATGCCGACTTCCTCAGTTTCGGAACGAATGACCTTACCCAGTATTCCTATGCCGCCGACCGCGAGAACGGGGCGGTGGAGACCTATTTCAATGATTCTTCCCAAGTCATTTTCAGATTGATCGGCCTTACCCGGGGAGACGTTCCGGACATGCCCCTTTCCGTATGCGGGGAACTGGCAGGTCAGCCGCAGAACGTGGAAAAGCTCCTTTCATGCGGCATAGAAACGTTAAGCGTAGCCCCTCCCCTTATCCCCTTAATCAAAGAGGCCGTACGCCACTCGCGCCTACAGAAGCCATCTGTCGGGTTGGTCTGATATAATCATTTCACCATAATTAGCCTTCAGCAGGATACTCCTTTCAATCTCGGAAAGGTTCAGGGGTGTTCCCTTGTTATATCTGTAAATGACTTTTTCGCATGCTGTTTTCAAGGTTTCCGCGATACCGGCAATATCCACTACTTTCAAGGCAATGGTGTTGAGTTCATTATCGGTTTTAATTCTATTCATATTTTCGTCCTTTCCCCCATTATACCATACTCCCGGCGTGATCGCGCTTCTTTCGGCCATCCGTGCCGATTTTCTCCCCATGGGAGGCACGGGGGATAGGGAACGGCGTTTTCATCACGGCCGATGGTAATAATCCGGGGGATCATATATAATTAAAGGGGCAGCCATAGGATGAAAGAGCAATTTTACGATTACCGCCTGGATAATGCGGGGAAGCTTTATCCTCCTCTTCTTTCAAAGGAGAGGACCACCATATTCCGGATTGCGGCTCTCATGGATAAGCCGGTCCGAATAGGCGCACTCGAAGAGGCGGCCCGGAATATGATGGCGCGATGCCCCTATTACCAAGTCACTTTGAAGCAGGGTGTCTTCTGGTACTATCTGGACAAGGTCGATACCCTGCCCCTCGTTCATGGGGAGAGCCAGTCGCCCTGCCAGTATATCCCCTTCAAAAGAAGGGATGTCCTTCCTTTCCGAATTATCGCCTATCGCCATCGCATCGCCTTTGAGGCGTCCCATCTGCTGGCCGACGGGAAATCGGGCATAACTTTTCTGAACGGGCTGATTTTGGAATATTTGAAAATCATGGGAGAAGACGTCTCTTCCGACGGGATGGTGCTGGATTGCGAAGATTCCTGCGATCCGGAGGAGTATTCAGACGGTTACAAAAGGAATTTCGACAGAAGTATCCCCCGGGCGAAGCCGTGCCGGAGAGCGGCGCAGCTAAGGGGAGCACCGCTCAAGCCGCCGAAATACCGTATTATCGAGGGAATCCTAAGTACAGGGGATGTAAAGATCCGCGCCGAGGCTTTCGGCGTGACCATAGGAGTCTATCTGAGCGCAGTGCTTCTTAAGGTACTATGTGACCTGGAGCGGACGAAAAAGCGCATGAAGCCCGTTACGCTGACTATCCCCGTCGACGTAAGGCAGTTCTTCCCTTCCAAAACAATGAGGAACTTCATGCTGACCGTAGAGCCCACCGTTAATCCGAGACTGGGGCGGACCACCTTGGAATATATCATCGGCCGGGTAAGGGATTACATGAGACTCGAAATGGATATCAATTACCTTAAGATGCAGATAGCCCGCAACATCCGGGGCGAAGCGAATGTCCTGTCCCGCGTTCTCCCCCTCCTGCTCAAGAAGCCGATTCTCAAATGGATTAACAGGAGGATGGGAGAGAATACCTACTCCATGAGCTTTTCCAATCTCGGCCTGGTCCGCCTGCCTGTTAAGATGGGAAAGTATGTTAAAAAATACGAGATCATTCCGCCCAGGAACTCCGGCCGGATTAATTTGACGGCCATCGGCTACAGGGACAGTATCTCCCTGTTCTTCGGGAGTACGTTATGGGGGAAGGAAGTGGAAGCGGCTTTTTTTGCGGCGCTACGCAAAGAGGGCGTTTCCGTAAGTATCATGACGAATTTATTGAATTCGGGGAGGATGTGAATGCCCTATTGCCCGCGATGCGGAGTCGAAGTTGAAGACCGCCTGGAAAAATGCCCCCTCTGCGATACGGCCATCCCCGGGGAGGTCCGGAATCCCCAGAAATCAGAAGGGATTTATCCCGCCGATTCGGTGAAGGCCCGAAAGATGCACCGCTCCCTCACTCTCCGGCAGAAGAGGTCGCTGTTCCTTTCTCTGGCGGTTATGGCCTGCCTATTGCCCCTCCTCGTTACCCCGTTACTGGATTATATCCAAAACGGCCTTATCTCCTGGTCCTATTATGTGATGATTTCCCTGCCGGCCGCTTTCGGGATGGCCCTGGCGGGAGTGCTTTCTTACAGGAGGCCGGGCTTGCTTGTCAACTCCGCCGGCCTTATAATCCTCTGCTGGTTCATGCTGTTCAGGAAGCAGTATCCCTGGGATTTCCTGCTCTCCGGGGATTTCCAGATCATCCTGGCGGGAGCGGTCTCCGCGGACATTTTCGTGCTTTACGTGGGCAAGGCAAGGAGAAAATGGCAGAATGCCGTCGGTCTCTCCCTCCTCATTAGCTCACTCTTCCTCATCGCCCTGGAATACATACTTTCCGGGAAGATAAGTTGGTCCCCGATTGCCGTCTCGGCGCTTATTCCCGCCTCCCTTTTTATTTTTCTTACGGGGATTGTCAGGCGCAGGGGACTGAATGTTGTAAGCCTATTCTTTTTGCTTTTGTCTCTTATGCTGGTCGCCCTGGATTTTTCAACGGATTTCTCCGGATGGTCGCTCATAACCTTTATCATTTTCTCCTTTCTGGCTTTCGCTGCCCTCATGACGCATGCCATCCTGTTCCGCGATACGGACTGGAAAAAAGTGCTTCATCTTTAGACATACCGAATCCGTGAGTCACGGGAGGTAGTTTCTATGCCCTCAAGCGCTGGATCGGCAATACGGATTGTGATGCAACCATCTTAATTCAAGACTTTCTAAATACCTTCTGAGCTTTTTTTTCAGCCCCAAGGATCTTATCAATTCCCCGATTCATCCGCTGATAGTTTTATTTATCAGAATATATACAGGTTTCTGATTAGTGATCCCGATATCATCAGAATTAACCGTTAGCTTCTCTACTAACTGTCACTACCTTTGATATGGCATAAGGCTATATTGACTCGGGACGCACTATGGTTGCATTATTTAATGGTAATGATTACAATTAAAAGAGCTAGAGTCAGGGATGTAAATATATAGTTATGAAATATTTCCTCCTTGGATGAGACCAATATTTTGGGGAGCTTCGTCATGTGAATCAAGTATTCTATGAGTTCTTTGAAGGAATCCCTGATGACAAGCTATGGAATTGAATCTGTTTCAACAGGATGGATTATTTGAAGAAAAATGAGAACGACGATGGCCGTAAATTATTTGATATAATCAGCGATAAAGTCTTTTCAAAGGAGTTTATTTCCGGGATAGCCGGAGATCGTTTCCAAACGAATGAGGAGAAGGCGCTTTTTGAAGCATTACTCAGTGAATCGGAAGGAGATTTTTACGTAAAGGTCCTTTTCCATTTGACTTATGAAGTGTTTGAAAAGAACAGGGCTTTTTCTATATGGAATGAGATTCTCCGCCATAAGAAAGAATTGAGCCGCCTGCTTAACAGAAATGTGGAAATCACGGTTGCAACCCTCGATTATCTGACGAATATAAAAAAGGAGATTCTAGCCCCAAAAATAATCGGTGAATCCTTTCTCGGGAAAATTGTGGAGCTCTCATCGGTAGATACGCTGACAAAACTATACAATAGGCAGCACCTCATGCAAGTACTCAATATTGAGATCCGGCGCTATATCCGCTACAAGACCCCTTTTTCACTGTTGATGATAGATATTGATCATTTCAAGTCTATTAATGATAACTTCGGGCACAATACCGGAGATAAAATCCTCATGGAAGTCAGCAGGATTTTGCTCCTGAATTTAAGAGAACTTGATATCTGTACGAGATTCGGAGGAGAAGAATTCATAATAGTTCTTCCCCATACGGAAGAGGAGGAAGCGCTCGATCTCGCAGAAAGAATAAGAATGAATGTGAAGGAAGCTTTCAGTAGCGAATACAATCTAACGATCAGCATCGGTATATCCATCATTTCCGATCGATGTGATATATTCGAGTTAATAAAAGAAGCCGACAAGGCTTTGTACCGCTCCAAAGAAAACGGGAGAGATAAGACCACAGTTTATTCACAAATATAGTGGATCCGGTTCGTTTTATCCCGTTCATAGCATAAATTGGAAACTTCCCCTATCCATATCCTTGAATAAGGCTAAAAGTAGCAAAGCGTTCTTTTGATGAAGGATAACTATCAGTCATTGGATATATCATTGCACCCTGGAAGAATCATTAAGAATGCAAATGATAACTTTTCATTTACTAATAGACACCAGTTTCGACGCCTTTATTATAAAGGCCCAGAAGCTTCATATGAAAAACAGACCACATAAACCCTGAAATATAGCCCTATATGGCTCTATAAAAACAACATAAGGTCGTACACTGAATTGAGGGGCTAGTGGTCGCAAGGCTGTGCTGGTTCAAGTCCAGTCTACCGCATATAGTATTAAGACCCTGCAATCAAATTCCTCGATTGCAGGGTTTTTTCATTGATAATATTTCTTCCCGGCATTCCCGTCCCTCTGGTATAATGATATTCAGTACCCCACCTTAAGTTCATACATCATTGATTTGCTTTTATAACAGGAGAAGATCAATGGAAAAATCCATCATTATCATTGGAGCCGGACTGACCGGCCTTTCTGCCGGATGCTACGGTCGGATGAACGGCTACAGGACCAGTATCTACGAGATGCACGACAAGGCCGGAGGTGTCTGCACTGCCTGGAAGAGGAAAGACTATACCATAGACGGAGCCATGAACTGGCTGATCGGAACAAAACCCGGAACCGGCTACCACAGAATCTGGCAGGAACTGGGTGCGGCGGATAACTGGAAGGTCCACAACCACTCAAACTATATGATTCTGGAGGATGAAAATGGCAGTCCTTTGCCTGTCCCCTGCAATACAGATCATCTGGAAGAATTCATGCTCAAAGTATCCCCTGAAGACCGGAGCGCCATAATTGAGTTCTGCAACACCGTAAGAAGCTGCTGGAAGATCTCCTTACCCGTAGATAAACCGCCGGAGCTCTATACTCTTGTAGATAAACTGAAGATGGTCAAAATGCTGCCCCGCCTGGGTTTCTTTGCCAAATGGGGGAAACTGACAGTTCTGGATTTTGCCGACCGCTTCCACTCACCCCTCCTCAAAAAGATCTTCACCATGGGAAATGACGATGCCTACTCGATTATGCCAGCCCTGACCCTCCCCATGCTCTTCAGCTGGATGAATGAGAGGGAGGCCGGATATGTCCTTGGGGGAGCCCTGTCGCTGGTTGATTCTATCCGGAAGCGTTATACGGACCTGGGTGGAGAAATCCATTTCAAGGCAAAAGTAGAGAAGATCCTTATTGAAGACGGGAAAGCTGTTGGCATCAGGCTTTCAGACGGCACTGAACACAGGGGCGACTATATAATATCCGCTGCCGATGGCCATGAAACCATCTTCGATATGCTCGAGGGTCGGTATATAGATGATGAAATAAGGGGATACTATAAAAATCTCAAACTCTTCCCCCCTCTCATCTATACCGCCTTCGGAGTCAACCGCAGCTTCAGGGAGATCCCCCCTTCCCTCAACGGCTACTCCTTTGCCCTGGAAAAACCTGTCACTATCGCTGAGAGGGAGCGCCGGGATATCAATGTGCTTATCTACAACTACGACCCTTCCCTTGCGGGAAATGAAAAGACCACCATTGTTGTGCCCATGAATACCGACTTTGACTACTGGGAAAATCTCTACGGAGACAAAGAGAAATACAAAGCAGAGAAGGAAGCGATTGCAGACACTCTCCTGAACGCCCTGGAAACCAGATTTCCGGGGATCACTGAACAGACGGAAGTCCGTGATGTGGCGACACCCATGACCTGGGTAAGGTATACGGGAAACTGGAGGGGCAGCTATGAAGGATGGCTGATGAGCTCCAAAACTATGATGATGGAGATGTCCAAGACCCTTCCGGGGCTGAAAAACTTCTTTATGGCCGGTCAGTGGGTCAATCCCGGGGGAGGAATGCCCACCGCGGCAGTTTCAGGAAATCATACGATACAGCTGATCTGCCGGGAGGACAGGAAAAAGTTTACGGCATCCCGTCCTGCTCATAACTGAACTCAAATTGCGTGTTGGGATATTCGGAGCAGATATACTGACTGGTGAAATTTTCAATGGAACTCACTCTCTCCTTCAGCTCTGAAGAAGGCTTTCCGCCGTAACGGGAGATATGAATTGTAAAATTGAAGTTCAGCGTTGGATGCCTTGTCACATTGTTTACAGTATCAAAGATCAGACGCTGAATATCATAGGCAAGGCGGTCCTCATTCATATGGCCGATCAGAAAAATTATATTTTTTCCGCCTTCTACATTTTTGTCGGTTTCCATGGCGTTACAGGAGCTCTCTTCCACCCCGGGCGCCTCTATGGTGTAGAAAATATTCTCCTCCATATTACTGAACTGCAGCTCTCCTATGGGAGCTAAACTGATCTTGTTGATAAGCTGATAGCAGACAATCCCCTTTTCAAGTTCCCTGTGATACCCCTTGTAGAGCAGATAGATATAGTCCTGCCCCTTAACGTCCATGGCATCAATATCAGTCATAACAAAAGCCTCGGTATTTTTAAGGCTATCAAGGGTGGAAAGCACAAAATCATTGGTATAGGAGTCCATCAGGACCTTGCGGCTGTCCCCTTCGGGCATTTTTATCCACATCTGGTTGGGGCTGTTAACAATTTCAACTGAATGCTTGAGCAGGATTGAGTTTGTTTCCCTTATCAAAGAGATAAGGGAGAGGGCAGCTTTCAGGTACTCCATGATTTAAAATTCTCCTCATAAAAAATTTCGTGGAAGGATCAGAAATCAAATACCCTGAGGACTCAGACACTTGAGAATTGATCATCTATCACTAAGTTAATCATAAAAAAAATATATGTTTCCTTCCAGAACCCGGCGAATCTCATAAAAAGGCCGTCCCGGATTTCTTCGGGACGGCCTTGTATAAAATGATAAGAAACTGTGGTTTAGTTGCCCGTTACTTTCTGTCCGGCAATCCTTCCGGATACCAGAACTTCAGTTACAGCGTTGCCTCCAAGACGGTTTCCTCCGAAGATTCCTCCGGTGACCTCTCCTGCGGCATACAGGCCGTCGATAATCTGTCCGTCAGCAGTAAGTACCTGACGGTCTGTGTTGATCTTCAGTCCACCCATTGTGTGGTGTGTGGAAGGTGCCAGATAGCGGATGGAGAGGATTCCCTCCTCATCAAAGCTGCCGTCATCCTTGTAGTTTCCGATAAGAGCGGTTGCCCCTGATTTAGGAATATCAAGATCCTTGAGGGTTCCCTCCCTGTACTCGGTGTCATACACGGTGATAGTCTCTTTCAGCACATCGTAGGAGATGCCCAGACGCTCTGAGGCATCCTTCAGAGTGCAGAAATACTCCTGACCTTCGATATCATCGGCACTGCTCTTACCGGCAGCATTCTTGAACTGGATAAAAAGGCCCGAATCTCCACCGTGGGTAAAGGCACCCTGGGCGAGGACGTCCCTCTCAGCCGATTCATCGACATATCTTTTACCCGCATTAGGTGTGCCTGCAGGGCTGACAAAGATTACATCCTCACCCTTACCGTAGGCAAGAAGTCCCGAAGTCTGCCAGCTGATGGGCATAAGCTGAGTGAATCCCATCCCCACTGTGTCGGCACCTACTTTCTCGGCCATGGTAATTCCTTCACCGAAGGAGAGGTTTCTGTTGGTAGTCATCATGGTGTATGGAAGATACTTACTGTCCCAGTACTCATTATTATCCACAACCATCTGCAGATTGGCACCGTAACCGCCAGTTGCAAGTACAACACCCATATCTGCTGTAATTTCAAGCTCTGTTCCGTCCTGCTTGACAGCTTTCACTCCAGTGACCTTGCCGTCAGCATCTGTGATCAGATCTGTGGCTGTTGTCAGATACATAATCTCATTCTTGTCATTGGCAGAGAGGATGGTGTTGATGGGTACTGCAAAGTAGGTTCCCCATTTGCCCTCTACCTTCTCTCCATTGACCATTCCGCCGTCAAATCCGTTGATTCTCTGCCAGAGACAGCCGATCAGGGTTCTTGTGGCTTCGGCATTGTTGAAAACGGCTCCCTGCTCGATAAGCCATGCCTTGGTGGGATTGATCTCCCGGCAGACCTGGTCTACAAGCTCAAAGTCACCGTAGATCCATCTGTTCTTGTCAAAATTAAGTCTGAGGCTTCCATAGTAGGTCTGGAAAATATGAAGTTCAATGGTACTGAAGAGAGTGAGATCAGTCTCATCCATGCCCCCTGCAATCTGGGGTTCCGCCCAGGCAAGGTAGGCCCGGATCTGGCTCTTCAGGATTCTCAGTGTATCAAGGTACTCTGTATGAACACCCCGCTCTGTCAGATGGTAATCATCAACACTGCTGATTGCTGATGGGTCCAGGACTGTCTCATCAAAGGTTTTCTCACTCCAGGAAAGGATCATTTTCAGCGTATCTATGCGTCCCTGTTCGGACTTGGCCTTTGTAAGAACCTCTCCTGTAGGCGGATAGACACCGGTGGTGGAATCAGGAGCGGTGGGATCCCATACAAGACACTCCATAACACTCTGGAAGGAGCATCCTGATACGAGTGTGTTTCCGCCGGCATCCGCCAGCTTCTCGAGAACCAGTACGGTTGCTCCGTTCTGTGCGGCCTGTGCAGCCGCGGAGATACCGGCGCCTCCAGCACCAATAACAACCACGTCATAACTGTCTACAATTTTATCTCCCGCTGTAAGAACATAGGGAGAGGCTCCCTTGCGGAGGGCTGTAAGGTCACAGCCGGCCTGGGTTGCCGCATCCTCAACGGCTGAAATTACAGCATTGCTTGTCAGAGTGGAACTTGTAACAACATCCACACCGGTGGTTGTATGGTCTTTAATAATATCAAAGAGAACCGCAAAGGCGGTGGTTCCCACATGGTCGGTCTCATGGGAACTTTTTACCTTGATATCTGTAATTTTATCCTCTGAGAAGGTGACATCCAGCTCTACCGGGCCGTAGAACCCGTTGCCTTTTCCCGTATAGGTTCCGGCATTGAAGCTTATCTTTTCATCATCTCCGGCAAGACCCATGGCCTTGTCCAGCGCCAGACCGGCGGCTTCAATGACAGCATTACTTGTCATGGTTGCCCCGGATACAGCTTCCACATCGGCACTCTGTTTATCAATAATATCCTGTGCAAGCTTCTGCATGGCAGGACCGCCGATACCGGGAGTCTCATTTTTTCCGTCGATAGAGACATTGGTAATTTTCTTTTCTGAAACCTCAAGAGAGACAACTACATCTCCCCCCATTCCCCGGCTGCTGGCGCTGTAGGTTCCCGGTGTATACTTCCCGGAACCGCCGCACCCTGTGACAACCGTCAGAAGAGTGAGGGCCAGAAAGACAGCCGATGCCGCCTTCAAGACTTTCTTCATAATTCAATTTCCTCCAATATAGGTAAAACCATTTATTCCCGTTTTTCAGGGATTAAACTTCAAATGCCTGCTGTTCCATTTGGATTCATGGTTCCGGAGCAGCACTCTCCTTACAGCTGAAAACATAGCCGGTCCGGGGGATTGTGGAGATAAATCTCGGGGTGGAAGGATCTGCTTCGATCTTTTTTCTCAGATTGCGTACATGGGAAAAAACAGTGCGCAGATCTCCATAGCTTGGACGCTTCCAGATATGACGGAACAGATCCTCAAACTGCAGTACCTGATCCTGATTGCTTATAAAGTAGAGAAGAATTTCAAATTCAGTGGGAGAGAGAAAGATCTTCTCCTCTTTGTTGATAAGGAGGTGCTCCTGCACTGAGAGGGTCATATCACCCAGAGGGATAACCCCATCCCCACCAATGACGTCAGGACTTACTCTGCGGAGAACCGACTCAATATGGGCCTGGAGAACAGGGCAGCTGAAGGGTTTGGTAAGGTAGTCATCCCCTCCCATTTTCATGGCTCTTACAATTGTGCCGTCATCATCAAGACAGCTTAAAAAGATTATGGGGCAGTACAGCTTCTTCCGTATCTGAACACAGAGTTCAATGCCGTCCATTCCAGGCAGAAGAATGTCCATAAGAATAAGGTCGTAGAGGGCAAGATCGACAAGTTCAAGAGCCTGCTCCGCAGATTCTGCGGTAACAGTCTCATAACCGCCGATTTTATCGAGGTAGTGTATGATAATATCTTTAATCTCAGAGTCATCTTCAACCAGTAGAATCTTGTACATACTCTCCCTCAAAAATGTGCAGACCAGTTAAGATAAAAAAATACTGATTAGATTGTATAATAAAATATCCAATAGAGTGATGAAATTGTGATGAATTTTTCAGGATTTTAACTGCAGATAGACTGTAAAGCGGCTTCCCCTGCCTGGTGTACTGTCAACTTCGATAGTTCCCCCATGGTTTTTTACTATAAAATCCGCAATAGACAGTCCCAGCCCCGTATTGCCTCCGGCCCCCTTGCTTTTGTAGCGTTCAAACAGGAAAGCCTGCTTCTCCGTGCTTATCCCCTCACCATAATCTGTTACTGAAACTCCGGCCCGGATCTCATCAGCCTGAAAACACTCAATCAGGACAACACCTTTATCTGCTGTGTAGCGGACAGCGTTATCAATAATATTATCCAATGCCTGCCGCAGTCTGAAGGGATCTCCATAGACCATAATTTCACCGCCACCGCAGCTGAACTCGACCACAATGGATCGTTTCATACAGATGTCCCGGGTCTCGGGTAAAATGATTGTCTTCAGGAAGTCTGCCAGAGAGAAGTCATAAAAGTTGAACTGTATCTCTCCGTCCTCAAGCCTGGAGATCAGAAACATATCATTGACAAAGCGGTTCAGATAATCCGTCTTGCGGCGGAGGGATGTCAGGTATTTCTCAATGGCGCCAGGTTCTCCCCTTTTGTCCTCAAGCATGTCAATGTAACCGCTCAGGGCGAAGAGGGGGCTTCTTATATTGTGAACCATATCGGTCATAAAGTGCTGTCTTTTCTTCTGAATCTGAAGCAGATCTTCACGGGATTCCCTGAGTTTCCTTGTCTTCTCAAGGACCCTGCTTTCCAGATTGACAGACAGCTGGCTGGCTTCGTCAAACTTCATTGCGAACTTTCTGGTTGTGGCAATAGCAAAACTAATAAAGTAGGCGATATTGAAATACTGAGCCGGAAGAATCTGCACATCCACAACTCCCTGAGGAATAAAACCTACCGAGAGAAATGTGTAGAAGAGGCAGTTTACAAATGCCAGGCTGCAGCCCAAAAGAAGGAGGATTGCCTCCCTTATGCCTCTGATAAGCCCTTTTATAAGAATATAGATCTGCACTGCAAAATAAATGAGCCGTGAAAAACGCAGGATTATCCCCGAGACATCCAGGTTGATAAGGGAGAACAGGAGAGAGATCCCAAAAACAGAGAGCACAAGGGCATCAGTCTTCTTGCCCGGTATCTCGGGAAGAAACTGCCTGCAGATAAAGTAGTTGATAAATGAGAACTGGGCATAGAACCCGACACTTCCCAGGGGCAGTATGAACAGCGGGTATCTTGGAATAAGGAGGAAGTGAAACAGTTCAAAGCAGACTCCCACAGCCAGTAGGAGAAGATATGTCTCGGTGCGTTTATATAAATAGAGGCTCAGACAGATCAGTATAAGCATAAGAGAGAGTCCCGTGGCAATCTGATCTGAGATGATCCACAATGCCCAGGTTCTGCGGAACTGGGACTTCTCACCCAGAAGGACTCCCTGGTAGATATCGTAGGAGGAGTGATCCGCAACCTGAAGAACAAAGTCGAATACCGGACCATCCCCCCGGTACTCGGATAGAGGGAAGTACTCGGTGGATGAGATGGCACTCCCTCCGTCCCCCAGAACTTCCTTTCCATTGACCCAGAGCCTGCTTTTATGGGGTCGGGGCAACATGAAAACAAAATCGGAGCGGTCAGCGGCAAGCCGGAAGCTGTAGGTATTCCCGCTCATTTTCCTCACATGCTGTATATCCTTTGTATAGCTCCAGGGGTTTTCTGCAAGCTCCGGGGGGGTAAGGGTACCTCTGTAGCCTTTCCACTCCCCTGTCAGCATTACAGGTCTTGCGGGAGAAACAAAGCCGATACCGTCAATCAGCCCCTCACGGGCAGCAAGAACAGGGGTATTGAAATTCATCGATACCATCAGAACGAGCACTGCAGCGGGCAGAGCCATAACTGCCGCAGGCAGCAGAAACTTTCTGAGAAGGCTGCCTCCTGCACTGGAAGACATGTTCATCTTCAGTCTGCCAGCCCCAGGTTCTGCAGGAGGGCGGACACAGCCTGTTCGGCTCCCGAAGTACCGTAAAGATCAAGTTCCCCGGCTATGAGGGCTCCGGGGCAGCTGCGTCTGACATCTTCTATATACCGGCCCTTCCCTCCCCCGCCATGAGACAGAAAAGGGATTATCCTTACATCATGGAATTCTCCGCTGTTCAGAAAGGAGAGAACCGGAGGAGCCATGGTACTGCACCAGTTGGGTGAGCCTATGAAAAGAGTATCAAAATCACCGGGGCTTTGCAGAGTATCTTTCAACTCCGGCATAATTCCCGCCCGGATCTCCTCACGGGCCCGCTTAAGGCAGGTGCTGTAATTTTCAGAGTACTCATCCACAGGGGTGATTCTATAAAGGCGTCCCCCTGTTTTCTCCTGTAATATTTTTGCAATCCCTTCAGTACTGCCTGACCAGGAGTAATAGGCTATAAGAATTCTACTGCTCATATATCATGTCCTTCCGGTTTCCGGATTCATTTTTAAACCAACTCATTATAACATCTTTTCCCTTAACCCCCATATGGGTTCTCTTTTAAATATCCTTATAAATTCTTTATGCCGTCACTCCTTAAAACAGTGATCACAGAATCATTTTGTTGTATAAATAAGGGGATATGAAAAAAAAGTTCGGAACCTTCAAAGGTGTTTTTGTGCCCTCTACCGAGGCGATTCTGGGAACAGTTCTTTTTCTGCTGATGCCCCTGCTTGTTGCGGATGTGGGGCTCTTTCCCATGCTATTTATTGTCATTCTGGCCCATACGGTCACCGTATCCACCAGCTTTTCACTGGCCGACTGCGCCACCAACCTGACGACCATCGAGGGGGGCGGTATGTACGCCCTGGCCAAGAAGTCACTGGGCAATGCCATGGGAGGCTCCATCGGCATCATGCTCTACCTTGCACAGGCCGCATCCGTCGGATTCTATTCCATCGGTTTTGCCGAGCCCCTTCAGCCCCTTCTGGCACCTCTGCTTGATTTCATCCCCCTTTTCAGGGATTTCTCCCCCGAAGGGATACTCCTGCAGAAACAGCTTCTGGCCTCTTTCTTCTTTGTCATCTTCTTTATCATTGTTATGGGTGGAGCTGATTTCACCCTGAAACTGCAGCTTTTGATCCTTGTGGTCCTTGGTGTCAGCGTTGGAGCCATTCTCTTCTCACCAGCCCTGGGAATATCCTATGAAGGCAGCCCTCTTTTTCAGAACACTCCCAACATCCGGGGAAACCGGCCGTTGACCCTTGGGATATTTTTTCTGGCCTTTACCCAGTTCTTTCCCGCTGTAACGGGCATCAGTACCGGGGTGGGAATGAGCGGCGACCTGAAAAATCCCGGAAGGAGTATCGTCCGGGGAACATTTTCGGCGATCCTTGTCACCATGGCGGTTTATCTTATTGTCACTGTAATCTTCTCATTTGTAGACAGGTCCATGATTCTCACCGGCTACAGCGGTATGAATCCGCAGGGTAGGCTTCTTACAGACCTCTTCGGTCTGGGTAAGCCCATGCCTGCCGGCCTGCCGGGTCTTCTTATTCTGCTTGGAGTTCTCTTTGCCACATCCTCTTCAGCCCTGAGCGTCTTTATGACAGGCCCCCGGACCCTGCAGTTTCTGGCGAAGGACAAGATTCTTCCCGAAAAGCTCGGGTTCCTTGAAAAAGATTTTGTTGAGGGCGGATCAGAGCCCCGTTATGCGGTTCTTGTAACCGCGGTGCTGGGTTTCGGCATCATATGGATGGGAAGCATCAACTTCGCCGCCACCGTCGTCGGTATCCTCTTCCTCGTTGTGTACGGCTGGGTAAACGGTGCTGCATTTCTGGAAAGGATCAGCCGCAACCCCTCCTTCCGTCCGACCTTCAAGGGGCACTGGCTGATATCCTTCTACGGTTTTATATCCTGCCTGGCAGCGATATCCCTTTTCAACTGGAAAGTGGGGCTGCTGATCTTCCTCTCCCAGTTCGGTATGTTCCGGCTGATCCTCAGATTCAAGGCTGAGGGAAAGCTTGAGGGAGTCTGGTGGGGATTCCTCTTCCGTCTTATCACAAGAGCCCTTGGAAGTCTGGGCGGCATTGTTCAGGGGTCACGGAACTGGCGGCCCGTTATAGCAGCCTTTGCCTACAGAGAGGAGTTTGATATATGGAAGCAGATTGCCTTTCTTTCAGAAAAACTTGCCTCCTATCAGGGACTTGTCAGCCTCAATATAATGCGTCCCGCTAAATTCGACGGAGAGGCGGCGGACTGTTCAAACCTATCCATCCCGGCTGTGGAGATCCACTCATCCTCCCCGGGTCCGTCCATCCTTGCCCTCATGGGCAGCTGCCAGCACAGCGGCATTGCTCCCAATACGGTGCTGATCCAGTACAACAGCAAACTTGAAAATGTGAAAATCCTCAATCAGGCTCTCAACCTGAACAAGAACATCCTCTTTTTGAAAAACGGAGAGCGCTTCAAAACAGGCGGCACCCTGGACATCTGGTGGCGGGGAGAGCAGAACGGAAACCTGATGGTTCTGCTGGCCTATATTATGAACCTCTCTTCCGAGGAGAGGGACAGGTATGATCTGAGAATAATCAGGAAGCTCGGAGGAAATGAAGACAAGGAGCAAGCGGAGACGGAACTGCAGGAACTTTTAAAGAACGCCCGCCTCTCCGGAGAGATTCTGATTCTTGACGAACCGGAGACCCCCTTCAAGGATATGCTGGACCGGATATCAGCCTCAGCAAGCCTTGTCATGATGGGGCTTCCAGGAAACTATGCGAATGAGAACGAGAGCCGTTCCCTCTTTAAACTGAACGAGTTCTTCTTTGACAAGGAGATTAACAGTTACAGCAATCTTCCGGCCATCCTGTTTATCCGCTCGTCCAGGCGGATGATCCTGATGGAGGATTAGTGGAACTCTATGGAGACTTATCTCAGAAAGAGATATAGTGGGAACCTGAACAGTGAAATGACAAGGGTATGAAGGAGACATACATTGGAAGGAAAAGCAATCATAACAGTTGTCGGAAAGGACAAGGTCGGGATCATCTATTCGGTAACCAAAGTACTGGCCGAGAACAATGTGAATGTAGAAGATATCAGTCAGACCATACTTCAGGACTATTTTACCATGATGATGATGGTGAACCTGTCTGAAGTTAAATGCGAATTCAAAGAACTTCAGGATATTCTCGACAGTCTCGGAAAAGAGCTGGGTCTCTCCATCAGAATTCAGCGGGAAGAGATCTTCGACTACATGCATGAGATTTAAGGCAGAACCGGTAGAGATCAGCGGAGGAAGACTTTGAAGAGACAGAAGAATGTATTAGAAACCATTCATATGATTGATAAAGAGAAACTCGATATAAGAACCATTACCATGGGAATATCCCTGATGGACTGTATCGATGGTGACGGAAAGAAGTCGCGGCAGAAGATCTATGACAAGATCACCCGGTATGCCGAAAACCTTGTAACTGTCGGCAACCAGATAGAAACGGAGTACGGGATTCCCATTATCAACAAACGTATTTCCGTAACCCCCATATCCCTGATCGCCGGCGCCAGCAGCGACACCGACTATGTGGAATATGCAAAAATACTCGACAAAGCCGCCAGGGAAGTGGGGGTCAACTTTATCGGAGGATTCTCCGCACTGGTCCAGAAGGGATTCGCCAAGGGTGACCGTATCCTGATTGACTCCATCCCTGCCGCCTTAAGCGAGACAGAGCGCGTCTGCTCTTCGGTCAACCTGGCCAGCTCCAAGGCAGGTATTAATCTGGATGCCGTCAAACAGATGGGTACAATCATCAAAGAGACAGCCAGACTGACAAAGGACCAGGACTCCATCGGCTGCGCCAAGCTTGTTGTTTTTGCCAACGCCGTAGACGACAACCCCTTTATGGCCGGTGCCTTCCATGGTGTAGGTGAGCCCGAAGCCGTAATCAATGTGGGGGTCAGCGGTCCTGGAACTGTTAAGCGGGCTCTTGAAAAAGTGAAGGGCCAGCCCATTCAGGATGTAGCTGAGAACATCAAGAAAACAGCCTTTAAGATTACACGTGCCGGTCAGCTTGTGGGCAATGAAGTTTCAAGAAGACTGGATGTCCCCTTCGGGATTCTGGACCTCTCCCTTGCCCCTACTCCCGAGGTGGGAGACAGCGTGGCCCGGATCTTTGAAGAGATAGGACTGGGAGCAGCCGGCGCCCACGGGACCACTGCAGCCCTGGCCCTCCTCAACGATGCTGTCAAGAAGGGCGGTATTATGGCCTCCTCCTCGGTGGGCGGTTTAAGCGGCGCCTTTATCCCTGTCAGTGAGGATGAGGGAATGATCAGCGCCGTTCAGAACGGAGCCCTTACCTTCGACAAGCTCGAAGCCATGACAAGTGTCTGTTCGGTGGGACTCGATATGATAGCCATACCCGGTGACACTCCCGACACAACAATCTCCGGCATGATAGCCGATGAGGCGGCTATCGGAGTCATCAATAACAAGACCACCGCCGTCAGGGTCATCCCTGTTCACGGCAAAGATGTGGGAGACACAGCCGAGTTCGGCGGCCTTCTGGGCTATGCGCCGATCCTGCCTGTGAGCAAGTTCAGCTCTGCTGACTTTATCAACAGGGGAGGACGGATTCCCGCCCCTATCCACAGCTTCAAAAACTGATTTCCTTTTATAAATGAAAACAGCCCTGTTCCGTTTTCCGGTCCAGGGCTGTTTTTTATTTCAGACTATAACAATATAAGATCAGCTGATCTTAATATTACTCAGCTGCCGCATTCTCACCGGCGATTCTGCCGAATACGTTGATATCAGCCAGAGCGTTTCCGCCCAGTCTGTTGGAGCCGTGTACGCTTCCTGTTGTTTCACCGGCAGCGTAGATCCGGGGAACAGGATTGCCCTTGGTGTCCAGAACCTGAGCCTGGCTGTTGATTCTTATACCACCCATGGTGTGGTGAACAGTGGGGACCCGTCCTCCTGCGTAAAAAGGAGGCGTATCCAGTCTCTTGTCAAAGAGGGTTCTGCCGAAGGGGTCGGCTGCGCCGTCAACAGCGGCATTGAAGTTTTTGACAGCAGCGGTCAGATTGCCCGCATCCACACCCATTTTTTCGGCCAGCTCTTCCAGAGTGTCAGCCATAACGGCCTTACCCTGCTCAACAAGCTGTGCAGGAGTCTCATTGAAGTTTGTTTTTGAATCGGTTGAAGGAAAGCTGTTTCCATCTACAATCATCCACATAAAGTTATCTTCCTGCTCCAGAAGGGCCTCGGTCATGACATCGCGTCTCTCACCCTCATCAACAAATCGGTTACCCTCCAGATTTACAAAGATCCGGTTTCTGGCATTCAGAGCCAGTGAGCCCGAAAGGCTGCCTGACTGGGGATCGCCCAGAGGAAGGAGCTGAATAGACTCCATATTGTAGAGAGCCGCGCCGATCTTCTCGGCCATGGCGATACCGTCACCTGTTGCACCGGGATGGTTGGTAGACTTCAGATTGGTCAGAGAGGGCCACTGAGAATTGAACCTGTCTCTCATCTCTACATTGTTTCCGAAACCGCCTGAAGCGATAATAACAGCTTTCTCAGCCTGAGCGGTTACAGGACCGTTCAGTCCCTGAGCCGCTACGACCTGAGGTCCTTCATCGTAGAGGTGAATATCAGTGGCTCTGGTGTCGGTAAGCACTGTGACGCTGTCATTGCCGTCGATGTACTCCATGTAGGCATCAAAATAACCTATGCCGAGGGGTTTTACAGGCTTGTGAGCTCTGGGCCAGAGGCCTCCGAGTACTGTAAAAAGCTTGTCCTCAAACTCCATCCCAAGGCTTTCCAGCCACTGAATGCCCGGATATGCATTGTCCACAAGGGCTCTGACTACTTCCGGTTCGCCCAGATTGTCGCCGCCGGTCAGGGTCTGCTCATAGTGAAGATCCAGAGAGTCTTCGATTCCCTGGGGAATATGTCTGTCCGGGTCTACCGCATTGTATCCAGAACCGGAGATCATTGTATTTCCGCCAATCTGGGGCATCTTTTCAAGAACAATAACGCTGGCTCCGTTCTGGCTGGCAGAGACGGCAGCCGCAAGACCGGCTCCCCCTGCTCCGATAATGACCACATCGGCGCTAATGATTTCAGTTGCCGCACTCACAGCATCCGCTTCAGCATTGCCTGAAGAGAGAGCCGAAATGTCCCCGGCCTGTTCAACGGCTGCTGCAACGGCGCCGATAATAGCACCGCTTGAGATGGTCGCACCACCAACTGTGTCAACATCAAGGGATTGTGCCTTGATAATGGCTGCGGGAATTCTTTCAAATGCAGCATCAGAAAGGCCAGGGGTCTCATGGTTTTCAATAATTGAGATCTCTTTGATACTGTTTTTGTCCACTGTTACATCGACAACAACATCCTTACCGTAGATTCCGGGCGCTCCGCCGCGGTAGGTTCCGGCTTCAAAACTGGACTTGCTACCGCATCCTGTAAATGAGACAACAAGGAGTGAGATCAAAATAATAGGTATAAATCTTTTCACTTAAAAATCCTGATAGTTTTTTTTGGAACGGCAGTTCCAACTGATGAATCTACACCAAAATGAACATCATTCAATATGCAGTATGTGTAATTTGTATAGAGATATATCACAGAAACTCTCCACACTGACAGAGCCGTGTTTCCACAAGGATCTCAGACCCGGGAAAAAAATTAGACAAATGCCTCCGGGTCTCCTACCATTGATACTACAGTCTTTACATGGTTCAGGAGGAAATATGGCACAGATCAGTGGAAAAACCGCTCTTGTCACAGGGGCTTCATCGGGAATAGGAAAATCGACAGTAGAAGCTCTTCTCAAAGAGGGAGTCACAGTCTATGCCGCAGCAAGAAGAGTGGAAATGATGGAGGATCTGGCAAGCTGGGGAGCCTTCGTTCTTGCAATGGATGTGACTGATGAGGACTCCCTTAAAAAGGGTGTGGAGAGAATACTCTCGGAATCCGGGTCTGTGGACATTCTGATAAACAATGCGGGGTACGGCTCCTACGGCGCCCTGGAGGATGTCCCCATGGAGGAGGCACGCCGGCAGTTTGAAGTCAACATTTTCGGCCTGGCTCGTCTTACCCAGCTGGTTCTTCCCGGAATGAGAGAGAGGGGTTATGGAAAGATAGTGAACATATCTTCCATCGGCGGGAAAATCTACACACCCTTCGGTGCCTGGTATCATGCGACCAAACACGCCCTTGAAGGACTCTCGGACTGCCTCCGGCTGGAAGCCTCCCCCTTTGGGATTGATGTGATTATAGTTGAACCCGGTGGCATTGCCACCGAGTGGGGTGCCATCTCCGCAGACAACCTTAAGAAGACCTCAGCCTCAGGAGCCTACAATAAGCAGGCAGGCAGGACTGCTGAAAAAATGAAAGCACTCTATGAAGGAAAGAGAGTCAGTCCCCCGTCGGTGATATCCCGGACGATTCTGAAATCCCTTAAAGCCCGAAGACCCAGGACCCGTTACAACGCGGGATATCTTTCAGGCTCCGCCCTTCTGATGCGCCGAATACTCAGCGACCGTCTGTTCGACAGGATAGCTTTGACAATGGCATAAAGCCGATGAAAGGCCTTCTACACCCTTCCAATAAACCTCATTGTTCATTTTGCCAGGGTTCTGGATAACACCATTCGCATCGCCTTAAGTCACTTATCTTTCATCAAAAAAGACAAAATTCATTCCATTTATAATTACTTTTCGATAAAAATAAACAGAATACACAGGCTCATCTATTCAATTAAAAGCGTTTTAATTTATAATATCGCCAAGAGTGAACTTCTTTCAAAAAACTTTAAATACCATTTTAAAATCAGCGTTCATATTTATTTTTTCGTGTCTACTGACCTTTTTGAACACACATACGCTGTCAGCCTCAGAAACCGTTTTCCATCAATTTTCTACGGAGGATTCAGGAAACCGGCTGGATCTGAAGGAATTCCTCTATCTCTCTATTTCGGTGGAGCTTTTGAAGTACGGCTTGTCCAGCACCAAATCAGTCAAAGGCAGCGACTATACTCTGAAAATTGACTACCAGCAGGAAGGCAATGATGTTCAAATCGACCTTGCTCTTATTGAAGGAAGGAAGTCTCTGGGCACTGCAACTATTGAGTCATCCATTGACAGTACATTCCGAAATAAGATCGGTGATGGTGTAAACCGCCTCATAACTGATTCACAAATTGGGGAGAGTACAGTCCGCAGGAAAAATGAAGCCACAATCGGAGATGTTATTGATCTGGAGGATTCAAGGCCCTATGTCAGCTCAGGCGGCTATCTGAGAGAAAATAACAGCTTCGGGATCGAAGTGGGCCTGGCTCCGGGAGCCCAGTTCTACCTTGGAGAGTTTTCAGACTATGTGTCATGGGGGCTCAACGGAAGGATCAGTCTCTCATTTATCTGGCTGAGAGAGAAGCAGATATTCGGTCTTGCCCTGACGGCCTGGGGAAGCAGGGGATTTAACGGTGAGTTCGCCGAGGGCGGCCCCCTGTATCTGAGCAGTGCTGGAGGAAAGTTTATGTGGGGACTGCGAACAGGAGCAGCCCAGTTTATAGCTGTTTATGGAGAGGGAGGCGTGGCGCCCCTCTTTTTGATCGGCCAGGATAAAGAGGTACTTGTACAGACCTGTCCCTATTTTGAAGCCGGACTTGACTTCAGGGTAGTGAAAGTTCTGAACTTTTACATCGATTTAAGCCTTGCATACAGGGCAATACTGGAGAAGGATCTGATGATATCAAGCATTGAACCATCTGTCTCCTTTAATTTTGAATTATGAAGATGAAAAAGAACCATTTATTTACAGCACTGATTATCCTCATCCTGACAGCCTGTCAGGAATTTTCTGTGATGGGGGCCTTCCGTCTTAATACATCATCTACAGAGGCCTTGACCCTTGATCTTGAGAGAACACGCCTGCCCCAGTGGGGTTCAATGACACTGACTCCCACAGGAGGAACTCCTCCCTACAAATACTCCGTGGTGGAGAATGATCTGTTTTATATGGCAGACTGGAGCAGTATCGGAGAATTTGCAGACAACACATTTACAGCACATGCCGCTGTAGGACGGGTTGATATTGTTCTGCAGGACAGCGCCGGCAGGAGTGTCAGGAAGGAACTTATCATTCGCCCCCCCGCCCCGTCGAATCTTAGCATTGAGCCGCCTTCAGGAAATGATATTGTTATCAACTGGGACTTTTCAGCAGATCTTGAAGACATGATGAGTGTATTTATTCTGACACGGAAGATCGAGGGAGTCACTGAAACAACAGAAATTGAGATTACCAAAACCCAGAGGACCTACACAGACAGCGGTGTCGCCGAGGGGAATTACACATATGAGATAAATACAAAGGCTTTAACAGATACAAGCTATTTTAATTCAGAGAAACCTGCCTCAGCATCAACCACAATTTAATGCCTGCCATTTTCAGGGGGAGTTCGATTCCAGCCTGTCCAGAACCTTTTCATAAGCATTCTGAGCCCCTTTGGAGCGTTCAATACTTCTGATTTTCTCAATAAAATCGCTCAGATCCTGATTCAGTTCGGGATACTGCTCCCTTATTTCAGGAAGATTCAGTATAACTCCTACAAGTTCATACCTTGTAAGATATCTGATATCGATAATATCCTGCCCGTCCAGAGCGGCAGACTCCTCCCGGACAGACTCTTTCAGTCCCTCAAACTCCGAGACAAGAGCTGAATTGCGGCTGTTAACCAAACTCAGATCCCTCTCGAAACGGGATCTATCGGCTGTAAGAGTATCTTCAAGGCTGTTTCTGTCGGCCACAAGAAAACCGACCTGGTCCTTAAGTTGATCAATGACAACCTGATCGGCCTTCTCCTTTCTTCTCAGTTCAATCAGTTCCTGACGGTTGAAGTTATCCGAAAGAGACAGGCGGCGGACGATAAGAGGGGCGGTATCAATCTCATCCTGAATATCTGCTGAAATATCAATGGGAATATCCAGAGTCATTTGATCAAGGATTTTGTCTCTCTCGGCCTCGGCTGTATGAATCCGTTCTTCAATTTCACGGAGGGCCGACTCACCGAATGCCTCTTTTTTAAGTTTTTCATACTGATCTCTCAGGCGCTGAATCTCCTGGTTCTTGCTTTCAAGCTCTTCTTCCGCCTGGTTTTTCATTATCTGAAGCAGGTGCCATTCTGTTGTAATATAACGGTTTTCCTTCAGAGAGGCTTCCTGTATCCTGTTCTGGTACCGGAAACGTCCGTATGCTGCAATAAAAATGAATACAAACAGCAGAGAGAGATTGAAAATCAGAATCATCCTGAAGGTTCTGTCAGTCTGCAAATGGATTTCTCCAAAGAAAGGGATTTAATCAATATATACCAGAATATTATAAAAAATTATAGTACAATAATCCAGTGAACAGATTCCTCGGCATCCGCTACTCACTTATCCTAATGCTTCTCCCTCTGGTACTTGTAATCATTATTCTGACCGGTCTGTTCAGCGCTTATGAAGCGCGGTCTGCCATAACAGTTCTTGCAAACAGGCATATTGCCTATAAAGCCGAAGAGCTGCGGGATTTTGCCTACAGTGAATGGGAAACCATCAAATCCCTCGGTCTGGAAGAGAACCTTGAGCTCCAGGAAATTGTAGAGGAATCCATTTTTTCATTCTCAAGCTCACTGCTGAGAGAGAGATCAGAGAGTATATTCCTCTTTAACAGCGATAAAGAACTGATTCATGAGATCAGCCTGAGCCAGAGGGATTCGGAAGAACTGTCTGACTTTGAGCTGGCTGCTTTTGAATCCGGATGGGTTCAGTTTGCATCGGGCAGTGAGAACCGTGTGGGAATACTTTTTGAGTTCACCCCTTTCAACTGGTACTTTATCTTCAGTGACTTAAGCAGTACTTTCTTTGCCGAAGTAAGGAATATCGAACGGAACAGCCTGATTATTCTGTTCGTGGCCCTTCTTTCTGTAATTATTCTTACACCGATGGCTGTCAAACCGATTATACGCCATGTTGAGGATCTCTCAGCCACCGCTCTTGAAATTACCGAAAACCTTGATCTCTCACGGCGTGTCCAGGTAATACCAAATGACGAAACCGGCCTTCTGGCACTGAGGTTCAACGAGATGCTCGAAGCCCTGCAGGAGAGTAACAGTGAACTTGAACAGAAAAGGCTTGAAGAGAAGACAGCCAGGGAGGCGGCTGAGGAACAGGAGAGAGAGGCCCTCTTCCTATTAAGCAGAATATCGGACATCAGGGATGAAAACACAGGAAATCATCTGAAACGGATAGGCCTGTACTCCAGTCTCATAGGGAGCATTCTTGAACTTTCAGATAAAGAGCAGGACATTCTCCTTCATGCGGCCCCCCTTCATGACATCGGAAAAATAGGTGTTCCCGACTCCATTCTTCTGAAACCTGCCAGTCTGACGGATGAAGAGTATCTTTTGATGAAAAACCACACGACCATAGGATATGAACTGTTGAAATCCAGCCGAAGCCTCTTTCTGAGGCAGGGGGCTGTGATCGCCTTGAGTCATCATGAACGATGGGACGGCGGGGGCTATCCTTCCGGATTAAAGGAATCCGAAATACCTCTGTATGGACGGATAGTCAGTATAGTTGATGTTTTTGACGCTCTTCTGTCTGAGCGTCCCTACAAGGCCCCCATTGCAACGGATAAGGCCTATGAAATGATTGCCTCCCAGAAAGGGAAGCAGTTTGACCCTGATCTGACAGACCTGTTTTTGGAGCACTTCGACAGCTTTTGCACGATTCACAAAAACAACTGAAGCCGAAACGACCTGTACCTGTCTGTCAGATCCAAAAAGATCAGATTGACTTCAGACCGGCTGCATGGGCACCGGCTTTGCGTCCCCAGTGAACGAGTCCTATGATAGCTGTTCCCGAACCGGGATAGTAGGGCCCGATCCACCGACCGGCATTAAGACCGGCGGCATAGAGGCGGGGAAATACTTCACCTGTGGGAGTCAGTGCCTGGGCATCCTTATTGATTAGAACTCCCCCGATTGCACCCAGATTGAAAGACACATTCTTATAGGCATAGAACTTTCCGCTTAGGGGAGCAATTCCCGTATTTCTGTCAAAGTCGGGGTCTGTTCCTTTTGCTGAGTTCCTGTTCCATCTAGCCAGAGTCTCCGAAAGGATTTCACTGTCTGCGCCGATTTTCTTTGCCAGTCCTTCGATGGATGAAGCTTCCAGAACAACTCCATCGGCAATATCCTTTTTCAGTGACTCGGGTGACCAGCGGGTGAACTTGTCTTTCAGACTTGAATCGGCAAATACCATCCATGTCGGTCCTTTATGCTGTGTGGACTGCTGAAAGATGGCTCTGTAGTGGTAGGCATAGGTAGCATCTTCACAAACAAAGCGCTGTCCTTTTTTATTGACAATAAAGTAGGGAAACATGGGTGCTGCGTTATCTGTGGCCGCACCTGTTTTTCCGCAGAAGTCGATGGTTCCTCCGAATCCACCGATAGCTGCACCGGCAGCGTTGGCCATGCGGATTCCGTCTCCCGTATCGGTATCGGCACACAGACAGATTTGAGAGTCCAGATCCCAGTACTGCTGGGGGCTGAGTTCCCGGGCCATCTCTTTATTTTTATCGATGCTTCCCGCTGCCAGAATGACACCCTTGGCGGCCTTCACTGCAATCTCTTTACCATCCTGCTTAACTATAACCCCCTGAACCTCACCGTTCTCTCCCAGAACAAGTACGGAGGCTTCGCTGTTGTACTCTACAACAGCCCCATTGGCTTCAGCGGCTTTCAGGAGGGCCTGAGTCAGAATAACACCACCCCCTTCTCCACCGCCGCCTTCATAGACATGGATTCTGTCGGCGTAGAGGGAGTTGTCGATATAGGGAACATGACAGTGGCCGTACACACGGGTCCACTTCAATCCCATGGCGGTGAGCCATTCAATATGTCCGGGAGCGCCATAGGCGAGATCCCTTACAAGTTCTTCATCAATGTAACCCTCTCCCGAAGCAGTCCAGAGCTTGAAATGGTTTTCAGGAGTATCATTCTGATAAGAGGTCAGGGACTTCTGAACAGAGGTGCCCGCAGCCTGCATTACACCTCCTGAATAATTGGTAGTTCCTCCGGGTATCCCCGCTTTTTCGAGCACAAGAACACTTGCTCCGTCTGCTGCAGCCTGAGCCGCAGCGGCAAGTCCTGCTCCACCGGCTCCTATGATTACAACATCGCTTGTCTTATCAAATTTTACGGTATCGCTCTTTCTTGAGCATCCTGTAAGGACGCTGGATGCGGCAACCCCGGCAGCACCGGCGGCGGCAATCTTCAAAAAGGATCGTCTGGATATCATTTTATCTTCCTTGTTCTGGTATGATAAAACATTATCGATAATAAATTATCCATGATCAAGAAACATTATGATGCGAGTGTCTCAGGAAAGGGAATCTCTCAGGACTGACGGAAGCAGTGCTCGAAACGCCGGGGCAGATTCTCGTTCATCAGTTCCACCATTTCGGGTATGGGTTCCACCATTCCCTCTTGTATCCAGAGTTCCATGATTTCAAGGTTTCCCAGAATATAGGACTGAATGATTTTTACATTTTTCCAGTCCTGCAGATCGACCTGATTGTTCCGGAGAATTGTAAAGAAGAAGTTGTAGCTTATATCCCTGATATGATTTTTCAGGCAGTTCATATCACGGGAAGAGAGGGCGTTCTGATAGAAGCCAAGATTATCCCGTATAACCCCGTAGATGGAACTGACGGCATCATCCCATTCTGTACCCGAATAGAAACTGTAGAGGGAGTCTTCAAGGACACTGTCATAGTAACTGTTCATCAGGGCATACTTGTCATAGAAGTTACGGTAGAATGTGGAGCGGCTTACACCGGCAAGAGAGACAATCTGCCCGACAGAGATTTTATCAAGAGATTTCTCATTAACAAGCTCATTCAGAGCCGTATAGAGTCGACTGGTGCTGGGATCAAATTTCTCATACATTTGAAATATCCCCATACCCCTGCCGCAGACGGCAAAGGCTCAGGAAAAAAAATTACCCGGAGACCGGACATCCGCAATAAATGCGGGCATCAGCTCTCTTTTTTCTTTTTCTTTTTATCTTTTTCAGGGGTTTCCTCTTCAGAGTCCTCTTCAGAATCGTATCCCTCTTTCAGTCCCTTTTCCAGTTCTTTCTTGGCTTGTCCGATGGAACGGGCAAACTTGGGCAGGGCAGAAGCTCCGAACAATACCAGTCCGGTAGCGGCAATAACAACAATCTCAGTAGTACCGATCATATATATTTCTCCATTATTCAAGGTTTATTAATTCATATGGATCAAAAGCATTAGTCAACAGACTTATCCTCTTTTGAGCCATTATTGTCGCTTTTATCAGGAGTTTCAAGATCCTTCAGAGACTCAAGGGAATTCATTTCCTTCATAAATGCATCCCTGTAGCTCCTGAGAGTTCCCAGAAATTTCCCGGCTTTCCGGGCCAGCACAGGCAGATCTTTTGGACGGACAACAAGAAGTGCAATGACAAGTACGGCAATGATTTCGGTCCCACCCATATTAAACATCGTAATCCTCCTTGCCGAAGCGGAATATAAAGGCTATCAGAAGCGCCAGAAAATAGAGCACAATCAAAGGCAGGGCTACTGCAACCTGAGACACAAAGTCGGGTGGCGTGAAGAGGGCCGAAACCAGAAATGTCAAAAGAATAATATACCGGCTGGCTCTGAAAAGCTTTTTACGGCTTATGATCTTCAAAATAAGCAGAACCTCAAGGATAATAGGAATCTGAAAGAGTAAAACCGCCCCGAGAAGAAACCGGATAATGTAAAAAACATTCTTCTCAAGATTCAGCAGCATTCCGACACCTTCCGGCATAAACCCCTTTCCTGTAAAGAACTGAATTGATATGGGAATAATATAGAAATAACCATAGAAGAAACCGAGTCCGGAAAGGACAAAGGACACGACAAGACAGAAACCGATAATTTTCTGCTCTTTTCCGGTGAGCCCGGGAAAGATAAAACTGACAAGCCCCAGAATATGAACAGGTAGAGAAAAAACTGCACCTGCAATGACCGAGAGCTTAAGCTTTATCAGAAAACCCTCATGAATATAATTGATAAACAGCAGATCCCCCAGATTCTCCTGCAGAGAACCGAAGGGAGTAAAGAAGAGGGCAAAGATTCTATCATAAAAATGGAAACAGACAACCGAGGCTACTGTAAGGGCCGCTATAGAAAGAAAGAGGTAAAAGCGGAACTCCTTCAAGTGATCCATCAGAGGCATTTCTTCATTCATTACGGACATTATTAAACTCCTGAGCTTCACCATAATAGACACAAGGCTGAACTGTTTCAATATACAGACGATCAGGCCTCTTCATTAGACCCGAAAAAGCCCTCTTTCAGTTCTTTCAATATATGATTAGAATCAATCATATGAGCAATAAAAAGATCACTCTTGCTGTAACCGGTGCGACAGGCACCCTGCTTGCCAGGCAGATTCTCAAAGACCTTCAGTCTGCCGAAACAGAAATACGGCTGATTATCTCACAATGGGCTGAAGAGGTATCCCTCCAGGAGACTGAAATTTCCTGGACAGAGTGGCTCAAAGGGCATCCTGCCACGATTTACAGGGAAGACTGGAAGAATATGGCATCAGTGCTGGCCAGCGGCTCTTCAGATAGTGACGGAATGATCATCGCCCCCTGTTCCATGGGGACCCTTGGTGGAATTGCCGCAGGGATATCCCGGAACCTGATTGAGCGTGCGGCAGATGTCACATTGAAAGAGAGGCGCCCTCTGATCCTTGTTCCCAGGGAAGCCCCGTTCAACCGCATTCACCTGACCAATATGCTGAATCTCAACGACGCAGGGGCTGTTATCCTTCCCCCCACCCCCTCTTTCTACCACAAACCAAAGAGCATAGATGACATACTCTGCCAGATATCAGCCAGAGTACTCAAATGCCTCGGCATAAAATCAGACAGCCTCCTGTCCTGGACGGGGGAAGAGCCTGTGGAAGAACCCTGAAGTCCCTGCATTAACGGGGGGAGAGCCTGTAGAGGGTTCCGCTACTGCCATCTGTTAAAAAATACAGGGAACCATCGGGCCCTGTTCTTACATCTCTGATTCTTCCCGGAGTATCCTGCAGAAGAACTTCCTGATGAATCACCCTGTCCCCTTCCAGTACAAGCCGGCGAAGATGCTTACCGGCGAGGGCTCCGACAAAGAGATCGCCCCTGTAAAAGGCCATCCCCGACGGGGCAATTGAGGGGACCCAGTAGACCACTGGCTCCTCTATTCCCGGGGCGGAAGTCCTGTCTGAAATATCTGATCCGTTATAGTTGATGCCGTAGGTCACAAGAGGCCAGCCGTAGTTGGCTCCCTTCTTCAGAATATTGACTTCATCCCCACCTTTCGGACCGTGTTCATGAAGCCATATTTCACCCGTTTCAGGATGTACAGCCATGCCCTGTGGATTTCTGTGACCGTAGCTGAAAATCTCGGGATAAGCATCGCTGCGGCGGGAGAAGGGATTGTCAGATGGTACCGAACCGTCAGGGTTAATCCTCACCACCGACCCGCCGTGATGAAGAAGATTCTGGGCGTTCATCATAGCCCCCCGCTCTCCAAGGCTGATATAGAGGGTTCTGTCCTCTGTCATAACAAGGCGGGAGCCGAAATGAAGTCCCCCGGGGCTCTTCGGAGAGACTTCAAAGATAATCTTCATATCCCTCAGTTCCAGCCCTTTCAGTTCGGCCCTGGCAACTGCGGTACCGAAACCTCCCCGGCCCGCCCTGCTGAAACTGAAATAGATAAGCCTGTTGTCTTTAAAATTTACATCGGTGATGACATCCAGAAGTCCACCCTGCCCTGTTACAGAGATTTCAGGGAGACCACTGATTTCCTCAAGGCCACTGCTGCCGAACCGAAGAAGGCGGCCTGTTTTCTCTGTAATAAGGATTCCCTCATTATCTGGAAGAAAGGCCGCAGACCATGGGCTTGAAAGCCCGTCTACAATAACTTCAGCAGTATACCCGCCGGTTTCAGAATCAAAAACAATATCAGCACTGCATATAAATACAGGTAAAAGAACCAGTAAGAGTGTCGAAAATACTTTCATAGAATTAATTATATATAATTTTATTAGCTTTTCCTTTCTTTTGATACTAATTATTACTATATTGGTAATATATCTTATTTCTAGGAGTATTTTATGAGTTTAGTAACACCGGATCTTCCCTATGCCTATGATGCATTGGAACCATATATCGATAAAAAAACAATGGAGGTTCACCATGACAAACATCATACAGGGTACACAGCCAAACTGAATGCGGCCCTTGAAGGCAGCGGCTACGAAGATAAACCGATTGAAGAACTGCTGAAGAGCCTTGATTCTCTTCCTGAAAGTATCAAAACCGCCGTTCAGAACAACGGCGGAGGCCACTACAACCACAGCCTCTTCTGGGAATACCTTTCCCCCGACGGAGGGGGAAAGCCTGAAGGAAAACTGCTTGATGCAGTCAATAAAGCCTTCGGGTCCTTTGATGATTTTGTATCAGCCTTTTCAGCTGCCGCGGCAGCCCGTTTCGGTAGCGGATGGGCCTGGCTTGTAAGTGATGGAGATGGAAACCTTTCGGTCATCAGTACAGCCAATCAGGACAGCCCCCTCTCCCAGGGACTGACTCCCGTACTGGGACTGGATGTGTGGGAACACGCTTACTATCTGAAGTATCAGAACAGAAGGCCCGAGTATATTGAGAACTTCTTCAAGGTGGTGAACTGGAAGAAGGTGGCAGAGGGCTATGAATCACTGATCTGAAGTTGGTCAATATCCGGGCCTGACAGGTTCCGGATATTGCCAGGAGTCTTAAAAAAGCCGGAGATTCCCTCAACAAAGACGGGAACTCCGGCAGATTAGTTCAGAAACATCAATTATCCTATATCAGATTCCCCTAACAACATTCTTTCCCGCTACATATCCGTAATACACGCACATTGAGTGGCTTACACCGCGCATACAGATGGGATACTCAACGGCATAGCGGTTCCCCTGAACATTACCGCAGACATAAAGTCCGGGAATAACGTCCCTTTTGGGGCTGGCAGGCTCGCCGGCTGTAAAGGTACGGCACTCTTCATCACTTTCAAGTCCACCGATACATACAAGAAGGATAGTAGTGTTCCACTCGTTGGCGTAGAAGGGCCCCTTTTCGAGGGGAAACATTCTCTTGCCGGATTTGTTGAAGTCTTCATCCACACCCTTGCGGGCCAGCTCGTTGTAACGTTCAACAGATGCGAGACCTCTTTTCAGATCCTCCCCTTCGAAACCGAGTTTCTGCAGCAGTTCTTCAATTGTATCCGCCTTGGCTGTATAGCTGCCCTCTTTCTCCTTGTCGGAGATTTTGGTGTACTGACGGTCG
>CAXXVE010000002.1:0-323845 GCA_963676905.2 Oceanispirochaeta sp.
ATGATCTATCCGCAGAAATTGAGAAAAAAAACGGAAATATCCTTGAAAGCCGGATGTCTGTGCTCGGAGGGGAATTCGCCATAATCATGCTTATTTCGGGAGCCAAAAGGGCAATAAGCAGCCTTATGAGTGAACTGGAGGAAATGGAGTCTGCAACGGGCCTCAGGATTGAGATAAAACCCACAGACCGCCCTCCAAAGGATGTAAACGGTATTCCCTACAGCCTTACCTGCGTTTCATTGGACGGACCAGGGCTGATCCATTCGGTTACCCGCTTTATAAGACAGGAGGGAATCAATATTGAGAACCTCGAGACCGAAACAGCCCACGCCCCCTGGACCGGAGCCCCCCTTTTCAGGATGAAAGCCAGCGTCATCGTTCCCATGAATGTCTCTGTCCAGGAGATCCGCCAGGGCCTGAACCGTCTGGAGCAGGAAAAAGACCTTGATATCGGTTTCAAGGCTGTTACAGGCAAAGAATAATTTACTTTCCACAAGAAAACATTATCCGGAGGTTTTCCTCCGGATAATGACAGTTCCTCCCTGCTTTTTACAGGCCCGGGGGATATTTTCTGGATAAAATCCATTTTTATGATTATTGTAGGAATATGATCAATTCATCCGGAGACGCCTCACAGGCACGGCACTATCTCTTTTATCTGGACAAGAAAATGCTTATCGAATCCCCCAGAATCCTCCGGATCGGCCGGGACTCTTCCTGCGATCTGGTTCTTGAGGAGAGGACGGTCTCCCGGGTCCATGCCGAGATTGTCAGGGAGGAGGATCAGGTGACCCTCCGGGATATGGAAAGTACCAATGGCATCCAGGTCAACTACCGCAGGGTCAAGGAGCATATCCTTCAGGATGAGGACAGAATTACAATAGGGCCTTTTATCCTGGTGTACAGAATCCTTCATGACGACGGACCCGTTCCTGTCCGCTCCGAGGAGAACCTTCTTTCGGAGACCCTTGTGATGGAGAGCAAGATTGCCGGCATACTCCAGTCCATTGAGGACGAATCAGTACGGAACCAGCTCTTCGAATTGAAGCACATTATAAACCAGTCCAAAGAGAAGCTCTCAAGAATGGCCCATATCGACAGACTGACCCTTCTGTATAACAGGCGGTACTTCGACGATGTCATCTCCAGAGAGGTCGAGAGGGCGCGGCGCTACTCCCAGTCATTCTGTCTTCTTCTGCTGGATATAGACTTTTTCAAGAAGGTAAATGATGTGCACGGTCATCAGAAGGGGGATCAGGTATTGAGCGAACTTGCTTCCATCATCAGTGATAATATCAGGATGAATGATATTGCCGCCCGCTACGGCGGTGAGGAAGTTGCAGTCATCCTTCCGGAAACGACAATTGACAATGCCCTGACTGCTGCAGAGAAGCTGCGTGCCGCGATTCAGGAACACTCTGTTGTGCGAACGGGTCTTGAAATAACTGTCAGTATCGGTGTGGCAGATTTTATGCCTGTGGACAATGCCGTGGAAGATATGATTGCCCGGGCCGATTCAGCCCTCTACAAGGCCAAGGAGGGCGGCAGGAATATGGTTGTTCATCAGTCCTGACTCTCACTGTCTTTTTCGGGAAGCTGCAGAGGGGGCCTTCCGGCCTTTCTCCTTATAAGATTGACTCCTCTATGCACAGAAGGTATCCGGATCATCCGGATTTCGGCCCTCCGTTTTCCAGGGATATCAAGCATCCAGAGTCCCGCCATAATGGTCAGCAGCCCCTGACCGGGAATAAAAAGCATTATAAAACCCATTACAAGAAAAATGATTCCAAGCAGGTTTTTGACAATGTGGAAGAGAATGCGCTCGGCCTTTCCCGCTTCAGAACCCGCATGTCTGGGGCCGATGAAGTAGTCCTCGGGAATCCGGATCAGGAGCAGAGGCAGAAGGATCAGTGTCCCCGCAAAGGTCAGCAGGGAGAGAGCGCCTGCCAGATAGAAGAGGTCGCTCCTGCTTTCAAGCAGGTTCAGCAGTTCAGAGAACAGTGAGTTCATACCCCATCAGCTCCTGGAATATACCTTCCGACAGCCATCTGTCGCTGTCTATACCCATCTCTTCCGCAAGAGCGTCAAGATCGCTGAGGCTGAAGGGGGTTTCTTCCGGACGGCTCCGTTTGAGAACCTCCAGTGTAAAATCCCTTTCACTGCCGCTGCAGGAAAGCTCCTCCTGATACTCTGCACCCCTGACCACAAGGCCTCCGGGGCTCTCTTCCGGAAGGGCACCGCACCAGAGAAGACGGCTTCTGTCACTCAGATCAAGTTCCTCGCTCTCTTCGGCTATCTTTCGTATAAGGTTCTTTGCTACCCGCGGCGGGGGAGTTTTAAAGTCAAACCACTGTTTGAGGGGGAGTGAAAAGCCCTGACCCCGCATGTAGTTGTAGAGGGCTGTTCTGAGCCCTCTGCCGTAGGGCTCAAGGTCTTCCGAGTCCTGAGAAAACTGAAGGTCGTTTCTCGCAAATCCTGCATGCTCCGGTCCCTTGATGGTCACCCCGAACTCATCGGGTCGGCGGCCGACGGGACTGTGGGCCGTGAGGGCGAAGTGGTGCCAGTAGGCCGACTGGATCAGACCGCAGCTGAATAGCTGGCGTACAGCATCCAGTGAGTCTATGAGTTCCTGAGAGTTCTGTCCCGGAAATCCGTACATCAGATAGGCATGGACCATGATGTCCGCCTTCCTGAACGAGGCCGCCACCCGGCTGACCTGAGGGACTGTAACGCCCTTGTCTATCTTTGCCAGCAGCCGGTCCGAGGCTACTTCAAGGCCTCCCGATACGGCTATGCAACCTGAACGAGCAAGAAGCCTGCAGAGCTGGGGTGTGAAATTCTTTTCAAACCGGATATTGGTCCACCAGCTGATGCTGATATCCCGGCGGAGCAGCTCAATGGCAAGCTCCTTCAGCAGGGCCGGCGGGGCCGCTTCATCTACAAAGTGAAAACTCCTGAGTCCTGTTTTCTCAATAAGCTCTTCAATCTGAGAGGCCAGTAAAGAAGCGCTGCCTGTATCAAAGCGGCCTATATAGTCCAGGGAGGTGTCGCAGAAGGCGCAGCGCTTCCAGTAGCAGCCGTGGGCCAGCATCATCTTGATCCAGGGGCCTTCGCTCCAGAGGCGGTGCATCGGGTTCTCTCTGTCCACCAGGGAGAGGTAGCGGTCCAGGGGCAGGCCCTCGTAGTCTGGTGCCGGACGGTCTTTATGACGGATATGATGGCCTCGGGGACCTTCAAAGTACTGCCACTGCCCGTCCACAGGGAGCCATGTCCTGACAAGATCCTTTCGGGAGTTCTGTGATGGAGTCTGTTCCGGAGCAGACTCAAGGGACGAGGCCAGGGCTTCAAGGGCGTCTTCTCCGTCGTCCAGGGTCAGGGAGTCGAAAAACTCGGCAATTCTGATATCACCTATCTCCCTGAGTTCTGTATTTACATAACCGCCGCCAAGGGTCAGATGGATCTCAGGATAGTTTTCCCTTATAAAGACGGCAGCTCTTAAGGCCTCCAACATATTGCCTGGAAAGGGAACAGAGAATCCCACAATTCGGGGTTCGGTCTTTTCAATTTTCTCTCTCAGAATTTCCGAATGAATCCTGCTTACATCAGAGCCGGGGGACCGTGCCTTGAGGTAGAGCTTGTCAAAAGACGGGGGAGACATGGCCAGCTGGTCTGCATAACGGCTGAATCCGAAGTCCTCATCCCGGGTCAGGCGGTAGAAGTCCGCCAGGTCCTCCAGAAAGAGAGTCGATCTGAGCCGGGCCCTGTCGGTTATGCCGAGGGAGCCGTAGAGGGCATCGGCGTCATCCTCCCTGCTTCGGAAGCGGTCTCCCTCGGGGAGGTAGCCCGGCCGGCAGAGGAGGGTGGCCAGGGTGCTGTCGTTGCCCTGCAGAAAGGAGAGTACCGGAGCGATCCGGGCACAGTACTCCCGCCTGAGAGTCCATACTCTCTTCAATGAGTCGTTCTCTTCAATTCTGCGGGAAAAAAGAAGCCCCGCCTCAGAGTTGTCAGGCGGGGTAAAAACACTCTCTTCCAGCCCTTCCGGGCTGAAGAGACGTAGCCAGGTTTCAAGTCCTGTATCCGCCTGAGTTACCCGGTGGCCTTTTTTATCAAGCCAGGCTTTCAGAAAAGCCGTCCCCGGATATGGTGTGTTCAACTGGCAGAAGGGGGGGGTAATCAGAAGAATATTCATAAATTATTTGCTGAAAACAGCTCCTATACTTATTCTTGAGTCTGTGCTGTTCTCATTGAATACGGCCAGGTACTGGGCGTAGGCAAAGAGGAGGGAGACTCTGGCGCCGGCTGTGAATGCAGTTGTAGTATCGCCCACCTTATTGCCGTCCAGCCTGAAGCTCTGGATATCCACACCCGCCAGTCCTGTGACGGTAAGAATATTAAGGGCGTTGAACTTGACATAGGCCTTGGGAAGATGCTCCACAACGCTCATGGAAGTATCTACACCCATGATGCTGGCATTGGGATTCCAAGTCATACCGAACTCATACTCTCCGCCGATTGAAAGGGTGGGGAGTATTCCAAAGCCCACACCGCCGAAGGCAGTAAATCCTGCAGGAAAGCTGTCGCCCTCACTGGGGAAGATCCCGTTATACCCGGCACCTACCTGGAAGTCAATACCACCTGCAAAGGCGCTTCCGGCGCCTATCATAACCATAACGAGAGCCAACAGTATAATCTTTTTCTTCATAATCACTTTCTCCTTGATTCGATTTCAGAAGTTTTCTTTTTGTAATTATAAAACATATCAGCCTCGAATTCAGTATTGTCGTCAAAGGCTTTTCCGAAAACAGGCATCCATAATTCAGGATCTTCCATGCACATATAGAAATAGACCGAATTGTGCCAGGGTTCAAGTTCTCCGTAAACAGCGGAGAAAAGCTCTTTCTTGATGGAAAGGGGGTAGGACAATTTTCCCGAAGCCTCTTCCAGGGGCATCTGCAGTATCTTGCTTCTAATCGGTCGTTCCCTCAGTTTTTTCAGAACCGGTTTTATAAAAGTCAGAGTTCCAAGAGAGACAGTCACTACCTCATCCGCCCTGAATTCCTCAAGCAGCCTGCTGCAGAGTTCCCTGTACTCCTTTTCCCATCCCTCGTACCAGACCATGGGGTGAAGGTGAAAGCCCACGGGAATACCCGCATCCGCCGCCTTCCGTGCTGCCCCGAGGCGCCTGTCCAGGCTTGATGTCAGCCGCTCTTCGGCATCGATTATGGTCTGCGTATTAAGGGACCATGTCAGGAGTATGTTGGGCGGAACATCCAGATCCAGAAGGGCAGCTATATTGTCGCTCTTGGTCTTCAGCTCCAGAATCACATTGGAATTGTCCCGGGCAAAGCAGCAGAGGTCATCCAGAAGTCCGTCCCGGTTGCCCCACATCAGGGAGTCCGAAGACTGTCCCGTTCCGATATGGTAGTTCTTTTCAGGGTCCAGCTTCAGGTTTTTCAGCTTTTCACCCAGATTCTTGTGAACGAGGATGGTGCCTCCGGTGTAGAAGGACTGTATGGAGCAGTAGGAGCAGTCGAAACCGCAGCCGGCCACGGCATCCAGTGTCTTCAGATTGCAGCACCTGGTTTTTATGGAGGCCACCGGGCAGTCTCCCAGAATCTGCCTGTCGTCGTCCAGGGTTTTAAAGCCCGAGGTGGGAAGTTTGATCCTTTCGGGGCGGAAGCTGCCGTAGGACTTGGGAGAGTTTTTCAGTTCATCCCACTTTGCGGTGAGAGAGCTGTAACGGGTCTCCTTCTCATTCCTGTCTCCCGGCTTCCGGGGCTCGGGATCACCCCATAGAGCCTCAAGAGATCCCTCATCCCAGGTTTCAAGATCCCTGGCAATCCTTATGATCTGCCTGATCTGCTGTGTGGAAAAACGCCATTTTCCGCATAGAATATTCAGAAATTCTTTATTTCTATCCTGCAGGGTAAGGTATTCCCTGCTGTCCGTGAATTGTGTTAACTTACTATCCATACCCACGGGTATTCTAAATGATTAAAGGATGTTATTACAGATGAAGTTACGCTTCTTCGACATTGTTGCCCTGGTTTTTTCTCTGGCTGTTTTTCTTGGCTTTACCGCCTACGGCCGGAGCCTCAGTCAGGACGATGGATATGTCATAATAGAGGACTCTACGTCCCAGTACATATACCCCCTGTCGGACCACAGAAAGGTGACCCTCAAAGGGCCTGTGGGAGATACGGTTGTGGAGATCGATAATGGCGAAGCCCACTTTCACTCCTCCGACTGCGCCGACGGCCTCTGTGTTCAGATGGCCCCCATCAGACGGGGCGGCGACTGGGCGGCCTGTCTGCCCAATCAGGTTTTTATCTACATAGGCGGATTCGAAGACGATAAGGAGGTGGACGCAGGTGTTTACTGAAAAAAAACTGAACCGGATAGCCCTGCTGGGAGCCTTCAGCATGTTCCTGTCCACAATTGAATATCTATTTCCCCGGCCCATCCCCTTTATGCGTCTGGGACTGGCCAACCTTCCGGTCATCCTCTCTCTTGAGATTCTGTCGGGCCCTTCCTACTTCCTTCTTGTTCTGATGAAGGTTCTGGGACAGGCTCTTGTAAACGGGACCCTGGCCTCCTATGTGTTTCTCTTTTCAGCCGCCGGCTCCTTTGCCAGCGCCCTTGTCATGTGGCTTTGCTACAAGGGACTGAAAAAGAGAGTCTCTTTTCTTGGAATTTCAGTGATGGGAGCTCTGACAAGCAATATGGCTCAGATCCTCCTGTCCATTACATTTATCTTCGGTGCTTCAGCCTGGAGAATCCTTCCTCTCTTCCTGGCCATCGGACTGGTTTCGGGAATCTTTATAGGCATCTTCGCACAGAGATTTTCCGACAAATCCGCCTGGTGGAAGATGATGAGAGAGGAGGCTGAACTGTGAGTCCGCGCAAAAAGAAAGAAAAGGTCAGAAAGAAAAGAACCGACTATCTCGGTAAGTTTCTGGCTCCCTCATTCCGTTTCTGGGCGGGACTCTCCCTGATTCCCCCTTACTTTATGATTGACTCCCTGCAGGCCAAGTTCCTGCTGGTGCTGCTCTTTGCCCTTGTGGCCAAGTTGGCGGGAAAGAAGATCCGCTTTATGTACTTCTTCTTTCTGATCACCTCCATCACCTTCTTCCATCTGCTGACCCCCATGGGACGGATTCTGGCGGTGATTGGTCCCCTTAAGATTACCGGAGGCGCTCTGTCTACAGGTATTGCCAAGGGACTGACCCTCTGCGGTCTTGTCTTCCTCTCCCTCTTCTCGGTCACTCCTTCACTGAAGCTGCCTGGAAAGCTGGGAGGACTCCTTGCCCGGATGTTCTACTACTTTGAAGAGATACTTGACGGCCGGAAGAAGATCTCCGCTACCAACTTTATCGGAAGCCTGGACAAAGTGCTTATGGAGCTCTTTCCTCCTGAGCGTCTGGATGAGAGCAAAGAGAAGGAAGCCGCAGCCGTAAAGGTTTCGATTCCCCTTTCAGCCCTCTATCTGCTTGTTCTTGTAGCAGCAGTCTGGGGTACTCTGATCAGGCAGATTCTCTTCCTGTGATCCTTCATTCCACAGAGGACTGGATTATTTCTGTCAAGGAAGCCGGTCTTCTGTCGGTTCCGGGAAAGGGTCCCGATAAGGCGGACTGCCACTACTCCCGTTTACTCAAAGACTATCCCGAACTCTACGTCGTCCATCGCCTGGATCAGGCCACTTCAGGCCTTATGGTCTGGGCCCGGACCAAGGAGGCACAGCGTGACTTGAGCCGTCAGTTCGAGATGCGTCAGACCCGCAAGGAGTATGAGGCTCTTATCTGCGGAAGGCCCGGCGGGGCTTCCCCCACCGACTCTTCAGAATCAGGGGAGGGGGAGATCCGCCTCAGCCAGAGGCTGGATGTGGACAACCGCCCCATGCAGATTGTGGACGAGGAGCAGGGGAAGCTCTCTGTGACCCGGTGGAAGCTCCTCGGTCCTGAGGGGAACGGTATCTGGAGGATCAGGCTCTATCCCGAAACAGGACGGACCCATCAGCTGAGGCTTCATATGGCATCAGCAGGATGTCCTATTCTGGGGGACCGGCTCTACGGCGGGCCGGAATCGGAAGGGGAAAAGAGGATGGCTCTTCATGCAGCTCTCCTAGGCTTTACCGATCTTGCTACGGGTGAATTTGTTCAGTTTGAATCAGAAGTACCCTTTTAACTGTAATAATAGCAGCTTGTAATACTTCATCTATGGACAACCGGTAATCCTGGGAGTACTATTTACGTACGCATATGCGTACGGAGGAGTGATGAGTAGTATTAATATTACAAATGCACGTAAAGATCTGTATAAAATAGTTGAATCTGTAAATCTTTCTCATGAGCCGGTGCATATTACAGGCAAAAACGGCTCTGCTGTTCTTATTGGGGAGGATGACTGGAAGAGTATTGAGGAAACTTTGTACTTGATGTCACTGCCGGGTATGAGAGAATCCATCATGGAGGGCATGAAAACTGATCTGTCGAACCTGGAGGAAGATCTGGACTGGTAATGTATAAATTACTGTATTGTAAGCAACGAAGTTAAACTGCAGTAAATCCCCGGAGTCTATTTGCAGGGTCCGGCACAAGAAAAAGGAGGTAACCTCCGATGGTTTAGGTAACCACACCAAAGACCAGAAGGAGGCACCTCCCTAATGTTGGAGCTGCAAATGCATGAAGCCCATTTACTACGTCGGCAGAAGTACACGATAAGTCAAATTGCCGATGAACTCGGATGTTCAGAACGAACTGTTTATTACTACCTTTCAGAGACTCCACGCAAACGGAAGAAGCGGATATATACGAGCAAGCTCGACCCATTCAAACCGTTCATTGACAGCGTAATTGAAGAGACTCCGGATTACAACCGGGAAGTACTTCTTACAGAGTTAAAAAAGAGGGGATTCTCCGGAGAGATCACTATACTACGTGACTATGCGGCGAAGGTTGCTCATCGAGTGGCAAAGAAGGCCGTAATCAGGTTTGAGACAATCCCCGGACTTCAGGCCCAGGTGGATTGGAAGGAAGCCGGGCTACGAGATGTCGGCGGGGAGAAAATGAAGGTCTATGCCTTCAACATGATTCTTGGATACAGCAGGACGCCATTTACCATCCACACCACAAAGATGGATCAGGCTACTGTTCTGGCCTGTCATGTCTTGGCTTTCCACCATTTCGGAGCGGTCCCGTGTGAGATTCTTTACGACAACATGAAAACGGCCTTCATTCGGGACTCAGAAGGATTGTGGCGGCCGAATAGGCACCTGCTACGTCTAGCCAATCATTACGGATTTATCCCTCGACGTTGCCGTGTACGTCGTCCTCAAACCAAGGGAAAGGTTGAACGGTATATCAAAACCTATGAGGATGGTTTTCTGCGTTACCTGGAAAACGGTTTGACGATTGATGAGATGGATGATCGTGTGAACAGATGGATCTCAAATCTGATGACCAAGAAGCTGCGGGATTTCAATGAAACCAGGCAGGACCGCTTCAGTGAAGACAAGAAAGCGATGTTGTTGTTGCCTGATACAGACTTTGATTGTCGTTCCCAGCATATTCTCACGGTTAACAGGGAGTCTACGGTCATCCATAAGACCAACCGTTTCAGCGTTCCCCCCAAATATATTGGCCATAAACTGATTCTGAGGATTCATCCCTTGGACGGTGATGGGGCACTCTACGATTCGGAGCAAATAGTTCGTGATATCCCCCGCGTTACCGGACGTAACGGCTCTTACTGGAGAGAGGAGGATCGAAAGGCTCTGCAGGTCTTATGGAAGGAACAGTCGGGCCCACAAACCAATAAACCGGCTTCTGAAAGAAAAGAACCCGAAGTCGATACTCGAAACCCCATGGTTTATGATGATCTGTTCGAGGTGTCAGCATGAGTCAGATATCCGTATCATTTCTCACAGAACGCATGGAATCTCTGGGGCTAACATCTATGGCAGCCTCCTTTGAGAGCTATCTTGGGCATCCTCAGCGGCATGAACAGCCACTGCTTGAAGCCATTGCCGATTTATTGGAGACGGAGGCCATACCACGGTCTGAGCGAAAGGCCAGAATGAGGTTGAAGCTATCTGGTATCCCCCAGGAGAAAGGTCTGGATGAGTTTGAACTGGATTGGCTTCAGGGCGGTCTATCAAAGAAGACGTTCTCTGAACTCTCCTCGCTGGCGTTCATCGATCGCCGTGAGAACGTCGTCCTGATGGGGCCGAGTGGGCTGGGCAAGACGCATCTCTTATTGGCACTGGGAGCCAAGGCCTGCCGGGAAGGTTACACGGCCTACTACATCACCGCTATGGATCTCTTCGAGCGGCTTAGCCGCGCCAGGGAACAGGGAAAGCTTAAATCCAAGCTGAAGTGGTTTTGTAAGCCCCATCTATTGCTTATGGATGAGGTTGGTTATGAAAATCTTACTCCGGAGCAGGCTACACTGTTCTTTCAGCTGGTTAATGCCCGTTATGAGACAGGAAGCATTATCATGACGACAAACAAGACCTTTGGGAAATGGGGTGAAATTATGGCTGACGATGCTGTTGCCACGGCTACTCTGGACAGACTTTTACACCATGTTCATGTTGTCAGTTTACAGGGAGATTCATACCGGATGAAGGACCGGATGAAAATGGGAGTCGTTGACTTCCTTTAAGCCGTGAACCTGCAATTCCATTCCGGTGGAAAACTGCAAATTAGCTCCGGTGTTGACACTGTATACCAAACAGGCAAAAAAGGATGCAAGGAAACTCGCAGACAGCAATCTGAAAAAGAAAGCACAGGAAATCTTAAAGGTGATGGAGATAGATCCTTTTACAGAGTATCCTCCCTATGAACGCCTTATCGGTGATCTGACAGGAGCATTTTCAAGACGGATAAACATTCAGCACAGAATCGTATATCAGGTTCTGGAAGAGGAGCAGATTGTAAAAGTTCTGAGGATGTGGACCCATTACGAGTGAGTCATAACAATACAGATGAACTTGTCAGCTGGTGCTGCAAGTTATCTGAGTTGTTATGTATTTATATAAAATTGCTCTTGAAGCAATATTTCATCAATGATAATTCTCGAAGAAATTCTCAATCTCAATTTTGTCATTTTCAAGATCTATTCTAACTTCTACGACAATATCTCTTTCTTCAAATAACTCGATACAGACATTGTTGTTACTCTCAAACTCAAGCTCAAAGGAGTAGTAAGTACGCTTCCAGTCCTGTAATTCGGCTAAATCTTTTGCATATATAATTTCATTTGATTCTGTTGAAAAGATATAAATTTTTGGTAAACATGGAATATCTCGCTCGAAGTACTCATCAGACAATTGAACTGCATAATCATAATCTTCATAAACGATCAGCTTCCCATCTCTTGAAAAAGTGGCCTCCAGTCCTGCATCGATGATTTTTTTTATGATACCTAACTCACCATCAATTTCCCATAACTCATATAAACCTAATTTATCATCCATATCATCAACAAAAAAATATATCAGATTATTTCTCTCTCTGACTCTATAAATTTTAGAAACATTAAATGAATGAAATATTTCCTCACCTGTATTTTTATTGGTAACTGTCATCTCATTTGTATTAAGAATATTTGGGAAATTATAGAAAGTAATAAACCTTTCTTGGTAACTCAATTTTTCATTTTCAGACAATGGTTTGAATTGAATTTCCCCTTCAGGTTTTTGATTGAATACTCTTTTAATCTTCTCAAATTCTTCTAATGGTGGATATTCAAAATTCAAATAGTCATATTGATCAATCATTGCTCGAACATTAGATACTTCTTCTTCAGTTAGCTCAGAAGATATTATATCAGAGTCCTCGTCTTCGTTTTTTGAATTGGATTCAACTAGTTGAGTTTCAGATCTATTTTGCTCTTCTTGAACATTCCCTAAAGGAGTTTGTAATTCCAAACCATTACTCTCTGCTTCAGAGTCTAGAGTTTGTTTTATCCCTTGATCTGGCTTACCCTCCCTATTTCCGCATCCAGTGATTAAAATAATTACTAAAAATAGTGCATATATCATTCTCATTATTTATTCTCCAACTGGGTCTGTATCAACTGTTGAGGCAGGATGATTAGCAGAGTTCGAATCCTGATTTGATGAGACTGCATTCTGATGACTATAGGGACCAAGGTTGTTTTTCTTCCTAATTTTATTATCTAATTGTTCTCCAGGTGTTACTTCCCGGCTATAACCAACTGCTCTATCAACCATCTCGACAGGAACAAGACGTCTCCCATTTACATACAACATACCATCTCGGAGACTATTGAAATCTCCATTTTTATCTGGATTGTCAAATCGTGAAGTAGGGTCTATAACATAGTAATCCCTGCCTTTGTAATTTACTATACCTTCTGTACCAACATAATGATTCCCTCCTCCATTAGAGAGGTTTACACGAACACCAATGCCTGTAGCATGGTTCAATTCATTAGTTAGGACTTTTACATAATTAGCGACTTCTTCATGAGACTTTACACCTGAATCAATAAAGCTCAATCCATATCTTTTAGCGACATTGTTCCATTTAAGATCCCCTTCATTTGTAAAAAAGGACTTTTCTTGTGCAATATTCCCTGGAGTAATTTCTGTACCAGTGAGTCCTGAAACTGTTTTGGCAGCCCAAACAGCTGCACAGCCATCACTACCCATTGTATATTCGGTTACTTTAACACCTAATTTCAAAGTATAAAGTCCCGAAGTATTCACTGGATTTTTGTTGATCTGAAGAGAATGACTCCTTCCAATCACAATCCTTGTCCAATCTCTGTCATCTTTTACCCAGTCATGTGAATAGCTCATTGGATACATTCCGGTTGAATCAATAAATCTCAGAGGATTATTCGTAACATAAACATACCAGTTCTGCCCATCACGAATGGGATCTTCAGTAATGAATCTGCCGGTATCCGCATCATACCACCTTGCATTAAAGTAATAACAACCAAAGATACTCTGTACTCATTTTATGAACAGGTCAAACTGTTTCTTGAGAATATTCTGAGGGGGAATGGATTTGAATGGAGGACTTTAGTCCAGAAAGCCCTGCTCGTTGATATACTTCTGTGCCATGGCACGATCCTCGGGATCGATGCGGTCGGCATACTTGTCCAGAAAGTCATGATCGTAGCGGGCGGCGCACCAGAGGAGGCTCCAGACGGAGTTGTTCTTTTTCTCTCCCAGATCCTTGTAGATCTCATAGACTTCCAGATAGGCTTCCAGAATCTCTGAAATTTCTCTGTCGGAGAACTGCTCATCCACTCCAAGGCGGTTGTAGATGTCTATGATCTCATCGGGGTAGATCAGGTCAGGGTCGTCGCTCTTCATATCATTTCTGATATAAAGGTCAGGCCAGAGGAAGATATCATCCCAGTAGAAACCTGTAACCAGTGAGAAAGACTCACCTTCCACAACCTTGTGTTCATCAATCTTATAACGCTCTATTTTACTCGGGGGAGCGGGTTCGGGTGTTGTTTCAGGGAGCTGAACAGGTTCGGGGATCTCTTCGGGTTCCGCTGCAGGCGTGTCGGCTTCTATGGCAGGGTCCATGGCAAGAACGTCATCAAGATCGCTGATCTCTTCAAGGTCTGCCTGTGCGGCGCGGCGGTCTTTAATATAACCGCTGCCATACCAGAATCCCAGCAGAAGAAGGGCTATGATAAAGAGGATAATCAGGATGTTTCTGAGACGTTTCTTTTCCATCTAGTCTCTATTATCGGTGATCAGGAGGATAAAGTACACTATTAAATTACTGGGTCCTGAGCAAAAAAAATCCCCGGGAGTGTACCCGGGGATTCCTGTCAGGCCAGCTCTCCGCCAAGAGAGATTCCAGTATTTTCAGTGACTTTTATATCGGCAAAGTCACCCACTTTTACTTCCATGTCCGAAGCGAAGTGGATATTGATTTTGCCCTCAGTCAGACCTGTCCACCGTTTGCCGTCCCGTGACTTTCCTGTCACAAGAACGGGTATGGTCCGGCCTACAAGTTTTTCATTAAACTTTGTAGCCGAGCGGATAAACACATCCGAGAGGATGTGGAGGCGTTTTTTCTTCTCATCCATGCTGACCTTGTCATCCCAGCGGGAACTTACCGCTCCGGGGCGGGGTGAGTAGGTGGCGATGTAGGCCATATTGTACCCTATCTCCTCCATGGCCCGGCGGGTGTTCTCAAAGTTGTCGTCATCCTCGTCGGTAAAACCAACAATGATATCGGTGAAAAGGGTAGCTTCAGGAAGCAGACGGCGGATATTGTCCACAATCACCCTGTACTCCGCCAGAGTATGGTTTCTGTTCATCTTTTTTAGAATCTCGTTGTCCCCGGACTGCAGGGGAAGATGGATCTGTTTGGCAAGGCAGCTGTATTTTGCCATGGCCTCAAGGACATCTTCGGTCATATCCCGGGGGTGGGGGGATGTGAAGTAGAGCCAGAAGGGGTGGTCCGAAGAATCGCCTATCTTTCCTATCTCCTCCAGAAGTTCGGCAAAGCTGATCTCCTCTCCCTTTTTGTCTTTACCATAGGAGTTTACATTCTGCCCCAGCAGGGTTATTGATTTGTAACCGGCGGCAACAAGCCTTTTCAGCTCTTCCAGAATTTCTGATGAAGGCCTGGAGACCTCTCTTCCCCTTGTGTAGGGGACGGCGCAGTAGGTGCAGAACTTGTCGCATCCGTTCTGAATGGGAATGAAGGCTTCGTAGTTTGAGTCGTAAGAGGGATCGATGTCCCAGAACTCCTTCTGGCCATGATGGTTTTTAACAGCTCCGGGAGAGACTATGCCGTACTGGCTTATCATTTCGGGGAGCCCTGCGATATCATTGGTCTCAAATACAAGGTCGAAGGTCTTGAGAAATTTCTTTTTGTCCTCTTCCAAAAGACAGCCTGTCACAAAGGTAATAAGGTTTTTGTCCTTCTTCCACTTGTTCCAGAGGTGGATTCGGCTGTACACCTTATCGATGGCCTTCTGCCGGACGGAACAGGCCACGATGCCCAGAACATCCGCTTCTTCTTCATTATCTGTTTTCTGAAAACCCATATTGGCAAAGACAGTGGTAAGCCGCTCCGAATCGGAGAGGTTCATCTGACAACCCAGGGTCAGTACATAATATTTCATAAGGATTATATCACTCCTGCTTAAACCAGCCGATCAGGCGGTCCGCTACTTCTTCTCTGTCGCAGCCGTTAACAAGAACATGGGGACTGTCCTTCAGGATCAAATGTTCTTTTACTGTGCTGCTGATCCCTGATTCTATTATATTCAGGGCATCGGGAGCTACCGTTTTATCCCCTTCGGATACAATAGTCAAGATTCGTGATTCCACCATTGAGAGGTTTTTAAGAGCCCTCTTCCTTAATTTCATCATTTCAGCAACTTTGCCTGTGTAATTCTTTGTCCAGTACACTTTTCCGTGTTCCCGACGGAGTTCATCCTTCTCCTTTTCCGCGTCCCAGTCTCCCTTGATAACGGGTATCAGGTGCTTCAGCCAGCCTGATATATGGACGGCTCTGTTCCGGATGCTGATGGCGGGAGCCATGACGGTCAGGGAGTCGGGAGTAAACTCTTCGGCGAGGATAAGAGCCAGAAGCCCTCCCATGGAGAGGCCCGCCACATGAACCTTTTCATATTTTGTTTTCAGAAGGAGATACTCGTCTGTTACCCTGCGAAGCCAGTCGGAGGCTGTGGAGGCCTTGAAATCTTCAATATTGGTACCGTGGCCGGGCAGGCGGGGCAGGGACACTGTGTAGCCCTCGTCGGCAAGACGGTCGAAAAGGTAGTAGAACTCCTGGGCAATTCCAGTGAATCCGTGGATCAGAAGGACCGCTTCCGGCCCGCCTTCTTTGAACCGGGGCATACCCAGGGGATGGATGGTTGTGTTTTCGGGGATTTTAAAGAGTTTCAAAGATATGCCTCCGGAAAAATGATAAGATTTAACAGATCAAAAATAATCAAAGCCGCCTGCAATGTCAATTTACCTTTCTTTTCCCCTGTCGTAAATCCTGTTGTATAATATTCCCATGTTCCCTGTTCTTGCCGTTCTGGGCAACCTGCTGTTTTTTGCATCCATACTGTTCCTCTTCTATAGATCCCTCCGGAAAAGAGAGGCGGAACACCGGAAGGAAAAGGTTCTTCTGGAGGGCAGGATAAAGCGGAAGAACGACCTCCTATCCACAATGACTCATGAACTGCGCACCCCTCTGACAGTGCTCAGAACCTCTATTGACCTACTGAGGGAGGAGAGGCCCGGACCACTGACCCCGAAGCAGAGGGATCTGATGGAGTCCTCCTCGGAAAATGTCCTCCGTCTGGTACGTTTTACAAATACCATTCTCGCCGCGGTTAAGATCGACTCTTCGGGGTTCAGTCTCTCCTGGAAACCCGTTGATATAAGAACCACAATCCGGTCGGTCTGCCGGGAGATGCAGCCCTGGCTGAAAGAGCGGGGGGTGGAGCTGCGCTACTCCTATCCCAACCTGCTGCGCCGGGTGATGATCGATTCCACATGGATAGGGCAGGTCCTTATCAACCTGATTCACAATGCGGGAAAACACCTTGAATGCGGCGGCCGGATCGATGTTTCGGTTATCGATAACGAAAGCTGTCTTGTTGTCTGCGTTGCCGACAACGGCAGAGGAATTGAGAACAGCGACAAGCCCCATATCTTTATGGAGTTCTATCAGGGCCATGATGAGGAGCGCCTGGACGGCGCGGGGCTGGGACTTACAATTGTCCGGGATGTTGTACGGATGCACGGCGGAGAGGTCTATGTTTCCTCGACAAGGGGAGTGGGAACCACCCTCTCTTTTACTCTGCCGGATTCAGACAGCATTTCTGAGGAGATAGAACTGAGGAGGGCCGAGCCGTGATAAAGAGTATCCTCATTGTTGATGACGAGCCGCATCTGACTGGGCTTCTGGAATATCTTCTTCAGGATGAAGGCTATAAAACCGCCTGCGCCGGGTCGGCCGAAGATGCCCTCAACCTGCTGGAACAGAGAAGCTTCGACCTTATTCTACTTGATATCAACCTGCCCGGAATCAGCGGAATGGAGCTCTGCCGTACTCTCGGGGGGCGGCCTTCGGCACCACCTGTCATCTTTCTCAGCTGCCGGGAAGACGGTGAGGATGTGGTCTGCGGACTTGAATCGGGAGCAGAGGATTATATCACCAAACCCTTTAATCACAGGGAACTGATCCTGAGGATCGAAAAGGTTCTCAGGAGAACTCCCACTGTTGCCCAGGTTATACGCTGCGGAGATCTGGAAATCGATCTTGACTCCCGGCATCTCAGGCATGCCGGAGAGCCTGTACATCTTACGGCAACCGAGTTTTCCCTGCTCTCCTGTCTGGCAGCCGCCCGGGGAGGCATCGTCTCCTGGCAGGAACTTATCGAAAAGGTGTGGAACTATCATGACTGGGACGGTGGGAATGAGATTGTAAAAGTGACCATCGGGAGGATCAGAAAGAAGATTGAAAAGAATCCCGGTTCACCCAGATACCTCCATAACGAGTGGGGCCGGGGGTACAGGCTCCATGACCTTTCATCTGCCGGGTCATAAGGATTGTTACTGAATTGTTCCTTGTTTCTCCCTCTTTCAGGGGAGAGAATATAAGGGCCTCCTCTTCGGGGAGGATAAAATCCTGCCGAAAGCGGGAAATGGAGGAATCTATCGTGAAAAAGGTATTGTTCGTCATGCTGGCCCTGGTTCTGGCCTGTTCATTTGCCATGGCATCGGGACAGAGTGAAAAGGGCGCCGGAAGGGTCACCGCCTACACAACCCTCGATGAAGAGCTGGCTAGAGAGGTCTTCAAGGCATTTACCGAAGAGACAGGAATTCAGGTTGACTGGGTAAGGCTGTCCACAGGTGAGTGTGTTGCCAGAATGGAGGCCGAACAGGCCAATCCCCAGGCCAGTATCTGGTATGGTGGAGTCGGTCTTGGACATATTGAAGCCAAAGACAAAGGCCTCACAACTCCCTACAGCTCTCCCGCAGCCAATATGCCTGCCAATTTCAAGGACAAGGAAAACTACTGGTCCGGAATCTACGCCGGTCCTCTCTGTTTTGAAAGCAATACAAGGATGCTTGAGAAGTACGGACTCACAGCTCCCCGTTCCTGGGAAGACCTTATAAAGCCCGAATATGAGGGACATATTCAGATGGCCAACCCCGGATCTTCGGGAACCGCCTACAATGTTCTGGCGACGATGGTTCAGATTCTTGGTGAAGACAGGGCCTTTGATTATATGAAGGAACTGGACAAGAATATCACCCAGTATACCCGTTCAGGATCAGCTCCCGGCAAAAACGCAAGCATTGGTGAAGTGACAATTGCCATCGGTTACGCCCATGACGGAGTAAAACTTGTGGATACTGGATATCCCCTTGAAATAACATTCCCCGAAGAGGGCACCGGATATGAGGTTGCCTCAGTTTCCCTTATCAATAACGGACCCGAAGGTGAGATGGAAAATGCAAAGATCCTCTACGACTGGGCCCTGGGTGAAACTGCTGCGAAGATCTATGCGTCCCGCTTTGTAGTTCCCTTTGTGGATGTTCCCCTTGCCAAGGGTGCTGTTCCCATCTCCCAGGTCAATACCATTGATCAGGATGATGTCTGGTCCGCCGCCAACAAGCAGAGGCTTGTTGACAAGTGGAACGAAGTTATCGGCGGAGAAGAGAGAACCGAACCCAAAAAATAATTCGTCTCTTTTTACTGGAACGGGCTGCCTGTCAGACAGGCGGTCCGTCGCTTTAATCTCATACGGGAGGGAACCATGTCATCCCAGAAAAATGCTCCGGCATTAAAAGCTCCAAACCCCTTTTATCAGCTGACCCGGGAGCCCCTGCTTCTGGGAGCGGTACTCTTTCTGCTGGTTCTGCTGGGTCTGTTTATCCTCTATCCTCTTTTCGAAGTGGCCAGGATGAGCCTGACCGATTCGGAAGGATCATTCTCTTCCGATGTCTACAGTTATGTCTTTACCCATATCCGCTACAGAAGGGCTATAAGGAACTCCGTTCTTCTGGGGGTTATTGTGGCTTCCACATCGACCTTTGTGGGATATGTTTTTGCCTTCAGTCTTACAAGAGCGGGAATCCGCTGGAAGAAATTCTTCAATACAATGGCGATTCTCCCTATAATCTCACCCCCATTTATGTTCGCCCTCTCGGTGATCCTCCTTTTCGGACGGAACGGTCTTATTACGGCGGGACTCCTGAAACTGGATGTCACAGGGCTCTACGGCCTTAAGGGGCTGGTTATCGTACAGACCATCGGGATGTTTCCCATGGCTTTTATGACATTATCGGGAATACTCCAGGGCATAGACCCTGATCTGGATACCTGCGCCATGAATCTGGGCGCAAAAAAGGGGCGGGCCTTCTTTACGGTGACTCTCCCCTTAAGCCTTCCGGGAATCTTTGCCTCCTGGCTCATCGTTTTTGTGGGCTCCCTGACGGATTTTGGAAATCCCATTATTCTGGGCGGGGACTTTGATGTTCTTTCGGTTCAGGCCTATCTTGAGTTCACGGGGATGGGGAATCTGGCCCGGGGCACGGCCCTGGCTATTCTGCTCCTTGTTCCCACTGTAGCGGTATTCTTTGTGCAGAAGTACATTATGAAGAACAAGACCTATACGACCATCACAGGAAAATCCTCCAGGAGGGGCATTGTTGTGGTCGGGCCTGTGGTCAGGAATGTCCTTTTTGTGTTCTGCCTAGTCTTTTCGGCCTTTGTGCTTATGTTCTACATCACCATAATTTCAGGAAGCTTTATCAAACTCTGGGGCATCAACTGGAGCTTTACCCTGGAGCACTTCTCCTACAGCTGGGATGTCGGGCTCAGGACTATGAGAAATACACTCTTTCTGGCACTGATCTCTACGCCCATAACAGCCATCATGGGAATGGTTATAGCCTATATCGTTGTCAGAAAGTCCTTTCCGGGAAAGCACCTGATGGAGTTCCTCTCCATGCTGAGCTATGCCATACCGGGAACCTGTGTGGGTATAGGCTACATACTTGCCTTCAACAAGGCACCCTTCAAACTGTCGGGTACGGCATTCATACTCATTGCCTGCTATGTGTTCCGGAATGTTCCTATCGGTGTTGAGAGCGGGATCGCCGCACTGAAGCAGATCTCCCCCGATATTGAGGAGTCCTCCACCAATCTGGGAGGCAACAGCAGCTACACCTTCCGCAACATTACCCTGCCCCTGATCCGTCCCAGCTTCTTTGCGGGAGCCACCTTTGCCTTCGTCCGCAGCATGACTGCCATCTCGGCCATTATCTTCCTTGTATCCGCAAGGTGGAATCATATGACTGTTCTGGTTCTGGCTCAGACTGAAATAATGCGTCTGGGTGTCGCCTCGGTCATGTCCTTTGCGCTGATTGTCGTCCTGCTGGTGGTGATCATGCTTATCATGAGACTCACTGGGCTGAAGCAGTCCCAGATATTCGGAACAACCAAATAAGGGAGAACAAGATGTCTGATACCTATCTACTCCTCGACAGAGTAAGCAAAATCTTTAAGGACGGCCAGGGCGGTCAGGTCCGTGCCGTGGACGATGTCTCCCTGAAGATCAGGAAAGGGGAGTTTGTCACCCTGCTGGGGCCTTCGGGCTGCGGAAAGACTACAACACTGAGGATGGTGGCGGGATTCGAGGTGCAGAACAGCGGTGATATTTCCCTTAATGGAAAGAATATCAACAATGTGGCCGCCTATGACAGGAATATGCCCATGGTATTCCAGAGTTACGCCCTCTTTCCCCATATGACCATATTTGAAAATATCGCCTATGGACTGAAGGTAAGAAAGGTCTCCAGGGATACAATAAGGAACGATGTGGCCCAGGCCTGTCAGATGGTCAATCTGACGGGACTTGAGAAACGGTACCCCGGGGAGCTTTCGGGCGGCCAGCAGCAGCGGGTGGCTCTGGCGCGGGCCCTTGTGCTCAAGCCGGAAATCATGCTCTTTGACGAACCACTCTCCAATCTGGATGCCAAGCTGCGAATCCAGACCAGAAGTGAGATCATGAGGGTTCAGCAGATGCTGGGAATCACCGCCCTCTATGTGACTCACGATCAGTCCGAAGCCCTGAGCATGAGTGACCGCATCGTGGTCATGAATCAGGGACGGGTGGAGCAGTTTGGAACTCCCGAAGAGATATATGCCTCGCCGGCAACTCCCTTTGTGGCTGACTTTATCGGAAATGCCAACTTTATCAATGTGCGTGCAGGTAAAAACAGCCCCGAGACTCTTGAGGTTGAAGTTCAGGAAACCAGGCTGACCATCCCCAAGAGTTCAGAGGAGAGCTACAGTGAGGGGGAAGAGCTGATTCTTGCAATGAAGCCCGAGTCTATGGATATTTGTGAAGAGGACACCGGCTTTACGGGGACTCTGGAACTGATATCCTATCTGGGGGCGACTACTGAGTTTAAAATTGAGTTCAACGGAACTTTTCTTACGGTGATCCATACCAATACTGGGGCAAAGGATGCCAGAAAATTTCATATCGGTGACCCTGTTAATCTCCGGTTTGAACCTGATGCTTTTCAGATCTACAGAAGCTGAGCCCTGATGGAGTCAGCCGGGTATCTGAGCTAATAGTCAGAAGCCCTCTCGGCCGGCATTGTATGATGCGGGCTGAAGAGGCTCTTCTTACTGTACAGAAAGCTCTTCTGTTCCGGCAGGGGCATACCCTGCATCTGTGCAATACTGAGGAATTCCATTTCCCGGGTGTGATGACACCGGAACAATCACAAAGAATACAAAAAGACTTACAAGCAGTTTTCTATGGTGTTTCATTTTCAGTCCTGTCTTTATGAAATGAGTACCTACTCATTTCATTGTCACTATATTAAATATCAGTTATTGAATATACAAGAGGTCTCGCAGGTTTTTGCACCTGAGATAAGGGTGCCGTTATGATGGCGGAACCTCCTTGATTGGGGTCCTCTGTTAAGCAAAAAATAATATTTGAATGGATAAAGTATACAATAACACTAGAAAAAGAATTTTTATAAAAAGAATCTACCAGGAACAGTGTTTTCATATTATTCATTTTTCCAGAAGAGATTATATGATATTTTAATAATAATGTTCCATTGTTTCTTGATTGTGAATTAAGCAGCAAAACGGAAGAAACACCTGCCGCACTTCTTTTAAATGCAGTGTTGGTTTCAGGTGCATTCGCTGACGGTGGCACAGGAAAACAGTTATAACTGGAAAATCAGTATTCTAAAGGTACGGTAGTCCAGCAGACAAACGATATATTCAAGCGTATGGGAATGTACGGAATTCTTGTTCAGCCCAAAAAGGCGGAGAGTGAAAAGTAGATTTCTCTGACAGTGTAAATCAGCCTGCCGGTGGAACCCGGCGGGTTTTTTATTCGATAATTACAAATTCGACCCTGCGGTTCCGGGCCTTTCCCTCATCGGATTCGTTGTCTGCGATGGGTTTACTGCCGCCATAGCCGTTGGTTTCAAGACGCCTGCCGCTGATGCCGTTGTCTACAAGATAATTCTTGATCGCCTCTGCCCTCTCCATGGAAAGGCGGAGCTGGGCACCCGATGAACCTACATCCGCCGTATGTCCGATGATGCGGATACGGTACTTTGTTGACGCGATCTGGGTCTGGAGACGTTCCAGTTCCGGAAGGGAGGACTCAAGTATTTCGGCTGAATTGGCCTTGAACTGAATGGCCCGGGTTACAAGAAGCACAGTCTCTGTATGGATGGCATTGATTGTATTCTGAAACTCCTGGATGTCCGCATCCTCCATCTTCCGGGGAGCCGAAGGCAGTTCCCCCTCCTTTACAACCGTGCTTCTCTGAAATGAGAGGAGCATTTTTTCATCGGGGTACTCGGGATTGTACACCTCAGTTATTCCCGACAGGGCATAGACAATGGTTTCATCCACGGCGGATTCAAAAACAAGATCTGTTCCCCTCACTCCGGCAACTACAGTTCCTGTATTGACAGTAATGTTCTGATCTTTAAACAGTTTGTGAAAGCGGCTGTAGAGACGTCCTTCCTGCAGGGTTAGATTTACATTCTTAAGGGTAGATTTTTCAAGAAGCATCAGGGAGTTGTTGTCCATTTTCAGCAGTGTCTCTGACGAGAGGCGGATGTCCATCTCTCCATCAATGCCTGTCTTCAAAAGGGTACCCTGTTTCAGCTTCTGTCCTGCTTCGGGTTCAATCCAGTCATCACTGCCTTCCTCGGCAAGAAATACTTCTCCGTTCAGGTAGGTGATGATAGGGGTTTCCTGAACAAGCATGGGGCTGCGCATCACAAGGGCTTCTCTTGTATAGAAAAAGAAAATGACTCCCCCTGCTGCAAGCACCAGAACCAGAGCGGCGGAAAGGCTTATGATAATTTTTTTACCCGGCATTGTGTGTCTCCTGACTACAATTGTATGTATATCTGTTCATTTTAACAACACAGGGAGCATGGAAAGTTGATATTGACAGCTTTACCGGTGGATCTCACAATTGGGTAAAGGAGTTTTCCAATGAAAAGTTCCGGTTTTCTGCTTCTTGCTCTCTTCATTCTTTCTGCCCCTCTTTCCGCCTCGGGAAGAAATGATGAAGAACCCCGCAGGACCCTTTTGATCTACTCAGACCTCAGTGCCGGTTCTCCCCGAAGAAACCTTGAAAGCGCTGTCTCCGGTTTTATGAAGATTCATCCTGATATTGCTGTGGATATCAGGGTATTTGACCATGACAGCTATGAGAGTGAAACGGAAGCTTTTCTTGAGGCCGGATCTCCCGATGTTTTCCTGTGGTCCGGAGGCTACAGAATGCTTGCTGCCGCAAAAAGCGGCCTGCTGACAGATATCAGTGACATCTGGGAAGAGGAAGGACTCTATGAACGAATGGCGTCCTCGGTGCAGGGAATGAGAGCCGGCGGCAGACAGTACGGCATTCCCTACGGCTTTTATCACTTCGGAATCTATTACAGGAAAGATCTGTTTCAGGAGGCAGGGCTGTTTCCCCCTGTCACTCTGGATGACCTTACAGCACTCTGTGCAAAGCTTGTGAAGAAGGGGATAACCCCCTTTGCAATAGGAACCCGTAATTCCTGGCCTGCAGCCCTCTGGTTTGAGTACCTGAATCTCAGGATAAACGGTTACTCCTTCCATCAGGATCTGGTTTCCGGCCGGATCTCCTGGCTGGACCCGGGGCTGGACCGTGTCTTTTCAATATGGAGGAGCTTAACAGGACAGGGGTTTTTTCTTTCAGGTCATGAGACCCTCTCCTGGATAGATGCCCTTGATCTGATGATGGAGGGGGAGGCTGCAATGTACCTGACGGGTAGTTTTGCCGAATCCGCACTGGAGGAAACAGGAGGTGCTGAGAACTACGGATTCTTTCCCTTTCCCCTGATCAATGCAGAAACCGGTCTCTATGAAGTCGCACCGACAGGCAGCCTTCACATTCCCGCAGCTGCCGCCCACCCTGACGAGGCCCGCCTTTTTCTAGGCTATATGGCGGGTTCAGGGGCCCAGAAGAGAATGAAGGGATCATCTCTTTCACCGAGGAATGATCTTGAGGGGCTTACAGGGTCTCCTTTTGCCACAGCAGGATACAGTCTCCTCAGTGAAGCTGACGGTGTTGTCCCCTTTCTGGACAGAGCCTTCACTCCCGGCATATCCCCTGCTGTGATGGAGGGGATGAAGGACTTTCTTCTGCAGCCGGGACGGGAGGATGAGATCCGCAGAAGGCTGGAGGCTATAAGAACCGGTCAGGACAATCCTGAATGAAGACGTCTTTTCCCTGAGCCCCGGACCGGGATAGAATAGAACCATGCACAAAGTACCGGTTTCCTGTAATAAAGACTGCGGAGGAGGCTGTCCTCTGACAGCCCATGTAGAGGGGGGCAGAGTTGCCAGAATAAGCGGAAATCCTCTGGGGACTCCCTATATGAAGGGCTGCCGCAAGGGTTTTGAAGCCATGAAGATGGATCATCATCCCGACCGTCTGACAAAGCCGCTTATCCGCCTTGAAGGCCGCTCCAGAAGATGGACCAGCCGTGAAGAGGGGCTGAAAGATTTCAGGGAGGCCGAATGGGAGGAAGCCCTTGAACTTGCCGCCGGAAAGCTTGAGGCATTCCGTAACGACTACGGCTCCCGGTCCCTTCTTGATCTCTCCAGCGGCGGAGCCTGCCGGGGGGCTCTTCACGACGCATCCCGTCTCTCATCCCGCTTTCTGACATTCTGGGGCGGGGCGACCCGCTGCAGTGGAAATTACAGCAGTCATGCCGCCTCCTTTGTGATGCCCTACATTTTCGGAACAAAGTTTACAGGGATGGATGCGGGCAATCTGGCCCACTCCCGTCTGATTATCCTCTGGGGCTATAACGCCTTTGACACCCGCATGGGCTGTGAGATGACTCCCCGAATCATGGAGGCCAGAAAAAGGGGCGTACCTGTTGTTGTTATCGATCCCCGCAAAACCCGCACGGCAACAGCCCTCGGTACCTGGTGGATTCCGATCCAACCCGGTACGGATGCCGCTCTGATGGCATCTCTTCTCTTCTATATCTTTAGAAACGGTCTTCAGGACTATGGTTTTATTGAGCGCTGCAGCAGCGGTTTTCCGGAGCTGAAAGCCTATGTTATGGGTGAGGCCGACGGTATACCCAAGAGCCCGGAATGGGCCTCTGATATCTGCGGGATTCCGGTGGAAACCATTGAGAAGCTGGCAGACCTCTACGGCAGAACAAGGCCGGCGGCTCTTCTGCCTGGCCTCTCTCTTCAGAGGGCCCTGGGAGGGGAGGAGAATGCCCGAATGCCTGTGGCCCTGCAGCTTGCCACAGGGAATATAGGTGTCTCCGGCGGAAGTTCAGGAGGTATCTTCTGGGGGCGGATGCCGGGGCCCCGGTGCGGGAGAATTCCGGTACCAGCCCACAAGGACCCTGATATCCCTGTGTACGAGTGGCCCGACCATATGCTGAAGGGGCAGATCAAAGGCGCCTATATCACCGGAAGCAACCTTGTTGCACAGGGAAGCGACATCGCCAAAAATATCCGTGCCTTTCAGAACCTCGAACTCGCCATAGGCCATGATTTCTTCCTGACTCCCACCATGGCCCTCTGCGACATCGTCTTTCCCGTCGCCTCCTTTCTGGAACGGGAGGACATTGTCTTTCCGGCAGGAAACTTTCTTCTCTATTCGGCAAAGGCAGTTGATCCACCCGAAGGGGTACTGACGGACTATGAGATATTTACTGATCTTTCCAGGCGTCTGGGCTTTTCAGATCTCTTTACAGAGGAGGGGAGGAGCGCGGAAGACTGGATCTGTGAGCTGCTTGAACAATCAGACATACCCGATGCCGAAGCGTTCAAACGGGATGGAATCTTTATGGGAGAGGGGAGTGAACGCATAGCTTTTTCCGATTTTATTGCCGACGCGAAGACCCATCCCCTGAATACTCTATCCGGAAAGATTGAGATCTCCTCCGGTGAGTACGGGAAGACAGGCTTTGATGCCTGGCCCCACTACAGGGGTGAGGTTCCTGATGATCCCGACTATCCCCTAAACCTGATTACCCCCCATCCCCTTCAGGGCATACACTCCCAGTTCGCCAATATTGAGGGCTTTCGTTCAGATGAGGAGACAAATCTCTGGGTTCATCCTGATGATGCGGCGGTACGGGGACTGAAAGACGGGAGCATGGCGCGCCTGTTCAGTCCTGTAGGGGAGATGAATGTTCCTGTAATGGTAACGGATAAAATCAAGTCAGGGACTGTATCTCTGACCGAGGGAGTCTGGCCGAGGCTGACAGCCACTGCCGCAGGGACCGTTGAGACAGGAGGCTCCGCCAATATTCTGACATCCACCGAGCCGACCCTGCCGAGCCGGGGCAGCCGGACCCATACTGTTTTTGTCCAGCTGACCCGCCTGTCCTGAGGAGGTGTACTGACCTCCGGATCAGTGAGGGAAGAGGGCGCCGACGCTCTCGCCTGTGTGAATCCTTTTAATAGCCTCTGCCATCAGGGGTGCTATGGAAAGAACTGTCATCTTTTCCATCCGCTTCTCTTCAGGTACGGCAACGGTATTGGCCACAACCAGCTCCTCAATGTCCGCATCCTTCAGACGGGGGACGGCATCTCCGCAGAGAACGGGGTGGACGGCGCTGAGATAGATCCGTCTTGTGCCGGCGTTCCGCAGGGTTTTTATGGTCTCCAGAATTGTTGAACCTGTGGCAATTTCATCGTCAAAGATGACAGCATCCTTTCCGGCCACATTACCCACAACCTCGCCCTGGGTTACCTCGGTATCACTGATACGCCGCTTGTCGATTATGGCAAGGGGGGCATCCAGAGACTGGGCAAAGAGCCCGGCCCTTTTGGCTCCGCCAGCATCGGTGGCGACAACAATCATATTCTCCCTGTTGGGTTTTCCGGCAAAGTACCCTGCCAGGGTGTTTACGGCAGTCAGATGGTCCACGGGCATGCTGAAGAAACCGTGCACCTGTGCCGAGTGGAGGTCCATTGTCAGAACCCTGTCTGCCCCTGCTGTCTTCAGAAGGTCGGCAATCAGCCTTGCTGTAATGGAGATCCGCGGGGCGTCCTTCTTATCAGACCGGGCATAGGAGTAGTAGGGAATCACGGCGGTGATCCGGCCGGCTGAGGCACTCCTGAGGGCATCCATTGTTATAAGCATCTCCATCAGGTGCTCGCTGACAGGGGTGGTGAGCGACTGGATCAGAAAAACATCACGGTCCCTCACATTTTCCTGCACCTGAACCGAGAGGTTGTCATTGGAAAACCTTGAAATTTTCAGAGGGCTCAGTTCCAGACCCAGTTCCGATACAATGGCCCGGCTCAGTTCGCTGTTTGAGCCGCCGCAGAATATTCTCATTTTATCTTTCATTCAGATACGTCCATCCCCAGTACTTTGAGTGCGAGTTCCACCTTTCCGAAGGGAGCGCTGACCTGAAATCCCTGAACATCGTCTTCGATGGCTCTGCAGATATCTTCAGCAATTCTGATGCCTTCGGCAATACCCTCTTCTCTGGTCTGACAACGGCTCATCCGGTCCATGACCTCATCGGGAACTTCCACACCGGGAACCTCGTTTCTCATAAACTCGGCATTCTTGAAACTCACAAGAGGCCATACCCCCGCGATGACGGGAATGCTTCCGAAACCGGAGGCTTTGTCCATAAATTTCAAAAGGGCTTCTGGATCGAAGACGGGCTGGGTAATGGCAAACTCCGCACCCGCTTCTATCTTCCGGCGGTAGCGCTCCAGTTCCAGCTCCGGGGAGACGGCACAGGGGTTGGCACCCACACCGGTGAAGATCGCCGTGGGGGGGGAGATGGGGTTGCCTCCAAAGTCCCGTCCCATATTCAGGTTGTGGACAACCCTGGTCAGGCCGATGGCATCCACATCGAAAACGCCTGTCACCTCGGGGTAGTCTCCCGACTTGGGGGGATCTCCTGTGATCACAAGAAAGTTGTTCAGTCCTGCGGCAACAGAGCCCAGAATGTCAGACTGCATACCCAGAAGGTTTCTGTCCCGGCATGTATAGTGAAGTACCGCTTCGATGCCCGCTTCCCTTTGAATCACAGAGGCGGCGATCATGGGGGATACCCTGGCACTGGCCCGGGGGCCGTCGGGGATATTGATGGCGTCAACACCGTGGTAGGCGCAGGTCTTTGCCTTGTTAATAAAGTTTGTTAGGTCCGTACTCCGGGGAGGGGTGAGCTCAACGGATGTGACCATCTTGCCCTGTTTCAGAAGGCAGGCCAGACGGGACTTCTGCTCCTGGGGGACCGGTTCCACCTCGATCTGGTCTTTCTTCAGCGTCTGGATCTCCACATGCTGTTTGACAAGACTTGTGGCCTTGACTGTGCGGGAGGCCTTGAGGATATGCTCCGGTGTTGTTCCGCAGCATCCGCCTATGCCGCTGACACCCAGTTCAATAAACTTTTTGGCATAACTTGCAAAGTATTCGGGATTTGTAAGGTAGACCATTCGTCCGTCCTGTTCCCTTGGAAAACCCGCATTGGGCATGGCTATCAGTGGTTTGTCAGTCAGGGTCACAGCCCTTTCAACCCAGTTGTAAGTATGGGAGGGGCCAGTTCCGCAGTTCAATCCCAGAACAGCGAGTGCATCGCAGGCGTTCAGTTTCAGTATCAGGGTTTCAAGGTTCTCTCCACCCGGGGTGTACCCCTCTTCGGTGAGGGTGAAACAGCCGCAGACCGGAAGTTCTGTCGAAGCCGCAGCTTCGGCGGCGGTCAGCAGTTCCTCGCTGTGGCTGAAGGTTTCAAGAAGAATAAGGTCGACACCCCCCTCTTTCAGAGCTGCGGCCTGTTGGGTAAACACCTCTTTCAGTTCATCCCGGCGGTTCTCTGTCAGGATCTGCCCCGATTTGAGGCAGGGGCCCATGGAGCCGGCGATGTACTGTTCACCGTCGCTGCACTCCCTTGCAAGACGGGCGGCGGCGATATTGATCTCGGCTACCCTGTCTCCCAGGCCGTGCTCGCTGAGTTTAATTCTGTTGGCGCCGAAAGTATTGGTTTCAAGGACATCCGCACCGGCACTGCTGTAGGCCTTATGGACCTCGGCCACTACATCGGGACTTGTAAGGTTGAGTTCATCGTAGCAGCGGTTAAGAAACATACCCTTGGTGTAGAGCATGGTTCCCATGGCTCCGTCGAAAACGAGGGGCTGTTTTTTGATTCGGTCTAAAAAGGGTGTCAAGGTTATCTCCTTAAGTGTGGAATGTTCATTGTCCGCGTCAGATAGAGCCTCGCTTCAGGCTCCATCTTTTACGCGGGATCAGTCAAGGGGATCAAAGTTGTCTTTTGTTGTATAGCAGAGGGGGCAGACCCATGAATCCGGCAGATCATCAAAGGATGTGCCGGGGGGGATTTCTCCCATGGGGTCACCCACCTCGGGGTCGTAGATATAACCGCAGTTGATACAGATGTATTTTTTCATATTCCTCTCCTCCTCAAATCAGACGGCAAAGTATTTTGCCTGGGGATGGTGCGCCACAAGGGCGGAAGTACTCTGTTCGGGGACCATTTCGTAGTTTTCGGTGAGTGTAATGCCTATCCGTTCGGGCTTCAGCATATCAAAGACAAGTCCGTGGGCCGAAATATCAGGGCAGGAGGGGTAGCCGAACCCGTAGCGTGAACCCTGATACTGCTGGGTTACATAGCCGTGGATGCTTTCGGGCTCATCGACTGATATTCCCAGTTCCTGGCGCATTCTTCTGTGCCAGTACTCTGCAAGGGCATCAGTGACCTCTACCGAAAAGGCGTGAAGCATCAGATAGTCGTGGTAGGCATCGGCTGCGTAGAGTTCGGCTGTGCGCTTCGACACCTCCTCACCGATGGTTACAACAAAGAGTCCTGCAACATCTCCTCCCTCTGCGGCGCTCTTATAGTAGTCTGAAAGGCAGAGGAACGGCGCTTCCGCCTGACGGGGAAAGTCATAGTCAAACTCCCTTCCGTCATGGAACATTACAAGGTTGTCTTCACGGCTTTCGCAGGCAAAGTAGCCGTAGGCTGCCTTTGCATCGATAAGACCCTCTTTCAGGAACTGGCGCCTGAAGTCCTCATAAAGAGGTTCAACCTTGGTTGTTATAAGCTCCTGATACTCTTCATTTGTCATTTTTCCCCGACGATAGCCCCAGCGTCCGCGGAAGAGGGCCTGCTTGTTTATCAGGGCAAGGACCTCTTCAAGGTCAATATCGGTTACAATTTTGTCTCCCAGAAAGGGAGCGTCTGGAACAGGATTGGTCCTGATGATACTGGCGTCCTTGACCCCGGGCTTTACAGTTTTGGCACCCTGTACAGCCTCCCATGTTGTAGCCTTCAATTCGCCAGCTTCGAAGTCTCTGACCTTCTTGAGAGCGTCAAAGGCATCCTGGTTGTAGACAACCGGGGGAGTGTAGCCGGGCACACAGCTTTCGGCTACGAATTTTCGGGTCAGGGCGGCGCCTCCCAGAAAGATGGGAACCTTCAGTCCCGCCTCTTCATACTGGCTCATGCTTTCACTCATGACCATGGCCGATTTAACAAGGAGACCGCTTAATCCCACGATATCCACATTGTACTCTTTCGCCTTCTGTATGACTGTTTCCGCTGGAACCTTGATTCCTATATTGTAGACCTTGTAGCCGTTGTTGCTGAGGATTATATCCACAAGGTTTTTTCCTATATCGTGAACATCTCCCTGTACTGTTGCAAGCAGGATCTTCAACCGGTCCGACTCATCGGACTTCTCCATCAGGGGTTCCAGGTAGCGTACGGAAGCCTTCATGGCTTCGGCGGACTGAAGAACGAAGGGCAGCAGGATCTCTCCCTTGCCGAAGAGTTCGCCCACATGGCGCATTCCGGGAACGAGGATGTCATTTATAATGCCGATGGGAGAGCGGCGCTGGAGGAGCATATCCAGAATGTCCTCAAGGTCGTCCTTGTTTCCCGTTACAATCTTGTCATAGAGCTGAGCCTCTATAGGCTTCCACTTCTCCTCTTCACCGTCGTTCTTGCTTTCCACGGCTGTACTGAAGTGGTCTATAAAACGGAGGAGGGGAGACTTCTCGGGATCTTTGACCCTGTCGTAGAGGAGGTCGAAGCAGTACTCTCTGTCCTCTTCGGAGATGGATGCCAGGGGCATCATCTTGCCTGCGTCTATGATGCAGGAGTCAAGGCCGTGCTCCAGTGCTTCATGGAGGAATACCGCATTGAGTATTTTTCGCGACGCGGGGGAGAGGCCGAAGGAAATATTGCTGAGGCCCAGCATAGTCAATACGCCGGGAAGCTCCTCTTTTATCCCCTTAATGGCGTCCATAGTCTGGATTGCGGCATCCCTGAGGGTCTCGTCTCCCGCACCGATTGTAAATGTAAGAGGGTCAAAGAGGATATCCTGGGGACGGAGGCCCATCTCGTCGACGGCTATTTTGTGTATCCGTTTGGCAACAGCGATCTTTTCCTCGGCTGTCATGGCCATACCCTTCTCGTCAATGGTCAGAGCTACAACCGCGGCACCGTACTTCTTGACTACCTTCAGTACCTTGTAGATGTTGACTCCCCCGTCTTCCAGGTTGACCGAGTTGACGATACAGCGGCCGGGGTAGAGCTGCAGTGCGCGCTCAATGACCGCAGGGGTTGTTGAGTCGATCATCAGAGGAACCTTCAGTGAGGAAGCGAATGAGGGAATAAGAACATCCATATCCTTCATTTCATCCCGTCCCGCATAGGCTGTACAGAGGTCGATCACATGGGCGCCTACAGCTTCCTGCTCCCGGGCTATGGTCAGACAGGTATCGTAGTCGTCTTCCAGCAGAGCCTCTCTGAAGCGTTTGGAGCCGTTGGCATTGCAGCGCTCTCCGATGATAAGGGGCTTTATGGGCTGAACAAGTTCCACAGATTCATAGAGACTGGCGATTGATGCTTTCATGATATTACCTCTCTGGATGCGGGAGTAATCCCTGTGATCTCTTTTTTAAGGCGGGCGATATGTTCGGGAGTTGTGCCGCAGCAGCCGCCGGCCATGGAAACACCCCACTCGGAGATAAAGGTTTTCAGTTCGGAGGCGTAGGCATCGGGTTTCATGGGGTATGTGGTCTTTCCGTCGATGATTTCGGGGAGCCCCTGGTTGGGCAGGCAGGATATTCTGCCGGACCAGTTGTGGCTGAGCCAGCGTATGCTGCTGAGCATATCTTCGGGCCCTGTGGCGCAGTTGAGGCCGAAGGAGAAGACATTAAAGGGTTCGATAACGGCTGCTGCCGCTGCAATATCTGTTCCCGCCAGCATGGTTCCGGTGCTTTCGATTGTAACGGAGATCATAATGGGAAGATCGCAGTTTTTCTCTTCCATCGCTTCCCTTGCGCTGATAAGGACAGTCTTCAGCTGAAGGATATCCTGTGCAGTTTCAAGAATGAGCAGATCCACTCCCGCATCGATCAGGGCAATTAACTGTTCCTTGTAGGCAGCGGCAAGATCCTCAACCGTGATATGTCCCAGTGACGGGAGTTTTGTTCCCGGGCCGACGGAGCCGGCCACCCATCCTGAACCATGGCGTTTAACAGCTTCTCTGGCGCAGTTCACCGCTGCGGTGTTTATCTCTTTGACCCTATCTTCCAGGCCGTACTCTCCCAGAACAACGGATGTACCGCCGAAACTGTTGGTCTCAATGATGTCCGCACCGGCTTCAAGAAATGAGAGGTGCATCTGTATGATATTTTCGGGAGCTGTGAGGCAGAGGTATTCGTTGCAGCCCTCATTACCGTCCCAGACCTCTTCGGGTAGGTTCATATTCTGGATACTGGTTCCGCATGCACCGTCGAGAATAAGCAGTTCCTTATCTTGCAGTTTCATAGAGGAGGCTCCTTTGCCCTTGAGGCTTCGTACTAATCTAACGAAATAATGTAATTAGTGTAATGTTTATGGTGATCAAAAATCAAAAGTTAGTGCCGATATAGTGAACCGGATACCCTATTATTAAACCTGATAATCGACCTTCCTGTCCGGAACTGAATTGTACGGAAGCTCATCATTCTGGTCAACGGCTTCTGTAAACCTTGACACAAGAGGTTTTGATTATTATTTTTGAGTGACCAGTACGCTTGGATCCGCATAAGGACCGGGACGTTGAGGTAAACAAACAGATGATAAAAACAACATATGAATCCTCCGTCTCCATCCGCACCAGGTGCAGGAGGACGGACTATGGCCTTTATTGAGTTCAGGGACGTAAGTTACACATACCCGGGGCAGAAGAGGCCTGCTCTTCAGAATATCTCATTTTCCCTTGAAACCGGGAGGCATCTGGCAGTCGTCGGCGGCAACGGTTCCGGGAAAAGTACTCTCACAAGGCTGATCATGGGGCTAATTGTGCCCGATTCCGGCACCGTTCTTGTTGATGGAAAAGACAGTTCAGACAGGAAAAACCACAGAGCCATCAGAACCCGGGTGGGCTTGGTCTTTCAGAATCCCTCCACCCAGATAGTCGCCACAGTGGTAAGAGAGGATATTGCCTTCGGTCCGGAGAATCTGAATCTGGACGGCCCCGAGATCAGACAGCGTGTTGCTAAGGCGCTGGACGAGAGCTCCCTCTCTCCCCTTGCAAAACGGGAGACCCATATGCTCTCCGCCGGGCAGCAGCAGAGGCTTGCCATGGCAGGGGTTCTGGCCATGGGGACGGGCTGCCTGATTCTGGATGAAGCGGAATCCATGCTCAATCCTGCAGGCCGCAATCAGCTGAACAGTCTGCTTGATGACCTTCACAGCCGGGGGTTCACTATTATAAGAATTACCCACTTTATGGAGCAGGCATCAAGGGCCCAGGATCTGCTTCTGCTTCACAAGGGCGATCTTGTCAGTTTTTCCTCGCCCCGACTGTTCCTCGATTCTTCTGCAGACCTGGAGCGCTGGTTTCTGAAGCCCTCGGCTCTGCAGTCTTTGGCATACCGCCTCTCCTCCCGCTATCCAGGACTTGAATCGCTGCTCAGGGAGGAGGATCTGATACAGGCTCTTAAAGAGGAGACCCGCGGACAAGAGGACCTTAGCAGTGAGTTTCACAGCTCTGCCGGGGCTGATTCAGGCCATTCAGGTGAACCTGTTATGGTTCTTGAAAATATAAGCAGAGCCTATGGTGCCAGAGGGCCTTCTCCGGTGCAGGCTCTGAAGAATGTAAGTTTCAAACTCGCAGGAGGGGAAGCGGTTGCCCTTATGGGCACAACAGGATCGGGCAAGTCGACTTTCCTTCAGACCCTCAACAGCCTTCTCCTTCCTGATTCGGGAAGTATCACCATTCTGGGAGAGAACCCCCTGGATAAAAAGTGCGATCTTGCCTCTTTGAGAACCAGGGTCGGCCTTGTAATGCAGCAGCCTGAGAAGCAGCTTTTCGCCTCTCTCATCGGGGATGATGTGGCCTTCGGCCCCCAGCAGATGGGAGTCAGAGGGCGTGACCTTGCTGTCAGAGTCCGTGATGCCCTTGAGAAGGTAGGATTGAACTATAAGGAGTTCCGGGACCATCCGGTCCGGGCTCTCAGCGGCGGGCAGAAGAGGAAGGCCGCTCTGGCCGGAGTCCTTGCCATGACACCGGAGATCCTCCTTCTTGATGAGCCCACCGCAGGCCTTGATCCCCTGTCAGCAGAAAATCTTGAAACCATTATAAGGGATCTACACAAGGGTGGGCTGACAGTCCTCACCGTAACCCACAGCGTCGAGCAGGCCCTCCGACTCTCTTCCCGGCTTCTTGTATTCAGGGAGGGGGAGCTTGCCTATGACGGCGGAACCGCCGCCTTCTTCCGGAATCATGATCCCCTTGACTTCGGTCTGGATCTGCCTCTGTCTGGAAGAATCGGAAAGGCCCTCGGTCTGAAAGACCTTCCTGTCACGCCGGATGAGCTGTGTTCGGTTCTGGGGGTACGGGAGAACGGGGAGGCCGCTGATGAATGATTTTGACCTGCTTCAGAATATCTCTTTAGGGCAGTACCGCCCGGGGAATTCCCTGCTGCACAGGCTCCATCCCGCACTGAAGATCGGAGCTCTGGTTCTGCTTATGACTCTTGTTCTGATGTCACCGCTGCTCCCCCATCTTCCTCTTGTCTTTCTCTTTATACTTGTATTGGTCAAGTTGTCAGGGCAGTCCTTCTTTAAGCTGTTCAAGGGAACAGGCCCGGTGATCCCCTTTCTGCTGATTATCGCCCTGATCCAGATGTTTCTGATTTCCAGGGAGTACTCAACACCTGCACTTGTAAGCATCGGACCCTTCGATATGCACAGGGAGGATCTGATTTTTACAGGGAAAATCTTCGGAAGGTTTTTTACACTCTTTCTGCTCTTCACCCTCTTTACTACGGTGACAACCATATCGGAGATCAGCCACGGGGCGGAGATCCTGTTCCGTCCCTTCGGAAGGAAAAAGGCCTTTTCCCACGATCTCTCCCTTGTCATCACCATCACCTTTCGGTTTATTCCCATACTGGCCATGGAAGCCGAGCATATAACCAAGGCTCAGGCTTCAAGGGGAGGCTCCTTCGGAACCTGGAAGACAGGGCTTGTCAGAAAAATCCGGCTCTACATACCCCTTCTGGTACCCCTTTTTATTGCCGCCCTGGAACGTGCGGAAACACTCGTTGAGGCCATGGAAGCGCGCTGTTATGAGCCGGGGCAGGAGAGAAGCCGGCTTGATGAATATATGTGGGACAGGAGAGATACCCTCTCTCTTGTTATTTTGATAACACTCTTTCTGCTCTTTTCGGGCAGCAGGTATATACTTTCTATTGGAGGCAATTATGTCTGAAACAAATCGTACCCGTCAAATCGTCATTACAGCGGTAATGGCGGCCATTTCTGTTGTCCTTGGAGCTACCCGCCTGGGATTTATTCCCTGGTTTTCCGGTGCATCCCTGACAATCATGCACGTTCCCGTTATTATCGGTGCCATCCTGGAAGGCCCCGTTGTAGGGGTGATCGTCGGTCTGATCTTCGGACTCTTCAGTCTGATTCAGGCAGCCGTGTCTCCCACAGGGGCTGTGGATGTCTTTTTTGTTAACCCTCTGATTTCCGTTCTTCCCAGGATTATGATCGGACTCTGTGCCTGGGCAGTCTTCCGTGCCTTCAATGGCAGGATGCTTATCCTTTCAACAATTCTGGCAAGCATTGCCGGAAGCCTGACAAATACGATTCTTGTTCTGGGAGCTCTGGGAATTGCAGGCGCTCTTCCCTGGGAACTGATCTGGGCCATCATCACAGCAAACGGTCTCGCCGAGGCAGGGGTCGCCGCAGTCATATGTACAGCCATTATTCTGGCCTGGAAATCCATTGCCAATCCGGATCTTATGAAGGGTAAAAAATCGGCCCTTGAGGATCTTGAGAGTGAAGAGGCGGAGGACAGGGAGTAATGCTTCTAGCTGTTGATGTCGGGAATACAAATATTGTTCTGGGACTCCATAACGGCGAGTCATGGGTGGATCACTGGCGGATCAGTACCGACAGGTCCAAGATGCCCGATGAGTACGGCGTTCTGGTGAGAGACCTTCTTCGAGAAGGGGGAGTGGAAAGGCGCCTGATCCATCAGGCCGTAATCAGCTCGGTTGTACCCGTTCTCACCGGAACCCTTCGTCAGATGCTTCAGGACATGACAGGCTTTGAGCCTCTGATTGTAGGACCCGGAGTCAAGACAGGTCTGAAAATCTGTATTGAGAATCCGGCTGAGCTTGGTACTGATATTGTATGCAACTGTGTGGCTGCCTATAACAGGGTTCAGGGAAACTGTATTGTTGTTGACTTCGGAACAGCCCTGACTCTGACGGCCATACGGGCCCCCGGTGAAATTCTGGGTGTCTCCATCGCCCCGGGAATTCAGGCGGCGGCGGAAGCTCTCTCGGAGCACACTGCACAGCTGCCCCAGGTCTGGCTTGAACCGCCTCAGAAGGCCATAGGCACCAATACAATCAAGTCCATTCAGTCGGGAGTTATCCTGGGTTATACAGGACTTGTTGAATCTCTTATAGACAGGATGAGGAAGGAGCTGGGAGGGGAGGCCTCGGTGATCGCCACCGGCGGACGCTCACGGGTTATCGCCCCGCTTACTGACCGTTTCACAATGACTGAACCCTGGCTGATTCTAGAGGGCCTCCGGCTGATCGCCGACAGAAACCGGGCTTTTTTTAATCAGTGATGCCGGGACGCCGCCGCTCTTCGGCGGCTCAGGTTCTTCTATTCAAGGGTAAAGGAACCCGAATCGGTTCTCTGCCCCTGGTAGGAGGATTCCTAGGAATAGAAGTCGATAAGAGACTCTTCAAATACGACATCTTCAAAGCTGACGGTACTTCCGCTCACGGTTATTGTTCCGCTTACAGCAGCAAGGGCGTAGATACTTGTTCCGGAGGAGTAGGCATAGGCAAAGGCTGCCTCTCCAGCTGCAAGGTTTGATGTGTCCGTACTGCACTGATAGCTTCCAGGATCTGGAAGGGATTCATCCGTTAACCTGTAGAAGTAGATATCCAGGCTTCCTGATCTGTCGTCACTGGCTCCGGAGTAGAGAAGGGCTTTTGGGCTGCCTGCCGCGTCATAGCTCTCTTTGGCAGCTGTGGCTATCCCCAGTTCCGAAAAGGTCTTTCTCGGCGGATTCGAACCGCAGGCTGCCAGTACTGATATAAGGGCTATTGTTAACAGAAGGGGCATAATCTTTTTCATTGTTTGATTTCTCCGCTGATACAAATGTTAATGAATGATCAGGCGGCTTGCCATTGCTGCAGCTGCTTTTTTCAACAGAAAATGAAAAAGATGAAAATTACGGCAGCTCCATCTCCGATACAGTCTCTTCATCATTTACAGGAAACCACTCCTCCTCACTGAAGGAATCACTGGCAATCTGATCGATCTTCCGTTTCATGTATTTTCCGCTGCAGCTGACGGCAACCTCTCCGTCGGGAAGGATGATCTCCCCGGTCCCCTCAAAGAAGGGGCCCCTCTCTCCGGTGATCCGTCCGACAGCTTTCAGCTCCACCCCGTAGGGCACAGGTTTCCTGTAGCGCAGTTTCAGCTCCACAGTGACACCCCAGACCTGCTCGTCATACTTTGCCATTATCGCCCGTCCGATTGTCTCATCAAGAATTGCCGAAGATATGCCTCCATGAGTGATGCCGGGGTAGCTCTGATGCTGCATTTCCGGAGTAAAGAGTGCAATTACCTCATCCTTCTCTGTCTCGTAGAACTTCGTCCGCAGACTCAGACTGTTTTCTGTTCCGCAGACCAGGCAGTTTTTTGAATTGTTCTGTTTTCCTTTGATCCTGTGTTTCATGGCTCTATAATAAAAGAAAACAGTACTTTGTTCATCCTTCTGTTAAACTTTTACAGGAGCTGCGCAGGTAATTACAGTGAAACTGAGTTTATAAGGAGTCAATAATGGATTATCAACTTGTCGCCATCAAGATCGGAAGCCGGGAGGATACCGCCAGCCAGGTACAGAAGGTGCTGACATCCTTCGGCTGCTATATCAAGGTTCGTCTTGGCCTTCATGACCTTCCCGAGAACAGCTGCGATCCCTCGGGTCTTGTCATTCTTCAGACCACGGCGGATGAAGACGCCCTTTCTTCCTTTCTTAATGAACTGAACTCCATGGATGATGTAACGGCCAAGTCGCTCTCCCTGTAGTTCGTTCTTGCAAAAAAATCTTTACTCTCTTTGGCTCTCTTCTTGAGGGCAAAGAGCTGGTTGTTCAGATTTTCCATTTCGACATTCTCTGGCCTTGGTATATCAAGAACTGCTGCGGCAACGGTGATCATCGGAAAGCACTCCATCCGGCCCCGCCTGTTTCGCGCATTGATGCATCCGCGATCCCTGTCCTCTCTGCTGTAGTAGGGCAGGGCCCCTGAACTGAAGTCGCTCTGGACTCCTCTGACTACGCCGCACTCTTCATCCCTGTGGGGATCTTCCTGTATCACTATAAAATCATCTCCCCCCACATGACCTATAAAATCATGGTTCAGACGGAAGCTCTTCTTGAGTATCTCAGCAAAGAGGATGATAAGCCTGTCTCCCATACGGAAGCCGTAGTTGTCGTTAAAGGGTTTGAAACTGTTGAAGTCGAAGAAGATAACCCTGGCACTCGCCTTACCTGATTTTCTGATCTCAGACAGTTTCCTGTGTATCGAGAAGTTTCCGGGAAGTCCGCTTAATGGATTCTGCTCTCTGGCATAATTTAGTTTATGCTCGTAAATCAGCTTCAAAAGGTCCGAGGGGGCGAGTAGTCCCATGTATTTTCCGTTTTTTGTGACAAGTATTCCCTTTTCTCCGTTAAAAAGGGCACTGATATCCAGAATGCTGCTCAGGCTGCTGCTGATTTCCGTGATGGGAACCCTGTCTATAAAGGAGTCCAGCCCCCTGCTGTGGGAGTGGTTTTTAAAGAGTGATATCCCATAGGGCGAGTAGACATACTGCTTCAGATCCTCCTCCCGTATGACTCCCTGAGGTTCGTTCCTGCTGTTGACGACGGGAAGAATCGATGCCCGGGGATCTTTCTGGAATCGCCTGAGTACGGAAACAGCATCATCTCCGATATGGATGGGTGAGATGCGGGAGAGCTGGTCCTCCATAAGCATTGAGTTTTTCTCTCCCCTGCGGCGTCCGTAACTCTCGGCCCCTTCATTCAGAAGGTATGTGGTTTTAAGCTTCGACAAGTCCTGTTCCGGTCTGGCTATCCTGTATCCCTGGAGATAGTCACACCCAATTTCCCTGCAGAAATTCAGCTCTTTATCGGTTTCAATTCCCTCGGCCACAACCTTGATGCCCATCTGGTGGGACATATTTATGATATTCTCAGCCATGAGTTTTTTCTTTCTGTCTTCATCGATGCCTTCTGTAAAAAAGCGGTCGATTTTCACGACATCCGGCTCTGTGTGGTAGAGCATCTGGAGTCCAGAGTATCCCGAGCCGTAATCATCTATGGCCAGCCTTAAATTCTCCTCCTTGTACCGGTTGAGGATCTCTATGGTATCTTTGTAGGAGCTGAACTCATGGCGTTCTGATATTTCAAAGTAAAAGAGGGATTTGTTGATCCCAAGGGAGTTCAGGAGTTCAAGAGTACTGCCTCTTTTGTAGTCGGGCATCTCCAGAACTCTGTTGTCAAGATTGTAGAACAGGGCCTTCTGTCCGGCACCTTCAAGAGTCCTGAATTTGCTGATGGCCTTCTTTCTGAGTTCCAGATCCACTGTGTAGAGAGCTTTTTCCTGAAATGCTCTGTCAAATACGCTGAAGATGCTGTTGAAACCGCACTTGTCCCAGTCTCTGAGCAGGGCTTCATAGGCAAAGACCTCCCCTGTATAGCTGTTGACAATAGGCTGGTAGGCGTAATCCATTCTGCCGCAGATATCAGTCCAGTATTTATTCATATCCAGATCCCTTTCGGCCAGGCCGTTTAAAAGAAACATTTAAATCACTTCCTCAAATAGAGTTTTAACTGCTTTATATTTATGAGGTGAATGGTCAATGTTTACTAAACTTCTGTTAGGACTCTGTTAAATTTATTCAGAACAAAAAATTAACACTGATTTTACAGCTTCATAACATTCCCTGTGTTTAATAATCCTGAATTGTCGTCGGGAGGATGTATGAAAATTGTATACGGTGTTGCAGGTGAAGGACGGGGGCATGCCTCCAGGGCCGCGGCGCTCTGGCCCTTTCTGTCGGAGTATATGGATTTGACAGTCAGTTGTCCTGAATCCATCGGGCCATTTATGGAAGAGAAGGCCCCCGGGGTCAAGCTGGATCTTATTCCGGGTATCCATTTTTCTCTCACAGGTCATAAGATAGACTATCTAGGTTCTCTGCAGAAAAATCTGCCCCTCATATACAGGTTCAACAGAATCACCGACGAGATGTCATGCAGAATGAAGGATCTCGGGGCGCAGGGGGTCATCAGCGATTTTGAGCCCTTTACCGCTGTAGCCGCCCGCAAGGCGGGGCTTCCCCTTTTAAACCTGAACCATCCTGCAGTCGTGAGACGCTATCTCTCCCTCCTTCCCGATGCTGTAAGCGCAAAGATGGTTGCCTCTATTATGACTCCGCCAGCGCAGAAAAACCTTATCTGCTCCTTCTATGACGGTGATGTAGGCCCCATTCTCAGGGAGGAGATTCGAAGGGCCGAGGTTAGAAAGGGGAATTACATTCTTGTCTATGTGAAAGAGTCCTCTGCTGAAGAGACAAGGGAGAGGCTTTCAAGGATAAAAGGTGTGGATTTCCGGTTCTTTCCTGACAGGCACAGCAACTTCATCGAGGCTCTTGCAGGCTGCGCAGGGGTCATTGCTCCGGCGGGTCACCAGCTCCTGTCGGAGTCCCTCTTTCTGAAAAAACCGGTGCTTGCCATTCCCCAGAAGGGGCAGTATGAACAGCGTCTGAATGCCCGAATGCTCAAAGCCAGCGGATGGGGACGGGAGGGGAGCCTGAAAACCCTGGAAGACGACGCCCGCCGTTTTCTTGATGATCTGGATCGCTTTCCTCTCCGGTCAAATCCTATGCACCGTTTTGTAATTGAGGACCATACTGAGTTGACCGCCCGGACAATCAGGGAGTTTTTTGTTCTGGAGGCCGCTAAAAAGGGTCTGTCCAGACGGAGCAGCTGCGACTATCTCGAGTATCTGCCCAGAAAGATAAGGCATCTGAAGGGGCTGACAGCCTGATTTTACTCTTTCGGCTTTGAAAGATATCCGGTTTGATCCATAATTAAGGCATATTATCTGCCGGAGTCTCACATGTTCAGGAAACGCCACAAGGAAAAAATACACAAAGAGAAATACTGCCTCGTTCTGAGCGGCGGCGGAGCCAAAGGGGTCTACCATGTTGGAGCCTGGCGGGCTCTCACGGAAATGGGCATAGAGGTGGAGGCCTTTATAGGCAACTCCATCGGCGCCATAGTGGCGGGGTTTCTGGCACAGCACCGGGTCAGAGAGATGGAGAACATCGGCGAGCATCTCGGGGCCGACTTTATTATGAACATTCCCCCAGAGTTCCTGGACAACGGGAACATCAGGATCGGCAAGGCCAATCTAACGGCATTCAGAAAGTTCTATAAATCTGTCATTGAGAAAAAAGGGATAGATGTATCCCCTCTGAGAGAGCTCCTTCACAAACACCTGAGTGAAGAGGCTATCCGTAAAAGCGGCAATGATTTAGGGGTCGTCACCTTCAATGTCTCCGATTTTAAACCCAAATATGTCTTCCTCAACGAAATGGAGGAGGGGACGGTTCTGGATTATCTGATGGCCAGTGCCGCTTTTCCGGGACTGGAGCAGACAGTTATCAACGGCAAGTCCTTTATCGACGGCGGAGTCGTGGACAATATGCCCTACGACATGGCCAGGTTCCGGGGATACCGCAATGTTATCATTGTGGATATTTCAGGTATGGGTGTAAACAAGAAACCCAATATACAGGGGAGCAACACAGTCTATATCAAGAACTCAATCCAGATGGGGTGGGTTTTTGATTTCAGCAAACCCTTTCTCCATGACTACAGAAAACTTGGATACCTTGATACAAAAAAGGTTTTCGGCCGGCTGAAGGGGGACAAGTTCTTCTTTGTCCCCGAGGCCCGCTATGAAAAATCCTACCGTCGTTTCATCAAGAGCCCCGAGGCCCGCAGGATTGTTGATTTTCATCTGACGGATCTTGTGGACAGCCCCATAGGAATAGAACAGAAGATCGGAAGGCTTCTCCCTGAAGGGATGCAGCAGAACCGGGATCAGCTCTACTGCCTTGCCGACTGCGCTGCGGCGATCTTTCAGATTAAAAGGATTCATGAGTACACTCTGAAGGAGCTCTACCAGACCATCCGGGAGAAGAAGGAGCGCGAGGATGCCAGAATTGCCAGGCTTAAGGCGGAGATAACGCCGACTCAGCGTCTCAGCCTCGGGAAAAATCTGGAGCTACTCTTTCGGGAAGTCCGGAAGGAGGTCTCCGGAAAAGAGGAGGACAAGGACTGCCCCTACTACGACTACTGCCTCTGTACCGAGATCCTGGAGCTGGGTCAGAAAATCCTCCTGAAAGGACTGATGGTCTATCATAAAGAGCTGTCAGGAGGCCTTCTTGCAGTGGATTTTCTGTTCAAAAAGTTCTGACAGGCAGCAAAATCAGTCCGGGACAGGCATGGCAGGGGGCTTGCTGCCGCTCCGTTCTCCGGCTGCCGAAAGGAGTGAGGAGAGAGTAACTGCGGTAAGGATGACTCCACCTCCCAGAAGGGCCCAGCTGCCGGGACGCTCTCCTGTAAAGATAAAAACCCACACAGGGTTCAAAAGGGGTTCCAGAGCGGCAATAAGCATGGCCGTAATGGCTCTTATCTTTTTTATTCCTGCCGAAAATAGCACCAGCGCCAGACCGGTCTGGAAAATCCCCAGAGCACCAATGGACATCCACCCTGTGACATCCGGAGCGGGGCCTTTGAAGTAGAAGGGGATGGCGACGACGGCGGTGATCATATTAGACAGGAGTACCGACTCTCTGTTGGAGCCGTTTTTCTGCATTCTCATAAACAGGGAGAAGAGGGCGAATGAGACTCCGCTGCCCAGGGCTACAAGATTCCCTATTCTGTTTCCCGGACTCAGATCATCCCTGAAGAAGAGAAGCATTCCGCCAAGAACCGCCGTAAGGGCCGCCCAGTGGTGCCATGAGGGTCTCTCCTTCAGCATCAGCCAACCAAGCAGGGCTACATAAACGGGGGCCGTATACTGCAGGAGTATGGCATTTGCTGCGCTTGTCATCTTGTTTGCAATGACAAAGAGGATCATTGTGAGGCTGTGGGCCAGTGCCGCCAGAATGCGAGCCCTTGTGAATTTTATTTCTGGACGTCCCGTGACGGCAAGGATGAAAATACCGGCCACGAGGCTGCGGCTGCCGGCGATGGCCATGGGGTTCCAGTCCACCATTTTGATAAAGATACCGCCGGTGCTCCAGAGGATCGCACAGGCTGCAAGAGCCGCGATTCCCTTCTGTTTTTCACTGTTCATGGAGGGAGTATAGACTAAGTGTCGGATTTCCGGAATCGGCTCAGATAAATTGTTGTTGTCCTGTCTTCAGGGAACTGGTCATGGACCTCCCGAAAGCAGTTCTGAGCCTCATCATACATCCCTTCGTCCCTGAACCGGACGGCCTTTTCAAAGAGTTCCCGGGTCCTCAGTTTCTGGTTGGTCATATTCGGAGTGTCGCCGTCAAAGAGCTCATAGATCTTCACCGGTTTTTCCTTTCCTTTTACATTGGCCATTCCAATATAGCGGACAAGTCTTCTGTCACGGGAATCAAGACGCATGTAGCTGTCCTCGCTGAGGGCCACATCAAGGCCGTACTCCTTGGTCAGGCTCTCTATCCGGGAGCAGAGGTTGACTGCATCGGATATGACTGTACTGTCCATTCTCTGATGCTCACCGATGGTGCCCATCATCAGGGTTCCTGTGTGAATGCCTATGCCTACTCTGATGGGTTCGTAATTCATTTTAGCCCTCTGTATATTGTAGAGCTTCAGAATCAGTTTCATTTTGATTGAGGCCTGAACAGCATTTTCGGCGGAACTCTCTCCAGGGAAGAGCGCCATGATGCCGTCCCCCAGGTACTTGTCTATAAAACCGCCGTAGTCCCTTATAACGGGGCAGACACGGCTGTAGTAGGAGTTAAGGAAGAGAAAGTTTTCTCTGGGGGTGAGTTTTTCCGAGAGTGATGTGAAGTCCCTGATATCCAGAAACATGACTGTCATCTCCATCTGTTCATTGTCTCCCAGTTCAATCTCTGTAATCCTTTCCTTGTTCAGGAAGGTCAGAAACTCTTCCGGCACAAAACGTCTGAAGGATTTGTTTGTATGGCTCAGTTCACTTGAGAGCATCCGGGATTCCATCAGAGACTTGCCAATCTGCCGGCTCAGAAGGACCGCCTGGCCCAGAATAAAAACTCCAAGACCCAGGGGAACCATATCAAAGGATTCTATTACCTTCTGGGCATAGAGAATGTCATTGATCATTGTCAGAAGCAGAAGAACATAGCCGATAAGGAGAAGTCTGGCAGACATATCCCTGTTAATGGCATGCCGTATAAGCACTGCAAAACTCAGGAGTCCCACTGCCAGGGATAAAATCTGGTAGAAGGTAAGGAAGTTGATATAGACATGGTGCGGAGTGGCGGCCGCCAGAATGATGTAGGCTATGCTTATCAGATAAACAGGGGGCTCTACAAAGCGGCTGATCCGGAAAGGGTATTCAAGAACAATGAATCTCAGAAAGAGGGGTACTGCGGCGTAAAAGGTCATATGGCCCAGGGTCGATGTCAGTTCGACAGGGAGGTTCGGCAGCAGCAGGGTTATCAGATGTTCCCCGTAGAGCAGGGTCCTGAAGGAAAGGATCATGGCAAAGAGGCCGAAATAGAGTGACGCCCTTGACTCCTGGGGTCTTCCCAGATGAAAGAGGATGTACATGGCCGCAATCACAAAAAAAACGCCGAAGAGGAATGCTTCGATGAGTTCGCTTCTTCTCTTGCCGAGTGTCAGATTCTGGAAGCTTCCGATCTTCGGAGGATTGAGGAGGCCGCCGTTGAAGTCATAGTAGTTTGACACCTGGATGACGATTTCCAGTTCCGGGTCATCCGGGAGTATCAGTATTTCCGGCCCCTTGTCCCGGGTTTTGCTTATCCTCTGTGTTCCGGGATCTCCGAACTGCCGCAGAAGGATTCCGTTAATATAAATTTTATAGTGGGAGAAGCTGTACTCCAGACGCAGCCCCAGCTGCTCATTGCCCGGTGGTCTGAGAACCCTGCAGCGGTAGGTCCCGTAGCCGTATACGGGATAGACTCCGTACTTGTTCCAGGCATTGGGAACCTTGATTCTGTCAGACTTGAGGCTGCCGAAGTCTTCGGGATAGATCGGGAAACTCTCCCAGTAGAAGTCCCATTCCCCCTCCAGATCAACCGACTGTTTCCTCAGGTCGGTATCTCTCAGGTTGAATGTCGCAACCTCTTCTATATCCCATACCTGACTGAACAGGGATGTCAGACTGAGTGCTGAAAAGAGAACGGTGAATGCAGTCCATTTGAAAACAGTAATCCTCATCTTACTGTTATTATATTATATTATTTGAAGGCAGGAGGAGCTTTAAGGGTAAAAATGATTATCCGTTCCCCCGTTCTTGTGCTCAGGTCGGAGTGCATACTTATAATATCTGTCTGCAGGATGTCCCGGATCAGTGACTCCAGAAGGGGTCTTCCGTTTTCTACAAGGGTCCGTCTCATCTGCTTGATCTGTGCCCTGCCATTGTCAATTTCCTGAGATGCGGCCAGACGGTTTTCAGCCGGTGTAAGAACTCCTTTCATCCGGAGAACGAGCATGTCTTCAATAATATAGCTTTTGGCCTCCAGAGGGCCCCGTCCCATATACTCTTTTTCGTAATGGATTAGTGCTTTGGTCAGGGCCTCTTCCATTTGTCCTTTTGTCATTTTTACCTCTTTTTGGAAAACCCGGATTACGGGGATGAAAAATTATATTCTTTCACTGTATAGAATATCAATAAGGAATTGATGAAATCTACCTGAATAATTAGTACCGGCTTGAAATGAATTGAATCAGTCGGTATGATACAAGGGTTCATTGGAGGACAGCCGGGAGGTTTAACAATCTGCCAACGGTCAACTGATTAACATTTTACAACTTGCCAATCAATAGCTGCCTCATGGCGGAGATTCTTCAGGATAGTGATCAGACGTGGATAGTGACCTTGTTTACGTTTGCTAAAACGTGAACTGGGTATTTTTATAACTATAATAGCGTTATTCAAGGAGAATAGTTAGAATGTCAGTTCCCACAAAGAACAAAAAACTCATTGCATGGGTTGATGAAATCGCTGCAATGACCACCCCCGAACAGGTAATCTGGTGCGACGGTTCCAAGGAAGAGTATGACCGTCTTATGGCTGAAATGGTTGAAACCGGAATGGCCGTCAAGCTGAATGAAGAAAAAAGACCCAACAGCTACGCCTTCAACTCTGATCCTTCAGACGTTGCCCGTGTAGAGAGCAGAACCTACATCTCTACTACCAAGAAAGAAGATGCCGGTCCCACAAACAACTGGATCGACCCCACTGAACTGAAAACAATCATGACCAAACTGTACACAGGCTGTATGAAAGGCCGCCCCATGTACGTTATCCCCTTTTCAATGGGTCCCATTGGTTCTGACATTGCCCAGATCGGTGTTGAAATCACCGACTCTCCCTACGTTGTAGTTAACATGCACACCATGGCCCGCGTTTCCAACAAAGTACTTGAAGTACTCGGAGACGAAGGCGAGTTCATCCCCTGTCTCCACTCTGTAGGTTCCCCCCTGGAACCCGGTCAGAAAGACAGCAGATGGCCCTGTGCTCCCGTTGAAAAGAAATACATTGCCCACTTCCCCGAAGAAGATCTGATCTGGTCCTTCGGTTCCGGTTACGGTGGAAACGCCCTTCTCGGAAAGAAGTGTCTCGCTCTGAGAATCGCTTCTGCCAAGGGAAGAAGAGAAGGCTGGATGGCTGAGCACATGCTTATCCTCCGCTTTACAAACCCCGAAGGAAAAAAATACCACATTGCCGCGGCTTTCCCCTCAGCATGTGGAAAAACAAACCTGGCCATGCTCCAGTCTACTGTTCCCGGTTGGAAGGTTGAAACCATCGGTGACGATATTGCCTGGATGAAGCCCGGTAAAGACGGAAGACTCTACGCCATCAACCCCGAAGCGGGATTCTTCGGTGTAGCTCCCGGTACTTCTGAAGCATCCAACCCCATGGCTCTTGCAAGCTGTTCCAGAGATGCCATCTTCACAAACGTTGTTGTAACTGAAGACAAAGACGTATGGTGGGAAGATATGGGTTACGACTGCCCCGGCGGCGGCGGAATCGACTGGAAGAACAACCCCTGGAAACAGGGACAGAAAGATGCAGACGGAAACGAAGTCAAGGGTGCTCACCCCAACAGCCGTTTCACTGCCAAGGCTGAACTCTGCCCCGTAATCTGCCCCGACTGGGAAGATCCTGCAGGTGTTCCCATCGATATCTTTGTATTCGGTGGAAAGAGAACTTCCGTAATGCCCCTGGTACACGAAGCCTATGACTGGGAACAGGGTGTTTACATGGGTGCAACAGCCTCTTCCGAGCCCACAGCCGCTGCTCTGGACCTTGGAAACGTAAGCCTCCGGTTCGACCCCTTTGCCATGACTCCTTTTATGGGATACAACGGCGGAGATTACATGAAGAACTGGTTCGAAATGGGTGAAAAACTCGGCGACAAGGCTCCCAAGATCTTCTACGTTAACTGGTTCCAGAGAGACGGAAAAAGATTTGTATGGCCCGGATTCGGTGAAAACAGCCGCGTACTGAAGTGGATGTGTGACCGTGTTGAGGGTAAGGTTGACGCCGTGGATACTCCCATCGGACGTATGCCTGCCGACGACAGTCTGACTGAAGGAATGAACTTCCCTGCAGACGACTGGGAAAGACTGATGAAGGTTGATAAGGATGCCTTCAGAAAAACTGTTCTCGAAGCGGAAGAGTACCTCTCCAAGTTCGGTGACAGACTGCCCAAGAAGATGACTGAGCAGCTTGAAAAGCTGAAAACTCGTCTGGGTTAATTTCTGACCTGATACCGGCTGCTGCCGGTTGAATATAAAACCGCTGCGGGAAACTGCAGCGGTTTTTTATTGCTCTGCAAGGCGGAGTTTCAGGTAATTTTCGACCCGGCAGAGCAGCTCTTTGCTGTTGAAGGGTTTGGGGATATAGTCGGCGGCGCCGGTTTCAAATATTCGGCTCCGGGATTCGCTGTCATCCAGGGCGGATATAAACAGAACGGTTATATCTGCAGTTTCCGGATTTTCTTTCAATCTGCGGCACACTTCAAAACCATCCATTTCCGGCATGACTATATCAAGCAGTATCATATCGGGATGGTTCCTTTCTGCAATTTCTAGTGCACTCTGACCATTGAGGGCCACACCAATTCTGTAGCGGCTTCCGAGAATGCCTATAAGGAAATCCAGGTTTACTTTTGAATCATCCACAACCAGAATGTGGGCATCTGTCAGTTCTTTCACTGTTTTTTCCTGTTTTGCCGGGGCAAAGTTGTATTTCGCAAAGGAAGAATTTTTATTTTCTTGATTATATGTGTATAATGAACTTGAATTCAAGAAAATAAACAATATGAAGATTTCAAGCTGCTGAAGGCGGCACCAGAGAGTAGGCCATGGCATCAGATCGTTACACGATTCTTGCTGTTGATGATTCAGACGTGAACAGCGGGATTATTCAGAACAGCTTCTCCAGAGATTACGATGTAAGTATTGCAAGAAGCGGTGAGGAGGCCCTGTCCCTCCTTGATGTCGTCAGTCCCGATCTTATCCTTCTGGATATTGTCATGCCGGGCATGGACGGATACGAACTGTGCAGAACCATCAAAAGCCGTGACGATATGAATGATGTTCCCATCCTCTTTCTGACTGCAAAAACCGACAGTGATGAGATTATTAAAGGCTTCAAGGCCGGTGCATCTGATTACGTGACAAAACCCTTTAATGTGGATGAGCTTTCGGCCCGTGTTCTGGTTCATATGGATCTGAAGAAGAGCCGGGATCTTGTGATAAGTAAAAACAGCCAGCAGAACGAGCTCCTCCATATTCTTTATCATGACCTTGCAAATACTTTTACAAGCCTGACAGCACAGTCCATGCTGATGAGGGAGTCGGTTTGCGACAAAGAAAGTCACAATCTGGCAATGCTTCAGTCTTCAATACGGAACGGCTGCCGGATCATTGAGATGGTCCGGACCATCGGTGATACCGAAGCCCGGCTCAAAACCTCCCCCATCAACCTCAAATCCGCAGTTGATCAGTCCCTTTCCATTCTGGAGTCTCAGATAAGAAAGAAGGATATTGTGATGAAGACAGACATCGATCCGGAAGTCTTCATCTTTGCTGAAGAGATCTCACTGATCAATTCGGTGCTCAATAATCTCCTTACAAATGCAGTCAAGTTTTCCTACTCCGGATCTACAGTTGAGATGAATCTTACAGAAGAAGACGACCATATCCGCCTCTATTTCAGGGACAGCGGAATCGGTATTCCCCCTCACATTCTGGAGAGCCTTTTTGATCCGGGCAACAAGGGAAGCCGCACAGGCACATCCGGTGAAGAGGGAACAGGTTACGGAATGCCTCTTGTAAAGAAATTCATCGACCGTTACGGCGCATCCATAGAAGTCAGATCCAGAACAGTGGAGAAGTATCCCGATGATCACGGGACTTCGGTGGTACTCAGGTTCAGGAAGGTTGTCTCATGATTAATATTGACTACTCTTTACTTCACAGAGTTGAAATCCCCGGTCTTGATGTTCAGAAAGGCATCAGAAGGCTGGGAGATAACCCCTCTCTCTATTTTGAACTTCTATCGAAATTCCTGAAAACCTACAAGGACAGTCCCGGAATACTGACAGGTCTTGAGACTGCCGGATTTGAAGAGGAGACAGCCTCCTTCGTTCATACCCTGAAGGGTGATGCCGGGAATATCGGCGCATCCGCTCTGTTTGACATCCTGAAGGATTTTGAAGCGGGGCTGAAAGCGGGAGCGCAGAATCATTCAGGTTATCCTGAGAGTCCCGATGTAGAGAGAGAACTGGCCCTTGTTATTGAGTCCCTCGGAGAAATAGATTTCTCCTTCCTGGAGGACAAAGCCGCCGCCATACCTCTTGAAGTAAAAGGAAGGGATGATTTTAACCGTATTATGGCGGAGCTTTCAGGCTTTTTAGGCAGGCACCAACCTGTAGAAAGTTTGAATCTGATGGATAAACTCCTGAACTCCTCACTGCCTCCCCAGGTTCTGAAGCTTTTAAAAAGGAGCCGTGAACTTGCAGACAGCTATAATTTTCAGGCAGCTCTTACTCTAGTAAATGAGCTTTCCGAGGCTTCTGGTGAGTTCTTTCAGGCTTAAGCTTTATCTCCTGTTTCTTCCCTTCTCCTTTCTCTACTCCAATGAATCAGTCCGCATTGTCCTTCCCGATACGGAAGGGCCTCTCTGTACTGTGTCTGATGGCGGTGAGGCGGAGGGCCTTCTTGCCGATATCTGGCGTATCTGGGGAGAAAAATCAGGGCTGAGTGTTGATTTCCTTATAGTGCCTGAGGAGCAGTGCCTCCCGGCTCTGAAGGACGGCCGGGCCGATATTCTCGGACTCTATTCCCCCTTGGCATCTGAGCTCAGCTCCGGTGAAACAGAAGCTTTTGAAATGGATGAGGACGTTGTTTTAAGTGACTCTTTCTATTCTGCAGAATCATCACTGTATATCAGGCGTAACCGTGACAGTCTGCCGCAGGCAGATCTGGAAGGGGAGAGGGTAGGTGTCATTGCAGGATCTCCACAGGAGCACTGGATTGAGTCCGGTTTTCCAGGGGTGGAGACTGCTCCTTTCTCTGACTACTCCTCCCTGACCGGAGCACTACTTGCAGGGGATATCTCAGCCCTGGCCGGGCGGGTTCTCACAGTGAACCGGATCATAACAGGAAACATGCTTCACAGCCGGCTCCAGCAGTTTTCAAGCGTCGGGTTACGGGAAGAAATCTATGCGGCAGTCTCAAGCGACGGGCCTCTGATTAATACACTGAACCGGGGAATCAGAAACCTCACACGCAATGACTGGAGGCTTAAGGAGTCTGTATGGATTCTTAATCCCCGGGACAGAATTTACAATGATGATGGACCTGTCGCACTGACACCGGATGAGAGGCAGTGGATTCTGGAGCATCCTGTTATTAATATGGGTATCGATCCCGGATTCATCCCCTTTGAGTTTCTGGATGATAATGGAGCCTACAGAGGACTGGCCGCCGACTACATCTCCCTTCTGGAGGAGCAGCTTGGAATTGATTTCCGTGTCGTCCGGGGAGTGAGCTGGGCCGAAGTCCAGGACCGGGCAAAGGCGGGGGAGATTGATGTTCTGCCCTGTGTTGGAATCACAAAGGAAAGGCTCGGTACTTTTATCTTTTCCGATTCATATCTCAACTGGCGGAGGGTCGCCGCATTGAGACGGGGGTTTCCCAATGTGAGTTCCCTGAAAGATCTGGAAGGACTCCGGGTAGCCGTTCAGAGAGGAAGCTCCCATGAAGGATATTTGAAGGAAAACAGCCGGATAGAACCCCTTTACTACGACACTGCCCAGGAGGCGCTAAAGGCCCTTTCTGATCTGGAGGCAGATGCTTTTATAGGGAATGAATCCGCCATCAACTATGATCTGCGGCGGCTCTACCTTGATAATGTTGAGATAGCCTTTCCACTGAGTTCCGGTGTGAACAGCCTCTCCTTTGCAGTGCGCAGAGACTGGCCTGAACTTGTGAGCATTATCAACAAGACCCTTGCCGGGCTGGACCGGGAAAGAGTTCGTGATATCCAGGACCGCTGGGGATACAATCCGGGCCTTGGAAACAGCGCCGACCTTGTCCTCTCCCTTGAAGAACGGGTCTGGCTGGACTCCCATGGTCCCCTCAGATTCAGCGGTGACAGCAGCTGGCCCCCCTTTGCCTTCTATGATTCTGAAGGCAGATACTCCGGCATCATTGCCGACTATATTGAGTATTTCGGGAGAATCAGGGGTCTGGACATCGAAATTGTAAAGACGGAGCGGTGGTCCGATGTACAGGGAAAGCTTGAACGGGGTGAGATTGACGTCATTGACGGCATGGCAGTCAGCCCGGAAAGGACGGACCTTTTTGAGTTCTCAAGGACCTACCTGGAACTGGATACATTTCTGATAACCTCGTCCTCCTCTGTTGTCGCTCTTGAGAACAGCCATGATCAGTCTATCGGGGTTGTTAAGGGCTACCTTGTGGAAACCGGAATACGGCGCGATTATCCTGACCTCAATCTGAAATCCTATGAGAACAGCGCCGATGGGCTCCTTGATCTCTCCCGGGGGAACATTGATGCCTTTGTAATGGATCTTCCCTCCTTTGATTACTACAGCAAGAGGCTTGGGGTGTCAAACCTTAAAATTGCCGGCCTGACTCCCTACCACTATGAGATCGCTTTTGCAGTAGGACGTGGTGAATATGTTCTCAGGGGAATTATCAATAAGGTTTTAAGGAGCATCTCAAAGGATGAGCAGGACCGGATCTACAGGGAGTGGGTCACTCTTGAGTACACAAAAGAGCTTGACTATACGCTTCTGAAACGGCTTCTTATTGTCCTTGCGGCCCTTTCTGTACTCGTCCTCTTCTGGATCAGGTCTCTGAGGATCAAAGAGAACAAGGCGCGTATTCTTTTTGACTCGTCGCCCCTCGGGATGATCCGGGTGGACCGCATGGCTGTCGTCCGTGAGTGTAATGATCATCTTGCGGGTATGGCGGGATCAACGGTCAAAGAGATCAACAACAAAAATATCAGAGAACTCTTTACTGATGCTGACCTGATGCACGCCTATCTGAAGGCCCGTCGGGGAACCCGGGCCGTCTATGAGGGACCTGTCACCTTCAGGGGCGACTCCCTGAAGAGTGAACTCAGGTGTATCTTCAACCCTGTGGAGGGTGAGGTTTTCCGGAATTCCGTTGTAGCCACGTTTGAGGACATCGCCAGAAGGAAGCAGATGGAGGCCGATCTTATTCAGGCACGCAAGGAGGCGGATGAGGCCAATTCGGCCAAAAGCAGTTTTCTTGCCAGGATGAGCCACGAGATCCGTACACCTATGAACGCAATTATAGGTCTGAGCAATATTGTCCTGGATACGGAACTGAGCAGCAGGCAGCGGGACTATATTGGTAAGATAGAACAGTCGGGCTACACCCTGCTCAGCCTTATTAATGACATTCTCGACTTTTCCAAGATAGAAGCGGGGAAGATGGATATTGAGACCATCCCCTTTCAGCTGGAGGATGTTTTCAGCTCACTCTCCAATCTCATATCCTTCAAGGTTGAGAACATGGATGTTGAGCTTATCTATAATATTCATTCCGATGTGCCTCCCTTCCTTATGGGAGATCCCCTGAGGCTGAATCAGATCCTGCTGAATCTAACAGGAAATGCCGTTAAGTTTACCGAGCAGGGAGAGATTATTGTCTCGGCGGAGCTTGTACAGAGGGAAGGGAATTCTGTCTTTCTTAAATTTTCTGTCTCCGATACAGGCATCGGCCTGAGTGAAGATCAGATCGGGGGCCTTTTTTCTGCCTTTTCCCAGGCCGACAGTTCCACAACCCGCAAGTACGGAGGCACTGGACTCGGCCTTGCCATCTGCAAAAAGCTCTCCCGTCTAATGGGAGGGGATATTTCGGTAACAAGCGAACCGGGCAAGGGGAGTGTCTTCTCCTTTACAAGCCGTTTTCTTGTTGATACAAACTGGAGGGAGCCGGAGAGTGACAACATTGACCTTACAGGTCTGAAGATCCTTGTCGTTGACGATAATGAAACGGCTCTGACCATACTCAAAGAAACTCTGGACGCCATGTCCTTTATTACAGATACAGCCTCCTCCGGAGAGGAGGCACTTGTCAGGATAGAGGAACGCTCTTCTGCCGGAGATCCCTACGAACTGATCATTCTGGACTGGAAGATGCCCGGTCTCGACGGAATTGAGACGGCAAGGAGGATACAAGTGGCCGACAGCGCCGGTCCCCGGCTTCTGATGGTTACGGCCTTTGCCCTTGATGATGTCAGCCACAGGATCGAAGAGGCCGGGATTTCCGCCCTGCTGAGCAAACCCGTCTCTCCCTCAAGGCTGTTTGACGCCATGATGAAAGCTTTCCGTGGCGGGGATGATTCCGGAAGAAAACAGAAAAGGATCAATGTGGGGCTGGAACCGGGGATTCTGAAGACCATACAGGGGGCCGCAATCCTGCTTGTTGAGGACAGTGAAGTGAATCAGCTTGTGGCTCTGGAGTATCTTCACAAGGCCTATATGGATGTCACCGTTGCGTCAAACGGAAAGGAAGCTGTGGATCTTGTTAAAGAGGGCCGTTTTGACCTTGTCTTTATGGATATTCAGATGCCTGTTATGGATGGAATCACCGCCGCCCGGGAGATCCGGGCTCTCAAAGATCCTGTGAAAAAACATATCCCCATTGTTGCCATGACCGCCCATGCCCTGACGGGTGACAGGGAGAAAAGCCTTGCTGCCGGCATGAACCACCATATTACAAAGCCCATTCAGCCTGCCGAACTTTATGCTGCTCTTGTCAGTTATATCCCTCCCGGAGAGAGGGATATTCCCGAAAAACTGAAGGGCCTTTCCATGGAGAGTCATGGCGGGGGCAGCTCAGGTTCTGCGGGGGATTCTGTTAACGGGGCGGATATCGCCATACCGGGGCTGGACGGCTCCATTCTCCTTAACAGCCTCGGAGGAAATCTCGAAACCGTTTCAACGATCCTGTCGGGTTTTCTCAAAGAGGGACGGAAGATCGTTACAGAACTTTCAAATGCAGAAGAGGGGGATCCTGTAATACACCGGGATGCTCATACATTGAAAGGGATCTCGGGAAATATCGGAGCCTTTGATCTGTCCGGGGATGCAGAGAGACTGGAAAAGCTCTCTTCCCTTGATGAGGATACATCTGAACTGCGGAAAGAGCTTGTATCCAGGCTGGAGCTGTTTCTAGGGGGTGTGGAGAACTATCTTGAAACACGAAAGGATCACTCTTCAGGGGAACCAGACAGTTCCGATTACAAGGAGAGTGGCGGAGCGGATGATTTCAACGTTACTGTCGATTTCGAGGGTGTCCTGGGGGATATTGCCGTTTTAAAAGAGTGTCTGACAAGTGATATACAGAGAGCCAGGGATCTTGCTCGGGGGCTGTCGGGAAGGACACTTCCCCAGGGCGCGGATAAAACCGCTGCCCTGAGTCATGCCGTCGATAATTTTGATTTTACCGCAGCAGAGGCCCTGCTTGAGGAGCTTGAGGGCCTTCATCGAGAGTCTCAGTGATGATGGCCGCCCGCTCCATGGGCATGGCCATGATCAAGCTCTTCGGCTGAGGCCTCTCTGACATCGGCAATGGCAACTTCAAATTCAAGAGTCATACCCGCCAGAGGGTGGTTGCCGTTGATTGTAACCTCATCGCCCTCAATTGTGTCTATTCTTACAACCATGCTGTGTCCGTCGGCGCTGCTGGCCTGAAATTCCATACCCACTTCCAGTTCATCAACTCCCTGGAAATTCTCTTTGGGAAGTTTCTGGATCAGCTGGGGCATAAACTCCCCGTATCCGTCTTTGGGCTCAACAGTGACTGTGAGTTTGTCTCCCTTCTTCTTTCCTTCAAGCTCTTTTTCAAGGCCGGGGATCAGGGCTCCTGTTCCGTGAATATAGCTAAGGGGTTCTCCGTTTCCGGATGAATCGATCACTTCCCCCTTTTTGTCGCGAAGGGTGTAGTCGATGGAAACCACGCATTTTTCAGCAATTGTCATAATATACTCCTTGTTTTCTACCGGCTCACGGAAGAATGTATTCCAACAAGTATAGCGGGTAATAACGGTTTTGCCAAAGGCGGGAGTCGGCTTCACATAATCTTGACATAGATTACAAGTAAACTTATTCTGTTCTTTTCCTAATGAACACGCCCTATGTTTACTATTTCAATAGGATATAAATGTAAAAAAATATTAGTGAAGTAAAAACTGAAGGACAAGGTACCAGCCATAGTCCGACGCAGGTAAGAAAGTTCATTTAATATAAGAGATGTAAAATCATAGGCAGCTCCCGACCCTCAGGAAGGGAGCTGCCTTTTTTATTAGCCTATTGGTAATTCATGGCAGACATTTCGGGTGTGATAGTGTATAAATAGTGTATTGAAACTATAGAAACCTGTTTGGAAATACAGTTTATTTATAGTGAATATATTATTTTCTATTGTTTCGGATACAGTCAGGAGAGTTAATGAATATTGCCATCTTCTCAGATGCTTTTTATCCGCAGATTAATGGGATTGTTACGTCTATCCTCAGTCTGGCTTCAAAAATGGCAGAACGGGGCCATAAGGTCATAATTGTTTCACCAAGTTACAGGAATCTCGAGGAGATTCGTATTCCCGGTGTTAAGATTATTCGTGTTCCATCGGTTTCTGCGTCATTTTATGATGATTTCAAATGGACCAATCCCTTCAGTTTTTCAACCTACAAGGCCCTCAGAAAAGAGAACATAGATATTGTTCACTTTATGACACCTGTTTTTATATCAATGATAGGTATTAAATTTGCCAGAAAGATGGGAATTCCCGTAGTCGGCACATTTCATACCTTTATTGCCAACCCCAAATATTTTGAACATCTTTTCAACGGTCCTGTAAAGGCCAGCGAGGAGATCTCATGGAAATACCTGAACCTCTACTACAACTGTGCCGATTTTGTTTCGGCGCCCACCGAAGAGGCTGTCAGAATCATAGCCGAGCATGACTGTACGGCCCCGCTGGAAGCTGTTTCCAACGGTATCGATTTCAATCAGTTCGACAATAGCAGGGCTCCTGAATTCCGTGAAAAATACGGCTTAGGGAAGAAGGCTGTCCTTTTCGTCGGGCGTGTGGCTCATGAGAAGAGTATTACAGAGCTGATTGATGCTTTTGATATTGTGTTCAGTTCCGAGCCGGAAGCCCAGCTTCTGATTGTCGGTGACGGGCCCCAGAGGAAGGAGTTTGAGGACTATGCGGCTTCAAAGGCCTGTGCGGAAAATGTCGTTTTTACAGGTGCCATCGGTCATGATGATCTTGTGACATCCGGAGCCTTCGCATCTGTCGCGCTCTTTGCCACTGCATCGGTTACAGAGACCCAGGGGATAACTGTTCTTGAGGCCCAGGCCAACAGCCTTCCCTGTGTCGGAGCAGCCGAGGGGGGAATCCTCAACCTCATCGAGGACGGCGTCAACGGCTATCTGACTCCTCCCGGAGACTGCGCCGCCATGGCAGAGGGTATCCTCAAGGTTTTGAATGACAACTCCGGTGAAATGGGGCGAAAGGCCCTTGAGCTTGTAGAGATTCACAGGCTGGAAAGGATTATTGACAGGTGGGAGGATATCTATACAGGTCTTGTTGAAAACAGAGGCACCCTTGGTTCAAAGGACTACCTTCATTTCAGGGATCTGCTTAAGTTTGCAAAAACGCTTAAGGTTGATTTTCAGTATCTTCTTGATAAAATAAGAAAACCCTGGTCCATGCTGACTCCTCTTCCGAGGAGAGAAAAAAAAAAGAGACCTTCCGCGGTAAGCTTTAGAAGGCTCCACCTGAAGGCCCGGTTCTATAGAATGCCCAAATTCAGAGGACACAGCCTCTTCTTCAGAAGAAGACTGCACCGCTGACTGTTCTTCAGAGTATGACGGCATCTGAAAAGAGAGGCCGTCATACAGCTGTTTCTTATCTGTAACTGAGGCTGTAAACCAGCTGTTTCTCCATAATAAGGATGTCCAGAAGAGGTATATCAAACCGCACTGTTGAGGAGTCTGTCTGGACACCTCCCTGCTGTTCTACAACCTGTCCCGCCACATTCACATTCAGTGAGAGGCTGGAATCGATGATTCCCTGACGGCTCTCATCTCCCAGACCGAATTCCATCATATCAAGATAGTCACTCCGGCTCATTCCTTCAGTGGAGGAGGGGCCGAACATCTGAACCAGAGGGTTATCCATTTCTGGGTTTGATTCAATGAGGGCAGTGATTGTCTTTCTGTTGAGTATGACTTTAAGACGGGATATGTCGCCCTCTTTTGAGAAGCTTATCATTCTGGCTTCGGGGCTTCCCTCATTTGCCTGCCTGACCATGTCCTCAACAGAGCTGAACCTGAAACTGCCGTTGAGAGTCAGTCTGTCGGGGCTTTCCACAGAAACAGCACTGAGCTTCTCGTTTGATTCAAATCCGCCGGCAATGGCAGGAACATCAAAAAAGCTTCCGCTTCCGGCTTCTGCAGCCGCATCGGGATCGATAAGCATTCCCATCTGCTCGATAACTTCACCAAGATAGGATGCCATGCCCACTGAGAACCTGACCTCTCCGGCTCCTGATTTTTCAAGATAGATATCCTGCTTCATACTGCAGGATCCGAAGAGGGCGAGGGCTCCCAGAAGGAGTATATTCAATGATCTCATCAACTTTTTTCCATTTGTCTTTTTAGGATTGTCCAAATCTAGCATACAATAGAAAGATCATAAAGACAGAGGACGTTACAGTTTATCTCTTTTTAGGAGGCATCAGGTCGGTGATTGTACCTTCCGCCATCTCTGCAGCCAGTGCAAAGGTCTCCGACAGAGTGGGGTGGGCATGAATCGTCAGTGATACATCCTCAAGGTCTGCTCCCATCTCCACAGCCAGATTTGCCTCGGCCAGTAGCTCTCCTGCGTTGGTTCCCGTAAGCCCGGCACCCAGTATTCTTTTTGTCTCTGGGTCATAGAGGACCTTTGTGGTTCCCTCGTTTCTGCCGTTGCTCAGGGAGCGCCCGCTGGCGGCCCAGGGGAAGACTCCCTTCTCATAGGGAATTCCCTTTGCGGCTGCGTCCTTCTCAGTCAGTCCCGTCCAGGCTATTTCCGGGTCCGTGTAGGCTACCGAGGGTATGCAGAGGGGAGAGAACTCGGCGGGCTCACCTGAAATCACTTCGGCGGCGACCCGGCCCTCATGAACCGCCTTGTGGGCCAGCATGGGCTGTCCTGTGATATCACCGATGGCATAGATATTGGCCGCAGAGGTCTTTCTCTTTGGATCAACCGGTATGAATCCTCTTTCATCTGTGTCGATTCCAAGCTTTTCAAGACCGATACCCTTTGTATTGGGAACACGGCCCACGCTCACCAGGATGCGGTCGTAGAGGGTTGGGTCCGGCGCCTTGTCTCCGTCAAATGTAACAAGCAGACCCTTCTCCGAAGTTTCCACCTTTGTTACTTTCACGGAAGTATATATGGCCTTCAGCTTTTTCGAGTACATCCGGGCAAGGGGTTTTACAAGGTCTTCATCAGCCGGGGGAATGATCTGGTCCATCAGTTCCACAACTGAGACTTCCGTACCCAGAGCACTGTAGACCGTGGCCATTTCCATGCCTATAATGCCGCCGCCGACGATGAGCATGGAACCGGGGATCTCCTCAAGCTCCAGGGCATCGGATGAGTCCATGACCCTGGGATCGTCAAAGGGAAACATCGGCAGCTTCAATACCGATGATCCTGTGGCGATAATGGCCTGTTTGAATTTGACCTGACCATTGTCATCACCCGCAACTTCAAGGCTATCAGGCCCAGTAAAAGTACCTGTTCCGTTAAGGACTTGTACCTTCCGCTGCTTTGCAAGGGCGCCCAGTCCCTTTGTAAGGTTGGAAACCACCTTGTTCTTGTGTCCGCGGATGCCGTCCAGGTCCAGTTCGGGCTTTCCGAAGCTGATCCCGAACTTTCCAGCCTCTCCGGCTTCATTTATTATCTGGGCCAGATGGAGAAGTGATTTGGAGGGAATACATCCCTCATTCAGGCAGACTCCTCCCAGTATTCCCCGTTTTTCAACAAGGGCTACCGACTGTCCCAGATCGGCCGCGCGGAAGGCTGCCGTATATCCGCCGGGCCCTCCGCCCAGCACTAGTGTATCTACTTCAATGTTTTTTGTTTCTGACATTTACTGATCTCCTGTAATAATCCCGATTATAGCAGAATCTTCTTCATATCTTCCAGAAGGTCCGCCAGATGGCGCGCAAAGCGTGCGGCAAGTGCACCGTCTATAACCCTGTGGTCGTATGAGAGACTCAAAGGAAGCATCAGCCTCGGTTCAAAGCTCTCTCCGTTCCATACAGGCTGCATAGATGAGCGGGAGAGGCCCAGTATGGCCACTTCCGGCGGGTTTATGATGGGGGTAAAAGATGTTCCTCCAATGCCGCCGAGGTTGGATATGGATATTCCCGCACCCTGCAGATCGTCGGGTTTGAGTTTTCCGTCCCGTCCTCTGATGGCCAGATCCCTGATGTCTCCCACAAGCTCTGTAAGGGTTTTACTGTCAACATCCCTGATGACGGGAACAAGAAGCCCCTGGGGGGTGTCAACGGCGATACCTATGTTGTAGTAGTCCCTTATCAGAAGCTTTCCTCCTTCTGGAGCAAGAACCGAGTTGAACCGGGGAAACTCTTCCATTGCCTTGCAGAGAGCCTTAACAACAAAGGCAAGAACAGAGAACTTCACTCCCTGGCTTCCTTTGGCATTGAGTTCTTTCCGCCATGTTTCCAGATAGGTTATATCCGCCTGCTCATAGTGGGTTACATGGGGGATGTTAACCCAGCTTCCATGGAGGTGAGGGCCTGATATCTTCTGGATGCGGCTCAGCTCCTCCTCATGAACCCGGCCGAACTTTGACGGATCCGTATAGGCCGCTTTCGGGAGGGCTCCGGAACCGCCGGCGCCGCCGGAGCTCATAATGGCTTTTACATAGTTCTGGACGTCTTCTTTCGTGATCCGTCCCTTGGGGGCCGAACCCTGAAGTGCGGTCAGGTCTACTCCAAGTTCCCTTGCAAAGCGCCGTACCGAAGGGGAGGCGTGAGCCTTTCCTCCGGATGCAGGTGCTGATGACTGTACGGTCCGGGGGGCAGAAGACGGTGCGGGAGAAACCGGTGCAGGTGGAGCCGGTTCTGCAGGTGCAGGCTGAGCTTCGGCTACAGGTTCCGCAGGGGGCTCGGGAGCCGGAGCTTTTTCATCTGCAGGAGGAGCATCGGCTGCCTCTTCGGCCTCGGCCAGGGCAATCAGATCCCCCGTCTTCAGCATATCCCCCTCTTTAACCTTTATCTCTTTTATTGTGCCGGCAAAGGGGGAGGGAATCTCCATCACCGCCTTGTCGCTTTCCAGCGCCAGAAGAGGTTCTTCGGCTTCAACACTCTGACCGGCGCTTACAAAAATCTCTGCCACAGGAACAGCATCTCCCGTTCCAAGGTCTGGTACTTTTATTTCAATTACTGCCATATCTTCTGCCTCTATACTGTTGAAGGATTGGGTTTTTCACTGTCCAGTCCATACTTTTTCAATGCCTCTGCCACTACCGATGATTCAAGATCACCCTGATCCGCGAGTCCCTTCAGAGCCGCAAGAGCAATATAGTAGCGGTCTACTTCAAAGAAGCGCCTCAGCTGCTCTCTTGTATCAGAGCGGCCGTATCCGTCGGTTCCAAGAATTGTAAGAGGGTTGGGTATCAGCCGTCTGATCTGCTCAGGATATGCCCTGATATAGTCCGTGCTGATTACAGCCGGTCCGGAATGATCTTTCATAAGGGATGTCACATAGGGGATTTTCTGATCTATGGAAGGATGGGTCATGTTCCATCGTTCACAGTCGGCACCTTCACGGTGGAGCTGATTGATTCCGGGAATACTCCAGATGTCGGCCTCCACCTTCCAGTCCTTTTTCAGTAGCTCCGCAGCCGCCAGGACTTCCTGGAATATACTGCCGCTTCCCATAAGCTGGACTCTCTTTCCCTTGCCCGATGCCTTTTTATAGAGATACATACCCTTGCGGATACCCTCTTCAGATCCCTCCGGAAGAGCGGGCTGGGCATAGTTCTCGTTCATAATGGATATGTAGTAGAAGATATCCTCTCCGTCGTCGTACATCCTTTTCATGCCGTCCTGAATGATCACCGCCAGCTCATAGGCGAAGGCCGGATCGTAGGAAACACAGCTTGGAATGGTGGCCGCCATAATGTGGGCATGGCCGTCCTGATGCTGCAGCCCCTCTCCGTTCAGGGTCGTCCTTCCCGAGGTGGCGCCCATGAGAAATCCTTTTGCCCGGATATCTCCGGCAAGCCAGGCGAGGTCTCCTATTCTCTGAAAACCGAACATGGAGTAGAAAATGTAGAAGGGAACCATATTGATGCCGTAGTGTGAGTAGGCTGTACCAGCCGCAAGCCAGGATGAGAATGACCCCGCCTCGTTGATACCCTCTTCCAGAATCTGTCCCTTCTTGTCCTCTTTGTACCACATAACAGATTCCGCATCCTGAGGCTCGTAGAGCTGACCGTAGGGGGAGTAGATTCCAAGCTGACGGAACATTCCTTCCATACCGAAGGTCCGCGCCTCATCGGGAACGATGGGTACAATGTTTTTACCCACGGCCTTGTCCCGGGCTAGAGTACTGAGAAGCCTGACAAAGGCCATGGTCGTTGACATGTCCTTGTCCCCCGATCCCTTGAGGATTGAGGAAAAGCTGTCCAGTGCCGGCACTTCAAGCTTTCCTGCCTTCCGGTTTCTGGCGGGCAGGTAGCCTCCCAGGCCTTCTCTGGTCTGCCTTATAAACTTCATCTCTTTGCTGTCTTCAGAAGGTCTTATAAAGGGGAGATCATATAGTTCATCATCTTTGAGGGGGACGTGGAACCGGTCCCGGAAGACTTTTAGTGACTCCAGGTCCAGTTTTTTCTGTGAGTGTGTGGTGTTGGCTGCCTCTCCGGATGAACCCATTCCGAATCCCTTTACTGTTTTTGCAAGTATCACGGTGGGCTGACCCTTGTGTTTTACAGCGGAGGCATAGGCCGCGTAGATTTTCCGCGGGTCATGGCCTCCCCGGCTCAGCCGGAAGAGCTCGTCGTCTGTCTTGTCTTCTACAAGCTTGAGAAGTTCCGGATAGGCTCCGAAGAAGTGCTCTCTGATATAGGCGCCGCCCCGGGCTTTCATGGTCTGATACTCTCCGTCAACAACCTCGTTCATCCTCTTTACAAGGAGTCCCGATTTGTCCTTGAACAAAAGCTCGTCCCACTCTGTTCCCCAGATGACCTTGATTACATTCCATCCGGCACCCCTGAAGTTTCCTTCAAGTTCCTGGATAATTTTTCCATTACCCCTGACAGGGCCGTCCAGACGCTGCAGGTTGCAGTTGATTACAAATATAAGGTTGTCAAGCTTTTCTCGGGCCGCCAGGCTGATGGCACCCTGTGATTCCGGCTCATCTGTCTCTCCGTCACCCAGAAAAGCCCAGACCTTTCTCTCTCCCACAGCCGCATGGCCCCGGGCTTCCATATACTTCATAAACCGGGCCTGGTAGATGGCCTGTAGAGGGCCGAGACCCATGGATACCGTGGGGAACTGCCAGAAGTCAGGCATCAGACGGGGGTGGGGGTAGGATGACAGCCCTTTTCCTCCGGTCTCTTCCCTGAAGTGATTCAGCTGGTCTTCACTGAGACGTCCCTCAACAAAAGCCCTAGAATAGAAACCCGGAGAGGAGTGTCCCTGAAAAAAGATAAGGTCCTCTCTGTCCGGTGCATCAGGCCCCTTGAAAAAGTAGTCGAAGCCCACCTCATAAAGGGAACCGCTTGAGGCAAAACTGGCAATATGGCCGCCAAGGGCTCCCTCTTTTCTGTTGGCCTTTACAACCATGGCCATGGCATTCCATCTTACGTAGGCTGCAACGTCTCTTGCGATCAGTGTATTGCCAGGCATCTTCTCGGACTCTTCAGTGGTCAGAGTGTTTATATATGGTGTCGTAGCCCTGTAGGGAACCTTTATACCCTGCTTTCGGGCCTGATCTATCAGCTGCTGTATCAGAAAGTGTGCCTTTTCCGATCCTTCCTCTTCAAGAACGCCCTCAAGAGCATCCAGCCACTCCCTGGTTTCTTCAGGGTCTTTATCAATATAGTCAGACATATTACCCCTCTTACATATGGTAGTTCTAAAACATAAGATATTTACTCTTCTTTTAATCATTATCCATGCTGAACGAATGTTCAAATTTGAATGGATCATCTGTTTTAGTAATTATTATGATTAAATACTACTAAAATGATAATGTATAAGCAAATTTTTTACGATAAATTTTTTCGGCCCGGGGGGAATTTTTATATTGAGCCCTTCTCTGTTTCTTGTTGATTCCCGTTTCGTAAAACCTGTGGAGAGAGGCAATTTTATGTTTCAAATAGAGTTATTGCCCAAAAAAGAGACAAGTCGTAAATGCGAATTGACATCGCATATAAGAACTGTAAAATGGGGGTGTGAGAAAAAGATCCGTAGTCCGTGCCGTAGAAATACTCGAGTTGATATCCCGTAACAGAAACGGGCTCTCCCTGAATGAGATTGTAGAGGCCACGGGAATTCCAAAAACCACAGTTTATGAAATTCTCCTGATGCTTCAGGAAACATCAATGGTTCAGGTCGAAGAGAGCCGTATCCGGCGGTATCAGGTAGGAGTGCAGGCTTTTGTCATCGGAAGCCGCTTCCTGCAGAATTTTGATCTTGTGAATACGGCGGCACCCCTTGTAAACAAGTGCTGTACCCAGCTTGGTATGACAGTTTTCCTGGCTATGCTGGACGGTCATGAGATCCTGTACCTGTACAAGAAGGAACCCGAAAAGGTTTTGATTCATACAGAACCTGTAGGGAACAAGGGTGAGGTGTTCTGTACCTCCCTTGGAAAGGCTATTCTCTCCCGTCTTCCCGAGGTGGAACAGAGGGAGATTCTCTCCAAGGTTGAATTCAGGCCGAGGACTTCAAGGACCCACACCAGTGTTGAACCCCTGCTTGCAGATCTGGCCCTCAGCCGCAGAAGGGGGTATGCCCTTGATGACAGGGAGGTTCTGGACTTTGTCTACTGTGTGGGAGTTCCGGTCTTTGACCACAGAGGACGTGCCATTGCAGGGCTCTCTGTGGCAGGAATCTATTCGGAGGACCGTGACCCTGAGAAAGAGGGACGGATATTGAGAGAGGCCGCCGCATCACTCTCCAGGCAGTTGGGGTTCAGGAAAGAGTACTGACAGCCGGATCTTTATTTTATGGAAACAGGGAACTGCAGTCCGGATTTACCGGACTTTCACAATTATAGACAGCTTATCAAGGGCTGTTTCAGGAGGTAATTTTTATGGATATGGAAATTCGGTATGCGAATCATCCCGATGATGCAAAGAAGTATACAACCGGGGAAGTAAGAAAGCACTATCTTATCGAGTCTCTCTTTGTAAAAGACGAGATCAAACTGACCTACTCCCATGTGGACAGAATCATCGCCGGGGGCGTTATGCCCGCCGCTCAGACTCTGACCCTGGAAGCGGGAAAAGAGATGGGAGTGGATTATTTCCTGGAACGCCGTGAACTCGGTGTAATCAATATCGGCGGATCCGGAACTCTCGTCCTCGACGGAGAGGTCTACAAGGTCGGCAGCCGGGAAGGTGCCTATGTGGGAATGGGTGTTAAAGAAGTGAGCTTCAAGAGCGACGATGCATCCAATCCCGCCAAGTTCTATATCAACAGTGCTCCCGCTCACCACAGTTATCCCACTGTACTTATTGATCTGGAGAAGGCCAACAAAGTAGAGCTGGGGGAAGACGCAAAGCTTAACAAAAGAACAATCAACCAGTTTGTTCATCCCGCTGTCTGCCAGAGCTGCCAGCTCGTAATGGGAATGACAATCCTGGCTCCCGGAAGTGTTTGGAACACTATGCCCTGCCACACCCATGAAAGACGCATGGAAGTCTACATGTACTTCGATATGGAAGAGGATACAAGGGTATTTCATCTGATGGGACAGCCTGATGAGACAAGGCACATTGTTATGAGCAACGAGCAGGCTGTTATCTCACCGAGCTGGTCCATTCACTCCGGTGTGGGAACCAGCAACTATACCTTTATCTGGGGTATGTGCGGTGAGAATATCACTTTTGACGACATGGACTTTGTATCCATGGATGATATCAAATAATACTGCCGTGCAGCCTTTTCAGGCTGCGTGGAGGGGCAGAGATCCCTGGACCAGTGTCCGCAGACTCTCCAGAACTTCAAGGTATGAGGCAATATCCTCGTATCCCATGGGGGAGGGTTTGTAGACAGCCAGGGAGCACTGCTCCATCTGTGCCTTGTCCAGTCCTCTGAAGTCCTTTAGAAATTTCTCATCAGCCGCATCCCCCAGAACCTCAGTCAGAGCATTTGCAAGATCGTGAAAGGTATGGCCTTCGGTCATATAGCGCCGGGAAGTAAACAGGGCTATGCAGTACTTTTCAGCCGACATGGCCAGAATGTTGTAGAGAATCCGGGGAGTGAAAACCTTGGTTCTGCTCATTCCTCCTGAAGCCGCGGATCTGAACTCTTCAGCCTCTTTCCATACATCTTCCCATTTCTGTTTTTCAATTTCCTCTTCCATAAACATCCTCCGTACAGACTTTTAATATGCAAGAACCAGACCATCTGTAAAACCGGGTCTGAAGCCTGTTTCAGGGGAATCTCAATCATCCTTTTTCACAATTTTGTAAAATATTGAATGCGTTTTTACCCCTGTGTAATAACTTGAATTAACGTTGTCCTTCTGAAGGATAGCTATAATCTGCCCGATATCGGGTAAAAACAGGACTGAAATCGGCAAAAACAGGTGAGAAATGTAGCAATTCAATCCCTCATAGAGTAGTGTTTATGCATGGCGAAGATAACACTTGATGAAAATTTCCGCAGCCACCTTCTGTCCAGCTATCCTGTTGAAGGGGATATTCTGGATCACATTCTGGAAGACCTGGGAGACTACTTTTCCAGGGACGTTCCATCATTCATAAGCTTCAGGCATCAGCAGCTGCAGAAAGAAGGCTTCAGAAACACAGAAATTTTCAAGAAGATCCAGGAGGAACTGGAGGAGAGGCGTTTCGTTTCACAGCCTCTGAGTCTCCGCCAGATTAGAAGAATTATTTACGGTTGAATCCGGGCTGAATCGGCCCGGCAGTCTTAAGGAGTAGAACATGTGCGGAATAGTCGGATATCTGGGAAGCAAAGAGGCGGTTCCCGTGCTTCTTCGCGGCCTGAAGCAGCTTGAATACCGGGGGTATGACTCCTCCGGAATAGGCGTGCTTCACCGAAAGAAGATCAAGGTTGTGAAAGAGGAGGGAAAGCTCTCCCGTCTGGAAGCAAAAATTACAGAGAAATACACATCCACCATCGGTATCGGACATACCCGCTGGGCTACTCACGGGGGTGTCACAACAGAAAATGCCCACCCCCACTGCGGACCTTCAGGAAAGGTAGCCGTGGTTCACAACGGGATTATCGACAACTTTGCCATCCTCAAGGAGGAACTGAAGGCCAAAGGAAGTGTCTTCAAGAGTGAAACAGACTCGGAAGTGGTCGCCCACCTGGTGGAGTCCTACCTTGATGCGGGCCCTGAAAAGGCAGTATCCAGGGCTCTGGACCGACTGGACGGAACCTACGGTATGCTGATCCTCTTTCAGGACTTTCCAGATATGATCATCGGCGCCAGAAACGGTTCTCCCCTTGTTGTGGGAATCGGCAATAACGAGATGTTCCTCGCCTCCGATGCCACAGCCTTTGCCGGTTATACTCAGCATGCAGTGTTTATTGAAGACGGAGAGATGGTTGTTCTGAACACCGATGAGTACAGAGTCGTCAACCGGCAGAATATTGAGATTGACAAGAGTGTCGAGAAGCTGGATTTGGATGTGGCGGGAGTCGACAAGCAGGGGTTTGATCACTTCCTTATGAAGGAGATTTTCGAGCAGCCCGATTCTGTTTTCCGTGCCATGGGGCAGGGGGGGCGCCTGCTTCCCGACTACGGCACATCCCTTCTGGGCGGCCTCAATATGGATAAACGGGATTTTTATGACATCAGCAAGATCCATATTCTGGCCATGGGAACCGCCATGTACGCCGGAGAACTGGGAAAGTATATCATTGAGGATCTTGCAAGAATCCCCGTAGAGGTTTCTGATGCCTCAGAGCTATGCGGCATCAATCCCATAGTGGACAAGAACACCCTCTTTATCGCCATCAGCCAGTCAGGAGAGACCCGGGACACCATAGCGGCGGTTCAGGAAATCAAGCAGAAGGGAGGCCGGGTACTCGGTATTCTCAATGCCGTAGGATCTACTCTGGCCAGGATGACCGACGGGGGAGCCTATATTCACGCGGGCTCCGAGATCTCCGTCGCCAGCACCAAGGCCTTCACCAGTCAGGTGACCGTTCTGGCCCTTATGGCTCTTATGATAGGGCGTACACGGGACATCTCTTTAAACAGAGGTAAGGAGCTTGTGGCGCAGCTGATGGCTGTTCCCGGCAAGATCAGGGAGATCCTTGAAAAATCAGAAGAGCTCAAGATCATGGCGGAGGAGCTGAAACAGCACAATTCTGTTCTCTATATGGGACGGGGAATCAACTTTCCCGTGGCCATGGAGGCGGCGCTGAAGCTGAAAGAGGTCAGCTATATTCATGCAGAGGCTTATAGCGCAGGTTCCCTCAAACATGGACCCCTCGCCCTTATCTCTGAAGAGATTCCATCGGTCTTTATTTGTACAAGGGGAGAGTACCAGGAGAAGACAATCAGCAATATCCAGGAGGTCCGTGCAAGAAACGGAAGGGTTCTTGTCATCTCCAACTATGAGGACGAAAGTCTCCGGAAGGTGGCCGATGAACTTTTTGTCGTTCCCGACTCAGATCCGCTGCTGTCGCCTCTTCTGACCATTGTTCCCTGTCAGCTGCTGGCATACTACACCGCCCTGGCCATGGGGCGCGATATCGATCAGCCCAGAAACCTGGCAAAGAGTGTTACCACGGACTAGGTTTCCTATGACACATGATTCGGAGAAACTGATTCCCCTGGACTGGAATCAGTTTCCTTTGGATCGATCCTGGAAAGAAGTCGTTGTTAAATTTGATGTAACTGTCACCACGAAATCCCTTTCTCTAAATCTTATTCCTGATGACCAGGGAAATCGACATGAATTAATCATGAAACTTCATAAGGACGGATTATCTGATCGAGAAATCTCCGAATATCTCAATGATTGTAATATCCTGACTCCCACCGGTCTTGAGTATTATCCAAAGTTGATTTGGGAAACAAGAAAGAAACTCAAGAATAGAGAAAAAAGACGTAAGGATTATGATGTTCAGATGGGAAGAATGAGTTTCTATCTTAAAAAATGAAATTTCCATAGGTTTTTTATAATCTTTAGTTAAGAGGTAAGAAAATGGAAAAGAAAGTCTATAAAACTTTCAGTGAGTATCTTGAAGATCAGACTCCCCAGTGTAAAAAGTATTTGGAAGAATTACGTCAAATTATTCTAGAAATCAATCCTGATACGGAGGAGTTATTTAATTACAATATTCCGGCATTTACTCTGATTCCTGGTGGTAAGAGAGAACAACAGATAATGATCGCCGGATATAAAAAACATGTGGGACTATATCCCCATCCTGTGACCATGGAAAAGTTTGAATCTCGATTAACATCCTATAAGAGAGGGACGGGATCTGTTCAGTTTCCTCTTAATGAGGAATTACCACGAGATTTGATTATCGAGATGATAGAATTTCGAATGAGTTGTTTCCAATAAAATCACAGTCTGATCAATAGGTAAGTCGAATTCGGATGGTTATTAATCAACCCAGGATTCTGGTGGAACGGATTACAACGGACTGAATGAAAGATCCCGAAACCCCTTATCTGGCGGTTTCGGGTGCTTGGTTACCTGATACAGGGTTCCTCGGGGGCTGAATACTCCCCGGGAAGCTCCACTCTGTTTCTTCCCTTCTCCTTGGCACGATAGAGCATTATATCCGCCACCTTCAGGAGATCCTCCTGTTTCTTATCCTGTGAGGGAACTACAGTATTTACACCTATACTGAGTGTTACAAAGGGAGATACCTCCGATTCGGGATGGGGTATGGCCGCCTTTTCCAGTTCCTTCTGTATTAAATACGCCAGGTCAGCCGCTTCGGCAAGATCAGTTTCAGGAAGAATGACGGCAAACTCCTCTCCCCCGTAGCGGATGAGAGTATCACTGGATCGTCTGACACAGCTTCTGAGTACACTGCTGACCTTCTGAAGACAGATATCCCCTTCTGGATGCCCCAGGTGGTCGTTGTATTTCTTGAACAGATCTATATCCATCATAAGGAAGCTGACAGGACGTTTCATCCGGAGGCAGAGGTCCCACTGATAGCTCAGTATGCTGTCCAGTTTCCTTCTGTTTCCCAGTTTTGTGAGCTCATCAATCATTGTCAGCTGCTGAAGTTCATGGTTCTGGCTCTCAATTCGTGAGAGCTGGTCCTGAATCATGGAGGCCATTCTTCTGATGGTTCTGGACAGGTCATTGATTTCTGCCGATCTGGAGAGGGGAATCTGTGTTTCATAGTTGCCCTCAGAAATACTGATGGCCGCCTCTCTTATCTGTTTGATCGATCTGCTCACTGTTCTGTTGAGAGCGGTTATAAAAAGGACGAGTGCCGTAAAAATGGCAATAATTCCGAAGACCATATATTTTCCAAGTTCCATAAGCATCTTATTGGTCATCTCATAAACTTTAGACACCCTGAAGATGCCTTTAATATCTCCCGCCGAGTAGTAGGGAGCGGCATGATAGATCAGTGTCTCTCCAAGGGTATTGCTGTACCGGACCAGTGAGAGCTCTTCTCCCCTTACTGCTGATTTTACCTCGGGTCTGTCTCTGTGATTTTCCATGGTCCTGTAGTCTACCTTGCTGTCATAGAGGACCTTTCCATCCAGGTCTATCAGAGTGAGCCTGCTTCCGCTCTGCCCGGCTATCAAACCAAGCCTGACAAGCTCATCATCCTGAAAGCGGTGATCCTTCTCAAATGATTCAGGTTCTATCAGGATCTGAAAAAAATAGCTCTGCTTTTCAAGATCGTTGATTACATAGTTTACGGCAATTTTATGTATGCTGAGGAACGTGTTGATCAGCATAACGGCAAGGGTCAGGGTTATGACAATAAGCTGGGAGTTGAATATAAGCCAGAATGTTTTTCTCTCTTTCACGCTATAGGACATAATCAGTTACTGCTCCCCCGACTCTTTAACTATAGAAACTTTGCCTCTTCAATGCCATAAATTCCTAAAATGCAGGGGGATCGGTTTTTTTGCTGAACTTTATGCACACCCCTAACGATACTCGCGATATGCCCTATTTTGTGCCCGACCGATTTTCCCCTCTCCTTTCAGAAGGAGGTGGAGGAATATACTTTTCAATATCCCCCTTCAGGACCGAAGATCTCACCCTCCGTGTGCTGTGCGGACGGGCATGTCTTTTAATGCAGAAAGGGTTAAGCCCAGAGCAGTCTCTTGCAGCTCTTGATATAGAGAATACCGACCTGTTTTTTGAGTGCTTCAGAGGCTATACGGGGATGAGTCCTGAAGGCTATGCCCTCTGGCTCCGCCGGAGGGCGGCTGAACAGCTTTAAAAATATTCGAAAACCCGAACAGGCTGTACTACAATATAGTTAGACAAGACTAAGAGAGGTTCCGAGTGTCCAAACTGGATAAGAAAATGTGCAAGATAGCCAAAAACGGCATAAAGAAAAAAATGATTCCCGATCTGTTTGCGGAGGTCAGGGCTCCCCGATATCTGTGCAGGAAGTGCCTCCGGGTTTCGACAGGCAAAGATCTGCTCTGTGACCCTTTGGAAATCGAAGACAAATAGGGAGGTGATTCCGGCATAAAAACAGTAAGACAGAGCCCTGTACAAACCGTTATAATAGTTATGAGGTGTCTATGAAAAGAAGTATTTTCAGGGGTTTTGTGCTCCTTGCTGTTATGTCGGTTCTGTCATCCTGTGAAACGGTGCAGATGTTTATTCAAAAGCCTGAGGTTTCTGTAAAGAGTGTAACAACGGCGGCTTTGAGTTTTCAGGAGATCACACTTGATCTGGATCTGCTTATTGAGAATCCCAATCCCGTGGGGATCAGTCTCAGTTCTTTCGACTATGATTTTCTTGTTGAAGAGCAGGGGCTGGTGAAGGGGAGTGCCGGTGAAGGGCTTGATATTGCGGCCCTGGGATCGTCGGTCGTGACTGTTCCCGTCACTATAAATTTTAAAGAGCTCTACTCCGCTGTCAGTTCAATGTCAGGCCAGGACGAGTCGGAGTACCGTATCGATACTGGATTCAATTTCATGCTGCCCGTCCTTGGAGAGCAGAGGATTGAACTCTCCCATGAGGGTACCATTCCCAATATACGCATGCCCCGGTTCAGCTTTAAAAATCTCTATGTCAAAAGCCTGGGCCTGATGGGGGCTGATCTCATTGTTACTATGGAAATCGAAAATCCCAACGCCTTTGATGTGGGCCTCAATGCCCTGACCGGAGAGTTCAATGTGAATAAAGAAACATGGAGCATCCTTTCCATGGAGGCTCCCGTTGATTTTGCCTCCAGACAGAGCGGTGAGATAGGTTTCGGATTCCGTCTGGACTTTCTCTCCATGGGACGGACTGTTCGGGATCTGCTGTCCGGCAATGAGAGTCTGAACTATGAGTTCAGCGGAGAGGTCAATCTAGACTCCTCTCTTGATCTGATACAGGAAGCTCAGATTCCTCTGGATTTTAAGGGACAAGTAGATCTTACCCATCCCGATACCACAACAGGAGCGCATAGTTCAGTTCAGATTGAAGACTCAATCGAAAAGAATCTGATTAATATATTCGGTAATTACTAATGTATTAAATATCTGTATTTAAAAGAGTTATAAAAACACTTTATTTTTATTGACAAATATGCTAATATGTCAAAATAAAAAATGTGAGAAGTAAGAAAACTTAAAATAGAGGAGTTTTTTATGACTTTACCCCTTTTATTCAAAGAGACAGTGGACAGGCACCCCGATGTGGTATGCCAGTACAGCCGCGGAGAAGGGGGGAAATTCGTCCCTCTGAGCTACAGGGATGTCTATACAAAAATCGCCGCTCTGGCAGTCAGTCTGGAGGGCATCGGAATTTCCCGGGGAGATCATATCGGTTTTATAAGCGACAACAGAAGCGAGTGGCTTATTACCGATCTGGCTCTTCTCTCTCTGGGGGCCGCTGATGTTCCCCGCGGCTGTGACACCATGGCCGGAGAGATGGCATATATTCTTGGCTTTTCAGGATGCTCAATTTCTGTCATGGAGAATGCCGCACAGCTGGAGAAGATAATCCCCCTTAAGGCGGAGCTTCCGGAGCTTAAAAAAATTGTATTGATAGACAGGCCCGAAACCATGCCTGAAAGCCCCTGGGAGATCATCTACTATGAGGATCTGCTGGAGAAGGGCCTGGAACAGGACAACTCCGGTTTTCTGGAAGCAAAGCTGGCCGAGGGGAGCGGTGATGATCTGGCAACCCTGATCTTTACTTCCGGAACAACCGGCGAGCCCAAGGGCGTTATGCTCAGTCATAACAACTTCCTGCATCAGGTAAGGAATATAGACAAGGTCGCCAGGCTTGAGGTGGGAGATATCTGGCTCAGCGTTCTTCCTGTCTGGCACTCCTTTGAGAGGGTCATCCAGTATATCGCCGTGTGTGCGGGAACAACAATCGCCTACTCCAAACCCATCGGTAAAATCATGCTGATGGATATGCAGAAACTCAATCCCCAGTGGATGGCCTCGGTTCCCAGGATCTGGTCGGCCATTGAGTCGGGGGTATCACGGAATATCAAGTCCAAGGGTCCCGTATCATGGGCACTCTACCGCTTCTTCCTCTCTGTGGCTATTGCCCATCAGGGAATGCGGAACAGACTGACCGGACGGGTGGCGGACTTTAAAAAGCCCTTTACCCTGCCTTATTTTATTCTATTTCCCATCCCTTGGCTTCTCCTATATCCCCTGCGTGCTTTGGGGAACAAGCTCATCTTCAGCAAGATTCAGGAGAAGGTGGGGACAGGTTTCAAGTGCGGTATTTCAGGAGGCGGTGCACTGCCTCCCAGGATCTATCAGTTTTTCCAGGCCATCGGGATTCAGATTCTCGAGGGCTATGGTCTGACCGAGACGGCTCCCGTTGTGGCATTCAGCCCCCAGCACCATCCCGTTATGAGTGTTGTCGGACCCGCATGGCCGGGAACCGAGATTAAGGTTGTCGATGAAAAAGGCAAAGCTGTAGAGCCCGGAGAGAAGGGTGTGGTTATGCTCAAAGGACCGCAGGTTATGAAGGGCTACTATAAAAAGCCCGAAGCTACAGCTCAGATGATCGATTCCGGGGGCTGGCTGAACTCAGGAGACCTTGGAATGCTGACTGTGAAGGGGGAACTCAGGCTGATCGGCCGTGCCAAGGATACCATTGTACTGCTGGGAGGAGAGAATATCGAACCTGTTCCCATGGAGCAGAAGCTCTCCGAGTCGCCCTATATAGAGCAGGCTGTCATTGTGGGACAGGACCAGAAGTATCTGGCGGCCCTGATCGTACCTGATTTTGATGCCCTTGAAGCCTATGCCAAAGAGAACAACCTTGCCTATGAAAACCGGGTTCATCTGAGGGATGTTCACGCCGTGCTGGAGCTTCTGACAAGTGAGATAAACAGCCTGATTTCTGCAAGAAACGGTTTCCGGAGTTTTGAGCGGATATATAAGTTTGCCGTACTGAGGCACTCATTTGAAGTGGGAAAAGAACTTTCAGGCAAGCAGGACCTCAAGCGCCATGCCATTGCCGAGATCTACAAAAAGGAGATCAGAGAGCTCTTCTAGGCCTTATAGCAGGGAATCTGAAACTCAATCCAGATATAAAAAAGGACCATGCCCTGGGGGGCGCGGTCCTTTTTTTTCTGCCTGTCAGCACATATCCGGTGAACACGGCGGTCCTGCCGGACCTTAGGGTTTCACAAGTCTGATGCCTCTCTCTTCGATAACAATCTTCTTCTCCTTGTAGAGAAGGCCGACGGTCTTCTTGAAGTTTTTCTTGCTCATCTGCAGTCTGTTTTTGATCACTTCAGGGCTGCTCTTGTCATGGAGGGGAAGAAATCCACCCGCCGCTTCCAGAGCCTCCAGAACCTTGGGTCTCATGTCCCGGGCGGCATCCCTGTAACCCACGGGCTGGAGGGACGCGTCGATGAGGCCGTCTTCACGGATCTTCTTGATATAACCCTTGCGGATATCTCCAATCTGGAGCTCTTCAAAGACTTCGTTTCTGTAAAGGAGGCCTTTGTACCGGTTGGCCACAATGACCCTGTATCCCAGGTCTGAGATGCCGAAAACCAACAGTTCAGCCTTCTGCTTCTCCTTGAGACCTTTTACTTCTTTATCCAGGAATTCATCAATCTGACAGCTGCCGATGACTCCAATTCCGTCAAAGTCGGGAATCAGGCAGACAATGGCCATCTCTCCAGCTTGGAGATCCTTTCTGAGCAGGGCTTTGGGAACAAAGAGGTCCTTCTTGATGCCCCAGTCCAGAAAGATTCCGAAATCGGTGACCGACTTCACCTCAAGAGAGGCAAACTCGCCCACACTGGCCTTCGCCGGGACTGTGGTCCCTTTGAGGCCGTCCTTTCCGTCGAGATATACAAAAACCTCAAGATCATCACCGGTCTTCAGTTCATCGGGAACCTCGTAGACCGGAATCAGTATTTCAATATCATTTTTCTTCAGTATTCTGAAACGGCCGCGGGTTCCGGCCAGCTTTACAACATGTTTTTTCCCTGTCTGCAGGGAGTCGTTATTCTCTTTCATTGTCCGACAGTATAAGGATTTGAGCCGCAGAAAGCTAGTGGAGCATCTGTAATTCCCGCTCCATATTCTCCAGGTTGTCCGTATTTTCCTTTCCGATATCCGCAAGAGTCCGGGAATCACTCGTGAGGGAAGAGGTAGATTCACTGATCTCAGTCATCAGGCGGAGGACCTCCCGGGTCAGCTCGGTAGTTGAGGAGACATTCTGATGGCTCTCGTCTATTCTGCCCGTCATACTCTGAACCGAGCTGTTCACCCTGCTGTTGGCATCCATCAGGCTGCTTACATCTTTTGTGATCTCTCCGGCATTTCCTGTCAGCTCCATAAGGCTGTCATAAACGCCGCTCATGGCCGCACTCTGGTTTTCAATTCTGTGCATGATCTCAACGAAGTGCTCCTGGACCTCGCGGCTCTGCTTTACGGCAGAGAGGGAGTTTTCGTTGCTGATTTCAAGAAGTTCACGGATCTGTCTGGACTGGGTGTTTGTTGTTTCAGCCAGCTTTCTTATCTCACCGGCAACAACGGCAAAACCCTTGCCCACCTCTCCCGCGTGGGCTGCCTCGATGGAGGCATTCATGGCCAGGAGATTTGTCTGGCTTCCTACATCTTCAATAACAGCGGTGATCTCATTGATCTTCTTGTTGGATTCCAGCATGGCATCCATCATTTTTCCGGCTTCCTTGATCTGTGTCTCAGACCTGCCGGAGTCCTCTTTGAGGGCCCGAAGGGCTTCCACTCCGGACTGCATCGTGTTGCTCAGACTCGTGATGGACCGTGCCATCTGTTCCACCGAGGCCGAGGAGTTCTGAAGGGACCGGGTCTGTGACTCCATTCCCCCCGAAACTTCCTGTCCCGCTTCGGATATGATGTCCTGAATACCTGAAGTTGTCTGCATGGCCTGGTTCAGTCTGTCCAGGACTGTCTCCATCTCTTTGAGTCTGGCTGTGATTCCTTCAGTATTTTCACTTGTATTTTCAGCCAGGCCGTGAAGGTCCCGGCCGAGGTTCTGGTTGGCCTTGAATTTTGATACAAGGTCGTTCAGATCGTTGAATCTCTTTCTTGTGATCTCTTCCTGATGACTCAGGGAACCGAATATTTTGGTCGAGTTGTCAATGACCTGCCCCACAAAGTAGTTGCAGATCAGAAAGAGCAGGATGGGTGTGGAGTAGTTCTGGATGATCTCTCCGGTGGCGGCTGTACCCGCTGGTATGGTTCTTACGAAGAGTGAGAAGAACATAAACAGTTCTCCGCATACCATAAAAATCAGGGCCTGGGTTTTACTGTAGCCGAACAGGGTCAGTGCAACCAGGGTGGGCATGGCATAGGAAAAGAACATAAAGGCTTCGTAAACGTTGCCCGCAGGGTAGGAGAATATAAGCAGTATGGCGGCAAGGAAACAAATCATCAAAGCCATGTTAACGGCAACTTTATACTTGCCTGATTTTACAAGGTAGACATTTGTTGCAAGCAGAGCAAGAAGTCCTGTTTCAATTCCTGCTGCGGCATAGTCTTTTTGTAGAAAATTGATTACAACAAACACAGAAAAAAGAAGAAGGGCGGCAAAGTCAACTTTGACTAGGGCCTTGGCCCTGTAGCGGATGGTTATATCCCCATGATTGCTGTAGTAGGCGAGCAGTTTCTCAAACATTATTACATGCTCCAAACATTTTTTGATTTTATCAATTATATTTTATCTATATATGTATGAGCAATACATTATTTTACGGTACTGGAAAAATGTGGTTTTTTGTTGGATAATCCTGTTATGAGTCATGAAATAATTGAACAGATACTACTCGAAAAGCGCTGGTTCGACTTGAAACAATTAAAGGAGTACGAGCGGCAGGCGCTTCTGAACCATATCGAGGTTCACCGTTATCTCCTGTGTAAAGAAAACAATGAAGACATCCCCTGGCTTGATGCCGTGGAATCCTGGTTCCTTGAGGTCTGGGGACCGATCAGCCGTGTTGCGGAACTCCCCAGATACCAGGATAAACTCGGAAGCAAGACCAAGCTGGAGCTCTATCTCAGCATTTCAGAGCACTGGCACTATATGAAAAATTCCCTTCCCGATATGACAGCCGCCCAGGCAGTAGATCATTACTGCCGTTTTGTGGGTTCCTGAATTGTATCCCGGAATCCGGAAGCTGCCGGCAGGCAGGCTTCTGAGGTTCAACCGATTCCGGGAATCTCTACAGGGCAGACACCTTCGGCCCTGAAATCCCCCTGCAGAAATTCCTTCAGGCTTGTCCAAGCCGGGAGGGTGTCCTCATAACAGAGCACCACTCCGTCGGCACTGCCGAACTCTCCCGCTTCGTAGGGGGTTCTCATCACCGCAACGCCGCAGGATACAGGACCCTCAAGTAAATCTCTGACAAAATCCATTGCAGCCCTGTGCATGAAGAGGTCTGAACAGAGAATCAGTATCTTTTCCCAGTCTTCAGGACGGACCGGTTCAGTACTGAGATCTTCTTCAATATTTTCGGGGCGGAGCTTTCTGTACTCTGCCAGGGGATATGCATCCTTCAGTATCCTTACAGGCTCTCCTCCGGAAACTGTATTTTCACCGATGAACTGCTCCGGACGCCTCAGGTTGAGTATCAGCAGACGGGGATTGTCCTCCAGACGCTGGTTGAAGAAATTCCGGTCCCTGACAAGGGTAAGGCTCTTCCGGCTTGTCTCTCTCAGGGCATCAAGGTCCGCAGAGGGCCAGTGTCCGGGGGCTTTCTCCTGGGGAAGGGAGGGACAGTATCGCTTCCTGTATTCCTCCATTCTGGCTATGGAACTGTCTACGCGGGACTCTTTGACTCTGCCTGAAACAAGGTCGTCGTAGAGGGTTTTGATTCCCTCCTCCTGCTCTTCGGCCGTATGGGATATGAAAAGCATATCGGCCCCCGCCGAAACAGACAGTCTAACGGCTTCTGAGATTCTGTAGTGGGAGCGGATGCCCTTCATCTCAAGACAGTCCGTTAAAACAAGTCCCTCAAACCCCAGCGAATTTCTAAGCAGTCCGGTTATGATCTTTTTTGAAAGGGACGACGGTGTTCCGGTGCTGTCCAGTGCGGGGATGTTCATATGGGCCACCATGATTGCCGGCAGACCGGCATCGATACCTCTTACAAAGGGAATCAGCTCCCTCTGTTCCAGCTTGTCAAAGCTGTAGGGCAGACCGGGGAGTTCAAGATGGGAGTCTGTCGACGTGTCTCCATGGCCGGGGAAGTGCTTTAATACGGGAATGATACCCTCATTGATAGACTCTTTTGATACTTCCAGAATGGTTTCACTGACCTGTCCCGGGTTGTCACCGTAGCTTCTCGGTCCCACAATGGGATTCATGGGATTGCTGTTGATGTCGGCGACGGGAGCCAGGTTCATATTGAACCCCAGTGCTTTCAGGTGAGAGGCCATGATCCGCGCCGTTCGGGCGGGGTGGGCCGGACCCGCCGCCGCACTGGCCATGGCTCCCGGATAGAGATTCATGTCTCCATGAAGGCGGCTTACAATTCCCCCCTCCTGGTCGACTGTGATAAAGGGGGCGAACCCTCCGGATTCCATTGTTTTCCGGTGCAGCTCCGAGTTCAGATCCTGCAGCTGTGAGGGTGATGATACATTGCGTATGAAAAGAATCCAGTTCCCCGCCATCAGCTCTTCGCTGCAGAACCGCGCATGCTCATCTATTCCGGTACCTGGAAAACCGCAGACAAACATCTTTCCGGCTTTCTTCAGCAGATCCTTTTTCATCATCCTCTCCTTAATTTCTCACTTTCAGGTTTGTACAGGAACTCTATTTGTAAAGCCTTTATGATGAATTGTCTATAAATTTGAAGATCTATGTCCGGATTGTTATATTTGATATGTGCACAATTACAGTCAAGCTCTGAAAAAACTGAGCAACAAAGCATCCCTATTTGAAAGTGACAGGGAGATGAACGGTTTCCTCAAAGAGGCCCTCTCCTCCCTGATTGATCTCTCCGGTTCCGTTATGGGAGCTGTCTATGTTTATGACGACTCTTCGAAGCAGCTTGTCTTCAGGGTAGGTTATGACAGGAATGATTTCTGGGACAGTTTCCGCTGCGCCGGCAAAAAAATCCCCCTCAGCTTCTCCCTGGACAACAGCGATCCCGGCAAAGCCTTCCGCGAAGCGGCGGTCCGGGTTCTTGAGTTTTCTGAAGAGAAACCCGTCCGGTCCAAACTGATTGTTCCCATTGTCAGGGGGCCTGAAAAGCTTGGTGTCCTGATGCTGGCTCACCCCGTACCGGGCGCCTTCAGCCGGGAGGATCAGGGGGATCTGAAGCGGGCGGCATCCATGCTCGGGGATATTCTGATAGAGGCAACGGCCTTTATGCTTCCCCCGGGTGAGTCCTCTTCGGTTCCCGTTCCCCAGTCCCGGGTGATCGAGGGGTTGAAGGCTTCGGCGGGAGTGGCCTCGGGAAAGGCCCTGCCCATCTGGTCCGATATTGACTCCATTGCCGAGACCATAGCTCCATCGGGATCAGCAGATACAGAGCTGGAACGCTTTGAAGAGGCCCTGAAGAGGTCGTCGGATCAGCTTGAAAGAATTGAAAAGAGCAGCTCTCTCCGTGACAGCGAGATGATCTCCCTTATCTTCACTGCTCAGCTCTATATGCTGAAGGACAGCAGTTTCCTGGAGAAAATGAGGTCTGCCATTACAGGCGGCCGCCCCGCTGCCGAATCGGTGAGGGATGTGATTCAGGAGTATGCCGGCCGGTTTGCCGCTCTTCCGGAAGCACGTCTTGCAGAAAAGGCTCAGGATGTCAGGGATCTGGGATTCAGAATCCTTTCCAACCTTGCAAGTCCCGAGAGGAAGGGGTTCTCCTACAGCGACAAAATCATTCTCTCCCGCCATCTGTATCCCTCAGACCTCTTCCGTCTGGCAGTCGAGGGAGTGGCCGGGGTTGTTCTCAAGGGGGCCGGTGTCACTGCCCACATCTCCATCCTAGCCCGTTCCCTCTCCGTTCCTGTCCTGATCAGCGATGACCCCTCCCTTCTTGAAATTCCCGAGGGACTTCCCATGCTGCTGGATGCGACCCAGGGGCGCCTCTATGTCAGGCCTGATGAGAAGATCAGGAACACAATTCTCGACCGGTCGGGTCTGAGCAGCGGCCTTCCCGGCTACTATATCCTCAAGGGCCACTTGAAGGATGGAACACCTGTCTCTGTTCAGGCCAATATCAATATTCTGAAAGATGCCGACGATGCGGTACAGGAAGGAGCCGAGGGTGTCGGGCTCTACAGGAGCGAGTTTCCCTTTATCCTCAAAAACGACTTTCTTTCGGAAGAGCAGCAGTACAGGCTCTACCGCTCCATTGTTTCAAGCCAGAAGGGTAAGCCTGTCACCCTCAGGACTGCCGATATCGGCGGGGACAAACTCCTTCAGGGCCGGAGCCAGACCGAAGACAATCCCTTTCTGGGGGTACGGGGTATCCGCTTCTCCCTTGCAAACAGGGAGATGTTCAGGGATCAGCTGAAGGCCATGCTCCGGGCCGGAGAAGGGGCGGATCTTGGAATCATGTTTCCCATGGTCTCGGGAGTCGAAGAGCTCCTGCAGGCCCGGGAGGAGCTGGATCTCTGCATAAAAGAACTGGAGCAGAGGGAGGAGGCGTTCAACTCCTCCCCCCGGGTGGGGGCCATGGTGGAGCTGCCGTCGGCTGCGATTTCCACGGCCGAGCTTGCCCGGCACAGCGATTTCCTGTCCATTGGCTCCAACGACCTCATCATGTACCTTCTGGCGGTGGACAGAACCAATGAAAACCTCAGCCACCTCTACCGGAGCCATCATCCCACGGTTCTGAAAGTCCTCTCCCTTATAGTGAAGGATGCCGGGGAGAAGGCAGGAGAGATTTCAGTCTGCGGTGATATTGCATCTGACCCGATGCTGATACCGGTGCTGGCGGGGATGGGAATCAGAAAGCTGAGCGTCTCTCCCCACTCTGTGGAGAAGGTGAAGCAGAGGCTTCTTCAGTACTCTCTCCCCGAGACCGAAAAGATCACGAAAGAGATTCTGTCCATCACAAGACTGGATGAGATGGATGAGTATATGAAAGAATTTGCAAAACGCTGGCCCCTGCCCTGACGGGCCGGCAGCTCAGCCATAGGAAATACCCATGCCACACAGCAGGAAGAAAATCCCCGATCCCCGAAGCTACGATATCATTCCGCCGGATATGGATTATGATTTCTTTGAATTCCCCGGCGGACAGAAACCCGGATTCCGGGATAGGGAATTCAGGACTGTCAACGCCTGGTGGTTTGCGGAGTGCGCCTTTCTGGCCTACTGTCACCCGGGTTTTGCCAAAATGGCCTATCGCCTGGCCGGATTTCACGGCTTCCGCTTCTTTCAGGGGAAGGGGACGGAGTGCATGGTCAGCTGGAACGATTCCGCGGTGATTACCGCATTCCGGGGCACTGAGCTGAAGAGCCGCAGCGCCCTGCACGAGATAAAGACTGATTTGAATACTGTTCCTGTGGACTTTGACGATGGAGGGAAGGTCCACAAGGGGTTCCTCTCGGGGCTCAATGAAGTGTGGTCCGGATCAGAAGGGCTTGAAGCCTTTCTGCTTGAGAAGCTCAGGGAAGACTGCAAGCGTCCCCTCTGGATATGCGGCCACAGCCTGGGAGGGGCACTGGCGATTCTCGCCCTGGCCCGGCTTCCCGATGCCGCCGGAGCCTATGTCTACGGTTCTCCCCGGGTGGGGGATCAGGAGTTTGTCGATCTTATTGCCGACCGCCCTCTCTGGAGGGTTGAGCACGGCCGCGATCCCGTTCCCATGGTTCCGCCGGATCTTCCGGCTCTCAACTTCTGCTTCAAAGATCCGGGGCAGCTTGTCTTTCTCTCCCACAGCGGAGAGATATCCTTTGAGCGGCCCTCATTCAGCCTTAAGGATCAGAAAGAGAAGATGCTTGAAACCAGGGAGGAGAGAGAGCTCCGTTCTAAGGATCTGTTCAGAAACTGGGCGGACCTCTTCCGCAAGGAGCGGGCAGATGACTTTCTTGAAAAGATGGACTGGCATATACAGCTGACCCGGGAGGAGTGGAAGAGCCATCTCAAGGAACTATATGAGGGGATGGGGCTGATAGCAGAGGACCATCAGCCCATTTATTACGCTTCCAAACTCTGGAACGCGCTGCTGGACTCCTGAGTTTCAGTCCATCAGCACGTCAGTGAATCCCGCATCCCCGGCTGTTATTTAAGGTAGGAGAGCCAGCGTCCCTGCTGGCTGATCATTCTGTCGACCATATCATTCAGGGGCAGGGCCTTGTTGATTACGGGGTTGGCAAGCAGAGCCTGAACCACATATTCCTTTTTCTGTCTGATAATGGCTTCGGCTGTCAGGTCGTAGGTGCCGCAGTAGTTTCTCAGAAGAGCCGTGTATCCCTTGGGCAGTTCTCCCAGAGTATTTCCCTTAACCCCCTCCTTCGTCAGGGTTCCGGGAACCTCAACGGCTATCCATGAGGGCAGATCGGCGATGAGGCCGTCATTGGGTACATTGACTGCGGCTTCTGTCGCACCGCTGTCGGTTACGATCCCCTCCATAATGGGGACAATTCTCTCCCTTGTCTCCAGATGGATTTCGGGGTCCGCCATCTCTCCCAGTGCAACCTTGTAGAAGTCAAAGAAGTCCACAATACCTCTGTGGTCCGCTACCTCCCATGCCCAGCTCAGGTACTCGCCGAAATGGCTGTCTCCTGTAATGGGCAGAAGGCCGTAGTTGTCCATTACAAACTTGAACAGCTTTCTGTCGGCCCAGGAGTAGGCGCTCCGTTCTATCCCCAGATCCGCTCTGGCCCGGGCACCCTCTGTATGAACCAGTTCTCCGGTCCTGTTGTAGTGATCCCAGAGATCGCTGTATCCGGGCTCCGCTTCAAAAAAGGCAGGGGCTTTTTCCATTATTTCGGGATAAAGGTCCCGGCCTGTCCTCTTCTCCCTGGCTTCAAGGAGGCAGCTGAAGTGGTTCAGTCCTCCCGCTGTCAGTTCCATGTCATCAAAGTCCATGCCCAGGATTGTAGGGAGGTAGCGCTCCAGTGAGGCTATCTCATGGCAGAGGCCTGTAAATTTAATCCCCGGGAAGGCCCTGTGGACTGTTGTTGTAATGGCTGTCATGGGGTTTGAGTAGCAGAAGAGATGAGCTTCGGGGCAAATATCCATGGCATCGGAGCAGATTTCAAGAATGGGGGGAATGATCCGCAGGGCATGAAAGACCCCCCCGGCTCCGCCGTTTTCTCCGTAGACCTGGCTGATTCCGTACTGAAGGGGAATCTTCCAGTCCTCTTCCCAGAGCTTGAAGCGGTTCCCCACCTCAATGGATATAATGATGAAATCTGCCCCCTGAAAAGCCTTTTGTCTGTCGGTTGTGCTGTTTACTTTGAAGTCGAGGCCCTCTTTTTTGATAAAGGCCTGAGCGGTGTCATCCACCTTCTTCAGAGCCTCGGGGTTGATATCAAGAAGAGTTATCTCAGAACCCTTGAGGAGGGTGCTGCAGAATATATCGCCCAGTGTACCCAGCCCGAACTGGGCGCTTCCGGCGCCGATAAGTACTATTTTCCTTTCCATGCTGTTATCCTCTATTAAATATTATCTGATTCCTGTTATGAGAGCATCATAAATCTCCCCTTCTGCAGGGATCAATGAGAAGAGCTGAAATCAGAATCATATTTGTGAAAATAGATGAAAAATTATATGAAAATATTTTCATAAAGATGCATGAAGATGTTTGACAGCCTCAGCTGTGAGCACTATTTTTCTATTTATGGCAAGAATCAATCTGAAGGATATAGCAAGCCGCGCCTCTGTGAGCATTACCACTGTCAGCCGGGTGATCAATGACCCCGAACAGGTCAATCCCGCCACCAGGGAAAAGGTCTATGAGGTAATGAGGGAGCTGGGCTACCGTCCCGGTTTTCCCGGCCAGAAGAGGGATAAACCCAGGATTCTGGCTCTGGTTACCCCCATGCTGGACAGCGAGTTCATCTCTGATTTTACAATAGCCCTTGAGCTGGAACTCCACCCCTGTCAGATCCATCCCCTGCTTGTGAATACAGGAGGGGAGAGTTCTCTCTCCGTGGCCCTGAGCCGTGACAGCAGCTGGGTTGACCTTGCGGATATGGCGGTTCTTGTGACCATGGAGATCGACAGCAGGGCCCATGAGTATCTCAATGAACGGGATCTGCCCTTCGCGGCAGTCCACTCCCGATGCTCCCGGAGCTTCTCGGTAATGAACAACAACTATCTGGGAGGCTATGATGCCGCCGGCTACCTGTGGGACCGGGGGTACCGCAGATTCGGTGTGGTACGGTGGTCCGATGCTAAAAGGAGCTTTCAGGAGGACCGGCTCACAGGTTTCTACACAAGGCTTGAGGAGCTAGGGTTTCCCCGGGGCAGTGTCCCTGAGGAGGAGAGCGCCCTCTCCATCGCCGGCGGCGCCGCCTGCACCCGCAGAATCCTGAGGGACCGGGAGTGTGATGTCCTCTTCTACAGTTGCGACATCATGGCCATAGGGGGAATCGAGTACTGCCATAAACAGCGGATTGTCATTCCCGATGAACTTGCAATAATGGGGTTTGATGATATCCGTATGGCCGCCTCCCTGAATTTGACGACCATGAAGCAGTTTATCTCCGCCAAAGCCAGGGCGGTGGCTGACTATCTTGTAAACAGAAGCCGGGAGAATCCACCCGCGGAATTTCCTGAAGAGATTACATTTACCCCTGTGGTCGTGGAGCGGCAGACAACCTGAAGAGATCCCCTTGTGGCCGGGGCTTTGCCGTCCCGGGCTTTCAGGAGCTTGACTTACAGGCTGTGAATCTGTCAAATAGGGCTATGAGTCATTCAGAGTACAAAGAGTGCCGCCTCTGCGGCCGCCAATGCGCCGTAGACAGATCCACGGGTGGTTCAGGTTCAGCCTGGTGCGGCAGTTCCGATACCATAACCCTGGCCTGGGCGGGTCTCCACTTCGGAGAGGAACCGCCCCTTGTGGGTGAGGGCGGCAGCGGGACAGTCTTTTTCAGCGGATGCACTCTGGGCTGCCCCTTCTGTCAGAACTACCAGATCAGCCGCGGCGGCATGGGCCGGAAGGTCTCAGATGATGAATTTATTGAACTGACCTGCCGTTTGAAGGCCATGGGCGCCGAGAACCTCAACCTGGTCACCCCCTCTCACTTTATTCCGGGGCTCCGTGAGCTTCTGCCTCAGGTCCGCGCCGAGGGTTTGCCGGTGGTGTGGAACTCCTCGGGACAGGAGAGGGCGGAAGCCATGAAGGAGATCTTCCCTCATGTGGATATTTTTCTTCCTGATCTGAAGACCCTGGACCGGCGGATCGCCCGGGACTACTATAAATTCGCACCCTATCCCTCCATTGTTGAGCCGGCACTGCGGGAGATGGCCGAACGGCGGCCTCTTGAATTCAATGAGGATGGAGTGATGAAGCAGGGGGTTCTTGTAAGGCATCTGGTTCTGCCCGGTGAGCTCGACTCAACCGGTGAAGTGCTCTCCTGGTTTTCAAAGAACCTTAAAGGAAAGGCAATGATCTCCATCATGAGCCAGTATACGCCTGTGGTCAGCCCTGATTATCCCGATCCTAATCCTGACAGGTATCTCTCTGAAGACGAGTATGACAGGGTTGTGGATATGCTTGTTGATTACGGTCTTGAAGACGGGTTTATCCAGGAGTGGATCACTGGAAGCGACTGGCTTCCTGATTTTAACAGAACCAATCCCTTCTCCTCGGAACTCTCCAGGCCTCTATGGCACTGGGACAGGGGTTATATCCCCTGACAAATCCCTGACAGACAATGAAGCAGGGCATAAAAAAACCGGCTTGAACAGCCGGCTTCCCGTATATCTTATTCCGGACCGATAACGGTTCCGGTGAACTCTCTGTCGTAGAAGATGTTTTTCAGGTTTTCAAGGTCACGGCCGTCGGCTGCAATCACCTTGAGCTTCATTTCCCTTGCCTTCTTTGTGGCTACAGGGTCGAAGGGGGTGTTCTTTCCGGGAGTCCAGCTGTCGCCGCACATCTTCTGATACTCCGCCCAGCTCAGGCTGTCCAGAGGAACTGCTTCGGGATCGAGCTTGGGGTCCGCCGAGTAGACCTTCTTGATATTTGAAAGATTGAGGATTGTCGAGGCACTGAAATTTTCAGCAAGCAGAACGGCATCATAGTCTGTGGAGAACCCCGGCTTCCAGCCGGCTGCCACAAGAACGCGTCCCTTCATCTCTTTAATGACTGTGGGGTCAGTTACAACCGGGTCCTGGCACTCACTGCCCATTACGGCTTTCATAAGCTGGGCATTCAGCCTGGTCGCCATAATTCCTATCCAGTCAAGTTCTGATTCACCGGCATTCTCATCTGTATCTCTGTAGGCTGTCTGGTACTTTCTTGCGGGAGCACCACCGCCAATAATCAGAATAAGTTTACGCTCGCTGTCTTCATTCAGCCATTCCAGAAGAAAGTCACGCATCTTCTTAAGGAAATCCGTATCGATAATTTCAGGGGCTACAATGGAGCCGCCAAGATCAAGTATTTGAATCTTGTTCAAAAAAATCCTCCCTGTTGCGGGTATCTCTTGTTATGATATAACAAAACCCGCCATCCGGGGAGTTATCTTAAGGATTCGGGCCGGATTAGTGAAGTCCTTATATCTTCGCTGAGGGAAAATACCTTTACCTTGACAGTTCCCTCCCTGATCGGGGTATATTACAGTGTATGAGAAGAGTAATAACAGGTCTCTTCCTGCTTGTTGCAGGAATCGGGTCCATAGCAGCCCAGGAAACGGCTGAAAGATATTTTAACAGAATTTCAGAATACTATGCGGGTCTTGATGATTATGAAGGCGATATCGTCATTACCAAGGGATCAGTAGAGCAGGTAGCCCGTGTCTCCTACAAGAACCCCGGGAAAATGAGGCTTGAATTTTCTAAGCCCGACGGACAGGTTATCAATGTAAACCAGGAGAAGCTTGAAGTTTATATTCCCGAGTACAGGGTTTCCTTTGTTCAGGAGCTCAGGGGTGATAACAATCCCAACCTGCCCACCATGGCAACCTCCCAGGGTCTTGACCTGATGAAGAGAAACTACAGCATCGCCTACCTTACCGGTCCGGCTCCCGTTCCGCTGGACGAAGGTTCAGAGGAGATGGTTGTCAAACTGAGGCTCATCTGGCGGACCACCAGCGAGGGGTTCCGGGAACTCTATCTTTCCATAGGTGAGAACAATCTTATCCGCAGGATTGAGGGAGTGACTCCCACCCAGGACAGGGTCTTTTTCAACTTTACGAATCTGCAGGTGAACAGGGATATCCCCGACGCCCGATTTGAGTACAAGAGTCCCCCCGAAGGGAACACAATCGAGAACTTCCTATTTGAACCCGTAAACTAGAGGTCTGAATGAAATCCATAGGTGAAACACTAAGAGAAGCCCGCGAGCAGAAAGGGGCCACAGTCAAGCAGATATCCCAGGACATCAATATTTCCAAGGAGTATCTGAGCGCCCTTGAGGAAGAGACATTTGATATTTTCCCAGCTGAAACATATCTCCTTGGATTCCTGAGAAACTATTCCGAGTATCTGGGGCTGGACGTGGACAAGTCCGTTGCCCTTTACAAGAATTACAAAATCAGCGAGGAACCGGCCCCTCTTGAGGAGCTTGTGGGACAGTCCCGGGGACACAATCCCGTTCCTGTCCGTCTGATTGTAATTATTCTGCTTCTTGCAGCACTGGCTGCCGGCGGATGGTTCGGCGTTCAGTATCTGATGCAGGACCGGCCCGAAGTGGAAGCAGCCGCTCCCGTTCGTGAGGGAGTGGAGTACAGGCTTGATGAGAGCGAAGCCGCATGGAAACTTCTGTCGGGAGATAAAATACTTGTCTCCTATGAAGGCGGTGAGCTTCAGATGGTTGTGACCGTTGAAGACTCAAAACTCCTGATTCAACCCGTTGGCGGCGGACAGGAACTCTCTCTGCTTGCCGGAGATGAAAAGATCCTTCCCGGAGGAGAGGGGATTCCTGTTATAGGTCTCCGTCTGAACTCCGTTGATGATTCAGGTGCCCTTCTTGCGGCTACAAGAACCGATGTGGCGGTTGCCGAAACCCCCGCTGAGAGTCAGGAAGCAGTTCCTGCCCTTCTTCCTGTTGTGGAGGGAGGAGAGACAGTACTCCTTGAAAACAGGGATGAACCCGAAGATTTTACACTGAACGCCCAGTTCAGCGGGTATTGTCTGTTCCGTTATCAGGCTGATAACGGTGATATAGTTGAGAAATACTACCGCAGCGGTGAGAGAATCCGCCAGGACGCATCGGAATCAATGATGATCGGTCTGTCCTCGGGTGCTGCGGTAAATATGAGAATCTCCGGTGTTAATGTGGCTTCCGGCAGTGCAGGTGAAGTCGCGGTAAAATTCATACAGTGGGTGAAGAATGATGAAGGAAAATTTGACCTCGTCCTCTTCCCTGTCCAGTAAAACCTTTTATGTAGAAAATCTTGGTTGTTCTAAAAATCAGGTTGATGCAGAAACCATCATTGCGGCGCTGAAAGCCGCAGGGTGGGAGTACTGCGACAGTCCGGACAGGGCTGAGCTATTGATAGTCAATACATGCGGATTTATCCAGTCCGCCAAAGAAGAATCCATACAGAGTATATTTGATCTCAGAAAGGCCTATCCCGACCGCAAGGTTCTGGCCGCAGGATGCTTCGCACAGAGATACAATGAAGAGCTCCTGGATATGATTCCCGAGCTTGACGGTGTTTTCGGAAACCGGGCTCCCGTTAAAATTGCGGATATGCTCCCGGGGGTACTGCAGGGGCAGAAGCCCGTTTATGTACCCGAAGCCGACCTCAGCACTCCGGCCAGGGCCGATTTTTTCGGTTTCAAGGGTTCTGCCTTTGTAAAGATTGCCGAGGGCTGCAACAACAGATGTAAATTCTGCGCCATCCCCCTTATCAAGGGAAATCTGGACAGCCGTCCCATGGAGGATATCCTTCAGGAGATAAAGTCTCTTATCGATAACGGCATATTCGAGATCAATCTGGTGGCACAGGATCTGGCCAACTATGGCCTGGACCGGGGTAAGCGGCAGCTTCTGGAACTCCTGAAGGGTATTTCTGCCATAAAAGGGGAGTTCTGGGTGCGTCTTCTGTACATCCATCCCGACCACTTTCCCATGGAGATCCTCTCTCTTATGAAGGAGGACCCCCGTTTTCTCCACTACTTCGATATCCCCTTCCAGCATGGAGATGAGGGCATCCTGAAGCGGATGGGACGGCGTGGAAACAGGGAAAAGTACCTGAAGCTTATTGAGTCTCTGAGAAGCGAGTTCCCCGACGGAGTGATCCGCTCATCCATAATGTGCGGTTTTCCAGGAGAGACGAAGAAGAGTTTTAACGAACTGAAACGGTTTCTCACCGAGGCGCGCCTGGACTGGGCCGGGTTTTTCACCTATTCCCGTGAAGAAGGCACCGAGGCTTATAACTACAGGGGTACTCTGGGAACAAAGCTTGCTGCCAGAAAAACGGAAAAGCAGAAGAACGTGCTTGAGGATCTGCAGCAGCAGATATCCGAAGATAGAATGGACCGCTTTACGGGGCGTGAACTGACTCTCATTGTCGAGGAAGCCGTTGAGGGGGAGGAACTCTACCTCAGCCGCTCCTACTTCCAGGCACCCGAAGTGGATGGACTTGTTGTCCTCCGGGCCGAAGGACTTGAACCCGGACAGGTTGTCAGGGCAAAGGTCATCAAACGGAACGGGGTCGATCTGGAAGCCGTTCTTCTTGAGAATCAGCAGTAGACAGGAGAATATGTGAAAGAACCGTCCTGGCTTTCCGAGCTCAATAACGAGCAGCGGGAGGCCGTTCTCCATGAAAAAGATCCTCTTCTGATTCTGGCGGGAGCTGGCTCGGGCAAGACCCGGGTCGTCACCACCAGAATTGCCTATCTTGTGGAGAAGCTGGGCTTCAATCCCTGGTCCATTCTGGCTGTAACCTTTACAAACAAGGCCGCCGCCGAGATGAGGGAGCGGGTCCAGTCCCTGGTTCCCGGAGCCGAAGGGGCCATGATCCGGACCTTTCACTCCTTCGGTGCCTGGATGCTCCGCCGGAACGGTGCGCCTCTGGGCCTGAAATCCAGTTTTTCAATCTACGACGATGACGATACCATCGGTCTGCTTAAGACTCTTTTTGAACATCTGCCGCGGAATGAGCTCCGTCTGATCGCCCGGAATATATCCAGGGCCAAAGACGAGTGCCTCAGCCCCGATGACTCACTGGACCACATCTCTGCGGATCATGACTTCCCCTCTCAGTACAGGGCCTACGAGGACCGCCTCAGAGAGATAGGAAATGCCGACTTCGGCGACCTCATATATCTGTCCCGCCGGCTTCTGGCGGAGAATCCCGAGATTAAAACCCGGCTTCAGCAGCGCTTCCAGGTCATTCTGGTGGACGAGTACCAGGACTCCAACCGGGCTCAGTTTCAGCTCCTGAGGGAGCTTGTGGCTCCGAACACCTGGCTCTGCGTTGTGGGTGATGATGATCAGTCCATCTACCGCTTCCGGGGGGCAGAGGTTGAGAATATCCTCGGCTTTCAGGATCAGTTCCCCGGGACACGGGTCATCAAGCTTGAGGAGAACTACCGCTCCACAGGACATATCCTGGCCGTGGCCTCCGAGGTCGTGGCCAACAACAAGGGGCGTCTGGGCAAGAGCCTCTGGACCCGGCAGGACGAGGGGCACAAACCATCCCTTGTCTATCTGGCGGACCAGAATGAAGAGGCCGAGTATATAGCCCGGGAACTTTCTGACGGAAACTGGTCTAATTCGGCCATCCTCTACAGAACCAATGCCCAGTCACGGCTCTTTGAACAGGTTTTCAGGAAGCACAACATCAACTACCGCCTTGTGGGAACCACAAGTTTCTACAGCCGTGAAGAGGTAAAGGACTCTCTGGCCTATCTCGGCTTTTTGAGCAACCCCGCCGACGAGGTGGCCTTCCGCCGCCTTATAAACAAACCCTCCCGGGGCATCGGGGCCGTTTCTCTCGGTAAAATTCTGAAAGGCGAGGGGGGAACTCTTGTTTCCGTCAATCTGGAAGAGGCCCTGAAGGAAGCGGAAGGCAAGATCCGGGGCAAGGCCGGCAAGGGAGTCAGCTCCCTCATCGCCCTTATCGATAAAATGAAAGAGATCATGCCTGTTCAGGAAAACCTCGGTCAGTTCCTCAAGGAGCTGATTACCGAAGCAGGTCTTCTGGACCACTACAGGGAGCAGGACCGCCTCGAGAGCAGTCAGCGCGTACAGAACCTGGAGGAGCTTGTCTCCGCCGCCAGTGACTATCCCTCTTCGGCCGAAGGGCTTGCGGAGTTTCTGGAGCTTATCGAGCTGGACCAGGCCTCTCTGGAAGAGGAAGAGAGCGATATCAACAGGGTTACCCTTATAACAATGCACAATACAAAGGGTCTTGAGTTTGACCGCGTCTTTATTACAGGCATGGAGGAGGGACTCTTCCCCCGGGGAGCCGAGTATGATGATGAAGACGAAATCGAAGAGGAGAGACGCCTCTTCTACGTGAGCATCACCAGGGCAAGGAAGGATCTCTTTCTGACCTCCTGCCGACGCCGGATGCTCTACGGGCGAACCGAACAGGCTTCGCCAAGCCGCTTCCTCCAGGAGCTTCCCGAGGACCATATAGAGGTCAGGGGAGATGCGGCGCCCAAAGTACCGGGGGCAGTGCCCGGTTCTGAATGGCCTCCCGGGACAAGAATCTATCATGAAGACTATGGAGTGGGCGAAGTGATCCGTAATATGGAAAACTCTGGACACCTTGTAATACAGGTTGCCTTTGAATCAGGCCACACAATGACATTTTTACCCGAGTTTTCGGGATATCAGCTTGAAAAACTGGGAGGCGGAGAGTGGTACTGACATCAGAAGAACAGAAGAATCTCAGGATGCTGCCTGTCATCCGGCGGGCAAGGGACTTTCATCTCTACGACGCCTCGGGGCGCCGTTTTCTGGACCTCTACCTCGACGGTGGAAGGGCCTGGCTCGGACACCGTCCCGACGGTGTCTCCCTGCAGTTTAAAAACTCACTGAGCCGTGGAGTATCAGCGCCCTATCCCTCATCCGAGGAGGGTAAGATGCTGAAGGCGGCCAGGGCATTGAGCCGGACTGCGGGTGCTCCGATTTCTGACGGGGAATCCCTTGAACTCAATGCCGCATGGTATGCGCCAGGTTCTCAAGCACCTGCCGGTGCAGGTTATGGCGAGGCTGCCGATATGCTGACTTCGACATCTGCCGAACTCTCACAGGCCTCGCTTGTGCTCTGGCGCCCGGGGCTCTCATGGCCAGCATCTGCCCGTGCCGTTGAGATACTGGTTCCGCTTCCCGGATTTGAGTCAGGACGGATCATCATTTCTTCCCGGGAGCTTCCTGCAGGCGACCTTCCTCCGGCTGTTCTGGCCGCTGCGGTCAGCAGGGCGCTCTGGTCACTGAACAGGGCTCTTGAAAAAAGAGCAGAATCCACCAGCGGTTCCGGAGACAGCACCGGCATGGATCACAGGTCTCTGCTTCCGGGCAGCTGGAAAAGCATCTCCTGCTATTATTTCTGGGACGGAAATGCCGAAGATTATAATGAGCTCTTCACTAAGGCCCTGGAGGCGGGGGTTCTTCTGCCTCCTTCACCCCGGTTTCCCTGTATTATATCAGGGGAACTCACAAGCGGTGATCTGGCCGCCCTGAAGAAGTTACTCTAAGGGAGGATATTCCTGCTATGAGCCCCGCATCACTTCTTATCGGACGGGCAGCCGTCAGCTTCCTGGCTTCATTTCTGGCTATCTGGGTCTGGTCCCGGACAAGAGAGGAAGCCTGGTTTTTTGTCATAACAGGAATTCTTGTTTCCTTTGTGTCTCTGATTATCGAAATACTTTCAACCCTTGGCATTCTGGCCTTCGGACCCGATGCCTCGGGAACTCTTCCCCTCTGGCTGGGGGTGCTTCAGATGCTTCCCTATCTTTTCTATGCTCTGGGCTTCGGCTTCTATCTCTACAGGAACCGCCGCTTTTAGTGCCGTCCCGATTCCCCTGTGAAACCCTCTTTCAGGGGCTCCGGAGCTACCCGGGGACAGCCTTGAAGGCCTTCGGGTGATTTTTTCTAAACTCTTTTCTTGTATCGAATTCCATATTGACAACTTTTTTGGATTGTGTAATTATTACGAACCCGTTACGACTATATAAAGATCCTTTGATAAGGTAGAAGAAAAGAAATGAAAACAATATTTGTTAAACCAAATGAAATTGAGCGTAAATGGTTCCTCATCGATGCAGCTGGTCAGCCTCTTGGTCGTGTGGCTGTTAAGGCCGCTGATATCCTTAGAGGAAAGAACAAAGCGCTCTACACCCCCCACCAGGAAGTAGGGGACTATGTGATCATCGTGAATGCCGCCGAAGCCGCGCTCACCGGAAACAAGAGAGCTGACAAGATGTACTATCGTCACTCAGGTTACCTTGGTGGACTGAAGTCTGAAAACTATGAAAAACTGGTTTCCAGAAAGCCCACCGCTCCCATGGAAAAAGCTGTCAAGGGGATGCTCCCTAAAGGGACCCTTGGAAACAAGCTTTTTACAAACGTCAAAGTGTATGCCGGTGCGGATCATCCCCATGCGGCACAGCAGCCTGTAAAGATCGAGATGTAAGGGAGAGAAACAGTGATTAAAAATCTTGCACACGGTACCGGAAGAAGAAAAACAGCTACTGCCCGCGTTTATTTCAGACAGGGTAAAGGCGAAATTATTGTCAATGGAAAAGCCATTTCTGAGTTTTTTCCCATTGAGCAGCAGGTAACAATGATCAAGGAACCCATGGTGGTTACTGATACTGCGGACAAATACGACGTTCTGATTACAGTCAGAGGTGGTGGAATCACAGGTCAGGCTGGTGCTTGTCGTCATGGTATCTCCAGAGCTCTTATCGAGCTTGACGAGACCAACAGACCCGCACTCAAGGCCAACGGTTTCCTCACAAGAGACCCCAGAATGGTTGAAAGAAAGAAGTATGGACAGAGAGGAGCTAGAAGAAAGTTCCAGTTCTCAAAACGTTAATCTTTCTATTGCTTCAGTGCAGAAGAGGAGCTCAGGCAGAGAGACCGTTACGGTCTCTTTATCCGACGGCTCCTCTTTTTTTATGCCCCTTCCCGTTCCCGATGGATGGTCCGCCGGATATCGGCTGAGCGAGGAGGAGCTGGAGCATCTGAGAGAGGAAAACTCCTATGTGCGAGGGAAGGAATGGGCTGCGTCCCGCCTGGCCTCCAGAGAGGATTCCTCTGGAAGAATGGCACAGAAACTGATGCAGAGAGAGTTCTCCCCGGCCGTCACAAGGCGGATCATTTCGGATCTGAAGGATCTCGGCTTTCTGGATGACAGCCGGTTTGCTGAGCTATGGATTCGGGAACGGCTGCGTTCACATCCCGAAGGCCCCGATGCCCTTCTTGCCGGCCTTATGAAAAGGGGCGTTCCCCCGGGAACCGCGCGGGAAACAGTCTCAGAACAGGTGATGCCTGAGGATGTGGAGATTGCCCTTGAAAAGGCCATCCGCAAGATCTCTGATTCCGGTGAGCTCAGCGACAAACAGATCCGCACTCTAATGAGGCGGGGATTCTCTTTTAATTCCATTAAAAAAAAACTAGCCCGTGACAATGACGCTTAATTCTGTCTATAATTGAATAATAGTGAACGCAGTGAATACTGCTCGCTGGAGACAACCCGTCCCTGAGCTTGAAAAACAGTAGGAGTTATTTATGGCAGATGAGAGGGTCGTTCTTGTCGTAGAAGATGAAGACGCAATCAGACTTACTCTGAGAGATTATCTGATCCGGAAAGGGTACAAGGTATGTGTTGCTTCTGACGGTGTGGGCGCCATTAAACAGCTTCTGGATAATGAAGACATCCAGATCATCGTAACCGATTACCGTATGGATATTCTTGGAGGTGACTACTGGGTTAAATTTCTTGCCCGGTACTGCAATGAGAAGGAGATCTTTATCACAAGCGGTTTTCTCCGTCCTGAATTTCCCATTCCCTTCAAGGTCTTCTATAAACCCTACGACTACGCCGATCTGGAAGCAGAGCTGGCCGCTGTCGTCAGTTCCTGACATTCCCCGTGGATAAGGCTGTCAGAGTCAGGGTTTCCGGCAGGGTACAGGGTGTGGGCTTCCGCTACTATACCTGCCGTCAGGGCCGGAGACGGGGACTGACGGGATGGGTTCGTAATGAGCCCGATGGTTCCGTCCTTGTTCATATACAGGGCCCCCAGGCAGTTGTCGAGGATATGTGCCACTGGCTTGAAAACGGCCCGCCATCGGCTCATGTAGTGGATACCCGGCTTATGCCGGCCCCATTCAATACAGAACTTATTGATTTTGATGTGGAATACTGATACCCGGCCTGCTGAGGCCGGAGTGAAGGCCATCACTTGACAATGTCTGAATAAAAAACCGGAGCCAAAGCTCCGGTTTTTCTGTTTATGCGTCTCCCGGGGAAATTTCTAAACTCGTTTTGAGTCTCTTTTCCCCTTGGAAATCCTATCTTTTGATGCTGTAGAAAGCATCCCAGCCTGCATAGCTGGATCTTCCTTCCAGATCATCTTCAATCCGCATCAGCTGATTGTATTTGGCGACTCTGTCGGAACGGCTCATGGAACCGGTCTTGATCTGTCCTGTTTCAAGGGCTACTACAAGGTCGGCAATGGTTGTGTCCGATGTCTCACCGGAGCGGTGGCTTATAATGGCTGTATAGCCGGCTTTCTTGGCCATTTCAACGGCTTCATAGGTTTCGGTCAGTGTTCCGATCTGGTTAACCTTGATCAGAATGGAGTTTCCGATTCCCTTCTCGATTCCCTCTTTCAGGCGGACTGTGTTTGTTACAAACAGGTCGTCGCCTACAAGCTGAACCTTGTCGCCGATCTTGTCGGTCAGTACCTTCCAGCCATCCCAGTCGTCCTCGTTCATTCCATCTTCAATGGAGATGATGGGGTAGCGCTCGCACCAGTCTGCCCAGAAGTCGGCCATCTGTGCACTTGTCAGTTTTTCACCTGTAGACCACTTCAGTTCGTAGATGTAGGAGCCGTCAGACTGTTTTTCACTGAACTCGGAAGAGGCGGGGTCAAGGGCGATCATTACGTCCTTGCCGGGTTTCAGTCCGACGCCTTCAACGGCATCCATGATAAACTTAAGAGCCTCTTCATTGGATTTGAAGTTGGGGGCGAAACCTCCCTCGTCACCTACGGCTGTCGAGAGTCCGGCATCCTTCAGCAGGGATTTCAGTTTGTGGAAAATCTCGGCAATCCAGCGCACAGCTTCCCGGATGGAATCGGCACCTACGGGCATAACCATAAACTCCTGAAAGTCGACAGAGTTGTCGGCATGACTGCCTCCGTTGATGATGTTGGCCATGGGGACCGGAAGTACATTTGCATGGAATGTACCAAGGTATTTAAAAAGATCAATTTCAAGATGCTGTGCTGCAGCACGGGCTGTAGCCATGGAGACACCGAGTATGGCATTGGCTCCCAGTTTGGCTTTGTTGTCAGTCCCGTCCAGTTCGATCATGGTTTTATCCACATCTACCTGATTCAGGGCACTCAGTCCGATAACGGCGTCTGCGATTACAGTATTTACATTTTCAACAGCCTTGAGAACGCCTTTTCCAAGGTAACGTTTTTTATCGCCGTCTCTCAGCTCTACCGCTTCATGGACACCCGTGGAGGCTCCTGAAGGTACGGCGGCTCTGCCGAATGATCCGTCCGCAAGCATAACATCAACTTCCAGAGTGGGGTTTCCCCGCGAATCCAGAATCTCCCTGGCCTCTACATATTCAATTGTGTCCATGATAACTCCTTGATTGAAAAGGAGTCGTTGGTTTTTCAATTATTATTGAAAGCTCCTTTCCCTAATAAAATATGACAACAGTTTATGCAAAAGTCAAATCTGCACTGTTAAAATCGTATGAGTAATATAAGCATGCTAATAAACATAGTCAAGCCTAATGATAATACTTTTCTTGACCTCACTGAAGCAGGCACACTAAAATGACTGAATGAAATATTCCAGGCTGATCGGTAAAACAGGACGCAAGGCCGCCGGAGGCGGTCAAGGCGGTGCATCTCTTGAGGGTTATACCCTGCTGTTGAGAGGGGGCTTTGTCCACCTTCTGGGACAGGGGCTCATTAGCTATCTCCCTCTGGGAATGAAAGTTATAGACAAACTCAAGGCATTGATCTCTGAAGAGATGATGGACCTTGGCGGGGAGGAATTTCTGGCTCCCATGGTCAATCCCCTGGCAATCTGGAAAAAGTCAGGACGCAGTGATATGCGTGACAATCCCCTTGTCACCTTTAAGGATGCCAGAGGACGGACTCTGGTTCTGGCTCCCACCCATGAAGAGGCCGCTGTTGAGCTTATCCGTTCGGCGGTAAGCTCCTACAGGGATTTTCCCATATTCATCTATCAGTTTCAGAGCAAATTCAGGGACGAAGCCCGGGCCCGTCTGGGGCTTGTACGGGCCAAAGAGTTCATTATGAAGGATGCCTACTCCTTCCATAGAACTTCTGCGGACCTCAATAATTTCTTCCCAAGGGTTTTCAACGCCTATATGAGGATATTTGATAAGTGCTCTGTGCCTGTTATTCCGGCTGAATCGGGAGTGGGTATCATGGGCGGTTCCCGTGCCTACGAGTTTCTCTATCCCCATGAGCAGGGCAAGGATGTGGTTATGATTTGCTCCGAATGCGGATACAGGGCCAACCGCTCTGTGGCTGTGGGTGTTAAAACAAGTCAGCCCGAAGCTCCCAGGGGACTCCGCCGTGTAGACACCGGTGAGTGTTCCGATCTTGAATGCCTTTCAAAAGAACTGGATCTTCCCTTTTCCAAACTCATTAAACCCAGGGTCTATGAGTCGGACCGCGGTCCAGTCATGGCTGTTGTGCGGGGAGACTATGACATTTCACTGGATAAGCTCTGCTCAGTTCTCGGGTTTGCCGTTGGTAAGCCTGCGGGCAGCGAGACCCTTGCGAAATACGGCCTTGTGCCGGGATATATGTCTCCCGTTTCGGTTCCTGAGGGTGTAAGGGTTATTGTGGATGAGGCGGTCGTCAACAGCCCCAATCTTGTGATGGGTGAGAATGAAGAGGGCTACCACTATATCAATGTGAATTTCGGAAGGGATTTTGATATACCACCCAATGCCGATATAGCCCAGCTCAATCCGGGGGACCTCTGCCTTGCATGCAGTACCCCTCTGGAGTCGAAGAGGGTCATTGAGATGGGAAATATTTTCAAACTCGATGATTTTTATACCAGAGCCATGAATTTCTCTTTTGAAGACGACAGAGGGCGGAAGATCTATCCCCTTATGGGGTCCTACGGTATGGGGCTTGGACGCCTTCTGGCCTGTATCGCCGAAAACAACAGGGACAAGGATGGTCTTATATGGCCCCTTGAACTGGCTCCCTATACCTACTATCTTATGGGCATCGGCCGTTCATTGAGAGTTTCTGATGCGGTGGATGAGCTTGCCCTGGAACTGGGAGAGAAGGATGTCCTGGTGGATGACCGTCTTGAGTCCATCGGAGTCAAATTCAGGGACGCCGCTATTATGGGAATTCCCCTGAGGATCGTTGTGGGCCGCCGTTTTCTTGAAAACGATGAGCTTGAACTGAAAGACAGAAAGACAGGCAGAAAGTGGTTTATTCCCAGAGCCGAACTGAAGGAAGAGTTGAAGAGATGGAGAGAAGAGCATGAAAGGGCAGTTTGAACTGACTCCGGAACTTCAGGACCAGATTATATTTGCCATGGAGAACCAGACCGGGAATTTTCTCCTTGATACGGAATCATTGATGATTGTGCAGCTGGATCAGGTATCTGAGGAGCGTCGAGCACTCTGCCAGCCCCTGCCAGTATGGAACCCCAGCGACGGCTATCAGCTGATGGACAGCTTTACCGGAACTCTCCGGAATCCCATCTACCGTGAGCGTCTCAGAGCCATTTTGAATTCGGGACGCGGCGTCTTTCGGGGGTTTAAAAACGTACTGAAAGAGCGGGAGGATCTTGAAAAAGCATGGTTCGCCCACAAAGACCGGGAAATGAAGCGCAGAGTACGGAGCTGGTACGACGAACTTTGCGACTTCTGGGGGATTGAGTCGCTGGGAGAGGAACCCGAAGAGACAGATGATCTCTTTCTGGACGAGTTTTCCATGGAAGCCTTTGTTCCCGGAGAGGAGGAGCTTGCTCCGGTTATGAGAAACTATCAGAGTGAAATCTATAAGGAGCAGTCAGACTCTCTGAGAGCTCTGATGGTCAGCCAGTTTCATACACCCCGCAGGAGTCCGGAAATTGCCTTCAGGGCCCTCAGTCCCGACGGAAGCAGCTGCGGCTATCTTACCATGTTACTCGACAGAACAGGTGATGATCTCAATGCAACTGTAAGTTCCCTCTATGTTCTGCCTGAGTACAGGGGGGCGGGGATTGCCTCAGGCCTCCTGGATTCGGCTCTGGACTACTCCTATCAGAATCACGTTGTCAATATACTGCTTGTTCTGCCTCCGGAGGGGGAGGTCTTGAGAGCTAATCTTAATCGGCGGGGATTTAAAGTAATGGGGCCCTGCATGCTGCTTGATGTAGAAAACTGGTTCTACGAGCAGCAGCAGTAGCCGCTTGATAATAGCATCAGAGAAGAGTCTTTCTGTACTCTTCTGCTTCCTCGTGGTATTTGTCCAGTTCAGCCATCACCTGATCCACCACATACTGTTTAGGATCCTGATCTTCGGGTGTCTCTTCGGTCTTTTCCTGTCTGAAATCCTTTCCTTTTACAGGTTCTGATACTGTAAAGAGCAGGACATCGGGGTTAAGGGTGTCCTTCTCCATATTATCTTCCTTGCAGGGGATCAGAAGGTTGCCGTTGATGCTAACAAAGGAGACATAGTCAAAGGCTTTGAGGTAGGTGTAGATCTCTCTCACGCCCTTCTTGGAATCAGGCTCCCAGGGGCGGAAACGTGTTCCCGCGGGGAAAACTACAACCATATTTCCATGATATTTTCTGTGAGTCAGTTCCCTCATGGCCGCATGGTTGATGGGCATGCTTATCTTGCGGACCTCCGCCTGCTTTTCGGGGTCTTTTTCAGAATCAATGCTTCTGCTGGGATAGATGGCTATTGTTGTATAGGAGTTTGAGAAGGCCGCGGTCAGTGCACTTGAAGCGGATAGCTTCATTCCCTGGATAGGCAGAAGGCTTTCTGCCACTTCGGGACCCAGTCCTTCTGTTTTTTCGATCATCCTGAAAAGGGCGGGATAGTCGAAGTTGCTGTAATGTTCCACAAGAAGTAGACAGGCCTTCCCGTTTTCAGAGTATTCATGCAGTTTTTTCAGGTTTTCAACACCCCTGATGGCACTGCCGGGTTTCAATAGCTTATCGACAAAACTGCCGATGATTTCACGGTTTTTAGGTTCGCCTTCAAGGTAGACGTTGTCGGGGCGGATTTCATAATCCCCCGTCAGGTTGCTCTGCAGGAGGGCAACTGTTTGTTCAAACTGGTCAATTGAATTGTTCATATCGGATTATAATGCTCCCATTTCGCCCGTTTTATCAAGTGGAATTTACCTCAACAGCCTATCCTGTAGGCATTTCTGCTCAATCGGGTTTCATCTGACTTTCAATTATTTGTTTCCAGAGGGTGAGGGATAATACTGTATAGCACACTATTTCTGACAATAATATGGGAATTCGAGAAATGTCTGCAAGGGACTGTTTGTATATGGTTTTCATAGGGTGGAAGAGCAACTTTAAGGCTATATAAGAGTTATTTGATATAAAGGCAACGGCCGAATTTTATTCAAAATTCACCCCGAAATGATATATTTTGGATAAAAATACAATAATAACAGCCTTCTTTGGCCTTTGTAATCGATTATACTGATATAAGATTGCTATAATTATTCATTTCTTCACATTTTCTTAATTTTAAAAACACAAAATCCACAACATTGACTAATGGACCAAAGGTTGGTTAAATGTCTCCTACACCTGATTATTCCCCGCATATAAAGAATTTGTTCTATTGGACAGCAGTTGTTATGTGGGGTTATAATTTGCATTTAAATCACGTACAAGGAGAAAGGTAAGTGAAAAAAAGATTATTTCCTGCACTCGCATCCCTTCTGCTGATCCCCATGCTGTTTGTCAGCTGTGGGAAAAAAACAGAAGCTGTTACTGAAAAGGCAGCTGAACCTGCTGCCGGTCCTGTCGTTATGAACTGGAACCTGGGAGCTGACCCCAAAACCATTGACCCCGGTCTAAATGGTGCGTCCGATGGCGGACACATCCTCAGCAATACATTTGAAGGTCTTGTCCGCGAAAGAAGCGGTGAAGTTTTCCCCGGAATCGCCAAGAGCTGGGATATTTCCGAAGACGGAACAGTTGTTACTTTTCACCTTAGAGAGTCAAAATGGTCCGACGGAAGCCCCCTGACTGCCAATGACTTTGTATACGGTTGGAAGAGAGCCATGGATCCCATGACCGCATCCGAGTATGGATGGATCTGGCACTATACAAACGTTGTTAATGCTGAAGCTGCCAACAATGGTGACGTTTCTCTTGATGAAGTTGGAATCAGAGCCGTGGATGACCTGACATTTGAAGTTACTCTGTCTGCTCCCACTGACTACTTTGTTTCACTTACAGCTTTCTATCACTTTATGCCTGTAAAACAGTCTTCTGTTGAAGATCCTGCCGGTGCCGACGGCGCCTGGGCAAGAACACCTTCACTGGCTGTTTCCAACGGTGCATTCAAGGTTACATCCTATACCGTCGGCGACGGTTTGACTCTTGAGAAGAATGAGAACTACTGGAAGACTGATGATGTTGGAATCGATACCATCAATGTTAAATTCATCGATGCCGCATCTACCGCATACAATGCCTATGTTGCCGGAGAATTCGACTTCCTTACAACTACTTCCATTCCCCCCACAGAGATTCCCAGGCTGATTGCCGAGAACCCCGAGTTCTACATCTTTCCCCTTCTGGGAACCTACTACTACAACTTCAACATGAATCTTGAAATGTGGCAGGATGTAAGAGTCAGAAAAGCTCTTGCCTATGCCATCGACAGAGAAAAAATTGTTGAAGTAACTGCCAAGGGTGAAGTTGCCGCTGCAGGATTTGTTCCTCCCGGATTCCCTGACGACAAGGGTAATGACTTCTTTGAAACAGCCGGTACCTACGGCGTTTCCATGGACAGCGGTTCTGTAGCTGAAGCACAGAAACTTCTTGCGGAAGCCGGATACCCCAATGGTGAAGGTTTCCCCACATTCACACTTCTTTACAACACTGCAGAAAGCCACCAGCTGGTTGCACAGATGGTTCAGGAAATGTGGAAAACAAACCTCGGTATCGAGTGTACTCTCGAGAACCAGGAGTGGGCCGTATTCCAGGATACAAGAAAAGCCGGAGATTACCAGATGTCCAGAGGTGGTTGGCTGACTGACTTCCTCGACCCCATGGGTCTCCTTGCGATCTTTGTTGACGGAAATGACTACAACGATCCCAACTACAACAACCCCGCATACAATGCGGCCATGGCCAAGGCTTCTTCTACCTACGGTGCCGAGCACTATGAGGCTCTGTATGAAGCTCAGGACATTCTGATGAATGATATGCCCATCGTTCCCGTGTACCACTACACTGACTACTTCCTCTCCAGTCCCCAGGTTCAGGGATGGGACAGAAGTATGCTTGGAGCTATCGACTTCACAACTACAACTGTAGTTAGATAATCTGTAACCACTAACAGCTGCGCTCCTCCCTCACGGGGGGAGTGCGGTTATTTTAAAAAGCCTGGATTTAAAAAAATCAAATTCAATGTTTTCAGGCTAATCTTAGCGGCCTGCCTGCCGGAAGTCATTCCGTTTGCCCGCCGCATTTAGGAGAACTCTGTATGAGAAACTATTTCGTACGGCGCCTGTTCTATTCGCTGCTGACGGTCCTTTTGATCGCCACAGTTACTTTTTTTATGATGCACTCTATTCCGGGAGGACCTTTCACAAGAGAAAGACCTGTACCTCCGGAAATCATGCGCGTTCTGAACGAAAAATACAAACTGGACCAGCCGCTGCATATGCAGTATCTGGACTATATGAAGGGCCTTTTTACATTTAACCTGGGTCCCTCTTTTTCCAAAATCGGAATTACAGTCAATGATCTTATTGTTACCGGATTCCCCGCCACCGCGTCTGTCGGTTTTCTGGCCTCACTTCTGGTGATCATTCTGGGAGTCCCCTTCGGAATTGTCTCTGCTTTGAAGCAGAATAAACCAATGGACTATTTTGTCATGTTTATGGCGACCCTGGGGGTAACGATTCCCAGCTTTGTCATTGCGACGATGTTTATATACTTTTTCTCAGGAAAACTGGGCTGGGTGCCCCCCTTCGGACTCTCATCTCCGGTCAGTTACATTGGACCTGTGGTGGCACTGGCAGGGTACTCTCTCTCCTTTGTTACCCGTCTGACCCGTTCCAGCATGCTGGAGGTTTTAAGGCAGGACTATGTGAGAACCGCCCGGGCCAACGGGCTCAGGGAGTGGTCGGTCATCGGCAAGCATGCTGTAAAGAATGCTCTGATTCCTGTAATCACCTATATGGGCCCGACCATTGCCTCTCTTATGACAGGCTCATTCGTTGTTGAGAAAATTTTTGCCATTCCCGGCATCGGACGCTACTATGTTGAGTCCGTTAACAACCGTGACTATACAGTCATCATGGGGATTACCGTAATTTTTGCGGCCTTCTATGTTCTGATGGTCCTTCTGGTGGACATGGCCTACGCTCTGGTCGATCCCCGTATCCGTTTTGAAAAGGAGAGCAAGTAGTTCATGGACTCCAACCAATTTCAATTTGTCGACAGAAGCGTAAAGGAAATTCCTGAGAAAATGCGCCCCAGTCTGACCTACTGGCAGGATGCCTGGAGGCGGCTGAAAAACCATACTCTGGCCATGATCGGACTGACAGGAGTTGTCGTTATTGTACTCATCGCCGTTTTCGGCCCCATGTTTACAAGCGTATCCTACTCTGATCAGAACCTTGACTATGCCAATGTTCCTCCCCGGCTTGAAATCTACCAGCTGGACGAAGATCTCAATGTCTTTCTGACCTCCGACTACAAGGTGCTGCAGATCTCCGACAAGGGGAAAATTCTGGGACGCCTGCCCCGGACAAAGACCGATGCCATCAAGAAGATCTATACCTATGAGTATGAAGGCGAGCCTGTAGCTCTGGACTTCTCCTACAACCTTTTGAAGGACAAGCAGGGTTATCCCTATGACTTCTCCTTCACCTATAAAGGAGAGGAGTATACAGAACCCCTTAAGAAAGTACAGAACAGAACATATCTTTTCGGAAGTGATATTCTGGGCCGGGACCTGATGGTCCGTGTTATCTATGGTGCCCGGATCTCCCTGACAGTAGCCCTTGTTGCCTCTCTGGTAAACCTTTTTATAGGTGTTGTCTACGGTTCCATCTCTGGCTTTGAAGGGGGCAGGACCGACGGTATCATGATGAGAATCGTTGATATCCTCAACTCCATCCCTCTTGTACTCTATGTAATTCTTATAATGGTTCTCGTAGGAAACCGCGGACTCTGGACGATGATTATCGCTCTGGGATCGGTGTACTGGGTTGTTATGGCCCGTCTCGTGAGAGGGCAGGTTCTGAGTCTCAAGAATCAGGAATTTGTGATGGCAGCCAGAGCCCTTGGTGTTTCCAAGGGACACATCATCTTCCGCCATCTTATTCCCAACGCTCTTGGACCCATTATCGTCTCCATGACCATGATGATTCCCTCTGCGGTCTTTACCGAGGCCTTTATCGGATTTATCGGACTGGGTGTTTCGGCTCCCATGGCCTCCTGGGGAACCCTGGCTAACGATGCGCTGCAGGGACTGCTCTCCTATCCCTATCAGCTGTTCTATCCCTCCATGGCCATCGCCCTGACCATGCTGTCTTTCAACTTCCTTGGAGACGGCCTGCGGGATGCCCTGGACCCGAGACTGAGAAAAGGATAATCAACCATGTCAGATGATATTTTATTAGAAGTTAACAATGTAAAAACCTCTTTTTTTACACACCACGGCGAGATTCAGGCCGTTCGGGGAGCTTCCTTCACTCTGAAGAAGGGAGGCGTTCTCGGAATCGTAGGTGAGTCGGGAAGCGGAAAGAGCGTTACAGCCCTCTCTATTATGGGTCTGATTGAAGAGCCCGGAAAGATCAAGGAGGGGGAGATCCTCTTTGAAGGAAAAGACCTGGCCAAGCTCTCACAGAGACAGCTTTCGGACATCAGGGGAAACGACATCGCCATGATCTTTCAGGATCCCATGACCTCTCTGAACCCCGTCTACACAATTAAAAACCAGATGGTTGAGGTCATCCGCCGTCACAGGAAAATCTCAAGAGGCAAGGCCCTTGAACGGGCAGTGGAAATGCTGCGACTTGTTGGAATTCCCCAGCCTGAGAACAGAATCCACAGCTATCCTCACGAGTTCTCTGGCGGTATGCGCCAGAGGGTAATGATTGCCATGGCCCTCTCATGCAACCCGAAGCTCCTTATAGCCGATGAGCCCACAACGGCTCTTGATGTGACAATTCAGGCGCAGATCCTGGACCTGATGAACGACCTTAAAGACAAGATCAACGCTTCCATTGTCATGATTACCCATGACCTGGGGGTTATCGCAGAGATCTGTGACCATATCGTCGTTATGTACGGCGGAACCATTATGGAGCAGGGAAGCGAGCAGGATATCTTCTACAATCCCCAGAATCCCTACACTGTAGGTCTTCACAAATCGGTTCCCAAACTGACAGAAGGGGAGAGAGAACGTCTTGTTCCCATCGAAGGTTCTCCTCCCGACCTTCTCCATCCCCCCGAGGGATGCCCCTTTTCAGGGCGCTGTCCCCACACAATGGAGATCTGTCTCAAGGAAAGGCCTCCGGTCTTCCGCTTGAGCGAGTCTCACTCCTCTGCCTGCTGGCTCCTTCACAAGGATGCTCCCCAGGTGGAAAAATATGAGAAAGCAGGAGTCCCTTCGTGAGTGATAAAGAAGTACTGCTGAAAGTAAAGAACCTTAAAAAATACTTCCCCATCAGCGGGGGAGGACTTATAAAACCAAAAACCATGCACCTCAAGGCCGTGGACGGTGTCTCCTTTGAAATTAAAAAGGGTGAGACCTTCGGCCTTGTCGGCGAGTCGGGATGCGGTAAGTCCACCACTGGGCGGACCATCATTCGCCTCTATGATCCCACCGGCGGTGAGATCAACTTTGGCGGCACCGATCTGGCAGGCCTCTCCGAGCGTGAGATGAAACCCTTCCGGAAGAAGATCCAGATGATCTTCCAGGACCCCTATGCCTGTCTGAACTCAAGAATGACCGTAACCGATATTATCGGTGAGGGTATTTCCACCCATAAGATTGCATCGGGAGCCGAGAGGCAGGAGAGGATCTACGATCTGCTGGAGCGGGTAGGCCTCAAGAAAGAGCACGCCAACCGCTATCCCCACGAGTTTTCAGGGGGCCAGCGCCAGAGGGTCGGAATAGCCCGTGCCCTTGCAGTGGAGCCGGACCTTGTCATCTGTGATGAGCCCATCTCCGCCCTGGATGTTTCCATTCAGGCCCAGGTTGTCAATATGATGGAGGACCTGCAGAACGAGATGGGACTGACCTATCTCTTTATTGCCCACGACCTCTCCATGGTTAAACACATATCCGACAGAATCGGAGTTATGTATCTGGGTATGCTGATGGAGGTCTGTGACTCCGATGAGCTCTACAGAAATCCCCTGCATCCCTACACAAAGGCGCTGCTGTCGGCCATACCCATCCCCGATCCCAATTTGACCCGGGAGAACAAGAGGGTCGTGCTCCAGGGCGATGTCCTGAGCCCCATCGATCCTCCCGTGGGATGCCGTTTCGCCTCCCGCTGTCCCATGGCACAGAAGGTCTGCCGTGAGGCGACTCCCGTGCTTGAAGAGCTTGCTCCGGGACACCATGTGGCCTGTCATGTGGTTAAAGGTTCTATCTGATTTCAGCTCAGTCTGAATAAAGTTGGCCCTGTTATTTATGAAATGAAAGAGGACTGCTCCCCGAGGGCAGTCCTCTTTTTTTATGCTCTCCAGAAGAAATGGCCCTGTCTTTCATGTCTGATTATTGCTTGACTCTGTCTCTCTCCCTGATCTTCCTGATGAAGCGAATAGTAAATCTGCTTTGAATATGACAGTTTCTGCTGTACATTCAATTTATGAAGAACAACTTCCTGATTGCTACTGTTGAAGATGACATGCCCGTTGCCAAAGGTCTCACTCTGACCCTTGAAGCCGCAGGATATCAGGTCCGCCACTTTTCAGAGGGGGATTCCTTCCTCTCTACCCTGCCCGGACTCTCGCCTTCACTTCTGTTGCTGGATATACGGCTGCCTGGAAAGGACGGATATCATATCTGCCGTGAGTTGCGGTCAAGGGGCTGCACCTTTCCTGTGATCATGCTTACAGCCCGGGATGAGGATATCGACAAGATACGTGGCCTTGAGGACGGAGCGGATGACTATATGGTGAAGCCCTACAGCAGCGGTGAGCTCCTGTCCCGCATTCATGCCCGTCTCAGGCGATCCTACGGAGAACTGGCGGCAGTCACTGGAAGCGGCAGTTACCGTTTCGGCTCCTTCTCTCTCAGCCGTGAGGGAATGAGTCTGAGAAAGGGTGATGAAGAGGTGGATCTTACACCCATTGAGTACAAGCTCCTCCTCTTTTTTCTGAAGAATGAGGGGAGAATCTTCAACAGGCGGGAGATTCTGAACCGTGTCTGGTCCTCGGACAGCACTCACTACGGGGATGACAGAACAGTGGATGTGCATATAAGGCACTTACGGACCAAAATTGAGGAAGACCCGTCGCATCCCCAGTTTCTTAAGACTGTCAGAGGAGTGGGGTACAGCTTTGTTTCATCCGGCCTGAGAAGCTGAGAGTCTGAGGGGCCTTGTATTTGAAAAGAGCTGACCCTGAACCTATGATTGATAGTATGCAGGAGTCCTACAATATCTGTTTTATAAGCGGTAAGCTTGGTGATATTGACGGTGTATCTATGGAAGCCGCCAAGTGGATCAGCGTTCTTCACTCCAGAGGCCACAGGATCTTTACCGTTGCCGGCGAGTACCGGCGGTTCAATCCTCTTGTCCCCGACAGCAGACGCCTTCTTGTACCCTCTCTTTCATTTGATTCAGAGAGGCAGGTCTATTATGAGAAACAGATTTTTCCCCATCTTGAAAACAGTGACACCAGACTCTCTGATGATGAGCTGGAGCAGCTTAAAGAGGAACTCAGGGAGGAGGGAAGGGCTGTTGCATCAGAGATATATGACTTCCTGCTGAAAAACAGCATCGACCTGATCATAGCCGAAAACACAAATGCAATGCCCATGACCCTTCTGGGGGCAATGGCAGTTTATGATCTGACCGAAGTCCGTGAGGTGGCTGCCGTCTTTCATCATCATGACTTCTGGTGGGAGAGAAGCCGCTACAGTGACTGTCTTATCGAAGATGTTCTCCATGAAATCATGCCTCCCGTGAGTATAAGCAACGAACATGTGGTTCTTTCAAGCTATGCCGAACATATTCTGACATCGGTCAAGCGGATAAGGCCCTATCTGATCCCGGACTGCGAGAATTTCGAAAACCCGCCCCTGAAGGATGAATATAACAGCAGCTTCCGCAGGGACTTCGGATTTACCGATGATGATATACTCGTTGTTCAGCCCACAAGAATTGTTCCAAGAAAGAGAATTGAAGACTCCATGAAACTCTGCGGGGTTATGAAAAAGAAATATCCCGGTCTGGCTTCTCGCATCAAATTTATCGTTACCCTCTATCCCGGAGACGAGGAGGAGTGCCGCTATCCCCAGAAGGTTGAAGAGGCCGCAAGGGAGGTTGGAGTAGATCTGAATCTGATCCATAGAAGAATACGGGCGGAGAGGAAAATTGAAGAGGGGGTTAAGTACTACACCAATGCAGATGTTCTTGTAAACGCGGATCTTGTCTGTTATATGCCGAGGTGGGAAGGCTTCGGAAACTCTCTTCTTGAAGCCTTCGCGGCAAAGGTCCCCGTTGTAACAAGTACCTACCTTGTATATAAAACAGATATTAAGGGCAGCGGTGTCCGGCCTGTGGAGGTTCGTGACCGCTATGACAGAGAGGGGGATCTTATCATTGAGGATGAGGTTGCCGATGAGATCTATGCGGTTCTGACTGATCCACTGAACAGAAAGCTCCGGGTTGATGTCAGTTTCAAATCGGCTGCGGTGGAGTTCGGCTTCACAAAGCTTGACGATTCACTCTGCACAATCCTTGAAGCCATGAAGGATGAGATCCATGCCTCCCGGAAAAGAATGCAGAAGAGTCAGCAGTCCTATTATGTCTGACAGATCTCTACCGGAGAGGGTATTAAATATATTCAGGTTTATTTGTTTGACAAAGATGATAATGATTATTATTATGAAGAAGTAATGGAAACTTTAAGAATGACAAGTCAGAGGAGGGTGATTCTGGATGCTCTCAAGAGCAGCAAGTCTCATCCGTCTGCGGATATGGTTTATGATTTTGTCAGGGCCCGTATTCCCAACGTCAGCCTCGGTACAGTCTACAGAAATCTGGAGACAATGTACCGCAACAAAATGATAGTGAAAATTGAAACACCCGACGGTCAGAAAAGGTTTGATTACAACACCGAGGCACATCCTCACTTCCATTGTGATAAATGCGGAAAAATTGAAGACATTCCCATGGAACTGGAAGCACCTGCACCCGATCCGGGGAGCAGCTGGATGCAGAAGAGGGTTATTACTTCATCGACTCTCCACTACCGTGGACTCTGCGCAGATTGTGCAGGGGAAAATTTGACTTCTGAGTGAAGATGTTAGTAATATGTAGATGATATGTTTTATATTCGCACGGCGTTCATGACACCCCTTTTTTAAGGATGAGCGGAGTGCATAAAAAGTTTATCAAGGAGTTTATTTATGGCGAGTCTCAAAGGAACTAAGACAGAAAAGAATATTCTTACCGCCTTCAGCGGTGAGTCGCAGGCACGGAACCGATATACCTATTTTGTAAGTCAGGCAAAAAAAGACGGATTTCAGCAGGTAGCCTACGTATTCGAAGAAACAGCTGACCAGGAAAAAGAGCATGCGAAACGCCTCTTTAAACTTCTCGAAGGCGGAGAAGTTGAAATAACCGCAAGCTTTCCCGCCGGAGTTATCGGAACAACAAGCGAAAATCTTGCTGAAGCCGCTGCAGGTGAGCACTATGAGTGGACCACCATGTACCCCGAGTTTGCAGTAACAGCCAGACAGGAAGGATTCGACAAAATAGCCGATATCTTTGAAGCCATCGCTGTTGCTGAAAAACAGCATGAAAAGAGATATCTTGGACTCAAGAAACTGGTTGATGACGGAACCTTCTTTGAGAAGGAAGAGTCTGTAGTATGGAGATGCAGGAACTGCGGATACCTTCATGAAGGCAAAAGTGCCCCTGCAGTATGTCCCGCATGTGCTCATCCCCGGGCTCACTTCGAGCTTCTCGGAGAGAACTGGTAATTCCAGTAGGCACAGATATCCGATTCCAGTATTTTAGTTGAAAACCAAGGAGATAAGAATGATTGCACAGAGCCAGATTTACAAATGCGAACTTTGCGGAAATATAGTGGAAGTAGTCAATGTAGGCGGAGGCGAACTCGTTTGCTGCGGCCAGCCCATGACACAGATGGAAGAAAAGACAGCTGACTCTTCAACAGAGAAGCATGTTCCCGTGATTGAGAAGACAGCCGACGGATACAAGGTAACTGTAGGAAGCACAATCCACCCCATGACAGATGAGCACTATATTCAGTGGATTGAACTGACAGCCGACGGCAAGTCCTATAAAGAGTATCTGAAGCCCGGTGATCAGCCTGTTGCAGAGTTCTGCGTAAAGGCATCAACTGTAAGTGCAAGAGAGTACTGCAACGTACACGGACTCTGGAAGTCCTGATTGATCTTTAAATATTTTTCTTGTTTCAAGAGAAATAATTTTTATAATTGTTATTGAAGCTATAAGCATTCGGAGGTAATTAAAATGAAATATGTTTGCGATGTATGTGGTTACATTTATGATCCTGAAGATGGGGATCCCGAAAACGGTGTAGCCGCCGGAACAGCATTTGCTGATATTCCTGAAGACTGGGTATGCCCCCTCTGCGGTGCAGAAAAATCTGATTTTTCTCCTAACGACTGACAGGATAATAGTTAATTTAAGCCGTCCCATCCCGGGGCGGTTTTTTTTATGTATTTTGCATTATAATCTATTAGTAAACCACCGCTCCGGAGTTGTTATGGATTTCTACAGGGTACTTTCCCGTTACTACAACGAGCTCTTTCCTCTTTCAGACGAATGTACTTCCTTTATGCTGGAACACAAGGGCAGGGGGGACTCTCTGCTGGATGCGGGCTGCGGAACCGGCGAACTGGTTATTGCAATGCAGGAGAAAGGACTGGATGCCAGAGGTTTTGATCTGGATGAGGGGATGATACTCAGCGCCGCTTCAGCGGCGAAACAGCGGGGACTGTTGGGAAATGATCTATTCAGGATAACCGGACTTGAAAGGATGAAGGAGTTTTATGGAGACGGGAGCTTTGATACAGTCACCTGCCTTGGAAACACACTTGTACATGTTCCCTTTAACAGGCAGTTTCACTTTCTTCAGGATGCCTGGAACATGCTGAAACCCGGGGGAGTCCTGATACTGCAGATTCTCAACTACAATACCGTTGTCCATGACAGAGTTCCCTTCAGTGTTATCGATACAGAACACTGCGAGTTCACAAGGACCTACGTTTCGGGAGATTCACCTGAGAAACTTATCTTTCATACGGAGCTTGAAGAGAAAAAGAGCGGAGAGGTCTACCGGAGCAGTATTGATCACTACCCCCTCTATCCGGAGACCCTGATGGCCAGCCTGAGCATGGCCGGCTTTGCAGGATGGGAGACCTGGGGCAGTTACAGCGGAGAAAGCGCAGGGGAGGGCAGGCTGCCTCTTATCGTGACAGCCTCCCGTGATTGATAGCTTATACCCTTTTCAGCTCATCTGAAGGCTCTTCTGAGCCTCGAAGCGCAGCAGGTGGTCGCAAAGTACTATTGCAGCCATTGCTTCCATTACAGGGATAATACGGGGACAGATAATAGGGTCATGGCGGCCTTCTGTAACAATCTCCACCTCTTCACCCTTCATGTTGACTGTATTCTGGGGGGCCGAGATAGATGCAGTAGGTTTAACGGCGGCCCTGAAGATTATCTCCTGGCCTGTCGATATGCCTCCTGTAATCCCTCCGGCATGGTTGGTCACAAATCCATCGGCTGACATTTCATCGTTGTGCTCGGTACCGAACATATCGGCCACACCAAAGCCCTCTCCGATTTCAAAGCCCTTTACAGCTCCGATGGAGAGTATGCCCTTGCCCAGGTCGGCTTCAAGCTTGTCGAAAACAGGTTCGCCGAGTCCCGGGGGAACACCCACTATCCGGCATTCAATGATGCCTCCGGCGCTGTTTCCCTCATCAATCAGCCTTTCAACGACTTTCTTCATCCTCTCAGCCGCATCGGGATCGCAGGCGCGCATGGGATTCTTCTCTATCTGTTCGGGAACATATTTCTCACATTTGATTCCTGCCGCAGCCTTTGTGTAGGCTGTTATGCTTATGCCCCTCTCTCTGAGAATCTTTTTGGCTACCGCTCCGGCAGCCACACGTCCGGCGGTTTCCCGTCCAGAGGCGCGTCCACTGCCCCTCCAGTCCCGGAAACCGTACTTTTTATGGTAGGTGTAGTCCGCATGGCCTGGTCTGTACTTGTCCAGAACATCATTGTAATCGCTTGAGATTGTATTGGTGTTGTGAAGGATCATCATCAGAGGTGTGCCCGTTGTTTTCTCCTCGAAGGTGCCGCTCTGGATGCTGACCTCGTCGCTCTCCTTCCGGGGAGTTGTCAGATCGGACTGACCGGGCTTCCTTCTGTCCATCTCAGGCTGAATATCGGCCTCTGTAAGGGGAATCCCGGGGGGGATGCCGTCAACAATTACTCCCACACCCTTGCCGTGGGACTCTCCGAAGGTTGTTATTCTGAATGCAGTACCGAAACTGTTACCCGCCATAAATGCTCCTGATCTTCTGAACCAGTTTGTCAGCGGTCTGCTGCTGGTCAAGGTTGTGTATGTTTATGATATGTTCTCCCTGCTGAAGCAGGGTCTCTCTTCGCTTGCAGTATAACTCGGCAAAGGCCTGCCGGGGGCTGCCGGTTTCCAGAAAAGGGGGAATTCCGTTCCGGATAATTCTCTCGTAGAGGACTTCCTCTTCTTCATCCAGAACAAAAATGGGAGATCCACTCTCTTTTATAAGTTTCAGGGCTTCACTGTTCTCAAGGGTTCCTCCCCCCAGTGCGAGTATTCTCACAGCATCGGGAGGACAGGCATCCAGGTACTTTTTCAAAGCCTCCGTCTCCTTCTCCATAAAGGCAGGGGCACCTTTTTCCCTGTACCACCTCCTGATGGTCCATTTGTAGGGGAGTTCTAAAAGTATAAGATCATCAAGGTCATCAAAGCGGTAGTTCAGACGGATTGAAATGTTTCTTCCCGCCGTCGATTTTCCCGTATGTTTGATGCCTCCCAGTACAATAACAGGCATGGATTGTATTTTTTCAAACACCCGATGAAAAGGCAAGCCCCAAGTTAATAATAAGCAGTGCTAATACAGAATATTTAAATGCCGATAATAAGAATAACAGATTATTACAGGCGGCAGTATCCGGTTGCGGATTATCCCGGCCGCTGTGAAGGAGTTCAAAATGAAATCGTACAGCATCAAGGGAATTGCAGGACGAAAGGAGATCCTTGAAGTCCTGAGAGAGAGCAAAGAAGGCTATCAGGTTAAAATTATCAGAGACAGAAGCGGATGGATGGAAGAGAAGAAGGAATTTATGCCCAAGGAACTCTTCGAGACCTGTCTGCGCACGGAATACCTCACTCCTATTTCAGGATCTCTCTGATATTAATGGGCCATTTCATAAAGTTAAACCCGGCATCATCACGTTGCCGGGTTTTTTATGGTTTGATCAATTCTCCTGAAGGAGAGGGAGGCTGATTGAAGGGGGCTACTCCTCTCCCTCGTCCTCTATCTGATCATACCAGAAGAGGATCTGCTCCCTCAGTTCCTTGACACCGTCTTTTTTGACCGAAGAGAGGGTCTGGAGGCTCCAGGGAATCGTCAGACCCCTAAGAGCCTTGTTCATCTCGGTCACGGTCTGCTTGCGGGCGCCTGTCTTAAGCTTGTCCGCCTTGCTCAGAACAATGTGCACCTCACGGCCGCCGGCTACCGCCAGATCCAGCATGGACCGGTCAATCTCTGTAAGGGGGTGCCTTATATCCATCACAAGGACAATCCCCACAAGGGCCTTTCTGTTGAGGATGTAGTCGGTCATCTCCTCTTCCCACCGCTTTTTCTCCCGTGGAGGCACCTTGGCGTATCCGTATCCGGGAAGGTCTGTTATATGCAGGTCGTCGGTAACCCTGAAGAGGTTTATATGCTGCGTCTTACCGGGGACCGAAGAGGTCTTGGCAAGATTTTTCCGGTTTGCCAGAGCGTTCAGAGCACTGGATTTTCCCGCGTTTGAGCGGCCTGCAAAGGCAATCTCCATGCCCCGGTCTGCGGGCAGGCTAGTTACATAGGCCGCGCTTTTTACAAATTTGATCTCGTTAAAGTTTATGTTCACAGCGCCATAATAGCCGAAAAGGGAAAGGAAATGTAAGTGCAGGCTTTGTGCAGATTTCAAGAATAGTTTATTATCCACATTATGAAGATAAAGATGAATACGGTCTTTCTGGGCATTCTGACACTGATTGCTCTGGGAGCCGTTCTGCACGTGGTTCAGGCTGTGTTTCTGCCCCTTGTTATTGCGATCCTTCTCTCTTTTGTTCTGACACCTCTTGTGACGCATTTTAACAAGAGGATTTCCAGAACCCTTGCAGTGCTGCTTGTCATATTGATCCTGATGGTGTTTCTCTACGTCATCGCATGGTTCTTCTATACAAGCATAACGTCATTTATCTCTGTTTTAGGCTACTATCAGGACCGCTTCGGCATCATCGTGAACGAGCTTGTCCTCAGGTATAATCTTCCAGATGATATTCTCGATATAATGGAGGTGCCCAACAGCCTGAGGATGGGTGTCTACAACGTCTCTCTCTCCTTTGTGAGTTTTGCAGGACAGCTGATTATTGTGCTTTTTTTTGTTGTTTTTATGCTTCTGGAGAATCCCCTCTCCGAGCGGAAGATCAAAATGGCATTTCCCAGGCTGAGCGTTCAGATGAGAATCGGGATTATTATCAGAAAGATAAATACCCAGATAGCACGGTATCTTACGGTCAAGCTCGGCATCTCTGTGGCAACGGGCCTGATTGTCGGTGTGACCCTGTACTTCATAGGCCTTGATTTTTATATCATGTGGGGCTTCCTGGCCATCCTTTTTAACTTTATTCCCAATATCGGTTCCACAATCATAATGATCGTGACCATACTGATGTCCTTTATACAGTTCTACCCCGCCTGGAATCCCATTCTTGCCACTCTTATTACGATGCCCATTATTCAGATGGTGCTGGGGAACTTTCTCGATCCCAAGCTTCAGGGAAACCAGCTTGACCTTTCTCCGGTTGTTATCCTTGTCTCCCTTGTGTTCTGGGGATGGATCTGGGGAATACCGGGGATGTTCCTGGCGGTTCCCCTGACCGAAACTATAAAAATAATCTGTGCCAACATTGAGGTTCTTCAGCCTGTCAGTGTTCTGATGAGCAGCGGCAAGGCCCTGAAGCATAAACGCCTGAAGAAAGACGGCACTGTTGTCCCTGTTACTCCTGAAATGGATCTGCCTGAAGAAGATAGACTTGAAGAGGCTGAATCCATTGCTGAAGGAAACGGGAAAAGTAAAGATATTTCAATTTAAGGATTACTATTATGAGCAGACTCGATGCGATACTCTTTGATATGGACGGAACTCTTCTGGACTCTGAGCCGATCTGGCTGCGGGCCGATCTGGCGATGATCGCCTCTTACGGCGGGTTTATGACCCCCGAGGAGCACGATGAGTGCATCGGAATGGGTTCCAAGACCTTCATCCCCATGATCAAAGAACGGTACGGCATAGAAGCCTCATTTGACGAGATCAAGGAATTCCAGGAGAAGACCTACCTCGAAATTGCCCGGGCTGAGCTTCAGGCTTTTCCCGAGATGGTGAAGTTTGCAAGATGGGCGAAGGAGCAGGGAATTCCACTGGCCATCGCTTCGGGGTCCACGAACCCCATCATCGAGGAGATGACTGCCCTTGCGGGAATCCGGGATCTTTTTCCTTTGAGGGTCTCCTCCCAGGAAGTGGAGAAGGGCAAGCCGGCTCCCGATGTTTTTCTTGAGGCCGCCTCCCGTCTGAAGGCAGAACCTGAGAACTGCCTGGTTCTGGAGGACTCTCCTCTGGGAGTCGAGGCGGCACTGTGTGCGGGGATGCATGCGGTTGCAGTGCCACCTTCCATGATTTCCGACAAGACAGGAGCGCTTAAAAAAGCCGACCTTGTGTTTGAAGACGGCATGGTCGGCTTTACATCTAAAAGAATGATTTCTTGGGTTGAGAAACAGTTTTATTCTATTTAGTCTACTGATTGAAAATCCCCGAGTTTTCTTCAGGCATCACCAATTCTCCGTTTTGGAATCTGAGCATTTTTATTGGAATCTCAATAATGCCTTCATCACCACCTGAAGTTTTTGCCGGTATACGCAGAAGGGCATCAGAAGTCTCTTTTAGTGGAATGAGGAAGACGATGAGACCCTGGAAAGGATTATCCGGGGTTATGGTAAACATATCCTCTCTCAGTAGTTCCCTGATTGTCTTTTTCATGTGAAGTTCCTGTCTATCTGAGCTGAAATAGTGGTTCCATGCATTTGTTAAACTTTCTTTGTTTTCTCCACGTATTACGACGTTTTCCAGTATAAGCTCCATATTTCTACGAGAACTTTCCAAAATGGTGTTTTGACTTCTTATTTCGACATCAAAAACAACAAAGGTTTTGTGGGGTAGTCTTCCGGGATAGTTAATAAAGGGATTTTCGTTCTTTCCATAACTGCTAATCAAATTTTCCTGGCTAAGAGGCGTCAAAGTAATTGTTATGTCGGACAGCTTGTAAACTATGGTATCCTGTGACGGGACATAATCCACACTACGGCATCCGAAAAGAGATATGAGGGTTGCTATAAGCATAGGGTATATCAGTTTATTCATTTTCATTCTCCCGGTTTACTATTTTATATGAAATAAAAAAAGCCGTTCCCTTAAGGAAACGGCTATAGTTATCATTAACTAGTTCTGAATTAGAAAGAAGCCTGTACTCTTGCGAATACTGCACCGTCAACGGCAGAACCTGTCTGGCCTACGTAGTCAGAACCGTCAGCCCAACCCAGAGAGTAAGTTACAACATCAAGTGTGTAACTTGCACCAAGTTCGTAACCGAAGGCATCAGCGAAGTCTGTGTCAACAGCAGGGTTTTCATCGCCAGCAATTTTAAATCCAGCAAAAACCTTGGCTGCCTCTGTTACCATGTAGTTAACATTGATAGCAAAGTCTGTTACGTCCATGAACTCGTAGCCAAAGTCTCTGCTTTCCATATCGCTCTTCATTGCAAAACCAACGGAGAGGGCGTCGAACGTGTAACCTACGGATACACCGTAGTTCAGGAACCATTCGCCGTCACTTAGGAACATTTCCATTCCGGCACCGACCATCAGGTCTTCAATAGCTTCGGCTGCGAAGTTGGCACCGAGGGATACAAGATCTTCACCAACAGTTGCTTTTACGTAGAGAAGGTTAACGGATGCGTCAACAATACCGAAGGTTCCGTATACGTTTACGCCGAACTGGGGAGCGTCAAATACTTCAGAGCCTGTTTCATAGAGGGCCGCGTCGATTGTTACGTCGGAAACAGAGATGGAAGCCTTTGTCATAACAGTAGAGGGATCAAGAATGTTCCATAAGTCATATCTGTTGTCACCGTCTTCATCGCTGTATTCGAAATCTCCGTAACCGGCAACACCGTTGTACTCAACGGGTTCGAAGGAAGAAACACCCAAAGAAAGAGCTACACCAAAATCACCATCCATACCCATAGCGCCAGTAATGTCCTGAGTCAGTACCAGATTGTCGAGAGTCACAGCATTGTCATCTGCGGCATCAACTTCGTTGTCAGCACTGAAATTCAAGCTGATAGATGTGTAGTCACTCAGGTCGATTCCCAGACCGGCGTCAAAGTCCATGTCAGAACCTTCAGAATAGGCGTCAGCGTTGTAACCGAATCTGTAATCTACATCACCGGATACTGTCACTTCAGCAAAGAGAGGGGCGGCCAGTACGGCCAGGACGATTGTCAGAAGAACAATAGTCTTTTTCATATTACTTTCACTCCTACTTGTTTTTTACAGAACATACGTTCTGCGTAATTTATACAATTATCTCGATATTAGGAGTCGTATTTGTTGATAATATGAAGAGAGTGTGAAGAATGTGTGAAGCGAAGAAAAAATAACCTTTTTTTAACAACCGAAAAATCTCCACAAATCCAACGATTGTACAGAAGCTGGGAAGAGCAGTTGATTCAATGCCTTAGAAGTCCTTTTTCAGTCGATATTTAGGCTAAAGGTAAAGCAAACACGGCCATTGGCAAGGTTTTCAACATGAATTGAACCTCTGTGACAGCTGGCTATGCGGCTTGCAATGGTCAAACCGACACCGCTGCCCTGTTTTTTTCGGCTGTTGTCTGTTTTGTAGAGGGGATCAAAGAGATGATCAAGATGTTCATCGGGGATATGCCCCTCATTTTCAACAGTGATAATGGGCTTTTCTCTTGTTCCGGATACAGAAATATCTACAAAGGTAGATGCATGCTGCAGGGCATTCTTAACAAGAGCTTCCAGAACCCGGCTTGTCAGATCAAAGTCACAGAGGATTGTATCCTGCTTTGAATTCCAGTTTATTGTTATGCCAGACTTTTCTATCTGACCCTGGAGAGTGTCAATAATGCTGAGGCGGAGACTCTCACTCTTTACAAGCTTGACTGCGAGTTTCCTGCCGTTTGCCTCAAGATCACCAAGTATCAGGAAGTCCCGCGTCAGAGATTCAATGACATCCAGCTCACCGATTATCTTTTCCCATCTTTTGTCATCGAGAACAAGAGCTCCGTCACGGCAGGCTGTGAACTGGGTTCTCATGGCTGTAAGAGGAGTCCGCAGGTCATGGGCAATGCTGGTGGACCAGCGCTTTCTTCTTTCTTCCTCTTTTATGAGGATATTCTGAAGTTTGACTGCTGCCTCATTGATGGAGGTGAGTTCCTGGGTTGATGTGGTTTTAAAAGTTTCTTTTCGGGAACCCGCTGCCAGGTTCATCAGGGAACGGACCGTATTCCTGGCTTCTTTGGTAAATCTTTCGGAAATGCTGTAGGCAAGAAGGAAGGAGAGGGCTGTAGAGAAAATCAGACCAAGAGTCATCAGCTGTATGATTCTTGAGATAAAAACATTGTTGTAATCAACATCCTTGAACTTAAGGGGAATGATTTCAACATATCCCCGCAGTTCATCTTTATAATAAAGTGGGTTCGCTTCGGTGAGGCGACCGTCCTGGGGAGTGTATGTGGTCACTGCCGGATTATGCCAATCCTTCAGAATCTCCCCTTCAGGAGAGAAAAGTATTATCTGAGCTGTGTTGATCAGGCTCAGTTCATAACCATCTAAAAGATCGGGAGCTGTCTCTTTATCAAGAACGCCTCCCGCTTCTACGACTCCCGCAAGAGAACGCATTACAACTTTACGGGATTCCTGTTCATTCAGATAGTTCCAGTATTTTCTTGAATTGCCATATCCCATAACAAGAGACACAATCAGCAATACAGTATTTAGAAGTATAATAAGGAAAAAAGCCGCCAGCATTCTGACGCGCATTGATCTCACTTACTGTTTCCTGCGAACCTGTACCCGTATCCTCTTACAGTTTCAATCCAATCAGGATTCTGCAGTTTGGCACGCAGGTTCTTAATGTGGGTATCCACTGTCCTGTCGTAGCCCTCGAAGGAGTATTCAAGACAGCGGTCCAGTATCTGCTCCCGGGAGACAACGGCTCCACCATTGGAAGACAGGTACAGGAGAATTTTCCATTCTGCGGCTGTCAGTTTTAAAAGCTGGTTGTTCAGCATGGCTTTGTGGGAGTCTTCATCGGTTGTCAGAATCTGACCGTCCAATTCCCAGCCCTGCATCTTTTTCTGTGGAACAGCTGTTCCCGTTCTTTTCAGTACGGCACCTACCCGCAGAACAAGTTCTTTGGGAGAGAAGGGTTTTATGATGTAATCATCAGCTCCCACTTCAAATCCTGTTATGCGGTCGGACTCAGACTCCCTGGCTGTCATAAAGATGATGGGAATTTCTGATTTCTGCCGAATCTCTTTGGCAAATACAAAACCATCCCCGTCGGGAAGCATAGCGTCCAGTATCAGAAGTTCGGGGCTTCTGGCAGTAATCGCATCCTTAACACCCGTCAGAGCTTCAAACTCCTCCACCTCATAGTCAGAGAGTTTGAGGTAACCTGATACAGCTTCACGGATAGAATCATTATCTTCAATTACAAATATCAATGCCATAAAAGATATTTTGCCTGAAATAGAACGATTTTACCAGTCCTTTTTACTTTAAGCCCAAGAAAAATCTCCTGTTAAAACTTTCTCAAATTAGATTGTTGGAAATTTGAAGCCCGTATGAAGAGGGTGTGAAAAAAATGGTTGATAAATCCCTATCATGTTATTAAAAAGGTAATAGAAGGTCTCTTTGGAGTTAAAGCATGAGGAAAGCAGTTGTTTCTGGTCTGGTTATGTTCATTTTGAGTAGCGGTTGCCTTTTTGCTCAGGTCAGTTTCGGAATCAAGGCAGGTGCGGGAATGTCGTCTTATAGCGGTTCGGATTGGGAAGACTACCTCAGCGTCAACGGGACCGATAACCGTTTCGGGTTTTTAGCATCCGCCGGCGGTTTTATTAATTACAAATTTAATAAAAGTTTTGCACTGCAGCTGGAAACCCTGTTCTCAACAGTTTCCGGTGGATGGAGCGGAACCCTAGGTACGGTGGAACTGTTCTCTGCCTACAGAGAGATGGGAGTTGAAGTGCCCCTGTATCTTCAGTACGGTTTTCCTGCCGGTCCGGGCAGGGTCCTTTTTACAGGAGGTGCACTTATTCTGATTAATCTGGGGCCTGTCTTTGAGACTGGGACCAATGATTATGAAGAAGAATATGATGTGTCTGATTATTACAGTTCAGTTGTCAGTGCCGGTATGGCGCTGGGGCTGGGATATGAACTGGGGCACTGGCAGATCCTTGTCCTCTACAAAAGAGGACTGAAACCAAGAAAGACAAACTGGCTTGGTGAAACTGAAGTATTTAGCCAGAACTTCGCTGTAGAGCTGGGATATAAATTCTAGAACCAGCAATTGTGAATGAATACTATGTAAATCTAAATGTTTCATCCATGAAAATGAACTTTCTTTAAATTTTCTGTCTCAGACTTTCAAAACTAACTCATTTTAAATAATTTATATAAAAAAACTGTTGTTTAATTAAAGGATTCATTGTAAACAGAATTAGCTTGACATCAAGAAGAAAAAATTAAAAGAAAATTATTGTTAGTTCTGGCCATCCTGCTGGCCTGTGCTGGAACTGTAAGCGCGGATGCCGGTTTTGGTATTAAAGGCGGTGTGGGGTTGTCTTCCTATACCGGAGCTGACTGGAGTGATTTTGTAGCTTCACAAGGTGCAAACAATAAGATGGGGTTTTCTTTCTCTGCAGGTATATTTGCAGAGCTGTACTTTACTCAATCATTTGGCATTGAAGCCGATTTTTTGTACAGCTCCTTAACCAGGGGATATAAAGCAGGTGATTCATATGTAGAATACCGTGAGAATATCTTTGAGGTTCCTGTCTATCTGAAGTACGCTATTCCCGTCGGAAATGGAAAAGTTGTTATTATGGGCGGTCCCGATTTCTTCTACACATTTGGCGATATATCGATGATCCTTGATCTTGGAGTGTATGGATCAGGGTCTGACTCAGCCCCCGCATCAGATCTTTATGAGAATCTGTTCAGGATAGGTGTCGCTGGTGGAATCGGTTACGAGACAGAATCCTATCGCTTTGCCGGCCTTTACAAGAGGACTCTCACCGAGGCTGTCAGCGATTATTCAAGACACAGTCAGAACTTCGCTCTGGAGCTCGGATACAAGTTCTAATCTGCTTTCAATTAAGCACAAAAAGAGGCCGGTTTTCCGGTCTCTTTCCTTTTATAAAGGACTATGCTAGAATCCACGGCATAAAAACACCCTCCCTCAGGAGGCCGAAACTCCCTATTCAAAGGATCTTTTTACAATGAGTGACAAAGTTGTTCTGACAGGAATCAAACCCACCGGAATGCCCCACCTGGGCAACTACCTCGGCGCCATCAAACCGGCTCTCAAACTGGCGGAGTCCTACGACGCCCGCTACTTTATTGCAGACTATCACTCCCTGAATTCAATTAAAGATCCCCAGCTTCTCAGGTCCTACACCTACGAGATCGCCGCCTGCTGGCTGGCATGCGGACTGGACCCTGAAAAAACGCTGATCTACAGACAGTCCGATGTACCTGAAACTTTTGAGCTGACAACCATGATCACAGCCTTTACCCCCAAGGGACTGATGAACCGCGCCCACGCCTACAAGGCACAGGTGGACCAGAACCGGGAGAAGGGGAAACCCGAGGATCACAACATCAACATGGGCCTCTATACATACCCTGTTCTGATGGCGGCGGACATCCTTCTTTTTGATACCAACTATGTACCTGTCGGCAAGGATCAGGTGCAGCACATCGAGATGGCAGTGGATATTGCCCAGGCTGTCAACAGAAACTACAAAGAGGAGCTCCTTACACTGCCCGAGGCTGTTGTTTCCGAGAATACCAAGGTGGTAGTCGGAATGGACGGACGGAAGATGAGCAAGAGCTATGACAATACGATTCCCCTCTTCCTGCCTGAGAAAAAGCTTAAGAAGCTCTGCAATAAAATCGTGACCAACTCCCAGACTGTTGAGGAACCCAAAGATCCCGACACCTGTAATGTCTTCACTCTGTACAAGCTCTTTGCTTCAGAAGAGCAGCAGAACGCTCTGGCCGCGCGCTACAGAGCCGGCGGTATGGGCTGGGGCGAGGCCAAGGGAGAACTTTTCAATGTTCTGAACGCCACCATTGCACCTATGAGAGAGAGGTATGATGAGCTGATGGAAGATACAAGCTACATCGACAAGGTGCTGGCAGATGGCGCGTCCAGAGCGAGAGAGCTGGCTTCCGCTAAAATTGTCCGCCTCAGAGAAGCTATGGGATTCTGATCAACCGGTCAAATTCGGACGAAGTTCTTAATGAAACCTTAAGGAAAATTGGAAAAAAGGGGGAAATCAATGTGATTTCCTCTTTTTTTATGCCCTGGCAGGGTTTTTGCCTCTTCATCGGCAGGAGGTAATCAATATGCTCGATTACATGACTCATCAGGTGCTGGTTTACCAGTACACAAGAAACAGCGAGGAGGGCAGGGCACTGAAAGAGGCTCTGATTAATGAACTCTGCCTTCATGTCTACAGCTTTCCTGGCAGACGCCGCTGTCTGGGTGAGGAGGACTGGAGTGATTTCCTGCTTGCATTTCATGCAAAACTTCACGACATCCTTCTGGGGTTTCAGTATCAGGGGCCTTCATTCTGGGGGTATCTCAACAAAGTGCTGGAGTGGCAGCTTAGAAGCTTCTACAGAGAGGAGGTTAAAAGGAAGCAGTGCGAGTGGATCTGTGAGAGGGAGTCCATCATCGACTATGAGTGGAATCCCACCGAAAATGACTACTGCCTCAAAAATAAAATTCACTATCTACTCACCGGGACGAAGCTCTCCGGTTTCCGGGTGGCTGCCCTGAGGCAGAGGCTTCATATCCTTCTTATGAAGAATGTCGCATTTGTCCGGGAGGATGAGTTTCTATCCCTCCTGCCGCTTTTGAATCTTTCCCGGGATAAAGGGCTTTTGCAAAGGGAGTGCCTCCTTGAGGGAATGAAGAAAAAGTTTGAACGGAAAAACCATCTTGTAATGAAAAGAAGGGAGAACTACTACCGCTTCACCCTGAGCGAAAAGAAGAAGTTTGACTGCGCCGATCCGGAAAAACTCCCCTGGCATGAAGATAGAAGCCACCTTTACAGGAAGAGACTGGCCAGGCTGGATGAGCAGATCGCGGCGATTCCCCTTGTTCCGAGTAATGAAGAGATTGCGGCGGCTCTTGAAATTCCCAAGGGTTCTGTGGATTCAGGGCTCTTCTATCTGAGAAATTTTCTTTCGGAGGTCTTTTCAGACGGGGAGTGCCCCGATGTGGATTTCAGCTGAACAAAGGAGTTTCGGCTGATCGGCTGCAGGCAGCTCCCGCCCCGGCAGTGGGAATCACTCCCTCTGCGCTTGCCCCCGGGCTGGAGATGCATTATCTTTTTCATATGGAAATAGTACTGGCTACAGGCAATATGCATAAAAAACAGGAACTGGAGCAGATTCTCTCCGGTCATACAATTCTGATCCCTTCCGATCTGGGAGTGGACTTCGACTGCGATGAAACAGGCACAACTTTTATAGAGAACTCGATTCTTAAGGCACAGACCCTCTATGATCTTGTAAAGCGGCCTGTACTGGCTGATGATTCGGGGCTTTGTGTTGAGGCTCTGAACGGTGAGCCCGGCATTTATTCGGCCCGTTACGGATCCGACGGCGTCAGCAAAATGAGCGATACAGACCGCTATGAGCTACTTCTTGAAAACATGAAGGGCAAAACCAGCAGGGCAGCCTACTTTGTCTGCGCCATGACTCTGATCACCGCTCCCTACAAGGTGTATACGGTGCAGGAAACCTTCGACGGCTCCATCGCCGAGAAACCCTTCGGAGGCGGCGGATTCGGTTATGACCCTGTTTTTATTGATGCTCTCTCCGGAAAGACAGCCGCTGAGCTGACGGAAGAGGAAAAAAACCGTGTCTCCCACAGGGGAAAGGCCGGAAAGGTTATGAACAGCTTATTGGAGGCCCTCTCATGAGTAAAACAGCAAGCAGAATAAAAGAGCGGAATGAAGTACCCCCATCGGACAAGTGGAATCTGGATTCCCTTTTTACTTCCGAAGAGGCCTGGGATGAGGGACTCAAGGAACTTGAAGCCATGATTCCCCGTATATCCTCATTCAGGGGGACTCTGGGAGAGTCGGCATCCCGTCTCAGGGAGTGTTTTGATTTCTTTAATGAGGTAGAGCTTCTTGCTGAACGCCTCGGATACTACGCCATGCTCCGAAAGGAGGAGAATGTGGGGGACAGCAGTTCCATAGGCAGGATGTCCCGGTACATGTCTGTGGCCACAAAAAGCGGCGCCGAGGCCAGCTTTCTGAACCCTGAGATCCAGAGCCTCAGCGATGAAACCATCGAATCTTATATGAAGGATACTGTCCTTGAAGAGTTCAGAATCCCTCTGGAGAGAATTATCCGGTTCAAACCTCACATCCTGTCGGAGCAGGAGGAGAATCTGCTGGCCCTTCAGGCTGAATCCGCCGGAACGGCCCGCAAGGCATTTTCCGCTTTGACCAACGGAGATATGAACTTCGGTACCATCAAGGTGGACGGCCGGGAGATGGATCTGACAAACTCCACCTTCGGTGTATTTATGCAGAATCCTGACCGCGCGATCAGAAAGAAGGCCTTCAAGCAGTTCTACAAGGGGTTTGAGACCCATAAAAATACGCTGAGCGAGCTTCTGGGGGGATCTGTCCTCCAGGATATCTACAAGGCGAAGGTCCGGAACTATCCTTCGGCCAGAGAAAAGAGTCTCTTTCCCGACAATGTGCCCGTTGAGGTATACGATAATCTTGTCTCTTCAGTTTCCGCCAATCTTGAGCCTCTGCACCGTTATTATGCCCTGCGGAAAAAGGTTCTGGGCCTCGATGAGCTCCGTATTTATGATACAAAAGCACCCCTGATCGGAGATGTAAAGGTCAAAAACAGTTATGAAGAGGCTGTGGAACTGGTGCTGAAGGCCGTTGAACCCCTGGGAGAGGAGTATGGAAGTACTCTTAGAAAAGGGCTTCTGGAAGGCTGGGTGGACCGGTATGAAAACAAGGGGAAGCGGTCCGGGGCATTTTCGGCGGGTTCCTACAAGGGGGAACCCTACATCCTGCTGAACTACAAGGAAGATGATATCCGGGACGTATTTACTATGGCCCACGAGGGAGGGCATTCCATGCACTCCTGGTACTCGGTGAGGAACAACCCCTTTCAGACCTACAACTACACTATCTTTGAAGCCGAAGTTGCCTCCACCTTCAATGAGCAGCTTCTGGCCCGGTATCTGATGGACCACTCCGAATCAAAGGAGATGAGCCTCTACCTCCTGGGCCGTCAGATAGATGACGCCCTGGCAACGATCTACAGGCAGACCATGTTTGCCGAGTATGAGCATATCTGCCATGAAAAGGCTGAGAACGGCGAGCCTCTGACTGTGGACTCCCTGAGAGCCGACTACAGGGGCCTGCTTGAAAAGTATTTCGGTCCTGATGTGGTAATTGATGAAGAGGCTGATCTTGAGGGACTGAGAATCCCCCACTTTTACTCTGCCTTCTATGTGTATAAGTATGCCACCGGCCTGTCCGCTGCAATGGCCCTCTCCGAGAGGGTCCTGAACGGAGGTGACGCAGAGCGGGAGGACTATATGAACTTTCTTAAGTCCGGCGGAAGCCGTTTCCCCCTGGATTCACTGGCCGCCGCAGGTGTGGATATGAGCAAACCCGATGCGGTGAACAGTGCTCTCAGCCGGTTTGCATCTCTTGTGGATCAGCTTGAAAAAGAACTTTCCTGATTCCTCTTCCCCGGAAAACGCCGGGGAGGCGGGGGGCGCCGGGATCTTCCGGCTGCCCCGTTTCAGTGGGAACTTTCAACTCTGGTCCAGTCCATTTCCTGGCCAATTTCGCCAGCCAGTTCCTCCATGCCCGCATCGTCATGATAGAGCATTCCGGGAGAGCTCACTTCAAGCCCTCCGTCATTCCGGCTTATCCTGAGTGCATTGTGGTGGGTGGCGGTCAGCTTCCTTGTAAAATTTTCCCGGCCGTCAGAGAGGGTTATCTCTCCGTTGCAGAGGCAGAAGTAGGATGTATCGGGGCTCTCTCTTTTTACATAAAAGCTGGTTCCCCTTATTCCTGCGACAACTGTGCCTGAATTTATTCTGAACACATCGTCCATTGTTTTTACAAAATCTCCCAGATTCCTCAGGACCGCTGCCACGGCTCCCCTGTCAACCGATATGGTGGAGTCGGCAAAAGAGAGGCGTATAATAGAGTCTTCAAAAATCCTTATGATATTGCTGCCCAGAAACTGAATTTCACAGTAACCGTCAGCTCCAGTCTGAATAACAGTGCCGTCGGGAACTGCTGCTCCAGTTTCAATGCTTCTGCCTTCCATTTTTACATCTCCCGACAGATTAACGACTTTCCCGTTAATCGGCGGGCCGGACTCGTTTGTTTTACTCTGCTTTTCACATGAAAATACAAGGAAGGCCATCATCAGTAACAGAACAGTTTTCGCTTTCATTAAAATCTCCTTTTTTTACTCCCTCTTTTCAGATTAATTGAATTGAACATTAAATTCCAATCTGGTAATATCATTTTACTATGCTTGATTTTAAATTTATTAAAGACAATCTGGATGCCGTCCGGGAAAATATTAAAAACAGAAACGTGACAGCCACACCCGAAAAGGTGGTCGAGCTGTATGATCAGCGCAACGCCGTTCTCCAGGAACTGGAGGATCTCCGCCGTCAGAGAAACGAGAATGCCGGCAAGATGAAAGGCAAACTGGAACCCGAAGTCCGTCAGGGGCTGATTGCTGAAGGTAAGGCTCTCAAAGAGAAAATTGCCGAAGTGGAAGGCCGTATGGAAGGGCTTCTGTCTGAGCTGATGGAAGCTGCCAAACTTATTCCCAATATGGCCCATCCCGATGCACCTGTGGGGAAGGAAGACAAGGACAACCTTGAAATTCACAGATCCGCCGCTCCCACAGCGTTCTCTTTCAAGCCCAAAGACCATGTGGAACTGGCAGAAGAACTTGATCTTGTGGATTTCGAAAATGCCGCCAGAGTTTCAGGTTCCAAGTTCTACTATCTGAAAAATGAAGCAGTTCTTCTGGAGCTTGCCCTTACCCGCTATGCCCTTGATGTCCTGCAGAAACACGGATTTATGCTTACTATCACCCCCGACATTGCCCGGGAGGAGATTGTTGAGGGTGTCGGATTCAACCCCAGAGGTGAAGAGTCCAATATCTATAACCTTGAGGGAACCGGAACCTGTCTGGTAGGTACCGCCGAGATCACCCTGGGTGGATACTACGCCGGACAGATGGTTGATCTCTCCAAAGGCCCCATCCTGATGGCCGGAGTTTCCCACTGTTTCCGCCGTGAAGCCGGAGCCGCGGGTCAGTACTCCAAAGGACTCTACAGAGTTCACCAGTTTACCAAGATCGAGATGTTCGCCTACTGCAGTGCCGAAGAGTCGGATGACCTTCATATGAAACTCCGGGCCATTGAAGAGGAGATCTTCAACGGTCTTGAGATTCCCTTCCGAGTTGTCGATACCTGTACCGGAGACCTGGGTGGTCCCGCTTACAGAAAGTTTGACCTGGAAGCCTGGATGCCCGGACGGGGTGACGAGGGAGACTGGGGTGAGGTTACAAGCACCTCCAACTGTACTGATTATCAGTCAAGGAGACTGGGAATCCGCTACAAGGACGAGGATGGAACAAACCGCTATGCCCATACCCTGAACGGTACGGCCATTGCCATCTCCAGAGGTATCATCGCCCTTCTTGAAAACTTTCAGCAGGAAGACGGTTCAATAAGAATCCCCGAGAAACTTGTACCCTATACGGGGTTCCGGGAAATTCGCCGTTCATAATCAAATACGGTCCCGGACCTGTTCCGGGACGGCTTAGTTCGGGACTATGAAAGCAGAGAAACGGACCGTCCCAAAAATTATTATATTTCTCCTGATTTTTATAAGTCTGACGGCCCTGCACGGGGCCGTTTCGGCATATCTGTATAGAAGTCAGTATCATAACAACCTGGAACTGATTCAGGAGTCCCAGGACAATATGATCAGTTTTGAACAGGCCCGGTTTCAGACGGAACTGCAGGATGTCATTCTTGATCTTTTGCTGCTGGGCGGGATTGTTCAGACCGGTCTGGACAAGGGCGATTCGGAGTACCGTGACTTTGTAGATCTCCTGGGAGGCTCCACCGGACGGTATGAGCTTATACGGGTCGTATCTGCTGACGGCCAGGTGCTGTTTCAGCAGGATTTCAGCGATGCAAACACTGGGCTTACCGCAACAGACCAGAGTCGTCGTTTCTATTTTCAGGAACTCAAAAGTGATCCGGACTCCATCTATATCTCTCCCCTTGAACTTAAAGAAGAGTCCGGACTTGACCGGGATCTTTATATTCCTGTTTTAAGAATTGGCAAAGGGCTTATTGGAGGGGATGGAGAGGCCGATGCCTATCTTATTCTCAGCTATAAAGGCAGCATCATACTCGACAAAATAGGGGAGTATGCAGTTCTTCCGGCTGACAGCTTTAAAACCTATCTGATCAATAATGAGGGATACTTTCTGAAGTCTCCCGATGAGGCTGCGGTATACGGTAACCAGATCAGCGAAAGACAGGATATGGTACTTTCAAAAGTTCTTCCTGATGTATGGCTTCAGATGCAGATGGACAGTGAAGGCAGTTTCTTTCTGAACGGGAATATGTATCTGTATAGAAGTATTGATCTGGGTGACATTATACCTGAAGACTGGGGCAGATTTGTGACCGAAAGCAATCTGAACCACCGTACCTACTACCTTGTGTACGAAACACCCCGAAGCGTTATGAAATCCCTCTCTTTCAGAATCCTGAAATCCTTGCTGTTTCCGGTTCTTGTTACTCAGGCTATTATTCTGGCTATCTCCGTAATGCTGTCGCAGTGGATCAACAGACTGCAGCGTTATCAGGAGAAACTGCTCCATTTTTCAAGCATGGACGATCTTACAGGATGTATGAACAGGCGCACCGGACGCAAAATCCTTGAAACATCCCTCTCCCTTGGAAGAAGAAGGTATTCACCCCTCTCTGTGGCCTATCTTGATCTGAATAATCTCAAGACAGTCAATGACAGGATGGGTCACCGTGAGGGTGACCACTATATACTCACCATGGTCGATCTGATACGGGAACAGCTGAGGAGTTCGGATTATTTTATAAGGATGGGGGGGGATGAGTTCCTTCTTATCCTGCCGGACTGCAGCGGAAAGGAAGCCCGGAAAATCCGCAGAAGGGTTCTTGTCAAAGAGTATAAGCTGAATGAAGCCCATATTTACCCCTATACCCTGGGGATGAGCTGGGGAATCATGGAGGTTCTGCCTGACAGTAGTGTCACCGCCGCCGGGATTCTAGCCCAGTCGGATAAGCTTATGTATGAAGAAAAAAACTCCTATCCCGTTGTGGATGAGCAGATGATCCGTGAAGTGGACGGGGGGGAGCACTCCCCGGTTCCGGAGGACTCCTATTGAAAATTATTGCTGAAATCGGTACGGCGCACAGGGGCTCCCTTAAAAAGGCGGAGCTCCTTGTAAAGGAAGCGGCCCGCAGCGGGGCGGATACGGCCAAATTCCAGATAGTCTTTGCCCGTGAAATTCTCCATCCAGAAACAGGTAATGTACCTCTGCCCGGCGGAGATACACCTCTGTACGAGGTTTTCGAGTCTCTGGAGAAGGATATTTCATTCTACAGGGATCTGAAACTGATGAGCGAAGCCGAGGGGCTCTCCTTTCTTGCGTCCCCTTTCGGTCTTGAGAGTGCTTCTCTGCTAAAGTCTCTCGGGCCGGATGCCGTAAAGATCGCCTCTCCCGAAGTAAATTATATACAGCTCCTGAGAGAGGTTTCCGGCTGGGATATTCCTGTTTACCTTTCATCGGGTGTCAGCCGCATGGAGGATCTGAAAGAGGCTCTTGGTATCCTCGGTAAGGACTCCGTCACAGTTCTGCACTGTGTGACCTCCTATCCCGCCCCGGAAGAGGACTACAATCTGTCGGTTCTCACTCTGCTTGAGGGTGAACTTGGTGTACCTGTGGGTGTATCGGATCACTCCCTTGATCCCTCTCTTGTTCCCGCCGTAAGCATGATTTACGGTGCAGAGGCAATTGAGAAGCACTTTACTCTTTCAAGGGAAGAGGACGGCCTGGATGATCCCATTGCCCTGGAACCGGGAGATTTCGCCCTTATGTGCCGCAGGCTCCGGGAACTGGAGCCTCTCACCCTTTCTGAACGGCAGGCAAGAGTCGGGTCCTGGTTTGCCCCGGACCGTATCCTGGCTGTACAGGGGCACGGCAGGAAGGTTCTGGCCGCATCGGAGATACAGAATTACGGAAGAACCAACCGCAGTATTCACTCTCTAACAGTTCTTGAAGCCGGAACTGTATTGACCCCGGATAACTGCGGTGTTCTCAGAACCGAAAAGAAATTGACCCCGGGAATGCACCCCCGGTATTTTGAAAAGATTATGGGGCGCCGGGTGAACAGAGATATTGAATCGGGAGAAGGAATCAATCCCGGTGATATCGAACCCCGGATGGAGCTGTAAGCTCCGGCATTTGTCCTGAAAATGAACATCCAAGGAGATTTTTATGTTTATTGAACCCCTCAGCGGACTGGCTGTTTCAGATCCTGCTGTTAAGCCCTTTGAAGGAATACAGATCAGCTCAGCTGATATAGAGAAGGCCCTTGAGCCGATGATCCTTTCCGCCTCCGGCTGGAGAAAGATCTTTGCCGCCGATGGCGACGAGGAGGGTACCACCAGTGAAATTACTCCGGCGGATGCGCTGCTTGCAGCATCCATGGCGGAAGTTTATACCAATTTTCTGCAGAGCCGCTGCCGCAAGAACCGGCCTGTTGTTGTGGTGGGACTGGATGCGCGGCATACGGGTCCCGCACTGGCCGATGTGATGCTCCGGGTTCTTCTGGGCAGGGATGTGGAGATCCGTTATCTCTTTATTGCTGCGGCACCGGAGGTTATGGCCTATGCAGGGCAGAACCCCGACTGCGACGGTTTTATCTATATATCTGCCAGCCATAACCCCATCGGGCATAACGGTGTAAAGTTCGGCCTTTCAAACGGCGGTGTCCTTTCGGGAGCCGAAGCATCCGAGTTGATTGACGCCTATAAGAGTTTTCTGGCTGATTCAGATTCTCTTGATGCTCTGAAAGCCAGCTGCAATACGGCGGCTCCTGCGGACCTTGAGGCGCTCTATGAGTCAATCGGAAAGTGGAAGGGTGAATCCTACTCCCTCTACAGAAGCTTCAGCACCAGAGTCATGTCGGGAGTGGAAGATCCCCGTGGACGGGAGGGGTTTGTCAGTTCTCTGAAAGAGGGCATTGCCGCACGTCCCATCGGTGTCATTGCCGAGCTCAATGGAAGTGCCCGTTCCCTCAGCGTAGACAGGGAGTATCTGGAGGAACTCGGCGTCAAGGTTAAAGTGGTGAACGGCAGGCCCCGTCAGATCACGCACAGAATCGTTCCCGAAGGGGAGTCGCTTGACCTCTGCCGTACCATCCTGCAGGAAGAAGCGGAAAAAGACAGTGCATTTCAGCTGGGCTATGTTCCCGACAATGACGGAGACCGTGGGAATCTTGTATACTTCAGCAAGAGAGACGGAAAGGCCCATATCCTGGAGGCTCAGGAGGTTTTCGCCCTCTCCGTACTTTCTGAACTGGCCTACCTCTACTGGAATGAAGGGATGACCGATCAGACAGGTGTAGCCGTAAACGGACCCACTTCGGGACGGATTGAGGATATCTGCGATGCCTTCGGCTGCAGCTGTTTCCGCGCCGAAGTGGGAGAGGCCAATGTGGTTAACCTGGCCCGGGCAAAAAGGGATGCAGGATGGCAGATCCGTATTCTCGGTGAGGGTTCCAATGGCGGGAATATCACATACCCGGCCGCAGTCCGGGACCCTCTGAATACCCTCGGTGCCCTTTTGAAGCTGCTTGTGCTCCGGACTACCCCCGAAAAGGCGGGACTCTTTGAGATCTGGTGCCACCTTTCCGGCCGGTCGGAACAGTACAGGGAGGATTTTGATCTTCAGGATATTATTGATTCGTTGCCTGCCTATACAACAACAAGCGCATTTGAGCCTGGGGCGATGATGAAGATTACAGGCATGGATCACGGCCTTCTCAAGAAGAACTATGAAGAGGTCTTCGCCGGTGACTGGGAAAAGAAAAAGGATGAGCTTTTTGAGCGCTTCGGCATCGTATCCTGGGAGGAATGGAATCAGGAGGGGACCGAGTCCCGGATGGGCGTCGGCCCCGAGTTCCGCAGCGGCGCCGAAAAGGGCGGTCTCACTGTACGTTTTCTCGGTTCTGAAGGGGATGTTCTCGGGTATGTCTGGATGAGAGGAAGCGGTACCGAGCCTGTCTTCCGGGTTCTTGCCGACTGGAAGGGAGAGGATTCCGGAGCGGAAGCCTGGCTGCTTGACTGGCACAAGGATATGATCCGCCGCGCTGATGGAATATAAACGGCGGAAAAATCGATTTAAGGACTGAAAATGGACTATTCAAATATAACAACTCTCCTTTTTGACGTGGATAACACTCTCTATGATGAGAGCTGCGGTGTGGAGAAGGAGATGGGGCGGAGGATAAACTCCATTGTCGCCAGGCGGCTGGGGATCTCTCTGGAAGAGGCTGTTGCCCTGCGGGCCAAGAACCTGCCTGTCTACGGCACCTCCCTCCGCTGGCTGCAGGTCTGTCATGGCCTTACTGATATTGACTCCTATATGGAAGAGGTTCATCCTGAAGATCTCACACCCTATATCCCCGGCAATCCTCATTTGAGGGAGATGCTGGAGTCCTTCTCCTGCAGGCTTGAAATTCTGACCAACGGCCCCGAATTCCATGCAAGGAGAGTCCTGAATACCCTCGGGATTAATGACCTCTTTCCCCATATGTACTCTCTCGAATGGCTGGGATTCAAGGGAAAACCCTATGTTTCGGCTTATGAGAAGGTTCTGGAGCATATGGGGGTTCCCGCAGAGGAAATTTTGTTTATGGATGACAAGGAAGTGAACCTTGAAGCCTTTGCCGGAATCGGTGGAAATGGTATATTAGTCGGTCCAAAGCAAGGAAGTGGTAAATTCCCCTGGATCGGGGATATCCTTGAATTGAAAGATATGCTCCCCGCCTGCTGCGGCGAGATGAGTGAGGTAGGATTATGATACATAAACCCATTCCGGGTGATGATAAAAAAAACAGGCTGATTGCCCGTTCCCGTGACAGAAGGTACCATTTTGTTATGGCCGGCGGAGCTGTACGCGGTGTTCTTGTACAGGGAAGCCGTATGCTCCGTGAAATGCAGATGAACCATGATCTGGGTGTTCTTGAGAGCATTATTCTGGGACAGGCATATCTGGGGACAGCCCTGATGGCTTCCAATCTGAAGGGGGACGGCCTGGTTCAGCTCAAGGTTGAGTGCGGTGGACCTGTCGCGGGTCTGTCTGTAGAGGGTGATAATCATGGAACCGTCAGAGGCTACCTGATGGAGAACCCCATTCCTCTGGACAAGGTTCCCGAAACACTTGATACATCCAATCTTTTCGGCCCGGGGTTTCTCTCTGTAACACGTTTTTCGGGTGAACAGAAAAACGGTTTTACAGGGCAGGTAGAACTCAGAACCGGCCGTCTGGCAGAGGATCTTGCCGCCTACTATCAGGAGTCGGAACAGATCAGCACCATCTTCAATCTCTCTGTTCATCTGGAACAGTCCGGGGAGATCTCCGGGGGGGCAGGCCTTTTTATTCAAGCCATGCCCGGGGCTGATGAAGCTGTTCTCGAAATGGTGCAGGAAGCGGCACTGAAGATCCCCTCCCTGAGCAGGTCTTTCACTCCCGAATCGGATGCAGCGGAATTTATCAACAGCTATTTTGGTGATTTTCAGCCTGATCTTCTCGGAGACAAGAGGGTCGAGTTTATGTGCGGCTGCTCCAAGGCAAGGTTTGAAAAGTTCCTGAAAAACATGGGTAAGAAGGAACAGGATGAGATCAGTGAAAATGGACCCTTCCCTCTGAAAACAACCTGTTTCAACTGTAATACTACATATGAATTTTCAAAGGAGGAGCTCTCAGAGCTCTTTTCAGGGGAATAAAATTTTAATTCGGCGGGGAAAAACCTTATAATTCCAGGTAGATAGAGTTTTCAATCATCCTGAAGTATAGGGGCCCCGTATGAAAACAAACAGATATTTTCTTCTACTCTCTCTTTCATTAATTTTATCCTGTGCAACAAATTCAAATGACAGAAAAGTCCCTGAAGTGGACACTTTGACATCACCCTCCTGGACCGATCCCGAACTGGGAGAAGGCTTTCAGGAACCGCCTCTTCCTGAAATCATAACCGAGGGATTCACATCCCAGGAGATCAACAGCATGGAGGTGTACAGGGACAATATCAGAGCCATTGTGAATGTGACCACAATCAACCTCTACAATTCACGCTATTCCGGCAGCTACTCCCAGGAGGGCAGCGGGTCGGGAGTCATTGTTTCAGGAATGGGATACATCCTGACGAACAAGCATGTAGTCTCCGATGCCGACTATGTGGTGGTGACCCTCTATGACGGAACCAACTATCAGGCAAAAATCATAGGCAGTGATGCAGAGAACGATCTGGCTGTGATTAAATTTGAACCTGCCGGCCGCAATCTGCAGGTCATCAAACCGGGAAATACTGAAAACCTTCAGGTTGGCCAGAAGGTTCTGGCACTGGGAAATCCCTTTGGGCTCGAGGGTACTCTTACTACAGGCATTGTCTCTGGAATCAACAGGCCTCTGCAGACAGAAGAGGGCTACCTTCTGAACAGCATGATTCAGACTGACGCCGCTATTAATCCCGGGAACTCGGGTGGAGCGCTGCTGAACTCCCGGGGGGAACTTATTGGAATCAACACTATGATTGTCAGTCCCAACGGTCAGGGCAGTGTGGGGATAGGTTTTGCCATTCCCGTTGAAATAGCCCTGAGGATTGTTCCGGAGCTTATCGAGTTTGGACGGGTAAACAGGGGGTGGATTGATATTGAAGCCCTCTCAATGAACCTCAATCTGGCAAGGCAGTTGAGCATTCCCTATATCCGGTCGGGAGTTCTCATCACATCGGTCCTTCCCGGGGGAAATGCAGAAGAGGCCGGACTGAAGGGCGGAACTGAACGCCGCGGTGTAGGACTGGGACTCAACAGTGTCGTTGTCGGCGGGGACGTGATTGTCCGAATCAACGGCAGGGAGATCAAGAGTGTTCTTGATTACTTCTCAGTTCTTGAAAATTCAAGGCCCGGTCAGGAATTCGAGGTGGACTATCTTCGGGACGGACTTCTGATGTCAACAACAATCACTCTGTCCAAGCGGCCGTTCTGAACCTGCTCTGCGGAAGTCAGGGGAACCTAGTAAAAAAGCGATGTGGATATGAGAAACTCCATACGGTCTGATATCCCCCCCGGTCCGAAAAGATCAAAACCTAAAGTACATCTCAGGGAAATGTTGCTGATTCTTTCAGGGAATATGACTCCGTCAAATCCAAGGGTCATTCTCATGTCATTTTTGGCGTCAAAACTCCTGCCTGTGGGAATGACTACTCCCATATCTGTGAAGGGCTGGATCTGTGCTTCTGCAACCTTGTTCCAGGTAAAGAGTCTTACAGCCAGTGTGTTGCTCATAAAAAAGCCTTTGTCTCCCGACATATTGACATCGGGGACTCCTCTCAGATATTCACCAAGTTCATGAATATCATCATTGAAGCCTGTCAGTACAGTTGTCTTGTTTGAATAGTTCAGTCTGCTGTTGAAAATGTGGTACCAGCGGTTTGAAAGGGTCAAACGGCCTTTGAATCCTGTCTCCGGCAGATAACGGGTCTGCAGCTCCGCCTCCCAGTTATAGCCCTCCTGAAAGTTCCCGGACCAGTTTACCCTGTCCCTTCCAAGGGTCTGATAGATGCCGTAGGATTGGGGTTCCTCGGTATATCCCCTTCCAAGGCTGTCCTCATAACCGTAGCTGAACACAAAGGCGGGAGCCAGTTCATAGTAGTAGTCCGATCCTAGATCGAATCCGGCCCTGAAGATAAAATCGGTCTTATGGAAACTGTAATCCTCCAGAATCTCCAGGCCGTCTTTCTTTACTATTTTGTCATAGCTTTGAATCCATGAGAATCCGAAATTGATTCCTTTGTACATCAGGTTTGAAAAGCCAGTTTCAAAGACCCAGAAGTTGATCCTCGGGTCGCCGGTCTCCCCGTCAACACCGACACCAATATCTCCATCCAATATAAAAGTGACAAGGGAACCGAATACATTGTCATAGTTCATCTTCATCTGGATCTTGAAAAACTTGTTGCTGTCGAAGGTCGGGAAAGCCAGAGGGAAGAAGGTCCAGGAATCCTTCAGGTGAAATACAAGTGTATAGTCATAAAAGTAGGCTCCATCAGGTTCAATTATGCCCTCTCCCTGTAGGGGAACATCGGGAGAGTGAATCAGTTCGATCTCAACAGACTCAAAAATTCTCAAATTGATGAGAGCCTGCCTCATCTCAAGGGCATTTTCGTAGAGGGAGTCAAAGTCGGGGTACTGTTCCTGTTTATAGGAGTAGAGGTAGTTGTCCACAGAGTCGGTGCGTGTCTTTCCTTCGACTATATACTCATAGCTCTGTATTCTGTACCTGCCTTGGTCCGGGCTGCCTGCTTCGGCAGACAGGGGTGAGGCAACGATGCAGAAAAGAGAGAAAAGCAGGGTGGTGAGAGCGGATTTTACGGAGTACAGCCTATGACCTCCAGGGATTCTGTATGCAACCGGCAGATAGTGTGATACTACAGTCTGCCGGATGTTAAGTAAAGCACCGGGCTTCTCTATATGCCAAATGGCCTATACAATGGGGGAATGAAACTGACAGTATATGTACCTGGAATTGTACCCTATGAAGAAGCCCTCAAGTGGCAGTACTCCCTCGTGGATAAAAGACGGTCAGGAGAGATCGGAGATACTCTGATCCTTCTGGAGCATCCTCCCGTTCTGACAACAGGGCGGCGGAAACAGGAGCACAACATCCTTATCGATGCGGAAGCCCTGAATATTCCTGTTGTGAAAACAAACCGGGGCGGAGAGGTGACATACCATGGCCCCGGACAGCTTGTGGGATATCTGATTGTGGATCTGGCCGACTTTTCAAGGAAGATCAAAAAGTTCGTTCATAATCTTGAAGATGTATTTGTCCGCTTTCTGGAATCGGACTACGGTATTCATGCCCAGCGTCATGACAAACACAGGGGTGTCTGGGTCGGCGATGACAAGATTACGGCAATCGGTCTTGCAATTGAGCGTGAGATAACTATGCATGGTTTTGCATTCAATATAAATACCGATCTGGACCACTTCAAGTGGATCATTCCCTGCGGCATCAGCGACAAGGGGGTGACTTCCCTGAAGAAAATAACAGGAGAGACCCAGGATATGGAGCGAATTATACCCAGACTGGCTGAGATTTATAAAGAGGTCTTTTCCTACGATTCCATGGAGATTGTATATGGCAGAGAGTAGAGCCGCTGACAGCGCTGCAGAACAGCCTGACAGGAGGGCGGGTACAGAGAGGGCGGATACCGGAGAAACCGGTTCCCCGAAGAATGACAAGCCCCTTAGAAAACCGGACTGGTTGAAAATCCCTATCCGCCGCGGTAACAACCTGGCCTATGTGGAGGATCTGCTCAAGGACTCCTCCTTGAATACTGTCTGCAAAGAAGCAAACTGCCCCAACAGAATGGAGTGCTACAGCAACAAGACCGCTACCTTTATGATCCTGGGCAGTGTCTGCACCAGAGGCTGCCGGTTCTGCAATGTTACAGGCGGAGAACCGGGATGCCCGGACCCTGAAGAACCTGTCAAGCTGGCTCAGGCTGTGAAGGCACTGGGGCTGAAGTTCGCAGTGGTCACATCTGTGACAAGGGATGATCTGGAAGACGGAGGTTCATCGGTCTTTGCCGAGGTTATCCGGGAGGTTCATGCCCTTGACCCCCCCGTGGGGATAGAAGTGCTGATTCCCGATTTTCAGGGACGGAGGCAGGACCTTGAGACCGTGCTGGATGCAGGTCCCGAGATTCTCAACCACAATGTGGAGACCGTCCCCTCCCTGTACTCTCTGGTCCGTCCCGAAGCTGTCTATGAGCGCTCTGTCGAGCTGCTGGCCCGGGTGAAGGAGAACCATCGTGGAATCTACACCAAATCCGGCCTTATGCTGGGTGTGGGGGAGACGGAGGGCGAGGTCCTTCAGGTTATGAGAGACCTCAGGGAAGCGGATGTGGATTTTCTGACAATGGGACAGTACCTTGCTCCTTCGAAACAGCATCTCCCTGTGAAAAAATATATCAGTCCCGAAAGTTTTAAAAGGTATGAGGACAAGGCTCTTGAGATGGGATTCAGGGCAGCGGCCTGTGCTCCTTTTGTAAGGAGCTCCTATAACGCCGCTGTTATGCTTGAGGCTCTTAAAAACTAGAGCTTATGCCTTTTCAGGCTTTTCCCCGGCTACTCTTCTGAAAGAGAGGTCTGATACTTCTTGTAGAGTCCCCGAAACTGGTCATAGCTGAGACCAAGAGCCTCGGCTGCCTTTTTCTGGCTGAACCTGTTCTCTTCGAGGGCTCTTTTTATAAAGGACAGTTCCACTTCCAGCATATGCTCTTTGTAGAGCGAAAGGGGAATCTCTTCAGATGGACCGGAATAAACAGGGCCGGATTCAGCCTGCTCTGACTCCGGTTCCATGATGTTTTCAGCCGGTGCCCCAGCAGTGTCTTTGCTTAGTGAAGGGTAGGGGTTCTGGAAAGGCTCAAGTTCTATTGCCTCAATCAGCTTGCCCTCTGTCTTGTAAACAGCTCTCTCTATTGTATTTTTCAGCTCCCTTACATTTCCAGGCCAGGGGTAGGTTTGTATCTGCTGAATAATCCCGGGTGTGAACTCCGGAACATCAGGCTTTCCAAGCTCCCGGGACATTCTCATTGCAAAGTGGGAGGCCAGCAGGGTTATATCGGTTTCACGGTATCGCAGGGGCGGCAGGTAGAGCACCTCGAAGGAGAGGCGGTCAAGGAGATCCTCCTTGAATTTACCCTCCCTGCAGAGGGCGGGAAGGTCCGCATTGGTGGCTCCGATGATCCTTACATTCACCTCCTGCTCCTGTGAGCTTCCGACACGGCTGAAGCGTCCATACTCCACGGTTCTGAGAATTTTTTCCTGAACTTCCATGGGAACCAGACCAATTTCATCCAGGAAGAGTGTTCCGCCGTCTGCCTCTTCGAATCGTCCCTTGCGCATCTTGCCCGCCCCTGTGAAGGAACCCGATTCATGCCCGAACAGCTCGGATTCAAGCAGGCTGGGGGGGAGGGCGGCGCAGTTTACAGGTACATAGGGTTCCTTCCAGCGGCCCGAGAGGAAGTGAAGCCGGGCGGCTGCCAGTTCCTTTCCTGTTCCCCTCTCTCCTACAAGAAGCACAGACCTGTCCACTCTTGCGGCGAGGCTGAGGTTCTGTTGGAAATCCATAAAAGCCCGGGATTCTCCCAGTGCATCCTGTCTGGATGTATAATCAGTTGCCATAGGTCTATTGTACTGATAGTTGGTAAAATATACCAATGATATTTTGCTTCCGGGATAGATTTCGTGCTGAAAGTGCTTTGAAGGGCTCTTTCTTATAGTTTTTTTAACTTGGCACAGGCTTTGCAATACTATTGGTATAACTTGATTAAATTGAGTTTTTCATCAAATGGGAATCGAAGCCGGTGAAAGACTCGAGGAGGAATGTATGAGTATTTTTTCCAGATTCAGAGATATCGTGAATTCAAATATTAACGATCTTCTGGACAAAGTGGAAGATCCTGAAAAGATGATCCGTCTAATGATTCAGGAGATGGAAGACACACTGGTTGAATTGAAATCATCCTGTGCAGGAAAGATGGCCTCCCGTGCGGAAGTAAACAGAGAGAAAGAGTATCTTCTCAAAACACTTGAGCGCTGGGACGGACGGGCGCGGTTGGCACTGGAGAAGGAACGGGAAGATCTGGCCAGGGAAGCTCTTCTTGAGAAGAAGAACTGCCAGAATCAGATTGATCTTATGGACAAGGACCTTGAGCACTTTGAAAAGCTCATTGACGAGTGTAAATCCAATATCCTACAATTGGAGCAGAAGCTTGAAGAGGTTCGCCAGAAGCACAAACTGCTGATTCAGAGAGGACGTCATGCCGCTGAAACCAAGCAGGCACGGGCTGCCATGCGCCAGGCTGATGGAACAGCCGCCTTCCAGAGATTCAACGATCTGGAGCGGACCGTAGAGAAAATGGAGGCGGAAGCCGAACTCTCAGGATACGGTATGAAACAGGGAAGTTCTGTTGAGCATGAGTTTGATAAACTTGAAAATGAATCAGAGATCGATGAGGAGCTTGAGGCTCTTAAAAAGTCTATGAAGGGGAATGAATAGTCATGACTGCTGTCTGGATAGTTGCCATAGCCGTGGGGATACCCGTTGTGAGCGGAACCGTAACAAAGCTTGCCAAACTGCACTACGCTCAGAAAGAAAAAGACCGGGAAGCTTATCTCCGTCAGGAAAATGAAGATCTTGGTGACATCCAGACCGGTATGAGGGATCTTAAACGGAGGATAGCCAATCTGGAAACTATCCTCCTTGATCTTGAAAACAGGAAATGACTGCCTGCGTCAGATGCAGGTAATCTCCCTTCGGTAATATACAGGAGAATGTGATGATGGCTACTACTGCAAGAAAGCTCTACCGTTCCCGGAATGGAAAGATATTCGGAGTCTGTCAGGGTCTTGCGGATTGGAAGGATCTTGAAGTCGGATATATCCGTCTTTTTATGATTCTGGCGTTTCTGGTAACAGGTTTTTTCCCTGTGGGAATATTATATTTTATTGCAGCCCTTGTGCTGCCTCTGGAACCGCCGGGATACGGTGAATCCCTTTTTGAAGGAAGAGGCGAGGGCCGACGGGACCGTTATGAAGATATCCGCCGTGACTTCGGAGACCTTAAAGACAAGGTTAAGAACATGGAACAGCGGGTTTTTGACAAGGAACGGGACTGGGAAGAGCGTTTCAGAAAAGGAAAGTAAACTCCCTTATGGGAGATATTGATGAAAGCCGGTGCTGTCATAGACTGTCAGCCGGCTTTTTTCTATTCCGGAGCCTGCAGGATTTTCACTGGGCTGCCGGGATTCTCCGGAATCTCTAGTTTTTATATCCCAGGTCCATGGATATCCGTTTTCCCCCATCTCTTACTTTCAGGGCAAGGCTGTTCAGTTTTTCATCATCCATCCTGACAGAGGGGCCTGAAATACTGATGGCACCGCATACTTCGCCCTTGTTGTCATAGATGGGAGCGGCAACACAGCGGACTCCGGGTTCGTTCTCTTCCATATCGTATCCCCAGCCCTTGCTGCGGATCTGCTCCAGTACTCCTTCCAGTTCTTCCGGGGTACGGATTGTATGTTCTGTTCTGGGGGTCCAGTCGGCAAACTTCAGCATCTCCGCTTTGGCATCATCTTTCATAAAAGCAAGAATAACCTTGCCTACACCTGTACAAACGGCGGGGGCAAAACGGCCCTGAGCGGAACCCATGGCGACTCTTAGCGCCAGAGGGGACTCTATCTTGTCAAGGTAGAACACCTGATTGTTCTCCATGGAGGCAAGGTGGATGGTCTCCTGGGAGTACTCGGCAAGCTCCTCCATAACAGGAAGTGCAGCCTTGTGTATATCAAGACGGTTCAGAGCCTGAACCCCTACCTGAAAAAGCTTGAGGGTCAGTGTATATTTTTCATTTGTCCTGTTCTGGCGGACATAACCGAGACCTGCAAGGGTATTGAGAAAACGGTAGACAGTACTTTTGTTTCCCTCTACCGCTTCAGCCAGTTCGGTGACCCCCACCTCCTCCTGTTCTGAGAGTTTCTCAAGGAGGGTCATGGTTTTAAGTACCGACAGGACCTGATCAGTGTTTTTATTCATATTCAGATTCTACATAAACCTGCAGCTTCTGTATATTGCTGTGTTTCATTTTATTTGCATCTGTTTTAAAAAAGGAGGCCCCTTTCGAGACCTCCCTGTGATTCATATTACTGGAACAGATTTCTGAAAGCCAGCATAACTATAAACAGGTTGAAACTGTTGTATTTGTTCAGCTGATCTTCATAATCAGATATCTTACGTCCCATTTCCAGTCTCCGCTCCTGTTCTTTCAGGCGCAGCTGGTAATCATTATAGAATTCGTTGTAAAAGTTATACATTTTACTTTCTCCCTGACAGCGGAATCTTTCCAGGGATACCCGCTGTTTTAGTCAAACCGGGTTCGAAAGTACGGAGTCTTAGAGCATCTCCTGTCTACGGGAAACCTGCTCCGTTTCTTATCCATCTCATCTGTGCCGGCAGGTCTGCCGCCGGGTCAAGGGTTTCACTTTTTACTGTAATCATTAATCATATGCCTCCTCCTTGAGAGCCCTTCAAAGGACCTTCGGATAACAGCTGTGATGAGAAGGGAGGTTTCCGCGAAAAACCAGCCCTGTCTCCGGATAAAGTTTATACCGTCGGAAACTGCGCAATTTCCAACAGCACAGGCCAAAAAAAAACCCCGGATAATCCGGGGTTTATTACTTCAAATAATAATCAGGCTTTACCAGAGCCCCCGGAAATACAATGAATTTGTGACATATGCAGAAAACGCCTGGAAATCAGGTTTCAGTACGGTGTTTGAACGAATGATAATATGTTTATTCACGATATTTCCTCTCCTTTCTGGTTATTTCCAATATTCTTATCATGATGATGTAAATTGAACAAGTGTTTATGTTGAAAAAGATGAAAAAAAAGTTTAACTTTTCCTGAAATGAACAAAAACGCACTGCATGAATGCATACAGAAAGAGGGACAATTCTCATTTTCAAGATCCGGAGGACCGGGAGGACAGAATGTGAACAAGGTGAATACCAAGGTTCTGCTGACTCTGCCCTTGAGTGCCCTCGCCTCCTGTCTCAGCGAAGAGGAAATTATAAGGGTTCGTGCGGGATTGTCAGGCAGAATCAACAGCAGGGATGAACTCTTTCTTCAGTTTCAGGAGGAGCGGAGTCAGCTGATGAACCGCGAGCGCGCAGCCGGGAAGCTGGAGGAGCTTGTTGAGAATTCTCTGATTGTGCAGAAAAAAAGAAAGAAAACCAGACCGGGACGGGCGGCAAAACAGAAGCGTCTGGATGCCAAGAAAAAGCACGGCGAAAAGAAAAAAAACAGGGGCCGGATCGCCTTTCATGATTGAAAAGTGATCAGCCCCTTTTTCAGGTCTGTACAGACAGATTAATCAGCCGGATTACATTTCACCTTCTGACATCAGCATTTCAGCCAGGTGATTGTAGGATTTTCCATTGGCTTCAATAGATACGATCTCCTCTCCCTCAGATGCCATCTTGAGATTCTTAACATTACCGCCGTCAAGATCTACGTCCATCATGAGGTCTCCATCGGGAGTTACTTCGATACTGCCGTCCATGGCACTGAACCCGAAAACGATATCCTCTTCAGATCCTTCCATCATCTCGGACATTCCGGCGACAAAGGTGTCAACATTGAAATCATCAAAAACCATTTTGGCATAGCCTGTTTCCATATTCATGTCCATATCAACACCATCGGGTGAAGTACCGAACATCGAGGACATAAAAACCATTCCGAAGACAGACAGAACTGCAACTGTTGCTTCAAAAACTTCCTCGTCTTTGGGGGCGGCTGCAAAAAGAGACGCGGGTACGAGAATAGACAGCATCAGGACTGTCAAAATAACTTTTTTCATTTACTAAACTCCTTGTTTTCCGCCGGGAGCGGTCTCTTTTAATGTAGACGAAAAACGACTGTTTTTCCATATCTCACAGAAATTTCACTCTATATAGTGGCATTGGGTCCCTGCAAGCAGCTGATCTTCGATAAGAATTTCCCTCCAGCCGGAACGGGGATCGGCAGTTTGAAAATTATCCGCGTCGGAAGAAATGGATCCGATGGGAGGGGGGCAGGTGTATACAGTCAGGTTCCCGTCGGGACGTGCTACTTTTTCCACGTGATAGTGACCCGCGAATATAAGCATTTTTCTGCCAGTACCTGAAACTGTTTTCTGAAAAAAATCAGGAGTCATGTACGGGTATTTATTGTCCATGAATTTGACTGCGCAGCGGCAGGGGGGATGGTGCTGAAAGAGTATCAGCTGATCTTTCTGGGAGTCTATTTCACGTTTCAGCCAGGACGCCTGTTTGACACTGAGCCGTTCGGATGAACTGTCCAGGAAGAGGAGGGACTGTCCTTTTGCAGCTACAGCGCCTGTGAGTATAACTTTCGGAGGCTGATCTTTCCTGTTGAACACTTCAGCAAGAACCTTGGGGTCATCATGGTTCCCCGGAGTAATAAGGTAGGGGATCTCAGTCAGTTCAAGCCTCTCTCTGACCCATTGATATACCTCTGTCGAAGCTTCAGGGAAAGAGATATCCCCTGTATGAACAATAAGGTCATAGTCGTGCCTGCATATCTCATCCAGAACACTTTGAAACTGCTCCTTTGCTCTTGCAAACTCGGGATAGCTGTTGTCCATTGTTATGTGTGTGTCGCTTATCTGCGCAATTTTAAGCATCGCCTTTCTCCTTTACTGACAAACAAACATTACTACAGGGCTTGTGATTCTTCAATAACCGGAATTCATCATTCACATATCCAATTTATATACGAAAGAGTGTGGAAATGAGTCCGGGTATGGCCGATTCTTTTTCATAAGGAGACTTAATTTTATGATTAATTGGATATCAGGATTTTCACCGGTGGTTCAGGCTCTGATCGCAACCCTGTTTACTTATTTTGTTACGGCCCTCGGGGCGGCAATGGTGTTTTTCTTTAAAACAATAAACAGAAAGGTTCTGGACGGGATGCTGGGTTTTGCAGCAGGCGTGATGATCGCCGCAAGCTTCTGGTCCCTTCTGGCTCCCTCCATCGATATGGCTGAGCAGATGGGAATGATCCCCTGGGTTCCTTCGGTTGTCGGATTTCTGGCAGGAGGAGTCTTTCTGAGGCTGGTGGACCGGCTTCTTCCCCACCTTCATCCTGGACTCTCAGTTGACAAGGCGGAAGGTGTAAAGACAAGCTGGCAGAAGAGTATACTTCTGACCCTGGCCATTACCCTGCATAATATACCCGAAGGGCTGGCTGTGGGAGTCGCATTCGGTGCCGTCGCTGCAGGGATACCTTCGGCATCCATGGCGGGAGCCGTAGCTCTGGCCATCGGTATCGGTATTCAGAACTTTCCTGAAGGTGCCGCCGTCTCCATCCCTCTGAGAAGGGAAGGCCTCAGCAGGACCAAATCTTTTATGTACGGTCAGTCTTCGGGAATGGTTGAGCCCATCGCGGGAGTTCTTGGGGCAGCTATGGTACTGCTGCTTCGTCCGATTCTCCCCTATGCTCTGGCCTTTGCTGCGGGGGCAATGATCTTTGTGGTTGTCGAGGAGGCAATTCCCGAATCACAGAGCTCCGGGAATACGGATATTGCCACACTGGGGGCCATGGTCGGCTTTGCCGTTATGATGACCCTTGATGTGGCGCTGGGATAGTCAGTCCTCTTTCTTCCAGTTGGAGGGACGTTTGATGCCGAGACGGCGGAGGGCTTTTCTTTCGAGCTCTTCCGCTTCTTCCTTTTCCTTTTTGAGGCGGTAGGCTCTTCGCTCTTCCTCCTCCAGCTTGGCCTTCATCCAGGCGGGGGCATTGGAGTTGTCTGTCTTTGATTTTACTTTGATTTTTCCTGGAAGTTTCGCTTTCTTTATGTTCGTATTTGCAAGCCTCTCCGGACTGATTTTTGAGCCGGACAGAGAGGCTCCGGTCATATCGGCACCTTCAAGATCGGCATTGTCCAGGTTGACCCTTTCCAGACGGGATTTTGAGAGATTTGCATTTTTCAGACCGGTTCCCGAGAGATTCGCATCACTCAGGTTTGCAAGACGGAGATCGGCGTATCCAAGATTGGCATCGGAGAGATCGGCTTCTTCAAGTTTGGAGAAACGAAGATCCGTGCCGTAGAGATTGGCTCCGGACAGATTGGCCCTTGAGAAGTTTATCTCTTTCAGTTCCAGGCCGGAGAGATTGATACCCTTCAGATTGGCTTTGAACCGCGGTCCGTTGCTGTTATTGAATTTATTCCAGAGAAGAATATTATCTTCTTCCAGAGCTTTCTGCAGAATTTTAAGTTGCCGTTCGTTTCCGACAAAATTGGGTTGTTCACCAAGTGTCATAAAGGGTCCTTCTCTCGTATATATGTCATGCCGGCGGGAAGGTATTTCCCGATCGACGGTGCGATTGTATAGGATTATCCCGATCAATGGCAATGTCGCAGAACCGTTCAATATTGATTATTTTGAAAAAAATCCCCTTTATTCCTCCCTTATAAACTGTTCTTTTAGCAAACTTTGCTCTATATTATTGAATTCAGAATGTAAGGGAGCCCCTTCCTTCAAGAGGATTCGGCTCTAGAAAATAAGGAAGTTATATACACATGAGTGAAGTTAAAAACAGCATTTCTGCTGAATTTACCCTTAAAAGAGAAGATGGTTCTCTTGTCGACAGCTCCGAACACAGTGGGGCTCTCAGTTATATCGAAGGTCTGGGCATGATTGTTCCCGGAATCGAAAAGGCCCTCAGCGGCATGGCTGAAGGAACAGAGTTTGATGTTGTGCTGGATCCCGCCGATATGTATGGGCTCCGGAATGAAGAGAGCGTTATGGAAGTTTCCGCAGAGGATTTTCACGGCGCTGCCGAGGATCTCTCTGTCGGAATCATAATTGAAGCCCATACTCCCGAGGGAAACAAGCTGATGACTGTAAAGTCTATTGAAGGTGATAAGATCATCCTCGATGCCAACCATCCCCTGGCCGGAGAGAAGATGCAGTTCACAGGTAAGCTTCTGGCTTCCCGTCCCGCTTCGCAGGACGAGATCGATAAACTCACCAAGGGAAGCGGCTGCTGCGGCGGACATGGTGACGGAGAAGGATGCGGATGCGGTGGACACGGCCACGACGACAGCGATTGCTGCGGCGGAGAAGGCCATGGCGACGGTGACTGCTGCGGCGGTCATGGTGACGGCCACAAAGAGGGCGGCTGCGGCTGCGGAAACCACTGATATTGAATCATCCTGCTTTCAGCTGAGTTGATAAAAAAAGCCGGTCCATTGAGGATCGGCTTTTTTATTTCCCTTTACAGGGCATCACGGCAGGTTACCGTAGAGGGTCAGACGACCTTGGTCAGCCCTGATTTAACAGAGACCCCGGGAATCCTGCCCAGCTTTCCGGTCAGTCCCCCCAGCTCGTCGGTGGAGGCCTGAACGATCAGGGTTATAACGGCGATCCGGTTGTCATCCAGATGGGGCAGACCCATCCGGCCCAGTATTATTTCGGAGTACTCCGATAGTACCTTCTGCACCTGAAGGGCATGATCATCTCTGTTCTCGATGGTAATGCCCACAAAACCGTATCTCTTGTCCACTTAGATTTCCTCTCCGGGGAGGACCCGGATGGCACCCTTGTCGGCGGAAGCGGCCATCAGAGCGTAGGCCTGCAGGGCCTGGCTTACAACCCGTCCCCGTCCGACCGGTTTAAAGGCATCGGCCTCTTTGGCTTCTTCTGCAGCCCGTCTTGCAGCCATCTCCTCATCAGAGACAAGGACATTTATCTTTCTTGCGGGAATATCTATTTCAATTGTGTCACCGTCCTGGATCAGGGCAATGGCTCCTCCCGCCGCAGCCTCGGGTGAGACATGGCCTATGGAGAGACCCGATGTTCCTCCCGAGAAGCGGCCGTCGGTGATCAGGGCGCACTCCTTGCCAAGGTGCATGGACTTCAGATAGGAGGTGGGGTAGAGCATCTCCTGCATTCCGGGGCCTCCCTTGGGGCCTTCGTAGCGGATAACCACAACATCTCCGGCTACAATCTTGCCGTCCAGAATGGCGTCGCAGGCGGCGTCCTGGGAGTAGTAGACCTTGGCGGGGCCTGTAAACTTGAATATTGAGGGATCAACACCGGCGGTCTTTACTATGCAGCCGTCCAGAGCGATATTCCCCTTGAGAACTCCCAGGCCTCCGTCTTTGGTGTAGCAGTGCTCACCGTCACGGATACAGCCTTCAGCTCTGTCTTTGTCAAGTTCCTTGTAGTAGTTCTCCTGTCCACCCATAACAAGGCACCTCTTGTAACCGGGGGATGAGGTATAAAACTTCTTCACATCATCGGAGCAGCTCTCTCTCATAATGTCATAGCTGTCCAGAACATCCTTCAGGGTTCCTCCGGCTACATGGCTTGTTGATGTTTTAAGAAGGTTCATCCGGTCCAGTTCACCCAGAATACCGAAGATTCCTCCGGCTCTGTGTACGTCTTCAATATGGTACTTCGCCGAGTTGGGTGCTACCTTGCTGAGGCAGGGCACCTTCAGGGAGAGGTCGTTGATCTGGTCCATGGTGAATGTCACACCCGCCGCACGGGCTACCGCCAGAATATGGAGGACTGTATTTGTGGAGCCTCCCATGGCGATGTCCAGGCTCATGGCATTTTTGAAGGCATCCATTGTGGCAATGGAACGGGGAAGAACAGAGGCGTCTCCGTCCTGATAGTAGGCGTATGTGTTCTTTACAATTATGTCTGCTGCTTTTTTAAAGAGTCCAAGACGGTTCTTGTGGGTTGCCAGGGTGGTTCCGTTGCCGGGAAGTCCCATTCCCAGGGCTTCAACAAGGCAGTTCATTGAGTTGGCTGTGAACATTCCCGAACAGGAGCCGCAGGTGGGGCAGGCATTCTGCTCAACCTGCCGGACAAGAGCGTCGGGTATGGTCTTGTCGGCGCCCATAACCATGGCATCGATCAGGTCCAGCCCCTTACCATCATCAAGACGTCCGGCTTCCATGGGGCCTCCGGATACGAAGATGGCCGGGATGTTGAGACGCATGGCGGCAATCAGCATACCCGGGGTGATCTTGTCGCAGTTTGAAATACAGATCATGGCATCAGCCTTGTGGGCGTTGCACATATACTCCACACTGTCGGCAATAACTTCACGTGAGGGGAGGGAGTAGAGCATTCCGTCATGGCCCATAGCGATGCCGTCGTCGATGGCAATGGTGTTGAACTCGGCTGCAAAACAGCCCTTCTCTTCAATAAAACCCTTAACCATCTGTCCTATCTCGTGGAGATGGACATGGCCGGGAACAAACTGCGTGAAGGAGTTAACCACGGCAATGACGGGCTTGTCCATCTGCTCTTCTGTCATACCGTTAGCCCGCCAGAGGCTTCTGGCTCCCGCCATACGGCGTCCGTTTTTCGTTTCCGAACTTCTCCATTTACCGGCCATATACATACTCCTGTTTCTCAGGGAATATCCCTGTTTTCTTTTCATTCTGTAAGGGCAAGTATAACCTGATCAGGGGGGAATTCAAGTCTTGAGGCTGTGAAATAAAAAGGACGGCTTGTTGCAATCTGCGCAATAGAATGATCTTTTATCAATTAATCTGGAATCTGATGTTCAGGAAGGCTAAAATGGGATGTAAATAGTGAATCTGAATATAAGGATAAATCATTGAAAAAGACAATCGGCCTTGTGGCCCATGATAACAGAAAGGAAGACCTCATCGAGTGGGTGGAGTGGAACTATGAGCTTTTAAGCAAGCACAGACTTGTCTGCACCGGTACCACCGGAAAGCTTGTTGAAAAAGCCATTAATAAGAAAACAGCCCTTGAGGGCGGTACCAAACTGGACCTTATCAAGCTGAAATCCGGCCCCCTTGGCGGAGACCAGCAGCTGGGAGCAATGATCTGCAACGCCGAAGTGGATCTGCTTATATTCCTCTGGGACCCCATGCAGCCCCAGCCCCATGATGTGGATGTGAAGGCTCTTCTTAGAATTTCAGTCCTCTATAATCTGCCTGTTGCAAATAACAGGGCTACCGCAGACTACCTTATATCCTCCCCCCTTTTTGAGGGTGATGAGTATCAGCCTCTTGTCAAGGATTACTCCTCCTATATCAACAGGATGGGCTGATGACAGACGGGGAGCTCATCGCTCTGTCGGAGGTCCCTCTCTTTCACAGTGTGGATGTACTGGACCTCAGAAGGTATTTCCGCGAAAGTCCACTCTCTCCGGTTCATTTCAGTGAAGGGTCACGGATTGCTGCCCAGGGGGATCTCTACAGAGAACTGATTCTGGTCCTGGAGGGGAAATTAACAGCATCCATGGCGGCCCCTGACGGGAAGATGATCCTTGTGGATACCCTTCAGGCTCCCTGTGCCGTGGCAACGGCAATTCTGTTTTCAAGCAGAAGAACACTGCCCGTCTTTCTGCATGCCGCAGAGACGAGCCGGATACTTAAACTTCCAGAGGCCCTTGTTCTGGATCTTATGGGGAAGTATCCCTCCTTTCTCAAAGGGTTCCTCAGGGAAAACGGCGACAAGCTCAGTTTTCTCACCGATAAAATCAGACTCTTCCAGTTCAAATCCCTCAGGCAGAAAATTACAGCCTATCTTGTGATGCTCGATGCCGGACAGGGGATGAAAGAGGTCAATCTGCAGTACTCCCGTGAAGAACTGGCTCAGTTGATGGGGGTGGCCCGCCCCAGCCTGAGCCGGGAAATCTCCGCTATGTGCAGGGAAGAGCTTATCTCCAGCAGAGGGAAGAATGTGACAATACTTGACAGAAAATCCCTTTTAAAGGGAATGGAGGAGGTTTGAAGCTCTTTTTCTCTGTTTGTGTTGATCTTCTTCACAAAGTTCTTCTGTCCTCCATTTAACTGCGATAAATGTCTTTTTCTGCTTAAAACCACCGACACAGTAACCTCTTAGTTTATCCCTATCAAAACAATCTAACAAAAAAGAGGTTAGTCATGAAAAGAATTCTTGGAATTATGATTCTTTGTCTGATTCCCGTAATGGCCTTCGCAGAAGCGCCCCAGGAAGGATTCAGCTATCACGGATACGCACGCGGTGGTGTTGCGGGTAATGCACAGGGCGAAGCAGTTGCAGGCGGCGGACACTTTACTGTTGACGGTGCGTTCAATAACTCCCGTCTTGCTAACGAAGGTAACTACTCCGAGCACCTGCTTAAATATGTTGGTGTCGGTGAAAATATGTGGTGGGCAATGAACACCAGATTCGCCCTTACTTTTGACAATGCAGCAATCGGCTGGAACGGTCTGGACATGCCCGGTAACGGTTTTGTTCTTCCCGAAGCCTACCTGCAGCTCGGCTGGAATGACAGCGATCTCGTTGTCTGGGCCGGTAACAGATACCATGACTCCATCGGTCTCGGTCAGTACGATTACTACATCAACGATATGTCCAACGCTCACGGTGTGGGAGTGGACGGAATCTCCATGGGTTCTTACGGAAACCTGAGCCTGGCTTATATGATGGGTTACAGCGATACTGAAAACGGTGTAGATACAGATGGTAACCCCGTTTATGACCGTGATGGAACTATTCACTCCTTCGTTGCCAGACCCCACTTCAACGCCGGACCCGGAACTCTTTCTTTCAAGATTGCTCCCCAGGTTGCCACAAGTGCAGACGGTACCAACTACGGTGCCATTCTCGAAGCATCCTACAACATGAACAGCTTCTTCGGATTTGCTGAAGGAAACACAGAGTTCTTCGGTTACTATGACTTCGGAACAGGTGTCGGAAACTTCGAGTGGTCTGACGCTGATACTGATGCTTACAGAACAGGTGCCGGTTTCCAGTCCGGAGCTACTCTGACTGATGCCCTGAGCCTCAAGGCTACAGTTATGACTGAAGCAAGAGGAAACCAGAATGTGGCAAAAGACGGTATCTGGAATACAGCTGCCATCAGACCCTTCTACTCTTTCACTAACAACTTCGGTATGATGATGGAGTACGGTTTCGATCACTTTATGAACTTTGAAACTGAAGAGCACAAGTTCATGAACAGAGTGACTCTGGCACCCACAATGACACTGGACACAGGAAGCTCCGTATTCAGCGATCCCATCATCATGTTCTACATGACATACGCTTACGGTGATATTGCCGGTGAGGATGTACTGATCGACGGATACGATGAGCACGGAATCAAATACGGTGTAATGTTCCAGGTCGGCTGGTAATTCCAACCACCCGGTTTCATAACCTGATTTCATAAGAAATAGAAAAAGCCGTCCTTCCGGACGGCTTTTTTCATTTATAATCTGACTCTAAGCTGCTCCCCGGCCGGGAGCACTGCGGTTTCAGGCTGAAAGAAAGCTTTTGATATCCCCTTCCACATCGCCGATGCCGGCTATGCCGAAGTTCTCCACCAGCACCTTCGCCACGTTGGGACTGAGGAAGGCGGGCAGGGTGGGGCCCAGGTGGATGTTCTTCACTCCCAGAAAGAGGAGGGCCAGAAGGACAATTACAGCCTTCTGCTCATACCAGGCGATGTTGTAGCTGATGGGCAGATCGTTGATGTCATTCAGTTCAAAGACCTCTTTCAGCTTCAGGGCCGTTACCGCCAGGGAGTAGGAGTCATTGCACTGACCCGCATCCAGAACCCGGGGGATGCCGCCGATGTCGCCCAGGGGAAGCTTGTTGTACCGGTACTTGGCGCATCCTGCTGTGAGGATCACTGTGTCTTCGGGAAGGGCTTTGGCAAAGTCGCTGTAGTAGTCCCGTCCCTTCATCCGGCCGTCGCATCCGGCCATAACAAAAAACTGTCTGATGGCTCCCGACTTGACCGCATCCACAACCTTGTCGGCAAGAGCGAGAACCTGGGAGTGGGCGAAGCCGCCGACGATGGTTCCAGTCTCAATCTCTTTGGGAGAGATGCATTTCCTGGCGTGCTCGATTACGGCTGAAAAGTCTTTCTCACCGGAGCCGTCCGCAGCCTCTCCAATATGCTTGACTCCGGGATATCCTGCGGCGCCGGTGGTGTACATTCTGTCGACATAACCTGCTTTGGGAGGAGTTATGCAGTTTGTGGTCATCAGAATGGGACCGTTGAATGAGTCAAACTCCCTGTCCTGTTTCCACCAGGCGTTTCCGTAATTCCCAACAAAGTGGCTGTACTTCTTGAAGGCGGGGTAGTAGTGGGCCGGGAGCATTTCACTATGGGTGTAGACATCCACACCTGTTCCTTCGGTCTGTTTCAGGAGGCTTTCCATATCCTTCAGGTCGTGGCCGGAGATCAGTATACCCGGTCTTGTTCCCACGCCGATATTCACTTCGGTTATTTCAGGATTTCCATAGGCCTCTGTATTGGCCTTGTCCAGAAGGGCCATGACGGAAACCCCCTTCTCTCCGCACTCCAGGGTTAGAGCTACAAGCTCATCGGCGCTGAGGCTGTCATCCAGAGTTGCCGTCAGGGCTTTGTAGAGAAAGGCTGTAACTGAGTCATCCTGTTCTGCCAGGTGGTCCGCATGCCAGGCATAGGCAGCCATACCCTTGAGGCCGTAGATTATAAGCTCTCTAAGAGAGCGGACATCTTCGTTTTCCGTGGAAAGGACACCCACTGTCCCAGCTTTTTTTTCCATTGCAGCAGGGGTAAGGGCTGTAAAGAGAGCGCAATCATGCAGATCGGAGGGGACAAGGTCGCCCAGTTCTTTTTTGAGACTCTCTCTCAGTGCAATATCTTCAATAATTGTTTTAACAAAAACATCATTGTCGAAGTTGGCATTGGTAATGGTCATAAAGAGTCCCTGCATCAGGGCTCTGTCCGCTTCAGGCAGGCTTCTTCCTGACTCTCTTGCAGGGCCGGCAACCTGTGCTATTCCCTTGAGGGTGTAGATAAGAAGATCCTGAAGGGCTGCAGTTTCGGGCGTCTTGCCGCAGACTCCCCTGATCTCGCAGCCTGTTCCTTTTGCGGCTTCCTGACACTGAAAACAAAACATACTCATAATAATTTCTCCTTGTAATGCCCCTGCTCAGACGGCTGATACGGGCTTTGATTCTTACTGATACTCAGAGCCTATACCTCTCGGGCGGGGAAATCGGTAACATATGTTACAAAAATGGTAATCAGGTACAGGAATACCTGAATGCCCGGATGAAAGAGCACTGGAGTATGGTCACGACCGTCCAAAGCCTCTATGATGAACCCATGAAGACCAATTATCACACACACTGCAACTTTTGCGATGGTATCGCCGACCCGGAAACGGTTGTAAAAACCGCAATTGACAAGGGATTTGATGTCCTCGGATTCTCCTCTCACTCTCCTCTGGAGGGAGAGGCCTGGCCCCTGAAGGCCGGAGAGGTGGAGCTCTATGTTAAGACCATCCGGGATCTGGCTGTTAAGTACAGTGACAGAATCCTCATTCTGGCGGGAATGGAGAAGGACTTTATAGCATCCGAACCCCTCTGGCCTGTGAACCACTGGGAGAGTGTGGCCCTGGACTATGTGATCGGTTCTGTTCATATGGTCTGGTCTGAAAAGCTGGGACGGCTTGGTACTGTAGACGGCCCCGAGAGTGAAATGATCGAACTAATCGAGAAGGGTTATGAAGGCAATGCACGCCGTCTTGTCGAGGACTACTATGATACCCTCGCCCTTATGGTTCAGCGTGAGACCTTTGACTTTATAGGACATCTTGATGTAATTAAGAAGAGAAACAAGGCCATAGGATTTCTGGATGAGTCGGAGTCCTGGTATCTTGAAAAGGTAAAGGGGGTTCTTGATGTGATCAGGGCAAAGGGTGTGCCTCTGGAGATCAATACCGGAGGAATCTTCCGTGGAGCCACCGACGATCTTTACCCCTCTCAACCCATCCTGAGAGAGTGCTTCCGACGGGAAATCCCTATTGTGATAGGCAGCGATTCCCATGATCCCGACCATCTGGACAGCGGCTTTGAACTGGCCCGGGAGATGGCAGCGGATGCGGGCTACAGCGAGCACAGGGTTCTGGACAAGTCCGGGTGGAGATCCATCTCCCTGTAAGAGCTCAGCAGGAATGATCCGCCCGGAATAATACCAGGCGGTAGAAATCAGTCAAAGACGATGGTTTTGTTCCCGAATACAAGGATCTTGTGCTCCAGATGAAGCCGGACTCCCTGGCTGAGAACACTCTTCTCAAGGTTCCGCCCCTTCTCCACAAGGTCGCTTATGCTGTCCCTGTGGTTTACCCTTACAACATCCTGGGCGATGATGGGACCCTGGTCAAGGTCTTCTGTTACATAGTGGCTTGTGGCACCGATCAGTTTCACACCCCTTGAGAAGGCCTGGTGGTAGGGCTTTGCTCCCACAAATGCGGGGAGGAAGGAGTGGTGGATATTGATGATCTTCCGGGGGAAGGCCTCAATAAGCCTGCTGGAGAGGATCTGCATATACCGGGCCAGAATGACCACATCGATCTTCTCCTTCTTCATCAGGGCAATTTCCTGCTTCTCTACTTCCGCCTTGGTATCTTTGGTTACAGGGAAGTGATGGAAGGGGATGTTGAAGTATTCGGCTATGGGCCTGCAGTCCTCATGGTTGGAGATAATCATTTTTATCTCTGTATTGAGCTCTCCCGCGCGGCTGCGGAGGATAAGTTCATAGAGGCAGTGGTCGTATTTTGATACAAGTATGGCCATCTTGGGGCGGACGCTTGAAAACTCAAGACGCCAGTCCATCTCAAACTTGACGGCTATGGGCTCGAAGGCTGATTCGATCTTTTCAGGGAGAATGGCGAAATCCGTCATATCCCACTCGACCCGCATAAAGAACATTCCCGATTCATCGTAGTGCTGGTCACAGTTGAGGATGTTTCCCTCATACATTGTGATAAAGTGGGTTATTTCCGCAACGATTCCTTTCCTGTCCAGACAGGATAGAAAAAGTATGGCTGATTCCCTATTCATTTTATATTCTCCACTTAAATAGATTCTCCGCCTTCTCCAGGCGGATAATGCTGGTCATTATAGAAAGGATGGACATTTTTGAACAGTTCCGCCCCCGCCGTCTTCAGGATAAAGCTTCAGCAAGCTTTCTGAAGCTGTTTCCCCTGTCAAACTCGTTGATAAACATGCCGAAGCTGGTGGCTCCCGGCGACATCAGTACGACCTCTCCCGGTGCTGCGGCCTTTGAGGCATCCCTGAAGGCCTCCTCAAGGGATTCATAACCGTCATGAAAGGGAATGCCCTCCCTGTTCAGTTCAGCTTTGAGCTTGTCAGAGGCTGTTCCATTGAGGATGTAGAGGGCTTTGGCCTGTTTCAGGACGGGAGCGGATGAGCTGTAGTCCAGCTCTTTATCGGTTCCTCCGCAGATCAGGTGGACCGGACGGTCGAAACTTTCAACGGCAGCAGCCATGGCCTCGGGTATTGTGGCGGTGGTATCGTTGTAGTAGCCCACTTTGTTATGTTCCCTGACAAGTTCGAGGCGGTGGGGTACACCGGGGAAGTCTGAAAGGGCTTCAGTGATTGTTACAGGATCAAGGCCGAATATCCTGGCTGCGGACGCTGCAATCAGGCAGTTCTGACGGAAGTAGCGTCCAGGTGTCATCAGTTTCGGGGGAAGGAGTTCCTCAAGCTCTCCTGCATTCCTGAAATACCCCTTTTCTCCATCCATATAGATGTCGGCATCCCCTTCGGCTGAGGTGCTGTAGAAGTGGGAGGTTCCTGGAGCCTCGGCTGCAAAGGAGCGGCCCCGGCTGTCCAGAAGGAATATGGAGTGCTGCTTTCTGTTCTGACCCCGGAAGACCTCTTTCTTGTCGTCCACGTAGTCCTCGAAGTCGTTATACATATTCTGGTGGTCATTCATAATATTGGTCAGAACGGCTATCTCCGGGTGGAGCAGGTTCCGGCCCTTGAGGTCGCCAAGCTGCCATGAGGAGAGTTCAAGTATCACCGGGTCATCGCTATCGAGTTCATCCAGAAAACTGAGGGGAGATACGGTGATATTCCCGCCCAGTCTGGTGTTCGGATACTTCTTCTTCAGGATATGGTGAAGTGCCGATACCACTGTGGACTTTCCCTTGCTTCCTGTCACAGCCAGGACGGGGCTTGTGCAGAGGGAGAGAAAGAGGGAGAGATCGGTTTCCACTCTCTTTGAAGCCTTCAGGAAGGGGGAGGAGACGGGAACCGCAGGGTTTTTGATAACAAGATCTGCTTCGGAGAAGTCCTCCATCCGGTGTTCACCCAGAACATAACGTACATCCAGATCCTTGAGAGCCTCAATGGAGGGGGCGAGTATTTCCGCGCTTCTCAGATCTGTTGCTGTCACCTGGGCGCCCATGGAGGCAAGATAGCGGACCGATGCAAGGCCGCCGCCGTTGAGCCCCAGGCCCATGACGGTCACTTTTTTATCTTTAAACTGATCCATAAACTCTCCTTGCCGCAGCTGCTCTGCCGAGGACTCTCTCCGCAGGTCCCGCGTTAAAGCCAGACGGGTGCGTATCCCTCTTAAAAATGTTATAATGGGCATATTAGCAGAATAATCAAGACTTGCCAAAGGTGGAGGAATTCAATGAAGGGCGGAAGAGAAAGAAAGAATTACAGAAACACCCTTAAGGGGCTTATCCCCTTTCTTTTACTCCTGGCTGCGCTTCCCCTTGCCGCAGCGGATTCGGCGGAGGTCGTCTATGCCGAGGGTGAAGGACTGACACTGATAAGGAACGGAGAAAGCATCTATTACGATGTCTATCTTGGAGAAGCGGACGGGCTGGCGCTGGAACCGGGAGATCTTGTTCTCACAGAGGGGAACACCTGGGTCGAGATTCTGCTGAATGAATCGGGGACTGTTATCAAGGTCGCCGAGAATACAACCTTCTTCATCAAGAGCATACAGGACGCATGCGGGGTCTTTGAGGTTTCCTACGGCCGGGTCCGGGCACGGGTTGAAAAGCTTACCCGGGATACTCCCTTCTGGATGGGCGGCGGTGATACCGTTGCAGGGGTCCGGGGAACCGACTTCGGGTACGATCTGTTTTATGATGCCGCTTCTCCCGAAAAGAAGAGCATCAGGGTCTACTGTTTTGACGGGGAGGTGGAGGTCGTCCGCCGTATGGATGCCCCGGAAGGAGAGGACTTTGTACCGGATGATGAGTTTTCGACGGGAAAGGAGTACAGCTCTACGGTCCTTCTGAGGCAGAATGAGATGGTAGCGGTGGACAGCGAAAAATCCGAGGACCTGAGGAAGCAGAGGGTCGAGCCGGATATAAAGGATTTCTGGGAAACCAATGAATTTATCTATGTTCCGGCAGAGAGTGAAGAGGCAGGCTTTTCATTTGAGTCCTTTAACAATGATGCCAGAGAGCTCCGTCAGGCCGGGATTATTACTGTTCTCTCCGGAAGTCTGATAGCCGCAGGTGGTGCGGCATCATACTACCTTGCCGATTCGACAGGCACCGCCATAGGCCTTGGAACTGTGGGGGGCACAATGATCATTGCCGGGGGATATTTTCTGATCCGGTCCTTTATTCTGGAACAATCACTCCCTTAAAGGCAGATCAGACTCAGGGGTAGGGGATATCCCTTATGGTTCTGTCCATTCCTGTAATAAGCCAGTTCCCCTTCTTCTGCATCTCAAGGGTCAGGAGGTCGGTAATCTCAAGTCCCGCAGGCGGAATGGGTTCGGTGCTGTTTATATCCACTTCCTCACTGACTCCGGGCATCCATTTCTCATAGTTGACCCTGAATCGTCCGCCGCCCAGTTCAGATATTTCCACATTGGCTACTCCGAATACGTTCTCACCGAACGCCAGCTCAGGCTTGCCCTCTTCTATCCACTCAAGAGCACTCTTCATGCCGCTGTTTCCCTCATAACCCATTCTGACCCTGGTTGTCACAAAGTAACCTGTTACCTCCCGTTTATCGCCCTTGCCAAGGTTCTTGTCGATGCAGTCCTCAAGCAAATCCTGATCCATGGTGTTAATACTGTTGTAGTAGGCTTCAACAACCTCAAAATCACTCATTCCAAGAGTGAGGGGAGGAGCCAGAGCATTTTTTACAGGGACTGAGATGACAAGTCCGGCGGCAACAACAATGGCGGCAATGATCATATAGAATGTATTTTTCCGCCTCCATGTCTGGCGGATGCTGCGGTTTTTCTCTCCCCGCTCCAGAAGCTGCGCCGCTTTTTCCTCTATCTCCTGTCTCTCGTCATCGGATATTTCGCCGACCACTGAACCTTCCTCCCAGATTTCCGCGGTTTTAAGCCACTCTCTCATGGAAGGCCTCTCTTTTGTGAGACTGCGGCTGATCAGATCAGCGGCTTCACCGCCTATACCGGGGATCAGGAGGTCCGGTGTCAGTGCCGGAGCTCTTCGGAGCTGTTCGTTCCTGTCATCCTCGGCCTCTTCAAGGGGGGCATAGGGGTGTACCTTTCCGAAAAGGGCGCAGGCGAGGATGGCGCTTGTAAAGCTGAGTCCGTCGACCCCATGGCAGTCGGGATGGTTATAGGGATACCAGTTGCTTATTCTGAGGTTCTCTTTTTCTGATTTTCTTATAAAGTCCATAAGCAGAACGGGGAGTACAAGGACTCTTCCGTCTTTTAGAAATACCCAGCTTCTGCTGTAAAAGCCTCTGTAGGGGCTCTTCTTTTCCTGGAGTAAGTGGAATATGCGGATCATTTTCTGAAGCCTGTCCAGGGTCAGAGTCTCTTCGGAAAAGACCTCTCCCTCAATAGAGGGGCCGTAAAAGACCATCTGCCTGTCAACTTCAGTCACCCCTTCGAGCTTCCACTCTTCCATCCGTCCCCTGTCATCATAGATCCATCCCGGATCGTTCTGGAGAGAACCAATATCGACGGCTCTGAAAATTTTTGACTCCAGTCCCGTCGGGATTCCTGTATGCTCCTTCCCGTCAGCTGTGAGGGATATCAGACTTTCCATGATGTACTCCTTAGATCTATCAGATAAATATACTAAATTAGAGGGTGATGATGTAATAAAACAACTGTTTAATCTTTGCTGTCCGGAGTGTTACCGAAAACCTGTCCTGTAAAGCGGTAGAGTTTGAAGGAACTGCTCTTCCAGTACTCCATGGGGAGTCCCGCCTTCATACAGAGGTGGTCCATAAATGTGCTTCGGTCCCAGCCCTGCTCCGTGGCAACCTGGGGAAGGAACAGCCCCTGACTGTATGATGCCTGGATAAGAGCGCCGTGCTCTCCCATTTCAAGATCGTCCGGAGACTCAACCTCTTCCAGAGGACTTAACAGGGATATTTCCAGATCCGATTCCAGCCACTCTTCCTCGCTTAATGGAGGGAAGCGGGGATCACTGAATGCAGCGGAGTGAGCCGCATCCTTCAGGCTCTCTTCAAGGGGGGCGCGGCCCTCAATAAAACCGATACAGCCCCTTAGGCGTCCCTTTAGATGGAGAGTGACGAATACACCGCAGCGGGGCAGCTCTGATAGAACCGCCGGGGCTTCCGGCAGCGCCCTTCCGAAGGATGCTCCGATACACTGGAAGACCCAGTCCAGTACTTCCTGCCGTTCACTGACGCTCAAAGTTCTCATCTATTCCTCCCCCCGGGGCTTCAGCCCCAGCACACTCCCCCATAGAAGACAGCCATGGTTCCCTTCCTTTCGGGGACCTCTGTCCTGTTCCGGGCCAGAATCCGCGGCTCCTGTATCCCGTCAAAGAGTTTCAGGTCCGAGGCAAGGGTCAGAATCCTTGCACCGCAGCTGCTGACGGTTCCCTCTTTTTCCATTTCCGCAAGAGAACAGGAGAGGGGCATTGCCACAGTTCGGAGTATCTCTTCCGCCTCTCTTTCTGTTTCGTTTATCAGGCCGTAGCGGCTCAGATTTGCCGAGAGTATGACAAGGGTTTTTCCAGGCAGATCCAGAATCTGTTTTCTGACAACTGCGGCGGCCTTTTTAATCTCAGCCCGTTTGAGACCGCCTGTCAGCATGGGGATAATCTCGGCTTCAGGAAACAGGGTCTGAATAAAAGGCAGCTGCAGTTCCAGGGCGTGCTCTTCCATATGGGGCGAGTCGTCCACCTGAAACAATCCATCCTCCCTGATAAGGCTGCGGCAGATCTTCTGATTCACCTTCACAAGCCCGAGGGGAGTCTGAAAATACTTTTTTGAAGAGAGGTGTATCCTGGGGATATCCTTTTCCCTGTGGACCGGCCCCAGCAGAAGAACCCTGTCCGCTTCGAAGCCGGCAGCAGATGCAAAGGCAGATGCCATACAGGACCCGCACTCCTCCCAGCTTCCATGGGGGGTGAGGATCAAGGGAGAAGCTGATCTGTACCCGTCGGCATCCTCCATTAGCGAATTGACCCTCTCTTTCAGCTCCTTCTCATCTTCAGGGTAGAAGAGGCCGCTGACGATGGGTTCCCTTATATCTCTTTTTATAATTTCCATTCTGTTTCCTTAATCCATGCCCTTGAGACGGCTTATCCGCGATTCCTCCAGCTTGATGTGGAGGTTCTTTTCCTGTGTGGGGAGGACGAGGCCCCTTTTTCCCTCTTTGGGCTTTCTGAGATATTTTACCTGTGTGTAGTAGAGGTCCGCAACTCCCGAGGACTTGGCTTTGCTGTAAAAGAGGGCCAGATTGCCCGCATCCAGCAGCACTTCAAGAGGTACAGTCTTACCCCTTTGAAGGCGGATAAAAACATAGGCTCCAGGATAGTCTCTTGTATGCAGCCAGTAATCGTTGCCCCTGACATGGCGGGACAGGAGTTCTTCATTCTCTTTTGCAGAGCGTCCGACAATCAGGGGGAATCCTGCTGACTCAAAGTGCAGGCCCGGAACGCTTTTTTCCTGTTTTTTATCCTGAACCTGCTCTTTTGGTGCCATCTCCTTCAGCAGGGCAGGATCATCTATCTCATCGAGGCCGGCCAGCTTTTGCTCAAGAGAGCTCAGTTTCAGCCGCTGGTTCTCTATTTCCTCTTCCACAAGGTTTCGCCCCCGGGAGGCCTTGGAGGCTTTTTTATAGAGTTCCTGCGCATTTTCCACAGGAGACTTCCGGCTGTCCAGAGGAATTTCAAGGCCATTCTCGCTTTCGGTAAAGGAGGTCTGCCCTTTTTTTATAAGGTGAAGGGAGGACATAAGAATATCAGCCTGATTCCGGTAGACATCCTCATTGCTGTAGGCTGCAAGCCGTTCCTCCAGGTTCTTCAGCCGGACACAGGCGGCGTTCTCTTCTATTCTGAGGCCTTTTGCGGCTCTCTCCCGGAGTCTGTCTATGTCCTCATGCTGCTCCCTGTCAGAGTAGAGCTCCTGCAGGTAGGCACTGTAGCTTTCAAACCCTTCAGGAAGGGGGCGGGGAGTCATCTCTTTTTTAGGCTTTCCTCCCTCCTCCGGGGGCAGGTATATCTCTCCTGGAACCTCGTTCCGGGCGGGGCGCCGGGAGAAGGCATCGAGAATCCTGTTTTCTGAATCACATAGAATCAGGTTTGAGGCTCCTCCCCAGAGCCGGATGTAGAGGATGTCTGTTTGGTCGCCTTTTTTAAGATCAAGACGGATGATCCTGTCGCTTCCAAGCTGCTCCGCATGAATCACCCTGGCTCCCTTGATCCTGGAACGCATATAGGAGGTGAACCGGGGCGGCCTGGGCAGAGAGGGTTCCCTGCCCGTAAATTCATGAATCCTCAAGTTGTTGCGGTCCAGGGATATGAGAAGATTAAAACTCTTTCCAGGACGGTGGAATTCGAATATAAGATGGGAATAGCTGCTCTGCCTTATATTCTGAAGGAAAGCCCCCTCCAAAGGGAGCTCTTCGAGGACTCTGTTTATTTCAAGCCAGTTGAGGCTCAATGTGAACCTCCTCCGTCTGGTTCCGAGAGAACACTGAGGAACTCTTCTTCACCCCGGGATGAGAAAAAGACTAGATAGATTTTTTTTACAGACTTCAGGCGAGGGACAGCTTCCGCCAGAGTGGACTGGACTACTTCCGCAGCCTTTTGAGCAGGGTACCCGTAGACTCCCGTTGAGATGGCAGGGAAGGCAAGGGATTTCAGCTTCAGCTGTTCCGCCAGGGCAAGGGAGTTCCTGTAGCAGGAAGCCAGCTTTTCAGGTTCCCCCGATGCTCCTCCCTGCCAGACCGGCCCCACTGTATGAATCACATAGGAGCACTTCATCTCTCCGGCTCCTGTGGCTACAGCTTCTCCCGAAGGAAGTCCCGAGGGGTACTCATCGGCTCTTATCTTCCGGCAGGCCTCCAGAAGGGAGGGGCCTGCCGCCCTGTGAATTGCTCCGTCCACGCCGCCTCCGCCGAGGAGGGATGAGTTTGCCGCATTGACCACAGCATCACAGTCCATCTCTGTTATGTCGGCGCAGAGAGTTTCAACCCTGCCAAAAAGAATCATAGAAACACTCCTGTCAGCATAGCCGCTGTAATAAATAACCAGTTTATCCCGGGAAGGAGGAGGGGATACCGTCTCCTGATGCTTCTGCGGGAGAGAATGAACATCATCACTACGGGCATGAGTCCCGGGATGATATGAAAGAGGGAGGCCCGGGCTATAAGAGGCAGTCCCGTCAGAATGGCAATGGGAAGGAGTACCTGCGACAGGGTCATGAATATCCTGTCAGCCTTTGAAGGTGCTGCCTCTCTTTTAAGCAGAATAGCTGAGCGCAGCAGAAAGAGGCTGTGAAAGAGGAACAGAAGTCCTCCGGCGGTTTTATGAAAAACAGTGATCATAACAGAATCACTCTATCCTTTCCGTTGAAAAAAATCCACAAGAAAGAAACGGGTCTTTCACTGCGCCGCAGAAGGGAACAGGCGGGAGCAGGGAGGGTATTAATGGATCGGAAGCTTGATTTTGAAGGTCGTGCTCTGTCCCGGGATGCTGCTGAAAGTGAGAATGCCGTTGTGGGCCTCCATTATATGCTGGCAGATCGAGAGGCCCAGGCCGGCGTTCTCCTTGCGTATCTTTGTGGAGAAGAAGGGGGAGAAGATATCCTTTTGTATTTCAAGAGGTATTCCGCAGCCGTTATCGCTTATAAGAATCTGGATGTAGCTGTCCATAATCTCTTTTTTTATTTCGAGTTGAATCTGTCCGCTCTGAGACACAGCTTCGATGCTGTTGTTGATAAGGTTTACAAACACCTGGCGGAGGCGGTTCTCATTTCCCTTCAGAATGATATCTCCCCGGGGATAGGTCCGGCTGATTCTTATCTTTTTGTTTTTAATATTGTGGGAGAGGAGGAGGAGGACTTCATCGAGCAGATCCACCAGATTGAAGCTCTGGTCCGGTACATGTTTCAGCTTGGAGAAGGAGAGAAGGCTTGATGTAATGTCGGTAATCCTTGCAAGCTGAATCTGAATCTTTTCAAGCTTCTCCTTTGTCTCTTCCTCGGGGTTGTTGTAGAGCAGAATCTGCAGATAGTTATTGATGATACCCAGGGGGTTGTTTATTTCATGTGAGACACCGGCAGCAAGCTCGGCAATAGATGATATTTTCTCAGCCCTTACAAGATACTCCTTCATGGAGTTCTCCATGGCTACTTCTTCAAGCATCAGAACACTCCCCTTGTAGGCATCGCTGCTGTCCTTGAATGGGGTCGTTTTTATCCTGAGGAATTTCTTCTCTTTATATGGTGTATGGTCCCAGGAATACTCCTCACAGTCCTGGAGCACCTGAAGAATCCCGTTGGAAACAGACAGGTCATCTTTCAGAAAGATGTTCTTTGCCGAGACTCCTGTAGCGGGAGAGCTTTCAAGTTCCAGAATTCTGAGGGCGGCGTTGTTGATGGATATGAGTTCCAGGTTTGTGTTGAAGATAAGAACCCCCGAGGGGAGATTGGCCATCAGGTTCCGGTTCAGTCCGGAATCTCCCAGCACCAGCCCGTTCTCCTTCTGTTCGCTCTGGTTCAGGGCGAAGTTGTAGGTCAGCCGGAGGAGCTTGATCCGGTCCAGATCCCTGACATCCTCCGTTCCCCCTGATATGCCGTTGTGCAGAAATGTGACTCTGTCGGCGATCTCCATGATATTGTCAACATCGGAATCGATAAAGATAACCGACTTTCCCGACTCCCTTATTTTGCCCAGTACCGCACGGAGCAGGCCTATCTCCTTTGTTGTGAGTCTGCTGCTTATATCGTCAAGAATCAGAATCTCGACATCCAGGAAGTAGAGCCGTGCCAGTTCCACCATCTGCTGCTGTGAGGCGCTGAGCTGATCCATGGGTGAATCGAGGCTTATATCAAGACCGATCTCTTCAAATATCCGCCGGCAGCGCATAATCTGATCTACCTTGTACTTGTGCTTGATCCGGCCCGGAGGCATTGTGCCGGCGACAATATTTTCAAAAGCGGACACATTGGGGATCACAAGGGGTTCCTGATAGATCACACCGATTCTGTGTTTCAGGGCCCTTTCGGGGGTCATCTCCTCAATGAACTTTCCCCGGAGGAAAATTTTCCCCGAATCAGGTTTCTGAACTCCTGTAATAATTTTAATCAGAGGGGTCTTACCAGCCCGGTGCTCTCCCACAAGGGCATGTATTTCACCGGCTTCCAGATTAAAACTGACGTTCTGAAGGACAGGGTTTTTGCTGTTGGAGAGGTAGATGTTCTTTAGCTGAAGCAGGGGCTGCTCAAAGATCATCAGGAGAGCCCGTATTTTTTCATCCGGTTATAGAGGGTCTTCCTGTGTATCCCAAGGAGTTCCGCCGCCTTTGACCGGGAGCCCCCTGAACTGGACAGAGCCTCGCTTATGGCCTGACGGGAGAGGTCCTTATAGATTTCATCAAGCATATTCTCACTCCCCTCGTTCCGGGAAGGCTGAAGTTCCCTGTACTGCGCGGGAAGATCGGCTTTCTGTATTTTGTCTGCGCCGCAGAAAATTACGGCGCGTTCAATTACATTCTTAAGCTCCCTGATATTACCGGGCCAGCTGTGGTTCATAAACATCTCTTCCACTTCGCCGCTGATTCCGCAGACCTCTTTGCCGTAGGAGCCGCTGAAGAGGGAGAGAAAGCTGCTGCAGAGAAGGGGGATGTCCTGTTTTCTCTCTCTCAGGGGAGGCAGGTGGATATTAATCACCGAAATGCGGTAGTAGAGATCCTCACGGAACTCTCCCTTCTTTATCATTTCGGGAATATTCTTGTTGGTGGCCGCCACAATGCGGATATCCGCCTTGATAAGATCGTTACTCCCGAGGCGTTCAAACTCCTTTTCCTGAAGGACCCTGAGCAGTTTGGCCTGTGTGTTGAGGCTCATATCTCCGATCTCGTCCAGGAAGAGGGTTCCCCCCTGGGCAACCTCGAACTTGCCCTCCCTGTTTTTCCTTGCATCCGTAAAGGCTCCCTCGGCATGGCCGAAGAGTTCGCTCTCAAGCAGGGCATCGGGGATGGCGGCGCAGTTGAGTTTTACATAGGGGCCCTCACTGCGGCGGCTGTTGCTGTGGATGGCATTGGCAATCCGTTCTTTTCCGGTTCCGCTTTCGCCAGTGATGATGACGGGTGCATCCGTCGGGGCCGCAGTCATCAGTACCCTGAATATGTCCTGCATGCAGGGTGTCTCGGAGACGAGCTCGTCGCATACGGCGGACTCCGCTGCGGGACAGTTCTTCAGATACTCATCCGCCTCAGTTATAAGGTCGGGAAGATTGAGGGGCTTCTCATAGAAATTGAGGGCACCGTATTTCATGCACTGGACGATATTGTCGGTGGAGGCATAGCCTGACATCATTATAATGCCCAGTTCAGGGTAGCTCTCCCGTATATTCTTAAGAAGGGAGACTCCTCCCATTCCAGGCATTCGTACATCCATAAGAATCAGATCCGCCGGCTTCTCCTTGAGAAGGGGCAGGGCGGAGAGAGGTTCGGTGCAGGTGCGGACCGAGTATCTTCTGGATGAGAATATCTCCGAAAGGGAGAGACACATCTCCTCTTCATCATCAATAATCAGAATATTTGAAGGCATAGCAATATGATACGTTTGCTTTCTGGAATTGACAAGTTTTTATTGGAGCCCCGGAGGCCCTGAAAAGAAGTTTCCGGCCTGTTTCTCCTGAAAAGGATGCCGCCACGGGGAAAATGTGCAACAACTTGCACACTTGCGGGAGCATCTTGTGCAACAGTTTACACATTCTGGCAGAATGGAAACCAAAAAAGACATAATGGTACAAATTCACAAGTTATTCCACTGTAATGATATACGCTTGTTTTTCTGGTTTGGCATGGAAGTTGCCCATATGTGAACAGATATTTAACTAAAAGGAGTTACAATGAAAAAAGCTGCAATTCTTATTCTTTCTATCGTACTGCTCTGCACAATGGGCATGAGCGTGTTCGCAAGCGGACAGCAGGAGGGCGAAAAGAAACTGAAAGTCGGTCTGTCCTTTTCTGACTTCGATACAGAAAGATGGTCTACAGAAGCAGACGCCATGGAAAAACTTTTCACCGAAGCCGGTTGTGAAGTTGTTATCCAGGTTGCCAACCACGATGCCAAACTGCAGAACGACCAGATTGACAACATGGTAACAGGCGGTGTTGATGTACTGCTTATTGTTGCTGAAGACGGTGCTGCCGCCGCTACTGCCGTAGACGATGCCGCTGCTGAAGGTGTTAAGGTAATCGCTTATGACAGACTCATCAAGTCTGCCAACCTCTCAGCTTACATCTCTTTCGACAACGTAGCCGTTGGTGAAGCCCAGGCTAAAGCCATCGTGGATAGAGTTCCCTCAGGCCGCTTTGTAATGCTTGGTGGATCTCCCACAGACAACAACGCTGTTCTTTTCAGAAAAGGCCAGATGAATATTGTTCAGCCCCTCGTTGATGCCGGAAAGGTTACTATCGTTGCAGACCAGTGGGTAGAAAACTGGGACAATGCTACAGCTACAACCAAGATGGAAAACATCCTGACAGCCATAGACAACGGTGTTGATGCAATTGTTGCTTCCAACGACGGAACCGCCCTCGGTGCCCTCCAGGCAATGAAAGCCCAGGGACTGGCCGGTGTTGTTCCCATCTCCGGACAGGACGCCACAGCCGCCGGCTGTAAGTCTATTGTTGAAGGTGAACTTTCAATGACCGTATTCAAGGACCTTAGAAAACTGATGCCCCTGGCTGTTGAAACAACTCTGGCTCTTGGAAGAGGCGAGTCTGTTACAGGCATGACATCCTACTCTCTTAAAGAGCTGACAGGTGACAACCTCTCAGGTGATGTTCCCTGTAAGTTCCTGAAAGTCATCTCTGTTGATGCCGACAACGTTTACGATGAAGTAATCAAGAGCGGATTCCAGGCTTATGACGAAGTTTACAAGGATATCCCCGAAGGTCAGAGACCTCCCAGGGTTTAACTCTCAAAGAATATGATTTGACCGGGGGCCAGTCTCCCGGTCTTTTTTAAGACCTTCCCGGCGGGGATCTGCAGGGGAAGGTACATATTAGTAAAAAAGGAGTTAACCAGATGGAATCAGAATACATTCTGGAAATGGCGGGTGTAACAAAGAAATTCCCTGGTGTAACGGCGTTAAAAGATATTTCCTTCAAGGTCAAAAGAGGGGAGATCCACGGTATCTGTGGTGAAAACGGTGCGGGGAAATCCACACTGATGAAGATCCTCTCCGGTGTATACCCCCATGACACCTATGAAGGACAGGTCTTCTATAATGAAGAGGAAGTCAAATTTACTGCCGGAGCCATCAGACAGGCTATTGAAAAAGGGATTGCCATCGTCTATCAGGAGCTGGCACTTGTTCCCCAACTTACAGTGGGAGAGAATATCTTTCTGGGTCATGAACCCCGGAAAGCCAATGGAGGAATAGACTGGAACAAGCTCTATTCCGATACCAAGGATATTCTGGCGCGGTACAAGCTGGATATCCCCTATGCCGAAAAGGTGGAGAACCTTCCTGTAGGTAAACAGCAGATGGTTGAGATTGCCAAGGCCCTCAGTGAGGATGCCAAGGTCCTGATTCTCGATGAACCTACATCGGCTCTGACAATTAATGAAGCGAAAGTATTGATGGACATTATCCGCCTCCTGAAGGAGCAGGGTGTGACCATGCTTTATATATCCCATAAGCTGGAGGAGTTTTTTGAAATCTCCGACACCGTAACGGTCTTCCGGGACGGTCAGTTTATCGAATCCATCCCCAAGGAAAGGCTCTCTCTGGAGAGAATGATCGCCCTCATGGTCGGCCGGGACATGACCGAGCGTTTCCCCGACAGGAAACACAATATCGGTGAAGAGATATTTGCAGTAAACAATCTCCATGCAATCGACCCCGACAAAGGCGGTAAGAAGATCATTGAGGATATCAGCTTTTCTCTCCGCAAGGGTGAGGTATTCGGAATCGCCGGCCTTATGGGTGCGGGAAGAACCGAGCTTGTAACGACTCTTTTCGGAGCCTACGGCGAGATCGTTCAGGGCTCTGTCGAGGTCAACGGTAAAAAGGTTGTCATCAAAAATGTTAAATCCGCCATGGAGCTTGGAATAAGCCTTGTTCCGGAGGACCGCAAGAATATGGGACTGATCCTGGACCAGTCCATTCTGAAAAACATAAGCCTTCCCAATATGGACTTTTTCGGAAACTTCGGAAGAATCAACAAACTGAAAGAACTTGAAGAGAGTGAAAAGTTCTCAAAAAGCCTGGCCATTAAAACACCAAGCATGCATGTATCCGTTGAGAGCCTCAGCGGGGGAAACCAGCAGAAGGTTGTTATCTCCAAGTGGCTGATGTCCAAGCCCCAGATTCTTATTCTTGACGACCCCACAAGAGGAATCGATGTGGGTGCCAAGTATGAAATATACAAACTGATCAACGAGTTGGCCGAGCAGGGTGTAGCTATCATCATGATCTCCTCTGAAATGGAGGAAGTTATCGGAATGAGTGACCGGATTATGGTCATGTTTGAAGGAAAAAGTTCCGGGATCATCGATACCGCCGACGCAACTCAGGAAATAATCATGTCTATGGCCACGGGCAATGTGGCGGAGCAGGAGGATTAACATGACACTCGATAAAGCACAGACAAAGGCTTTCTTAAAACGCTACACCATGGTAATAGCGCTTCTTTTCATATGGCTTTTATTCGGTATTCTGACAAACTGGGTCTTTTTCAAGGCCAGAAACCTTTCGAACCTGTTTCGTCAGATGACAATCACAGGATTTCTGGCAAGCGGTATGCTGCTTGTTATTGTTACGGGGGGAATTGACCTCTCCGTCGGTTCGGTTACAGGATTTGTAAGTGCAGTTACAGCCTTCTTTCAGGCCAAGGTCTTTCCGGATCTTCTTTTGAACTGGATGCCCAATGCCTCAATTACAGCCAGAGGCCTCACTTCAACAGCTGTTACAGTAATTATCGCATTGATTGTAGGTTTGATGATCGGCTCCCTTCAGGGGCTTGTTATATCCTATCTGTCGGTTCCGGCCTTTATTGTAACCCTGGGATGTATGCTTATCTTCAGGGGTGGTGTTCTGGGTGTTACCGGAGGAAAAACAATTGTTCCCATTGAGGAGTCTTTCCGCCTTATAGCCCAGGGCTATGTACCCAAACCGGCTGGACTTATTCTGGCCCTGGTTGTCATTGTTCTTATCTTTGTCGGAGCCCTGGACGGCAGGCGCAAGAAGGCCGCATACGGTTTTGAAATGAAACCCCTTATCCAGGACCTTCTGAAGGCAGGTTTCTATTCAGGTCTGGTTCTGGCCTATGTCCTTATTATGAACAGCTACCGCGGTATCCAGAATCCCGTACTTCTTCTGGCAGTTGTGGCCATGATTGTTCACTATATTACACAGAACACCCGTTTTGGACGGTATGTCTACGCCCTGGGCGGAAACAAGGAGGCCACAAGGCTTTCAGGTGTAAATATCAAAAGGAATCTGTTCAAGGTCCACGCCATGATGGGAACCCTCGGCGGTATGGCCGGTATCGTTCTCACAGGATATGTGGCTGCAGGTACAACCGGCGGCGGACTGAACTATGAGCTCGATGCCATCGCTTCCTGTGTTATCGGGGGCGTCAGCCTGGCAGGGGGAAGCGGTACAATTACAGGCGCCATGATCGGTGCTCTGGTTATGGCCAGCCTTGTAAACGGTATGAGTGTTATGAATATGCCCATATTCTGGCAGTACATTATCAAGGGACTTGTTCTTATTATCGCGGTGTACTTTGACATCGCCTCCAAGAAAAAATCAAGCTGATTCAGAAATGCCCCGGGATAGGGGGCATGGGTTTTCAATAAGCAGTCTCCCCCGGGGAGGCTGTTTTTTTATAAAACAATTAGAGCCAAAAACCGGAGGTTTGGAATATAATGGGCAGCATGAAAAATGTGAATCATCAGGAAATGCGTGAGGCTCTGGCAGAGAGTCTGGGATTCGAAGCGGCCCATTGGGCCCTTGGCCGATATTTTCAGATCGCCGGAAAATCAGGGAGGGATCAGGTCTGGGGGCTTTTTGTTATAGAGAAGAACCGAGATCTTCACTTTGTAAGTTTCAACCAGGACAACTGGTTCTCATCCCTTATGAAGACAGCCCGGAACGACAGCGGAAAACCATCGGTTCCGGAAGGTGCATTGAGAATGCATCTCGTCTTTCCAGCGGATAAAACAGTCTCCCTTGTCAGGGTCAGAAAGAGAGGTCTCTTTTCCTTTCTTCAAAAATCTTTTCCCCTCTTTCATATGGAAATGGAGGGACGGGATATCCGGGAAATCTTTGAGCTTGAAGATCCGGATCAGGCGTTTCTGGACGCCCTGACAGGGGAATCAGAAGCAAAATAATCACAAAAAAATTTACATCTGTTTAACAAATATTTGTTTTTTCTCTGCTAGTCTTCTTATATTAGTATATCAGATATTTCATTTATTATAAAATAGGATGTAAATCATGAAATCTATCATCTGGAAGATCTTTTTCCCCATCATCGGGGCTCTTCTGATTATCTTTTCCATTATTATAAGTTTTGTAGGTACTTTTGTGGCCCGGGACGTCCGTCATCAGCTTGAGAAAGAGAGCAGACTTCAGGTCGACAGTATATATCATACGGTTTTGAGCTTTTACTACTCTGAGCAGGCTCAGGAGGCACAGATCCTGGAGGGGATGGAAACCTCTTTGAGCCGGGAGGCTATTATCGCTTCTGAGCTGCTGGAGTGGTTCTTTGAACAGGTCCAGACGGGAGAAATGGACAGGGATGAAGCGATGGAGCAGGCCCGGGAAGCCATCACCTCCCTTGAGTACGGAGATGGGGGATTCTTTTATATTCTGGACAGGGATTACAGAATCGTGGCCCATCCTTCCCCTGATTTTGAACCCGGTGTCTCCCTTGAGAATGAAAAGGACAGCTCGGGAAACCCCTATATAAAGAACTTTCTGGATGAGGCTGTGGAGAAGGGATTCTCTTTTGGCGAGTATACCTTTACTCCTCCCGGAGAGAGCGAAACCCGGCAGGAAATGGTCTATATGAACTTTTTTGAACCCTGGGGCTGGGTTGTCGGCGTGTCCATAGATATTGATATTGAAAGTGAATTGAATCAGATTCGTCAGAACTCTTTAAAGGCCCTCAATCTGGCGCTCTATACTGATGTTCCCGAAAATGCCGATTCCTATCCCTTTGTAAAGGACAGAAATGACAGATATATCGCCTATATTGATCAGTCGAAGCTGGGTACCGTGTCCCGTTCGGTTGACAGCGTTACCGGAGAGAGTCTGACAGAGAAGTACTTTGAAACAGGATACGGTCTGATTCACTACAACTATACAAGGCCCGGCTCAGATGAACCCGAGGGAAAAATAGCCTATGTCAGAACCTTCGAAGAGATGGACTGGGTGATTGTCTACTCTGTTTATGATGATGTGATAATCAGGGATGTGATGGGGATCATTACCATTCTGATCATTGGCGGTATTGTGACGGTGCTCATCAGCAGCGCTCTTATTCTCTCCATCATTATTATTATTGCTAAGCGTGTAAGAACAGCGGCTCACGGCTTTGAGGAATTTGCCAGCGGATCGGGTGATCTGACCCGCCGTCTAGCCGGTGAAAACAGCAGAGACGAAGTCGGTCAGCTTACGGGAAGTTTCAACCGCTTTATCACCAAGCTTCATGATATTATCAGGGAGCTGAAGGAGATTGCCTCCTCCAGCAGCATCATCGGGAACAGCCTGAATGATGAGTCCACCTCCATTTCCGCAAGTCTTGAGCAGATCGTTTCCAATGCCTCCTCTATTCAGAGCTCCTCGGAAAAGCTGAACAGCCACTCCGACCTGACAGGGAGTGCATTGAATGATATTTTCAATGCTGTGGAGATTGTGAACAATCAGATTGTTGAGGAAGCTGCCTCGGTGGAGGAATCTTCAGCCTCTATCGAAGAGATGATCGCCTCAGTGGACAATATTGACAGAATTTCAAGGGCAAGGGAGAAGGAAGTGGCGGAACTCACCCGTATGGCCGAAGACAGTTCCCGTCAGATGGACGGAACCATGCAGGACATTACACGCATTGCCGATTCGGTGGGTTCCATCAGGGATGTAGTCTCTGTTATTAACGGTATTTCAAGCAGAATAAACCTGCTGGCCATGAATGCTGCCATTGAAGCGGCCCATGCAGGCGATGCGGGCAGGGGATTTGCAGTCGTTGCCGATGAGGTACGTAAACTTGCTGAATCCACCTCCGATAATTCCAGGCAGATAGCCGATTCAGTAAAAGGAATTATTGAGGAGATTACACAGACCCGGGAGAAGTCCCTGCAGACAGGTCAGATGATCCTCCGTATGGAAGAAGGAAGCCGTTCAGTTTCTGCCATGATTACAGAAGTAATTGCTGCAATCTCCGAGCTTTCCACAGGAAACAGGCAGATCCTTGAGGCCCTCGGGAACCTGAAGGAGTCATCCTCCTCTGTGAAAGAGTCATCTGCCCTTGTAGAGGATAAGGCACGTTTTGCCGTAAACGCAGTTGAGGAAATAGCCGGTCTGTCCAGACAGAACCACCAGGGTGTTGTTGAGATCAAGGGGGCTCTTGATGAGATTTCCCGTTCGGTGAGCCATATTTCAGCACTTGGAGAGGAGAACAGCCAGAATCTGAACAGGATCAACGACCAGGTGGGAAGCTTCAAGGTTCAGGGAGATGACGATATTTCAGTGTAAGTGGTGATGATCCTGTATCCGGGTGCTCAAATCAGAGGAATCCCCGGGTACAGGCACCGGAGCTACGAAAAACGTTCCATCGTTTCGGCGTATATGCGATTTCTGTAATATATTCCTTGATTGATCACTCATCCTGCATTATTCTGGAACAAATCAGTTAAAAAACAGGACTTTTTCATGACATTGAAGGAACACTTTGCCCCTTTTAGAGAGAACATCATCGGCATTGACAGAACCATGGTTCTGAGCAGCGGTGAAAGATCTCCCATCCTCTATGCCGACTGGGTGGCCAGCGGTCGTCTCTATGGTCCCCTTGAGAAATTTATGACTGACGAGATCGGCCCTCTGATTGCCAATACCCACACAGAGACCACAACCACCGGGACCACCATGACCCGTGCCTATCACGACGCACGGAAGAAGATCAAAAATCATGTGGGAGCTGATGAACGGGACTCTCTCTTCCTGGCGGGATTCGGTATGACTGCGGCGATCAACAAGCTGCAGAGAATGCTTGGCCTCCGGCTGCCTGAGGGCTGTCCCTCCAGCTGTCACGGGACTCTGAAGCCCCTTGTGATTGTGACCCATATGGAGCACCACTCCAACCAGATTAGCTGGGAGGAGTGCGCCTGTGATGTGGAGATCCTGCCCCGGGAGGACAAGACCGGGCTTCCCGACCTGAAGTCTCTTGATTTCCTTCTGAGAAAGAACAGCGACCGTCCCCTTCTGATCGGCGCATTTTCTGCCTGCAGCAATGTAACCGGTATTATCACTCCCTATTATAAAATGGCGAAGATGATGCACAGGGCCGGTGGCTACTGCTTTATCGACTTTGCCGCCTCAGCGCCCTATGTTGATATTAATATGCATCCCGAGGACCCTGAAGAGCGTCTGGATGCAATCTACTTCTCTCCCCACAAATTTCTGGGAGGACCGGGAAGTTCGGGGGTCCTCGTCCTGAGTAATGAACTCTATCAGAGAGTCATTCCCGATCAGCCCGGCGGCGGAACTGTCAAATGGACCACCCCCTTTGGGAAACACAGTTACTTTGACGAGATAGAAGTCCGCGAGGACGGAGGCACCCCCGGTTTCCTTCAGGCCATGCGCTGTGCCCTGGCCATGGATGTGAAAGAAGCCATGGAGCCGGCTAAAATCAGAGCCCGGGAAGATGAACTCTACGCTATACTTATGGAAGAACTCAAAAAAGAGCCCATGGTATCCATGCTTGAGCCCCAGAATGAAGACCGCCTGGGGATCGTCTCAATTTATGCTTTCGGAGAGCACCACAATCTGATTGTGAAGCTCCTGAACGACCGCTTTGGAATTCAGACAAGAGGGGGGTGCAGTTGTGCGGGTACATACGGACACATCCTCTTCTCCATCGATATGACTACCTCTTCAAAGATCACCGATATGATAGATCATGGAGATCTTACAGAAAAGCCGGGATGGGTGAGAATCTCACTTCATCCTACAATGACCGACGATGAGGCCCGGTTTATCGGAGTGGCTGTGGTCGAGGTTATAAGGAATTATAAAACCTGGGGTGAGGAGTACAGTTTCAATCTGGAGAGCGGTGAATTCACCAGAATTGAAGGGGAACCGGAAGCCGACAGGATAATGGGCAGGTTTAATCCCTGCTGACTCAGATGTTTATAAGCGGCTTTTTATGCCGTATCCCGGCTCCGGATTTCACGTCCGGGGCTTTTTTTTGCTCCCGTCTTTTTTACATCAACGTAAAAAAGTGGACAGTCTTTCTCCTCTATTTACCTATCAGTACTTTTGAAAACAGGAATAAAACCCCGATTTTTCAATCTGTCAATGAAAAACAATAAAATATTATAATTTTTTAAATATATATATGTAAATGATATAGAGCATTTTTAAAGACTCTCTTTTACGAAGTGGCACCACTTTTTTACTCAACTGGCACAGGAACTGCACTATAGATTGGCAACTGATTATAGAGGCAGGAGGCTGCAAAATGAGAAAGATAGCAATTTACGGTAAAGGTGGAATCGGAAAGTCCACAACAACACAGAATACCGTCGCCGGACTGGCGGAAATGGGTAAGAAAGTAATGGTCGTCGGATGCGACCCCAAAGCGGATTCAACTCGTCTTTTACTGGGCGGACTGGCTCAGAAGACTGTTCTGGATACCCTGAGAGAAGAGGGTGAGGATGTTGAACTGGATGATATCCTGAAAGAGGGATACGGAAAGACACTCTGTACTGAGTCCGGTGGACCCGAACCCGGTGTTGGTTGCGCAGGTAGAGGTATTATCACCAGTATCAACCTGCTCGAGCAGCTGGGAGCCTATGAGTCCGCTGATATCGACTTCGCCTTCTATGACGTACTTGGTGACGTTGTATGCGGTGGATTCGCCATGCCTATCCGTGAAGGAAAAGCCGAAGAGATTTACATCGTTGTTTCCGGCGAAATGATGGCCATGTACGCGGCCAACAATATCTGCAAGGGTATTGTGAAATACGCCGATGCCGGTGGTGTACGCCTGGGAGGTCTTATCTGCAACTCCCGTATGGTAGATAACGAAAGAGAGATGATTGAGGAACTGGCCAAGAAGCTCGGTACCCAGATGCTCCACTTTGTTCCCAGAGACAATATGGTTCAGAGAGCCGAGATCAACAGAAAAACTGTTATCGATTTTGAACCCACTCATAACCAGGCCAATGAGTACAGAACTCTGGCGCAGAAGATGGCTGACAACACCATGCTTGTTGTTCCCAAACCCCTTGAAATCGAAGAGCTTGAAAAGCTGCTGGTTGATTTCGGAATCGCATCATAAGTTAAGGAGCTCAAAATGGTATTAATTCGTTCAATCGTAAGACCCGAGAAATCGCAGGAAGTAATGGATGCCCTGCTGGACGCAGGATATCCCGCTGTAACCAAAGTAAGTGTTGCCGGTAGAGGACAGCAGAAAGGACTGAAACTTGGAAATGTTGTTTATGACGAACTGCCCAAGGAACTCCTTATTACCGTTGTTCCCGAAGGTGAAAAAGAAATTGTACTGAAAACAATAATGGCTTCGGCAAAGACCGGAGAGGAAGGTTCCTTTGGAGACGGAAAAGTATTCGTTTCGTCTGTAGAGGAAACATACACAATCCGTACAGGAGAGAAAGAATGAAAGAAGTTATGGCCATTGTCCGGATCAACATGATGAACCAGACAAAAGACGCTCTTACAAAAGCGGGCATTACTTCCTTCACCGTAACCGGTAGGGTTATGGGGCGCGGAAAGGGGCTGGTAGACCACCAGGTTCTGAAAGCGGCAGATGCCGGCGATGAGTATGCCCGGGCACTGCTGGGGTCCGGTCCCCGTCTGATCTCAAAGAGGATGATCCTTGTGGTTGTTCCCGATGATATGGTCAATATCACAGTAGACACACTGATAAAGACCAATCAGACAGGAAAAGCCGGAGACGGAAAGATTTTTGTTCTGCCCGCAGCAGAAAGCTACAGAGTCAGAACAGGAGAGAAGGGAGACAGCATACTTCAGTAGGTATGACCCGCGGCTGCTGCCGGATAGATTTGTGTGACAGCCGCTCCTGTTCAGAGAAAACGGCACATACCGTTTTTAGTTCGTTGCCTAAACCTTAGGCCTTCACCCCGGGCTTTCGGGATTGTAAGGAGATAACAAGATTATGAGTTCATTAGTTGATAATGAAAAATTTAGAGACGATATGCTGGATATCTATCCTGCAAAAGTCGCCAGGAAGCGGAAGAAGGCCATTGTTCTTAACGATCCGGCCGAAATTCCTGAAATCCAGGCCAACGTCAGAACCATTCCCGGTATCATCACCCAGAGAGGGTGCAGCTATGCCGGTTGTAAGGGTGTAGTACTCGGTCCCACAAGGGACATCATCAACCTGACCCACGGACCCATCGGATGCGGTTTCTACTCCTGGCTCACAAGACGGAACCAGACCGATGCCTCCGGTGATAAAGACAACTTTATGACCTACTGCTTTTCCACGGATATGCAGGACCCCAACATTGTATTCGGTGGAGAGAAAAAGCTGAAGCAGGCCATTCAGGAAGCCTATGACATCTTCAAACCCAAGGCCATCGGTATCTTCAGTACCTGTCCTGTCGGTCTGATCGGTGACGACGTTCACGCCGCCGCAAGAGAGATGACTGAAAAGCTCGGAGACTGCAATATTTTTGGATTTTCCTGTGAGGGATACAAGGGTGTAAGCCAGTCTGCAGGTCACCATATCGCCAACAACCAGCTCTTCCGCCACGTTATTGGCAAGGGAGAAGAACTGGAAGGCAAGTTCAAGATCAATATGCTTGGTGAGTACAACATCGGCGGTGACGCCTTTGTAATCGAGGAGATCCTGAAAAAGTGCGGTATCGATCTTATCGCCACATTCAGCGGTAACTCCTCCTACGACCAGTTTGCGTCAAGCTACTCTGCTGACCTGAACTGTGTCATGTGCCACCGGTCAATCAACTATGTTGCCGAGATGATGGAAGAGAAGTACGGAATTCCCTGGACCAAAGTCAACTTTATCGGTGCCAAGAGCACTGCCAAGTCCCTTAGAAGGATTGCCGACTACTTCGACAACCAGGAACTGAAAGACAGGGTAGAGAAGGTTATTGCCGAAGAGCTGGAGGCTGTGGACGCTGCCAGAGCAGAGGTCATTTCCAAAACCGACGGCAAGACAGCCATGCTCTTTGTCGGCGGTTCCAGAGCCCACCACTACCAGGATCTCTTCAATGAGCTTGGTATCAAGACTCTGGCTGCAGGATACGAGTTCGGACACAGAGACGACTATGAGGGCCGTCGTGTCATCCCCACCATCAAAGTGGATGCGGACAGCCGGAACATTGAAGAGCTGACTGTAACCAAAGATGAGGACAGATACAACCAGAGAATCACTGATGAAGAGAGAACCCGCCTTACAGAGGAGCAGGGAATGGAGTTCAGTGATTACGATGGAATGATGCCCCAGATGGAAGAGGGAACTCTTATTATTGATGACCTCAGCCACTATGAGATGGAAGAGCTTATCAAGAAGCACAAACCCGATGTGTTCTGTGCCGGTATCAAGGAGAAATACGCCGTACAGAAGATGGGCGTTCCCCTGAAACAGCTGCACAGCTACGACTACGGCGGACCCTATGCCGGATTTGAAGGTGCGGTCAACTTCTACAAGGACATCGCCCAGATGGTATCAAGCAGGGTCTGGGATCTTGTGAAAGCTCCCTGGGAGAAAGAAGGATCTCTGTCTCCTGTCTATGTCAACAGCGGTTCCCCCGCGGTAACAATGAAGGAATAGGAAGGAGTCTATTATGTTACTGAAACACACTACAGCAGAAGTTGCAGACCGTTCTGCACTGACAGTCAACCCCGCGAAGACCTGTCAGCCTGTGGGCGCCATGTATGCCTCTTTGGGTATTCACGGCTGTCTGCCCCACAGTCACGGTTCACAGGGATGCTGTGCCTATCACAGATCTTCCCTGACAAGACACTATAAAGAGCCCGTTATGGCCGGTACCAGTTCCTTTACTGAGGGTTCCTCGGTATTCGGCGGCCAGAGTAACCTGGTTCAGGCTCTAAACAATATGTTCACAGTCTACAATCCCGAAGTTGTGGCGGTTCACTCCACATGTCTGTCCGAGACCATCGGTGACGACCTGGGTCAGATTGTGAAAAAAGCCATGGATGACGGCAAGGTTCCCGAGGGAAAGACCGTTGTTTATGCCTCAACACCGAGCTACATAGGTTCCCATGTGACAGGATTTGCCAATATGTGCGCCGCAATGGCAAAGCAGCTGGCTGTGGTTCCTGAAGAGGGAACAGAGGCTCTTGATCAGGTGAATATTCTTCCCGGCTGGGTTGAACCCTCTGACATGAGAGAGATCAAGAGAATCATGAAAACCATGGGCGTTCCCTTTGTCATGTATCCCGATACATCTGATGTTCTGGATGCCCCCATGACAGGTCATCATGAGTTCTACCCCAAGGGCGGAACCACCATCGAAGAGATTAAGAGTTCCGGTCTGAGCAAGGCCACCCTGGCCCTTGGCGCCTGGGGTTCCGAGCCTGCTGCTCAGGAGCTGTGGAAGAAGTGCCGCGTTCCCTATGAGACACTTGACCTGCCTATCGGAATCAAGGCGACAGACCGTTTCCTTACCAAGCTCAGCGAGATCACAGGAACTCCCGTTCCCGCGTCTCTGACAGCCGAAAGAGGACGGGCTCTGGATATGATCACAGACATGCAGAACTATCTGTACGGCAAGCGTGTTGCCCTCTGGGGCGATCCCGATCAGCTTCTGGCTCTTTCCGAGTTCCTGGCCGATATCGATATGAAACCTGTTTATATCGTAAGCGGTACTCCCGGAAAGAAGTTTATGAAGAAGATGGAAGGCGTCCTGGGTGATGTCGTTCCCGAAGCCAAGTTCAAAAACGGAGAACGTGCTGACATGTTCCTGATGCACCAGTGGATCAAGGAAGAGGGTGTAGACCTCCTTCTGGGTAACTCCTACGGAAAGTACATCTCCAGAGATGATGATATTCCCTTTGTAAGAATGGGATTCCCCATCTACGACAGAGTGGGACACAGCTACTTCCCCACAGTCGGTTATATGGGCGCCATCCGCATTATGGAGAAGATCCTGGGCGTCATAATGGACAAACAGGACAGAGATGCTCCCGAAGAGAAATTCGAACTTGTAATGTAATCAGCTTATTACGTAAGGAAGTGTAAAATGAGTGCGCCGATTTTAAAGGACCGGAACAAACAGGTATATGAGAAAGGGAAAACCGCTTTTGATTTGCAGTGTGACCGCAAGAGCGTTGCGGGGTCAGTAAGTCAGAGAGCCTGTGTTTTCTGCGGCTCCAGGGTAGTCCTCTATCCCATAGCCGATGCTCTGCATCTGGTTCACGGTTCTATCGGCTGCGCTTCCTATACATGGGATATCAGGGGATCGGTCAGCTCCGGACCGGAGCTGCACCGCCTCTGCTTTTCCACCGACCTCCGCGAGAAGGATGTTGTTTACGGAGGCGAGAAAAAGCTCGCCGCCGCCATCAGAGAGCTTGTTCCCAAACACAGCCCCAAGGCGGTTTTCGTCTACAGCACCTGCATCGTGGGAGTGATCGGAGATGACGTGGATTCTGTCTGCAAAAAAGCGGGTCAGGAACTCGGAATCCCAGTGATCCCCGTTCATTCAGCCGGTTTTGCCGGCACCAAAAAAGACGGCTACAAGGCCGCCTGTACCGCCCTGAGTAAAATCGTGGGCACAGACAACAGCGGTAAAGTCAGCCCCCTGAGCATCAATATCCTCGGGGAGTTCAACCTTGCCGGAGAGGCCTGGATTATCAAGGAGTACTACCGCCGTATGGGCATCGAAGTAGTCTCTATCCTGACCGGAGACGGCAGAATCGATGATATCCGCCGCTCCCACAGAGCCTCTTTGAACCTTGTGCAGTGTTCCGGCTCCCTTACCACCCTGGCGGAGGAGCTGAAAGACAAGTACGGCATACCCTATAAACGGGTCTCCTACTTCGGTATGGAGGATGTTTCCAAGGCCCTCTACGAAGTGGCCGAGTACTTCAGCGAACAGGACCCCCTTATGAAGGAGAGGGCTGCGGAAATTGTCCGTGAAGAGGTTTCCAAATACCTTCCCGCCATGCAGGAGTGCAAACAGAAGCTGTCGGGTATGAAAGCTGCCATCTATGTGGGCGGCGCTTTCAAGGCCTTCAGCCTGATCCGTATCCTGAGGACTCTCGGGGTGGATGTGGTCCTTGTGGGTTCCCAGACAGGAAACCGTCAGGACTACGAACAGCTGGCCGCCATGTGCGATCCCGGTACGGTGATTGTGGATGACTCCAATCCAATGGAACTCTCCCACTACATTGTCGAGAAGGATGTGGACCTCTTTATCGGAGGCGTCAAGGAACGGCCCATGGCCTTCAAACTGGGTGTCGGCTTCTGCGACCACAACCATGAAAGAAAGACGGCCCTTGCCGGATTTGAAGGAACTTTAAACTTTGCCAATGAAGTATGCGCCTCGGCCTTGAGCCCGGTTTGGCGTTTTGCACCACGGAGGAGAACATGAGCGCTGCACCCGCACAACAGAACTATCAGTCTGCAGGTAACCCCTGCCGCCAGTGTATGCCCCTGGGCGCAAGCTGGGCACTCAAGGGAGTGAAAGGGTGTATTCCCGTCCTCCACGGCTCACAGGGATGCGCCACCTACATCAGGCGCTATATGATAAGCCACTTCAGAGAACCCATCGATATTGCCTCCAGCAGTTTTGATGAAACTACCGTTATCTTCGGCGGCCAGGAGAATCTTGAGAAGGCTGTTCTGAATGTTTTCAACCAGTACCACCCCGATATTATAGGCATTGCCACCACATGCCTCTCCGAAACAATCGGTGATGACATAAACCGTTTTGTAAGGGAACTGAAAAAGAACCAGCCCGGTCTCTGTACACTGATTCCCGTCTCCACCCCCAGTTATCAGGGAACCCAGGAGGAGGGGTATCACCGCACCGTCTACTCTCTTGTTCAGAATCTGGCGGGAACAAGAAATGAACCCTTCGGCGAAAGCTCCGGTCCGTCATTGAACTTCTTTCTGCCCATGATTACCCCTGCCGATATCCGGTGGATCAAGGATATTACAGCAGCCATGAAGGGAAGGGCTGTGGTTCTTCCCGATATCAGCGATACCCTGGACGGCGGACTCTGGGAAGAGTACAACGCCATTCCCCCGGGAGGTACAGATCAGGAGGCAATCAGGGCCATGCACCTGAGTGAAGCCTCGGTCGAACTGGGAACAGTTCTACCCAACGACTGGCGTCCCGGATACTGGCTGCAGAAACAGCACGGCCTGCCCAATCTTCAGGCAGCGCTGCCCCTTGGAGTGGACGGTACAGACCACTTTATGAAGCTTCTGGGAGATGTGCTTGACTGCCCCGTTCCCCCTGAGTTTATGGAAGTCCGCAGCAGGCTCACAGATGCCTATGCCGATGCCCACAAATACCTGTACGGCAAAAAGGTCGTCCTCTTCGGAGATACCTCAACAGTTGAGGCTCTCTACCGGTTTACATCGGAAGTCGGAATGAATCCCGTCTTCTGTTTTACAGGAAGCCCCTCGGGAATCCTGAAAGAGGCGATTGAGAAGCTGGGAACCCCGCCCGTGTCAACGACTCCTCCCCTTGTGATGGAAGACTGCGATTTCGGTGATGCCGAGTCGATTATCGAAGAGATGAAACCCGATCTTATGATCGGAAACAGCAAAGGCTATAAGATCGCCCGGAAGCTGAAAATACCTCTTTTGAGGGTCGGATTTCCGATTCACGACCGTTTCGGAGCTTCAAGGCAGAGGATGCTGGGGTACAGCGGAACCCTGAATATGCTTGATCAGATTGTAAACATGCTGCTTGAGAAGAAGCAGGATGATTCGGATATCGGGTACACCTATATATAGGAACCCCGCCTGATGTGTCAGGCCGGCCGTCCCCCGGGAAGGGCCTTGGAAATATTGTATATCAACTGTCCTGCCGGAGGGACTGAAGATAAAAGACTTTAGGAGCGTCATTATGAAAATTAACCTGGATAATCACCCCTGTTTCAGTAAAAATGCCTGCAAGGATCACGCCCGGATTCACCTCCCCGTGGCCCCTAAATGCAATGTGCAGTGCGGGTTCTGCAACAGGAAGTACGACTGTGTTAATGAGAGCCGCCCGGGAGTCTGCAGTTCAGTCCTGACACCGGGACAGGCCCTATACTACCTTGAAAAAGCAATGGAAAAAAGGTTTTTTGATGTTGTCGGCATCGCAGGACCCGGGGACCCCTTCGCCAATCCCGAAGCCACAATGGAAACCCTCTCCCTGGTGCATGCCGCCTATCCTGAGGTGATGCTCTGTGTAGCCACCAACGGTCTGAACATCCGCCCCTACATCCCCGAACTGGCGCGTCTCGGTGTGACCCATGTGACCCTGACCATCAATGGTGTTGACCCCGAAACAGCGGGAAAAGCCTACCGCTGGATCAGGCACGACAAAAAGGTCTACAGGGGCAAGGCCGCGGGAGAGGTTATTCTCAATGAGCAGCTTCAGGCCATAAAGGAGCTGAGGGAGCAGGACATACTTGTAAAAATCAACAGCATCATCATCCCCACAGTCAACGATCACCATATTCATGAGATCGCAAAGGTTGTGGGAGAGCTTGGCGCGACAACCCAGAACTGCCTGCCCCTTCTTCCGGTCAAGGACACAGACTTTGGCCATCTTCCCCATCCGGAACATGCTGATGTGCAGGAGATCCGCAGAAAGAGCGGGGAGCATATCGCACAGATGGGCCACTGCCGCCGCTGCCGCGCCGATGCCGCGGGACTGCTTGAGGAAGCCATGAGTGAAGGAACCGCCGGTCTTCTGAAGGAGGCTGCATCCCAGACTGCCAATCCCGGTGAGGAGAGACCCTGTGTCGCTGTTGCAAGCTACGAGGGAATGCTTGTGAACCAGCACCTGGGCCATGCCACCAAGATGCGGATCTACCGTAAGGGTACATCGGGCTACAGCCTTGAATCAGAGAGGCTCATGCCTGCTCCCGGCCGGGGTGATGAACGCTGGCAGGAAATAGCTGAAAGGCTGAAGGACTGTTCCGCTGTTCTTGTAAGCGGAATCGGCGGGAGACCCGAGGAGGTTCTGACTGAATCGGGAATCCGGGTCATGCAGGTTGAGGGGATTATTGATGAAGCGCTCAGGGGACTCTTTAATGGAGAGGACCTGAAACATATGGCAGTAAGAAAAGGTGCCTGTACCGGTAATGCAGCCGGTTGCGCATAGATAAAAATCAGGAGAAGGAATGTATGGAAAAACCGAATAAGCACCTGCTGGTGTGCTGCAGCTTCAGAGCTTCCGGGGACCCCCAGGGAGTCTGCTACAAAAAAGGAACAGGTGACTGGCTCGGCTATCTTGAGAATGAGATTGTCGACAGAGGGATGGACGGAGTTCTGGTTTCCTCAACAGGTTGTCTCAAAGTCTGCGACAGGGGACCCGCCATGGTCATCTACCCCGACAATCTATGGTACGGAGGTATGAGCAGTGAGGAAGATCTGGACGCTATTCTTGATGCCATTGAAGATGATGAAGTGGCAGAGGATTTTCTGATCTGCTGAAATACCCGTTTAAGTCAAAAAAAGTTACACACCGGGAGAAATCTGCTGAAAATGCGGGTTTCTCCTTTTTCATTTATAAATTCCAACAATTCTGTAGATAGGCAGGATATATATGACACAAATGTTGATTTTTGCTATCTGGTACAGAGACTGATAGACTGGCTGTTTTTGGTTAACTCCTTTCAGTAGAAGAATATAGATATAGATTTTTTTTTTGGTATGGTAATTGCATTAATAATGTGCATGACTCATCGATCAGCAGTTTTTGTAGACAGCACTCTTCGGGAGGGCGACCAGACCCCCGGTGTTGTTCTCAGTAGAGATGAGAAAATCCTGATTGCCGAATCCCTGGTATCTGCGGGTATTACAGACCTGGAGGCAGGAATCCCGGCTATGGGTCAGGATGAGATCAGACTGTTGAGAGACTTGAGTCGGCTGGATGCACGCATTATATGCTGGTGCCGTGCCCATAAAGATGATGTCGAAGGAGCCTTATCCGCACAGACGGGAGCTGTTCATATCAGCCTTCCTGTATCGGACTGCCTTCTCGGCACCATGGGCTACTCCTGGAACTGGGTTATTGACCAGGTCGGTGAGTGGGGAAGGGTTCTGCGGGGTTCCGCGGATTTTCTTTCAATAGGCGCTATGGATGCATCCCGCTGCTCTGCAGACAAGCTGAAGGAGTTTTCGGCGGCCGCTTACAGGGCCGGATTCAGAAGACTCCGTCTGGCAGATACCCTTGGACTGGCGAGGCCCCGGATGATTGAAGACTGGGCAGCCGAACTGACGGATTACAGGGATATCCTTGAATTCCACGGGCACAATGATTACGGAATGGCTGTTGCCAACAGCCTGACCGCCCTGGAATGCGGATTTTCAGCCGTCAGCATGACGGTCCTTGGGCTGGGAGAAAGGGCGGGGAATGCCCCTCTGGAAGAAGTGGTCCTCGGAGCACAGAATCTTCTGGGAATAGATACGGGGATTTCCCTGGAGGCCCTGTCCCGGATTGCCAGAATGACAGCGGCTTTCTGCTCACTGGATATTCCGCCTGACAAACCCCTTCTGGGGGACAGGATAAACAGTCATGAGTCGGGAATCCATGTTGCAGGGTTGAAGAAAGACCCCTTGAGTTTCAAACCTTATGATCCCGAGCCTCTGGGAGGCGCTCCCCAAACCATTGTATGGGGACGTCACAGCGGCCGGCATTCGGTTGAGACCCTCTTTGAAGAGCTGGGCCGGGAGTACCGGGAAGATCTCCTTACTCCGCTGCTGGAGAAAATCCGGCAGGAAGCCGGGCTTTTGAAACGGGGCCTTGATAAAAACGAGGTCTTAAGTTTGTACAGAACACTGCTGACTGCTGAAGGAGTATGCTGAATATGTCGGATAAGTGCCGCCATTGCCATGGCGAAGTCTGGGATGAAATAGAATTTATTGCTGGCGTCAGCCAGCTTCTTCTTGCCGGTTCAGATATAGATAAAATCCTCAGACGGGTTCTGCAGAGCCTGTGTGAACATAAATCCTATAAACGAAGCATGATCGCCCTTTTCAACAGAAAGGCCGGTTCCATACTTATCAAGGAGTCCTTTGGTGTTTCTCCGGAGGAACAGGCCCGGGGAATCTACTATCCCGGCGAAGGTATTACCGGAGAGGTTGTTGAAACGGGGCAGACCATTATTGTTCCAAGCATCAGGGAAGACTCCCGATTCCTCAACAGAACCAGAATGTCCGATGGTCTTCTGGACAGCGCCTTTCTCTGTATTCCTATCAGAACCGGAGTGCAGATAATCGGAACTCTCAGCGTCGTTCTCGAGAAGGACGGGACTGAGGAAGACGATTTTCTGGAAGCCGATGAACAGCTCCTCCAGATACTGGCGGCCATGATCGCCCAGGCGGCGCAGCTCTCCCGTTCCAGGGAGGAGGAAAACATCCAGATGATCCGGGAACAGTCGGAGTGCGAGGATCCCATCCAGCGTCCGCCCAATATTATCGGAAATGCCAAGGTACTGCAGCCTGTCTACCAGATGATTCAGAAGGTGGCTCCCGCCAGCTCAACAATCCTGATTCTGGGAGAGAGCGGTGTAGGAAAAGAACTTGTTGCCGAAGCCATTCACTATGCAAGCAACCGCTCGGACCGCGCCTTTGTCAAACTCAACTGTGCAGCTCTCCCCGAGAGCATCATCGAGAGTGAACTCTTCGGTCACGAGAAGGGTGCCTTCACCGGCGCCGTTGCCCACAGAAAGGGGCGCTTTGAACTGGCTCAGGGAGGGACTCTTTTTCTCGATGAGATCGGTGAGATCAGCCCCGGAATACAGGCCAAGCTGCTGAGGGTGCTGCAGGAGAAGGAATTTGAAAGGGTAGGGGGATCGGAAACCCTTAAGGCCGATGTGAGAATCATCGCCGCAACCAACAAGAACCTGGAAGAGAAGGTCAGGGAAGGGGAATTCCGGGAGGATCTCTACTATCGCCTCAATATTATACCCATTACCATTCCCCCGCTGAGGGAAAGAAAAACAGATATCCTGCTCCTGAGCGATTTCTTTATAGAGAAATACAACCGCCTCAACGGAAAGTCGATCAACCGGATCTCTACACCTGCCATCGATATGCTTATAGCCTATCACTGGCCCGGTAATGTCCGTGAGCTTGAAAACTCAATTGAGAGGGCTGTCATCCTCAGTGAGGACAGAGTGATCCATGGATATCATCTGCCCCCGAGTCTGCAGATGGCGGACCCCCATCTTGGAAACAAGGATATTCAGGGAACACTGCAGCAGAAGCTGGATGCCATTGAGTATGAGATGATTGTGGAGACCCTGAAATCAACAAGAGGAAACCTGTCCCGTGCGGCTGAACAGCTCGGTCTGACAAACAGGATGATGGGTATACGGGCGCGAAAGTACGGCATCGATTTTAAGACATACAGAAGGAATTCCCACTCAGGCTTCGAGGATGAGGCTGTCTGAGAGCAGTCCGTGAGGGGACGATTCCGAAAATCATACAAGGGAACCTGCCGGTTCCCTTTTTTTATGTTCGTATTTACAACTAGTCCTCCCGGTACCTGCTGTGAAACTTGACAGTCAAAAAGGTGGGAATATAATAAAACCATCCAATACAGTGATTTCGGAGGAGACCGGTCTCTCTTCCTGCGGATATATTTTTTGATACAGGAGTATTTAATATGGCTATCAGTTTTAGTCTTAAGGGAAAAACAGCAATAGTTACAGGCTGCAACACCGGTCTTGGACAGGGAATCTGTCTGGGTCTGGCGGAAGCCGGAGCAAATATCGTGGGCGTTGCCCGTTCTGATGACTCTGAAACCGCTTCGAAGGTAAAGGCTCTGGGAGCCGGTTACCTCAGCGTCAAGGCAGACCTCCAGTCCACTGAGCCCATTGCGGGGATCATAGAGCAGTCTGTTGAAAAGTTCGGTTCCATCGATATTCTGGTGAACAATGCCGGAATCATCAGAAGAGAGGACTCCATCAACTTTACAGAGAAGGACTGGGATGATGTTATGAATGTCAACCTGAAGTCGGTTTTCTTCTTCTGCCAGGCTGTGGCAAAGCAGTTTATGGCTCAGAAGACAGGGGGAAAGATCCTCAACATCGCTTCCATGCTCTCTTTTCAGGGCGGAATCCGGGTTCCCTCCTACACCTCAAGCAAAAGCGGCCTTATGGGGCTTACAAGACTCCTTGCCTGTGAGTGGGCCAAGGACAATATCAATGTAAATGCCATCGCTCCCGGTTATATGGACACCAACAATACCGAGGCGTTGAGAAATGATCCCAAACGTTCTTCCGAGATTCTGGGACGTATCCCTGCTGACCGCTGGGGGCTTCCCGAGGATATCGCGGGACCTGCGGTCTTTCTGGCCTCTCCGGCTTCAGACTATGTAAACGGCTACACTCTGGCTGTTGACGGCGGCTGGCTGGCCCGCTGATCCCGGCCGGCAGTGTCCGGTATAAAAAATAAAAAAGGGGCATCCGTAAATGGAGCAGCCCCTTTTTTTATGCCCTCTGCCGGTATGCCGGCGGAAGGGATCAACTGTCGGGATATTTTTTCTGAATGGCCATTATGTTGCTGCGGTGGCGGACAAGAAGGTCCACAAGTTCAGGGTCAAAGGATATGCCTCTCTCTTCGGCTATCAGTTTAAAGATTTCCTCCTCCGGCCAGGCATCCTTGTAGTAGCGCTTGTTGGCCAAGGCATCGAACACATCCACCAGAGCGGTCAGGCGGGCGGACCATGGAATCTCTTCTCCCGATATATTGTTGGGATACCCTCCGCCGGCCCACTTCTCATGGTGGTTCAGGGCAATCTCAGCGGCGGTTCTTATTGTTGAGAGACCGGAGCCCTTCAGTATGGAGTGTCCCGTTACGGTATGCTGTTTTATAAGTTCAAATTCTTCGGGAGTGAGCTTTCCGGGTTTCATCAGTATGGAATCTGAGATGGCTATCTTTCCAATGTCATGGACCATCGAGGCAATGCTCAGGTCCACACACTCTTCGTTGTTCTTTCCTGCGGCTTCTGCCAGAAAGAGTACCATTTCCGAAACCCTGCGCACATGGGAGCCTGTCTCTCCATCCCTGTATTCGATCAATTCTCCAAGCATCATTATTATCTGCTTCATGCCGCTGATCATCTTCCTGTTCATAAAAAGGCGGTCGAAGGCAAAGGTGAAATTTGTCAGGAAGAGACGGATCATGTCCTCATTGATATCCTTGATCTTTCCTTCAAGGTAGATCAGGTTTTCCGTATTGTCGAATCCCCTGTAGTAGCCCAGGAAACAGTTTCCAGTCTTTTTATAGTAGATGCTCTTCTCTCCGGTGGCTTCCAGGAAACCCGCAAGATCTATGTCTGTTATGACCTCTTCCAGAGGTTTTTCAAGATCCTCCTGAAACCGTCCTGTGCCTGCAATCAGATGAAAGCTGTTCTCCTGGCTGTAGGCTATAAAACTGTCCTCATCCGGATTTTTCAGGGTGCTGGCCATAAAGGCGTCGGAGTGGAAGTTCCTCAAGGTGTTGAGCTGGGTCAGAAGACCGGCAAAAAATTCCTTCAGATTGTTGTAGTGGTAAAAATCCGCTGAGGACTCAATAACCATCTCAAGGCCCTTTTTATGGTTGGCAAGTTTTCTAAGATCCCTGTAGTTCCGGATAGCCGTATAAAGAGTCGTGACAAACTTCTGTGCCGTAAGTTCTGCTTTGGACTTGTAATCGTTGATATCGTAGTCGATTATAACCTTTTCCTCGGGAGCAACTCCGGGCTGTCCTGTTTTAAGAATGATCCTTGTGAGATCATTTTTCAGCACATTTCTAGTGTACTCAACAACATCCAGCCCCGATGTGTTCTCTTCCATCACTACATCCAGAAGGATGACGGCAATATCGTCGTGGTCCTTGAGGGCCTGAATGGTCTCCTTTCCCGAGTAGGTATCGATAAACTCTATACCCGCCCCTTCGAAATGGAAGTTCTTGAGAACAAGCTGTGTCACAGTGTGAACATCTCTGTCGTCATCGGCTACAATGACCTTGTATCTGTAATCCGGACTCTGCCGCCGGGATTCCGGGACCGTCGGTGCAAAACGGAGGAGTTTGTCTTTGTGCGGTTTATCCGGCATGATTTGTCTCCTGAAGGGATAAAGTCAGAGTTTGAAACAGGATTCTATATATATCCTATTCTACCACATATTGTACTGCAATAAAAATTCTGCTGATTATGTATATTTCAGGATAATACGGGAAATCTGAAAAAAATAATCTGATTGAGGGTAGCACCTCATTACAGAAATGTTCATCTTTAATATAATGAGCTTTTATTTTAAAAACGGCGTTTTATTTCAAGGCAGGGTTGAGAACAGAATGGGAAAAAAATATAGATTTGCAATTGTATGCGGTAAGCTGGGAGATGTTGACGGCGTTTCCCTGGAAGTTGATAAATGGATTGAGGTTCTGGTCCGCATGGGCCATGAGATCTATACGGTTGCCGGTTCCTATGCCGCGGAGCTTCCTATGGTGAAGGGACGGCTGACAGTGGAAAATCTCCGTTTCGATTCAGATCTTCAGAAGGAGATTGAGCCTGTCATGTTTCCCCATATTGTTCCGGGGAACAGGATTAACGGAAGCCAGAAGGAGAGGGAGCGGCTCCTCGAGGTCCTGGATATCGCAGGTTCCGATGCTGCCGAGGAGATCCATCAGTTCATTCTGGACAACCGGATTGATGCCCTTATAGCCCAGAATACCAATGCCATGCCCATGACCCTTGTGGGGGCTGTCGCGGTACACAAACTGGCTTCCGAACATAAAACAGCTGTTATTTTCCACCATCATGACTTCTGGTGGGAGCGCAGCCGTTTCAGCGGAAACCATATGGAAGACCTTCTTAAAGAGGTTATGCCACCCACTGACCCCTCTTTGGAGCATGTGGTCATCTCATCCTATGCCGCCCACAACCTGCGGACAATCAAACGGGTCCATCCCCATATCGTGCCCAACTGTGAGGACTTTGCTGATCCTCCCGTACGGGATGAGTACAACATGAAGTTCCGGGAGGAGCTGGGATATAAAAAGGATGATATCCTCTTTCTGCAGCCCACAAGAATCGTTCCCCGCAAGCGTATTGAGGACTCAATCTACCTTGTGTCCAAATTTCAGAAGAAGTACCCCGAGCTCAAGGAACGCATCCGTTTTATTATCTCCCTCTATCAGGGGGATGAGCTGGATGACAGTTATGTTGACGGTATCCGTGAGATCGCGGAGTCCGAGGGGGTTCATCTCGACCTTATTGCCGAACGGGTCGCCTCAGTCCGCGGAACTGATGCACAGGGGCGTATGCTGTTTACAAACAGGGATGTTCTTGTCAATGCCGACTTTGTCACCTACCTTCCTATCTGGGAGGGCTTCGGCAACGCCCTGCTTGAAGCTGTGGCCGCAAGGGTCCCTCTGGCCGTGTCCACCTACCTTGTATACAAGACCGATATAATGAACCGGGGCCTTGAGTGCGTCGAGATCCGGGACGACTATGATGAGGAGGGACGCCTTATCATCCCCGATAATGCCCTGAAACAGATCTATCAGATCGTTACTGATCCGGGAGTCAGCGCCATGATGACGGAACAGAGTTTCAATGCAATGAAAAAGGCTTTCGGCATGGAGGTTCTGGAAAGTAAGCTGAAGGAGATCCTCGACTCTTATGGTGATGAGATTCTCGCTTCCAGACGCCGACTCAACAAGAAGCGGACTACCTTCTCCGTCTGATCCGGGCCGCCGGAAGAGTTCCGGCAGCTCGATGATCTACCGCATCAGTCGGGTTTGACAGCCCTCAGGGCTGTATGGGAGTTGAAGCCGTAGACAGGCTCAATTTCCCTGAACCCGGCTTCCGCCATCTCCTGAACCATATCAGAGGCGGCCACCCTCCTTTCCAAAGGAGGGCCGTCTTTGAGAATAGGATTTTCCTTCTCCCAGTCAATAACAAGCAGTACTCCCCTGGGCTTGAGAACCCTGTAGAACTCGGTCAGCAGGACGTCTCTTTCAGGAATCTCATGGTAGACATTTATGCAAATAAGTCCGTCGGCGCCGTTCTCTTCCAGGGAAATCCTTTTACCGTCAATCAGAACGGCCTCGACATTGGAGGGCATCTCCTTCTTCAGATAGCTTATCATCTCCTGCTGTACATCCAGTGCATAGAACCTGATGCCAGGTTCATCACGGGCCAGGGGTGCTGTAAAAAAGCCGGTTCCGGCCCCAAAGTCAACCAGAACCTCCGGGGATTCCAGTCCCAGTGCATTCCGCAGTTTGTCGAAAGGAATCCATTCGGCCCTTTCAGGGTTATTCAGTTTCCTAAGTTTCTTTGCATCAAAAATCATTATTGCCTTCTATCAGGTGCGGTTGGCCCGGTATGCCTCAAAATGAAGAGACTTTTATAAGCTAAGCTTCTCAAGTTAACCTGTTCATGCGGGACAGCGCAGTAATTCAATATCTGCCGGGGATTCTGTGCATCTCATGGAATATACTTCCTAAAAAAAATGATCCCTGATATATTGTATCCTGTTTTTTCAGCATCGGCGGGTTTTATGGGAGAATATAGAAAATCAACAGAGTTTATATCAGGAGCCAGGGATACTCTGCCTCTCCTGCTGGGAACGGCTCCCTTCGGGCTTATTTACGGGACCCTGGCTGTGACGGCCGGTCTTTCATGGCCGGCGGCGGTTCTCATGTCCCTTGTCGTCTTTGCCGGGTCCGCACAGTTTATCGCAGTGGGCCTTGTCGGGGCGGGAGCCCCCGTAGCCATTATTATTCTGACAACTTTGGTTGTGAACCTCAGGCATATGCTCTACAGCGCCACTTTACTCCCCCATCTCAAAACCCTCGGCCAGCGCTGGCGTATTCCTCTTGCCTTCTGGCTCACTGATGAGGTTTTTGCCGTAACCGTCACCCGGTACAGGGAGGATGACGATTCTCCCTGGAAGCACTGGTTCCAGCTGGGAGCATCCCTGGCAATGTACATCAACTGGCAGTTCTGGTGCCTCCTCGGCCTGGTTCTTGGAAGCCGGATTCCCGATGCGGGTGCATGGGGGCTTGATTTCGCCCTGCCTGTTACCTTTATAGGAATGACAATCCCCTTTGTAAAAGACAGGGCCACAGTTGTCTGTGTTCTTACGGCCGGGGCAGTTTCACTCATGACAGGATCTCTTCCCTTCAAGCTGGGGTTGATCGTTGCCGCTGTGGCAGGTGTGGCAGCGGGGCTTGCCGTGGACAGATCTGTAAACCGCAGGAACCGTATCAAACAGATGGAGGGTGGTGTATGACACTCTTTGAAGTCGTTATGCTTGCCGGTATGGCGGCGGTGACATTTTTAATCCGTTATATCCTTCTCGCTCTGGCAGACCGCTTTACAATGCCCCCTGTCATGGAGCGGGCCCTTTACTATGTTCCTCCCGCCGTTCTTACAGCAATTCTTCTGCCTGCAGTTCTGCTGCCCCGGGGAGAGTGGGATCTCAGTATAGGAAATGCCTATATCTTCGGTGCCCTGGCTGCCGTTGCAGGAGGTGTCATCTTCCGGAAGCATACGCTGATGGCCTCTATAGGTTGGGGACTGGCAGTCTTCTTTCTCTGGAGATATCTCTTTTAAACAGCCCTTTTTTAACTCTCTCAAGGGCGGCGGACTCCCTTTTTTCATAAAAGAGACTGCTTTGATAAGGAATCAGTAGTACACTTATTGGAAGAAAGTGAGGATTCCTTATTAACCATATGAAGCTCTTTTTTCCTGTAAAACAGTCCGGGGACGCTCTCTGGGCATTTACCGTCTCTGCCGTTCTGCAGCTTGTGAGCCTTCTGCAGTTCCACCTTATGATGGAACTCCTTCCGTCATCCGGGCTCTTCGCCTGGCAGTTCCATTTTATTATTGCCCTCTCTCTGGCAGTCTCCACCCTCTGTTTTCTTTTTCCCGTTCTGAGGGGGAGCGGACTGATTGTAAAGCTGATTCTACTTTTTCTTATAAGCTACCCTCTGGGGAGTTATCTCTGGCTGAGCCTTGTTTTTATGATCTCCCTTCTGGTGGAGGAGGGGCTCTACTTCAGCTCTCCGGGCAATCTTGTGTATATGGCTGTTATCATCATCTTTTCCCTGGCATTTCAGAAACCGAGAAATGCATTCTATGCCAGACTGCCGGGGCCCGAACTTCACGACCGGCTTCTCTATATCACTCTGGCCCTTGTTGTCTTTGTTCTGATCACCCTCTACTCCCGGGGGAAAAACAGGCTGAAGGATGAGGAGCATTTGACTTCTCACCTGGACAATGCCCTGAACTCAATATCCAAGGCAAATCTTGATTTTCAGACATATTCAAACAGCCTTCAGCTGGATACCTTGAAAAGAGAGAGAAAGAGGGTCTCCCGGGAGATCCATGATACAGTGGGATACTCCCTCACAAATATACGGATTATGCTGGAGGCGGCCTCTTTAATGATCGATGATGATCCCGGGCAGGCAGCCGGGCTTATTGACAGGAGCATGAAGGAGGCGGGGATCTGCCTCGAGGAGACAAGGTCCGCCATGAGGCTCCTCCGGTCCAAGGAGCTTCACAGGCCCCGGGGTCTCAGAGCCTTCTTTAAACTTGTGACCGTATTTGCCGAAGCCACAGGCATTAAGGTGAACGTGGAGTTCGGAAACTCTCCGGACAGCTTCGGTCCCTCACTGGACAAGGCTGTATTCAGGTTTATTCAGGAGGGGCTCACCAACTCTTTCCGCCACGGCAGGGCCAGTGAGATAAGAATCTACTTCTGGGTTCTTGAGGATGAGTTGAAGGTCAGCCTCCAGGATAACGGAACCGGTGCGGACTCTCTGGAGAAGGGAATCGGCATTACGGGAATGCAGGAGCGGCTGTCCGAACTCGGAGGGTCTCTCAACTTCCAGAATATCAGTGACGGTTTTGAGGTGAGTATGAGGGTCCCCCTTGATAAAGATAAGAGAGCCAGAAAGGAGGCGGCACATGATCCGGTTACTTCTGGTCGATGACCAGATTCTTTTTGTAGAAACCCTCCGGACTGTTATTGAGATGAAGGCCGGAGATATTGATGTGGTGGGTATCGCCTTTAACGGTGAGGAGGCTATCAGAGCCGCCGGTGAGCACTGTCCCGATATTATCCTTATGGATGTGAGGATGCCTGTAATGGACGGTGTGATGGCGGCTGTGGAAATCCATAAAAATCAGCCTGAAATCAAGATAATGATGCTCACCACCTTTGATGATGACTCCTATGTCCATGATGCCCTCGAGGGAGGGGCTGTGGGTTATCTGTTGAAGAATATGCCCTCTGAAGATCTTATCCACTCCATAAGGGCCGTAAACAACGGGACCCTGCAGATCTCTCCCGATGTGGCGGCTCAGCTTGTGAGGCGCGGGAGTGATCATGTGGCAGCGGATGCGGATGAGCCTGCCTTAGATGATGCCGCGGAAGAGATCCAATACAATATCGACCATCTGAGCCGCCGTGAGAGGGAGATCCTCTATCTGATGTCCCGTGGTTACGATAATACCCAGATTGCGGGAAAACTGTTTCTTGCAGATCAGACAGTGAAAAATCATATTACCCATATTTACGGCAAGCTCAATATCCACGACCGCATGTCGGCCATGAAGGCGGCCCGGAACTCTCAGCTCAGTGACTTCTGCAGCTATCTTCTGGACGAATAGAGCTGAACAGCAGCCTAACCGGTACCATACCGGTACCGTTTTGTGACTTCTCCTTATCCATACCGGATATAGAATTAATGTAATTCGTAAAAGGTCTGTTCATTTATGCTGATTCAGACCGGATGTTCAAAGGAGAAGTTTTATGAAAAAGTCTTTGAGTTTTCTTTTAATCCTGCTGGCTGCTGTCAGTTTCGGATTTGCCGGAGGCCAGCAGGAGGCTGCTGCCGAGATGACAGGTCCTGTAGAAATAGATTTCTGGACGACCCAGACCCAGTCGGACCGCCAGGCCACAATTCAGGTTCTTGTCGATACTTTTGAGGTTATGAATCCCGGAGTCACCATCAATGTCATTCCAGTTGATGAAAATGATATGCCCACACAGCTCAATACCGCAGCTGCCGCCGGCAATATGCCCGCCATGATTGAGTGTGCAGCGGAAAATGCCGTTGCTTTCGGAAGTGAAGGCCTTCTGGATACCGAAGGGATTACAGATCTGATCAAATCCATAGGCGAAGACAAATACTATACAGGAACCCTTAAACTCAACGAAAGCTCCACTTCCGGTGTCTACTATGCCTCACCCTTTCACGGCTGGGTACAGGGAATCTGGTACAGGGCTGACTGGTTTGAAGAGGCAGGTCTGAATCCCCCCAATACATGGGAAAACATCGAAAAGGCCGCCAGATATTTCTATAAACCTGACCAGAACCAGTATGGCATCCTTGTGGGTACCACTGCCGAAACCTTTACCGAGCAGTGCTTTACAATGATTGCAATGTCCAATGGTGCCGGTCTTTTCGACAAAGACGGAAACCTTATCTTCAACTCTCCCGAAATGAAGGAAGCAGTTGAATTCTATTCTGAAGTAGCGGCATTCAATCCTCCCGGACCCCAGACATGGAGAGCAAGAGACTACTACCTCCAGGGAAAGATGGCCATGTTTTTCTACTCATCCTACATAATGGATGACCTCGCCCTTGCCGAATCCGCAGCAGGTTCACTGACAAGTGAAAACTTTGCTGATCTTGCAGGAGCAAGCTTCGACCCCGATCTTGTCAAGAATACCCGTATGGCTTCTACAATCACACGGACAGAGGATGCCGGTTACGGTGTTGTTGTCTCTCTGGCTCTTCCCGATCAGGGCGACGCAGCCAAGACAGAGGCCGCCAAGAGCTTTATGCGTTATCTCTACACACCCAACGCCTATATTACCTGGCTCCATATGGCCCCCGGCGGAATGAATCCCGTTCTCAAAGAGATCGCCGTCAACGAGCGTTTTCAGAACGACCCCCAGAAACTCTTTACCAACTACGGCAAGGATAAAATGGCCGAGATTATAGCCGGTCTGGACAACATTGAAACCTTCAGCATCGTTGAAGGAAACAGAATCTCCGCTGCCAGTACCATCTACAGCAAACAGATTATCCCCCAGATGATCTACAAAATTACCCAGGAGGGTATGGACGTGGACAGCGCCATGGCCTGGGCTGAAACAGAGATGAATAAACTGAAGTAGTTTTACCTCCTGCTTCTTTGGCGACTGCCGGTACTCCCTTAGGGAACCGCCGGCAGCCGTCTTCTGCAGGCTGTCCGATTTAAAATGTTAACGCGATGCTTTTCCGGATAATAACGGAGAACTTCCCAAGGGAGATTTTATGAGTACCATTCTTCCCACAGCTCCTCTTACAAGAGAGAAGAGAGAAGTCCTGCTGGGCTGGGGTCTGGTCTTTCCAGCTGTATTTATTATTCTGGCCCTGATCCTGTATCCCATTGTTTATAATATCTATCTCAGTTTCTTTGATGTTAATCTCCATACGGGGAATACATTTACGGGTCTTGAAAATCATAGAGCCGTTATTACGGATCTCATTTTCTGGAAGTCCGTGGGGACAACAGTCCTCTATGTTGTTTTTACTACTTTAGGGACCACCCTTGTCGGCCTGGTGGTCGCCCTGGTTATGAATCAGAGTTTTCCCCTGAGGGGACTTGTGCGATCCCTTGTCCTCTTCCCCTATGTGGCACCTGTTATCTCGGTTGTTTTTGCCTGGCAGTTTATCTTCGATCCTGTTAACGGAATCGTTATGGATGTGCTGGTTGAACGGCTTGGACTGCTCGGAGAGAGAGTCAATCTTATTGGTTCCCCCTCGTCGGCGGTATGGGTGGCCATCGTCTTCAGCATATGGAAGAACTTTCCCTTTACCTATCTGATGATCCTCTCCCGTCTTCAGGGAATTGACAAGAACCTCTATGAAGCGGCCGAAGTGGATGGAGCTTCTTCCTGGGAGAAATTCCGTTTTGTGACTCTTCCGGAAATCTACTTTGTGACGACCTCCATCATCCTTCTAAGGGTTATCTGGAATTTCAATAAATTCGATGAGGTCTATCTGCTTACAACCAATGTGAAGGTTCTCTCTGTCTACACCTACTTCAAGGCCTTTGTGGGCACCATGGATCTGGGACAGGGCTCTGCGCTTGCTCTGATTCAGTTCATTCTTCTTATTGGTTTTATTCTCTTTTATGTAAAGAAGGTTCTCAAATGGTAAAGAAACGCACTTTCCTCCGGTCTGCAGGATTTTTCCTGCTTGTGATTCTTATTGTGCTCTTCTGCATATTTCCTTTTATTCAGATGCTCTCAACATCCCTTAAGTACCAGTGGGACTGGGGGAATCCCTCATTGATTCCGACCCAGATCAACACCGATGCCTACAAGGAGCTTCTGAATATTGGTCAGGATCTCAAGAATGTGCCTGACTCCATAATCGATCTTCTTGAGAATACTCCGGATATGACAAAGGCTCAGCGGGATCAGATTCTGGACAAGTACCGCAGCAGCGGCGATGTCTTTCCCTTCCCCCGGTACTTTATGAACTCCCTGATTCTTTCCGGTGTGGCGGCCCTGCTGTCTGTGATTATAGCCATTCTGGGGGCATACTCCTTCAGCCGTCTTAAATATCCGGGACGCTCCACGGTGCAGAGAGGAGTTCTCTTTGTCTATATGTTCGGTGGAATCCTTCTTCTGATTCCCCTCTATAAGGTCTGTGTCAATATCGGGCTTCTCTCCACGGGAGCCGGAACCTTTGCCGCCCTGCTTATAATCTATATGGTGCAGACCCTGCCAGTCTCCCTCTATATGCTTGGAAACTTTTTCAGGACCATTCCCTTCTCCATCGAAGAAGCCGCCATGATTGAGGGTGCCAGCAGGCTGGGAACCATATGGAGAATCATCATTCCCCTCTCCATCTCCGCCATCGTAACGGTTTATATCTACTCCTTTATGATTGCCTGGAACGAGTATATGTTTGCTTCTGTTTTCCTGAAGGGCTTTAAGAATCTCTACACTCTGCCCATGGGGCTGAAGGCGCTTTTTGTCTCCAAGAACGCAGTATGGGACAGAATCATGGCCGCGTCTGTTCTGACCGCAGCGCCGGTTATTGCCCTGTTTATGGGGATACAGAAGAACCTTGTCAGCGGTATGTCAGAGGGAGGAGTCAAGGAGTAGCTGCGGTACTTCTGACTTCAGGTTGCCCTGTCAGCCGTTGAAATACTCACGGCCCTTCAGGGCCCTGGGATTGATGCCTGTGATCTTTTTAAAGACCCTCGAAAAGTAGAAGGGGTCGTTGAACCCCGAGCGGAAGGCTGCCTCCTTTACGGAGCAGCCTTCGTTGTATATGAGGGCGTAGGCTCTGAATATCCTCTCTTTTTTGATGCACTCTCCGGGACTCATTCCAAGCTCTTTCTTAAAAAGAGCATTGATATACTCAGGGGTCAGCTTGAAGATCCGTCCCAGCTCTTGTCTGTCTAGAGGGGAATCGCAGTTGCCGCGGATATGCGCCAGCATGGATTCCATTCGGGGAGACAGGGTTGTGTTTCCGGCTTCCGCAGTCCATACCTGCAGGCAGTTCAGCCAGATATTACGGCAGAGATTTTCAATGAGCTCATCCTTCAGCGGCTGATAGCTGCAGCGGAGTTTGATTATAGTTCTGAAGCTGTGAAGTATATCGCTGTAGTCCTCTCTGAACGAGCTTATATACCGGACCGGCGGATCCAGGCCGTCCAGTGGATTACCCGGGCCTCCCCGGTTCAGCAGCTGATGGTGGATAAAAACATACTCACCCTGTTTTGTCAGAGCCCCGAAGCTGTGAAGGGTTCCGGGAGGAATGACAAGAAGGTCACCCGGTCCGGCTTCTAAAGTCAAGCTTCCGTCTTTCCGGCGGGTCTCACTGGGGAGAGAACGCTCGGATTCAGAGTGCTCTGTGTAGTAAAAACGGCCCTTCTGAACCAGAATCAATTCATAATCTTCAATTTCCCGGGGCCCCCATTTGGACGGTCCTCCGGGACCGGTGCTGTTTCTTGAGGCATAATTCAGCCTGAACTCTGCTTTCAGTAGAGGGTATATCTTATTCTTGTCCATGTTTTTCAAATTATTGTCTATTTTAACGGCTTTAGAAAGGGTTTTAATATGAGTTTAATCTTATTTTATTAACCAATAAGGATAAAGAAAGTGACAATCAGAGAAAATATCAATGCAATACTGCACTATGAAACATATGAATCCCTCCCCCTTGTACATTTCGGTTTCTGGGAAGAGACCCTTGCCAAATGGGCGGAAGAGGGCCATATCAGCCGGGAGCTGGCTGAAAACTGGGAGGACGGGAATGATGCGGATTTTGAGATAAGCGCCCTTATGGGTTTTGATACTGACTGGTGCCGCATGTTCGGCGCCGAGTACAGGGCGTTCCCTCCCTTTGAACGGAGGGTTCTTGAAGAGGACGAACAGGGCAACATGAAGGTCCTCAACTGCGACGGTGTAATTGTAATGGAGAAGAAGGATATCGTTTCCATTCCCACAGAGGTGGATCACTATCTGAAGGGTAGAAAGGAGTGGGACGAGGAGTTCCGGTCCCGGTTCCTCTATACACCGGAGCGCCATATTCACCAGCAGGTTCCCGTCAATGAAAAGATGCTCTCCCTTGAAGAGGGCGGACTGGATTTCATGCGTGATGACAGGGGCCGAGAGCTCCCCCTGGGGCTGAACGGCGGCAGTATGATCGGCATAATCCGGGACACCCTTGGTGTTGAAAATATGAGCTATATGACTGTGGATGATCCGGACCTTCTGAAGGAGATTATCGATACCTCCGGTGAAATGACCTACAAGGTCATCAAATCCATTCTGGATACAGGGGCCCGCTTCGATTTTCTGCACTTCTGGGAGGATATCTGCTTCAAGAACGGCCCCCTTATGAATCCGGCTGTTTTTGCCGAGCTTGTGGCTCCCCACTACAAACGGATCACATCTCTTGCGGCGGAACACGGCATTGATATTGTCTCTGTTGACTGTGACGGTATGATCGACTCTTTGATTCCCCACTGGCTTGAGAACGGCGTAAATACAATGTTTCCCATCGAAGTGGGGACCTGGAAGGCCAGTATCGCTCCCTGGCGGGAGATCTACGGCCAGGAGCTTCGAGGGGTAGGGGGGATGGACAAGACTGTGTTCGCCCGGGACAGAAAGTCCGTGGAGGCAGAAGTTGAGAGGCTTAAGCCACTGGTCGATCTGGGCGGGTACATTCCCTGTCCCGATCACAGAATAGCTCCGGATGCTGAGTGGGACTCTGTCCGCCTCTACTGTGATCTAATGAGAAAGGCCTTTGCCTGAAGGAACAAGGGGCGGTTTAATCAAAGTGAACCGCCTTTTAGATATTATTTTATTTATTTAATCCGGCTTAACCTATTTTCAAAGTTTCCGATTTCCAATAGTATTGTTGAGAAAATAAGGTCTTATGTCATTTAACCTTACCTTGTCGTCTTTTATCGTATTCCGAAAAACAGCATGACAATGGAAAGACTCATTAAACCAGGGCTTACAGGCCCTGACCCAATAGCGCCGGGGGCCTCACTATGTCTCCGGTAGTATACAGGAGGAAATATGGAATACTCTGTTGAAGTAAAAGAAATGTGTCCCATTTCCAGAGGACCCCAGCACGGTTCTGCTCCCATCCCCCAGGAAGGACAGTTCAAAGTTGCAAAGGATGTAAGCGACATTTCCGGTTTTACACACGGAGCCGGATGGTGCGCACCCCAGCAGGGAGTTTGTAAGCTCTCTCTGAACATTAAAGAAGGTGTTATCGAAGAGTGTCTGATTGAAACAATCGGATGTTCCGGTATGACTCACTCTGCCGCTATGGCTTCCGAAATCCTTACAGGAAAGACTATTCTGGAAGCACTGAACACCGACCTTGTTTGTGATGCCATCAACGTGGCCATGCGCGAACTCTTCCTGCAGATCGTTTACGGACGTTCTCAGACTGCCTTCTCTGAAGGCGGACTTCCCGTTGGTGCCGGTCTTGAGGACCTTGGTAAAGGCCTGGTTTCCCAGGTTGGAACAACTTACGGTACAAAGGCAAAGGGAGCACGCTACCTGAACCTGGCCGAAGGTTACATCACCAAGCTTGCTCTGGACAGCGACAATGAAGTCATCGGTTACGAGTATGTAAAGACCGGACCCATGATGGACATGATCGTTAAGGGCGGCAAAGACGCCAACGAAGCGGTTAAAGCCAACACCAACACTTACGGCCGTTTTGCCGACGGTGTTAAATTTGTTAACCCGAGACACGAGTAGGGAGGAGCTTAGATAATTATGGCACTGTTTGAAAGTTACGAAAGAAGAATTAAACAGATTGAAGTTGTTCTCAAAGAGAACGGCATTGCTTCCCTCGAAGAAGCCCGTGAAATCTGTAAAGAAAAGGGATTCGATCCCTATGATATCGTGAAAGAAACTCAGAACATCGCTTTCGAGAACGCCGGTTGGGCATATGTTCTCGGTGCAGCCATCGCTGTAAAAAGAGGTGTTACAAAAGCTTCTGCCGCTGCTGAAGTTCTGGGTGAAGGCCTCCAGGCTTTCTGTATTCCCGGATCTGTTGCGGATCAGAGAAAAGTAGGTATCGGTCACGGAAACCTGGCTGCCAGACTTCTGTCTGACGACTCCAGCTGTTTCTGTTTCCTCGCCGGCCACGAGTCCTTCGCTGCCGCTGAGGGAGCCATCAAGATCGCTCAGAACGCCAACACCGTAAGAAAAGCTCCCCTGAGAGTAATCCTCAACGGTCTTGGAAAAGATGCGGCCTACCTGATTTCCAGAATCAACGGATTCAACTACGTTGAAACCAAGTATAACTACGAAACAGGTGAACTTGCTGTTGTAAGAGAGAAGAAATTCTCTGAAGGCGACAGAGGTTCCATCAACTGCTACGGAGCAGATGATGTATCCGAAGGTGTTGCCATCATGCACAAAGAGGGAGTTGACGTTTCCATTACAGGTAACTCAACAAACCCCACAAGATTCCAGCACCCCACTGCAGGTATCTACAAGAAAGAGTGCAATGAGCTCGGAAAAGAGTACTTCTCTGTTGCCTCCGGCGGTGGTACAGGTAGAACTCTGCACCCCGACAACATGGCAGCCGGTCCCGCCTCCTACGGTATGACCGACACCATGGGAAGAATGCACTCCAGCGCTCAGTTCGCAGGATCTTCATCCGTTCCCGCTCACGTAGAAATGATGGGTCTCATCGGTATGGGTAACAACCCCATGGTTGGTGCATCCGTTGCCGTAGCGGTAGCTGTTGAAAAAGCAATGGCATAATCTCTTTTAGAGAGTTTAATACCGTTTATATGAACCTCCGGTTTTGCCGGGGGTTTTTTTTTGTCTGAAAATTTATCCTCCGTATATTATAATAAACAGTGATTATCGAATAGACAATGACTCGAACTGCCGGAGCAGTGCTGTGAAAGATGAACTGAAAAAATACCTCTTTCTCTTTATTCTCTTCGTTCTGATACTGCCTCTCAACTATTTTGCTCCCAGGCCTCTCGGCATTCTTAACTTTCTACCCGGTACCGTTCCTGTCTATATTATTGCAACCCTTTTTCATCCTCTGCTTGCTGCTGCTGCGGGACTGCTCTCCGGTGCTGTAGCCTTTTACCGCTACAAGTCACCTCTCTATATTCTTCTGTACCTGCTGGAAGCCTTTTTTCTATCCTATATGGTAAAGAGGACAAGAAGGGGGGACCTTGTTTCGATTATAAGTTTCTTCTGGGTAGCAGCGGGTCTCCCTCTCTATGTGGTGCTGGAGTATTTTGTCTTCCATCAGCCCTTTATCTATATCTCAATGACTGGGGCGGCCCTTTTTCTGGGAAGCATACTCTGCGCCTCTGCAGTAACCGCTGTTTTTTCAATGGCTCCCTTGCAGAAGTTCAGGTTGATAAGGCAGTACAGATTCAATAACTCCTTCAATATGCTTACCTCTTTCTGCGTACTTCTTATCATTCTTGTATCAATGACTGTGCTGATGCTGGAGGGGAGATTCTACGGACGTCGCTACCGCAATATGACGAATGAACATATGGCAAGCCATGTAAGGCAAATAGACGGATATATGGATGAGTGGATGGAGGAGAAGAACCGGAGTCTTGCGGCTGCTGCAGATCTGCTCGAGGCAGATGATTTCACAAACAGCTTTCCGGAGCCGCTTTTCAGTTTTTTCCTCAGCCAGTTTCCGGATTTCAGACAGTTCGCTCTTATGAAAGATGACTCTGTGCTCTACAGCTATCCGGATACTGTTCAGCCACCGGCGCTCTCACAGGAAAATATATCCCGCTGGTCTGAGCCCTTTGTGCTTCCCTCCGGCCAAATCCCTCTTATGAGCATCCGTATTCCTCTAGAAGGAAATTACTTCCTCCTTGCTGTAACCGGCTTTGACACCCTCTCAGAACTGCTGAGAAAGGTGCAGACGGGCCGTCAGATAAGCTTCAGCATCAGTGACGGGAAGGGCCGTCTTCTGGCGGACTCAAGGGAGCAGACTGTTTATAATTCGACGCTGCATCATCTGCAGGGAGCAGAAGGAGAGTTGTTTGTTTCAGAACTTGAGAAGAACTTTCCTGTCCTGGATTCAAACAGAGGGTACAGTGACACGATTCATTCAGGGTTGTGGGTGCTTACAATATATGAGAGCAGCAATTCCACCTTCTCCTATGTACAGCAGTGGGTCAGCAGAATCCTGTTACTTCTCTCTTTGATCGTCCTTATAGTTGTCTCAGTACTCCGTGTTCTCTCCAACCGCCTTATAAGCAAACTCGACCGCCTGATTCTGCAGAGTTCAAGAAATATGTATGGCCTAGAAACTGAGGATGATGAGGAGGACTGGCCAGAGAGCAGTATCTGGGAGGTCAGCCATCTCAGTTACAGGCTCAAGGAGATCATGTCCCATCAGAAGAAGGCAGCATCTCTTCTGAACAGGCAGAATCAAAAACTTGAGGAGATGAATCTGGCCCTTGTAAGAAGTGAAGAGAACCTCAGAATTACGCTGAACTCCATAGCCGACGGAGTTATTGCAAGCAATGAACTGGGCTATCTGACATCGATAAACCCCGTCGCCAGCCGTCTTACAGGATACCTCTGGGATGAGGAGGAGCAGGTACGGGTGGATCAGGTTCTGATTCTGAAGGACGAGTTCGGCTGCGATCTCTACTCCGGTTTTCTCTGTGAAGTCCTTGAAAAGGGAGAAATCATCGATTCAGGACGCCGGTTTCTTCTTGAACACAACGGAGGAGGCACAGCCGTAGTCACTCTGGGAGCGGCGCCCATCCGTGAAAACAAAAGATCCTCCATCAAGGGGGCCGTTATTGTAATCAGGGACATCTCGGAATCCAGAGAACTTGAGGAACAGCTCAGGCAGTCTCAAAAAATGGAAGTTGTCGGTCAGCTGGCCGGAGGAATCGCCCACGATTTCAACAATATTCTGGGGGGTATCCTGGGAATCATCAGTATGATGAAACTGGACCTTCAGGAAGATGAGAACCACTGTGAATCGGAGTTTGACGGCATTATAACCCTTATCAAGCGGGCCGCCGACCTGACAGCCAAGCTCCTCTCCTTTTCGAGGAAAGGAAAGCTCATAAGCAGCAGCATAGATTTCCACTCTGTCATTACCGAGACAAGAGACCTTCTTTTTCATACATTCCCCGAGGATGTTACCATTCTCTGCGAACTCAGTGCTCTCAGAAGCATTGTGCAGGGAGATCCCACCGAGATTCAGAGAGTTCTGATGAATCTGGCTCTCAATGCCCGTGATGCCATGCCCGATGGAGGAACACTCCGCTTCGTGACGGGAAATATTGACGGTGGCAGCAGAATTGAGACTCTGGGAGGCGAGGTGGAGCTGGAACAGGACTTTTTCTCCATCGTTATTTCAGATACAGGCAGCGGGATAAATGAGGATCTTTTTTCAAGAATCTTTGAACCCTTTTTTACAACAAAGGAGATAGGCAGGGGCTCCGGACTCGGTCTTTCCGCCGTCTACGGTTCCATCCTTGAACATCAGGGTTTTATAAATGTTGATAGTAAAGTAGGTAAGGGTACAGAGTTTTCACTCTATTTTCCCCTTGTGGAAGGAGGTTCGGAAAAAGTCCTTGACAATTAGAACAGGGATTGCCGAAGTTAGAGTAATGAGTAAAATTTCCAGAAAGTTTAATCTTCTTCTTATACTCTCTGTCGCTCTGTCAGTCTTTCTGTCATCTCTATCCATTACGGTCTATCTTCTGATCCGCTATGAGCAGAATATTCTTGAGCGGGACCGTATCCAGCTGGACGGAATTTCTGAAAATATCAGAGCCTTTCTGGAACATGCAATAACAATAAACTATCAGCTCTCCATCAGCCCTGAAATCAGAGATTCAATTCTGGAGGCCGACAGTGACTGGGATATCCGCTCGTCACTCTACAGTTCTGAATATGAAACTTCATCCTCCTCAGGCCTCCGCTCCGGTCATCCTCTGCTGACGGAGCTGCAGTCCCGTTATAATTTTACGGAACTCTTTTTTGTTCAGGATAAAAACGGAGATCAGACGGCACGGTCACTGGGAGCGCTTGGCCGCAGGGCCGATCGCTGGTGGTACAAAAACATTGCCCTGGAGCAGGATTACAGACCCTTTCTCTCACACTCCTACTACTCCCTGACCGGAGGAATCCCCGTGGCCTCTATCTTTCACCCCATTATGGACAAGGGGCAGTTTATAGGCATTATGGGGATGGATATCAATTTTGCCAAACTTCAGGAGATTGTAGAGTCATTTATGGTGCTTGATGACATGTATGCCATCGTCACTGATATGGAAGGGGTCATCATTGCCTATCCTGATCCGGCTGTTATATCGGAAATCTACAACTTGAAGGATATGACAAGGTCGGTTCTCAAAGAAGAAGCAGGGAACCTTAACGAAGATGGTTATCTGGATATGGAGAGAAGCTCTCTGGATTGGCCTGAAAAACTGCAGGAGGCTGTGGTCCGGGCAACATCCGGTGAGACAGGAGACTTTGAAAAAGTCCATTTTGAGAGCGGAAGCGCCAATGTGTTCTACGCTCCTGTTACTCTGGGAAACTCAGTTATATCCGAGTCCAGCTATGCGGTTCTTCTTGTTCAGGACCGGGAAGCTATTGTCCGTGCCAGGAATTCAATCATTATCATCATTATTATCTTTATAACAGCAGTGATTCTGGTTCTCTACTATATATTCCACGCCAGGTTCAGGAAGAATATTCTTTCTCCCCTTGAAGTTCTTATCGACTCGATGAAGTCACTGGAACTGGAGCAGTTTGAAGAGATCCATTTTGACAGGGACGATGAGTTCGACCTTCTCTCTCACAGCTACAACAACCTCCGCCGCAAGCTTGTGGAAGCCAATGACGAGCTGAAGTACAGAGTCAGCAACCTCAAGGAGAGTGAAGAGGGATACAAGAGTTTTGCCGAGATCGGGCTCGCCCTCTCTACCGAGAAGAATATAGACAGGCTTATGGAGATGATTCTTGATGAATCGAGAAAGCTTACAAGAGCCGACGGAGGAACTCTCTACCTCTATAATGAGAAGGAAGAGTGCCTCGAGTTCTCAATAATGCATAATGATACGATGAACTCCCGCATGGGCGGAACCAGCGGGATTCCCGTAACACTTCCTCCTGTCCCCCTCACAAGGGACGGTGAGCCCAACAAGGGCAATGTCTCCTCCTGCGCCGCCATTACAGGCAAGGTGATCAACATTAATGATGTATACAAGGCTGAGGACTTCGACTTTTCCGGAACCCGGACCTATGACCGCCTCAATAACTACAACTCCCGGTCCATGCTCGTCATTCCCATGAAGAACATGGCGGGAAAGCTTATCGGGGTTATTCAGCTGATCAACGCCAGAAAATATGACTATTCGGGTGTACAGGCATTCTCAGACGCCAATGAAAAGCTCATTGTATCCCTTGCTTCCCAGGCAGCGGTTGCACTGACTAATGTACAGCTTGCAAAAGATCTGGAAGAACTTTTTCACGCCTTTATAAGAAGCATCGCCGCAGCCATTGATGCGAAGTCGGCTTTTACAGGAGGCCATATTAAACGGGTTGTAAAATTGACTTCCATTATTGCCCGGGGCGTCAATGCCGATGAATCAGGGCCCTACAGGGACCGTGTATTCAGTGACGATGAGATGGAAGAGCTCAATATGGCGGCATGGATGCATGATATAGGCAAGGTCACCACTCCCGAGAATGTAATGGACAAGAAGACCAAACTTGAGGGAATGTTCGACGGGATAGATCTGATAGAGAGCCGCTACAGGATGCTCTGCGGGCTGAGCGACAGGGACAAGGGCGTCTGCGACCATGACAGCCTGAAAGAGGAGATGGACTTTCTCAAGAGCTGCAATATTAGCGGTGAATACCTCTCCGACGATAAGTATGAACGGCTTGAGAAGATTCGTGAAAAGACCTATACCCTGAACGGCGTGGAGTACCCCTATCTGACTGAGGATGAATTTCTGAATCTGTCCATACGCAAGGGAAACCTTAATACCGGAGAGCGGAAGCTTATTGAAAACCATGCTGAGATGACCCGGCGCATCCTCGGAGAGCTTACCTTTCCGGATCACCTCTCAATGGTGGGAGAGTATGCCTGTATGCACCACGAAAAGCTGGACGGCTCAGGATATCCCCGGGGGCTGAAGGGGGATGAGATTCCGCTTCAGGCAAGAATTATCTCGGTTGCGGATATTTTTGAAGCCCTTACTGCAAAAGACAGACCCTACCGGGAACCTATGAAGCTGTCCAAAGCTCTGCAGATTATGGAATTTATGGTGAAAGACGGCCATATTGACGGCGATGTCTTTCTGTCATTCAGAAACAGCGGCGGTATGCGTCTCTATGTCAGGGAGGAACTGAATCCCGGTCAGGCGGACATCGAACTTCCTGAATCAGGCCACTTCTCCTGATCTCATCTCCGGGATAGAGCCCCGGCGGTGCAATGAAAAAAAAATCCCGGAATCACCGGGATTTTTTTATTCTGGCATTAAAAGTTACTTACAGGTTTTCAACGGCGGCCCGTTCGATAGCCAGACCCTTGTGGTATCTGTCAAAGAAAGTGTTGAATCCCTCAACATCGGCGGCAAGGGGTTTTACAGCCTCGCCCATGCTTCCTTCAAATACAACATTCAGGAACTCGGGCAGTGTGGAGGCCTTCTCCTTCTGTGACGCCATAAAGGAGGCGAGAAGGGCGATGCCCCAGGCTCCTCCCTCTCCGGCAGTTTCCAGAATGGAAATGGGAGTGTTTGTAGCCGCGGCCATGATTCTCTGACCCACTTCGGCGGCCTTGAAGAATCCTCCGTGTCCACGGATCTCGTCCACCTCTACCTTCTCTTCATCAATGAGGATATTGAGACCGGTCTTGAGGGCGCAGAGGGCTGTATACAGATGGGTTCTGATAAAGTTGGGCAGATTGAAAGCACTGCCCTCGGAACGTGCAAAAAGAGGTCTTCCCTCACTGAATCCCGTCATATGCTCACCGGAGATGTAGCCGTAGGCCAGAAGTCCACCGCAGTCGGGGTCCGCTGTCAGGGCTGTCTCCAGAAGTGTATCGTAGAGTTTGGGGGTGGATACTTCAAAACCCAGGGTCTTGACCGCTTCACCCATCAGCTGAATCCAGGCGTCATAGTCGGATGTACAGTTATTGGAGTGGGCCATACCCACAAGGTGGCCGTCGGGGGTTGTGACCATATCAATTTCGTGGTGGACCCTGGAAAGATCCTTTTCAAGCACAAGCATGGCAAATACCGAGGTACCTGCTGAAACATTACCGGTTCTGACGGCTACAGAGTTTGTGGCTACCATGCCTGTACCAGCATCTCCCTCGGGAGGACAGAGGGGAATGCCCGCTTCAAGGTCTCCGGAGCTGTCCAGGAGGGCCGCTCCTTCGGCTGTAAGTGTTCCGGCCTCTTCACCGGCAACCATTACCTCAGGCATGATCTCTTCGACCTTCCAGCCGAATCCTTTGTCTGCCACAAGTGCATCAAATTTAGCCATCATACCCTTGTCGAAGCTTCTGGTCTTCAGGTCGATGGGGAACATTCCCGAGGCTTCTCCCACACCGGTCACTCTTTTTCCTGTGAGTTTGAAGTGAATATAACCGGCCAGGGTGTTCATATGGCTGATATCTTTGACATGGGCTTCGCCGTTCAGTACTGACTGGTAGAGGTGGGCGATGGTCCATCTCTGGGGAATATTGTATGAGAAAGTCTCTGTCAGGGCCGCTGAGGCTTCAGATGTGAAGTTGTTTCTCCATGTTCGGAAGGGGACAAGCTGTTCTTCATTCTTGTCGAACACCATATATCCATGCATCATTCCGCTGAAGCCGAGTCCTTTCAGGCTCCTGATGGTCACGCCGAACTCTTTTTTGACATTGCCCTTCAGCTCTGCATAGGCACTTGCAATTCCTTCCCAGACCTCTTTGATGCTGTATGTCCAGATGCCGTCTATCTGGCTGTTTTCCCAGCCGTGGCCGCCGGAGGCTACAGGCTTGTTGGCAGAGTCTATCAGGACGGCTTTTATTCTTGTTGAACCAAGCTCAATACCCAGAACGGCCTGTCCTGATTCAATCTGTGATTTTACATCCATTAAAATTCCCCTTTACATATTCAATATTTGGATCTATCATTTGCGTTATCGATAACGCATTTTAAGGGGATTGACTCTATCTGTCAATTGAAAAGCGTTTTTCCAGGAAAAGGGGTGAATCGCATTGCCGACAATTAAAGATATTGCCGAAGCTGTGGGGGTCTCCATCGGTACGGTGGACAGGATCATTCACAAGCGGGGGCGGTATTCGGAAAAAACTGCCGAAAAGGTCCGGAAAGTCATGGAGGAGCTGAACTACACTCCCAATATTCATGCAAGAGGCCTGAAAAGCACGAAACAGTTCAATTTCGCCGCTGTTATTCCCCATGGTGAGCAGGACAGCGGTTACTGGAACCTTGTTATCAAGGGGATCACAAGAGCCGCCGCCGAGCTTGGCTCCTACGGCAGCCGTCTTGAGATTCTGACCTTTGACCGCTACTCGGAAGGGTCCTGCCGTGAAACTCTGGAAGAGGCCTGCCGTCTGGGAAGCGACGGACTTGTGATAGCCCCGGTACGCCCCGATGAGGTGAGGTCCTGCCTTGCCGGCCGGGATATTCCCTTTCTCTTTATCGACTCCGATGTCCAGGGCATGGGCAGGATCAGTTACATTGGCCAGGACTCCTATCAGAGCGGCATTCTTTCGGGAAAACTTATGGCTCTCCTTCTGAAAGGGGAGGATAAACCCGGCATTATGCTGATTGAACCTCCCGGTTCAAATGCCCATCTCAAGAGAAGAATCCAGGGATTCCGGGACTACATGATGAATATGCGCCCCGACTCTCTTCTCCTCGATGTTAAAGAGGAAGTTGATGATGAAAAGAGTTTCCACAGCTACCTGGACTCCTTTGTCAGAGAGTCTGATATCCGGCCCCTTGGTATATTTGTGGCCAACTCATCGGTCTACTACGTAGCATCATGGCTTGATAAAAAGGGGGATTCCTACAGGGATATACCCCTTATCGGATACGATCTGATTCCCGGAAGGGAAGGATATATAGAGAGCGGTCTGATCGACTTTATACTGACCCAGCAGCCCGAAGAACAGGGCTACAGGGGTGTTTTACAGCTCTATGACAGACTGGTTCTTAAAAAAGAGGTTCTGAAGGATATGTTTGTTCCCCTGAATATTATAACAAGGGAGAACCTGCACACCTTCGAAAATTACAATCAGAAAGACTGATTGGAGGAAAAAAATGAGTAAGTTTCAGGAATTGAAGCAGAGGTGTTATGAGGCGAACATGGAGATTCCCAGACAGAATCTTGCCATCTACACCTTTGGAAATGTAAGCGCCTATGATCCGGAAGAGAAGGTATTTGCAATCAAACCCAGCGGGGTGGAATACGATGAGCTGAAAGCCGACGATATTGTTATTGTGGATCTGGAGGGAAATGTTGTGGAAGGAACCATGAGACCCTCTTCAGATACAATGACCCATGCGGTTTTATACAGAACCTACCCCGAACTGGGTGGAATCGTGCATACCCACTCCACATGTGCCGTTGCCTGGGCCCAGGCCTGCCGGGCTGTTCCCATCTACGGAACCACCCATGCCGACCATCTGGCCTGCGACATCCCCGTGACCGAGGTTATGGCGGATGAAGCCATCAAAGGGGACTACGAGGAACAGACCGGTTACCAGATCCTGCAGGCTCTGAAGGACCAGAACCTCTCAGTTGAGGAGGTTCAGATGATCCTTGTGGCCTCTCACGGCCCCTTTACATGGGGAAAAACTCCCGAAAAGGCAGTGTACAACGCCAAAGTTCTCGAAGAACTCTGTCAGATGGCTCTCTTTACAGAGCAGATCAATCCTGGAAATCCCCGGATGAAACAGACCTTGATCGACAAGCACTATCAGCGAAAACACGGAAAGAATGCCTACTACGGGCAGTCATAATAACCGCTAATATTTTTATTAAAAGGAAGAGATAATATGAAAGTTTATGATGACATGAGCATCTGGATGGTTGCAGGAAGCCAGCACCTCTACGGTGAAGAGACACTGAACCAGGTTCGTTCCCATACCGAGGAAATCGCCAATTATCTGAGCGATCAGGACGTTATCCCCGCCAATATTGAGTACAAGGGAATCCTCACAAGACCCGAAGAAATTACCGATTTCTGTACAAAAGCAAGCGCCGATCCCTCCTGCGGCGGCGTCATTCTCTGGATGCACACCTTCAGCCCCTCCAAGATGTGGATCAACGGTTTTAACGTGCTGACCAAGCCCGTCTGCCACCTCCACACTCAGTACAACAGAGACATCCCCTGGGGTGATATTGATATGGACTTCATGAACCTGAACCAGTCCGCCCACGGTGGTCGGGAGCACGGATTCATCAACTCACGGATGAAACTGAACAGAAAGGTTGTCGTCGGTTTCTGGAAGGACGGCGAAGTGCATGAAAGACTGGATGCATGGATGAGAGCCTGCGCCGCTGTAAAAGAGCAGAGAGGCGCCAAGATCGCCCGTTTCGGAGACAACATGAGAGAGGTTGCCGTTACGGAAGGGGACAAAGTCGCTGCTCAGATCAACCTTGGATACGATGTGTATGCCTGTGCCGTGGGAGACCTTGCAGAGGTTGTTGCCGCTGTTGATGAAAAGACCATTGACGCCCTGATTGAAGAGTATAAGGCCCAGTACGACGTGGATGAGAAGCTCCTACCCGGAGGTTCCCACTACGAATCTCTGAGAACAGCCGCCCGCCTTGAGGCCGGTATGACCCGGTTCCTGGAAGAGGGCGGATACTGCGCCTTCTCTACAAACTTTGAGGACCTCCACGGTCTGGCTCAGCTTCCCGGTCTTGCCTGTCAGAGACTTATGGAGAAGGGATATGGATTCGGTGGCGAGGGTGACTGGAAAACAGCCGCTCTGGTGCGCTCCCTCAAGGTTATGGGCAAGGGCATGAAGGGGGGAACCTCCTTTATGGAAGACTATACATACCACCTGGATCCCGCGAACCCCATGGTTCTCGGTGCTCACATGCTGGAAGTCTGCCCCACAATCAGCGAAGATAAGAAGGTCAAACTGGAGATTCACCCCCTGGGAATCGGCGGAAAAGACGACCCCGTCAGAATGGTATTTGATGTCCCCGGCGGAAAGTCACTGAATGCCTCCCTTATGGATATGGGCAACCGCTTCCGTCTGCTCATCAATGAAGTTGAGACAGTGGAGTCCGGAAAAGAACTCCCCAATCTGCCTGTTGCCAGAGTTGTATGGAAGGCTCTGCCCGATCTTAAAACCGCCGCGGCGGCATGGATCTACGGTGGCGGCGCCCACCACACAGCCTACAGCAAGGATGTAACAACCGAAATGCTCCTTGACTATGCCGATATATGCGGTGTTGAAGCCCTTGTTATCGATGGTGATACAGAGATCCGCAGCTTCAAGAAAGAGCTGCAGTGGAACGATCTCTACTACACAATGAAAGGATTCGCCGGAGGAGTCTGATCTTCCGTTTTTAATGTGAATTACTGATTTAAGAGGGCTTCGGCCCTCTTTTTTTTTATATACTCTTCATATTCTGTTCATCATTTTTATCTGAATGGGTTTATAATCATGTAAAATGGCTCAATGATTACTATTGATTCATTTTTGATGCCTTAAAGTGAAAAAGGGAGAGGCCTATGAAAAGGAAACCGAAAGTAAGATTCTTCATACAGAGTTTTTTCTTTGTGCTGATTGCTCTTATCGCCGTCAATCACACACTGAGTGAATCCGGAAAAAGCATCGTCTTTGTCCCGGAGGCTTCCCTTCATGCAGTCTGCCCCCTTGGGGGTGTTGTCAGTATCTATACCCTTGTTACAGGCGGGGATTTTGTAAAAAAAACTCATGAGTCCAGCCTTGTTCTTATGTACATTGTCTTTGCATCAGCTCTTGTTCTCGGGCCTCTTTTCTGCGGATGGATCTGTCCCTTCGGAAGTTTTCAGGAAGCTCTGGGTCGGATAGGCAGAAGGGTTTTAAAAAAGAAGTACAACCGCTTTATACCCTTGAAATATGATCGCTGGCTGAGGTACCTCCGCTACCTGGTATTGGCCTGGGTTCTTGTGATGACAGCCCGTTCGGGACAGCTTATCTTTGCCGGTGCAGATCCCTACTTCGCCCTCTTTCAGTTCTGGACAGGGGAGGTCGCCATCGGCGGTTATATAGTGCTGGGCATCACCATCGTCCTCTCTCTCTTTGTGGAGCGTCCCTTCTGTAAATATGCCTGTCCCTACGGCGCCGTTCTGGGGATTTTCAACCTCTTCCGGCTGGTACCCTTAAAGCGGAATTCAGCTACATGTATCAACTGCGGAAAGTGCAGCAAAGTCTGTCCGATGAACATTCAGGTGGCCTCCGCGGGGATCGTCAGAGACCATCAGTGCATCTCATGTTACCAGTGCACCTCGGACGACGGAGCCTGTCCCGTTCCGGAGACTCTTGAGTTCAGGACCGGCAGGTTCGAGGAGGTTATAAATGAAGATTAATGCCCTGACTTCAGCTTTCGTCCTTCCTGTTTTATTTGTTGCAGGGATTGGGATTACATCATATACAGGATACTGGCGCACCGAGAGTTCAAAAATCCCTGCAATCTATGCGGAAGGGCTGGCTGCCGGTGAGTACAATCCAGCCGATATCAGAGGTTCCTATACCCTTCAGGATGTGGAAAACACATTTTCAGTTTCCGTCTCTGTTCTGGCTCAGGCCTTTGGTCTCTCGGGAGAGGAAAATCCCGGAAGCATACAGATCAAGACCTTCGAGGATATCTACGGCGCCCTTGAGGAAGGGGAGATCGGAACCGACAGTATGCGGTGGTTCGTGGCCCTCTATCTGGACCGGCCTTACACTCCTGAAGAGACCACTCTTCTTCCCCGTCCCGCCTATGGTGTACTTAAAAATGAGGGCATTCTGACTTCTGATGAACTGGAATCCATGGAGGGCTTTTTCATCTCACTGGATTTCACCGGACGGGAGCCTGCCGGCACCGTTGATGAGGCTGAGACTCTTGAAGTTAAGGGGAGAACCCTCTTCTCTGAACTACTGGATGCGGGGCTTACGGAGGACCAGATTGTAGAGGCCCTGGGTGGAATTCCCATGGGCTCCCGGAGCATGAGCGTCAGGGATTACTGCGGTGAACAGGGAATCGAATTTTCAGGAGTGAAGGAAAATTTCCAGAATTTATTAAATAACTGAAAGGCTGTTGACAAAAAAAAAGCTCTTGGATATCTTAAGGCAAAACTAAATCTTCGGGGCAGGGTGAGCTTGCAAAAGCAATTCCCTACCGGCGGTTAAAGCCCGCGAGTCAGTATTTTTCTGATTGAACTGGTGTGATTCCAGTGCCGACAGTATAGTCTGGATGAGAGAAGATAGTCGTAAGAGTGGATTGCCATGCCCCGGTCAGTTTATCTGTCCGGGGCTTTTTTGTTTTTGGGAGCATAGATGTTCTCAAGACAGCCTGCAGGACGCAGTTCTTCTGAACGGGACCATGAGTTTCCGGTTCTGCAGAGAAGCAAAAATCCCCTTACCCCTTTCAAACATCAGAGCCCCGATTCGGGAGAGTCGCTCTGAAAAACACTGATGAAGATTTTATGAAAAAGGCTCTGGCCCTGGCGGAACAGTGCCGTGGCAGAACCCTGCCCAATCCCATGGTGGGGTCTCTGATTGTCAAAGACGGGGCCATTCTGGGAGAGGGTGCCCACCTTGAATACGGGGGCCTCCATGCCGAGGTCCATGCTATGGAGGAGTGCCGCAGAAGGGGCAATAAGCCTGACGGTTCGGTGATGTACGTGACCCTCGAGCCCTGCAGCTTCCGGTCCCCCGAGAAGCATAACGGCCCCTGTACAGAGAAGATTATCGAGGCGGGAATCAGCAGGGTCGTCATTGCAAGGCCCGATCCCAATCCCAGAGTCATGGGCAGGGGAATTGCCGCACTGAAAGATGCGGGAGTTGAGGTTGTTACTGGTATCCTTGAGGATCAGTCCGCAGCCATGAATGAGGTCTATGAGCATTTAATCTGCTTCGACAGGCCCTGGGTTCACCTGAAAGCAGCCCTCACCATGGACGGTTTTCTCGCCGCCCGGGACGGAAGCTCCCGGTGGATAAGCGGACCCGAGTCGAGGAGCAGGGTCATGGCTCTGCGCAGTGAGTCTGATGCCATCCTTGTAGGACGGGGCACCTGGGAGGCCGACAATCCATCTCTCACAGTAAGGGACCCGGAAGGCAGGGAACTCTCGGGTCGCCAGCCCCGGAAAATTGTTCTTCAGAACCGCAGCTCCGGAATCTCTCTGAAAGAGAGGCTGAATGCCCTTCGGTCTGAAGGAATCCGCACCATCCTTGTCGAGGGAGGCTCCGGTGTATTCAATTCATTTATCAAAGAGGGGCTCTGGGACAGGCTGACAGTGTTTCAGTCCCCCGACTTTCTCGGCGCGGGAGTTCCTTTTACAGGCAGCCTGGGAATCGGGAATATCCGGGGGAAGATTCAGCTCTGCCGCAGGACGACCGGGTTGTCGGGCCGGGATGTGGTGATCAGCGGAACTCGGGAGGATCTCTCATGTTTACAGGTCTGATCCGGTCGACAGGCACTGTAATCGGCATCCGGGACAGGGGCGGGATGAAAGTCCTGACCATAGCCCACTCTCTGGAGCGAGTGCCCCGGCAGGGGGACTCCATTGCCGTAAAAGGGATCTGCCTGACAGCCCTTGAGGGTGCCGATGAGAAGCAGTTCCGGACCGAATGCCACTACGCCACACTGAATAAAACCAATCTGAAAGACCTCCGTTGGGGGGACAGAGTCCATCTGGAACCCGCCATGGTCCTTTCGGATTCAGTAGACGGTCACCTTGTGCAGGGCCATGTGAGCGCTCTTGTAAGTGTGAAGGCAAACCGGCAACGCCAGGGGGGACGGGAGCTTGTTCTTGCTCTTCCCCGGGAGCTTGCAGCTGAGATCTGCCGTGAAGGGTCTGTCGCCCTTGACGGGGTAAGCCTGACAGTAGCCTCTCTGGACGCCGTCTCTTTTTCAGTGCAGCTCATCGGAGAAACCCTGAAGGACAGCTGTCTGGGAGCTCTGAAGACTGGAGACAAAGTAAACCTTGAAACAGACATGCTCCTGAGAGCTCGCGGGGGAACCCGGGAAGGCGGTACAGCCGGCCCGGAAATCAAATCATTAACAGAAGAAAAATTAAGATTATGGGGGTACCTGTGAAAATTAAAGTAGAAGAGGCAGCAGAGATTCTGAAAGCCGGAGGCATGGTCATACTGACTGACCATGAAGACAGAGAGAATGAGGGGGACCTGGTGGGATCAGCCTCACTGGCCACACCGCAGATGGTCAATTTTATGGCGTCAAAGGCAAGGGGTCTGATCTGCTGTGCCCTGGGCAGGAGCTGTTTTGAGGCGGCGGGTCTTGAGATCCTTCCCTCATCAGGGGGGCCCGATGCCCTCCATGGAACAAGATTCTGTACACCGGTGGATGCCATTACGGGGTGCACTACGGGAATCTCCGCATCCGACAGATCCATCAGTCTCAACAGACTGGCTGCTTCTGACTGCAGGCCCGATGATTTTGCCAGGCCGGGGCATATGTTTCCCATTCTTGAGGCGGATGGAGGACTGGCATCCCGGGACGGGCATACCGAGGGCTCTGTGTACCTTATGCGTCAGGCCGGTCTCCCGGGAGCCGCCGTTATCTGCGAGATGATGGATGACGACGGCACCATGGTCCGGGGCGGGCGGATTGAAGAGCTCTCCGAAGAGTGGGGACTGGGGTTTCTGAGTGTTAAGGACCTTGCAGCCCATCAGAAGTCCACAGCTGCCGAACCCGTCAGCCTTCCCATAGAGCAGGGGGATTTCAGGATGGAATTCCTTAATTCCGATGACTCTCAGGAGCACTTCTGCCTCTCTCTTGAAGATTCTGCAGCCCCATCGGCCGGGGAAGCACCCCTTGTGAGGATTCACTCGGAGTGTCTGACGGGTGATCTTTTCGGTTCAAAGAAGTGCGACTGCGGAAGCCAGCTGGACCTTGCCCTGGACAGCATCGCCTCCGAGGGGCGGGGATACCTCCTCTACCTCCGTCAGGAGGGCAGGGGAATAGGCCTTCGGGCAAAAATGAGGGCCTACAAACTCCAGGAGGGTGGAATGGACACGCTGGACGCCAATCTCCACCTGGGCTACCCCGCTGATGCCAGGGACTATGCCGCTGCGGCGGAATTCCTGCTGAAGAAAGGGATAACAGATATCCGTCTGATGACAAATAATCCTGAAAAAATAATCCAGATGGAGAAGGCGGGCCTCAAGGTTGAACGGGTTCCTCTTATCGTAGAACCCGGAAAGGACAATCTGAAATATATAAGTACAAAACAGGAGCGGATGGGCCATCTTTCCGCCTGAAACAGAGCAGGTTCCGTCCTGCACCAGCCGGAGGAAGCCCAAATGGGGCTGCCGGACTAACAAATAGAATTACTGGGAGTAATAGAAATGAGTATTAGAATTGAAGGAAACCTGTCTGGAGCAGGATACAAGTTTACACTGGTTGTCAGCAGGTTCAACGATCTGGTGACCTCCCGCCTGGAAGACGGTGCAAAGGACTGTCTGATCCGTCACGGTGTGAATGCCCAGGACATTAAAACGGTTCTTGTCCCCGGAGCCTTCGAGATTCCCCTGGCTGCCAAATGGGCCGCTGCGGAGAATCCCGATGGAGTAATCTGTCTGGGCGCTGTTATCCGGGGAGGAACCCCCCACTTCGACTATGTCTGTGCCGAAGTATCCAAGGGGGTGGCCTCTGTTAGCCTTGAAAGCTCCGTCCCCGTCAGCTTCGGTGTCCTCACATGCGACAGCCTGGAGCAGGCCCTGGAACGGGCCGGCAGCAAGGGGGGGAACAAGGGCTGGGAGGCCGCCTCAACAGCTCTTGAGATGGCCGACCTCCGCAGCGCCTTTCAGGTCTGATCAGCCGAGGGTTACTACGACATCCCATTTTGTCCCGGCTTTACCCAGGGGCAGAATGGCGCTGTCGGCGGACTCTCCGTTGATGCTTACCGATTTCACACCGGAGCTCAGGCCTTCGGGGTTCCGTACAATAATATTGTAGCTGTTTTCCCTGAAGGTTCTGACGGCTCTGTATTCGGGCCAGTCAGAGGGGATGCAGGGGTCTACTTCAAGACCGTCCCACTGGGGACGGATTCCGAGAATCCACTGTGAAATGGAGACAAAGTTCCATGAGGCTGTTCCGGTGAGCCAGGAGTTCTTGGCTTCACCGTGGTTCACGGCGTCCCGTCCGGCAATCATCTGGGCATAGACGTAGGGCTCTGTCCGGTGGACTTCGCTCTGATCCTCCCGGAAGGCGGGACAGATCCGGCTGTAGTAGTCGAACGCCTTGTTGCCGTTCTTTTCCATGGCTTCCCCGATAATGACCCAGGGGTTGTTGTGGCAGAAGATACCTGCATTCTCCTTGTATCCAGGGGGATAGGAGGATACTTCACCCAGTTCCACATGGTATTCCTTGTAGGCGGGCTGGAGGATCATGATTCCATGGTCTGTGGCAAGCTCTTTCTCTACCGAGTCCAGAGCCTTCCGGGGCCATCCCTTCTCCTCTCCGATCCGTGCCATGGAGCAGAATCCCTGGCTTTCGATAAAGATCTTGCCGTCTTCGCACTCTTTGCTTCCGATCTTTCCGCCCAGGGCGTCATAGGCTCTCAGGTACCACTCACCGTCCCATCCGGACTCTTCCACGGCCTTGTTCATCTTTTCGACTGCTTTCAGGGCAGAAAGAGAGGCCTCTTTCTTTCCTGTCTTTTCAAGAAGCTCGGCGTACTCCTTACCAATGTAGGAGAACATTCCTGCGATCATCAGTGATTCTGCTGTGTCCCCCTCCTTGTTGGTTGTGGTCTGAAATGAGTCGTCGGGGTTGGTGGAGAAGCAGTTCAGGTTGAGGCAGTCGTTCCAGTCGGCCCTTCCTATAAGGGGCAGTCCGTGGGGACCCAGGTTGTTCTGGGTAAAACTGAAGGAGCGCTCCAGGTGGGTCGCAATGGTTTCGGGTACATCGGGGGCATCGTCAAAGGGTACTCTTTCGTCGAGGATTGAAAAATCTCCGGTCTCTTTGATATAACGGCTGATACCCATGATCAGCCAGAGGGGGTCGTCGTTAAAGTTTCCGCCGATATCGGCGTTGCCCTTCTTTGTGAGGGGCTGGAACTGGTGGTAGGCGCTTCCGTCGGAGAACTGGGTTGCAGCCACATCAAGGAGCCTTGCCTTGACCCGTTCGGGGAACTGATGAACACAGCCGAGCATGTCCTGGCTTGTATCCCTGAAACCGATTCCCCGACCGATACCGGACTCGAAGTAGGAGGCGGAGCGGGCCATATTATAGGTGACTGTACACTGATACTGATTCCATATGTTCACCATCCGGTTCACCTTTTCATCGGGGGTGGATACTGTAAACAGGCCAAGAAGATCCTGCCAGTGGGTCTTGAGCTCTTCCAGTGCCTTGTCGAAGGCGGCAACACTGCCGTAAGCAGCCTGGGCTTTTTCCGCAGGTTTTCTGTTGATCTTACCCGGGGCTTCCCATTTCTCTTCCGGTTCAACCTCTGTGTAACCGAGGAGGAATACAAGTTCCTTTGTCTCTCCGGCCTTCAGCGTGATATCGAAGCGGTGGGAGGCGATGGGAGACCATCCTGAGGCAATGGAATCGGAACTGGAACCGATCATGACCTGCTGGGGACTCTCATAGCTGTTGTAAAGTCCTGTAAAACTCTCTCTGTCGGTATCGAATCCCTGGGGTGTTTCGCTGGCACAGTACCAGGCGTAGTGGTCACGGCGCTCTCTGTACTCTGTCTTGTGATAGATGGCAGGACCGTGAACCTCAACCTCACCGGTGCTGAAGTTCCTCTGGAAGTTGGTCTGGTCATCCCAGGCGTTCCACAGGCAGAACTCCATAAATGAGTAGAGCTGGAAACTTTTTTCTTCGCTGCCCGTATTGCGGATAACAACCTTCTGCATCTCCACATTGGCTCCGTCGATGGGTACCAGAAAAGTCGTTTCTGTTTCCAGTCCGTCTTTGGCTCCGGTAATTTTTGTATATCCCAGACCGTGGCGGCACTCGTACTTGTCCAGTTCGGTCTTGCAGGGTTTCCAGCCGGGATTCCATACGGAGTCTCCGTCCTTTATATAGAAGTAGCGTCCCCCTGTATCGACGGGTACATTGTTATAGCGGTAGCGGGTCAGACGCCGCAGGCGGGCATCTCTGTAGAAGCTGTATCCTCCGGCTGTATTGGATACGAGTGAGAAAAAATCATTGCTTCCCAGGTAGTTGATCCAGGGGTAGGGAGTCGCCGCTTCTGTGATCACATACTCTCTGCTATGGTCATCAAAAAAACCGAATTTCATTGGAGTGTCTCCTTTTACTGTTCCGGGAACTTATGAGGAAATACTCAGCTGAATTGATCCGGAATCTTTATTTTATTGGTATGTTTGAGTCTCAAACATACCAAAGAATCGCATGACAGAGCCCTGTTGTCAAGAAATAGTTCCCGCTGACACGATATATATCAGGGGAAATTGACAACAGAAGCATGTAATTCTACAATCTTATCATTCTATGGCCACTCAAAATCAGATCAACAACATCAATATGTCCCGGGTTCTCCGTACTGTATGGCTCAACCGGGGCTGGTCCAGGGCGGACATATGCAGGGAACTTGGGCTGAACAAGTCAACTGTAACAAAGAATGTTCAGATCCTGCTGGATCTGGGGATAGCCGAAGAGATCAGGGAGGGTGACTCCTCTCCCCAGGGCGGCCGCCGTCCCGTAGCTCTGGGAATCCGCCAGGACTTCTGCTATATCATGGGCATGGAGATTCAGACAGAGTGCTACCGCGCAGTGATATGCAATGCCAGGGGAGAGGTCGTCTTTACCCGAAGCAACGGCCTGCGCCGGGATGGCTGCTCCATTCTGGAACACTTCCGGCATATTATGAATGAGCTGAAACCCTTTCTTGAGGAGTTCCATGTCTCAGGGATTGCTCTAGGTATATCGGGTGTAATCAATACTGGAACAGGTATGATCTGTCACTCCATGTCCTTCGGGATTGAAGAGCCTCTGGATTTTTCAGCAGAAGCGGGCAGAATCGCCGGACTTCCTGTTTTTATTGAAAATGACGCAAACTGCTGCTGCTGGGGAGATCTTGCGGGGCAGAAGGCCGGGCGTGAGGAGAACAGTCTCTTTCTTCTTTCTGAATTCCGTGAGCGTGATATCCACAATCCCGGACACCCCGGGCTCTCTATCGGTATGGGGCTCGTTATTAGCGGCCAGGTTCATTACGGCAAGGACTTCTCCGCAGGTGAGTTCACCTCGGTTCTGAGGGAAACGCAGCACAGCGGACAGTTTTCACAGAACCCTGAAGATCTTGGAAGACGATGGACTGAACCGGGGCAGATGGAGCAGACCGTGACTGAGCTTGGACGGAATGTGGCTCTTCTTGTCAACGCTCTCAACCTGAGCCGCATTGTTGTCGGCGGAGTACTCTACAGGCACAAGGACAAAGTTCTCTCCCTGCTTGAGCAGTGCATCGAGGATGCATGGCCCTATGCCGACAGGGTAGGATGCCAGATCGAGTTTTCCGAAAAGGGCGAATTCGCTGTGGCTGACGGAGCCTGCGGCTTCTATCTTGAGAAGATGTTCGGACTTCCGGATGTAGAGGATTCAGGAGAGAAGGGCTGGGCCTTTATTCAGTCCCGGATAGTTCCCGCTCTGTCCTATAACTGAGGGACCCCGTATCCGGGGGAGTGCTAGAAGAGAATCCCGTAGTGCTCCATTACGATCCTGACTCCGATTAGCAGCAGCACCGCCCCTCCTACTGTCTCCATCCTTTCACCGAAGAGATGGCTCAGCTTGTGGCCTGCGTGAACCCCCGCATAGGATACGCCGAAGGTTATCAGGGCTATAATCAGGGCTTCAACAAGGATTGTGGAACCCAGAAATGCCAGACTGGCACCGACTGCAAGAGCATCAATGCTTGTGGCCACTGCCAGAATCAGCATATTTTTAAGTCCGAATGTCTCATCCGGATCGGGGCACTCCCCGTCGGGGTGAAGGCTCTCCCATATCATCTTTCCCCCAATAAAAAAGAGGAGTACAAGAGATATCCAGTGGCCGTTGTTAAACAGCCAGGACCCTCTGAATACAGAAGCTCCCAGCCAGCCTGCAAGAGGCATCAGTCCCTGGAAGGCTCCAAAAAACAGAGCCGTTGTCAGGCAGTGTTTGTGCCTGAAATCGTCCATGGTGCAGCCGCATGAAAGAGAGGCCGCAAAGGCATCCGCCGATAGTGCAAAGGCGGTGATTATCAGTGTTAGCAGATCCATTAAGATTCCTGAAAATTACAGTTTTGATTTGTATTGTATGGAGTGCGGGGGGATGATGCAATACCGCAGGAGTATTCCTTTTTTATTCTTCCGGATGATCGTGGCTGATCAGAAGTTCCTTCCTGTTCAGGAGCACGTCTACAATCTTTTTCCTTCCCGAAGAGAGAAGGCGCTGTACTGTCGCCCTTGAAACAGCCATGGCCTCGGCGGCTTCTATCTGATTCATTCCGTCGTAGTCGCAGAGTCTCACAGCTTCAAATTCATCCAGATCCAGTTCCACCTTCTCAAGCTCTCTGGAGGGAATCCCCGAGGGTTTGAAGTTGCGGCGGGCATCCAGCTTTCGGCAGTTTCTCTGCTTGTATCGTCTTGGCATAGAGCCATCTTAATTCAAAATATCCATAAAGTTAACCTTTTTTTGCCGGAAGGAGCCTTTGATATTGTCAAAAAAGATCGTCGGGTATACAATGTGCATATGCACAAATGCAGGAGGTAATGAAAATGGATATGAAAGTAGCTTTCCCTACAAATGACAGAACAACAGTAGAGGAGCATTTTGGACACGCAAAGGAGTTTGCCTTTGCCGAGGTTAAGGACGGAAAAGTGAATACAACTGAGTATGTAACTCCTCCGCCCCATGCTCCCGGTGTCATCCCCGAGTTTGTTAAAGCTCAGGGTGCAACGGCGATTGTTACCGGCGGAATGGGAGGAATGGCTGTTCAGATGTTCAAGGATTTTGGAATCGACGTCATTCTGGGAGCAAAAGGAAGTATAGATGAAGCTCTGAGCTTCTATATCAGCGGAAACCTGGAATCTACAGGTTCGGTCTGTGACCACACTCATGATGAGAACTGCAGCCACTAGGCCGTTTTAAGGAGAAATGAAATGAACAGAAATGGAATGGGACCCGAAAACAGGGGACCGATGACAGGACGGGGAATGGGCCGGTGCAGCACAGGCCTTGATGATTTTTCAGCACAGGGAGGAACTTTCGGCAGAGGCTTCGGTGCCCGCGGAAGGGGAAGAGGCGCATGCCGTGGAGCGGGCAAAGGCTATGGACGGGGATCAGGACAGGGCTCTGGACAGGGCTTCGGTCAAAAGGGTGAAGATGTTTCGGTGCTCTACAGCAAAATAGAGGTGCTGGAGTCAGAACTGAAGACGCTGAAGGAGAACCGGCCATGATCCTGGCACTCTGCAGTACCGGGACCGACTTTGATGCGGAACTGGACAGCCGCTTCGGGCGCTGTTCCTACTTCCTTTTCTACAATACCGATGATAAAAGTTTCACCACTGTAGAAAATCAGGCAAAGAACGCTGAAGGCGGTGCCGGTGCCCAGGCGGTCCAGGAGGTCGCCGATCACCGGGCCGAGGTTGTTATCGCCCCCGAACTGGGCCCCCAGGCCATGGATGCCCTGCATACTCTTGGAATCACCGCCTTCAGGCAGGGGAGCTCCCGGAAAGCGGAAGAGGTAATCAAACAGTGGAAAGATGGGCAACTGGAACGTCAGGAGAAGGCTTCTGTCAAAGGAATGCATCGGGCCTGATATGAGAGTTGCAGTCTTAAGCGGTAAGGGGGGCACAGGGAAGACAACAGTCTCTACCCATCTGGCGGCCCTCAACCCCGATGCCCTTTATATGGATCTGGATGTGGAGGAGCCCAACGGCGATCTCTTTCTCAAATCAGAGTGGATCGACGAGATTCCCGTCACCGTAGCCTATCCTGTTATTGATGAGGATCTCTGCACCCGCTGCCGGAAGTGTTCCACTTTCTGCCAGTTTAATGCCCTGATTGTGGCACCTGCCATGACCATTGTCCTCAAGGAGATCTGCCATGCCTGCGGCGGCTGTGAACTTGTCTGCCCTGAGGGGGCTGTCAGCTTCGGGGAAAGGCCTGTGGGCGAGATTCTGAAGGGCACTGCTGCCACAGGGAATCCTGTAATCAGCGGAGCCATGACTCCCGGTGAATATTCAGGAGTTCCCGTTATAAAAAAGGCTCTGACTCTGACCGACGGATATCATTCAGTTGTCATCGACAGCCCGCCGGGAACATCCTGTACAACTGTTGCCTCTCTAGAGGGATGTGATCTGGCTCTGATTGTGACCGAACCCACCCCCTTTGCCCTCAGCGATATGAAGATGGTTGTTGAGATGCTGGGGACCATGAAAATGCCCATGGCAGTAGTTGTCAACAAGACAGGCATGGGGGACGATGAAGTCTACCGCTACTGCCGGGATGAGGGCATACCCGTCTATGGCGAGATTCCCTTCAGCAGGGAGCTTGCTGAGGCCTATGCAGAGGGCAATATGCTGAATCACATAAGTCCGGAGATTGAGAAGGTGCTTCTTGGCGTCTGGGATAAAGTGAAGGCAGGGGGCGTCAAGTCATGAAAGAAGTGAGTGAAACAGTAATCATATCGGGCAAGGGCGGAACAGGGAAAACATCGCTGACAGCCTCTCTTATCCCTTTTCTTAACAGGACAGTGGTTGCCGACTGTGATGTGGATGCTCCCAACCTGTCCATTCTTCTGGAACCCCGCAATACGGGGGAAGAGCTCTTTTTCGGCACCAGAAAAGCTGTCCGTGATGAACTTTTGTGTGAGTCATGCGGAGAGTGCCGGGTATACTGCCTCTTCGGAGCTATTGATGAGGATCTCTCAATAAAGCCTCCCGCCTGCGAAGGGTGCGGGGTCTGTGTTCATGTCTGCCCGGCAGGGGCTTTGAAGCTTGAAAAGGCAGCAGTCGGTACAATCTATGAATCGGAAACAGATTATGCTCCCATGGTTCATGCCCGGCTGATTCCCGGTGAGGAGACTTCAGGGCGCCTTGTATCGGAGGTAAGGGGCAGAGCGAATCAGAAGGCCCGGGATCTGGGATACGATCATGTTCTGATCGACGGTCCTCCTGGAATCGGATGCGCCGTCATCTCCGCATGCACAGGGGCTGACAGGGTGTGTATCGTTACAGAACCCACGGTATCAGGGCTCCATGATCTTGAGAGGCTCTATACCATGCTGCAGCGATTTGAGCCTGAAATCTCAATCATTATCAATAAGTCGGATCTTTCTCAGAAGGGGGCTGCCGCCATAGAGGAATTTGCAGACCTGAACGGAATTCCTGTTATTCTGCACATACCTTTTAGAAAGGAAATTGTCATATCCCTGTCGGAGAAAAGGATTCCCTCCATTGCAGAAGCTGAATTTTTTGAAGACCTTGGCTGGCAGGGCGCAGTGGACAGGCTTTCTCCTGTGAAGGCGCACTGAAGAGCCGGATCTCCATTTCGAGGCAGAAAACTGAATGCCCCAGAGCGTTATCAGCCCTCTTTTATTTTTATGCCAAGGGGGGCGAGCAGGGCGAGCACATCGGGGACTGAGAATTTGGCGTCCCTGAGCTTGTTCTGTTCAGGGTTGATTATGTAGCCCTTGGACCCTGTAAAGTCGGCTTTTCTCAGGTCGCAGCTGCTGAAGGGGGTCTCGGTAAAGTCGCTTGACCGGAAGTCGGCTTCACGGAAATCTATTTTATGGAACTCGCAGTCCCTGAAGCGGCTGCGGGTGAGTTCCTTCTTTTTCATATTCATTTCGGCAAAAAAGCAGTGCCGGACATCGCAGTCGGAAAAATCTGCATGGAACTGGTGGGTGGAGCTGTCGGAAAAATTGATTCCCTGAAGGCGGCAGGAATCGAACTCCACGCCGCTGAAGCAGGCATTGGTCACCTTCAGCAGAGAGAACTCGCAGTTATCGAAGCGGCAGTTCCGGAAGAGGGCCCCGATCAGGGAGCAGTCGCTGAAGCGGCAGTCAATAAAGGTACAGTCCAGAAAGGACTTTGAGTTCAGGTTCTCACTGTTCAGGTTCAGGGATTCAAAGGACTCGTCTTCAAAGTCCTCAATATCGGGATTAAGTATATCTGTCATGGGGGCAATTGTAGCGTTATCACTCCGGACTGTGCAAGCTGTCTGCTGCTGCCCAGTCCGGAAGACCGGAAAAGAATTACTCCTCTTCTCTGTTTTCTGATTCCGATGCCATGCCTTTCAGGGCTTCAATGCCGGTTTCGCCGGTTCTGACACGGATGACGTCATTTATTGTATAAACAAAGATTTTCCCGTCTCCGATATATCCGGTATAGAGAATCTTTCTTGCTGTGTTTACTATCTCTTCCACGGGAACTTTGGTCACAACAATTTCGATCCGGATCTTGGCCTTCAGCTGGACATCCATGGGGACACCCCGGTAGAACTCGTTATATCCTTTCTGAACTCCATAACCTGATACTGATGATACCGTCATACCTGTGATCCCGATGTCGTTGAGGGCTGTCTTCAGATGATCAAATTTTTCCTTTCTTGTGATAATCTCAATCTTGCTTATAACTCCAGGTTCCAGGGAGCTGAGAGGGTAGGCATAGGGGTCCTTCTTCAGAATTGCATCTTTTCTCTCCTCACCTGTTACCTTCTGAAAATAGGCGTCACTGTAGTCGGTCGTATTGATATCGTAGGCAAAGTCATAATAGGAATTCACAAGACCGTGTTCGCTCAGGTCCAGGCCTTCAATTTCATCCTCCGGTTTCAACCTGATGCCGAATGTCTTTTTCAACAGGGTGAGAAATACTCCCAAAACCAGGGCGGTACCGGCTATAAGAACTGCTGTTCCCAGTAACTGCTTTCCCATAAAGCGGAATCCACCGCCGGAGAATACTCCCTCTTCAATGGAGAACAGGGCCCGGAAAAGAATTCCGATTATGCTGCTCAGACCGAAAACAGTAGAGGCGCCCACAGGATCATCCACTTTGAGCACCTTGTCCACATACTCAATCGAGATCACAACGGCAACGCCTGTTATCAGAGAGAGGAGAACCGTCAGCGGGAGAGACAGACTCCCGGCTCCTGTGCTGCCGGCAACAAGTCCTGCCAGAAAACCGCTGAAGACCACGGTAATATCGGATTTCTTGTACCGTATCCATGTGTAAAGAAATGTTGTGGTTCCCGCAGCACAAAGGCATATAATCAGATTGACAGCAAAACGGCTCTCTGCAGCCGCCGGGAGATCCATTTCGAAAAGCCCTATGGAAATATAGAAGAACCAGCTGACAAGTATCACCAGAATCCCGAGTGCTCCCAGGGGAATATTGTGCCCCGGAATTGCTTTGGAGAGTCCTCCACCGGTGTATTTCCCCAGACGGGGCTCAAGAATCTTTGCTCCGATAAATGCGGCGGTTCCTCCTGTCAGGCATATCCCGCCGAGACCGGAAGCACCTGCCAGGTCAAAGAAGCCGATTAGGCTGAGGCAGAGGGGATAGACCACGGCGGATATAAAGAAGCATGTGATCAGATACATGGAAAATTTCATCCGCCCGGCCCAGGCTCCCGAGTAAATTGACATGATAATGGCTGCCATCAGAGCCTTTCGCGCAACATCCATCTCCCTGCCGAAAAATAGCAGATACTTTCCTATAACTATAAAAGACAGTATGGATATTCCAAAACCTGTTATAAAGCGGAGCATCACATCACCGGAGTTCTTTGCCCTGGTGAAACCGGCGGTCATAATTGAAAAACCAGCCGCCATAAAGATAATAATACCTGCTTTCAGCATTAATAAAACTGAATCTATCATTGTGTTCTTTCTCCCATTCCCGAAACCAAAAGGTTCAGCAGAATTTTCCCTCTTCCTGGGTTTCTCTGATAATCCTGATCACTTCCCGGTTTTGCTCCATGGTTCCTATGGTGATCCTGCTGCAGCTGAAGTTACCCCGGATGATAAGCCCTTTTTTCTCTAGTTCTGCGGCCACTTTTCCGGATTCGAATCCAGAGTCGGCGTAGATAAAGTTGGTATGGGACTCGTAGACCCTCCATCCCATGGCAGTCAGTTCCGAACAGAGATACTCCCGTCCTTCCCTGTTTGCCTCTCTGGTCATATTGAGGAATTCATCGTCGTCCAGCGCAGCCATTCCTCCTGCCAGAGAGGTGCGTCCCGCAACAAATACAGACGTTGATTTCTGCAGAACGCCATGGAGTTCCTTGTTCATGAGCGAGTACCCGAGTCTCTGTCCGGCCATGCCGTAAATCTTGGAAAAAGTCCTGACAACGATAAGATTTACTCCCTCTTCGATCAGGGGGATCATGCTCTCCACACCGGGATCTGTTGCAAATTCAATGTAGGCTTCGTCTACGACCACAATGACATGGGGCGGGGCTTTTCTGATAAATGATTTCAGTTCTTCACTGTCCACAACCGTTCCTGTGGGATTGTTGGGATTACAGATAAAGACAAGTTTTGTCTTTTCATTTATTGCGGCTGCAATGGCCTTGAGGTCAAATTTAAGGTCCTCATCCAGAGGAATGGATACTGCGGTGCCGTTGTTTCTTTTGCAGGCGCCTGCGTAGGCCTGAAAGGTGGGCTCGCAGAAAACGACCTCATCCCCTTCCTTGATAAAGACCTCACCGATCAGGGAGAGAATACCGCTTGCTCCCGCAGATATAACTACATTGTCTCCGCTCTCATCAAATCCGAACTTGCAGCCGATTTTCTTCCTTATGCCCATACAGAAGGGGTCAGGATAGATATTGGTCTCTCCAATGGACTCCCTCATGGCTTTAAGGGCTTCCGGTGAACTGCCCAGCTGATTTTCATTGGACGCCAGTTTGAGAATCCGGTCAAGCTTGTACTTTTCCCTGATGTTCTCGGCAGTCCTTCCGGGTATGTAGGCCGGAGTGTTTCTGATTCCTTCTTTTGTCAGATCATTGATGTTCAAGTGGTATTCTCCCTGTTAAATTAGTTTAAGTCGGCAAACCTGTAGTAGGGTTCACCCTTATCGTTGTATGAAATGCCGGTGATGGCTGTATTTCTGAGCCCTATATACTGTTTTGTGACCAACGGAACTGTGTAGAAGTTGTCTGTGATCAGGATCTCAGCTGCCTTGTGGAGGCTCTTGTTCCTGGCCGTGGGATCCGCCTCGGTATTGGAAGCCTTGATAGCCGCATCGTAGGTTACATCTTTCACTTTTCCGAAGTTCAGGGGGGAGCTTGAATCGTAGAGTGAGAGGTAGTTGATAGGATCGTTGAAGTCGGCGGTCCAACCGAATCTGAGGAAATCAAAGTTACCGTCACGCTTGGTGGCGTTGTAAACCTGATACTCCTGGGCTTGCAGGTCAATGTTGATGCCGAGATTAGCCTTGAGCTGGGCCTGAATGGCCTGGGCCAATACGGAGTCGGTATCATTGCTGGGGTAGATGTAAGTGAGTTTGGGGAAACCTGCTCCATCGGGGTATCCCGCTTCCGCCAGAAGAGCCTTCGCTTCTTTGATGTCCTCTGAAAAGAGGGGGCCTGACTCTTCGGAAAAGTACTTGGAACCTGAATTGGACTGCATGTACTTGGGGACCCATGAGTAGCTGGGCTCAACATCGCTTCCCATGGTCTTGCTGATGGCGCCGCGTTCAAGGGCAATGGCTATAGCCTTTCTGACTCTTACATCATCCAGGGGTTTTACTGTGACGTTGGGCAGTATGGCTGTGGTTGTCAGCATATGCCATATAGTGAGCTCATCAGAGTCCTCGTATTTGACTTTGATGTAGTCGGGGAGGCCGTTTACACAGTCTACTTCTCCCGATTCATAGGCGGCAATCTGAGCCTGGGAATCGTTGATAAAGCGCATTGTAATTTTATCAAGAGATACCTTGTCCGCATTGATGTAGTAGGGGTTCTTCTCAACAACGTAGTACTGATCCTGAACATATTCAGAGAGTTTGAAGGCGCCGTTGCTCAGGTTGGTATCGGGGTTTCTGAACCAGTTGGGGTCGTCTGCTGTGGCAACTCCTTCCTTTGTGGGGTAGAAGATGGGCAGAGAGAGCATCTTCTTGAAGTAGGTGCAGGGACTGTTGAAACTGAACTCCAGAGTGAAGTCATCCAGAGCCTTGACTCCCACATTCTCAAGGGAACCTCCGTTTCTGTTGGCCTCTTCGGCACCTGTGATTATATACAGCTGGTTGGCATAGATAGAGTAGCTGTTTGCTGGATCAAGTGCCCGGTAGATTGTGTTGATAAAGTCTGCTGCGGTTACCGGAGAGCCGTCACTCCATTTGCCGTCTTCTCGCAGTTTGAAGGTCCATGTCAGCTGATCGTCACTGACAGAGTAGGACTCGGCTGCTTCCAGAACTTCGCTGCCCTTCTCATCGTATGAGAGAAGAGGGGATGAACAGAGCTTGGAATAGCTCACCCATGTCTGAATTGCAAGACCCGCGGGATCAAGACTGCCGTCTTCAGAGGAGTCGGCAATGATAATTTCCTTGGCTTTTACAGCGTCTGCCCCGCTTTCGGACTTCGCTGTACCGGCTTCGGCACTCTCTTTGGTGCACCCAGTGATACCAGCAACAAAAATGATTGCCAGCAGCACACATTTCACGAAAACACTCTTTTTCATTTTTTTTCTCCCATATAATTTAAAGCCTTACGGCTTTACAAATACTTGTAGCAAGCGACCTTTCTCCGGCCTTCGTCAATGGCCATGGCAGGAGGCATAATACGGCACTCCGTACGGCATTCCGGGCATCTGGTTGAAAAGGGGCATCCTTCAGGGACATTGATGGGGCTCGGCACTTCTCCCTCCAGCTTGATCCTCTCCATGGTTCTGGAAGTCTTCGGATCAGGAACAGGCGCTGCAGACATCAGAGCCTTTGTATAGGGATGAAGGGGATTGCTGTATACCTCTTCGGCTTCACCGAATTCAACCAGATGCCCCAGATACATCACTCCAATCTTGTTGCTTATATGCTTCACCATGGTCAGATCATGGGCGATAAACAGATACGAGATACCTTTTTCATCCTGGATCTTTTCAAGAAGATTGATGATCTGAGCCTGGATGGATACATCCAGAGCCGAGATAGGTTCATCACAGATAATAAAGTCAGGTTCCAAAGCCAGCGTCCTGGCAATACCTATTCTCTGGCGCTGACCACCTGAAAATTCATAGGGATACCTTGATATATGGTCAGGTTTCAGCCCCACCAGATTCAGGAGTTCCTGAACTCTCTCCCTTCTTTCCGCGGGTGTGTAGAGCCTCTGAATTATCAGTGGCTCTGTGATAATTTCTCCCACGGTGTAACGCGGGTCCAGGCTGGAGTAGGGGTCCTGGAAAATCATCTGCATATGTTTGCGGAAGGGGTACATGTCCCGGTTGCTCAAATGGGATATATCAGTCCCTCTGTAGATGATCTCTCCGTCATTGGGTTCATAGATTCTCATGACGGTTCTGGCCAGAGTACTCTTTCCGCATCCGCTCTCTCCCACAAGACCTACAGTCTCTCCCGGGTAGACATCCAGGCTAAGGTTGTCCACTGCCTTCACATAGGAGTTCATTTTCAGAAGGTTTTTCTTGACAGTGAAGTACTTTTTAAGGTGTCTGATACTCAGTACCGGTTCAGTGTTTATCATGCGGATCTCCCGGTTTTTCCAATGATCTTATCTGCCGATTCCCGGCAGTACTCCCAGCATCTGCAGTACTGAGTGCTGTCAAATCGGGTTACATCGGGCATATAGTCCTTGCAGATATTCATTGCCTTTGTGCAGCGAGGCATAAAGGCGCAGCCATTGTTCAGTTTCAGAAGGTCCGGGGGAGAGCCCGGAATTGAAAGAAGGGACTGGCGACCTGTCCGTGCATGGGTTCCCACACTGTTCAGGAGTCCCCGGGTATAGGGATGGCAGGGATTGTAGAAAATCTGATCTGTTGTGCCGCTTTCAATAATGTCTCCGGCATACATGATGTTGATGCGGTTGCACATCTTGGCGACGACACCAAGGTCATGGGTTATCATTAATATGGCAGTGCCCTGTTTTTCAGAAATATCCTTTAAAAGATCAATAATCTGGGCCTGAACCGTTACATCCAGAGCGGTTGTAGGCTCATCGGCAATAATCAGTTTAGGGGCGCAGGAGAGGGCAATGGCAATGATGATTCTCTGTCGCATTCCTCCTGAAAATTCAAAGGGATACTGGTGAAAGCGTTCACCAGGGCTGGGGATACCTACCTGCTCCATCAGCTCGATAGCCCTTTTTTTTGCCTCCTGCCTGGCACAGCATTTGTGTCTGATCAGTCCCTCTGTGATCTGAGTGCCCACACGGATTATAGGATTCAGATAGCTCATGGGGTCCTGGAAAATCATTGCGATCTGTTTGCCCCTGATTCCGTTTATATCTCTTGAATAGAGCTTCTTTTTTCTGGAATACCTGTCGGCCAGAGGGGATATATCCACACCTTCAAAGAGGATCTCTCCTCCCGTGACTCTTCCATTCCCGGCAAGGAGCCCCAGGACTGCCAGCATATTCACGCTCTTACCCGAACCCGACTCACCGATTATACCGAGGACTTCTCCGGCATCTATTGAGTAGTTGAGGTTTCGTACTGCCTTAACAACTCCATCTCGTGTACTGAATTCCACTGAAAGATTTTTTACCTCTAATAATGCGCCCATTGCTGTTACCTTTTTCCCCTTGGATTAAGAGCTTCATTCAGTCCCTCTCCGATAAAGTTGAGGGCAAAAATGATGACTGAGAGTGTGCAGATCGGGAAAATCATCTGATAGGGATATACTTCAAGATACATTCGTGAGGACTGCGCCAGAGATCCGAGGCTGGCCTCGGGGGCAGAGATTCCTATACCTATGAAACTGAGGAAGGCTTCCATAAAGATCGCCTGCGGGATCATCAGAGTGGCTTTGACAATAACAGGCCCCATGGCATTCTTTATCAGGTGCCGGAAGAGGATACGGAGGGGGCTGGCCCCCTGTATGTAGGCAGCCAGTGAGAAGTCCCTCTCCTTGAGGGATATCACCTGGGCCCTCATGATCCTTGATACATCGATCCATCCTGAGATGCAGATTCCTATCATAATACTTTTCACATTGGCTCCGAGGATCAGCATAATCAGGATGATGTAGAGAAGAACCGGGATGGCGTAGATGATATCGACAATCCGCATCATCAGAAGGTCCAGTTTTCCTCCCAGATATCCTGCAAAACCGCCGTAGACAACCCCAATGCAGACATTGATTGCGGTTGTTACAAAACCTATGAGGAGACTGATCCGGACTCCATAAAATACCCGGACCAGCAGGTCCCGTCCCATTCTGTCCGTACCGAACCAGTGGATGGCGCTTGGCGGCTGATTTCCTATTTCACTGTCCATTCCATCGTAGGCAAAGGGTGATATATGGGGGCCGAACACAGCTGCCAGTATGATGATCACAAGAACAACAAAACCTGTCAGGGCTCTTTTGTTTCTACTGAACCTCTCCCAGGCATCCCTGGCAAAACTTTTGTTCTGAAGAGCAATAAACTCGTTCTTCTGTTCTTCGGGGCTGATTGGCTTAAAGTAGTCTTCCTTGGCGAGCATAGGCTATTCGTTCTCCAACTTGATTCGGGGATCAACAATGACACAGATAATGTCACTCAATAGATTCATCAGGATGATGACCAGCCCGACGAAGATAGTCAGTCCCATAATAACGGTGTAATCTCTGTTGTTTATGCTGTTCACAAACTCCCTCCCGATTCCCGGAATTGTAAAAATGTTTTCAACAACAAAACTTCCGGTTACCAGAAAGGCCATCATAGGGCCTGCAATGGTGATCACCGGGAGAAGTGCATTTCTCAGGATGTGGCGGATCATAATGACTCTTTTTGAAAGTCCCTTGGATTTGGCCATAACGACAAAATCCTGATTCATTGCCTCGGAGTAACTGGCATGAACCAGCCTTGATATTTCGGAGATGGGATATACCGCCAGGGATATCACCGGCATTATGTAATGCTTGGGAGTTGACAACCCCAGTACAGGGAGCCATTTCAGGGAAACTCCGAAAAACAGCATCAGCAGGATGGCAAATACAAAGTTGGGTATGCTGACTCCGAAGGTTGTCAAGGTCAGCAGGAGGCCCCGGAAGAAGTCACTCTTTGTCACTGAAAGCAGTATTCCTACCGATATACCAATGACAAGGGCAACAAGAAAGGCTATGATTCCAATCTTCATTGTCAGTGGAAAATAATTCAGGATAATTGAATTGACAGTGACTCCCGGTTTTTTGAAGGAGACACCCAGGTCTCCCTTCAGCAGATTCTGTATGTAGAGGATAAACTGCTGATCCAGGGGGGAGTCGAGACCGTAATTCTTTTCAAGGGTCTTGAGCATCTCGGGAGAGATGTTCTCGGCATCGAAGGGGCTGCCCGGTATCAGGCGGACAAGGAAAAATGTAATTGTTATAAGGCAGAATATGGTGAAGAACCCCAAAAGGATGCGTTTGAAGATGTAATTAACCATTGGAAGCTTCTCCTTTTATTGTTTTGATCCCTTTGATGTAGAGATATGAGACAAGAATCATTGAGCAGAAATCGGAAATGCTCGAACTGTAGAGAACTCCGTCCAGTCCTATAATTCGGGGAAGAATAAGCAGGGAGGGGATCAGGAAAAGTCCGTTTCTGCTTATTGAGATAATCAGAGCCTTTCCCGGTTTGCCGATGGCCGAAAAAAACATGGACGCCAGAGTCTGGAACCCCAGTCCCCACAGGAAAATCTTACCCCTGTGTACCGCTCTTATTCCGTAATTAGCAAGAGCTGTATCACCGCTGTTGAAAAACAGGAAAAGTTCTCTGGGGTAGAGCATCATAATGCTCCAAAGGATCAGTGTTGTCAGTCCTGCGATTGCCTGACCTGTCAGGGATGCCGTCAGTACTCTGTCATACCGGCGTTGACCGTAGTTGTAGCCGATGATGATCGAGAGGGCACTGTTGATGCCCATTATGATCATGATCGCCAGACTCTCCATGGATGTGATAATGGAGACCGCCGCAATGGCCAGAGCTCCGCCGCCCGATCCCAGCTCCCGGTTCCCATATTCAACCAGAGAGTGGTTTATCAGGATATTGTTGATAAAACTGAGCCCCTGGAAAACGGCAGGAGCAATGCCCAGAGAGACGATTGTAAACATCGTTCCAGGTGTAATCGCCTTGAATCCGGCCCACCGTATTATACTTCTTCCTCCGGCAAAATAAAGAAACCCCAGACCGCAGCTTATGAACTGGCTGAATACGGTCGCCAGAGCAGCATCCTTTAGTCCACCTCCGAGTCTGACAATCAGAACATAGTCAAAGAGGAGGTTTAAAAGAGCACCGGTTGCAGTGACAACCATGGCGTATCCTGTATTGCCTTCCGACCGGATGGCGGCAGCTGTCGCCAGATTGATAATCATAAAGAACATTCCCACAGAAGTTACACGCAGGTAGGAAACAGCTTCAGGGAATACAGCCGAGTCCGGAAGGCCTCCGCAGAGAATGACAAAGCTCTCGGTAAAGAAAAAGTACAGAGAAGACAGAGTCAGTCCAATGATAACAGCCATAAACAGCATATTGGTAAAAGTCCTGTCCACCCTTTTTCTGTCAGACGCCCCCAAAGCTCTGGACATTATGGAACTTCCGCCGATGCCCAGCATCACTGTAAATGCCGCGACAATATTATTGAGAGGAAAAACCAGGCCTATACCGGCAAGTGCGTTGGTTCCTATGTACTGGCCGACAAAATACCTGTCGCCGAAGTTGTAGAGTGCGTTGACAATATTGGCACAGACAGCGGGTACGGCCATCCTGAAAAGCAGGGGAGGAACCGGCATTTCCTTCATGCAGTCTATGCGTTTTACATTCTCCATAATTCAAATAGGACCATTAACAATAAAATTAGTCAAGTACAATATTGATAAAAATGGTTTTGGTTTACGTGAATAAATATTCAATAAAATGCTCTTTATAGCTGTATGTAGGGCTTTTTGTGGTTTTTTATTGAATTATCTTGATTAAGAAATTATACATGTATAACATATATATCGAAAGTGAATGATTCAGAAAATATTTTTCAGGAGACAATCAAAATGAAAGTTGTAGCAATATACGGCAATCCGACAAGTGAAGATCTCTCTATAGAGGAAGTCCTTGATGAATGGGCTAAAGTCACTGATATACCGGGTGTAGAACTATCCCTCAGATATTATGAAAGGTTTCCGACTGTGGAAGAGTTCAATGAGCTTGTAGATGTTGACGCTGATGCGCTTCTGGGGGTCTGGATTACAAAGAACTTTCTGAACAGGGAGTTCTATGACAGGCATCCCCGTATCCGGTATATTGCCGGTCTTGCCCATGGCTACCAGCAGATTGACTGGGAGCTCAGCAGGGAGAGAGGCATTACCATTACCAACACGACATACGGGGAACACACCATTGCAGAGTACACCATGGCCCTCCTGCTGGAACTCTGCAAGAGAACTTCTGTCAGTTCTTCCTATGTAAAGAGCACGGAATGGGGGAAGACGGATGCCCGCTATATGTTTGCACCAACAAAGCAGATAGAATTGTACGGTAAGGTGATCGGGATTGTAGGACTCGGAAAAATCGGACTGAATACAGCCAGAATCGCCCATGCTATGGGAATGAAAGTTATAGCATGGAACCGGACTCCAAAAGAGGGAGTCGACTATGACTTTATAGAGCAGTGTTCGCTGGAAAGAGTTCTCACTGAATCCGATGCAATATCCCTTCATATCGCACTAAACGATGAGACAATGAATATGATAGACGACCGGGCCATTGAGAAGATGAAGAATGATGTCATCCTTGTAAATACATCACGGGGCGGGATTGTTGATGAAAAGGCACTTGCCTCTGCCCTGGAATCCGGGAAAGTCTACGCAGCGGGTCTGGATGTTCTCAGGAATGAACCCCCGGAAGAGGATAATCCTCTGCTGTCCTGCGATAACGTTATAATAACACCTCATATTGCCTGGCTGCCGAAGACCTGTAGAATGCGTCAGATTTCGATGGCAGTGGATAACTTCGCGTCCTATCTGAATGGAAGAGCTGTAAGTGTAATCAACGGTTGATTTATTTTTGTCTGCAATTGTAGAATGATCTGATCCCTGTTATTGTATCCGGATCATTTTTTTTCAGTATAAGGTTTGTAAATGGCGCACTACAACAAGGGTATTCATACCAAGAAAGGGATTGTTAACACATCGAGAAAGCTCTTTTATGTAAAAGGGTATCAAAATGTAACAATTCGTGAAATCGCAGAGCAGTCTGATGTAAACCTTGGACTGATCAACTACTATTTCAAGGGGAAAGCTGATATCGGCATGACTGTATACAAGGATATCCGTGAAGCCTTCAATAAAATGATTGCCGAATATATCCCTGGTCGGGATGGTGTATATTATTTTCTCATCGGCAGTGCTGTAGAACTGATCCTCTGCATTAAAAATGAGGCTTATGGTCTTTTCTATCTGCAGATGTGTATTCAGAAAATATTCAAGGAAGAGATAAACAGCATTATCCTGGATACTCTGCTCAAATATTCTGATGAACACCGGCGGGGAAACAATGCTGTTCTCTCCACCCTCAGCATAATGGCAACAAAACCGGCTATTATTGAATATGCCTTCGGTAATCCCGGTCAGATTGACCTGGAAGGCTATCTGAAGTACTACCTTGAAGCTCAGCTTTATCAGTTCGGAATTGATACCTCCAAGGCTGAGGATCTCCTTCAGGAACTTGGAAAGTATCATATCGATGTTGCCGAGAGTTTTACTCCCATAATGGTTAAAATCCCAAGCTGAAACTCAGCTCTCTCAGTCTACCCCGGAAGAGCAGCCAATGCCAGGCGCAGGCTGAGGCTCCGTACCGATTCCGGATCAGACCGGGAGTTTAGAACCACAGGCAGTCCAAGGCCCGCCAGAATACCGCAGTACCGTACTCCCTTCATAAAAGAGAAGGCCTTGTAGGCTGCATTGGCGCTGTTCAGGTCGGGAAAGAGGAGCAGATCCGGTTCCCCTGCAATACGGCTTTCAATTCCCTTTATCTCTGCCGCCTTTGCAGACAGGGCGGCATCAAGGGCCATGGGTCCTTCCACACGGTCCCCCTCCCAGTCCATCATCGACAGGGCATCGGCATCTACAGTTCCGGGAATCTTCGGATTGACCTTCTCAACAGCGGCGACACAAATTGCCCCGAGAGGCCCCTGTTTCAGCCGTCTCAGAACCTCCAGTCCATTTTCAAGGATGACCTTTTTCTCTTCCAGTCCCGGGCTTATATTCAGGGCCGCATCGGTCAGGGCCACGGGATGGGGAAGGCCGGGAATCTCAAAAAGTGCGAAGTGGCTTATAAGTCCTTCCGGAGGAATCAGGCCCCTCTCTCTGTTCAAAAGGGCCCTTGTGAAAATCGAGGTATGAATCTCTCCCTTCATAAGGACGTCCACCTCTCCCCTTGAGGCGAGAAGAACCGCCCTTTCCGCTGCATCCTGATGGCCTTGAATATTTTCAATTTCACAATTATCCAGAGGAATCTGCAGATATTCACAGCGCTCCCTGACGGCGGACTCCTCTCCAAGAAGGAGAAACTTTCCCCCTCCCTCTTCGAGGGTCTGTTTGACTGTCAGCAGAGATTCATCGTGGGCGGCTCCCACAAGAGCAATCCGCTGTTCTGCTCCGGGGAGGGTTTTAAGCATCTCATCAAGAGTCACAGAAGAGCTCATCGGGGGTACTCCTTTATCTCTCTGCTCCCGGTCAGTCCGGCCAGAGCGTTCTCGGCCAGAGAGTCCATCTCCCGCTCTCCGGGAACGACGATTATCTTTCCGAGGAATCCGATCTTCTTTTCGATGTCTCCTGTCACAACGGGGCTTCTGGCCATTCCCCCGGTAAGGACAACAGCGTCGATATCCCCTTCGAGAGTGGCAGCCTGGCGGCCGATCTCCTGGGCTATCTGAAGGATCATGGCCCTGTAGATGAGGGAGGCCTTCTCCTCTCCTCTGATATGGGCTTCTTCCATGGCAAGGGCATCCTTGCTGCCGTAGAGGGAGGCGACTCCCCCGGCACCTGTAATAAGGCGGCGGACCTCCGAAATGGGCATTCCCTGCTCAACAAGGTCCAGAAGCTGCCCGGCCGGTACGGTTCCGCTTCTTTCGGGAGAGAAGGGTCCGTCTCCGTCGAGGGCATTGTTTACATCGATTACCCTGCCTCTGCGATGGGCGCCCACAGATACGCCGCCCCCCATATGGGCTACGATAAAGTTGGACTCCTCATAGGACTTGCCCAGCTGACGGGCTGCCTCCCGGGCTGTTGATTTCTGATTAAGGGCATGGAATATGCTGCGGCGGGAGATGGAGGCAATCCCCGAGATTCTGGCTTCCTGAATCATCTCGTCCACAACCACAGGATCGGCTATCAGGGCCGGACAGCCGGTTCTGCCGTATCGGCCTGCAAGTTCACGGGCAAGAGGGGCGCCAAGATTGCTTGCATGAACACCGTAGCGGCAGCTCTTAAGGTCATCAAGCATCCGCTGGTCCACCCGGTAGACTCCACCGTCAAGGGGCTTCATCAGACCGCCTCTTCCTATAACAGCGTTCAGTTTTTCGTCTCCCAGAGCCTTAATGACAGGCTTTATCGACTCCAGTCTCAGATCAATCTGTTCGAAGAGGCTGCCGCAGGCATCAAGATCCTCGGCATTATGGGCCGTATTAATCTCTTCGATCAGCTCCCTGTTTTTAAAAAGGGCCGCCTTGGTGGAGGTGGAGCCGGGGTTCACCGCAAGAATATAGTAGTTCATTAATTCTCCCTGTCGTACCAGGCCAGGGCTTTCTCCATCATATCGAGATTCAATGAAACCGCCTCTTTGCGTTTGACGCTCAAAGGCAGAACCTTTCTTAATATTTCAGTATCCGCCAGGCCCTTGTATTTAAGATATATTGTCAGCATGATGATATTGGCCGTTGCAAGAATTCCGCTCTCCTTTGCCATCTCCGAGGCCGGGACATAAAGAACTTTTACATCCTCCCTTTTCACCTTTTCCGAGATCAGGGTGGAGTTCACAAGTATGAGTCCCCCTGGCGCCACATCATCCTGAAAGGATATCAGTGAGGGGGTGTTCAAGGCAATAAGGGCCGTGGGATAGGGGACTACAGGAGAGCCTATCTCTCTATGTGAGAAGATTACGCTGGCATTGGCTTTTCCCCCCCGCATCTCGGGGCCGTAGGAGGGCAGCCATGTGGTGTGATACCCTCTGGCAATGGCATAGGTGGCCAGCAGTACTCCCGCCGACAGGACCCCCTGTCCGCCGAATCCGGCAATCTTGACTCTCTCTTCAATCTCCTTCGCTTCAGGGGCAGAGGACTCCCCGGGAATGGCACCGTGGGCCGAGAGCAGTTTGTAGAGGTGCTCTTCTGTCATAAAAGGGAGGCTGTCATCGGGGGGAGCGGGTCGGTCCGACTCGTCCCTGAAATTCTTTACAGGATAGAGGGGCTCCAGCTGGTTTTTTATCCAGCTGCGCGCCTCAACGGGATCCATTTTCCAGTTGATGGGGCAGGGTGAGAGGATCTCGACAAAGCTGAAGCCCTTCTTTTCGATCTGGTTCTCCAGGGCCTTTTTAAAGGCCTTCCGCGCCTTGAGCACCTTCGCCGCAGAGGCAAGGGATACCCGTTCGATATAGACCGGGGCCTTCAGGGCGTTCATCACTTCGGCCATGCCTATGGGGTTGCCGTCCCGACCAGGGGAGCGTCCCAGTGGAGTGGTCATGGTCTTCTGCCCCTCCAGTGTGGTGGGGGCCATCTGCCCGCCTGTCATGCCGTAAATGGCATTATTGATAAAGAAGACTGTCATGTTCTCGCCTCTGTTGGCGGCGTGGATAATCTCGGCTGTTCCGATGGCTGCCAGGTCTCCGTCTCCCTGATAGGAGATAACAATGGCGTCTTTATGGGTTCTTCTGATTCCCGTTCCCACGGCTGGAGCCCTTCCATGGGCGCACTGGATGTTTCCTGTATCCATATAGTAGTAGGCGAAAACCGAGCATCCCACGGGGGATAGAAAGATGGTTCTGTCCTGGATTCCAAGTTCCACAAGAAGTTCGGCTATGAGCTTGTGGGCTGTGCCGTGACCGCAGCCGGGGCAGTAGTGGGTTACCTTCTGTCCCGGGCCTTTTCTTTCAAAGGTGTCGTAAAAGGCCTTGGGTTTCTCTTTGATGATCACTTTCTGCCTCCTTCTTTCAGCTGAGTCACACTCTCTGTTATTTCGGCTACCGAGGGAATGATTCCGCCCAGCCAGCAGAGCCGCTCTGTCCGGCAGACCGGTCCGCAGATCCTCTGTACATCATCCGCCATCTGACCGGCGGCCAGTTCGGCGGATACAACCAGCTTTGCACTTTCAGCCAGTTCCCTGAGTCGGACCTCGGGGTAGGGGAAAAGAGTCTTCGGCCGCAGGAGTCCCGCTCTGATACCCTTTTTTCTCAGCTCTTCCACGGCGCTTTGGCAGATCCGGGCGGTAATGCCGTAGGCAACAAGGAGGACTTCTGCGTCTGAGCACTCCATCTCGTCCTTGAGGGTGCACTCACTCTTCATCTGTTCATACTTGCTCTGGAGCTTCCAGTTGTGGTCGCTCTGAAGTTTCGGGTCCATCAGGATCGAGGTGATCAGATTGCCCCGGCTCTCCCTGTCTGCGTAGAGGGCCCAGTCTTTCCTTGCCCCTGTCAGCATCTTCCGCGGTATCTCCACGGCTTCCATCATCTGGCCCACGTAGGCATCGGACAGAATGATGACTGTGGTACGGTATCTGTCAGCAAGGTCAAAGGCCATATATGTAAAGTCGCACATTTCCTGTGCAGACCAGGGGGCCAGGACAATGCTGTTGTAGTTTCCGTGGCCGCCGCCTTTGACTGTAATATTGTAGTCGCTCTGTTCCGGCCAGATATTTCCAAGTCCGGGACCGGCTCTCTGAACATCCACCACGACGCAGGGCAGCTCTGCTCCCGCGATATAGGAGAGGCCCTCAGCCATAAGAGAGAGCCCGGGTCCTGAGGATGCGGTCATTACCCTTGCTCCCGCCGCCGCGGCGCCGTAGAGCATATTGATAACCGAGACTTCCGATTCGGCCTGAAGAAAATGGCGTCCAGAGAGGGTAAAGTACTTGGCTGCGCCATGGGCAATTTCGCTGGCCGGAGTGATGGGATAGCCGAAGAAGTGGGTGGCTCCTCCCATGAGGGCACCGTAGATAACCGCTTCATTTCCCTTGACCAGCTGTTTGACAGTTCCGGGGGCTCCGGTAGTTCCATATTCACTCATCAGGCTCCTCCTTATAAACGGTTATGGCTCCGGGTTCAGGACATACATAGAAGCAGATTCCGCAGGCCGTGCAGTTTTCGGGACTGGACAGGGCGTACTGGTAACCCAGACGGTTGATATCTGATCCGATGGAGAGGCAGTGATTGGGGCAGGAGTTTACGCAGACCCTGCAGCCCTTGCAGAGGTCCGCTTCAATAACGCTGCGGTTCATTCCAGGCCTCCGAACAGGTCTTCTGTTCCATGGCCGAAGAAGTTTATTCCGCTGATGGACTCGGCCAGTTCATGGGGGAGTGTGCTGACATCCAGAACATGTCCCGGGCAGCCCAGTGAATCACAGACATAAACACGGCCTGTACCTGAGGGGAGATGGAGGACCATGGCGCTCTTTGACTCACAGCCTTCCACAGCACAGGGATACTCCTCTTTCAATGAGACATGGCAGTAGGGGCAGAACCCTTCCAGATGCTCTCCCTCTCCGCACTCAGGCAGAAAACTGAATAGCTTGGCGTGGCTTCCCCAGAAGGCGTCAACAAATACAAGGCCTTTGACTCCGCCAACAGTTATTTCAAGCTTTATGGAGGGTTCACCATGAATTCTGACACTGTCTACCATCAAATTGTGTCCCTTGGGACAGTATATCGACTCCACAAGAAGGAAGTCCTCCCCCTCCCTCTGGACCAGCCTCATCCCCCGGGGGACAATCCTCTTAAACTCATCGGGAATCCTGTTTGCCTTCAATTCCATAATGCCTCCTTCCCGGCAGTGCCGATTCTGCAGACTCTCTGAATTTAATCCTAAGGCGCTAATGTTAATTTAGTCAAAACTAATGTTTTAAGAACCCAAAATTAAATGCTTATTTGGTTTTTTATGCGATGTGTCTGTTTGTAGTAGGTTTAAAAAAAACGATAAATATGAAATGAACTGGTTTTAATGGAGTCTTATCTGCCTTTTTTTGAGTGCTTATCGTTAAATTGTGGGATTCTTTATGTGGCGGGATGGTTAGGCGTATTATTACTTTTTTCCCAATAATTGAAAAAAAGGTCTCTGAATTATTATAGTTTTGCTTGCAGAAGGGTTGCGTTGATTAGGGGTATGTCCATAATAATACTTCTATGTTATTTTGATGGGCGCTGTTTTATGGTCGTGAGGCTGAATAATCTCAGAACAGTATTGGTCCCGGAGGGAATATGGCTATCATTAAAAGTTTGCTTGATACAGATTTATACAAGCTCACAATGATGCAGATCGCTTTGCATAAGTTCAATGACACGGAAGTCGTGTATGAGTTCAAGTGCAGAAATGATGCAGACTGGACCGGAATGCTTCCCGAGATCAACAGGGAACTGGATTCTTTCTGTGAGCTTACCTTTACGGAAGAGGAGTTGGAGAAACTTGCTCAGATTCCTTTTTTCAAGGCAAACTTTATTGATTTCCTCCGTCTTTACAGGCCCAACAGGAATCATATTCAGACCGAACTGGTGGACGGTGAGCTTACTATCCGTGTTCAGGGCCCCTGGTATCTGACCCTTCCCTTCGAAGTTCCAGTCCTGTCAATTGTCAATGAGACCTATTTTACTCGCTATCTGTCCAGGGATGAGCTGGCCAGATTAAAGAAGAACGGCCGGGAGAAGCTTCAGGAAAAAATCGATATCGCCAGAAAACATGGCTTTCCCTTTGCTGATTTCGGAACCAGAAGGCGGTTTTCAGCAGACTGGCAGGATGAAATACTGTCAGAGCTTACAAAACTACCCAACTTTATAGGAACCAGCAATGTCCTTCTTGCAATGAAGCATGGGCTGAAACCCATCGGTACCATGGCGCATGAGTATATAATGGCGGGAGCGGGACAGGAGGATGTCCGTCTGGCCAAATCTCAGGCCTATATGCTCCAGCGGTGGGTCGATGAATACAGGGGTGACCTTGGAATAGCCCTGACTGACACTTACGGTTTTGATGCCTTCCTGAGGGATTTTGACGAATATTTTGCCAAGCTCTATGACGGACTGCGTCATGATTCCGGGGACCCCATGGTCTGGGCTCAGAAAGCCATAGCCCATTACGAAAATATGGGCATTGATCCGAGAACAAAGTCTCTCGTCTTTTCTGACGGCCTTAATATGCAGAAATCAGCCGAACTCTGGGAAGCGCTTAAGGACAAAGCCGATATTTCATTTGGTATAGGTACCCATCTGACCAATGATTTTGACGGAATTGTGCCTCTGCAGATAGTCATGAAGATTGTTGAGTGCAACGGCACTCCAGTGGCCAAGCTATCAGACAGCCCCGGTAAGCTGATGTGCAACGATGATGAGTATGTCTCCTATGTGAAGAAGGTCTTTAATATTAAGGACTGATTCAGTCCATAGATAGAGACCCGCAGGGAAAATCTGGAATACTTTGTCCTGATTATATTCTCTTTTAAAAAAAATGTATCATTTAAATCTTTTCCTTGGAAAGAAATAAAATATATTTTCCGTAATTTATGAATCTTTTTCTTGATTATCCTACTAGTTAGTACTATATTTCAGTCATAACTAATTAACTACTAGTTAGTAATAAAATGATTTGAGTTACCAAGGAGATATATATTATGAAATTTGCAGTTGTTTTTTATTCCACCTACGGACATATTTATGAACTGGTCAAGAAGGCTGCTGATGGTGCACGAGCTGCCGGAGCGGAGGTCGATATTCTGAAAGTTCCCGAGACCCTGAGTCCCGAAGTCATTGCCGCCATGGGAGCAACGGATGCCCAGAAGGCTTTTGCCGAGGTGACAGGTGCGGAAGTCGACAAACTCCCTGAGTATGACGGATTTATTTTTGCATTTCCCACCAGATTCGGCAACATGCCTGCACAGTTCAAGTCCTTCCTTGATGCCACAGGTCAGCTCTGGTTTACAGGAGCCCTGGTCGGCAAACCCTTTGGTCTGATAACTTCATCGGCTACACAGCATAGCGGCCAGGAGTCTACCTTCCTGACCTCTCTGGTTCCCTTTGTCCACCACGGAATGGTCTTTGTGGGGCTTCCCCAGACCGAGCCTCTGCTGGCTGACGTAAACTCTGTTGGCGGCGGGTCCTACTACGGTGCTTCAACCATATCCGGCGGAGATGGTTCCCGCCTTCCCGACGACAATGAAAAAGAACTCGCCTTTAAACTGGGTGAGCGGGTCGCCGGGATTGCCGGCAAACTGGCTTGATTTAATTCCGGCTGGCATTCCGTGTAATAGGATGCCGGCCGGTTTTTTTTTGCCGTTCTCAGGATGGCGGCGGAGTGACTGTAATTGTAACGGTCTCTGAGTCATAGGGTGTGTATGTACCTTCTACAGGGTAAGGTTTGAGTATAATTTTAAAAATATTATCATCATGTTGATCCGTGTAATCTATTAATGATTTTGTAAAACTAAAAGTTTTTGTCACTTCCGAATCTGTTGGGCCTACCACTTCGGTTGCGCTGTGGTAGATAGTTGAAGATCCGTCATTGTCCTGATACCCGAATCCAACTACAATTTCAGCATCATCTGCATCGGCCATTGTGTATGCGACAACTATTGTAAATGCTTCGGATGTTCCTTCTGTATAAGGACCGGAAGGACTTCCTGATACAATTCTTATTGTACCGCTTCCAATGTCCGACCCGCCTCCGTTACAGGAGGCCAGTGCAAAAATTCCTGCAATCAGAATCCATTTAAAAATCTTTTTAACTGTCATATCCCTTTCCTTTATATAATGAATGTTTATTTATGATATAACATCTTACCGGAAGGGAATATCACTTTTTTTTATCTGTCAGGTTTCAAGAGTCCGGGGCTCTATATGGGCATAAAATATAAGATCATTGCCCAGGTTCTCCCTTATGAGCTCTTCCACCTGATGGGAAATTTCATGGCCTTTTTCGATTGTTATACCGGCATCCACCCGGATGTGAAGATCGATAACATACTGACATCCTACCTTTCTCGTCTTAAGATTGTGGGGACTGTACACCCCGGGGACGGAAGCTGCCAGAGTGATAATCTTTTCTGCTGTTTCCTCGGGGAGCGAGCGTTCAAGCAGCTCGTTCAGATTCTCTCTTACAATCTTAAGGGTCTCAAATATTATTATTCCTGATACAATCAGCCCCGCCGCCGGGTCCAGGATCACCCATTTTTCCCCGAGAACAATGGCTCCGCCCACACCAAGGGCGGTTCCTATGGATGAGAAGGCATCAGACCGGTGATGGTAGGCGTTGGCGATTACAACTGAACTGTTGATTTTTTTGCCAGTTTTCAAGGTGGCGCGGAAGAGAATCTCCTTTGTTACAATGGACACGACCGCCGCTGCAAGAGCGACAATTCCCGGGCTCTCAACGGATTTGCCCTGAAGGATTTCTATAATTTCCATAACGCTGGCGTATCCGATTCCGAAACCTACGGCTCCCAGGACACCTCCGATCATCAGTGCACAGAGGGCTTCGAATTTTCCATGTCCGTAATTGTGGGAGGAGTCATTCGGTTTGGATGATATTAAGCTGCCGACTACGACAATGATGTCTGAAAAAAGATCAGACAGTGAATGGATTCCGTCAGAAACAATGGCCTGGCTTCTGCCTATAATTCCTGCCGCTATCTTGGCGATGCTTAGTAGAATGTTCAGCAGAGCTCCCACCGCAGTAATGCGGCTGCTCTCTTTTAGTCTTGTACCCGGCTTTGCGGCAGATTGATAAATGTTCATCTTCGTACCCTCATGATTTTCATAATGGCGGGTCCCACGAAGATTTCGCTGCAAATGCCCGGTCACTGCCTGTAAGACAGCACCTGATCCCTATAGGTTTAAGAATAATATCCTGAGCTGAATTATGTCAAGATTTGTATTGATTTGAAAATGTTGACTGATGCAGCCGGCGGCCTTAAGTTTAAACTATAGCGGTTACCAAGATGTATTCTTTGAGGCGACTGCAACAGGAGAATCTTATATGCGCATACTGCATCTGGAAACCAGCTCATTTTTCAGGAAACTTGTTCAGAAAGGTACTGATCTTCAGCATGAAGATTACTTCGGCTGTGATTCCATTGCGGAAGCCGTGCAGGTTCTGGAGTCGCAAAATATAGACCTGATTCTCACAGCCCAGGAGATGACCGACGGAACGGTAGAGAATTTCCTGAAGGACATCTCAGAAGGTTCGTTTAAGGACATTCCCATCATCATGCTCTCCTCGTCAAATGATATGGAGCTCCGGCGCCGGTATTTCGAGCTTGGAGTGATTGATTTTATCTCCAAGGATAACTTTTCCATCGAAAAACTGAAGGATCAGATCAGCGTGATGGAGAAGCAGGATGATCTTACAAGGGAACTTCAGCAGGCCTCTATTGCCATAGTGGATGACAGCCTCTTTATCCTGAAAGTGGTGCACAATATCCTTTCCCTCCAGAATATTCAGAATGTAGATCTCTACAGAGATCCAAGAGACCTACTGGCCTCGGGTAAGAGCTATGATATCTATATGCTTGATATGTTTATGCCGGGAATGTCAGGAAAGCAGCTGACTATGGCCCTGAGAAATGAGAATACTATGGCGGTGATCATTATAATCTCATCCATGGACAGGGACAGCACCATTCTGCAGGCCCTTGAAGCCGGTGCTGATGATTATATTCTAAAGCCTTTTAATGCCGACCTCCTTTCGGCAAGGATCAGAAGCAGTTTTCGAAGTTTTATACTGATGCGCGAACTGGAGCAGAAACGCAGAGAAATGGAGTATCTGGCTGTAACTGATGTGCTCACAGGTGCAAAGAACAGGCGTTCCATTCTACAGGTACTGGCGGATGAGATTGAAAGTTCCAAAAAGACAGGTATCCCTTTTTCAGTACTCCTTCTGGATGTGGACAAATTCAAATCTGTAAATGATACCTACGGACACCCCGACGGAGATATAGTCCTGCAGCAGCTTTCCCGGTTCTTTCTTGAAAACTGCAGAGAGCAGGATTCCTTCGGCCGCTACGGGGGAGAGGAGTTTCTCCACATTATGTCTGCAACCCCTCTTGATGAGGCTCTTGAAATAAGTGAAAAGCTGAGGAAGGGGTTCAACAGCCTCTCCTTTGACGATATTGACCCAAAGCTTGTGATGAGCTTCAGCGGCGGCCTTGCCCAGTGGGAGAAGGAAGATGCCGATACCATCCTGTCGGAGATTGATAATCTTCTCTACGATGCCAAGAGCGGTGGAAGGAACAATATTCAGTCCTGATAATACTTTCTAAAGCAGCTTCAGAATCCTCTTCCCCCTGATACCTTAATTATCAATTATGACACCGAAGAGGTTGTACTGCTTATTCGGGTCAGTGGGCGGCTCCGAAAAAGCCTGAAAAAGGATGGATTCAAAGTCGTCTGTTATACCAGGCAAAAGGGCGTTCACTCTGTCCATGTTTCTGTTTATTGCCTCCTCCAGAGACTCCTTTTCAAGTTCCACACCGGTAACAAATTTGATAGTAGGCATGATGGGGGAATCGGGGACGGAATTGATATCCAGATTGTATATTTCTATCTCGTCACTGATTCTTATTGGAAAAATATTATCACTTTGAAATTTCTGTATCAGGTTTTGTACTTCTTGCCTGTACTGATCTTCATCCCTGTACTGAAGAAAATCAGCAGGCCTGATTATCTTCATCAGGGCAATAGAGTAGAACAGGGCCGATCCTGTATTTCCGTTTTTCTGCGATGTGAGGAGGTTCTCATAGAGCACCGGCGGAGTCATATCGCCCATACTGTAGTTTCCAACATGGAAGTTTGTTATTTTCCATCCATCGCTGTATCTGTTGAAGTAAATATAGATAAGCAGCCGTACCCCTTCGTTTGCGGACCTGTAAAGGAGGGCATAGGATTCATCTGTTTCAAAGAGGGCCTGATTTATGATTAATCCATTGCCTGCAGGGAAGATTGTGGCATTGGTTACTTCTCCGAGTTTTCTGATCCTGCTGTGATACTGATAGAAGAGCTCCAGATCCGCATTTGAAATGTAGCTGTGAATCTGCTTACCAAAGTTCTCAGGATCAAATCCGGCAGCATTCAGCAGGGATTCAGAGTAGTAGGCGGTTCCGGAGGCATAGTTCTCATTGACAATGCTGTCCAGCAGGTCTGCTCCAATTCCTGAAAGCTCACTTTGAAGTGATTCTTCAATTTCCTCATTGTGTTTTGTTACAAGGGTGAAGGTTCCTGCAAAAATACTGTACCCCTGAAACAGGATAAGAAATGCTGTCAGCGCTGCCCGATTGTTACGTACCATGTTCTATTCCTTTTATGCATGCCTGCTTTTAAAGTAAAATGATGTTCATAATTACGACAGCATTCTATCATCCTTTCACATCTCAGTCAGAAAAAAAATAATTATTACTGAAATAGAAATGATTTTCAGTTGACATCCGTACAATGTACGATTACATTTAATAGTACATCGTACGAAAGATGTATTGAACCGTTTTACAGGGAGAATAAATGGCAAGGAAAAGATCCGGTGAATTAACACAGAACAGAATACTCACAGCCGCTGTTCTCCTGACAGACAGAATCGGAATCGACTCCTTCTCCATCCGTAAGCTTGCAGATGAACTGAACGCGGGCACCATGTCGGTCTATTACTATTTCAACTCCAAAGAGGCACTGATTGATGGAATGGTGGATGAGATTTTCGGTGAAATTGAACTTCCCTCCGAGTCCGACCACTGGAAGAAGGCCATCAGACGGCGCTGTGAATCGGCACGGGACGTTTTGAACCGGCACAAATGGGCGTCTCCTTTTATGGAATCCCGTAAAAATCCCGGGCCCAGGACTCTGAAGCACCACGACTCTGTGATCGGATGCTATTTGAAGGCCGGATTCTCTCTGGCACTGACGGCGAAGGCCGTTGCAGTGACTGATGCCTTTGTTTACGGCTTTGCCCTGCAGGAGGCCAGCCTTCCCGGGGGAGGAGGGGACGAGATGATTGAGATGGGCAGGGAGATGGCAAAGGGCCCTTTTCTGAGTTACCCCAATCTTATGGAGCTGACAGGGTATACCTTTACCAAGGAGTACCGCTTCAGTGATACCTTTGACTACGGCCTAAACCTTATACTGAACTCTCTTGAAAGAGAGTCGGAGTCCTGACCTTTTTTTTAAACAGATTCGTACATTGTACGAAAAATTTTGAAGGAGTTTAAATGAACGAGAACAGAATGGAGGGCATCTCCCTCCGCAAAGCGTCAATAATCGCCGGTATCGGCTATGTAAGCCTCTTTATACTGGCTGTGTTTGCAAACTTTATGGTCAAGGAGGGGTTGATCATCCCCGGGAATATTTCGGCAACCGCCGGTAACATCCTGGAGCATGAAACCCTTTTCCGTGGGGGTATGGTAAGCTTTCTCCTTGTCTTCCTCATCGATGTTTTTGTGGCCTGGGGGCTGTATGTCCTTTTCCGTCCGGTTCAGGCTGATCTCTCCCTTCTGGCTGCATGGCTCAGGATTGTCTATACAGTATTTCTGGGGGTGGCTCTTGTGTTCTACTTTCAGGCCCTTCAGTATCTGGGGGGAGGGATGGAGGTCCTCGGCAGAAGTGCGCAGGAGGCTCATGCCGTTGTCTCTCTGGACTCCTTCAACTCAGTATGGCTGATCGGACTGACAGCCTTCGGGCTTCACCTTGTCGTTCTGGGCGGGATGATCGTAAAGTCAAAGGCGGCCCCCCGTGTACTGGGGATCATCCTCATAACCGCGGGTACCGCCTATGTTCTGGACACGGCGGCCCATACGGTTCTGGCTGATTACAGGAGTATTGCAGGAATCATGACGGCCATAGTGGCCATACCTTCTGTTCTGGCGGAAGGCTGGTTCGGAATATGGCTGCTTGTAAGGGGTGGACGGAAGTAGGGGTGTCCCTGTGCCCCTGTGTCCCTGTGCCCCAGTAAAAGAGATCTATTCCCAAGCAGGGGAAATAAGGTTACTCTTAACTGAAATCCACCCGGGGACGATCAGAAATATGCAGTCAGTAAAGGTACTCAGGATGAAAACATGGCCATAACAATCTCGGATATTGCAAAAGAGGCGGGGGTGTCGAAGGCGACAGTTTCAAGAGTCCTTTCCGGATCATCCAGTGTGCGCCCCGAGGTCCGCAGCAGGATTCAGGAGATCATTGACAGGCACGGTTATATTCCCAACAGATTTGCCCAGAGCCTGGCGGGAAACTCCAAGAAGGTTATCGGTCTTGTTATTGAAGAGCTGACCAATGATTTTTATCTTGAGATTGCTGATTCCTTCGACCGCATTGTAAGTGCCAGCGGATACACTCTTAATCTGGCCAGTTCCAGGTGGAGCGAAGAGTATGAGCTTCGGATTGTCCGTGACATGATAAGCAGTCAGGTTGAGGGTATCGTAATTGCTCCGACAAGGGAGGACTCTCCGGGAATCAAGCTTCTGAAGAAGTCCGGGGTCAAGTTTATCATTATGAACCTGAAGCCTGAAAACAGTGACCTTCCCTACGTGTGTTCGGACAACAGAGCCGGAGGTGAGATCGCCGCCCGGTGCATCAATACTCTTGGCAGGAAAATCAATCTTCTTGTAACAGGATATCAGAACAGCACTCTGGAGGACCGGATTCAGGGATTCCGGGAGTCCTATAATCTTTCCGTTCCCTTTTTTCACTACAGGGATATCAATCTGATGGGGGATGGAGCGGAGCTTGCAGAGAATCTCATTCATATTCATGATTTCAAGAAGGAGGCCGGTTCCATTTTCGTCACCAATGACAATGCCGCCATCGGACTGGAGTCGGGATTCCTGAAACTCGGCATCCGGATTCCTGAAGAGCTTGCCATCCTGGGGTATGACAACACAAGCAGGTCATCCATCTGCAGGGTTCCCCTGACCACAGTCTCCCAGGAGCTTCCGGCCTATGGACGAGTACTTGCATACAAACTCATGAACCTTATCGAGCTCGATTCCTGCGATCTCCCGGGGATCAGTCTGCCGCCGAAGATTGTTCTGCGGGAATCAATGCCTCTGCCTGCGGGCACCTTTACTGACGAGCTTCTTGCGGCGGATTGATTGTTGCCTGAACCGTCAGGGGGATGACAAAAAAACCGGCCCTTTCGGACCGGCTTCTTACTTACCTTACTCTAAAGATCAGAGTTTATCTTTTGTAAGTACTGATACACCTGTATCAACATACTCGGCTTCAAGAGTTTTACCATCAAGAATCTGTACAGCTGACATCATTCCTTCGTAACCCATTACATCGGGGTTCTGTGCCATTGTAGCCAGAAGATATCCGTTCTTTACAAGGCTGAGAATCATATCAGACTTGTCAAAACCCACTCCGACTACCTCTTTTCCGGCTTCCTGAATGGCGTTTCCTGTTCCTACGGTACAACCTTCGTTGGCACCGAAGATTCCTACACATCCCAGAGTGATGTAGTTGGCTGCAATATCCTTGGATCTGGCGGCATCACCGTCGGAGTACTGTGTCTCCTGAATGCTGAAACCGGTTCCCTTGAAGGCTTCTCTGAAGCCTGCCTCTCTGGCAGTGGTACTGGCAGTGGCGGCATTTGTATTTACAATTCCGAGGCTTCCGGAGGTGATTCCCTTGGCTTTCAGTGCGTTCAGCATTTCTGTTCCAGCTGTTTTTCCGGCGGCTTTATTGTCAGTCGCAAGTGTCTGGTAGGCAGGGTAGTCTGCAGCAGAGTCAACATATACAATTTTGACACCTGAGTCGCTTGCTTCCTTCAGGGCGCTTGTTACGGCTGTGGGGCCGTTGGCTGCCAGAAGAATAACATCGGCTCCGGCGGCAACAGCATTGTTGATCATTTCAATCTGTTTTGCATCGTCCTTTACATCGGGAGCCATCCATCTGTAAGTTACATTTCCAAGTTCCGCGACCGCTTTCTGGCAGCCTGCATCCACGTTCACCCAGTGCTGGTCCATCTGGTCCATTGTGATCAGGAATACTCTGTAGTTTCCCTCATCTGCGGCATCTCCGCTTCCATTTGCAAAAACAAAACCGCTGATGCTGACTAACAGCAAGACAAAAAGAATCCTTTTCATTTGTTTCATTTCTAAATTCCTCCGATATTTTTTTCGCGGCCAGGCCGCGGTATAACCTTATTTATTTGTCATCCTTTATTTTTTTGAATGACCCAGACCGGACAACAATGTCCAGAAGAACGCTGACTACAACGATGATTCCTATGATGATGTTTCTAATGGCCACAGGGGCGCCGGCAAACTGAAGTCCGTTCTGAAGAACTCCCCAGATGGATGCACCAATAACAGTTCCCAGAAGGAGTCCCTGTCCTCCCAGAGTCGAGACACCGCCGATAACTGATGCGGCAACGGCGTAAAGCTCATAGGTGTTTCCGGCGTCCATTGCTCCCATTCCGCTTGTGGCGCAGAAGATAAGACCGACAACGGTGGCGCAGAAGGCACTGACCAGATAGGCTTTTGTAATCACAGCCACCGTATTTACTCCTGAGAGTTTAGAGGCTTCAAGGTTGGAACCTACTGCGTATATATGGCGCCCTGTTCGGGTCCGGTTGAGGATGAAGTTGAATATCACCCACAGGACCAGACCTATCCAGATCGTGTTGAAGACATTGAAGGTCCGTCCGTAGTAGAAAAAGTCCCTGAAACCCTGAGCCGCTTCACCGATGGAGTCGGTGTTGTAGTTATTGTTTGCAATCTGGGCAATTCCTCTGGCGATGGTCATTGTTCCAAGAGTCGCAATAAATGCAGGCAGCTTGCAGAGCGAGATAAGAAGACCGTTTCCGAGGCCTACAAGAAGGCAGCAGACCAGTGTTATAAGTACGGCAGTCCAGGGATTGACTCCCCGGGTCATCAGGGTCGCGCTTATCATCGTAGACATACCGATTACCGATCCGATGGACAGGTCAATGTTCCCTGTTATCAGTACATAGGACTGGCCGATTCCAATAAGAAGAATCGGAGCGATCTGTCTGAGCAGGTTGCTTATATTTTTGCTTGAAAAGAATATCGGATTCAGTATGCCGAAAACGATGCAGAGAATGATTAAACCGATGCTGACTGTGAGGACCTGTCCCATTCCTCTGACCGACATCATTCTTTTCCAGAAACTCCAGTGTTTACCCTGTTCTATCATAAAAAATCCAACCTTTTATTTCGTTCTATATTTTCTGTTCGAACCGTGTTGCCGATTCCATAACTTTTTCCTGGGTTACTTCGTCAGACATATACTCACCGGTTATTCTTCCGTTGCACATGACTACGACTCTGTCGGCAATGCCTATGATTTCAGGCAGTTCTGATGATACGAAGAGGACTCCGATGCCCTTTTCCTTCAGCTCATTCATCAGATTGTAGATTTCAACTTTTGCCGCTACATCGATGCCTCTTGTGGGCTCGTCAAACATAACAACTTTGCTTTGCCGGGCGAGCCATTTTCCGACAACAATCTTCTGCTGGTTGCCTCCGGACAGGCTGGCTGCCGGATTCTCCTGGCTGGACATTTTCACCGAAAAAATCTCTTTGGTCGTCTCAACCATTTCCCGCTCTCTGGATCTGTTTACAACACCGAGAGGATTGCAGAGGATATCCAGATTGGGAAGGGCAATGTTTTCCCTTATTGAAAGTTTTGTGCAGAGACCGTCCTTCTTCCTGTCTTCCGGGGCAAGGACAATACCCCTGCGGATAGCTTCGGCGGGAGAGTTGATGGATATCTCTTTCCCGTCCAGGTACAGCTCACCCGAGTCCTTGCGGTCTACACCGAAGATGGCTCTTGTCATTTCAGTCCGGCCGGCTCCCATCAGTCCGGCAAAGCCTATAATCTCTCCGGCATTGACCTTGAACGAGACGTCCTTGACCATCTTGCCGGCATTCAGATTCTTCACTTCAAATATTGTTTTTCCCTTCTTTACCGAGACTCTGGGAAACTGGTCGCTGATCTCACGCCCAACCATGTGGCTTATGATCTGATCCATTGTAAAATCACTGAAGTCGCCCCGGGTGATGAACTTGCCGTCCCTCATGATGGTGACCCTGTCCACAATATGCTTCAGCTCATCCAGCCTGTGGCTGATGTAGACAATACCGTGTCCCTGCTCCTTGAGGCGTCTGATAATCAGAAAGAGATCTTCTATCTCTTTGTTTGTAAGGGCGCTGGTGGGTTCATCCATTATCAGAATCTTTGCATTGCTTGAAAGGGCTTTGGCTATTTCAACCATCTGCTGCATGGATACAGGAAGATCCCCCACCAGGGTATCGATGTCCAGGTCAATCTGAAGCTCTTCAAGTACTTTGACGGCTTCCTCTCTCATCCTGTGATTGTTCAGGACTCCGCCCATTCTGACGTTTTCCTTTCCAAGGAAAATGTTCTCCGCAACAGAAAGGTGGGGACACATATTCAGTTCCTGGTGAATTATAGCCACACCCAGCTGTTCGGCAGTCTTGGGCGAAATATCTTCGACGGTGTTTCCAAATAGGTTGATTGTTCCCTTGTCTTTGGTATAAACACCGCTGAGAATCTTTACGAGTGTTGATTTACCGGCTCCGTTTTCTCCAAGCAGGGCCATGACTTCACCGGAACAAAGTTCGAAGGAAACATTGTCCAGAGCTTTTACTCCGGGAAAGCTCTTTGAGATGTTTTCCATCTGTACAATTTTTTCATTCATGTAATCAGTTAAATGCCGGTTCACAGATCTGTAAAGGAGGATGGATTTACTAATTAGGGGGTGAATCTTTGGAAAAGGAGAAAGAATTCAGTGTATGGAAATCTTTTTTTTCAATATGGCGGATACTGTTCCCCTTTCTGAACAGAATGAGCCTGTCGGCTATTCTGAGGGCATCGGAGATACTGAAGGTCAGAATTATAAGTCCAGTTCCCTGTTTCTGCAGAATGCTCATCAGCTTGATGATCTTGAGCCTCTGGTACATGTCGACCTCTGCAAAGGGCTGTATGCAGAAAAGAACATCCGGTTTCTGCAGGGATATTCTGTTGAAAATCAGTTTGTAACACTCGGTCAGAGAGAGGGAGTAGAGGCTCTGTGCATCAATGACGGGCCCTGCAATGCTCCTGTATTCATGACTTATATGGCGTTTATACCTCCTGCGGGTCCAGAAAAATCTGATCCTTTTGTCGATTGTAAAGCAGAGATTATCGAGATAGCTGATATCCTGAAACAGGGAGGTCTCAATCGGTTTTTCATCAAGAAATGCGAGTTTGCCGCCCGCCTTCCCGAGGGGGCTTCCGGATATAAGCAGTGCTCCGCTCCGGGGGGGCTTTCTCTTTCTGAGGAGTCCCGAAAGGGGAGCGTTAATTGAATGATCCAGATCCAGCAGCACCAGGCACTCTCCCGCCTTGAGGCTGAATGATATGTCGTGTAGATTCTCTTCGCAGAGATTCCTTGCCGTGAGAACTTCCCTTGCTTTATCCGGTCGTGATTCGTCCTTTTCTCTTTCCGAGAAGTCCCTGAAGAAACCGTGGGGAAAGCGTGAAATTACGTCCTGGGTCATCTGGTCTTTATGGAGGTTTTTGACTATCTGGCCGTTTTCCATGAGTACACAGCGGTGGCAGTAGGTGAAGATCTCCTCGTAGTGGTTGCAGATGTAGAGATAGGAAATCCCTTTGGATTCCGCGTAATATTCCATAATTGAAAGAAGCCTTCTAAGGTCATAGGGGCTTGCCGTATTGCTCAGGTCGCAGACAATGACAAGGCGGACTCCGGCCACAATGGACTTGATCAGCTCAACGACTTTTTTTTCAAAAAAAGTGAGTTCGTCCACATACTTGTACGGCGGTATCTCAATATTCACCTCGGCGCAGAGCCTGTTGAACTGCTCATTCAGTACGGTTCTGTTTATAAGGTATTTTTTCATTCCCTTGCGGACTACAAAGACATTTTCCGCCACTGACATCGTGTCGATCAGGCCGCTCTTGCTCTCCAGAATATAAACGGGGTTTCCCGACTGCCTCGGTTTACGGTAGTCATTGACAAGAACCTCCGACAGCCAGACGTATCCGTAGTGGATGGGATTGTTGTGTTCTATAAGCCGGATCAGCTCTTCAAGGCCCTGGGAGTTAACAGGGAGAAGGCCGAGTATCTCTCCCTTGAAGATCCGCATGTTGAAGCTGTTTAAAATAGCAGAACCTTCTCCTGTCAGGGTTACCCTGTCGAATCTGAAGAGCTCCTCTTTCACAGCTCCTCCCGGGATTGTTCAGTGAGGCTGGGAAGGAATATTTCCACATCACTCCCCACATTGGGGGTACTTGTAATGGTTACGCCGTACTGTTCGCCGAAGAGGAGTTTGATCCTGTTGTTCACATTGAGAATGGCAATTCCCGTATGCCCGGGGCTCTCCTTCTCATAGTTCCCCAGACTTCGTTCAGAGAGGGATTCATGGAGCTTGCTCAAGCTGGCATTGTTCATGCCTATTCCGTCGTCACTGACTGTTATAATCAGGTTCCGCTCTGTTTTCTCAATCCGTACGGTCAGTACTCCGTCTCCGACCTTGCGTTCCAGTCCGTGGATAATCCCGTTTTCCACAATGGGCTGGAGAATCAGCTTGGGAAGCTTGTAGCGGGACAGTTCTTCGGTTATATCCACGTCTCTTAAAATTCTCAGCTGCAGCCTCTTGCCGAATCGGTACTGCTGGATAAGAAAATATGTCTGTACGCTGTCCAGTTCATTTTCAAGAGATACAAGATTGTCCATATTGCTGATGGTGTAGCGGAAGAATCTGGAGAGGGCCTCTGTCATTTCGGCTATCGAGGTGAGGCCGGCTTCCATGGCTTCGCTCCGGATACCCTCCAGGGTGTTGTAGAGAAAGTGGGGGTTTATCTGATTCTGAAGAGCCAGGAACTGCTCCTGCCTTTTTCCGGCCTGAAGAAAGTCCCGGGTATCAAGAAGTTTGTTGATTCTGTACACCATGCCCTGCATGCCCTCGCTGTAGGGGATGTCAATCTTATAAATTTCATCCAGAGTGAGACCCGCAGTAAAGAGCCTGAGGATCTTTTCTGTCTCCCGGAAGGGCCGGTGAACTCGCAATGCAAAGAACAGGATTCCCGCAGCGAAGTAGAGGGTGAAGAGCAGGGGGCCTGTCAATGTGACCCTCCCCGTGAACCACAGACCCCAGAGTATGCAGAGGTTTACGGCGCTTCCCAGGCAGACAAAAAGGAACAGGTAGTAGATGCGGTTCAGAAGAGGTCTTTTCAGGCTCATGAATCAACCGTAAATTTTCCGGAATTCACTGGGCTTCAGTCCGGTATGCTTTTTGAAAAGTTTTGTAAAATATTTTGTGTCGTTGTATCCCACATCAGAGGCTATGGACGAGACTGTCCTGTTGCCTGACCTGAGAATCTCCTTCGCCTTCTCCATCCGGACGGCCGTCAGGTAATCAAGGAATCCTTCGCCAGTCTGTTGTTTGAAAAGAGCGCTGAAATAGGAGCCGCTCAATCCTGCCGACAGGGCTACCTTGTCAAGGGAGAGGGTATTCTCGCTGTAGTTCCGGGATATATAGATCTTTGCATCCCGTATAGGCTGACTGTCCTCCTGTTCCTTGACAGCCTTCAGGCTTGAGAATTGAGAGTGAATAAGATCTTTCAGATACTGGTTTATCTGACCCGTACTCTTGAGAAGGTTCAGATCCCTGTCAAACTCCTTTTCAACCTCCTGGACGGAGAGATCCCTGTAGTTTCTGTCCTTAAGAAGCAGGAAAAACCGGTGTCCCGCCTCCCTTACAGTTTCAAGTACCATCATCCCTGTGCTGTGATCCTCGTTGACAAGCTGGTCCATAAGGGTCTCTACAGCCGAAATCCCCGCTTCCGAATCGAGTAGGTCGCAAACCGGTTCCATCTTTCTGTTCCACTCAGCAAGATATTTATCGCAAATCCCCTTTTCGTATTTGGGAAGGTCCTCAAACATATAGATTCCAGGTGTCAGAAGCCTCTCTGCAATGAGAAGCTCCGTGTCTTTCCATGATGCCCGGAGCTCTTCGGGTTGGAGAACCGGACTGCCCAGTGAAAAGAAAATCTCCGATGACTCGAAAATCTTCATGTTGACAGTCAATTCATTGTATATAAGCCGCAGCTTGTGACGTATCTCGTTTTTGGAGGAGGCCGGAAAGTTTATAAGGAGATAAATTCTGCACTCTTTCTCAACATACTCATAGTCAAAGCAGTGGCTGTTCAGATGCATCTGGAAGAGGCTGTCCGCTTTTTCAGACATCCTCTCCATTATTTTTCCCGAGAAAGATCCGGGACTGCAGTCCAGCTTGAACTGGATAATCTGCAGGTTCCCCTCCTGAAAGCTGAATCCGTAGGATTCGTTAATGGCTTTTATAGAATTGACTGATCCGGAGGGGCTTGAAAACACATACTCTGTAAAAAAATCTTTCCTGAGCTTTTTCTTGCTCCTGTCCCACTTTTCCTGAAGCTGAAGGCTTGACTGCTCACTCTTTCTTTTGGCTATAAACTTCCGGGAGATCCTGTAGAGTGTATCGTTCAGCTCTGTCTGTTTAATGGGTTTGAGCAGATAGTCCTCCACTCCGTATCGCAGGGCTTTATGGGCATACTCAAACTGGTGGTGACCGCTGATTATAATAAACTCAACCTTATGGTTCTGCTCCTTTATTTTGGCAATGAGTTCCAAACCGTCCATTCCGGGCATTCTTATATCGGTAATAACAAGATCGGGCTGTTCCTGCCTTATCAGATTCAGACCCTCAAGACCGTTGTAGGCGGTTCCGACAACAGTCATCTGATGCTGTTCCCAGTCGGCAAGCTGCAGAACAAGACGGCAGACTTTTTCTTCATCATCCAGAACAGCAACAGTAATAGGAGAGAGTTCATTAGTGGACGTACTATCATTCATAATCGACCATATTATTCCTCTTTAGGGTTTCCGTCGAGGTATTTCTGATGATTCCATCTTGCAGCAGTACTTTCAGAAAGGCAGCCTGTATTAAATGAAATCACTGAAATATTTCAAAATATGTAACCGATAACATCTAATTTCTTGACATAATCCGGTTTATAAGTCCTTTAAATGTGTTTTTAAGACTTTCATTTTTTATTATTGCAGATATAATGAAACCGGTTACATCCCCTTGGGCCTCTCATTTATACGGCCGCATTTACATCACAGGGCAAGTTTGTAAAAGGATCAATAATGGACATATCGATATCATTTAAACATTACTGGACCCGGTTCGCAGGAAAATATCCCGTTCTTGCAGATTTGGAAGGACCTTTATATGAAGCCGCTTCGGGGATCTGCTCGGCCTATGAGAAAAAGGGGAAACTTCTAATTGCGGGAAATGGAGGAAGCGCAGCCGACGCCGATCACATCATTGGCGAGCTGGGCAAGGGCTTTGTGTTAAAAAGGTCCCTCTCCAGGGAACAGAGGACCCTTTTAAACAGGGATACACGCTGGGGCGAGAAGCTGCTGCCCTTTCTTCAGCAGGGGCTTCCTGCCATAAACCTGCTCTCAATGCCTGCGCTTAATTCCGCCTTCGGAAATGACCAGAATGCCGCGGTGACGGCTGCTCAGAACCTCCTTACTTTTGCCTCCGGTGACGATCTCTTCCTGGGGCTCTCCACATCAGGGAATTCCGAAAACATCGTACTCGCCGCATACACAGCCCGGCAGCTCGGCCTTCGGGTTATATGCATGACGGGAAGAAAGGTGAGCCTGCTCTCGGAGCTGAGTGATACAGCCATCCGTGTCCCGGCAGATGAAACTTTTGAGATTCAGGAGTACCATCTTCCTGTCTATCACTTTCTCTGTCTGGTGGTGGAGCATTATTTTTTCGGCGAGGAGGGCTGACGTGCTGATCGGAATTGATATCGGAGGTACAAAAACTGCAGTTATATGGGGAAAGGAAGACGGGACTGTCACTGACAGAGTCCAGTTTCCCACAGGCCCCTGGCAGGACACCCTTGACCGCTGCATCAGTATCCTTCGAGAGGCCGGCGGGATTGAAGGAGCTTCGGCTGTGGGAATCAGCTGCGGAGGGCCTCTGGATTCTCAAAAGGGTGTGATTCAGTCCCCTCCGAACCTTCCCGGGTGGGATAATGTGCCGGTTACCCGCTTTTTTTCAGAGAGCCTCGGCATTCCGGCATTCCTTGAAAACGATGCTAACGCCGGGGCGCTGGCGGAGTGGACCTGGGGGGTTGTGAAGGGGTGCCGCAACATGCTTTTTCTTACCTTCGGGACAGGGCTGGGAGCCGGAATCATCCTGGACGGACGGCTTTATCGTGGGACCACTGGAATGGCCGGAGAGCTGGGCCACTGGAGGCTGGAAGACACAGGGCCTGAAGGGTATGGAAAGAGAGGCTCTTTTGAAGGCTTCTGCAGCGGCGGAGGAATCTCCCGGCTCCACAAAATGAATACGGGAGAAGAGTTCACTGCAGAGAAAATCTGCCGTCTGGCCGGGCAGGGCGATCCTTCCTGCCTGGATACGGTTGAGACAAGCGCCCGGCATCTGGGAGCGGGGCTTTCACTCGTTATTGATCTATTGAATCCCCAGTACATTGTCCTTGGAAGCATTTATGTCCGCTCCGGGGAGCTGTTCAGACAGAAGATGGAGGATGTAATCCGGGAAGAGGTCCTCCCTGAGGCAGGACGCTGCTGTCGTATTGTTCCCTCAAGCCTGAAGGAGAGTATAGGCGATCTGGCCGCTCTGTCAGTGGCCGCTCATAAATCCCATTCACTCTAGACGTGGGCTTTCCACTGGGACGGCTCAAGTTTCATATCTGAAAAACGGGCTGTGAAGGACGAGTCCCCGGGGCTGCAGGCATAAAAGCCGAACCGGACTGTACTTTCTGCAGGCATCGGAGGGTCCGCCTTGCCCATCAAAGAGCTTGTTTCTCCCAGTGTGTGAAGGTGGAAGACCCTCATCTGGCTGAACTCTCTTCCGTTCCCGGAGTACTCAATCAGAAAGTCAGGTCCCCGCCGGCTCAGGCGGTACCATATTTCGGAGGGCAGGGGGATATCGCTGGTGGCCCAGTCGGAATAGCCCGAGTTTGTGACCACACTACCCAGACGGGAGAAGTCGTTGTTCTCATATTCTATAGAGGCCTTGAACCAGTTTTCACTGTCTTTATAGATAATCAGGCCGCACTGATCGAACTGATGTTGATACTGGAAGCTGACCCGGGTTGTAAAGGAGAAGTTTTCACTGCTTGAAAAGAGAAGGGCAGGTGCGTTGTCATTCCTGAATCCATAGTAGGACCTCTGCCAGAAGTCGGTCCCCGGATCGGTTATGATTTCTACACTCTCGTCAGTCATTCTGAAATCCGACGGTTTGTTAATCCATTCACCCGCCGCAAGATCAATCATCATAAGAACCTCCTGGCCGCACCCCGTGCGCTTAGAGTATATCAGGCAATGACCTTTCTTTCATCGAAAATTATTGAGGGCTGAGCAGTTTACCTGATATTCTGGCTCCCGGCAGAACGCAGGAGATCCCCTTTTCCGCATCCTGATAGATCACATCGTCAATGCAGTGGATAAAGTCCATTATACAGGGGCATATCAGTGTGTAGAGGACCTTGTTGCCGTCCTTCTGGTTATAGAGAATACCAGCCTGCTTCAGAACCGAGAGATGTTTGGATACCGTAGACACATCCGCCCCTACGGCCTGGGTGAGCTCATTCACTGACAGGCTCTCTTTTGCAAGAATCTGTACCATGAAAATCCTGGTCGGATGGCCCAGGGCCTTAATCACCTTTGCTCTGGCTTCGGCAAGTTTTTTCTCTTTTTCATAATCCATGTTAGAATGTGATGATTTTTCCCCATATGGTCAATCTCTTATTGACTCTATTTGGCATTTTTGCCAAATTGCCAATATAAAGAATGATAAGGAGACAGTAAATGTCTGATAAAAAGATAGGCTTTTTTGCCAAATACCTGACCCTGTGGGTCGCCGTCTGCATCGCCCTGGGGGTTGTGATCGGTGTCGTTTTTCCCGAAGTGCCCGATCTGCTTGGAAAACTGGAGTATGCGAATGTATCAATTCCCGTAGCCGTACTGATCTGGCTGATGATCTTTCCTATGATGCTTAAAGTGGATTTCAAGAGCATTGTGAACGCCGGTAAGAAGCCCAAGGGCCTTTTTATTACCCTTGTCATAAACTGGCTTATCAAACCCTTTACCATGTATCTCATTGCCTGGTTCTTCCTCAAGGTTGTATTCAGGGCCTTTATTCCCGACTTTCTGGCAACAGACTATATTGCCGGCGCTGTTCTTCTGGGGGCGGCTCCCTGTACAGCCATGGTTTTTGTCTGGAGCTATCTTTCCGATGGAGATCCGGGATACACAGTGGTCCAGGTCGCCGTGAACGACCTGATCATCCTCCTTGCCTTTGCTCCCATAGTTGCCCTGCTGCTCGGGGTCAACAATGTTCAGGTACCCATGGATACACTCTTCCTCTCAGTTGTCCTCTTTGTTGTTATTCCCCTTGCTGCGGGATTTATTACACGGAATATCCTTATCAAAAGCCATGGTAAAGACTGGTTTGACAATGTGTTCTGCAAGAAGTTCGATGGAATTACCGAGGCCGGTCTTCTTCTGACCCTTGTAATCATCTTCTCCTTTCAGGGTGAAACGATTCTGGCCAATCCTCTTGCCATCCTGCTGATTGCCATTCCTCTTATCATTCAGACCTACTTTATCTTCTTCCTTGGATTCGGCTGGTCAAAGCTCTGGAAGGTTCCCTATCAGGTGGCGGCACCTTCGGGAATGATCGGAGCATCTAACTTTTTTGAGCTGGCTGTAGCTGTCGCCATCAGCCTCTTCGGTATGTCTTCCGGGGCAACACTGGCTACGGTTGTAGGGGTTCTTGTAGAAGTTCCTGTGATGCTGAGCCTTGTAAAAATAGCCCGGTCCATGAAAGACAGATACCCTCAGCAGGAGATTGCATAATTTATGAAAACCATCATTATCGGCGGAGTGGCCGCGGGGACCTCGGTTGCCGCAAAGTTAAGAAGAAATGACGAAGACAGGGAGATTGTGATCTATGAGAAGGGGAGCTATATCTCCTACTCAACCTGCGGCATGCCCTACCTGATCGGACGGGAGGATATTGCAGCCGGGGACCTCACTCCCAGAGATCCCGCCTGGTTTGCAGGGCGCTTTCTTATCGATATCAAAACCCGTCACGAGGTCGTGAAAATATCCCCTGCCGAGAAGATCCTTGAGGTCAGGGATCTTGATAGCGGTCAGGTTATCACCGAATCATATGATGATCTGGTTCTGGCCACAGGCAGCAGCGCCGTTCTTCCTCCCATAGCCGGGATCGATGCTGATAATGTGTTTACCCTCAAGACCATGGAGGACACCCTTGCCCTGAACCAGTTTTTAAAGGCCCATAGCGTAAAGGATGCCGTTGTGATCGGCGCCGGATTTATCGGACTTGAGATCTTCGAGAATCTTCTGGAACGGGGGATTTCGACCACCCTTGTTGAGGCTAAAGAGAGCCTCATGCCCGTCATCGATGACGATATGAGTGTCTGGATCGAAGATTACTTTACAAAGAAATCACTAAACTACTGCCTGGGGGAACTGGCCGCCTCCATCGAAGGCGGAGTTGTGAAAACAAAATCAGGAAAAGAGTTCAGCGCCGATGTTGTGATTGTCTCTGCCGGAGTTCGGCCTGAGACCGCTCTGGCCCGGGAGGCGGGAGCCCGGATCGGGTCCACCGGTGCCGTAAAGGTGGATGAACAGATGAACACTTCGGTTCCCGGAATCAAGGCGGTTGGAGACTGCGCCGAAGTCTGGTCCGTGTCTACGGGAAAACCGATGTACAGGCCCATGGGTTCCACTGCCAACAAAATGGGCCGGATTGCTGGAGATTCATTGAGCGGGGTAGACCTGAAGTTCCGGGGTGTTCTTGGAACGGGAATCGTCAAGTTCGGGGATCTGCATATCGGTTTTACAGGGCTCACTGAGAGTGATGCTCTGGCTCAGGGGTATGATGTGGAGGTCATCCACAATATCAAGGAGAACCAGAGCAAATACCTCCCCGAAAGCCGGGAGATGGTTATCAAGGCCGTTGCCGACAGGCAGACTGGAAAACTCCTGGGAGTCCAGATCATCGGGGAGAGGGGAGTGGACAAGAGGCTGGATGTCTTTGTAACTGCCATCACCTTCGGAGGCACTGTGGAGGACCTCTTTCATCTGGATCTCTCCTATGCACCTCCTTTTTCGACAACAAAGGACCCTGTTATGTACACCGGAATGATTCTCAATAATGCAATCCGGGAGAATAGAAGGATTATCACTCCCAGACAGCTTATGGGAAATGAGGACAAGTATCAGATTATCGATGTGAGGTCTGCCAAAGACTACGGGAAGGGCCACATCCCCGGAGCCCTCAACATCCCCCTGGGTAAACTGAGGGAAAGACTGGGAGAGCTTGATAAAAGCAGACCAACCATTACCCACTGCAACAAGGGTGTCACAGGCAATGCTGGGCAGAACCTTCTGCTGAACAGCGGATTCTCCGAGGTTTACAACATCTCAGGCGGTTACAAGAACTACAAGGTCTACACTGCATTCAGAGGTGCAAAAGGCTGACAGCTCAAGAGAGAATAAACGGCCGGAGAGAATCTTTTCCGGCTGTCTCTCATTCCTTGAGTAGGTCAATGGCCTGATCAGTTGAATCATATCCGTATAGATAAAGATTCTCAAATTCCCAAGTGCCGAATTTCTTTTCGCTTGAAAGATACAATCTTCCGCGGCCTTTGCTTCCTTCCACCTTGAAGCTGAGCTCCGCGCTGCCGGTGCCTCCTCCGTTCGTGGATATTGATCCCTGAATGAATCCCTTCCTTTTCACATCATCACCTAGGGCGGATATGACAGTTTCATTGGAATTAACTATCCTGAAGGCTTCCCTGTAGGGAATAGAGTTTGTGAATATAAGAAGCAGCAGAAGGTATAAAACCGCTATGAAGGCTGTAATGATTGAAATTATAACAGCCGCTTTGATAATGATCTTCGATTTTCCAGAGGGTTCTTCCTCTGCAGAAATTGTTCCTTCCTTATACTCGTCACCGCAGGCCGGGCAGAACCTGGCACCGCTGTCAACTTTCTTACCGCAGCTGCCGCATACTTTCCTTTCGGGAAGGAATCTCAGAATTAAAAAGGCGACCCATCCTGCAATCGGATAGATTCCGAACCACATCCAGTGGGGAGACCTGTTCCTCTTTTTAGCAGTTCTGATTCCCAGGATGACAGGGAGTATCCAGATGAGCAGCAGAATTGTGAATGTAATGAAAATCTCCAATTTGAGTCCTCTTCTTTTTGTATTGATTAGAATGAATGAGCCGGAAGTACTTTCTCCTGACATGACATTTCGTTTAATATACGCATATTCATAATATTGTAAAAACAGAAATTTCAAAAGAAATTATTTGATAAGGAGAGGTTTATGGCTGAGCAGATAATGACATCGAAGGAGGACTCCTTTGCCCGGTTTACAATTACAAACAGGGTTCCGGGAATCCTCAATGACCTGATTGCTAATAACAGTTTCTCTCCCGAAGTTGAAAAGGGGCTCAAGGACCTGCTTGACTCCGTTCCTGCAGGAAAGCTGACTCCCATTGATGACAGTTATCCCTTTGCACCGGGCATCAATTCCTATCTTGAAAATCATCCCGGCAGCAGCTGGCTGAATGCCCCTTTTTTGTTTCTTGAGAACTATCTCTACCACAGGATCTCTCAGATCTGCGGTTTTTTCAGCAATGGTAAAGATTATTTCCTCTATAAAAAGGAGGCTGAGTTCCGTAAAGGTCTGGGCAAGTTTTCAGATATTCTGAAGAACATCGATTCAGTGGATGCCTTCCAGGAGATCTGCCTACTCAACCTGATGGGAAACAAGGCCGATTTGAGCCAGAACGGCTCCTACTATTCGGCAGATTCTGCTTCGGAGCTGCTCATCGACCACCGGGAGAGAGCCGCTGCCGCAATCAATGAATCCTCCCGGGTTGATATCGTTCTTGACAATGCGGGGGAAGAGCTGTTTTTCGACCTGCTGCTTGCCTTCTGGCTTTTGAAGAATACAAAGGTGGCTAAAGTCAAACTCCACTTTAAGAAGATGCCTTACTTTGTCTCGGATGCTCTTGTTAATGACTATCGTTTCCTCCTGGATATCCTATCAGAACAAAAGGACACCGCCTGGTTTTCCGATGCCCTTAAGAACTTTGAGGATGAGGGGGCTCTGGAACTTGGTGACGATCCCTGTTTTGTAAATGGAGAGCTCTATTCGGCAATGGAGCTGCCAAAGGAGCTTTCCCTTTCCGATCTGATAATCTTCAAAGGGGACTTGAACTATCGCAGGCTTGTGGGAGATAACTACTGGGCCTATGAAACAGAAACTTCTTCCATTATTGACTATTTCCAGGCGGATATTCTGATAAGCCGGATTCTGAAATGTGAGGTTGTTGTCGGTCTGGAGGCTGATGCCGTTCCCGACAGGGAAAAGACAGACTGGATGTTCAACGGTAACTATGGACTGATTGAACTTGTAAAAAGGAAATAAATTGAGCGGGAATATGAAAATTACATCTGTACTGAATATCTATGAGGTTCAGGAGTTTATCTCCTGGATGTGTGAGAACTTCTGCTTTACCGAGCAACCGGTTCAGGAAGAGGATTACAGATCTATAACAAACGGCAACTGCCGTATCCGCGTCTATCAGGCTGACAAGCCCTGCGAGCCCTTCTACGGCGACGAAGGGGCCTATACAGGCTGGGAACATATCGCCCTTGAGACCGCGGACATCAACCTGGCCTTTGAGCACTGCAAGGCAAAGGGGTTCCGACTGGAGCTGTGCGAGGGCAGGCCCTTTTACAATCCCGGGGTGTGGGGAACGGGGATGTGGTTTTTCAATGTCTTTACAGACTTCGGCATCAAGCTTGAACTGGCACAGAGACTGGACACTCCCCCGTTAGAATATACACAGCTTTGTTTCGGCCTGGAGCACTACGGCTGCCCCGTATACAATATGCAGGAGATGAAAAAGTTCTACATGGATCTGGGCTTTACAGACCTTATGAGCGAACGTCTGGGCGAGGAGGGCAGCTATGTCTACTGTTCCATGATGGGCCTGGGCGACAATATTGTCGAACTCTATGAAACGTCAGGCATCCCCCATACGAAGTATGAGGGCAAGGCCTTTGATTCCATTCTTATCGAAGGGCTGGATGAAAAGGCTGGTCTGGTGCAGTCACCCAACGGGGAGAAAATTCAACTGATATAGGGATCGGGGCAGAAGAGCCCTGCAGGCTATTGAAGTAATAAAGCTGTTCTTTCAGCGATCAGATTGTTTACATCCCTGTCATACCAATAGTGGCCGTGGCTCTTGATCAGTCCCCCTGTATTTTCGATACAGTCGGAGATCCAGGGAACATCAAAAGCTCCGCCCAGAGGCTTCAGTGGCCATCCGAGAACATCGTCTTTATCGTAAATGTTGAGCCACTCAAATACAGCCCCCGGTTTTGCAAAGGGTGTCGGTTCAGAGAGTCCGGCAGTGAATAAGGGGATATTGCATCCGCTTGTGGCAAAAAGGAGCAGCTTTTCTTCAAGAGTGGGCGGTGGTGTGAATGGATTCTCACCTTTGGGGTCATATATGCCCTTTTTGTTCTGAATGTCATAGATCATATTGCTTATGATATGGCAGCCGAATGAGTGTGCTCTGATAATCAGTTTTTCATCAGGTTCCATTTTTTCAAGGCATTTGCTGAGTTCATTGTGCAGGTAGCGGTGGATGGACTGGTAGTTGCTTGATGCCTTGTATGTTTTTGTTCCGTAAACTGTTGCATCAGCGGCGTAGTCCATTATCAGCTTCCGTAGAAAATCAAAATCGATGTCCGCCTTCAGATCCATTGACTGCCAGTATTTTGCTACATTGTCTCCGGCTATCCGCGAGTATATGACACCATCTGCTGAACTGACCTTAATCCCCTTTTTCTTCAATGCTTTAACTAGAGGCTTTTTCTTTTTATCCCAAAAATCATCTTCCTGATCACCAATGCCGTGAATAAACAGTATTCTGACTCTATCTGCCATTGTGCCGCTCCTTATTTTCAATATATGTCAAAGCCATACCTGGTTCGAAAGGTTACCGTATCGGGAGGGTGTTGTCCATTTCTGAATCTTCGAAATTATTATCACAAGAAATATAATATCATGATATAATGAACATTTGTGAACTATATAGCCAGATGAGGAGGTCGCGTGTCAGATAAGATTTCAGTTGTCCCTTCTGGAGGAGCCAATCCTCCCGAATCATCCAAAGACCCAATCCGTTTGATGATTGAAGTCGCTGAAAATGAAAATTTGTCTCCCGAGGACAAAGCAGCGATAATTTCCTATTCAACAAACAGATTTCGAAACAGAAGAAAGATGGCCTATATTGCCCTCTATACAATCATTTTTTCGACCATCTTTCTATTTGTTGCCGCATTGATTGATGGAATAAGCGGCACTACCAGTATCCTCCAGATGATCAGCAAGAATCAGACACTTATCATCTGGCTGGAAGGATTTCTCGTTTCAATTATTGCAGCATACTACGGGGTGAGCGCTCTTCGTCCATCAAGCTGATAGAGGAGAGACCAATGAAAAATAACCGCATTTATGCAGGTTTAGTTTTCCTTCTGCTACTTGGCGGCTGTGCTTTAAAAGTAACGGCTGTTGGCGAATATGATCCGATTCTGGATGAATCAATTCATAATATTGAATCCCAGACAGCAGAACACTATGATCTTGTTATTTCCAATAAAGGGATGAATGACGGATCATACAGCAATCAGAAAGCCTTCTATTCCAAAATGAGGGGAGAAGTACAGGCTCTCATCATCCGGGCGGAAATCATTGAGAATGAATTAAAACTGAAGCCCTTGACAGACAACCTGAATGAACTGCTTCTCCAGTATAAAGATCTTGAACTGCTTCATCAAATCTCTGAAGAGGGGTCGGAAAGTCTTGTTACTTCCTTCGAAAGCGCCCGGGAGGCCACAGATCAATCATTTAGAGCCATTGTAAAATATATGCTGTATTTGAAATGGAATCAGAAGCAGCCTGTTTTAGATGAGGAGTAGTTCATTATGGATGAAGAAAAAATTAAAGAACTTGGTATGAAAATCATGACCTCTTTGAAGGCAGAGCTCCAGGAAAAATGGGAAGAAGCGGAAGTTTTTGCTGAAAGTGAATCAAAAAAATTCGCAGGCAATATCGCGGAAATTGCTCTATGGGAAAGAACAGGGAAAATTACCAAGGAGCAGAGTGTCGTTCTTCTGCGGATGCATCAGCGTTCAATGAAGATGGTTTTGACAGCTCTTGAAGGTATCAGTCTTGTCCTTGCAGAACGGGCTATCAATTCAGTTATTGAAACTGTTGGAGAATTTGTTAATGATTTAATCGGTTGGAAGCTGTTTAAATAGCTTCTTTTTTAGGCTGTTCTTATGCCTTGTGAGACCCCGGTATTCAAAGAGTGGTACCGGGGTGCAATGCCATCTTACTAGTTTGCAATGAGGTCCATTATTTCAGAACTCATTGGAATAACAACCTGTGCTACTGATATAATTTCACTCGTTGATACATCCATAAGCCGTGAAAACACAATCACTGATGATTCTGTTGGAATGATGGTTCCTGTAATAAAATAATCTACGGACAGTAGTTTCCCTACATCCAGGGCTTTATCCGTATCAATCAGACCCGACAGGCTAAGTTTCTGCTCATCCAGGATTTCATTTAGCTTGTCTCTCTCAATCACTGTAAATCCGCTTGAAACAAATTCCATCTGGGCAGACTGGTTCAGATATTCAGAAAAAGGTGATTCGGGGGTCCCCTTCTGATTAAAGGGTGAAACCGCAATTGATGAATCCCTGGATGTGATGGATGAAATGAGTTCATTCAGCATGGCGGTAACATAGGTTTCCAGTGGTAGATCATTGTTTATGGGTAAGACAGGCTCAACAGCAAGATTCTTTGAAATTTCCTCTGTAGTCAATTCCAGTTCTGTACCCAGTATTTCAATATATTTGTCAAGAATCATCAATTCATCTTCAAAGCCGATATTATCAAGCTTCATTTTACTGTTCAGGACAATCTGTTTTGTATCTGTAACAATATTGATAGCCATCTCAAGATCATTTTTTATACTGTTCTCCAGTTCAGAAATCTCATCTGAGGTTATTTCATCATATTCCTTCTGCTGCTCCTCTTTGGTGAGCAGCTCGATGCCCTCTTTCTCATTGAATACTTCGTATCGTTTGGAATTGATCTCATCATTGATGTTTTTGATCCTGTAGTAGATCTGACCCACTTCAATGAGTCTCTCGCCGATGAGCTTCATAGTGGATGACTTTAATACTGTGTAATTTGATATTCCAAAAACAGGCTGCGGTCCTTTGATGAAGTCAGACATGATCGTAATCTCAGGTAAAACGATATGGTTTCCCTGAATATCATCATATTCAACAAAGACTTTTGCCAGTGTACTTTCTCCTGTTTTGTCATTCGGCCGGATTGTAATATCAGCCAGTATGGTTTCATAATCTCCATTGTGAAGAGTCGGGAGGAAATAACTTACACCACTTTGAGTTTCCTTGTTTCTGTATCCCCATGTCTTTTCCAGTTCTATGAACTCCGGAAACTCAATTTCTATTTCCAGATTTCGGGCGGCCGGTACAATCATGCGGTCAAGTTCATCACCAAAGGTCTCTCTCATTTCCTCTCTATCAGAAATAAATCTGCTGCTTCCTCCGCCAGCCTTGGCAAGATCGATCATTAAATTAACATCAAAATTGGTGCCGACTCCTATGGTCGAGACATTTATCCCCCGCTCATTGAACGTTTCGGCCAGATCAATAATGCCTTCACTTTGTCCTTCCCCGTCGGTCAGGAATAACACTCTATTGTTGTATTCAGAGCGATAATTAGCCATGACCTGGGTATATCCGTCCTCCAGCCCGGCTCTTAAATTGGTACCACCGCCGGCTTCAACGGAATGAACGGCTGCACTGAACCGGCTTCTTTTTTCCTGTGAATCCATCCTGGTGGAAGTAAAGACTGTTTCTGATTCATTGTCGAATACGATCAATGATACATAATCGATGTCCCTGACTTTCTGGATAAAGATATCGAAAGATTCTTTTACCCATTCAAGCTTTTCATCTGAGACCATCGATCCGCTCTTATCTATGACAAATGATAAATTCAGAGGAGGCAAATCTTCAAAAGGAGTTTTGTTTGCTTTTATTCCTATCTGTAATGTTTCATTCTGACCGGTATTTGAAATCTGATTATGACCATTATATGTATAGACAGCAAAATCACCTGTTTCAGGCAGTCTGTAATTGTAATCAAGTTGAGCAATATAACCGTTTACATGAATATCGTCAGGCGGGATTATAATCCCGTTTCCTGCAAGATACTTACCATGAGTTGATGAGGCAGCGCCTTCCTGCTGCCCGGAACTGAACAGGATTTGAGCAGTCATCAAAATAACAAGAACTGATATAATCTTTTTCATAATTACTCCAGAGTGATCCAGTTTGTTCAATGCTTTTCCTGCAGTACGAAATATACGGTCCTGGCAGGAAAATAAACTTAAGGTTTGATAGAGGTTACAAATGTTTACTAATGGTTGTTATGCTATACCATGCGGGGATCAGAGGCAATGATATTTCTTGATAAAAATCTGAAGGAGGGTTGTACTTGGAGAGAGTGCCTTCTATTCCGGGAGAACTATGGATTCAATAAAATGGTCAATTGAAGAATTCATTCTGCCAGCTTTTTTACACTGATCATCCTGCATTCCCGTTCTATTGGAACCTTATGCAAAGTAGGTTGTAATGTGATTCTTTCAGTCACGTGATCAACAGATAAAAATATTATTTATTGATTTCATACCTTAAAATTTCATTTTTTCTTGGCACAGAATTATATTTTTTTACCCATTTATTTCTTTTTTTTACCTCATATGTTTTAAATGCAAATGGTATGCCTCGAGCAATTTTAAAATCATCAGTATCCATGAATTGCATATGTAGATGTGGCATTAGGGAATTCCCTGAATGACCTAATTCCCCAATTTTATCATGTACATTAATTTTTTGACCTACTTCTAAATTTACAGATCCTTTTTTTAAATGCGCCAATAGAGCAAATTCATTCTCACTTATTTTAATCATTACATAATTTCCAGTAATGGATTTATGTGATACATCATTACTAATGTATTGTTTTGTAACTTTTATAGTGTTTTTATAATCGGTAAAAATATTTACAGGATTTCTTTCTTCAATATTATTTTCTAAACCAACTACCACACCGCTTACAGGAGATACAACTGTTTGTCCCCATCCATAAAAATCATGTAATTTTAATCCTTTAAATAGATATTGAAAAAAACTATTACGATATGTTTTTTTTAGCAGGTCATTTTCTTGAATCATTACAAAATCTATGGCATACGTCTCTCCAAAGCTATTTGTTCCATGGCTAGGGATATTTGATCCAGGTGTGTTTGGGGAATAATATATTCCCTCTAAAGGGAAAGAGACAATCATCATTTTATTATTCAATTAATTTTCTCCTGATTTATAACAACTTTAAATATGTATTAGGATAATGAATCCAATTGGTATTATTGTCTTTGATCATTACTTCGTTAGAGCGCAAAGAGTTCAGCAACGACCGCATAAGCTATAAACCGTTAAGCTGGCGCATTTTGTGCGAATGCAGAAACTTTGACAGTAGGATTGTCGGTTTCATACGGAGTGATATACACTTATATACATATTTAATCGCAAGTTCAATAATACTCTCTATTTGTCAGGAAATATATAATATAACTTTTCCTGTCAATAATTTCTTCTGTAGATTACAAACAGGAACAGGACTTTATCGCGTTGCTCTTTCTAAATATGTGATTATCTCCTGAGATGCTGCTTTGCATCCGGGAGCATTTAAAAAAGAACGGGAAACTTTATAACAGTTATTCTTATAATCGCTGTTCTTAAAAATTTCCGTTATTGCCTTTTGAATGGTTTTTGACTGCAAGTTTCTCAATCTTATTCCGCACTTTAATTCCTCAATACGGAAAGCGACCTCTTCCTGTTCTGATTGAAAAGGGTAAACACAAAGCGGAACACTGTTAAACAGACCTTCATTTACACTGTTCATTCCGCCGTGCGTTACAAAGAGATCCGTATATTTGAGTATTTCTATCTGATTCACATGCTTTTTTACTACTACATTTTCCGGAAAGGTTCTTTTCATATCATCATCACAGGCACCAGATAATACAAGAGTACCGTACAAACCAGATAATGACTTGATAATATCCGGTATACTATACATCTCTTTCCAGACAGTTCCCATGGATACATAAATAAAGGGGTGCGGGTATCGGGAGTAGTCTTCGGTATCCGGATCGTCATCCCTCCCGAAAATCATCGGCCCGATAAATCTGTATTTATCTTTATCGAAGGACTCTGAATAGGGCTGGAAATATTCTGAATTGTATACAATATTCAGAGGTTCTTCATTCATCATCGAATTAATGAATCCCTGGGGGGCAATACCATGTCTTTTATACATTTCCTTTTGTATTTGACCGGCTTTTTTCAGATCCCTGATACCCTTTATTCCTGCTTTGCGGAAAAACACGATACTGTTTCTAAAATTCTTCACGTTGCTGTTGAAGGCAAATGTTGATATGGATGAGATGGCCGGAATCCCGCAGATTGCAGCAGCATATCTGCCCCATACTGAGATTGAATCATGGATAATATAGTCAGGTTTTATTTGATTTATATCATCAATCAGTTTATCCAGAATACAGGCTGTTGTTTTGACTATATCATGATAAAGAGACGCCAGATTTTTTCCTATTTCAGATTTTCCGAATCCTTTGGAGAATGAATACTCTCTGTATTCTGCACCAGTAGCCTCTATTTTATCTTTAAACTCTTCAAGAGAATAATAGATGATTTCTTCCCCATTATTCACAAGTTCTTTTACAAGAGGTAAAGTCGGGTTTGTATGACCATGTGCCGGAATACTGAAAAAGACTGCTTTTGACATTCTACCTCCAGATAATCGAATGAAAGAGGATGTATATACCGAAAGGTTTATAGGAATGTATCAGTAGAAGAGTCTTGATTTCCAGTTTTTTCACTATGCCTTTTATATACAATGTGTGATCTTGTACCTTCCAAAGATATTATAGACGGAAACTCTAATCAATGTCTTTAATAAGATATGCTATTCTAGTTCTTATGGCTTCCTAAGTTCATTGATACACGCTATTTATCAGGAAAAATATGAATTTTCAGGAACACATAATAAATCAGAAATTCCGAGTAATTAACTTTTAAATGCGGTTTTAATTTATTTTTTTGAAATCATTAAGATAAGAATAATTTGAGAAATTTAGAAAAAATACAGAATATAAGATTTTTCTACCTTTCTAGTTGAATTCCCTCTTGCTCTAACCGTCTGACAGCCTCTCTACGGAAATCCTCCGCATAGGCCTGAAATTTCTTCCGCGACATGTAAACACCCTCCATAATCAATCATAATCTAACTATAGTTGGTGTCCACTTTCTCAGGGGCACAGTGATATATAACATTCTTTTAAGCTGCAGCTCGTAAGCTGGCGTGAAATCTGACTGCAAAGCAAAATAGCAGATTTCATGACAGTAGGGCTGACAGTATCAAAAGCTTGTTATATTTCATTCTTTCAATTCTTTAACGTAGTCTTCTATTGCTTCTCGGGTTGTAAGCCATTCTTTATTAAGCTTTACTGCGGAAATTCTCCCTTTTCTTGCCAAGAGTGACAAATACTCTTGTGAATAATCACAGTATTCTGATGCCTCTCTTAAATTTATCAACCCTTGTTTCTCTGACGTATTTGGTTTAATGCTGTTCAGATATATTATCAGTGATCGTTCTATAGCGCGACCAATAAAATTCTCTAAGCTCTCTTCTTTACCTACATTGGCTTCATTTAATACTCTGTAATATTTCTTTCTATCTACTTTCAATATTACTGTTGGTGGAAAACCATGCTTCATTAGAATCAGATTCATCAGCAGCCGTGCTACTCTTCCGTTACCGTCTATAAAAGGGTGTATACAAACGAACTTATAGTGAAACTGTGCTGCTAAGATAGGAATTGGTAATGTATGCAGATTGGCATAATACCAGGTGAAAAGATCTGACATTAACGCTTTAACCTTAATTGCCTGAGGAGGAATTATCCTGGCTCCGACAATTCTAACATTATGGCGACGATATGCTCCTGCCTCGAGATCATCAATTCCTTTGAGTATTAATCTATGGAGTTCCCGTAGCACATCCTCTGTCAGTTCTGTGCTTTTAGAGATCAATGATTCTATGTATAGAATCCCCTTTTTATGGTTGATTGCTTCAAGATGCTCATTAACAGTCCTTCCACCAATCGTAACACCTGTGTTGAGGACAATCTCTGTTTCATTGAGAGAAAGTGTATTTCCTTCTATTGCATTTGAGTTGTAAGTCCATTCTAGAGCGAACTGCTCATTTAATTTTCTTACTATGGAGGGATTTAGTGGTCTGTGAGAGTCTAATTCTCTCTTTTTGCCTTCAATACTGTTTAATAGCTTATCTTCCATATCGGTTCCTTGCGATTTTCATCTATCCGATATTGTAAGGCATAAATTAATTTCATGCAAATATAACGCCGTTTTTAGCTGATTCCGTCAGTAGGCACGATTGTTGCGAATGCAAGAATCGTGACATCCCGACTGACAGCTTCAAAAGCTCGTTATGTACCCCTTATTTCTTTAGTAACTCATAAAGGGGTCTGTTTACATAAATGATTTCTTTTCCTAAGCGAAAAGATTCAAGTACTCCTATTGCTTCTAATTCTTTGAGATATTTGCTGGCTGTTCTTCTTTCTGCTATTCCTGCATCTACCAAATAAGCAATTTTAGTGTATGGCTGAATGAACAATAACTCAACCAATTCTTTTGAATATATTGTCTTAGGAAGTTTTTCTTTGCATATATCAATTGTTTGATCTAGCAGACTTGCTATCGATGAAATTATTCCATATGTCTCCTTGGCAGTCTCTTCCACTGCTTTCAACATATAGATTATCCACTCCTCCCAGTTTTCATTTACATGCATGTCCTGTAGGAGTCGATAATATTCTGATTTATTCCTGATAATATAAGAGCTAAGAAACAGTATCGGTGAATCTAATAATCTCTGAAGGACAAGATATAGTACATTTATTATTCTGCCTGTCCTTCCGTTGCCATCATAAAATGGGTGAATTGATTCGAACTGGTAGTGAATGATTGCCATTTTGATCAGTGGGTCTGTACCATCTTCTTGATGGATGTATTTCTCAAGATTTGATAATAGATCAAGTATGACATGTTCATTGTCAGGTGGTGTATATATCACGTCACCGGTTCTATCATTTACTAAGCTGGTTCCTGGTAGTTTTCTGAAACCAGCCGAATTTTGCTCCAGCTCTTCCTGAATCGAGAGAATTGTATTTATCCGAAGTAAGTTGCTTTCTTTAATTTGCTTATATCCAAGCCATAGCGCAGATCTATAATTAAGAACCTCTTTGGTATTTGGATCTATATTTGTTTGTTTTGCCACCATAGCCTTATATAGGTCATCCTGGGTTGTTATGATATTTTCTATTTCAGAACTGGCTGATGCTTCTTTCAGGATTATTGAACTTAATAAAATTGAATCATTCGGTAGTAATGAGCAATAACCCTTTAACTTTGCTAACTCCCGGTTAGCACTGATTGCCTGCTTGAGAACACTCTTTGACTCAATATCATATTTTGGTGGTAGTTTTGGTAATTCGTTGTTTGCTTGCTTACTCATATAATGTACATAATATCATCTTTCATGTACATGTCAATCTATCGTGTGCATGTTTATAGGATTTTTGCCCACGTCATCGTTCTCATGTGCATTCTGTGTACATAACTCCCAAATCAATTGCGTTTTCGTCCCAAAGGGGTGGCGGACAATTTGCGTAAGCAAATTTGTGTGCCAAAGAAAACGTCAATTGCATTTGATTGTTATCTGGTCTTTCATCTTCTTTATTCAGTTCCATATGAACTATTTAAATATCTAACAACGCTTTGTATAGATTTACTATTTGGATCAATAAAATCCATATGAAAACCTCCCTCTATTTCAACAAAGGAGAACTGAGTGTCAGAACTATCACTAATTTCCGCAAACTTTCTTGTCATTTCAATTGATAGATATTCATCGTTATCGCCATGGAAAATAGTTATTGGAGTTTTTATCGGAAGCAGTTCAATTGGTGAGGCATTTTTATATCTTTCGAGGTTTTCTTCTGGAGAACATTGTAGTAATTCTTTAACAGCTTGATTTCCGGAATTATTTCGATAACAGCCTATTAAATCTAAAATCGGTGCTAATCCAACAATATGTCTTGGATTGATCTCTACTTTATTTTTTTTAATATTATTATTAGTTCCTAACCATATTGCTAAATGTCCACCAGCTGAATGACCCATTAAAATAATTTCATTCAAATCGATTTTATCATAAGTTTTTTTTAATTGAATTAAATGATTAATAGAGTCTATTGAATCTTCAAATGGATCTATCCATTTCCGATTAGATGATCCGGTTCGCCGATATTCAATATTCCATACAATATAGTTTTCTTGTAATAATTTTTCACAGACTTGATCCATTTGGTGAAGATCATATGGCATTTTCCAAAAACCACCATGAAAGAGACATATTGTCCCTTTTATATATCCTTTGGGAATATATAAGTTACCATATTGGGAAATGTCCTTACCATATGCTGAATTAATTAATGTATTTTCTTCAATAATATTCAATTGCATGCACCTTCGATTCTTGATTATCAACTTCTTTTATTTCTTTAATATTTTTCTCATGTTCTCTCCACTACATAGTTACCAAAAGTCCAACCTCTTCAGTTACACACGCGGAATGAATTCATAGTCCAGTATATCATATATTTTAAGCTCATGTTCATTCAGATAGCCCAAGAAGAACTCTCGGAACCAGACACGATAGATTCCATTTCCTATGTCTTTGAATCCAAGTTTTTTCTCTTTGAATGCTGTCCCTACAAATATACTGTCTTTCTTACCGACTCTGATTATTCCATTCTTGCAGATATATCGTACTTTGTATTCAGGCGGGTAATGCCACTCTTTTATCTCATTCGGATACCGTCTTTTAGAACGTTCATAAACTGTTTTGGGTGTAACCATACCAAGGGCTTCATGAGGTCTTTCCTCGTTATACTCTTTGGTAAATCTGTTGAACTTTATCTGCTGACTTCTCAGTGATTTACCTGGTTCAATGCATGCTTCTGCTTTCAATTCTCTATGCATTCTTTCATGACTTCCATTCTGCTGCGGAGAGGCCGGATCGCTGAACACCGGATAGATCCCAAGTTCCATTAACCAAACAGAAAATTGTGTATACCGACCAAGGGATCTTATGTTGGCAAACGGGGAACCATTGTCTGTGTGCAACTGTTCGGGAAGTCCATATTCTTTGAATACAGCCTCAAAAACAGGCTTAGACTGCGTTAAATTGGGCCTGGAGAGCCCTTTTATGCGTATGATGTACTTACTGAAGTTATCGCAAATGGTAAGCGGATAGCAGTACTTCTTGTCTCCAGTCCTGAACTCACCTTTATAGTCGGCACTCCATATCTCATTACAATGATCGGCTATGAACTTGGGATAGCGTTTCTCAATATGCACATGTCTTTTACGTTCCGGAATGAGATCATTCTTTTTGAGTATGTTGTTTATTGTGGACTTGCAGGGAATATGAGAATAAATGCCATCCTTCTCAAGGCGCCATCGTATTTTTTTCCCACCCCATCGTTTATGCTGACTTCTTATTTCAAGAATACGTTCTTCAATCGCTGCTGGAGTTTTATTCGGTGAATGGTGAGGAGCACGGGATTTTGGTTGAAGTCCTGCCATTCCCTCTTCCTGGTATCGTTTAATGTATTTGTAACCAGTAGTCCTGCTGATACAAAAATCTTTACATAGGCCAGAGAAAGTAAATCGATCTGTACTCCAAATTAAGATGAACTCTTCTTTTTGATCCATAATCGTTTTCTCCATTAAAGGCATGATCGTCTCCTTTATTGTAAACCATCTGCCTTTAACTGTAATTTATCTACTTGGATCTTTGTCCACTATGTTATTAATCCGTACCTCAATCCAGATAACGCCTTCATAACCCGCACGGCGTACATGGCGCTGTTTTTGTCGAGCGGAGCGACTTACAAAAACTGTTACATAGCCGGGTCGGGTTCATGAAATTGTTATATGTCATCCATTTTCAATTGCTAACGATTACAATCGAATGAACTACATCTCCAAATTTATTATCCGGCATTGGCTCTTCAAGTTCTATCCATTGATCATTTACCCAATATCCAGGATAAAATCGCCTATTTGCAGATCTATGTCCTGCAGTTATTACATTATCTCTATATACAACGATAGTATTTAGGTAGTATTTTTCTTCTTCTGGTGCGAGCTCAATCCATTCCTCATTTTTCCAATAGCCATTTCTATTAACAGCTAAATAAATATCTTCTTTCACCTTAATCATTTCTCGAACTGAATTATATGAATCTTTATCAGGAGATTTAATCTCATTCCATTCTTCATTCAACCAATACCCTGAAATCATTTCTTTATTTTCATTTTTGCAAAATCCGAGCAAATATAGATCATTATCAATGATTTTGATTGAACTGACTTCACCATTTGTCATATTTCGTGGAACTGGTAAATCTTTCCATTCGCTATTAATATAATACCCTGGCGAATCACTAAATTCGGACATAGCTTGATAGCTTCCGGTCCAATATATATTATTATTGTAAATTGTAAATGAACTTAAAATTCGGTTATCGGTTAAAGGATCAGATAGTGATGTCCAACTTCCGTTTTTCCAATAGCCTGATACAACATTACCTAACTCATTATAATAAGAACCAGCTGCATATATATTATCTTTTTCAAGAATAACTGTTTCAATAAATCCCTTCCAGCTCTCTTCTGGTAAGTCTAACTCATTCCATTTGCCATTTATCCAATAACCAGGTATCCAACCTTGTCCTTCAACACGAATATATCCTCCAACAACAATAAATTCTTTATTTGCTGCGAGTGCATATGTTCCGCAATTATCCATTTGATCAGGATTCTCAATATCTATCCATGTACCATTTTCCCAATAACCAGGAATTGTTTTTCCTGTCATATCTGGAGCAGAACCTAATGCATATATTGAATAAGAGTAGTCACACCCAGAAATGAATATAAAAACAGTGATTAATAGTAAAAAATAAGTGAACGTTTTTATTTCTTTTAACATAAAATCTCCAATTTTTGTCCATATAACACCCTTTTTAGCTGCAGGAGGTGGCAGCGTGCAAAATGAATGCATATACCTGGAACCTGACCCCGACTGTCTGCTACAAAAGATTGTTAAGTCAGCATCATTTATAAGAAATTCAATTATTCTGCGGACTTACCTGAATAGTCTTTTCTTCTGAGAAAATAGTAAACGAGAGGCGTTCATAAGTAAAGGAGTTTAAAAATTTCAGAGAATCTGTTTCTGAGGTATTATATTTGCAATATGGCTGCTTTTGGAGACAGTCCTCGATTATGAATCTGTCTTCGTAGATGTTCATGCTATTCCTAAAAGTTGGCCGTGGCCTGGTGGCCAGCAATACTTTGACAGATATAATCTTACTATCAGCGGAAGAGGTTTCCCTCGACCAAAGACATCGATAGTTTCCAAGGGTGTATCGCATTCTGGACATGTCTCTTCGTCATCAATGATTTCTTTAACCCCACCAAGCTCTTCCACACGGATTCTTTCCAGTGTTTCAACTTGCCGGTTAGAATACAATCCATAGTTCCTGATCGTGACTGTTCCTTTCGGTGGTACATGATTAAAGTAGCGTTCTCTGAATATCCGCATACTGAGTACTGTCTTTCTCGTTTCACCACGATATCTCTCGTAAATTGTCGCGGTATCGTTATAGTTATCGAAATCAATGTCTTCTATATCCGAAATAAACCCACAGATGGATTTAGACAGGTAATCAACAATATTGTCTCCATTGAACTTATGGATGGCCGGATAAACAGTGTACTCCCTATCCTGGCAGTTTCTTGTTTCAAAGCGGACAGTATTTCTTTTCACACCGGACAATTTCTTAATAAAATGCGGAAGTGTGAGCAACGCTGTTAAAGTTCCTATAATCAGCGGCGAAAAAGTTCCGCTTTTACAGACATAAAAAGGGGCAAATATCCTAAAGTAGGGTTACCACACCAACTACGAAAGGAACCTGCCCCTATGTGTCTAAAGGAAGATCGCATGCACGTTGCGCGCATCATGGCCAATCAAGGCCACACACAAAAGTACATAGCCGAGTATCTCGGCGTCAGCGACCGAATGGTCAGAAAATACCTGACCCCCGAGTTCGGAACCCACCCCCGGAAATCCCGGGAAAGCATCCTTAAACCATTCCATCCCATCATAGAAGATACACTGGAAAATGATCCATACTTTAATTTGGTTTATCTTCACGAAAGACTGCAAAAAGCCGGTTACTCAGGCAAAATAACAATCCTTAGAGACTATGCCCGGCAGTATAGAAAGAAACTCATCGAGAAGGCTGTCATCCGGTTTGAGACAGAGCCTGGCCGTCAGGCTCAGGTGGACTGGAAAGAGTGCGGCAAAATGGAAATTGACGGCCAGATCCAGAAGGTCTATGCCTTTGTCATGTTGATGGGTTACAGCCGTATCCCCTTTGTGCAGTTTACCCTGGACATGACTTCAGCAACGCTACTCCAGGCCCATCTGAAAGCATTCCAATACTTTGGTGCCGTTCCACAGGAAATCCTTTATGACAACATGAGAACGGCCTGGTACAACAGCGGCGGTGTCTGGCAGGTAAACTCACAACTCCTGGAGTTCGCTTCAGCCTGTGGCTTCAGACCTCTTCGCTGTCAGGTTCGCAGACCTCAGACGAAAGGAAAAGTTGAGCGTTTCATCGGCTATCTGGGGCACAGCTTCCTGATCCGTGAAGAGGCTTTGAAGTCATGTACTCTACAGGATCTTAATCAATCCGTTATCGAGTGGATCTCTAGAGTCGTGGAAACACAAATGAGTCAGTTCCGGCAGACACGGAAAGAGCGCTTTGACTATGAGAAGCAGTTTATGAATCCCTGGAATCCGGGGGCGGCTCCCGATGTGAGACTTGTGAAAGAACTGCTAGTTTCTCGGGAAGGCGTAATTCGCTATGAAACCAATACATACAGTGTCCCTGCTGATCATATCGGACAGACTGCAACGCTGAAGATTGACACACTGGAGAGAACCGCCGATGTCACCGTTGCTGGAAAGGTCGTAAGGTCTGTGGATATTCTGGCGAAAGGCGCTAAATCAGTCTCAATCCGCAAGGCCGACCGGGACTCTCTTCTGAAACGGTGGAAACGGGAGAACCGGCAGAGCCTAAGGGCAATTGTAGGCCGTTCAGAAAAAAGGGATACTCCTCACTCATCGCTGATTCAGACTGAAGTCGAAATACGCCATCCCAATCACTATGATCAGATAATCGGAGTTGGCGCATGAACGTACTCAGGGAGACCATTGAAACCCGCTTGAATGAGCTGGGACTTGAGTTCATGGCTGCAGGACTGGAAAGCTATCTGGAAGCTCAGTCTCATACCGAGAATACGCTGACACAATCAATTGCAGACCTGTTGGAGCTGGAGTATATTCCCCGGAAAGAACGAGCTGCCAAGAGTCGTCTGAAGCTCTCAGGAATGCCCTGTATCAAGCTGCTAGAAGACTTTGATCCGGCGTGGCTTAAGGGCGGTCTGACCGCCAGTCAGTTAGCCGATCTTTCTAGTTTGGCATTTATTGAAAGGAAGGAGAATCTGGTCCTGATGGGACCCAGCGGTCTGGGAAAGACCCACCTGATGCTGGCCCTGGCTCACAAGGCCTGTCTGAATGGTTTTACGGTGTGGTACACAAGCTGCATCGACCTGATGGAGAACCTCACCAATGCTCGTGAACAGGGGCGATTAAAGCGGCGGCTAACCTGGTTACGGAAACCTCATTTGATCCTGGTCGATGAAGTCGGCTACGAGAACCTGACCAAAGAACAGGCCAACCTGTTTTTTCAGATGGTGAATACACGCTACGAACAGGGAAGCGTGATAATCACGACGAATAAACCCTTCGGTCGTTGGGCTGAGATCCTGGGTGATGAGGCCATTGCTACGGCGACCATCGACAGGCTGCTCCATCATGCTCATGTATTGAGCCTCAAAGGTGATTCATACCGGATGAAAGACCGGTTGAAAATAGGGATCGTTGATCCTGTTTAATTTTACCCAAAAGCGGAACTTTTAAACCGATGAATTCAGGAACTTTTTAGGCGTTGTTGACAGCGGAAGCAGAGTTTCCCGTACTGTATCACAGATAATAGAGTATTTCATTGAAGGATAAGATTCGAACCAGTCATTCTCTGCGTTGACTCCTCCATCCGTGACGATACAGTGCATATGCGGTTTATAGGCAAGACCGACACTATGGCTTTGGAAGACAAGTATTACCCCAGGGGTTATCCCTGATTCTTTGCACATATTCTTGAATCCAAGATCTACCGCATGGAAAAACGAACTGATGAACTGCCGACGATCTATCAGCCATAGCGTATTCATTTCTTCTGGGAGAGAGACTATCAGATGATAATGCCCCATGGGTAATATCTTGGCGTGCATTTTACGGTTCCACTTTGCCTGATTCTTTTTAGAGCAATTCGGGCAACCCCGTTGATTGCAGGGATTGTATAAAACTGTATGGGTATGACATTTTGGGCAGTAGACGACACGTCCTCCCAAATCGATTGTACGGCAGGATAGAATATTGCTTGCGGCTTGTGCCTGTTCTTTATCTAATAGAGCTCCCGGCGTGGTTGCCCATATTTCGACCTGTGACATAAAATCCCCCATTGCCATGCAATGGGGAACTGCTGAAAACAGTTTAGTGCTTCAATTCTTCAGGATTTTTTTTGATTTTTTTCTCATGTCGACTTAACGCCCTTTTGAGCTGCAGCTCGTTTACTGGCGTGAAATCTGCCTGCGAAGCAGAACAGCAGATTTCATGATCAGTAGAGCTGACTGCTCCAAAAGATTGTTACATGTCAATTTCATTCTTTATTTTATTCTTATCAATAAGTACGAATCTACAATAAGTGGTCAGTGTTAATAGTAAACCAGATATAATTGCTAGAATAATTAAGAGTAATACATAACGTAATGTATTTGTCCCTAATTTTTCAAAAATTGTATTAATTTTTAACATAGATGATATAAATGAACTTAAAACACCCCACACCCATGAAACAAAACCTAATATAATCGAGAGAACAATTGTTGTATCGAAATGCTCCTTTACTAGATTTAAACTTTTTTTCCAAATCTTAAGTAAATTTAATTTTTCTGTATCCACAAAAGTCACGATATAAAATCCTGTTATATTTATTATAATAAACGCGAGCGTATCTATAGTCATTATTAAATAATATATAGCGGATGGGATATTTTTACCCGCCAATAAAGTAGGAACAAATTTTAATGCAACTATTATCATTTGGTAAGGTATATACACTTGAACTAAGAATCTAAATATTTTCTTAATACAATTTTTTCATAATTGTTATATTTTTCTTGATAAAAGTGAATTACAAATGTAAGAAAAATAATATTAAAAAGTAATGAAAATGTGCTTCCTGCTAACGGTGGTGTATAAATAGATAGCATTTGATAAAATAAATTATTACTAAAATAATAATCCAATATAAAAATCGGTATATAAAGCACAAGAAGATAAATAATAATCTTTTTTATATCGCTTTTAATTATTTTTGTACTGTCTTTTATGATATCAATTGAATTCATTTTTTTTCCTTTTCTCTATGTACATGTAACATCCAATTAACCTGCGTACCGGCCCGGCCCAGCCGGGTATTGGCGATTTTCTTGCTTTCCAGTGTATCCCCTTAACTGTTATACGGAAACAACTTTTTGTTGTTCCTCCAGTTTCTGCAAGAAACTTGACAATAGGAACGACAGGTTCAATTGTTTGTTATGTGGTGATTTGTTCATTCCTCATATTCTCAACATTGTCTATAAGTGCCAATATTTCTTTTTTATTATTTGTTGGATTTAGATATTGATCCAAAAGGGATATATAATATTCACTGTAAGTGAAATTTATGGCACATAAGTCATTACACGATTCATATATTGTCTTATGAAAAATATTATATTCTTTCATTAACTCAGGTCTAAAGGATTTAATAAGATCTTTACCAACCAATCTGGATATCTTTCTTATTTCATTTTCTTTTACTGTCTGAGCAAGACATTTTCTGTAATGGCCTATTAAATATTGCGTGTCTGGAGCCCAAAGTTTTGCTAACTGTTTTCCGTCAATAATTATTTCTTTTTTATAGTATTTATTATTACCGTATAAACAAAGTGAATCAGAGCATACTATCAGCCAGTAATCATAGTTTTCTTGAAGATATTTTTCATTTACAATATTAATATCTATACCGGTTAAGAATTTAATTTCAGAATTAATTTTCTTTTCATTCTTCAATAGTTCATTTGATTTGATTGTATCATTATCTTTAGTTAGAATACATAAAACATCTAAGTCTGAGACTTCAGGAATTTCTTCACCTCTTGAAACAGAACCCTGCAGACGAATTTCTAATATTTTATCTCTATAACAACTTTTTAGTATTTTAACTGCTGCATCTATATACTTCATATATTGAGGTTTTATTTTTTTATATTCAGAAGTATTCTTCAATAATATCATAGTGATTAATTGATTCCTAACTTATTTGATACCTATTATTTTTTCATTAAATTTCTCTATCTACATAACACCCTTTTTAGCTGCAGGAGGTGGCAGCGTGCAAAATGAATGCATATACCTGGAACCTGACCCCGACTGTCTGCTACAAAAGATTGTTAAGTCAGCATCATTTATAAGAAATTCAATTCTTCTGCGGACTTACCTGCATAGTCTTTTCTTCTGAGAAAATAGTAAACGAGAGGCGTTCATAAGTAAAGGAGTTTAAAAATTTCAGAGAATCTGTTTCTGAGGTATTATATTTGCAATATGGCTGCTTTTGGAGACAGTCCTCGATTATGAATCTGTCTTCGTAGATGTTCATGCTATTCCTAAAAGTTGGCCGTGGCCTGGTGGCCAGCAATACTTTGACAGATATAATCTTACTATCAGCGGAAGAGGTTTCCCTCGACCAAAGACATCGATAGTTTCCAAGGGTGTATCGCATTCTGGACATGTCTCTTCGTCATCAATGATTTCTTTAACCCCACCAAGCTCTTCCACACGGATTCTTTCCAGTGTTTCAACTTGCCGGTTAGAATACAATCCATAGTTCCTGATCGTGACTGCTCCTTTCGGTGGTACATGATTAAAGTAACGTTCTCTGAATATCCGCATACTGAGTACTGTCTTTCTCGTTTCACCACGATATCTCTCGTAAATTGTCGCGGTATCGTTATAGTTATCGAAATCAATGTCTTCTATATCCGAAATAAACCCACAGATGGATTTAGACAGGTAATCAACAATATTGTCTCCATTGAACTTATGGATGGCCGGATAAACAGTGTACTCCCTATCCTGGCAGTTTCTTGTTTCAAAGCGGACAGTATTTCTTTTCACACCGGACAATTTCTTAATAAAATGCGGAAGCAGAGTTTCCCGTACTGTATCACAGATAATAGAGTATTTCATTGAAGGATAAGATTCGAACCAGTCATTCTCTGCGTTGACTCCTCCATCCGTGACGATACAGTGCATATGCGGTTTATAGGCAAGACCGACACTATGGCTTTGGAAGACAAGTATTACCCCAGGGGTTATCCCTGATTCTTTGCACATATTCTTGAATCCAAGATCTACCGCATGGAAAAACGAACTGATGAACTGCCGACGATCTATCAGCCATAGCGTATTCATTTCTTCAGGGAGAGAGACTATCAGATGATAATGCCCCATGGGTAATATCTTGGCGTGCATTTTACGGTTCCACTTTGCCTGATTCTTTTTAGAGCAATTCGGGCAACCCCGTTGATTGCAGGGATTGTATAAAACTGTATGGGTATGACATTTTGGGCAGTAGACGACACGTCCTCCCAAATCGATTGTACGGCAGGATAGAATATTGCTTGCGGCTTGTGCCTGTTCTTTATCTAATAGAACTCCCGGTGTGGTTGCCCATATTTCGACCTGTGACATAAAATCCCCCATTGCCATGCAATGGGGAACTGCTGAAAACAGTTTAGTGCTTCAATTCTTCAGTGAATTTTTCTGATTTTTTCTCATGTCGACTTAACATAATTTATTCGTTGTTCTATATAATTCCCAGATTCACCCGGACACATGTTGAAGTGTATAGCGATTCAATGATATCCGGCTGATAATTCAGTATAAGTAGGTTATATCCACTGTTATGCTGACTCAGTATAATTCTAGCATTGATATTTAAATCGATCTATGTTCATTTTGAAATAAAAATAAACGAAAGATTTATTATGTTCTTTTCTGTTAATCCAGAATTACGCCTTCCCAGGGTTTGAGGACAAGTTCATTCAGTTCTTCTATCTCTCTGTGCCCCGATGTCGAAAGCTGGGGAATCAGGGGGCGGGGGAGGGGAATGCTGTGGCTCCTGGGGCTGATATTCAAATAGATATACAGTTCCCGGCTCTCTGACTTGCGGGTGTATGCCAGGATGGTCTTCGGGCTGTCCAGCAATTTGAGGGAACCGGATTTAAGAGCGGAGCTGGAGCGGCGGAACTTTAAGAGGGCTTTATAGAAGTTCAGGAGGGAGGATGAATCCTTTGCCTGCCGTTCCACATTGATCCTTCTTCTCTCTGTGCTTACTGGAATCCAGGGTTTGTGATCCGAGAATCCCCCGTATTTGCTGCCGTCCCACTGAAGGGGAGTCCGGCACCCGTCGCGGTTCAGGCTGCCGTGGGTCATCTTATTGAAGACAGTAAAAAGAACATCAGGCAGAAAGCGGTAGGCATGGCTCACAGGGTCCATGGAGATACTCCGGGGCAGGGCCGCCTGGCTCATGCCTATCTCTTCACCGTAGTAGCTGACAGGAATGCCCCTGGCCGTATGCTGAAGGAGGGCCTGGAGGCGGAGGAGCCGTCTGCTGCCGAGGGTCGTCATCCGCCGCATTCTGTCGTGGTTGGCAAAGACCCAGGTTGGAATCCAGGGTTCGGGGAAGAACTCTTCATACTCTTTGATGAGTTTTTTAAGCGCCGGAGCCCTGAAGGGGGTGTAGATGCTTTTAAACAGGAAGGCCGCATGGAGTCCGTTGGGCTCTTCCTCCCCTGTAAACTCCTTCATCTCCTTCAAGGTGCCGAAGGTCTCTCCAATTAGAAATCTTTCATCATACTCCTCCATCAGGGCACGGAGCTCTCTGGTGAAACCTATGGTCTCGGGAAGGTTTTCTATCATCTCGGTGGAACGGAAGAGTTTGTGGTTGCTCTCGCCAGTGGGGACAAGCTGAAAGGAGAAGGGGTTGTCCCTGAACTCGGCATCCTCATATATGGCGCCGATGATATCCAGACGGAATCCGTCCACTCCCTTCTCAAGCCAGAAGCGGAGGACATTGAACATCTCCTCCTTTACTTCCGGGTTTCTGTAATTCAGATCGGGCTGAAAGGGGAGGAACGCAGCCCAGTACCACTGGTCAGTGCGCTTGTCATACTGCCAGCCGCTTCCCTTGACCTGGCTTAACCAGTTGTTGGGGGGCTTGTTTCTGCCCTTGCCGTCCTTCCATATATACCAGTCCCTTTTGGGATTGTCCTTTGATGACGATGACTCTATGAACCAGGGGTGCTTGTCGCTGGTGTGGTTCATCACCATATCAAGGACTATTTTCATACCTCTGCGGTGAACCTCTTTGATAAGGTGTTCACAGTCCTTCATGGTACCGTATTCGGGGGCAATGGCTCTGTAGTCGGATATGTCGTAGCCGAAGTCCTTTTGCGGGCTGGCAAAGAAGGGGGAGATCCAGATGGTCTCGAATCCAAGATCCTTTAAGTAATCCAGCCGGGAGATAATACCGGGCAGATCACCTATGCCGTCTCCGTTGCTGTCCTGAAAGGAACGGGGATAAATCTGATAGATGCTTGTCTCTTTCCACCAGTGGTTCTGCATAGGCCTTTCCTGAAAGTTGAATCTACTCAATATAATAGACTAATTTTAAAAGATGGACATCTGTTTTGGGAAAAAAGATTGTGTCATTGTATATATTAAAAATTATATATTCTGTTCATACTTTTTTTATATTCAGAAGTTACTGTTGATGACATAACAAGTTTCGGAGGTTCACAAATGAACAGATCAGTTGTTTTATTATCCTTGCTGGTGTTGATGTCATATAGCCTTTTTGCTGAGGACTTCGGTTCTGCAGGAGCCATGGGAAAGTCTGAGTTTACACTGGAAGAGATGCTGGCCTATGCCATCCAGGATGAGTATCTTGCCCTGAACGAGTACAGGGCACTTATTAAAGAGTTTGGAGTGGACAGGCCCTATACAAATATTGCCAGAGCTGAAGAGTCCCATATCTCCTTTCTTGAAGATCTCTATCAAAAGTACGATTTGAGCATACCCGATGTGGATACAGGAGATCATATCGTTCTTCCCTCATCCCTGCAGGAGGCTGCGGAGATCGGAGTGGAAGCTGAAATCAACAATATTGCCATGTACGACAGGTTTCTGGACCAGGACATCCCTTCGGATGTAAAGGATGTCTTTATCTATCTCAGAGATGCATCAAAGAACCATTTGAGAGCCTTTGAACGCCAGCTCGAGAGAGGGACCGCCCCTGGCAGCAGGTCCGGAAATCAGGCCGGCCGCTGAAGAGTATAACTAACCTGCCTGAAAGCGCTGTCAGCTGATTCTGTACCGGACCACTTCGGCAGCGCCTTCGGCATAGTCTCTGAAGATTCCCGCACCCTTTCCCCCGTTGATAGCGGCTCCCAGGCAGCTCTCCTCACTCAGATCAAGAAGGTTAACCCTCATCCCGTATTCAGCTTCCGCCGCCCGTATCAAATGGCTGTTTTTTCGTATGCCGTTCCCCGCGGCGGCAAGGAACGACAGGTCCTCTCTTACATCCCCGGGTAGGTCCAGATAGAAGCGGCGGAGTTCATTGACCATGCCCCGAACCGTGGCCTTCACCATCAGGGACGGGGTAAAGTTCCGGTCCGTCACATTCTTATACCATCCGTAACTGCGGTCTGCTCCCCGCTCTCCCAGAAAAAGGGGCATACACTCCATGTCATCATCGGATTCTGTAAAATCCAGATCCATCTCATCCATCTTCTTCAGAATACTCCCTGTTTCAGTGGACCCGAACAGGATGGCAGCCTGAGTGAAGAAGTCTTTGAGGATCATATAGGACTTTCCCCCGGAGAGGGAGAAGGCGGCAAAGAGGTAACCTTCATCCCCCAGGGCCCGTGTCTCAAACCCCTTGTACTGTCCGTATTCCTCTCTGGCAAAGGATATCTGACCGGCGGTACCGTAGTTTAAAAGAAGGCTCCGTTCCTTCTCTTTCACAGAACCCAGAAAGCTTGCCTGATTGTCGCCTATGGGCTGAACAACAGGGATGCCTCTGTAGCTGCCCAGAACTTCGGTGGAAGGGACTATATCGGGAAGAAACTCCCGGCACTTCAGGGGGAGCCTATCCATACTCCTTGAGTGTCTGCCTGTTTTTATATCTGCAATGCCCATACTGGCCCCCAGAGTAATGTCGGTAACGGGGACCTTCCTTCCTGTAAGGCGCATGGCGGCAAAGTCGCCTATATTGCAGAATTTCTGGGCATCCTCCGGAAACGATCCGTCCAGGATCAGGGAGCAGTGGGTCACAATGCCGTAGCCTGTATGGACGGGGTATCCCAGCTCTCCGGTAAGGTAGTCCTCCAGGGCAGGGGCTCCCTCTCCTGCGGGAAGCCGGCCTCTCTTGTTCTGCCATGTGTAGAAGGGGCTGACCGCATTTCCCTCTTCGTCCACATAGAGGATGCCGTGCATCTGGGCGCTTATGGAGCAGGAGCCGATTTTCTCAGATGAAGCCTCAATAAGTTCATCCAGAATGGACTGCAGTGTGTCTGCAATGACAAGAGGGTCCTGTGTATACTCAATGCGGTCATCGAGGAATCTGTTGTCCTTCTGAATGGTCCTGACAGTTTTGTGCTCTTTGAGGGAGTATAGTACTCCGCAGATTGTGGTTGTCCCGATGTCCAGTCCAATGATGTTCATCTTTTTATTACTCTTCCTTTTATGCAGCGGGTCTCCGCTGTTCTCTCTTTTTTCATATACAGCAGCTGAAAGCAGGTCCTGCCCATCAGATCAAAGGGCTGTTCATAGACAGTTAGCCCCAGCTCTTCGGACTCATCAAAGTTGTCTATGGAGAGGACGGGACGGTCATCTTTCAGATACTTTTTCAGGGCGATGCCGATGGCGCCGTTGCCGCAGATAAATCCCGAGGCACTGTGGCCATCAAGCCAGCGGGTAAAGTCACTGTTTGCAGCAAGCTCGTCAGCTGCCAGGTTTTCCTGGTTCCAGGGAAGCCTGTAAACCTCGTCTCTCTCCCCCTTGATCCGGAGGAAGCTCTCCTCCCGCTCCCGTGTACTGCTCATGCCGGCTTTGTCCCACCCCACATAGGCGAGGGGGCCTGAGGTCATCTGTTTCAGAACCGTGTATAGGGAGCTTATGCCGTGATTGTTGTCCACAGAGACGGAGTCGCAGTAGTCAGACTCCCCTGTGCGGTCAAAAAACACAATATTCATGCCAAGGCCGCTGAGCTGCCTGATGTATTCATCCTTCAGCTCGGCATCATAGGGCCAGATGACAATGTCCCGTATCCCTTTGAGAAAGAGGGAGAAGAGGACCTTCTCAAGGCCCGATGCATTGCCCGAGTCAAGCTGTTTGATCATTACAAGTACACCCTCTGCCTCCGCCTCCCGTTCAAAGGCCCTGTAGAAGGACATAAAGAAGGGATTGTGGACCGGGCAGACAACAGCGGTGATTCCGCTGCTGCCGGGAGTGCGGGTCTTCAGGGGGGTATAGACGGCGCCGCTGCCCTGGGTATTGGCAATGTAGCCTTCGGCCTCAAGGAGCTGCCGGGCTTTCCGGATGGTTCCCCGGCTTACCGAAAGTTCTTCCGCCTGTTTTCTTTCGGGAGGGAGCTGCTGGTCGGGAAGTATCTCCCCTGAAAAGACCTTGCGGAAGAAATCCAGCCTGATCTCGCCGTAGAGGGTCTCGCTGTCTTTTGCTGCCATTGTCAGCCGGCCAGCCTCAGGATTATGTCCTCCTGGATTGCCGGTGAGAGGTCCAGAAAGTTCACGAAGGTACCGTGGATTCTCATGATATAGACTCCCGAAGGGGCATATTTTTCAGGTTTGTCCAGAACCTTTCTCAGGGTTTCCGGAGTGGTGACATTGACATAGAGGTAGAAGGGGTCCAGCTTTTTTGCCTCTCCGGAGAGGTTGAAAAGGGGCTCCAGAACCCTGCCGCGGAAGGCGGAGCCCTTGTCCTCCAGACTCTCTTCAGGAAAGTAGCCAGGATTGATGCCCAGGTGGCAGGCGCATCCTCCGTTCATCTCTTCATAGGGCAGTTTCCGCAGGGAGATCAGCCGGGAGTTCATTCCGGTTGTGGCCTCACCATAGAGGGGATCGACTCCGTAGCCCAGCATTGTTCTGGCCCGGCGGCCGTCGGGAGTAGCCCCTGTCCAGTAACCGTAGAGAAGGTGGGTGGAGGGGGAACTCCAGTCGGGACGGAAAGGACGGTCCAGATAGTTTTTCTGCTTTCTGATCTTTTCTGAAACCATTGAGACGATCTGCGCCGCCTCGCTGTCTACCGAGGCTATGTTGTTGCCGTACTTCGGGCTCTCCGCCAGGTACTGCCTGAGGATTTCGTTATCTTCAAAATCATTTTTAAGGGCTTCCAGAAGGGCCGCGCACTGGGCTTCACTCTTGGCTCCGGCAAAGTCCGATAGGGCCTGGAAGGAGTCGGCCAGTACAGAAAGGCCGTGGATGAGGCAGCCGCTGCCGTTGTAGAGGGTTCCCTGTTTTTCATCGTCCCTCAGATCGATTCCGCTCTCCAGTCCTCCCATGGCTGTACTTAGGAAGGGAACTCTCAGATGGGAGAGGGCCCTTGAGCAGTCATTGGCTGCCTCGGTCATGGAACTGATGGTATGGTCCAGCTGGCTGTAAAAGATCTCTTTAATACTCAAAAGGAGGTCTTTTGCACTTCTCTTTTTTCCGCCTGAGAGCTCTTCAGGGGAGAGGGCGATCTTTTCACCAGTGATGGTGGAGCAGCCTTCGTTTAATGTCACTTCAAGCACCTTGGCCAGGTTCAGCCAGCTGTTTGTTGTGTTACCATTGTCCTTTCCGGCAATCAGGGGCTCCTGGCAGCCTGCAACGGCGTAGTTCCCGGCATCCTCTGCACTCACCCCGTGGTTCATGAGAAGGGGAATCATGGAGTCGTCGTTGAAGAGGGAGGGAGTCAGCTGTCCAGGAGAGAAGAAGAAGCGTCCTGTTTCCCTGTAGAGCTTTTCGGGGCTCTCCCTGTGGAGGCGCATGGAGAGAATCGGCTGGGGATAACGGCCCCTGTAGAATGCGTCCATTACGGCATAGGTGGATTCGTTTGTCAGGTCTGCACCCTCTGCGCTGCGGCCGCTTAAAAGGAGGTTCTGGCTGATGGCCCAGCTTCTGTCACCCACATTAAAAAAGGCCAGAAGAGCCTGAAAGAGGCCCGCCGCTGCCTCTCTGCCGGCTTTGTCGGATGACCTGTAGGGTTCAAAGAGGCGGTCTACATTGCCGGCGGAAAAGGCGTAGGGGTTGGGCGCCTGTTCCAGGCACATGGTCTGCCAGCAGAGGATGAATATCTGCAGGGCATCGTAGAGGCTGCGGGCTCCCTTTCTGATGCTGTTATCAAGGGATTCAGCCATCAGGGCGAGCTCCTTCTCTCTCTGCCCGTTCGGCTCCCGGGAGATCTGTTCCAAAGCGATCTTTCTATACCTTGAAGCCAGTATCTCCAGTGCATCCAGAGTCATCTCCATGGCTTTGAGGGTGTCCTTTCTGCCGGCATATTCACCGGAGGATATTTTGCCTGCAAGCTCCTCTTTGAGCCCCTCGGTGCCGCAGCTTATAATCTTTGAAAAGTCGGGGATCAGATGGCCTGTGACCTGTTCGACAAAGAAGATGGCTTCGGCTGTCTGTTTTTCCCATGGCTTGTAGGCCCGGGTCAGATCCTTCACATAGTCCGTGCCGGCGTAGTAGTCCTTTACCTTCTGAATCCTCTCTTCTGTCATTCCCTTCTCAGGTCCCAGATCACTGAACACCGCAAGGGGATCGCAGTAGCCCTTGAACTCCTCCACCTTGAAGGAGGGATGGATCAGGGCATAGCTGCTTGAGAAGCCATCGTTCTGGCTTCCGGCGAAGACTGCATTGGAACTGATGGAGAGGGGAAGCTGAGCCGCTACCGCCTTCAGCCTGAGGGCCGCCTGCATCTCCTTTGAAAGCCCCGTGGGGAGGGGCGTGTTCATATGTATTTCAAGAACCTTAAACCAGCCGTTCAGAATGGTTGTCTCTTTCTGCTCCTGAAAAAATGCATCAGCCAGCGCCGGAGCGCAGTCTTTGTCGGAATATATTTCCTGCCAGTTCATTATATTTCTCCTTTATCTCTCAGTCCTTTTTAATGATGCTCACCCCCTGAACCGGTCCGCTCCGGGCCCTTCAGGTGGAAACTATTTCAATGCCTCTTTCTTTGAAGACGGCTTTATATTCCTCTTTCTGCTTTTCTGTTATATCCCCGTCGGGGCCTCTGTAGCTCTGGCCGATGGCCTCCCACTTGGGTCTTCCATAGCTGTGGAAGTAGAGAAGTTCAAGGTTGAGCTTCTCCGATGCAGGGAGGAAGGCAAAGAGTTCGGCAAAGCGCTCCATATCCCTGAGGCTGCTGTTAAAGCCGGGGATAATGGTGATCCGTGCCAGAGTACTTATCTTTCTTGCAGAAGCTTTCTGAAGATTTTCGATGACATGGGCACCGCTGTTTTTCAGTACATCTTTTACACCATGAAAGTTCCAGTGTTTCAAATCGAATATGAGAAGGTCTGTCAGATTCATGATCCTGTCCAGGTTTCTGTGGCTGCCGTTGGTTTCAAGGGCGCAGTGTATGCCTCTCTCTTTCAGGGATGTGAGGAGCTTTACAAGCTCGTCATACTGAAGGGTCGCTTCTCCTCCTGTAATTGTAACGCCCCCGCCGTCAAAAAAGAGCGGGCGGGACTCTTCGGCCATCCGGACAAGGTCATCCACCTCATACTCTGTCGCGGTAAAGCTGATGCCCCGGTTCCGGTTTTTGTTCAGGCATTCCCTCTCTTTGCAGCTGAGGCAGATCTTTCTGTTCAGCCCGGAAGGGGAGACGGCGCCATGGGGGCAGACCCCGGCTTGCAGGGATTCAGGGCGGACAAAGAGCTCTCCCCTTATACTTCTGCCTTCGGGGTTGCTGCACCAGGGGCAGTCGAAATTGCACCCCTGAAAGTGGAGAAGGAGTCTGTTCCCCGGCCCGTCCTGGGAGTAGTTCCATCCTGTCTGAAAAATCCTGATACTCATAATTGGTACATTATCACTGTACCAATTGATTCGTCAAATTCATTTTGCCTCTTTTGCTCAGAATCATTTAAGGATTTTATTAGAATCAGCAGGCCTCCAGGGCCGCTTTTCATCTGCCGGAGGGCAGGCTGTTTCCATTTGACACAGGCCGGATTCTCTTGAAAAAGGGGAGTGGGGAAATTTAACACATGAGGTTTTTAAGGCTGTTTGGGCAGTGTTTCTTTTTTCCTCAGTTCTCCCGGTCCAAGCTGTACGGCCCGTTCTTTTGAAATTTTATTAAATATATATCCAGTAAGTAAATGTGTTTGATTTTGGGTCTGGTTTTTCCAGTTGGCACAGTCTATGCAATATTGTTTTATAGAAACCAATATACAGGAGGTTCATTATGAACAAAGATTTGATGATGTTTCCCTGGAATGATGTTCCTTCAGTATTCAGTCGGAGCTTCTTTGATTCTCCAGATCAGTTCAATGATCTGATGAAAGGCAAATGCGATTTTGAAGAGAGGGATGATGCCTATGAGATCGAAATGGAGCTGCCCGGTGTGAAGAAAGAAGAAGTGGACATTCAGTACAGGGACGACAGAGTGACCGTCAAGTGGTCACGGAGCAGAGAGAAGGCCAGAAAGAAGGGCCGCTACGAACGGCAGGAGGGAAGCTTCTCGAGAAGCTTTACAGTGGAAGGAGCCGATCCGGACAATATTTCAGCCTCCCTCAAAAAGGGTGTGCTGAAGATCGAACTGCCGAAACTGGCCGGATTTCAGGCCAGAAAGATTGAGATCCATTGAGGAGGGACGATATGAATAGAACTATTTTTGATGACCTTTTTGATGTAAGCCGCCAGATGAACCGCATCCTGAGCGACTCGGGATGGCAGAACACGAAACGCTGGCCCGAAACCAATATCTATGAGAATCACGATGACTATATTCTGGTGGCAAAGGTTCCGGGGATGGACAAGGATGAACTGGATATTACCCTGAAAGACAACAGCCTTGTCATTTCCGGAGAGAGAAAGAAGGACGGTGTTTCCGGCGGGAATGCCCATCTTGATGAACGGTTCAGCGGAGCCTTCGAACGCAGCTTTATGCTCAATGAGAAGATCGATACAGAGAAGATTGAAGCCGAAACATCCAACGGTCTGCTGATCATCAGGCTGCCCAAGGCCGCCGAGAGCAAACCGCGGAAAATCACAATCAAGTAGGAGGTTCTTTATGGATATTATCAAGAAAGAAAAAGAGAACAAAAGCCTTGAGTCCACCAGGGGCAACAACTACAGGACTCCCGAATGTGATATTTATGAGACAAGTGATGCCTATGTTCTGTACTTTGATATTCCGGGAGTGGAAAAGGATGACCTGATTCTGAAAGTCGAGAAGGATACACTCTACCTGACAGCCGAATGCACCAAGAGGGCCGGTGAGGGTTATGACTGCCTGAGAGACGAGATGATCTACTCGGGGTTCAGACGGAGTTTCCAGCTTGGCAACTCAGTCAATACAGAGAGCATCGATGCCGAGTACAAAAACGGCGCCCTGAAGCTCACTCTTCCCAAGCGGGAGGAGCAGAAGACAAAGCAGATAAAAATCAAGGTCGGCTGATAAAGCCCTGACGCCATGATGGGGCTGCTGGGATTCTAAACATCCCCTGATTCCGCTCCGTTGAAGAACTTTCAGCGGGGCGGTTTTTTATGCCCTTTCTCCCGGCTAAGCCAGAAACTCCCTTATAATCTGAAGGAATATCTCTACACCCGGCGGGATGAGACCGTCGTCAAAGTCATAGCTGAGGGAGTGGAGGGGAGGAGCGTCAGTTCCACTTCCAAGAAGGAATATGGCACCGCCCCTTGAGGCGCTTTTCAGAAGATGGCCAATGTCTTCGGAGCTGGCTGCTCCCTGTGCCGGTACTTCCAGGGGAATTCCGCAGCTCTCCGCGGCCCTTTGGACAATAAGGACAGCTTCGGGGCTGTTCGCCGCTTCAGGGAAGCTGTCTTTGAAGTGAAACTCCACCTCAAGCCTCTCCTCATGGGCAATCCCGCTGCCGAGGCTCCGGATCTTCTGCAGAAGCTCTTCCAGGTCATCCTGTTTTGCGGCCCTGACTGTCAGATGGATGACTCCCTCCCCCGGGGATATTCCGAAGTCTTCACCCCCTGCCCGGATGCCCACGGTTGTAATCAGGCTGAAGTTTCCTGAGCTCCGGTCAGGGTTGTGGAGCTCCTCCAGGCAGGAGTGGATTCTCTTAATTCCCTCCACCGGGCTGATGCCCTCTTCCGGAAGGGAGGCGTGGGAGCTTCGGCCTGTGAGTTTAATGCTCATGCCCGTGGAGGCGGCAAACATCCCGCCCGGCTTGACCGATACGGTTCCCCGGGGGATGCCGGGCCAGTTGTGAAGGGCGAAGACCCAGTCGGGTGCAATACTCTCATAGCGGCTGTCATTCAGTACAGCAAGGGCTCCGGTTCCCGTCTCTTCGGCGGGCTGGAAGAGCAGAATCAGCCTTCCCTTTTTTATGGGACTTTCATGGATGCTCCCAGTTGGACCGGGGACTGCGCCCGTCAGGAACGAAGCCGTTCCCGCAAGGATGCTCATATGACCGTCGTGGCCGCACTTGTGGGAGATCCCTCTGGTGACTGAAGAGTGGGGAAAGAGGGGAGGCTCATCAATGGGCAGAGCATCTGTCTCGGCCCGGAGCATCAGGGTCGGCCCCGGTTCTCTCCCTGTAAAGATCACAGCAAGTCCGCCGCCCCCCAGGCCGCTTATAATTTCAAAGTCCTGCCTGTCCCGGGGCAGGTCCTCCAGAAAGGATTTGAGGCGGATACAGCTCGGCTCCTCCCCTCCGGGGAGGTCCGGATGGCTGTGAAGCTCCCGTCTCAGTTCTTTTAGTGAGGTATGCAGTTGTCTGTTCAATTTACGGCTCCCGGGATATAGATCATTTCTGGAATCCCGGATTCATTTTATCCCTCCCGGGATTTCTTTGAAAGGACTCTCTCTCTGCCGGGGCATCAGTTCTCTTTCAGTTTTCTCTTCAGTGTATTTCTGTCTATCTCAAGTCTTGCGGCGGTGCGTGTGATATTGCCGTTTTCCTCTTCCAGGACGGCATTGATGATTCTGCCTTCGATCTCCTTCAGTGAGCCCTCTGTCACCGGGTCTTCACAGGAGTCTCCGGGATCGGTGAGATAGCTTATGAGGATCTCCTCCACCCTTGCCCTGTCCTCTATCTGACCCAGGGTCAGGTACTTTTCTACAAGGTTCTCCAGCTCTCTGACGTTTCCGGGCCAGGAGTAGTTCAGAAGCCTCTTCCTGAAGTCCTTTGACAGCACAATCTCGGGGACAGGAGTCTTCCGCCTCCGGCAGATCTGCAGAGAGAAGAACTGAAAGAGGGAGATGATGTCGTCCCGCCTGTTCTTCAGGGTGGGGATTTCGATTTCAAGAACCGACATCCTGTAGTAGAGGTCCTTCCTCAAATGCCCCTTGCGGACCTCTTCCTTCAGATCGCTGTTGGAGGCGCAGATGACCCTGACAGAAACCGGAATGACCTTCTCGTCTCCCAGCCTCATTATCTCATGCTCCTGAAGGACCCTGAGGAGCCGGGCCTGAAGCTGAAAGTCCATGGAGTTTATCTCATCGAGAAATATGGTTCCCCCGTGGGCCAGTTCAAAGAGTCCTGTCTTTCCTCCCCGCAGGGCTCCTGTAAAGGCACCGCCCACATATCCGAAAAGCTCGCTTTCAAGGAGGGTTGCCGAAAGGGCGCTGCAGTTTACAGCCACAAAGGGGCCGTCACTGACGGGGCTGGCGTTGTGGATGCTCTGGGCCAGAAGCTCCTTTCCCGTACCTGTTTCTCCGGTAATAAGGATATTGCTCAAGGTGCTGCTGTACTGTTTTGCATGCTTTAAGCTGTTCAGCATGGACGGGGCGATGCTTATAATATCATCAAAGTGGTACCGTGCCGTGAGGCCTTTCTTATGGAGCTGGCTCCGGACCTTGCTCTCTATCTTCTGAAGTTTGGAAACCGGCTGGAAGACGGTAACCACCGCCTCGGTCTCTCCGTCCACAATAACGGGGGTGGAGTTGAATACAAAGGGATTATCCCCAATACGAAAGAGCCTTCCCTCGGACTTTTCCTGATTCTTCAGAACCTCGGGGATATTGCTGTCTTTGACAAAATCCAGAATGGAGCGGCCCTTGAGGGTCCCCTTGCGGCTGTATCCCATAAGATACTCTCTGGCCTGAGAGTTGAACTGGTCAATCTTCAGGGTTTTATCCAGGGAAATAATGCCGTCGTTCACCGAGTCGAAGATGGCGCGGGTCTTGCCGAGTTCCTCCATCTCCCTCTGGACATTGGTCATGATTGAAAGGGCTTTTTCGATGGCCGTCTTTACTGACTCCTCGCTTGATTCAATAAGATGGTAAGCCAGTCCGTACTTCTCCGCGATCCTCACCGAGATCACATCTCCCACAATCACATCAATTTTATCCTTTCGGATGTCCTCAATTTTCTGAAACACCTCACCCTCATCATGAATCCGGTAGAACCGGGCATTGATTCCAAGGGTTTCGGTGACCTGTCTTGCCGGTTTCAAAAGGCTTTTAAAACCGACAATGCCCAGGCTGACTTCGGGGTTGCTGATGTAGGGGGAGAGGATTTTCATAAGGTCCAGATGGGATACTTCGATGTCGATGACCTGTGTGGGAAGGTGGTCACCGATCAGCTTTGCCGTACCGCCCCGGCTGACAATGATTGACCGTCCTGAACTGCCGAGTCTCTCGGCAATTTCAAGACCCTCGTTGAGGTTTCCCAGATAGGTGGAAACGGGAAAACCATACTTCTCTACAACTCTGTCAGCAGTGCGTTTCAGGCCCAGGTAGGGAGCAATAAAGGCAATCATGAGCTATTGTAGCATGGATACTCTCATTACAGTTCAAGAGTTACATGCTTGATGCAGTCTCTGAGATAGGAGTAGGCAAGATGCAGCCTGCCGTCTGAAGCGGCAAGGAGGGAGGGGTAGGAGTAGTCCCCCACAAAGGCTCCCTTTACGTCGTGGTTCGACCGGAGTTCCGGGTCTGATTCAACTGTCAGAACCCTTTCCCAGTGAATCCCTTCATCAGCCGAGACAGCCAGGACAAGCGGGTTCCGCGGAACCCCCCATATGGCACTGCGTTCGGTGATTTCGCATTTGGACAGGAACGCCTCTTTGTCCTGAACCCAGGGGGGGACGGAGCTTTCCCCTGCTCCCCCTGAGGCGCTTCTGTCGTTGAAGGCAAGGACGATCCGTCTGTCGGGCAGAAGCCTTGCCTGGACCGACGAGTTGTTGTTGGGCAGCGGGGTCGGTTCCGGGGCAGACCAGGAGAGTCCGCCGTCTTCTGACTCACTTCTGAAGATATTGTCGGATTTCCGCCTTCTATAGTAGGCGGTCCGGCAGTCGGCCATAATATTCATGTGGATACAGCCGTTGCTTCCCGGGACGGGATGGAGTGTCCAGCTCTCTCCGCCGTCCCTTGAGACATAGACGGAGCTGGAATCATTGCCGAAGGCCTCCTGAATATTGCTGTGGAATACGGGGAGAAGGAGGGCCCCTTCCGGATTGACCACAGGGGTCTGGCGCACAAAGGTTCCGGGGGCGGAGAAGAGATCTGTTTCGTCACTCCAGCTTTCGCCGTTGTCGAAGGATTTTCTGATCCGGACTACCGATGTTCCCTGGTCAGTTTTCAGCTGCGCTGTATAGTAGAGCCACAGCTCCCTCTCTCCCTTGAGAAAGAGGACAGGGTTCTGCTCTGACCGGGAAGGGTCCCGGCTCATTTTTTGCGCCGTTCCCCACCTTCCGTCTTTGTAATGGGAGAGGTAGATGCTGATGTCCGACGACCCCTCCATACTGCCGGCGAACCATGTGCATAATATGCTCCCGTCAGGCAGTTCAAGAAGGTTGGCTGCATGGTTGCTTGTGCAGGGGGTGGGGATCAGGGCTTCCGATATAATCTTCATTAAATTTCTCCGATTCTGTGGCAGGCGGCCATGTGGCCCGGGCTTATCTCTGTCAGTCCAGGTTCCGACTGTTTGCATTTTTCCTGTGCAAAGCGGCAGCGGGTATGGAAGCGGCAGCCTTCAGGCGGGTTGATGGCGTTGGAGACGTCTCCCTCCAGAATGATTCTTTTTCTGCTTCGTTCCTCGTCTGGGTCGGCCTTGGGAACCGCCGAAAGGAGGGCCGTCGTGTAGGGGTGGACGGGATTCTCGAAAAGATTGTGCTTCGGGGCAATCTCCATCACCTTTCCAAGGTACATAACAACAACTCTGTCGCTTATATGGCGGACCACCGCCAGGTCATGGGCAATAAAGAGGTAGGTCAGATTGTACTTGTCCTGAATATCCATCATCAGATTGATGATCTGCGCCTGAATCGACACATCCAGAGCGGAGATCGGCTCATCACAGACTATAAACTCGGGATCGCTGGCCAGAGCTCTGGCAATACAGATTCTCTGCCGCTGTCCGCCGGAGAATTCGTGGGGATAGCGGTTGGCTACATTGGGGTTCAGCCCCACATCCTTTATAAGCTGGGAGACCTTGCCTGGAATTTCCTTTTCAGGGCAGACCTTGTGGATCGACAGAGGCTCCGAAAGGGCCTCCCCTATGGTCATTCTGGGGTTCAGTGTGGAGTAGGGGTCCTGAAAAACAATCTGCAGCTTCTTCCTGACGGTTCTGAGCTCCTTTGTTTTCAGTTTGCTCAGATCCATACCGTTGTACTCCACTGTTCCCGCCGTGGGGCGGTAGAGCTGAAGCAGTGTAAAACCGGTTGTGGATTTACCGCAGCCCGACTCTCCCACAAGCCCCAGGGTCTCTCCCTTGTAGATATCGAAGGAGACGTCATCCACCGCATGGACAATGGCCGATTTTTCACCGAAGGCTCCCAGTTTGACGGGAAACTCCTTCACAAGATTCTTCACCCTTATAATGGGGGTCTGTTCACCGTTTTTCATTTCACTTTTTCCCCTTTTCTTACATCGACCCAGCAGGCGGCCCTGTGTTTTTCGTCTCCCTCATTCACGGCGTGGAGGAGGGGCATCTCCTTCTCGCAGCGCTCCTCTTTAAAGGGACATCTGGGGGCGAAGGGACAGGACGAGGGTTCTACAAAAAGGTTGGGGGGAGCCCCCCCAATGGAGGAGAGCCTGGTCCTGTCGGACTCGTCCTCAAGACCGGGAATGGACTTGAGGAGGCCGATGGTGTAGGGATGGCGGGGGTCCTTGTAGATGTCATCCAGCTTTGCCTCTTCCACAACCCGTCCGGCGTACATGACCATGATCCGGTCCACCATGCCCGCCAGCAGGCTGAGGTCATGGGTAATCCATATTATCGCCGTATTCAGGTCGTTTCTCAGGTCCTTTACAAGCTCTACAATTTGAGCCTGTATGGTCACGTCCAGAGCGGTGGTAGGCTCATCGGCTATGACAATGGAGGGTTCGCCTATAAGGGCCATGGCTATCATGACTCTCTGCCTCATGCCTCCCGACAGCTGATGGGGGTACTCTTTCAGACGGTGCGCGCTGTTGGAAATACCAACCTTGTCCAGGTACTCCTTTGCAAGCTTCATGGCCTCTTTTCTGTCCATCTTTTTGTGAAAACGGAGGCCCTCACAGAGCTGATCCCCGATCTTCATAAAGGGATTGAGGGAGGTCATGGGGTCCTGAAAAATCATTCCCACCTTGGAACCTCTTATTCTGTTTATCTCCTGGCTGCTCATGCCCACAAGGTTCTTTCCCTCGAGGGTTACCGAACCGCTTGTGATCTGAGTCGCCGGAGGAAGGAGGTTTATAAGGCTCATCATGGTGATGCTCTTACCGCATCCCGACTCTCCGACGACACCCAGCATTTCGCCGCAATCCAATTCAAATGAGACTCCGTTTACCGCATAAAGGTGTCCGGATCTGACTTTGAAACGGGTCTTTAAATCATTTACTTCAAGTAGTTTACCCACAAAATACCCCTTGCATTTTGAATTTCATCGTCCTTACTTCCACTGTTTCGGGTTCAGGGCGTCGTTCAGGCCGTCCCCCAGGAAGCTGAAGGCAATGGTGACAATCGCCAGTACGGCAGCAGGAAATACAAGCGAGTGGGGGTAGAGCTGCCAGATTCTCAGTCCGTCGCTGATCATATTACCCCAGCTGGGGATGGGGGGACGTACACCTACTCCCAGGAAACTGAAGGAGGACTCATAAACCATGGCCTCTCCCAACGCGGCGCTGACATAGACGATGATGGGGCCGATGGAGTTGGGAATAACATATTTGGCTATGATTCTTCCCGTGGGAACGCCCAGAGCCTTGGCGGCGACTATATAGTTCTTGTTTCTGACAGAGAGGATCTGTCCCCTTATGATACGGGCCGCTTTGGGCCATTTGATAAGGGCCAGAGAACCGAATACAAGCACAAAGTCCACCCATATTGTATTTCTGTAGAAGTCGTTATGGGTGGCCATAAACTGGGCGTCCATCCAGTTTACAAACCGCGGCTTCAGGGACACGTTGATGACTATGACAAGAAGCAGCGAGGGAATGGACATGACAATGTCGATAAGCCAGCTTATAAAGGCATCCACCCTGCCTCCCATATACCCGGCCAGGGAGCCCATCACGATACCTATGGTCATGCTGAGGAAGGTGGTGGAGAAGGCCACTATAAGGGCTGTCCGTGCTCCGTAGATAACCCGGCTCAGGATGTCCCGCCCCAGGTCGTCGGTACCGAACCAGTGCACCGCCGAGGGGGGCTGGTTCCGGCTCATCAGGTCCTGGTCGAGAAAGTCATAGGGTGAGATCAGTGGGCCGAAGATGGCCACCAGGACAACAAAGAGGATAACAAACATTCCGACGAGGGCCAGTTTGTTTGCGACAAGACGTTTGAAGGCATCCTTGGTAAGGTTGTACCGGGGCTCATCAACTGTCTGGAATTCGATGGGGTTGTCTGTGGCTGTTTCAGGAAGTGCCATTACTCATCTCCTTCTTTTTTTGCTGCCGCACGGGGGTCCAGCAGTGGATAGGAAATATCCACAATCAGATTCGACAGCATGACCACCGAAGAGAATATCAGGACGATGGCCAGAATGACCGGATAGTCTGAATCCTTTATTGCGGTTTCCGTCAGCCGTCCCAGACCGGGAAGACCGAATACTTTTTCAATAAGAATGGAGTTGTTCAGTGTACCGATGACAAGCAGGCCTATCTGGCTGACAACGGGGGTCAGTACGGGCCTCAGTATGTGCCTTGTTACAACGATTCTCCGGGGCAGTCCCTTGGCTCTGGCTGTTCTGACATAGTCCTCGCTGAGAACCTCCAGAACACCTGCCCGGGCCTGTCTTATTATGATGGCCATGGGGTTCAGTCCCAGAACCAGCAGGGGGAAGATAACCTTTGGATTCAGCAGCCCCGCCCAGCCGTAGGGGACGTCCATCCCGAAACCCAGGACCACCAGAACGATGATCAGGGGGCCTGCCACAAAGACCGGTATTCCCCATATGAAAAGGGCGAATCCGACTATCAGGTTATCCAGAAATTTATTGTGATTCATTGCGGCTATGACGCCTAGCAATATACCTATGATCGAGAGGAAGAAGATGGCCGTCAGACCTATCTTCAGGGTGACGGGAACCGCTGCCTTCAGCATTGAATTGACTGAGCGTCCCGAAACCAGGGAATTACCGAAATCACCCTGGACTATGTTGGTAAGGTAGTTTCCGAATTGAACGATAAATGGTCTGTTCAAACCGGCCTCTTCCCTGATGGCTTCAACTCTGGCCTCGTCGTAGGCCACATCGCCGGGAGCCCGGAGGAAGATCAGCTTGATCGGATCTCCGGCTCCAAAGAAAACCAGAGCGTAGATCAGGAGCAGTATAAAAATGACTGATGGAATCCATCTGGCCAGCCGGCCTAAAATATAGCGTCCCATTTTCTATCCTTCTTTAAATCTGCCGCAGGCCCCTGGCCCGCGGCAGTGTTTTCAGTTTAAAAGCGGCAGTTTACGGGCGCTTGGCTTCGTCTATATAGACATTCCAGGGTTCGATAACCTGCCAGTCATCATTCTTGTCAAAGTTCATGACCCAGGGCATGGCCCATTTGGACATAACATCGTAGTAGTAGGGGATAAAGTTCCAACCATCTCTGAAAATACTCTGGGCTTCCTGAGCCAGGGATATTCTGTCGGGATCGTTGATTCCTTTTCCTGCGGCTTCTTCGAGAAGGGCGTCAATTCTTGCGTTGCTGTATCCGCCCATTTTGTTTCTTGCATTTCCTGAGCCGGAGTAGATGGAGCCCATCAGGTAGGAAACGGCGTCGGGAACACGGGTTCCAACATCGTCGCGGAATATCTGAACACTCTTCTGGTCGGGACCGGAGTAGGTTTCGATGGCGGGTTTCATTTCCACACCTTCGATTCCCAGAATCTTTCTCCACTGCTCAGCAATGTACTGGGCTGCAGCTTCATGGGTGGGAGTACTGATTCCTACAAACATAATCTTGGGAAGAAGACGGGCTTCCTTATATTTGGATGCGGCAAGGGCGGCCTTGGCTCCCTCGGGATCGTAGGGATAGTTTGCAAAGTCGGGATCAACACCGGGGACCTTGTTCAAAATCTGTGTGGCGGGGGTAAAGGGGCCGTCGGGGAATGCTGCCATTGCCAGTTCTTTTGGATTAATACACATGATCAGAGCTTTTCTGACATTGATATCGTCCATGGGTGCCTTGTGGGCGTCCAGCCAGAACTGCTGTCCCTTGGCAAGGGGAGGACCGTTCAGGAAGTCGGCACCCAGGTCCTGGATGATTGTAGGAGTGATAAGCTCGGTATGGGCATCCATCTTTCCGGTTTTCAGCATCAGTGTGGCTGTACTGGCATCGGAAACTGTGGTGATTACAATTTTATCCAGTTTGGGAGCGGGTCCGAAGAAGTTGGGGTTGGGCACAAGGGTGATGATTCCCTGGTCCAGATCCATGGATTCGGGCATAAAGGGGCCGGATACGACAACGCCGTTGTCGGGATGCCACCACTCGCCGTTCTCGTTGCCCGAAGCGTCTTCGGCCTGTGAAATTTTCACGGGAGCAATCAGGGCTGTCGCGATCTTCTGGTCGAAGATGGGGTCTGCTGTGGCCAGGGTCACTTCCAGGGTGGAGGCGTCTTTGATAACGATTCCGCTCATGGTGTCCGCATTGCCCAGAGAGACCGCTTCATAGCCTTCTATACCGCCGAGAAAGAGGTCGGCACGGGCGTGCTTTGTCGAGGGACGGACACTGAGGTCCCAGGTTCCCTTAACGTCTTCGGCGGTAATGGCAGAACCGTCGGAGAATACTGCATCCGGGCTGATCTTCAGAGTCCATACGGAGTAGTCGGCGTTGGGTGAGGCTTCTGAAAGAACGTAAGGCTGCATGTTGCCGTCTTTGTCAAAGTACATGGGCGCTGCCCACATAAGCGACTGCCACCGTGCGCTGTGTCCGCCTCCCTGCAGAGGGGACCAGTTCTGTTGAAGGACGGGATGGGCTATGTTGAGGACCATTTCGTCATCCATTGTCGAACCACTTTCCTGTTGACCTCCGGCAAACGCCAGAACAGACACAAGCAGGAAAACAGACAGGATCGTTAAACCCTTTTTCATAAGATTTCTCCTTTATCCATTGGATATTTCAATAACATGCTACACATGTATACAAACCTTTTTTTATCCCTCTCTCCGGGGGATTCCGCCTGGGGTATCAGGTGTACGAGATCTCAAACCGGTCCAGCAGTTTGGAAATCTCCTCATCCAGGCTCTGTCCGGGAACAAGGGCGGGCATTCTGTTGTTGCCCACCGACGGGTCCATCACATAGACCGCCCTTTTTACGAGTGCCGGGCCGTAGCCCAGTTCGTAGAGCTGTGTACGAAAGTCGATTAGTCTTTCCTGCAGCTTTTCAGCCTCCTCAAGCTTGCCTTCTGAAAAACGCTGGCCGATGTCATGAACCCAGTCGGGAACAATGTTGGCAAGACCGGAAACACAGCCGGCCGCACCGTTTTTCAAACCGTGGAGGATCAGGGAGTCTGTCCCGATATAGACCTTGAAGTTCTCTGATGCAAGGGAGCAGTTGGCATTCAGATGCTCGATGTTGCCGCTGCTGTCCTTGATTCCGGCAATATTCTCATGGGGAGCCAGGCGGGCCACGGTTTCCGGAAGAATTCCGTTATGGGTTCTTGCGGGGATATCGTAGATGTAGACTGGTTTATCCAGGCTGTCAGCCAGGCGGCTGTAGTGCTCATAGAGCCCCTCCTGGGTGGAGGATATAAAGTAGGGTGTAATGACGGCGATTCCGTCCACTCCGGCGGCGGAAAACTCTTTTGCAAGCTTCTCTGTCTGATAGGATGAGGGGCAGCCGGCGTTGGCTATGACCATACCCCGGCCCTCTGACTCTTCCACACAGAGCTCAACAAGTCTGATTTTCTCTTCTGTGAGAAGGCTTGAAAAGTCGCCGTTGGTGCCGCAGCAGAGGATGTGATTTCCCTTTGCAAGCTGACGGTGGATCTGAAGCTTTGTGCTGTCGTAGTTGATTGTCTCGTCCATGTTGTAGGCGGTTAACAGGGCCGCAAAGGTTTCACTCATTCTGTCCTCCCAGTTTTACAGCGTATTCGATGGCGTTCACCATGCTTGCATCGCTTGCCGTGCCCTTTCCGGCCTGATCAAAGGCCGTACCATGATCCACGGAAGAGCGGATAATCGGCAGCCCCAGAGTAATATTGACCCCGGAGACGTCTTTCCATTTTTTCTTTTCCCTGTCGTACTTGAAGCCTGTCAGCTTCAGGGGAATATGCCCCTGGTCGTGGTACATCACGACAACCATGTCAAACATGCCGCCTTCGGCCATGGAAAACACAGTGTCAGGAGGAAAGGGCCCCCGGGCATCGATATTCAGGGACTTTGCCTCTTCGATGGCCGGGGAGATCTCTTCAATCTCCTCTCTTCCGAAAAGCCCGTTCTCACCGGCGTGGGGATTCAGTCCGGCAACGGCTATTCTGGGCGCGGGTATGCCCATCTTTTTCAGATTCTCATCGGCCAGCTTTATGACCTTCAGAACCCGCTCTTTTTTTACTCTGTCGCAGGCCTCACGCAGGGCCACATGGGTTGAAACATGGATGACCCTGAAATCCTCATGGGCCAGCATCATGGCATAGTCTTTTGTTCCGGTCTGGTGGGCATAGATTTCCGTATGCCCCGAGTACTTGTATCCTGCGCTGTTGATGGCTTCCTTGTTGATGGGCGCCGTAACGGTAGCGGTAATCTTCTTCTCCATGGCCAGGTCGATGACCTTTACCACGGCCTCGTAGGCTGCTTTCCCAGCCATAACCGAGACCTCACCTCTGTTGAAGGCGCCGGGATCGGCGTTCTCAAGGTCATATACATAGATCTTTCTGCTTCCGGGATCTATTTCATCAACAGATGAGATGGAGACAACGGGCATGGAACTGCCAAGGAGTTCTGATGCAGAGCGCATAACCCGGGCATCACCCACAACAAGAGGAGTGCACAGCCTCCATACCTCATCCCGGCTCAGAGCCTTTACTGTTATTTCGGGGCCGATCCCCGCAGGGTCGCCCATGCTGATTCCTATAAGAGGAAGGCTCATCAGAGGACCTCCATATAGATCTTTCTAATGTCATCCCGGGAGAGGTCCATAGGAGTGTTTCCCATAAGCCGTTTGTTGGCATAGGCATTCTCTATCATATAGTCCAGGTCGTTCTCCTTGACTCCGAACTCCGTCATGCTGGCCGGGATACCCATCTCCTGAACCATGGATTTCAGGAGGTCAGGGACCTGAGCTCCCTTGCCGGAACCCAGCCCGGCGCACTCCGCTATAACATCAAGTTTCTCTTTAATGGAAGAGCTTATATACCGGAATACAGGTTCCAGAAGAATGGCATTGGAGACGCCGTGGGGGACACGGAACTTGCCGCCGAGGGGGTAGGACATGCCGTGGATGGCCATGGTTCCCGAAGTGGCGATACAGGCTCCGCCGTAGTAGGACGCCATCAGCATATTTCCCCGTGCTTCCATGTCACCGCCGTTATGGTAGGCCTTCGCAAGGCTTGAAAAGGCAAGGTTCATTCCCCGGACGGCCATCATATCGCTATGGGGATTCTGCTTTTTAGATATAAAGCACTCCATCAGATGGCAGAGGGTATCCAGGCCGCCTGCGGCGGTCAGGGCCTGAGGAAGGGAACGGGTATTCTCTGCATCCAGGATAACGGCATCAGGCAGAAACCAGGGGCTGATGACAGCGGTTTTGGTCTGCTCTTTTTTAAGGGCGATGATGGAGTTGGGTGTTGCCTCCGAGCCGGTTCCCGCAGTGGTGGGGATCATCAGCATGGGGACTCCTCTTTTTACAGGGGGCTTCTCCCGCAGTGAGGCGACGCTTTCGCCTGTGGCAAACTGCACGGACAGGAGCTTAGCAGTATCCATCACGCTTCCACCGCCAAGAGCTATAATCTGAATTACAGGATTTCCCGTAAGGGAGTTGTAAACGTCATCCACATCTTCCAGATAGGGTTCCGCCGGAACGGCGTCATAAATATAGCTTGCATATCCAAGGCTGCCGATCTGTCCGGCAAGTTTATCCGCCAGTCCTGTAGATTTGATGCCCTTGTCTGTCAGAAGGAGAATGACTCCTCCCTCTGCCTTTTCTACAAGGACCTCTTCTATTCTGCTTATGCTGCCAGCGCCGAATATGACCTTTCCAGGAGCCATAAATGTAAACTCATTAATCTTCATATTTTCTTCCCCATTCTCTTCTCAATGAAATCCGTTATATCAACCAGAGCATTTTCATCTCCGAAACTTCCTGACTTTGTAACCAGAGAGTAGTCTTCCCTCCGGTCTGCTGTAATGAGTCTTCCGAAGGGAGAACCCGGAATGACTTCACCCTCATAGAGGACCCCAAGGGCACTCATCTTTTTCATTGTCTTGTATGTTGTATGCCCTCCGACAATGACAAGCACTGAGATATTCCGCAGATGGCAGAGTTCACTAGCTGTCTCGGCCATAAAATCGGCTATGGCTTCACTGTTCCCCTTGATTTCGGATTGATTCTCATCCCTCCCGGGATCACCGGGAATGAGGATCGGCATGTATGAGGGGTCAAGAAGGGCCAGGCTTTTATTGAAATCCTTCAAAGCGGATTCATCTTTGTTAAGGAGGGCGGCAACGGGGATTTCAAGAATCTTGAATCTGCCGGCTTCAGAAAGTTTACGGATCTGTTTCCGGCTGACTTCCATTCTGCTTCCCGACAGAACCATTATTTCGCCCCGGCTGAACAGCTCGGTTTCGGGGGGGAGCTTTTTTCCCTGCATTGTCGATGCAATGGCCTTTGCCAGTCCCGCCGATCCGGCAAGGAGAATCTCTCTGTTGCTGAAAAGAGAGGCTATTTTCCTGAGGTGGGTATGGGTTACGGCATCACAGATAATGTGGGTGAATCCCCTGCCTGTGAGCTCTTCAACTTCGGCTCTGAAGTCTTCACAGCTTTCAAGTTCCCCGATGGACACATGGTGGATGCGGGAGTCGCTGACCGAGTGGAACAGATCTCTGATATCAGCGCTCCCCACGGGGTTGAGATGATCCTTTCCGGACTCTGTCATATTTATAGGTTTGCTATGGATCAGGCACTGCCCGGATACGACGGTTCTGCCCACATCCGGAGAGGCCGGGCAGATGACCACCGCGCGGTATCCCGCTTTTGCAAAGAAGGCCTTCACTTCGGCATCGATATTTCCCCGCAGGGTGGAATCAATCTTTTTGTAGAAGGAGCCGGCACCGAGGTCGATGCATTTCTGAAGGGTTCTGCTGACCTTGGCAAAGGCTTCATCTTCGCCTATCAGCCTGGATTCTGAATTGATTGCCAGTACATCGGGAGGAAGAGGAATATCCTCTTTATTCAATGACAGCGGGAGGAGTACCGAGTATCCGGCGTGGCAGAAGTAGATGCTGGAATCTCCGGCTCCTGTAAAGTCATCGGCAATGATGCAGGCTTCAATTTTCATAACAGATAGAAATACAAAAATTGTGCCAACACACTTGTGTTTTATTTAAATCTATTTATAGAAAGGGTTTAATAGGTGTTGTCAGTTTTCCAATATGTTACAGCGTTCATTAAAAAGTGGTGCATAGTGCACCATTGATGGTACACATCGCACCGTCTAGTGCAGAGGCATCAGTTCCCTGGCAGGAGCAGATAAGGGCTGGGCTGACTCCCCTCTGCCTTTATTTGCTGTACCCAGAGCCCTGATAGCCGTGTTGATTCTGTCCATCAGGTCTCTGTTTTCCCGGGAGCAGAGGAATACAACATCCAGAGTTCCCCTGGTCTCCTCTTCCGCCTCAATCTGGCCTGTGAAGAAGTTCCTGGAGATATACTCTCCCACACTTCGCTCGGTGATCACCCTGTCTGTTTTCTGCCAGATAAGCTGTACAAAGTTCAGAATATCGTTCTCTTCCGCTGCGGTTTCCGAGGCCTCTCTGCCAATGTGCTGGGATGCATAGGAACCCTCCTGATAGTTGACTTTCGGGGCTTCCATGGGCTGTGCCCCGCTGTTTTTGAAGTAGCATACATCAAACTGTGCATAGGGGAGGGAGACGCAGTAGTCACCCGGATCAATGAGGGTGTTGGGCCAACCGACATTGGCTATCAGATCAATTTCACCAAGACTGAGCTTATCGATTAGAGAGGCCCACTGATCGGCTTCAAAGCGAACCTCTGTTCCTGTCCTTTGACCGATGCTCCGGGCGTAATCAATACTTATTCCAGCGGATTCTCCCTGGTGCAGGTAGACCCACGGGGGGTAGGCGGTATCGTGGCCGAATGTGAGAATATCATCGCTGCCGCCGCCTTGGCTTTGAGGAAGCATAAGCTTCTCTTTCAGGCTGTCATTGCTTGCAGACAGGCTCTGGAGAATGGTGTCTTCCCTCTCAAGGCTCTCCTCCATAAGGGTGGAAGCCTTCATATTCTGCTCCTGTTTTTTAAGGAGGTCCCCTGTTCTGCGGTCAAGCTGTCCCGTTTTCTCTGTCTGTTCATCCACCATTTGCGATATGGACGTCAGTCTGTTCAGGGCCGCTTCAATCTGGTTGTCGCACTCCTCCCACTGCCTGGAGCTGTTCTTCAGCTCTTCACCCAGTTCAGACTGTTCCGACTGAAATAATTCCATGGCCCCGTGGAGTTCGGTGTTCTGATTGTCCATGGACTGCAGTTCCTGAATGATCTGGTCAGAGAACTGCCGGCTGCTGAAGGCAAGCTTTTTGATCTCTGTGGCCACAACCTTGAATCCTGCACCCTTTTCGCCGGCTCTCGCCGCCTCTATGGCTGCATTTATGGAGAGAACATCAATCCTCGAGGAGATATCCTCCAGCGATCCGATATGCTTTCTCACCTGTACAACCCTGTCGGACATGTTCTTCAGCAGCAGCTGAAGCTTTTTAAGCATTCCCTTACGGGTTTCGATCTCTGAACTCAACTGCTGCAGGTTGCTGCGGCTCTCCCTTGTCTGCTGTCCTGTGAGGGTCATCTCCGTCTGAAGCTGACCCAGTACTGAAGAGATCGTCCTTGCAAGTTCGGCAATAACGGAAGTATGGGAATCGATATCTTCCAGATCAGAGAGGCCGGAGCGGTTTGAGTGCTGCATATTGCGGATATGCGCCTTGTTCATTGAAAACTGCGATTCCAGAGCGATCAGATAGCTGGCCAGCTGCCGCTCCAGTTCCTTGAGGTTCTCTCTCAGTTCGATTGAATCTTCTTTTTCCATTTCTTCATTCCTGAAAATATATTTTGACTTACAGAAATGGTGGCAAGAACAGTGCCAACGGGTAAAACCGCCAGATACAGGCCTTTCCGGGTTCTGAGCTTGAAGAATTCACACAGAAAGGTTGTTTGATAATCTCTCTACTTACATTTTTGAAGCATATGTTTTTTGAGGCTGAGATTTCCAAGGAAGGAGGCTGCAATAATCACGCACATGCCCACAAGCACCTGGTAGTGGACACTCTCTCTTCGGACCAGAGCCACCATCAGCACCGCAAGGGGGGTGGTCAGATAGCTCAAATAACCGATTACAACAAGGTTGCCTCCCTGAAGAGCCCTGTTCCATAAAACAAAGGAGAGCCCCAGAGGGACCGCTCCCAGATAGACAGCCGATGCCAGCGCCTGCATTGAAGGAGCCGGGTGGGGGAGGGTCAGAAGAAAGAGCACCGCCGACAGGAGAGCCGCCATTACGGTGAACTCTGTCATATTGTCCCTCTTCTGCTTCATTCTGCCCAGGGTTACCGTAAAGCTTGACCAGATCAGACCGCAGAGGAGGGCCAGGCTGTAGCCGGGCAGGTAGTCCGCGGAGAATCGCAGACCCTTTCCCGCCGATATTACAAGGGCGATTCCTCCCATTCCCGCCAGAGCCGTAAGAAGAACCGGAAGGTTTATCTTCCTGAAGAAAAGGACCGAAGAGAAGACAACAATCCAGAAGGACCAGGTCGTCGTCAGAACGGCGCCTTCCGTGAGGGATGAGCGTTCAAGGGCCAGATAGTAGACATAGTGGTATAGAAAGATTCCCCAGACTCCCAGCAGGGTGATCTTCAGTTCGGGGAAGCGGAGCTTAAGTGTTCTGTTTTTGATTGATGAGGCGCCGTAGAGAAAGATTGCCGCCGATGCAAAGCTGTAGCACATCAGTTCTTCGGTGGAGAGGCTGTCCAGACCGGAGCCCGTGGCAACAGGAAGGCTGGCCCAGCAGAGTATGGCTCCAAGGGCATAGAGGTAGTGTTTCATGGGCTCTATTATTATGAGAAATCCCGTTTATTAAAAGCCCCTTCGGGGACCGCCGGTCAGAAGGGGTTGAACCGCCGCCATGTCTCCAGTCCGCCTTTCTTGACAAGAACGGTGGAGAAGTAGGAAATCTGCTCTTTTGTTACTTCAGCAAGATTGTAGAAGACCTTTTCATCGGCCTTCCCGCAGTTGGATATAAGCACGGCCCTGTCCATCAGATTCTTCTCGGAGAGAACAGTCTTCAGGTCTTCAAGCTTCCTGGATATCTTCATAAAGACGATGTTGTCGGCGGAGTCTATCTCTTCGGCAATGTCCGAGTCCTTATGGAGGGGAACAATTTTAAGTCTTTCGTCACCCATCAGAAGGGGAGTATTCAGCCTGCTGCAGACCGAGGCGAAGGAGGTGATTCCGGGGATGCTCTCCACTTCGATATCCCTGTCCAGCAGCTCCATCACATAGACAAAGGTGGAGAGGGTCATGGGGTCGCCGATGGTGATAAATGCAAGGGTCTTGTCGTCTTCGATTACCCTGTTCACCACATCCGAATAGAGCTTCCTGTCATCTTCCCTGACCTGATCGTTATCCACTGTTGTAAAGTCTACATAGACCTTCTCAACATCCTCGCGCATATAGGATTTGGCAATCTCGTAGGCTGTGCTGTCCGACTTGGATTTTGCCCGGGGAAGGAGGACAATATCCGATTCCTGAAGGGCCCTGACCGCCTTGACTGTCAGCATTTCAGGGTCGCCGACACCGACGCCGATTCCGTATAGTTTTGCCATGAATAGAAGCTCCTGATAGTGGGTTCGGGTATGAAAACCGGTCCCATAATGCCCCGCGGGTCCGATGACGGTCAACGGGACTGTGGAAATATTAACTCAGCTTTGTCATAATATATTGGTATATTTCCTCTTTTTTTTGTTCCATTTTTTGAATAATCCGATTCTGACTTATCCAATCTTCATCTGCCCTGTAGATGGGCACAAGACCATTTGATTCCGGGAACAGGACAGTATGTCTGGAACAGTCAGCAGAATCACGCTAATATCTGTCTGTGACCTTCAGTTTTTCATTTTTAACAATTCTACTCTTTTTTGGATTTATCCAGGCCCTTACACTCACGGGTATACTGATTTACCGTTTTGCCGTAAAAAAAAGAGGGGATATTCTCTTTAATCTCCTCTTCTTTATGACTCTCTATATCTATCTGACTGATCTTCTTATTCCCACGGGACTCTATCTTGCAGTTCCGTTTCTTCTGTTTACCGACTTTCCTGTACTATTCCTTATTCCACCGGTACTCCTCCTTTATATTCAGAAGATGACAGGCAGAGGACCCCGGAAGCGGGCTGTCTTTATCAGGTGTCTTCTCTTTATACCCTTTATTATCATAACTGCCGCTCATGTCCCCCGGTTTCTTATGCCGGGAGAAGAGAAAATTTATATGTTTCAGCAGGGAATCATCCCGGCGCCCATGCTGGGGAGCATACACATGTTCACCCTGGCGATCCTGCAGTTTTTCCTCTTCCTCCTTTATTGTTTTATTCTGCTGTATAGAACAAGGCCGTCCCTTGATCAGCTGAAATTCAGAAAGCTGCGGAATATCCTCTTTCTCTATCTATTGATTTTTGCAGGAGTTGTCTATTTTCTCACCATGCTTCAGAACTATCCTTCCTGGGATACAAGTTACCTCCGCCTGATCAAGGATTTTCCGATCTTTATTATTCTTGTTTACAATTACATTCTTCTCCTTGCAGACAGTCAGCCGGGAGCTTATATAGTGATGTCTGTTGGCGTTGAATCAGGGACAGGGAGTACAGCCGAAGGACAGGGTGAGTCAGATGAACAAAAACCGAAGTATCTGAAATCCGGTCTCCAGCCTGGAGCTGACCGCAAAATCTTTGAGAATCTCTGCAGGGTGATTGAAGAGGAGAAACTCTGGTCCGACTCTGACCTGGATTTGAGAACTCTGGCAGAGCAGACCGGCACGACCTACCACAATCTTTCCCAGGTTATTAATCAGAATACAGCCCTCAACTACCATGCCTTTATCAACAGGTACCGGATTGTCGAAGCCTGCCGTCTGCTTCAAGAAACTGATCTGAATATCCTCGAAATAGCCTATGAATCCGGTTTTAACTCAAAACCCACCTTTAACAAGGTCTTTAAGAGTGTAAAAGAGTGTACACCCAGCCAGTTCCGCAGGGAAAAGCAATCAAAATAATTCAATAAAAAGGTCTCATCTTATCGGATTACACGAAATCGATCTTTTTTTATCGTAGTATCGTCCTGTATTTGATCAAGAGCCT